>NZ_SRLE01000009.1 GCF_004745945.1 Mangrovimicrobium sediminis | reverse complement strand
ACGATCGGCATGAAGCCGTGGTCCTTGCCGCACAGCTCGGCACACTGGCCGCGGTAGATGCCCTCCTTGGAGGTGCGGGTCCAGGCCTCGTTGATGAAACCGGGGATGGCATCTTTCTTCACGGACAGCTCGGGTACCCACCAGGAGTGAATCACGTCGTTGGCGGTGACCAGGAAGCGCACTTTCTTGTCGGCGGGCAGCACCAGGGGCTCGTCCACTTCCAGCAGGTAGTGCTCGCCCTTGTCTGCGGTGTTGTAGATTTCGCTCTGCGGGGTGCGCAGGTTGCTGAAGAACACCACGTTCTCGCCGTTCTCGTTGAGGTACTCGTACTTCCATTTCCACTGGTAGCCAGTAACCACCACGTCGAGGTCGGCGTCGTCGTTGTCGTAGATATTCAGCAGCGTCGACGTGGCAGGCACTGCCATGCCCACCAGGATGATAAAGGGAATGACGGTCCAGATAATTTCCACGGTGGTGTTCTCGTGGAAATGCGCGGCGACTGCGCCCTTGGATTTGCGGTGTTTGTAGATGGAGTAGAACATCACCCCGAACACACCGATACCGATCACCGTACAGATGCCCAGGATGATCATGTGGAGATCGTAGATCTCCTTGCCCACTTCCGTGGCGCCTGGGCCCATGTTCAACTCGTTCATGCCGCCGTAACCCAGGGCGGCTCCACCCCAAAGCATCAGCACAGGACCGAGCGCGAGCTTCACTAACCGCTTCGCTTCAAGACACATTTCCCGTGTTCTCCATGTTTTTGAATAATAGTTTTTCTACCCCACAACTGGCTGGCATTGCGCCACGGCCGTGTCGTGAACCCCCCTGAATCACGGGTGACCATCCTCAGCTGGGGACAGTCGAATGAAGACAGGGTATGGATTACCAGCTGACTTGGTTTTACCCAAGATGCGACAATATGCCGCAGCGGCAAAACGCCGGAAGTATAACCGCTCCGACGCGTATTTCCCAAACAATTACCGGGCCCCCTGGGGTCCCCGCACCAGCTTGGTGCGCCCGCGGAGCGTGCAAATCCCGTGACAATGGAAGATATGGAACCCCTGTCGCGCCTCGACCGCAAAATATGGGGCATCGCCTGGCCGGCCATCCTCGCCAATATTTCCGTTCCGCTGCTCGGCCTGGTGGATTCGGCAATCCTCGGTCACCTGGGCAACAGCCGCTATCTGGCCGCGGTGGCGGTGGGTGCGGCCCTGCTGACCTTCCTCTACTGGGGCTTCAGTTTCCTGCGCATGGGGACCACAGGCCTGGTGGCGCGCGCCGAGGGAGCAGGGCGCCACGACCGGGCAACCCTGGTGCTGTTGCGCTCCTCGGCGCTGGCCCTGCTCATCGCCGCGACGGTATTTTCCCTGCGCGAACCGCTGATCGGCCTCGGGCTCTACCTGATGGCACCGGCACCGGACCTTTACCCGCTGGCCGCGTCCTACGCCCACATTCGCATCTACAGCGCACCGGCGGTACTGGTGACCTACACCGTGCTCGGCTGGTTCATCGGCCGCCAGGACACGCGCTGGCCCATGCTGGTGGTCATCGTCACCAACCTGGCGAATATCGCCCTGGATTTCCTGCTGGTGATGGGCCTGGACCTGCGCAGCGACGGCGCCGCCTGGGCCACGGTGATCGCCGAGTACCTGGGCTGCGCGGTGGCGCTGGCCAGCGCCCGCCATAAGCTGCCGCGCGACCCCATCGAGGAGCTGCGCCGCAAACTCCTCGACTGGCGAGCCTACCGCGCCCTGCTGCGCAGCAATCGGCACCTGTTCGTGCGCACGGTGTGCCTGCTGTTTGCGTTTGCCTTCTTCGTCGCCCAGGGCGAAAACCTGGGCAGCGAAGTGGTAGCCGCCAATACCTTGCTGGTGCACCTGATGATGGTCGCCGCCTACGGCCTCGACGGTTTCGCCTTCGCCGCGGAGGGCTTGTCCGGCCAGCGCCTGGGCGCCCGCGACCTGCCCGGCTTCTATCGCGCGGTGCATCGCTGTGCGCTGTGGTCCGCTATCACTGCCGCGGTGGTCAGCGTCGGTCTGCTCGCGGCCAGCGCGCCGATGATCACGCTGCTCACCGACCTCGAGAACATCCGCGCCCTGATGCGCACTTACTACCCCTGGCTGGTGGTGCTGCCGCTGCTCGCCGCGCCGGCCTACCTGCTCGACGGCGTGTTCGTCGGCGCCAGCGAAACGCGCTACATGATGAGCACTATGCTGCTCAGCCTGCTGGGAGTCTTCCTGCCGCTGTGGTACTTCACCCAGGGGCTGGGCAACCACGGTCTGTGGTTGTCCTTCGCCGCCTTCAACCTCGCCCGCGGTATCACCCTGTACCTGTGTTACCGAGACCTGAATCACAAAGCTGGCTGGTTGCGATGAAAATCCCTGTAGAAATCGGGTGATTATGTACTAGCCTGAAGCTATTTCCTTCTGCCCGCGGATGGTCCCATGCCCATCAACGCGATACGGGAAACGATTCAGTCGGCGCTCGCCCACGAGGAGCGAACGGGGAGTTTTCGCCAGAAACTGGCGGAACAACTGCCGTGTCTTCGCGCCCGCCTGGAGCTTCCCGACATAGACCCCGTGGGCACCTTGATGTGCTTCGTCATCGATTACGTGCGCAGCGTGCCCGGCAGCCTCAACCTGGTCCGCGCGGTGAGCAAGCGCTTTGGTTTCCACGACTACACCGTGCCGTTTCTCGAACTCGCCGAGGATTACATCCTGCACCCGCCCCCGGTGCTGCCCTCGGACGAGGGTCTCGAGGCCATGCTCGACGAGGCCTACCTCTCGCACCGGCTGCTCGAGGAGGTCAACGACCATCACCAGCGGGAACTCAGGCGTCCGCTGCTGCCGGTGGACATGACCGAGGCCAACCTGATCGTGCACTACCTGGTGGGCGACGAGTTCGCCACCCGGCTGGAGCACCTGGTGCAGATCACCGCATCCCAGTTACTGGCGCGCGATTACGTGTGGGAGCGGGTGAGGGCGCTGCCGGGGGTGGAGCAGGCCTCGGTGGCGCGCATCTCCAGCGATACCTTCGGGCGCGGGCCGCTGCGCGTGCGCCTGCGGCTGGATCGCGGCTAGTCGGGCTTTTTTTTCGGGTCCGGTTCCGGGTCGAGCAGGCGCCCGCGCCGCGGCGCGGGTGACACGGGTGGGCAGTTCCTGGCCGGCATTATCCCGCGGCCGCTCTTCGCTGAAGTCACAGGCGATGCACTCGCGGCGTTCGGTCTGCATATCCACGACGATACGATCCATGGCCCCGCAGCGGGGACACACGGCGCCGGCGATAAAGCGGCGATTATGTGAGGGTGTGGACATGGCGGGCGACCCGGCGACGGGGTAGTCAGTCAATGGCAGGTTGGCTATTGTACCAGCCTTTCCCGGACCGCGAAGAACCCGCCATGCGTCACTACACCGCCAACAGCCTGCGCACTTTCCACGGCACCACGCCGGTTCTCGGCGAGCGTGTGCTCATAGACCCAAGTGCAGTGGTGATCGGCGATGTCACCCTGGGCGACGACGTCTCGGTGTGGCCGCAGGTGTCGATTCGCGGCGACATGCACCGCATCCGCGTCGGTGCACGCACTTCCATCCAGGACAGCTGCGTGCTGCATATCACCCACGCCGGCCCCTACAACCCCGACGGCTACCCGCTGACCATCGGCGAGGATGTCACCGTGGGCCACGCGGCGGTGCTGCACGGCTGCGAGGTCGGCGATCGCGTGCTGGTGGGCATGGGCGCGATTGTCATGGACGGGGCGGTCATAGAAAGCGACGTGGTGATCGCCGCCGGCGCACTGGTCACCCCCGGCAAGACCCTGCGCAGCGGTTTCCTCTATGCCGGCAGCCCGGCGCGGGAAAAGCGCGCGCTGACGCCTGGGGAGATGGACTACTTCGTCTACAGCGCCAACAACTACGTGAAGCTCAAGGACCAGCACCTGGCGATGCTGGAGGGAACACAGCAGGACTAGGCGGCGAGCATCGCCTCGCGGATTTCGCCGATCACCGCCTGTGTCGCCGGGCGCACACCGCGCCAGATGTAGAACGATTGCGCCGCCTGCTCCACCAGCATGCCGAGTCCGTCCGACACCGCCCAGGCGGCATGGTGAGCGGCCCAGCGCATGAACGGGGTGGGCTCCGCTCCGTAGATCATGTCATAGCAGCAACTGCGCTCGGTCAGCAATGCGCTGGGCAGGTCCGGCATCTCACCGGCCAGGCCGGCGCTGCTGGCGTTGATCACCAGGTCGAACTGGCGCTCGCCCAGGGCATCGTAGCCGCCGCCGGCGAGCGCGCCGCAATCGGCGAATTCCTGCGCCAGTTGTTCGGCGCGCTGGGGGGTGCGATTGACGATGAACACCTCGCGCGGCTGTTCGCGCAGCAGCGGCTCGAGCACGCCGCGCACCGCGCCGCCGGCGCCGATGATCAGCACCCGCTGGCCCTGGATGACCCAGCCGAGGTTGGCCACCATGTCGCGCACCAGGCCGATGCCGTCGGTGTTGTCGCCCTCGACCTGCCCGTCCGCAGCACGCGACAGGGTATTAACCGCCCCGGCGCGCCGGGCGCGTTCGCTGAGCCGGTCGGCAAAGCGGAAGGCCTCTTCCTTGAACGGAACGGTGACGTTGAGCCCGGCGCCGCCGGTGGAGAAAAATTCGCGCGCGGCGCGGGTGAAATCCCCCTCATCGACGCGCACCGCGCGGTACTGGATCTGCTGCCCGCACTGGGCGGCGAAGGCCGCGTGGATCGCTGGCGACTTGCTGTGCTTGATCGGGTTGCCGAATACCGCGTATTTGTCACTCACGCCTGTTCCTCCGCCAGCCAGTCCCGTCCCTGCAGGTAGTAGTCGGTCAGCCCGGCCTCCGCACTGCCCGGTTGCGGCTGGTAATCGTACTCCCAGCGCACCAGCGGCGGCAGCGACATGAGGATGGCCTCGGTGCGCCCGTCGGACTGCAGGCCGAACAGGGTGCCGCGGTCGTACACCAGGTTGAACTCCACGTAGCGCCCGCGCCGGTAGAGCTGGAACTGGCGCTCGGCCTCGCTCCAGGGCTGGTCCTTGCGCCGCGCGACGATCGGGCGATAGGCCTCGATGTAGGAATCGCCCACCGCGCGCATAAAGGCGAAACAGGTATCGAAGTCCCACTCGTTGAGGTCGTCGAAGAACAGGCCGCCGACGCCGCGCGGTTCATCGCGGTGGCGCAGGTAGAAGTACTCGTCGCACCAGCGCTTGTAGCGCGGGTAGACGTCGGCGCCGAAGGGCGCGCAGGCCTGCTCCGCCACGCGGTGCCAGGCGATGCAGTCCTCGCGGTTGCCGTAGTAGGGGGTCAGGTCATAGCCACCGCCGAACCACCAGATCGGTTCCGCCCCGGGTTTTTCGGCGACGAACATGCGCACGTTGGCATGCGAGGTGGGCACGTGGGGGTTGCGCGGGTGGATGACCAGGGAAACGCCCATCGCCTGGTAGCTGCGCCCGGCGAGTTCCGGGCGCGAGGCGCTGGCCGAGGGCGGCAGGTTGCTGCCCATGACGTGCGAAAAGTTGACGCCGGCCTTTTCAAAGACGGCGCCCTCGGCAAGCACCCGGGAGCGCCCGCCGCCGCCTTCCGCGCGCTGCCATTCATCGGTGCGGAACACTGCGTCGCCGTCCTCTTCGGACAGGGCGGCGCAGATGCGGTCCTGGAGGGAGAGCAGGTAGGCCTTGACCTCTTCGATCTGCATGTAACGCGTCCTTCAGCAGCGGCGCGAGCATTATACGCACCCGCGCGGTCGATCAACAGGCAGTGGCGCGATTCAGGCGCGCACCAGTTCGCCGCTGGCGAGATCGCGAATCTGGCTGGGCCGGGCGGAGGCGCCCACTGCACCGGGGAGGATGTCGGCGAGCAGGTCGCCGAAGTAGCGGCGCACCTGGAAGGCGTGCCGCGGCGGCTGCGCGCCGGCCGGGTTGGCGGACGTCGACACCAGCGGCCCGCCCCAGGCCCGGCACAGGGCGCGCACCGTGGGATGGGCACTGACGCGCACGGCCACCGTATCGAAATCGCCGTGCACCCAGGGCGGCACGCGCCCGTGATGGGGCACCAGCCAGGTATTCGGACCCGGCCAGCTCAGCGACAGCGTCGCGCGCTGGGCGCTACTGAGGTCCTCGAGCAGGAAGGCCAACTGCGCCTCGTCCGCCGCGACCAGGATCAGCCCCTTTTCTACCGGCCGCTGTTTCAGCTGCAGCAGCTGCTCCACCGCGGCGGCGGAGAAGGGGTCGCAGGACAGACCCCAAACCGCCTCGGTGGGGCAGGCGATGACGTCCCCGGCGGCGAGGGCCTGCAGGGCTGTCGCCAACCGCAGCGGCGACAGCGGTGGCGCCTGGTTCAAGCCTTCAGCGAAGCCTGCAGGGCGGCGTCCTTCTCGGCGATGGCAGCGGCGTTGGCCGCGCGCTCATCGCGCAGGCGCGCACCCAGCTCGGCGTCGGCGGTGGCCAGGATCTGCGCCGCCAGGTAGGCCGCATTCTTGGCGCCGGCCTTGCCGATCGCCACTGAGGCCACCGGGATACCAGCGGGCATCTGCACCGTGGACAACAGGGCGTCCAGGCCATCCAGGGAAGCGTTCATGGGCACGCCAATCACCGGCTTGACGGTGGTGGCAGATACGGCCCCGGCCAGGTGGGCCGCCATGCCCGCGGCGGCGATGAACACCGCGCAACCGCGCTCGTCGGCGTCCTTCACGAAGGCCTTGGTGACTTCCGGGGTGCGGTGGGCCGAGGTGATGCGGGCCTCGAAGGGAATACCGAAGTCCCGCAGGACACCGAAACAGGCCTCCATCACCGGCAGGTCGGAATCCGAGCCCATGACAATCGCGACAAAGGGTTTGCTCATAGCTTCGCTCCACAGGTTGCGGGCAGTGTGCGCCCTGGCGGCCTCCTCGGCCGCGATTCAGGCGCTGGCAGCGACCCTTCGAGGGTTCGCGTCTGCCCCGCTCGGGGCTGCGCGCCGGTATATCCGGGGCCGGCCAAAACCGCACCAATTACAGGGACTTAGTCCCAAATCAGCCACGCAACGAGCGCCCCGGGAAAGGGCGCGAAATTTAACCGAAGCGGTGCCGGCTTGGCAAGGTTATACGACCATCTGGCTCCCGGCGATAGCCTTGTGCGCCGCGCCTTACCTGCCCGGCCAGCTCGAGGGCGGTAAGTTCTGCCATTACCTCCGCCACCGGCCGCCCCGTGAGCCCGGCCAGCGTATCCGCCGGAATCTCGTCGTCGCCGAGCAGGGTGAGCAGGGCTGGCGCATCGCCGTCCGCTGTCTCGGACTCCTCGACCGGGCTCGGCGTGAGCGCCCGCTGGGCGCGGTACAGACTGTCCAGTTCTTCCAGGATATCGTCGATGCCCTGGACCATCTTGGCCCCGTCGCGCAACAGGCGCAGGCAGCCGGACCCGCCGGCATGGGCGTTGGACCAGGGCAGGGCGAAGACCTCGCGGCCCTGCTCGACGGCGGCACTGGCGGTGATCAGCGAGCCGCTGCGCAGGGCCGCTTCAACCACGACGACGCCCAGGGAAAGGCCGCTGATAATGCGGTTGCGCCGGGGAAAGCGCCAGGGTTCCGGCGCCGAGGCCGGCGGGTATTCGGTCACCAGGCAACCGCGCTCGATAATCTGCCTGGCCAGCGCGCCGTTGGCCTTTGGGTAGTGGATGTCGATCCCCGTACCCATCACCGCCACCGTTGGACCACCGGCCTCCAGCGCCGCCCGGTGCGCGGCACCGTCCACCCCCTGCGCCATACCGCTGCACACGCACAGACCGGCATCCACCGCGGCCCGGGCGAGTTCCGCGGCCGCCTGCAGGCCAGCTGCAGAGGCGCGGCGCGCACCGACTATCGCCAGTTGCGGCCTGGCGAGCAGGTCAGCGTCGCCGTGCAGGTACAACCGCGCGGGCGGGTCGGGAATAGCGTTGAGCAGCGGGGGGAAGCGGGGGTCGGTTGAAAGTATCAACTGCGTGCCGGGCGGCAGCGCCGGCGGGCACATATCGACGGTTTCCATGCATCATCCTTGACGGCAGGTCAGTCGGTTCGTTTTGTGTGGTTGCCGGCGGCGTCTCCCGGCTGGGCGACGCCGTCAGCGGCGAGGGATCAGGGGTTCTTGACCTTGTCCATCACCTTGAGCGGCCGGTTGGCCTTGAGGATGAGGGCGTAGCTGGCTTTTTCGTAGACTTCGAAGACCATGGCCATACCGGCGCGGACATCCGGCAGGCGGACATTCTCTTCGGCCACCTGGTCCAGCACCAGTTCGCCGGCCTGGTAGACCGCCAGCACGTTGCCGATGACCAGGCCGTCACGCAGGCCCTTGTTGATCACCACGATATCGGTGCTGCCGATCTGGGTAACGCCACCATCCACCGCAATCATATAGGCGTCTTCCAGCGTTGTCGCCGGGGCACTGGGGTAGAACGTGGAATCAATTACGCGCTCGGGGAGCGGGATCAGCCGGTCCGCCACGCGCACTTCCTCGGTGACGCGAGTGATTTCCAGCTCGGGGATCGGTTCGCGGTTGGAGGTGACCAGCTTGGCATTGCCGATGTCCTTGGCCTGGTAGCCGAGCAGTTCCTCGGTCAGCGGGTCGCGGTAGACGTCGCCGGGACGATAGATACCGTAGGCGCGCTCGCCGTCCGGGAACGGCCCGCGGCCGAAGATGTGGTCGCCCGGGGCGCTGATCAGGTGCTTCTGGGCGCCGGACACAACGTAGGCCGAACCGTTCATCTCGTCCGCACCGATAATCCGGTGGCGCATCAGGAAGGCTTCGATCTGGTCCAGCGGAATCACCGGGATGGCCAGATCCAGCGGGGTGACCCGCATGCTCGGCTCCAGCTTGACATCGCGGCCGCGACGCAGGCGCAGGCGCGGCTGGCCATCGACCCAGACCAGGTACAGTTCGTCGCCGGGGTAGATCAGGTGGGGGTTATCGATCTGCGGGTTGACGTCCCACAGCTCGGGCCACAACCACGGCTCCTGGAGGTACATGCCGGAAATACCCCACAGGGTGTCGCCCTTCTTGACGATATAGGTTTCCGGCACATTGTCGTTCAGCTCCACAGCCGCGTGCAGCCCGGCGCTGAACAACAGCGACGCCAGCAGCAGCCCAAGCGAGAATGACCTTGCTTTCATTGTTTTCGTCCCTGTGGCCTTGTTATGCGCTGCCCGACAGCTGGTACCGGTGGTAGCGGCACCGGAATAGCGGTGCAGCCACCGTCCGTGACATCAACCCGGCGGATAACCCGCCACTGGGCACCCCTTATTCCCGGACAGTATAATAGTCGTAAGTGTGCTGCCGCGTTTTCCCGCTGGCAAGCCAAAAGTTACTATTTCTCCAGCCTGTCGCTGGGGCCCCGCGAGACCGAGACCAAGAGATGGCCATACTCGAAATCCTCGAATTCCCCGATCCCCGCCTGCGCACGGTGGCGGAACCCGTGGTGGAGGTCACCGACGCCACCCGCTCCCTGATCGACGACATGCTGGAGACCATGTACGCGGCGCCGGGCATCGGCCTCGCGGCCACCCAGGTCGACGTACACCAGCGGTTGCTGGTCATGGACCTGTCCGAGGACCAGGATGCGCCGCAGGTGTATATCAATCCCGAGGTCGAGATCCTCGACCCGGAGCTGGGCGAATACGATGAGGGCTGTCTCTCCGTGCCGGGCTACTACGAGACCGTGAACCGGCCCCGGCGGGTGCGCGTCGCCGCCCTGGGTCGCGACGGCGAAGCGTTTACCGAGGAACTCGACGGGCTCGCCGCGATCTGCCTGCAACACGAGATCGACCACCTCGACGGCAAGCTGTTCGTCGACTACCTGACGCCGCTCAAGCGCACCCGCATCCGCAAGAAGCTGGAAAAGACCCAGCGCCGCCGCGCCTGATCCATGTCCGGCCTGAAACTCATCTTTGCCGGCACACCGGCGTTCGCGGCCCTTCACCTGGAGCCACTTATTGATAGTGAGCACCAACTCCTGGCGGTGTATACGCAGCCCGACCGGCCCGCGGGACGGGGCAAGAAGCTGCAGGCCAGCCCGGTCAAGCAACTGGCGCTGGAGGCCGGCCTGCCGGTGCTGCAGCCGCGCAGCCTGCGCGATGCCGATGCCCAGGCGGAACTTGCCGGGTTCGGCGCTGATGTGCTGGTGGTGGTCGCCTACGGCCTGATCCTGCCGCAGGCAGTGCTCGACGCGCCGCGCCTGGGCTGTGTCAACGTACACGCTTCGCTGCTGCCGCGCTGGCGCGGGGCCGCACCCATCCAGCGCGCCATCGAGGCGGGCGACGCCAGCACCGGGATCACCATCATGCAGATGGACGCCGGACTGGATACCGGCGACATGCTGGCCACCGCCAGCTGCCCGATCGACGCCAGAACCACCGCCGCTGACCTCGAACAAGGCCTGGCGCGCCTCGGTCCGCCGCTGCTCGCCGAAGTGCTCGCCGACCTGCCCGGCCACCAGGCGCGGGCCGCGGTACAGGACGATGCGGCGAGCTGCTACGCCGCCAAGATCGACAAGGCCGAGGCGGAGCTGGACTGGTCGCAGGACGCGCAAACCCTGGAGCGCCGGGTGCGCGCGTTCAACCCGGTGCCGGTGTGCTTTACCCACCTCGACGGGCAGCGCATCCGCGTCTGGGAGGCGCTGCCCGCGGGCGCAGCGCCGCTACCCGAGCCCGCGGGCAGCATCCTGCAGGTCACCCGCGAGGGCATCCTGGTCAACACCGGTGAGGGGCAGCTGCTGCTCACCCGGCTGCAATTGCCCGGCGGCAAACCGCTGGATGCGGCGCAGATCCTCAATGGCAGCGCAGACCTGTTCGCCGCGGGACGCCGCTTCGACATACCGGCCGCGGCCGACTGATGGCCCGGAATACCCGCGCTGTCGCGGCCCGCGTCCTGGGGCAGGTTCTCGACGGCCGCTCGCTGAACCAGGCGCTGCCCGCCGGGCTCGACGCGGTGGGCCCGCAGGATCGCGCCCTGCTGCAGCAGCTGTGCTACGGCAGCCTGCGCCTGGCGCCGCGCCTGCAGGGTATTCTCGATCAGCTGCTGGACAAGCCCCTGCGCGAGCGCGACCACGATGTGCTCGGCCTGCTGCTGTGCGGGCTCTACCAGCTGGCGGACACCCGGATTCCCCCCCACGCCGCGGTTGACGAGACCGTCGCCGCCACCCGGGCGCTGAAAAAGCACTGGGCGAAGGGCCTGTGCAACGCCGTGCTGCGCCGGTTCCAGCGCGAGCGCGAACAACTGGAGGCGAACCTGTCCGAGGCACAGCGCTGCGCTCACCCGGACTGGTTGTTCACCCACCTGCAACGCGACTGGCCGGCCCAGGCTCTCGACATCATCGCCGCCAACAACCAGCAGGCGCCGATGACCCTGCGCATCAATGCCGCTCACGGCACCCGGGAGGACTACCTGGCGCGGCTGGACGCAGCGGACATGCCCGCGCGACCGGGCGAACTTTCGCCCCAGGCGGTATACCTGGCGCAGGCGAGGGCGGTGGGCGAACTGCCCGGGTTCGCCGCCGGCGACGCCAGCGTGCAGGACGAGGCGGCGCAGATGGCGGCACTGTTACTGCAAGTACAGGCCGGCGAGCGCGTCCTCGATGCCTGCGCCGCACCCGGCGGCAAAACCTGCCACATCCTCGAACTGCAGCCGGCTCTGGCCGAGCTGGTGGCGATGGACACGGACGCCGGACGCCTCGCGATGGTGGAAGAAAACCTCGAACGGCTGGGCGTCTCCGCACGCTGCGTGGCCGGCGATGCCAGCCATCCACCGGCAGAAATAACCGCGCAAGCCTTCGATCGCATCCTGGTGGACGCCCCGTGCAGCGGCAGCGGCGTCATCCGCCGCCACCCGGATATCAAGCTGCTGCGTCGCGCGCAGGATATCGATGCCCTGGCACGACAGCAGGGCGCTATTCTCGATGGCCTGTGGCCGCTGTTGCGCCGGGGCGGCCAGCTGCTCTACGCCACCTGTTCGGTGTTGCGCGCGGAAAACGATGGCGTGGTCTCGGCATTTATTGCGCGCCAGGGCGATGTCCGGCTGCTGCGTCCCGCGGCGGCGTGGGGCGAGACAACCGAGTGCGGTCGCCAGCTGCTGCCGCGCACCGATGGCCCGGACGGGTTGTATTACGCCCTGCTGGAAAAGGAGTGAGCCGGCATTGTGCACAATTGCCCGGACCGGCGCTTACAATGTGAAGGGCTTTTATTTATCGTTCCCCCACCTTAGCCGGGTCAGCGAGCCATGAAGATCATTATCCTCGGGGCGGGTCAGGTCGGCGGCACCCTGGCCGAGCACCTCGCCAACGAGCAGAACGACATCACCGTCGTCGACACCAACAGCAACAAGCTGCGCGCCCTGCAGGACCGGCTGGACATCGGCACCGTTCTCGGCGGCGCCTCGCACCCCGGTACGCTTTATAAAGCCGGAGCAGAAGACGCGGACATGGTGATCGCGGTCACCAACTCCGACGAGATCAACATGATGGCCTGCCAGGTGGCGCAGACGCTGTTCAACACGCCGACCAAAATCTCCCGTGTCAGGTCGCCCAGCTACCTCGCCTACCAGGAGCAGCTGTTCAAGCGCGAGCACATTCCCGTGGATGTGATCATCGGTCCCGAACAGCTGGTCACGCGCAGTATCGAGCAACTCATTGAGAACCCCGGCGCCCTGCAGGTGCTGGATTTCGCCGACGGCCGCGTGCAGCTGGTCGCGGTGCGCGCCTACCACGATGGCCTCATCGTCGGCCAGGAGTTGCGCGAGATCCGCAACCACATGCCGAAGAACATGGACACCCGCGTCGCTGCGATTTTCCGCCAGAACCGGCCGATCATCCCCGAGGGTGACACCGTGGTCGAGGCCGGCGACGAGGTGTTCTTCCTCGCCGCACGCGAGCATATCCGCGCGGTAATGACCGAGCTGCGCAAGGTCGACAAACCCTACAAGCGGGTAATGATCGCCGGCGGCGGCAACATCGGCGCGACCCTGGCACAGAGCATCGAGCACAAGTACCGGGTGAAAGTGATCGAGCGCTCCTACGACCGCTGCAAGCTGCTGTCGGAGCGTTTGCGCCACACCATCGTGCTCAACGGCAGTGCCTCGGAGCCGCAGTTGCTGTCGCAGGAAAACATCGAGGCCTGCGACGTATTCTGCGCGCTGACCAACAACGACGAATCCAACATCATGATCTCCATGCTGGCCAAGCGCATGGGGGCGAAGAAAGTAATCACGCTGATCGCCAACCCCGCCTACGCCGAGCTGGTGGGCGACGAGATCGACATCGCCATCTCGCCGCAGCAGATCACCATCGGCAGCCTGCTCACCCACGTGCGCCGCGGCGACGTGGGTAACGTGCACTCCCTGCGCCGCGGTGCCGCCGAGGCGATCGAGGTCACCGCCCACGGCGACCCCTACTCATCGCGGGTCGTCGGTCGGCGCCTGGACGAGATCAACCTGCCGGACGGGGTTACCATCGGCGCCATCGTGCGCAAAGATGAGGTCCTCATCGCCCACGGCGACGTGGTGATCGAGACCGACGACCATGTGATCATCTTCCTGGTCGACAAGAGCAAGATCAGCGCGGTGGAAAAACTGTTCGCCGTGGGCTTCGGGTTCTTCTAGCCCATGCATTTCGCTGTCACCCTGCGCGTCCTCGGCATCCTGCTGATGCTGTTCTCGCTGACCATGGTGCCGCCGCTGGTGATCGCGCTGCTCGCCGACGATCACTCTGCCATCGGCTTTCTCTCCGCTTTTGGTATCACCTTTTTCTCCGGCCTGCTCATGTGGCTGCCGCTGCGCGATGTGCAGCAGGAGCTGCGCATCCGCGACGGCTTCCTGATCACCTCGCTGTTCTGGACGGTACTGGGCACCTTCGGTGCGCTGCCCCTGGCGCTGGCGGAGGGGCTGGAACTATCCCCGGTGGACGCGATCTTCGAGTCGATCTCCGGGCTCACCTCCAGCGGCGGCACGGTGATTACCGGACTGGATGCGCTGCCGCCCTCGATCCTGTTCTACCGGCAATTGCTGCAGTGGATGGGCGGAATCGGCATCATCGTGGTGGCCGTGGCGGTACTGCCCATGCTCGGCATCGGCGGTATGCAGCTGTACAAGGCGGAAACGCCAGGGCCATCCAAGGACAACAAGCTGACACCGCGTATCGCCGGCACCGCGAAGGCGCTGTTTATCTGCTACGTGATCCTCACCGCGGCCTGTGCCATCACCTACTACCTGCTGGGCATGTCCGTCTTCGACGCCATTGGCCACTCGTTTTCGACCATCGCGCTGGGCGGATTTTCCACCCACGACAGTAGCCTGGGTTATTTCAACAGCAACGCGATTCTCATCGCCTCCAGTTTTTTCATGCTCATCTCCGGGATCAATTTCGGCCTGCACTTCCTCGCCTGGCGGCGGCGCAGCCTGAAGGTCTACCAGCGCGACTCGGAGACCCGCTTCTATATCGTCGCGGTGTCCTGCTGCATCCTGACGACCATCGTCATCCTGATCTACACCAACACCCACGGTCATCACGAGAGCGTAATTCACGGTGTATTCCAGGTGATTTCCATTATCACCACCACCGGATACTCGACAGAAAACGTCTCGGTGTGGCCGGCGGAACTGCCGATCCTGGCGATTTTCTTCTCCTGTATGGGCGGCTGTGTCGGCTCCACCGCGGGCGGCATCAAGACCATGCGCCTGATGCTGATCTACAAGCAGGGCATACGCGAACTCAAGCAGCTGGTGCATCCGCAGGCGGTGATTCCGCTGAAGGTAGGGCGGCGCCGGGTCGAGGCCACGGTGGTCAGCGCCGTGTGGAGTTTTTTCGCGGTCTACACCACCGCTTTCATTATCCTGCTGCTGGCCATGATGGCCTGCGGCATGGACTTCACCACCGGTTTCTCCGCGGTGGCGGCGTCGCTGAACAACCTCGGCATGGGCATCGCCGGTGTGGCGTCGGGCTTTGGCGACATCAGCGAAACCGCGAAACTCATCATGTGCTTCGCCATGCTGCTCGGCCGCCTGGAGATTTTCACACTGCTGGTGCTGTTCACACCGGCCTTCTGGCGTACCTGATGCCTACTTCCCCAGCCCGCGCGACTTGCGGATGGTTTCGTAGGCGGACTGGATCTCCTGCGACTTTTCCGTCGCCAGCTTGACCATGTGCTCGGGCACGCCCCGGGCGATCAGCTTGTCCGGGTGGTTCTCGCTCATCAATTTGCGGTAGGCGTGCTTGAGCGCCTTGTCGTCGATGTCGGCGCTCACCCCCAGGGCCGCGTAGGCGTCGGCGAGGGTATCGCGGGAAGGCGCCGCGGATTGGCCGCCACCGTGGAAGTGTCCCTGCGCCTGGGCCATGCGCAACAGCTGTTCCAGCTGGGCGGGCGCGACACCGAACAGGCGGCCGATTTCCAGCAGCGCCTCGCGCTCGGCGGGCTCGACCTGGTGGTCGGCGAGGGTCAGCGACACCAGGAACATGAGCAGGGTGTGTTGCAGCTGGCGCTGCCCACTGCAGGTCTCGAGAAACGCGGACACCGTCGCCTGCGGCTGGAATTCCGCAGCGGCGCCGCGGCGGAACAGCTCGATGGCTTCGCGCCGCTCGTCGCTGTTCAGGCCGAGGTTGGCGATCACAGTTTCGGTGTGGTCGATCTCCTGCTGGGAGATATGCCCGTCCGCCTTGGCCAGGTAGCCGGAGAGCAAAAAGGTGGTTTCGAAGAAACTGCGCTGCACCCGCGCGATATTTTCCGGCGAGGCAAAGCGAAAGGCGCCGCCGAGACCGCGGTCGAAAAAGTGGCCGACGATTATTCCTGCCACCAAGCCAATAGGCCCCAGGGTCAACAGTCCGAGAACGCCGCCGATGAGCTTGCCGTAAAACATCATAGAGGTCTGGCCCGCCTAGAGATCATGATACACATCGCGCCCCTCCCGGGGCCTCACTTTGAAGCGCTTGTACTCCCACTGGTACTGCGCGGGTGCCTGCGCCACCGCCGCCGCCACGCCGCGATTCATCGCCTGCAGCGCCGTGTGGATATCCTCGCTGGCAACGTCCGGCTCCGCGGCAGTGTAGATCACGCGGAAGCCGCGCGCCGTGCGCAGGGCGGTGCCGACCACCGCCGTCGCCCCGCTGCGGCGAATCATCTGGCAGGCCAGGGTAGGCGTGAAGCAGCGTACCCCCATGAACTCGACATTTTCCCCGGCGTTCAGGCTGCGCGGCACCTGGTCGGGGAGAATACCGGCGATGCCGCCCTGCCTGACGCTGCGCAGCAGGCGGGCGAGGCCGCGGCTGTCTGTAGGCACCAGCGTTGCCCCGCTGCGCTCGCGGGCGCGTCGCATGACCGGCTCCAGCGCCACCAGGTGGGGCGGTTCGAACAGCGAAACCGTCGGTCCGAGCGTGGCCAGGTGCAGGCCGAGCACCTCCCAGTTGCCGATATGCGGCGCCAGGATGACCACACCGCTGCCGGCGGCGAGGGCCTCGGTGACCAGCTGCGCGCCCTCGACCGACTCGATGCGAGCGGCGATCACCGGCCAGGGCCGCAACCACACCCAGCCCATCTCCGCGGCGAGTTCCCCGGTGGCGAGCAGGCTGTCGCGCGCCAGCGCGTCGCGTTCGGCGGGTGCCAGGTGGGGAAATGCCAGCTCGATATTGCGCCGGGTCACTCGCGCCGCCGCGCCGTTGAGCTGCCAGTACGCCGCCGCCAGGGTGCGCCCGACCGCCCGCGAAACACCCAGCGGGAGGAGGGCGAAGCCGTGCAGGAAAAGCTTCACCAGCGCGGCCTTCAGAGCATTCATGGGTGCATGCCAGTTTCGGGCAAAGCGCGTATTATGCCGGCAAAAGAGCCTGTATAATACCCGGCTTTTTGCACCGACGCAGGGCAGATCCTTGACTGACATCCAGAGCAAACCCGAGACATTTCAGGAGCTTATCCTGAGGCTTCAGCAGTTCTGGGCGGACCGGGGCTGCGTGGTCCTGCAGCCGCTGGACATGGAGGTCGGCGCCGGCACTTTCCACCCGGCGACGTTCCTGCGCGCGGTCGGTCCCGAGCGCTGGAACGCCGCCTACGTGCAGCCCAGCCGGCGCCCGACCGACGGCCGCTACGGCGAGAACCCCAACCGCCTGCAGCACTACTACCAGTTCCAGGTAGTGATGAAACCCTCGCCGCTGGAATTCCAGCAGCTCTACCTGGATTCGCTGGCCGCCCTGGGTATCGACACCAGCATCCACGACGTGCGCTTCGTCGAGGACAACTGGGAATCGCCAACCCTGGGCGCCTGGGGCCTGGGCTGGGAGGTCTGGCTCAACGGCATGGAGGTCACCCAGTTCACCTATTTCCAGCAGGCCGGCGGCCTCGAGTGCTACCCGGTCACCGGCGAGATCACCTACGGCATCGAGCGCATCGCCATGTACCTGCAGGGCGTGGACAGCATCTACGACCTGGTCTGGGCCGAGGGGCCGGCGGGCAAGGTCACCTACGGGGACGTGTTCCACCAGAACGAGGTGGAGATGTCGCGCTACAACTTCGAGGAGGCGGACGTGGCCTGGCTGTTCAGCCAGTTCGATCACTGCGAGGCCGAAGCCCTGCGCCTGGTCGAGACCGGCCTGCCGCTGCCCGCCTATGAAATGGTGATGAAAGCCTCCCACACCTTCAACCTGCTCGACGCGCGCCACGCGATTTCCGTGACCGAGCGCCAGCGCTTCATCCTGCGTGTGCGCACCCTGGCGCGCGCGGTGGCCCAGGCCTATTTCGATGCCCGCGCCGCCCTCGGCTTCCCGCTGGCGGAGGAGCGCGTGCGCGCCGAAGTCCTCGAGCGTATCGCCCAGGAGGTGCCGGCATGAGCACGCAGACCCTGCTCGTCGAACTGGGCACCGAGGAACTGCCGCCCAAGGCGCTGAAATCCCTGGGACTGGCCTTCCGCGACGGCGTGGTTGCAGGTCTGGCGCAGCGCGAACTGGGCCACGGCGAAGTGCGCTGGTTCGCCACGCCACGGCGCCTGGCGGTGCTCATCGCCGAGGTGCAGGAGCGCGCAGCGGATCGCGAGGTCGAGCTGCTCGGCCCGCCCGCCGACCGCGCCCGTGACGCCGATGGCGCCTGGACCCCCGCCGCCGCCGGCTTTGCGAAGAAGCAGGGCGTGGCACCGGAGGAGTTGCAGGTGATCGACACGCCCAAGGGCGCCCGGGTCGGCCTGCGCCGGGTCGAGGCTGGCGTCACCGCCAGCGAGAGCCTCAACAGCATCATTCACGAGGCGATCGCCGGCCTGCCGATTCCCAAGCGCATGCGCTGGGGCGACAGCCGCGTCGAGTTCGTGCGCCCGGTGCACTGGGTGGTGAGCATGCTCGGCAGCGAGGCTGGCCACGGCGAGATCCTCGGCCTGCCCAGCGGCAATACCACCCGCGGGCACCGCTTCCACTGGCCCCACGACATCGTCCTGGCGCGTCCGGAAGACTATGAATCCGCCCTCGCCGAGGCCCGGGTCATCGCCAGCTTCGAGGAGCGCCAGCGCTCGATCCGCGAGCAGGTCGAGGTCGAGGCCAGCGCGCTGGGCGCGACGGCGGTCATCGATGACGACCTGCTGGACGAAGTCACCGGACTGGTCGAGTGGCCGGTTGCACTGACCGGCGGCTTCGAGGAGCGCTTCCTCGAGGTGCCGCAGGAGGCCCTGGTGTCCTCGATGAAGGAGCACCAGAAGTATTTCCACGTGGTCGACGGCCAGGGCAGGCTGCTGCCCAATTTCATCACCCTGTCGAACATCGAGAGCAAGGACCCGGTGCAGGTCATCGCCGGCAACGAGCGGGTGATCCGCCCGCGCCTGTCGGACGCCGCCTTCTTCTATGAGACCGACCGCAAGACGCCGCTGGCGGCGCGCGTCGAGAAGCTGCAGAGCATCGTCTTCCAGCAGAAGCTGGGCACCCTGGGCGACAAGACCCAGCGGGTGAGCGCGCTCGCCGGCGCGCTGGCCACGCGCATCGGCGCGTCCGCCGAGCAGGCGCAGCGCGCCGCGCTGCTGGCCAAGACCGACCTGGTAACGGAAATGGTGCTGGAATTCCCGGACATGCAGGGCATCGCCGGCGCCTACTACGCCGCCAACGACGGCGAGCCCGCCGACGTCGCCAGCGCGCTCGCCCAGCAGTACTGGCCGCGCTTTGCCGGCGACCGCCTGCCGGAATCCGGTGTGGCCTGCGCCCTGGGCCTGGCCGACAGACTGGATACCCTGGTGGGTATCTTTGGTATAGGCCAGCCACCCACCGGCTCCAAGGACCCCTTCGCCCTGCGCCGCGCTTCACTGGCGGTGTTGCGCATCATCGTCGAAAAGGGGCTGGACCTGGACCTGCGTGAATGCCTGCAACTTGCCGCAGCGGGCTACGCCGACGGAACCCTCGCCGATGGCACTGGCGAACAGGTCCTCGAGTACATGATCGAGCGCTTCCGCGCCTGGTACGAGGAGGAGAACATCCCGGTCGAAGTGTTCAAGGCCGTTGCCGCGCGGCAGCTCAGTCGTCCGCTGGACATCCAGCGCCGGGTGTATGCGGTACACGCCTTCAGCCAGCTGCCGGAAGCCGCCGCGCTGGCGGCCGCCAACAAGCGGGTTTCCAATATTTTGGACAAGGCAGAGGAGGGCGCCGGCACCGAGCCGGTGGATCCGCAGCTGCTGAACGAACCCGCCGAAAAAGCCCTGTTCGACACGCTTGACGCGTTGTCCGCGACCGCACAACAACACCTGTCGGCAGGCGCTTACGAAGAGGCGCTGGCCTGCCTTGCGGGCCTGCGTGAGCCAGTAGATCGCTTTTTCGATGACGTCATGGTCAATGCCGAAGACGACAAGCTGCGCCGCAACCGACTGGGCCTGCTGAAACAACTGCGCGACCAGTTCCTCGAGGTCGCCGATATCTCGCAGCTGGTCGTCGCCAAATAAACCAGGCGCCGGGGGGCGCCACGCCCAGGGAGAACGCGTGATCGACATCGCCTGGCAGGAACTGGCCATACCCGGCGCCGCAGCGCTGGGCGGATTGCTGCTCGGTGTGCTGGTCACGTTGATCATCGCCCAGCGCCAACAGCGCCGCACACAACACGCCTTCGACGAGGAGCGCCGGGTACTCGAGCAGAGCGTCGCAGACGCGCACCGGGAAATCAGTTCACTGCTCGCCGCCCGGGATGGGCTTAGTGCCCGCCTCGAGGAAAAGCTGCGCGACAACGACCGCCTGGACGGCGAACTGCGCCAGCAGAACGCCCGCTACCAGGACCTGCGCTCCCAGCACGCCAGGCTGGAAACCCAGCTCAGCGAACGCCAGGAACAGCACGAACAACAGGTCGCGCTGCTCAAGGAAGCCCGGGATAACCTGAAGCAGGAGTTCGAGGTTCTCGCCAACCGTATCTTCGAGGACAAGGGCAAACACTTCACCGCCACCAGTCGCGAGTCCCTGGAGTCACTGCTGAAGCCCTTCCGCGAGCAGATCACCGGCTTCCAGTCGCGCATCAACGAGGTCCACTCGGAATCGATCAAGGGGCAGGTCACGCTGGAGGGCGAGATCCGCAAGGTGCTGGATATCGGCCTGGCGATGAATACCCAGGCGGCGAATCTCGCCTCGGCACTCAAGGGCGACAAGAAGACGGCGGGCAACTGGGGCGAGGCGCAGCTGGAACGCACCCTGGAACTCGCGGGCCTCCTGCCCGGCGACCACTACAGCGCGCAGGAAAGCTTCACCGATGATTCCGGCAAACGACGCATGCCGGACTTCGTCATCAAGCTGCCCGACAACAAGAGCCTGGTCATCGACAGCAAGGTGTCGCTGGTCGACTACGACCGCGCGATCGCCGCGGAATCGGACGAGGCGCGGGTAGAGGCCCTGGCCGCACACGCTGCCGCCGTACGCCGGCATATCGAGGACCTCGCCGCCAAGGACTACAGCAACCTGCCGGGCCTGGAAAGCCCGGACTTCGTGCTCATGTTCATGCCCATTGAGCCCGCCTACATCGAGGCGCTGAAATTGAACCGCGACTTGTTCAACTACGGTTACCAGCGCGGCGTGGTCATGGTTTCGCACACCACCCTGATGCCCATCCTGCGCACCGTCGCCAACCTCTGGCGCATCGACCAGAGCAACCGCGAGGCGCGGGAAATCAGCGCGCGAGCCGGGGAGATCTACAACCAGGTCTGCCTGGTAGCCGAGCGCCTGCAACGCCTCGGTGCCACCTTGCAGACCACGGTGAAGCACTACAACCTCACCCTCACTGGACTGGCCGGCCAGCAGGGACTGGCGGGCAAGGTGGAGCGTTTTCGCCAGCTTTCCAGCAAGGCGAGCAAACAGATGGCCGAACTGGAGCCCATCCACGCAGACATCGAACTGGAGCGGCTACAGGCGTTCGAGCTGGCCGAGCCGGAAGAGGGTGTTGAAGAAGACGACCTGGACGTTCAGCCCGGGGATCAAGAAGCTCAGTCTGGGGAAAGGTCTGATTGAGTTGTCCCGTCGTTAGTTGGGGCGACGGAAAAAGTGAAGGGGCACTGCCTCCGCAAGCAGTGCCCCTGGGCAGTCCCCACCAGGGGTTGCAGGGACCGGGAGTCGGTTGTCAGTCGATGGATGCCACCTGGGCGGCGCCGATACGGGTCATGGCTGATGCGACTGCTTCATCCGCACAGGCTTTCTGCTCGGCGAAAACCTCGACACTGCCGGCCTCGCGGTAAGTGGTGACGCCACATACGCGGTCCGCGGCGCGCTGGATGCGGGCCTCGACAGCAGCCAGGCCTTCTTCGGTGGCCAGTTCAGAGCGGGTGAAGCTCACGGCAGTGCTCGGTACGGCCGGTGCGCGAACCAGGGTCTGGTCCATGGTTTCGGCAGAGGCGTTCAGTGCGAAAGCGCCGGTCAGGGTGATGGCGGCGGCGGTCAGCATGCTTTTTGCGATCTTGTTCATGGTGTAACTCCCTACGTTTCCTTGCGGGCGACTGCCCTTGTTGTTCCGGTCCGGGAAAGGTTTCCCGCCGGCCTTGAGGTAAAAAGTAGGGCAAGCCGCGCTCAGCGGAAACCGTGTTTCGCCCAACTGCGGCGCGATAGCGACAAACTGCTGCTGTCGAGCGATGAACTGCGTCGCCGGATCTGGCGATAATCAAACTGTCACATAAAAGAGGCGGCTTGATGCGCCGGAAATGTAGCCCCAGGTGCAGTTGAAGGGGTGTTTTCAGCTGGTCCCGGTCAAGACAGCTGCCTTCGCCGCGGCCAGTTGCAAGGAATTGCCAGGCCTACTGCGTACGCTTAGCGATGCTCTCCAGGACAGGCAACAGGTCGTGTTCGACGGCGAGGCCGAACGTGTCAGCCAGGGTCGACGCCAGCTGCACCGCGTCGAGGTCGCGCTGTTCCAGTACCTGATCACCTGAGCTGACAGTGAATCGGCGGTTGTTCAGGGTGTAACGACGCTGTGGAGTGGTGCGGGCCACACGCAAGTCCCGGCGAAAGTGCGAGTCAAGGTGGCGACTGGTGTACCAGTTCATCATCTCGTAGTCGGCCCTGCTCTGCGGGTCGTCACAGATATCGTAGAGCGGGAGCCACCGGCCCTGGCGTGAGAGCGCTATTCGCCACCCGCCCGGAATCGCCTGCAAACGATAGCTTTCATGGCAGGTGGACTGGGCCTCGTCGCTCGCCAGGTCCAGGGGCCGCGGCAGCGACGACCCGCCGAACCCGACGTCGGCGAGCCACTGTCGTTCGCCGAGCCGCACCTTTAGTGCAACATGGGTACGCGGCGTCGATGGTGCATCATCCGACAGCATCCAGCGCACCCTGGCAGAGAGGCCTTCCACCTCGAAACCTAGTTGGCGTAGGACGTTCATTAGAAGCAGGTTCTGTTCCAGGCAGTATCCGCCGCGGCGGCGATGCACCAGTTTCTCCTCGATCGCCGGCGGTGACAGGCTGATACCGCGGTCCATCAGAACGTCGAGCGCTTCGAAGGGGATCGCATCAACGTGCAGGGCATGCAGGGTGTAAAGGGTGGCTTGATCTGCGCGCGGCTCACCCGTGAAGCCGATACGCCGGAAATAGTCCTCGAGATCGACGAGGTGTTGGCGAGCATCCGTCACGCTGCCAGCCCCTTGAAACGCTGTTTCATCTCGCGGTAGCAGTTGCCGGCTCGCGCCGCTTTCAGGGGAGTCGCCCACCAGACCAGTTCTGCCAGCATCGCCTCCAGGGTACGCGCCGCTCTCAGCGCCTCCCCGGGTTGTCCGTCCACCGCAAACGAATTGTTGGCGTTGGCAAAAGCGAGGGAGGTCCGCACACTCATGGCATGCATTTCAGCGAACACGTTGCGCAGGTGCTCAACCGCCCTGAGTCCGCCGGACAGCCCCCCGTAGGAGACGAAACCCACGGGTTTGCCGGCGAATTCCAACCCGACACAGTCGATAAGGGCCTTCAAGGGGGCGGGGTAGGAGTGGTTGTATTCCGGCGTTACCACGATGAACGCATCGCAGCGGTCGATTTTTGCCAGCAGCGCTTCCAGGGACGGGCGGTAGTTGCCATAGATGGCCTCTTCAACCTCCCCACTCGCCGGGTCGAGGATTTCCCGGTCCAGGGATGGCGCGGTTTTGGCGAGTTGGTCGCACACCCATGCAACTACAGAGTCGCATAGTCGACCGTGCCGCGCACTGCCGTAGATGATACCGAGGGTCAGGTGTTCCATTTGTTTCGCGCCAAAAGTAATCAGGAGACGACAGGCTAATACCTCAAGTTAAGTTGAGGTCAACGAGCGACTGACATATATTTTCAATTTTGCCTGCCACGGGTCACGGGTCACGGGTCACGGGTCACGGGTCACGGGTCACGGGTCACAAACTATGGGAATACAGCACAGTCCCGCGCGGTGGTTGAGTGTCGGGCAGATCGCAAAGCGCAGCGGCATTCCCATATCGACCCTGCACTTCTATGAAACCAAGGGGTTGATCAGCAGCGAGCGCAATAAAGGCAACCAGCGCCGCTACCCCCGCCATGTCCTGCGTCAGCTAGCGGTGATTCGCGTCGCCCAGGAGCTCGGGCTGTCGCTAGCGGAGATTCGCGAGAACCTGGACTCGCTGCCGGACAACCGGACTCCGACGGCAGCAGACTGGAAACGACTTTCCTCGAAGTGGCGCAGTGATCTCGATGAACGCATCGCGCGGCTGGAGGCGCTCCGCGATCAACTCAACGGCTGTATCGGTTGCGGATGCCTGTCGATTGGCGATTGCCCGCTGCGCAACCCGGATGATCGGGCTGCTGCGCGCGGGCCAGGTGCTCGCGCGTTTGATCGACAACGATAGGGCGGGGCGGGCTCAACGCCCGTTGGTCTCAGACGTCCAGGTTGGCAACGGAGAGGGCGTTTTCCTCGATGAAATCGCGCCGCGGTTCCACCTGGTCGCCCATCAGCGTGGTGAAGATCTGGTCCGCCGCGATGGCATCTTCTACGGTGACCTGCAGTAGCCGACGGGCCTCCGGGTCCATGGTGGTTTCCCAAAGCTGGTCAGGGTTCATCTCGCCCAGGCCCTTGTAGCGCTGGATCGTGTAACCCCGGCGCGCCTCTGACATCAGCCAGTCCAGGCCCTCGACAAAGTCCCGGGTCGGCAGGGTTTTCTCCCCGCGCTGGAAGTAACCACCCTCGTCGATCAGGGTGTTGAGGGTTTCGCCCAGGGCCACCAGGCTGCGATATTCCGAGGAGGCGAAGAAATCACGTCCGTATTCGGTCTCGGTCTCCACCCCGTGGGCGAGGCGTTTCACTACCGGGTAGTAGGTCTGTCGCTCGGGGTTCTTGCGTACCACGGCGGAGTAGCTGACAGCAGAGGTTGTCAGGGTTTGTAAGCGCCCACTTACCTCTTCTGTGTAGGCCGCTACCGCAGGTTCCTCGAGCATCTGGTCGGTAGTCAGGGTGCTGGCGTAGACCATCTGCCAGAGCACCTCCGGTGAATACAGTCGCGACAGGCGCTCGATTGTCGATGCAACACGACGATACTGGTCGACCAGCGACTGCAGGCCCTCGCCAGTGATAGCCGGCGCGTCAGGGTTGACGAAGATAGCCGCATTTTCCAGGGCAGATTGAGTCAGATACTGCGCAAGTGCGTCGTCGTCCTTGAGGTACTGGTGCTGCTTGCCGCGGGCTATCTTGTACAGTGGCGGCTGCGCAATATACACGTGGCCGCGTTCGATCAACTCGCGCATCTGGCGGAAGAAGAAGGTAAGCAGCAGGGTGCGAATGTGTGACCCGTCCACGTCCGCATCGGTCATGATAATGATGCTGTGGTAGCGCAGCTTGTCCGCGTCGAACTCTTCCTTGCCGATGCCGCAGCCGAGCGCGGTGACGATCGTGCCGACTTCGGCAGAGCCCAGCATCTTGTCGAAGCGGGCCTTCTCCACGTTGAGGATCTTGCCCTTCAGGGGAAGAATGGCCTGGAAACGCCGGTTCCGGCCCTGCTTGGCCGAACCACCCGCGGAATCACCCTCCACCAGGAACAGCTCGGACAGCGCCGGGTCTTTCTCCTGGCAGTCTGCCAGTTTGCCGGGCAGGCCAGCGATATCCAGCGCGCCCTTGCGCCGGGTCATTTCGCGCGCCTTACGCGCCGCTTCCCGCGCGCGTGCAGCGTCCAGCATTTTGCCGACCACTGCCTTGGCCTCGTTCGGATTCTCCAACAGGTATTCGGCGAACCGCGTATTCATGGCCTGTTCCACCGCGGTTTTCACCTCGGAAGACACCAGCTTGTCCTTGGTCTGGGAAGAAAACTTGGGGTCGGGCACCTTGACCGAAATGATCGCGGTCAGGCCTTCGCGGGCATCGTCACCGGTCGTGGATACGGCGGCCTTCTTGGCCATACCTTCTTTTTCAATGTAGGTGTTCAGGTTGCGAGTCAGCGCTGCCCGGAAACCCGCAAGGTGAGTGCCGCCGTCCCGCTGTGGAATATTGTTGGTGTAGCACAGGATGTTTTCCTGGAAGGAGTCATTCCACTGCAGTGCCACCTCGACACCGATGCCCTCTTCGGAATCGAGTTGGAAATAAAAGGGCTTGTTGATCGGGGTCTTGTTCTGGTTCAGGAAATCAACAAACGCCTGCAGGCCGCCATCGTAGCTGTAGGTCTCTTCTTTGCCGCTGCGTTCGTCCTTGAGCACGATACACACACCGGAATTGAGGAACGCCAGTTCACGCAAACGCTTGGCCAACAGGTCGAAATGGAATTCGATATTCGTAAAGGTCGCACCGGAGGGGCGAAACTTGACCGAAGTACCGGTTGAAGAGGTCTCGCCGATCACTGCCAGCGGCGCATCCGGGACTCCGTGGCGGTAGATCTGCTCATACATCTTGCCGTCGCGGCGGATGTTCAGGGTGAGTTCTTCCGAGAGTGCGTTGACGACGGATACGCCGACACCGTGAAGTCCGCCGGAGACCTTGTAGGTGTTGTCATCGAATTTGCCGCCGGCATGCAACACCGTCATGATGACTTCGGCGGCCGAAACGCCTTCCTCGTGCATTTCGGTTGGTATGCCACGCCCATCATCGCCAACCGTCACACATTCATCAGGGTGGATGACAACATCGATTCGCGAACAGTGGCCAGCCAGGGCTTCATCGATGGAATTATCCACAAGTTCGAACACCATATGGTGCAGGCCGGTACCGTCATCGGTATCACCGATGTACATACCCGGGCGCTTGCGTACCGCGTCCAGGCCCTTCAGTACCTTGATACTCGAGGAATCGTAGTTCTTTTCGTTATCGCTCATAGCCGTCTCTTTGCGAACCACCCTGTGTTCATGTTCGTTATTGCCGCGTGGCGTTGCCCTGTTCCACGTGGAACATTGCCAGTTCAGCACCACCCTCGGCGGGCCACACCGCCGAAATATCCTCTCGCTGAACGCAGGTGATAAACACCTGGGCACTCATAGATGACAACAGGCTACACACCAACCCGGCATGCTCTCGATCCAGCTCTGCTGGCAAGTCATCCACCAAATATGCGCAATTTCCGCGCTCCGCCTCGGCCATTACCATGCCCTGGGCGAGTTTCAGGCCACAGACCACGAGCTTTTGCTGCCCCCTGGACAGCACCTCCGCAGCCAGTCGACCATCCACGAACACACGCATATCTGCTCGCTGCGGACCGACGTGGGTATAGCCCTGCTCCCGGTCAGCGCTCAGACTGTTCTCCAGGGCTTCCAGCAAACTGAGCTGCTTGTCCCAACCCTTTCGGTAGCGGAGCTCGAGATCTTTCAGAGAAGGCGCTAGTCCTTCCATGATGTCGCGAAATCGCGGTGCGAGCCGCGTGAAATAAGCCTCTCGGTCGGCGCTTAGCGCCTCGCCCGACTGGGCGATTTCCCGCGTCCAGACGGCCAATTCCTGACCAGACATTTTACCATGACGAAGCAGTATATTGCGCTGTTTTATACCCCGCTGGTATCGTTGCCACTGCCCATAAAAACCCTGTTCCACGTGGAACACGCCCCAATCGAGAAACCGTCTTCGTGCGCCCGGGGCGCCGGTCAAAAGATCGAAGCTCTCTGCTGTAATCACCTGCAGCGGTAGAATCGCGACCAGTTCAGCCACCGTTCTCACTGACGATCCATTGACCTTGATCTGCACGTCGCCGGTCAGACCACGTTGGACGCCGATAGACTGATTCCCCGGGGTAAGTCCCCCGAAAACAGTGCACGCCTGGTGGCCGTGAGTCACAAGGGAGCGAATGCTGCCGCGGAACGAGCGGGCCATGCCCAGTAAATGAATGGCTTCGAGTACGCTGGTCTTGCCGCTGCCATTGGCACCGAAAAACACGTTGACCCGCTGCAAGTCCTCAAGACGAACGCTGTCGAGATTGCGTACCTGATTGATGTGCAGACGTCGCAGTTGATTGGACATCAGCACACCATCTGCACAGGGAAAGGGGGAGGGGAGCGCCTCCTCAGAGGCGCATGGGCATTACCACGTAGACCGAATCACCTTCTTCAGACTCTTCCAACAAGGCACTGCTGTTGGGGTCCGAAAGGGACATCTTGATCTTGTCACCGGAAAGTACCGAAAGAACATCGAGCAGGTAGCTGACGTTAAACCCGATTTCCAGGCCACCGCCAACGTACTCCACCGGTACGGTCTCTTCGGCTTCCTCCTGCTCGGGGTTGTTGGCGACGATGTCCAGGGTGTTCTCGCTCAACTTCAGGCGAACCCCACGATACTTTTCATTGGACAGAATCGCAGTCCGGGTAAATGCCTGGCGCAGTTCAAGGCGCGAGCCGAGGACGGTTTTGTCGGAGGCGCGGGGCAGTACGCGCTGGTAGTCCGGGAATTTACCGTCGACGAGCTTCGACGTGAAGGTAAAGTCCTCGGTCGTGGCGCGCATATGATTGCTGCCGATGACGATACCAATCGTGGCTTCCTCATCCAGCAGGAGTCGCGCCAGTTCCAGCACACCCTTACGCGGCAGGATCACCTGGGCATCGCCATCGGTATCGACCTTTTCCTGCAGGGTGCACAATGCCAGGCGGTGGCCATCGGTCGCCACCACGCGCAACTGCTGGTCTTTCAATTCCCAGAGCATGCCGTTCAGGTAATAGCGAACATCCTGCTGTGCCATCGCGAACGCCGTGCGGTCGATCAGGCGTTTCAGCTGACCCTGCTTGACCGCCAGCTGATGGGTACCAATGCTGTCTTCAAGGCTGGGAAACTCCCGCGCCGGCAGCGTGGACAGCGTGAACCGACTGCGCCCGGAGCGCACGCTGACCTTGCCATCCTCCGCGGAGAACTGGATGTCGCTGCCCTCAGGCAGCGATTTGCAGATGTCGACCAGCTTGCGGGCAGGCACGGTGACCTCGCCGTCTTCGCCGGCACCACCGGCGAGCGCCACTCGGCCGATCAGCTCGACTTCGAGGTCGGTTCCGGTCAGCGACAGGCGATCACCTTCGATGACCATAAGTACATTGGAAAGAATGGGCAGGGTCTGGCGGCGTTCCACCACGCCCGCGACCAGATTCAAGGGCTTGAGTAGAGCGTCCCGCGAAACAGTGAACTTCATAGGTTGAGTAGTTCCTTGACCAGAACGGCGCGCCACGCGCCAGCTCGCACGGTCACCTTCAGGTAGTCAGCGACCGCAGCAAATTTTTGTAGTCTTCGCGAATATCCGAGTTGGTCTCACGAAGTTCCTTTATTTTACGGCAAGCGTGCAGAACTGTCGTGTGATCTCTTCCCCCGAAACTGTCGCCGATCTCCGGCAGGCTGTGGTTGGTCAGTTCTTTGGAGAGCGCCATAGCCACCTGGCGTGGACGCGCGACGGACCGGCTGCGACGGCGCGACATCAGGTCTGCCACTTTGATCTTGTAGTATTCCGCCACCGTGCGCTGGATGTTGTCCAGGCTTACCTGTTTATCCTGCAGGGCAAGCAGGTCCTTGAGGCTGTCCTTGATCAGGTCGATGTCGATGTCACGGCCAATGAAGTGAGCACTAGCTATCACTCTCTTCAGCGCCCCCTCCAGCTCGCGCACGTTCGACCTCACTCGCTGGGCAATAAAGAAGGCGGCGTCCGGCGGCAGGTTAACGCGAGCCTGGGTGGCCTTTTTCATCAGGATGGCCACCCGGGTCTCGAGTTCCGGGGGCTCTACCGCGACCGTCAGGCCCCAACCGAAGCGTGACTTCAGGCGTTCCTCCAGACCTTCGATCTCCTTGGGGTAGCGATCACAGGTGAGGATCATCTGCTGGCCGCCTTCCAGCAGTGCGTTGAAGGTATGAAAAAATTCTTCCTGGGAGCGGTCCTTCTTGGCGAAGAACTGGATATCGTCAATCAGCAAGGCATCGACCGAGCGGTAGTAGCGCTTGAAATCACTGATCGCATTCAACTGCAAGGCCTTGACCATGTCCGCGACAAAACGCTCGGAATGCAGGTAGACGATCTTCGCGTCGGGTTTGCGCATTTTCAGCGCGTTACCGACCGCGTGCATCAGGTGGGTTTTACCGAGACCGACACCGCCGTACAAGAACAACGGGTTGTAGGAATCGCCCGGATTTTCCGCAACCTGCCGCGCCGCGGCGAGGGCGAGCTGGTTGGATTTACCCTCCACGAAATTATCGAAGGTATAGCTCTCCACCAGGTTGTGCTGGTGTTGCAGTGAACCTTCGATTTCAGCCTGCCGATGGGTGTCCACCGGCCGCACTGCGCTGCCATTCGGCGGTGGTCGGCGTTGCTCGGTGGCGACGGCAGTACCGGACACCGCAGGCGGCATGTCATCCGGGCTGCGAAACCGGGAGGGCACCTCCGCAGTCAGTTGAGCAACATCCAGTTGTTGGCCACCGATTTCCAGGCTCACCTGCATGGGGCCACTGGCGCCGTACTCGGTAACCAGCTCGCAAATGCGGTCGGCAAACTTGTCGGAGACGAAATCCTTGATGAAACGATTGGGTGCGAACAGGCGCAGCGAGTGTCCATCCAGACTCGCGCGCAACGGCCTGATCCAGGTGTTGAACTGCTGTGACGGCAATTCATCCTGAAGCCGGTCCATGCATTGCTGCCAAACTACGCCAGGCAAAACCTTCCCCTCAAGGCGAAATGCAAGCTCTCGCCTTCCCTAATGTCTATGGTTTGATTTGTTTTTTTTCCGGTCTGAACTGGGCGACCAGAGAGCGCATCATAACGCTGCTCTGCCCGGTTATCCACAAAAATTTTCTGTGGGCAAAAAAATATATTTTATATATTTTTCAATTAGTTATGGAATTACAGCTCAGATAATAGCCAGAGCGGGCCAGCGTCGGGTAACACTTCCGATCTGTGGATAACTTGTTAATAAAATATGGAGAAATTGTGGGAGGATGGCCGCAGGGCACGCCGCTCAACGATTTCGACCCTGCGGGAGTAGGGTACCGAAATCACCCCGCTTGAAGGCCTGGCAGGCGCAATTCGGGTATCGAAAATTACCCGCCTGACGCAATTGAATTAGGCTGGTCGTTAACCTAGAATACCCAGCCTTTTTTTCCGCCCCGGCTGTGCCGGTGGCTTTACTGACAGATTCAGGTGGAATCAACCATGAAGAGAACATTCCAGCCCAGCGTTTTGAAGCGCAAGCGCACCCACGGTTTCCGTGCCCGTATGGCAACTAAAAACGGCCGCCAGGTACTGGCCCGTCGTCGCGCCCGCGGCCGCAAGGTCCTGTCCGCATAAGGCGACCAGTGTAAGTGGATGCCGGGCACCGCTTCACCCGGGACAGTCGCCTTCTCAATGCCGCTGACTACAAGCGCGTATTTGACGACGTCCAGGCCAAAGCGGGACACCGGCATCTATTACTGCTGGCGCGACCAAACGCCGCGGCGCAACACCGTCTCGGCCTGGTCATCGCCAAGAAGCATGTCCGGCTCGCGGTTCAGCGCAACCGGATCAAGCGGCTGACCCGCGAGGTCTTCCGCCACCTGCCCCACACCGAGCCGACGCTGGATGTCATCGTCCTGGCGCGGCCGGGACTGGGCGATTTGGATAATGCCGAGCTATCCACTATATTGCGGCAGCAGTGGCAGAAACTGGTCCGCCACAGCTCCCGGTCCGATAAAGGCTCACAGTCCTGATGCGCAGCTTCTTTATATACATGATCTCCTGTTATAAGGCGCTGCTCAGTCCGTTCCTCGGCCACAACTGCCGTTTCTACCCCACCTGCTCGAGTTACGCCCAGGAGGCGATTGCTGAGCACGGGATCCTGCGCGGTGGCTGGTTGTCCCTGCGCCGAATCGGAAAATGCCATCCCTGGCACGAAGGTGGCGCAGACCCGGTCCCGCCGGGCCGCCACATCCACTAACGCCACAGAATTTCCCTATGGATTTGCAACGCTCACTGCTCATCGGCGCGATCGCGGTTCTTTCATTCATGCTGCTGACCGAGTGGGTGCAGTTCAAGGAAGAGCGCGAAGCCGCGACAACCACCTCTTACACGCAGGCAGACCAGGCACCCGCGGATACGCTGCAGGGCGACCTCCCCGACCTGGAGCAGGTCGCAGCGCCGCACAATGAGGACCTGCCCACCGCACCAGGACAGGCAACCGACAGCGCCAAACCGGCCGCAGCCTCGAAACACCGCTCGATTAGCGTAACCACGGACACACTGCGGCTGGACATCGATCTCCACGGCGGCGACATCGTGCAACTCGGCCTGCCAAAGCATCCGGCCAAACTGGACACACCGGAACAGCCCTTCGTTCTGCTGGAGGACAACCCACAGCGCGTCTACGTTGCGCAAAGCGGCCTGATCGGCAGCGAGGGGATCGATAGCACCGGCCGCGCGCATTTCAGCGCTAGGGCAAAGGAATATGCACTGGTAGAAGGCCAGGACCAGCTGGTCGTCGATCTACATTGGACCGGCAGCGGCAATGTCGATATCACCAAGCGCTTCACCTTTACCCGGGGCGACTACCTGGTAAAAATCGATTACCTGGTAAAGAACAACAGCGACGCACGCTGGCAGGGCAACCTGTTCGGGCAGATCAAGCGCGACAGCAGCCCGGCACCTTCAGCCAGTTCTGCGGGCATGGGTCTCCACCCGTTCCTCGGCGCGGCCATGACCCAGCCCGATGATCATTTCGCCAAATACTCCTTCGACGACATCGCCGACAAGCCCTACCAGGCCCGACTGCCCGGCGGCTGGATTGCAGTCATCCAGCACTACTTCCTGAGCGCCTGGGTGCCCAACCCGGAACAGTCGCACAACTACAGCATGCGGGTGACCAATTCCGGCTATAACATCGTCGGTTTCACCGGTCCGGCCGTCGCCGTCGATCCCGGCCAGTCCGCCAAGATCGGCGCTTCATTCTATGCAGGACCCAAGGACCAGTACCGCCTCAAGGAGATCTCGCCCTATCTCGACCTGGTCGTCGACTACGGCTGGCTGTGGTGGATTGCGCAACCGCTGTTCTGGCTGCTGATCAAGATCCACGGCATCGTCGGCAACTGGGGTGTCGCCATCATCCTGCTCACCGTGCTGGTCAAAGGGCTGTTCTTCAAGCTGTCCGCCACCAGCTATCGCTCCATGGCCAAGATGCGCCAGGTACAGCCGAAAATGGTGGAAATCCGCGAACGCTACGCGGATGACAAACAAAAGCAGTCCCAGGCGATGATGGATCTGTATCGCAAGGAGAAGGTTAACCCCATGGGCGGTTGCCTGCCCGTGCTCGTGCAGATGCCCGTGTTCATCTCTCTCTACTGGGTGCTGATGGAAAGTGTAGAGCTGCGCCAGGCACCCTTCATCCTGTGGATCAAGGACCTCTCGGTCATGGACCCGTACTTCGTACTGCCCATCATCATGGGTGCAGGCATGTGGTTTGCGCAGAAGCTCAACCCGCCGCCGCCGGATCCGACCCAGGCCAAGATCATGCAGTGGCTGCCAATCGTTTTCACATTCTTCTTCCTCTGGTTCCCCTCGGGACTGGTGCTCTACTGGGTCGTCAACCAGGCGCTCTCCATCGCCCAGCAGTGGGTGATCACCCGCCAGATCGAAAAAGCGGCGGCCGCCTGATCCGGCAGGCGCCGCACGCAAATCGCCGCAGGAGCCGATGAGCCAGCTGCCGACCGACGGCGACACCATCGTCGCCATCGCTACCGCACCGGGCCGCGGCGGCATCGGGATTGTCCGGCTCTCCGGCCCGCTGGCGCACAGCATCGCCGCGAAGATTGCCCACCAGCCCCTGCAGCCGCGCCACGCGCATTACTGCACGTTCAGCGATACGCAGGGTGAACCCATCGATTCCGGTATTGCACTGTATTTTCCTGCGCCACATTCGTTTACCGGTGAGGACGTGACTGAACTACAGGGTCACGGCGGACCTGTCGTACTCGATCTGCTGGTCAACACCTGCCTGGCACTGGGCGCCCGCAGCGCCCGCCCGGGCGAGTTCTCCGAACGCGCCTACCTGAATGACAAACTCGACCTGGCGCAGGCCGAGGCGATAGCGGACCTGATCAACAGCACCACCGAGCACGCCGCTCGCAACGCCAACCGCTCCCTGCAGGGTGCGTTTTCCAACGCGATCGACGATCTTGTAGCGCGGGTCATACGCCTGCGGGTCTATGTCGAGGCGGCAATCGACTTCCCCGAAGAGGAGATCGATTTCATAGGCGATGGCGAGGTAAGCCGGCAATTGCAGTCACTGATCGAGCACCTCGAACAGGTCCAGGCCCAGGCGCGCCAGGGAGCGCTGCTGCGCGAGGGGATGAAACTGGTCATCGCCGGGCGTCCGAACGCCGGCAAATCCAGCCTGCTCAACGCGCTCTCCGGGCAGGAAACCGCCATCGTCACGCCGATCGAAGGCACCACCCGTGACGTGCTGCGCGAGCACATCCAGATAGACGGCCTGCCTCTGCACATCGTGGATACCGCAGGCCTGCGTGAAAGCCCAGATGCGATCGAGCGAGAAGGTATTCGCCGGGCCTGGCACGAGATTGCCACGGCGGATCATGTCCTGCTGGTGGTAGACGGCAGCGCGGGTTTTACCAGCCCGGACCCGCGCGATTTATGGCCGGAATTTCACGCTCAAATGCAGCGCGAAATCCCGGTCACAGTGATTCTCAACAAATGCGATATCAGCGCCCTTGGGCCAACTATCGAGGAGTTCGAGACGTTCACCACCGTGCGCCTGTCCGCCCGGACCGGGGACGGTCTCGAACTGCTGAAAACTCACCTCAAACAGAGCATGGGTTATGCCGGCGAAGGGAGTTTCAGCGCCCGGCGCCGACATCTGCAATCCCTGGACGAGGCGCACAGCGCACTGCTCGAGGGCTGGTCCCAGCTCGAGGGTGCCGGCGCCGGTGAGTTACTGGCAGAAGACCTGCGAGCCTGCCAGCAGGCACTGGGCGAAATCACCGGCCAGGTCAGCTCGGATCAGCTCCTGGGTGAAATCTTCAGCAGCTTCTGCATCGGCAAGTGATTTGTACGGACTCAGCAAGTCGTCCGCAGGTAGTCCACAGCCAGACCATACGACATCCACAGCTGGCTCACAGTCCACATAACCATCCACAGCCTGGGCACAGCTTCCTGGCATGTTGTCCCGGGCTGCGTAATCAACCACCCGGGAACGGGTATAACCCGTGGACACCAATGGGTACCGGGCGGTGGACAATAATGGGATAAACATAGAGATCGCGGAGAGGCCGATTTTGTCCCCAATACATCCAACGGCTACCCAGTGCGAATCCAGCGTTAAATCAGGATTTATGGCCCCGGTTATACTTTCTGTAAGTTTTTGTTTTTAAGAAAATAAACGGGATTTTACACAGACGGGGGCGGCCCTAATAACTATAACAACAATAGTTCTATATATATTTATCTATATATATTTCTATATACCTAATAACCATTAACCGCTTCCGAAACGACAACAAACCTGCCCTGGCGACGGCCATACAGATCAAGCTGGGAACAAGAAACTGAATTTCCACACTGTAATCGCGTGTAATTGATTACGTTCCCGTGCGCGAGATACTGTCCGGGTGCAGGGTCGCACTTTAGCGGACAGGGAAGTTCGCACCCTTCAAGACCCCCGCACCCTTTCTCATCCAGGTCCCGCAAGGCATTGCGCTGCCCCCTAAAGGAGCGGCGCGATTACCAGGCTGACGATCGCCATCACGTTTATCAGGATATTCATCGAAGGACCCGAGGTGTCCTTGAAGGGGTCACCCACCGTGTCTCCCACTACGACGGCGGAGTGTGTATCCGAACCCTTGCCGCCCAGGTTGCCCTTTTCGACATACTTCTTGGCGTTGTCCCAGGCGCCACCGGCGTTGGCCATCATCAGTGCCATCAGCACGCAGGCGAGCAATGCGCCACCGAGCATTCCCCCCAGCGAAGCCGCGCCCAGGCCGAATCCCACCAAAACCGGTGATGCTACGGCGATAGCCCCCGGCAACAACATGCGGCGCAGCGCCGCAGTGGTCGCGATATCCACGCAGCGGGCGGTATCCGGTTCTGCCGTGCCCTCGAGCAGCCCGGGAATCTCGTGAAACTGCCGGCGGATCTCGGTGATCATGTCGAATGCGGCCTCGCCCACGGCGGTCATGGTGATGGAGGCGATCAGGAAGGGAATCGAGCCACCGATGAACATGCCTACCAGCACCAGGGGATCGGATAACTCCAGCGTAAAGCCCGGGTCGTGTAACTCCACGGTCTGCACGAAGGCCGCGATGATCGCCAGCGCAGCCAGGGCTGCTGCGCCGATGGCAAAACCCTTGCCGATGGCGGCGGTGGTATTGCCGACTTCGTCCAGGCTGTCAGTGATACGCCGGGTCTCCTCGCCCATCCCGGCCATCTCGGCGATGCCGCCGGCATTGTCCGCCACCGGACCGTAGGCGTCGATCGCCATGGTGATGCCGACCGTGGCGAGCATACCCACAGCGGCGATGCCGACACCGTACAGGTCCGCCAGCCAGGTGGAGATAAATATGATCCCCGCCAGCACCAGGATCGGTATGACCACCGATTGCATGCCCACCGCCAATCCGGTGATCATCACGGTGGCCGGGCCGGTGCCGCCAGCCTTGGCAATGCGTCTTACCGGCGCCGCACCGGTGTAGTACTCGGTCACCAAGCCGATAACGACACCACCCACGGCCCCGCATACCACTGACCACCAGATCGTCTTGTCGAGCCCCAGCCAGGTGATCAGGAACCACGCCGCCGCAACAAACACCACAGGTGCGGCGAGAGTGCCCGAGCGCAGGGCCACTTCCGGCGCCGCCTTGTTGCGCAGGCGCACGACGAGAATGCCGAACAGGGAGGCCAGCAGCCCGATACTGGCCAGCGCCAGCGGCAGGAACATCATGGCGTCGCGCTCGGCGATCGCCAGGGTGGAGGCGATGGCGATACAGGCGATCATCGCACCGCAATACGATTCAAAAATATCCGACCCCATGCCGGCAATATCGCCGACATTGTCGCCGACGTTGTCGGCGATGACGCCGGGGTTGCGCGGGTCGTCTTCGGGTATTCCCGCTTCCACCTTGCCCACCAGGTCCGCCCCGACATCGGCGCTCTTGGTGTAGATGCCGCCGCCGACACGGGAAAACAGCGCGACGGTGGAAGCGCCCATGCCGAAGCCGTGGATTGCGTGTGCGGACTCCTCGCTGGCGCCGAACAGCCAGTAGAGACCCCCAAGGCCGACCAGGCCCAGCGAGGCCACGCAAAGCCCCATGATCGAACCGCCGTAGAAAGAGATCGCCAGGGCGGCGTCGGCACCATGATTGTGTGCCGCCACCGCGGTTCGCACGTTCGCCTTGGTGGCCGCGAACATGCCGAGGAAACCGGCGACTGCCGAGGAGAGCGCACCGACCAGGAAAGCGATAGCGGTGTCTTTGCCCAGCGGTGAAACGAACAGGCCGGTGAGCAACACCGCGGCGAAAATGCCCAGCATGCGGTATTCGCGTTGCATGAACACCATCGCGCCCAGGTGTATCTGGTCGCCGATATGCTTGATGGTACCGTCGCCGTGATTGTGGCGCACGAGGATGTGATAGATGACAAATGCGACTGCCAGACCGGCCAGACCAAGTAACGGGGGTACCACGTGATACTCAGACATACGCTGACTCCATGGTGTTATTATTGATCTCGCCCCCGCATGCTATCCAACTTCCGGCAGGCCGCACAAGAGCCGGCCTGTCCGCGCCGGCGGGGCTCCGACGAGTGAGACAGCGAGGCAGATATGCAGCACAGGGATGGCCGCTTCAATGGACCTTCGGGCTTATCGGTCTACTACCAGTACTGGATGCCCGAGTTGCCGCCGCGCGCGGTGCTGCTGGTGGTACACGGTGCCGGCGAACATTCGTCGCGCTACCAGGCTCTCGCCGAATTCTTCTGCGCCCACGGCTTCATGGTCGCGGCGCTTGACCACATCGGACACGGCCGTTCCGATGGCGACTACGGCCATGTCGAACGCTTCTCGGACTACCTCGAAACGCTGGCGATTTTCCGTCGCCAGGTGGAGCAGGACGCCCCCGGCCTGCCGGTGATCCTGCTCGGTCACAGCATGGGCGGGCTGATCAGTGCGGCCTATGTCCTCGATCACGGTGATGAGTTCCGCGCCTGCGCCCTGTCCGGCCCGGCGATCATGACGGAACTCACGCCCGGGCCGGTGCAGGTGTGGATCATCAAGCTGTTGTCCGCGCTGTTGCCGAAAGCCGGGGTCATGCAACTCGACGCGGGCGGCGTGAGTCGCGACCCGTCAGTGGTGAGCGCCTATGTGAGCGACCCGCTGGTGAACCACGGCAAGATGTCCGCGCGGTTTGTCAGCGAGTTGTTTGCCACCATGTTGCGCGTGCAGGCGGAGGTTGGCCGCATCGCGCTGCCCCTGCTGGTCATGCACGGGGAGGCCGACGCCATGACGGCGCCCGCGGGTGCGAAATTCCTGGTGGAAAACGCCAGTTCGACGGAAAAAACGCTGAAGCTCTACCCGGGCCTGTACCACGAGATATTCAATGAGCCGGAACGCGAGCAGGTGCTGGCGGACCTGCTGGCATGGTGTGAGGCTCGCTTAGCCTAGTTTTGCCTTGCCAGATTTGCATGACTGGTTCTGCAGGCCTGGTTTTTCTGAAATAGCTTTCCTGGATTAGCTCGCCTGAATTAGCTATACGGGATCAGCGCAGCAGAACCAGCGACCCAAAATCACTCGCCCGCTGCTGTTTCCGCATCAACGTCCTGCGCCGCTTGCATCCTGTGCTGCGCCAGGGACCACTCGAGAAAACGGTGCACGGCGTTGATCGTGTGTTCGGCGCGGATACTGTGCAGCAGCTCGAAACCGTGCTCCGCCCAGGGCATCTCTGCATACACCACCGGCGCTGTCGATACGCTGCGCAGGCGCTGCACGAAGACCCTGGCATCATCTACGGGTATCAGGCTGTCGTGGGTCCCGTGCAGGACCATGAACGGCGGCGCGTCCTCGCGCAGGTGGGTAATCGGCGAGGCGAGGTCCCATAACTTCGGGTTCTCCTCCTCGGTTTCGTACATCACCCGGTGGCGCAGGAATTTCAGCAGGGTTTCGCGACTGTGGTGCTGGTCGTAGCGGCCCAGGAAATCGTACAGCCCGTAGAAGGGGACTGCGGCCTGCAGACTGGTGTCGACCAGCGGATGGTCGGTCTGTAGTTCGGGCAGGTTGGCGGTCAGGCCCATCAGCGCCGCCAGGTGACCCCCGGCGGACCCACCGGTAACCGCGACGAACCCGGTATCCATGCCGTAGGCTTTCCCGTTTTCACGCACCCAGCACAGGGCGCGTTTGCAGTCTTCGAGATGGGTAGGGAAACCCACGCTGGGGCTGAGGCGGTAGTTGGCGGCGACGCAGATCCAGCCGCGGGCCGCCAGGTGATACATGAGGGGCAGTGCCTGGTCGTCTTTCTTGCTCAGGGTCCAGGCACCGCCGTGAATCTGCAGCAGGACCGGGCAGCCGCCCTCGGGGATGAATTCGGGCCGGTAGATATCCAGCTGCTGGCGCATGCCGCCGGGGGCGTAAGGAATATCGCGCAACACTTCTACGCCCGGTCGCGGCCAGCGGAACGGGTGTTTCCAGTCGTCGAAGCTGACCGATTCGCGCAGTTGTTCGCTGCGTTCGGTCGGTATGTCCCGGCGGTAATCGCTGCCCAGGCCGCTTTCCAGGGCGGATTCCAGGACCTCGTCGGCGTGCAGGGCCTGCCAGATGCTCCAGCCGAAGCCCGCCCAGGTTACCAGCAGGACCAGCAGGGCAAGTTCACCCAGCGCGGTGGAAAGGGCGCCGCCGATACACATGAGCAGGCTGAGCGTTACCTGAAGTGGCAGCCAGAACCAGGCCAGTTCAGTGGCCAGCAAGGTGACGCCGAACGCGCCCCAGGGGATGCTGTCGCGCACGGTGGTGCGCGGCTGGAAGACGGTGTACATGACCACCAGGTTGATCAGGGCCATCAGGGCCAGTAGCCAGTCCATTGCGAGTCGTCCCTCTAGCGTCGCCCGCTGCGGGTGCCGGGCCTGGATGTTTGCACTTTACACAAGCCGGTAACCGCTTGTCCAAGTGCCTACCGGTGGTGCAAAAGCGGTTGTAAAGCCACCTGGAAACAGGCGAACATTTTTTGATCAGCGGGCGTAGCGCACGTATAATCGCGCCCCCGGTTTTGCCCACAGGTGAGGGCCTGCGCGTGGATTTCAAACAACAGTTCGATGTGATCGTGGTCGGCGGCGGCCACGCCGGTACCGAGGCCTGCCTCGCGGCCGCGCGCATGGGCTGTCGTACCCTGTTGCTCAGCCACAGCGTGGATACCCTGGGCCAGATGTCCTGCAACCCGGCAATTGGCGGGATCGGCAAGAGCCACCTGGTGAAAGAGGTAGACGCACTGGGCGGCGCCATGGCGCGCGCCACCGACCGCGCCGGCATCCAGTTCCGCACCCTGAATTCGCGCAAAGGTCCTGCCGTACGCGCCACCCGTGCACAAGCCGACCGCGTGCTCTACCGCAACGCCATCCGCCAGATCCTCGAGGGCCAGGAAAACCTTTGGATTTTCCAGCAGGCAGTGGACGACCTGCTGCTGGACGGCGATACCGTTGCCGGCGTGGTGACGCAGATGGGCGTGGTATTCCGCGCGCCACGCGTCGTGCTGACCACAGGCACTTTCCTCGGCGGCAAGCTGCACATCGGCATGGAGAACAGTGCCGGCGGCCGCGCGGGGGACCCGCCGTCCATCGCGCTGGCGCGCCGCCTGCGTGAACTGCCGTTTCGCGTCGAGCGCCTGAAAACCGGGACGCCGCCGCGCATCGATGCGCGCAGCGTGGATTTTTCCGGCCTCGAAGAGCAGTGGGGTGACGAACCCATTCCGGTCATGTCATTCGTCGGCAGCGCCGCGGAGCACCCGGAACAACGCTGTTGCTGGATTACCCACACCAACGAGCGCACCCATGACATCATTCGCGGCGGCCTGGATCGCTCGCCGTTGTTTTCCGGGGTGATCGAGGGCATCGGCCCGCGGTACTGCCCGAGCATCGAAGACAAGATCCACCGCTTCGCCGACAAGAACTCCCACCAGGTCTTCATCGAGCCGGAGGGCCTGACTACGCCCGAGCTGTACCCCAACGGTATCTCCACCAGCCTGCCCTTCGATGTGCAGGTCGACCTGGTGCACTCCATCAAGGGCTTCGAGAACGCGCACATCACCCGGCCGGGATACGCGATCGAATACGACTTCTTCGACCCGCGCGACCTGAATTACTCGCTGGAATCGAAAGTATTGCCGGGCCTGTACCTGGCAGGACAGATCAACGGCACCACCGGTTACGAGGAAGCCGCGGCCCAGGGGCTGCTCGCCGGCCTCAACGCGGCACTGGCGGTGCGTGGCCAGGAGGCCTGGTGCCCGCGCCGCGACGAGGCCTATATCGGCGTTCTGGTTGACGACCTGATTACCATGGGCACCGCCGAGCCCTACCGCATGTTTACTTCTCGTGCGGAGCATCGACTGCTGCTGCGCGAAGACAACGCCGACCTGCGCCTGACCCCCGCGGGCCGCGATATGGGCCTGGTCGATGACACCCGCTGGCGCCGTTTCGAAGCCAAGAGCGAGGCCATCGAGCTCGAGCGTACGCGCCTTGCCGGTACCTGGATCCAGCCCGGCAGCCCCGAGGCGAGCGCCCTGGAACCGCTGGTCAGTGCACCGCTGACCCGGGAGTATTCGCTGCTCGACCTGCTGCGCCGCCCGGAACTCGAATACACGGATATCGCCAGTCTCAAGGGTGAACCGGTGGACGACGCGCAGGCCGCGCAGCAGGTCACCATCCAGGCCAAGTACGCCGGGTATATCGATCGCCAGCAGGAAGAGATCGAACGCCTGCGCCGGCACGAGAACACCCGCCTGCCCGCAGACCTCGACTACCAGCGGGTCGATGGGCTGTCCAACGAGGTCCGCCAGAAACTCGAGGCGGCCCGTCCCGAGACCCTGGCGCGCGCCAGCCGTATTCCCGGCGTGACGCCGGCGGCGGTGTCCCTACTGCTCATCTACCTGAAGAAGCGCGGTGCACTCGGGGCGTCCGGTGCTGCGGCGCCCGACGACGCCGACCCGCGTAAACTGGCCTGACTTGGAGGCCGCCTGCGCAACTGAGCTGGCACGGGGCTGCGAGACCCTGGGTGTTGGCACCAGTGGACGCGAGCAGGAGCAGTTACTCACTTACCTCGAGCTGCTGGCAAAGTGGAACGGCGCCTATAACCTCACCGCCGTGCGCGAGCCGCTGGACATGGTGCGCCTGCACCTGCTCGACAGCCTGGCGATTGCGCCCTTCGTGCACGGCCAGCGCCTGATCGACGTCGGCACCGGCGGCGGCCTGCCTGGCGTACCCCTGGCCATACTGTTTCCCGAGCGCGAGATACACCTGCTGGACAGCAACGGCAAGAAGACCCGTTTCCTGTTCCAGGTGAAAACTGCCCTGGGCTTGGATAATATGGCCGTTCACCAGGCGCGGGTGGAACAGTTCCGCGATGGCGGACAGTTCGATGCCGTATTGTCCCGGGCATTTGCATCGCTGCGGGACATGGTTATCGGCTGCCGCCACCTGCCGGGCCCGGAAGGCGTGTTTCTCGCCATGAAAGGTGCCTACCCCCAGGCGGAACTGGATGCCCTGGGGGAGTTGTGTGACATCCGCGCGGTGCACCCGCTTTCCGTACCCGGACTGGACGCCCAGCGTCACCTGGTCGAAATGGCACTGCGCGAGCCCAGCGGCAACTGACGGAACCGGGATACGTGGCAAGAATCATCGCAATCGCTAACCAGAAAGGCGGGGTCGGCAAGACCACTACCTGCGTCAACCTCGCCGCTTCCCTGGCCGCGATGAAAAAGCGCGTGCTGCTCATCGACCTCGACCCCCAGGGCAACGCCACCATGGGCAGCGGCATCGACAAGTACTCGGTGCAGCACAGCATCTACGACGTGTTGGTGCACATGGCGACCATCGCCGACGTGGTGCAACGGCCGGAGCAGGGCGGTTTCGACGTGGTGCCCTCCAACCGCGACGTGATCGCCGCCGAGGTGGAACTGGTCGATGTCGAGCACAAGGAGCGCCGCCTGCGCGCCGCGCTGTCCGTGGGCAGCGCGATTTACGACTATGTGCTGATCGACTGCCCGCCCACCCTCAACATGCTGACCCTGAACGCCATGGTGGCAGCGGACGGCGTGCTGATTACCATGCAGTGCGAGTACTTCGCGCTCGAAGGCCTGTCCGACCTGCTCGGCACCATCGGCCGTATCGCCCAGTCGGTGAACCCGGAGCTTGTCGTGGAAGGCATCCTGCGCACCATGTACGATCCGCGCAACTCGCTGACCAACGAGGTTTCCAACCAGCTGCACGAACATTTCGGCGACAAGGTGTACCGCACCGTGATCCCGCGCAACATCCGCCTTGCGGAGGCACCCAGCCACGGCGTTCCGGTCATGTACTACGATCGCTACTCGCGCGGCGCCAAGGCCTACATGGCGCTGGCCGGCGAGATCCTGCGCCGCGCCGAGCGCGCCGGCCAGGCTGCCGACCCGGCGCTGGCCCAGACCACCGAATGAACGGAGATTGAACATGGCGGGGAAGAAACGCTCGCTGGGCCGCGGCCTGGATGCGCTGCTCGGCGCCAGCGCCACCGCACCTGTCGACACCAGTAGCGGTGCCGGCGCCGACGCGGCGGACGCCGACCGTCAGTTGCGCGATCTGCCCGTCGATCTCATCCAGCGCGGCAAGTACCAGCCGCGCCGCGACATCGAACCGGAATCCCTGCAGGAACTGGCCGACAGCATCAAGGCCCAGGGGGTCATGCAACCCATTGTGGTGCGGCCGATCTCTGCCAACCGCTACGAGATCATCGCCGGCGAGCGTCGCTGGCGCGCCACCCAGCTGGCCGGTCTCGACAGCATTCCCGCGGTAGTGCGCGATGTGCCGGACGAGGCGGCCATCGCCATGGCCCTGATCGAGAATATCCAGCGCGAGGACCTCAATCCGGTGGAGGAAGCTCTCGCCCTGCAGCGCCTGCAGGAGGAATTCGAGCTGACCCAGCAGGAGGTCGCCGAGGCGGTGGGCAAGTCGCGCTCCACGGTGGCCAACCTGTTGCGCCTGCTCAGCCTGCAGGAGGATGTGCGCCGCCTGCTGGAGCACGGCGACCTGGAAATGGGTCATGCCCGCGCCCTGCTCGCCCTGGAGGCCGGCGAGCAGTCCCACGCCGCCGGCCAGGTGGTGGCCAAGGGGCTGTCGGTGCGCCAGACCGAGGCACTGGTCCGCCACCTGCAGGCGGTGCGTGAAAAGCCGGCGGCAGCCCCGCCGACGCTGGACCCGAATGTCCGCCAGTTGCAGGACGAGCTGTCGCAGAAACTCGGGGCCAAAGTCCAGATCCAGCACTCCGCCCGGGGCAAGGGCAAACTTATCCTGAACTACAATTCCCTGGACGAGCTGGACGGTATTCTCGGCCACATTAAATAGCCTGAACCAGAACGATTTCCGGCCCGCTTCCAGCAGTCTCGCAAGTGGGCGGAGAACACAGGATATAGTGGTCAATTTATGACCAGGCACAAGATGGGCGCTCAGGCCGGAAGCGCCATTCAATTCCCAGAAAAACCGCGGTGAACTGCCCGCGAAATGCGGGGAAAATTAATACTTTGGTCGGTGCCGGTTGAGTTGAACCCCCCGGGTAATCAACCTATAATGCGCGCCGCCCTGTACGAGGAACAACCCCGTGTGGCATATGGTGTGGAGAGCGCGGCGAGGCACCCATGAAAGGTGCTGAAATAGCCCGTCCTCCCGTCCATCGCATCACCCTGGCTCAACTGGCGATCCTGACCTGCGCGTGCCTTCTTACGTTGGCGCACGACACGGTCATGACCCAGTCCCTGGCCGCGGGTGGCATGGTGGCCATCGTTCCCCAGGCGTATTTCGCGACGCTGGCGTTCCGCCGCCGCGGCGCGGGTTCAGCAAGGATGATCGCCCGCTCGAGCTATGCCGGTGAAGTCGGCAAGTTCGCGCTCAGCGCAGCCGGTTTCGCCGTGGTCTTTGCAACCCTGAGACCGATAGACGGCCTCGCGGTTTTCGCCGGGTACCTGGCGATGCTGGCAGTACAGATTATTGGTAGCTGGCTGCTTTTGGTGCGGCCACTAAGATGAAAGCAGACGTAGCATAGGCAAGAGTCGATCGATGGCAGCTTCCGGCGAAACACAAACCGTTTCCGAATACATCGTCCACCACCTGACCAACCTCACCTACGGCAAGTTGCCCGCTGGTTTTGAGCGCCATGGCGCCGACGGCGTTCACGTGGTGCCCGAAGGTGGCGTCTGGACTTTCGCCCACGGCGGTGCCGAGGCGTCAGCCATGGGCTTCACCGCAATCCACGTGGATTCCATGCTGTGGTCCATCGGCCTCGGCGTGATTTTCTGCTGGCTGTTCACCCGCGTGGCCAAGAAAGCTTCCTCCGGCGTGCCCAGCGGCATGGTCAATGCGTTCGAGATGATCGTCGGCTTCGTCGACAACACCGTGAAAGACACCTTCCACGGCCACAACAAGCTTATCGCACCGCTGGCCCTGACCATTTTCGTCTGGGTCTTCCTGATGAACCTGATGGACCTGATCCCGGTCGACCTGGTGCCGCACCTGCTCATGCTGGTGGGCGTGCCCTACCAGAAGATCGTGCCATCCACCGATCCCAACATCACCATGGGCATGGCGGTGGGCGTGTTCATCCTCATGCTCTACTACTCGATCAAGGTGAAGGGCTTCGGCTTCGTCAAGGAGCTGACTCTCAACCCCTTCAACCACCCGCTATTTATCCCCATCAACCTGTTCATGGAAGTGGTTGGCCTGCTGGCCAAGCCCTTCTCCCTCGGCCTGCGTCTGTTCGGCAACATGTACGCGGGCGAGATGATCTTCATTCTTATTGCAGCGCTGTTCAGCGCCGGCATCGCCTGGATGGTGCCCGCGGGACTGCTGCAGATCGGCTGGGCGATTTTCCACATCCTGGTAATTACCCTGCAGGCTTTCATCTTCATGGTGCTGACAATCGTTTACCTCAGCATGGCCCATGAAGACCATTAATCAACCACACTTTGGTTCTTAACGTTAGGAGAAACTCATGGAACTGATTTACGTTGCTGCCGCCATCATGATGGGTCTGGGTGGTCTGGGTGCCGCCATCGGCGTTGGCCTGCTGGGCGGAAAGCTCATCGAAGGTTCTGCTCGCCAGCCTGAACTGGCTCCCAAGCTGCAGGTGACCTTCTTCCTGGGCGCCGGCCTGGTGGACGCGATCCCCATTATCGGTGTTGGTATCGCGATGTACCTGATCTTCGTAGTTGCTGGCTAACCGGAATTCCATTCGCGGGGCCGCACGTTTGTCTGGCGGTCCCCAGCAACCTGTGAGGAGAAGAGCGTGAATATCAATCTGACGCTTATCGGGCAGATGGTCGCCTTCGTCATCTTCGTGTGGTTCTGCATGAAGTACGTATGGCCGCCGATCCTGGCTGCCATGGCGGAGCGCGAGCAGAAAATCGCCGACGGCCTGGCCGCGGCGGATCGCGCCAGCCACGATCTGGAACTGGCCCAGGAGAAAGCCGTCGAGCGACTCAAGGAAGCCAAGGAAGAGGCCGCTGGCATCATCGATGCCGCCAACAAGCGCGCCAACCAGTTGGTGGAAGAGGCCAAGGATGCCGCGGTAGCCGAGGCCGACCGGGTCAAGGCATCCGCCCAGGCAGAGATCGAGCTGGAAGCCAACCGCGCTCGCGAGCAACTGCGCAGCCAGGTTGCAGCCCTGTCCCTGGCCGGCGCGGAGAAAGTGCTGGGTGCGGCGATCGACCAGAACGCGCACGCGGACCTGGTCGAGAAGCTGGCATCCGAGCTCTGAGGCGGTGACACATGGCTGAACTGAGCACACTGGCACGCCCCTACGCCCGCGCGGCGTTCGAGTTCGCCCGCGAGCGCGATGCGCTGGCGCAATGGTCCGAACAACTCGCGACCTGCGCGGCAGTGAGCGCCGATGCGAGCGTGGCCAAGCTGCTGGACAACCCGTCGTACACCCACGAGCAACAGGCGCAGGCGCTGAACGACCTGTGCGGCGATGCCACCGGTGCCGAAGTGAAGAACTTCGTGCGCGTGCTCGCCGCCAACCGGCGCCTCGGTCTGCTGGTGGAAATCTACGCGTTGTTCGAGCAATTGAAATCGGCGCAGGAGAAGCGCGTGGACGTCGAGGTGATCTCCGCCTTCGACCTCGACGACGCGACGACGGCGCGCCTGTCCGAGGCACTGGGCAGGAAACTGGAACGCGATGTGCAGGTCAGCACCTCCACCGACAGCTCGCTGCTGGGTGGCGTCTTGATCAGGGCCGGGGATCTGGTGATCGACGGTTCGGTGCGCGGCCGCCTGAACAAGCTGGCCGAGGCTATGAATTCCTGACAGGCGTCGGGATACAGGATTTGAGGAACAGAGCATGCAGCAACTGAATCCATCTGAAATCAGCGAGATTATCAAGCAGCGCATCGAGCAGCTCGATGTGACCAGCGAAGCTCGCAACGAAGGCACCGTGGTCTCCGTGACCGACGGTATTATCCGCATCCACGGCCTGGCCGACGTGATGTACGGCGAAATGATCGAGTTCGAGGGCGGCGTCTACGGTATGGCGCTGAACCTGGAGCGCGACTCTGTCGGCGCGGTTATCCTCGGCGACTACAAGGCACTGGCTGAAGGCCAGAGCTGCCGCTGCACCGGTCGTATCCTGGAAGTGCCCGTCGGCCCCGAGCTGCAGGGCCGCGTGGTAGACGCCCTGGGTAACCCGATCGACGGCAAGGGCCCGATCAATGCCGGCATGACCGACGCGCTGGAAAAAGTGGCGCCGGGCGTTATCGCCCGCCAGTCGGTAGACCAGCCGGTACAGATTGGCCTCAAGGCTATCGACGCCATGGTGCCGATCGGCCGCGGCCAGCGCGAGCTGATCATCGGCGACCGCCAGATCGGTAAGACCGCCATCGCCATCGACGCGATCATCAACCAGAAAGGCAGCGGCATTAAGTGTATCTATGTCGCTGTAGGCCAGAAGGCTTCCTCAGTAGCGGCTGTAGTACGCAAACTGGAAGAGCACGGCGCCATGGACCACACCATCGTGGTTGCGGCGACCGCCTCCGACCCGGCCGCCATGCAGTACCTGGCGCCGTTCGCCGGCTGCACCATGGGCGAGTACTACCGCGACCGCGGTGAAGACGCCCTGATCATTTATGACGACCTGACCAAGCAGGCCTGGGCCTACCGCCAGATCTCCCTGCTGCTGCGTCGCCCGCCGGGCCGTGAAGCCTACCCCGGTGACGTGTTCTACCTGCACTCCCGCCTGCTGGAGCGCGCCGCGCGGGTCAACGCCGACTACGTCGAGAAGTTCACCGACGGCGCCGTTAAGGGCCAGACCGGTTCCCTCACCGCACTGCCGGTGATCGAGACCCAGGCCGGCGACGTGTCCGCGTTCGTACCGACCAACGTGATCTCCATTACCGATGGCCAGATCTTCCTCGAGGCCGACATGTTCAACGCGGGCGTGCGCCCGGCGATGAACGCCGGTATCTCCGTATCCCGCGTGGGTGGTGCGGCGCAGACCAAGATCATGAAGAAGCTGTCCGGCGGTATCCGTACCGCGCTGGCGCAGTACCGTGAACTGGCGGCGTTCTCGCAGTTTGCCTCTGACCTCGACGAAGCCACCAAGGCCCAGCTGGACCACGGTGAGCGCGTGACCGAGCTGATGAAGCAGAAGCAGTACTCGCCGCGCAGTGTTGCCGAGATGGGCGTCGTCCTATACGCCGCCAACGAGGGCTACCTGAAGGACGTCGAAGTAGCCAAGATCGGCCCCTTCGAAGACGCCCTGCTGGCTTACATGCATGGCGAGCACGGCGAGCTGATGAACAAGATCGTCGAGACCGGCGACTACAGCGACGAGATTGCAGAGACCTTCAAGTCCGCGATCGAGAAGTTCAAAGCCACCCAGACCTGGTAAGCGCCGAGGATTCGTAGATGGCAGTCGGAAAAGAAATCCGCACCAAGATCTCGAGCATCCAGAGCACGCAGAAGATCACCAGTGCGATGGAAATGGTCGCGGCGAGCAAGATGCGCCGCGCCCAGGAGCGCATGCAGCTGGGCAAGCCCTACGCCCGCCGCATGCGCGCCGTGGTCGGTCACCTGGCCAACGCCGCGCCCGAGTATCGCCACATGTACATGGAGCAGCGCGAGGTCAAGCGCGTCGGCTACATCGTGGTCTCCACCGATCGCGGCCTGTGTGGCGGCCTGAACATCAACCTGTTCAAGGCCACGGTCAAGGCGATGAAAGCCTGGAACGACCAGGGCGTGGGCATTGACCTCAGCCTGGTGGGCGCCAAGGCGGCCGGATTTTTCAACAGCTATGGCGGCAACGTCATCGCAGCGGTGCGTGACCTGGGTGAAGAGCCGTCCATCGCCGACCTGATCGGCGGCGTGAAGGCAATGCTCGACGCCTATGAAGCAGGCACGATCGATCGCCTGTACCTGGTGAGCAACGAGTTCGTCAACACCATGACGCAATCGCCCACTGTGGAACAGATGCTGCCGCTGGAGCCGGAAGACTCCGACGAGATGAAACACCACTGGGACTACCTGTACGAGCCCGATGCGAAGGAGCTGCTGGAAGGCCTGCTCAAGCGCTACATCGAATCACAGGTGTACCAGGCGGTGGTGGAAAACGGTGCCTGCGAACAGGCCGCGCGGATGATGGCGATGAAGAACGCCACCGAGAACGCCGGCGAACTGATCGAGGACCTGCAGCTGATCTACAACAAGGCGCGCCAGGCGGCGATCACCCAGGAGCTGTCGGAAATCGTCAGCGGCGCGGCGGCGATCAGCTAAGAACTAAATGGGGCTATTTTATGGGGTCAGAGCCCTTTTTTGCGGAGCAAAAAAGGGCTCTGACCCCGGGTAACCCCGGGTAACACCCAAGAATTTATTTAGAGAGGATCCGAACATGAGTAGCGGACGCATCGTACAAATCATCGGCGCGGTTATCGACGTGGAGTTTCCGCGTGACGCCGTGCCCCAGGTCTACGACGCACTGACCGTGGGCGAAAAGGGCCTGACCCTGGAAGTCCAGCAGCAGCTCGGCGACGGCGTGGTCCGTTCCATTGCGCTGGGCTCCTCCGAAGGCCTGTCCCGCGGCCTGGCGGTGGACAACACCGGTGCCCCGATTTCCGTGCCGGTAGGTCTGGAAACCCTCGGTCGCATTATGGATGTGCTGGGCAACCCGATCGACGAGTGCGGCCCCATCGGTGAAAAGGAGCGCGCCTCCATCCACCGCGCGGCTCCCACCTATGAAGAGCTGGCGGCGGCCGAAGAGCTGCTGGAAACCGGCATCAAGGTGATCGACCTGGTCTGCCCGTTCGCCAAGGGCGGCAAGATCGGCCTGTTCGGCGGCGCCGGCGTGGGCAAGACCGTAAACATGATGGAGCTGATCAACAACATCGCGATCCAGCACTCCGGCCTGTCCGTGTTTGCCGGCGTGGGCGAGCGTACTCGTGAAGGTAACGACTTCTACTACGAGATGCAGGAGTCCGGCGTTGTAAACACCGAGACCTTCACCGAGTCCAAGGTGGCGATGGTGTACGGCCAGATGAACGAGCCGCCCGGCAACCGCCTGCGCGTGGCCCTGACCGGCCTGACCATGGCGGAGAAATTCCGCGACGAAGGCCGTGACGTACTGCTGTTCATCGACAACATCTACCGTTACACCCTGGCCGGTACCGAAGTATCTGCACTGCTCGGCCGTATGCCTTCCGCGGTGGGCTACCAGCCGACCCTGGCCGAAGAGATGGGTGTACTGCAGGAGCGCATCACCTCCACCAAGGTCGGCTCGATCACGTCCATCCAGGCGGTATACGTACCGGCGGACGACCTGACCGACCCCTCGCCGGCGACTACCTTCGCTCACCTTGACGCGACCGTGGTACTGTCCCGTGACATCGCCGCCAAGGGTATCTACCCCGCGGTGGACCCGCTGGACTCCACCTCGCGCCAGCTGGACCCGCTGCTGATCGGTGCCGAGCACTACGACACCGCCCGCGGTGTGCAGAACGTGCTGCAGCGCTACAAGGAACTCAAGGACATCATCGCCATCCTGGGTATGGACGAACTGTCCGAGGAAGACAAGCAGACCGTGGACCGCGCGCGTAAGATCGAGCGTTTCCTGTCGCAGCCCTTCCACGTGGCGGAAGTCTTCACCGGCTCCCCCGGCAAATACGTGTCCCTGAAGGACACCATCGCCGGCTTCAAGGGCATTCTCGCCGGTGAGTACGACCACCTGCCGGAGCAGGCCTTCTACATGGTTGGCAGCATCGATGAGGCCCTCGAGAAGGCGAAGAAACTCTAAGCCGGACAGCAACGGGAGAGGCCGATAACTATGGCTATGACCATACACTGTGACATCGTCAGCGCGGAGGAGGAAATCTTCTCCGGGCTGGTCGAACTGCTGGTCGCCACCGGCTCCGAGGGCGAGCTTGGCGTGAACTACGGTCACGCCCCGCTGCTCAGCGCCCTGAAGCCCGGCCCGGTACGCATCGTCACCCAGCACGGTGACGAAGAGGTTTACTACGTCTCCGGCGGCTTCCTGGAAGTGCAGCCGGGTGTGGTGACCATTCTTGCCGACACCGCCCTGCGCGCCGACGACGTGGACGAGGCTTCCGCCGAGGAAGCGCGCCGCGAAGCGGAGCACGCCCTGGCCAACCAGTCCGGCGAATTCGACTACGGCCGCGCCTCGGCGCAGCTGGCCGAAGCCGCCGCCCAGCTGGCGACCCTGCGCAAGATGAAAAACCGGGCGGGTCGCGGCTGATACGCTGCCAGCACACAAGAAAGAAAAAGCCCCGCCCAGCGGGGCTTTTTTTTGCCCGGAATGCCGCCCGGGGGCCAGAGTCGGGACTCTGTGCTGCCCGGGGTCAGAGCCGCGGCTCTGACCCCTCTCTCCAGGCGGTGCAATTCCACAACGCGGCATCTGTATTTACCGCCCGGGGTCAGAGTCATGACTCTGACCCCTACTTCCTCCTCGTCCACCGCCGGGCAAACAACCCGGCCCATGCCCACAACACCCGCCCGGGCGGTTGGCGCCCAAGGTGAATTCCGTTAACTTGGGTCGCCGAAAAATAAAACATGGAAGGGACGATCATGGGAAGACGCGCCGCACTGGACAGGTGGCAACGGAGCAGGGGACTATTGTCCGCCTGTTTACTGGGTGCGGCGCTCAGCGCCTGTGGCGGTGGCGGTGGTGGCGGCGACAACACGCCGACACCGACACCGACACCGGAACCGCCGGCACCTGCGCCGACCCCGACCCCGCGCACGGCCGCCTTTCCCTGTGGCTCCGCCGGTGCGACCCTGAGCGCAGACCAGGCGCCCGGCAGCTATGTCCTGTTCGAAAGCGGCCCGGTGCGGCCCCTGGCGATCAGCCCCGATGGCCAGCAACTGCTGGTCACCAACACACCGGCGGGCTGCCTGGAAATCTACGACCTGCAGGAGAGCGGTTTCACCTTGCGCGGCGCCGTTGCGGTCGGCCTGGAGCCGGTAGCGGTCGCCTACGCCAGCAACGATGAAGCCTGGGTGGTGAACCAGCTCAGCGATTCGGTGAGCGTGGTCGACCTGTCTGCAGCCACTCCCCATGTGCGCCAGACCCTGCAGGTGGGCGATGAGCCCCAGGACATCGTCTTCGCCGGGCCGGAGCGGCGGCGCGCCTTTATCACCGCCGCCTATCGCGGGCAGAACCATCCCACATTCAAGCTCGATGACTTTCTCACACCAGGTCTCGGCCGCGCCGACGTCTGGGTCTACGATACCCAGGGCGTGGACCAGAGCCTCAACGGCAACCCGCTTGCCATCGTCAACCTGTTCGCCGACGCGCCCCGCGCGCTGTCGGTCTCCCCCGACGGCGCGACGGTATACGCCGCCGCCTTTCGCTCTGGCAATCGCACCACCACCCTTTTCCAGGATGTGGTGGCCGGGGCCAAGCCGGAGCCGGGCTTCAACTTCCAGGGCACCCAGCAACCCGCGACCGGCCTGATCGTGCGCAACAACGGCAATGGCTGGCTGGACGAGGAGGGCACGGACTGGTCATCCGAGGTGCGCTTCAGCCTGCCCGACTACGACGTCTTCGCCATCGATGCCATGGGGGAAGTACCGGCGTTACAGCGGCAGGTGAGCGGTGTGGGCACGGTTTTGTTCAACATGGCGGTGAACCCCTCCAGCGGCGAACTCTACGTGAGCAATCTCGAAGCACGCAACGAAGTGCGCTTCGAGGGCCCCGGGGAGCGCGCCACCACGGTGCGCGGGCGTATCTCGGAAAGTCGCATCAGTGTGGTCAACAACGACGCGGTAACCACCAACCACCTCAACCCGCACATCGATTTCGCGGTGCCCCAGGGTGCCAGCTACCCCGCCAACCAGGTGCAGCGCAGCCTGAGCCAGCCGACCGCGCTGGCGGTTAGCCCCGAGGGCGACCGCCTGTACGTGGCCGCGTTCGGTTCGGGCAAGGTCGCGGCGATCCCAACCGCGCAGTTGCGCGAGGGCAAGTACGAGCCCAACGCCGCCTTCCAGGTGCAACTGCCTGACGGTGGCCCGGCGGGTCTCGCGCTCAGCGCCGATGGCGAGCGCCTCGTGGTCTACACGCGCTTCGACAATGCCATCTCCCTGTGGAATACCGCAGATGGCAGTATGCTCGCCCGGCGCCGGCTGTTTACGCCGGAACCCGCCGCGATCATCGACGGCCGCCGCTTCCTCTACGACGCCGCGGAGACTTCAGCCAACGGCACCTCGGCCTGCGCCAGCTGCCACATTTTCGGTGACGTCGATCACCTGGCCTGGGACCTGGGCAACCCGGATGCTCCGTCCAAGTTCAATCCCAACGAGTATGTCGCGCGCAGCCCCAACACCACACCGACGTTCCACCCGATGAAGGGGCCGATGACCACCCAGACCCTGCGCGGCATTGCCGACAGCGGTCCGCAGCACTGGCGCGGCGACCGCACCGGCGAGAACCGGGCGGTGGTGAACGGCGAACAGGAGAGTATTGAGGCGGCGGCGTTCAAGGAGTTCAACCCCGCGTTCGTCGAACTGGTAGGGCGCGCAGAGGAACTGGATGAACAGGACATGCAAGCGTTTACCGATTTCGCCATGGCCCTGACCCCGCCGCCCAACCCGGTGCGCCGCCTGGACAATTCACTCACCGCCGCACAGGCCCACGGCCGCGAGATCTACTTCGAGGTCGGGAACATCACCGGCATCGGCAGCTGCAACCACTGCCACAGCCTGGACCCCCAGCAGAAGCAGTTCGGCACTGGGGGACTGATGAGCTTCGAGGGCGCGGGCATCGACGAAAACTTCAAGATTCCCCACCTGCGCAACGCCTACGCCAAGGTCGGGATGTTCGGCACCTCGGGCGGCCTCACCGGCGACGGCGTGTTCCGCGGCGACCAGGTTCGCGGCTTCGGCTACCTGCACGATGGCTCGATCGCCACCCTCGTCGATTTCCTCTCCTCGAGTACCTTCATGTTCCCGGCGCCCGTCGAGGAAAACCGCCTGGACGTGGTGCGCTTTGTGCTGGCGATGGACTCCAACCTGGCGCCGGTTGCCGGCCAGCAGGTTACGCTGGCGCCGGGAAGTGCGGCGGGCGTACTGGACCGCCTCACGCTGATGGAACAGCGCGCCGATGTCACAGAACCGCGCGCCGAGTGCGATCTGGTAGTCCGCGGCGTAATGGATGGGTTGCGCTTCTCGGCACTGCGCCAGACCAGCGGTGACTACCTGGATACCGCCGCTATCGAGTACAGCAGCACGGAACTGCGCGATGCGGCCGCCGCGACAGGCAATGCGCTGACCTTCACCTGCGTGCCACCCGGCAGCGGTGCGCGCCTGGCGCTGGATACTGCCGGGGGTTGATAACCGGGGTAGTTCCGCACTGCCTGTGGCAGCGCAAACGCAGCGTTGCGTGGTTCAGACCTGGGGAACCTGCTGGGTAATGCAGTGGATGTTGCCGCCGCCGAGCAGGATCTCCCGGCCGGGAACACCGACTATCGTGTGCGAGGGAAACAGCGATGCCAGCGCGTCGCGGGCGGCATCGTCCTGCGCCGGGTCGAGCAGGGGAAACACCACGCGCTCGTTGCTGATCAGGAAATTGGCGTAGGACGCGGCCAGTCGCTCGCCGGCGTGACGCGCCATCCCCGCGGACGCGGTCACGCCCGCCGCCTCTGTCTCGCTGACATAGAGCGGGCCGGGCAGCGGCAGCCGGTGTACCAGCGGCGTGCGGCCACGCGCATCGCGGGCCGCGGCCAGTGCCTCGCCCGCCTCACGGCAGATCGCGTACATCGGGTCGCCCGGGTCGTCGCACCAGGTCAGCGCCACCTCGCCGGGACCCACCACGTGCAGGATGTTGTCAACGTGGCCGTTGGTCTCGTCGTTGTACAGGCCGTGCGGCAGCCAGATGACGGAGTCCACGCCGAGGTAGTCGCCGAGACAGGTTTCGATGGCCGTCCGGCCCAGCTGCGGATTGCGGCTGGGGTGCAGCAGGCACTCGGCAGTGGTGTAGCAGGTACCCTCGCCATCGACGTGGATCGCCCCGCCCTCCATGATCAGCGGCGCGCGGTAGCGCTCCACGCCGCGCCACTCGAGCAGCTGCTCTGCCATGGCATCGTCCAGCGACCAGTCGTCATAGAGGCCGTCGACCGCGCCGCCCCAGGCATTGAAAGGCCAGTCCACGCCGCGCAGGCCGCCGGCGCCATTGACCACGAAGCTCGGCCCGATATCGCGCATCCAGCTGTCGTTGCTGGGGATGATCAGCACTTTGACCTCGGCGGGCAGCAAGGCTCGGGCGCGCGCCTCGCTCGCCGGCGACACGCACATCACCACCGGCGTGGCGGGTTGGATGGCGGCGGCGACCGCGGCGAAGGCCTCGCCGGCGGGACCGGCGTTGCCGCGCCAGTTGTCCGGACGCTCCGGCCAGGCCATGAGCACCGCCTGCTGCGGGGCGTGCTCGGCCGGCATGTGGAAGCCGTCTGCGCGCGGCGTGGATACCAGGGCGCGGTTCACGACCGGTTATCGCCGCAGGCGTTGTGCAGGATGGGTTCGTACAGTTCCGGCCGGCGGTCTCGGAACAGGCCCCAGGCGCGGCGGTAGGTGGCGCAGGCGTCGAGGTCGATCTCCGCCAATAGCACGGTCTCCTCGTCGCGGCCGGCCTCGGTTATTTTCGCGCCGGTGTGGTCGGTGATGAACGAGGAACCATAGAAGGTCGTGCTGATGCCGTCGTCGGTTTCCACGCCGGTGCGGTTGGAGGCGATCACCGGCAGCAGGTTGGCCGCCGCGTGGCCCTGCATCACGCGCTGCCAGTGATCGCGCGAATCCAGGGAAGCATCCTGCGGCTCGGAGCCGATGGCGGTGGGGTAGAACATCACCTCGGCGCCGAGCAGGGCACAGCAGCGCGCGGTCTCCGGGTACCACTGGTCCCAGCAGATACCCACGCCGAAGGTGCCGTAGCGGGTCTTCCACACTTTGAAGCCGGTGTCGCCGGGCGTGAAATAGAACTTCTCCGCATAGCCCGGGCCATCGGGAATGTGAGTCTTGCGGTAGTTGTCGAGGACACGGCCGTCAGCGTCGATCATCACCAGCGAGTTGAAATGCGTGTTGGTGTCGCGCTCGTAGTAGCTGATCGGCAGCACGACCTCCAACTCTGCGGCGAGCGCGGCAAAGCGTGCCACGATAGGGTTGTCCGCCAGCGGCTGGGCGAGGTCCAGGTAGCGGTACTGCTGGGTCTTGCAGAAGTAGGGTGTGGCGAACAGCTCCTGCAGCAGGATAACCTGCGCGCCCTTGCCGTGGGCTTCACGCACCGCGGCCTCGGCCTTGTCCAGGTTGGCGTCGATATCCCAGCTGATGGCGAGTTGGGTGGCGGCAAAACATACCTTGCGGCTCATGTCGGTGTCCTGTGCAGTGCAGCGCCAGAGGCGCCTTGAAATAAAGGGCTAAGCATAGAATATCGGCGCGGCGATGGGGCTACCACCGCGGAGTTAGTCGCTTATTACCGGTGTCGCGTCGCGGTTCCCCGCGCGTCGCTAGAGCAGCCGCCAGAGGGTGTCGAACATCAGCTGCTGGGTGGAGGCGATGGCCGCCGAGTCGATGATCACTACCACCGGGTAGTCCCTGGCGGCCAGGGTGATCATGGCCACCTTGGGTGGGTAGATGGCGATGTAGGAGGCGTCCGCGTCGGCCTCTGAGGGCAGCCACTTGCGCTCGGCGTACTCGGCCTCGTCGCCGCCCTCGCCGACCGCGATGACGCGCACGCGGATGCCGCGCGCCTCGCGCTGTTTGGTGAAATTGGGAAAGGGACGGTACAGGTGCTGGCGCAGGGTTTTCGTCGAGATCACCGCGTAACCGCGCTCCGGATCCTTGCCGGCGCTGTCGAGAATATCGCGCAGTACCAGCTCCACGCCGTCGTCGCCCTCGTAAAAGCGCACATTGCCCGGGTTGAACCTGGCCTGGGATTGCTTGAGTTCGGGAATGACCTCACTGCGTAACTGCTCCATGGCCTGGCTCAGTGCCTGCTGGCGCCGCTCGCCCAGCTGCAGCAGGCGCTCCGGTTCCTCGGCCTGGAATACCCGGCGCTTGCCGCGCGGGAAATAGCTGACCACGCCGCGCGAGGCGAGCTGCTTGAGCGTCTCGTAGGTGGTGCCGCGATTCACGCCGGACTCCGCAGCGACCTCGCGAATGGAGGCCGGCCCGAGCTTGAGCAGGGCCCGGTAGACGGTGACGTCGCGCTCGTCGAGGCCGAGCTGGAGCAGGCTATCCAGTTTCACTCGTTGTCAATTTATTTGTGACAAAAGGCGTTGTAATGGCAAATCCCGGTTTTTACTATGCGCTTACAGCAAAATTGATGTCAATAATTTGATGACAGCGGGGCCCGTGCCGCGCTGGGACCAGACCCTATGAACCTCGAAGTAATCATTCTCGCCGCGGGCCAGGGCACGCGCATGCGCTCGCCCCTGCCCAAGGTGCTGCACCCGGTCGCCGGGCAACCCATGCTGGCCCACGTGGTGGCAACCGCCCGCCGTCTGCAGCCGCAGGCCATTCACGTGGTAGTCGGTCACGGCGCGCCGGCGGTGCGCGAGGCATTGCCGGCGACGGACCTGCACTGGGTGGAGCAGGCGCAGCAGCTGGGCACCGGCCACGCGGTGTTGCAGGCCCTGCCCGACGTGGACCCCGCCAGCGTGGTGCTGGTGCTGTACGGCGACGTGCCGCTGATTGGCGAGCAGACGCTGTCCGCCCTGGTCGCCGCCGCGCACGACGGCCCGGCCTTGCTCACCGCGCGCCTGGCCGACCCCGGCGGTTACGGGCGCATCCTGCGCGGCGCGGACGGTGCGGTGCTGGGCGTGGTCGAGCAGCGCGACGCTACCGATGAGCAGCTGGCCATCGACGAGGTCAACACCGGCGTGATCGCCGCGCCGGCGGCGCTGCTGGCGCGCTACCTGCCGCAGGTGGGCAATGCCAACAGCCAGGGCGAATACTACCTGCCCGACGTGCTCGGGCTGGCTGTGGCCGACGGCATCCCGGTGGCGGCGCAGCTGGCCAGCGGCGAACTGGAGATTCTCGGCGTCAACGACCGCCTGCAGTTGGCCCGCGTGGAGCGCGAGTACCAGCTGCGCCGGGCGCAGGAACTGATGCGCGAGGGCGTGGCCATCGCCGATCCGGCGCGCTTCGACACCCGCGGCGAGCTGCGCTGCGGGGCCGGGGTGAGTATCGATATCAACTGCCTGTTCGAGGGCGAGGTCGTGCTCGGCGACGGCGTACAGGTCGGTCCAAACTGCGTGCTGAAAAACGTGCGCGTGGCAGACGGCGCGACGATCCACGCCATGAGTCACCTCGAGGATGCGGAAGTGGGCGCCGGCGCCAGCGTTGGGCCCTTCGCCCGCCTGCGTCCGGGCACCCGCCTGGCGCGCGGGTCGCGGGTCGGTAATTTCGTCGAGACCAAGAATGCGCAGGTGGGCGAGGGCAGCAAGATCAATCACCTGAGTTATGTCGGCGACTGCGAGATGGGTGCGGGGGTGAATATCGGCGCCGGCACCATCACCTGTAACTACGACGGTGTCAGCAAGCACCGCACGTCTCTGGGCGACGATGTCTTCATCGGCTCCAACAGCACCCTGGTGGCGCCGGTGAGCGTGGCGCGCGGCGGTTTTGTCGCCGCCGGCTCGACCCTCACCCAGGCGGTGGCCGAGGGCGACCTGGCCGTGGGCCGCAGCCGCCAGCGCAACATCAGTGGCTGGCGGCGTCCGGGCAAGCGCGGCGGGGAGGACTGAGCATGTGTGGCATTGTTGGCGCCGCGGCGCGCCGTGAAGTTTCTGAAATCCTGCTCGAGGGCCTGCGCCGCCTGGAGTACCGCGGCTACGATTCCGCGGGCATGGCGCTGCTCGACAACGAGCGCAACCTGCAGCTGCACAAGCGCCTGGGCAAGGTGGCGGAGCTGGAGAGCGCCCAGCGCATGCATCCCTACCTGGGCTGCACGGGCATTGCCCACACCCGCTGGGCCACCCACGGCGAACCCTCTTCGGTGAACGCGCACCCGCACATCGCCGGCCAGCGCGTCGCCCTGGTCCACAACGGCATCATCGAGAACTACCGCGAGCTGCGCGAGCAGCTGCAGGCTGAGGGTTACGAGTTCCTGTCCGCCACCGACAGCGAGGTGGTGGCACACCTGGTGTATCGCGAGTTGCGCGGTGGTGCCAGCCTGTTACAGGCCATGTCGGCCGCGGTCGGGCTCCTGGAGGGAAGCTTCGCGCTGGCCGCGATAGACAGTGAACATCCGGAGACGGTGGTCGGCGCACGCCGGGGCAGCCCCCTGGTGGTCGGCGTCGGTATCGGCGAGAACTTCATCGCCTCGGACCAGCTCGCCCTGCGCCAGGTCACCGACCGCTTCATCTACCTGGAAGAGGGCGACCTGGTGCAGGTCACACCCTCGGCTATTACGGTTCTCGATAGTGCAGGTGATGTCGTCGAGCGCACGCGCACGCGAATCGACAGCGCCGTCGAAAGCGTCGACCGCGGCGAATTCGACCACTACATGCTCAAGGAAATCTACGAGCAGCCGCGGGCGCTGGCCGCCACCTTCAATGTCGGCGGCGCGCACAGCGTGGATGACGCCGCTTTCGGCGCCGATGCCGCGGCGGTGTTCGACCGCGTCGAGCAGGTGCAGATTGTCGCTTGCGGCACCAGTTACCACGCCGGCATGGTCGCGCGCTACTGGCTGGAGGAACTCGCGGGCATCGCCTGCCAGGTCGAGGTGGCCTCGGAGTTTCGCTATCGCCGGCGCGTGCAGCGCCCCGGCTCGCTGCTGGTGACCATCTCCCAGTCCGGGGAGACCGCCGACAGTCTCGCCGCCCTGCGCGACGCTGCGCCGGGTGAGTTCCTCGCCAGCCTGGTCATCGCCAACGTGGACAACAGTTCGCTGGTGCGCGAGAGCGACCTGATATTCCTTACCCGCGCCGGCCCGGAGATCGGCGTGGCCTCGACCAAGGCCTTCACCACCCAGCTGGTGGGCTTGCTGATGCTGACCATCGCCCTGGGCCGGCGGCGCGGCATGGCGGCGGAGAAAATCGAGGAGCTGGTCACCGCCCTGCACCAGTTGCCGGATTACGTGCAGCAGGTGCTGGAGCTGGACAGCGCCATCGAGCAGCTGGCCGAGGCGTTCATCCCGCGCCACCACGCCCTGTTCCTGGGCCGCGGCATCCAGTACCCGATCGCCATGGAGGGGGCGCTGAAACTGAAAGAGATTTCCTACATCCACGCCGAGGCCTACCCCGCGGGCGAGTTAAAGCACGGGCCGCTGGCGCTGGTCGATGACGACATGCCGGTGGTCGCAGTGGCCCCGGGGGATGACCTGCTGGAAAAGCTGAAGTCGAACCTGGAGGAAGTGCGCTCGCGCGGCGGTGAGCTGTTCGTGTTCGCCGATCGGCGCGCCGGCCTGCACAGCGAGGCGCGGGTGCAGGTGCTCAACATGCCGCACTGCCCGGAGGTCGTTAAGCCGATGGTCTACACCGTGGCCCTGCAGCTACTGGCCTACCATGTGGCCGTGCAGAAGGGGACCGACGTGGACAAGCCGCGCAACCTGGCCAAGTCGGTGACGGTCGAATAGGCGCCGGGCTTAGTTGCGGCGCACCCGGCGCTGTTCATCGAACTGCGCGTGACGGCGCACGCGCTCAACCTGCCGCGCACTGACCTGGCGCAACACGCTGTAGATACCCGGGGTGCTGTCGCTGATATCCGGCAGTTGCAGGTACTGGCACAGTCCATTGCCCGGGTTCAGCACCCGCGCCGGTGGCAGCTGCGAGAAGTAGGGCGAGATGCTGGCCTCGTCGAGGATTCCCGCGAGGACCAGGCGCGCCCGGTTCTGCACCGCGCTGATGGACGCCCGGTTGCGGGTACCCCAGCGCAACTTGTAGTCGTTGCACTCATCCGCGCTCGGACCCGGGTCTTCGACGAAGGCGACCATGCGCTCCACCCCGAAGTAGTAGTTGGTGAGCACTTCCTCCACCAGCATCGCAGTGTCTTCGAAGGGTGTCGAGTAGGCGTAGAGGTCGCTGGCGTCGTCGCCGGCAAACTCGGCACCCACCTGGCTGGCGGTCAGCGAGAGCAGGAAGCTGGTGAGTTCGGCGCCCTGGTAGAGCACCTGGCCGAGCTCGTACAGCGTGTCCGAGTACAGCGGATAGCTGTTGTACAGGGTCACCGTCGGAGTGTCGTCGAACACGGCGTCCGCTGCATCCAGCGGCGTCTGCCAGCCGCGCAGCAGCGGCAGCATGGCCGGCGGGATGGCGTCGTTGGCGTGGGTCAGCTCGTGGGCCAGCAGGTTGGCCATGGGCAGCAGGATGTCGTCGATGGTCCGCGTGCTGCCCTCCGGCCAGGCGTAGCTGGGCAGCCAGGCCTCGAGGTTGCCGCGCGCGTACGCCCAGAATTCGAAGAAGCGCAGGCTCTCGCCGAATTCCGAGCGGTAGTCTTCATCCCAGACGATGCTGTCGCGCTCGGACTGGGTCAGCCACAGGTCCTGGGGGTCGAGGTAGATGGCGCCGGTGGCCGGTGAATAGAACGACGGGCGGATATCCTCGGCGATGACCACCGCGGTAATACCGCGGAACATCTTGAGCATGCCCACCGGCAGCTGTTGCAGCATCTGGTTGAAGCGCTGGCCCATCCAGGCCTGGCTGACCACGGTGCGCGCCATGATCCCGCCGATGGTCGGTGAGCTCTGGGTAGCACCGAGCAGGGGCAGGGTGGCGAAGTTGCACAGGTCGAAGGGGTTGTTGCCGGTGACACACTGCGGCAGCACGCCCGCCCACTTGGAATTGGGGTTGTGGGCCCGAAGTGCGGACGGCGGCGGCAGGTCGCCCAGTCCGAAGGTGATTGAGGCCGATGCGATGATGCCGTTGCTGTCGGTGCTGGAGATAAACGGCCAGAGCTGTGCCGGGTCGTCGCCGGGTTCCAGTTGGAACACGTAGTTGGCACCCACCAGCTGGCCGCGGATGACGCGCGCGAAATCGGTAGTGCCGACAAACACACGCGGGGAGGCGCCGGCTTTCTGCCCGCGGACATCCAGGGTATTGGCGGGGATGCTGAGCTGGCGGGAGACTGAATTCCAGTACAGGGAGAAGTCCCACAGGTCCAGCGGGCCCTGGTAGCGGGGCTGGTAGACGGGGCCGAGCACGGTATTCAGGTCCTGCCCCCACAGCTCCTCGTTGAGGGTCAGGTCGCAGGGCTTGTACATGGTGTTGCACAGCCCTTTCCAGCGCTCGAAGGCGTGGCCGGGGACCGGCAGCGGCCAGAAGATTTCGCTGAAATCCTCGTTGATGTCGAAGACATAGCCGTCGGGGAAGACGTCCTGGCTGCGCCCACCATAGACCGCGCCCTGGCCTTCCACGTCGATCACGATACGGCAGGCGCCCAGCGCCAGGGTACCCAGCAGTACGGTGAGTGTTCGCATTCCCTGCATTGTTGAATCCACCTCCTTCGAAGTACAGCAACGCTATCACTGACTAGCAGTGCACTCCAGCGCAATTGCAGGAATTCTGCAGTGGGTATCTGGCAACCTGCGCGGCGACTGTTACACTGGTCGCATGACGCTATTTACCCTGCTGAAGATCTTTCACTCGACCTGTGCGCTGCTCTCCATCGGCGGCTTCGCCGTGCGCGGCTACTGGGCCGTGAGCGACAACCCGCGGCGCAACGCCAAGCTGGTGCGCGTATTGCCGCACGTCGTGGATACGCTGTTGCTCGCCACGGCCATCGGCATGCTGGTGATCTGGCAGGTGTCGCCCTTCGCGATGCCCTGGCTGGGGGCCAAGCTGGTCGCCCTGGTGGTTTATATCGGGCTGGGCGTGGTGACCATGCGCATTGCAAAAACCCCCAGTGGGCGCAAGGCCGCTTATACGGGAGCCCTGTTGACTGCCGCGTACATCCTGTCCGTGGCCGTCACCAAGTCGGCGCTGGGGCCGCTGCAGTTCCTGGCGGGCTGAGGCGCCCGCCAGGGGCGGGGATCAGGGGTTTGCCGCCTTGTACTCGCGCACTTCCGCGTTGAACTGGCCTGCCAGCTCTTCCTCGGCGGTGACCGCGGCGTTGTAGGTGTTCTGGGCGGCCTCGTAGGCAGCCTTGGCTTCGTCGACACCGTCACCTTTCTCGATGGCTTTCTGTGCCGCCACCTTGGCGGATTCGATGCCCGTCTCCAGGCACTTCATGTACTCGGCGTTGGCGGCCTGGAAGGTCTTCACCATCTGCTGCCCTTCGAGCATCTGTTCCATGGTTGAGGCGCTGCCATCCGGCAGGGTGGGGGAGGCGGGCGCGGTGCATTCGTCGGCCATCCCGTAGCCGCTGCCCAGGGCCAGGGCCAGTGCTGCATACTTCAGGGTTTTCATGTTGGCTGTCTCAGCTATTGGTTATTGGGGGGCAAAAACAGTAGCAGGCCGGGCGGTTCATGCCAAGCCGGGAGGGCTCATACCAGGCCGGGCGGTTCATGCCAGGCAGGACGCCGCCCCCGGGCTCAGGGCAGCTCCCCGACCCACAGTTTGGGCAGTTTGAAGTCCGCCTCGAGCTGGCGGGCGACCGCGTCGGCCGCGGTCTTGTCCGGCAGGTCGACCACGCGGACGCGGTAGATGGTGCGGCCGTTGCTCTCCCCGGCGGCGACGATGGCGCGGCCCTGCTCCGGGCGGATGCGCTTGACCCAGTTCTCGGCGGTCTCGCGCTGGCTGTAGGAGCTGAAGTTCACGAACCAGCCGCTGCCCGGGTCGTCGGTTGTCGCCACCGGTTCACTGGTCGGGGCTGACGTCCTGGGGGTTGGCTTGGGAGCGGGCGCCGGCGGTGGCGTTTTTTCCAGTGCTTCCTGCTGCGCGGCCAGCTGCGACTCCAGCCCGGCGACGATGGCCTGCAGGTTGCGGTTCTCGCGGCCGAGCTGTTCGATGTCCGCCAGCAATTCGCGGTTTTCTTCCTCGGCGGCCTCGGCGGCGGCGCGGCTGGCGGTGACCTCCGAGGGCGGAGCCGCGGTGGCCAGCCGGCCCTGCAGCAGGCGGATTTCCTCTTTCATCTCGGCGCGCTGCTTGATCACGCCGTAGCCGCCTACCGCGAGTAACAGAAGGGCAATCACCGCGACCACGATCATGCCGATGGACAGGGTCACTTCGCGGAAATCTTCCTCTTCTGCCGCGTATTCCTGTGCGGCGTCATCCACGTCCCCGCGCTCGGGGGTGTCCGGGTCGAACTGGCTGGCGGTGGTTGCCTGCGCGGCAAAGGTGTTGTGGCCCGGGGCGTGGCGTTCGTATTCTTCTTCGTCCCGTTCCGCTTCCCAGTCCTCTTCCTCGTCTGTATCGGTCAGTGCGGACAGCTCGTCCTGTTCCTCTTGCACCAGGCTCCAGCCGCTGTTGTCGGCAGAGCGCTCATCGGTGTCGTCCGCCGGGGTATCCCGCTCATCGTCGAACTCGTCGTCGACCTCGGTGTAGATGGCGGCGAAGTCGCTGTCGCGATCCGGTTCCTCGAAGTCCTCGTCCTCGAAAAGCTCGTCTGCAGCGGGTTCGCCACGCTCGTTTTCCGCGTAGCCGTAGCGCTTTTCGTTATTGCTCATGCGTGTCGCAAGCCTGTCCTGTGCCGGTGCTGCGATAGTAGCAGAGTGCCCGCTTGCGAGGGAAAAAATCACCACGGCACGGGTGTCGCTCGGTTAGAATGCGGCCATGGATGTATCGGATATTCTGACCGGGCTGAACGCCGCGCAGCGCGACGCCGTTGCCGCCGAAAACTGCAATATGCTGGTGCTGGCCGGTGCCGGCAGCGGCAAGACCCGCGTGCTCGTGCACCGTATCGCCTGGCTGATTCGCGCCGAGGGTTTCTCGCCCGGCTCGATTCTCGCGGTGACTTTCACCAACAAGGCGGCGCGCGAAATGCGCTCGCGCATCGAGGAAATGCTGCATATCCGCGGCCACGGCCTGTGGATGGGTACTTTCCACGGCCTCGCCCACCGCCTGCTCAAGGCCCACTGGCGCGAGGCCGGTCTGCCCCAGGATTTCCAGATTCTCGACGCCGACGACCAGCTGCGCCTGGTCAAGCGGGTGTGCCGTGAGCTGGAGCTGGACGAGGGGCGCTGGCCACCGAAGCAGGCCATGTGGTACATCAACGCGCAAAAGGACGAGGGCCTGCGCGCGCGGCACGTCGAGGCACCCGCCGGGGACTTCTTCGCCCGCACCATGCTGCAGGTGTACTTCGCCTACGAGGCGGCCTGTGAGCGCGGCGGGCTGGTGGATTTCGCCGAGCTGCTGCTGCGCGCCCACGAACTGTGGCTGCAGCATCCCGAGATTCTCGAGCACTACCAGGGGCGCTTCCGCCAGATCCTCGTCGACGAGTTCCAGGATACCAACACCATCCAGTACGCCTGGCTGCGCGTGCTCGCCGGCGAGCGTATCCCGGTGGTGGCGGTGGGCGACGACGACCAGTCCATCTACGGCTGGCGCGGCGCGAAGATCGAGAACATCCAGCGCTTCACCGACGACTTCCGCGGCGTGCACACGGTGCGCCTGGAGCAGAACTACCGCTCCACCAAGACCATCCTGCAGGCTGCCAACGGCGTGATCGCCAATAACTTCGGCCGCCTCGGCAAGGAGCTGTGGACCGCCGGCGACCAGGGCGAGCCGATCACCCTCTACGCGGGCTTCAACGAACAGGACGAGGCGCGGTTTATCGTCGAGCAGATCGAGCGCTGGTCGGAGGAGGGCGAGCGCCTGTCCGAGTCCGCCATCCTCTACCGCTCCAACGCCCAGTCCCGGGTGCTGGAGGAAGCGCTGATCCGTGCCGGCCTGCCCTACCGCATTTACGGCGGCCAGCGTTTCTACGAGCGCCTCGAGATCCGCAATGCGCTGGCCTACCTGCGCCTGTTGCAAAGCCGTGGCGACGACGCGGCGGTGGAGCGGGTGATCAACACCCCGCCGCGCGGTATCGGCGGCAAGACCATGGACAAGGTGCGCGACACCGCCCGCGAGCGGGAGATCACACTGTGGCAGGCGGTGCGCGCGGTGCTCGAGGAGAAACTGCTGCCGGCGCGCGCGCTTTCCGCACTGGAAGGTTTTACCGTGTTGATCGACGAGCTCGATAGCGGCACCGATGACCTGCCGCTGGAGGAGCTGGTCGAACACGTGCTCGACGGCTCCGGTCTTATCGACTACCACCGCCAGGAAAAGGGCGAGAAGGGACAGGCGCGGGTCGAGAACCTCGAGGAACTGGTCAGCGCCGCGCGCCAGTTCGATGCCGACGCGGCGGACGAGAGCTCGCCCCTGCAGCAGTTCCTGGACAACGCTGCTCTCGACGCCGGCGATGCCCAGGCCGACGCCCACGAGGATTGCGTGCAACTGATGACCCTGCACTCGGCCAAGGGCCTGGAGTTCCCGCTGGTGTTCCTGGCCGGCATGGAGGAGAACTTGTTCCCGCACCGCATGTCGGTGGAGGAGCCCGGCCGGCTCGAGGAGGAGCGCCGCCTGTGCTACGTGGGCATCACCCGCGCGATGCAGAAGCTGTATATCACTTACGCCGAGTCGCGGCGCCTGCACGGCAGCGAATCCTTCAATACCCCTTCGCGCTTCATCCGCGAAATTCCCGTGGACCTGCTGCAGGAGGTGCGCCTCAACAATACCCTGTCGCGCCCGGTGAGCAGCCTCGAGCGCGCGGCGGTTCCCGACACTGGGCTGGGCCTGGGGCAACGCGTGTTCCACCAGATGTTCGGCGAGGGCACCGTGCTAAACTTCGAGGGTCGCGGCGGCAGCGCCCGGGTCGAAGTCAATTTCGATACCGAGGGCAGCAAGTGGCTGGTGCTGCAGTACGCCAACCTGCAACTGCTGTGATCGCGGCGGCGCGTGACGCCGGCGCCTGCCGGTCACGCGTCAACGGGGTATACCGCCAGCGGACACGCTGGACATAATAAGGACAACAGCATGGCGAACGACACGCTGGAACAGCGCATCTCTCCCCTGGTTATCGTCGCCCTGGTCGCGTTGCTGGTGGCGGTGATTGCGCTGTGGGCGATGGACAAGGCCGCGCGCGGCGAGCGCGAAGCCGGCCCCGGCGCCGCGCAGACCGGCGAGGTCTTCCACTGGAAACTGGTCACCACCTGGCCCAAGAATTTCCCCGGCCTGGGCAGTGCGCCGGAGATCTTCGCCCAGGAGGTCGAGGCGATGAGCGGCGGCCGCCTGACCGTGCGCGTGTACGGCGGCGGTGAGATTGTGCCGGCGCTGGGTGTGTTCGACGCGGTCTCCCAGGGTGTCGCGCAAATGGGCCACGGCGCCGCCTACTACTGGAAAGGCAAGGTGCCCTCCTCGGTGTTCTTCACCGCCGTGCCCTTTGGCCTCAACGCCCAGGAAATGTATGGCTGGCTGTACTACGGCGGCGGCCTGCAACTGTGGGAAGAGGCCTACACGCCCTATAACCTGGTGCCCTTGCCCGGTGGCAGTACCGGTGTGCAGATGGGTGGCTGGTTTAATCGCGAGATCAACACCGTCGCCGACGTGCAGGGCCTGAAGATGCGCATCCCGGGTCTGGCGGGCGAGGTGTTCACCGCCGCCGGCGGCACCTCGGTGACCCTGCCCGGGAGCGAGCTGTATACATCGCTGCAGACTGGCGTGATCGACGCCCTGGAGTGGGTGGGTCCGTACAACGACCGCATCATGGGCTTCCAGGATGTGGCGAAGTACTACTACTACCCGGGTTGGCACGAGCCGGGTTCGATCCTCGAGTTCATCGTCAACAAGGAGGCAATGGCCTCGCTGCCGGAGGACCTGCAGGCCATCGTGCGCGCCGCGGCCAAGGCCGCCAGCGAGGACATGCTCGCCGAGTACACGGCGCGCAATAACGAGTCCCTGCGCGAGCTGCTGCAGGACCACGACGTGCAGCTGCGGCGTTTTCCCGAAGACGTGCTGCGCGCTTTCTGGCTGGCCACCGGTGACGCCATGCGCGACCTCACCGCCCGCGACCCGATGGCGGCAAAGGTCTATGCCTCCTACCGCAAGTTCTACCGCGACGTGCGCGAGTACCACCATATTTCCGAGCAGGCTTACATCAACATGCGCGATGACATCATGGGCGACGCGGAATTCTAGAACAGTCGCCCTCGCGCGCCCCGGTAAATTCAGAAAAACTGAACGAGAGTTTCAGTATTTCCAATTTCTCCAATGACACACCCAGTGTCTATGCTTCTTCCCCATAACGGGACGGGAGCGTCAGTTTCACCGCAAGCTAGTCCCCTCGTTATCTCAGGTGCGTTACCCCTAACAACCCAGAAGCGAGCATTATTATGAAGCCTTTAAAAACCGTGAGAAAAGCAATCACCGTGGCCACGCTGTGCGCCCTCGGTGCCACCGCTGCGGCGACCCACGCCGAAGCCCCAGACAACGACTACTGGTGGCCCAACCGTCTCAGCCTGGAACCCCTGCGCGACGCATCCGCCTCCGCCGACCCGATGGGCGCGGATTTCGACTACGCCGAGGCGTTTGAGACCCTCGACGTCAAGGCCCTGGAAAAAGACCTGCGCGCCCTGATGAAAGACTCCCAGGACTGGTGGCCGGCTGACTTCGGCCATTACGGCCCCTTCTTTATTCGCATGTCCTGGCACGCTGCCGGCACCTACCGCACCATCGATGGCCGCGGCGGCGCCGACGGCGGCATGCAGCGCTTTGCGCCGCTCAACAGCTGGCCGGATAACGCCAGCCTGGACAAGGCCCGCCGCCTGCTGTGGCCGATCAAGGAAAAATACGGCAACGCCGTGTCCTGGGCCGACCTCATCGTACTCGCTGGCAACATGGCGATGGACGATATGGGCTTCAAAACCCTTGGTTTCGCCTTCGGCCGCGCCGATGAATGGCAGCCGGAAGACGTCAACTGGGGTCCCGAGGGCGAGTGGCTGACCGACCAGCGGCGCAACGAAATGGGTCGCATCGAAGGGCCTTTCGGCGCCACCGAGATGGGCCTGATCTATGTGAACCCGGAAGGGCCGCACAAGAACCCCGACCCGCTGAAGGCGGCACAGGCGATTCGCGATGCCTTCGGCCGCATGGCGATGAACGACGAGGAAACCGCTGCGCTGATCGCCGGCGGCCACACCTTCGGCAAGGCCCACGGCGCGCACAAGGCCGCGGATTGCGTCGGCCCCGAGCCGGAGGCCGCCCCGCTGGAACAGCAGGGCCTTGGCTGGGCCAACAAATGTGGCACGGGCAAGGGTTCCGACGCGGTGACCAGCGGCCTGGAAGGCGCCTGGACCATCAACCCGGTGCAGTGGACCCACAACTACCTGCAGAACCTGTACGGCTTCGAGTGGGAGCTGCACATCGGCCCCGGTGGCGCGCAACAGTGGCGGCCCGTGGATGGCCAGGGCGCGAGCCTGGTGCCGGATGCCCACGACCCCGACAAGCGCCACGCGCCGATGATGTTCACCACCGACATTGCGCTGAAGGAAGACCCCTCCTACCGCAAGATCACCCAGCGCTGGCTGGAAAACCCCGAGGAATTCGAGCAGGCCTACGCCCGCGCCTGGTTCAAGCTGATCCACCGCGACATGGGCCCGGCATCGCGCTACCTCGGCCCCTGGGCCCCTGAAGAGTCATTCATCTGGCAGGACCCGGTGCCCGAGGCCGACTACAAGCAGGTGAGCGATAAGGACATTTCCAGGCTTAAGTCCGAGATCCTCGACACCGGGCTCAGCGTCGGCGAACTGGTGCGCACTGCCTGGGCCTCCGCCTCGACCTTCCGCGAGACCGACATGCGCGGCGGTGCCAACGGTGCACGTATCCGGCTGATGCCGCAAAAAGATTGGGCAGTGAACGAGCCAGCCGATCTGGCAAAGGTGCTGGCGAAGCTCGAAAAGGTGCAGGCCGACTTCAACAAGAAGTCGCGCAAGACCAAGGTTTCGCTGGCTGACGTCATCGTGCTCGGCGGCGCCGCGGCGATCGAGAAGGCGGCAGCGGACGCGGGCTACAAGGTCTCCGTCCCCTTCGTACCGGGACGCACGGACGCCACCCAGGAGATGACCGAGGTCGCCTCCTTCACCGTGCTCGAACCGAAGTCCGACGGCTTCCGTAACTACCACGCGGCCAGCTACGACCATCCGCCGGCCCAGGCGCTGGTTGAAAAGGCAGCCCTGCTGGACCTCACGGTGCCGGAGATGACGGCGCTGGTGGGCGGGATGCGCGTGCTCGGTGCCAATGTCGGCGGCAACTCCGCAGGTGTCTTCACCGACGAGCCGGGCAAGCTGACCACGGACTTCTTCGTCAACCTGGTGGACATGTCTACCAAGTGGCAGAAGGCGAGCACCCCTGGCCTCTACGAAGGCGTCGATCGCGACAGCGGCGAGGTCAAGTGGACGGCAACACCGGTCGACCTGATCTTCGGCTCGAACTCGGAGCTGCGCGCGATCGCGGAGTTCTACGCCATGGATGACTCGAAGAAGAAATTCGTCGACGACTTCATCGCGGCGTGGACCAAGGTGATGACTGCGGATCGCTTCGACGTCTGACCTTTGGGGGGCGGTGGCTTGGTTACCGCCTTTCTTTAACTCTGAAAACGCCGCTTTTTAGTGGCGTTTTTTTTTGCTCGGTGGTTTGTTGGTTGGGTGGGAGGCCGGGAGCGTCAGCCCTTCCAGGGTTCGAAAAGCACACTCACCCTGGAAGGGCTGACGCTCCCGGCCCTGCGACAAGGTGCTTGCCGCGAGATTGCCACCAGACCAGTTCGCTGGAGACGGACTGGCAGCGGGGCCGTTGGCCGCTCCAGTCCGGCGCCGCTCCGCGGTACCCTCAGTTGGTCGGGAGCCCGCGAGCGGTCTCCCTCCACGCCCTCGGCGCCAGACGTGATTTCCGCGGCCAACACCCCCGCTGCCAGTCCTCGCATTGCGCAAGACAGTGAATCCGAGTTTCGAGCGAGCGGTCATCGCATCGCGCGATGCGCGCGCACGGAAGTTTTTATCCGACACGTCCCTCCCTATGGGAACCGCGTACCACTGAGCATCGAGCTGCAAGTGCCGGGAGACGGGCGGGTGGAGCGCTCGCAAAAGACGCGCCGAGGAAGTGGAGGGAAACAGCGAAGCGCTTTAAGGTTCCCGACCGACCGAGGGCACCCCGGAGGGGCGCGATCTTCAGAGCGCTGCGCCCGCGGGTCTCCCGGCAACCCTCGAAGCCCCCCGGACTCGGCAGACGATCAGCAGTCGAGTAAAACCGGCAACAGGCAGGCGCGAGCGTGGTATGCCCCCACCGCGACTGCGCCTTTGGAGCGAGTGGGGGCATACCACGCTCGCGACTGCCGACCAGAATACGCCCAGACCCAAGCCCAGAACGAGGAAAGCAGCTCTAAGAGCCGTAAAAAATGCTAGCGCTTGATAGCCCGAGTACGCCCCGTCTCATCGATGGCGACGAAGACGAAGTCGCCCTCCGTCACCTTGATCGGTTCGCCGTCGTGCTTGGAGTTGATCCAGACCTCGACCACGATGCGAATCGAACTGCGCCCGATCTCGAGCACGTCGCAATAACAGGAGACCACCGCGCCCACGTGCACCGGGGTGAGGAAGGCCATGCCCTCGATGGCGACCGTCGCCACGCGGCCGCCCGCGACCTCGCTGGCAGTGACCATACCCGCCAGGTCCATCTGCGAGACCAGCCAGCCGCCGAAGATGTCGCCGCTCGGGTTGGTGTCGCGGGGCATGGCCACCGTCTGCAGGGCGAGATCGCCCTGGGGGGTGGGGTTGTCGTCGATGTCGTTCATAGCGGATGCCAGGGAATCGGGGGTTGAGGGAGAGTCACTGCTTCATCAGGGCGGGCAGCCAGGTCGCCATGGCGGGCCAGAACCACAGGGCCACGATCAACAGTAGTTGAATGATTATATAGGGCAGTACGCCGCGGTAGATAGCCCCGGTCGGCACACTCTCGGGCGCCACGCCGCGCAGGTAGAATAGGGCGAAACCGAAGGGCGGCGTGAGGAAGGACGTCTGCAGGTTGACCGCGATCATGATGCCCAGCCACACCGGGTCCACGCCCATGGCGAGCAGGATCGGGCCGACGATGGGTACCACCACGAAGGTGATCTCGATGAAATCGAGAATGAAGCCGAGCAGGAAGATCACCAGCATGACCACCGCGGTGGCGCCGAGCACGCCGCCGGGCATGTGCTGGAACAGGTGGTGGATGAGTTCGTCGCCGCCGAAACCGCGGAAGACCAGCGAGAACACCGCGGCGCCGATCAGGATCATGAACACCATGCAGGTGACTTCCAGGGTGTTCACCAGCGCTTCGTGCAGGCGCCGCCAGTCCATCTGCCGGCGCAGCAGGGCCAGCAGCAGCGCGCCGACAGCGCCGAAACCGGCCGCCTCGGTCGGGGTCGCCGCGCCGAGCAGGATGGAGCCGAGCACCAGGGCGATCAGCACCATGGGTGGTAGCAGGCCGTGCAGCAACTCGCCCAGGGAGATGTCTTCCTCCTCTACCGGCGGCGCCTGCTCGGGGCGTAGGTGGGCGACCAGCCACAGGTAGATAATGTACATCGTTACCAGCACCAGGCCGGGGATCAGCGCGCCGACGAACAGGTCGCCCACGGAGACAGTCTTCGGCGTAAACACCTGCATTTTCAGCTGCGCCTGCTGGTAGGCATTGGCGAGGATGTCGCCGAGCAGCACCAGTGCGATGGAGGGCGGGATGATCTGGCCGAGGGTGCCGGTGGCGCAGATGGTGCCGGTGGCCAGTGCCGGGCTATAGCCGGCGCGCAGCATGCTGGGCAGTGAGAGCAGGCCCATGGTCACGACCGTGGCGCCGACGATACCTGTGCTGGCAGCGAGGAACATGCCTACCACCACGACGGAGATACCCAGCCCGCCCTTGAGCCGCCCGAACACCCGCGCCATCGAGCTGAGCAACTCCTCGGCGATGCGCGACTTTTCCAGGATGTTGCCCATCAGGATGAACAGCGGCACGGCGATCAGGGTGGTGTTGTTGATGGTGCCGAACACGCGCCCGGGCAGGGCGGAGAGGAAGCTGGCGTCGAAGGCGCCGAACAGGATGCCCAGCGCGGCGAAACCCAGGGCCGTGCCCGCCAGGGTGAAGGCCACCGGGTAGCCGAGCATCAGTAGTACGCATACGGCGGCGAACAGGTAGAGCGAGGTGTATTCCACGCTCAGGCCTCGCCCCGGCGCAGCACCAGCAGCGCGCGCAGCGTCTCGGCAACGCCCTGCAGCAGCAGGTTCAGCGCCATCAGCGGGATCAGCGTCTTCAGCAGGTAGACGAAGGGCAGCCCGCCGGATTCCGTGGAGGTCTCGCGCATGCCCCAAGACTCGGTGACGAAACCCCAGCTGGCGCCGACGATGAACAGGCACAGGGGAATCAGGAACACCACGCCGCCGAGGGCGTTGACCCAGGCTTTGCCGCGCGGCGAGAAATTGCGATAGAAGATATCCACCCGCACATGGGCGCCGGACTTCAGCGCATAGCCGGCGCCGAGCAGGAACAGGCAGGCGTGCATGTAGGTGACGCTCTCCTGGGCGGGAATGGAGCCGGTGTTGAAGCCGTAGCGCGCAACGACGATGACCGTGGTCAGCAGCGCCATGGCCAGCGCCAGCCAGGCGAGCAGCCGGCCGCTGGCGCCGGTGAAGCGGTCGATGCTTTGTACCAGGCGATCGGCGAGTCCCATGGTCCCGAGGCTTTTTTATTGGAAGAGGTGCAGAGTATCATAGGCCCCTCGCCGATGGGCACAACCCGGCGCGCCATTCTCACCCGAGCCAGGACCAATGCTGACAGTAATTTCCCCGGCAAAAACGCTGGATTTTGATACGCCACCGACCACCCGCCGCACCACCCAGCCGCAGTTCCTGGAGCGCTCGGCGCAGCTGGTGGAGGACGCCCGTGCGCTGTCGCCGGACGACATCCGCGCCCTCATGGGGGTGAGCGAGAACATCGCCGAACTCAACCACAGCCGCTTCATGAACTGGGGGACGCCGTTCACCCTGGACAACGCCAAGCAGGCGGTGCTGGCGTTCAAGGGTGACGTATACACCGGGCTGGACGCGGATACGCTGTCCGCCGAGCAACTGCGCTTTGCGCAGAAACACCTGTGCATCCTCTCCGGCCTCTACGGCCTGCTGCGTCCGCTGGACCTGATGCAGCCCTACCGCCTGGAGATGGGCCTGAAGTTCGCCAACCGCGGCGGCGACAACCTCTACCAGTTCTGGGGCGACGAGATCACCGGCGCGCTGCAGCAGCAACTGAAGAAGTCCGGCACCCCGGTACTGGTCAATCTCGCCTCCAACGAATACTTCAAGGCGGTGAAGCCGAAGCAGCTCGACGCCGAGTTGATAACCCCGGTGTTCAAGGACCTCAAGGGCGGCAAGTACAAGGTGATCAGCTTCTTCGCCAAGAAGGCCCGCGGGCAGATGGCGCGCTTTATCATCGAGCGCGAACTGAACGAGCCGGAAGCGCTGAAGAAATTCCGCGTCGATGGCTACCGCTACAACCGCGAGGAGTCCAGCGCCCGCGAATGGGTGTTCACCCGCGACGCCGCACCGGGGGCCTGAGTTAGTGGACGCGCTGCCTTTCTCCCTGTCCTGCGAGAATAACAAGCAGCCGATACTCGATGTGCTGGCGCGCGTATTCGCCGACCGCCGCGAGGTACTGGAGATCGCCTCCGGCACCGGCCAGCACGCCACCTGGTTCGCGCAACAGCTCCCGCATTTGCGCTGGCGGCCCACCGAGATGCCGGACAACCTCGCCACCTTGCTGCCGCGCTGCAATCACTACGCCGGCGACAACCTGGCGCCGCCCACCGTGCTGGATGTCAGCGCACGCCCCTGGCCGCCGCAGGTGCCGCACGCGCTGTTCAGCGCCAACAGCCTGCACATCATGCCCTGGGCCTCGGTTGAGGACCTGTTCGCAGAACTGTCGGAGCGGGCGGAGGCGGACACCGTGCTGGCCGTCTACGGCCCCTTCAACTACGGCGGCGAATACACTTCCGAGAGCAACGCGCGTTTCGACCAGTGGCTGGCGGCGCGCAGTCCATTCAGTGCGATACGCGATTTCGAGAAGGTCGACGCCCTGGCGCAGGCCGCGGGTTTCGAGTTGGCCCAGGACAACGCCATGCCCGCCAACAACCGCCTGCTGGTGTGGCGAAAGCCCGCCTGAACCGTGCTCAGCAAAAATCGCGCTTAACAAAGGCCGCGCTCAACAAGAGCCCCGCGCAACAAACCGGAACCGTGGTTCGGCCTGGCTTCCCCGTCAGTCCCCCTGCTTGAACGGCAGCAGCGTCGCCGCCTCGCGCCGGTAGGCCTCGGTGTGCGGTAATTCCCGTCGGGTGAAGTCTGCCACCGCGGCGCGCAGCCGCGGATCGGCGATCCAGTGGTTGGAGAAGGTCTCGACCGGTTCGAAACCGCGCTGGATCTTGTGCTCGCCCTGGGCACCGGGGTCAAAGCGCGCAATGCCCTGCTCGATGCAGTACTCGATGCCGCGGTAGTAGCAGGCCTCGAAGTGCAGGCAGTCGAACTCCCGCTCGCAACCCCAGTAGCGCCCGAACAGCGTATCCGCCGAGCGGAAGTACAGCGCGGCGGCCACTGGCTGCCCGGCGTGGCGCGCGATGACCATGATCACCTGCTCGCCCATGCCGGCGGCGACGCGGGTGAAGAACTCGCGGGTCAGGTAGCCGCCGTGGCCGCTGCGCTTGGCGTAGGTGAGCTGGTAGAAGCGGTAGAACGTGCTCCAGTCCTGTTCGCTGATCGCGTCGCCGACCAGGGTCTGCAGCTCCAGCCCCTGCTCCTCCACCCGACGCCGCTCCCGGCGCAGGTTCTTGCGCTTGCGGCTGGCGAAGGTGTCGAGGAAGTCGTCGAAGCTGCCGAAGCCGCGGTTGAACCAGTGGAACTGCACCGCGCGGCGCTGGGGCAGCTGCTCTGCCTGTAACAGTCGCACGGAGACGTCCTGTTCGGGGAACAGCAGGTGCCAGCTGGACAGCTCCTGGCGCCGCGCGAATTCGGTGACGGCCTCCACCGCGAGCCGCCAGGCCTGCGCCTCATCGAGGTGAGGGGCGTGGCACAGGCGCGGACCGGTGGCCGGGGTGAAGGGAATGGCACTCACCAGCTTCGGGTAGTACTCGAGCCCGGCCTGCTGCCAGGCCTGGGCCCAGGACCAGTCGAACACGTACTCGCCGTAGGAGTGGGACTTCAGGTACAGCGGCAGCGCCGCAACCGGCTTGCCGGCTTCGCGCAGCACCAAATGACAGGGCTGCCAGCCGGACTCGGCGGTGGTGCAGCCGGTCTGTTCCAGGCCCAGCAGGAAGTCGTGGCGCAGGAAGGGGTAGTCGTCGCCGCACAGCGCCTGCCACTGCTCGGCCGGTACCTGTGCCAGGCTGGTGAGAAATTCCGCCTCCAGCTGCATCGCGCCCCCGGCCTACACGGCGTAATCGACCAGGATGCCGGCGAAGATCGCCGCGCCAACCCAGTTGTTGTGCAGGAACGCACGGAAGCAGGCCGCCGGGTCGCGCTCGCGGATCAGGTACTGGTGGTAGCCGCACAGCAGCGCCGCCGCGGCGAGCCCCAGGTAATAGGGCAGGCCCATGCCGAACACACTGCCGGCGGCCAGCATGCACAGGCCGAAGCCCAGTTGCAGCAGGCCCACAGCCACGCGGTCGCGGCGACCGAAATACACGGCGGTGGACTTTATGCCGACCACCAGGTCGTCGTCGCGGTCGACCATCGCGTACTTGGTGTCGTAGGCCATGGTCCACAGCAGGTTGCCGGCGTACAGCAGCCATAGGCCGGCGGGCAGCTCGCCGGTCTGGGCGGCGAAGGCCATGGGGATTCCGCAGGAAAAAGCCGCGCCCAGCACCAGCTGCGGGAAATGCGTGTAGCGCTTGGTAAACGGGTAGATCGCCGCCAGCGCCGCGGCGATGAAGGACAGCTCGACGGTGAGCCGGTTGGTCAGCAGTACCAGGCCGAAGGCCAGCAGTAACAGGGTGACGAACAACAGCTTCGCCTCCCCCGGGGTGACGCTGCCGGTGACCAGCGGGCGGCCGCGGGTGCGGCTGACACCGCCGTCCCAGTGGCGGTCGGCGAGGTCGTTGATGACGCAGCCGGCGGAGCGCATGAGAAACGTGCCGAGCACGAAGATCGCCAGCAGGCCGGGTTCCGGAAAACCGCCCGCGGCGATCCACAGGGCCCACAGGGTGGGCCACAGCAATAGCAGGGTGCCGATGGGGCGGTTGAAACGGATCAGTTGCAACAGCGCCTGGAGTTTCGACTGCGCGGGCATCAGGTTGGTCGCGGACATCAAAACGCCAGCTTACTGTGTCGGGTTGAGAATTGCAGCGCTGACCTTGCCGCGCTGGGTGCGGTGCACTGGCAGGACCGCGTCCCATGGCGTGAATGCCTGCAGGAACACCTCGGACACCATCAGACCGTGCCCCTGCAGCACGAAGCAGGAGCGCCGCGCCCAGGCCGGTTCGGCCTGGTGCAGCTGTGTCGGCAGGTAGTCGCTGTCGCCGCGCAGCCGGGCCAGCTCGAAGGGACTGCGGCGCATGCCCGGGTCGCGGAACAGGATCGCACCCAGGGGCTTGTTCTGCAGGCGCCGCAGGTGCGCCAGGTTGCCGCCGAGACTCGAGACCGGGATCACGCTGCGTGCGAATACCACGCTGCGTTCATCGAGCCGCAGCACTACCTCGCGCACAATCGCCACCTGTCGCTGTGGCAGGTCCAGCAGGCGCTGTTCCGAGGGCAGCGGAACCTCCCAGCCCTGGTGCAGCCGGCGCACGCTGAAGGCGCCCTGGCGCAGTTCGATCAGGCGGCCGGTGAGCGAGCCGTCGTCGAGCAGCCAGGCGCGGCAGCGGGCGGACAGTTCGCCGCCGGTATAGCGCTCGGCCAGGCGCCAGCGGGGTTCGCTGGCGACGCGGCGACGGGTCGGCTCGGGTGTGGCGGTAACGCGGGTCATGTCGGGGGAGAATGCGGTATCCCCCGGGCGCGCGCAATGACCCCCTCAGACTTTCGCATAGCGTTGTGCAGCCCCGGTCCAGCGCTGGATCAGCGGCGCGGCCAGTTGCGGGTGGTTGCTGCGGATGTCGGCGGCGATGTCCTGCACCTGTGGCAGCAGGTGCTCGTGCTCCGGCAGGCGCGCGACACGAAATTCCATGAGGCCGGTCTGCCGCGTGCCCAGTACCTCGCCCGGGCCGCGCAGCTGCAGGTCCTTCTCGGCGATGTAGAAGCCGTCGTTGCTTTCGCGCATGGCGGTCAGGCGCTGCTTGCCGTTGGCGGACAGGGGCGACTGGTAGAGCAGCACGCAGTGGCTGGCGGCCTCACCGCGGCCCACCCGCCCGCGCAGCTGGTGCAGCTGGGCGAGTCCCAGGCGCTCGGGGTTTTCGATGATCATCAGGCTGGCGTTGGGCACGTCGACGCCGACCTCGATGACCGTGGTGGCCACCAGCAGGTCCAGCTCGCCGGCCTTGAACGCCGTCATTACCGCGTCCTTCTCGGCACTTTTCAGGCGGCCGTGGACCAGGCCCACGCGCAGCTCGGGCAGAGCTCCGGCAAGTTCGCTGGCGGTGGCCTCGGCGGCCTGCGCCTGCAGCGCGTCGCTCTCCTCGACCAGGGTGCACACCCAGTAGGCCTGGCGGCCGCTGGCGCAGGCGGCGGCGACCCGCTCGACCACCTGCTGGCGCCGCTGGTTATCGATCAGCACGGTCTCCACCGGCGTGCGCCCGGGGGGCAGCTCGTCGATCACCGAGCAGTCGAGGTCGGCGTAGGCGACCATGGCCAGGGTGCGCGGAATCGGCGTGGCGGTCATCACCAGCTGGTGCGGGCGCCCCTGGCCGGGCGCGCCCTTCTCGGTGAGGGTGAGGCGCTGGTGCACGCCGAAGCGGTGCTGCTCGTCGACCACCACCAGGCCGAGCCGGGCGAACTGTACGTCATCCTGGAACAGGGCGTGGGTGCCCACCACCAGCCCGGCCTCGCCCGCGGCGATGGCGGCCAGGGTGCGCTCGCGCGCCTTGCCCTTGCTGCGCCCGCTGAGCCAGGCGATCTCTACGCCCAGTGGGGCGAACCACTGGCTGAAGTTGATGCGGTGTTGTTCGGCGAGGATCTCCGTGGGCGCCATCACCGCCACCTGGAAGCCGCAGGCGATGGCCTGCAGTGCGGCGGCGGCGGCGACCAGGGTCTTGCCCGAACCGACGTCCCCCTGCACCAGCCGCAACATCGGTTTCGGTTGGCCCAGGTCTTCGCGGATCTCGGCGATGACCCGCTGCTGCGCCGCGGTGGGGGTAAAGGGCAGGGCGCCGAGGAACTGTTGCAGCAGCGCCTCGCCGCCATGCAGTTGCGGCGCCCCCTCGCGCTGCTGCAGGTTGCGCAGGTCCTGCAGCGACAGCTGGTGGGCGACCAGTTCCTCCAGCGCCAGGCGCAGCTGGGCCGGGTGCTCGCCGTCGCGCAGCTGTGCCTGAGGCGCGTCAGGGGGCGGGGCGTGCAGGAAGTCCAGGGCCTGGGCCAGGCCGTAGCGCAGGCGCGCATCCGCGGGCAGCAGTTCCGCCGGGGCCGCGCCGCGCAGCCGGGTCACGGCCTGGGCGCACAGGTTGCGCCACTGCTGCTGGCCGATGCCCTCGGTGGTCGGGTAGATGGGGGTGAGGGTCTCGGCCACCGGTTCGCTGCCGGGTTCCACGCGGCGGTATTCCGGGTGGTACATCTCGTAGCCGCTGCCGCCGCGGCGCACCTGGCCGAAGCAGCGCAGGCGGGTACCCGGTTGCAGTGCGTTCTTCTGCGCCGCGGAGAAGTGGAAGAAGCGCAGGCTCAGGGTGCCGCTGCCGTCCTGCAGGCGCACTACCAGGCTGCGGCGGCGGCCGAAGGCGATGTCCGCCAGGCGCACCTCGCCCTCCACCACCACATCGTCACCCTCGCGGGCGGCGCCGATCGGGGTGACCCGGGTGCGGTCCTGGTAGCGCAGGGGCAGGTGGAAGAGCAGGTCCTCCACCCGGTGGATGCCCGCCTCGGCGAGTTTGCCGGCCAGCTTGGGGCCGACGCCGCGCAGCTGTGAGACCGGGTCGCCGGCGATCCCGACCATCTAGCCGCGCTCCACAGCGGCGACGCGACGCGCAGGACCCGGCCGGCGTGGGGACGGGAGTGGCGCCACGCTTCAGACCGCGAGAATCGCCTCGACCTCGATATCCACGGCCTTGGGCAGCGCCGCCACCTGCACGCAGGCGCGCGCCGGGTAGGGCTCCTTGAAATAGCGCGCCATGACCTCGTTGACCGCGGCAAAATCGCCCAGGTCGGTGAGCGAGATGTTCACCTTGACCGCGTGGTTGAGGCTGCCGCCGGCGGCCTCGGCGATCGCCGCGAGGTTGTCGAACACGCGTTCCGCCTGGGCGGTGATATCGCCCTGCACCAGCTCCATGCTGCCGGGTACCAGCGGGATCTGCCCGGAGATCCAGACGGTGTTGCCCACTTTCACGGCCTGGGAATAGGGGCCGATGGCCTCCGGTGCATTGGGTGTGGAAATAATCGCGCGGTTGCTCACGTGGTACTCCTTGTACAACTTTTCTTGTGATGTCGGGTCGATGGTGGCCGGGTTCAGCCGGCCTTGAAGCGGGTCACGCGGCGCACGTGGTTGATGCCGCGCAGGCGCTTCATGATGTGGGCCAGGTGCACCCGGTTGTGCACCAGGATCTCGATGTCCACGTAGGTGAACTGGTAGTCCTTGTCCTCGGTGGAGATCTTCTCGATGTTCACGCCCATGGCGTTGATGCGCGTGGCGATCACCGCGATCATGCCGCGGCGGTTCTCCACCTCGATGCGCAGTTGTACGCCGAAGTCGCCCTCGACGCGGTCGTCCCAGCGCAGGGCCACCAGGCGGTCGGTGTTGTCGCGGATCTCGTTCAGGTTGCGGCACTGCTCGCGGTGCACCACCACGCCCTTTTCCGAGCTGAGGTAGCCCTCGATCGGGTCGCCGGGAATCGGGTGGCAGCACTTGGCGTAGGTGAGCATGATGCCCTCGGTGCCGCGAATGGCCACCGGTTGTGCGTGTTCGGCGTCGGTTTTTTCCGGGTCGACCACGCCGAGCAGGGCCTGGGCGATGATCGCCGGCAGCAGGTTGCCGCGGGCGATGTCCTCCAGCATGTCCTCGAGGCGCTCGTACTCGTGTTCGCGCAGGTACTCCTGCAACTCGTCCACGGGGATGCTGTCCAGGCTGCTGTCCAGCGAGGCCAGGGCGCGGTCGAGCAGGCGCCGGCCGAGGCCGATGGAGTCGTCCCGGGTCTGGTTCTTGAGGAAGTGGCGGATGTTGGTGCGCGCCTTGGCGGTCACCGCGTAGTTGAACCAGGACGGGTTGGGGCTGGCCCCCGGCGCGGTGAGGATCTCCACCGTCTGGCCGCTCTGCAGCGGTTCGGACAGCGGTGCCAGCCGGCGGTTGATGCGGCAGGCCACACAGCTGTTGCCGACATCCGTGTGCACCGCGTAGGCGAAGTCCACCGGGGTGGCGCCGCGCGGCAGTTCGAAGATGCGTCCTTTCGGTGTGAACACGTAGATCTCGTCCGGGAACAGGTCGATCTTCACACTCTCGATGAATTCCAGCGAGTTGCCCGCGCGCTGCTGCATCTCCAGTAGGCCGGCGACCCACTCGCGGGCGCGCTGGTGGCTGCCGTTGGCGGACTGCGACTCGCTCTTGTACAGCCAGTGGGCGGCGATGCCGTTGTTGGCCATCTCTTCCATCTCGCGGGTGCGGATCTGGATCTCGATGGGCACGCCGTGCATGCCCATCAGCACCGTGTGCAGGGACTGGTAGCCGTTGGCCTTGGGAATCGCGATGTAGTCCTTGAACTCGCCGGGCACCGGCTTGTACAGGGAGTGGATGCAGCCCAGTACGCGGTAGCAGGTGTCCACCGAGTCGACGATGATGCGGAAGGCGTAGATGTCCATGATCTCGGAAAACGACTTCCGCTTGGACTTCATCTTCCGGTAGATGCTGTACAGGTGTTTCTCGCGGCCGATCACCTCGGCCTGGTGGCCCTCGCGCTCCAGGGTCGCCTCGATCTGCTGGCGGATCTTGTCCACCAGCTCCTTGCGCCGGCCGCGGGCGTTCTTGCGCGCCGCCTCGATACGGCTGGCGCGCATCGGGTGCAGGGCGGTGAAGCCGAGGTCCTCGAACTCCATGCGCACGCTGTTCATACCCAGGCGCATGGCGATGGGGGCGTAGATCTCCAGGGTCTCGCGGGCGATGCGCCGGGCCTTGCTCGACTGCAGCACGCCGAGGGTGCGCATGTTGTGCAGGCGGTCGGCGAGCTTGACCAGGATGACGCGGATGTCGCGCGCCATGGCCATGGCCATCTTCTGGAAGTTCTCCGCCTGTTTCTCCTCCAGCGACTCGAACTCCATCTGGGTGAGCTTGCTCACGCCATCGACGAGGTCCGCCACCGCGGTGCCGAACTGTTCGCTGATCGCGGCCTTGGGAATGCCGGTGTCCTCGATCACGTCGTGCAGCATGGCAGCCATCAGGCTCTGGTGGTCCATGTGCATGTCGGCGAGGATGCTGGCGACGGCCAGCGGGTGGGAGACGTAGGGCTCGCCGCTGCGTCGCAGCTGCCCGAAGTGCGCCTGTTCAGCGAAATAGTAGGCGCGAATGACGTGGTTGCTCTGCTCCGGGGTCAGGTAGCCCCGGAGCTGGGCGTTGAAGGCATCAAGGCTCTGCAAGGCATTCATCGGAACATGAACCCCCGGCTGCCGCGGCGATGCCCGGTCGGCTTAGAGGGCCTCGTTGTCGACCTCCATCATGACGCCGGCCAGTTCTTCCTCGGCGTCCAGCTCGTCCTCGCGGTCGAGGATCTCGGGGGTGATGTGGCCTTCGGCGACCTCGCGCAGGGCGATGACGGTGGGCTTGTCGGACTCTTCCTCGACCATCGGGTCCTTGCCGCCAGTGGCCAACTGCCGGGCGCGCTTGCTGGCGACCATGACCAGCTCAAAGCGATTTGCGACGTGTTCCAGGCAGTCTTCTACGGTGACGCGAGCCATTGCTGAACCTTCCTGTTAATAGGCAATAAAATGGAACCGGAAATTATACCCCTACGCCCACGCCTGCTCCAGCGTGAATAGTGGTGATTCGGCGGTCAGTCGAACAGTTGCTGTAGCAGGCCGGCGAGGTTCAGGCGCTGCTTGTCGGTCACCAGGCGCTGGCTGCGGACGATGGCCTGCAGGTCGGCCAGGGCGCGGTCGAAGTCCTGGTTGACCACCAGGTAGTCGCTCTCGATATAGTGCGACATCTCTTCCACCGCCTTGGCCATGCGGTCGTTGATGGTGGCGGCGTCGTCCTGGCCGCGGCCGGTGAGGCGCTGCAGCAGGGTCAGCCGCGAGGGCGGCAGGATGAAGATCGCCAGGGTGTCCGGCCGCAGGCGCTTGACCTGCTGGGCGCCCTGCCAGTCGATCTCCAGGATGACGTCGATGCCGGCAGCCAGCTGTTCCTCCACCCAGCGCTGGGAGGTGCCGTAGAGGTTGCCGAACACTTGGGCGTGTTCCAGGAACTCGGTGCGCTCGAGCATCGCCGCGAACTCGGCCTTCTCCACGAAGTGGTAGTCCACGCCGTCGGTCTCGCCGGGGCGCATGGGCCGGGTGGTGTGGGAGACCGAGACGCGCAGCGTGCTGCTCGACTCGACCAGCGCGTGGACCAGGCTGGTCTTGCCGGCGCCCGAGGGCGCGGAGACGGTGTACAGGGTGCCGGTGCTCATGGTGGCGATCTCGTTCCCTTCTTATTCAGTGTTCTGGCTTATTCGATGTTCTGGATCTGCTCGCGCATCTGCTCGATCAGCACTTTCAGCTCCACCGCGCTCTGCGTGGTATCGCTGGAGGTCGATTTCGACGACAGCGTGTTGGCCTCGCGGTTGAGCTCCTGCATCAGGAAGTCCAGGCGCCGGCCGCAGGGGCCGCCCTTTTCCAGGGCCCTGCGCACCTCGCCGACATGGGCATCCAGGCGGTCCAGCTCCTCGTCGACATCCGCCTTCTGTGCCAGGTAGACCAGCTCCTGTTCGAGCCGGCCCTGGTCGACATCCACGCCCAGCTCGGCGATGCGTCCCATCACCCGCTCGCGCTGCAGGCGGCGCAGTTCCGGCACCTGCTCGCGGGTGCTGGCGACCTGCCCGGCGAGCAGCTCGAGGCGCTCGAGGACCAGTGCCGCGAGCTTCTCCCCCTCGCGCTGGCGGTGCTGGACCAGTGATTCCAGCGCCGTCGCGAACAGCTCGCTGGCGGCAGCCTGCAGGCTTTCTTCGGACTGCTCCGGGGCGCCGCACACGCCCGGGAACTGCAGCACTTCCAGCGCCGTGGGCTTGCGCGTGTGGATGCGCCCGGCGACCTCGTCGACGGCGGCCAGCAGTTCGTCCAGGGCGTCGTTGTTGAGCGCCAGTTCGCGGCCGCGGCCGGCCAGCGGCTGGATGCGCATCATGCAGTCGACCTTGCCGCGGTTGAGCCGCTGGCCGAGGCGATCGCGCAATTGCGGCTCCAGGGCGCGCAGTTCGTCCGGCAGCTTGAAGCTGCAGTCCAGGTAGCGGTGATTGACCGTGCGCAGCTCGACAGTGAGCAGGCCCAGGCCGCTGCTGACGCTCTCCCTGGCGAACGCGGTCATGCTGCGGATTCGTGTCACGTGGGGGCCCCTGAACCAATGAACGGAAGAATGAAAACCACGGATTCTAGCAGTTTGCCCGGGTGCCTCCCAGTACGCGCGAGCGCTCCTCGCGTATACTGGGTCGCATTTTTCCACCGGAGCAAAACCATGCAACGACCCAGCGGCCGCGCCCCCGACCAGCTGCGAGCAATCGACATCACCCGTCACTACACCTGTCACGCGGAGGGCTCGGTGCTGGTCGCTTTCGGCGACACGCGGGTTATCTGCACCGCTTCGGTGGAGGAGGGTGTGCCACGCTTCCTGCGCGGCAGTGGCAGCGGCTGGGTGACCGCCGAGTACGGCATGCTGCCGCGCTCCACCGGCACGCGCATGGGCCGCGAGGCGGCGCGCGGCAAGCAGGGCGGGCGCACGGTGGAAATCCAGCGCTTGATCGGGCGCTCCCTGCGCGCGGCGATCGATCTGAAGAAGCTCGGTGAGTACACGATCACCATCGACTGCGACGTGATCCAGGCCGATGGCGGCACGCGCACCGCGTCGATTACCGGCGCCTGCGTGGCCCTGGTCGACGCCATCAATTACCTGCAGCGGAAAAAGCTGATCACCACCGACCCGCTGCTGCAGATGGTCGGCTCGGTCTCGGTGGGTGTCTACCGCGGGGTGCCGGTGCTGGACCTCGACTACGCCGAGGACTCCGCGGCGGATACCGACATGAACGTGATCATGGGTGAGGACGGTGGTTTCATCGAGGTGCAGGGTACCGCCGAGGGCGCCCCGTTCGGCCGCCCGGAACTGGACGCCATGCTGGACCTGGCCAGTGCCGGCGTGCAGCAGCTGATCGAGGTGCAGAAACAGGCGCTCGCCGAAGGCTGAGCGCCGGTTGGTTTACAGCTCGATGTCGTAGTCCATGATGACCGGCGCGTGGGTGGAGAATTCCTTCACCTTGTAGATCGCGCCGTAATCGACCGAGTACTGCAGACCCTTGGAGACGACATGGAAGTCGGTGCGCCAGCCATTGCCGCCCTCGCGGTTGCCGTCCGGCCACCAGCTGAACTCGTCGCGGTCGCTGTTGATCTCGCGGAAGGCGTCGACGTAGCCGTTCTCGAACAGCTCGTTCATCCACTGGCGCTCCTCGGCGAGGAAGCCCGGCAGGGTGCTGTTGGTCTCGGTGTCCTCGACGTCGTCGGGGGTGTGGGCGACCTGCCAGTTGCCGCAGATGATGAACTCGCGGCGCTTGTTGCGCACTTTCTGCAGGTGGTTGCCCAGCAGTTGGAAGAATTCCTGCTTGCGCGCCAGCTGGTCGGCGTCGCCGGGGGCGGCGTAGGGGGCGAGCAGGCAGCCGACGCTGATGTTCTCGTAGTCGGCCTGGATGTAGCGGCCCTCCATGTCGAAATCGGTAAACCCGAGTCCGCTCATGATCGCCTTGGGTAGCTTGCGGCAGTAGATGGCCACGCCGTTGGTCTTGCCGTCGACGTTGTCCAGGAAATAGGGGTTGTAGTCCGCGGGAAAATACACGTCGGCCTGCAGGTCGTACTCCGAGCAGCCGAGGTCCTGGATGCAGACGAAGTCTGCGTCCTGCTCCTGGAGCCAGTCGTAAAACCCCTGGTCAGCGGCGTTGCGTAAACCGTCGGCGCTGAAGCTGATGATCCTCATGCATAGTCCCTTGTTTCGAGAGCGTGTATCATACCTGAGCCCTCCCGCGCCGCACAGGTCGAAGGCCCGGCCGGGTGAATCAACTCATGTGAATCAACTCATAGAGTGAGATTGCCGCAATCCGCCGGTCGCGAGGCTGTTTAGCGCCTCAATAAGGATACCGCTGGTGGTCTGAGCGCGGCGCGGTGCGGGTGACCGTCCATTTTATCGGGGGATGCCGGGGATTACAAAGCCCGGCGTCGGCCCGCCTGCCGGGAGCAGTACCACCAATGCTGGACTACCAGAGAGACTTCATCGAACTGGCGCGTCGCTACGAGGTGCTGCGCTTCGGCGAGTTCACGCTGAAGTCCGGCCGTGTCAGCCCCTATTTCTTCAACGCCGGCGCATTTGCCAGCGGCGCGGCCCTGGCCGCCCTCGGCCGCTGCTATGCCCAGCGCATCGCCGACTCCGGCATCGCGTTCGACGTCCTGCTCGGCCCGGCCTACAAGGGCATACCGCTGGCGGCAGCCACCGCAATCGCCCTGGCCGACCACCACGCCATGGATGTGCCCTTCGCCTACAACCGCAAGGAGGCCAAGGACCACGGCGAGGGCGGAGTCCTGGTGGGTGCTCCGCTCACCGGCCGGGTGCTGGTGATCGACGACGTGATCACCGCCGGCACCGCAGTGCGCGAGGTGTTTGCCATGGTCGAGGCTGCCGGGGCGCAGCCAGCGGGGGTGGTCATCGGACTCAACCGCCAGGAGCGCGGCGCCGGTGAGCGCTCGGCGATCCAGGAGCTGGAGGAGAACCATGGTATCCCGGTGCTCAGCATCATCGACATGGCGCACATCATCGACTACCTGGAGCAGTCCGGGGCTGCACCGGAGGGCACCCTGGACGCGATGCGCGCCTACCGCGAGCAGTACGGGGTGTGACTTGCTCACATTGTGTACAGCGCATATATTGTCGCCATGAGAATTACCCCCTCGCTTACCAGGGCCTGGATAGCCATGTTTGCGCTCGCCGGTCCCGTCATGGGCGTTGCGGCTGAGCTGTACCGCTATAAGGACCATTCCGGCAATACGGTCATCGACGATCACGTCCCCCCCGAATTCGTTAAGAACGGCTATGAAGTAGTCAACTCCAAGGGCGTCGTGCTCAGGGTGGTACCGCGCCAGCTCAGCGAGGAAGAGCAAAAGGCGGCGGATGCCCTCAAAGAGCAGGAGCTGGAAGCGCAGCGCGAGGAAGCGCGCATGCGCGAATGGGACGAATCCCTGCTGCGTCGCTACAGCACCGTGGCCGATATCGAGGCCGCCCGGGAACGGGCGCTCAACGACCTGCGCATCCGCGTGAGTATTCTCAAGAGCAACCGGCGCGGCCTGAAACAGCAGGTCGAGAACTACCAGTCGGAGGCCGCCGAACTGGAGCGACGCGGTCGCAAGGTGGGCGCCGATCACCTCTCGGCGATCAGCGACCTGCAGTCGGAAATCGCTACCACCGAGCGCTCCATCGGCGAGCGCGAGGAAGAGATTGCCGACGTCGAGGCAGCGTTCGCTGCAGATATCGCGCGTTTCGAGGAGATTCAGGATATGGTCGAGTTCCGGCGCCAGGCCCTGGATGAGCGCGCCGGGCGGTCCCGGGACAAAGCGGTGGAAGATCCGCGCCGCTGAATGCGGCGCGTGGGTCAGGCCTGGCTTGCGGGCCGGGCGTAGCCGGCCTGGCCGGGCAGCGTCTGGCTCACCGCGTCACGAAAGAAGCCGGCCAGCAGCAGATCCAGCTGCGCTTTCCAGTCCTCAGTCGGCGAGCGCCGAAATTCCGAACGAACGTATTGCGAAATACGCCCCTCGGCCGCTGCCATCAGCAGGTTGGCGGCGGCGGGGAGGGCGATTGCGGGGCGCAGGCCCTCGCGCAGTTCCGCCTCCCGCAACACCTGCTTGAGCTGGGTCTCGAAACGGTCGAAAAGCTGCGCCACACGGGCGTGCAACCGCTCGGTCTCCCCGGCCAGGGCGTCGCCGGTCAGGATGCGGGTAATGCCGGGATTGCGCTCGGTAAACGCGAGCAGCAGGGTGAGCATTTTCTCGCAGCGCGCCGCGGCGGTGGGCTCCTCGTTGAGGATCAGCTTGATGCGGCTGAACAGGGTTTCCTCGATGAACTCGATGAGTCCCTCGAACATCTTTGATTTGCTGGGAAAGTGGCGGTAAAGCGCCGCCTCGGATACCCCTACCTGCCTGGCCAGCCCGGCGGTGGTGATGCGGCTGCCCGGGTTGGCTTCCAGCATCTGGGCGAGTGCTTCCAGAATCTGCTGGCGCCTTTGTGATTTTTTAGGTGGCATGCGCGAGGGTACGTGACAGCGAACAAGCCCTCATGCTAGCGATTACCCGTCAGTGCTGCAAGAACCACTGCAATTTTCCGGCGCGTTTCAGTCGCGCCGGTTGGTAATCAGTGTGCCGATACCTTCGTTGGTAAAGATTTCCAGCAACACCGCGTGGGGCACGCGGCCATCGATGATGTGAGCGCTGGCGACGCCGGACTTGACCGCATCCAGGGCGCAGCCAATCTTCGGCAGCATGCCGCCGTGGATGGTGCCGTCCGCGATCAGTTCATCCACCCGGGTGGTGCTCAGACCAGTGAGCACCTTGCCCTCGGCATCGAGCAGGCCTGCCACGTTGGTGAGCAGCATGAGCTTTTCTGCCTGCATGACCTCCGCCAGCTTGCCCGCCACCAGGTCGGCGTTGATGTTGTAGCTGTGGCCCTCGCGGTCGACGCCGATGGGCGCGATAACCGGGATGAAATGGCTGCCCAGAATGACGTTGAGTACCTCGACATCGATCTGGTCGACCTCGCCCACGTGGCCGATATCGATGATCTCCGGCGCGTTCATGCCCGGCTGGTTGCGCGTCACCTTGAGCTTGCGCGCGCGGATCAGCTGGCCGTCCTTGCCGGTCACACCGATGGCCTTGCCGCCGTTGCGATTGATCGAGGAGACGATGTCCTTGTTCACGCTGCCGCCGAGCACCATCTCCACCACGTCCATGGTCTGTTCGTCGGTAACCCGCATGCCTTCGATGAATTCGCTGTGGATGCCGAGTTTTTCCAGCAGCGAGCCGATCTGCGGTCCGCCGCCGTGCACCACTACCGGGTTCATCCCGACCAGTTTCATCAGCACCACGTCGCGGGCGAAACTCTCGTGCAGTTGCGGGTCGACCATGGCGTTGCCGCCGAACTTGACCACGATGGTCTTGCCGGTGAAGCGCTGGATGTAGGGCAGGGCCTCGGTGAGTACCTTGGCGATATTCAGTGCTGCGTCGCGTTGCAGTGACATGCTGGGTTCCCGTTCCGGTCGCCGCCGGCCTAGAAATTGAGTTTGAGTGACGGGTCGACCAGCGCGATCTGCTGGCGGAACTCGTGCATGATGGCGTCCAGCGCTTCTTCGGATTCAGCCTCGAAGCGGGCGGTGAGTGCCGGCGTCGTATTGGAGGCGCGCAGCAGGCCCCAGCCCTCGGCGAAGTCCACGCGGATACCGTCCATGGTGTTGACCTTGCCGGAGGAAAAGTCCGCGTTGCGAGTGATGCGCTCGATCAGCGGCTGTTTCTCTGACTCCTCGACAGGAATCCTGATTTCCGGCGTGTTCACGCTGGTCGGGAAGGCCTCGATAATGGTGTCGAGGTCGTCGCCCTGGGTGCTGAGGATCTCGGCCAGGCGAGCGGCGGCGTACATGCCGTCGTCAAAACCGAACCAGCGCTCGCCGAAGAACATGTGGCCGGAGAACTCGCCGCCGAGCAGGGCGCCGGTCTCTGCCATCTTCTGTTTCATGAAGGCGTGGCCGGTGCGGCACAGCACTGGCCGGCCGCCGCACTGGGTGATCAGGTCGGTGAGGTTGCGGCTGCATTTCACATCGAACACCACGTCGGCGCCCGGGTTCCGGGAGACCACATCCTGGGCGAAGATCATCAGCAGCACATCCGAGCGCACGATGCGGCCGCTGGGGGTGACCACCGCGAGGCGGTCGCCATCGCCGTCGAAGGCCACGCCAAAGTCTGCACCTTCATCCTGTACGCGCTGGACCAGGGCGGTGAGGTTGGCTTCGTCGGAAGTGTCCGGTGGGTGGTTGGGGAAGTTGCCGTCCAGGGTACAGAACATCGGGATCACCTCGCAGCCCAGCTCCTCGAAGAGCAGCGGCGCGAGTTCGCTGGTGGCGCCGTTGCCGGCGTCGATGACGATCTTCAGCGGTACGGCGATGGCGATGTCCTGCTGGATCTGGTCGACATAGGTGGCGACCACGTCCTCGTTGATGAGCCGGCCCTTGCCCTGGCTGAAGCCGCCGCGCAGCACGCGGTCGCGCACCTGCTGGATACCGCCGGCGTGGATGGTCTGCTGGCCGAGTACGATTTTCAGGCCGTTGTCGGTACGTGGGTTGTGGCTACCGGTGATCATCAGCCCGGAGTGGGCGTTCAGGTGCTGGGTGGCAAAATACAGGATCGGGGTGGGCACCAGGCCGATGTCGATGACGTCGCGCCCGGTTTCCAGCAGGCTGCGCACCAGTGCCGACTTCAATGCCGGGCTGCTGGTGCGCCCGTCGCAGCCGACCAGCAGGGTCTGTTCGTCACGCTCGCCGGCGATGCTGCCCAGGGCCTGGCCGATCTGCGCCATCAGCTCCGAGGTCAGCTCGTCCGCGGCGTTGCCGCGAATATCGTAGGCGCGGAAGATGTGCGCCGGGAAGCCGGTGGGTATAGCCACGGTGGCGGCTTCTTCCTCGTCGATCTCGGTATCCAGGTCGAGCACTTCATCGAAATCTGCACCGAGGTCGTTGTCCTCGAAGTCCAGGATCTCGCCTTCGGATTCCACCGCGATCGCCCGGTCGGGTTCCGCGGCCTGGCGCAGCGCGCGCAGGGTGGCCCGGCGCAGCTGGCGAGCCACGTCCACAAGCTGGGGTACCGCGAGCGTGAGGTCGGTCTTGCGATCCGCCGCGGCGAGGATACGGAACGTGTCGTGCTCGATAATTTTGGGAATGCGCACGGCGACGATCACGAAGCCGCCGATCACCGCCGCCAGGCACATACCCAGCACCACGTAGAGCGGCCGGTTGGAGACCGCCAGCGTTGCCATCAGTGTCTTTGACGGGGTGAAGGCGATCCGCCAGTTGGTGTCCGGGATGACCGCGAAGCTCTCGTAACTCGAGACGTTGCCGCTGCCCGCCTCGGCGATAGTATTGGTGTGGGTGCTGCCATCCCTGTTGGTGAAGCGCTGCTCCAGGGCGTAGTGGCCGGAGCCGGGGTTCACCGATTCCAGCAGGGTGGCGAAGGTGGCGTTGTCGACGCTGGCGACGATGACCGCGTTGAGAGCCTCGGTCTCACCCCTGACCAGTTCCGCCAGCGAGGTCAGCCAGCGATCCTCGTGGCGGAAGGACTCCGGCTGGGTCGGGTTGCCCTCGGCGGCGCGGCGCACCATGTCCACCTCGATGTGATTGCGCAGGCCGTGCTCGCCGGAGTCGAACTCCGCCGTGCCCATTTCTCCCACTGGAACCACGCGCAGGCTGACCAGATCCGGGAAGGCGGCGATGAGTTCGCGCTCCACTGCCGCGATTGCCTCGCGGTCCTGCCCTTGCAGCACGCTGCCGGCGGTAGCGGAGCCGGCGCTGCCGGCCAGGCGCTGGCGCAGCAGGGCGACGTAGGCGTTGACGGTGCCGGCCTGTTGCTCGGCGTAGTTGCCGGCGATGTTTTCCATCTGTGCCGCACGTACCGCGGGTTCGCGGACCAGTGCGAGGAAGACAAACGTACCTACCAGGATAAGGACGGCGATCGCCAGGCCGATCCCCGTGACCTGGTAGATCGCGTTAGCCCCGGCGACGATCCCGCGGCCGGGCGCGGCCGGGTTCTCAGTTGCCTTTTTCTTCTTTGTGAATTTCTTGAACATGGTCCCGGCCGATTCCCCTTATCCAACGCATGATATTACGCCCGCGGCGGGCGGTGTAGCCGCAACTGTCGGAACCTCAACTCTTTGCCGGGCCGCAGGCCTGAGCGACCAGCGCGATGATCTGGCGCGCGATACTGGCCTTGCTGGCTTTTTCCAGGGCGCGCTCCCCGCCGTCCCAGATCACGGTGACCGCGTTGTCCGCGCTATTAAAGCCGATGGAGGTGTCCGCCACGTCGTTGGCGACAATCATATCCAGCCGCTTGGCCGCGCGTTTGGCGCGTGCGTAGTCCAGTACGTCGCGCGTTTCCGCGGCAAAGCCCACGCTGAAGGGGCGCTGCTCGCTGCCGGCGATGGCGCTGACGATATCCGGGTTGCGGACCAGTTCCAGCGTCATGGTGTCTGCGGATTTCTTGATTTTCTGCCCGGCCCGCGCCGCCGGACGGTAGTCCGCGACCGCGGCGCAGGCAATGAAGATGTCGCACTCCGGGAGCAGGTCCAGGCACTGTTCGAGCATGTCCTGGGCGCTGCTCACCCGCCGGCACACCACGTGCGCCGGTGCCTCGAGATTTACCGGGCCGCTGACCAGGGTGGTACGGGCACCGGCGTCCACGGCGGCGCGGGCCAGGGCGTAGCCCATCTTGCCCGAGCTGTGGTTGGACAAGTAGCGCACCGGGTCCAGCGCCTCGCGGGTGGGGCCGGCGGTGATCACCACGCGGCGGCCGGCCAGGGCGCCATCGCTGAACACGTCTGTTGCGGCGGCGGCAATGACTGCGGGCTCCTCCATGCGGCCAGGACCGACATCGCCGCAGGCCTGTTCGCCGCTGGCGGGACCTATGCGGCGGATGCCGCGGCTTTCGAGCGTCGCAATATTGGCTGTCGTCGCGGGGTCCGCCCACATCTGCTGGTTCATCGCCGGGGCCACCAGCAGCGGCGCGGGGGTGGCCAGGGCGACCGTGGTCAGCAGGTCGTCGGCGCGCCCGGCGGCGAGACGGGCGATGAGGTCGGCGGTGGCCGGTGCCAGCAGCAGCAGGTCGGCCCAGCGGGCCAGTTCGATATGGCCCATGCCCAGCTCCGCCTGCTCATCCAGCAACTCGGTGTGAACCGGATGCCCGGACAGCGCCTGCAGGGTGAGTGGCGTGATGAACTCCTGCGCGCCGCGGGTCATGATCACGCGCACAGTAGCGCCCAGCCCGCGCAACTGGCGCACCAGCTCCGCCGACTTGTAGGCGGCGATGCCGCCGCTTACCCCAAGCAGGATGTTGCGATTGAAAAGATGTCCCATCGGTGCGCCCGAATTGACACAATAGCCCCGTAAAGGGAAGGAAAGATACCACCTGGCCCGTGGATTTGACACAGGCGCGGTGGCGGCCCGGGGAGGGGCGGATGAATGACGCAAACGCAATGGCTGGCGGGGGAGGGGCCGCGCGACCGCTTGCTGCGCCACGGCGCGGCGGTGCTCTCCGACGCGGAACTGCTCGCGGTGTTGCTGCAGACCGGCTACAGCCGCCGCAACGCCGTGGCCCTGGCCGGTGACCTGCTCGCCCACTTCGGTTCTCTGGCCGGCCTGGTCCGCGCCGACCGCAGTAGTCTCCTCGCCTGCCGCGGCGTGGGCGAGGCCAAGCTCGCCGTGTTGCGCGCCGCCCAGGAACTCGCCCGGCGCCAGGCCCTGCAGGAACTCGAGGGCAGCGACGTGCTATCCAGCCCGGCCCAGACCCGGCGCTTCCTCCAGCACCACCTAGGCGGCCTCAACCGCGAGGTGTTCAGCGTCATCTTCCTCGACAACCAGCACCGCGTGCTGCGCTGCGAAGACCTGTTCCTCGGCACCCTGGACGGCGCCGCCGTCTACCCGCGGGAAGTCGCCGTGCGCGCCCTGCAATACAGCGCCGCGGCGGTCATCTTCGCCCACAACCACCCCTCCGGTGTCGCCGAACCAAGCAGCGCCGACCGCCGCATCACCGAACGCCTGTGCGCCGCCCTCGGCCTGCTCGACATCCGCGTCCTCGACCACATCATCGTCGGCCGCGGCAGGGAGTACTCCTTCGCCGAGCAGGGTTTGTTGTAGGCCCTGGATGGTGCTGGAAATATGTCAACGGAGGTAAGACGTAACAATAGAAAGAGGAAGCGACAGAGGACAGAGAAAGCACAATGCGCCGCCACCCGAGCCTGCACATGGACGTGCGCTGTTTGGCGTGTTCCACCCGGCGACTGATGCCGCGCTGGCCGGCCCCCACGCCCGGGCTGAATTCCCCCACGCCCGGGCCGATTCCCCCCACGCCCGACCTTCACTCGGGCACCGGCACCACGCAGTCCGCGGATTCACTACAGCCCGCACTCCCGCGCCGGGTCTCCAGCCAACCCGAAGCATCGGTCCTCGGCCCGGCACCCACGCAATCGGCACCAGACCCCGCCGAATACCGCTTGCTATGCCATATCCCTTCTGGTATAAAGTCGCGCTCCGCGCGGTGGGGCCCCCTTTTCGAGCCGGCCGCAGCTACAAATTTCAAGCATGTCCCGCGATTTGGGAGACCCGTATCATGGCAAGAGTATGTCAGGTCACCGGCAAGCGTCCGGTCACCGGTAACAACGTATCACACGCAAAGAACCGCACCCGTCGCCGGTTCCTGCCCAACCTCCACCAGCACCGTTTCTGGGTGGAGTCAGAGAAGCGCTTCGTCAGCCTGCGCGTCTCCTCCAAGGGCATGCGTATCATCGACAAGAAGGGTATCGAGAGCGTCCTCGAGGACATTCGCGCCCGCGGCGAGAAGGTTTAAGCGAGGAGACACCCATGAGAGACAAGATTCGCCTCAACTCCACCGCGGGTACTGGTCACTTCTACACCACCGACAAGAACAAGCGGACCATGCCCGACAAGATGGAAATCAAGAAATACGATCCCGTCGCCCGCAAGCACGTCGTGTATAAGGAAGGCAAGATCAAGTAAGTCTCGCCTCCCGGATCGCACTGAACCCCGGCTTGTCCGGGGTTTTTTGTCTTTGCGCCAGGCCAGCCATACCCGCCGCGCCCGCCAGGCCTGAGGAGCCCACGGCCCATGCCCGAGTTGCCCGAAGTCGAGACCACCCGCCGCGGTATCGAGCCGCATGTCCTGGGGCGCCGGGTGGAGCAGGTTATCGTGCGCGAACCGCGCCTGCGCTGGCCGGTGCCGGGAGACCTGCCGCAGCGCATGGCCGGGCAGGTGATCGACGCTGTCGAACGCCGGGCCAAGTACCTGTTGCTGCGCACCGCCGCCGGTAGCGCGCTCATGCACCTGGGCATGTCGGGTTCCCTGCGGGTGGTCCCGGCGGGGCAGGCACCGGGCAAGCACGACCACCTGGATATCCGCTTCGCCGATACCCTCACCCTGCGCTTCAACGACCCGCGCCGGTTCGGTTGCTGCCTGTGGCTGGAGCCCGGCGAGCAACACCCCCTGCTCGGGCGCCTCGGGCCCGAACCGCTGTCCGCCGAGTTCGACGGCGCCTACCTGTACGGCCGCGCGCGCGGGCGCAAGGGGCCGGTCAAACCCTTCCTCATGGACCAGAACATCGTCGTCGGCGTTGGCAATATTTACGCCGCGGAGGCCCTGTTTGCCGCCGGTATCCACCCGCAACGGCCCGCCGGGCGTGTGTCGCAGGCCCGCTACGAGCGCCTCGCCGAAGAAGTGAAGCAAGTACTTACTTTCGCTATCGGGCATGGTGGAACGACACTGCGGGATTTTGTCGGCGGCGACGGCAAGCCCGGTTATTTCGCCCAGGAGCTGTCCGTTTATGGCCGCGAGGGGCAGCCCTGCAAGCGCTGCGGAAAAACTTTAAAAAACTCCAGATTAGGCCAGCGCAGCACGGTCTATTGCGTGACCTGCCAGCGATGAACAGGCTAAACTTGCTGGAGATTAGGGGACTGGGTGAAAACCCCGGGGAGAAAAACAATGAAAACTCGACTGGGCGCACGTCGCGCCGTCACTGCTTTTATGATCGCCTGCCTGTTGGCACCGCAGATGCTCTGGGCCGATTCCGCCGTTGATGAAAGCCCGAATCCCTGGGCCATGGCGGGCGACCTGGTGGTCGCGCGGCCGCTGGGCGCGGCGATTACCGTGGGGGGCACTGCGGTCTGGCTGGTCAGCCTGCCGTTCACCCTGCTCTCGGGCCACGCCGGGGAAGCGGCGGACAAACTGATCATCGGTCCGGGCGCAGCCACCTTCGCCCGTTGCCTGGGTTGTCGCAACGTCGGCTACACCCACAAGGACATCGACGCCTACCACGAGGCCCAGGAGCGGGCGGCGGCTGAAGAGGCCGCAGCGGAGTAAGCGTCACCGTCCGCCTCGAGCGGGCGCACTTCCTTCCGGGCCGGCCCCTGCGCCGGCCTTTCAGCGTTTGAAGCGTTCCTGCAGTGCCTGCGCCACCGGTGCGGGCACGAAGGGCGTGATATCGCCGTTCATGCTGGCGATCTCCCGCACCAGCGATGAGGAAATGAACGACAGGTGCTCGGAGGGCGTCAGGAAGATGCTCTCGAATTCCGGGTACATGGCGCGGTTCATGTTCGCCAGCTGGAACTCGTATTCGAAGTCCGCCACCGCGCGCAGGCCGCGCAGCACACAGTGCGCGCCCTGGCTGCGGGCAAAATCGATGAGCAGGGTGTTGAAGCCGGTCACCTCGATATTGTCCAGGTGGGCGAGGCTGCTGCGGCACAGTTCAACGCGCTGTTCCAGGGTGAACAGCGGGGTTTTCTTCTCGCTGTAGGCGATGGCCAGGACGACCCGGTCGAATAGCCGTGACGCGCGCTCGGCGAGGTCCACGTGGCCGTTGGTCAGCGGGTCGAAGGTGCCCGGGTAGATCACGGTCTCGGTGCGCATCGCTGGTTTCCTGCCGGGGTAAAAGCAGCGGATGGTATACGGTTTACCCGGGTGTCACAACGAACAGCCGGTAGGCAACGCCGCCGGCGCGTTTCTCCCGGTGGCAGTCCCAGCCCGCGGGCAGTTCGGGCAGCGGCTCGCCGGCGCCGGTCTCGAGATAGACCAGGGCATCCGGTGCCAGCAACCCGCGTGCGTCGAGTTGGGCGCAGCTCGGTCCGGCGAGCGCGTGGCCGAAGGGCGGGTCCACGAATACGATATCCCAGGGCTGGGCCGCATCGGATTGCCCCGCGAGGTAGTCCAGCGCCGGGCGCTGGTGGCAGCAGCCGGCGGCGCCTGCGCCCAGGGTGTCCAGGTGTTGGCGCAACTGGCGGATGACGCGCGGCGAGGTATCGACGAAATCGCAGTGTGCGGCGCCGCGTGACAGGGCCTCGAGGCCCAGCGCGCCGCTGCCCGCGAACAGGTCCAGGCAGCGCGCGCCGTGTACTTCGGGGGTCAGCCAGTTGAACAGGGTTTCGCGCACCCGGTCGGTGGTCGGGCGCAGGCCCTCTTCGGGGGCGAAGCGCAGTTTGCGGCCGCGCCACTGGCCGCCGATGATGCGCAGCTCGCTGTGCCCCGGCCGCCCGCTCGCTCGCGACATTTCTTCACTCTTGGCAGGAATGTTAGGATAGTGGTTTCGCCGTCGCTTCTCTGGCGACAGCCCACTCTAGCACGACCGAGATGAAATTTTTCAAACGCAAGAAATCGCCGGAGGCGCCCGCGCCTGCGGAAGACAAGGACGTTTCCGGCACAGCGGCGGAGCCCAGCGGGACGCCGCCGGCGGCTGACGCCGAGGCCGCGACCGATACCCCTGCACCCGGCCCCGAAGCCAGCGCCGGCCCGGAAGTCTCCGCGGCAGGCCCTGGCCCGGAGGCCAGCGCCGTCCCGGCCGCTGAGCAGCCGCCCGTGCCGCCGCCCGTGCCGCCGCCCGACCTCGAACCCGAGACCGAACCCAGGCCCGAACCTGAGCCGGTCGCGCAAGATATTGCGGCGCCTGAGCCGACCGCCCAGGCAGCGAGCGCCGACGCACCGCCCGTCGAGCAACCGGCTCCGGGCAAGGAGAATACCGGCGCCGACAAGCCCGGCTTCTTCGCCCGCCTGCGGCGCGGACTGGGTCGCACCAGCGACAACCTCGTCGCCGGGCTCGGCAACCTGTTCCTCGGGCGCAAGGAGATTGACGCCGAACTGCTCGAGGAGCTGGAGTCGCGCCTGCTACTCGCCGACGTCGGTGTCGAGGCCACCATGGAGATCATCGGCCGCCTCACCCAGCGCGTATCGCGCAAGGAACTCACCGACCCCGCGGCCCTGCAGAACGCCCTGCAGGAGGAACTGCTGGGCCTGTTGCAGCCCTGTGAAAGCCCTCTCGATGTAAGCGCTCACAAACCCTACGTTATCCTGATGGTAGGAGTTAACGGCGTGGGCAAGACCACGACAATCGGCAAGCTGGCGCGCCGGTTCCAGGACGAGGGCCGCTCGGTGATGCTCGCCGCCGGCGACACCTTCCGCGCCGCGGCTGTCGAGCAGCTGCAGGCCTGGGGCGATCGCAACAACGTGCCGGTGGTTGCCCAGCACACCGGCGCGGACAGCGCCTCGGTGGTGTTCGATGCCCTGCAGGCGGCCCAGGCCCGCGGTGTGGACGTGCTTATCGCCGATACCGCCGGCCGCCTGCACAACAAGGACAACCTCATGGAAGAGCTGAAGAAGGTGGTCCGGGTGATGGGCAAACTGGACCCCGGCGCGCCCCACGAGGTCATGCTGGTGCTGGACGCCGGCACCGGCCAGAACGCCCTGGCCCAGGCCGACCACTTCCGCCAGTGGGTCGGGGTCAGCGGCATCACCCTGACCAAGCTCGACGGCACCGCCAAGGGCGGCGTGATCTTCGCAATAGCCCGCAAGCTGGGCCTGCCGATCCGCTTCATCGGCATCGGCGAGAGCGCCGAGGACCTGCGTCCCTTCGAGGCGCAGCCGTTTATCGAAGCGCTGTTTGCCGGGGACGACCGCCCTGCATGATCAGTTTTGAGCGGGTGAGCAAGCGCTACCCGGAGGGCCACGATGCCCTGCGGGAAGTCAGCTTCGATATCGCCCGCGACGACCTGGTCTTCCTCACCGGCCATTCCGGGGCCGGCAAGAGCACCCTGATGCGCCTGATCATGCTCATGGACCGCCCCACCCGCGGCAAGGTGGTGGTGGACGGGCGGGATCTATCCACGGTGTCCAATCGACGCATCCCCGGCCACCGCCGGCAGATCGGGGTGGTGTTCCAGAACCACCAGTTGCTGTTTGATCGCAATGTGTTCGACAACGTTGCCCTGCCGCTGGTGATCAGCGGCTACGACCACCGCGAGGTAGGTCGCCGGGTGCGCGCGGCGCTGGACAAGGTCGGCCTGCTCAAGCGCGAACGCGCCATGCCGGTGACCCTGTCCGGGGGCGAGCAGCAGCGCGTGGGTATCGCCCGCGCGGTGGTCGGTCGGCCCAAGATCCTGCTGGCGGACGAACCCACCGGCAACCTGGACCCGGAACTCTCCGCCGAGATCATGCAGCTGTTCGAATCCTTCAGCCAGGTCGGCGTTACGGTGCTCATCGCCAGCCACGACCTGGCCCTGATCTCGCGCCTGCGCCACCGCATCCTCACCCTGCGCGAGGGTCGCCTGGTGACCGGGGGGCTGTTGTGAGCCGTGCGCGCAGCGACCGCCCGCGCGGCGAGGGCGCCAGCCTCAGCCGGGCGCGCATGGCTGACCAGTACCGGGCCTGGTTGCGCCACCACCGGCTGTCCGCGGCGGAAAGCCTGCAGCGCGTTCTGGAGCGGCCGTTTTCCAGCCTGATGACCTGGTTGGTGATCGGTATCGCCCTGGCCCTGCCGGTGGGGCTCAGTGTCACCCTCGACAACGCCGCTGAGCTGAGCGCGCGCTGGGAGAGCCCGACACAGATCTCACTGTTCCTGCACACGGACGTGGACGCCGCGGCGGCCGCGGAACTGGCGCAGGCGCTGGAGCGCAGCGCGGAGGTGGCCCAGGTGCACCTGGTCTCCCGCGACGACGCCCTGGCCGAGTTCGGTGCGCTGTCCGGGTTTGCCGAGGTGCTCGCGGAGCTGGACGACAACCCGCTGCCCAACCTGCTGCTGGTGACCCCCGCCCCGCGCCTGGACCAGGACGCCGTGCGCACCCTGCGCGACAACCTCGACAAGCGCGACAAGGTCGACGAGGCGGTGCTCGACATGCAGTGGCTGCAGCGCCTCAACAGCCTGATGGACCTCGGCCGGCGCATGGTGATGGCGGTCGGCGCGCTGCTGCTGGTGGGGGTGATCCTGATCCTCGGCAATACTATCCGCCTCGCTATCGAGAACCGGCGCGACGAGATTGTCATCGTCAAGCTGGTGGGCGGCAGCAATCCCTTCGTGCGGCGGCCGTTCCTGTACACCGGCCTGTGGTACGGGGTCGGCGGCGGCCTGGTGGCGGGACTCGTGGTCAACGCCGCCCTGTGGTACCTGCAGGGGCCGGTGGGTGAGCTCGCCCGGCTCTACCAGAGCGGATTCGAGTTGCGCGGACCGGGCATCATGGGGGTGCTCAACCTGGTGATTATCGGCGGTTTGCTGGGCCTTGCGGGGGCCTGGCTGGCGGTCAGCCGGCACCTTGCGGCCATCGTTCCCCGCTAGTCCCCTAAAAGCGCGAAAACCTCTCCTATCTTATTGATATTTCACAAATAAAATTCGTCATTTGGCGCGGCGCCAGGGAACTTTCCGGCGATTAGCACTCTAATGGATTGAGTGCTAATATTACTGCCCCATTGATGGAGGTCCATGCAATGAACCTGAGTCTGCGACCTGTCGACCAGCTGGTACCGGGAGCCAACCTCGCCGCCTATGTGCAGGCGGTAGGCAGCATCCCCATCCTCAGCCCGGAGCGCGAACGCGAGCTGGCCGAGGACCTGTTCTACAACGACAACGTCGATGCCGCGCGCGAGCTGGTGATGTCTCACCTGCGCTTTGTCGTGCACATTGCCCGCAGCTATTCCGGCTACGGCCTGGCCGAGGCGGACCTGATCCAGGAGGGCAACGTCGGCCTGATGAAGGCGGTCAAGCGCTTCAACCCGGAGAAGGGTGTGCGCCTGGTCTCCTTCGCCGTGCATTGGATCAAGGCGGAGATCCACGAGTTCATTCTGCGCAACTGGCGCATCGTCAAGATCGCCACCACCAAGGCCCAGCGCAAGCTGTTCTTCAACCTGCGCGGACAGAAGAAGACCCTGGCCTGGCTGACCGCCCAGGAAGCCCAGGCGGTGGCCGATGATCTCGGCGTCGACGTCAAGGAAGTGCAGCGCATGGAGGGTCGGTTGTCCAGCCGTGACGTCGCCTTCGACCTGCCGGTGGACAGCGACGACGACGAAGCCTGGCAGGCGCCGCAGTACTACCTCGAGGACCACAGCGCAGACCCGGCGCGCAGTGTCGAGGAGAGCGAATGGCAGGAAAACAGCGAAGCGCAGTTGCACAATGCGCTGTCCGACCTCGATGAGCGCAGCCGCGATATTCTCGCCCAGCGCTGGTTGGCCGAGGAAAAGGCCACCCTGCACGAGCTCGCCGACCAGTACGGCGTGTCCGCCGAGCGCATTCGCCAGCTCGAGGCCAATGCCATGAAAAAACTGCGGGCCGCGATCGCCGCCTGACCCCGCGTTCGGCCAAATCCGCTGCCCGCCTGCCGGCGGGCGCGGTTCCGGTTATAATCGGCCGGGCATCTATCCCAGCACAGATATCCCGCCCATGGCCAAACTGTTCATCACCCTCGCCTCCCTCAGCGGCATGTTTGCCGTGATTGTCGGCGCCTTCGGCGCGCACGGCCTGCGCGATCGCCTGGACCCCTATTACATGGCGATCTACCAGACCGGCGTGCAATACCATTTCTACCATGCGCTGGCCCTGCTGGCGGTGGGCATCATTGCCCTGCACCAGCCGCAGACCGCCCTGCTCAAGAGCGCCGGCTGGCTGTTCCTGCTGGGCACTGTGATCTTCTCCGGCAGCCTCTACCTGCTGGCCATGACCGGTGTGAAATGGCTGGGCGCTGTCACCCCCCTCGGTGGACTGGCGTTCATCGCCGGCTGGGGCTGCCTCGCCGCCGTCGGCTGGAAGATGCTCAACTAAACATGAGTGACCCGCGACAGGCGCGCCCGATTCGCAGTTACGTGCTGCGCACCGGGCGCATGACCCCGGGCCAGCAGCGCGCCTTCGATGAACACTGGGCGCGCTGGGGTCTGGAGCACGCGGACGGCGCCCTGGATTTCGAGCGCGCCTTCGGCCGGGGCGGGCCGCGGGTGTTGGAGATCGGCTTCGGCATGGGCCAGTCGCTGGTGACGATGGCGGCCGCCGCACCGACAACGAATTTTGTCGGCGTTGAGGTGCACCGGCCCGGTGTGGGCCGCCTGCTGCACAGCATGGCCGACCAGGGCGTCGACAACATCCGCGTCTACTGCCACGACGCCGTAGAGGTGCTGCGCGATTGCATCGCACCCGAAAGCCTGGACGGCATCCAGATCTTTTTCCCCGACCCCTGGCACAAGAAACGCCACCACAAGCGCCGATTGATCCAGCCGCCTTTCGTCGAGCTGCTGGTGTCCCGCATGGCTCCCGGCGGCCTGCTGCACCTGGCCACCGATTGGGAGAACTACGCCGAGCAGATGCTGGAGGTGCTCAGCGCCTGTGCCGCACTGCGCAACCAGGCCGGCCCGGGCCAGTATTCGCCGCGTCCCGATTCCCGCCCGCTGACCAAGTTCGAGCAGCGCGGGGAGCGTCTCGGACACGGGGTGTGGGATCTGCTCTTCACTCGCGCCTGAAGCACGCCTGTTTTTGCATGTCCGTCACGACTGGGTTTTAATGCCCAGATCACCGGCGCTTGCCGCCGACAGGGAGTTGTTGCGGGCCGGGTGATTGTCCAGTCGCATCGCGGGCCGGGGGGCCGCGGTTGTCGATTTTCCACGGAGGGCCTGTCCTTGTCGTTCAACAAGCATTCACTGTGCGGGCTGTTCCTGCTCGCCGGTAGCGCCGCCTGTTCGCAGGTCGCCGCGGAAAGTTTCCTCGACGAGATCGCCTGGGTGCCGCAGCTCGGGGTGCAGTACAAGCAGTTGGAATTCGAGCAGGATATCCGGGGTCTCGCGCGGACCCTCAATGTGGAGATGGACGCCGACCTGCCCTCGCTGAGCGCCGGGCTCGCGGCGGTGTACAGGCGCGGTTACGTCTCGCTCAAGTACGAGGGCACCTACTCCAACGTCAAGGCTGACAGCCAGGGCTCGCTGACCAACGCGCGCACCCCGATAGAGGCCGAGCGCGAGGACTACAGCATCACCGCCGGCTACCGGGTGTGGCGCACCGCCAACGTGTTTGCCGGCTACCTGGTGGGTGAAACGACGCTGACGCCGCTACCGCGATGTCCCCTGGATATCAGCGAGGAAGAGCCGGTGTGTGGCGACCTCGGTTCGGCGATCATCCCCGGCTCCGGCAACCGCGCCCACTACCACTACGTCGCCGGCCTGCCCAAGTACGAGCAGACCTACCGGGAGGATGGCTGGTTCGTCGGCGCCAGCTATGCCTGGAACGTGTTCGACACCGGCACGCTGTCGGTAAGTTTCGCCTACGCGTTCCTCGAGTCGCGCTTCAACGACAACTTCGGCGGGCCGAAGGAGCCGCAGTACCACCTCGATCTCGAGGGGGATGCGGACGGCTTCAGTCTCGGCCTCGCCTGGTCGCAGCCACTGTCCCAGCGCATGGGGTATTTCGTCGATCTGCGCACCCAGCAGTACGAGGCGACCACCTCCGACGACAGCGGCCTGGCGGCGGGCTCGGTGACCGACACCAAGGAGACCATGACCACGCTCACGCTGGGTGTGCAGTGGTACCTCTAGCGCCCGATGGTACCGGTAGGTTGATCAGAACGAACTGATCGACATGCCCTTGCGGCCGGCCCGTTGCTCGAGGCTGGCCACCTGGTCGCTCCAGCGCGCCAGAGCATCGGCGCCCAGCCCGCTGGCGGCGAGGTCATCCAGGAATTCGCGCGCAGCCTCCGCGTTGCCGTCGTCCACGTGCAGCGCGATGATCTTGCCGTACTTCTCCACCAGCTTGGCCCGGGAGCGGGCGAGCGCCGGTGTCTCGCCGGTGATTGTCCGGGCCTCGTCGATCTTCTGCGCTGCGCTGCGCAAGGTAGCGAGCGCCTGGCGGTTGTTGCCGAACAGTCCGGGCCGGGTATACGGGGTCGCGGTCAGCGCGTCGGCGCTGGCCAGGATCTCGTCGGCTTGCGCCTTGCGCTGTTCGCGCACGGCGGGGACCGTGGGCACTTCGGCGGTGGGCCGGGCCGGCGCGGTTGCCGCGGCCAGGGTGTTCTTCAGCGCCTGTACCCGCGCCGCCGGCGCGCCACCCGCTTCCAGTGCAGCGATCGCCTGCTGCGCCTCGCCGTAGGCCTTTTTCTCCAGGCTGAGCTGGGTGTCGGCGGCCACCTGTTCCAGCAGCGACGCGCGCAGTGCCAGCGCTTCGGCGTTGCCCGGGTCCAGTTCCAGTACCTGTTGCAGGCTCTCCAGCGCGTTGTCGCCGCGCGGCAGGTAGAGGTTGCCGCGCTGTGCCGCCTGTTGCGCGCCGCGCAACAGGGCGGCGACCCGCTGCGTGCGCTGGCTGTCCGCGGCCGCCTGCTGCTGCAGGCGGTCGCGCGCCTCGATCAGCGCGATCTGCACCTGGGCATAGCGTGCATTGGCCGGCGACAGGCTGCGTGCACGTTGTAGCTTGGTCTCGGCGACGTCGAGCTCGCCAGACTTCAGGTCGGCCAGCGCGGCGTCGATGAAACGCCCGGCGACCTTCTCGATACCGGTCAGGGCATCGAGGTTGGCCGGGTCGAGTTCGCGCACCTCGCGGAATTTCTCCACCGCGTTCTCGCCGGTCGGGGCATCCAGGCGGCCGGCCGCGAGGTCTTTCTCGGCGCCGGCGAGCAGCGCCTGCACCCGTTCCTGGCGGGCGCTGCGCTCCGCCTGCAGGGCCTCGCGCTGTGCTTCCTGGCGGGCGGACAGCTTGCGTGTTTCCTCGTCAAGCCGTTGCAGCAGTGCCTCTTTCTCCATCCGCACACTGTCGCTGGTCGCCGCCAGGTCCGGGTGCTGCGGATACACCTGCAACGCGGCGCGAATCAGTGCGTCGGCGCGGCCGAGTTCGCCGGCGTCGGCCTGCGCGCGGGCCTGTTCCAGCAGCAGCCCGGCGATGGTGACGATACCCTGCTGGGCGGCGGCGTTCTGCGGATCCAGGGCGAGCACGTCCTGGTAGCGCACATAGGCGTTGGCATCCAGCGGGCTGGTCAGCTGTCCCGCGGCGAGCAGTCGCCCGGCCTCGTCGAGCAGCCGGGAGGTGCGGTCGTCGCGTTGTTCGGTGATCTGTTGCTGCTGCTGGTTGGCGGCCAGCGCCTCCTGTAGTACCAGCTTGTGCTGTACCAGTTCCTCGTCGCTGACGTAGAAGTTGATCAGTGACGCCTGCTGCAACAGCTCCCGCGCGCGACGGAAGTCCTGCTGCTCGAGGGCCTCGCCCGTACCCTCGAGGTAGAGGCCGAACAGGCGATTGATCGCCACCCGGCCGCCGCTGTCGTCGGGTGCCAGTTCGAGCAGGCTGGTGAGGTAGGCCTGTGCGTTCTGCCCGTCGTTGCCGTAGAGCCTGCCCTGGTCCATCGCCTGCCGCGCCCTGCGTAACAGGTCCGCGGTCCAGGTGGCGACATCGTGGGTGGATGTCGAGGTCGCGGCGCTGCGGCTGGGCAGCGGCGGGGACTGGTTGGCCTGCCACAGCCACCAGCCGGTGGCACCCATGGCCACGGTGGTCGCTGCGGTAATCCAGGTGGTGAGTCGCCGTGGGCGGCGCGGTTGCAGCACCGCGGTCTGGGTATCCAGGTGCGAGGACAGGTTGCGCGAGCCGCTGCCGCCCGTGCGTCCGGTGGTGCTGCCGCGCCCGCTGCGCCGCGCCGCGCCGGCCGAGACCACCGCGGCGGGCGGGTTGATGTGGACCAGCTCGGCGTTGTCCACCTCCAGTTCTTCCAGCGCGTCGAGAAACTCCCGGCCGGTCTGGAAGCGGTTATCGGGATCCTTGGCCAGCGCGCGGTCGATGAATGCCTGGAAACCGGCCAGTTGCTCGGGCAGGCGCGGGATGGGGTTGTTGATGTGCATGATGCCGGTGGAGACCGGGGAATCCCCGGCAAAGGGCACCTCGCCCACCATCATCTCGTAGAATATGATGCCCAGGCTGTACAGGTCCGAGCGACCATCCGGGTTGCGCGCCATGGCCTGTTCCGGGCTCATGTAGCTGGGGGTGCCGACGATCACGCCGGCCTGGGTCATCTGTGTCTCACCGTCGGTCTGCTTGGCGATGCCGAAATCGCAGATGACCGCGCTGCGGTCCTCACGCAGCAGGATGTTCTCTGGCTTGACGTCGCGGTGGACGAATTTGCGCCGCGCCGCGTAGTCCAGCGCCGAGGCCAGTTCGCGGGCGATGCGAAAGCCCTCGGCCAGCGCGATGCCGCGCTGCAGCAGTTCCTTGAGACTGCCGCCGGGCAGGTACTCCATGGACAGGTAGTGGAAGTCCTCGTGCCGCCCGACCTCGTAGACCGGCACGAAGTTCGGGTGCGTGAGTTGCGCCACGATGCGCGCCTCGCGCAGGAAGCGGTCACCGAAGGAGGGGTCGCGCAACAGGTGCGGCGACATCACCTTGAGCGCGACCTGGCGGCCAAAGCTGGTCTGCTCGGCGAGGAAGATGTCCGCCATGCCCCCGTGTCCCAGGCGCTTGAGGATGGTGTACCCCGGTATTGTTGGAAATTCCATATCCGCGGCTCCGCCGGATCTGGTGGTGTCTGCGTTGTATGTAGCGAATCGGAGAGCGGCTGTGCTTTCCCCCTAACCAGAGAAATATAGCACTCCTGTGCGCAGACGCAGGGTTAGCGGGGAGGATCTTCCCACGCAGCAAGACAGGATTCGACAAACGCGGCCCACACCCCGGACGGCTCCCACAGCTGGAGCAGCGCCTGGCGCGCCTCCTCGGGCGCCAGGTTGCACCGGGTGACGCGATACAGGTAGACGAACGCGGAAACCCGCATATTGTAGGCGCAATGCACCAGGGTCGGTTCGCCGGCGACCGCATCCAGACAGGTGCAGAACAGCTCAAACTGCGCGCGGGTCGGGTTCTCGAAATCCACCGGGATATTCAGGTAGTCGATACCCTGCGCGGCGACGATGCGTGCCTCGTCGGCTACCGCGTTGTCGGAGTCGGGCAGGGCGAGGTTGATCACGTGGCGGATGCCCAGCGCGCCGAGTGTCGCCAGTTGCCCGGCGTCGGGCTGGCCGGCGGTGTGCAGCCAGTCATCTATTTGCAGGTAGTTGCGCCAGTCGTGCATGTGGCCAGCTCCCTCGCGCTGCGCGGGATCAGTCGAAGAACTCGGCGATGACCGAATCCAGGAAGCGCCGCCCCAAGGGGCTGGCGCGCACCCGGTCACCGTCGCACTCGAGCAGTCCGTTGTCCACCTGGCGCTGGATGCCCGGGGCCAGCACCTCGCGCGACAGGCAGGTACGCGCCTCGAAGTCCGCCAGCGCGAAGCCGGCGTTCAGGCGCAGCGCATTGAGCATGAACTCGCCGGCGAGTTCGTCACGGGGCACCTGGTGGCGCTGGGCTGTCGGGTCCTGGGCGCGCATGTAGTCCGCCGGCATGCGCGTCTTGGTGTAGCGCCAGACATCGCCATGGGCATCGGTTACCTTGCCGTGGGCGCCGGCGCCTACACCCAGGTAGTCGCCAAACTGCCAGTAGTTCAGGTTGTGGCGGCACTGCTTGCCGCGCCGACTGTAGGCGGAGATCTCGTACTGCCGGTAGCCGGCGAAGTCGAGCACCTTTTCCCCCTCGTCCTGGATGTTGGCCAGTTCCTCCTCCACCGGCAGCAGTGGCGGGCGGTTGTGGAAGACGGTATTGGGCTCGATGGTCAGCTGGTACCAGGACAGGTGCGCCGGTGCGCACAGGATCGCCATGCGCAGGTCGGCCAGTGCGGCCTCCACGTCCTGGCCGGGCAGGCCGTGCATGAGGTCGATATTGAAACTGTCGAAGCGCGCGGTCTCGGCGAACTCGACGGCGGCCAGCGCCTGGTCGGGGTCGTGGACCCGGCCCAGGGCCCGCAGTTTCTCCGCGTCGAAGCTCTGTATGCCCAGGGACAGACGATTCACGCCCGCGGCGCGAAAGCCGTGGAACTTCTCCCCTTCGGCACTCCCGGGATTGGCCTCCAGCGTAATCTCGACGTCCGCGGCGAAAGCCACCTCGCGGCGCAGGCCGGCGAGCAGCGTGGCGATGCCCTCGGCGCTGAACAGGCTGGGGGTGCCGCCGCCGATGAACACGCTGCGAATCTCGCGGCCGCCGGCCAGGGGCGCATCGCGGCGCAGGTCGTGCAACAGGGCGTTCACGTACTCGCGCTCGGGTATGCCGTGCGCTTCGTGGGAGTTGAAATCGCAGTAGGGACACTTGCGCACGCACCAGGGCAGGTGCACGTAAAGACTGAGCGGCGGTGCGGGCATCTTCAACGCCGCTGACCCAGCGCCTCCAGCAGCGCGGCGGAAGCGCGCGCGCGATGGCTGATGCGGTTTTTCACTACCGGAGGGAGCTCCGCTGAACTGCAACCTTCCTCTGGCACGAAAAACAGCGGGTCGTAGCCGAAGCCCTGCTCGCCGCGCGGCGCCTCCAGTATGCGTCCCTCCCAGCTGCCCTGGCAGATTAGCGGCGTGGGGTCCTGTGCGTGGCGCAGGTAGACCAGCACGCACTGGAAGCGCGCGGTGCGTTGCACTTCCGGCAGGCCCTCCAGGGCGCGCAGCAGTTTTGCGTTGTTGCCGGCATCTCCCTCGCCGGAATAGCGTGCCGAGTGAATACCCGGGGCGCCGTCGAGGTAGTCCACCTCCAGGCCCGAATCGTCGGCGATGGCGGGCAGTCCGCTGTGCTGGCAGGCGGCGCGGGCCTTGATGATCGCGTTCTCAACGAAGCTCAGGCCGTCTTCTGCGACCTCCGGCACGTCGAAATCGGACTGTGCCCGCAGGGTTACGCCGAGCGGCGCGAGGATGCGGCCAAGCTCGCGCAACTTGCCCTGGTTGCCGCTGGCCAGCACGATGCTGCGCTGCTCGCCGCCTGTCATTTTTTCAGTTCCTCGTAGACCTGCTGCTTGAATTTGAAGGTTTGCGTCTCGTCGCTGTTCTCGGCGCGGAAATGAATCTCAAAGTGCCGCCATTCCTCGTTCAGGAAATCGAAGGGCGCGATGTAGTAGATCGCCGGCGGTTCGCTCACTTCCTGGAACTCCAGCTCGGTGGATTTCTGCAGCAGGTCCCAGCTACTTCCCTTGAGCTGCATGGCGCGCGCCACGTCACTGCCGTCGGGCAGATGCTCGCGCAGCGCCAGGTTGAGGATGGCGCGATCGTCGCCGCGCACGATGCCGTAGGCGGCGGCGACCTGCGGGTCGAGGAAGGTGGTGTTGACTACCGCGTAGTGCAGTTCGTAGGGGCCGAAGCGTTTCGACTGCTGTGCCGACGCGGGCACGGCGAGCGCGGTGACGGCAACAATCAGGGAACAGAGCAGATAGCGCATGGGCACCTCACCGGGTGATGTGGTAGATCGCCGTGGTGGCGAACAGGTTGGGCCAGAAGCGGGCCATCAGGCGGTTTTCCCCGCCCGGTCCACCGACCATGTCGCGGGCCAGTATGCGGATGCCCTGCTCGCGGCATAGCACCTCGAAATCTCGCACGGTACAGAAGTGGATATTGGGCGTGTCGTACCAGGAGTAGGGCATCAGCCGCGACACCGGCATGCGCCCGAACACGCCCAGGTGCAGGCGGCAGCGCCACTGGCCGAAATTGGGGAAGGTGACGATGCACTCGCGCCCGATACGCAGCATCTCGGCGAGGACCAGGTCCGGGTGGCGCACCGCCTGCAGGGCGTGGGCGAGCACCACGGTGTCGAAACTCTGGTCCGGGAAGTTGCCCAGGCCCTCGTCCATGTTCTGCTTGATGATGTCCAGGCCACGGCCCATGGCGGTGGTGATGCGCCCGTCGTCAATTTCCAGCCCGGTGCCGCGCACCTCGAGCCGCTCGCGCAGTTGCTGCAGGAACTCGCCGTCACCGCAGCCGAGGTCCAGCACCCTCGAGCCGGGGGCGATCCAGCGCACGATGTGGGTGAGGTCCTGGCGCATCAGGCGTCGCCCCCCACCCGCCGCATGTAGGCGCTGAAGGCGGCCAGGTAGGCGGGGATAGGCATGAGGAAGGCGTCGTGGCCTTCGTCCGCCTCGATGTCGATATAGCTCACCGGCTTGTCCGCGGCGATCAGCGCGTCGACGATTTCCTGTGAGCGCTGCGGCGAGAAGCGCCAGTCGGTGGAGAACGAGACCACCAGGAAACTGCAGCGGGCATGGCCGAAGGCCTGCACCGGGTCGTTGTCGTACTCCCGGGCGAGGTCGAAGTAGTCCAGGGCGCGGGTCATCAGGATATAGGTGTTGGCATCGAAGCTGCCGGAGAAGCGGCTGCCCTGGTAGCGCAGGTAGCTCTGTACCTGGAATTCCACACCTTCCTCGCTGCCAATGTTGAAGTTGCCCGAGCGCAGGTCGCGGCCGAATTTGGCCGCCATCGCGTTATCCGACAGATAGGTAATGTGGCCGACCATGCGCGCCAGGGCGAGTCCCTGGGCGGGGATCGCGTCGTTGGCCAGGTAGCGCCCCTCGTCGAAGGCCGGGTCGGAGAGGATCGCCTGCCGCGCCACCTCGTTGAAGGCCAGGTTCTGCGCGCTGAGTTTCATCGCCGCGGCGATCACCACGCAGTGCTTCAGGCGCTCCGGGTATTCCAGCGCCCAGCGCATGGCCTGCATGCCGCCGAGGCTGCCGCCGATCACCGCGGCCCAGCAGTCGATGCCCAGGTAGTCCGCCAGCCGCGCCTGGCTGTGCACCCAGTCGCGCACGCGCAGGGGCGGGAAGTCCGGACCCCAGGGTTTGCCGGTGGCGGGGTTGATCGAGGTCGGGCCGGTGGAGCCGTGGCAGCCGCCGAGGTTGTTCAGGCTGACGACGAAAAAACGCTCGGTGTCGATGGGCTTGCCCGGGCCGATGCACTCGTCCCACCAGCCGGGTTTGCGATCTTCCTCGCTGTGGTAGCCGGCGGCGTGGTGGTGGCCGGAGAGTGCATGGCAGACCAGCACCGCATTGCTCTTCGCCGCGTTCAGTGTGCCGTAGGTTTCGTAGACCAGTTCGTAGTCCGCCAGCTCGCGGCCGCAGGCCAGTGGCAGTGCTTCGGCGAAGTGCGCAACCTGCGGCTGTACCAGCCCGACGGAGCGGCTGTCGCGGGGTGCGCTCACCATGCGTGGCTCAGAGGCCGATCACCAGGGCCGGGTGCAGGCCGACGCCGCCGGCGAGGTTGCGCACGATGATCTGCGCCACGTTGAGCAGGATGAATACCATGATCGGCGAGAAATCGAATCCGCCCATCGGCGGCAGCAGGCGGCGGAAGGGTGACATCACCGGCTCGGTGAGCTGGTACAGCAGCATGACCACCGGATGGCCGCCGCCCGGCGACAGCCAGCTGAGGATGATCATGGCGATGATGGCGATGAAATAGACATTCAGCAACAGGCTGAGCAACCCGATCGGCGCCCACACCAGCAGCGCGATGGGGCTGGGGAAACCCGCCCCGTAGAGGCCGAGCAAGACGATGAAGATCAGCATCTGCAGCAGCAGGCAGAGCACCAGCGAGGACAGGTCGATGCCGCCGAAGCCGGGCAGCACGCGGCGCAACGGCAGTACCAGCGGGTTGGTGATCTTGACCAGGAACTGGCTCACCGGGTTGTAGAAGTCCGCGCGTACCAGTTGCAGCAAAAAGCGCAGCAGCATGGCGACCAGGTACAGACTGAGCGCGGTCTGCACCAGGTAGATCGCGATTTCGTTGAGTGCTCCCATGGTGTCTATCCCATCTCCCGGGCCATCTCGGCGGCGCGGTCCACCGCCGCCTGCATGGCATCCTGCACGATGCGCCGCAAACCCGCGGCCTCGAAACTTTCTATGGCGGCCTGCGTGGTGCCGCCGGGGCTGGTCACCCGCCGGCGCAATTCGACCACGTCGACGTCGTTCTCCAGCGCCATGCGCGCCGCGCCAAGTGCCGTCTGCTGGGCCAGGCGGGTCGCGGTGTCGCGGTCCAGGCCGAGGCGTTCGCCGTGCTCGATCATGGCTTCCATGAACAGGAAGAAGTACGCCGGGCCGCTGCCGGAGACGGCGATCACCGCATCCAGGTCGATCTCGGCACCGACCCACTCGACGAGGCCAACGGCCTCGAGGATCTGTGTGGCGTGGGCGCGCTGCTGCTCGCTGACGTCGTCGGTGGCGTACAGGCCGGTGGCGCCGCAACCGACCAGCGCAGGGGTGTTGGGCATGCAGCGCACGATGGGGGTGGCCTGTCCGAGCCAGCCGCGCAGGCTGTCGATGGTGATGCCCGCGGCAATCGAGATAACCAGCGCGCCGCTGCCCGCCAGTGCCGGGGCGAGAGCCTGGCAGACCTCGCCCATGATCTGCGGCTTGACCGCGAGGATGATCACGTCGGCACCGTCGACCGCGGCGTTGTTGTCCGTGCCAGTGGCGACAGGGCCCAGTTCGCCGATGCGCGCAAGGCTCTGTTCGAAGGGGTCGGCGGCGCGAATCCGACCGGCCGGGTAGCCGCTTTCAAGCAGCCCGCCGACGATGCTCGCGGCCATGTTGCCGGCGCCGATAAAGGCGATCAGTGGCGTGTCCAAGGTGTCCTCGTTGTCCCCAGATTGCACGCAGCAGTTGCGTGCAATAAAAGTCAGTGCCAAAACAATGCGGCAGTATACCCGCTGGACCGGACCAATATCACCCGTCGCGCGGGCCGAAGATCCCGGTGCCCACGCGTAGCACGGTGGCGCCTTCGGCGATGGCCGCGCGGTAGTCCCCGGACATGCCCATGGACAGCGTGTCCAGTTCCGGGTGCGTGCCGCGCAGGTCCTCGAACAGCGCGCGCAGCCGGGCGAACGCCGCGCGCTGCTGCGCCGGGTCCGCGCTGCGTGCGGGAATGGCCATGAGTCCGCGCAACTGCAGGCGCGGCAGTTGCATCACCGCGGCGGCCAGGGCCGGCAGTGCGTCGGGGTCGGCGCCGGACTTGCTCGCCTCGCCGGAGATGTTCACCTGCAGGCAGACCTGCAGCGGCGGCAGTTCCGGGGGCCGCTGCTCGTCCAGCCGCCGGGCAATCTTCTCGCGCTCCACGCTGTGCACCCAGTCGAAGTGGACGGCGATGGGGCGGGTCTTGTTGGACTGGATGGGGCCGATGAAATGCCAGGTGAGCGGCAGGTCGGCGAGGGTCTCGATCTTCTCCAGGGCCTCCTGCAGGTAGCTCTCGCCGAACTCGCGAAGACCGCATTCGAAGGCTTCGCGCAGCTCATTTGCAGGGCGGGTTTTGCTCACTGCGACCAGCGTCACAGCGTCGGCAGGCCGATCGTACTTTTCGGCAGTTAAACGTATGCTCTCCAGTAGCTTTGTTATATTGTCCCTGAGCAACAGCCTGTCCATGGCGCGATGGTAGCCGATTCGACCCCCGCGCGGCCACCGGCCGAAGGACGGCGCAACCAGAAAAACACGGCGGCCCGGGCCGCCTGTCGGGCATCGTTTTGGGGACCCCGCGGGGGCGGATGCCGGGCCAAAGGGGAGACCTATGGACATTACAGAGCTGCTGGCCTTCAGTGCCAAGCAGGGCGCATCCGACCTCCACCTGTCGGCGGGCCTGCCGCCGATGATCCGTGTCGATGGCGACATCCGCCGCATCAACCTCCCGCCGATGGAACACAAGCAAGTTCATGAGTTGATCTATGACATCATGAACGACAAGCAGCGCAAGGATTACGAGGAATTCCTCGAGACCGACTTCTCCTTCGAGGTGCCGGGCGTGGCCCGTTTCCGGGTCAACGCCTTCAACCAGAACCGCGGTGCCGGCGCCGTGTTCCGGACCATTCCCTCGAAAGTGCTGAGCATGGAAGACCTGGGCATGGGCCAGGTGTTCCGCGACATCAGCATGATGCCGCGCGGCCTGGTGCTGGTCACCGGCCCCACCGGCTCGGGCAAGTCCACCACGCTGGCGGCGATGGTCGACTTCATCAACGACAACAAGTACGAGCACATCCTCACTATCGAGGACCCGATCGAATTCGTGCACGAATCCAAGAAGTGCCTGGTCAACCAGCGCGAGGTGCACAAGGATACCCACGGTTTCGCCGAGGCCCTGCGCAGCGCGCTGCGTGAGGACCCGGACATCATCCTGGTGGGTGAGATGCGCGACCTGGAAACCATCCGCCTGGCGCTGACCGCGGCGGAAACCGGCCACCTGGTGTTCGGCACCCTGCACACCACCTCAGCGGCCAAGACCATCGACCGCGTGATCGACGTATTCCCCGCCGCGGAGAAGGACATGGTGCGTTCCATGCTCTCGGAATCCCTGCAGGCGGTTATTTCCCAGACGCTGATGAAGCGCGCCACCGGCGGCCGGGTCGCGGCGCACGAGATCATGCGCGGCACCCCCGCCATCCGCAACCTGATCCGCGAGGACAAGGTCGCGCAGATGTACTCGGCGATCCAGACCGGTCACGCCCTGGGTATGCAGACCCTCGACCAGTGCCTGACCGACCTTGTCGAGAAGCGCATCGTCAGCCGTGAAGTGGCGCGCGAGAAGGCGCGTATGCCGGAGAATTTCTGAGTCGGCGCGCTGCCCGGCGCCGGGAGACTGACGCATGAAAATTGAAGACCTGCTGAAGAAAATCGTCGACCACAAGGCCTCGGATGGCTTTATCTCCGCCGGCGCCGCGCCGAGCATCAAGGTCGATGGCACAATCCACCCGGTGCGCGAAACCCCGGTTTCCGCGGAGGAGGCGCGCGCCCTGGTCCTGTCCACCATGGACGACAAGCAGAAGGCGGAATTCCTCGATCGCAATGAACTCAACTTCGCCATCGGCCGCGAGGGCCTGGGCCGCTTCCGTGTGAACTGCTTCGTGCAGCGCGGCGCCTGCGGCATGGTGCTGCGCCGTATCGTGACCAAGATTCCCACGCCCGACGAACTCGGCCTGCCGCAGATCATCAAGGACCTGTCGATGACCAAGCGCGGCCTGGTCATCTTCGTCGGCGCGACTGGTACCGGTAAATCGACCTCGCTGGCCTCCATGGTGGGCTACCGCAACCACAACTCCCGCGGGCATATCATCACCATCGAGGACCCGATCGAATACATGCACGACCACGCGCAGTGCATCGTCACCCAGCGCGAGGTCGGGGTGGATACCGAGTCCTTCGATATCGCCCTGAAGAACACCCTGCGCCAGGCGCCGGACGTGATCCTCATCGGCGAGGTGCGCACCGCCGAGACCATGATGCAGGCGCTGACCTTCGCCGAAACCGGCCACCTGTGCCTGTGCACCCTGCACGCCAACAACGCCAACCAGGCGCTGGACCGCATCCAGAGCTTCTTCCCGGCGGAACAGCACAGCCAGGTGTGGATGGATCTCTCACTCAACCTCAAGGCGATGATCGCGCAGCAGCTGCTGCCGAGGATGGACGGCAACGGCCGCACCCCGGTGGTCGAGATCCTGCTCAACTCGCCGCTGGTGGCGGACTACATCCGCAAGGGCGAGGTACACCTGATCAAGGAAGTCATGTCGAAGTCCACCGAGCTGGGCATGCAGACCCTCGACCAGTCGCTGGTCAAGGCGTACAAGGAGGGCCTGATCACGCTCGAGGATGCGGTGCGCCATGCGGACTCCGGCAACGACGTGCGCCTGGCCATCAAGATGTACGAGAAGGGCCACATGGGCGGCGACGGCGGCTTCAGCCTGGCCATCGAGGAAGACGACGACCGCGGGCGTTTCCTGGGTCGCTAGGTCTTTGCTCCAGCGCTTGGTCTGCACCGGTCCGGGCATTGCGCTGGCCGACTTATCCCGTTCACGCTAACCCTGTTGCGACAGCCAGGTGCGCAGGATGATCTCCGCCGCCAGGCTGTCCACCGGCGCGCGCTGGTAGTCCCCGCGATGCCCCTGTTCGCGGGCCTGGGCCTTGGCCTCGCGGCTGCTTAGCCGTTCGTCGGCCATCTCCACCGGTAATCCCAGCCGGCCGTGCAGCTGCCGCGCGAAGCGCTGTGCCCGCCGCGCCAGTTCACTTTCGCTGTCATCCATATTGAGCGGTTCGCCGACTACCAGCAGGTCCGGCCGCCATTCCGTCACCAGTGCCTGTACCGCGCTCCAGTCCGGCACGCCGTCGCGGGCGCGCAGGATGGGCAGTGCGCTGGTGGTGCCGAGCAGGGTGTTGCCCACCGCCACGCCGATCTGGCGCAGGCCGTAGTCGAAGGCGAGGACGCTGCGTACCGCGTCGCTCAGGCGTGACCTGCCTGGGCGGAGATGAGGTTCATGTCGACACCGATCTGCGCGGCCGCGGCGGCCAGGCGCTGTTCCACCGGGGTGTGGAAGATGATGTCGGTGTCTGCGGGCAGGGTCAGCCAGGCGTTGGCCGCCAGTTCCTGCTCCAGTTGTCCGGCGGACCAGCCGGCGTAGCCCAGGGCGATGAGGTGTTCGCGGGGGCCGTTGCCGTGGGCGATGGCGCGCAGGATGTCGCGCGAGGTGGTCAGGGTGATTTCATCGGTGACCGTGAGGCTCGCCTCCCACGGGGTGTCGCAGCCGCGATGCAGGACGAAACCGTGGTCTATCTGCACCGGGCCGCCGGCCATCACCGGTTCCGCGGAGAAATCACGCAGGCTGTCGATGTGCAGGTGGTCGAAGATTTCCTCGACCGAGAGTTCCAGGGGCTGGTTGATGACGATGCCCATGGCGCCGCTTTCACCATGCTCACAGATGTAAGTGATGCTGTGGCAGAAAATGCCCTCGGTCAGTGTCGGCATGGCCAGCAGGAAATGGTCCCGGAGGCTGTCGCTGCTGCGCGAGGTGATGGCGTGTAGTCGTTGGCCCATGTGGCTGCGCTCCTCGAGTGCGGGCTGTTAAGACACCCGACTCAGTTTGCAGCCTAGCTTATTGCTCGCTGAATTGCCAAGTGCGCACGATCTCCAGCTTGTCGGTGGTGGCGGCCAGTTCCGGCGGGAATTCGGAGTAGGGCGCGGCCATGCGCACGATCTTGATTGCCGCCTCGTCGAGCACCGCGTAGCCGGAGGATTTGAGGATTTCGACGTCCTCCAGGCTGCCGTCGCTGCGGATCACCACCATCAGGCGCAGGTCGCCGTACAGTCCGTAGCGGATCGAGGCCTCCGGATAGTAGCGGTTGCCCACGGCCTCCAGGCGCTGACGCCAGTCCAGCAGGTAGGCGGCATCCGCTGCCTGCTTGGCCGACACCGAGGTCAGGCGGCGTACCCGGGGTTGGGTAGACATTTCGCGCTGGCGCTCGTCGGGCGCCGCCAGCAGCGCGGCGTTGGCCTGCTCGCGGTCGCGCGCCTCCGGGTTGAGGCCGCGGCTGTCCGCCATGTGCTCGCGCTGTTCGCGGGGAGTGACCGCGCGCGGCGCCGCGGCGACGGTGGACAGCAACTCGCCACTGGCCTGCTGCACAGTCTCGGCGCGCGGCGCGGCCTGCTGTTGTGCCGGGGAGCTTGGCGGCAGGCTGCTCTGGGGGCTGGTGACCGCGTCCTCGCGCGCCATGTCGCCGCTGCCCACCTGGTTCTGCTGGGCCAGCTGGCGGGCGTCGTCCGGGGCGCGCTCGGCGCGCGAGGTGGCCAGGGTGACCTCGATCTGCCGCGCCTCGCTGGAGGAACCGAAGTTGTTGAAAGAGACTACCGATACCAGCACCAGGTGCAGGCCCAGGGCCACGGACAGGGCGTAGCGCATGCGCCGCCGCTCGCCGTCGATGTGGTGCAGGTAGTACACGTCCGGCTCAGCCGCGCGCGGAGAGCTTGCCCTGGATGCAGTCCATCAATTGACCGGCGATGTCCGTGTCGTAGCCGGCGTCGATTTCGCGCACGCAGGTGGGGCTGGTGACGTTGATCTCGGTGAGATAGTCGCCGATCACGTCGAGGCCGGCGAACAGGATGCCGCGCTCGCGCAGGGACGGCCCCACCTGTGCGGCGATCCAGCGGTCGCGATCGGTCAGCGGCTGCGGCCGGCCGGTGCCACCGGCGGCGAGGTTGCCGCGGGTCTCGCCGACCAGGGGGATGCGCGCCAGGCAGTAGGGTACCGGCTCGCCGTCGATGACCAGGATGCGCTTGTCGCCGTCGGTGATCTCGGGGATGAATTTCTGCCCCATGGTGGTCTGTTGGCCGTGGCGCGTGAGGGTCTCGAGAATCACACCGAGGTTCGGGTCACCCGGCTGCACGCGGAAGATGTTGCTGCCGCCCATGCCGTCCAGGGGTTTGAAGATCACGTCGCCGTGCTCGGCATGGAAGGCGCGCAACTTGGCCATGTCGCGGCTGACCAGCACCGGCGGGCAGCACTGGGGGAATTCGGTGGCGAACATCTTCTCGTTGCTGTCACGCAGGCCCTGGCAGCGGTTGACCACTAAGGTGCCGGCGCGCTCCGCGTGCTCCAGCAGGTAGGTGGTGTAGATGAATTCGTTGTCGAAGGGCGGGTCCTTGCGCATGAGGATGACGTCGAGGTCCGCCAGCGGGCGATCGGCGACTTCGCCGGCCTCGTACCACTTGGCCGGGTCGCGGAATACCTGCAGCGGCGTCATCGTCGCGCGGGCCTCGCCGTCGCGCAGGTAGAGGTCATCCTGCTCCATGTAGTGGAGCTCCCAACCGCGGTCCTGGGCCGCCCAGAGCATCGCCAGGGTGGTGTCTTTCTTGTAGGTAATGGCGGCAATGGGGTCCATCACCACACCCAACTTGATCCCCATGCTGGGTCGTCCGGCTAGTGTGCAGGCTGGTTAACTTAAATCGGGTGTGCGTCCGGTGCAAGCCGGCGATTGCCGAATACTCCGGAAAGTCGTACCGGAAGAGATTTTTCGCCAAAAACGGGCAAAAAGGGCTCTGACCCCGCTGTCAGGGGAGGTCGCCCCAGCGGGATTGGGCGATGGCGATGGCGGTGAGGGGGGCGGTTTCGGTGCGCAGTACGCGCGGGCCGAGGGCGAGGGAGGTGAAGCCGGCGGCCTCGGCGAGATCGATCTCCGCGGCGGAGAGTCCGCCCTCTGGGCCGATCAGCAGGTCCAGGGTGGCGGGGCGGGCGCTGTCCAGGGGCAGCGGGTCGGCGCGGTGATGCAGCACCAACCGCACTTCGCTGTCGCTGGCGGCGAGCCAGGCCTGCAGGGTATCCGGTGCCTCGATCTCGGGAACTCGGTTGCGGCCGCACTGCTCACAGGCGCTGATGGCGACCTGCCGCCAGTGGCCGAGCTTCTTCTCCTCGCGCTCGCCTTTGAGCTTGACCTCGGTGCGCTCGGTGAACAGCGGGCAGATGCTGGCGACACCCAGTTCTGTGGCCTTCTGCACCACGAAGTCCATGCGCTCGCCGCGCGACAGGGCGATGCCAAGGCGAATCGCCAGCGGCGACTCCGCCTCCCGCGACACGTGTTCGCCGGTAGTCACCGTCACCGCGCGTTTGCCGACCTCGGCAATCTGCGCCGGGTACTCGCCGCCGCGCCCGTCGAACAGCACCAGGGCATCGCCCGCCTGCATGCGCAGCGCGCGAGACAGGTGCTGAGATGGCCCCGGCTCCAGTTCGAACCGCCCCTGCGCGTGCAGGGGCTGCCCGGTGTGGATGCGCGGGACGCGCATTACAGGCCCAGGTTGCTGTGGATGGTGCGCGTCGGCTCCACCTGGTTCATGGTGTAGAAGTGAATGCCCGGCGCGCCCGAGTCGACCAGGGTCTGGCACAGTTGGGTGACCACTTCCAGGCCGAACTTGCGCACGCTCTCCTGGTCGTCGCCGTAGCCCTCCATGCGCTGGCAGATCCAGCGCGGGATTTCCGCGCCGCAGTTGCGCGAGAAGCGCGCCAGGTTGGTGAAGTTGGTGATCGGCATGATGCCGGCGTAGATCGGCTTGTCGATGCCGGCAGCCGCGCACTGGTCGAGGTAGTAGAAGTACGCTTCCACGTTGTAGAAGTACTGGGTGATGGCGAAGTTCGCCCCCGCGTCCAGCTTTTGCTTGAGGTAGTGCACGTCGCTGTCGTAGCTGCGCGACTCCGGGTGAATCTCAGGGTAGGCCGCCACCGCGATCTCGAAGTGATCCCCGGTGCGCTCGCGCACGAACTCCACCAACTGGTTGGCGTACACCAGCTGGGTGGCGGCGCCCATGCCCGAGGGCATGTCGCCGCGCAGGGCCACCAGGTGGCGGATGCCGCGCTCGCGGTAGGTGTCGAGCAGCGCGCCGACGGCCTCCTCGTCGTCACCGCCAAAGGACAGGTGCGGCGCCACGTCGATACCCGCCTCGCGGATCGACGAGACCACGCCGAGGGTGGAATCCCGCGTGGTACCGCCGGCGCCGTAGGTCACGGAGAAGAACCCTGGGTCCAGCGCGTTGAGCGCCGGGACGGTCTCCTCCAGCAGCTTTTTCTTGCCCTCCGCGGTTTTCGGCGGAAAGAATTCGAAGCTGATCCTCGGTTGCTGCTTTGCCATCGACCTGCCTTAGTAGCGGTAGGTTTCGGGCTTGAACGGGCCCTCGACCTTCACGTTGATGTACTTCGCCTGTTCGCTGGTCAGGCGCGTCAGTACGGCACCGAAGCCGCCGATCATGTGCGCGGCCACTTCTTCGTCGAGCTTCTTCGGCAGTACCTCGACCTTCACCGCGGAGGGCTTCATCTCCGGCTCCAGGTCGGCGAAGCGGCGCTCGAACAGGTAGATCTGCGCCAGCACCTGGTTGGCGAAGGAGCCGTCCATGACCCGCGACGGGTGCCCGGTGGCGTTGCCCAGGTTCACCAGGCGGCCCTCGGAGAGCAGGATCAGGTGGTCATTCTGGGCCTGATTGCGGTACACCTTGTGCACCTGCGGCTTGACCTCTTCCCACTCCCAGTTGCGACGCATGAATGCAGTGTCGATCTCGTTGTCGAAGTGGCCGATGTTGCACACCACCGCGCCGGACTTCAGCGCCGACAGCATATTCGCGTCACACACATTGTAGTTGCCGGTACAGGTCACCACGAGGTCGGTCATCGCCAGCAACTCGCGGTTGACGCACTCGGGCGTGCCGTCGTTGACGCCGTCGTTGTAGGCCGACACCACCTCGAAGCCGTCCATGCAGGCCTGCATCGCGCAGATCGGGTCGACCTCGGTGATGCGCACGATCATGCCTTCCTGGCGCAGCGACTGGGCGGAGCCCTTGCCGACGTCGCCGTAGCCGATCACCAGCGCGCGCTTGCCGGCGAGCAGGTGGTCGGTGGCGCGCTTGACCGCGTCGTTGAGGCTGTGGCGACAGCCGTACTTGTTGTCGTTCTTGGACTTGGTCACCGAGTCGTTGACGTTGACCGCCGGCACTTTCAGCGTGCCCTGCTCCAGCATCTCCTGCAGGCGGTGCACGCCGGTAGTGGTCTCCTCGGTGATCCCGTGGATCTTCTCCAGCATCTGCGGGTAGCTATCGTGCAGCATCTGGGTCAGGTCGCCGCCGTCGTCCAGTACCATGTTGGCGTCCCAGGGCTGGCCGTCCTTGAGGATGGTCTGCTCGATGCACCACTCGTACTCTTCCTCGGTCTCGCCTTTCCACGCGAACACGGGAATGCCCGCCGCCGCGATCGCCGCCGCGGCGTGGTCCTGGGTCGAGAAAATATTGCACGACGACCAGCGCACTTCGGCGCCCAGCGCGACCAGCGTCTCGATCAGTACGCCGGTCTGGATGGTCATGTGAATACAACCCAGGATCTTCGCGCCGGCCAGCGGCTTGCTCTCGCTGTAGCGCTCACGCAGCGCCATCAGCGCGGGCATCTCGCCCTCGGCGATGTCCAGCTCGCGCCGACCCCACTGGGCCAGGTTGATGTCCGCGACCTTGTAATCCTGCTTGCTCTCGAGTTGTTCTGCTGTGCTCATGCTTGCTTCCTCTTGGCGTGTTCGCCAATTGCCATTTGGATCTGGTTCGTTTGGGTCAGTGTTTCGGCTGACGTTTTGTTGGTGTTTCTTTCTTTGGTTCTGGTGCCGGTCTCTGCGGCGTACACGCCCGCCCGGGACACGCAAAAGCGCCGTCCATGGCCGTCGACGGTCCCAGGCGGGCGTGTACGCCGCAGAGACCTCAGTTCAAAATTTTGACCGGAGTGCGTTACCCCAGTCGGTACGAAAGTTCTCGCGCTTCCGACTTCCATCTGTCGAATCGCAAAGTCCCGTTCCCGCCAGCCCAGCTCGCGCCGCGAACCGCGTCGCAGCTCTTCGCCAACCAGAGGACGTACGCAACTGCATTGGCCTTCGTGGACCGTCGACGGCCATGGATGGCCGTCGCCGAGCTGCCATGGACGGCGCTTTTGCGTGTCCACGAAGGCCAATGCAGTTGCGTGCGGCCGTGCGGCCAAGCCGAAACCCCTCCGCATGCGAGGCCAGGCCGAACCCTGCCACGTGCGCTGAGCAACGAAGCAGGGACATTCAAGTCCGGGCGCACCTCAAAGTGCTGCCCGCAACGCCTCCGCCTTGTCCGTCTTTTCCCAGGTAAAGTCCGGCAGCTCACGCCCGAAGTGCCCGTAGGCCGCCGTCGCCTGGTAGATCGGGCGTTTCAGGTCGAGCATCGCGATCAGCCCTTTGGGCCGCAGGTCGAAATGCTCGCCGACCAGGCGGGCGATGTGGTCGTCGCTGATCTTGCCCGTGCCGAACGTGTTGATCGAGATCGAGGTCGGTTCCGCCACGCCGATCGCGTAGGAGACCTGGATTTCGCAGCGGTCCGCGAGGCCCGCGGCGACGATGTTCTTGGCCACGTAGCGCCCCGCGTAGGCGGCGGAGCGGTCTACTTTCGACGGGTCCTTGCCGGAGAAGGCGCCGCCGCCGTGGCGCGCCATGCCGCCGTAGGTATCGACAATGATCTTGCGGCCGGTGAGGCCGCAGTCGCCGACCGGGCCGCCGATGACGAACTTGCCCGTCGGGTTGATGTGGTAGCGGGTGTCCTTGTGCAGCCATTCGGCGGGCAGGACCTCCTTGATGATCAGGTCCATGACCGCCTGCTCGATGTCCTTTTGCTCGATATCGTCGCTGTGCTGGGTCGAGAGCACCACGGCGTCGATCGCCACCGGCTTGCCATCGGCGTAGCGCAGGGTCACCTGGCTTTTGGCGTCCGGGCGCAGCCATGGGAGGACCTTGTGCTTGCGCAGTTCCGCCTGTTTTTCCACCAGGCGGTGGGAATAGTAGATGGGCGCGGGCATCAGCACGTCGGTCTCGTTGGTGGCGTAGCCGAACATCAGGCCCTGGTCGCCGGCGCCCTGTTCTTTCTCTTCGGTTTCATCGACGCCCTGGGCGATGTCGCGGGACTGCTTGCCGATGGCATTGAGTACGGCGCAGGAGGCGCCGTCGAAGCCGACGTCGGAGCTGTCGTAGCCTATGCCGAGAATCACCTTGCGTACGATGGCCTCGAGGTCGACGTAGGTATCCGTGGTCACCTCGCCGGCGATCACCGCCATGCCGGTCTTCACCAGGGTCTCGACGGCGACGCGCGAGTGGGGGTCGTCCTTGAGCATGGCGTCGAGGATGGCGTCGGAGATCTGGTCCGCCATCTTGTCCGGGTGACCCTCGGAGACCGACTCCGAGGTGAAAATCGCGTATTCGCTCATGCTGCAGTCCTTTTATCCTTGCGGCGGCCAAACAGGCGCACCTGTATCTGAAATCCATTGCGTTGGGCGAGGAAGACACTGGCGATATCGTCCAGTCCCGCCTCCGTCGCCCAGCCGGTGAGCCGCGCCGGGTCGAAGCCCAGCCACAGGTCGCCGCAGTTCTCACGCGCCCAGCCCTGGTCGTGGCTGCACAGGTCCGTCACCAGCACCACCCCGCCGGGGGCCAGGCTGCCCGCGACTTCCGCCAGTACCCGGCCGGGGTCGGGGGTATGGTGAAGCACCATGTTTATCACCACACAGTCGGCCCCCAGCCCATCCACTTTAGGGTGGGCGGTGTCGCCGTGCAGGAAGCGGATGTTGTCCAGCCCCGCCGCCGCTGCCCGTTCGCGGGCCTGTTCGAGCATCGCGGCCTCGATATCCAGGGCCACGACTTCGCCAAAGCGCGGAGCCAGTTCCAGTAAGAAACGGCCATCGCCGGGCCCCACTTCCAGCGCCAGGGCCGAACCCGGCAGCGCCGCTTCCTGGAGGACTTCTGCCACGGTGCCGGCGTACTGGTCGTAGCGCGCGATGAGGTCCTGCTGCTCGCGGAACTTGTGCGCGTTCTCGCGGAAGAACGCGCGGGAGTTCTCCTCCCGCTGGCGCTGCAATGCATCCAGGGCTGCCAGTGTGGGTGCCGGCAGTACCAGGCGGTCCACCGACTCGAACAGGGCGGCCAGCAGTGCTTCGCCCGCCGCGCCGCCGTGCCCGGGCAGGGCGCGACGGTAAAAGATGGAATTGCCCTCGCGCCGGGTCGCCACCAGGCCGGCTCCGGCCAGTACCTTGAGGTGATGGCTGAGCGCCGGCTGGCGCATGTCGAAGATGGCGCAGAGTTCGGACACGCCGAAGGAGTCCTCGCGCAGCACGCGCAGGATGTGCAGGCGCAGCGGGTCGCCGGCGGCCTTGAGCAGGCCGGCCAGGCTGTCCGCGGCCAGCGCCCCTTCCGGGGTGACGGCGCTCTCCAGGGCGGGTTGCACGTTCTTCATGGCCGCGGAGTCTAGCAGGGCTTGCAGGCTATATCAAAATATTTTGATATAGATTCTGGCCGTGGGGCTCGGAGCCGGGAGCGGCTCAGTCCTCCTGCGCCCGCGCGTGGGCCTCCAGCAACTCGGCGAAGTTGTCTTCCAGGGTGGCGCGGTAGTCGTCGTGGGTGAGGATGTAGCGCTCGTTGGCGGCGACGTCGCGCAGCAGGTGGCGGGTGGCGTATTCCGCCGTCGCCACATGCGAACCCTGGTCCATGTCGCGGCTGGCCATCATGGCGTCGATGTCCTCGCGGCGCAGCTCGGACTTGCCCAGCGCCTCGGGGCGGGCCAGCGCGCTGCTCTCGAGGTGGCGGGTGACCATGCCCGAGGGGAACAGGATGCTGACGCCGATGTTCTCCGGCGCCAGCTCCATGCGCAGGGTTTCGGCGAAGCCGGTCACCGCGTACTTGCTGGTGGTGTAGGCGGCCATGCGGATGCCCGGGGTGTGGACGACGGAGGAGGAGGTGACCACGATATGCCGCGAGTACTCGCTGTCACGCAGCAGCGGCAGGAAGGTGGTGACCGTGTTGATCAGGCCGAGCAGGTTGACGTCCAGTACCCAGCGCCAGTCCTGCGCAGTGAGTTTGTCGATGGCGCCGAACTGTTGAACGCCGGCGTTGGCGCACAGCACCGAACAGCCGCCGAATTCGCGTACGGCATCCGCGGCCGCGGCCAGTGCGCAGGGGTCTGCGACGTCGAGTTGCAGCGCCATGGCGCGGTGTCCGTCCGCCTTGATGCGCTGCGCTGTAGCGTTGGCACGCTCGACATCGATATCCAGTGCGACAACCGCCGCGCCGGCGGCGGCGAAACGCAGGGCCATGGCCTCGCCGAGCCCGGAGCCGGCGCCGGTGACAACGGCGCAGCCGCCGCGAAAATGTGCTTCATGCATTACCGAGTTCCTTTCTTACAGATACCTGGCCCGGCGGGTGACACCCCCCCGGGCGACGGGAGTCAGGCGGCGGCGACCGGGTCGATGTCCACCAGCAGCCGGGTGAGCTTCTGCCGGGCGATGCGCCACTGCCCGTCGGCGCACTTCACATAGTGCTCGTGGTAGTGGCCGTAGCCGGTCAGTCCGCGCATGCCGATTTGGGCCGCGCGCTCCGCGTCCCAGACCACGCGGTCCTGCATGGCCCAGATGACGTCGGCGCTGTCGCCGTCGAAATGAATTTCCGGGGTGTGCACCTGGTGGGCGGTCTGCGCGTTGTCCAGGGAGCCGCGCACCATCTGCAGGGTCGCCTCGCGCCCCTCGGTGACCACGCCACCGGCGGGGGTGGTGTCGAGACGCAGGTCCTCGGTGAAGACATTGGCGAAGCCGTCCCAGTCCTTGGTGTCCAGGCAGCGGCAATAGCGCGCCTTGGTGTCGCAGATCGCGAGATAGTCGGCGATTCGATCAGCCTGCATCAGGCGGTCCTCCGGGTTGTTCTGTCATTTTTGTAGGAGGGGATCGATATTAGCAGTTCGCGTCAGCCGAATGATAGCAATTGCGCCGCTACGGACCCTGCGCTGGCCCTGGATGGGCCAGTTTCGGCCCCCAACAATTTACGCCCCCGAGGTTTGCCCCGTGCCCCCCGTTACGCCAAAATAGCGGCCTTTTTTTGACCAGACGCCCGCAAGCGCCCGGAGATACCCATGCCCGCAACCCGTACCGAACTCGCGAATGCCATTCGCGCCCTGTCCATGGACGCCGTACAGAAGGCCAACAGCGGCCACCCCGGCGCGCCGATGGGCATGGCGGATATCGCCGAGGTGCTGTGGAACGACTACCTGAGCCACAACCCGGCCAACCCGGCCTGGCCCAACCGCGACCGTTTCGTGCTCTCCAACGGCCACGGCTCCATGTTGCTGTACTCCCTGCTGCACCTGTCCGGCTACGACCTGACCATCGACGACATCAAGAACTTCCGCCAGCTGCACAGCAAGACCCCGGGTCACCCGGAATACGGCTACACCCCCGGCGTCGAGACCACCACCGGCCCGCTGGGCCAGGGCCTGGGCAACGCGGTGGGCATGGCGGTGGCGGAAAAAGCCCTGGCCGACCGCTACAACCGCGACGGCCACACGGTCATCGACCACCACACTTATGTATTCCTGGGTGACGGCTGCCTGATGGAGGGCATCTCCCACGAGGTCTGCTCCCTGGCCGGTACCCTGGGCCTGGGCAAGCTGATCGCCTTCTACGACGACAACGGCATCTCCATCGACGGCGAGGTCGAGGGCTGGTTTACCGACGACACCCCGGCGCGCTTCCGCGCCTACGGCTGGCACGTGATCAACGACGTCAACGGCCACAGCGCCTCCGAAGTGAAGGCCGCCATCCAGGCCGCCCGCGAGGAGACCGGCAAGCCCACCCTGATCTGCTGCAAGACCATCATCGGCAAGGGCTCGCCCAACAAGCAGGGCACCGAGTCCTGCCACGGTGCGGCGCTGGGCGCCGATGAAGTGGCCGCTACCCGCGTGGCCCTGGACTGGCCGCATGAGCCCTTCGTCATTCCCGAGGAGGTCTACGCCGGCTGGAACGCGCACAGCGCGGGCGCCGAGGCGGAAACAGCCTGGCAGGCGAGCATGGACGCCTACGCCGCGGCCCACCCGGAACTGGCGGCCGAACTGCGCCGCCGCCTGGCCGGTGAGCTGCCCGAGGACTTCGGCGCCCAGGCCCAGGCCTACGTCGAACAGTGCCAGGCGGATGGCCAGACCATCGCCTCGCGCAAAGCCTCGCAGAACTGCCTCAACGCCTACGGCCCGCTGCTGCCGGAACTGCTGGGCGGCTCCGCCGACCTGGCGGGCTCCAACCTGACCATGTGGAAAGGCTCCAAAGGCCTGACCCACGACGACGCCAGCGGCAACTACCTCTTCTATGGCGTGCGCGAGTTCGGCATGGGCGCCATCGCCAACGGCATCGCCCTGCACGGCGGCTTCATCAACTACGGCGCCACCTTCCTGGTCTTCATGGAATACATGCGCAACGCCGTGCGTATGTCCGCGCTGATGAAGCAGCACGCGATCTGGGTGTACACCCACGACTCCATCGGCCTGGGCGAGGACGGCCCCACCCACCAGCCGGTGGAGCAGGTGGCCAACCTGCGCAATACGCCGAACCTGGACACCTGGCGGCCCTGCGACGCGGTGGAATCCGCGGTGGCCTGGAAATCCGCCATCGAGCGCCGCGACGGCCCCTCGGCCCTGGTGTTCTCGCGCCAGAACCTGCCGCACCAGTCCCGCGACGCCGCCCAGCTGGCGGCGATTGCCCGCGGCGGCTACGTGCTGCGCGATTGTGACGGCACCCCCGAGGCCGTGCTCATCGCCACCGGTTCCGAAGTCGGCCTGGCCATGGACGCCGCCCAGCGCCTGGCGGATGCCGGCAAGCGGGTGCGCGTGGTCTCCATGCCCTGCACCGAGGTGTTCGAGGCCCAGGACGCCGCCTACCGCGAGTCCGTACTGCCCTCGGACGTGCCCGCCCGGGTCGCCGTGGAGGCGCTGTCCGCCGACTACTGGTACAAGTACGTGGGCCTGGACGGGCGCATCATCGGCATGACCAGCTTCGGCGAGTCCGCCCCGGCCGGCGCGCTGTTCGAGGAGTTCGGCTTTACCGTGGACAACGTGGTCGCCGCGGTGGAAGACGTCCTGTTCGACTGACCGCTATGTCCACAGGGGGCGGGGCATGACACGGCTGGCGATCAACGGCTTCGGCAGGATCGGCCGCAGCGTGCTGCGCGCCCTGCAGGAGAGCCCCCTGCGCGGGGAACTCGAGGTAGTGGCGATCAACGAGCTGGCCGACGCTGCCACCTTGCTGCACTTGACCCGCTACGACTCCACCCACGGCCGCTTTCCCGGCGAGTTGTCCGGCGACGAGGACACCCTGCGGGTGGACGGCCACCCCATCGCCCTGCTGCGCTGCGCCGACATCGACGCGCTGCCCTGGGGCGACCTCGGGGTGGACATCGTGCTCGAATGCACCGGCGCCTTTTCCGACCGTGACACCGCCGAGCGCCACCTGCAGCGCGGTGCCCAGCGGCTGCTGTTCTCCCAGCCGGCCCAGGCCGACGTCGACGCCACCATCGTGTTCGGCGTCAACCAGGACGACCTGCGCGCGGAGCACCGCATCGTCTCCGCGGCCTCCTGCACCACCAACGGTATTGTGCCGGTAATCCGCGCCCTGGCGGACACCATCGGCATCGAGACCGGCACCATCACCACCATCCACTCGGCGATGAACGACCAGCCGGTGCTGGACGCCTACCACAACACCGACCTGCGTAAGACCCGCGCCGCCTTCCAGTCGATCATCCCCATCGACACTGGGTTGGCGAAGGGCGTGGAGCGCATCCTGCCGGAGCTGGCCGGGCGTTTTTCCGCCCAGGCCTTGCGCGTGCCCACGCTCAACGTCTCGGCCATGGACCTCACCGTGCAGGCGCTCAACGACACCAGCGTGACGGCGGTCAACGCGGCCCTGGAGGCGGCGGCGCTGGAGCGCTTTGGCGGCGTGCTGGGCTACACCCGCGAACCCCTGGCCTCCTGCGATTTCAATCACGACCCGCGATCCAGTATCGTGGACGCCAGCCAGACCCGTGTCAGCGGCACGCGGCTGGTGAAAGTGCTCACCTGGTTCGATAATGAATGGGCGTACGCCAACCGCATGCTGGAGATCGCCCATCTCTGGTCGCAGTTGGCGCGTTGACCCGGGCGGGGCGATGCCCCGGACGGCGGACTCGGGCTACCCTGTTGCCCCTGACCCGGGCTTCGCAAACGCGGGTTTTGCCAACTAAAGCCGAACCACCCCAGCCAGCCAAGCAAGGAGAGGTATTCCATGGCACTCAATGTGAAACTCATGCGCGACCAGGCGCTCGCCGGCAAGCGGGTACTGATCCGCGAGGACCTCAACGTGCCGGTGAAAGACGGCAAGGTCAGCTCGGATGCGCGCATCCGCGCAGCGCTGCCCACCATCGAGGCGGCGCGCGACGCCGGTGCGAAGGTCATCCTGATGTCGCACCTGGGACGGCCCACCGAGGGCGAGTACGACGCCCAGTACTCCATGGCCCCGGTCGCCGAGCACCTGTCCGGCCTGCTCGGGCAGAAGGTCACCCTGGTGGAGGACTGGAAGCTCGGCGTGGAGCTCAACGACGGCGAGGTCGCCCTGCTCGAGAACGTGCGCTTCAACCCCGGCGAGAAAAAGGACGACGAGAGCCTGGCCAAAGCCTACGCCGGGCTGTGTGAAATTTTCGTGATGGACGCCTTCGGCACCGCCCACCGCGCCCAGGCCTCGACCCACGGCGTGGCCAAGTTCGCCCCGGTGGCCTGCGCCGGCCCGCTGCTCGAGGGCGAGCTCAACGCCCTGCAGCAGGCGCTGTCCAGCCCGGCACGGCCGATGGTGGCCATCGTCGGCGGCTCCAAGGTCTCCACCAAGCTCACGGTGCTCGAGACTCTTTCCGAGAAGGTCGACCAGTTGATCGTCGGCGGCGGCATCGCCAATACGTTCCTCGCCGCGGCGGGCAAGCCGGTGGGCAAGTCCCTGTGCGAGGCGGACCTGGTGCCGGCGGCGAAGGCGCTGATGGACAAGACCAGCATCCCGCTGCCCCCGGACGTGGTCACCGGCAAGGAGTTTTCCGAGACTGCCGCCGCCGAGACCAAGTCCGCCGACGCCGTGCAGGACGACGACATGATCTTCGATATTGGCCCGCAGGCCGCGGCGCAGATCGCCGAGATCCTGAAACAGGCGGGCACTATCCTGTGGAACGGCCCGGTGGGCGTGTTCGAATTCGACCAGTTCGGCGGCGGCACCAAGGCCCTGTCGCTGGCGATTGCCGACTCCCCCGCGTTCTCCCTCGCCGGTGGCGGCGATACCCTGGCGGCGATTGACAAATACGGCATTGCCGATAAGGTTTCTTATATCTCAACCGGCGGTGGCGCCTTCCTCGAGTACGTCGAAGGCAAGGTACTCCCCGCCGTCGCCATGCTCGAGTCCCGCGCCGCGGACTGACTTCACCGAGGAAATCACATGTCACTTATCAGTATGCGCCAGTTGCTGGATCACGCCGCGGAACACGGCTACGGTGTGCCCGCGTTCAACGTCAACAACCTGGAGCAGACCCGCGCCATCATGGAAGCGGCGGACAAGACCAATTCGCCGGTGATCATGCAGGCCAGCGCCGGCGCGCGGAAGTACGCCGGCGCGCCCTTCCTGCACGCCATGATGGAAGCGGCGATGAAGGAGTTCCCGCATATTCCCGTGGTGGTGCACCAGGACCACGGCACTTCGCCTGCGGTGTGCCAGCGCTCCATCCAGCTGGGCTTTTCATCGGTGATGATGGACGGCTCCCTGGGCGAGGACGGCAAGACGCCGATGGACTACGACTACAACGTCAGCGTCACCAAACTGGCGGTGGAAATGGCCCACGCCTGTGGCGTGTCCGTGGAGGGTGAACTGGGTTGCCTGGGCTCGCTGGAAACCGGCGAGGCGGGCGAGGAAGACGGCATCGGCGCCGAGGGCAAGCTGACCCACGACCAGATGCTCACCGACCCGGAGGAGGCCGCGCAGTTCGTCGCCGCCACCGCGGTGGACGCCCTGGCCATCGCCTGCGGCACCAGCCACGGCGCCTACAAGTTCACCCGCCCGCCCACCGGCGACATCCTCGCCATCGACCGCATCAAGGAGATCAACCAGCGCATCCCCAACACCCACCTGGTGATGCACGGATCGTCCTCCGTACCGCAGGACTGGCTGGCGGTGATCAATGAGTTCGGCGGCGCCATCCCGGAGACCTACGGCGTGCCCGTGGAGCAGATCCAGGAGGGCATCCGCCACGGCGTGCGCAAGGTGAACATCGACACCGACCTGCGCCTGGCCTCCACCGGCGCCATCCGCCGTTTCATGGCCGAACACCCGGCCGAGTTCGACCCGCGCAAGTACCTGGCCAAGACCATCGAGGCGATGCGCGATATCTGTATCGCCCGCTACGAGGCCTTCGGCACCGCAGGCATGGCGGACAAGATCAAGGTCGTGTCGCTGGAGAAGATGCAGAAGCGCTACGACGCCGGGGAGCTCAAGCCGCAGGTCAATTGAAGCTGGCTGGCCTGTTGCCGCGACGCCCGGCCCCGGGTATCGCGGCCCTCACCACTGGCTGCGGCGCCGCACCATGCTGAACGCCGGCGAACTGCAGCAACTGCGCGAGGCACTGCCCCCGTTTGGCGACGACGCCTTCCCGCCCGCTCCCCTGGTGGCGTTTTGCCGCGCCTACCACCTGGACTTCAGCGCGCACTTTCCCGAGGCCGCCTACCGCGGCGGCTACATCGATTCCGGAGAGCACCGCCTGATGCTGCACCGCTGGCTGCAGCCGGCGGCGCGCGGCAACCTGTTCCTGGTGCACGGCTACTTCGACCACTCTGGCCTGTTCGACAAGCTGGTGGCGTACGGCCTGTCACGCGGCTACAACGTGCTGATCTTCGACCTGCCCGGCCACGGCCTGTCCTCCGGCGAGCCGGCGGCCATTGACGATTTTGGTGAGTACGCGCTGGCCATCGAGGACGCGCTGGCCGCCGGCGGCCTGCCCGCAAACCTGCCCCTGTACGCCATCGGCCAGAGCACCGGCTGTGCGGCGCTGACCGAATACGCCCGTCGCGGTTCCTGGCCCTTCGCCGGCGTCGCCTACCTGGCGCCGCTGGTGCGCCCGGCGCACTGGACGCTGGTGCGTTTGGGGATTTTCCTGATGGCACCCTTTACCGAGGGCGTGGCGCGCAAGTTCAATCGCAACACCTCCGACGGGGCGTTCCTCGAGTTCGTGCGCAGCGACCCGCTGCAGGCGAGCCAGGTGTCCCTGCGCTGGCTGGTGGCCCTGAAGCGCTGGCTCGGCGGCCTGTCGCGCAAGGAACTGGGTGTGGGGCCGCTGCTGCTGGTGCAGGGCCGCCAGGACAGTACGGTGGACTGGCGCTACAACGTGCCCTTCGTGCTCGACCTGTTCGCCGGCAGCGAGGTCTGCTACCTGCCGCGCGCCGGGCACCAGCTGGCCAACGAGTCGGCGGATATTCGCGAGGTGTACTACGCGGCGCTGGACCAGTGGTTCCAGCGCCGGTCGCTGCGCTAGATTCGCACTGCCCGATCTTCCTTCGCGACGGCTTTCTTGCGGGGTTTTGCGAGGCAGAGGTCTCGCGGCAGGTTCGCGTGGCCGGTCACGCGTCGCGGCGGCGGATGATCCGCGCCGCGCGGCTACCGCTCAACGCGGCAGCAGCCGCCGGTATTTCTCCGCCCTGGCGGTATCCCCCAGTTCCGTGCAGTAGGTGACGAGCGCCTGCAGCACCTGCTGGTCCTGTGGTGATTGCCGCTGCAGGGCCTCCAGTTGCGCGACGGCCTCGCGCGGCTGGCCGAGGTCGTGCAGCGCGATGGCGTAGACGAAACGGTGGCGGGTGCTGCCGCGTTCCAGCGCCGCGGCGCGACCGAGGTAGTCCAGCGCCTGCTGCGCATTGCCGGTGCGCGTCTCCAGCAGGCCCAGCGAGTGCAACACGTCGCCGTTGTCCGGCGCGATGTCCATGGCGGTTTCCAGCAGCGACCGCGCCTGGGCCTCGTCGCCGCTGCCGCGCATGAGGTCGGCGAGGTTGAGATAGGCGCCGATCAGCTGCGGGTTCAGGCGCAGCGCCTCGCGGTAGGCGGCTTCGGCCGCGGGCAGTTCGCCGCGGGCGGTGAGGAACAGGCCGAGCTGCAACTGGGTGGCCGGCATGTCGGCATCGACCGCCAGCACGTCACGGTATTCCCCGAACAACTTCGACAGCGCGGCGGCCTGCTCCGGCGCGACCTGCTCCAGCGGCACGCCGGCGAGACTCGCAGCGACCTCCATGCGCACGCTGCGCACCGGGTCGTCGACCAGCGGCATGAGCAACTGGAAGCGCTGGTGCAGGGGCAGGAAATCCGTGGCTCGCACGGTGCTGGTGCGGATCAGGCTGTCGTCGTGGTAGAGCAGTTGGGCGACGCTCTGCAGCGCATCGCGTCCGCCCACTTCGCCGAGAGCCTCCATTGCCGTGGCGCGCCACAGGGGCGGCGCGCTGTCGTCGCCGGCCAGCTCGGCGACGCGCGGTGCGCCGCGCAGGTCGCCGGACTGCAGTTGCGCCAGCGCGCGCGCCGGGTGTGTGGCGGTGTCGAGGAACTGCACGCCGCGCTTGCGCAGCGCTTCCAGCGCCCAGTCCGGCGAGCGGTCGGTGTGGCACTGGTTGCAGGCGTTGGGCACGCCGAGCACCAGGGAGAGGTCCGGGCGCGGCACGCGCAGGCTGTGGTCGCGGCGCGGGTCCACGCCCATGTAGGTGGTCTCGGGCATGTGGCAGTTGGCGCAGGCGGCCCCGGCGCTGCCCACCGGGTGGAAGTGGTGTTCCTCGCTGTCGTACACCTGCGGCTTGTGGCACTGGCCGCATACCGCGTTGCCCGGTGCGCGCAGTTTCGCGCTGTGCGGCTCGTGGCAGTTGCTGCACACCACGCCCGCCATGTGCATCCTGCTCTGCGTGAATGAGCCGTAGACGTAGTCCTCGTCGAGGATCTGCCCGTCGACGTGGTACAGGGGCGGGCGCGGCAGGGCCAGACGATGGGTGTCCAGCAGGTCCGCACCGTAGTGGTAATCGCCCAGCGTGCCGCGCCGGCTGTGGCAGCGGCCGCAGGCGTCTATTTGCGAACGCGACTCCAGTGGTTCGCGGCGCCGGGCGATGGCCTCGCCCTGCGGGTAGGCCCAGGTGCCGCGCTGTGCCAGGTGCACGGGAAAACCGCCGTCCGCGGCGCCATCCAGCTTGCCTTCAATGGCCAGCGTGACATGCGCCTGCCCGGGGCCGTGGCAGGCCTCGCAACTGACGTTGAGTTCCTCGTATTGTGTATCGAAGCTGCGCGTCGTCGCGCTGTAGTTCTTGTGCAGGTCGGTGCTGTGGCACTCGGCGCAGCGCGTGTTCCAGTTCTGGTAGGGGCCGGTCCAGTGCAGCGGGTCGCGGTGGTCTATGGCCTCGTCCGGGTACAGGTGGTACCAGCGCTGGCCGCCTTCGGCCTGTGGTCGCGAGTCCCAGGCGATGGACAGGGCCTGCAGCCGCCCGCGCGACAGCGGCAGCAGGTACTGCTGCAGCGGATAGTGGCCGAACACGTAGGCCACCGGGTACTCGGTGAGTTTGCCGTCCTCGCCGTCGGTCGCGACGAAATATCCGCCGTCGCGCTGGAAAAACCGCGTGGTGACGCCGTTGTACTCGAAGCGGGCATCGTCGAAATCGCCGAGCACGGTCTGCGCACTGGCCGCCTGCATGGCGAGGTCGTGGTCCGAGCCGCGCCAGTGCTCGAACTGGGTGGCGTGGCAGTCGCGGCAGGCATCCGCGCCGGCGAAACCAGCGGGAGTCGCCAGCACGGGTGCGACGGCGAACAGCAGCGAAACGAGAAACAGGCGTGGGTGCGGCAACGGTTTTTATTCCCCGGAATCAGGGCGTCACATTAACCCAGATCAGCGCGCGCCCCAACCGGGCCGCAGGCCGGGGCGCCGGGTGGCGCTGTCGGGACATTGACGTCCGCAACAGCGCTTGTCTGCGTTCAGGCGATGGCGGCGACGCGGCGGCCGGCGGTGGGCCGCGGCGCGGGAATCTTTTGCGGCATGGGGCACTGCCACAGCTGCTGGGACAGCACCGCCGGAGATTCGCGGCAGCCCTGGGCCAGCCAGCGCGCGAGTGCGGCGGCCACGTCCGGGAACTGGATATCGGCAGTCAGGTGGCGGGCGGCGAGCCACTGCTCCAGCGCCGGCGCATCGAACACCGGGGTAGTGCAGGCGTAGCCGAGCTGCTCCAGCGCCAGGGCGTTGGAGTGCTGCTCCATCTGCCGCGCCAGGGGTTTGGTGAGCACCGGCTTACGCCACTGCAGGCACTCGCTGATCAACTCGAAACCGCTGTTGCAGATGACGCCGGCACTGCCGGCCAGGCACAGCTTGAAGCCGTGGAAGTCCGCCTTGCGACGGCTCACGTTGCCGCGTTCCTCGTCCACCAACTGCGAGGAGTACTGCACGAAACGCCGCTGCGGGAACTGGCGGAGGATGCGGGTGACCTCGTCCTGGTCCTCAAAGGGCAGGTAGACGACAAGATGTTCGCCGCGGGTCACCGGCAGGTCCGGCAGGTCGAGGATCGGCGGCAGCACGTTGTCGGCGTAGGGATGCCAGTGCAGGCCGAGTGGCACATCGACCGGGGCGAAGCGGTAGAGGATCTGCTCCTGCAGCCAGCTGCCGCCGCAGCGCGGGGTCGCCGGACCGAAGGCGTACTGGTGGCCGATACCGATCACCTGGCGTCCCTGCTGGCGGGCGGCGCGGGCGGTTACCGGTTCGTAGTCGCAGATGACGAGGTCGTAGGGCGACAGGTCCAGCTCGCGCGCCTCGCGCAGGAAGCGCGGCAGGTTGTTGTCCATGACCGTGGCGGCGTAGTGCAGCTTGCCGGCGCGGCTGGTGAAGGACAGACCGTGGCGGTGCTCGAAGTTGCCGAACGCCTCCATGTCGAACAGGTTTTCCCGGGCGCGGCCGGTGAACAGCCAGGTGACCTCGACCGGCCATTCGCGCAGGGCCTCGGCCATCGCGCGTGCGCGGCTGATGTGTCCCTGGCCTGTGCCCTGGACACCGTAGAGTATTTTCAAGTCAGACTCCCAGTTGCGCCGCGGCGAGCAGCGCGATACCGCTGCCCATGATGGCGCCTGCCAGTGTGTCGCCGGGGAAATGTACCCCCAGCAGGATGCGCGAGAGAGCGACTCCCGCGGCCCATAACAACATCGGGATGGCGGCACCGCCGTAGATGATCAACAGGGCGGTAGCCAGGAGGAACGCACCGGAGCTGTGGCCGGAGGGAAAGCTGAACTGGTCGCTGGCGGTGATCAGGCTGCGGAAACCGGGCACGGTCTCCTGCGGACGCGGGCGGCGCAGGCTGTTCTTCACCAGCCAGTACAGCGAGCGTTCGACGGCGAGCGCGAGCACCAGCAGGGGCAGCAGCTGCCAGCCGCTTTCCGGGTCCAGGGTGAGGACCAGCAGGGGCACTAACACGTGCAGGTAGCCGTCGCCGGAGCGGGATACCGCGCGCGCCATGGGGATCACCATGCGGCGTTCCGTCTGCCGGAACACGGTGGCGAAAAGGCGCGCCTCGAAGCGTTGCAGTGATCCCAAAATCTCCATAGCGTCAATAATTCCCGCCGGGCATGGCAATCCCGTTACAACGCCGTGTATTTTTCATGACACGCCGCCCTGCCTTTTGGTGGTATGGACAGGCTTGCGGGCGCTTTCCTACCATGGCGTCTGGTCCCCGTGGCAAGCGCCCTCGCAGCGAGAAACCTATGAAACTCGGCATCCTGAAAACCGACGCGGTCAAGCCCGACTGGGCCGAAGTCTACGGTGAATACCCGGACATGTTCGTGCGCCTGCTCGGCCAGCTCGACCCGGGCCTGGAGTTTCGCGTCTACGACGTGGAGGAGGGCGAGTATCCGGCGGATATCGACGAGGTCGACGCCTACCTTATTACCGGCAGCAAATCCTCGGTCTACGAGGACAAGCCCTGGATAAAACGCCTGATGGACTTCGTGCGCGAGCTCGACGCGCGCCGCAAGAAACTGGTGGGAATCTGTTTCGGCCACCAGCTGGTGGCCCAGGCGCTGGGCGGGCGCACGGAGAAATCCCCCAAGGGCTGGGGGGTCGGCCTGCACACGCATCACTTCCAGCACAAGCCCGAATGGCACGACGGCGGCGATGCGGACCTTGCGATCCTGGTCAGCCACCAGGACCAGGTGGTGCAGAATGCGCTGGGTGCCCAGGTACTGGCCGGTTCAGAGTTTTGCGAGAACGCGGTGGTGCAGGTCGGCGATCATATCCTCACCTTCCAGGGCCACCCGGAATTCGTGCCCGACTACTCGCGGGAGATCATGAACTTCCGCCGCGAGCTGATCGGTGAGCCGGCCTACGAGGTGGGCATGGCCTCTCTGGCACGGCCCCACGAGGGCGAGCGCGTCGGCCGCTGGATCCTGGATTTCCTGAAGCGCTGAGGCGCGGCGCTCACTCGCCGGTATTCAATCGCCGGTATTCAATCGCCGGCGGACGCCGCCACGGCGTTGCGCACCGCAGCGAGCGCGGTGTCCACCTCGCTCGCGGTTATCTCGCCCTGGTCAAAAAACAGCACCGTACCGCTGGCATCGAGGATGATCAGCGCGGCGGTCTTCTTCTCCAGCGCCCACTGCTGTTGCCCCAGGCCCTGCGCATCGACCACTAGGTCGACGCCGGGCTGGGCGCGCTTGGTCTTCTCGATTTCACCCACCACCAGGCCGGAGGTGCCCCACAGGGCGTCGTCGGAGTTCACCACACGGGTGATCTGGTACTTGTCCCTGGGCAATGCCGCATCCTTGAGCGCGACGAAAAACGTCATGTGGATATCATCCACACCGGCACGGGCGGCCACGTATTCCAGCACCTGGACCTTTCCCTGCAGGCTGCCGGAGTCCCAGGGCACGAAACGGGTGTCGTCCCCATCCAGCACGCACTCGCCGTCTTCCTCGACGGCCAGTGGCGCCAGTGGCGCACCGACCTCGATGGAAGCGCCCTGCGCGGGGCCGGCCAGTAGCAGGGCCAGGACCAGTCCGAGAGTGACAATCCGTTGCATGGGCGCATTCCTCCTGCGGCAGTAATCGATTTTCCCGACCCTGATCATCCAGGCAATTCACTTTGGTCTGTCGGGGCGCTTTGCGAGTATGGAACAAACGCGCAGTGCGCAGACTGCCAGAAATCGAAATAGGTGACGATGTGAAAAAGACCATGAGTTTTGCCGCGATCCACATGGGCGTGGCGTTCAGCGTGGGCTACGCCATGACCGGCGATGTGCTGGTGGGCGGGGCGATGGCCCTGGTGGAGCCGGCCTGTAATACGGTGGCTTTCTACTTTCATGAAAAACTTTGGAGCCGGATGCCGCAGGTGCGGGCAACGCGCGCCGACACGCCGGCACTGTGTGCATAGGACGTGCCCGCCCGGCGCCGGGGCGTAGTCAGGCCTCCGGCTGGTAGGCGTCAGCAGCAAAGTCGGGGCATTGTGCCACGGCCTCCGGCTCGTGCAGGTTGCGCTGGCTGTCGATCAGCCAGCAGGCATCGAAGATCGAGCAGTAGCAATAACTGAGCGAGCTGGCGGGCCGGGCGACGAGATCACGGAAATAGGCCACCCGCGCCGGGTCGTTGGTGCTCAGCAGGGTGATGCTCTCGCCTGGGCTGATCACCCGGTTGCTGAGGAAATTGCGGGAAATATCCGGCAGTGCTGCGCCCGGTTCACTGGCGGTGAGCCCGCTGAGAGTGCGCGCCGGCTGACCGTCGACCAGGATGCGCAGCTGTCCCATGCGCGCCGGGCCCACGCCCACATTGGTGAAGCTGATGGCGAAATGGGCGTCGTCCGCGGCGGCGCGGTCCTCGATGGTCATCTGCACGAAGGGCCAGACCGCGGCGGCGGTCTGCTGCCGCACGGCGGCGGACTCGTTGAGCGCCGCATACAGCGCGATGGCGCCGACCAGGATGCCGATAAACGCCAGCACGTTCTGCCACAGGGCGAGGCGCACGAAGGTGCGCTCCAGGCCGGCCGTGCTTGCGGTTACCGCCTCTGGTTTCGATGTATCCGGTGGCTCTGCTGCTGCCGGGGGCCCGGACTCCCCGGGCGCTGGTTCCCCTTCCCTCAAGCGTTGTCTTCCCGGGTCTTCGCCTGCATGTGCGCCAGGTAGTCATCGAGTTCCTGCTCGTTGGCGAACACCGCCATGTCGGGGAGGGCCTTGAGGATCTCGAAGACTTTCTCGATGTGCGGCTTGCGGTTGGCGGCGGCCAGGGTGCGGCCACCGGCATGGGTGAGCTTGGCGGCCTTGAAGATCACGCGCAGGCCGGCGGAGCTGATGTAGTCGAGGTCGCGCATGTCGAGAATAGTCAGCTGGTAACCCTCGTCGATCACCGCCTGCAGGCGCTGCTCGAAATTCGGCGCGGTATCGGTGTTGAGGGCGCCGTCGAGGGCGACCCGGGCGACCGAGCTGGCCTCGTCGGTGGTGACGGTGGTGGTCAGTTTCATAGCCTGGTCTCCCACTGGGGCTTTTTCCGCTACCGCCTGTTCCGCCACTGCCTGTTCCGTCGCCGCCTGAAACGCGCGGGGCGGTAAGTCGGCGCGCGACAGGCGTTTTTCCACGCGCAGCAGGTTGTGGCCATTTTCGCGGCGGTAGCGCTGCCCGTCGCTCAATTTTTCGATCAAGTGTACACCAAGCCCGCCCACCGGAGCAGCGTCGATGCCCGCCGCCAGCGGGGCGCGCACGGCCTGGCGCAGCGGGTCGAAGGGCCGGCCGGGGTCACGCGCCTCGAGTGCAAGGCGGTCGCCGGCATGGACCAGGCGCATGGCGATCTTCTCGCCTTTTTCCAGGCCGCCGTGGTGGTCGATGTTGGTCGCCATCTCCTCGGCGATGAGCTTGGTCTCGCCCTTGACGTCGCCGCAGACTTTCCACGCCGTCAGGGTGGGCTCCAGCCAGGCCAGCACGCGACCGGTCAGGCCCTGGCCGGGGGTGAAGGCGCACTCGGAGGCGGGGCAGTAGCGCAACAGCAACAGGGTGATGTCGTCGTGCTGCGGCGCCGCCCCGGCGTGCTCGCTGACCGCGGCGAGCAGCTGGCCACCGGCCTCCGCCAGTGGCTGCCCGGCACAGGTGGCGAGCACCTGGTTGAAGCGCTCCACGCCGAACATGTTGTCGTCGCTGTCGAAGGCTTCCTCGATGCCGTCGGTGTACAGGGCCAGCGCATCACCGGCTTCCAGTTGCAGGCTGTTGGCGCTGAAGTGAACGCCGCGGGCCAGGCCCAGGGCCGGGCCGCTGGCCGGACGCAGGCTGCGCGCGCTGTCGCCGCGCAGCAGGCTGGGCGCGGGGTGGCCGGCGCTGGCGAAGCGCAGCATGCCGGTCTCGGTATCCAGTACACCGAGGAATGCGGTGACGAACATGCAGCTGGGGTTGTCCTGCTCGAGCATGTCGTTGAGCGCGGCCAGTGCCTGTTCCGGGCCGTGCACGCTGCCCGCGAGCTGCTGCAGCAGGCTGATGGCGCGCGCCATGAACAGGGCGGCGGGCACGCCCTTGTCGGAGACATCGCCGATGGCGAACCACAGCTGGCTGCCATCGCGGTGCCAGGTGTAGAGGTCGCCGCCGACCATGCGCGCCGGTTCCAGGCGCGCCCACAGGCTGGCGCGGCCCTCGTCACAGCGCGCCTCGCCGCCGCCGGGCAGCATGGACATCTGGATCTCGCGGGCCGCGGCCAGTTCGCCTTCGAGGCGGCTGCGCGAGGCGGTGGACTCGGCGAGGTCGTCGATGTACGTGCGCAGGTCGCTGTTCATGCGGGTGAAGGCGCCCACCAGTCGCGCCACTTCGTCCTTGCCGCGGGCGCGCGGCAGGGGGTAGTCCATCTCGCCGCGGCCCATGTGTTCCGCAGCCAGGGTCAGCTCGCGCAGCGGCCGGGTCTGGCGCGATGTGATAAAGCCCAGCGCCAGGGCCATGAGCAACAGGGTGGCGCCGCTGATTGTCGCGGTCTTCACCTCGTAGGCGTGCAGCGGGGCGAGCACTTCGGCCTGGTCGTAGACCAGTCCTATAGGCCAGCCGGTGGTCTCCAGGCGCCCCATGCGCAACGTGCACTGGCCGTCGCGCTCGGGGCAGGGCATGTCCGCGCTCACCGCCTCGCCGTCCAGCGCGCGGCCAAACAGCGCGCCCCAGGCTGGGTCGTCCAGCCCCTTGCCCGCGACCTCCGAGTAATGGCGCATAACGTTGGCCTGGGTGCGCGTGCTCATCAGCACGCCCTCGCGGCTGAGCAGCAGGCTGTAGCTGTTGTCGCCCTGGTGCAGCTGCCGCAGCACCGTTTGCAGGTCTTCCAGGCGCACGTCGGCGGTGACTACCGCGTAGAGCTGCTGCGCGCCGCTCTCGTCCGCGCGGTACACGGGTGCCGAGAAGGTGGTCATGTCGGTCTCGCCGCCGCCGCTGTCGAAGTAGGGCTCGGACCAGCGTGCCTCGCCGCTCTGCGCCGGGATGCGGTACCAGTCCTGGTTGGCGTAGTCGGCCTCGGCGCTGCTGAGGTCGGCGTAACTGATGAAATCGTAGTCGCGGAAAAAGTACGGCGCGAAGGCATCCCCGTCCTCGCTGGTCAGCGGGTTGAGGGCGATGGCTGCGCCGTAGATTTCCGGGTTGTTGGCGACCACCTCGCGCAGCATGGCGCGCAGGTCATCGCGGCTGTACTGCTGCCGCGCGATCAGTTGGCCGAGGAAGCGCGTGGCGCCCTCGACCCCGGACAGCCAGTTCTCCAGGTCGCTGACCACGGCGGCCGCCTCCCCGGTGGACTGGCTGACCACTCGCTGCAGGATCTCCTCGCGTGTGTAGCGGTAGTCCAGGGCCATGCCGGCGCCGACGATAAGCGCCGCGCAGATCGTGAGCAGGACGATGAGGCGGGTACCGATGCTGTTCATGGGGCCGGGTTCCTGTGGCTTTTTGTCCTGTGGCTGTGGCTGCGGGGCTACCAGGTGCCGGTGTTGGGCATCGAGGCCCAGGGTTCGCGCTGTGGCAGGGCGTCGCCGGCCTGCAGCAGTTCGATGGAGATGCCGTCCGGCGAGCGGATAAACGCCATATGGCCATCGCGCGGCGGACGGTTGATGGTGACGCCGGCGTCCATGAGCTGCTGACAGGTAGCGTAGATGTCCTCCACCCGGTAAGCCAGGTGGCCGAAGTTGCGCCCGCCGGTGTACTCCTCTGGATCCCAGTTCCAGGTGATCTCCACCAGCGGCGCCATGTCCTGGCCGGCCCGCTCCGCGTCTTCCGGGGCGGCGAGGAAGACCAGGGTGAAGCGCCCCCCCTCACTCTCGTGACGGCGGATTTCCACCAGGCCCAGTTTGGCGCAATAGAAGTCGAGGGATTCGTCCAGGTCGCGCGCGCGCACCATGGTGTGCAGGTATTTCATCGGTGTCTCCCCGGGGGTGGAGCTGGTGAATGGCGAAGCCCGGACCAGCGCAATTCATGTTAGTTGGATGACGCGAATTCGACAAGTCCGGTCCTTGGGTGAACACCCCCGGCACAGGTTACAATGCCCGCCCTTTTAACTGGAGCCAGAATTGTCCATGTGGTTCAAGAATGTCCGCGCCTACCGCCTCACTTCGCCCTTCGAACTCTCGCCGGAACAGGTGGCGGCGCAGCTCGAGCCGCGCGTGTTCCAGCCCTGCGCCAAGTCGCAGGCCCTGTCGCTGGGCTGGGTGCCGCCGCTGGGCGGGGACACCGAGGCCCTCACCCACGCGGCGGGCGGGCGCATCCTGCTCAAGCTCAAGCGCGAGGAGAAACTGCTGCCGTCCACCGTGGTGCGCGAGCAGCTGGAGCAGAAGATTGCCGGCATCGAGGAGGAGCAGGCGCGCAAGGTCTACCGCAAGGAGCGCCTGACTCTTAAGGACGAGATCATCCAGGACTGCCTGCCGCGCGCGTTCACCCGCTCCAACGCGGTGTACGCCTACATCGATACCAAAGCCGGCTGGATCTTCGTCGACGCCGGCAGTGCGGCGCGCGCAGAAGAACTGCTCAACCTGTTGCGCGAGTGCCTGGGCAACTTCCCGGTGGTGCTGCCCCAGGTGAACCAGTCACCCGCCGCCTGCATGACCGGCTGGCTGGCGCACCGCAACCTGCCCGATGACTTCACCCTGGCCGAGGAGTGCGAGCTGCGCGAGCCGGGTGAGGAGGGCGGCGTGGTGCGCTGCCGCGGCGTGGACCTGCTCAGCGAGGAGGTGGAGATTCACCTCAACGCCGGCAAGCAGGTGGTGCGCCTGGCCCTGGACTGGGAAGAGCGAGTGTCCCTGGTGCTGGCGGAGGACCTGTGCCTGCGCCGGTTGAAGTTCTCGGACGAGCTGATGAAAGAGAACGAGGACATTCCCGAGGCCGACGACGCCGCGCGCCTGGACGCGGATTTCGCGCTGATGTCGGACGCCGTCACCGCCCTGCAGGCGCGGGTGCTGGCCCTGTTCGGCGGCGAGGCGGAGTAACGTACCGCGCCGGTAGCACTTTTGCCCCGGTAGCGATCAGCCCTGCGCAAACCGGCGCAGGGCCTCACCGGCCAGGCGGTAGCCGGTCCACTCGTCCATCGCCACCGCGCCGCAGGCCTCGTAGAAGCGGATCGACGGTTCGTTCCAGTCCAGCACATTCCACTCGTAGCGGCCGCAGCCCTCGGCAACGGCCTTTTGCGCCAGGTGGCGCAACAGCGCCTTGCCGGCGCCGCACCCGCGGTGCTCGGGCGAGACGTACAGGTCCTCGAGGAAAATCCCGTACTTCCCCACCCAGGTCGAGAAGTTGTAGAAGTACAGCGCGAAGCCCACCGGCTCGGCGTCGATCTCGCAGATCACCGCCTGCGCGCCGCGCGCGCCTGGCCCGAACAGCGCATCGCGCAGTTCGTCCTCGCTGGTGGTGACCTTGTCCGGTTCGCGCTCGTATTCCGCCAACTCGCGCACGAAGCGATAGATGAGTGCCGAGTCCTCGGCGGTCGCCGGGCGTATGTTCAAGTGGTCCATGCTCAATCGCGGTCCCAGTAGCGTGTCATTTCGAGGTAGAGGAAGGAGGCGCTCCAGGTGATGAGCACCAGTCCGGTCAGCGACTCCAGGCCGGTGAGATAGCGCAGGTCGCCCTCCGGCACGATATCGCCCACGCCCAGCGTGGTGTACATGGTGAACGAGAAGTACACGTAATCGAGGAAGTTCCCCTGCAGGGTGCCGGTGAGCTTGCCCCAGCCCTCCGAGTGGTCCATCAGGTAATAGGCGATGGCGAAGATCCACACCTCCACGCTGTGCGCGGTGAGCGCGGCGAATACGCCGAGCACGATGCGCAGGCGGTGGCGCACGTTCAGCTTCGGCATCAGCACGGTGAGCTGGTAGAGAAACTCGTAGTGAATTGCGACGGCGAGGGCGATGACCAGGCAGTTCACGGTAACGATCATGAGCACGGGCGCGGCTCCGTCCTTCCTTATCCCACGCACTTTACCGGGTTTCGCCGGGGATCAGTAGGGGCGCGCGACTGCCATCAAAATGTCATGGACGGTTAACGCCAGTGTCACGGGCGGCGCCTAGTTTGGCCGCCCATCGTGACTTGTTACTGGAGACTAGCGTTGTGAAGTCGTCTTTGCGTTCCCTGCCCCTGCGTGCCGCCACCTGTGCGGCGCTCGCCACCCTGCTCGCCAGCGGCGCCCAGGCCGCGCGCCTGGATGGCCGCATCACCGACAGCTCGGGCACCCGCTACCTGGGCTCGGCGATCGTGCGCATCGCGGAACTGAACCTGACGGCCAACACCGGCAAGGACGGCCGCTACAGCTTCGCCAACCTGCCCGAGGGCACCTGGACCCTGGTGGTGGAATACATCGGCGCCAAAAAAGTCAGCGAGAGCGTGGTGATCGGCGCCAGCGACGTGGTGCGCGACGTGCGCCTGGGCGACGACCTGCCGCCCATCGAGAACGTGCTGGTCTACGGTCAGCGCGCGCAGGCGGCCAATGCCCTGGCCCAGCAGCGCGCCGCCGATAACATCACCAGCGTCATCACCGCGGGCGACGCCGGTGCACTGCCGGACGGCAACATCGCCGAGGCGCTGCAGCGCGCGCCGGGCGTATTCATCGAGCGCGACCAGGGCGAGGGACGCTTCGTCGGCATCCGCGGCCTGCAGCCGAGCCTCAACACGGTGAAGATCAACGGCGTCAACGTCGCCGCCCCGGACTCGGACCAGCGCGCCACCGCGCTGGACGTCATCCCGTCCAACCTGCTGGAAAACCTCAAGATCACCAAGAGCTTCACCCCGGACATGGACGGCGACGCCATTGGCGGCACCATCGAGGTGGAGAGCCTGTCGGGCTTCGACCGCGACGGCCAGTACCTGGACTTCACCGCCGAGGGCGCCTACGGCGACCTGCAGGAAGAGTGGAGCCCGAAGCTGGGCGCCACCTGGAGCAACATCTTCGACGCCGGCGAACCGGGCAGCCTGGCCATGGCCCTGTCGGTGAGCTACCAGGACCGCGAGTTCGGCTCCGAGAACATCGAGCACGACGGTGGTTGGGTCCCCGCCGAGGCCAACGGCAACCTCTACCCCGAGGAACCCGAGCTGCGCGATTACGAGATCACGCGCAAGCGCATGGGCGCCGTGTTCAACCTGGACTGGCGCCCATCCGCCACCGATGAGTACTACCTGCGCACCCTGTACAGCGACTTCGAGGACCAGGAGTACCGCAACCGCATCGAGATCGAGCCGGACGAGGACGAGGGCAGTATCGGCGCCACCAGCGCCAGCTTCGATGCCGCGGAATACAAGCGCAGCCTGAAGGACCGCAAGGAGACCCAGGACATCATCTCCGCGGTGATCGGCGGCAGCAACCAGCGCGGTGACTGGACCTTCGACTACTCGCTGGGCTACTCCTACGCCGAGGAAGACGAGCCCAACCGTCACGACACCGATTTCGCGCCGCTGGACGATTACACACTGGGCTACGCGAGCATCGGCGAGACCCCCAGCTACCAGATCGACCCGCGGGTGAATGACCCGGCCAACTACGTGCTCGACGAAATCGCCGTGGAGAACAACCTGGTGGAGGACGAGGAACTCAGTGCCACCTTCGACGTCACCTGGCAGACCGAGTTGTTCGCAGCGCCGACCGCCTTCCAGTTCGGCGCCAAGGTGCGCCAGCGCGACAAAGAGCGCAGCTCCACAGTCGACGTATTCGACGACTTCGGTGACGACGATATCAGCGCCGTGGACTTCGCCGGTGGCAAGCTGGACTACAGCCTGGGCGACATGGGTTTTGCCTGGAACCCCGGCAGTGTGCGCCGCTTCGCCAGTGGCCTGACCGAGGACAACAAGGACCTCGACAAGTCTTTCACCGAATCCACCGTGGGCGACTACGAGATCCAGGAGGACATCTACGCGGGCTACTTCATGGCCACCGTGGACCTGTCCAGTGTCACCCTGATCGGCGGCCTGCGCTATGAACTGACCGACTTCGAATCCCAGGGCGCGCTGGGCACGGTCTACGAGAACAAGGACGAAGACTTCGACGCCGCCGGCTTCGGCGTCAGCAAGCAGGACGGCGACTACGACTACTTCCACCCCAGCCTGGTGGTGCGCTGGGATGCGCTGGACGAGGTCGTGGTACGCGGCGCCGCGAGCCAGACCATCGCGCGCCCCAGTTTCGGCGCGCTGAACCCTTCTTCCCTGGCGGAAATCGAAACCGACGACGGCGAGACCGAACTGCAGATCGAGGGCCTGGGCAACCCGGAGCTCGATCCCTACGAGTCGATCAACCTCGACCTCGGCGTGGAGTACTACCCGGAGGGAGACATCGGCGCGTTGTCCGTCGGCCTGTTTTACAAGGACATCGACAACTACATCGCCGAGGCCAACGTGGCCGGCAGCGTCGACCTGACACCCTGGACCAGCCAGGTGGGACTGACCCCCGCCGACATCGACGATGCCGACGTGCTGCAGTTCGTCAACGGCGGCAGCGCCGACCTGCTCGGCCTGGAAGTGGCCTGGTACAAAACCTTCGCCAACGGCTTCCTGTTCGGCATCAACGGCACGTTCATCGATTCCTCGGCGGATTTCGACGGCCGCGACGTGGATCTGCCGGGTTCCTTCAGCGAGGTCGGCAACCTGGTATTGGGCTATGAAAAACACGGCCTGCAGCTGCGCGTGGCGGTGAACTACCAGTCCGAGTCGCTCTCGGTGATCGGCGGCGACAAGTCCGAGGACGTCTTCCAGGACGAGCACACCCAGATTGACGCCAGTGCGAAATACGACATCATGGAGGGCGTGCAGATCTACTTCGAAGGCGTCAACCTGACCGACGAACCGCGCTACTTCTACCAGGGCGACAGCGCCTACAACTGGCAGTACGAAGAGTACGGCCGTACCTACGTGCTGGGCCTGCGGGTGACCTCGTTCTGATGCGCCTGAACCTGCACGCCGCTGTTCGACTCGCCACGCTGGCGGCGGTAGTCCTCGCCGGCGCGGCGCAGGCCGACGAGCGCCGCCTCGCCGATGGCACGCAGCTGTCCGTCGCGGTAGACAAGGATGCCAATCGCCTTGTGCTGCAGTGGCAGCCTGCCGCCGGCACCGTGCGCGAGCAGGCTATCGCCGTTCGCGGCCAGCTGCTGGACGGCGCCTGCCTGTTCCAGCGCAATGGCCTGGCCGGCTTCTATACCTTCAACGACCGCGGTTACCTGGCCCAGTGGTTGTTGCCGGCGCTGGATGCGCAGCCGCAGCTGGTGCGCCAGGTGCCGGGGTTCGTGGATATCCTCGACTGCCATGTGGACGACAACGCCGGCCAGTTGTACGTGCTCGAAGGCGGCGTCGGTGTCTCCCGCCTGGCCTCGGGTGAGGGCAGTATGGAGGCCGAGTTGCTGGCACTGTATCCGCCCCACGGCAAACTGGACCCGGAAGCCGAGACATTCTCTGTTGCCGGCTCCGAGTTGCGGGTGGGCGAGCGCACGGTGGCGGCGCTGGCGACAGCGCACGATAGCTTGCCGGCGGTGCCCGCCGCGGGGCAGACCGCGCCGGTGCCTACTACCGGCGACGCCGCCGACGACCCGGCGATCTGGGTCGACCCGCAAACCGGCACGGTACGCATCCTCGGTACCGACAAGCGTTTCGGCCTGCGCGTGTACGATCTCGAGGGCAGCGAATTGCAGGCTATCGCCACGGGGCGCCTGAACAACGTGGACCTGCGCCCGCTGTCCGGCGGCGGCGATGTGGTGGCACTGGCGGCGGCCTCCAACCGCAGCCTGCGCAGCATCAGCCTGTTCAGCATCGATGCCAGCGGCAACCTGGGCTGGCTGCGCGACTCGGACATCGCGACCGGCCTCGACGACCCCTACGGCCTGTGCATGTACGACGATGGCAAACACCTGCAGGTATTCGTCAACGACAAGGACGGTCGCCTGCAACAGTGGCGGCTGCGTCCGGGCGACGGCGGTTACTCGGGTGAACTGCTGCGCGAACTGCAATTGCCGGACCAGCCCGAGGGCTGTGTCGCCGACGACCAGCAGCACCTGCTGTTCTTCGGCATCGAGGACATGGGGGTGTACACGCTGCCCACCGACGTACTGGACGCCGAACCCCAGCGCCTGGCCGCCGTGGACGACGAAACCCTGCATGCGGATGTTGAGGGCATGGCGTTGTACCCGGTCGGCGCGGCGGGCTTCCTGGTGGTCTCCAGCCAGGGCAACCACAGTTACGCGGTGTTCGAGCGCCAGCCCCCGCACCGCTATCGCGGCAGTTTCCAGGTGACGGACAACCTCGGCGCGCAGGTCGACGGGGCCAGTGAAACCGATGGCCTGGACATCACCGCCGCGGCCCTGGGCGAGCGCTTCCCGGAGGGGCTGCTGGTCGTGCAGGACGGCTACAACGTGCTGCCCGACGGCAACCAGAACTTCAAGCTGGTCGACTGGCGCGCGGTGCGCGAGGCTCTGGACCTGCCCTGAGCGCAGGGCCGCGCCTGCCAGCTCCCGGCTCCTGTCTTTACAAAACTTGAAGAATCGCATTTGCATTTTCACCGCCAGGCGAGAACATTACCCGCGGAGGGTGGTCAGACGATCACCCTGAGACCTGCGAGGAGTTCGCGATGAAAAATATCCTGACCGTTTCTGCCCTGATTGCCTGCCTCGGTGCCGGCGCCGCCTTCGCCCAGAAGGGGCCGCCGACCGAAGAGCAGATGGCCGCCCGCCTGGAGCGCATGAAAGCGCACCTGGAACTGACCGACGAGCAGGTTGAGCAGATCCGCCAGATCCGCGCCGACGGTGGCCGCCGCGACGAGATTCGCGCCGTACTCACCCCGGAGCAGCAGGAAAAGATGGACCAGGCGCGCGAAGCGCGTAAGGCGCGCAAGCAAACTGCAGCCGACGACGCCCAGTAGTCGTCGCTTTACTTGCCCCATAACAGGTTATAGGCTCGACCCGTACTCCCCGCGAAACTGGCGATACAGGGGAGTACGGACTAACCTTCCTTAAATGATCGGGTTTTAACTTACGGGGTAATACAACAATGGATATCAAAAAACTGTTTGCGGCCGCCAGCGCCGCGGTTCTCGCCATGTCACTGGCGGCGTGCAGCAAGGAAGATATGGATTCCGCCAAGTCGTCCATGTCGGATGCCGCGGAGTCGGTGAAGGAGACGACCGGTGAAGCCGTAGACGCCGCGGGTGATATGGCCGACGACGCCATGGACGCCACTGAAGAGGCCATGTCCGATGCGGGCGACGCCGCCAGCGATGCCTGGGACAGCACCAAGGAAGCGGCCGGCGATATGGCCGACGAGGCCGGTGATGCCTGGGACGACGCGAAGGATGCGGCTGGCGACATGGCCGACGACGCCGGCGATGCCATGGATGACGCGATGGACGACGCCGAAGACATGGCCGACGACGCCGGCGATGCGATGGGCGACGCCATGGACGATGCCAAGGACGCCGCCGAAGACGCCAAGAAGGATATGGAAAAAGCGATGGAGTAAGGCTGCAGCCTTAGCAGCGCAACCACGGGGCCGTTTATCGGCCCCGTTTTCGTTGGGGACTTTGGGTGTCAGCAACGTTCGGTGTTCGCCTCCTTCGATGCCGGGGACGTTGAATGCCACGCACTTTCAGTACCGGGGACGTATGCCGCCGGGAACGTTTGGCGCCAGGGACCTATGGTATTAGCGACGTCCAGTGCCAGGTAGCTTCAAAGCCAGAGCCCTTCCGCTTCAGGCACATCCATTCGATCGGGGCTATCCAGCCCGCCCGAAAACCTCAGCTGCCCGCCGCCGGCATCAGGCTTAACAGTATCACCGTCATTCCCGTCACCCCTGATTCGATGGTCGGCCGCGCCGCCGGCGCGAACTGTGCCGAGTGCAGCCCGGGCAGGGCAGGTCCGCCGGCCTGCGCAGCCGCCACCGCGGCCGGGTCGGAGGCACCCAGCTGGATCAGGAAGGTGGGGATGTTTTCCGGCGTGCGACCGTAGCGGCCGAAGTCCTCGCCGGCCATGGATGGTTGGCCGGTGACCACGGCATCCTCGCCGAAGCGCGCCTGCAGTACCGGCACGACCTTGTCCACCAGGGCGGGGGTGTTGTAGACCGCCGGCGTGTACTCGTCCTTCACCGCCACAGCGGGCAGACGCTCTTCCGGCATGCCGGCGGTGCGCGCCACTCCCTCGCTGATCTCGCGAATGCGACGCAGCAGCAGGTTGCGCGTGGCGTCGGCGTAGCTGCGCACGGTCAGTTGCAGCGTCACCTCGTCGGGAATGATGTTGTGCTTGGTGCCGCCGTGAATGGAACCCACGGTGACGACCGCGGTTTCCCGCGGCGGCAGCTCGCGGCTGACGATGGTCTGCAGCTGGGTGACGATGCTGGCCGCCATGACGACGGGATCGACGGTCTGGTGCGGGTAGGCGCCGTGCCCGCCGCGGCCGTAGATGGTGATGTCCACCGAGTCCACGTTGGCCATGGCATAGCCGGAGACATAGCCGAACTTGCCCGCGGGCAGCCCCGAGCCCACGTGCATTGCGAGGTTGTAGTCCGGCACCGGGAAGCGCTGGAACAGGCCGTCCGCGAGCATCGCCTTCGCGCCGCCGCCGACCTCCTCCGCCGGCTGGGCCACCAGTACCAGTCTGCCGCGCCAGGCATCGCGCTGGCCTGCCATGCGGCTGGCGGTGCCGAGCATGACCGTCATGTGCATGTCGTGCCCGCAGGCGTGCATGACCGGCACGCTCTCGCCGGCGGGATTGGTGGCTGTGACCGTGCTGGCAAACGGCAGGCCGGTGGCTTCGGCTATCGGCAGGGCGTCCATGTCCGCGCGGTACATGACGGTCGGCCCCGCGCCGTTGGCGAGGATCGCCACCAGTCCGTGGCCGCCGACCTCGCGGGTGACGCTGTAGCCCATCGCCTCCAGTTGCCGGGCGAGATAGGCGGAAGTGTTGGCTTCCTGTCGTGACAGTTCCGGGTTCTGGTGCAGGTAGCGATAGTGCTCCAGCAGTTTGTCGGTCTCCAGCGGGGCGGCAGTGGCGGCCCCCGGGATCAGGGTCAGCAGGAGGCAAAACAGGTAGGCGCGCGACATCGGCAACTCCGCGGTGGGTTTCACCCTACCTTAGCCGATAATGCGCGCGCCGTTAATGTCAGCCCGCGCTGGCGCCCCGGACTTCGCCTGCGTCAACACCGCCGCCTGAGTCGGTATCCACGCCCGTGACTGCGCGGGTGTCCGCGCGCCGCCGTCGCCAGCCCACGGCGCCGAGGGCCGAGGCGAACAGCCAGGCGCTGGCCGGCAGCGGCACTGCCTGCAGTTGCAGCTCGCCGGTGAACTGGGTCGCGCCGGCGGCGCGATCGACGATGCGCAGGGTGCCGGCGTCGGAGGTGCTACCGCTGCCGTCCGCCTGGGTGTCACCGATCTCCATGATGCGGAACTCGATGCTGCCGGTGATCACCGCCAGGCTGCTCAGGTCGAACAGCGATTCGACGACATCGGAGCCGGGCTGGGCAAACGTGTCGAGGGGGTCGCTGAAGCCGTCGAGGCTGTAGAACAGGCCCAGGGTGCCGGGTCCGGTGTTGGAGGCGCGGGTGGCGATCTCCAGCGAGGCCAGTTGCAGCGAGTAGCCGGACTCGACGCTGATACTGAAGCTGAGGTAGTCGCCGCTGTCGCTGCCGCCCCAGCCGTTGCTACTGAAGGACGCCGATCCGCCGGGCGCGCCGAGGTCGGCGCCGCGCGCCAGTGTGGCGGCGTTGATGCCCATTGCGGCGTCGGTCGCGGCCATGCCGGCCTGGCTTCCCGGTTGCCCATCCATGCTCCAGGCCGCGATGGTCGCCGCCTGGGAATTCGCGCACAGCACCAGCGCCGCGCATAACATCCCTGTCTTGTGCATTGAAGCACCTCCTCGTGAGTGGCTGGCCGTTGGCGAGTGCCCGGCCTGTCGTCAGTGTCCTGCCTGCCAAGAGTGATGGCAGGGGGCTGCGCTGTGCTGTCTCTAAGAGCGGTCTTGAAGAACCGCTTCTAGGAGCAGCCTTCAAGACCTACAGTCCCGCAGCCCTGTTCGTCCGTGAACGGCGTGCTACACCGTGAGAGACAGCCTACGCGAGGAGGGTGGACAGGTGGGATGCCTGTCCGCCATTTGATGGAAAGGGGTTCAGCTGAGGAAGGATTTGGCCGCGCCCATCAGGCCGCCGACACCGCCCACCGAATCCAGCAGGCTGCCGCCGCTGCTGGCCTTGTCGACCATCTGCGGCAGTACGTCGGCGAGGCCGCCGGCGGCGGTATCGACGTCCGTGCCCAGCTTGCCGGCGAAGTCCGCCACGTCGCCGCGGCCGAGCAGGGCGAGGATGGACTCGGCGGAGATGCCCTGGTTGGCGCCGTCGCCCAGCCAGGAGCCAAGCACGTTGCCGAGTTCACCGCTGGAGGCCATCTTGCCGGCCAGTGCGCCGAGGTCGATGTTGCCCTGGCCGTCACCGAGCAGGCCGGAGAGGGCGTTGGCGATGGTCGCGCTGTCCACGTTGATGCCGAGTTTCTGGGAGAGCAGCTGTGCGCCGAATTCGAGAATATCCATGTGGGTTTCCTTGGCTGAAAGCGAAGCGGGTTGTTTTGTGCCGTGTTTTGTAGAGTGCCTTGTAAAGTGTTTGTAGCGTGTCCTGTCACGTTTTCTGTGCAGCGTCCTGCAGACTGTCCAGTTGGTCCTTTAGAGGATTCTGTAGATGGTCTTGCGGACTACACGAAAGCAGTCCTGAAGCCAGTCCTGCAAGGTGCCCGGCAAGACTAGCACATTGCCCGCACCCCGACGGGGTTCACTGCCAGAACGGTGTGGCCCGCTGCAGCTTGCGCCACACCGGCTGGCCGGCGCGGTTGCACTGCAGCTCGCGCGCCTGGGACCAGCCGCGCACCAGCAGCAGGCCGGAGGCGGCCAGGGTGCGCGGCGCCAGGCCCGCCATCAGCATGCGCGCGACCACCGCGTCGTTGGCCTCGCCGAGGCGGTCCTGCAGCGCTTCCATCAGCGCCAGGTAGCGCTCGACGCCGGGGCCGGACCACAGGGCGGCGAAGAACTCCATCGCGTAGCGGGCTTTCTTGCCGCGCTTGCGCAGGCCGTGGCGGTCCTCTTCGGACATGCGCGACAGTGGCCGGGTGTCGAGCAGCAGGTCGCGCCGTGTCCTGTCCAGTACATCGGCGGCGAAGTCCTTCACCGGCAACTCGAACATCCCGGGGTTCTCGCGCTCCAGGCCGACCAGGAAGCGCTGGAACTGCAACATGAGCCGGGTATAGCGCGCGCTGCAGAACACCTCCTGCGCCTCGGCGGTGGCGCGCCGGCGCTCGCGGGTGGCGAGGCGCTGCAGGCGGCGGTGTTCGGCGTCCTCGCCCGGGGTGGCAGCGACCACCTGGGGCAGGGTTTCGCTGAGGAACACGTGCCAGTCGCGCGCCGGCGCCAGGCGCGCCTGGAACCGGCGGAACTCGCCGTTGAAGGCCTTGCGCTTGTCGTAGGGCAGCACCTTCTTGAACGCGCGCATCGCCGCGCGAATGCGGCGGATGGCCACGCGCGCCTGGTGGATGCCGCCGGGCTGTCCCTCGAGGGTGGGCTGCTGGTTGCGCTGCAGGTGATCCAGGGCCTCGCCGACAATCCGCCCGAAGGCCTCGCCGACGCTCATGCCGGGGTCCAGCACCACCGCCCTGGCCTTGCTGCGTTTCGGTTTCAGCGCCGGGCGCGCCAGCGCATAGCCGCGCTGCGCCTTGGTCATGAACAGGGGCTGCAGGTCGATGTCGTCGCCGAGCGCGAGGATGAAGTCCAGCATGCGCAGCGGGTCGCCCTCGAGCAATTCGAACTCGGCCTCGCACACCGGTTGTTCGCGCGCTGTGCGGCCGTGGCTGCGCAGGCAGCCGATGTCCAGGGCCAGTTCGAAGCGGGTCTTGCCCTGCGCCAGTACCAGGGTTGTGCGTTCCACGTCGGTCGTAAACACCGGCGACAGGGACGGCGCGCGGCCGGCGTGTCCCAGGCGCTTGAGCAGGCTGTGCTGGAAGCGTGCGAGGTCTGGCTGCGGGCCGTCGGCGACCACGTTCCACTCTTCATAGTTCTGCATGCCCAGCGGGCCGGGCGCCGGCAGCTTCACGGTCTGCTCGAAATCCGCGCCGCACTGGCGCACGCGCAGGGCGCCGCCGCGCTTGCGCAGCCCGTGCTGGCGGGTGTCGTAGTAGGTGCTGGTCAGGCGGCGCTTCTTCGCCTTGCCGCGGGCGCTGCGGCGCAGGGTCTTTGCGCGCAGCAGTTTCTTCGCCGCGGCGGGGGACAGGGCGAACTTCATTTCGCTTTCGACATTCATGCGCGGCGGGTTCCGGGTACTGCACAGGTCGCGGGGAAAATCGCCTGATAGCCGGCGAGCAAAGTTGCCCTGCCGGGGTGTGCCGCGCTCATGCCTCGCCCCCGGTGTTTCCCGGCAGCGCCACCCGCACCACCGCCTGGAAGGCACGCGACAGGGCGGCGGTGGACACGCCGATCATCAGCACGCCGTTGATCGACTGCAGCGGGCCGAGCAGGCGGTGCTGCTCGGACATCACGATATCGCCGTAGCCCAGGGTCGCGAAGTTGACCCCGGAGTGATACAGCGCCACGTCGAAATCCGAGAACTCGCCCAGCGCACAGAACAGCAACGCCCAGGCGGCGACCTGGGCGATGTTGCCGACGATCAGGATCAGCATCAGTCCGGAGGTCACTCGCATGGCGCCGAAGATGGTGGTGCGCGCCTGCTCCAGGTGACGGGCGTAGTAGCGCAGCGCCATGATCACCAATACTCCCTGCAACAGCAGGCAGACGATCATGGTGGACAGGCCGAGCAGCAGGTTGATCAGCATTCGGGGGTTTCCTCCAGCGCTCGCGGGGCGCCGCGCCACCACTCCAGCAGGTGCATGGCCAGCAGGGCGTACAGGGTGACCGCGAAGAACAGCGCCATGCGCACGGCGAAGGCCTGGTAGACGTCGCGGCCGTTGGCGCTGTCCTGCACGGCGGCGCCGAGCAGAATGAGCATCGTGGTCATTGTATTGATCCAGAAGGTCGGGGCCAAACGGCTGCGCAGGGCGCCGAAGGTCGCGCCGCCCAGCACCAGGCAGACGAGCGTCACCCAGCCGGTGTAGAACCACAGGTTGACGGCCAGGCCGAGGCAGAACCACACCAGCACCGCGCATAGGCCGCCCAGTGCGGTGCTGCCGAGCAGTTCGCGGTTGGCCTGGCGCAGGCGCACCTGGGTGGCCTCACGCCCGAGCAGGATGCTTTTCACCAGGAACGGCAGGTACAGCGCCACGTTGCTCATGGCGATCAGGAACGCGGGCATGACGATCAGCGTCGCGCGCAGGCACAGCCAGTCACCCTGGGCCACGTCCGGCGCCGGGGGCGCGGGCGGCGGCGGGCCCGGGTCTTCCGGGAACAGCGGGTACAACAGCCACTGGCTGACCACCGTGACCACGATGCCCACCACCATGGCGGCGATGATCGCGGAGGCCAGCGCCTGGCTGACCGCGCTGGCCGCCGTGATCACAGTAAACCCGAAGGCGAGCAGGGTGGCAGGTGCCTCCTTGCCCTTGAGGATGGCCAGACGGTTGCTGAAGAACAGGCCGCAGGCCACGATCAACAGCGCGGGCACCGGCGCAAACTGCAGCAGCGGGCCGATCAGCAGGCCGATGCCCAGCGCCAGCGCCAGGAACAGGCTGAGGACCAGCGTCTGCTTCGCCCCGGGCGGCGGCGCCGGTTTGGCGCCGAGCAGCAGGGCCAGGATCGGCGGCAGGTAGGGAATGGTCAGGCCCAGGGCGTAGCCCAGGGCCAGCGCCAGCCCAGCAGTGAAAGCCAGGCGGTAGCTGCGCCGGGCGGCCAGCGGCATGCGCGGGGCCCGCGGCGCGCTCATCAGTAGGCGTAGGAGAGGTAGCTGAGCACGCGCACGTAAAGCCTGCCCAGCCAGGCCAGCGGACCGGCGCCTTCACCGTAGGCGATCACCGAGGCCTGGCCGCCGATGCGCAGGTGGCGGGCGACCTCGGCCGGGACGCCGCCATCGAACTCCACCTGCACCGGGAAGCGCTGGGCCTGGCGCAGCCAGTCGCGGTTGTTCTGTACCGAGGGCAGGGCGCCGGGGGGCGGCGCGGAGCCGGCGCTGACACCAAAGCCGATGTTGCGCACGCGGCCCTTGAATACCTGGCCGGGCAGGGCGTCGAGCAGGATCTCCACCGGCGTGCCGCGCTGCATGTGGCCGAGGTTGTTCTCGGTGAAGTCGGCGTTGATCCAGATGTCGCCCACCGCGATCAGGGTCAGTACCGGGCTGCCGGTACCGGCGAACTGGCCGACCTCCGCGCGCAGGTCGGTGATCACGCCACCGGACTGGGCCACCACAGTGGTGTTGCCGAGGTCGAGTTGCGCCTTGTCCACGCCGGCCTGGGCCGCCTGCAACAGCGTATTGCCGCTCTCGGATTCACCGCCCTTGGCCTCGATGGCCTGCTGGATACCGGCCTGCGCCGCGGCCACCTGGGCGCGGGACTGCTCCAGCGAGGCGGCGGAGATCTCCAGCCGCCGCTCGGAGATGGTGCCCGGGTCCTCCTCGCGCAGGCGCTTGAGGCGCTGGTAGTCCTGCAACGCCTTGAGCTCCCCGGCCTGGGCGGCGCGCAGGCTGGCGCGGGCCTGGGCCACTGCCGCATCCCCCGCCGCCACCTGCTGGCGGGTGTTGTCGAGATTGGAACTGGCCTGCTGCAGGGCAATCTCGTACTGCGAGCGGTCGATGGCGAACAGTTTCTGCCCGGCCTCTACCGTGGCGTTGTTCGCCACCCAGATGTCGGTGATCACACCGGCCACCTTGGGCGCCACGCCGACCACGTAGCCCTGTACCCGCGCCTGCGAGGTGTAGGGGGTGAAGCGGTCCGCCAGCAGGTACCAGGCGAGGGAGCCGAGGATCAGCGCCAGTAGTATCGCGCTGCCGCGGCGCACCGCGGCGGCGGGTTGTTCGCCGGTATCGTCGGCTGCCGCGGTCTCGGCGCTGGCGTCTTGCGCCGCCTGTGGCTGTTGCGGGGCGCTCGCTTCGCTCATGGTGCAGCTCCTTGTTCGGGGGGCGCGGGCAGCGGGGCGTCGAGCAGATCGCCCCAGTCGGTGCGCTCGCGCAGGGTGTCGCGCAGGGGCGGGGAGATCAGCTCCTCGATACTGGCGGCCTGCCAGCCGCCGCCCAGCGCGCGGTACAGGTCGATGATGGCGGCGACGTGATCGCCGCGGTTGACCACCGCGCGGTCGGACTGGGTGACGCTCGCCGCCTGGGCGTCGAGCACGCGCTGGAAGTCCGAGTAGCCCTCGGCGTAGCGGCGGGTGGCGATACTCAGGGAGCGTTCCGCCGCCGCCAGGGAGGCGTCGAGGATGGTCTGGCTCTCGCTGGTCTGGGCAATGCGCGCGGCGGCGTCGTCGATCTCCCGGGCGGCGCCCAGCACGCTGGCCTGGAAGGCTTCCAGGGCCTGCTGCAGGCGCGCGTCCTGCACCCGCACGTTGTTCTCGATACGGCCGTAGTTGAAGATGTTCCAGGTCAGTCCCGGTCCGCCGGCGAGGGTGGTGACATCGCCCACCGCGTCCAGGCTGGTGCCGGACCAGCTGAGCGTGCCGCCCAGGGAAATCGACGGGTACAGGTCCGCCTGCGCGATACCTACCTGCGCCGACTGCGCCGCCGCCTGCCAGGCCGCGCTGCGCACGTCCGGCCGCCGCAGCAGCAGCTGCGCGGGGACCGTCGCCAGGCTGGTGGCCTGCAGCTCGGGCAGCGCGCTGTTCGCTGCATCGAGTTCCGGCACGTCGCCGGGCGCCCGCCCGAGCAGCGCCGCCAGGGCGTTGCGCTGCTGGGTCAGGGCCAGGCGCAGGGCGGGAATCGCGGCCCGGGTACCGAGGTACTGGGCGCGGGCCTGTTGCACGTCCAGCTCGGAGTCCTGGCCCTCGTCGAACAGGCGCTGGGTGATCTCCAGGCTGCGCTCCTGCAGCGCCACGTTCTGCTGCGCGATCTCGATGCGCTGCAGGGTGGTCTTGTAGCCGTAGTAGAGAGAGGCGACCTGCGCCGCGAGCAGTACCTGCACGTCGCGCTGGTTGGCGACCGAGGCGAAGTAGGCGGCGTCCGCGGATTCGACACCGCGGCGGAAGCGGCCCCAGAAATCCAGCTCCCAGCCCAGGGTGAAGGCGGCGTCGGCAGTGCGGAAGTCCTTATCGCCGGCATTCAGGCCGCCGTCGGTATCCTGCGCCACAAACGCGCCGGAGCCGCTCACCTGCTGTAACTGCGGGTATTGCAGGCCGGTCGCAATGCCCTGGGTGGCGCGGCTTTCCAGAATGCGCAGGCCGGCGATGCGCAGGCTGGGGTTCTCGCGCCGCGCGGTGGCGACCAGTTCATCCAGCAGCGGGTCGTGGAAACGCTGCCACCACTGGCTGAGATCGGCGCCGGCCACCTGTTCGGTCTGGCCGTAGAGGTCCGGCTGCCAGTTCGCCAGCCAGGCCGGTTCCGGTTCCTGGAAGTCCGGGCCGAGGGGTGCGCAGGCGCTGGCCAGTGCGGCCAGCAGGGCCGGCAGGAGCAGACGCCCGCCGCCGCTGCGCGCCCGTCCGATCACTGTGTATCGGCTTCGCTGGCGTCCGCCGGCTCGGCCTCGTCGACCCAGGCCATGAAGATCTGGTAGCTGACCGCGAGAATCACTGCGCCGACGAACAGCCCGATCAGCCCCAGGCTGAGCATGCCGCCGATGGCGCCGAGCAGCACCACCGGCATGGGTACGGCCAGGCCGCGGCCGAGCAGCAGGGGCTTGAGCACGTTATCCGCCAGCCCGGCGACCAGCAGGTAGACGGTGACCAGGGTATTGGACAGGGTGGAGGCGTCGCCCTTGAGCCAGACCCAGGCGATCACCGGGATGACGATCAGTGCCGCCGGCACCTGGGCGATACCCAGCAGCAGCGCGATGATCGCCAGCAGGCCCGCGGCGGGAATGCCGGCGGCGAGGAAACCGATACCCAGCAGCACGGCCTGGATGAAGGCGACGCCGATCACCCCCACTGCGACGGAGCGGATGGTGGCTACGCTCAGCGTGTGCAGTTCCGGACCCACGCGCGGCCCGCACACGCGGGTGAAGATGCGCCGGGTGGTGTGCTCGCCCGGGTCGGCGTAGGCCATCATGATACCGGCGATGATGAACGCGCCGATGAAAGCCAGCATGGTGGTCAGGCTGCTGCCCATGGCGCCCGCGGCGTTGCGCGAGAACGTGCGAATCTGCTCGGCGTGATCCTGGGCGAATTCGGCGAAGTTGTCCGCCGCCGCCTGCCAGGCGGCGTAGACGCGCTCGCCGACCAGCGGCCATTCCTGCACCGTTGCTTTCGGTGCCGGCACTACCAGCGTGCCCTCCGCCATCGCGTGGTACAGCGACAGCATGTGGTCGACAAAAGAGGCGGCGAGCAGCGCCGTCGGTACACCCAGCACCAGCACCAGGGTGGTGACCATGAGCAGCGCGGCGCGGCCGTTACTGCCGCCGGTGCGCGCGGCGATCTTCTGGTTCAGCGGGTACAGTGCGATAGCCAGCACGATGGCCCAGACCATGAGGCCGATGAAGGGTGAGAAGATTTTCAGCGACAGCCAGATCATCAGGGCCACGAGGCCCAGGCGGATCACCAGGTCGATGGTTTCATTGGGACGCCGTGAGGTGGTCGTCGGCTGTTCCTTCGCAGGCTCCATCGCTGGCTCTCCGTTTTGTTGTTGTCACGTCCCTGTCGCGGGCGCGCATATTATGCCGGAGCGCGCCCCGATGTGGCGAGTGCCGCGGGGCGGGTTGTGCCGCCAGGGACGGAAATTATGTCCAGCGGCGGGCAGTATTACATCGCGTAGCGACGGCGAATGGCGTTGAAGCGGGTCCACAGTTGTTGCCTGCGCTGCTCCGCGGTGACGCGCGGGGTGTCCGCCGGCAGCACGGCGTCCAGCTCCGCGGTTTTCACCAGGCGGGTGCGGAACTCGGCGTTCTCGGTGGAGAGCAGGTTGCGGTAGATCAGGTTGCCGCGGGTGAAGCCCTGGGTGTCGACCCAGTTGTGCAGGCCAGGGTCCTGCGCGCACAGCACCAGCCTTACCACGCCGTCCGCACCCATGGCGGTGCGCGCCGGGGTGTGGCTCACCGGCCGGTAGAGGTAGTCCATGCTGGTGAAGAACGCGCCCATGCTGGCCATCATCCAGAAGCCGCTGTGCTGGTCGAACTCGACGATCAGCGCCTCGTCCGCCGCCAGCTCCCAGCACAGGCTCGCCGCCAGGCGGCCGCGCTTGCGGTCGCTGTCCTCGTTGGCGGCGGTGCCGGGAAACGCGTTGACGTGGTCCGGGTCCACCGCCGGGCTGTGGTGGTAGGAGTGGTCCGGCCAGTCGCGCATCATCGATTCGAGGAAATTGCCGGCCCAGCCCATGGCTTCCACCAGGGTCTCCGGCGTGGGCAGGGGGCGCGGCGAATCCATATCGACGCGCTCGATGCTGATCGTCGCCGGCAGTTCGTCCCAGCGGTCGAAGCCGTTGCGGATGAACAGCTTGCGCGACTTCGCCGTGGTCGGCAGCCAGTTGCCCGCGCGCTCGGGGCCGCCGATGTACAGCTCGAAACTGCCGTCCCAGGCGCACTGCAGCTGGTGGCCGAAGATGTTCGCCTCGGGGATATCGCCGAAGGGGTCGTGCAGGCTGGGTATGTCCGTGCCCGGTTGGCAGGCGGGCCGCTCACCCTGCACGGTGATGTTGAAAAACCGCGCGCTGCCGCGGTTGCCGCTGATGCGGTAGACGCTCTCGCCGTCGATCCAGGCCTGCTGGTAGGTGAAGTCCGCCGCGTCGCCGCCGAGCTTGCAGTAGGGGGTGCAGAAGCGGTGGATGGCGGGGTAGCGGGTGTCGCGGGTCTCCAGGGCGAAGTCGAAGGCCTGGCCGAGGTTTTGTGTCAGGAAGCGAAACGCGTCCGCGCGCTGCAGCGGGTTGGCCGGGTTGTAGTCCTTGAACGCCTGCTCGCCCGCCGCTTCCAGCTGGCGGCAGAACGCCCGCCAGCCCTCGCGCAGGCCCTGGTCGCTGGGGTCGTCGCCGAATGCCATGCCGTCTCTCCTGTCGCCCGCCGCCTGTCGCCTTTCCCGTATCGTGACGGGGGCGCCCTCAGGCGCCGATCTGGGTAAGCAGTTTGTCCATGTACAGCGCCGAGCGCCGGGTGGCGGCGAAACCGCCCTCCTCGTCGATGCGCGGGCCGATCAGTTCCATGTCGAAGGCGCCGGTGTAACCCGCCTCGAGCAGCCACTCGAACAGCCGGCGCAGGGGCATGTCGCCGTCGCCGGGTACGGCGCGGGCGGGCACGCAGCGGTCGCCGTAGACGTAATCGCTGACCTGCACCAGGTGGCAGCGCGGCATGGCCCGCACGAAGGTCTCGCGCAGGCCGGCCTCGGTCCAGCAGCCGGGCAGGTCGATGCATACGCCGACCTCGGCGAACTCCGCCAGTTGCACCGTGTCGCGCAGGGAGTGCGCGATGTGAATGTCGGCGTAGCCGGGCGGTGCGTTCTCGATCAGCAGTTCCACGCCCGCGTCCCGCGCTTTCGCCACGCAGGGTGCAATGGCCTGCCGGAAAACCTCTGCCGCCTGCTCCCAGCTCATGTCGCCGTGGCCGCCGGTCACCATGTAGATGGAGCGCGCGCCGAGGGCCGCCGCGGCATCGATCTCCGCGTTCATGCTGGCGCGCGGCGCCTCCCAGGTGGCCGGGTCCCGGTCCAGGCTCTGCTGGGTGAGGAACGGGTGCACGATGCTCTCCAGGCGGTAGCCGCCGTCCGCCAGCACCGCGGCCACTGCATCGGTGCCGGCCATGGCGATATGCGCGCCGAGCAGGGTCAGCCGCCCGGCGCCGAGTTCGCGCCAGTAACCGGCCTGGGTGTCCAGGCTGTCGCGCATGAAGGCAATGCTGTCGACGGAAATTCTGTCGTGCATAGGGTGACTCCGCTCAGTGTTTGTTTTCAGTCTCGAGGCCGAAGCGCTCGCGATAGGGCGCGAACTCCGCGTTCAGCTGTTCGACATCCACGCCGATATCCGCCGCCGAGTAGACGAACTTACCGTAGCGGTCGCCGCGGTTGTTGGCCAGGTAATCGCGCATTGCCGCGTCCGCCGCGGGGGTGAACTCGACGTCGCCGTACTCGTAAAAGCCGCGAATGGTGCCCACCGGGTCGCCGACGAAATCCCGGTAGCGCACGTGGTACACCCGCGGGTCGTCCACCAGCGGGTTGGACAGGGTGTCGGCGATACCGGCGCGGGTGGCGCCCAGGTGCGCCGCGGCCAGGGCTTTTTCGTCGATCGGCGCGCCGCCGGCGAAGGCGCGGGTCAGGGTAATGGCCATGCCGATGCGCGAGGCGGTGACCTGCACCGGGTCGCGGTGGGTCCAGATCAGGCGCGCATCCGGGTAGGCGTCGAAGAAGGCCGCCAGGCGCGGGCCGTGGAAACCCTTCAGTGCCCAGCGCTTTTTCGGCCGGCCGAACTGGCAGTGCTGCAGCATCATCTTGTGGATGCGGTACTGGGCCGGCGGGTCGGTGGGGAAGCCGCCGATGGCCATGCCGATGGGCGCGCTCCACCAGGCGGTGGGGGTGAGGATGCGGAAGTCGAAGGCCCAGGTGCGCTCGCACTCGGGCAGGCCATCGCCAAGCATGTCGTTGTAGGGGTGGATCTTCAGCCACTCCGGGGCCATGGCGTTGATCTCGCGCCAGTCGTCGTCCGCCAGGGCGCGGCGCGGGTCGTCCGGGCCCGCCAGTCCCGGCGGCGGCGAGGGACGCATCACCTCCCAGAAGCGCAGCGAGCGCGAATCCGGGTCCTGCGAGAGCAGGGCGTGCAGCAAGGTGGTGCCCGCGCGCGGCTCGCCGGTGGCGAACAGCGGGCGCTCAATCACCTCGTCGGCGAGTCCGGGGATGGTCTTGTGGTCGTTGAAAAAACGCAGCCGGTCGGTGAGCAGCCAGTGGCAGACCTCCGCCGCCTTGCGTTGGCCGGCGGCGTCCATGCCCACCTTGCGCAGGGCGTCCACGGCGAGGCCGAAGCGCTCCGGCAGGGTCGGGTCGCCCCAGTCGGACAGGCCGGTCGCATCCTGCGCGGCGCTCAGCAGGGTCGCGGTGTCGAGTATTTCCTGTGTCGCCATGGCCTATTGCCCGCACAGCCGCAGCAGTTCGTCCTCGGTCTCGCGCACCTTGGCGGCGGAGATGGCGCCGAACTTCAGCCCCGCCATGCTGCCGTAGTCGAGCAGCTTGGGCACGCGCAGGCCGGCGTCCACGTAGGCCTTGAGGCGTTGTGCGACCTTCTTCGGCGAGCCGTTGGGGATGACCGCAAGGATGGCCTCCGGCTCCACCTTGTCGAGCATCTCGAGGATGCGCTCGCGGGTGAGGATGGCCGGATCGATGTCCTGGTAGCCGCGCCAGTTCTCGCCCATCGGGTGGTCGAAGCCGAACTCCTTGAGCGAGGCGGCGGAAATCTGCAGGATCCAGGCCTTGATCAGCGGCGCCTCGAGGATCTCCGCCAGTTCGTCGTCATCGCCCAGCAGGCAGGTGGTGACGAAGGCGGGGACGATGGCCATCGGGTCGCGGCCGGCGCGTTCGGCGGAATCGCGGATAACCTTGAGCTTGTCGGCGTACTCCTCCGGGGTCCACGCCCCCGCCGGCCACCAGCCGTCGGCGAAGCGGCCGGTGATATCCAGCATGCGCGGGCCGGCGGCGCCGATCCAGATGGGCGGTGCCTTGCCCTCGTACAGTTCGGTGTCCAGTCGCGCGTGGTGCAGCTTGTAGAACTTGCCCTCGAAGTTCACCGGGCCCTCGCTCTCCCACAGCAGCTTGATCACCTGCAGGGATTCCTCGAAACGGCCCACCGGCTTGCTGAAATCAAAGCCGTAGGGGACGGTGTTCTCGGTCTCGCCGCTGCCCAGGCCCATGATGAAGCGCCCCTTGGACAGGTGTGAGATGGTCAGTGCGGACTGCGCCAGCAGCGAGGGGTGGCGGCGCACGGTGTCCACCACGCAGGTGGCGAGCAGGGTGTTCTCCGTCTTCACCGCCGCGGCGGCGGCCACCGCCATGGCGTCCAGGTGGCGGTGCGGCGAGGGCGAGACGGTGGCCAGGTCAGTGAATTCCGGTGTCCAGATCGAGTCCGGCCAGAAGCTCACCATGTGGTCGGGCAGCCAGATCGAGTGGTAGCGGCCACTGTCGTAGTCGTCGAGGGCGTCCATACCCAGGGGTAGCGTGGTGCGCAGGAAGGCAGCGGGTTGAACTTTCATGCAGGGCCTCTTGGCGTGGCGGGGGCGGCGCATATCGTTCGCGTTTTCTGGCCGGCCCGCGTGTATTATTATGAACAGCGATGTTCATAATAGACGGTCTGTTCGCCGAGCGAAATACCCGGCAGGCCGATAGTGACCACCCGTCCACAAGGAGAACGCCCCGTGACGCGCCGCGCCCGAACCCTCCGCGCCCGCTGCCTGCTGGCCTTCGCCCTGTGCACCCTTACCGCCACTGCCCAGGAGTATTCCATGTCCGATATCGAGGCGCGCGAAGCGCATATTCTCGGCCGCCCGCCGCGGCTGGAGCCGCTCGACCCGTCCCAGTTCAGCGACGAGCAGCTGCAGTTCGTGCGCGACCTGTGGAGCGCCATGGGCATAGCGCCCCTGCCGCAGCTGCCCGAGTATTTCGCCACCATGCTGCGCTACCCGGAGCTGACCCAGCGCCAGGCGGAGATGTCCACCACCCTGAACAAGGGGGAGCTGCCCTTTCGTACCCGCGAGCTGATCATCCTGCGCGTGGGCTGGCTGTGCCAGGCGCCCTTCGAGTGGGCCCAGCACGTCAAGGCCGGCAAGCGCGCCGGGCTCACCAGCGAGGAGATCGACCGCGTCACCCGCGGCTCGGCGGACCCGGATTGGGACGAGGCGGACGCGGCCATCCTGCGCGCGGTGGAGGAGATGTTTGACGACGCCATGATCACCGATGAGACCTTCGCCACCCTGGAAAAACACTTCACTATGGCCCAGCTGGTGGAGATTCCGTTTACCGTCGGCGCCTACCAGGCCACCGCCTACCTGCAGAACTCCTGGCGCTTCCGCCTGATGCCGGGGGTGGAGGGACTCAAGGCGCGCTGAGCGGCCCCGCTGGGCGCCGCCATCCGGCGCTGCCCAGCGACCCTGCGCTGGATCAACTAAGGCCCCATTCGGGCCGATGTGGTTGGGCGAGCTTTTGGGCCTGTAGTATCATGCGCCGCTTCGGCGCGACTTGATTTTTCTCGACACATGTACTTCCCGCTTCTCGACTACGAGAGCACAACGGGCGCCTGGCTGAACAGCGCCCGGATGCGCACCGCCATAGCCAGCAAGCAATCCGGCCTGCGTCCCAACGACCTGGCCGGCTCCGACGTGCCGACCTGGATCGGCAGGGTGGCCGGTGTCGAATCCCTGGACCTTGGCCCCTGGGCCAGCCGCAACAATGCGCTGGCGCAGCTGTGCCTGGCCCAGGGCACGATCCGCCAGACCGTGGATGCCCTGGTGGAGCGCCACGGCAGCGCCCGGGTCGGCCTGGTGCTGGGCTCCAGCACGTCCAGTATCGACCGCACCGAGGCCGCCTACCGTGAGTTGGACAACGAAGGCGCGCTGGCACCTGAATACCGGCAACCGCTGGTGCACAACCCGCACGCCCTGGGGCTGTTCGTGGCCCAGCACCTGGGTCTCACCGGCCCGGTGATGACCATCAACACCGCCTGCTCGTCCTCGGCCAAGATCTTCGCCACCGCGGCGCGCTGGCTGCAGGCCGGGTTTGTCGACGCGGTGCTGGTCGGCGGCGCGGACAGCCTGTGCCTGAGCGTGGTGCACGGATTCCACGCGCTGCAGCTGGTATCGACCACACCCTGTCGTCCCTTCGATGCCGGGCGCGACGGCATCAACCTCGGCGAGGGTGCCGGCTTCGCGGTGGTCGTCGGCCCGGATCACCCGCAGGCCAGCGGCGGGCCGGCCCTGACCGGCTACGGCGAGAGCTCCGACGCCCATCACATGTCCCACCCGCACCCCGAGGGGGAGGGCGCGCGCCAGTCGATTACCCAGGCGCTGCAGCGGGCGTCGCTGGCGCCGGCGCAGATCGACTACATCAACCTGCACGGCACCGCCAGCCAGGCCAACGACCTGATCGAGGGACGGGTGGTCGAGGCGCTGTTCCCGGCCTCCACCGTGTGCTCCTCCACCAAGGGCTGGACCGGGCACACCCTGGGCGCGGCCGGCATTACCGAGGCCATAATCGCCATCGACACCCTGTGTACGTCACTGGTGCCCGCCAGCCTGAACCTGGAGCAGCCGGACCCGGCGCTGGGCCTGCACCTGGCGCGCGACAACCAGGCGCGCGAGTTGCGCCACGTGATGACCAACTCCTTTGGCTTCGGCGGTAACAACTGCAGCCTGGTGTTCAGCAGCGCGTCCGGCGCGGAGGCCCCATGCAGGTAGCCATTCGCGGCATCGGTGCATTGGGTGAAGGCTTCAGTGACTGGGACGGGCTGCGCCGCGTGCTGGCGGGCGGGGAGTCGGACGCGGAGCAGGTCGCGCCGCGGCCGCAGCTGATCCCCGCCAACGAGCGCCGCCGTGCGCCGCTCGCCGTGCGCCTGGCGGTGGAGGCCTGCAGCCAGGCGGTCGCGGCCTCCGGCCTGGACGCCGCCGACCTCGCCTGCGTATTTACTTCCGGGCTGGGCGATACCGACCTCACCGACTACATGTGTCGCGAACTGGCCGGCGAGCGCAAGCAGTTGTCGCCGACCAAGTTCCACAACTCCGTGCACAACGCCGCCGCCGGTTACTGGACCATCGCCACCGACTGCCGGCAGCCGGCCAACTCGGTGGCCGGCCTCGAGCAGTCGGTCCCGGTGGCCCTGCTCGAGGGGGTGACCCAGTGCCTGGTGGAGAACCGGCCGGTGATCATCGCGTTCTACGATATTCCGACGCGCTCGGCGCTGGCCGAGCTGTTCGCCAACCGCGAGGCCTTCGCCGCCGCGCTGGTCATCACGCCGGAAGATGACCCCGCCGCGCTCGCCCGCCTGGCCTGCGAGGTGGAGGCGGACCCGGCGCCGCAGTGGCCGCAGCCGGACCTGCCGCCCGCGCTGTCACACAGTTACCAGTACAATCCCGCGGCGCGCGTGCTGCCGCTGCTGGTCGCCAGTACCGGCTCGCTGAACGCCGAATTCTCGTTGCCGCTGAGCGGCGGCACTCGCCTGCAATGCCGTGTCTCGCCGACCGGCGCAACGCCGAACAACCCAGCCCAGGAAGTAAACCCATGAACAGCAAGCGCCAGGACGTCATCATTGCCGGAGGTGGCCTGGCCGGCCTCGGGTTGGCGCGGCAGCTGATAACGCAGCGCCCGGACCTGGATATCGTGGTGCTCGAGCGCAACCGCTTCCCGGTGGACGAGACCGTCGCCAAGGTCGGCGAATCCACGGTGGAAGTGGCGTCACGCTACTTCTGCCACACCCTGGAACTGGGTGAGCATTTTCACGACAGCCACCTGCAGAAGTTCGGCCTGCGCTGTTTCTTCGGTGCTCCCCAGGACGACTTCAGCCAGCACGACGAACTCGGCGTCAGCCAGCGCTTCCCGCTGCCGACCTTCCAGCTCGAGCGCGGCGCGATGGAAAACCACCTGTACCGCGAGCTGCTCGAACGCGGTGTGCGCATAGACCACGGGGTGCAAATCCAGTCTATCGACATGAGTCCGCGCAACCACCGGCTGTCCTTCGTCGACGGCGAACAAGAGCGCGAGTACAGCGGCCGTTGGCTGGTGGATTGCACCGGGCGCTACGGCCTGGTGAAGCGGCAACTGGGCCTGGCCCGGCCCAGCCCGCACCGCGGCAACGCCATCTGGTTCCGGGTGGACAAGACCATCAAAATCGACGAATGGTCCGGCGACGCCGCCTGGCGCGAGCGCATGGTGCTGGACGGCAAGCGCTGGCTGAGCACCAACCACCTGATGGGGCCGGGCTACTGGGTGTGGATTATCCCCCTGGGCAGCGGCGCCACCAGCATCGGCATCGTCATGGACGACCAGGCCTTCGAGACAGCGGCGATCAGCGATTACCCCGGCGCCCTGGCCTGGCTGTCGCGCAACCATCCGCAGTGCGCCGCGGCGCTGGAGGGTTCGCGCCTGCTGGATTTCGTCGCCCTGCGCGACTACTCCTACGACTGCAAGCAGATGTTCTCCGACGAGGGCTGGGGACTCACCGGCGAGTCCGGCGTGTTCTCCGACCCGTTCTATTCGCCGGGCAGCGACTTTATCGCGCTGGCCAACGAGATACTCAGCCACCTGATCATCGCCGACAGCCGCGGCACTGACATCGCCTTCGAGACGCGGGCGCTGGAGTTTTTCTACACGAGTTTCTTCTCCAACACCCTGTCCCTGTACACCGACCAGTACGGCGGCTTCGGTGACCGCACCATGATGTCGGTGAAACTGGTGTGGGACTACAGCTTCTACTGGGGCGTGCTGGCGCTGCTCTACTACAAGGGCGCGGTGGCGGATATCCAGCTGCTGCGCCGTATCAACAGCCAGCTGCTGGAGGCGATCTCGCTCAACGCGCAGATGCAGGGCCTGCTGCGCGAGCGCGCCAGTCAGCGCCTGGTGCAGCCCGCCGCCGGCGTGTTCGTCGACCAGTACCAGATTCCCGTGCTGCACCAGTTGATCGGCCAGTTGCACGACGAGAGCCTGAGCCTGGAACAGGCGCTGCCGGTCAGCGTCGCGCTGCTGCGCGAGCTGGTGCCGGCGATGGCCGACCTGCTGGGCGAGACCCCGCAGCGGCAGGTCTCGGACAGCGAGCGGCAGCACCTGGGCGATTTTCGCCAGGCCGTGCTGGCCTGAGGCTGACCGGGCATGGCGTCGCGCGTACCGCTTGCCGTTCTCGCCGTCGCGGTGGCCATCGGCTATCCGCTTCTGGTGTACCTGGGCAGCGCGAGCCTCAGCGTGAGCAGCCTGGCGCTGCTGCTGCTCGGCCTGGCCCTGGCGCGGCTGGTGTTGAGTGGTGACTGGCGCCGGCCGCGGCAGTACCCGCTGCCGCTGGCGCTGGCCCTGTTGTGCGCGGTGGCGATCTACTGGGACAGCCCGGTGGCGCTGCAGTACTACCCGGTGATCATGAACCTCGCGGTGGCGGCCCTGTTCGCCTGGTCGCTGACCGGCAGTGAATCCCTGATCGAGCAGCTGGCGGGGCGTTTCACCGACATGAGCAAAAAGCCGCCCCAGGTGCGGGTCTACCAGAAACGCCTGACCGCGGTCTGGGCGCTGCTACTGTGCGCCAACGCCGCGGTGGCCGCCTACACCGCCTGCTGTATGTCCCCCGCCGCCTGGGCGCTGTACAACAGCCTGGTCGCTTACCTGCTGATGGCTGCGTTCATGGCCGGCGAGTGGGTGTTCCGCCAGTTCTATCGCCGCAGTCTCGAGCGCCGCCTGCGGGCGGGCCCGGTGGATTGCGGATGAGCGCAGCGCAGCACAGCCGCGCCCTGTCGCTGCCGGGTGACCCCGCGCAGTGGCCGCAAGTTGCGGGCGTGCGCGAGGGCGACGGACAGTTTGCGCTGGAATTACAGGTGCCGGAGTCGCTGTGCTGGTTTGCGGGCCATTTTCCGGGCACGCCGGTACTGCCGGGTGTCGTGCAGGTGTTCTGGGCCGAGTGCTTCGCGCGGCAGTTGTTCGGCCGCTTCCCGGACGAGTACCTGTTGCGCAACCTCAAGTTCAACCAGATGGTGCTGCCCGGCGCCGCGCTCACCCTCACCCTGGCCGAGGACGTGCAGAAGGGGCGGCTCGAGTTTCGCTACACGCAGGCGGATGATGCCGTTTCCAGCGGCGCATTCACGGAGTCCGGCGCATGAGTTGCTGCCTGGTCGTCCCGCATTACAACCACGTCGGCGAACTGGAGCGCTTCCTGCCGGGACTCGCCGCGCTGGGTCACCCGGTGCTGCTGGTGGACGACGGCAGTGACGAATCCGCGAAGCAGGCCCTGCGCAAGTTGGTGCAGGGCAGCGACAGCGTCAGCCTGGTGGAGCACCCGCGCAACCGCGGCAAGGGCGCGGCGGTGCTCACCGGTTTTACCGTGGCCGCGAGCCGCGGTTTCACCCACGCGCTGCAGATCGACGCCGACGGCCAGCACAACCTCGACGACATCGCCGGGTTTATCGCCGCCAGTGAAGCCAACCCGCGCAGTATCGTCTGCGGCAAGCCGGTGTTCGACGCCGATGCGCCAGCGGCCAGGGTGCACGGGCGCAAGGTGACCACCTTCTGGACCGCGCTGGAAACCCTGTCGCTGGAGATCGAGGATGGCCTGTGCGGTTTTCGCGTCTATCCGCTGGACGTGGTGGCGCAGATTGTCGATGCCTACTACCTCGGACCGCGCATGGATTTCGATACCGAGATTCTGGTCAAGGCGGTGTGGCAGGACATCGACCTGCGCTTCCTGCCGACCCGGGTGGTCTACCCGCCGGGTGCGACATCGCACTTCCACTACCTGCGCGACAACCTGGTGTTGATACGCCTGCACACGCGGCTCATGCTGGGCATGTTGTGGCGCCTGCCGGTACTGCTGGCGCGCAAGCTGCGGAGGCTGGCGCGTGGCCAGTGAATCACAGGCGAGCACTGTTTCCGGCCCAACCGGCGGCCACTGGTCGAACGCCCGCGAGTCCGGCTCGCTGGCGGGCCTGCGCCTGCTGTGGGGCGTGCATCGCCTGCTCGGCCGGCGCGCGCTCTCGCTGCTGCTGAAGCCGGTGGTGGTGTATTTCATCGCGGTGAGAACCCAGGCCAGGCGCGGCGCCTGGCAGTACCTGCAGGCCCACTACCAACGCTTCCCGGAGCGCTGGCAGCGCGCGCCGGGCCGGCTGGACCTGTACCGCCAGTTCCGCGAATTCGCCGAGAGCGTGGTGGACAAACTGCTGGCCTGGCACCTGGAGATCGATGCCGACGAGTTCCACCAGGTCAATCCCGCGGCCACCGAGAAACTGCTGAACGACCCTCGCGGGCAGCTGATCATCGGCTCCCACCTGGGCAACATCGAGTACTGCCGCGGCTACATGCACCGCTATGAATCCAAGGTGGTGAATATCCTGGTGTACGAGCGCCACGCGGGGAATTACGTGGAGATGATGCGGCGCATGAACCCCGAGTCGCGCATCAACGTCTACCAGGTCGACGAATTCGATATCACTACCATCCTGTTGCTCAAGGAGAAGATCGAGGCCGGCCAGTGGGTGTTCATCGCTGGCGACCGCATTCCCCTGTCCGGCACCGAGCGCACGGTAGAGGTGGAGTTCCTCGGCCGGCCCACGCGCCTGCCCATCGGCCCCTACCTGCTGGCCAAGGCGCTGCAGTGCCCGGTGTGGCTGATGTTCTCCTACAAGAACTACGGCGGCAGCGACCATCGCCTGTACTTCGAGGTCGTCGAGTACAGCGAGCAGGTAAAGCTGCCGCGCAAGCAACGCGACGCAGCGTTACAGTCACTGGCCCAGGGTTACGCGAACCACCTCGAGCGCATCTGTCGCGATGCGCCCTACCAATGGTTCAATTTTTACGACTACTGGCCGGCACCAGAGGCCGGCAGTACTGCGCGGGAAGCAGTAAACCATGAGTAAGAGCGCGGACCCGGAACTGCTGGAACTACTGCCCCACCGGCCGCCCATGCTGCTGCTGCGACGCGTGCTTGCGCTGGGCGCGGACCATGCCAGCGCCCTGGTCGAACTGGACGCGCAAGCGCCCTTCGCGCTGCCGGGGCAGGGCGTACCGGTCTGTGTCGGCCTCGAGTACATGGGGCAGACGGCCGCGCTGATCGCCGGCTACCAGCTGAGACAGGGGCTGATCGGTCCGCACCTGGGTTTCCTGCTGGGCAGCCGCCGCTACCGCGCACACCGCGATTTCTTCGCCCCGGGTAGCAGCCTGCAGGTGGATGTGCGCGAGGGCGTGGTAGTGGACGACAGCCTGGCCAACTTCGACTGCACGATTCGCTGCCTGGCCAGCGACGTCCTGCTGGCCGAGGCGACGCTGTCGGTGTTGCGCCGGCCCACCCCGGAGGTGGCGGCATGAGCGCCTTTGGCGAGCGCCGTGTAGTGATTACCGGCAGCGGCACCGTGTCCGCCCTGGGCAACGACTGGGCGGCGGTGGGCGAACGCCTGCGCGCCATGCGCAGCGCGGTGCGCTACATGCCGGAGTGGGAGGTCTACCCGGAGCTCAAGGCGCGCATCGCCGCGCCCATCGACGATTTCCAGCTGCCCGGCCACTACCGCGCCCGTGAGCGCCGCGCCCTCGGGCGGGTGGCGCAGATGGCGGTGGTGGCGACCGAGGACGCCCTGCAGCAGGCGGGCCTTGGCGGTGACCCGGTGATCACCGGCGGCCGTACCGGCGTCGCCTACGGCTCGGCGACCGGCAGCAGCGCCGCGGGCATGGAATTCCTCTCGCTGCTGCGCGACCACTCCATGGAGCAGGTCAACACCACCACCTACACGCGCATGATGAGCCACACGGCGGCGGTGAATATCGGCGTGAAGTTCGGCACACGGGGCCGGGTGTACACCACCTCCAGCGCCTGCACCGCCGGCAGCCAGGGAGTGGGCTATGCCTACGAGGCGATCAAGGCCGGCGTGCAGGACGTGATGATCGCCGGCGGCGCCGAGGAACTGTGCCCGACACAGTCCGCGGTGTTCGACGTCATCCTCGCCGCCAGCCGCCACCACAACGACTCGCCGGAGTGTTCGCCGCGACCCTTCGACCGCGACCGCGACGGCCTGGCGCTGGGCGAGGGCGCCACCACGCTGATTCTCGAGGAACTGGAGCACGCGCGGGCCAGGGGCGCGACCGTCCTCGCCGAGGTCATCGGCTACGCCACCAACGCCGATGGCGCACACCTGGTGCGGCCGCAGCAGGCTACCCAGGAGACGGTGATACGACTGTGCCTGGAGGATGCCGGCATCGACCCGCGCGAGGTGGGCTATGTGTCCGCCCACGCCACCGCCACCGCCAACGGCGATATCGCCGAGTCCCACGCCACAGCGAATGTGCTCGGCGCGGTGCCGGTGAGCGCGCTGAAAAGCTACACCGGGCACTCGCTGGGCGCCTGCGCCGCCTTCGAGCTGTGGGCGAGCATCATGATGATGAACGAGGGCTGGTTCGCGCCGACCCTGAACCTGGACAATGTCGACCCGCAATGTGCGGAACTGGATTACATTCGCGGCGAGTGCCGGGCTATCGAGACGGACGTCATCATGAGCAACAACTTCGCCTTCGGTGGGATCAATACTTCGCTGCTGGTGCGCCGCTGGTCCTGAACTCCGCGACTGCCCCGGGGCCGCGCGGCTTCAGTTTTGTCCGACAAACACGCCTGGCCGGATGCGCCGTGCGTCGATCACTTCCTGGTCCTTGAGCATGTGATCACAGCTGTGGCGCAGGATGCCCTGGCTCAATGCCGAGCGCGTCTTGTAGCCGGTGGTCATGCCCGCCAGCGCGCCGCTGACCATTTTCTCCGCCAGCTTGCCGAATAGGTTTGCCGAGCCCTCGCGCATCATGTTGTTTCGCTGTTCCGCCATGCCCAGCAGCTGGCCGTTGTAGAAGTAGTTGATCAGCGTGGTCCAGGCGCGGTGCCAGTCCTGCATGGTGTCGTAGTAGGCCTGCAGCTGCGCGGTCTCGATGCGCGAACGGCGGAACACCATGTGGTCCAGGGTGGCAGCCGCCTCCAGCGCCATGAACACGCCTGGGCTCAGCATCGGGTCGACAAAACCCAGGGCATCGCCCACCGCCACCCAGCCCGGGCCGAAGCCGCGCTCGGAAATCAGCTGGTAGTTGGCGTAGGTCGCGACGTCCGTAAGGTACTGGCGCCTGGCGCCTTCCACACGCAATAGCGGGCTGGACTCGATCGCTGCCTCCAGCCGCTCGCGCGGTGAACTGCCCAGTTGCCGGGCGATGCCGGCGTCGACCACCACGCCCACCGAGAGGCAATCGCGCAGCGGAATCTGCCAGGACCAGCCCTGGTCGAGGGCGGTGAGCAGCACCTGGCCCTGGAAGGCGGTGGGTGCCTCGAAGCCGGAGAAATGCGCGAAGTAGGCGGCGTCGTTGCGCCCGCCGCGGCGCGCTGGAATGTCCAGCAACCGGCTCACGCTGCGCGCGCGGCCGCTGGCATCGACGATCCACGCGGGCTGGGTGGCGCGGGTGAGGCCGGCCTGTGCCAGGGAGGCATCGCTGAGCTGCACTTCGCGCTCGCCGTCGGTACCGGGTTCGAGTTTTGCCTGCTCATCGACGAAGGTGATGCCGCGGGCGCGGGCGTGGTCGCGCAGCAGGTTGTCGAAGGCCGGGCGGGGGATGTTATACGCGCGCCCCGGGCGCCGCGCGCCGAAGTCCGGGAAACGGAAATCCACCCGCGTACCGTCGCCGTGGCGGAAGCCGGCGCCCAGTTTCAGCTCGGAAATCTGCGCGACCTCGTCCTCGATACCCAGCCGTTGCAGGTGTGGGATGACCGCGGAAATCAGCGATTCGCCGACCATCAGGTCGATGGTTTTCAGGTTGCTGTAGACAATACAGCGGTAGCCGCGCTCCTGCAGGAAGCAGGCGAGCGCCGAACCCGCCGGGCCGGCGCCGATAATCGCGACGGTATCGCGCATCAGCACAGGCCGCCGTTGATGCTGATGACCTGGCGGGTGATATAGCCCGCCTCGTCGGACATCAGGTAGCCGATCAGCCCGGCCACTTCCTGCGGCTGGGCGAAGCGGCGCAGGGGCACGGCCTTGAGGATCTCCTCGCTGGGCAGCGCGTCGGTCATGTCGGTTTCCACCAGCCCGGGCGCCACGCAGTTCACGGTGATCTTGCGCTTGGCCAGCTCTACCGCCAGTGCCTTGGTGGCGCCGATGACGCCGGCCTTGGCGGCACTGTAGTTGGTCTGCCCGCGGTTGCCGATGATCCCGGACACCGAGGCCAGGGTGACGATGCGGCCGCCGCCGCGGCGGCGGATCATGGGCATGACCAGCGGGTGCAGCAGGTTGTAGAAACCGTCGAGATTGGTGCGCACCACGCCGTCCCACTGTTCATCTGTCATGGCTGGAAACGCATTGTCGCTGTGCAGGCCCGCGTTGCAGACCACGCCGTAGTAGGCGCCCTGTTCCGCGATGCGCGCCTCCAGGCACTCGCGCACCTGCTCGCGCTCGGCAAGGTCGAACTGCAGCAGGTCGGCGCTGCCCCCGGCCGCCTCGATTTCCGCAACGACTGCCGCCGCGGCGTCTTCGCTGCCGCGATAATGCACGCTGACGTGAAAACCGTCGCCGGCCAGTCGCAGGGCCGTCGCCCGGCCGATGCCGCGGCTCGCGCCAGTCACCAGAACCTGTCGTTTTTCCATAGTGTCGCTACTGTCGATTCAGTTGGTGCGCCAGTGCGCTGGCGCCCAGGAAGTTTACGCAATTTGCCACCAGCAGGGAAAAACCGAAGCTCTGCACCACCGGGATATTGCTCGCCGCCAGCAACCCAAAGGACAGGATGCTGGTGGCCGCGGAGACTGCCACGGCGCTGTTGGCCTGGGCCGACCAGTCGCGCATCTCGTAGACGAAGATGCCGTAGTCCAGGCCCAGGCCCAGGGCCAGGAACAGCGCCATGACGTGGAACAGGTTGAACGGCACGCCGAGCACGCCGAACACCAGCAGCACGGCCGCTGTGGCGCACAGGGGGATGAGTATCACCAGCAGCGCGTGCGGGCTGCGGTAGAACCACAGCAGGAACAGGGCGACCAGGCCGTAGGCGCCGGCCAGCAACATCAGCGCGCTGTGCTTTTGCTGGCGCAAAGCCGCGGACGTCGCCTCGATGGCGCGGTAGTACTGCACGCCGGGCAGGCTGTCCGCCACTGTCGCCAGCGCCTTCGCGTCGACGCCCTTGCGCAGCAGGACGATGTTCACGACGCCGTTGTTCTGCTCGTACCAAAGCGGCGGCGCCACACCCGCGGCGACCAGGTCAGCCGGCGACGCCGCCGCGTGATCCGCGTAGTGGTGGTAGGCCGTGCGCAGTTCGCTGACCAGTGCGGCGGGCAGGCGCAGTTGCTGCGCGACGATCTCCAGCGCGCCCTGCGGCCCGTAGAGTTTTTCCTGCAGCCGGTAGTTTTGCCGTTGCTCCTGCGGCGACGGCAGCAGGGAGGAAAGATCGAGGAACTGCGCACTGTCCAGCGCGGGGCTGGCGTTGACAGCGGCGTCGAAGGCCTCGCTGCGCGCGTAGACTGCCCCGGGGGTATCGCCTTCAACCAGCACGAAGCTGGCGGGCTCGTACTGCGCGGTGGCCTCGGCGATTGCCGTGTCCATCGCCACCAGCTCCCGGTCCGCGTTCAGGAACAGTGCGGGGTTGTCTTGCGCGTCCAGCAGCCACAGTGCGGAGGCGCCGCCGGCGAACAACACGGCGCCGGCCAGCACCGCCGTGGCAGTGCGCGAGAGATACCGCCAGGGCGTCGCCAGCGCGTTCACCACGGCAGCCACCGCCGCCTGTTGTACACGCAGGCGCTGCGCCACCAGCGGGCACAGGGCGATGACCACGAGCATCGCCAGAGCCAGGCCCACGCAGGAAAACAATGCGACCTGGGCGAGTACGTGCAGGTGCGACAGGGCCAGTGCCGAGTAGCCGACCAGCGAGGTCGCCAGGCTCAGCAACAGGGCGCGGTAGAGGTGGCGGCGGCCGCCTGTGCCGGCGCGGTCGGCGTGGAAAAAATAGTGCAGCGAGTAGTCGATGACCACGCCGATCAGGCTGGCGCCGAACACGATGGTGATGATGTGAACACCCGAAAACACCAGCTGCGTCGCCGCGAACGCGCCCGCCACACCCACCGCCACGGACAGCACCGGCACCAGCAGGGCCCAGGGCGAGCGGAAGATCAGCAGCAGCAACAGCACCACGGCGAGCGACGAGATACTGCTGATGCGCGAGATGTCCTGGCGCGAATCGCGCGCCGCGTTCACCGCGAAGAAGAACACGCCGCTGTGCAGCACTTCTACCTCGGGGAATTGCTCGGCCAGTGCCCGCTCGAGGTCCGCGAAGGCGCCGGCCAGCGCGGCCTGGCCGGCCATGTCCAGCGGGTTGTCGAGGGTGACGCTGAGGTAGGCCATGTTGTCCGGCAATTCGCTGTCGGCCGCTGTCACTGCGGCGAACATCTCGAGCAGCGTCGCCGAATGCCAGCCCAGCGGATCGCTGGCGAAGGGCAGCAGCTGGGGCGCCGCGGCGAGGCCGTAGCGGGCGCGCAACGCCTCGTCGGCGATGGCCGCCGCGTCCAACTCGCCCAACTGCCGGCGCTGGTCGGCGGTGAGCAGGCCGAGGCGATACTGGTCGAAGAACTGCTGTGCCTGCGCCAGTACCTGTTCGCCGCCGGCCAGTTGCACTGCGTCCATGGTCTCCAGCTGTGCCTGCAGGAAGTCGGCCGCGTCCTGCGCGGTATCGGCGTCCGCAGCGGACAGCAGGAATACGACCCGCCGCTGCACATCCTGCGCGACGCCATCGACGGCCTGTCGGGCGAGGGGCGAGAGGTCGACCTCCGGGGCGAGCCCGGCGATATCCGTTTCGATATGCAGCCGGTCGTAGTTGAGTGCGAGCCCGGCGAGTATCGCCGCCAGGCTCGCCGCGAGCAGCCAGCGCGCCCAGCGGGACAGACTGTCGGGGGGCGCGCTGGCTGTCATGGGGTGGCTGCGGGCTGCTCCGCGTCACCCGCGAGCAGGCGGCAGGCCTGCGTACCGGCATCCAGCAGTTCGGCGCAGCGCTGGCCGAGCAGTTCGCTCGTGGCGAATACTTCTTCCTGCTGTGCCCGCACCAGGATGACCTGCTGGTCGCGGGTGACGATTTCCACCGTGACACCGGGAGTCTCATCCATGCCGTCGTCTGTCGCCAGCCGGCGCAGCAGCACGTGATCCAGCGCCCGGCGCAGCCGCCGTGAGCGCGGTGCCATGTGCAGCGATTCGTCATCGTTGGCGCTGAGCTCGAAGTCCTCGCGCAGCCGTTCCTCGTCGCCGCTGATCATGGCCAGCATCAGGTCGCCGATGGCGGATTGCAGTTTGCCGGGGCGTTGCGTCGCCGCGCCGTCCGGCGCGACTGCGTACTGGCGGCCATCCAGGGTCATCACCAGCGTTTCCGGCAGCGGGTCGCGGGTCGCCCAGACGATGCCCGCATCGCAGTCGAACAGGTAGTAGCCGCTGGAGACCAGCGCCTGGTCCAGGCCGGGAATGGATTTCTCCTGCTCGAAAGCGCCGCCAAATCGGCAGTCGGGGTTGTCGAGCACGGCGAGTTCGCGGCCCGCGGCGCCGCACCAGGGCAGCAGGCAGAGCAATGCAGTCAGCAGGGCGTGCGGCGGTGAGGGGGTCATGCGATCAGCGGGCGCCGAGGACGCGCTCCACGCTGGCGACCAGGGCGTCCGGGGCGTCGTACTGGATCACGCCCTGCGGCGATACCGCTACCTGGCTGGTGCTGCCCTTGGTGAGTGTCTCCCCCGAGTCGATGTCGCGAATGCGGTAGGTGATGACCAGCTTGTTGCGCCATTCCTCGAGTTTCGCGGATACCTTCACGCGCTGTCCGAACACGATCGGGCGCAGGTATTTGAGGTCCATTTCGATGACCGGGAAGAAGTAGCCCATCGCCTCCATGTCGGCATAGTTGATGTGCAGCTGGTCGAGCAGTCGGCAGCGGGCGATCTCGAAGTACTTCGGGTAGTTGCCGTGCCATACCACGCGGTAGCTGTCCACGTCGTGAAAGGGGATCTCCAGTTCCACTTCGGCAACCGACAGGTCCGGCATGTCAGTCCAGGGCCTGCAGCACGTCGAGCACGCCGCCGACTGTGCGCGTGTCGCGGAACAGTTCCGGCTCGATATGCCGGCCCCGCGACTGGCGCAGGCGCAGCAGCAGGTCCATGGTATCGATGCTGTCGATGTCGAGGTCCTCGTAGAGGCGGGCGGTCTCGACCACCGCCGCGGGCTCTGTCTCGAACAGTTCCTGCAGGGCGGCGGCCAGTTCGGCGTGCAACTCTTCGCGAGTCGGGGCGCTGGGCATGTCGGGCATCCTCGAAGGCAAACGTCCCATCATACCATTTTGTCCTGCGCGCCCGGCGCTGCGGCGAGGCGGGTGTGGAAGTATTCGCGCAGGTAGCGGGTCAGGGTACGGTACTGGCGGGTGCGCGGGGCGCTGGTATCGATGCAGTCGCCGCGCACCAGTTCCGGCTCGATGACGATATCCAGCTCCGGCCTTTCACTGGGCAGCTGGTACCACTTGTCGCCGCGCTGCAGGATGCGCGGCCGGCAGTGGATCACTACCGGCAGCACCGGGCTGTCGGCCAGTACTGCGAGGTTGGCGGCGCCGCGCCGGAAATCCAGTTCGAGGTCCGAGGTGTTGCGCGTGCCCTCGGGAAAGATCAGCACGTTCTCCCCGGCGTGAAGTCGTGCGCAGGCCTGCTCCATGAGGTCATCGGCGTCGGCCACCAGGAAACCCGCCTGGGCCAGGGTCATGCGGGTGAAAATGTTGCGCGCCAGCCCGGGTTTGGCGATGCAGCACACGTCGGGGACGTAGGCCATGACGAACAGCGCATCGATCAGCGTGGGGTGGTTGGCGACAATCACGTGGCCGGCGACCGGCGCAGTGCTCCTGTCCGTCACCGTGAAACGCAGCAGCCCGGCCAACTGCATGAAGTTCATGTAGAAGCGGCACAGGTAGCGAATGCTGTCGCGGGTGATGCGCTGGCGGCGGGTGCTGTCCAGGGGGAGTATTTTCAGGCCCAGGGCGAGCGCGGCGGGGATGGACGCCGCCACGGCGAATATCAGGTAGCAGATTCCCGCGGCGAGTACCCGCCAGCTCAGCAGCGGCGCCCTCGGTGCGGCTAGCGGCAAAAACACTCGACCTCGAAGAGCAGGTCCGAGCGACAGATATCCGCCTGTACGTAGTTCTTCTGTGCGGCGGGAAACGCCGCGTCCAGCGCCTGCGCCACGCTGGCCCGGTCCGCGGGGTTGCGCAGGTAGACGCGCATGCAGGCCATCTGGTCGGCGCGCGTGCCGGTCTGCTCGAGCAGGTGAGACACGTTGTCGATGGTCACTTCCAGCTGCCCCTGCAACTGGTGCGGGAAACGGGTCGCGTGGCCGACGATGCTGGCGGTACCGGAGACGAACAACAGGCGGCGCCGGCCGCAGTCGACGCTGGTGGCGCGGGCGAAGGAGGGGCTCGCGATGCCGTACTGCCGCGGGTACTCGAAGGCGTGTACCTGTTTGTTGTTGCCGTGGTGCTCGCCGGGGATATCGCTCGCCAGCATCTGCACGACGAGCTCGGAGCCTGCGTGCCCGACCGCGGAGGCGGCGGGAAAGTGCGCCTCGGTCACAGCCATCTCGCGAAAGGCGTGCAGGCGCCCGGCGCAAAAGCGCTTGTAGGTTTCCTCGTCGCCGACGCCGCTGTTGATGTGCGGAACAAAATTCCAGAAACGCAGCAGGTGCGGGTGCTCCCCTGCGGCCTGGAAGCGCAGCAGTTCGAGGTAGATGTCCCGGGTGACGGCACTGGCATCGGCGCCCGTTGGCAGCGGCGCCGAGACCTGGGCGAACACGAAACCGCCGACTCGCGACCAGCGCACAGGTCCGTGGCTGCCGACTTCGGCGTCTGCGGCGGGCAGCAACCAGTCCTCGCAGGCATCCGCGGGGAGTACCGGCAGCAGCGCGCAGGGGAAGTCGCAGGGCGCGGTATCAGCTGGCGGTTCGCCAAAGGTGACCCGCGCCAGCAGGCCCTGCCCCGGCGGCACCGGCGTGTCGGGATGCGCGACGCGCTGGGCGAGGGTCTTACCGGCGTTGGGTGCGCGCGCGGGTGAGCTTAGGGTGTGGTTCGGTTGCCGCATGAGCTGTCGTTCTAATCAGGGTCTGTCCCGGTGGTTCTATTCCAGTGTTTCAGGGTTCGGCAAGCCGTCCCGATACGCGCTGGTGAAGTCGATTGCAGATGACTTTGATTGGGCTTGTAGTCTAAACTACAGCCCCTCCATAAAAAAATGCTTTCGCAGGAAAACCCTTGGTAAATCAGTCATCCTTTGAGCAGGAGATAGCCGCTTTACTGGTCGAAGTGTTGGATCTCGAGGACGTGCGTCCGGACGAGATCGACCCGGCCGCGCCCCTGTTCGGCGAGGGCCTCGGCCTGGACTCCATCGACGCGTTGGAGGTGGCCCTGGCGATATCCCAGCGCTATGGCGTGCAGATGAAAGCCGAAGAAGAGAACACCCAACAGGCTTTCTCCAACCTGCAGAAACTGTGCGAATTTATCGACAGCAGGCGATAGCCGTCGCCACCGCATGACCGAGTCCGCTGACGACTCACTGCCGCTGCTGTCCCGCCGGGACGACACCCCCTTCGCCGTGCTCCTCTCGCCCACCGCAGCGCTGGCGCGGCAGGCTCCTGTGGTATCCACCGCCCGCTTCCGCCGGCACGTGTTGGCGCTTGCCGAACAGCTACCCGCGGGCGAATTCGCGATCAACCTCTGCGACAGCCGCTACCTGTTCTGCGTGGCGTTCTGCGCCGCACTGTTGCGCGGCCATACCAACCTGCTGCCGCCGAACCGTGCGGCACAGACCCTGGCCACGCTGGAACGCAGGCACAGCTGTTATTACCTTGTCGACGGCGAAGTGGTGGACACGCAGCTGCCAGTCCTGGACCTGGCCGGGTTCGAATTTCCCGATGGCGAGGCGCCGGCGCAGGCGCTGGACATTCCCGGGGACCACATCGCCGCGGAGTGCTACACCTCCGGTTCCACCGGTGAATCCAAGCCGATTCCCAAGCGTTGGTCCCAGCTGGCCAGGGCCAACGCCGTCAACGGGCAGCGTATGCTGGAGGACGGCGGCGAGCTCGTGTTCCAGCTGGCGACAGTGCCGCCGCAGCATATGTGGGGGCTGGAGACCAGCGTCATGCTGCCCCTGCATCACGAGCTCACCATGACCGACACGCGGCCGTTCTACCCCGCCGATATCGTCGCGCAACTGCAGCGCCTGCCGACACCGCGAATGCTGGTTTCCTCGCCGATTCACCTGCGAGCGCTGCTCGCCCACGACCCGCAGACACCGCTGCCGCAACTGCAGCGTGTGTTGTGCGCGACAGCCCCGCTGGGGCAGGCATTGGCCGCCGACGTGGAAGCCAGGACCGGCGCCCGGCTGGTGGAGATCTACGGTTGCAGCGAGCTCGGCTCGATGGCCAGTCGCGCCACCAGCGAGACCGAGGTCTGGTCGCTGTTTCCCGGTTTCAGCATGTGGCATGACGAGGGCGGTGCAACACTGGCCAGGGCGCCGCATATCGAGGAGGTTGCGCACCTGGGGGATCACCTGGAACTGCTGGACGAGAGCCACTTCCGGCTCGCCGGTCGCACCGAGGACCTGCTGAACATCGCCGGCAAGCGCGCCTCCCTGGCGGAGATCAACCGCGTGCTGCTGGAGTTCGACGGAATTGTCGATGGCGTGGTGTTCGCGCCGCCGCAGCGCGCGGAGCAGCGGCTGGCGGCGCTGGTGGTGTTCAGGCCCGGCGTCGACAAGTCCGCCCTGCTCGCACACTTTCGCGGCCGCATCGATCCCGCGTTCATCCCGCGGCCGATAGTAGATGTCCCCGGCCTGCCCCGGGCAGACAGCGGCAAACTGCCAAAAGAAGCGGTGTTGGCGCTGTACGCCGGGCGCGGCCGGCAGGCTTCCTAGCCCCTGGCGGCCGCGCTTCGTCGGTCAGGGATTCGGTGCCAGGGCCTGGCGGATTTCCGGCGCGTTGAACATGCGCCCGAGCTTGGTGGAAAACGCGATCGCCGCGGCTTTCGCGTTGCCCGACTCCATCCCTGCGCCGCCGAGAACTTCATCCTTGCCGGACGCCGTGGTGCTGGCGAGTCGCGTGGCCTGTTCGTCGTAGACCGACAGTTCCAGATCGTAGCTGAGGCCGAAATTCATGTAGGCGTCGGTCTTCCACTCGCGCACCGTCAACACGACGCTGCGCGGCAGGGTGACGCCCTGGATCGCCGTGGTCACGGCGGTGAGGGAGCCGTCACCTACTTCCAGTGCCACTACTTCGTAGCCGTTTTCCTTCAGCTCCCGCGTGATCGCGTCGGCCATTGCGTCCGCCAGCGGTTTGCCGCTTTGCGTGGTCACGTCGAAGGGGTTGCCGAAACCGCCGCGCTGCAGGCCGACGAAATCCGGTTGCTTGTCGCCGTCGAGCACATAGGGCCGCTGTTCCACCACGGCCAGGCCGACGTTGCCTGTGCCCTGCACCGGCAGGTCGACGGCGGCGCCGCCGTAGTCGTAGGTGTTGCCAACAGCACAGCCTGCGATTAGTACGGGAAGTGCCAGGACGGCGAGTCGTTTCATCATCATGCGGGTATCCTGCCTTTTGCTGTTATCGGGATTTGAAAATTTCGCTCAGCACTTCCTCGACCATTTCCTCCGGGGGGCGCCTGGCGAGCGAGGTCCGGTGTACCTGGCCGGACGCGAGTACGTAGTCGGTGTCCGGGTCGCGCAGCTGTACCCTCAGCGTGAGCATGTACATGGTGATATCCCACATCCACTGGTCCTGGTAGGTGACCAGGGCGTCCACTGCGTCAGGCGCCGGGGCGGTGTCGCCGTGTTCGACCTGGTAGCCCATTGTGCCGAGGCGGTCCGCGATAAGGCCGTCGATGCCGCGTTCATCGGCGGGCAGCTTGAGGACGTACAGGTGCTTGAGCGTGTCGAGGTCCACGTTGGGGTCGACGTCGGAGGTCAGTGACGTGTTGACGCAGCCGGCGAGGGTGAGTGCGGTGAAAGCGAGGAGTGTCCGCGCGAGAGCGGGAAGTCGAACGAGGCGGGGCAGGGCGCCTCGCGAAACGGTGTCTGGCATATTGAATCCTGTTCTTCCGTGAATCGTGGTGCAGTCCGCGCACGACCGCAGGCGACCGGCGCAGAAGAGACTTTACCCAATAAAGCTAGGTGGTGCTAGCTTTTGAGCTGGGCCGCTGGCCCCGCCCCGAAAAATCCTTTCCCGGGGCGCGCAGATTATTCCGCGAGCGTCACGACGTCGCCGAGAAAAGTCACGCCGGCCATGATGCTGCCGTTACCGCATTCGAATTCGGTGTCGCTGACGAAGGTGTTCTTCTTGTAGTAGCTGCGAATATTGATAACCGCGTTGCCGCCCTCGCGGGCGATGCGGTCCTGGAAGCTGAGCATGGCCGACAGGAAAGCCCACTGGCAGGCGTATTCGTCGGTTTTGTTCACCGCGTTGGTCTTCTTGTTGGACATGAACTCGCCGTGCTTCTCGACCACCGCCGCGTGCGGCTGGTTGCCGAACTTGAAGGTGTAACCGCGATTGAGCTTGGCCTTGGCGTCGGCCAGGTTCATCGCGTCGGCGATCGAGTAGTGGTTGCGTTCGTCCTTGGCCTGCGCGCCGATGGCGCCCGCGCCCAGTGCGAGTGCGGCGGCCAGTGCAATGATTTTTTTCATCTGTGTGTCTCCAACTCGGTGCGGCCTCCCCCGTGGAGCCGCGCGTCTTTTCCCCACCCGCCAAGGCGCATGGCCCCCGCACCTTAATACAAATGCTGGAGCAAATCACGGCAGGCTTTGGTCGGTAACGGCGAGATGGGTGCTTGGCACCCGCGGCCGGGATTGGCTCAAGCGGGCAGTTGGCCACATATTGCAAAATGGCCGGATTGCATTATTTTTTAAGGTTATGGCGCCGCACGGCGCCGGAGGCAGGGGGAACAACTTGGACGGGCTGGACAGCCGCATAACCGAAATGCTCAACACGCACTCGGCGAGTTTTTCGCCGGCGCAGGAACAGGGCATGGCCGAGGTGTACGCCCAACTCAAGGACATCGCCCACCGCCAGCGGCTGAAGGTGAGCAAGCACGGCCTCAATACCACGGCCCTGGCCAACGAGGCCTGGCTGAAGTATTCGGATCGCCCGCGCGACTTCAACGACCGCAAACACTTCTTCGCCTACTGTGCGGTGGCCATGCGCCACATCCTCTACAACCTGGCCCGGCACAACCGGCTGGCGACTATGGTCGACGTGGACCAGGAGTTGCAGCGCCTGCCGGTGTACGAGCAATCCGAGTTCCTGGTGGACATGGAGCGCCACCTGGTCGCGCTGGAGGCCTACTCCCCGCGCCTGGAAAAAGTCTTCACCTACCGCTTCTTTGGCGAGATGGAAATGGCGGAAATTGCCGAAGTACTCGGTGTCAGCGAGCGCACTGCGCTGCGCGACTGGAAGAAAGCGCGGGCAATGCTGTCCGCGGCGCTTGGCGGGTGAGCGACCTGCTCGACAAGTGGCGGCGCATCGACGCCGCTCTGGATAGCGACGACGAGCAGGGTGCCGACGAGTGCCTGGAACGGCTGGGCATTACCGCGCGCCTGCTGGACGAATCCCTCGATACCGCCGCCGGCGAAGTGCTCGGCCAGGCCTTCGGCGGCGACAACGTCACCGCGGAGATCGGCGGTTCCCGCTACCGGGTATTGCGGCGTATCGACAGCGGCGGGCAGAGCGAGGTGTTCCTCGCCGAGCGCGCGGACGGTGTCTACAACCGCACGGTGGTGATCAAGCTGCTCGCCGGCCACTACCACCGCGGCCTGATGCAGGAGCAGTTCCTGCGCGAGATGCAATTGCTGGCGGACCTGCCGCACCCGGGTATTGTGCAGATTCTCGACGGTGGCCTGGGCGCGGCGGAGCGCCCCTGGCTGGTGCTGGAATACATCGACGGCCCGCACTTCACCGCCTACTGCCGCGAGCAGCAGCTCGACTGGCGTGGGCTCGCACGGCTGGTGCGCGATCTGTGCGAGGCCCTGCAGTTCATCCACCTGCGCGGGGTGGTGCACATGGACATCAAGCCGGGCAACGTGATGGTGCGCGATATAAACGGCACCGCCTACCCGGTGCTGATCGATTTCGGTATCGCGCTGCAGGCGGCCAGCACTGCGGACGATACCCCCGGTGCGGTGTTCGGCAGCCGCGGCTACGCAGCGCCGGAGCAACTCGCCGGCGAACCCGTGGATGCGCGGGCAGACCTGTATTCCCTGGGTATGTTGCTGGCCCAGGCCTGCCTCGGCGACAGCGTGGAAAACGTCGGGCAGTTGCCGCCAGAGGAGCGCATGGCGCGGTTGCGCCGGGCCGGGGTGCCGCGCGACCTGCGCGATGTCATCGGCAAGTGCACGCGGGAAAAACCCGCCGCGCGCTACGCCTCGGCCGCCGCCCTGCGCACCGACCTCGACGCCTGGCTCAACGACCTGCCGCTGGCGGTGGGCCGCCATCGCCCCTTTCACGTGGCGGCCAAGGCGCTGCGCCGGCATACCCTGGCGGCATCCATCGCCGCGCTGGCCCTCGCTGGCACCGCCTGGGCAACCTGGAAATACACCGCCGATGTCGGTGCCCTGCAACAGGCCACCCAGGCGGAGAAGCACGCCGGCGACCGCCTGTTCAACTTCATGCTCGGCGACCTGTTCGACCGCCTGGCCCGGATCGGCCGTATCGACCTGCTGCAGCTGGTGGCCGAGCGCAGCATCGAGCACCTGGCGCGGCAGGACCCGCGTACCCTGGACGACCCGGCCAGGTTGCAAAGTGCCGTGGCTTATACCAATGCGGGCCGGGTGTTCGACGCCCTGGAGGAATCCACTGCCGCGCTGGATGCCTACCAGCAGGCCCGTGCCATCCTTGCCCAGGTGGAGGATCGCGAGGCGCACCGTCGCGCCTTGCTGGAACAGCGCTCGCGAGTGCTCATCCTGGAAAGCGAAACGCGCGCCTCCGAGGGCCAGCGGGAGCAGACTGAAGCGGTACTGCTGGAGGCCGCCAGCCTGGCCGGCGAACTGGTGGAGCGCCACCCGGATGCCTCGCGCGAGCCGCTGTGGGAGGCGCAGCTGCAACTGGGCTGGCACTACATGGAATACGACCAGGGCGACGCCGCGGGGGAGCACCTGCGCGCGGCGCTGGCGATTGCGGGGGAGATGGTCGAGGTGGAGGGCGGCACCCGCTGGCTGCTCGACGAATCGCACTCCTGGCAGGCCCTGGCCTGGCACGCCTTCGACTACGGCGAGCCGCGCGACGCCCTGACCGCGCTGGAGCGGGCCCTGGTGATCGCGCGCCGCGCTCGGGGCGCCGGCGATGACATCGAGACCCTCGACAACCACCGTATCCTGCTCAACCAGCAGGCGTACATGCTCACCCAACTCGGTGACTACGCTGGCGCCGACGCCGCGATGGTCACCGCCATCGAAACCGGCGAGCGTCTGCAGGCGATGGCGCCACAAAACCGCGAGTACCAGCGCGAGCTGGCCTATTCCTTCACCACCGGCGGGGAGACCGCCGAGCGCCGCGGCGACGACGCCACCGCGCTGCAGCGCTACCGCAGGGGCCTGGCCATATCCCGGGAGATTGCCGCTGCGGATGCGGGCAGTTTCACCGCCGCCAACGACCTCGCCGTAGACCTGGTCAGCGTCGCCAACCTGACCGCGAAGCTGGGCGGGCGCGAGCGGGCCGAGGCCCTGTGGCGGGAGGCGGCGGCGCTGATCGAGCCGGTCTGGCGGCAGGAGCCGGACAACAAATACTACCAGTACACGCTGGCCGTGGCCTGGCTGCAACTGGGCCGCCACGAGGAGGTTCGGCCCCTGGTGGCGGCTATCCAGGCATCCGGTATGGCTGACCAGCCCTTCAACGACCTGCTTGTCCAGCAGGGGTTCGAAGTAAAGTAAGCGCTCACATCCGGGGCTTGTCTGGGCCCCCTCCCCAAAAATTTTTCATTTTTTTTCGCTGCGCGTGTCAGTTGTGGCGCCCCTGGCGTGTTTTACCTCTTGAATGACCCGGATTCTGCCCGGCCATTTACAAACAGAGGTTTCCACGCAATGAACCCACGTTTCGAACAGGGAGCAGCACGACAATGATTATGAACAAGCAGTTTGCCGTCCACATGGCGGGCCTCGCACTGGCTGGGGCTCTCACCGCACCGGTCCAGGCACAGTTGAAAACCGACGTCGCCGCCGCGAGCTTCAGTGCGGGCATCGAGGGCGAGTACGCCAGCCTGCCCGAGCTGGCGCAGAAGATGGTGGAGAACACCCAACTCGCCGCGATCACTTCTCGTGGGGAGAAGATGATCATGGTGGTCGGGGTGGTCGACATCGAGACCGGGCATGTGGTCTACGGCTCGCTGTCCGAGCCGATCCTGGCCAACCCGGGCAAGAGTGCGCTGATCGAGATCGGTGCCGGACGCCTGGTGTCGTCCTGGCAGGCCTTTGAGGACCCGATCTTCGGATTCGAGGATCCGCTGTTCGGTTTTGAGGATCCCATCTTTGGTTTCGAGGATCCGATTTTCGGTTTTGAGGATCCCATCTTCGGTTTTGAAGATCCCCTGTTTGGTGGGGAAGCGCCGCCCAGCCTGGAAGCGGTCTGGGGTACCAACGGTGTCGCGTTCAAGCCCCAGACGTCCGACGCCTACTACGGCGGAGTGGGAAGCCGCGAGGCCCAGAACCCAGAGCAGGTGCTCTACGGCATCTGGGGGGTGGGCGGCGCCAGTTATGAAGGCCCGGCCGAGTACATGCTGATCGTTGCGCCGCTGTCCCTGGACGCCGGATCCGAGGTCGGTTATTCGGCCGCGATTCTCCCGTTCACCGCCAACCGCAAATAGACCGGCGCGAGCCGAGGAGAGATTCATGTTCTACCGTAAATCTATCGCGCCGACATTCGCGCCGGCGCTCGGCCTGGCGCTGTTGTTCGCTGCTACACCGGCAGCGCAGGCCGCTCCCGCGCCGGATTACGACCTGAACCACGCGCGCTCTGTCGTGACCTTCGGCCTCGACTCCAGGGTCTGGCAGGGAGTGGGGACACAGACCACCGACTACACCTTCGGCAGCGGCTTTCGCGCCCATGTGACCGGCGAGGGTACGACCACCGGTTACCCCGGCTCCGCCATGGCCAACGTGCACATCGAGAAGGTCGGCACCAGTGGCGGCGGGAACCATCGCAGCGCCTCCACGTACACCAAACTCGAGTACTACGTGTCCATCCTGCCGATCTACCCGGAGTACGCGGAGCTGGACAGCATCAACCTGGCGCTGACCACCATGGCCAGCCGGATAGGCGGCGACTCGCAGAGCAACACCGGCACCCAGGGCTACGGCCGGGTGCGGGTGACCAACATCCTCGGTGACCAGACGGTTGTCGACTACAACACCGATGACGAGGCGTTCTTTGACGACCCGTTCTACAACGGGGAAAAGGTGACCAACACCTACTACCTGGACGGTATACCGACCAATGCCGTGTTCCATATCGAACTGACCGCGCTGGCGGAGGCGATCATCGACCCGATCAACAACACTTCGGCGTTCTCGGAAGTGTGGGTCGACCCGCTGTTCGAATTCGACCAGGCCGCCTACGACCTCGCGCGCCTGTCGGACGAGAACCTGCCGGATATCCAGCTCGCGGACTACTTTTACTTCGGTATCTCCCCGGGTATGGAGGTGTCTCCGGTGCCGGTACCCGCCGCGGCCTGGTTGTTCGGCTCGGCGCTCATGGGTCTGGCGGGCGTGGGGCGCCGCCGGCGCACCTGAACAGGCCGGCGCGCCGGGCCTGGTCCGGCGCGCTTGCAATGTTCAATGCTGGCCAGCCACCTGGCGATGCGGTCTGGCCGGACTCTTGGTTGCGCGTATTCGCTCCCCCGTTAAGCGCCCGGTGCAGGCCATTGACTGCCAGTGCCTCACTTCTCAACAGGTTCACCAACGAGTTCCGACCAAGCCGGCGTTCACACCAGTCTGTTGACAACCCAGTATCCACAAAGATTGTAGGTGATCGTTCGGTCACTTGTTCCGCAGTAAGTGGCCACCTGTACACAAATCGCACCAGAATGATTGCTGCCGTACATTGCTGGAAGTCAATTTCCTCCTAAAAATCTTCAGTTTCAACGCCCGATGAATTGTTTCTGTGAAGAGCTTAACAGTGTCGAGATTTGCCTGGCCTCTTTGCATTGCCAAGGCTAATAGGCTGGGACAGAATCATTCGATTCATTGGATCTTGCGCCCTGAACAGTCCTCCTGGATGAGTTAAGACTTAGGCGGTTCAAGTATTAACTTAAGGAGGATGTAAGAGTTGCTCAATCTCTACGTACGACTGCTTGACGCTGCTGAGCGCTCACATCTGAACCGTATTCTCTATCGGTTGATGGTGGAATCCCGCGGCCAGTTCCGTATGGTCGAGGCCAGCGAGGCGAATGCCGTCGTCATCTCCCCGGATGATCCCGGGAGCATGCGCCTGATCGACAGCAAGAAGATCGTTCCCATCGTCTACGGCCCGACACCGGTGGACGGGGTGGAGTGGTATATCCCGAAACCCGGCAGCAGCTCGGACGTCGCGCAGACCATCCTCGGTGTATCCGCACTGTTCCAGCCCCAGGAACCGGCCGCGAATACCGAGCTGTCGCAGACAGAAGCTGCGCCGCCGGCACATGCCTCAACGCCGCCTCGCGCGGCGGACAGCGAGACCTTCAGCCTGGGCAGTGCGGAGTCCTTCGAGTACTCCCGCGTCGTCGATGTGCTGCAGTGCGCGCGTGAGCAGCAACAGAGTGTCGAATTGACTTTCGCCGGAGCCGGACCGGTGTACTACCTGGCGACTACCGACGACGTGTATGGGACGTTTACCGAGATTGCGGGTTTTCTTGCCACCCGTGAAGCAAGCGAGAACACGGGTAGGACTTACCAACAACGCTCGCTGGATGACGCCTCCCTGCGTCGGGTAGTCAACAAGCCGAATTTCTTTGGCTACCGCATGGAGTCCCTGGTCTGGCATGCGGCCCTTGCCCTGGACGATGCCAGGATTGTGGATACGGCCGCCTGCTACCGCCTGCGCAGGTGGCCGAACTTCGCCACGCTCACCTACGAGCACTGGTACATGAAAGCGGCGGGGATCCTGATGAGATCCCGGATGAGTGCACAGTCCCTGTCCGTCGCGCTCGATGTTCCGCTGGACCAGGCCTGCCGTTTCATGTCCGCCTGTGACGCTCTGGGTATTCTTGAACTGGCCGGGTCCGGCGAGCAGGCCGGCAGCAGCAGTGCGGTACCGGTTAAGTCGAAAAAATCAGAAAAATTGCTCGGCAAGCTGCTCAAGAGGTTTTTCGCAAAATGACAATGACAGAAAACTTTCTGGACCTCGATGGCGTTGAAAGCAGCGACATCAAGATCGTGTTCTCCGGCCCTGTCGGCGCTGGTAAAAGCCAGGCGATACGAACCGTCAGCGACATCGAAGTCGTGCAGACCGATGTTGTGGCTACCGACGAAGTACAGGATTCCAAGGAAACCACCACCGTCGCCATGGACTACGGCGAGTTGCAGCTGGACGCGGATACGACGCTCGCGCTCTACGGCACGCCGGGCCAGGAGCGGTTTCGGTTCATGTGGGACATCCTGATCAAGGGCGCGCTGGGCGTAGTGTTGATGGTCGATGACTCCGCCCCCGACCCGCTCGGCGACCTGGAAACCTACCTGCAGAACTTCAGCCATCACATCGCCCAGAGCACGGCGGTAGTCGGGGTGACCCACACTGACGTCGCCGCCAGCTCGGGGATGGAGAAGTACTACGAGTACATGGAACAAAAGGGATACTTTTTCCCGATTTACCCGATCGACGCGCGCAAGGCTGAGGACGTGAACCTGCTGCTTCAGTCACTGACTGCGATGCTGGAGATTGGCGGATAGACATTACCGAGTGAAAGAACATGACGAAGTTGTCGGTTGAACAAGCGGCAGAAATCACCAGGCCATGCCTGCTAGAAACCATGGATCGCTACAGCGCGATCGACGCGATGCTGGTGGTGAGTGTCGACGGGCACATGATCGCCAACCACATGCGGGAGGAAAAGCCGATGCGACGCCTGGCCAGCATGGGCAGCTCGCTGATGTCCCTGGGCGATACGGTGACGGAAGAGTTGAACATGGGTGCGTGTAAGAACGTGGTTATCGAGAACGACCTCGGCCACGTGGTGTTCCGGCACGTCAACAAGATACTTGTACTGGTGGCTGTTACGCAGTCCCCGGGCGGGTTGGGAATTCTCCTGAGTGCATCGAAGAGTTGCGCGGAGAATGTAGCAAAAAACTTCAGTGCTTTAATTTCTTAAACAGGAAAACGTGTTATGTCTTTACAGGAAACAATGAACACAATGCAAAGGAACGTCGACGGCGCCCTCGGCGCAGCGGTAGTCGACGTGGACACTGGCTTGATGCTGGCGGCAGCGCACAGTGTGCCGTACTTCACCCAAACCTATCTCGACGCAGTGGCCGCCGCTGCGGTAGAGATGATTCGCGGCAAGAACGTGCGCGCGGTCGAGGAACTGCTTTCCAGCCAGCGCGGCGAGGAAGTGACCAACTCGATTGAAGAAGTGCAGATGAGCACTCCTGGTACCTACCACTTCATGGCGACCTGCAAGGGCAAGCGCAACGTGCTGGTGGTCCTGATTACCTCAAAGAAGGCCAACCTCGGTATGGGCTGGGCTGCCGTGCGCGGCAAGCTGGACGAAATCGAAAGGCTGTCCCCGTAACCTGGCATGCCAGTGAGTATCGGCCGTCGAGCGCTGTGGTTTGTCCTCGGCGGCCTGCTGTTTCCCGTGTGAGCCTGCACCCGTGCACTCCTGTCTTTCTTCCCACGAACTCCTGTTATTTCGCCGTATCCTGGTCGACGTGCACCGCGGTTTGTCAGTGCGAGGCGATGACGTAGATCGACTCATTGGCGAGAGCCTCTATCGCGATGCCGGCCTGGCCGCGCTGCTGCCAACAGACCCGGCCCAGGCACGCCTGAAGGTCGTTGCCACCCTGAAATTCCTCGGCAGCCTCGCGGAGCGCGATTTCAATCCCGTAAGGCTCAAGTCCATCACCCGCCTGCATCACTCGCTGGGTGTGCGCGAGCGATCACTGCTTGAACTGTTCTCGGGAAAATTTGTCCTGCTGTGCGAGCAAGTCTGTGGCCGGTACTTCGCGGCAGACGAACACGCCGTGTGGCAACAGGTATTTGCCCGCACGCTCGCCGCTATGAACCAGTGTCTCGATGAGCTGGACAGCGAAGCCGACAACGACAGCGGCGAAGATGACTTCCTCCAGCAACTGGGTGGGCGAGCCGTGATCGACGCGGTGCACCGCCGGCTCTACGACCGGCTGTTCGATGACGCCTGGATCGGCCAGTTCTTCTACGGCAAAAGCAAGACGGCGCTGGTGAGAAAGCAGACTGAATTCACGCTCCACTATTTCGGCGCCCTGGCGGACTACACCTCCGAGCCGCCGCAGCGCCTGCATATGCACATGTATATCGACGAAGAGATGTTCGACATCCGGCACGATTATCTCAAGCGCTCCATCGAGGAGGAGGGCGTGCAGGAGTCCCTCAAATTGCTGTGGCTGGACTTCGACGAATCCTTCCGGCCGTCGATCACCAAGGCCGGCGTCGAAACCTGTGTCATGCGCTGTCCCGGCCAGATGCCGATCGTACCGCGCAAGCCCCAGGACTACAGTCCGCTGTGAGCATGGAATCCGGCAGCGCTGCACGCGCGCTTGAAATCATCGAGGTCGGCGGGGCCGGTCGCTACTCGCTGGAGGACATCGATGCCCTGCTGGCACGCGGCAAGATGCCGATGAGCCACGGCGGCGAATTCACCGGCAGGGTGAGCACCACGCTGTTCACGGACCAGCACAACATCCTGAAAGTGAAGGCCTTCCGCGGGAACTCGGAAAAGGGGACGCGCACCTGGGTGTCGTCCAGGGTGCAGACTGAGCGGGATTTCGGCCTCTACCACCCGGATAAGACCTGGTGCCTGGTAGAACTCGACGGCGAGGTATTTCCCGCCAACATCATGCCCTACCTGGACCCGTTGCATCAGCTGCTGGAGACCGGAGCCCAACTCTCCGGGCAGCGCAGCCACAGCCTGCCCGAACACGATCAGAAGGTCTGGGCGCTGTGCCAGGTCATCGACATGACCCTGAAGAAGGCCGGCGAAAAGGTGTGCCTGGATGCGGGCCTGTCGAATTTCGGGTACTGCCCGGACCGGCAGACGATCTATTACATCGATGACGACACCTACCAGTGGGACCGGTTTACGTCGTTCTCCCACGTGCTGCTTGTGTACCTGAGGCAGCTTCCCTGGGTCACCCCCGACGATATCGATGTGATCAATGACCAGATCAGGCAGTCCGTGCTGGCCTACTTCGACAACGACCCGCTGGGCCTGTACGTCATTCACGAGCGGATGAAATCCCTGTTTATCGCCGAGGAAAAACAGCCGCTGCTCGATCGCCTGCTGCTGAACCTGCGTCCGCCGCCAAAATCGCGGGCCGTGCGCAAGGCCGTCCCGGTCTACAATCCGGAAAAAAAGCTGGCGGTGTTCGGCGACATCCACGCCAATGCGCCGGCGCTCGAAGCGGTGCTGGCGGACATCCGCCGCCAGGGCATTGAGCAGGCTATCGTGGTCGGAGATGTGGTGGGTTACGGGCCGCACCCCGCCGAGTGTGTCGAGCTCATGCGCCGCAACGACTTCATGGTGGTGCGCGGCAACCACGACCATGCGGCGTCCTGCGCCTCCACCGGCGGGCGATTCTCAAAGTCCGCCACCTGGGCGATAGAATGGACCGTGAACACCATCGGCGATGCGGACAAGGCATGGCTCGCGGATATCGACACCCACCTGCAGTGCGAGCAGTTCATTGCCATGCACGGCGCACCGCGCGACCCCACCTTCTTCAACGCCTACGTCTACGCCTCCACCTACGAGAAAAACCTCGACTACATGGTGAGCAAGGACCTGGCCCTGTGTTTCCACGGCCACACGCACATGCCCGGTGTGTACCTGCGCCCGAACAAGGGAATGGACCGCTTCGAGGACGGCGACGTGGTCGATATCTCCAGCGCCCAGGCCTGCCTGGTGTCACCCGGTTCGGTGGGTCAGCCGAGAAACCAGGACTGGCGCGCGCAGTATGCGGTGTTTGATTGTGCTGACCAGACGGTCACTTATCATCGCGTCTCCTACGATCTCCAGTCCGTGGTGCGGGATATGCACGACCGGGAATTTCCGGCTTACGTTATGCACCACCTGGCCCGTTTTGATCCGGATCCAGGAATGATCTCCCGCTGATCGACAGATACGCGTTGGGTCCAACGCTGGTCGGCTCGCCTGCCTTTCCCTGGCATGAGGGGCCCGGGATCAATGAATTCGGACGGCTCGGTGGTCCCCTGAAATTGCACGGCGCCGATGCGCCAGGTAGAGATTCCCTTTGGTACCGCGGGGCACTTGGGTCAGCGCCCGCGCTCCCGGTAGTGGCGTGCCTGCCTGCAGACCCGCATTATCGGCATTGAGAACCGAGGAGGTTTAACCCATGCGTATACGGAAGTTGGGCGCCACTGGCCCGGTGCCGAAGTGCGGCGAGCAGGGCGAGTCGTACAACGAGGTGGCACAGGCCGCCGTCGCGGGCGTTCGCGCCGGTGAGTGATCCGGCCTGCGTTCTGGTTCTGGGTGCCAACGGCGCTGTCGGGCGGTTGGTCGTCGAGCAGGTACTCGCCAGCGGTGCCAGGGTGCTGGCGCTGGTTCGCGATGGTTCCGTGCTACCCGTTGAACTGTGCGAGCGCGACAAGCTCGAGATCCTCCGCGGCAGCATCCTGGAGATGAGCGATGCACAGCTGGCGGCGCTGTTGGCGCGCTGCACTGCCGTGGTTTCCTGTCTCGGCCACAATCTGAGCATGCGCGGAATCTTCGGCCCGCCCCGACGCCTGGTGCACGACAGCCTGCGGCGCCTGTGCAACACGCTGGAATCAGCCTCGCTCGCAGAACCGTTGCGGCTCGTTTTGCTCAGCACGGTGGGCTACCAGAACCATGTCGCGGGTGAATGCGTTTCGCGTCGCGAGGCGGTGCTGCTCTGGTTGTTGCGCCACCTGGTGCCACCGCACGCGGACAACGAGGCGGCGGCGAACTATCTGCGCGATGAAATCGGTACGCAGCATCCATCGATTCAGTGGGTGGCAGTGCGACCGGACGCTTTGCTCGACGGCCAACCTGAGGTCGGCGTGGCGGCCTTTCCGGCACCGGTGCGCAGCGCGTTGCTCGACCCCGGCCGGACACACCGGGCCAACGTTGCGCGCTTTATTGCCGGACTGCTGGATAGCGAAGCGAACTGGGAGGAATGGCGGGGCCGGATGCCCGCAATCTACGATCTCGATGCTGTGCCCTGAGCAGACCGCCGAGCACGCACGCCTGGTGCGGGAGGGCCACAGCCCGAAGGCCCATGTATCGGGTCCAGGGAATCAGGCCGAAGGTCTCGGCAATGATTCTCGAAGGTCTGGTGGAGAAGAAGAGGTGGAGCGAGGAGACTGGCCCGGCAGCTGATGCCGCCGGGCCATTGCAGGTCACCGGGCTTAGTAGCCGGCTTCCTTACAGGTCTTGATGATCGCCGCAGCGACCTTGTACGGATCCGCGTTGGACGCCGGACGACGGTCTTCCAGGCGGCCAACCCAGCCATCTTCCGGGGTGGTGATGGGGATACGGATAGAAGCGCCGCGGTCGGAGATACCGTAGCTGAACTCGTCGATCGCCTGGGTTTCGTGGCGGCCGGTCAGGCGCTGGTGGTTGTCGGCACCGTAAACGCTGATGTGGCGCTCGATGTTCTTGCCGAATTCCTCACAGATCTTGGTGAAGACTTCTTCCTTACCTTCTTCACGCATCGCGGTATTGGAGAAGTTGGCGTGCATGCCGGAACCGTTCCAGTCGGTGTCGCCCAGAGGCTTGGGATGCCACTCGATCCACAGGCCGTATTTCTCGGCGGTGCGCTCGAGCAGGTAGCGGCCCAGCCAGATCTCGTCGCCGGCGCGCTTGGCACCCTTGGCGAAGATCTGGAATTCCCACTGGCCGGCGGCCACTTCGGCGTTGATGCCCTCGACGTTCAGGCCGGCTTCCAGACACATGTCCAGGTGCTCTTCGACGATGTCACGGCAGAAGGCGTTCTTGGCGCCGACCGAGCAGTAGTAAGGGCCCTGCGGGTCGGGGAAGCCGCCGGCGGGGAAGCCCGGCGGACGGTCGGTCTTGGAATCCCACAGGAAGTATTCCTGCTCGAAACCGAACCAGTAATCCTCGTCGTCCTCACCTTCCATAATGGTGGCGCGGCCGTTGGAGACGTGGGGAGTGCCATCGGCGTTGAGCACTTCGCACATTACCAGGTAGGAGTTCTTGCGATCCGGGTCGGGGATGACCATGGCCGGCTTCAGCAGGCAGTCGGAAGCGTTGCCCTCGGCCTGCTCGGTGGAGCTGCCGTCGAAAGACCACATCGGACATTCTTCCAGGGTGCCGCCGAAATCTTTGCGAACCATAGTTTTGCTGCGCAGGCTTTGGGTCGGGGTATAGCCGTCCAGCCAGATATATTCCAACTTACTTTTCATCATGCATTTCTCTGTTGAATGGATTGCGGTGGTTTCTAGGGCACCGGTGTGGGCCGTTTCGCTCTAGCGCAGATGAATAGGCAAAAATTATTCCAATTTTTTTGGCCTTGTCCCCTATGGTGCATAAGTATTCACATGAGGGCACAACCCGCGGTTTCCGGGCGCTCTGGGAGTGGCGGGGGTATTGGGGTGTAGTGAAGGTGTCTTGCAGTGCACCATAAAGGTGCGAACCCTGAGCTGGGGGGCTTTATTTTGGTGCTCTACGGCTTCCCCAGGGAGGACGCGGCGAACGCTGCCTTCAGCCCGCTTGCGAGTCACCGGCCTCGACGACGATGGCGGTGATATTGTCGTGCCCGCCGCGGTCCAGGGCCAGGTCAATAAGGTTCTCCGCCACCTGCAATGGCGTGCCGCGGTGCAGCAGCGAGGCCACCTCGGGCAGCGCCATGTGCCGGTACAGGCCGTCGCTGCACAGCAGGTAGCGGTCGCCGGGTTCCACCCGGTGATAGCAGACGTCCAGTTTCAACTGGCGGTGCGCGCCCACCGCCCGGGTCAGTACGTTGACCGAGGCGTGGGTGTCCCGTTCTTCCGGTGTCAGCTCGCCCCGGGCGTGCTTTTCCTGGGCGACGGTATGGTCCTCGGTGACCTGCTCCACGGTGTGGCCCCGCCAGCGGTAGATGCGGCTGTCACCGGCCCACAGGAAGAAGGCGTGGTCGCCGAACACCAGCATCGCCGCCACCGTCGAACCTGAACGCTTGCCGCGAAATGCCGTGCGGCAGGTGTCATTGACCGCCGCCATGCGTGCCTCGATATCGCGAAGGCAGTCGGCGACAGTGTGCCCCCGGGTGAAATTCCCGAATTCGCGCACCACCGCCTTGCTGGCGAAGTCGCCGCGGTTGAGGCCGCCCATGCCATCGGCGACTACCCAGAGGCGTCGCTCCGGCGCATCGAGAAAGGCGTCCTCGTTGATGTGGCGGACCCGGCCGACGTGCGTGCGGCTGGCGCTGTGCCAGGCGATACCGGTGGTAGTCGCGTCGTCGACGATATCCTCGCTGGCGAAGCCGGCTTCGATTTCGGCGAGGTCTTCGAGACTGATCCGCGACATGGTTTCCGGTGGCCGGGTGGGTAGAAGGTCAGAGGCTGCCCGCAGGCGCCTCAGTCATTTTGCCAGTTTTCACGCAGGATGCGAACGACATCCTCCGCGGATCCCGGCCGGCGCAGAGGGTCCTTCTGCAGGCAGTCCATGGCCAGGCGGGCGAGGATGTCCGGTACGTGCAACCTGCTCACCGAGCGCGGGTCCGCCGGCGTCTCGGTGCGGACCTGCTGCAGCAGCACCTGGACGATATCACCCTGGAAGGGGGTCTGTCCGGTGAGCGCCTCGTAGAGCAGCGCGCCCAGGCTGTAGATGTCCGAGGCATAGCTGATATCGGTATCCCGGTCGATCTGCTCCGGCGACATGTACATGACCGTGCCCTGCAGTTTGCCTTTGCCGGTCATGTCGATGCCGATGTCGGGCACGCTGGCGGATTCGGTTTCGTCGTCCACCGACATGTCGCCTTCACCCGGTGCCTCCCGGTGCCAGACCTTGGCCAGGCCCCAGTCCAGCAGCAACACCTCGCCGTAGCGGCCGATGAGGATGTTCTCCGGTTTTATGTCGCGGTGCAGCACGCCCTTGTGGTGGGCATAACCCAGGGCGTGGGCCACCTGCACCAGCACGTCGACCAGCTGGGTCAGGTCGTAGCGTTCGCGGTAGTTGAACACCTCGCGCAGGGTGTAGCCGTGTACCAGCTTCATGGTGAAGTAATAGTGCCCGCGGTTGTCGCGGCCTATCTCGTAGGTTGGCACGATGTTCGGGTGCTGCAGGCCCGCCGAGATACGCGCCTCGCGCAATAGCCGGCGGTTCTCGATGGGGTCGTTCACGAACTCCGGGCGCAGGCTCTTGTAGCAGATGGTGCGACGCAGGTGCAGGTCTTTGCAGGACTTGATCAGCGACTTGCCACCGGTGGCGATGGTGGAAAAGTACGCGTAGCGCGTGCGCGGGTTGAGCTTCTCGGGCAGGGGCGCGTCGGTGTCTTCCGCGTAGAGCGGTTCATCCGCCGCCCGGTGCTGTGGAAATTCGAGCATGGGTACTCCGTCGGTGCGCGCTTGCGCTGCGGGGTGGGCGCTGTGGGGGCAGTATACTGAAAGCGCCTGAATTCTGTAGTGCCCGGGGGCGGGGCACTCGCCCGGGTGCGGGTGGGGTTGCCACGCCGGTGGAGGTTGGCCGGCAACCGGCGCAGCGAAGCGTGAGGCTAGCCTGCTTCCGACGTCTCGTTATCACCGGCCGCGAGTGCGCCACATTGCGCGGCGGACTCGGTACCGCGCAGGAAATACTCCTCGCGCGGCTGGCAGTCGCTGCAGGACCTATCCGTGCCTGTAGAACAGACCGGGAGACGGACGATATCCGGCGGCACCTGGAAGCGGTGCTCCGGCTTGGTCAGCAGCAGCCGGCGCATGATGCGGTTCCAGATGGTGGATGCGCCGAGCTGGCCCGAGTGCAGGTAGCGCATGGGCGAGCCGTCGTTGTTGCCGATCCACACCGCCGCCAGCCGGTCAGTGGTGTAGCCGATCGCCCAGTTGTCGCGCAGCAGGTCGGTGGTGCCGGTTTTCACCGCGACCTGGTGGCCGGGAATGCGCAGGTCCAGCGCCTGGCCCAGGGTCTCCTCGCGAGCCCGGGAATCCGAGAGGATGTCATTGATGAGGAAGGCCACTCCGGGTGCGAAAGCCTGCTCGCCCTTGCAGCCCGCTGTGCTGCTTACACATTCCCTTGCGTAGATGCGCGCGCCGTCGCGGTCGAAGACTTCCAGGATGGGGTCGGGCGCCGCCGGGTAGCCGAGGTTGGGAAAGGTGCTGAACAGCTGCGCCAGGTCCAGCATCCGCACTTCGCCGCTGCCCAGGGTGAGGGCGTAGCGGTAGGGGTTCTGGTCTCTCCAGGAGTGGATGCCCAGGGTCTCCGCCTTGGCGATAAAGCGCGGCACGCCGATCTCCACCAGCTGGTTTACCGCGGGAATATTGCGCGAGCGCGCCAGGGCCTGGCGCAGGGTGATCTCGCCGTCGAATTCGTAGTCGATGTTACGCGGCGTGTAGGCGCCCTCGTCTGGCACCTCGAGTTCGATGGGCTCGTCGGTGTAGATGCTCAGCGCCGTCTTACCGTCCTCCAGCGCCATGGCGTAGGTGAGCGGCTTGATCGTCGAACCCGGCTGGCGCAGGGCGAGCGTCACGTTGACCTCACCGTCTTTCCCGGCGTCGAAGTAGTTGACGCTGCCGACCATGGCGAGAATCTCGCCGGTACCTGGCGCCGTGACCAGGGCCGCGCCGTTGCCCACCCAGTGGCGGAACATCTCGGCCACCCCGTTGGAGACTATCGCCTGTACATCCTCCTGCAACTGCAGGTTCAGCGTGGTGCGGATGCGCAGGCCGCCGGTGTCCAGCAGCGGCTCCCCGAAACGTTGGGTGAGCAGGTCGCGGACGTAGAGCGAAAAATGCGGCGCGCGCAGGGTCACGCGGCGCTCGGCGAAGCGTAGCGGTTCGTGCAGTGCCGCCGTGTATTCGCCCTGGTCGATCCAGCCCTCGGCGAGCAGGCGCCCGAGCACCAGCCGCTTGCGGTACAGGTATTCCGTACTGCCGGTGCGGAAGGGGCCGTAGCGACTCGGCGCGCGCAGCAGGCCGGCGAGGAAGGCGCTTTCGCTGAGGGTCAGCTCGCCGACGTGCTTGTCGAAATAGGACAGGGCCGCGGCCTCGACGCCATAGGCAGCGCCGCCGAAGGCGACCTGGTTGAGGTACAGCTCGAGGATCTCGGCTTTCGAGAGCCGCCATTCCAGGCGCAGGGCGAGGACCAGCTCCCGCGCCTTGCGCAGCAGGGTCTTCTCGGTGCTGAGCACGCGGTTCTTGACCAGCTGTTGGGTGATGGTCGAGCCGCCCTCGAGCACACCGCCACCGCGCATATTGTTGCGCAGCGCCCGCGCCATGCCGGACAGGGAGAAACCCGGGTGGGTGTAGAAGTCGTGGTCCTCGACGGCGAGGATCGCCTGCACCAGGTGCTCGGGCACTTCTGAAAGGTCTACCGGGATGCGGTCCTGCTCGTCGTAGAAGCGGTAGAGCAGTTCGCCGTGGCGGTCCAGCAGCAGGCTTGAGGCCGGCGGGCGCGCAGAGACAATCTCTTCGGCGCTGGGCAGCCCGGGCAGCAGTACCGTGAGCAGGGCCAGGCAGGCCAGCAGCGGTACGGTGAGAATAATGAGGAAGCGGCGCTTCACGCCGGTGGGGTCTCCGCGAAGTAGGGGGAGTCAGCCTCCCCCGCAACGCGTAATGTGCGAACTGGCGGCCCCGATCAGAGCACCGGTATCCGGCAATCCACGTAACACATGCCATTGGCGCCGGTGGAGACCGTGGCGCCGGGCACACACTGCGGTGCGCCATCGAGGGGGCCGAAGTCGATATTCGGGCAGGATTCAGGCGGGATTACATCGTCGATGTCCTGGGGTACGCCGGAGGTATTTTCGAAGATGTTGAGGGAACCGTCGGTGATCGGCACAGAGCCGCCGGTGGGCGAGTCGATGAAGCTGAGGATGTTGCCACCACCACCGCCGGCGACAGCGTCGGAGACCAGCTGCGCGCCACCGATGCCGCTGGCACCTGCAGCCACCACCAGTACCAGCGCGGCACCACCCGCGCCGTGACGGGCAAAGCGACGCCAGGCGACAACCACCATGAGCAGGGCCAACAGCAGCAGGGCGTAGCCACTGAGGGTGGGTACCGCGTCAACAGAGGTGGGCGAGTAGATGATCTGCGCCGCGGCGGGATTGGCGACGAGGGACAGCGTAAGCGCGACAATCGCCAGTGGCTGGATGCTGCTGCGGTTCATTGGTTTTTCTCCTTGTTGGTTCCCCGGCCGGGCGGGGGAGGCTCTGGTCCCGAAAAAGGTTCTGGTCCCGACGAACAGGCCCCGAGCGAGACAAAAAAGATTCCCTCGCTAGCGCGTTCTGGTCGCGCAAGCTGGCTCGGTGGGTGTGGTCTGGTTCAACCGGAAAATAATACGCGGTCGCATAATAGACCACGATTGGAGATCCCGCGAATAGCCCGAAAGGGCCGGGTGGCCAGGTGATCAGTTACGCAGGTTCAGTGTGCCGGGCGGGTGTTCTGGTGGTGTCGGACACGATCGGGACCGGGGCGTACGAACTCTCTCCCGGGCTGTAGAGGCAGCCCGGTGACTGGAGGAGCGTTTGGGGAGTTGCGGATTGGGATGGTGCCCGGAGAGACATTCCAATAAATCGCATAAGCAATTGATATATATGAATAATGGGTGCGTGCTGGCATAGATATGCCCGCATAAGTGGCTCATTCGTATGAAGTTTGTGCTTTTGTATTGGGCCTACAAAGTAAAATATATAGCCAAATATTTTGTATAGGCTCCAATCATCTAATAAAATATTCCCGATTATATTTTGCATAGACCATGTCAAATCAAAATATTTGACCGATTATTTGGCTTTATATGGATACTTCAAAGTTTACTGATGAGCAAACCGGCCAATTAGTGACCGTTCCTGTATCAACAGGCAAAGACAGGGCCTTCGTTCCAAACCCCCTGTATCCCGATTGGCAGATCCCACAAGAAATATGGGCTCTATTGGCAGATGCGAAAATGGCTCTTGGGAGATTGGATGGTGTTGGCCGCAGGTTGCCAAACCCGGAGTTGCTGTTGTCCCCTCTTCGGAGCAGGGAGGCACTTCGATCGTCCAGTTTGGAGGGTACCTATGCCACGCCCAAGGAGTTGCTACTTTTTGAATTGGAGCCAGTTGTTCCGGCGACCTCGGGAGACAAGGCAAACGCGCAACTCGAAGTGTCTAATTACGGGAGGGCATTGCGGGAGGGCTTTAACGCGCTCCAAGAGTATCCGTTGTCGTTGAGTCTGATAAGGAACCTGCATCAGTGGTTATTGGAAGGTGTGCGAGGAGACGATAAGTCACCAGGCAAGTTTCGAGAGACACAAGTTCACATTGGATCGGGCAGGCGATTTATACCGCCCCCGCCCACTCACCTGTCCCAGTGCTTGCAAGAGTTAGATGCAAAATTGCGTCCGGAGGAGCAAGGTCAACGGGAGTATGACTCTTTGATCATGTGTTATCTGCTTCACTACCAGTTTGAAACTATACATCCATTTCGAGACGGAAATGGTCGCGTTGGCAGGCTTATTCTGGCGCTAACCACTTGGAAGTGGTGTGGCCTTTCTATGCCGTGGTTGTATATGAGTCCATTTTTTGAACGGTACAAGGACGAGTATATAAACAATCTATTTAATGTGAGCGCGCGTGGGGATTGGTCGGCCTGGATTGAATTTTGCCTGAAGGGCACCATAGTTCAGGCCGAAGATGCGATTGCCCGTTGTGACGCATTGATCTACCTGCGAGATGACTGGATAGCGAAAATTACGCAGGGGAACATCCGCCTGGTCACACTCATAGACAGCTTGTTTACCCGACCGATTTTGACCACTACGATCGTGCGGCAACTCACGGGCGTGTCTCAACCTACCGCGCAGTCTGATATTGATAAATTGGTTGAAGCTCAATTTCTTGTGCCGATTGATGGGACGCTCAGGCCAGTTGTCTATGCTGCGCCGCAAATTCTCGATATCGCCTATGGAGAACCAGCAGACATTTGAGAAGGAAATAACTCCTCCGGCCAGGACCCCCCCTGTTTTAGCTATGGGGGAGTGGGCATCTCCACAGAACTTATCTATCCGAGTGTGCTGTACGCTCTTGCCTTTGGCGGCCTCATTTCCTTCAAGACACTGGAACTGCACGCCTCAAGTGCTTTGCCTTGAGTAAGCCTGTTCCGCATTGTGTGTAGGCTGATAAGCCTGGCGTAAAGGGCCAGACCAAGTCGGTGGTTCTGAAGCCGACAGCTGAGGGTTTTCAGTATGTGATAGGGGAGGGGATAAGGTGGTGCCCAGAGACAGCTCCTGATAGGGCCATTAACTCATTGATATAAATAAGTTAGCTGCCTATTGGAAAGAGAAAATGCCCCCGTTTATGCCCCTGGCTTCGCAGGTTCATGCGCAATCACCTCGGTTCCTAGAACAGCGAGTTTCGCGTTTGGATCAACTTGGTCCATTATTGCTTTAAGCCCGCGATCAAATATCAGGTGCGCAAATGCCTTCCGATTGGGGTCACAATCGGTCGTATCGTGTAGGACATCTAGGGCCAAATCTCCATCTATTTCTATCCGCACTACGCCAATGTGTAGGCTCATTGGGGCTACCTTCTCCTGAATATCCAACCTGACTCTACCTAACAAGTCACCAGACCCCGCGAAAAATCTTCCCAATTCATGTGAGAGATAGTCGGAAAGTTTCATGATCCTAGTAGCCACAGACACTTGGGGAGTTGTGCTGGTGGCGGCATTCACAATTGCTTGGGCCGAGGTTGCCTTTCGCAAAGCTGCAACATGAAACTGATCTGGGGTGACGTTGATGTCACTATGTGTCGCGGCAATGATGAGAGTTGGTGTGAACCGAACTGTAGAGTGTGGTTCTGGATTTTGCACGTAGGTTGGCGGAGATGAGACCAATTCTGCTATTCGGATTTTTGTAACCCCGGTGGGTGTTTGAAGACCGAAATCGACTTCCTGCAATTCGCAGCGTACGCCAGGCCCGAAATTGTCGTCGTGGACGTACATGACACTGACGGCGGAGTCCAGTAAAGCAGGAGACTGAGCATGATTTGGTGCGCTTTCTTCTCTAAATGCGGTTATGCAAATTAGATGACGTTGTGCAGGATCATTTTCATAATTACCGACTACGGCTACAGGGTATCCTGACCTTATAAAAGAGGCGCAGGTCGCGGCAAATTTTGTCTTGCTGAAATATCCACCTGGTGCGTCCGGATTAGTTATGACTGGGGCGAGATCATGGGCAAGAATCGCCTCAAGCATTTGCTCGATTTTTAGCCCTGACTGCGGAAATGGTCTGTTCCCCAGCGAGGAGTTAAGATGTGCGGCGCGAGTTATATCTGCTGTAGTCGGGATGGCGTGGACATCGTCGAAAGCAGAGGAGTGCAGTAGGGTCCATATTCCTATTGTCGCGCAGGCGGATACTCCACGGTCTTGTTGTTGCCACGCCAGTCCTTCAACTCTCAGTTCCAATCCTGCAAGATGGCAGGTGTAGGTTCTCGCCGGTGTATCGATTCTCGTTGGTTGTTGATTCCCCTGTGGGTAGTGCCTTAGGACGGTACGGCCAAATGGCGCCGCCTCAAGGGGGCGTAGGATAATGTATCCAATGTAGGAGTCGTTAAAATGCTTTATGGCGCCTTTATCGTCAGATAGAGCGCGCTCCAGCAGGTCCCTACAGATCTCTCCGGAGTCGAAAAAATGAACCCTGCGACAAATATTTTTATAGCCCCTGGCGCTTGTGCCATAAAAAGCGGCAAATTCGTCCAGGTAATCGCGGTCAAAGTAGTTTGGCTCGACGATGAGCGTTTTCGCTCCGATGCCAGACAGGTAGGCTTTGATGTAACTTTTGTGTTGGAGGTGGTCGGGTAATTGGCTTATCGGACACGTCTTATCACCAAACGCAAAAAATTCCAGGGCTTGCGGCTGGTGCATGCTTATCTGATGAGTGGCTTTGGACTTCTAGGAAATGATGAAATTTAGGCACTCTTCATCAAAGCGTGACTGGAAAGGCAAAAGCTGCCCATCGTCGGCAGGAGTATTCACAATCTCAGAAGTACCTGCGCCCTGATTGATGCCGTTTTCTTCTATTAGCACCTCTAATTTTGTAGAGCCGCTTTGATATGTGGCTTCCCAAACTGACTTGGCGCGATCCATCGATTATCTCCCGTAATGGCGCGGGGCTTTTAGCGCATCCTTTCGACTAAGTCAAATGTTTCCCCGTTACGTATAACACAATATGAATTTTGACTATTAAATTCAAGGCATTGGGGTCACAAAATGAAATATAACCCTGGGTTATATGAGGTCCAGGTTTGTTGAGTTTTCTGAGTGTTGGCGCTGTCAAGCTGCCCATTGAGCTGCAACTAGCTCTGCTTGTCGAAGAATGGTTTCTGTAGCCACCTCCGCTTTATCAGGCGGATACCCATGCTTTTTCAAGGTCCGCTTTACCATAACCTTCATTCTCGACCGGGCGGTCTCCTTGACCGTCCAGTCGATAGTGGCGTTCCTGCGCACCTGTTCAACAAGATCGTGAGCAATCTCGCGTAGCTTCTCATCGCCCAAAATCGCGACGGCGCTGTCGTTCCCCTCCAAGGCGTCGTAGAAGGCCAACTCATCATCAGTCATCCCTAGCTGCTCGCCTCGCCGGTCAGCAGCTCGAATTTCCCCGGCCATCTCGATTAACTCTTCGATGATTTGTGCCGCGGTGAGCAGGTTGTTCTGGTAGCGGTTAATTGCGCCCTCAAGCATCTCGGAGAGCCTGCGGCTCTGCACCATGTTGCGAGTCGAGCGGGTACGGATCTCGTCCCCCAGAATCTTCTTGAGTAGCTCCAAGGCGAGATTTCTGTGCTGCATCCCCTGGATCTCGGCCATGAAGTCGTCAGAGAGGATGGAGATGTCGGGCTTCTTAATGCCGGCTGCGTCAAAGATGTCCACCACCTGATCAGATACAACCGCCTCGTCCACTAGCTGCCTGATGGCAGTATCGATCTCTTCTCTGCTCCGGCCGTTCCCCGGCTCGAACTTGGCCAGCCTGGCCTTCACCGCCTGGAAGAAGGCTAACTCGTCCTTGATGTCCATAGCGGCCTCATCAGGCGCTACGAGGGCGAATGCCTTGGAGAGCAAGGTGACTTCCCGGGTGTAGCGGTTCTTGCCGTCCTCCAGCCCCAGAACGTACTCCTCAGCCTCCAGAATCAGGCTCAGCTTGGTCGAGGTGTCGGCGGTGAAGTAGCGGCGATAGTCGAAGCCGGACAGCATCTGGTCCACCACCTCGAACTTCTCCTGCATTGCTGCGATGGCCTCGCCGATGTCCAGGGTGGGCTTACCCTTGCCGCCGCCCTCGGTATAGGTTGCCAGGGCTCGTTTAAGGTCCGAGGCGATGCCAATGTAGTCCACCACCAGGCCGCCGGGCTTGTCCTTGTACACCCGGTTTACGCGGGCGATGGCCTGCATCAGGTTATGGCCCTGCATGGGCTTGTCCACGTACAGGGTGTGCAGGCAGGGGGCATCGAAGCCGGTAAGCCACATGTCGCGGACGATCACCAGCTTGAGCGGATCGGCCGGGTCTTTGAGGCGCTCGCCGATAGCCTTGCGGACTGCCTTGTTGTGGATATGGGGCTGCATGGCCTGTGGGTCGGAGCTGCAGCCGGTCATGATGACCTTGATGGCGCCCTTGGCATCGTCCTCGTCATGCCAGTCTGGCCGCAGGGCCACGATAGCCTCGTACAGCGCCACGCAGATACGGCGGCTCATGGCGACTACCAGCGCCTTGCCATCAAAGATTTCCTGCCGCCCCTCGAAGTGGGCCACCAGATCCTGCGCCACGTTGTCGATGCGCCCCTGCTGGCCGACGATGGCCTCCAGCCGGGTCCACTTGGCCTTGGTCTTGGTGCCCAATTGCTCAAGGTCTTCCTCGCCACCGCCATAGCCTGCGGCGTCCTCCATGATCTGGTCGAACTCCTCGTCCAGGTGCTCGCGCTGCTCCTCGCGGATCTGCACTTTGGCCAAGCGGCTCTCGTAGTAGATGCGTACCGTGGCGCCGTCTTCCACCGCCTGAGCGATGTCGTAGACGTCGATGTATTCCCCGAACACGGCGGGAGTGTTCTTGTCATCCAGTTCTACCGGTGTGCCGGTAAAGCCGATGAAGGTGGCGTTGGGCAGGGCGTCGCGGATGTACTTGGCGAAGCCGTAAGCGGTCTTCTTGCCGATGACCTTGCCGCTCTCGTCGCGGATGTCTACTTCACGGGCGGAGAAGCCGTACTGGCTGCGGTGAGCCTCGTCGGCGATGACCACGATATTGCGCCGGTCGGAGAGCAGCGGGAACAGCGCCTCTCCCTCCCGGGGGCCGAACTTCTGCAGGGTGGTGAAGATGATGCCCCCGGAGGCCACCCGCAGCTTGTCGCGCAGGTCCTCACGCCCCTCGGCCTGCACCGGTTCTTGGCGCAGGAGCTGGCGGCTGGCGGCGAAGGTGTCGAATAGCTGGTCGTCCAGGTCGTTGCGGTCGGTGAGGACCACGATGGTGGGATTGTCCAGTTCCAGCACCAGTCGCCCAGCGTAGAACACCATGGACAGGGACTTGCCGCTACCCTGGGTGTGCCACACCACCCCCGCCTTGCGGCTTCCCTCGGTGTCCGCGGCATGCAGGGTGGAGGTGACTGCTTTGCGCACGGCGTAGAACTGGTGGTAGGCGGCGAGCATCTTCACCGTCTCCACGGTGGTCAGGCCGGTTGCCGGGTCCTCCTTGCTCGAGCGGGCAAACACGATGAAGTGGTGTATCAGCTCCAGCAGGGTAGCCGGGGCCAGCGCAGCGCTGATGAGCGTCTCAAGCTGGCCGACGTGCTTGCCGCCCTCTGAGTCATCCTCGGGGGCCTTCCAGGCCATAAAGCGGCTGAAACCGGCGCTGAGTGAGCCCATGCGGGCCTCCAGGCCGTCCGACACCACCAGCAGGCCGTTGTAGGTGAACAGGCTGGGGATGGCGTTCTTGTAGGTCTGTAGTTGCTCGAAGGCGGAGCGCAGGGTGGCATTCTCGTTGGCAGCGTTCTTCAGCTCCAGCACCACCAGCGGCAGGCCGTTTATAAACAGGATAAGGTCCGGGCGTTTGTTGGTGTTGTTCTCGACGATGGTGAACTGATTGACCACCAGGCGGTCGTTGGCCTCAGGGTTATCGAAATCCACCAGCCAGACCTTCTCGCCGCGGGTTTCACCGTCCTGCTGGAATTCCACGTCCACGCCATCGGTGAGGAGCTTGTGGAAAATCTCGTTGGCGGCCAGCAGCTCGGGGGCGTGGGTGCCCAACACAGTCTTTACGGCCTGTTCACGGACCTCTTCGGGAATGTCGGGGTTGATGCAGGCCACCGCAGAGCGCAGTCGCTCGGCCAGTACCACATCGGCGTAGGATGACCGTTCGGGGTTCTCGCCATCGTGGGCAATGTCAGGGCCGTGGCGGTAGTCGTAACCCAGCTCAATGAGACGCTCGATAGCGAGTTGTTCTATGGCGTCTTCGTTTAGCATGAGTCTGATCTCTTAAGTTGAGGCATGTAACGTGGAAGAAGTGTTGACACTGAATGAAACAATTTGTGTTATATATCAGGCAGTTATGAGCCTCTTCTCTTAGCTCTTCTCTTAAAGCATTGCTTATTTTTACTGATTTAAGAGTACCCACCGAGAGTCTTTGTGAGTTCCTTCGTTACGGATAACACCACCTTTCCTCAGCTCTGAAAGCAGGTTACCTACTTTGTTCTTCTTCTGCTTATCCGTCATTACATCAGGTAGTTTGTTCCACAGCAGCTCGTCGATCTCAGCGCGACTTAACGCTCCGTGTTGCGCAATTGCCTTCCGTATTAGGTCGAGGTAATACTGCTTGTCGAATCCCTTGTTTCGGGTGTAATTGGCTTTCTGTCCGACCTGTTGCGCTACCTGCTTGGCGATATAGTAATTCGGCTTTCGCCCTTCGATGAGTTGACGAGCCTTAAGTGCCTTGGCTTCATTTTCACTAAGTCTTTGCTGCTTCTGTACTTTATCGAGGGCGATGATCTCTTCGAGGCTGAATTCCCCGTGGGTGGCCAGGAGCCTGGCATAGTTCATGTCCAGCACCTTGCCAGTAAGAGTGACCTTTACGCGATTCTCGGAGAGGTCATAGTCGGGAAGGGGGAAAAAGCGTTGCCGCTGGTATTGAAATAATTTGCGAATGCCGCCCCCGGCAGTGTCGACCATCTTCAAGTTGAACATGGCATTGGCAAGAAATCGGTTGCGGTAATGCTCCTCCGGGGCATCTTCCATGACGACTCGGTATACATCGCCTGGGACAAAACTGCCGAGATTAGTAAACACCAATGATTCTTCGTTTTCGATGACGTTGATACGTCCCGCGAGAGTGTAGTCCTGATGGGCGATACAATTGTTTACAGCTTCGCGAATGGAATATGGCTCGTATTGGTCGATTTCCTCCGGGAACAAGGTACCCTCTCGCATATAGCGGTACTTGAGATTCCGGATGCGAGCAAACAGTTTGTCCACCGCCAACAACATAGGCATACCAAAGAGCGCGTAGTCGCGCTCGCTACCGTCACGGTCGCGTAATACCCAGCGTATCTTGATCTCGGCGGGCGAAAGAAAGTGCTCTGCTTCCTCCCGGCCGAGTAATATCAGGGCAGTGCGGGTAATTTTACCCTTGATTGTTAACTTGGCCTTGTTGAGGAAGGTGCTGTCGTCCCAGTTGCTGACCTCCTCAGCTTTGTCCAGAAATTTGCTTTTGAAATTCTCTCGAGCAACCCGAAGTGCTTGGGGGTCGAGATCATCGAACTGAGCATCGGAAACAATAGCGGCGCTCCAGTCAGTAACGGCAGATTGACTGCGGATTCGCTCAATTTCCTCGATGCCGAGGGGTCCAAGTGATTCACCGTCACGTCCATAATAGTGGCCACTAAACGCTACCGGCAATCCTTGAGGTGCCGCAGGTATCTCAAAAAGAATTACACGGCCTTCGGGTAGCTTCAGATCGTGAATCTGCCTGAAAGTTATTCGGTTCGTTGTCTTATCTGCGATTTCTTGCTTTAAAGATTCCTGACTCTTTCTGTTTGGTCGGTAGTTGGTTCCGACTACTTGCTGAGAATTATTTACCCCAAAGACAAGCCAGGCTTTATTGAGCCCCATCAAATTGGCTTCATTACTGAGAGCGGAAAAATATTTACCCAGTTTGTCGAAGGTGTAGTCGTTTTTTGCAGTCTTGAATTCAATAACTTCATTCTCTGAAGACACCGACAGCAGTTGTCGAAATTGAGATTCAATACCCATATCAGGCTACTCGGAGCTCGCCGGACATGAGTTTGGGGAGGAGGGTGTCGCGAAGATTGGACAAGGTGCGAACTTCACGACTATTGAGGAGCAATTTGGTGAAAAGCGGTTCAACGATTTGGTCAAACTGGGTGAGAACTGCCTCGTCTACAAAAAGAAAGTCCAATCCCTTTACGTCGGATGAGTTGATACCAGGGATAGCTGCCTTTGCACCTCTATGCCGAAGCTCCTCAAGTATTGGGTAGCTGCTGAACCAAAGATAAAGATAGTTCTGGTATATCGATTTTTTGGCCTGTAGGCGGAATACGTGTTCATTCAGACAAGCTGTTTTGTATGGAAAGTCTTCACCAAACATACTTATTCTGGCGTCGAAGCGACCGGGGGTACCTCCATCCTTGTAGATCAACACGTCCCTATTTTTGACAATACCCCGCCGCATTTTCGAGAAGTATTCTTCTGGGACATACTTCGTTTTGGCGTAGTCGTACTCTCCAATACGAGTAATACTTTCGGCCCCTATACTGGGGATGCCATCTTTGTATTGACCCACGCCACCCGCTGGCCTGCTGCCTGTTTCCAGTTCGGCGATCAACTGTTCGAGCTTGCCGATTTTCCACCCCACCGGAATCTCCCCCATCTCCGAGGGCTGCATGGTGCCGCCGTTCGACTTGTAATGATTGCCGTTTTCGTCGGGGAACTCGAAGTCCACGAACCAGTGCTTGAACAACGTCTGGGCGATGGCTTCCAGGGTGCGGTTCTGCTTGCGGTTGAGTTCGATTTTTTCGTCGAGGGACGAGGCCACCTCCACGATTTTAATCTGGTCCTCCATTGAGGGGCGGAAAACGGACAGGTCTAATAGTTGATCAGTGTTTAATCTGCCGGTTCCATGTCCTGCTGAATCAACAATTCCTTGTAACTTGTGTTTATTGCCAAGTAGTAGATAAGGGATAAATTCATTGCTGATCCCCTTTTTTGGCATTACGGCTTTAACGTCTTGATTGAAGGCGGCCTCTCGACTTACGCGGCAAATCGGAATGTTGTTGTGTAGCGTCATTCCTCGCGTTAGTAGTAGTGTTGTGCCAGCAATCACTCTATTCGCATTTGATGCGCCAACTTCGGTCAACCTATCTTCGGAGTTGGAGACCCAGTAAGTCTTCATATCTTTAGCACTTATCCAGGGAAACTCACCATTCCAAAATTCGGGCCTGGCCTTTGAAGGTGTATTGCCCGAACGCAGTTTTACACAGTCTCCTAACGTGACTGATTCGTACTCACTCATAAAGGAATGCCAACTTTGTTCAGGCTTGCTGTTATACGAGCATCGAGTGCGGCACTCTCCTCAATCTGCTCGCCGAGTTCAGCTGCGAGTTTGGCCATCTTTTCCTCGAACGGTATGCCATCATCTTCCTCGTCAGGAATGCCCACGTACCTGCCTGGCGTCAGCACATGGTTGTGCTTCAGTACCTCCTCCAGTGAAGCGGCCTTGCAGAAACCCTTCTCGTCCTCATACCCACCATCCTTGTTGCGCCACGCATGGTAGGTATCAGCGATGCGAGCGATGTCCTCGTCGGCGAAATCCCGGTTCCGGCGGGTAATCATCTCGCCCATATTGCGGGCGTCGATGAACAACACTTCGTTCTCCCGGTTGCGGAAGTTGTGGTTCTTGCGGTCCCGGGAGATAAACCACAAGCAGGCCGGTATTCCGGTGTTGTAGAACAACTTGTCCGGTAGAGCCACGATACAGTCAACCAGCTTGGCCTCGACGATGGCTCTGCGGATGTCGCCCTCACCGCCGGAGTTGGAGGATAGCGAGCCGTTGGCCAGCACCAGCCCCAGCGTCCCGGTAGGGGAGAGGTGGTAGATCATGTGCTGCATCCAGGCGAAGTTGGCGTTGCCGGTGGGCGGCACACCGTACTGCCAGCGGGGGTCGTCGCGCAGCAGCTCGCCGGACCAGTCGGAGTCGTTGAAGGGCGGGTTGGCAATGATGAACTCGGCCTTCATGTCCTTGTGAGCGTCGTTGAGGAAGCTGCCCTCGCCGTTCCAGCGCACGTTGGAGCCATCGATACCGCGGATGGCCAGGTTCATACGGCACAGGCGGTAGGTGGTTTGGTTGGACTCCTGGCCGTAGATGGAGATGTCGTCGATGCGGCCCTGGTGGGCCTCAACCAGCTTCTCGGCTTGCACGAACATGCCGCCGGAGCCACAGCAGGGGTCATAGATGCGCCCCTTGTAGGGCTCCAGCATGTTCACCAGCAGTTTGACGATGCTGACGGGGGTGTAGAACTGGCCGCCCTTCTTGCCCTCGGCGGCGGCGAACTCGCCTAGGAAGTACTCATACACGCGCCCCAGCAGGTCCTGGCTCCTTGCCTTGGCGTCGCCCAGGGCGATGGTGGCGATCAGGTCGATCAGGGCGCCCAGGCTGGCCTTGTCGAGGTTCTGGCGGGCGTACTGCTTGGGCAGCACCCCCTTGAGGGTGGGGTTCTCCTTCTCGATGGCCTCCATGGCCTCGTCCACGTCCTTGCCTATCTCGGGGAGCTTGGCGCGGGCCTGCAGGTGGCTCCAGCGGGCATTGGGGGGCACGAAGAACACCCGCTCGGCGCGGTACTCATCAGGGTCCTCGGGGTCGGCGCCCTCGTACTCGCCCTCACCGGCCGACAACCTGCCGTGCAGTTCCTCGAAGGCGTCGGATATGTACTTGAGGAAGATCAGGCCGAGCACGATGTGCTTGTACTCGGCGGCGTCCATGTTCTTGCGCAATTTATCGGCGCTTTTCCATAGGGTCTTTTCTAGAGGTTCGGATACCTTTTCTTTCTTAGTCGCCTTAGGCATAGCAGGTGATCAACTCTTTTCATGTACTCGAGGTGTCCGGCATATCCGATCAATATGGGCTTCCGGATAGGAATGTGACAGTATCAGAAAAGTGACTGTGGTTGCATGACAAGAGTGTGCAGGAGGCAGGGTGGAACTGATTCGAAATTGCATGCTTAAGTTCAGGTGCCCTTTGAACTGGCGAAACCTCGGACTTACCGAAAATCCAAAAGTTCGACACTGTAGTGATTGTGATCGAAGCGTCTTTTTGGTCGAGACGGAGGAGGATTACAAGAGGCACGCCAGTCTAGGAAATTGTATTGCGCAGAAGGTCGACCTGGTAGGCGGAGACGAATATTTGCTAGGGGAGCCGGCCTTGCTGAAGTATTGAGAACCTCTATTGATTCACCCCCCTCCGTATGCACTCCTCAAACCAACACCCCCGGTTCGAAAGGTGCTGCATGAAATAGAGGAGCTCGTACGGACAATCTCTCTCCGTCGAATGAGCTTGATTCAACTGGCTTCGAGTTAGCATTGGTCAGCATTTCTGTTCTATTGAGATTTGCTCAGTGTTCCGCAGTATTTGAAAGCTAGGCTGGGTAGTTTGTCCTTGAGCCATAGCGTCAGGCCAGCTGTGCCCAACCAGTTGGGCACCTCGATACCGTATTTTTCCCATACCAATGCCAATCCGCCCTCTAAGTTTAGTAACAGCTGACTCAGGAGCCCGATCTACTGTTTAGTGCGGTCTGCCGTCATATTCAGCCAACCATTCATCCGTAGTTTGGTTTTCAGGGGTGTTGGACCTGTAGTTTTGAGATTGACCAAGCCATTCACCCGGAGAATCCCTCATCCCTTCTAAGCTATCTACCTTTGCTCCGCAGGGATGAGCTCCCGCACCTGAAAGCTCGTCAACTGCATGATTTATAAGTAAATTTCTTCTCCTCTTGTCCGGAGTGCTTGTCTGGAGTTTGTCGGAAAAATGTCCACCTGTTGTTGAAATGTTGTCCGACACTTCATCGTGATTGTTTGAATGCAGAATCTCCCAGTGGCTCAGTGAAAGAGGTGAGAGGGTATCTTTATCCAGGCGGTTTGCGACTGAAAGGCGGGAGACAAACACTAGCGGCTTGAGCTTTGTCATGTAGTCGTGAAAGGATGAAAGCCTTCGGGGTGTTGGAAGTCCGGTTCGGTTCCAGAACAGTAGGAATTTTGAGCCCTTCTGGACCCGGAAATGCCCTGGTGGGAGTGGTGAGTCCTTTTTCCCATGCTTGGTGGTTCTGGCGCGTGAAATTTGTACATTGAATATGGTGTAAGCATCAGCGCCAGTTAAAAGCTCTCTGAAGCTCAAATTCACACCCGGATAGCGGCCCTCGCAGTTTTTCCGCACTGTACATGACAAGTATTGATAGGCCGTGATTTGGCATCGTTCTACAATCTGGAAGATTAGATCAGCTTCATGCTCATGCGCCCACAACTCTGGCACGGGCATGCCGCTGGAGGATTCAATGCAGAGGCGTCCTCGCTCTATCGATACTCGGTCTCCATGGCTCAGCAGTTTTTCGAGCAGGTTCGGCCTCTGCGATATTTGACTAGTTACTTTTGAGCCAAGAGTATCTGGGGTGGATCGGTTCGAGGGCAATCGTTGTGACCCTATGCGGGGGTGGTCATGCCTCCTCATGTCGGCTCTCCTCCCTTTCTCGGCTGCTTCAAGCACAGAGTCGTAGGTTTCTGAGCCACAAGCTGAGCACTAATCATTGTGTAGAATCCGTCGAGGGGTCTGTGCTCAGATCCAACAGCAGTTGTCTGACATCTTCCGCGCGCCAAACAGTCGTTCTGCTACCAAGCTTTATTCCTGGAGGTGCCTTTCCCTCCTTTACCCATTTCCACCAAGTGGACCGCCCGATGCCGAAGAAGGGGTAGATTTGCCTATCGCGAAGTAGGCCTGTTTTAGGCAGGTCGTCGTAGCTTGGGATTGTGGTGGTGCGTTCTGATCGGGATACGGCTACTGAATTGTGCACGTTGGCTCCTAGTCATACCGGTTAGTCGGTGACTAGAAGGTGACATTAGGGATAGTCTCCCTAGCAAGTATCCCTATTTCCCTATTTTGTCGGGATAGTGGAGGCACCTTGTTTAGGGAGTGCTGAGATTCGCCCATCTTTTTTCAAGCGCTCCCAGGCTAAGTCGAAGACCTTTTTGGTGAAAAATAATTGGCCAATCTTTTGGTCCTGAAGGAGGTTTCTTGCATCCTTTTTTACCCACGGTCCGCCTTCCCATGGGGGTAGAGCGCCTGGGTTATGGCCAAGCTTGCAGAGAATGTGAAGAATAATGTCTTCTTGGACCCGCATGCGGGGTCGGTGATTTATCTCTAGCCCATCGAGCAGCTTGTGGAGACTACAGGGAGTGGTCGATTCAGGTTTATCATCATGGAGCGATGTGAGTATCTCCTTCGAAATATTGTCAGTATTGATCGAGTTGGGGAGATTTGCTGACTTCGAGCCAAAGCTGTTGTTTGGGTTCTCCGACTTATCCGAGTCTCCGACAGCGTCCAAATCGCGCCTACCCGGCAATTGAGAAATAGCCAGTTCGATTTGTTCGCTGTACTCGAGCTTGATTGCTTCGAGCTGCAGCTCATATTCAGTTAACCTATCTTCCTTCTCCGCCAGATCAGATGCATTGTTAGCGGGAATGCGCTGCCAGCAGGCGATACTATCGCGAATTTCTTGCTCGCGTCGAAATAGATCTTCCCAGTCAAAGCTTGTAGTCATTTTCTCTCGTAAGTTCAGACAGATTTCTGCCCAAAGTCCCCGACTAGAATATTTTCCTGTCTTGCACCCTGCTTCAGCAGGTCGAGATAGTCTGCCCACTTCTGCATCATTTCGGTCCTTTGAGGCAGATGCTTGGTCCTGTTGTAAGCGCGCCCAAGAGAATCCCTGACTTGATGTGCGAGTTGATGCTCAATCCATTCCAGGCGAAACCCAAGCTGTTCATCCATCATGGTTCGGGCTGAAGCGCGAAAGCCATGGGCGCAGTGCTGGGATTTGGTGTCGTATCCGAGTTTCTGAAGTGCGCTGTTGATCGTAGCGGGACTCACGTGCTCCCGCCGCCGCCTGGCGTTTGGAAAGACGTAAGGCAATCGTCCCGTGAGTGGTTCCAGGTCGCGCAGGATAGCGATGGCCTGCAGGCTGAGAGGGACCACATGTTCCTGGCGCATCTTCATTTTGCTGGCCGGGAGGTTCCATGTGCTCGCTTTCCAGTCTATCTCCTCCCACTCCATGGAGATCATCTCACCCGGGCGCTGGAAGAGGATCGGGCAGAGCCGAAGTAAGCAGCGGACGACATGTGACCCCTCATATCCTTCAATGGCGAGGAGAAGCTTGCCGAATGCTGCAGGGTCAACTATCGCGGGTCGGTGCTGGGTGCCTTTGGGACTCAGTACACCCTGAAGATCGCTAGCCGGATTCGCGTCGACCCGGCGGGTCTGTTTCGCATAGCGGCAGATTTGATTGAGGACTTGCCGAGCGTTATGTGCGGTTTCGATTGCACCGCGGTCTTCGATTCGTTGTAGGAGAGAGATTAGATCGGAGGTTTCTACGTGGTTGATGGGGGTGGATCCCAGCCACGGGTATATGTCGTTCCGAAGGAGGTTCTCGCGCTTCTTGGCGGTGGACTCTGCCCATGTGGGTCGCTGTTTTTTGAGCCACTCACCTGCCACCGACTTGAATGTGTTGTCGGCCTCCCACTCCTCCTTGGCCTTCCGGGAGCGCCTGACCCGGCCAGGGTCGATCCCCTGCCTCAGCAGGCGCCTGGCGTCGTCTCGCGCGTCTCTAGCCTCCGCCAGGGTGACTTCGGGATAGACGCCGTGTGAAAGCCGCTTCTCCTTTCCGGCAAACCTGTACTTGTGACGCCAGTATTTGGACCCGGTTGGATGGATCTCGAGGTAGAGCCCGTTCTCGACTGCGAGACGATAGATCTTTTCCTTCGGTTTGGCGTTTTTTGCCGTCGTCGCGGTGAAAGCCACTCTGCCTCCTGGTGGGGGCATAACGAGCCGCATTTTGGGCCTATGCCCCCGGTTGTGCCCCGGCGGTGGTTGGCCTGTATCGAAGAATACGTGGACCAACAGGCACTATGTTACAGCCTAACCTGCTGTTACCAAGAAGTTTTTCAGATTTTTGTGAACTAACGGAGGAGGGGGTGTGGTGCCCAGAGACAGAATCGAACTGCCGACACGGGGATTTTCAATCCCCTGCTCTACCAACTGAGCTATCTGGGCATGGTCGCGAATCGCGAGAGGCGCGTATTAAACCCGCACGGGGGCGGCGAGTCAAGGGGGCGCGCAGGGCCCCCACAAGGTCCCTCGTAAGGGCTCTCGCAAGGACTCCTGTAGAGCCTCACTCAGAGGGCGGTACGTAGCCCTCGGCGGTGTCGTGCTCCTCGCCGGCGAAGAACTTCTCCATCTCCTCCTGCAGGTACTTGCGGGCGTCCGGGTCGACCAGGGACAGGTGCTTTTCGTTGATCAGCATGGTCTGCTGCGCCTGCCAGTCCTGCCAGGCCTGTTTCGAGACGTTGTCGAAGATGTCCTGGCCCTTGGGGCCGGGGTAGGGCGGCGCGTCCAGCCCTTCCATTTCCTGTTGGTACTTCCTGCAGAAGACGGTGCGGGCCATGGGTTACTCCTTTGCCTTGGGTGATTTTCGTGTCCCGGCCGCCGGGCTGCTACCGGTGGCGAGCTGCCGCAGCAGGTCGACGACCGGGGCGGCGAGGCCGATCCTGGGATTTTCGCGCACGTTATACCAAAGCTGCCGGTCGGCTTCCATGACGGCGGCTGCCGGCGCGGGTACGTGCAACAGCACCGGCTGGATATCCAGGTGGTAGTGGCTGAAGGTGTGGCGGAATTCGTGCCAGGCCTCGATGCTGCCCGGTTCGGCGCCGAACACGTCAAGGCACCAGGCGGCGGGGTCGCGCTCGCCGGCCTCCGGGAAACACCACAGGCCGCCCCAGATACCGGGGGCGGGGCGTTTTTCCAGCCACAGTTCGCCCGCCGGGTTGCGCGCCATGAAAAAGCGCGTGTTGCGCACGGGCATGGTCTTGCGGGGCTTCTTGCCCGGGTAGGCGCCGGGGTTGCCCTGCTCGCGGGCGACGCAGTCCGCGGCCACCGGGCAGTCTCCGCAGCGCGGGGAGGAGCGCGTACACAGGGTGGCGCCGAGGTCCATCATCGCCTGGTTGTAGTCGGCGTGGCGCTCGCGGGGGGTGAGTTCCTCGGCGATCTCCCACAGCGCGTCGTGCACCGCTGTCTTTCCTGGCCAGCCTTCGACGGCCCGGTGGCGGGCCAGCACGCGCTTGACGTTGCCGTCGAGGATGATGCCGCGCTGGCCGAAGGCGGCGGCGAGGATGGAGCCGGCGGTGGAGCGGCCGATACCGGGCAACCCCGCCAGGTCCTCCAGCGAGGCGGGAAACTCGCCCGCGTACTCGTCGCGTACCACCTGCGCGGCCTTTTGCAGGTTGCGCGCCCGGGCGTAGTAGCCGAGCCCGGTCCAGTGGTGCAGTACTTCGTCCTGCTCCGCGTTGGCCAGCGCGTGGACGTCCGGAAAGCGTTGCAGGAAGCGCTGGTAATAGGGGATGACCGTCTTCACCTGGGTCTGCTGCAGCATGATCTCCGACACCCACACCCGGTAAGGATCGCGGCTGGCCTGCCAGGGCAGGTCGTGGCGGCCGTGCACGTCGAACCAGTCGAGGACGCGGCGGTGGAAGGCAGGGCGGCGGGGCATGTTCAGGTCATTTGTCTCGGGGCGTACAGGGTAATTCGGGTCGCCGCGGGTTGCCAGTGGCGCTCCCGCCGCCGCAGTGTACTGCCGCCCCCATTCCTCTATAATAGCGGGCCTTTTTTCAGGGGCGGCCGCTGGCCGTCCCGGGCGAATCCCTGGAGACCCCCAATGGCTGAGCGCAAGGCCACCCTGGAACGCAATACGCTGGAGACGCAGATCTCCATTAGCGTGAACCTCGACGGCAGCGGCAAGGCGGAGCTGGAAACCGGCATCCCCTTCCTCGAGCACATGCTCGACCAGGTGGCGCGCCACGGCCTGTTCGACCTTGCCGTGAATGCGAAGGGCGACCTGCACATCGACGACCACCACACGGTTGAGGACATCGGCATCACCCTGGGCCAGGCCTTTGCCGAGGCCGTGGGCGACAAGCGCGGCATCATGCGCTACGGCCACGCCTACTGCCCGCTGGACGAGGCGCTGTCGCGGGTAGTGATCGATTTCTCCGGCCGCCCCGGCCTCACCTTCAACGTGGACTTCACCCGCGCCAGCGTGGGCGGCTTCGACGTGGACCTGTTCATGGAATTCTTCCAGGGCTTCGTCAACCATGCCCGGGTCACCCTGCACGTGGACAACCTGCGCGGCGAGAACACCCACCACCAGGCGGAGACCATCTTCAAGGCCTTCGGCCGCGCCATGCGCATGGCGCTGGCGGAGGACCCGCGCATGGCCGGCGTCACGCCCTCCACCAAGGGCGTGCTCTAGGCGCCCGGCATGAGCAGCGGTAGCGTCGCCGTCATCGATTACGGCATGGGCAACCTGCACTCCGTGGCCAGCGCCCTGCGTCACGTGGGCGCCGGCGAGGTGCTGGTCACCTGCGACCCGGAGGCCATCCGCGCGGCGGACCGCGTGGTGTTTCCCGGTGTCGGCGCCATGCGCGACTGCATGGCGGAAATCCGCCGCCTGAAGTGCGATGAGATCCTCGCCGAGGCCCTGGTGCAGCAGCACAAGCCGGTGCTGGCGATCTGCATCGGCATGCAGGCGCTGATGGATTCCTCCGAGGAAAACGACGGCGTGCCCTGCCTGGGACTGGTCCCCGGCACAGTGCGCCACTTCGGCAACCCGCTGGTGGCCGCCGATGGCGAACGCCTGAAAGTGCCGCACATGGGCTGGAACGCCGTCGACCAGGTGCGCGAGCACCCGCTGTGGGCGGGCATCGAAAACGGCACGCGCTTCTACTTCGTGCACAGCTACTACGTACATGCGCAGGACCGCGAGCTGGTCACCGGCGCGCTGCACTACGGCGTCGATGCCGACGCGGCGCTGGCCCGCGACAACCTGTTCGCCGTGCAATTCCACCCGGAGAAAAGCCACACGGCGGGCCTGCAACTTCTGAAGAACTTCATCGAGTGGAACGGCAAATGCTGATCATCCCCGCAATCGATCTCAAGGACGGCCAGTGCGTGCGCCTGCGCCAGGGCCTGATGGAAGACAGCACCGTGTTCTCCGACGACCCGGTGTCCATGGCCAAGAAATGGGTGGACGCCGGCTGCCGTCGCCTGCACCTGGTAGACCTCAACGGCGCCTTCGCCGGCACGCCAGTGAACGGCGAAGTGGTTACCGCCATCGCCGCGGCCTACCCGGGCCTGCCAATCCAGATCGGCGGCGGTATCCGCACCCTGGAGACCATCGAGCACTATGTAAAAGCCGGGGTGAGCTACGTCATCATCGGCACCAAGGCGGTGAAGGAACCTGAGTTTGTCGCCGAGGCCTGCGCCGCGTTTCCGGGCAAGGTCATTGTAGGCCTGGATGCGAAGGACGGCCTGGTGGCCACCGATGGCTGGGCGGAAGTCTCGGAAGTCAAAGCCACCGACCTGGCGAAGCGCTTCGAGAGCGACGGCGTATCCGCCATCGTCTACACCGACATCGCCCGCGACGGCATGATGCAGGGCGTCAACGTCGAGGCCACCCTGGCCATGGCCCGCGCCTCGTCGATCCCGGTGATCGCCTCCGGCGGCATCACCAACATGGACGACATCCGCGCACTGAGCGCCGTGGCCCGCGAGGGCATCTGCGGCGCCATCACCGGCCGCGCCATCTACGAGGGCACGCTGGACGTGGCGCAGGCGCAGAAGCTCTGCGACGAGGCTGCCTAGAGATGGGCCTGGCCAAGCGCATCATCCCCTGCCTGGACGTGGATAACGGCCGCGTCGTCAAAGGGGTGAACTTCGTCGATATCCGCGACGCCGGCGATCCGGTGGAGATCGCCGCGCGCTACAACGAGCAGGGCGCGGACGAGATCACCTTCCTCGATATCACCGCCAGCCACGAGGGCCGCGACACCACCGTGCACACGGTGGAGCAGATCGCCGAGAACGTGTTCATCCCGCTCACCGTCGGCGGCGGCATCCGCTCGGTGCAGGACATCCGCACCATGCTCAATGCCGGCGCGGACAAGGTGAGCATCAACACCGCCGCCATCCACAACCCGGATCTGGTCCGTGAATCCGCGCAGAAATTCGGCTCCCAGTGCATCGTCGTCGCCATCGACGCCAAGCGCGTGGATGACGTCGACGGCGCCCCGCGCTGGGAGATCTTCACCCACGGCGGGCGCAATCCCACCGGCATCGACGCGGTGGCCTGGGCGGTAAAAATGGCGGAACTGGGCGCCGGCGAGATCCTGCTCACCAGCATGGACCGCGACGGCACCAAGAACGGTTTCGACCTCGGCGTGACCCGCGCCATCAGCGATGCGGTGGAGATCCCGGTGATCGCCTCAGGGGGCGTAGGCAACCTGCAGCATCTGGTCGACGGCATCGCGCAGGGCGGCGCCGACGCGGTGCTCGCCGCCAGCATCTTCCACTTCGCCGAGTACACCATCCCCGAGGCCAAGGCCTTCATGGCCGCCCGCGGCATCGAAATGCGCCTCTAAAGTGGGGTCAGATGAGACTTTTTCTGGTGTCTCGTTGTGAGCCACGCTGCCCCAGCGCGCCAGCGCCTCTGAGGCCAGCGCCAGTTCGATACCGCGGCAGGCCAGCCGCGGCATAGCCTCGCGCAGTACCGCAGCGGTCGCCGGATAGGGGTGGCCGATCCCCACCGCCACCCGGGTGCGCAGCGCCTGCACCACCAGCTTGTCGAGCTGCCGGCGGATGGCCGCAGGTTCGGCGTCGTTGTCCAGGAATACCGAGCGCGACATGTTGGGCACGCTGTAGGCGCTGGCGGTATGCGCCGCCACGGTCTCGCGGCTGGTGCGCGAGTCGATGAAGAACAGGTCGCGGCGCACCAGCGCCTGCATGACCCAGCCCATCTGCAGCGGCAGGGTGGTGAGCTCGCTGCCCATGTGATTGTTGATGCCGCGCACGTGCGGTACGGCGTCGAGGTCCGCCGCCAGCACGCGGTCGAAGTCCTCGCGCGCCAGGGCGGGGGTAAGCGCGCCGCGGCCCAGCGCCATGCCGCCGGCATTGCTCATCGGGGCGTGCAGCATGATCTCCTTGCCCGCGGCGTGACCCGCTTCGGCCAGCTCGGCGCCGTGCGGTGTGTGCGGCAGGATGGCGAGATTGAGCTTGCCCGGCAGCTGCACCATGGCCATGCCATCGCGCACGCTGTTGCCGAGATCGTCGATGACCAGCACCACGGTGGCGCGCGGCTGCGCGGCGGCGATACCTGCGGGGGGTGTTTCCTGGCAGGTTGGCGCGGGCGCGGCGAGCGCGAGGCCGGCCTGGCCGAGCAGCCAGGCCAGGACCAGTCGCAGCGCCCTAGGACTCGGCCTTGGGCGCCGGCGTTGCGGGTGCCTTGGGTTTTTCACGCATCCCCAGTACGTTCAGGCCCTTGAGCAGTGACAGCGCCTCGTAGAGCTGGTTGTCATCGCTTTGCAGCTTGCGCGTGTCGCCGTTGCTCTTCGTCTTGCTGTCGCCGTTGACGTTGTTCAGGTGACGGGAGAGATCCGCCTCGGTGATGCCGCCTTCGTTTTCGAAGGTGGTTTCGGTGGCGCGCTGCACCTCGATGTCCGGCACGATACCCTCGGCCTGGATGGAGCGGCCATTGGGGGTGAAATACAGCGCGGTAGTCAGCTTCACCGCGCGGGAATCGGAGATCGGCAGTACTGTCTGCACCGAACCCTTGCCGAAGCTGCGCGTGCCCATGATCACCGCGCGGCGATGGTCCTGCAGCGCGCCGGCCACGATTTCCGAGGCACTGGCGGAACCCGCATTAATAAGTACCACCACCGGCTTGCCGTCCAGGGCATCCACCGGCTCGGCCTCGAAGCTGGCGTGGGCGTTGGGTACGCGACCCTCGGTGTAGACCACCAGGCCGCCGTCCATGAACAGGCCGGCCACGTCCACGCTGGCGCGCAGTACGCCCCCGGGGTTGTTGCGCAGGTCCAGCACCAGCCCCTTGATCTCGTCTTTCTCGGCGAGCTTGCTCACCGCCTTCGCCACGTCCTTGCCGGTATCGGCCTGGAACTGGGCGATGCGCACGTAGGCGAAGCCCGGCTCCAGCCAGCGTTTGCGCACGCTGGCGACCTTGATCACGTCGCGCACCAGGGTCACGTCGAAGGGCTGGCTCTCGCCGGGGCGGCCGATGGTGAGTTGGATCTCGCTGCCCGCCGGGCCGCGCATCAGGCCGATCGCCTCGCCCAGGCTCATGCCTTTTACCGGCGTGGTGCCCAGCTTGAGGATGACGTCGCCGCTGCGCAGTCCGGCCTTCTCCGCGGGGGAGCCGTCGATCGGCGCGATCACCGTGACGTAGCCGTCCTGCATACCGACCTCGAGGCCGAGGCCGTTGAACTCCCCGGTGGTGGATTCCTGCAGGCCTTCGAAGGCCTCCTCGGTCAGGTAGACTGAGTGCGGGTCCAGCCCCATGAGCATGCCCTGGATAGCGAACTCCAGCAGGGTGCTGTCGTCGATGTCCTCGACATAGCCGACGCGGATCTGGTTGAACACTTCGGCGAAGGTGCGCAGCTCCTGCAGCGGCAACTGGCCTTCCTCCACCGCGCCCAGGGCCGGCAGGGAGAGGCTGGCGCCGGCGGTGAGGGCCAGCAGCCGGCGACGAAGAGTGGAACTGAGCATGGGGTGTATCCGGGGCCCGCGGGCCGCAAGCGCAATATCGATGGCGCCAGTGTACCGCATTGCCCGCGATTCTGGCCAAGCGGCTATTGGTGAAAAGCGGCGCTGGTAGATGATGCTGGAAACTAGCGCCGGCACCACAGCGCCGGGTTGACCGGCTTGCCCTTCTCGCGCACCTCGAAGTACAGGGCCGGGCGACCCTGGCCGCCGCTGTCGCCCACCGTGCCCAGGGTGCTGCCGGTGCCGACCCACTCGCCGACCTCGCGCAGCAGGGTCTGGTTGTGGGCGTACAGGCTGAGGTAGCCGTCGCCGTGGTCGACGATGATCAACAGGCCCATGCCGCGCAGCCAGTCGGCGTAAACCACCCGGCCGTGGTGTATGGCCTTCACCGGGGTACCCGCCTCGGCCGGGATGGTCACCCCCTGCCAGCGCATGCGCCCTTCGTTGCGCGGGTTGCCGAAACGCGCGCTGGCGCGGCCGGGCACGGGCCAGGGCATCTTGCCGCGCGCGGCCTTGAACGGCTGGAAATCCTCGGGAATCTCGATATCGACGATGGCCTTGCGGATGGCGTCCAGCAGGTCCTGCAGCTCCTGGCGTTCCGCCTCGAGTTTTTTCAGCGCCGTGCCCTTGTCCGCGATGCTGGCGTCCAGTTCGGCCAGTGCCTGCTGCCGGTTCTCCTGTGCCTTGGCCAGTTCCCCCAGTTGTCCCTGCAGGGTCTGTTCATTGGCCTCCAGGCTGGCCAGGGTCTCGGCGATTTTGCGGCCGGTGTCATCCAGGGCGCGCAGGGTGTCGCGGAAGGCCTCGAGGCGCTCGGCGCGGGCGCGGTAGAAATAGCGGTAGTAGCCCAGGGAGCGGGCCACAGTGTCCGGGCTTTCCTGGTTGAGCAACACCTGCAGCTGGGCCTGGCGACCCATCTTCCAGGCGGTGCGCAGCTCCTGCGCGATGCGTTCCTGCTGCTGGTCCGCCTGGGCCTGCAATCGCGCTTGCTCGGCGTCCAGTTTGCCCAGCTCCTCCTGTTGCCTCGCCATCACCGCGCGGTTGTCGTCGATCGCGCGGTTGATACGCGCCTGCTCCAGTTCCGCGCTGCGCAGCTGTTCCTGCAGGCTGTCGCGCTGCTTGCCGGCGCTGCTGATCTCCTTGTTGATGCGCTCGATCTGCGCCTGCAGCTCGCGCATCTGTGCGCGCGCCTTGGCCTCGTCGGTGTCGGCGTGGGTGGTCGCGGTGAACAGGGCCAGGCCCAGCAGCAGGGACCCGGCGAGACGCTGGGCGAAACGTGTTCTCAGGAGGCGGTCTCGGCCAGTGGCGCCGGGGCGGTGAGGTCGCGGCCGGTCATCTCCTGCGGTTGCGGCAGGTGCATCATGCCCAGCACGGTGGGCGCGATGTCGGCGAGAATGCCGCCGCGCGGGTCCAGGCTCACTTCCTCCGCGCCGATGTACACCAGCGGCACCAGCTCGGTGGTGTGCTGGGTGTGGTGCTGGCCGGTCTCGTAGTCCTGCATCTGTTCGCAGTTGCCGTGGTCGGCGGTGACCAGGGCCTGGCCGCCCACTTCCAGCACCGCCTCCTCGACCCGGCCGAGGCAGGCGTCGAGGGTTTCCACGGCTTTCACCGCGGCGGCGTAGATGCCGGTGTGGCCGACCATGTCGCCGTTGGCGTAGTTGCACACGATGAAGTCGTACTTGCCGGAGCGGATCGCCGCCACCAGCTTGTCGGTCACTTCCGGGGCGCTCATCTCGGGCTTGAGGTCGTAGGTGGCGACGTCCGGGGAGGGCACCAGTTCGCGGTCCTCGCCCTCGAACAGCGCCTCGCGGCCGCCGCTGAAGAAGAAGGTGACGTGGGCGTACTTCTCGGTCTCGGCGATGCGCAGCTGGGTCCTGCCCTTTTGCGCCAGGTAGTCGCCGAGCACGTTGGACAGGCTCTCCGGCGGGAAGGCCACCGGCGTGTTGAGGTCCGAGGCATACTCGGTAGTGCAGACGAAACCGGCCAGTTGCGGCCGCTGGCGGCGCTCGAAGCCGTCGAAGGCGTCGTCGACAAAGCAGCGGCTCAGTTCGCGGGCGCGGTCGGCGCGGAAGTTCATGAACAGCACGGCGTCGCCATCGGAAATGGCCACGGGTTCAGCGCCGTCCGGGCACACCGCGGTGGGTGTGACGAATTCGTCGTTCTCGTCGCGGGCGTAGGCGGCCTCAAGGGCGGCGGCTGCGGACTCCGCCGTCTGTTCCGCTACCCCCTCGGTAAGCAGGCGGTAGACCGGCTCCACCCGCTCCCAGCGGTTGTCGCGGTCCATGGCGAAATAGCGCCCGCTGACGCTGGCGACGCGGCCGCAGCCGAGTTCCTCGAACAGGGCGGTGGCCTTATCCAGGGACGGGCCGGCACTGCGCGGCGGGGTGTCGCGGCCGTCGAGAAAGGCGTGCAGGTAGACCTTCTGCGCGCCGCGTTTGGCGGCCAGGCGCACCGCGGCGAGCACCTGGTCCTCGTGGCTGTGCACGCCGCCGGCGGACAACAGGCCCATGACGTGCACCGCGCCGCCGTCGGCCACGGCCTTGTCCACCGCGTCGGTGTAGGCCGGGTTGTCGTAGAAGCTGCCGTCCTCGATGGCCTTGTCGATACGCGTGATGTTCTGGTAGATGATGCGGCCGGAGCCCAGGCTCATGTGGCCGACTTCGGAGTTGCCCATCTGCCCGGCGGGCAGGCCCACATCCAGCCCGGATCCGGAGACCAGGGTGTGCGGCGCTTCCCGCCACAGGCGGTCCCATACGGGGGTGTCGGCGCCGGCGATGGCGTTGTCCTCGGTGTCCTCTCGATAGCCCCAACCGTCCAGGACAATCAGCACGGTGGGTCGCTTACGGCTCTCGCTCATGAGTTTTCCGTCGGATCGTTGCAACAGGGAAGAATTAGTTTAACCCGTCCCGGCGGGGCTTGCATCGGGCCCCTTTGCACCCCCCGCGAGGAGCCGTCGCGCGCGCCCGGCGCCAACCGTGCCGGGAGCAGCGCGAGGCCACTGGCGGCGCGGGTTGCGGGGGTGGTTGGGCGCCGGCTTAGCCTGTATACTCACCGCCTTTTGCGAGCCCCGGTCCGCGCAGCTGTCCACACAACAACGGCGCCCCGCGGGGGCCGCTTCGGTTTCCCGGCGGTTCAACCGCCCATTCGGTCGCACTACAGGTCTACACCCGGCATGGCGTTATTTCTCGAGTTCCTGGCACAGGAGTGGATTCTGACCGCTGCGCTGCTGGTGACGATCGCGCTGTTCTTCTTCCACGATTCGCGCAAGGCGGGGCCCTCGCTGAGCCCGCAGCAGGCCATCAACCTGGTGAACGCCGAGCAGGGCGTGTTCGTCGACCTGCGCGACAAGGCGGATTTCAGCGCCGGCCATATCGTCGACGCCGTACACATTCCCGCCAGCAAGCTGCTCACCGACTCGGGCCTGCTGGAGAACTACCGCCACCGCCCGGTGGTGCTGGTGTGCAAGCTCGGCCAGTCCGCCGGCGGCGTGAGCAAGAAGCTCAAGGCCGATGGCTTCGACAAGGTGTACAAGATGTCCGGCGGCATGACCGAGTGGCACAACCTGCAACTGCCGGTGGTCGGCAAGGCCTGAGGCATCCCCGTGAGTGCGGTCACCCTGTATACCACGCGCTTTTGCCCCTACTGCGTGCGCGCGCGTTTCCTGCTCGATGACAAGCAGGTCGAGTACACCGACATCCGCGTGGACGGCAAGCCCGAGCTGCGCCGGGAAATGATGGAAAAGAGCGGTCGCCACACGGTGCCGCAAATCTGGATCGGCGACTACCATGTCGGCGGTTACGACGACCTCGCGGCGCTGGAGCGCGCGGGGCGTCTGGATAAACTTCTGGCCCAGGTGTCCGCAGGCACCGGTAAACACAGATAACGGAGGACGGCATCATGGCCGACGAACAGGTTCAACAGCAGTTTGCGATGCAGCGCATCTACACCAAGGACATCTCTTTCGAGTCCCCCAGCGCGCCGGACATCTTCCGCAAGCAGTGGCAGCCCAAGGTCAACCTGGACCTCAACACCCAGAGCGACCAGCTCGACGAGGGCAACTACGAGGTGGTGCTGACCATCACCATCACCGCCAAGGTCGAGGAAGAAACTGCCTTCCTGGTTGAGGTCAAGCAGGCCGGCATCTTCCTGATCACCGGTTTCGAGGGTGAGAACCTGCGCCGCGTGCTCGGCACCGCCGCGCCCAACGTGCTGTTCCCCTACGCCCGTGAGACCATCGACAGCCTGTGCGTGAAGGGCGGCTTCCCGCCCATGATGCTGGCGCCGGTCAACTTCGACGCGCTGTACGTGCGCGCGATGCAGGAAGCGGCGGCACGCCAGCAGGCCGGCGGCGAGACCGTCACCAACTGATGTACCCCTCCCGGGTCACCCCAGGCCCGGGAAACCCAGCTGCCGCAGCGCTTCGTAGGTGACCAGGGCAACCGCGTTGCTCAGGTTGAGGCTGCGGCTGTCCCCGCGCATAGGAATGCGCAGGCAGTTCTCCGTCCCCAGTGACTCACGCACCTGTTCAGGAAGCCCGCGGGTTTCCGGCCCGAACAGCAGCGCGTCGTCTTCGCGGAAGGCAATCTCGTGGTAGGCGCGTGAGGCTTTGGTGCTGAGCCCGAGGAGGCGTCGCCCGGGGTTCTGCGCGCGATAGCTGGCGAGGTCCGGGTGGCGCCGCACCTCGGCGAAGTCCCGGTAGTCCAGTCCCGCCCGGCGCAGCTTTTTTTCCTCCAGGTCGAAACCCAGCGGTTCGATCAGGTGCAGCGCGCAGCCGGTGTTGGCGCACAGGCGCATGATATTGCCCGTGTTGGGCGGGATTTCAGGCTGGTAGAGGACGATATCGAGCATCGCCGCATGGTAGCCGCGGCGCTGCCCGCCCGCTACATCTGCAGGTCTTTCATTTTCCGCGTCAGGGTGTTGCGGCCCCAGCCGAGCAGTTCGGCGGCGTCGCGCTTGCGCCCGTGGGAGTGCTGCAGGGCCACCTCGATCATCACCCGTTCAAAGTCCGGCGTAGCCTGCTGCAGGATGTGGTGCTTGCCCTGGACCAGCTCGTTGCGCGCCCAGCGCTGCAGAAGTTCGCGCCAGTCGGACTCGCCGCGCTCGGGCTGCTCCACCACGCCGCGGGACAGTTCCGGCGGCAGGTCGGAGATATGCACGTCGCGGCCGGAGGCCATCACCGTGATCCAGCGGCAGGTGTTCTCCAGCTGGCGCACGTTGCCCGGCCAGTCCAGGCTGCTCAGGAACTCCTCGGTTTCCGGCAGCAGGATCTTGGTCTCCCCACCCAGTTCCTCGGCGGCGCGCTTGAAGAAGTGCTGCATCAGGCGCGGGATGTCCTCGCGGCGCTCGGCGAGCTTGGGGATGTGGATGCGGATCACGTTGAGGCGGTGGAACAGGTCCTCGCGGAAGTCGCCGCGGCGCACCAGTTCCTCGAGGTCCTGGTGGGTGGCGGCGATGATGCGTACGTCCACCTTCAGCGGAGTGTGGCCGCCGACGCGGTAGAACTCGCCGTCCGCCAGCACGCGCAGCAGGCGGGTCTGGGTCTCCGGCGGCATGTCGCCGATCTCGTCGAGGAACAGGGTGCCGCCGTCGGCCTGCTCGAAGCGCCCCTCGCGCTTGGCGTTGGCGCCGGTGAACGCGCCCTTTTCATGGCCGAACAGCTCCGACTCCATCAGGTCGCGGGGTATCGCGGCCATGTTAAGGGCGATAAACGGGCTCGCCGCGCGCGGGCTGTGGCGGTGCAGGGCGTGGGCGACCAGCTCCTTACCGGTGCCCGACTCGCCGTTGATCAGCACGGTGATGTTGCTGTGCGAGAGGCGGCCGATGGCGCGGAACACCTCCTGCATGGCCGGCGCCTCGCCGATGATCTCGGTCTGTGGCAGTTCGTCCATCTGCCGCGGTTCGCTGTTGCGCTCGCGGGCCTGGGCCAGGGCGCGCTCGGTGATGGCGACCACTTCGTCGAGGTCGAAGGGTTTCGGCAGGTACTCGAAGGCACCGCGCTGGTAGGAGGCGACGGCGCTTTCCAGGTCGGAGTGGGCGGTGGTGATGATAACCGGCAGGTCCGGGTGGCTGTCGCTGATCTGCGAGAGCAGGGCGAGGCCGTCGGTGCCGGGCATGCGGATGTCGCTGATGATCACGTCCGGGCGATCGGTGCTCAGGCGGGTGAGCAGCTGGTCGCCGTCGGCAAAGCTTTCGTTGTCGATACCTGCCTGGTTGAGGGCGCGCTCCAGCACCCAGCGGATCGAGCTGTCGTCGTCGACGACCCAGACTTTGGCATGTCTATGCATTGTGAGCTTCCATTGGCAGGTAGATGGTGAAGCAGGTCCGCCCCGGCTCGCTGGTGCAACCCAGCAGGCCGCCGTGGCGGGTGATGATGGACTGGGCGATGGTCAGCCCCAGTCCGGAGCCCTCGGCACGTCCTGTGACCATGGGCATGAAAATGGTGGGCAGCATGTCCTCGGGGATGCCCGGGCCGTTGTCCTCGATATCGAGGCGGCAGACCAGGCGGTGGCGCACGGCGCCGATGGTGAACTGGCGCTGCGGCCGGCTGCGCAGGGTGATCTCACAGCGGTCCACGTCGGGCGCCGCCTGCAGGGCGTTGCGCACGATGTTCAGCACGGCCTGGATCAGCTGGCTGCGGTCGCCGCGCAGGTCGGGCAGGCTGGGGTCGTAGTCGCGATTCACGGTGATGCGGTTGTCGGTCTCCGCGGCGATCAGGTTGCGCACGTGCTCGAGCACCTCGTGCACATTGAGATCGCGGCGGTCCGGCTGCTGGTTGGGGCCGAGCATGCGGTCGACCAGGTCGCGCAGGCGGTCCGCTTCGCGGATGATGATATTGGTGTACTCCGCCAGCTCCTCGTTGGGCAACTCGCGGGCCAGCAGCTGCGCCGCGCCGCGCACGCCACCCAGGGGGTTCTTGATCTCGTGGGCGAGGCCGCGAATCATCTCGCGGGTGGTCTCCTGGCTGTGGTAGATGCTCTCTTCGCGGCTGATCTTGAGCAGGCGGTCCACGGGCAGGATTTCCAGCAGCAGGTCGACGCCGCTGTCGCCGCCGTTGATCGGGGTGAGCAGCAGGTCGGCGCAGATCTCTCGGCCGGTGTGCAGGAACAGCTGCATGCTGCGCCGGGCCACCGAATTGCGGCTGTCGCGCACCTGTTCCAGTACGTCCATCAGGGTCTCGGGCTGGGTGACCAGTTTCTCGGCGCCGTGTCCGACGCAGCGGGCTTCCGAAGTCTCCAGCAGCACTTCGCCAGCGTTGTTCACTGACAGCACCTGCAGCTCGGCATCCAGCGCCACTACCGCCGTACTGATATTGTCCAGAATATCCTGGGAGTAATGCATGGGGGCGGCGTTTTCGTGTAGTTGGGGTTTCACTGCACTCATTCGTGTTCGGGAAAGCAAAAATAGAGCCAAAACGGAGCAGATTCGAAATCTTTCCGAAATTTGCTTAAAACTGGTGCGCAGCGGGTATGTGAGTGATTACTACTAATCCACTTTCAGTGACGTTGTGGCTCTGAAGTATGCAAAGGGGGGTGGCTGCAGGCGCCCCGGAAACCGCTATGCACAACTATGGTGCACGCGCCGGGCAAAAGTGTCCAGCCCGGGGCGAAACTACTGAAACTACTGGATGGAGGGTCGCAGCACGTAGACGCGCACGCTCTCCGACTGGGTAACCGCCTCGCCGGCCGCGTTGAGCAGGGTCACGCTGAGGTCGTGGGCACCGCGGAAGATGTTTTCGAGGTGCCAGCTGCCGCTGGCCTGCGGCTCGCCCCAGGGTTCGCCGTCGATATGCAGTTGCAGGGTTTGCCCCGCGCTGAGCGTTGGGGTCACCGACGCGGCGACGTCGAATATACCGCCGCCCATGGGGATGGTGCTCTCGTTACCGGGTGCGGTAATGGCTACCTTCGGCGCGCTGGCGGCGGGCTGCTCGGTCTCTGGCTGGGCCGGGCTGCGCGTCGGCACCGGGGTCGAGGGCGTGGTGTTGGTGGGCTGCAGGTCCACCGCTTCGCTGTCGCTGTCCGGCGGCGGTGTGTCGCTGTAGGTGACCCGGCCCTGCTCGTCGACCGACTTGTAGATCTGTGCCTGCGCGCCCGTCGCGAACAGGGCGACGCTGGCGGCGAGCGCGATGGCGAGGGTAAGTGCGCGCATGATTGGGTCCCGGTGGCCGTTATTGTTCCGGCCAAGCATAGACGCAGGGGTGCGCCGCGCTCAACAGGACATGTGTGAAAACGCAGCATAAAAAAGCCCGCCGGGTGGCGGGCTCTGGCTGCGGCCGCGAGGGCTCAGCAGGAGTAGTACATGTCGAACTCGACCGGGTGGGTGGTCATGTTCAGGCGCTCGATCTCGCCCTTCTTCAGCTCGATGTACGCGTCGATCATGTCGTCCGAGAACACGCCGCCGGCAGTGAGGAAGGCGCGGTCCGCGTCCAGGGCTTCCAGGGCCATTTCCAGGCTGGAGGCGACGGTGGGGATGGCCAGGGCCTCTTCCTTGGGCAGGTCGTAGAGGTCCTTGTCGGCGGGGTCGCCGGGGTGGATCTTGTTCTGGATGCCGTCGATGCCCGCCATCAGCATGGCCGCGAAAGCCAGGTAGGGGTTGGCGGTGGGGTCCGGGAAGCGAACCTCGACGCGCTTGCCCTTCGGGTTGGGCTCGTAGGGGATGCGGATCGACGCGGAGCGGTTGCGGGCCGAGTAGGCCAGCATGACCGGGGCCTCGAAGCCGGGTACCAGGCGCTTGTAGGAGTTGGTGCCGGCGTTGGTGAACGCGTTCAGCGCGCGGGCGTGCTTGATGATACCGCCGATGTAATACAGGGCTTCATCGGACAGCCCGGCGTAGCCGTCGCCGGCGAACACGTTGGCGCCGTCCTTGGAGATGGACTGGTGGCAGTGCATGCCGGAGCCGTTGTCGCCGACAATCGGCTTGGGCATGAAGGTCGCGGTCTTGCCGTAGGCATGGGCCACGTTGAGTACGCAGTACTTGGTGATCTGCACGTCGTCGCCTTTCTTCACCAGGGTGTTGAAGCGCACGCCGATCTCACACTGGCCGGCGGTGCCCACCTCGTGGTGGTGTACTTCGACGTCCAGGCCCATCTGCTCCATGGCGGTACACATGGCGGCGCGGATGTCGTGCAGGGAATCGACCGGGGGTACCGGGAAATAGCCGCCCTTGACGCCGGGACGGTGGCCGATGTTGCCCTCCTCGAACTGATGGTTGGACACCCAGGCCGCTTCCTCGGAGTGGATCTGGTAGCTGGCGCCGGACATGTCGACCTTCCACTTGATGTCGTCAAAGATGAAGAACTCGGGCTCCGGGCCGAAGTAGGCGGTGTCGCCGATACCGGTGGACTTCAGGTACTCCTCGGCGCGCTGGGCCAGGGAGCGCGGGTCGCGGTCGTAGCCCTGCATGGTGTTGGGCTCGACCACGGAGCAGCGCAGGTTGACGGTGGAATCGTCGGTGAACGGGTCGAGGATGGCGGTGGAGTCGTCGGGCATGAGGATCATGTCGGACTCGTTGATGCCCTTCCAACCGGCGATGGACGAGCCGTCGAACATCTTGCCGCTTTCGAAGAAGTCTTCATCGACTTCCTTGGAGGGTATGGTGACGTGCTGTTCCTTGCCGCGGGTGTCGGTGAAGCGCAGGTCGACCCAGCGCGCTTCGCTTTCTTTGATCAGGTTCAGAGTGGTCTCTGACATCTTTATTCCTCCATGGGATGGTAATCGGGCCGGCGGGCCGGCCTGCGTGCAACGATTGCGGTCGGCCTGCGGGGGACGACCTGGTTTTCGACAGCTTTCGGGACAGCCGTGCCCACGCCGGGCTGTGCCCCAGAGGTGCCTGAGTTAAGCAATTGAATTTGTTGAGTATTCTGTCTGAAAGTGACCTTAGCAGGGGCGCTCTGTGCTCACCGGGGTGCGTTCGTACGCCGTTGTTATGCGCTTCCCCGGCCCGCGCGGCGGGCGGATCACGTACGCGGCGCCACGTGAATACGCTGAAGCTTCCCGTATAATACGCAACCCCTGTCAGCGCTGCACCTGCCCCGCGATGAAATTTGTCGTCAAGTTCTTCCCCGAGATCACCATCAAGAGCAAACCGGTACGCCGCCGCTTCGTCGCCCAGTTGCACGAGAACCTGCGCGCGGTGCTGCGCGAGCTCGACCCGCAGGTGGAGGTCCGCCGCGGCTGGGACAAGATCGAGGTGGTCAGCGACTGCGAGCAGGCCAGTGTCGAGACCCTGGTCGATGCGATGCGTTGCATCCCTGGCATCTATTACATCCTGGAAGTGCGCGACTACCCGCTGCCGCCGGTGGAGGAGATTGCCGACCTGGTGCTGCCGGTGTACGCCGAGCGCCTGCGCGGCAAGACTTTCGCCGTGCGCTGCAAGCGCTACGGCAAGCACGAATTCACCTCGATGGACGTGGAGCGGGTGGTCGGCGGCGCGCTGCGCGCCTGTGCCGATACCGCCGGCGTGAAGCTCAAGGACCCGGAAGTCCAGGTGGAACTGGAAATCAGCAAGAAGACCCTGTTCGTGATCGGCGAGCGCCACCGCGGCCTGGGCGGCTACCCGGTGGGCAGCCTGGATTCGGTCATCTCGCTGATCTCCGGCGGTTTCGACTCGCCGGTGGCCAGCTACCTGGCCATGCGTCGCGGCATGCGCACCCACTTCCTGTTCTTCAACCTCGGCGGGCGCGACCACGAGCTGGGAGTCAAGGAAGTCGCCCTCTACCTGTGGCAGAAATACGGCTGCCGGCAGCGCGTGCTGTTCATCAGCGTGCCCTTCGAGGAAGTGGTCGCCGAACTGCTGACCCGGGTGGAGGACAGCCAGATGGGCGTAATTCTCAAGCGCATGATGCTGCGCGCGGCAGACCGCATCGCCGCCGACCTGGAGGTGGACGCGCTGGTCACCGGCGAGGCCGTGGCCCAGGTCAGCAGCCAGACCCTGCGCAACCTCTCGGTGATCGACGAGGTGAGCGAGCGCCTGGTGCTGCGCCCGCTGATCGCCACCGACAAGGAGGACATCGTCAACCTCGCGCGCGAGATCGGCACCGGCGAATTCGCCGCCAATATGCCCGAGTACTGCGGCGTGATCTCGGTAAACCCCACCACCCGGGCGCGCTTGCCCCGGGTACAGGCCGAGGAATCGCGCTTCGACATGGCCGTGCTCGAGCGCGCCATCGGCGCGGCCCGGCGCACGCGTATCGACCGGCTGGCGGACGAGGCGCTGGAGCGCACCGACGTAGAGGTTCTGCCGGTGCCGCTGGCCGGCAGCGTGATCATCGACATCCGCCACCCGGACGAGGAGGAGCAGGCGCCGCTGCGCCTGCATGTGCCGGTGGACAGGATCCCCTTCTACGAACTGCACTCGCGCAGTGGCGAGCTGGACCCGGCAAAAACCTACATGCTGTATTGCGGCAAGGGCGTGATGAGCCGGCTGCACGCCAGCCACCTGGTCGACGCCGGGTTCTCCCACGTCAAGGTCTACGCCCCGGGCTAGATTCCGGGCCGCGGCCCCCGGGACCTGCAAAATCCCCAAAATTCGGGATGATTCCTGCAACATTCGGTGGTGTATAATCCGCGGCCTTTTTGTGCCCCTCTGAGCCGTACCATGATTGAAAATCTGCGCAACATCGCCATCATCGCCCACGTCGACCACGGCAAGACCACCCTGGTCGACTGCCTGCTGCAACAGTCCGGCACCCTGGACCGCCGCAGCGAAGGCGCCGAGCGCGTCATGGATTCCAACGACCAGGAGAAAGAGCGCGGGATTACCATCCTGGCGAAGAACACCGCGATCAAGTGGGGCGACTACCGCATCAACATCGTCGACACCCCCGGACACGCCGACTTCGGCGGCGAGGTGGAGCGCGTGCTGTCCATGGTGGATTCGGTGCTGCTGCTGGTGGACGCGGTGGACGGCCCCATGCCGCAGACGCGATTCGTGACCCAGAAGGCCTTCGAGCAGGGTCTCAACCCGATCGTCGTCATCAACAAGGTGGACCGCCCCGGCGCGCGCCCGCACTGGGTGATGGACCAGGTGTTCGACCTGTTCGACAGCCTCGGCGCCACCGAGGAGCAGCTCGACTTCCCGGTGATCTACGCCTCCGCCCTGAACGGCATCGCCGGCCTGGACGATGCGGACATGGCCGAGGACATGACCCCGCTGTTCCAGATGATTGTGGACAAGGTATCGCCGCCGGACGTGGACCGCGACGCCCCCTTCCAGATGCAGATTTCCGCCCTCGACTACTCCAGCTACGTGGGCGTGATCGGCGTCGGCCGCATCACCCGAGGCACGCTGAAGCCGAACCAGCAGGTGGTGGTGATCGACCGCGAGGGCGCCAAGCGCAAGGCGCGCATCCTGCAGGTCATGGGCTACATGGGCCTGGAGCGCGCCGAGGTGGAGCTGGCCAGCGCCGGCGACATCGTGTGCATCACCGGGGTCGGCGAGCTGAACATCTCCGACACCCTGTGCGACCCGGACAACCCCGAGGCCCTGCCCGCGCTGACCGTGGACGAGCCCACCGTCAGCATGACCTTCCAGGTTAACGATTCGCCCTTCGCCGGCAAGGAGGGCAAGTTCGTCACCTCGCGCAACATCAAGGAGCGCCTGGAGCAGGAGCTGATCCACAACGTCGCCCTGCGCGTGGAGCCGGGCGACTCGCCGGAGAAGTTCAAGGTCTCCGGCCGCGGCGAGTTGCACCTGTCGGTACTCATCGAGAACATGCGCCGCGAGGGCTTCGAGCTCGGCGTGTCGCGCCCCGAGGTGGTCCAGAAGGAAGTCGACGGCGAGATCCACGAGCCCTACGAGCAGGTGGTGATCGACGTCGAGGAACAGCACCAGGGCGCGGTGATGGAAGAGCTCGGCCTGCGCAAGGCGGACCTCACCAACATGGAGCCGGACGGCAAGGGCCGCGTGCGCCTGACCTTCGTCGTGCCCTCGCGCGGCATGATCGGCTTCCGCTCCCAGTTCCTCACCATGACCAGCGGCTCCGGCATCATGACCAGCATCTTCGACCACTACGGCCCGGTGAAGATGGGCGAGGTGGGCAAGCGTACCAACGGCGTGCTGGTGTCCATGGTCAAGGGCAAGACCCTGGCCTACGCCCTGTTCACCCTGCAGGACCGCGGCCGCCTGTTCCTGGGTCACGGCGAAGAGGTCTACGAGGGCCAGATCGTCGGCATTCACTCGCGCGCCAACGACCTCGTGGTCAACCCGACCAAGGCCAAGCAGCTGACCAACATCCGCGCCGCCGGCACCGACGAAGCGCTGACCCTGACCCCGCCGATCCGCCACACACTGGAGCAGGCGCTGGAATTCATCGAGGACGACGAACTGGTCGAGGTCACCCCGCAGAGCATCCGCCTGCGCAAGAAGCTGCTGCAGGAACACGAGCGCAAGCGCGCCAGCCGCTCGTAACACCGCCGTGAAGGCGCTGCTGCAGCGGGTCACCGGGGCGCGGGTCGAGGTCGACGGCGAGTCCGTCGGCGCTATCGACACCGGCCTGCTGGTGCTGCTGGGGCTGGACAAGGACGACGACGAGGCCGGCGCCGCGCGGCTGCTGGACAAGCTGCTCGCCTACCGCGTCTTCCCCGACGACAGCGGCCGCATGAACCGCTCGGTGGCGGACATCGGCGGCGGCGTGCTGCTGGTCTCCCAGTTCACCCTCTCCGCCGATACCGCGAAGGGCCTGCGCCCGAGCTTCTCCTCGGCGATGCCGCCGGCCCAGGCCGAGGCACTGTACTCACGGATTTGCGAGATGCTGCGTGAACGCCACCCGGCGGTGGCCTTCGGTCGCTTCGGGGCGGATATGCAGGTGAGCCTGGTCAACGACGGGCCGGTGACCTTCCTGCTGGAGGTCTAGCGCCAGCTGTACCGCGGCCGCGCCATCCCGCGCTCAGCCGCCGCGGAAATACACCATCTCCAGGTGTGGAATCCCGTCCAGGTCGTAGGGCTCGCCCTCGGTGACGAAACCCAGCCCGCCGTAGAAGCGCTCCAGGTGTGCCTGGGCGTGGATGCGTATGTTGGACTCTGGCCAGGTGGCCAGGTTGTGGGCGATACCGCGCTCGACCAGCTCGGTGCCGAGGCCGGTGCCGCGCGCGGCCTGGTCGACGACGATGCGCCCCAGGGTGCTCTCCACCTCCTGCAGCCCCGGCGGCAGGCAGCGCTGGTAAGCGAGCAGTTGCTCACCGTCCAGCACCAGCATGTGCACCGCGGCCTGGTCGAGGTCGTCGAGGTCCAGGTAGATGCTGGTCTGCTCCACCGCGAACACCACCTGGCGCAGGCGCAGCGCGGCGTACAGCGCGCGGTTGTCCAGTTCCTCGAAGTTCGCGGTGATCCAGCGTACGGACATGCGAATTTGATCCTTCTATGGCCATTTAGCGGGTGCTCCCGCCGTGGAGAAGTTGCTACTATAGGCGGCATCTGTGCGGGCGCACAGCTCGCGGATAAAAATTCTGCAGCGCTAGCGACGGCTGCCCACCAACAGGATACTCCGATGCTGGCAAACGCCGAGGTAGCACGGGACTTTCTGGTCCTGGGTCAGCACTACAAGGAGCTGGTCGCCTCCCTGCTCGCATCCCTGGAAATGCCCGCCACCCCGTTGCAGGTGGCGCCCACCAAACGCGGCAATTTCCCGGGCTTTGACCCCAGCCAGATCTACCTGATCGAGCAGGGCAGCCTGGCGGTGCGCTACCACGACCGCACCCTGTACCTGCTGGAGGAGGGCGACCTGCTGCTGCCGGACATCGCCGGCGGGCGCGAGGAGGCGGCCATGGTGCAGTACTCCAGCGATATCGGCGCCACCCTGAACGCTTACCCCGCGCTGGAGTTCATGCACCGGGTGTATCGCGACCCGGCCGCCACCCGGCAGTGGACGCGCATCCTGGTCACCTATGCGGGACTGGCCCTGCGCGTGGCGGCGGCGCACACGCCGGCGGACGCGGAGACCACGCCGGGCTTCGAGCTCTACGAGGCGGGGCAGGACATCATCCGCCAGGGCGAGTATGGCGACTACGTCTTCCACATGTCCTCGGGCACCGCGGAAGTGCTGGTCGACTCGGTGGTGGTGGGGCGTATCGGCCAGGGGGAGATATTTGGTGCCATGGCCGCCTTGACCCACGCCGAGCGCAGTGCCACTGTGCGCGCCAAGACCACCTGCTCGGTGGCGAAGGTACCCAAGGAGCAGTTCACCGAACTGATCAAGCGCAACCCCGCCACCATTCACAGCCTGCTGGTCGACATGGCCAACGCCATCGTCAACCTCAACCAGCAGCTGGTCAGCCTGCGCAAATGAGGTTTTGAGAAGCCCGCGCCGCCCCGGCGGCCGGGGTTACAAGCGGTTATAGGACAACCATGACAGACATCGTACAGATCGACGACGACGGGATCGAACAGGTCTCGCTCAAGCAATACACCGAGAAAGCCTACCTGGACTACTCCATGTACGTGATTCTCGACCGTGCCCTGCCCAACATCGGCGACGGGCTGAAACCGGTGCAGCGGCGCATCGTCTACGCCATGAGCGAGCTGGGCCTGAAATCCAGCGCCAAGTTCAAGAAGTCCGCGCGCACCGTGGGCGACGTGATCGGCAAGTTCCATCCCCACGGCGACAGCGCGGCCTACGAGGCCATGGTGCTGATGGCCCAGGACTTCAGCTACCGCTACCCGCTGGTGGACGGCCAGGGCAACTGGGGCTCGCCGGACGATCCCAAGTCCTTCGCCGCCATGCGCTACACCGAGTCGCGCCTGACCCCTTACGCCGAGATCCTGCTCTCCGAGCTGGGCCAGGGCACGGTGGACTGGGTGCCCAACTTCGATGGCACCATGGACGAGCCATCGGTGCTGCCGGCGCGGGTGCCCAACGTGCTGCTCAACGGCACCACCGGCATCGCCGTGGGCATGGCCACGGACATCCCGCCGCACAACCTGCGCGAAGTGGTCACCGCCGCCATCCGCCTGCTGGAGGCGCCGAAAACCACGGTCGCCGAGCTGTGCGAACACGTGCAGGGGCCGGACTACCCCACCGAGGCGGAGATCATCACGCCGCGCGAGGACATCCGCACCATGTACGAGACCGGCCGCGGCGCGCTCAAGATGCGCGCCGTGTGGGACCGCGAGGGCGGCGACGTGGTGGTGCGCGCGCTGCCCTACCAGGTCTCCGGCTCGCGGGTACTGGAGCAGATCGCCCAGCAGATGCAGGCCAAGAAGCTGCCCATGGTGGCCGACCTGCGCGACGAGTCCGACCACGAGAACCCCACCCGCCTGGTCATCGTGCCGCGCTCCAACCGCGTGGACCTCGACGCGCTGATGAGCCACCTGTTCGCTACCACCGACCTGGAACGCAGCTACCGGGTCAACCTGAACATGATCGGCATCGACGGCCGCCCCGGCGTGAAAGGGCTGGGCCGCATCCTCGGCGAGTGGCTGCAGTTCCGCAAGGAGACCACCCGCCGGCGCCTGCAGTACCGCCTGGAGCGGGTCGAGCGGCGCCTGCACATCCTCGAGGGCTACCTCGTCGCCTACCTGAATATCGACGAGGTGATCCACATCATCCGCACCGAGGACAAGCCCAAGCCGGCGCTGATGCAGCGCTTCAGTATCTCGGATATCCAGGCCGAGGCGATCCTCGAACTGAAACTGCGCAACCTGGCCAAGCTCGAGGAGATGAAAATCCGCGGCGAGCAGGACGAACTGGCCGCCGAGCGCGACAGCCTGCAGCTGACCCTGGGTTCCGAGGCGCGCCTGAAGACCCTGATGAAGAAGGAACTGCTGGCGGCGGCGGAGGAATTTGGCGACGCGCGGCGCTCGCCCCTGGCCGAGCGCGAGGAGGCCCGCGCCTTCAGCGAACTGGAGCTGACCACCGCGGACCCGATCACCATCGTGCTCTCGGAAAAGGGCTGGATTCGCGCCGCCAAGGGCCACGACATCGACGCCGCGGCCCTCAGCTACAAGTCCGGCGACAGCTTCAAGCTGGCCGCCCCCGGGCGCAGCAACCAGCCGACCATCGTGCTGGATTCCACCGGCCGCGCGTACACGCTGGCCTCACACAACCTGCCCTCCGCCCGCGGCCAGGGCGAGCCTTTGACCGGGCGTATCAGCCCGCCCTCCGGTGCCACCTTCGAGGGCCTGCTCACCGGCACCGACGAGCGCCTGTACCTGCTCGCCTCGGACGCCGGTTACGGTTTTGTCGCCAAACTGGGCGACCTGCAGGCGAAGAATAAGTCGGGCAAGGCGGTGCTCAACCTGCCCAAGGGCGGCCGCGTGCTGCAGCCGGCGCCGGTACCCGAGGCGGCGGCGGAGGCCTGCGTGGCGGCGGTGAGCAACGAGGGACGCCTGCTGGTGTTCCCGCTGGCGGACCTGCCGCAGATGGCCCGAGGCAAGGGCAACAAGATCATCGGCATTCCCGCGGCGCGGGTGCTGTCGCGCGAGGAGTTCGTGATCGGCGTGCAGGTGCTGGCACCCACCGACGCCCTGGTGGTGTACGCCGGCAAGCGCCACCACCGCCTCAAGTTCGCCGACCTCGAGCACTACCGCGGCGAGCGCGGCCGGCGCGGCAACAAGCTGCCGCGCGGATTCCAGAAGGTGGATGCGATCGCCGTGGAGCGCTGAGCCCCGCATTCAGCGCCCGGGGGCCATCTCCCGTTGACGCTTGAGGATCAGCTGCAGCTGGCGCTCCAGCAGGTCGCCATAGGGTCCCGCGACAGCTTCGAGCATGGCGTAGTCCAACACTTCCGTGGCGTGGTGTTGCAGGCGCCCGTCGACGTCGGTGTCGGCGCACACCGCGGGTGAGAGCAGTATTTGCGGCGGCCGGCTGGCGCAGGCCTGTTGCAGTTCGTCCAGGGTGGACTGCATGTATAGCCCGGGGTAGATGTCCGCGCTGTCGCCGATACCCAGTTCGCTCAAGCCCACCGCCATGAAAAAGCGCAGCGACAGCGAGCGCGCGTCGTCCAGTTCGCGCGCCGCGGCGCGCACCAGCCAGGCACAGGACGCGGCGCGAAACGCCGCGCTGCCGCCCTTGCTCTCGCCGGTGAAGTACACCGCCAGTGCGAACTGCCGCGCCACCTGGATCTCGCCGCCGTAGAAGCCCGCCGCGGTGTATACCAGCCGGTGCAGGCGCTCGATGTAGCGGTGCAGGGATTGCTCGTCCAGGGTGTCCACGTAGTCGGCGAGGCTGTCCAGCTGCAGGTAGAGCACCGCGGTGTGGCTGTAGTGTTCCTCGCTGGCGGCGCGCTGGTCGCGGGTGCGCAGCAGGTCCATGGGCAGAGCATCGACCCGCTGCTGCAAATTGAGCAGTTCATTGCCGCTGGCCTGGCCCGGTGCCGCATCCTCCAGCGTCAGGCGGCGCGACAGGCCGCCCAGCCGCGCCCCCAGCACCCGGCCCAGCTGCATGCCGGCGCCGTATACCGCCAGGCTGAGCACCACCGCCAGGCCCAGCAGGCTGAGCACAAAGCGTCGTTGCGCCGCGCTGGCGGCATCGGTGCTCACCGTCACCCGCGCCTCGCCGGCGATATTCGCCTCCACGGTAATCGGCGCGCTGGCGGTGTACAGGTCCAGGCCCTCGGGCCGGCCGGCCTCGCCCAGCGGCTTGCCTTCGACATCGATGATGGCCACCTGCTCGGCGGCGGTGGTGTCGACGAAACGCTGGGCGGTGGCGCGCACGCTGAGCAGGTCGCCGGTCTCCAGCCCCAGGCCGACCTGCGCCGCCACCTGCCGCGCCAGGGCGCGACCGAAGTGGGCCTGCTGCTCGCGCAGCATGTGCCCGCTGGAAATCGCGGCGAGGGCCACCAGTGCCAGGCTGACCGCCAGGCAAAGGGCGGCGGCAGCCGTGGCAATCTGCTGGCTGAGCGGTGCGTGCTTGAATTGCTTCACGGGGCGTCTTCCGGCCGGATTTGCGCGCCAGTATAAACCACCCGCCGCGGCGCGGGGGCATGCCTCGGCGGCTGCGCGCGGCAGCCCGGCGGCGCTTGGACCGGCTCGTGCCCTGCGGGTAGAATAGCGGCCCTTTGCAACCACGGCCGCCGGGGAGCACCTTGAGCGACATACTGCTGATCAGCCTCTCCGGCGAGGACCACCCCGGCGTCACCGCCGGCATCGCCGCGATTCTCGCCGAGCAGGGCGTCAACGTGCTGGACATTGGCCAGGCGGTGATTCACGACACCCTGTCGCTGGGCATGCTGGTGGAGATTCCCGCGGGCTGCGACGCCGCGCCCTTGCGCGCGGCTGTGGAAGCCTGCGCGGCCGAGCTCGGCATGCGCGCGCGTATCTCGCAGGTGGACGAGCACAGCTACGCCGAGTGGGTCGGGGCGCAGGGCCGGCCGCGCTACATCATCACCCTGCTGGCGCGCAAGCTGAGCGCCGACCAGATCGCCCGGGTCACCCGCGTGGTGTCCGCGCACCAGCTCAACATCGACAGCATCACGCGCCTGTCCGGGCGCATTCCGCTGGGCGAACTGCCCGCCCAGTCCAAGGCCTGTGTCGAGTTCTCCGCCCGCGGCCCGCTGCCCGACGCCGCCGACTTCCGCCGCGAACTGCTCGAGGTCGCCTCGGAACTGGACATCGACCTCGCCTTCCAGCAGGACAACATGTACCGCCGCAACCGCCGCCTGGTGGCCTTCGACATGGACTCCACGCTGATCGAGGCCGAGGTCATCGACGAGCTGGCCAAGCGCGCCGGGGTCGGCGAGCAGGTCAGCGCGATCACCGAGCGCGCCATGCGCGGGGAACTGGATTTCAGCGAGAGCTTCCGCGCCCGGGTCGCCCTGCTCGAGGGCCTGGAGGAAACCGCCCTGGCGACGGTGGCCGGCGAGCTGAAGATCACCGAGGGCGCCGAGCACCTGATTTCCACCCTGCGCGCGCTGGGCTATCGCACCGCGATCCTCTCCGGCGGCTTCACCTACTTCGCGCGCTTCCTGCAGCAGCGCCTGGGCATCGACTACGTGTTCGCCAACGAGTTGGAGATCGAGCACGGGCGGGTGACTGGCCGGGTGACCGGCGACATCGTCGACGGCCAGCGCAAGGCGCAGCTGCTGCGCCGCCTGGCCGAGGCCGAGGGTATCGACCTGCAACAGGTGATCGCCGTCGGCGACGGCGCCAATGATCTGCCCATGCTGAGTATCGCCGGGCTGGGGGTGGCGTTTCGCGCCAAGCCGCTGGTCAAGCAGTCCGCGGAGCAGTCCATCTCCACTCTCGGGCTGGACGCGATTCTCTACCTGCTGGGGTTCAGCGACCGCTACCAGCGCGGGGCCTGACGCCGCGTTGCGGTTCCGACATAGCGAGTTACCGCGATTCAGAAATAGTCCGCGACCGCGGGCTCAGATATTGCTCCACACCGAATCGTAGGCGGATTTCGGCAGGCCGCTTTTTTCCTTGGACAGCACCTCGTCGATGTCCTGCATGTCGCGGAACTCGAACTGGGCGTAGCTGGCGGTGGCAGAGATCTGCCGGGTCAGGTGCACGTGGCGGGTTTCGCCGTGGCGGTACAGGGTCACCTTCATGCCCTCGCCAAAACCGGTGCGCGGCGTGACCAGGGTCGCCGGCTGCCCCACCAGCTTGATCTCCGGCAGCAACAGTGCGCGCTGCGGGTCGAGCTGGTCGCCCACCTTGCGCCGGCTCTGGGCGCCGCAGGCGGTGGCCTGGGGGCTGAGCAGTTCCAGTCCGGACAGGGTGCGCTGCGGGTCGACCCTGCTCACCCAGCGCAGCACGCCGATGGACCAGGGGCTGTTGGGGTTCTCCTGGATGCAGATGATATCGCCGGTACGCACCTCGTCGGGCAGGTTGTTGTCCCACTCGAGGCAGTAGCCGCCCGGGCTGGCGTTGATCTGGCGGGCGCGGAAGACCGGTACCTCGCGGTCTGTCGTGAGGGTCTTCTTTTCCTGTTTCTGTTTGCTGATGGCCTCGCGGGAGACCGCATCGACATCGATCTGGTGGGACAGCCGGGCCAGCGGGTCGTCGTCGCGGTCGTCGCGCAGGTAGTCCGAACCGGGGTTTGCCGCGCGCCAGACATCGCGCTGGCCGTGGTTCTTCAGCGTATCGCGGTAGTCGTCCTTCACCGAGAGCTGTGGCCGCTTGTCGTCGCCGTGAATGAGGCGTGCGAAATTGCGCTCGCCGGCGGCGTGGAAGTGCGCACCGGCGATACCGGGGGCGACCTGCACCGGACCTTCGACCATGACGCGCTTGAAGTTGCGCATGCTCATGGTGCCCAGTGCATCGACCAGGTGGCCGAGCATGTTCGAGGACAGTACCGTGCCGGTTTCCAGCTTGACCCCGCGGCGCTGGTTGGCCTCGTCGGCGCTGCGCAGTTCGCCCAGCAGGTGGATGAGCGGGCCGGTGTCGATGCTGCGCATGCCCGCGGAGCGGTTGTCGCCGTACAGGCTGCGGTAGATCGCGGGCTGGTCGCGGCCGAGGTCGACGGCGAACAGCCCCTGCAGCTCGTCCGGCTTGCCGATCTCCAGCTGGCCGCTCCACTGGCCCAGGGCCTGGTACACCGCCTCGAGGTCGGATTGGCGCAGCTGGTTGGGCTTGCTGCAGCCGAGCATCAGCGCCTGCAGGTAGGCGGCGACCACGCTGCCGGTGCCGCCCTCGCGTTCCGCCACCGGCAGCCGCGCCAGGTCCTGGTATTCGGCCAGGGCGTAGAGCTTGTGCAGGGTCAGCCAGCAACCCAGCGGCGCCGGCCGGTGCAGCTGGTAGGCGAGCAGGATGCGACGGCCGGTGTAGTGCACCGCGCGGTACAGGGATTCGCACAGCAGCCGGGCCGGGTTGGTCTCGCGCACGCTGTCCGGCTCCGCCAGGGTCTGGGTGGCGATGATGGCGTAGGCCAGCTGCAACTGGCGCAGCAGCGAATCGGTGCGGTCAGCCAGTTGCTGCGGGCCGGCGGGCATGACCAGCGGCTGGTTGAGGAAGCGCCGGGTCAGGTTGGTCAGGGTGACACGCAGGTGTTCGGACAGCGCATCCAGCACCTGGAACCGGCGTTCCGGGCGGGTCGGGAAATGGTTGAGGTCGCCGATGGCGTCCAGCAGGCGGTGGGAAACGTCGCGAATATTGGTGACCGGCAGTTGTGCCGCCCACGCGCGGGCCGCATCCTCCCGCAGCGGGAAGTGCTCGTATTCCAGCGCTTCCTGCGCCGGTAATGTGAGGTTGAATAGAGTATCCATACTCATCGGCACGGTTTCCCCTATACCTTTATATTTGTGGGGGCAAGAGTAGCTTAAATCGCCCCGGATGCCCACGGTTGTGCCCTCCCAACCGCGCCGGCTCTGGGGTATCATAGCCGCCTTTTTCAGATCGGACGGAAATACCATGGCGACCTTTTCCACCAACGAGTTCCGCCCGGGCCTCAAGGTCATGCTCGACGGCGAACCCTGCAGCATTCTCGAGAACGAGTTCGTCAAGCCGGGCAAGGGCCAGGCATTCAACCGGGTCAAGCTGCGCAACCTGAACTCGGGCCGGGTCTGGGAGCGCACCTTCAAGTCCGGCGAATCCCTCGAGGGCGCCGACGTGATGGACCGCGACATGCAGTACCTGTACACCGACGGCGAGTTCTGGCACTTCATGGAACCGGACACCTTCGAGCAGTTCCAGGCCGATGCCAAGGCAGTGGGTGACTCCCACCTGTGGCTCAAGGAACAGGACGAGTGTGTGGTCACCCTGTACAACGGCAGCCCGTTGTCCGTGACCCCGCCGAACTTCGTCGAGCTGGAAATCGTCGAAACCGACCCCGGCCTCAAGGGCGATACCGCCCAGGGCGGCAACAAGCCCGCCAAGCTGAGCACCGGCGCCGTGGTCAAGGTGCCGCTGTTCATCAGCCAGGGCGAGGTGATCCGCGTCGACACGCGTTCCGGCGAATACCAGAACCGCGTCAGCAAATAGGCGTATCCCGCGCAGGTCCCATGGACTGGCAGCCCTCAGCCAGCCTCGAGGCCCTGCGTCAGCGGGCCGCGCTGCTGCAACGCACCCGCTATTTTTTCGCCCGCCGCGGCGTACTGGAAGTGGAGACGCCGCTGCTGTGCAGCGCCGGCGTCTCCGACCCGGCCATCGAGAACCTGGCGGTGGAGCGCGGTACTTCCCTGGCCCGTCCGCGCTACCTGCAAAGCTCCCCCGAATATGCGATGAAGCGCCTGCTGGCGGCGGGCTCCGGCCCCATCTACCAGCTGGCGCGTGCGTTTCGCGACGGCGAGGCCGGCGCGCGCCACAACCCGGAGTTCTCCCTGCTCGAGTGGTACCGCCCGGGCTTTGACCTGGGGCAGTTGATGGCCGAGGTCGCCGAGCTGGTGCTCGAGTTTGTTGGCGAGCGGCCGGTCGAGTACATCGCCTACCGCGACCTGTTCCTGCGCGAACTCGATCTCGACCCGCTGCTGGCGCCGCCCGCAGCGCTGGAGGCGCGCGCTCGCGCTGCGCTGGATGTCGGCGACCTCGCCGGGAACCGCGACCTGTGGCTGGACCTGCTGATGAGCCACCTGGTGGAGCCGGCGCTGGCCGGCCGCGGCCTGTGTTTCGTCTATGACTATCCCGCCAGCCAGGCGGCGCTGGCGCGGCTGGAAACCCGCGGTGAGGTGAGTGTGGCGCGGCGTTTCGAGCTGTACGTGGACGGCGTGGAACTGGCCAACGGCTACCACGAACTCACCGACGCCGCCGAGCAGCGCCGTCGCTTCGCCGCCGACAACGCGCGGCGCGCGCAGCACGGCCAGCCCCTGCGCGAGGCGGATGACTACCTGCTGGCGGCGCTGGCCAGCGCGGACGGTTTACCGGATTGCTGCGGGGTAGCCCTGGGTTTCGACCGGCTGCTCATGCTGGCCAGCGGCATCAATGATATCCGCCAGACCCTCGCCTTCGACTGGTCGCGCTGCTAGTTCGGGTTGCTGGTCCGGGTTTGCCCGGCGCAACCATTCCTTAATACCCGCGAATACTACCGCCCTCGGCGCCGGAGGACTGTGCCGTGGCGTGGGCCGTGTCGTAGCTCGCCGGCTTCAGGGCGAAGTGCAGGAAGCCGTAGGTCATGGCGATCAGCGGACACAGCAGGTTGAAGAACGCGTAGGGCGCATAGCTGAAGGTGGCCACACCGAGGGTCGCGGACATGTAGGCGCCGCAGGTGTTCCAGGGAATCAGCGCCGAGCTCAGGGTAGCGGAATCCTCCAGCGTGCGCGAGAGGTTCAGCCGCGATAACTCGTGCGCGCCGTAGGCATCGCGGTACATGCGCCCGGGCAGTGCCACGGCGATGTACTGGTCCGCGGCGAGTACGTTGGTGCCGATACAGGTCAGCACCGTGGTGACGATCAGCGAACCGACACTGCGCACCCGGCGCAGGGCCAGTTGCAGCAGGTAGCCGAGAATCCCGGTGCGCTCCAGCACCCCGCCGAAGCCCAGGGCACAGAGGATCAGCCAGACCGTGTTGAGCATGCTGCTCATGCCGCCCTTGCTCAGCAGGGCGTCGAGGAACTCATTGCCGCTGCTCGAAACATACCCGCTGGCCAGCGCGAGCCACACACCCTTGAGCAGGCCGAAACCGCGGCCGATGTCCTGGGTATCGCCGGCCAGCGCCAGCACCTGGTCCGGCTGGAACAGCAGCGCGAACAACGCGCCGACCAGGGAGCTGATGATGATCGCCGGGTAGGCCGGGTAGCGCTTGTAAACCAGGAACAGCATCAGCGCCAGGGGCAGCAGCAGGTGGATGCCGATGCTGAATTGCCCGGCGATAGCCTCCTGCAGGGCCGCGATCTCCGCCGGCGTGGGCGCCGAGGCGCTGCCGATGGCGGCGAAGATCACCAGGGCGATGATGAAGCTGGGCAGCGTGGTCCACAGCATGTGGCGGATGTGGTCGAACAGGTCCACGCCGGTGACCGCCGCGGACAGGTTGGTGGTGTCCGACATCGGCGAGAGCTTGTCGCCGAAATAGGCGCCGGAAACGATCGCCCCCGCAGTGATCGCCGGCGACAGGTTGAAACTGCCGGCAATACCCATCAGCCCGATACCCAGCGTGCCCGCCACCGTCCATGAACTGCCGATACTGATCGACACGATGGCGCAGATCAGCGCGCTGGCGGCGTAGAAAAAGCGTGGGTTCAGCACCTCGACGCCGTAGTAGATCATCGCCGGCACCGTGCCGCTGAGAATCCAGGTGCCGATCAGCATGCCCACCGCGAGCAGGATCAAGGTCGGGCCGAGACCCACGCTGATACCGTGGATGATGCCCTCCTGTGCCTCGTGCCAGCCCATGCCGGCACTGCGCGCGACCAGCGCCGCGGCGCAGGTGGCCAGCACCAGCGCGATCTGGTTGGCGCCGTAGGAGGAGTCCGCGCCGAACAGGTAGACCGATGCACCGAGCATCATTACCAGCAGGATGATGGGCGTCAGAGCCAGAAGCGGGGAGAGCTGCTTGGGGGGCGGGGGATCCTGGGTCACTCGGGTACTGCCGGCGCGCTGCCGGTCCAGGTGGATAAAAATCCAGAATGCCCGATTTTCCGGCACTGGTACAGAGCGGGGGATATAATGGCGCACCGATGCCCACGCCCGCGCCCGCCCAGCCCGATCTCGCGCCCCACTACTACCGGGACAACTTCTTTCGCCTGCTGGATACCGTGGAGGCGCAGTACGCCGACCTGTTGCACGCCGACGAACAGGCCTTTATCCAGCGCCTGCGCGCCGCCGGCTTTCACGCCCAGTGCCTCTACGCGCGCCTCGTCTCCCGCGTCGGCCCCTGGTTCCGCGAGGCGAAACTCGACTACGCCGAACTCGGCGACTGCGCCCCGCTGCTCGACGAACTGCTCGGCGGCGACCTCGCCGTCGCCGCCGACGCCCTGGCCCTCGAGGACCTCGCCCGCTTGTGTACCCGCGCCGAACTCGCCGCGCTGTTCGACACCAGCGCCACGCGCAAGGCGGACCTGCTCTTGGAGATCGCCGCCACCGATCCCGACCCACAGCAACTGTGCGCCGCACTGCTCGCCGCCGACCGCGCGCGCATCGTCGCCCCGGCCCACCCCGACACCGTCGCCCTGCTGCAACTGCTGTTCTTCGGCAACCGCCGCCAGAGCCTCACCGACTTCGTGCTCAGCGACCTCGGCGTCGCCCGTTACTACCCCTACCCCCTGGATCGCGCCCGCCGCCTCTTCCCCTGCCGCGAAGCCGTCGACGAATACCTCGAGTTCGCCGCACTCGCGGACCTCTGGTACGCACTCCAGGACACCGCGAACGCCACCTCCCGGTCCACCAGAATGTCCGCAGCCGCCACCACCACGGCGACCGGCAACGAGACCCAGCGCAGCAGCCCGCCCGATTCATCCTCCAGCACCGAAAACGAAGCCCAACACAGCCACTCGCCCGATTCATCCTCCATCACCGGAAGCGAAGCCCAACACGGCAGCTCGCTAGATTCATCCTCCACCACCGAAAACGAGGACTGGCGCAACACTGCCCCCATTCAGGGACGTGCGAGGCCATGGATGGCCGAGCCCGAGCCTGCCATGGATGGCGCTGTTTGGCGGTCCCGGAATGGGGGCAGTGTTGTGCCGGGCCGGGCAGCTGGGCCGGACCCCAATCACCCCGCGACCGCGCCGGTGTCGGATAGCTCTGTGCCCGGGTACGTAGTGGATCAGCCGGCATTGGCTGCAGAGGTGCGAGAGATCGGGGATGTGGCTGCCCGCGACCGGCAAATCGCCTCCCGGGGACCGCCAAAAAGCGCCATCCATGGCAGGCTCGGGCTCGGCCATCCATGGCCTCGCACGCCCCCGGGAGGCGATCTGCCGGTCACGGACTGCCAGAGCGCTCCGGCGTATCTCGCGTTGGAGTTGCTGGCCTTGCCGGCGCGGTTCCCGACGTCGCGGCGACGGCGGGATCGGTTGTGCAACAGTGTGGCGCGGCAGCTCGAGCGCGAGGGGGAGCTGGAGCTGGCGCTGGCCCTGTACTGCGACAGCGGTACGCATCCGGCGCGGGAGCGGGCGGCGCGGGTGCTGGAGAACCTGGGGGAGGAGCGGGCGGCGCTGGAGGCGGCGCAGGAGGCGTTGGCTGATCCGTGGTGCGAGGAAGAGCGCGATGCGATGGGGCGGATCGCGACGCGGTTGGCGCGCAAGCTCGGTGTGCCGGGGTACAAGCGGCGGCGCGATGATTTCGCGATGCTGGATCTGCAGGTGCCGCGGGTGGAGCGGGGTGTGGAAAGGGCGGCGGCGCAGTGTCTGGTTGGGGAGTGGCGTGCGGTTTATTACGTCGAGAACCAGTTGATGAATGCCCTGTTCGGGCTGGCGTTCTGGGAGGAGATCTTCGCGCCGGTGGCCGGCGCGTTCACCAACCCGTTCCAGTCGGCGCCTGCGGATATGTACGAGGCGGGTTTTCGCGAGGCGCGGAGCGAGTTGCTGGAGGCGCGCTTTGCGCAACTGGCTGGCGCGGATCTCGGTGAGGTACTGCCGCGCGCGCACGCGGCGTACTGCGACTACCAGTGTCGCTGGGTGAACTGGCGGGCAGTGGATGCGCAGTTGGTTGCTGCGGCTGCCGCGATAATTCCGGCGCAGCACCTGCTGGCGATCTGGCGGCGCATGCTGTTCGACCCGCGCGAGAATCGCCGGGGTTTCCCGGACCTTCTGGCCCTGGGCGAAGCGCCCGGCGACTATCGCATGATCGAGGTGAAAGGGCCGGGGGATACGCTGCAGGAATCGCAAAAGCGCTGGTTGCGCTATTTCGACGAGCAGAGTATTCCCGCCGCGGTGGCCCGGGTGAGCTGGTGCGATGAGTGAGTTTCGCATCGGCGTGCGCGACCTCGCCGCGTTCTGCCATCGCAGCGGCGATATCGACCACCGCTTCACTCCGTCGCCCACCGGCGAGCAGGGCGTGGAGGGGCACCAGCGGATCTACCGACGCCGGCCGGCGAGTTACCGGCGCGAGTACGCGGTGAGCCTGCGCCACAGCTTCGAGGGAGTCGAGCTGCTGCTGCAGGGCCGTGCTGACGGCTACGACCCGGAGCAGGGGCTGGTGGAGGAGATCAAAACCTGCCGGGTGGAGGCCGCGAGCATTCCCGCGCATGTCAGCCAGTTGCACCTGGCGCAGGCGCGGCTGTACGCGGCGATCATCGCCGCCGACGCCGAAGCGCCTGAACTGACGGTGCGCCTGACCTGGCTGAATATCGACAGCGACGAGGAAGCACAGCTGGAGCAGCGCTACAGCGCGGCGGAACTCGCCGATTTTCTCGAGCTGACCCTGCAGCGGTTTTCCACCTGGCTGCACACCCTGGATACCCTGCGCCGGCAGCGCGATGAGTCGTTGGCGACGCTGGCCTTTCCCCACGGCGAGTTCCGTCCCGGCCAGCGCGACATCGCCGAGCTCACCTATAAATGCATAGACCGCGGCGGCCAGCTGCTGGTGGAGGCGCCCACCGGCATCGGCAAGACCGCCGCGGTGCTCTACCCGGCACTTAAAGCGCTGGGGCGCGGCAAGCACGATGCGCTGGTGTTCGTCACCTTCCGCACGGTGGGGCGGCGCGCGGCGCAGGATTGCCTGCATTACATGCGCGAGCACGGCCTGGCGGCGGGCAGCCTGAGCCTCACCGCGAAAGAGGCGATCTGCCTTTCGCCGGGCAGCGCCTGCCACGGCGATGACTGTCCCTTCGCCCGCGGCTATTACGATCGCCTGCCGGCGGCGCTGCAAGAGGCGGTAGGTAGCGGCGTGTTGGACAGCGAGCGCATGCGCGCGATCGGCGAGAGCCACCAGGTCTGCCCTTACCAGCTCGCCGAGGACCTGCTGCCGTGGATGGATATCGTGGTGGCCGATGCGCACTACGTGTACAGCCTCAACGCCGGTGTCGGCCAACGCTTCGCCGCCGATGGCCGCCGCTGGAGCGCGCTGGTGGACGAGGCCCACAACCTGCCCGAGCGCGCTCGCGACATGTACAGCGCGCGGCTGCTCAAGGCGGACCTGATGCGCGCCAGGCGCACCGCGCCGGCGGCACTCAAGCGCCCGCTGGACGCGCTGAACCGGGCCATGCTGGCGCTGGGCAAGGAACAGTGGGCGCAGCCGGACTGGGACAGCCGCGAGCAACTGCCCGAGCGCCTGCTCAACAGCATGGGGGATTTCGTCGCGGCGGTGGGGGCGGCGCTGGCCGATGACGCGCGTTTCGCGCCGCGCAACCCGGAGCCGATGGAATTCTTCTTTGCGGTGCTGCAGTGGCTGCGGGTGGCAGAGCAGTGGGACGTGGACTACCGCTTTGAGCTGGCGCGCGGGGAGGGTTCCCAGGGGCTGGCCCTGACCCTCAACTGCCTGTCGCCTGCGCGCCTGCTGGCCGCCGCCCACACCCGCAGCCACGCCCTGGTCGCCTTTTCCGCCACGCTCTCGCCGCAGCACTGGACCCGCGAGGCGCTCGGCCTGGACCCGTCGGCGGTGTCCCGGCGCCTGGATTCGCCGTTCGCGGCGCAGCAATTGAAGGTCGAGGTGGAGACCGGCATCGATACCCGCTACCAGCAGCGCGCCGCCAGCCTGCCGGCGCTGGCGGCGCGTATCCTCGCCTGGTGGCGCGATGTGCCGGGCAACTGCATCGTCTATTTCCCCGCCTACCGCTACCTGCTCGACTGCCTGGCGCAGATGCGCGTCGCCGACCCGGCGCTGGCCGGGCGCCACCTGTGGCAGCAGACCCCGGGCCAGTCCGCGGCGGACCGCCAGGCGTTGTTCGAGCTGTTCGACGAGCGCCGCGATGTCGCCGCCCTGTGTATCCTCGGCGGGGTGTACGGCGAGGGCATCGACCTGCCGGGGGAGCTGCTCTCCAGCGTGGTCATCGTCGGTGTCGGCCTGCCCCAGGTCGGGCGCGAGCGGGAGCAGCTGCGCGCCTGGTACGAGGCGCGCGGGGAGGACGGCTTCGACTTCGCCTACCGCTACCCGGGCATGCAGCGGGTGGCCCAGGCGCTGGGCCGCGTGGTGCGCGATAGCAGCGACCACGGCCGCGCGCTGCTGGTGGATCCGCGTTACGGGCAGGCCGAGTGGCGCGCCCTGCTGCCGCCCTGGTGGGAGTATTCAGCGCCTCCGTACTAGACAAACCATCATGTTTGTTTTTATAGAAAACGAGCCCCGTTTGGGGTACAGTTGCCGCCGTTTTGGCCATCCGGGCCATTCAGCCGGTGAATCCCCGGCATCATTCCTGCATACAGTTGGCTATGCTAGAGTAGCGCGCTGCCCGTCGGGAACACACCGGAATACGGACGGCGTGGTACTAAAAATAAGGGCGCCCCAGGGTGCTCACCGCTGCCGCCAGGCTGCTGGCGGGACACAGTTTCTGTTTTAGTGGGGGGAGACAAGCGCAATGCGTATCGCAATACCCAGGGAAACCCACCCGGGCGAGAACCGGGTGCCTATCACTCCGGAAGTGGCCAAGAAACTCGTGCGCATGGGCGCCGAGTTGCTGGTCGAAGCCGGGATGGGCGCGGGCGCCGGCTATGCCGACGCGGACTACACCGAGGCCGGAGCCACCATCAGCAGCGACCGCGCCAGCCTGATCTCGGGCGCCGACATGCTGCTGCGGCTGCGCAAGCCGACGCCCGATGAAATCGGGCAGATGAAGCGCGGCTGCATCCACGTCAGCTACCTCGACCCGTTCAACGAGCACGGCCTGGTCAACACTTTCAAGGACGCCGGCATCACCTCCATCAGCATGGAGATGATCCCGCGCACCACGCGCAGCCAGAAGATGGACGCGCTGAGTTCCCAGGCCAACCTCGCCGGCTACGTCGCCGTTATCGAGGCCGCCGCCGCCCTGCCGCGCATCTTCCCCATGATGATGACCCCGGCGGGCACCCTGAAGCCGGCCAACGTGTTCGTCATCGGCGCCGGCGTGGCGGGCCTGCAGGCCATCGCCACCGCCAAGCGCCTGGGCGCCAAGGTCACCGCCTTCGACACCCGCCCGGTCACCGCCGAGCAGGTGCGCTCGCTGGGCGCCAAGTTCCTGGAGATCGACCTCGGCGAGACCGGCGAGACCTCCGGCGGCTATGCCCAGGAGCTGACTCCCGAACAGGTGGAGAAACAGCGCCAGGCGCAAAAAGACCTGATCGCCAAGTCTGACGTGGTGATCACCACCGCCCAGGTGTTCGGCCGCAAGCCCCCGGTGCTGGTGACCAAGGACATGGTCGAAGGTATGCAGCCCGGTTCCGTGATCGTCGACATGGCGGCGGAGACCGGCGGCAACGTCGAGGGCTCGGTGCCCAACGAGACCGTGACCATCGGCGGCGTGACCGTGATCGGCAAGGGCAACCTCGCCGGCGAGGTGGCGCGCGACGCCAGCCAGATGTACTCCTCCAACCTGTTCAACCTGGTGGAAGACTGCTGGGACAAGGAAAAGAACGAGTTCGTGATCAGCTTCGAGCACGACATCCTGCCCGGCTGCATCATCACTCACGGTGGCGAGATCACCAACGAGACCATCAAGAACATCGTGGAAGGGGGGGCGTAACCGTGATAGCTGCATTCCTGACATTTATCCTCATGTTGTCCATCTTCCTGGGCTTCGAACTGATCAACAAGGTACCGGCCACACTGCACACGCCGCTGATGTCCGGTGCCAACGCGATTTCCGGCATCACCCTGGTGGGTGCGGTCAGCCTGGCCGGTACCGGCCAGCAGGACCTCGCCAACTGGCTCGGCGCCGGCGCCGTGGCCCTCGCCACGATCAACGTGGTGGGTGGCTACCTGGTGACCGACCGCATGCTCGCCATGTTCAAGAAGAAGGGGAGCTAAGCCGAGATGGATAACCTGATTCAATTTGCCTATGTGGTATCGGCCGCGCTGTTCATTCTCGGCCTGAAGAAACTCGGCTCACCGGCAACTGCCCGCCGCGGCAACATGATTTCTGCCATCGGCATGCTGGTGGCGGTCGTCGCCGCCCTGCTCGACCAGGGCATCGTCGAATACCAGTGGATCGTCGCTGGCATCCTGGTCGGTGGCGCCGTCGGTGTAGCCGCCGCACGGCTGGTCAAGATGACCTCCATGCCGGAGATGGTCGCCCTGTTCAACGGCTTCGGCGGCATGGCCTCCCTGCTGGTCGGCTGGGCGGCGCTGTCCGGCGGCGCCAGCACTTTCACCCTGGTGACCATCGTCCTGTCCATCCTGATCGGTGGCATGACCTTCACCGGCTCCCTGATCGCTTACGGCAAGTTGTCCGAGACCATCGGCAGCGGCGCCGTGCTGTTCCCCGGCCAGCAGGTCGTCAACAGCCTGATCGTCGCCGGCATCGTGGGCAGCGCGGTGATGTTCTGCATCGAACCTAGCAATCACCTCTGGCTGTACATCGTCGTCGCCCTGTCCCTGTGGTTCGGCATCATGGCGGTCATTCCCATCGGCGGCGCCGACATGCCGGTGGTGATCTCTCTGCTGAACTCCTATTCCGGTCTTGCGGCCTGTGCCGCCGGTTTCGCGGTGAACAACAACATCCTGATCGTCGCCGGCTCGCTGGTGGGGGCCTCGGGCATCATCCTGACCCAGATCATGTGCAAGGCGATGAACCGCTCGCTCTCCAACGTACTGTTCTCCGGCTTTGGCTCCGGCAAGGTGGAAACTGCGAAAGTGGAGGGCGAAATCAAGCCGATCTCCGCGGAAGACGCCTTCTACGTACTGGAAGCTGCGAGCAGCGTCGCCATCGTGCCCGGTTACGGCATGGCGGTGGCCCAGGCGCAGCACGTGGTGAAGGAGCTGATGGAAGAGCTGGAGAAAAACGGCGCGGAAGTGAACTTCGGTATCCACCCGGTCGCCGGCCGGATGCCCGGCCACATGAACGTGCTGCTGGCCGAAGCCGATGTGCCCTACGACCAGCTGCTGGAGATGGACGACATCAACCCGCGCATGGAAACGATCGACGTGTGTATCGTCATCGGCGCCAACGACGTGGTCAACCCGGCGGCGCGCGAGGTCGAGTCCTCGCCGATCTACGGCATGCCGGTGATCAACGTGGACAAGGCGCGCACGGTGTTTGTGCTCAAGCGTTCCATGGCCTCGGGGTTTGCGGGGATCGAGAATCCGCTGTTCTACAAGGACAATACCCGGATGTTGTTTGGGGACGCGAAGGAGTCAATTTCGGGTCTGGTTCGCGAGTTTGGCGATTGACGCTTTGGGGGTTCTGGGAAAACGCCGGCTTTTGCTGGCGTTTTTTTTGGCTGGGTTCGGGGTAGTTTGGCGGCAGCCGCGGGCGTGCCATGCCCCCGTCGCTCCAAAAGCTCAGTCGCGTCGGGGGCATGGCACGCCCACGGCTGCCTCTTGCAGGTGCTACCCCACCGGTGATCGTCCGCCGAGCCCGGGGGTTGCGAGAGTTGCCGGGAGACCCGCGGGCGGAGCGCTCTTAAGATCGCGCCCCTCCGGGGTGCCCTCGGTTGGTCGGGAGCCTTAAAGCGCTTCGCTGTCTCCCTCCACGCCCTCGGCGCGTCTTTTGCGAGCGCTCCACCCGCCCGTCTCCCGGCACTTGCGGCTCGATGTTTTGGGTTGGTTGGCTCGCTGGGTTGGCAGTTGGCGGTTGGGGCTTCGGGCTTCGGGGTTCGAGAGTCGGAGTTGCGAGTTGGCGGTGTTGTTTGGCGCGAGGGTCTGTAGCCCGAAATTTTGAGCAAGCTTATGCGGGAATACGAAAACTCGCGCGCAGATTCCGATTCAACGGCTCGTACTCTCCCAAGCCCGCCAGCCAGAAACTCCAAATCTCCAAACTCGCCCAACCCAAGGACCGGCAGCGGGCGCGTTGGCCGCGGAAATCACGTCTGGCGCCGAGGGCGTGGAGGGAGACCGCTTGCGGGCTGCCGACCAACTGAGGGCACCGCGGAGCGGCGCCGGACTGGAGCGGCCGACGCGCCCGCTGCCGGGCCGTCAGTGGCGAACGGAACCCGTAGCAGTCTCGCGACGAGCCAGATGTTGCGGGGCCGGGAGTGTCCCCCCTTCCAGGGTGAGTGAGCTTTTCGAACCCTGGAAGGGGGGACACTCCAGGCCAGCGCCCAATACCCAAGGAACGAGCCTCAAGCGACGGGCGCGTCGCACTCCACAGCCGCACCACGCCGCAGCGCTTCGACAGCATCGCCCCACTGCGGGCAGACCTCGGCCGCGGCGAGCAGGCCCATCAGCGGTGCCGTGCACAGTTTGCCGGTATCCACCGAGAGGTAGTTGCCGGTGGCCGTGAGGCCGATGCGGTCGCGGGTGTGGAGGAGACTGTCCGGGTCCTTGATGTCCGTGCCGCCGCGGGTGTAGATGTAGCCGCCGCGAATCACCGCGTGGTCGCGGTACTCGCGCAGGCGGTCCAGTTGCGGCCAGAGCGAGCAGGCGCCGGTGAGGGCCTCGTCGAACAGCTTGTCCGCTTCGGTGCCCTGCGGGTCTTCGATACCGGGGGGAAGTACGTCGCGGCTGAACAACATGCGACAGGCCGGGTACCAGGAGAGGTAGAACGTGCCGTCCGGGAAGTAGACCGCGTCGCCGTATTCGCCGAGCACGCCCGTGCAGGGCGGCAGGTCGAAATCTGCGGGGATGTCGCGGAAGTGGATGGCCAGCTTGTAGCGGAAGTTCCAGTCCGGGGGCAGCGGGTGGGCGACGCTCTCATCCAGGGCCAGGCGTCCCTCCCAGGCGGCGTTGATCACGTGGGAGTAGCGGGGCAGGTCCGGCGGCAGGTTGCCGTGCAGGGCGAAGCGCTCGTCTGCCAGTCGCTCGATGCGTTGCACGCGGCTGTCGCCGAATACGCGCAGCCGGGGGTTGTCCGCCAGGGCGCGGCGCAGCCAGGTCGACAAGGAGTGGATCTCGATGCACACCTCGGGGGTGAGCAGCGAGGCCTGTACCTGCTCGCTGGTGCGGCCGCTGGCGGAGGGCGCGTCGCTGCTGGGCCAAAGCGGTGCCGGGTAGCCCGCTGCCAGGGCCGGTTGCGCGGCAAGCAGTTGGTCGATAGCGGCGAACTGTGCGCGCACGGCATCAGGGGTCAACTGGCCACTTGCTATAACGTCGTAGGTGAACGGGCGCGAAGTACGCGCCGGTACTTGCTCGCCGAACAGTGTGCGCAGGATGGGGAAGAAGCTGCAGGAGCCCTCGATCATGGCGCTTGCGGTGGCCAGGCTGCGGTCCTTGGCGAACACGTAGCCCAGGTGCAGTTTGCCCTCGTTCCAGCGCGAGGCGCCGTGCATGGGGCCGGGGCGCGCGTCGAACAAATCGACCTCGATTCCCTGCAGGGTGAGGGCCTGGGCTGCGCTGGTGCCGGCCAGGCCGGCACCGATGATGGCGACTTTCATGCTGTGCGATCCTCCAGCGCCTGGCCGAGAATATTGTTGGCCACGCCGCGTGCGAGCAGTCCCAACTGGAACTGGTTGGGGTGCAGCGTCGCGGCCTCGTGCAGTACCTCCTGGGCGCGGAACACGTCGCCGCTATCGACATGCAGGCGCGCCAGGTTCTGCCACACGCGCCAGTTGGCGTCGGCGCAGCCGGTGGCGCGCTGCGCTTCGAACAGGGCGGCGGGTGTGTCGCCGCGGGCCTGTGAGCAGCGCGAGGCGAGCAGCCAGCCCAGGCTGGTTTCCGGGCTGTCCGGGGCGTCGTCGGCGGGGCGTCGCTCGCGGTACAGGCGTTGTTCTTCCCTGGGGTTGGCGCGCAGCAGCGGCGGCACCCAGGCGCGTGCGTCCATGGCCAGGCCGAGTGCGTCGGTCAGTGTGTTGTCCTCCCCGGTCACCGCCTGCGCGTCCGCCTGCATCTGTTCGGTGACGTTGAGCCAGTGCGCGGCGCGCTGTTGCGGGTCGCCACTGGTGCTCCACCAGCCGGTGCAGGTGGGGATGCTGGCATCCCCGGTGCGCTTGAAATACAGGGCCTGCGGCAGGCGCGCGCCGCGGTAGTGGCACAGCACGCGATGCGACCAGAGGTTGTCCAGTGCCGGAAAATTGAACGGTTCCGCGGGGAAAGGCAGATCGCGAGCCAGCGCCGCAGGGAACAGCCCGTGCCACAGGTTGGGATTGGCGACGCTGGAGCAGTAGGTGCGCAGGCGGATGCGCGTGTCGGCGCTGTCGAAGTCCGGCGCGACCTGGGTGCCGAAGATCACGCGGCCGGCGAAGGCCTGCAGGTCGCAGTAGCTGAAATCCGCGCCCGACTGCTGCAGGCGCTGCCACAGGGCGGTCAGGTAATCGGGGTGCCACAGGTCGTCCTGGGGCAGTACGCTCCACCAGTCGCTGTCGATGCTGGCGATGGTCTCGCGCACGTTGCCGGCCCAGCCCAGGCGCTCGCGGTTTTCCAGTACGCGGATGCGGCTGTCGTGGCGCGCATGCTTGCGCGCGCGACGCAGGGTGCCGTCGCGCGAAGGGTCGACGCAGATGACGATCTCGAGGTTCGGCCAGCTCTGCCGCTGTACCGAGGCGAGTGTGCTGTCTAGCGTCTTGCGTGCGTTGTAGGCTGGAATGCAGACGGCGATGCGTGGTGAAGACATTCTGGAAATACCGCGGGAAAGCACTATGGTAGTCGAGCCGGTGCCCGCTGGCCAGAAATAGCCGTTCTGGTATCGTTACGGGCACTGGAGCCGCAGCGTGCTGCCGCGTGTTCCCGATGCGGTGCAAACCGCTTTGGCGGTGACCGGGCGCCCGGGTATCGACGCAACAGGCAGACCAGCCACACAACCAGCAACAGGAAATCCGGCATGGCCGAACCCTCCAGCTCGACATCCTCCCTGCTCGTCGTCGGTTGCGGCGACCTCGGCATTCGCGCGGGAACGCAACTGCTGCAGCGGGGCTGGCGCGTCGACGGCGTGCGGCGCAATGTCGATGCGCTGCCCGCCGCTTTTGGTCGGCATGCGGCGGATTACGCCGCCGCGGGCGGTCTCGACTTCGCCGCGGCGCTGGCGCCGGATTGCGTACTGGCGACCTTCACCCCCAGCGGCCGCGACGTGGACGGCTACCGGCGCGGATTCGCCGCGGCGGCCGCCAACCTGCTGCGCGGACTTGGCGGTCACCGGCCGCGCCGGGTGTTGATGGTCTCCAGTACGCGGGTGTATGCCGAGCGCGAGGGCGGCTGGGTCGACGAAAGCGCGCCCCTGTCGAGCGAGGATGAACGTGCCCTGGCCATCATCGCCGCCGAGGATGCGCTGTTGGCTTCCGGCCTGCCGGTGAGCGTGGTGCGCTGCTCGGGTATCTACGGTGCACCGGACGGCCGCCTGCTCTCGCGTATCGCCCGCGGTGAAGTCGCCGCCGAGAAGCCATTGCGCTACACCAATCGTATCCACCGGGACGATGCCGCGGGGTTTCTCGTCCACCTGCTGGAAGCCGACGATGCAGCGGTGGAACCGGTGTACACCTGCAGCGATGACGACCCCGCGCCCGCGCACACCGTGGACACCTGGCTGGCGCAGCAACTCGGCCTCGCATCGCCGCTGACGCCCATCGCCCCGGCTGCCGATAGCGGGCACAAGCGCTGTCGCAACCAGCGCCTGCACGCCAGCGGTTACCACCTGCGCTACCCGGACTTCCGCGCCGGGTACTCACAGGTGCTGGCTGAGCGCGCGGCCCTGCGGGCGACGTAGGACAAGGTCTAAATCGCACAACGGCACGCGCCCTCCACAGCGCAAGATCGGGACAGCGCCGCTCCGGCCAAGTACACTCGTGCTATGCCCAGACCACTCAACCAGTTCAGCTACTCGCTGGAACACGGCGAGCTATTGCAGTCACTGGCGTCCCAGCGCCGCCTGCTGATCATCCAGGACCTCGACGGCGTCTGCATGGGCCTGGTGCGCGACCCGCGCCAGCGCAGCATGGACCCGCGCTACATCGAGGCCTGCAAGCAGATGGCCGGGCGTTTCTACGTGCTTACCAACGGCGAGCACATCGGCAGCCGTGGCGTGAACAGCATCGTCGAGAGCGTTTTCGCCGCCAGCGAGCCGGGTCGGGCCCGCGAACTCGGCCTGTACCTGCCCGGCCTTGCGGCGGGGGGCGTGCAGTTCCAGGATTGCTTCGGCCGCATCTCACACCCGGGGGTTTCCGATCGGGAAATGGCCTTTCTCGCCGAGGTGCCGGCGATTCTGCACCAACGCCTGGGCGAGATCCTGGCCGCGCCGCCATTCGCACTGCCGGCAGCGGATATCGAGCACCTGCTGGCGGTGGCAGTGTTGGACAACGCCGTCTCGCCGACCCTGAACATCGGTGTGCTGCACAGCCACTTCGCCGCGGCGCCGGCACGCTACCGCGAGGTGCAGGACACGGCCGCAGCGTTGATGGATGAACTCCTTGCACTCGCCCAGCAGCGCGGCCTCGGCGAGTCGTTCTTTGTGCACCTGGCGCCCAACCTGGGCAGCGACGCGAACGGGCGCGAGCGCTTGAAACCGGCCACGTCCAGCGACATGGGCACCACCGACTTCCAGTTCATGCTGCGCGGGGCGATCAAGGAGGTCGGCGTGCTGGTCCTGCTCAACGATTACTACTACATCCAGACCGGGGAGTATCCGCTGGGTGAAGGGTTTAACGCGCGCAACGCGCCGCACTCGCGCGAGGCGCTGCTGGCGTTGGCCGAGGGCGCCTTCGACCCGGCGCTCATGCCCAGCCTGGTCGGTGTGGGCGACACCCTGACCTCGAACCCGCAGTCGGACAACGGCAGCGTGAGTTATTCGCGCGGCGGCAGCGACCGCGGCTTCCTGACCCTGGTGCAGGCATTGGGCCAGCGTATGGGCAGTGACAGCGCCGTACTGTTCGTCGACAGCAGCGGCGGCGAACTGGACCGTCCCGGCGTGCATCCGCCGCCGGCGGCGGACGCTGTCAGTGTGTCGCTGGACGCGCTGGCCTCGATCACCGACCCCGGGGACCCGCTCCATTTGAACGCGATCTTCCCCGGCGGCCACCAGCAGTATGCGGCGTTTTTCATCGCACTGGCGCAGCGCTGCGCCGCGAACGCCGACTGATTACCCCCGGACTCAGCCGCGGGCGCAGCGCGGTTCGCTGCAGGCGCGGATCAGCAGCAGGGCGTCGCGGCGGGTGATGTCGCCGCTGTCGTCGAGATCCGCCGGGTCGTCCGCCCCGCTGGCGGGCTCGCCGATGTTGGGCAGCAGGGCCAGCAGGTCGTCGATATCCACGTCGCCATCGTTGTCCAGGTCGCCGGGGGCGGGCACCGCGGCGATGCGGTAGAGAATCCCGTCACTAAGGCTGGCCACGTACAGCTCCCCCGCAACGTCCTCGCCAAACGCGGCAGGTGCGCTGATCTGGCCGGCAGGCAGGACCTCGCTGGCCTCGGCGCCCGGCCCGGCGCCGTCCAGGGTGCGAATCGACGTGAGACAGAAATCGCTGAAGAAATAGCGCCCCTGCAGCACCGGGTAGGCGCTGCCGCGGTAGACGAAGCCGCCGGTGATCGAGCAGTTGCCGTCCGCGTGGGAGAGTGTGTGCAGCGGGAACAGGTAGCTGCCCGGCGCCGCGCAACCGATGCCGTTGAAGGGCTGGTCGCCCTCGTAGCAGCGCCAGCCCAGGTTCAGGCCGCCGGCGGCGCCGGCGGGAATCACGTCGATCTCCTCCACCGCGCCCTGGCCGACATCGGCGATCCACAGGGAGCCGTCGGCGCGGTCGAAGCTGAAGCGCCAGGGGTTGCGCGCGCCCAGCGCGTAGATCTCGTCGCAGCCGGCGCCGCCCGGTCCATCCACGAAGGCGTTGCCGGCGGGTATGCCGTAGGGGCCCGCCACCAGACTGCAATCCGCCGCGCCGCTGGCGTCGACGTCGATGCGCAGCAGCTTGCCGAGCAGGCGGTCGCCGGCCTGGGCGTTGTTCTGCGGGTCGCCGCCGCTGCCGCCGTCGCCGGAGGCGATGTACAGGTAGCCGTCCGGGCCGAAGTGCAGGTCGCCGGCGTTGTGGTTGGAAAACGGCTGGGCGAACTCCAGCAATACGCTCTCGCTGGCCGGGTCGGCGGCGTCCGGACTGGCGCCGACGCTGAACCGCGAGACCCGCGAGCGCAGCTGGCCGCTGCCCGCGTCGCGGGTGGTGTAGTAGACGAAGAACCAGCCGTTAGTGCTGTAACCGGGGTGGAAGGCCAGGCCCAGCAGGCCCAGTTCGCTGGCGCCGTTGTCGACGCGGTCGCGGATATCCAGGAACGGCGCGGGGGCCAGGTTGCCGGCGGCGTCCACCAGCCGGATGCGCCCGGGCTGCTCCACCAGGAACAGCCGCGTATCGCCGGCGTGGGCGATGGCGACTGGCTGGTCCAGGCCCGTAGTCCAGGTTTCCAGGGCGATGGCCGCCGCGGGCGGCGGGGGTGGCGGTGGCGGCGGCGGGTCGCCGTTGACCACGGTGACCGCCAGCGCCGCGGTGCCGATGGCGTCGCCGAGCAGGTCGAGCTGGCCGTTGCTGGAGTTGCCCGCCGCGTAGAGGGTGAAATCGCCGTTGTAGTCCGGTGCGGTCCACTCGAAGTCGAAGCTGAGCACGCCACCGCTGAACGCCTGCGGCGCGCTGTGCGCCAGCTCGCCCATGATCAGCCCGAGGTCGCCGTCCAGCGGCGCGAGGGCGCCCGCGGGATCGCTCACCGAGATGTTCACCCCGCCGGTCTGTGCCGGTCCGCCGGAGAGTGTCACCGTGAACGCTGCGGTAGTGCCCGCGTCTATCTGGCCCGGGCCGGCCAGGGTCACCTGCGGCGCCGGCACCCCCGCGGCGGGGGCGTGGCAGACCGCGCAGGTGGCGCCGTTGTTGATGTCGGGATTGCCGGAGAAGCCGTTGCGGCCATTCTGGCTGGCGTGCACGGGTGCAACCTGCAGCAGGCAGGTAGCGAAGGCCGCGCAAAGGGCGAGCCGGACGGGGCTGATTCCGGAAAGGCCGTGTCGAGAAGCGTTGACTTGGGAAAATCCAACTCGGGAAGAGCTGACTCGGGCAGAGCTATCTCGGGAAGAGCCAGGTCGGGCAGGGCGGGGCATGGGCACCTCACAGTGGCAGGGATGGGTGTGACCGCCTGATCACCATAGCCCACCCCCGCGTTTCGTGCAGCCGCGCGCAGCGATTCACGCCGCTGCCGGCTCCTCCGCTTTCTCCTCCTCCTTCTCCTCGTCCTCTTTCTCGATCATGCCCAGCACCTCGTGGGAGGTGGCGACCATGGGCTCGAAATGCGCGTGTTCACCGGCCGGCAGCACGGACACCCGGCGCATCTGGTACAGGGTGAACCCGCCCAGGCAGGCCAGGACCAGGGCGGCGTACAGGGGCAGGCCCTGCAGGCCGACCACTTCCATGGCCGCGCCCGCCAGCATCGGCGCGAAGGCCGCTCCGGCGCCGTGCAGCACCAGCATGGTGGTGGTGCCGGAAATCACCTCGTCGGGATGCAGCTGGTCGAGCAGCTGCGCTACCGCCAGCGGGTACAGCGAAAAGGCCATTCCGCCCCACAGGAAGAACACCGCCATCAGCGCGGTGTGGCCGGGGGCGAGCGGCATGCACAGTGCCAGCAGCGCCGCGGCGCAGGCCACCGCCATGAGTACGGCGCGCCGGTCGTGGGTGTCCGAGTAGCGGCCGATGGGCACCTGCAGCAGGGCGCCGCCGACGATGGTCAGGCTCATCAGCAGGCCGACGGCACCGGTATCGAAGCCCTGGCGGCTGGCGTACAGCGGCACCATGCCCCAGAAGGCGCCCATGGCCAGGCCGGACAGCGCCGCGCCGGCCACCGGCACGGGGGCGAAGCCGAGCAGGGTGCGCAGGCTGCTCTTGGCGCGCTCGGGAATCTGCGGCTGCGGCTTGCGGGTGATGGTGATCGGCAGTAGCGCCCAGCTGATCAGGATCGAGGCGATGGCGAACAGCACGTAGCCCTGGCCCACGTCCAGTCGCAGCAGCTGCTGGGCCACGGCGATGGCGCCGAGGTTGACCACCATGTATACGGCGAACACCTTGCCGCGCTCCTCGCGCGCGGCGCGGGCGTTGAGCCAGCTCTCGATCACCGTCATCAGGGTGACGAAGGACAGGCCGTAGACGAACCGCAGCAGCATCCAGCCCGGGGCGCTGACCCAGAGCATGTGCAGCAGCGCCATGGAGGCGCACACCGCGGCGCAGAAGGCGAAGGTGCGGATGTGTCCCATGCGCTTGATCAGGCGGCCGCTGACGAAGGTGCCGCAGGTGAATCCGGCGAAATAGGAAGACATGATCAGGCCGATCACGCTGGTGGAATAGCCGAGGTCGTTGGCGGTCAGTGACAGCAGGGTGTTGAGCAGGCCGCTGCCGAGCAGCAGCAGTGCCACGCTGGTGAGAATTGCCCGGATGGGCTGGACCAGGAGCCAGATAGGCGCCTCCTTGAAAGCATTGTGGTGAGTTTGGGCCCTGTTCGCGCGGTATTTGGGCGAAGAGCGGGCGGAACTCTGAGGTTGCAACTATTGCGCCACCCCATAATCCCCCGTCTACGCCGCCCGCGCCCTGCTTGCGCCCGTTTCCTGTGCAGGAACTGTGACCGATCGCACATTTTTTGTGCGATGGCGCGGCCCCGGGTGCCCGCCGCGTGGCGGCCGGTCTGCAGAAGCCCATGAATTAAAAGAGGTTTTATTTTCTTGGCAAGTGACTTGCGGAGGGTTCCGCTCCGGCGACTATACTTACCGCCCCCGGCGAGCGACACGTATCCCCTGCAATCGAAGTGTCGCCGGCGTGTAACACGCCACCGGTAGATTGATTGCGCTGACAGTTAATTGGAGTGACATGGATATGTTCAAACGATTGGCTCTTCTAGGAATTCTGGCGTCCTGCATGTTGTGGGGGACGTTTGCCCACGCTGCGTACGATATTGCCGGTACTACCGCAGACGGTCCCGACAGCTTCACTTTTGAGGTGCTCGATACAGGCGGTGGCACCGGCATGGTTGGACTGGTCAAACTGGGTGGCCCCGGCGGCGAGAAGATTCGCACCGTGGATTCCTCGCTCACGCTGGTGGCCGCGTTTTCCGGCAACGTAGGTGCGGCGGAGGACCCCACCCTGGTCGTGCCGATGATGGAACTCGCCGCCGGCATCTACACCATGTACATTGACAAGTTGAACCCAGCCGGTTCGGGTGCCGGATATGCCTATAGATTCACTGGCGATGTAATCGCGGCCGTACCACTCCCCGCCGCCGCCTGGCTGTTCGGCTCTGCCGTCCTCGGCCTTGGCGCCGCCAGCCGGCGTCGCGCGGAACAGTCCCTGACTGCCTGAGCCACCCTCACGCGGTCAACCCAACGCCGGCCCCGTGCCGGCGTTGTTGTCTGGGCTCGCGGTAGCGCCTTCACTGCGCTTGAGACAGCGCCGCTGTGCGCTCGGGCAAGTAGCGCCTCTGCGCACTTGAGTTGGTGCCGGGATGACTTCAATTCGACGTCCGGGGTGGTAAGCTTGGCCGCACACTCCCAGCGGATCCACCGGCCGGCGCATGACCTTTTCCATCGACCTGTTGCACGGAATCTGGCCCCCACTCATCGTGGTTGCGGTGACCGCGGCGCTGGTGGCCGCCGCTACCTGGGTGGCCCGGCGCAGCCAGCAGGGCACGGCGGGGCTGGTGTACCAGTTAGCGAACTGGGTGCTGGTCTCCCTCGGCGTGGTGGTAGTGGTGATCGTACTGCCGATCTCGGACGAGACCCAGGGCCAGATACTCAGCCTGCTCGGCGTGGTGCTCACCGCGGTGATCGCGCTGTCGTCCACCACCTTCGTGTCCAACGCCATGGCCGGCGTCATGCTGCACTTCACCCAGCCGTTCCGCCCCGGCGATTACGTGCGCGTCAACGAACAGTTCGGCCGCGTTACCCGGCGCTCGCTGGTGCACACGCAGATCCAGACCGAGTGGCGCGATATCACCACCCTGCCCAACCTGTTGCTGGTCAACAACCCGGTGACGGTCATGCACAGGGACGGCACTATCATCTCCGCCGAGGTGTCGATCGGCTACGACGTGGCCTACCCCGAGGTGCAGGACGCGCTGCTGCGCGCCGGCGAAGACAGCGGCCTGCGCGAGCCCTTCGTACTGGTGCAGGAACTGCTGGACCACGCGGTGCTCTACCGCATCTGCGGTTTCCTGGCCGAGATGAAGCACCCGCTGACGGCGCGCTCCAACCTGCGCAAGAAGGTGCTCGAACAGCTGCACGGCAGCGGCATCGAGATCGTCTCGCCGGCGTTCATGAACCAGCGTGTGCTCGACCCGCAGGCCAGCGTGATACCGGAGCGGCCGGTGGCGGAGCGCCAGCAGCCGCCCGGCGACGTGCAGGCACCGCCCCCGGAGGAAAAAATCTTCGACCAGGCCGAGCAGGCCGCGAGCCTGGAAGACCTGCGCGCGCGCCAGGAGCAGACCCGGCAGGCGGTCAAGCGCGAGCGCGCACACCTGAAGAGCGTGCCCGATGAGCAGCGGGCGGCGGTCGAGGAACGGATCGCCAGGCTCGAGCGCGAGGAGGCGCTACTGGCGCAGATGATCGAGGCGCACAACAACGGCGCCTGAAGCGGCTGCCCGCCTGTCCCCGGCACACCCCTGGAGGCCATCCCATGTACACGCTGTATATCGGCAACAAAAACTACTCGTCCTGGTCGCTGCGCCCCTGGGTGCTGATGAGCGAACTCGACCTGGCGTTCCACGAAGAGCTGGTGCCCTTTGCCGAGGGCGGCAGCTGGGAGCAGTTTCGCCGCTTCAGTCCCAGCGGCCTGGTGCCGTGCCTGGTGGATGGCGAGCGCGCCGTGTGGGACTCCCTGGCGATCGCGGAATACCTGGCGGAAAGACACCCGGGCGTGTGGCCCGAGGACGCCGCGGCCCGCGCCTGGGCGCGCTGCGCAGCGGCGGAAATGCACGCGGGTTTCAGCGCGCTGCGCAACCTGTGCCCGATGAATTGCGCCCTGCGGGTAAAACTCCGCGACAGCGACGCCGGGCTGCAGCGCGATCTCGCCCGCCTCGCGGAGCTGTGGGGTGAGGGGCTGGCGCGGTTCGGCGGGCCGTTCCTGGCCGGTGCCACGTTCACCGCGGTAGATGCCTTCTACGCGCCGGTCGCCTTTCGCCTGCAGACCTACAGCCTGTCCATGGACGCACCGGCCGATGCCTATGCGCAGCATCTGCTGGCACTGCCCGCGATGCAGCGCTGGTACGCCGCCGCCATCGCCGAACCCTGGGTGGATGCCGCCCACGAGGAAGAGGCGGCGCAGATCGGCGAGATCGTTGCCAACTACCGCGTCGAATGATGGCGCGCTGAACTCCGTTCACTCCCGTGCCGGGCGCGCAGGCAAAAAAAACCCCGCGGCCTAGCGGCGGCGGGGTTTCTTCGAAGTGCGCGGTTGCGCCCGGGATCAGAACTCCAGGATGAAGTCCACGCCGAAGGTGCGCGGCGGTGCCGGCGCCTTGGCGGCGAAGCCCAGGGAACCGTCGGTCAGGTCGTAACCGCTGGTGTACCACAGCTCGTCGGAGAGGTTGCGTCCCCACAGGGCCACGCTGATGGTGCTGTCCCAGGGTCCCTGCATCTCATCCAGGCCGATGCGGGCGTTCCAGGTGTCGTAACTTGGCGCGGTGTTGCCGTCGACCAGGTCGGGACCGTTCGCGGTGAGCAGGAAGTAGTCGTCCACCCAGGAGTAGTCGACGCGGAACACAAGGTTGCCGCTGAGAACGTCGGGCACGACGTAGCGGGCGTACATGTTGAAGGTGTTCTCCGGCGCGTGGGCCCAGTGGTTGTTGGACAGGTCCACGTCGTCGCTGGGATCCTCCGGCACGCCCTCGTTGATGTAGGTCTTGTACTCCGGGTCGAGGTAGCCGTAGCCGCCGCCCACCGTGAAGTTGTCGGTGATCAGGGCGGTGAACTCCAGCTCCATACCGGTAATCTCGGCGTCGCCCGCATTGTCGATGTTATTGTCGCCGGTGGCGGTCAGCTGATTGACCTGCAGGTCGCTGTAGTCGTTGTAGAAGATCGCGCCGTTGAAGATCAGGCGATTGTCCAGCCAGGTGGTTTTCCAGCCCAGTTCGTAGGTGTAGACGGTTTCCTCTTCGTAGCCCGCCAGCCACAGGTCGGGCCGGGTGTTGGGTGCGCGCGGGTTGAAGCCGCCGCTCACGTAGCCCTTGGAGACCTTGAAGTAGGTCATCAGGTCGTGGGTCCAGTTGTAGGTGACGCCGATGGTGCCGGAGACATCGTCGAAGTCCTGCTGCGCGTCGGGCAGGACGACACCACCGATGGCGTCGCCGGTAGACAGCAGCACCGTGGTGTCGGTACGGGTCTGTTCCTTGTCCTCGGCTGTGTAGCGCAGGCCCATGGTCAGGTCCAGCTTGTCGGTGATGCTGTAGGTACCTTCACCGAACAGCGCCCAGACCTCGTTCTGCGCGGTGGAGTCCAGGTTGGAGCTGATGCCGAAGATACCCAGGCCGTTGTAGCCGTAGATCTCCTTGATGTCCTCGTCCATGTAGAACGCGCCGAGCACGTACTCGAGGTCGGAGTCGAAGGCGTCACCCACCAGGCGGAATTCCTGGGTGAAGGTCTCGGCCTCGTCGCCGGAAGCGTTGTGCAGGATAAACAGCGGCGAGGTGTCGGAGTCCGAGAAGTTGTCGACCTCGAACTTGCGCAGGCCGGTGATGGACACCAGCGACAGGCTGTCGTTGATCTCCCAGTTGGCGGTGAAGCTGTGACCCTCGATGTCGGCCTTCATAAAGGTACCGACGGCGTCGAAGTAGCGCTCCTCCTGCTGGCCGTCATCCACGTAGGGGGCGAGGCCGGGCTGGGCCGGGCCGAAGGCGACCAGCTGCAGCGGGTACATGCCCTCGTCGATCTTGGTCATGTCGAACGAGTACAGCAGGTCCAGGCTGTCGCTGGGCTCCCAGCGCAGTTGCAGGTGCGCGACCTCGCGGTCCTTGTCGCCCAGGGTCTTGTTGTTGTCGAGCTTGTTCTTCCAGAAGCCGTCGCGCTGCAGGCTGGCGACGTTGGCCTTGAAGGCGAAGCTGTCGCCCAGCGGCACGTTGATGGTGCCCTTGAAGTCCTGCTGGTCGTAGTCGCCAAGGGTCGCGCTGACCTTGCCGGAGACCTCGTCGAACTGGGGTTTCTTGGTGATGAAGTTCACCGCGCCGCCGACCGTGTTGCGGCCGTACAGGGTACCCTGCGGGCCGCGCAGGATTTCCACCCGCTCCAGGTCGAGCACGTCGAACACCGAGCCGGCGCCCTTGGCGATGAGCACGCCGTCGAGGTACAGCGCGACCTTGGGTTCAAAGCTGGAGATGGTCTCGGCGTTCTTGAAGCCGCGAATGGCGATGGCGCCGCCGGCTTTGCCGGGCATTTCGTGCATCAGCACGTTGGGCGACATGGCGGAGAGATCCAGGTAGTTCTGGATGCCCTGTTCCTTGATGTTCTCTGCCGAGAACACGGTCATCGAGATGTCGGTGTCCTGCAGGGAGGCCTCGCGGCGCTCTGCGGTGACGATGACTTCTTCGAGTTGTGCATGAACGGTGGGAACGATAGCGACGGTCTGGGCGAGTGCCAGCCCCAGTCCGGTATACAGACGAGAGTATTTCATCCTGAAGTTTCCTCTGGAGAATAATTATTGAATTTATAGTTTCTCAACGTCACGTATTACTGTGTGATCCGGGGGACAGCAAACCGCGCAACGCTTGTAGCGGGCGTTATAGCATGTTCCAAAGCCCTGTTCCAAGGGCAGTTTTTCCGTTCAATCCCTTGAAAAAAATTTCGATAAAATGCGTCATTCTGCGCTGGAATCGGCGCCCTGGAGCAGCATTCCCGGGCCGGTGAAGCGCGCGCCCGCATGTTCCGCGATGGCCATGATGCCGAGGTTGAGTTCCTCCGCCACGGCGAGGAACTGCTGGAAATCGCGGGTCGCGATGCCGGCGTCCAGGCGCAGGATGGCGTTGGCGTCGCGGATATCCTCGAAGCGCACGGAGATGGTGTCGTCGATAACCTCCGCGGTGTTGGCGAACAGCTGGCGCACTTCGCCGAGAATCTCGCGCAGTTCCGCGCTGCCCGGCAGCTGCATCTGGAAGCGGCGGAAATAGCGGATGCGGTCGCGGGCGGTGAAGTTCTCTACTTCCTGGGAGGAGAACACCGAGTTGGGTATGTAGACCAGCGAGCGGTCGAGGGTGCGCAGTACTGTTGAACGCAGGCCAATCTCTTCCACCGTACCGGTGATATCGCCGAAGCGGCAGAAGTCGCCGGCGCTGACCGGCCGCGCGGTGTACAGAGTGATCGCGCCGATCAGGTTTTCCAGGGTTTTCTGCGCGGCCAGGGCGACGGCGAGGCTGCCCACGCCGAGACCGGCGAGGATGGTGGACATGTCGTAGCCGGCCTGGTTGGCCCAGACCAGCGCGATGATGGTGACCACCAGCACCTTGAGCATGGTGGTGAACGGCCGCAGCAGGGCGACGTACTGGGTATTGCCCGCGTGCTGCAGCTTGCGGATCTGGTAGTCGCGTAGCAGCGACAGCAGGCCGAGCACGAGTACCGCAGCGGCGACGAACTCGATGCCCGAGGAGTTGAGCAGGATGCGCGTGGTCAGCGACAGCCCGATCTGGCCGATGAGCATGCGGGCAATGATCAGGAAGGCGAAGAAGCGCACGGTGCGGCGGAAAAAACGCCGGATGCCATCGGGGAAGTTGTTCGGGATAACCAGCGCGATGCGCATCAGCAGGTAGCTGACCAGGCTGGCCAGCGGCCACGCGACGAGGAACGACAGCACCAGGGCGATGACCTGCCAGTTCTCCATACCGAGCACCCGGAACTGCGGCAGCCAGTCGCCGAGCTTGACCGCCAGCGGGCTGTAGCCGAGCTCGCGCCACATGTCCGGGATGCGCGCCACTGTCGCGTTGGAGAGCTTCCACTGCTTGCCACCACTGCCATCCGGCACGCGCTGCAGGTAGACCGGGATGGTTTCTTCCAGCAGTTTGATCGAACCGATCTGGTCGCGGTAGCTGGGCAGGCCGTCGTCCAGGTTGCCCTCGGGCAGGTCGCTGATGCCGGTGATGTCGACGATGTTCTGCTGGTTCCACACGTAGGCCAGCGCGCGCACCAGTTGTTCGTCGCTGTACTTGCCGACGTACTCGTCGACATAGCGCCGGTCCAGGTAGCTGCTCGCCGTCGCGTAGTCGCGCGCCCGCAGCGCCTCGCGCAGGCCGAGCACGGCGGACATCGGGGTGGCGGCTTCCTCGCCGGTGCCGGCCGCATCGCGCCCCCGCTCGGCCTGTACCCGCTCGGTTTTCTCGGCGGCCTCGAGCAGCTCGCGCGCGGAGATATCGGATTGTTGCGGCGCCTCCTGCGCCATCGCATACAGCGGTGCCAGGCAGGTACAAACCAGGAGCAACAGGCGAAGCAGGGCGTTGGGCATGGTCGAGAGTCCGCGAGGGTGGCCAGCGCCCATGGTAGCGCAAGCGCGCAGTCGTCCCCAGCGTCCGCTGCCCGCGACACCGATTGCGAGAGGTAGAGGCGGTTATTGACTGGGGCGGCAATGGTTTGGTCCATACATTTACTTGGGCGCGCCGCACCACATATCATACGGTGGCGTATCTCAGCTGGCGGCGACAGCGGCCGGCCCAATAAATAATAACCGCGAGGGCGTCCCACTATGTTTTGCAAGAAACCCCTGTACACGTTTGTCTGCGCCGCACTGGTCGGCACCGCGCCGATCGGCGCCGCGCAGGCCCAGGAAGCCGCTGGTGATGGCGCCAGTACGCGCCGCGCCGGCGCCGGCAGCCTGCTCGAGGAAGTGATGGTCACCGCGCGCAAACGCGGTGTCGCCGAAAGTTCGCAGACGGTACCCGTTACCCTGACCGCACTCGGCGGCGACCAGCTCGAGGCGATGTTCGCGCAGAACCTTGCCGACGTGAGCATGACCCTGCCCAACGTGCGGCTGGACTCAGACGGCGCCTTCCCGGGCACCTCGAACTTCTCTATCCGCGGCATGGGCTTCATCAGCACCATCGCCTCCAACGACCCGACTGTCGGCCTGTTCGTCGACGGCATGTATATCGGCACCACCCTGGGCGGTTCGCCGGATACCTTCGACCTGGAGTCAGTGGAAGTACTGCGCGGCCCGCAGGGCACGCTGTTCGGCCGCAACGTGACTGCCGGTGCGGTGATCATGCGCTCGCGGCGCCCGGGCCAGGAGACCAGCGGCACCCTGCGCGCCGGTGTCGGCAGCGGCGACCGCCTGCTGCTCGGTGGCGGTGTCGAGGGCGCGCTGGGCGACACCATGGCGGGCAAGATCTACGCCCAGTACAACGATTCCAGCGGTGACTTCGAGAATATCGCCAACGGCGACGACTTCGGCGCGCACAAGGTGCAGTTCGTGCGGCCCATCCTCAGCTGGACGCCCAACGAGGACCTCGATATCACCCTGATTACCGAGTACAGCAAACACGAGGGCGACGGCACCGCGGCACGCTATATCGAGTACCCGGGGCAGCTGCTCTACGACACCTACGGCGCGCGCGAGCCGGGCAGCGCCGACGAGATTGCCCTGAGCTACAAGGGCAAGACCGATATCGAGACCAGCCAGGCCGTGCTCGAGGCCAACTGGCAGCTGGGCGACGGCACGCTCACCTCGATCACCGGCGCGCGCAAGGTGTCCTACTACTCGCAGGGCGACACCGATTCCACCCAGTTCGACGTGGTCACCGACGCCTGGCTGGACCTGGAGCAGGACCAGTTCTCCCAGGAGCTGCGCTACGCCGGCAAGGCCTTCTCGGACAAGCTCGACTACACCGTGGGCCTGTACTACTTCCAGCAGGACATGGAGCAGTTCTACCACGTGCTGTTCTTCGGCTCGCCGGCGCTGCGCTCGCAGGGCAAGCTCAGCCACCAGTCCGCCTCGGCCTTCGCCCAGGGCGACTACCAGATCGTCCCCGACCTCTACCTGACCCTGGGCCTGCGTTACACCTGGGAGTACAAGGAGGCGGAAAACGCCAGCTTCTCCGACTGCGTATCCACCGGCTCGCAACTGCGCTGTGACCTCAGCGACTCCGGCGACAACGACTGGGACAACCTGAGCCCCAAGATCGGCCTGAGCTGGCAGGCGACCGACGACGTGCTGGCCTACGCCAGCTACACCGAGGGTTTCCGCAGCGGCGGCTACAACATCCGCACCACGGGTGATACCGAGTCGCCCGGACCCTACGACGAAGAGAAAGTGAAAGCCTACGAAATGGGCTTCAAGTCCACCTTGCTCGACGGCCGCCTGCGCGCCAACGCGGCGGTGTTCTACAACGAGTACACCGACCTGCAGCGCACGCGCAGCGTGGGTATCACCAACTTCATCGACAACGTGGCGGCGGCCACCACCCAGGGTGCGGAAGCCGAGCTGACCTTCATGCCGATAGACAGCCTGGTGCTGATGGCCTCGGTGGGATACCTCAAGGCGGAGTACGACGACTACCCGGACCTCGACGTCGACTTCGACGGCACGCCGGACCCGGAACTGGCCAAGGGCCTGCAGCTGGTGAAGGCGCCGGAGTGGTCCTACAACCTCGCCGCCATCTACGACCTCTCGCTGGGCAATGCCGGCGAGGTGTCCACCCGCGTGTCCTACACCTACAACGACGAGACGCCGATCAACGACCAGAACACGTTGATGATCGACGAGTGGGAGCTGTGGGATGCGAGCCTGACCTGGCGCCCGGCCTCGGGGCCGGACATCGAGGTGTCGCTGTGGGGCAAGAACCTGACCAACGAGGTGTACGCGGAGTCCGGCACCTACGTGGACACCCTGTGGACCAACCTCTACCAGGCACTGCCGCGTCGCTACGGTGTGGAGATGGTCTACCGCTTCTGAGTGCGCACACCCCCGCGTCGGCGCCGTGCCGTCGCGGGGCATTCTTCGTTTAACTAGAGCCCCAGCTGGCGAGGCCCTGTCTCGCCAGGCCCTGACTAGCGGGGTTCGCTCCCCGATCCCATCGCCGCGCGGTTGGCGGCGATACTCGCGGCGCTCAGCAGTATCACCTCGATCTCCTCGATGATCTCCTCCTGACGCAGGATATTGCTGCGCCGGGCGAGGTTGGTCTCCTCGTCGTCCAGGTGGCGCACGGCGGAGTCGAGGTGGCTGACGCGCAGGCGGTTCTCTTCCATCAGGGCCGCGTGCAGCATCCACTGCAACAGCAGGGGCAGGTGCAGCTCCGCGAGTTGCGCAAAGCACAGCTCCGGCGGCTGGTTGAGCAGGGGCGGCAGCCGCGCCGCGCCGGGGTTTTCCGCGGGCAGGTCGTGAAAGGTCGGCAGCAGCGCGTGCTCCTGCACTTCGCCGGCGGTGCACAGCACTGCGCGCAGTCCGAACAGGGCGTGTTCGCTGCGCAGTCGCAGCACCGTCTCCACCAGCGCCGACAGGCGCAGGGTAATCTCCTCGACGATCGACACGCCCTCGAGCACACCGACCACCCGCGGGTCGTCCTCCATCAGCCCGGCGAGCTTGTTGCCGACGCACAGGAAACGGTGGCTCGGCCCCGTGCCGGCGGGCAGCGTGGCTTCCAGGTGGCGCAGCAGGCGCTGGTTGAAATCCGCGCACAGGCCGCGCTCGCTGCCCAGCAGCAGGTACAGCGCCGGGCGTCCTGCGCTGTCCGGCGGCGGCCGCAGTTCCGGGTGTGCCTGCAGCAGCGCCGCGGCCGCGGTACGCTGGGCATCGACCACCGCCTGCTGCGCCTCCAGGCGCCGGCCGAGCTTGCGCGTTTCCATGTAGGCCAGGGTCTTCATGGAGTTCATGATCTCGCGGATCTCCGCCAGGTTGTGGCGGTGGGCCTCGAGGCTACGCCGGCGCGACATCGTGGCTGTCCTGCGCGGTTTCTCCAGCACGCCCGGCGGTGGAATCCCCCGCCGGCTCCGGTTCAACTGCCTGCAACCAGCTGCGCAGTGCCTGCAGCCAGGCGTCGCGCTCGGCGTCGAGGTCGAGCTGGCTGCTCTCCAGTCCGGCGCCGATGGCCTGCAGCAGGCCGGGTACGTCGGCGGGCTGGGCGGTGTCCAGCAGGCCCGCGTTGAAGGCCACCATCCAGGCCAGCTGGAAGCGCGCGGGCAGCGGACTCAGGCGGTCCTGCTTGAGCAGTTCGCGCAGCAGGCGGCCGCGGTGGATGGCCTTCTCCATGGAGGCCTCGAGGCGCGTGCCGAAGCGCGTGAACACCTCCAGTTCCAGGTATTGCAGGTAGTCCAGCTTCATGCGCCCGGCCTCGCGCTTGATGCACGGGTGCTGCGCCTGCCCGCCGATGCGCGACACCGAGACTGAGATATCGATGGCCGGGCGGAAGCCGGAAGTGAACAGGTTCTTGTCGAGGTAGATCTGCCCGTCGGTGATCGAGATCAGGTTGGTGGGGATGTAGGCGGCGATCTCCCCGAGGTTGGTCTCGACGATGGCCAGGGCGGTCATGCTGCCGCCGCCGTGGGCGGCGTTGAGCCGCGTGCCGCGCTCCAGCAGGCGCGCGTGCACCGAGAAGATATCGCCCGGATAGGCCTCGCGCCCGGGCGGGCGGCCGAGCAGCAGGGACAGCTCGCGGTAGGTGCGCGCGTGGGTGGAGAGGTCGTCGTAGACGATCAGCACGTCGCGCCCGCGGCGCATCCAGAACTCGCCCAGGGCGCAGCCGGCGAAGGGCGCCAGGTGCTGCAGGCCGGGCAGGGTGTTGGCCTCGGCCAGCACTACCGTGGTGTAGGCGAGGGCGTCGAACTCGCGCAGGGTGGTGATGGTCTGCACTGCCGCCGAGCGCTTCTGGCCGATCAGCACGTAGATGCACTGCACGTCCTTGCCGTGCTGGTTGATCACCGTGTCCATGGCCAGCGAGCTGCGCCCCAGGCCCTCGTCGCCGATCACCAGCTGGCGCTGGCCGCGGCCGATGGGAATCATGCTGTCGACGATCTTGATGCCGGTGTACAGCGGCTGGGTAACGAAGTCGCGTTCGATGATGGTCGGCGAGGGCGCCTCCATCGCTTGCCAGGTTTCCGTCGCCGCGGGCTCGAGGTCGTCCAGCGGGTCGCCCAGCGGGTTGATGATGCGCCCGAGCAGGCCGTCGCCCACCGGCAGGCTCAGGGTGTGGCCGGTGAGTTGCGCCGCGGTGCCCGAAGTCAGCTGTTCGGTTTCCTGCAGCAGCACGGCGCCGACCACGCCCTCCTGCAGGTCGAAGACCATGGCGCGGCTGCCGTCGGCCAGCGCGATGATGTCGTCCATGGCGGCGGAGGGCAGGCCGTTGATCCAGACGATGCCGTCGCCCACCGAGACCACCGTGCCGTGCTCGGCCAGGCGCAGTTGCGGGTCGTATTGCGCCAGCCACTCGCGCTGGCGCGTGATGCGCTCGTCGCCGTTCACCGGCCCACCCGGGCAAAGCCCTGCAGTTCGTCGCGCAGGTTGAGGCCGAGGCGCCAGCCGCCGGCGGTGATGCACAGGCCGGCGAGCAGCTCGGGTTGCTGCTCGAAGCTGCGTTCGCGGCCCGGGAACAGCGTATCGAGGCGCGCTTCCAGGGCCTGCCGGCGCGCCGCGTCGAGCGCGAAGGCACTGCCCACGGTGATCGGGCCGGGTTCGCGTTCCAGTTCACGGCGCAGGTTGTCCAGGGTGTCCGTGTCCACGCTTGCCAGTTGTCCCAGTGCCAGGTCGATGAGCCGGCCCTCGAGTTCGGCACTGGCACCGGCGCCGAGCAGGCGGGCGGCGAAGCCGGCGGCGTTGTCCAGTGCCTCGGCCTGCAGGCGCGCGGCGGTCTGCGCGTCGCGGTGGCCCTGCAGCACGCGGTTTTTCTCGCGCTCGGCGGCGACCTCGGTGGCGACTTCTTCGAGTCGCCGCGCGCGCTCCGCCTCGACCTCGTGGTGCAGGGCCTCCAGCGCCTGGCCGCGCTCGCGCTCCCAGTCCGCCAGGCGGCCTTCGTATTGCGCCTGGCTGGCCTGCGCGGCGTCGCGGGTCTGGCGCGCCTGGGCCAGGTCCTCGGCGATGGCCGCGCGCCTGCGCGCGATGACCTCCAGCACCGGGCGGTACAGGAAGCGCTTGAGCAGCCAGACCAGGACCAGGAAATTGATGATCTCCAGGATGAAGGTCGACCAGGTCAGTTCCACGGCGTGCGCTCCGCGACGGGCTCGGGTGACCGGTTCACTGGACCAGGTATTCCAGCAGCGGGTTGCGGAACAGGATGATGAGCACGATCACCAGCACGTAGATGGCCAGCGACTCGATCATCGCCAGGCCAATGAACAGGGTGCGCATGATCGATTTCTCCGCCTCCGGTTGCCGGGCCAGCGCCTCCAGCGCCTTGCTGATGGCCATGCCCATCGCCAGGGCCGGACCGAGCACGCCGATGGCGATGGCGAGGACCGCGGCGGCGGTGGAGACGATGGTGAACAGGGACAGGTCGGCCATGGCTGGGTCACTCCTTGCGGGACTGTCGGTGGATCTGGGTCTGGATGCCCCCGGCGATGTAGATCAGCGCGAGCATCCCGAAAATATACGCCTGCACCAGCGCCTCGACGATGTGCAGCATGAGAATCGGCACCGGGGCGAGAAAGCCCGCCACCACCAGGATCAGCAGCGCGGCCATCTCCAGGCTCATGATATTGCCGAACAGGCGCACGGCGAGCGCCAGGGTGCGGGTGATCTCGGACACGATGTGGAACGGCAGCAGCAGCGGCGTGGGACTCAGGTAGTGGCGCAGGTACAGTCCCAGGCCCTGGCTGCGAATGCCGAACCAGTGGGTGGAGAAGAACACCAGCAGGGCCAGTGCCGAGGTGGCGGAGAGGTCGCGGGTGGGCGAGTGCAGGCCGGGGATCAATCCCACCAGGTTGGCGACCACCAGGTAGCACCACAGGCTGGCGACGAACACGCCGATACGCTGGCGCTCCACCGGCACCACTTCGTCCACCGCCTGCTGCATGACCGTGACCAGTCCCTCCAGGGCGCTTTGCAGCATGCCGGGGTCGTCCACTTTCAGGCGCCGCGTGCCGAGAAAGGCGAGCAGGCCGATCGCCGCCACCACCGCCGAACTGGTCAGGCTGGTGGAGGTGACCGCCAGCGGGCCGATGCTGAACACGGTGTCGATGCTGAGTTCCGAGGCGGACACGTCGGCTACTCCCGGATCAGCAGGTAGACGTTGACCGCGCCGAGCACCACGCCGAGCAGCAGCAGGCTCAGGGTCCAGCGCATGGAATAGCCCTCGGACATGCCGTCCAGCCAGCGGCCGAGGTAGGCGCCGCCGACGATCGGCAGCACCATGGTCAGGCCCAGGGTGCCGATGTAGATGGTCTGGCTGAGCAGGGTGTCGTGCTCGCGCTCGGCGCGGCGCTTGCGTTCGCCCTGTTCGCGCACCTGTTCGTGCAAGTCGCGGGTCTCGTTCATACCGGCCTCAACTCGCGATGCCCGGCTTGTGCCGCTGCATGTCCCACAGCCGCTTGAGCATGTCGCGCTCCATGCCGCGCAGGTGCTCGATGGCCAGGTGCAGTTCGGACTCCGCCTGCATCTGCTGTTGCAGGCGCTGCATGATCGCCGCGTCGTCGTCGCCGCGAAAATAGCGGCGCGTGCTGTAGGTCAGGGTGTCGCCGCGAAAATGAATGAGTGCGCCGGGGGAGGCCAGGTAGCTCCAGTCATCCGCGCCGCGACGGAAGCGCGCCAGGCCCGGGCGCAGTACCGCCAGGGTGTGGGCGTGGCCGGCGAGCAGGCCGAAACTGCCGGTCTCGTCCTCGCCGACGAAGGAGGTGACGCCGTCGATGTGCTCGCCGCCGCTGCTGTCGAGCAAGTGCAGGCTGAAGCTGTTCATTCGTCGGTACCTGTGTCGACATCCGCGCCGCCACTTGTGCCCCGGCTCGAGTCGCTAGCGGGGCCGGGTGCGGAGCCCTTCTGTGCGCCGGGTGCGACACCGGCCATGGTCCCGCGCATGTAGCAGCTCTCCTCGTCGACCTCGTCGTAGCGGCCGAGCAGGAAGGCCTCGCAGTCGTCCAGGGTGTCCGCCAGCTTGACCGTCTGGCCGGGAATGCCCGAGTGCGAGGCGGTGGCCCAGAAAGGCTGGGTGAGGTAGCGCTGCAGCTTGCGCGCGCGGGTGACGATTTTGCGGTCCTCCGCGGACAGCTCATCGATGCCGAGCATGGCGATGATGTCCTCCAGTTCGCGATAGCGGGCCAGGTGCTCGCGCACGCCCTCGGCGATGTCGTAGTGGCGCGCGCCCAGGGTGTGGCGGTCCATCAACCGGCTGCTGGACTGCAGCGGGTCCACCGCCGGGTAGATGCCCTTGCTCGCCTGTACGCGGGAGAGGATCACGCTGGTATCGAGGTGGGCGAGGATGGCGTTCACCGCCGGGTCGGTCATGTCGTCTGCCGGCACATACACCGCCTGCACCGAGGTGATGGCGCCGAGGTCGGTGGAGACGATGCGCTCCTGCACCTCGGCGACTTCGGTGGTCAGGGTGGGCTGGTAGCCGACCAGCGCCGGCATGCGCCCGAGCAGGCTGGAGACCTCGCTGCCCGCCTGTACGAAGCGGAAGATGTTGTCCATCACGAACAGCACCTCGCGCTGCAGGGTGTCGCGCAGGTACTCGGCGTAGGTGAGCGCCGAGAGGCCGACGCGAAAGCGCACGCCGGGGGATTCATCCATCTGGCCGAATACCATGAGGGTCTGCTCGAGCATTCCCGAGTCGCGCATCTCGTGCCACAGCTCGTGGCCTTCGCGGATGCGCTCGCCGACCCCGGCGAATACCGACACGCCGCGGTACAGCTCGCTCACCCCGTGCATGAATTCCATGATCAGCACGGTCTTGCCCACCCCGGCGCCGCCGAACAGGCCGGTCTTGCCGCCCTTGGCGAAGGGGCACAGCAGGTCGATGACCTTGATGCCGGTCTCGAGGATTTCGCCGACGCCGGTGGCCGCGGAGATCGGCGGCGGCCGGCTGTGGATGTTGCGGTGCTCGCCCGCCGGCAGCGGCTCGCCGCCATCCAGGGGTTCGCCGAACACGTTGAGCAGGCGCCCGAGGCACTCCGGCGCCACCGGCACCTGCAGCGGCGCGCCGGTGTCGTACACGCGCATGCCGCGGAACAGGCCGGAGCTGCGGTGCAGGCTGATGGCGCGGATACGGCGCTGGTCCAGGTGCTGGTGTACCTCGAACAGGCAGGTCTCGTGGTCGAAGTGACCGACCAGGGCCTGGCGCAGCGGCGGCAGGCGCTCGCAGGCGATGACGGCGACCGCGCCGTGCACTTCCACCACCACGCCGATGGCTTGCGCTGCGCGGGAGTCCTGTGCGGGAACAGAGTTGGCCATGGTTTTTTTATACACCAGTAACGGGGTGCTGGCATTGCGGCTACGCAATGTTTTTTGGCACTGGCCGCTCGCGTGGCGCTGCCGATCGCGCTCTGGACGCGTCACCGTGTGGCGGCCCGCCCGCCTCGGGCGGTATCATGGCTGTTTTGCATTGGCGGGCAGCGGAGAACACATGTCGACACAACCCCCGGAAGGCGAGGCCACGCAGCCCGGCACCTTCGCGCCGCTGGGGGAAACCACGTTCCGCAACATGTGGATCAGCAACACCATCTCCAATGCGGGGGGGTTGATCCAGGCGGTGGCCTCGGCCTGGGTGATGGCCAGCATCGCCTCCGCGGATTTCGTGGCCATGGTACAGACCGCCACCTTCCTGCCCATGGCGCTGTTCGCGCTGCCCGCCGGGGCGCTGGCCGACATCTACGACCGGCGCAAGGTGCAGATCGTGTTCTTCTCGCTGGCGCTGGTCTCCGCCGCCCTCATGACCCTGGCCTCCAGCGCCGACCTGCTCACGCCCTGGGTGCTGCTCGGCTTCTGTTTCATGGTCGGTTCCGGCAATGCGCTGTCCGCGCCGGCGCGCGGCGCCTCGGTGGGCGAGCAGGTGCCCAAGGAACTGCTGGCGCCGGCGGTGGCGCTGAACAACATCAGCTACAACCTGGCGCGCAGTGTCGGCCCCGCGGTGGGCGGGGTGATCGTCGCCGCGCTGGGGGCGACGGTGGCGTTCTTTATCAACGCCATCAGCTACGTGCCCATGTTGTTCTCACTGTACCGCTGGAACCGGGTGGCGGAGGTCTCGCGCCTGCCGCCGGAGGGGCTGTTCCGCTCCATCCACGCGGGCGTGCGCTTCGTCGCCAACATGCGCCCGGTGCGCCGCGCCATCATGCGCGTGTTTGTGATCAGCTTCCTCGGCGCCGCGCTGCAGGCCCTGCTGCCGCTGGTGGCCAAGGACATGATCGGCGGCGACGCCAGCGTCTTCGGCCTGATGCTGGGCGCCTACGGTGTGGGTGCGGTGTCCGGGATCTTCGTACTGCAGCGCCTGCGCGCGAGCATCGGCAACGAGAACATCGTGCGCATGACCTGCGTGGTCGGCGCGGCGGCGCTGGTGATCCTTGCCCACAGCACCAGCCTGGTGCTCGACCTCGTAGTGCTGCTGGTGGCGGGCATGATGTGGATGGTCGTGGTCACCACCATCAGCATCACCGTGCAACTGTTCGTGCCGCGCTGGGTCATGGGCCGGGCGATCGCCACCTGCAGCGCCGCCACCACGCTGGGTATTTCCCTGGGCGCGCTGATGTGGGGGCACTTCGCCGAAATCTACGGCCTGCCGCTCACCTTCCAGGCCTCCGCGCTGACCCTGCTGGCCTCGCTCGCGCTGACCCGGGTGCTGCGCGTCGCCGACCGCACCGCGTCCACCGAATCCGACGAGCGGGTGCTCGACGACCCGGAGGTGAAGCTGGGGATCACCGGGCGCAGCGGCCCGATCAGCATCGAGCTGCAGTACCGCATCCCCGCGGAGAAGGCGCGCGATTTCTACAACCTGATGCGCGAGATGCAGCAGGTGCGATCGCGTACCGGCGCCTACGACTGGTCGTTGTCGCGCAACCTCGCCGACCCGGAGCTGTGGTCCGAGACCTACCGCCTGCCCACCTGGCTGGACTACCTGCGCCACCGCAACCGGCGCACGGTGGACGATATGACGCTGCTGATGCGCGCCCGCGAGATGCACGTCGGTATCGAGCCGGTGCGCGTGCAGCGCTGGCTCGATCGCCCCTCCGGTTCCGTGCGCTGGCGCGAGGATGCCCCGGACCGCGGCGACGACGGCCTGAAGTTGCAGGACTGAGTCCGGCACCGGCATGAGCGAGCACGCTGTCAGCGGCCTGCCCTGGCCCCGCCGGGGGGTGGCCATCGTGGCGATATCCGCCGGTTCGCTGATGCTGATGACTGACGCCTCGATCGCCGCGGTGGTACTGCCGACGCTGGCCGAGGCCATGGGTATCGACAGCTCGCGCGCGGTGCTGGTGGTGACCGTCTACCAGTTGATCCTGGCCATGACCCTGATGCCGCTGGCCGCCCTCGGCGACCGCATCGGCCAGCGCCGCCTGTTCCGCGCCGGCCTGGTGTTGCACAGCGTGGGCGCGGCGCTGTGTTTCCTGGCCGACGACCTCACTGCGCTGATCCTGGCGCGCTCGCTGCAGGCGCTGGGCACCGCGTCCGCCATGAGCGTGGTGTTCGGCCTGCTGCGGCTGGTGTACCCGGCGGCGCAACTCGGCCAGGGCCTGGCCATCAATACGATTGCCAACGCCAGCGGGACGGCGCTGGCGCCGGTGGCGGGCGGCCTCGTCTTGTCCGTGGCCAGCTGGCAGTGGGTGTTCTCCGCGGCGGTACCCTTTTCGTTGCTCTGTCTTTTGCTGAGCCGCGCGCTGCCCGAACCTGAGCCGCACTCGCAGCCCTTCGACCTGCCCGGCGCCGGGTTTTGCGCGCTGACCTTTGGCCTGCTGATCGCCGGTATGGAGATGGCCACGCACGGGCCACACGGCTGGCTGGGTGGGATGCTGCTGGGCGCGGCGGTCGTCTCCGCGGTGTTGCTGGTGCGCTGCGAGCGCGGCCGCGACCACCCGGTGCTGCCGGTCGATCTTTTGCGCCAGCCGGATCTCGCGCTGGTAGTGCTGTCGAACTTCATTGCCGTGCTCGGCTCGATGACCCTGCTGCTGTACGCGCCGTTCCTGCTGCAGGACGAGCTGGGCTATAGCGCCGGGGCTACCGGAGGGTTGCTGGCGTCCTACGCGATGGCGAGTATGGTCTGCGCGCCGCTGGCCGGGTATCTCTCCGATCGCCTGCCTGTTCCGCTGCTGTGCCTGAGCGGCCTCGGCGTCTCACTGCTCGGACTGTGGACCCTGGTACTGCTGCCTGCGGATGCGGGTTCCTTCGGCATCATGTGGCGCCTGTGGTTGTGCGGCGGTGGTTTCGGCCTGTTCTTCTCACCGGCCGCGCGCCTGGTCATCGGCACCGCACCGGCGTCGCGGGCCGCTGCCGCCGGCAGCCTGCAGACCACCGTGCGCATGCTCGGCCAAGCCCTCGGCGCCACCCTGCTCGCCGCCCTCCTGGCCAGCCCCCTCGGCGAAGGCACCCGCCCCATGGCCGTCTCCATGGCCCTGGTCGTCGTCGCCACCGCCGTCTTCCTCCTGCACCTCAAAGCGAGGCCATAAACTGGGGTCAGAGCCCTTTTCCGCTGTTTTTGATGTCCTGGGTGGCGCGTCCCCAGCGCTGGGGGACATCAAAAGCAGCGGAAAAGGGCTCTGACCCCTGCGGTTTTCAGGCGACGAGGTGGGTTTCGCCGGGTTTGAATTCCCACATGGGGGTCATGGCGGCGGTGGGTTTTTCGTTGATGATCCACTTGACCATGCGGCGCACGGGTTCGATGCCGTCCTGGGGGCCGATCAGGCCCGGGCCGTTGAGGTTGTAGCCGAGTTCGACGAAGCGCTGGCCGCCGTGCAGGGCGCCCTTGTGGCGCACCTCGTCGACCCACTGCGGCGGGTACACGCCGACGGTCTGGGTGGAGCAGTCAACTGCGTCGAGGAAGTCCTCCAGCGTGTCGATGGGCACCAGGTTGACGGTGCGGTCGGCGAGGTAGGCGGAGAAGTCCACCGGGTCCGAGGTTTTGGAGACGATCACCGCCCCCTCGCCCTGCTGGCCGCCGATCACCTCGTAAAAATCGTCCGACAACCGGCAGGCATCGACGTGGGATTTCAGCTCCGGGTCGTAGCGCTTGGGCCTGGTGCTCATGTCTTCCGGCAGGCCCAGCATACCGTCGTACACCGCGTGGCCCAGCTTGACCAGGCGTTCGATGGCCTCGTCGCTCTCACCGCCCATCACGTACACCGTGCGGCAGTTGGCGCAGCCCACCTGGTTGCCGACCCCGACATCGCAGGCGATACGCTTGCCGACTTCGATGATCTGTTCTTCGCTTTCCAGCCCGCCCTCACCGACAAAGCTAGCGCTGTGTTTCGGGTCCAGCGAGATCAGCTCCAGTCCCGGCTGGATGTACTTGGTCACGTGCTTGACCGAGCTGAACCCGCCCCAGGCGACGATCTTCTCCAGGTTGTGCGGCTGGTAGAGCTTCTTCTCGAAGGCCTCGTCGCCGCCGCGCCAGTAGGCCACGCTCACGTGTTTGGTGATCGGGTGGTCCGGCGCCACATCGACCATGGTGCGCACGATGGCGCCGGTGGTGAACGGGTCGTTGGAGGGCACCTTGATCACCGTGTCGCTGCGCGTCACCGCACCGCGCAGCACGGTCAGCGCGCCTAGGGTCGGGCCGTTGCCGGCGACGATGTGCAGGGCGCGCGAGCCGTAGGCGCGCACGTTGAAGTCGGAGCCGTTGATGCGCTTTTCCACCCAACCTTCCAGGTACTCGCGGCCGACGCTGTTATCCACCCATTGCAGGATGCGCTCGCGGTTGAACATCAGCGGCAGCGTGGCGTAGAAGCCGTCGATGATCGGCGGCGTGGTCGGCGCGGTCTGGTAGCTGTACTCGGCCGCCTCGCGCAGGTAGTCATTGGTGCGAAAATCCAGGTGCGTGCCGAGTTCCTCGAGGTAGTCGATGACGTCGTCGAGGGACAGCTCGTACATGTCCGCCATGTCGCTGGGACTGCGGATCGGCAGTTCGTCGATGATGGTCTGCGGGTCTGGCGCGTAGAACTCGAGGTCGCCGCCGCGGCCGCCGAAGCTGACCAGGTTGTCGTGGTGAATCTTGCCGCGGATGATCGCGTAGGAAATGGGCTTCAGGGAATCGGTCATCGTTGCTTACCTTCGGAACCAGTACTTTGTGGTTATTGATTGATTGGCCGCGGCACCAGTCGCGTTGCCGTGGAGCCGCCAGGCGCGTTCCGGACAGATACCCCGGCGCCGGGCCTGGCGGTCGAACCCGTCGCGCCTGGAGCTCCAGCGCGTTGAGCTAAAGCTCCAGCGCATTGAGCTAGAGCTCCAGCGCGTTGAGAAAGTCCAGCGCATCGGCCTGCGCCTCCGGCGTGGCTGCACAGGTGATTTTGTCGTCGCCGCCCTCGACCTCGGAAAAGCGCTGTACCTTGCCCTGTATCGCGGGGGTGGTGCGGCCGCAGGGGCAGGGAGTGTCCCAGTCGATGGTGATGCGGTCGCCGGTGACGATGCCACCCCAGGTGCCGTCGTGGGTCATGTCGAAGAATGAGGCGCGGCCGGTCTGCACGCCGCTGCGCGGCAGCGGGGCGCCGGTGTCGCGGTCGAGCAGGAACACGGTGACCCAGGGCAGGAAGTGGTAGTGACCGTGCTCGCAGGTGACGGTGAACGAGTTCAGCTCGGTCATGCCGTAGCTGGAGCGCAGTTGCGGCACGCCGAAGAATTCCTTGATGATGTCGTCGACGTTGTCCGGCAGCACCATGCCCTTGGCGCCGCCGCCGCCCATCACCACGGAATCCGGGGTAAACACGTCCTTTATACCTTCTGCCAGGCCGCTCTTCGCCACCTCGTAGAACATCGGCGTGGTGCCCATGGCGAACACCCGCTGGCCGCGCAGTTCCTGCACCATGGATTTCACGAAGGCCTGCTGCTGCGCCGGCATGTCGCGCTGCATGGCCTCCAGCTCCGCCTTGCGCGCCAGCAGGGTCTCGGGCACATCGACCTTGGAAACGTCGCCCTTGGCCTGGGCCGCGCGCAGGCGCCCGGCCAGCCACATCAGGTCGCTGCTGATCTTGGTCTGGAAGGCGGTGTGCAGGTAGCTCTCGTCGCCGAAGGCGAAGATCTCACACATGTACTTGCCGAAGGCGCCGGTGGACATGTGGCCGTCGCGGTACAGCGGCGTCATCACGTGCATCTTGTCCTTGAGGTCGCCCTCGGTGGGCATCTGGCCGAAGGGCTGCGGCAGTTGCACGCGAAAGCACATGGCGGACAGGCGGTAGTCGGCCTTGCTCTTGGGGAAGAACGACATGGTGCCGCTGGTGCCCGAGGAGTTTGCCGGGTCCAGCGGGGTCTCGGCGCGCAGGGTGCCCAGCCAGTCGTCGATGGACTTGCAGCCGGAGACATCGACGCCGGTGATGTCGTAGGGCGTGAGCTTGTCCAGCCACTTGCTGAGCTGGTCGAAGCGCTGCCTGGCGAGCAGGGAAATCGGGTAGGACTTGTACACCGTGTGCTCGAACAGCAGCGGCGCCGCGTCGTTGATCGTCGCCACGCTGTCGATGCCCTGGGCGTCCGCCAGCTTGGCCAGCACCGGAATCTGCTGGCGCCGCTCGGCCAGGCGCAGGTTGAGGGCGGCCAGCTGCACCGCCTCCTGTTCCTCGCGCGGCACGCTGTGCAGGCGGGTGTTGGAGTAGCCGAAATGGGCGAAGGGATCGTCCATCCAGGCGCGGGCCTCGCGCTCCAGTTCGGGGCCGATGGCGGGGGCTTGCTGTGCAGGGGCGTTGCTGGACATGGGTTACCTACCTTTTGCTTATCGGTCGGGTCGCCCGTTCATGTGCCAGTGCGCCCGGTTTGTGTCAGTAGCTCACCAAAACTAACCAATTGGTTAGTTTGAGTCCGGAGCTTAGCCCAGGGTCGCGGGGATTACAATCAACCATTTGGTTATATTGGGTTGCGCGATTAAGCCCCGCGGCGACCAGCCGTGGTACCATGTCCGGGTCCGGGCGGCTCCGCCCGGGTTCCCGTGGTGACAACTGCTTATTTGAGGAGAATCATGGAATCGCTGATCGAGCGCACGATGTATGCCGCTCGCTGGCTGCTGGCGCCGGTGTATCTCGGTCTCAGCCTGGCGCTGCTGTTGCTGGGCATCAAGTTTTTCGAGGAACTGCTGCATGTGTTCCCCATCATCCTGTCCATGTCCGAGGCGCAGCTGGTGCTGGTCATCCTCAGCCTGGTGGACCTCGCCCTGGTCGGCGGCCTGCTGGTGATGGTGATGTTCTCCGGCTACGAGAACTTCGTCTCCCAGCTGGATATCGAGGACGGCACGGAGAAGCTCGGCTGGCTGGGCAAGATGGACTCCACCTCGCTGAAGAACAAGGTGGCGGCGTCCATCGTGGCGATCTCCTCCATCCACCTGCTGAAGATCTTCATGGATGCGGAGAACATCGAGAACGACAAGATCCTCTGGTACATCATCCTGCACCTGACCTTCGTCGTCTCCGCCTTCGTCATGGGCTACCTCGACAAACTCACCCGGCACTGAGCCGATGACCGCCTACGTACCACCCGCCGACGCACCGGGCTGGTTCCTCGACAACCTGCGCCAGCCCGGCGAGTCGCACTTCGCCCCGGGCGGTGCCGGCCGCGTGCACCACCTGCGCTGGAACTGGGAGAACGACAGCCTGCCCGTACTGCTGCTGGTGCACGGCTTCGGCGGCCACGTGCACTGGTGGAGCTACCTCGCCCCGTTCTTCAGCGACCGCTACCGGGTGCTGGCGGCGGACCTGCCGGGCATGGGCGACAGCAGCGCCCCGGCGGTGTACGCGGATACCAGCTTCGCCGACGGCCTGCTCGACCTGCTGCGCCACTACGACCTGCACGACGTGACCATCGCGGGCCACAGCTTCGGCGGCCTGCAGTCGATGCGCGCCATGACCATGGAGCCTGCGCGCTTTCGCCAGGGCATCGTGGTCGATTCGCTGGTGTGCCTGCCGCCGGAAGAGCCGCCGCCGGTACTCGAGCCGCGCGGCCATCACAAGCACTACGGCAGCCTGGAGGAGTGCATGGGCCGCTTCCGCCTGGTGCCGGAACAACCCGCCGGCGACCCGGCCCTGCTGCAGTTCGTCGCATTCCACTCCTGCCGCCTGGGCGAGCGTGGCTGGCACTGGAAGTTCGACGCCCGGGTCTGCAACCGCGGCGAACTCAAGGACTTCGACGCCCTGCGCGGTATACAGGCGCGGGTGGACTGCATCTACGGCGAGCACAGCCTGTTCAACCAGGACCGCCAGCCGGAGCGCCTGAGCGAGTACTTCAGCCACCCGGGCGAGGTCATCCACGTGCCCGGTGCCCACCACCACCTGATGATCGACCATCCGCTGGCCCTGGTGGACGGCATGAACCGGGTGCTGCTGGCCAGGGCTTAAACTGTCACCGGGTTGTGGTAAAAGAACTCCCCGTCGCATTTTTTTGCTGGGAGTGAACCCGATGACGCTGTCCCGCCGCCATTTCCTCCACCGCTTCGGCGCCGTCGCTGCCGGCAGCGCACTGCTCGGTCGTCTGCCGCTGGCCAGCGCGGAGGCCATCCCCTTCCTGCACGGCATCGCCAGCGGCGACCCGCTGCACGATCGCGTGATTCTGTGGACCCGGGTTACGCCCCCGCCCGGCGACACCCGCCGCGTGCGCGTGCGCTACACCGTCGCCACGGACCCGCTGATGCTCAACGTGGTCGGCAGGGGCACGGCGTTGACCGGTCCGGAGCGCGACTACACGGTGAAAGTCGACGCCGCCGGCCTGCAGCCGGGCAGCAGCTACTACTACCGCTTCGAGGCACTGGGCGAGCGCTCGCCGGTGGGCCGCACGCGCACCCTGCCGCTGGGTGAACTGGAGCAGCTGCGCCTGGCGGCGGTGTCCTGCTCCAACTATCCCTACGGTTATTTCAACGTCTACCGCGCGCTGGCCGAGCGCGCCGACCTCGACGTGGTGCTGCACCTGGGCGATTACATCTACGAATACGGCGCCGGCACCTACAGCAACCCGGCGCTGGGGCGCTCGCCGCTGCCGGAGTGGGAGATCGTCACCCTCGCCGACTACCGCGCGCGCTACAGCCAGTACCGCATGGACGCCGACCTGCAGGCGGCGCACCGCCAGCACGCGTTCATCACCGTGTGGGACGACCACGAGTCCGCCAACGACGCCTGGCGCGACGGCGCCCAGAATCACAACACAGACAAGGGCGAGGGCGAGTGGTCCGCGCGCAAGGCCGCCGCGCTGCAGGCCTACTTCGAGTGGATGCCGATCCGCGTCTACCCGCGCCTGGCCGCGGGCCGCTGCTGGCGCAGTTTCCGCTTCGGCGACCTGGTCGACCTGGTGATGCTGGACACCCGCCTGTACGGGCGCGACCAGCAGGTGGCCACCAGCGACAGCGCCATCGACGACCCGGCGCGCAGCCTGCTCGGCTTCGAGCAGGAGGACTGGTTCTACGGCCAGTTGCAGCGCTCCGCCGCCGACGGCACCCGCTGGCGCGCCGTCGGCCAGCAGGTGATGTTCGGCCAGTTGCAGCTGGAGCAGGCGATCCTCAACGCCGACCAGTGGGACGGCTACCGCGCCAACCGCGCGCGGGTGCTCGACGTACTGGAGCAGGGCGGTATCGACGACAACGTGATCCTCACCGGCGACATCCACTCCTCCTGGGGCATGGAAATCGGCCGCGACCCCTACGGCGGCGCCGCGCCGCTGGCGGTGGAGTTCGTCACCCCCGGGGTGACCTCGCCGGCGCTGGAAGACCAGGCCCTGGCCGATCTCGCATCTACGGTGGCCCGGCGGCAGAACCCGCACATCAAGTTCGCTGACCTGTTCCACCGCGGTTACACCCTGGTCGACTTCACCCGCGAGCGAGTGCAGGCCGAGTGGTACCACGCGCAGACCATCACCGAACCGGGCAACAGCGCGCACAACCTCGCCGCGGTGCTGGCGTCCCCCGCCGGCAGCAACCGGCTGGAGGCAGCGGCCGCGGCCAGTCGTCCGTTGCGCGAGCCCGCCGCGCTGGCCTGACGCTCTTCAGGCGAAGTGGTTGGCGCCGGGACCAACAATAGGAGTAGCGAAAGGGTCAGCGTCAGGGTCGATGACAGGACCGACAAAGGTACCGATAAAGGGACCGACAAGAGGATCTACAACAGGATCGACAGAGGTACCGATAAAAGTGCGGGCACAAGCGCCGGCGCGCAATCCGCCCGCGCTCCTGTTATCCTCGGAATATAAAAATGAGGCTCATAACACCGGGCCTCCCAATAAGAGAGAGGGTCCAGATGAACAGCAGCGCCGGCACCACCGACTACTACCCCCTGCCGCTCACCATCGAGGCGATCACCGCGGACTGGATGACCCGCGCCCTGCGCCAGAAGGCGCCGGGCATTACCGTCGAGCGCGTGGAGGTCGTCGACCTGATCCGCGGCACCTGCACCAAGATCCGCCTGCGCCTGGAGGTGGACGAGGCGGGGCAGCGCGCCGGCATCCCGCCCACGGTCATCCTCAAGGGCGGCTTCGAGCCGCACAGCCGCGCCATGAGCAACATGCACCGCATGGAGGCCCTGGCCTACGGCGAACTGCTGGTGGAAAACCCGCTGCTCAGCCCGGTGTGTTACTTCGCCGGCTACGAGGAGGAGCAGCAACAGGGCATCGTCATCATCGAGGACCTGGTGGCGCGCGGCGTCACCTTCTGCCACCCGCAGGTGCCGCAGACCTACGCCCAGGTGGCGCGGCGCCTGGAGGTTCTGGCCGGCTTCCACGCGCGCACCTGGGACAGCCCGGCGCTGCAGCCCGGCGGCCGCTGGGACTGCACCCACGACGTGATCGCTGCCTTCGCGCCCTACATGAGCCAGTTCTTCACCGATGAGATCTGGACGCGCTGGACCAGTTCGCCGCGCGGCGCGGCGGCCTCCACGCGCTTCCACAGCATGCAGTGGATGCGCGAGACGCTCGACAAACTGGTGCAGTTCTCGCAGCGCTTCCCCAAGTGTGTGATTCACGGCGATACCCACCTGGGCAACCTGTACGAGGACCCGGACGGCAGCCCGGGCTTTTTCGACCCGCAGCCGCACCAGAGCCCGGGCATGTACGAGGTGGCCTATCACGTGGGCGGCGCGCTGGACCCGGCGGACCGCAAGCGCTGGGAGTCGGCCCTGGTGCAGCATTATCTGGATGCGCTTGCCGGCCACGGTGTGACGCCGCCGGCCTTCGACGTGGCCATGCAACAGTACGCGGCCTACCTCGCGCTGGGTTTCTGTATCTTCCTGGTCAACGACGACATCTTCCAGACCGAGGCGATCAACACGGTCTACACGGCGCGCTTCAGTGCGGCGATGCTGGAAAACAACACGCTGGATGTGCTCGCCGGTATTTGAACCGGTAGGGTCAGCGAGGCTGGCGGCGGGCGTCAGCTTGAATCAGGGCGTCTGGCCTCGCCGGTAAGTTCAGCGTCGCTGGCGACGGTAAGCCGTTCCGTGGAATGTCTCGCCCACAACCCAGCGTGCAATGTCACGCCAGGTAGCGATTCGGGATATCGCCCAGTAACCCGGCAAGCGTTTCCGACCGCAGCAGCGCCTCCAGGGTCCAGCCGCCGGGCTCGCGCAGCAGCTTGCGCATCTCCGGCTCCGGGTACAGGCCGATCTCCTCGCCCATCACGAAAAAGTCCTGCCCGCTCACGTGCGCCGCCTGCGGCAGGCACAGCAGCAGCACCAGCGCCGCGACCTGGCGGCCGTCCGGGGTGAAATCCTTGGGGAAGTTGAAATCGCGCACGCCGTTGGAGGGAAAGCCGCGGCGCCTGGATTCCGCGCCCGCCTCCACCAGCTCCGGTAACAGGAGGTCGCTGACCAGGCTCACCGGGCGGATCATGTTGCAGCGCACACCGTACTTGCCGAGGTCGCGGGCGACGGTGCGGGTGAGTCCAGCGACGCCTTCCTTCGCCGCGCTGTAGTTGGCCACGCTGAGGTGCCCCAGCCCGGAGGTTGAACCGGTGTTGATGATCACGCCGCCATCGCCCTGGGCGATGAGATGCGGCGCGGCGAAGCGGATGGTGGCGGCGTAGCACTTCAGGCTGACGTCGACGACCGCGTCCCAGTCCTCCTCGGTCATGGATTCGATGGAATGCGGCCGGTGAATGCCGGCGTTGTTGACCAGGATGTCGATGCGCCCGAAGTGCTCGACGGCGGTGGCGACGATGGCCTCGCCGGCGGCCCAGGAGTTGGCATCCATCACCGCCGGCACCGCCTCGCCACCCATGGCGCGGATGTCGGCGACGGTGGCGTCGGCGCTGTGTTTGCTGTTCACCACGACCTTCGCGCCGGCACCGGCCAGCGCCAGCGCTTCCTCGCGGCCCATGTTGCGGCCCGCGCCGGTAACCACCGCGACCTTGCCCTGCAGTGGCTGGTCCATTGTCGGCTCCCCCTTATTGTTGTGGGGAGATTATACCCGGCGCTTGTGCACCTGGTGGACATCCTCGGTCATGCCGATCTGCCAGTAGCCGCTGGCGTAGAGTTGCCCGCGCGGTACCTTGCGCTCACGGGCGTAGTTGCGCAGCGCCTGCACCCAGCCGCTCTCGCCCGCGGCCCACACCGCCGGCTCGCCCTCCAGCCAGGGCAGGCCGAGCACCCGGTAGAACAGCAGGGTGCCGCGCCGCGTCGGCTGCGGGTTGATCACCCAGATGATCTCGATGCCCGGCGGGGCGACCAGCGGCTGGCGGTCCTCCTCGGAGATGACTTCCAGCACCGCGTAGCCGCGCGCATCCTGTGGCAGCCGCTCGAGGTTGGCGGCGATGGCGGGCAGCGCCGACATGTCGCCGGCGAACAGGTACCAGTCGGCGTCCGCCGGGGCCAGCTTGGGTTTGCCCGGGCCGGCAAAACCGACCTGGTCACCGGGTGCTGCCTGCGCGGCCCACTGGGAAGCGGGGCCGTGGTCGCGGTGCAGCATGAAGTCCACGGTGATCTCGCGCTGCCCGGCGTTGTAGTCGCGCAGCGTGTAGGTGCGCACCACCGGACGCCGCTCCGGCGGCGCGCTGCGCCAGCCGGCGAGATTCTCGGTGAGGCTCGCCCGGGCTTCCGCGCGCGGCAGCAGCAGCTTGAAATTGGCGCTCTCGTGGTTTTCCGGGAAGCGGTGGAGGTCATCGCCGGTGAATACCACACGGCGCATATGCGGCGTCAGGTTGAAGGCCTGCTTGACGCTGAGCAGGTGGGGGGCTGTTTGTTCGCGCATTCGCGTTTCCTTGTACTCGTTTGCTGTTTAGTAGACAATATCAACTATAAATTGATAGGTTGATAAAGTCAACTATGACCATCGAACAGGACACGGTGCGCGACCTGCTGTGGCAGCTCGCATTCCAATTCAAGGTGCGCTGCCACCAGGCGGTGCGCGAATCCGGGCTGGACCTCGGCGGCATGCACGTGCGCATGCTGCAGGTGATCGACGAGGAACCCCAGTGCACGGCCAACCGCCTGTGCCAGCGCAGTGGGCGCGACAAGGCGCAGATCACGCGCCTGGTGAAGGAGCTGGAACGGCAGGGGCTGGTGAAGCGTTCGCCGCATCCTACTGACGGGCGCAGCCAGGTGCTGCAGCTTACGGGGCGGGCGAAGCGGCTGGTTGGGCGGGTGCGGGAGGTTGAGCAGGATGTGGAGCGGCAATACGTTGAGGGGCTTTCGGAGCGGGAACTGGCGGCGTTTGTGGCTACGGGGCGGAAGATGCTCGACAACGTGTCGGAGGTTGATTAGGTCGGGGTTTTGCTGATCGGCAGTCGTGGGTGTGGTACGCCCCCGACGCTCCAAAAGCTCAGTCGCGGCGGGGGCGTACCACACCCACGACTGCCTGCTTCGGGGGCTACTCCACCGGTGATCGCCTGCCGATCCAGGGGGTGGGAGAGTTGCCGTGAGACCCGCGGGCGGAGCGCTCTGAAGATCGCGCCCCTCCGGGGTGCCCTCGGGCGGTCGCGAGCCCGCAAGCGGTCTCGCTCCACTTCCTCGGCGCGTCTTTTGCGAGCGCTCCACCCGCCCGTCTCCCGGCACTTGCGGCTCGATCCTCCAAACACGGCGGCTCACGCAATGCGAGGCCCGGCAGCGGGGGTGTTGGCCGCGGAAATCACGTCTGGCGCCGAGGGCGTGGAGGGAGACAGCGAAGCGCTTTAAGGCTCCCGACCAACTGAGGGCACCGCGGAGCGGCGCCAGACTGGAGCGGCCAACAGCCGCACTGCCGGGCCGGAAGTGGCGAACGGACTTCGCAGCTTTCCCGCAGCCAACGCGGTTTCAATCGGCCAGAAGCGTCAGCCCTTCCCGGGTGAGTGCGCTTTTCTCACCCGGGAAGGGCTGACGCTTCCGGCCAACCCCGAAACCATAAAGCTCGCCGCGATACCCCAGCCAGCCCGTCCCCAGCAGCGGATCAAACCCAACCCGCAGATTGACATTTACAACAGTGGTGTTGAATATCTGCGGTCACGAAAGCCAGCCCAAGGAGCCCACCATGCAAGTCGCCCAGATCATCGAGAGTGCCCGCGCGCAGGCTGATAGCAAGCGCGAACCCGAGCCCTACAGTTTGCAGGCCCTGGAGCGCCTCGTGGATGCGCTCAACGACGAGGCGCTGTTATCAGAGCGCGGTGCGCAGGGGGTGGAGGCCAACCTGGTGAGTTCGCTGGCGATCCAGTTCAAGGTCGAGGATTACCTGGCGCAGCATCCGCAGCTGCTCGAGCAGCCGGTTGAAAAGCCACTGTTCGTGTTCGGTTTGCCGCGCACCGGAACCACCCTGGCGATCAACCTGTTGAGCGTCGATCCCGCCCGGCGTAGTTTCCTGCGCTGGGAATCGCTGGACCCCGTGCCGCCGCCGCGTCCGGAGGAGTTGCACGCCGGGCCGCGCTATGACGCCTGCCAGGCGCAGACCCAGATGGCGCTGAAATACGCGCCGCATATCGCCGCGATTCACTACGAGGATGCCGACAGTCCCACCGAGTGCCAGTTCGCCATGGCGCCGACGTTTGTGTCGCAGTACTACGATTCCATGTACCACGTGCCGTCCTACCACCAGTGGTTCCTGCACGAGGCGGACTACCTGCCGGCGTTTCGATTCCACAAGCGTTTCCTGCAGCTGCTGCAGGCCCACGCGCCGGGCAACTGGACCCTGAAGAACCCCTGGCATCCGCTGTACCTGGATGCGCTGACCGAGGTCTACCCGGATGCGCGGCTGGCCATGACCCACCGCGACCCGGTGGACGTGGTGGCTTCGGCGTGCAGCCTGCTCAAGGCGGTGCGGCCGATGTTCAGCGAGCAGGTCGATCTCGAGGCGATCGGGCAGATGCTGCTGGAGACCTTCGACGTGATGATCGAGCGCACCCTGGCCTACAAGACGCAGCACGGATGGGACGCGATCTACGACCTGCAGTACGCCGACGTGATGCGCGACCCGATCGGCGAGTTGCGCAAGTTGTACGCGCATTTCGACGAGCCCTTCACCGACGCCGCCGAGGCGGCGATGCACGCCTACATGGCCGCCAACCCCAAGGGCAAGCACGGCAGTCACCAGTACAACCTGGCCGACTACGGTCTCAGCGCAGGCGCCATCCGCGAGCGCTACCGCGACTACTGCGAGCGCTTTGGCGTGGTGGTGAAGTTCTGAGACTCCCGGCGCCGCCCGCGCGCCGGGGTTATTCCGCGCGCGGCAGGGCGAAGGCGAGGATGGCCGCCGCGGAGGGGCCGGGAATGCCGTAGTGGCCGCCCGCGGCGATCACCACGTACTGCCGCCCGTCGCTGGCGGAGACGAATGACATCGGCGTCGCCGCGGCGATCGCCGGCAGCTCGTAACTCCACAGTTCCCGGCCGCTGGCGCTGTCCAGGGCGCGCAGTTTGCGGTCCTGCGCGGCGCCGATAAACGCGACGCCGCCGGCGGTGATGATCGAGCCGCCCATGTTCGGCACGCCCATGCGGATCGGCAGCAGGGTCGGGATGTTGAACGGGCCGGACTTCGCCGAGGTGCCGAAACTGTGGCTCCACACCTGTCGCCGCGAGGCGAGGTCGAGGCCGTGGATGGTGCCGTAGGGCGGGCGCTGGCAGGGCACACCGAGCGGCGACATGAACGTCGACTGGGCGAAGATGTACGGCGTGCCGGCCTGTTCGAACACCGCCGTGCCCTCCTTGCCGCCAAACTTCTCCGCCGCGGCCTGCTCGCGGCGGATCAGGCGGCCGAAGTTGGCGAAGCGCAGGGTGTTGACCACCAGCAGGCCGCGTTCGGTATCCACCGACACGCTGCCCCAGTTGATGCCCCCGGCGGTGCCGGGAAACATGATGGTGTCCTGTTCGGTAACCGGGGTGAATGGGCCCTCGTAATTGGCCTGGCGAAAGCGCAGCCGGCACCACAGCTGGTCCAGCGGGGTCATGCCCCACATGTCCTCCTCGCGCAACTTCGGGCCGGCCAGGGACGGGAAGCCGGTGGTCTGCGGCTGGGTCGGCGCGGTGCGCTCCCCGGGTACGCCGCCCTGGGGTACCGGCTGTTCTATCACCGGGTCGATGGGTCTGCCGGTGCGCCGGTCGAGTACGAAGATCTCTGCCAGCTTGGTGGGCACCAGCAGCGCAGGCACCTTGCCGTATTCACCGGGCAGGTCCACGGCCACCGGCTGCGCGGCGAGGTCGTAGTCCCACAGGTCGTGGTGCACGGTCTGGAATGACCAGCGCAGCCTGCCGCTCGCGGCGTCGAGGGCAATGATGGCGGTGGTGAAGCGGTCCAGCGACTCCGGCCGCTGGCCGCCGTAGTAGTCCGGCGGGCTGTTGCCCAGCGGTACGAATACCAGCCCGAGGTCCGGGTCGCCGCTGATCGGCCCCCAGGCATTGGGCGTGGCGCGGGCGTAGGCGTCGTCCGGGTCCTCACCTTCGGCCTGGGCCGCGTTCCAGGCCCAGCGCAGGGCGCCGGTCTCGGCGTCGTAGCCGCGCACCACGCCGGAGGGTGCATCCAGCGAGGCGAGGTCGGAGACGGTCTGGCCGACCACGATGACGCCGTCGATAATGGCCGGCGGCGAGGAGGGGATCGCCGCGACCTTGCGGCGCGACTCCGGCAATTGCCGCGCCATGCCCGCGTGCAGGTCGACCGCGCCGTTCTTCCCGAAGCCCGCGCAGGCTTCGCCGGTGGCGGCGTCCACCGCGCGCAGGCGGCCGTCGGGGCTGGCGAAAATCACCCGTTGGCCGCACTGCGCCTGCGGCTGCGGTGACTCGTAGAACGACACGCCACGGCACTTGGCGCCGAACACTGCGGTGAAATCGAAGCTGTCGAGGTCCGGCGTGGTGTAGCGCCAGACCTCACGACCGCTCTCCGCTTCCAGCGCTACCACCACCCCGGCCTTGAGGCAGGCGTACAGGCGGCCGTCGGCCATCAGCGGGGTCACCTCGAAATTCGGGTAGAGCGGCAGCGGCAGGTCCGAGTCGTAGCGCCAGGCCAGTTCCAGCTGGTCCACGTTCACCGTGTTGATCTGGTTGCTGGCCACAAAGCGCGTGCCGCCCGGCGTGTTGCCCCAGTTGCGCCACTCGCTGGCGGCCTCGGCCACCTGCTCCGGCGGGATCTTGTACAGCGGGCGCGTGTCGGGCAGTACCGCGGCGATGCCGGCGATGGCGACCAGCGCGCAGCAGGCCAGGGCGGGCAGGGTTACCGTCCCGCGCCAGGGCCTGCCGCGCAACGCGGAGAACGGCAGTGCGGTGAACAGCAGGCCGAGTACCGCCGGCTGCAGCAGGCGCGGTGCCAGGGCCCAGCCGTCCAGGCCCACTTCCCACCAGCTCCAGCCCAGGGTCAGCAGCAGGTACAGCCCGTACAGGCTCACCGCCGCGCCGCGCCCCAGGCCCAGGGCCAGCGCCGTGCCCAGCAGCAGGACGCCGGCGAGCAGGAAGTAGCCGCTGCCGCCGGCCAGCAGCAATTGGGTTCCGCCGATGGCGTGGGCGATGCCCAGCGCGGCGAACAGGGCGGTGAAAATCCAGGTGGCGAGGCGGGGCATGGTCAAGTCCGGTGGGGTTCCTGTCGGTTGGCGTCGCGCGTCAGCTGGCGCTGCGCAGCGGCCGGAAGAAGTCGCGCAGCTCCTGCGTCCACAGCTCCGGCGCCTCGGCGAAGGAAAAGTGCCCGCCGCGCGGCAGGCAGGTCCAGCGCTGCAGGTTGGTGTTGCGCGCCACCGGGGCGCGCGGAATGAGCATCACCTCGCGCGGCGCGACCAGGTAGCCGCAGGGCGTGTCGATCACCGGCGTGCGCTGGTGCAGCGGCCGGAACGGCAGGCCGCCGGCGCGGGCGTGTTCGCAGTAGGTGCGCAGCGAGGTGGCGATGCTGCCGTTGAGCCAGTACAGCGAGGCCTGGGTGCACAGGAAATCGCGGTCGAAGGCCGCGAGCACATCGCCGTCGCAGTCGCTCCAGGCGCGCCGTCGCGCCCACAGCCAGGCGGCGGTACCGACCGGCGAGTCGGCCAGGGCATAGGCCAGGGTCTGCGGCTCGTTGCTTTGCACGACGAAATGGCTGATCACCTGTGGCGTGATGGTGGACGAGCGCTCGAGCATCCACTGCTCGTCCGCGGCGTAGTCCTGCGCGGCCAGGGTGTTGAGGTCCAGGCCGGGATAGTAGGGGATGCTGGCGAGCAGGCCGGTCACCTGCTGCGGGAAGTGGTGGGCGATGAGGTGGCTGATCGCCGCGCCCCAGTCGCCGCCGGCCACGCCGAACCCGGTATAGCCCAGCACTTTGGTCATCAGTTTGCTGAACAGCGCCGCGTGCGCCGGCACGTCCAATCCGCTGTGCGCCAGCGGCATGGACAGGCCGTGCCCGGGCAGCGAGGGGATGACCAGGTCGAAGGCATCCACCGGGTCGCCGCCGTGACTGGCGGGATCGGTCAGCGGGCCGATGACGGCTTCGAAATCCATGAAGGTCCACGGCCAGCCGTGGATCAGCAACAGGGGTGTCGGCGCGGGACCCTTGCCGCGCAGGTGAACGAAGTGCAGCGGGTTGCCGTCGATCTCCACGCGGTAGTTGGGCAGCGCGTTGATGCGCCGCTCGGTGGCGCGCCAGTCGTACTCCGCGCGCCAGTACTGGACCATCTCGCGCAGCCAGCCGGCCTCTACGCCGTAGCGCCAATCCGCGTTGTCGAGGTCGTCCGGCCAGCGCGTGGCGTCCAGGCGCGCGTGCAGGTCGTCGAGCTGCGCCTGGGGGACGTCGAGTGTGAATGGCGTTGGCTGCATGGCCGCGCGTTCCCGCTGCCGGTGGGTATCGTCGGCATTATGCGGGCAGGGGCCGCGGCGTTCTCGACAATGCCCGCACCGCCGTCGACCGGCCCTGTCGCCGGGCCGGGTCCTCGCGCTGCGCGCCGGTCAGGGCCGGACGGCGATCACCTCGATCTCCACCAGCATGCCCTCGGCCACCAGTCCGGCAACCTGTACCGCGGAGCGCGCGGGCAGGTTCGGCTGCGCCTCGGTACCGAAGTGGCGCGAGTAGCTTTTCATGAAACCGGCGAAGTCCATCTTGCCGCCCATGGCCGGGTCGCCGACCAGGAATACCGTCATCTTGACCACGTCCCCCATGTCCAGGCCCTTGGCCTTGAGCGACGCCTCGATGCGGCCGAGCACCGAGTCGGTCTGCTCCTCGGTGTTGCCCCAGAACGCGGCCGGGTCGCCCTTGGCGGTGGGGTCCCTGGGCGCCGGTACCTTGCCGCTTTCGTAGACTACGGCGTTACCGGGCACCTCAACCGCGGCGGCGATGGGGAACGTGCTGTTGTCGGGCAGGGGATAGCGGGTGACCTCGGCCGCGTAGCTGGCGGCGGCGCACACGGTAATTGCGAGCAGGCTGGCGGACAGTGCGTGTTTCATCGGTGGACTCCTGGGGTGGGATGGCAGGTGTTCGGGTCGCGCGGCGACCCCGTGGTTATACGGCGGCCGCGTGTTCGCGCCGTTCGATGTCTTCCAGCGCGCGCCAGGCGGAGCGCACGGCGCCCTCCTGCCAGCCGGAGAGCAGGCTGAGCTGGTCGCCCATCATGTAGTGCCGTCCGGCGGGTTGGCTGAGGATGGGGTAGCCGCGCTCCAGGCCCTCGGCGCTCCAGTGGGAATTGCAGCCCATCATATGGTTCATGCGGTGCCAGCAGATGGAGACGCCGTTCTCCATGTAGCGGGTGTAACCGTGCGGGTGCACCCTCTCGCCCTCGGCCAGGGCCTTGGCCAGGCGCTGGGTGTGATCCAGGGGGGCGAAGCGGTCGATGATGGCCGGGTCCCAGGCATAGGCGCCCAGCACGATTCCCTTGCGCGCGAAGATGCCCTGTTGCGGATACCAGATCTGGGTGATGTCCTGCCGGGTCCAGCTGATGCCGGCGTAGATGCCCTCGGCCTCCCAGAAGCGCTCGCTGGCCTGCAGGCCGATCTTGAACATCTTGCCGGGCTGGGCGGTGCCCAGCGCCCAGTTGTAGTCCACCGGGAAATTGTTGGCGATGCCGGTCATCAGGTGCGTGGGAATGCAATTGAGGCAGTAATCGCCGCGCGCCGAGCGCAGCTCGCCGTCCTGGCGGTAGTCGATGTCGACCCCGTCCTCGCCCAGGGTGACGCGCTGAACATGGGCGCCGAGACGGATGTCGCAGTGCAGCGCGCGGGCGAAACCCTGCACGATCTGGTCCATGCCTCCGCGCGGGGTCAGCATGGCCGGCGCCTGGTCCTCGCCCTCGGCGAAGTTCATCGCGCCGTGGTCCGGCCAGGGCATGTCCCGCCAGTTCAGCGGCCCGGTGGTGAAGGTTGTCCTGAGCAATTCGCGAAACGCGAGCGGGTCGCGGATGACCCCGGGCTCCAGCGCACCGCCGGCGGCGTATCCGGCGCGGGCCGAACCACGGTAGCGGTAGTTGTGGTCGAGATCGCCGTAGCTTTTCAGGAAGGCGCGCAGGCGCTCCAGGTCCTGGGCGTCGAAGGGCTGGTCGAGCCCGGCGCCGGGCAGGGTCTTGGCCAGGAGTTCGGCCATGAAGCCGCGGGCGTCGGCCTCTACTTCGCGGATGCGCATCGGCTTGCCGCCGAAGGCGTCGTCGTCCTGGGTGAAGCAGTTCTTGTTGTGGTTGCTGAACAGCTCCATTTCCACACCGAGGGCGCGGCAGTAGTGCATGATGCCGGTGTGCACCGCGGGGATGCGCGCGGGCCCGGCATTGAAATACAGGTGAGGCTGGTCGTCGAAGCGGCAGGTCTGCCGGTTGCCGGCCTCGTCGATAACATCACCGTGACGCACGGTGAGGTTGCGCCCGCCGAGGCGCCCGGAGGCCTCGAACAGGGTGACGTCGTAGCCGGCGCGCTGCAATTCATAGGCGCTGACCAGGCCGCTGATGCCCGCACCGAGGATGATCACCGAGCGCTTGCGCTCGCCCAGGGGGCGCAGCTGTACCGGTTGCGCCTCGCCCGGGTCGGCGGCGAAGCCGAAGGCGCGCGCGGCCTGGAAGGCGACTGCGGACGAGCCCGCGGCCTGCGCCAGCAACAGCAGCGCCTGGCGGCGGGTGAGGTCGGTTTTCATGGGCGATTCTCCACGCTGTCGTCGTCGCATGCGACGCCACGGCCTTGCGTCGAGTATACACAGGCCGCCGACGAACACGTACGCCCGGGCAGCGCGGCTTGGCTCGCGGCGATGTTCAACTGCTATGCTGTTGCGGTAAGTCGTTGTGCTGGTGGGTGTGTCCGCGGCGCGCGGCAGGTGTTATCGCCGGTGTGCGACAGTGCTGACAGGCCTGTCGCTACGCCGGCTGCAATAAGGGGAATTGCATGGATATCAAGGTAGGTGGAATCTTCGGATTCCTGATCTTCGTCGCCGACATCTGGGCGATTATCAACATCCTCGGCAGCAGCGCGGACAACGTGAAGAAGCTGCTGTGGATTCTGCTGGTCCTGTTCCTGCCGCTGCTCGGCGTGGTGATCTGGTTCTTTGCCGGGCCGCGCTCAAGCTCGCGATAGGCTTTCCCCGGCCGGCCGCTAGGGCCGGCCGAACATCTGCGTCCAGTACAGTCCGTAGGTGCTGGAGGCGTTGCTGAACTTGGCAGCGCCGATGTGCACGTAGGACGCACCCATCATGTTGGCGCAGTGGCCGTCGCTGCTGATCCACGCCTGTACCGCGGCAGTCGGTGAACTCAACGACGTTCCGGCGGCGATATTCTCGGCCAGTGCCGACCAGCTGTAGCCCGCTTGTGACGCTCGCGTGCCCAGGCTCGAGCCGTTGGAGCCGGTGTGGCTGAAGAAGTTGTTGTTCGCCATGTCCCTGGAGTGGCCCAGCGCGGCGCTCTCCAGTTTGCAGTTCCAGGTCAGTGCGGGGGCCGCGTTGAAGGTGCCGCGGGCACCACAGCTGCGCCGTTGCGAGCGGAAACTGTTGACCGCGTCGAGCATGGCCTGGGCTTCGGCGGAGACCGTGCAGCCGGGCGGCGGTGTCGGCGTAGGCGGCGGAGTGGGAGTCGGGGCCGGCGGCGGAGTCGGGGTCGGAGCAGGTACCGGGTTGTCCACGATGTCGCAGGCATCGCCGAGGCCGTCTCCGTCGCTGTCCAGCTGGTCCGGGTTGTACGCGTTGGGGCAGTTGTCGCGCTGGTTGTCGACGTAGCCCTCGGGGGCGCGCGGCGCCACAATGCTGTCGCCGGGAGCGCCGAAGCCGTCGCCGTCCACGTCGCGGAAGAATTCGTAGGTAACAAAGCCCTCGTCGATCACGCCGTCGCAATTGTTGTCGACACTGTCGAAGACCTCGCCCGCGGCGGGGTAGATGGCGCTGTTGTCGTCGTCACAATCGCCGCCCCGGGTGACGTGGTCCGGGATCGGTTCCAGCGACTGCCGGGCACCAAAGGCACGGCCATAGCCGTCGCCGTCGAGATCGACATACCAGGTGGTGTCCGCTTCATCGACATCGCCATCACAGTCGTTGTCGCGGCCGTCCAGGGTTTCCTGCGCGCCGGGGTAGTCGGATTTCTGCGTGTCGTCGCAATCCAGCTTGTTGGGTACGTAGCCCGCGGGCTTGCGCAGCGAGAGCAGGCTGACCTCCGGGTCGCCGTAGCGGTCGCCGTCGCTGTCGAGGTAGAACAGGGTATCGACATAGCCCTCGTCGAGCATGCCGTTGCAGTTGTTGTCCTTGCCGTCCTCGACTTCCTTGTGCCAGGGGTGGACGTCCTCGTCGTAGTCGTTGCAGTCGCCGGCCTGGACGACATAGCCCTCGGGCTGTTCGGCGGACATCACCGATACGCTGCCGTGGCCGTACAAATCCCCGTCCTCGTCGCGGTACCAGGCGCGCACGCTGGTCACCGGCTCGAACTCGGCGGACAGGCCGATGTCGCCCTCGTCGTCCTTGTGCGCTTCCGGCAGCGGGGCGATGGTCGCGGTACACACCGGTGTGGGCGAGCTTACACAGATCGTTTTCCAGCGCACGAAGCGGAAGCCCTCGGCAGGCACCGCTGTATAGGTTTCAGTGACTTCCCCGGTAATCGGGAAGACGCAGGATGGCTCGCTGCAGTCGTACTCGCCGGAGGCGGACTCGATGTGGCCACCGTCACCCGTGGTGATCACCAGGCGACAGCTCGCCAGCATTACGATGGGCAGGCCCAGCGCCAGGCGCAGGGCGATGCTTTTCTTATTTGAGGTCGCGTTCATAGTGACTGCCCGATCCCGTATTTCACTGCAGGAAACTTTCAGTAGGATCGAGTATTGAAAGTCACACGCCGGCGACTCTCCAATCGTTTCTGGTTATTTCGAGATATAACCGGAGGTGATGCGGGCCCCAATGTCGGACCGTTGCCGCGTACCTATTGCGCTGATTGGCTGCGCAGCCAGCTGCGCCATTCCGACTCGAGTCGCGCAGTGCCCCCGGGGTAGGCGGAGTACAGCGCCAGTCGCGCCGAGAAGGGTCGGCAGAAATTGGCGTGGATCTGCTCGATGAGCTCCTTGAGCGCGTAACGTCCGGCGTTGTCCTGCATCAGGAAGTGCACCAGCGACCAGGCCGCGGCGTAATTGCGCGCGCGGCGCTGCGTATGCCAGGCCTGCCTGTCTTTTGTCAGCAGATCGTCCAGCGCGGGTACGCCGTTGCGCCGCAGCAGTTGCAGGTGCGCCCGGTCGAGAACGAAGCGCGCACCTTCGCCGCGCACACGCATGGTTTCGAAGTATTCCGCGAGTCCCTCGTTGAGCCAGGGCGGGGTCGGACCGAGCAGGTTGGCGCTGACCAGGTGCGAGATCTCGTGGTAGGCGGTGCGCATGGCCTCGCCCGGGCGTTGCGCATCGAAGCTTACGTAGGCGGTATTTCGCAGCGGGCTGTAAAAGCCGATGGTGGGCTGGCTGTCGGGCCAGACCTGCGCCTGCACAGCGGCGTAGCGGGCGGCGTCGCCGATCACCTGCAACCGGATGTGCGCCTGCTGCAGGCGCTGTTCGCCGAGGAAAAAATGCCAGGTATCGTAGATGCGTTTGGCGCCGGTGCGCAGGTGTGTCTCGAACTGCGCCGGCAAGGTGTCCTCGCTGAGGATCTCGTAGCTGAAATCGCGCTCCGCGCCGGTCGCGTCCAGGACAGTGGGTATATAGCTGCGCGGCGGCGTTTCGGACAGGTGGGTCTGTCCCTGGTCATCGACCCAGCGGTAGACCGGCGGGCTGGTAGGTGTTTGGCGCCTGCCGCTGGCCGGCCTGGTACAGAACATGGGTTCGAGCGCGCCGTGCTCGCCGGGCCGGTTCACCGCACTGCGCAACGGTGGCACCGGGCCGCGGGGTATGCGGGCCTCCTGCGGGTCGGCTGCGGCAGCACCGTCGGCGGACACGGGCGGTGCGGCTACCGGGGCAGCGGGTCCGCCGGTGCCGGGGCGCAGTGCGAGCGCGCCCGCCAGGCCGATAGCGCAGAGCAGGGCCAGAGCCAGCCATGAGCGGGGCGAGTTCATCGGGGGACGATTCCCGGGGCGAGGTGTACGGAACGGGGCAAACGAAACGGAACTGGCAGGATGACAACGCAGGGTAATGGATTACCTGCCGCGGCGTCGAGAGTGAGCGCGGTCACATTTTTTTACAGAAACAGGTGTTTTTTCGTGGCCCAACATTTGACACCGGGCGTAAACTGGCCTCCGACTGGAGCGCGCGGGTCGTTCTGCCTGATCCCGCAAATACAGTTCGACGTAAACCGCCGCGCCGGTCATATACCAATAATTACCCCGGAGGGGAATCATGCTCGGATATATGCGGAACCATCTCGAATACTCCAATGCTGTTCTGGACACCCTGCAGAGCCTGGTCGACGAGGGCGCGTTCAGTGCCGTGCGCGCCGGCGACCTGCGCCTGCGCCTGGCCGATCGCGCCCAGGTCGAGAACACCGTCGTGCGCATGGAATACGGCAGTGCCGACAGCGCCTTTCGCGAACTGGCCTCCAACTGCTGGCTGCATTTCGAGGGCGCCCGCGCCCGCGGCGACAACAGCAAGGGCGACTACCTGAAACTGGCGACCCGCGCGCTGATGCTCGGCGGCCTGCCCGAGTCCGACGCCGGCGAAGAACTCTCCGCCCTGGCGCGCCTGCACGGGCAGCGCGCCCAGACCAGCGCGGGCGACACCGGAGTAGCCATCCACTAGCGCCCTGCGCGGGCGACAACACCGGGCGCCGCCCAGACGCCAATCGGCGGCGCCCGGCTTGGCTGATTTGTCAGCCGAATGGCGGTAATTGTCAGCGATCCACTGCGCCGCTGGTGCTAGGCTTTCGCTTCCGCAACCCGGCGCGCAGCCGGCAGGAGGCCGCCATGACCGACTCCATCACCACCCACTACCGCGCCTGCCACCTGTGCGAGGCGATCTGCGGCCTGGAGATCAGGACCCGCGGCGAGGAGATCCTGTCGATCCGCGGCGACCGCGAGGACCCGTTCAGCCGCGGCCACGTCTGCCCCAAGGCGGTGGCCCTGCAGGACCTGCACGAGGACCCGGACCGCCTGCGCCAGCCGGTAAAGCGGGTCGACGGCGGCTGGCAGGTGATCGGCTGGGACGAGGCTTTCGCAACGGTGGGCCGCGAACTGTCCCGGTTGCAGCGCAGCCACGGCGACGATGCTGTGGCGATCTACGCCGGCAATCCCAACGTGCACAACTACGGCTGCATGACCCACGGCGGACTGCTGCGCAAGGCGCTGGCCACGCGCAACACCTACTCGGCCACGTCGCTGGACCAGCTGCCGCACCAGCTGGTGTCCTGGGCGCTGTATGGCCACCAGGCGCTGCTGCCGGTGCCGGATATCGACCACACGCAGTTCATGCTCATCTTCGGCGCCAACCCGGTGGCCTCCAATGGCAGCATCATGACCGTGCCCGACGTCACCCGGCGCCTGAAGGCGATACGCCAGCGCGGCGGCCGCGTCGTGGTGGTCGACCCGCGGCGCACGGAGACCGCGGCTATCGCCGACCGCCACCACTTCATCCGCCCGGGCAGCGACGCCTTCGTACTGCTGGCTATCTTGCATACCCTGTTCGATGAGGACCTGGTCGATGCCGGCGAACTCGCGCCGCTGCTGCGCGGCGTCGAGGCGGTGCGTGCCGCGGTGGCACCGTTCACCGCGGACCTGGCGCAGGCGCGCAGCGGTATCGCCGCGGAGGATATTCGCGCCCTGGCGCGGGACATGGCGCGCGCCCCGGCGTCGGTCTGTTACGGCCGCATGGGGGTATCGGTGCAGGCCTTCGGTTCCGTCTGCCAGTGGGCCATCCAGGTGATCAACATCCTGTGCGGCTCCCTCGACCGCCGCGGCGGGGCCATGCTCACCTCGCCCGCCTTCGGTTACATCCGTCCGGGCGAGAAAGGCGCGGGCAGTTTCGGTCGCTGGCATTCGCGGGTCGGCGGCCTGCCCGAGTTCGGCGGCGAGTTGCCCAGCGTGGCGCTGGCGCAGGAGATGCTCACCCCGGGCGAGGGCCAGGTGCGCGGACTGGTGACCATCGCCGGCAACCCGGTGCTCTCGGCGCCCAACGGCCGGGAGATGGATCGCGCGCTGGCGGGACTCGAGTTCATGGCGGCCATCGACCTGTACATCAACGAGACCACCCGCCACGCTGACATTATTCTGCCGCCGACCGGGCCGCTGGAGCACGACCACTACGATGTCGTGTTCCACCGCCTGGCGGTGCGCGACACGGCGCGCTACAACGCGCCGGTGTTCGAACCGGCGGCGGACACGCGGCACGACTGGCAGATTCTCAACGCGCTGGCGGTGAACATCGCCGCCGGCAAGGAGCAGGCACTGCAGCCGCTGCCGGCGCCGGACGTGCTGCTCGACCTGGGCCTGCAGCACGGCTACCACGGCGCGGCCAATGGCGCCGCTGCCGCGCTGAGCCTGGACAAGCTCCGGGAACACCCGCACGGCATTGACCTCGGCCCGCTACAACCGGGCCTCGCCGCGCGCCTGTGCACCGCCGATGGCGCCATCCACCTGGATGTCGACTTCCTGCTCACCGACCTGCCGCGCCTGCTCGACGCACCGGAGCCCGCCGGCGCTGGCGAACTGCTGCTCATCGGCCGCCGCCACGTGCGCAGCAACAATTCCTGGATGCACAATTTCCACCGCCTGGTGAAGGGCAAGCCGCGCTGGCAGTTGCTGATGCATCCCGAGGACATGCGCGAGCGCGGCCTGCACGACGGCGCGCAGGTGGTGGTGCGCTCGCGGGTGGGCGAGCTGGAAACCGAAGTGCTCGGCAGCGACGAGGTGATGCCGGGGGTGGTCAGCCTGCCCCACGGCTGGGGTCACCAGCGCGATGGCGTGCGCCTGGGTATCGCCGCGCAGCAGGGCGGGGTCAGCTGCAACGATGTCACCGACCAGGCGCATATCGACCCGGTGTGCGGCAACGCTGCCTTCAACGGGCTGTCCGTGCGCGTCGCCGCGGCGCCGGCCTGAGCGACTCCCCAGCAACTATCCGCTGGTATATTGAATGTGGTCGCGCGGCCGGTCACACTGTTTTACCCCGTCTGCAACCGCAGGATGTTCGCCATGTCGATGATTCGCCGCGCCGCGCTGAGCGCAGTTTTCGCCCTTTCCCTCCATGCCCAGGCCGCGCTGGACACCGGCGCCAGCGCGCCCCTGTTCACCGCCCCCGCGGCGCTGGACGGCAAGGCCTTCGAGTACTCGCTGGCCGCTGCCCTGGAGCAGGGCGCGGTGGTGGTGTATTTCTACCCCTCCGCCTACACCGGTGGTTGTAACGTGCAGGCCCACGAATTCTCCACCAGCATGGCCGAGTTCGAGGCCGCCGGCGCCTCGGTGATCGGTGTGTCCCTGGACAGTATCGAGCGGCTCGAGGATTTCTCCGCGGACCCGGACTACTGCGCCGGCAAGCTCGCCGTCGCCTCCGACGCAGACGGCGCCATCGCGCGCAGCTATGACCTGCAGGTGCGCGAGGGCATGGACGGCTTCAAGGATTCGCGCGGCGTGGAAATCGACCACGGCTTCGCCGAGCGCGTCACCTTTATCGTCACCCCGGACGGCAAGGTGGCGCGCACCATCGGCGGTGTGTCGCCAGCGGACAACGTCAGGCAGTCGCTGGAGGCGGTACGTGAACTGGGCGGCGCCGCGGACAGTGCCCAACCCTGAGGCGCGGTGATGGGTGCGGCGTCGCGCGGGGGGTGATCAGCAACCCGCGGCGTCGGTGCGCGCGGGTGCTCGAATAATCAGTCGATGAGGCCGCCGCTGGCGGCCACTCGGGTAGGGCTGCCGGGACTCAGGCCGCTTCTTCGCGCTCTTCGGTCTCGGGCTCGGCTTCACTGGCGGCCACCTGCTCTTCCAGGCCCTTCAGCTTGCGCTGCAACTCGGCGTTTTCCGCCTTGCTCTGGTTCAGCGACTTCTGCAGGGCGTCGGCGGCGCGGGTCTTCTCGGCCAGCTTCTTCTTGTTGGCGTCGAGGTTCTTCTTCATGCGCGGCGGATCGAACTGCTTCAGCGCCTTGTTCTCGTCGCGGACTTCGCCGAGATCCTTCTGCAGCGCCTTGACGCGCTTTTTCAGCTCGGCGGCTTCGTCCTGCAGCTTCTCGGAGCGGTTGTTCAGTTCGCGGTTGAGCTGTTCGGTACGCTGGTTGGCGGTGGCCTTCTCGGACAGGCCGGTGATGGTCTCGAGCTGCTGGGCGACGGTGGCCTCGAGTTCGGCCTGGCGGGCTTTCAGTGACTCGATTTCCGCATCGCGGGCTTCCAGTTGCGACTGGTATTCGGCGCGCAGGTTGTCTTCAAGTTCGATGATTTTTTCCAGTTTGTTGGCTGTCAGCATTCAGTGATTCCTGTATCGGTCAGTGCGCTGGGGCGGGACGCGCGGACGAGCGGCGTCCCCGCATGCGCAGGGTGCATTACTTGGGGGTGGGAATGGCGGCGGGAGTATACACGAGAATGCCGGCCGTGCCGACCTCAATTTGCGAGCCGATTCGCCGCCCGGCGGGGGGCTTCAGCCCGGCGGTTCGGGCTTCTCGCCAGAGCTGGTCCCGCGGCGCGGCGCGGCCCGCCAGTGCTCGCCCTCGCAGCTGGCCAGCCCGAGCCGCTGCAACTTGCCCAGGGCATCGTCGATCTCGAAATCCAGCCGGCACTGCAGCTGTTCGGCGAACCAGTCCTCGATCGCCGCGTCCAACGCGGGGGCGGTCATCGGCGCGCCGTGAGCGAGCAGGAAATAACAGGCGAGCACGCTCTCCTTGCACTCGGCATCCTCGGCGTCGTCTAGGATGCGCAGCAGGGCGCCGGTGTTGTTGTCCAGCAGCTTGAAGTAGAGGTTCTCGGTGAGGGCCTGGGTGTAGCGCAGCTTGCGGTTGCGGAAATTCGCAAACTGCTTCCACAGGTAGCCGCCGAGGGCGGCAAGGCCCGCGCCGAGGGCAATCAGCATGGGCTTGTCCAGGGTCACCGGCTGGCTGGACAGGCCCAGCCAGAAGCCGATCAGCGAGCCGAGCAACAGCAGGGTGGTGCCCACCTTGGTGGTCAGTGCGATGCCGCCGCTGACCAGCGCCGGTACGCCGATGAGCAGTTTGTCCAGCATGCGCATGCCGACGCGGATATTCGGGAACAGCATCTCGATATCCGCCTCGGGAACGTTCTGGAACAGTTTCAGCAGGGTGCTGCCGGCGGGGCAGTCGCCCAGCGTACTGGACTCGTCGAGGTCCGGCTTCAGGCGCAGGTAGAGCAGCACCCGGTCGTAGTTGGTGAAGCGCACGGTGCGCCGCCACAGGCCGAACAGCTCGCGCACCTGTTCCTCGCGGCGGCTGGCGCCGCGGGTGTACAGCAGCAGTTCGGCGAAGTCATCGAGGTCCACGTGCAGGCGCACCTGGAACAGGGACGAGGCGCGCAGGGCGCGTTGCAGGTCGCGCTCGCTGACGCGGTCGTAGTTGGCGCGCTCGAGAATCTCGACCAGGCGTTCGCGCAGCTCTCCGGTGTCCTCCGCGGGTGGATGCGCGCCGACGCTGCGGGTGTCGGTGTCCGGGTCGAGCGCGGCGTAGGCATCCTTGAGCGATTGCCGCAGGGCGTGAAATTCATCGCGAAAGTTCGCCCGCAGGTGCTGCGCCGCGGTCTCGAACTGCGCCATGGTGGCGGCGTCCAGTTCGCCACGCTCGCGGCACAGGCGCAGGAGGTCGCTGTGCCGGAAGGGGATGAAGCGGCGCAGGGGCAGCTGCGCCGCGCCGCTGTCCGGGCGCGCTTTGCGCTTGGAACTGCCGCCGGGCACGGGGCCGCGGGTTACCAGACTTCGACGGTGTTGCGGCGGATCTCCCAGTCCATCTCCTCGGTCAGCTCGGGCTCTACCAGCTGCTCCACCATGCGGCGCGACTTGGCCTCGCTGCCCGCGCCGATGCTGCCGCCGTCGTAGATGAGATTGGCCCACTCGGGGAAGTTGGCGCGCAGCGTGCCGCGGAAGCCATCGCTGTTGAGATCGACACCGACCGAGGCCTCGGTCCGGTTGCCATCGTTGTCCCAGTCCACCCGCCGGTGGGCCGCGCGGCCCTTGGTCACCGCGGTGCCGCCGGAGAAGTAGCGCACGCCGTAGCCGCGCAGGGGGAAGTCGAAGCCGAGCACGTCCAGGCCCTCGAGCTCATCCAGGCTGGTCTCGTTGAGGGCGTTGAGGTTGAAGCGCTCGTAGTCGAGGTAGGGCTGGCCGTCCTTGATCAGCCACACCACCTGGTTGAAGTAGCTCATCACGCTGAGGTGATTGGGCTTGTAGTTGGTGTTGTCCGGGCCGCCGTGGCGCAGGCCCAGGGTGTGGCCGAGCTCGTGCATGATGGTGCCCGCGCGCTGCTCGAAGGTGCCGGGGTTGGTCGACCAGCGGCCCAGTGACTCGATGTAGTCGCTGGCGGGAATGCCCCGCGCGATGCCGCTGCTGGTACCGCCTGAGTAGCCGTGGGCGTTGAGCATGCGGCGGTAGATGGTGCGCTCGGCGCGGCTGAAGCGCGGGTCCATGATGGCGTCGAACTCGGTCCACACCGGATTCAGGTCGGTGTCGTGGGCCACCGAACCGAAGTCCTTCAAATGCAGGGTGATACCGGTGCTGCCATCGGGGTTGGCCACCGGCGCGCGGGCGAAAGATTCCACCACCGCGTCGAGCACCGCCTGGCTGGGCTGGTGGGAGAGCACCTCGCCGGCGCCCTGGTCCATCCACACGTAGCCGACGGCGATGTCCTTGCGCAGCGGGTCGAAGCCGAGGATGTGCAGCGGTACGTCGATAACACCGTCGCCGTCCTCGTCGTAGCCGTTGGTTTCCCAGTCGTCGAGGTAGCCGTCGCCGTCGGTGTCGAGCTGGGCGGCGGCGTCGAGGGCGGTAAACGCGATGGCGAGGGACAGCAGGGTTGGTGCGAGACGGCGGCTGCGCATGGGTGTGCTCCTTGCAGGTTATGGTTGGTCGGGCGCCTCAAGGTTAGGCCACAGGAAGCCCTCGCGCCAGCCGCTGTAGCCCGGGCGGGTCAGCCGGTGAGAGGCGCGCCCTGGAGCGGCGCCGGGGATCAGCGCCCGACACCCCAGCCGAGCACATCGCGGGCGATCGACCAGCGCGGTTCGGCGTCCTGCGCGCCCTGGCCCAGCACCCAGTAGCGGTACGACTGGTCCACATAGCCGGTATCCATGGCCAGCACGATCCACTCGTTGATGGTCTCGGCCAGTTCGCCGGCGTCCCGGGCGACACCGAAGGCAGTGGACAGGCGGATCGGGTGCGGGTGCGGCACCACCACCGTGTAATCCGGGTGCAGCAGGCTCCAGCCGGAGGCGTGCTCCACCGGCATGAGGAAAGCGTCCAGCTGCGGGTATTCGCCCTCGAAGAAAGGCTTCCAGAACGGCACCAGCTCGAAGCGCACGTCGGCGTCGCCGAAATAGCGTTTGATGCTGGACTGCACCTGGCGCCGGTCCAGCGGGATGCCGATCACCAGCCCCTGGCTGCGGCGCAGGTCCTGGACGCTGGCGAATTCGTGGCGGCGCTCGTCGCGTACGGCAAAGCCGACAGTACCCTGCATGTAGGGCGCGCTCAGGTGCAGCTTGCCGAACCAGTTCGGCCGGTACCAGATGCCCGGCATCACGTCGATCTCCCCGCGCGCCAGCATCGCCGGTACCGCCTCCCAGTCGATGGGCACGAATTCGGCGCGCACGCCCAGGCCGGTGGCCAGGCGCAGGGCCAGTTCGACGTCGAAGCCGACCAGTTCGCCGGCGTCGTTGAAGAAGCTGAATGGCAGGTTGTCCGGCTCGAAGCCAACGCGCAGGGTGCCGCGGGCCGCGATGCGCTGCATGACCGGGCCCTGTCCGGCGTCGCCTTCGGGAGTCTCGGCGAGCACCTGGGCGACCGGGAGGTCTGCAGGCAGTTGCATCTGCAGCGCGCGGGCATCGAGGTCGTAGCCGGTGTGCACCGACCAGGCCAGCAGCACGCGCAGCAACACCAATGTAGCCGCGGTGGCGAGCGCGGCGATGGCTGCGGCGCGCAGCAGGCGCGCGGGCTCCAGCACCAGGAAGCCGCCCATGGCCGCGGCGCCCACCAGGGCGAAGCCGAACAGGTTCATGGCCGCGACCATGGAGTCGAAATTACCGGTGAGGATGGTGGTGGGGATGTACAGCATGAACAGGTCGTGGGGCAGGCCGAGCAGGTCCAGCAGGAAGGGCAGCGCCACCTGGGCCTTGGCGAAGTAGCTGGGAATGCCGGCGGCGAACAGCCCGGCGTAATCACCGGCGGGCAGCGGCGTGCCCGCCAGCCAGGCGGCGAAGGGCACGAACAACAGGGTGAGCAGCTTGCCCGCGTTGGGGAAGTTGTAGAGCACCGGGATCAGCACTTCGCTGGCCGACTCCGCGCGGTCGCCGAGGCGCTCGTGGCGGGCGAGCAGTTCCTTGACCCGTTCGGTGAGCAGCGGCAGCACAATGAAGGCGCTCTGGGTGATGAACGCGGTGAGCAGTGCGTCACGCGATACCGCCAGCAGCTCGCGGTAGCGAAAGGGCGTCACCGCGCAGACCAGCAGCGGCAGGATGACGAAGGCGAGCAGCAGTGCGCAGGCGGCAAAGCTGACGAAGTAGACTTCCAGGCGCAGGAAGGTCTGCGCGGTCATGGTGCCGGCGGTGACCGCGGCGATGCAGAACACGCCGTAGGGCGTCAGCTGGATCACCATGCGCGTGATCAGCACCATCGCCTCGTTCCAGACCTGCAGCGGTTCCAGCAGCCGCGCCTTGTCGCGCAGGCGCATCACCGCGATGCCGAACAGGCTGCTGAACAGGACCACCGCCGGCACCACGTTGCGCGACAGCGACTCGAAGGGGTTGGCGGTGAAGTACAGTTCCGCAAGGGAGAATTCGCGCGGTGGCTCGACCAGCGAGGAGCTGTAGAACGCGGCGCTCACATAGTCCGGGAAGGCCAGCGGGATCAGCGAGATGAGTAGCGCCATCAGCGCCCACACCAGCAGCAGCATGAGGCCGCCGAGCACGGCCAGGCGCCGGGCCTGGCGCGGCTCCAGCTGGCCGAAGGCGAGGACCAGGGCGGTGATCAGGTAGGGCAGCACGGTCATCTGCATCAGGCGGATGTAGATATCCGCCAGGGTCTGCAGCTGCGCCGCGGACTCGCCGGCGAACAGCCCGAGCAGCACGCCCAGGCCCAGTCCCACCAGGATCTGCAGCGACAGTCCCAGCCTGCGCCAGCCGCGTGCGAGCTTGCCGATCATGCCGTGATCTCCTGCGGCGCCGCCGCGCCGGTTGTCCTGGTTCAAGGCTATCCAATTCGGCGCGCGGGTGGAACACATTGGCGGGTGTGTCGCCGGTGAACTCCTGCAACGGCGTGTGCGTATCCATGGTTGCTGCTCCGGTTTGCTGCCGGGGTTGTCGTTCTTTTGCGCATCTGCAGGGGGCCTGCCATGAAAATGACCATCGCCGAGTTTGCGAAGCTGGAAGCGCCGGTGCCCGTGGTGGTGCACTCGCTGGACATGGCGCTGTACCAGGTCACGTTGCAGATCGACGGCGGCGAACACCTGCTCGCCGAGGACAGCGGCCGCCCCCTGCGCAGCCGCAATCTTGTCTCACTGCTGGAACTGCTGAGCCGCCTGCCGGTGGCCAGCGCGGTACTGCGCCAGCGCTCGGCCTACGACGAGATGGTCGGGCAGCCGCTGCGCGACGGCGACAATGCGCTGGAACTGCCGCTGGTGTTGCCGGAGGTGGAGCAGGCGTCGCTGCACTGAGTGCGGCCCCCGGGCCGGTCTTTCCCGGCCTGTTTCGACCGGTTGACCCAGGGCGAGTCCCGCGTGGTCTGCAGGCGTGTATTTCGCACGGCGCAGCGTACCTCCCCCACCGCGAGTGCGCGGCGGTCGTATACAGCCCGGGCGAGTGGGCTTACACTGGTCTATAGAAAGCACGGCTTTATAAATGCCGCCGCACGATAATAACTGACCGCCGCCCCCAAGGAGGACCGTCGTGACCACGCCGACCCAGCAGATACTGTCCGAACTCGCCGACCGCGCCGCCATCGAGGAATGCCTGAGCCGCTACTGCCGCGGCGTCGACCGGCTCGACGCGGACATGGTGCGCAGCGCCTACTGGCCGGACGTGGTGGATACGCACCTGGATTTCCAGGGCAATGCCGAGGAGTTTATCGAGTGGTCCTTCGCCGCCATGGGCACCATGGACCAGACCCAGCACTTCATGTGCAACACCATCATCAACCTCGACGGCGACACGGCCGACGTGGAATCGTATTTCATGGGCTTTCACGTGGTCAACGGGCCGGACGGCAAGTTCGACCTGCTGGCCGGCGGCCGCTACGTGGACCGCTTCGAGAAACGCGACGACGAGTGGCGCATCGCCGAGCGCCTGGTGGTGACCGACTGGTTCCGCCAGTTCGAGGATTCCGCGGACTGGTCCAACGGCATGCTCGGCTTCAACATCAAGCCCGGCGGCCGCTACCCCGACGATGCCAGCTACACGCGTATCAAACTGGTTTGAATGTCCGAGAGAAGCGACCCGCTGCGGGTGAACGCTGAGCGGGCCGCGCCGGGCTAGCGAACCACCAGAGCCTCGGCCAGTTGCGCACGCGGCATCGCGTCCTGCGCGAGTTGGCTGACCAGGGCGAGGTTTTTCTGCGGCGAGTAGGCCACCCCCGCGAGCACCACGGCGGTGCGGAAGGCGCGCCTCGCAGCCGCGATATCGCCGCGGCGGAACTCCGCCACCCCGAGGTTGTTGTAGTCGCGCCAGCGATCCCGCGTAGTCCCCGCGTCGATCGCCCGCAGGCAGTTGTCGCGCGCCAGCTCCGGAGCATCGTTGGCCAGGTGGGCGCGGCAGGCCAGGCCGAAGTGGGCGGCTTGCGCGGCGCTGTCACCGCGAGTTGGTGAGCCGCTTGCGAGAGTCGTCAGGGCGCCGGCGGCATTGCCCTGGTTCAGCAGGCGGTCGGCGACGGCGAGATAGTCCTGTGCCGGTTGTGCGCCGGCGCCGGCTTCGACAGCCGCCAGGGCGGCGAACGACAGCGCAGCCAGGTTTATCAGTTTTCGCATGGGGCACCTCCTGTGCCGTGTTTAAACGTGTCGGACCCGGCGGCGGCTGAGCGGCCGCCGGGGTGTATTGCCGGGTGGGATCAGGCGTCGCAACGCCACTGGCCGATGCCGCGCGCGCGCAGCACGGCGTTGCGGTACTCGCGCCGGCACTCGCCGTCCCCGGTGGCGCCGTTGGCATCGAGTTCCGTGCCCGCGTAGGAGGCCAGGGTGTAGACCGGGCTGCCGCCCTGCGTTTTCGCAGCGCAGTTGCCGGACTGGTAGCCGATGCGGCGGGCGCGCAGCACGCTGTTGCGGTAGTCGCGCTCGCAGCTCGCCAGTCCATTGCTGGCGGTCATCGCGCCGCGCGACGGCAGCGGCTGGCTGTCTGCAGCGGCTGCTGCTGCGTTGCCAAAGGCGATGGCTCCGCCCAGGCACAGACCCGTGATGATGTGTTTCATGGTGAAGCTCCTTTGCTGTATGTCAGGTGTTTCAGGCCGGCGTCCGGGCCGCCCCGCGAAACGCACGGCTGCGCGTTTCAGTGCGGGGCGGATTCTCGGGGCGGAGCGTGGGAGCGGGCGTTGTGACAGCGTTGTGGTCAGCGTTGAAATGTGCCGGGCTGCCTGGGCTATAGGAAAAATTCCCGTTTTCGCCTGCTGCGCGACGGGGGCGATGGTCATGGGCGGCGAGATGCTTGGGCTGGCGACGCGCCTGTGTGCCGGTGGTGTGTGAAACGCGCGAGCGGTTCTGACAAAAATCACCGGCACTACCCGAATGGGCCACGACTTGCCTGCGTGCGCTGATGACCGCAGTGTATACATATAATAAACTGTGTTGTCCTTTTTTCCTGTCACGGATGCGTTCGCCAGTCTCGCGCTCACTACCCCAGCCGAGAGGCGTTCCGACACAACAACTTAGAAGAACTGACCGGTGAAAACACAGCTATCGGCGCTCCTCGCTTGTCCGGCTTGTGGCGACACTCTCGACCTGGAAGCCCTGCAGCAGCCCGCGGATGACTGCGTCCGCGAGGGCGTGCTGCGTTGCCATCGCTGCAACCTGGCCACGCCGGTGGCACACGGTTTCCCGCTGTTCGGCGAGACCCGGCTGGATAGTGGCCAGCTGGCCACCGAGTGGCTGCCCGGCCTGGTTCCGGGGTGGTTCCAGGAGGAGAGTTTCGGCCGCTTCCTGCAGGAAAAGGCCGCGCGCGGGATCTACGACGCCTATGCGCTGTTCCAGCCTTTCAACGAATCCAACCGCGCATTGCTCGCCCTCTACCCGGCGCTGGCCGAGGCGCTCGCTCCCGGGGACGTCATCCTCGACACCTGGTGCCGCACCGGCTGGCAGGGCGAGTGGCTGGCCGCCCTTTTTCCGCAGCAGCAAGTGGTGTCGCTGTGGGAGGGCAACAGCAATGTGCTCGGCTATGCCGGCTTCCACCACTGGCTGGCGGAGGGCGAGCGGCTGCCCAACCTGGAGGTGCTGTTTACCCACCCCGACCGCCCGCTGCCGCTGGCCAGCGACTCGGTGGCGCTGGTGATCGGCCTGGACTCCCTGCACCGCTACAGCCAGGGCATGTTCCTGCCCGAGTGCCTGCGCGTGCTGCGCAGCGACGGCCTGGCGTTCTTCCCGCATATTCACCTGACCAATTCCGAGCCGGAGCCGTTCTTCGAGCGCGGCTGCACCCAGCTGTCCGGGCGCGAATGGCAGCAGATACTCGAGCGTTCCTGCGCGGGTAGCGACCGCGCCGCGTTCATTTTTGCCGAACCGGAGTTGTTCGACGCCGGCGCTGGCTGGCGGGTCGAGAGCAACCCGGACACCTCGCACTACAACGGCGCCGCGCTGATCGCACCGGCGCACTGGCGCGGGCGCGAGATTCCCGCGCCAGCGGACGCGCTGTGCGAACACCACCGGCTGGTCCTCAACCCCCTGCTCGACATCGACCTGGCCCGCGCGCGGGTCGGCGTCGCCGCGGATCGCGAGGGTCTGCCGGTGGCCGGCATGCTGAGCCGGCACCCCTGTTACGCCGAGCGCCTGGATAAAGTACTGGGTAGCGACCTGGCGGCCCTCGACTGCGAGATTCTCGCGCTGGCCGCCGCGGGTGACAGCCTCGGCGAGATCGCCAGCGCCCTGCGGCGCCCGGCGGCGGAGGTCTTCGCCGCGAGCCAGGCACTGGCCGCGCGCGAGATCGTCTTCCCCGCCGCGGTCTCCGCGAGCATGGCGCGCCTGCAGCATTTCTACGGCCACCTCGAGTTGCCCGCCCCGTCCGTGCCGAACTTCCAGGCGCTGTGGGCGAGTCTGCCCGGGCGCTATGCCCATCACCCGATACTCATGGACGAGGACGGCGACGGCTACGATTTCGAGTCCGTGGATGTACTGGTCCGCGCGGCCGCCCGCTGGATGGAACAGTCACTCCCTGCCGGCGCCCGCATCGTGCTGTGCAGCGAGCTGTGCCTGGAGGCCTACCTGGTGACTTGGGCGAGCTGGCTCACCGGCCGGGTGATCGTGCCGCTGGACCCGAACATGGTCGACACCACCCTCGCCGCGCTGCTCGAGGAAGTCGCCCCCGCGGCCTGCCTCGGCCAGCGCGAGGGCTTTACCCAACTGGACAGCCTGGCGCGGGACGAGTCGCGCCTGTTCTCCGCACTGCTGGAGCCGCATCTCGACAGCGACACGCCGCTGCCCGAACCGCCCGCGGCCGATGCGCCTGTGGCCATCCTGTTTACCTCCGGCTCCACCGGCAGGCCCAAGGGCGTGTGCCTGGACCAGGGCAGCCTGCTGCATACCGGCCACCATCTCGGCGCGCACTTCGCCTGGGGGCCGGTGGACCGACTGCTCGCGCTGGGGGCATTCCACACCATGAGCGGCCTGCGCAACGGCGCCGTCGCCGCGGTGCAAAGTGCGATGACGGTGGTGGTGCCGGCGGCGGGCATGATGCAGCCGCAGCGGCTGCTCGGCATCGCCCGCGACTGCGCGGTGACCCATGTGTCCACGGTGCCGGCGCTGCTCGCCGCGCTGGCCGCGTCGCGGCCATTGCTGGCGGCACAGCCGCGGCCGGAGCACCTGCGCCAGATTATCGCCACCGGGGATTCGCTGTCCGCCGCCGCAGCGGGCGCTGTCGGCGAGTGGCTGGATGTGGAAATCGCCAGCTACTACGGCCTCACCGAGACCGGCGGCGTCTGCCTGGCGCAGGATGCCGAGGGCAGCGCGCTGGGCGACCTCGGCTGGCCGCTGGGCGCCGTGGCCCAGGTGCGCGGCGAGCACGGCGAGATTCTCGATACCGGCACCAGCGGAGAACTGGCGATTTTTTCCCGCGGCAATGCCAGCGGTTACCTGCAGGCCGATACCCGCAGCTCGGTGCGCTTCGACGACGGCTGGGTGTTGACCGGCGATATCGTGGCGCTGTGCGAGGATGGCTCGTTCCAGTACCAGGGGCGCAGCGACGACCAGGTCAAGAATCGCGCCGGGGAGATCCTTTATCTGCAGGAGATAGAAAGCCTGGCGCGCGAGAGCGCGTGCGTGGCCGACAGCTGTTGCATCCAGGTGGACGGCGACCTGCGCCTGTTGCTGGTGCTGCGCGAGGATGCCGACCAGGACGGCTGGGAAACCGCCGTGGCCAGACACATGGAGGAATGTCTGGGCCGTAGGACGCTCACGGCGGAGTTGGTCCGCGTGGATACGATCGCCCGGTTTGCCAGCGGCAAGGTCAACCGGTCGATGATGGCCCGGGCCATTCACGGCAGTGAGCAGGCAACGACCAGTCAGGGATCGAGTAGAGAGTAGGTAGAGAGAAGGTAGAGAGTAACGATGTCCCGATTTTACGCCGCGGCGCAGAGCCAGCCGCGCAAAAAAGTGTTCCTGGAAGAGGGCGCGCAAAACTTCACCTACGGTGAACTGGTCGACCAGCTCGGCCGACTGACCGCCTACCTCGCCGCCTCCGGCCTCAAGCCCGGGGAGCGCGTGGTGATCAGCGCGGCGGACCCGCGACACACCGCGGTGCTGTTCTTCGGCCTGATCGACAGCGGCCTGGTGCCGGTGATCGCCGCGCCGGACCTGCGCCCCAGCGAGTTCCGGCTGGTCGCCACGGTGGCCGGTGTCGCCGGTTGCATCATGGATGCGGCAACCCTGGACAACTGCCTGCCGCAGGCGCACGAGCTGCGCCTGGTGCTGCCGATCCGCGCGCAGAAGGCGAAAAAGAACCTGGTCAACAAACTGCTGGGCGGAGGCTCGCGTGCCGCCGCGCCCGCCGACAGCTACCCCGCAGTGCTTGACACCTGCGAGCCGACTGCGCCCGGCCAGCTATGGCATGACGATCACGAGGCCTACGTGATCATGACCTCCGGCTCGACTTCCGCGCCCAAGGCGGTGTCGATTCATCACGGCGCGCTGTTCGCCCACCTCGCCACCCTGGGCCGGCAGTTCGGCTACAGCGCCGACAGCCGGCTGTTCAATATCCTGCCGCTGTACCACGTGGACGGGCTGATCCAGGGCCCCGCCGTCGCCTCCCTGCACGGCGCCTGCTGGATCCGGCCATTCAGCTTCAGCATCCCGAATATCGAGCCGCTGCTGTTGTCGCTGTACCGCCTGCGCGCGTCCCACCTGGTCGCCGTACCGACCATCCTCTCGCTGATCCTGCGCCTGGGGCGGGAGTTCGCCGACAGCTTCGACTACGAGGAATTCCGCTTCGTCGTCTCCGCCGCCGGCCACCTCGAGGCGCGCCTGTGGGAGGACTTCCAGAGTGCGTTCGGGGTGCGCGTCGCCAATCTCTACGGTCTTACCGAAACGGTCACCGGGGCGCTGTTCAGCGGCCCTGGCAACGACTGCTACCGGATCGGCTCGATCGGCAAGCCGGTGGACTGCGAGGCGCGCATCGTCGGCGAGGATGGCGCCGAGGTCGCCCAGGGCGAAATCGGTGAACTGGTGCTGCGCGGCGCCAACGTGTTCCGCGGCTACCTCGGTCTGGATGCCGTGAACGCGGAGCTGTTCCTGGACGGCTGGCTGCGCACCGGGGACCTCGCCCACGTCGATGCCAACGGCCTCTACTACATCGACGGGCGTCTCAAGAACGTTGTCATCTACGGCGGAGAGAATATCTACCCCGAGGAGGTCACCGAGGTGCTCAACCAGCACCCGGCGGTGATAGAGGCGCACTGCTTCGGCGTCGACTACCCGGAGTGGGGCGAGATACTGGTCGCGGCAGTGGTGCCGGGGGAGGGCTTCGACGAGGCTGCGGTCACCGGCTGGCTGGAGGAGCGCCTCACCCACTTCAAGGTGCCGCGCAAGTGGCTGCAGGTGGACGCGCTGCCCAAGGGGCCGTCGGGCAAGGTGCTGGTGCCTGAGTTGCGCGAGTTGTACCAGGCCGGCGGCGCGGCGCAGGCCGCGGTGGCCGGGGGCAATGTGCAGGAGCGGATTTTCGCCATTGCCGCGCGGGCGTTTCGTGTTTCTACCTCGGAACTCAGCGCGAGTTCCTCGCCGGAGTCGACCCGTGGCTGGGACTCCCTGGCCCACGTGGAATTCATGCTGCAACTCGAGGGTGAATTCGAGATCCGGCTCTCGGCGACGGATATCGCGGTCATTACCAGCCTCGGCGCCGCCGAGTCGCGGGTCAGCGCCAGGCTGCAGCATTGAGATCCTGGCTCGACCTGTTACTGCTGCCGGTGGCCCTGGGGCTCGCCTTCGTCCTGGTGTTTTCGCTGCACCTGCTGTGGAAGCCCGCGGACCTTGCCCTGGACAGCTACGACCCCACGGTGCTCTACGCGCTGGCGGAATCGGTGGAGGATTTCGGCCGCAACACCTGCGGGCCGCGCCAGGTCACGGCGTTTGGCGGCTCCATCCTGTTCCGCGCCATCGCCGCGCGCTACCCGGCCGCGAAATGGGAGCGCTGGCAGTTCTACGACGGCGACATCGGCGACTACCGGGTACACCTGGTCACCCGGCAGGGCAGTCGCCCGGGTTTCGACAGCCTCGACCCCCTGCTCGCGGCACTGCCGCAGTGCCCGAAGATCCTGCTGTTCCAGTCCAACGTGATCAAGATGAAGCAGGGCAGGAATAAACAGGCCCGCCTGCAGGACCAGCTCGACGACTATTTCTACAGCGCGGTGTTTCACCTGCGCTATATTCTCGAGGGCGCCTGGCCGGCTCCCCTGCGCAGCTCCTTCCACGGCACCAAGTACCCGAACGGCAACCCGGCCGCCTACGACGCGGGCCCGCTGCGCAAGGCCAAGCCGCCCCGGCCGGTCAAACGCAAGGACATCCACGCCGCGCTGCCGCTGTTTCGCCAGCTGATTGCCGGCGGCGCGACGGTGGTCGTCGTCGACCTCGCCCGCGGGCCGGAGATCGAGGCCATGGGCGGTGCCAAGTACGAGGCTTATCGCAGCGAACTGCGCCAGCTCGCCGTCGCCAACCAGGGTCTGGAGTTCCTCGAGTTCCCCACCCTGGACAACACCATGTACAAGGACAAGCGCCACCTGAACGGCCCGGGCTCGGATATCTTCCGCGCCTGGCTGGACGAGCAGCTGGCCGCGCTGGGGTTGTGACGTCATGGGATTGGTAAGCCTCGCCAACCTGCCGCTGGCCGCGGCTTTCGTCGCCCTGTTCTGGCTGACGCCGCGGCGCCTGCAGGCCTGGTACCTGGTGGCCTCCGGCGGTGCCTTCCTCGTCTACCAGGGGCAGTACCTGTCGCTGCTGGCGCTGGCCGGGCTGGGTGCCGGTTGTTACGCCACGGCCACGCTGTTTGCACGCTGGTTCGGGGCCGGGCGCGCCGCGCTGCTGGCGATGGTGGCGCTGGTGCTGTTTTTCGTCGCCTACAAACTGGTGCTGGCCAACGCGGGCAACACTTTCGTGCTGCTCGGCGCCGCCTACTACGTATTGCGCATGCTGCACTACGTGATCGAGAGCTACCGCGGGCGGCTGCCGGCGCACGGGCCGGCCGAGTTCGCCGCCTACCTGTTCTTCCTGCCCACCCTGTTCGTGGGCCCGATCAACCGCTTCGGCGAGTTCGTGCGCGACGAGCGCCGCCGGCGCTGGGACACGCGCCTGTTCCACACCGGCCTGGAGCGCATCCTGTTCGGCTACTTCAAGGTGGTGGTGCTGGCCAACTACGTGCTGGACACCAAGCTGGCGGCCTACATCGAAAGCGTGGGCGGTGACGACACCGCCCTCGGCGCGTGGCTGTTGTGCGTGGAGTACGGCCTGGAACTCTACCTGCGCTTCGGCGGCTACTGCGACGTGGCCATCGGCATGGCGGCCCTGCTCGGCTACCGTATCGTGGAAAACTTCAATTACCCGTTCCTGCGCAGCGATATCAACGCGTTCTGGCGCAGCTGGCACATCTCGCTGTCCGCCTGGTGCCGGGACTACATCTTCACGCCCGCCGCGTTCCGGCTGCGCAGCCCCGCCGCGGGGGTGATTCTGTCCATGGTGGTGCTCGGGCTGTGGCACGAGATTTCCCTGCGCTACCTGGCCTGGGGCGCCTACCACGGTGTCGGTATCGTCATCTTCCAGTACTGGTGTCGCCTGAAGCCGGCCCTGCCGACCACCGGCAGGCTGCCGGGTTGGTTGACCACGCCGCTGGCGACGCTGCTGACATTCAATTTCGTGGTGATGAGCTTCGCCATCACCCGCAAGGAAACCCTGGGCGAGGCGCTGCAGGTGTTCCGCGTGATCCTGGGGGTGTGAATGTATTACTGGCTGCGTGACAAACTCGGCGGCGGCTGGCTGCCCCGGCTGCTGGCGATTGCGGTGTACACATTGATGATGCTGCTGATCCTCATCTACTCGGTTTTCCCCTCCGACTCCTTTCGCTACCTGGAAATCTAGCGCCGCGGGCGGTGTGCTGCGGCGGTACTGGCGGCGCGCGGCTCGAGCGGTAGCCCTATCGGGTTAACGCGGTGCCGGATTAGCCCAACTGTACTATCGAAACCGGGGTCCCCGCGGTGGGCGGCCCGGGCGGGGCCGTCTATAGTTTTTCCAATGCTCGATAAACAGGTCACCGGGTTCCTGTGCCGGTGATCGTCCTGTAGTCCCTTTCCAGTGGAACGATCATGAAAAATTTCGCGGTACGTGTAGTGCTTGCCCTGGCCCTGGCCACGGCATCCTCCCTGAGCTTCGCCGGCGGTGGCGGAGGCGGTGGTGGTGGTCACCATGGCGGTGGCGGTCACCACGGCGGTGGCGGCCACGGTGGTGGCGGCGGCCACGGTGGCGGCGGCGGCCATGGTGGTGGTGGCGGTCACGGTGGTGGCGGTGGCCATCACCACGGGCCCGGTTGCGGCCACGACTACGGCAGTTCGGTACCGGAAATCGATGCAGCCGGTGCGGGCATCGCCCTCGCCCTGCTGGGCGGCCTGGTTGCCGTTTCCCGCGAACGCCGGCGCAAGGCCGGTTAAGTACCGGGCCGTCCGGCCTGCCCCGGCCCCTCTCGGGCCGGTTTCAGGCACGCCGGGCGGCTCATCCCTCTCCTGATGCCCACCGCGGTCGGCACCGGCCGTGAGCGGGCTGTCGGCTGCTACCCCTATTACCCTGCGCAAACAGTCCCCTGCGCAAACCATGCCCTGCGCAAAACATGCCGACTGTCTCCAGCCCTCTCCTGACTCCCCACCGCGCTGAAGCCGCGGGCTACGTAGGCCTGTGCGTGGCGCTGCTGTCGCTGGTGGCCGAGGTGCTGTACATCAGTTTCACCTATGATGCCTGGTCGGCGCAGGGGCAGTCGGCCGACGGCCTGGTGCCTGCGATGTTCTCGCTGATGGGCTGGGCGGCGAAGTATGCGGTGGTGGTCGCCTTTATCCTGCTGTTTGTTTACCGCCAGCACCTGGCCGCGGCGGGCCGGGCTATTGCCGGGGGCTTGCAGCCGGCGCGTTTTGCACTGTTCTTCGCCGCTCATCTGGCGGCCTACGCCTGTCTGCTGGCGATGACCGCTCTGGTGTTTCCGCCGGGTGATGCCCGCGCCGGCGTTCCCGGCCTGTACTACGCCGGCTGGCTCGCTGCGGCGCTGGCTACCGGCGGTCTGTGGTGCCTGGTGGTGGTGCGCTGGTCGCAGCTCGTGGATTTTCTCGCCGGGCAGTGGCGGGTACTGCTGCTGGCGCTGTTGGCAGCGGCGGTGGTCGTGGTGTTCAGCCTGGCCAGCCAGCGCGGCTGGGACCTGCTCTCCGGGGCCACCTTCAGCCTGGCGGCCAGTCTCCTGCACCTGGTGAACCCGGACCTGCTGTTCCTGTACCCGGAGAAAAAACTCATCGGCCTGGGCGACTTCATCGCCGAGGTCGGGCCGCCCTGTTCCGGCCTGGAGGGCATCGGCCTGGTCACGGTGTTCGTCGGGTTGTACCTCTACCTGGAGCGCGATTCCCTGCGCTTTCCCCGCGCCCTGGCGCTTTTCCCCCTCGGCGCGGCGGTGATCTGGCTGCTCAACGGGGTGCGCATTGCCGCGCTGGTGGCGATCGGGCACTACTGGTCGCCGCAGGTGGCGATCGGCGGGTTTCACTCCCAGGCGGGCTGGATCACCTTCATCCTGGTCTCCCTCGGCGTGCTGTGGCTGGCCAACAACCTGCGTTTTTTCCACCGCGCGCCGCGCGCCGTCGCCGCGCCCCTGAACCTGCCGGTGGCGACGCTGTTGCCGCTGATCGCCCTGCTCGCGGTCACCCTGCTGGATTCCGCGCTGGTGGCGCAGTTCAACACCTGGTACCCGCTGCGGGTGCTCGTGGTGGCGGGGGTACTGGCCTGGGTCTGGCGGCCGCTGGCGCTGTTTCCCTACCGGCCCAATCCGCTGTTGCTGCCGGTGGCGGTACTGGTTGCCGTGCTCTGGGTGGCGTTGCTCGGCAGCGATGCCCAGGCCGATGCCGCTTTCCAGTCCTCCCTCGATGCGCTGGGGCCCTGGGGCGGCTGGTGGCTGGCACTGCGTATTGTCGGCACCGTCGTCACCGTGCCCATCGCCGAGGAGCTGGCGTTTCGCGCCTACCTGTTGTGCCGGCTGTCCGGCGAGGAGGTCAGCGTACGCGGGGCCGTGCGTTTTTCCTGGGTCGCGGTGGTGGTCTCCTCACTCGCCTTCGGCTTCCTGCACAGCGCCTGGCTGGCGGGTACGCTCGCCGGCCTGTGCTACGCGCTGCTGCGCCTGCGCACCCGGCACGTGGGCGACGCCATCCTCTGCCACGCCCTCACCAACGGCCTGCTGGTGGTCTTCGCACTCGCGACCGGGAGCTGGTCACTGCTGTAGATCCGGCCTGCCTGTGCGGGCAATTGCGGGTGCCGCAATGGGCATTCCGACCGCTGTCCCTGCGTCCCCGGGTCGCCCCGAATTGATTTGAAACAAAGTTTTGTGAGTCCCCCGGGCATAGAATCCGAAGTCCTGTCCCTGGGAGGTGAAGCTATGACGACAATAAAAGTGGCACCGCTGGCGGAGGATCTCGCATTCGGCGCCCGCGTAACCGGCGTCACGCGCGATGCGCTGGACGATGAAAACGTACGCGCACAATTGCGCGAGGCGCTGGACCAGCGCGGCGTACTGGTGTGCCGGGAGGTAGAGCAGACCAGCGACATGCAGGTGAAGCTCAGCACGGTGTTCGGCCCGCTCAAGGAGCACCCGGTCTATGCCGTCGACCGCGCCGACCGCGACAAGCTGCCCGGCGTGATCGTGATCGCCACGGGCCCCGGTTCCTGCATCGTGGAGATCGACGGCAAGCCGCTGGTGACCTGGCAGCCCTGGCACTTCGACCACGCCTACAACAACGAGATGATGTACGCCGCCGTGCTGCGCTCTATCAAGACCCCGAAAGACGGCGGCCGCACCGCGTTCACCGACGGAATCCAGATCCTCAACGACATGGACCCGGCACTGCGCGCGAAGGCGGAGCAGCTCAATGTGTTGTACAACCTGGACCTGCGCTACGACCGGCAGCGTTTTGGCCTGCCGGAGAACTTCCGCCTGGTGAAGGAGCACGACCACACGCTGAGCCAGGAAAACGAGAACGGCCGCTGCGCGGTGCACCCGGCGGTGTGGACGCGACCGGACGGCGAGAAGGTGTTCCACATGTGTCCCTACGGCTGCCGCGGACTGGAGGGCGACCGTAGCGACGCCGCCTTCGAGCAGCTCGCCGAGATCTGGAACGAGGCGCAGCGCGTGATGAAGGTATACTACCACGAGTGGCAGCCCGGCGACATGGTGGTGTGGGACAACACCCGTGTGCTGCACGAGGCTACCGGCAGCAACCCCGAGGAGCCGCGGGAGATCCACCGCACCACCATCAAGGGCGACCTGTGCCACGGCTGGTGGGAGGACGAGGCGCGGGCGGAGACCGTGGCCTGACCCCACTGCCAATCGCGGGGTAATCCAGTTATTGCTGGAGCACCCCGCACGGGTGGGGTATAAGTGCGCCATGAAACCCCCGAAAGCCCTGCAACCCCTGATCGAAGACGGCATCATCGACGAGGTCCTCTACGCCCTGCTCAGCGGCAAGGAGGCGAGCGTCTACGCCGTGCGCTGCGGCCGCCAGGTGCGTTGCGCCAAGGTCTACAAGGAGGCTTTCCGGCGCAGCTTCAAGAAGGCCGCCCAGTACCAGGAGGGGCGCAAGGTGCGCAACAGCCGCCGCGCCCGGGCCATGGAAAAGCGCTCGCGCTTCGGCCGCGAGCAGCAGGAGGAAGCCTGGCAGAGTGCGGAGGTCAACGCCCTGTACCGGCTGGAACGCGCCGGTGTGCGCGTGCCCAAACCCTACGGCTGCTTCGACGGTGTGCTGTTAATGGAGATGATCGTCGACGCCGACGGCGACGTCGCCTCGCGCCTGAATGACGTCACCATGAGCCCCGAGCAGGCGCGCGAAGACCACGCGCTGATGATGCACTACATCCAGCTGATGCTCTGCGCGGGCATGGTGCACGGCGACCTCTCCGAGTTCAACGTGCTGGTGGACGAGTACGGCCCGGTGATCATCGACCTGCCGCAGGCGGTGGACGCCGCCGCCAACAACAACGCGCGGGCCATGCTCGCGCGCGACGTGGACAACATCACCACCTACTACAGCCAGTACGCCCCCGAGCTCGCCGCGACCCGCTACGCCGACGAAATGTGGGACCTGTACGAGGACGGCGAGCTGACCCCGGAAAGCGAACTGAGCGGCGAGTTCACCGACGCCGCCGGCGCCGCGGACGTGGACGGCGTGATGCTCGCCATCAAGGCGGCGCTGGAAGAGGAGCAGGAGCGCCAGGAGCGCCTGCGCGAGGCCGACGACGACTGAGGCCGGTTACGCCGGCGCTTCCTCCCCGGGGCTTTCCGCCTCGCGAAACTGCAAACTGTACAGCCGCTGGTAGAGCGCCGAGCTGCGCAGCAGTTCCTCGTGGCTGCCGGTGGCCACCACCTGGCCGTGGTCCAGCACCGCGATACGGTCCGCGTGCTGGATGGTGGACAACCGGTGGGCGATGATCACCGTGGTGCGCCCTTGCATCAGTTGCTCCAGCGCCAGCTGTACCTTCTGTTCACTTTCCGAATCCAGCGCGCTGGTCGCCTCGTCGAGCAGCAGCAGGCGCGGGTTGTTGAGTATCGCCCGGGCGATGGCGATACGCTGGCGCTGCCCGCCGGACAGGCGCACGCCTTTCTCGCCGAGATGGCTGGCGTATTGCTGCGGCAGGCGCTCGATGAACTCGTGGGCGTAGGCGGCTTTCGCCGCGGCGATCACTTCCTCGTCGCTGGCGTCGATGCGACCGTAGCGGATGTTGTAGGCGACGTCCCCGGTAAATAGCGCCGGTTGCTGCGGCACCAGGGCGATCTGCGAGCGCAGGTCGTGCAGGCGGAACTCGCGGATGTCGCGGCCGCCGAACAGCACGGCGCCCTGCTGCGGGTCGTAAAAGCGCAGCAGCAGTTCGAACACGGTGGACTTGCCGGCACCGGACGGTCCGACCAGCGCCAGGCTCCTGCCTTCCTCGATATGCAGGTTGACCGACTGCAGCGCGGGGGTGTCCGGGCGCGTGGGGTAGTTGAAAGTCAGGTCCTGCAGGGCCATGGTCGCCGGCAGGTTGTCGACGCCTTCCACGGGCGTGTCCGGCTGCGCGATATGCGAGCGTTCGGCGAGCAACTCCATCAGCCTCTCGGTGGCGCCGCCGGCGCGCTGCAATTCACCGAATACTTCCGATAGCGTGCCTACGCCGGCGGCGACGATGATCGCGTAGAACACGAAGGCGCCGAGTTCGCCCGCGCTCATCGAGCCGCGCAGCACGTCGCTGCCGCCGACCCACAGCATGAGCGTGATGGAGGCGTAGGCGAGCAGGATCGCCGTGAGCATGAGCAGCGCGCGCTGGCGTATACGCCGCCGTGCAATGGCGAAGGCGCGCTCGACGTCGGCGCCAAAGGCCGCGCGCTCGGTGTCCTCGCGGGTATAGCTCTGTACTGTCTTGATGTGCTGGATAGTCTCGCCTGCGTGGCTGCCGACATCCGCCACCGAATCCTGGCTCTGGCGTGAGAGCTTGCGCACGCGGCGTCCGAACAGGATCACCGGCAGTACTACCAGCGGCACGCCGCCGAGCACGAACAGGCTCAGCTTCAGGTTGGTGATGACCAGCATGAGCATGCCGCCGATGGTGGTCAGCGTGCTGCGCAGGGCCATCGACGCGGTGGAGCCGATGATGTTCTGCAGCAGGGTGGTGTCGGTGGTAAGGCGCGACATGATCTCGCCGCTGCGGTTGGTCTCGAAGTAGTCCGGGTGCAGTTCCACGATGTGGTCGAACACCGCCTTGCGCAGGTCCGCGGTGACCCGCTCGCCGATCCAGGACACCAGGTAGAAGCGGATGAACGTGCCCACGGACATGAGCACGATCAGGCCGAGCATCAACACGGTGATGCGATTGAGGTCGCCGGTGGAGCCGGCGACGAAGCCCTCGTCGATCAGCATCTTGACGCCCTGGCCCAGGGTGAGGGTGATCGCGGCGGTGAACACCAGCGCCGCCCCGGCGCCCAGCGCCTGGCGCTTGTAGGGCAGGAGGAACGGGATCAGTTTGGTCAGGGCCGAGAGCTTTCTCGGTTTGCCGTTGGCAGTCATGGGTAGGGCCGTGGTTGGTTGAGGCGTGGCGCTCGCACGCCGATGGCAAAGCCTAGCGGAAATTCAGCGTGGGCGCAGTGTTGCTGCACTGCGCGTTACCGTATGCGCAATAGTGTATTGCCGTCTTCACCAATTTTCTCGCGGCGCGTCGCCGCTACAGTGGATTCCAGGTTGAGCGACATGGTTCCCGGGACTTTCGGACCAACTTTCAAACCTGCATTAACTGATTTGCACTAACCAACTGTAGAAATGAGGAGCACAGACATGAACATGAAATCCATCCTGGCATTACTCGCCGGCCTGATCTTCTCGGTCAGCGCCTTCGCCTCGGACGTCAGCCACAGCACCCCTGCCGTATGGGGTTACGACGTGGTGTCCTATCACGTCAACAAGCGCCCGGTGCGCGGTTCCGGCCACTTCGTGGCGGACTTCGAAGGCGCCACCTACCTGTTCGCCTCGCTGGAGAACAAGGAGACCTTCACCAGCAACCCCGCGAAATACGTGCCGGCCTACAACGGCTACTGCGCCTTCGGCGTGGCCAAGGGCAAGAAGTTCGCCGGTGATCCGGAAGTATGGCGCATTGTCGACGACACCCTGTACCTGAACCTCGACACCAAGATCCAGGACCTGTGGCTGCAGGACACCGACACCATGATCAAGGACGGCGCGAAGAACTGGAAGCGCATCAAGAACGTCAGCCCCACCGAGCTGTAAGCGCAGCGGTCCCACTACCGGCGCCGCCGTCCCCCAGGGGCGGCGGCGTTTTTCGTTGCGGGATGCGGGGAACATCTGCGGATTTAACGCGTTTCACCCGGACTATTTCACACACGGCAATTTTGTACTGACGTCGAGACCAGTTATCCGGGCGTTCGCGTTTATTAGCATGAACAACGTCGGATGTCCGACACCAACAATCCCACTTCCAGGAGAAGAGTATGAACAATCGAGTAGTTACTGCAGCCGCCCTCGCCGCGGTCGTCGCCGGCGCACTGTCCATGGCCCAGCCGTCCTTCGCCGCCGGCAAGGAAAAGTGCTACGGCATCGCCGAGGCCGGCCAGAACGACTGCGCCAACCTCGCGGGCACGCACTCCTGTGCCGCGCAATCCACCGTGGATTTCGACATCAGCGAATACAAGGTCGTCGACAAGGGCACCTGCGAATCCCTGGGAGGACACTCCAAGGTGCAGGCGCAGAAGATCCTCGCCGAACGCCAGGCCAAGCGCTGAGCGAGCCACCGGGGTCACCGCCATGCAACAGGTACAGACAGTGCAATTCGAACCCGCAGTAGGTGTAGGCCTGCGCCATCCGCATTACAAAGATGCGCTGTCGCAGCCGCCTGCATTGCAGTTTGTCGAAGTGCACGCGGAAAACTTCTACATGGACGGTGGCCCCGCACTTTCCCTTTTGCACGAGGTGCGCCAGCGCTTCGACGTGAGTATTCATGCGACCAGCCTTGGCCTGGGCGGCGAGCAAGCGCCTCCCGCGACTGAGCTGCGCCGCCTGTGCCGGCTGGTGGATGCGATCGACCCCATCCTGGTGTCCGATCACGCCTGTTTTGCCTGGCATGGCACTGACGGGCAGCGCCTGCACGCTGGCGACCTGTTGCCCATCGCCTACAACGACCATGCGCTCGAGCAGTTCTGCGCCAACGTCGACAGCGTGCAGCAGGTGCTGGGACGACAATTGCTGGTCGAGAACCTCTCGGCCTACCTGAACTGGCCCGACAGCACCATGGGCGAGTTCGAGTTCCTGCAGCGAATGTGCGAGCGCACCGGCGCCGGCCTGCTGCTCGACCTCAACAATATTTTTGTGAACGCGGTGAATGCCGGCTTAGAGCCGCAGCTTGAAGTGATCCGCGTGATTGCCAGCCTCGATGCGCGTCACATCGGCGAGGTTCACCTGGCGGGCAGCACACCGCAGCCCGAGGGCGACCTGTTGATCGACGACCACGGCACCGAGGTGCCGGAGCCGGTGTGGCGCGGCTACGAGCAACTGCTCGCCGTGCTGGGTCCGAAGCCCACTCTCGTGGAGTGGGACACGCAGCTGCCGACATGGCAGGTGCTGCTGGAGCAGGCGCAGCGCGCGCGCCGCCTGCTGAGAGAGCGCCATGCCTGAATCTCTCGGCGTTCAATCCGGGCAGCGCTTACTGCTGGAGGCATTGGTCCATGGCCGGCCAATGACGGGCGTCGATGCCCGCGGCCTCGCCATCTACCGCCGCAACCTGCTGGCAGGCGCCGCGCGCGCGCTGGCGATCAGCTTTTCCACCGTGGGCTACCTGCTCGGCAGTTCGCGGCTGGCGCTGCTGGCCGGCGAGTTCCTCGCTGACCATGGCCGCGGGGTTTTCGACTGGGGCCAGTGGGGCGACGCCTTTCCCGCATGGCTTGCGGGCCAGCAACCTGGCATGGAACACCCTTACCTGGCGGACTGCGCGCGCCTTGACTGGCTGTTGCACTGCGCCCAGCGCGCTGCCGACTCGCAGCCGGATTACGCGTCCTTTGCCGCACTGCAGGACGCGGATTCCCTGGAGGTCTGTCTCGACGCCGCGCCGGGCATCGCCGTGCTGGCCTCGAACTACCCCGTTGTCGCCATACACACCGCCCACGCCGACAACCCCGCTGAACCCGACCTGCGCGTCGCTGCGGCGATGCTGGAGAGCGGCCGCGGCGAGACCGCGCTGGTCTGGCGCCAGGGCCTGCGCACCCGCCTGCGCGCGGTGGCGGACGACGAAATTCACTGGTTGCGCCTGCTCGACGGCGGCGCGGTCACCCTGGCCGACGCGCTGCATAGCGCGCCGGCGAACAGCTTCCCCTTCGAGCAGTGGCTTGAAGAGGTTATCCGAGAGCAGCTCGTCACCGGGCTGTCCCCAATTTCATCCAACCCAGAGGACCAACCATGAACACCGCAATAGCGAGGCTGAGCGGCCTGAACGCCGTGATCGCCTATCCCGTCAACAAACTACAGAGCCTGAGCCAGCTGGGCATGCGCCTGTACACCAGCTGGATGTTTTTTCCCGCCGGACTACTCAAAATCCAGGACTGGGGCACGACCCTGTTCCTGTTCGAGGAGGAGTACGCCGTGCCGTTGCTGCCGCCGGAACTTGCCGCCCTGATGGGCACCTTCGGCGAGCTGGTGTTTCCGGTGCTGCTCTCCCTGGGGCTGTTCAGCCGCGGCTCCGCGCTGGGGCTGTTTCTCGTCAACCTGGTAGCGGTGATCAGCCTCGAGTTCGTACCGCCGGCGGCCATGGGTCAGCACCTGCTGTGGGGCCTGGCCCTGTTCGTGATCATCGTCTGGGGGCCGGGCAGATTCTCCCTGGATTACCTGCTGGACTTCCTGGTTGTACGGCATACCTCCCACCAGGTATGAGGTGCGGAGCGCGTACTCCTGAACCGCCGGTGATTGCCGGCGGTTTTTTTTGGTTACGTCCGGGGGCGAGTGGATCTCGCTGGGTTACCAGCGCAGTGGCAGCACGCAGCGCTGGACGACGACTTCTTCCACGGAGACTGACACCAGCCGCTGGGCGCCGGGGCGTCGGGCGACCTCGGGTGAATCCCAGTCGATGCGCGCGCAGCCGTTCACCTGCAGCAGGCTGCCCTGCTCGAAATCGATAAACAGCAGGCCGACGTTCGGGTTGAGCACGAGGTTGCCGAGGGTGTTGAAGAAGTTGTTGCCCGCGTAGTCCGGGAACAGCAGTTCGCGCTCGCTGAGCACCTCGACCAGGCCGGGCGGGCCGCTGCGGTGGGAGGCGTCCAGGCCGCCGGCTTCTGCCGCATCCCGCGCTGCACCGCTGGCGATAAAGAACGTATCCGCGTGGCGTATCCAGGCTGCCGTCGCGATATCCAGTGAAGACGCGCGTGCGGTGTGCACGGCATGTGGTGCCCGCTCGACCGGTCGCCACTGGCGCTGTGTGATGTAGCTCGGGCAATTGCCGTAGGACTGGCGCACACCGACCGCGATGGTTTCGTTGGTGTGCCTGGTCACGTTCCCGTTGGCGCGGTTGCGCCGCCGGCTGGCCAGGTCGATGCCGAGCAGGCCGATGTCGGCGCCTATGGTGAAGGCGTGATCGAGTGCGTCCCCGGCGCGGGGCCGGGCCTGGATGTGAAGTCGGGTATCGGCGGGGGACTGGATGAAACCCGGCGCACCGGTCAGCAGTGTCGCCCAGATACGGTGGCGGTTGTCACGGCCGGCGGCGACCAGGAAGGGTAACTGGCGGAACATGTTGCGGTGCTGGTCCGGCATGCGCGAGCGGATCGCGCGGCCGGCCCATTTGTCCACGCTTTCGCGGACCCCGAGGCGTTCCTGCACCCACAGTTCGCCCGGGTGAAAAAGTGTCGGCATGGTATTTCACAGGCCGAGTTCGGACAGCCCCGGGTGGGCGTCGGGACGGCGACCCAGGGGCCAGTGGAACAGGCGTTCGCTGTGCTCGATGGGGTGTTCGTTGATGCTCGCCAGTCGGCGGCGCATCAGGCCGTTGTCGTCGAATTCCCAGTTTTCGTTGCCGTGGGCGCGAAACCACTGGCCGGCGTCGTCGTGGAATTCGTAGGCGAAGCGCACGGCGATGCGGTGGCTGTCGAAGGCCCACAGTTCCTTGACCAGGCGGTAGTCCAGTTCGCGGGTCCACTTGCGTTGCAACAGCGCCTGCAGTGCGCTGCGGCCGGTGACGAACTCGGTGCGGTTGCGCCAGCGGCTGTCCTCGGTATACGCCAGTGCGACTTTCGCCGGGTCGCGGCTGTTCCAGCCGTCCTCGGCGAGGCGGATTTTCTCGATGGCGGTGTCGCGGGTGAAGGGGGGTAGCGGGGGTCTGCTCATGGGCTTGTCCTCCTGGGGTTGCGGAAAGGGAAAGGGGTGACGGGCAGGGCCCGCCACCCATGGGGGTCAGGCGGCGAGGTCGCTGACCGCGGGGAAGTCGACGGCTGTCGCCAGCGCCGAGTTGATGTAGTTGGTCAGGGTGCTGAGGGCGACATGGCCGATGATTTCCAGTACCTCGGCCGCGCTATAGCCGGCGTCCAGCACCGCCTGCACGTCCTCGCGCTGCACCGCGCCGCGCTGCTGCACCAGGTTCGCCGCGAACTCGACGGCGACCGCCGCCCGGTTGTCCCCGGAGGAACCGTGCCGGTTGGTGAGGATCTCGGTCTCGGTGAGCCGCGCCACGTTGGTGGCGAGGTAGGTGTGTGCGGCGAGGCAGTAGTCACAGCCGTTGAGCTCCGCCACTGCCAGCGCAATGCGCTCGCGGGTGGCCGGGCTCAGGCTGCCCTCGTCCAGGGCGCTGCTCAGTGACAAATAGCCCTTGAGGGTTTCCGGGCTGTTGCCGACCAGGCGGAACATGTTGGGCACCGAGCCCAGCGCCGCCTGTACGCCTTGCAGGATGGGTTGTGCAGCCTCGGGGGCCTGCTCGATGGTTGCGGGGGTAGGTATATGTGACATCGTGATCTCCTTGGTTGTCGAGTCAACGGAGATCATTCTGCGTACTTTGCGGTTGTAAATAATTGGCCCGCAATACACTTCACTATTAATATTATCGCAATAGTGATCTGGGGGATGAAACATGGCGATGGATAAACTGGAGGCCATGCGGGTGTTTTCCGCGGTGGTCGAGGAGGGGAGTTTTGTGGACGCCAGCCGCGTGCTGGACCTCTCGGCGCCGGCGGTCACCCGCTCGGTGGCGCGGCTGGAGAGCGCGCTGGGCGTACCCCTGTTCCACCGCTCCACCCGCCATGTTCGGCTTACGGATTCAGGCCAGCGCTACTACACCCATGCCAAGGCGATTCTCGAAAGCGTGGCGGAGGCCGAGGCGGCGGTGACCGGCAGCTTCTCCGAGCCCAGCGGACGGCTGACGGTGACCGCGCCATCGCTGTTCGGCCACAAGTACGTGGTGCCGATTATCGCCGAGTACGTCATGGCCCACGGCAAGGTGTCGGTCAACTCCCTGTTCCTCGACCGGGTGACCAACCTGCTGGAGGAGAACCTGGACGTGGCCATCCGCATCGGCAACCTCGCAGACTCCAGCCTGTTCGCCACCCACGTGGGTGACATCCGCCGCGTTGTCTGCGCGTCCCCAGCCTACCTTGCCGAACGCGGCGTGCCGCAGTCTCCAGCGGACCTCGCCGAGCACGATCTTATCCACGCCACCGCGGTGGAACCGCTCACCGTTTGGGCCTTCGGCAAGCACAAGGTCAAGGTCGCCTCGCGCTTCCAGTGCAACCAGAATTCCGACGCCGTGAAGGCCGCGGTGATGGGACTGGGGCTGACCCGGGTGATGTCCTACCAGGTGGCGGACGAGTTGGCTGCGGGCAGCCTGCAACTGGTGCTGGAAGACCTGGAGCCGCCGACCCTGCCGGTGCACGTGGTGTACCTGGAGGGGCGCAAGGCGAACGCGAAGATCCGGGCGTTTGTGGATCTGGCGGTGGAGCGGTTGCGGGGGAATGCGCTGCTTCAGTGAGTAGTGTAGTGCCTGGATTCAGGCGGCCTGGGAATCCTGGCTCGCTGCGAGCGCGAGCGCGAGCGCAAAAGCGTCGCGTGTGCGTCTAGGCCGATTCGCCTTCCTCTTCCTGGGGGCACACTTCCAGTAGATCACCCACCTGGATCAGGCCGCTGTGCAGGATACGCGCGCACAGCCCGCCATGGCCAAGCATCGCCGCGACACCGCCCTTGCCCAGCGCTTCCTCCATGCGCGAGCAGGGGTGGCACAGGGCGGTGGCCTCGAACTCGGCCCCGCCGATACGAAAGCGCTGGTGGCGCAGGGCGTTGAGGTTGATACCGCGCACCACCAGGTTGCGACGCAGCAGGGCCGGGTCGATGGTCTCGTGGCCGCTGTAGTGCGCGATCTGCGCGATGAACTCCTCGGAAATCAGCGTGACCTGGCGGGCCGAGCCGGGCGCCTTGCTTGTGCGGTGGTCGCCCTCCAGGCCGAGGGTGGCGAGGGCCTGTGCCTGTTGTACCGGTACCACATCGCCGCGGCGCGCGCTGCGCAGGCCGATCCAGTTGAGGGTGCCGGGGGGAAGGTCGCGGGCGAATCTGTCGAGGGGGCTTTTGCGCATGGGTGGTAGTGTGATTGTGAATGCCTGGATTTACCAGTTTGGTTGTTGGTACTGGTTGTGCGCGCTGCGAGTTGTGCAAGGCGCTGGTTGTGCCCGGAGACGGGCGGTGCTTTAGTGTGTTGCAGCAATCCGCTTAAGGAGACCCCGCAGTGCCGACAGTGAACAATGCGCTGGACCGCGTCATGACCCGGGTCAGCCAGAGTATCGCGCTGATTCCAGTGGTCATCTCCCTGGCTATGCTGCTGCTGTGCCTGTTCATGGTGAGTGTCGACTTCTCGCCCGCTGCCGACTGGTTGGAGCGCCACCTCGGCATCGTGGTGGTGTCCGACGCGGACAACGCGCGGACCATTCTCAGCGCGCTGGTCGGCGGCGTCATCTCGCTGGCGGTGTTCAGCTTCTCGATGGTGATGGTCGTGCTCACCCGCGCGTCGGCGACGCTGTCACCGCGGGTGATACCGGGCCTGGTCACCAAGAAACAGCACCAGGTCTGCCTCGGGGTTTACCTGGGCACCATCATCTACTCCCTGCTGCTGATCGCGTCCATCCACAGCGAAGCCGGCGCCGACGCCGTGCCCGGTCTCGCGGTGATGATTGCGATTACCTTCGGCATCGCCTGCCTCGTGCTGTTCGTGAACTTCATCCACTCGATCACCCGCTCGATACAGGTGGATCACATCGTCGAGTCGATATTCCTGGAAACCCGCAGGAACCTGCGCCGGCGGGTGGCGAGTATCCGGGAAGACATGGCGCGCGGCGATTGCAGCCCGCCGGATACCGAGCAGTGGGCCGCGGTACACAGCGGGCACACCGGCTACTTCAAGCGCGTCATCGGCGGCGAGCTGCTGCGACAACTCGAGGCCGAGGACCTTGTGCTGGTCACCCTGGTGCAGCGGGGCGAGTTTGTCGCAAAGGGCCGGCCGCTGTTCCGGTTGAGCCGGGAACTCGACGACGACAGGCAGGGAAAGCTGCTCGACTGTTTCGATTACTACATCGAGGACTTCGCCGACGACCATTTCCTGTTCGGCTTCAAGCTGTTGTCGGAAATTGCGGTAAAGGCCCTGAGCCCGGGGATCAACGACCCCGGGACCGCCATGCGCGTGTTGGATATGCTGTCCATGCTGCTGGTGGAGTACGCGCAGCACCCGGGCTTCGATGGGGAGCGCAGCGAGGATGGCACGGTCCGCGTTTACTATTTCGAGCCGGACTTCTCCCGCGTGCTGTATGACTGCCTCACCCCTATCCGGCAGTACGCCATGGACGATGTGATGGTGCTGGCCCGCCTGCTGGACGCCTGTGCCAATGTGGCGTACGCGGGTATCGACGATGGCAAGCGCGCCGCGCTGACCCGGTATGTGGAAGATTTTGTCGCTGCGCTACGGGTGGATGGGTTCAGCGAATTGGATATAGAACAGTTGAATCGAATGATCGAGTTGTACGCTGGCGCGTCCGGGCAGCAGGTCGATGCCGTTGTTGCGGCGCTCCACCGCGAACCCGTCGGCGCTCCAGTACTTAAGTAAGCCTGCGCTTGTGTCACATGCGCAGCATGGATCATGATTTTTGCGTGTACCAGATTCGCGTCGTATAAGTCAGCGGCACCGGGTCCGGCAACACCTCGCTCATCTTCGCCATTACCTGCTCGAACAGCGCCTTGCCCTCGTCGCTGCGCAGGTCCCAGAACTGGTTGCGCACCGAGCGCCAGGCCAGCAGGTAGTGCTCCTTGGTTTGTTGCACGGTAAAGCTGTCCTCGAGGTAGTGCACGTCGGAGAAATACGGCGAGGCCTCGAGGATGGGCCGCTGGTCCTCACGGCGCGAGCCGCCGGTGTAGTCGGGGAAGAAGGACTTCAGTACAGCCTGGGTTTTGGACTGGATTTCGTCTTCCTCGAGGCTGCGGTGGTTCCACATGCAGGCGAACCAGCCGCCGTCTGCCAGTACGCGGTGGGCTTCCTTGAGGGTGGTGTCGCGCTCCGTGGTATTGAACGATGAGCCCATGAGATAGGCCTGCACCGATTTGTCTGGCAGCCCCGTCGCTTCTCCGGTGCCCGCCTGCCAGCGCGTGGGCTTGCTGGCCGAGCGCTGGATGCCGATTTCGCGCATGGCATCATTGGGTTCGATGGCGATTGGTGTGTAGCCGCGCTCCTCGAGCATGATGGTCAGGTTGCCGGTGCCCGCGCCCACGTCCGCGATGAGGAAGCCTTCATCCCTGGGGACGGCGAGTTTTTCCAGCAGTGTGTCGATGGCCAGGGGCGAGTAATTGGGGCGGTACTGGTAGTAGGGGGCCTGCTCGGAATAGTCCCAATCGGATGCATGTGTGCTCAAGGTTTTCTCCAGTGTGGTTTACCAGCGCCGCAGCGCTCATTTTCTAGTTGCGTTTTGGGTATGCGCTACCGGCTGTCAGGCATCCGTGCTCGTGTCCGGTAGCGCGCGTTTGCGCCTGGCGCGCAGTTCGCTGATGCGGCCGAGGAAATTGGTCGACCCCTGGGCGAAGGCCTCGCGCAGGGCGGCGATGCGGGCGCTGTTGTCCAGGCCGTAGTTTTTGCCGAACTCCTCGAGGCTGTCCAGCAAATGCCTGATCTCGGCCGAGGACAGGTTCGACGCGCGCAGGGTCGGCTCGTCCAGGCTAGCCGCAAATTCGGCGATGTCTCGCAGGTAGGCGATGGGCCCGTCACCGGGTCCGGCACGGTTGAAACCGGTGGGAAGGGCGATTGCCTGCAAGAAATCGAGTTTGTGCAGTGTGGCGAGAGGGTCCTGCTCAGGCGCGGCCGGCGCCCCGCTTTCGTGGGCGTAGCCCAGTGTGTCCAGTAGGTCCCGCGTCTTTGCCTCGATAATCGCGATGCCTTCCTCGATATCCTCCCGGTCCTTCCAGTCGCCGACCTTGCCGGCGCGATTGGCGACCTCGGTATCGCCAGGGTACATCGCCTTGTAACGCGCCTCCGCTTCCTTGGCCTTTTCGATGCTGGAGTTATCGATCGCCCGCTGGATGTCTGCGTCGCTGTATTCCAGTTCGAGGTGGCCAAGAATACGCTCCAGCAGCGCCTTCGCATCCTGCTTGTAGTCCTCGAAGCGGAACACGGCTATATCCTCATGCGCCAGCCAGCACAGCATGTTGAGGCGCCAGTGGTCGACACGGTTGAGCAGGGAGTCGGGATTAGGGAAATTCAGGAAGTCGGTGAACGACAGGTCCGGGGAGATGCGCCGGTACATGGAATAGATCGCGTCGCGCGGGTCACGCACAAAGTAAATCGCGCGCTGGCCCCGGTGTCGCGCCGTGGGGAATTCCTGGATGTACTCGACTTCGATATCGTCGCGGAACGTGAAAGTATCCCGTTGCTGCAAGGTCGGCAGCCACTTTTTGAGGATTTCCACGTTGGGGTGCAGTGAACAGCCCTCGCCAGCTGGTTGCCACAACCGGGATAGGTCGGACTTTGAGCGCGGCCAGACGTTATCCACGGCGGGCTTGTGCAGGATCTTGATATCCAGTTCGAGAAAGCAGTTGAGCAGCCAGGAGGCGCCCGAGGCTTCCAGGGGCGAGGCGAAGTAGATCGTGGTGGGTGACATCGGTAGAACCTTCAGGCGCGACGGGTAAGGCTACAGCGGCGGGATGGCCCGGTCTCGCGCAGGCTACAACGCAGGCGGCAAGAGTGTGGTGGTGTCAAAAAGCTACCGCCCATAAACATTGGCGTGGTTGACGTGGAAATGGTCGTGCTCCCCAGGTGCGTATTGATTTCGTTCGTGGCGCAACTGCGCCATCACGCCCTTTCCATGGCACTGTTGTTCCAAGTGCCTCGAGCATCGCTGTGTGGTGGTTTCGGTAGTCAGGCCCCCCGATAACTATAGACCACACTCGCCGCGATGTGCATGGGTGAATGGCTTCCGGCAGGGCGACCAATCAACCGTTAACCGCAAATGCGAAATTGGTGCTACTTTATTTAGTGATCAACTGGTTCTCCAGTTCGTCGCTGGGGGCGTTTTTACGTCCAGTATGGCGACCAGGAGGCCAGAATAATTTCGCAAGCTTCCAATCACTTCAGGTTTTCCGGTCAGGTATGAACAGAGATGTAAAAAAAGAAAGCGAGGGCAATATCATCTCCCTCGCCCGAGCGCGTTGTGCACAGCTCTTCATTATTTTCAGCGGCCGCGCCGGCTTTATGATGGCCGGCGGCAGTATCGGCGGCGTTCCGCCCATCCAGTTCCTGCGCGCCACAGGCCTTGGCTCGCGCAACGTCACCTGGATACGCGACCCGAACAACGACAACTACCTGCAGGGTGTCGGCGGTAGTATCGACAGCCTGGATGCGCTCTCGGACTGGCTGGTCGAGCATATCGAGTCGCAGCCGCAGATCGAGGAGGTCTACTGCATCGGCAACTCCAGCGGAGGTTACGGCGCCCTGTATTTCGGCCATATGCTCAGGGCGAATACCGTCTGGGCCTTCTCGCCGCGCACGGCCACGATGGAGACTGCCAAGCAGGCCGAAGCCGCGCTGCTGGAAAGGCTCGCCGACGATAACGGCGTGACCGACTACCGCATCCTGTTCGCCCGCGAGAACGATGGCGATCGCGAGTTCGCGGAAATCTACGCCGACAGCCCCGGCGTGACCCTGGATATCCACGACGGCTTTGAAGGGTCCCACGGCCTGTTGTACCGGCTGACCGAGCAGGACAAGATCGGCGACTATTTCCCCCCGTTCCTGGCCACGGCAAACCGTTTCTAGTGCACCGGCGCGGCTACCTGTCCGGCATCGGGCGGGTGTCGATCCGGTTTGATCGGGGAGCGCCGGCCGCATTTTTGGCCTCCGTCGCGGAGGTCGTCACCTGGGAGACTGGCACGCGAGCTATGGACTCGAACGCCCTTAGTGGACAAGTGATCTGGATTACCGGGCTGTCGGGCGCGGGCAAGACCACGCTCGCCCATCTTGTGGTGGCGCGGCTGCGTGAACAAGCGCTGCCGGCGGTCATGCTCGATGGCGACGAGTTGCGCGCGGTGTTCGGGGCGGCCCGGTGGAGCGCTTCCAATCACGGCCGCGAGGAGCGCCTGCAACTTGCGCGCCGCTACTCGCACCTGTGCCAGGTGCTGGCGGGGCAGGGCGTGACCGTAGTTATCGCCACCATCTCCATGTTCAGGGAGATTCACCAGTGGAACCGCGAGCACCTGCCGGGGTACTTCGAGGTGTACCTCAAGGTACCGGAGGCGGAGTTGCGCCGCCGCGACCCGAAGCAGCTGTACGCGCGCTTTGATGCCGGCGAGGTAACCCAGGTGGCCGGCCTCGACATGCCGGTAGACGAACCGGAGGCTGCGGACCTGACGGTAGATTTCAGTACGCCACAGTCACCCGAGGCCATCGCGGAAGCCGTGCTGCGCGCCGTACTGTCGACGTCACCCGACTCGGGAGCCGTGTAGGGTGACGCAGGTGATGACCACCAAGGCCGGCAACCTCGCCCGGCTGCGCGGCAGCCTGCGCGGCGCCCGCATTGCACCGCTGGCTTACTTCACCGTGGCGCAGTGGCGCGAGGATGCACAGCGCTGCCTGTCGCAGATTGCGTCTTCGCTGGGTGATGGCCCGCTGATCGTGCGCTCCAGTTGCCGGCGCGAAGACGGCGCCGGCGCCTCCCATGCCGGCGAGTTCCTCAGCCTGCTCAACGTGTCCCCGGCAGACCTGCCGCAGTCCATTGACCAGGTGATCACTTCCTATGGTACACCCGAGGCAGAAGACGAAGTGCTGGTGCAGCCCATGCTGCAGGACGTGCAGCGCGCCGGGGTGGTCTTTTCTCACGACCCCAACACCTGCGCGCCGTATATCGTCGCCAACTGGAGCGAGGGCGGCGATACCGGCTACGTGACCGGCGGCTACGGCGGCCGCACCTGGCAGGGCGCGGCGCTGTCGCCCTATGGTCCGCCAGACGAGATAGCCGGTGTAGTGCCGCTAATTCGGGAACTGCAGGGCCTGTTTGGCGAGGTGCCCCTGGATTGCGAATTTGCCGTTACCCGTGAAGCTGGGAACGACGTGCTCTGGCTGCTGCAGGTCCGTCCGCTGCATCTTGCCCGCACCAGCGAGTCCCCTGAGGCCCAGGCCCGGCGCCTGGCGTTGATCGCGGAGAAGGTCGAGCGCGGTATGCGCGAACACCCGTTCCTTATGGGCCGGCGCACGGTATACGGCGTGATGCCGGACTGGAACCCCGGCGAGATTATCGGCATTCGTCCCAAGCCGCTGTCGCTGTCGCTCTACCGCGATCTTGTCACCGACGCCATCTGGGCCTACCAGCGCAACAACTACGGTTACCGCAACCTGCGCAGCTTTCCGCTGATGCCGCACTTCTTTGGGCTGCCCTACGTGGACGTGCGCCTGTCGTTCAACTCCTTCGTGCCCGCGGATCTCGACGATACGCTGGCCGCACGACTGGTCGACTATTACATCGACCGCCTGTTGGCGGAGCCCGAACTGCACGACAAGGTGGAGTTCGAAATCGTGTTCTCCTGCTACACGCTGGACTTTCCGCAGCGCGTGCAGCGCCTGGCCGAGGCCGGGTTTCGGGAGAACGAGCAGGCACTGCTGGCGCACAGCCTGCGCCGCTTGACCAACGGGATCGTCCACCCCGAGACCGGCCTGTGGAAAACCGATGCCGCCAAGCTGGAGACCCTGAACCGGCGCCGCGAGGTGCTGCTGGGCTCAGGTCTGGACACCCTGGCGCGCATCTACTGGTTGCTCGAGGACGCCAAGCGCTACGGCACGCTGCCCTTTGCCGGCCTGGCGCGGGCCGGCTTTGTGGCGGTGCAGATGCTGCGCTCGCTGCTGGCGGTGGGTGTGTTCACCCAGGCGGACTATGACGCGTTCATGGGCGGGCTGACCACCGTCAGTGGCCAGCTCGGCCACGATATGGCGTCGCTGGAACGCGATGTGTTCCTGGCCAAGTACGGCCACCTGCGTCCCGGCACCTACGACATCCTGTCCCCGCGCTACGACGAAGCGCCGGAGCTGTACTTCGACTGGGCCAACAAGCCGCCGGCGCCGGCGCACCGGCCAGCCTTCGTGCCGAGTGAACAGCAGGCCACTTATACCGAGGCACTGCTGCGCGAACACGGCCTGCATTGCAGCGCGCAGGAGCTGTTCAGTTTCATTCGCTCGGGTATCGAGCTGCGCGAGCTGGCCAAGTTCCACTTCACGCGCAACCTGTCGGATGCATTGTCGCTGGCTGCTGCCTACGCCGAGCAGCATGGTATCAGCCGCGAGGACATGGCCTACTGCCACATCGGCGCGCTGCAGGAGTTGCACATCGCCGCCGCGGACCCCGCCGAGGTGCTCATGCGCTCCATCGAGCAGGGCAAGGCGCAGTACCAGGAGACACTGCGCGTGGCCCTGCCGCCGGTCATCCTCAATCCGGAGAGCGTGTGGGCCTTCGAGCTGGGCAAGACCGAACCCAACTTCATCACCCAGAAGCAGGTGACTGCGCCGGTTTCCGACTGCGATGCGGGCAGTGACCTGAAAGGCCGCATCGTCTGCATTCCCAACGCCGACCCCGGCTTCGACTGGCTGTTCTCCCACGCCATCGCCGGGTTGATTACCGCCTGGGGCGGCGTGAACTCGCACATGGCAATTCGCGCCGGCGAGCTGGGCCTGCCGGCGGTGATCGGCTGCGGGGAAGCGTCCTACCGGCACTGGGCCCAGGCCCGGCGGCTGCGGCTGGATTGCGCGGCCAGGCGGGTGGAGGTGTTGGCGTGAGTGAACTGAGAAAGGTGGCGGTGAGCCAACGGGTGGACCTGTGGCCGGAACGGGGTGAGCGCCGCGATGCGCTGGACCAGCGATTGGTGCAGTGGTTGGTTGCCGCAGGGTGTTGCGCAATACCCGTACCCAATGCGCTGGGGTCTAGCGAAGTTGCGGCCTCCACGCGGGATTGGCTGGGCGCGATCAAACCGGCCGCCGTGGTGCTCTCCGGCGGCAACGAGATCGGCGAGGTGCTCGAGCGGGATAAGACAGAGTCAGCGTTGCTCGACTATGCCAGTGATGAACGCCTGCCCCTGTTGGGCATCTGCCGCGGCATGCAGATGATGCTGGCGTGGGCGGGTGGATCGCTGGCGGCTGTTACCGGGCACGTGGCCACGCGGCATGCCCTGCAGTTTGAAGCAGGCGCCGTGGCGGCGGACTGGCCCGCCGAGGTGAACAGTTATCACAACCAGGCCGTGGCGGAAGTACCGCCGGAGTTTGCTGTGGCGGCGCGTTCTGCGGACGGCGTGATCGAGGCCGTGCGGCACCAAAGCCTGCCCTGGGAAGGCTGGATGTGGCACCCGGAGCGAGAGTCTGATCTTACCGAAGTGGACATTGCCCGTTTCAGGGCACTGTTAAACGCCGGGGCGACAGCATGAAAGCGATCATCCTCGCCGCCGGCCGCGGCAGCCGCATGCGCGACCTCACCGACGAGCGCCCCAAGTGTCTGCTGGAAGTGCGCGGCCGGGCGCTGCTCGACTGGCAGCTGAACGCGTTGTGGGAAGCAGGTATCGACGAGATCGGGATCGTGACCGGCTACCGGCGCGAACTGCTCGCCGGCCGCGGCCTCACCGAATTCCACAATGCGCGCTGGGCGCAGACCAATATGGTCTCGTCACTGGAGTGCGCTCGCGACTGGCTGGAATCCGGCCCCTGCATTGTGAGCTACGCGGATATTTTCTTCGACGCCTCCGCTCCGCGGGCGCTGCTGGCCAGCGAGGCGGATATCGCGATCACCTACGACCGGCACTGGCTGCAGCAGTGGGCCCAGCGCTTCGAGGACCCGCTGGCGGATGCCGAGACCTTCCGCCTGAAACCCGACGGCAGCCTGGCCGAGATCGGCAATACGCCGCGCTCAGTGGACGAGGTGCAGGGGCAGTACATGGGCCTGCTCCGTTTCACACCGGCGGGGTGGGCTGAGGTGCAGCGGATTCGGGCGGCGCTGCCGCAGGTGGAGCGCGACGCCATGCACATGACGGGCACGCTGCAGCGCGTGCTCGAGGCCGGTCGGGTGCCGGTAGGTGTCGTGGAGTACTCGGGGGAATGGGGCGAGGTGGATAGCCCGGAAGACCTCGGGTTGTTTCAGGGGTGAGCGGGGGACTGCCAGGCCCGGCGTGTTCGCCGGACGGGGGGTGCCAACCGGTGGATGTGGGTGATTTGGGGCCCGGCAAGGGGGCTCCATGAGCGAGGCGAATCATCTTAATGAAGCTCTTGGCCTCTGTGGGGCCTTTTGGTATAGTTGCGCGCCTCAAATCCTCGGTGTGTAGCGCAGCCTGGTAGCGCACTTCCTTCGGGAGGAAGGGGTCGGAGGTTCAAATCCTCTCACACCGACCATTTCTCTGTCTGGCCATATCCAGACACCCCCGTAAGCAGCTGTTTATACTAAGATTTTTCTATTCAACTGCATTCCATGGTGGCTTGGGTGTCCCCCGTTGTGCCGCTACCAGTGACGGCACGGCAGCCGGTACCGGCAGGTTCAGCGAGACCGGCTGCGTCATGGCGCAAGTGCAAGCCATACACAAGCTGACAACTGCACCCAAGGAAACACCTGCTACCCTTTTCGCGCCACAACCCGGTCCTGGTTGTGTCCGATATGTTTTTCTTTTTCTGGTGACCGCCACTTACCCAGCGAGACGTCAACGATTTTCAGCTTATTGCGCTCATACAGCGATCGAATGAACTGTATATCGAAGGCAATGGCCGCCTCGGGCTTCCTCGGGTTGTCTGTGTAGGAATGCTCCTCGAATAACCTGAACTTGCGCCTGGATTCCCCGCTTTCTATCTGCGCTTTGGTCGCTTCGTCGATCAGGAAGTAGGTGATGAAAACCGTGCCGCCAGGCTTCAGCATACGGTGGATTTCGGACAGGTAATTGTCGACGTCCTTGGCGTGCATGTGAGTGAACACGGACGTGAGGTAGATGAAGTCAAACGTATTGTCGTCAAAGGGAAACCTGAAGTCGCAGGCATGCGTGGAAGATGAGGGGTTGTAGTGCTTGTTGTACACGTCGATATGCTGGAACGTAAAATTTGGATAGTGCCTATAGGTTGTCTGGCACCACTCCACGAACGGTTCCATGATCTCAGCGCCAGTGTAGCTTCCCCCCTCCAGGTAGCCTGCCAGTGCGCTGGCAATGCGGCCGTTCCCCGACCCAATCTCGAGTACATGGTCGGTCGGTTTAAGGCCCAGCTCGTTGATAAAGTAATTGGCGTGGTTCCTGCCGACCGCCTGGAAGGCCCTCTCGCTGTATCTCATAATCTGGAACTGCTCGGGCGGTAGCAGGTCGCGGTCGAATTCTCTCATCTCGCAAGCTCCTTGTTTTATTGTGTCGATTTGGCCGCTAACTATCCTGTTAGCTTCCCATCGTATCCGATGACCAGCGCATGGCGCTCGCCCTGTGGGCTGACCTGCCTCAAAGCCTGGAGCCCTATACACCATGTGGCCCTGCAATATGTTCTACGGCCCTTGGACAGATTGGCCTGGCGCATGCCTGGTTCACGCGAAATGACGCAGGTAGAGATAGATGCAGGCGATAGCAACGCACAGGCACATGACCGGCAGCCCCAGCAGCAGGAAGCGCAGGAAGCTGATCGGGTAGCCGGCGCGTTCGGCGAATCCCGCCACGATGATGTTGGCGGTAGCGCCCACCAGCGTGCCGTTGCCGCCAAGGCACGCCCCCAGGGAGAGTGCCCACCACACTGGCCCCATCGCTTCCTCGCCACCGAGATAGGGCGAGGTGCTTTCCAGTACGGGGATCATGGTGGCGACAAACGGTACGTTATCGACGATGGACGAGGCAAAGGCCGCAAGCCAGAGGGTGGCAAACGTGGTGGCCTCCAGGCTGCTGCCGGTGAGGGCGACCATATGCTGCCCCAGCAGGTCGAGCACGCCGCTGGCGCTCAGGCCGTGCACCATCATGAACAGGCACATGAAGAACACGATGGTGCTCCATTCCAGTTCCGAGAAAATCCCGTCCACCCGGGTGGACTGCTCCTTGCCGTTCCTGCCTGCGGTGTAGAGGAGCATGAGCAGGGCAGCACCGCCGAGTGCGACGCTGCCTGACAGCAGCCCAACGTGCTCGCCAAAAATGAAACCCGCGATGACCAGGGCCATCACCGACAGCGACTGACGCAACAATCTCGGGTCGGTTATCGACCCGCGTTCGTCGAAGGCCATGATCCGCGCTCGCGCTTCAGCGCTGCTGATCAGCTGTTTGCGCCAAATCAGGTAGAGAACCGCCAGCACCGAGGCGTGTATCACCAGCACCACGGGACCCAGTTCGGTGATGAAATCCGCGAAGGTGAGCCCCACCGCGGAGCCGATCATGATATTCGGCGGGTCGCCGATCAGCGTCGCTGTGCCGCCGATGTTGGAGGCGAAGATCTGGGCGAACAGGAAAGGGTAGGGGGACAACTCCAGCTTCTCGACGATCAGCAGGGTAACCGGGACAATCAGCAGCACGGTTGTGACGTTGTCGAATAACGCCGAGAAGACGGCCGTCACCGTCGCCAGGGACAGCAGTATGCCCTGTGGGTTGCCCCGCGCCTTTTTCACCACCCACACCGCCACGTACTGGAAAACACCGGTGCGCTGGGTGATGCCCACAAGGATCATCATGCCCGCCAGTAGCGAGATGGTGTTGAAGTCTACGCCGTCGAAAGCGTCGTCCTGGGTGATGATGCCACTGAGGATCATCAGCCCGGCGCCGAACATCGCGGCGACAGAGCGGTGCACGCGCTCGGAGACCAGCAGAATATAAGTCAAAAGAAAAATGGCCGACGACAGCCACACCGGGTCGAGCCCCATGATGATCGAGGCTGGCTCCGCAGCGGCCATCAGTCGGCCTCTTCCAGCGACCGCAGCAGGGTGATCAACGAGATCGCCCCGACGAGGTGGCCGTTTTCGCGACTGACCACCGGTATCCGGATGAATTTGTGGTAGAGGAGCATCAGCGCGTCGATGAGCGGGGAGTCCGGGTAGACCACCACGGTATCCCTGTTCAGATAGGGTTCGATGGGGCTGCCGCTGGCCTTGTGCAGTCGCTGGCGAATATCCTCCAGGGTCTCGCGCATAAAGCTGGTGTTCATCAGCCCCTGTTCCATGCTGAGACTGGTCGGCAGCAGTAGTCCCGCCAGGCGCCGGATACTGATTTCGCCGACGAAGACTTCGTTGCGGTCCACCACTGGCACATCGTACATGTGGTGTTCGAGCAGCATGTCGATGGTGTCCTGCACGGTGCTGTCCACGTACAGGTAGGTCGGAGGCGTGTGCATGATGTCGCTGCACTTGACGTAATCGCTATTGGCCACGGCTGGCGCTCCCCCGGCTTGGTCCGTCGGGATTGGTTGTATGTTCAGTTTCGGGGAATGCGCGGGGGCTGACAAGTCGGTTGGGTGGTTGCTGGCTGCAGGAAGCTCTCGTTGCAGGGAGTTTTCGTTCAAGGAAGTGTTGCCCAGACTCGCGGAACCGTCAGTAAAGCGAGCCTCCTTTAAAGTCCCTGGAGGGCATGGCCCAGCTCCGTCTGCCTCTACCCGGCTCCTGACGGGTTAGAGAGCCGTATATAATCCGGGTTCTGGTATCTGCAAATTTAAGAAAAATACTATGAGCAAATACGACCACCTCATCGACCAGGAGATGGTAAATGGTCATTGGAGCTGGGACTCGGACCGTGCACTACTCTACGCCGTTGGTGTCGGTGCCGGCCTCGACGACCCACTCGAGGAACTGCAATTCACCACCGAGAACACGCCGGGCCTGCCGCAGCAGGTGATACCGTCGTTTGCCACCATCATGGGCCTGCAAAGTGATTGGATGGAATTACTGGGGTGGCAGAAAGTCGGGCTGAGTCCGGTTGGAATGGTTCACGGCGAACAGAGCGTCACGCTCGCCCGACCACTTCCGGTGAGCGGCACAGCGCATCTCTCCACGATACTTCGCCAGGTCTATGACAAGGGTTCCGGTGCCCTTGTAGTGCAGGAGACCCGTATTACCCTGGCGGACACCAACGAGTATCTCGGCTCGACCTGCTCGGGGATCTTTGCCCAGGGGAAAGGAAACTTCGGTGGTCCGCGGGGGCCATCGGGGGCGACGGGCTGGGACCAACCGTCCCGAGCGCCAGATGTGAAAATCACGCTTCCCGTTGGGCTGAACCAATCGCTTGTCTATCGCCTCTCCGGCGATCGTCACCCTCATGGCACCGAACCCACTCGGGCGCGTGCCGACGGCTTTGAGAAACCTATTCTGTATGGTCTTGGTACTTACGGCTTCGCCTGCCGGGCGCTGCTGAGGGGGTTGTGTGAGGGAGACGTCACTCGATTCGGGCATATGGCGGGGCGATTCTCCAAACCGGTCTACCCGGGGGATAGGCTGGATACGGTTATCTGGCGCACTGAAGAGGGAGCAGTGTTCCAGATGATTGCGAATGGGGAGCGGGTCGTTCTCGACAGGGGTGTTTTTCGTTTTCGAGAGTAGCTCCAGGGATTTTTGTTAGTCGTGACCTGAGCTGAATCAGTGGAAAGCTGGTCGGAAGCTTCGGATCGTCTGGACCAGCAGTTTAAGAGGCTGAATGAGACAACAGGATATCTACGTAGTACTGCGCAGCTTCTCAACGCCGGAGGCAAAGAACTCGCTGAGTATGTGATTACGGAAGAATTCAGCCAGCAGATCTCTGGAAGCTAAGCAGGCCCAGGAAACCTCACTCCCCCCGACTAGACACCCCAAAGCCCTCAACGTCTATGCAATGTCGGCAGTTCTTGCGTGATGAAAAACCCCTAAAAAATGTGGGTCATAAGAGATTCGCAAACAATTTGTGCAGGTGTTGAATTCATTAATGTGCGTCGATTCACATATCCAGGCTTTGGTTTGGGAATCATCGAGAATCACGATTGCCACACCTCTTGTGGATACCATAAGCTGATTTTCGAAACGCCCCGTACTATTAACATATTTTTTACGGGGTTATATCTGCAAAGTGACTCACGACGATCCGATGTGACCGGCCGCTGTAGATTAACCAATGAATCTCGTTCTAAAGGCATCTTCCAGAGTGTAGGTGATGATCAAGCTGTCTATACGTGTGTTAAATCCAAATCGACAGATGGTATTGGAGTCTGTTCTTCGCGGATTGGAAATTACCATGAGTGAACAACTCAAGTTGGTACCCCATCAAGTTGTGTCTCCGTAATCGAGTATGGAAGCTTGCTATGACTATATGCAGGCAAAGGGATATCTGGATCCAGTGTCCCGATTGATGCTCGGAAAACGGATGATGTCAATCTGATGCTGGGATCGCTCGCAGCTGTGATTGTTGCGGACAGCTACTGAACCACCTAACCAGTTGATACATTTTTTATGGCAAAACTATCTGTAAAAGACGCTGCGGAAATCATAGAGCCATGTGCCCAGATTGCACTGGATACCCATGCTTCTGTCAAAGGAATCGTGGTTGTAACCGTGGATGGACACATGATTTTCAGCAAGATGAAAGACGGTCGACCCGCTAAGCGACTGGCGTCCATGAGCAGCTCTCTTATGTCTTTGGGAGACACCGTAACTGACGAACTTGCTATGGGGAAATGTAAAACCGTCATAGTGGAGAATGAATGTGGGTATGTGGTGTTTAGACACATCAACCAGGTTTTTGTACTTGCAGCGGTTTCCAGCTCACTAACGGGAGTAGGCCTCCTGCTGGGTGCATCAAAGCTGTGCGCAAGAAACATCGCCGAGGCCTTCGAGGCTCTTGCAGCGTAGAGTGCCGGCGCACCAGAGCAGTCGCATATTCCTGTAGTACCGATTATATCGAAGAAGGCTAGTCAAGGGCTGGGTGATGGCCAGGAACAAGCTGGCATTAGTCGAGGAGGGGGCTCCGTAGAACACAACATCCGGGAACTCTCACTAGCACGGAGCACCAGAATGATTTACGGAGCCACAGCCTGATGTAGTTCTGATAAGAATCAGAACTGTGAGAAGAGTGGCTTCCAGTGAAGTTCGGGCGTTTGTCTTATGAGACTTCGCTCTATCTGAAACGAGTCCCCATCAGGGGGCTTTTAACCAGTGATGTACCTTTTTTAGCATCACGCTAAGAGCATGTAGGTGATTTGCAAAAACGTCCTACAGACAATTGATTTGGAGAAAGTGTAATGAGCGATTTGAATACCACTGTTACTGGCATGATGGGAATCGACGGCGCGCTAGGTGCCGCTATTGTTGATTATCAATCAGGCCTTTTGCTCGCGGGCGAAGGTGGCGGGGTTGATCTCGAACTGGCCGCCGCTGGAAACAGCGAGGTGGTAAAAGCCAAAATGAAAACTATGGCCTCGTTGGGGATCGAGGGGAATATCGATGATATATTGATCACCCTGGAAACACAGATGCACATTATCCGTCCAAGCGTTAGCAATGACGGCCTGTTTCTGTACCTTGTCCTTGACAAGAAGAACTCAAATCTAGCTCTTGCACGTCGGAAAATACTTGGCTTAGAAAACGAGCTAGAGCGTATCTAAGCTATATCATGCATAGAATACAAACAGACAACCCGATGGCGGGTTGTCTGTTCTATTGTTGCTCAACTGTAAACCTGGCTAATTTGCCTGGTGCTTGTTGCCGACTCTGTGAATAGAGATAAGAGTCTATAAATAAGCAGCGGCATTCCCCACAAAACAAGTGCAGGCCGTCAGGCAAATCCTAAAATGTCGCTCTCATATCTACGAGCGCATGTTGAATTGCATTCAAAATTTCCCCACTAGTGTCCCATGCAAGGCAAAACTGCAACCGTTTTCAAACTTAACTAATTGATTTATCGGGTGGGCCCAGAAGGGCTTGAACCTTCGACCTGCCGATTATGAGACGAGCGGAGAGGGGGGGGCGGCGGCGTAATCAGCAGATATATAATCAGTTTTCTAATTTGTCTACACGAATAGACCGAACACCGAACCTATGCCTAACCTAGGCGGGTTGGAGGTGTAGAGTAGGGGCTGTAACCGCATGAATTCGAAGCCATTTCCGAAATTGAACTGCGAACCAGTACCGAGCCACTAAACCACTGACCCGCGCGCCCCGCTTTCTTGCCTATGAATGTGGATTTTGTATAGAGAGTCCCGCACACTTAAACACTTGGCTGAACTTGATGTATGACATCAGGTGAGCACAACAGACACAAGCTAAGACAACGCCAACACCTCACAGTGGACGTGACAAAAAAGAAAATCGATGTAACCGCCGCTCTGATCGTCAAAGATGGTCGAATTCTCGCTGCTCGGAGAGCACCGGGTAAGCACCTAGCGGGGTATTGGGAGTTTCCAGGGGGGAAGCTGGAGCCGAATGAGACTCCCGAAAGCTGCCTCGAACGGGAACTAGCCGAAGAATTCAGCATTTCCACCCGCGTACACTCATTTATAGGTGAGAGCGTCCACGACTATGGCGAAAAAGTAGTCCGGCTCCTTGGCTACGAGGTGGAGCACACCGCCGGTGACTTTGAACTCGTGGATCATGATGAGCTGCGTTGGCTAAGCGTCGATGAGCTGTATGAGGTTGAGTGGGCGCCGGCCGATATTCCGTTGGTCGAGCAATATCAGCTTCGAGCTCGGACATCTGCTTATTATTTGATCAACGCCCAGGAATACTGTGAGGAGACCAGCGGTCTTGAGGTTGATGATCTCTATCCTCCGTTCCTAGCCTTACTTGAACCTGGGGCCCACATTCTCGACCTGGGTTGCGGCTCAGGCAGAGACTCCAAGGCATTTTGCGACAAAGGCTATCGGGTCACTCCGGTCGATGGGAGCCCATCAATAGCGGCTTGGGCTAGTGCCCACATTGGGCAATCAGTACAGGTCAAGTTGTTTCAAGAGATTGATTACATAAACGAATTTGATGGAGTTTGGGCGTCGGCTAGTTTACTCCATTGCCCGCCTGAAGAACTGGGAGGGGCCCTTGGGCGGATCCTAACGAGCCTTAAAGCGAACGGAGTGGCCTATATGTCCTTCAAGTGGGGTAAATCTCCTTCAGTTGATAGCTGGGGGCGGCATTTCACCAACTTTACCACTGAGACACTAACAGACACGTTGGTAGACCTGCCCAACACCGATGTTCTGGATATTTGGAAATCTGAGATGGACCTGCGGGGTAAACCGCAAAGATGGGTCAATGCCATCATTCGAAAGCAGGGCGGTAGGGCGTGAGCGGGTTTCCAGACCAGCATCTAACAGTCGGCGGTGATAATCCTTTCCTTCCAAGTTTACTAGAAGCAATCAACCATGCCGACGATATTGCGATAGCAACGGCATTCATACGCATGACTGGGGTTCGTCTTATACAAGGCGCGCTGGAAGACGCATTGGAGAGAGGCGCACGGGTTAGGGTGTTAACTGGTGACTATTTAGGCGTCACAGACCCACAAGCATTGAGATACCTCATGTTGCTGCAGGAGCAAGGTGCCGATGTGAAGGTGTTTGAGAGCCAAGATAAGACAAGCTTTCACATGAAGACGTATATCTTCACTCGTCACAACCAGCAAACTGAGGGGGGAGAAGGGTGCGCGTTCGTAGGTTCAAGTAACCTAAGCCACGCAGCACTTGTTGATGGATTAGAGTGGAACCTGAAAGTCGACCAATCGGAAAATAAGAGTCGTTTTGCTCTGATCTTAAGAGAATATGAGCTTCTCTATGCCAATCAGGCATGCAAAACTCTGACGCATCATTGGATTGATGAGTACATTGAGCGAGTTCCAGACAACACCAGTAAGCCCACGTCAACCGAAGCCGGCCAGGACGAGAAAGAGCCACCACCAGGACCTAACTCAGTACAAATAGAAGCGCTCGATGCCTTGGCGTCCACAAGGGAATTAGGCTTTCGACGTGGGTTGGTTGTGTTAGCGACAGGATTAGGAAAAACCTGGCTCTCGGCGTTTGATTCCCAGCGAATGAATGCAAAGAGAGTTCTCTTTGTAGCACATAGAGAGGAGATACTGAAACAGGCGGAAGAGACCTTTGTCAGGATCAGGCCGGATGTAAAAGTAGGGCGATACGATGGCCAGGAAAAGGAACTCAATGTCGATATGCTCTTTGCGTCGGTTCAGACATTGGGTAGAACGAGCCATCTCAATTTGTTCAGTAGGGATCACTTCGACTACATCGTAGTTGACGAATTCCATCACGCCGCGGCGCGGACCTATCAGCGGCTTCTAATACATTTTGAACCTCGATTCCTGCTGGGTCTTACCGCTACGCCGGAACGTACTGATCAATCGGATATTCTCGCCTTATGCGATGACAATCTTGTCTTTAGTCGTGACCTCTTTCATGGCATCGAGATGGGACTATTGTGTCCTTTTTCCTACTTCGGTATTGCGGACGAGGTGAACTACCAAGAGATATCGTGGCGTAATGGCAAGTTTGATCCCACTCAGTTAGAGAGCCAACTCGCGACGCACGCTCGAGCTAGACACAATTTTAGGCACTGGCAGGAAAAGCACCAAAGCCGGACGCTAGCATTTTGCATCTCCAGAAAGCATGCAGACTTTATGGCGGACTACTTCAACCGCCAGGGTGTTAGTTCGGCCTCCGTGCATTCTGACTCCGACATGCAGCGTAATGAGGCACTAAAATTATTGGGGAATGGAGATATAAGGGTTATTTTCTCCGTCGATCTATTCAACGAGGGCGTCGATCTTCCTGCCATCGATACCATTTTGATGTTGAGGCCGACAGAATCGAAGATCATCTTCTTACAACAACTCGGAAGAGGCCTTAGAAACAGCCTCGAAACAAGCAAAGAAAAACTGGTCGTAATCGATTTTATTGGCAACCACGTCAGTTTCTTCCGTAAGCCAGAGGCGCTGTTCAGGGTTGGCGTTACGACGAATGAGCGCAAGTCATTTATTGATGATATTCGAGATAACAATCTGAGTCTTCCCCTGGGCTGTTTTGTGAACTACGACCCTGAATCGTTAGATTTCATGGAGCGGTTAGTAGAAACGAAGGGAGACAAACAAGTAGAACTGTATCGTAATTTGAAAAACGCCTTAAATCGGAGGCCGGCATTAGCTGAGTTCTACCGAGCAGGTGGTAGTGCGGATACTATTCGTAAATATTACGGTCAATGGTATACGTTTCTAAAGAGTGAGCAGGATCTGGAATTACAAGAAATCGATTGCCTTAACGCATACGATAGATTTTTTCGAGAACTCGAGACTACGAGCCTAACAAAGTCCTTCAAACTAGTATTATTGGAAGCATTTATAGAGCTAGATGGATATGCAAAGCCACCTAGTATCCAAGTCCTTTCGAGAAAAAGCTTCGATGTGTTACAGCGGCGTAGAATCCTGCTCAATGATTTACCTGAGAAATATCGAAGTCTGACGATATTATCCGAGAATGAATCGACTGAATGGCTGGAGTATTGGACGTCTAACCCAATCAACGCTTGGGTTGGGGGCAATACCTCATCGAGTTCGGCGTATTTCGAAATTCATGATGGCGTGTTCCGATTCAAAGGGGAAATATCTGAGACTGTTTCAGACACATTTTCCGTCCTGGTCCAGGAACTCGTTGACTTTCGATTCCGGCAATACGAATCTCGCGTAGAGCAGAAGGGCGCTACTGCACCGGCGCCAACGGAGAATACCGAAAGCGTAGAAATACCGTTTTTCACTGATCTAAAAGTCGCGTGCGGCCATTTTCGCGAAAGTCCACACGATGATGTGAACATAGAGTATCGGTCGCTACCCATGAAATACCGAGTAATTGATCCGGCAAGGTTTTTCATCGCTCAGGCTTCTGGTAATTCGATGGATGGCGGTGAGAACCCTATTAGAGACGGCGACTATTTGCTGTTTGAGTTAATCTCCGAAAGCGAACTTACAAGTATGGCTTCGATTAATCATGTTAGGGAGCCGAATACAGATGATACAGAAGTTTTAGAGTCTGCAACGATTGTTGCTGAAAACAGAGAAGGTTTCGGCCATGAGTTTCTGCTCAGGAATCTAGTATCAAATACCTCAGGGGCCGCCACTTTAGTAGCGCAGAATCCCAGCTATCCAGATATTCCCGTCACAGCAAAAATCGCATTGATTGCAGAACTGAGAAAAAAGATAGACCCATTGGATCTGCAATTGCACCAAGCATTCCTCCGAGCCGATATCCCGCCGTTATTCGGCCTAGAATTCAGTAAAGCTATTTGGGAAACAGGGCACGTGTGCCCGAAGGAAATCTCGGAGCAAATCTTGTTGGTTACACTCAATAAGCAGGGCAAAAATGCTAACGAGCAATACCACGACTACTTCTTAGACGATCATACGTTCCACTGGCAGAGCCAAAACAGCACAGCTCCAGGAGGCAAGAGAGGTAAGGGCATAGTGGAGCATAAACGACTAGGAAGTGCTGTGCATCTATTTATAAGAAAGCACAAGCTTCTAGATGGAAAGGCGGCGCCGTTTATTTATTGTGGTAGGGTCGACTATGAGAGCCACAATTCGGAGAAACCAATGAACGTAACTTGGAAACTACAGTCACCTCTGCCGAATAGCCTCCTCAGCTATTTTGCGAGTTGACTTGTTCTAAGGTGTGGGAGTCAGGATCTTCTCTATTGTAAGAATTGATGCTCCTTGCGAACCACTGTCATACGCTGATCTGGCTTCAGCTTTCTCCCGGGTGGTCTGATGGAGGGATGATAGGTCAGGTCAAAGTGCTATATTTCTTTCGCGTAACGAGCACCTTAGAATTGCCGTGGATTCTCCCCTAGTTACAGCGGTGGAATTTAATGAATGAATTGAACCGTTTTTTCTCAACTCGTAAAGGTTGGATATTTTCACTCAGCGCAGCTGTGGACCGTGGCAGCGACTGGGGAGTGCCTGATTTGTTTTTCCTGGATATTGAGAATGACAGTAAGCGCGAGGGAGATTGTTTTGTCTTCAAAACCCAAGTGCGAGGGACGGTTCTAAACAAAGATTGCCACATACAGTCTGGGGACGGGATCGCGTTTTACCACAGCAAGCGTGCTCAGTTTCCGCCAGGTGACGAACATGGTAAGCGGCAGCGAATCTCGCTGATGGGGATTGTCGACGAGTGTGACCAGCGCGGTGTTGATGTCTCTCACCTGAAGGTAAGGATTCCGGAGGATGTTTATGAGGTAATCCATGAAGAGCCAATCGTTTGGACCCCGGAAAGAGACGAGGCCTTTGTTTCATGTGGTCTTCGGGATGGGCCAGTGAGGGCGTTCTACCCGGTACCCAGCCCTACTTGGAGTACTTTTCTTCATGATGTTGCCGATCGAGTGGAGGAATACACTGGGGAGCGCCCGGAGTACTGAGCTGGCTTGGCTTGTCGAGTCTGGTCGATCTCAGAATTTCTACACCCCCCCCTCCCCGACTCTGGCCCAAGTGTCACCCATCCCCCCGGAATAGTCGGCAGGTGCCACATAGAATAACCTGATTAGAAACAAGAAGATTGGTGGGCCCAGAAGGACTTGAACCTTCGACCTGCCGATTATGAGTCGGATGCTCTAACCAACTGAGCTATAGGCCCGAATCGCGAACGCGATCAAGCGCCGGATTATATCGGACTCCCCGCCCCTTGGCACTGCCCCACCTCGCCCCTCCACAAACACCGGGCAGATGAGAATTACCCCACCAAAGTGGTAAGGTATCCCTTCACCCCCGCACGCCAGGCCACCAACGCGCCGGGGCATAACAATAAACCCAGAAGGCAGCCCCCAATGCACCAGGCCGGTACCCCTGCTCGTTCCCCGCGCATCTTCTACGGATGGATCCTCGTTGTCGTCCTCCTCCTGCTGGTCAGCATCGGCATGGGCACCACCATGTACATGTACAGCCTGGTCGCCGGCGCGGTGGGGGAGGAATTCTCCGCGGGCCGGCTCACGCTGATGGCCGGCTCCACGGGCATGCTGCTGGTCATGGGCCTGCTATCGCCGACGCTTGGCAGGCTGTTGGACAGGGTCTCCAGTCGCTGGATCCTGGTTGTCGGCTCCATCGTCATGGGCCTTGGGTTTCTCTGGGTCGCCTTCAGCTCCAACGTTTGGATGGTGGTGGCCAGCTACATCCTGCTCATCAGCGTGGGCGCCGCCACCCTGAGCCTGCTGGCCACGGCGACACTGCTCACACGCTGGTTCGTGCGCTACCGCGGCCTGGCAATCGGCATTGCCGCGCTGGGTACCCAGTTCGGCGGCTTCTTTTACCCGCCGCTGTTCGCGGCGACGATGGAAGCCCACGACTGGCGCGTGGCCGTAGGCGCGATGGGCGTGTTGATCATGGTGATGGGGCCGCTGCTGACCTGGTTGTTCGTGGTCGACCGCCCCGCGCTGAAGGGCCTCACTCCCCTGGGTGGCGAGGCAGCAGCGCCGACGCCACCGGCTGAGGAAACATCGCCGGTAGCGCCCGCTACGGTTGGGTTCGCGCGCCTGCTCGGCCAGCGCAACTTCTGGCTGATCGTGCTGATCGCCGGCGCCGGCATGGCCACCAACACGACCCTGCTGGCCAATCTCTCCCTGTTCGCGGTGGACATGGGCGAGCCGGTGGTGCGCGGCGCGTTCCTGGTCTCGCTGGTGGCGTTGTTGGGCGTGTTCGCCAGCCCGTTCCTGGGCTGGCTGAGCGACACAATCAACATCAAATTGGTGGTGGCGATCATGACGCTCTCCCTGGCCGCCGCCTGCTTACTGTTCAACCTCGCGCGCAGCTACGACATGCTGCTGCTGGCCGCGGTGTTCATGGGTATCGGTGGTGGTGGGGTATTCCCCATCTACGCTTCGCTGGTCGGCCACCTCTACGACACACGGGTCTACGGCGAGGTGCTGGGTTCAACGACCTTGCTGAACTCGATCATCGCGGCATCGGCACCGCTGTTTGCCGGCTGGGTGTTTGACGTGACGGGCAGCTACCAGGCCTTGTTCCTCACCCTGATGATTGCGCTGGTGGTGTTCACGGTCGCGATCCTGTTGCTGCAGGTGCCGAAAGACCCGGCGGAGAAGTTCGGCGCGCTCGCCGTTGCGTAACCGCGCAGGAAGCAGATGACTGAAGGCTGGCCAGCGCCCGAACAATCGGCCGGCCCTGGCGCATGCCTTGTCCGGCGCCAACCGGCCGACGTAGACTGCTCCCATGCAAATCGAACCCGGCACGCCAACCGATGCCAGCGATCCTGACCTCGGTCCCGTCGAGCGGTTGCCCCTGCCGGACGCAGACCTGCAGCTGTTCCACCAACTACCCCTGGGAGCGAGCACCACCGACCTGTTCCAGGCCCTGCAAGCCGAAACCCCCTGGCGCGAGGAATCCATCACCCTTTTCGGCAAAACCTACCTGCAACCCCGCCTCATGGCCTGGTACGGCGACCCGGATGCCCACTACCGCTACTCCGGCAAGACCTACGCGCCGCTGCCCTGGACCAACCTGCTCCTGAAATTGCGGGACCGTATGCAGCAACTGGCCGAAGCCCCCTTGAACAGCGTCCTGCTCAACTACTACCGCGACGGCCGCGACTCGATGGGCCTGCACGCGGACGACGAGCCGGAACTGGGCCCGGCGCCGGTCATTGCCTCACTCAGCCTGGGCGAGGCTCGCAAGCTTTACTTCCGGCACAAGCGGGAACGCGGACGGGAGGGCTTGGATGTGACGCTCACCGACGGTAGCGTCCTGTTGATGCGCGGGGCTACCCAGGCCAACTGGAAACACGGCATCCGCAAACTCGCGCGCCCCTGCGGGCCGCGGATCAACCTGACTTTTCGCCAGGTGCAGCACGGCCAGGCCTGACGGCCGCGGCACTCACTCGAAGATCATCCCCAGCAACTCACGCAACGCCTCGCTCCCCCGCGTGCGCTGCGCGTACCAGCTCACGTGTTCTTCAGGCCCGCGCTGCGGCGATAGCTCGATCCCCCACAGCGGCGCCACGTGGTGCGGCAGCATCGAGTAGCGGATATCCACCACTCGCAGCGGGTTGATCGGGTCGATGCCGAGATAGCCGGCGGAAAAGTGATCGAAGCGCGCGATATCCCGCGCCTGCTGGTCGCCATCACCTAACCATGGAAAATCGCGCGCCTGGTCCAGTCGCGCAATGGACTCCCCCTCCCACACGCGCGGCGTGCCCAGCCCGGGCCGTACTGCATCCACGTAGAAGCGCTCCGGTGTCGCGTACACGGTCTTCCACACCACGAGGTTGCCGAAGCTCGGCTTGGCCTCCAGCTTCAGCGGCTGGTGCCCGCGCTGTGCGGCGATGGCCTCGCCTATGGCAACGGCACGCTCGTGCTGCACAACCCCGACGCCGAGATACAGTGCGCCCCAAGCCACGCCAGCCAGCAGCCACGGACGCGACTGCCGTGAGGCGGCCAGCACCAGCGCAATACTCAGCGGCACGGTAAACAGCGGGTCGATCACCGAGACGATGTCCCAGGCGAAGCGGTGGTTGGAGAGCGGCCACAGCAACTGCGTGCCGTAGGACGTGCAGCCGTCAAGCAGGCCGTGGGTGGCGTAGCCGAGCACACTCCACAGCAGCACCTGGCGCAGCGGCAGCTGCCAGCGCCGACCAAGCAGGGCGTACAGCAACAACCCGCACAGCCCGCCGAGCAGCGGAATGAACAGCAGCGAGTGGGTGAAGTGCCGGTGGAATTCCAGCGCCAGCAGCGGGTCTTCGCTGGAGCGGATCAATACGTCGAGGTCCGGCGCCATGCCGGCGAGGGCGCCGATCACCGCGGCCTTCGCGTATTGCCTGCGCGGCGCGCCGAGTTGTGCGGCGGCCGCGCCGACGGCGGCCTGGGTGACCGGATCCAAGGGTTTGTGCCTGTTTCAGCCCCCGTGCGAGAGCTTGTAGCGCGCCAGCCCCGCAAACGCCGCGCCGCCCAGCAACGCTGCGAGCGCGGCCAGAAGCATCGGCGGCAGCGCCGGAACAGGCTCCGCCACGGCAGCCGCTGCAGCTTCCACTACCAGGTCATCGTGGTAGCCAGCCGCGGCCAGCGTATAGAAACTGCCGGTCTTCAACACCAGGGTGACGGTATCCGAGGCGGCGGTGAAGCTGCCGGAGAACGCCTCCCATTGGAACTGGAATACGCCGCCGCTGGCCAGGTTGTTCGCTTCCTGTTTGGCGATCAGCACGTCCTGTGGTCCCAGGCCGCTGTCGATCTGTGCCTCGCTGGGCACACCGTCGAACACGTTGATTTCCCACCAGGTGCCGTTGTTGCCGTCGAGGTTGCCGGTGGTGCCGCCGCTCCACAGGCCGGACACACTGTAGGTTTCACCCGGCGTTACGCTGATGGTCTGCAGCAGGCCGCCGTGGGCGTTGCCCGAGCCGCTGCCTTTTTTCTGCGCGTGGGAGGTGGTGCCTGCATAGGGGCAGCCGTTGGTGGGCACCCAGATGTCGCAGTCGTTGCTGTGGTTCCAGGTGTCGTCCCAGAAGGCCGACGGCGGCGCGTTCCAGGTGGTCCAGCCAGTAAGCCCGGATTCGAAGTCACCGTTGTTGAGCAGGTTCTGGGCGCCGGCGGGCGCGCACAGGAAAAGCGCGGCCCACAGCAGCAGGCCCTTGAATGTGTTGTTCTGCATGATGCCCCCGGGGAAAATTGGCACTCGTTGTTTTACGTTTGCCTGTCGGCGCAGACTAAATTAATCCCGGGATTCCCGCCACAAATACCGGTGATTGCGGGCGCTGGAATCGCGAGTAAAGAAGCGGCGAACACCGCTCACCTGAGGATACGCACCGGCAGGCTGATCCACCCCCGCTGGAAATACCCCGCATTCCCCCCCGCATCCGCAAGGTCGAACTCGAAGTCCCGCACCCGCGACAAAAACTCCTGCGCCAGCACCCGTACCTCCATCTGCGCCAGGTACTTGCCGATGCAGTGGTGCTGCCCCATGCCGAAGGAAATGACCCGAGGGATCGGCCGGTTCCACACGAAGCTGTCCGGGTTTTCGAACTCGCGCTCGTCGCGCGCCGCGGAGTAGAGCATGGCCGCCACGCGCTGGCCGGGGCGCACCGCCTGCCCGGCGACCACCACCGGCTGGTGCGCGGTGCGGAAGGTGTACTGGGCCGGCGCGCAGAAGCGGATCATTTCCTGTGATGCGATCGCGAGATTCGCACCCAAGTCCTCGCGCACGGCGGCCAGCTGCTCCGGGTGTTTCCACAATTCGAGGATGCCGCCGCCGGTGACCTTGGGCACGGACTCCATGCCGCCGACCATGGCACACACCAACTGGTCGGCGATCTCCGCGTCGGAGAACGCGCGACTCTCCGGCGGCTGGCGGTAGTTGATCAGGCCGTCGATCATGCCGTTGCTGCCATCGGCGCCCGCCGCCCGGCGCGCCTCGATGGCGGGCAGGATGTACTTCTGCAGTTCGCTGAAAAACGAGGTGAGGTCCACGCCGCTGCGGCCGGTCTTGTAGCGGCCGATGGCGTTGAGGTTGGCGATGACCTGGTCGGCGACTTCCAGCGGCAGGCCGAACAGGTGGCAGATCACCCGCGCCGGGATGATCGCCACGTAGTCGGTGGTCAGGTTGAACTCGCCGCGCGGCAGCAGTTCGTCGAGTTGTTTGCGCGCCATGTCGCGCACGAACTGCTCCAGCGCCGCCACCGAGCGCGGGCGCAGCGGGCCGATGTGCAACTGGTGCATCTGCTCGTACTCGGGGGAGGCGAGCTGCGGGCCGGGCGCCATCGGGTTGGTGGAGGCCAGCGGCGGCGCCCCGGTGTTGCGGTGCTCGCGCAGGCGGTCCGCGGTGGGCAGGTTGGTCTCGGTCGCGAGCAGGGCGTTCTTGCCGATGCGCAGTACGTCCCACACGTCCTGGAAGCGCGAGAAGAAGAACGTGTCGTAGTCCGCGTTGTAGTACACCGGGTGCTCGTCGCGCAGCTGGCGGTACCAGCGGTCCGGGTCGGCGACGACCTCCGCGGAGAAGGGGTCGAAACTGAATTCGCTGCTGGCCGGTGCTGTCATTGCCGGTCCCTCGCCTATACCGCCGCCAGTGCGGCGCGGCCACGGCCGGCGGGACGCAGCAACTGGCCGCTGGTGACGCCGGTGGGTTCGTCGCGGCGGTGGGTGATGCCGCCGTTGACCAGGATGTAGTCGTAGCCGCCGGCGCGGCCCTTGCGTCGCCAGTCGCCGTGGGGCATGTCGTGCACGATCTCGTAGCGGAAGGTATCGAAGTACAGCTCATCGAGGTCGTAGATCAGGATATCCGCCCAGAAGCCCGGCAGCAGGGCGCCGCGGTCGGCGACCTGCACCGCGCGCGCGGGCTTCAGCGCCAGGTGAAAGTGCAGTTCCTCCTGCGACATCAACTTCTCCTCCCGGCCAAGCCAGATCAGCAGGTCGGTGGGTACATGGCCCATGCCGAAGGACTTGGTGTGCGCGCCTCCGTCGGAGCCGCCGACCACAGTGGCGGTGTGGCCGAGCATGCGCGCGGCCTGGCGCGGGTCGGTGGAGGCCACCGGCGGCGAGCGCAACTGCAGCGCGAGGCGCGAGCGGGTGGCGAGCTCCAGCAGGGTCTCCACCGGGCCGCAGCCCAGTTCCTCGGCGATATCGCCGATGCAGCGGTCGAGGTAGCCCTGCAGCGCCGGCTCGTGGCCGACGGCGATGACGATCTGCCCCTCCAGGCCGTTGGCGCCGTTGGTGGAGCCCTTCTCGGCATACTCGGCGGCGAAGGCGGCGCGGTAGTCCGGGTCCGCGACGAGGTCCAGCACTTCCACGTCGCTCTTGCAGGCGGCGATTTTGCGCACCGAGGTGAGCATGCCGCAGGCCACATCGAGCTGGCGCATGCCGGCCTCGATCCAGCCGCGGTGCAGGAAGCAGTTGGCGGTCACGTCGTAACCGTGTGCGCGCAGGCCGTCCAGCCAGGCGAGGTCGCGGTCGATCATTTCCGGCATCAGGTCGGAGGTGATAAACGCGTTGTGCACCACGGTTACGCCGCTGCCCTGGGCCAGTTCCAGCACGCGCTCGGTCAGCGAACGGTCGCCGTAGATGACCAGGTGGGAGAGCAGCTGGATGACGCCCTCGCCGCGCTCCACCAGCGCCCGGCAGATATCCAGGATCACCTCCTGGTCGAGCACGTCGGTGGGCATGGGGGTGCCGTCGCAGTCGAGGTGGGTGTTGCCCTCGGCGCCCATGGACGACATGGAAATACCGATGGCGCCGGCGTCCATGGCCTCGTTGATCAGCCGGTGGATCTGCGCCATCTCGGCTTCGCTGGGGCGGTGGTGCTTGGCCGCGTCCACGCCCATCACGTAGACCAGCAGCGGGTTCAGCGGCAGGTAGCTGAGGATATTCACGCCCTTGTCCAGGCCGCCGACCCGGGCCAGGTACTCGGGGAAGCTCTCCCAGTCCCAGGGCAGGGCGTCGCGCTGGTGGGCGACGGGAATCTGCTCGGTGGTCTCCAGCATCTGCATGGTGCGCTCGCGGTCGGCCGGGCGGGCCGGCGCCACGCCGAAACCGCAGTTGGCGTTCACTACCGTGGTAACTCCATTCTCGCCTGAGTTCGAGAGGTACGGGTCCCAGAACAGGGCGACGTCGTAGTGGGCGTGCTGGGCGACGTGGCCGGGGGCGACGGTCTTGCCGCGGGCATCGATCACGGTGGTCGCCTGGGCGTCGCGCAGCTGGCCGATGGCGGCGATGCGGCCGCCGCTGATGCCGATGTCGGCGTAGTAGCCGGGGCAGCCGGTGCCGTCGACGATACGCCCGCCGCGGATGAGGGTGTCGAAGCTCGCCATGGAGTCCTCCCGATGCTGGGGTGGTCGCCCGGGTTTGCAGCTGGCCGTGCTGTTATCGGTCGCGCCTCTCGCAGAGGCGGTTTTCGGCCGGGGAACTGCGTGCTGCAAATCCTGAGCAGTCGCTCAGGAAACTACTCTTCCTATTTCGGGGTGTCAAGGCGAGCGGGGCGGCCAGCCCGGGTGTGGCGCAGCCTGTCGGGTTGACAAGCGTAATGCTACGGCGTAGTTTCCTGAGCAATTGCTCAGTGCCGTCTGCGGTGCCCTCCATGCTGCCGACCTGGCACTGTTGCGGTATTAGCCTTTGGTACTTGTCTCTAGTGTTAGCCGGGTAGTTTCTGGCCAACAGGTATTGGCCCGGTACCAGCCACGCGACCTCGCGGAGCAGGCAATAATAAAAATGCGAGAGCACCCGTCCCGTCCGCTGTTTTCCAGCGCTCCCGAGCTTCGGGCGCCGCACACACGTGCGCGGCGGGCCAGCCCCTGCGGAGACCACCCATGAGCCGATTCTCTGAAGTCGAGTGCGCCATTCGCCAGCTCCACGCGCGCTACGCCGATGCGGTCTGGCGCAAGGACCTGGAGGCCTTCGGCGACTGTTTCACCGAGGATGCACAGTGGCGCATTGGCGGGCGCATCCAGCGTGGCCGCGCGGACATCGTCGACAACCTGCGCCGCCTGCTGCCCAATTTCGAGCGCGTGCTCATGACCTTCCGCACACCCCTACTGGAACTGGGCGAGGAGGAGGGCACCGCGACCGCGCGCACCTACGTCACCGAGAACAACATCTTCGCCGACGGCCGGCCGGGCTGCAGCATCGGCATCTATTACGAGCGCTTCGTCGAGCAGGAGGGCCGCTGGCGCTTCCACTGGCGGCTGTTCCAGACCCACTACCTGGGGCCCGCGGACATCAGCGGCCCGCTGTTCCCGAACCCCGACTTCGGCCCGCCGCCGCAGATGCCGCCGCTGGACGCCCCCACCTTCGACCATACGGGCCTGAGCAAGCGCGCCTGGTCCGAGGAGTGAGCCGGAAGAGTGAGTCGGAGGAGTGGATCGGACAACTGACTTTAAAGAGTGAACCGAAGGAAAGAGCTGCAAGAGAGAACCGCAAGAGAGACCCGGAAAAACAATAACCGCGCGCAGGTTCGCCCAGCGATAGCCTGGCGCACGGGGAATCACGAGCCGGGCAGTCGGTAGAGTCCAGCCCGGCAAACATGGACCCAGCAAGCACGAACCCAGCAACACGCTTCCACGACAGACACCAATAAGAAGACGCACAAGGAATTCACCATGAAATTGAAGCAAGCAGTGATGATCGCCGTGGGCGCCAGCCTCGCCCTGGAACCCGCCCTCGCCCTGGCCCAGGCACTGGAGGAAGTTGTGGTGACCGCGCGCAAACGCGAGGAGTCACTGCTCAAGGTGCCGGTAGTGGCCTCGGTGCTGAGCGCGGATCTCCTGGAGCGCTACCAGGTGCAGGACATGTACGCGGTGGCCCAGCGCGTGCCCGGCTTCGTCATGGGCGAGTCGGTGGGCACGGTGGGGATGCAGACCTCGTTGCGCGGCATCGGGCCCACCTCGCAGACCGCCACCGTCGACCAGTCGGTATCGCTGAACATCGACGGCCTGTCCCTCACCCAGGGTTACGCCTACGCCATCGGTATGTTCGACGTCGGTCAGGTGGAGGTGCTCAAGGGGCCGCAGGCACTGTTCTACGGCAAGAACAGTACCGCGGGCGTGATCTCGATGCGCTCCAAGGACCCGACCGACGAGCGCGAATTCCTCGCCCGTGTCGGCTACGAGAGCGAGGCCAAGCAGAACATCGTCGAGGGTATCGCCTCCGGCCCGGTCGGCGACTGGGCCAAGCTGCGCCTGGCCGCCAGCTACTCGGACATGGACGGCTACTTCGAGAACACCGGCGAGCCACTGCCCGGCCTCGGCAACGTGGCGCCGAAACACCGCGACTTCGCCCCGCGCGAGACGGTGATCCTGCGCGGCACCGCGCTGCTCGATCCGGTCGACTGGTACAGCGCGCGCTTCAAGCTCAATTACTCCGACGACAGCATGGAAGGCAGCGGCGGCGACGGCCAGCTGGTGTTCTGCCCCGATGGCACCGGCGGCGTCGAGGGTATCGGCATTCCCTTTATCGGCGACGCGGACTGCAAGCTGGACGGCAAGACCCAGCTCGGCGATTTCGACCCTGCGTTCTGGCCCGGCGTGCGCAACGGCGGCGTGCCGTTCATGGACTCCGAGCAGTGGTTCGGCACCCTGGAACAGGACTTCGAATTCACGCCGGAGCTGACCCTGACCTCGGTCACCGGCTACTACGATATCCACCAGGACAACCTGATCCGCGGCAGCGGCAGCAGCAACCCGACCATCGCTGCGGACTTCACCTTCGGCACCGAACAGTTCAGCCAGGAACTGCGCCTGACCTCCAACTTCAGCGACAGCCCGATCAACTTCATGGTCGGCGCCTTCTACCTGGACAGCGACATGGACGTGCGCAACCGCCTGCGCGCCAACACCGTGTTCGGCCTGCCGCCGCTGCTGCAGTCGGGCCTGCACACCATCGACATCGAGTCGATGTCCGCCTTCGGCCAGGTGCTGTGGCAGATCACCGACCAGTTCGAGATCGCCGCCGGCGCGCGCTACACCGAGGAGGAACGCCACCACCGCTTCTACGACTACCTCCAGGACGGCCGCGAGATCGACCTGCCCGACCCGGACCTGGATGCCAGCGATGTCTCGCCCGAGCTGTCCCTGACCTGGACGCCCTCGGACACGCTGACCCTGTTCGCCTCCTACCGCCAGGGCTTCAAGTCCGGCTCCTTCAACACGGTTATCTCACCGACGGAGAGCACTCTGTCCGCCTTCGAGGACGAGGAGGCCGAGGGCGTGGAGGCCGGCGTCAAGCTGCTCGCCTTCGAGGGCAGCCTGGCCGCCAACGCCGCGGTCTACTACTACGAGTACACCGACCTGCAGGTGGGCGCCAACGACCTCTCCGACACCGGTGCCATCCTGCTGCGCACCATCAACGCCGCCTCGGCGGTAGTGCAGGGCTTCGATGCCGACTTCACCTTCTCGCCGCAGAACGCGCCCAACCTGACCCTGTTCGGCGCGGTGAACTACAACATCGCGGAGTTCGACAAGTTCCCCAACGCCCCCTGCGGCAACGGCCAGACCATCGCCGAGGGCTGTAACCGGCTGCGCAACCCGGACACCGGCCTGTTCACCTCCCAGGACCTCGGCGACGAGCCGCTGGTGCGCGCGCCGGAGTGGACCGCCAGCGTGGGCTTCGATTACAGCATTCCGCTGTCCAACGGCATGGCCTGGGAACTGGGCGCCAGCACCCGCTACAGCGACGAGTACTTCACCAACCTCGTCGAGCTGCCCGAGTACAAGCAGGACAGCTACTTCAAGACCAGCGCCAGCGTGACTCTGCGCGGCGCGGACGACATCTGGGACGTGGCGCTCATCGCCAACAACCTCGAGGATGAAATCACCGCCGGCGTGTGCTCCAATTCCAACACCCAGAACGGCACCATCTTCGGCGGGCAGATCGCCGGGGGCGCGGAGAAGGGCCCCGCGGGTTCCGACGAACTGGGTTGTGTGGCCGAGCGCGGCCGGGAACTCTGGGTGCGTTTCACCCTGCGTTTCTAGGGCGTTCGCGCCGCTCCCGCGGCGGCTCACCGGGGCCGCCGCCGTTTTTACTCCGGACACAATGATGCAAGGCTCCCGCGCGACCCGTGAATCCTCCCGCGACAAGCTGATCCAGGCGGCGGCGGAGCTGATGCTGGAGTCCGGCTACGCCTCGGTCACCTCACGCCGGGTGGCTGCGGCGGCCGGGCTCAAGCCGCAGCTGGTGCACTACTATTTCAGTTCCATGGACGACCTCTACCTGGCGGTCTATGCGTGGTATTTTTCGGGCCTGTCCGAGCGCCAGGGCGAAATCACCGCCTCCGCCACGCCGCTGCGCGACCTGTGGCGCATGATGTGCGACTCGCGCGGCGTGATGCTCAACGAGTTCCTCGCGCTGGCCAACCACAAGCCGAAGATCAAGCGGGAGATTGCCGCCTTCAGCAGCCGCTTCCGCGCCGAGCAGGTGGCCCTGCTGGAACGGGTGGTGGACCCGCAGAGCCTGGAGCAGCACGGCATCACTGCGGCCATGCTCTCGCTGATGCTCAACTCCCTGGCGCGCAGCCTGGCCACCGAGCGCGAGTTCGGTATCGAGCAGGGGCACGCGGAGGCACTGGCCCGGGTGGAGCGCATGATCGAGGAAATCGACAGCCGCTATACACCGCCCGGTGCGGCGTGAACCGGCGCGCAATTTCGCGGTAAACCCGCCGCGCGGCTGTGACTGGGTTGGCAGCTGGCCCAGGTGAGCAATGGCGCTGCCTCAAGCGAGCGGCTACTATCAAAAGCCATGGGACTGGAAGTCGGGGCAAATGCAGGTAAGTATCGGGGTGCTGATCAGCGTCGGCGTGGCCTTCCTGCTACTGGGGGGAACCGCGGGCTGGCTGCTGTTCGCACTGATGCAGCAACGCAAGCTGGCGCATACTGACTACCTGACCGGCATCGCCAATCGCGGCAGCGTTTTCGAGCAGGGCTTCAAGCTGGTTGAGCACGCCCACGGCGAGGTCGAACCCTTTTCCATCGTCCTGTTCGACGTCGATCACTTCAAGAAGATCAACGATACCCTGGGCCATGGTGCCGGCGATCGCGCCCTGCGCGTTATCGTCAACGCCTCGCGGCGGGTGCTCGGGCAGCGTGAATTCCTCGGTCGCCTCGGCGGCGAGGAGTTTATCGCCGTCCTGCCCGGCTGTGGCCGGGAGGAGGCGATGAAGCGCGCGGAGTCCCTGCGCCTGGCGATCGCCCGGGCCGGTTTCCTCTATGCGGACAAGCACCCGGTCAATATGACCGCGAGCCTGGGTGTCGCCACCCTCGACCGCGACGTGGACTTCCAGATCCTGGTCAATCGCGCGGACGAAGCGCTCTACGTGGCGAAGAATTCCGGCCGCAACCGCGCGGTGCGTGCCTCCTCCTCCGCCGAGCGCCTGTCCGCCGGCATGGTGACTGTCGGCAGCCGGCAGCGCGTGCGCGGCTGACTGCCGCCGTACTCAGAGATTGGGCAGCAGCACGCTGTCGATCAGGTAGACGACCCCATTATCCACCTCAACGCCCTGGCAGGTGACCGCCGCGTTGTTCACGCGTGCCGCTCCGTCGGACCATGCGAAGTACACGTTCTGCCCCTGCAGGGTGGGCCGGCGCGACACGGTGAAGTATTTGCGTGGGTCGGCATTAGTGGTGGGCACCACGTGGTAGGTGAGTACGGCGCTGAGCAGGTCTGGGCTCGCCAGCACGGCATTGAGGACGGGTTCTGGCAGTGCGGCGAAGGCGTCGTTGGTCGGCGCGAACACGGTGATGTTGTCTGTGGTGGCCAGAGCGTCCGCCAGTCCGGCGGCGACAACAGCGTTTACCAGTGTGCTCAGTTCCGGCGTAGCGATAGCGGCGTCGACCACCGTGCCATCGAAGCTGGCGTTCCCGGTGGCGGCGCAATCAGCGAAACCCTGTGCCTTGGTACCGCTGGCAAATCCCAGGGCGAGGGTGGTGGCAGCGATCAGCGCTTTGAGTTTCATCATTCTCTCCTTCGGTTTATCGTCGGGTGAATGCCGCCGCTGGCGCAAAACCGCATTAAATGCCGGACCTCATGCACGCCAGCGTCGTGCTGGTAAAAATACGTACGGGTTGCGCAAACGGATGTATGCTGCGCGCCGATAGTCGTCGACTATACTGAGCGTGCCCCGCGCGTCGTTCGCCTGTGGGGTTTACCTGAGCCAATAAAACAAGAGGTCTCGCCATGCCCCGATCCACCCGTTTATCCAAGTCGTTCATTATCTGCCTGATGTTTCTGGCGGCCTGTTTCAGCGCGGCGCTGCGCGCGGAAACCGTCGAGCAGAAAGTGTGGGTCAAGGCAGTGGACACCGATGGCAGCTGCAGGGTGACTGCCTATTTCAAGGGCGACCACGACAACTGCAGCAACCACGACGCCCACGGGCGCGACGACTGCCCGAAGGACACCGGCTGTATCTGTACGCGGCAGGAAAAACACGTGACCTGGGCGATGGACGGCAGCGAGAGCTTCAGCGTGATGTTCGACCAGGGCAGCGAGAATCCCTTCGTGGAAAAGGGCGACAACGCCTGCAGCTTCAGCAGCAACAAGAAGGGCAAGCTGCGCTGCCGGGTGAAGGAAAAGAACACGCCGAAGGGCATCTACCACTACTCGGTGCATGTGAACCACTGCGAGCCGGCGAAGGTGAAGCTCAAGCTGTACTGAGCCGCGGCTCCTGCCGGCAGGTCGCCTGAGCGGTTGATCCGGGTCATGGTCGCGCTATGTATTAGTTGATACTAATATAAGAAGTTACTAATATAGCGCGGGTCGGGAGGATGGAGCGCTGTGCGCGGTCCTCCCCCATCTTCTGCGAGGAGGCGACCATGAACGTCGACAAAATGGTGTTTGCATTTGCCGGGACCTTTATCCTGCTGAGCCTGGCGCTGAGCCAGCTGCACTCGGTGTACTGGCTGTGGTTTACCGCGTTTGTCGGGGTCAACATGCTGCAGGCGGCCTTTACCGGTTTCTGCCCGCTGGCCATCATCCTGCGCAAGCTGGGCCGTCAGCCCGGCTGCGCGTTCGAGTAAACACCCGCTAGTCACCCGGGGAAGCGCATGTCCCATCCCGTCGATCGCCTGGTCCGTTACACCCTCGGTGGCGGCCTGCCCAAGCTCATATTCGTGGTGGGCGTGCTGGCGGGCATCCTCGCGCTGTACTTCACCCCGCGCGAGGAGGAGCCGCAGATTGTCGTCCCCATGGTGGACGTGCTGGTCGAGGCCCCGGGCCTGTCCGCGCGCCAGGTGGAGCGGCAGGTCACCATTCCCATGGAGAAACTGCTGGCGCAGATTCCGGGGGTGGAGCATGTCTACTCGTCCTCGGCCACCGGCCGCGCCTCCGCCACACTGCGCTTCTTCGTGGGCGAGGACCGCGAGGACTCGATCCTCAACACCTACAACAAGCTGTACTCCAACGTCGACCGCCTGCCACCGGTGGTGGCCAACTGGATGGTGCGCCCGGTCGAGGTCGACGATGTGCCCATCGTTATGCTCGCCCTGTGGAGCGAGGACCCGCAGCGCTACAGCGACTTCGAGTTGCGGCGCATGGCGGACGAGGTCTCCACCTTCCTGCAGGGCATACCCAGCACCAGTGAAGTGAACGTGGTCGGCGGCCGGCCGCGCACCGTGCGCATCCTGCTCGACCCGGAAAGCCTGGGCGCGCGGCGCACCACGGCGCAGGACATCGTCGGCGCGCTGTCGGTCTCCAACGTGCTGCGCAGCGCCGGCAACTGGACTTTGGGCAACCAGTCCATCGCCCTGGAAGGCGGAGACGTGCTGCGCGATGTCGGCGAGCTGCGCGAGCTGGTGGTCAATGTCATCGACGGCGTGCCGGTGTACCTGCGCGACGTGGCGCGGGTGGTGGACGGCCCCGACGAGGCGGACAACTACACCTGGATCGGCTTCGCCCCGGGGCACCCGCTGGGCGAGCTCGCCGACCGGCCGATGGTCGCCATTTCCGTGGCCAAGCAGCGCGGTACCAACGCAGTCAGCGTGGCGCGAGCCATCCATGAAGTGATGGGCGAGCTGCAGCAGGAACTGCTGCCGCCGGAAGTTCATGTGGAAGTGTTGCGCGACTACGGCCAGACCGCCAATGAGAAGGTCAACAACCTGACCAGTTCCCTGGGCTTCGCTATCGTCACCGTGGTGGTGTTCATCGGCGTGTTCCTCGGCTGGCGCCAGGCGGTGGTGGTCGGCCTCGCGGTGCCGATCTGCTACGGCATCACCCTGGCCCTGGACATGATGCTCGGCTACACCATCAACCGGGTGACCCTGTTCGCATTGATCCTCGCCCTCGGCCTGCTGGTGGACGACCCGATCACCGGCGTCGACAACATCAGCCGCTTCATGGGCCGCCGCGACCTGCCTCTCAAGGAGCGCGTGGTTCAGGCGATTGGCGAGATCCGCGTGCCGCTGATCATGTCCACCCTGACTATCGTGCTAGCCTTCCTGCCGCTGGCGGCGATCACCGGCATGATGGGTCCGTACATGGCGCCGATGGCCTTCAACGTGCCCGCCTCGGTGATCGCCAGTACGTTCGTGGCCTTCCTGGTCACGCCCTGGCTGGCCTGCAAGCTGTTGAAGGAGGCCGGCCCGGAGGAGGAAGGTCCCACCGACGGCGGCCTGTACGCCAAGATGATGGCGCCGATCCTGGACAGCAAGGGCCGTGGCAAATGGATTCTCTGGCTGGTGCTGTTTCTGTTCTTCGCCACCGCCATGCTGCCGGTGCTGCGCCTGGTGCCGCTGAAACTGTTGCCCTTCGACAACAAGAACGAGGTGCAGGTGCTAATCGACATGCCGGAGAGTGCCAGCCTCGAGGCGACCGCCGCGCTGGCGCGGGACATCGCCGCCGAGGTCAAGCGTGTGCCGGAAGTGCGCGCCGTGGCGGCCTTCGTCGGCCAGCCTTCGCCGATCGATTTCAACGGCCTGGTGCGCCGCTACTACATGCGCTCCGGGCCGCACATGGGCGAACTGCGCCTGACGCTGGCGGACAAGGCGGACCGCGCCCAGCAGTCCCACGCGCTGGTGTTGCGCCTGCGTGAGCTGCTCGCCCCCTACAGCCGCGATGGCATCAGCGTGAAGGTGGTGGAAGTGCCCCCGGGTCCGCCGGTGCTGAGCACCCTGGTGGCCGAAATCTACGGCGGCCCGGTGACTCCGTACGCGGTGCAAAAGGACGCCGCCCGGGCGCTGATAGCGCGGCTCTCCCGCGAGGCCCACGTGGTGGAGATCGACTCCACTATCGAGGCGGACAAGCCGCGCCTGCGCTTCGTCACCGACCGCCAGAAGGCGGCGCTGTCCGGCATCGCCGCCGATGACGTGGCGCAGACCCTGGCCATGGCCAACGCCGGCTTCAACGCGGGCTTTGTGCAACTCGAGCGCGAGTCGCGGCCGCTGCCCATCGAGCTGCGCCTGGACCCGGCCCAGCGCATCGTCGAGAACGACTTTGAGCGCCTGCTGGTGCGCGGCCGCCAAGGCGTGGCCAAGGCCAGCACGGCCGAGGGCCTGGAGATCGCCCCGCAGCCGCTGGCCGCCCTCGGCGAACTCGGCGCCTTCGAGCGCAGCGACGCAGACCAGGCCATTCACCACAAGGACCTGCGCCCGGTGGTCTACGTGATGGCTGAACTGAACGGCCGTACCCCGGCGGACATCATCGCCGACGTGCATTCCGACATGGGCGAACCCGCCGGCGAGGCCAATAGCTGGGAGGGCCGCACTTTCCTCACCAGCGGCGCCGGTGACGGCTGGCAGATGCCGGAGGGAACGGACCTGAAGTGGACCGGCGAGGGCGAGTGGCGCATCACCAAGGACGTGTTCCGCGACATGGGCCTGGGCTACGCTTTCGCGCTGGCGGCGATCTTCTTCGTGCTGCGCGTGCAGACCAGCTCCAACACCCTGTCGCTGATCATCATGCTGGCTATCCCGCTCACGGTGATCGGCATCATGCCCGGCTTCTGGCTGATGAACCAGTTCGGCGAACGCAGCGTGGCCGGCGCGCCGGACCCGGTGTTGTTCACCGCCACGGCGATGATAGGCATGATCGCCCTGGCCGGCATCGTGGTGCGCAACTCGCTGATCCTGGTGGAGTTCATCACCCAGGCCCGCGAGCGCGGCGCGAACATTCGCGACGCCCTGCTGCAGGCGGGCTCGGTGCGCATGCGGCCGGTGTTGCTCACCGCCGGCACGACCATGCTCGGCAACCTGGTCATTACGCTGGACCCGGTGTTCTCGGGCCTGGCGCTGGCCATTATTTTCGGCATCGTCGCCTCCACCGCGTTCACGCTGGTGGTGGTGCCGGTGGTGTACCTGCTGGTGTTCGGCGGGCAAGAGGATAACGCGGCGGCGCCCGGCGCCGCGCCAGAGGATGCACAATCATGAAAAAACTGCTGATGCCATTGCTGGCGATTATCGTGCTGCTGCTGATGGTGGCGTGGATGGCGGGCGCCTTCAGGGACAAGATCGAACCGGGCCTGGCGGACGCCGCCGCGGTCAACGCCAGCGATGCCGTGGCGGCGGTGCAGGAAAGCGCGCCCTACAGCGAGTCGGTGCCCGCCTCGGTGGAGGCCAAGGAGGCGACCATCATCTCCTCGCGGCTGCTGGCGCGCATCACCGCCATCGAGGTACGCGCCGGGGACTTCGTCGATGAAGGCCAGCTGCTGCTCACCCTGGAGAAAAAGGACTTGCTCGCCCGCGCGCAACAGGCCCGCGACCGCATCCGCGCGGTGGAGGCGCGCCTCACCGAGGCCCGCCAGAACCTGACCCGCGCCGAGGAACTGCACAAGCGCGGCCTGATCGCTGTAGCCGACCGCGACGCCGCCCGCGCCGACGCCGCCTCGCTGGAGGCGGAACTGGCCTCGGCGCGCCAGGCGCTGGAGGAGGCGGAAACTGCGGTGGCGTTCAGCGAGATCCGCTCGCCCATCGCCGGCCGTGTGGTGGACCGCTTCGCCGAACCCGGTGACACCGCTTCGCCGGGGGAGAAACTGCTCTCCCTGTACAACCCCTTCTCCCTGCGGGTGGAAGCCCGCGTGCGCGAGCAACTGGCGCTCTCCCTGGAGCAGGGCCAGATGCTGGAGGTCCAGGTGCCGTCGCTGGAGGCGACCTACCAGGCGAAGATCGAGGAGATCGTACCCGCCGCCGACCCCGGTTCGCGCAGCTTCCTGGTCAAGGCGATCCTGCCCTCGGAAAAACGCCTGCTGCCGGGCATGTACGCCCGCGTGCGGGTGCCGGCGGGGGAGCGTGAGCGCCTGCTGGTACCGGTCGAGCGCGTCGGCCATGTCGGCCAGCTCGACGTGGTCTGGGTGGCGGAGGGCGACAAGACCGTGCGCCGCTTCGTGCGCCTGGGCCGCGAGACCGGGGACGGCCTGGTCGAGGTCATCTCCGGCCTCAGCGCGGGCGACAAGCTGCTGCCGCAACCCTGATCCGCTGCGAACGCGGCCAGGCTACTGCGACTGGCACGTCGGATGTATCGCGCCTGGCGCCGCTGCCCCGTGTTGCCGCCAGGGCCGCTGGCTCACTGCGCGGCGAAGGCCGCGGGGCCGGCAGTCACCAGCGGCGGCAGGTCCGCGGTGCGCAGTAGTCCCGGCGGCGCCGCGCAGACGAAGGGAATGGCGTTGACCGGCGGGTTGGCGGTGAGCGCCGGGGTGTAATCACCCAGTTCGTCCAGTGACACCGGGAACTTCAGGTCGATCTCCAGCGAGGCGTCTCCGCGCAGGGTGACGCGCCAGCCGGTCTCACCCACGTTCCAGTCCGGGTCCAGGTCGGTGGTGATGTACATGACCTGGGCGAAACGCACCCGCTCCACCCCGTCCATGTAGCCGCTCTTCACTAACCGCCGGGCGCCCACCGTGCCCGCCTTGACGTCGCCGCAGATGGTCCAGGCGTCGCTGCGCGCCGCGGCGAACCCGGTTACCGTGCGCCACTCGTCGATCTCCCAGCCAGCGGCGCGGGCGATCGGCGCGAAGGCGGTGGGAGCGCTGGACAAGCGCGGCGTGGGGTAGGCATCCGGGTCCATGGGCCGGCCGAAGCCGATCTGGTCGAACAGCATGCCGGGGGAGTCGCGCCGGCTCATGTTGCCGAACTCCTCGATCTGGTAGAAATCCACCTGGCGCTGCAGGGAGAGCAGGGCGTAGGGGAAAATATCGGTGATGAAGCCGGGGCTGCTGCCGGTGCCGTACACCGACGCCCCACCCCTGGCGCAGGCCTCGGCCAGCCGCGCGCGATCGGCGGGCTCCAGGCCGCTGCCGCCGTCGTAGAGTTCCATGCAGATCGAGACGATATTGGTGCCGGCTTCGGCAAAGCGCACCAGGTCGTCGATGTCGACGACGCGCGGCATGTACAGCACGCAATCGGCGCCCAGCGCATGGATGGCCTCGCGGTCGGTGGTCATCGGCACGCCTGCCTCTGCCTCACCGCACAGTTCGCCAGCGTCGCGGCCGGCCTTGTCCGGGTTGTAGGTGAGGGCGCCGACCAGTTGCATGTCCGGGTGGCGGATGACCTCGCGCATGCTGCGCAGACCGATGTTCCCCGTCGCCCACTGGACGACGCGCAGGGGTTGCTGAGTTGTGCCCATTGTTATTCTCCGTGCACGGGTGAGGCGGCGTCGCGACGCCGGCAGGTTGTGGCGAACTGCTAGTGGCCAGCTGGCCACCCATGCTACGTAATCCGCCGCGGGAAACAAGCGTCTGTGCCGGGTCTCCCGATTCCATTATTATCCTGTGACATCCGGATGCCTCGCGAGCGCTCGTGAGGACCGGCCTTCGCCCGTCTTATCCCGCGGAAGAACCACGTGCAAAAACGCATTCTTGTCAGTGGCGGTGCCGGTTTTATCGGCTCCCACCTGTGTGAACGGCTGGTCAGTGATGGCCACCGGGTGTTGTGCCTGGATAATTTTTTCACCGGCACGCGTGAAAATATCGCCGGCCTCGCGCGGCACCCGGCCTTCGAGCTCATCGAGCAGGACGTCGCGGCGCCGTTGTCCCTGGAGGTCGATGAGATCTACAACCTGGCCTGCCCGGCATCGCCGGTGCACTACCGCCGCGACCCGGTGCAGACCACGCGCACCTGCGTCATGGGTGCGCTCAACATGCTCGACCTCGCCCACGCCTGCGGCGCGAAAATCCTGCAGGCGTCGACCAGCGAGGTGTACGGCGACCCCCAGGTGCACCCCCAGCCCGAGGGCTACTGGGGCAACGTCAACCCGATCGGCGAGCGCTCCTGCTACAACGAGGGCAAGCGCTGTGCCGAAACCCTGTTCTTCGATTTCTGGCGGCAGTACGGCACGCAGATCAAGGTGGCGCGCATCTTCAATACCTACGGCCCGCGCATGCAGGACGACGACGGCCGGGTGGTCAGCAATTTCATCGTGCAGGCCCTGCGCGGCGCGCCGTTGACGGTGTATGGCGACGGCCGGCAGACGCGCAGTTTCTGCTATGTGGATGATCTGGTCGACGGCCTTGTACACCTGATGGATGCCGGGCCGGAGTTGGTCGGCCCGGTCAACCTGGGCAACCCCGCCGAGTTCACCATGCTGGAACTGACCGGGGCGGTTGGCGAGGCAGTGGGCGGCGAGTGCGAGCTGGTCTTCCATCCCCTGCCGGGCGACGACCCGCGCCAGCGGCAGCCGGATATCGCCCTGGCCAGGGCTGCCCTCGGCTGGCAGCCGCACACGGACCTGGCATGCGGCCTGGCCCGTACCGTGGCCTATTTCCGCGAACGTCAGCCGGTGACGGAACTGCTGGACGGCGACGGCGGGCGGTAGCGCAGCTGCCATGCCAGCTGGCGGCCGCGGTTGATTGCCCGCCAGACAAGGCGGCGCAGGGCAGAGGGTCGCGGCAGGGAGTCTATCGCCTGCAGTATCGTTTCGGGTGCGACCGGCGCATGGCTGTGCTCCTGTGCCACGTGCACGTAGGGCATGCGGTAGAGCCGGCTCAGGCGCAGGAAATGGCGTTTACCGGGGCCGCTGTCATCGGCAATGTCATGCGGGCAGATCTCCACCAGCGCGGTGGGGCCGTCACACAGCACCATGTTGCCCAGCGCCGCGCCGTGCTGGCCGATCACCACGTCCGCCCAGCGCAGCGCAGCGGCCTGCGCTGCCAGGCTGTGGTCCTCAGGATACATCTCAATGGTGGCGGGATAAGTCTCGCGCACCCGCTGCAACAGTTCCGGGAAATTGGGCAGGGAGCGGCGATCAGTGCCGGCACCGGGGATTTCCGCCTCCGCGGAGAGGTAGAACGCCTGGGGCGCCTGGCGGTTGAACATGAGAATTTTCAGGCTGCCGTCTGCCGCGATCGGCAGGGTGGTCGCCTCCTGTGCGATGGCCGGACCGAGCCGTTCGAGCAGCACGGCGGTGGCGGTCTGGATCGCGCCGAAACGATAGGCGTTCGGGCCGTCGTAGCCCGGTACCCGCAAATGCTTCAGTGGCAGGCCCTGTGCGTCGGTATCGGTCTCGCCCAGTGCCTCGTGTGCGGAGCGTGGAAGAACGCGCAGCTTGCTGTAGCCCAGTCGCGGCAGGTGCTCGTCCATGATCGCGCAGCTGCGCACGTAGATGGCGGCGACCTCGGCGCGTGGCTGCAGGCGCTCGCAGGCGAGTACCAGTGGCACCAGGAAACCGAAGTAGAAATGGTAGTAGTGTTCCACCGACCCGCTGCGGTTGGCGCAGCTCAGGTGCACTGCGAAGGCCCCCGGCGCGGCTGCGGCCTTGCCGGGGGTGGGTTCGACGCCCGGCGAGGCCGGGCGCGGCGGTGCCGGGGTGTCCGGCCGCACGGGGAGAGCGGGCTTACTCGTCGAGGAAGCTGCGCAGGTAGTCGGAACGACTCGGGTGGCGCAGCTTGCGCAGGGCCTTGGCCTCGATCTGGCGGATACGCTCGCGGGTGACGTCAAACTGCTTGCCGACTTCCTCCAGCGTGTGGTCCGTGTTCATGTCGATACCGAAGCGCATGCGCAGCACTTTCGCCTCGCGGGCGGTGAGGCCGGCCAGCACTTCCTTGGTCGCTTCCTGCAGGCCCTGCCCGGTGGCGGCGTCGACCGGTGAGGAGATGGTGTTGTCCTCGATGAAATCGCCCAGGTGGGAATCCTCGTCGTCGCCGATCGGCGTCTCCATGGAGATCGGTTCCTTGGCGATCTTCAGCACCTTGCGCACCTTGTCCTCGGACATGTCCATGCGCTCACCGAGCTCCTCGGGGGTGGGCTCGCGGCCCATCTCCTGCAGCATCTGGCGGGAGATGCGGTTGAGCTTGTTGATGGTCTCGATCATGTGCACCGGGATACGGATGGTGCGCGCCTGGTCGGCGATCGAGCGGGTGATCGCCTGGCGAATCCACCAGGTGGCGTAGGTCGAGAACTTGTAGCCGCGGCGGTATTCGAACTTGTCCACCGCCTTCATCAGGCCGATGTTGCCCTCCTGGATCAGGTCCAGGAACTGCAGGCCGCGGTTGGTGTACTTCTTGGCGATGGAGATCACCAGGCGCAGGTTGGCCTCGACCATCTCTTTCTTGGCGCGGCGTGCACGGGCCTCGCCCATGGACATGCGGCGATTAATTTCCTTGATCTCGCTGACCGTCAGGCCGGAGGCTTCCTCGACCTGCTGGATACGGCGCTGCAGGCGCTGGATGTTGTCCTTCTCAGCGGTCAGCTTGGGGCCGAAGTCTTTCTTGCGCGTGTGGCGCGACACCCACTTCAGGTCAGACTCCGAGCCCTGGAAGGTGGTGATGAATTCCTTGCGCGGCATGCTGCACTGCTGCACGGCGATGCGCATGATCTGGCGCTCCTGGTCGCGCACGGCGGCCAGCAGTACCCGCGGCTCCTCGGAGATGGGGTCGAAGACGCGCGGGGTCAGCTTGAGGAACTTGAACAGTTCGCCCAGTTTCTCCATTTCCTTGACACTGTTGGCGTGGGAGCGGCCCTTGGCTGCGATCTCTTTCTCGGTCTTGTTGAACTGGCGCTTGAGCGCGGTGAAGCGCTTCTTGGCTTCAACCGGGTCGGGGCCGGACTCGGTTTCCTCGTCATCGTCGTCGTTGTTGTTGCTGTCGTTGGCGGCTTCGCTCATCTCGGCAGCGGAGGGCACGTCGTCGGTGGGGTCGAGATAGCCGACGATGATATCGCCCAGGCGGCGCTCTTCCTTGGCCACCAGGTCGTATTCGTCGAGGACCTGTTTGACGGCGCCCGGGTACAGGGCGAGGGCCGCCATCAGTTCGCGGATACCTTCCTCAATGCGCTTGGCGATGACGATCTCACCCTCGCGGGTGAGCAGTTCCACCGTGCCCATCTCGCGCATGTACATGCGCACTGGGTCGGTGGTGCGGCCGGCCTCGGTTTCCACCGCGGCCAGAGCGGCGGCGGCCTCGGCGGCGGCGATGTCGTCGGCGGAGGAATCACCCTCGGTCATCAGCAACTCGTCGGCATCCGGGGCGCTTTCGAACACCTGGATACCCATGTCGTTGATCATCTGGATGATGTCTTCTACCTGATCCGGATCGGAGATATCCTCCGGGAGGTGGTCGTTCACCTCGGCGTAGGTCAGGTAGCTTTGCTCCTTACCCTTGGCGATCAGGGCCTTGAGTCGGGACTGTTGTTGTACAACGTCGGACATTAAGCTCATACCTTTAAAAACTTGCAAAAAAAAGTCAGCCGGTAATTATAGCTAGTTTTTGCTCAAACAACCAGCTCACGTGTTTAAAAAGTAGACAACAGAGGCTGGATTTCGTCCCGCCTGTTGCCGCCCGTTCTGACCCGCTACTGCTCTTTACCGCTTTACCGCCGACTTCACTACTTCCTGCTTCCTGCTTCCCATTACCTGCTTCGCTTCTGGCCTCGGGCCTGTCGCAAATCCCCGGTCGTCGGCTGGATATGCGGCCGGTGCACCGGATTGCAACCGTTGTGCTTCGACTGACCTGTTTCTCGCCTACTTTTCGACTTTGTTTGGGCCTTTGCGCCTTTCGGTGTCCCGTTTCCAGGGAGTGACGTTCCGGCTGTCGCCCTCGAGCGTGCTCGAACAGGCTTGCCTCGAAATGCCTGCGCGGGATTCTTCGCCTCGAAATCGGTGCGTTGACCCTTCGCGATAACGTTACAGCGCAAGGGTTCAGCGCTCTCGCCGCCTGGTTTTCACGTTCGGGGATGTTCCCGAACCCCAGCCACAGAGGCTTTGTCTTCGAGATCGCGCTTCTGGATTTCGAGCTGCAGCCGAGATGTCGCTTACGGACTCTTGCCTCGAACTCCTGCGTTGGGCTTTTGTTGTTTCGAGCCTCGGCTTCTGTTTGGAGCCTCGGCTTCGAGAGTTTGCCTGGAGTTCGGACTATGAGCATTTGCCAGCTCGGCGCCAGCCTGGTTTGCCGCACGTTCGCTGCCGGGGACCCAAGCGCCGCGTGGCGGTATTCGGGGCCGGGTTCAGCACCTGTTTGTGTCGATGTTTAGCTCGCTCTATCGCGCTCGCATGATCGCAGTCGTGGGTCGTGTGATGGCCCGTGGTAGCCGGTTGCCGGCCGCGATGGCCGGCCGCTTTGACAACCTTAGTCGAGTCCTGTTCGTGCTGTCGGCAAGTTTGTCGCTCGCCGCCAGAACTGTGATGCAGTTGGCATTCCTGAAAATTATTTCAAAAAGCTTTTTGCATTTTTGCGCATTCTGCGCTGTGCGATTTTGACGGGCGACAGCGCCGCACTGCAAAAAACTTTCCGTGTTTATAGGGTTAAAACAGCGTTGATCAGATATCGCGACGTTCGCGTTCTGCATCCCGCCGGCGCTTTTCCTGAAGGAGTTCGCGCAGACGCTGTTTCTCCAACTCGCTGACCTCAGCGTAGTTGGTGTGCTTGAGTTTGTCGACCTGGGCTGCCAGTTGGGTTTGCTGTGGCAGGCGCCTGCACAGTGCATCCAGCGTGTCGCGGAACTGGCGGTCGATACCTTCGGTGGGAATCAGGCGCTCCTGGCCGGCGAGTCGCGCCAGCAGGTCGCCCTCCGGGCGCCCGTACCAGTGGCCCAGCAGCATGCCCGTATTCGACTCCGGGCGCAGGCGTACCAGTTCGATCAACTCGCGCAGTAGGCGGGCGTCCGGCGCAGGTGATTCAGCCAGCGGTGCGGGGTCGACGTCGCGCGCCACCGACGGTTTGTGCAGGATCAATGCGATGGCACCCTGCGCGATATTCGCGTAGCCCGAAGGCATTACCGGCTGCGCGTCGCGGCGCGCGCCGGGTGCGGCGGAGGCAGATGCAGATGCCGACCCGGATGAGGGTGCGTCGGGCCAGTCCCCGGGTGGAGCCTCTGGCTCTGTCGGGGCGTCAGGGTAGTCGTGAGTACCTGCTGCGGGCGCCGGTTCCGGCGGTGTCGCGGCCTCTGCGGCGGCGGCTTCCAGGCGCAGCAGGCTGTCCAGTTCCAGTCCGGTGCGGCGCGCCAGTTCCTGCAGCATCAGCTCCCGGAACACGCCGTCCGGCAGTCGCCGCACATGCGGCAGTGCCAGTCGGGCCATGCGCGCGCGGCCATCCAGGCTGCGCGTGTCGATGCCCTCGGCGACGGTCTCGAACAGGAATTCCTCCATCGGCAGCGCGCTGTCCAGCAGGGCCTGGAAGCCCTCGGCGCCGGCGCTGCGCACCATGCTGTCCGGATCCTCACCCTCGGGCAGGAACAGGAAGCGCGCCTGGCGGCCGTCCTCCAGCACTGGCAGGGCGGCCTCCATCGCCCGGGAGGCGGCGCGGCGCCCTGCAGTGTCGCCATCGAAGCAAAAGATGACCTCCGGGCAGCGGCGGAAGATGCGCTCGAGGTGGGCGGTACTGGTGGCGGTGCCGAGGGTGGCGGTAGCGAAGGTGATGCCGTGCTGGAACAGGGCGATCACGTCCATGTAGCCCTCGACGACGAGAATGCGTTGCAGATTGCGATTCGCCTGCAGGACCTGGTAGAAGCCGTAGAGCTCGCGGCCCTTGTGGAAGACCGCGGTCTCGGGCGAGTTGAGGTACTTGGGTTTGTCGTCGCCCAGTACCCGGCCGCCGAAGGCGATGACGCGGCCGCGCTGGTCGCGGATGGGGAACACGATGCGGTCGCGGAAGCGGTCGTAGACGCGGCCCTGGTCGTTCTCCACCAGCATGCCGGCGTCGGCGAGCAGCTTGCGCGTGGCCTCGTCCTTGCCCAGTGCCTGCAGCAGGTTGTCCCAGCCGGGCGGGGCGAAGCCGAGGTCGAACTGCCGGGCGATCTCCCCGGTCAGGCCGCGTCCCTTGAGGTAGTCCACCGGGCGGTTCTTCTGCGGGTGCTGGCGCAGCTGCTGCTTGTAGAAGCTGGCCGCTTCCTCCAGCAGCTTGTACAGCGACCGGTGCTCCTCCTCGCGCCGGGCCTGTCCCGGAGCGGTGCTCTCCCGGGGGACTTCGAGACCGACGCTGCTGGCAAGGGCTTCCACTGCACGGGGGAACTCCAGGTTTTCGTAGTCCATCACGAAACCCAGGGCATTGCCGCCTGCGCCGCAGCCGAAGCAGTAGTAGAACTGCTTGTCCGGGTTGACCGAGAAGGAGGGCGTTTTCTCTTCGTGGAACGGGCAGCGTGCGGTGTAGTTCTTGCCGGACTTCTTCAGCTTCACACGGCGGTCGATCACCTCGACGATATCGAGGCGGTCCAGCAACTCGTCGAGAAATGCCTGTGGAATCCGTCCAGCCATACGCTATTGAACCACCAGCCCCGCCACCAATAAAAGTGGGGTCAGAGGAGACTTTGATTGATGGCCGGCTTTACGAGGCGAGGCGGGCCTTGACCAGGGCGCTGACGGCGCCCATGTCGGCGCGGCCCTGTACCTTGGGCTTGAGCTGGCCCATGACCGCGCCCATGGCCTGCATGCCGCTGGCGCCGGAGGCGGCGATGGCCTCGTCGATCAGGGTGTTGATCTCGTCCTCGCCCAGTTGGGCGGGGAGGAATTCCTGGAGCACCGCGATCTCGCCGTTTTCCTGGTCGGCCAGGTCCTGGCGACCAGCGTCGAGATACTGCTGGGCGGAGTCGCGGCGCTGCTTGACCATTTTGTCGAGCACCGCGAGGGCGCGCGCGTCATCGACTTCGACGCGCTCGTCGACTTCGATGCGTTTGAATTCGGCCTGGATCAGCCGGATGGTCGCCAGTCGCTCCTTGTCGCGGGCCTTCATGGCCGCTTTCTGCTCGGCCTTGACGCTCGCCAGGATGGACTGGTCAGACATGGGGGTCCTGCGTCGACCTCAGTAGAGGCGGACGCGCTTGCGGTTTTCCCGGGCCAGCTTCTTGGCGTGACGCTTGACGGCTGCAGCCGCGGCGCGCTTGCGCACGGTGGTCGGCTTCTCGTAGTGCTCGCGCTTGCGCACCTCAGCCAGGATGCCGGCTTTCTCGCAGGAGCGCTTGAAGCGGCGCAGGGCGACGTCGAAAGGCTCGTTTTCCTTAACCTTGATGTGTGGCATTCAGTTTCTACCTGTCTCGTTGATTCCGCGGGACCGGCGGCCCGCGGGGCCGGCAATCACCTGAAAGGGCGCGCATTCTATACTCAAGCGGACCCCTTTGCAAAGGCCCTGCGAGGGGCGGATTGGGTAAAAAATGGCCAAACCCGCTGGTTTGCCCCCGGGGCAGCCAGTATCATGCGCCGGAAATCGAATCCGGACACCAACTATGCTCGTTCTGGGCCTGGAAACCTCCTGCGACGAAACCGGCGTGGCGCTGTTCGACAGCGAGCGCGGCCTGCTCGCGGATGCCCTGTACAGCCAGGTCGATATCCATGTCGAGTACGGCGGCGTGGTGCCGGAACTGGCCTCCCGCGACCACGTGCGCAAGACCCTGCCGATGGTCGAGGAAGTACTGCGCAGCGCCGGAGTCGCCGGCGCGGACCTCGACGGCGTCGCCTACACCGCGGGGCCCGGCCTGGTCGGCGCACTGATGGTCGGCGCCACCCTGGCCCGCGCCCTAGCCTGGGGCTGGGGGGTGCCGGCGCTGGGCGTGCACCACATGGAAGGCCACCTGCTGGCACCCATGCTCGAGGATGAGCGCCCGGAATTCCCCTTTGTCGCCCTGCTGGTCTCCGGCGGCCACACCCAACTGGTGCGGGTCGATGGCATCGGCCGCTACCGCCTGCTCGGCGAATCCCTGGACGACGCCGCCGGCGAGGCCTTCGACAAGACCGCCAAGCTGCTCGGCCTGCCCTACCCGGGCGGTCCGCATATCGCCCGCCTGGCCGCTGAGGGCGACCCCGCGCGCTTCGACTTCCCGCGCCCCATGGTCGGCAAACCCGGGCTGGATTTCAGTTTCAGCGGCCTCAAGACTTACGCCCTGAACACGGTGGAGGACTGCCGCGCCGCCGGCGGGCCCAGCGAGAAGGACTGCCGCGACATCGCCCGCGCCTTCGAGGACGCGGTGGTCGACACCCTGGTCATCAAGTGCCGCCGGGCGTTGCGCCAGGAGGGGCTGAAAACCCTGGTCATCGCCGGCGGGGTGAGCGCCAACCGCAACCTGCGCGCCTCCCTCACCGAGGCCCTGGCCAGGGAGCGCGCCCGGGTGTTCTACCCGGCGCCGCGCTTCTGTACCGACAACGGCGCGATGATCGCCTTTGCCGGTGCCCAGCGCCTGGCCGCCGGGCAGCGCGACGACGCAGATACTGCCGTGCGTCCGCGCTGGCCGATGGAAGAGTTGCCGCCGCTGGAGGGCGCCGCCTGATGGACATCGTCTATATACGTGGGTTGCGCACCGAGGCGGTAATCGGCGTCTACGACTGGGAGCGCAACATCCGCCAGCCCCTGGTGCTCGACCTGGACCTGGCCAGCGACAATCGCGCCGCGGCCGCCACCGACGGCATCGCCGAGGCGGTGGATTACGACGCCATCTCCCAGCGTGTGCTGGCTTACGTCGCTGACAGCCAGTTCCAACTGATCGAAACCCTCGCCGAACGGGTCGCCGAACTGGTGATTGCGGAGTTCGGCATCCCCTGGCTGCGCCTGCGCGTCTCCAAGCCCGGGGCGGTGGCCATGGCCGACGACGTGGGCGTGATCATCGAGCGGCCCTGATGGCGCAGGTTTTCCTCGGCCTGGGCAGCAATGTCGAGCGCGAACGCTACATCGCGGCGGGCCTGGACGCGCTGGCGGAGCTGTTCGGTGAGCTGGCGATCTCTCCGGTGTACGACTGCCCCGCCGTAGGGTTCGACGGCCAGCCCTTCTATAACCTGGTAGTCGGTGTCGAGACCACTTTAAGTGTGGGTGAACTGGCCCGCCGCCTGCGCGCCATCGAGATGGCCCACGGCCGCGCCGCGGACGCCCCGCGCTTCGCCCCGCGCCAGCTGGACATCGACATCCTGACCTACGACGACCTCACCGGTGTTATCGACGGTGTCGAACTGCCGCGCGGGGAGTTGCTGAATCGTGCCTTTGTGCTGCGGCCGATGGCCGATCTGGTCCCCGATCTGTGCCACCCGCTGGATGGCCGCAGCTATGCCAGCCTGTGGCGGGCCTTCGGCGACGATGGGGGCCTGCGCCCGGCGGTTTATTCCTGGCGCGGGCGGCCGCTTTAGTTCCTGGCGCGCCCGGACGCGCTAGCCTCCGGCACAAGCCGCGCGGTGCGCCTCCAACCGGCGCGTGCGCTCCGCGGCGATCGCCTCGCCGATTGCCTTGCCCTCGAGTCCCGCCGCCGCAAACTGCGCGGCATCGACATCCTGCACCAGCGCCAGGGCGGCGCGCAGGTAGTCGGCCTGCGGGTAGGGTTCATCCTCACGACCGGTGCGCCCGCGGGCATCTGACTCGCAGGCGAGCAGGAACTGCTCGAAGCGCGCGGGCTGGCGCAGGGCGCCGGTGGCCTGGAACAGCTTGAGCAGGGTCTTGCCGCGCAGCTCCCGTGCGCGGTGACAGTTCAGGTGGTGTTCGCACACCGCCAGCGCCAGCTCGCGGTAGGCGTTGGGCGCTTTCAGGCGCTCGCAGACGGCGCGTACCAGGGGCAGACCGCGCCGTTCGTGGGCGATGTGCCGGGGCCATTCCGCCTGCGGTGTGATTCCCTTGCCCAGGTCGTGCACCAGCGCCGCGAAACGCACCTCGCTGCCGCCGCCCAGGCGCACCGCCTGCTGCAGGCAGAGCAGGGTGTGCACGCCGGTATCCACCTCCGGGTGGTACTCCACGCTCTGCGGTACGCCGAACAGTGCCTCCACTTCCGGCAGCAGGGCCTGCAGGGCACCGCAGGCGCGCAGCACTTCCACGAACACATCCGGGTTGCGCTCGCCCAGGGCGCGCTCGAGTTCCCGCCACACGCGCTCGGCACTCAGGTGTTCCAGTTCCCCGTCGGCGACAATCTGCGCCATCAGCGCGTTGGTCTCCTCGGCGACGCGAAATCCCAGGTGGGCGAAGCGCGCGGCAAAGCGCGCGGTGCGCAGCACGCGCAGCGGGTCCTCGGTGAAGGCCTCGGAGACATGCCGCAACAGGCGCGCCTCGAGGTCGGCGCGGCCGCCGTAGGGATCGACGATGTCACCGTCCGGGGTCTGCGCCATGGCGTTGATGGTCAGGTCGCGGCGCAGCAGGTCCTCTTCCAGGGTGACCGCGGGGTCGCAGTCGATGCTGAAGCCGGTGTGGCCGTGCCCGCGCTTGCGCTCGGTGCGCGCCAGGGCGTATTCGTCGCCGGTCTCGGGGTGCAGGAAGACCGGGAAGTCGCGCCCCACCTGGCGGTAGCCGAGGTCGAGCATGGCCTGCGGGGTGGCGCCGACCACCACCCAGTCACGTTCGTGGGGTTCCAGCGGTGTGTAGCCGAGCAGCGCGTCGCGCACGGCGCCGCCGACGAGGTAGATATCCATGGCGGCAGTTTAACTGGCGCGCAGGGCGCCGGGGAATCGCTGTACCGTGCCGTCGGTGTCGCGACACTTGCCGCCGCGGCAGCGGCAGCGCAGCATTTCGCCGGTCTCCAGGCAGTACAGCGACAGCGCACCGCCCCAAACGCAGCCGGAGTCGAGGCCGATGACGTTGGGCACGTCCGTGGACCCTTCCAGGGACGCCCAGTGGCCGAACAGGATTTTCTCGCCCGCCGCCGCGCGCTGCGGGTGGCTGAACCAGGGGGCGACGTTGCCCACATCCGGATCGGGCTTCGGACCTTTACTCTTCAGGTCCAGCGCCCCCTGCGGCGTGCAGTAGCGCATCCGCGTCAAGTAGTTGGTGATCACGCGCAGGCGGTCCATACCGGTCAGGTCTTCCGTCCACAAATTCGGCTCGTTGCCGTACATGTTGCGCAGGAAGCTGGTGCATTCCGGGCTTTGCAGGGCCAGTTCCACCTCGCGCGCGCGGCCGATGGCGTAGGGAATGCTCCACTGCGGCGGGATGCCGGCGTGCACCAGCGTGTAGCCCTTCTCCCGGTGCAGCAGCGGGCGATGCAGCAGCCAGTTGAGCAGCTGGTCGCGGTCCGGTGCGGCGAGGATCTTGTCCAGGGTGTCGCTCTTCGACGGCGGGCGCACCCCGGCGGCGACCGCCAGCAGGTGCAGGTCGTGGTTGCCCAGTACCAGCACCAGGGCATCGCGCATGCTGTACAGGAAGCGCAGGGTCTTCAGGCAGCGCGGCCCGCGGTTGACCACGTCGCCCACCGACCACAGCACGTCGCGCGAGGGGTTGAAATCCACCGCGCGCAGCAGGGTCTTGAGGGGTTGCAGGCAACCCTGGATATCGCCGACGGCGTAGGTGGCCATGCGCTCAGTTCAGTGCGGTGGGGGTGTGCAGCGTGAAGGCGGGAATCGGGACCTGGAATTTCTCCGGTGCGTCTTCCGGGTCGTCGTCCTCGTCCCAGGCCACCATGAAGTAGGAACCCTCCATGAATCCGACGGGGGTGTTCAGGGTGGTGCCACTGGTGTAGCGGAAATAGTCGCCGGGCTCGATCACCGGCTGTTCGCCGACCACGCCCTCACCGCGCACTTCCTGCACCAGGTTGTCGGCGTCGGTGATCACCCAGTGGCGGGAGAGCAGCTGTACCGGCCGGTCGCCGGCGTTGCTGATGGTGATGGTGTAGGCGAAGGTGTACTGGTCTTCCTCCGGGTCGGAGTGACCGGGGAGGTAGGCTGTGGCTACCTCGACGTTGACCAGAGAGGGATTGAACTCGAATTCAGCCATGGATCGCGTTGGTAAGGTCGATGAATTGGGCCAGTTCCAGGGTCTCGGCGCGCGACCCCGGGTCGATACCGATCGCCTCCAGGGCGTGCATATCTATAAGCCCTTTGAGGTTGTTTCGCAAGGTCTTGCGCCGCTGGGCGAAGGCCGCCTGTACCACCGCGCGCAGGCGCTGCTCGTCGCAGGCGGGCCAGGGGGAGCTGGCCCGCGGCACCAGGCGCACGATGGCCGAGCGCACCTTGGGCGGCGGGAAGAACGCCTCCGGCGGCACCTCGAACAACTGCTCTACCTCGCAGTGGTACTGCGCCATGATGCCCAGCCGGCCCCAGTCCTTGCTGCCGGGCGCCGCGGCTAGCCTTTCGACCACCTCCAGTTGCAGCATGAAGTGCATGTCGAGAATGCACTCGCGCTGCCCCAGCAGGTGGAAGATCAACGGGGTGGAAATGTTATAGGGCAGGTTGCCGACCACCCGCAGTTGCTCGCCGGGTGCGGCCAGCGCGTGGTAGTCCACCTGCAGGGCATCCGCCTGGTGCAGTTTGAACCCGGGGTAGATGCTGAAGGCCGCGAGCAGGCCGGGTACCAGGTCGCGGTCCAGTTCGACCACGTCCAGGCGGCAGCCGCTGGGGGCGAGGGCCTCGGTGAGGGCGCCACGGCCGGGGCCGATTTCCACCAGGTGATCCGTCTCGCTCGGGTGGATCGCCGCCGCGATCGCCTCGATCACACCGTGGTCGGTGAGGAAATTCTGGCCGAAACGCTTGCGCGGTCGGAGGCTGGCGGGCTTGGCAGGCATGCGACCATTGTACCGGCGTATCGCCGCGGGCGCGATGCGCACGCGCTGCGCCGGGCTTTGCATTTCTGTTACACTTGCGCGCGCCGCAAGGGGTGGAGGAACGGGGTTTCGCGCACTGCGAACGTGCTCGCAGCTCTCTTAACTCGCGCAAGCCTCGGAACTCTCGGAACTCTCGCAACTACAGCCTGGCAACGACATTTTCACGATGACACCCGCGCAATGACGCTCTCACAATATTTCGGCCTGGTAGATGTGCAGGCGCGCATGCTGCTCAAGGCGGATGCGGCCAAATTCAAACTCGGCATCCTGTGGTGGTTCCTGGAGCCGCTGATCTGGGTGTGCGTGTTCTACGTGGTGTTCAACATGATCCTCGACTCCGGGCGCAAGGGCGGCGATTTCGTGCTGTTCCTGGCGGTCGGCAAGTTCGCGTTTATCTGGTTCTCCAAAACGGTGATCCAGGCCTCCGGCGCGATCATCGCCGGGCAGGGCCTGATCGGCAAAATCGACGTGCCCAAGTCGCTGTTCCCGATGTCCGCCATCCACGAGAGCTTGTACCGGCAGTCAACCATCTACCTGCTGTTGTTCGTCATCCTGCTGCTGGGTGGGGTCAGCCCCGGCCTGGGCTGGTTGTGGCTGCTGCCGATTGCCCTTACCACCTACCTGATGATCATCGGCTGCGGTTTTATCGCCGCCTGCCTGGTCTGTGTGGTGCGCGATTTCCAGAAGTTCATCCCCCTGGGCATGACCTTCCTGCTGTTTACCTCGGGCATCTTCTGGGATGTGCGGACCCTGGGCGATACGCAGAAAATGGAAATGCTGCTGTGGGTCAACCCGCTGGCGTTCATTATCGACGCCCACCGCCAGGCGCTGATTCACCTGACTGCCCCGGACCTGCTGCACCTGGCGGTCATCGCCCTGGGCTCGGTGGTCGCCATCGTGCTGTCGCTGTGGTACATGCGCAGGTATAGCAAGCTCATCGCCCTGCAGGTACTGACCTGATGCAGGCGAACCCCGAGACAGTGATGCTGGAACTGCGCGATGTCTCGCTCAATTTCCGCACCAGCAAGGGCACCTTCGACCACGGTGTGCACCATGTGCTGCGCTCGGTGTCGTTCCAGCTGTTCGAGAACGAGACCCTGGGTATCATCGGTCGCAACGGCGTGGGCAAGACCACCATGCTGCGCATCATGGCCGGCATCCTCGCGCCGACCAGCGGCGAGGTTCTCACCCACCCGGGCAAGACCGCCTCGCTGCTAACCATTGGCCTGGGCCACAAGCCGGATCTCAGCGGCCGCGACAACGCGCTGCTCTCGGCCATGCTGCAGGGCGCCAGCAAGCAGCAGGCGCTGACCTATCTCGAGGAGATCAAGGCATTCTCCGAACTCGGCGACTCTTTCGAGGAGCCGGTGAAGACCTACTCTTCCGGCATGAAGTCGCGCCTTGGTTTCACTACGGCCCTGCTCACCCATGTCGATATCCTGCTGGTCGACGAGATTCTCAGCGTCGGCGATGCGGAGTTCCGCAAGAAGGCGGAGAAGGCGATGAAGGATCGCATCTGCGGCGACCAGACGGTGGTCTTCGTATCCCACTCTGAAGGCCAGATCACCGACCTGTGCGACCGCGTGTTGTGGATAGACCAGGGCCGGGTCTGCGCCGCCGGCGAGCCCGGCGAGGTCCTCGATCTTTACCGCGCGAGCATGCGCTAGGGCTGCGCCTCGACGCGGCTGAACCCGAGTACCTGCTCGTGGGTCTTGCGGTAGTTGCGCAACACACCATCCCATACCGCCCGCGCGGTCACCCGCAGGAACGTTCCGCGCTCGTGCGGCTCGTAGTGGCGCACACTCAGGAAAAACCCCGGGATTTTCACCAGCAGGATCAGCGGGTAGAACCAGCCCGAGGCGATGCGGTAGAGCTCCAGGCGATTGCGGTAGGTGTAGTAGACCTTCCACAGCGGCCGGTACACGTCTAACTGGTTGACCAGGGTTGCGCAGTCGTGCACGAACCGCAGGTTCGGTACGAACCAGTGCTGGAAGCCCGCGCGGCGCAATTGCAGCAGGTAGATGATGTCGTCGGCGTAGATGAACAGCTCCGCACGCGGCAGGCCGATGGCGCCTTCGCGCACCAGGTCCAGGCGGATGAAGCAGCCGACGAAAGACGAAGCATCCGCGCTGACCGGCTGCGCGCTGTGGTAGTCGCCGTCGCCCAGGTGAAAGCCGTGGCGACCGCGGCCCGCGGCGCCGAAGAATTCACGCAGGTGCCAGAACGGGTTGCGGCTGGGCCGGTTCATCTCGCTGATGCGGCCGTCCGGCAGGTACACGGCGGCGCCCAGGCTGCCGACCTGTGGCGGAATCTGCAGCGCCTCGAACTGTGCCACCACGTCCGCCTCGGGGTAGGCGTCGTCATCGAAACACACCAGCCACTGCGCTTCGGGCAGTTCCCTGGCGGCGTAGTCGAAGCCGCGGTGGAAGCCGCCGGCGCCGCCCAGGTTGCGCGCGTTACGCAGCACCACCAGCTCCGGCGCCTGCAGCCCGGCCAGCCAGTCGGCGGTGCCGTCGGTGGAGCAGTTGTCCACCACCACGACGCGGTAAAACCCCTGTCCCAGCGTGTGTTCGAGCGCCGTACGCAGCTTTTCCAGGCGATTGAACGTGACAACGACGGCGACCAGTTTTTCGGGCATGGCGGGCTAGGCGGGTTCTGTGAAAAAGGCCGGGACCGGCGCGCCCGCGGCGCGCAGGGCGAGAAAACGCTCTGCGGCGTCCAGGGCCTCGGCGATGGTCACGTCCATGTCGAGGTAGCGGTAGGTGCCCAGGCGGCCGACAAAGCTGATGTTGCTCTCGTCTCGGGCCAGCGCCACGTAGTCGCGCAGCAGCGCCTGTTCGCCGGCCAGGCGGATCGGGTAATAGGGGATGTCGCCAGGCTCGCAGGCGCGGCTGTATTCGGCAAAACAGACGGTGTTCGCGTGTTCCTCCCAGGGCGAGAAATGCTTGTGCTCGCTGATCCGGGTGTAGGGCACCTCCGGGTCGCCGTAGTTCATCACTGCGCAGCCCTGGTAGTCGCCGCTGGCGCGGATCTCCCTGAAATCCAGGGTGCGGTAGCCGAGACGGCCGAGCCGGAAGTCGAAGTAACCGTCAAGCGGGCCACTCCAGAACACGTGCTGGTAGTTGGCGACATCCGCGCGGGTGACGGCCGTGCCCAGGCGCACCTCGATGCCCGGGTGGTCCAGCAGCTTTTCGACGAGGGCGGTGTAGCCATCGCGGGGCATGCCCTGGTACTTGTGGAAAAAATAATTGTCGTCGTAGTTAAAACGCAGGGGCAGTCGCTTGAGGATGCTCGCGGGAAGCTCCGCGGGTTCGCAGCCCCATTGTTTCTGCGTGTAGCCCTTGAAAAAAGCCTCGTACAATTCGGGGCCGACAAAGCGCAGGGCCTGTTCCTCGAAGGTTTGTGGGTCCTCGATGGAGAGATCCGCGCGCGCCTCGATGAATTCACGTGCTTCGGCCGGCGACAGGGTGGTGCCAAAGAACTGGTTGATGGTGAGCAGGTTCACCGGCAGCGAGTAGACGTGTCCCTGGGTGGTTGTCTTCACCCGGTTGGTATACGGCATAAATTGCGTGTAGTCCTGCAGGAAGGACCACACCCGCTCGTTATCGGTGTGGAAGATGTGCGGCCCGTAGCGGTGCAGCATCACGCCGCTGGCGGTATCGCGCTCGGTGTGGCAGTTCCCCGCGACGTGATCACGGGTGTCACAGACCGCCACCGCGAGGCCCGCCTCGGCGAGCTGGCGGGCGATGACAGCGCCAGAGAAGCCGGCGCCAACGGTGCAGACCTCAGCCACCAGGGGTTCCGTCGCGCGGCTTAGTAGGCATGCTTGTGCACCAGGCCTTTGAACAGGGTCATCAACATTATCTTCAGGTCCAACCACAGGGACCAGTTCTCGATGTAGTACAGGTCGTGCTCGATACGTTCGTGCAGGTCGGTATCGCCGCGCCAGCCGTTGACCTGGGCCCAGCCGGTAATGCCCGCCTTGACCATGTGCTTGCGCATGTAGCTGGGGATTTCGTCGCGGAATTTCTCGACGAACACCGGGCGCTCCGGTCGCGGGCCGACGATCGACATGTCGCCGCGCAGTACGTTCCAGAACTGCGGCAGTTCGTCCAGGGAGGTGCGCCGCAGCAGGCCGCCGAAGCCTGTCGCGCGCTTTTCTGTGCCGTTCGCCCACACCGGGCCGCTGGTCGCCTCCGCGTCCACCGGCATGGTGCGGAATTTCAGCATGTCGAAACGCTGGCCGTTCCAGCTCAGCCGCTCCTGGCGATAGAGCACCGGCCCCGGGCTGCTGAGCTTGACGCCGAGTGCGAGAAGCAGCAGCAGCGGACTGGCCAGCAGCAGGATCAGCGTCGCGAAGATACGGTCCTCCGCCGCCTTGATCCAGCGGTTGACGCCATCCATGGGCGATACCGACAGGTTGATCACCGACATGTTGGCGATAGTGCTGATGGAGTGGTTGATCAGGCGGTAGCCGAACAGGTCCGGCACCAGACGGATATCCGCGGTGGTGTCGCGCAGGCGCTCCATGATATCGCGGATGAGCTCCTCCTCCCTGAGCGGCATGGCGATCCACACCTGGTCGATATCGCGCTGTCCGGCGAGGAACGCGATGCCGTCATCGATGCTGCCGCGGCGGATGCCCTCGGGCACGGCGCCGCCGCTCTCGTTGGCGTAGTAGCCGATGATGTTGAGGCCGGTCTCGGGGGCGCCGCACAGGCTGTTCAGCACCCGCGTACCGGTGACGCCGGCAGCGAAAATGACGATATGGCGCAGGTTGTAGCCGCGGGCACGCAGGCGCTCCAGTGTCGAGCGCAGGGCGTAGCGGGTCAGGAACAGGCCGGCGCCGCCGCTGAAATACCAGGTCAGCAACCAGGCGCGGGAGAAACTGGCCGAGGTCTTGGTGATGACCGAGAGAAAGGCGAGGGCGGCGAAGACCACGGTCCAGGCCATGAGCAGGGCCGTGAACTGCTGCAGGTAGTCCTCGCCGCGCCAGGCCCGGTAGAGGTCGAACAACTGGAACACCAGCACCTGCAGCAGCAGGGCGATGATCACGGCAATCTGGTAGTAGAGCACGCTCGGCGGTGAGGCAGGGCCACCGAACACCAGCGCATAGCCGAGGCCGCAGCACAGCGCGGAAATGGCCACGTCGGTCAGCCGCATGAGCCAGAGCAGAAGGCTGGAGTGCTCGCGTAAATGACCTGCGCTTAGCATTACGTCGATACGGTTGGCGATCCGGGTTGGGCTGGTTGGGGGAGCGGTTGCTGGCCGCGATAGTAACATCCGGGTCCGGCCGGCGCCTAGTCAGGGTGCGCGGCAGGCCGGCATAGAGCCAGGGGCGCGCGGCAGGCCCGCACCCCGGATGGTAGTGGGACGTTCGCGGCCGCGACGCTGTGGCATAATTGCCGCCATACTTGCGGGCGAGTTCATGCCCGGATATCGACCTCCCGACAGCGGCGAAACGGGATCAGCGTACAGCGATGAGCAGCAGGACCATTTTTCTTCACGTCGGCAATTTCAAGACCGGTACCTCCGCCTTGCAGCAATTTTGCTCGACGCAGCGCGACACCCTGCTGCGGGCCGGCCTGGATTACCCTGATGTCGCCCGCCCGGGTAACCTGCCGGTCAGCCACGGCAAGTTGCCGCTCAGCCTGTATACGCGCTATGGCCAGCGACCGCCGGATTGGTACGCGGATAGCGACGACTATGTCGATGTCGCGGCTGCCCTGCGGCGCGCACTGGAGCAGTCGCAGGCCCCGGCGGCGCTGGTTTCCTCCGAGGAATTCTACCGTGTCCCCGGTTTTCCCGAGGAGGCGCGCGAAGGTATCGGTCGCGACCTGCAGGCACTGTTCGCGGGGTACCGCGTACGCGTCATCATGTATGTGCGCGCGCCGTTGTCCTTCGCGATCTCCTGGTACAACGAGATCAACAAGTCGGACCGCCCGCACCGGCGTTTCGTCGATTTTGTCGACCACCTGAACCGCAGCATCATCCTTCCGGAGGCGAATACGGCCTACTGGCGCGGGCTGTTCGGGGAGGATGCCGTGCTCCTGGAACCCTATGGGCTGCGCGGCGAAGCGCACATCACGCGCTTCCTGCAGTTGCTCGGCGCCGACGGGATCCACGCCCATGAGGCCGCCAGCGCGGTGGTCAATCCCGGGCGTGACGAAACGACGCTGGAGCGCGATCGCCTGCGCAAAATCAATGCCCTGGCCGACGAGCGCGCGCGTTCGCGCCTGCTGCGCTCCACTGCACTGGCCTCGGTGGAGCATGTTCAAGTACTGCAGGAGAAACTGGAGGCGATTGAACGCGATTTCCAGGCGTTTTGCCGGCGCGAGCAACTGCATGTCCCGGGTGAGCCCCTGGACCTGGCGCGGGTGCTGGTACATGACGAACAGGTCAACCGGCGTGATGTGGTATCCGTCGACCCGCTGGGGGTGGCCCTGCTGCGCTGGCGACGCGGAGCCTTTGCGGGCGGGTTGCGACGCCTGCGCGCGCGCCTTGCCGCCTGGAGGCGCGGGTGATTCAGTGCCAGCGCCGGTCCGCGCATGATTGACCGGCTGATCATTCACGCCGGCCTGCACAAGACAGGCTCCAGTTCCATCCAGGCCTTCCTGGCGCGTAACCGCGAGCGCCTCTCGACAGACTTTGATATCCAGGTGCCGACCATCGCTGGTTTACTGCGGCGTACACCGGACCTGCGCGGCTACGCCACCAACCCGTCAGCCCTGGCGCCGCTGGCGGAGCTCGACAGCGCCGTCTGCCTGTTGTCGCGGGAGAACTTTGCCTGGATCGATACGCCCGAAGCGCTTATCGAACTGCAGCGGCACTGCGCTCGCTACGCGCGCCAGGTTGCGGTGCTGTTCTACCTGCGCCGCCAGGATGCGCTGGCGGTATCGCAAAAGCAGGAGGGCACCAAGTGGCCGGATTGCGCGCTGGCCTACGGGCATGAGCCGGCCGCGTTGCCCTCGCGGCTGTCGGACGTCGCCGCGGGTTACCTGGATTTCCAGCGACGTGTGGGCATGTGGGGTGATGCCTTCGGTGATCGCCAGGTGACCCTGCGCGTGTTCGAGAGCGACCGCCTGCACGGAGGCGACGTACTCGCGGATTTCGCTGCCCTGCTGGAGCTGCCGGCGGGCGAGTTCGACTGGCAGCGGCCGCTGAATGCTTCCCTCACTCGCCGCAGCCAATTGTTCCTGCACCAGACCCGCGCCCCGGTCGGAGAGCACTCCCCGGCCAAGCACTTTCTGGTACTCGCGGCGAATCTCTACGACCGGACTATCCAGCCGCGCGACAAACTGCTGCCCGGCCGCGCCGAGGCGCAGGCGTTCTATGCGCCCTTCGTCGCCGGCAACCGGGCGCTGGCCGAGCGCTTCGGGGTTGAGGGGCCGGCGGACCTGTTCACCGATGATTTTTCCCACTACCCGGTGGTGGCATCCCCGGCGCCACTCGACGATGCACAGTTGCGCGACTATCTGGACGAGATGGTGAGCGCGGTGGACAGGAAAGCCGACGTGCTGATGACGGCCCTGGAACGACGCAAGGATACCGAGGGCTACCTGGGTGTGGTGCCGCTGCAGTTCCGGCATCGCCTGCACGCACGCCCGGCGTTGCTGGGTGAGGCCTGCCTGGCCGCCGCCGGCCGCCTGCCTGCCAGCTTCGGCGATGCCCGCCTTGCCCTGGGCGACCTGGCCCGCCGGCTGGGTGCCGGCCCCTTGCACTCGCGGGTCAAGCGACTACAGTTTCAGGTGGGCAGGACGTTCGGGAGGTAGCCGCAGGCATGGGGGCAAAGGCAGGGATTGGCCGAATCAGGGGAGTAGCACTTCCCGGACACGCGGCGCGCTAGACGGATGGACGCGACCCTGTTTATCGGCATCGGTGCGCAAAAGGCCGGTACCTCCTGGTTGGGAGCGTATTTCGCCGCACACCCGCAGGTGCAGTTTTCGCCCATCAAGGAACTTCACTATTTTTCCCGCCTTAACTCCCTGCCCGATGGCGAGGGCTGGCACTGGAAAGAAAAAAAGATACTGGCCAACCTCAAGCGCAAGGCGGCGCGCCTGGGTGAGTGCAGCGAACCGGATGCGCTGGACGAATTGCACTTCCTCCTCGCGCGACTGCGCATGGCCCGTGGGCGCTGCAGCTACCTCGACTACTTCGAGGCCCTGGCGCGGAACGGCGCCCGTGCGGTCGGCGAGATCACGCCGGCCTATGCGACCCTGTCCGAGGCGGGCTTTCGCAGGATGCGCGAGGAAGCGCCCGAGGCGCGCCTGATCTTCCTGCTGCGCGACCCGGTGGAGCGCACCTGGTCGCACCTGCGTTTCGAGGAAGCGCGCCTGGGCAGGCTGCGCTTTGACGCGCGCAAGCGTGCGCGGCAGGCGCTCACCGATCCGGTGTTTGTCAGTCGCACGGACTACACGCGTACACTGCGTGTGCTGGATACCGTCTATCCCCCCGAACAGGTTTTCCTGTGCTTTTACGAGGACCTGCTCGGCGCCGAACATCACCAACGCGAAATCAACCGGCTTGCAGCGTTCCTGGGTATCGACGCGCTGCCCGGTGCGCTCGACAAGCGCGTGCACGCCACCGCGCAGGCGCCGTTGCCCGAGGGTTTCGAGGCGCTTGCCTGCCAGGCGTTTGCAGGCGTGTATCGCGACCTTGGCGAGCGTTTCGCCGGCGCCCTGCCCGAGCCCTGGTCGCGCCGGGCCGCTTTGGCGGGGGTCGCTACCGGGGCTCCTGTCATGCGAGCCGCAACATGAGCAGCGGGCGCTCCTCGCATTTCATCAACGACTTCGGCGGCGTGGTGCCGCTGGCGGCGCAAACGGTCGGGCAGCGGACACCGGCCAAGCCGCGCCTGCTGGCACTGGTACAGTCGCACTATCCGTTTGCATCCGTGGCGGATTTCGGCTGCGGCAAGGCCGGCTGGCTGCACGCCGCGCGTGGCCTCGGTGTGGAACAGGTCCACGGCTATGACCTGCCGGAGATTGACCTCGCCGAGCGGGGACTGGATGCGCAGGAATTCACCGCCGTCGACCTATCCCAGCCCGTTTCCCTGCCCTGTCGATACGATCTCGCGGTGTCCACCGAGGTCGCCGAGCACGTGCCGCCGGCGGGCCTGGACAACTATTTCGATACCCTCACCGGCGCCGCGCCGGTGGTGTTGTTCTCCGCGGCGCTGCCCTACCAGGGCGGCCTGGGGCATGTGAACGAGAACTGGGTGGAGTACTGGCACCGCTTTTTCGCGCGCCGCGACTATCACTGTATCGACTGTTTTCGCGAGCGGTTCTGGCACGACGCCAGCATTCCCTATTACTACCGCCAGAACTTGTTTTTGTACGTTGCGTCGGAGCAGTTGCCAGGCTTCATTGCCGGGGGCCTGGTGGAGAATCCGGCACCGGTGTCGCTCATCCACCCGGACATGTACCTCAAGCGTGTGCACCGCGATGCTGCGCTGTCGTTGCACCCGCGGCACACGCTCGCCGCGGATATCGCGGCCTACTACGCGGAAGCCGGCGACAGCGCGGACGAGGCGCCGCTCCAGGGCTATGGTTCGGCCTCGTTCCGGCGCCGGCGTCCTGGCTTTCTTGCGCGCTGCCGGCGGTTTCTACGGCGTCTGTTTTCCTGATGTCACCGGGTTTGGCCCGCACTTCACGCCCGGCCGGCAGGCCGCTGGCGTGCGCCCCCGCCGGGACGGTCAGCCAGCCAGCCTGTGCTACCATGGCCGCGACCCTGCGCCGGGGTGTGGGCGGCGCAGGCCACACCGCCGAAAAACAATAACGGGAACGGAGAACAAGCCTTGCTCTGGCGAGAGTGGTTAAGTGCCGAGGACCAGCTGAAGACCGGGCGCTATGCCTGTATCCTCGCCGGCATGCGCACTGGCTCCAACCTGCTGCAGTCCTATCTCAACCAGTGTCCGGGCATTGTGTGCCTTGGGGAGTTGTTCAATCCGGTATTCGTCGGAGTGGATCGCCCCGATATGGAAGAGGGCGGTTTTGGCGGCTATCGCCGGGACGACGTCCAGGCGCGTGACCGCGACCGTATCGCTTTCTTCAACCGCCTGCTCGCCGAGGCGGGAAACCGCGAGCTGGTGTTTCGTCTGTTCGATGGTCACGGTGCCTGGGCCTGGAGGCGCGTCATGCGCAACCGGCAGGCGCGCAAGGTCGTACTCACCCGCGACCCGTTGGAGGCCTATGTCTCGCTGGAACTGGCGCGCGCCACCCGGCAGTGGGTGCTGCTCGACTCCGCTGACCGCAAGGTGACGCAGATTGAATTCAACCCGGTCGACTATCTCGCGTTCGCGCAGGAGCGGGCCACCTACTACAGCAATATCTGCGGCCGACTCGAAGCCAGCGGCCAGGCCTTCGTGCGTATCGACTATGCTGAACTGGACGACCTGGAGGCGGTCAACCGGGTGATCGATTTCATCTGTCCCGGTCAGGCCCTGTCCGCGCTGCCAGACACCCTGGTGCGGCAGAACCCGGGTACCCTGGCCGCCAAGATCGCCAATTACGACGAGGTGGCCGGGTTCCTCGAGGCGCGGTCTACGCGTACGATTCGCCCCTTTTGATGCACTCGCAGCGGTAACAGGCAGGCATGACGCGACATTCAAAACCGAGAGAACAGGCGCGCTCGCTAAAGACAAAGCTGGGCGTGCTCAAGCATCTGGCCATGTTCGCCTTCGCCGCCGCGCGCCGCGTGCGCGACCTGGAGTGTGTGCAGGACAACACCGCGGCGATCGCCCCCGGGGACGTCCTGTTGTTCAGTACCCTGCGCAACGAGCAGTTGCGTATTCCCTATTTCCTCGAGCACTACCGCGCGCTCGGCGTCGATCACTTCTGTTTCGTGGACAATGGGTCGAGCGACGGCTTTCGCGAGTATGTCAGTGGCATGCCGGATGTCTCCGTGTGGTACACCGAAGCTTCCTACAAGGAGGCCGCGTCTGGCATGCACTGGCTCAACGGCCTGCTGCACCGCTACGCCCACGGCCACTGGTGCGTGGTCTGCGATCCGGACGAACTCCTGGTTTACCCCCACTACACCAGCCGTTCGCTGGACGAACTCGGCGCGATGCTCGCCGGCCGACGGCGCTCGTCGATGTTTACACTCATGCTGGACCTGTACAGCGATTACATCGACTCCGGCGAGTATCGTTCCGGCGACGTGCCCTGGGAGGTCTGCCCGTGGTTCGATGCTCATGGGTATCGGGGCACGGACAAGAGCTACTGGCACAACCTGCACGTCAAGGGTGGGGTGCGTGCGCGGCAGTTCTACGGGTCCGGAGACGGCGAGCCGCCGGCCCTGAACAAGCTCAGTTTCGTGCGCTGGAAACCCCACTATTACTTCGTCTCGTCAATGCACAACCTGGCCCCGCGCCGGCCGAACAAGGTGTACGAGGACGATGACATCACCGGCTGTGTACTGCACTTCAAGTTCATATCGGCGATTGTCGACAAGGTGCGCGAGGAAATGCATCGCAAGCAGCATTACAACAACTCCGCCGAGTACCGGAAGTACGCCAGCGCGGTGAGTAGCCGTGAGCGGCTGTACGACGCCGATGTGTCGCAGCGCTACTCGGGCTGGGAGCAACTGGTGGAGTTGCGGCTGATGAATCCCGGCCCCTGGTGGAAGTGACGTGAACAAGGCGTACGTGGTCATCGCACACCAGTGCAACAGCGGGCTGTTCGCCCTGCTGGGTAGTTTGCTGCGCGATGGCAGCCATGTCGCCGTGCATTTCGATCGCGCGGCCTCTCCGGGGGCGCCGCCACGCGCGCTGCTGGAGTTCGCGGACCGGCATCCGAAGCTGCTGCTGGCGGACCCGGTGGCAGTGGTCTGGGGCGAGTGGTCCATCGTGCAGGCGACGCTCAACGCCCTGCAGTGCCTGCGCGAGACCGGCGAGGCATTCGACTACGTGACCCTGCTCAGCGGCGCCTGCATGCCGACCAAGCCGATCGCGCTGCTCGATCAGTTTCTCGCCGACAACCGCGGCAGCGAATTTATCGAGTGTGTGGACCCGGGCTACAACCTGTGGGTGAAGGGCGGTTACCAGCAGGAGCGCTGGCGCTATTACCACTTCGTCAACTGGCGCAAATCGCCGCACCTGTTCGACCTCGCCATCCGCGCCCAGCACGCGCTGGGCATCAAGCGGCAGATGCCGGACGGGCTGGCGCCGCGCATGGGCTCCCAGTGGTGGACGCTCAGCTGGCCGACCCTGTGCCGTATCCTCGACTACCACGAGGAACGCCGTCTCGAAAAGTTCTTTGGTCGCACCTGGGTGCCGGACGAGTTGTTTTTCCAGACCCTGGTGTACGCGCTGGTAGACGATCGCGATGCGATTCGCGGACACGGCCTGACCCATTACGACTTCGACCCGATGGGGATGCCGCGGGTTTACTACGACGACAACTTTGCCCAGTTGATTTGCTCTGCGCGTTTTTTCGGGCGCAAGATCTCCCCCTGGGCGACGTCACTGCAATCCAGCCTGGCGGCAGTAGCGGCCATGGATGTGCCCGCCTTTATCAGCCGGCTGGACGACGCGCACGGAGCGGCCCCGATACCGTTTCCCCGCGACGACCTGGCACTGAAGACCTTGCAGTTTTTCGGTACGCCGGTGAGCGCGCGCCGCTCACGCCCGCGCTGCAGGTTGCGGCGCAACGGCCGTTACTTCGTGGTGGTGTCCTGCGACGAGGGTCGTTCCCGTGCCCTGCAACGGCGCTGCAACGCCCTGCCGGGGTACGCCTGCCATGGGCACCTGCTGGGCAACAGCTGGCAGTCGGTGGTGGATGACATCAATGCGCCGGCGGTGAGCCGTGTACTGTCCCTGGCACAACGCGATGCGGACCGACGCGGCTTCCTGCGCCAGGTACTGTCTTCCAGCGAGGGGGAGTTGCCCGGCTTTCTGCTCAACCCCGAGCGGGACACCGCCGGTCGGGAAATGCTCCGGGAGCTGTCGCGAGACCCCGCATGCACGCTTATTCTCGATCAGCATTGGCGCGCCGACCCGACGCTGCCGGCGCCCGCGGACGTCCTTTCGCTGTTGCCGGACTGCGCTGGCCCGCCGGCGAAGGACGGCAGCGCATCGCTGGTGGAGTATGCGCGCCAGGCCACGCTGCACGACACCAGTGCCGATCGCCTGCGCCTGTTGCGCTGGCTGCATGCCCAACTGGTCGGGAGCGCCTGCGCCACGGTACTGGTGGGCGAGGGTGAACTGGAGAACTGGTCGCCCGGCCTGCTGACGCCCTGAGTCGCTTCAGCGATACAGGCGGCGCCACCAGCGGCGCAGTCCGCTGTGCAGCCGCCGCGAGAGTGGTGCTTCGGGCACCGCGCGCGAATCGTACTCAGCGGCAATGGCCGTCAGTTGCCGGGCCAGTCCGGGGTCGGTCTGCGCCAGCAGGCCGGCGGCCCGCTGGATCGCCGCGAGCTCCTCGCTGTCGAGCAGGGGCAGCTCGCGCACCCCGCGCAGCAGGTGGCGCAGCGCGGCGTTGGCGGAGTCCTCGTTCCAGAGGTCGGCCGCGTCCTCCGGGTAGGCGGAGAAATCCTCGGTGAATGCGGCCGGCGCACTGCCGAGGCCGTAGCGCTCGTGAAGTACCGTGTTGCCCTGGCGGAACCTGTCGTAGAACGCCTGTGCCTGGGCGCGCGAGGGCAGCAACTTGCCGCTGTCGTCCAGGTAGCGGGCGAGTACCGTCCGCGTGCCCGGTTCGAATTCCTGCTCGCTGAGCAGGTGGCCGAGCTTGGTGCGCTCGAAGCCGGTGGATTCATTGACCCGCTGTGCAGCGCCGGGCAGCGGCAGTCCGGCCGCGCGGTAGAAATCCTGTACCACATCGCCCGCGTGCAGGGCGTCGGGCTGGAACAGCCGCAGGCACAGGTTTTCGTGGCCGAAGCTGTCCGCCCACAGTTGCATGCGCTGCGCGTAATCCAGGTAGGCGTGCAGGTGCGGGCCATACACGGGCAGGGCGCGATTGCCGCCGCCGTAGTAGGTCGCGGCGACGATGGCGTCGCGGCGGCTGGCCTGCTGGTACTGGGAGACCGCCTGCTGGTCCTGCCGGCGCAGGTAGGCGATGACGCGCACGCGGGAAAAATGTGCCGACAGCGCCCGGTACAGCTCGCGCAACTGGCCGGCGTCGAACACCCAGGCAAAGGTCTCCGCTGACATCAGTACGTCCCCGGGTTCCCGGGCAAGCGCCGCGGGCAGGTCGCGCCGCGGTACGCCGGCGATGCGTGTGCCCGCCGCAGGACGAAATCCGATCCAGGGCGAGGCATTTCCAGAGCTCAGGGTATCGCCCTCCGGCGAAGTGCAGAACAGAGTGACGCCGTGTTCAGACAGCTGCTGGCGGTCGCGGAACAGGCTGCGCTGGATCGCGGAGGTCCCGGTCTTGTGGTTGCCGATGTGCAGGGTCAGGGTGCGCGTGTCGCCCATGGTTTACCCCGCGCGATCCGCCGGTTTGGCCGGCGTGTTTTCCAGTCGCCCCAGCAGGCGGCAGACGAAAAATACCGCGAGCGGGGCGGCGTAGAGGAAGGCGCGATTGACCTGCGAGTAGTCCAGGGCGAAGCGGTAGCGCCCGGTGAAGAAGTAGACGAACAGCAGGAACGCGACGCACAGCACCAGCGCCAGCCAGCTGCCGAGGGTGGCGCGCAGCAGGCGCGGCCGCAGCAGGCTGAGCACCAGCGCCGCGGCCGTGACGTACCACAGCAGGTGCCAGTTGATCATCAGGAAGTTGGCGCGCAGCAGGGCGTCCTGCACCGGGTGGAACTCGATGCGAAAGTCGCCGACGGCGGGAATGGTCACCTGCTGCGCGGACAGGGTCAGCGGGCCCAGGCCGGGAATCTGCAGGTGGATACCCCAGGTGAGTACCACGACCAGCAGGGCGAGCGCCGGTAGCGCCAACAGCAGCAGGCGGCGCCAGTCCAGGCGTATCGCGACCAGCAGCGCGATGATCATGCCGGCGAGAATGATGCCCGGGATCTTGAGCTGGGCACAGAAGGCGGCGTAGGCGAGTGCCAGGCCGGCGTAGACCAGCGAGCGGCGCTCCTCCCACTCGGTCAGCGCAAACACCGCGGCGGCGAAGGTGGCTGCCACCCACAGGTCGGCGTAACCGGCCAGTGCCGAGTGTACGTTGACGAAGGGCTGGCTGAACAGCAGGTAGACGCCCAGCACCGCCAGCGGCAACGCCGCACCGGCCAGGCGCAGGTGACCATAGAGTATCGCGGCCAGCGCCAGGGCGACGGCGACCCAGGGCAGGAAGACCAGGCTGCTGTCGCTGCTGCCCACCGCAAGCATACCCCACAGTTCCAGCAGCGGTACGCCGACCGGGTATTTCCAGGCGTTGAACGCACCCAGGGTATAGGCGCGGTCTTCCGGCGGCAGGAGCAGCCAGTCGTTGGGGCTGACGAAAGGGGTGAACTCGCGGTAGTGGAACCAGACGATGGCCTTGGGCGACCAGTTCATCCAGGCATCCCAGGGATACAGCGGGCGCAGCAGCAGTTCCTCGCCGATGGTGAGATAGCGCCAGGCGAGCAACAGCAACAACAGCGCCGCCAGCCCCAACTGCCAGCCGGGGAGCGCTGCGCGCGCCGGTGCCGGGGGCTGCAATACCGGCCGGCGCCAGGCGAGGGCTGCCCCGGCGAATCCCAGTAGCGCCAGCGCGCTTGCCGGCCCCCAGAAATTGAGCGCGAGGCCGGTGAGCCCCCAGGCGCGCAGTGCCGCGGTGGCGAGGAAAACACCGAGCAGGTAGCCGTGGCCCAGCACTACGAAGGTGTTGTAGCGGGCGTAGCGCCCGAGCAGCCAGTAGACCCACACGCCGCCCACCAGCCAGGGCAGGGCGATGGCGAGCAGGGCCCCGAGTAGCGCGCTCATGGCGTCTCCCCACGGTAGCGGTACACGCTGCCCGGCGCCCGTCGGTCCACGCGCACTACCGGCAAGGCCTGGTCGCCCCAGCGCAGCTCGCCCCGCCCGCGGTCGAAGCGCAGGCCGGGCACCTCGTCCAGCACGATCAGGTAATCGCCCTCGCGCAGGGATTCACGGATCGGGTGTTTGCCGAAATTGAAGATGTTGTGCGGCAGCAGGTAGTACTGCAACTTGAGGCGCCGGTAGCCGCGCCGGCCCTCTTCATTGAGCAGGTGTACCTTGGCTCCGGGTGGTGGCAGGACCTCGCTGTGCAGGTGTTGCGCGTAGCTGTACAGCTCGCTGTCGATATCGGCCAGGTGTTTTTCGGCCCGCGACTTGCCGCTGAACAGCAGACGCGTCTCCTCCAACTGGTTGGACAGCTTCACCTGCCACAGCAGGTCCAGCGCGATCCACGGCAGCAGCAGGCAGAGCAGGGCGCTGGCTATCAGGCTGGCGCGGACCAGGCGGGCCAGCAGCAGCGCCAGGAGCAGGGCGAGCCCGGCCCAGGCGGCGGCGCCCAGCACCGGCGAGAGCACGGTTTCCGTGGGCGTGCCCGGCAACTGGTGCGCGGAGCGCTGGGTCCAGGTGCGCTGCGCCCGCCACTCCGCCCAGATGGACTGCCACAGGCTGGCGTTGGCCGCCGGCAGCAGGGTGAGCCGGCGGATTTGCGGCGAGACGTCGCGCAGTTCGCCGTAGATGTCCAGCCCCACCTCGATCACCGAGCCGCGCCAGGTCGGGTCCTGAGCCAGCAGTCTTACCGAGCTGTTCTCGCCGGAAAAGGGCAGGGCGATGTGATGCACCGTGTCCGGGTCGTCCGCCGTGCGCCATATAAAGTAGTAGTAGCTCGCCAGGTTGCGCCCGCGGATATCGAACTCGAGGTAGGGGTAGTCCCTTGCGTCCAGGGCCACGCGCCGGGTGAGGATCGCGCGGCTGTCGACACCTTCCTCCAGCCGGGTGACGTGCAGGCTGTCCCCCGCCCCGGGTTCGGCGCCGCCCATGCGCACAATGAGGTCGGCGCCGTTGATAGCCCAGGGTGTCGCCGCTGTGCCGGGGCGGGCATCGACGGCTGCGCCGGGGGTGGTATCGAGTGCCGCCCCGGAGCGCTCGAGCAGCCGTGGGTAGAGCGACAGCAGTACCGCGGCGGAGATGGCCAGGGCGAGCAGGGCCACCAGTGCGGCACGCGCAAACGCCAGGTTGCCGATCGCAGTCGGTTCGGTGGGCGCAGTACTTCCCTGACTGCCACCGCCGTTGAACATCAGCCGACAGTGGCCCCCGGCTCGGCGGCGCTACCGGCGGCGACGGCGGCAGCGCGAATCCCGGGCCAGTGGGCCAGGGCCGCGGCCATGCCACTGGCGAATTCGCGGAAGCGGGCCAGTGCCTCGGTGTCGTCTATCGGTTGCGGCAGGTTGCGCAGTGCGCCCGGCGCCGCGGCCTGTTGTGAGGCCGCCTGCACCGACTGCAGGCTGTCCTGCAGCCACTCCTGCCACTGGGGCGGGCGCAGCATGCCGTCCTGCAGCAGGCGCTGGTACAACAGCATGTCATCGGCCTGCAACTCCGCCGCTTCCCGGCGGAACATGATCGCGAGGTCCACATCGACGGTTTCGGCGCACTCCCCGACCAGGGCAGCCAGGCTGTGCAGGCGGGCTTCGGGAGAGATGCCGGCGCGATACACGGTGCGGTCGGTCACGCACTTGCCGAAGTTGACCTCGGGGCGGCCGTCGCGCGGCGCCGGGTCCGGGTTGGCCGGGCGCGCGTCCAGCGGCAGGTGCGGTACACACCACGGGTAGGTGAGTACCGCCGACTCCGGATGCAGGTACTCGGTCATCGCGCCGAACAGGTAGTCTTCGCCGCGAAATGCGGGGAAATACGGCGGCAGCAGGCGCGAATTGTCGAGACCGGTCACCTGCGACATCACCGCCATCTTGGTGAAACCCGGGTGCGGGTAACCCAGCCAGTAGCTGCGCGAAGCCAGCGCACCCTGGATGCCGCCCGGATACGCTGCCATGCGCCGGGCCGACTCGCCCTGCAGTTCGAACAGCCACTCGGTGCCCTGGGAGCCGGGGTCGCCCAGCGTGCCGTTCTGGGTCACCAGCAGCGGTGAGTCAGCGCTCCACTGCCGCAGCAGGGCGGAGGAACTTCCGTGCAACTGTTGCGGTGTGACCGGGCCCAGCTCGAGGCGGGCGACAGCCTGACCGAGGCTCAGTCCCAGGCATTGCGCGTGGCCGGACAGCGGGTCGAAGTCCAGCACCGGGTTGCGCGCCAGTGCCTCCTGCGCGTCGCGGTAGAACTCGACCTCGCGCGTGGTGGAGCCGAACTGCATGCCCTCGGCGCTGTGCGGGGCGGCATGCGCGCTGCACAACACGTCGTCGTCGAGAACGATGGCGCGGTAACCTACCGAGAGCAGCAGGCACAGGTTGCGCGCCAGTCCATAAGTCTTCGCCCCGGACCAGCGTTCGCGGTCGATGAGGAAGCGGATCGCCTCCTCCGCGGCCGGGTTGGCGGCGATTAGCGACTGCATGAATTGGCGGGTCTGCTCGGCGCCGAAGTAGTGCATGTCGCGCGCGGAAGTCAGGTTGAACTTCTCCACCGCGGCCTGGTTGGCCTGGGCATTGCCGGCGTCGCGGGAATCGTCGATCAGGTAGAGGGCGTCGTGACGGCTGAGCTTGCCGGTGCGCAGCATGGACTCCAGCAGGCGCTCGACCGCCGCCGGGCGGTCGCAGGTAATCACGAACACGCGGGTGGCGGGCAGGTCGACCGGCGCCGCCTGCGCGGCGTTCAGGCGTGCGCAGGCGCTCTCGGCGCTGGTCATGAAGCCGGCGTCGCGCAGCATGCCCAGTACACCCATGACATCGGCCTGCTGGCCGGCCAGTTCCGGGACGCTCGTGGTCAGTATCCCGGTGTGCTCTTCCAGCGTGCGGAAACTGCGGCACATGCGCATGCTCTGCGCCACCGGCGGGGCGACCAGCAGCTGCTGGCCGCTGTCGCGGTCGAGCAGCAACACCGTGCCGTTTTTCATGTCGACCATGTCGCACTCGGCGAAGGCGTAGAGGCCGGAGGAGGGTGCGCCGGCCGCGCCGGCCGGGGTGTGGCTATCGCTCATGCAGTGGTAAAGCCCGGAAAATAAAGCGGTAAGTGTAGGTGCGGGTGCGGGGAGTGTAAACCGCGCTAGCCGCGTGCGGCGGCCAGTCGTGCGGCCAGGGACAGTGCCGCCTCGAGGCTGCCGGGGTCGGCGGCGCCAGTTCCGGCGAGGTCCAGGGCCGTGCCGTGGTCCACCGAGGTGCGCAGGATGGGCAGGCCCAGGGTGACGTTGACGGCGCTGCCGAAGCCGGCGTACTTGAGCACCGGCAGCCCCTGATCGTGGTACATGGCGAACACCGCGTCGCAGTTATCCAGCACACGCGGGTTGAAGGCGGTGTCCGCGGGCAGCGGTCCTTCCAGTTGCATGCCGGCGGCGCGCAGGCGCTGCAGGGTGGGGATGATGACATCCAGTTCCTCGCGGCCCAGGTGCCCGCCCTCGCCGGCGTGGGGATTGAGGCCGAGCACGGCGATCCGCGGTTCGGCAATCGCGAACTTCTCGCGCAGGTCGCGGTGCAGGATGCCCAGGGTCTGTTCCAGCAGTTCGCCGGTGATGGCATCCGCCACCGCGCGCAGCGGCAGGTGGGTGGTGGCCAGGGCGACGCGCAGTTCGCCGGCCGCCAGCATCATGACCACGCGCGGGGTGCCGGTGCGCTGCGCCAGCAACTCGGTGTGGCCGGAAAACGCGATGCCGGCGTCGTTGATCACCGACTTCTGCACCGGGGCGGTCACCAGGGCCGCGAATTCGCCGGACAGGCAGCCGTCGGTGGCGCGCAGCAGCGTGTCCACCACGTAGGCCGCGTTGGCCGGGTCGAGTTCTCCCGGCAGGGCGGGAGCGGCGAGTTGCAGCGGGCACACGGGCAATTGCCCGGGGCGGTGCGGCTGCGGGGGCGCGGCGGGGTCGTAGGGCAGGATATCCAGCGGCAGACCGAGCAGCGCGGCGCGTTCGCGCAGCAGTTGCGGGTCGCACACGGCGACCAGCTCTACCTCCCGCGGGCGCTGGGCGATGGCTGCGACCAGGTCCGGGCCGATGCCCGCCGGTTCCCCCGGGGTGATGGCGATACGCGCGGTCACGCGCCGTGCCCGGCGCCGTCGCGGCGGCGCTTACTTGATATCGACAAAGGCCTCATCGCGAATCTGCCGCAGCCAGGCGTCCAGTTCCTCCTGGTACTTGCGCTGGTGCAGGAAGTTGGTGGCCATATTGCGGCGTGCCTGGTCGCTCATGTCCTGCTCGCGGCGGTCTTCCACCTGCAGAATGTGCCAGCCGAACTGGGAGCGTACCGGGTCGGAGATCTCGCCCACCGCGGTGGCGTTCATGGCCGCCTCGAATTCCGGCACCATCTGCCCGGGCATGGTCCAGCCCAGGTCGCCGCCCTCCTGGGCGGAGCCGATGTCCTCGGAATACTGCCGCGCCAGGGCGCCGAAGTCCTCGCCCGCCTCGATGCGCTGCCTGAGCTCGGTGACCCGCTCGCGGGCCTGGGCGTCGCTGAGAATCTCCGAGGGCTTGACCAGGATGTGCCGCACCCGGGTCTGGTCGACCATCAGGTTGCTGCCGCCGCGCTTGTCGGCCAGGTTGATGAGGTGGAAGCCGCTGTCGGAGCGCAGCACGTCCGAGGTCTCGCCGACGGCGAGCGAGGGGGCGATGTCGGCAAACAGCGAGGGCAGGTCGTCCAGCTTGCGCCAGCCGAGGCTGCCGCCGGAAAACGAATAGGGCCCGGGAGCACCGACCGCCTGCTCGAAGCCGGTGCCGGCGCTGATGCTCGCGCGTACTTTTTCGGCGTAGGCGCGCGCCGCTTCTATTTCCTCTTCGGACGCGTCGGGGGAGACGGCGAGGAGCGCGTGCAGGATCAGGTACTCCTCCTGCACCAGCTTTTTGCCGTCGTCGGTGGCGAGGAAGTTGTCGACTTCCTGCTCGCTGATCTGGATACGCTGGTTGACGTTGCCCTGCTGTACGCGCTGGATGATCATCTCGCGGCGGATGTTCTCGCGGGCCTCCTGGTAGGAGCGGCCCTGCTGCTCGACGGCGCTGCGGAACTGGTCCAGGGTCAGGCCGTTCTGGGCGGCGATGCCCTGCAGGGCCTGGTTCAGCTGGGCGTCGGTGATGCGCACGCCCACGCGTTGGCCCATCTGCAGCTGGATGCTCTCGAGGATCAGCCGGTCCAGGGTCTCGCGGATGATCTCGTCGTCCGGCGGGGCATCGACACCTGCCGAGGCGAGGTTGCCCTTGACCATGGCGATGCGGTCGCGCAATTCGCTGGCCATGATGACATCGTCCTCGACGATGGCCACCACCTGGTCGAGCATTTCCGTCTCTGCCTGGGCGGTCGCACCCGCCAGCAGGGCGCCGGCGAGACACGCGCTGGCGAGTAAGGTCTTAATATTCACTGTCGGTGAAGCCTCGAATCATATCCCTCATGATGCCGCTGGCACGGTTGCCGAAGCCGCCCATGCCCTTGAGCACAATCTGGATCTGGATGGATTTTTCCCGCTCGAGCTGCGGGTCGTCGAAGTCCGGGTTGCGCCCGGGCGTGGTGTCGGTGTCGTAGTAGCGCAGGTGCAGCAGTCGCACCCGATAGCAGCAGCTATCATATTCCACGCCAAACATATCTTCCACGCTGGTATTGGCTTCGACCGAGTAGTTGATCGCGCCGAACACCCGCCAGTTCCGTGCCAGCGGCAGATAGGTGGAGAAGTGCGCCTGCTCGGTGGGCGGCTGGGTCGTGTTCACCGTGGTCAGTGGGCGGCGGTAGGAATAGCCGAGGTTGAACAGGCGTCCGCCGCCGGGCTGGTAGCTGGCGATGAAGTTACCCGAGTTCATCTTGTCGGTGTTCGGGTCCCAGACCAGGCTGGTGCGCAGGCTCATGCTCGGGTTGGGGAAGAAGCCCAGCTCGCCGGCGACCTCGGAGCCCGAGTTGTCCAGCGGCTCGTCGTTCGGCGACAGGCGTACCTCGCGGTCGCGGAAGTAGTAGATCTGGCCGATGCTGGCGTTGAATTTCTCGCGCCCGTCGGCCTCGTCGATCAGGCGCGTGGTCAGGCCCACGGAGAGCTGGTTGGCGTCATCGATGCGGTCGCGGCCGGAAAAACGCGTCTCCCGGAACAACTGATTGTAGGTGAAGGTCAGCTCCGCGCTGTCGAAATCCGGCTGGTCCACCTGCTCCTTGTACTGGCTGTACAGGTAGAACAGGCGCGGCTCCAGGGTCTGCAGCATGCTCTTCTCGCCGAAGCGGGTCTGGCGGTCGAAGAACAGGCCGCCGTCGAGCTTGGCCATGGCCGAGCCGGTTTCCGGGTTGTGGTCCGTATAGCGCGGGTGATCGTTGAGGTCGTAGGTCAGGTAGCGGTATTTCGTCGTCGGCGTCAGGAAACCGTAGGCCCACTGCATGGGATAGGTCGCGCCGGCCTCGGAGTACAGCCGCGAACCGGTCACCCGGTTGTCGTCGCTGTCGAAGTTGGAGTACTGCGCCAGCAGGATCGGGTCGAGCTCGAAGGGCGTGCCGTCCTGGCGGTAGGACAGCGTGAACTGCGGCAGCTTCTTGTAGTCGTTGCTGATGTCGTCCGCCAGCGACTGGAACTGCTGTACGTCGAGGTTGGCCAGCCAGCGGTCGCCCAGGTAGTCGAGGCTGGCCAGCTGCAGCAGGGCGGTGCGGCGGCGCGAATCGAGGCTGGAGCTGTCCAGGTCCTTCATGTAATTGACGTCGCTGGCCTCGCTGTAGTCCACCCGCGAACGCCAGCGCTGGTTGAACAGGCCGTTCTGGCGGACGATCGCCAGCCAGCGGTCGTGGCTGGTCTCGTCGGGGTAGTCGTCCTTGTAGCGCTCGTCGTTGGACATGTAGGCGCCGCCCACCTGCCACATGCCCACCGACGGGTGCAGGAAACGGGCCGTGGCCTCGTGGCTGAGGCCGCGTTCTTCGATGAAACGCGGGGCGTACAGCAGGTCGTAGTTGGGCGCGAGGTTGAAGTAGAACGGCGCCGAGATATCGACGCCACCCTGGGTGTCCGAGCCGAATTCCGGCCACAGGAAGCCGGTGCGGCGGCGGTCGTCCAGCGGGAACTGCAGCCAGGGCGTGTAGAACAGCGGTACGCCGGCGACGTCGATGCGCGCGCCGTAGGCGGTGCCCAGCCCTTCCTCTACATCCAGTTTCATTTCCCTGGCGCGCATCAGCCAGTCGTTTTCCCCGGGCGCGCAGTAGGTTATTACGCCCTGGTGTACGTGCAGTACGCCGTTCTCGTCGCGCTCGAGCAGGTCCGCGGTGCCGTGCATGTGCTGTTCGTGCAACACGAATTCGCTGTTGCTGATGTCCGCCTCGCCGGACTGCGACTCGATGTGGGCGAGGTCGCCGCGCAGCAGCAGGCCGGGTTCGCGCAGCACGATGTCGCCGCGCAGTTCGGCGGAGCGCGCCTCGCGGTCGAGGGTGGCGCTGTCGGCGCTCAGCTGGCGGTATCCCTGGGTGACTTCCACGCCGCCGTAGAACTCCGCGATGCCTTCGCGCAGTTCGGAGCGGGTGGCGCGCGCGTCGATGTCGGACAGGTCCGGCGAGGACTGGCGGTCGGCGTCGGCCAGCGGGTCGATGTAGCGCCCCTCGCAGCTGATGCAGCGCTGGCTGCGCAGGGCCTCGGGCACATCGTGCAGCTCGACCCAGTCCAGGGGGTGAGATGCGCCAGTCTCGCTGCTATCCTGAGCCGCCGCCGACAGGGCGGCCAGCGCCAGTGGAACGGCCAGGCAAAGGGGTTTGATTGTGCGTCGCGCCGCGAAATGGACGGTTCTGCGGGTCATTCGCTATCGGGTATTATTCACAAATAAGAGGCGGATTCTAAAGCATCCCCGGTGCTCTTGTCCGGAAAAATTGGCCACCGCCGCCGCGATCGAGAAGGAGCGCACATTGCCAGCCAGCCCGCCCCCCCAGGCGTTGATTGATTGGGCCCAGGCCGAGCTCGGCTGGGACAGCCCGCAGTGCAGCGTGGTCGCCGGGGACGCCAGTGCCCGGCGCTATTTCCGCCTGCGCCAGGGCGCATCGACCTGCATCGCGGTGCACGCGCCGCCGCAGACCGAGAAAAACACCGCTTTCCTCGCCATGCGCGAGCAACTCGAGCGCGGCGGCATCTGCGTGCCCGCGCTATTGGCAGCCGACCTCGAACGCGGCTTCCTGCTGCTGGGCGACCTCGGCGACCGCCTGCTGCTGGCCGAACTCGACACGCACAGCGTGGACGCCAGTTACCGCACCGCTTTCGGCGTGCTGCTGCAACTCGCCGCCCTGCCCGCCGACGATCCCGCCTGGCCGCACTACGACCGCGCCCTGCTCGGCGAAGAGCTGTCGCGCTTCCCCGAGTGGTTCGCGGGGCGCTTGCTGCAGCGCCCGCTGGACGCGGCGGAGCAGGCCATGTGGCAGGCGCTGTGCGCGGAGCTTATCGACAGCGCCCTGGCCCAGCCCCGGGTGCTGGTGCACCGGGATTTCCACAGCCGCAACCTCATGCCCCAGGCGGACGGCCGTCTTGGCGTCATCGACTTCCAGGATGCGGTGATCGGTCCGGCGACCTACGATCTTGTCTCCCTGCTGCGCGACTGCTATGTGCGCTGGCCGCGCGAGCAGGTGCGGGGCTGGGCACTCGAGTACCTGGAACAGGCGCGGGCCACCGGGCAGTTTGCCGGTGTGGACCAGGCGCAGTTCCTGGGCTGGTTCGACCTCATGGGCCTGCAGCGCCACCTCAAGGTTCTGGGTACTTTCGCCCGCCTGTACCTGCGCGATGGCAAACTGGCCTACCTCGACGACCTGCCGCTGGTCCTGCGCTACGTGGAGGAGGCCCTGGTCGGGTATCGCGACACCTCGCCCGCCGCAGCTGAATTCGCCGACTGGTTCGCCGCCGAACTGCGCCCGCTGATCGATCGCCAGCCCTGGAGCCGCGCCGCGTGAGGGCGATGATCCTCGCCGCGGGCTTCGGCGAGCGCATGCGGCCGCTGACCGAGCACACGCCCAAGCCCCTGCTCAGCGCGGGCGGCCTGCCGCTCATCGAGTACCACCTGCGCGCCCTGGCCGCGGCGGGCATCGAGGATGTCGTCATCAACGTCTCGCACCTCGGCGAACAGGTGGAGGCCTTCTGTGCCGAGGGCGCACGCTGGAGCCTGCGTATTCGTTACTCCCGCGAGGACGCCCCGCTGGAAACCGCCGGCGGCATCCAGCGCGCGCTGCCGTTGCTTGGAACAGAGCCGTTCATGGTGGTCAACGGCGACATCTGGTGCGACTACGATTTTGCCCGCCTGCGCGACTACCGCCTCGCGCCCTGGGAGCGCGCCCACCTGGTGATGGTGGGCAACCCGCCGCAGCATCCGCTGGGGGATTTCCACCTCGACGAGACCGGGCGGCTGCAGTACCGCCCGGACGCGGTCGCCGGCTGCACCTACGCCGGCATCGCCCTGTTCGACCCGCTGTTTTTTGCCGATATGGCCCCGGGCAAACTGGCCCTGCGCCCGCTGCTCGACGCGGCGATTGCCGCGGGTACACTGGGCGGTGAATTCCACACCGGGCAGTGGGAGGACGTGGGCACCCCGCAGCGCCTGGCGGAGCTGGATGCGCGCCTGCGCCGCTGAACTCGTGCCCCCGGCGGGGCTCGGGTAGAATACGCCACCTCGCCTGACCGGAGCCCCACCATGGCCGACTACCTGATCGCCCCGTCCATCCTCTCCGCCGACTTCGCCCGGCTGGGCGAGGAAGTCGACAACGTGCTGGCCGCCGGCGCGGACGTGGTGCACTTCGACGTGATGGACAACCACTACGTCCCCAACCTGACGATCGGCCCGATGGTCTGCAAGGCCCTGCGCAAGCACGGTGTCACCGCCCCGATCGACGTGCACCTGATGGTCTCCCCGGTGGACCGCCTGATCGGCGACTTCGCCGAGGCGGGCGCCACCTACATCACTTTCCACCCGGACGCCTCGACCCACGTCGACCGCTCCCTGCAGATGATCCGCGACGCGGGCTGCAAATCAGGCCTGGTATTCAACCCGGCGGCGGGCCTCGACGCGCTGCGCTACGTCATGGACAAGGTGGACATGATCCTGCTGATGTCGGTCAACCCGGGCTTCGGCGGCCAGTCCTTCATCCCGGCCACCCTGGACAAGCTGCGCGAAGCGCGCGCGTTGATCGACGCTTCCGGACTGGACATTCGCCTGGAGATCGACGGTGGGGTTTCGGCGAAGAATATCGCGGAGATCGCGGCGGCGGGGGCGGATACTTTCGTGGCTGGCTCGGCGATTTTCAACCAGCCGGACTATGCCGCGGTGATTGCTGACATGCGGGCGGAGTTGGCCTCGGTCGGCTGAGTACATCTTCCTAGTTCCCCTGCCGCATGTTGGTTTAACCCGCGACGGACTTGATTGCGGGTTCTTCTGGGGCGGGGCCTGGCTAACCGGGCAGAGGAACGGCCCTCCCCTTCCCGGGACCGCCAAAAAGCGTACGTCCATGTACAGGCTCGGCGGCGGCCATCCATGGCCGCCGACGCCCCGGGAAGGGGATGGCCGTTCCTCTACCCTCTCTCCGGAACCAGCATTGCCGTCTGGCCTGGGGATCGGCCCGAAGTAGTCTCAGCAATCGGAACGGGCCCGGAACTGGTGCACCCGTCCGGTACCATCGGGGTTCGCGGATGGCTGCCGGATGGCCGTTCCTCTGCCCTCTCTCCGGAACCAACATTGCCGTTCGGCGTGGGAATCGGTCCGAAGTAGTCTCGGCATTCAGAACGAGGCCCGGAGCCGGTGTAGCCCCGTCCGGGAACGTCGGCGGCCATGGATGGCCGCCGCCGAGCCTGTACATGGACGTACGCTTTTTGGCGCTTCCCGGGCGGGGGTACACCGGTTCCGGGCCGGGCAGCAAGCGCCGGCCCCAAAAATCGGGCAGCAAGAGCCGACCCCAAACAACGGGCAGCATGAGCCGGCTCCAAAAAACGGGCAGCATGAACCGACCCCAACAGCGGGCAGCCGTGAACCAGGCCACGGGGAGTGCGCGACGAGGCCCCCGTTTGCCATCCGCAAACCGGCATGTACAATACCCGGACCTTGAATTCGGAGACCGCTGTGCAAACAGCCCCGCGTAAGAGCGTCGACCTGTTGTCGATGCGCGAAGTGACCTGCTGGCGATGGTAGCCAGGGCACCGTCACGACCTGATTACGCACATTCAATCTCCGAGGACATTCCATGAATCCGCAGGACTTTGCCGCCCTGGCGGCACGAGAGTACAACCGTATACCGGTCAGCCTGGAAGTGCTGGCCGATCTCGAAACCCCCATCAGCGCCTACCGTAAGCTCGCCGAAGGCCCCTATTCCTACCTGTTCGAGTCCGTGCAGGGCGGCGAGAAGTGGGGGCGGTATTCCATCATCGGCCTGCCCAGCCGCACCGTGATCAAGGTGTTCGACAAGCGCGTCGAGACCTGGGTCGATGGCGAGCTGGCGCAGAGCGAAGAGGTGGCCGACCCGCTCGAGTTTGTCGAGGCATTCCAGGGCCGCTATCGCACCGCCCCGCGCGATGACCTGCCGGTGTTCCACGGCGGCCTGGTCGGCTACTTCGGCTACGACACCGTGCGCTACGTGGAGCCGCGCCTGGCGCCGGGTGTGCCCCCGGATGAGCTGGGCAACCCGGACATCCTGTTGATGGTCTCGGAAGAGGTTCTCGTATTCGACAACCTGGCCGGCACCATCCGCCTGGTGGTGAATGCCGATCCCGCGCAGAACGACGCGCTGGGCCTGGCGCAGCGGCGATTGCGTGAGCTGGCGGACCAGCTGCGCGAGCCGATGCCGCCGCTGCCCGACGTGGCGCTGGATGCTGCGGGCAGCGCGGAGCTGGAGCAGCAGGCGAGTTCGCATTTCACCGAGGAGGCCTACTACGCTGCGGTCGACACGGTGAAAGAGTATGTGCTGGCCGGCGATGTCATGCAGGTGGTGCCCTCCCAGCGTATGAGCGTGCCGTTTGCCGCCCCTCCCCTGAACCTGTACCGCGCCCTGCGCAACCTCAATCCCTCGCCGTACATGTACTTCCTGGATCTCGAGGATTTTCACATCGTCGGTTCCTCGCCGGAGATCCTCGCGCGGCTGGAGAAAGGCGTGGTCACGGTGCGTCCGATTGCCGGCACGCGGCGCCGCGGTTACAGCGAGGAGGAAGACCTCGCGCTGGAAACCGAACTGCTGGCGGACCCGAAGGAGATCGCCGAGCACCTGATGCTTATCGACCTCGGCCGCAACGACGTCGGCCGTATTGCCCGCACCGGTTCGGTGAAGCTGACCGACAAGATGGTGGTGGAGCGCTACTCCCACGTGATGCACATCGTCTCCAACGTGTGCGGCGACCTGCAGGACGACAAGACGGCGATCGATGTGCTGCGCGCCACGTTGCCGGCGGGCACCCTGAGCGGTGCACCGAAGATTCGCGCCATGGAAATCATCGACGAACTGGAGCCGGTGAAGCGCGGCGTGTACGGCGGCGCGGTGGGTTACATCTCCTGGGCGGGCGATATGGACACGGCGATCGCCATTCGCACCGCAGTGATCAAGGGCGGCAAGCTGCACGTGCAGGCGGGCGGCGGCGTGGTCGCGGACTCGGTGCCGCGGCTGGAGTGGAAGGAGACCCACAACAAGGCCCGCGCGATGTTCCGCGCGGCCTCCATGGCCGTGGCGGGCGCTGCCCGGCAGGAGGGTTGAACCATGTTGCTGATGATCGACAACTACGACTCCTTCACCTACAACGTGGTGCAGTACCTGGGCGAACTGGGCGCGGACGTGCACGTGGTGCGCAACGACGAGATCGGCGTGGCCGATATCGCCAGGCTGGCGCCGGAAAAAATCGTGGTGTCCCCGGGGCCCTGTACGCCGAACGAGGCGGGCATCTCCATGGCGGTGATCCGCGAGTATGCGGGGAAGCTGCCCATCCTCGGCATCTGCCTCGGCCACCAGAGCATCGGCCAGGTGTTCGGCGGCAAGGTCGTGCGTGCGCGGCAGGTGATGCACGGCAAGACCTCGCCGGTGCACCACCGTGGCCAGGGCGTGTTCGCCGGGCTGTCCGAGCCCTTCGAGGCCACCCGCTACCACAGCCTGGTGGTGGAGCGCGAAAGCCTGCCGGACTGCCTGGAGATCACCGCCTGGACGCAGCTCGCCGATGGCAGCGTCGATGAAATCATGGGCCTGCGCCATCGCGAGCTGGCCATCGAGGGCGTGCAGTTCCATCCCGAGTCGATCCTCACCGCCCACGGGCACGACCTGCTGCGCAACTTCCTGGAGCAATAGCATGGATATCCAACGGGCCATTGCGGCATTTGTGGAGGGGCGCGACGTCACGCGCGAGGAGATGGCGGCGGTGATACGCCAGGTCATGTCCGGCGACGCCACCGACGCACAGATCGGCGCGCTGCTGGTGGCGCTGCGCATCAAGGGCGAGACTACCGACGAGATCGCCGGGGCGGCGCAGGTCATGCGCGAACTGGCGACGCCGGTGGTGGTCGACTGCCCGCACCTGGTCGACCTGGTGGGCACCGGCGGCGACGGCGCCAACCTGTTCAATGTATCTACCGCCTCGTCGTTCGTGGTGGCCGCCGCCGGCGCGCATGTTGCCAAGCACGGCAACCGCGGCGTCTCCAGTTCCAGCGGCAGTTCGGACGTGCTGGAAACCCTGGGTATGCCGCTGGACCTCGACGCGGGCCAGGTCGCCCGCGCGATCGAGCAGGTCGGTGTCGGCTTCATGTTCGCGCCGATGCACCACAGCGCGATGCGCTACGCGGTGGGCCCGCGCCGCGAGCTCGGCCTGCGCACCATCTTCAATATTCTCGGTCCGCTGACCAACCCGGCGGGCGTGCGCCGGCAGGTGGTGGGCGTGTTCGCCGAATCCCTGTGCGAGCCGCTGGCGCAGGTGCTGGGCATGCTCGGCGCGGAGCACGCCCTGGTCGTGCACGCCCAGGACGGGCTGGATGAGATCTCCATCGCCGCGCCCACCAGCGTGGCGGAATGGCGCGATGGCGCCGTGCGCACTTACCAGATATCCCCGGAGGATTTTGGCATGCCGCGCCAGGACCTTTCCGGCCTCAGCGTGGCGGATTCGCGCGCCTCGGCGGCCCTGATTCGCGCCGCGCTGTCCGGCGAGGACAGCGACGCAGCACGCAAGGCGGCGGCGATCATCGCCCTCAACGCCGGCGCCACCATTTATGTCGCGGGTATCACCGGCGATATCGCCCAGGGCGTAGCCATGGCCGAGGACCTGCTGGCCACCGGCCAGGCCGGCGAAAAGCTCAGCCAGTTCATCGATTTCACCCGCGCCATGCGCGGCGAGGACGGCTGAGCCATGGCGGCGAACCCCCCGACAATTTTGCGCCGCATCCTCGAGCGCAAGGCCGAAGAGGTTGCCGAGCGCCGCGCCCGTTGTTCCGAAGCGCAGCTGCGCGAGCTGGCCAGCGAGCAGTCGGCGCCGCGCGGCTTTGCGGCGGCGATACAGGCGCGGGTGGCCCAGGCACAGCCGGCGGTGATCGCGGAAGTAAAGAAGGCGTCGCCGAGCAAGGGCGTGATTCGCGCGGATTTTCACCCGGCGGAGATTGCCGTCAGTTACGAGCGCGGCGGTGCCACCTGCCTGTCCGTGCTCACCGACGTGGACTTCTTCCAGGGTGCAGACGACTACCTGCGCCAGGCCCGTGCGGCCTGCACATTGCCCGTGTTGCGCAAGGATTTCACCGTCGACCCGTACCAGGTGTTCGAGGCGCGGGCGATCGGCGCGGACGCGATCCTGCTGATCGTCGCCGCCCTGTCCGACGCGCAGATGCTCGAGCTGTCGGACGCCGCCGCCTCAGCCGGCCTGGATGTGCTGGTGGAAGTGCACGACGCGCAGGAACTGCAGCGCGCGCTGGCCCTGCCCACGCCCCTGCTGGGCATCAACAACCGCGACCTACACAGCTTCGATACCAGCCTGCAGACCACCATCGACCTGCTTGCCGATATTCCGGCGGATCGCGTGGTGGTGACCGAAAGCGGTATTCACACCCCCGCGGATGTCGCGCTGATGCGCGATAACGGGGTTTATGCGTTTCTTGTCGGAGAGGCGTTCATGCGCGCCCCGGAGCCGGGCGAGCGGCTGCAACAGCTGTTTTATTGAAGTTCGTGTGAGACGGGAGTGAGGCGGGCGCTACCCGGACCAACGCACCGGATAGCGCCCGAAGCGGATTCAGCGCGTGCCGTAAACCACCATGGTCTTGCCCGAGACCGACACCAGGCCGTCCTCTTCCAGGTTCTTGAGCACGCGGCCGGCCATTTCGCGCGAGCAGCCGACGATCTTGCCCAGTTCCTGGCGCGTGACCTTGATCTGCATGCCGTCAGGGTGGGTCATCGCGTCCGGTTCGCGGCACAGGTCGAGCAGGGTGTGTGCAATGCGCCCGGTGACATCGACGAAGGCGAGGTCGGAGAGCTTGCGCGTGGTCAGGCGCAGGCGTTTGCACAGTTGGCGCGACACCGCGTACAGCACTTCGGGGTACTGCGAACGCACCGCGTGGAATTTCTCGTAGGGAATCTCGGCGACGTCGCAGGCGGTCTTGGCCACCACCAGTGCGCTGCGCGGTTGCACTTCGTCCTCGAACAGCCCCATTTCACCGACGAAATCGCCGGGGTTGAGGTAGCTCACCACCATCATGTGTCCGGGATCGTCGGGGTCTTCGACCATCACCGAAACGGAACCGTCGAGGATCAGGTACAGCGTGTCCCCGGCTTCACCCTGCTTCATCACTGTTGCCTTCGCTTTGTACTGCTTGCGCTGGCAGTGCTGCAGGAAACTGTCAATCGTAGGTATGGCCTTGACGATCTGAGGTTTCAGCACACGTATTCCCCTACGTTAAGTAATAATTTGGCGACAATTCTAGCCCACTCTACGGGCAAGTAAAACGGTACTTGTTATGCTAAGCTGCGCGGCCGATTCGGCAGCGGAGCGCGAGGGTGATGAAAGCGACAGTCAAGTGGACCGATGGCGCCATGTTTGTGGGCGAGTCCGGTAGCGGTCACGCCGTTATCATGGATGGCGCGCTGGAACTGGGCGGCCGCAATCTCGGTCCGCGTCCCATGGAAATGCTGCTCATCGGTACCGGCGGCTGCTCCAGCTACGACGTCATCGCCATGCTCAAGAAGTCCCGCCAGAAGGTGGTGGACTGCCGCGTTGAAATCGAGGCGGAACGCGCCGATGCGGTACCCGCGGTGTTCACCAAAATCCACCTGCACTTCGTTGTTAGCGGCGTCGGCCTGAAAGAAAATCACGTGAAGCGCGCGGTGGAGCTTTCCGCCGAGAAATACTGCAGCGCCTCGATCATGCTCGGCGCCGCCGGCGTCGAGATGTCCCACAGCTACGCCCTGGAGGAATTCGGCGGCGAGAGCTGAGGCGGTGTAGCGCGGCGTCCGGTTAGACGCGGTAGCTGCTGCCGGTCATCAGCGCGGAGACCGTGGTCATCGCATCCTTGACCCGGCGCGGGAACTCGCGACCGCCGGCCTGCATGGCCTGGTCGCCGTGGCGCTGTTCGTCTTCCAGCATCTGTTGCACGATGAGGCGCGACTTGCGGTCCTCGTCCGGCAGTCTTTCCAGGTGGTCGCGCAGGTGATCACACACGCGCTCCTCGGTGGCAGCGACAAACCCGAGGCTGACGTCGTCGCCGATGGCGCCGGCCACCGCACCGAGCGCGAATGACAGGCCGTACCAGGCCGGGTTGAGCACGCTGGTGTGGCTGTCCAGTTCGCGCAGCCGTTCCTCGCACCAGACCAGGTGATCGACTTCCTCTTCCGCGGCTTTTCTCATGTCATCGCGCACGGTGGGCATGCGCGCGGTGAGCGCCTGCCCCTGGTACAGGGCCTGGGCGCAGACTTCACCGGTATGGTTGACGCGCATCAGGCCGGCGGCGTGGCGGCGTTCGGCGTCGGACAGTTCCGCCTCCGTGTGACCGGTCGCGGGCGAGGGCCGCGCAGCGCTGTGGCCGCGGCTGGTGACGGTGCGCATCAGGGTGTCGGCCTCGCAGATGAGGCGGTCGACCAGGGAGAGCCTGCGCTGGCGCATAAGCAATCGTGGGTTGGGGTTCAGTCGCGACTATAGCGCGCCATGGCGCGCCAGCCAATGTCGCGGCGCAGGGTGACACCCTCCCAGCAGATGCCATCGACGGCGGCGTAGCAGGCCTCGCGGGCGGCGGCGATGTCCGCACCGAGTGCGGTAACGCACAGTACGCGGCCGCCGCTGGTGACGACCTTGCCATCGGACTCGGCGGTGCCGGCGTGAAATACCTTTACGTCTGCAGTGTCGGCGCTGTCCAGGCCGCTGATCTCGGTGCCCTTCGCATAGCTGCCGGGGTAGCCGCCGGCGGCCAGCACCACACCGATGGCGCAGCGCTCATCCCACAGGGCGACCGCGGTGTCGAGGCGCTTGTTGAGGGCGGTCTCGCACAGGCTGACCAGGTCGGATTCCAGGCGCAGCATGATCGGCTGGGTTTCCGGGTCGCCGAAGCGGCAGTTGTACTCGATGACCTTCGGTTCACCGGCGGGGGAGATCATCAGGCCGGCGTAGAGGAAGCCGGTGTAGGGGTTGCCCTCTTCGGCCATACCGCGCACGGTGGGCATGATGACCTGCTGCATGATGCGCTGGTACACGGCGTCGTCGACGACAGGCGCCGGCGAGTAGGCGCCCATGCCGCCGGTGTTGGGGCCGGTGTCGCCCTCGCCGATGCGCTTGTGGTCCTGGCTGGTGGCCATGGGCAGCACGTTCTCGCCGTCGACCATGACGATGAAGCTGGCTTCCTCGCCTGCCAGGAACTCCTCGATCACCACGCGGCAGCCGGCGTCGCCGAAGGCGTTGCCGGAGAGCATGTCGGTGACCGCCTCTTCAGCCTGGGCCAGGGTCTCGGCGACGATTACGCCCTTGCCCGCGGCCAGGCCATCGGCCTTGACCACGATGGGCGCACCGCGCTCGCGCAGGTAGGCCAGCGCCGGTTCCAGCTCGGTGAAGTTGGCGTAGTCGGCAGTGGGAATGTTGTGGCGTGCGAGGAAGTCCTTGGTGAAGGCCTTGGAGCCCTCCAGTTGCGCAGCGCCCTTGCCCGGGCCGAAGCAGCGCAGGCCGCGCCCTTCGAAGTAGTCCACCACGCCCTCGACCAGCGGCGCCTCGGGGCCGACGATGGTCAGGCCCACGCCGTTGGCCTCGGCGAAGTCCGCCAGCGCGGCAAAGTCCATCACGTCGATGGCGACGTTCTGTACGCCGGCTTCGCGCGCCGTACCGGCGTTGCCGGGCGCGACGAAAACGGTGTCGACCCGACCCGACTGGGCAGCCTTCCAGGCCAGTGCGTGTTCGCGCCCGCCGCTGCCGATGACCAGTACATTCATGCCAGTAAGTTATGCCTGTGTGTGAGTTGCTATCAGTGGCGGAAGTGGCGCATGCCGGTGAACACCATGGCCATGCCGTGTTCGTCGGCGGCGGCGATCACCTCTTCGTCGCGGATCGAGCCGCCGGGCTGGATAACCGCCGCGATGCCGCGCTCGCCGGCGCTGTCGATGCCGTCGCGGAAGGGGAAGAAGGCGTCTGACGCCATCACCGAGCCGCGCACTTCCAGGCCCGCGTGTTCCGCCTTGATAGCGGCGATGCGCGCCGAGTTTACCCGGCTCATCTGGCCGGCGCCGACGCCGACGGTCTGGCCGTTGTGGGCGTAGACGATGGCGTTGGACTTGACGAACTTGGCCACCTTCCAGGCGAACAGCAGGTCCTGCATCTGCTGGTCGCTGGGCTGTATTTTCGAGACCACCTTGAGGTCGTCCGTGCCGACCATGCCCAGGTCGCGATCCTGCACCAGCAGGCCGCCGTTGACGCGCTTGTAGTCCAGCGCGGGCAGCGGGGCGCCCCACTCACCGCACTCCAGCAGGCGCACGTTTTTCTTCGCCGCCACGGCCGCGACGGCCTCGGCGGTGACTTTCGGGGCGATGATCACCTCGACGAACTGCCGCTCGCAGATGGCCGCCGCGGTGGCGCCGTCCAGTTCGCGGTTGAAGGCGATGATGCCGCCGAAGGCGGATTCCGGGTCGGTGGCAAAGGCCAGGTCGTAGGCTTCGCCGATGCTCGCGGCAACCGCCACGCCGCAGGGGTTGGCGTGCTTGACGATCACGCAGGCCGGCGCGTCGAAGTTCTTCACGCACTCCAGCGCGGCGTCGGTGTCGGCCACGTTGTTGTAGGAAAGCTCCTTGCCCTGCAACTGGCGCGCGGTAGCGATGCCGGCCTCGGCGGGCGCGGCCTCCACGTAGAACGCCGCCTTCTGGTGCGGGTTCTCGCCGTAGCGCATCTCCTGCACCTTGTGGAACTGGGCGTTGAAGGTGCGCGGGAAGTCGTCACTGCCGCCGGGTACCTGGCGGCCGAAGTAGTTGGCGATGGCGCCGTCGTAGGCGGCGGTGTGCTCGTAGGCCTTGATCGCGAGGTCGAAGCGGGTCTCCAGCGAGGTCGCGCCATCGTTAGCGCGCATCTCTTCCAGGATGGCCGGGTAGTCCGACGCGTTGACCACGATGTTGACGAAGCGGTGGTTCTTGGCCGCGGCGCGCACCATGGTCGGGCCGCCGATGTCGATGTTCTCGATGGCGTCTTCCAGCGTGCAGTCGGGTTTCGCGACAGTCGCCTCGAAGGGGTAGAGGTTGACCACCACCATGTCGATATAGTCGATGCCGTGTTCACCGGCGATGGCATCGTCCTGGCCGCGGCGGCCGAGGATGCCGCCGTGCACTTTCGGGTGCAGGGTCTTCACGCGGCCGTCCATCATCTCCGGGAAACCGGTGTACTCGGAGACCTCGGTAACCGCGAGGTCGTTGTCCTTGAGCAGGCGGTAGGTGCCGCCAGTGGACAGCAGTTCTACGCCCATCGCGCACAGTTCGCGAGCGAATTCGACGATGCCCGATTTGTCCGACACGCTGACCAGGGCGCGGCGGACCTTGACGCTATCCGTCATGCCTTAACCCTTCTTGCCGATCAGGTTGTACTGCTTGAGCTTCTTGCGCAGGGTGCCGCGGTTCAGGCCCAGCATGATGGAAGCCTTGGTCTGGTTGTGGCGGGTATAGGCCATGACTTCCTCGAGCAGCGGCGCTTCCACCTCGGCCAGTACCATCTGGTAGACGTCGGTCGACAACTGGCCGTCCAGGTCGTTCAGGTACTTCTGCACCGCGCTGCGCACCGAGTCGCGCAGGCTGGCGATATCGCCGCCTGCCAGCGTGTCGTCATTGGCGGCGGAACCGTCTACGGAAGGAATGGGTTCGGCCCTGGTCATGCGGCGAGCTCCTTGTGGTTGTCTGTGTGAAAAAATCGCTCGATCGTCGCGAGTTGTGCCTGCGCGGATTCCAGGCGGTTGAAGCCGGCGCGCTCGCCCGCGGCGATGTCGCTCGCCTGCAGGTACCAGCCGACATGCTTGCGCGCGATGCGCACGCCCATGAAATCGCCGTAAAAAGCATAGAGATCGAGCAGGTGGCGACGCAGGATGGCCAGCTGTTGCGTCGCGCAGGGTGTGGTGAAGGTCTCGCCCGCAAGATGCGCGGCGATCTGGCCGCACAGCCAGGGCCTGCCCTGGGCGGCGCGACCGATCATCACCCCTGCCGCCCCGGTGCGCGCGAGCACGCGGGCGGCTTTCGCCGGAGAGTCGATATCGCCGTTGGCGAACACCGGAAACTCCGTGGCCTCGACGATGGCGGCGATCGTGTCGTACTCCGCCTCGCCGTTGAATTTGTCGGCGCGGGTGCGCCCGTGTACCGCCAGCGCCTTGACGCCCGCATCCTGCGCAATGCGCGCAATCTCCACCCCGTTGCGCGCATCCGGCGCACTGCCGGTGCGAATCTTCAGGGTCACCGGCACGTCGACTGCGCCCACCACGGCATCGAGAATCTCCCGCACCAGTGCCGGGTCCGCAAGCAGCGCGGAACCCGCCGCCTTGCGGCACACTTTCTTGGCCGGGCAGCCCATGTTGATGTCGATGATCTGCGCACCGTGCGCCACGTTGTACCGCGCCGCGGCGGCCATCTGCTGGGGATCATTGCCGGCGATCTGCACACTGCGCGGCTCGATCTCGGCGTCGTGGCGGCGCCGCCACTCACTCTTGCGCGTGCCGCGCAGGCTGGGGTCGGCGGTGATCATCTCGGATACGACGAGACCGGCACCCATCTCCGCGCAGAGCCTGCGAAACGGCAGGTCGGTAACGCCCGCCATGGGGGCCAGGGCTACCGGATTGCGCAAATTGTAGGGGCCTATCTGCGGCATGCTCTGACCGGGTCGGGGTGGGTGCGAAAAAGAGGCGGTATGATACTCCCCTCCTCGGGAGCGGAAAAGGCCGCTGGGCAAAAAGCGCCCAACTTTTGCGCGGCCGGTCCATCTTGCTCTGCGCTGCCGGGAGTTTTCGTTTTGTTCACTCGGAGCGCAGTGCTATTGAGGTCTAAGGACTCAGGCAGGCGCAGTGACTGCTGGGTGCGGAGAGTCTCTCGGTCTGCACGGCCAGCGAGGCGGTAGGCCCCTCCCGGGAACCGCAAAAGCGCCGTCCATGGCAGCTCGGCCTCCCGGAGCGCCGGCCGGACCATCCATGGCCTCGGACGTTCCCGAGAGGGGCCTACCGCCTCGCTGTCCTGCTCACATCGATGACTACACTTCCCGCTCGGGGAGCATTGCACTTCGAGTTTCTGCCGCATGCTCGGCTAGCAGTTTTCACGCCTGGGATCGTGGAACAACGCGCAACCGTTCCTTGCAGATACCGGGAGAAGGGGTGGGGGCAGAACCAGGGCTCGCCGGGGCGTCCGAGGCCATGGATGGCCGAGGCCGAGCCTGTACATGGATGTACGCTTTTTGGCGGTCCCGGCGAGCCCTGGTTCTGTCCCCGCCCCGCATGGCACGCTGAACCCGGCGAGCCCAGGTTTCGTCCCCGCCCCGCATGGCACGCCGAACGCCTGCACGGCACGCCGAATCCCTGCGTCCCCGCACGGCAAAAAAAAGGCACGCAGCGACCCCAAGAGAGCCAGCAGCGAGAAAGTTAGGAGGCCAGCGCCCCGCGCAAACAGACCCAGCCCTCGTGCTCGCCGGCAATCTCCAGCGCAATCCGCGCAGAGTAGTGCGCGATCATCTCGTCCGCCTGCGTACGCAGCAGCCCCGAGAGCAGCAGGGTTCCGCCCGGCACCAAAAGGTCGAGCAGTGTGTCGGACAGTGACATGAGCGGCCCCGCCAGAATGTTGGCGATCACCACGTGGGCCTTGCCGCGCCAGGCGTCGGCGTCATAGTCGCCGGGCAGTGCGAGGGGGAAGCGGTCGTCCGCGATGCCGTTGCGCTGTGCGTTGTCGCGGCTGGCGAGCAGGGCCTGCGGGTCGTTGTCCACGCCCAGGGCCGTGTCGGCGCCGAGCAGCAGGGCGGCGACCGCGAGGATACCCGAGCCGCAGCCGTAGTCGACGACAGGCTGGTTGGCGAGATCCAGGGCGGCGAGTTCGGCCAGGCACAGGGCCGTGGTCGGATGGGTGCCCGTGCCGAAGGCCAGGCCCGGGTCGAGCAGCAGGTTGGTGGCGTCGGGGTCGGGCGGCGGCAGCCAGCTCGGGCAGACCCAGAAGTGGTCGCCGAATTGCATTGGTTTGTAGTGCTGCATCCACTCGCGTTCCCAGTCGCGGTCCTCGAGAATCTCGACGCGGTGGCTGAACTGTTCGAGCAGGGCCGGGGGGAAGGCGGCGAGCACCGCACCCATGTCGGTGTCCGCCGCGAACAGGCCGGTGATGCGGGTCTGGCCCCACAGCGGGGTTTCCCCCACCGCGGGCTCCAGTACCGGCTGATCGGCGTTGTCCTCGAGGGTTACCGCCACGGCGCCGCTGGCGAGCAGCAGGTCCTCCAGCGACGCGACATCCTGCGAGCTGCCGTGCAGCCGCAGTTGCACCCAGGTCACTACTGGCTCAGCTTGCGCTCGAGGTAGTGAATGCTCACACCGCCGGACTGGAAGGCGGCGTCCCGGGTCAGTTCCCGGTGCAGCGGCGTGTTGGTGCGGATGCCCTCGACCACCAGCTCGTCCAGGGCCTGGCGCATGCGCGCCATGGCGCTTTCGCGGGTGTCGCCGAAGCTGATTACCTTGGCGATGAGCGAATCGTAGAAGGGCGGTACCGTGTAGCCCTCATAGATGTGGGAGTCAACGCGTACACCCAGGCCGCCCGGGGCGTGGAAGGTGGTCACCTTGCCCGGGGAGGGTAGGAAACTGCGCGGGTCCTCGGCGTTGATGCGGCACTCGAAGGCGTGGCCGCGGAACTGGATGTCCTCCTGCTTCACCGACAGCGGCATGCCGGCGGCGATGCGCAACTGCTCCTTGACGATATCGAAGCTGGTGATCATCTCGGTCACCGGGTGTTCCACCTGCACGCGGGTATTCATCTCGATGAAGTAGAAGCCGCCGTCCTCGTAGAGGAATTCGAAGGTGCCGGCGCCGCGGTAGCCGATCTCGATACACGCGGCGACACAGGCCTCGGCCACCTGCTGGCGCAGGTCGTCGGGAATGCCCGGGGCGGGCGCTTCCTCGAGGATTTTCTGGTGGCGGCGCTGCAGGGAGCAGTCGCGGTCGCCGAGGTGGATACAGTTGCCCTGGCCGTCGGCGATCACCTGGATCTCGACGTGGCGGGGCTTTTGCAGGAATTTCTCCATGTAAACCACGTCCGAGCCAAACGCCGCGCCGGCCTCGGAGCGGGTCACGGAAACCGAGGGCAGCAGTGCGGCTTCCGTGTGCACCACGCGCATGCCGCGGCCGCCACCGCCGGCGGCGGCCTTGATGATCACCGGGTAGCCGATGTCCCGGGCCATGGCCAGGATCTGCTCGTCGTCATCGGGCAGGGCGCCGTCGGAGCCGGGCACGGTGGGTACGCCAGCCTTTTTCATGGCGTCCTTGGCCGAGACCTTGTCGCCCATCAGGCGGATGGTCTCCGCGCGCGGGCCGATGAAGATGAAACCGCTCTTCTCGACCTGCTCGGCAAAATCGGCGTTTTCGGCGAGGAAGCCGTAGCCCGGGTGGATGGCGCTGCTGTCGGTGATCTCGGCGGCGCTGATGATGGCGGGTACGTTGAGGTAGCTCTCGGTGGAGGACGGCGGCCCGATGCAGACCGATTCGTCGGCCAGGCGCACGTGCATCAGGTCCGCATCGACGGAGGAGTGCACCGCCACGGTCTTGATGTCCAACTCCTTGCAGGCCCGCAGCACGCGCAGTGCGATTTCGCCGCGGTTGGCAATGAGTACCTTGTCCAGATTGGGCATGTTGGGTTCCTCGGGTGGGCGGACGGCCCTAGACGATGGAGAACAGGGGTTGGTCGAACTCGACGGGCTCGCCGTTTTCCGCGTGGAAGGCCTGCAGCGTGCCGGCCTTGTCCGCCTCGATCTGGTTCATCATCTTCATCGCCTCGACGATGCAGATCACGTCGCCCACCTTGACCGTCTGCCCGGGTTCCGCGAAGGACGGCGATGTGGGCGAGGGCGCACGGTAGAACGTGCCCACCATGGGCGACTTGACCACGTGGCCGGCGATGGCGGCGGGGCTCTCCTGCGCGGCGGCCGGTGCCTCGGCGGCGGGGGCCGCTGCGGGTGCTGCCGGCGCCGGCGGCGGTGCGGCGTACATCGGCTGCGGCGCTGCGATCATGCCGCGGGCGCTATTGCGGCTGATGCGAACCGACTCTTCGCCCTCCTTGATCTCGATTTCGTCGATGTTCGACTCCTCGAGGAGTTCAATCAGCTTTTTAACCTTGCGAATGTCCATACGGGGTTGCTCTTCGTCAGGTGGTCAGGAGTTTTCGAGGTAATTCAGGGCTGCCTGCAGCCCGAGTTCGTAGCCCTGGGGGCCGAGCCCGCAGATCACGCCCACGGCGATATCCGACAGGTAGGAATGATGGCGGAAGGCCTCGCGCGCGTGCACGTTGGACAGGTGGATCTCGATAAACGGGATCTGCACGGCGGCCAGCGCATCGCGCAGGGCGACGCTGGTATGGGTCAGGGCGGCGGGATTGATGAGGATGAAGTTGACGCCCTCGTGGCGCGCGTCCTGTACCCGCTCGACCAGTTCGTACTCGGCGTTGCTCTGCAGGCTCAGCAGGTGGTGGTCGCTCTCGCGAGCGAGTTGCTCCAGGCGCTGGTTGATCTCCGCCAGCGTGGTCCTGCCGTAGATATCCGGTTCGCGCTCGCCCAACAGGTTCAGGTTGGGTCCGTGCAGAACGAGGATGGTCGCCATAAAGGAGCTCCGGTGGCGGGTCGATTGCGTAGCAGTTTGGCTCAAGATCGTGGCACTGTCCACGCAAATTGCGGATTTTTACGAATTTACCGGCATTTAACCGCTTTATTGTGGACGTTAGCTATTTTTATGAAAATGCGTCGATCTACGGGGTACTTTCAGGCTGAATTGGCGAAAATCCGACAAGGTCCAAGAACGTTCAGTTATTTGCGGCAATATTGCCGCCAAATTCGCCAGACGTGTTCGATATGGACTCCAGCGCGCTTAATACGGTGGCGCGGGTGAGGATTTGCGGCAGGATCAGCGGTTCCGCGTCGGGGTCGGCGGGGTACATGAGGTACAGCGGAATGCCGGTGCGTCCGTAGCCGGCGATGTAGCGGGCGATGGCCGGGTCGTAATTGGTCCAGTCCGCCACCAGGTAGGCGACGCCGTGGCGCTCGAAGGCCGCGTCCACCTCGTCGGTGAGCAGCACCGCGCGCTCATTGGCCAGGCAGGTGATGCACCAGTCCGCGGTCACATCCACGAACACCGGCTGGCCGGCTGCGCGCAGCTCCGCCAGGGTCTGTTCCGACCAGGCGGTCTTGCCGCGGGCGTCACCGTCCTGGCGCGGGTCGAGTTCGTGCAGGGAGCCCAGACCTATGGCCAGCACGGCGCTGGCCACGGCCAGGGCGCGGCGCCAGCCACCCAGGCTCCACAGCCACAGTGCCAGGCTCAGGGCCAGCGCACCGGCCAGCGCCGCGGCCATAGTGTTCACCCCGGTCTGCCGTCCGGCCACCCACAGCAGCCACACCGCCGCCGCATAGAGCGGGAAGGCGAGGAACTGCTTCAGGGTTTCCATCCACGGGCCGGGGGCGGGCATCAGCGAGCGCGCGGCCCCGCTGTAGCCGAACAGCAGCAGCGGCGCCGCCATGCCCAGGCCCAGGGCGGCGAATACCGAGAGCCCGACCAGCGGCGGCTGGGTTACGGCAAAGCCCAGCGCGGTGCCCATGAACGGGGCAGTGCAGGGGCTGGCGACCACCACCGCGAGAACACCGGTGAAGAAACTGCCGGCCAGGCCACCGCGATTGGCCAGGGTGCTGCCCGCATTCATCAGGCTGCCACCCAGTTGCACCAGGCCGGACAGGGACAGGCCCATGGCCAGGAACAGGTAGGCGAGGGCGATGACGAAGCCCGGCGACTGCAACTGGAAGCCCCAGCCCACCGCGCGGCCCGCCTGCTGCAGGGCGATGAGCACGGCGGCGACGGCGACAAAGCTGGCCACCACACCGGCGGTGTAGACCCAGCTGTGCAGGTGGCGGTTGTGGTCGCTGGCGCGGGCGAAGCTCAGCACCTTGAGCGAGAGAATCGGGAACACGCAGGGCATCAGGTTGAGGATGGCGCCGCCAAGGAAGGCCAGCAACAGCATGTAGGGCAGTGCGCCGACCCCGGCCGCGGGGGGCGTCGGGGCCGCGGTGCGCTCGCCGCCGGCGGAGGCCTTGCGCGGGGCGGGCGCCACAGCCGTGGCCTCGCCGCTGGCCGGGTCCAGGGTGAAGTGCTTGGTCTCCGGCGGGTAGCAAAGGCCGGCGTCGGCACAGCCCTGGTAGGTCACCGATAGCCGCGCGCCCGCCGGGATGTCCCGCTGTGCGCGCAGCAGCACGTCGGCGTCGTTGTAGTAGACGTGCACTTCACCGAAAAAGTCGTCGAAGCGCTGGATTGCCTCAGGGTAGGCCGGTTCCAGGGTAATGGCCTCGCCGTCGCTTTCGAGTACGAACTTGAAGGCGTGCTGGTACAGGTAATAGGCCGGGGTGATCTGCCAGTAGGCGCGCACGTGGGTGGCGTCCGGCACTTCTATCGCCAGTTGGTAGGCTTCGTCCACGGGCAGGAATTCTGGTGCCGAATCCTGGCCGAAGCCGCGCGAGGTCTCTCCCGGCAATGTCTGGGCGAGGACCGTCTGGGCGAATACCGCGGTAGTAACGAGCAGCAGGAGTGAGGCTAGCAGGGCGCGCATGGGTTTCCTTGGGGTCGGCGGCCGGGTTCGGGGAGTTTACCAGTCGCGAGCGCAGGTCCCAACGCAATGCGTTGCCCGCTGCCGCGGTGATATAGTGTCAGATGTCTGGCCACCGGTTTAGTTTCCCGCGGAGTGAGTTCCCCTGTGTTGCGTCGTTTGTCCCTGTTGTCCGTATCGCTGTTCGCCGTTTCGCTGTATGCGGCGGAACCCGCGGTCACCTTGTCCGGCGCCTGGGTGCGCGCGCTGCCGCCCACGCAGGCGGTGACCGCGGCCTATGTAGAAATCCACAACGCCGGGGAGCAGGCGGTCACCGTCGAGGGTGCCAGCGTGGCAGGCGCGGGCCGGGTGGAGATGCACGAGACCCTCACCGAGGCGGGACTTACCCGCATGCAGCAATTGACTACACTGACGGTGGCCCCGGGCGAAACCCGCGCCCTGCAGCCCGGCGGCGCGCACCTGATGCTGTTCGAGCTGGAGCGCATGCCGCGCGAGGGCGAGTCGTTGCGCCTGTGTATTGAGGTCGCCGGCGGGGAAACCGTTTGCGCCGATGCGCTGGTGCGCAAGGCAGCCCCGGGCAACGACGAGATGGATCACAGCCATCACCACTAGACGGTTCATAGCAGAACCGCACCACAACAATAGAAACCGGAAACCACTGGAACACAAGGTAGCGAATCCATGAACGCAATCACGCAACTTCTGGCAGACTGGCGCGACTCCCTGATCGAGCGGTTTCCCGCGGGCCGCACCACGCGCTGGGCGGTGATTTTCGTCGGCATCTACCTGCTGGTGACGCTGGTGCTGGGCATTTACTGGAGCTTCACACCGGCGCCCTTCGACGTGCGCGAGAGCGCGGCGCAATACGCCGCCGAGGAAGGCGGCGACGTGGTAGTGGGTTCGGTGACCACCGCGGCGCTGATGGGGGTGATGGATACCCTGCTGAACAAGCCCGGCGGCTACCTGCACAACGACCGCTTCCCGCCGGGACTGTGGCTGGACAACATGCCGAACTGGGAATACGGCGTGCTGGTGCAGGTGCGCGACCTGTCGCGGGCGATGCGCGAGTCCTTCAGTCGCTCGCAGTCGCAGTCCACCGAGGACAAGGACCTGGCCGAGGCCGAGCCGCGCTATCACTTCGACTCCAACAGCTGGATCCTGCCCTCCTCGGAGTCCGAGTACGGCAAGGCCCTGGGCTACACCCGCGACTACTTCCGCCGGCTGTCAGACCAGCGCAGCCCGGAGGCGCAGTTCTTCGCCCGCGCGGACAACCTGCGCTACTGGCTGTCCACGGTGAATACCCGCCTGGGTTCACTTTCGCAGCGCCTGTCCGCCAGCGTCGGCCAGCGCCGCCTGAACACCGACCTCGCCGGTGAGCAGGGCGCCAGCCAGTCGACCCCGGCGCCGGGGGAGATGATCGTGAAAACCCCGTGGCTGGAGATCGACGACGTATTTTACGAAGCGCGCGGCACCACCTGGGCGCTGGTGCATTTCCTGCGCGCGGTGGAAGTGGACTTCGCCGACGTGCTGAAACAGAAGAACGCGCTGGTCAGCCTGCAGCAGATTATCCGCGAGCTGGAGAGTTCACAGGAGACGGTGTGGAGCCCGATGGTGCTCAACGGCACCGGTTTCGGCGTGCTCGCCAATCACTCGCTGGTGATGGCGTCCTATATCAGCCGTGCCAACGCGGCGATCATCGACCTGCGCGACCTGTTGCTGCAGGGTTGAAGCGGCGCTGCCGGGCGCGCCTAGCGGCTGTAGCGCAGGCGCGTGCCGGTATCCAGGGACAGGCGGATTTCCTCGGCGGGCAGCTCCCGCGGGAAGTAGGTGCCGGAGAGCTTGGCGTCGAGCAGGCTGGCGCCCTCGAGGTTGGTGTTGCGAAAGTCGATGCCGGAGAGGTCCGCGTTGCGGAAGTAGGAGTCGCTGAAATCCAGCCCGTCGGCGTTCATGTTGCGCAGGTCGCGCCCGCGGTAGTCCCCGCTTTTCAGCTCGCTGGTGTCCAGTTTGTCCCGCATCTCGTTGAAGCCCTTGATGTCCTCGTTGCGCAGCAACTGGTACAGGGGGTCGGGCTTGATCACCGGCTTGTTCATGGGGGTCCCTTCTGGATGATGTCCGCTTCAGCGCGGCATAGCTTACGCGCTGCCGAGCAGCCGTGACAAGGGAAGCCGGCCTGGCCGCACAGACGATTCAGGGTTTCCTGCTTACCCGCCACTGGCGCGATACCGCCGCCGGCGTCGAGCTGGAATTCTGGTTCGCTACCGACCGCGGCCCCCTGTGCGCGCAGGTCGCCGCGGCCGAGGCGGTGTTCTTCCTGGCCGCCGATGCCCTGCCCGCCGCGCGCGCCGCGCTGGCCGGGCACTCCGGGGTCAGCGTGCGCGAGCTGGCGCTGCGCGACTTCCGCCTGCAGCCGGTGGTCGGCGTCTACTGCACCAGTTACCGCACGGCACGGGGCCTCGCCGACCGCCTGCGCGAGCAGGGCCTGGACCCGCTGGAGGCGGACATCAATCCCGCCGATCGCTACCTGATGGAGCGCTTTGTCGCCGGCGGCGCCGAGCTGCGCGGGGAGATCAGCGAGCGCGGCGGCTGCCTGCGCATGCACAACCCTGGCCTGCGCGGTGCGCCCTATCGACCGCGGTTGCGCGTGCTCTCCTTCGATATCGAGACCAGCATGGAGGGCCTGCAGCTGTACTCCATCGCCGCCCACGGCGTAGACGGCGATGCCGAGGTGCGGCAGGTGTTCATGCTCGGCTCAGGGGCGCAGCAGCCGCAGGTGCAGGACTGCCCCAGCCAGGAAGCCCTGCTCGACCGTTTCGTCGACTGGTTGGCGGACTACGACCCGGATGTGCTGATCGGCTGGAGCGTGGTCAACTTCGACTGCTGGTACCTGCAGCGCGTGGCGGACAGCCTCGGCCGCCGCCTGTGCCTGGGCCGCGACCGCAAGCCGGCGCACTGGCGCGAGGCGCGCGATGGCGGCGAGCGCCGCACCCTGCAACTGCCAGGTCGCGCGGTGCTCGACGGTATCGAGTTGCTGCGCGCCGCGTTCTACAACTTCGAGAGCTTCTCCCTCAACCATGTCGCCGGCGAACTGCTCGGCGAGGGCAAGCTGATCCAGGGCGCGGACCGCGGCGAGGAGATCGGCCGGCTGTTCATTCAGGACAAGCGCGCGCTGGCCGCCTACAACCTCAAGGACTGTGAGCTGGTATCGGCGATCTTCGCCCACACCGCCCTGCTCGACTTCGCCGTCGCCCGGGCGGCGATGACCGGCCTCAACCTCGACCGCATGGGCGGCTCGGTCGCCTCTTTCGACAACCTGTATCTGCCGCGCCTGCACCGCGAGGGGTTTGTCGCACCCAATGCCAGTCCCGATCTCACCGCCAGCCCCGGCGGCTTCGTGCTCGACTCGCTGCCCGGAATCTACCGGCACGTGCTGGTGCTCGACTTCAAGAGCCTGTACCCGAGCATCATCCGTACCTTCCGCATCGACCCGCTGGGTCTGGCCCTGGGTACTGCGGGCGAGCTGGACACGGCGCAGACTGTGCCCGGTTTTATCGGTGCGCGCTTCGCCCGCGAGGGGCACATCCTGCCGGAGCTGATCGAGCAGCTGTGGCGCCAGCGTGACGCGGCCAAGGCGGCCGGAGACGCGCCCCTGTCCCAGGCCATCAAGATCATTATGAACAGCTTCTACGGCGTGCTCGGTTCACCGGGCTGCCGCTTCTTCGATGCGCGGCTGGCCAGTTCCATCACCCGCCGCGGTCACGAGATCCTGCAGCGCACCCGCGACCAGATCGAGGCCGGCGGCCACCGGGTAATCTACGGCGATACCGATTCGGTGTTCGTCTGGCTGCCCGACGCCCGCGACGACGAGCAGGCCGAGGCCATCGGCCGCGCACTGCAGGCGCAGCTGAACCAGTGGTGGCGCCAGTGCATTGCCGACGAATTCGGCCTGGATTGCGCGCTGGAGCTGGAGTTCGAAACCCACTACCGGCGCTTCCTCATGCCCACCATTCGCGGTTCCAGTGAGCGCGGGAGCAAGAAGCGTTATGCGGGGCTGGTGCGCAGTGGTAACGGGGAGCGCCTGGTATTCAAGGGCCTGGAGAACGTGCGCACCGACTGGACGCGGCTGGCGCGGGACTTCCAGGAGCAACTCTACCGGCGCGTGTTCGCCGAGGAGCCCTACGCGGACTACGTGCGCGAGGTGGCGGCGCGGTTACGGGCAGGGGAGTGCGACGGACAGCTGGTCTACCGCAAGCGCCTGCGCCGGCGCCTGGACGAGTACGAGCGCAACGTGCCGCCCCACGTGCAGGCGGCGCGCCTGTACGCCGCGCGCAAGCTGCCGGCGCCATCGCGCGGGGACTGGGTGGAGTACGTGATCACCGCCGCCGGCGCGGAACCCGCGGCGCGTCCGCTGGCGCCGCTGGATTACGAGCACTACCTGGAGCGCCAGTTGCAGCCGGTGGCCGACGGCATCCTGGCTTTTCTCGGCACGTCATTTCACGAGTTGGTCGACAGCCAGATCGGCCTGTTCTGAAGCACGCCTGCCGCAGTGGCGGGCTAGCGCGAGTGAGGTTTGCGGCAATCGGGGGCCGGCCGGGGAGATTCCCGACCGGCGCCCCGGTGCGCGGCGTTCAGTCGCCGAAGAATTCCCGGCGCAGGTCGCGGTAGTCCCCGGCGGGCAGCCGTGGGCCGTACTGGGAGACCACACGCCCGGCAGCGAGGCTGGCGAAGCGGCCGGCGGTGGGGTAGTCCTCGCCGCGGGACAGGGCATACAGGAAGGCGCCCGCGAACATGTCGCCGGCGCCGTTGGTGTCCACCGCCATCACCCGGTGCGGGGGAATGGATACCAGTTCGCTGCCGTCGTATGTAATTGCGCCCTCGCCGCCGCGGGTGACGACGAAGGTGTCTGCCACCTGCTTGAGCCGCTCCACCGCGACATCGAGGTTGTCGGTCTGGCCCCAGCCGCAGGCCTCGGCGGCGTTGCAGAACACCAGGTGGACGCGCTCGCCCATCATGGCCACCAATCCCTCGCGGAAGAACTCGACCATGCCCGGGTCGGAGAAGCTGATGCTGGTTTTCACGCCCGCCGCCTCGGCGATCTCGCGCACGCGAATGGCGGCGGCGCGGCCGGTGTCCGAGGTGACCTGGTAGCCCTCGAGGTAGATGTACTCGCTGGCCTCGACCGCTTCCGGCACTACCTGTGCGACCCCCAGGCTCTCGCTGATCGCGAGATGCGTGTTCATGCTGCGCTCGGCGTCCGGGGAGATCATTACCAGGCACTTGCCGGTAGTACCGGGCTCGCGCTCGCCGGTCATGCTGTGGTCGACACCGGCGGCTTCCAGGTCGCGCACATAGATGTCGCCGTCGGTGTCGGCGGCGACCTTGCAGCTCATGAAGGTCGGTGCACCGAAGCGCGCGGTGGCGATCAGCGAGTTGCCGGCGCTGCCGCCGCTGGCGTGGCTGGCGCGCACCAAATGCCCTTCCAGGTGGTCCAGCAGCTGCGCCTGGCGCCCCGCGTCCACCAGGGTCATCAGTCCTTTCTCGACGCCCATGTGCTCGAGGTCGGCATCGTCCACGTTGATTTCGGTGTCCACCAGTGCCGCACCGATTCCGTACACCGCGTATTTTTTCTGCATTGGCTGTTCTCCGTTTGCGCGCCCATTATCCGTATATCGGCACACAGGGGAAGACAATGCAGTGCTTTCGGGTGAATTGCGTGGGTGGCCGCAGGGCGCTGGTGTACACTCGCTGACCATGTTCAAGACCCGACATCTGCTGCTCAAACTGCTCACCGTCTGCCTGGTCATCGGGGGTGGCTACCTCGTCTATCTCGACGCGCGCATCACCACCACCTTCACCGAAAAAATGTGGGAGCTGCCGGCCAAGGTGTACGCCCGGCCGCTGGAGCTGTACGCCGGCGCCAGCCTGGCCCCGGACGACCTGGCCTACGAGCTGGAGATCCTCGGCTACCGCAAGGTCGGCCACACCGCCGGCCCGGGCCAGGTGGCGCGCAACCGCGGCCGCTTCGAGATCTACACCCGCGGCTTCGACTTCGTCGGCGAGCGCGAACCGGCGCGACGGGTGCTGGTGGACCTGGCCGGCTCGCGCGTCGATTCGATCAGCGAGGCTGGGCGCCCGGTGGACCTGATGCGCCTGGACCCGGTGCAGATCGGCGGTATCTACCCTTCGCACGGGGAGGACCGCGTGCTGGTGCGCCTGGGCGAGGTGCCGCCGACCCTGGTCAAGGGGCTGCTGGCGACGGAGGACCAGCGCTTTTACCAGCACTGGGGCTTCTCGATTACCGGCATTGCCCGCGCCGCCTTCCACAACATGCAGTCCGGCCGCGTGGTCGCCGGCGGCAGCACCATCACCCAGCAGTTGGTCAAGAACTACTACCTCACCCCGGAGCGCACCCTGGTGCGCAAGCTCAACGAAGTCCTGATGGCCGTGTTGCTGGAACTGCACTACGACAAGGACCAGATCCTCGAGAGCTACGTCAACGAGGTCTACCTGGGCCAGGAGGGGCCGCGCGCCATCCACGGTTTTGCACTGGCGGCGAGGCACTATTTCGACACTTCGCTGGAACACCTGGACCTGGCCCAGCAGGCGCTGCTGGTCGGCATGATCAAGGGGCCCTCGCTGTACAACCCGCAGCGCAACCCGGAGCGGGCGAAGACGCGACGCAACGTGGTGCTCGACCTGATGGCGGAGCAGGGCGTGGTCACCCAGGCGCAGGCGGATGCCGCCAAGGCGAAGTCGCTGGGGCTCAACCGCGCGCGCCGCGTGCGCGACAGCTTCCCCGCCTACCTCGAGCTGGTGCGCCGCCAGCTGCGTCTGGAGTACCGCCAGGAGGATCTCGCCACCCTCGGCCTCAGCATCTTCACTGCGTTCGACCCCATCGTGCAGCGCCAGCTGGAGCTCTCCACCACCGCCGTACTCGACCAGCTCGACAAGGGCGGCCAGCTGCAGGCCGCCTCGGTAGTGACCCGGGTCGACAGCGGCGAGGTGGCGGCGCTGGTGGGCGGTCGCCGGGTCAGCTACGCGGGTTTCAACCGTGCCCTGGATGCGGCGCGCCCGGCGGGCTCGCTGCTCAAGCCCGCGGTGTACCTGGCCGCGCTGGAGCGGCCCACGCACTACTCGCTGGCCAGCGTGGTGCCGGACGAGGAGTTCGCAGTGCAACTCCCCGACGGCGATATCTGGGAGCCGCGCAACTTCGATCGCATGGCCCACGGGCCGGTGCTGCTCTACCAGGGCCTGGCCAATTCCTACAACCTGGCCAGCGCCAAGCTGGGTATGGACCTCGGTATCGACGCGGTGGTCGACATGCTGCGTCGCCTGGGTATGGAAGGTTATATACCGCCGGTGCCGGCGGTGACCCTGGGGGTGGGCGAGTACGCGCCCATCGACCTGGCGGCGATGTACCAGACTATCGCCGCCGGCGGTTTCCGCACGCCCCTGCGCAGCATCCGTGACATCGTCGATGCGCGCGGCGAACCGCTGCGCCGCTACCCCCTGGAGTACGACCGCACGGTCAGCCTGCAGGCGGTGAACCTGCTCCACTACGCCCTGCGCGCGGTGGTGCGCGAGGGCACCGGCAAGGGCGTGTACCGCTACCTGCCCGAGGAGTTCGACGTCGCCGGCAAGACCGGCACCACCAACGACGGCCGCGACTCCTGGTTTGCCGGTTTCTCCGGGGATTTGCTGACGGTCAGCTGGATCGGTCGCGACGACAACGGCGGCACCGGCCTTACCGGCAGCAGCGGGGCGCTCAAGCTGTGGGCGCATTTCATGGCGCGCGCCAGCCACCGCTCGCTGGCATATCGCATGCCGGACGGCATGGAGACCGCGTGGATCGATGCCGAGACCGGCCAGCTCACCGGCGAGGGCTGCCCCAACGCGCGCCTCATGCCGTTTATCACCGGCTCGGAGCCGCGCCAGCGCAGCAATTGCTCGGGGCGCAAGAACCCGCTGCGCGACTGGTTCCAGTCCCTGTTCGGCGACTGACGAGGTCGGAGCGCGGCGCGGAATCGGTTACACTGCGCCTCCCGTAAACCGCCGGAGATTGCCGTGTTCCGCCTGCGTCCCCTGTATGCCTGCGCGCCCCTGCTGGCGCTGTTGCTCACCGCCTGCGGCACCACGCCCTCCGCGCCGCCGCGCGTCGAAACCGGCGAACCCGCGGTGACCACCGAGCCGTCGCGGCCGACGCCCCCGGTCACCCCGAGCAGACCCAGCGAACCCGAGCGCACCTCGACCACGCCGTCGAGCCTGCTGGCCAAAGCCGACAGCGCCCGCACCCGCGGCGATTACGACCAGGCCCTGGCGATCCTCGAACGCGCACAGCGCATCGACCCGGACGACGCCGACATCTACCTGCAGATGGCGCGCACCCACGCCGCCGCCGGCCATGCCGGCAAGGCGCGCACGGTCGCCGAGCGCGGGCTGTTGTACTGCTCCGGCAGTGCGCAGTGCAACGCGCTGCGGGCCTTCATCGACTGATCGACTGCGCCCGGACCAGGCATAGTCCGGGCTCAGTCTGAGTAGGTCACAACCTCGAACCCGTCCGCGCGCGGCTCGAATACCAGCCGCTGGTTGATGCAGGCGGGCATGTCGCCCACCGAGTGGCTGACAAAAATCACCTGGGTATCGCAGTGGCTGGCGATGTGGTCTATGGCGCGCAGCACCAGGCGGCGGTGGCCGCCGTCCAGGCCCAGGGTGGGTTCGTCGAGCAGCAGGATGGCCGGCGATTTCACCATGGCCCGAGCCAGCAGCACCATGCGCTGCAGGCCGAAGGACAGTGTGTCGAAACCGTCTTTCGCCAGCCCGCCCAGGCCCAGCGCATCCAGCCACTGCAGGGCGCGCTCGCGCTGCCGGTCGCCCCAGTCGTCATACAGGCCGATGCTGTCGAAAAAGCCGGAGACGACCACTTCCAGTACGCGCATGCCGCGGGCGAAATTCAGGTGCAGCTGGGTGTCCACCTGCCCGTACTTCTGCTTGATGTCCCAGATGCTCTCGCCGGAGCCGCGGCGGCGGCCGAACAGGGTGATGTCCTGGCCGTAGGCCTTGTGGTTGTCGCCGGTGACCAGCGACAGCAGCGTGCTCTTGCCGCAGCCGTTGGGGCCGGCGATGGCGCAGTGCTGGCCGCGCTCGAAGCGCCAGTGCACATCGCGCAATACCCGGGTATCGCCGTAGCTGACATTCACGCCGTGCAGTTCGAGTAGCGGGGTGTCGGCGGGCAGGGTGTAGGGGCGTTCCGCCGGCTCTGGCGGCGGCGCCAGCGGCGGCAGGGGCGGGCGCATCAGGGCCTCCACACGCGAGTCCGCGAGTACCTCTTCGCGCCGGCCGCTGCACAGCGCCCGGCCCTCATCCAGCACCAGCAGGTGGCTGCATCCGGTCGGCAGGTCGTCGAGGTCGCGGCACAGGAGCAGCAGCGGCAGCCCGGATTGCATGAGTTCGTCGATGACCGCCATCAGCTCTTCGCGGGTGGCGCGGTCGACGCCGTCCAGCGGGCTGTCGAGGATCAGCAGGCCCGGGTCGCTTAACAGGGCGCGGATGAACAGCGTCTTGCGCATCTCGCCGGTGGAGATGTAGCGCAGGCCGCGCTGCAGGATGTGGCCTATACCCAGGCGCTCGACCCAGTCGCGGAAGCGCTGCTCCGGCTCGCGCGCGCCGAGAATGGCGCTGGCCACGGTGGTGCCGGGGTCGCTGGCATCGGCGCGGGTCTCGGAGTCGTCGAGCTTGCGGTCGCGGTCGCACAGGGCCCGGGCCTGCTCGAAGCACACGTAGGCCACGCCCTGCTTGGCGAGTGCGGGGTCGCGCTGGTAGCTGCCGGCGAAATGCGGCGCCTCGCCGCTGAGCACGCGGGCCAGGCTGGTCTTGCCGCTGCCGTTGGGGCCGATGCAGGCCCATTGCTGGCCGGGCAGCACCTGCCAGTCGAGCTGGTCCAGGGCGGGGCGCGCGCGATAGACCAGCTGCACCTGGTCGAGGCTGAAAAGCGGAACGTCGTTCATGGCTGCACCGGCCGCGCGCTTGAGTCGGGGAAGCGGGGCTGGCTTAATCCTCCTTCTACCGGGGGAGTTGATCTTGTCGCAGTTGCTGTTGGATGACATCCGGGCCCGCCTGGCCCGGCAAAAACCGAAAAAACCGCTGTTGCGCCCGCTCATGCGGCGCTCGGCGGTGGCGCTGATCCTGCAGCTGCGCGAGGGCGAGTCGCACATTCTAATGATTAAGCGCGCCGAGCGGGAGGGCGACCAGTGGTCCGGCCATATGGCCTTCCCCGGCGGCCGCATGGAGGAGCATGACGCCCACGGTTTCGCCACCGCTGTACGCGAGACCGAGGAGGAGATCGGGCTGTCTCTGGACGCTGGCGACGTTTGTATCGGGCGCCTGTCGGACAAGACCGCGCGGCCGCGCAAGGGTTGGGGGATGGCGGTCAGCCCGTTTGTCTTCCAGCTCGAGCGCGAGGCACAGCTCCAGCCCAACTACGAGGTGGACGAGGTGGTGTGGGTACCGCTGTCGTTCCTGCTCGATACCGCCAACCGCGAGCAGATGGTGTGGCAGCGGCGGCCGTTCTCGGTGCGCCTGCCCTGTTACTACTGGGAAGAGCGCTGCATCTGGGGCCTGTCCCTGCGCATGCTCGACGAGCTGCTCGGGCTGGAAGGACTCAAGCCCTAGTCGCTGTCTGTGCCGGTCTCCGGTGCAGGGCTGCCGCCCTGGCGCAGGAACGCGCGGGTATCCAGCATCAACTCGCGCAGTGCGGGGTCCTCGCGGCTGGCCTGCCTCAGGGCCTGCGCATCGACCTCGCCGGCGATGAAGCCGGCCACCAGGTCGTACAGCACAGGCGTCATCTTCGGTTCGCGCACCCAGCGCGGCGCGTCCACCAGTGCGCCGGTCACGTGTTCGTCGTGCAGGCTCAGCCAGTAGCCGCCGCAGCTGGACAGGTAGTAGTCGCCGACGCGGCCGTAGCTGATGTTCGGCGTGCCGGGGTCGAAACCGCCGGGGACCTCTTGCTCGATGCGCTGCAGGGCCATTACCCAGCGCGAGCCGGGCGGGAAGTCTTCCACCGGTGGGCGGCAGTAGTCGCGGGCCTGCAGCCAGATGCGGATTTCCGCGAGGTGCGAGGTGCCGCGCAGGGTGTCGAGTATCGCCAGGTCTACCGAATTGCCCTTGCTGCCCAGGATGTCGCCGGCGACCACCAGGTCGGCCTCGTCCTGCACGTCGGTGAAGGAGCCCTGCCACAGGCAGCTGCAGTCCTGGGCCGCCAGTGTCGGGGCGATGGCGAGTGCCAGCAGTGCGATTAACCGGCGCATGCAGTTAGCGGAGACCCTGCCTTCGCGGCGTCACTGCAGCAGTTGCGCCGCCGCGATGGCGAAGTAGGTGAGGATGCCGTCGCACCCGGCGCGCTTGAAGGCGAGCAGGGATTCCAGGGTCACCGCGTCGCGGTCCAGCCAGCCGCGCTCGAAGGCGGCCTGGTGCATGGCGTACTCGCCGCTCACCTGGTAGGCGAACACCGGCGCCTTGAGTTCATCTTTTACCCGGCGCGCCACGTCGAGGTAGGGCATGCCCGGCTTGACCATGATCATGTCGGCGCCCTCGGCGAGGTCCAGGGCGCATTCGTGCAGGGCCTCATCGCTGTTCGCCGGGTCCATCTGGTAGGAGAACTTGTTGCCGCCCTTGAGGTTGCCGGCACTGCCCACCGCGTCGCGGAACGGGCCGTAGTAGGCGGAGGCGTATTTCGCTGCATAGGCCATGATCAGCGTGTTCACGTGGCTGTCGCCTTCCAGGGCCTGGCGGATGGCGCCGATGCGCCCGTCCATCATGTCCGAGGGGGCGACCACGTCGGCGCCGGCTTCTGCGTGGGACAGGGCCTGGCGCACCAGGGCCTCGGTGGTGACATCGTTGAGCACGTAGCCGCTGTCGTCGATGATGCCGTCCTGGCCGTGGGTGGTGAACGGGTCCAGGGCGACGTCGGTCATCACGCCGAGCTCGGGCACCGCGTCCTTGAGGGCCTTTACCGCGCGCTGGGCCAGGCCGTCGGCATTCCACGCTTCCTCGGCCTGCAGGGATTTTTTCTCGCTGCCCACAACCGGGAACAGTGCCATCGCCGGGATACCCAGGCTGTGGGCCTCGCGCGCCAGTTGCACCAGCAGGTCGATACTCAGGCGCTCCACGCCGGGCATGGAGGGCACGGCTTCGCGCTGCCCGGTGCCCTCGAGGACGAACACCGGGTAGATGAAGTCCGCCGGGGTCAGCGTGTGTTCGCGCACCAGTTGGCGCGAGAACTCGCTGGCGCGCAGGCGGCGCATGCGGGTGGCGGGGAAGGGGCCGCGCTGGCTGCTGAAACTCATGGGCGTCGCTCCGTTACAGGGCGGCGAAGGCGTCGCGCGCCGCCGCGATGGTCGCCTCGATATCCGCGTCGGTGTGGGCGCTGGACAGGAAGCCGGCCTCGTAGGAGGCGGGCGCCAGGTAGACGCCCGCGTCCAGCATCAGGTGGAACCAGCGGTTGAAGCGCTCGGTGTCGCAGGCCATGACCTGGGCGTAGTTGTGGATCGCCGGCTCGGCGGTGAAGAAGCCGCCGAACATGGTGCCCGCGTGGTTGGTGGTGAAGGCCACGCCGGTCTCGGCGGCTGCCGCTTCGAGGCCCTGGCACAGCGCCTCGGTGCGCGCGAACAGCGGGGCGTAGAAATCCGGTGCGCTGATGATGTCCAGGGTGGCGAGTCCGGCGGCCATCGCCACCGGGTTGCCGGACAAGGTCCCCGCCTGGTAGACGGGGCCGAGCGGCGCGATCTGTTCCATGATCTCGCGCTTGCCGCCGAAGGCGCCCACCGGCATGCCGCCACCGATGACCTTGCCCAGTGTGGTGAGGTCGGCCTCGATACCGTAGAAGCCCTGCGCACCCTGCAGGCCGAAGCGGAAGCCGGTCATCACCTCGTCGAGGATAAGTACGGCGCCGCTGGCCGTGCATACCTCGCGCAGGGTCTCGAGGAAGCCGGGCTGCGGCGGTACGCAGTTCATGTTGCCGGCCACCGGCTCGACGATGACACAGGCGATCTGCTCGCCGAGGCGGGCGAAGGCCTCGTGCACGCCCTCGGCGTCGTTGTAGGTCAGGGTCAGGGTGTGGTCGGCCAGCGCCGCGGGCACGCCGGGGGAACTGGGGATGCCCAGGGTCAGCGCGCCGGAGCCGGCCTTGACCAGCAGCGAGTCCGAGTGGCCGTGGTAGCAGCCTTCGAACTTCACGATGGTGTCGCGCCCGGTGTAGCCGCGGGCCAGGCGAATCGCGCTCATGGTCGCCTCGGTGCCGGAGTTGACCATGCGCACCAGGTCCATATTGGGCATGATCGCGCACAGGCGGTCCGCCATGGCGATTTCCAGCTCGGTGGGTGCGCCGAAACTCAGGCCCATTTCCGCCTGGCGGATCACTGCCTCGCGTACCGCCGGGTGATTGTGACCCATGAGCATCGGCCCCCAGGACAGCACGTAGTCGATGTAGCGCTTGCCCTCGCAGTCGTAGACGTAGGCGCCGTCGCTGCGCTCGAGGAATACGGGGGTGCCACCCACCGCCTTGAACGCCCGCACGGGTGAGTTCACGCCGCCGGGAATGTGCTGGCGGGCGCGGTCGAACAACTGGACTGAGGTACTCATGCGGGTCTGGCTCCGGCGGTTGGTGTGCTTGCGGCTCGGGGTAGCGAATTATCCGGCCTCAATCGCCGAATATCCAGTTTCAGAAGGGCTTCAGCACGACCAGCAGCACGATGGCCAGCAGGAAGAGCACGGGAACCTCGTTGAAAAATCGGTAGAAGTGCGGGCTGTGGTTGTCGGTATCGGCGAGCACATCCTTCACGTAGCGCCCGCACTGCTGGTGGTAGCCGATCAGGAACAGCACCAGCGCCAGTTTCACCCACAGCCAGGGCGCGCGCAGGTAGTAGCCGGGGTTGGTGAGAATCAGGCCGATACCGAGGACGATGAGTATGTGCATGAACGGCGTGACGAAGCGGTACAGGCGCCGCGCCATCTGCGCCAGGTGGGCGCGGGTGTCGGGGTTGTCGCTCTCGGCGAAATTGACCAGGATGCGCGGCAGGTAGAACAGGCCCGCAAACCAGCAGACCACGAAAAAAATATGCAGTGCCTTGAGCACCAGAAACAGCATCGTCTTATTCCTCGGCCTGTAGCCGTCCCAGTGTGAATTTCTCGATCGCCTCGCGCGTTACCACCCCGTGCAGCACTGGCTGTTTGGCACTGCGACTGCGCTCGTAAATGCACGCGGCCTCTGTGGTGCGCCGGGTAATGCTGTCCATGACCTGGCGCAGGCTGGCCTGCAGCGGCACGTTGGTGAACGTCCAGCGGCGTATATCGGCGTTGGTGACGTCAAAGCTCTCCGCGTCCGGTGTGAGCGCCATCCACTCGAGCAACTCGTCGCCGCGGATCAGGTACAGGTCCTCGCCCTCGCGCGTGACCAGGCACCAGGTCGGCGTCGATTCGAGCAGGGTGACGTGGTCATCCGCCCCCAGTTCCGTTGGCACGCGCACCACGCGGCTGTCCATGATGGCGGCGGCCTGGGTGCGGTGCAACAACTGGTTGAGCGGGTCGTCGGGAACCAGGCGGCGCAGCTGGCGCAGTATGGTGCGGTGCAGTGAGCGCTCCCGGAACAGGCCCGAGCAGGTCAGGTTGGCGGCGACGATGGCGAGCATCGCCGGCATGCCGATACCGATGCTGCTGGTCAGTTCGATCACCGCCAGCAGGGCGGCCAGGGGTGCGTTGAGCACAGCGGCCATCGCCGCGCCCATGCCGAGTACCACGTAGAGGGTCGGCCCGGAGGCGTAGTCGGGCATGAACTGCTGGCCGACGATCCCGAGCGCGCCGCCGATGCAGCCGCCGATCAGCAGGTTGGGGCCGATGACTCCCACCGGCATCCCGACACCGGCAGTGATCGCCGTGGCGATGATTTTTGCCGCGGCAATGGCCAGCAGCCACCACAACACGATCTCGCCGCGCAGGGCCATGGTCAGTGTGTCGTAGCCGATACCCATCACCTCGGGCACCAGCAGGGCGATGGCTCCGGTGAGGCAGCCGGCCATGGCGAAGCGCAGGATGACGTTGTACTTCGATTGTCGCGCGGTGAGCTTGCTCAGGCGGATGAAGGCGACCACGGCGAAGCCGCAGACAAAGCCCAGCAGCATCACGTACGGCAGTTCCCACAGGGAGGTCAGTTCCAGCGGTGGAATGTCGAAGCCGGAGCCGCCGGGATTGATGGTGCGGGCGACGGCAGAGGCGGCCACCGCTGCGAGCATCACCGGGATGAAACCGGCCACCGTGTACTCCGCGGCAATCACTTCCATGGCGAAAATCACGCCGGCCAGGGGCGTGTTGAAGGCCGCGGAAATACTGCCAGCGGCGCCGCAGGCGATGAGCATGCGCAGGCTGTTGTTGGGCAGCGACAGGCGCTGGCCGAGCAGGCTGTTCACCGCGCCGCCCAGGTGTACGCCCGGCCCCTCGCGGCCGCCGGACTGGCCGGTGGCGAGGGCGAAGGCGCCGGCGATGAACTGGACCAGGGCGTTGCGCGCCGGCAGCGCGCCGTAGTGCGAGTGCATGCGGCTGATCACATGCACGATGCCCGTCTCGCGCTGCTCCGCGTGCAGGAACTGGAAGGCGATACCCAGCACCAGCGCGCCCAACGCCGGCAGGGCAAAGCGCCAGCGCTCGGGTAGTGCCTCGAAGTTGTCCGCGTGATCCTCCACCTCGAGCAGCGCGGCGAGCTGGATGATGGTTTCCTCGAACAGCACCACCACCAGGCCGGAGGCGATGCCGCCGATAACCCCGAGCACGGCATAGGCGAGCACCGAGTTGTAGTCGGTGAGATAGCGGCGGTATTTGCTGATCAGTGTTGGCACGCGAGGACTTCCCTGGCCGATGGTCCAATATTAACAGTTAATCGACAGGGGATTATCCTTATACTGTCCCGCGCCCGGCCGCGCGCTGCTGGTGCGCGGCATCGAATACGACAACGACAACGACAACGACAACGACAACGACAACGACAACGACAACGACAACGAAAAAACTGAAGGTGGAAAGCATGGCCAGGATTGCGATCGTCGGCGGGACCGGATACACGGGGGTGGAGTTGCTGCGCCTGCTCGCAGCCCACGAGGCGGCGGAAGTGGTGGCGATCACCTCGCGCGCCGAGGCCGGCCGCCGCGTCGACGACCTCTATCCCAACCTGCGCGGTTTCTACGACCTGGCGTTTACCGAGCCGGACGACAAACTGCTCGCCGAGTGTGACGTGGTGTTTTTCGCCACGCCGCACAACGTGGCGATGCAGAGCGTTCCCGGCCTGCTGGCCGCCGGCGCGCGGGTGATCGACCTGTCCGCGGACTACCGGGTGCGCGATGCACAGCTGTGGTCGCGCTGGTACGGCGAACCGCATACCAGCGCGGACCTGCTGCAGCAGGCGGTTTACGGCCTGCCCGAGGCCAACCGCGAGCGCATCCGCGACGCGCAACTGGTCGCCTGCCCGGGCTGCTACCCGACATCTATTCTGCTCGGCCTCAAGCCGCTGCTGGCCAACGATCTGGTGGACTCGCAGCACCTGATCGCCAGCGCCGCCTCCGGTGCCAGCGGCGCGGGGCGCCAGGCCAAGATCGACAACCTGCTCACCGAGGTGGATGGCAGCTTCAAGGCCTACGGCGTGGGCGGCCACCGCCACCTGCCCGAGATCGAGCAGGAACTGGCGCTGTTCGCCGGTCACCCGGTGCAGCTGACCTTCGTGCCCCACCTGCTGCCCATGGTACGCGGCATTCACGCCACCCTGTTCGCCACGCTCACCGACGCCCACCGCGACCTGCAGGCGTTGTACGAGGAGACCTACGCCGACGAACCCTTCGTCGATGTGCTGCCTGCGGGCATGTTCCCGCAAACGCGCACCGTGCGCGGCGCCAACCGCTGCCAGATATCGCTGCAGGTGCCCCAGGGGCGCGACACGGTGGTGGTCATGTCGACCATCGACAACCTGGTCAAGGGCGCATCCGGCCAGGCGATCCAGAACATGAACATCATGCTCGGCCTGCCGGAGACCATGGGCCTGGACCAGGTCGCCCTGTTGCCCTGACGGCCGCCCCGCATGCTGGCGAAACTGAGCGAGTTTGTCGTCGAGAACATGCCGCAGCGCACGCTGCGCATGACCCTGCTTGTGCTCAGCATGGTGTCTATCCTGATGCTTGCCGGGGCGTTCTACCTCGGCGAGCAGGCGGCCTACAGCGGCATGCGCCTGGACCCGGAGCGTTACCACGCGATGCAGGAGGAACTGCCCGCACTGCGCGAGCAGCTGGCGCAGTTGCAGGGCGAGAACCAGGCGCAGCAAACCCGCGCCGGGGTCGACAAGGCCGCGCTGGAGTTGCTGCGCAAGGACCTCGCCGCCCAGGAGGAGCAGATCGCCTCCCTGGAGGAGGGCCTGCGCTTCTACCGCAGCCTGATGGCGCCGGGCGAGATCGCCCAGGGCCTCAGCCTGCGTCCGCTGGAACTGGTGGCCACGGCAGAGGAGGGCACCTACGCCTTCCGCATTGTCGCCCAGCAGGAGGCGCGCAAGCACAACCTGTTGCGCGGGGAACTCACCGCCGAGTTGCACGGTGTGGAGGCGGGCGAGGAAGTGGTCTATCCCCTGGCTGCCCTGAGCGAGGATATCGAGGGCGAGCGCATTGTCCTGCGCTTTCGCTATTTCCAGAGTATCGAGGGCACCCTGCGGCTGCCCGCCGGTTTCGAGCCGCAAGGCCTGTGGGTGACGGCGAGCGCCCGTGAACCGAGCAAGATGGATGTCGAGGAGCGGTTTCCCTGGCGCCTGAAAGAGCGTTTTTCCAATGTCGGGGGGTGACGCGTCGTCGGCCGTAGCGGCTCGCTTTAAATTGACTAAATTACTCAGGTATTAGATACTGGGACCTAATCCAGTATGATATGACCGGTGTCGGTCACGAGTTCAGGTAATGTCTGTCGCAGCGTCGTTCAATCCTTCCAGCATCAACCTCTCCGCCAACGCGGTGCGCAAGGTGCGCGAGCTGTTGGAGGAGGAAGGCAACCAGTCGCTCAAGTTGCGGGTGTATATCACCGGCGGCGGCTGTTCCGGTTTCCAGTACGGATTCAGCTTTGAGGAAGACACCGCCGAAGACGACACCGTGATCGAGGAAGGCGGTGTGAACCTGGTGGTAGACCCGATGAGCTGGCAGTACCTGGTCGGCTCCGAGGTGGATTACACCGAGGGCCTGGAAGGCTCGCGCTTCGTCGTCAACAACCCCAATGCGACCACGACCTGTGGTTGCGGCGCTTCATTCTCCATTTGATCCCGGGCGCGACTCGCTCTCGCCTGTCGCCGCTTCTCTACTGTCTATCCGACCTCTGGCGCCTGCGTGGCGCTGATTGCCGGTCCTCGCCCCGGGTAAACCCCCCCAAGAATTCGTTCCTCGCTGGCGCCGGTGACGGCGGGCGCATTGCCGTGTAACCCCGCCATTGTGCGGCTGGCCAGCCAGGCGAAGGTCGCCGCCTCCACCCAGTCCGGCGCGATGCCCAGGGCCTCGGTGCTGGCTACCGCGATTGGCGCCAGCAGTGTCCCGAGTACGCGCATCAGTTCGCGGTTGTGGGCGCCGCCGCCGCAGACGAACACCGCATCGATCCCGTGCTCCTCGAGCACCGGGGCGGCGATGGTCTGCGCGGTGAAGAGCGCCAGGGTGGCCTGAACGTCGGCGGCGCCGGGTTGGCTGCCGCTTGCCTCCAGTACCTCGTCCAGCCAGGCGAGGTTGAATGCCTCCTTGCCCGTGCTGCGCGGGCCGCGCAGGGCCAGGTAGGGGTGCTGCAGCAGTAATGCCAGCAGTGCGTGGTCGACCTTGCCGGTTGCCGCCCACGCCCCGTCGCGATCGAACGGTTCCCCCAGGTGGCGCTGGATCCAGTGATCCATCAGCGTATTACCCGGGCCGCTGTCGAAGCCGGCAACCAGGGTTTGCCCGTCGAGCAGGCTGATATTGCTGATGCCGCCGATGTTGACCACCGCCCGGCGGCTGCCCGGGGATGAGAAGGCTTGGGCGTGAAAAGCCGGCGCCAGCGGTGCCCCCTCGCCACCGGCGGCGATGTCGCGACGGCGAAAGTCGGCGACGGTGGTAATGCCGGTCAACTCGGCGATGGTGTTCGGGTCCGCCAGTTGCAGGGTGAACGCCTCTTCGCGGGAGTGGCCGCCGGAGGGAGGGCGGTGGCGCACGGTCTGCCCGTGGCTGCCGATGGCGGTGACGGCTTCGGGGGCGGTGTTTGCACTTTCGAGCAGTGCCAGCGTGGCCTCGGCAAACAGAGCCCCCAACTGGCGGTCGAGCACGCCCAGGCGTTCGATTTCATCCGCTCCGCTGTGGCTGATCGCGGCAATAGCGTCCCGCAGGGCGGGCGGCAGGGGGTGGGAATGGCAGTGTTCGAGGGCGATATCCTGGTCGATGCGGACCAGGGCGGTGTCGATGGCGTCTACGCTGGTGCCGGACATGAGGCCGGCATACAGCCCCCGCGGCGGGTGGGTCATCCGTGGCCGTCTTGGTGCTCGGCCATCGCCATGCGGGTGGCCTCTTCGCGCTCGCGCAGCTGCGCCAGTTGCACGGCGGTGTCCGCGATGGCCGAGCGGAAGGCCGGCATTTCTGTATCGGGCAGGGCCTTGGCCTTGGGCAGGAATTTATGCACGGTGCGCGGATCGCGGTGCACGCCATTCATCAGGAATTCGTAGTGCAGGTGGGGCCCGGAGGCGAGTCCGGTGGCGCCGACATTGCCGATCACCTGGCCCTGGGTCACTTTCTGGCCGACGGTGGCCCTGCGCTTGCTCAGGTGCAGGTACTTGGTCTCGAACTGGTCACCGTGGCGAATAAACACATAGTTGCCGTTGGCACTGGAGTAGCCGGACTTGACCACGCGGCCATCACCGGCGGCGTAGACCGGGGTGCCAGTGGGTGCGGCGTAGTCAGTGCCACGGTGCGGGCGCAGCGTGCCGAGCACGGGATGTAGGCGCCGCGGGTTGAAATTGGAGCTGATGCGTGTGAAATCCACCGGCGCCAGCAGGAAGGCGCGGCGCAGGCTGATACCGTCTTCGCTGTAGTAGCCGACATCGCCGTTGCTGTCGGTGTAGCGGAAGGCAGTGAAGGTCTTGCCGCGGTTGGTATAAGACGCGGCCAGGATGGCGCCGTCGGCGAAGCGCTTGCCGTCGAGGAATTCCTGCTCGAACACCAGTTCCATGGTGTCGCCCTTGCGCGGGTCTCCGACGAAGTCGATGACGCCACCGAAGATGTTGGCCATGTCCATGATGGTGGTCGTGGACAGTCCGGCTTCCTTGCCAGCCATATAAAGGGAGGAGGTGATCACGCCGCTGGCGCTGCCGCGTCTGACCTCCGGGGTACGGGTGCTGACCTCGCTGCTGAAGCCGTCCTCACCCCGGTAGTAAGTGATTGTCTCCAGAGCATTTTTCACGTGGCGAATGGCGCTCAGGGTGCCGTCTTCATCGCCGTGAAAGGCTATGGTCTGGCCGGGATAGATGCGCGCCAGGGCCTTGCCGTCCGGAGAGTTGGTCACTTCATAGACATCGCGCGTGGTGTAACCGGCGCGCTTGAAAATCAGGGAAAGGTTGTCGCCGGAGCGGACGGTTTCCTCGACCCATTCCGGGGCCGGCGGCGCGGGTTCGGCGATGGTCACCGGCTCCGCGACGGGTTGTGCCTCGACCAGGGCAGTGGCCTGGGCCACCGGGTTGGTCAGTTCGTCGATACTGGTGTGAACGTCGCTGCCGGAGGGCGCTGGTCGCAGGCCGATCGCCAGCGCAACACCCAGTGCCAGAACGGCACCCGCTGCCACGTGGCCGCGCAGCTGCGTGAGCTGGGCGGCAATTGCGGTGCGTGTCTGTTCCGGGCGGAGTGCTGTCGCACCCCGCGGGCGATTCGTGCTCGACATGTCCCTGGCCGATAGTTCGGTTATTTGCATCAACCAGTATATAAAAGAATCAACTAGTTACCTAGCGGGGAATGGCGAAAGCTTGCATTTGGGGGGCGGTATTGTATGGTTGGCGCCCCCCGTTTGGGGTACCTACCACGGTTCACGACGAGAACAGCCCATGAGCAGCGCCTTACTCGAGGATCTCCGCGCGCGCGGACTGATATTCCAGATGGCTGGCGAGGCGGAACTTCCCGCCTGGCTGGACGGCGGGGTGCGCACCCTCTATTGCGGTTTCGACCCTACCGCTGACAGCCTGCATATCGGCTCCCTGGTACCTCTGTTGATGCTGCGCCGTTTCCAGTTGGCCGGGCACCGCCCGCTGGCCCTGGTGGGCGGTGCGACGGGCCTCATCGGCGACCCCAGCTTCAAAGCCCAGGAGCGTCAGTTGAACACGCCCGATGTAGTCGCCGGCTGGGTTGATAAGATCAAGAACCAGGTGTCGCGCTTTATCGATTTTGACGCCGGCGAGTCCTCGGCCGAGGTGGTGAACAACCTCGACTGGACCGCAGAGATGGATGTGCTGACCTTCCTGCGCGACATCGGCAAGCACTTCTCGGTGAATGCGATGATCCAGAAGGAGTCGGTCAAGCAGCGCATCGAGCGCGAAGGCAGTGGCATCAGCTACACCGAGTTCACCTACATGATCCTGCAGTCCTTCGACTTCGCGGAGTTGTACAAGCGCCACAGTTGCACGCTGCAGCTGGGTGGCTCGGACCAGTGGGGCAATATCACAGGGGGCATCGACCTCACCCGTCGCCTGCACGGCGGGCAGGTGTTTGGCCTGACCATGCCGTTGATCACCAAGGCCGATGGCACCAAATTCGGCAAGACCGAGTCCGGTACCGTGTGGCTGGACCCGGCGCGCACCTCGCCCTATGCCTTCTACCAGTTCTGGCTGAATTGCGCGGACGACGATGTCTACCGTTTCCTGCGCTACTTCACCTTCCTCGATGTGGCAGAAATCGCGGAGGTCGAGCGCGCCGATGCCGAGCGCGCCGGGCGGCCCGAGGCCCAGGCGATCCTGGCCCGGGAGGTGACCCGGTTGGTGCATGGCGAAGAGGGGCTGGCAGCGGCGCAGCGCATTACCGAGGCGCTGTTCAGTGGGTCGCTCGACGGCCTCTCGGCGGATGATTTCGGCCAGCTGCGACTGGATGGGTTGCCCGCCAGCACCCTCTCGCGCGGCGAATTGCCCGAGACCCTGACCCATATGTTCAGCGAGGCGGGTCTCGCCGCCTCGGGTAAGCAGGTCAAAGATGCCCTGGGCCGCAATGCTGTTACCGTCAACAACCGCGTTGTGGGCTGGGATGAAAATGCCGCGGTAGCGACCTGCTTTGCCCCTGAACATGCACTCTACGGCAGCTATTACCTGGTCAAGCTGGGCAAGAAGAAGTACCACCTGTTCGAAATCGCCTGAAGAAATTCGCGCCCTGCGGCTGCCCGTTTTGCGAGCAGCCGCAGGGCGTTAACAGTGCGTTTCGGGCGAATTTTCACCACTGTCCAAAATATTTTTCGAAAGGGCTTGCGCGGCTATCAGCGGCTGCGTATAGTTCGCGTCCCTTCACCGGACACGGCACTGTTCGCAGGGCTGGCAGGGAAGGCAAATACATAAAGGTTTCAGTTGTTTAGCCTGTATTTGTCGATCCACCGGGAAGTCTGGCAAAGGCAAAATTTCGCAAAAATTTTGTTGCCAAGCGGAGGCCCAGCTGTATAATACGCCTCCTTGCTTCGGGGTGACCCGGGCAGCCAACCCCAAACCCTCGCGTTTCGGGTGCTACTTAACAATCAGACGAAGACAGATGTGTGGGCACTTGTTGGGATAGTTGACACGACTATTCAGACACAACAAGTGACTCATTGATTCTTTGAACTTTGATTTCGAATTGTGTCTGAGCCGAGATTTGGTTGTTGCCGTGGGGTAACCACGTAAATGACCCCTCTTGTGCCCTTCGGGGATTGCAGAGGTAAAAGATTAAACTGAAGAGTTTGATCATGGCTCAGATTGAACGCTGGCGGCAGGCCTAACACATGCAAGTCGAGCGAGAAAGGCCTTCGGGCTGAGTAGAGCGGCGGACGGGTGAGTAACGCGTAGGAATCTACCCGGTAGTGGGGGACAACATGGGGAAACTCATGCTAATACCGCATACGCCCTTCGGGGGAAAGCGGGGGACCTTC
>NZ_SRLE01000008.1 GCF_004745945.1 Mangrovimicrobium sediminis | reverse complement strand
CTCCTCGACCATGGCGGCGTTCTTCTGGGTGACCTCGTCGAGCTGCGACACCGCGGTGTTCACCTGCTCGATACCCAGGGACTGCTCCTGCGCCGCCGCGGCGATCTCGGCGATGATGTCGCTGACCTTCTTCACCGCAGTGACGATCTCGTCCAGCGTGTTGCCAGACTCGCCGACCAGCCGCGAGCCGTCCTCGACCTTGATCACGCTGTCCTTGATCAGGGTCTTGATCTCCTTGGCCGCCTCGGCGCTGCGCTGGGCGAGGTTGCGCACCTCCGCCGCCACTACCGCGAAGCCGCGGCCCTGCTCACCGGCACGCGCCGCTTCCACCGCGGCGTTCAGCGCCAGCAGGTTGGTCTGGAAGGCGATCTCGTCGATCACCGAGATGATGTCGGCGATCTGGCTGGAGGACTTGTTGATCTCGCCCATGGCGTCGATAGCGCGGCGCACCACCTGTCCGCCGACCTCGGCCTGCTCGCGGGCGCTGGACGCCAGCTGATTGGCCTGGCGCGCGTTGTCCGCGCTGGATTTCACCGCGGCGGTCATCTCCTCCATGCTGGAGGCAGTTTCCTCCAGGGAGGACGCCTGCGACTCGGTGCGCTGCAGCAGGTCCGAGTTGCCCTCGGAAATTTCCGAGGACGATGCAGAGATGTTGGCCGAGCTGGCCAGGATCTGCTGCACGGTATCGCGCAGTACGTCGACCGTGGCGTTTACATCGAGTTTGAACTTGGCGAACAGGCCGTCGTAGTCACCGCGCATGCCGCAGGTCAGGTCGCCACGGGACATGCTGGCCAGCACCTGGGAGAGGTCCTTCAGGCCGATCATGATGCCGTTGATGGTGCCGCCCAGGGTGCGGTAGAAGCCCTTGTAGCGGGACACGTCCATGCTCACCGAGAAGTCGCCCTCGGAGGCAGCCTTGACCAGGTTGCTCAGTTCCTGCTCCGCGTTGAACTGCTCGGTCATGTCCACCCACTCGACCATGTTGCCGCGGTACTCGCCCTTGGGGCCGAGAATCATGGTGGCGTTGACCTCGAACACCAGGTCCAGCATGTGGATGGTGGCCTTGGCCGGCAGCATCGACGGGTCCTTGAGCAGCTTGCGCTGGTGCGCCGGGTTCTTGTGGAACTTGTCGATGTTCTGGCCGATCAGGTTTTCCGGGTCGAAGCCGGGGAAGGCCTGGCGCATCTCGGCGGCGCGGTTGCGGAACATCTCCATCACCGCGGGGTTCGCGTAGACGATGTTGAGATCGTCGTCGCACATCATCAGGCGCGTGGTCGCACCCTTGATCGCCGACTGCAGGCGAGCGTTCTCCGCCTCGCGGGCGCGGGTCTCGGTGACGTCCGCCATCTCCAGGGTATTGCCCAGGTAGTTGCCCTGCTCATCGATAATCGCGGTCACGTTGAGGGCCAGCTTGAGCGGGCCGACGGTGATATCCGTGCGCCAGGGCAGGTTATTCGGGTCCGCCAGCAGGCGCTGCTGGTGGGACGGGTCGGCGTGGAAGAAGTCGGCGGACATGCCGATCATGTTATCCACGTCGAAGCCGCGGTAGATCTTGCGCAGCTCGTCCTCGTTCTCGCGCAGCAGGGTGCGCGCGGACTCGTTCATGTAGGTGATCGTCAGCTCGCGATCCACCATCATGATCGCAGTCATGGCGCCATCTACCGCGGAACGCATCTTGTTGAGCTCGGAACGGACGGTTTGCTCGTCCCCCTGTTGCGGTGCCAGTACGGCGACGCTTTCAGCTGCCATTGTCGTATCCTCGTCAGGTTCGTAGCCCGACAGCATCAATTCACTGATGTCGGTGTAAGTGGTTGCCCAGGCCTGCGCCAGGTCATCGTTCCAGTGTTCTCCGGCCAGCTCCGCCAGCGTCTCCAGCAGGATCCCGCCGGCGGCCTCGAAATGTTCCGGCAGGACGCCGTAGCCCTGGTGCTTGTGCCCCAGCTCGACCAGCACCGGCCCGAGCACATCCGGCTTGCGGATATTGGCCACCGCCAGCTGCAGGGCGCCGAGCAATTTCAGGTCCTGCTCTTCGCGCGAGGTGCCCGCGAACAGCGGCTCGACTTCCGGGTGACGCTCAAACAACGTGTCGTAGAATTTCGCCACCAGTTCCCCGCCGTGCGGGGCGAGCAACTCGAAGCTGCTTTCGATCAGGTCCGCGGTGTCCGGCGCCGATTTTTCGGCGGCGGCACTGCGGCGCTTGCGTGCCGGCTTCTCCGCGGGCGCGTCAGCGCTGTCGCCCCCCGCCTCGCCATGCAGCCAGGCCAGCGGGTCATCACCCATTTTCTTGGCGCCTCTCGCAGTCATGCCGATTTCCTCGTCTGGTTGATCGCCTGTACCAGGTCGCGGGCCAGGCCGGCGTACTCGCTGGCCGAGCGCGAATTGCCCTGGTGTTCGAATATGGTTTGGCCGAAGCTGGGGCTCTCGGTGAGCGCCACAGACTCCGAGATAACGGTGTCCAGCAACTGCTCCGGGAAATACTCGCGGAGCTTGCCGAACACCTCGTGTGCGTGGTTGCGGCGGCTGTCGAAGCGCGTCACCACGATCCACTTCAGGAAGTGGCGGCCGCGCTCTTCCTCGACCTTCTCCAGCATGGTGAGCAGGCTGGAGAGCCCCACCATCGCCAGGTAGTCACCGGGAACCGGTATCAGGATTTCATCTGCCGCCAGCATGCCGTTCATGCCCAGTTGGCCGGAGGATGGGGGACAGTCGATGATGGCGAAGTCGTAGTCGCTGACGCCATCCAGCGCGCGCGACAGGCGCTGAGTATCCGCGGCGACGGTCTCGTCCAGTCCCTCGAAATCGTTGAGCGTCACCCCCGGCGTGACCAGGTCGAGATTCTCGCGCGCCTCGACCATGACCTCGGCCAGCTGCGCCTCGCCGCGGAATACCGCGTCCAGGCCGCGATCGACGCCGTGGATGCCCAAAGAGGTGGCCATGTGGCCCTGGGGGTCGAGGTCCACCGCCAGTACCCGGCGGCCGATACTGCGGCCGACCATGGCCAGGGCGTGGGCCAGGTTGACGCTGGTGGTGGTCTTTCCCACACCGCCCTTTTGATTTATTACAGCGATGCGTCTCATGCCCATGGCCTCAGTCCAGCGAACGCTGCAGTTCAGCGGTGAGGAACGCGTCGACGTCGAGCACGATGATCATCTTCTCGTCCACCGACGCCAGCGACTTGACGAAACGCTGGTCCAGGCTGCCGCCAAACTCGGGCGGGTCCTGGCACTGGTCCTTGCCCAGGGTGTAGACCTCGGACACGCCATCCACCACCAGGCCCATCACGCGCTGCTCGTCCTCGTGCTCCACACGCACCACGATCACAACCGTGGTCGAGCTGTACTCCAGCGACTCCATCGCGAAGCGCTCACGCAGGTCGAGGATGGGCACGATGGTGCCGCGCAGGTTGATCACGCCCTTGAGGTAGGTGGGCGAGTTGGGCAGCGGGGTCACCCGCGACCAGCCGCGGATTTCCTGCACCCGCAGGATCTCGATGCCATATTCCTCGTCGGCGAGGATAAAGGTCAGGTACTGACCGTTCTCGCCGGGGATGCCGGAAAACTCGTCCTGTAATACCGCCGCTGTATTCATTGGGTGAACCCCCCTTGGGTCTGGCCTTCACCGATGCTCGTATGCTCGGTTATCGGCCACATTGCACAAGTCTTCAGTAGCTTTACCGCGTCAGCGCAACAAAATGTTCAGTGCAGCACCTTGTCGACCACGCCCTGCAGCATGTCCGGGTCGAACGGCTTGGCAATCCAGCCGGTCACCCCGCTGCTGCGACCGCGCTGCTTGGCGTCGTCGCTGGAATCGGTACTCAGCACGAGAATGGGCGTGCGCCCGTAATCGGGCATGGCGCGAATGCGCACGGTGAGGTCTATGCCGTCGAGGCCGGGCATGTACATGTCGGTCAGGACCAGGTCCGGAGTAAACGCCTCGAGCACTTTGAGCGCGTCCTCGGCGCTCGCCGCCTCGGCAATATCGTGCCCCGCGGAGGTCAGCACGTGTACCACCATCCTGCGCAGGGTCAGGGAATCATCCACTACCAGTATCCTGGCCATTATCGCTGTTCTCCTTCGCTCAGAACCCGAGCTCGTCGAGCAGGTCATCGACCTGGTCCTGGCTGCTGACCACGTCGGCCGCGGTCGGGTCCACCTGCGGGCCATTCAGCAGGCTCTGCTCCGGATCGTCCGCCGGCACCTCGGACTGCTCGTAGATGCGCGCGCGCACCTCGTCGCGGCTCTCCTCGGGGTACAGGCTGTCCACCAGCAGGTCGAGCAACTGGTGCTCCACCGAGACCACCAGTTCCATGAGTTTCTTGATGACCTGGCCGGTGAGGTCCTGGAAGTCCTGGGCCATGGTGATCTCGAGCAGCTCCTGGTTGGTCGCCGCCGTGCTCTTGGGCACCTGCTCCAGGAACTGGCGGGTATCCAGCACCAGCGAGCGCACCGCATCGTCGTCCAGCGGATGCCCGAACCAGTGCGTCCAGCGCTCGCTCAGTTCCTGCGAGCGGGCCTCCAGTTCGTCCTGGATCGGTTGTGCGCGATCCACGGCGTTGAGGGCGCGTTCGGCGGCCTCCTCGGTCATGTTCGCGATATAACTCAGGCGACCGCGTGCGTCGGGAATGATCTCCGCCGCTTTCTGTACCGCCCCTTCCACACCCAGCGCCTTGATGTTCTCGCGCAGGTTGCGAATCAGGTTGCCGACGCGGCCGACAAACTCGTCGACGTTCTCCACGGGAGGCGTCGCTTTTACTTCTTGCGCTGATTGCATAGCCTGTTCTCCCCGCCAGTAACGGACGCCCCGTTACTTGGCCAGTTTCTCGAATATCTTGTTGAGCTTTTCTTCCAGGGTCGCCGCGGTGAACGGTTTCACCACGTAGCCGCTGGCGCCGGCCTGGGCGGCGGCGATGATGTTTTCCTTCTTCGCCTCCGCGGTCACCATGAGCACCGGCAGGTCCTTCATGGCGTCGTCGGCGCGGATCTGCTTGAGCATCTCCAGGCCGTCCAGGTTGGGCATGTTCCAGTCCGAGACCACGAAGTCGAAGCCGCCGCCACGCAGTTTTGCGAGACCGACCTGTCCGTCCTCCGCCTCATCGACATTGGTGAATCCGAGCTCCTTGAGGAGGCTGCGGACAATCCGCCGCATGGTGGGAAAATCGTCGACGACGAGTATGCTGATATCCTTGTTCACTGTTCACTCTCGCTGCGCAAGTCGTTAATGGGAGTGGCATTTCCGCCGATGTTACCTGTCACGACTATAGCGCCACTTGCAACAGGCAATTGCTGGAAAAGACACGGGAAATGCCGGTATTTATGGGGTTCGGTCATGCTTGCTCCGCCTCCTCAGTGGAGGCACTGGGCGCGCGTGCGGCGTCGCTGGGACCGCCGCGGCGCACCCGTGCCTCCTGCCCGAGCCGGTACAGGTCGGGCATGTCCAGAATCAGCGCAACGTTGCCGTCGCCGAGGATCGTGGCGGCGGAGACGCCCGGGATGCGACGGTAGTTCGCCTCCAGGTTCTTCACCACCACCTGCTGCTGGCCGAGCAGTTCATCGACCAGCATCACGTACTTGATATTGCCCGCCTGCACCATCACCGCGGTGCCGCGCCCACCCTCGTCGGTCTCGCTGGCCAGGCCGCGCAGGCCCATGGCGTCGTACACGGAGATCACCGGGTAGTATTCGCCGCGCACCTTGAGCATCTGCACGTTGCCGGGCAGGGAGGACAGGTGCTCGCTGCGCAGTTGCAGCGACTCGATGATGGAGCTCACCGGCAGGATGTAGATCTCGCCGGCGACCTTGATCAGCATGCCGTCGAGTATCGCCAGGGTGAGCGGCAGCACGATGCGCGTGGTGGTGCCCTGCCCCTGTTTGGACATGATCTCCACGTGTCCACCCATGGACTGGATATTGCGCTTGACCACGTCCATGCCGACACCGCGGCCGGAGAGGTCGCTGACCTGCTCGGCGGTGGAGAACCCCGGCGCGAAGATCAGCTGCCAGACCTCGTCGTCGGAGGGGTTGTCGCTCATCGGTATGCCGTTGGCGCGCGCCTTTTCGAGGATCTTCTCGCGGTTCAGTCCGGCGCCGTCGTCGCGTACCTCGATCAGGATGTTGCCGCCCTGGTGCTGCGCCGAGAGCACCAGCTTGCCCTCGCGCGGCTTGCCCGCCCTGGCCCGCGCCTCCGGGGACTCCAGGCCGTGGTCCAGGCTGTTGCGCACCAGGTGGGTGAGCGGGTCGATAATGCGTTCAGTCAGGCCCTTGTCGAGTTCCGTGGACTCGCCCTCGGTGACCAGGTTGATCTCCTTGCCCAGCTTGCCCGCGAGGTCGCGCACCAGGCGCGGGAAGCGGCTGAACACGTAGTCCATGGGCAGCATGCGGATGGACATCACCGCGTCCTGCAGGTCGCGCGCGTTGCGCTGCAGCAGGTTGATGCCGTTGAGCAGGTCGCTGTTGACCACGCCCTCGAGACCGTTGACCGTCTCGTTGAGCATCGACTGGGTAATGATCAACTCGCCCACCAGGTTGATGACCTGGTCGACCTTGTCCACCGCCACGCGGATGGAGGAGGTCTCGGGTGCACCGGCCTTGCCCGCCTTGGGCGCCGCGGCGGGCTTGGCGGGGGCCTTGGCGGCCTCCTTCGGCGCCGCGGCCTGGGGCGGTGCTGCGGGTTTTGGTTCCTCGGCGACAGGCGTGTCCTGTGCGGCGGGCTGCTCCGGCGCGGCCGATTCGGCTGGCGACTCGCCGGCTTCGCCAGCGGGCTCGGACGACTCGCTGCCGGCAACCTCGGCCGCAGCTTCCGGCTCGGCCGGCGCAGGTTCGGGTTCCGGTTCCGGTTCCGGCTCGGCGGGCGCTGACGCTTCCTGCGCGGCGGTCGCCTCGTCTTCGCCACCGCCAAGCGGTGTAATTTCCAGTTGCTCCGCATCGATCACAAAGCACAGGACCGCCTCCAGGTTGTCCGGGCTCTCCTCGGTGGCCAGCTGGATGTCGAAGCAGGCCTCGTCGCCGCCGCTGTCCAGGATCTCGCCGAGATTACCCAGTTCCTCGATGATCAGGGTGCGGTCAGCCTCACCGACCTCGCGCAATCGCACCTGCAGCCGCGGCGTGCCATCGTCTGCGTCCGCCGACGCTCCATCGAACAGTTCGAAACCGGCACCCGCTGCGCTTTCCTGCGCTGGCGGTTCAGCGGCGGCGGGGGCCGGCGCGGCGTCGGCGCCCGCGCGATTCTCCTCGGCGATGCGCTGCAGCGCCTGGCACAGTGCCTCGAAAGCCTCCTGGTCGGGAGCCGTTCCGTTGCGATATGCGTCGAGTTGATCTTTCAACATGTCCTTGGCTTCCAGAAATTGGTCGACGATGCGGCTGTTGAGCGACAGGTTGCCCTTGCGCGCATCGTCGAGAAGATTCTCCAGAACGTGGGTGGTCTCCTGCAGAACCGTAAATCCGAAGGTTCCGGCACCCCCCTTGATGGAATGCGCCGCGCGGAAAATCGCGTTGAGCTGTTCCGGGTCGGGATCATCGGGGTCGATATCGAGCAGGTGGCTTTCGATCTCCACCAGGAGCTCGTCGGCCTCCTCGAAAAAAGTGTCACTGAATTCGCTCAAATCCATGGCTTACAAGACTCTTTCTGGCTGCTCCGCGGGCGCGGGCGCCTGCGATTGCAGCATTGCGGTCAGATCTTCGATGCCGGGTATCCATACCGGCTCGGCGGCCGGCTCCGGCAGTACCGCCGGCGAGCGGATGCTGTTGGCGGTTTCCGGGTACAACATCAGCAGTTCGATACGCCGATTCATGGGGCTTTCGCGCGGCATCTCGGGCATCGGCACGTTGTCCGCCATACCCGCCACACGCAGCAGTTTTTCCGGGCTCAGGCCACCGGCCACCAGCTCGCGCCGCGAGGCGTTGGCGCGCGCGCTGGACAACTCCCAGTTGCTGTAGCCGCCGATGCCGCCCGCGTAGGGCAGGTTGTCGGTGTGGCCGCTGATACTCATTTCGTTGGGCAGCTCGTTGATCAACGGCGCCATGGTGCGCAGCAGTTCACGCATATAGGGTTCCACGCGGTCGCTGCCGAGGCTGAACATGGGTCGCTGTTCGGTATCCAGTACCTGGATGCGCAGGCCCTCCAGGGTCATGTCAAAGCGCATCTGGCCGCGCAGGTCACGCAGCTCCGGGTCGGCCATGATGGCGGCCTCGATGCGCAGCTGCAGGGCCTCGAAGAAGCGCCGCTGGGCGTCGCTGGGGCGCGAGTATTCGCGCCGGTCTATGCGCCGCACCTCGCCCTCGGCGTGGGTGGGGTCGTCGCCGCCGCCGGGAATCGCACTGGTACTGGCGGTGCTCTTGTCGCCGCCGGCGAGCGCCACCACCAGCGGCGTGCGGAAGTACTCGGCCACCGCCTCGCGCTGCTGCTTGCTGGCAGCGGTGAGAATCCACATGACCAGGAACAGCGCCATCAGCGCGGTCATGAAGTCCGCCAGGGCAATCTTCCAGCTGCCGCCGTGGTGGGCATGTACCACCTTCTTGCGCCGGATGATGATGGGGCGGGCGTGGGCGTTCATACGGCGCGACGCTCCCGGACGTGGTCCTCGAGCTCGTCGAAGCTGGGCCGCTCAGCGCTGAACAGTGCCTTGCGGCCGAATTCCACCGCGATCTGCGGCGCGTAGCCGTTGAGGCTGGCGAGCAGGGTGACGCGGATGCACTGCAGCACTTTCAGCGCCTCCTCCGCCTGCCGGTCGATGCGGCTGGCCAGGGGCGCGATAAATCCGTAGCCGATGAGAATGCCGAGGAAGGTCCCGACCAGGGCGTGGGCGATCATCTCGCCCATCTCGTCGGGGCCGGCATCCGCCGTACTCAGGGCCTTCACCACGCCCATCACCGCCGCCACGATACCGAAGGCGGGCATGCCGTCGGCGACCTTGGTCAGCGCGCCGGAGGGTACATGGCACTCGTGTTCGAACACCTCGATCTCGTGCAGCATGAGCTCGTCCAGCTCCATCGCCTCGAGGCTGCCGGCGACCATCAGCCGCACGTAGTCGGTGATGAAGGACATGATCAGGGCATCGCCGAGGATATTGGGGAACTTGGCAAACAGGGCGCTCTGCTCGGGATTGTCGATGTCCTTCTCGACGCCCATCATCCCGTCCCGACGAATCTTCGCCAGCAGCGTGTACAACAGGGACATCAACTCCATGTACATCTCCTGGTTGTAGCGGTTGGTCGGGCGCAGGCGGCGGAACGCCTGCGCGGTGGCCCGCATCGCCTTGCCGTTGTTGGACGCCACGAAGGCACCCGCCGCGGCACCGCAAATCATCAATACCTCGGTCGGCTGGAACAGCGGACCGAGATGCCCCCCGGCCAGCGCGAAACCGCCGAACACGGACAGGATGACAATGAGAAAGCCGACGACGATGAGCACCCGATACCCCTGATTTGCCAGACACAACGACAGTCGGGTTATCGGCAAGCCCCGGGGTTACTTTACTGTTGTCTCCCGATGGCCGACGGCGCTCGCGCAAAGCAGGCTCCTGCCAGTCTGGACAACAGCATATGGCGAAGCAGCCGTGTCTATTGCGTCGATAAGATGGGAAAAGGCGGCCTATTTCCGGGCAATGAATTCGTGCGAACAGGCGCAGGATGGGTCCATTCCGGCGGGGGCAAGGCGGTCTAAAGTTGCCCCCCGCGATGCCGAGATACTCCCCTAGAGTGGATTGCAACGGCCCATGCCGCAGAGACACCCCCGAAATGACCGCACTACCGCCTCCGGGCCCAACAACTAACGAGGAGGAGACGGAGCCCGTCGGCTCGTCGCCGGGCGTTCCAGCGCGCGGCAACGTCATCGCCTGGAGCGTCCTCGCCCTCACCCTTGTGCTGACCATCGGCGGCACCACGCTCATCCTGCTCGCCCGCGAGCACCGACTGGACAACAAGTTCGAGTACCTGGTGAGCGACGCCCAGGCCAACGCCGAGGCCCGCCTGCAACGCTATGACCAGGCCCTGTCCGGCGTCGTCGCGCTGTTCGATACCCTGGAGCGGGTACCGGAGCGCCGCGAGTGGGCCTCCTTCGTCACCGCCATGGACCTCAGCCACCGCTACCCGGACCTGGCCTCGATAGGCTTCGCCCAGGTGATGCTGCCGGAGGAAGTACCGCAGATGGTCGACAGGGTCCGCGGCGAGGGTTTCCCGGACTTCCGCGTCACGCCGGCCGGCGCCCGCGACCGCTACAGCACCATCATATACATGGAGCCGATGGACTGGCGCAACCGCAGGGTATTCGGCTACGACATGTACTCGGACCCGCTACTGCGCGAGGCCATGGACCGCGCCCGCGACAGCGGGGCACTGGCGGTCTCCGGACCGGTCAAGGCCCTGCACGCAACAGTCGAGGAAAGCGCGCCCGGCGTGATCGCCTTCCTGCCGGTCTACCGCACCGGTGACCTGCCCGCCAGCCTCGCCGAGCGGCGGGAGGCCCTGCTCGGTTTCGTCTATACGCCGTTTCGCGCCTCCGACCTGTTCGCCAGCCTGTTGCGCGCCCCGCAGCCGGCGCTGGAAATCCGCGTCCAGGATGCGGCGATGGACGATGGCCGGCAGGTCCTGTTCACCTCGGAGAACTGGGAGGCAGCCGCCAGCGGCGCGCGCAACAGCCGCACCTCCGTTGAGGTTGCCGGCCGCGAGTGGCTGCTGGACCTGCGCAGCAACGGGAATTTCGACGAGCTGATGGGTACGCGCAACCCCTACTGGGTCGCCGGCGGGGCGCTGCTCTTCGACTTCATCCTGTTTGCGCTGGTGGTGGCCATCACCGGGCAGCGTGACCGGGCCCTGCGCGAGTCCGCGGCGATCAACCTGGCGCTGCGCCGCAGCAACGACCGCCTGAGCTGCGCGCAGGCCAGTGCGAGCATCGGCATCATCGAGTACTACAGCAAAACCAAGGAAATCAAGATCGACGACGTCGCGCGCAAGCTGCTGGGCATGTCCAGCACCGGCCTGCTGACCCTGGAATCGACCCTCGCCAACGTGCACCCGGAAGACATCCAGAAGATGATGGGGGCGCACCAGTCCGACGACATGATTCCCCACGAGAGTACCTATACCTTCCGCGTCACCGGCAGCGACGGCGTCACCCGCATGATCGAGTCGAGCATGATCTGCGAGCGTGACAAGCACAACCGCCCGGTTGGCTACACCTCGATCCTGCACGATATCAGCGACCGCGCCCGGCGCGAGGACCAGAGCCAGGTGGTACGCACCGCCTGGGAGAACATCTCCGACGCGCTGATCATCATGGACGACAAGTTCCGCATCATCGACGTCAACCCGGTATTCACCGCCATCACCGGCTACCGCAAGGAGGAGGTGATGGGCCAGTCGCCGCGCATCCTCAAGGCCGACGGCAACGACAACGAGTTCTACCGCGAATTGCTGCGCAAGCTGCGCCGCGAGGGCTACTGGCAGGGCAAGGTGTGGAACAAGACCCGCGACGGCGAGCTGTTCGCGGCGCGCGAGCGCATCGCCACCATTCGCGATGCCCACGGCAAGCCCAAGTGCTATGTGGCGGTCGTCACCGACGTCACCGAGAGCGTCGAGCAGAAACATCGCCTGGAAAAAATCGCCTGTACCGACCACCTCACCGGCCTGCCCAACCGCGCCCAGTTGCACAAGGACCTGCACGCCAGCATGGGCCGCGCCCAGCTGTTCGGACGCGCCATGGCGATCTGCTATATCGACGTGGACGGCTTCAACGCCACCAACGAGCGCCTCGGCCAGACCATGGGCGACGAACTGCTCACCCTGGTGGCGAACAAGCTCAAATCGCTGGCCCGGCCCTCCGACTACGTGGCACGCATCGGCGGCGACGAGTTCGCGGTGGTACTCAACGAACTGCTCGACCTCAACGAGTGCCAGGCGCATGCCGACCGCATCCTGTGCGGCGTGCGCGGCACCTACACGCTGAGCGACCGGCACAAGGTCTACCTCTCGGCCAGCATGGGCATCTCCCTCTACCCGCGCGACGACGGCGACCCGGACAGCCTGCTGCGCCACGCCAACCAGGCCATGTACCTGGCCAAGGAAAACGGCCGCGACCGCTTCGAGATGTTCGACATCGAGAAGCGCAAGGTCGAGCACTCGCGCCGCCGCCAGGTGCAGCGCATCGAGTACGCGGTACAGGACAACGAGTTCGTACTGTACTACCAGCCGAAGGTGAACATGCGCAGCGGCGAGGTGATCGGTGCCGAGGCCCTGGTGCGCTGGCAGCACCCCGAGGAGGGCCTGCTGGCACCGGCACGCTTCCTGCCGCTGGTCGAGGGCACCGCCCAGGCCGAGGCCATCGACCGCTGGGTGATCCGCGAGGCGCTGCAGCAGGTCGCCATCTTCCAGCAGCACGGCCTGGACATCCCGGTCAGCGTCAACATCGACGGCGGCTACCTGCAGAGCCCGAATTTCGTCAGCGATGTGCAGCAGGCCCTGGCCGCCCAGCCCGGGGTGGCACCGGCGATGCTCGAACTGGAGATCCTGGAATCCACCGCCCTCACCGACCTGGACACGGTGACCCGGGTGATCAAGGAGTGCCAGGAACTGGGCGTGGCGGTGTCACTGGACGACTTCGGTACCGGCTACGCCTCGCTGACCTACCTCAAGCAGCTGCCCTCGAACACGCTGAAGATCGACCGCTCGTTCATCATCGACATGCCCACCGACGCCGAGAGCCGCTCGCTGGTGGAGGGCGTGATCAACCTCGCCCAGGCCTTCGGCCGCAAGGTGATCGCCGAGGGCGTGGAAACCGACGACCACGGCCTGATGCTGCTGCGCATGGGTTGCGAGTATGGCCAGGGCTACGGTATCCAGCCGCCGCTGCCGGCAGAGCAGTTCATGGAGTGGGTGCAGCACTACGACTGGCCGGACGCCTGGCGCCGCGAGGCCAACAACGTCTACTGGCTGCACGGCGCGGTCAACCGCCAGACCGGCAACAGCTGAGTGCGGCACCCGCCTCCCGGGCGGGCAGCCGCACACTCACCATTCCGCTTTTTTAGTCCTCTGGGCCCTTGAGCGTCTTGCCGGCGCGCGAGGGCGGCTGGCAGATCCCGCACACGAATCCCTGCTTGAGGTCCTGGGCGTGACGAATGTAGTCGGCGCCGCAGCTTTCGCAGGTGGCCAGGTCGAGAATCTCGCTCTCGTAGAAACGCAGCAGGGTCCAGGCCCGGGTCAGCGACAGCACCGGTTCCAGCTTGTCCAGCGACAGCTGCTCCAGGTACAGCCGATAGGCCTTGATGAAATCGTCGATACGCTCGGCGTGGCTGATGGCGTGGATGGTGCGGTAGATATTGAAAAACAGCGAGGCGTGGATGTTCGGCATCCAGGTCAGGAACCAGTCCGCGGAGAACGGCAGCATGCCCTTGGGCGGCGATTCGCCGCGCACTTCCTTGTACAGCTTGAGCAGGCGCCCGCGGCTTAAATCGGACTCCACCTCGAGCACCTGCAGGCGGGCGCCGAGGTCGATCAGCTCGATGCACATCTGCACCTGGCGGGCTTCCTCGGCGATGTTCTTGGTGGTCATGGCGCGCGCCAGCCCAGGGGTTTCAGCCCTTGGCTGCCTTGGAAGCCAGCAGCATTGCCTGGTGGCTCGGGGTGGCGAGGTAGTCGCGGTGACTGGCGACGGTGGCCTCGAGTTCTGCGACATCCTCGATGCGCAGGGTGCAGATGAACTGGCTGGTGCGGGAGATCTGGGCGAGTTTCTTGGCGGACAGGGAGAGGATGTAGTCAGCCACCTCCTCGGTAACGCCAAGCCGGAAAATGCCCGCCTCGCGATCTTCAGAGAGGAGTTGCTTGGCCAGGAGCAGGTACGTCATGTTCAGCTCCTGGATTTCATTCAACGTCTCACTGTCCAGCATGCGTGTTCCTGCCGAACGCGGTGACAACGAGGTACAATACGGCCATTCCCGCTCCTGCGTTTCAAGCCAGACAGACTTCCCGGTCGTCGCGGTGCTACGGTGGTTATTGTGGCTTCTTTTTCGCCACTTTAGCTTGGCAGGCTGCGCGGCGCAACGGTTGCCGGCAGTGCCCGCCGGGCGCATGCCCAAACTGATAACCGGCTTGCAGATTGCGCATTCGGGCAGCGCAGGGCGCGCGGCGGCGGGGGTCAGCCGGCCTCGTCCTGCACCAGGATCTGGCCCGGCGCCAGCGCCTCGGCCTCGCCGCGCTCCAGCGAGGACAGCCACACCAGCAGTTCCGCGACCACCAGGTACAGTTCGGGGGGAATCACCTCGTCGAGGTCGAGGTTCATGAGCAGGCCGACCAGTTCCGGCGAGTCGTGCACGAACACGCCGTGGCGCCGGGCCTCCTCGATAATGCGCTCGGCCAGTTCGCCGTAGCCCTGCGCCACCACCCGCGGCGCGTTGTCGCGCGCGGCGTCGTAGCGCAGCGCCACCGCACTGCGCGGGCGCTGGTCGTCACTTGGCCCAGCCATCGGCGTCCTCCTGGCTGGCGACCACCACGCGCACCGCGGGGGCGGCGAAGCCCATCGCCTCGAGCCGCTGTATCACCTGGTCGGCCTCGCGGCGCAGCAATTCGGCGGTATCCTCCTGCGCCGTGGCGATGTCCATCGCCAGGGCGCCGGGCGAGTGGCGCAGGGAAATCGCGACTTCGCCGAGCAGCGGCAGTTCCAGCTCGATGTTGGTCGACCACTGGCCGGCGGCCTCGCGCTGGCGCTGGCCGTCGGCGTCGCGCTCCACGCCGTCCTCCGGGTCGTACTGCGGCAGGGTGATCTCCATGAACATGAGGAAACCGTTGCTGACCTCGCCCTCCCACTTCAGCACCGGCGTGCCGAGCATTTCCAGCTGGTGACGCACGATGGACTGGATGCGCTCCTGCGCTTCCGGCGCCAGCCTGGTGTCCCGGGACGGGCTGTCCGCGGGCAGCTCGAGGTCGAATTCCACCAGCCGCGCCAGCGCCTCGCGGGCGGAATTCGCGACGATCTTCGCCGGCCCCTCGGGCGCGACATCCGGCGCGGTGGACGTCGCGGCGGTACCGGGACTCGCCGGCAGCGCCCCGCGCGGCGATTCCAGCGTCACGCGCACGCCGCCCTCACCGGGCACGCTGGATTGCGGCGCGGCCTCGCGCGCGGCAGCGGCGGGGGCCGGCAACAGGCGCATCTGCGGCTCGCGGGCCAGCTCCGACGCCGGCAGCTTGCCCTGGAACCACTGGTTGAGATGGGATTCGTAAAACAGGCCGCTGCTGCGAATGCTCTGCCCCAGGCGCTGGGCGAGCTGGTCCGCGCGCGGCTCGCCCGCGGCGGGGTCGAGCAGCTGGCCCGGCGCCCGGATGACCGACGGCAGGTCGCCGCGCGCCGGTTGCAGCAGGCGTGAGATGATTCTTGCGGAGGTACTCAACTCGGTGACGCTGGCGCGCTCGGCGAGGCGCTCGGCACCGCGAGCGGGGGTGTTTTCGGCAGCGCCGGCAGGGGGTTGGCCGACACGCGATGACGCATCCTTCGCCTCGGCACCACGCGGTCCGGCCAGGCGCGGGTCCAGCACGCGCGGGTCGAGACGCGAATCGCTTTCCACCGGTCGCGCCGGCGCGCCGGGACGCACCTCGCCCACGGCCTGTTCCGCCGCGCGGAAGGCCGCGGTCTGCACGTCGGCACGCCGCCCCAGCACCTGGGTGAGCAGGGTGTCCAATATCGGCGTCAGCCCGCTCATTCAGTTCACCAGGACACGGGCCCCCAGATGACCGCCGGCGGTGGAGTAGCGCGTGCGAAAGGGCAGCGCCTCGTGGGCCATTTCCCTGGACAGTTCCGTTTGTCGTGAGCTGAGCAGGCCGCGGGTGCGCTGCACGCCGTCGAAGATTTCGCCGAGCATGCGCTCGCGGCGCTGCAGTTGTTCCTCGCTGTAATCGATGACGCTCTCGTTCTCCATGATGCGCTCGTAGGCCTTGAAGAACTCCACTTCCTCGTCGGCCAGGCTCGCCCAGCAGCGCTGTTCGGCGCGGTTGAGCATACGCCGGGAACTCAGGCGCAGGTCGTCGTAGAGCGCCAGTGTCTGCTCGCCCAGGGCGTCGTCGATCCAGTCCATCTGTTGTTGCATGGTCTTACCCGGTCTTTTCCCGCAGGCCCAGCTCGCGCCAGGCGGAACTGATATCGCCGATCAGGCGCTCGGCCTCATCGAGCGCCTCGGCATCGTTGTGCAGGTTCGCGCGCAGCAGCAGCAGGCTCACATACTCGTAGATGCGCCCCAGGTTCACCGCCACGTCACCGCCCTTCTCGGTATCCAGCGCCGCGATCAGGCCGCGGTTGACGATATCGATGGCGCGGGAAATCGCCTCGCCCTTGCCGGCGATATTGCCGGCGAGCAGGTGGCTGCGCGCGCTGCGGATGCAGGTCTCCAGGCCGTCGAACAGCATCACGATGAGGTGGTGCGGGTCGGCGGACATCACGCCGCTCTCCACGCCTACCTTGGCGTAGGCGCTGGCTCCCTTACCTGAGCCGAATTGAGAAATCATCACTTACTCCTGCCGTACCTGGATGGCTTGGGGTGCGCCGGACGCACCGGTTACTGGTTCAATTGTGCGTTGAGGATGTCGAACTGCTGCGCGATGTAGCTGCTGGTCGAATTCATGTTCGCCACCAGGCTGTCCAGTTGTGCAAACTGCATGCGGTAGCGGTTCATGGTGCGTTCGATACTCAGCTCGACCCGGTCGTAGCGGTCATCCAGCGAGTCGATGCGCGACTCCAGGCCGCCGGTGGCGGTTTCCAGCAGGCCGCTACTCTCGAGCATGTCATCCAGGGTGCCGCCGAGCTTGCCGGCAAGGCCAGAGGTGCTGCTATCGCCGGCGAAAAAGTCCTGCAGGTCGGACAGGCCGGTCTCGACCAGTTCGCCCAGGGCCTCCTCGTCGATCTCCAGGGTGCCATCCAGTTGCAGCGTGATGCCGACGTCGGTCAGGCGCTGCAATGCGCCCTCTTCGACGCCCTCGACAAACACCGAGCGCAGGCGTGTGCTCACCGAGCGCAGCGTGTTGTCGCCCAGCAACTGGCCGGCAACGCCGCTGTCCGCATCGAACCGGGTCAGGTCGCCAATGCTGTTCTGCAGCTTGTTGTAGGCCGAGACGAAGCCGGTGATGGCGTCCTCGATGGCCTTGGTGTTCGGGTTGATGGTCACCGTGGCCTCGCCCTCTTCGGCCAGCACCAGGGTGATATCCTCCAGGGCGCCCTCGACCTGGTTGGTCTGGCTGGTGACATCCACGCCGTTGACACTGAATTCAGCGTTGCGCGCGGTCACCTCGGTGACCGGGTCCAGCGCCAGGCTGGCGGACAGGTCGCCGAAGTCCACCGAGCTGATCGCCGCATCCTCGCCCTCGGTGGCGGAGGTGAGCACCAGGCGGTAGGGGCTGTCGCCGCCGTCATTGACGATGCTGGCGCGCACCCCGGCGTCCTGTTCGTTGATGGCGTCGCGCAGTGCCTCCAGGGAGCTGTCCTCGGCGCCGAGCTCCACGCTCAGGCTGTCGCCGTTGGCCAGGCTGATGCTCACAGTGCCCGCGCCGAGATCCGCATCGCGGTCGGCAACGCCGGCGGTGGCCACGCTGTAGGCGCGTGCCAGTTGCGAGACATTGACCTGGTAGCTGCCCGGCTGGGCGCCGCTGGTGGCCGCCGCGGTCAGGGCGTCACCGCTCACCGAGCTCTTGACGCCTCCGAACAGGCTGCTGTTGTTGAGTTTCTCAGCCGCGGCCTGGAACGAGGCAAGGGATGAGCGAAGCTGGCCGAAGGCGGAAATCTTCGACTGGTAGCTGTTCTTCTGCTCGACAATGGGAACCAGTTTCTCGCGTTCCGCCGTTTCGAGCTGGTCCAGCAGGCCGTTCAGGTCGAGGCCTGAACCGATTCCCAGCGCGCTGATTGTGGACATAAGTCTCTCCCGGTACTCCTTGTGCGGACCGCCTGTGCCCGGGGGCTTGCGCGGCCAGCTGCTCTGCTTTTGGGTATCGGCTGCGGGGGGGCGAAATTTACCCTTTTTGCGATAAATTTCACGTTTCTGCGGCGCCCCGAGGGCGCCTCGTGCAGGGACGTTGCGCGGCTCGTTTACAGGCCCGCGGTGACCTCGCGCAGCTCGCCGATATCGGCCAGCGCCTCGCCCTGCACACTGCGCGCGACCAGCTCCGCGCTGGGCACCTGCTGGTCTGCGCAGGGCACCAGCTGGGCCACGCGCCGGCACTCGTCCAGGCGCCGCACCCAGTAGCGCTCGCCGTCGGGGGCGGCGACCCGGGCGCCCACCGGCAGTGCGCCGTAGCGCTCGAAGAACAGCTTCACCCATTTGGCGGAATAGGCCGCCTCCTGGGTGGCCAGGCGCGTGGCGACCCGGCCGAAGGTCTCCTCGCCGCCCTCGGGGTTGATGCGACAGGCGGCATCGATGGTGTTGACCACCGCCGCCAGCTTGGACAGTTCGCTCAGCTTGTTGCCCTCCAGGCCCAGCGGATAGCCGCGGCCATCGAGGCGCTCGTTGATCTGCTCCACGACCTCGGCGATCATCACCGGCGACAGCCAGCGCACCTCGCGCAGGCGGTCGGCAATACAGAACACCTGCTCCGCCCGCGCCGCCGGCGTCATGCCGCCGCCGCGCAGCTCGGCGCCCAGGTCGTGCAACAGGGCACAGGTGGTCATGCCCTTGAGGGCGTCGCGCGGGATGTTCAGGGAAATGCCGATATCCGCCAGGCGCGTCGCCACGGCGACACCGTGACGCACCACCGGCGGCTGCTCCGGCAGGCAGATCAGCGCAAAAAGAACCTCTTCACGATCGGCCTCGAGCAGGCGTAGCAGGGTGTCCGCGGCGCGCGAGATCGCCGAGCCATCGAGCTTTTCACCCTGCTTGAGCAGGCGCAATTGCACGCCGACGCTGGTGGCGACGGCGGACAGCCGATGCGCCATGGAGGTCGCGTGGGTCGGCGCCTCCGCCGGTTCCGGCGCCGCCGAACTGTCGGTCGCGAACAGGGGCGAGGCCGGGCGCTCCCGGTCCTCCTGCGCACCGCGCGCGTGCTCGCGCTCGATCTCGCGCACGAAATACCACAGCTGGCGATCCTGCGCGTGGTTCACGCTCTCGAACTGGAAGCCGGCGCGCACCCGCGAGTCCTCGCGCACGATCTCGCAGTGGCGCAGGATGCCGCGGATGCTGAGGTCGTCGCCGCCGGCGAATTTCAGGTTCAGGTCGTAGGTAGAGACCTCACCGTCGTCCAGGTAGACCGCCTGGGGCGGGAACACCACCTGGCAGCCGCCCATGGAGAGATCGCGCAGGGTGCCCACCAGCGGCTCCTTCGCGTGCCCGCTGCGCAGGGTGACCTTGCACACCAGCTCGTGGCGCAGCACGGCGCGAAACTCGTTGCGCCGCCACTTCACGGTGAGCGCCTGCGGGTAGGCCAGCTTGGCGGTGAGTTTGCCCTCGGCCATGGCCAGGTCCAGCAGCGGCTCGGCGGAGGTGGTGACCTGCGCGTTGCTGCCGAAGCTGCTCAGCTGCACCGGGCGCTGTGCCTCGAAGGCCGAGCGCGCGAAGGGCACGGAACCGACATCCACCAGCAGCGGTTCGCCGGCGGCGATATGCCGCACCACCACGGGAAAACACTCGCCGTCGCCCTCGGCCAGGCCCATCACCGCGCCCCGGGCCTCCTGGAAAACCCCCAGCCAGCGTTGCACCTCGCCCGGGTTTTCCTCCAGTGTCACATCCATTGTCTGGCCCGCATCCACAGTCCGTCACCCCTGAAATTTGTCATTGGGTATGTAGTCGTCACTCTCCCGGATAACTTTACCTGCGCGCGCGATTGCACCCGGGCCGGCGACAGCCGTGAGAGAAAAACCGTTAAAGGGATTTTGAAATCCGCCGAAACATGGCCTAACGGCGGTTCAGCCGTTGGTGCCCAGGCAAGGCTCAGATACCTGCTTCGGCAACAGTGAACAGCTAACTCACAAAGGAATTCGACCATGTCAGTTATCAACACCAACATTACCGCGCTGGTCGCCCAACAGAACTTGGGCAGCTCTCAGAGCGCTTTGTCCACCGCCATGGAACGGTTGTCTTCCGGTCTGCGCATCAACAGCGCCAAAGACGACGCCGCTGGCCTGGCTATCGCCAACCGCATCTCCTCCCAGATCACGGGCCTGATGCAGGCACAGCGCAACGCCAATGACGGTATCTCCATCTCCCAAACCGCAGAAGGCGCACTGGACCAGGTTAACGACAACCTGCAGCGCATCCGCGAGCTGACCGTACAGGCCTCCAACGAGACCAACAGCGCCAGCGACCTGTCCTCCATCCAGGACGAAATCGGCCTGCGCCTGGAAGAGATCGACCGCATCTCCGCCGAGACCTCTTTCAACGGCGTGAGCGTACTCGCCTCCGAGCAGGGCATCACCATCCAGGTGGGCGCCAATGACGGCGAGACCATCACCCTGAACCTGAGCGAAGTGTCTTCCTCTACCCTCGGCCTGGCCGATTTCCAGGTGGAGAACACCCTGCTCACCTCCGAGCTGTCCAGCACGCCGCTGACGGAAACGGTGCCGGCTTCCCTGAACGTTGCCGACGCCACTTTCGTTGACGGTGCGGCTGCCGCTGCCTACGACATCTATGTCGAGACCGCGGACCCGAACAACATCATCGTGGTCAACCAGACCACCGGTGAAGGTTTCAACGCCACCTACAACTCCACCACTGGCGCCCTGGAATTCGACACCACCACGGCGGTCGGTGACGGTTCCGGCGGTGACGTGACCGCGGCTGGCGTTGCGGCTAACTACAGCCAGGTTACCGGCACTGACGGCGTCGCCGTCGGCGGCGGCGTAACCCTGGAAGCCCAGGACCTGGAGAACGGCTCTTTCGTCGACAACAACCCGGCGGCTACCCCGGAACTGTTCGTCAACGAGAGCGGTGAGTACGTGGTCAGCCTGGACGGCGGCACCACCTACCACGACGCGACTGTCGACCTCGACGTCAACTCGGCCACCTACGGCCAGGTCGACTACGACAGCACCGCTGCCGCGACCTTCAGCACCACCAACCTGAGCTCGTCCCTGGACCAGGTTAGCGACCCGACCACCAGCGTGGCTATCGATACTTCCGGTATCACCAGCCTCACCGGCCCGCAGGTGTTCGCGCTGAACGACGCCTCCGGCTACGTGGTTACCGGCCAGAACGCCGATGGCGACACCGTGTACTACGATGCCACCGTCGACGATACCACCGGTGTTGTAACCCTGGGCGATCAACTGACCACCGACCCGCTGGCCAGCCTGGACAACGCGCTGCAGTCAGTCGACCAGATGCGTTCCGAGCTGGGTGCGGCCCAGAATCGCTTCGAGTCTGCGATCACCAACCTGGCTACCACGTCCACCAACCTGTCGGCAGCCCGCTCACGCATCGAGGACGCCGACTACGCGGTAGAAGTGTCCAACATGACCCGTGCGCAGATCCTGCAGCAGGCTGGCACTTCGGTCCTGGCGCAAGCCAACCAGGTGCCCCAGGGCGTGCTGTCACTCCTGCGGTAAAACCCATCCTGGGTCCAACTTGTGCTCTGCACACTTCGACGCCCCGTTTTCGGGGCGTCTTTTTTTGTGGCCGGGCAGTTTCCGGCAGGATTCGCGGTGATTGGGCAGCGCGGTAGCGCGCCGGCCCGCTAAAGTCGGCCTGCACGGTGCCGATACATCTATTGAAGGTCGGGTGAAGGACGAATCGAGGAGGTCCACCATGCCTCTGGAAATCCAGAACATCCCGGGGGTCAATCCCGCGGCGGTGCGTAACAACAGTGAGAGGTTCGCCACCGGCGACCGTGTCGAAGCCGTCCTGAAGCTGGCCAGCAGCGAGAGCGTGCCGCCGGCAGAACCGGAACTCGACGATCTGGTCGCCCCCGTGGCGCGCATCAACCAGGCACTCAAGGCCTACGGGCTGGAGTTCGATCTCAGCGAGAAATCCAACCGCGTGGTCACCCGAATCGTCGACCTGGAGAGCGGCGAGGTCATCCGCCAGATCCCCAACGAGGCGGTGCTGGCAGTGGCCGAGCGCCTGGACGAGGCGGTAGGCGTGCTGCTGCAGGAGACCGCGTGAGGGCACGCGCCCTGGGCAGGTGTATGGCCAGCCCGCCCAGGAAAGTATTTTATTTATTGAAATCAGATACATAGATCGCATCAAACCTGCATGTTCATGATTTCTTTGTACGCATTGATCAACCGGTTGCGCACCTGCACCCCGGTCTGGAAGGCGATCGACGCCTTCTGCGAGTCGACCATGACCTGGTCAAGACTCACGCCCGGGTCGCCGGCCTGGAAGGCCCGCCCTTCGGCGCGCGCGGTCTGCTGCATTTCGTTGATGCGCACGATAGACGAGCGCAGCTCCTCCGCGAAACCGCCCTCGCCGACGCTGGTAGCGAGCTGCTGCTCGGTCCGCGCACCGCCGGACGCCTCCGCAGCAAGGCTCTGCATCTGCCGCAGGGCGGTCTGAACTACCGGTGACACCATGGCCTGACTCCTCCGGACAGGTCTCCTGATGCTGCACATCCTAGTTCCGGCGCGCCCGGATCATTGGTTTGATAAGGGGCTAAAAAACGCGCTTATTCGGCCGATAAGCAGGACTCCCCCGCTCCCATAATTCAGTCTCAGGGTCATTGGCCGCAGCCCGGCCAGACCGGCCCGGCACAAGAATCAGGGGAGTTACGCGGACGTGGGCAGGACGAAACAGTTGAACAGCGCGATGCACCGGGGCCACAGGGCCGGCCGGCGCCCAGCGCGCATGGCGGGGCGCTGAGCATGGCCACAGCGACCGCTACAGCCACCGCCACCCCCGCCGCCGACATGCAGGCGCAGGCCACGCCCAGCGCCGGCCAGGTGGCCCTGGGCAACACCGAGCAGACCGCAGTGCAACCGCTGTCCGCCGAGCGCCTGAGTGCGCTGATCGGCCCGCAGTCGGTGCTGCCGCTGCTGCTGGTGGCGGCGGCCTTCGTCGCCATCACCGTGGTCGCGATCCTCTGGGCCACCGGCCCCACCTACCAGGTGCTGTACAGCAACCTCAGCGACGCCGACGGCGGCGCCATCATCGCCGAGCTCGACCGCCGCGCGGTGCCCTATGAATTCGGCGCCGGCGGCCAGACCATCATGGTGCCCTCGGAAATGGTCCACTCCCTGCGCCTGCAACTGGCGGAACAGGGCCTGCCCAAGGGTGGCAAGGTCGGTTTCGAGCTGCTCGACAACCAGGCCTTCGGCGTCAGCCAGTTCGCCGAGCAGGTCAACTTCCAGCGCGGGCTGGAGGGCGAGCTGGCGCGCTCCGTGGAATCCCTGGGCCCGGTGTCCGCCGCGCGCGTACACCTGGCCATGGCCAAGCCCTCGGTGTTCGTGCAGCAGCGCGTGCCGAGCAAGGCCTCGGTGGTGCTCAACCTGTTCCCCGGGCGCACCCTCAGCGAGGGGCAGGTCAACGCCATCATCCACATGATCTCCAGTTCGGTGGCGGACCTGGCGGCGGAAAACGTCTCCGTGGTCGACCAGCGCGGCGAGCTGCTGTCGCAGCCGGATACCGCCCTGGCCGGGTTGGACGGCACCCAGCTCAAGTACACGCAGAAAATGGAGCAGTCCTACCAGGAGCGGGTCGACAACATCCTCGCGCCGCTGCTCGGCGAGAACAATTTCCGCGTACAGGTCAGCGCCGACGTGGACTTCTCCGCCGTGGAGGAGACCAGCGAGGCCTACGCACCCAATCCCGAACCGGGCCGCGCCGCCGTGCGCAGCAGCCAGTCCAGCGCCAATTTCACCGGCGACGAGGCCGTGGCCAGGGGCATCCCCGGGGCGCTGAGCAACACCGCCCCGAACTGGGCGCCCTCGCCGATCGAGCAGACCACCGCGGAGGACGATGCTGCCGTCGCAGGCGAACAACTGGGCAACCAGACCAGCCTGCAGCGCGACAGCGTGTTCAACTTCGAGCTGGACCGCAATATTCGCCACGTGCGCCACCAGATGGGCGGCCTGCGCCGCCTGTCCGTCGCCGTGGTGGTCAACAACCGTCCGGGCGTCGACGACGAGGGCAACCCGACCAGCGAGGCGGTGCCGGACGAGGAACTGCAGCAGATCACCCGCCTGGTGCAGCAGGCCGTGGGCTACTCGGAACAGCGCGGCGACCGTATCGAGGTCATCAACAGCCCGTTCACCGAGGTGCAACCGGAACTCATCGAGCCGACCCCCTGGTGGCAGCAGACCTTCTTCATCAACACCGCCACCGCTGCCGCGCGCTACCTGCTCGCCGCCGTGCTGGTGCTGTTCGCCTACCGCCGCCTGGTCAAGCCGGTGCTGCGCAAGTTCTCCTCGCCGCCGGCCCCGGACCGCGCCACCACCATGGCCGCGCTGTCCGGCGACCCGGCAGCGCTGGCCGCCCTGGGCCTGGACTCCGCCGGCGACGGCGGCGGCTCGGTCGGCTTCAAGCGCGTCGACAAGTCGGCGAGCTACCAGGAACAGTTGGATGAACTGCGGCGCATTGGCCGCGACGACCCGCGCATGATCGCCATGATCCTGCGCGGCTGGATGAAAGAAGATGCCTAAGCCAAGCAACAACAGCAGCAGCGGACTCCCGGGCCTGCGCAAGAGCGCCATCGTCCTCCTCTCTCTGGAGGAGGAGGCCACCGCGGAAGTGCTCAAGCACATGTCCTCCCGCGAGATCCAGGAAGTCAGCCAGGAGATGGCGACGGTGGGCCAGGTGTCCCACGCCGACGTCACCAATGTGCTGGAGGATTTCTACGTGGAGGCCGAGGAGTACTCGGTGCTCGGCGTGACCTCCACCGACCACATCCAGAACATCCTGGTGAAAGTACTGGGCAACGACCGCGCGCTGAGCCTGATCGAGGACATCACCGAAACCAAGGCCACCCATAACGGCATCGACGCGCTGAACCTGATCGACCCGGGCACCGTGGCGGAGATGATCCGCGATGAGCACCCGCAGATCATCGCCACCATCCTGGTGCACCTTGAACGCGGCCAGGCCGCAGACATCCTCGCCGCCTTCGAGGAGAAGGTGCGCAACGACATCATGCTGCGTATCGCCACCTTCAGCGGCGTGCAGCCGGCCGCCCTGCAGACCCTCACCGAGGTGCTGACCACCATGATCAGCGGCCAGAACCTCAAGCGCAGCAAGATGGGCGGCGTGAAGACCGCGGCGGAGATCCTCAACCTGATGAACAGCTCCACCGAGGAGGCGATCATCGAGAACGTGCGCGGCTACGACGAGGACCTGGTACAGAAGATCATCGACGAGATGTTCCTGTTCGAGAACCTGGAGAACCTGGACGACGCCTCGATCAAGCTGGTGCTCAAGGAAATCGACACCAACACCCTCACCGTCGCGCTCAAGGGTGCACCGCAGTCGCTGGTGGACAAGTTCCTCGGCAACATGTCCCAGCGCGCCTCGCAGATGTTGATCGAAGACATGGAGGCGCGCGGCCCGATGCGCCTGTCGGTGGTCGAGGAGGAGCAGAAGACAATCCTGCAGGTAGTGCGGCGCATGGCCGATTCGGGCGAGATCATCCTGTCAAGCGCGGACGAGAGCTATGTCTAGTACCCGTCGCGACCTGGAACTCATCGGCGGCGCCTCACCCTGGCGCCACTGGGAAATGGACAGCCTGGACAAGCCGCGCCAGCCGCGCAGCGCCGCCGTACAGCCGGAGCAGCCGGCGGCGGCCGAGGCCAGCGCCCAGCGCGCCGCCCTGGCGCAGGACAAGGCGTTCAAGAAAGCGCGCGCCGACGGCCTGCGCGAGGGTCGCGAAGAGGGCCGCAAGGCCGGCTACGAGGCGGGCCTGGCAGAGGGTCGCGCGGCGGCCCAGGCAGAACTGGAACAGCGCAGCAAGGAACTGCTGCAACCGATAGGCGAGCTGGCGGAGGAATTCTCCCACGCCCTCGGCCACATGTCAGAGGAGGTCACCGGGCAACTGGTGGAACTGGCCCTGGCCATCGGCCAGAGCATGGCGCTGGAATGCATCGAGGAACACCCGGAGATCGCCACCATCGCGGTGCGCTCGATCCTGGAGAGCGAGGTCGCCCCCGGCAGCCACCCGCAACTGCTGCTCAACCCGGTCGATATCGACGCAGTGCGCAGCGCACTGGGCGATGAACTGGCGGTGCTGGGCTGGCAGATCAAACCCGACGAGCGGGTCAGCCGCGGCGGCTGCCTGGTGAAGAGCGAGCTGTCACAGATCGACGCCACCTGGGAGTCGCGCTGGCGCACGCTCACCGCCAAAGTGCGCCGGCGCCAGCCCGGCGCCGGCCAGGATACCGCTGACAAAGATACTTCCGGCAAGGACGACGCGGGGGAGAGCGAGGCATGAGCGAAGCCACCGCCCGCAACCGCCACAGCGAACTCTGGCTCAGCGCCCTGGGCAGCGTGCGCGAGCGCGTCGGCCAGGTGCCGCATTTCAACCACAGCGGGCGCATCGTGCGCGCCACCGGCCTGGTGCTGGAAGCGGTGGGCATCCGCCTGCCGCTGGGCAGCAACTGCCTGATCGACATCACCGAGCCGCACACCGAGGCGCAGCACCGGGTGGCCGAGGCCGAGGTGGTCGGTTTCGGCGCCGACAAACTGTTCCTGATGCCGCTGGGCGATATCGAGGGCCTGGTGCCCGGCGCCGCGGTCTACCCGCTGGACCGCGACGGCGAGCGCAACGGCAAGCGCTACCCGGTGGGGGCGGAGCTTCTGGGGCGCGTCCTCGACGGCTTCGGCAACCCCATCGACGGGCGCGGGCCGCCGCTGCGCTGCAAGTACCGCCCGGCGGTGCCGGAGCCGATCAACCCGCTCTCGCGCAAGCCTATCGAGAGCCAGATCGATGTCGGTATTCGCGCCATCAACGCGCTGATCAGCATCGGCAACGGCCAGCGTATGGGCCTGTTCGCCGGCTCCGGCGTGGGCAAGTCGGTACTCATGGGCATGATGGCCCGCTACACCTCCGCCGACGTGGTGGTGGTCGGACTGATCGGCGAGCGGGGCCGCGAGGTGAAGGAATTCATCGACCGCAACCTGGGGCCCGAGGGCCTGCAGCGCTCGGTGGTGGTGGCCGCCCCGGCGGACGCCTCGCCGCTGCAGCGCCTGCACGGCGCCACCTACGCCACCCTGCTGGCCGAGGAATTCCGCGACATGGGCTACAACGTCCTGTTATTTATGGATTCCCTGACCCGCTACGCCATGGCCCAGCGCGAGATCGCCCTGGCCATCGGCGAGGCGCCGGCGACCAAGGGCTACCCGCCCTCGGTGTTCGCCAAGCTGCCGGCGCTGATCGAGCGCACCGGCAACGGCGCCGTGGGCAGCGGCTCGATCACCGCGATCTACACCGTGTTGACAGAGGGCGACGACCAGCAGGACCCGATCGCCGACTCCGCGCGCGCCATCCTCGACGGCCACATCGTGCTGTCGCGCTCGCTGGCGGAATCCGGCCACTACCCGGCCATCGATATCGAGGCCTCGGTCAGCCGCACTATCGACAGTATCATCCCCGAGCAGCAGTACCGCCAGGCGCTGCGGCTCAAGCAGAACTACTCGGTCTACCGCCGCAACCACGACCTGATCAGCGTGGGCGCCTACGCCCAGGGTCACGACGAGAAGCTCGACGCGGCGGTAGCCCGCTACCCGAAAATTGAAGCATTCCTGCAACAGGGAGTCGGCGAACGCGCCTCGGTCGAGGAATCCGCCGCCGCCCTTGCGCGGGTGATGGAGGGCGCTTGATGAGCAACCAGGCACTGGAATACCTGATCGGCAAGGCGGAAAAACTGCGCGACAGCGCTGGCGTCGAACTGGCCCGCTCGCGCAATACCGAACAGCAGATCAGCGATCAGATCGAGATGCTGACCCAGTACCGCCAGGAGTACCGGCGGCGCCTCAACCAGGCGCTGCTCAAGGGCACGCCGCTGCACACCGTGCGCGACATCCAGTCCTTCCTGGTCTCGCTGGACCAGGCGATCGACAACGCCTACGCCTATCACGAAAAACAACAGCGCCAGACCGAGGACTCGTTTGCCGAGATGAGCCGCTGCCAGCGCGAGCTCTCGTCATTCAACACACTGGTACAGCGCCGCCAGGCGGCGCATGCCAGGGAACTGGACCGCCGCGAGCGCAAGGAGCAGGACGCCCTGGCGACGCGCATCCACCAACGCAAGAACACCGACGGTTAATCCGACGCGACCACAACAACGCAATAAGCGGGAAGCGACTATGAACAATTCGATTGCCAACCTCATCACCGTACTCGCCGGCGCCGGCACCGGACTCAACAACCCCGCCGCCGGCAGTCCACTGCCGGGCCAGGACCAGGCCTTCGCCGCCATCCTGGAGCAGCTGCGGCAGAACGCCCTGGGCGGCGACCAGGCCCTGCCCGCCGGGCTGGACCAGCTGCTGGCCGATTTCGCCGATGTCGAGGACCTCGGCCTGCCCGGCGCCCTGCCCGGCGAGCTCCCGGGGCTGGACCCGCTCGGCCTGTCCGAGCTCTCCGCCGACAACGTACTGCCCTGGCTGATGCAACACCCGCTGGCCCAGGTCAAGCTGCCCGACCCGTCGCAGCTCGGTGAGATCGACCTGGATGTGGACGGCGAGCTGGGTGTCGGCGGCGGCCAGTCCGAGGCGCTGGGCGTGCTGATCGCCCTGTACAACCAGTATGCACAACAACAATCCGGCCCGGGGCAGGCGGAGACCGGCGCCGCGGCAACGGTGCCTGGCCTGGAGCGTTTTGCACCCGGCCTGCTGGCGGCGGCCAACGGCCAACAGCCCGGCAAGGCACTGACTGACGGCCAGGCCGGGGCGACCCCGGAGGCCGAGGCCGAGCTCGAGCTGCAACCCAACTGGCGCAACAGCGAGCAACAGAAGCCGGGGTTGAACGGGCTGAACGGACAGGCTGAGCCCGCAATCACCAGCGCCGAGCCGGAACTGGGCGCGGCCGGCGAACATACCTCGCGCGAGGCACCCGCCGCGCGCTTCGAGACACAGCTGAACGCGGCGGCGGCCAGCCTGCAGCAGGCCGGGGCCAGCACCTCGTCCGCGCCGGCACCGGCAGGGGCGGCACAGGTCCAGGCCCTGTTCGGCAGCGATGCCTGGTCACAGGACTTCGAGGACCAGCTGGTGGGCATGGCCCTGCGCGGCGAGCGGCAGATTTCCCTGCACCTCAACCCGCGCGAACTGGGCCCGCTGGTGGTGGAGCTGACCATGGTCGACAAACAGGCCCAGCTGCATTTCGTCACCGGCCACCAGAACGTGCGCCAGGCGGTGGAACAGGCGCTGCCGCAACTGCGTGAGGCGCTGGACCAGCAGGGCATCGCCCTGGGTGACGCCAATGTCTCGCAACAGGACCGCCGCGACAGCCAGCCCGGACCCGAGCGCGAGTTCCAGCGCCAGGCCCCCGCGGCGGACGAACCCCTGCAGCCGGTGGAGCGCGTGGCGGGCAATGTCCAGCCACTGCAGCGCGGGCTGGTCAACCTGTATATCTGAAACTGTGAACGGCGCACGCTGCGCCGTTTCTATTCGTTATAAATAGGGCCCAAATCCAGCGTTTTTCCGGGCATTGTCCACAGCCGCCGTCAGTACACTGAACCAAAGTCTGACCAACCATCTGGACGAAGGTTATGAGTGAAGAGGAAGGAAAAAAAGGCGGCAAACTCAAGATTATCATCCTGGTCGTAGTGTTTCTCCTGCTTGGCGGCGGCGGTGGAGCCGCCGCCGTTTTTTTTCTCGGCGGGAAGGATGAGGCCAGTGCGGAGGACGCGGAACCGCCGCCCCCGGAGATCGTCGATCCCATCTTTGTGAAAGTGGGCCCGATGACGGTGAACATCCAGAGCATGCGCGGCGACCGCCTGCTGTACACCAGCCTGATGCTCAAGGTGGGCGACGAGACCACCGAGAAATTCCTGCTCACGCAGATGCCCGACATCAACAACCGGATGCTGATCCTGCTCTCGCAGCAGACCGCCGAGGAGCTCAACGCCATCGAGGGCAAACAGATGGTCGCGGAGAAGATCCTCGCCACCATGCGCGAGCCCTTCGCCGACCCCCAGCCCGAGCTGGTGATCGACAGCGTGTTCTTCCAGGACTTCATAGTGCAGTAGCGGTAGGCGACCATGTCTGAAGACGATTTTCTGGTACAGGATGAGATCGACGCGCTGCTCAACAGCGTGAGCGGCGACGACGATTCGGAGGCGGATGCCGGACCCAAGGGCGCGCGTCCGCGCCCCTACGACCCGCGCACCCAGCACCGCATCATCAAGGAGCGCCTGCACGGCCTGGACATGATCAACCAGCGCTTTGCGCGGCTGTTCCGCATCGCCCTGTTCAACCTGATTCGGCGCAACGCGGACATCACCGTGGACCCGATCGTCTACGAGAGCTACAGCAAGTATTCGCGTAATGTGCCGGTGCCGACCAACATCAACCTGGTCTCGATCAAGCCGCTGCGCGGCACCGCGCTGATCGTGTTCCCGCCAGCCATGGTATTCATGGTGGTGGACAACCTGTTCGGCGGCGACGGGCGCTTTCTCGCCCGCTCCGAGGGACGCGAGTTCACCGCCACCGAGCAGCGCATCATCCAGCGCCTGCTGTCGCTGGCCATCGGCGCCTACGAGGAAGCCTGGGAGTCGATCTACCCGATCAAGGTGGAGTACCTGCGCTCGGAGATGCAGGCCAAGTTCGCCAACATCACCAATTCGCCCAACGAGGTGATCGTCAACACCAAGTTCCACCTGGACGTGGGCAACGCCTCCATGGGTTTCCAGATCTGCATTCCCTACTCGATGATCGAGCCGCTGCGCGAGACGCTGAGCAACCCGCGCGACCGCAGCCAGCCCGACGGCGAGGTGCCCTGGAGCGACCGCGTGTCCTGGGAACTGCGCGAGACCGAAGTAGAGGTAGTCGCGGACTTCGTCGATGTGACCACGCGCATCAGCGACGTACTGTCACTGAAGATCGGCGACATCCTGCCCATCGATTTACCGGACAGCATCGAGGCCAATATCGACGGCGTGCCGGTGCTGGAGTGCGGCTATGGCAGCCGCAACGGCCACCGCGCACTGAGCGTGCGCGAGGTGTTCGACACCGGCCAGGCCAATTACACCAACAACCCGCTGCCGGAACAGGCGCGGGGCTAGTCGCGGGGACACGACAATGAGTGAAGCAAGCGAAGAAACCACGGCGGAGGAGACGATGGCCGACGAAGCCGCCATCGACCCGGACGCGGTGTTCGCGGACGCAGCGGGGGACAGCGCCGACGCCGGTGCAGCAGACGGCGAGGCCGCCGCGGCGGATGATGCGGACGAGGAAGACCCCTGGGCCGCAGCCCTCGCCGAGCAACAGGCGGCGGAGGCCGGCGCGGAAGCACAGGAGCCGGAACCGGAGCCGCCGCCCGCGGTGCGCGAGGGCAGCAGCGACGTGTTCCAGCCCCTGGGCCAGAGCGCGGCCAACACCTCGTCGCGAGAGCTCGACATCATCATGGACATCCCGGTCAAGCTCAACGTGGAGCTCGGCCGCACCAAGATTTCCATCCGCCAGCTGCTGGAGCTGGCACAGGGTTCGGTGCTGGAACTCGACGGCCTGGCCGGCGACCCCATGGACATCCTGATCAACGGCTACCTGATCGCCCAGGGCGAAGTGGTGGTGGTTGAAGACAAGTACGGTATCCGCATCACCGACATCATCACGCCTTCGGAGCGGGTCAAGAAACTCAATCGCTGAGCACGGACGCGAACATGGAAACGGACACTCTCGCCGCCGGTGGCGTCGATACCATCAGCAGTATGGCGATGCTGGGCAAGACCGCCCTCTCCCTGCTGTTCATCGTCGCCCTGATCCTCGCCCTGAGCTACCTGCTGCGGCGCCTCAATCGCAGCGGCGGCTCCGGCCGCCAGCTGCTGCGCCAGGTCGCCAGCACCTCGCTGGGACCGCGCGAGCGCGTGGTAGTGGTGGAATTCAACGGCACCTGGCTGGTGCTGGGCGTGGGCGGCGGACAGGTCAACAAACTGCACGAGACACCGGCGGACCCGGAACTGGCTGCCAGCGGCCAGGCGGGCCAGTTCGCCAGACAACTGGCCGGGCGCCTGCAGGGCGGTGACAGCGCCGCAGCGACCGGAAAGCAGCCGTGAGAAAACTGCTGCCGCCCGCCATCGCGCTGGCCCTGTGCCTGGCGCTGATGCTGCTCGCCGGACCCGCCCACGCGCAACTCACCGGCCTGACCAGCACGCCCACCGCGGGCGGCGGCCAGGAGTGGTCGATCAACCTGCAGCTGCTCCTGTTGCTCAGCAGCATGGCCTTCCTGCCGGCTGTGTTGCTGATGATGACCAGCTTCACGCGCATCGTCATCGTGCTCAGCCTGCTGCGCACCGCCATGGGCACCCAGGCGGCGCCGCCCAACCAGGTGCTGATCGGCATGGCCCTGTTTCTCAGCCTGTTCATCATGTCGCCGGTGCTCAACCGGGTCTACGAGGAGGCCTGGAAACCGATGAGCGAGAACCAGATCGGTTTCGAGGAGTTCGTGCAGACCGCCGGCGTGCCGATGCGCGAGTTCATGCTCGCCCAGACCCGCGAAACCGACCTCGCCATGTTCGCCGGGCTGTCCGGCGCCGGCGCGTTCCAGGGTCCCGACGATGTGCCGTTCAAGGTGCTGATTCCGTCGTTTATCACCAGCGAGCTGAAAACCGCGTTCCAGATCGGCTTCACCATTTTCATCCCGTTCCTGATCATCGACCTGGTAGTGGCCAGTGTGCTGATGGCGCTGGGCATGATGATGGTGCCGCCGGCGACGATTTCCATGCCCTTCAAGCTCATGCTGTTCGTCCTGGTGGACGGCTGGCAGTTGCTGATCGGCTCACTGGCGCAGAGTTTCGTCGCCTGACCCCGAAGGAGAATACCGATGACACCTGAAGCCGTCATGGACCTCGCCTACCAGGGCATGCGCGTGGCGCTGCTGCTGTCGGCACCGCTGCTGCTCACCGCACTGCTGATCGGCCTGGTCATCAGCCTGTTCCAGGCGGTAACCCAGATCAACGAGATGACGCTGTCGTTCATCCCCAAGATCCTCGGGGTGTTCGGCGTGCTGGTGCTCACCGGGCCCTTCCTGCTGCAGCTGATTACCGGCTACACCATCGAGCTGTTCCAGGGCATCCCGTCGATGCTGCGCTGACGCCGTGCTCAACATCACCTTCGCGCAACTGGAGCTGTGGCTGTCGCTGTTCCTGTGGCCGTTCATGCGCGTCACCGGCATGGTCGCCACGGCGCCGATCCTCAGCCACTCCAGCGTGCCGATGCCGGTAAAGATCGGCATCTGTGTGCTGCTCACCACGATCATCAGCGCTACCCTGCCGCCCCTGCCGGCGGTGCCGCTGATGTCCTGGCACAGCGTGGCGATCATCATCGAGCAGTTGCTGGTCGGCATCGCCATCGGCGTGGTGATGCAGGTGATCTTTGCCATCATCCAGGCCGCGGGCGACTTCATCGGCCTGCAGATGGGCCTGGCCTTCGCCTCGTTCTTCTCGCCTGACAGCGGCGCCAATACGCTGATCCTGTCGCGCATCCTGTACATCGTCGCGCTGCTGATGTTCGTCACCGTGGACGGCCACCTGGCGCTCATCCAGCTGCTCGCGGATTCCTTCCGCCAGGTGCCGGTGGCCGCCTTCAGCCTCAACTTCGACGGCTTCTACGCGCTGGTCGGTTTCACCAGCGCCATTTTCCAGCTCGGCCTGCTGCTCTCCCTGCCGGTGCTCGGGGTATTGCTGGTGATCAACCTGTCCATGGGCATCCTCAACCGCTCGGCGCCACAGTTCACGGTATTCTCGGTGGGCTTCCCGATCTCACTGACCGTGGGACTGGTACTGATGGCGGTGCTGATGTCGCGGGTGCAGGGCGTGTTCACGGCCCTGTTTGAGCGGGGGTATGAGTTTATCCAGGTGTTGATGTTGGGCTTCTGAGGTAGGTAGGGGTCAGAGCCCTTTTTTGGAGTCCTTTTTCAGGGAAAAAGGACTCCAAAAAAGGGCTCTGACCCCGGTGTGGGGCGCCAAAAAAAGGGCTCTGACCCCGGTTTCCGCGGTATTAACGCAAGAAATCAAACAACGACATACCGTTGATGTCGACAAACGCCTGCTGCGCCGCCTGCAGGCCCACCTGGCGCAGGCTGTACTCGGCCACTGCCTCGTTGTAGTCGAGGTCGATCAGGGCCGAGAGGTTGGTCTTGTAGCTCAGGTGGCGGTTCTGCGAGACGCCGTCGATCACGTCCAGTTCGTTGAGCCGGCCGCCGACCGAGGCGCGCACGGTGAGGACGTTGTCCAGGCTGTTGTCCAGCTCGCGCATGATCGTGCTCATCGCGTTCTCGAAACCGGCGCGGTCCACATTGCTCAGCAGCGGCTGGCGCAGCCCGTCCAGGGCCTTGCCCAGGGTGACGAAGATATCCGTGTTCATGGTGTCCGCCGGCGCGACCTGGATGCTGTCGCCGGCCACCGGGGTGCCGTTGAGTTCCAGGCTGAGGCCGCCGAAGCTGATCGATTCGCCGTCCACGTAGGGGGTCGGCGCGCCGCCGTTGATCGAGATATTGATCTCGCCGGCCACGTCGACAAAGTCCAGGGTAAACGCAGTGCCGAACAGCGGGTCGGTGGCATCGACGATGCCCGGCCCCTTGAACACCGCGGTGCCGGCGTTGGTAGTGGCGGCCTCGGCGATGTAACCGGCGCCGGGCTGGATCGAGCTGAACACGCGCTCGCCGTTGTCGGACACCGGCATCAGGCGCGAGGCGTCCACGCGCTGGCTGCGCTCGTTGGTGTCGCCGTTGTAGGTAATGTTGCCCAGGCCGTCATCGACAAAGGGCGCGCTGTCGTCCTGGAAGCCGCCGAACAGGAAGCGGCCGTTGCCGTCCGCGGCGTTGGCCTGGCCGAGCAGGGTCTGGAAGATCCCCTCCAGCTCGGTGGCGATGGAATAGCGGTCGGTATCGCTCAGGGTGCCGTTCACGCCCTGCACGATAAGACTCTTGGCCGAGGCCAGGGCGTCGCTGACGCTGGCCAGCACGCTCTCCTCCTGGGACAGCGAGTTGCGCGCGGTCACCCGCGACTCGGTGTACTGCTCGAGAATGCCGATGGACTGCGACACGCCGATCGCCTGTGCCGCGGCCTGCGGGTCGTCGGAGGGGTTTACCACGCGCCGTCCGGTGGCGATCTGCTCGCCGGCCTGCATGAACGCGGCCTGCTGCCGGTTCAGCGAGGACACGGCCTGCTCGTAGATGCTGACGGTACTGATGCGCATAGTGCTACCTCTTCACTGCCGCTCAGGCGCGCAGGCCGAGCAGGGTATCGATCACGGTTGAGCCCACTTCAATCACCTTCGCGTTGGCCTGGTAGTACTGCTGGTAACGCACCAGGTTGGCGGCCTCTTCATCGAGGTTCACCCCCGACTCGGACTGCTGCAGGTTGCGCACCTGCTGGGTGATGCCCTCCTGGGCGGAGCGGTTGATCTGGACGATGTTGGTGCGGTTGCCGGCGTCGCTGACGATCGACGCATAGCCCTGCCCCAGGGTCGCGCTGCCGCCGACGATGCTGGTGTTCTGCAAATCCTGCAGGGCGATGGCGTTCAGGTTGTCGCCGGTGCCGCCCACCTGGCCGGCGGCGATCAGCGAAATATCCTGGATCACCGCGCCGAAGTCGGCGGTGGCGTTGCGCGTCGGCTGCAGGTTGAACTTGTCGCCGTTGACCAGCAGCGCCGGGTTGTCCAGAGTGAGCACGACGCCGTCGACGGTGATCTGGTTGGCGCCGTCCAGGGTCGCGGTGAAGCTGCCCTGGCCGTCGGAACGGGTCACGGTGAACTCGCCGGTGGCCGCATTGGACACCTGCAGCGTGTAGTTCACCCCGGTCAGGTCCTGGGTGTCGCCGTACACGGCGCTGAACGCCGCGGTGCCGAGGTTCTTGTCGTTGCTGAACGTGGTCGGCCCGCCGATGCTGAAAAACTCCAGGCCGGGGTCGCCGTTGAGGTCGATACCGCCGGTGTGTATGGCGTTGAACTCGGTGGCCAGGGACACCGCGAGGCGGCCGATCTCATCGCGCACCGGGTCCAGGGACTCGCTGCGGAAGCTCAGCAGGCCGCCGATCTTGCCGCCCTTGATCTTGCTGTCCGATATCTCCAGCGTATTGCCCGCCGCATCCACGTAGCCGATCACCCGGCGTCCGGGTTCGGCGGAGGAATCGATGCTGCGCAGCTGGTAGCTGTCGTTGCCGGAGACCAGCGGCTGGCCGTTGCCCAGGGTGACGCTGTAGCTGCCGCCGCCCTGGATGATGACGCGCACATCCAGGCTCTCGGAAAGCTCCGCCACCAGCTGGTCGCGGCGGTTGAGCAGGCTGTTCGGTTCGGCCTGGGTCTTGGCCCGGGTGATCGAGATCTCCTTGTTCAGGTGGGCGATCTGCTCGGTGATGTTGTTCACCTGGTCGACCTCGAGGTCGATCTGCGTGTTGATACCGCGGTGCATGTCCGCCAGGTAATCGGTCACCGAGCGGAACTGCGCGGTGAGCGTGTTGGCCGCGCCGATCACGCCCTGGCGCGCCGCCGGGTCGGCGGGGGCCGCGGACAGGTCCGACAGCGACGAGAAGAAGTTCTGCATCAGCGCGGACAGCCCCGCATCCTGGTCCGCCAGCAGGTTGTCGATCTGGTTGACCTGCACTTCGTAGGTCTCGTAGTAGCGCAGGCCGGTGGTCGCCTCGTTGAGCTGGCCGGCAGTGAAATAGTTGAACTGGCGCTGGATGGCATTGACCTGCACCCCGGCGGTCACCGAGGAATCCTGCAACAGGGTCAGCTCCCGGTTGTAGCCGGGTGTGTACACGTTGCTGATATTGTTACTGGTGGTGTTCAGGGCCGTCTGCGCGGCAGTGATCCCGGAAACACCGATGGAAAATATGCTCATCGAGGCATACCCCTTTCATACTTGTTCATGTATCGGCCCGAGTAAAAATCTCTTGAACCTGTGAACTGGTTCTCAGCTGCCGCCGCGCGGTTGCAGGCCCTGGTCGAGCAGGGCCAGCAGCTTGCTGCCGTAGGCCGGGTCGGTGGCGTAGCCGGCATCGAGCAGTGCAGCCACCGCCTCGCGCGGGCTCTGCGCCGCCACCACGCCGGCGTAGCGCGGGCTGCCGGTAATCAGTTGCGCGTAATCGTCGAAGGCCTCCTCGTAGGAGGCGTAGGCGCGAAAGCTGGCCTCCACCTGCACCCGGCGCTCGCCGATGTACTCGTGGGTGACCACGTCGACGGTGTCGCCGCGCCAGTCGGCACCGGCCTTGATGCCGAACAGGTTGTAGGAGTCCGAGCCGTCGGCGCGGGTGATGCGGTGGTTGCCCCAGCCGGTCTCCAGTACCGCCTGGGCGACCATCAGTTCCGCCGGCACGCCGCTGCGCGCTTCCACCGCGCGCGCCTGGCCCATGATGCCGGCGACAAACTCGTTGGCGCCGGGCGCCACTACCGCGGGCCCCGCCGGTGCAGTCACCGCGGCGATGGTCTCCGGCGCCAGCCGCGGCCGGTGCCGGCGCAGCGCCGGGGCGATGTCCTCGCCGCGAAACCCGGGCAGGTCGCGGCCGGCCGGCTGGTCCGCGGTCGGCGCGCCAACGCGCTCGGTGAGCTGGCGCACCATCTGGTCGGCGAGGCCGATACCGCCCTGGCCGGCCATGTGCTGGGCCCACTGCTGGTCCATCAGCGACTCGTAGAAATCCATCTGCGGGCTGTGCATCAGGTCGGACTTCAGGTACGCATCGCGCATCGAGGTCAGCATCTGCTGCAGGAACATCGCCTCGAACTGGCGCGCCGCCTCGCGCAGCGACGGGTTGTCGCGCTCCAGCGAGGCGCCATTGGAGAGCTGGCTGACCCGCGCCACATCGAGGGCGAAACCGCTGGTCAGCGACTGCATCTAGATAATCTCCAGGTCCGCGCGCAGCGAGCCCGCGGCCTTCAGCGATTCGAGGATCGACATCAGGTCCTGAGGCGTGGCGCCCATGGCGTTGAGCGCGCGCACCACCTCGGAGAGGTCGGCGCCCTCCATGAAGTGCAGGGCACCCTCTTCCTGCTCGATGTAGATGTCGCTGTCCGGCACGATCGCCGTCTGCCCCTCGCTGAAGGGCGCCGGCTGGCTGACACCGTAGTTGGTGTCGATGTAGATGGAGAGATTGCCGTGGGCGACCGCCGCGGGACGCAGGCTGACGCGGCTGTTCATCACCACCGAGCCGGTGCGCGAGTTGATCACCACGCGGCTGTCCTGGGCCTGGGGTTCGATCTCGATACTTTCGACCCGGGCCATGAAGCCGACCAGGGCGTCCGGGTTGGGCGGCGCCTGCAAACGAATGGTGCTGCCGTCCATGGCACTGGCGACACGCTGGCCGAACTCCTGGTTGATGCGGGTAGCGGCCAGTTGCGCGTTGTTGAAATCCGCGTGCTTGAGCTGCAGGTCCAGGGTGCCGTCCGCGCGCACGATGTCCAGCGGCACGCCGCGCTCCACCGTGCCGCCGCCGGGAATGCGCCCGCCGGACAACTGGTTGACCACCGCGCTGCTGCCGCCGGCCTCGGCGCCGGCGCCGCCGACGTGGATATTGCCCTGGCCGATGGCGTAGACCTGGCCGTCGGCGCCCTTGAGCGGCGTCATCAGCAGAGTGCCGCCCCGAAGGCTGCGCGCGTTGCCGATGGACGACACGACGAGGTCGATGGGCTGGCCCTGGCGCGCGAAGGGCGGCAGCTTGGCGGTCACCGCGACCGCGGCGATGTTGCGCAGCTGCATGTTGCTGCCCGGGGGCACGCTGACGCCCAGCTTCTGCAGCATGTTGGTCAGGCTCTGCCCGGTGAAGGGCGCCTGCATGGTCTGGTCGCCGCTGCCGTCGAGGCCGACCACCAGGCCGTAGCCGATCAGCGAGTTGTTACGCACGCCGAGGAAGTCGGCCATCTCGCCGAGGCGCTCGGCGGCGCCGGCCAGCGAACCCCACAGCAACAGCAACATCCACAGGCCCAGGTACACCCACAGGGCCGGGCGCGGTACGCGGGGAAGTAGACGTGGGATTCTCATGGCTGTGTGCTCCATGGCCCTAGATGGGCGACACGTTGAGGAAGAAACGCTGCAGCCAGCCCATGCGCTGGGCCTCGTTGGCGTAGCCCTTGCCGGTGTATTCGATGCGCGCGTCCGCCACCTCGGTGGAGCGCACGCTGTTGTCGCCGTCCACCGTGAGCGGGTTGACGATGCCGGAGAAGCGGATGAACTCGGTGCCCTGGTTGATCACGATCTGCTTCTCGCCGACCACGCGCAGGTTGCCGTTGGGCAGTACGTTGGCGACGGTGACGGTAATCGTGCCGGTCAGGCGGTTGTTGGCCTGGGCGCCGCCGCTGCCGGAGAAATCGTTGGTGCCGGAAATATCGAAGCCGTACTTGACCAGGTCCTCGAGGCCCTCGGGCACCACGTCCGCGGTCATGCTGGCACCGCTGCTGCGGCTGGCGGTGGCGGAAGAGTTCTTGCTCGCCGACACCTGCTCGTTGAGCACGATGGTCAGCAGGTCGCCGACGCGGTTCGGGCGGCGGTCCTCGAACAGCGGCATGTAGGCGCCGCCGCTCTGGTAGATGGAGCCGTTGGCCTCCGGCGGCGGCGGGACGATGACTTCGGTGGTGCGGAACTCGTCCTTGTCGCCCATGCCGGGCACGGACGAGCAGGCGCCGAGCAGCGCCAGGGCGCCGCCGACCAGGGCCGCGCGGGCGGCCTTCATGTACTGGCGTGGAATCACAGCTGCGTCAGCCGCGCCAGCATCTCGTCGCTGGTCTGCACCGCCTTGCTGTTGATCTCGTAGGCGCGCTGGGTCTGGATCATGCTGACCATCTCCTCCACCACGTTGACGTTGGAGGTCTCGACGTAACCCTGGTAGATGCGTCCCGCACCGTTCATGCCCGGCACGTTCTCGTTGCGCGGGCCGGAGGCGGTGGTCTCCAGGTACAGGTTCTCGCCGATGGACTGCAGGCCCGCCGGGTTGACGAAGGTGGACAGCGTAATCTGTCCCACCTGCTCGGCGTTGATATTGCCCGGCGTGGTCACCGAGACGATGCCGTCCTGGCTGATGGTCACCGACAGCGCGTTGTCGGGAATCAGGATCGCCGGCTCGACCGGGTAGCCGGAGGCGGTGACCAGCTGGCCGTTCTCGTCCACCTGGAAGCTGCCATCGCGGGTGAAAGCGGTGCTGCCGTCGACCATCAACACCTGGAAGAAGCCCTCGCCGTTGATCGCGAGATCCCGCGAGTTGCCGGTGCTCTGCAGGCTGCCCTGGGTGTGCAGGCGCTCGGTGGCCACCGGGCGCACGCCGGTGCCCACCTGCAGGCCGGAGGGCAGGGTGTCCTGGCTGGAGGAGTTGGCTCCCGCCTGGCGCACGTTCTGGTAGAGCAGGTCCTCGAACACCGCGCGCGAACGCTTGAAGCCGTTGGTGCTGACGTTCGCCAGGTTGTTGGAGATGACGTCCATCTGTACCTGCTGGGCTTCCAGCCCGGTCTTGGCCGTCCACAGTGACTTGATCATGGCGCTATCCCCCGCCGCTTATTCATCAGTTGGTTCAGTTGTTGATCGACAGCAGGCTGGTGGCCCGCTGGTCGTTTTCCTCGGTGCTCTTGACCACCTGCATCTGCATCTCGTACAGGCGCGCGTTGGCGATCATCTCCACCATGCCCTGCACGGCGCTGACATTGCTGCCCTCCAGCGAGCCGGTGGCCACGCGGGCCAGTTCGGCGGCGGGCAGTGCGGCGCTGTTGCCGTCGGCGTCCGGTGCCTGGCGAAACAGGCCCTCCTCGGTGCGCACCAGGTCCACCTCGCTGGCGTCGACCAGCTTGAGGCGGCCCAGCTGCGCGATGGAATCCGGGTTCTCGCCCTCGCCCAGGCTGCTCAGGGTGCCGTCGTCGGCGATGAACAGCTGTGCGCCGAGCGGCACCTGGATCGGTCCGCCCTCGCCCAGCACCTGGCGGCCGGCGCTGCGCAGGAAGCCCTCGCCGTCGATCTGCAGGTCGCCGCGGCGGGTGTAGGCCTCCTGGCCATCGCTGCCGGTAACGGCCAGCCAGGCGTTGTCGAGCATGGCCACATCGAGGGCGCGGCCGGTGTACTGCACCGGGCCCGACATCATGTTGGCGCCCGGCGTGGACGCGGCCACCGAGGTGCGGGTGTCGTAGGCACCCGCGCCCTGTACCGGCACCGCGCGCATCGCCAGCAGCTGCTCGCGAAATCCGCTGGTGGCGACATTGGCGAGGTTGTTGCTGATGACCGCCTGCCGCTCCAGCGACTGGCGGGCGCCGCTCATGGCGGTATAGATGACCCTGTCCATGCGCTATTACCTCAGGTTGACCGCGCTCTGCAGGACTTCGTCCTGGACCTTGATGGTCTGCGCGTTGGCCTGGTAGTTGCGCTGCGCGATGATCAGGTTGACCAGTTCGCGGGTGAGGTCGACGTTGGAGTTCTCCACCACGCCCGAAGACACAGTGCCCGCCAGGCCCACGCCGGGCGAGTTCTCGATCGGCTGGCCCGAGGCGGGGCTCTCCACCCACACGTTGTCGCCTATCGGCTCCAGCCCCTCCGGGTTGGTGAAGTTGGCGATGGTGATGGTCGACAGCACACGGGTCTGCGCGTTGGCGTAGTTGGCCACCACGTTGCCCCGGTCATCGATGACGATTCCGACCAGTGAGCCCGCCGCATAACCGTCCTGGGTCGCCGCGGTCAGCTCGAAGTCGTTGCCGAACTGGGTGGTGCCATCGAGGTCCAGGGCGAGATCCAGGTCGGCGACACCGCCGCCCGGGGAGAACTGGAAGCTGTCGAGGTTGGTCACCGTGTCCAGTACGCCGTTGACGTCGAAGGTGATGGAACCGGTATTGGTGGCCAGTTCACCGCCCCGCGACATGTTCACTTCCCAGCTGTTGTCCGCCACCTTGCTGAAATACAGGGTGGTGGGATGCGCGTTGCCCTGTGAGTCGTAGATAGTGATGTTGCTGGTGTAGGAGTAGGTCGCATCGTCCGCCGGGTCGAAGGCGACAGTGCCGCGGTCGATGGCGTCGGTGGCCGAATCCAGGTTCAGGGTGGCGTTGACCTGGGTGGTCGCGGTAGCCTGCAGGCCGCCGGTGGAAATAAAGATGGGCTCCGGGTCGGAACCGATCACGCCCTCGGAGTAGCCGGTCAGGCGCGCGCCCTGGGCGTTGACGATATAGCCGCTGGCATCCAGGTTGAACTGGCCGTTGCGCGAGTAGACCGCCTCGCCGTTCTGGATAAGGCGGAAGAAGCCATTGCCGCTGATCGCGACATCCAGGTTGCGCCCGGTGTTCTCCAGCGTCCCGGAGTTGAAGGTCTGCATGACCGCGGCGACCTTGGTGCCGAGGCCCGCCTGCGCCCCCGCGAACACGTCGGCGAACAGCGTGCGTCCCGCCTTGAAGCCGACGGTCTGCGAGTTGGCGATGTTGTTGCCGATCACGTCGAGGTTGGTAGCGGCCGCGTTGAGGCCGCTCAGCGCCTGTGAAAATCCCATGGTTATCTACTCCTGGCCGGCCGACGGGCCGGTTTGTTTGCGATCAATTAAAGAATCTGCCTGACTTCATCCAGCGTGATCGGGGCGATGACACCGCCGAGATCCAGCAGGGGCTCGCCCTGGTCGGTCTTCGACACGCCGTTCACTACCGCATAGGCCAGCGGGGTGACCGGCATGACAGAACCATCGGCGTCCACTGCCTCTACCGTCACGCGATAGGCGCCCTCCGGCGCCAGGTCTCCATTTTCCAGCAGGCCGTCCCAGACCAGCGTGTCACTGCCCGCATCCTGCGCGCCGAGGGAGAAGGTGCGCACCACTTCGCCAGCTTCGCTGACCACAGAGACACGCACGTCCGCCGCCGGGTTTTCCAGTTCGATACCGAAGGGCGTGGTCACGCCCTCCTTGCCCACCAGCACCTGGTCGCCGGGCACCATCACGCCGCGGCCGATCAGCATACTGGCCTGCAGCTGCTGCCCGGCATCCAGCTGGGTGTTGATATCCAGCAGCGTCTGGTTGAGGTCTTCGATGCCGTCCAGGGTGTTGATCTGCGCCAGCTGCGAGGTCAGCTCCGTGTTCTCCATCGGGTTGAGCGGATCCTGGTTCTGCAACTGGGTGACCAGCAGGGTCATGAAGTTGTTGCCCAGGTCGTCCGCCGTGCTGGTGCTGCTGGCGGCGCCGGTCTGGTTCACCGCTGACAGTACCGAGCTGTCTATCGAGTTGGTCGCTACCATCAGGCTTCTCCGATCGTCAGTGTTTTCAGCATCAGCTGCTTGTTGGTGTTCATCACCTCGACGTTGGCCTGGTAGGAACGCGAGGCCGACATCATGTTGATCATCTCGTCCACCGGCTCCACGTTGCTCTTGCGCACGTAGCCCTGTTCGTCGGCCAGCGGGTTGCCGGGGTCGAACTCGGTGGCGAACTCGGTTGTGCTCTCCACTACCGCGACTGAGTCCACGCCGCCCAGGCCCTGGCGCAGGCGGCTTTCAAAAATCACCTGCTTGGCGCGGTAGGGTTCGCCGTCGGGGCCGGCCACGCTGTCGGCGTTGGCCAGGTTGCTGGCGGACACGTTCATGCGCTGGGACTGCGCGGACAGCGCCGAAGCGGAAATATCGAAGATCGAAAACAGTGACATGGCTTATTGGCTCCCCGACGCGGTTGCGCGCCTTATTCCGGCTGCAGGGCGCTCTTCAGCCCCTGCAGGTAACCCTTGATCATCACCAGGCTGGCCTGGTAGCGCACCGAGTTGTCCATGAACTCCGCCCGCTCGCGGTCCATCTCCACGGTGTTACCGTCCAGGCTGGGCTGGGCCGGCACGCGGTAGGCCAGGTCCAGGTTGTAGTTGGCGCCGCCCTGCGGCGAGCGCGACAGATGGCCCTCCGCGGTCGTCGCCATGCGCACCTGGGCGCCGGCGCCGGAGGCGCCCGGGCGACCCACCGCCGAGGCCAGCTGGCGCGAGAAATCAAAATCCTGCGCCTTGAAATTCGGCGTGTCGGCGTTGGCGATGTTGTTCGCCAGCACCGTCTGGCGCTGTTGCCGCAGCTGGAGGGCCTGGCTGTGAAACTGGAACGCGTCGTCGAGTTTGTCGAACATGATCCTGTGCCGGAGACAGTAACTTAGGGTCAATACTAGGCGCCCGGGGCACCAGGCAAAGGCGGGATAAGCGACGCTTTTGCACGCTAATTCATCCTTCTTCGTCGCTCGCGACTCTTTAGAATTCCCACCAGATGCCGATACACACCAGTGGCGGAGCAAGCCAATGACACGACAGATTTTCCACCGCGCGATACCCATCGCCTCCTTTACATGCTGGCTGCTGGCCGGGGCCTGGCTGGCGCCGGCCGTCGCCGAAACCGCGGACAGTGCCGCCGGCCGCGCCGCGGTCGCCGCGGTGGAGGAGCGCTTCGCCAACCTCGGCGACTCGCTGCAGGTGACCGTGCTGGACACCCGCCACGACCTCGAGCAGTGCGCGCAGCCCGACGCCTTTCTGCGCAATACCGCGATCAGCCGCTCCGGCCGGCTGTATGTCGGGGTGCACTGCCAGGGCGAGCGCGAGCAGACCCTGTACCTGCAGGTGCAGTTGCGCGTGCAGGGCAGCTACCTGGTGGCCGGCCGCGATATTGCCGCGGGCACGCTGATCAGCGCCGACATGCTCGAGCCGCGCGAGGGCGACCTGACCCCCCTGCTCGGCGAGGCGGTGTTGCATCCCGAGGACGCGGTGGGCCGGGTAGCGCGACGCAATCTCACCGCCGGCAGCGTGCTGCGCAGCCGCAACCTGGAGACCTTCATGCTGGTGGCCCGCGGCCAGCCGGTGTTCTTCGACGTGGTCGGTTCCGGCTTCCGCATCACCGGCAAGGGCGAGGCGCTGGAGGCGGGCAACCCGGGCGAGACGATTCGTATCCGTACCGAATCCCGCAAGACTCTGTCGGGGGTCGTCTCCAACCGGGGAACGGTACAGGTCGCATTGTGAAAGAGGCGGTAACTAACTGTATTTCAACGATTTATTTTTTCACCAACACGGTTAAAGAATTTTCAGGATCGGTCGATACAGAAGGCGTATGAATACCATCACGCAGCGAGGTGTATCGTGAAGATCAACAATTCGACTCCGCCCAGCCTGTACCAGGTCGGCGGCAAGGAAGGACCCGGCGCAGCGCGCCAGGGCACACAGGCCGGCGCGGCGCCGCAAGCGGGCGCATCGTCATCGGTAGACTTGAGCCGCCTGCTCGCGGACAGCAGCCAGGACATCGACAGCCTGCGCGTCAGCGAAGTTCGCGAGGCGATCATCGAGGGCCGCCTCGAAATCGACACGGGCAGGATCGCCGACGGCCTGCTCGACAACCTCAAGGGGCTGTAAGCCGTGGACCTGGCAGCGGCCCTGGACCAGCAACAGGCACAGCTCGAGACCCTGGTGGATGTACTGGGCGAAGAGCGCGAGCTGCTCTGCGCCAGTGCCCCGGACGGGGAAGCGCTGGCCGCCACCGCGGCGCTCAAGCAAGCCTGCTTCGAGCGCCTGTCGACGCTGGACAGCGAAGTGGAATCGCTACAGCGCGAACTGGGCTGCCCGGGCGGACGCGAAGGCCGCCAGGCCGCCGCCGCGCGCGAACAGTGCCCGGCCCTGCTGCAGCAGGTGTACGCCACGACCACCAAGGTCTTCCATCTCAACCAGCACAACGGCGAACTGCTGCGCGCCCGCATGACCTGGAACGAGAGAATACTCAACTTCATCCGCGATAGCCGCGATGGGGAAACCTACGATACCAAGGGAAAGACAGGGTCAACCCGCAATACCCTGTGTTCGCAGGCCTGAGGGGGGCCGGCGCTAGCATCTTCTTCTGCCCGAAGCCCCGTCGGGTGTGTGTTACGAGGATCGGTAATGACACTGCAATCGACTGCCATTGAAGCCACAGAGCCAGAGGCCAGCCTAGACGCGCTGCTGGCCATGCGGCCGATTTACGCGAAGAACCTGGAGGTGGTCGCCTTCGACCCGGTGATCCAGTCCTTCGAGGGAAGCGAACTGACCGGCGAGGGCAACTACCGCGCCCTCAGCCTGATCATCGCCGAGAGCTACAGCAGCGTACCCAGCAAGCAGGGCCAGCGCGCCGTGCCCAGTTTCCTGCGCGTTTGCGCCGGGGCGCTGACCTCGCTGGAACTGCCCGACTTCCCCGCCGACCGCTTCATCTTCGAAGTGTGCCCGTCGGATGTCGACTGCCCCGACGCCGCCGCGCGCTACCGCGCCCTGGCTGGCGAGGGCTACCGCATCGCCCTGGCGATCGACGACGCGGATTTCGACGTCGACCAGGACTACCTGAAATTCGTGCATATTCTGCGCATCGACGTCGGCACCGTGGGCATGGAAAAACTGCCGGCGCTGGTCAAGCGTGCGATGCCGCACGGCCTGGACCTGGCGGCGGACAACCTGGCCACGCGCCAGGACTTCGTCAGCTGCGTGGACCTCGGCTTCCGTTACTTCTCCGGCGACGTGCTCGGCAAACCCAAGCCCAGCGAGAACAAGAAATTGGGCCACAACAGCGTGGTGCTGTTCCAGTTGCTGTCCGAGCTGCAGAACCCGAATGCCTCCACCGCGGTGATCGAGGAGATCGTGCTGCGCGACCCGAGCCTGACCTTCAAGATCCTCAAGATCGTCAACTCCGCCGCCGTGGGCCTGTCGCGCGAGATTCAGTCGGTCTCCCACGCCATCAACATCCTGGGCATGACCCAGGTGCGCCGCTGGGTCAGCGTGTTCCTGCTCGAGGACGGCGGCGACAAACCGATGGAACTGATGCGCAGCGCCCTGGTGCGCGCGCGTATGTGCGAACTCATGGCGGAGGTCTCCGAGAAGGAGATGCCGATGAGTTACTTCATGACCGGCCTGCTCTCCAACCTCGACACCATCGCCGAGATCCCGATGTCGGAGATCGTCGACCAGGTGCCGCTCAGCCAGTCCATCAAGGATGCGCTGGTCGATCGCGCCGGCGACATGGGCAGCTACCTGCGCGAGGTCGAGTACTACGAGAAGGGCCGCTTCGATGCACTGCAGGGGATCATGGACAAAGCGTTCTACGAACCCTGCTACCGCCACTGCATCTCCTGGGCCAACCAGGTCCAGGGCGCCATGGTGTCCTGACACATGGCCCGGGGTACCGGGCCCGTGCGCGGCGGCAATGACTTGAGGTCGGGCGCCCGCAGCGCAATAATCAGCCCTCGACAGGCTGATCGGCGCGGTGCAGGGAATGCTCACGGGTCAAGCGGCCTCACGGAGCGGCTGGCGATGTCGGCTCCGGAGCCAGGCATTCCCCTTCTCGCGGAGCAATCCCGGTCCGGCGATGGGGGTTATCACGGCATGCAGAAACCGGCTTACCCGGACGACGAGGCAGCGCGCCAGGCCTCCCTGGACGCGCTGCAGATACTCGACACACTGCCCGAGGAACGCTTCGACCGCCTCGCGCGACTGGCCTCGGTGATTCTCGACACCCCGGTCGCGGTGATGTCGCTGGTGGATCGCGAGCGGCAGTGGTTCAAGGCCATGGTCGGGCTCACCGCCCGCGAATACCCGCGCGATTCCTCCTTCTGCGGCCACACCATCCTGCAGGAAACCACCATGGTGGTCCCCGACGCGCTGGAAGACGAGCGCTTTCGCAACAACCCGCTGGTGGTCACCGACCCGAATATCCGCTTCTACGCCGGCCAGCCGATCAAGTCACCCGACGGGCGCACCATCGGCACCCTCAGCGTCATCGACCAGGTGCCGCGCAACTACCCCGCGGAGCGCCAGCTGGCCGCCCTGCGCGACCTCGCCTCGATACTCGAGGAAGAACTGTGCCGCAGCGCGGACGCCACCCGCGCCGAAGACGCCACAGGGGCGCCCTGGCCCGCCGACATCGAGGCGATGATCCGCGCCGGCGGCAGCGCCCGCCTGCTGCTCGACCAGGACCTCGTCCTGCGCCGCTTCACCCCCTGCGCGCGCGACTATTTCGCGGTTCAGCGGGAGGACATGGACAAACCTCTGAGCGCCGTGGAGTGCTACCTCGACTACCCCTCGATGATGCAGGACCTGGCCAACGTGGCCGCCTACGGCGACACCTCCCAGCGCCTGGTGGACAGCGTCAGCGGGCGCAAGATCGCGGTGGAACTCTCGCCGTTCCGCGAGGCCGGCCACGCGCGCTACAGCGTGATCGTCTCGCTGCTCGACGTCACTACCCGGGAGCAGGCCTGCGACCTGGAACACGTGCTGGACGGCCTCCCCGAGCGGGTGGCGGCGATCGACCGCAGCGGCAAGATCTTCCTCACCAACCGCGCCTGGGATACCTTCTCCAAACAGATTGGCGACCCGCTGCTGCTGAAGACCAGCATCGGCACCGACTTCATCGAGATGTGCCGGAAAAACGGGCGCAAGGACGCGGCGGCGACCGCCCGTGCGCTGCGCGACATCCTCGACGGCAAGCGCCTGAGCTTCACCAACCTGTATGATTACGAGCTGGACGGCGAGGAGCGCAGCTACATCATGACCATAACCGCCACCGGCTATCGCAACCAGGGCATCATCGCGATCGTCAGCAATATCGAGGTCACCGACTGGCGCCGCCGGGGCGATCTCTACAGCGCCGTCGGCGCCGACTGACTCCCGTGACCCTGCCCAGCCATGTCCGGCATGCGCCGGACGTCATCTTCCATGAGGTCTCCGGCGAACTCGTGCTCATGCACGTGGAAACCGAGCACTGCTTCGGCCTGGACGCTGTCGGCAGCCGCATCTGGCAGCTGATCGCCGAGGACGGTGCAGTGCAATCGGTGCACGAGGCGCTGGCCGCGCAATACGAGGTGGACGAGCCGCGCCTGCGCCGCGACCTCGAGCAGCTGCTCGGCCAACTGCTCGAGGCCGGCCTGCTCACCGCGGACGCCGGCGCCGGGCCCGGCTGATCTACCCGCGCGGCGCGTGGTAATATCCCCGGATAAGTGACAACAACCGTCCCGGGGGCGTTTATGGCAGGCACTATTTTCTGGCTGGTTCTGTTGGCGCTGGTGATCTACGTCATCAGCATCTACAACAAACTGGTCACCCTGAAGAACCGCTACAAGAACGCCTTTGCGCAGATCGAGGTGCAGCTCAAGCGGCGCTACGACCTCATCCCCAACCTGGTGGAGACCGCCAAGGCCTACCTGCAGCACGAGCGCGAGACCCTGGAGGCGGTGGTCGCGGCGCGCAACGAGGCGGCGGCCGCGCTCAAGGCACTGTCCGGCAGCGACCTTCCCGCCGCCCAGGTGAGCCGGCTGGCGGACGCCGAGACCAACCTGCGCGGGGCGCTGGGCAAGCTCAACGTCACCGTGGAGGCCTACCCTGACCTCAAGGCCAGCGACAACATGCAGCAGTTGTCCGAGGAGCTGACCACCACCGAGAACCGCGTCGCCTTCGCCCGCCAGGGTTACAACGACGCGGTGATGGCCTACAACACCTACCGCCAGACTTTCCCGCCGGTGTTCTTCGCGCCGAAGTTCGGCCACCCGGACGATGCCCCGCTGCTGGAATTCGAGGATTCCGCGCAGATCCAGGCAGCACCTAAAGTCGAGTTCAACTAGGCGGCCGCGCGCCGCCTCTGACGCGCTGCGCCCGGCGCTATCGCCATGGACTTTTTTCACCACCAGGACCTCGCCCGGCGCAACACGCGCGTGCTGGTCGGCCTGTTCGTGCTGGCCGTTTTCGCCCTGATCCTGATCACCAACGCGCTGGTCGCCGCCTTCTTGTTCTTCGGCAGCGAGACCGACCTGTATGGCGCCGCGGTCTACGGCTGGCGCGGTTTCCTCACCTACTTCAGCTGGCAGCGCTTCGGCATGATCGGCCTGGGCATCAGCGCGACGGTGGCGCTGGTGGTGCTGTTCCGCTGGATCCAGCTGTCCACCGGGGGCCGGGTAGTCGCCGAGAGCATGGGCGGGCAGCGCCTGCTGCCGCAGACCACCGACCCGGCGGAGCGCCGCTGCCTCAACGTGGTGGACGAGATGGCGCTGGCGGCCAACATGCCGGTGCCCGCGGTGTACGTGCTGCCTGACGAGCGCGGCATCAACGCCTTCGCCGCCGGCATCCTGCCCGCCGACGCGGTGGTCGCGGTGACCCGCGGCGCCATAGACCACCTCAAGCGCAACGAACTGCAGGGCGTGATCGGCCACGAGTTCAGCCACATCCTCAATGGCGACATGCGCCTCAACATCCGCCTCGCGGCGCTGCTCAAGGGCATTACCTTTATCGGCGATGTCGGCTACCTGATGCTGCGCAGCAGGGGCCACCCCAGCGCCAACGACAACCGCCGCGGCGGGGTGCCCGCACTGCCGGTACTGGGCCTGGGCCTGTGCGCGGTGGGCTGGCTCGGCGGCCTGGTCGCGGACTACATCCGCGCCGCCATCAGCCGCCAGCGCGAATTTCTCGCCGATGCCAGCGCGGTGCAGTTCAGCCGCGACCCGGACGGCATCGGCGACGCCCTCAAGGTGATCGGCGGCTATGTGCCCGGGACTTTGGTGCACAGCGCCCGCGCGGCCGAGATGGCGCACATTTTTTTCGGCGAGGTACTGCACTCCCTGTGGCTGCCCTTCGCCACGCACCCGCCGCTGGACCAGCGCATCCGCCGCCTGGACCCGGACTGGGACGGCCAGTTCATCAAGCGCACGCCGCGCCACTATCCCAACCCCGCGTCGCGCAACAGTGCCGCGGCCGCCGGCCTGGACCGCGCAGCGGTGGTGGCCGCCGCCATGGCCGCCGCGGCAGAGGCAGATGAGGAATCCGAACAGGAAGACGCTGCCGCGGATGCGGACTTCAGCGCCAACGCGACCGACTACGAGGCGGACACCGCACAGCGCGAGTCCATCCCTGTGGCCCTGGTACGCCACTCCCATGAACCGCTGGGCGCGCATGCCATCGTCAGCGCACTGCTGGTACAGCCGGATACGGAGATCTACCAGCGGCAGATGCAGGTGTTGCAGGACAGCGGGATTCGCGGCCTCACGGAACTGACCCACACGCTGTACCCGGCGGTTGCCGAACTCGGGGCGCCGCGCCGGCTGCCGCTGATCGAACTGTGCCTGCCGGCGCTGAAGGCGATCTCCGAGCCGCAGTACCGCAAGTTCAAGCGCACCTTGCTGCAACTGATCCAGGCCGATGCGCGCACCGAGCTGCACGAGTGGTGCCTGTACCAGTTGGTGCGCCACTACCTCGACCCGGAGTTCATCCAGGTGCAGCACAGCAAGCCGCGCTACCGCCGCCTTACCCAGGTGCGCGAGTCGCTGCAGGTCGTGCTATCGGTACTCGCCGAGGCCGGCAGCGCGGACACCGCCGCCGCCTTCGCCGCCGGGGCACGCGAACTCGAGATACCGGATTTGTCGCCGCTGCCCGCGGCCCAGGGCAGTGTCGCCGCATTCAGCAAGGCGGTGTTGCAGCTGGCCGACCTCTACCCGCTGCTGAAACCGCGGTTGCTCAAGGCGATGGCGCTGGCCGCCGGCGAAGACGGCCAGTTGACGCCGGAGGAGCGCGAGATTATCGCGGCGATGGCGGCGGTGATGGACTGCCCGGCGCCGGAGTTGCTGTAGCTGCTGGATTTGCTGTCATTACTGCAGCTGCGGTATTTGCTGTAGCGGCAGTAGCCGGGGTCGGCCTGGTTTGGCGTCTGCACCGGCCAGTCGGTCATCCGACGAAGCGCGGCGGCGAGGGCGTATCGACACGCGATACCCGGTCGGCCAAAAGCAGCCAGGCGCCCGCCGGGGCTGGTCTGGGCGGTACGCTCTGCTAAGATTAGCCCTGCCGCGGTGGTACAGGCGGCATACAAAACAACGTTCCTAAACCACGACAAGGATGTTATGGCCATGGAAAACATCGCACCGCTCGTCGGCGGGAGTGTGTACACGCACTCCCCCGCACCCCGACCACCACAGCACGGCAAGTTCCGCACTACCGACCAGGTCCTCAACATACTGCTGCGCGGTGACCTGTCGCGCCTGCGCGCGGACAGCGTCGCCGAATCCCTGGGCATCAGCGCGACCACCCTGCGGCGGCGCCTGCGCGCTGACCACACCAGCTACCAGTTCCTGCTCGACCGCGCCCGCCAGTACCGCTGCGAGCAACAGTTGCGCGAGAGCTGGCTGCCGGGCAAATGCCTGGCGGACCAACTGGGTTACCTGGAAGTGAACAGTTTCTATCGCGCGTTTCGCCGCTGGACCGGGGTCAGTTACACCCAGTACAAGGAGCGCTACCTGCACCAGCCGCTGAACAGCTGAGAAGCGCCTGTGCCGGGAGGTCAGTTGACCAGGCTCAGGCCCTTGTACTTGCCGATCATCACCTTGTTACGGCCGTCCTTCTTGCCGTGATACAGGGCGGTGTCGGCGCGCGCGATACAGGTATCGAGGTTGTCACCGAGGCGGAATGCGGCGACGCCGAAGGTCATGGTGAGCGATAACTGCTCGCCGCGGAACTCGAATACGTTCTCCTCGACCGCGATGCGCAGCTTCTCCGCCAGCACGGCGGCGCCCTCGGCGTCGGTCTCCGGCAGCAGGAGGATGAACTCCTCACCGCCCCAGCGGCCGATCTGGTCGATGTCGCGGGTGCGCAGCTTGAGGATATCGGCGACGCGCCGCAGCACGTGGTCACCGCACTCGTGGCCGTGGCGGTCGTTGAAGCGCTTGAAGAAGTCGACATCCGTCAGCACGATGGAAAAGCCGGTACCGGTACGCTGCATGCGCGCCACCTCTTCCTCTGCCTCCTCGGTAAAGCCGCGGCGGTTGAGCACGCCGGTGAGGTGGTCGACTCGCGCCATCTGCACCAGTTGCAGGTTGACCTCGCGCAACTCGGAGGTGCGCTGTTCGACCTCCGATTCCAGCGCGCCGAACATGCGCGTGAAGCGGGTGATCATGGACATCGACATGCTGGCGAGAATGGCGATGAAGCCGAAGGGCATCAGGCGGATGGTCTCCAGGTTGGCGAGGTCGATGAGTATGTCGTTGACGCAGGTGGCCAGGAACAATGCCAGCGCCGGCAACAGGGTGCGCGCCTCGCGGTTGCCGGCGCGCACCTCACGCCACAGCATCCATGGTACGAAACCGAACATGGGCAGTGTCGCCAGTTGCCAGGACAGCAGGGTCGCAAAATGCACGGTGAGACCGGGCACCGGCAGGATCGACAGCGCAAAGACTACGAAGCTGAGCTGGTAGACGCGCAGCGCAGGGGGAAACTTCCTGTCCACCAGCGACCAGACCATCTGCAGGGCCAGTGCGGGGAACACGTAGATGGACGTGAACTCGATTTTTTTCAGCACCAGGTAGGGCCAGCCGAGCAGGAACTTCCACTGGGTGAGCATCAGGCCGTAGAGCGCGATATCCAGTGCCAGCAGGCCGAACCACAGGTACACGCGCAGGCTGCGGTTGCGCCAGTAGATCACCATGTGGTGGATGCCGAAGGTAAGGGTGACGATGAAAAACATCATCCCTGGCAGTTCCTTCAACAGCCCCTGGTAAAGCAGGCTGCGGTACTCGCCGAGCAGGAAATCGCCGGCGTGGGGGCCACCGCCCCAGGCGTTGACTGCCGTCGGCTCGCCGCCCCACACACGCAGGGCGAGCACCAGGTTGCCCTGGGCGTCCACTGCGGTGGGCGGCACGAAGTACTGGCGCTCCTGGTCAATGACCGTCTGGCCCAGCGGCGGCATGCCGCCGACACCGCCCAACAGCTGGCCGCCCGCGTAGAACTCGTAGGCGCTGATCACCTTGCCGATTCTCACCGCGAGCTGGAAGTCCGAGGCCGCGACCAGTTCGACGGGTACATTGACCGTCAGCCGGTACCAGCCGATCTGCCCGCTCTCCGGGAAACCGCCGCGCGGCCAGCGGCCGGGCACCGCGCGGGTCGACCAGTCGCTGTCGTCAAATCCCGGGGTCGCCCAGGCGGGTTCGTCGCCGGCGCGAAAGCGCCACTGCCCGCGCAGGTCCAGCCCCTCCTGCAGGGTCAGGGCGCCGGCGGTGGGTATGCCGCTGGCACCGGCACTGACGGCGACCTCCGGGCTCGCTGTATCGGCGTCGCTGCGCGCGGCCAGCAACAGCGAAAGACCGGCGAGCAGGACGAGCAGCAGCCCGACCCACGCCAGTTGTCTTGTCACTGAGAGCACCGTCATCGCGGCATTCACGCCTCCCTTTTTCCAGCGGCCATTATATTGGGGAGGCAAGCACCCGGCCGGGCGCTTCAGTCAGAAAATTGAATCAAGTCACAGATTACTTTTCAAAAATCAGAACCATGAACGCAGGCTGTAGTACGTCGTCCCCACGTACTCGCGCAAACCCTGGGTAGTGCGTTGCAGGTCGTCCACGGTGGGCAGCAGGCGCGGCACTACCGGCGGGTCGGCGAGGCGCTGGAAATCGGTGGGCGCGGGGATCACCTCGAAGCCCTCGCGGCGGAACAGGGGCACCGCGCGCGGCATGTGAAAGGCGGAGGTCACCAGCAGCACGGTGCGCACCTGGCGGCTCTGGAGCAGGATGGCGGAGTACACCGCATTCTCGTGGGTATCGCGACTGGCACGCTCCAGCAGCAGGGCGTCCGCGGGCACCCCCATCAGGGTCATGAACTCCGCCATCTGTTCCGCCTCCGGCCGCCCGCCGGTACCGGAACCGCCGGAGAGCAGCACCAGCGGTGCCTTGCCCGCCTGGTACAGGGCGGCGGCATGGGTCAGCCGGTCGGCCTGCTGGTTGAGGTCGGCCATGCTGCCGAGGTGACCGTCGCCGCGGGTGGCGCCGCCAAGCACCACGATCGCGTCCGCCTCCGGCAGCGCGCTGAGGGCACGCGGTGGGTACCTGTCTTCGAGCGAACCCATCACCAGGTCGGCAAACCAGGCCGTCGAGCACAGGTACAGCCAGGCGACGCCCAGCGCACAGCAGGTAAAGGCCAGCCGCCGCCAGCGCCAGGCCAGCAGCGCGACCAGCAGCAGCAACAACGCCTGGTTGAGGGGGTAGGCGAGCAGCGAGAGCAGCTTGGTGGTGGCGTAGCTCAGGTCGGACACTGCGCGGCCTGCTCAGGCGTAGCCCTGGGGGTTGGCCTGCTGCCAGCGCCAGCTGTCGGCGCACATGTCCTCGAGGCTGCGCGCGGCCTGCCAGCCGAGCAGTTCCTGTGCCAGCGCGGGGTCGGCCCAGCACTCGGCGATGTCCCCGGCGCGCCGGTCCACGATGTCGTAGGGCACCGGGCGACCGCTGGCGGCCTCGAAGGCGCTCAGCAGTTGCAGCACCGAGGCACCCCTGCCGGTGCCCAGGTTGACGGTGAGCAGGCCGCTTTCCCGCTCCAGGTAGCGCAGGGCGGCGACATGCCCCTCGGCGAGGTCCATCACATGGATGTAGTCGCGCACCCCGGTGCCATCGACGGTGGGATAGTCGCCGCCGAACACGGCGAGTTTCTCACGGCGCCCCACCGCCACCTGGGCGATGAAGGGCATCAGGTTGTTGGGCATCCCCCGCGGGTCCTCGCCGATGCGCCCGCTGGGGTGCGCGCCGACCGGGTTGAAGTAGCGCAGGCGGGCAATGCTCCAATCGGGCTGGGCGACCTGCCAGTCGGCCAGGATCTGCTCCACCATCAGCTTGGAGCGGCCGTAGGGATTGGTGGCACCGGTGGGGAAGTCCTCGCGGATTGGCACGCTGGGCGGATCGCCGTAGACGGTGGCCGAGGACGAGAAAATAAAGCGGGTCACGGCGGCGCGCTGCATGGCCTCGAGCAAGGTCAGCGTACCGTGTACGTTGACCTGGTAGTAGGCCAGCGGCTGCTCCACCGATTCGCCGACCGCCTTGAGCCCGGCGAAATGCATGACGGCACTCACCGGGTAGCGGGCGAACAGCCCGTCCAGGCAGGCCGCGTCGCGGATGTCGCCAGCCAGCCTTTCCACGCTCTGGCCGGTGATCTCCCCGACCCGGTCGAGCGCCTGTGCGCTGCTGTTGCGGAGACTGTCCAGCACGACCACGCGGTAACCCGCCTCGAGCAGGGCGACACAGGCGTGACTGCCGATATAACCGGCGCCGCCGGTGACCAGGATGTACGACTCCATGCGATGATCCATCAGGGGTGGGCAGCGGATTGTAACCCGCCCCCGGCGACCCGCCCAAGCGGCGGCCGGCAGGCCCTCCCGCAGCACCGGAGAAGCGGGTAAACTGTGCATCGCTGGCGGCAAACCTCGCCGGCACGGTTCGCAGGGAAGCTCAACAGCCGGGAAACGCGACTCTAACAATAACCCCCCCGGGGGAAGTTTGACTGCGAGACTGATACTGCGGGACTAATACTGCTCATGCACCTGTTCGCCATCACAGCACTGTCGCTGCTGTTCGCCCTGGTCTGTGTCCACGGCGGCGCGCGGGTCGGCCTGGTCGACCACCCCGATGCGCGCAAACAGCACCAGGGCAGCGTACCGCTGACCGGCGGCGCGGCGATCTTCCTCACCCTGCTCACCGGCACCGCAGTGCTCGGCATCGAGCCGTTCACCGCGCAGATGCTGGTCATCGCTGGCGCCGTGTTCCTGGTCGGCCTGTTCGACGACCTGCGCCACATCGACCCCTGGCTGCGCCTGGGCATCCAGTACGCGGCGGGCATCGCCCTGGCCACTTATGGCGGCATCGCCATCCACAACGTGGGCGACCTGCTGGCAGTGGGGGCGATCCCGCTGGCCCTGCTCACCGTGCCGCTCACCGCGCTGGCCGTGGCCGGGCTGTCCAACGCCTACAACATGATCGACGGCATCGACGGACTGGCGGCCTCCCTGCTCGCCCTGCCCCTGCTGGTGCTGCTGGCCCTTGCGCTGAAGGCCGGCCACCCGATGGCGCCGGCCGTGGCCCTGATGCTGCTGCCGATCGGCGTCTTCCTGCTCTTCAACCTCGGTCCCAACACCCGCTGGTGGCCGAAGATGTTCCTCGGCGATGCCGGCAGCATCACCCTCGGCTTCCTGGTCACTGCCGCGCTGGTGTATTTCTCCCAGGGCGGCAACGCGCTGATCCGACCGGTCACCGCCCTGTGGCTGGTCAGCGTGCCGCTGATGGACATGCTCGCCACCATGGGCCGCCGGCTGCGCCTGCGCCGGCCGCTGATGGAGGCCGACCGCAGCCACCTGCACCACGCCCTGATGGACCGCGGGCTGTCCGCGCGCCAGGCGCTGCTGTGCATGGCGCTGTACGCCGCCCTCGCCGCCGGCCTCGGGCTGGCACTCGAGCAAATTCCCGAATACTTCAGTATGGCCTTGTATTTCCTGCTGTTTTTCGGGCACTGTGGGTTTGTATTGAGGGCCGACAACCGCGCCCCCGAAGCGCATCTCACGACCTGAAGGAACGCTTACCGTGACGCAAGACCCCGTGATCGCCGTCGTCGGCCTGGGTTATGTCGGCCTGCCCCTGGCGGTGGCCTTCGGCCAGCGCTACCGCACGCTGGGGTTTGACGTGGACGCCGCGCGCATCGAGGAACTGCGCGCCGGCAACGACCGCACCCGCGAGGTCGAGGCGCCGGCGCTGGCCGCGGCCACGCAACTGGCGTTCACCGCGGACATCACCGAGATCACGGCCGCCAACGTCTACGTGGTCACCGTGCCCACCCCCATCGACGCCCACAACCAGCCGGACCTGCGCCCGCTGGCCGCCGCCAGCACCGCGGTGGGCAAACTGCTGGCCGAGGGCGATGTGGTCATTTTCGAATCCACTGTCTACCCCGGCGCCACCGAGGAGTTCTGCGTACCCATCCTCGAGCGCGAGTCGGGGCTGGTCTACAACCAGGGTTTTTTCGTCGGCTACAGTCCGGAGCGCATCAATCCCGGTGACAAGACCCACCGCCTGAATACCATCACCAAGGTCACCGCCGGCTCCGATCCCGCCACCGCGGATTTCGTCGACGGCCTGTACGCGTCGATTGTCGAGGCCGGTACCCACCGCGCGCAGAGCATCCGCGTGGCCGAGGCGGCCAAGGTGATCGAGAACACCCAGCGCGACGTCAACATCGCGCTGATGAACGAGCTGGCGATGATCTTCAATCGGCTGGGCATCGAGACCTCCCACGTGCTGGAAGCCGCCGGCACCAAGTGGAATTTCCTTCCCTTCCGGCCCGGCCTGGTGGGCGGTCACTGCATCGGCGTGGACCCGTACTACCTGACCCACCGCGCCCAGGCCGCCGGTTACCACCCGGAGATGGTGCTCGCCGGGCGGCGCATCAACGACCAGATGGGCGAATACGTCGCCGCGCAGTTCATCAAGGCGCTGCTCAAGCGGCAGATCCAGGTCAAGGGTGCGCGGGTACTGGTGATGGGTCTATCCTTCAAGGAGAACTGCCCGGACCTGCGCAATACCCGGGTCACCGACATCCTGCGCGAACTCGGCGAGTACGGCGTGCAACTGGATGTGGTCGACCCCTGGGTGGATGCACAACAGGCGCGCGAGCTGTACGGCATCGACCTGCTGGCAACCCCCGCGGAGGGCGCCTACGACGGCATTATCCTGGCCGTGGCGCACCGCGAGTTCGCCGCCATGGGCCCCGGGGGCATCCATCGCCTGGGCAAGCCGGAACATGTTCTGTACGACCTGAAGCAGGTACTGCCGGTAGACGCCAGCGACCTGCGGCTGTAACCCCGACCCGCGAGCGACAAACATGCACATACTGGTCACCGGCGCCGCCGGTTTTATCGGATTCCACGTCAGCCAGCTGTTGCTTGCGCGCGGCGACACGGTAGTCGGCCTGGACAACCTCAACGACTACTACGAGGTGAGCCTGAAGGAAGCGCGCCTGGCGACGCTGCAGGCCATCCCCGGCTTTCGCTTCCTGCGCGCGAACCTCGAGGACCGCCCGGCACTTGAGGCGCTGTTTGCCGAGCAGCGCTTCGACGGCGTCATCAACCTCGCCGCCCAGGCCGGCGTGCGCTACTCGCTGGAGAACCCGCACGCCTACATCGACAGCAATATCGTCGGCTTCATGAACATCCTCGAGTGCTGCCGCCACCACGACACCGGCCACCTGGTCTACGCCAGCAGCAGTTCGGTGTACGGCATGAACACGAAAATGCCGTTCTCGGTGCACGACGACGTGGACCACCCGGTGTCCCTGTACGCGGCGAGCAAGAAAGCCAACGAGTTGATGGCCCACACCTATTCGCACCTGTACGGGCTGCCCACCACCGGCCTGCGCTTTTTCACCGTGTACGGGCCCTGGGGCCGACCGGACATGGCCCTGTTCCTGTTCACCCGGGCGATCCTCGCCGACGAGCCGATCAAGGTGTTCAACGAGGGCCGCATGCAGCGCGATTTCACCTACATCGACGATATCGCCGAAGGCGTGGTGCGCGTGCTCGACCAGCCCGCGGCGCCCAACCCGGACTTCGACAGCGCCGTGCCCGACCCGGGCAGCAGCAGCGCGCCCTACCGCATCTACAACATCGGCAACAACCAGCCGGTGCTGCTGCTGGACTACATCGCCGCAATCGAACAGGCGCTGGGCATGCAGGCGGAGAAGCAACTGCTGCCGATGCAGCCCGGCGACGTCCCCGCCACCTACGCGGACATCGACGCGCTGGAGGCGGCGGTGGGTTACCGCCCGGCTACCCCGGTGGATGTCGGCGTGGCGAAATTCATCGACTGGTATCGCGATTACTACCAGGTGTGACCCGGCGGTGCAGGGCGGGCCACATCAGCCCGCGATACCGCTGAACAGAGGTGATCAGCCGACCGGCGGCTAGCGCGCGAAAGCCGGCGCCGCCGCCACCTGCTCAGGCGGCAGGTCGTCGATCACCGCCTGCGGGCGCTCCAGCACCAGGCGCGATGCCTCCTCCTCCCCGACCAACTGCGCGGCTGCCTCGCGCCCTTCCGTCAGCAGCGGTGCGCGCCGCCCGGTGTTGTGGGCGTCAGTGGCCAGCAGGTGCACTACTCCGTCTTCCAGCAGGCGCCGAGCCGCCGCCTGCGGACCCTCGCCGAAACGGCCGGTGAGCGAGCCGGCGGTGAGTTGCACCCAGGCGCCGAGCCGCGCCGACTCCAGGATCAGTTCGTAGTGGCTGTCGATGTAGCGCAGCCGCTCCGGGTGGGTAATCACCGGCACGTAGCCGGCGCCCAGCAGGTGCCGCACCAGCGCCGGCAGGCCGGGCAATGGCACCTGGTGCGAGGGCTCACAGAGGAAATAGCGGCTGCCGTGCAGGGTGGGGATGCGCCCGGCGCGCAGGCCGGGCAGCAGCTCCGGGGTGATGTGGGCATCTGCGCCGGTGGTCAGCTCCAGCGCGATATCCGCTTCGCGCAGGCGCTCGCGAAAGTCCGCGCAGGCACTGGCGATACCCGCGGCGTCGTTGTCGAAACGGCCCGGGTGGATGTGCGGGGTACAGGCGAGCAGGCGGATGCCGTCGGCCGCCGCGAGGCGTGCCATGGAAAGCGCGGTCTCGGTATCGGGGGCGCCGTCGTCGATACCCGGCAGGATGTGGCAGTGGAGGTCGATCACGCTAGTGGTTCAAATTCGTCTTTCAAGTTCGCCGCGTACGTTGGAACTGCAGGCCCGGACGCCCCCACTATACCCGCGGGTGCCGGCGCGAGACAGCGTGCTATATTGCCGCCGATGACTACCTGGGAGACTTTTCGCCTGCTCTGCCGCTGTCTCGGCGGCGGGGACGACGCCGCGCTGGAGGCCGCCTGCAGCGTTGACGCGTTGCCGCAACTGACCGAGCTGGCCGGCTCGCGCGACCTGCTCCCCGCCCTCGCCGTCCGCCTCGGCTCAAGGCTTTCCAGCGGCGACCCGGCCAGTGTGACCGCACTGCAAAGCGCGCTGCAGGACAACACCCGCCGCCAGCTCCACCTGCAGGCCCAGGCGCTCAAGGCCGCACGGGCGATGAACGCCGCAGGCGTCGAACCGGTCCTGCTCAAGGGCACCGCGCTGATGTTCGTGCAGCCCGCGCCGCCCCCGGGCCTGCGCAAGCAGGTGGACATCGACCTGCTGCTGGAGCCGGCTGCGCTGTGGCCCTCGGCGCAGGCACTGCTGGCGCAGGGCTACCAGTTTTGCGACTACCACCGCAAAACCCCGGAACTGTTCACCGACCTGGATCGGGCGCGGCAACTTTCCGCCCATCACCATCACCTGCCGCCCATGCTGCGCGCGGGGCAGCACGCCACACTGGAACTGCACAGCCATCCGCTGCCGCGCCGCTACCAGCGACAGCTGCCGCTGGCTGCCTTCCTGGAAAATACACAACGGCTGGAACAGCACGGTGCGGCCTTCCATCTGCCAGCCGCAGCGCGCCAACGCCAGGCCCTGGTCTACGCCGCCTACCTGCACGATGGCTATGCGGCGCGCCGGGACTTCCCGATCCGGGCAGGCATGGACTACAAGGCGCTACTGGAAGCGGAACAGGCCGGGGGCGGCATCACCAACTTCAGCGTGGATAAAACGCTGTGCCAGTTCGAACAACTGGTGGATGAACTGCTGGGGCTGGGACCTGCGTTGCGCAGTTGTCCCAGCAGCGATGCCGGCCCGGACCTCGCCGCGCTGCGCCGGCGCCTGGCATCACCATCCCTGGCGCGGGCACTGGATATGCAGGCACGCTGGCGGCACCTCGGCGCGGCCCTGCTGTTCAACGCCGGCAAGCTGCCGCGCTACCTGCGCGGGCAGCTGCGCTGAGCGCGACGCCGGTCAACCGCACGCGCAGGCGGTGTCGATGGCGCGCAGCGCCGCCTCCACCACCAGGCGCTCGTCGTACTGCGAACTGACCCGCTCGCGACCGCGCTCCCCCAGCGCCCGGCGTTCGCTGGCGTCCATCGCCAGCATGCGGCGCATGGCGTCGGCGAGCGATGCCGCGCTGCGCACTTCGCAAAGCAGGCCATTGAAGTCGTGGGTGACGATATTGCGACAGCCGGGCACGTCGGTGGCGATCACCGGCAGGGCCATGGCACCGGCCTCCAGCAGGCTGCGCGGCATGCCTTCGCGGTAGGAGGGCAACACCACGCAATCCGCCTTGGCATACACGGCGGGCATATCGTCAGAGGGGCCCAGCCACTCGATGGCCGGGTGTTGCGACCACGCCTGCAGCTGCGCCTCCCCGATCGCCGAGACATTCTCGACACCGGCAAAGCCGCACAACTGCAGGCGCAGGGCCAGGCCCTCATCGTGCAGGGTGTGGACCGCTGCGACCAGTTCGTGCAGGCCCTTGTCCGCCAGCATGCGACCGGCGTAGAGAAACACGAACGGCGCTTCCGCGGGCCGCGCCGATGGCACGGGGCTAAAACGCTGCAGGTCCACCCCGGAACCGGGCAGCAGTTCCAGTTTCTCCGGCGCCACCAGTCGCGCCTCGCGCAACTGCGCTGCGTCCTCCTCGTTCTGGCAGAACACGCGCAAGGCGAAGGGCTGGCTGCTGCGATACAGGAGGCGCACCACAGCGCCGAGCACGCCGCGGCGGATGAACGCCGTGCCCAGCCCGGAGACGTTGTTGATGGCGGGAACCCCGGTGGCGCGCGCGGCCCAGGTGCCGTAGACGTTGTTCTTGATGGTGAAATGCAGCGCGGCGTCGGGACGCAGCTCGCAGTAGGCGCCCAGGAATTGCGCCACCAGGCCGAGGTCGCGCAGCGGGTTGCTGCCCTGGTTGTCCATACGCAACTCGCGCCATTCGCAGCCGAGATCGTCGACCAGGCGCTGCGAGTAATCATCCCGCGGCGACAGGCAGACCACCCGGTCACCGCGCTCGCGCAGGGCGCGGATGGTCGAGGCGCGAAAGTTGAGCAAATACCACGAGGTATTCGCGGACAGGGAGACCGTCAGCCCCATGCCGCGCCCGCTGAAACTGTGTCTGCAGGCCCGAATCTGCTATCGTTGACGGCATAAGACCGGGGGCCGTGGGACAGGCAACGCGGTGCCTGTCCGGGATGCCCCGGGCCTGGCGCAGCTCGCGCACCGGCGCACAACCAGCAGTGGCCGCCAGCATCACGCATGAACATCATGATCATTGCCAATCATCTCCAGCAGGGGATCGGGGGCATCGAAATCCAGTGCGACCTGATCGCCCGCCACTTCGCCCGCTTCGGCCACAGCGTCACCTATCTCGCCACCGCCGCGATCGACCAGGCACAGACAACCGAGTACCAGTTGCAGTACTGCGACCTGCGCGATGCGACGGCACTGCGTGACTGCCTGCGCGAGCAACAGCCGGATATCATCTATTTCCGCCACAACAAAAACAAGTTGCACCGGGTCGCCCGGATTGCGCACGACGCGGGAATTCCACTGGTCTACGCGGTCTCCAGCCTGCAGGATGTCACGCCCTGGGCCTACCACCACAGCGATGCCGCACTCACGCCGCGCCGCATCGCCTCCATCGCCTGGCAGCGCGTGAAAAGCCGCTGGAACTGGCGCGGCCTGCGCCTGGTCAGCGGCGCCGTGTCGCTCAACCCCGATTACACGCAGCGCCTGCCGGTGGCCAACCGCGTCACCATCCGCGATGCCATGGCCAGCGACTGTGAACCCTTCGACTGGCCCCGCCCCTGCGTGCTGTGGGTGGCGCAATTAAAGGACTACAAGCAGCCCGAGGCCTATGTGGAACTGGCCCGGCGCTGCACCGACCTGGACCTGGATTTCCTGATGATCGGCGGCATCGCCCGCGAGCGCTATCGCTGGATCGCGCGGGGTGAGGGCACGCCGCCCAACCTGCACTACCTGGGCGAGCGCAGCCCCGCGCTCGTCAACGGCGCGCTGCGCGCGAGCCTGGCGCTGGTGCACACCTGCCTGCCCGAGGGCTTCGGCAACAACTTTATCCAGGCCTGGCTGCAGGGCCGCCCCACCCTGTCGCTGCAGTTTGATCCCGCGGGCATTATCGAAGGCGAGGGCCTGGGCCGTGTGCCCGGCGATCTCGACGGCCTGGAGCGCGCACTGCGCGAGCTCCTGGCACAACCCGAGGACCGCGCGGCGATGGGGGAGCGCGCACTGGCCTACGCGCGTGAACACTTCGACCCGGTGACCAACACGCGGCGGCTGGAGGCGTTTCTCGAGCGCACCCGGCTCGCCCACGGTGCGGCTCAGTGAAGGTCCTGTTCCTGCCCAAGTATCCCGAGGAGGGCGCCAGCAGCCGCTACCGCGTATACCAGTACCTGCCCTACCTCGCCGCAGCCGGCATCGACTACCGCGTGGTGCCGTTCATGTCGCCGGCCCTGTACCGCCTGTCGCAGCAGCCTGGCCACACCCTGCGCAAGAGCGCTCTGTACCTGCTGGCCAGCCTGCGCCGGCTGGCGCTGTTGTTCGACTGGCGCCATGTCGACCTCGTCTATATGCAGCGCGAGTGCCTGCCGCTGGGGCCGCTGCTGCTCGAGCGCTGGTTCCGCCTGCGCGGCCGGCGGCTGGTGTTCGACTACGACGACGCGCTGTTCATCCACAAGGCGAACAGCCACAGCCGGCTGTTCTCGCGCCTGAAAAACCCGGCGCGCATCCCGCGCATCATGGCCCTGTGCGACCTCGTCGTCGCCGGCAACGACTGGCTGCGCGAACGCGCGGCGCAGTACTGCCCGCGGGCGGTGACCTTCCATGTGGCCGAGGACCTGCAGCGCTATACGCCAAAGCCTCCCGACCAGCCTGGGGAAGACGTGACCATCGGCTGGCTGGGCTCGCCCTCCACGGAAAAATACCTCGAACTTCTGCGCCCGGTGCTGGTGGCGCTGGCCGAACGCCACCCCGGCCTGCGCCTGAAAATTGTCGGCGGCGGCCGCTTCACCGAACCCCGGATCGAGGTGGAGCACGTGGCCTGGTCGCTGGACACGGAAGTGGCCGAACTGCACAGCTTCGACATCGGTGTGATGCCGCTGCCGATGGAAGAGTGGTCCCAGGGCAAGTCCGGCGGCAAGGCGCGCACTTACATGGCGGCGGGCCTGCCCTGCGTATGTACCGATATCGGTTACAACCGGGAACTGCTCGAGGATGGGCAGACCGGCTTCCTGGCCCGCGACGAACAGGACTGGCTGAACAAGCTGGAGGCGCTGATAGGCGACCGCGCACTGCGCGAACGTATCGGCGGCGCCGCACGCAGGGACGTCGAGGCCCGCTTCGACCTGCAAAAGCAGGGGCCCGCATTCGCCCGCCTGCTGTTGTCCGCGGCGGACCCGGGCGCAGGGGTTAATTCGTGAGCGCCACGTGTATCGTCTACGTCAGCTACAACGGCATCGACGAGCCGCTGGTGGCCTCGCAGGTGCTGGCCTACCTTCGCGAGCTGGGCAACCAGGGGTACCGCTTCAGGCTGCTCACCTTCGAGCGCCGCGCCTGGACGCCGGGGCAGGTCGCCGAACGTCGGGCGCAGTTGCCCGAGAACATTGAATGGACACCGCTGACCAGCGGCCTGCGCCCGCGCGCCCTGCGCGACCTGTCGCTGTTCGTGCAGTGCATCACGGGCATCCGCCGCGCGCTGGACGACGGTGCACAGATCGTGCACGCACGCAGTTTCGTGCCGGCCCTCGCCGCGAGGCTGCTCAAGGCGCGCCGGCCGCTACGCCTGTTGTTCGATATCCGCGGATTCTGGATCGATGAAAAGGCCTACAAAAGGACCCTTCGCGAAGACGGACCTGCCCATCGGCTGGGCAATGCCCTTGAGGGATGGGCCTACCGCGGCAGCGACCATATCGTCTGCCTGAGTGAAGCCGCGCGCCGCGAAATTACGGCGCTACCAATGTTTGCCAACGATGCTCCCCCACCCATGACCACCATCCCGACCTGCGTGGACCTGGCGCATTTCTCACCGTCGCGCGCCATGCCTGACTCGCACGCCCCGCTCACGGTCGGCTACCTCGGTTCGTTCGGGGACACCTATCTGCCGCACCAGATTTTTCGCTTTTTCTCTCTTCTCAGAGACCACTTTCACGATGCACGGCTGCATATCCTGAGCCGGGCCAATCCAGCCGATGTCGCCCGTATCGCGCAGGCGGAAAATGTTCCGGACTCGCAGTACACGCTGCAGGCGCTGCCGTTCGAACAGGTTGCGAAGGAGGTCTGCAGATTCGACCTGGGAATATCCTTCGTCCGACCCGGGCGGGCGATGAAGGCAAGCTGCCCCACCAAACTGGGCGAGTATCTCGCCTGCGGCGTCCCGGTGGTGGCCAATCGCGGTATAGGCGACATCGAGACCTGGCTGGCAGATGGATGCACCGGCTGCCTGCTGGATGATTTCTCCGAAGGCGCCATGGTCCGTGCCATCACCGCGATGGAGACCCTGGTTCGCTCGGAGCAGACCAGGCGCGATTGCCGGCAGACAGCGGTCGGCCTGTTTGCCCTTGCCGACGGCGCGACCCGCTACGCGGGTATCTATCACCAACTCCTGGGGACGGAGCCGCCCCGATGATCGTCTACCTGGGCATCTACCTCGCGCTGGTGTTTCTCGCCGGCGCCGTCACCAGCGCCCGCGGTCAGCAGTGGGTCCTGGCGCTTTGCGTTATCGGCCTCGCCGTGTTCGTCGGCACACGCTTCGACACCGGCTGCGACTTCGACGGCTACCTCTACCGTTTCCGCTACATGTTCCTGGACACCAGCCAGTCGTTGCTGGACCGGCCAGAACCGGGCTACTACCTGCTGACCTGGCTGATCAAGGTCGCCGGCCTGAGTTACCTGTGGGTGAACGTCGCCGCTGCGGCAGTGTTCTTCGGCCTGCTGTGGCACTTCGTCCGCCGCCACCCCAACGCCCTGCTGATGCTGGCGCTGATGTTCCCGGTGCTGGTCATCCAGCTGGCCATGTCCGGCGTACGCCAGGCCGTGGCGGTGGCGTTTCTCACCGCGGCGCTCACGGCGTTTACCCGCAACCAGCGCAGCGTGGTAGTGCTGTGCATACTCGCCGCCGGCAGCTTTCACAGCTCGGCACTGGTGTTCCTGCCGCTGGCCCTGATGGTCGGCCGGGACTACTCCACCGGCCGCGTGCTGGGTGCGTTGCTACTGCTCACGCCAGTGGCCTACGTCCTGATGCAGGAACGCCTGCAGATCTACCACCAGCGCTACATCATGGCCGGTGACGACATGTATTCCAGCGGCGCCATCTACCGGGTCGCGTTGATCGTTGGCAGCGCCGCGGTGTTCGAGTTGTACCGGCGGCGTTTCGCGCAGGCGTTTCCGGCGCAATTCACCCTGCTGCACGTGTTCTCACTGGCGTCCTTCTTCCTGGTACCGGCGTATCTCGTCAACACGGTCATGGCGCACCGGCTCGCCTACTACCTGATTCCGGCACAGGCGTTCGTGCTCGCCGCGCTGCCCGGCCTTGCGGGGCCGCTGAACGGCCGCGACAGCCGCCTGCTGTTTTTTGCCATCACCGGTGTTTACCTCGCCTATATGCTTGTATGGTTTGGCTTTTCCCGGCACGCACAGAGCTGCTATGTCCCCTACCAGAGCTTTCTCTTCCACTGAGCGCGCGCCGCTGGCGGTGGTGCTCGGGCTCTCCCCGACCGGCCTGTACGCGGCGCGGGAGCTGGCGGCGGCGGGCGCGCAGGTTCTCGGCGTGGATCGCGAAGTGCAGTGCGGGCAGTACTCCCGCGCCCTGGGCGGCGGTGTCTGGCGGGCAGCGGGCGACGCAGACCTGGCCCGCCGGCTGCAGGCGCTGGCCGTGGAGTCGGATACCAGGCCGTACCTGCTGCCCAGCAACGATCACTACATCGAGTTCCTGCTCGACCACTACCCGGCACTCGCCGAGCACTGCGACCTCTCGGCCGGCTATGCCGGCGCCGCGCGCCGCTTTCTGGACAAACAGCAGTTCAGCACACTGTGCCGCGACGCCGGCATGCCCACGCCGGGCACCTGGTCGGCGGCGGATCGCAACAATTTACTGGACCTGGCGAACACGCCGACCTACCCCTGCATCCTCAAGCCGACGCTTATTCACCGCGCGAAATCGGCGATGCGCGGGCGCAAGGTGATCGTGCTGGAGAGCGCGCAGGCGCTGGCCGCACTGGCGCGGCAACTGCCCGAGGACTGCGGCGGCTGGCTGCTGCAGGAGATCGTGCCGGGTGCGGAATCTGAAATTGCACTGGTGGCGGGCTACGCAGGCAACGAACCGCTGGAATTCACCGCCCGCAAACTGCGCCAGTACCCGCCGGGTTTCGGCTCCGCCGCCACGGCGATCAGCGCACCGCTGCCGGAGCTGGCACAGCTCACGCGCGAGTTCGTGCAAGCCACTGGCTACAGGGGCATGTATGGCGCTGAATACAAACTCGACCCGCGCGACGGTCAGTACAAGCTTATCGAGATCAACCCGCGCCCGACATTGTGGTTCCAGCTCAGCAACAGTGCCGGCGTGTACCTCGCCAGCCACGCCTTGGCGCAGGACACCCAGGGCGGTGAACCCGCGTACAACCGGCAAATGGATGACGTCGTATGGCGTTACTGGCTGAAGGATACGTTCTCCGCCGGCTATTACCGCTGGCGCGGCGATCGCGGCGTGTTCCCCGCCCCGGACCTGAGTGCGGCGCGCCAGCCCTGGGCGCGCTGCTGGGCGGTCTACCAGCGCGACGACCCGGCGCCCGCCCTGCTGGAATGGACCATCTACCTGCGCAAGGCGCTGGGGCGCCTGTTGCGATGAAGCTGTTGATCGTCAACGCGGACGACTTTGGTCTCAATACTTCCGTGAACGAGGCCATCGCCGAGTGCCATCGCGCCGGCAACCTGACCAGTACCACCCTGATGGTCAACGCCCCGGCCACCGCGGAGGCGGTGGACATGGCCAGGGCGATGCCGGAACTCGGCGTGGGGCTGCACTTCAACCTGACCCAGGGCATGCCGCTCACCGCTGGCCTGGCGCACTGCGGTCTCGCCGATGCCAGACGGGGGAGCCACGACCGGCGCAGGGTGATTCTCGGCGCACTGGCCAAGCCCGCCGCACGCGCGGCCATCCGCGAGGAACTGCGCGCCCAGTACCAGCGCATGCTGGACCTCGGGCTGGAACCCACGCACATCGACTCGCACCAGCACGTACACGGCGCGCCGCCGATCTTCGCTGCCATGGCCGAGCTATGCCTGGAGCTGGACCTGCCGATGCGGGTACCGTGGGCGGATGCCAGGAGCGGCGAGCGCAGCCTGGCGCGGCGCCTGCGACGCACGGCGCTGCGCCTGTTGCTGGATAGCGCGGTGCGCCCCTGGGCGGATCGCCTGCGCTGCAATACCGCGCTGGCCAGCGTGTTCGACCTCAGCGAGTTGCCGCCGGCATTGTCCGACACCGACTACGCCCGCCTGCTGGCGGACCGCCCGGACGGCGTCCTGGAACTCATGGTGCATCCCGCGCGCTCGGAGCAGGCAATGCAGGGTGCAACGCGTATCGGCGCGGTGAGCGAGGCGGAATGGCGTTACCTGCGCAACGCAAACCTGCCTGCACTGGCAGCAACACACGGCTACACCCTGGGCAACTACGCACATATCCAGCTGCGCGCAGCAGCGGGGGCAGGATGAAAGCGCCCAACACGTTTCTCATCGGCGCACCCAAGTGCGGGACCACCGCGCTCAGCGAATACCTCGGCACCCACCCCAGGGTGTTCATGTGCCAGCCCAAGGAGCCGCACTTCTTCGGCACCGACATGCGTGCCTACGGTTGCTGCGCGGATGCCGGCGCATATGGTGCCCTGTTCGATGCCGCGGATGCGCAGCACGAGGTGGTCATGGAAGCCTCGGTGCTCTACCTGTATTCCGACGACGCCGTCCCCAACATTCTCGCCGCCTGCCCCGCGGCGCGTTTTATCGTCATGCTGCGCCACCCCGTCGACTACCTGCACGCCTTCCACAGCCAGTTGCTGCTCAATGCCGACGAGTGGATCGAGGACTTCGACAGCGCCTGGCGCGCGAGCCGGGACGGGACTCGCGATGCCGAACAGGTGCGCACAAACTGCCGCATTCCCAAACTGCTCGACTATCCCGCAGTGGGCCGCCTCGGCGAGCAGGTGCAGCGCCTGCTGGGGCAGGTCGACAGGGAGCGTGTTCATTTCATTTTCTTCGAGGATTTCAGTGCGGATACCGCGGGTGAGTATCGTCGCGTGCTCGATTTTCTCGGCCTGGAGAACGATGGCCGCGAAAATTTCGATGTCATCCATTCAAACAAGGTGAACAGGATCGTCTGGCTTGGCAAATGGAGAAAGCGTCAGCAAGGCCCCCTCATAAGGGCGTGGATAAAGTTTAAGCTCGCTGTAGGTCTTCGGCACCTGAGCCTGACCGGCTGGTTGCACAGACTAAACAGAAAGCCGCAGATGCGAAATCAAATCGACACCGAACTTCGGGACGACCTGCTCCAATTTTTCCACGACGATATTCATGCGCTGCAAGCTGCCACTGGCAGGGATCTTCGACATTGGCTGAAGACCGCCCCGACCACCAGATCCGATTAATGGAATAGGCCGGCTATTGGACCTTCAAGTTCCGCCGAACTGACAATCTAGCGAGTGTGCCAACCTGCGGGACTCGCATCGATTCCCAGAACTCTACGGGTTTGCCACCACAGCAATGTATTCCAGGTCACAATCGAGAGCGCGGAGGCTAGCGCTGCGCCCTCCACCCCATACCGGGGAATGAACAGCAAATTCAGCAACACGTTCACGACGGTCGCGACAATGACGCCCAAGAGCGTCACCCGCTCATGCCCGCTCATGGTCAGCAGGTTGCCCACCGGGCCGGCCAGGAAGTTCACCACCTGCGCCAGGGTCAGCAGGCGCAGGGCCGTCGCGCCGGACCTGTAGGGCTCGCCGAAACAGAACTCCAGCAACGGCTCCGCCCACACCATGAACACCAGCGCCACCGGTAGCGAGATGGCAAAAATAATGCGCGAGGCGCGCGTCACCAGGCTGCACAGTTCCGCCCGGCGGTCCTGGGTGTAGAGACGCGTGATCCACGGGCTGATGACTGTGTTCACCACCTGCAGGCCGAGCAGGGTGAGCACCGCGGCGGACGCCGCAACGCGATAGACGCCCACCTCAGCGGAGCTGCGCAGGTAGCCGAGCATGAGGATATCCGCCTGGTTGTTGACCAGTTGCAGGCCGGCCACCAGGGCCAGCGTAAAGGCTGCGCCCAGCCACCCCGCGGGTCGCGTATCCGCGGTAGTCGCCTGACGCAGTTCTCCGGGACGGGCGCGGTGCAGCAACAGGGCGCCGAGCACAAATGCCACCGCCGCCGCGGCGACGTGGGCGAGCATGGCGTCGCGGGCGTTGAGCGAGCCAAATGCCGTCAGCACCAGCAGCGCGGCCAGCAATACCAGCGGCAGCACGACGGCGTCCGGCAACTGCCCGCTGATCACCCGGCGCAGGCCGCGCAGGGCTGCAGCGCGCACCGCACCCAGGGCAAACAGGGGAACCAGCAACAGGCCCGGGGCGACCAGCGCAGCGGCACCCGGAGGCAGCAGTTGCGGTGCGAGGTACAGGAGCAGCAGGCAGGCGAGGCTGAGCAGCACGGAGAAGCCGAGGATGACGCGAAACGCCCAGCCCCAAAGCAGCCGGATCAAACCCCAGTTGGCCTGCGCCTGGGCGCGGGCGGTCTCGCGCTCCACCAACCGCGGCAGGCCCAACTGCACCGGTATCGCCAGCACCATGATTACCGCCAGCGCGAAGGAGTAGCCGCCGTATTCCTCCGGCCCGAGCAGGCGCGCCAGCAGCACTGCCACGCCGAAGCGCAGGCCGAGGTTGGACACGCGAATCAGGAAGCTGCCGGCGAGCGTCCAGCTGGCGCGGCGCTCAGTGTCGGAAGCGGGCCACAACCGGCGCAGGACGGGCGGCAGGCGTTGCAGCCAGCGCGGTTCAGCTGGTGGGGGATTCACCGTAGTGCGTGTACCCGCTGTAGTGGTAGTAGCTGTCCGAGGAGCCCTGGCGCACCTGGTTGAGCACCACCGCGGCGTGCGCGTCGCTGGCGGCGGCGAGGTCGGCCAGGCCGCGGCGGGCCTGGGTCGCCGAGGTGGCATCGGCCTTCACCACGTAGACGATGTAGTCGGCGTAGGAGGCCAGCACCTGCGCGTCGCTCACCGCGCGCACCGGCGCGGAATCGATGACGATGCGGTCGAAGCGCTCGCGCAACACCTTGAGCGCGGCGACAAACTTGCGCGAGCTGATCATCTCCAGCGGGTTGGGCGGGATCAGGCCGGCGGGCATGACGTGCACCTGCAGGTCCTCCAGGTACTCGATGCACTCGTCGAGTTCCGCGACTCCGGAGACAAAATGCGAAAGGCCCTTGTGGTCAGGTGACAGCCCGCACTCGCGAGCCAGGCTGGGGCGGCGCAGGTCGGCGCCGATGACCAGGGTGTTTTCCATCTGCCCCAACGCCGAGGCGAGGTTCAGGGAGAGCACCGACTTGCCCTCCGCGGGCACCGTGGAGGTCACCAGGATCACCTTGGGCGGGCTGTCCAGGTCGCTCAGCAGCAGGCCGGTGCGCACCGTGCGCACGGACTCGGCGAAGTTGCCGGCGGTCTCCTCCCAGAACTGCGCGAAGCGGCCCTGCTTGTCGGTCTTCATGCGCGGCACCGAGCCGAGCAGCACGGCGCCGAGTTTCTGCGCCACGTCCTCGTGGCTCTTTACCGTGTTGTCGAGGATATCCAGCAGTACGGCGATACCGGCACCGAGCAGCAGCGCGGCGATGAACACGCCGATGATGATGCGCTGCTGGTTGGGCCACACCGGCCGCGCCGGCACCGTGGCGCGGTCGACGATGCGTGCGTGGGGTTTTTCGAAACCACCGGTCTCGCTGACGCTCTTCATGCGGGTGAGGAAAATATCGTAGAGCTGGCGGTTGGTATCGACGTCGCGCTGCAGTTCCTGCAGGCGGAACTCCTTGCGGTTGAAATTCTGGATCTCGGACTTGCGCGCATTCCAGGACGCCTGCAATTCGTGCTCGTTGCGCAGTGCCACCTCGTATTCGCGGCCGATGCCGGAGACCACCTTGCTCACCTCGCCCGCCAGTTCGCGGTTGGCAGATTCCAGCTCGGTCTGCGCGGCGATCATCTTCGGGTGCCGGGGGCCGTAGCGCTTGGCCAGTTCCGCCACCCGGCGCTCCGCCGCGGACTGCTGCTCCTTGAGCGAGCCGATCAGTTCGTGGCGCAGCACGGCGGGGATGGTCATCAGTTCCTCGGGCGACGCGCCGGACAGCCCGCGCACCTCCTCCAGCAGGTTCTCTGCCTCGATGCGCGCGCGGCGCGCGTCGTCCAGGCGCGTGGTCAGTGAGCGCAACTCATCGCCGCCGAGGCCGGTGACACCGTCGACGCTGACCAGGCCCTGGCTGTCGCGAAAATCCTGCAGCGCCTGTTCCGAGTCGCGCAGGTTGGACTCCAAAGTGGCCAGGCGTTCACTCAACCACTCGGTCGCCTGCAGCGTGCCCGCGAGACGCCCCTCGAGATTACTGGCGATGAATTCCTCGGCCACCGCGTTGGCGACCTGTGCCGCGCGCCGCGGGTTCTCGGATTCGAAGCTGATGTAGGCCAGCTGGCTGAATTCCACCGGTTCCACGTCCAGCGAACGGGACAGCGTATTGGCCACCGCGCGCACCGTCGCCTCGCTCTGTTCCTGTTCCGACAGCTGGATCGGCGGCGTTTTTTTCCAGTCCGGCCACAGGGCGGTGAGGTCGGGCTTGTACCAGGGGCGCTGCGCAGGTTCGGCCGCGCTGGCGATGGCGGCGTCGCGGTCCAGCTCCAGGCGGCGCACCACGCGCTCGGCGAGGTGGCGGCTGCGCAGGATCTCGAACTGGGTGCGGAAGTACTCGTAGCCGGTACGGCCCAGGCTGTACACGTCCTCCACCGCCACCACGTTGGCCTCCTCGGACTCCAGCACGATGGACGCCGTGGCGCGGTACTTCGGGGTGAGGCTGGCGACGAACACCGCTGCGGCGAGCGCGGCGACCAGGGCCAGACCGAGAATGCCCCACTTGTAGCGGCGCACCGCGCCGAGCAGGCGCAGGATGTCGATGGCGCCGGCGCCCTCGGCGGAGCGCGCGTGCGGCTCGTGCACGTGCAGCGGTGATTGCAGGGGCTGCATCATCAGAAGAAGGTGTCCTGGATGGTGATGATATCGCCGGGCCGCACCTGGTAATCGAGGTCGACTTTTTGCTCGCGCCGCTGCGGGTCGTCGTCGGCGATGACCAGGGCGAACTTGCGATTAGCGCGTTCGGTGTAGCCGCCGGCCAGGGCGATGGCCTTGCGCAGGGTGAGGCCGGGCTGGAAGTCCACCCCGCCGGGGTGACTCACCTCGCCGTTGACGAAGAACTGCCGGTACTTGACCACGTTGACCGAGACCCGCGGGTCCACCAGGTAGTCCGGGCGCAAACCCTCCACCAGGCGCTCCTGCAGCTGGGCCACGGTCTTGCCGGCCACCGCGAGTTCACCGAGGAAGGGATAGGAGATGCGGCCGCTGTGCCCGATCAGCAGGTTGTCGAAGGTGAGGTCGGGCTCGCCGTAAACGTAGATGCGGATGGTGTCGCCGGCATTCAGCGAGTAACCGCCGTCCTGGGCGCTGACCTGGGCGCCGGCCTGCATGGCCCAGGCGCACAACAGGCACAGCGCCGCTTTCCATAGAGTGTTTGCCATCTATCTCACCGCCCCGCGCGCAGGGTCTGCAGCTGCTCGAAGGCCTCGCGCCGGGTGGCCTCGCCGCGCGGACCTGCGGGGGAATACTGTATCAGCATTCGCCAGCCCTGTCCGTGGGCGGGCCGCGCACCGAGCGCGCGGCGCTGCATGGTGACGGCGGCATCGCGCAAGCGCTCGCTCTCCACTGTGTCTGTCGCCCAGCGCGCCTCGCGGTCGAGCCGGGCGGCGGATACCGTCAGCAGGCGGGCGTGGTCGGGTGATTCCTCGCGCAAGGCGGAGAGCCCCGCAGCCACCTGCTCGCGCCGGGACGGCGACGGCTGGTAGCCATCGCGACCCCAGAAACTCACTTCAGTCGCCAGCGGTGCCAGGCGCAGGTCGGTGGAGGCGGTAGAAATCGACATTGCGATGAGACCCGCCAGGCCGGCGACGAAAACAGCAAGGGAGACAGGGCGAAGCATGAAGGCCATCGAGCCAGCCCGGGTCAGAGGCTGAACTGGGCCTCCACGAAGAATACGTTGCGGTCGTAGTCCAGCGAGGCCGCCTCGGAGTCACGCTCCTCGTAGCGGTAGCCGCAGCCGAGGTCGAACCAGCGCCGCACCCGGCGCTGGTAGCGCGCCTCCGCGGACCAGCGATCGTCCTCGCGGGTGATGCCGGTGTAGTCGTCGTTGCCGTAGAGGACGCGCAGGTAGGTCGAGGACAGCCCGCTCCAGTCATGCTGCCAGCTGGCCTCGTATTCCTCGGCGTCGATGGCATCACCGAGGCCGTTGGTCTCCTGGGAGAAACGGCGTGTCGCCAGGTTGAAAATGGAGTAGCTGCGCAGGGCGTAATCGACGCTCACTTCCCAGGAAAACCCGTTGGTGGCGTCGCGGGCGTTCGACTCGTAGTCGCGCTCATACCAGCCCAGGCGCACACTGCCGCTGGTGCGCGCGGTGGCATCCCACTCGGCGCCCAGGTAGTAGTTCCACTCTTCGCTGTCGCGGCTGCCGGCGGCGTCGGTGGTGGAAACCTCGTCGTAGGCGTTGTCGTAGTAGCGCACTTCCGCCACCAGGTCGGTGCGCGGGGCGAGCGCCCAGAAGAAGGTACCGCCCAGGCGGTCCTGCTCGCGATTGCGGAAGCGGGTGATATCGCGGAAGTTGGTGTACTCGAGGTCCTCGAAATCGTAGGCGAGGTTGAGCCGGCCGCGCGAGGCGTTGGCGCCGAAGGTGTAATCGCCGCCATAACCGAGCCGCTCCAGGGCGATCGGTTCGTCGATCAGGTCGGCGATATCGCCCTCGCTGAGACCTGTGCCGCGCTCCTCGTGACCATCGTAGAACCGCGCGTAGGCATTGACCGCATGGCGGGCGGTGAACTCGTGGTGGATCTTGCCGTCGACCTGCTGGTCGGTGAAGTCATCCTCGTGGCTGGAGGAGTAGCGGAAGTCTTCGATCTGGTAGCCGAGCAGGTAGGTGTTGTTGCCATCCTGCAGCCAGGTTTCCACCCGCGGCAGCGTGGTCAGGATCAGCGTCGATTTCGGATCGTTGGCGGACCGGAACAGGTTGTCGGTATGGCTGGTCTCGACACTGAGCGTCGGCGCCATATACAGCGGCCCGAGGCGAATAGCCGCGGGCTCCACCGCCATTACCGCCGTAGAGCACAATGCGGCGGCCGAAAAGGCCACTGCCCCTGAAATTTTAATATAACGTGCGAGCATCTCTAGTTGTTGTGTTGGGCGAGACAGCGGGCTTGGCAGCCACAAAACTCGCAATAGCATGGGTAGCGCACTTCGGGAGTATATAGTCATACCCGTACTCTGGGAATGTTACACAGGCCCTATTGTTTGTTATTGCTGGACAATTCACGAATTACGCAGCCCAGAGCCAGCAATACGGCTAAAGTCAGGCCGTTGGCCGGTATCTGCAGGTTGAAATCGACCGCCGAGTGCAGGCCCGCCCAGGCTCCCGCCATCACCACGCTGAACCCTGCACCGCGCAATAACGGGTTGCGACGCAGCCGCTGCGTGGCCAGCGCCTGCCACAGGCAATAGCCGGCAGCGATGGCGAGTAGCGCCGCCGCGGGCAGGCCCAGTTCCAGGGCGAATTCGAGGTAGTCGTTGTGCACATGCTCGAAGTAGCCGTCCACCGCGGCGCCCTGGTAATTGGGGAATATCCCGTAGAACGAGCCACCGCCGCTACCGGTGAGCAGGAAGTCGCCGAGATAGGGCAGGCTGTCCCGGTTCAGGGCGTAGCGGGTGAGCTCGGCACCCGGCTGGCTGCCGACCTCTCCGAGCCGGTGAATCAGCCGGTCGACGCCGAACCAGTGACCCAGGATCAGCATGTCCACCAGGAACAGGCTGGCCAGGAACAGCACCAGGGACCAGGAAAAACGCCTGCCGGCGAGCAGCGCGAGGGCGCCGGCAATCGCCAGTGAAAGGAAAAACGCGAGGTTGCCCATGCGCGAGTGGGTCATGACCAGGGCGATGACCATCAGCGCGAGATAGACCCGCAGGCGCATGCGCGAACTCAGCAGCAGGGCCAGCGCGTCGCGCAGGTGCTGGCGCAGGCTGCGCGCGGGACCGCTGTGCAATTGCGCCAGCAGCAGGCCGGTGCCCGCCGCCAGGCACATGACCAGGTAGCCGGCGAAGTGGTTGCTGTTAACGAAGGTGCCGGTAGCGGCGCCCAGCCCGACATACTTGTGCACGAAGAAGCCGAGTTCCAGGCCGGTCAACACCATCAGAACGCCGAACACCGCCTGGCAGGTGCCGCTGGCCACGAGCACCTGCAACAGGCGGCGCACCCGGTGCGTGGAATCCAGCGTCGCCACGGCGAGGAAAAACCCCAGCGAGATCGCGCACCCGCGCAGCAGGTAATAGCGGGTTGCGGTCGGGTCCAGGGACAGCGGCGCCCAGCCATCGCCGGGCTGCCAGCGGGCGGCCTGCGGCGAGAGAGCCGCGAGCAGCGCAGGCGGCAGTGGCAAGGTCTGCAGCAACACCCAGGCCTGCACCAGGGCCAACACTGCCAGCGGCAGGCGCGCCCGGCGCCAGGTGGCGGGAGCGATGTGCGCCCGGCCGCGCAGGGCCAGCAGCGCCCAGGCCAGGGACAGCAGGGCCAGCAGCAGGCACAGCAGCGCGCCGGCCCACACCCGGTTGGAAGCAAACGGCAGGGGTGCCCAGAACAACACGGCGAGGAACCCGGCGAAGACCAGGCGCTCGCCGCCGGAAGCGGTGCTGTGGTGGGTGTCTGCTGCGCCCCGGGTCACGGCTTGCGCGGACCGGCGGGCGGCGGACCCGGCCTCAGGCGGGGCTGCCGGGAATCGGGTCTACGGCGCCCTCACCGGGTGAGGAACGCGGAATGCCGCGGGCGGTGTTGCAGCTGGTGGATACGTAGTCGGCGACCGCCTGGCTGACGCTGTCGCTGAGCGCGCTGTCGGCGCCCTGGTAGAGCGCGTTGCCGATCGCCTCGGCCTGGGCGATATCGCCCGAGGAGCAGATACCGGCGCGCGCGAGTCGGGCCTTGAGTTCACCCCCACCCGCGACGCTGACCGCCTGGGTCACCGCTTCCTCCAGCGACATGCCCTGCTGCTGCAGGGTCTCCAGAATGGACTCCGGCGGGTTTCCGGCGGCCTGGGCCTCGGCGACCACCTCGGCTACCTGCTCCGGGGTCAGCGCGGCGAAGGCAGCCAGGGGAAGCAGGGCCAGCCCCGCTGCGACGGGCCGCAAGCGCTTGAGATGTTCGCGCATGGTTGGGGAGTCCTCGTTGTTGTCGATTGCCTGCCGCCCATTCTAGGTCGCGGCAGGCCGTTGATCCAGAGCGACCGCGCTCAGTTGACCGGCGGGTAACCGAACACCGGGTGGGCCTTCGACGAGCGCCGCTCGACGGCCTTGCTATTGGCCTGGACCTCCACCTGACGCTGCATATAAGCCGCGGCGCGATTGCTGGCCTCGAGGTAGCTGCCCTTGACCGCGCCCAGCACCCACAGCAGCTGGCGGCTGCGCTCGCCGTCGGCGAGGGTGAAACTGTAGGTGTTCAGCCCGCCCTTGCGATAAGCGGGAATGATCTCGCCGGTAGTGAGATCGACCAGTTTGAGGCGGCGCAGGGTGCGGCTGTCGGCATCCAGTCGCGCCTCGTAGGAGCTCGCCGAGCCCTCCGGTGCGGTGGTCACTTCATACAGGCCATCCCAGCTCACGGTGACCACGGCGCCGTTGACCGAGCTGTTGACGGTAAACGGCCATGCCGCGCGCCGGGTGGGGCCGCTGCGGTAGTCGCTGTGGTACTCACCGGCGTGCTCGGACCAGTCATCGTGCACAAACACACCCGCGATACGGGCGCCCGCCGTCGAGGCGTAGGCCGGGATATCGTGGCGATCATAAGTATCGCTGCTGGCAGCGAGAACACCGAACACCGCGGCGTTGTCCGCGCGGGACACGCTGCCGTCGAGCGGGTCGCGAACACTGACCTCGGCGCGGACGTACCACTGCGCGGCTTCGTCGCCTGCGTCACGCCGGGATGATGAACCGGCCTCGGCAACGGCACTGGTGGCGCCGAGGACGAGACCAAGGAGGACTGGAACTGCGTGTCTAAATGCTTGCATGGTCGTGCCGCGTCAGTTCGAAACGGAAGTCTGCAACAGCGAGGTAGGCGCCGACTGGACCAGTGTGGCGCCAGTACCGCTGAAGCGTACAAAATAGCCTTCGCCGGAGTTGATCTGGCGCGGCATTCCCGGGGTATCGGTGCTGATTGCCGTATAGCCACCGCTGGCGGCGTTGTAGACATACGCCTGGTTGTCGCCGCCCTCGAAGAACAGCGTCTGCACCGGCACGCTGGCGACGGTGTTCAGCGCGGTGCCGTCATTGATGATGGTCTCGCCCCAGTTCACCGGCTGCGGGAAGGGGTTGGACAGCATCACGCGCAAGTCCGTCGACGGCGCGCTCCAGCCGCTGAGCAGGCCCTTGAGATCGAGGCTGAAGACCTCGGTGACGCTCAGGCGCGCCAGCGGATCCGACACCGAGGGCGTGGCGGCCTTGGTGCCGACACTCAGGCCGAAATCGACAACCGCATCTACCGCGGAAATGATCCAGTAACCCACGCCCTGGGTCATGGTGTCGGTATCGCTCATCACCTCGTACACCGAAGACTGCCCGCCGAAATCGACGCCGTCCTGCTGGTACATGATCCAGTCGGTGCCGTAGACGCCCAGCGATGGTGTGAAAATATCGTCGATGGTGGCCGAGCCGGAACCGATATCGCAGGGCAGGCCGATCATCGTCCACTCCATGGCGGTGAGCTGGACATCGCCGGCACACACCGCGCCGAACATGTAGGCGCGGTCGGTGGCGTCGCCGTTGACCTCCAGCCACTGTCCGGACAGGCTGATGTCCTGGCCGAACCTGCTCTCCAGGCCACCAGGAGGAGCGACCTGGTAGGCCGGTCCGGGTGAAATCCGGTCGGCACCGATCGTGCGGTTGTTGGTATACACCTGCACGGAGCGGGCGGAATAGCCAAACGCCGCCGAGACACCGCTTTGCGTCACGTCGCCGCTGAGGGTGCCCGGCAGGGTCGCGTCGTGACAGTATTCGTCTGCGCCACAGGTACCGCCGCCGCGGTACAACACCTGCGCGCCACTGAAATTGGTGTTGCCGGAGAGCAGCATCACGCCGTCGATGCTCAGTGACGCCTCGCGCGCCAGGTTCATGCCCGGCACGACCAGCCCGGACATCGGTTCCGCGGTGCCCGGCACGATCTGGTCGAGGGCCAGCGCCGGGAAGTTGGCACGGTCGAAACTGAACAGGTAGGCCCTACCGCTGTCGATGGCCACGGTGGTGTCCGGCAGCACGACATCGGCATTCGGCGCACCGGCGAGAATGCGCACGCCGTTGGAGGTAATCGAGCTACCGAAGCGATCGCCGGTGGCGTCGCCGTCGTAGGTGCCGATCAGTTCGACGGTGCTGGTAGCGCCGTCCCAGAGGTAGGCGTAAGCGCGCCCGGCGTTGACGCCATTGGGACCGTCGTAGAAGGGCGCGCCGGCCAGGATCAGGGCCTCATCGGCGAGTTCCGAGTAGCGCACGGAGACCTGGGTGCCAAAGCCTGCGCCGGCCTGCCGGTCATCGACGATGGTGCCCGGCCCGCTGAAAGCGACCGGCTCACCGATGCCGGGGTCGATCACCCACTCGTCGCTGCCGCTGTCGTAGGAGAACAGGTAGACGATACCGTAGCGCACCGGTCCACCGGTCTTGGCCAGCGGGGCGCCGACGACCAGCAGGTCTCGCGAAATCGACACCGCGTTGCCGAAGCCGCCGTACTCCGCCGCGGAACAGCTGTTGCGCGGGTTCAACTGGCTGTGCGGCACACCCGGCTGCACGGTACCCGTGTTTTTGCCGCCATCGCCCCAGAGCTTGGTGGTCTGGTCCAGGCGGTAGACATACACCCGGCAATTGTCGGTATCGCCGACCAGCGCCCACTCGCCGGCGACAGCGACGGAGTCGCCGCCGGTACCGATGCCGGATCCGTTGTTGTCGAGGATCTGCTGCTGGATAGCCGCGCCCCAGGCACCGGTTGCGGACAACGCAGCGCCCAGCGCAACTGCGCAAGTCCATCTTGGAAAGAATGACATAAAGACTCCGGAAAACGACCGGTCGTTATAATTTGACCCCTGCTTGGCCACGATTCTATGGCAATCAAGGTCGAATGCAACAAACTTGCCGGCGAAAAGAGTCACTACTTGACGCGCGTCACACACCGCCGAGCAGTTCGTATACCTCATCGAGCCGGGCGAGGTCGTGGGGCAGTTCCAACTGGTACACCGGCACCCGGTCGGCGAGTTGCGCCACACCGCTGAACTGGCGCGGGCGCATGTAGTGCAGGGCGCTGAACACACTGTCGTGCACGATTCGCCAGGCCGCCACGCCGGACACCGGGGCCAGGCGCGCCGGTTGCTGCGCCGCCACCGGCACCAGGTGCACCAGGGCACGCAGGGGGGCGGGAGCCGCCGCGGGGTTTTCCGCCAGCACGCCGAGATCTTCGACCTGGCGGTAGGGCCGGTGGAAGGGGTGTGCCGGCAGGGCGAGCACCGGCGCCCCGGAGCGCCCGGCGTCTGCGCCGGGGATCTCCCGCGCATGTTCGCCAGCCGCTGCGTGCAGCACCAGCGCGAGGGCGTCGTCGGCGACCAGCGCGTCACCGCGCTGCAGGCAGTAGTCGGTCAGCGTGGATTTGCCGGCACGCGAGGCGCCGCAGAAACCCAGCACCTGGCCGCCGCGCAGCACGGCGCCGGCGTGCAGGACTTCGGCCTCACCATTGAGCGCCAGGCATATGGGCACCAGGGTATGCAGTACCCAGAACCGCAGGCTGTCGACAGAAAAGTCTGCGCCCGGCCAGTACTCGATGTCTGTCGCATCACCGGACCAGCACAACACCAGCGACTCGTCGACGTACATCTGCCAGCGCTGCTGCCCGCTGCTGTCGGCAAATGGACGCGCTGCGGCAAACCAGACCCGGCGCCCGGCCAGAAGCTGGGGACTACTAGAATGTGTGAAGGCTGGCGGGGGTGAACTGCGGCGACGCAGGGCGATAGGCGGGTAAGCCGTCTCGACCTGCAGTGTCGGACTCGACGGCGCCGCAGCGGGCTCGTCGGGAAACAGGATCTCGCGCGCGTAGGCCCGCAGGATCAGGGGGTCAGGCTGGGAGGGCAGCCGAAAGGAGGATCGCACTGGGCGTCCGCGTCTTCGCTGGGCAGCATCAGGCCCAGGGCGATCAGCGTCGGCGTGGTGTAGGCGGCCTTGCGCAGGAAGCGGCGACGTTCCTCGCTGCAATTCCCTTCGCTGGCGTTGGTTGCCGGCCCCTGTGAGTCCCCGTGATTGTCGTTGTTCTGGTCGTTATGCTTGTCGTCGGTCATTGCAGCCGCTCGGTGTGTGACACGAGTGAGTTTACCGCGCCTCGCAGCCCAGCAAAAGACTCGCCCTCAATTGCCGAAGGGGTGGCGCAGGATGATCGTCTCCACCCGGTCCGGACCGGTGGAGATGATATCGATCGGCGCGCCGACCACTTCCTCGATTTTCGCAATATAGTCCCGCGCCGCGTCCGGCAGGTCTTCAAGGGTGCGCGCGCCGAGGGTGGACTCGGTCCAGCCGGCGACCACCTCGTACACCGGCACCAGGCCTTCGTAGTCGTCGGAGTCCACCGGGTTGGGGACCGGGTTGCCTGCCTCGTCCGCGTAGCCGACACAGATCTGGATGGACTCCAGGCCGTCGAGCACGTCGAGCTTGGTCAGGCACAGGCCGCTCACCGAGTTGATGTTGACCGCGTTGCGCAGGGCCACCGCGTCGAACCAGCCGCAGCGGCGCGGGCGCCCGGTGGTGGCGCCGAATTCGTGGCCGCGCGAGGCCAGGTGCTTGCCGGTGGCGTCGAACAACTCGGTGGGGAACGGGCCGGAACCCACACGGGTGGTGTAGGCCTTGGTGATGCCGAGCACGTAGTCCAGGTACAGCGGGCCGAAGCCCGAGCCCGTCGCGGTGCCGCCGGCGGTGGTGTTGGAACTGGTGACGAAAGGATAGGTGCCGTGGTCGATATCCAGTAGCGACCCCTGCGCGCCCTCGAACATGATATTGGCGTTGGTCTGGCGGTACTCGTGCAGGAGCGCGGTGACGTCGGCCATCATCGGCAACAGCTGCTCGGCCATCTCCAGGGTGTCGGCGAGCACGCGCTCGACGTCCAGCGGCTCTACCCGGTAGTACTGCTGCAGGGCGAAGTTATGGTATTCCATGACCTCCCGCAGCTTGCGCGTGAAGCGGCCCTCGTCCTTGAGGTCACCCAGGCGCAGGCCGCGACGCGCCACCTTGTCTTCATAGGCCGGCCCGATACCGCGGCCGGTGGTACCGATCTTGTCGTTGCCGCGACGCGCCTCGCGGGCCTGGTCCAGGGCCACGTGGTAGGGCAGGATCAGCGGGCAGGAGGCGGAGATCTTCAGGCGCTCGCGCACCGGCACGCCCTTCTCTTCCAGTTCCTCCACTTCCTTGAGCAGCGCGTCCGGCGCCAGCACCACGCCGTTGCCGATCAGGCATTGCACGTTCTCGCGCAGGATGCCGGAGGGAATCAGGTGCAGCACCGTTTTCTCGCCATCAATCACCAGCGTATGGCCGGCGTTGTGGCCGCCCTGGAAGCGCACCACGGCGCTGGCCTGGTCGGTCAGCAGATCGACGATCTTGCCCTTGCCCTCGTCGCCCCACTGGGTGCCGAGAACGACTACATTCTTGCTCATACGCTTTGCTCGTCTCCTGAACTGTGTGACCGCGGCGCTAGGGCGCCAGCGACCGGAGCACCCACTGCCCGTCTTCCTCGACAAGTTCCCGGTCGCAGCGCGAGTCCGGGTCCGAGGACAGGCAGTTGATAACGATTTCTCCCGCGCCGCGCAGGCGCGCGACCTCGGTGACCAGCGCCGGGTCGTCGCTGTCGGGCATGCTGATGGCGCCCGCCGCAGGCGCGCCGGCCGGCAGCAGCGACAGCATGGCCTTGAGGTCGGTGGCGAAGCCGGTGGCCGGCCGCGCCCGGCCGAATACCTCGCCGACGCCATTGTAGCGACCGCCATTGGCCAGGGCCTGGCCGTGGCCGCTGACGTAGGCGGCGAACACCACACCGGTGTGATAGTGATAGCTGCGCAGCTCCGCCAGGTCGAAATAGATCGACAGCTGCGGGCGCTGGCGGCGCAGGTCCTCGGCGATGTCCTGCAGCGCGTCGAGCACCGGCAGGGCCGCGGGGGCGAAGGTCTCGAATTGCTCGCGGGCGCGAGCCAGCACGGACTCGTCGCCGTGCATGTCGACCAGCGAGAGGATTGCGTCGGCGCAGCCGGCTTCCACCCCGGCCAGCGCCTCGCGCAGGTCCGGTCGCGACTTGCGCTGCAGGCAGTCGAACACGCGCGCCTCGCGCTCTGCGTCCAGTTGCGCCGCGTCCAGCACCGCCTTGTAGATACCCACGTGCCCGAGGTCCAGGGTGTAGGCCGCCGGCAGCTGTGCCGCGTCCAGGGTGGCCAGCATCAGGCGGATGATCTCGACATCGGCGGCCAGGCTGTCGTCGCCGTAAAGCTCTGCGCCGAGCTGGATCGGCGAGCGCGAGGCCATCAGCGACTTGGGCCGCGTGTGCAGTACGGAGCCGGCGTAGCACAACCGGCACACGCCCTCGCGGCCGAGGCTGTGGGCGTCGATGCGCGCCACCTGCGGCGTGATGTCCGCGCGCACCCCCATGGGGCGGCCGGAGAGTTGGTCGGTGAGCCGGAAGGTGAGCAGTTCGAGGTCTTCACCGAGGCCGATGAGCAGGGAATCGGTAAATTCCACCAGCGGCGGGATCACCAGCTCGTAGCCCCAGGCACGGAACAGGTCCAGCAGGCGCCGGCGCAGGTCTTCCACGGGCACGGCCTGGCCGGGGAGAACTTCCTCGATCCCGTCCGGCAATTGCCAGCGATCAACCGATGTCATCTGTCACCTTCAGTGCACCCAGTAAAGCAACGCGAGGCCGATCAGCATGCTGCCGAGGCCGATGAAGCGGATAGTGCGGTCGTCCAGCGCCGCCACCGTCGCGAGCAGTTCGCGCCAGCGCCGCGGGCTGAGAAAAGGCATCGCACCTTCGATAATAAATACCAGTGCCAGGGCGACTGGGAGCACTTGCCAGAAATCCATGCAATCCCTCGCCAGTATGCCGGACACAAAAAACCGCGGGTGCGGCGCCTGCACAGCAAACGACGAATCCCACGGTTGCGGAATGCTACCACAATCAGTACGGATAGCACTTGTGTTTTTTGCCGGTTTTAGTCCGGCAAGGGCACCTATTCGGCGCCCTGGGGGCTCTTCAGGTAGCGGAAGAAATCGCTGTCAGGCTGCACCAGCAGGATATTGCCCTCACCGCTGAAGGCTTCCTGGTAGGCCTTGAGGCTGCGCGTGAAGGCGTAAAACTCCGGATCCTGGTTGAACGCCTCGGCGTACACCCGGGTGGCCTCGGCGTCGCCTTCACCGCGAATCTGCTCCGCGTCGCGGTAGGCGTTGGCGCGGATCACGGTGACCTCGCGGTCGGCGGCGGCGCGAATCCCCTCGGCCAGTTCCTGGCCCTGGGAGCGGTGCTCGCGAGCTTCCTTCTCGCGCTCGGCGTTCATGCGCCGGTACACGGACTCGGACACGTCCGAGGGCAGGTCGATGCGCTTCACCCGCACGTCCACCAGTTCGATACCGAGTTCGGTGCGCGCCACGTCGTTGAGCGATTCCTGCAGGTCGATCATCAGCTGGTCGCGCTCGCCGGACACCACCTCCTGGATAGTGCGGATCGCCACCTGGTTGCGCAGGCCGTCGTTGATGCGCTGGGACAGCAGTTGCATGGCGCGCAGCACCTCACCGTTGGTCGCGGTGTAGAACTTGGCGGTGTCGGAAACGCGGAACTTGGCGTAGGAATCCACGATAAGCGCCTTCTTCTCCTGGGTGAAGAAACGCTCCGGCTGGGAATCCACGGTCAGCACGCGGCCGTCGAACTTGCGCACGTTGTTGACGAAGGGGATCTTCCAGTGCAGGCCGGGCTTGAGGTCCGGGTCTACTACCTCACCGAACTTGAGCAGTACGCCGCGTTCGGTTTCCTTGATCACGTACAGGCCGTTACTGCCCAGCCATACCAGCAGGGCGACGATAATGAGAAGGGTCATATTGCGACTGGACATGCTCAACGCCCTCCCCGGCTGGTGGAACTGGAGACCGCGGCATCACGCCGCAGCTGGTCGGTCACCGCGTCGGTGATCTGGCGCAGGGACGAGCTGTCCAGGGTCAGGCGACGCGGCGAGCTGCCGACGGCGTCCGGCTGGCCCAGCTTGTCCAGCGGCAGGTACATCATGTTGTTGCCACCCTCGACATCCACCATGACCTTGCTGCTGCGGCTGTAGACCAGCTCGACGGCGTCCAGGTACAGACGCTCGCGGGTCACCTTGGGCGCCTTGTTGTACTCGGCAAGCAGCTTGCTGAAGCGGTCTGCCTCACCTTCTGCGTTGGCGATCACGCGCTCCTTGTAGGCGCTGGCCTCCTCGATCTCACGCTGCGCGGCACCGCGCGCCTCGGGAATCACCGCGTTGGCATAGGCCTGGGCCTCGTTCTTCACGCGTTCCTCGTCCTCGCGCGCCTTGATCACGTCATCGAAGGCCGCCTGCACCTGGCGCGGCGGCTTGGATTCGTCGATGTTGATCTTGCTGACCAGGATGCCGGTCTCGTACATGTCGAGGTATTCCTGCAGGCGCGAACGCACGTCCGCGGCGATCTGCGCGCGGCCCTCGGTGAGCACCAGGTCCATGCGGTTGTCGCCAACCACGTGGCGCAGGGCGCTCTGCGCTGCGTGCTGCAGGGAAATTTCCGGGTCGCGGACCTTGAGTACGAACTTGGTGGGGTCGTTGATCACGTACTGCAGGGACATATTCACTTCGACGATGTTCTCGTCCTGGGTGAGCATGATCTCCTCCAGTGTCGCCGCCCGCACCTTGGTGGTATTGAGCTTGATCACCTGGTCGATGACCGGCGGGTTCCAGTGCAGGCCGGGACCGACGGTATCGATATACTTGCCGAAACGCAGCACCACGGCGCGCTCCTGCTCATCCAGCTGGTACAGGCCCATGAACAGCCAGACGCCGATCACCACCACGCCCACCAGGCCCAGCAGCCGTCCGGAGAAACCGCCGCCGGAACTGGAGCCGCCCTTGCCCGGGCCGCCACCAAAAATGCCGCCGAGTTTTTCCTGCAGTTTTTTCAGCGCCTCGTCGAGGTCCGGCGGCCCCTGGTCGCCGCCACCCCAGGGATCGCGCGGGCCGCGGTTATCGCCGCCACCCGGTTCGTTCCAGGCCATATTCAGCTCCTGTCGAAATGTGGGGGAAGTCTACCAAATTTAAATCCGCGAAGGACCCTGAATCGGCGTCGATCGCCGCGCGCCCTTCCCCGGTCGCCGCGGCCGCGGTCAGAACAGTGGTTCCGGCCCTTTTTTCATCAGCCGGTTCCAGTCCGCGCGCGGCAGGCGCACGTGCAGGTGCGCGGTGCCGTCGTCGGCATAGGCCTCGGACTCCACGGCACCCATGCGGTACAGGGCCGCGCGCAGGCCGCCCTGTTCCGGGGTCAGCGCGAGGTCCTCGTCGACCATGTCCTCGCCGACCAGTTCGCTGATCGCGCCGAGCAGCAGGTCCACGCCGGCACCGGTGACCGCGCTCAGCCAGACCCGCTCCGGGCGGCCCTGTGCATCGCGATCTATACGCGGTTCGCGCTCGAGCAGATCGAGTTTGTTGTAGACCTCCAGCCGCGGAATGTCGCGGGCGCCGATCTCCTCGAGCACCTCGCGCACCTGATAGATGTTGTCCTCGCGCTCGGCGCTGGCGGCGTCGATCACGTGCAACAGCAGGTCCGCGTTGAGTGTTTCCTCGAGTGTCGCCTTGAACGCCTCCACCAGCTTGTGCGGCAGGTGGGCGATGAAGCCCACTGTGTCCGCCAGCACCACCGGGCCGACGTTGTCCAGCTCCAGCCGGCGCAGGGTCGGGTCCAGGGTGGCGAACAGCTGGTCCGCGGCGTAGACCTCGGCGCTGGTCATGTAATTGAACAGGGTCGACTTGCCGGCGTTGGTATAGCCCACCAGGGAGATGGTGGGAATGTCCTGGCGCTGGCGTGAACGGCGGCCCTGGTCGCGCTGCTTGCGCACTTTTTCCAGCCGCGCGGTGATCGACTTGATGCGCTGGCGCAGCAGCCGGCGGTCGGTCTCCAGCTGGGTTTCACCCGGGCCGCGCAGGCCGATACCGCCCTTCTGCCGCTCCAGGTGGGTCCAGCCGCGTACCAGTCGCGTGCTCATGTGCTGCAACTGGGCGAGTTCCACCTGCAGCTTGCCCTCGTGGGTACGCGCGCGCTGGGCGAAGATATCGAGAATCAGCCCGGTGCGGTCCAGCACCCGGCATTTGAGTTCGCGCTCGAGGTTGCGCTCCTGGCTGGGCGACAGCGAGTGATTGAAGATCACCACCTCGGCCTCGTGCTCGTGCACCAGTTCGCGCACTTCCTGCAGCTTGCCGCTGCCGACGAAGGTGCGCGGGTCCGGCGCGCTGCGCGAGCCCATCACGAAGGCGGCCGGATCCCCTCCTGCCGAAAGCACGAGTTCCTCGAATTCGCGGGGGTCCTCCCGCTCCGCTTCGCTGTCCAGGTTGAGGTGCACCAGCACGGCCCGTTCACCGGACTCGGGACGGTCAAAAAACAAGCTTGCCTCGTGTGGAAAACCGACGGCGGCGGGTGCCGCCGTGCGCGGGATGCCTAGTTGCCATCCTCTTCCGGGGGCTGCTGCATGGGCAGACGCACCACGCGGCTGGGCACCACGGTCGAGATAGCGTGCTTGTAAACCATCTGGCTGACGGTGTTTTTCAACAGCACGACAAACTGGTCGAAGGACTCGATTTGTCCCTGCAGCTTGATGCCGTTCACCAGGTAGATGGATACCGGAACGCGTTCCTTACGCAGAATATTCAGGTAAGGGTCTTGTAAGGTATGCCCTTTTGACATAGCGCTTTCTCCTGACAGGCTCAACTCGAGCCGAAAAAAATGAAAATGAGTCTCCTACTGGCACGGCGACATTCGGCGTATTCGCGGAACGTCCAGCGCCCAGCAGCCCCGTATGACTACTGTTCACATTATAGAGCATTCGCTGCCGCAATCACGGGGTCGATACGCAAAAAGTTCAATACCAGTTCTCCCGGGTCACCGCCGGGTGATTCGGGGAACTGGTCGGACAAGCCGCCCGGGGCAAGGTTCCCGGCGGGGTCGGTGAACAGCCAGTGCAGGTCCGGCCACTTGCGCAGCCAGGTCAGCTGACGCTTGGCCAGCTGCCGGGTGGCGGCGATACCGCGCTCCTGCGCCTCGGCGAGGGTGCATTCGCCCTCCAGGTAGTGCCACAACTGGCGGTAGCCCACCGCGCGCACCGCCGGCAGGCCCGGGTGCAGGTCCCCGCGCCGGTGCAGGGCCTCGACTTCAGCGAGAAAGCCCTGCGCCATCATCTGCGCGAAACGCGCCTCGATGCGCTGGTGCAGCACGGCGCGATCCGCCGGGCACAGGGCAAACTGGCGCACCTCGTAGGCGTCCGCCGGAGCGCCGCCGCCCGCGGCCTGCCACTCGGACAGCGGCCGGCCGCTGCTGCGGAAGACCTCCAGCGCCCGCGACAGGCGCTGGGAGTGGTTGGGGTGAATGCGGGCCGCCGCCACCGGGTCGACCCGGGCGAGTTCCGCGTGCAGGGCCGGCCAGCCGCGCTCCCGGGCGCTGGCCTCGATCTCGGCACGGATCTCGAGGTCCGCGGCGGGCATCGGCGCCAGACCCTCGAGAAAGGCCCGAAAATAGAGCATGGTGCCGCCGACCAGCAGCGGCGTGCGCCCGCGGCTGACGATGTCGGCGCACACGCGCGCCGCGTCCTCGGCGAAGCGGGCGGCGGAGTAGGCGTCTGCCGGGTCGCAGATATCCACCAGGTGATGCGGGTAGTCAGGCTTGGCGCTGCCGATGTCCAGGCCCCGGTAGACCAGTGCGGAGTCAACACTGACTAACTCGCAATTTATTGTTTTTGCTAGCTTTATTGCGAGGTCGGTCTTGCCCGAGGCGGTGGGGCCGAAGAGGCAGAGCAGCGCTGGGCGGGGCGCGTTCACCGGCGCCTCAGCGACCGCGCAGGAACAGCTTGTCCAGCTCGGCCAGGGACAGCTGGGTCCAGGTGGGGCGGCCGTGGTTGCACTGGCCGGCGCGCTCGGTCTCCTCCATGTCGCGCAGCAGCGCGTTCATCTCCGGGACAGTCAGGCGGCGGCCGGCACGCACCGAGCCGTGGCAGGCCATGGTGGAGAGCAGCTCGTCCATATGCGCCTCGATGCGCTCCGAGCTGCCATACTCGATCAGGTCCGCCAGAACGTCGCGCAACAACTGTTCGACATCCGCATCGCGCAGGCTGACCGGCACCTCGCGGATCAGCAGCGACTCTTCGCCGGCCACGTCCACGCGCAGGCCGAGGCCGGCGAACAGATCGGCGTGCTCCGCCGCCACCTGCGCCTCGCGCTGGCTCACCGCCAGCGGCCGCGGCACCAGCAACGGCTGGCTGCGGATACCCTGGTCGTCGCGGGCGCGCTTGAGCCGCTCGTAGGTGATGCGCTCGTGGGCGGCATGCATGTCCACCAGCACCAGGCCGGCGCTGTTCTCGGCCAGGATATAAATGCCCTGCAATTGCGCCAGGGCGTAGCCCAGCGGCGGCACTTCCCCCTCCGCCGGCGCTTCTTCGGTGTGCAACTGGCGATAGGCGGCCATCTGCTGGCGCCCGGCATCGCCGACCGCGCGCGCCGCGCCGCCCCAGGCATGGCCACCGCCGGCACTGGTACCGGCTGGCGCATCGGGCCACGCCGGTGTGGGCGACGCAGCCGGCGCGAGCGCCAGCCCGGGCTGGCTGCGGATTTCCCCGGTCGCGGTATCCACCAGCTGCGCCGCTGTTTCCGCGGCGCTCACGTGGTCCGCCGGGCGCACCTCCGCCAGCGAGCGGTGCAGGCTGGAAAAGATGAAATTGTGCACCGAACGGCCGTCGCGGAAGCGCACCTCGTGTTTCGTCGGGTGCACGTTGACGTCCACCTGGGCCGGGTCCAGGTCCAGGAACAGCACGAACGCCGGGTGGCGGCCGTGGTAGAGCACGTCGCGATAGGCCTGCTTGACGGCGTGGGCGATCAGGCGGTCGCGGATCACGCGGCCGTTGACGAAGAAATACTGCAGGTCGGCCTGGCTGCGGGAGAAGGTCGGCAAGCCCACCCAGCCGCGCAATTGCAGGCCGCTGGCGGCGTTTTCGATGTAGATGGCCTGCTCCATGAACGCCGGCCCGCACACCGCGGCGACACGCCGCTGTTGCTCGGCGACACTCTGGCCGCCGCGCAGGTTGTGGATGCCGCGCCCGTTGTGGCGCAGGCTGAAGTCGACGTCGAAGCGCGACAGGGCCAGGCGCTTGACCACCTCCTCGAGGTGGTTGAATTCGGTCTTCTCGGTGCGCAGGAACTTGCGCCGCGCCGGCGTGTTGAAGAACAGGTCGCGCACTTCCACGGTGGTGCCGCGCGGGTGCGGCGCGGGCTTGACCACCACCTCCATGTCGCGCCCCTCGCAGGCGGCGGAGCAGCCCTCGCTGCCCTGCTCGTCGCTGTTGCTGGTGAGGGTCAGGCGCGAGACGGAACCGATACTGGCCAGCGCCTCGCCGCGAAACCCCAGGCTGCCCACCGCCTCGAGGTCTTCCAGGGAGTGAATCTTGGAGGTGGCGTGGCGGGCCAGCGCCAGGGGCAGGTCGTCGGCGGCGATGCCGGCGCCGTTGTCGCGCACACGGATCAGCTTGACGCCGCCGGCCTCGACCTCGATATCGATGCGCGTGGCACCGGCGTCGAGGCTGTTCTCGAGGACTTCCTTGACCACCGAGGCTGGGCGCTCCACCACCTCGCCGGCGGCGATCTGGTTGGCCAACCTCGGCGAGAGGCGGTGTATCGCAGGCATGTGTCGTATCAGCTTGTGGGGATGGTCAGCTTCTGTCCCACCAGGATCTTCGACCCGTCGATGCCGTTGATGCTTTTCAGCGTGGCCACGGAGACGTTGAACCGCTGGGCGATGCCGGACAGTGTATCACCCCGGGCAATCACGTACTCGGTGCCGCCCTCGGCCTTGAGCCTGGCCACCAGCGTACCCGCCGGCGGATGGGCCATGAACCAGCTCTTGATGCCGGCGTGGATGGCCCGCGCCATCTGCTGCTGGTAGCTGCGGGTGGTGAGCTTCTGCGCCTCGGTCGGGTTGGAGATGAACCCGGTCTCGACCAGGATCGAGGGGATGTCCGGCGACTTCAGGACGACGAAGCCGGCCTGTTCCACGTTGCGCTTGTGCAGGCGGGCGATACCGCCCATGTTGCGCAGCACGAAACTGCCCACCTGCAGGCTGGCATCCAGCGTGGAGGTCATCGACAGGTCGGCGAGCACGCCGGCCAGAATGTCGTCGTGCTCGGCCAGATTCACCCCGCCGACCAGGTCGGCGGCGTTCTCGCGCTGGGCCAGGTAGCGCGCGGTGGTGCTGGTAGCACCGCGGGTGGACAGCGCGTACACCGAGGCGCCGTGGGCCTGCGGGCTCTTGAAGGCATCGGCGTGGATGGACACGAACAGGTCCGCCTGGCGCTTGCGCGCGATGGCCGGGCGGCCGGTGAGGCTGATGTAGTAGTCGCCGGTGCGGGTCAGCGTCGGGGTAAAACCGGTATCGGCCTCGAGCAGGGCGAACAACTCCTTGGCGATGGCAAGAACAACGTCCTTTTCCCGGCGACGGCCGGGACCGATGGCGCCGGGGTCCTCCCCGCCATGGCCGGCATCGATGGCGATGACGATATCGCGCTCGCCCAGGCTTGCGCTCTTCTTCACTTCCGGGGCGCTGGCGCTGCGCGCGCCGCGATCGTAGAGGTCTACCACCAGGCGATCGCCGGCGCGCTCGTTGGCTTTCAGCGCAAAGCTGCGCGGGTCGACCGACTCGCCCATGTCAAACACCACGCGCAGGTCGGTGCCCTCACGGGTGGCGGAGCGCACGCTGCTGATCGGGGTGTTGTCGAGCTTGAGTTCGGGAAAGTCGTCGGTCAGCCTGGTGCCGTCGATGTCGAGCACGATGCGTGTGGGGTTTTCCAGCACGAACAGCTTGTGCTCGGCGGGACCGGTGAGGTCGAACACCACCCGCGTGTGATCCGGCGCACGCCACAGGCGCACGTCGTGCACCTCCACCGCCTGTGCGGCGGCCGCCACCAGCAAACCCAGGATCGCCCCGATCCACGCCCTGCCCATGTCACTCCCGCACATCGTGCCTGTCTGCGCTGTTATTGCTGCCCCGGGTCCGCTGCCACGCGGTCGAGGACGGCGTCGCCCCGTTGGCTGTTGCTGGCCAGGCTCAAGCTGCGGCCCGGCTCTTTTCTCGCTATGGTAATCACTAAATCCGCCGGGGGCAAAACACCTGCGCCGCGCTGCGGCCACTCCACCAGGCAGATCGCGTCGTCACTGAAATAATCGCGTATGCCCATGAATTCCAGTTCTTCCGGGTCGCCCAGCCGGTACAGGTCGAAATGGTAGACGCGCTGTTCCGCCAACTCGTAGGGCTCGACCAGCGTGTAGGTGGGGCTCTTCACCGCGCCCGGGTGGCCGAAGCCGCGCAGGATGCCGCGACTCAGGGTGGTCTTGCCCATGCCGAGGTCGCCCTCCAGGTAAATCACCGACCCGGGCAACAGCGCCGAGGACAGGCGCGTTCCACAGGCGACCATGGCCGCCTCGTCGTCGGCGCCCAGCGTCAGTTCGCGGCTCATCCGAGCAACTCGCGCAGGCAGGGCATCAGATCCGAGGCGAGCAGGCCGCGCTGGCCGTCGCGCGCGGCCAGGTCCGCCGCCGCACCGTGCATGCAGACACCCAGCGCGGTCGCGGCCAGGGGCGCCATGCGCTGGGCCACAAGGGCCCCGATCACGCCGCTGAGCACATCGCCCATGCCGCCGCTGGCCATCCCCGGGTTGCCGTACTCGCTGAGCAGCAGCGTCTCGCCATCGGCGACAAGGCTGCCGTTGCCCTTGAGCACGACGACACCGCCCAGTTGCTGCTGCAGGGTTCGCACCGCCGCGAAGCGATCCGCCTGCACGCCGGCGTTGTCAGTGCCGAGCAGGCGGGCCGCCTCACCGGGATGCGGGGTATAGATGATGCCCGGGCGCGGGCGCACCTGTTGCGCCGCCAGCAGGTTGAGCCCGTCCGCATCCAGCACCAGCGGCTTGCCGCTGGCGACCGCGGCCTGCAGCAGGTAGGTGGACCAGGAGGACTGGCCGAGCCCCGGCCCCGCCACCAGCACATCCGCGGCCTCGAGCAATGGTTGCAGGTCTGCGCCGGAATCCACCCCGCGCGGCATCAACTCCGGCGTGCGCGCGACCAGCGGCGCGACATGCTCGGGCCGGGTGGCCACGCGCACCAGGCCGGCGCCACAGCGCAGGGCCGCCTCGCCGGCCAGCGCCGCGGCACCGGCCATGCCGTGGTCGCCGCCAATCACCAGCACCGTCCCGAACATGCCCTTGTGCGCCCTGGCCGGGCGCGGCGGCAGCTCGCGCAGCAGCAGGTCCAGGTCCGCCAGGCGGGCGTCCGCGTCAACCTGGCGGTACACCTCTGGCGGCACACCGAGGTCGTGAAAGTGCAGGGCGCCGGTACAGTCCATCGCATCCAGCGAATACAGGCCGCGCTTGCGGCCGATGAAGGTGACCGTGGCGCGGGCGTTGACCGCGCTGCCCAGCACCCTGCCGGTATCCGCGCACAGCCCCGACGGAATGTCGATGGCCAGCACCGGCACACCGGAGGCGTTTAGCGCGGCGATCGCCTGCGCGTATTCCCCGCGCACGTCGCCGCCCAGTCCGGTGCCGAGCATGGCGTCCACGATCACGCCGCAGGGCAGCAACTCGGCCTCGGCGAAAGCGCGCACTTCCACGCCGTTGGCCAGGGCCTGCTGGCGGGCAAGCAGGGCGTCGCCAGCTATCTTCGCGGGGTCGCCCAGTTGCAGCACGCTCACCGGCAGGCCGCGCTTGTGCGCGATATCCGCCAGCAGGTAGCCGTCACCGCCGTTGTTGCCGGTCCCGCACAGTACCTGCAGGCGCTCCGCTTGCGGCCAGTGTTGCAGCAGCACGTCCCAGGCCGCAGCCGCAGCGCGCGCCATCAGGGTGATGCCCGGAATACCGTGGTCCTGGATGGCGCAGCGGTCCAGCGCGCGGGTCTGTTGCGCCGTGTAAAGTGGGGCGAAGCGTGTGGTGTCCATGAGTCGGATCGATCCTGGCCTGTGTCCGGTGAGAAGTTCTGGCAAAATTATACGCATTCCATAGCCAGCCGCAGCGCCATGCCCGCGACGCAAGCCGATTCACTGCTCGACCAGATTCGCGACTGGGCCGCCGAGTTCGGCTTCGGGCAGCTCGGCGTGGCCGATATCGACCTCGGCGAACACCCCGCCTACCTGCGCAAATGGCTGGACGCCGGCTACCACGGCAGCATGGACTACATGGCGCGCCACGCCGACAAGCGCGCACAGCCGGCCGAGCTGGTGCCGGGCACCTGCCGGGTGATCTCCGTGCGCATGGACTACCTCGCCGACACCCAGGCCGAACAGGTACTGGACGACCCGCAGCGTGCCTATATCTCCCGTTATGCGCTCGGCCGCGACTACCACAAACTGTTGCGCCGCCGGCTGGCGCACCTGGCAAAACGCATCGAGGAGCGCGCCGGCGGCGGCCACTACCGCGCGTTTGTGGACAGCGCCCCGGTGCTGGAGCGGGCAGTTGCCGAGCGCGCCGGCCTGGGCTGGATCGCCAAGAACACCATGCTGATCAATTCCGACGCAGGTTCCTGGTTCTTCCTCGGCGAGATCTATACCGACCTGCCGCTGCCCACCACTGCGCCGCAGCAGACCAAGCACTGCGGCAGCTGCACCCGCTGCCTGGAGATCTGCCCGACACAGGCCTTCGTCGGCCCCTTCGAGCTGGACGCGCGGCGCTGCATCTCCTACCTGACCATCGAGCACCGCGGCAGTATCGACCCGGCGCTGCGCCCGCTGCTGGGCAACCGCGTGTTCGGCTGCGACGACTGCCAGCTGGTCTGCCCCTGGAACAAGTTCGCCCAACCCAGTCCGGAAGAAGATTTTCGCCCGCGCCACGGCCTGGACAACAGCACGCTGGTCGAGTTGTTCGAATGGGACGAGGACACCTTCCTGGCCAACACCGAGGGCTCGGCGATCCGCCGCATCGGCTACGAGTGCTGGCTGCGCAACCTCGCTGTCGGCCTCGGCAACGGCCCGCCGGACCCCGCGGCGCTGTCCGCCCTGCGCAGCCGCATGGAACACCCCTCGGCGCTGGTGCGCGAGCATGTGGCCTGGGCGCTAACGCGACTGGAGGCCGCCTGAGACTTGGAACTGGGAGATGCCGCGCTCAGGGCACGGCGCGCAGGAAATGCTCGCGGTAGAAGCGCAGCTCCTCAATGGATTCACGGATATCCTCCAGCGCCAGGTGGGCGCTGCTCTTGCTCAGGCCGGCGGCGAGCTCCGGCCGCCAGCGCTGCATGAGGATTTTCAGGGTGCTCACATCGAGGTTGCGGTAATGGAAGTAGCGCTCCAGCTCCGGTAGGTGGCGGAACATGAAGCGCCGGTCCTGGCAGATGGTGTTGCCGCACATGGGCGAAGCACCCGGCGGCACCCACTGTTCGAGAAAGGCGATGGTCTCGGCTGCCGCGCGGCGCTCGTCGTGCTCGCTGGCGCGCACCCGGGCAACCAGGCCGGAGGCAGTGTGGTGGGTGGTGTTCCACTCGTCCATGGCATCCAGGCGGGCGTCGCTCTGGTGGATGGCGATCACCGGACCTTCGGCGAGGGTAGTGAGTTCGCTGTCGGTCACGATAGTGGCGATTTCGATGACCACGTCGCGATCCGGGTCGAGCCCGGTCATTTCCATGTCGACCCAGATCAGATTGCGGGCATCCTGCATGCTTGCAAGCCTTGTCCAGCTGTTGTGTGCAGCGCAGTGTAACAAATTGCCTCGACAGGCCTAATAGGCGGTCCAATAATGACGCCTATGGCAAAGCGTAAACTGACCCGCCGCCAGGCCTGGCGCGTCGAAAAAATCCAGAATGAGCGCGCCCAGCGAGCGGCGCGACGCGAGGCCGTCGCCGACGAGGCGCTGGGGGCGGGGGAACTGGGTCCGGAACAGGAGGGCCTGGTGGTGGCGCACTACGGCACCCAGGTGGAGGTCGGTGACGCCGACGGCCTGGTGCGCCGCTGCCACCTGCGCGCCAATCTCGAGGGCCTGGTCACAGGCGATCGCGTGGTGTGGCGCGACGGCGATCCCACCGGGGTGGTCGTCGCGCAACTGGCCAGGAACAGCGTGCTGTCGCGTCCGGACCCGCAAGGCCGCTTGCGGGCAGTGGCCGCGAACATCGACCAGATCCTGGTGGTCATCGCCCCCTATCCGGAACCCCATGCCAATCTCGTAGACCGCTACCTGGTCGCCGCCGAGGTGGTCGATATCGAGCCGGTGCTGGTGGTCAACAAGGCGGACCTGCTGGAGCAGGACCCGGCGCTGGCGGCGCAGATGGCGGAGTTGATCGGCATCTACCCGTCACTGGGCTATCGCGTGCTGCCCACGTCCACCCGCGCCGGCGGCCTGCAGGCGCTGGAAGAACAACTGCGCGGGCGCACCAGCGTGTTCGTCGGCCAGTCCGGGGTCGGCAAGTCTTCCCTGGTCAACGCGCTGCTGCCGCAGGCGGACCTGCGCGTGGGCGAGCTGTCCGAGCTCACCCAGAAAGGCACCCACACCACGACCACCGCGCGCCTGTTCCCGCTGCAGTGCGGCGGGCAGCTGATCGATTCACCCGGGATTCGCGAATTCGGCCTGTGGCACATGGCGCGCGAGGAGGTCGCAGGCGGGTTTCGCGAGTTCCAGCCGCTGCTGGGCCACTGCCGGTTCCGCGACTGCCGTCACGAGGCCGAGCCCGGCTGCGCGATTCTCGAGGCCGTGGAACAGGGAAAGATCAGCCAGCGCAGGCTCGACAGCTACCGTCACATCATCGCCAGTCTCGACCAGCCGCAGGCCGGCCGCTAGCCGCAGGACACGCAGCCCATTTCTGCAGATGACCGCCGGGTGTTGGTGATTGCCGGTAGGCCTCGGCGTCAGCCGCTAGGCGTTGGCTCTAGCCGTTAGGCGTTGGTATTAGCCGTTAGGCATTGGCTCTAGCCGTTAGGCGTTGGTAATCGCCGCGAAGCGTTGGCGTTAGCCGTTGGCAATAGCCGCCAGGGCCTCCCCCTGGCGCAGGCTGGCACCCGCGGTACATTCGGGCAACCAGTCAAGGGCGTTGCGGCCGAACACCAGGATCACCGTCGAGCCCAGCATGAAGCGCCCCATCTCCTCACCGCGGGCCAGCCGTACCGGCGCCGGTGAATGGCGGTAGTCGCGGGTGGTCGGCAGCGCCGGCGGCGGCGCCACCTGGCCAGCCCACACGGTCTCGATACCGGCGACAATCATGGCACCGACCAGCACCATGGCCATGGGCCCCGCCGGGGTGTCGAAATGACAGACCAGCCGCTCGTTGCGCGCGAACAGGTTGTCGACGTGGGTAGCGGTGGTTCCGTTGACCGAGAACAGGTCGCCCGGCACATAGGTGGAGCACACCAACTCACCGTCGATGGGCATGTGCACCCGGTGGTAGTCGCGCGGTGACAGGTAGATGGTCGCGAAGCTGCCGTCCGCATAGTCCGCAGCGCGCTCCGGGTCGCCGCCGAGCAATTCGATCAGGCTGAAAGTATGGCCCTTGGCCTGCAGCATCCGTCCGCCAACGATCTCTCCGGCCTGGCTGACCACACCGTCCGCCGGACTGACCACGTCCGCTGCCGCCAGCGGGCGCGCTCCCTCGCGCAGGGCGCGTGTGAAGAACGCGTTGAAGTTGGCGTAGCGCCGGTAGTCGGGCTCCCCGGCCTCGGACATGTCCACCTTGAAATGGCTCACGAAGCGGCCGATCACCCAGTTTTTCAGCCACACCGGATGCTCCAGCGAGGCCAGCCAGCCGGTGAAACGCGACAGCAGGTGTTGCGGTACGAGGTGCTGCAAAAAGATGAAAAAGTCGTCCATAGTGCGTAGTGTAATGCCTGCAACCCCAAAGGGAATCGGTCGTTGAGCGTAAATAGTCGCACACTCGCGCTGCTGTCGCTGTTGCTGCCCTGCCTCGCGCTCAGCAGCCTCGCCGGGGCGCAGGAAGTCCCCGCGGAGGTCGACGACCCCAATGCCCCCAACTGGGTGGACACCAGCCACGAAGTCGTTGCCAACCGGGCGCAGGCCCTCACCCTGTGGCTGGACGGCTTCTTCGGCGACCCGGACTACGACCTCGAGCGCGCCCAGTCCTTCCTGCGCCTGGAACTGATCAATGACTGGGACGAGCAGGACGGCGGCGACCAGAAAGCGCGTGTGCGTGGCAAGGTGCAGCTGCCGAAAATCTCGAAGCGCCTCGAACTGGTGTTCTCCGAGAGCGACGGCGACCAGCTCACCGAGGAGGAACTGGAGGAGAGCGAGGACTTCGGCCTGCAATACCGCATCAGCCGCACCCTGCGTTCGCGCTTCGATGCGACCCTCGCCTGGGCCGGCGGCGACCTGCGCCCCGGCGTGCGCTTTCGCCACGAGGCGCCGCTCAGCGACCAGACGACGTACCGCTACATCCAGCGCCTGGAATACGAAAAGGACGAGAATTTCTTTACCACCGCCAACGTCGACCTCAACCACCTGCTGGATGAGCACAACATCCTGCGCTGGAGCAACCGCATCGTCTACGGCGAGAAAACCGACGGTGTGGAGTGGCGCACCCGACTGTCGCTGCGCCAGGTCTGGGACCAGCAGGCCAAGCGGCCGATCGCCATGGCCTACTACGGCTCGATCAACGGCGAGACCGACCCCAGTTTCCTGGTGAACAACTACCGACTGGGCGTGGTCTGGCGGCGCCAGGTCTACCGCGACTTCCTGTTCCTCAACCTGGAACCGGCATGGAACTACCGCCGTCGCAACGAGGACGAGAGCCGGGAAAGCGCATGGAGTTTCCTGGTGCGGGTGGAGATCGCCCTGCACAAGGACCTGCGCAGGGCGAGAAACCGCGACTGAGGGCTAGAGGTTTTCCTCGGCGAAGGCCGCCAGCCGCGAGCGCACGATCCCGTTCACGTGCATGATCCCGGCGTGGGAGTAGTTCTTGCCCTTCTCGACCAGGTAGGTCAGCCCCGAGGTCAGCGGGCTGATGTACTTGTTGTCGATCTGCGCGAGGTTGCCCAGCACCACGATCTTCGAGTCCGCCCCCACCCGTGAGATCACCGACTTCAACTGGAACTGGGTCAGGCCCTGGCTCTCGTCGATGATGATATAGGCGTTGTTGAACGAGCGGCCGCGCATGAAATTGAGCGACTTGAACTGGATGTTCGCGCGCTCCTTCACGTAGTCGATGCTGCCGTGGCAGGACTCGTCGGTGCCGTGCAGGATCTCCAGGTTGTCATCGAAGGCGGCCAGCCAGGGGGCCATCTTCTCCTCCTCGGTGCCGGGCAGGAAACCGATGTCCTCGGCGATAGGTGGCGTGGAGCGCGCCACGATCAGCTTGGAGTATTTCTTCTGCTCGAGGATCGCGTGCAGACCGTAGGCCAGCGCCAGCAGGGTCTTGCCGGAGCCCGCCGGGCCGGTGAGCACGGTCATGTCGACGTCCTCGTCGTCGAGCAGCGCCATGGCCATGGCCTGCTCGAGGTTGCGCGGCGCCAGACCCCAGAAGCGCTTGTTCATCAGGCTGTCACGGCTGTCGCAGCGCAGGTACACGTGCTCGTCGTCGACCCGCTTCACAAAAGCCATGAAGTCCTGGTCGTCGTACAGGAACTGATTGGCGTAGGCGCCCGGCAGCGAGGCACGGGGCACGCGGTGCAGGGTGCAGTCGCCCTCGCGCAGCGTGTCCACCTCGCTGATGGTGGACCAGAAATCTCCCTCGATATGCTCGTAGCCCTTGGCCAGCAGGTCGATATCGTCGAGCACGCGGTCGCGGCGGTAGTCCTCAACGTGCAGCAGGCCGGACCCCTTGGCCTTGATGCGCATGTTGATGTCCTTGGTCACCAGGCAGATGAACTCGTTGGGGTTCTCCGCCTGCAGGCGCAGGGCGACATTGATGATGCGGTTGTCGTTGGCCTGGTCGGTGGTGCCGTCGAGGAACGGCACATCGGTGTTGTCGCCGAGCAACTGGTCGGGGAAGATCGCCAGCGTGCCGGGACCCATGCCGTCGATCTCCGAGCCGGGCACCTCCACCCCCTCCTGGATCTGTTGCGGCGTGGCCATGTCGACGACCTTGTCGATCATCTGGATGGCGATGCGCGCCTCGCGGCTGACGGTCTTGTCGCGGCGGTCCTTGATATGGTCGAGCTCCTCCAGCACGGTCATCGGGATGACCACGTGGTGTTGCTTGAAGGCGTTGACGGCGGTGGGGTCGTGCAGCAGGACGTTGGTGTCCAGGACGTAGGTTTTACGGCACAGAGGTTTCAGGGTGGCAGAGTTTTCTACGCGCAGGGCGGGGCCTGAATCCATAGAGTATTCCTCACAGACATTTCACTAATAGGTCTTGGTGGTGTCCGGCGGCTGCACCTGCGCCATAGGGCACCGGCACCGCTTCCGGCGGTGTGGGGTGGGTGGACTCCTCGGTTAGGGCCGAATTCGACGTTCAGCTGGGGATGGATAGAAAGGTGGAAACGGCTACCCGGCAGGCGGGTGAAACAGGTATCGACCGGGGCTGGGTCGGGATTGGAAGGGCGGTGTGTGACGGTGCAGGAGGCCGGAGCGCGGGAGGGCTCGAGGGCAGCGCAGTGGCGCTTGTTGAATGACGCTTCCGGCCTGTAATTCACCACAAGGCCCGCGTCGTCGGCTGTTTCAAATCTGGCAACCTGACGTGTTCGTCACACGGTCTTTGCAAACATTATTAAAGCCCCGCCCGGGCAGTGTCAATGCCGCGCGGGCGATCAGCGGGAGATTTGTCCACGGTGCGCCGGCTCACTGACAGGACGGCCAAGATAGGCTAGGATACTGCGCTTGTATTTCCGACAGTAATAAATCACTCCTCCATGCTGAATCAGGACTCCCTCGCCCAGCTCAAGGGCCTCAAATCACAGATGGAGGCGGAAAAAGAGCGCGCCGAGGCGGTGATCAAGGGCACCCAGGCCCGTTACGGCTTTGCCGTGCTCGACGACGGCCGCGAAATCTTCATCCCGCCGGACGAAATGCTCAAGGTATTCCCCGACGACCGGGTGAAGGTCTGCATCCGCCCGTCCAAGGACAACCGCGTCATCGCCGATATCGAAACGCTGGTAGACAGCCCGCTGGGTGATTTCACCGGCCGCTGCGTGCGCAAGGGCAAGGCCCTGTTCGTGGAACCGGACCTGCCACAACTGCGCCGCTGGCTGTTTATCCCCCCCCACGCCCGCAACGGCGTGAAAGAGGGCGATTACGTGCGCGCCGCGATCCTGCGCCACCCGATCCGCGACGGCAAACCCCAGGCTAAGGTACTCAGCGTGCTGGGCAGCGACGATACCGCGGGTATCGAGAATGCCTACTGCGTCGCCAAATATCACCTGCCGGCTAGCTGGACCGGCGCCAGCCGCAAGGACCTCGAGCAACAGCTCGCCGCCTGCAAGCCGCTGCAGGACGAGCATCGCCAGGACCTGACCGACCTCGAGTTCATCTCCATCGACGCGGCCAAAACCCAGGACATCGACGACGCCCTGTTCGCCGAGACCGCCGAGGACGGCTGGACCCTGTTCGTGGCGATCGCCGATCCCACCGCGTACATCACCAGCGGCTCGGAACTGCACCGCGACGTGCTGGCGCGCGCCACCACCGTGTACTTCCACGGCGACATCCTGCCGATGCTGCCGGAGGAATTGTCCCAGGAGACCTGCGCGCTGTCCGAGGGCGTCGACCGCCCGGCGCTGGTGTGCAAGATCTCGGTAAAGGACGACGGCTCCCTGGGCGACTACGAATTCATCGAGGCGACGATCCGCTCGCGGGCGAAGCTCTCCTACTACGCCGTGGACCGCTATATCAACGGCCAGGCGGACGAGCTGATGATGCACGCCTCGCCGCTCGAGGCCCTGTACCAGGTGTACCGCGCCCTGCGCGCCGGGCGCGAGGCGCACAACCTGGTCATGGAGGACCGCCGCGAATACCGCTGGATCCTCGACGACAACAAGCGTATCGACAGCATCGAGCCCTGCGAGAAGCTGCAGTCGCAGAAGCTGGTTGAGGAGTGCATGATCGCCGCCAACCGCTGTGGCGCGCTGTTCCTCAACAGCAACGGCGCCAGCGGGCCTTACGTGGTGCACCCGGGCTTCCGCGGCGACCGCCTGGACGAGCTCAAGCGTTTCCTCGAAATGCACGTGCCGGAGGCGCTCAGCCACGACCCGACCAGTGTCGAGGGTTACACCAGCATCATGCGCGCGCTGGCCGCGCCGGACCACGAGCTGCCCCTGCGCGGCATGGTCAATCGCCTGCTCACGCGGGCGGAACTGTCCGGCCAGCCGGGGCCGCACATGGGCATGGCCCTGGCCTGCTACACCAACTGCACTTCGCCGCTGCGCAAGTACCTCGACTACGCCGCACACCTGCAGATCAAGTCCCTGCTGCGCGGTGAGCCGGCGGACAAGATCGACGCCGAGACATTGCAGGCGCTCAACCGCTGCCTGGCCAACGCCCGTGCGGCAACCCAGGAAGCGGAGCGCTGGCTGGCGGGCCGCTACCTCGAGAAGCTCGCGGCGGAACCGGGCCGCAGCTTCCGCGCCACCATCACCCACGTCACCAGCAGCGGTTTCAACCTGCGGCTGGACGAAAATGGCCTGGACGGCTTCGTCGACCTGCGCAAGGACCCGGAGAAGTTCAGCTACGACAAGTGGACGGCCAGCCTCACCAGCACTACCCGGCGCTTCCAGCTGGAGCAACAGGTGGAGCTCACCTTCGCCGGGCTGGACCGGGAAAACCAGTACCAGGCCAGTTTCGAACTGGTCGAGGGCTGCGGCCTGAAGCCGCCGAAACCGCCGCGCGAGAAGCAGGCGGCGCAAAGCTGAAGGCAATCCTCAGCGGGTTGGCGGCAAGTCGATTCGCGGTAAGTTGTTCAGCAGCGCCCTGGCGGGCGCCGGTCAGTTAACGCGGCACAGCCCCCCTCAACGGGAACGCCGCAGGCCTGCCTGCGCCGCTGCGGGAGCGGCCGGGGGGCAGGTCAGTGGACGCTGCGCACCTGCGATGCCGGGCGGGAATCAAGCATGGAAATTTCGGGCAGGAGGCCTTCGCTGGCGAGCTGGTCGCAAACCCTGTGCACCAGCTCCAGCATCTCCGTCACGCCGAGGGCGCGCAGGTATTCGCCCATGTCCGCGAGGGAATCCATCAGTACGTTGTCATCGACGTCGCGAAACGCCTGGATGATGGAGTTTTCCAGCGCGGAAAATTCGCTCTCCTGCTCGAAAATCAGCTTTGTGAACGTATCCACCACGGCCATTTCCCGGGACGGCCAGTGGCTTGCCACGCTTGTTGCGCGCTTCATGTGTGTTCTTCCTCGGCACGCTCGCTTGCGGAAGTCGTCGCGTGCTCTTTTCAGGGCGAACTTTCAGTATGGCTGAATCGCGGCCAGAAGCTGGTTAAAAAACGGGCAATTTTGCACAGTTCCGGAGAACAAGGCCGGGCCTTCTTCTGCCGGAGGCGTCACAGGCGACACAGGAAGACGCCTTTCAGGTACTCGGTCTCGGGAATAGCGGGGTGGATGGGGTGGTCGGCGCCCTGGGCGCTTTGCTCCACCACCTGCACACGGCACCCGGCGCGCACGGCGGCCTGCTGCAGCACGCTGAGCATGTCGGCGCGCGCCAGGTGCATGGAGCAGGAACCGGCCACCAGCAGTCCGCCCGGCGGCAGCAGGCGCAGGCCCAGTTCATAGATGCGGCGGTAGGCGGTCAGGCCCTTTTTCAGGTCCTTGCGCCTCTGGATGAAGGCCGGCGGGTCGAGGATCACCACGTCGAACATCTGCCCCTCGTCGCGCAGTGCCTGCAGCGTATCCGCCGCCTGGCCGCGGCGCACGCTGACGCGCTCCTCCAGGGCGTTGAGCCGGGCATTGACCAGAACGCCGTCGAGGGCGGGCTGGGAGCTGTCGACACAACAAACACTGCTCGCACCAAACGCCGCGGCCTGTATCCCCCAACCGCCGATATAGCTGTACACGTCGAGCACCGACTTGCCGGCCACCCAGGGGGCCAGCCGCGCGCGGCCCACGCGGTGATCGTAGAACCAGCCGGTCTTCTGACCACTGTGCACCGGGGCCAGGAAATGCACGCCGTTCTCGCGCAAGTCGACCTGCTCCGGGACATCACCGAACACCACCTCGGCCTCCCGCGCCAGGCCGCTGTCGCGACGCTCACGGCTGTCGGCGCGCAACAGGATGCCGGCCGGTTGCAGGGTTTCGCGCAGCGCGTCCAGCAGGGCCTCACGGCCGCTCTCGGCCCCGGCGTTGTTCAGCTGCACGACGAGGTAGTCGCCGAAGCGGTCGACCACCACGCCGGGCAGGCCGTCGCTGTCGCCGTAGACCAGGCGGTAGAAAGGTTCGTCGAAAGCGGTTTCGCGCCCGGCCAGGGCCTCGCCCAGGCGCCGGGTAAAGAACGCGGTATCCAGGGCGCAGTTCTCGCCCGGCGCATAGAGCCGCGCGCAGATCAGGGAGTGCGGGTCCATGTAGGCGCTGCCGAGGACTTCGCCGCGCGCACTGCGCACCAGCACCGTCTGGCCAGGGGCGAAATCGGTCAGCGCATGGCGCGCGGTATCCACCTCGTTGGAATACACCCAAAGGTGCCCGCCGCGCAGGCGGCGCTCGGCGCCCTGGCGCAGGAACAGTTCGGTATCAGGCATTTGCAGGGCCGGCCTCGGCAGGCCGCCGGACCGCTTCAGTCGTCCTCGTCGCAGGCCGCCTGGTAGTCCTCGGCGCCGAGCAGTTCCTCGAGTTCGCTGGTGTCGCTCGGCTGCAGTTTGAAGAACCAGCCGTCGCTGTAGGGATCGGCATTGACGGTTTCCGGTTCGTCCTCGAGCTTCTCGTTGATGGCGAGAACTTCGCCGCCGACCGGGGAATAGATGTCGGAAGCCGCCTTCACGGATTCCACGACGCCCGCCTCGTCGCCCGCCGCCAGGGTGCTGCCGACCTCGGGCAGTTCGACGAATACAACGTCGCCCAGGGCGTGCTGGGCGTGGTCGGTGATCCCCACCGTGACTGTGCCGTCCTCTTCGAGGCGGGCCCACTCGTGGCTCTTGGCATATCTCAGTTCACTGGGCGTCTGGCTCATGAGGAGTCCTCTGGATGGCGGCGGGGAGGGCTGACCGGCACATTCTAACCGCCGCCTTGTGAAAAACAATATGGCGGGGCGCTGCCGCGGTCCGCAATCTGCTCACTGGATGCCCATGGCGTGGCGCATCAGGCGCTGCTTGAGCGGGGCGATGTCGGCGACCCCGCGCATACCCGCGTTGCGCAGCCAGCGCAGTGGCAGGGACTCGCTCTCGAACAGCCGCTTGAAACCCTCCATCGCCGCCATCATCGCCAGGTTCTCGCCCTTGCGCTGGCGCTGGTAGCGACGCAGCACAGCGATATCGCCGGGCGCTTCGCCGCGCTCACGGGCCGCGGCCAGTTCCCGCGCCAGAGCGGCGACGTCGGCCAGCCCGAGGTTGATGCCCTGGCCGGCCAGCGGGTGGATGGTGTGCGCCGCGTCGCCGACCAGCGCCACCCCCGGCTGCACGTAGTCGCGCGCGTGGCGTTGGCGCAGCGGGAAACCCGCGCGCTGGCCGACGCCGGTGACCTCGCCGAGGCAGTGTTCGCTGGCCTCGCCCAGGGCCGCGCAGAAATCCGCGGAGTCCATCGCCAGCAGCTCCTCGGCGAGGGCATCGGTGATCGACCAGACAATGGAGCAAAAATGTGCCTGCGGCGTGCCCGGCAACGGCAGCAGGGCCAGCGGACCGCTGGCGAGGAAGCGCTGCCAGGCGGTATCCGCATGCGGGCGCTCGGTCTGTACCGTGGCGACGATACCGCGGTGCCCGTAATCCCATTCGCGGGTGGCGAAATCGAACAGGCCGCGCACCCGCGACAGTGCGCCGTCTGCGCCGACTACCAGCGCGGTGCGCAGAGTCGCGCCATCTTCCAGCTGCAGGCATTGTGTGCCATCGCTCTCGCGCTCGATGGACTCGACGCGCACCGGGCTGAGCGGGCGGACCGACCCCGCGTTGCGCTCAAGCGCCGCGAGCAGGGCATCGACTATGGCGCGATTCTCCACGATGGACCCGAGTCGCGGCGCATCGATTTCATCGCGGTCGAACTCGATACGCCCGGTGCCCTCGGCATCCCACACGGTCATGTGGTGGTAGGGGCAATGGCGGTAGGTATCGATGGTGTCCCAGGCGCCCAGGGTTTCGAGAAAGCCCACCGAGGCCGGGGTGAGGGCGCTCACGCGCAGGTCGAAGCTCTCCAGGTCGCGCGCGTCGGGCAGCGCGCTGCGCTGCAGCGGCCGGGCCTCGACCAGGGCGATCGACAGCCCGCTGTCGGCCAGGGCGAGGGCGAGCGCGGTACCGGCGATACCGGCGCCGACGATGACCACGTCATGGCGGCTCTCCCCGCTCACGCTATTCACCGAGGGCGGCCACCCCCGCAGCCTGGCGCACGAAACCGCGCTTGAGCGCCGGCGCCAGGTCGAGGCCGGACAGGGCCAGGTCCCGCGCCACACCGAGTAACGGGTCGCGACGCGCGAACAATGCGGGAAGCTGGTCGCTGAAGCCGATGGTGCGCGCCTGGTCCGCGGACTGCTGACGCTCGTAGCGCTGCAGCGTGGCCAGGTCGCCCGGGGAGACACCGGCGGCGACCGCCTGCTGCAGCACCGCGGCGAGTGCCGCGACATCGCGCAGGGCCAGGTTGAAACCCTGGCCGGCCACCGGGTGCAGCGCATGGGCGGCGTTGCCCATGACCACCACGCCCTGGCGCACCTGTTCCACCGCACGTACCAGCGACAAAGGGTAGTGGTGGCGCTCGCCGACCCGGGTCAGGCGGCCCAGGCGATAACCGAAACGCGACTGCAGTTCGGCGAGAAATTCATCCTCGGGGCAATTGCAGTAGTGCTCGTAGTCGGGCGCCGCCAGTGTCCACACCAGCGCGCTGCGATGGGCGGCGCCGCTCACCCCCTGCAGCGGCAGCAGTGCCAGGGGACCGTGGCGGGTAAAGCGCTCGAAGGCGCAGCCGTCGTGGGAGCGGGCAGTCGCGACATTGGCGATCACCGCGTGCTGGTCGTAGGACTTCTCGCTGACCGGCATGCCCAGCGTGGCGCGCAGCCCGGAACCGGCGCCGTCGGCCACCACCAGCAGCCGGGTTTGCAGCTCCTGCTGGTGTTCACCGGACAGCTGCACGACGCTGCCGTCCGCCGCGCTCTTCGCTCCCGCCACCCTGGCCGGGGAGATCACCTCCACCCGGCCCTGGCGCTGCAGCGCAGCCGCCAGGCAGCGCCCCAGCCAGGGGTTTTCGATCACGTAGCCCAGCGCGGGCCAGCCGTAGTCGGTCGCGCGCATCAGTGTGCTGCCGAAACGCCCCTGGTTGGAAACGTGAATGGTCTCGATCGGGCAGACGTGGGCCGACAGGGTCTCCCACACGCCCAGGCGCTCATAGATCACTCGACTGGAATAACTCAGGGCGGTAGAGCGCGCATCGAAGGAGGGGTGGTAGTCGCCGGCGCTGGTGGCGCCGGGCATGGGGAAGCTCTCCACCAGGGTGATGCGCTGCTGGGCGGGCAGGCGGTCGGCCAGTTCCAGGGCGAGACTGATGCCGACCATGCCGCCGCCGGCGATGACCACATCGCGCGCCGGGCTCATGCGGACTCCGCCATCAGTGTCTCGATTTCCTCGGCGCGACGCGGCGCGCCAGCGGTGAGCAGCTCGTAGCCGTCGCGGGTGACCAGCACGTCGTCCTCGATACGCACGCCGATACCGCGCCACTTGCGTGCGACGCTGGTGTTGTCCGGTGCGATGTAAACGCCGGGCTCGACGGTGAGCACCATACCCGGTTCCAGCACCCGCCACTCGTCGCCGACGCGATAGTCGCCGACATCGTGTACATCCAGCCCCAGCCAGTGGCCGACGCGGTGCATGTAGTACTCGCGGTAGGCGCCGGAGGCGATGAGCTCCTCCACCTCGCCATCCAGCAGGCCGAGTTCGACCAACCCCGCGGTGATCGCCCGCACGCTGGCGTCGTGGGGGTGGTTCCAGTGATTGCCGGCGCGTATTTCCGCCAGCGCCGCCTCCTGCGCCGCCAGCACCAGGTCGTAGACCTGTCGCTGCTCGGGACTGAATTTGCCGCCCACCGGGAAGGTGCGGGTGACGTCTGCGGCGTAGTAGTCGTACTCGCAGCCGGCATCCACCAGGACCAGGTCGCCGTCGCGCAGGCGCTGGTCGTTGCTGGTGTAGTGCAGGGTGCAGGCATTACGGCCGCCGCCGACGATGCAGGGATACGCCGGGTAGCGCGCACCGCCGCGCACGAACTGGTAATGCAGCGCGCCCTCCAGCTCGTACTCGAACATGCCGGGGCGGCACAGCTGCATGATGTGGCGGTGCGCCGCTGCGCTGACCTCGCCGGCGCGGCGCATCAGGCGCAGCTCGGCGGCGCTCTTGACCAGGCGCAGGTCGTGCAGCATGTGGTCGAGGTCGGTGAACTCGCCCGGGGGCACCGCACCGCTGGCCTCCTTGCTGCGGATGGTGTTGACCCAGTCCATGATGCGCCGGTCGAAGCCCGCGCTGCGGCCCATGGAGTAATAGACGCGGTCGCGACCCTCGATCAGGCCGGGCAGGATTTCGTCGATATCGGCAACGGGGAATGCATCGTCCGCGCCAAAGTGCTGGCACACTCCCTCGGGGCCGGCGCGGGCGCCGTGCCACAACTCCTGGGCCGGGTCGCTGTCGCGGCAGAACATCACGTACTCGCCATGGCCGCGGCCGGGAACCAATACCAGTACCGCGTCCGGCTCGCGAAAGCCGCTCAGGTAGTTGAAGTCGCTGTCCTGGCGAAAGGGGTACTCGGTGTCCCGCGAGCGGCGCACCTCGCGGGCGGAGGGAATGATGGCGATGCTGTTGGGCTCCATCATGTCCATCAGGTGGCGCCGGCGCCGGGCGTACTCGCCGTTGCTGATGCGCGGGCGGGCCTGTTCGCGGCGCGCCGATTCGGTCTGCAGCATGCGCTCTCCTCAGTGCAGCGACGGCGCTTCCGGCGCCACGCTGTCGGCGCGGCTGTCCATGAACACGTTGAGCGCGGCGAAGCGCAGGTACTCGACGAGTTCCAGGTAGCTGTCCTCGGATTCCTCCTCGCTGGCCCCTTCATCCACATTGGCCTGGGCGATGGCGGCGAAATCGCGCAGGATCTCGGCGCTGTCCTGGCGCACGGTCTCGCGGTTCACCCGGGTGAAACCAGTAATGAAGCTGCGCACCCAGCCCACCAGAGCCAGGGTACGCACCTCGATTTCGCTGTCGTCATCCGGCAGCAGCGGGTGGAAATCGAACTCGTCGTCCTCCAGCGCGGCGGCGCTGACCTCGTACAGCTGCATGACCAGGCCGGCCAGTTCGCCGTGCAGGTCCACGTCCAGCGCCTGGGCGAGCAGGGCGAAGCCCGCCTCGGGCTGGGCCGGTGCGCCGGCGGCAAGTAGGCCGCACAGGCAGCCGTGCAGGTCCGAGGGGCTGGCATCGACACCCTGCTCGAGCAGGTGGCCGGCCATCTCGTCGAAATCGAAAACGGTGGTTTCGGTGTCAAAAAATTCGTGCATCCCGCGCTCCCGGGGGTTCTTTGCCCACCCCCTGCGGCAGTTGAGACAGGCTTCTAAAAAAGGTCGGCAGGCTTCTGATTTACATTGATTTTGTTTCGTTGACCTCATCCTGCCGCGCCCTTATAGTAAAACTCCTGTCGGACTAACTCCAGTACATCTCCATGGCGGACAAGCAACTGAAAGCCCTGGAACAGAAGATCGACGAACTGATCAAACTGTGCCAGCAGCTGAACCGGGAAAACCAGATGCTCAAGCGCCAGACCGCCAACTGGCAGCAGGAGCGGCAGGAACTCATCGACAAGAACGAAATGGCCCGCTCCAAGGTCGAGGCCATGATCACCCGCCTGCGCACCATGGAGTGAAACCGTGAGCCCACCCCACACTGTCACGGTCAAGATCCTCGACAAGGAATACCAGGTCGCCTGCCCGGAAGAGCAGGAGGCGGAACTGGTGGTGTCGGCCAAATACCTCGACAAGCAGATGCGCAACATCCGCGACTCCGGCAAGGTCATCGGCCTCGAGCGCATCGCGGTCATGGCGGCCCTGAATATTAGCTACGAGCTGCTGCAGGCCTCGGAGCAATCCAACCAGGAACAACCCCCGGCGGCGGTCGACAGCGCGGGCATGGACCGCCTCAATCGCAAGCTGGACGACGCGCTGTACCAGCTGCGGCAGCTCGAAATCGGCTGAAGCCACGGCGCCTGCGGGCGTCTTTTTTCGAAAAATCAAGGGGCGAATCGCCGCGACGGCCTGCGTTATACTCAAGGAGGATCCCTGGCGTATGCGCCAGGCAGACAGTCCTCGAGCCGATAAATGTAAAACCGGGGGCGCCTCGCCGCTGTTGGTGTGCAGGTCCGGACATTGACCGGAAAGCCTGAAACAGTGCAGGAGCCCCCCCTTGAACCGTCGGGTTCAAGGGCAGCGCTGTCAGCGGTACGCCGGGAATCTTTTTCAATGCCACAATCGGTCCCCTCCAAGCAGCAACTGCGCCGGGACCTGCGCGCACGTCGCCGCGCCCTGCCAGCGATTCAGGCCCGGGCGGCCGCCCAGGCACTCCCCGCACTGTTGCGCACACTGCCCGACTGGCCGCATCTGCAACATGTCGCCGGCTACCTCGCGGCGGACGCCGAACTCGATCCCGCTCCCCTGCTCGTCGATCTACACAGCGCCGGAAAACAAATCTACCTGCCCATCATCCAGCCCGATTCGTCGCTACTGTTCGCGCCCTGGACGCCGGGAGAGGCACTACAGGAGAATCGTTACGGCATTGGCGAGCCGGCACGGCGGGACACCCTGCGCGGCGCCGCCGAACTGGATGCGCTGCTGTTGCCACTGGTGGGCTGGACCCGCGAGGGCCGGCGACTGGGGATGGGCGGAGGTTTTTACGACCGCAGCCTGGCGTGCGCAGCTACGGTGCTCAAGATAGGGCTGGGGTATTCAGTTCAGGAAGTTTCGCTGCTACCCGCCGACCCCTGGGACATCGGACTGGATTACATTGCAACAGGAGAGGCCCTGCTCGACTGCAGGGTCTGATTCAGAGCCTTACCCCTATCACCTGAAACAGGTAAAACAGGAACAGGCCCGGTACTTCAATCGTGGATGATAACGCCAGCTTGCAATTCGGAGGCAGGAGCCGCCACGGTGTCATTAGCAGTCATCGGCAGCATCAGGGTGATTACTAGCCCCAAACCAAAGACCGCCATCAGGATTATCATCAGGTCAGGTTTACTTTCCACGCTGGTCCACTCTCTTCACGTCTCAAGGTCTGGCTTTTCTTACTGAAGCCGGTACCGCTGCGGTGGTCGAGCCACTCCCTCAACCACTAACTTTTGTGATTATTTCACAAGGATTTTGCATGTCCATACCTTAAGACCGAAAAGTTTAGACTTTTCGGGAATTTTTTTAGCCGGTGGACGTTCAATCGCCCCGCTGGCCCAGATACAGGGCGTAGGCGGGGTTGTCGCTCTCGTCCGAATAGGGGTAACCGATGCCATCCAGGACCTTTTCGAACTCGCGGCGATCACCCGGCGGCACCTGCACGCCGACCAGTATTCGGCCGAAGGCGGAGCCGTGGTTGCGGTAGTGGAACATGCTGATGTTCCAGCGCTGCCCCAGGCCGGAGAGGAACTTGGCCAGCGTGCCCGGGCGCTCCGGGAATTCCACGCGATACACGCGCTCGTTGTCGAGGTCCGCCGGCGCGTGGCCGCCGACCATGTAGCGCACATGCAGCTTGGCCACCTCGTTGTCGGTGAGATCCAGCGCCGAGTAGCCGCTGTCCTCGAGGTGGCCCAGCAATGTGGCAAGATCCTCGCCGCCGGGCACCACGGAGAGGCCGACGAACACCTGCGCCGATCCCGAATCGACATAGCGGTAGTTGAACTCGGTGATGTTGCGCCGGCCCAGCACATGACAGAACTCGCGGAAGCTGCCCGCGCGCTCGGGAATGGTCACCGACAGCACCGCCTCGCGGCGCTCGCCGATCTCGGTGCGCTCGGAGATATAGCGCAGGCGGTCGAAGTTGGTGTTGGCCCCGCTGACGATGGCCAGCAGGTTGTCGCCCTGCACTCCGGTGCGCTCCACGTAGCTCTTGATCCCGGCGAGGGCCAGGGCACCCGCCGGCTCGGCGATGCTGCGGGTGTCCTCGAAGATGTCCTTGATGGCGGCGCACATCTCGTCGGAGCTGACGGTGATGACTTCATCGACGAGTTTGCGGATGACGCGGAAGGTCTCCTTGCCGATCTGCGCCACCGCGCAGCCGTCGGCGAACAGGCCGACCTCGGACAGGCGCGCCCGCCGGCCTTTTTCCAGGGCGAGCTTCAGGCAGGCGGCATCCTCCGGCTCGACGCCGATCAGTTTCGTCTGTGGCCACACGTATTTCACATAGGCGGCAACGCCGGCGAGCAGGCCGCCGCCGCCCACCGGGACGAAGATGGCATCCAGCGGCTGCTGGTGCTGGCGCACGATCTCCATGCCCACGGTGCCCTGCCCGGCGATGACATCCGGGTCGTCGAAGGGGTGCACATAGGTCATGCCCTTTTCCTCGACCAGCTGCGCCGCGTGCGCCGCCGCCTCGTCGAAGGTATCCCCGTGCAGCACGACGCGGGCGCCGCGGTTGCGTACCGCGTCTACCTTGATCGCCGGAGTGGTGCGCGGCATGACGATGGTGGCCTTCACGTGCATGCGTTGCGCCGCCATGGCCAGGCCCTGGGCGTGATTGCCCGCGGAAGCGGCCACCACCCCGCGCTGGCGCTGCTCCTCGCTGAGCCGGTTCATCTTGTTGTAGGCGCCGCGCAACTTGAAGGAGAACACCGGCTGCAGGTCCTCGCGCTTCAGCCAGACGTGATTGTCGAGACGGCGGGACATGAGTTCCGCGTAATCCACCGGCGTTTCCCGCGCCACGTCGTAGACGCGCGCGTCGAGAATGCGCTTGATATAGGTGTGGGGCATGGTCGCTACCGAGTGTTCACCGAAGCGGCCATGTTAATGATGCCGCGGCAGATTACCAGTCCCGCGCGGGTGTCGGAGCGAAGCGGGCCGCGGCCGGGGACGCTGTGTGCAGCAACCGGGTTGCGCCGAGCCTGACCGGCGCGAACGGCTGGCATATAATGCCGGCCCAGCAGACAAGCGGAGCCGTAGCGATGACCCAGGATGAACTCAAGCAGGCCGTGGCCGAGGCCGCCCTCGACTACATACGTCCCCACCTCGAGGGGGACACGGTACTCGGCATCGGCACCGGCTCCACCGCCAACATGTTCATCGACTGCCTCGCCGCAGTGAAAGGCCTGATCGGGGCCACTGTCGCCAGTTCGGAGGCCTCGGCGGAACGCCTGCGCAGCCACGGCATCCCGGTGTACGACCTCAACGCCGTGGACAATGTCGCGTTTTATATCGATGGCGCCGACGAGAGCAATCGCGCCCTGCACCTGATCAAGGGCGGCGGCGCGGCCCTCACCCGCGAGAAGATCGTGGCGGCGGTGGCGGAGAAGTTCATCTGCATTGCCGACGAATCCAAGCTGGTACCCACGCTCGGCGCCTTTCCGCTGCCGGTGGAAGTGATTCCCATGGCGCGCAGCCACGTGGCGCGCGAACTGGTCAAGCTGGGCGGCGACCCGGTCTACCGCGAGGGGGTGGTCACCGACAACGGCAATGTCATTCTCGACGTGTTCAACTTTCCCATCCCGCAGCCACTGGCCACCGAGGAAAAAATCAACAACATCACCGGCGTGGTGACCAACGGCCTGTTCGCCCTGCGCCCGGCGGATGTACTGCTGCTGGGCACCAGCGGCGGGGTGCAGACCCTCTACCCGGAGTAATCTCCGCCGCGGCCGCGCGAAGCGGGGTAGAGCAGCGACCACAGCCAGCGCCACAGGGTGTTGCCCGCGAGCACGTCGCGGTCCACCTGCTCGAAGAACCGCGCCAGCGCCTCCGGATCGGCGAAGTAGTCCATGCGGGTAACGAAGCCGCGCTCCGGGTCCAGGGTCTTGACCACCTTCGCCGGGTTCCCGGCGACCACCGCGTTGGCGGGCACGTCGCGGGTCACCACCGCGCGCGCGGCGACCACCGAGTTGTCCCCGATGGTCACACCCTTGAGTACCGTGGCGTGATCGCCCAGCCACACGTTGCGGCCGATATGCACCGGGGCAACCCGCGGGTCGCGCTGGGTGCGGTCGTAGAGCGAGTGCCAGTCGCAGTCGGTGACGTAGACACCGTTGGCGAACATGGTGCCGTCGCCGACCAGCACCTCGTCCGAGGCGCTGATGCGCGAGCCCGGGCTCATCAGCACGCAGTCGCCGATAACGATACGCCCGGCGCCGTCCTCGCGCCCCCACACGCCGATCTCCACCCGCGCCGCGGGTTCGGCGATGGCGGTAAAACAGCGTCCGATGCAGATGTTGTCGCCGGAGATTTTCACGTGGCGCGGCTTCATTACCGTATGATGAGGCCCGAGCCGGGTACACTGGGGACGCAGGAAATACTCCGTGTACCAGTGGCGGTAGCGAAGATACAGTTGCTTGAGCCAGAAGGGCCGCAGGTCCTTGCGCATGGTGAATAGCCCCGGAGTCAGGAGGCGTAATGATGACAACGCGCGCGGCGAACATCAACGCGGGGTCGCGATGAGCGAACCCGGCAATTCGCGGCCCGTGCACAGCAACCAGCCCGGCATTCACGCGCAACTGCCCGCGGTGCTGCGCCGGCACCTGGACAACCCCTACCGGCGACCGCCGGCGGCGCACTCGCGCCGCGCCTACGCGCAACTCACCGAGAGCCTGGCCGGGCAGGCGCGCCCGCTGGTGCTGGACGCATTTTGCGGCACCGGCCAGAGCACCGCGCTGCTGGCCCGGGACCATCCGCAGCACCTGGTGGTCGGCATCGACCGCTCCGCCCACCGCCTGGCGCGCCACGCCAGTGAGCTGGCCGGGGACTACCTGCTGCTGCAGGCGGAGGTCGAGGACATCTGGGCCCTGTTGCTGGCGGACGGCCTGCACGTGGAACATCATTACCTGCTGTATCCAAACCCCTGGCCGAAGAGCAAGCACCTGATGCGCCGGGTACACGGCCACCCCGCCTTCGGTCGCCTGCTCGATCTGGGCGGAACGATTGAACTGCGCTCCAACTGGCAACTCTATGTAGAGGAGTTCGGCCTGGCCATGCACCTCGCAGGACGGCGCGGTGCGGTGTCGCAAGTGGCCCACACCCCCCCGCTCACCCTGTTCGAGAGCAAGTACCGCGACAGCGGTCACAGCCTGTGGTGCTACCGCGCCGGCGCCGTGACGAACGCGAACGAATAGGCTACAGTCCACCGTCCCAAGCGAGGAACCACCATGACACCGAAGCATCCAGACCCGGTCTGGGATCGCATCCGCGCCGAGACCGAGAAACACGCCCAGGAAGAACCCATCCTGGCGAGCTTCCTGCATTCCACCATCCTCAACCACAAGACGCTGGAATGCGCGCTCAGCTTTCACCTCGCCAGCCAGCTGGACAGCCCCACGGTGACCTCGCTGCTGCTGCGCGAGGTTATGCTGCAGGCCCTGGAGGACGACGCCGGCATCCGCGAGGCGGTGCGCGCCGACCTGCTTGCCGTGGTCGACCGCGACTCGGCCTGCCACGAGCTGTACATTCCCTTCCTCTACTTCAAGGGTTTCCACGCCCTGCAGAGTCACCGCATCGCCCACTGGCTGTGGACCCACGGGCGCCGCTCCATGGGCCTGTTCTTCCAGAACCGGGTCTCGGTGCAGTTCGGCGTGGACATCCACCCGGCTGCGCGCATGGGCAACGGCATCCTGCTGGACCACGCCACCGGCCTGGTGATCGGCGAAACCGCCGTGGTCGGCAACAACGTCTCCATCCTGCAGTCGGTCACCCTCGGCGGCACGGGTAAGGAAGACGGCGACCGCCACCCGAAGATCGGCGACGGCGTACTGATCAGCGCCGGGGCGAAAATCCTCGGCAATATCCGGGTGGGCGAGGGTGCCAAGGTCGGCGCCGGCAGCGTGGTACTCGACGAGGTTCCGCCGCACACCACGGTCGCCGGCGTGCCGGCGCGGATTGTCGGCCGCCCGGCCTCGCAGTCACCGGCGCTGGATATGGATCACGATTTCTGCTGCGACTCGGGCGAGAAAGCCAAACGCGCCTGAGCAAGCGCGCGTAAGTGAGATAGCCAGGCGCGCCTGAACGAACAGCATCGGGCGCGCCCGCCAGGGCGCTCCGAACAGGATGGAGAGAGTCGCTCAGTCGACCTGGTGATACTGCGGTGACAGTTCCTGCACCGCATCGACAAAGGCCGTGACGTGGTCGGGGTTCACCCCCGGCGTGATTCCGTGGCCGAGATTGAACACATGGCCCGGTCCGTGGCCGTAGCCGGCGAGAATCGCACCCACTTCCTCGCGGATGCGCGCCGGGGAGGCGAACAGCATCGCCGGATCCATATTGCCCTGCAGGGCGACGTGCTGGCCCACCTGCTGGCGGGCGTGGGCGATGTCGGTGGTCCAGTCGATGCCCACGCAGTGCGCACCGCAATCGGCAATCGACGGCAGCCACTGGCCGCCGCCCTTGGTAAACACGATGACCGGCACGCCGTGGGTCTCCGGCTGCACCTGCAGGCGGCCGATGACGCGCTGCATGTACTTGAGGGAAAACTCCTTGTACCCCGCCGCCGAGAGGCTGCCGCCCCAGGTATCGAAAATCTGCACGGCCTGGGCGCCGGCGCGCACCTGCGCCGCGAGATAATCCGCCACCGCGTCGGAGAGCAGCGACAACAGGTTGTGCATCAATTCGGGACGGTCATAGGCCATGCCCTTGACCTGGGCGAAGTCCTTGGAAGAGCCGCCTTCGACCATGTAGGTGGCCAGCGTCCAGGGGCTGCCGGAGAAGCCGATCAGCGGCACCATGCCGTTCAGTTCGGCGCGAATGGTGCGCACGGCATTCATCACGTAGCCGAGATCGTCTTCCGCGTTGAAGCTGTTGAGGGCGGCGAGGTCGGCCTCGCTGCGCACGGTCTTGCGGAATTTGGGGCCTTCGCCGGTCTCGAAATACAGGCCCAGGCCGAGGGCGTCGGGCACGGTGAGAATATCCGAGAACAGGATCGCGGCGTCCATGGGATAGCGGCGCAGGGGCTGCATGGTGACCTCGCAGGCCAGCTCAGCGTTCTTGCACAGGTCGAGGAAGGAGCCCGCCGCAGCGCGTGTTTCCCGGTACTCGGGAAGGTAGCGGCCGGCCTGGCGCATCATCCAGATGGGTGTGCGGTCCACCGGCTCGCGCCGCAGCGCGCGCAGGAAACGGTCGTTCTTAAGTTCTGTCATGTGCTGCCTAAACGCCGAGATAATCCAGAATGCCCTCGGCCGCCTGGCGTCCTTCCCAGATGGCGGTGACGACGAGGTCGGAACCGCGCACCATGTCGCCGCCGGCGAAGATTTTCGGGTTGCTGGTCTGGAATTTATAGGTCTGCTGCTCTTCTGCGACCACGCCTTTCCAATCGTTGGTTTCCACGCCGACATCGGCGAACCAGTCCGCCGGGCTGGGCTGGAAGCCAAACGCGATGATCACTGCATCCGCCTCCAGCACCTCCTCGCTGCCGGGAATCGGCTGCGGGCGGCGGCGGCCGTCGGCATCGGGTTCGCCGAGTTCGGTCTCCACCACCTTGACCCCACAGGCCTGGCCGAAGTACTCGACCACCTCGATGGGCTGGCGGTTGAACAGGAACTCCACCCCTTCCTCGCGGGCGTTCTTCACCTCGCGCCGGGAACCGGGCATGTTGCTCTCGTCGCGGCGGTAGGCGCAGATCACCTTTTCCGCCTGCTGGCGAATCGCGGTGCGCACGCAGTCCATGGCGGTGTCGCCGCCGCCGAGCACGATCACGCGCTTGCCCTTGAGGTTGACGTAGGCCTCCTGGTCCTGGGTGAAGCCCAGGTTGTGATTCACGTTGCCAATCAGGTAGGGCAGCGCCTCGTAGACACCGGGCAGGTCTTCGCCGGGGAAGCCGCCCTTCATGTAGGTGTAGGTGCCCATACCCATGAACACGGCGTCGTATTCGGCAAGCAGTTCGTCGATGCTGACATCGGTGCCGATCTCGGTATTCAGGCGGAACTCGATACCCATGCCCTCGAACACCTCGCGGCGGCGGGTCATCACCTGTTTTTCCAGTTTGAACTCGGGAATGCCAAAGGTCAGCAGGCCGCCGATTTCCGGGTAGCGGTCGTAGACCACCGGTTGCACGCCATTGCGGACCAGGATGTCCGCGCAGCCCAGGCCCGCCGGGCCAGCGCCGATGATGGCGACCTTCTTGTCAGTTTTGACCACCTGTGACAGGTCCGGGCGCCAACCCATGGCCAGCGCGGTATCGGTGATGTACTTCTCCGAAGAACCGATAGTCACCGCACCGAAGCCGTCGTTCAGGGTGCAGGCACCTTCACACAGGCGGTCCTGCGGGCACACGCGGCCGCAGACTTCCGGCAGGGTATTGGTCTGGTGGCTCAGTTCCGCCGCCTCGAACAGGTTGCCCTCGGCAACCAGCTTGAGCCAGTTGGGAATGAAGTTGTGCACCGGGCACTTCCACTCGCAATACGGGTTGCCGCACTCGAGGCAGCGATGGGACTGCTCGGCGACCTGTTCGCGGGTGAAGGGATTGTAGATCTCCACGTATTCCCGCTTGCGCACGTCCAGCATTTTCTTGTCCGGATCGTTGCGGCCGACGTCGATGAACTGGAAGGAATTCGCCAGACGATTACTCATATCAATGCTTCTCCAGTCGCCGCGTCAATCGGTGTTACGCAGGCGAGACAACAGGCGATCGAAGTCCGCGGCCTTGGGTTTCACCAGCCAGAACTTGCCCACGTAGTCGGCGAAGTTCTCCAGCAGGTGGGCACCCCAGGCGGACCCGGTTTCATCGACGAACTCGCGGATATTGCCGCGCAGGTGGTGGCGGTAGGCCTCCATGTACTCGGAGCTGACCCGGTGGATATCCACCAGTTCGCTGTTGTACTTGTCGATGAAGGTGCGGTCGAGGTCGAGCACGTAGGCGAAGCCCCCGGTCATGCCGGCACCGAAGTTGACGCCAGTGGCACCGAGCACGGTGACGTTGCCACCGGTCATGTACTCGCAGCAGTGGTCGCCGGTACCCTCGACCACGGCGTGCGCCCCGGAGTTGCGCACCGCGAAGCGCTCGCCGGCGATACCGGCGGCGAACAGGCGGCCGCCGGTCGCGCCGTACAGGCAGGTGTTGCCGATGATGGATGCTTCCTGCGACGGGTAGGAGGTGCCGGCAGGCGGGTAGATCACCAGCTTGCCGCCGGCCATGCCCTTGCCGACGTAGTCGTTGGAATCGCCCTCGAGGTACATGTGCAGGCCGCCGGCGTTCCACACGCCGAAGCTCTGGCCGGCGGTACCGGTCAGGCGCAGCACCAGCGGTTTGTCCTCCATGCCCGTATTGCCCCAGCGCCTGGCAATCTCGCCGGACATGCGCGCGCCGATGGAGCGGTCGCAGTTGCACACGTCGAAGGCGAACTCACCGCCCTCGCCCGACTCGATCGTGGCCAGGGTGGCGGCGATCATTTCCTCCGCCTTCTCGCCCTTGTCGAAGGGCGCGTTGCGGCTGACCTGGCAGAACTCGGGCTCGCCCTCGGCCGCGGCATCCTTGTGCAGGATGGGGGAGAGATCCAGGCGCGCCTGCTTCGGGGTTTCACCGGGCAGCAGTTCGAGCAGGTCGGTGCGACCGATCAGTTCGCCGAGGCTGGCAACACCGAGCTTCGCCAGCCACTCGCGGGTTTCCGTGGCGATGAAGGTGAAGAAGTTCACCACCATGTCGACGGTGCCCTTGAAGTGATCGTCGCGCAGTTTCTGGTGCTGGGTAGCAACGCCGGTGGCGCAGTTGTTGAGGTGGCAGATACGCAGGTATTTACAGCCCAGCGCCACCATCGGCGCGGTGCCGAAACCGAAGCTCTCGGCGCCGAGGATGGCGGCCTTGATCACGTCCAGGCCGGTCTTCATGCCGCCGTCCGCCTGCAGGCGGATCTTGCCGCGCAGCTTGTTGCCGCGCAGGGTCTGCTGTACCTCGGCCAGGCCCAGTTCGAAGGGCGAGCCCGCATAGCGGATGGAGGTCAGCGGACTGGCGGCGGTACCGCCGTCGTAGCCGGAGATGGTGATCAGGTCGGCGTAGGCCTTGGCCACACCGGCGGCGATCGTGCCCACGCCGGGTTCGGAGACCAGCTTAACCGAGACCAGCGCCTGCGGGTTGACCTGCTTGAGGTCGAAGATCAGCTGGGCGAGGTCCTCGATGGAGTAGATGTCGTGGTGCGGTGGCGGCGAGATCAGGGTTACGCCGGGCACCGAGTAGCGCAGCCGCGCGATCAGGTCGTTGACCTTGCCACCGGGCAACTGGCCGCCCTCGCCGGGCTTGGCGCCCTGGGCAACCTTGATCTGCAGGACTTCCGCATTGACCAGGTAATGCGGGGTCACGCCGAAGCGGCCGGAGGCGATCTGCTTGATCTTGGACACGCGGTCGGTGCCGTAGCGCGCCGGGTCCTCGCCGCCCTCACCGGAATTGGAGCGCGCGCCGATACGGTTCATCGCCGCGGCCAGCGCCTCGTGTGCCTCCGGGCTGAGCGCGCCGAGGGACATGCCGGCGGAATCGAAGCGCGGCAGGATCTTTTCGATCGGCTCGACCTCGTCGAGGGGGATGCCCTCGCCCTTGATCACCGGCCGCATCAGGTCGCGCAGGGTGGCGACCGGGCGCTCGTTGACCAGTTTGGCGTAGCGCTGGTAGTCGGCGTAGTCGCCGCTGGCCACTGCCTGCTGCAGGGTCATGACCACGTCCGGGTTGAAGGCGTGGTACTCCTGCCCGTGCACGTACTTGAGCAGGCCACCCTGCTCCAGCGTCTTGCGCGGCGACCAGGCGCGCGCCGCGAGCACGCGCTGGTCTTCTTCGAGCTCCGCAAAGCCGGCACCCTCGATGCGCGAGGCGACGCCGCAGAAGGCGGTATCCACGACTTCGCTGTCCAGGCCCACGGCCTCGAACAACTGGGCACCGCGGTAGGAGGAGACTGCGGAAATGCCCATCTTGGACATGATTTTCAGCAGGCCCTTGTTGATGCCCTTGCGGTAGTTCTTGTAGCAGATGCCCGGCTCACCGAGCAGTTCGCCGCTGCGCATGAGCTCTTCCAGCACGCTGTAGGCGAGATAGGGGTAGACGGCGGTGGCGCCAAAGCCCAGCAGGCAGGCGATCTGGTGCGAATCCCGCGCACTCGCGGTTTCCACTACCAGGTTGGCGTCGGCGCGCAGGCCCTGGCGAATCAGGTGGTGGTGCACGGCGCCGGTGGCCAGCAGGCTGTGCACCGGCAGGCGGTCGCGGGCAATGGCGCGGTCGGACAGCAACAGGATGGTGGCACCGTCGCGCACCGCCTGCTCGGCGGCGGCGGTGACCGCGGCGATCGCCTGGCGCAGGTCCATGCCCTGGGCGTCATAGGTGCAGTCGACACGGTGCACGGTGAAACCCGGTCGATCCAGGTTGATCAGGGTGTTGAACTTGCCCTGGGAGAGCACCGGTGAGGAGAGGATCACGCGGTCGGCGTGCTCCGGGCCCTCGTAGAACACATTCTTCTCGCCGCCGAGATCGGTTTCCAGCGACATGACGATGGTCTCGCGCAGGGGATCGATCGGCGGGTTGGTGACCTGGGCAAACTTCTGGCGGAAGAAGTCGTACAGTGCACGCTCCTTGCGCGACAGCACGGCCATGGGCGTATCGTCGCCCATGGAGCCCACCGCCTCGTTGCCGGACTCCGCCAGCGGACGCAACACCTGGTCCTGCTCCTCGAAGGTCACCTGGAACATCTTCATGAAGGCGGCGACGTCTTCCGTACCGATCACCGTCTCGGTCTGGCTGGTAAGCGTACCCTCGATACGCTGGGCCTTTTCCTGCAGCCAGCGCTTGTAGGGCTGGCGTGTCTTCAGCCGGTTCTCGATTTCCTCGGTCTGCAGCAGTTCGCCGGTGTGGGTATCGACCATGAGAATCTGGCCGGGGCCGACGCGACCTTTGGCGATGACGTCTTCGGCCTTGTATCCGTAGGTGCCAACCTCTGATGCGAGGGTGATGAAGCCATCGCGGGTGCGCACCCAGCGCGCCGGGCGCAGGCCGTTGCGATCGAGCAGGCAGACCGCGTAGCGGCCATCGGTGAGCACGACACCGGCGGGGCCGTCCCAGGGCTCCATGTGCATGGAGTGGTATTCGTAGAACGCCTTGAGGTCCGGGTCCATCAGCTCCATGTTCTGCCAGGCCGGCGGGATCAGCATGCGCAGGGCGCGCGCCATGTCGACGCCGCCGGTGAGCAGCAGTTCGAGCATGTTGTCCAGGCTGGAGGAGTCGGAACCGGTGCGGTTCACCAGCGGCGCAATTTCGCGGATGTTGGGCAGGCGCTCGGTCTCGAAACGCGCGGTGCGCGCCTCGGCCCAGTTGCGGTTGCCCTCGATGGTGTTGATCTCGCCGTTGTGCGCCAGCAGGCGGAACGGCTGGGCCAGCGGCCAGCGCGGCATGGTGTTGGTGGAGAAGCGCTGGTGGAACACGCAGATCGCGGTTTCCAGGCGCTCGTCCGCGAGGTCCAGGTAGAACTTCGGCAGGTCCACCGGCATGACCAGGCCCTTGTAGGAGATCACCCGGCCGGAGAGGCTGCAAATATAGAAGTCGGCATCCTTGGCACAGGCGATCTCCGCCTTGCGTCGGGCGACGAACAGGCGCGTCGCCAGGTCCACGTCGGAAAAGCCGGGACCATCGACAAACACCTGCTCGATACGCGGCAGGGTCTGCAGGGCTATGCCGCCGCACACGGAATCGTCGGTGGGCACCACGCGCCAGCCCAGCACGGTGAAGCCCTGGTCGCGCAGCACCTCTTCTGTGGCAGCGCGCGCCGCGGCGGCGCTGGCCTCGTCGTGACTGAGGAACACCTGGCCGACGGCGAAACTGTCGGACAATTCGGCGTCGAAACACTCGCGGGCCAGGGTGCGCATAAACTGGGCGGGCATCTGCATGAGCAGGCCACAGCCATCGCCGGTGCGTCCGTCTGCGGCAATCCCGCCGCGGTGAGTCATGCAGGTCAGCGACTCAATGGCGGTCTGCAGCAGCCGATGGCTCGCATCCCCCGAGGTGTGCGCTATCAGTCCGAAACCGCAATTGTCGCGGACGTCTTCAGGTCTAAAAAGGCCTGCACTCATATCAAGTCCAAATAGTAAACGAAAACAAAAAGTTACGTCGGGGCCCCAAGACTGCGGACCGGGCCGGGTAGTGCAAAAGGGGGAGGCTATTTTACACGGACGCCGAGTTTCCGACAAACGGCTGAGACGCTCCCCCCAGTAGCGCTAAACCCGCTCCAGCAGGGCGCGCAGCTCGTCCTCTCCCGCATCATCAACGATACATGCCTGACCTATTTCCTGGAGCAGCACGAGCCGCAGTCGGCCATCCAGGACTTTCTTGTCCCGACTCATCAGGTCGATGAACTGGTCTGCGTGCATGCCCTCCGGCGGCGCCACCGGCAGGCCCATACCGCTCAGCAGCTCCTCAAGCGCAGCAACCTCCTCACCGGCAATCCAGCCGCGCTGTGCCGATAACTGCAATGCAAGTACCATACCGGCGGCGATGGCCTCCCCGTGCAGCCACTCGCCGTAGCCCTGCGCGGTCTCAATGGCATGGCCAAAGGTGTGCCCCAAGTTGAGTATGGCACGCATGCCCGCTTCACGCTCATCGTCGGCTACCACCCTAGCCTTGTTGGCACAGCTGCGCTCGACCGCCTCGGCCAGCGCCGCTTCTTCGCGCGCCAGCAGGCGCGCCATGTTGTCCTGTAGCCACTGGTAGAAGGGCGCGTCGCAAATGAGTCCGTACTTGACCACTTCGGCGAGACCCGCGGCGAACTCCCTGGCCGGCAGGCTGTGCAGGGTGTTGATATCAATGAACACCGCGCGCGGCTGGTGAAACGCGCCGATCATGTTCTTGCCCAGGGTGTGGTTGACCGCGGTCTTGCCGCCCACCGAGGAGTCCACCTGGGCGAGCAATGTGGTGGGCACCTGCAGGAATTCCACGCCCCGCTGGTAGCACGCCGCGGCAAAGCCGGTGATGTCACCGATGACGCCGCCGCCCAGCGCGACCAGGGTCGTGCTGCGGCTGTGGCGGTCGGCAAGGATGCGGTCGAAGATGTATTCGAGCTGCTGCAGGGACTTGTAGCGCTCGCCGTCGGGCAGGATGACCTCGGTCAGGAGGCGCCGTTCGCCCACCGCCTCACGCAGGCGGTCCAGGTACAGGGGTGCAACCGTGTCGTTGCTGACCAGCACGACCTGCGAGCCGGGAATGTGCGAGGCGATCAGTCGCGGGTCGCGCAACAGGTCGCGACCGATATAAATGGGGTAGCTGCGCTCACCCAGTTCCACATGCAGGGTGTGCATCAAGACGGACACGGCGGACTCCTCGGATCCTCGACGGGCCGCCTATCATACTGACTGCCGCGGGGGCTGTCTTTACGGGTTGAGTTCCTGCACCAGGCGCTGGGCCACGACACGTGGACTGCAGCCATCGGTGTCGATGACGGTGTCCGCGATCTCGCGGTAGAGCGGGTCACGCACCTGCATCAATTCACGCAGGGTCTTCTCCGGGTCGACGCCCTGGAGCAGCGGACGCTTGCGGTCGCGGCGGGTGCGCCGAACCTGCTCGTCGACACTGGCGTAGAGGTAAACGACATGACCGCGACCGCCCAGCGCGCGGCGATTCTCCGGCGCCAGCACCACACCGCCGCCGGTGGCGAGGACAATACCGTCCCAGGTGGTCAGCTCCTCAACGACCTGGCGCTCGCGCTCGCGAAAGCCGGCCTCGCCCTCGACGTCGAAGATCCAGGGGATGTCGGCGCCGGTGCGCGCCTCGATTTCGGTATCGGTGTCGGCGAACTCGAGTTTGAGTTGCTCAGCGAGGTACTTGCCAATGGTGCTCTTGCCGGCCCCCATGGGGCCGACAAGAAAGACGCGTTGTGGCGATGGCATCAGTCAAGCAGCGTATCGGCAAGGATGCGCGGCGTGATGAAGATCAGAGTCTCGGTCTTGGTCTTGGAGCGGGTCTCGCTGCGGAAGAAGGCGCCCACGTAGGGGATGTCGCCAAAGAACGGGACCTTGTTGACGGTTTCGAGGTCTTCGGTGCGGAATACGCCGCCGAGTACCACGGTCTCGCCATTGCCGACCAGCACCTGGGTGTTGAGCTCGGTGGTGTCGATCGACGGGATGAAGCCGCCGAGGGAACCACTGGGAACCAGGTCGCCAACTGAATCCTGCTTGATGACCAGCTGCAGCATGATGCGATCGTCCGGCGTGATGCTCGGGGTCACATCCAGTTCCAGTACCGCTTCCTTGAAGGACACCGAGGTCGCGCCGGAGGCAGAGGCCTGCTGGTAGGGAATTTCGCTACCGGACTTGATGTTGGCCTTCTGCTTGTCGCCGGTGATCACCTTGGGCTGGGATACCACCTCGCCCTGACCCGCGGCTTCCAGCGCAGACAGTTCCGCGGTGAGGAACAGATCGCTGTTGGTAAAGCCCACCGCAAAGCCGCTGTTACTGGCAACGCCGAGATCGACGAGCAGAGCGCCGGGGTAGCTCACCGCCGGAGTGCTGCCGTTGATCAGGGCGTTGTTCAGGCCGATAACGTTGGCCGCGTCGCCGGAAACCGACAGTACGTTGTTATCGCTGGGATTCACATAACCGCCACCCCACTCGATACCCAGGTTGTGGGTCAGGTCGGAGTTGGCGATGACGATGCGCGACTCGATCATCACCTGGCGCACCGGGATATCCACGCGCTCGATGAGTTCGCGAATCTCGGCCAGTTTAGCCGCCGTGTCAGTGATGATAAGCGAGTTGGTGCGGCTGTCGACAACCACCGAACCGCGGGAGGAGATCAGCTTGCCGCCCTCCTCGGAGCCCGCATTGAACAGCTTGACGACCTGGTTGGCGCTGGCGTAGCGGATGCGCACGAATTCGGACTGCAGCGGCGCCAGTTCGGCGATCTGCTTGTTAGCCTCGATTTCCTGGCGCTCGCGCTCGGCGATCTCCGCCGCCGGGGCAACCATCAACACGTTGCCCACCTGGCGCTTGTCCAGGCCCTTGGTTTTCAGTACCAGCTCCAGAGCCTGGTCCCAGGGAACATTCTGCAGACGCAGGGTGATGCGGCCGGACACGGTATCGCTGGCCACCAGGTTGAGTTCGGTGAAGTCGGCGATCAACTGCAGTACCGCGCGCACTTCGATGTCCTGGAAGTTGAGCGAAATGCGGTCGCCGACATAGGCGAACTCCTTGCGCCGCTCTTCCAGTTCACGCGGTGACAGCGGCTTGATGCTGAGCACGTATTCGTTGTCGGTCTGGTAGGCCAGGTAATCGAAATCACCCTTGGTTTTCAGGGTCAGGGTGGCACCGCGCTGGGTGGTGTTCACGTCGACGCTGTTTACCGGCGTGGCGAAATCGGTGACGTCATAGCGGCGCATCAGGCGCTCGGGCACTGTTGTCTCGAGAAACTGTACCTTGATATCACCGGCCTCGCTGAAGACGTTGACGTCGACCGAAGGATTGCTCAACTGCAAGGTCAGGCGGCCTTCGCCCTCGGCGGTGCGCTGGAACTGGAGGTCCTGGATCTCCGATTCTACCGAAGCGACTTCCTCCACCTTGCTGGGCAGGCGATTGGGGTCCGTGGTGGGCTTGACGTAGTCGCCGGAGTCCTGGCCGACAATCAGGAACAAGCTGTTGCCGTCCACACGGGTCTCGTAGGGAACCAGTTTGACCATGTTGATGACCATGCGCGTACGATCGCCCGATTCCAGTACGACCACGCCGGTGGCGTTGCCGTAGGGCAGGGAGTAGCGCTTCTGGTCCAGGCCGCTCTTGGCACCCGGGAAGTCGACGGCGATGCGCGCCGGCTTCTCGATGGTGTAGGCCTGCATCTCGGGTGGCGGCTCGTCGAAATCGAGTCGCACTTCGAACTTGCTGTTCGGCCGCGAACTGAACCCAATATCGGTAATGGTTGCCGCTTGAACGGTCAGCGCCCCCGCGCTGAGCACGACGCCGGCGGCCAGGCGTAACCACGCCGGCACCTGAATTGATCCTTTCCCCACGGCCTTTGTCCCCAAACGTTGTTTTCTATTTGACATGGCTTTCACCCATGGCCTCGGCTTACAAGCCGGATAACTTTACGGTGCGCGGACGCTCAACCCAGCCGTCCTTGCTGCCATCGCTGACGATTTCCACGACAGCCACGTAGGTCTCGCCCGATTCCACGATCTTGCCGTGGTGGCGTCCCAGATAGTTGCCCAGGGTCACCCGGTGCACGCCGCCGTCCGGATCGCGAATCAGCGACCACAAGGTGCCCTCCCGCTCCAGGGTCCCCACCATGCGCAGGGAGTCGAGCGTGTACTGCTCGAGGAACTCCTTGGGTCGGTTGGGATCTGGCTTGATGGCGCTCACCGCCTGCAGCTGGGCAATCTCGCGAACCTCGATAGGACGCTCGAAGGGGCTGCGCCAGGTCGTCGCCGAATAGGCGAACGCCTCGTATGCCTTGAAGGTCGGGATCGGCGCAATGATGCCACCCGGGCGGCTGCGCTTCTCTGCCATGAACTGATCGAGGTCGCCAAAACCCTTTCCACCACAGGCCGAAAGCAGCAGCGGAAGGGCGAGAGCGAGTAGTCTGCTATTCACGCGCATAATCACCTCTCGTCATCCCGGTACCGGTAAGTCTTGGCAACGATGTGCATGCGCAGCATGTTCGCGTTGCCCTTGGACGCCGAGATCTCGAAGTCGTGAAGGGTGACGATACGCGGTAGCGCAGCCATGCTGCTGACGAACGCACCGAGGTCGTGATACGAGCCGGTCGCGGTAATCGAGATCGGCAGTTCCACGTAGAACTCGCGACGGCGCTCGGACAACAGGTCGATGGCGTCGATCTTCAGGCCGTTCAGCAGACCCTTGTTGGTGATGTCTTCCAGCAGCCCGGGCACTTCGGTATCGCTGGGCAGCTGGCTGACCAGGGCGCCAAAGGTTTCTTCCATTTCCTTGAGCTGCTGGCGATAGGCTTCGAGGTTGGCCGCCTGGAAGGCTTTCTGCTCGAAGTCCTTCTTCAACTTGACTTCCTTGGCCTCTTCGCGCGACAGCTGTACCTGGAGTTCCTTGATGTGCCAGTAGTAGCCGCCGGCAACCACGAGCACCAGTAGCATTACCCAGATGATGACCTTGACCGCCATCGGCCAGGAGCCGATGTTGTCCGCGGTGAGATCGCCGGGATCAAATTCGCGCAGAGAGCGCAGGGTATCTTCAAACGCCATGGCTCACTGCTCCTTCTTCTCTTTCTCGGACTTGGGCAGCTCGATCTTCACCGTGAGGTTGAAGGTCGTCGCCTGGTCGCCATAATTCGGCGCTGCCGTCACTTTGTCGAGATTGGGTGAGCCCAGCCAATCGGAAGCATCGAGACGGCGCATCAAACTGGACACGCGGTTGTTCGACTCCGCAATGCCGTCGATGGAAATTTTCTGCCCCTTGGATTTCACGCTCTTGTAGAACACACCGTCGGGTACGGTACGCACGACCTGGTCCATGATGCGCACGATAATCGGACGGTTGCCCTGCAGCTCCTGGATGACACGCATACGCTCGATCAACTGCTCGCGGCGCCGCTGGAGTTGTTTGATCTCCTTGACCTGCTTGTCGAGCTCGCTGATGTTGTCTGACAGGTAGCTGTTGCGCGACTTCTGGTAATTGATCTGCCCGTTGACGACACGGTCCCCGAGCAACACCAGGCCGGCGCCAAGCAGCGCGACCATCACCAGGACTACCAGGAACTGGCGTTTCAGTTCCTGCCGCCGCTCTTCGCGCCACGGTAGTAGGTTGATCTGCGCCATCAGTCGAAACTCCGTAGGGCAAGGCCGCAGGCGATCATCATTGCGGGCGCGTCACTGGACAGCGCTACCGCATTGACCCGGGACGAGATGGACATGTCCGCGAACGGGTTGGCGATCGAAGTGGGCGTGCCGAGCTTCTCCTGCACCAGTTCGGGCAGGTTTTCCATCGAGGCGACGCCGCCGGCGAGGATGATGCAGTCGACATCGTTGTACTGGCTGGAGGAAAAGAAGAACTGCAGCGAGCGCGCCACCTGTTGTACGACGGCATCCTTGAACGGCTCGAGCACCTCCGGCTCGTAGTCATCGGGGAGGCCGCCCTGCTTCTTGGCCAGCCCGGCTTCCTCCAGGGGCAGGCCGTAGCGGCGCATGATTTCGTCGGTAAGTTGCTTGCCGCCGAACAGCTGTTCGCGGGTATAGATTGTCTGGCCGTTGCTGATGACGCTGAGCGTGGTCATGGTCGCGCCGATATCGACCACCGCCACCGTGCTGTCCTCTTCCAGGTCGAGCTGGTGATGGATCAGTGAATAGGCGCGCTCCATGGCGTAGGCCTCGACGTCCATCACTCGCGGCGTGAGGTCGGCGGTCTCGATAGCCTCGACCCGGCGGTCGATGGTCTCGCGCCGGCAGGCGGCGAGCAGGACCTCGACCTGGGCTGGCGATTCCGCCGACGACCCCTGCACCTCGAAGTCGATAGCGACTTCCTCGAGCGGGTACGGAATGTACTGGTCCGCCTCGAGGGTGAGCTGGGTTTCCATGTCGTCCTCGCTGAGCCCGGACGGCATGTCGATGACCTTGGTGATGACAGAGGAACCGGCCACAGCTGCCGCCACGGTCTTCAGTTTGGTCCGGGATTGCGCCACAACGCTGCGCACGGCGTTAGCCACGCCATCCACGTCGTTGACGTTCTTTTCGATCACCGCGTCCTGCGGGAGAGAAGTCACTGCATAACTCTCTACCCGGTAACGTCCCCCGGAGTAACTCAACTCCAGCAACTTCACTGTCGTTGAACTAATATCGAGCCCCAGAACCGGTGTCGCTTTTCTTTTTCCTATTAGACCAAGCAACTTATTTCCCTATCTGTATCACTAACTTAGGATATTTTTATGCACCGATACATTAATTAGCACTTATAACACAGCGGTAAATATATCCAAAAGCAAAAAAGGCATATAATTACCAAACACATGCCCCGTCCCGCTATAACAGTAACTCAGGGCACTGTTATATCAAGAGAATTCATGACGTTTCTCCACTTTCTCATTCGTTTGACTGTTTTGGGTGTCTTTGGCGGTCTCTGGCTGCTTGCAGGCGTGTATTTATACCTCGCGCCGAACCTCCCTGACGTCGAAACTTTGCGCGATGTAAGGCTGCAAACACCGATGCGCGTGTACACCCGCGACGGCGATTTGATCGGCCAGTTCGGCGAGCAAAAACGCAGCCCGCTCAACTTCGCGGACATTCCCCCGCAGTTTGTCGATGCGCTGCTCGCGGCCGAAGACGACAACTTTTTCCACCACAGCGGCATCGACCTGATGGGCCTGGCGCGCGCGGTCTCCGAACTGCTGGTCACCGGGGAAAAGGGCTCCGGCGGCAGCACCCTGACCATGCAGGTGGCGCGCAACTACTTTCTCTCCCTGGAGAGAACCTTCATGCGCAAGTTCAACGAGATCCTGCTGGCTATCGAGATCGAGCGGCGCCTGAGCAAGCAGGAGATCTTCGAGCTCTACGTCAACCGTGTTTTCCTCGGCCACCGCGCCTATGGCTTCGAAGCGGCCTCCGAGGTGTACTACGGCAAACCGATCGGCGAACTCAGCCTGGCGCAACACGCCATGCTCGCCGGCATTCCCAAGGCGCCCTCGCGCAATAACCCGGTCAGCGGCCCCGAGGCCGGACGCGAGCGGCGCGACTGGATCCTGCGCCGCATGCGCGACCTCGGCTACATCACCGCGCAACAGGCAAGCGCGGCGGCAGCGGCACCGGTAACCGCCGAACTGCACGGCGCGCAGATCAACTTCGACGCGCACTACGCTGCCGAAATGGCGCGCCAGCGCATGCTCGACCGCTATGGCCTGGCCGCCTACAACGACGGCTACAGCGTGTACACCACGATCAGTTCAAACCTGCAGCAGGTGGCGCGCGCGGCGCTGGTGGACGGGCTGCGCACCTACGACCGGCGCCACGGTTACCGCGGGCCGGAACAGCGCTGGCCGCTGCCGCCGTCGCTGGAGGAGAGTCCCGAGGCCTACTGGGCAGAGCGTCTGGCGGATATCCCGGTGATCATCGGCGAGATGCCGGCAGTCGTCACCGAAGTGCTCGAGGATCGCGTCAACCTGCTGCTCGATGACGGCGTGCACGACGAACTGCTGTGGGAGAACGGCATGTCCAAGGCGCGCCCCTACCGCAGCGAGAACTACCAGGGCGGGCCTCCCGCGAGTCCCGCGGAACTGTTCCGGCCCGGCGACCTGATCCGCCTCAAGCGCAACGAGGAGGGCCTGTGGCAACTCACCCAGGTGCCCGCAGTGCAGGGCGCACTGGTGTCGCTGGACCCTGACGACGGCGCCATCCGCAGCGTGGTCGGCGGCATGGGCTTCGAGTTGAGCAAGTTCAATCGCGCCACCCAGGCAATGCGCCAGCCGGGTTCCAACTTCAAGCCGTTCCTGTACGGCGCGGCGCTGGAGGCCGGCTTCACCGCTGCCAGTATCGTCAACGATGCGCCCATCGTGCTCGCCGACAGTTCGCTGGAGGATATCTGGCGGCCGGAGAACGACAGCGGCGAGTTCTACGGGCCGACCCGGCTGCGCTGGGCGCTGACCAAATCGCGCAACCTGGTCTCCATCCGCCTGTTGCAGCAGTTGGGTATTCCCGGCCTGATCGAGGCATTGGACCGGTACGGCTTCGATACCAGCGACATCCAGGCCGACCTCTCCCTGGCCCTGGGCACCCACGCCATGACGCCACTGGAGGTGGTCACCGGCTACGCCATCCTCGCCAACGGCGGCTACCGGGTGGACCCGTACCTGATCGACCGCATCGAGGACGCCGACGGCAACGTCGTCTACCAGGCGCGCCCGCCAACCGTATGCCGCGACTGCCAGCCCGAGGCGGAACCGGCGGAGGAAGAACTGAGCATGGAAGAGATTCTCGCCCGGGAGAACGCGCGCGGGGAGGCGCTGCCCGCCGCACCGCGGGTGATGGACGAGCGCGTGGCTTTCATCATGAACAGCATCCTGCAGGATGTGATCAAGCGCGGCACGGGAACCCGTGCGCTGGTCCTGAAACGCGGCGACATCGCCGGCAAGACCGGCACCACCAACGGGCCGATGGACGCCTGGTTCTCCGGGTTCAACCGCGACGTGGTCACCACCGCCTGGGTGGGCTTCGACAACTACACGCCGCTGGGGCGCCGCGAATTCGGCGGCACCGCGGCGCTGCCGATCTGGATCGACTACATGCGCGAGGCGCTGGTCGACAGCCCGGACGTGCAACCGCCGATCCCGCCGGGACTGGTCACCGTGCGCATCGACCCCACCACCGGGCTACTGGCCAGCCCGGGGCAGGGCGATGCGATCTTCGAGTATTTCCGCGAGGAGTATGTACCGCGGGCCGCCGCCGAGAACGGCGAGGATGCCGGCCCGGGCGACGACGACCTGGTGCGGGATATTTTCTGAGGCGCCCGGCCTCAGGCCGCGGCGTATTTCACCGGCAGGGGCAGGCGGGCGACACCGCTTTCCACGGCTGCCCGCGCCACCGCGGGGGCCAGGCTGTGCAGCAGGCGATCGTCCATAGGCTTGGGAATGATGTACTCGGGGCCGAAGGAAAGCTCCTTTTCGCCGCAGGCCTGCAGCACTGCATCCGGCACCGGTTCTTTGGCCAGCGCACACAGCGCGTGCACCGCGGCGATTTTCATTTCCTCGTTGATGGTCGAGGCGCGCACGTCCAGCGCGCCGCGGAAGATGAACGGGAAGCCGAGCACGTTGTTGACCTGGTTCGGGTAGTCCGAGCGGCCGGTGGCGATGACCAGGTCGCTGCGCGTCTTGCGCGCCAGTTCCGGCTTGATTTCCGGGTCCGGGTTGGAGCAGGCGAATACCACCGGCTTAGGCGCCATGGACAGCAGCATTTCCGCGCTCAGCAGGTCCGCGCCGGACAGCCCGACAAACACGTCCGCGCCGGCGATGGCGTCGGACAGGCTGCGCTTGTCGGTGCGGTTGGCGAACTCCTGCTTGTAGGCATTGACGCCCTCGCGGCCGGCATAGATCACGCCGCGGCGGTCGAGCATGAAGATGTTCTCGCGGCGCGCACCCAGGCTGACAAGCAGGCGCATGCAGGCGATCGCCGCGGCGCCGGCGCCGAGGCAGGTGATGATCACGTCTTCGAGCCGTTTGCCCTGGATTTCCAGCGCGTTGATCATGCCGGCGGCAGTGACGATAGCGGTGCCGTGCTGATCGTCGTGGAATACCGGGATGTTGCAGCGCTCGGAGAGTGCGCGTTCGATCTCGAAGCACTCCGGCGCGCGGATGTCCTCGAGGTTGATGCCGCCGAAGGTGTCGGCGATGCGCGCGACAGTGTCGATGAACTCGCCCGCGTCCTCGGTGCTCACCTCGATATCGATGGAGTTGATGCCGGCGAAGCGCTTGAACAGCAGCGCCTTGCCCTCCATCACCGGCTTGCAGGCGGGGGCGCCGAGGTTGCCCAGGCCGAGCACGGCAGTGCCGTTGCTGATGACCGCCACCAGGTTGCCTTTTCCGGTATAGACATAGGAGTTGTCCACATCGGCAGCGATCGCGCGGCACGGTTCGGCGACACCCGGACTGTAGGCCAGCGAGAGGTCCAGCTGGGTCTGGGCCGGCTTGGTCAACTCAACGCTGATTTTGCCTGGCGTGGGTTCGGCGTGATACGCGAGTGCTGCTCGCATCAGATCGTCCGACATAAAAAGGCACCGCTGAAAAAAGGTATTCGAGGATAAATAAAAGCCTATTCCCGAACAAGGTTATTTGTTCACCCGGCGCGCCGGCCGCCGCGTGGCAGCTGGCAAATCTCGGGTATAAAAAAAGCGCCAGTACCTAGGGTAACTGGCGCTTTCGGGTCGCGCTACGCGACGAGTTGCTGCCTCAGCGCTTGCTGCCGCGGTTGCCGAAACGCTGCTTGAAGCGATCGACACGGCCGCCGGAGTCGACGATCTTCTGCTTGCCGGTAAAGAACGGGTGGCAGGCGGAACAGACGTCGACGTGAAGGTCTTCGCACAGGGTAGAGCGCGTCTGGATGGTGTTACCGCAGCTGCAGGTCGCGGTCACCGCCTCATACTTGGGGTGAATGTCTGCTTTCATGGTTGAAGCTCCTGACTATACAATCGATGCCGCCACCCGATCCCTTGCCGGGCACCGCACCAGGTTACCGGGCCGGCACGGGCAAACGCCCCGGCTCCGGAGAAAAAGAGGCGCGCATCTTACCAGACGCAGCGGCTTTGGCAAGGGGCAAATCGGCGGCATTCTCCCGCCCCTTCTTGCGCTCCTTCTCCCGCCTGTTGCCGCCCCGCGCCCGGGCATGGCCGCGCCGCCGCCGAGGTTGGTACACTGCCCGCCTCGCCGCGAGACCAGCCGGGAATACCCATGTCCGTTTTGCGTGTGGCCGTGCCCACACCGCTACACAGCCTGTTCGATTACCTCCCGCCGGAGGGCGTGGACGCCGCGGCGCTGCGCCCGGGCTGCCGCCTGCGCGTTCCCTTCGGCGCGCGCGAGGTGACCGCATGCCTGGTGGAAGTGGTCGCGGACAGCGACCTGGCAGACGGGCAACTCAAGCGCGCCGGCGCCGCCATCGACCTACAGCCGCTGCTGCCCGACACGCTGCTCGAGCTGTGCCGCTGGGCGGCGGACTACTACCAGCACCCACCCGGTGAGGTCTACCAGGCGGCTTTCCCGGTGGCGCTGCGCCAGGGCAGGGGCCACGCCCCGCTGGCACTGCCCGGCTGGCGCTTGAGCACCCGCGGCCGGGGCCTGCCGGCTGGCGCCCTGGCGCGCTCGCCCAAGCAGTCCAAGGCCCTGGCCTGCCTGCAGGGCGCGGATACCGTAGCCGCCGACGTATTCGCCGAGCAGGGTATAAGCCGCAGCATCCTGCGCGCGCTGGAGGACAAGGGCCTCGCCGAACGCTGCGACATTCCGCTGGTCAGCAGCGGCTTCAGCGCGGCGTCCCACCCGCCGCTCACCGCCGAGCAGCAGGCGGTGGTCGCCGACCTGCGCGAGGCGCCGCGGGAATTCGCCTGCCACCTGGTCGAGGGCGTGACCGGCAGCGGCAAGACCGAGATCTACCTGCAACTGATCGAGGACTGCGTCGCAGCCGGGCGCCAGGCGCTGGTGCTGATCCCGGAGATCGGCCTCACCCCGCAGACCCTGTCGCGCTTCCAGCGGCGTTTCGATGCCGAATTCGCCGTGCTGCACTCGGGCCTGGGCGAGGCACAGCGCGCCCGCGCCTGGGAGGCGGCGCGCAGCGGGCTGGCGCAGATCGTCATCGGCACGCGCTCCGCGGTGTTCACGCCGCTGGCACGCCCCGGCCTGATCGTGGTCGACGAGGAACACGACGCTTCCTATAAACAGCAGGACGGTTTTCGCTACCACGCCCGCGACGTCGCGGTAAAACGTGCCCAGATCGAGAACTGCCCGATCCTGCTGGGCAGCGCCACACCCTGCCTGGAGACCCTCAACAACGCCCTCGCCGGGCGCTACCGCCACCACCGCCTGACCCGCCGCGCGGGCGGCGGCCAACCGCCGCGCATCGAGGCTATCGACGTGCGCCACGCGACGCTGGAGGCGGGCCTGTCCAACACCCTGCTGCAGGCCGTCGAGGAAACCCTGGGGCGCAACGAGCAGGTATTGCTATTCCTCAACCGCCGCGGCTTCGCGCCCACCGTGCAGTGCCACGACTGCGGCTGGACCGCGACCTGCAGCGCCTGCGACGCACGGCTGACCCTGCACCGCCGCGCCCGCCGCCTGCGCTGTCACCACTGCGGCGCCGCCCGCCCGCTGCCCCGCGAGTGCCCCGACTGCCGCAGTCAGCAACTGCTGACCCGCGGCCTGGGCACCGAACAGAGCGAGGAGGTGTTGCGCCAGCGCTTTCCCGCCTGGCCGGTGTTCCGCGTAGACAGCGACTCCATGCAGGGCCGCCAGGCCATGCAGGCGCTGGTGGACCAGGTCAACCGCGGCGACCCCTGCATCCTGCTCGGCACGCAAATGCTGACCAAGGGCCACCATTTCCCAGGGCTGACCCTGGTTGGCATCGTCGATATGGACGCCATGCTGTTCAGCACCGACTTTCGCGGCGAGGAGCACGCGGCGCAGCTGCTGACCCAGGTCGCGGGCCGCGCCGGCCGCGAGGCGACCCCTGGCCGCGTACTGCTGCAGACTCACCATCCGCAGCACCCGGCCCTGCAGGCGATGCTCGCCCAGCCCTACCACGAGCAGGCGCGCGCCATGCTGGCCCGGCGCGAGGCCACCGGCCTGCCGCCCTATGGCTACCTGCTGCTGGCGCGCAGCGATTGCCGCGATGCGGACGCCGGCGAGGAGTTCCTGCGCCAGTTGCGCAGCGCGGCCCAGGGCAGGCTCGGCGGAACGCAGGTGATCGGGCCGCTGCCCGCCCCGATGCAGCGCCGCGCCGGCCTGTTCCGCAGCCAGTTGCTGCTGCATTGCACTTCGCGCGCGGCGGCGCGCCGCGCCGCCCACACCCTGGTCGAGGTGGCTGCGAGTATTCCCGCCCGCGGCGGCCTGAAGTGGTCTCTGGACGTGGACCCACAGGACCTGTACTGAGTCCCGCCTGAACTGGCCATCGTTGGTCGATGTGAGGATAATACCGCCTGCGCCGCCCCGACCCGCCGGGGCACTTCACAGTTTTCTCAGGTACCCATCCTCGCAATGAAGGAAGCAATCACCCGGCTGCTGGAACAGACCCTGGCGTCCATGGCCGAGAACGGCCAGTTGCCCGCAGACCTCACCCCCAAGGTGCAGGTCGACCGCACCCGCGATCCCAGCCACGGCGACCTCGCCAGCAACGTCGCCCTGACCCTGGCCAAGGCCGCGGGCAAGCCGCCGCGCGATCTGGCCGGTGCCATCTGCGCGGCGCTGCCGGCCAACCAGATCGTCGAGCGCACCGAGATCGCCGGGCCCGGGTTCATCAATTTCTTCCTCACCCAGGACAGTGGCCAGGCGGTGGTCAAACGCGTCCTGGAGCAGGGCGAGGCCTTCGGCCGCTCGGATGCCGGCGCCGGGCGCAAGGTGCAGGTGGAGTTCGTCTCCGCCAATCCTACCGGCCCGCTGCACGTCGGCCACGGCCGCGGCGCCGCGGTGGGCGACAGCCTGTGCCGTCTACTGACCGCCACCGGCTGGGATGCCGCCAGCGAGTTCTACTACAACGACGCCGGCGCGCAGATCGACAACCTGGCGCGCTCGGTGCAGGCGCGCTGCCAGGGCCTGGACCCGGACAGCCCGGAATGGCCGGCGGACGGCTACCGCGGCGAGTACATCGTCGACGTCGCCAAAGCCTACCTGGGCGGCGAGACCATCGACGCGGAAGACCGCCACGTCACCGGCGCCGGCGATGCGGACAACCTCGAGGCGATCCGCGATTTCGCCGTGGCCTACCTGCGCCGCGAGCAGGACCTCGACCTGAAAGCCTTCGGCGTGCACTTCGACTGCTACTTCCTGGAATCCGCCCTGTACGCGGACGGTGCGGTGGAGGCGGCGGTAGAGCGCCTGGTGGCAAACGGCCACACCTACGAGAAAGACGGCGCCCTGTGGCTACGCACCACCGATTTCGGCGACGACAAGGACCGCGTGATGCGCAAGTCCGATGGCGCCTACACCTACTTCGTGCCGGATGTCGCCTACCACCTGAACAAGTGGGAGCGCGGCTTCGGCCGCGTCATCGACGAGCAGGGCGCGGACCACCACAGTACCGTGACCCGCGTGCGCGCGGGCCTGCAGGCCCTGCAGGCGGGTATTCCCGAGGGCTGGCCGGACTACGTCTTACACCAGATGGTCACGGTGATGCGCGGCGGCGAGGAGGTGAAGATCTCCAAGCGCGCGGGCAGCTACGTGACCATGCGCGACCTGATCGAGCAGGCCGGCCGCGACGCCACGCGCTTCTTCTTAGTGGCGCGCAGCCCCAGTTCGCAGCTGACCTTCGATATCGACCTGGCGGTATCGCAGAGCAACGACAACCCGGTGTACTACATCCAGTACGCCCACGCGCGCATCTGCTCCATCCTGCGCAAGCTGGAGGAGAGCGGCGAGGGTTTCGACCAGGACGCCGCCCTGCAGCAACTGGACAAGCTGCAGGAAGAACACGAAAAGGCTGTCCTGCGCCAGCTCGACCGCTACCCGGAGGTGGTGGCCAATGCCGCGGTCAACGCCGAGCCGCACCAGGTGGCCAACTACCTGCGCGACCTCGCCGGCGACTTCCACCCCTGGTACAACGCCCACCGCACCCTGGTGGAAGACACCGCCCTGCGCGACGCGCGCCTGGCGCTGTCGCTGGCGGTGCGCCAGGTGATAGCCAACGGCCTGGACCTGCTCGGGGTCTCGGCGCCGGAGTCCATGTAAGCCGTGGCCCGCGACTACGCCAAGCAGCGCACGCCGCCGCGCGGCCCGCACAAGGGGCGCAAGGCACCCCCCGCGGCGCGCAAGCAGCCAGCCAGCCGCAGCGCCGCGCCCGCGTCCGGCGGCCACTGGCGCTGGTTCGCCACCGGCATGCTGGCTGGCGTATTCCTCAGCTTCCTCGCCTACCTCGGCACCCTGCCGCGCGGCGAGCCGGCCGCCCCCCAGGAAGCGGCAGGTACAGCGCAGGAGGCGGTACCGCAACCGCGCTTCGACTTCTACACCATGCTGCCGGAGCAATCCCTGGACGAGGACCTGCCGGCCGGTACCCAGGCCACGCAGCCCGCCGCCCGCCCGGCCCAGGCCAGCAAGGACTACTACCTGCTGCAGGCCGGTTCGTTCCGCCAGCGCGAGGACGCCGACCGGCGCCGCGCAGAGTTGCTGCTGCTCGGCCTGGAACCCACCATCCGCGAGAGCGACAGCGACAACGGCCGCTGGTTTCGCGTCTACCTCGGCCCCTTCGAATCCCACAGCAAAGTCACCCGCGCGCGCAGCCTGACCGCCGCCCAGGGCATCGACACCCTACTCCTCAAGCGCCCCGCCCAGGGCTGACAGTGGGTTGAAGTTGGGGGGAAAGGCCCCATATCCCGGCATTCGGCAAAGGAGATCCAGCTTGGAACAGTACAGAGGCACGACGATTCTCTCGGTGCGGCGGGGGAACAGCGTGGTGATCGGCGGTGACGGCCAGGTCTCCATGGGCAATACGGTGATGAAGGGCAATGCGCGCAAGGTGCGCCGCCTGCACAAGGACCAGGTGCTGGCAGGCTTTGCCGGCGGCACCGCGGACGCCTTCACCCTGTTCGAACTGTTCGAGGCGCAACTCGACAAGCACCAGGGCCACCTGGTGCGCGCCGCGGTGGAACTGGCCAAGCAGTGGCGCACGGAGCGCTCGCTGCGCCAGTTGGAGGCGCTGCTGGCGGTAGCGGACAAATCCACCTCGCTGATCATCACCGGCAATGGCGATGTCATCGAACCCGAGGACAACCTCATCGCCATCGGTTCCGGTGGCCCCTTCGCCCAGTCCGCGGCCCGCGCCCTGCTCGACAACACCGAGCTCGACGCCCGCAGTATCGTCGAGAAAGGCCTGTCCATCGCCGCCGACATCTGCATCTACACCAACCACAACCGCACCATCGAAGAACTCGCAATCCAGGCCTGAGCCATGTCCAACATGACCCCCCGGGAAATCGTCTCGGAACTCGACAGACACATCATCGGCCAGGACGAGGCCAAGCGCGCGGTGGCCATCGCCCTGCGCAACCGCTGGCGCCGCATGCAGGTGCCCGAGGCCCTGCGCGCGGAGATCACGCCGAAGAACATCCTGATGATCGGCCCCACTGGGGTCGGCAAGACGGAAATCGCGCGCCGCCTGGCGAAGCTCGCCGGGGCGCCCTTCGTCAAGGTGGAAGCGACCAAGTTCACCGAGGTCGGCTATGTCGGCCGCGACGTCGAATCCATCGTCCGCGACCTGGTCGATGTGGCGATAAAAATGTACCGCGAGCAGGAGATGGCCCGCGTGCGTTACCGCGCTGAGGAGGCCGCCGAGGAGCGTGTGCTGGATATCCTGCTGCCGCCGGCGCGCGGCGACAACGAACCCGGCGCCGGCCAGAACACCCGCCAGCTGCTGCGCAAGAAGCTGCGCGAGGGCGAACTGGACGACAAGGAAATCGAGGTCGAACTGCGCGCCCCGGCAGTGGGCATGGAGATCATGGCACCGCCCGGCATGGAAGAGATGACCAGTCAGCTGCAGAGCATGTTCTCCAACCTCTCCCACGGCCAGCGCAAGACTAAAAAGATGCCGATCAAGGCCGCCTTCGCCGCCCTGTGCGAGGAGGAAGCGGCGAAGATGGTCAACGAGGACGAGCTCAAGCAAAAGGCCGTGGAGTCCGCCGAGCAGAACGGTATCGTGTTCATCGACGAGTTGGACAAGGTGGCCAAGCGCAGCGAGGGCGCCGGCGCGGACGTTTCCCGCGAGGGCGTACAGCGCGACCTGCTGCCGCTGATCGAGGGCTCCACCGTCACCACCAAGCACGGCATGATCAAGACCGACCACATCCTGTTCATCGCCTCCGGCGCCTTCCACCTGGCCAAGCCCTCGGACCTGATTCCCGAGCTGCAGGGCCGCCTGCCGATCCGCGTCGAGCTTGCGGCGCTGTCGCCGGAAGACTTCGAGCGCATCCTCACCGAGCCCAACGCCTCGCTCACCGAGCAGTACCAGGCGCTGCTGGGCACCGAGGGGCTCAGCGTGACGTTCACCGCGGACGGCATCCGGCGCATCGCCGAGACCGCCTGGCAGGTCAACGAGCGCACCGAGAACATCGGCGCTCGGCGCCTGCACACGGTAATGGAGCGCCTGCTGGAGGACGCCTCCTTCGCCGCCGCCGATGCCGGGCTGTCGGAACAGACCCTCACCGTGGACGCGGACTACGTCGACGGCAAGCTGCAGGCGCTGTCCACCGACGAAGACCTGTCCCGGTTCATCCTCTAGGAGGGCGCCACGTGGCCGAGGACCTGCGACCGAGCAACATCCAACTGCACACCCGTTCGCGCACGCTGGAGCTCGACTATCCCGACGGCAGCCGCTACCAGCTGCCCTGCGAATACCTGCGCGTGTACTCGCCCTCCGCCGAAGTACAGGGCCACGGCCCCGGCCAGGAAGTGCTGCAGAGCGGCAAGCAGCGGGTGTCCATTACCGCCATCCGCCCGGTCGGCCATTACGCGCTGCAGTTCGTGTTCGACGACGGTCACGACACCGGGCTGTATTCCTGGGACTACCTGCACCGCCTGTGCCTGGAACAGGACAGCCGCTGGGCCGACTACCTGGAGCGCCTGGCCGCCGCCGGCCTCGCCCGCGACCCCGACGTCCAGGTGGTGAAATTCCAGCCCTGAACGCGCGCTGACCCGCGCCGCGCATCGGGGTACAATTGCCCGCTCTCGGGGAGGGGCCATGAGCGACAAAGACAAAACCCATTTCGGCTATCGCGAGGTCGACAGCGACGCCAAGGCGGGCATGGTAGCGGACGTGTTCCACTCGGTCGCAGCGCGCTACGACCTGATGAACGACCTGATGTCCGCGGGCATCCACCGCATCTGGAAGCGCTTCACCATCGAGTTGTCCGGCGTGCGCCGCGGCAACGCGGTGCTCGACATCGCCGGCGGCACCGGCGACCTGGCGGCAAAGTTCGCGGACATCGTCGGCGCGGATGGCCGCGTGGTACTCGCCGACATCAACGCATCCATGCTGCAGGTCGGCCGCGACAAACTGCTGGACCACGGCCGCCACGCCAATATCGAATTCGTGCAGGCTGACGCCCAGTACCTGCCGTTCCCGGACGAGAGCTTCGACTGCATCACCATCGCCTTCGGCCTGCGCAACGTCACCGACAAGGACCTCGCCCTGCGCTCCATGCAGCGCGTGCTCAAGCCCGGCGGCCGCCTGCTGGTGCTGGAGTTTTCCAAGCCGCGCAACGAACTGCTCAGCCGCGCCTACGACACCTACTCATTTCGCGTGCTGCCGCTGATGGGCCGCCTGGTGGCCGGCGACGCCGACAGCTACCAGTACCTGGCCGAATCCATCCGCATGCACCCGGACCAGGACACCCTCAAGGACATGATGGAGGACGCCGGCTTCGCCCGCGTCGAGTACCACAACATGACCGGCGGGATTGTCGCGGTCCACCGCGGGGTCAAGGCCTGAGCGTGACCGGCGGCATCAACCCTACCCTGCACACCGGCGCCCTGGCGGCGCTGGAAGCGGCGATCAACCGCGCCCTGGCGCTGGCGCCCGGCGCCAACGATTCACTGAAGGCGCTGCGCGACAAGGTCTTCGCCCTGCATTGCACCGCGCCACCGCTGGATGTCTACCTGCAGCCGGTCGCCGAGGGAGTGCGCCTGATGGGCGTCTACGACGGCCCGGTCACCACCAGCCTGCGCGGCGAGGCCAGCGAGTTCGCGGCGCTGGCCTCGGCGGAGGACCCGGCGGCAGCGCTGATCAACGGCAAGCTGGAGCTGGCCGGCGACAGCGGCCCGCTGCTGGAGCTGCAGCGCATCATCGCCGGCCTCGACGTGGACTGGGAGGCACCGCTGGTGGATGCCCTGGGCGATGTCGCCGGGCACCAGCTGGCGCAGATGCTGCGCGGCGGTTTCCGCTGGGGCCGCCAGGCGGGCAGCTCGCTGCTGCGCCAGGCCGAGGAGTTCATTCACGAGGAGGCGCGCCTGTCGCCGCCGCGGCTGGAGCTGGAAGATTTCTACCGCGACGTGCAGGAACTGGAACTGCGCGTCGACCGCCTCGCCTCGCGCCTGTCACGCCTGCGCCGGCGCCTGCGCGACAAGCGGGAACAGGCCTGAGATGTCGCGCGCACTGCGCCTGGTGAAAATCCTGCGGGTCCTCGGTCGCTACCGCCTGGACCTGCTGCTCGACGCCGACAACCTGCCCACCGCGCCGCGGTTTGCCCTGCGCCTGGCGCCCTGGCGGCTGTGGCCGGAGCCCGACCTGCCGCGCGGCGTGCGCCTGCGCCGCGCCCTGGAGGAACTGGGCCCGGTATTCATCAAGTTCGGCCAGATGCTGAGCACCCGCCGCGACCTGCTACCCGAGGACATCGCCGATGAACTGGCGCGGCTGCAGGATGCCGTACCCCCGTTCCCCGGCGCGGTGGCCACCGCGATCATCGAGAAATCCCTGGGCAAGCCGGTGGACGAGCTGTATGCCCGGTTCGAGGCCGAACCCCTGGCCTCGGCCTCGGTGGCGCAGGTGCACGCGGCCACCCTGCACAGCGGCGAGGAAGTGGTGGTCAAGGTGCTGCGCCCGGATATCGAGCCGGTCATTCGCCAGGACCTCGCCCTGATGTTCACCCTGGCGCGGCTGGTCGAGCGCTTCCTCCCGGTAGGCCGCCGCCTGCGCCCGGTGGAGGTGGTCTCCGACTACGAGCTGATCGTGCTCGACGAGCTGGACCTCGGCCGCGAGGCCGCCAACGCCTCGCAGCTGCGGCGCAATTTCGCCGATGGCAAGCTGGTGTATGTGCCGCGGGTCTACTGGGACTACAGTGCGCGCAAGGTATTCACCATGGAGCGCATCAGCGGCATCCCGGTCACCGACGTCGCCGAACTGCGCCGCCGCGAGGTGGACCTCAAGGTGCTGGCCGAGCGCGGCGTGGAGATCTTCTTCACCCAGGTGCTGCGCGACAGTTTCTTCCACGCCGACATGCACCCGGGCAACATCTTCGTCGATGCCAGCGACCCCGCCGACCCCTCCTACATCGCCGTGGACTGCGCCATCATCGGCTCGCTGTCCGAGTCCGACCAGTACTACCTGGCGCGCAACCTGCTGGCGATCTTCCGCCGCGAGTACCGCGAGGTGGCACAGCTGCACGTCGAGTGCGGCTGGGTGCCGCCGCAAACCCGGGTACAGGATTTCGAGGCGGCCATGCGCGCGGTCTGCGAGCCGGTGTTCGAGCGACCCATCGCCGAGATCTCCTTCGGCCAGCTGCTGGTCTACCTGTTCCAGGTGGCCGGGCGCTTCGACATGGAGGTACAGCCCTCGCTGGTGCTGCTGCAGAAGACCCTGCTGAACATCGAGGGCCTGGGCCGGCAGCTGTACCCGCAGCTCAACCTGTGGGACACCGCACAACCCTTCCTGGAGCAATGGGTGGCGGAGCGCTACTCGCCGCAGTCCCTGCTGCGGCGGCTGCAGCGGCAGGCCCCGGGCTGGCTGGAACAACTGCCGCAACTGCCGGACATGGTGCTGGATAACCTGGCGCGCACCCAGGAACTGGAAATGCAGCTGCACGCCCGCCCGGCAGTGCGCGAGCGCGACCCCCCGCCGCCCAGGCACCGCGGGCACGCCAGGGCACTGGCCGGTGCGGCGCTGCTCGGCGCCGCCCTGGCGAGTGCCGGCGGCACCCTCGCCGCGGTTCCGGTCGCCGGCTGGCTGCTGGCCGCCGCCGGGGTGCTGCTGTTGTGGCCGCGCGAGTCGTGACAATGCCAGCCGTGTGCAATAATGAGCGCCACGGCCGGGAGTACGCATGAACCTCAACGACGCGATCAAGTGGAACGAGCAGGGGCTGGTGGCGGCCATCGCCCAGGACTGGCAGAGCGGGGAAGTGCTCATGCAGGCCTGGATGAACGCCGAGTCCCTCGCCATGACTGTCCGCGAAGGCAAGGTCGTGTACTGGTCGCGCTCGCGCCAGGCGCTGTGGCGCAAGGGTGAGAGTTCGGGCAACGAGCAACAGCTGAAAGAGCTGCGCGTTGATTGCGACGGTGACTGCGTGCTGCTCAAGGTAGAACAACGCGGTGGTATCGCCTGCCACACCGGGCGCCGCAGTTGCTTCTACCGGCTCGCCGGGGAGAGCGGCGAGTTGCAGGTGGTCGACGCGGTCATCCGCGATCCTGGGGAGATGTACGGGAAATAGAGGGGAAAGGCCATGGACGATGTGCTGCAAGCTCTGGCGCAGACACTGGAGCAACGCCGCGAAGCGGACCCGGAAAGTTCCTATGTCGCCGCCCTGCACTGCAAGGGGCTGAACAAGATTCTGGAGAAAGTGGGCGAAGAGGCGACCGAGACGATTCTCGCCGCCCGCGACCTGGAGGTCGGTGGCAGCCGCGAGGCCCTGGTCGGCGAGGTGGCCGACCTGTGGTTTCACTGCATGGTGATGCTCTCGCACCTGCGCGTGGACCCGGGCGAAGTCACCCTGTGCCTGGCGGAGCGTTTCGGCGTTTCCGGCCTGGAAGAAAAAGCCGCCCGCCGGCAGTGACCGCGCGGGCGTTACTGTTGCAACGGAGATAATTATGGGACTCGGTGGAATCAGCATCTGGCAACTTCTCATCATCCTCGCCATTGTGGTCATGCTGTTCGGCACCAAGCGCCTGCGCACCCTGGGCTCCGACCTCGGCAGCGCGATCAAGGGCTTCCGCAAGAGCATGGCGGAGGAGGACACCAGCGCCCGCAACGGCGAGGAAGACACCACCCAGGACAAGCCCGAATCCAAGTAGGACTGGCGCGCAGATGTTCGATATCGGCTTCTCCGAGCTGATCATCGTCGGCGTGGTCGGCCTGCTGGTGATCGGCCCCGAGCGCCTGCCCGAGGCCATCCGCACCGGCAGCGCCTGGCTGGCGCGGATCAAGCGCGGCTTCAACGACATCAAGATCGAGGTGCAGCAGGAGCTGCACAACGACGCGGTGATGCGCGACCTGGAAAAAACCCGGCGCCAGCTCGAACAGCAGGCCGGTGAAATAAAGAACAGCATCGATCCCGGCGTGTCGGCCCCGAAGCCGGCTGACCCCGGCACTTCCCCGGCGGAAGCTGCCAGCCCCGATCCAGCCGATTCCCACCCGGGCGACAGCAACTCGCCATCCGACGGGACCGTGGCGAACACCGGCAGCGCGGACCGGTCCAGGGGCGAGTCGCGATGAACGACACCGGCACCCCGGGCGACACGGAAGACCCGCCGCTGCCTCTGGTGGCACACCTCACCGAACTGCGCGACCGCCTGCTGCGCGCGCTGCTCTCGGTGCTGGTGGTGTTCATCTGCCTGTTTCCCTTTGCCAACGAGATCTACGCCTACGTCTCGGAGCCGCTGCGCGAGCTGCTGCCGCCCGGCGCGAGCATGATCGCCACCGAGGTCGCCTCACCCTTCCTCACCCCCTTCAAGCTGACCCTGTTCGCGGCCATCTTTGCGGCGATCCCGTACATCCTGTTCCAGGCCTGGGCGTTCATCGCCCCGGGGATGTACCGGCACGAAAAGCGCTTCGCCCTGCCGCTGCTGGTCTCCAGCATCGCGCTGTTCTACGCCGGCGCGGCCTTCGCCTACTTCGTGGTTTTCCCGCTGATTTTCGCGTTTTTTACCAGCGTGGGGCCCGAGGGCATCACCATCATGACCGACATCAACAGCTACCTGAACTTCGTGTTGAAGCTGTTTTTCGCCTTCGGTGTCGCCTTCGAGATTCCCATAGCCGCCATCCTGCTCATCTGGGCGGGCATCACCACGCCCGAGGAACTGGGGCGCAAGCGGCCCTATATCATCGTCGGCTGTTTCGTGCTCGGCATGCTGCTCACCCCGCCGGACGTGATTTCCCAGTCGCTGCTGGCGCTGCCCATGTGGGCGCTGTTCGAGGCCGGCGTATTCTTCGGTCGCTTCGTGCAGCGACGCGATGCTGGAGACGAAGAGGAACCGGCGGCGTGAAGAACTACCGCGACCACGCCGCCAACGAGCGCACCTGGCTGGCCTGGATTCGCACCGCCATCGCCATCATCGCCTTCGGCTTCATCATCGAACGCTTCGAGCTGTTTTCCCGCTACGTCACCGCCTCGCTGGGCAAGCAGGGCGCCGAGGCGCTGGTACCCGGGGTGAACCCGCTGGCGGCCCTGCTGGTCAGCTCAGGGGTCGCGGTGATCATCTTCGCCACGGTGCGCTTCGCCCGCCACCAACGCATGATCGAAAGCGAGAGCGAGGAGGCCTACCGCTCGGGCCCGGCGATTATCGGTCTCTCCGTGTTCCTGGTGCTGGTATCTCTGGTACTCGGATTCCTTGTGCTGTAACCCCGGGACATCGCCGAGACGTGGTCACGTCCCGCCGGCGGCGTTACCATTCAGCCATGGCTAGCAAAGACACCCAGGCGCGCCTGCGCTACCTCGTCCCGGGGCCCGAGCGCCCCGTGTACTATGCCTCCCAGGCGGGAGCGGACGCCGCCCTCAATGTCACCGCCCGTTTCGAGGATCGCGAGGTGGCCGTCAGGGATGCCCGTGCCCTCCGCCCTCTGCCCAGCCTGGCGCGCGAGGGCTTCTGCCTGCGCGCCCAGCACACGGCGGTGGACGATTTTTACGCGCTGGAGCCACAGCGCGAGCGCTACGAGGTGGAACTCACCGAACTGGTGCTGGCCGCCACCGGCGCCGAATCCGCCCTGGTGTTCGACCACACCCTGCGCTCGGACAGCGCCGCGGTGCGCGGTGCGCGCACCACCCGCGAAACCGCCTCCCTGATCCACAACGATTACACCGCGGCCTCCGCGGCAAAGCGCGTGCGCGACCGGCTCACCGCCGAGCAGGCCGCGGCGCGCCTGCAGCGGCGCTTCGCCATCGTCAACGCCTGGCGCAGCGTCGCCGGCGTGATCTGGCACAGCCCGCTGGCCTGTTGCGACGGGCGCAGCCTGGCGGAGTCAGACCTGGTGCCCTCCGAGCGCCGCGCCGCCGAGCGGGTGGGGGAGCTGGAACTGGTCACCTGGAACCCGGCGCACCGCTGGTACTACTTCCCCGAAATGCGCCCGGACGAGGTGCTGCTGATCAAGACCTGGGATTCCGACCCCGGCGAGGGCGCTGCCCGCGCCGTGCATACGGCCTTCGACAACCCGCTGGCCCCCGCCGATGCACCGCCGCGCGAGAGCATCGAGTCGCGACTGCTGGTGTTCTTCGCCTGAATCGCGGAAACTGCTGCGCGTACCGCAATCCACCTCACAACCGGGAGATACCGCGCTCGTGATCACCGCGGCATTTCGCGAGGGACTTTGGCGCCTCGCCGACCCCAAGATCAGCATCACCTCCGCGGCCTCGATGGCCATCGGCGCCGCCTGGGCCGCCAGCGACGGATACTTTTCCTGGTTCTGGGTACTCCTGCTGGGTGTTGCCATGTTCTGTATGGAAGTGGCCAAGAACGCCTGGGGCGATGTCATCGACTACGACTCGGGCACCGACCTGGCAGTGGCCCCCGAGGACCGCACCCCCTTCTCCGGCGGCAAGCGGGTAATGGTGGACCAGTTGTTGAGCCGCGGCCAGACCTGGGCCATCGCCTTCGCCTTCGGCGGGGCCGGGCTGGCGCTGGGCGCGGTTATCGTGTTCTGGCGTGAACCGGCGGTGTTCTGGCCCGGGGTTATTGCCCTGGTGCTGGGCTGGTCCTACCACGGGCCGCCGCTGAAACTCGCCTACCGCGGACTCGGGGAGCTCGACGTGGTGTTGATCTACGGCCCGGGCATCGCCCTGTGCACCTTCCTGATGCTCGCCGGCAGTGTCGACACCGGGGTGATCCGCGCGGCGCTGCCCCTGGGCCTGGCGATCGCCGCCTTCCTCTGGGTCAACGAGTTTCCCGACTACCTCGCCGACCGCGGCGCCGACAAACGCAACCTGGTGGCGCGGCTGGGCCGGGTGCGGGCCAGCCGGGTACTGCCGCTGATCTACCTCGCGGCTTTCGCCACCCTCGCCGCACAACTCGGCAACGGCCTGCTGCCCACGGCCAGCGCGCTGGGCTTTATCGCCGCGCTGCCGGCGGCGGGCGCCTGTTTCTGGTGCTGGCGGGAGCCGGAGAGCTTTCACCGCCAGCGCCCGGTGCAACCCCTGGCCCTGCTCACTTTTGTCTTGCTCTCGGCGGGCACCACGGCGGGAATACTGCTCGGCAGGGGTGCGTAACACCCATGCGCCGGAACCTGGCCGGGCGCTGCCTCGACCTGCTGGTCGCGCTGCCGCTGGCGCTGCTGACGTTACCGCTGCTCGCGCCGCTGTCGCTGGCAGTGCTGGCCCTGTCCGGGCGCCCCGTGTTCCACCGCGAACAGCGCCTGGGCCGCGGCGGCGTGCCTTTCACACTCTACAAACTGCGCAGCCTGGCCGCCGGCAGCGGTACGCAGCGCGGCGTCGCCCCGGCGGATGATGCGCGCCTCACCCGACCGGGGTCCTGGCTGCGCCGCTGGCGACTCGATGAACTGCCACAGCTGTGGCAGGTAGTTCGCGGACAGATGAGCCTGGTTGGGCCGCGCCCGCTGCCACCGGCCCACGCGGGCAGTATTCCAAACGACCAGCTGACGCAACTGCTCAGCGTGGCGCCGGGACTCACCGGCGCGGGCGCCCTGGCCTTTCTCGCCGAAGATACCGTGCTCGCCGGCCGAACCGATCCAGAGGCGCTCTACCTGCGCGTACTGCTGCCGGCCAAGGTCGAGGTTGAACTCGACTACCTGCGTCAGCGCAGCCTGTGCGGCGACCTCGGCCTACTGGCCCGCACCGCCGCCAGCGTCTGGTCGTCGGCCGCCCACCGGCGCTCCCGCCAGCGCCTGGAAACCTGCCTGGCGCAGGCCGGCGACGCATGAGCAGGCCGCGCGTGGACGAATTTGCCGCGTTGCCAGTACACTCTCGCCAGACTCTCCGGGACGTACCATGACCCTGACTATCAACACCGATGTGATCCGCCGCCTGCGCGATGCACTGCTGGCCGAGGCGGCCACCGGGGCCGGGGCGCAGGATGCCCACCCCCACCGCGACGCCGCCCTGGCGCGGGTCGCACCGTTTGCCGAGACCATGTACCTGGTGATGATCGCCGACGGGCGCAGCGCGCCGCAGGAAATCGCCGCCGTGCGCGGCGCGGTCCGCCTGCTCACCCGCGACCTGCTGGAAGACGCCGACCTCGATCGACTGCTGGACGCTTGCGCCGCCGCAGCAAGTGAGCGCGGCGCCGAGGTCATGCTGCAGGTCCTCGGCGGTCGCCTGTGCGCCAACCGCGGAGATCGCGAAACCGCGTTTACGCTCGCGGCGGCGGTGGCATTGGCGGACGATGAGGTGACCGACAGCGAGCGCGCCCTGGTCGGCGACGTGGCCGAGTGGTACGGGGTGTCCTCGAAGCGCGCCCGCGAGCTACTGGGCGCGATGCAATCGACGGGCTAAAAGCCAGGGGCCGAGCACTGGAAGCCCGGTGCTGGAACCCTCAGCCAGGGACGCGTGCTAGCCGCGCTCGCTGCCGGCCAGCAGCACTTCCTCGATCTCCACGCCCCCGGCGGAGATTCTCATCACCAGGTGGTGGCGGTAGGTGTCGTCGTCCCCGGCAAAGATGCGCGGCACACGCGCCGAGTTCACGTAGAGCACGCCGTTGCGTTCCACCCGCCAGGGCCGCTCCACCCCCTGTCGCGTCTCCAGGTGCATGTGCCCGGCCACCACCGCCAGTACCCGTTTACCGATGCTGTGGGCGTGATCAATCGCCTGCGCCAGGTCCGGGTCACCCCAGTCACCGCCGCCAGGTTTGAAGTCGCAGCCCCAGATGGCGTGGGGTTCGTCGCCGAGCCCGGTGGGCCCGTTGTGTGCCACGAACACCAGGTCCTCGGCCTCGGCCGCATCCACCAGGGCGCGCAGCCTGGCGGCGGAGTCCTCGAGGCTGTCGATGGCGTAGGTGTCGCGCATGTAGTCGGGAAAGGAAAGACTGGCACCGCCCATGCTGTGGGGGCGGGCGGCGATCATGTCGACACACACGCCAGGGGCGCGCAGCTGGTGCAGGCTGTAGCCGCACAGGCGCACATCACCGGCCTGGTCCTCGCGATCGGCGGTGATGGCGAGGATACGCCCGACCCCGTCCTGCAGGGCCAGCTCCGCCGCCAGGTCCTCGATATCCACGGTGTCGTTGTTGCCGGGCATCACCAGGGTGGGCTGGCGCAGGCGCGAGATAGAGCGCGCCACGCGCAGGGTGCTGTCGGCGAGACCGCCGCCGAGGTCGCCGGCGAAGAACAGCAGGTCGTAGGGGCGTCCGGCGAACTGCCAGACATCGACCTCGTCCCAGTGCGTGTGCAGGTCACCGACGATGCCGAGGGTGAAGACTTCGCCCCCGGCGTCGACGCGGTGCGGTGCGGCGGTATTATTCCGGTTCAGTGAAGGCCTCTTTTACCTTGTCCATGTCCACGGAGTCCGCGGCCTTTTCCTTGTCCACCGCGTCGTAGGCTTTCTGGTAGTCCACGCCGTCCGTGCTCACCGCTTCTTTCATCTGCTCGGTATCCACCGAGTCGCGGGCCTTTTCCTGGTCGACAGCCTCGACCAGTTTACCCATGTCCTGGGCCAGCGCGGCACCGGCCAGCGGCAGCAGGCCGACCAACAGCAGACGAAGTGACCATTGCTTCATGCGTATTCTCCAGACAGGTTTAGCGGATTCGCGCTGAAGTATGGTGCATGCCCCGGTCAGCTGCCAGTTCGCCCCGGTGTGGGCCCGGCACCGAGGTATTCGCTGAGGGTCTCGGCGATCATCACCACCGGGGCGTGGGTGTTGCCACTGGTGATGGACGGCATCACCGAGGCGTCGGCAATGTACAGGTTGTCCAGGCCGCGCACCCGCAGGCGGGCGTCCGTCACTGCCAGCGGGTCGTCGTCCGCGCCCATCTTGCAGGTGCAGGTGGGGTGGAAAATGGTGGTGGCGATATCCCCGGCGGCGCGCGCCAGTTCCTGCGCGGAGGTGAGTTCCGGCCCGGGCTTGATCTCCACCGGGGAGAAACGCGCCGCGGCCGGCTGGCAAGCGATCTCGCGGGTGATCTCGATGGAGCGCGCGGCGATGCGCAGGTCATCCTCGGTGCTCAGGTAGCGCGGGTCGATGCGCGGAGGCGCCGCCGGGTCACTACTACGCACATCAACCCGGCCGCTGCTGCTCGGGCGCAGGTTGCAGACGCTGGCGGTAATACCGGGGAACGGGTGCAGGTCCAGGCCGAGTTTTTCCGCGCTCATCGGCTGCACGTGGTATTCGAGGTCCGGCCGGTCGACATCCGTCCCGGAATTGAAAAATGCCCCAAGCTGGCTGGGCGCCATGGACATCGGGCCGGAGCGGCGCAGCATGTATTCCATGCCCATGCGCGCACGCCCGTGCCAAGTGCCGTTCAGGCAGTTGAGGGTGGTGGTGCCCTGTACCCGGAACTGCACACGAATCTGCAGGTGGTCCTGCAGGTTGCCGCCCACGCCGTCCAGCTTCAGCCGGCAGTCGATGCCGGCGGCATCCAGCTGCGCCTCACCGCCGATGCCGCTGCGCTGCAGGATGCATGGGGAGGCGACGGCGCCGGCCGAGAGCACCACCTGCCCGGCGGTCTCGATGCGCTGGGGACGGCCGTCGATGATCGCCTCCACGCCACTGACCTTCTGCCCGTCCCAGACCAGCCGGTCGACCAGCACGCCGGTTACCACCTGCAGGTTGGGGCGCTGCATCACCGGCGCGAGAAACGCGCGCTTTGCCGAGCAGCGCACGCCGCCGCGCTGGTTGACGTGGAACAGGCCGACACCGGCGTTGTCGCCGGTGTTGAAGTCGTCGGTGGGGGGAATGCCGTACTGGTTGCAGGCCTCTTTCCAGGCGTCCAGCACCGGCCAGTGCAGGCGCTGCTGTTCGACGCGCAACTCGCCGGCATCGCCGTGAAATTCCGAGGCGCCGCCGTAGAAACTCTCGGAGCGGATGAAGCGCGGCAGGACCTCATCCCAGGACCAGCCCGGCAGGTTCCAGCTGTCGTAGTCGCCGGCCTGGCCGCGCATGTAGATCATGCCGTTGATCGCGCTGCAGCCGCCGAGCACCTTGCCGCGGGGGTAGGGCAGGACGCGGCCGTTGAGCCCGTCCTGGGGTTCCAGTTCATAGCACCAGTCGGCGCGCGGGTCGCCCATGGCAAACAGGTAGCCGACCGGGATGTGGAACCAGTGCCAGCGGTCGTCGCCGCCGGCCTCGAGCAGCAGAACGCGGCGGGCAGGGTCGGCGGACAGGCGGTTGGCGAGCACGCAACCGGCACTGCCGGCGCCGATGATGATCGTGTCGAATCCCGCGAGGGACTGCGCTGCCATAAACCTGTTTCCCGTCCAGCTGGCGGGCGTGAGCGCCCGCTCCGGCCGCTCACATTACACGCAGTCCCGCGGTGCCTCAAGCGCGGGGCGAGCGCGGTCCTACAGCAGGATGTCTGCCGCCGACAGGCGCTCGCGCGGCTTGGCGTCGCGCTCGGCATAGGCCTCGGGGACGACATCGGCCGAGCCGTGGTAGCCGATGGCCAGTGCGGTCAGCGGCCGGGTGCCTTCCGGCAGGTCGAAGGCTGCCACTACCTTGTCGAGGTCGACGCCGATCATCTGGTGCACCGCGAGGCCGCGGGCGGTGGCCTCGACAGTGAGCATGGCGGAGGCCGCGCCGAGGTCGTGCTCGGCGGCGATGTTTGGCTGCCCGTTGAAATCGAAGTTGTCGCGCACGAAGCCCAGCACCAGCACCGGGGCGTTGGCCGTCCAGGGCTGGTTGCCCTCCACCAGGCAGGCATGAATCTTCTCCCAGCGGTCGTCCTTGCCGCGCACACCGACCAGGTAGCGCCAGGGCTGCGCATTGTAGGAAGACATGGTCCAGCGGGCGGCTTCGAACAGCGCTTCCAGGTCGCCCTCGGGTACCGCTTTCTCGGGATCGAAGGCGTAGGGGCTGAAGCGCTCGGCCAGTACGCTGAGGATGGGGGTTGTGGTTTCGGCTGTCTTGTCTTGCACGGGATTCTCCTCGCTGCGTTGTGTTCGGGTTGCCGCCCTGCCCGTTACGGTGGACCGCGAGCGTTACCGGGCGGCGGGCTACTCATTGATGAACCTATCTTATATTCGAATTTTTGGTTTAAAAATCCGATAATAATGGAGTAAATATTCTAATTATTAGAAAGTATTGCGGCGCACGTTGATCTCACAGTGAGTACTCACATTCCCAGAACAGCACCACGGCAGGTGCGGCTACACGCGAATTGGGTTAGCATCGCGAATAGTGGCGCGATCGGGCCACATCACGTTCCCGAGGTATGGAGAGGCCGATGAGTTTTGTCGATTTGATAGGCATCTGGGATCAACAGGCCTCCGGGGAACTCGCCCACGACAAGTACCAGGTACAGCTAAGCATCGAGAGCGCCGCCAAGCTCGAGGCCCTGGTCGAACTCTTCCCGCTGCGCACCCGCGAGCAACTGATCGCCGAACTCCTCAGCTGCGCACTGGACGAGATGGTCGCCGCTTTCCCCTACGTGCAGGGCGAGCGCATCATCGCCCACGACGAGGAAGGCGACCCCGTGTTCGAGGATGCGGGCTACACCCCGCGCTACCTCGCCCTGGTGGAGAAACACATCCAGCGCCTGCGCGACCAGTCCTGATCGGCGCGCCCCGCGCCGCGCAGTCTCGCCACCCACTTTCGCACCCCCTCTGGCCACCCCTCCCGGCCCCTTTTCGTCAGCGCAGTCGATATGCGCTAGGATGGTTCCTGCAAACCAACTCTACGGAGAGCCATTCACAGGCCCGCGCACGTCCCCGCCATAGCAAGTACCGGCGCCGGGCGGCCAGCGCGGGACGCACAAGGGGGAACAGGGCCGATGCATATAGCGCCGGGCATCCTGCCATCCACGACCCCGCGACTGCGGCCTGCACGGCCGTACGTCATTCTGTGCCTGGCCCTGCTTGGCGCCGCCCTCACCAGCCCAGCTTCCCTTGCCGCAGACGTCGGGACCCTCGAGGCCGATGTCGCCGAGCTCGAACGGCAATTGACGCAGGCGCGCGCAAGACTCGCCGCGGCCCGCGAGGCTGAGCGTGCTGGCGCGGCCAGCGCCGGGCAGGCGCAGGAATTAACCGGGCAGGCGCAGGCAATAGCCGACCAGGACACAGCCGCACTCGAGCCGACCGGCCTCGAAACGACCGGCAGCGAACCCTCCGCGAACGATGACAAGATCCGCTTCGGGCCGCTGACCATCGGCGGCGCGATGCGCGTCAACTACGTCAATGGCGACTACAGCGGCAGCGGTGACGGCCCCCGGCGCGGCGGCAACGGCGGCAATGTCGAACTGGACACCTTCCGCATCAACGCCAGCCTCGACTACGGCAAGCTGAACGGCAAGCTGGAGTACCGCTGGTACAACGGCTACAACTTCCTGCACACCCTGTGGCTTGGCTACGGCTTCGACAGCGGCGACCAGTTGCAGGCCGGGGTCACCCGCGTGCCCTTCGGCCCCGGCCCCTACGGTATCTCGCAGAGCTGGTTCTTCGACCAGCACTACTACCTGGGACTGTCCGACGACATGGACCTGGGGCTCAAGTACCTGACCCGGCGCGGCCCCTGGGAACTGGCCTTGGCCTGGTTCCCCAGCAGCGAGGGCAACTGGAACGGCAACAGCGCGGACAGCGCCCGCTACAGCTACGATGCGGTGCGCTGGCGCTCGGCGATAGACCCGAACGGTGACGTCGTCGCCGCCCCCGAGAACGGCTACAGCGAGCGCAACCAATTCAACCTGCGCGCCATCTACCACCTGGAGGATGTCGCCATCCCCACCGCCGCGGGCCTGTCGCTACAGGCCGGGCAGCTTGACGGCAAGCGCGCCGACGACGGCGAGCACTGGGCCGCCTCGGTGCACATGATCAACCACATCGGCCAGCTCACCCTCGCCAGCCAGCTCACCCGCTACCAGTACGACATCGACGCCGACAACCCGCTGGGCACCGACGAGCTGCTGCCCATGGGCGCCTACGACTTCGCCTGGCCGGTCGCCGCCGACGCCTGGGTGCCGGCGCTCTCCGTCAGCTACAAGCTGGACACCCCGCGCCTGGGCTGGCTGGACTACGCCCTGCCGTATATCGAATACAGCAGCATCGTGAAAGACATCGACCGCGCCAACGACAGCCAGATGCTCACCCTCGGCATGGCCTTCGCCAGTGGCGGCTGGTACGTCTATACGGACTACGTGCGCGCCACCGGCAACCTGTTCATCGGCAACCGCGGCGACGACTACTCGAACATCTACGACGGCGTCGGCGATTTCGGCATCACCGGCAACGACCGCTGGAACGACCGCTTCAATATCAACTTCGGCTACTACTTCTAATTCGCCCGCATGGAGACACCATGGACCACCTGACCAACCCCAAGGACGCCCGCATGCACAAGGCACTGGCGGACAAGCTCAAGCGCGTCGAGCAACGCGCCCGGGAGCGGGCGATTCGCGAGCGGGCCAAGTTCTTCGGCCTGCAGATCCACCCGACCGCATCGGTCGAGGACGACGCCCCCGGCCGCGAGCCGGGCGATCGCAACTGGGTCGGCTTCGGTTTTGACATCCACCCCCAGGTCACCGTGTTTTCCGCCTTTTTCCTGCTGGTGTTCATCGTGCTGACCCTGATGTTCAAGCAGGCTGCAGCCGAGTTTTTCGCCGCCGCGCTGCATTTCATCACCAGCACCAGCGGCTGGTTCCTGGTGCTGGCCACCAACCTGTTCATCGTCGCCGCGGCCTATTTCGCCCTCGGCAAGTTCGGCCAGATCCGCATCGGCGGCGCCGACGCCGAGCCGGAATTCAGCACCCTGTCCTGGTACGCGATGCTGCTCAGCGCCGGCATGGGAATAGGCCTGATGTTCTGGAGCGTGGGCGAACCGATCACCCACTTCGGCACGCCCTCACCGATGTTCGGCCACCTCGAACCGGGCACGCCGGAGGCGGCGCAGGCGGCCATGGGCGTTACCTACTTCCACTGGGGCGTGCACCCCTGGGCGGTGTACGCCATTGTCGGCCTGGGCCTGGCGTTTTTCGCCTACAACCGCGGCCTGCCGCTCACCATCCGCTCGATCTTCTACCCGCTGCTGGGCGAGCGTATCTACGGCTTCTGGGGCAATGTCATCGATATTCTCTCGGTACTGGCCACCCTGGTCGGCCTGGCGACATCGCTGGGGCTGGGGGTCACACAGATCAACGCGGGGCTCAACTACCTGCTGGGAATCGAAATCAGCGTGAGTACCCAGGTCATCCTGATCGCCGGCATCACCGCTATCGCCACGCTCTCGGTAATGGCCGGCCTGGACGGTGGCGTGAAGCGCCTCAGCCAATGGAACATGATTCTCGCCGGGGTGTTCCTGCTGTTCCTGCTGATCGCCGGACCTACCGTCTTCCTGCTCAGCGGCTTCACCCAGAACCTGGGCTATTACCTGACGATCTTCCCCGAGATGAGCATGTGGACGGAGACCTTCCGCGGCACCAACTGGCAGGGCTCCTGGACGGTGTTCTACTGGGCCTGGTGGATTTCCTGGTCGCCCTTCGTCGGGATGTTCATCGCCCGTATCTCCAAGGGGCGAACGGTGCGTGAGTTCATCACCGGCGTCATCCTCATTCCCACCCTGCTGTCCTTCCTATGGATGTCCGTTTTCGGCGGCTCGGCGCTGTACCTACAGGGCACCGGCGGCGCGGACATCCTGTCCGTGGTCGGTGAGGACGTGGCCAAGGCAATGTTCGTGATGCTCGACGCGCTGCCGCTGGCCGGCGTGTTGTGCACGGTCGCAGTGGTGCTGGTCACTGTGTTTTTCGTCACCTCCTCGGACTCCGGCTCGCTGGTGGTGGACCACCTGACTTCCGGCGGCAAGCTGGATTCGCCCACCGGGCAGCGAGTGTTCTGGGCGCTCATGGAAGGGGCTATTGCCGCCGTGCTGCTGGTGGGCGGCGGGTTGACCACACTGCAGACCGCCGCGGTCAGCACCGGCCTGCCTTTCGCCTTTGTGTTGTTGATCGGGGTCTACGCCCAGTGGGTGGGCTTCTCCCAGGAAATCTACGTGGAGGAGGCGGTGGAAAAGGCCGTGCGCAGCGCCGAGGAAGAGCACGTGTTGCAGCAGGCGGTGAACCAGGCCGTAGAGGGCATGCAGTGATACCGAGCCGGGCCTATTCGAAGGCCACCGGGTAGAGGGCGGCGAATTCACGCCGCGCGGCTGTGTGATCGATGTTGCGACCCCAGTTGAAAATCACGTGTTCGCCGGCCTCCAGCGTTGCCAGCGGGGGGATTTCCCCCTCGAACACTGCCTCGCGATAATCCTCCGCCACCTCGGCCCGCTGTCCGCTGCGATGCCAGTGCCACAGCAGGTAGGTGGGCTCGAATAACAGGCGGCTGCGATTCCACTGTTCCGGGATGGACTCCAGTTCGCTGCGCTCGATCAGGCGCGGTGTGTGCAATACCGGATTGGGGGCCGGAATCGACAGGCAGCGGAAAAAACCCAGGGTCTCCCACAGCCAGTTGTGCCAGTTGTTCATCTCCTTGTTGGGGCGCTTGCGCTGCCCGTGGCGCACCAAAGGGCGGCCGAATTCGGCCTCCGGGTCCGCCAGCGGCTTGAGCAGCAGCATGTCGTCGTGCCACCAGATCCAGCGGTCGAAGTGCCGGGCGAAGATGTACTGGTGCTCCCACAGGCGCAGGATCTTGTTCGCTTTCGGCGAATGCTCCCAATCGGTGATCGTCTGTATCTTATTGTTTTCCAGCCATTTTTTTGATGGGAGATGGGACTCTTCGGTGAGCAGCGCAATCGGCCAGTCACCCAGGTGGCGGCGGATGGCGGCGACCACGACGGGCAGGTAGTCCTCCTCCTTCGGCCGGTAACTGAAGGCGATGGGGGCACGTGATTCCATGGTTCATCCTACGATTATGGATTTTCTGGACTTATTCAAAAGTGCGGCTTGTTATAGCCGATAACACTGGATAAAACCAAATCCTGACACAGGGGTACTCACCAATAACTGCGCTGTGCAGATTTGGGTGCCGCGGCCGGCCGGTTTGGTCGCAATGTGGCACCGGGAACACTCGAAGAGAGGAACATCCAATGAAAAAACATCCTTCCATGAAAAAGCTTGTGGCCGGCACGGTCATCGCCCTGGGCATCTCGGCGGGCGGTGCAGTGGCTGCGCCCACCTACCAGCTGAAGTACCAGGCCGGTGGTAGCACCCTGTACATGGTGAACACCTTCCTGACCGCGCTGGAACTGGCCGACGTCCAGAAGTCCGCCATCAAGCCCGGCAAGATGGTCCCCAACAAGGACTGGCTGCGGGTACCCGTCAACGGTGGTGTGATCGACCTGGACGGCGGCGTGGGAGAGATTGACCTGTCCGGTGGCCTGCAGCTGGAAGCAGGCGACGGCACAGTGCTCGCGCTGCACAATTTCACCGTCGAGGCACTGGGCGGCAAGAACGTGGTCAGCGCCGTGGTCGAGATCAACGGCCAGGTGCTGCAGCGCATGGCGATATTCGAGATCGGCTTCGACGACGCCACCTCGGAGGTCGAAAACAACGGCCGACTGGTCAACCGCAAGCTCTTCATGTTGCTCAGCAACGAGGGCGCGGACCTGCTGGTGAACACACTCGGCCTGCTGGTCGAGCCGGGGGACAAACTGGCGGTGATGGACACCGCGACCAAGCTCGACGGGTTCAACAACGGTAACGACGACTCGGATGATTCAGATGACTCGGACGATTCAGATGACTCGGATGATTCCGATGACTCGGATGATTCCGATGACTCGGATGATTCCGATGATTCAGATGACTCCGACGATTCGGATGATTCGGACGACTCAGACGACTCAGACGACTCAGACGACTCAGACGACTCGGATGATTCAGACGACTCCGACGACTCCGACGACTCCGACGACTGACCTCGCCTGCATCAGCTACCCGGCGGCGACCAGCGCCGCCGGGTACGCTTCAGATTCAATCCCCGACTACCCGCCTCACACCCGCACCGCCCGGTAGATATCCGAAAACGAATTCGCCCGCTCGCCGATCTGCACCGGAATGTGCAGGCCGCGCGAAATATCGTTGGCCGCCACGATACCGCGCACGCTGCGCCGCTCGCCGTCGACCACCAGCACATAGTGATCGCCGAAATCCTGCATCGTCGCCAGCAGGTCACCGATGCGCGCCCGCGCGAGATCGCCGTAATCCACCGCGTGCAGGGACGAGCGCGGGGTCATGATATCGCCGACCACCAGGTCGTTGCGCCCCAGCCCGGTATCCTGGCTGGCGCGCATCACTTTCAGGGACAACAGGTCGGCGAGGGAGATGATGCCGCGAAAGGTCTCCCTCGCGTCGATCACCAGCTTGAGCCGGGCGTGCGTGCGTTTCATCAGTGCGATGGCCTCGTCCAGCGGTGTCGATTGCTCCAACATCAGCGGCTGCTGTTCGGTGAAGTCGGTGAGAACGGCCAGCGCAGGGCTGTCTGTGGTCAATGGGTCGGCCCGGTCGGGCCGTTCGATAAGGCCGATGTCGGCCAGCGCCTTGGTCGGCAGGGATTTATAGCGGTGCATAAGGTCACTCCTTCGCCTCGCGGGCGCACGCCGGCGCCGCGAGAGGCACGCATTAACCGATTGAATTCAGGAAACGACTGAAGGAGTGACTGCTGGTGGCCCGCGGGCCCGCTGCGGATAGGCCATGGCCGGCCGTGGCTCACCCTGGCGGGTTGCACGGGGTAGGGGGACGCTGACTCGCGCAGGGAAAAGCCAGCCGGGCGCGGCGGCGGGGAATACTTGCGGCCCGTCCAGGCCGTCGGGGTCGCCGTCAGCGCCGAACAGCGCCTGTGGCGAGTAGTCTGCTTCCTGCAGGGAAAGACCGGAATCGCCGCCCGGCAGGGACAGCGCGCCGAGCGACAGGGCGAGGCAGAACAGCGGTGCCCAAAGCACCAGGCTGCTACGCTTTTCCTCGTCCACGCTCTCGATTCGCATCGGACTCCTTCGCTACCCGGGATGGACCATGACAGGGATCACTGGAATGGACAGGCCGGCTAGGGATTAGTTCCCGCCGCCCTGGCCTGCGGCATCGCTTCCGCGTCCGCGCGCGGCGCGGCGGCGAGCAACGCAAGGCCGACGGCAACGCCGGGGAGTCCCTCGAAAATATAGGCGTGCAGCCCGAAGTAGCGCCACGCCAGCGCGGTGGCGAAACCGGCGATCACCGCACTCACCGCCAGTGACTCGGAGGGCTTGCGCCCCAGGCACAGCACGATCAGCAGGGGAGCGAAGGCACTGCCCAGGCCGGACCAGGCGAGTATCACCATGTTGAACACGCTCTCCACGTTGGACAGCGCGAACAGCAGCGCCACGCCGGTGGTGCCGAGGGTGGTCAGCTTGATGAGAAGAGTATGCTCAATCCGGTGCGGCAACAGGTCGTGGGTGATGGACGCCGAACAACTCAGGATCAGCGAGTCCGCGGTGGACATGGTCGCCGCGAAAATACCGGCCAGGATCAGGCCGACCAGCCACGGATGCAGCAGCAACTGCGCCATGGTCGGCAGAGCCAGCTCCGCGTCGAAACCGTCGCCGCCGGGAATATACAACCGCGACAACAGGCCGACCCCGGTGGCCATGGCGTAGAACGCGATAAACCACAGGTAGTACCAGGCGCGGGCGCGGCGCATGCTGCCGCCATCATCCAGGGTCATGAAACGCACCATGATATGCGGCTGGCCGATCACCGACAGCCCGGCGACCATCCAGCCCAGGGCGAACAGCAATGGCCCCGCGATACCCGGCACCGGCAGGTCGCGCGGGAACCAGTCCATGTAGCCGGGAATCTCGCTCAGCTGTTGCCAGCTCTGCGCCGGGCCCCCAAGCGCCATGATCGCCACCGCGAGCAGCAGGCCCATGGCCAGGATCATGACCACCGATTGCGCCGCATCGGTCCAGATTGAGGCGCGAATGCCGCCGGCGAAACAGTACAGCGCCACCATCACCGCACCGATCACCGACCCGGCCCACAGCGGCCAGTCGAACAACACGTGCAGGGCCTTGGAGCCCGCCACCAGCTGGGCCGAGGCGTAACACAGCAGGAAGACCAGGGAGATGCCGCCGATCGCGCGCTGCAGCAGCGGCTGGCCGCGTCCGTACCATGTGCTGAGCACACCGGCGTAGCTGACTTCGTCCGAATTGGCAGTCGCCGCACGCAGGCGCGCGTGCACGAAGGTGGACCCCAGGTAGTCCCCGGCGATCCAGCCGACCATCAGCCAGAACGCGGGCAGGCCGGTGGCGTAGGTGTAGCCGATGACCCCGATGAACATGTAGCCACTGTTGTTGGTGGCCACAGCCGAAAGGCCGACCAGCCACGGCTTCACCGTGCCGTCGGCGAGGTAGTAGTCGTGGCGGGTGCCGCGACTGAACAGGGAAGACGCCAGGCCGATCAGCGTGAAGGCGGCCAGGAAGACCAGGAAAGAGATAATCACCGGGTTGCGTCGGCTCCCTGTTCAGCAGTTATCGCGAGGTTCAGGCCTGGGCCAGGCAGATCGCCGCGCCGTGGTCGTGTACCTCGACCAGGCATTCGTGCAGGGCCTTGACCGCAGCTTCGAAGTCGCCGTCCTCGATGACGAACTGCATGTCCACCTGGCGCATCGACTGGTGCATGGCCTGCACACCGATGTCGTAGGATGCCAGACCGGACACAGCCTTGGCGAGGATACCGGTGACCTGCAGGTCGCTGCCGATGGCGGAGACGATGGAGACCTTCTTCTGGTCGATCTCCGCGTCCGGGAAGGTGTCCTGCAGTGCCTGGCGGATGCGCTTTATGGTCTTGAGGTTGCCGCCCAGGTAGTGGGTGATGGTATTGGCGTTGATGTCCTTGGCGATGATCTGGCCGCGGAAACGACGGATGGTACCGAGGATCTCGCGGTCGTAGACGTCGATCTGGCCGGCCATATCCTGGTCGAACAACTCGAGCGCATACACGCCGCGGCTGCCGGCGATGATCTCAGCCCGCGGCGTCTCGCTGACGTAGTCCGGCGTGATCAGGGTGCCGGCGTGCTCGGGCTCGAAGGTATTCTTGACGCGCAGGGCGATGTTGCTCTGGCGCAGGCCTTTGGCCGCCTTGGGGTGAATAGCCTCCATGCCCAGGTTGGCGAGTTGGTCGGCGACATCGTAGTTGGTGCGGCCTATGGGCACAGCGTGCTCCTCGCCGACGATGCGCGGGTCGGCGCTGGACAGGTGGAACTCCTTGTGGATGACCGCCTCGCGGGCGCCGGACACCACCGCCGCGCGGCTGAAGGTCATCTCGCTGTAGCCACGGTCGAAGCTGGCCATCAGGCCGTCGCGGGTGTGTGCGTAACCAGTGACAATGGGCAGCTCGGTGGCGAGGTCGACTCCGCCCAGGGCGCGCTGGATGCGCTCGTCGAGGCCGAGATGCTCCTCGTCCTGCCAGCCGGTGAGGTCGATAAAGCGCGCATTGACGCCATCGCGCTGCAGCAGTTGCACCATGTTCCATGCGCTCTGCGCCTCGCCGAGGCTGGCCAGCATCTCGCGCACGGTGGCCAGGTGCGAGGCCAGGGAGAAGTGGCCGTGGCGGCACAGCTGCTCGAGGTTGCGCAGGCATTCGCGGGCGGACTCGATGCGCTCGTCGATGAAACGGTTGGCGCGCTCCACGCTCAGCGGGTCGCCGAACAGGCGCTGGTTGAGATCGTGCATCTCCTGGCGCAGGACACTGAGTTCCTCGCGCCAGGTGCGCTCCGATTCACTGGAGGCGAACAGCGCGTAGACCCCGGGTCGGCCGGATTTCTTGTGCTCGAGCAGGCGGTCGGTGATACCCCCGTAGGCGGACACGACGAAGATGCGCCGGTACCAGTCGCCCTGCCGTGAGGCGTGGCAAATGATGTTGTCGCGCACCGCGGCGTAATCCAGCATGCTGGTGCCGCCGATCTTCTCGACGGTATGTTCACACTGCCCGTTCATGCCCCGATCGCCTCCGCCTCGAGTTCGTAGGCACCCTCGGCGTTGTGCACTTCCTTGCCGGACAGCGGCGGGTTGAACACGCAGGCCATCTGCATTTCCTCGAAGGCGCGCAGCATGTGCTCGTCGTGCTTGTCGAGGATGTACAGGGTGCCCGGCTCGATCGGGTATTTGCGCCCGTCGGCCAGGGTCTCGACCTCGCCGCGACCGGACACGCAGTACACGGATTCCAGGTGGTTCTGGTAGTGCATGCGAAAATCCGCACCCTTGTAGATGGTGGTGATATGGAAGGAAAAGCCCATGTTGTCGTTCTTCAGCAACATGCGGGTGCTCTCCCAATTGCCGTCGGGGCTGACGATGCGGCGCTCGCTGCGCGCAGCTTCATCCAGTGTTCTTACAATCATCTTGCTACCTCTGTGTCTGTTCTCTGCGCTCAGGCGATCAGGCGTTCGTCGTCGAAGTAATCGATTTCCTCGGGAATGCGCGCGTTGTCGGCGCAGGTCTCGTGGATCGCCTGTTCCAGGATATCGATGCCGCGCTTGAGGTTGTCGTCGCTGATCACCAGCGGGCACAGCAGTTTCACCACCTGGTCGTCGGCGCCGCTGGTCTCGATGATCAGCCCGTTCTTGAACGCGCGGTGGGTGATGGCGCCGGCCAGTTCACCGCTGATGCAGTTGATGCCCTGGAACATGCCGCGGCCGCGACAGGTGAAGTTGCCGTCGCCGTACTTGTCGACGATCTCCTGCAGGCGGCGCGAGATGTAGGCGCCCTTGCGACGCACGTCGGCGGCGAAGTGGTCGTTGGACCAGTAGTGGTCGATGGCCGCCTTGGCGGTGACAAAGGCCAGGTTGTTGCCGCGGAAGGTGCCGTTGTGTTCGCCGGGCTTCCAGTGGTCCAGCTCCGGGCTGATCAGCACGACCGCGAAGGGCAGGCCATAGCCGCTGAGCGACTTGGACAGGGTGATGATGTCCGGCTTGATGCCCGCTTCCTCGAAGGAGAAGAAGGTGCCGGTGCGGCCGCAGCCGGCCTGGATGTCGTCGACAATCAGCAGCACGTTGTGCTTCTTGCACACCTTGTCCAGGTTCTTCAGCCACTCCATGGACGCGGCGTTGATGCCGCCCTCGCCCTGTACCGTCTCGACGATCACCGCCGCGGGCTTGTCGACGCCGCTGCTGGAGTCGGACAGCACCTTGTCCAGGTAGCCGGTGGTATCGATGTCCTCGCCCAGGTAGCCGTCGAAGGGCACCCGGGTGCAGCCGCCCAGCGGAATGCCCGCGGCGCCGCGGTGGTGGGAGTTACCGGTGGTGGCCAGGGCGCCCAGGCTGACGCCGTGGAAGCCGTTGGTAAAGGCGATCACGTTGTGGCGGCCGGTGACGTTGCGCGCCAGCTTCAGCGCCGCTTCCACCGAGTTGGTGCCGGTGGGGCCGGTGAACTGCACCATGTAGTTCATGTCGCGCGGCTTGAGGATCTTCTCGTTGAAGGCCTCGAGGAACTCGCCCTTGGCGCGGGTGTGCAGGTCCAGGCCGTGGCTGATGCCGTCGTTCTCGATGTACTCGAGCAGCTTCAGCTTGAACAGCGGGTTGTTGTGCCCGTAGTTCAGGGTGCCGGCGCCAGCGAGGAAGTCGAGGTACTCGTTGCCTTCCTCGTCGTAAAGGAATTCGCCCTGGGCCCGATGGAATACGCGCGGGAAAGAGCGCGCGTAGCTCTGCACTTCGGATTCGATTTCGTCAAAAATTTTCATGCTGTCTTCCTCGTTTTCTCATCGGTTCGGGCGGAATCTGACCAGCCTGTTGCCGGCCTCTGGAGCGGCCCGATGCGCGCCAGGAATTCGGTGTCGTGGGAATCGCCAAAATGCGCGGAGCGCTCGAACATCACGCTGCGCTGCAGGGGTGCGTGCCAGTGGTGGGCAAAGCTCTCGAACAGCGCCCAAGAGGCTGCGTTGTCGTCGGTGACCGTGGTCTCCATAAAGCGCACGCCGGCGCAGCTCTCGCGCTCGACGATGTGATTGAGCATGCGCCGCGCCAGGCCCTCGCCGCGGGCCTGGGCGCTGACTGCGACCTGCCATATAAAGAGGGTGTCTGGCGACGCCGGCGGCAGGTAGCCGGAAATGGCACCCACCAGCTCGCCGTCGCGCTCTGCGACTACAGTGGTGGCGGCAAAATGGGTGCACTGCAACAGGTTGCAGTACATGGAGTTTTCGTCCAGCGGGGGACAGGCGGCAATCAGCGCGTGCAGCGCGGCGCCGTCCTCGGGCCGGGGCTGACGAAGTACTACCGTGTGCTTCGCAGAATTAACATCCATATCTAATATTTAGATCTCTATGGAAAAGGAGGTCGAACTATACAGAACGAGATTATTTATCTCAATAAATCAATGCTATATTGTCATCATTCACAATATTTATGATTATATGACTAAATATTTGTTACTATTCCCCTCAAGCAACGGAGGGAATTTGTATCAGATCTCAAAATTTCAAGGCCGCTGACACCGTGCGCCGTGCCGCCAGCGAACGCCAACGCCCCGCCCATCCGGCGAGTGCCCTGCGTATAATGGGCAACCCGGGAGAGGAGGAGCGTGCCGAGTTGGATCGAATAGAAGAAGTGCTGATTGCGCTGCGGCGCGTCATCCGCGCCACCGACCTGCACTCGAAACACCTGTCCAAGACCACGGGCCTGACCGCGCCGCAGATCCTCCTGATGCAGGCAATCCGCAACAGCGAGGGCAATACCACGATCGGCGACCTCGCCGGCGAAGTCAGCCTGAGCCAGGCCACGGTGACCAATATCATCGATCGCCTGGAGCGCCGCGGCTATGTCTTCCGCGAGCGCTCCCAGCAGGACCGGCGCAAGGTCCACGCCTGCCTCACCGACCAGGGGCTGCAGGTATTACAGGAAGCGCCGATGCCCCTGCAGGACCAGTTCGCCCGCCAGTTTTCCGACCTCCACGAGTGGGAGCAGACCATGATCATCGCCGCGCTGCAGCGCGTGGCGCACATGATGGACGCCCAGCACATCGACGCCTCCCCGGTGCTCGACGTCGGCAACCTCGACCGCCACCCGGCGGTGGACGACGACACCTCCGCCTACGCCAGCGCGCTCGACGCCAGCCGCGACTGACCCCTCGCCGCGTCCCGGTCCGGGACACCGGCCCGGCGAGCGAACACTGGCAATATTTCGCACCGCCGCCGGCGGCGCTTCCGTATCGTCCGGACAAATACTAAACTTTGCTTTGCACCGACAAGCGAGACAGTCCTGCGCGCCTGCCTCGCGACCATAACAACAACGATCGGGAGATAAGCAAAAATGCACCCCTACGCCTTAACTATACCCGCAATTCATCGACAATCACCCGCCCTGCGCCGGCTGCGCCACGCCGTGCACGCCGCCACCCTGGGCGCTGTCGCCCTCGGCGTGCCCGGCCTCGCCCAGGCCCAGGGCAATCCGGCCCTGGAAGAGGTGGTAGTTACCGCCCAGCGCCGCGCCGAGCGCATCGAGGACGTGCCGATTTCCCTCTCGGCCTTCGACCAGTCCGCGCTCAACAACCTGCGCATCGAGTCCACCGACCAGTTGCAGATGGGCACGCCGGGCATCGTCAACACTTCGACCGCCGGCGACGGCATCTCCGCGATCTACATCCGCGGCGTCGGCACCGGCTATTCCGGCCCGGGCCTGGAGGGCAGCGTCGCGGTGTACCTCGACGACGTCTACCTGCAGACCCAGACCTCCTCCTACCAGGCCACCCTCGATGTCGCCCAGGTGCAGGTACTGAAGGGCCCGCAGGGCACCCTGTGGGGCAGGAATGCCACCGGCGGCGCGATCCTCATCGAGACCCGCGACCCCACGCTCGAGGAAGTCGAGGGCTACGTGAAAGGCGGCTACGGCAACCTCGACTGGATGCGCGGCGAGGCGGTGGTCAACGTGCCCATGGGCGACACCTTCGCCCTGCGCCTGGTCGGCTTCTACGAGGAGCGCGACGGCTACGTGGAAAACATCGCCGTGCCCAACTTCGAAGACAGCGGCGTCGGCGCCGGCGAGACCTACGCCTGGCGCGCCAAGGCCCTGTGGCAGCCGAACGAGGACCTGCGCCTGGTCGGCAAGCTGTCCCACGACCGGCGCAACGGCAACGGCGCCATTCACAGCCTGCGCTACAACGGCGACGGCTCACCCACCGGACTGGGCTTTTACAAGACCACGCAGTCGCCCAACCGCGAGGGCGGCGGCGGCGACGACACCGAGTCCAGCATGGCCTCGCTACGCCTGGACTGGACCTTCGGCGACTGGACCCTGACCAACACCCTGGCCTACCGCGAGACCCGCGCCTACGGCTGCACCGATAACGACGGCGTGGTGGACGAACTGCTGTACTTCTGCACCGTGTCCAGCAAGAGCCCCAACCCGGGCGGCGCCGACGGCAAGGAGGACAACACGCTCACCGACGAACTGCGCCTGACCTCCAACTTCGACGGTCCGTTCAACATCGTCGCCGGCCTGTTCTATGAAGAGAACGAGGCGCGCTTCGTCGGCCGCATCGGCGGCGCCTTCTTCGGCGACCTGCTGCCGACCTTCGACAACCGCGACGACCTCACCGCCTACTCGGCCTACTTCGACGCGTCCTGGGACATCACCGAGAACCTCAAGCTCTCCGGCGGCCTGCGCTATACCTACGAGGACAAGGACCACTCGGTGGTCAACGACGACGACGCCCTGGCCCTGTTCGGCGGCACTATCCCGCGCCGCAACAACGACAGCGCCGACTTCGACAACGTCTCGCCGCGCGTGGTGCTGTCCTGGAGCCCGGGGCAGACCAACTTCTACGCCAGCTACGCCCAGGGCTTCAAGTCCGGCGGATTCAACAGCCCCTCGTTCACCGTCGACCCGGTGCTCGACCCGGAGGAGATCGACGCCTATGAAATCGGCGCCAAGTACCGCTCCGAGGACGGCCGCCTGAGCCTGTCCGGCGCCGCCTACTTCTACGACTGGACCGATATGCAGGTGGCCTTCATCACTGGCGGCGGCTCCGGCATCCTGCAGCAGAACGCGGCGGGCGCGGAGAACTACGGCGCCGAATTCAACGTCGACTGGGCACCCCTCGATGCGCTGGTGCTGCGCGCCGGTTACGCCTACTCCCACGCGCGCTTCACCGAGTTCCCGCAGGCCGCGGTGTACAACCTGATCGACGGTGCGCTCACCGCCACCGCCGAGGACCTCGAGGATCGCCAGGTGCCCTTCGCACCGGACGACACCTTCACCGCCAGCGCCACCTGGTTCTACGGCTTCGGCGGTTGGGAGGGCGACGCCACCGCGGCCATGCGCTACTCGTCCTCCTACGACTTCACCGCCGGCGCCGGCGGCGAGCTGCGCGCCAGCGCCCAGGACGACCTCACCCTGGTCAACCTGACAGCGAACCTGCGCTCGCCCTCCGGGGCCTACGAGTTCGGCCTGTTCGTGGACAACGCCGGCGACGAGGAGTACATCCAGTTGGTCTCCACCGGCAACACTGGCGTGTACATGACCCCGGCGGCACCGCGCACCTACGGCGCCACCGTGCGCTTCAACTTCTAGGGAAACCCTGCATGGACCCATCCACACGGCGCCCGCTGGGCGCCAGCGGACTCGAGGTAAGCGTCGCCAGCTACGGCGGCGGCAGCCTCGGCAATTTCTTCCGCCGCATGAGCAACGCCGAGGCCGCTGCCATTCTCGAGGCAGCCTGGGCGGGGGGCATCCGCTACTTCGATACCGCCCCGGTGTACGGCCGCGGGCGCAGCGAACGCCGGCTCGGCGCCTTCCTCGGCGAGCTGCCGCGCGACGAGTTTATCGTGTCGACCAAGGTCGGGCGGATCATGGAACCGGCGCGCGGCGCGGTCGAGGAGGACGGCATCTTCCTCGACCCGGCGCCGTTCAACGTGGTCTACGACTATACCTACGACGGCATCATGCGCTCCCACGAGCACAGCCTGCAGCGCCTGGGGCTGGATCGCGTGGACATTCTCTACGTGCACGACATCGACCAGATGATCCACGGCGAGGAGCACGCCGCACGCCTGCGCGACCTGCGCGAGGGCGGCATCCGCGCCCTGGAGGAACTGCGCGGCGCGCAGGTGATCTCCGCCTATGGCCTGGGCGTGAACCAGGTGGAGACCTGCCTGCAGTGCCTGGACTACGCCGCCCCGGATGCCTTCCTGCTGGCCGGCCGCTTTACCTTGCTGGAGCAGCGCGCCGCGCTGCCGCTGCTGGACAAGTGCCTGCACCGCGAGGTGTCGATCGTCGCCGGCGGCGTGTTCAACTCGGGTATTCTGGCCACCGGCCCGGTGCCCGGCGCGCACTACAACTACGGCGAGGCCTCCGGCGAGGTGTGCGAGGTGGTCGCGCGCATGCAGGCACTGTGCGGCGAGTACGGTGTCGAGCTGGCCACGGCAGCACTGCAGTTTCCGCTGTCCCACCCGGCGGTGGCCAGCGTGCTGCTCGGGGTGGGCACCATGAGCAGCCTGCAGCGCAACCTCGACGGGCTGCGCGCGCAGGTGCCGACCCAGTTGTGGGACGCGCTGGCGGAACTCGGCATGGCCACCCCGGAAGCGATCGGCAACTGAGCGGCCTCAGCGCCGCACCTCGCCGCGCAGGCCGAGCAATACGGCACTACCCACCAGCACACTGCAGGAGGCGACCAGCAGGAAGCCGGTGTAGCCCGCACCCTGGCCAAGGCTCAGGCTCAGCAGCGGGGCGCTGAGCATGGCCGATGCACCGACCGCGGCGAACAGGGTGCCGAGGGCGGTGCCGTAGTTGTCGAGGTCGAAATAGCGCGAGGTGATGTAGGCGAGGATGTCCCCCTCCGCGCCGAAGGCCAGGCCCATCAGCAGCACCGCCGTGGACAGTGCGGCTACCGAGTCCAGGGGCGAGACGATCAGCAACATACCCAGCGCGGGCAGCGCCAGGCCCACCGCCCCGACCACGCGGGCGGAATAGCGGTCCAGGGCCAGCCCCGCAAGCAGCCGCCCGGCGATGGTGCCGGCGGGGAACAGCCCGGCCACGCTGCCGGCCAGCGCCATGCCCATGCCGTTGTCCACCAGCACCAGTGCCAGCTGGGAACTGGTCAGCACCAGCGGCATGCTCACCAGCACGGTGACCAGCAACAGCCTGCGGTAACGTGGGTCCACGAGCAGTGCGCGAAAACCACCGGTATCGACCGCGGCCTCGTCGGCCGCCGCCGGCGCGCCTTCCGCGACCGGTGCAGGGTCCGGCACCAGCAGCAGCGCCGCACAGCCGGTGACACCACAGTAGATGGCGACTGCGACACTGCCAGTGCGCCAGTCCGCCGCTTCGATCAGCGCCGCCAGCAACGGACTGCCCAGCGCCGCGACCACCGCCGGGGTCGAGACGGCGATGGCCAGGGCGAGACCCCGGCTGCGATCGAAGTTGCGCACCACCAGGCGCAGGAACACCGGACCGGTGGTCATCGCCCCCAGGGTGAGTTGCAGGGCGAGGATACCCACGTACCAGCCGAGCGGGCCGTTGAGCGCGGCGATGGCCAGGTAACTGCACACCGTTGCCGCGACCCCGATACTGCCGATGCGCCGCACGCCGAAGCGATCGGCCAGCCGCCCCACCAGCGGGTAGGAGAACACGGCCAGGCCCGCGGCCATGCCGGCCAGGGCGAAATCCGCCCGCGACCAGCCCATGCCCTCCACCAGGTGCGGGGCCAGTACGTTGAGAACAAAGGGATGCAGGGCCATCCCCGAACCCAGGCCCAGGGAGGTGGCCAGCAGCGCTCGCCAGCTGCGGCGCAGCTCGGCGCGGAAATCGGCGGCGGGCACGTCAGCGCAGGAGCAGGGTATCCGTGGGGACAGCCACCTCAGGCGACCCGGCGGTGACTGCCGCGCCCGTCGATCGCCACCGGCACCGAACCGAGCACCGTGGCCCGGCGCAGCACGCGGGGTGCGTCGCCGTAGTCCGGCACCGCGCGGTGCTGCGTCGCCCGGTTGTCCCACATGGCGACGTCGCCCAGCTGCCAGTGCCAGCGCACGGTGTTCTCCGGCATGGTGATGTAGGACTGCAGAATCTCGAAGATCTTCGCCGACTCGGCATTGTTGAGGCCGACGAAGCGCTTCACCCAGGAGCCGAGGATCAGCGAGCGCTCACCGGTCTCCGGATGCACGTGCACCACCGGGTGCTCGACCTGGTCGACGTGTTTCGCCGTGTTCGCCCCGTAGTTTTTCATCTTCGCCTTGTAGGCGTCGCTGAAATTGCCGTCGAAGTCGAAGTCCGTGGCGTGGATGGCCCACAGTTCGTCGGCGAGTACCCGCAGCGGCGCGGGCAGCCGCTGGTAGGCCGCGGCGGCGTTCGCCCACAGGGTATCGCCGCCGCAGGGCGGCAGCTCCACTGGCCGCAGGATGGCAAAAGCCGAGGGCTCGGTAACAAAGGTGAGGTCGGTGTGCCACACGGAGGCGGAGTAGCCTTCGGTGAGTTCCAGCAGCGCGGCGGAACCGCCGGCCGCCGCCACCATGGGATGCTTCTGCAGCTCGCCGAAATGCGCTGCGAAGGCTTCCTGGGCAGCGTCGTCGAGGTGCTGCTGGTCGCGGAAGAACAGCACCTTGTGCTCGAGCAGGCTCGCGCGCAGGGCGGCGACGGTCGCCGCATCGAGCTCGCCGGACAGGCGCAGGCCGCGCACTTGCGCGCCGATGCTGCCCGCCACCCGGGCCACCTCCAGTCCCTGTTTTCCGCCAGATGCACCGGTGCCGGGCTTGCCAACACTGTTCATAGAGTCCTCCGCAGGTCCTGTAGACCTTTGCCTGGTTATTGTTATTCCGGGTTTTTTATTCGCCGGGCGCCGCCAGGGCAGCCGCGGCCATGCGCAGCGCGTCCTCGAACAGGGCCTGTTCGCGCCGCGCGGAGACACCCTCGTCCCGGTCGAGGGTATCCAGCATGGTGGTGATCAGGGCGGTGCAGGCCATGGTGCGCTCGCTGAAAAGTGGCCGTGCCGCCTCCGGCACCCGCGCTTCGAGCATGCGCCCGAGTTGCAGGGTCACCGGCACGATGGGCTCGGCACCGGACCACAGCCAGCCCCACTGCGAGCGGCCGAGACTGGCGAGGAAGGCCGCGTAGCTGTGCTTACCGCGCGCGTCGCGCTGCTCGAACACGGGCAGCCACAGGGCGCGCAGTACCGCGAGCAGGTCCGCCGTGTCGGCGTCCAGACCGGCCAGCAGCTGCGCGCGGCGCGCCTCGAACTCCGGCAGCCGGTGGTGCAGGATGGCGGTGATCAGCGACGCCTTGTCGCCGAAGTGATAGGCCACCACCGCGGTATTGCCGGCGCCGATCTGGGCGCCGATGCGACGCAGGGAAACGGCGTCGATCCCCTCCTGCGCAAACAGGCTCTCCGCGGCCTCGACGATCGCCTGCCGCGTGGCTTCGCTGCGCGAGTCCTGTCTCGCTGGCTTGTGTTTGCTGTCCATACGCTGCGCCGCTGTGCCTTTCCGTGATCTTTGCCGCAACCCCTGTCGTGACCCTTACCGTGACCCTGCCCACAGCGATGGCTGCGACGATGGCCGTAAGTGTTGCAGCAGGGCGAACGCCTGCATCCCGGCGGCATGCTAACGCCCCAGGATAATTTAAATCAAGTGATTTATTTTGTGACCGGCGTCAGTCCACCCGCGGCAGGGCCAGCGCGCGCAGCACCGCGCCGACCGCGACCGCCAGCAGCAGCACCAGCACCGACGCGGTGCCGAAGGCGGCATCGAGCAGGCCGAGGGCGCCGCCGGCGAGCAGGAAGATGCCCATGATGGAGTTGCTCACCGCGGTGTACTCGGCACGATTGTCGCCGTCCGCCATGTCCACCAGGTAGGTCTTGCGGCCGACGCGTGCGCCGTGGTGCGCCACCGCCGCCACGAACAGCAGCAGCGGGCCGGTCAGCGGCAGCGCCAGCCAGTCGGGGGCGAGGCCATCCAGCGCCAGGGTAGCGATGATGATCAGCGCGGTGATCGCCGCCGCCGCGGCCATCACGTGCTGCGCGGCGCGGTCCGACCAGCGCCCCCAGAAGGGGCCGGACAACAGCCCCGCGGCACCTTCCGCGAACAGCATCAGCGCGAGGTCGCCGACCCCGCCGTTGCCGGCGCGCTGCACCAGGACAACGATGTAGGGAATGGCAAAGGCGCTGGCCACCAGCAGCATGCGCGCGACGATAAACCCGCGCAGCTGGACGTCGGTCCAGAACAGGGACAGGCTGCGCAGGGCCTCGGTGAAGGCATTGCCACCGCCCTCGGTGGCACCGGGCACCTCCGGCACGCCGGCATACACCCAGGCGGCCAGCAACCACAGGGTCGCGGCGAGCCCGAGGATCGCGGCGAACATACCGACGTGCCCGTCGCCACTGCCAGCACCGGGCAGCAGCCACAGCACCGCGGCTGTCGCCAGGGTCGCCAGCCCGGCGGCGGAGGCGGCGAGGCCGGTGAGGCGGCCGCGGCGCGACTTCGACACCGTCTTGCCGAGCACGTCCTTGGCCGCCACCGAACTCACCCCGCGGGCCAGACTGAACACGGCCAGCAGGGCCACGATCACCACGCTGGCGGTGGGGCCAGGCAGGGAAAGCAGGGCGACGATCATCCCCAGCAGGGCCAGCGCCTGGCCGATGCTGCCGCCCACCCAGAACCATTTGCGCACGGCGTGCTCGCGGATGAACTGGGCGACAAACAATTGCGGCAGCAGGGCGAGGGATTCGCGCAGGGGCACCAGCAGGGCGATCAGCGCCGCGGGCGAGCCGATGGAGGTCAGCATCCAGGCCAGCACCAGGCGGCTGCTGACCAGGGCGTCGCCGAACTTGGTCAGGGTCTGCGCCGCCAGCTGGGCGACGAAGGCCCGGGGCTGTTCGCTGCAGGCACTTTCAGGGATGCCCTTGCACACTCGCGCGTCCTCGTCCTCGGCCAGCAGCGTGTAGGTGTTGTCGATAATCTCGCGGGAAAGTTTCATAAGCTGGTTACGTTATCACGAGCGCCGCGGATGCCGGTATCCGCAAACAGGTTGCGCGACCATTGCACCGGCGGCCTGCCGGGGAGGCGGGCCGTGCAAGGCGATCCTGGACACAACAGTCAGTCCCCGGCGTGACGCGGCTGCTGCCCGTAGTTGGCGAAGGCGGCCATCACCTCGTCCATCTGCGCCGCGTCGAGGATCACCGGCCCGCCGATGGCCAGGGTGCCCCAGTAGCACTGGGCCAGTTCCTCGACCAGCGCGGCCAGTTTCAGCGCCCCAGGCAGGTGTTCCGCGGTGGCGATCTGGCCGTGGTTGGCGAGCAGGCAGGCGGCGCTGTCCGCCAGTACTGCAACCGCCGCCCGCGACAGTTCCGCGGTGCCGAAGGTGGCGTAGTCCGCCAGCGGGATCTCCCGCGCACCGGCGGCGGCGACCATGTAGTGCACGGCCGGAATCGCGCGGCGCGCACAGGCCAGTATCGTCGCGTAGGCCGAGTGACAGTGCACCACCGCGTGCACGCCGGGATGCCCGCGGTAGATATCGGCGTGGATACGCCACTCGCTGGAGGGCGCCAACTGCTCCGCGTCGACGCTGCCGTCCAGCGCCATGTGCACGATGTGGCCCGGTGAGAGCTCCGCCGGGGACAGGCCGGTCGGGGTAATCAACATGCCGCCGGCGGTGCGCACCGAGACATTGCCCGCAGTGCCCCGGTTGAGGCCGTGCTCGGCCAGCCCGCGCAGGCCCTCCACCACGGCGAGCCGCCCGCGCCTGTCGTTCTTGTACTGCGTCATCACCTCGTCCGCCGCGCCGCCAGGGGCGTACATCCTCGCCCAGCGGGCGGGTGCGCGCAACGCCCGCGGGTGCGCCGCAGCGGTATGCTAAAGTGCGCGGACCGCGCCGCCCGGCGCGGCCACTGACGGGAGATTATCTGTGCTTGCTTTGCTCGGCCGCTGGACCTTCGGACTGACCCTGGGCTGCCTGCTCACCGCCTGCACCGCGGAGAATAAAGACGCCGCCTGCGCGGCCGCCGACATCCTCGAGGACCCGGGCTTCACCACCCTCGGCGGGCCGCGCTCGCAACGCCGCTGGTCCGCCTCCCAGCACGCCTCGGAGCCCTCCTTCGCCTACGGCGTCGAGGATGGCGTACTGACCATTCGCAAGACCGGCAAAGAGCCCTGGTTCCTGCTCACCCAGATCGTCCAGGACTACACATCGTTGGCGGGCCAGGAGGTGGAGTACAGCGCGGAGATCCGCCTCGACCTGCAGCCGCCGAGCATACCCCACGGCTTCAAGGACGGCGGCGGGCTGGTGCTCACCGCGCTGGTGGGCGGGCGCAACGCGGTGAATTCGGTACTCGAGCACGAACCCCATATCGGCACCAGCGACTGGCAGCGGGTGGCTATTCGCGCCACCCTGCCGCGGCAGATCAACCAGCTGCGCCTGGGCATCCTGCACCAGGCCGATGGCACACTGCAGGTGCGCAACCCGCAGTTGCGGCCGGCAAACTGCGCGCAGTGACCCCGCCCTCACGGGGGCCATTTTGGTGCAAGTGCGCCCCCGGCAACCCCGTATCAATCATGCACTACCGCAAGGCAGATACATAACCCACTGTTTTTATTGAATTAATGTAGGTGGCACGCTTCCTGCTATGAATCCTGTGTCGCCGCACTTGCGGCCCGGGCCTGACGACGAGGGCCGGCTTTGACACCATCCAGGGCAATGGCGCCCCGCTCCAGCTTCGCAGGAAGCAGGTGCGGGGCGTATTTTTCCCGGGGGCGCTAATAAGAGGGATCTGGGTGACGCCACAGCAAATTGCATTGATCGCCGACACGTGGGCCCTGCTCGCGCCCGCGGCGGATCAGTTCACCGCCCTCTTTTACGAGCGTATCCAGAAACTCGATCCGAAGTTGCGCCGCCACTTTCCGGAAGATTCCGAGCAGAGCCGGCAGATGGCCTCGCTGCTCGATACCATCATCGCCACCCTGGACCTGATGGACAACCTGCGCCCCGCGCTGCAGGCGATGGGCGCACGCTATGCCGAACTCGGCATGACCGAACGGGACTACCACACCACGCGCTCGGCGCTGCTGTGGACCCTGGAACAGGCTCTGGGCCAGCGTTTCGCCGACGCCGAGCGGGAGGCCTGGGGATGCGCATTCGATACCCTGGCCTCGGTCATGCTGCAGTCCGCTCGCGAAAACCGCGAAGAGGCCCAGCAGGCCCCGCGCCAGGCAGTCGAAGGGCGCAAGAGCGAGCCGCCCTCCGCACCCGCATTACGCAGCAGCCCCTTCGCCATGAGCCAGGCGTTCGCCGGCGAACCGCCGGGGCCCAGTTCGACCCGGCAGTAGGTCAGCCTGGAAGCAAATAGTTCAGCCTGGAAACACACAGTTCAGGCCCGGCAATAAACAGTTCGGCCCGGCACTGGTCCGACCCGGGATAAGCCCGGCCCGGCAAGCGCTCAACTCGCCAGCAACACCCGATCGCCCTCGACCCGCACCGGCCAGGTACGCAGCTTCACTTCGCCATCTTCCACGCACTCGCCGCTGTCCAGGCAGAAATGCTGCTTGTACACCGGGGAAGCCACCACCAGGCGCTCGCCGAGACTGCCGACGATACCGCGGCTGATGACGTTGGCGCCGGAAAACGGGTCGTGATTGGCCAGCGCATAAAAGGTGTCGCCGTCGCCGCCGGCGACGCGGAAGATGGCGACCTGGTCGCCACCGAGCAGGGCACAGCGCCCGCTGTTGGGAAGGATGTCAGCGACGCTGCAGATGTCGTTCCATTGGCTCATCGGTAATCTCCAGTTGTAGTCGCGTGGGTCAGGAAGCGGTGGCGAGGATGTCCGCGGACATCGCCGCGCGCTCTTCCTCGGTGGCCGGGCGCACCTGTTTGCGCTCGCGCACGAACACCACGTTCTCGTCGGTGGCGTCCGCGTTGACGAAGAACTTGAACTGCGCGACCTTCTCCGGGTCCTCGACGGTGGTCTTCCACTCGCACTGGTAGGCACCGATCACCGCGGCCATCTGCGCCTCCAGTTCGGCGCCGAGACCCAGGCTATCCTCGATGATCACCTGCTGCAGGTACTCCAGGCCGCCCTCCATGTTTTCCATCCACACCGAGGTGCGCTGCAGGCGGTCCGCGGTGCGGCAGTAGAACATGAAGAAGCGGTCGATGTAGCGGATCAGGGTCTCGTCGTCGAGGTCGGTGGCGAACAGGTCCGCGTGGCGCGGCTTCATACCGCCGTTGCCGCACACGTAGAGGTTCCAGCCCTTCTCGGTGGCGATCACGCCGACATCCTTGCCCTGCGCCTCGGCGCATTCGCGGGTGCAGCCGGACACTGCCATTTTCAGTTTGTGCGGCGAACGCAGGCCCTTGTAGCGCTCCTCGAGCAGGATCGCCATGCCCACGGAGTCCTGCACGCCGTAGCGGCACCAGGTGGAACCGACACAGGATTTCACCGTGCGCAGGGCCTTGCCGTAGGCGTGGCCGGTCTCGAAGCCGGCCTGGATCAGCTCGCCCCAGATATCCGGCAGCTGCTCCATGCGCGCGCCGAACAGGTCCACCCGCTGGCCGCCGGTGATCTTGGTGTAGAGGTCGTACTTCTTGGCCACGTAGCCCAGGGCAATGAGTTTGTCCGGGGTGATCTCGCCGCCGGGCACGCGCGGCACCACCGAGTAGGTGCCGTCCTTCTGCAGGTTGGCGAGGAAGCGGTCGTTGGTGTCCTGCAGCGGCGCGTGCGGCTGCTCCAGCACGTAGTCGTTCCAGCAGCTGGCCAGGATGGAGGCCACCGCCGGCTTGCAGATATCGCAGCCCATGCCCTTGCCGTGTTTGTCCAGCAGCGCATCGAAGCTGCGGATGTTTTCCACGCGGACAATGTTGTACAGGTCCTGGCGGGTGAAGGCGAAGTGTTCGCAGATGCTTTTATCCACCGCCACGCCGCGGGCGGCGAGTTCGTCGTCGACCAGGTTCTTGAGCATCGCGGCGCAGCCGCCGCAGCCGGTGCTGGCCTTGGTCTCGGCCTTGACCTCTCCCAGCGAGCAGCAGCCGGCGTCGATCACGCCGACGATATCTCCCTTGGACACGTTGTGGCAGGAACAGATGGTCGCCGTGGCGGGCAGGGCGGCCACGCCCAGGCCCACCGGGGCACCGCCCACGTTTGGCAGGATCAGCGCCTGCGGGTCGGCGGGCAGCTCGATGTCGTTGAGGTGGTATTGCAGCAGGGTGTCGTACTCGCCGCAGTCGCCGACCAGCACCGCGCCGAGCAGGCTCTTGCCGTCGCCGCTGGTCACCAGGCGCTTGTAGATGTTCTCGCGCTGGTCGCTGAACACGAAGGACATGGCGCCCGGGGTGCGGCCGTGGGCATCGCCGATGGAACCCACGTCCACGCCGAGCAGCTTCAGCTTGGTGCTCATGTCGGCGCCCTGGAACAGCACCCCGTCGGTACCCGCCACGCTCGCCGCCGCGGTTTCCGCCATGCGGTAACCCGGCGCCACCAGGCCGAAGATGCGCCCGCCGAACAGCGCGCATTCGCCGACGGCGTAGATGTCGCTGTCCGAGGTCTTGCACTTGGTGTCGACCACGATGCCGCCGCGCTCACCCACCGCCAGCTCGCAGTCCCGCGCCAGCTGGTCCCAGGGACGGATGCCGGCGGAGAACACGATCATGTCCGTCTCCAGTACTGACTCGTCGGCGAACTCCATGCGCAACGCGCAGTCGTCGCCATCGACGATGCGCTGGGTGTTCTTGCCGGTGTGCACGTTGACGCCGAGTTCCTCGATCTTGCGCCGCAGCATGGCCGAGCCGCCGTCGTCCAGCTGCACACCCATCAGGCCCGGCGCGAATTCCACCACGTGGGTTTGCAGTCCGAGGTTCTGCAGCGCGTTGGCGCACTCCAGGCCGAGCAGGCCGCCGCCGACCACCACGCCAATCTTGCTGTCCTTCGCCTTGGCGCGGATCTCGCCGAGGTCGTCGATGGTGCGGTAGGTCAGGCAGCGCTCGTGCTCGTGGCCGGGCACCGGCGGTACGAAGGGGTAGGAGCCGGTGGCGAGCACGAGCTTGTCGTAGGCGAAGCGGCGGCCGCCTTCGGTGACTACCTCTTTCTTGTCGCGCTCGATGGCGGCGACCGGGTCGCCGAACACCGCCTCGACGCCCCACTCTTTATAGGTGTCGCGGGTGGCCAGGGCGAGGTCTTCCGGCGAACGGCCGGCGAACACATCCGACAGGTGGACACGATCGTAGGCGGGGCGCGGTTCGCCGCCGAGAATGGTGATGCGGTCACCGGTGGCGGCCTCCACCAGGGTGTTGACGAAGTGGTGCCCGACCATGCCGTTGCCGACAACTACTATCTCGCGCTTGCTCATAACCCATCTCCTGATACGTCATATCGCCAGGAATGCCTGGAACGGCGGGACTTCAAGGGAGGATGGGGCGGCGGGATTCGCCGAAAATGCATGCAACTCCGGTGACAACGCATCGCAATTGCGCATCCACCATTGGAGTCGATTCCTGAAATTGGTGCACCGGATTCTGGAAACCGCTGGGATTTGCACTTCGCTAGTGCAAAAACGGCTGAAAACCGGGCCTATGGGAATGTAACAGCAACTCTCGTGCCAGTTATCAGGCGGCCGCAACGAGTAGCGCTCCTGCCACCTCTCCTGCCACCTCTCCTGCCACCTCTCCTGCCACCTCTCCTGCCACCTCTCCTGCCACCTCTCCAACCACCTCTCCAACCACCTCTCCAAACACCTCTCCGGCCCGACACCCAGGCGCGCGGACGGGCCCGAATCAACCCTTCCCGGGGCGTTCATCACAACGCCTGTATGCCGGGTTGCTGGGCGATACAGGTGCATACGAGTGCCCATTTCTGTGCGAAATCACAATTTCCGGGCAATCCGCAGCGAACTCCAGCGCAGCGGAAAAACCATCAATTGCTTGGATAACAACAGCTTAGTCGGTTCTGGCCCGACACTTGCAGAGGCGCCGACGTCCCCAACAATCCGTTTCACGGCAATGAAGCCTGTTCGCACACCCACCAACCCGGGTGCCGCGAGCGGGCTTTTTGCGTTTTTGAGGAGTACAAAAAAATGGCAGCATCCATCCAGCGACGCACCCTCCTGGCAACCGCAGTGCTCGGCGCACTGGCCTCCCCGGCCTTTGCCGAAGACGCGGCACCCAGCCCCACCACCTTCACCGAGATGTTCACCCTGGGCAAGGCCTCACTCGATTTCCGCTATCGCTTCGAGTACGTCGAGCAGGAAAACATCGACAAGGAGGCCGAGGCCTCCACCCTGCGCAGCCGGCTGACCTTCGCCTCCGCCGCCTACAAGGGTTTTTCCTTCCTCGCCGAGTTCGATGACGTCACCGCCATCGGCGACGACAACTACAACTCCACCTCCAACGGCAACACCGAGTACCCGGTGGTGGCCGACCCCGAGGGCACCGAGGTCAACCAGGCCTGGGTCAAGTACGCCGCCAGCGGCGCCTCCGGCACCTACGGCCGCCAGCGCATCCTGCACGGCAGCCAGCGCTTCGTCGGCGGTGTGGGCTGGCGCCAGAACGAGCAGACCTACGACGGTTTCCGCGCCATGTACAGCGGCGGCGGCCTGACCCTGGACTACGCCTACGTGTACAACGTCAACCGCATCTTCGGCCCGGACGACGGCCCGGTGCAGCCGGCCAACCTGCACGGCGAGAACCATTTCCTGCGCGGTGACTTCACCTTCGCCGAGAAGCACACCATCACCGGCTTCGCCTACCTGCTGGATATCAACGAGGCCGCCGGCTACCCGGGTGGCCGCTCCGTGGGTAACTCCACCGACACCTACGGCGTGGAATACGCCGGCGCCATCGGCCCGGTCAGCCTGAAGGCCGCCTACGCCACCCAATCCGAGGCCGGCGACTCGCCGCTGTCCTACGACGCCGATTACTACATGGCCGAGGGCGGCCTCACGCTGGGGCCGGTCACCGCCACCCTGGGCTACGAACTGCTTGGCTCGGACAACGGCGTGGGCTTCAAGACCCCGTTCGCCACCCTGCACAAGTTCCAGGGCTGGGCCGACCAGTTCCTGGTCACCCCCGGCGACGGCATCGAGGACATCTACTTCGGCCTGGCCGGCGCCATCGGCCCGGTGAAGCTGGCTGGCTTCTACCACGACTTCGCCGCCGACGCCTCCGGTGGCGACTACGGCACGGAACTGGACCTGGTGGCCACCTACCCGGTGAACAGCAACCTCAGCCTGCAGCTGAAATATGCAGGATTCTCCGCCGACAGCGATGCGTATGTTGATGTCGACAAGGTATGGATGACGGTACAATTCAAGATCTGATCCCGTTGTCTGCTGTGCCGGCGGCGTCCTGTGAGCCGCCGGCCCTGGTATTCCGTGCCGAATTCACCCGCTAACAAGGTGTTGCGCGTCATCCTGGTGGATGACGATCTCTCGCGTGCCACCGCCGTCGAAGCGCGCCTGCGCGAGGTCGGCTTCGAGGTGCTGTCGGTCATTCCCACCGCCTCCGGCCTGCTGTTCCAGATGGCGCAGCAGGAACCGGACGTGGTGATCATCGCCCTGGACTCCCCGGACCGCGACGTGCTGGAGAGCCTGGCGATCGCCTCCACCCACAACCCGCGCCCGGTGGTCATGTTCTCCGAGGCCGGGGACCAGGGTTTCATCACCGACGCCATCCGCGCCGGGGTCACGGCCTACCAGGCCGAGGACATCAATCCCACCCGGGTGCGCGCCGCCATCGACATTGCGGTCGCCCAGTTCTCCGCCTTCAACAACCTGCGCGAGGAACTGGACGAGACCCGCCGCCAGCTCGAGGAACGCAAGCTGGTGGAAAAGGCCAAGGGCCTGCTCATGTCACTGCACAAGGTGGAGGAGGAGGAAGCCTTCGCCACCCTGCGTAAACTGGCGATGGACAAGAACCGCACCCTGGGGGAGACCGCCCGCGAGGTGATCTCCATCCTGGAGCGAAGCAAACCGAAAGGAAGGCAACGATGAGCGATATACAGCGCCTGCCTCCGGCGGAGAAGCGCGAACTCAACCTGGGTTTTATCCGCCTCACCGACAGCGCCCCGCTGATCATGGCGCAGGAACTGGGCTATTACAGCAAGTACGGGCTGGACATCAGCCTGCAGCGCGAGGTGTCCTGGGCCAACCTGCGCGACAAGCTGGTGGCCGGCGTGCTCGACGCGGCGCAGATGCTGGCGCCGCTGCCGCTGGCGACCTCGCTGGGCGTGGGCGGCATGCGCGCCGACGTGATCACCGGCCTGGCGCTGTCACTCAACGGCAACGCCATCACCCTGAGCCAGGGCCTGTCCCAGGCGATTGCCGCGCACGGCGGCGACCCGATGCTCGGCGCCCAGCACACCGCCGCGGCCTTCGCCCAGCACCTGCGCGAGAGCGGCTGCCAGGTTACGCTGGCCACCGCCCACACCTTCTCCTGCCACACCCTGCAGTTGCGCAGCTGGCTGCGCAGCGGCGCCATCGACCCGGAGCGCGACGTGCGCATCATCGTCCTGCCGCCGGAGCAGATGGTCGACAGCCTGGCGCGCGGCATCATCGACGGTTTCTGCGTCGGCGAGCCCTGGAACAGCATGGCGGTGCAATACGGCATCGGCGCAGTGCAGGCCACCGGCTACCAGATCTGGAACAACGGCGTGGAGAAAGTGCTCGGTGTCACCGAGAACTGGCACCAGAGCCACCCCGGTTCACACCTGCGCCTGCGCCTGGCGCTGATGGAGGCCTGCGCCTGGCTGTCCGACCCGGTCAACCGCGAGGAGACCGTGGCCGTGCTCGCGCAGCCCGGCTACCTGGACCTGCCGCAGGAAGTGCTGCGCCCCTCGATCACCGGCCATTTCACCTTCAGCAAGGGCGGGCCGGTGGTGGAGCGACCGCACTTCCACGTGTTCGGCCGCTTCCAGGCCGGCTTCCCCTGGCGCTCCGACGGCACCTGGCTGCTGGAACACATCGGCGAATTGCTCGGCAAGGGCTTCGACCCGGCCGATATCAAGGCGCTGGCCCAGCGCACCCTACGCACCGACCTGTACCGCGAGGCGGCCCGCCACCTGGGCATGCCCTGCCCGAGCCAGGACTACAAGCCGCTGAATCGCCACGCCGACGTCTGGGAGATCGAGCCGGGTATCGAACTGGGGCCGGACCTCATGCTCACGCCCTGAGAGGTGGCAGGCGCGTGCCCGGACGAGCGAATTTGGTGCACGATCCCGCGTCGGCGGCCACCCCCGGACGAGGCGTTATTCAATTAAGCATTTGTTATTGTTGAATTATTGGTTTTCTGGCCCACGTTTTGTATTTGTAAAGACTTAGACAAGAGCTACAGCTACACCACATCGCGATCCTCCCCTCTGAGCACCGACGCTCTCCCTCGACTGGCACTGCCCGAGGGGAGTGTTCGTTAGTTCAACTACTGAGACTCAAGGGGTACATGATGACTCGCAAAGGATTTCTCTCTCTCACCCGCCGCCAGCTAGGCGCCTTCGCCCTGGGTTCGCTGTTCGCAGCTGCCCTGCCGCTGTCCGCCAGCGCCGAGCTGGGCGAGCCGGAAAAGGACGAACTCAAGTTCGGCTTCATCAAGCTGACCGACATGGCCCCGCTGGCCGTGGCCTATGAGAACCATTACTTCGAGGACGAGGGCCTGTACGTGACCCTCGAGGCCCAGGCCAACTGGAAGGTACTGCTCGACGGCGTCATCGACGGCCAGCTGGACGGCGCCCACATGCTCGCCGGCCAGCCGCTGGCGGCGACCATCGGCTTCGGCACCAAGGCGCACATCGTCACCCCCTTCTCCATGGACCTCAACGGCAACGGCATCACCGTGTCCAACGCCGTGTGGGAAGAGATGAAGAAAAACATCCCCCACGATGAAGACGGCAAGCCGGTACACCCGATCAAGGCCGATGCCCTGAAGCCGGTGGTCGAGAAATACAAGGCCGCGGGCAAGCCCTTCAACATGGGCATGGTATTCCCGGTTTCCACCCACAACTACGAGCTGCGCTACTGGCTGGCCGCCGGCGGCATCCACCCCGGCTACTACGCGCCGCACAAGGGCGACATCTCCGGCCAGCTCAGCGCCGACGCACTGCTCTCCGTCACCCCGCCGCCGCAGATGCCCGCCACCCTGGAAGCCGGCACCATCTACGGCTACTGCGTGGGCGAGCCCTGGAACCAGCAGGCGGTATTCAAGGGCATCGGCGTGCCGGTCATCACCGACTACGAGATCTGGAAGAACAACCCGGAAAAAGTCTTCGGCATGACCAAGGAGTTCACCGAGAAGTACCCGAACACCTCTATCCGCGTGGTCAAAGCGCTACTGCGCGCGGCGAAATGGCTGGATGAGAACGACAACGCCAACCGTCCGGAGGCGGTGAAGATCCTGTCCCGTCCCGAGTACGTGGGCGCCGACTACGACGTGATCGCCAACTCCATGACCGGCACCTTCGAATACGAGAAAGGCGACAAGCGCGAGGTACCGGACTTCAACGTGTTCTTCCGCTACAACGCGACCTTCCCCTACTACTCCGACGCCGTCTGGTACCTCACCCAGATGCGCCGCTGGGGCCAGATCGCCGAGCCCAAGGCCGACAGCTGGTACGACGAAGTGGCGAAGAGTGTCTACCGCCCGGACATCTACCAGGCCGCCGCCGAGGCGCTGATCGAGGACGGCGAAATGGATGCCTCCGACTTCCCCGAGTTCGCCACCGAGAGCGGCTACCGTGCACCGCAGACCGAGTTCATCGACGGCAAGGTCTACGACGGCACCAAGCCCAACGCCTATCTGGAGCAGTTCCCGATCGGCCTCAAGGGCAACGAGACCATCTAACCCGAAAGACCGCGCCGCCCCACGCGGGCGGCGCAACGCATACAGCGCAGGATGTACACCATGTCAGACGCAGCAGCACTCCGCCCCGACGACCGCTACCGGCAGATGATCAGCGGTATCAGCTCCAAGACCTTCCTCGAGGGCCTGGTGCTGCCGGCTATCGGGATTTTCGCCTTCCTGATGCTGTGGCAGTTTGCCGCCAACCGGATCGACACCTCGCTGGGCCAGTTTCCCGGCCCGGTACAGGTGTGGGAACAGGTGCAGAACCTGGCGGATGAACACCAGCGCGAACGGCAAAAAGAAACGGAATTCAACCAGCGCCAGGAAGAGCGCAACGCGAAAAAACTCGAGAAAAACCCCGACGCCGAAATCAAGTGGCGGGACTATACCGGCAAGCCGACTTTCATCGACCAGATCCGCACCAGCCTGTGGACGGTGGCGGCGGGCTTCCTCATCGCCAACCTGATCGCCATCCCGCTGGGTATCGTCTGCGGCCTGTCCGCCGGCATGTACAAGGCGATGAACCCGATCATCCAGGTGTTCAAGCCGGTGTCGCCGCTGGCCTGGCTGCCGCTGGTGACCATGGTGGTGAGCGCCTCCTACACCACGGAGGACCCGATGTTCGACAAGTCCTTCCTCAATTCGGCAATCACCGTGTCCCTGTGCTGCCTGTGGCCGACGCTCATTAACACCACCGTGGGCGTGGCCGGCATCGACCGCGACCTGGTCAACGTCAGCCGCGTAATGGCGCTGCCCTGGTTCACGCACATTCGCAAAATCGTCATCCCGGCGGCGATCCCGATGATCTTCACCGGCCTGCGCCTGTCCCTGGCCACCGGCTGGATGGTGCTGATCGCCGCGGAGATGCTGGCGCAGAACCCGGGCCTGGGCAAGTTCGTCTGGGACGAATTCCAGAACGGCAGCTCCGATTCCCTGGGCCGCATCATGGTCGCGGTGCTGGTGATCGGCTTTATCGGTTTCGCCCTGGACAAGCTCATGCTCACCCTGCAGAAGCGGGTGACCTGGGACAAGAACGCCGTACTGCGGTAACGCGACACAGAGCTAGCGAGGAGTACAGACAATGGCAGGCAAGTATCTCGACATCACCGGCGTCGGCATCGAATTCAACACCGGCGGCACCAAGTTCCGCGCGCTGCAGAACGTAAACCTGAAAATGGAAAAAGGCGAGTTCGTCTCGCTGATCGGCCACTCCGGCTGCGGCAAGTCTACCGTGCTGAATATTGTCGCCGGCCTGCTGCGCGCCACCGAGGGCGGCGTGGCGCTGGAGGGCAGGGAAGTGGACGAGCCCGGCCCGGACCGCGCGGTGGTATTCCAGAACCACTCGCTGATGCCCTGGCTCACCGTGTACGAGAACGTCGAGCTGGCGGTCAACCAGGTGTTTCGCAAGACCAAGAGCCGCGCCGAACGCCGCGAGTGGATCGAGCACAACCTCAAGCTGGTCAACATGGACCACGCCATGAACAAGCTGCCCGGCGAGATCTCCGGCGGCATGAAACAGCGCGTGGGCATCGCCCGCTGCCTGGCCATGCAGCCCAAGGTGCTGCTGATGGACGAACCCTTCGGCGCGCTGGACGCGCTGACCCGGGCGCAGCTGCAGGATTCGCTGATGCGCATCCAGGCGGAGCTCGGCAACACCGTGATCATGATTACCCACGATGTGGACGAAGCCGTATTGCTGTCCGATCGCATCGTGATGATGACCAACGGCCCGGCGGCCACCATCGGCGAGATCCTGCAGATCGACCTGCCGCGCCCGCGCGACCGCCTGGAACTCGCCGAGGACCCGGATTTCGTCCACCTGCGCCAGCAGGTGCTGGAGTTCCTCTATGCCAAACACGTGAACCCGGACACCAAGGCCCGCGGCGAGGCCAAACCGGCGCCCCTGCGCGATGCCTCGGCACCGGCCCCGGACGACGACAGCCCCTCCGGCGGCGCGGATACCCAGGCGGCCTGAGACTGGCGACATGCGGCGCAAACTGGTCATCGTCGGTGCGGGTATGGCTGCGGCCTATGTGCTGCAGGAGCTGGCACAGCTGGAGCACGACCTCGACGTCACGGTGATCGGCGACGAGACCGAGGCCTGCTACAACCGCGTATTGCTGTCCAACGTGCTGGCTGGCGAGAACAGCGAGGCCGACCTCGCCATGCTTGAACCGGCGATGCTCGAGCCCGCCATGCCCGAGACAGACAGTCCCGAGACAGATAGTCCCGGGACCGTGCAGTTCGTCACCGGCACCCGGGTCAGCGCGATCGATACCGACGCGCGTACCGCCCGCTGCGCGGATGGCAGCGAACATCCCTTCGACGCCCTGGTCTTCGCCACCGGCGCCGGCGTGGCCCGCCCGGGGGTGGATTGCAGCGGCATCATTGGTGTCGAAGTGTTCCGCACCCTGCGCGATGCGCGCGAGCTGCGCGCCCTGCCGGCGCGCGGTCGCCGGGCGCTGGTTGTGGGTGCCGGCCTGCTCGGCCTGGAGGCCGCGCACGGGCTCAACGAACTGGGCTTCGACACCCGGGTCCTGCACCGCAACCCGGTGATCATGAACCGGCAGCTCGACACCGAGGGCGGCGCCCAGTTACAGCGCGACCTCGAGGCGCGCGGTATTCACTTCGACCTCGGCGTGCAGATCGCCGGCGTCGCTGCCGATGACAACGGCCGCCTGTGCGGTGTCACCCTGGACAACGGCGAGCGCCTGCCCGCGGACCTGCTGCTGTTCGCCACCGGCATCACACCCAACATCGAACTCGCGGCACAGGCGGGCATCGCCACGGCGCGCGGCATTCGGGTGGACGAGCGCCTGCGCACCTCGGCACCGGGGGTCTACGCCCTGGGCGAGTGCTCGCAGTTCGGCGAACACTGCTTCGGCCTGGTGGCGCCGATCCGCGAACAGGCGGCGGTGCTCGCCGCGCAGCTCGCCGGCGTCCAACACCCGCCGTTTTGCCTGCAGGACTACCCGACGCAACTGAAGATTTCCGGCGTCGAGATCTACCGCGCCGGCGAACTCGATGACGCTGCCGAACAACTGGTGCTGCGCGGGAACGGTGTCTACCGCCGCCTGGTGCTGCGCGACAACCGCCTGGTCGGCGCGGTGCTGGTGGGCGACAAGCGCGGCGGCACCTGGTACAGCGAGCTGATCAGCGGCGGTGGCGAGATCGGCGCCCTGCGCGCCGGCCTGATCTTCGGCCGCGATGTCAGCGAAGCGCTGGCGGCGGCCTGAGAACCAACGATATGCCCAACTGCAATACAACCTGCCCCTACTGCGGCGTCGGCTGCGGCGTCACCGCGCAGCTTGCCGGGGGACAGGTCAGCGGTGTCTTGGGGGACGGGGACCACCCGGCAAACGCCGGCCGCCTGTGCGTAAAGGGGACTGCACTGGCTGAAACACTCGGCGACGAGGGCCGGCTCCTCCACCCCGTTCTGGCAGGGCACCGGGTGTCCTGGCAGGCGGCCATCGCCGCGCTCGGCAGCAAGCTGCAGGAGGCGCGCGAACGGCACGGCCCCGACGCCATCGCGTTCTACCTGTCCGGGCAGCTGCTCACCGAGGACTACTACGTCGCCAACAAGCTGATGAAAGGCTTCCTCGGCAGCGGCAACGTCGATACCAACTCGCGGCTGTGCATGTCCTCCGCGGTGGCCGCGCACAAGCGCGCCTTCGGTGAGGACGTGGTGCCCTGCACCTACGCGGACGTCGAGGACTGCGACCTGCTGGTGATGGTCGGCTCCAACGCCGCCTGGACCCACCCGGTGGTCTACCAGCGCATCGAGGCGGCGAAGCAGGCCAACCCGGGCAAGCGCATCGTGGTGATCGACCCGCGGCGCACCGCCAGTTGCGACCTCGCCGACCTGCACCTGCAATTGCTGCCGGGCACGGACGCTTTCCTGTTCGCCGGCCTGCTGCGCCACCTGGCGAACAACGGCGCACTGGACCGCGCGTTTATCGACGCCCACACCAGCGGTCTCGACGCCGCACTGGATGCCGCCGGCAACCTCGACGCAGCCGGCGTGGCCCAGGTCACCGGCCTCGATGCACAGGAGGTGGCGACCTTCTACGACTGGTTCACCGCCACCGAGCGCACCGTGTCGATGTTCTCCCAGGGTGTGAAGCAATCCGCCACCGGCACCGACAAGTGCAACGCCGTCATCAACTGCCACCTGGCGACCGGACGCATCGGCCGGCCCGGCATGGGACCGTTCTCGATCACCGGCCAGCCCAACGCGATGGGCGGACGCGAAGTCGGCGGCCTGTCCAACCAGCTCGCCGCGCACATGGACTACGACCCCGCCGACGTCGACCGCGTGGCGCGCTTCTGGGGCGCCACCGACATGGCCGCCGGCCCTGGCCTGAAAGCAGTCGACCTGTTCCAGGCCGCCGCCGACGGGCACATCAAGTTCCTCTGGATCATGGCCACCAACCCGGCGGTGAGCCTGCCGGACAGCGCCCTGGTGCGCCGCGCCCTGGCGCGCTGCGAGTTCGTGGTGGTCTCCGACTGCACTGCACAGACCGACACCGCGGCCTTTGCCGACCTGCTGCTGCCGGCGGCGCCCTGGGGCGAGAAGGACGGCACCGTGACCAACTCCGAGCGGGTCATCTCGCGCCAGCGCCAGCTGGTGCCCGCGCTGGGCGAGGCGCGCCCGGACTGGCTGATCGTCACCCAGGTAGCGCGCGCCCTGGGCCTGGGCGAACACTTCGACTACCGCGGCCCGGAGGCGATTTTCCGCGAGCACGCGGCGCTCTCCGCGTTCGAGAACAACGGCAGCCGCGCCTTCGACATCGGCGCCCTGGCGCAGCTGGACGACGCCCAGTACGCGGCGCTGGCACCAGTGCGCTGGCCGCTCCCCGCTTCCGGGCCGGCGATCGAACCGTTCTGCGACGGACGCTTCTTCACCGCCGACGGCCGCGCCCGCATCGTGGCCGTGCAACCGCAGGCGCCGGCGCCGGGCGAGGGCATGACCATCAACACCGGCCGCTTCCGCGACCAGTGGCACACCATGACGCGCACCGGCCGTGTGCCGCGCCTGTCCCAGCACCGCGACTTCTTCAGCATTTCCCTGAACCCATCAGACGCTGCGCAGCTGGGCCTGGCGGAGGGCGACCTGGTGGAAGTGGGCAACGCCCAGGGTGTCGTGCGCGGGCTGGCCACGCTGGACCCGGGCATCGCCCGCGGCCAGAGCTTCGTACCCATCCACTGGAGCGGCCAGTTCACCGCCGCCGGCGGCGCCAGCAACCTGATCCCGGCAATCACCGACCCATACTCGGGCCAGCCGCAGTCGAAGTTCGCCCACGCCAGTATCGCGCCCTGCGCGGTGGCCAGCTGGGGGCTGTTGTTCAGCCGCGAGCCGCTGGTCATGGAGCTGGCCTACTGGTCGCGCATCGCGGTGAGCGGCGGCTACCTGACCCTGCTGGCGGATACCGCGGCGCCGGCAACGGTCTATGCGCAACTGGCGCGCGAGCTGGGCGCGGATTGCGAGCGCGCCGGTTACGAGGACAGCGTGGGCGGCGACTGGCGCGAAGTCGGCCGGCGCGGCGACACGCTGCACTACGCGTTGTTCTTGAATCGCTCCCGCGACGCCCTGCCGGAGCGCGGGTGGATGACCGGCCTGGGCAGCGAAACCCCGGCTGCGGGCGAATGGCACCAGTTACTGGCCGGCTTCAGCGCCGAACGTGAGTCCGCGGGCAAGCTGGTGTGCAGTTGCTGGGAGGTGGGTGAAACGCAGATCGCGCGCGCCATCGAGGCCGGTGCGGATTCGGTGGAAACACTGGGCGCAGCCTTGCGCTGCGGTACCCAGTGCGGTTCGTGTATCCCTGAGTTGCGCCAGTTGCTGGATCAGGCGCGCGAGGATTGCGCGGCCTGATCCAGGACCGGCCCTGACTCAGAAGCCGACGCAGTCGCTGCTGGTAGCGTGGTCGCAGCCGTCGGTGCCGACGTAGCTCTTCGTGCTGTACTCATCAAGCGGCAACTTGGTCAGCGGCAGGCCGAGTTCGGTCAGCGCCTCCACGTAGTCGATGAAGCCCTGGGCGTACTCGGTCAGCGTATCCACGTAGTCACCCGCATTGAAGATCTCGCCGAAGGTGGCATAGCCGTCCTGGCCTGAGGCGATGAAGTCGTTGGTCACCACGGTGTAGGTCGCACCGGGATCAATCGACGTCCAGGTACCGGCGACACGCGGGTTCACTTCCACGTTGCTCACCCGGGCACCCTTGCTCATGCTGGCGTCCACGTCGTAGCGGATACCCGAGGCGTAGGGGTAGGAGCCGGTGGAACCACCTTCCACATCCAGCGCGTTGGACAGCGCGTCCTCCAGCACGTCGACAATCTCCTGGCCGGTCATCTCCAGGGTGACCAGGGTGTTGGAGAACGGCAGCAGGGTGAAGGCATCGGCGATGGTGAAATCGCCCTCGGCGACGTCCACGCGCACGCCGCCGCCATTCTGGATGGCGAAGTCGGCGGTCGGGGTGACCTGCATGAAGGCCTTGGCGACGATGTTGGAGATGTCGGAACCGTTGGCATAGGTCGCGGACGGGTCACAGATGGTGCTGCGCTGCTGGCCGGGGAAACGCTCCAGGCACAGGTCCTCGGCGACGCTGCCGATCACGGTCTGCTCGAGTACTTCCACCTGCGCGTTGAAGCCGTCGAGCAGGGCGGCGGTGGCGCTGTCCTCGTTGACCACGGCGAACTCGAAGTTCTTGGCCAGGGCGACCTGCACCTGGAAGCGGTCGAAGCCGCTCAGCGATTTGCTGCTGCCGTCGCTGTCCTCGTAGACGAAGTCGCGGTCGATCGGGGCGACCGGGGTGCCGCGGCAGCTGCGCACCTTGCCCTCACCGTCGAAGAACACTTCCATGCGGCCGAGCAGGTGGGCGTATTCCCAGGCCTGGCCGATACACACCATGTCGCCGTCGGCGTTGGTTACCTGGGTCGGGTAGGGACCGGCAACCGGGAAGCCGATGTCGTCCAGTGCTTCGCCGTCGAGCAGGGTGTGGGAGTCGCCGTCGATGATCACGTCGACACCGGACAGCTGGGCGGCCAGTGACAGGTCGTTGCCGTACTGGTAGTGGGTGAGCAGGATGATCTTGTTGATGCCCTGCTCTTCCAGTTCATCGATGTACAGTTGCGCGGTGGTCATCTCGTCGAGGAACTCGGTATCCGGGTCCGGCTGCGAGGAGACCTTGGTCTTCTGCGCGATCTCGATACCGATGATGCCGATCTTCTGGCCGTCGCGCTCGACGATGGTGTACGGCTCGATCATGCCCTGGATAGGCGATTCCGGGCCGGGCACGACGTTGGCGCCGAGTACCGCGGTGTCGCAGTTGGAGCTGCCGCCGAGGTAGTCGAGGAAGTTGGCCAGGCCGGCGTCGCCGTCGTCGAATTCGTGGTTGCCGAGCTCGAAGGCGTCGAAGCAGATCTGGTTCATCATCACCGCATCCGCCTCGCCCTTGAACAGGCTGTAGTACAGGGTGCCGGTGATGGCGTCGCCGGCATGCAGTTTCAGCGTGTTGCTGAACGGCGTGTCGTAGCGATCGAACAGGCTGACCAGCAGGGGGAAGCCGCCGTAGGTTACCTCCACTTCCTGGATCGGCGAACCATCAGCGAGCTCAGTGCGCAAGTCCAGTGCACTGACGTCGAAGTCGAAGCTCTCGGCAGCGAGGTGCGAGTGGTGGTCGTTGATGTGCAGGATCTGGATATGCAGCGGATCGTCGGCCAGCGCAGTGACGCTAAGCCCCATCAAACCGGCGGCAAACAGCCCGGTAGCTCGTTTCATCTGGGAATCTCCATAAAATGCTGGATGTGCGAAACCCGCCCCCCGGGGGAAGCGAGCGCAGCTCTCACATTTATCGCAGCAAGAAATGAACCAGATGTGACTGTTTTATGAAGCTGCGATGTCAGGGGGCCGGCTGCGGCGTCTGCTCGCGGTAGGTGTCCCAGTTGTCGAGGATAACCTGTACCACCTTGCTGCCGACGAGGTAGGCGTTCTCCAGCGCGGCGTCGAGGCCGGCGTAGCTGTCGTGCTGTTCCTGGCGCAGGTAGTCTGCGGCGGTAACCCCGGGCGGGGGCAGGGTGAAGTTGGAGGCAGTGCGCAGCACCAGCACGCGATCCTTGTCGACCTTGCCCGCCGCGTCCAGGTAGGTGAGCGACTGGTAGGTGCCGGTGTCCTCCATCGCGGAACTCACGAACTCGCCCTCACCGCGGGTCCAGTAGTCCACCCAGCGATTGGCCCAGTCGTTGAGCATCTCGCCGTGCCAGAAGGTCATGGCCGCGAGCTGGTCGCCGACCAGCACGAAAGGTTCGCGCTGGGCCACCGGGTAATCGACGTAGAGGTCGCGGGTGGCGGCCAGGGAGGGGTGGTCGGGCAGGTCCATGTCCGCGGTCAGGCGGTAGGCCCAGTCGACCAGTGCGGGATTGAGTTCGAAGGCCTCACCGAGGCTGTACTCCAGGCGCGCGGGATCATCCGGGCCCTGGCTGAACAGCGGGAAGTAGCCGTCGGGCCAGTCCGCGGGTTTTTCCCGGGCGTCGATCTCGTGGGACAGGTCGCCGTCCACCAGGAAGCGCGCCCAGGCTACCGAGCCGAGGGAGGCGTCCGCCGGGTCGAAGCCGGAGATGCCGGCCACCAGCCAGTAGGCGCGACTCAGGTCGAAGCGCGGGTCCAGGCCCAGGGCCATGACGCTGGCCGCGGCGTTGGCGGTGCCCATGCCGGTGACGATACCGATCACCCCGGTGTCCGGGTTGGCCAGGATATCGTGGTGCATATGCGGCGCCGGGTACACCGTGTCCAGGTCCTGGCGCTCTTTCCAGCGCTGGAACTCGCCGGCCTTGTCGCCGGTGTCCTCGCCGGTCTCGAACATGGTGACCACCACCACCTTGACCTCCATCGGCGAGGCCGGGGCGGTCGCAGTGACACTGGAACCGGTTTGCGGTCCGGCGGCGCAGGCCGCCAGGCCGAAGGCGAGGGCCACCACGGCCCCCAGTGCGGATAGTCTCATCGGCAGTCTTCCCGTTCGGTGTGGCCGGGCGATGGCCCGGCCCCGGATCAGAACTGGATGCCGATCGACATACCGTAGACGCGCGGCTCGTTGGTGAAGCCGGTCAGGTTGTTGAAGTCGATGGCACCCTGCACATTTTCCTCATCGGTGATGTTACGCCCGAACAGCGCCACTTCAAGCCCGAGGTCGATACGCCGCCAGCCCATGCGCAGGCCGCCCTCGTACTGGTCGTCGGTGACGAACTCCTTGGCCTCGTAGAGGAAGATCTGGGTTTCACCCTGATAGGCCCAGTCGGTGAAGAAGAACAGCTCGTTCTCCGCGTTGATCGGCTGGGTGTAGCTCAGGGTGAAGTTGAAGGTGGTCTCCGGCGCGTTGGGGAACGGGTTGCCGTCGATCAGCACGAAACCGTCCGCATCCACCGGGTTGGTGATGGTGCAGGCGCCGCTGCCGCAGCCGCCGACGCGCAGGGTGTCGTCGTCGATCTCGGTGTCGGCGTAGGAGGCGCCGAAGGTCAGCACCAGGTTCTCGGTGGGCGACCACTCGACGTCCAGTTCCACGCCCATGCCGATGCCGGTGTCGGCGTTGATCAGCTGGATCGAGTTGCTGGTACCGCCGACCGCGGTGAACTGCATGTCCTCCACTTCGTAGTAGAACAGCGCCGCGTTGTAGCGCAGGCTGGAGGCGAGCTGCGCCTTGTAGCCCACCTCGATGGAGGTGATGGTCTCGGAATCGGCGATGGAGGGCGGCGAACCGAAGGCCACGTCGCGGCCCTGGATGGTCGGGGCGCGGAAGCCGGAGCCGCCCTTGATCCAGGCCAGTGAGCTGTCGGTGAAGGCGTAGGACAGGGCGATGTCACCGCTGACCTGCTCGTCGGAGGCCTCCTCGTCGTAGCCCGGCGCGGTGAAGTCCTTGTCGTCGTCGGTGTAGCGCAGGCCGGCGGTCAGGGTCAGCGCATCGGTGAGGGCGTAATCACCCTGGCCGAATACCGCCCAGCTGGTGTTGTCGTGGGTCACCGTGGTCGCCGGGGCGAAGAACGGGTTGGTCTCCACGTCCAGGGTGGAATCGAAGTAGAACGCGCCCACCTGCCAGTTGAAGGTGGCACCGCCGTTGTTGGCCAGGCGCACTTCCTGGGTGAACTGCTCGACGTCGGCGGAGTCCTGGGTCTGCGAGTTGAACGGGATGAAGCCCGGTCCCATGTAGGGCAGGTAGACGGCGCCGAAGCCGCCGTCGATGTCGCCCAGGCTGTAGCCATCGGCCTCTTCGTAGGCGGTGATGGAGGTCAGGGTCACGCCGCCGAAGTCGTAGTCGAGCTGCAGGCTGTAACCGGTGTTCTCGTACTCCTGCGGGTTGTTGTCGCCCTCGTCGAAGTACACCGTCTCGCGGTCGTAGTTCTGGTTGAGGTCGTTGCTGCCCGGGTCGAAGATATTGGCGCGGAACAGGGCGGAGGTGCCGTCCAGGTCGCGGTAGTGGGCGCCGGCCAGGATGCTCAGGCTGTCGGTGGGATCGAACAGCAACCAGCCTTTCACCGCGTTCTCGTTGAAGCCGCCGGTGGCGTCGCTCTCGCCGGTGAAATCGTTGTCGATGAAATCCTCGCGGTTTTGCGAGAACACCGCGATGCGCCCGGCGACCTTCTCTCCCAGGCCGCCGCCGATGGCGCCTTCGAAGTTGGTGGTGCCCAGAGTACCGACGTCGACACGCGCGTAGCCCTCGGTCTCGTAGGTGGGCAGGTTGGAATCAAACTTGACGATACCCGCGGTGGTGTTGCGGCCGAACAGTGAGCCCTGCGGGCCGCGCAGGACTTCCACCTGCTTGATGTCGAACAGCGGGAAGCTCTTCAGCACCACGTTTTCCTTGACCACCTCGTCCATGACCACGGACACCGGCTGCGAGGCGGCCAGGTCGAAGTCGATGTTGCCCAGGCCGCGAATGTAGAAACGCGGCGCCACGCGACCATTGGAGGATTCGATGTACAGGCCTGGCACCCGCGCGGAGAGTGCGCGCACGTCGGCGCCACCTTCGAACAGCGGAGTGAAGTTCTCGCCCGACAGGGTGGCGACGGAGATCGGCACGTCGAGCAGCCCCTGCTCGCGCTTCTGCGCGGTAACGATGACTTCCTCGAGCTGGGCGTGGGCCGGAACGGCGGTGCCCAGCAGTGAACCGAGGGCGGCGGCGATGACGAGACGTGGGGTGGTAATGGGCTGCATGGAATCTCCCTGCTCTGCAGTACTGGGATACGCGGAAAGTGTTGGAAAAGTATGGAAATGCCAAGGATAGGCACACGCCGTGCCAATCCAACCCCTGCGACCCCGGCAAGGCAAAAATTACCGGAATTCATTCCGGAGGGCGGCCGGTGCTAAGCTAGGCCGGATTGCCTTCCTGCGGAGATTCCCCCTTGCGATTCCATCGAGTGCTTCTATTGGTGCTGGCGACCTGTTTTGGTGCATCGGCCCGCGCCGCCGACGTCGACCTCATCGTCTACGGCGACTACCTGCTGAGCATGGTGCCCGGCGAGGCGGTGCTTGAAGATGCCGCTATCGCCATCCGCGGCGACAGCATCGTCGCTGTCGGTGCACGCACCGATATCGACGCCGAATACAGCGCGCCGCGCAGCATCCCCGGTGCCGACCGGGTGATCCTGCCCGGCCTGGTCAACGGCCACACCCACACCAGCATGACCCTGTTCCGCGGCATGGTCGACGACCTCGACCTGATGACCTGGCTGCAGCAGTACGTGTTCCCCATGGAGGGCCGCTTCGTCACCCCCGAGTTCGTGCGCACCGGCAGCGAACTGGCCTGCTGGGAGATGATCCGCGGCGGCACCACCACCTTCGTCGACATGTATTTCTACCCGGACGAGATCGCCGGCGTGGTGCAGCGCTGCGGCCTGCGCGCCGTCATCGGTGCACCGCACATCGATTACCCCAGCCCGGGCTTCGAGGGCTGGGACGACTCCTTCGCCGCGGCGCGGGACTTCGTCGGCCGCTGGCAGGGCAAGGACCCGCGCATCACACCCGCCTTCGCCCCCCACGCGCCCTACACGGTCTCGCCGGAGCACCTGCAAGACACGGTCGCGGCGGCGCGCAAGGCAGGGGCACCCATCACCATGCACCTGGCCGAGGCGCCCGCGGAGAGCGCCTATGTAAGTGAGCACTTCCAGACCACTCCGATCAAGCACGTCAAGGGCCTGGGCATGTTCGAGACGCCGCTGATCGGGGCGCACATGATCCAGCTGGACGCCGAGGACATCGCCCTGGTGGCGGCCGGACCGGCACCGGTGGGGGCGGTGCACAACCCCACCTCGAACATGAAGCTGGGCGCGGGTATCTCGCCGGTGCCGGCGATGCTCGCGGCGGGCATCAACGTGGGCCTGGGTACCGACGGCGCGGCCTCCAACAACGACCTCGACCTGTGGGAGGAGATCCGCCTCGCCGCGCTGCTGCACAAGGTCGCCAGCGGCGACCCCACCGCGCTGCCCGCCCCCGAGGCGCTGGCCATGGCCACCCGCACTGGCGCCGCGGCCATCGGCCTCGGCGAGTACATCGGCCAGCTCAAGCCCGGCATGCAGGCGGACCTGATCCAGGTCGACCTGGGCAAGACTCGCCACCAGCCGCGCTACGACATCGTCTCCCACCTGGTCTACGTGCTGGACAGCACCGACGTGCAGACCACGGTGGTCGCCGGGCAGGTATTGATGCGCGACCGCCAGGTGCAGACCATCGACGAGGCCGCCCTGCGCAAGGCGGTGGCGAAGGCCGCGGACGGCATCCGCGCGGCCCTGGCGGCCCCGGCGGAAGGCTGACGCCGTGACCCGCCAGCAGCTGTTCGGCGTCGCCATCATCTCGGTGCTGATGCAGTCCACCGTGCCGGTGCTGGTGAAGTCCACCGAGGCCAACGAGTTCGCCATCGGCTGCTTCCGCCTGGCGGTGGCGATTGCCGGCATAACCCCGCTGGTACTGCTGCGCGGGCGACTGCTGGCGCTGAGCCGGCGGCAGTGGCTGCAACTGGTAATCATCGGCGCCACCTTTGGCGCGCACTGGCTGCTGTACTTCTTCAGCATCAAGCTGGCCACCGCGGCGATCGCCGCGCTCACCATCACCACCTACAGCGTGCAGTACCTGATCCTCGCCTGGCTGTTCAACGGCGAGCGCGTGGCGCCCTTCGAGTGGCTGGCAATCGGCCTGTGCTTCACCGGCTGCCTGGTGGTATCGCCCGGGTTCAGCCTGGAAAACCAGGTCTCCCTGGGCATCGCTATCGGCCTGTGCAGCGCCCTGTGCTACGCGGCGCTGCCGCTGCTGCACCAGCGCGCCCACGGCGTCGGCACCCTGGAGCGCACCTGGGGTCAGTTCTTCTTCGCGCTGATTATCTTCCTGCCGGTGCTGGGCGAGGCCAACTGGTCGGATCTGGCCTCGCCGGACTACTACAAGCTGATCACCCTGGGCGTGGTCAGCACGCTGTTCGCCCACGGCCTGTGGGTGAAGACCAGCACCGAGCTGCCGGCGCTGTACTCCAGCATGATCTACTACCTGTACCTGCCCGGCGCACTGATCGGCAGCGCCGTGTTCCTGGACGAACCGTTCACCCCGCGCAAGATCCTCGGTGTCAGCCTGGTGCTGGGGGCGAGCGTCGGGCTCACCCTGTATCGCCTGTTGCGCGCGCGGCGTCTGGCGCGCATCGAGGCGGGGCTCGAGTCCCGGTAACAGGTAAGCTGGCCCGCCAGCGGCTGGACCACAAGGATATTTCACCGGATACTGACCGACTGCCGCACCCGCTTCGCGGACTGGCCCCTCCCCGGGACAGACCGCCGCAGCACCCGCAATCCACCGCCAACGGAGCCACCCGTCACCGCAATGACCGCGTCACCGCCCCGCCGAAAACCGACCCTGGAATCACTCGCCTGGCGCACCACGCCGGGCATTCTCGGCCACCACCCGGCGACCCCAGAGACCATTCACGCCCTGCTCGGCTACTACCTGGGGGACCGCGGTTCGCCCTCGCCCTACCCGGGCCGGGACATGCTGCTGGACGGCAGCCTGTTCGACTGGGGTGTGGCCCCGCCGCTGGAAAAAGTCATCCACGGGCCGGACGAACTGGAGCTGCTGCTCGGCCTGCCCGAGGTCTACCGGCAGAGCGTGCACGTGGTCGAGCCGTGGCAGAACGTGGGCATCAACCTGCAGGGCGAGGCGGTGCGCGCGTCCAAGAACATCGCCTACATCCTGCAGCAGGTGGCGGACGCCGACAGCATCCTCTACCCGCTGTGGCAAAGCGGCGTGTTCAACGCGCGCCGCATGGCCCACACCATGAGCGCCGGCATCGCCACCGTGGTGCAGGGCGGCAACCCCTCCGCCTACGACCCGGACAGCTTCGCCGGCTCCCAGGCGAGCCTGGACAATATGCTGGAGCTGGTCGACGAACTGCTGTTGCGCCGCTCCACCGACAGCGGCCCGGGCATCTTCATCTGCCTCGGCCACCAGCTGGCGGCGACCTCGCACATCCGCCTGTTGCGGCGCGCAGTGGGTGAGATTCTCGCCACCGCGCAGCTGCCGCTGGACAACAACGGGCGCATCCTCACCAATCTCAAGCGCGTGGCCAGCCTGATCCGCGACATGGGCGAGAACCTGGTGGTGATCAAGGGCGGGCGGGGAATCGCCCGCGGCTGGGGCGACCGCTGCTTTGCCGTCGCGCCCAACGAACAAGCGGAAATCGGCGAGCGCGAACTGGTGCCCTACGGCGCCCACGGCCGCAACGACCACATCCCCGCGGAACTGCACGACACCCATGCGCTGGTGGCGGACGACCTCGAGGGTGTGATCGACACCATGATGCGCTCCGAGCGCTCACTGAACATTTCCATGTTCCACGGCGACGAGGTCAACGAGGAGGCGGCCCTGTTCGCCAGTTGGGCCTACAAACTGCTGCACGACACCCTGGTGCCGGTGCGCTACCAGGTGGCGGTGACGCCGCTGGCCTGGCTGCTGAGCCTGCCCTACGCCATCGAGATCCTGTCGCAGACCTGCGTCGGCGGCGACGACTGGACCGAGGTCTCCACCACCTGCATCTACTACAAGGACTGGGAGACCCGCGCCATCCGTCGCTCGTTCACCTGCCAGTTCCACCCGGAGCTGATGGCGGACATCCGCGACATCGGCAAGCGCGACGGCCCGCGCTACGCGGAACTCAAGGACAACGACGGCGCGCGGCTGCTGGTGCGCCTGCTCTACCACGGTATGCAGGAGTAGCCCCGCACACCGCCAAGCCCAACCGGAGAACCACCACATGCACAGCGTGAGCGTCGATGGCCGCAAGGTCACCCCTTCCAAGATCGTCTGCGTGGGGCGCAACTATGTCGCCCACATCGCGGAACTGGGCAACGAAGTGCCCGACGCCATGGTGGTGTTCGGCAAACCCAACTCGGCGATCGGCGACACCCTGTACGCCTCGCTCGGCGGCGAACCACTGCACTACGAGGGCGAGATCGCGCTGCTCATCGAGAACGGCGCGGCGGTGGCCGCGGGCTTCGGTCTGGACCTGACCAAGCGCGGCCTGCAGTCCAAACTCAAGGACAAGGGCCTGCCCTGGGAGCGCGCCAAGGCCTTCGACGGCGCCGCCCTGTTCAGCCCCTTCGCCGCCATCGACGACGCCGAGGAACTCGCGGTGGAACTGGACGTGGATGGCGCGGCGCGCCAGCGCGGCGACGTCTCGCTGATGATGTACTCGCCAGCCACCATCCTCGAGGAACTGGCGGGGTTCATCACCCTGGAGGACGGCGATATCGTGATGACCGGCACCCCGGCCGGCGTCGGCGCGGTCAACCCGGGCGAGACTTTCACCGGCCGCGTCTTGCAGCGCGGCAAATTACTGACACAGGCCAGTTGGGTGGCGGACGCCGGGAGCTGAACCGCACCGCCCGGCGGCCTGCAATTGGCGATTGTGGTCGTCACGGTTTTGCAGTAGCGTATTCGCGGAACCTGCAAGTGGGAGTCCCCAGCCTTGATCCTCCGACTGGATATGGCGGGCCAGCCACGCGGCTGGATCACCATTCAGGAGGCAGTATCTGCCTACGCGAAAGGCGATGTCGTTTATGGCATCGGGGACACGCTTCCCCCAATTTTCGGCGGCACCCAGCGCCTCACCGGCCAACGCTCCCGCATCGACCTGCAACCGATCATCGCCACCGCGGGCCGCATCGTCTGCGACTTCTCCCCTCCCCTGTGCAACCGCACCCTGTTCCGCCGCGACGACCACCGCTGCCTGTACTGCGGCGACCAATACACCCGCGGTGAACTGACCCGCGACCACGTGGTGCCGACCTCGCGCGGCGGCGCGGACAAGTGGGAAAACGTGGTCGCAGCCTGTCGCCGCTGCAACTGGGCCAAGGACAACATGACGCCGGAAGAGGCACACATGCCACTCCTCGCGGTGCCCTTCCGCCCCAACCCCTTCGAGTGGCACTTCCTGGCCAAGGACCGCATCCTAGCGGACCAGATGCAGTACCTGTCCCGGCAGTTTCGCGCCAAGCGGGATTGGGCGCACTGACTCCGTTGATCTTTCCTCGCTACCGGGCTCCGAGGTGGTGACGAGGGTGGGCTGCACGGCCTGACTGCCGCCCACCCGCCCCGGTGAAACGGCCGCATGCGCCGCCGCGTTTTCAGGCTGCTGCGGAACTCGACCAAAAGTCGCTGCGCGATTTTTTTGGGACTCGGACAGGCCTCGCAGAAAGCCCCTGAAAACGCGGCGGCGCAAAAGCGGCGGCCTGATTGTTTCACCGGGGCGGGTGGGCGCCAGCCAGGCCTTGGGTCGGGGACACTTTTCACCTTCGCGGAAGACGAGAGTTTTCGCGAACTGGTTCTGCGCGGTGGTTTGGGGAGCAATCGACTGGAAAGGCTGTACCGAGATTGCGCGATGGAGTCCGTTGGTGGCGTGCAGGCGCTGGCGAAACAATCAGGCCGCCGCTTTTTGCGGAGCCGTGTCAGCGGGAGCTTTCTGCGAGGACTGTCCGAGTCCCAATTTTTCGCGCAGCGAAAAATGGTCGAGTTCCGCAGCAGCCCGCTGACACGGCGGAGCTTGCGGCCGTTTCGCCGGCGCCTGCACGCCGCCAGCGGACGGCGGGCATCGAAAGCACCCATAAAGGGCTCTGACCCCGAGAATGCGCTTTTCACCTTCGCCGATGACGAGAGTTTTCGCGAACTGGTTCTGCGCGGTGGTTTGGGGAGCAATCGACTGGAAAGGCTGTACCGAGATTGCGCGATGGAGTCCGTTGGTGGCGTGCAGGCGCTGGCGAAACAATCAGGCCGCCGCTTTTTGCGGAGCCGTGTCAGCGGGAGCTTTCTGCGAGGACTGTCCGAGTCCCAATTTTTCGCGCAGCGAAAAATGGTCGAGTTCCGCAGCAGCCCGCTGACACGGCGGAGCTTGCGGCCGTTTCGCCGGCGCCTGCACGCCGCCAGCGGACGGCGGGTATCGAAAGCCTCCGCGCCTGGTCCCCCAGGGAAATCAAAAGCGCCCAAAAAGGGCTCTGACCCCCGGGAAGGTCAGCCGCGGAAATAGCGCTGCGGTACGAAGGGCATCTTCGTGACAGTCACCGCCACCGCCTTGCCGCGCACGTCGACACTCAGCGCAGTGCCGATGCCCCCGAATTCACGCTCGATATAGGCCATGGCGATAGGCCCGCCGAAGCTGGCGCCAAAGGCCGCGGAGCAGACCTCGCCGATGCGCTCACCATCCGCGTTGAGTACCGCCTGCCCCTCGCGCACCGGGCGCTTGCCGTCGACGGCGAGGCCGACCCGGCGGTGGGCGGGCGGCGTCGCCAGATGGGCGAAGATCGCATCCGCGCCCGGGAAACCACCGGCGCGCGCGCCGTCAGGGCGGCGGCATTTCGCGATCGCCCAGGTCAGGCCCGCTTCGACCGGGGTGATCTCGGTGTTAAGTTCGTGGCCGTAAAGACACAGGCCCGCCTCCAGGCGCAGGGAGTCGCGGGCGCCGAGGCCGATGGGTTCGACGGCGTCGCAGGCGAGCAGGCGCCGGGCGATGGCCTCGGCGTCGGCATTGGCGGCGGAGATCTCGAAGCCGTCCTCGCCGGTGTAACCGGAGCAGGTGATGTAGACCTCGCTGTCGCCGATGCGCGTGTGGCAGCCCTGCAGGAACACCAGTTCAGCGGCCGCGGGGCACAGCTCGGCCATCACCGCGCGGGCCCCTGGCCCCTGCAGCGCCAGCAATGCGCGCTCGGCCAGTACCTCGACCTCGCAGCCGGTGAGACCGGCCTGCAGGTGGGCGATGTCCTGCGCCTTGCAGGCCGCGTTGACCACGAGGAAGAAGCAGTCGTCCGACCAGCGCGTGACGATCAGGTCGTCGAGCACGCCGCCGGTCTCGTTGGTAAACAGGGTGTAGGTCTGGCGGTGCTCGCCGAGGCCTTCAAGGTCCGCCGGGACCAGGCGCTCGAGCGCCGCCGCGGCGTCCGCACCGCGCACCAGCACCTGGCCCATGTGCGAGACGTCGAACAGGCCCGCCTGTTCGCGGGTGTGCTGGTGCTCGCGGATGATTCCCGCGGGGTACTGCACCGGCATGTCGTAGCCCGCGAAGGGCACCATTTTGGCACCCAGTTCCAGGTGCAGGTCGTGCAGGGGCGTGGTCAGCAGGTCCATGGGCGCTCCAGGGCAGGGGGCGGAAAAAGCGCCACTCTACCCACAGGTACCGGCGCCCGCAACCCGCCCGCTGGCGGCCGCGCGCCGGCTGCCGGATAATGCCGCGAAGCACGAGGAGAAGCCATGTACAGCGACAGTATCAGCCTGATCGGCATGCCCGGCGCGGGCAAAAGCAGCGTCGGCGTGCTGCTGGCCAAGCTCACCGGCCTGCGCTTCCTGGACACGGACCTGGACATCCAGGTGCGCGAGGGGGCAAGCCTGGAGGACATCCTGCAGGGCAGGGGCTACCGCTACCTGCGCCAGGTCGAGGAGGCGGTGCTGCTGGAGATCGACCTCAATCAGGCGGTGATCGCCACCGGCGGCAGCGTGGTCTATAGCGAGGCGGCGATGGCGCGCCTGCACGCGCTGGGTCCGGTGGTCTACCTGCGCGCGGACCTCGACACCCTCGAAGCCCGGGTTGCCAGTGCGCCGCCGCGGGGTATCGCCAACGATACCGGCCAGGGCTACGCGGAGGTCTTCGCCGAGCGCACGCCCCTGTACGAGCGCCATGCGGACCTCACCGTGACCGTGGATGCCGCTTCAGGCCAGCCCGAGGATGTCGCCGCGCGTATCGTGCAGCTGCTGTCCAACACCCCGCGGACGCGTCCGGACACGCAGTGAACTGCGTCACAAATCTGCAAACTCGCTGTCACAAGCGGTATTTGCCAGGATTTCCCGCTGGCACGCGGATTGCAATTCCCATCCCAGGGTGGCCCGCCGCAAAGACCTTATATAAGGGCGCAACACGGATGTTGCACACCGTTTCGGGATGGCCATGGAGGGCGGCGGGCCACCCAATTTTGTGCAAAATTGACTCCCAAAAACTATTCGCCAATATCCCCAATATTTGATTTACTCCGCGCTATGGCAGGCCTATTTTCTGCCTGAGGTTATCTTGGATATAAATCATCGGGAGGTGATTTATGGGAGAGCGCAGCCAGGAATCATCGTCGGATCTCGACGACTTCTTTGAGCCCATTTTCAGCGACATGTCCGACGAGGACATGGACGACATGACACCCGTTGTCTCCGACAAGCAGCGGCTTGCGGAAAAGCGTCGTCGCGCCGAACAGCGGCTGGAGCAAAAACGGCTCCGCGAGGAGCTGGGTTACTACGATCTGGAGCTGGGCGATTTTTAAGTTGTCCCGCAGCTGATCGACATTTCACCTGTTGCCGCCGGGCATTCCGGCGGTAAACTCTTCGCACATCCCCAATTTCCCCATACACCCCGAGCGGAGAGCCCGTAGTAATGCCTGAAGTCAAACGCGAAGTGCGTCCCATCGAAGTGAACTACGTCTGCGACGCCTGCGGCCAGGGCATGATGAGCCAGTCCGGGGCGATGGACCCGCAAACCGGGGACATCGAGCACAGCTGCATGATCTGCAACCACAAGCAGACCTTCCAGTGGCGCCCCTACCCGCGCATCGACCACATCGGTATCGACGAGAAAATCTAGGGTTTACCCGGCCCCCAGCGCCTTACGCAATCGCGCCAGCCCCTCCGGGCTGGCGGCGAATACGCCGTGCTCGGTGATCAGGCCCTGCACCAGCCGTGCAGGGGTGACGTCGAAGGCGGGGTTGGCGGCGCGGGTTGGCTCCGCGGCCAGGCGCACCGACTGGTTCGCGCCGCTGGCATCCACGCCGCTGGCCCACAACACCTCGCGCGCATCGCGCTCCTCGATGGGGATTTCCGCACCGCAGGCACACTCCCAGTCGACGGTGGAGGCGGGCAGGGCGACATAAAACGGCACGCCGTTGTCTGCGGCGGCCAGCGCCTTCAGGTAGGTGCCCACCTTGTTGCACACGTCGCCGTTGGCGGCGGTGCGGTCGGAGCCGACGATCACGCAATCCACCTGCCCCGCGCGCATCAACTGGCCGCAGCTGTTGTCGGCGACCACGGTGCACGGCACGCCGGCCTGCTGTAATTCCCATGCGGTGAGGTGGGTGCCCTGGTTGCGCGGGCGGGTCTCGGACGCCCACACGTGCAGCGGCAGGCCCGCCGCATGGGCCTTGTACACCGGCGCCAGTGCCGTGCCCCAGTGCACCGTGGCGAGGCGGCCGGCGTTGCAGTGGGTCATCACCTGCAGCGGGCGCTGCGCGCTGCAGCCCAGCACCCGGGCCAGTTCCTGCAGAATGGCCAGGCCGTGGTCACCGATGCTCGCGCAACTGGCAATCTCCGCCTCGCGCAGCGCAATCGCGCTGTCCAGCGCGGCCGCGGCACGCTGCCCCGGCGGCAGCGGGGCAACCGCCTGCGCCACCACATCCAGGGCCCAGCGCAGGTTGACCGCTGTGGGCCGGGTTGCCAGCAGGGTCGCGCGGGCGCTGGCCAGCGCCGCATCCGAGGCGTCGCAGGCCAGGGCATGAGCGAGACCGAAGGCGGCGGTAATGCCAATCAATGGCGCCCCGCGCACCTGCATCGCGCTGATCGCGTGGCAGTAGTCGTCAAGGGTGTGCAGGCGCAGCCAGTGCAGGGTGTGCGGCAGCAGGGTCTGGTCGATGATCTCCACCGCGGCGTCCCGCACGTTCCAGCGCAGGCTCGCCAGTGCCTCGTCGTTGGCCATCGCTTCCCCCCGGTTCAGGCCGGCGCCCGACCGGCGGCCGCGCGCGTGTGCTCGCTCTCGTACTGCCATTCAAACACGTTCATCTCGATGAAGATAAACGCGAACAGCCACAGCGCCGCATCCCAGAAGTCGAGGAAGTCGCCGTCGACACCCCAGTAGGCGGCGGCCAGGAACAGCGTGGCGTAGACCACGAACTTGATCGCGCGCATCAGGCGCAGGGTATGCGGGGAGAGCTCTCCGCGCAGCTGCATGCGCACCTCCACCTCGAGCACGATCACCACCAGCAGCCAGGCGGCGGAGTTGATCACGTCAGTCCAGGCCAGCCAGCGCGCGCTGCGCAGGGTGTCGGGTTCGGCGATGATGGGGAAGCCGTCGAGGCGCAGGACCTCGCCGCCGATGGCGGCGCAGTTACTGGCATCCAGCGGCACGTATTCATCCAGGTCGACCAGCAGGGATAACCCTTCCGCCCGGGCGCAGGCGTCGAAGCCGGATAACGCCGTCGCCCGGTACAGGTCCGCCAGTTCGGCGTAGTAGCCGGTAAAGGCGTAGAACACGGCCACGTAACAGACCAGCCGGATGCCGTGCAGAGCCCATTTCACCGGGCCGTGGATGCGGCTGTCGTCGAGGACCGAGGTCTCCAGTTCAAACAGGATGAGCAGCACCAGCCAGGCGGCGGTGTCGATGGTCGCCGAGAACACCTGGATGGCCTCGGACCAGGCGAAGCCGTCGACAAAGGTGTGCTCCAGCGCGCGCAACTCCTCGTCGAGGAACAGCCAGACGTTGAGCGCCAGCAGCAGGTAGACGAGGTATTTGACCGCGGTAAACAGCCGGTAGCGGGCGGCACTGCCCAGAAAGTTGTCCTGCCCGACCATGCCCTTCCCGCCCCGGCTGCGCTCAGACCTGCAACAGCAGGTGCTCACGCTCCCAGGAGGAAATCACGCGGTTGAATTTCTCGAACTCGTCGCGCTTGACCGCCGCGTAGGCCTTGAGGAACAGGCCGCCGAACACCTCGCGCACCTCCGGCGAGTTGCCGAGGTTGCGCAGGGCCTCCTCCAGGGAGCGCGCCACCTCGACCTCGTCGTCGTTGGCGGTGCCCTGGTGCGGCGCACTGGGCTGCAGGCCGCGGCGCATGCCGAGCAGGCCGGAGGCGAGGGTCGCGGCAATCGCGAGGTAGGGGTTGGCGTCCGCGCCGGGGAAGCGGTTCTCCACCCGGGTGGCCGCCGGGCTGGACTCCGGCACGCGGAACGCAGTGGTGCGGTTGCCGACGCCCCAGTTGACGTTGATCGGCGCCGCGATGTCCGGCGCCAGGCGGCGGTAGGAATTCACGTTGGGCGCGTAGAAGGAGATCAGCTCGGGGGTGTAATGCTGCAGACCGGCGATATAGGACAGGAACGCCTCGGTGTGACGGCCCTCGGCGTCGGCGAAGATATTCTCGCCGGTATCCGCACGCACAATACTCTGGTGGATGTGCAGCGCGCTGCCCGCGTCGTTCTGCATCGGCTTGGCCATGAACGTGGCGTACACGCCGTGCTTGTGCGCAGTCTCGCGCACCGTGCGCTTGAAGGAAAACACCTGGTCCGCCAGCGACATCGCGTCGCCATGGACGAAGTTGATCTCCATTTGCGCCGCGCCGTTTTCGTGGATCAGGGTGTCCACCGCCAGTTCCTGGGCCTCGGCGTAGTCGTACATGTCCTCGACGAAGTCCTCGAACTCGGCGACGGCGTCGATGCTGTAGGACAGGCGCGAGGTCTCGCGGCGGCCGGAGCGACCGCTGGGCGGTTCCAGCACGTAGTCCGGGTCGAGGTTGCGCGCCACCAGGTAAAACTCGACCTCCGGTGCGATCACCGGTACCAGGCCATCCTCGGCGTACAGGTCCAGCACCTTGCGCAACACGTTGCGGCAGGACAGCGGGTGGGCCTCGCCCGTCATGGTGTAGCAGTCGTGGATGATCTGCGCGGTGGGTTCGCGAGCCCAGGGCACCAGGCGCATGGCGCTGGGATCGGGCTCGAGCAGCATGTCGGCGTCGGTGGGCTCGACCAGTTCCCAGTGATCTTCGCAGTATTCGCCGGTGACGCTCTGTACGAGGATGCTTTCGGGGAGTTTCGGTTTGCCCATGGTCAGGAACTGGTGGGCGGGGATGAACTTGCCGCGGGCGTTGCCCGTCATATCCGGCACCAGCACCTCCACTTCGGAGATCTGGTGCTTCTTCAGCCAGTCCTGGATGATTTTTGTGTCGGTACTCATACAGTACTCGTGTTGCCGCGATGATTGAGTATCGCGGCGAATCCGCGCCGCTTCAAGAGCCCCGCCTGCGCCTTAACCCATTGGTGTTATGAACGCGCCAGCGCGCGAAACGGTATATTTCGACCATGCAAGCGCCCAATCAAGACAGCACCCACCCGAATTCCTGGTACGCGGCCTCGGCCAACCAGCAGCTGGAGTTTCCCCGGCTGCGGGGCCGCGCGCGCACCGATGTCTGTGTCATCGGCGGCGGTTACACCGGCCTCTCCGCGGCCCTGCACCTGCGCCAGCGTGGCTACGAGGTCACCCTGCTGGAGGCCAATCGCATCGGCTGGGGCGCCTCCGGCCGCAACGGCGGGCACGTGGGTACCGGCCAGCGGGTGGACCAGGCCAGCCTGGAGCAGATGGTCGGCCTGGAGCACGCCAGGGCGCTGTGGGACCTCGGACTCGAGGCGGTCGAGCTGGTCTGCGAACTGATCGAGCGCCACGCCATAGACTGCGAACTCAAGCAGGGCAACCTGCACGTGGCCGCCAAGGCCAGCGAGCGGGCGGGCCTGGCCGAAGAAGCGGAACACCTGGAAAAAACCTACGGCTACAGCCAGGCGCGCTACGTGCCGCCGGAAGAACTGGCGCAGATGACCTCGGGCCAGGGTTTCCACGGCGGCCTGCTAGACATGGGCGCGCGCCACCTGCACCCGCTCAACTATGCACTGGGCCTGGCCCGGGCGGCGGCAGAGGCCGGGGCGCAACTGCATGAGGAGAGCCGCGTGCTGTCCTACAGCGAGGGCGAACGGGTCAGTGTGCGCACCGAGCACGGCGAGGTCGACGCGCAATACCTGGTGCTGGCCTGCAACGGTTACCTCGAGTCGCTGGAGCCGCGCGCCGCCGGGCGCATCATGCCGATCAACAACTTCATGCTGGCCACCGAGCCCCTGGACGAGGCCCTGGCGCGACGGCTGATCCGCGACGACGTATCGATGTCCGACAGCCTGTTCGTCATCAACTACTGGAAGCTCTCCGCCGACAACCGCATGCTGTTCGGCGGCGGCGAATCCTACACGCGCAAGTTCCCCGCCGACATCGGCAGCTTCGTGCGCAAGCGCATGCTGCGCATCTACCCCGAGCTGGCCGATACGCGCATCGACTACGGCTGGGGCGGCACCCTGGCGATCACCCTGAACCGCATGCCGGACTTTGCCCGGCTCTCGCAGCAGGTGTTCTGCGCCCAGGGCTTTTCCGGCCACGGCGTACCCACCGCCACCCTGGCCGGCAAGCTGCTCGCCGAGGCCGTCTCCGGCAGCGCCGAGCGCTTCGACGTCATGGCCCGCGTGCCCACCCCGCGCTTCCCCGGCGGCACCTTGCTGCGCTGGCCCGGCCTGGTCGCCGGCATGTTATTCTTCAGCCTGAGGGACAAGCTCGGCTGAAACATGGAGAAGGCAAGGTGGCGGGTCTACTGGATAAAGACAACCAGCCGCTGAGCGGCGACCGGCTGGCACAACATATCGAAACCGCGCTGGCGATTGAGCCTGCCGCGACCCGGACCGGCTCACTCGGCTACCAGGTCCTGAAGAAGCTGTTCCGCCCGGTGGTCTTCGGTGCGGAAAACCTCCCCGCCAGCCCCGCCCTGTATATCGGCAACCATTCCCTGTTCGCCCTCGACACCCTGGTCTTGTGGCCGCTGATGCAGGCGGAGCTGAACATTTTTGCCCGGCCGATGGCGGACAAGCTGTTCTTCAACGCCGGGCCGGTCGGCGACGCGCTGCTCAAGCGCGGCCTGGTGATGGGCCACCCGGCGGTGTGCGAGGCGCTGATGCGCGAGGGGCAGGACATTTTGCTCTACCCCGGCGGCGCCCACGAGGCGGTCAAGCCGGAGCGCGACCGCTATCAGCTGCTGTGGAAGGAGCGCTACGGCTTCATCCGCCTGGCGGCGAAACACGGCTATACCATCGTGCCGGTGGCCATGGTCGGACCGGACGAATTCTACGACTACCTCTACGACGGCGAGGAACTGCCGGATACAAAGCTCGGCTCGCTGCTGCGGCGCCTCGGCGTTCTCACCGACAACACCCGGCCGGACCTGCTGCCGCCCCTGCCCATGGGCGCGCTGAGTTCGCTGTTCCCCAAGCTGCAGCGCTGCCTGGTCAGTTTCGGCAAGCCGCTGGACCTGTCCCGCTACAAGGGCCGGGTACCGGCGAAAGCACAGCAGAAAAAACTGCGCCAGCAGGTGGCCGACGAAATCGAGAGCGAGATTGCCCGCCTGCTGGTCGAGCGCGAGCGCCTGCAGCACCAGGACGGCCTGTTGCGGCGAATCTTCCGCGCCTGACCCAGGCGACGAGCTATTGGACCTGATCCCGCGAGCCCGGCTTCACTGCTAGAATAGCGGCCCCGCCGCCACCGACGCACAGCACATGACCCCGCAGACCCAAGTGATCGCCACCCCCGGCAGCTGGCAGAGCCAGTTGCGCGAGGTCGTCACCTGTGGCGAAGAACTGCTGCGCCTGTTGGACCTGCAACCCGACGCTGTGGGCCTGAGTACCGCAGCGGCACGCGACTTCCCGTTGAAAGTGCCGCACGCCTTCGTGCGCCGCATGCGCCGCGGCGACCCGCGCGACCCGCTGCTACGCCAGGTACTGGCCAGTGGCGAGGAGATGCTCGCCGTACCCGGTTTCGGCGACGACCCGGTGGGCGAGACCGGGGCCGCCAACCAGCGCCCCGGGGTGGTCAGCAAATATCACGGCCGCGCGCTGCTCATCGTCAGCGGCGGCTGCGCCGTCAATTGCCGTTACTGCTTCCGCCGCCATTTCCCCTATGCCGACAACCGCGTGGCGCGCGGCGACTGGGACGACGCGCTGGCGGCGCTGGCGCGCGACCCGGATATTCACGAGATCATCCTCAGCGGCGGCGATCCGCTGGTCGCCGGTGACCGGCAGCTGGGCGAACTGGTGGATGCGATTGCGCGCATGCCCGGGGTGCGGCGCCTGCGCGTACACAGCCGGCTGCCCGTGGTCATTCCCGACCGGGTGAGCGACGCACTGCTTCAGGCGATCACGCGACCCGGCCTGGACACGGTGATGGTCATCCACGCCAACCACGCCCGGGAGATCGACGCCGACGTCGCCGCCGCCAACACGCGCCTGCGGCAGGCGGGGATTACCGTGCTCAACCAGTCGGTCCTGCTGGCCGGCGTCAACGACACGGCGGACGCCCTGGTGGAGCTTTCCGAGGCGCTGTTTGCCGCCGGCGCCCTGCCGTACTACCTGCACCTGCTGGACCGCGTGCGCGGTGCGGCCCACTTCGAGGTCGGGGAGTCGCAGGCGCGGACCCTGCACCGCGAGATGAGTGCGCGCCTGCCCGGCTACCTGGTGCCGAAACTGGTGCGCGAGATTGCCGGCGCGCCGGGCAAGACCGTGCTCGCAGGCTGAGACCCGCGCAGCGGTACGTGCGGGTCAGGAAAGGGGCAGGACCGGCGCGAACCGGAAGGGCTGCGCCGCACCGGGTTGAACGCTGATGCGTACCGCGTTGAGCATCGGCGCGCCATAGGTCTGCAGGCGCTGGACGTTGGGCGCGCTCTGCGGATAGGGGCGGTCGAGAATGTAAAAGTGGTAATCCCCCTGTAGCAACAACACCGGCCCGCCGAAATCCGCCGCCAGTTCGCCGATCAACGGCCGCAGCCGGGCGAAGCCGTCCGGCACTGGTGAGGGCACGAACATGTTGGCGTGGAAGGCCAGCACTACAGCCGCAGCCTGTCGCTGGTTTGCCTGTGCGAAGGCGTGCTGCAGCCAGGCAACGTCCGCTGCCTCACGGTCCGCGAAGGCGGCCAAATGCACTTCACCGGCTTCCGGTCGCAACCCATTGTTGGAACCGACGATGTGCGCGCTGGCAAAAAGCACGCCGGCGCGCCACCACAAGGCGTTCTCGGGCATGTCCTCCTGCCGCTGCAGCGCCAGTTGCCCACCGCCCTGGTTGCCGTCGCCGGTAAAGAACAGTTCGCGCACTGCGGCCAGGCGCTCCTGCGGGTCGTAGCCGCCGGCATGGCGGGTCCAGCAATCGGTCCACTCGTTGTCGCCGGGTGTGTACACCAGGGGCTGCTTGAAGCGGCGGAAGTCCTCGCGAATGCGCTGCTGGGCGGCGTCGCCGCAATCGGTGCCGCCGCCCTTGGTGTCGCCCACGTGAATGCTGAACACCGGCCGCAGGGCGTTGATAGCGTCGATCAGGGCGTAGTAGGCGGGGTAGTCGTCCGGCACGTTTTAGGCGGTATCACCCAGCACCACGAACTCGAAACCCGGCACGGCGGAAGCGTCGGAAGACTGCGCCGGCACTGCGACTGGCGCCGGCTTATCGGTAGAGGGCTGGTTGTCCTGCGTGGCCTGGCGGTCGACGGGGGACCGGCTATCAATCCCGGCCTGGGTACAGGCGGTGAGCGCGATGCACAACCACGCCAGCAGGACGACGTTGCGCAGGGGCACGCTGCTCAGCCCGCCCGGACTGCGGGGGGAAGCGTCAATTCATAGGTCAGGCCGTCACGGGAACGGCCCGAGGTTCCGCGCTGGGAAGAGAAATACAGGCGGCTGCCGTCGGGGCTGAAGGCGGGCCCGGTAATCTCCGAATCGTCCTGGCCCTGCAGAGTGAGCAGCGGCACCGGCTGGTAGTCCGCGGTGAGGGCGACGATCTGCATGTCGCCGCCATCCTCCGCCACCAGCAGTTCGCCGCCCGGCGCGACTTCGATGTTGTCGACGCCGCTGAGCACCGGTTCATCCACCAGGCTGGCGTCGTAGATGACCGCGAGCCGGCCACTGGCCACCTGCAGCTTCCAGACCCGGTTGTCGTGCTTGGTGGTGAAATAGACATGGCCGTCGTGCCAGACGATGCCCTCGCCGCCGCGAAAGCGCGCTGCCTCCGGCACCTGGTAGCGCAGCGGCTTGCGCGCAGCGCCGACGTCGGACACCGGTTGCCAGCCGAGTTGCATGCCGTCGGCAACCGCGACCTCCAGCAGCCCGGCGGAGAGGTCTCCCCGGCGCTTGGGGTCAAAGCGGTAGAGGCAGCCGTCCGGCTCGTCCTCGGTCAGGTAGGCCAGACCAGTACCCGGGTCGATGGCCACCGCTTCGTGACGGAACGCGCCCAGTGCCGGGCGCGCCACCGCCGGCCGCTTGCCCAATGGGTCGCACTCGTAGACCAGGCCGGTGGCGTGCTCCTCGCAGGACAACCAGGTCTGCCAGGGCGTGCGCCCACCGGCGCAGTTGAGCCTTGTGTCCTCGAGAATCGGGTAGCTGTCCACCAGGCTGCCGTCCGCACCAAAGCGCAGTGCGCCAGCCCCACCGTCGGGGGCGCCCGGCGCATCGGGCAGTTCGCTGTTGGAAACGTACACCCAGCCACCGTCTTCAGTGGCAAAACAGGCGCCGCCGTCCGGCGCGCCGTGCCAGGCGTAGGCGCCACCGTCCACAGCGCTGTGGCGGCTGCGCGCCACGATGCGCAGGGAGGCGCCGCGCGGCAGGACCGCCTGGTGCACTTCGTCGAACCAGGTGTCATCCAGCAGCGGCGCCAGGGCAGCGGCGGACGTAGCACGCCTCGCGGCGGCCAGTGCAGGGGACAGCAGCGGGCTGGCGATGGCCGCCATCAGGGAGTGGCGAAGCAGTTGTCGTCTCTTCATCTCGTGGGAACTTTCAGCAAAAATAGGTGTGCGCTCGGCCGCTACACGGTAAGCCCTGCATATGACAGGCGTGTGGCACCGGCGGTTCCAGCCAACACGGCAGCCAACAGCAGACGGACCCCCAATGCACAATGATACTGCAGCGGCCAGCGAATTCTATGTCGTCGCCCGCGAACCCGGCGCCGAACACCCGGCGCTGCCGACCTGGGCCAATCGCGGCGCAAACCCTGCGGCGCTCGCCGCGCACGCGCCGGGCAGCGTGGTGCGGGTGCCCGTCGCCGGTGTCCCCGGTGCGTTCCAGTTGCACGGCGTGCTCGCGCCGGCGGAGTGCCAGCGGCTGGTCGAACTCAGCGAGACGCTCGGCTACCTGCCCGATGCCGCGGTCTCCCTGCCGCGCAACGTGCGCCACAACGACAACGTGGTGTGGATCGCCGACGACACCACCCACGCACTGCTGTGGCAGCGGGTTGCCGACTGTTGCCGGGACGAGGAAGGGCTGTTCGGGGGCGACGCCGGGGTCGGCGTGAACCAGCGCTTTCGCTTCTACCGCTACGGCGAGGGCGACTACTTCCAGCCGCATACCGACGGCGACTGGCCGGGCAGCCGGGTCATCGACGGGCAGCTGGTGACCAACAGTTTCGATGACCGCTATAGCCGCATGACTTTTCTAATTTTCCTCAACGAGGATTTCGATGGCGGGGCCACCCGTTTCCTGGTCAACGCCGACGACCCGGGCCAGCCCGCGCGCCGCGGCGACCGGGTGAAGATTGTCGACCTGCGCACACCCGCCGGCGGCGTGCTGTGCTTTCCCCACGGTATGCACCCGCTGCACTGCCTGCACAGTTCGGAGCCGATCACCCGCGGGGTGAAGTACATTATTCGCACGGACCTGCTGTTCCCGCTTTAAACCTGGAGTTGGGTAACAGCGACCGCTCGGTAGAAGCAACCGGGCGTCAGTCGCGCCGCCACAGCATGCTGCGCAGCAGCGGCAGGCGGTAGCGGTGCTGAATAAAGAACACCGCCGCCACATGCACCGCCGCGGCGCCGATCAGCGCATTGGCGAGCCACTCGTGGGTCTCCTCCAGCCACTCTTCGCCCCAGAAGGCATCCAGGCCCTGCATCCAGCCGGTCACCACCAAGCCGAGCACCAGCGTGAGCAGGGTGAGTATCATCCAGCCGGCCGGGGGCGTGTGGCCGCGATGTTCGCGGTGCTCCTCGGCAAAGTGGCGCAGGCTGTGCAATACCCGCCGCGGACCGGCGACAAAGTCACTGAAGCGCGCATTGCGCGGTCCGATAAAGCCCCAGGCGATGCGCGCCAGCACCAGCGCGCCCAGGCCGTAGCCCAGCCATTCGTGGGGCGGGTCGCCCTCCTCGAGCACCCAGTAGTTCAGCGCGATGCCCAGCACCAGGCTCCAGTGGAAGACGCGGACGAAACGGTCCCAGACCACGCGTCAGTCGAGTTCCTTTTCCACGATGGCGCCGGTCTTGGCGTCGAAGTAGACCTCGATCTTGCGCAGCTTACCGTCCCCGCCGCGCTCCCAGCCGTAGATCTCGTAGCACTCGTCGTCGATCTTGAACTGCTTGATGATGAAACCGTACTCGTTGACGATTTTCTTCTGCAGGTCCAGCACGTTCATCCACTCTTCCTGCGGGTACTTCGGGCAGTCGGGACTGGCCACGGCCACGGAGGCGAACAGGGCGCAGGGGATCAGGGCAAACAACGCTTTCATGGGAAACTCCTCGGGATAAACAGCGCCCAACGTTAATATAAATGAGAATTATTAACAACAGACCAGGAGGCCCGGGTTCAGTCGCTATCCGCCGGGTGGTCGATCCGCGGCCAGTTCGCGGTGATATCGGCCACCAGCGGGCCGGGTACGAGCAGGATATTGCGCTCGCCGAACTGCCTCGAGTGCCCGAGGTCCACCGCCGCGAGATCGCGCAGGTCGAGTGCCCGGTAGCCCGTCTCCTCCAGCAATGCCAGCGCCTCGCCGTGCGCGGCGGAGGTACCCAGCCACTCACAGAGAATGACGCATTCGCCGCGCGACAGCAGTTCGCGCGCCCCCACCAGTACGTCGCCTTCCACGCCTTCCACGTCCAGCTTGATACTCCTCGGGCGCAGTTGCTCGCGTGCGCAGAAGGCGTCGATGCTGAGGGTAGGCACTGCCACCGGGGTGGTCGCGGCGTCCAGGAAATCCGCATCCAGCGAAGCGCTGTAGGCGTTTTCTCCGCCCGGGTCGTGCAGCAGCGCCTCGCCGGCTTCCCGCCACAGGGCCAGCTGCTGGATTTCGACGTCGAGGCCGGAGACTTCCCGGTTCACCTCGAGCATCCCGGCGACCCGCGCCAGCGGCTCGAAGGCGATGACCCGGGAATCCGGTGCCACCGCTTTGGCGAAGAAGGCGAAGGTACCGGTATTCGCGCCGATATCCAGCACGTCACCGCCGCGCGCGAGCATGTCCGCCCAGCGCTGCCTGGCCAGGGCTTCGTGGCCCGCCCAGCCGCGCCAGAACAGTTCGTTCTCGACGCGGTTGCCCCAGGACATCAGGGTGACGTGTCCGCCACCCGGCAACGCCAGGCGGAACGGTCCGCGCTGGTGCAGGTGGCGGAAGATCCGCTCCGGGGGTGCCAGGCCGAGTTTGCGCCAGATCAGGAAGAAACCGCGCAGCAGCCGCCTGGCGATGCGGTCGAGTGTGTGCATGGATTTAACCGGTCACGATGGTGCGCCACAGCTTACGCGAACACCGGGAGAAGGTTGAGTCGTTCGCAATGCGAGGCGCCGGTCCCTATCGCTGCATGCAACGAGATACCCTGGTACAGGCTCGACATACGCCGCCGAACCCACGCCCCGACGGCCCCGCTGAGGGAGGGCAGGAGGCCGGCAGACGGACCGCGTTTCGCTGGCGACCAGCCCGCAATCGCGATAGTATTCCCAGCCAAGTCAATAGCTTGCTGCTTGCACGCACCATCCGCGGCGCGTGGAGACGATGTTATTCCAACGACAATATCCAGGGGAAAGACCATGCAAACCAGGAACACACTGCTCGCACTCGGCTTGCTGTGCGCAGCCTTGCCGGCATCAGCCGCCGTGCAACAACACAATTTCACCGCCAGCGGCCCCGGCGGCATCACCGGTTCGGGCTATTTCACCTATGATGACAGCGTCGTCCCCAATGGCGACCCGGTCGCCAACAATGGCGACGGGCCGGGCGATATCGACAATACGATCAACTACGCGTTCACCCTCAGCGGTGGCATTGCCGGCACGGGTGTCACGTTCACCAAGGCCACCTGCGGCTCGGCGCCCGCCCTGTTCAATGCACCGGATTTCACGGTGGATATCAACTTCTTCAACTGCGTCAATGGCAGTTTCAGCGGGAACGGTGAGGACTTCTTTACCTTCGAGTTCTCTGACGGCGTTACCAGCACCGTGAGTGTCACCTTCGCCCCCGGCGCTACGGTTGCCGGTGAGCCCGCGGACGTCCCGGCGCTGCCCTTCGCAGCCCTGGGCCTGCTCGCCGGCCTGCTCGGCTGGACCGGCTACCGTCGCCTGAAAGCCTGACCATCACGCGGGTCCCGCCGGCAGTCAGGTCCGGCGGGACCCGCCAGCTCAAGCGGCGGCGCCTGACCGCGCCAACCGCATCGGCCAGCAGCGCCTCTGCAAACGGTACGATTCCACTGGCGGCACCCGTGGTTCCAAGTTAGCATCTTCCCCCAGGGGCAAGGACGTGTCGTCAACACACACCCTGAGAGGTGCCGACGACTGCCGCGTAATTCCGAACTTCATCCGGGGACACTACCATGAAAACCAGAAACACCCTGCTCGCGCTGGGGCTGCTGTGCGCAGCCGGCCCGGCCTCGGCCACCATACTGCAGCACAACTTTACCCTGTCAGGGCCTGGCGGTATCACCGGTTCAGGCTGGTTCACCTGGGACGACAATGTCGTCGCCAATGGCGACTCTGTCAGCACGGGCGGTGCCGACAACACGATCGACTACGCTATCACCTTGACCGGCGGCATTGCCGGCTCGGGGGTTACGTTCACCAAGGCCGATTGCACCCCGGATCCCTACCTGCAATTTGCCCCCGACTTCGATTTCGACATGAACTTTTTCGGTTGTACCAATGGCATCTACAGCGGCACGGGTGTCCAGGAGTTCACCTTCCAGTTCTCGGATAGCACGACCAACGTGGAGGTCGTGTTCGCCCCGGGCTCAACAGCCGCCGCGGTCGTTGAAGCTGTCCCGGCGCTGCCGTTCACCGCACTTGGCCTGCTGGCCGGCCTGCTCGGTTGGACCGGCTACCGCCGCCTGAAAGCCTGACCCTGGCGGGGCCGCCGGAGTTGCACTCCGGCGCGCCCCGCAGTCCCATTCCGGGAGTTACACCGCCGATGCAACTCGCCACCTCGCTGCGTGACTCCTGATCCGGCTAACACGACCCCGCTGACACAGCCGCAGCGCACGCGATGACCAATCGCTACGACCTCTACCAGTGCAATCGCGACGACAGCGCCCGCTACGTGCTGGGCCGCCGCGGCGAGCGCATGCTGTGCGTGCTCGGCCTCAACCCGAGCACCGCCAACCGGGACAAGCCGGACATGACCGTGGCGCGCGTCGAGCGCATCGCGCAGCGCCAGGGTTTCGACGGTTTCGCCATGCTCAATCTCTACCCGGCGCGGCACACGCTGCCGGGCGACCTGCCGCGGCAGGCCGACAGCGCGCTGCAACGCAGTAACCTGCAACGCATCCGCGCGCTGGTGGGTGCCGCATGCGAACCGGTGCTCTGGGCCGCCTGGGGCGGGGATATCGTGCTCCGCGACTACCTGTCTGCCGCGCTGGCCTCCCTGGCGCAGGGTCGTCACGCCCTGCCCGGACGCTGGGTTCACTACGGCGAGCTGCGCAAGGACGGCCACCCCCGGCACCCTTCGCGGGCTTCCTACGACTGGGATTTCCACGACTTCGACGTGGCGGACTACCTGGAAAAACAGTCATCTGGCAAGCGCCGTTCGCGAGACTGACCCATGACATCCGACCAGAACTCCGGCCTTTCCCGACGCGCGCGCCAGCGCCTTAAGTTCATTCGCAACCTGCTGCTCGCCCTGCTGGCCATCTCCGCCTGGCAATATGCCACCCACGGCAGAATAAGCTGGCCGGCGGAGGTCTTCAGGCAGGTGGAGGAGATCGCCCGCGACGCCTTCCGCAAACTCGACGGCAGCGTCGGCGTGCCCGAGTACGACACGCCGGAGAACGGGTCGCCGCCCGGCGGGTCAGGCGCGCCGGAAGCCGCGACCCTCGCCCGGGTGGTCAAGGTACTGGACGGCGATTCGCTGCGGGTCCGCAACCAGCAGGGCACGGTGGAGGTGCGCCTGTACGGCGTCGATGCCCCGGAGTGGGGGCAGCCCTATGGCGAGGAGGCCAAACGCCTCCTCGAACGCCTGGTGGCGGGCGCCAACGTGGAGATCGCGCGGGTGGAGATCGACAACTACGGCCGGACCGTGGCCAGGGTCTACCGCGGCAACAAGTTCATCAACGAGGAACTGGTGCGCAGTGGCGCCGCCTGGTGGTACCGTCGCTACGCCGACGACGAATATAGACTGGAGCGAGCGCAACAGGCGGCGCGCGCTGCGCAACTGGGCCTGTGGCAGGCGCCTGACCCGGTGCCACCCTGGGAGTGGCGGCGCTCACATTAACAGTCGGGCACTACGATTATTGGCATTGAGGCATCCGGCCCCCGGGCAATCAGCATTGCGGCTCGTGGGCCAGGGATACCGCCGGTGCGATTAGCTCGGGTGGGTCCGCGCGGGTTCCGCGATCCGGTCCTATGATCTAGCGCAGGCCCGCGAAACCTGCGGCCGGCGCACACACAACGGGGACACATGGCAGGCGAACAGGTTTCAGCGGCAAAACCACAGCTCAGGATCGGCATGATCTCCCAGCACGACGTGCTCGACCCGAACGCCATGAGCGGTACGCCGAACAAGGCCTACCAGGCGCTGTGCGCCGCGGGCTATGCCGTAACGCCGATCTTTCCGCAGCCCCGTCCACACACCCTGCCATTCCGGGCCATGCGCAGGCTGCGCGAGTATCGCGACCGGCTGCTGCCGCCCTCCCCCCGACGCGAGTACGAGGCCAAGTTCCGGGCTGCCCGGGAGGCAGCCGCACAGGTCGCGGTGGAACTCGGCAAGCACGACGTGGACGCACTGCTAGGCGTGTGCGCCGGAGAAATCATCGCCTTCCTGCCCACCGACCTGCCCATGGTTTTCGCCAGCGACGCGACAGCGGCGACAATCCTGGAAAGCTACGCCATGTACGCCACCCGCTCGGATGGCCTCAAGCGCGCCAAGCACGAGATCGAGCAGCTGTCGCTGGACCGCGCCAGTCACTTCGCCGCCGCCGCCGAGTACGTGGCGGCCTCGGCCATTGCCGATTACCACCAGTCGCCGGAAAAGGTCTGCTGCATCGAGTTCGGCTCCAACGTGGTCAACGCCGGTGAGCCAATCTCGATCCGCGCGCCCGACCCGGGGAATTTCCAGCTGGTGCTGGTCGCCGCGGACCCGGTGCGCAAGCGCCTGGACTTCTGCGTCGAGGTGGTCGAGGCGCTGCACCAGCGCGGCTGGAACACGACGCTCACCTTCATCGGCGGCGAATCGCCTATCGCGCGCGAGTCGCCGCACGTCAACTGGCTGGGCCGGCTGCAATTGAGCGACCCGCGGGACCAGGCCAGGCACCGAGAGGCGCTGCAGGCCTGCGACTGGATGATCCTGCCCTCGCGCGCCGAGGCCTTCGGTATCGCGCCCTGCGAGGCGGCCCAGTTCGCCCGCCCGAGCATCGTCTCTGATGTCGGCGGACTACCGACAGTGGTCAGGCACGGGGAAACCGGCATCGTGATGCCGGCGGAGGCCTCGGCGCAGGACTACGCCGAGGCGCTGATCGCGGCGTCCAGCGATGCGGCGCGCTATACCGCGCTGTGCGAAAACGCCCGGGAGCGGGCGGAGAACGTACTCAACTGGGATGCCTGGGCGCGGCGGGTGGGAGCGCTGGTGGAGCGGTGCGTGGCGCAGCGCGAGGCTGCGGACCGGGCCTGAACCCGGACGGTGCTGCCGCCCGCTACAGGCGGCGTCGGGAATTAGTAGATTCCGGCCAACTGCGCCAGCAATTGCGCCAGCCCGGACAGGGCCACCACCACCACGATCAGCATCAGCATCAGGCGCATCGGCCGGAACGGCTTGCGCTCGACTGAGTTGACGCCGCGCTGCAGGAATTCGTCCACGCGCTTCTGGTCTTCCGGGTAGAGCCGGTTCTGGTAGCTGCGGTCGTCCGCGTCGGACTGGCCGGGGGCCTGGGTCAGGTCGCTCATTTCACTGCTCTCTTGCTTGCGGCAAAAAAAAGAGGAGAACACTTGCGCATTCTCCTCTTCAGGATCGGAAATGTCACCCCGGAAGGGGGGGAGTGGGGGGTGCATTTCCAGCAGCATCCCCCTTGTTACGCACTTACAGCGCGAACAGATCTTCCGGCATCTGCATCAGCGCATCGGCACCGGACAGCATGGTCTGCTTGTGGCTCTGGGTGCGCGGCAGCAGGCGCTTGAAGTAGAACTCCGCAGTCAGCAGCTTGGCCTTGTAGAAGTCGTCGCCCTCCGCTTTCGGCCGCGCGATCACCGCCATGCGCGCCCAGAAATAGGCGAGGGTGACGTAGCCGGAGTACATCAGGTAGTCGACGGCGGCGGCGCCGGCTTCGTCCGGGTTGCTCATGGCCGCCTCGCCGATCTTCATCGAGACTTCCAGCCACTCGTCCTTGTAGGCGTTCAGGGTATCGACGAAGAACTTGTCTGCCTCGTCGGTGTGTTCCTTGCAGAACGCCTCGATCATGCCGGTGAACTTCAGCAGCATCTTGCCGCCGGTGCCCAGCACCTTGCGGCCGATCAGGTCCAGGGCCTGGATGCCGGTGGTCCCCTCGTAGAGCATGGAGATGCGCGCGTCGCGCACGATCTGCTCCATGCCCCACTCGGCGATATAGCCGTGGCCGCCATACACCTGCACGCCGTGGTTGGCGCACTCGAAGCCGAGCTCGGTCATGAACGCCTTGCCGATCGGGGTGAGCAGGGACATCAGGTCGTCCGCGGTCTTCGCCTCTTCCTCGCTGCCCTTGTCGACGATGTCGCCCTGCAGGGCGAGGAAGTACAGCATGGCGCGGCCGCCCTCGCCGATGGCCTTCTGGGTCAGCAGCATGCGGCGCACATCCGGGTGGACGATGATCGGGTCCGCCGGGCCGTTGGCGTTTTTCGGGCCGGTGAGGCTGCGCATGGCCAGGCGGTCCTTGGCGTAGGCCAGGGCGCCCTGGAAGGCCAGTTCAGTGTGCGCCAGGCCCTGCACCGCGGTGCCGATGCGCGCGGTGTTCATGAAGGTGAACATGCAGTTCAGGCCGCGGTTCTCGGGGCCGATCAGGTAGCCCTTCGCGCCGTCGAAGTTGAGCACGCAGGTGGCGTTGCCGTGGATACCCATCTTGTGTTCGATGGAGGCGCAGTGCACGGTGTTGCGCTCGCCCAGGGAGCCGTCCTCGTTGACCAGCACCTTGGGCACGATGAACAGGGAGATACCCTTGGTGCCCTCGGGGGCGTCGGGCAGGCGCGCCAGCACGATATGCACGATGTTCTCTGTCATGTCGTGCTCGCCGGCGCTGATAAAAATCTTCTGGCCGGTGATGGCGTAGCTGCCATCGGCCTGGGGCTCGGCCTTGGTGCGCAGCAGGCCGAGGTCGGAGCCGCAGTGGGACTCGGTCAGGCACATGGTGCCGGTCCAGTCGCCCGTGACCAGGTGGGTCAGGAACTTCTCCTTCTGCTCCGGCGTGCCGTGGGCCTCGATGGTCTTCACCGCGCCGTGGGACAGGCCCGGGTACATCATCCAGGACCAGTTGGCGGTGCCGGCCATTTCGTTGAAGGCGGTGCCCAGCAGGTTGGGCATGCCCTGGCCGCCGTGTTCGACGTCCGCGGCCAGCGCCGCCCAGCCGTTTTCAATGTACTGCTGGTAGGCTTCCTTGAAGCCGGCCGGCGTGGTCACGCCATCCTCGCTCCAGGTGCAGCCCTCTTCGTCGCCGCTGCGGTTGATGGGTGCGAGGACGCCCTCACAGAACTTGGCGCCCTCCTCGAGGATCGCGTCGACGAGGTCGGCGGTGGCCTCTTCGTAGCCGGGCAGGGACTGGAACGCCGACTCCGCTTCCAGTACTTCGTGGACGACAAAGCGCATATCGCGCAGGGGTGCCTTGTACTCGGGCATGGTCGTTACCTCATTCGATGTTCCGCGGCCGGGACCGGCCGACGGGCCTCCCCGGGAGCGGGGATAATGTGTTCAGTGCTTACATTCTGCGGAATTTGCGCTGAATGTCAATGGCCGTTTATCGGCCCGGTTGGGTCGGACCTTTACCGGGACGGGGTCGGCAAATGAACCGGGCGTACTAATGTGGAGGGCGCCGGAGGCGGGTTTGGAGGACTGTGGACCCGGACCGCCCGAGACGACCTGCAGACCGGGCTGGCGGGCTAGGGCGATTTGGGCCGGATCGATTCAACCGGCCCACCCTCGGCGAGGCGCGCGTCGAATCAGGCGCCGACCAACGGCTCCAGGTCCAGGGACTGGGCCGCCGCCCGGGCATCCCAGGGCGCCAGGTGCGGGATCTCCCCCAGGCAGGGTGCCGGCAGCAGGCGCTGCAGGGTGCTGACATTCTCCTCGTGGCACTCCATGCGCGCCCCGGGCTGGTTGGCGACCCAGCCGGCCAGGGGCAGGCCGTCGCGCATGATCGCCTCGGCGGTGAGCAACGCATGGTTGATGCAACCCAGGCGCATGGCCACCACCAGGATCACCCCCGCGCGCAATTCCACTGCAAGGTCCGCGAGGGTCTCACGCGGGGACACCGGCACCCGCCAGCCACCGGCGCCCTCGACCAGCACGAAGTCCGCCCCGCCGTTGGTGACGCCGCGGCAGATGCCCGCCAAGCGCGACACCTGGATCAGCCGGCCGGCGCGGGCAGCGGCGATGTGCGGGGCAATCGGCGGCGCCAGGGCCACCGGGTTGACCTGGGCGTAATCCAGCTCTGTGCTCATATGGGCGATGAGCGCCAGGGCGTCCTCGTTCTGCCCCTGCGCGTCGCAGCCCGCTGCGACCGGCTTGACCGCCGCGGTGGACAGGCCGCGCGCCGCGGCCGCCTCCAGCAGCGCGCAGCTGACCGCCGTCTTGCCCACCTCGGTATCGGTGCCGGTCACGAAGAAGGTCTTGCTCCTGCTCACGTCTTGTCCATCACGCCGAAATAGACTTCATAACTCGCCGGCAACAGGCCGTTCTTCCGCTGCGCCTCGTAGGCGGCCAACATGCTGCGCAATGCACCGGGCGGCGTGAGGCCCGCCGGGCGCTGGCGGTTGACGTTGTGGGCACCGAGGGTTTTCAGCTCCAGCAGCAGGTCGCGCACCTCGGTGTAGGCCAGGCGCATGTCGTGCCGCTCCAGGCGCAGCTGCAGGCCGGGCACACCCTGCGCCGCCGCGGCCAGTGCCGAGGCGGGCAGGAAATCGTTGACGTGCTGGTAGTGGTCCGCAGCCGCCCAGGCCGCGCGCAACTCCGCCAGCGTGCCCGGCCCCAGGGTGGCGAACACGCAGCGGCCGCCCGGGCGCAGCACGCGCGCGATCTCCGCGAACAACAGCGCAGGCCGCGGGCACCACTGGATGGCCAGGCTGCTGAACACCAGGTCGCAGCTGGCGCTGGCCAGCGGCAGGCTCTCGGCGTCCGCCACCAGCCAGCGGGCTTCGCCGTCGTGATGGCCGCGGGCATAGCGCACCATGCCCTCGGCGAGGTCCAGGCCGAGGTATTGCGACCCGGGCCGGGCGCGCTGCAATGCCTCGCAGAAATGACCGGTGCCGCTGCCCAGGTCGAGGACACAGCGGCCGGCACCGGGCTCGCTGCCGAGTATCTCGAGTAAGCGCTCACCTACCTCGCGCTGCAGGCGGGCGACGGAATCGTAGGTTGCAGCCGCGCGACTGAAGCTGGCGGCGACGTCGCGCTTGTCGAGCGCCGGCGGCTGGCTGGGCTGCAGCTGCAGCAGCCCCCAGCGCTCGCAGGCATCGCGCAGGTGGGCGGCGACCTGGTCCGCCTCGGTCAGCGGCAGCAAATGGCAGGCACCGGGGATCACCTCCACCACGGCGTCCGGTCCGGCCAGCTCCCGCAGGGGCTGCGCTATTGCCGCCGGCACCAGCGCGTCCTGTTCCGCCAGCAGGTGCAGGCGCGGCTGCGGCAGCCCGGCCAGCGCCGCCCGATGGTCCAGCTGCTGCAACCAGGCCAGGGCCGCCAGCGGCGCGCCAGCGGTATCGCCGCGCAACCGGCGCAGGTCGCGCAGCAGGGGCCGCGGCGCCGGGGCACCCTCGGACTGCAGGGAATCGAAACGCCGCAGGGTGGCGACCGGGTCCGCCTGCGCCGAGTCGCAAAAGGCCGTGAAGGTCGTGGGTGCCATCCCCGGCCAACCGTCACCGGCGACGAAGCGCGGGTTGCTGGCCAGGGTCACCAGCGCCGCAACCCGCTGCGGATGGCGGTGCGCCAGTTCGATCGCGAGCTGCCCGCCCAGCGACCAGCCGAGGTACACCGCACGCGGCGGGCAGGCGGCAAGCACGGCGTCCAGCAGCCCGTCGAGGGCATCGGCATCGATATCCAGCCCGGGCGCCAGGCCCGGGATGTCGAGCAGGGTGAGGTTGGCCCAGGGCCGCAGGCGGCCGAGCAGCGGCCGCCAGATCTCGCGGTTGGCCCCCCAACCGTGCAACAGCACGAGATCCAGGCAGGCCTCGCCGGTCGCCGGCAGGTACTCGGCGCTCACGGCACCGATGGGCAGGTGATCATCGCCGACGCGACCGACCGGCAGGCAGCCCGCGCTCACGCCGCGGCACTCCACTGTGCCGCCACGGTCTCGAGCAGGCGGTCGACCTGCGCCCTGTCGTGGGCGGCGGTGAGCGTGATGCGCAGGCGGCAAGTCCCGCGCGGGACGGTGGGCGGGCGGATCGCGCCGATCAACAGGCCGCGCTCGCGCAGGCGCTGGCTGAGCGCCATCGCGGCATCGGCCTCGCCCACCAGTAGCGGTTGGATGGCGCTGGTGGAAGGCATCACGGGCAGGTCCAGTTGCGCCGCGCCGGCGCGAAAATAGGCGATCAGGTCCGCCAGATGCTGGCGCCGCCAGGCCTCCTCGCGTAGCAGGCGTACCGCGGCCAGCGCCGCCGCGGCCACCGCCGGGGGCATGGCGGTGGTGTAGATGTACTGGCGTGCCTCCTGGGTCAGGTAGTCGATCAGGTCAGCCTCGCCGGCGACGAACGCGCCGGCGCAGCCCAGGGCCTTGCCCAGGGTGGCCATCAATACAGGCACTTGGGCCGTGTCCAGGCCGGCGTCGGCGAGGCTGCCGGCACCGTTCTCACCGAGCACGCCGATACCGTGGGCGTCGTCGACCATCAGCCAGGCGTCCTCGGCGCGGCACAGCCCGGCCAGTTGGGCGAGCGGCGCGCTGTCGCCGTCCATGCTGAACACACCGTCGACCACCACCAGCTTCGCGCCCTCGGCGCCGGCCATGCGCCGCGCCAGGTCGGCGCAGTCGTTGTGCGCAAAGCGCTGGAACCGCGCGCCGCTGAACAGGCCGCCGTCGAGCAGGGAAGCGTGGTTGAGGCGATCCTCGAACACCTGGTCGCCCGCCTGCAGCAGCGCGGTAAGCACACCGCAGTTGGCGGCGTAACCGGAAGAAAATAAAAGAACACTGGACCGCCCGGTGAGCGCCGCGAGCGCCTCAGCGAGTTCCTGGTGCGGCCGGCTGTGGCCGCAGACCAGGTGCGAGGCACCGCTGCCGACGCCGTACTCGCGGGCGGCGGCGCACAGGGCCTCGGTCACCGCCGGGTGCGCCGCAAGGCCCAGGTAGTCGTTGCTGCAGAAGTTGAGGAACTCGCGCCCGTCCAGCCGCACCAGCGGACCCTGGGCAGAGTCCAGGGTCAGGTGGCGGCGCAGCAGACCCGCGTCGCGGCGCCGGTCGAGGGACGCGCGGATACGCGCCGAGAAAGCGGACACGGTGCGCGGTCAGGCGTTGCCCGCCGACCTCGGGCAGTCCGCCGGCACGCGGCCCGCCGCAGCGTCGTAGAAGTGCGGGCTGGGGGTTTCCGGCTCGGCGGCCAGCTCGCGCTTCTCGGGCTGGATGCCCAGGCGCGCGAACAGGGCCATGTCGCGGTTGGCCTCGGGGTTGGCGGTGGTCAGCAGTTTCTCGCCGTAGAAGATGGAGTTGGCGCCGGCGAAGTAAGCCAGCGCGTGCATCTGCTCGTTCATCTCCTCGCGGCCGGCGGACAGGCGCACGTGGGAGGCGGGCATGAGGATGCGCGCCACGGCGATGGTGCGGATGAACTCGAAGGGGTCCAGCTCCGGCTCGTCCTCCAGCGGTGTGCCCGGCACGCGCACCAGCATATTGATAGGCACGCTCTCCGGGTGTTCCGGCAAGGTGGCCAGCTGCTGCAACAGGCCGGCGCGGTCGCTGGCGGATTCGCCCATGCCGACGATGCCGCCGCAGCAGACCTTCATGCCCGCCTCGCGCACGTTGGCGAGGGTGTCCAGGCGATCCTGGTAGGTGCGGGTGGTGATGATATCGCCGTAGAACTCCGGCGAGGTGTCCAGGTTGTGGTTGTAGTAATCGAGGCCCGCCTCGGCCAGGGCCTGCGCCTGCTCGCGGTCGAGCATGCCCAGGGTCATGCAGGTCTCCATGCCCAGGGCGCGCACTTCCTGCACCATGGCCACCACGTGGGGCATCTCGCGCGGCTTGGGCGAGCGCCAGGCGGCGCCCATGCAGAAGCGCGTGGCGCCGGCGGCCTTGGCGGCGCGCGCCTGCTCCAGCACCGTCTGCACCTGCATCAACTTTTCGGCTTCCAGGCCGGTGTCGTAGCGCGCGCTCTGCGGGCAGTAGGCGCAGTCCTCGGGACAGGCGCCGGTTTTGATGGAAAGCAGGGTGCTGACCTGGACCTCGTTCGGGTCAAAATAGCGGCGGTGCACGCTGTGGGCGCGGAACAGCAGGTCGTTAAAGGGCAGTGCGAACAGCGCCTGCACCTCATCGCGGCTCCAGTCGTGGCGAATCTCGGGGGCGTCCTGGCTGGCGCGCACGGCGTGGGCTGCGATGTCGGTCATGACTCACCTGTTGGCTTTTCGAAAGGGATCTTCTGCATGATAGCCGGGGGCGAAAACCTGTCAACCAGAATCGACCCTTGTGGTTAACAGCGTTCTCGGGGCCGTGTTCGATGCACTGTTCCCGGCCACCTGCCGGCTGTGCCAGTTGCCGGCCCACAACCGGCTGCCGCTGTGCGTGGGCTGCCGCGACGAGCTGCCGCCCAATACGCTCGCCTGCTGGCGCTGCGCCCTGCCCCTGCCCGCGTCCGGCCTGTGTCCGGATTGCCAGCGCGATCCCCCGGCCTTCGACCGCGTGGTCGCCCCCTGGCTGTACGGCGAGTACCTGGGGTACCTGATCCAGCGCTGGAAGTTTGCCGGCGAGGAGGACCTCACCGCCCTGCTCGCCGACCTGTGGCTGGCGCGCGCCACCCCGGACCCGGGCATCGACCTGCTGGTACCGGTGCCCATGCACTGGCGCCGGCGCCTGGCGCGCGGCTACAACCAGGCCGAGCTGCTCGCCGCGCAACTCGCCCACGCGCTGCCCGGCGCCCGGCTGGACTCCCGCCGCCTGGCGCGCAACCGCGCGACCCCGGCACAGGCGGCGATGGACGCCCGCGCCCGCTCACGCAACCTGCGCGGCGCCTTTACTGCGCGCAGGCCCTGTGACAACCTCCGCATTGCCGTGGTGGACGACGTGCTCACCACCGGCGCAACCGCCGCGGAAGCTGCCCGTACCCTGCGCGCGGCCGGCGCGGCGCACGTGGAAATCTGGTGCCTGGCGCGCACACCGGCGCCGGGCGGTTGAACCGAGGTAAGACAATTGAGCGGTCATCCCTACGACGCCCTAACCCCCGAGATGGTCATGGCCGCGGTGGAATCCACCGGCCGCCTGTGCGACGCCCGCCTGCTGGCCCTCAACAGCTACGAAAACCGCGTCTACCAGGTGGGCATCGAGGACGACCAACCCCTGGTCGCCAAGTTCTACCGCCCGGGCCGCTGGCGCCGCGAGCAGGTCGAGGAAGAACACGCCTTCACCCTGGAGCTGGCCGACGCCGACATCTCGGTGGTCGCGCCCCTGGCCGATGACGACGGCAACACCCTGCACGAGCACGCCGGCTTCCTGTTCGCCCTGTTCCCGCGCCGCGGCGGCTACCCGCCGGAGCTCGACAACCCGGACAACCTGCTGGTGCTGGGCCGCACCCTGGGCCGCATCCACGCGGTGGGCGCTGCGAGTGAGTTCGCCCACCGGCCGCGCATCTGCGTGCAGCGCATGCTGGTGGAGAACCGCGAGTTCCTGCTGCAGGACTTCATCCCGCGCGAACTGCGCCCCGCTTACGAATCCCTCACCGCCGACCTGGTCAAAGCGGTATCGGCGAACTATCGCGCGGAACCTGCGGACGAGATCCGCGTGCACGGCGACTGCCACGTCGGCAACATCCTGTGGCGCGATGACGTGGCCCACTTCGTCGACCTCGATGACTGCGTTTCGGCGCCAGCGATCCAGGACCTGTGGATGTTCCTGTCCGGTGCCAATCACGAGCGCGAGTTGCAGCTGTCCGAGCTGATCGAGGGCTACAACGAATTCGCCGATTTCGACCCGCGGCAGTTGCGCTGGATCGAGCCGCTACGCACCCTGCGGCTGGTGAACTACGCGGCCTGGCTGGCGCGGCGCTGGGACGACCCGGCCTTCCCGCGCACGTTTACCTGGTTCAATACGGAGCGCTACTGGGCGGAGCACATCCTCGAGTTGCGGGAGCAGTTGGCGGCGTTGCAGGAGGAGCCGTTGCGGCTATTGTGACCGGGCCCAGACTCACGCCCGCCCCCTCCGCTGCGTTTCCAGGCTGCTGCACAATCCGACTGAAGATCGCTATGCGAATGTGGCTTACAGGTCTACATGAAATGCCGATGTAGCGGGCGCAGACTACCGCCCGCCCGTCATCACCCGCCCTTCGAAACGGCCGCACGCTCCGCTGCGTTTTCAGGCTGCTGCGCAACTCGACCAAAAATCGCTGCGCGATTTTTTGGGACTCGAACAGTGCTCGCTGAAAGCGCCTGAAAACGCAGCTGCGCTAAAAGCGCGGCCTGATTGTTTCGAAGGGCGGGTGATGACGGACGTGCTCGCTCCGGTGACGGTTGGACCGGATTTCAAAGCTGCCCTGTTGGCACTTCGCTGCCAGTCCAGTCGATTTCCCACCTCAGTGAACACTTCGATTTTTCGAATGAAACTGTGGCGACAATCGGTTTCTCGCGTCATTTGACACCTGCAGAATATCCGAAAAAAGCCCCGCGCCTGCCCGTACCCCGGCAAAACAATCAGGCCACCGCTTTTTGCGGAGCCGCGTTTGTGGGGGCTTTCTGCGAGCACTGTCCGAGTCCCAAAAAATCGCGCAGCGATTTTTGGTCGAGTTGCGCAGCAGCCCACAAACGCGGCGGAGCTTGTGGCCGTTTTGCCGGGGTACGGGCAGGTGCGGGGCGACGGGTAATACCCAATCCAACAGCTCGCGAAGTCACAAAGTCACGAAGTCACAAAGTCACGAAGTCAAAGATCGAAAATCTTCCCGGGATTCATGATCCCCTGCGGATCGAAGGCCCGCTTGATCTGCCGCATGATCTCGATTTCCGCCGGCGAGCGCGAATACTGCAGGTAGTCCTTCTTCAGCAGCCCCACCCCATGCTCGGCAGAAACACTGCCCCCATAACGCTGGACGATATCGAACACGAGCTTCGAGACCTCGCCGCACTGCTCGCGGAAGAGGTCGATATCCAGCCCCTCGGGCTTGAGGATGTTGAGGTGCACATTGCCATCGCCGATGTGCCCGAACCAGATGATCTCGAAGTCCGGGTAAGCGGCGTTGACCACCGCCTCGACCTCGTCGAGGAAGTCCGGCACCTTGGAGATGACCGTCGAGATGTCGTTCTTGTAGGGCGTCCAGGGCGTGATGGTCTCCGAGATGTCCTCGCGCAGGCGCCATAGGTTTTCCGCCTGGGTGAGGCTCTGGCTGATCGTGCCGTCGAGCACCCAGCCCTCGCCGACGCAGTCCTCGAACACCGCCATCGCCGCGTCCATGTCCACCTCGCCGGACTGCTCGAATTCGAGCAGGGCGTAGTAGGGCGCCTCGGTCTCGAAGGGGCGCGGCAGGCCCTGGTGGGCGACCACCTTGGCCAGCGCCGGCTCGGAGAAGAACTCGAAGGCGCTGAGGGTGAGCTGTTCGCGGAAGGCGCCGAGCACGCGCATGAGGGCCGGCATGTCGGGCACGCCGAGCACCATGACCGCGAGGTCTTTCGGCGCCTGGTCCAGTTGCATGGTGGCCTCGACCACCACGCCGAGGGTGCCCTCGGCGCCAATTACGAGGTGGCGCAGGTCGTAGCCGGTGTTGTTCTTGACCAGGCCGCGGTTGAGGTCCAGCAACTCGCCGGTGCCGGTGACCAGCTTGAGACCGGCCACCCAGTCGCGGGTCATGCCGTGGCGGATGACCTTGATGCCGCCGGCGTTGGTGGAGATGTTGCCGCCGATCTGGCTGGAGCCGGAGGACGCGAAATCCACCGGGTAGAACAGGCCCTGGTCCGCCGCGAACTGCTGCAGCTGCTCGGTGACCACGCCGGCGCCGCAGCGCACGGTGCGGTCCACCGGGTTGAAATCCTCGATGCGGTTCATGCGGTCCAGGGCCAGCACCAGTTCGCCGCGGGTGGCGACGCCGCCGGCGCTGAGGCCAGTGCGCCCGCCGGAGGGCACGATGGCCAGGTTCTCCGCGGCCGCCAGGTGCACGATGGCCTGCACTTCCTCGATGCTGCCGGGAAGCACCACGGCGCAGGGGGCCGGGGGGTAGAAGCGGGTCCAGTCGCGGCCGTAGTGCTCGAGGGAATCGGCATCGGTGAATACCCGCCCGGCGCCGACGATGGCTTCGAGCTGGGCGAGCGGGGGACAGGGGTTGTCGGCCAAGGGAGACTCCTGGGTTGTACGGTATCGCTGTTCGGTATCGCGTTGGCTCGCGGGAGCGAGCGGCCCGGCCGGGCCGCTCACGAGCCGCGGTAGTATACCCTCGCCGCCGCACCCAGTACGAAAATCAGTGACAGCCACAACCAGGCCAGCGGCAGCGCGGGCACCGGGACCGCGGTCGCACCCGCCGCGGCGACGCCGGTGCTGAACGAGAACGGCGACACCAGTTGCGCGTAATCGATGGTCGCCGTGTTGACGATGGCATCGGTGGGCGCAATCACCTGTGCACGCACGCTGAGAATGACGATCGAACCGTCCGGCGCCAGGTCGCCCAGGTCCCAGGTGACCGTGTTGGCGTCCTGGTCGACGATCCCGCCGGCATCCACCGACAACAGCGCCAGCTCCGGCGGCAGGGCGTCGATAACGCTGACGCCCCCGGCCACCGCGTTGCCGAAGTTGGCCAGGCCGATGCCGAAGGTAATGATGTCGCCGACCTCTGCCTCGGCGAGGTCGGCTGCCTTGACCACGACCACCAGCGGCGAGCTGGCCACCGCGACCGCGGTGGACGCGCTGTCCGGCAGGCCGAGGTCCGCGGCCAGGGTTGCCGTGCTCGGCAGTGCGGTGCCATCGGGGAGCGGCGTGTTCGCATCCACGGTGAAGCTCACGCTACCGCTGTCCCCCGCGGCGAGAGTGCCCAGGTTCCAAAGCACATCACCCCCTGACGGGGCACCGCTATTGTTGGCACTGGCAAACACGGCGTTCGCCGGCAACGAGGCGCGCAGGGTCGCATTGGAGGCATCCTCGTTGCCCGCATTGTGGTAGGTGATCGTGTACACCACGGCGTCGCCCGGCGCGACCGGTGACGGGCCGGCACTGATCGCGACATCCAGTTCGACATGGCTGCGCACGCTGCTCTGGGCATGCGCCACCACCGCCTGTGCGTTGGCGGCGGCCAGCTCGGCGGTATTGGCGTAGAGCGTGCCGTCCAGCGCGCCCAGCGGCGCCTGCAGGGTGAGTTCTACGCTGCCCGAAGCGCCCGGGGCGAGGTCGCCCAGGGCCCAGGTCACCACGCCCGCATTGTGCGCGCCGGCATCGCTGGCGGCGACGAACAGCAGGCCCGCGGGCAGCGTGTCGCGCAGGATTGCATTGCTGGCCACCGCGTTCCCGGTGTTCGCGTATTCCAGGGTGTAGGTCAGGTTCTCCCCGGCGTTGACGCTGTTGCCGCCGCTCTTGCGCAGTTCCAGCCGCGCCTGGCTGGCGATGGTCAGCGTGCGCGACGCGCTGGCCGGCGCCGCGTTGCGCGCACTGGCCGCGGCGCGGTTGGTCCAGCTCGAGCCGTTGGCGAGCCCGGTGGGCACGCGCAGCGTGTAGTCGAATACCAGCGAGGCACCGGCGGCAAGTGCGGGAATGTTCCAGCTCACCCGCGAAGTCGCGGCGTCGAAACTGCCGCCCTGGCCGATGCTCACCGCGCTGGCGCCCGCGGGCAGGTCGTCCACCACCGCGATGTGGTCGGCGCTGTCGCTGCCGTTATTTTCCAGGCGCAGGGTGTAGGTGACGTCCTGTCCCGCCTGGACCACCGCCCCGGGCTGACTTTGCTTGGCCAGGGCCAGCTGCGGCGCACTGGAGACGACAAACCCGGTACCGCCGGTCAGGGCGGCGGTCTCGTTGCTGGTCAGCTCCGCCTGGTTGCTGATCACGGTACCGTTGGCCAGCGGTTCATCGATCTGCAGGGTTACCGTCACCTTGCCGCCGCTGAGCGCCGGTACCGACCCCAGGTTCCAGCTGACCACCCCGCCGGCTTCGCTGCCCCCGGCCGAGGCCGAGACAAAGCTGGTATTGGCGGGCACCTGGTCGGTGAGCACGACACCGGTGGCGGTGTCGGTACCGCCATTGAAATAGTCGATCTCGAAACTGACCGTGCCGCCGGCGTCGACAACCGACGCGGAAGCCTGCTTGTCGAGGGTGAACTGCGGCGCCGAGAGCACCAGCACCGGCACCAGCGGCGCGGCCAGCGGCGGCACGCCGGTGGCGCTGATCGAGGCCGCGTTGGGAATCACGATACCGCTGCTGATCGGGCTGTCCACCTGCACCGTCACCGAGACGCTGCCGCTGCTGCCCGCGGGCAGGCTGCCGATGTTCCAGGTGACATCGGCGCCGCTGGGGCTGCCGCCGCCGGTGGCCGAGACGAAGCTGACCTCCGGGGGCAGGTGGTCGACCAGGACCACGCCGGCGGCATTGCTGTTGCCCTGGTTGCTGTAGTCCAGGGTATAGGTGAGCTGCTCACCAGCGGCGACGAAATCGCGGGTAGCGCGCTTGTCCAGCCGGAGGATCGGCGCGCTGGACACGTCCGTGCGCGCGGTGGCGGTCACCGGGAGCAGTTCCGCGCTGGACAGGCTGGCCTGGTTGACCAGCCGGGTGCCGCTGGGCAGCGGCGAGTCGACAGCAAGGGTCAGCAAAATCGCGCCGCTGCCCCCCGCCGGCAGGTCCGGCAGGTTCCAGGTTACGGACCCTCCCTTGGGCTTGCCCGACGGGCTCGAGGACACCAGCGTGGTATTGGCGGGCAGGGTGTCGCGCAGCACCAGCCCGGTCGCGGTGTCGTGCCCGGTATTGCTGTAGCTGAGGGTGTAAGTGGCCTGGCTGCCGGCACTCACCACCGCCGGACCGGTTTTCGCCAGCTGCAGCAGCGGCGCGCTGGACACGCGCACGTCCACCACCGGACTGGAGCGCGGGCCGCCCTGGTCGCCGTCGATGGTCGCGACGTTGTGCAGCACGGTGCCGTTGGCCAGGGGCGAATCGACCGTCACCTCCACGGTCACGGAACTCCTTGCGCCCGCGGCGAGGGTGCCGATGGACCACTGGACGATACCGGGCGAGGACTCGGAACCGCCGCCGCTGGCGCGGACGAAGGTCACGTTGTCCGGCAGGTGGTCCTCGAGAACCACGCCGGTCGCCTGGTCGGTGCCGTTGTTGGCGTATTCGAGGGTGTAGACCAGTGTGTTGCCGGGGACCACGGTACTGCTGGACACCGACTTGCGAATGCTGAGGTCGGGCTGGCTCGAGACGCTGATGCGGTGGGAGGCGGAGACCGGGGAGGTCGCCGTGCTCTCGATACTGGCCAGGTTCTCCAGCAGCGTGCCGTCCGGCAGCGGGCTGTTGACGCGCACGGTGAGCGTTACCGAACCGGCAGCCGGTGCCGCCAGGTCGCCGAGGTTCCAGGTCACTACACCGCCGCTTTCAGTGCCGCCGGCGCTGGCGGAAACGAAGCTGACCCCGGCGGGCAGGAAGTCGCGCAGGACGACATCCCCCGCCGCATCGGTGCCGCTGTTGTCGAATGCCAGGGTGTACACCAGCGAATCGCCGGGCTGCACCTGGGTGCGCGACGCGCGCTTGGACAGACTCAAGAGCGGGGCGCTGTCGACCACGGTGGTGGTGCTCGCCAGGTCCAGGTGGCCGCCGGTCGCGGCGATGCCCGCCAGCGGGGAGAGCCGCGTGCCGTTGGCCAGCGGGCTGTCCACTTCCACGGTGACCGTCACGGACCCCAGGGCGCCGGCGGGGAAGTTGCCGAAGGACCAGTTCACGACATCACCGCTCACCACGCCGCCGGCTCCGGCACCGGTAATACGTGTGCCGGGCGCCGCAAGAAACTCCAATTGCGTGCCACTGCCCGCATCGGTGCCGAAATTGGCGAAATCCAGGGTATAGACGAGCGTGCTGCCCGGGGTCGTGCGGGTCTGCGAGGGCGTGAGGTCCACCAGCAGCAGCGGCGCGCTGCTCACCGTGACCCGCGACGGCTCGCTGGCGGCGCTGACTGGCGAGGTCTGGTCCGCGTCGATGCTGGCGCTGTTGACCAGTACCGTGCCGTCCGCCAGCGGCACCGCGGTGCGCAGCGTGACCGTCACCGAATCCCGGGCGCCGGCGGCGAGCGTACCCAGGCTCCAGCTGACGCTGTTGGTCGGTGCCGCGTAGACACCGCCGCCGGTGGCGCTGACGAACACGGTGTCCGCCGGCAGGGCATCTTCAAGGACCACGTTGGTGGCCGCGTCAGTACCGGTGTTCGCGTAGGTAATCGTGTAGACGAAACTGTCACCGTCCTGCACGCGGTTGCGTGACACCTGCTTTTCCACACTCAACACCGGCGCGCTGGACACCCGGGTATCGGCAAACGCCGTGGTCGGCTGGCTGACCTGCGCGCTGAGCAGCGAAGCGGTGTTGTGCAGCACGGTGCCGTCGGCGATGGGTGTGACGATGTCCGCCTGCAGCTGGATGCTGCCGCCCTCCCCGGCCCGCAACTTGCCGAGGTTCCAGGTCACCTGCTGGCCACTCACCGCGCCGCCTCCGGTGTCGGACACATACAACGTGTCCGGTGGCAGCACGTCCTGCAACTGCACGCCGGTGGCGGTATCCGAGCCCGTGTTGCTGTAGGTGAGCGTGTAAACCAGGCGTTCGCCGGCGTTGGCGGTGGCCCTGGACACGGTTTTTTGCAGTTCCAGCACCGGCGCACTGCTGGCGGTCACATCGACGGTGGGCCCTGCCACGATGCCCGTCTGAGCACTGGTGATGCTGATCGCATTGCCGAGAACGCTGCCGTCACTGATCGGCGAGGCGACCTTCGCCGTCAGCGACAACTGGTGTGCCGCCCCGGCGCCGAGGTCGGGCAGGTTCCAGGTCACCACCCCATTGCTGTGGCTGCCACCACCGGTGGCGGAGACGAAAGCCAGGCCGCTGGGCAAGGTGTCGGTGACCACCACACCGGTCGCGGTATCCGTGCCGCTGTTGGCGTAATCGATCAGGTAGGTGAACACCTGCCCGGCCGCCACCTGCGGTCCCGGCGCCTGTTTCAACACGCTGAGCACCGGCGCACTGGTGGCGGTCACGTTCACCGGCCCGGCATTGACCGCGGCGAGTTCGTTGCTGGCCAGTTCAGCGGTATTGGCCAGCACGGTACCGTTGGCGATGGGGCTGGCTACCGTGACCGTGGCGGAAACGGCCCCGCTGGCGCCCGCGGGAATCGTGCCGATGTTCCAGGTGACTGTACCCGCGGCGTGCGCACCGCCGCCGCTCGCGGAGTAGAACAGCACGTCGGCGGGCAGGGTATCGGTGAGCACGACACCGGTGGCGTCGCCACTGCCGTTGTTGGCGTAGGTCAGGGTGTAGCTGATCTGTTCACCGGCACCCGCGGTAGTGCGCGAGGCTGTCTTGTCGAGGGTCAGATGTGGCTGCGCACCCGGATTGACCACAGGCCCCGCCTGCGGGCCGGTCGAGGTCGAGCAGCCGCCGGTGACACGGGCACTGGCGGCGGGCAGGGAACCCCCCGCGGCGGTGACCAGCACGCGCACCCAGCGGTCGCCGGTGTTGTTGTGGAAGCGGATATTCGACCAGCGCACGCGGTTGTTGGCGCTCTCGAAGCTGCCACCCGGGTTGCTGTCGAGAAAGGTGGCGCCGCTGGCGGGCAGGCTGACGATCAGGTCGCCGAAGCAGGGCGGGCCGGTACCGGCCACCCAGGTGGCCCGGTAGGTGAGCACCTGCCCGGTCACCGGCTGGGCCGGGTAGCTGGACAAGGTAAGGCTGACGGTCGCGGCGGAGGCCAGGCCGGCGAGCAGCAGGCCGGGCAGTAAACACAGCCACAACCAGTAGCGGAGGAGCGTTTTTGCGGACATGTTATTTTTCTCCTGTCCTGGATTCCAATATAGACCGCGAGCGGCCAGGTCGCGCCCCACACCCGCTCCCCGCGGGTGGAAATGTGCCACTTTCCAGTGCCCTTGGGGCCTGCCCGCCTGTGGTAACATACGCGCCTTTTTTCGACCCCGACCACGCGCCGGGGGCGCTATCTACGAGATCATTCGCACATGGCCAGACAGTCCCTGCCCAAGGAAAAGATCAAGTTCCTGCTGCTCGAGGGCATCCACCCGTCCGCGGTCGAGGCCCTGCAGCGGGCCGGCTACGAGAACATCGAGGTGCACGCCAAGGCGCTGCCCACCGAGGAGCTCAAGGCGGCCATCGCCGGCGCGCACTTCGTCGGCATCCGCTCGCGCACCCAACTCACCGAAGAGGTCTTCGCCGCGGCCAGGAAACTGGTCGCGGTGGGCTGTTTTTGTATCGGCACCAACCAGGTAAACCTTGAAGCGGCGACCAAACGCGGTATCGCGGTGTTCAACGCGCCGTTCTCCAATACCCGCAGCGTGGCCGAGCTGGTGATCGCCGAGGCCATCCTGCTGCTGCGCGGCGTGGCCGAGAAAAATGCCGCCGCCCACCGGGGCGAATGGCAGAAGTCCGCCACCGGCGCCTTCGAAATCCGCGGCAAGAAGCTGGGCATCATCGGCTACGGCAATATCGGCGTGCAGCTGGGCATCATCGCCGAGAGCCTTGGTATGCAGGTGCAGTTCTACGACGTGGTCAACAAGCTGCCCCTGGGCAACGCCCGCCAGGTACACAGCCTCGGCCAGCTGCTGGCCTCCTCGGACGTGGTTACCCTGCACGTACCGGAAACCGCGGCAACCCAGGACATGATCGGCGCGCAGGAGCTGGAGCTGATGCGCGAGGGCGGCATCCTGATCAACGCCTCCCGCGGCACCGTGGTCGACATCGACGCCCTGGCGGCGCGACTGGAGTCCGGCCACCTGGCCGGCGCCGCGATCGACGTATTCCCGGTGGAACCGCGCTCCAACGACGACGAGTTCGTCTCGCCCCTGCGCCGCTTCGACAACGTGTTCCTCACCCCGCACATCGGCGGCAGCACGGTGGAGGCGCAGGAGAACATCGGCATGGAAGTGGCCGAGAAGCTGGCGAAGTACTCGGACAACGGCACTACCACCTCGTCCGTCAACTTCCCCGAGGTCGCCCTGCCGGAGCACGCCGGCTGCCACCGCCTGCTGCACATCCACCACAACATCCCGGGCGTGATGAGCGCCATCAACAGCGTGTTCTCCGAAACCGGGGTCAACGTCTCCGCGCAGTTCCTGCAGACCAACGAGGCGGTGGGCTACGTGGTCATCGACGTGGACGCGGAGTACAGCGACATCGCCCTGGCCCGGCTCGCCGCGGTCGAGGGTACGATCCGCTCCCGGGTCCTGTTCTAGGGCCCATCTGTGGGGTGGCGGCGGCCGTCGCCCCGGTGGCATGATCAGCCAGTGGCAAACGACAAAGACCAGTTCATCGCCGAGCTCGTGGTGCAGAACCGGGGCGCGCTGGAAAAATTCCTTGCGCAGCGCCTGGACAACCCCGAGGATGCGGCCGAGATCGCCCAGGAGGCCTTCCTGCGCCTGCACCGCCTGGACGACCCGGGCCGGCTGGATAACGCCCGCGCCTACCTCTACCAGGTCGCCGGCAACCTGGCGATAGACCAGCTGCGCCGGCGCAAGCTGCACTTCCGCTTCCTCGCCGGCGAAATGCGCGAACACCCCGACGACGGCGTCGATACCGGCGCCGCCGAGCCCTCCCCCGAGCAGATTCTGGGTGCCAGCCAGCGCCTGGCGGCAATCAATGCCGCGGTGGAATCGCTGCCGTTCAAGGCCAAGCAGGCCTTCCTGCTGCACCGCCAGAACGGCCTGCCCTACAGCGCCATCGCCGAACAGCTGCAGGTGTCTGTCTCCAGCGTGGAGAAATACATCCTCCAGGCCCTGCGCGCCTGCCGCGAGGCGCTCGAGGCACTGGAAGATCCGGCGGCTCGAAAATGAGAGATTCATCAAGAATTCACACTTTCTCCGTTGAGGGAATGTGCCCCTGAGACGTTATATCGGTACAACACAAAAAAACCGGTCGCCAAAACCCCGCAAGTGAGGCTCCGGAACACAGTAGGGAACGACAGTGAACACGACTGGTGAGGAACACGGGCATGCGCTCGACCAGGCGCTGGCATGGATTGCCCGCCTGCGCGCAGATACCGCCGCTGAAGCGGACCGGCAGGCTTTTGCCCTGTGGTTGGCCGCAGCCCCCTCTCACCCCCAGGCCATGGACGACGCGCTGGCCCTGTGGGAGGAACTCGGCGACGCCCTGGCGGTAGAGCCGCCCCCGGGTACCGGCAGCGATACCTCGCGCAGCCGTCGCTGGCTGTTCGGCAGCGCCGCCGCCATCGCCGCCAGCGCATTGCTCGCTCTGTTCCTGGGCCCCCTGGCCCAGCACGAGCCGCAGGCACAGATCTACACCAGCGCCCTCGGCGAACGGCAGGAAGTTGCACTGCCCGACGGCTCCCGCGCCCTGCTCAACTCCAACACCCGGATCAGCGTCACCTACAGCGACGATCAGCGCCAGATCGTCCTGCGCCGCGGCGAGGCCTGGTTCCAGGTCGAGAAGAACCCCGCCCGCCCGTTCAGCGTGGACTCCGGCGACGCGCGGGTCACCGCCCTCGGCACCGCTTTCAACGTCTACCGCCAGGGCCGCAAGACCGAGGTCACCGTGACCGAGGGCGTGGTTCGCGTCACTGAACTCGACGCCCCCGGCAGCCGCGCAGCGAGTGCCGAGGTCCTGCGCCAGGACCAGCAACTGCGCACCGGCCCGCGGGGCTGGCAGGTGGCTGCGATTACCGACACCGCCCGGCAACTGGCCTGGCGCGAAGGGCGCCTGGTCGCCGAGGCCATGCCGCTGCCGGCACTGCTGGCCGAACTCAAACGCTACGACGCGACAGCCTACCTGCTGGGCGACCCGGAACTGGCGGCGCTGACCGTGTCCGGCGTGTTCGATCTCGACCAGCCGCAGTCCATCCTGCGCGCCCTGCAGGTAAGCCTCGACATCGAGGCACGCGAGATCGACCAGGGCACGGTACAGTTGCTCAAAAAACAGCGGTAGGCTATAACGGGCCTGCGGGTCCCCCTTCATTAACCCCGGCCGGGGGTTCGCGTCGAGATAATCACCTGGATTGTGGGTTGCGGCACTGCCGCTCCCCGGGCTGTCTATGTCTACCGCGTCTGCGCCAGTACCGGTATGTTTTCCGGGCTCACTCGCTTTTGCGCGTTCGGCACTGCTCGCAGCCTGCCTCGCGCTGGGCCTGAGCCAGACTGCGCTCGCCAGTACGCCGGAGGCGGTGCATTTCGTCGTCAACGCGCCGCGCCTTTCTTCCGCGCTCATCCAGCTGAGCAAGCAAAGCGGCCTGTCCATTGTCTTTTCCGACCGCGTCACCCGCGACCTGCCGGCGCGGGAGCTGGTCGGCCATTTCACCCCTGCCGCCGCGCTGGACCAGCTGCTGGCTGGCACTGGCCTGGCCTGGGAGCTGATCGACAACAAGGTCATCGCGGTGTACGCCGCGGGCTGCGGCGATGCCTGCCCGGACGCGCGGGAGTTGCTCGATCGCTACCCAGTGTATGTGCCCGGGCTGGAGGAAACCTACGTCTACGGCAACCGCGTCACCGGCTCGCGCATCCGCCGCGCCACCTACACCGGCGGTGCGCCGGTCGACGTCCTCGCCGGACCGGAGATCGAACTCAGCGGTGCCCAGAGCCTCGGGGAATTGCTGAAATTCGTGCCCGCGGTCTCCGGCAACGCCACCAGTACGGCCATCTCCAACGGCGGCGACGGCACCGCGACGGTAACCCTCCGCGGACTGCCCGCCAACAACACCCTGGTGCTGATCAACGGGCGCCGGGTGGCCAGCGACGGCCTCGCCGGCGACGCGGTGGACCTCAACAGCATCCCGCCGGCGGCGGTGGAGCGCATCGAGATCCTCAAGGACAGCGCCTCGGCGATCTACGGTTCCGACGCCATCGCCGGTGTGGTCAACGTGATCATGAAACGCGATTTCCACGGCTTTCTCGCCGAGACCTACTACGGCGAGACCGAGCGCGGCGACCTGCAGACCACCACCCAGACCCTGCAATACGGCACCGGCCTGCCCGAGGGTTCGCTGTTCCTGAGCGCCTCGCTGTACCAGCAGGACCCGATTTTCAGCCGCGACCGGGATGTCTCGCGCAACGCCGACACCCGCGCTGAAGGCGGCGCCGACCAGCGCTCCAGCGCCACCCCGGATGCGCGCATCAGCCTGCCCGACGGGCGCACGGTGATCGCCACCGCGGACGGTTACCGGCCGGCGACGGACGAGGACCTGTTCAACTACCAGGCCTTCACCACCGCGGTAGTCCCCTTCGAGCGCACCAGCCTCTATGGCAGCGCCAGCTACGACTTCGCCCAGTGGCTGACCGGCGAGATCGAGCTGTCCTATACCGAGACCGACGCCGAGGCAGTACTGGCGCCGACACCGGTGTTCACCGCCTTCGAGCAGGACCCGCTGCTGGTGGCAGCGGACAACATCTACAACGACTTCGAGGTGGATCTCGCGGACGTGCGCCGCCGCCTGGTGGAATTCCCCGAACGGCGACAGCGCAATGAATCGGAGGTGGCACGCATGGCCGCCGCCCTGCAGGGCCTGTGGGCGGACTGGAGCTGGGACTTCGGCTACAACTGGAGCCGCAGCGAGGCCACCGAGGCGAGCAGCGCCATCGTCAATGCCGACCACCTGCGCCGCGCCATCGGCCCGGCCGCGGGTTGCCAGGGCCCGCCGCTGGACGACTGTGTACCGGTCAACCTGCTCGGCCCCGCCGGGACGCTGGAGCCGGCGCAGGCGGACTACATCATGGCCACCGGGCAGGTGAGCGGGTACTCGGAGCTGTACAGCGCGGGCTTCAGCATGTCCCGCGCGGTCGACGGCCTGCCCGCCGGGCGCGCCGACGTCGCCTTCGGCTTCGAGCACCGCAGGGAGAGCACGCGCAAGCGGCCCGGGCCACTGCTGGCCAGCACCAGCACTATCGGCGCGACCAACTTCGACGCCACCCGCGGCAAACGCACGGTCGCCGAGTTCTTCCTGGAGAGCGTGGTGCCGCTGTGGAAGAGCGCCGACGGGCTGGCCAAACTCGACCTGGAGGCGGCGCTGCGCTACTCGGACTACAGCGACTTCGGCACCACCACCAACCCGAAAGTGGCCCTGCGCTACAGCCCGGGTCCGGCGCTGCTGCTGCGCGCCAACTACGCCGGGGGCTTTCGTGCGCCCAGCCTCAACGAGCTCTACGAGGGCGTGACGGAAAACCAGGCCTTCCTGCTCGACCCCTGCACCCAGCCCGCCAATGTCGGCGTACTGCCCGGCTGCACCGCGCTGGGCGACCCCAGCCGCAACCAGTTCCTGACCCTGGAGGGCGGCAACCCGCAGTTGCAGCCGGAGACCTCAGAGAGCTACAGCGTGGGGCTGGTACTGACGCCCGCCCGGCTGCAGGGGCTGGCGCTGTCCGCCGACTTCTTCCGCATCGAGCAGCAGGACGTGGTGTCGTCCAGCGCTCAGTACATCGTCGACCAGAACGCCCGTTTCGGCAGCTTCGAGGACCGCGTAGAGCGCGACGCGATGGGCAACCTGGTACTGGTGCGCGCCTCCAACCTGAACATCGGCGAGCGCCGGGTCAGCGGCGCCGACTTCGGCCTCGACTGGCGTTTCGCCGAGAACCGCTTCGGCCAGTTCACCCTCAACGGCAGCACCAGCTGGATCGCCGAATACCTGGCGCAGCAGGACGCCAGCGCGCCGCGCGAGGACCTGGCGGGCAGTTTCCGCGACGAGGCCTCCGAGGGCCTGGGGGGCATCCCCGAGTGGAAAGCCCAGCTCGGGCTGCGCTGGAACCGCGAGCGCTGGCGCGGCAGCTACCAGGTGCACTACGTCGACAGCATGCGCGAGCGGGTGCCGGACAGCGACCGCTGGCGCAATATCAAAGCCTGGATGGTGCACGACGTGCAGCTCAACTACACCTTCGACGTGCTCGACGGCCTGCGCCTGTCGCTGGGGGTGGACAACCTGTTCGATGAGGCCGCGCCGTTGGCCACCTCGGCCTTTAACGATAACATCGACGGCCGAACCCACGAATTGAAGGGGCGCTTCTGGTATACCCGCCTGAGCCAGCGCTTCTGACCACAGCGAGACATCCCATGCGCAAACTGCTCCCCGCCCTGATCCTGAGCCTGCCGCTGGCCGCCCTGGCCGGAGGCGACCCGTTCCCCGGCGTGGAGGGGCTGATGACCGCCGACGAGTTCGACGCCGCAGGCCTGGACAAGCTCAGCGAGGCCGAGCGCAAGGCGCTCAACGAGTGGCTGATCCGCTACACCGCCTGGGAGGCCCCGGCGCAGCAGCGCTCCGCCGAGGTCCGCGAGCTGGAGAACGAGACCGGCATCAGCGCCAACATCAAGGCTCCATTTAATGGCTGGAGCGGCAGCACCCGCTTTTACCTCGACAACGGCCAGATCTGGGAGCAGCGGCTGCAGGGCCGCTTCCAGTACAAGGGCGACGAGACCGCGGTGGCCATCCGCAAGAATTTCCTCGGCTACTGGGTAATGGAGCACCTCGCCTCGGGCCGCAGCGTCGGCGTCAGGCGCATCGACTAATCATTTCATATCAGGTACTTAGCCTGATTCCCCGCGCCTCAATTTCGGTATTTTGACAAGTTCCCGCCCGATTTTGTGAATATTTCACAAATGTGGATGGGGCTTTGAGGTAGGTCCCGAAATATTCGTTTAAAGTTGGTGTACAGAGGCTATCCGCGGCCTCCACATCCAAGCATGCTTCACATATGAAACAGGGGTAAACCTATGTTGAGAAAAAATCGTCTCACTCTGGCGGTTTCTACCGCTATGGGCCTGAGCGCTGTGGCCTTTGCACCACAGATGGCTTTCGCCCAGGAGCCGGAACAGGTCGAAGAAGTGATCGTGACCGGTTCCCGCATCGCGCGCCCGGACCTGGAAAGCGCCAGCCCGGTCAGCGTTGTAACCCGTGAGGAAATCAAGGTAACCGGTCTGACCGATGTCGGTGACCTGATCCAGAGCATGCCCTCCATGTCGGGCTCGCCGATCGGCACCACCACCAACAACGGCGGTAACGGTAGCGTGCAGATCGACCTGCGCGGTATGGGCCCGAACCGCACCCTGACCCTGATCAACGGCCAGCGCCTGGTTGACGGCGGCGACTACCAGACCATCCCGTCTGCAATGATCGAGCGCGTCGACATCCTGAAAGACGGCGCCTCCGCGGTCTACGGTGCTGACGCCGTAGCCGGTGTGGTCAACATCATCACCCGCAAGAACTTCGACGGCGTTGAAGTTGAACTGCAGACCGCCGACTGGTTCGACACCAAGGCTGGCAAGCAGGACACCGTTAGCCTGGTAGCTGGCAAGACCTTCGATCGCGGCCACGTGATCTTCGGTGGCGAATTCGTCACCCAGGAAGAAGCCTTCCAGGACGACACTCCCTGGGACTTCTTCGAGACCTCCTACTACATCTACCCGGAAGGTTGTGAATCCAACCCGGCGCGCCCGTACGACGGCACCCCGAACGGCGGCTGCTACCCGCTGGGTTCCTCGCGTATTCCGGAAGGTCGCCTGGGCTTCGCCTCACAGGGCGTCTACATGAACGAAGGCGCCGGCCTGGTACCGTACGACGGCCGCACCTACAACTACTCGCCGGTCAACTACATCCAGACCCCGTATGACCGCACCAACTTCTTCGTGGATGGCGAGTTCGAAGTCAATGACTACGTCACCGCCTTCACCGAAGTTCGCGTCAACCTGCGTAAGTCTGCCCAGGAACTGGCGCCGCTGCCCTATGACGGCCGTCCCGGCCAGGATCCGGCCTACACCGGCACCTACGTCGATGCCGACGGTGTCACCCAGGCCTTCAGCGGTGTCTCCCAGGACAACTACTACCTGCAGCAGTTCGCCACCGCAGCCGGCCTCACCCCTGAGCCGGTCACCGACATCCGCCGTCGTATGGTAGAGACCAACCGCCGCTTCGAGCAGGACATCACCCAGGTCCAGGCCGTCATGGGCCTGAAAGGTTCCTTCAAGGAAATCGACTGGGAACTGACCTACAACCGCGGTCGTCGTAGCCGTACCGACAACGACTACGGCCAGTTCGCCGGCACCCCGCTGTTCAACGCCCTCGGCCCGTCCGCCGACCTCGATGGCGACGGCACCCCGGAGTGTTACACCGACGTCAACGATCCCAGCACCCTGATCGCTGGCTGTGTACCGTTGAACCTGTTCGGTGGCGCCAACACTGTGACCCAGGACCAGCTCGACTACGTGTCCACGGACCTGACCGACCACTACACCACCGACCTCGAGACCCTCGACTTCAACGTTTCCGGCAGCGCGTTTGAACTGCCCGGCGGTGACTTCGGCTGGGCCGCTGGTATCGGTTACATCGGCGAGAAGTACAAGTACGCTCCCGACTCAGGCAAGTCCCAGGACGCAGTCACCGGTAACACCGGTGCCGGCACCGAAGGCTCCCTGTACAACATGAACCTGTACGCGGAAATCTACGCGCCGCTGTTCGACAATGGCGAGCAGGCGCTGTCCATGACCGCGGGCGTTCGTTACGACGACTACAACGCCTTCGACGAAGAGACCACCTGGCAGCTGGGTATCGAAGCCAACGCTCTGGCCGACCTGAAGTTCCGCGCTACCGCGGGCACGGTATTCCGCGCGCCGACCCTGAGCGACCTGTACGGTGGCCTGGTTGACGACTTCCCGACCTACGTCGACCCCTGTACCGCCACCCCGCTGCCCGCAGGCTGCGCACGGCCCGGCGTACAGACCGACAGCCAGGTTCCGGCGAAAGCTGGTGGTAACGAGAACCTGACCCCGGAAACCGGTGACACCATGACCTTCGGTGTGGTCTGGACACCGCAGCTGTTCGGTGGCGACCTGTCGCTGACCGTCGACTACTGGGATACCCAGATCGAAGACGGTATCAGCTCACTGGGCGTACAGTTCATCCTGGATGACTGCTACCTGAACCAGAACCAGCAGGCTTGTGACCTGGTTACCCGCCGTCCGGACTACTCCGTACAGCAGGTTATCGACACCCAGCTGAACGTCGCTGAGCAGGGCGCCAACGGTATCGACACCGAAGCGCGCTACACCATCGACACCGATCTGGGCCAGTTCCGCGGTACCTTCCTGTGGTCGCACCTGAACGAGCGCACCAAGAAGGCTTACGCCGGTGCTGAGGAGCAGGATCTGTCAGGCCGCTACACCGACCCGACTGCTGAAGACGGCGGCGCGTACGCGGAAGACAAGATCAACTACAGCCTGAGCTGGATGTGGAACGGCCTGACCGTTTCCTACCTGGGCGAGTACATCAGCGAGCTGGATGCAGACACCTTCTGTAACTGTGACTCTGATGGCGATCCCTCCAACAACAAGGCTGATGGCTCCTACATCCAGGACGTCGATGCTGTGCTGTATCACGACCTGGTCGCGAACTACACCTTCGACTTCGGCCTGGGCATCACCGCCGGTGTGACCAACATCACCGACGAAGAGCCGCCCTACATCGAGATTGGCTTCAACGCCACTACCGATCCGTCCACCTACCGCCTGTTCGGTCGTGGTTACTACCTGCGCCTGACCCAGACTTTCTAAGTCCGGTCCAGACGTCACCGAAGAAGCCCGGCTCGCAAGAGCCGGGCTTTTTTTTGTTCCTCAGAAAGAGGGGTCAGAGCCATGGCTCTGACCCCGGTCTACACGCGTGCTCTTGGCGCAGGAATGGGCGGGTGGGAAGGCAGGGGTCAGAGCCACGGCTCTGACCCCGGTTTACAGTCGCGTAGTCTTCGCGGAGGAATGACCGGGCTGGATGCCAGGGCTCAGAGCCACGGCTCTGACCCCGGTTTACCCTGACCCCGGCCTGCGGATCAATCCGGCAGATTACCCTCGGCATCCACGACACCCGCCTGCGCAAGCGCATCGAGCAACGGCCGCAGCGGCTCGCGATACTGCTGCCACAGCCCCGCCGAACGCTGGTGCACCGGCTCACGCACCTGGACGGCACTGGCGCTGTTGCTCTGGCTGGCATTGGACTGCAGGTCCAGCACCGCCGGGTCGAAGGGCAGTTCCAACGCATCAAACAGCGCCCGCGCCTGCCCCTCCGGATCGCCGACAAACGCCTCGTAGCTGACCTCCACCAGGCGCTCGCCGAGCATCTCCCGCCAGCGTTGGATCAATCGATGGTAGGCGAGGTAGTAAGCCGCGAGGTCGTCCAGGTCGTAGGCAAAGCGGAAGAACGGCTGCTTGAACAGGGCCAGGGCATTGTCCAGTGGGTGACGATTGACGTGTACCAGCTTCGCCCCCGGCAGGGCCGCGGCGATAGCGCCCAGGTAGAGGTAGTTCTCCGGCAGTTTCTCGACAAAATAGTCACCGTCACCGAGCAGGTGGGAGACCAGCTGGCGGTAGCGGGCACCGACCTTTTCCGGCGGCGCAGAGAGCGCCCGCGGCAGCGTGTCCGGCTCGGGCATGGCCAGCGGCGGCAGCCCGGCGCACTCCTGCATCGCCACCTGGAAGAAAAACGTCTCGTTGATGGTATCCACCCGCGGGTGGTTGGAGAGCAGCCGTTCCACTAAGGTAGTGCCCGAGCGCGGCAGGCCGGTCACGAAGATCGGCACGGGGTGTCCGGCACTGGCCACACTCGGCGCTTGCCAGTCCTGCGCGATAATCGTCTCCACCAGGCGCAGGTCCGCGTCCACCGCGTAGTTGCCACTGGCTTTGGCCTGCGCGCCGCCCTGCAAATAGTGCTCGAACGCCCGGGCGTGCTCGCCGCGATCCTCGTATTTCTTGCCGATGGCGTAGTGCAGGAACACGCTGTTGTCGTCCGGCCCGAGGGAGGCCAGCAGGGTTTCCATCTGCGCCAGGTGTGGCGTATCGGGGTCGCGCTCCAGGCGCGCCAGTTCGAAGTGTGCCTTCTGCAGCCGCGGATTGGCTTCCAGCAGCTTGCGGTAGATCGCCGTCGCCTCGCGCACATTGCCCAGGGCAATTTCCGCCTCGGCGAGGTTGAACCACAGCGGCGGGCGCAGGGCGTTGGCGCGCGCCAGTACCAGCAGCAAATCGCGCTGGCGCGGGATGCGCGCCAGGCGCTGGCACAGGCCCGCAGCGCGCTCGATCTGCTGCGCGGACATCTGCCCGGTGAGCGCATCGAGCTGGGCTGCGGCCCCGGCATAGTCGCGCACGGCCAGGGCACATTCGATCAACTGCAGCCGCGGCTCCGGATTGGCCGGCTGCAGGCGCACGGCGGTGGCCAGGGCCGGCAGGGCCTTGCCCGGGTCGCGCTGGCGCAGCAGTGACCCCTGCATCAGGTGCGCCAGCGCCTCGCGGGGATACCGGGCCACCCAGTCGTTGCACAGCTTCAGCGCCTTCTTGGCCTGCTGGTTGCGCATCAGCTTGGTGACCTGCTTGTGGTACTCCTGGCTGCTGAAAGCCATGCCTAGCGGTACTCGATGCCGTTGGCGTCAAAGATGCGCCGCAGCGGTTCCAGCTGGGCCTCGAAGTTGTGCCAGCGGCCGACGCTGTCGCCGTGGATCTTCTCGCGCACCTGCACCGAGCTGGCCGTGGTGCTCGCAGCACGCGAGCGGTGGAACTCGAGGCACTGGGCCTCGAAGGGCAGGCCCAGGTAGTCGAGGGCGCGGCGCAGCTCCGCTTCAGGGTCGGCGACCAGGGACTCGTAGCGCAGGAAGTGCAGGCGCTCGCCGAGCTGTTCGCGCCAGTGGTCCATCAGGCGCGCATAGTGGCAGTAGTAGTGGCCGAGGTTCTCGAGGTCATACGAGTACTTGTAGGCCCACGTGAACACCTGCTTGTACATGGCGAAGCAGGCGTCCATGGGGTCGCGCTCGACGACGATCATGCGCGCAGCGGGAAACGCCTTCGCGATCAGGCCGAGGAACAGCGAGTTGTATGGCAGTTTCTCGATGAACCAGGGCTCATCACCCAGGCGATAGCCGATGCGCTGCAGGTACTCCCGGGCGATGTCCGCGCTCGGCGCGCGCGCTGCCCCGGCGATCATCGCCGGCGTCATCTGCCGGTGATCCGCCACCTGGCTGCTCATGCGCACCGCGACCGGCAGGAACTGGGTCTCGCCGACACTGTCGACCTGCGAGTGCGCGCCGAGCATGCGTTCGCTCAGGGTGCTGCCGGTGCGCGGCAGGCCGAGGATGAAAATAGGCTGCGGCCCCGGCGCGACTTCCGCCGGTTGCTGCTCCCGAAACCAGGTGGCCGAGCAACTGGCGATGGCGGTTTCGATGATCTCGACGTCCTCGTCCAGCGTGTAATTCGCCGCCCGGGTCGCGGCGTCGCCGGCGCGCTGGTAGTAGCTGAACGCGGCATCCCACTCGCCGAGGTCCTCGTACTCCTTACCCAGCGCGTAATACATGAAGATGTTCTTCCCTTCCGGCTGGCGGGTGTGCGCCAGTGAGGCGAGCATGGCATCGATGTGCGTGGAGTCCTGGGCCCGGCGCAGACGCGACAACTGGTAGTGATTGCGCTGGTGATGCGGGTTTTGCTCCAGCAGCCCGGCGTACAGTTGTGCCGCCTGGTCAATATCGCCGGTGTACACGGAGCAGGCGGCGAGGTTGGCGCGGAACAGGTCGATCTCCGGCTGCAGTGCGACCGCCTTCGCATACAGCGGCAGTGCCTCCTCGGGCAGGCCGATGTTCACGTAACAGGTGGCGGCCATGTCGAGGTAGCGCGGGCTGTTGTCCAGCGCGTCGCGAAAACGCTCGAGCAACTCGCGGCTGCGCGCGTTGTCCTTGGCGATAGTGCACTGGTCCGCCAGCTCGATGCCGGCGTCATAGCGCGCGGGGTCCATTTGCAGCGCGGCGGAAAACGCCTCGATCGCCTGGTTGGGGCGCTGCGCTGCCTTGCACACCTTGCCAAAGAGAAAGTGGCCTTCGGCCGCCTGCGGCCAGTGCTGTATCAGCTCGCGCGCCGCCTGTTCAACGCCGGGCCAGTCGCCGCGGGCCATGGCCGCGCGGGCGAGACGGGAGAGGGATTCTGAAGTCTGGTTCATGTGAATGCTGCTAAGTGAAAGCGACGCGGCGGATTTCCCGCGGCCGGTAATTCTGAGAGGATAGGCCACCCCACAACGCGATACCACCCGGGAAACACCATGGATACCCTGTCGGCATTTGTCACCCTGCTGTTCGTCATGGACCCACTGGGCAACATCCCGGTGTTCCTGGCCATCCTCAAGGACGTCGATCCGCAGCGACGCCAGCGCATCCTGGCTCGGGAGCTGCTTATCGCACTGGTCGTGCTGCTGCTGTTCCTGTGGTGCGGCGGCGCGGTGCTGGACTTCCTCGGCCTGCGCCAGGAGTCGATCAGCATCGCCGGGGCGATCATCCTGTTCCTGATCGCCCTGCGCATGATCTTCCCCTCACCGCACGGCATCATGGGCGCGCTGCCCGAGGGGGAGCCGTTCATCGTGCCGCTGGCCATACCCATGGTGGCGGGTCCCTCGGCGCTGGCGATCTCCATGCTGCTGGTCACCTCCAACCCCGGGCGCATGCTGGACTGGACCCTGGCCCTGGTCGGCGCCTGGGCGGCCGCGGCGGCCACGCTGATGTGCGCACCGCTGCTGCTGCGCGCACTGGGTGCACGCGGGCTGATCGCCGTGGAGCGCTTGATGGGCATGATCCTGGTGATGATTTCAGTGCAGATGTTCTTTCAGGGCGTGCAGCAATTCCTCGGCCCCGTGGCGGGCTGAAACCGGCTACTCCACCTCGCGGAAGGACAGGCTGAACGACACCGGCACTGCGGTGCTGATGGAATTCAGGCCGGCCACCGCGCGCAGTGCCTCGACGCCCGGCGCCAGGCCGAAGTCTTCTGCCTTGATCAGCACCGGATAGGGCGTCATCACGCGCATGCTCGCACCATCGCTGAATACGGTCAGCGCCACATCGAGGGATTTCTCGACGCCGTGCAGGCCCAGCGTCACCGGCAACTCGGCCGTGATGGTCGCACCCTTGGCGACTTCAGCGAGGATCGCCGGGTCAATCTTCGCGGTCACGGTGGCGGTGGGGAAATCCACCGTCTCGAACAGCATCTCGCGCATGCGCCCATTGCGCACGTCGATCGCGGTCTCCACGCTGTTCAGGTCGATGGTCACCCGCGCCGCGCCGTCCTCGCCGACATAGCCGAGCAGTCCGCCGAAGTGATGGGTCTCGGCGACGGCGGCGTTTTTCACCGAGATGAAATAGACGCTGGAATGGGTGGTATCCAGTTCCCACTGGGCCAGGGCGGGCAGCGCGAAGGACAGCAACAGGGCACCAAGACCGATACGCTTGATCATCGATTTCTCCGGGGTAGATTGGGTCTCGTCAGGAAGCGGACACCATGACACAACAGCGCGCCGCGCGCCAAGCCTTTCCGGTGTCGGGGCGGATGTACCGGGTATTTGCGGACTGGCGAGTTGGGTCCTGGCCCGCCTCAGTGCACCCGGGTCGAAGCGCCTTCGCCAAACCAGGAGTGCAGGTCCTCGGCGGGGAGCGCCGGGGAAATCAGGAAGCCCTGGGCGACATCGCAGCCGATCTCGCGCAGGATATTGAGCGCGCGCTCCTCCTCGACGCCCTCCGCGACCACCTGCAGGTCGAGCTTGTGGCCCAACTCGACGATGGACTCCACCAACTTGCGGTCGATGTCGGTCTCCGCCAGGTGGGTAATGAAGGACTTGTCGATCTTGATCTCGTCCACCGGCAGTTGCTTGAAATAGGCCAGCGAGGAATAACCGGTGCCGAAGTCGTCGATGGAGATGCGCACGCCCTTGTCGCGCAGGGTGCTGAGCACCCGCTTGCTCACGTCGATGTCCTGGATCAGCGTGCCCTCGGTGACCTCCACCGCCAACTGGTCGTGGGAGCCGCCCCACAGTGACACGGCGGACTCGATGGCGAAGGGAAAGCCGGGATCGAACAGGGTTACCGGCGAGACATTGATCGACACCCGGGCGCGCGTACCGGGCAGCGGCAGCGTCGAGGTCTGGCGCAGCGCCGTGTGCATCACCCAGTCGGTGATCTGGTTGATCAGTGCGCCGCGCTCGGCCAGGGGAATAAAGATGTCGGGCGAGACGAATCCGCTGCCGGGGTGTTTCCAGCGCAGCAGCGCCTCGAAACCCGAGGTGGCGAAATCCTGCAGGCCGATCTGCGGCTGGTACTGCAGGGTGAACTGGTCCTCGTCCATGGCGCGCTTGAGGTCGGTCTCCAGCTGCCAGCGGTCCTGCCGCAACTGCTGCTCCTGCGCGGCGTGCAGCACAATGCCGCTCTCCTCCTCGGCCGCGGAAAGCAGCGCGAACTCCGCCGCCAGCAACAGCTCGTCGGCGCTTTCGCCATCATCCGGGTACATCACCGCCCCGGCAACGGCGTCCAGGCGCACGCTGTGGTCGTCGACCTGCAGTGGTCCGCGCACCGCGCCCAGCGCGCGCTCCACCCCGATGCGCAGCAGCGCCGCATACTTGACGTTGGGCACGACAAAGGCGAAGCGCGTACCGCCGATTCGGTAAGCCTGCAGGGGTTCGCGCAACAGCTTGCGCAGCGCGATGAGGGCCTGTTCGATAATCCTGTCGGCGACGTCGAAGCCGTAGCGCGTATTGACGTTGTGGAACGAGGCGAGCTTGATGAAAACCACAGCCAGGCCGCTGTCACCCCCGCAATTGGCCACGGCCTCCACGACCGTCGCCCGGAATTCACTGCGCTCGATATCCCGCGACATGCGCTGTGCCTCCCGGGCGCTCAGAACACGAGTTCCGACGGGTCGATATCGTAGTCCATCGGTTCGATGCCCTTGAGGATCTCCAGCGGACGGCCGAGGCGGTCCTCGGTTTCCTCGAGCAGGTTGACGTAAGTGCCAGGAGTCGCCGGCATGCCCTCGCCGTCCAACAGGACCATGACACGCGGACGCAGCCGCCGGCGGCGGTGCTCGGTAACCACGATGCCGACACGGCCATCGGTGAGCGCAACGAAAGAACCCACCGGGTAGATGCCGACTGCCTGGATAAACTCCTCGATCAGCTCGCCCTGGAAATCGACGTCGCGCATGGTGTACAGCTTGGAGATCGCATCCGCCGGGGAGACGCCGCGGGCGTAGGCACGATCGCTGATCATCGCGTCGTAGCAGTCCACGATACCGGCGATCCGCGCCATCGGCGGAATCTCGGCGCCGGCGGTGCCATTGGGGTAACCCGAACCGTTGTGTCGCTCGTGGTGGTAGGCGACGATCGACAACACCTCCGGCGACACCCCGCGGGAGTGGCTGAGCAACTCCAGGCCCTGGTCCACGTGACTGCGCACAATGGCCACTTCTTCCGTGGACAGCGGCGTATTCTTGTTGAGGATTCGCGAGGAGATGTTCAGCTTGCCCACGTCGCAAAGCAGCGACCCCTGGGCCAGGGTCTTGATGTCGGGGATCGGCAAGCCGATCTGCCGGCCCACCGCCGCGGCGAGGATCGAGCTGGCCATCGCGTGGGAATAGCTGTAGCTGTCCTTGTTGCGAATGGCCGAGAGCAGCATGCAGGCGTCGGCGTTGCGCATGATGCTGTCGACCACTTCATCGACTGTCTTGCGCACCGCGCTCATGTCGACGGAGCCGTTGCGGGCGATGCCCTGGTAGAGGTCGCCGACCAGCACCTCGTAGTCGCGGAACACTTTCTCCGCGGAAACCATCTCCTGCTCGAAGGTGAACACGTCTTCGTAGGAGACCAGGCGCTTGCCGCCGAACATCTGGGTGACGACCCGGGAGCGCTTGGCCCCGCCATTGGTCAACAGCGGGTCGTAATTCTTAGGGGTCTGGGACAGGCCGATATCGACGTCCACGGTAGTGCACAACTGGCGCAGGGCAGCCAGTTCCTCGACCGTCTTGATGGTGAAGCCCTGCATGAGGAAGGGCGTATCTATCCACGGCCGATCGAGGTCGGCCACAAACATTCCCAATTGCAGGTCGTCAACGTGTGTTCTGACGAATCTGGACATCAGTTCTTCCCTCAACCTCTCGATTGAGTCCGGCGGTTGGTGTCACGGTGATCCCCCCCGTGCAGCGGTCGCTCCATGCGTCGCGTCGCCAAACGCGTCATTATTCGCGCGAAAATCGATTATCTCCGCTTGAACTGAGTCTAGACCAGCGAGGATTGGCTAAACAGTGACCCGGTCCACGTTTTTGTGGATATCGTCAGATAAACGGCTGGGAGAGCAAACTGTGACGCGTGTCCCAGGGAAAAGCGGTGTGATTAGGCGCTCGGATCAGACGACCTCGGCGAGGTCGCCCTTATTTTCCAGCCAGCTCTTGCGGTCGCCGGCGCGCTTCTTCGCCAGCAGCATGTCGAGCACGTTGTGGGTGCCGTCGCCCGGTTCCTGCACCAGGCGCACCAGGCGGCGGGTGTCCGGGTCCATGGTGGTCTCGCGCAACTGCAGGGGGTTCATCTCGCCCAGGCCCTTGAAGCGCTGCACGTTGACCTTGCCCTTTTTCTTCTCCGCCTCGAGGCGGTCGAGCACGCCCTGCTTCTCGCCCTCGTCGAGGGCGTAGAACACCTCTTTGCCGATGTCGATGCGGTACAGGGGCGGCATGGCGACATAGACATGGCCCGCGGCCACCAGGGCCGGGAAGTGGCGCACGAACAGGGCGCAGATCAGGGTCGCGATGTGCAGGCCGTCGGAATCGGCGTCGGCGAGAATGCACACCTTGTGGTAGCGCAGCTCCGAGAGGTCGTCGCTGCCCGGGTCGATACCCAGGGCGATGGAGATATTGTGCACTTCCTGCGAGGCGAGGATCTCCTGGGAGTCCACCTCCCAGGTGTTCAGGATCTTGCCGCGCAGGGGCAGGATGGCCTGGAACTCACGGTCGCGCGCCTGCTTGGCGCTGCCGCCGGCGGAGTCGCCCTCGACCAGGAACAGCTCGCCGCGGCTCGGGTCTTCGCCGGAGCAGTCCGCCAGCTTGCCAGGCAGGGCCGGTCCTGCGGAGACCTTCTTGCGCACCACTTTCTTGGCGCTGCGCAGGCGGCTCTGGGCACTGCTGATGCACAGTTCCGCGAGCTTTTCCGCCTCCACGGTGTGCTGGTTGAGCCAAAGGCTGAAGGCGTCCTTGGCCACGCCGGAAACGAACGCGGCGGCCTCGCGCGAGGACAGCCGCTCCTTGGTCTGGCCGGAGAACTGCGGGTCACCGAGCTTGGAGGAGAGCACGTAGGCGCAGCGATCCCAGATGTCGTCTGGGGTCAGCTTCACCCCACGCGGCAGCAGGCTGCGCAGCTCGCAGAACTCGCGCATAGCGTCCAGCAGGCCGGTGCGCAGGCCGTTGACGTGGGTGCCGCCCTGCGGCGTGGGGATCAGGTTCACATAGGACTCGGTGACCAGCTCACCACCCTCCGGCAGCCACTGTACCGCCCAGTCCGCGGCCTCGCTGGCGCCGCTGAAGCTGCCCACGAAGGGCTGCTCAGGCAGTACCGGAAAGTCGATGGTGGCGTCGGCGAGATAGTCGGACAGGCCGTCCTCGTAGTACCACTCCTCGGTCTCGCCCTTTTTCTCGTCGGTGAATTTCACCCGCAGCCCCGGGCACAGCACGGCCTTGGCGCGCAGCAGGTGGACCAGGCGCGACACCGAGAAATTCACCGAGTCGAAGTACTTCGCGTCCGGCGTGAAGCTCACCGTGGTGCCGGTGTTGCGCTTGCCGCAGGTGTCGATCACCTCGAGGTCGGAAACTTTCTCACCCCCCGAGAAGCGGATGCGGTGCACGTTGCCATCGCGGCGGATGGTCACCGTGAGGTCGCTGGACAGGGCGTTGACCACCGAAACGCCGACGCCGTGCAGGCCGCCGCTGAACTGGTAGTTCTTGTTCGAGAACTTGCCCCCCGCGTGCAGGGTGGAGAGGACCACTTCCACCCCCGGCTTGCCCTGCTCCGGGTGGATATCCACCGGCATGCCGCGGCCGTTGTCCGACACCGACAGCGAACCGTCGCGGTACAGGGTGACGTCGATCTGGTTGGCGTGGCCGGCCAGGGCCTCGTCCACGCTGTTGTCGATCACCTCCTGGGCGAGGTGGTTGGGACGGGTGGTGTCGGTGTACATACCCGGGCGCTTGCGCACGGGTTCCAGGCCCGTGAGGACCTCGATATCTTCGGCGGTGTACTGGCTCATGCAGGCTCTGGCTGGACAGCGGTTGGAATCGCGCCATTGTACATGAGTCGGGCCGCGAGACGGCAATCCCGCGCGGCGTTCAGCCCCGCAAGGGTGGCGTCAGAGGTAGCCGCCGGAATCCAGCTCGACGAAGAACTCGGCGTCGGTGACCCGCGACACCGCGGTCTCGATGCTGCCGTCGGCGCGCAACTCCAGCCAGCGGTAGCCCGGGGGCTGGTCGTCCGCCTTGAAACCGGCGCTGCCGGGGGCGAACTGTACGCAGGTGGAAGGTGAGGCCATCAGCGCGACCGGTCCGCGACGGCGGTCGATCTGCTGGTGCACATGGCCCCAGAGCACGCCGCGCACGCCGGGGTGGGCCTCGACCAGTTCCCAGAACGCCATGTCGTCGGCGACCATTTGTTCGTCCAGCCACTGGCTGCCTACCGGCACCGGCTGGTGGTGCAGGCAGACCAGGGTGTACAGCCCCTGCGCCTCGCCGTCGGCCAGGGCCGCCTGCAGGCGCTGAAGTTCGGCCTCGCCCAGGGCGCCGCCCACTTCGCCGGGAATCTGCGAGTCGAGCATGACGATCTGCCAGCGCCCGGCGAGCACGACCTCGCACAACTCGCCGGTGCCGGCCAGCACCGCCGCCATCTCCGCGCGGTTGTCGTGGTTGCCGGGCAGCCAGAAGCTGGGGGCGGACAGGCGCCCGAGGTAGTCGACCAGACGCTGGTAGGCGCTGCGGCTGCCGCGGTCGGAGAGATCGCCGGTGGCCAGCACCAGGTCGATATGCGGCCGCTCGCGCAATACCTGTTCCACCACCAGGCGCAGCGAGCGGTCGGTATCCATGCCCAGCAGCGTGCCGCCGGGGGCCTCACACAGGTGGGTATCGGTGATTTGTACCAGGTGAACGCTATCGCCCGCGGGCGAGAGGCAACAACGCGGTTTGTCGGCTGCGGATGACATCATGGCTGGGGGTGGCGACGGGCGTCAGGCCCGTGAACAAAGGGTGCCGGCACTCCGGCCGTTCGCCAGGCAGTGCGCCAGCCAGTCAGCGATAAAGCGGTTCTGCTGCACTTTCTCGTCCTGCTGGAGCATCTGCGGATTGGGGTACTGGTAGCGCGGGCGAATGCGCCGGTGCGACTGGAAACTGCCCACTTCCAGCATGCCGGCGTCGTGATAGGCCCGCACCTCGATGCGCAGGCTGCCCAGCCAGCGCTCCCCGGCGTGGCGCTGGTGGATGAGGAACATGGTGGTATAGCGGGAGCGGCCGGTCACCTCGAGGCTGACCTGGGCATCCCCGACCAGGAATTCCCTGGCATTGCTGGTTTCGTAGTCCGGGAACAGGCTGAGGAAGCGCACGTAGTTGGCCTCGCAGACGGCGTGCAGCTCCGCGAGATCCAGCTTGAGTTGTCGATTCCTGGTGCTGGGCAACACCTCTCTCCCCCCACTTGAAGCCACGTCGAATGCCTGCTTCTGTGCGGTCTATGACATGGACACCACTTGAGTGTAACACTTATGATAGGCACCGATATGGCCAATTTTGCGTGGCAGATCACACAATGCAAGGCCCCTATCGGGCTGCTAAAATGGCCCGCGAACGATTAGCCGCGCACACATGATGCCGCCCGGCACCCAATCAAGAGGAACAACGATGAAACGGACCGGAGTCGCACTCCTGGCACTGGGTATTTCCCTCGCGGTCATGCCCGCTCGGGCGGAATCCCTGATGGACATCTATGAGCTCGCCCTCGAAAACGACGCCCAGCTCAAGGCGGAAGAGGCCACCTACCTCGCCAACAGCGAGGCGAAGAACATCGGCCTGGCCGGGCTGCTGCCGCAGATCGGCGCCCAGTACTCCTATTCCGAGTCGGACACCGATACCGACGGCGAGAGCCTGTCGGTGGGCGAATCCGGCATCGTCAGCGTGGATACCACCACCACCAGCGATACCGACACCGAGGGCTACCAGATCTCCCTCACCCAGCCGCTGTTCGACCTGCCCGCCTGGTTCAGCTTCCAGGAAGGCAAGCAGCTCACCCAGCAGGCTGAAGCCACCTTCGCCGGCAACCAGCAGAACCTCATCGTGCGGGTGGTGGAAGCCTACCTGGCGGTGCTGCGCGCGCAGGACAACCTCGAGGCCTCCAAGGCCCAGGAACGCGCCTTTGAACGCCAGCTGGAACAAACCCAGCAGCGCTTTGATGTCGGCCTGATCGCTATCACCGACGTGTACGAGGCGCAGGCTGCCTTCGACCTCTCGCGGGTCAATCGCATCGTCGACGAGAACAGCGTGGCGGTGGCACTGGAGCAGCTCTCCGTGCTGACCGGCCAGAAGCACAGCAACCTCAATGTGCTCAACGAGGACTTCACCATCAAGGCGCCGGAGCCCCTGGACCGCGCCGCCTGGGTGGACTTCGCCCTGGAGAACAATTTCTCGCTGAAAGCCGCGCGCTACGCCGAGGAAGCCGCACGCCAGTCGTCCAAGGCCAGCACCTGGCAGCACGCGCCGACGGTCAACTTCGGCTACACCTATTTCGATGAAGAGACCGATGGCAGCCGCACCATCCAGCCCGCCACCGACTTCCTGACCTCGCCCTACGCCGCCACCGATGGCGACACCTGGGAGATCCGCCTGGAAGTGCCGCTGTTCGCCGGCGGCGGCATCAGCGCCCAGCGCCGCCGCTCCGCGCAGGAGTCCATCGCCTCCACCGAAAACCGCGTCAACCTGATGCGCAACACGGTGACCAACACCCGCAGCCTGCACATGACCGTCATCAGCGACGTCAGCCGTGTATCCGCGCGACAGCAGAGCATCGTATCCTCCAAGAGCGCCCTGGACGCCACCCAGGCCGGCTACGAAGTGGGTACCCGCAACGTGGTCGACGTGCTCAACGCGCAACAGACCCTGTACGCCGCGCAGCGCGATTACGCCAACAGCCGCTACGACTACATCATCAACATGCTGCGCCTGAAGGAACAGGCCGGCCTGCTCAGCCCGCAGGACGTGATCAACCTGGATTCCTTCCTCGAGGTGCCGCCGCCGCCCACGGCCAGCGCCACCAAGTAAGCGCCCTGCCCCGCACCCGAAACGCCCGCTGCTGCGGGCGTTTTGCTATATGCGCCGCTGCGCCAGCAGTTCGTCGACCAGCCCCAGCACCCGCGCCAGGGCGCCGCGGTTGCGCTCGACCACGGCCTCCCCGGCGCGTCCCACCTGCGCGCGAAGCCCGGCGTCGCCCAGCAGCTCGGCCAGCGCCGGCGCGAGTTGTTGCGGGTCGGCCAACTGGCGCATGGCCCCGGCCTCGGTGAGCAGGCGGGTGATCTCGCTGAAGTTGTACATCTGCGGCCCGCACAACAGGGGCACGCCCCAGGCCGCGGCCTCCAGCGGGTTTTGGCCGCCGTGCGGGATGAAACTGCCGCCGACCACACACACGCTCGCCACACCGCAGAACAGGCGCAGCTCACCCATGGTATCGCCGAGCAGCACGGCACAGTCCGCGGGCAGCGGCTCGCCCGCGCTGCGCCGCGCCACCGGCCAGCCGCGCTCGCGGCACAGCCGGTAGACCTCGTCGAAGCGCTCGGGGTGGCGCGGCACCAGCAGCAGCAAGAGTGCCGGCTCGTGCTCGCGCGCAGCGGCGAAGGCGTCGAGCAACAATGCCTCCTCCCCGGCGTGGGTGCTGGCACCGAGCAGTACCGGCCGGCCCAGCGCCGCCTGCAGCCGCTGCGCCGCCTCGCGCTGGACGGGGTCGATATCGATATCGAACTTGAGGCTGCCGGTCACACTCACCCGCGAGGGAGCTGCACCCAGCGCCTCCAACCGCGCGGCGTCCGCCTGCGCCTGGCAGGCCAGCGCATCCAGGTTGCCGAGAACCTCGCGGGTGAAGCCAGCCAAGCGCCCGTAACCGCGTGCCGAGCGCTCGGACATACGCGCATTGGCCAGCACGATGCGACAACCGCTGACATGCGTGTAGTGCAGCAGGTTGGGCCACAACTCGGTTTCCAGCAGGATCAGCAGGTCGGGTTGCAGGCGCGCGAGAAACCGGCGCACCGCGCCGGGCAGGTCCCAGGGCAGGTAGACGTGGAACACGCTGGCGCCGAACAAGTCTGCGACGCGGGCCGAGCCGGTCGGGGTGGTGGTGGTGACCACCACGCGGCCCCCGGGGTGGCGCTGCAGCAGTGCGTGCACCAGCGGCGCAGCGGCCAGGGTCTCGCCCACCGAGACCGCGTGTACCCAGATCACCGGGCCGGGCACCGGCGCGGGCGCCGGGAACAGGCCGAAGCGCTCGGCCAGCCGCCGCCGGTACGCCGGCGCGCGCCGTGAGCGCCACAGCACGCGCAATAACAGCACGGGCACCAGCAGGTAAAGCAGGGCGCTATACAGATAGCGCATGGGATCGCTCCGCGTCGTCAACGGGAGGCCGAAGCATACCGCATGGCGCTGGGCGACGCCCCTGCCCGGCTTGCCTCCCCGCGGCAAACCGGCTACTTTGCGCTGCCATGATTGCCGACCTTCCCGCCGATATTCACGACCTCAAGGGCTTCCTTTCCAGCGCGGAGGGCGAGGCCCTGTACCGCCACGCCCTGCAGGCCAGCACCCGCGGTCCGGTGCTGGAAATCGGCAGCTACTGCGGCAAGTCCACCATCTACCTGGGCCTGGCCTGCCGCGCCAACGACTCCACCGTATTCGCCCTGGACCATCACCGCGGCTCCGAGGAGCACCAGCCCGGCGAATTCTTCCACGACCCGGAGCTCTACGACACCGGCGAGGCACTGTTCGACAGCTTCCGGGAATTCCGCCGCAATATCCGCGCGGCGGGGCTGGATGAGACCGTGGTACCGGTGGTGGCGGGTTCCGCCGCGGCGGCGCGCCACTGGCACACCCCGCTGTCGATGCTGTTCATCGACGGCGGCCACAGCCTGGACGCGGCGCTGGCCGACTACCGCTGCTGGAGCGGTCACCTGCTGCGCGGCGGCATCCTGGCCATTCACGACCTGTTCGAGGACGCCCACGCGGGCGGACAGGCGCCGATCGCGATCTACCGCATGGCGCTGGAATCGGGGTTGTTCGAGGCGGTGGAACGCGCGGACAGCCTGGGCGTGCTGCGCCGGCTGTAAGCGCGGCGCGCTCAGTCGGCGCGCAGTTGCTGCTGGCGGGCGTCGACGCCGAGCAGGCGCACGCTGCAGAACAGCTCCGCCGCCGGCGTGTGGAGAGTGAGGGCATCGGCGGCGAGCAGGATCGCCGCCGCCGTCCAGGTGGGTTTTTCATCCGGCCAGTGCAGGTCTTCCACCATCTGGTAGCCGGTCCAGTAGGCGCCGTCGGGCAGGCGCCACTGCTGCAGCCAACTGTAGATTTCCACGGCGCGGGCGTGATCGCCCGCCGACAACAGCGCCATCACCAGCTCGCAGGACTCCGCCACCGTCACCCAGGGTTCGTCCGAGACACAGCGACAGCCCATGCCGTGCTCGACAAACTCGTGCCAGCGCTCGCGCAGGCGCGCCTGGGCCTCCTTGCGCGGCAGCACGCCGGCGAGCACCGGGTAGAACCAGTCCATGGAAAAACGCGCCTTGCTCTCCCAGGTGCGGTCGAAACGCTCCGGCCGCGCGCGCAGTGCGTGGCCCAGCTTTTCCCGCGCCAGCAGCCAGTGCGGGCGGCCCTCCTCCAGGGTGTGGGCGATGTTGTGCGCGCACTCCAGGCTCTTGTGAATGGACGAACAACCGGTGACCAGGGCGTCCGCCTTGGCGCGACCGCTGCGGTCCACCGCCCAGTGGATATCGCCGTGCTCGGTCTGCAGGGCGAGCACGAACTCGATGGCGCGCTCGACCATCGGCCACATCTCGCGCAGGAACTCGCGATCCTCGGTGATCAGGTAGTGGTGCCAGACACCGGTGGCGACATAGGCGACGAAATTGCTCTCGCGGCGCTCGCAATCGTCCTCCACCCCCTCCCGGTAGGCGACCCACCAGCTGCCGTCCTCGAGCTGGCTGTCGCGCAGCCACTGGTAGGCGCGTTGCGCGGCGTGGGTCTCGCCGCCTATCGCCAGGCCCATGGCGGACTCGACATGGTCCCAGGGGTCTGCGTGGCCGCCGTTGAACCAGGGAATCTCGCCGCTCTCGCGCTGGTGGGAGAGAATGAAGTCCACGGTGGGCCGCAGGAATTCCGCGGGAAACAGCCCGGGGCTGAGGTACAGGCCGCTCACAGGGCGGCGCTCTTGCGAAAATACATGACGACGCTCTTCCCCATCAGTGGATTCAGCAGCTGCTCCGCCACCCGGGTCAGACGCGGGCGTTGCATCAGGTCCCAGACCAGCAGGCGGTGGTACTGGCGCACCAGCCAGGGTTCTTCCCGACGGTTCCAGAACAGGCACTTGAGCCACCAGAAGGGGGCGTGCAGGGCATGGGCCCAGTGCCGGTGGTAGTGGTCCATGCCCAGGGTCTCGATATCCCTGCGCAGTTCGCGGGCGCGGAAGATACGGATGTGGCCGCCGGGCGTGTTGTGGTAGCCCTCGCTGAGCATCCAGCACAGCTTCTCCGGCCAGCGCCGCGGCACGCTGGCGCAGAACAACCCGCCGGGCTTGAGCACGCGCTCGATTTCGCGCAGTGCCGACTGGTAGTCGGGAATGTGCTCCAGCACCTCGCTGCAGATGACCTTGTCGAAGGTGTTGTCGGCGAAAGGCAGGGCCAGTGCACTGGCGGAGGACAGCCCGAAGCTGCGGGCATCGGCCACATCGTTCGCCGGCTGCGCCGCAGTGGAGAACTCCCGCATTTTCTCCCGCGTGGTGAGCAGGTCGGGCAGGGACAGGTCGACACCGATGGAGTGCACCTCGGCCTCGAGGTAGGCGGAGATCACGTGGCGCCCCTCGCCGCAGCCGAGGTCGAGAACGACATCCCCGGCGAGCAGCGGGAAGAAGGTGAAATCAACCGTCTGCACGCTGCAGCACCGCGCGGTAGTAGTCGGTCATCTGGGCGGCGCAGCGCTGCCAGCTGAACTGTTGCAGTATGCGCTTGCGGCCGGCGCGGCCCAGTAGAGCGCGGCGCTGCGGGTCGCGCAGCAGGGTGTCGATGGCGATTGCCAGGGCGGCGCTGTCGCGCACCGGCACCTGGATGCCCGCGTTGCCCACCACCTCCGGCAGGGCGCCACCGTTGGTGGACACCACCGGCACGCCGCAGGCCATGGCCTCGCCCGCCGGCAGGCCGAAACCCTCGTACACCGAGGGCACCACGGCGATGGCCGCCTCGGCGTAGTGGCGGACCATCTGCTCGGTGGAGATGCCGCTGACGAAGCGGATGCGCTGTTCCAGCCCCAGCTCGCGGATCAACTGCTCGGTCTCACCGCCGGGCTTGGGCTTGCTCACCACCAGCAATTCAAGCTCAGGCCAGTCCTGCAGCAGCGTCGCATAGGCCTCGATCAGGTAGCGGATGCCCTTGAGCGGCGCGTCGGCGGAGCAGGTGGCCATCAGCCGCTGCGGCAGGCGGGGGATTTCCGGCAGCGGCCGGAAGTCGTCGGTATCGATGCCGATATGCACCATGTTGATACCCGCCGGCTGCAGGCCGAAATCCCGCGCGATGTCCTGCCGCGAGGTTTCCGAGACGGTGACCAGGTTGTGCAGCTTGCGCACGACTTTCACCTGCATGCCGATGAAGGAGTGCCAGCGGCGGATCAGCACCCGCTCCCACCAGCTCTGCGCCGCGTCCAGGGCGATGCGCTGGTCGCTGGTGATCGGGTGGTGCACGGTGGTGACCAGCGGCAGGCCCAGTTGCTGCAGCTCCAGCATGCCGTAGGAGAGGCTCTGGTTGTCGTGGATGACGTCGTAGTCGCGGCCGTGCCGGCGCAGGTACTTCACCGCGCGGCGGCCGAAAGTATACGGCTCGGCAAAGCCGCCGGTGAGCTTGCTGGTCCACTCGATGATATTGCTCATGGAGCTCAGGTGCCGCGGGCGCAGGGAACCCAGGCCGTTGCGGTACAGGTCCAGGCTGGGCAGCGGCACGAAGCGCACACGCGGGTCCAGTCGCGGGTAGGGCGGCCCGGAGATCACGTCGACCCGGTGGCCGGCGTCCACCAGGGCCTTGCTCAGGTAGTGCAGGTAGACGCCCTGGCCGCCGCCGAAGGGGTGGCTGCGGTAGCCGAGCAGCGCGATACGCAAGGGTTTCAGGGGCACAGGCGCAGGACTCCCGGCGACCCGGGGCATGGCCTCGGCCTGGACTGTATCTGGCTGCCTGATAGCGACTTCCTCAATTGCCGTCTGCGGGGAGATGGACGACCCGGGGATGGAGCCGGCGCGCATCGTATTCGCGTCAGTAAACTGAAATTCTAAGCAGGGTCCGGACAAAAATCCACCCCGCCACACGGGCTAACGACTTCATCCGCAATTCGCAGCTGTTTTCGCTATAATCACGGCTTTTACGGGGTTATTTCCGCACATATGCCAGCACAAATCAGTTACAAAGGTATCATTCTGGCCGGTGGTACCGGCACCCGACTGCATCCCTTGACCAGCACGGTATCCAAGCAGCTGATGCCGGTGTACGACAAGCCAATGATCTACTACCCGCTGGCCACCCTGATGCTGGCGGGTATCCGCGAGATCCTGGTGATCACCACACCGCGCGACCAGGAGGCGTTCTACGAGTTGCTCGGCGACGGCAGCCAGTGGGGCATCCAGCTTAGCTACACCGTGCAACCGAGCCCGGACGGCCTGGCCCAGGCGTTCATACTCGGCGAACAGTTCATCGGCGACTCCATGGTCAGCCTGGTACTGGGCGACAACATCTTCTACGGCGGCGGCTTTACCGCGAAGCTGCGCAACGCCACCTCCCGCGCCAGTGGCGCCTCGGTGTTCGCCTATTACGTGCAGGACCCGGAGCGCTACGGCGTGGTGTCCTTCGACGAGCAGGGCATCGCCCGCGACATCGAGGAAAAACCGGCGCAGCCGAAATCCCACTACGCAGTCACCGGCCTGTACTGCTACGACAACGACGTGGTGGAGATCGCCAAGGCGGTCAAACCCTCGGCGCGCGGCGAGCTGGAGATCACTGACATCAACAAGCACTACATGCACCGCGGCGACCTCAGCGTAGAAGTGATGAGCCGCGGCACCGCGTGGCTGGATACCGGCACCCACAATTCGCTGCTCGACGCGGCCAACTTCATCCGCGTGGTGGAGGAGCGCCAGGGCCTGAAAATCGCCTGCCCCGAGGAGGTCGCCTACCGCATGGGCTACATCACCGCCGAGCAGTTGCTGGCGCTGGCGGCGCCGCTGGAAAAAAGCGGCTACGGCCTGTACCTGAAGAATTTGCTGGGCGAGGGAGGCGTGGTGTTCGATGACGTTTGAGCCCACACCGCTGGCCGGGGTATACCTGATCACCCCGAAAGTCTTCGGCGACGAGCGCGGTTTCTTCATGGAGACCTGGAACCGGCGCGTGTTCGCCGACGCCGGCTTCGATCTGGACTTCGTGCAGGACAACCACAGCCGGTCCGCCCGCGGCATCCTGCGCGGCATGCACTACCAGACCGAACACACCCAGGGGAAACTGGTGCGGGTCACCGCCGGCAGCGTGTTCGACGCTGTGGTCGACATGCGCCGCGACTCGCCCACCCTGGGGCAGTGGTTCGGCGCCGAACTGAGCGCGGAGAATCACCGCATGCTGTGGGTACCCCCGGGCTTTGCCCACGGTTTCCTGGTGCTCAGCGAGTACGCGGACTTCCTCTACAAGTGCACCGACATCTACCACCCGGCGAGCGAGGTTTCGCTGGCCTGGGACGATCCGTCGGTGGGTATCGAGTGGCCGCTGCCGGCCGGTGAAGCGCCGCAGTTGTCGGCCAAGGACAGCGAGGGCCTGCCCTTCGACCAGGCGCCGCGACTGGCCTAGGACGTTCTGTTCAGCCGCTGCGGCTCCGTCCTGCTGCAGCGGCGCGTCCCTCCGCCAGCAGCGCCTCACTTCACCAGCAGCGGGCGCCACCAGTCCTCGTTGGCAAGGTACCAGTCGATGGTTTTCGCCAGGCCGCTCTCGAAGCTTTCCGCGGGCGTGTAGCCCAGCTCCCGGCCGGCCTTGGCCGCGTCGATGGCGTAGCGCCAGTCGTGCCCGGCGCGGTCCTCCACGAACTGCACCAGGGAGTGCGCGGTGGCGCCGCGGGCGGCGGGCGCGTCGGGGAAGCGCTGCGCCAGTTGCGGGTCGGCGGCGAAGCGGGCGTCGACCTGCTCGCACAGCAGCTCGACGATGGCCAGGTTGTTCCACTCGTTGTTGCCGCCGATATTGTAAGTCTCGCCGACCACCCCCTGCAGCAACACCTTCTCGATGCCGCGGCAGTGATCCTCCACGTACAACCAGTCGCGGATGTTGCTGCCGTCGCCATACACCGGCAACGGCAGGCCGCGCAGGATGTTGGTCAGGCACAGGGGGATAAGCTTTTCCGGGAAGTGGAACGGGCCGTAGTTGTTCGAGCAGTTGCTGGTGGTGACCTGCAGGCCGTAGGTGTGGTGGTAGGCACGCACCAGGTGGTCCGAAGCCGCCTTGCTCGCGGAGTACGGCGAGTTGGGTTCGTACTTCTGCTGCTCGTGGAAGCCCGGCGCATCCGGCGCCAGCGAACCGTAGACCTCGTCGGTGGAAACGTGGTGGAAGCGGTGCGGGCGCGGCGCATCGCCGCCCAGCCAGTGGGCGCGCGCCGCCTTCAGCAGGCTGTGGGTGCCGACCACGTTGGTCTCGATAAACGCATCCGGGCCGCTGATCGAGCGGTCGACATGGCTCTCGGCGGCGAAGTGCACCAGCGTGTCCACGTCGAACTCGCGCAACGTCGCCAGCACCCGGTCGTGGTCGCAGATGTCCGCGTGCACGAAGTGGAAGTCCGCGCTGCCCTCCAGCGACGCCAGGTTGGCGCGGTTGCCGGCATAGGTCAGCGCATCGTAGGCCACCAGGCGATCCTGCGGGTGTTGTGCGCGCCAGTAGTGGACGAAGTTGGCGCCAATGAAACCGGCGGCGCCGGTGACCAGCAGCGAGCGTGACATTCAGGACTCCTCGATCTCGCGCAACATGTGGCGCAGTTGCTCCCGCCAGTGCACCGGCGGCAATTCCAGGTCGCGCCAGCTGGCGGACTTGTCGAGCACGCTGAACGCGGGCCGGCGCGCGGGGGTCGGGTAATCTTCGCTGGGTATCGGCCGCACCGCGGGCAGGCGCGCCAGCAGGCCCAGGCCCTGGGCCTCCTCGGCGATGGCGACGGCAAAGTCATACCAGCTGCACACGCCGGCGTCGCTCCAGTGGTAGGTGCCGGACAGCTGCGGCCGAGCCAGCGCCGCCCAGCAGGCGTCGGCCAGCCCGCGCGCCCAGGTGGGTGTGCCGACCTGGTCCGCCACCACGTTCAGTGCTTCGCGCTCACCCATCAGGCGCAGCATGGTCCTGACGAAATTGGCGCCCAGCGCCGAATACACCCAGCCGGTGCGCAGGATGACCGCAGCGGGTAGCGCTTCGCGCACGCGCAGCTCGCCGGCCAGCTTGCTGCGGCCGTAGGCACCCAGCGGGTTGGCCGGCGCGTCCGGCGGGTAGGGTGTGGAGGCGCTGCCGTCGAAGACGAAGTCGGTGGAGACATGCACGAAGCGGGCGCCGCTCGCGGCACAGGCCGCGGCCAGGTGGCCGGGGCCGTCGCCGTTGATGCGCAGCGCCTGGGCTTCCTCTTCCTCGGCGCGATCGACGGCGGTGTAGGCGGCGGCATTGATCACCGCATCCGGGGCGTGCTCGGCAAACACCACGCGCACCTGGGCGGCATCACCGATATCCAGCTCCGCCCGCGACAGCGCGATGCACTGGCAGCCGGCCGGAACGCTGCGCTGCAGTTCGCGCCCGAGTTGGCCGCCGGCGCCGGCGACCAGTATCTTTCCTTGCAACCCTGTTCCCCTGCCCGTTCGCGTCGCCGAAAAGCGGCCATCTTACTATCTGCGCCGGGCCCAGCCTACCCGGATTGGCCCACCAGGGCCTGCCCGCGCAGACTCAGGCGAACCACTGCTCGATCTGCGCCAGGGCGGCGGGCATGCGCGCGCCGAGGTCGGTGAGGCCGACAAACGCGGCACCGGTCTCGCGGCACTGGGAGCGGAATACGCCGTCGAACATACGCAGCAGTGCGCGCTCGAGGTCGGCCGGCTGCAGCGGCTCGGGCAGCACGCTACCGGCGTGTGCCTGGGCGATGTGCTGCGCGTAGCCGCAGTTCTGTGAAGTGATTACCGGCAAACCGGCGAGCAATGCCTCCAGCAGCACCCGCCCCACCGGGGCCTCGCGCGCCGGGTGAATCAGCACGTCCGCGCACGCCATCAGTTCCGGCAGGTCGTCGCGCCAGCCGAGGAAGTGCACGGCGTCGCCGACACCGAGCTTGCGCGCCAGGTGGTGATACCGGCGCGAACGCTCGCCGCCGGCCACCAGCAGGCGCAGGGCCTGGTGGGGCTGCTCCTGGCGCGCCGCGGCCAGGCTGTGAATGGCATCGCCCAGTCCGTGGCGCTCGAAATCGTTGCCGGCAAACAGCAGCACCAGCTCGTGTTCGGCCAGCTGCAGCTCTGCCCGCATGCGGCGACGCAGTCGCTGCGCGTCCGCGGGGGGCCGGCGCGCCGCGGCGACACCGGGCGGCAACGTGGCGCTGCGCGAGGCCAACTGCGGGTAGGTGCTACAAAACGCCTCGCGCTGCAGCTCGCTCTGGAACAGCACGCGGGTAGTTGCCTGGGGGCCGCACACGGCGGCCTCAGCCTGGCTGAAATACCGGTACGCACCGCCGCGCCGGGCGCTCCAGCCGCTGCGGCCTTCGGCCTCCTGCAGATAGCAGCCAGCGCTGGCGAGCAGGACGTCGAGTCCGGGCATGGCCTGCAGGCCGACCACGACATCGCTGGAGGTACCGGCAAGCTGCTGTTGCACGGCCTCGACAAAGGCGGCGTGGCGGCGGTGCGCCGAGCGACCGCGCGCGGCAATCTCGCGCAATACGACACCTTCGGGCAGCTCTGCCCGCCAGTCGCTGGCAAACAGGGCGCAGTGGTGGCCGCGCTGTACGGCCTGCGCCAGGAACTCGTGGGCATCCAGGCGTGCACCGGCGTCATCGCCGGCGGGAAGCAGCAGGGCGATGCGCAAGTTCAGTCCTCCGCGAACAGCGAGCGCCACGCCGCTCGCACCTGGTCGCGCTGTGTGGCAAACAACGCGGCATCCACCTCCCCGGACTCGCGCTGCAGCGCGAGCTGGTGGGCCGCGCCGCGGTAGGCGAGGTAGGCCTCCCGCAGCGCATCGGCCGTCGCCTGCGGCAACAGGCCGGCCTCGCCCAGTGCCTCGAGGATGCGCACGTTGTCCGGCCACTGGGCCAGCTGTGGGTGCGCATGTGACCAGGCGAGCACCGCGTACTGCGCCATGAACTCGATGTCCACGATACCGCCGCTGCCCTGCTTGAGGTGAAAGCGTTCCGGCGCCTCGCGCGGCAACAGGTGTTCGCGCATACGCCGGCGCATGGCGACCACCTCGTCCGCCAACGCCGCGGTATCGCGCTCGCGACAAAGGATTTCCCGGCGCAGGTCTTCGACGCGTCCGGCAACCTGTCGGTCACCGGCGACGTGGCGCGCGCGCACCAGCGCCTGGTGTTCCCAGGTCCAGGCGTTGTCGCGCTGGTACCTGGCAAAGCCCTCGACGCCGGGCACGAGCACGCCGGAGTCCCCGTCCGGGCGCAGGCGCATGTCCACTTCGTAGAGCTGGCCCAGCGGCATGCGCGCCTCGAGGATGTGGATCATGCGCTGCGCCAGGCGCGTGTAGAACACCGCGTTGGCGATGCTGCGCCCGCCGTCGGTGCTGCCCTGGGCGGCGGCGTCGTGCACGAAGACCAGGTCGAGGTCCGAACCGTAGCCGAGTTCGATGCCGCCCAGCTTGCCGTAGCCGAAGACGGCGAAGGCGTAGCCGCCGTCCTCGCGCGCCGGCTCACCGTACTTGCGCGTGAGATCCGCCCAGGCCACCGCGAGCACCTGTTCCAGCACCACCTCGGCGATCCAGGTGAGGTTGTCGCTGACTTTCATCACCGGTAGGCGACCGGCGATCTCGCTGGCCGCAACCCGTAGCACCTGCGCCGCCTTGAAGTAGCGCAGGGCATCCATCTGCGCCTCGAGGTCGTCGGTGGCCAGGCGCGCCACCTCCTGGCTGAGCAGGCTGCGCAGTTCATCCCGGCCCGGCGCGCGGTAGAGGCTAGCGCGATCCAGCAACTCGTCGAGCAGCGCCGGGTGGCGGCTCATCTGCTCAGCGATCCACGGGCTGTCGCCGCACAGGCGTACCAGTTCATCCAGTGCCGGCGGGTTCTCCAGCAGCAGCACCAGGTAGGCGCTGCGCCGCGCCACCGCCACCACCAGCGGCAGCAGGCGCTGCAGGGCGAGGTCCGGCGCTGCCGACTCCGCGGCGCAGGCGCGCACCAGCTGCGGCATGAACTGGTCCAGGCGCTGGCGACCCTCGGCCTGCAGGGCGACCACCCGCGGGCTGTCGTGCAGCGCGCGCAGGGACTCGCAGGCGCGTCCCGCGTCGGCATAACCCAGTGCCGCCAGCGCCGCGGACTCCAGGTGTTCGCCCCAGAGCAGGTCGGCGTCATCCTCGGCGGCGCCGCTGTCCGCCTCCTCTTCCGGTGGCGCAATCAGTGCATCGAAGTGGCCGGCGACTACCTGCAACTGTGCATCGAGGGTGGTGCGATACGCGGTCCAGTCGGCACAACCCATGACCAGCGCCATGGCCGCGCGCGGCACATCGTCCACCGGCAGTTCCTGGGTCTGGCGGTCCTGGTAACCCTGGATGGCGTGCTCGGAATCGCGCAGGAACAGGTAGGCGGCGCGCAGTTCGTCCACCGCCGCGCGCGGCAGGCAGCCCAGCGCGACGCACTCCTCCAGCACCACCAGCAGCTCGCGCTGCTGCAGGGCGAGGTCGCGCCCGCCGCGAATCAGCTGGAAACACTGGGCGATGAACTCGACCTCGCGGATACCGCCGTGGCCGAGCTTGACGTTGTCCTGCAGGCCGCGGCGGCGCACTTCGGCGCTGATCATCTGCTTCATGCTGCGCAGGCTCTCGATTACACTGAAATCCACGTAACGGCGGTAAACAAAGGGGCGCAGCGACTGCATCAGCTCGGCCACACGGGCCGGCTCGCCGGTCACCGGGCGTGCCTTGATCAGGGCATAGCGCTCCCAGTCGCGTCCCTGCTGCTGGTAGTACTCGTCCAGCGCGGCGAAGCTGTGCACCAGGGCGCCACTCTCGCCGTAGGGGCGCAGGCGCATGTCGACGCGAAACACGAAACCGTCGGCGGTCTGCTGGTCCAGGGCGGCGATCAGGCCCTGGCCGACACGGGTAAAAAATTCCTCGTTGCTGATACAGCGCCTGCCACCGCTGGTCTCGCCGGCCTCCGGGTAGGCGAACACCAGGTCGATATCCGAGGAGACATTAAGCTCGCCCGCGCCCAGCTTGCCCATGGCGATGACGATCAACTGCTGCGGCTGTCCGCTGCGGCGGCCGGTGGGCTGGCCGAAGCGCTCTTCCAGTCCGGCCTGCACCCGCGGCAGGGCCTCGCGAATACAGGCGTCGGCCAGCGCCGAGGTCTCGCCGATGGTTTCCAGAGTGTCCGCGAGGCGGCAGAAATCGCGCCACAGGATGCGCACCATCTGCCGCTGGCGGAAGCGGCGCAACACCGGCTGCAACTCGGCACCCTCGGCTGCCAGGGCGTCGCGCAGGCTCGCGTGCAGGGCTTGGGCACTTAGCGGTTGCTGCAGTGCGGTGTCGGTCAGCAGTTCGAGGAAAGCCTGCGGTTGCCCGCGGCCGTACTCGGCCACGAATCGGCTGCAGGCGAGCATGCGCGGCAACTGGCCGCACACCGGCTGCGCTGCGGCGGCGCGTTCCAGGGCCGCAGGATCCGCGGCGCGCTCGAGAATATTCTGCCACGCGGACTGCGCCTGCTCGGCCAGTGGGGCGGGTAAGCTCTGGACGTCCAGGGTCATGGGCGGCTCTCTATGTCGTTATTGTCGCCTGGCGGCTGTGTGTTTCGCCCGGTGCCGGGACCGCGCGGCCGGGAGCATCAGGCCTCGAGCGCGGGAGCCACCCGCAGTACTTCCTCGATAGTAGTCTGGCCGCGCGCCACGCGGGTGGCACCGGACAGGCGCAGGGTCTTCATGCCCTCGCGCATGGCCACGTAGCGTACTTTGGTCGACTCCAGGTGCGAGTGAATCTCCGCCTGCACCCCGGCGCTGCTGACCAGGATCTCGTAGATGCCCTGGCGGCCGATGTAGCCGGTCTCGCGGCACGCCTTGCAGCCCTGCGGCCGCGCCACGCGCTCCGGCGGCTTGGCGCGCCAGGGCGCCGTCAGCTGTTGCCAGGCGTCCGTGTCCAGGGGCTCCCAGGTCTTGCAGTGGGGGCACAGGATGCGCACCAGGCGCTGGGACATGACGCCGCGCACGGTGGCCTTGATCAAATACGGCGGTACGCCCAGCTCGAGCAATCGCGACAGGGAACTGGGCGAGTCGTTGGTGTGCAGCGTCGACAGCACCAGGTGTCCGGTGAGTGCCGCCTGCACCGCCATGTTGGCGGTCTCCAGGTCGCGGATCTCGCCGATCATGATGATGTCCGGGTCCTGGCGCATCAGTGCGCGCACACCGGAGGCGAAGTCCAGGCCGATAGCGTGGTTGACCTGCATCTGATTGAAGGCGTCCTCGACCATCTCGATCGGGTCCTCGATGGTGCACACGTTCACGTCCGGGGTCGCCAGCTGGCGCAGGGTGGAATACAGGGTGGTGGTCTTGCCCGAGCCGGTGGGCCCGGTGACCAGGGCGATGCCGTTACCCATGCCGGTCATCTGGTGCCAGCGGGCGAGGTCGTCCGCGGCCAGGCCCAGCTGCTCGAAACTCTTGTTCATCATCTCCGGGTCGAAGATGCGCATCACCAGCTTCTCGCCGAAGGCAGTGGGCAGGGTGGCCAGTCGCAGCTCGACCTCGTTGCCCTCCGGCGTGCGCGTCTTCAGGCGCCCGTCCTGGGGCCGGCGCTTCTCCGCGACGTCCATGCGACCGAGAATCTTCACCCGGCTGGTGACCGCGGCGCACACCTTGCCCGGCAATTCATAGACCTTGTGCAGCACGCCGTCGATGCGAAAGCGCACATGCCCCACCGCGCGGCGTGGCTCGACGTGAATATCGCTGGCGCGCTGCTCGAAAGCGTACTGCAGCAGCCAGTCGACGATATTGACGATGTGCTGGTCGTTGGCGTCGGGCTCGCGCATCGAACCCAGTTCCAGCATCTGCTCGAGGTTGCCGGTATTGAGGCGCTGTTCCAGCTGCTCCGCGCCGCCGGCACGGTGTACCGAGCTGGCCATAGTGTAGAACTCGGCGGTGTGGCGGGTGATGTCGCGCGGGTCCGCCAGCACGCGGGTCACGCGCTTGCGCAGCACGTGCTCGAGGTTGTTCTCCCAGGCGTTGATCCAGGGTTCGGCGGAGGCGATGGTCACGGTGTCGGCGTGCACTTCCACGGCGAGGATGCGGTGGCGCTCGGCGAAGGCGCGGGACATGACCTCGGCCACCGCACCGACGTTGATCTTGAGCGGGTCGATGCTGTACACCGGTTGCCCGCAGTGTCCGGAGAGCCAGGCCAGCAGGGCATCCATATCAAGCAGCTTGCCCGGGCGGGCCAGGTCCTGCAGTTTCTGCTCGGCAAGCACCACGAGCGGGTGCAGCGCCACCAGCGACTTGTTCGATACCTGCTGCAGGTCCGCCTCGCTGATGCGGCCGTCCTTCACCAGCTGGCGGGCCACGCTCACCAACTCCAGGCGGCGCTCGCCGCTGCGCGTGCTTGTTTCTGTCGCCATATCTGGATCGACCCCGTTGCCCGTTGCCGGCCGGTGCGCAACACGCTCCCGACCGGCGACTATGCTAGCACAGCGCACTACCCCACCCGCGCCCACGACTGTGCAAAACACACCTTTTTCCGGCAGCGCCAGCCCCTTGGCGGCGCGCCCGGTTGTGTCTAGACTGGCCGCACCAACCCACCTCCCCGCGACACAGCGCAGGCTTCCATGGCCGACACCGACCGCTTGATTCTCGACCGCCTGCGCCAGCTGGTGGGCACGCCCTCGGTCAGCTCCACCGACCGCGACTGGGACCAGGGCAACCGCGCGGTGGTCGACCTGCTGGCCAACTGGCTGTCCACCATGGGCTTTGCCACCGAGGTCCAGCCGCTGACACCGGGCGGCGAAAAGGCCAACCTGGTCGCCGTGCGCGGCTCCGGCCCCGGCGGCCTGGTGCTCGCCGGCCACACCGACACGGTGCCCTTCGACGAGGGCCGCTGGAACAGCGACCCGCTGCAACTGGACGAGCGCGACAACCGCCTCTACGGCCTGGGCAGCACCGACATGAAGGGCTTCTTCCCCCTGGCCCTGGCCGCCGCCGCGCGCTTCGCCGGCAAGCCGCTGAAACAGCCGCTGATCATCCTCGGCACCGCCGACGAGGAGAGCACCATGTGCGGCGCCCGCGCCCTGGCTGCCGCCGGCTGGCCGAAGGCGCGCGCGGCGATCATCGGCGAACCCACGGGCCTGGTGCCGGTGCGCATGCACAAGGGCATCATGATGCTCGGCGCACGCATCTCGGGCAAAGCCGGCCACTCCTCCAACCCGGCCCTGGGCAACAGCGCCCTGGACGGCCTGCACGCCCTGATGGGCGAACTCCTCGACTACCGCCGTGAACTGGCCGAACACTACAGCCACCCGCTGTTCGAGGTGCCCTGCCCCACCCTCAACCTGGGCCGCGTGCACGGCGGCGACAGCCCGAACCGCATCTGCGGCCACAGCGAACTGCACTTCGACCTGCGCATGACGCCCGCGGGCAGCAACGCGGACGTCCTCGCTGAAATCCAGCGCCGCGCGGCGCGCATCGCCGGCGAGCGCGGGCTGCAGATCGAGGTGGGCCAGCTCATCGAGGATGTCGAGCCCTTCGAGCAGGCGGCGGACTCGGAGCTGGTTCGCCTCGCCGAAAAGCTCTCGGGGCACAGCGCAATCGCGGTGGCCTTCGCCACGGAAGCGGGCTTCCTGCAGCAAATGGGCATGGAGACGATTGTCATGGGCCCGGGCTCGATCGACCGCGCGCACCAGCCGGACGAGTTCCTGCCGCTGGACCAGATCCACCCCTGCATCGATGTGCTGGAGCGGTTTATCGGGCATTACTGCCTGTAGTTGCGGCGCTGGTTCCGCCTGGTTCTGGCGTGGGGTGGTTCATTCTGCACTGGGCCAGCTGGGCTACTTGCTCTGACGTCCTGGCTCTTGGCTCTTGGCTCCTGGCTCCGGCCATCCATGGCCTCGTACATTTTCCGAAGGGGGATAGCCACTCGCTGTCCTAGGGTATTTCTCTGGTAGAACTTCGGTTTGCGCAGCAGGTTCTCGGATCAGGTTGGCGGAGCAGGTGGGCGCCTTGTTCGCTGGAGCTTGAAAGGACTATGCGGCGTTGATCCAAGCCGTCTGAGCAAGTGGCGTAGAACCGAAAAGTCGAGTCCGAGCCGGTGAAGGCCCCTGCCCGGCTTCGGGGCGTCCGAGGCCATGTACGCTTTTTGGCGGTCCCGGAGCCGGGCAGGGGCCTTCGCCGGCGTCCCGGGACCACACCACTTTCAGCAACAAGCAAAATCTCCAGCTGTTCTACAACCCACGAGCAGACTCGCCAAAAGAATCAACCCAGAGCGACCTGCACTTGGATCCCGGGTGAGACACGGCGAAAGGGCCAAAGTAGCCCTGTGCAAAATTGCCCTTGGGGAAATCGCCCGCCATTCGGTACCCTAACCGCCGACTAAACCGACACAGGCGAACAGCAGGTGAGCGAACAGGGCGAGGAGCATATTCGCTGGTTCAGGAACACCGCACCCTACATCAACATGCACCGGGGCAAGACCTTCGTGCTGATGCTGGGGGGCGAGGTGGCGCAGGACGCGAACTTCCGCAATATCATCCACGACATCGCACTGCTCGAGAGTCTCGGCGTGCGGCTCGTGCTGGTTCACGGCGCGCGGCCGCAGGTTGTCGAGCGGCTGGCGGCGGCCGGGGTCGAGGATACCCTGCACAACCAGGTGCGGGTGACCGACGCCGCGGCGCTGGAGTGCGTGAAGGAAGCCACCGGTGCGCTGCGCGCGCAGTTCGAAGCGCTGCTGTCGATGGGTCTGCCCAACTCGCCGATGCTGGGTGCCAAAATGCGCGTGTGCAGCGGCAATTTCGTCACCGCGCGGCCCATGGGCGTGATCGACGGCGTCGACTTCCAGCACACCGGCAAGGTGCGCCGGGTGGATGTCGAGGGCATTCGCTACCAGCTGGAGCACGAGACCATCGTGCTGGTATCGCCACTGGGCTACTCGCCGACCGGCGAGATTTTCAACCTGTCGCTGGAGGATGTCGCGGTGAATTGCGCCGCGGCGATCGGCGCGGACAAGCTGATCCTGTTCGGCGCCAACATCGGCGTGAACACCGCGGACGGCACGCTGGTGCGCCAGGTGGCGGTGGGCGAGGTCGACGCGATCGAGGCCGCAGACGCGGAGCAGGCGACGTTGCTGCAAACCGCACGCCGCGCCTGTGAGCTCGGGGTGCCGCGCGCGCACATCATCGGCTACCGCGAGGATTGCGAGCTGCTCGAGGAGCTGTTCACCCACGACGGCTGCGGCACGTTGGTCTCTGCAGTGGATTTCGAAACCAGCCGGCGCGCGCAGATCGACGATGTCGGCGGCATCATCGAGCTGATCGAGCCGCTGGAGGCGCAGGGCGTGCTGCTCAAGCGCTCGCGCGAGCTGCTGGAAAACGAGATCGACCGCTTCCGCCTGCTGGAGCGCGACGGGCGCATCATCG
>NZ_SRLE01000007.1 GCF_004745945.1 Mangrovimicrobium sediminis | reverse complement strand
CGCCCCGCGCGGGGCGCTGGCTAAACCACCCCGCTCCGGGGGATACTGGCGTCCATGGACGTACCGATTACCTTTTATTTTTTCCTGATATTCGCCGGCGCGGCGGTCATCGCCACCGTCGCCCTGTTCACGCGCCAGCCGCTGATCATCGCCTATATCGCCCTCGGCGCCGCCTTCGGCCCCCACGGTTTCTCGCTGGTCTCGGACACACAGTTGCTGGCGGATATCGGGCACATCGGCATTATCTTCCTGTTGTTCCTGCTGGGCCTGGACATGCAGCCCAGCGCCCTGTGGCACACGCTGCGCAAATCGACGGTGGTCGGCCTGGCGAGTTCGGTCATATTCTTCTCGGGCGGCGTGGCGGTGTGCATGCTGTTCATGTTCCCGCTGACCGACGCCCTGGTGGTGGGCGCCGCGATGATGTTCTCCTCGACCATCATCGGCATCAAGCTGCTGCCGACCACGGTGCTGCACCACAAGCACATCGGCGAGTTGATGATCGGCCTGCTGCTGTTGCAGGACCTGCTGGCCATCATCGTGCTGATGATCCTGTTCAGCGCCGTCAACGGCGCGGAGGGCAGCATGCCAAAGCAGCTGGCGATATCGCTGCTCGGCCTGCCGCTGCTGGCGGGCAGCGCGGTACTCGCGGTGCGCTACCTGATCCTGCCGCTGCTGGCGCGCTTCGACCGCTTCCATGAATATATTTTCCTGATCGCCCTGGGCTGGTGCCTGGGCATGGCGGAAACCGCGAAGCTGATGGGATTGTCCGAGGAGATCGGCGCGTTTATCGCCGGGGTTTCCATCGCGACCAGCCCTATTTCCCAGTACATCGCGGTCAACCTCAAACCGCTGCGCGACTTTTTCCTGATCCTGTTCTTCTTCTCGGTGGGCGCGCGCTTCGACCTGCGCCTGCTGGAACAGGTGTGGATGCCGGCGCTGCTGCTGGCCGCACTGGTGCTGGCGATGAAACCGGTAACCTACCGCTGGCTGCTCAAGGGCGTCAGCGAAAAGCGCAGCCTGGCCTGGGACCTGGGCTTCCGCCTGGGGCAGGCCTCGGAGTTTTCGCTGCTGATTGCCTATGTGGCGATGGGGGCGATGCTGATTTCCGAGCGCGCGTCGATCCTGATCCAGGCGACGACGATTATCACCCTGCTCGCCTCATCGTATATCGTGGTACTCAACTACCCTACCCCGATTGCGATTTCGGATCGCTTACGGCGGGATTAAGGCCAGGTTAAAGGGGGTTTACCCGCCGGGGTCACGCTGGTAAATGGCCTTCCGAAAATCGCAAAAGCGCCATGCCCGAAAAGAGGGGCAGGCTCTCCCTGGCAGCTCGGGCTCCCGGGACGCCGGCCGGGCCATCCTTGGCCTCGCACGTTTTTGCAGGCCAGTTACCAGCGTGACCCCTTCCACTGGGCGCAGCTACAAAAAAGCCGGCTCGAGGCCGGCTCTTGAAAAAAGTGGGGTCAGAGTCTCGACTCTGACCCCACTTTTTTAGCGGGTATAACTTCTCTTACAGCTTGGACTCAAGCTCCGGCAGCACGTCGAACAGGTCAGCAACCAGGCCGTAGTCCGCTACCTGGAAGATCGGTGCGTCCTCGTCCTTGTTGATGGCCACGATGACCTTGGAGTCCTTCATGCCGGCAAGATGCTGGATCGCGCCGGAGATGCCGACGGCGATGTACAGGTCCGGTGCGACGATCTTGCCGGTCTGGCCGACCTGCATGTCGTTGGGCACGAAGCCGGCGTCGACGGCGGCGCGCGAGGCACCGATAGCGGCGCCCAGCTTGTCGGCGATGCCGTCCAGCAGCTTGAAGTTGTCGCCGTTCTGCATGCCGCGGCCACCGGAGATGACGACCGGTGCTGCGGTCAGTTCCGGGCGGTCGGACTTGGCCAGTTCCTCGCTGACGAAAGCGGAGACGCCGGCGTCGTGGGCGGCAGCGACAGCCTCAACGCTGGCGGAACCACCCTCGGCGGGTGCTGCGTCGAACGCGGTGGTGCGCACGGTGATGACTTTCTTGGCGTCCGCGCTCTGCACGGTGGCAATCACGTTGCCGGCGTAGATCGGGCGCTTGAAGGTGTCGGCGGACTCGACACCGATGATGTCGGAGATCTGCGCCACGTCCAGCAGCGCGGCGACGCGCGGCATGGTGTTCTTGCCGGTGGTGGTGGCCGGCGCGACGATGTTGTCGTAGGCGGCACCCACTTCGGCGATCAGCAGCGCGGTGTTTTCCGCCAGCTGGTGCTCGTAGGCAGCGTTGTCGGCAACCAGGACCTTGCCCACGCCGGCGATCTTCGCGGCGGCTTCGCCCACTGCGCCACAACCGGCGCCGGCGACCAGGACGTCGATGTCCGCGCCCAGGGCCTGGGCGGCGCTGACGGCATTCAGGGTAGCAACGCTCAGGCTGCTGTTGTCGTGTTCGGCAATAACCAGGGTGCTCATCAGATTACCTTCGCCTCGTTCTTCAGTTTGTCGACCAGCTGATCCACGTCAGCCACCTTGATACCGGCGGAGCGCTCGGCCGGCGGCTCGACCTTCAGCAGGGTGATGTGGGACTTCACTTCCACGCCCAGGTCGGCGGGGGTGAGCACGTCCAGGGGCTTCTTCTTGGCCTTCATGATGTTCGGCAGCGACGCGTAGCGCGGCTCGTTCAGGCGCAGGTCGGTGGTGACGATAGCCGGCAGGGTAAGTGCAACAGTTTGCAGGCCGCCGTCGATCTCGCGGGTGACGTTGACCTTGTCGCCGTCCACCACCACTTCAGAAGCGAAGGTGCCCTGGCCCATGCCGGTCAGTGCGCCCAGCATCTGGCCGGTCTGGTTGTTATCGCCGTCGATAGACTGCTTGCCCAGGATCACCAGCTGAGGCTCTTCCTTTTCAACCACGCCCTTGAGCAGCTTGGCCACGACCAGCGGTTCGGCGTTGCCTTCCACTTCTACCTGGATGCCGCGGTCTGCGCCCAGCGCCAGTGCGGTGCGGATCTGCTCCTGGCAGGTCTTGCCGCCGATGGACACCACGACCACCTCGGTCGCCACGCCTTTTTCCTTGAGGCGAACGGCTTCTTCTACGGCAATCTCACAAAAGGGGTTGATGGCCATTTTGACGTTATTGAGGTCAACGTCGCTTCCATCGGCTTTGGCGCGGACTTTGACGTTGTAGTCAACCACGCGCTTAACGGCAACAAGAACCTTCATGGATTCTCCATTCGATCAGTGAGGGTGTGGGCGGTGCCTGAGTGGTAATCCCACCCGGCCAGTGAGTTTCGGCGGGGTATCTTGCCGAACATGCCCGCCGGGGTCAATAGCGCTCGGGGACAGGGAAATTGACCAAAACTGTCAGTCGCGCCGCCCGCCACCGTTTTGTCCGGATAGTTTTTTATCGTTAGAAATTATATACTTGCGCTCTTTCAGGATGAGCCTTCGCGCGCTCGCGTCAAATCCGCGCAACAGAGGAATGAGCTGTGGAACGAGAGTCAATGGAATTCGATGTGGTCATCGTCGGAGCCGGCCCCGCCGGGCTGTCCGCCGCCTGCCGCATCATGCAACTGGCCCAGGAAAAAGAACAGGAGATCACTGTCTGCCTGGTGGAAAAGGGTTCCGAGGTCGGGGCGCACATCCTCTCCGGCGCCGTGCTGGAACCGCGCGCCATGAACGAGCTGTTTCCCGACTGGGAAGCGATGGGCGCGCCACTGAATACCAAGGTCAGCGGTGACACGTTCTACCTGTACACCGGCGCCACCGGCGCGATCACCCTGCCCCACTTCCTGATTCCCAAGCCCACCCACAACGACGGCAACTACATCGTCTCCATGGGCAACGTCTGCCGCTGGCTGGCGGAACAGGCCGAGGGCCTGGGCGTCGAGGTCTACCCCGGTTTCGCCGCCGCCGAAATCCTCTACAACGAGGACGGCAGCGTCAAGGGCATCGCCACCGGCGATATGGGCATCGGCATGGACGGCGAGCACAAGGACAGCTACATGCCGGGCATGGAACTGCACGCCAAGTACACCCTGTTCGCCGAGGGCTGCCGCGGCCACCTTGGCAAGCAACTGCAGGAGAAGTTCAACCTCGCCGAGGGCAAGGACCCGCAGCACTACGGTATCGGCATCAAGGAAATCTGGGAGATCGACCCGGCCAAGCACGACGAGGGTCGCGTCGAGCACGGCCTGGGCTGGCCGCTGTCCGAGAACGGCGCCAGTGGCGGCGGCTTCGTGTACCACGCGGAGAACAACCAGCTTTACCTCGGCCTGATCACCGACCTCAGCTACGACAACCCCTACCTCAGCCCCTTCGAGGAATTCCAGCGCTGGAAGCACCACCCCACGGTGAGCCAGTACCTGGAAGGTGCCACCCGTATCGCTTACGGTGCGCGGGCAATTACCAAGGGCGGTCTCAACTCCCTGCCCAAGATGCACTTCCCGGGCGGACTGTTGATCGGCTGTGACGCCGGCACGCTGAATTCGGTGAAGATCAAGGGCAACCACACTGCCATGAAGAGCGGCATGCTCGCCGCCGAAGCCGTGGTCGAGGCCCTGGGCCAGGAATCCGCCCCCGCCGACCTGCACAGCTTCGCGCAGAAGATGGAAGCCTCCTGGCTGCACGAGGAGCTCTACACCACGCGCAACTTCTCCGGCTTCATGCACAAGTTCGGCTTCCTCATTGGTTCCGCCCTGGTGTGGATCGACCAGACCCTGTTTGGCGGCAAGCTGCCCTTCACCGTGCACGACACCAAGCCGGACTACGCGGCGCTCAAGCCCGCCGCCGGCGCCAAGCAGATCGAGTACCCGAAGCCGGACAACAAAATCAGCTTCGACCGCCTGTCCTCCGTGTTCCTGTCCAACACCAACCACGAGGAAGACCAGCCCTGTCACCTGACCCTGAAAGATCCGTCGGTGCCGCTGGACGTGAACCTGCCCAAGTGGTCGGAACCGGCACAGCGCTACTGCCCCGCCGGCGTGTACGAGATCGTCGAGGACGATGCGGGCCAGCGTTTCCAGATCAACGCGCAGAACTGTGTGCACTGCAAGACCTGCGATATCAAGGACCCGTCGCAGAATATTGTGTGGGTAACGCCGGAAGGGTTCGGCGGGCCGAACTATCCCAACATGTAAGCTGGTCGGGATTGCAGAAGGCGGGCCTTGGCCCGCCTTTTTTGTTTGCGCGGGGCGTGAAAGGACGGGGTCAGAGCCGTGGCTCTGACCCCTGGCGGCGTTCGACCTAGGTGTCGGCGCCAAGCTGGTAGGTGTAGTCGCCGCTGTGCACACGCTGCTCGCTGTCCGCCATCGCCACCAGGCGATACCAGGCCCCGGATGAACGGGGTCAGAGCCGCGGCTCTGACCCCTTGCGGCGTTCGGCCTAGGTGCCGGCGCCAAGCTGGTGGGTGTAGTCGCCGCTGTGCACACGCTGCTCGCTGTCCGCCATCGCCACCAGGCGATACCAGGCCCCGCGGGCGAACAGCGCCGAGAGGCCATGCGGCAACTGCAGCACGGCAACACCGTCCAGGCTGGGTTCCGGCACCAGGGGATGTTCATCGCCAATCAGGTAGCGCAGGCCGGTATTCAGCGTCGCAACGAGTCGCCCATCCTGTTCATCCACGTCCACCACCTGCAGCGGGTGCAGTTCCACGCGAATGCGCCACTTCTCCACCGGGGTCACCAGGTAGTAGTGGCCGTCGTCCTCGCGACGCAGGATGCTGGCGAACAGGTTGCGCAGGGGTTCGCGCAGGATGGGGTCGCCCTGGTGGTACCAGGTACCGTCGGCGGCAATGCGGATGTCTATCTCACCACTGAGCTGCGGATGCCACAGGTGCAGGGGTGGCGCGCCCCGGCGGCTGCGCTGATCGCCCAGCCGCGCTTCCAGTTGCTCCAGCGAATCACTCATCCGCCACGCACAACCGGCCTCAGGCGCAGCGCCCGATCAGGCGTACATTCACCACGCCGTTGAGGGCACGCATGGTATCGAGCACCGATTCAGTGAGCTCACCTTCGATGTCGATCAGGTTGTAGGCGATCTCGTCACGGCTCTTGTTGAGCATGTCGATCACGTTGATATTCTCGTTGGCGAGAATCGACAACAGGCTGCCGAGAATTTTCGGCACGTTGTCGTTGGTGACCGACAGGCGACAACCACTGACCCGCTCCAGCGAGAGGTTGGGGAAATTCACCGAATTGCGGATATTGCCGTTCTCGAGAAAGTCCCGTAACTGTTCGGCGGCCATGATCGCGCAGTTGTCCTCCGCCTCTTCCGTACTGGCGCCGATGTGCGGCATGAGGATCACGTCCTTGCGACCGATGAGTTGCGGCGCGGGGAAATCGGCGATGTACTTGCGCAGCGTGCCCGCGTTGAGTGCGTCCACCAGGGCGCCCTCGTTGACGATTTCCTGGCGCGCAAAATTCAGCAGGCAGGCGCCGGGTTTGATCACGGCGAGCAGCTCCGCGTTGACCAGGCCTCGGGTGCTGTCGAGCACCGGCATGTGCAGGCTGATGTAGTCGCTGCGCGCGAACAGTGCGGACAGTGTGTCGGCGCGCTTGACCTGTGACGACAAACGCCAGGCGGCTTCCACCGACAGGGCCGGGTCGAAACCCACCACCTCCATACCCAGGGTCAGGGCCATTTCCGCCACCAGCGAACCGATGGCGCCGAGGCCGACGACACCGAGGGTCTTGCCCACCAGTTCGCCGCCCTTGAACTCCTTCTTGTGCGCCTCCAGCGTCCTGTGCAACTCCGCCATATCGGTCATGCCGTACAGCTTGTTGACGTAGTGGATGCCCTCGATGATGCCGCGCGAGCCGAGCAACAGCCCGGCGGCGACCAGTTCTTTCACCGCATTGGCGTTGGCGCCCGGCGTATTGAATACCGGGATACCCCGGCTGCTGCACTCGGCGACCGGGATATTGTTGACGCCTGCCCCCGCACGCGCGACAGCCAGTACAGATTCGGGGATGTCATCTGCCGAGAGCTTGTGGCTGCGCAGCAGGATCGCGTCCGGGTGGGTGAACTCGCTCGCGATCTCGTAGTCGTCGCGCGGCAGGCGATCCAGCCCCTTTGCGGAAATATGGTTCAGCTTGAGAATTTGTCGTGCCATGGGATTTTGTTTTCCAGTGCTTAGAGCATGACCTCGATATCTGCGGCTTCGCGCAGGCTCTGCCGGTAGGCGCTGTCGATCAGCGAGCCGTATTCGCCGCTGATCAGGCGCCTGAGGCTCTCGCGCTGAATCTCCGGCAACACAGCCAGTGAGCCGGGGGTGACCCGGGCCAGCTCGTAAACGTAGAAGCCACCGCCGGCAGCGGCGACATAGCTCACGCTGCTCTCGCCCTCGGCGGGCGCGTGCAGGCGGAATGCATCGACCAGCAGTTCGCGCGGCATTGTCGTATTGGTGCGGTTCACCGCAAGTTCAACCTGGGATGCGTAGCCCGCATCAGCGGCGTAGTCCACCAGCGAACTGCCGGCGCGCACAGCGGCGGCAGCCCGCTGTGCGGCCTGCTCCGCTGCGGCCAGGGCGCGTTCCTGGGAGATCTGTGCGACGATCTGCTCGCGCACTTCGGCCAGCGGCAATACCTCGGGATCGTGGTGTTCGCGCACGCGCAGCACGACCCACTCCTCGGGGCTCAGTTCGATGACATCGCTGTTCATGCCGCCGCCGAGGACTTCGTCGGAGAAGGCTGCCTGGCGCAGGCTGTCATTGGCAAACAGTCCCTCGGACTGGTCGCGGGTCACCCCTTCAACCTCGCTCACCTCGAGGTCGAGTTCCTCAGCGGGACCGGACAGGTCTTCGGCGTTGAACGCCAGGTCCTTCAGTGCTTCCACCACGCGCAGCAATTCGTCGCGCGCGGCGTCCATGGCAAGCGTATGTTCGAGTTGCGGCCGCAGCTCCTCGAAGCTGGGCGGCGCGGCCTCGCGGCGCTCGGTAACCAGCAGGAAGTGCGTGCCGGAATCGGTAGTCACCGGGGCGGAAATCCGCTCCGGTTCCAGGACGGCGATGGCCTCCTCCATGGGCTCGGGGAATACATCACCGGCGGTATAACCGAGGTCGCCACCACTGGCCGCGGAACCGGGGTCGTCGGAATACTCCGCAGCCAGTTCCGCAAAATCACCGCCTGCATCCAGCTTGGCCTGTACTTCAGCGATACGCTGGGCGTAAGCGTCGTCGGATTCGTCAGCGCCCTGTACCAGCATGATGTGCGAGACGCGGCTCTCGGTCTGGTACCCGGCGTTTTGCAGCTCCTGCTCGAACGCCACGCGCAGGGCATCCTCGTCTACCGGCTGGCGGTAGTCTTCGGCGCGCAGTTCGATGTAGTTCAGGTCGACGGATTCGGGAGTACGAAAGCTCTCGGCGTTGGCATCGTAATAGGCCTCGATATCGCCCTCGGCAATCTCCCCCACGTCCTGGAATGCCTCCAGCCCGACGGTGAGGAATCGGATGTCGCGCATTTCAGCGATGATACTCGCATCTGTCGCCAACTCGGCAGGCGTCGCGAACTCGCTGGCTGCCAGGCCGGAGCGCAACTGCGAGAGCAGCATGTCGTCATGCACCGCCATTCGGAACGAGTTCGGTGAATAACCGGCCTCGCCCAGGGCGGCGCGGTACAGGTCCTCGGAGAACACGCCGTCGATCTGGAACTGCGGCATGCCGGCAATCACTGCGCCGATCTGTGCGTTGGATACGGTCATGCCCCGCTCGCGCGCGGATTGCAGCATCAGCTTGCGCGCGATCAGGTCCTGGAGTGCGCCCTGGGTCAGCGCTTCTTCCTCGAGCAGGGCCGGGTCGATTTCACCACCCGACTGGCTTACCAGCCGGCGGCGTTCAACGTTGATCGCCTGCTGCAGTTCCACGGGCGAGACTTCCTCGCCGTTGATTTCGGCAACCGCATTGCTGCTGCCGCCGAGCAGGATCGATTCGACGCCCCAGAAGGCGAAGGCGAGTACGATCAGGCCGACGATAATTTTTGCGGTGGTTCCCTGCGTGCTTTTTCGGATGTCCTGAAGCATGGATTGCTCTCTCGTTAAAAAAAAAGCGCACTATGCAGTGCGCCTTTTCAGCTGTTCAAGCCGTCACCACTGCGATCGAGTTAAAACCGTGTGTGGCAGCGAGAAAAGTATCAGGAGTTTACAGCGTCCTTGAGCGCCTTGCCCGCCTTGAAGCTGGGCACATCGGAAGCGGCGATTTCGATGGTCGCGCCGGTCTGCGGGTTGCGGCCGGTACGTGCACTGCGATGCTTGACAGAGAAGGTACCGAAACCAACCAGGGATACCTGGTCACCTTTTTTCAGGGCGTCGGTAATGGCATCGACAACGGCGTCCAGCGCACGGCCTGCGGAGGCCTTGGGCAGGTCGGCGGCAGCGGCGATGGCATCGATCAATTCAGTTTTGTTCACACTTATCCCCTTGGAAGAATAGTCTGCGTATGTCTTAAGATTTGGGGCCCGGGGTGGGCTGTATTTGAGCAGCCTCCCGTGATCTCGCCGGACTGAAAACCCGGTTAAATGCGGGAGGTCAGGGCACCAAAAGGCTGACGGACGACTCTATACCTAGCGAGTAGTCCAGTCAACAAAGATGCCCTGGCTTCAGTGAGTATTAATCCTGTTTTTTTCTTCTTCTGCACTCTCGGCCTTGGCCGTTACCGAGTCGGCGAGATAATCCTCGTCGGACATCGGTTGCGGCATGGTTTCAAGGGCGATCGACAGCACTTCATCAATCCATTTCACGGCGCGAATATTCAGGTCTTTCTTAATGTTTTCTGGAATTTCGCGAAGGTCCCGTTCGTTCTCTTTCGGAATAATCACCGTCTTGATTCCACCGCGACGCGCCGCCAGGAGTTTCTCCTTGAGACCGCCGATCGGCAGCACTTCACCGCGCAGGGTAATCTCGCCGGTCATGGCAACATCGGCGCGCACGGGAATCCCGGTCAACACTGACACCAGGGCGGTACACATCGCGATACCTGCGCTGGGACCATCCTTGGGTGTAGCACCTTCGGGCACGTGGATGTGCACGTCGTGTTTTTCGTGGTAATTGGCGGGAATGCCGAGGAGTTGCGAACGGCTGCGCACCACGGTGGTCGCCGCCTGGATGGACTCCTGCATCACATCACCCAGTGACCCGGTCTTCACGTAGCGGCCCTTGCCGGACACGGCGACAGCTTCGATGGTCAGCAACTCGCCGCCAACCGAGGTCCACGCCAGACCCGTCACCTGGCCGATCTTGTTCTCTTCCTCGGCGATACCATAGTTGTACTTGCGCACACCGAGCAGGTCGCTGAGCATCTCGGCGGATACGCTGGTGCCGCCCTCGGCGTCGCCCATGGTGATCGCCTTGACCATCTTGCGGCAGACCTTGGCGATTTCACGCTCCAGTGCACGCACACCCGCCTCTCTGGTGTAGTAGCGAATGATGTCGATCACCGCTTCCTGGCTGATGGTCAGTTCATCCTTCTTCAGGCCGTTCAGCTTTACCTGCTTGGGAATCAGGTAGCGCTGGGCGATATTGAGTTTCTCGTCCTCGGTGTAGCCCGGGATACGAATGACTTCCATGCGATCCAGCAGCGGGCCGGGAATATTCATGGTGTTGGAGGTGCAGACAAACATCACATCCGAGAGGTCGTAATCCACCTCCAGGTAGTGGTCGTTGAACGCGTGGTTCTGCTCCGGGTCCAGCACTTCGAGCATGGCAGAAGCCGGATCGCCGCGGTGGTCCATACCCATCTTGTCGATCTCGTCGAGCAGGAACAGCGGGTTGCGCACGCCGGCCTTGGCCATCTTCTGCAGCAACTTGCCCGGCATCGAGCCGATGTAGGTACGCCGGTGACCGCGGATTTCGGCCTCGTCGCGCACGCCGCCCAGGGCCATGCGCACAAACTTGCGATTGGTGGAGCGGGCAATCGACTCACCCAGGGACGTCTTGCCGACGCCGGGCGGACCGACCAGGCACAGCACCGGGCCTTTTACCTTGCGCACGCGTTTCTGCACCGCGAGGTATTCGAGGATGCGGTCCTTGACCTCCTCCAGACCGTAATGGTCCTCGTCGAGGATCTGCTGGGCACGCTTCAGGTCGTGCTTGACCTTGCTGCGCTTGGCCCAGGGCACACTGACCATCCAGTCGATGTAGCTGCGCACTACCGAGGCCTCGGCAGACATCGGCGACATCATCTTCAGCTTGCCCAGTTCTGCTTCAGCCTTCTGTCGCGCTTCCTCGGGCATCTTCGCCTGGTCGATACGCGCCTGCAGCTCATCGACCTCGTTGGGCGCCTCGTCCATCTCCCCGAGCTCTTTCTGGATGGCTTTCATCTGCTCGTTGAGGTAGTACTCGCGCTGGCTCTTTTCCATCTGCTTCTTGACGCGGCCGCGGATGCGCTTCTCGACCTGGAACAGGTCGATCTCGGCCTCCATCAGGCCCATCAGGTGGTCCAGCCGGCTGCGCACGTCGGGAATCTCGAGGATGCGCTGTTTTTCGGCGAGGTCGACGCTCATGTGTGCGGCGATGGTATCCGCCAGGCGGCCTGGGTCATCGATGCCGGTCAGGGAGGTCAGCACCTCGGCGGGGACTTTCTTGCTCAGGCTGACGTATTTCTCGAACTGGGTGTTGGTAGAGCGAAGCAGTGCCTCCGCCTCGCTCTCCGGAATGATCTCGCCTTCGATTTCGCGCACGTTGGCGACGGCAAAGGGGCCGTCGTCATCGACGCTGTCGACCGAGGCGCGGTAACCGCCCTCCACCAGCACCTTGATGGTACCGTCAGGCAGCTTCAACAACTGAAGGATGTTGGAAACCGTGCCCACCTGGTAGATATCATCGGGGCCGGGGTTGTCATCGGCGGCGTTTCGCTGGGCGACGAGCAGGACCTGCTTGTCGTTGGCCATCGCGTGCTCGAGAGCTTCGATGGACTTCTCCCGCCCGACGAACAGGGGCAGCACCATGTGGGGATAAACCACCACATCGCGCAGGGGCAACAGGGGAAGTGCGGTTACAGACGATGAACCCATGGTAATCTCCGGGTTGGGCGTGATAAGACGTATGCTCTTCCGGATATGGGGCCGACAACCGGAATTGCAACCGCCGAGGGACGCCTAAAACGTCCCGGCGAGACGCCCGGCCAGGCCGGGCGCCCGGTTAATCGTCCGTCGAGGCGGCGCGAGCGGCCGGTTCGTGATTCTGGTAGACCAGCAGGGGCTCGGAATCCCCGCGGATCACCGATTCGTCGATCACGACCTTGCTGACGTCATTGCGCGACGGGATGTTGTACATGGAATCCAGCAGCACGCCCTCGAGAATCGAGCGCAGGCCGCGAGCGCCGGTCTTGCGCTCCATAGCCTTCTCGGCGACGGCGCGCAGGCCGTCCTCGCGGAAGTCCACCTCGACCCCTTCCATTTCGAACAACTTGCTGTACTGCTTGGTCAGCGAGTTCTTCGGTTCGGTGAGGATCTGCACCAGGGCGTCGATGTCCAGTTCCTCGAGGGTGGCGATCACCGGCAGGCGACCGACAAACTCGGGGATCAGGCCGTACTGCACCAGGTCTTCCGGTTCCAGCTCGAGCAGGACTTCGCCGGTATTGCGCGTCTCGTCCTTACTCTTGACCTCGGCGCCAAAGCCGATGCCACCTTTTTCAGAGCGATTGCGAATCACCTTGTCCAGGCCGGCGAATGCACCGCCACAGATGAACAGGATATTCGAGGTATCCACCTGCAGGAATTCCTGCTGCGGGTGCTTGCGACCGCCCTGGGGCGGCACCGAGGCAACCGTGCCCTCGATCAGCTTGAGCAGTGCCTGCTGTACACCCTCACCGGACACGTCACGGGTGATGGAGGGGTTGTCAGACTTGCGCGAGATCTTGTCGATCTCGTCGATGTAGACGATGCCCATCTGGGCCTTCTCCACATCGTAGTCACACTTCTGCAGCAGCTTCTGGATGATGTTCTCGACGTCCTCACCGACATAGCCCGCTTCGGTGAGCGTGGTGGCGTCGGCGATGGTAAAGGGTACGTCGAGCAAGCGCGCCAGGGTCTCGGCGAGCAGCGTCTTGCCGGAGCCGGTGGGGCCGACCAGCAGGATGTTGCTCTTGCCCAGTTCCACGTCGTCGGAACGACCGCCGGTACCATGACGCAGGCGCTTGTAGTGGTTGTAGACCGCTACAGAGAGTACCTTTTTGGCACGTTGCTGGCCGATAACGTATTCATCCAGGATAGCCTTGATTTCCTGGGGGACGGGCAGGCGATCCTTGGCGGCTTCACCACCGCTCTCCTGCACCTCTTCGCGAATGATATCGTTGCAAAGATCGACACATTCATCGCAAATAAACACCGAAGGGCCGGCGATCAATTTGCGCACTTCATGCTGGCTCTTGCCACAGAAGGAGCAATACAACAGCTTGCCGCCGTCGTCGCCAGACTTGGTGGTTTCGTCGCTCATTAGACCGCCCTGAAAGAAAATATCTGAATCATCTTCGCCATAAGCTCAAAGATGATGTTTTTTCCGGTGTTTTGCAAGTCCTACGGACCATCAAACACCGGATATGTAACGTTACTGTGCGGCGTGTCCCCTTTTGTTCACGACCTCGTCGACCAGCCCGTAGGCCTTGCTTTCCTCGGCATTCATGAAGCGGTCGCGCTCGGTGTCGCGCTCGATAACCTCGAGCGGTTGGCCGGTGTGCTCGGCCATCAGCTCGTTGAGCTTCTTGCGGATGATGAGGATTTCGCGGGCGTGAATCTCGATGTCCGTGGCCTGGCCCTGGGCACCGCCGGAGGGTTGGTGGATCATCGTGCGCGCATTGGGCAGGCAGAAGCGCTTGCCCTTGGCGCCGCCGGAGAGCAGGAACGCACCCATGGAAGCGGCCTGTCCGACACACATGGTGCTGACGTCGGGCTTGATGAATTCCATAGTGTCGTAGATGGACAGTCCCGCGGTGACACTGCCGCCCGGTGAGTTGATATACAGGTGGATGTCCTTGTCCGGATTCTCGGACTCCAGGAACAACAGCTGGGCGACGATCAGGTTGGCCATGTGGTCCTCGACCGGGCCAACACAGAAAATGACGCGCTCCTTCAGCAGGCGGGAGTAAATGTCGTAGGAGCGCTCCCCGCGTGAGGTCTGCTCCACGACCATCGGGATCAGCCCGAGGTTGTTGATGGTGTTTGCGTTACGCCCGTCCGTCTGAAATGACATATATACCGTTCCTTATCGCATAGCTGGATGGAGGCCGGCGCGAAGGCCGGCCCGGAGGGGAGGAATCAGGCGTCTTCCTGGCCGGCGGGGGTAATCGCCTCCTGATAGCTGCACTCCTTCTCCACAATATTCGCACCCTCCAGCAGTTTTTCAACTACCAGATCTTCCAATACCTTCGATTCCACCGCGGCGAGTTGCTCACGGTTGGAGTAATACCAGTTGATGACCTCTTCCGGGTCCTCGTAGGTAGAGGCCAGATCTTCCACCGCTGCACGCACGCGGTCGGCGGTGGCGCGGATACCGTTCTTGCTGACCAGCTCTGACAGGACCAGGCCCAGACGCACACGCTTTTCCGCGTTTTCGGCGAACATATCGTCCGGAAGCAGGGATTTCAGATCGAGATTCTGGCCAACACCGCCGCCGAATTGCTGGAACATCTGGCGTCGCAGGGCGTCGACTTCCTGGGCGACCAGGGCGCGGGGAAGCTCCACACCGCCGTGCGCCTCGAGCACTGCGTCCATGACCTGCTGCTTGATTTTGCCCTCGACGGCATTTTTCAGCTCGCGCGACATGTTTTCGCTGACTTCCTTGCGGAACTGCTCTTCGCCACCCTCTTCCACGCCGTACTGGGCAAACAGCGCCTCGTCGACCGGTGCCGGCACCAGCGCCTGGACGCTGTTCAGTTTTACCTTGAACTCGACGGCCGCGCCGCGCAGTTCCTCGGCGTGGTACTCCTCCGGGAAGGTAAGCTCGAGCACTTTTTCCTCGCCGACCTGCATGCCGACGATGCCATCCTCGAAGCCCGGGATCATGCGGCCAGAGCCCAGTTCGAGGTCGGCGCCCTCGGCGCTGCCGCCATCAAAGGCTTCGCCGTCGCGGGTGCCCGCGTAATCGATATTGACCTTGTCGCCCTCGGCGGCTGCGCGCTCCACCTCTTCCCATGTGCCCTGCTGCTTGCAGAACACCTCGATGATGTTGTCGATGTCCGCATCGGTGACTTCCGCAACGGGCTTCTCGACCTGCATGCCCTGCATATCGACCACTTCCACTTCGGGCAGCACTTCAAAGGTGGCGATGTACTCGAGGTCCTTGCCGGCATCCAGTGAGCGCGGTTCGATGCTGGGCTGGCCCGCGGGACGCAGCTTTTCCTGCACCACCGCCTCTTGGAAGGACTGGCTCATCACTTCGCCGAGCACTTCCTGGCGCACGCCTTCGCCGTAGCGCTGACGCATCACCTTCATCGGCACCTTGCCCGGACGGAAGCCAGGCAGGCGCACGTTCTTGGCCGCCTTCTTCAGTCGCTCATCCACTTCGCTGTCGACCCGCGCGGCGGGGACACCGACGGTCAGCCGGCGCTCCAGGCCGGAAGTGGTCTCAATCGATACCTGCATGGTATGTCCTCATCAATATCCAGGTTGTACTGGGCTGCCTACTTGCTATGAGTCAGCGCCGTCTTGCTAATCGGAATCTGGTGCGGAAGGAGAGACTCGAACTCTCACGCCTTGCGGCACTGGAACCTAAATCCAGCGCGTCTACCAATTTCGCCACTTCCGCGCTGCCGTTCCCGGAAAATTCCTAGAAATGACTCGAGCTATCTCTGCTCAACTCTTTGAATTATAGGAGATATTCAACACCAGAAATTCACAGTTGGAAGCGGCGCAAGGGCGCAGATTCTGCCACAAACCGGGGGGCTGTTCAACTGCGGAAAATACGCGGTGGATGGCGGGCGCCAAGGTCAGATTATCGGCCGCCGCGGATCGATCTTTAGGCCAGGATCGGGAAAATTTTTAACACTATTATTCATTATGGTTATTTTTTATATTCCTAAATAGCCTAAAAAAACCACAATGCAGAGTGTGGAAAATTACCCAGAATGGCGCGATACTACGAGTGTGGCTACCTATCCCCTAGTTTATTCGGGTGGTCGCGGGAGCAAACCCAATGCTCTCTAAGGGAAGCAATTCCTTTATGTTTCACTCCTAATGGTCTTCTTGGGTCCCCTTTGGGACCCATTTTTTTGGGCTATATCTATATTATTCAACACGTTAGCTGATATATGGAGATTCGACTTTAAGTCGGACTACATGGTGTGCGTGGGGCGCTCCGAATTCAGGGAGCCAGCGAGGTGGTTTTCGATCTTGGCGTTGGCAGCTGCGTCCTGCTCGCTGAACTGCACGCCGATGCCGGCGGTGCGGTTCCCCTGGGCACCGCGCGGAGTGACCCACACGACCTTGCCGGCAATCGGGATCTTCTCCGGCTCTTCCATCAGGGTAAGCAGCATGAACACTTCATCGCCCAGCGAATAGGGCTTGTTGGTCGGCACGAACAGGCCGCCGTCGGCCAGGAACGGCATGTAGGCGGAATACAGCACCGCCTTGTCCTTGATCGTCAACGACAGGATGCCGTTGCGGCTGTTCTGTCTGTTGTCATTCATCGTGTCGACCTCTAGCCATCACCGCAGGATACTACCACCGGCCCGGGGGCCTCCCAATAGAAAATGCAGTTTTTCGAGCACTACTTCGCACAACAGCTGACGATTGGGGTTGGCGCCCGCGGCAACCGCGCGCTGCAGGCCCCCGATTTCGTCGAGCAGCGCGAACAGGCGCCGGGCTGGCTCGCCCTGGAGCTGCCCCGCGGCGGCACCGCGCAACTCCCGGCGCACGGTATCCGCGACCTGCTCGAGCACCTGCTCCAGGTCGACGTCCTCGAGCATATTGATTGCTTCGCCGACCCCCACCTGCCCGGCGAGCAGCGCGCGGCAGGCAATGCGGGATGCCACCTGTTTCTCAGCGTCTGCACTGCCGTAGAGTGATTCCGCGAGCAGCGGCAGCCCGCCGGCAAAATCCAGCCAGCGCTCGCTCTCCCCGCGCTCGCCGGTTACCTGGTCCAGCCAGGCCAGCGACTGCTCCGCCGAGGGCGTGACCAGTCGCTGCATCTGGCAGCGCGAACGCACGGTGGCGGGAATGCGTTGCACACGTGCACTGACCAACAGCAGGAAAGTATCCGCGGCCGGTTCTTCCAGGCACTTCAGCAGCGCATTCGCCGCGTTGGTGTTCATTGCCTCGGCGGGCGATATCACCACCACCTTGGCGGCGCCCTGCCCCGCGGTGCGACTGGCGAAGTCGATGGCCTGGCGCACCTGGTCGACCTTGATCACCCGGCTCTTCTCCTGCGGCGCTACCCAGCGGAAGTCGCCATGGGTACCGGCAGCACTCAACTCGCAGGCATGGCACTTGCCGCAGTTGATACCGCCCGTGGGCTGGTGGCACAGCAGCAGGCGGGACAAGGCCAGCGCCAGCCGCTCCTTGCCAATATGCGCGGCGCCCGCCAGAAGCAGGGCGTGCGGTAATCTGCCCTCCTCGCGCTGGCGGCCCAGGCGCTCCCAGGCCGGCTGTTGCCATGGCAGGGGCGCGCTGCAGGCGGGAAGTCCGGCGAGTTCCATCAGCCGAGCCTCGCATTCCAGCACTGGCCGAGTTCGGCGCAGAAACCCTGCAGATCCGACTGCACGGCGTCAAGCGGCCGGGACGCATCGATACAGCGATAGCGTCCGCTGCTCTCTTCGGCCAGTTGCAGGTAGGTCGCGCGCACGCGCTCGAAAAATTCGGCCTGTTCGCGCTCGATGCGGTCCAGTTCGCCGCGTTCACCGGCGCGGGACAGGCCGACATCGACCGGGGCATCGAGCAGCAGGGTGTAGTCCGGGCGCAGCTCGCCCTGCACCAGTTGTTCCAGCTCGCGCACCAGACTGACCGGCAGCTGGCGCCCGCCGGCTTGGTAGGCATAGGTGGCATCGGTGAAGCGGTCGCACAAGACCCAGTGGCCCGCGGCGAGGGCCGGCTCGATGACCTGCTCGATATGCTGGGCGCGGGCCGCGAAGATCAGCAGCAACTCCGCCGCCGCGGCCATGGGTTCCTCACGCGGTTGCAACAGCAGCGCACGCAGCTCCTCGCCGAGTGCCGTGCCACCGGGTTCGCGGGTCACCACGAGATCGACGCCGAGGCCACGCAGGCGTTCCTCGAGAAAGGCCATGTTGGTTGATTTACCAACGCCCTCCCCGCCTTCGACGGTGATGAAGAGTCCTCGGGCTGTCATTCGGCTTCTGCTTCGGGTGGCGGGCTGGAACGGTAATCCTCGCGCCGCTTTAGCTGGTATTTACGCACGGCGCGTTCGTGCTCGGCAAGGGTCACGCTGAACTGGTGTCCGCCATCGCCGCGGGCGACGAAAAACAGTGTGTCGCCGGGCGCCGGGTTCAGTGCAGCGTGGATTGCCGCGCGCCCGGGCAGCGCAATGGGCGATGGCGGCAGCCCGCGGTGGCGATAGGTGTTGTAGCGATTGCCCGCATCCCTGAGGTGACTGCGACGCAGGTCGCCGCTGTAGTCGTCGCCCAGGCCGTAGATGATCGTGGGATCGGTCTGCAGCAGCATGTTCTTGCACAGGCGGCGCACGAAGACGCCTGCAATCTCGGCACGCTCCGAGGGCATGCCGGTCTCGCGTTCGACGATGCTCGCCATGATCAGGGCTTCGTAGGGCGTTTCGTAGGGCAGATTGGGTGCCCGTTGCGCCCACTCCTCTTCCAGCACCGAACGCATGGCGCGGTTGGCCCGCTGCAGGATATCGAAGTCGGTCGCGCCGCGCTCATAGCGGTAGCTGTCGGGGAAGAACCAGCCCTCGGGATTCTCGAACGGCGCGACCAGCGTGAGCAGTAGCGGATCCGATGGGCCGGTGAGCAACCTCTCCAACTGCTTCTCCTGTTGCAGGAGAGTAATCGCACGCGCCAGGGTGATTCCCTCCGGCAGGGTGACCTGGTAGCTGATCACGAGTCCGGAGCTGAGCAATTCGAGCAGGGCCGCGGGTGTCGTGCCCGGCCTTACCAGGTACTCCCCGTGACGCATGCGCTGGTCGAGGCCGGTAGCGCGCCCGTAAAGGCGCAACAGCCACGGGTCCGGGTAGACACCCTCGGCCTGCAGGCGCGCAGCGACGGCGGCGAGAGTCTCGCCCGGCTCGACCATCAGGAACAGGCCGTTCTCGTCGATGGCCAGCGCGCGCTCCCAGCGCTGCTGCAACAGCGCGGCCAACAGGCCGCCGAGCAGGAGCATGAGCACCAGTGCAATACCCAGCCAACGCTTCACGCAGTGCCCCCGTCAAAATCGCGCGCCAGGACGTCGACATAGGCCTGGTGCAGGCGCCTGGCGACAGGATGATCCTGCCAACGCCGGGTATCACAACTGCCCACGGGCTGCAGGCCGCGCAGGCTGTTGCTGCAGAACACTTCCTCGGCGTCCTGGACACGCTGCAGTGAGAGCGACTGCTCCAGCACCGAAAGACCACACGCCGGGGCCAGGCGCTCGATCACCAGTCGCCGCCGCGTACCCAGAATGCCGCAGTCGGCGAGCGGCGGCGTGTACAAACAGCCGGACTCGACGATAAACAGGTTGGCCGCAGCCAGGGAGCAAACATTGCCGGCGGCATCGAGCATCAACGCGTCATCGGCGCCGGCCGCCGTCGCCTGGCGCGCCGCGATAACCTGCTCGAGACGGTTGAGGTGCTTGAGTCCCGCCAGCGCGGGCTGTGCAGACCAGCGAATCTGCGCCACCGCTACGTCAAGCGGCGCAGGCGGGTCCCGGTGATCCTGTTGCAAGGGGGCCGCGGTGACCACGATGCGCGGTGTCGCATCCGGCGGCGGCGCATAGCCGCGCGGACCCGCGCCGCGCGATACCGTGATGCGCAGTGCGGCCCAGGGCAGCTCGGCCAGACCTTGCGCCGCGGTGCGCAGCGCAGATTCGCAGCGCGCCAGGCAGTCGGGGAACGCCAGGCGCTGCAGTCCGCTGGACAGGCGTTGCAGGTGGTAGTCGAGAAAGTGGGCGTGGCCGAGCTGCAGCAACAGGGTCTCGAACAGGCCATCGCCGAAGTCGAGACCGCGGTCCGGCAGCGGCAGCGCCGTCGCCGGCTCGCCATCCACCCAGATCGAGGGTACGGGCGGCTGCATTGGCCGGGCGGTCAGTCTAGCCTGCTGAACACCAGGGACCCGTTGGTGCCGCCAAAGCCGAAGGAGTTGGAGAGCACGTTGCGGATAGTGCGCTGCTGGGCAGTATGCGGCACGAAATTGAGTGGCGCCGCGCCCTCGTCCAGGTTGTCCAGATTGATGGTTGGCGGGCAGACCTGGTCGCGTATCGCCAGCACCGAAAAGATGGCCTCGACTGCGCCGGCAGCACCGAGCAGGTGACCGATCATGGACTTGGTGGAACTTACCGCCACCTGTTCAGCGGCGCTGCCCATGACCCGCGCAACCGCGAGGCTCTCGGCGACATCGCCGGCATTGGTCGACGTGCCGTGGGCATTGATGTAATCGATCTGGTCCAGAGGTACAGCGGAATCACGCACCGCGTTAGACATGGACAACGCCGCGCCGCGACCATCCGCCGGCGGCAGGGTCATGTGGTAGGCGTCGCCACTCATACCGAAGCCGGTGACTTCCGCGTAGATGCGGGCACCGCGCGCACGGGCGGACTCGAGTTCCTCGAGCATCAGCACACCGGCCCCCTCCCCCAGCACGAAGCCGTCGCGGTCGCGGTCCCAGGGACGCGACGCCGCTTCGGGATCGTCGTTACGGGTAGACAGCGCGCGCGCAGCGGCGAACCCCCCGAGGCCCACCGGCGTGGTCGCCATCTCGGCACCACCGACCAGCATGGCCTGGGCATCGCCCTGGGCGATCAACCGGGCGCCGATGCCGATGTTGTGCGTGCCACTGGTGCAGGCAGTAACCAGGGCGAGGTTCGGACCCTGCATGTTGTAGCGCACCGAGAGGTTACCGGAGATCATGTTGATGATCGAACCCGGCACAAAGAACGGGGAGATGCGCCGTGGCCCGGAGGTTTTCAGGATCTCGGAGTTCTTTTCGATCTGGCCGATACCGCCGATCCCTGAGCCGATGGCACAGCCAACATACGGCGCCAGTTCCTCGGTGATCTCCAGCCCGCTGTCCTCAAAGGCCTGGATACCCGCCGCCATACCGTACTGGACAAAGGTGTCCATCTTGCGGGCTTCCTTGGGCTCGAGATACGGCCCGATATCGAAGCCGCGCACGCTGGCGCTGAAGCGCGTGGTGTAGGCGGAGGCGTCGAAGGTATCGATTGGCGAGACACCGCTTTTCCCTGCGAGAATATTCTCCCAGGTCTCGGCGACGGTGAGACCGACCGGGCTGATCATGCCCAGCCCTGTCACGGCGACTCTTCTGCCTATCAACGCTTACTCCTTTGATTTTGGGCTTTCAGGACTACATAACGTAGAAAAGCCGCTCTATCTTAAAATAGAAACGGCTTCTCGGGGGCGTTCTTGTATCAGGCGAGGTTTTCGTTGATATAGTTGATAGCCAACTGAACAGTGGTGATTTTTTCGGCTTCCTCATCGGGAATCTCGGTCTCGAATTCTTCTTCGAGGGCCATCACCAGCTCCACAGTGTCCAGAGAATCAGCGCCAAGGTCCTCGACGAAGGACGCCTCGGTAGACACTTCTTCTTCTTTTACACCAAGCTGTTCCGCGACGATTTTCTTAACGCGTTCTTCGATGCTGCTCATGATGTTTTGTCACTCCTGAGTTTAGTGCTATATCAAACCAGAATTTACGGCCTGCGCGCGCATTTTACTCTGTTTTGTTTGATAGTTATAAACTTTTTTTCCCGCTGTTCCAGCCTATCCGGCCAGTTTTCTGTTGACCAGCTTACCCCATGTACATGCCGCCGTTAATGTGGATTGTTTCACCGGTGATGTACGCGGCAGCGTCACTGCAAAGAAATGTCACCAGGGCGCCGATTTCCGCCGCCTCACCGAGTCGGCCGAGGGGAATCTGCTGCAACAGCAACTCGCGGTTCGCCTCCGGAAGTTCACGGGTCATGTCGGTATCGATGAAGCCCGGGGCCACGCAATTGACGGTGACTGCGCGCGAGCCCAGCTCCCGGGCCAGCGCCCGTGCAAAGCCCTCGGCACCTGCCTTGGTAGCGGCGTAATTGCTCTGTCCCATGTTGCCCATGGAGCCGACCACCGAGGTAATGTTGACGATGCGTCCCCAGCGCGCCTTGGTCATGCCGCGCAGGCAGGCCTTGCTCACGCGGTACAGCGCGTTGAGGTTGGTATCGATGACGTCGCTCCACTCATCGGGCTTCATGCGCATGAGGATGTTGTCGCGGGTGATACCGGCGTTATTGACCAGCACCAGCGGCGCACCGAAACGCTCGTTAATTGCGGCAATGACCGAGTTGACACTGTCATCATCGGCGACATCCAGGCGCATGCCGCAGCCGGGATTGCCCGCCGCCTGCAGGTAGGCGGTGATCGCTTCCGCTCCGGATTCGCTGGTCGCAGTGCCCACTACCGTCAAACCGCTGGCCGCCAGTTGCTCGGCGATAGCCCGGCCAATACCCCTGCTCGCCCCGGTGACCAGGGCTACCTTATTCGCGTCACTCATCGGTTGTTTCAAGCTCCCTCACATTGGTGTTCGCCCAGTGCCTCGACAGCTTCGGCGAGATCCGCCGGCTCCTCGATGGCATAGCATAGCAGCGACTTGTCGATACGCCGGGCGAGGCCGGTCAGCACCTTGCCGGGACCACACTCGACGGCGGCGCCGACACCCGCATCGAGCATCGTCTGCACACAGCGCGTCCACTGCACCGGGCTGTAGATCTGTTCGACGAGCAGCGCGCGGATCTTCTCGGGGTCGCTTTCAGTGCGCGCGTGCACGTTGTGTACCACGGGCACCGCAGGCGTGTTGATAGCAACGCCGGCAATGGCCTCGGCCAGGCGTTCGCCGGCCGGCTTCATCAGTTCGGTATGGAAAGGTGCGCTCACTGCCAGCGGCATGACCTTTCTCGCCCCGGCGGTCTTGAGCGCCTCACCGGCGGCATCGACCGCCGCACTGTGTCCGGCGATAACCACCTGGCCCGGGGAATTGAAATTAACCGCGGCGACCACGCCGTCGGTCTCGGCACACAGTTTATTGATCGTGTCGTCGTCCAGGCCGATAACCGCGGCCATGGCGCCCTCTCCCACCGGCACGGCGGTTTGCATGAAGCGCCCGCGCTGGCGCACGAGATCCACTGCATCGGTGAACGACAGCGCGCCGGCACACACCAGCGCAGAAAACTCACCGAGACTGTGGCCGGCCATAATATCCGGCGTCGCACCGCCCTGCGCGTTCCAGGCGCGCCACAGCGCGACAGAAGAAGTCAGCAGGACTGGCTGGGTGGTTTCGGTGAGGTTGAGGGCGTCCTGGTCATCGCCCTGCACGAGGGCCCAGACATCGTAGCCGAGGACTTCAGCGGCTTCGGCGAAGGTGTCGCGGACTTCCGGATAGGCGGCATGGGCTGCTAAGAGCATGCCGATCTTCTGGGAACCCTGGCCTGGGAATACAAAAGCGGTCTTGTTCTGGGACATGGCAACTTCCTGTCATCTCGACGTTTATTGAGCGCGCGCCTGTCCAAGGGCCACGAAGGCCGGACATGCGCACACCGGCCCCTGCGTCGGGAGCCTGTGTTGGGTAAAAATCGGGGTGGGGAATGCGCACAGCGCCACCGGGGGTGGCGCTGTTGGCGCGGGGAAGGAACTCCCCCGTGTTTGTTCGCTGCGCTGCTGACAATAGCCGCTACCGGGATTGCTTCCGGCGGCGTCAGTGCTCAGTCGTCAGCGCCGGTGTCCACGACTTTCTTGCCGCGGTAGAAACCATCAGCGCTGACGTGGTGACGACGGTGGGTTTCACCGGAGGTCTGGTCGACGCTGGTGGTCACGCCGCCGAGGGCGTCGTGGGAACGACGCATGCCGCGCCGCGAACGGGTCTTCCTGTTTTGCTGAACTGCCATGGCTAACTCCTGGGCTCTTCGTCCTGCTTCAGCTGGGCCAGCACCGCGAACGGGTTGGGTTTTTCCGGGGCCGGCTCCATCGGGGGCTCGACGTCCGCGCTGTACTCGGACAGTATCTGTTTACAATCCTGTGTCTCGTGATAACTGTAGGGCGGCATCAGGAGAATCAGTTCCTCCTCGACGATATCCCACAGGTTACACCCCTCCTCGCCCACGACCAGTGGATCGAGGTCGCGTGGCAGGTGCCTGGCCTGCTCATCGGTCCAGACAATGCCCAACCGGGCCGCGCCGTTTAGAGCCAGCGGCATCGGCTGCAGGCAGCGCTGGCAGGTCACCTGGACCTGTGCACTTACCTCAACGCTGACCACCGGGCGGTTTTCCTCGTCCCGGTTGAACGCCAGTTGCGCCTCGATCCTGCCTTCATCGCCTGCTAAAAGCGCTTGAAAACGCGGCAAATTCGAGGGTTGCAGCACACCGCTGACGGCCGCGCCCCGCGCTGCCGCCTTGCGGGCGTCTAGCAGTGTCGGGAGGGGGTCGCTCAACATAGGCGCGCATCATAGTGACGCGCCCCCCCTTTGTCAAAAAAAATTCTATAGAATACAAGCAGTTCTCACCACTATTCACACTCGGCCAGAGGGCCCCATGAATCTGCTGCTCGCCTCGACCTCGCGCTACCGGAAAAAGCTCCTGGAACGGCTGTGCCTGCCCTTCGCGTGCCGGGACCCCGGGGTGGACGAGCACCCCCTCCACGGGGAGAGCCCGCAGGACTTGGCGGCACGCCTGGCCATGGCCAAGGCGCGGGCTGTTGGCGCCACCGCGCCGGATGCCTGGGTACTGGGCAGTGACCAGGTCGCGGCCCTCGACGGCCAGTGCATGGGCAAACCCGGCGTACACGCGGCAGCCGCGGCACAGCTGCAGGCCAGCTCAGGAAAAACGGTCGAATTTTTCACCGCCGTGGCGCTGGTGCGGGGCGAACCGGCCCACGCCCGGTGCGAGGTGCACAGCACCCGGGTCACGTTCCGGACGCTGGAAGACGCGGAGATCGAGCGCTACCTGGCGGCGGAAACACCCTATGACTGCGCGGGCAGTTTCAAATGTGAGGGACTGGGCATCGCCCTGTTCGAGCGCATCGAGAGCGACGACCCCACCGCACTGGAGGGGCTGCCTCTGATAACCACCTGCCGCTTACTGCGGGCAGCGGGATTCACGCTGCCTTAACTATGCGCATCGCGCCGCCAGAGTTGGCCGTGCGCGCAGGCAGAATTAGCGCATCACGGCGCCAGAACCAGCCGCGCCACTAGAATCAGCTCCGCCGCGCCGCCAGGGCCGGCAGGTCCAGCAATTCGGGCAAACTGTCGACAATGGCCACCGGCGCGTGCCCGGACAGCCGCTCAGGGGAATGCACCCCATAGCTGACGCCCACGGAGGGAACCCCGGCGTGGGCGGCCATCGCCAGGTCGTACTCGGTGTCACCGATCATGACCACCTCCGCCGGTGCGACGCCGCGCTCCTGCATGATTTCCACCAGCATCAACGGGTCCGGCTTGGACCGGGTCTCATCCGCGCAGCGACTGGTGTGGAAGAAGTCCTCGAGGCCCAGCACCCCGAGCACGCGATCCAGGCCGCGGCGGCTCTTGCCGGTGGCCACGGCAATCTCGAGACCGCGATCCTTGAGTGCCTGCAGGGTCTCCAGGGCGCCCGGGAACAACCGCGGCGGCCCCTGTTCGCTGTTCACGTAATGCCGGGAATAGACCCGGGCGATGTCCTCGAGCAGGGTTTCAGGGGCGTCGGGGAACAGCACCGCGACCGCCTGCGGCAGGCCGAGGCCGATGATATTGGCCGCGGCCTCATCGCTGGGCACCTCGACCCCGAGCTCCGACGCCGCGGACTGAATGCTGGTGACAATCTGTGACACGGAGTCACACAAGGTTCCATCCCAATCGAATATAATCATAAATGCAGTTAGTTACGAAGTTTATCTAATGTGTTTTCAAGATCTTCGTCGAGCGGAGCGGACCAGCGCATGCGCCCGCTGTCCGGCACTTTGCAGGAGAGCTCGCTGGCGTGCAGGAACAACCGCTTGAGACCGAGTTGCGCGCACAGCGCCGCCCCCGCCTCATCGCCATACTTGTCGTCGCCCAGCAGCGGGAAGCCCGCGTGCCGTGCGTGCACGCGAATCTGGTGGGTGCGGCCAGTGACCGGTTTCGCCTGCACCAGGGTTGCGCCGGGAAAACGCTCCACCACACTGAATTCGGTGAGCGAGGGCTTTCCCTCGCGATCGACCTTCACCATGCGCTCACCCGAACGCAGCACGTTCTTCAGCAGGGGCGCCTCCACCCGCGCTAGGCTGCGCGGCCACTTGCCCGCGACCAGCGCGAAGTAGCGCTTGTCGACCTCGTCACCGCGCAACTGGCGGTGCAGTTCACGCAGGACCTTCGCCTTGCGCGCGATCATGATCAGTCCCGAGGTGTCGCGATCCAGGCGGTGCACCAGTTCCAGGTAGCGATCCTCGCTGCGCGCCTGGCGCAGGCACTCGATGAGCCCGTAGTTGAGACCGCTGCCGCCGTGCACGGCCAGCCCCGAGGGCTTGTTCACCACCAGCATGCCGTCATCTTCATAGATGATGCTGTCGAGCACCCGCTCGGTCCAGAAGCGCGGCACGCTGGCCGGCTCGCCGGGCGCCGCAGTGCGCAGCGGCGGGATACGCACGATGTCGCCCTCGCCCAGGCGATAGTCCGCCTTGGCGCGCCCTTTATTCACGCGGATCTCACCCTTGCGCAGAGCCTTGTACAGGCGCGTGCGCGGGACGCCCTTGAGCTCCCGGGTGAGGTAGTTGTCCAATCGCTGGCCCTCGGAGTTGGCGTCCACCGTCAGGTGGCGTACGCCTGGCCGCCCGCTTTCACTGTCTGACATAAGCTACGGAAATCGTTTAACTTTCCTAAACATGCTGTTACTATCGCCGGGTGTGTCGCACGCACCGTGAAGGTTTCCGGTGGCGTGCATGTACAGCCGCTGGTGAAGATTGGGCCTGCCGACGAAATTGCAAGGTACCGCCAGGGCAGCACACGAAGGAGTCGAAGCGAGATTTCTCCCACGGAAACAAGGGTTTCCGCCACGAACAAACCGCGACGACGTTATATCGAACCGAGCAGCAGCGTCTGCCGGGACACCGAATCAGACAGTGATATCTGTAGTGTCGACCGACCCAGGTGCAGCGACACTACCAAAAAGGCGGAGTGGCTGCCATTCCCCTGACCCGAACGCCCTGCCCGACTGGCATTGGCCGCAGCGGTCACCGACGAGAACGCACCTGGATGCCGGGAGACAACGGCTGCTGCCGCGCACCTGTAGGTGCCGGCCCCGAACCGGCGCAGGCGGGCAGATAACACCTCAACCGCATCTGCCTGCCCCGCCCTCCCGAAGGCCCCCCGGGCCCGCATAGACTGATTCCTGCCCCGCCAGGCCTGCCGTTCACAGGCTAATGGCAAACCTATGAAGAAAATGCTGATCAACGCAACTCAACCCGAAGAGTTGCGCGTAGCGCTGGTCGACGGCCAGCGACTTTACGACCTCGATATCGAAAACCGCACCCGCATCCAGAAAAAATCCAACGTCTACAAGGGCAAGATCACCCGGGTCGAACCCAGCCTCGAAGCCGCCTTCGTCGACTTCGGCGCCGAGCGTCACGGCTTCCTGCCGCTCAAGGAAATTTCCCGCGAGTACTTCAAGGGCAAGGGCGACGGCGAAGGCCGCGCCAAGATCAAGGAACTGGTCAAGGAAGGCACCGAAGTCATCGTCCAGGTGGACAAGGAAGAGCGTGGCAACAAGGGCGCAGCCCTCACCACGTTTATCTCCCTGGCCGGCCGCTACATGGTGCTGATGCCCAACAACCCGCGCGCCGGCGGCATCTCCCGTCGCATCGAGGGCGACGACCGCTCCGAGCTGCGCGAGGCGCTCTCCGCGCTGGAAATCCCCAACGGCATGGGCGTAATCATCCGCACCGCCGGCGTCGGCCGCTCCGCCGAGGAACTGCAGTGGGACCTCAACTACCTGCTGCAGCTGTGGGAGAAAATCACCACCGCCGGCCAGGACGTGAAGGCGCCGGTGCTGCTGTTCCAGGAAAGCAACGTCATTATCCGCGCCATCCGCGACTACCTGCGCGAGGACATCGACCAGGTGGTGATCGACCAGCCCGAGGCCTTCAAGCAGGCCCAGGACTTCGTCTCCATGGTCATGCCGCAGTTCAAGAACCGCCTGCGCATGTACGAGGACGGCATCCCCCTGTTCAACCGCTTCCAGATCGAGAGCCAGATCGAGACCGCCTTCCAGCGTGAAGTGCGCCTGCCCTCCGGGGGCTCCATCGTCATCGACCCGACCGAGGCTTTGGTCTCCATCGACATCAACTCCTCGCGCGCCACCAAGGGCAGCGACATCGAGGAGACTGCCCTGCAGACCAACCTCGAGGCAGCGGACGAAATCGCCCGCCAGCTGCGCCTGCGCGACATGGGCGGCCTGGTGGTCATCGATTTCATCGACATGCTCGCCGCGCGCAACCAGCGCGCCGTGGAAAACCGTATGCGCGATGCCCTGAGCATCGACCGCGCCCGCGTACAGGTCGGCCGCATTTCCCGCTTCGGCCTGCTCGAGATGTCGCGCCAGCGCCTGCGCCCCTCCTTGGGTGAGACCAGCAACATCGTCTGCCCGCGCTGTACCGGCCAGGGCACCATCCGCGACACCAAGTCGCTGGCCCTGTCCATCCTGCGCCTGCTCGAGGAAGAGGCGATCAAGGAGCGCAGCGCCGAGGTCCGCGCCATCGTCCCGGTGGACGTGGCAGCCTACCTGCTCAACGAAAAGCGCGTCGCCCTGAGCGACATCGAGCGCGAAACCCGGGTGCGGGTGCTGGTCATCCCCAACCCGAACCTGGAAACCCCCCACTTCGACGTGCAGCGCCTGCGCGACGACGAGGTCGAGGGCAACCACGAAACCAGCTACAAAGTGGAAATCGCCGCGCCCGACGTCGAGGCGATTACCGATACCCACCAATCCGTCGTACAGCCCCAGGCCATCGTGCAGGGCGTAACCCCGCAGGGCCCTGCGCCGGAAACCCAGGAGCGCCCGGCGCGTGTCGAGCCGCAGGCCGACGCAGCTCGCCAGGCTCCTGCAGCGCCCGCCCCGCTGGCGCCCGCCGAACAGCCGGGCCTGTTCTCGCGCCTGTGGACCGCGCTGCGCGGCGAAGTGCCGGAGGAAGCACCGGCCGAGCCGCAACGCAAGGCCAAGCCCCAGTCCGAGCGCCCGCAACAGCGCGGCGGCCAGAAGTCCGGTGACAAGCGCCGCGATGGTGGCGACAACCGCGGCCGGCGCAAGCCGCGCAGCGAAGAGGGTCGCGACAACAGGTCTGAAGGCCGCACCGACGGCAGGTCCGAGGGCAAATCCGAAGGCAAGTCCGACGACAAGCGCAACACCGAGCGCGGCGAACGCCGCAATGGCGGCGACCAGGCCCGGCGCGAGGGCCGTCGTGAGGGTGGCGGCGAGGGCCGCCGTGAAGGTGGCGGTCGCAGCCGCGGCCGTCGCGGAGGCCAGAAGCGCCGGCAGGAGGTTAACGCCGAGGCCGCCAACGATCGCGATCAGGCGAACGCTGTCCCGTCCGCCAACGAAGAGTCCCAGACTCGCACCAGGGAAGAACCCCAGGCGCGCCAGGAGCAGGACCGCGACAACCAACCGCGCAAGCGCCCATCGGACATGAAGCGCGAGCAGCCGCCGCGCCGTCGCCGCAACCGCGGTCGTCGCAGCGAAGGCGGTAGTGACGCCGCAGCCAACGACAGCCAGGCGACCCAGCAGGCAGTGGCCGAGGTCAGCGAGGAGGCGGTAACCGCTACCACCGAGAGCGCAGCAGCAATCGCTGAGGCGCCCGCTCCGGCCGTTGCAGAAGCCCGTGTGAACGCCGATGCAACGCCCGCGGCACAAGCGCAGTCGCAGCCCGAAGTAGCGGAGCAGCCTGCAGCAAGCCAGTCGGAAGTCAGCGCCGAGCCCTTGGCGGCCGAGGCTCAGGCAAACGCCGAGCCCCAGGCAAGCGCCGAGGAGCCCGAGGTTGCGCAGGAGCCGGAACCGGTCGCCGAAGCCCCCGCTCCGGCTGCTGCCGCACCTGCCCCGGCACCGAAGCCGCAAGCAACCGCAGCACCTGAAGCCGTCGCAAGCCGCGACGGCCTCACCGCCGATGGCCGTGCGGTCAACGACCCGCGTGTCGAACCGAAGCCGGTGGAGAAGGTGGAGATCACTACCCGCCAGATCCAGCTGTTCAGCGACAGCGTGGCACCGCCCGCCGCGCACAGCGGTCGCGTGGCACCGCGCGCTGCCAACGACCCTCGCGGCCCCCTGTCGGCGCCGGCTCCGATGGCCGAGGCCGCTCACTCCTGACCTCGTTTCCGCGGGCAATCCCGATGGGTTGCCCGCGGCATCGCGCTTACAGTGGCATTGCATCGAGGTGAGCTTGTCTCACCGAAAGTTACAGGTATAATGCCGCCTTCCTCGCGCTCTGGCGCGAGCCAAAATTCAGTGAAAAGTTTCCGGTGGGCTGGCTGAGCGGTCGAAAGCGGCGGTCTTGAAAACCGTTGAGGCGAGAGCCTCCTGGGGTTCGAATCCCTGGCCCACCGCCATTTTTCTCCAGGTTGTTTCCAGGGTGACTCCCACCCGGAAGCGACCGCCCTCCCCCCAGCACCAGGCCTCATACTGCGACGCGCCAGTAGCCTCCGTACGCGTTATTGGCACCGCAAACTGGCACACCAGGAGTATGACCGCACTAGCGGTCCCTCAACCTCGGGACCCAACACCAGTCCCGCCCACCAGATATCCCGGCCAACTCTCGCAACCAACTATCCCGGCCAACACGCGACCGGCTGATATACTGAAAAGCGTTATCGCCAAATAGAGCGACTGGCGCGCCCACCGGGTTCGAGACATGGCTGATCCGACCATTCATGTGCTGCATGTAAATGCCATGGACATGCTGTCCATGAGTATCGGTGTCCTGTTCATCGGCATGTACCTCAACAGTCGGTTCGGTTTCCTGAAGCGCAACTACATTCCACCGGCGGTTACCGGCGGGTTGGTATTCAGTGTCATCTCCACCTTGCTGTTCCTCACCTGGCAGGTCGAGTTCGATTTCGACATGCGCTTTCGCGACCTGCTATTGCTCGTGTTTTTCAGTACTGTCGGGCTTTCTGCGAGAATTTCACAACTGACCAACGGCGGCCGAGCGCTGTTGTACATGGTTGCTGTCGCAGCGGCATTTCTCATCATCCAGAACATCGTAGGCGTCGGCTTTGCCTACGTGATGGATGCTCCGCTGGGTTACGGCCTGATGGCGGGCAGCATCTCGCTGGCAGGGGGACACGGTACGGCGGCCGCCTGGGCGGTCGAGGCGGAGTCTGTGGGGCTGGTAAGGGCTGGCGAGATCGGCCTGGTGTTCGCCACCTTCGGCCTGGTCAGCGGCGGATTACTGGGAGGGCCTATCGCGCGTTTGTTGATCGGCCGCAACGATCTGCCAACGCCCGGCAAAGAGTCTCGAGACACCGCGCCAGAAGTGGCCGACGGCCCGGTGAGAGCCGGCGTATTTGCCGACTACCCGTTGTTCCCTGTGCTGAGGGCACTCCTGATCCTGGCGCTGTGTGTCAGTCTCGGCGACATGGTCAATCGCGCACTTGCCGACAGCGGACTGAAACTCCCCGGTTTTCTCACCTCGATGTTTGTCGCCATCGCCCTGACCAATCTGGGCGAAGCGTTCGGACATCCCAGCGACCTGCGCACCATCGGCGGATTCGGCGGTGTCAGCCTGCACCTGTTCCTCACCATGAGCATGATGACCATGCAACTGTGGCACCTGAGCAGTTTGTTCGTGCCCGTTGTGTTGTTACTCGCCCTGCAGGTACTGGTGATGACGCTATTTGCCACCTACGTGGTATTCAGGGTCATGGGTGCCGACTACGACGCCGCGGTGCTGGCCGCCGGTTTTACCGGCCTGGGGCTCGGTGCGACGCCGGTCGCCATCGCCAACATCGAGGCGGTGACGGAACACTACGGCCCCTCGCCGAAGTCCTTTCTGGTCATTCCGCTGGTCGGCGCGTTCCTCATCGACCTGCTGAATGCCGGCGTGATCAAGCTCTTTATCAAGCTGATCTACTGAATATCGCTGCTGCGAAGGTCGTTATAGCCCGCTGCAAATCGGCGGCAGCACGAAAAAGGCCACGTATCAGTGGCCTTCAGTATTTTTGCAGGACTGCACAAGTGCCGACAGTCCGGCGACCGGTAACCTGCCCAGGCGACTTCGGGGACAAACCTCGAAGTCGCCTGTTCCGGCTTACACCACGCGCGAACGTCGACGCATGCCGAGCAGCAGACCGCCCGCCAGCATCGCACCGCTGGCCAGGGCAATGGCCGGCAGTTGGCTGGCGGTGGTCGGCAGTGCCGCCACTTCCGCCGCCGGCGTCACGTGGGCCAGGTCCTCGCTCGTGTCGTCCGCGGCGAAGGCGACCTCGGTCACGCGCTCCTCGAAGAACTTATCCAGGGCGAGGTACAACTGGATCTCGTCGCCGCCCGAGAGGTTGCGAACGCGGCGCTTGAGACCATTGATGTACACGCTGTGGTTCATGTCGGGACGCACTTCGATGGTCTGGTCGGTAGCCGGCAGGTAGAGGCGGACGCGATTGCCATGCACGCTGCGCACCACCATCTCCGCCCGCGCGTAAAGGGCTCCGTCGATATCGTAGACGCCCTCGCAGCTGCCCTTGAGCATACCGAAACGCTCCCTGGTCTCTGCGGTGGCCTGGTACCGGTCCGCATAGTCCGCACAATCGCCCAACCGCTGTGGGTCCGCTGCCAGAGCGCTGGCGCTGCCCAGGATGGACGCGCTAACTACCAGACTTCTCAAAAGATCTTTCATGGGTTGAATCTCCAGGTCGGTAGAGGAAAAAGCCGGCGCTAGGGCGAAGTCTCCGCTGTTTGGCCGGTGGTAATTTCCCGCACCGCCGACGTCTCGGTTGATGTCGACGACGGTACAGAAACCGGGGCGTGGATCGCCGTGCCTGGGTCATCCAGGAGCGTAGCGGTCACGATCAACCGCTCGGGGGCGAAGCCGACGTAATAAAAGGGATAACAGGTGATCAGGGTGAGTACTGTGTCGCCGGTATCGGCGAGCACGGACACATCGAGGGGGTCGGTCACGTGCAGGGAGGCGACCTCGAAGCGCTGCTCCCCATCGAGCGTGCGCAGCGTGATCTGGTCGCCGACACGAATGTCCTTCAAGGCGCGGAAATACCCATCCCGATGCGCGGAAACGGCGATGTTTCCCTTCTCTCCCGGAAATGCCGTACCGCCTACCACGCCTGCGCCCCGATTCAGGGTAACCGGGTCGGTACCGGCAAACACTGGCACCTGCATACCCAGGCGGCCGATTTCCAGCAGGGCGAGCGGCGCGTCCTCAGCATTGGCGTCCGCAGTGTCCGCAGTGTCCGCAGGGATGTAATCCCGCACCCGACTGGCCGACCACAGTCGCTGGTCGGGAGGGGGCACCGCAAGACCGTCCGCCTGCGCGGCATAGGCGGCGTTAAAACTGTTGATCGCGGCACGGGAATGTACGAGGCCATCTGTCCACGCAGCGGCGACACAGAGAAGCCCGATCACACCAGACGTGGTGAGAATACGCTCTATAAATTGCAGGACTACCATGTTCATCCGCTGAACATTCTCCGTGCAACATCCGGGGAGGCGACAACGGGAGCTATTAGAAATCTCATGTATCCCGCCAGCGCCCGCAGAAAGTTAGATCAATACCTGTGGGTTTGCCCAACTTTATATGTCCCGATGCTCCAGATTGGCGGGGGAGGAGCGCCGGCATGGGCGTTAAATAGCTGGAGTGCCTAAACGGCCAGGTTTTTTATTCTCGAAATGAACAGGAGATAGAGGTACCGTCCTTGGGTCCGGGGTCAGAGTCTCGACTCTGACCCCTACTTCCCCAACACCTCTCTGCTTACCCGCGGGACCGGAGTCAGAGTCTCGACTCTGACCCCTACTTCCCGAAACGGCGGTCTGCTTTACGGAAAACCCGGACATAAAAAAGGGGCCCTCGCGGGCCCCTGGTCGTCCCCCGACCTTAATCGTTACAGCCGGTCGTTCAACCGCTGGTTGCTCCACTTGAAGCGGAAGCGCGACTCCGGCACTTCGACAACCGGCGACGGTACGCGGTCGAGCACGTCGGAGTCGTAGTATTCGTTGAACAGGAAATCCCGCGCCTGGTAGTTATCCTCGAATACGGCCTGGTTGATCGCATTGAGCGGCGCAAACACGCCCGACGCCTTCAGGGTCAGGTCCGGGCTGAGGCCCGGGGTGAAATGCGTGGCGCGCGCGGTGCGCCGGCCCACCTGTACAGAATTTACCTCGAGGAACAATTTGTTCTCCTCCGGCAGGGTCGTATTCTCGTAGAGGTCGATCGCCATACGGTGATCGTTGATCGTGTCGTCCTCATAGATAGACGCGACGAACACGGTCTCCGGCGGCAGGCTCTCGAGTTTGTCATCCGGGGTGTCCCAGCTGTACCAGGGAGCGGACGTGTACACATAGGAGGCCACCCCGCCCCAACCCTGCTCAACCAGGCCCTTGTAGGCCATGTAGGGCGTCGCCCCGCCGCCAAAGGAGTGACCGACGAAACCGACCCGGTCAAGGTCCATGACCGCGCCAAATGCGTCCACCGCGTCGGTGAAGCCGTCCCACAGGGTCGCGTACATCAGGCGAGAAGTGCTCGCCGTCTGGAAGGGTACGAACACCACGACATAGCCGTGGCTGGCCAGGTCATCGATCAGGTCGAAGTAGGCCGTCTTCCAGTTGTGGCCGCCATACCCGTGAGCGAAGAATATCACCGGGTGGCGTCCGCCATCGTCCGGGTGCAGCACCGTAATCGGCACCCTGGCCCAATGAGAATTCTCGATAGTCTCTACCTGGTATACGATCTCGCCCCGCTGCTCGTAGCCAAGGCTCATGTCATCCAAAGGAATCGCGTCAAACACGTTCAGTCTCCGTCTGTTTCACTGTGCCGCAGTCCTGCGGCCTGGTACCTAAATGGTCTTGGCAACGGTGTATCCCGTCGCTTGCAAACACTATCGGCCACCGGGTAGAAATAACCCAATGAAATTTAGGTATACAGAGACATGATTAGAGGTAATATCTTGGAGGGCGATGTGGAATACCGAATATGCTTGAAATTGAACCCCACACCCTTATCATCACTCCAAGTACCCCGAGTACCACAACGCACTGAAGTGACGGAGAAATCGATGCAAGAGAGAAGTCTGTACAACATGCACACCCAGAGCATGGACAACGTACTGGCGTCCAACAAGGTCCTTAAAAATACCTACCTGCTGCTGGGCATGACACTGGCGTTCAGCGCCGTCTGCGCCGGCATCTCCATGGCCGTGGGCTTCCCGCCCCTGCCCTGGTTCCTGTCGCTGGCCGTGATGCTGGGCCTGCTGTTCCTGGTTCACGCCACCGCCAACAGCCCCTGGGGCCTGCTCAGCGTGTTCCTGTTCACCGGTTTCATGGGCGCCATGCTCGGACCGATGCTGACTTATTACGCATCCATCCCCGGCGGCTCGCAGCTGGTGCTGCAGGCGCTGGGCGGTACCGCCATCGTGTTCTTCGGGCTGTCCGCCTACGCGCTGACCACCCGCAAGGATTTTTCCTACATGGCCGGCTTCCTGTTTGTCGGTATGCTGGTGGTGCTGGTAGCCGTTATCGCCAATCTGTTCCTGCATATTCCGGCGATGTCCCTGGCCATCTCCTCGGCGGTGGTGCTGCTTATGTCCGGTTTCATCCTTTATGACACCAGCAGGATCATCCACGGCGGCGAGACCAACTACATTCGCGCGACCGTGGCCCTGTACCTGGACATCTACAACCTGTTCATCCACCTGCTGCACCTGCTCACCGCCCTGAGCGGGGACGACTGAGCCTAACGGCCTGCAACAAACCCCGGCCAGTGCCGGGGTTTTTTATTGCCCGGTCCTCGCCCCCATGATTTACACACTGCTGGTACTGTCCTCGCCAGGCGCAGGCCACGGCGCGCGTACCGCCGCTGACTTCGCCCTCACCGCGATCGGACGCGGGCACACTATCAACCGCGTATTCTTCCTCGACGAGGGCGTCGATGCCGGCTGTGCCGCGGTGGTCTACCCGCAGGACGAGTCCACCCCGCTGGACAACTGGGCTGCGCTGGCTGAAGAGCACGCGGTGGAGCTGGTGCTGTGTATTTCCTCCGCACTCAAGCGCGGCCTGCTCGACAGCAGCGAAGCCCAGCGCTACGACAAGCCCGCGGCGACGGTGCACCCCGCCTTCAGCATCGGCGGCCTCGGGCAGCTGATCGAAGCGGCGGCCGGGGCCGACCGCCTGATGACCTTCGGTGGCTGACGTGGGCACCTCCACACGCAAGCGCCAACTCCTGGTGCTGCGCCACGCGCCTTACCACGGCGCCGCGGCCCGCGCCGCCGTGGACCTGGCGCTGGCCATGGCCGCCTTCGAACAGGACGTGGAACTGCTGTTCCTGGGCGACGGCGTGCTGCAATTGCTCAAGGACCAGGCGGCGGACGCCCTGGGGCGCAAGAGCCTGGGCAGGATCCTGTCCTCGCTGCCCCTGTACGATATCGAGCGCGTCTACGTGGATGCCGCCGCCCTCGCCCGCTTCGCCATCGCGGCGGACGCGCTGGTGCTGCCGGTGGAGCCGCTGGCGGAGGCGGAGATCCATGCCCTGATGAACGCCTGCGACCAGCTGGTGAGTTGCTGAGATGATCCTGCACATGCTCAGCGCCAGCCCGCGCAATGCCGCCTTCGCCGACTGCCTGCGCGTGGCCGGCGACGACGACGTGCTGGTCCTGCTCGGGGACGCCGTCTACGCGGCCGTTCCCGGCAGCGAAGGTGCGCAAGCCATCGCCGCCCGCCCGCTGCAGGTGTATGTACTGGCCAGCGACGCCGCAGCTGCCGGCATCAATGACCGCCTGCCACCGGACTGCCTGCTGGACATGGATGGCCTGGTTACGCTCAGCGAGACCTGCCCCCGGCAGATGGCCTGGTACTGAGCGGTGCTGCCGCCCGGGGCATTCGACCGCGAGGGCTTCCTGCGCAACCTGCAGGACTGGAGTCCCGAAGTCGCGCAGCAGATCGCGGCGGCAGAAGGGATTGAGCTGGAACAGGCCCACTGGGAGATTATCGAACTGCTGCGCGACTACTACGCGCGCTTCGACAGCTCACCTGCGATGCGGCCTCTGGTAAAATACTGCGCACAACAGCTGGGACCGGACAAGGGCAAGAGCATCTACCTCCTGCGCCTGTTTCCGGGCTCACCGGCCAAGATCGGCAGCAAGATCGCCGGCCTGCCCAAACCCGATAACTGCCTGTAACGCAATCGCCACTGCGAATGCGCGAGCACGGCCAACAGACCTGTAAGCGGCGACGTGGACAATCACCTGACATTTGAAATTCCGGCGCAGGAACACCCCTTCGCCCCGTATGTGCGCATCCTCGGCAAGGGACGCACCGGCAGTCGCTCGCTCAGTCGCGAGGAGGCGGCCGCCGCGTTCGGCATGATCCTGCGCGGTGAAATCGAGGAACTCCAACTCGGCGCCTTCCTCATGCTGCTGCGCGTCAAGGAAGAGACCGGCGAGGAACTCGCCGGGTTTGTCGATGCCTGCCGCGAGCACATGCTGCAACCGCCTGAGGGGCTGCAAGTCGACCTGGACTGGTCCAGCTACGCCGGCAAGAAACACCACCACCCCTGGTACATCCTGGCCATGCTGCTGCTGCGCGACGCCGGCTATCGCGTGCTCGTGCACGGCTGCGACGGCCACACCGCCGGGCGTCTGTACACCGAACAGGCGATGGGCGAACTGGGTCTGCCGGTTGCCGCCGACTGGCATGAGTGCGCCGCGCAACTGGACACCAGCGGGCTGAGCTACCTGCCGCTGCGCGCCTTCTGCCAGCCGCTGCACCAGCTGGTACAGCTGCGCCCGCTGCTTGGACTGCGCTCGCCGGTAAACACGCTGACCCGCATGCTCAACCCACTGCGCGCCCGCGCCAGTATCCAGAGCGTGTTCCACCCCGCCTATGGCACCCTGCACCAGGACGCCGACCGCCTGCTCGGCCAGCCGGTCTCGCTGGTATTCAAGGGCGAGAGCGGCGAGGTGGAAATCAAGCCCAATGCCGACACCCGTCTGCAGTGCCTGCGCGACGGGCTGGAGACCGAACTGCGCCTGCCGCGCAGCATGGACGGCCGGGTGGCGGATGTCGAACAACCCTCCGTTGCGCCCCTGCGCGCCCTGTGGCGCGGCGAGACTGACGACCCCTACGGTCGCGACGCGGTGCTGGCCACCGCCGCGGCAGCCCTGTTCAGCCTCGCGCCGGACGCCGACCTGGCACAGTGCCGCGAGCGCAGCCTGGCGCTGTGGCAAACGCGCGAGCGCGAGGCACTCGGCTGATGCCACTGTCGCGCGTCCAGCCCCGGGACTACGAGGCACTGCTGCAGGCCAAGGTCGCCACCACCCGGCAACTGTTCAGCGAACTGGCGCTGCCGGAGCCCGAAGTGTTTCCCTCGCCGCCCACCGGCTTTCGCATGCGCGCGGAATTTCGCATGTGGCACGACGGCGACGCCCTCGACTACGTGATGTTCCGCGCGGACGACCCGAAAACGCCAGTGCCCATCCGCGAGTTCCCGATCGCCTGCGAGACCATCCAGCGCTTGATGCCGGCGTTGCGCACGGCCCTGAGTGCAGACCCGGTACTGCGCCGCAAACTGTTCCAGGTGGAGTTCCTGTCCACCCTCGCCGGCGACACCCTGGTCACGCTCATCTACCACCGGCGACTGGACGAGGAATGGGAAGCTGTCGCCGAAAAACTGCGCTCGCAGTTGCAGGTCAAGCTGCCACGGCTGTCGCTGATCGGCCGCAGCCGGCGCCAGAAAATCGTGCTGGGACAGGACTGGGTAGAGGAAGTCCTACCGGTGGACGGGCGCGAATGGCGATACCGGCAATACGAGCAGGCCTTCACCCAGCCCAATGCGCGGGTCAATATCAGCATGATCGACTGGGCCTGCCAGCGGGCGGAGCAACTGGACGGCGACCTGCTGGAACTCTACTGCGGCAACGGCAACTTCACCCTGCCCCTGTCGCGCCGGTTCGACCAGGTGGTGGCGACGGAGCTGGCCAAGGCCAGCGTGCGCGCTGCCCAGGACAACATCCTCGCCAACGCCGTGGAGAACGTGCAGGTGATCCGGCTGGCGGCGGAGGAAGTCACCCAGGCGATGCGCGGCGAGCGCGAATTCCGGCGCCTGGCCAAGCTGCCGCAGCCGCTGGCGCAGTACGACCTGCGCAGTGTGTTCGTCGACCCGCCGCGCGCCGGGCTGGATGCGCAAACCCTGGCCATGGTCGCCGGTTTCGACAACATCCTGTACATCTCCTGCAACCCCGAGACACTCGCCGCCAACCTGGCGCAGCTCACAGCTACCCACGCCGTGCAGCGCTTCGCGCTGTTCGACCAGTTCCCGTACACGGATCACATGGAGTGCGGCGTGCTGCTCGCACGCCGCTGAGACGACCTAGCAGCGAATACCGAAGGCCAACAGCCCGCGCCCGAGCACCTCGTCGAGGCGGTTGGCGTCGTCGGCATTGACCTCGATGGCGCGCAGGTCCATCGCCGCGTAGATCTCGCGCTTTTTCAGCCGCGCGCGCATCTCGGTGGCATCGATGGCATCGTCCCAGCAGTCGATGTAGACATTGCCAGCCGGCAGGTAAAAATCCGCGTGGACCAGTTCCTCCACCGGCAGCGCGCGGCGGTAGGCGTGGGCCAGTTGCGCCAGGTACAGCCAGTTGCAGACACGCATCTGCAGCGGCGTCTTCACGCTGTGGCCATCGATGCCCTCGCAGCCCGGGGCCTCGCCCTCCCCCGCGAACAGGTCCGGCTCCGCGCCGCCTGCGGCCGGCGGCGCCGGAATCTGGTCCGACTGGCGGCTCAGCTCGCGGTGCACCACCGGGTTGTCGATGATCTCGTGGGGCCAGGTGACATAGAACGCACCCGAGGCCTCGCTCTCGGCCTGCTGGCCGCCCATGGTGCAGCCCAGCGCGGTCAGTTCCCAGCCGAGGATGCTGTGGTGCTGCAGGCCGATTTCCGCCAGCGCGCGGTTGATCTGCCGGGTCTCCAGGCGCGGGTAGTAGCGGCGCATGGTCGCGGCGGTGATGCGCTGGTTGGATTCGATAGCACTCAGTAGCGGATGGTGGTCGATAGTCTGCGGCCAGACAATGTAACGCCCGAAACGGCGGCTGTTCTGGTAGGAGCCGCCCTCGAACTCTCCCTTGGGCAACAGCACCCAGGTCTCGCCCGAACGCTGGATCCAGCCGTAGTCGCGCAACGTGGCAAACAGCTGCTGCGCGGGAATGTTCAGCTTGCGCGCCAGCGCGGTGGTCGAGAGCTTGCCGGCGGCGGTTTCCTCACTCATGCGTCAGCCCGCGAGCGCCTCGCCGTAGCGCTGCGCCAGGGCTGCATAGACGTTGTCGGCGAAGTCCGGTGCCGTGGCGTCGAGAGTGGCCTGCAATTCCACCAGGTGCTCGTTGTCCTCGCGCCCGGCCCAGTTCTTGATGTAAGTGCCTTCCTTGTAGCCGTGGTCCTGGCGGAAGAAGTTCAGCACGTTCTTGCCCACGTAGGCGCGGTACAGGCCGTCGAAGTCCAGCTCCGCGGCGAGCATCAGGTCGTGGAACAGCGCCGGGCTGAAACCGCGGGTCTGCAGGGCGTGCAGGGCGAGCGCCTCGGTGGCCTCGCGCACGTCGAGCCCCGACGGCTGGTGCGCCTCCAGTTGCGCGACGATTTCCTCGGCGATGGCGTCGATCGACTTGCCCTCGACGAACAGCGCCGACAGGCCGAAGTGCCAGATATCGATGACCTCCAGGCGCACCTGCTCCATGTCCGGTGCCTGCTTCTTCCACCACTTGAAGCCGTAGTGGTCGATAAGCTCCCCGCATTCGATCCAGGCGGCGCGATACCAGGCAAAGTGCTGCTCTATCCACTGGGGGTGGACCCGGGAATTCATCCGGTCCTGCATTGTTAACATGTTGACCAGGGCCTGCTTCAAGGGAGCCTCGCTTCTCGTGTTGGGGGCAAAGAGCGAAGGATAGCAGCCGCCCGGCGGACAAAGGAAGCGCGCTACCACGCCGCAAACCGCATTCGATTGAGCCGGCTAGCCGCAGGGCGCGTATCTTCTATACTGGAATTACTTGGCTGGACAGCAGGCAGAAGGGAGATCGCATGCAGCCCAACGAAGACAGGTTACAACGGGACGCGGTGGAGCACCTCGATCCCGAAGCCCCCGTCACCATGCTCAACCTGCTGCGCTTTCGCGCCGCTTCCATCGACGGCAATGGCACCGGCTGGGATGCCTATGTGCGCTACAGCGCCCTCACCATGCCGCTGATCAAGTCCCGCGGGGGAACCGTGATATGGGCCGGCAAGGTACGCGGTACTGCGTTCGGCTGCTGCGCCGACGGCGAATGGGACTACGCCGTGCTGGTGCGCTACCCCTCGCCGACCGCCTTCCTCGACATGGTGGATTCCAGCGAATACGCACAGGGCAACCATCATCGCCTCAACGGACTGGAGCGGCATGTGATACTCGCGACCCACGAGACCTACCACCGCCAGCCGCCTGCCACAGGCTGACTGCCGTCGCAGTGTACGGCGGCCTCAGCCCGTGTTCGAATCGGGCGTGCAGGCAATATCCAGGAAGCGTTCCACCGCGACCTCGAGGTCGGTGACCACGGCGGCGAGTTCGTGGTCCTCGGCCTTGTCGGCATTGCGCTCCAGGTGACGGGCGATTTCAGCGATATCCGTCGCCCCCACATTCAACGCAATGCCCTTGAAGCCATGGGCAACCTCGCGGAACTGTGTGCGGTCGCCAATTGCCAGGTGCGCGCGCAGCTGGGACCACATGTCCGGGGCCGTGCGGGCAAAGGTACGCAGCACCTGCTGCAGCACGTCCTCCCGGTTGCCCATACGCCGCAGTGCGCCCTCGCGATCCCAGACCTGTTCGGACGGGGTGAGGTGGGGGGTCGGCCCGGCCGTGTCGCGGGGTAGGTCGACACGGGAGTCTTGCCGGGCCGACTGCTCCCCTTCGATCGGCTCGAGGTCGGCTGCGGCGACGAAATCCGCCAGCCAGTCGCGCACCAGCGCCTCGAGTTGGGATATCTCGAACGGCTTGCTCAGGTAATCGCTCATGCCCAGTGCCAGGCAGCGCTCGCGCTCGCCTTTCATCGCCGCCGCCGTCAGCGCAATGATCGGGACTTTGAGGTAGCGGTGGCCCGCCGCACCCGAGCGAATGCGTTCGGTGGCCTGGTACCCGTCCATCACCGGCATGTGGCAATCCATGAGTACCAGGTGTATCGGTGCATCGAGGGGCGCCTGCTGCATGGCCGAGATGGCATCCAGCCCGTTCTTGGCCTCTATAATCCTCGCCCCGCTGCTCACAATGATGCAGCGCAGCACCTCGCGATTGGCATAGTGGTCGTCTACTACCAGGATATTGGCCCCCTCCAGCTGCAGCCCGTGGCCGGCATCAGAAGCCGGATCGACGCGCGCCGCGGTGCCACGCCCTTCGCGCTGCATGAGGCCGAGCGCGACCTTGATCGAACGCGAGGACGCCGGCATCGCCAGCAGCGCTGTGCGCTCGTCAAACGCGGTGTCATCCGCTTGCGCCCCGCCGAGCGGGTCTTCCACCACCAGCAGGACAGGACGCCGCACCGCATCCCAGTGAGCGCGGTAGTCATCCAGCAGCAGGCGATCCCGCCGCCAGGCGGACTCCGGGACCACGAGCAGGTCGAAGGGCTGGCTGCCTGAGCCCACAGCCAACTGGCCACCGAGAACGTCGTCCTCGATGGCAAGGCAGCTCGCGCCCCAGGCCTTGAGCGTCTTGCTGAAAATGTGTGTCAGTTCGAGGTTATCGAGAGCGACCAGTGCCTGCCTGCCGCCCAGATCGGGGGCCGCAAGGCTGTCCTGCGCATGCTCCGCCAACACCTGCGGCAGGCGCACCGTGAAGGTACTGCCCTCGCCCTCCTTGCTGTTCACCAGGATCTCCCCGTGCATGAGCTCGCACAGTTGCCGGCAGATCGAAAGCCCAAGCCCCGTGCCGCCGAATTCGCGCGCAGTGCCCTCGTCGGCCTGGGTGAACTGGCCGAAGATCGCTTCGAGCTTGTCGCTACCGATGCCGATACCGGTATCGCGCACGCTGAAATACAGCTCGCAGGTCCCCGCCGCCTCGCCGGGCTCGATGCTCGCGGCCACCACCACCCTGCCCGAATGGGTGAATTTGATCGCGTTGCTGAGCAGATTATTGAGTATCTGGCGAATGCGATTCGGGTCGCCGACCAGTTGCGTCTGGCCCAGCGCCACCAGGTCGACCAACAGCTCCAGGCCCCTGGCGCGTGCTGCCACGGCCTGGGCCTGCACGCAGGCGTGAAACACCCTCTCGACCTCGTATTCGATCGCCGCGACGTCCAGCTTGCCCTCCTCCAGCCGGGAAAAATCCAGGATATCGTTGAGCAGGCCGGACAGCCCGCGCAGGCTGTTCTCCGCGATATCCAGGTGTTCCGCCTGGGAACTGCTCAGGGACTCGCGGCGCATCAACCCGAGCATCCCGAACACCGCGTGCAGGGGAGTGCGGATCTCGTGGCTCATGGTCGCCAGGAAGCGCCCCTTGGCGCGGGTGGCTGCCTGGGCGTCCTCGACCGCCTCCAGCAGCGCCCGCGTACGGGTTTCCACCTCCTGTTCCAGGCCCTGGTTGACCTCGGACAGGCGCTGCTCCGCGTGCTTCAAGCCAGTCTGGTCCTCGACGATCACGATCACGCCGGCGGGCTCTGCACCCACTTCCCAGATGGGGGCGACCACAATCCGGCCGAAGCACTCCTCGCCGTCACTGGCGTGATACCACGAGTCCTGCTGGCGCGTCCTGCCGTCCTCCAGCGTGCCCTGGCAGGCCTGCGCGCCCCACCGGCGGGTCGCTTCGGGAAACAGCTTGAGTGAGAGCTTCTCGCCAGGGGTAACGCCGACAAACAATTGCCGCGCGGTGCGGTTGGCGAACTGCACATCGAGATATTGGTCCAGCCAGACCAGGGCTACCGGCGTGTAATCCAGCGTCGACTCGTAGCGGCGTTCCGCGCGGCCGGTCTGCACCAGCGCCTGGTGGGCACGGCGCTGGGAATAGATAACCGACATCAGAACGCCGATAACCACGGCGAGCAGTGTGCCCATCTTGGCGGTACCGCGCATGATGCGCTGCTGCAGGAAGGTATCGTCGACACCCAGCACCAGGCGTATGGCATTCGGGACACTGCCGCCCATCAGCGGAATGCTGGCGGCGAGGACATTATCCACACGCCCGGTCGGGCCGGTGACCGACTGCCAGCCACGCCCGGCGGCGGGCACCGGCGCGCGATAGTAGGCATCCCAGGGCAGCGCCTCACCGCGCTCGAAGGCGAAGGCCACGACAGGATCCGGATGCAGCAGGAAGTCGCCCCGGTCGTTGAGCAGCAGGTTCACCTCGCCCTCCTGGCCGGTCTGCAACAGCTTGAACAATTCAGCGGCCCGGTAGTTGACGATAATGAACCCGAACAGTTGGTCGCTCTCGTCGTAGTAGCCCCTGGCGACCCGGTAGGTCGGCCACTCGGGGTAGTCGAGCTTGCCGTATTCCCGGTTCAGTTCGATGTGGCTGACGTAGGTCTCGCTGGGATTGAGGCTGACGATTTCACGAAAATACTTGGTCTCGCCCTTGCGCTGTAACCGGGCCTGGCCCACCGCCCCCAGGAGACCCTGTTTGCGGTCTACACGCACCAGCTCGCGCCCGCCGTCGGCGACGCCGATATAGCGAATCTGGGCGATTTCCGGATGCTCACCGATATAGGCGGTGAAGATTTTTTCCAGGCGCTGCTTCCACTGTTGCGTCGTGGTGCCATCCAGCGGGTCGACACCACCGGACTGGGTGGCGCGGTAGATTCCGGACACCGGCGGCACCCGCGACAGGAACTGCACGGCGCTGCGCTCCACCTCCAGGCGGGTGAGCAGGCGCTGGCGCAGCAGGTCAATGCGCTCGCGGGTGGCTTCCTGCAGGGCGTTGCTCACCACGTGGCGCTCGATCAGGTAGACCGCGCCAAAACAGACGAACAACAGGAACACCGCAGCCAGCAACACGCGATTCTGGCCGGAGGATTCCGATGACGCTCTCAATCCGTCCATGCGCGATGTCTCCAGGGGTACCCAGTGGCTATCGGCCGACCGCGAGAAAGCTTGAGCCGAGCATACGCCTTGCTCTGGCCGCAACAAGCCGTGACTGCCGATTCGTCAAAGTGAATACCCCGGCTGAGCCGCGCCGGGCGCGAAGCCACGCCAATCGCGGCACATCACAAAGCTGCACTTTTTTAGCGCTGGAACAGCTAAAGATTTCTGCCGACGAGTCGATAGTCGCTTCAGTTGAAGACTATAAAGAGCTCAGCGCGACACCAGCAGGAGGAGCCGGATGCTATCCCCTTTCATTCACAGGGAAGAGCGCCGCAGGGCGAAAATACTGGTCGTGGAGGACACCCTCCCCACCCAGACCATGCTTGCGATGCTGCTGGAAAAGCACTACCAGGTGCTGCTGGCCAGTGATTCGCTGGAAGCCATGCGCGCGATTGAACAGGAGGCGCCGGACCTCATCCTCCTGGATATCGGGCTCGGCCCCCACGGACTCTCCGGCGTACAACTATGTGAACTGCTGCGCTCGGAGAAATTCGGGCTGCCCATCCCGATCATCTTCATGACCTCATCGGACGACCCCGAGACGCAGCAGGAATGCTGGGACGCGGGCTGCAACGATTTCATCCAGAAGCCGTTTTGCGACACTACCTTGCTCAACCGGATCAAGCACCAGCTGACCCTCAGCCTGCAACAGGAATACCTCACCAGCCTCGCCTACAAGGACGCGCTGACCGGACTCTACAACCGGCGGCATTTCGAGGAGCAGCTGCGCGCGCAGATAAAGCACCACGTGCGCCACAAGCACACCCTCACCCTGCTGATGCTGGATATCGACCATTTCAAGCGTATCAATGACGACTACGGCCACGGTGTCGGCGACGATTGCCTGGCGATTGTCGCGCGCACCCTGCAGCTGACCGCCCGGCGCCCCACCGACCTGGTCTGCCGCTACGGCGGCGAGGAGTTCGCGCTGATCCTGCCGGAGACCGACCTCGAGGGCGGCGAGCTGATTGCGCGCAAGATCAACATGCGCTTCTCTGCGCCGGAAAAAATTTCCAGGGGTGCAACCATTGAAAGCGCGATGCCCAAGGTGACGGTGAGCATCGGCGTGGCCTGCCAGGTGCCGGGGGATACCTCGGAGAGCCTGGTCAATCGTGCAGACGCGGCGCTGTACGAGGCCAAGCAGAACGGCAGGAATTGCTACAGCCTGGCCAAGGTGTATCCGGATCATCCGGCGCTGCAGGGGGCGCTTTGAGCTAAAGGATCAGGCGGCTGGTTGGGGCTGGATTGTCAGGTGGTGCCCGGAGCCGGAATCGAACCGGCACAGCCGTAAAGCCGGGAGATTTTAAGTTAACCGACCCCCCGAATCACTGCAGATCCAGACGCAAGAATCCGGTACCCACCTACTTTACCGGAAAGTTGCTCGCCATCACGCAAACAGGCAACCACCCTGCAATCAATCTCGCAGATTGCCAGCTACTTCCTCGACATCGGCAAGTATGCGGTCCAAACCGCCGCCAGGTTCTTTTACGAAAGCCGTCGATAGGCGATGATACAGCCACAACAAGCCACTCCGAAGAGCCCCCAACCATGAAGAACCCGTCCAGTTTTGCCCTCGCGCTCCTGACCGCGATGTTGTCAGTGGCTGCTGAGGCTGCACCCGTCAAATGGTACCTTCAGGACGTGACGTTCGAAGATGGTGCCCGGGTGGAGGGCTCTTTCGTGTTCGACGCCGATACCAACACCTACAGCGATATCGATGTGACTACCAGCCCCGGTGTGGCAGAAATTGTGGGCGGCGTCGAAACGACAGTGTCCGGTTTCCTCTACGATCGGGTTTCGACCCGTATTGTGCTCGCACCTGACCCCGAAATTGTCTACATCGACGACGCTGCCCAGGACGCTATCGGGCAGGGCGTTGGAATCGTTGAATTGAGTTTTCGGTCACCGTTGACCAATGCCGGTGGACGGGTGCAACTGGCCACTACCAATGGGCCACCCGTGCCGAGTGGCTATGCCGGCGAGTTCTCGTGCCCGCCACCGCTGGACTATCCCTGTTCTGACGAGTTCCGGATTCGCGTGTTTGCAAGCGGTTTCGTGACACCCCAACCATTTCAGGCTGTGCCGATCTTCGGCCCCTGGAACTTTCTCGCCCTGGCCGGGCTGCTGCTCTGGCTGGGTGGTCGCCGGGTAACCAGTGGGCAGTACCGGGGCACTCGCTAACCCAGGGACGCCCTCCCCCGGCCACGCTCTCGAAGCTGGTGCGACGGGCGGGACTTGAACCCGCAAGGCCATTACAGCCGGGGGAGTTTAAGTCCCCTGTGTTTACCGATTTCACCACCGTCGCGTCGAAGGAGCGTTTCAGTCTCCTGTGGCTGCCAGTTTCACCGTCCGGGCAGGCGCGGTGAGCGCCGCAACAAGGTCGGCGAAGCGGCGGCATCATACCACATCGATTCGCCCCCCGGGGCCACGGCAGCCGCCCTGCCCCGTGCTACACTCGGGCGGGTCGATCCCCCGGAAACCACCGAATGCGCAAGCTGGTCATCGTGCTGCTACTGCTGCTGTGCCTGCTGCTGGCGCCGCTGCTGGCGATGCGCTCGGAGCGCACGCTGCTGTGGCTGGCCGACTGGGCGGTGGACACCTTCACCGACCTGCGCCTGGTACTGGTAGACCCGGTGCTGCGTCCGCTCGAGGGGGAGGTCTCCGCGCGTGAAATCCACCTCTACCCCAAAGCGGAGGACGGCCCGCCGTTCCTGAGCGTGCTCGGGTTCAGTGGCGATATCGACGCCACGGACCTGTACCTGGGCGATCTCGACAACACGGCACTGCGCGCAGAGCAGGTCATCGTCTACGTCTCCGACCGCGACAGCACCAGCAACCCGCAACCGCGGGAGTGGCTGGGCTATGCCGGCTGGCTGCCGCGCACGCTGGAGGTCGGGCAGTTACACGTCGTCACCACCGCGGAGGAAACCCTGGTGTTTCCGCTGCAGGGGATTGCCGGATCGCGCAGCGATCACGATCACTACCGCCTCGGCGCATCCGCACAATATGACGGCGAGCCGCTGGCCCTGGCCGCGAACATCGCCGCGGTACGCAGCGGACGGCAGTTCACCGGTCTGGATATCGATGTCACGGCGAGCGCCCCGGCCAGCGACAGCCGCGTTCACCTCGCCGGAGAATTGCGCGGCGGCGAGGATGATTTCACCTACGACATGGAATTGCAGGGCGACTACACCGAGGTCTCCGATTTCCTGCGCGGCTTTGGCGTCCACCAGGCCCTGCGCGGACACCTCGTGGTGGCGGCGCGGATGCGCGGCGACACCCAGGGGTTCCAGCTCTCCGACGCGAACTTCACCCTGGACAATCGGCCCCGCTACCGGGTGCACGCCAGCGGCGAACTGGAGTTCCATCGCGGTAGTGGCAGCAAGCTATCTCTGGACGCCGAGGGCTCCGTCGAATCCATGGCCATGTTGGTCGACTGGATTGACATGGACCTCTCACCGCTGGGTAGCGCCGACGCCAGTGCGCGCATCAGCGGCTCCCTGCGCCAACCGGTGATCGACCACTTCCTGTTGCGTACGCGCAGTGACAGCGGGCTCAGCGTGAATGTCAGCGGCCGCCTGAGGGCCGACGAGACCAGCGCAGCACACAACCAGGTCGCGGTGAATATCGCGGGACCGAACCTCGCGGTACTCGCGCCCTGGACCGGCGAACTGCCCTTCGAAGCCGGGCCGTTCCGCGCCCGCGGCAAGCTGGCGAGGCCGGTGGCCGGGGGCGATATCAGCCTGGGCAACCTGGTGGTGGAACTGGGCCGGCCGGACGACGTATCCATGCGTCTGTCCGGCAATGTGGCGGCCATCACCGGGTTCGCAGAAGAGACTCCCACACGCCTGCAGGGCATCGACCTGCTGGTGCAACTGCAAACACCGGACACCGCCCACCTGGCGCGTTTCGGTGCGGAGGATGTTCCCGCCGGATTTGCGCTCAGCGGGCGGGTCAGGCTCAGCGGCGACGATCGAGCCCTGCAGGTAGGCCAGGGCCAGTTCAGCGCCAGCGCGCCGGGCCTCGTGCTGCGCGCCACGCCGCAGGCGGGCACGGTCTACCCGCGGCAGGATCAACCCCTGCAGGGCCTGCGTGCGCAACTGCAATTGCTCGCCGAAGATGTCGCCGGCCTGTCGCCGCTGGTAGGTCAGCAGTTCCCCGCCCTGGGCAAGCTCACCGGCTCAGCACAGTTGGTACAGGAAAAGCAGCGTTTCCGCCTCGACGACCTGGCACTGGCGCTGGCCGGCGCCGGCCTCAACGCCCGCGCCGAGGGCCGCGTGCCGGACCTCGCGACGCCGGCCACGCTCAGCATGGACCTGGATATCAAGCTGCACGATCCGCAGCGGGTCGAGGCTGCAACCGGCATGCGTCTGCAGGCCGGCGACGGGCAGTTGCACCTGAGCAGCGCGGCCGACGCGCTGGCGCTGGCGGGCGACGTCCGCGTGGGCCAGACCCACATCAATGCCCAGGGCAAACTCACGTTCGAGCAGGACAAACTGCAATCACTCACCCTGGCGCTGCGCAGTCCGAGGGTGCGGCTGAAGGACCTCGGCCTGCAGGCAGAAGTGCAGGCGACAGACGGCTATCGACCGGCGGAACAGTTCGAGGGGCCGAGCTTCGCCGAGCGCCTGGAGCATCACCTGCAAAACCCGCCACGCTACGCCACCGATATCAGCGTCGATATCGATGGCATCGTCGGCGAGAACACCAATATCCAGAGCCTGCACCTGCAACTCACCGGCGAGCAGGCCCGCTATACCCTGCGCCGGCTGTCCATCGCCTACGACGAGTCGCCCGCCGAGGTGCGCGGGATTATCGACCTCAACAGCAGCCCACCCTTTGCCAGTCTCGCCGTGGAGGCGCTGTCTATACCGCTGAGCACGCTGACCCGCGACCTGGGTATCGATTTTCAGGTCACCGGCCGCGCCAACCTGCGCGGCGGTCTCAGCGCACAGGGGATGAATGTCGAATCGCTGTTGCGCAACATGGACGGCAGTCTGGCCCTCGCCCTGGAGGATGCGGAGATCGAGGGCGCCGCCTATGACGTACTTGCCACCGACCTGCTGGCCTGGTTCTACTCCGGCGCGGCGCTGGAGAATGCCACCCACATCGACTGCACCCTGGCCCAGTTCAAGCTGGCAAAGGGCGTGGCGACGGCGGACGACCTGTACATCGAGACCACCAAGATGGTCGCCACGGGCACTGCAAAACTGGACTTCCCGCAGGAAAAAATGGACGTGAAATTTACCCCGCTGTCCAAGTCGCGATCCCTGCAGATTCCCTCCGCGGTGCGCCTGCGCGGCGACTTCGCCAAACCCCAGGTCACCGTCTCGCCGATCGCCGCGGCCTTCGATGCCACCGCCGAATTCCTCACCCTGGTGCCGCGCATGGCGCGCAAACTGTTCGGCGCGGAGTCCAACACCAGCGCCACACGTCCCTGCGTGACCGGCCAGTAATTCCGCCTCCGCCGCCGGCACGCATGCTACACTGCGGGCCATTCGCAGGGTTGGGGGAAACACATGGCCGGTGCACGCGGAGAATTCTCTTCACGTTTCGGATTCGTCATGGCCGCGGCCGGTTCCGCGGTCGGCCTGGGTAATATCTGGGGGTTTCCGACCCAGGCCGCGAGTAACGGCGGCGCCGCCTTCCTGCTGGTATACCTGGTGCTGGCCTTCGGCCTCGCCTACCCGGCGCTGATGGCGGAGCTGATCATCGGCCGCCACGCCCACGCCAACGCCGCGCGCGCCCTCGGTGGACTCTCCCCCAACCGGCTGTTGTCCGGGCTGGGCCGCGGCACCGGCATCATCGGACTGGTGGTGGCCAGTCTCATTCTCAGCTTCTATGCAATCGTCGCCGGCTGGATGATCGCCTTCTGCCTCGCGGCCATCGCCGAACTGCTTGGGCTCGATGCCGTGGCCGACTGGTTGACCGGCTTCGGCCTGGCGCGCAACCTGGTCTTCATGTTGCTGTTCATGGCCCTGACCATCGGCATCATCTCGGAGGGCGTGCGCGAGGGCATCGAGCGCTGGTCGGCGCGGCTCATGCCCTCGTTGCTGTTTACCCTGGTGGTGCTGGCCATCTACGTGCTCACCCTGGACGGCGCGCTGGAGGGCCTCAAGGTCTACCTGCTGCCGGACTTCTCCGCCGCCCTGACCCCCGGGCTGATCATCGCCGCACTGGGCGCGGCCTTCTTCTCGCTGTCCCTGGGCGTCGGCACCATGCTCATCTACGGCTCCTATGTGTCCGACAAGGAGAACCTGCCGGTACTCGGCGGCCTGGTGACGCTGGTGGATATTGGCATCGCAGTGCTCGCCGGTTTCCTGGTGCTACCGGCCATGTACGTCGCGCTGCACAACGGCGTGGAAATCTTCGCCGCCAACGGGGCCCTGTTGTCCGAGGACACGCTGATCTTCACCGTGCTGCCCGAACTGTTCGCCACCATGGGTCTGCCCGGCATGGTAGTGAGCGTGGTGTTCTTCTTCCTGATGAGCATCGCCGCCCTCACCTCCTCGATCTCCATGCTCGAGGTGCCGGTGGCCTATGCCATCGAGGAACACGGCCTGTCGCGACGCAAGGGGGTGGTATTGATCGGCGGTGCCATCGCCGCGATAAGCACGGTGATCCTGCTGGACTTCGGCCAGTTGTTCGGCCTGGTCATCACCGTCACCACACGCTACGCCCAGCCGCTGCTCGGCATCGTGCTGTGCCTGTACGCAGGCTGGGTCCTGAACCGCAACAGCCTGCTGATGGAACTACAGCGCGGCCATCCGGGTGCCGAGCACGGCCTGTTCTGGAAGATCTGGCCCTGGTACGTGCGCGTGGTCTGTCCCGCGGTCATCCTGGCCATCTTTGCCCAGTCGGTGCTGGGCTGAACGCGGCGCGCCGCGTTCGCCCGCTCAGCGCAGGGTCAGGCTGCCGGTTTCCTCGATGCGCTGGGTGGGCACAAAGCCCTTGAAGTCGATTTTCGCGGACAGGCTGTAGTCGAGGGTGTCGCTGGCCTCCATGCCGAGGCCCGCGAGCAGGCGCAGCATTTCGATCAACTGCAGGCCCGCCTCAATGGTGACCGTCTCCTCGGTATAGCCCTCGATGCGCGGGACCTGGTTGGTCACCCCGGCAATCAACTCGCGATCCAGCACTTTCACCGCATAGGCGATGCCGGCGATATCCAGCGCCTCCTTGTTCGGGTTGGCAATGCGCAGGCGAATCTCGAAGCGCGGCGCACCACCGTCCGCCGGCAGGGCGCGGAAACTCTCCAGGCTCACTTTGGGCGGGTCCACCTCGGACATCAGGGTGGAGCAACCGGCCAGGTACACGAGGCAGGTCAACAGGAAGAGGCGGAAGATGGCTGGCATGGCTGGGTTCCAGGGTTGCGGGTCTGAAGGAACGCCCCTCGCGGGTCGCCCCTATTCTAGCTGCTCGCGGTGATGGCGTCGCGGCGCCGCACAGGCGTGATCCCCCTGCCGAAGGCCAGCGTATCCAGACTTGCCTCAACCCAGCCGCGAAGGTAGCTTGTACCCATGTCGAATCCGCAAACCGCCACTAAACCCCTGCTCGGCATAGGCTCCTGCCTGGCCGGCAACGAGGTGCGCTACAACGGGCAGAGCAAGGCCCCCAACCCCTACGTTCGCCAGCTTGGCGAGCAGTTCGAGGTGCGCCCGTTCTGCCCGGAGATGGGTGCCGGGCTGGGCGTGCCGCGCCCGCCGATCCACCTGGTGGGCGACGTGGACGCGCTGCGCGTACTCGATGTGGATACCCACGAGCACGACCACACCGCCGCCATCGCCGACTGCGCGCGCCGCTTCCTGGACAGCACCCCGGACGCCTGTGGCTATATCCTGGTGAAGGGCAGCCCCAGTTGCGGCTTTGAGCGCGTCAAGCGCTTCAACGACAAGGGCAACCTCGTCGCCTACGACGCCCAGGGCATCTTTGCCGCGGCGCTGGCGCAGGCGGACCCACTGCTCCCGCTGGAGGACGACGGCCGCCTGAATGACCCCGGCCTGCGCGAGAGTTTCGTCACCCGCGCCTGCACCTACCACGAGTGGAAGCAGTTAAAGGCGCAGGGCCTGACCGCGGGCCGGCTGGTGGACTTCTACAGCCGTTACAAATACCTAGTCATGGCCCACCACGTACCCGCGTACAAAACACTTGGGCCGATGCTGGCGGGCGCCGGCAAGCGCGACGCGGACGAACTGGGTGAGGAATTCATCGCCACCCTGATGGACGCGCTGCGTCACCGCGCCACCCGGCGCAGCCACAGCAATGTGCTCTACCACCTCTCGGGCTACCTGAAGAAGCAGATCAGCAGCGAGGAGCGCCAGCGCCTGAAAGCACTGATCGACAACTACCGCACCGGGCTGGTGCCCTTGATAGTGCCGATCACCATGCTGCAACACCACTTCGCCAACAACCCCAACGCCTATATCGCACAGCAGGCGTTCCTGGAGCCCTACCCGGACGAGCTGCAGTTGCGCAACGTGGTCTAGTCCGCGCAGATCGACGCCAGCGCCGTGGGCAGGTCGGGCAGGGAAAAGGCAAACCCGCTGGCCTCGAGTGCCGATGGCACAACGCGCTGGCCGTGAATCAGCAGCTCGTCGGCCATCTCGCCCAGCAGCAGGCGCGCTACCGGCGCCGGCAGGGGCATGTCCAACAAGGTGCGCTTGTAGTCCGAGAGCACCCGGCAGAACTCGCGGCTGGTCACCGGTTGCGGGGCGGTGAGATTGAACGGGCCGTCCAGTTCCGGGTGGTCCAGTAGCCAGAGCATGGCCGCCACAGCGTCGGCGCGGTGTATCCAGCTCAACCATTGCTCGCCGCTGCCGATCCAGGAGCCGAAGCCGAAGTTGAAGGAGCGCGCCATCTGCTCGAAAGCGCCGCCGCCGTTGTCCAGCACCACACCCAGGCGCATCAGGCAGACCCGCGTGCCCAGTGCCTGCGCCTCCACGGCCGCCCCCTCCCAGTCCATGCACAGGTCGCGGGCGAATCCATCCTCGCCGGGGGGCGAGCTCTCGTCCAGGATCTCGTCACCACGGTGGCCGTAATATCCCACCGCACTACCGGAGAGCAGCACCGCCGGCGGTTGCGGCAGGCGCTTGAACAGCGCCACCAACTCGCGGGTCGTGCCCACCCGGCTGGCGACCATCTCGCGCTTGTAGCCCTGGCTCCAGCGCCTTCCTGCCAGCGACGCGCCGGCGAGGTTGATGACCGCATCGAAATGGGTGGCGTCGTCAATATCGTCGAGCCGGCGCACGAAGCGCAGGCCCGGTTCATCGGGACGCGACCGGCGGCTCAGGAGGACCAGTTCGCCGGCGCGCTCGCGCAGGGCGGGGAGCAGGGACTGGCCGATGAAGCCGGTGCCGCCGGTAACCAGGATTCGCATGACGTTTCTCCTTATCTGGGTGGCACAAAATTCAGTCGCGCCTGCGGTACATTCCGAAAACGTGCCCGCGGCAACTTACGAACGGCGCCTGTACCACTATACGCAGTGCCAGCGACGCGGATCAAAACCCGGGGACGGCCGGTATTAAGTGTAGAGGCAGGAGCGCCCCCGACTCACGGAGAGCCAACTCCAGCACCTGCCGATTCGCGCCGCTGCAGAGCCCTGCCGGAAAGCGCGTCCAGAGAGCGCCGCCGAAGAGAGCCGCCACGCGCGGCCTTGCGTATACTCGCCTGATGAACTCGCCAGAACAGACGCTCACCGGTTTCCTCCAGCGCCACCCGCGCCTGGTGGTCCTCACCGGCGCCGGTATCAGCGCGGAGTCGGGCATTCCCACCTACCGCGACGACCAGGGGCGCTGGCTGTACCGCACGCCCATCCAGCACCAGGCGTTCATCGACAGCGAACTGACGCGCAAGCGCTACTGGTCCCGCTCGCTGGGCGGCTGGCCCGCCGTGCGCGATGCGCAGCCAAACGCGGCACACCGCGCCCTGGCCGCGCTGGAACACGACGGCCGCATTGAACTGCTGATCACCCAGAACGTCGACCGTCTGCACCAGCGCGCAGGCAGCCGGCGTGTGATCGACCTGCACGGCCGGGTCGACCGCGTGCGCTGCCTGGGCTGCGGCGCACTGGATGAACGCGACGCCCTGCAGGGCTGGCTGGAAGCGAACAACGCGCCCGCCCCGGCCCGCGCTGCAGCGCGCCCGGACGGTGACAGCGAGTTGCCCGATGACGACACCGCACTGGCGCTGTTCAAGGTGCCGGACTGCGCGCGCTGCGCCGGCACGCTGATGCCCGACGTGGTGTTTTTCGGCGGCAACGTGCCGCGGGCGCGTGTGGATTCCAGCCTGGCCGCCCTGCAGCGCGCGGATGCGCTGCTGGTGATCGGCAGTTCACTCCAGGTCTATTCCGGTTACCGTTTCTGTCGCAAGGCGCGGGAGTGGAACAAGCCCATCGCCCTGCTCAACCCCGGCAAAACCCGCGCTGACGACATCGCCGACCTGAAAATTATTGGCCCGGCGACGGCGCTGTTGGCTCGCTTCGCGACCCTGTAACACGTCCACGCTCTACGTGCAGGCAACGCCTACGGCGTTCCGTAGTTCATCGCTATGTTTACACTAACAAACAGGGCATCGGTCCCCCACCCCAACCGGAACTGTCACTCTGAAGGTTGCGCCAGTGCCCGCCACTCCGAATTCGAAGTACACGTTGAGTGAACTTAATGTTACCGAAGGTGCTTTTGACCGGAGCGCAAAAATAACTGGTTCATTCTGACGAATAACCTGGCCATCGACCAAACCAGAAAATTCTGCGATTTCTTCGTCGTTTTCGGCGTACGCTTTGATATTTACGATTTGATAGTCGGACTCGGTTGCGTACATCACAAAGGTGGCAAGAGTGAACACCCCGGGGTACTGGTAGACGTCAAACCACACGTTGTAATCACGAGCAATTTCCAAGGACACTGGCCAGTCGAGAAGTTCTGGGCCAACGCAGTCTGAACAATCGATTTGGTAAATTATCGGAAGTCCATCTGGACTCACGTTAAAGTCTTCCAGCGCAAATACTGGGCGCAGATAATACACTTCATCCGAGCCGACAATTCCTTCGAGCAATGCATTGCCTGTCGCAAGAGAGGCATCAAGTGTCGCAGGCCCCGTGCTTCCGCCGAACAAATGCTTTTCCCCTTTGGCCCACCCGACAAACTCATAACCCTCGTTGGGAACTGCAATCAGGGTCTGATTGAAGTCAGGGGCGTTTACATTTAACAAACAACGGCCCCCCTCCGGACAAGAAACAGCCAGTTCCCCGGACTCTGCCTCTATCCGACCTCCGGCAGGAACATCTATCTGGATTCTACATGCGGACATAACCACGGGGAGCGCAGCAGCGACAGCGCATCTCAATACCTTGGACATCCATTTCATTTTCATTCCTCCCTGGCAAAAACAGGTGGCTCGATCCGAAACCGACTCTCTGGCAGGTTTGAGTGGGATCATTTCATCGAACACATTTATCGCATTTTGCAGATAAAGGAGTCGCAATTACAATTGTGGGACATCCAATTCTCCCGACTACACATTATTCAACGAGACCAACCCGGCCCGAACGAGTGGCTTGTCTCGTGGAACGATATGGGTGCACATGGCAAATAACACAATAAAGCCAAGGAACAGAGCCGCCGCATGATGACCGCGCAACACACCGCCGCCCACGAGTGGCGGCTTTACTGGGCCCTCGCACTCACCACCGCGGTCGGCTTTTCCTTTCACTCCGTGGCGACCTATTCCATCGGCCTATTCATCGAACCGCTGCAGGCGGAGTTCGGCTGGGGCCGCGCCGTGATCACCGCGGGGCTGACAATTTCCGCACTGCTCACCGTGCCGCTGGCGCCGATTGTCGGTGCCATGATCGACCGCTGGGGTACGCGGCGGCTGGCAATTCCCGGGCTGATTCTGAAAGCGCTGTCCCTGTGCGTATTCGCCTTCGCCGATGGCAGCGAGGCGCAGTGGTACGCGCTGTGGACTTTCTATGCACTGGTCGCGCTGGGTGTGAAAGCCACGGTGTGGACCGCGGCGATTTCCAGCGTGTTCTCCGCCGGCCGCGGCCTGGCGCTGGCGGTGACGCTCTCCGGTACCGCAGTGGCGCAGATCCTGGCGCCGCCGCTGACCCAGTGGCTCATCGCCGAGTTCGGCTGGCGCACCGCCTGGGTCGCACTCGGACTCGGCTGGGGATTCCCTGCCCTGCTGCTGGCCATCCTGTGCCTGTACGACGCGCGCGACCGCGAGCGGCGCGCCCGCGCACCGGGCGACACCAGCGCACCCTCTCTGGACCTGCGCGGGCTGACGCCGCGCGAGGCGCTGCGCAGTACGGCGTTGATCCGCATCGGCATCGCCACTTTAGTGATACTGATTCTGACCATCGGCGTCATCGTGCACCAGGTGCCGATACTGGCCGAGCGCGGGGTGGACCGCGAAAAGGCCGCTTACCTCGCCAGCCTGGCCGGAGTCGCGGGCATCGTCGGCAAACTGCTCACCGGCTATTTGATGGATCGCGTCGACGCCGGCTGGGTGGCGGCGGCGACCATGTCGGCGCTGGCTGTTGCCCTGTTCGCGCTGCTGCGCGCCAGCGCCGACAGCGCGCTGCTGTTGTTCGCCATCGCGCTTATCGGCTACGCCAGCGGCTGCAAGATCCAGATCTGCGCCTACCTCACCAGTCGCTACGCGGGTATGCGCCACTTCGGCAAGATCTTCGGCGTGATGTCCAGCCTGATCGCCCTCGGCGCCGGTCTCGGCCCGCTGCTGGTGGGCGCGGTGCACGACGCCTACGGTGGTTACGCGCCGTTCCTGCTGGCGGGCATTCCCGGCGCGCTGCTCGGCGGTTTCCTGCTGGTGGGGCTGGGGCCCTACCCAGACTGGTCCGCGGCACAGGGCGTGAAAGACAGCTCGCCCTGAGCATCGCGCTGCAGGGTCACGCCGAACGGGCAGGGAAAGTGCGCCGGCACCAGTAGCGCGTCGCTGGCCAGGCAGGTCTCGATCAAGCGGCGCCGGGTGGCGAGAGTTGCGCTGAAATCCTCGCAGGTGCCGGCGTCCAGTTCCGGGTAGAGCAACTCAAGCGGATGGTGGAAGGCATCGCCGACGAAGTAGGCTTCGTGCGCGGCACTGTCCAGGTGCAGCAGCGAGTGGCCGGCGGTATGACCCCAGGCCGGGGCGACATCCAGGCTGGCGCTGATGCGAAACGTATCAGGCACAATCTGCGCCAGGCCGGCCTCGAGCACCGGCAACACGCTGTTCTCGAAAGTCCCAGCGTTGGCGCTCACCGCCACGTGGCCGGCGCGACGCGGGTCCCAGCGCTCGAACTCGCGCTGCACCATCACGTATTTCGCGTTGGGAAAGGTCGGCACGTAGCGGCCATCGACCAGTTGCGTGTTCCAGCCGCAGTGGTCCATGTGCAGGTGGGTGCAGAACACGTAATCCACCTGCTCCGGGCGGATGCCGGTGGCGGCAAAGCGCTCGATATAAGGTGTATCGAGCATGTGCGCCGGCGGGTAATCGGGGAAGTGGCGGCCGTTGCCGGTGCAGGGGTCGACGACAATCACCCTACCATCCACTACCAGGACCCAGCTCTGCACGATGTTGTCCCACTCACCGTGCGCATCGAGGTAGGTGGGCTGCAGCCAGTGCCGGTGCCGCTCAAGCTGGGCGTCGCTGGCGCCGAACATGGCCACCGGCATTTTCCAGGAAGTCTCGGGGACCTGGAAGATTTCCGCGTCACCAAAGCTCAGTGTATTGCCCATGCCCTCTCCCCCTCGTCGCGCGCAAACACCGCGTTTTCAAGACCGTCATAACGCTGGCGGCGGTCGCTGCGAATAAAAGCGAGCGTCACTCACCCCGCGGCAATCTGCCAGCCGCCGCTCGCATCCAGCACTTGCCCCGTGACCCAGCCCGCCTGCTCGCTGGCTAGGAACAACACCACCCGGGCGATATCGGCGGGCTGGCCGACACGGCCCAGCGAGGTACGTTCGACCAGCGCCTCGAGCCTGCCGGGCACCGCGGTCAGCGCATCCATCGAATACTCACCCACGGTCAGGCCCGGCGCCACTGCGTTGATACGCACGCCACGCGGACCGAACTCCGGGGCCAGCGCCCGGGTGAGCTGGTTGAGCGCCGCCTTGGAGGCGCTGTACACCGAGAGCATCTCCGAGGGCACACCGATGTAGCGGCTGGCAGTCGACGAGATGTTTACGATGTTGCCGCCGCTGGCTTCGAGGTACGGCAGTGCCTCGCGAATAAAGCGCGTGGTCGAGGTGACGTTGGTGTAGAACAGGTCCTCGATCTGCTGCTCACTGGTGTCTGCGAAGGGCTGCCACAACTGGTACGCGGCGTTGTTCACCAGGATATCCATGCGTCCGTGCCGCTCCTGTACCATCTCCAGCGCCCGCTGCCGTTGTTGCGCGTCGACCAGGTCCATCAGCACATAGCCGATACGCCCGCCGCTGGCCTCGCTTACCTCACGCAGCGGCCCCTCGCGCCGCGCGGCAATCACCACCTGCGCACCCGCGGCGGCGAACGCCTCGGCGATGCCGCGACCGATGCCGGTGCCGGCGCCGGTCACCAGCGCGACTTTCCCCTCAAGCTGGCTCATTCTCGGTCGCTCCTGTTATCGTTGAATGGTTAACGGCCGTCGGGTGAGTCTACCCTCACAGGCGGCGCAGCGGTTCGACAAATCGTTCGGCGAATTCCGCCATCACTTCCTCGATACCGGCTTTTTCCAGCGGCAACTCGCCGTTGCTGGCGAGGTTGAACTCGGTGACACCGGCCTCGCGGTAGCGCTTGAGGTCATCCAGTTCCGCGTTGCTGAAGATGATCTTCACGATGCGCAGTTGCTCCGGGTCGCGCCCCTGTTCGCGGGTCATGGCTTTGAGGTGGTCGATGGTCTGCGCCGCTTCTTCCACCGGCAAGTTGAAAGGCAGCCAGCCATCGCCGGCGCGCGCCACACGGCGCAGGGCCGCTTCACTTTCGCCGCCGATAAGAATGGGGATACCGCCAGGACGCGCCGGCTTGGGGTAGGCGTAGGCGCCGCGCAGCTGCACGGTCTCGCCCTCGAAGTCGGCGCCGCCCTCGCCCCACAGGGCACGCAGGGCGCCGATGTATTCGTCCGCGCGCCTGCCGCGCTGCTGCCACGGGGCACCCACCGCGGCGTATTCCTCCCGCGCCCAGCCGATACCCGCGCCGAGCACAACGCGCCCGCCACTGAAGCTGTCGATGCTGGCCAGGGACTTGGCCAGCACCACCGGGTTGCGCTGGGGCAGGATCAGCACATTGCTGCCCACCTCGATGCGCTGCGTGGCCGCCGCCACCCAGGCCATGGCGGCGACCGGGTCGACGAACTCCGAGTGCGGGTCGGGGATCGGGTTTTCCTCGCCGAACTTCAGGGCTGCGGCTTCGTCCTGCTGTGGTTTGGCCTGCCCGGAGCCGTTGGCGTAGGCGTAGCGCGATTCCGGGTAGTCGGCGAACAGCACCACGTGATCGGGCATCCAGTAGGCGTTGAAACCGACCTCCTCCGCCGCGCGCGCCGACAGGTGCAGGAACTCGCCGCTGGCGTAGGCGCCGATACCGCCACATGTGATACCAATTTTCATTATTATAGGTCCTCGTGATGGCCCGTTATGATGGCCCGTCGTGATGGCCCGTCCTGACAGGTCTCCGCAACAGGCCCGTGTAAAAGGCTCCTGGGACGGCAAGTCCCGCGTGACCGGTGCCGCAGATCAACGTGGCTCGGCCGGTGTTCGCACCCAACCGGAGAGCGCCGCAGTATAGCAACGCCACCCTTATTATGAAACCGTATTTTATATATGCAGGATAGCCCAGGCGCTCGCGAGCAAACAAGCGAGCGCGACGAAATCGACACTCCCCTCGGCAGCAAAACCCGGCGCACCGTGTTGATGGCTTTCGCCGCGGTGGCCACCGGCGCCTGCCTGAACGCGATCAACAGCACCCTGATCGTCACCGCCTACCCGGAGCTGGCGCGCGCCTTCGACATGCCCTACGCGCTGGTGTCCGTGCTGGTGATGTACTACCTCGCCGCGACCGCCGCTGCGCAACCACTGGCCGGTGCACTCGGCGACTTGCTCGGCCGGCGCCGGGTGTTCCTGCTGGCCATCCTCGGGTTTTGCGCGGCGAGTATTGCCGCGGGCTTCGTCGAGGACTTCGACCACCTGGTGTTCTGGCGCGTGATCCAGGCACTGTTCTCCGGCACCATCACCGCCAACGCGGCAACCCTGGTCCACCGCATCGTCCCCGAGGCGAAGATCGGCGCCTACCTGGGCCTGCTGGGTTCTGCCATGCTCGGCAGCAGCGCACTGGCGTTTCCGCTGGGCGGGCTGGTGATCCACTACCTGGAATGGCCGGCGTTGTTCTGGTGCAGCGTGCCGCTGGGGCTGGTGGCGCTGCTGCTGGTGTTCTTTTACGTACCCAGGGACGACGAAAGCCGGGTGCGGGTTTCCAGCCTCAGTACCCTGGGCCTGCCCTTCGTGCCCTTCGCCGTGATGTTGCAGGCATTCGTTCTCGAGCAGTCACTGCTGTGGCCGACGCTGGCCTGGGTAATCACCAGCGCACTGGTCGTCACCGCGGTACTGCGTTCGCCTGAATCGCGCGGGCAGTTCGCGCGCATCAACAACTTCGCCTTCAACATGGGCACCCTGGTGGCGCTGTTCGCGGCGGCGATCACTTTCTCCCTGATGTTCATGCTGCCCGCCTGGGTGACGATCTCCTTGGGACTGACGCCCACGGAACTGGGCGTCTACCTCGCCAGCTACACTTTCGCGATGATGCTGGCGAGCCCGCTGTCCGGCAATTACATCGACGGCCGCGGCGACCGCCTGCCGCGAGCGCTGACCGGCCTGCTGGTGGTATTCGGCTACGCCGCGCTGCTCGGCCTGAGCAACCGGCCGGGCTTCGTGCTGGCCATGTTGTGCATCGGCGCCGCCAGCGCCGCCGCCCAGGTAATCTCCCAGCGCGCCAGCCTGCTGGCGGCTCCGCGCGAGGTGCAGGCGCTGGCCATGGGAATCTTCAATACCTATCGCATGGTGGGCTGCATGCTGGGCAACGCCCTGCCCGCCTACATGCTCGCCCAGCACCCGCAGATGAGCGCGGCGCTGGGTGCGGATATCGTCGCCTGGAGTTTTGCCGCCTTCGGCCTGCCCCTGCTGGCGGCCCTGTGGTTCGCCGGGCGAGGCCAGCGCGCTACGCCCCGGTAGCGTAGCGCCCCTCCCGCGGTCTACCATAGTCGCCGACATCCACCAGCGGACCGACTCGTGAAAAACTACCTTGCCCCCCTCGCCTCCCTGCTGCTCGCCCTGCTGCTGGCCCTACCCGCCAGCGCCGACCCGGAACAGGCGGTGGCCGCCACGCTGGACGCCTTCCACGGCGCCGCCGCCGAGGCAGACGAAGAACGCTATCTGGGGCTGATGACGGAACAAGCGGTATTTCTCGGCACCGACGGCAGCGAGCGCTGGCAGGGCGAAGCGTTTCGCAGCTTTGTCCACGACAACTTCTCCCGCGGACGCGGCTGGACCTACCGTCCGCGCGAGCGCCGGGTAAGTGTCGCCGCCGATGGCGATATAGCATGGTTCGACGAGATGCTGGACAACGACAGCCTCGGCGAATGCCGCGGCTCCGGGGTGCTGGTCAACACTGCCTCTGGTTGGAAGATTGCGCAGTACAACCTGAGCGTGCCGGTTCCCAATGCGCTGGTCGACAGCGTCGTAGACAGCATCCGCAGCGGCGAAACGCAGATGCCGGCCGCTACCGCCGTCGCACCGGCGGCCGCCGCATCGACCGCTGCTCCAGCTGCGCAGGAAGAAATCGAAGAAGAAAAACAGGAAGAGAAAAAGCGCTGCCCGATCCGCCACAAGACCGTGCGCGCCGCCGACTGCTAGCGATCCGGCGTCAGCACGAATACCCTGGCGCCAACACAGCTAAAGCAGCCTCAACGCGGCCACATCAGCGCCAGCGCGTGCTCCTCCAGCGGCGCCGGCGCGGCGATGTGATACCCCTGGCACAGGTCCACACCGATCTGCTGCAGGCGGCGCAGGATATCCTCGCTCTCGACAAACTCCGCGATGGTGATCAGGCCCATGAGCTGGCCGATGCGGTTGATCGACTGCACCATGGCCTCGTCGAAGGGGTCGGTGAGGATATCGCGCACGAACATGCCGTCGATCTTGATGAAATCCACCGGCAGTGACTTGAGGTAGCCGAACGAGGACAGGCCGCTGCCGAAGTCGTCCAGCGAGAAGCGACAGCCCAGGCGCTTGAGTTCGTCGATGAACTGCACGGCGCGGGAAAAATCGGCGATCGCCGCGGTCTCGGTCACTTCGAAACACACCTGCTCCGGGTTCACTCCGAAACGCGTGAAGCCGGACTTGATGGTGCGCAGCATTTCCGCATTGTCCAGCGACGCCCCGGACAGGTTGATGGAGAACGAGGTATCGCGCTGGGCGCTCGCCCCCATCCAGGCCAGCATGTTGCGCACTACCCACAGGTCCACCCCGCTCATGTGGCCGTAGCGCTCCGCCGCCGGGATGAACGCGCCGGGTGGCACGGTATCGCCGTCGTCGGTCAGCATGCGCACAAACACCTCGTAGTGGTCTATGCGCGTGGTGTCGTCGGTGTAGACGATCGGCTGGTAGAACAGGCGCAGGCGGTCCTGGTCGATGGCCTCGCGGATGCGCGTGGCCCAGACCATCTGGCCGCGGCGGTCGTCCACCTGCTCGTCGTCGCGGCTGTGCACGTGCACGCGGTTACGGCCGCCCTCCTTGGCCGCGTAGCAGGCGGTGTCCGCCATGCTCATCAGTTCCACGGCATTGCCGTCGTGCTGGTTGAAACCCACCAGACCGATGCTGACGCCAACGGCGAAGGTGCGCCCCTGCCAGCTGAAGCGGTATTCCTCCACCCGCCGGCGCACCTCGTCGGCGATCTGCCGGCCGCGTTCCATATCGCACTCGTGCAGCAGGATGCCGAACTCGTCGCCGCCCAGGCGCGCCAGGGTATCGCTGGCACGTACGCTGTCGGCCAAAAGATTGGCGAGTTGGCGCAGCAGTTCGTCGCCGGCATGGTGACCGCAGGTGTCGTTGACTACCTTGAACTGGTCGAGGTCGGCGAAACAGATCACGTGTTCCTGCTCGGACTCGCGCGCGGACTCGATCAACTCCAGCAGGCAGTCCTCGAATTTGCGGCGATTGTACAGCCCGGTCACCGCATCGTGGGACGCCTGGTAGGACAGCGTGCGCTCCAGTTCGCGGGCGCTGGAGATATCCTGGAACACCAGCACGGTGCCGATCATACCGCCGTTGCGGTCGCGAATCGGCGCCGCGGTGAGCTTGATGGTGACCTCGGTGCCGTCGCGGCGGTGCAGGATGAGCGGGTCGTGGCGGCGAATCCCGGTGCCGCCCTGGCCGAGCGCCGCCAGGCCCAGCTGGATAGCGCAGCCGTCCGCCTCGCCAGTGACGCTGAAGGCCTCGGCAAGATTCTGCCCGATGGCCTCGGATTCGCCGATGCCGATAAACTCCGCGGCCACCGGGTTCATATACAGGATGCGGTCGTCCGCGTCGGCGGTGATCACCGCCTCGCCGAGGGATTTCAGGGTGACCTGTGCCTGCTCCTTTTCCTCGAACAGCTGTTCCTCGACGCGCCGCTGCCGCGAGATGTCGCGCAGGGTCGCGGTGTACACGGTGCCCTCGATACCATTGGCACGGCTGGCCTTGAATTCCAGCACGGTCTTGGCGCCGCCGTCCTCCGCGCGCTGGAACTCGCAGCGCAGCGTCGATTGCAGGTCCCGCGACACCGGCACCGGTCGCCCGCCCTCGTTGTACATAACAAAGCCGGCATCGTTGATCACCTGCAGGGCGGACGTGCCGACGACCGCCGCAGTCCTTACCCCCAAGAGTTGCTCGGCGCCGGGGTTGAGGCTGGTCAGGCGCCCGGAGGCGTCGAAGGTAATGATGCCGTCGCGCACCTGGCGCAGGATATCCGCGGTCTTTTCCGTTTCGCCCTGCAGCGCGTCGATCAGGCGGTTGTAGCTCTGGGCCACCTGCCCCATCTCGGTAAACGGTTCCACCGGTGCGCGCAGGGTGAGGTCCGCACTGCGCTCCTGCCGGTCGATGGCGCCGAGCAATTCGGAGAGGTAATTGCGCGCACCGTGCTCGGAGACGTTGAGGCCCTGTTCCTCCTCTTCCACCGAAACCCGCAGCGGTATCCACGCCGCCACCAGGCGCAACAGCAGGTAGCCCACCGCAAAACTCCAGACGCCACAGGCCGCCACGCCCTGCAGCTGTGCCAGCAACTGCTCGCCCCGCGACAGGCCGTTGCCTATCGCCGTGAGGTCGCCGAACACCGCCACCGCCAGCGTGCCCCAGATACCGGCACCAAGGTGCACCGGTATCGCACCCACCGCGTCGTCCAGTTTCAGGCGCAGCAGCGCGCGGTCCGTGGCGAGCATGACCGCAGCACCGATAGCGCCGATCAGTGCGGCACTGCCGCTGCTCACCACGTGGCAGTTGGCGGTGATCGAGACCAGCCCGGCCAGCGCCCCGTTGAGCGGCGCACTGATCGGCGTCATGTCCGGAGAGATCAGCGGGCGCAGCAGGTGCGCCGCAATCATGCCCACCGCGCCGGACAACAACGTATTGGCGATGATGCCGGGGACACGGCCATCGAAGGCCAAAGTACTGCCGCCGTTGAACCCCACCCAGCCGACGAAAAACAGCACCACACCAAACATCGCCAGCGGCATGTTCGAGGGTGGGATACCGCCACTGCCCGGGGCAAAGCGCCCCAGGCGCGGGCCGAGCAATATTACGGCGGCCAGGGCTACCCAACCGCCGACGCTGTGCACGACCGTGGAACCGGCAAAATCCACAAAACCCAGGTCCGCCAGCCAGCCCACGCCGTCTCCCAGTGCGCCGCCCCAGGCCCAGTGACCGAACACTGGGTAGAGCAGGCCAGCGACCAGCACAGTGATGACGATGTACGCCTGGAAGCGCATGCGCTCGGCCACGGCACCGGAGACGATGGTCGCCGCCGTGGCGCAGAACATGACCTGGAAGAGGAAAAAGGTGGAGAGCCAGGCATCACCGTGGCCGATGTCCGGCGCAAAGTAACTGCCGCCAAGCAGGCCCGAGCGGGTGGCGCCAAACATCAGGCCAAAGCTGAACAACCAGAACACCGCCCACACCAGTGCCAGGTCCACCGCGTTTTTCAACGCGACGTTGATGGCGTTCTTGGTGCGGGTAACCCCGGACTCCAGGCACAGGAAGCCGCCCTGCATCAGCAGGACGAGCACTGCCGCCAGCAGCACCCAGAGCAGGTCCAACGCGCTCTTGTCGCTCATAGTCTCTCGATCAGGTTTGGGGCAAGGACAAGCAATACCACTGCGAGCACCGGGCTCTGCGGGCCGGTTGCCGGAGAATTCAGTCTAACAGTATGATTTTTAGCAAATAGATCACCGCGGTACCGCATGCCGGTTTTTGCCAAGCGGGTCACAGTTTTGGGGTGATCCAGGTGGGCTAATCGCGCTTTTTTTCGGCGCATATCTCCCGCCCCGGCGCGCTGGGAGGCGCCAGCCGTCGAGATTCAGGAATACAGACGGGTAAACCGGGCGTTGCGGCGATCGCCGCGGCGGCGTTCCTTCTCCTGCCAGCGGGGCTCCTTGCGCCGCTGCTTCACACGTCGGTCACCGTTCCTTCGGTCCTTCATGCTTACTGCTCCTGTTACTACCGACAATCGACAAGGACCAACCGCGACGCTGGCCGCCACGGGGCCGCGTCTGAACGTGTCAGATGGCTGGTTCAAAGCAATTTACCTGACGTGCAAAACCTTGCAATGACTCGGATGGGTGGTGGACGTAGGGGCAGAAAAATAACGAGAACTAGCTCGTTCGCGACGTAGAAAATGTGCGTAGTAAAATCCGGGTTGCCGTCAGCCGACACGCCTGGGGGTTATGCGGTGATCGGGGGAAGATGGAGGCTCGGGTCGGAATCGAACCGGCGTACACGGAGTTGCAGTCCGCTGCATGACCACTCTGCCACCGAGCCGGGGAATGACTGGAAATCAGTCCTGGAAATTGGAGCGGGAAACCGGGTTCGAACCGGCGACCTCAACCTTGGCAAGGTTGCGCTCTACCAACTGAGCTATTCCCGCTTGGGAGTTTGAAACGTCTTTCTTATCGCCTCGAGAGGTTGGTGCAAGCTCGAGAGGTGGCTATTGTATTCACCCGGCTATCGCTGTCAACAGCTATCGCAAAATATTTCCCCAAGCGGCTGAATCAAAAAGGTTTATCCCGTTCGCGGATGACCGCCCAGGCGGCTTTCAGGTAGATCACCATGGACCACAGGGTGAGCGCCGCCGCGATGTACAGCACCACGTAACACAGGGCCAGCAGCCAGCTCTCGTGGATGCGCGGGTCGATGGCCAGCAGGCCGGTGATAGCGACCATCTGGAAGGCGGTTTTCACCTTGCCGATGTACGAGACGGCCACCGAGGTACGCTCGCCCAGTTCCGCCATCCACTCGCGCAGGGCGGAAATAACGATCTCGCGGCCGATGATCACGCAGGCGGCCAGGCTGAACAGCGGTGTATTGTGGCGCTCCACCAGCAACACCAGGGCGACGGCGACCATGAGCTTGTCCGCCACCGGGTCGAGGAAGGCGCCGAAGGCGCTGGTCTGGCCCAAGCGGCGCGCCAGGTAGCCGTCCAGCCAGTCGGTGATGGCGGCAACGGCGAAGATCACGGCGGCGACCATCAAGTGCTTGTGGAATGGCAGGTAGAACACCAGCACCAGCACCGGAATGAGGAAGATGCGCATCATGGTCAGCGCATTGGGGATATTCAGCCTCACTACGTCTTGTCTCCCGCTTCTCCCGTGGCGTGCAGATAGTCGTATATCTGCCCTGCCATTGTGGCACTGATGCCGGAAATTTTCTTCAGTTCTTCCACGCTGGCGTTCATCACCCGGTCCGCCGAGCCGAAGTGGCGCAGCAGTTCACGGCGGCGCTTGGCGCCCACCCCGGGAATGTCTTCCAGCAGCGAGCGCTGGCGCGCCTTGGCGCGGCGCGCGCGGTGGCCGGTAATGGCGAAGCGGTGGGCCTCGTCGCGCACCTGCTGGATCAGGTGCAGGGCCGGGCTGTCGCCGGGCAGCTGGCTTTCGCGGCCGCTGGCACCGTCGACCAGGGTCTCGAAGCCGGCCTTGCGGGTCACGCCCTTGGCCACGCCGATGACCAGGATGCCGGGAATATCCAGTTCCTCGAGCACACCCATGGCCTGCGCCACCTGGCCCTTGCCGCCGTCGATCAGCAGGATATCGGGCTGCTGCCCCTCTCCGGACTTCAGCCGGCGGAAGCGTCGAGACAAAGCCTGCTGCATGGCGGCGTAGTCGTCGCCCGGCGTAATCCCCTCGATATTGAACTTGCGGTAGTCGGCCTTGCGCGGGCCGTTCTCGTCGAACACCACGCAGGAGGCGACGGTGGCCTCGCCGCTGCTGTGGCTGATATCGAAACACTCCAGCCGCGCGGGGGTTTCCGGCAGGCGCAGGACGTCGCGCAGGGCTTCCAACCGCCCCGCCACCGTCTCGCGCCCGGCCAGATGCGCCTGCAGGTTGGTCTGCGCGGTCTGCAGCGCCAGGCGCAACCAGCGCGCGCGGGCGTCGCGCACCCGGCTGCCCAGGCGCACCTTGCGCCCGGCGTGCACGCCGAGCGCTTCGGCCAGGGTGTCGGCATCCTCCGGCGCCTCGTTGACGATCACCTCCGCCGGCACCGGGCGCGCGCCGCCCAGGTAGAACTGCGGGATGAACGCCGCCAGCACTTCCGCCGGGCTCTCCGCCAGTTTCAGCGGCGGGTAGTAGGTCTTGCTGCCCAGCACCCGGGCGGCGCGCACGAACAGCACCTGCACGCAGGCGCGCCCGGCGTCCACCGCGGCTGCGAGGATGTCCAGGTCACCCTGCACGCCCTCGATCCCCTGGCTGGCCTGCACCTGCTGCAGCTGGCTGATCTGGTCGCGATAGTGCGCCGCTTTCTCGAACTCCAGTTCCGCTGCGGCGGCCTCCATGTCGTCGGCCAGCCGCACCAGCAGTTCCTGCGACTTGCCGGCCAGGAACAGCCGCGTGTTCTCCACCTGTTCCGCGTATTCCACGTCGCTTACCAGGCCGACGCAGGGCGCGGTGCAGCGCTCGATCTGGTGCTGCAGGCAGGGCCGCGAGCGGTTGTTGAAATAGCTGTTCTCGCACTGGCGCACCTTGAACACCTTCTGCAGGAAGTGCAGGGATTCACGCACGGCGCCGGCGCTCGGGTAGGGACCGAAGTAACGCCCCTTGCCACGCTGGGCGCCGCGGTGCAGGGAGATGCGCGGGTACTCGTCGGCGGAGACGTAGATGTACGGGTAGGACTTGTCGTCCTTGAGCAGGATGTTGTAAGGCGGCTTGTGGCTCTTGATCAGGTTGTGCTCGAGCAGCAGCGCGTCCACTTCCGTGGTGGTCACGGTGACCTGGATGTCGGCGATGCGTGCGACGAGGGCCATGGTCTTCTCCGCCAGGCCGCTGGCGCGGAAGTAACTGCCCACGCGGTTCTTCAGGTTGCGCGCCTTGCCCACGTAGAGCAGTTTGCCCTCGGCGTCGTACATCTGGTACACGCCGGGGCGCGTGGTCAGGTTCTTGAGAAAGGCCTTGTGGTCGAAGCCCGCTTCCATCGCGCTCATGCCGCACCGCCATACACGCGCGGTTCCATCTCCAGGGTGACGCCGAATTTTGCGTGAACGGATTCCACCACGGCATCGGCCAGGTGCAACACGTCGGCCCCGCTGCCGCCGCCGTAGTTGACCAGCACCAGAGCGTGCCCGGGGTGGATGCCCACCGGCCCGCGTCGCTCGCCCTTCCAGCCCGCGCGCTCGATCAGCCAGGCCGCGGCCAGCTTGATGCGGCCGTCCGCCTGCAGGTACTGGGGCAGGCCCGGGTACTCGCCCACCAGCTCCGCGGCCTTTTCCGGGGCGACGATGGGGTTCTTGAAGAAGCTGCCGCAGTTGGGTTCTTCCGCCGGGTCCGGCAGCTTGTGCCGGCGCAGGTTGACCACCGCGTCGAAGATGTTGCGCGGCTGCGGCGGCGGCACGCCGCGGGCGCTGAACTCCACCGCCAGCGCCGGGTAGCTGTACTCCGGGTGCGGGCGCGTGGACAAACGCAGGTCCACCGCGGTGATCACCACGCGGTCGCACAGTTCACCCTTGAAGATGCTGTCGCGATAGGCGAACTGGCACTCCTGGGCGGAGAGTTCCAGGGGCGTGCCGGTGGCGGCCTCCACCGCGTGCACGGCGACGGCGAACTGGGCGAACTCGACCCCATAAGCGCCGATATTCTGGATCGGCGCCGCGCCGACGGTGCCGGGAATCAGGGCCAGGTTCTCCAGGCCGTAGAGGCCGCGCTCCAGGGAGGAGGCCACCAGGGCGTGCCAGTCGTGGCCGGCGCTGACGCGCAGCACTACATCGTCGTCCGCGGTGGCGATAACCTCGGTGTCCGCCCTCAGTTGGCGCAGCACGAGCGCCGGGACAGGTCCCGCGAGCACGATGTTGCTGCCCTCCCCCAGCGGCAACACCGACAGCCCCTCGGCGCGTGCAACATCCAGCGCGCTGCCCAGTTCCTGGGATGTCGCCACCTCGGCATAGGCCGCGGCGCTGGCGTCGATCCCCAGGGTATTGCGGCTGCGCAGGGACTCAGCGCGTCGTATCTGCACCCGCGATCTCCCGCAGCAGGCCCTCGCTGGCCGCTTCCACCAGGTCCAGTACCGCGGTGAAGCCGTCCTCGCCGCCGTAGAACGGGTCCGGCACTTCATCGCGCTTGAGCTCGGGCGCGAACTGCAGGAACAGGCCCAGATGGCCGGGGAAATCCTTGGGACACATGTTCTGCAGGTCGCTCAGGTTCTGCCAGTCCATGGCCAGGATGTAGTCGAAGCTGTCGAAGTCCTCGGCGGCGAAGCGCCGTGCGCGCAGGTGCTCCAGGGCGTAGCCGCGCTGTGCCGCGGCGCTGGCGGCGCGTTTGTCCGGCGGCTGGCCCACGTGCCAGCCGCCGGTACCGCAGGAATCTACCGTGATGCGCTGTTCCAGCCCGCGTGACTTCACCAGGGTCTCGAAGACGCCGTGCGCGGTGGGAGAGCGGCAGATATTGCCCAGGCAGACGAACAGGACGCGGGTGGGTTCAGATGGCATGTGGGCGCAGATCCTTGAATGATGGCGACCGGGTATTGTCCACGCCGCCGGTCGGTGCTGCAAATGGGGCGCTTCTGTCAATCGCCCTCACACTGGCCAGCGGCCGGGGCAATACCCGCATCGCGGGATGCACACCAGGGTCGAGTACTGCATAATTCGGCAGCAACTCAACGACTGGAACGTCAAACCCAATGGAATTGAACCTCCAGCGCGTATCGCTGTTGCTTTCCCTGGTCTTTATGCTCGGGACTACCGCCGCGCAGGCCGCCAAAGCGGCCGACAGCGCAGACCGACTACCCAACATCATCCTCATACTGTCCGACGACATCGGCTACGCAGACCTGCACAGCTACGGCCACCCCTACGCGAAAACCCCGTCCCTGGACGCCCTCGCCGCCCAGGGCACACGCTTCACCCAGCACTACGTCACCGGGGTGACCTGCGGCCCGAGTCGGGCAGGCCTGATGGGCGGCCTGTTCCCCGCGCGAATCTCGCAGAGCGTGGCTCGCCTGGGTTTCAGTGGCCAGACCACCATTACCGATCTGCTGGCCGAACGGGGCTATACCAACGGCCACTTCGGCAAGTGGAACCTCGGCCCGAGCGCCACCCAGGTGGATGGCACCTACGGTATCCACCGCGTGAAGGAAATACCCGGCATCAAGGCCGGGGAACACGGGCGCGACGACGACCTGTTCGACGCCGCTATCGACTTCATTCGCGAAAACGCCGAGCGCCCCTTCTACGTCAACATCTGGGGTCGCAGCACCCACCGCCAGGTGCGCGCACCGCAGCGGCTGATCGACGAGTTCAGCGATCTGAAAGTCGACCGCGAACAGTTCGCCGCACCGATGCAGAAAAACTTTGATCGCTGCCTGCGCTTCGGCTGCGACCTCGACGCCACCATGCGCACCTACCTCGCGGACGTGTACTCCCTGGATCTCAACGTCGGCCGCCTGCTCGCGGTGCTCGATGAACTGGGGCTGGCGGAGCACAGCATCGTCGTCTATTCCAGCGACAACGGACCAGCCCCGGTGGAAGGCAATAAATACGGCGAGTGGCCCACCTCGAATACCCTCGGCTACGCCGGCGTATTGCGCGGCGGCAAGCACGACTACTACGAGGGCGGCGTGCGTGTCCCCTTCATCATCCGCTGGCCGGGGCACGTGCCCGCAGGCCGGGTCAGCGACGACGTCACCTCCTTCATCGACTGGATGCCGACACTGGCGGCGATCACCGGCATGGAAGCGCTGCCGCAGCCGCTGGATGGCGAGGATGTGTCCGATATCTGGCGTGGCGAGAGCCGGGAACGCAGTAAACCGCTGTTCTGGCGGGTCAACCGCAACGCCTCGCTGGCGGCGATGCGCGAAGGGCGCTGGAAGCTGCACTACCACACCCGGCGCAATCGGCCGCCGCGCCTGTACGACCTGGAAGCCGATCCCGGCGAGACCGAGAACCTGGCGGAACAACACCCCGAAGTGGTCGAGGCGATGGGCGTCAGGCTCCAGGCATGGGTAGACTCACTGCCGGACAACTACGTCAGGCCACCGCGCGAAAGCGAGCAGTAAAGCGCTCAACCGGCGAGCAGGCGCGCGCGCACCGCATCGAGGTCCGCCTGCGTGTCCACCCCGGGCGGCACATGCTCACAGGCGGGCGCGACGTGGATGCGCTCACCACGGTACAGCGCCCGTAGCTGCTCCAGTTGTTCGAGTTGCTCCAGCGGCGCCGGCGACCAGCCGACGAAGCGGTGCAGAAAGCCCACGCGATACGCGTAGATGCCGATGTGGCGGAACCACTGTCCCGCCGGCATACCCTCCCCGCCCGCGGCGAAGGCGTCGCGCGGCCAGGGCACGGTGGCGCGGCTGAAGTACAGCGCCATACCGTTGACGTCGAACACCACTTTCACCGCGTTCGGGTTGACCAGTTCCTCGCGGCCGGCAATCGGCTCGCACAGGGTGGCGATGGCCGCCGCCGGGTGCGCAGCGAGATTGCCCGCCACTTGCGCGACGAGTGCCGGCGGCAGCAAAGGTTCGTCGCCCTGCACGTTGACCACGATCTGGTCATCGCCCCAGCCCTGTTTCGCAGCCACTTCCTGCAGCCGGTCGGTGCCCGAGGGGTGGGCCGGGTCGGTCATGCAGACCGCGGCGCCGAAGGTGCGACAGGCCTCCTCGATGCGCGCATCGTCGGTGGCGACGATCACCTGCTCGGCGCCGGTGGCGCGGGCCTGCTCCCACACGCGCTGGATCATCGGCTTGCCGGCGATGTCCAGCAGCGGCTTGCCCGGCAGGCGGGTGGAGGCGTAACGGGCGGGTATGACAACGGCGAAGGACATGCGCAGTTCCTGTCAGGTGGGCTTGCTCACCAGCGCGGCGACCTCCGCGACCAGCGATTCCGGCAGCCGGGCGTCGATCTGCAGGTACCAGGCCTGCGCGCCGGCAAACGCGGCGCATTTTACCGCGTCTTTTTCCGTCATGAGAATCGGCTTGTCGGGCAGCGCGGTGAAATCCGCCGCGGTGTAGGCATGGTGATCCGGGAACACCTGCGGCGTGTAACACACGCCCAACGTGTCCAGGGTGGCGAAGAACTGCGCCGGCTGGCCGATGCCGGCGATGGCGAGCACGGGCTCCCCAGCGGCAAAGGCGTCCGGTGGCAAGCACTCCTGCGTGTGCAGGTTGACCCATGACCGCGGTTGGTAGCGCACGCCGGATTCGCTGTCATCGCTGCCGCGGTACAACACACGGTCGACGCTGCGCAGACGCGCGGGAGGTTCGCGCAGGGGGCCGGCGGGCAGGCAGAAACCGTTACCCAGGCCGCGCACGGCATCGATGAGGACAATCTCAAAATCCCGGCCCAGCGCGTAGTGCTGCAGGCCGTCGTCGGCCACGATCACATCCACCGGGTGCTGGGCCAACAGGGCACGCACTGCGGCGGATCGGTCAGGGTGGACCACCATCGGCGCGCCGCTGCGGCGCGCAATGAGCAGGGCCTCGTCACCACAGGACGCCGCGTCAGTACCGGCATCCACCCCGAAGGGCGCGCCCTTCACATGCACGCCGTAACCGCGGCTCACCACGCCCGGCCGCAGGCCACGCGCCTGCAACGCCTCGACCAGCGCGATCACCACCGGCGTCTTGCCAGTACCGCCGACCGTGATATTGCCGACCACCACCACCGGGCACGGGGCGCGGTACACGTTGGCCCAGCCCGCGCGGTAGGGATGGCGACGTAGCGCCGCCAACAGGCGGAAGACGGCCTCCAGCGGCCGCAACAGCCACAACCACGCGGCGCCGCGGTACCAGGCCCGCTCCAGCGCAGCGGACAGGCGGCTCATGCCGGGGCGAATTCCTGCTGGTACAACTGGGCGTAGAGCCCGCCCTGGGCCAGCAATTCCGCGTGGGAACCGATGGCGACGATACGCCCGGCATCCATGACCACGATGCGATCGGCGCGCTCCACCGTGGACAGGCGGTGGGCGATGATGATCGTGGTGCGGCCGCGGGCCATCTGCTCCAGCGACTGCTGGATGCGGTACTCGGACTCGTTGTCCAGCGCCGAGGTCGCCTCGTCGAAGATGATCACCGGCGCATCCTTGAGCAGCGCCCGGGCAATGGCGATACGCTGGCGCTGCCCGCCGGACAGGCCGCCGCCGTCATCGCCCAGCCTGGTCTGCATACCCTGCGGCAGTTCGGCGATAAACCCGGCGGCGTAGGCGCCCTCGGCGGCGCGCTCCACCGCCTCGGCGGGACGTTCGGCGAGGCTGCCGTAGGCGATGTTGTTGTACACCGTGTCGTGGAACAGGCTCACCTGCTGCGAGACCATGGCCACCTGCTGGCGCAGGTTGGCGAGGCGGTAGTCCTCGATGGGTACGCCGTCCAGTGCGATGCGGCCGGCGCTGGGCGCGTAGAAACGCATGATCAGCTGCACCAGGGTGCTCTTGCCGCTGCCCGAACGGCCGACCAGGGCGACGGTCTCGCCAGCGGCGATATCAAGGTTGATGTCGTGCAGCACCGCGCTGTCGTTGCCGGGATAGGCAAACCCGACCTCGTTCAGGGCGATACGGCCCGCGGCCCGCTCGACGCTGTAGCTGCCGGTGTCGCGCTCGGACTCCATGTCCAGTTGGGTGAAGATGTCCTCCGCCGCCGCCAGCCCGCGCTGGATCTCGGCCTGCACGCCGGTCAGGGAGCGGATCGGTTTGCTCAACTGCCCCGCCGCGGTGAGAAACGCCACCAGCAGGCCGCCGGAGAAGCCCGCCAGCCAGTCCGGCCGCAGCGCCAGCCACACCAGCACGGCGAGCGTCGCGGCCAGCAGGGTCTGCACCACCGGCGTGCTGAGACCGTCGAGCAGCGCCAGTTTCAGGCTCTGCGCGCGGTTGTAGTCGCTGGCGGTGGCGAAACGGCTCGACTGCTGTTCCTGGCCGCCGTAGACGCGCACCTCGCGGTAGTTGCCGATGCTCTCGCCGGAGACCTGGGTGACGTCGCCCATCGACGCCTGAATACGCCGGCTGTAGCGGCGGAAATGTTTGCCCACCACCGACACCACCAGCGCCAGCAGCGGCGCCACGGCGAGAAACACCAGGCACAAGCGCCAGTTCAGATAGAGCATGTAGCCGAGCAGGCCGATCACCGTCAGCCCCTCCTGCACGATCACCCGCAGGGACTTGGTCACCGCCCCGGAGACCTGCTCCACGTTGTAGGTGATGCGCGAGAGCAGCGCACCCTGGCTGTGGGCGTCGTAATAGGCGCTGGGCGCCGAGAGCATCTTGTCGAACAGCTCGCAGCGCAGGCGGTGGATGAGGTCCCGCGCCACCCGGCTCATGAAGTAGTTGCCGATGAAATAGCCCATGGCGCGCAGGAAGGCCAGCAACACCATGGCGATGGGGAACACGGTACGGGTGAAGGCCAGGCGGTCTTCACCGGGCTGGTAGAACAGGTCGTAGGCGAGGCGCGAGACCAGGCCGGCATCGGGGTTTTCCGCATTGCCGATACCGTCGAGCAGGAACTGCATCATGTCCGCCAGCAGGACGTTGCCGGCGGAGTAAAACAGGTAGCCGAACACGCTGAGCGCGAATACCCACCAGTAGGGCAGGATGTAACCGAGCAGCCGCCGGTAGAGCTGCCAGTCGCTCATGCGGCCGGAGCGCCGCACCGGGTCCGGTTTGGCCCTAGCCACCCGGTTCGGCCCGCGGCTGGCGGGTGGTGATGGACAGGTGCACGAAACCCATCTGCCCGGCGGCGTCCATGGCGCGCACCACGTCTTCATGGGCGGCCTGGGCGTCGGCGGTGATGATCATCGGCATGGTGGTATCGCCGGCGGAGATCTTGTAGATCGCCGCCTGCAGCGTGCGCATGCTGTCGTCGACCAGCGCCTGGCCATTGACCCGGTAGCGCCCCTGCTCGTCGATGAGAATCTCGATCTCGTTGTCGCTGGGCTCGGAGGGCGCACCCTGGGCCTCGGGCAGGTCGACGGAGAGCTGGGTCTCGCGGGTGAAGGTGGTGGAGACCATAAAGAAGATCAGCAGCAGGAAGACCACATCGATCAGCGGCGTCAGGTTGATATTGACGGCCTCGACCTGCTGGCGGCGGAATTTCAAGATTTGCCTTCCGCGTGCTCTTCGCTGTGCAGGGCGTCAACCAGCTTGATGGTCTCCTGCTCCAGTTCAACGACGATAGCGTCGATCTTGCCGACGAAGTAGCGGTGCATGGCCAGGGCGGGGATGGCGATGGTCAGCCCCGCGGCGGTGGTGATCAGGGCCTGGGAAATACCGCCGGCGAGCACGCTGGCGTTGCCGGTGCCCTGGGACATGATCTCGGCGAACACGCGGATCATGCCGACCACGGTGCCGAGCAGGCCGATCAGCGGGGTCACCGCGGCGATGGTGCCCAGGGTGTTGAGGTAGCGCTCGAGGTCGTGGACCACGTGCCCGGCCGCCTCCTCAATGCTCTCCTTCATGACTTCACGCCCGTGGTAGGCGTTGGACAGGCCGGCGGCGAGGATGCGGCCCAGCGGCGAGGACTGTTTCAGCGCCTTGAGTCGCGCAGCGTCCATCTCCCCGGCCTTGAGCTGTTTCCACACCGTGGCCAGCAGGTGCGGGGGGGCAATTTTTTTCGGGTTCAGGGTGTAAAAGCGTTCGATGCAGATGGCCAGAGCGACGACCGAACACAGCACCAACACTGCCATCAACCATCCGCCAGCAACCAGTAATTCCAGCACGGCAGGTACTCACCAGGATTCTTAGAGTGCCCAATTATACGCACAGCGCAACAGGGGAAGGTACCGGGAATCCTCACTTCCACCAGGTTTCCAGGCGCGCACGGAAGCCCTCGACGCGCAGGGTCCCGGCGGGCGTCACCTGCAGCGTCAGGGCCCCCTCCTGCGCGCTCTGGCGCACCTCCACGCCCTGCCCCTGCAGCCGCCCGATGACCACCGGGTGCGGGTGGCCGAAGCGGCTGGCGTAGCCCGCGCCGACCAGCGCGATACGCGGCCGCACGTGATTGAGCCAGGCCTGCGACGTGGAGGTGGCACTCCCGTGATGACCGACCAGCAGTACGTCGGCGGCCAGTGCATCGCCCCAGTAGCGGATCATCTCGCGCTCCGCCGCCTGGCTCACGTCCCCCGCCAGCAGGATGCGCAGGCCGGAGGCGTTGATCGCCAGCACGCAGGAGCTGTCGTTGCCGCGCCGCGCCCCTGCCGGCGGCCACAGGAACTGGAACTGCACGTCGCCGGGCCAGGCCCAGGCCTGCCCCGCGCGGCACGGGGCCGGTTCGCGGTTGGCACGCACTCCGACGCCGGCGCGAAAGCGGGCGACTGGCAGCGCGGCGAGGATGTCGGCCACGCCGCCGCTGTGGTCCAGGTCCGCGTGGCTCACCACCAGCTCATCCAGCGCGCGCACGCCGCGCTGGCGCAGCCAGGGCAATACCACGCTGTGGGCCAGGCTGGGGCCCGCGGGATTGCCGCCGCCGGTGTCGTAGAGCAGGGTCCGGCCGCCGGCGCTGAACACGACGGCGGTACCCTGCCCCACGTCGAGCAGGGTCAACTGCGGTTGCGGCGGCACGCTGGGCGGGATCGTCAGGGGCAGCAGCAGGCTGAGCACCATCAGGCGCGCCACCGCCCGCCATGGCAATGGCCAGAGCACTGCCGCAGCGAGGGCGCAAAAGACCGGCAGCAGGCGGCCGGGCAGGTCGAGAAAGAATGGCGAGGTATCTACGCCGGCAGCTGCGCTGGTGAGCAGGTCCAGTGGCCAGCCGGCCAGGCGCCACAGCGCCGCCGCCAGCGGTTGCGCCACCCACCACACTGCACAACCGGCCAGCGCCAGCGGCACTATCCAGACACCCACCAGCGGCACCAGCAGCAGGTTGGCAGCCGCGGCGACCCAGCTGCTGCCGCCAAACAGCCAGGCCCCCGTAGGCAGCACCGCCAGGTTCATGTACAGGTGCGCCCGCGCACTGCGCCCCAGTGGCGACGCCCCGGCGCTACGCCAGCGATCCTGCCACAGCAGGGCGGCCACCGCGCCACAGGAGAGCCAGAAACCCGAGCCGAGCAGCGCGAGAGGGTCCAGGAGCAGCAGCAGGCAGGCCGCCAGCAACAGGCTGTGCCCCGCCCCGCTGCGGCGGGCCAGCAACGTGGCAAACAACAGACAGGCGACCATACACAGGGCGCGCACGGTGGGCAGCGAGAATCCCGCCAGTGCCGCGTAGCTCACGGCGCCGAGCATTGCGCAGCAGGCGGGCACCGCCCGTTGCCAGCGCCGGGAGCCGCCGCATGCGAGCAGCGCCGCGAGCGCGCGCCCGAGCAGCAGGCCGAGGCCGGCGACCATGGCCACGTGAAGGCCGGAAATCACCAGCAGGTGATTTACGCCGAAGGCCTGCAGCAGGCGCCACAGGTGGTGGTCCAGCCCTGAGCGGTCGCCCACCGTTAGTGCGGGCAACATGGCCGCCGGCGCCGCGGTCAGGCCGGCCCCGGCCATCGCTGCGGCGAGCTGCGCACGCAGCGGACCAATGCCCGCGCCCGCCGGCGCCAGGCGTTCGTCCTCCCCGCGCACGCTGCCGGTGGCGTGCACTCCGCTTGCGGCATACCAGCCGCGGGCGTTGAAGGAGCCGGGATTGGCCAGGCCCCAGGGGTGCCGCAGGCGCGTCGTAAACCGCCAGTCCTCCCCGGGGACGAGCTCGTGGGTACCGTAGTAGGACAACAACACACGGCGCGGGCCGCTGCACTCATCCGGCGTCAGCTGCGCCACGTCGAATTCGAATCGCTGGCGCTTTACGCCATCGGCGAAGGAAGAGCGCCGCGGCAGACTGGCGACGCGCCCGCGCAGGACAATCTCCTCGGTATTGCAGGCCGGCGGCAACTGCCCGGCCAGGTAATCCGCCGCTCGCCAGGCGCCGCTGCCCAGGGCGCACAACAGGGCGCCCGCCGCGAGCCATGCGTGCCCGCATCCGAGACGGCCCAAAAGCCGATACCTTGACGCGCCTGCGCGGCCCGCAAGCAGCAGGACCAGCCCGGCAGCGACCAGCAGCACCTGGGTGGCCGCGCCGGGCAGGCGCGGCAGCAGCGCGAGCAGAACCGTGCCCGCCAGCCAGCCAAGCATTGCCGAGTACACCGGTAGAGAACCCGGGTCCGAGAGGGCATAATAGCGCCCCCGCACGCCCGTCCGTCTTGCCATCGCCACGCGGACGACGCCGACCTATCTAAGCACGGTCGCGGCAGTCGGGCCGACATCGAAATCGCGCAGCCAGGACATGCCGAAAAAAACGCTGAAATCCATGATGCCGACACCGGAGCGCCTGCGGGAGATCAAGTCCCTGCACATCCTCGGCGACTGGATTTACGCGAACAACCTCTGGCATATCAACCGCTACTCCTCGGCCATGGGCTTCTTCGTCGGCCTGTTCATGGCGTTCATGCCGATCCCCGGCCAGATGGTGCTCGCGGCGGCAATGGCAGTGCTGCTGCGCTGCAACCTGCCGCTGTCGGTGGGACTGGTGTGGATCACCAACCCGGTGACCATGCCGGCAATCTATTACCTGGCCTACCGCCTGGGGGCGCTGATCCTGCGCCACCCGGTGCAGGCGATGGAGTTCGAGCTCAGTTTCCACTGGCTCACGCACCGCCTCAGCGAAATCTGGGAGCCCTTCCTGCTCGGCTGCCTGCTGCTGGGCCTGTTCTTCGGCTCGCTGGGCTATTTCATGATCAACATCCTGTGGCGCATTCGCGTGGCCACCAAGTGGCGCCAGCGCAAGCGCGACCGGGCGCGGCGCGCCGGGCCGCAGTGATTAATGGAATAGTGGGCTAACGGGAAGCGTATGCGGCGGGCGGGTTTTCAGCTGCGCTCGTGGTTGAGTACCAGCGCCGGCGCCAGCCGGGCCGCACGTCTAGCGGGATAGATCGCCGCCAGCACGCACATGGCGAAGGCCACGCCGCCCACCACCAGCAGGTCCTGCCACTGCAGGTCGACGGGGATGAACGACACCGGATAGACATCCGTGTGCAGGAAATGGAAGCCGGTCAGGCGCTCCAGGGCGCGCACCAGGCCCGGCACCAGCTGGCTGAAACCCGCCCCCGCCAGGCTCCCGGCACACACGCCGGCCACGCCGATCATCGCCCCCTGCAGCACGAAGATCCAGGCGATGTCGCGCCCGGAGGCACCCAGGGTGCGCAGGATGGCAATGTTGTCCTGTTTGTCGAACACCACCAGCACCAGCGACGAAACCACGTTGAACGCGGCCACGGCGATGATCGAGAACAGCAGCAGGCTGACCAAGCGGCGCGACAGCTGGATCGCCGCGTACAGGTTGCCGTGGGTCATCATCCAGTGGGTGGCGAAGTACCCCGGCGGCAGGGACGACAATACCTGCCGCGCAATCGCGGGGGCGGCGAACAGGTCGCCAGTGGCCAGGCGCAAGCCGCTGACGGCGCCCTCCAGCCCGGCCAGTTGCGAGGCCATGTCCAGGTGCAGCAGCGCCACCGCCTCGTCCAACTCCGTGCCGGAATGCATAACCGCCGCCAAGTACAGGGCGCGGTAACGGGTGCCGTCCACCGCGCCGCTGATACCGCCGCCGGGCACCACCAGGGTGACGGTGTCGCCGGGGCTGACGCCGAGCCGTTCGGCGATGCCCGAGCCCAGGGCGATGGCGTCATCGCGGGCGAGGAAATCCGCGCGCTGCGCCGGCGCCATGGTGTCCAGCAGCGCGCGGTTGGCCGCGTCCGCCACCGGCACGCCGATGCCGCGCGCGGTCTCGATCGCCTCGCCGCGGATGAACAGCGCGTCGAACTCGGTGAACGGGCTCACACTGCGCACTTCCGGGTTCGCCGCGACTTCCGCGGCGAGTTCGCGCCACTCGCGCATCGGCTGGTAGCCGTAAATTGTGACGTGGGGAACCAGCGCGAGGATGCGTTCGCGCATCTCCCGGTCGAAGCCGTTCATCACCGAGAGCACGGTGACCAGCAACGCGATGGCCAGCACCAGGCCGAGCATGGACAGCGAGGAGAGGAAGGTCGAGAGATGCCCCTGGCCGTGGCCGAAGGTATAGCGCACTGCCACCCGGGCGCGTTCGCCCCAGTTCAAGCGCGCGGCTCCAGGCGGCCCTCGCGCAACTCCAGGGTGCGGTGCATGCGCGCGGCGATGGCCGGGTCGTGGGTGACCACCACGAAGGCGGCGCGCAGGGCACCGAGTTCGTCGATCAGCTCCAGCACCTGGGCCGCGGAGGCCGGATCCAGGTTGCCGGTGGGTTCGTCCATCAACACGCAGGCCGGTTCGCCCACCAGTGCGCGGGCGATGGCCACGCGCTGGCGCTCGCCGCCGGAGAGCTGTGACGGGCGGTGGTCCAGGCGCTGCGCCAGGCCGACGCGCTCCAGCACCTGCGCGGCCCGCGCCAGCGCCTCGCGCCGCGCCGTGCCGCGAATCAGCAGCGGCATGGCCACGTTCTCGCGGGCGTCGAACTCGGGCAGCAAGTGGTGGAACTGGTAGACGAAACCCAACTGCCGGTTGCGCAACTCGCACAACTTGCGCTCGGGCAGGGTCGCGAGATCGGCGCCGCACAGCAGAACGCGGCCGGCACTGGGGCGGTCCAGCCCGCCGAGCAGGTTGAGCAGGGTCGACTTGCCGGAACCGGAGGCGCCGACCACGGCGATTTTCTCGCCCGGTGCCAGCGCCAGTTCCACGCCCTCCAGCACGCGCACGCGCCGGTCGCCGTCCTCGTAGGCACGGCCCAGGCCTTCGCAGCGCAGCACGACTTCCTGTGCCGGATCGCCCTGTGCGTGAGCGGGGGCCGCAGCACGGGGATCATTCATAGCGCAGCACCTCCGCCGGCGCGACACGGGCCGCGCGCCATGCCGGGTACAGGGTCGCCAGCAGGCTGAGCAAAAACGCTGCGATCACCACGGCGATGACATCGCCCCACTGCAGCACCGAGGGCAATTCGGTAATGAAATACACGCTGGGATCAAAGAGCTTCACGCCAAACAGGTTCTCCGCGAACCGGGTAATAGTGGAGATATTCTCCGCCAGCAGCACGCCCAGTACCACCCCGCTGGCGACACCGACCAGGGCCAGGGCAAGGCCGTGCCAGATGAAGATCAGCATGATGCTCCCGGCGCGCGCACCCATCGTGCGCAGCACCGCGATATCGCCGCGCTTCTCCGCCACCGACATGACCAGGGTGGAGACGATATTGAACGCCGCCACCGCAACCACGCTGAGCAGCAGCAGGCTGACCATAATCTTCTCCATTTTCACCGCGCGGAACAGGGAGCCCTGGGTCTGGCTCCAGTCGCGCACCCGGTAGTCTGCCGGCAGGTTCTGACCCAGCGCACGCATGATATCCGGGGCCGCGAACAGGTCGTCCGTGTGCACCTGCAGGCCGTCCACCGCGTGCCGCGGGCCCAGCAGTTTCTGGCCGATCGGCAGCCCGATGAAGGCCTGGTAGCCGTCCGGCGGTGCGCCGACCTCGAAAATACCGGTCACGGTGAGGCGCTTGCTGCGCGGGAATACCCCGAGCGGCGTCACCGTCAGGCGCGGCACGGTGACCTCGACACTGTCGCCGATTCCCACGTTGAGCATGCGCGCCAATACCGAACCGAGCACGAGGTTGAAGCCGGGTTCCTCCAGGGAGGCCAGCGATCCGGCGCGCAGCGCGTGGGTGACCCGCGAGACGCGCGCCTCCTGCTGCGGGTCGATCGCCGTGAGCACGCCGCCGTGCAGACTGCGCCCGTTGACGAAGATGACCTTGTCGGTGATGTAGGGGGCCGTGGCATTGATGCCGGGCATAGCCTCGATCTCGCGTGCGCGCTGCTGCCAGTCGCTCATGCCCTCACCGCCGGCTTCGACGAACCCGTGGGGCACCAGTGACAGGATGCGTCCGCGCAACTCACCGGCGAAGCCGTTCATGACCGAGAGCACGGTGATCAGCGAGGCCACACCGATCACCATGCCGAGCATGGAGACCAGTGCGATCAGGGAAGTGAAGCGGTTGCGTTTACGGCTGAAGCTGTAGCGCAGGCCGATAAACCAGGCGAAGCCCGCCGCGGCAGGGGCGCTCATGGGGCGGGCTGGATCCGCTCAGTTGTCGCGATCGGCGGAGTAGTATTGCGCCTGCGCGGCGCTCTCGCCGGACGCGGGTGAGCGGGTTTCCTCCTCGCAGCGCTGCGGGTCGCCGCCGCAGATGGAGCAGGCCTGGTCGATGCCCAGGGCACCGATGCCGCCGCAGGAGCCCTTGATCGGCGCGCGGCCAAAGATCACGCCCACGGCCATGCCCAGCATGACCAGGCCGAAAACGAGTGCGGTGATCAGGAATGTCGACATTGTCTCCTCGCTGTGGGCATATGGCCCACGATTGCTACTGCGGGTCGGTTACCAGGTAGGGAGCGAAAGCATCGGTATACCGGCTCGCAAACCCCTCCCCGTCCCGCTGGATGAAATATACCGCCAAGCCCTGTGCCTGCGCCACCGACCAGGCGGCCTCGGGGCCGAGCACGGTGAGCGCCGTGGCCCAGGCATCGGCGAGCATGCAGTTGCTGTGGACAACAGTCACCGAGACCAGTTCATGGGCCACCGGATAGCCGCTGCGCGGATCGATACTGTGGGAATAGCGTACGCCATCCACTTCAAAGAAATTGCGGTAATCGCCAGAGGTGGCGACGCCGGCATCCCCCGGCTTGATCGCGCGCGCCACGCCGAAATGTTCGCTGTCCGGTTGCTCGATGGCCACACGCCAGGCATCGCCACGCGGGCTGAGCCCGCCCAGGCGCATCTCGCCGCCGACCTCGACCAGGTAATCGTGCACGCCCTGGCTCTCCAGCCAGGCCACCACCTTGTCCACGGCAAAGCCCTTGGCGATGCTGGAAAAATCCAGGTAGATATCGGCGTGTTTGCGCAGGCGGCCGCCGGCCACGTCCAGCTCCAGCTTGTCCTGGCCCACACGCTGGCGCACTTCCTCGATGCGCTGCGGCGAGGGCGGCTCATCGGTGTGCGGCGCCGGGCCGAAGCCCCAGAGATTGACCAGCGGACCGACGGTGACATCGTAAGCGCCCTCGCTGCCCTCTCCCACCGCCAGTGCGGCCTCCAGCACCTGCTGGAAATCATCGGACACCGCTACCCACTGCCCCGTGGTGCCGCGGTTGAAGCGGCTGATCTCGGAGTCCTCGCGGTAGGTGGACATGGCGGCGTTCACCGCCTCGAGGGCGGCTGCGATTCCAGCCTGCATCGCTTCGCCGTCCAGGGACTGCCCGGCGTCGCCGACCACGGTGGCGTGCCAGGTAGTGCCCATGGTGGGCCCTTCCAGGCGCAGCACCTGGCGCTGCTCGCCACAGCCGGCCAGGCACAGCAGGACGACCAGGGCGCAGAGGTAAAAAAGCCACTCCGGGGAGTGGCTTTTGCGTTCGCTGACTGCGAGGAGCACGATGCGGAACTCAGCCTCCAAAGTCGTCGAGCAGGATGTTCTCCGGCTCCACGCCGAGGTCGGTGAGCATCTGGATCACCGCCGCGTTCATCATCGGCGGACCACACATGTAGTACTCGCAGTCCTCGGGCGCCGGGTGGTCCTTCAGGTACTGTTCGTACAGCACGTTGTGGATGAAGCCGGTGAGGCCGTCCCAGTTGTCTTCCGGCTGCGGGTCGGACAGCGCGACATGCCACTCGAAGTTGTCGTTCTCCTTCGCCAGCATGTCGTACTCGTCCTCGTAGAACATCTCGCGCAGGGAGCGCGCACCGTACCAGAAGGAGATCTTGCGCTTGCTGTGCAGACGCTTGAGCTGGTCGAAGATATGCGAGCGCATGGGCGCCATGCCCGCGCCGCCGCCGATGAATACCATCTCGGCGTCGGTGTCCTTGGCGAAGAACTCGCCGAAGGGACCGTAGACCTTCACCTTGTCGCCGGGCTTCAGGTTGAACACCCAGGAGGACATGATGCCTGGCGGGATGCCCTTGCTGCCGGGGGGTGGCGTGGCGATACGAATGTTGAACTTCACCAGGCCCTTCTCTTCCGGGTAGTTGGCCATGGAGTAGGCGCGGATGGTGGTGTCCTTGACCACGGACTCCAGGTTGAAGAAGCCGAAGCGCTCCCAGTCGCCGCGGTACTCCTCGCCGATGTCGAAGTTGGAGAACTTCACGTGGTGCGGCGGGCATTCCAGCTGCACGTAGCCGCCGGCGCGGAAATCCACGTTCTCGCCCTCGGGCAGGCGCAGGGTGAGTTCCTTGATAAAGGTGGCCACGTTGGGGTTGGACTCCACCGTGCACTCCCACTGCTTGACGCCAAAGACCTCCTCGGGCACCTCGATTTTCAGGTCCTGCTTGACCGCGGTCTGGCAGGACAGGCGCCAGCCCTCGTTGGCCTCGCGCTTGGTGAAGTGCGACTCCTCAGTAGGCAGCATGGAACCGCCGCCCTCGAACACCTTGCACTTGCACTGGGCACAGGTACCGCCGCCGCCACAGGCGGAAGCCAGGAAAATGTTCGCCTCGGACAGGGTCTGCAGCAGTTTGCCACCCGCGGGCACCGTGATGGTCTTCTCGCCGTTGATCTCGATGTTCACGTCACCGCTGCTGACCAGCGATGAGCGCGCGACCAGGATGATGGCGACCAGCGCCAGCACGATCGCGGTGAACATGACGACGCCGAATACAATCGTTAAATCCATAACTACGCTTCCCGCTTACAGGTCGATGCCGCCGAAGGACATGAAGCCCAGCGACATCAGCCCCGCGATAATAAAGGTGATACCGAGGCCCTGCAGTCCGGCGGGCACGTCGGAGTACTTGAGCTTTTCGCGAATACCGGCCAGGGCGACAATGGCCAGGGCCCAGCCGACACCGGAACCGGCACCGAACACCACGCTCTCGGCGAAGCCGTACTCGCGCTCAACCATGAACAGGGAGGCCCCCATGATGGCGCAGTTCACGGTGATCAGCGGCAGGAACACACCGAGCGCGTTGTAGAGCGCGGGCACGAACTTGTCGAGGAACATCTCCATGATCTGCACGATGGCGGCGATCACACCGATGTAGGACAGCAGGCCGAGGAAGGACAGGTCCAGGTCCGGGAAGCCGGCCCAGGCCAGGGCGCCGTCCGCCAGCAGGTAGTGGTAGATCAGGTTGTTGACCGGCACAGTGATGGTCAGTACCACCACCACGGCGATCCCCAGGCCCAGCGCCGCGTCGATCTTCTTCGAGATGGCGAGGAAGGTACACATGCCCAGGAAGAAGGCCAGCGCCATGTTCTCGATGAAAATGGCGCGGATAAACAGGCTCAACAGCGCTTCCATTTACACGCCCTCCTTCAGCACGGTGTGCTTGGCGATAGTGAAGTCCGGCTTTTCCACCTGCTCTTTGTGGAAGGTGCGCAGCACCCAGATGAAACCGCCGATCAGGAAGAACGCGCTGGGGGGCAGCAGCAACAGGCCGTTGGGCACGTACCAGCCGCCGTCGGTGACCAGGGGCAGTATCTCGAAGCCGAACAGCTTGCCGGCGCCGAACAGCTCGCGCACGATTGCCACCGCGATCAGCACCACCGAGTAACCCAGGCCGTTGCCGATACCGTCGATAAAGCTGGGCAGCGGCGGGTTCTTCATAGCGAAGGCCTCCGCGCGGCCCATCACGATGCAGTTGGTGATGATCAGGCCGACAAACACCGACAGCTGCTTGCTGATGGCAAACGCGTAGGCCTTGAGGATCTGGTCCACCACGATCACCAGCGAGGCGATGATGATCATCTGCACGATGATGCGGATGCTGCCCGGAATGTGCTTGCGGATCAGCGATACGCCGAGGTTGGAGAACGCCGTCACCGAGGTCAGTGCCACGCACATGACCAGTGTCACCTGCAGCGACGAGGTCACCGCCAGGGCGGAGCAGATCCCGAGGATCTGCAGCGCGATCGGGTTGTTCTTGAAAATTGGGGTTGTGAGAGTCTGTTTGGCAGAGTCCACGATCAGGCCTCCCCGGATTTCAGGTTGTTGAGGAAAGGCTCGAAGCCGGCTTCGCCGAGCCAGAAACGCACCAGGTTATCGACGCCACGGGTGGTCAGGGTGGCACCCGCCAGGCCGTCGACGCGGTATTCCGCGTTCGGCGCCGAGGGGTCGACACTGCCCTTGATCACCTGGATGGCGACCTCGCCATCGTCATAGGCCTGCTTGCCAGACCACAGCGACTTCCAGCGCGGGTTGTCCACCTCGCCGCCGAGTCCGGGGGTCTCTTTGTGCTCGTAGAAGCCGATGCCGGCGATAGTCTTGGCATCGCCCTGCAGCGCAATAAAGCCGTACAGGGTGCCCCACAGGCCGTAGCCGCGAATCGGCAGGATGATCTTGTCGACGCCACCGCTTTCGTCACGGGCGACGTAGACGATGGAGTAATCCTCGCGGCGGAAGATCTTCGCCGGGTCGTTCTCCGGCGCCAGTGCCTCGGAACGCTCCGGGTTCTTGGCGGCCTTGAGTTGGTCGTAGCTGGACGGGTCCAGTTCGTCGGTGAACTTGCCGGTGCGCAGGTCGACCATGCGCGTCTGGATGTGCGAGAACTGCTCCTCGACGCTCTGCCCCGGTACCAGCAGACCCGCCGCGGCGAGAATGTTGCGCTTGCGGTCCAGGGCCTTGTTCTGCTCCTGCACCGGCTTGAGCACCACGGCCGCAGTGGAGACGATCACCGAGCACACGATACACAGCGCGAGCGCGACGATCAGGGTCTTGGAAGTGCTGTCATTACTGGACACGGGCAAGCCTCCTCTTGACGTTCGCCTGCACCACGAAGTGGTCGATCAGCGGCGCGAACAGGTTGGCAAAGAGGATTGCGAGCATGATGCCCTCCGGGAAAGCGGGGTTGACCACGCGGATCAGTACGGTCATCAGCCCGATGAGAATGCCGAAGAACCATTTGCCCTTGTCGGTCATCGCCGCCGATACCGGATCGGTGGCCATAAACAGCATGCCGAAGGCAAAGCCGCCGGTGACCAGGTGCCAGTACCAGGGCATGTTGAAGGCCGGGTTGGTGTCCGAACCGATCCAGTTGAACAGGCTGGACAGGGCCAGCATGCCGAGGAACACACCGCCGACAATACGCCAGGCGGCGATCCGGGTGATCAGCAGCAGCGCACCGCCGATGAAGATCGCCAGGGTCGAGGTCTCGCCGATGCTGCCGGGGATGGCGCCGACGAAGGCGTCCCACCAGGTGAACTGGCTCTGCAGAGCCGCCATGCCGTCGGTGGCGACGATGGACAGCGGGGTTGCGGCGGTGTAGCCGTCCACCGCCACCCACACGGAGTCGCCGGACATCTCCGCCGGGTAGGCGAAGTACAGGAAGGCGCGGCCAGTCAGGGCCGGGTTGAGGAAGTTCTTGCCGGTACCACCGAACACTTCCTTGCCAATCACCACACCGAAGCTGATGCCCAGCGCCACCTGCCACAGGGGCATGTCCGGCGGGCAGGTCAGCGCGAACAGGATGGAGGTAACGAAGAAGCCCTCGTTGACCTCGTGCCCGCGCTTGGAGGCGAACAGGATTTCCCAGGCAATCCCCACCACGAAGGTGGTGATGTAGATCGGCAGGAAAAACACTGCGCCAAACCACAGGCAGTGCCAGAGATTACCGGCGTCGTAGCCGCCCAGCAGATCGATCAGCCAGCCGTGCCAGCCAGCGACACTGGCGCCGGCTTCCATCACCGAGTTGGCCTGGAAGCCGAGGTTGTACATGCCGTAGAACATCGCCGGGAACGCGGCGAACCACACGGTGATCATGATGCGCTTCAGGTCCACGCCATCGCGCACGTGGGCGGTGGAGCGGGTTACCGAAGACGGCGAGTAAAAGACAGTATCGATCGCTTCGTAAAGCGGGTAGAGACTCTGCAGGCGACCACCTTCCTGGAAGTGGTGCTCCACATCGTCAAGCATCTTGCGCAGGCCCACCGGTCAGCCCTCCTTCTCGATGCGGGCAAGGTTATCCCGCAATATCGGCCCGTATTCGTACTTGCCCGAGCAGACATAAGTACACAGTGCGAGGTCTTCCTCCTCCAGTTCGAGGCAGCCCAGGTTCTGGGCGGTCTCGGTGTCGCCGACGATCAGCGAGCGCAGCAACTGGGTGGGAAGAATATCCAGCGGCATCACCTTCTCGAAGTTGCCGGTCGGCACCATGCCGCGCTCGGAACCGTTGGTGTTGGTGGTCATCGGCAGCGGCTTGCTACCGAAGAAGCTGCTGAGGTAGATGCCCAGCACCGAGTGCTTGTTGGCACCGGGTGACAGCCAGCCCATGAATTCGCGGTGGCGACCCTCGAGCAGCACGGACACCTGGTTGTGGTATCGGCCGAGGTAGGCGGTGCCTGAACTGACGCCGCGGCCGCCGAGCACGGAACCGGAGACGATGCGGTTTTCACCGGCTTTGGTCTCGCCGGCGCACAGGGCCTTGAGGTCGACACCCAGGCGGGTGCGCAGCAGGCGCGGATTCTCGACCTGCGGGCCGCACAGTGCGACGACCCGCTCGGTGTAGATGCGGCCATCGAGGAACAGGCGGCCGATGGCGATGACATCCTGGTAACCGACCTGCCAGACCGTCTTGTGCGCGTGCACGCCTTCAAGAAAATGAATATGAGTGCTGGGCAGGCCCGCGGGGTGCGGCCCGGCGAACTGTTCCGCCTGGATATTGCCGGCCTTGCCCTGGGGCAGGTCGACACCGGCTCCGGCGCACACGTACACCTTGCCCGCCGTCAGTTTGGCCAGCAGGTCCTGGCCCAGGGCGAAGGCTTCGGGCTGCTCGGCAATGATCACCGCCGGGTCCGCGGCCAGCGGATGGGTGTCGATTGCAGTGATGAAAATGGCCGCAGGGGTCGAATCCGGCGCCGGCACCTTGCTGAAGGGCCGCGTGCGCAGGGCCGTCCACTGCCCGCTGGACAGCAACTGGCCGCGCACGGTGTCCGCATCCAGGCCGGCGGCCGCCTCGGCGGTGTAGGCGGGAAAGTCCACCGCGTCGTCACCGTCGATATCGATGACCACCGACTGCAGCACGCGCTTGGCGCCGCGGTTAATCGCGGAGACCACGCCGGCGGCGGGCGCCGTGTAGCTCACGCCCTCGGTTTTCTTGTCGGTGAACAGGACCTGGCCCAGGCTGACGCGATCGCCTTCCCGGACCTCCATGGTGGGCTTCATGCCGATGTAATCGAAGCCGACCAGCGCGACGGCGCGCGCGGCCGGGGCTTCCTCAATGGATTGCCGGGGCGCTCCCTGGATAGGAATATCCATTCCCCGTTTGATCTTGATCATACGATCTGCCTACGAAACTAGAAACTGGATGGGCAGTGACGACTGCAGGTTGGCGGGACTGACTGGGAGTCCGGGACCTTCGCCTGCACGCGAATGTCGAGTCTGCCGTGGTCCGGGGGCTTGCGCCGAAACCGGACGCCAAGACGCGCGCATTATAGGGGAATCGCCTATAAAACGCTACAGAACGCCACCGGGCGCACTGCATTTGAGCGGTGATTTTACCGCTCTTTCGACTATGGTCGAAGCGCGGGGGCCGCGCGCGGGCACGGCCCCGACGTATCAGGCTTCTTTCGGGTAAACCGCGAAGTGGATGCCGGCCATCTGTTCGAGGATGCGGTGCACCTGGCAGCTGTAACCGAATTCGTTGTCGTACCACAGGTACAACACTACCTGGGCGCCGTTGGCGATGGTCGCCTGGGCGTCGAAGATACAGGCGTGGCGCGAGCCGACGAAATCGGTGGAGACCACTTCCGGCGAGTTGGAGAAGTCGATCTGCTTGCGCAGCGGCGAGTGCAGGGCGACATTGCGCATGTACTCGTTGATCTCCTCCACCGTGGTCTCACGCTTCAGGGTCAGGTTGAGGATGGCCATCGACACATTGGGCGTGGGCACGCGGATCGCGTTGCCGGTCAGCTTGCCCAGCAATTGCGGCAGCACCTTGCCCACCGCCTTGGCGGCACCGGTCTCGGTGATCACCATGTTGAGCGGTGCACTGCGGCCGCGGCGCGAGGCCTTGTGGTAGTTGTCGATGAGGTTCTGGTCGTTGGTGTACGAGTGCACGGTCTCGACGTGGCCAGCGAGAATACCGAACTCGTCGTCCATCGCCTTGAGCGGCGGCGCAATGGCGTTGGTGGTGCAGGAGGCGGCGGAAATGATGCTGTCGTCGTCGCCGATGATCTCGTTGTTGATGCCGGCCACCACGTTTTTCAGGTCGCCCTTGCCCGGCGCGGTGAGGATCACTTTGCTCACGCCCTTGCTCTTCAGGTGCAGGGACAGGCCGTCGCGGTCGCGCCATACGCCGGTGTTATCCACCACGATGGCGTTGTTGATGCCGTATTTGGTGTAGTCAATGGTGTCCGGTGAGTCGGCGTAGATCACCTTCACCTCGTTGCCGTTGGCGACAAACGACTGGCGCTCCTCGTCCACGCGGATGGTGCCATCGAAGGCGCCGTGCACGGAATCGCGGCGCAGCAGGCTGGCGCGCTTGACCAGGTCATCGGGCGCTTTGCCCTTGCGCACTACGATGGCGCGCAGTCTCAGGCAGTCGCCGCCGTCGGTTTTCTCGATAAGGATGCGCGCCATCAGGCGGCCGATTCGGCCGAAACCGTAGAGCACCACGTCCTGGGGCTCTTGCAGGGGCTGCACGGTGGAGCCGATATCCTCGGCCATCACCTTGCGCACGTACTCCTGGATGGTCAGGCCCTCGCCCAGGCCCTTGTCGTAGTAGTCGACGGTGATACGGCCGATGTCGATGTGCGCGGGACCAAGGTCCAGTTGCAGCAGTTCCTCGAGGACCGGGAAGGTTTCCTTCTCGGAGAGCTCGTTGCCCTCGACCTGGCGCACGTAGCGGTGGATCTTCATCAGCTCGAGTACCGAGCGGTTCACCAGGTTCTTGCCGTAGATATAGCACTTGACGTTCTTTTCGCGGGCCAGCTTGCCCACCAGGGGAATCATCCCTTCTGCCAGCGCCTCGCGCTGTTTCCAGTCCTGGAAGTAATCATCTGGTCGGTTGCGCTTGCGATCGTTCGCCATCGGTCGGGGGTCCTGCACGGTGGTGGATTGGGAGCGTGGTGTTGCGGCCGCGTATTATCGACGGATGACCGGGACGGCGCAAGTTGCGCGGGCCCGCGCTGGTGACGCGCGGACCTGCCGCGGTACAATGCCGGCCCGCCAGAAGTCGACAGCAACGCTCATCATGTTCAGTACCCTGGTTTCCGACACCCCGTGGCCGTCCAAACCCGGCAGCCGCACCGCCCTGGGTCCGGTGCACGGCGCCGTGGATGCCCTGTGCATCGCCGAGCTGGCAAGTGCCGAGCGCCTGCTGGTGGTGATCACGCCGGATACCCACGCAGCACAGGCCCTGGAACGCGAGCTGCCCTTCTTCCTCGACGGCGACGTGGAACTGCTCAGTTTCCCGGACTGGGAGACCCTGCCCTACGACAACTTCTCGCCGCACCAGGATATTATCTCCGAGCGCCTGGCCACCCTGCACGCGCTGCCGCAGACCCGCTCCGGCGTACTGCTGGTGCCGGTGCCCACGCTCATGCACCGGCTGGCGCCGACGCATTTCGTGGCCGGCTCGAGCCTGGTGCTCGCCGAGGGCCAGCAGCTGGATATCGACACTTTCCGCCGCAATCTCGAGCGCAATGGCTACCGCAACGTCGACACGGTCTACGAGCACGGCGAGTTCGCCCTGCGCGGCGCGCTGTTCGACATCTACCCGATGGGGTCAGCGCTGCCCTACCGCATCGACCTGCTCGACGACGAGATCGACACCCTGCGCACCTTCGACCCGGAGACCCAGCGCACTGTCGAGAAAGTGACCGACATCCGCCTGCTCCCCGCTCGCGAGTACCCGCTGGACCCGCAGGCAGTGCAGCGCTTCCAGATGCACTGGTACGACGCCTTCGACGTGGACCCGGACCAGTGCCCGACCTTCACCGAGGTCAGTGCCGGACGCAGCCCCGGCGGCTGCGAGTACTACCTGCCACTGTTCTTCGAGGCCTGCGACACCCTGTTCGACTACCTGCCGGCGGGCGCGGCGGTCATTACCTGCGGCGACCACCACGCCGCGGCGGAGCATTTCTGGGTGGAGGTCGGGCGGCGCCACGAGGAATACGGCATCGACCCGCGCCGGCCCCTGTTGCCCCCGGCGCGCTGCTTCACACCGGTGGAGGAGCTCTACCAGCGGCTGAAGGCCTTCGCCGTGCTCGAGCTGCGCCAGCGCGAGGACGCCCCGGTGCACCGCGCCAGCGGCGCCCTGCCCACGCCATCGTTGTCCGGGGTGGCCGGCCTCGCCGCGTTCACCGAAGAGCACCGCGGCCCGGTGTTGCTCTGCGCGGAGTCCGCCGGTCGCCGTGAACTGTTGCTGGAATCACTGCAGGAACACGGCCTGGAGCCGGTGCCCGCGAGCAGCTGGCAGGCCTTCCTGGACGGCGGCGCAGCGTTCGGCATCGCCACCGCACCGCTGGACCGCGGCCTGTACTTCGGCGCGGAGCAGCCCGCCCTGGTCTGCGAGAGCCAGCTGTTCGGCAACCGGGTGGCCCAGCGTCGGCGCCGCAAGGTCTCCGCCGAGGCCGCCGGGGCCACGGTCTTCCGCGATCTCAACGAATTGCGCGAAGGGGTCCCGGTGGTACACCTCGAGCACGGGGTCGGCCGCTATATCGGCCTGCAGACCCTGGAGGTCGACGGCCAGCAGGCGGAGTTCCTGACCCTGGAATACGCGCGCGGCTCAAAACTCTATGTGCCGGTGGCCTCGCTGCACCTGATCAGCCGCTACTCCGGCGCAGACCCGGACCACGCCCCGCTGCACAGCCTGGGCTCGGACCAGTGGGAAAAGGCCCGGCGCAAGGCCAGCGAGCGCGCCACCGATGTCGCCGCGCAACTGCTCGAGGTGTACGCGCGGCGCGAGGCGCGCAAGGGCTTCGCCTTCAGCAACGACACCGCACTGTACGAGCAGTTCGCCAGCGCCTTCCCCTTCGAGGAGACCCCGGACCAGGAACTGGCCATCCACGCGGTGCTCGACGACATGTGCAACCCGCGGGTGATGGATCGCCTGGTCTGCGGCGATGTCGGCTTCGGCAAGACCGAGGTCGCCATGCGCGCAGCCTTCGTCGCCACCCAGAACCGCAAGCAGGTGGCCGTGCTGGTGCCCACCACCCTGCTCGCCCAGCAGCATTTCAATTCCTTCAGTGACCGCTTCGCCGACTGGCCGGTGCACGTGGAGGTCATCTCGCGCTTCAAATCCGCCGCCGAAGTGAAAAAACTCAGCGAGCGGGTGGCGGCGGGCAAGATCGACATCCTGGTCGGCACGCATAAATTGCTGCAGACCGATTTCGCCTTCAGCGACCTCGGCCTACTGATCATCGACGAGGAGCATCGCTTCGGCGTCAAACAGAAAGAGGCGATCAAGGCCCTGCGCTCGGAGGTGGACATCCTCACCCTCACCGCCACGCCGATCCCGCGCACCCTGAACATGGCCCTGGGCGGCATGCGCGACCTGTCCATTATCGCCACACCGCCGGCGCGCCGGCTGTCGATCAAGACCTTCGTGCGCGAGCACAATATCGCGCTGGTCAAGGAAGCGATGCTCCGCGAGACCTTGCGCGGCGGCCAGGTCTACTACCTGCACAACGAGGTGAAGTCCATTGAGGAGAGCGCGCGCAAGCTGCGCGAGCTGCTGCCGGAGCTGAGCGTCGGTGTGGCCCACGGCCAGATGCGCGAGCACGAGCTGGAGCGGGTGATGTCGGACTTCTACCACCAGCGCCATCACATCCTGGTGTGCAGTACGATCATCGAGACCGGCATCGATATTCCCAACGCCAACACCATCATCATCGAGCGCGCGGACAAGTTCGGCCTCGCCCAGTTGCACCAGCTGCGCGGGCGCGTCGGGCGCTCCCACCACCAGGCCTACGCCTACCTGCTGACACCGCCGCGCTCGGCGATTACCACCGACGCCGGCAAGCGGCTGGAGGCGATCGAGGCCGCCGGCGATCTCGGCGCGGGTTACATGCTGGCCACCCACGACCTCGAGATCCGCGGCGCCGGCGAGCTGCTCGGCGAGGAACAGAGCGGGCAGATCGAGTCCGTAGGCTTCACCCTGTACATGGACATGCTGGAGCGCGCGGTAAAAGCGATACGCCGCAGCGAGATTCCCGATGTCGATGCGCCGCTGGACTCGGGCACCGAGGTCAACCTACACCTGCCGGCTCTGATCCCCGAGGACTACCTGCCGGACATCAACACCCGCCTGGTGATGTACAAGCGCATCGCCGCGGCCGCCAGCGAGGACGAGCTGCGCGAGTTGCAGGTGGAGATGATCGACCGCTTCGGCCTGCTGCCGGAGCCGATCGGCAACCTGTTCGCCCTCTCCCGCCTGCGCCAGGTGGCCGAGGACCTCGGTATCCGCGCGATTGATGCCGGGCCGCAGGGTGGTAGTATCGATTTCAAGGAGAGCACCCGGGTCAACCCGCTGTCGCTGGTGCGCCTGGTGCAGGGCGACCCGCGCGCCTACAAGCTCGCCGGCGCCACCCGCCTGCGCTTTACCTGCGAGCTCGAGGAAAAAACCCAGCGGCAGCGGTTCGTCGAGGACCTGCTCGCCACCTTCGCCAACGAAGCCACGGAAGCCGCCGCCTGATGCCCCAGTTGCACCGAGCCTGTTCCCTTCTCGCCCTTTTTGCACTGCTCTGGCCCGCCTCTTCGCAGGCGCAGGACAACCCGCGCTGGTACAAGGTGGAACTGTTCGTGTTCGCCAACCTGGCCGCGCCGGGCAGCGAGCAGTGGCCGGCGACGCCGTCGCTCGAGTATCCCGCAGCGCACCGCCTGCTGGTCTACCCGGAGAAAGTGCGGGAAGCGCGCGAGAACCATGAAGGATCGAGCGAGCTGGATGATCGCGGCCTGTTGACCCTGTTTCCACCGCCGCAACCCGAGGCGGAGGGCGAACAGGACACCACCCCGGACATTCCCTACCTGACCGACCCCAACGACATCCCCGCGCCGGTGGCGGAGATTGCAACACCGGCCCCGGTCATCGAAGAGGAGGAGGCCCCGCCGCGGCCGATGCCTTTCGTCGTGCTCCCGGCGCAGCAGCGCGAGTTCCTCGGCAAGGCGGCCTACATGGAACGCAGCGGCGAGTTCTACACCCTGTTTCACCAGGCCTGGGTCCAGCCCGTGCTGGCCGAGGCCGAGACCCTGCCCATCGTGCTCGACTTCTCCGGCGATCGGGGCAACTGGCCGCAGCTGCAAGGCAGCGTGACTATTTTCGTCGAGCGCTACCTGCACCTGGACACCAACCTGTGGTTCAACACCAAGGGCTACTACCTGCCCGGTGACTGGCAGATGCCGGCGCCGCCGCTGGGGCCGGCCTCCATTGAGGTGATCGAACCCGAGCCGGAAGTGCTGGATCCGGAATACGGGCTGGAGGAAGCCCCCGGCTTCGCCACCCTGGGCTGGCGCGAAACACCACTGGCGGAAGACCCCAACACGCCGGCCCCCGCCCTCGAGACACCCACCTACCCCTGGCGCCACGCGGTGCTCATGCAGCAGTCGCGACGCATGCGCAGCCACGAGGTGCACTACATCGATCACCCGCTGTTCGGCGTGGTCATCAAGCTGACCCCGCTGGACGAGGAGACGCTGGAGGCGCTGGCCGCCGAGCGCGCGGAGATCGACGCCGAATTACGCGGCGATCAACCCGCGGATGGAGACTCCGCTGCGATGTAGGCCTGCAGCAGTGCACGCACCGCGCCCGCACCGCGGGCCAGGGCGTCGCGCATCGAGTCGAGGGTGATCGGCGCATCCGACAATCCCGCGGCGGGGTTTACCACCATGCACACGCTGGCGTAATCCAGGCCCAGCTCCCGCGCCAGGGAAGCCTCGGGCATACCGGTCATCCCCACCAGGTCGCAGCCGTCCCGGGCCAGGCGACGGACTTCCGCCGCGCTTTCCAGGCGCGGCCCCTGCATCACCCCGTGCACGCCCCCGGCCTCGTGCTCCAGCCCGGCGTCGCGCGCCGCGCGCAGCAGGGCGGCGCGCAGGGCGAGGCTGTAGGGCTCGGTAAAATCGATATGCTGCAGGCTACCGCCCTCGCCCACGTCCACCGTGTGCTCGCGCCCCCAGGTGTAGTCGATGACCTGATCCGGGATGACCAGGGTACCGGTGAGCATCGCCGGGGTGATGCCGCCCACCGCGTTGATGCCGATCACCTGGCTCGCGCCCAGCGAGCGCAGCGCCCAGAGGTTGGCGCGGTAGTTGATGAGGTGCGGGGGAATCGCCCTGGGGCTGCCGTGGCGCTGCAGGAAAAACACCTGCTGCCCCGCCATGCGGCCCTCCTCTACCGCCCGTGACGGGTCACCGTAGGGGGTCTGCACACAGTGGCGGTCGACAATCTCCAGTCCGTCCAGCTGGTCGAGGCCGGTGCCGCCGATAATTGCGAGACTAGGCATCGGCAGCCCCGTCGAGCGATGCCGGGAGGGGTGGTATCCGGTGATGAATGCAGTGCTTTTTAGATAATTTTTTCATGTCCGGCAGCGGGGTTATTGCGGGGCGGATATATAAATGCGCGTCGCGCCCCAAGTCAACCGCCGGCGAGCATCGCAACTGCCTGACTTGCTTCACAAAGTCACTGAGCGTATGGAAAACGCATTTAACGCCGGCGTTTTAGTCGGATTTCGTATAATGGACAGCGCCAGCCGCGCTGATTATGTTGGGGTTCGACCCGCAAAAAACCCGCAGCGAGGTTCCCCATGAAAATGCTCCGCCCGGTTACCGGCGCATGGTACAAGGATACCCAGACCGACGCCCTGTTCGAAGTGGTCGACTGGGACCCGACGTCACTGGCGATCGAAATCCAGTACCTCGACGGTGAGGTGTCCGAGCTGGACCTCGAGGCCTGGCGCGAACTCATGCCGGAGCGGGCCGCCGCCCCCGAAGACTGGCGCTCACCCTTCGAGCTGGACGACGAGGACATGCTCGACCCGGACCTGCCCATGCACCCGGAGGACTGGAGCAACCCGCTGAACTTCGTCGAGCCGGACGCGATGTACGGGGTCGACGACTTCTAGACTATCGGCGCGGCGCCCGCTGCGCCGCTGGCCTTTGCATTTTGCCCGCTCCCCCTCCTGGCTTCGCGTTCCCGTACACACTCTTTCCTTTCCGGTTACTCCAAACCCGCGCAAACTTTGCGGCGCGACCACTTCTGATGCGTTGTACTGCCCCGCATTACCTGTATATACTTACAGCATCTGTATAAATATCCAGCAGGGGGATGCATGGAAAAGCTCACCGGGCGGCAGCAACAGGTACTGGACCTCATCCGGCAGCACATCGACCAGACCGGCTACCCGCCGACGCGGGCGGACATTGCCCGTGAACTGGGGTTCAAGTCCGCCAATGCGGCGGAGGAGCACCTCAAGGCCCTGGCGCGCAAGGGCGCCATCGAGATCATTCCCGGCGCTTCGCGCGGCATCCGCCTGCCCGAGAGCGTATCGGGTATTCCCATTGTCGGCCGCGTGGCCGCGGGCAACCCGGTGCTGGCCGAGGAAAACATCGAGGAATACTGCGACCTGCCGCCGGAATTCTTCAAGCCGCGGGCGGATTACCTGCTGCGCGTTACCGGCGACAGCATGATCGACATCGGCATTTTCGACGGCGATCTCCTCGCGGTGCACAGCACGCCGGTGGCCAATGATGGCGACGTAATCGTGGCGCGCATCGAAGACGAGGTAACGGTAAAGCGCCTGCACCGCGGCAACCGCAAGCACATCGTCGAGCTGCTGCCGGAAAATACCGACTACGAGCCGATCCGCGTGGACCTCAGGGAACAGGCTTTCGCCATCGAAGGCCTCAGCGTGGGGGTTTTGCGACGGGGGGTATAACAAGCGGCACAGCAGGCAGCCACGCCACTCGAGACCCCGTCTGTACAGGCTGCGAGCAGTGGACGCCATGGAGCAGCGGACCGGGTTGAGGCACCAACACCTGGCGCGAGCCGAATCTGCCCTGCAGGCCATATTGCAGCGTTGGCTGCATTACTGGCCTGTCCAACCGAAAAGGTCGCTAATAAAGATTCTCTGAATAAAAGGCGGGAAAAACAGTGGCGGCTGCGCGCCCGTGACGCCCTGCGAAGGGCATCCAGAATTACCGCTTGTCACGCTGTGGCCCTAAACCCTCAATGCAGGGTGCGGGGCGCCTCGGAATAGAACTCGGCCGAACTGGCCTGGGTTTCCTCTTCCTCGGCCAGCAGTGCTGCGGCCTCCAGTCCAGCCTGGAACATCACCTTGGCGATTTCCAGGCAGCTGTCCATTGTGTAGTGTTGTGCCGGCTCGGAAAACCGGATGGTTACCAGGGGCTCGGACTCATCATCTGCGCGCTGCAGAACGATCTCGCCATCACCCAGGTCAACAATCTCCAACAAGGCTTCGGACACTCAACAAACCTCGAATATCTGTGACTGCAAAATCATTCTATCAGTCCCGGACGGGTGTAGATAGGGCAGATCGGCGCGGGTCAGTATTCGTCCAGGGCGTCGCCCATGCGATCGAACACCTTCTGTAAGGCATCGGCCCAGGCGCCGGCATCGCGTGCGGTGGTGAACGCCGGCGTGCTGGCGAGATTACCGGGAGTTCGGGACGCGGTGGTTGCGGCGTCGGTGTCCAGCAGTTCCGCGAGCCAGCCGCCCTGCTCCAGCTGCTCGAACTCGCGTGCCTCCCCCGGCAGGCTCTTGCCCTGCGGCAGTGCCGGCAGTTGCGCGACACAGCGCGGCGGCTGTGCCGGCATCGGTTCCGGGCGGGTGATCTCGAGCAGGAACCAGCCGTAGGCCAGCACCAGGTGCTCGCGTACGGCGGGCAGGTAGGCCTGGGAGAGGATCGAGCCAGGCACGGCCTCCTCGTCCGCCTCGCGCTGCCAGCCGCGCAGCAGGGTGCGCGCAAGGTACAGGTGGTGGTTGGCGCGGGCCCGCGCGCTACTCATCCTATTTCTTCTTGCTCGCCGCGGGCTGGTCGACCTCCCAGCGGCCCTTGCGGTAGTGCGCCTTCCAGCCCGTGGCCTTGCCGTCCTTTTCCGTCATCACGTACTGCTCCTTGGTCTTGCGGCTGTAGCGCACCTGCACGCGGTTGCCGTCGTCGTCCTCCACCGGGGCGGAGAACAGGAACGTGTACTTGGGGTCGATCTCGGCCTTGTGCGGCAGCAGTTCGTCGATGAACGGCGCGCGGGTCTCACGGTTGCGCGGGAACTGGCTGGCGGCGAGGAACAGGCCGGCGGCGCCATCGCGCAGCACGTAATGGTCCTCGACCTTGGCGCAGGCCAGCTCCGGCATGGGCACCGGATCCATCTTGGGCGGTGCCGCCTCGCCGTTGCGCAGCAGCTTGCGGGTGTTCTTGCAGGTCTCGGAAGTGCAGCCGAAGTACTTGCCGAAGCGGCCGTTCTTGAGCTGCATCTCGGCGCCGCACTTGTCGCACTCGATCACCGGGCCGTCGTAGCCCTTGATCTTGAATTTACCGGTCTCCACCTCGAAGCCGTCGCAATCCGGGTTGTTGCCGCACACGTGCAGCTTGCGCGTCTCGTCGATCAGGTAGGAATCCATCGCCGTGCCGCACTTGTGGCAGCGATGGCGTTCCAGCAGCTGGCGCGATTCCGCCTCGTCGTCGGCGTCCTCGCGAATCGCTTCGTCGCCGGAGGTCAGGTTGACCGTGTGCTTGCAGCGCTCCTTGGGCGGCAGCGCGTAGCCGGAGCAGCCCAGGAATACGCCGGTGCTGGCAGTGCGAATCTGCATCGGCCGGCCGCACTGGGCACAGGGAATGTCCGTCATGGTCGGCTCGTTGGGCTGCATGCCGTTGGGCTGCGGCTCCTCGGCCTTCTCCAATAAACCGCTGAACTCGACGTAGAAACTGTCCAGCACGTCGCGCCAGTCACGCTTGCCCTCGGCCACCTCGTCCAGGCGCTCCTCCATGGAGGCGGTAAAGCCGTAATCGAGCAGGTCGGTGAAGCTCTTCTGCAGGCGGTCGGTGACGATCTCGCCCATTTTCTCCGCGTAGAAACGCTTGTTTTCCAGGCGCACGTAGCCGCGGTCCTGGATCGTGGAGATGATCGACGCATAGGTCGACGGGCGGCCGATACCGCGCTTCTCCAGCTCGCGCACCAGGCTGGCCTCGCCGTAGCGCGGCGAGGGCTTGGTGAAATGCTGCACCGGGTCGAGCTTTTTCAGGCTCAGGGCGTCGCCGGTATTGATATCCGGCAGCACGGTGTCCTCGCTCTTGCTGCGCCCCGCTGGCGGCTGCACCCGGGTGTAGCCGTCGAAGCGGATGATGCGGCCCTTGGCCTGCAGTTCGTAGTCACCGGCGGTGGCGGTGACCGTGGTCGAGGTGTATTCCGCGGCAGGCATCTGGCAGGCGACAAACTGGCGCCAGATCAGCTCGTAGAGGCGCTCGGCGTCGCGCTCCATGCCCGACAGCGAGGTCTGCGGCACGTTCACGTCCGAGGGACGGATCGCCTCGTGCGCCTCCTGGGCGCCCTCCTTCGAGCTGTAGCGATTGGGCGCTTCAGGCAGGTATTTGGCCGGGAAGTTCTTCTTGATGTACTCGCGGCAGGCGGCGACCGCCTCCTCGCTCAGGTTGGTGGAGTCGGTACGCATGTACGTGATGTAGCCCGCCTCGTACAGGCGTTGCGCCAGGGTCATGGTCTTTTTTACCGAGAACCCCAGGCGAGTGCTGGCCGCCTGCTGCAGCGTCGAGGTGATGAACGGCGCCGGGGGCTTGGAGCGGGTCGGCTTGTCCTCGCGCGCGCTCACCGCGTAAGGCAGCTTCTCCAGTTCCGCAGTGGCCGCGCTGGCCTGAGCCTCGTTGCCCGGGCGGAAGTTCTCGCCGCGCTGGCGGCGCACCTGGAAGCGCACCTCCTCGCGGGCGCCGGTGACCAGGTCGGCATGCACCTCCCAGTACTCCTCCGGCACGAAGGCGTGGATCTCGCGCTCGCGCTCGACGATCAGGCGTACCGCCACCGACTGCACGCGGCCAGCGGATAGGCCGCGGGCGATCTTCGACCACAGCAGCGGCGACACCATGTAACCCACCACGCGGTCGAGGAAGCGGCGCGCCTGCTGGGCGTTGACGCGGTCGTGATCCAGGTGCGAGGGGCTGTCGAAAGCCTCGGTGATGGCCTTCTTGGTGATCTCGTTGAACACCACGCGCTGGAAGCGCGACTCGTCGCCGCCGATCGCCTCGCGCAGGTGCCAGGCGATGGCCTCCCCCTCGCGGTCAAGGTCGGTGGCGAGATAGACCGCGTCGGCCTTCTCCGCCAGCTTCTTCAGTTCGTCGACGACCTTTTCCTTGCCCGGCAGGATCTGGTAGTTGGCCGCCCAGCCGTGCTCGGGGTCTATGCCCATGCGCCGGATAAGCTGCTCGCGAGCCTTCTTGCGTTTGTGCTCGGCCTTTTCTTCCGGGGCCATCTTGCGGGTGATGGCGGCCTGCGCGGCACGCTCCTTGGCGTCCACGGTCTTGTTGCCACTGCCTGCGGTGGGCAGGTCCCGGATATGGCCGACGCTCGACTTCACGACAAAGGCGGAGCCGAGATATTTGTTGATGGTCTTGGCCTTGGCGGGCGACTCGACGATGACTAGTGATTTACCCATTGCATCCTGCTGTAACGTTGTGTCCGGACTTACTTCCTTCGAGCGACCGGTTGAAATGCGCCGGTCTCAGGCGACCGGTGTCGGGGTACCGGCTCGAAGGTTGGCATATATAAGTCCCGATGTGGCCCCGGTCAAGGGCAAATCAGGTCAGGCGGGGTTCGCCGCAGGGCGATCTCAGTCCTTTTCCCGCTGCCAGGCGTCCACTGCGGCGACGATGGCGGCGACCTCGGCCTCCTCGCCATCCTCGCGCCAGTAGGCACCGCAACTGGCCTCGTCGATACCGATAGCCAGTACCTGCGCGGGCATCTGCGTCGCCGCGTCGGGGGGGCCTTCCCGGTGTCCCAGCGGCTCCCAGCCCGCGGCGCCGCGCTGCCAGCTGCGGCGGCTGCGCGGCGCGCCGCGCGAAGCCTTCAGGCGCCGGCCGTAGTAGAGCACCTGATCCGGCCGGCTGTCCAATCCACGGCTGGGAAGATTGCGAAATTCGACGAAAAGTCCGTGAACCGCCGCATATTCGCGCAGTCGGGCCAGGCGGCGCTGGCGCTTGCTGGGCATAAAATGCACCAGGGGGGCGATTGCCAGCGCCAGTGCGCCGAAGATGAAGAGGTATGCCAAGCTACTTGTTCCTGACCCAGGTCAAGGGTCGCTGTGGGCGGGATTGCCGCGGTGCTGTACTATGCTATAAATACACGGCCAAATACACGCGACACCGCACACGCAACATCGCATATGAACAACAAAGGGGGAGTGCCGAGGAATGTCCAATTACAAGAAAATCCTGGTTGCCGTCGATCTCAGTGACGAATCGCAAATCGTGGCGAAAAAGGCACAGGCCATCGCCGATGGCGGCAGCGCCCAACTCGACGTGATCCACGTCATCGAGCCCCTGAGCTTCGCCTACGGCGTCGACATTCCCATGGATTTTTCCGGCCTGCAGGAGGAAATCCAGACCCAGGCCACACAACAACTGACCCGCTTCGCCGAGCAGAACGGCATCTCGGCGACCCACCAGCACGTCGTCCTCGGTCGCCCAGAGGTGGAAATTCACGCCATGGCCGAGCAGATTGGCGCCGACCTGATCGTCGTCGGCAGCCACGGCCGCTACGGTCTGGCCCTGCTCATGGGCTCCACCGCCAACGGTGTGCTGCACGGCGCCACCTGCGACGTGCTGGCGGTGCGCGTCGGCGACTGAGCCCTCACCCAGGCCGTGCGCTAGCGCCCGACAAACCAGGCCAGGCGCACGGCATCGAACGGCCAGCCCAGTTCTTCGCCGTCAGCGCGCTGCACCACCGGAATGCGCACGCCGTAGCGCTGGAACAACTCATCCGTTTCGCTGATATCCACCTTGCGGTAGGCTGCGCCCAGGTCGAGCAACAGGGCCTCGGCCTCCTCGCACAGGTGGCAGGCACTGGTGCCGTAGAGAATCACCATCGTCGCTGTTCGTCCCCATCGTAAAAGGGTTTGGTCGCGCCGCGCCCGGACGTTACCATAGCGCCGCGAATTCGCGCGTATTGTACCGGTACCAGCCAGGCGATGAACAAGTCCGACGGCAGACATGCCGACCAGCCCGACGGCAGTTATGCCGATAAAAAAGCCTTTTTCGAGCGGGTGCTGACCGTCTACGGTCGCAAACCCGCGCTCGAGGCGCTGTCCGATGACAGCCTCGACTGCCACCGCCTGCACCTGGCGCAGAGCAACCGCAGCGGCGGCATCATCGAACAACTGCTGTCCACGGCGCAGGCCCGCGGCGTGCCGGTCAGCTATCATGCGCGCGAGGCACTGGCGCGCATCTCGAAAAACGGCAAGCAGGACCAGGGCGTGGCGCTGGACATCCTGTGTCCCGCGTTCCGCCAGTTGGACGACTACCTCGCCGCCCTGCCCTCGCTGCCGCGCCAGCGCATCCTGGCCCTGGACGGCATCACCAACCCGCAGAACCTGGGCATGATCCTGCGCAGCGCAGCCGCCGGTGAAATCGACGCCGTGCTCTGGTCGCGCCGCGGCAACGCCGCCCTCGGCCCGCTGGTGATCAAGGCCAGCAGCGGCACGCTGTACCGTGCTCCGCTGGTGTTCTGCCAGAACCTGCCCGAGGCGCTGGCGGCGTGCCGCGCGGCCGGGATCGAGGTACTCACCCTGCGCGCCGACGCCGGGCGCAACCTGTTCGGATACCGGCCGGCGACCCACGCGATCTACGTGCTCGGCAATGAGACCAGCGGGGTGAGCAAGGAGGTGGCGGCGCAGGCCGATGCCGGCCTGGCGATTCCCATGGGCCGCGGCGTGGAGTCGCTCAACGTGGCGGTCACCGCGGCGCTGATCGCCTACGCGGAGACCGCGGCGGGTGGGCAGTAAGCGCAGGCGCAGCCGGCGCGAAAGCTACTTGGTCAGGTAGGCCATGGCATCCTCGAGGCCCTTCAGGGTCAGGGGATACATGTGCTCCTCGAGCAATTCGCGTACCACGCCCACGGAATGGGTGTAGTGCCAGTCTTCCCGCGGTACCGGGTTGATCCACACCACCTTGTCGTAGACCTCGCGCAGGCGCTGCATCCAGGCCGCGCCGGGCTCCTCGTTCCAGTGCTCCACCGAACCGCCCGGCTGCAGGATCTCGTAGGGCGACATCGAGGCGTCGCCGATAAAGATGATCTTGTAGTCATGGCTGTACTTGTGCATCACGTCGAGCAGCGGCGTGCGCTCGTTGTGCCGGCGAATGTTGTTCTTCCACACGCTCTCGTAAATGAAGTTATGGAAGTAGAAATACTCCATGTGCTTGAACTCGGTGCGCGCGGCGGAGAACAGTTCCTCGCAGACCTTCACATGCGGGTCCATTGAGCCGCCCACGTCGAAGAACAGCAGTACCTTCACCGCATTGTGGCGCTCCGGCACCATCTTGATATCCAGCAGGCCGGCGTTGCGCGCGGTGCTACGGATGGTGTCGTCGAGGTCGAGTTCGTCCGCCGCGCCGGTACGCGCGAAACGGCGCAGGCGGCGCAGCGCGACCTTGATATTACGCGTGCCGAGTTCCACGCTGTCATCGAGGTTCTTGTACTCGCGCCGGTCCCAGACCTTGACCGCCTTTTTATTGCCGCCATTGGGGCCGACCCGGATACCCTCCGGGTGATAGCCCTGCTGGCCGAAGGGCGAGGTGCCGCCGGTGCCCACCCACTTGTTGCCGCCCTGGTGACGGCCCTTTTGCTCCTCGAGGCGTTTCTTGAATTCCTCGATGAGTTTTTCCAGGCCGCCCAGGGTCTCGATCTTCGCTTTTTCCTCCTCGCTGAGCTGCTTGAGGAACTCCGCGCGCAGCCACTCCTCGGGGATCAGCGCCTCGATGATGTCGTCCAGCGCTTCCAGTTCCTCGAAGTGCAGGGCGAAGGCGCGGTCGAAGCGGTCGAAGTACTTCTCGTCCTTGACCATGCAGGTGCGGCTGAAATAGTAGAACTCGTCGACCGAACCGAATACCACGTGGCGCTGCAGGCCCTCGAGCAGGTCCAGCAGTTCGCGTGTGGTGACCGGGATGCCGACGTCGCGCAGGCAGTGGAAAAAATTGACCAGCACAGCGGCGGACTCAGCGCATCTCGCGGCGGTGCATGAAGGCCAGGCGCTCGAGCAGGTGCACGTCCTGCTCGTTTTTCATCAGCGCGCCATACAGCGGCGGGATCGCCTTGCTCGGGTCGCGCTCCTTGAGGATCTCGTCGGGAATCTCGTCCGCCATGAGCAGCTTCAGCCAGTCGATCAGTTCCGAGGTCGAGGGCTTTTTCTTCAGCCCGGGAATCTCGCGCAGGTCGAAGAATACCTCCATCGCCTCGGCCACCAGGGATTTGGAAATATCCGGGTAGTGCACGGCGATGATCTCGCGCATCGTCTCCTTGTCCGGGAAGTTGATGAAGTGGAAGAAACAGCGGCGCAGGAAGGCGTCGGGCAGTTCCTTCTCGTTGTTACTGGTGATGATGATGACCGGCCGATGCTTCGCCTTCACCGTCTCGCCGGTCTCGTAAACGAAGAATTCCATGCGGTCGAGTTCCACCAGCAGGTCGTTGGGAAACTCGATATCGGCCTTATCGATCTCGTCGATCAGCAGCACCACCTGTTCCTCGGCGGTGAACGCCTCCCACAGCTTGCCCTTCTTGATGTAGTTGGCGATGTCGTGGACTTTTTCATCGCCGAGCTGCGAATCGCGCAGGCGCGACACCGCGTCGTACTCGTATAGGCCCTGCTGCGCCTTGGTGGTGGACTTGATGTGCCACTGGATCAGCGGCATGCCGAGCCCGGCGGCGACCTCTTCGGCCAGCATGGTCTTGCCGGTGCCCGGCTCGCCCTTGATCAGCAGCGGCCGCTGCAGTGCGACCGCGGCGTTGACCGCCATGCGCAGGTCATCGGTGGCGACGTATCGCTCGGTGCCTTCAAATTTCATTCCCAGTACCTGTGAGTAAAGTTGGATGGACTGTGCAGTGACAAAGCTGCCCAGTTTAAAAACTGCCCGGTGGCGATTCAAGCGGTGGAGGCCGGGCCGCGGCTCAGGCGCTGCGGCTGTTCTCCCCCTGCAGGCGGCGCGCGCGCCGGCGCCAGGTGTCCAGTTTGTCCCGCTGGCGCCGGCGCAGCACCAGCCACAGTGCGCCCAGGGCCAGTACGGCCGCACCCGCCAGGGTGAGCATGGGCAGGCGCAGGTTGTCCGGCGGTGCGCTCAGGGCGCGCGTAACCAGCGTCGGGTCGCTGGCGGGCCGGACCTCCAGCGACAGGGGCAGTTCACGCTCCGCCCCCGCCGCGGCCAGGCGCAGCAGCAGGCGGTAGCGACCGGGTTCGGGCAACACGGGCAGAGCCACGCGTATCAGTCCATCCGGGTCCGGCGCACCCGCGGTGGAGAGATCCACACTGGCGCTGAACCCCCGCGGCCCACTGAGCGCCAGGTCGATGGCATAGTCGGGCAGTTCAGTGTCGTCACCCGGCGCCGCATCCGGGCGCACCACCCGCAGTGCCAGTTCCCCTTGCTGGCCGGCGGCGAGCGTGGCGGGCAAGGCATCCACCTGCAGCCGCAACGGGGATTCCACCGAGATACGCCGCGCCTGCGCCCCGGATGCGCGCAACTGCCAGTCCCCGGCCAGGGGCCCGGGCACGCGGGCGAGCAGCAGTGACTCGTGGCGCGCCCAGGTGACCTCGGCCGTGGTTGTCTGCGGCAGGAACCGGGTGCCGTCCGGCGCCACCAGCTCCACCGCCCCGCCGGCGGGGCCGATGAGCAACGCGGTGAAGGCCTCGACGTGCGGGTCCACGTGAAAGACATCGCCGCGCAGGGGCAGTTGCGCCAGCGGCAGGGCGCGATCGAGAATCTCGAGCAGTGCCAGGGGGACTTCTTCAGGCGCCTGTGCACGCAGCGCGAGGCCGCCACTACCCCAGGCCAGGCCTTCGAGCAGGCCGCGGTCCGCCTGCGGGGACAGGGCGATGCTGTGCAGCGCAATTGCGGACCCGGCCAGCACTGGCAGCGTGTCGGCGAGCAGGTCGCGGGTGGCCCCGGCGTTGATCATCGGCGAGTCGGCGACCGCCACCGGGGTGCTGCTGAGAAGCAGCAGGGAAAGCCTGCTCCCTTCCTGCGCCGGAATGTCCAGGGCTGCAGACAGCGCGGCCGGCAGATCGGCGCGCGCCCCGGTGGCCTGCACAGCGGGGATAAGATCGCGCAATCGGGAGCGCCAGGCGCGGTCGACCACGGCGGGCGGCATCAGCGTCGCCACCTGGTCACCATACGACCAGACACCGACCCGGGCACCCTCGGGCAGCAGGCTCGCCAGCAGGTCCAGGGCCTCGCGGCGCAAGTCTGCGATGTCACCTGCCCCACCGCCACTGCCCGTGTCGACCAGCACGCGCAGCTCTGGCGCTGCAGGCTGGGGCGTGGAAGGCTGCTGGGGCACGGAAGACTGCTGTGGCACGGAAGACTGCTGTGGCACGGAAGACTGGGGCACCGGAAGCTGGGACCCCGAGTGCTGGGGCACCGAAGGTTCCGGCAGCAAAAGCTCCCGCGCTGGCTGCGCCGAAACGGCGGCGGGCCAGGGGCCCAGGCTACACCACAGGCAGACCAGCGCGAGCCGCGCCAGGCGCAGGCGCATTCAGTCGCCGCCCTCCGCGCCGGCAGCCGGGGCCGGTGCCGGGCGGCGCGGCCGCAGCAAGGTAAAGCGCAGGATCAGCGCCAGCACCACGGCCAGGCCACAGGCGAAGGCCAGCGGTCGCAGGGCGTGCTGTGCCGACTCGACACCGCTGGTGAGCATCTGGAAGGCGGCGACCACCAGCGCGGGGGCGAAAGTCTCCACGCCCTCGCGCGGGTAGGCCGGGGTCAACAGCAGCGCACCACACAACAGGACCAGCAGTGCGGTCCAGCCGTTGGGCCAGCGCCGGCCCAGCCACCAGGCGAGTAACAGCATGGCCAGGACACCCGCGGCGAGATAGGCGGCGAGTGCTACATGATAGGATTCTTCGCTGAGCACGCTCTACTCCTGCTCCACCCAGTGCACGATGTGTTCATCGTAGCCGTCCGGGTGGACATAGTCCTCTGAAATCGTCCAGCCGCGTGCCGAGATACCGGCCTCGTGCACCGTCTCCCGCGACCCCGACACCAGGTGATGCCACTCGGGCAGGTGCAGACCCTCGGCGCGCAGGCGATAGGCGCAGGTCGCCGGCAGCCAGTCGAAACCGGCTACCGTGTCCGGCGCCAGGCTGGCGCAACCAGGCACCCGCTGCTGGCGATGTGGGTAGTCGCTGCAGCGGCAGGTGTCCGCGTCCAGCAAAGTACAGTGCACACGGGTGAAGAGCAGCTCGCCGGTCTCGGCGTCCTCGAGCTTGTGCAGGCAGCAGCGGGCGCAGCCATCGCACAGCGCCTCCCACTGCGTGGCGTCGAGCGCCTGCAGCGGCAGTTCGTGCCACCACTCAGTCGCGCTCACCGGTCTCCCCGGCGCGCTCGCGGCGCAACAGCTCCTCGGCGGTGGGCGGCATCTGCAGGTAGAAACCCTGCGCCTCGATCTTCGCCAGCACTTCTGCGGCGTCGGCTCGCGCCAACTTGCGCGCCGGTTCGAGCATCAGCGACATCACGCTGGTCGGCTCGCCGAACTGCTGCAGCAGCGGTTCCGGCACGTCGGCAAGACCGCGCGCACGGTCCACGTAGAGGTACATCTCGTCCTTGCGCGAGCTGCGGAAGATTTCCACCAGGCGTTTCATGCGCCAGCACCCTGCAACCATGTGCGCAGGGGCTCGATCACGCAGTCGCGGCGCCAGCCGGACCAGGCCGCGGGTTCCTCGCCGCCGCGCAGCAGGATTTCCAGGTCGCGGTTGGCCAGCAGCGCCTGTGGCGCCACCCCCATCTCGCCGGCAATCGCCTCGAGGCGCGCCTTCAACCGCTTCAACTGCTCGCGCTGGGCGGCGGACAGCGGTGCGGGCAATGGCGCGGGCAGCGCGTCGTCCGGCAGACCGTCACAATCGTCGAGCACCTGCAGCAAACCCTGGCCGTAGCGACGCAGGGCCGAGGGATGCATTTCCAGCTTGCGACGCAGGTCGTCGCTGGTCTCCGGGCGCAGGCGCGCGGCCTGGAAACAGGTCGGGTCGTCGATGATCCAGCTGCGCGGGCGGTCCTCGCGCCGCGCCACCTCATCGCGCCAGTCGCAGATCGCCGCCAGGCGGGCCAGTTCGCGCGGGCGCAGCTTCCAGGCATTCTTCAGCTTGCGGTAGTAGCCGCCGGCGCCGGAGGCGAGATTGGCGCAGGCCTCCTCCCCCTCCGCCAGCACCCAGTCGTAGCGCCCGGATTCGCGGCAGCGCACGGCCAGTTCGCGGTAGACCTCGAGCAGCCAGATCACGTCCTGGGCCGCGTAGTGGCACTGGGATTCGGTGAGCGGGCGCTGCAGCCAGTCGGAGCGCGTCTCGCCCTTGGGCAGGTCTTCCTCGCACAGGGCCAGTACAATGTTGCGATAACCCATGCCGAAGTCCATGCCGGCCAGGGCGGCGGCCTTCTGCGTGTCGAACAGGGGCTGTGGCAGCACGCCCAGCCACTGCTGGAAGACCTCGAGGTCTTCACTGGCCGAGTGCAGCACCTTGGTCACCGCCGGGTCTGCGAACAGCGCGGCCAGCGGCGCGGGGTCTTCGATGCGCAGCGGGTCGACCAGCCAGGCCGTGCCCGCGGCCTCGCCGCCGTGGAAACACAGCTGCACCAGGGCAACCTGCGGGTAAAACGTGTTGCGGCGCATGAACTCGGTGTCCACCATCACCGCGGTGCAGCCCTTCGCGCCCTCCAGCAACTGCGCCAGGGCCTGGTCCGATTCCAGCAACTGCCAATCCACGTCCTGTTTACTCCAGCGGGCGACGGCCGCTGAACGCGTGGGCCAGCGTCGAGCCATCGACATATTCGAGTTCACCGCCCAACGGTACGCCGTGGGCAATGCGTGAGACCTTCACGCCGCGACTGCGCAGCGCGTCGGACAGGTAGTAGGCGGTGGCCTCGCCCTCCACCGTGGGATTCGTGGCCAGGATCACCTCGGCGACGCCCTCCTCGGCCACGCGGCGTTCGAAGCGGTCCAGGCCGAGGTCTTCCGGGCCGATGCCATCGATCGGCGACAGGTGGCCCATGAGCACGAAGTAGCGGCCGCGATAGCTGCCGCTTTGCTCGACGGCCAGCACATCCGCCGGGGTCTCTACCACGCAGATGGTCGCGGCATCGCGGCGCGTGTCGGCGCAGATCTCGCACACCTCCAGTTCGGTGAGGTTGCGACACTGCACGCAGTGGCCGATGCGGTCGACCGCGACCTGCAGCCGCTGCGACAGCTCCACCGCGCCCTCGCGGTCGCGCTCCAGCAGGTGCAGGGCCATGCGCTGGGCCGACTTGGGGCCGACCCCGGGCAGGCAGCGCAGGGCCTCGATCAGGCCCTGCAGGGCGGGACTGTATTTCATCGAAGCGGAATTCTCAGAACGGGAACTTCATGCCGCCGGGCAGGTTCAGGCCCGCGGTCATCTCCGACATGGCCTCGCGGTTGTGCGCCTCGACCTTGCGCACCGCGTCGTTCACCGCCGCCGCCAGCAGGTCTTCCAGCACTTCCTTGTCCTCGCCCAGCACGCTGGCGTCGATGTTCACGCGCTTGACGTCGTGGCGACCGGTCATGGTCACCGTCACCAGCCCGGCCCCGGCCTCGCCGGTGACCTCGGCGCTGGCCAGCGCCTCCTGGGTCTTCTGCATGTCTTCCTGCAGTTTCTGCGCCTGTTGCATCAGGTCGGTAATTTTCATGCGCGTCTCCCTCCTCAGGGTTCCCGCGGCGCGATCGAGCCGACGTCGAGTTTGCCGTCGAAGCGCGCCATCAGCGCCCGCAGGCGCTCGTCGTTTTCAATTTCCGTCACCGCCTGCTGGCGGCGCGCCTGCTTCAGCCGCGCGCGGCGCATGGCGGGTGTTTCCACCGGCGGGTCACCCACCTCGATGGACACCGACACCTCGCGCTCCAGGTAGTTCTGCAGGGCCAGGCGCAGTTTGTCCTCGTGGCTGGGGTTGAACAGCGCCGCGTTCTCCGCGTCCAGCACGAACTGGAAGCGGTCGTGCTCGGCGCTGACCAGCGCCATGTTGTGGGCGATGCTCTGCACCACCCCGACCAGGCCCAGCGCCTCGACCAGGGTGATCCAGTCGCCGCTATCGGCCTTGGCCGCGGCGGCACCGCTGGCGGCGGGCTGTTCGCGCGCCGGCTCACTGGCCGCGCCGGGTGCCGGCGCCGCGGGCCCGGGCGGCACTGACGGCGCAGTCGCTGGCGGCGGCTCGCGCCGCTGGGCAGCCGGTGCCTCGACCCTCGCCTCGGTCCGCTCCTGCACCCTCGCCTCTACCCTCTCCCCAGCCGGGGCTGGCTTGGCCAGCGCCTGTGCAGGCGATGGCGCAGGTCGCGGATTCAGCCGCGACGCCTCAGGGGACTTTTTTGCATCCGCCGCGACCTCCCCGGCGCGGGTTGCGGCGCCCCCGGGGCTGCCGCCCGCGGGTGCCGCCGTCTCCTGTGCCGGGCGGAAGGCGAGCATGCGCAGCAGCGACATCTCGAAACCGACCCGCGGCTCCGGCGCCAGCGCCATGTCGCGCTTGCCGTTGATCGCCACCTGGTAGTAAAGCTGGGCGTCTTCTGCGGTGATCGCGGCGGCCAGCGCGGCGACCCGCTCGGCGTCGCCCCAGGTGTTGTCGACCGCGTCAGGCACCACCTGGGCGACGGCGATGCGGTGCAGCAGGGAGATCAGTTCCTCCGCGCTGTTATCGAAGTCGGCGCCGTGCTCGCCCATGCGGGCAACAACCGCGAGCACGCTGGCGGCGTCGCCACCGGCCACCTCCTCGAGCAATTCGTAGATGAAGCCGAGATCGACGCTGCCCAGCATGCTGCGCACCTCGGCCTCGGTGAGCTTGCCGGAGCCGAAGGCGATGGCCTGGTCGGTGAGGCTCAGGGCGTCGCGCATACTGCCGGCGGCGGCCCGGCCGAGCAGCCACAGCGCCGGCGTCTCGAAGCTGATCATCTCCTGCCCGAGAATCGACTCCAGATGGCCGACGATCTGCTCCGGCGGCATGTTCTTGAGGTTGAACTGCAGGCAGCGCGAGAGCACCGTGGCCGGCAGCTTCTGCGGGTCGGTGGTGGCAAGCAGGAACTTGACATGGGGCGGCGGCTCTTCCAGCGTTTTCAGCAGCGCGTTGAAGCTGCTGGTGGAGAGCATGTGCACCTCGTCGATGAGGTAGATCTTGTAGCGCGAGCGGGTCGGCGCGTACTGCACGTTCTCCAGCAGTTCGCGGGTGTCTTCCACCTTGGTGCGCGAGGCGGCATCCACTTCGAGCAGGTCGACGCTGCGCCCCTCGGCGATTTCCAGGCAGGAGCCGCACTCGCCGCAGGGCTCGGAAGAGACCCCCTGCTCACAGTTCAGGCACTTGGCGAGGATGCGCGCGATGGTGGTCTTGCCGACACCGCGGGTGCCGGTGAACAGGTAGGCGTGGTGCAGCCGGTCGTGGTCCAGGGCATTGATCAGCGCGCGCAGCACATGCTCCTGGCCGACCATCTCCCGGAAGCTTTTCGGCCGCCATTTGCGCGCGAGAACCTGGTAGGACATGCCCCGTTATCTGTCGTTTTCCGGCAAAAGCCAGAGGATACACCACCCCCACGGCGAGACAAACAGGTCCCGGGCCGCGATCGGAGGTGGAAAATGGAGATGGCCCAGACAGCCACACCCCGGCACACGCATCAGTAACTACCGTTGCTCCCTTCCGGGCCTGGCGGGGTTCGCTACCTGGCGTTGCGGGGGGACCGCCTGGGCCACCACAGCACTGCACCCTGGGGGCGCAGGGCGCGTATTGTGAGCGAATCGCCCTCCCCCTGCAAGCCGCCCCTACGCGCTTGAGTCGGCGGCGGTTTTCCCTATACTGAAATTCCAAAAATAAATTTCATAAATCACCCGGAGCCGCGATGACTTTCCGCAACCACTACCAGAACGCCTACGTCACCCGGGACATCGAGGCGGCCATGGCGCTGGCCCAGCAGCGCTACGGTATCGACAGTTTCATCCAGTTCGATGTGGACATGGACATGCTCACCCCGGACGGTCCGCGGCGCTCGATCAGCAAGGCCGCCCTGGGCTGGTCCGGCGGCTTCAACTTCGAACTCATCGAACCGGTGGGCGGCGAACTCGACATCTACTCCGCCTACCTGCCGCCGGACAATTCCCTGCGCCTGCACCACGTGTGCATGCGTACCTTCGACTGGGACGCCACCCTGGCGGACATCGCCGCCAACGGCTGGCCGATCGCCTTCGAGGGGCACATGGAGGGACTCAAGTTCGTCTACGTCGACGCCCGCGAGACCTTCGGCCACTACCTGGAATACCTCTACGCCGAACCCGAAATGTGGCGGATGATCGGTGGGCCCTGAGCCGTATGCGGCGCGCACGGGAAAAAATGGCCGTTGCGACTCCCCCGCCCGTGGTAAGGTGGCCATCCCTGACGGGTGGCAACAACCCGGCCCGCAGCATCCATCGACAAACCAACAGAGGTCAGCCTTGACCAGATCAGCAGCCATGTCACAAGCCTTATCACCCGAGAGTTGGGCCAATTACTGGCGCGGCAGCGCCGCGGCGGACGCCTTTGCCGAGGGTGGCGTCAACCACCCCGCGGTGAGCGGGTTCTGGCAGATGTTCCTCGACGAGGGCCTGCTCGCCCCGGGCCAGCGCGTGCTGGAAGTGGCCGCCGGCAGTGGCGATCTCTCCTACCGCCTGTACGACCGCTTCGGTGACGCCCTGGACTATTTCGCCCTGGATTACTCCAACCTGGCCCTGGACCACCTGCGCCAGCGCGTGCCCGGCGCCACTGTGTTCGCCGCGGATGCCGCGCGGCCGCCGCTGGCCCCCGGCGCCTTCGACGCGGTGCTCAGCCAGTTCGGCGTGGAATACGCGGGGGACGATGCCATCGTCGGCCTCGCCGAGCTGGTCGCCCCCGGCGGCTGCATCGGCCTCGCGCTGCACTGCACCGGCAGTTCCATCCATGCCGACAGCAACGCCAGTTGCCACGTGCTCAATGCGTTCCAGGAACTGGGTTTCCTGGATACCGCGGCGGCGGTGTTCGCCGCCGGCCAGCACGCCCTGCAGACCGGCGAGACCGCCGACTACCAGCACAAAGCCGCTGGCCTCAGCCTGGTGCTGACCCAGGTCGACGGGCTCTGTGAACGCATCAAGGGCTGCTCGGCAGCGCTCACCATCAGCCGCATCGCCGACGACGTGGTCAGCCTGCACGACAGCCTGGAGCGCCAGGACTGCGCCGCCATCCTCGCCTGGCTGCAGCGCCTGCAGGATGAGATGGGTCCCTACCGCGAGCGTTTCCAGGCCATGTGCGACGCGGCGCAGACACCCGAGCGCATCGCCCGAAGCTGCGCCGCCTTCGAGGCGCGCGGTTTCAACATCGTATTCAAGGCGCTGTTGCGCACCGGCCCGGACGACGATCCGGCGGGCGTCGGCCTGATCCTCCAACGACAATAATCGACGAATAATTCAACAGGGGTGTGAAGCCCCGGGGAGACCTGCATGCCGCAGTCAGATACCGAAGCCATCGTCCAGTTGCTCAACCTGTACGGCTTCGCGGTGGACACCCAGCGCTGGTCGCTGTTCGACCGCATCTTCACCGAGGATGTAGAGGCGGACTTCAGCGAGCCGGCCCACTGGCATGACCGGGAGAGCTTCAAGCGCGATTTCGGCGCCTTTCACGACCCCTTCGACAGCACCCAGCACTGCATGATGAACCACATGGTCGAGGTCGACGGCGACACCGCCCACGCCTTCACCTACGGCACCTGGCGCCTGCTGCGCAAGGCCACCGACGGCAACCCCCTGTGGGACGGCAGCGGCTGGTACGACGACGCCCTGGTGCGCACCGCCGATGGCTGGCGTATCCGCCACCGGGTGTGTCGTATCGTGTGGTGGGTGGGCAACCCGCAGGTCAACGAGACCATTCCCGGGGTCAGCTTCAAGCTCGATACCACGGTACTGCGCGGCGAGGCGGACGCCGGCCGCGTCGGCTTCCTGCGCGCCATCGAGGGCAAGTAGCCGCGCCGGGCTGCCCGCGTCGGCGGATGCTCAGGCCACGTCGAAACGCTGGTTGTAGAAGCCAAAGCGCTGGCGCAGGGCGTCCAGGTCCAATCCGAAGGCCTCGGGCGGGGTGCGCTCCACCGCGGCCCGGCCCAGCGAGTTGTCCCGCCGCCAGGCGGCCATGCGCTCGCGGGTTTCGTCGGTAAACTCCTCGCCGAGAAACGCGTAGAGCTTCTCCATGGTGGGAAACGGGTCGGCCTGGAACGGTGCGAAGTGGATGTCGAAAAAGCGCGATTCGTTGCCGGCGTCGCGGAAGTCGATCATGCGGCGCATGCCCAACTCACAAAAATCCGCGGTCATGGCGCCGATCGCGTGCAGGTCAACGTTCTCGCTGCCGGCCTGGGTCAGTTCCAGGTACACATCCGCCACCGAGGGAATCACGTTGGCCACGTCGCGGTGGGTCATCCAGAAGCGCGCATCCGGGAACACTTCATCCAGCGCCCCGATAAACAGCGAGTGCGACGGGTTCTTCAGGCGCCAGCGGGTCGGCGGACAGCGCCACTGCAGCAGTTTCAGCACGCGTTTCACGTAGCGGTAGGTGGGCACCAGGTCCGCCTCGTGGTTCAGCCACTGCACGTAGCTCGGTATGTGCGCGAAGGCCTGGAACAACTGTGACTTGAAATCGAAGCCCATGAACTGCTGGCACTCCATGGGCCCGGTGGCGGTGCTCGGCAACATGGTCTTCATGCGCGGGAACATCTCGTCGCGCCGCGCCATCATGGCCTCGGCCTGGGCGATACGCGGGTCCGTGGCCTCGGTGGCGGTCTCCGGCGGCGGACAGGGCTGGTTGGACTCCCAGTTGCGGATGCAGCGTACCGCCGGGTCCTCGGCGAGCAGGAACGACAGCGCCGTGGAACCGGTGCGCGGCAGGCCCAGGCCGATCAGCGGGGCGACGATTTCCTGCTCGTCGATTTCCGGGTGGCGCGCATACCAGTCCTCCACCTGCAGGCGATTGGACAGCAACGCAACAATTTGCATATCCAGACCCATGCGCCCCATCGCAGTGAGGCCCGCCTCGTTGTCCACGGCCCACACCAGGCGCTCCAGTCCATCGCGGTAGCTGTCGTCGCCGAAATCGGCGAGCGCTGCGGCCTCCATGGCCTGTTGCTGGAGTTCTTCTGCTCTAGTGGTCATCTGATCATCCCCGGCGGGTAATGCTTCTGTTATTCTGGTACAGCCGCCACATGCTAGCGGCAGGGCCGGGTATTGGCAAACCGGCGCTGTCCGCATGCGGCCGGCCATAATAAGGAGTACACCATGCTGGAAGTGATTGGCTCGCGACATTATGCGGTAGACGCACAGCGCGCCTGGGAAACGCTCTCGAACTGGGGCGACGTGCGCTGGATCGCGGTCGCCGTGGGCGTCGACCTCGAGCAGACCGACGAGGGCCTGTGCCGGCGCTACCACGTGATCGGCACCCCGCCGCTGGACGAGATACTGCTGCTCGCAGACGCGCAACACATGAGCCTGCGCTACCGCATTCCGCCAGTGCCGGTAATGCCGCTGGAGGATTTTGTCGGCGAGATTCACGTCCAGGAAACCAGCAAGGGTGGCTGCCGCGTCGACTGGCGGTGCAGCTTCAACGCGGGCGAACTCAGTGAGGAGAAGGCGCTGGCCAAGGCCAACGGCAACCTCGACTACCTGCTGGACTGTCTCGGCAACCACCTGGAAAAACTGCGCGTCGTGCAGTGGGCCAGTGGCAATGTCGGCGCCAGCAGCCTGCGCGCGGTGATCGATCACCCGGCACTGCAACTGGTCGGCCTGCACGCGCACAGCGAAGCCAAGGAAGGCTGCGACGCCGGCGTGTTGTGCGGCATGGCGCCCACCGGCGTGCTGGCCACACGCGACCTCGAGTCGGTCATCGCCCTGCGCCCGGACTGCGTGCTGTATATGCCGGAGGGTTACGACGCCGACGCACTGTGCCGCATGCTCGAGGCCGGCATCAACGTGGTCACCACCCGCGGCGAGTTCTTCAACCCGGTGCGCATGAACCGCGAACTGCGCGAGCGCATCGAGGCGGCCTGCCAATCGGGGGGTTCCAGCCTGTATGCCACCGGCGTCAGCCCCGGGTTCATCACCGAGGCGCTGCCGCTGGCACTGGCCACGGTGGCGCGCCGGCTCGACTGCATTACCATCGACGAATACGCCTACATTCCCGAATCCTGCTCGACCCAGATGATCCTCGAGGTCATGGGCTACGGGCGCGAACCGACTGCCGAATTCGACCCCCACCTGCTGGCGCACATGGCGCAGTGCTTCGAGCAGTCGCTGGGCACAGTGTCGGATGCGCTCGGCATCCCCATCGAGAGCGTCGTGGCCAGCGGCGAAACCGCGGTGGCGCGCAAGCGGACGAACCTGCCCCAGGGCGGAGCGATCGAACCCGGCACGGTGGCGGCGCAGCGCATCACCGTAGCGGCGCGCCTGGGCAACCGCGATGTGCTGCGCTTTCGCGCCAACTGGTACTGCAGTACCGAAATCGACCGCGACTGGGCACTGGAGAAGGATGGGTGGCGGGTGCTGGTCGAAGGGGATGCGCCGCTGGACGTGCGCATCGGCTTCCCGCGCAGTGGCCAGCCCATCGCCGAACAGATGGCGGGCTATACCGCGCACCGTGCGGTGAACGCCGTGAGCGCCGTGTGCGCCGCGGCGCCGGGCATCTGCACTATCCTCGACCTGCCGCGGGTGGCCCCGCGGCTGGGCTGATTCAGGCGCCGCCGTAGTTGCCCGGCCTGCCCGGGCTCAACCCAGTTCCAGTGCCGGAATGCGCGCGTCGATCAGGTGCGGCCCCGGCGCCGCCAGCGCATCGCGCAACTGCTCGCTGAACGCCTCCGCGGTTTCCGCGACACTCGCCGGCACGCCCATGCCCTGCGCCAGTGCCGTGAAATCCAGGTCCGGCGCGCCGAGGTCGAGCACGCTGGCGGCCTTGGGGCCGGGCCGCCCACCGCGGGCGCCGGTGCGCGCAAACTCGAGCTCGAGGATGCTGTACTTGCGGTTGTTGAACAGCACCACGACGATGTCCAACTGCTCGCGGGCCATGGTCCATAGCGACTGTACGGTGTACATGGCGCTGCCATCGCCCTCCAGGCAGATCACCTTGCGCTGCGGACAGGCGATCGCCGCGCCCACCGCCACCGGCAGGCCGTAGCCGATGGATCCGCCCGCCTCGCTCAGCCAGTCGTGTGCCGGTGCCGTGGCGGTGGCCGGATAGCAGGCCATGCCCGAGGTGATGCCCTCGTCCACCACGATGGCGTCCTCGGGCAGGTGGCAGGCCAGGGCCTGGGCCACGCTGTTGGCGTCCAGTGCACCGCTGGGCGGCGTGCCGCGCTGCAGCGGGTAGCGCTCGGGTTCCGCATCCGCAGCGCCGAGCTGCATTACCAGCGCCTGCAGCGTGCTCTCTACGTCCTCCTCCGGTCCCGCCAGGCTGAATACTTCGCAACCGTCTGGCGCCAGCAGGCTGGGCACACCCGGGTAGGCGAAGAACGACACCGGCGCGGGACAGCCGACCAGGATCAGCTGTTCGACCGACTTGAGCTCCTCGATCGCAAACTCCGCCAGGTAGGGCAGCTTGTCGATACGCACGCTGCCGGCGCCGCGGCGCACCCGGGCGGTGAAGGTCTCGCTCATCAACCGCGCGCCGCTGACCGCGGCGATACGCCCGAGCAGTTCCCCCTGCTGTGCCGATAACTCGCGGCCGCCGGCGAGAATCACCGTGCGTTTGCCGTTGCCGAGCAGGCGCGCCGCCGCATCGATACGCGCGGCGGGGGCCGCGACCGGCAGGCTTGCACTGAGCGGCTGCGCGGGGCCATCGGGGTTGTCGCCCCAGGACACGTCCGCGGGGAGGATCAGCGTGGCGATACGGCTGTTGCCCGCCTCACGCACCGCCTCAGCGGCGTCCCCGGCGATCGCCGAGGAAGATGCAGAGCGGTGTACCCAGTGCGATACCGGCGCTGCGATACCGGCGATATCCGAGGTCAGCGGCGCGTCGTACTCAAGGTGATAGGTGGCGTGGTCGCCGACGATGTTCACCACCGGCAGGTGCGCCTTCTTCGCGTTGTGCAGGTTGGCCACCGCGTTGCCGAGTCCGGGACCGAGGTGCAACAGGGTGGCCGCGGGGCTGCCGCGCATCGCCGCGTAGCCGAGGGCCGCGCCGCTCACCACCCCCTCGAACAGGCACAGCACGCAGCGCATGCCGGGCACCTCGTCGAGGGCCGCGACAAAATGCATCTCGGAGGTTCCCGGATTGGTAAAACAGACATCGACGCCGCTGTCGACCAGCGTCTGGATCAGGCTTTGTGCGCCATTCATCACTCGCTCCTTTCCTCGGGTGGCGCGCTCGCGCGCGCCGACAGCATAGACCTTTCACGGGCCGCCGTGTACCGTAGCGCCGAGTGCGAACCACCGCCGCACGCGGCCGATGCCGAAGGAGCGTACAGCATGGATACCGTGACCGCCCTGCGCGAACTGATCGGGGAGAAAGCGGTGCTCGACGCCGCCGAACTGGCCGAACGCCCCGCCGGCATCTGGCGCCCGGACAAGCTGCGCGGCGAGGCGCTGGCCCTGCCGCGCACCACCGCCGAAGTGGCCAGCGTGTTGCGCTGGTGCCACGCCCACGGCGCCCGGGTGGTCACCCAGGGCGGCCTCACCGGCCTGGTGCACGGCGCCGACACCGAACCCGGCGACGTGATTCTCTCCCTGGAGCGCATGCGCGAGATCGAGGTCATCGACCCGCGGCAGCGCTGCGCCACGGCGCAGGCCGGGGTGCCCCTGCAGGCCCTGCAGGAAGCCGTCGAGCCCCACGGCCTGATGTTCCCCCTGGACCTCGGCGCCCGCGGCAGCGCGACCCTCGGCGGCAACGCGGCGACCAATGCCGGCGGCAACCGGGTGATCCGCTACGGCATGATGCGCAACATGGTGCTCGGCCTGGAGGTGGTGCTGCCCGACGGCATTGTGCTCTCCGATATGAACTGCCTGATCAAGAACAACGCCGGCTACGACCTCAAGCACCTGTTCATCGGTTCCGAGGGCACCCTGGGCGTGATCACCCGCCTGGTACTGCGCCTGTGGGAGGCGCCGCTCAGCCACAACATGGCGCTGGCCGGGCTGGAGAGCTTCGACGCGGTGGCCGCCCTGCTCAAGCACATGGATGCCAACCTGGGCGGCACGCTCTCCGCCTTCGAGGGGCTGTGGCGGGATTTCTACCGGCTGGTCACCACCGCGCCCGCCCAGGGCCGGCCGCCGATCGCCGGCGACTATCCCTACTACGTGCTGCTGGAGTCCCAGGGCGCCGACCCGGAGTTGGATGCCCAGCGTTTCGAGCGCGCCCTGGAGTCCGCCTTCGAGGCCGGCCTGCTGGCGGACGCGGCAATCGCCCGCTCCGAGTCCGACTGCGCGGATTTCTGGGCGCTGCGCGACGACGTCGAGCAGGTCTTCAACGGCGGCTTCCCGCTGGTGTTCGACATCTCCCTGCCCATCGCCGAGATGGAGGGTTACGTCGACGGCCTGGCCGCCGCCCTGCCCGCGGCCATCGGCGAACACAAGCTGTGGGTGTGGGGCCACCTCGGTGACGGCAACCTGCACCTGGCCATACAGGTGCCGGTGGAGGCGGCGGAGCGCCTGCGGCCGCTGGCGGAGGAACAGGTCTACGCCCCGCTGGCCGCCTTCCGCGGCTCGGTTTCCGCCGAGCACGGCATCGGCCTGGAGAAAAAGCCCTGGCTGCCGGTGAGCCGCGCGGCGGGGGAAATCGCCCTGATGCGCTCGCTGAAGCAGACGCTGGACCCGCAGGGCCTGCTCAACCCGGGCAAGATCTTCGACCCCGCCTGAGCAGTATCGCGAATCACGGCCTCCGGGGGTAAAGCGCGAGTGTTTGCGCGGGGCTGAGACTGCGGGGCAGCGTCGGGTTCAGGCCTGCCCGGCGGCGACCGCGGGAAAGCGCAGGCTCACCTGGGTGCCGCCGCCCTCGCGCGGGGTCAGCGCAATGCTGCCGTCGTGCGCCTCGAGAATCTCCCGCGCCAGGGCCAGGCCGAGACCGGTCCCGCTGCGCTTGGTGGAGTAAAACGGCAGCAGCGCCTTCTCCATCGACTCGGCGGTCATGCCCTGGCCGCGATCGCGCACCTGCAGCGCCGGGCAGCCGCCCTCCTCCACCCAGTGCACGCTGACCTCGCCGGCGCTGGAACCGGCCTCCAGCGCATTCTTCACCAGGTTGATCAGCACCTGCTCGATCTGCGCCGGATCGAAACTGCCGTGGCTGGCGGGGTTTTCCAGTGCGTAGCGGCAGTCCAGCGGCGCGCACAGCGATGCCAGGAAGGGTTCGACCTCCACGCGCTGGATGGCCGGGGCCGAGAGCTTGGCGAAACGCGCATAGCCGGCGATGAAATCGTCCAGGTGCCGCGCGCGGTTCTCGATAGTGTCGAACACCCGGGCCAGGGGCTGGGTATCCCCCTGCTCGGCGAACTGCCGCCCGGAGTGCGCCAGGGAACTGATCGGCGCCAGGGAATTGTTGATCTCGTGGCTCATCACGCGGATGACCTTCTTCCACACCGCCGCCTCGCGACGGCTCAGTTCGCGGGTCATCTCGCGCACCAGCACCAGGTGGTGGATCTGGCCGTTGAGGTCGAAGCGCGTGCGCGACACGTGGTAGCTCTCCGGCGCCGCCTCCGGGCCGAAGCTGCACAGGGTCTCGCCCTCCTGCTGCAGGGCCTCGCGCAGGGATTCCGGCAGTTGATCGGCGATCTGCTCCAGTGCGTGGCCGGCCAGGCGGCCGCCGTGGCCGAACCACTGGTTGGCCATGACATTGGAGAGCACCACCCGGCCGGACTGGTCGCACAACAGCACCGCCATCGGGCTGGCCTGGATCACCGTCTGCAACAGCAGTTCGCGCTGCACCAGGTGATGCCGCTCGCGGCGCAGCAGTTCACCGACCGAGTTCAGCTCCTCGGTGAGCGCCTGTAATTCGGGCACATTGGAGCTGCGGATGGAGAGCGCGAAATCGCTGTCGCGCCAGCCGGCGATCATGCTGGACAGCGCGCGCACCTGGCGCCGGTAGGGCGAGCTCTCGGCCCAGTGCGCCAGCACCGCCACCGGCACCAGCCAGGCCAGCGACAGGATCCACTGCCAGGGCGGTTCCAGCAGGTACCACAGCGCGCCGAAGCCGACGGCGCCGAAGGTCAGCAGGCCCAGCCACTGCACGATTCCCCTGATGACAGCTCTTTTCACGACAGGACTTTCATTACAGGACTTTCATGACAGTGCTTGCATGACAGGCGGCAGCGGCACTGCTCAGTGCAGGCCGTAACGCTCCATGCGCCGGTACAGCGCCTGGCGCGAAAGACCCAGCTGCTGTGCGGCGGCAGACACCACCCCCTCGGCACTGAGCAGGGCCCGCTCGATCTCCTCACGGCTGGGCTCGCGGCGCGCGCTGCGCAGGGTAACCGTCGCCGCGCTCGCGCCGGGCAGGCCGAGGTCGGCGACGTCCACCACGGCGCCGCTGCACAGCAGCTTGGCCCGGGTCACCGCGTTGCGCAGTTCGCGCACGTTCCCCGGCCAGTCGTGGGTGCGCAGTGCCTCCTCGGCGGCGGGGCTGAAGCGTTTGTCCGCGCCGAGGAAATGCCGCGCCAGGGGCAGGATGTCCTCGCCGCGCGCGGCCAGCGGCGGCAGCGCCAGTTCGATCACGTTGAGGCGGTAGAAGATATCCTCGCGGAACTCGCCGGCGGCGATCATCGCCGGCAGGTCGGCGTTGGTGGCCGAGACCACCCGCACATTGGTCTTGCGCGTACGGTTGGAACCCAGGCGCTCGAACTGCCCGGTCTCCAGCACGCGCAGCAGTTTCATCTGCCCCTCCAGGGAGAGGTTGCCGATCTCGTCGAGGAACAGGGTACCGCCGTCGGCGGCCTCGAAGCGGCCCTCGCGCGCCTTGGCTGCGCCGGTGTAGGCGCCGGCCTCGGCGCCGAACAGTTCCGCCTCGATCAGGTCGCGGGGCAGCGCGCCACAGTTCACCGAAACAAACGGCCCGTCGGCGACCCGCGAGTTGGCGTGCACCAGTTCGGCGATGCGCTCCTTGCCGGCGCCGTTGGGGCCGGTGATCAGCACCGGTACATCCGCGCGCGCCACCTGGCAGGCCAGGCGCACCACCTGCTCTGTAGCCGGGTCGGCGAAGACCATGCCGGCGAGGTTGAATTCCTGCGCCAGCGCCGCCTGGGCCGCGTGCTGTTTGTCGTGCAGTACGCGCAGCTTGCGGTTGGCGTCGCCTAGCTCCAGCAGGTTGCGCACGGTGGTGACCAGCTTGGCGTCCTCCCAGGGCTTGCCCAGGTAGTCCGCGGCGCCGGCGCGCACCAGTTCCACGGCGGTCTCCAGGCTGGTCCAGGCGGTCAGCAGCACCACCGGGATGTCCGGGAAGCGTTCGCGGATGGCGCCGAACAGGGCCACGCCCTCCTCGCCGGAGGTGGTGTCGTCGCGAAAGTTCATGTCCTGGATGACCAGGTCCACCGGCTTGCGGGCCAGGGCGGCGAGTCCCGCCTCCGGGTCCGGCGCCGCCACACAGGCCCAGCCCTGCAGCGCGAACAACAGCTCGAGCGCCGTGCACACGGCCTCGTTGTCGTCGATTACCAGGATGGTCTTGCGCATACTCGCTGCTTACCTGCCTTACACACTGCGGGTGGCGATTGCCGGCGGAATGGCCGCCGCGCGCAGCGCCGGCACACAGGCCGCCGCGATGCCCAGCACCAGCAGACCCGCGGCGCCGCCGACCAGGAACGCCCAGGGCAGGCGGTCCACCCCGAAGGCGCTCACCAGCCAGTTGTTCAGCGCCAGTGCCGCGACGATACCCACCGCCACGCCCATGGCGCTGATCAGGGCGTTCTCCACCAGGAAGTAGGCCAGGATGTTACCGCGCGTGGCGCCCAGGGCGCGGCGCGTGCCGATCTGCCGGGTGCGCTGCGTCACCCAGAAACTCACCAGCCCGACGATACCCAGTATGTTGACCAGCAGCAACAGCACGACCACGGTGATCAGCATGCCCGCCATGGCGCGGTCGCCGCGCAGGAAGCGCTCGCGAATCTCCGGGAAGGCGTTGGGCTCCATCACCACGCGCTGGGTATCGAGCTCCGCCAGCTCCGGCTGGATGTTCTGCAGCAGGTCGGCAAAGGCGCCGGGCTCGCTGCGCACCGCGTAGATACCGAAATTGGCGATCACCGGCACCTTGGGCACGTACACCACGTGGTCGAATATATCCGAGGACAATCCCTTCCAGGGCGCCTTCACGCCATCCACGATGCCGACGATCTCCGCGGAGAAGCGGTCGTTCTCCGCGCCATTCCAGACCAGCCGCCCGAGGGCCTGTTCCGGACGGTCGATCTCCGGATACAGGGCCAGGGCCGCGGCGGCGCTGACGATCACCGCCGTCGAGCGCAGCTCCTGGTCCATGCTGTAGGGTTCCACTTCCGCCTCGCGAAAGGCGCGCCCGGCGATCAGGTCCAGGCCCAGGGTCTCGACCAGGGTTTCGTCGGCGAAGTAGATCGCGGTGTCGATGCTGCGACCGTCCAGCGCCTCCTGGGCCTCGACCTCGGTGGACCAGCCGGACTGCGTCAGGGGCAGCGTATTGGTGGCCATCGCCGAGACCACACCCGGGCGCTTGCGCAGGTAATCGAGGTCGCGGTGGATGGTCGCCAGGGTGGTCTCGAAGTCCGAGGCGAAACCCGCGCTGTTGAGGGTGAGGATGTGCTCCTCGTCGACGCCGGCCTCGATGCGCAGGTTGGCCAGGCGCTCGTCGATGATGTACAGCGCATTGACCACGATAGCCAGGGTCAGGGCCACCTGCAGGCCGATCAGGATCAGGCCGACGGGGTTGCGCAGCACGGTGGAGAGAATCGGGCGAATTTCCATGACAGCGCTCCTACTGGGTTTTCAACTGGGTGGCGGGGGCGACACGGCAGGCGCGCCAGGCCGGATACAGCCCGGCGAGTAGCGCGGCGAGCACCGAGACCAGCAGCGCAAACAGCAGCAGGCCGGCGTCCAGTTGCGTCAGCACCGCCATGTCGGGGGACACCTTGCGCACCACCGCCAGGCCCAGCCAGGCCAGGCCCACACCGGCGACCGCGCCGCCGACACCGAGCAGGCCTGACTCGGCGAGGTACTGGCAGAACACCTGCGCGCGGCTCGCGCCCAGCGCGCGGCGCACGCCGACCTCGCCGGAGCGGCGCAGGAACTTGGCCAGCATCAGGCCCACGGTGTTGAGCAGGCACACCACCAGGAAGGCGAAGGACAGGCCGAGCTGGATGTGGGCGTCGTCCGCCACCACCCGCTGCGCCTCGAGCCAGCTCATGACATCGTCCAGCCGGTTGTTGAGGGGCCGTTCGAAACGCCCCAGGGTCTTTTGCTCGCGCACGTAGTTGTCGAGGAAGTCCTGGTAGGCCTCGCGCTCGGCGCGGCTGTCGAGCTGCACCCAGGTCGCGACCCACACACACTCGGAATCGAGGTAGCCCTGGTAGGTATCCTCCGGCGGGTTCTTCCAGCAGCTGTTGTTGCCCATCGGGCGCTTCTGCAGGTGATCGTTGAGAGTGAAGGGCAGGTAGTATTCGTCGGCGTCGCCGAAGGCACTGGCATTGATCACGTCGTAATAGCGCGGCAGCGGGTCAAAGGTATCCAGCACGCCGACCACCGTGTATTCCTCGCCGTCCAGGCGCAGCTTGCGGCCGACGCTGTCCTCGCCGCCGAACACCTGCTCATTGAGCTCGCGGGAGAGCACGATCACCGGGCTGCGCGCGGCATCCTGCTCGCGTGTCCACGGCCCTCCGTAGAGAAACGGCGGCTCGAACATGGGGAAGAAATCGCTGTAGGTGAGGCGGCCGACGGAGAACAGCGGCTTGATATCCGGGTTATCCGGTTGCACCGCCACACCGATGCGGAACATCGCCGTCTGGTAGCGCGCCCTGCCCGCCTCGGCCAGAAAGCGCGCGTCGCGGTAGGTCATCTGCGAGGGCGGCACGTTGGGCTCTTCCCAGGGCTGGTCCGCGCTCCAGTTGTCCAGGCGCACCGCATGCAGGGCATCGCTCTTGTGCGGGATCGGGTTGCCTGCCATGGCGTGGAAGATGGCGTAGCAGGTCATGAAGGCGCCGATGCCCAGGGCGATGGCGATCACCATCAGGCCACTGAGCCAGGGGCTGCTGCGCAGGCTGCGCGCGGCCAGCCAGAGATAGTAACGGGTCATGCGCGTGCCCTCCTCAGGCGCTGGCTACCGCGGCACCCACGGGGGTGCCGGCAAAGCTGCTGCTCAGGTCGGTGACCTGGCCGTCGATGATGTGCACGTTGCGGCGCGCGCGGGCGGCCAGTTCCGGGTCGTGGGTGACCATGATGATGGTGGTGCCGGCGGCGTTGATACCCTCGAGGATTTCCATCACCGCGCGGGCCATGGCGCTGTCCAGGTTGCCGGTAGGTTCGTCGGCGAGCAGGATGCGCGGCTCGCCGGCCAGCGCCCGGGCGATGGCCACGCGCTGCTGCTGGCCGCCGGACAGTTCCGCCGGGAAGTGCCGGCGCCGCGAAGCCAGGCCTACCTGTTCCAGGGCCGACTCGATGCGCCGGCGGCGCTCGCTGGCATTGAAACCGCGGTAGCGCAGCGGCACGTCCACGTTGTCGAACAGGTTGAGGTCCGGGATCAGGTTGAAGCCCTGGAAGATAAAGCCCAGCTTTTCGTTGCGGATGGCGGAGCGGCGGCGGTCGGAGAGTCCGGAGACCTCGATGCCGTCGAGTTCGTAGCTGCCGCCGGTGTGCTCTTCCAGCAGGCCCGCGATGTTCATGAAGGTGGTCTTGCCCGAGCCGGAGGGCCCGGTGACGGCGACGAACTCGCCCTCCTCCACGTGGATGCTGAATTCGCGCAGCGCGTGGGTCTCCACCAGGTGCGTGCGGTACACCTTGCTCAGGTTGTTCATGGTCAACATGGTCGGGTCCTTCGGTCAGTCGCTAAAAATAGGGAATTCGGGTCAGCGCAGGCGCACGCGCTCGGCATTGCGGAACTGCGCCATGCTGGAAATCACGATGGTGTCGCCGGGGGCCAGGCCGTCGAGCACCTCGACGTCGCTGACGCTGGTCAGTCCCGTGGTGATCTGCACACGCCGGGCATAGTCGTCCTCCACTACGTAGGCGATACGTCCGGCGCCTTCATCGACAAACGGCCCGCGGGTCACCATCAGGGTGTCGCGGTGCTCGTCCAGCAACAGGCGCGTGCGCAGGCGCTGGTTCTGGCGCAGGCCCTGGGGCAGCTCGCCGTCGAAGCGGATACGCGCTGCCACCTGGCCGGCGACGATCTCCGGGGAGATTGCAGTGACTGTACCGGGCAGCTCGTCCGTGCCCACGCGCACCACGGCGGCCATGCCCGGCCCCAGGGTATCGGCGTAGATTTCCGGCACGTCCGCCTCGACTTCCAGTTGGCTGAGATCGACCACGTTGAGCAGCGCGGTGTTGTCGGCCACCGAGGTCTTGTCCGCCACCAGCAGGCTGCCGACCATGCCGGCGATCGGCGCGCGCACCTGCAGGCGGCCGTAGACGCGCTCCAGTTCGGCGACCAGCAGGCGCTGCTGTTCCAGTTCCAGCTCGCGGGTGCGCTGCTCGAACTCCCAGGCGCTGCGATTGAGCGTGGTCTCCTCGCCGGCGTGGTCGAAGGCGATCTGCGCGCTGCTCCACTCGTCCTTCGCGCGCAGCAGGTCCACCTCGTTGATGGCGCCCTTGTCCCAGGCCTGCTGGTTGCGCTGGTACTCGCGCTTGGCGGCATTGAGGGCGACCTCGGCCTGGGCCAGGTCCTTGCGCGCGGTGAGGTCGTTCATGCGGTTCTGGATGGCCTGGCGCTTGACGTCGATGTCCAGGCGCTGCAGCCGCGCCTTTTCCTGGGCCAGTTCGTTGGCCAGTTGCGGGCTGTCGATCTGCGCCAGCACCTGGTCCTGTTCCACGTAGTCGCCCGCGCGCACCGCGAAGCTCACGGTGCCGGCCACCGGGGCGTACAGGGCCGGGCTGAACCCCGCCACCACGCGGCCGTTGACCGAAACGTCGCGCACCAGGTCGCCGGCGCGCACCTCGGCCAGGCGCAGGCGCGCGCTATCCACGCTGACCTCGGCGCGCAGCCAGGTGGCCAGGGCGGACCCGGCGAGGACCAGGCCAGCGAGTGCGGCGATGGCGGTCAGCGCGATGCGTTTGCGGCGGCCGCCGCCGGTGGCGAGCGTGATGTCCTGGGCTGAGGTGTCCTTGATCACGGGCTTACCAGGTGGTTGTGCAGGATTGGACACAGGTATCGAGCGCGCCACCGCAGCAGGAGATGGCGGCCAGGCCCAGTACCGTCGCCGCGAACAGCAGCAGGTAGACCGGCAACGCGCGCTGCCAGGGCAGGTTGTTCTCGCGGGTGACCAGTTCGGGCATGGGTGGCAGTCCTCGTTTTCGCGTTTGCAGTTGGCGTTGCGAGGATGGATTGCAGGAGGCGTGCCAGGGTGCACGCCCGTCCTGAATGGAAAACATTTTCTATCTATTTAAATTTTATATATCAATAGTTTGAATTATTATTTTAATGTATTTTAGATGTTTTAAGACGCCGCCAAATGCCACCCCGGCAAGCGCACCGGACAGTCCGCCACCCGCCCCGCCGGACAGCCGCCGGACACATCGGACACTGGCCGGGGATTCCCTGATCCGGCACCCTCCACCCCCGGGAAAGCAGCCGGGCGCCCTCCGGGAAGGGTTGTAGCTCAGCGGCCGCGCTGCATGACGCGCGCGCGGTACTGCCGCGGGGATTCCCCGGTCTCGCGCTGGAACGCCGCGGAAAAGTTGGACGGCGCCGAGAACCCGACATCGAAGGCCACCGACTTGACGCTGTCACCGGCGGCGAGCAGGCGCCTGGCGTGGGCGATGCGCCACTCGGTGATGTATTCGCCTAGCGACAGGCCCTTGCTGGCGCGAAATGCGCGTGAGACCTGGCGCACGGAGAGGTTGCACAGCTCGGCCAGCTCCTGCAGCGACGGCGGGCGCGGCTCGCCAGCGACACGCTCCTCGATCAGCCGGCAGTTGCGCGGCGACAGGCCGCCGCGGATTTTCTCCTCGCGCAGGCCGCCGAGATAACGGGACACTTCCAGCACCAGTTGCCCGGTCATCATCTCCAGCATCTGCTCGCCGCCAAAGCCGGGGTTCTGCAGCTCCTCCCCCAGGTTGAGCATCAGCTGGCGCACGCGCGGGCTGCGGATGTCGAGCAGCTTTTCCAGTGGGCAGCCGGGCCAGTCGGGCTCATCACCCACCCAGGCCTGTACCGCCCCGGGTTCGAGCGTGCAGCGCACCGAACGCTGCCGGCTGAAACTGGCCACGCAGTGCGCCGGTTCGTCCGGTGGCAGCATGGAGACGGTGCCGAAGCGGGCATAGCGCTTGCGACTCCAGCGCTCGGTAAAACAGGCGTGGGAAAACCCGTTGGCGGGCAGGAAGCACAGCTGCAGCAGGTAGGAGGACTGGCAGCCCTCCATATCGAAGGGTTTGTCCGAGTGGTAGGTGGCGATGCTGACGCTGGCCTGTTCGCCGGTGTACTCGTGCTGGGTCGTGAAATCCGTGCTGGTAGAGCGCATAGGGTAACCCTGTCCGTCCGCCTCACGCTGCGCGACATGCGGGCCAACTGCTGTGGGTGCCGGCCCGACGCGTGCCCGTTGCCGGACGCTCTGCGCTGCGACCTGCCCTGCCGACGCGCCGCGGCCAGGCTACCTGCAAGCCGACGACCTGCATTTAGTGTCCTGACCGCATAACTTGGCTGGCTCGCATAAGCCGCAGCAATTGTTATGTAGTGGGACCGAAAATATAGTCTCAGCGCGGCCGTGTAAACGACTAACAATAAACGGGCCAGCCAAGCTTCCGCCCGGGTTACGCCCGCACCCCTGTACCAGCGCCCGTCCGCCAGGCCAGGGCGACGACAATCAATAACAAGATCAGGAGCTGTGTATGAACCCAGTGCGCCCTTCGTATTGGCCGACCGCCGGTCTCCATCCCCGTCTTGGTTACCCCCTCGCAGCCTTGCCGGGCGGTGTTGTGCTGGCCAGCGCCCTGCTGCTGGGCGGGCAGTCCGCCGCCGCCCAGGAGGCCCGCCCGCGCGGCGGCACCCTGGAGGAGATCGTGGTTACCGTGCGCCGCCGCTCGGAAGTGGCGACAGACGTGCCGATGGCGATCACGGTGATGGACAGCCGCTTCCTCGACGAGCAGAACATCAACGCCATCGACAACCTCAACGAGGTGGTGCCCGGCCTCAACATCACCCAGGGCACCGACGGTGCCAACCTGCCGCTGATTTCCCTGCGCGGCCAGCGCCCCTCGGAAGTGCTGCTGAGCATGGACCCGGCGGTGCCCCTGTATTACGCCGACATCGTGCTCACGCCGGTCAACGGCAGCAACCTGGCCCTGTACGACATCGCCAACGTGCAGGTGGTGAAGGGCCCGCAGGGCACGCTGTTCGGCCGCAACAGCACCGGTGGCGCGGTGCTCATCACGCCGATGACCCCGGACGCCGAGTTCGGCGGCTACCTCAAGGGCACGGTGGGCGACTACGACCTGTACAGTATCGAGGGCGCCATCAACCTGCCGGTGAACGATGTGCTGAGCCTGCGCATCGCCGGGCAGAAGACCGTGCGCGACGGCTACCAGAGTATCGTCGACAACGGCATCCCCGCCGGCGAGGTGGGCTCGACGGCGGAACTGGCCTGCGACGACTGCCTGTGGGACGAGGACTCCCAGGGCCTGCGCGTGGTCGCCTCGATTGAACTGGGCGACTTCCGCAACCTCACCACGGTGTCCTACGACGAGAACGACGCCATCGGCAAGGGCATCATCGCCACCGACTTCAACCCGGACGCCGGGCTCGGCGCCATCTACAACGCGATTTTCAACGGCGGCCTGGCCGCGCTGGGCGGCCCTTCCGCCACATTGGTGGACGATGCCATCGCGCGCGCCAAGGGGCGCGACGTCACTGATGTCGAGGCGAGCCTGAAATCCCGCGACGAGGTCAGCAACCTGTTTTTCGCCAACGCCACGGAGTTCGATATCGGCGACAGCCTGACCATCAAGAACATCTTCGGCTACCGCAAGGTGGAGGTGCTCAACGGTCCGGACTCGGACGGTACCGCCCTGCCGCTGACCGGCCCCAACATCACGGCCTCGCCGACCTGGCCGGCGAGCTTCGGCATCCCCGGCTACCGCGACCTGGACGGCGAGCAGTTCAGTAACGAGTTGCAGGTATTCGGTGACGCCTTCGACGACCGCCTGGAGTGGCTGGCCGGCGTCTACTACTACACCATGAAAGGCTCGGAGCGATTCCTCGCCAACAACAGCGGCCCCAGCGCCGACTTCGCCGACCTCACCTCGCCGCTGCCCATTCCAGAGGTGGAGGCAATCTACGCTATCGGCCGCTACGGCTTCTACAACGCCTCGTCCATCGCCGACGTGGAGAACGAGGCCTACGCGATCTTCGGCGAGGGCACCTGGAGTTTCACCGACGAGTTGTCCCTGACCCTTGGCCTGCGCCAGTCCTGGGACCGCCGCGAGCTGACCTCGAAGAACATCGCCACCGACTTCTTCAATGCCGCCGAGCCGCCGCGCTGCGTGGTACTGGACCGCGACGGCAACCCGGTGGGGCCGTCCTGCTCGCGCACCGAGGACGAGTCCTACTCCAAACCGACCTGGCGCATGGCCCTGAACTACTCGCCCGACTACGCCTCGCTGTTCTACGGCAGTATCGCCACGGGTTATCGCAGCGGCGGTTTCCAGACCCGGGCCAAGGACAACATCTCCTTCGAGCCCTTCGATGAAGAGACAGTGCTCAACTACGAGGTCGGCCACAAGGCGGACTGGCAGGCGGGCTTCCTCGGCACCGTGCGCTCGGCCGTCGCCGTGTACTACCAGGACTACGGCGACATCCAGAAAACCCAGGGCCTGAGCACCCCGGACGGTATCGCCACCGTGGTGCAGAACGCGGGCAAGGCGGTGATCCGCGGCATCGACCTGGACATCACCGTGGCGCCCACCGACAACCTGGTGTTCTCCCTCGGCTACGCCTACATCGATGCCTACTACAAGGAGTGGCAGACGCCGGACTTCGACAACGAGGACTCGCCCTTCGTGTACATCCCGGACCACTCCTTCTTCGGCAACGCGAGGTATACCCTGCCGCTGGACCCGGCGCTGGGTGAGGTCTCGGTATCCGGCGGTGTCTACTACCAGTCCGAGGTCGACACCTTCCAGCAACTGCAGCACCTGGATGTGCTGGTGCCCGACCCGGATGAGGCCGCCGAGGCACGCGCGGACCAGGAACTCGACGAGTACACGGTATGGAACTTCCGCCTCAGCTGGCAGGACATCATGGGCTCGGGACTGGACGCCGCCGCCTTCATCAACAATGCTTTCGACGAGGAGTACGCCGTGGGTTCCACCCCGGTGATCGACTCCCTGGGCCTCAACATGAAAACCTACGGTGCCCCGCGCACCTTCGGAGCCTCACTGCAATGGAATTTCTGATCCACACCGGGATCGCGCCCGGCACACACCCGACACCGCACAGGAGACACCCGGGATGCATGAACTCACGCGTCGCTCACTACTGCACTACTCGGCCGCACTTGCCGGCGGCCTCGCCCTGCCCCGCAGCGTCTTCGGAGGTGGCCCCGTGGACCTGAGCGGCGGTATTGACCCGCAGCGGGAGTTCGTCCTCGCCGAAGCGCCGACTACTCCCGGCATTCGCGACGCGGTCAATGTCTGGATCGAGGAGCAAAACGGCGACTTCGCCATGCGCCTGGGCGTGGAAGCCCTGGCCGAGGAATGGGACAAGCAACTGGTATGGCTGGACATCGCCTTCGCCGACGGCCGCGTGTACTGCCTGCGCGACGAGAACGGACCGACGCACCCGGCCATCGACAAGGACGGCCGGCCGACCATCCGCGGCTCCGCCGGCGCGCGCTTCCAGTGTGTCGAGCCGTTCCAGCGCTGGGATGCCAGCTTTAACGGCCCGGTCCCGCGCACCACGGCGCAGGTGCTGGCGGACGGTGTGTGGGAGGACGACGAGCCCACCGAATCGGTGAGCTTCGATATCCAGATGCACATGGCGGTGCCGCCCTGGCAGCCCGGCACCCTCTCCACCGCGGCCAGCGCGGCCTTCGAGGGCGAACAGGGCGAGTTCATCAGCCCGCGCTACGAGCAGCTGTTCCGCTGCGCCGGCAACCTGGTCATCGACGGCAAATCCCGCGAGTTCAGCGGCAACGGCCTGCGCATCCGCCGCCAGGGCCTGCGCAAGTTCGAGGGCTTCTGGGGACACTGCTGGCAGTCCGCGGTATTTCCCAGCGGCAAGGCCTTCGGCTTCAACACCTTCCCGCCGCGCGAGGACGGCGAGCCCTCCTACAACGAGGGCTATGTGTTCGACGGCAGCGGCGTGCTGCGCCCAGCGCGCGCCGTGCACATTCCCTGGATGGACGCCCTCAACACGCGTGGCGACAACGTCAGCTGCGTGCTGGAAACCGCCGACGGCGAGGTGCGCATCGAGGGCGAGACCTTCATCAACACCCGCTCGCGCCACCGCGGCCAGTTGCCCGCGGACTTTCCCATCGTGCAGCAGGCACACGCCCGCTACCGCTGGGACGGCGAGGAAACCGTGGGTATGGTGGAGCGCTCCTCCCGGCCCAGCCTGATCAAGGACTTCAAGGGCTAGCCCGGCGGCCTGCGGCGCCACGGCGTAACGCGTGGCGCTGTAGCGACCGGCCGCGCGATTTCCCGCGTCGATTTCCAGTACACTGGCGTCAGGCGTAAACGACGCCAGACTGGAATAAACGGGGGGATAGCCGGTGACGGATACAGTCGAGCGGGGCATGGTGCAGCGGATGTTGGCGGCGGTGGAACGCATCGGCAACCGCCTGCCGGACCCCGCGGTCCTGTTCATTGCCCTGCTCGGCATCGTCTGGGTACTTTCCTGGCTGCTGTCCTACGTCGCGTGGGACCTCACCGACCCGCGCAACGGCGAACCGCTGCGCGTGGTCAACCAGCTCTCCGGAGCGGCGCTGGTGCAGTTCTGTACCGACATGGTGAAAACCTTCGCCCACTTCCACCCCATCGGCGTGGTGCTGGTGGCGATGCTTGGTATCGGCGTGGCGGAACACACCGGTTTCATCAACGCCGCCCTGCGCGCCATGCTCGCCGCCACCGCGCGCTGGCTGCTGACGCCGCTGCTGATCGCGGTGGGTATCGCCAGCCATACGGCGGCGGACGCCGGCTACGTGCTGGTCATCCCGCTCGGCGGCATCCTGTTCCACGCCGCCGGGCGCCACCCGCTGGCGGGCATCGCCGCCGCCTTCGCAGGGGTTTCCGGCGGCTTTTCCGCGGCGTTCATCCCCTCCGCCATCGACCCCATGCTGCAGGGCATCTCGCAAAGCGGGGCGCGTATCGTCGACCCACTGATCAGCCTGAACCCGCTCAACAACTACTTTTTCACGGCCTCGTCGGCGCTGCTGATCATCCTCGCCGGCTGGTTCATCACCGAACGCGTGGTGGAACCGCGCTTGGCGAAGACGCCCCTCGACGAGGAGGTGGAGACCGCCGCCGGCATGCACGCCCTGGATGAACGCGAGCGGCGCGGCCTGCGCATCGCCCTGTGGTCCATGCTGGTGTTCGCGGCGCTGCTGGTGGCCTCGGCCTGGCCGGAGAGTTCCGCGTGGCGGGACGAGACCGGCAGCCTGACCGGCCGCGGCGCGCCGTTGATGGCGTCCATCGTGCCGCTGATCTTCCTGTTTTTCCTGCTGCCCGGGGTGGTCTACGGCATCTTTGCCGGCACCGTGAGCAGCTCGCGCGATATCATCGCCGGCATGACCCGCTCGATGGAGAGCATGGCCTACTACCTGGTCATCATGTTTTTTATCGCCCAGTTCATCTACGCCTTCGGCCAGTCCAACCTCGGCATCCTGCTCGCCCTGGAGGGCGCCGCCTGGCTGCAGGCGGCGGGGCTGCCGGCGTCGCTCACCGTGGCCGGCATCATCGTGCTCACCGGCCTGCTCAACCTGTTCGTTGGCTCCGCCTCGGCCAAGTGGGCGCTGCTGGCGCCAATCTTCGTGCCCATGCTGATGGCCCTGGGCATCTCCCCGGACCTGACCCAGGCGGCCTACCGGGTCGGCGATTCCACCACCAATATCATCACCCCGCTGATGCCCTACTTCCCACTCGTAGTGGTCTACTGCCAGCGCTATATCAAGGCGGCCGGGATCGGCACGGTCACGGCGATGATGCTGCCCTACTCCGCGACGTTTATCGTGCTGTGGACCATCTACCTGCTGCTCTACTGGAGCCTGGGCCTGCCCCTGGGCCTGCAGTCCAGCTACGCCTACCCGGCGCCCTAACGGCGCCGCGGGCCGCTACGCACAATCACCTACCCAACCGGTCACTACACGGCGGCTGTTTGACGCCCCGGCCTGCCTCGCCTGAACCCTAAATTGTCATTAATGTTCCCTTTTGACACATTTGTGTCATTATAGCGATTCTCGACAACGACAGGGATTTCACCATGTCCAGACCGGCGCCCATCGCGGGCAGCGATACCGGCAGCCCCGCGCAGTGGCTCAACCACGACTGCTCCGAGGTGAGCCGCGAAGTGTTCACCAGCGAGGCAATCTACCGCCGCGAGCAACAGACCGTGTTTCGCAACAACTGGCTGTACGTGGCCCACGAGAGCCAGTTGAAGAACCCCGGCGACTTCGTCGCGGCCTACATGGGCGAGGTGCCGGTGATCGTCGCCCGCGACCGCGATGGCAGTATCGCGGTAAGCGTGAACAGCTGCCCCCACCGGGGCCTGCGGGTGTGCCGCACCGACCAGGGCAACACCGCGCGCTTCATCTGCCCCTACCACACCTGGGCGTTCAAGCCGACGGGTGAGCTGGTGGGGATTCCCCAGGCACGCAAGATGGGCCCGGAGATCGACCGCAGCCGCTACCGCCTGAAAGCAGTGCCGCGGGTCGAGAGCATCTTCGGCCTGATCTTCGCCAGCTTCGATGCGCAGGTGGAGCCGCTGGCGGACTATCTCGGTGACCACCGCTTCTATATGGAGGCCTTCTTCGATCGCTTCCCGGGCGGACTGGAAGTGATCGGCCCGGTGCACAAGTGGAACATCAAGTGCAACTGGAAGCTGCCGGTGGAGAACATGCTCGGCGATATCGGCCACGCCGCCTACCTCCACGGCACCCTGGTCGACGTCAACGGCGAGGCCAACCAGGAGATCGAAAACCTCGCGGTGACCGCCGTCGCCCGCCCCGGCCACGCCGCGGCATTTCGCTACCTGCCCGAGGACAGCACGCTGCAACAGCGGGCGGTGCACAACCCGCAGAGCACCCCGGAGCTGGCGGAATACCTGACCGAGGTCGAGCGCACCGTGGCCGAGCGCCTGTCGCCGGTGCAGGCGCGCATGAAGGGTATGGCGTTGGGCGTGTACCCCAACCTGTCGCTGCTGTGGGGCCAGCACACGCTGCGCGTGAGCCATCCCCGCGCCCCGGGCCTGATCGAGTACTGGTCCTGGCTGATCTCGCCGATCGAGGCCCCGGCCTCGGTGAAAAAGGCGATACGCGCCGGCTACACCGTGGGTTTCGGCCCGTCCGGCATCATCGAGCAGGAAGACTCCTACGCCTGGAGCGAGCAGTACATCGGCTCGAGCATCGACTACCTCAACGACACCCCCTACTACTACGGCATGGGCGTCGGCGAAGAAGGCGCACACCCCGACCTGCCGGGCCAGGTGGGCAGGACCTACAACGAGCACTATGCACGCAGCTTCTACCAGCGCTGGCGCGAGGACGTGCTGGCACAGGAGATGGAAGCATGAGCGAGGCTGCAGTCGATTTCGAGACGATCTCCCGTGTCGAGCAGTTCTACTACCGCGAGGCGCGCCTGCTCGACGAGCGCTGCCTGCAACAGTGGATGGCGCTGGTCGATGAATCGCTGGAATACAGCATGCCCGCGCGCTTCGTGCCGCAACCGGACCCTACGCTGCAGGACACCGAGGCGTTTCTATCCGTCGAGCGCGAACTGTCGCGGGAGGACGATGGCATGGGTGCCCCACTGCGCCAGGACGGCTACCTGGAGACCTTCGCCCGCACCTTCCGCCCGTTCAAAAGCAATGCCTGGTCCGAGTGCCCCGCCCCGCGCACGCGACGGTTCATCAGCAATGTCGAGGTGCAGGCTATGGAGGACGGCCGCCTGCTCACCTATTCCAACTTCCACATGTTCTACAGCCACCGGGGTGCGGACAACCACACCTACACCGGCGGCCGCCGGGATGTGCTGATGCCGGTGGACGGGGGTTTCAAGCTGTGCAAGCGGGAGGTGATACTGGATATGGACGTGGTGACTGTGCCGACGCTGGCACTGATTTTCTAGCGGAACTGGTAGTTCAGGCCGGCTGGGTTTCCGGGCCGGCTGACGCCGGCAATCTCAGCCCGGCTGACGCCGGCTAATTCGGGCTGGCTGCCGCCGGTTGTCTCAGACCAACTTGCGCCGGCGACGGCGCCCTACCCCGACCAGCGCGGCGAGTGCCGAACCCATGAACCAGGCCGCGGCGGGCACGGGGACCACGGAGAAATTGGCGCTGCCGTCGGTCTGGAACCACCAGGTACCGCTCAGGGTGGCGTAGTCCGCGCCGTAAGTAGTGTCGATGTCGTCCACGCGCAGCACGCCGTAGAACCCGCTGTCGATGTTGCGCCAGACCAGGAAGTCGCCCACGCCGTTGCCATTGCAGTCGGCGTCGCACACCGGGCCGACGAAGGTGTTGGTGAAGCTGAACGCCGAGGCGTCGGTAATCTGGGAAATGTCGGTAACGCCGGTGGCGAGTGCCACGTCACTGCGGGTCAGGGCGTTCCCGCTGCCGTAGAACCAGCCGCGGTCGCTGGTGTTGATGGACCACCACATCGAGACCTGGTTCGAGCCGTCGCCGATAGACTCGATGGTGGTCGATTCCTCCCAGCCGAACATGCTACCACTGATGATCGCCGCCTGGCTCAGCGAGGGAAGGAGGAAAAGCAAAATCGCGGTAAACAGCTTCACGGTACGTCTCCTTGTTCCGGCCTGCGCGATGCGATCCGGGGTGCGAACCGCGTTTGCCAACGCCGGCACACCTGCCCTCCCCGTCGCGGGTCTCCCCGCTGCTGCACGATCGTTGCCGCGCGCGCCAAAAACCTTGTTTTTTGCCAGCGTCGCCGGCGTTGTTTTGTTAGCTGCCGATGGGCGGGGACGCTGAGTCCCTCCCGGGAAGGCAGAGACTAAAATACTAGCCTACTTTTTTGCCGCGCGAGCGAAGACGCATTAGCCCGATCGTACTATTGGTAGTGGTTCGCGCTGGCTATCAAGAGGGTATGAAATAGCGGTTGGCGGGAACGCCGAGCGGGGATGTTTCGCAAAAAACTTGCGTTTGGCACTGCGGGGAGTGTGGGTGTCGCGGCGGATTCGCGCGCAAAAAAAAACGGCGCCTGCGGGACAGGCGCCGTCAAGGTACCGCAGTCTTCTACTATAGACCGAAGTTGTAACGGATCCGCGCGCCGTACATCCGCGGCAGACCGGGCTGGCCCGCCTCGAGGCCGCTGACCGAATACAGGCCGGCGATGAAGGTGTAGTACTCCTCGTCGGTCACGTTGGTCACGAACACGGACAGGTCGATGGGGCTGCCCATCACGCTGGTCCACATGTAGTTGAGGTTCCACAGGCTGTAGTCATCGATCTTGTAGTAAGCCGAAGACTCCTCGGAGACCGCCTGCTGCTCGCCGGTGTAGACGTAAGTCGCGGACAACAGCATGTCACCAATCTCGATCGGCACCGGCAGTTCCCAGGCCAGGGTGGTGACCAGCGAGTGTTCCGGTGAGAACGACAGCGGCTCGCCCTCGGCGGTGGTGGTCGACGGTTCCGTCGCGAAGCTGCCGTCCGGGAATTCCGGGAACTCCACCGAGTCCACGTTGGAGTTCAGGTAGGCATAGGCCGCGGTCAGCGTCAGGCTCTCGGTGAGGAACAGGTTGGCATCCACCTCGGCGCCCCAGATGGTCGAGGAGCCGGCGTTGACGACGGCGGTTGTGCCGACGTTGGAGATCGCCTTGAGGTAGCCGTACTGCACCTGCTGGTCGGTGAAGTCGTTGTAGAACAGCGCCGCGTTCAGGGTGCCCGGTACTGCGCCGTTGAAGCTCCACTTGCTGCCGATCTCGTAGGTGTCCACGGTCTCCGGGTCGTGCGAGTCGAGGCCCGGGGAACCGGCCAGGTTGACACTGCCCTGACGGTAACCGCGGTTGTACTTGGCGTACAGCAGCAGGTCGTCGGTCGGGGTGTAGTCAACACCCAGCAGCCAGGTGACTTCATCGCTGGAGGTTTCCGGCTTGCGCACCTCGGTCAGGGAGTTGATCGGGGCACCGTAGCTGCCGGCGGCGAACTGGTAGATGGTGTCCGTTACCTCACCCTTGGTTTCGTCGTCGGTGTAGCGCAGGCCGGCGGTCACGCCGAAGCTGTCGGACAGTTCGTAGCTCGCCTGGGCGTAGACCGCCTGGTTGGTGTACTCGACACCGCCGGGGATCGACTGGATCGCACCGATACCGACAAGGTTGTTACAGCGGTAGTCAGCCGGGTTGGTGCCGGTGATGCTGCCCTGGTCGCAGGCGATCAGCGCGGGGGATACCGAGCCGTAGTCGCCGCCGGGTTCGCTGCTCTCGTAGTACAGGCCGACCTGCCACACCAGTCGCTCGTCGAAGCTGATGCCCTGGACCTGGATCTCCTCCACGAAGGTTTCCTGGTCGGTGGTCAGCACGTCGCTGTTGTAGCCGACCTGCTGGAAGATCAGCTGTTCGCCGCCCAGCATCCAGTTGGTACCGAAGATCGCGCTGCGCTGCTTGGTCTCGATACCGCCGTAGGCGATGATGTTCTTGATCAGGATCTCGTCGGTGATGTCCCAGGTGGTGGTGTTGATCGCCTGCCACAGTTCCTGGTCGTTGACCGGCTGGTCGACGAAGTTGTACGTCTCGTAGAAACCGTCCTGGCCGCTGGCGCGGCGCGCATCGAGGTCCGTCTGGCACAGGGTGCTGATCAGCGGGATGGCCGGGTTACAACCGACGATCACGCCCGGGTAGCCGTTGTTGGAGGAATCCGAGTAACGGAAGATCGTGTAGTTTTCCAGCTCGCTGGTAATCTCCCACAGCGCGCTGCCGCGGAAGGCCACGTAATCCTGGTCGCCGAACTCTTCCGGACCGATCGCGGAGATATTCTCGATGTAGCCGTCGCGCTTGATCTGGTCGACACCCAGGCGCACTTTGAAGCTGTCAGTAACCGGCACGTTGACCACGGCCTGGCCGCGGTACATGTCGAAGTTGCCGACGGAACCCTCGACGTAGCCCTCGAGTTCATCGGTCGGGCGCTGCGGCGTCAGCAGTACGGCACCACCGGTAGTGTTGCGGCCGAACAGCGTACCCTGCGGGCCTTTCAGGACCTGCACGTTGGCCAGGTCGAACAGGTCACCGGGGGTGGCGCCGTCACCGGACTGCTGGGCGTTCGCCCCGCGCAATGCAACCACTTCCGCGAAGTACACGCCCACCGAAGCGGTGGTGCGCAGTTCCTGCGAGAAGCCGCGGATGGCAAAAGTCGTGTTGTCGCTACCGAAACGGTTGTTGATGGCGAGGTTCGGCGTGTAGGTTGCCAGTTCCGAGGGGTTGGTGATGTTGGCTTCGTTCAGCTGTTGCTGGTTGAAGACCGTCAGCGACGCGGATACGTCCTGAAGGTTTTCCTCGCGACGGTTGGCGGTCACGATGATCTCGTCGAGCATCATACCGCCAAAGCCGGCGTCGGACGCCCCCCCTTCCTGGGCCTTTACAGCGGGTGAGTAGCTGACGTTCAGTGCCGCAGTCGCCAGCAGCACCGCCGTTGAGCAGTACAGGTTTTTCAAGACACTATCCCCTTGATAAGAAAATTCACTATGGACTTGCGAGTAGCTCGCGGACTCTACCTTAGTGCCGACCGGGGTCACGGACAATCGGAAAGTGTCGATAAGTGGAAGTGGCTCACGAAATTCCGCCACTGGCCAAAGGGTTTTGGGAAAAATACGTAAAATCAGGTGTAAAACTACCAAATAATAGGTACTTGGCAGTATTTTATGTGGTTGCACCGAAGGGCGTCCCCCGGAATTCCGAACCGCCTGAAAGGGATCCCCGGAGCAGCGCCATCCGCCCGCCGGGCAGCGCGCTGGCTGCTCGCAAAGATATGAGACACTGTGTCTGGGTCAGGCCGGCACGGGACGCCCGCCAGCAGCCTGTCTACACTGGTCTGTAAACGCCATAAAAAAGGAAATGCGTATGGATTACGTGAACCTGGGAAACACCGGCCTCAAGGTTTCCCGACTCTGCCTGGGTTGTATGAGTTTCGGCGATGCGGCCGCCGGCGGCAGCTTCTGGGCATGGGTGCTGGATGAACGCGACAGCCGGGAATATTTCAGGCGCGCGCTACAGGCCGGGATCAATTTTTTCGACACCGCCAACATTTACACGGCGGGCACCTCGGAGGAATTCACCGGCCGCGCCCTGCGCGACCTCGCCTGCCGCGACGAGGTGGTGGTCGCCACCAAGGCCTACGGCGCCTGGCGCAACGCCCCGAACACCGGCGGCCTGTCGCGCAAGGCGCTGTTCGCCGCTGTCGACGCGAGCCTCACGCGCCTGGGCATGGACTACATCGACCTGTTCCAGATTCACCGCTTCGATGTGAACACGCCGGTCGAGGAGACCATGGAAGCGCTGCACGACATCGTGAAGGCGGGCAAGGCACGCTACCTGGGCGCCTCCTCGATGATGGCCTGGCAGTTCGCGCAGATGCAGCACGTGGCAGACAGCCACGGCTGGACCCGCTTCGTGTCCATGCAACCCCAGGTCAACCTGCTGTATCGCGAGGAAGAGCGCGAGATGCTGCCGCTGTGTCGGGCCTCCGGGGTCGCGGTGATTCCCTGGAGCCCGCTGGCCGGTGGCCGACTGGTGCGCCCCGCCGGCACTGAAACCGCGCGCACCCAGGCCAACCGCTACAGTTCCTTCGCCAAGGAGTACGAGGCCAGCGACCGCGGTATCATCGATGCGGTGGCGAGTATCGCGCAATCACGCGGCGTCAGTAACGCCGAGGTGGCACTGGCCTGGGTGTTGCACAAGCCGGGCATCACCGCACCGATTGTCGGCGCGACCAAACCAGCGCACCTCGAAGCGGCCATCGCGGCGAGCGAACTGCAACTGGATAGCGCGGAAATCGCCGCCCTTGAGGCTCACTACATGCCGCGCCCCGTATCCGGGGTGAATTTCCCCCTGAGCGATGACTACAAGCTGACGGTATGCGACAGCGAACCGCCCGCCAGGTGACGGCCTGGTTTATCTGCAGGAACTGCCAGCGAGGTAGTTCCCGGCCCTGGCGGAATCTCCTATGCTGTTTAGAACCCGACCTTCACAAGTGATACAGCGGTACAAACGCAAATGCTTTCCACCGACAGCGACAAATCCGGCCTTGTCTACATCTGCGAACGCACCGAACTCGCGGAGGGAGATTCCCGCCGTGTCGAAGTGCTGTTCCGCCAACAGCCCGACTCGGTGATCGTCCTGCGCCATCTCGGCGAAGTCAGGGCCTACCGCAACCTGTGCGTGCACATGCCGCGCACACTCGATTGCGAGCATGGCCGGGTATTCGACAGGCGCAGCGGTCACCTGCGTTGTTCCATGCACGGCATCGCCTACTGCGCCGAGACCGGGGAATCCCTCAGCGAGATCTGCCTGGGCAAGCAACTGACCGCGGTTCGCGTGTTCGAAACAGACAGTGGCATCTATTTCAGGGATCGCCGCATCAGAAAGCCCGCGGTGACCCAGGCCGGGGAGTAAGCCCCGGCCGTCGCTGGAACGCGCCTACTCGACGTCGTACTCGACCAGCAGGTCCTCATCGCGCACGATCATCTGGCAGGCCAGCCGCCACTCGCAGGGGAAGTCGTCCACCAGCATCTTGTCGACCTGGTCCTTGCTGAGCTTGCCCAGTTCCAGCAGTACGGTCCGCTCCTTGTCGGTCAGCGGACCGGCCATGCGCTCCTTGGTTTCTAGTGACGTGACCTTGACCAGGCAGGTGCCGCATTCGCCATCCTGGCAGTTGAAGCCGATGGGAATCTTGAATTCCTTGGCGATCTGCAGGACGGTTTCCGTGTGGCTGCCAGCGACCGCGTAAACGGTCTTGTTCTTGTAGTTGGGACTGCTAAAAGTGATATCGGCCATGATAAAGCCTCCTCGATAATCTGTTGGGGGTCAGGCGGGACTCACGCTCACGTCGCCCAGGACCTGTGCCTGGCACGCGAGGCGGTAGTGCCTGCCGGCTGCGTTTTCGCGCAGCACCTTGTCTTCGATGACGGAGGTCGATGAGAGGTTTTCCCAGCCGTCCTCCACTTTCATCAGGCAGGTGCCGCAATCGCCCTCGCGACAGCCGTACACGATGCCCGAGCCAATCTTGTCGGAAATCTCGATAACCCGTACGCCCACGGGAACGGTTACGGTGACATCGATATCCTTGAAATTCAGTTTTGCCTTCGCCATAGGTACCTCCTCAAGTTACGCGCTTACAAACGGTGTAAAGCTGAGTAGGCCTACCCAGCAAGGGGACGGAGATACAGCGGGGCATTGCCGTGCGAAGTACGCGGCGAACGCACGAACGCTTGCGCGAACTACGTGCCTAAACTGTTTTCTCAGCCTTCGTCTACCGCATAGCAATTGCTATGCCATTCCAGGGCCAGGCATTAAGCCGTTGTTTTTCCGACTTAAATGCGCAGCTAGCGCAAGGCGTGGCGCTGTTGCTCTTCGCGCTTTGTCGCATAGCCAACAAGGGTTTGAGGGATGCAAAGGCATTCGCTATGGAATTAATCGGGCATGTCGTGTTTCCCACAATCCGGGCTGGCGGTTGCCGGACAAGGCTTTTGGCGACGTCTATACTCACTACCGTCACACCCACCCCAATCTGCGACGGACGGTGAATCCAATGAAAAGAGTTGCGCTGGCATTGATTGTTATCGGTGTTTCCCTCGGCGTTCACGCGGAGGAAAAAGACAGTTGGGACAAGGCGAAGGAATCCTCAGGCGAGGCGTGGGAGAAGACCAAGGAAGCCTCCGGCGATGCCTGGGATGCCACCAAGGAAACCTCCGGGGAAGCCTGGGAGGCTACCAAGGAAGGTACGGAGAAGGCCTGGGACGCTACCAAGGAAACTTCCAGCGACGCCTGGGACGCGACCAAGGAAGGCAGCAAAAAGGCCTGGGATGCTACCAAGGAGACGTCCAGCGAAGCCTGGGAAGCGACCAAGGAAGGCAGCGAGAAGGCCTGGGACGCTACCAAGGAAACCTCCAGCGAAGCCTGGGAGGCCACCAAGGAAGGTAGCGAAAAAGCCTGGGACGCCACCAAGGAAGCGGTGGGCGCGGAAGAATAGCCCGCCGTAACCGGGCCGGTCGCGCGAGGCCGGTACCACGGCCTCGCGCTCTCCCCCTCGTCAGTTCGCGCTGGCTATCGCCTCGCGATCGCTGAGCCTGGATTCCAGCTCGTAGTTCATCAACTCGTCCAGCCGGTTCTGCAGCGCCGGGCTGAGATCGCGCTCCAAGGACTTGACCTGCTTGTCCGTGGCTATGGCCTCGGCTCGCACGGCAACCACTTCCATCGTGGAGTTGTTGGACGCCGCTCGACTCGCAACAGCCGAGCCGGGTTCGCTGTTCGCATCGGCGAAAGCAAGTTGGGTTGAGAAAGTCAGTACCGCCAAGACAGATATCGTGGATTTCATAGGTCCCCCTCTCGTATCGTGTCTTTACCGCAGTTATTGTTCAAATCGCGGGCGACTGCCCTTGAGTATCACTATTGACCTGCACGGTACGGTTTACAATCAGCACTGTGCGAGAGTGGTAACTGGCTCACACAGAAAGCCTGCCGGCAGCAGCTATCGGGACAGCCCGGGCGGGTGGAGTGTGCGAAGGATGTGATCGACCTCACAGTTGCGGCGAACCGGCCGGCGCAGAGGCTACACAGACACACCACTGCGGGAAATGCTATCGAATTCGATGATCGCCGCGTGTAATTCCTCGACGGTACCGAGCAGTTCTGCGTCCGGCATGCTTTCGGCAGACAATTCCAGCACGCGTGCCAGGGCAGCAACACGCACTGCGCCCACATTCAGCGCCACGCCCTTCAGGCCGTGGGCGGCCCTGGCGACCTTGCCCGGACTCCCGTCAGCCATGTAGCTGTGAATTTGTGTCCACATGTCCGGTGCCGCCTGCCGATAGGCGGCGAGCACCTTGTCCAGGACGTGGCTCCGCCCACCAAGTCGGCACAGGGCCCCGGCGCAGTCCCATGCGGATTCCAGGTCAGCCGGCGGGTCGGCGGTTTCCGCGGTGCCCGCTGGCATCACCACAGCGTCGGCAGGCGTCTCGGGGTTCGGCTGGACCGACCCGGGCGCCGGCTCCGATTCAGGTTCCACGACGTAGTCGGCCAACCAGTGTCGCAACAGATTCTCGAGTTCACTGACCTGGAAGGGTTTGCTCAGGTAGTCATCCATACCCATATCCAGGCAGTGTTCGCGCTCGCCTTTCAAGGCCGCCGCGGTCAACGCCAGAATCGGCACCTCGAGATACCTGGCGCCCGCTGCGCCCGCCCGAATAGCCTCGGTCGCCTCGTAGCCGTCCATGACCGGCATGTGGCAATCCATCAGGACCAGGTCGATCGGCCGGGATTCCGGGGCGCTTTGCAGGACGGACAGGGCCTCTACCCCGTTGCAGGCGCGGTGCAGGGTGGCGCCGGAATCCTCGAGAAGCCCGCTGAGCACCTCCAGGTTCGCATGATGGTCATCCACCATCAGCAGGCTGGCACCGGGGATATGCAGGCCCTGCGACTCGCAGTAATCCGCCATGCGCAGTTCGACTGCGCCGTAGCGCTGCGGGTCCAGCGAGCGCAGGGCGAGATCCAGCTCCCGCGACGATACCGGTGCCTCCACGCGCTGGACACGTTCATGCAGTTGGTCCGCTTCCAGCTGCGTACCGTCGACGAAACGTTCCAGCAGCAGGATGCGGCCGGCGTCGCAGCCATTTTCTCGCGCCAGGTAGAGTGCCAGGCACTCATGGTTGGCCGTCCAGCAGGCTTCATCCATGACCACGAGGCTGTAGTGCAGTGGGTGGTCAGGGGCGGCGAGTGCGGCGAGTGCTTCAGCTTCGGGCAGTTGCTCACAGCGCGCGCCCCAGCGGGTCAGGGTTCGCGACACGACGCCAGCCAGCGCCGGGCTCTGTGTCATCACCAGCACCGCCTCCTCATCCATGTCCGGCGCGGAATCTGCTGCCGCGCGCGGTGCCAGCATGCGTTGGGGAAGCCTGACGCGAAACGCAGTGCCCTTGCCCGCCTCGCTCTCGACGGTGATCTCACCGTGCATCAATTCACACAGCTGCCGGCAGATCGACAGGCCGAGGCCTACGCCGCCGAAGCGTCGTGTGGTGCTGGCCTCGGCCTGGGCGAAGCGGCTGAAAATCATATCCAGCTTGCTGTTTTCAATGCCGATACCGGAATCCTCGACGGTGATAACCAGGTCCGCATCACCCTCTTCCCGATTCTGGCCGGGGCGCAGTTCGGCGCGCAGCGTCACGCCACCGGCCTGGGTAAACTTGATCGCGTTGTTGAGCAGGTTGTTGACGATCTGCCGGATCCGGTTCTGGTCACCCAGAACGACATACCCGTCGATCTCGGCCAGGTCCAAGACGAGGTCTATACCCTTGGACCTGGCCACAGCGGAATGCGAAACACCACAGGCCTGCAGCAGGCGCTCCGGCTCGTACTCCACCGGGTCGATCTGCAACTCGCCCTCCTCGATTTTCGACACGTCCAGGATGTCGTTCAGCAGGGTCGACAGCGCAGTCAGGTTGGACTCGGCCATGTCCAGCTGGCTCGCCTGCTTGCCGTCAATGTGGCCCCGCCGCACCAGCGCCAGCATGCCGAACACCGCGTTCAGCGGCGTGCGAATCTCGTGACTCATGGTGGCCAGGAACTCTCCCTGGGCCTGCGTCGCGGCCTCGGCACGGGTCAATGCATCCTCGAGCGCATTGGTACGACTCCTGATACGGGCTTCCAGCGACTTGTTGAGCTCCTGGAGTTCCTGTTCGTAGTATTTCTGCTGCGTCATGTCCATGGCCATGAGGATCGCGCCGGAGGGTCTCGCGTCGTTTTCCCAGATAGGTCCGATGAGCACCTGGTAAAAACCGTCCAGTGTGGTGCCGTTATCCAGCCACAACTCGCGGGACAACACCTCACCTGTCTCCAGCACTTCATCGAATGCACGTGTCAACCATGTGCGCGCCTCTGCTGACTTGATGGAGGACATATTGAAGGATTGTTCACCGAAATCGGGCATCAGCTGTTGCGCGGATTCATTGCGATACTCGACGCGGCGTTGCTGGTCCAGGACCAGGATGGCCAGCGGCGCATTTTGCAGGGCGGAGCGGAAGCGCGCCTGCAATGCACTGGTGGAGCCCAGCGCCAGGTTGGCCTGCCGCAACAGGAAGATGATCCCGGTGAGCACAAACAGGATAACGCCGAGAATGGCTGCCAGCTTCGCCGTCTCCCGCTGGGCCTCCGCGACTATTCCGGCATCGTTCACTGTCTTGATCGCGGTCACGTACTTGGGATGAATACCTCCGGAGTACTGGACGGTGTGAGCGAACGCATGGAATTGCTCACCCAGTTTGTCGGTCACCTGTGTCCAGGAAGCCGATTCCGAGGGAATTTCCCTGGAAAACTCATCCTCCCAGCGAACCGGGGTCCCGAGGTCGAAGGAGAACGCAACGCCCGGCCGCGGGTGACGCAGGAACTGCCGATCGTCGTTCAGGAGGTAGGTGTACGCCCCCTCTGAGCTGTATTCAAGCAGTGAAATCACGGAGTCCGCATCGATATTCAGGATCAGCAGCCCGAACAGTTCACCTTTTGCGTCGAATACCCCCTTGCCGATGCGATAGGTGGCCCACTGCGGAAAATCAATCACGCCATGTTCGCGGTTCAACTCGATATCGCTGATGTAGTACGCCCCGGGCTCAAGATTCAGCATCTCCTGGAAATACGGGCGATCGGACTTCTGCTGCAACCGGGGAGCGCCAACCGCCACCGGCTTGCCGCCCTCCCACTGGACACGCACCAACTCGCGGCCGTTGTCCGCCACACCGATATAGCGCACCTGCCGGACATCGTGATTGGTCGTCAGGTAAGCGGCAAATATTTGCTCCAGCCGGCTTTTCCACTGCGCCAGGCCGGTCTCATCGAAGGCGTCGTAGCCGCTCCCCTGCGTGGCGCGCACAATCCCCGAGATGGGCGGGACGTCAAACAGGAAATCGATGGATTTGCGGTCCGCATCGAGCCGCGTCTGCAGGCTCCTCATTTTCTGTTCCAGGGTGCTGCCTTCCCGCTGCAGCCGGTTTGCTTTCAGCAGCTTGTACTGTTGGTCGTACAGAAACGCCGAAAGCATCAGGAAAATGGTGAGGCACACCACGGCATATCCGAAAAACGTTTTCCAGTGGAGGCCTGAAATCAGCTTCGTCACGAGTCTCTCCGGAATTTTTACTTATCGTCAATCGACACTTTCGGCCGAATCCGGAAAGTCTTTAGCCTGCTGACCGTCCGGGACCGCTGATTTTCTGCCGAGCGGGGCTGGACCGCCCGTGCCGGCCGCCGGCACAGCGTCGCCAGCGGACCCTCTATCTGGCCCGAGATGGCCGTGGAATGTGATCTCCAGCACATTTGCCTGCACCGCTGGCAGGCCGCGTTAAGGATGCCCGCGTGCAGGCCGATAATTTCGTGAAGGCACATCCGGCGCGCACCTCTGGCCAGGACCACAGACCAGGACCACGGCCGCATGAGCCCCGGAATTTTCATAACTCAGATAATTGCCAGACCCGGGACGACTCAACAAATGGAGAGACTGACAGTAGATCACAGCCACCTGCGGGACAGCAGGATTCTCCTTGTCGAGGACGCAGTGCCGACACAGCTGCTGGTCCAGCTACTGCTGGAAGATCACTTTCATGTGGCTACGGCGGATAGCGCGGAGCAGGCGCAAATCCAGAGCCTGGAAGAGACACCGGACCTGATCCTGCTGGACATTAATCTTGCCGAGGATGGCATGAGCGGACTGGAACTGTGCAAGGACCTCAAGTCGCGAGCCGCCACCCGGCACATCCCCATCATATTCCTCACCTCTGCCGAGTGTGACGACACGGAGGAGGCGTGCTGGAATGCCGGCGGCCAGGATTTTATCCGCAAGCCCATCAACGAGACGACCCTGCTCAACCGCATCCGCAACCAGTTGATCCTGAAGCGCCAGGCGGAAAACCTCACCAGAATGGCCTACGTCGACCCGCTGACCTGTTCATTCAACCGACGCTACTTCGAGGAACAGTTGAATGCGCAGGTCGCGCACAACGCACGCCACCATCGCTCCATGAGCCTGCTGATGCTGGACATCGACAACTTCAAGCGGGTCAACGACACCTATGGACACACCACTGGCGACGAGTGTCTCGAACTGGTCGCCAGCGCGCTGCGCGAAGAGGTGGGCCGGCCGATGGACCAGGTGTGTCGCTACGGCGGGGAAGAGTTCGCCATCCTGCTGCCCGAGACCGACCTCACCGGCGCGACCTGGATCGCGGGAAAGATCAACAAGCGCTTCCGTGATCGTCTGGCAGAAATTCCGAGTGGTGGTGTCGACGAAGAGGGACTTCCCGGCCTCACCGTCAGCATCGGCGTGGCATGCAGGCTTCCCAGCGAAGGGGTGAAGAGCCTGATCTGTCGCGCCGACCAGGCGCTGTACCAGGCAAAACAGAGTGGCCGGGATTGCTTCTGTGTCGCTGAAGTCTACCCGGATCATCCTGCGCTTATGGGTGTGTGAGCGCGATGGGTGAGGGGTACCCAGCACAGCGGCATGCAGTAATCTGTAGCGCGACCTCCCGGTGTCGTATCGTCGCAAGCGTGAGGAGTGCTTGTCTGGCACCTCAATCCAGGGCTGCGCGAAGTGCCTGGTAGCGCGGTAGTAAAGGCTTGTCCCACTTCTTCGAGATGCCGTGATCCAGGGCTGCAACAATGCGATCGCGATTTAACGCTCCGGCTTCAAACATCGCGTTGAGATACGCAACACGTTGGGCGGTTTCCTCGCTGATCAACCAGCGATAACCTCCCTGTGTAGCCAGGGCTTCGTAGAGTTCATCCGCAAGAAAGGGATCCAGCGCAATCGCCTCTATGCCATGGCTGGGACGCGGCGGGATGTCGTCCTCGTCTTCGCCCGGCGTGCAGTAATGTAGCAGGTACTCGGCAATGGCCTGCAGGTATTTCTTGCCCTTGTGAATTGAGATAAGCCCCCCGCGCTGCCACTCGAGAGCAATCGGCAGATCCTGGGGTAGAACCGAACCAGGCCCCCACCAGTGAGCGACCAGCGACTCGACTTCACTGGCGTCGCGATGGTTGAATGCCTCCCACAGTTGGTCGGGTATTTGCTCGCGCATGGGAAAGTCGCTGTTCACGTTGTCGAAAGCGTAGTTGCCGAATTCAAGCATCTCGCGGGCATCACGCAGTATGTAGTGCAGCAGTACGTTGATCTGGTGATGCGCGAGGCGAGCCTGATAGTCGTCCTCTTCGATCTTCCCCACCCGCCGGGTCAGTGCGTTCAATGCCGCCAGATAGGCTTCACTTCGCTGTTCCCTGGGAACGGTAAACGCCCAGGCGCGAAACTGCTCCACATCGGCGACCGGAATCTCGCCTTTGGCTGCGGCCGCGGCGGTGTTCATCGGGTCAGCATGCGATGTGCAATCCGGGGTTCCACCTGTCGCAACCTCGCCCGCGCCACCGAGGGTGATCAGCATCATCAGGAAGCCGCTTGCCTCGTTGTGATCGTCGGTTTCGAGGGCGATTTCCTCGAGTGCTTCCTGTAACTCGAGAATGTCCTCGTGCCTGGCTTCCCGGAGTACGTCACAGAACCTCTCACAGGACAGTAGCGATTCTCGCGTTACCTCAGCGAAGGACGGGTGATCCAATACCTGTTCGATACACGCATCAAGAACGTCATTGCTCATGTGGGGCTCCTACCCGAAAATTTCGAGCACTATTCTGGCACTTGCGAGTAACGTGAAAAGCAAAAAACTGGAAAAATCCGCAAATTGGTCGATCAGCATGTGTTACCAGGCGCTACCCGTATCTCCCGACGGAACATGCCTGCAGGTTGTCCCGACTGGATGCAGCAGGGAGCGCGAGCGTCACAACTGGAAACGTCGGGGTCAGAGCCCTTTTTGGCGTTTTTTGACGTCAAGCGTGAGCCATCAATAAACACCAAAAAGGGCTCTGACCCCGGTGTTCACGACAACAAAAAAGCCGCCGGGGCTTGGCCACGGCGGCTTTGTGATATTGGGATTTGGTCGGGACGGCAGGATTTGAACCTACGACCACCACACCCCCAGTGTGGTGCGCTACCAGACTGCGCTACGCCCCGAAAACGCGTGCTTTCGCGAGGCCGGCATTATACTCAAAACCGTCTCGCGGACAAACTCTATTTGGTGGGAGTGAGGGTTTTCAGCAGTTCTTCGAGTTCTTCGATGGTCTCGCGAATCACTGCCTGCACCTCGGTGACACCCTCGCTGCTGCCGGCATCCGTCATGCGCTGGCGGGCGCCGCCGATGGTGTAGCCCTGGTCGTAAAGCAGGCTGCGGATCTGGCGGATGGTGAGCACGTCTTCGCGCTGGTAGTAACGGCGGTTGCCGCGGCGCTTGACGGGTTTCAGCTGGGGGAATTCCTGCTCCCAGTAACGCAGTACGTGGGGCTTGACCGCACACAGCTCGCTGACCTCACCGATGGTGAAGTAGCGCTTGCCCGGAATCGCGGGCAGTTCGTTATTGTTGCTCGGTTCCAGCATATTCCTCTACTCTGGCCTTGAGCTTCTGGCCCGGGCGGAAGGTCACCACCCGGCGTGCGGAAATGGGGATTTCCTCCCCGGTCTTGGGGTTGCGGCCCGGGCGCTGGCTTTTGTCGCGCAGGTCGAAGTTGCCGAAACCGGACAGCTTCACCTGTTCGTTGTTTTCCAGGCACGAGCGAATCTCCTCAAAGAAGAGTTCGACGATTTCCTTGGCTTCCCGCTTGTTGAGTCCGAGTTCCTCAAACAGGCGCTCGGCCATTTCGGATTTGGTCAGCGCGGGCATGTCCCCTCACCTAGTTCCTCAGCTCGGCCTTGTAGTTTTTCTCCAACGAATCAATCACTTGATTCACGGCCACATTGACATCCTGTTCGCTAAGAGTGCGTGACAAATCCCGGAATGTCAAACCTAAAGCTACACTTTTTCGTTTAGGATCAATGCCTTTCCCCTCATAGACATCAAAGAGCGTTAAGTCCTTGAGGTAAGTTCCCGCAGAAGCTCGAACATTTTCGAGCAATTCTGTGACGGGGATCACCCTTTCGACAGTGAAGGAAAGATCCCGGCGAACCTCGGGGAATTTCGAGAGTTCTGCAAATGCCGGCAACTCGGCCTGGGTGACAGCAGACAGCGTTATTTCGCAGGCCAGCACGTTGGCGGGCAGGTCCAATTCGCGGCAGACCGCGGGGTGCAGCGCGCCGATATAACCGACGACTTCCTGGTCGCGGCGGATCAATGCGGTCTGCCCGGGGTGCAGGGCATCGCGATGGGCGGACTCAAAAGTCACGTTGCCGGCGGCGCGGGTCAGCGCCAGCAGGCTCTCGAGGTCGCCCTTGAGGTCGAAGAAATCGACCGCGTCGGTGTCGTGGGTCCAGCCCTCGGCGAGGCGCGGACCGGTGATGAGCATGGCCAGGGTCGGCACCTGTTTCAGGCAGTCCTCGCCCGGCAGGAAGCGCAGACCGGTCTCGAACAGCCGCACCCGCGATTGCTGGCGGTTGGTATTGCGTAGCATCGACGCCACCAGGCCCGGCAGCAGGCTGGTGCGCATCACCGACATGTCGGCGGAGATCGGGTTGTTCAGGGCCACGGGCTCCACGCCCGGGTCGAACAGGCGCTGCAGCCTAGGGTCGACGAAGCTGTAGGTGATCGCCTCGCGGTAGCCGCGCGCGGCGAGATGGTCGCGCACCTGGCGCAATGGCAGGCGCGCTTCGTCGCGGGCGGGAATCGTGAGTCCGGCATGGATGGTAGTCACCGGCAGGCGGTTGTAACCGTACACACGGGCCAGTTCCTCAAGCAGGTCCGCCTCGATGGCGATATCGAAACGCCAGCTCGGCACGCTGCAAAGCCAGCCCTCGTCGGTGCGGCTGACACCCATGCCCAGGCCGCCGAGAATACGCTCGACCTCGGCGGGAGCGAGGGAAAAGCCCAGCAGTTTCTCGATGCGCGCCTCGCGCAGGCACACGTCCGCGGTCTGCGGCAGGTGCTTCTGGGAGACGGTCTCGCACAGCGGGCCGGCCTGGCCGCCGACGATGTCCAGCAGCAACGCGGTGGCGCGCTCCATGGCGGCAACCTGCAGCGTGCTGTCCACGCCGCGCTCGAAGCGGTGCGAGGCATCCGTGTGCAGGCCATAGCTGCGCGCGCGGCCGGCCATCAGCTCGGGTGCAAAGAATGCCACTTCGAGGAACAGGTCGCGGGTGGCGTCGGTGACCGAACTGCCCTCCCCGCCCATGATCCCGGCCATGGCCAGGGCCTTGTCGTGGTCGGCGATGACCAGGGTCTGCTCGTCCAGTTCCAGGGTCTGCCCGTCCAGCAACTCCAGTGACTCGCCGGCGATAGCGGTGCGCACGCGGATGCCGCCGCTCAACTTGCCAAGGTCGAAGGCATGCATGGGCTGGCCGAGTTCCATCATCACGTAGTTGGTCACGTCGACTACCGCGTCGATGGAGCGCAGGCCCACACGGCGCAGCCGCTCCTGCAGCCAGGCAGGGCTGGGCCGGGTGATGTCGATACCGCGGATCACGCGGCTGACAAACCGCGGGCAGCGCTCGGGGTTCACCAGTTCCACCGGGAAGCTGTCTTCGATGCTGGCGGGGACCGGCTCCATTGCCGGCGCATGCACGTGGATGTTGTTGAGCAGGCCAACCTCTCGCGCGATGCCGCACACACCGAGGCAATCCGCCCGGTTCGGTGTGAGGCCGATCTCGATCATGTTGTCATCCAGGCGCAGGTACTCGCGCAGGTCGGCGCCCACCGGGGCGTCCGCCGGCAACTCCATGAGGCCGGCGTCCGCCTCGGACAGGCCGAGTTCTTTTTCGGCGCAGAGCATGCCGAAGGATTCCACGCCGCGCAGCTTGGCCTTCTTGATCTTGAAGTCACCGGGCAGCACGCCGCCGACCGTCGCCAGCGGTGCTTTCAGGCCGGCGCGGGCATTGGGCGCGCCGCACACGATCTGCACGCGCTCGCCGCCGGCATCCACTTCGCACACGCGCAGCTTGTCCGCGTCCGGGTGTTGCTCGGCGCTGATGATCTCGGCCACGACGACGCCGCTGAATTCGCCCGCCACCGGGTCGAGGGCGTCCACTTCCAGGCCCGCCATGGTGATCTGGTGGGCCAGTTCTTCGGTTGAAAGCGCGGGGTTAACCCACTCGCGCAACCACTGTTCGCTGATAATCACTGTGTCGGTCTCGCTGTGGTCAGAACTGCTCGAGGAAGCGCAGGTCGTTGTCGAAAAACAGGCGCAGGTCGTTCACGCCATAGCGCAGCATGGCAAGGCGCTCGACGCCCATGCCGAAGGCGAAGCCGGAGTATTTCTCCGGGTCGATGTTCGAGGACTCGAAGACTTTCGGGTGCACCATGCCGCAGCCGAGCACCTCGATCCAGCCGGTGTGGCTGCACACGCGGCAGCCGGAGCCGCCGCAGTTCACGCACTGGATATCCACCTCTGCCGAGGGTTCGGTAAAGGGGAAGTAGGACGGGCGGAAGCGCACGTCCAGTTCCTTCTCGAAGAACACGCGCAGGAACTGCGCGATGATGCCCTTGAGGTCGGCGAAGCTGGAGTGCTCGTCGATCAGCAGCCCCTCCACCTGGTGGAACATGGGCGTGTGGGTCAGGTCCGAGTCGCAGCGGTAGACGCGACCGGGGGCGATCACCTTGAGCGGCGGCTCGCGGGACTCCATCACCCGCACCTGCACTGGCGAGGTGTGCGTGCGCAGCACGGTGTGCTCGTCCACGTAGAAGGTGTCGTGCATGGCCCGCGCCGGGTGGTGCGCCGGAATATTGAGCGCCTCGAAGTTGTGGTAGTCGTCCTCGATTTCCGGGCCTTCCACCACCTCGAAGCCAATGGCGCCGAAGAAGTCTTCCATGCGCTCCATGGTGCGCGTCACCGGGTGGATACCGCCGGTGGACTGGCCGCGCCCGGGCAGGGTCACGTCGATGGTCTCGGCCGCCAGTTTCTCCGCCACCGCGGCATTTTCCATGGCCGCCTTGCGCTCGCCGATCAGGTCCTGCAGGTCCTGCTTGACCACGTTGATGCGCGCACCGGCCTCCGGCCGCTCCTCCGGGGAGAGCTTACCCAGCCCCTTGAGCAGAGCCGTGATCTGGCCCTTCTTGCCCAGGTAATCCACGCGCAGTTGTTCCAGCGCGGCGGCGTCGGCCGCGGCTTCGATTGCTGCCCTGGCCTCGCTGGCCAGTGCGTCGAGGTTTTCCATACAGATCTATTCCTCACAGTCTGGGGCGTATCCCCAACCACGCCGCTAACGCCATCTATGGCTTCCGCGACGTACCGTACATCCTGCACATTCGCCGCTATCGCCATCCATGGCTTCCGCGGCATACCGGACGTCCTGTCCATAAAAAAAGGGAAAGAGCGGAGCCCTTTCCCTTTCGATTTTTCACATGTCGCCAGCGATCCGCTTCGCACTACAGGCCGAAGCGCGGGTTTGGGCTTAAGCCGCGAGGGCGGCTTTCGCTTGCTCCACGATCGTGGCAAAAGCCGGCTTGTCGTGTACGGCCAGGTCCGCCAGCACGCGGCGGTCCAGACCGATCTCGGCCTTCTTCAGGCCGTCGATCAGGCGGCTGTAGCTCAGGCCGTTGGCACGCGACTGGGCGTTGATACGGGTGATCCACAGCGAGCGGAACTGACGCTTGCGCTGGCGGCGGTCACGGTATGCATACTGCCCGGCCTTGGTAACGGCCTGCTTGGCAACGCGAAACACTCGGCTGCGGGCACCGTAGTAGCCCTTGGCCTGTTTCATGATTTTCTTGTGGCGGCGGTGTGCAACCACACCACGTTTTACGCGAGGCATAAGTCTTCTCCTTTCCGGTTAACCGTTACTTGGCGCGCAGCATGCGATCGATCAGAACCTCATCACTCTTGTGAATCATGGAGGTTCCACGCAGCTGACGCTTCCGCTTGGTGGTCATCTTGGTCAGGATGTGACTCTTGTAGGCGCTTTTGCGCTTGTAGCCGCCGGCGGTCTTCTTGAACCGCTTGGCTGCGCCGCTGTGAACTTTTGCTTTAGGCATTTCTCAATACTCCGCATTTAGCAGTCATAACAATGAAGCGAATAAGGCGTCACAGTGCCGTTATTGCTTCTTCTTGGGGGCGATAACCATAGTGAGCTGTCGACCTTCCATCTTCGGATGTTGCTCGACAGAACCCAGCTCGGCCAGGTCGGCTTCTACTCGCTTGAGCAGCTCCATGCCGATTTCCTGGTGGGCCATTTCACGCCCGCGAAAACGCAGGGTGACCTTGGCCTTGTCGCCGTGTTCAAGGAAACGGGTCAGGTTGCGTAGCTTGACCTGGTAGTCTCCCTCTTCCGTCCCTGGACGAAACTTCATCTCCTTGACTTGAGTCCGCTTCTGCTTCTTCTTCTGAGCAGCCTTCTGCTTCTTCGCCTCAAAGATGTGTTTCCCGTAGTCCATGATCTTGCAGACTGCGGGATCTGAATCAGCAATCAGTACGAGATCCAGCGAGACGGCTTCCGCCGCCGCCTTGGCCTCGCTAAGGGGCACGATCCCCACTTGTTGGCCTTCGGCGTCAATGAGACGCACGGGGTCCGACGTGATCTGGTCGTTGGTCAGCGCTTTCTTCGCCGCGCCCTTGGTGTCTTTCTTAATGCTGATTCTCCGTTAACTCAATGCAATACGACCGCGCCGCGCTACGTCCTCGCTGAGCACCCGGGTAAAGGCTTCGAGATCCATGCTGCCCAGGTCCTCGCCGCGACGTGCGCGCACGGCCAGTGTCTGTGATTCCACCTCTTTATCGCCCACTACCAGGAGGTAGGGGACCTTCTGTAAAGTGTGCTCGCGGATTTTAAAGCCGATCTTTTCGTTTCTCAAGTCCGAAATGACCCGAAAGCCCTTGTTTTTTAAGGAATCTTCCACACTTTTGGCGTAATCCGCCTGCTTGTCCGTAATATTCATCACCACGGCCTGGGTCGGGGCCAGCCAGGTGGGGAAGATTCCCTCGTAATGCTCGATGAGAATCCCGATGAATCGCTCGAAGGATCCGAGGATCGCGCGGTGCAGCATGACCGGCACCTGGCGCGAGCCGTCCTCCGCCACATACTGGGCGTCCAGGCGCCCCGGCATGGAGAAATCCACCTGGATCGTGCCCAGTTGCCACACCCGCCCGATGCAGTCTTTCAGCGAGAATTCGATCTTCGGCCCGTAGAAGGCGCCCTCCCCGGGCAGCTCTTCCCAGGGCAGGTCCTGGGCATCGAGGGCGTCCGCCAGGGCCTTCTCCGCCCGGTCCCAGTCCGCGTCGGAGCCGACGCGCTGCTCGGGGCGGGTGGAGAGCCGGTAGATGACCTCATCGAAACCGAAATCCGCGTAGACCGCGTGCAGGAAGTCGATAAATGCCGACACCTCCGGCTGGATCTGCTCCTCGGTGCAGAAGATGTGCGCGTCGTCCTGGGTAAACCCGCGCACGCGCATGATGCCGTGCAGCGAGCCGGAGGGCTCGTTGCGGTGGCAGGAGCCGAACTCCGCCAGGCGCAGCGGCAGGTCGCGGTAGGACTTCAGGCCCTGGTTGAACACCTGCACGTGACAGGGACAGTTCATCGGCTTGATGGCGAAATCGCGGTCCTCGGCCTTCAGCGCGAACATGTCGTCGCCGAACTTGGAGGCGTGACCGGAGCGCTCCCACAGCGAGAGATCCACCAACTGCGGCGTCTTGATCTCGTCGTAACCGTGCTCGCGCTGGCGCTCGCGCATGTACTGCTCGATGGTCTGCCAGATGCTCCAGCCCGCCGGGTGCCAGAACACCATGCCCGGGGCCTCTTCCTGGGTATGGAACAGGTCCAGGTGCTTGCCGATCTTGCGGTGGTCGCGCTTCTCGGCCTCGGCGATACGGTGCAGGTAGGCCTTCAGTTCCTTGGGGTTGGCCCAGGCGGTGCCGTAGACGCGCTGCAGCATCTCGTTCTTCGCATCGCCGCGCCAGTAGGCGCCGGCCACCTTGGTCAGCTTGAACGCCTTCAATTTACCGGTGCTGGGCACGTGCGGGCCGCGGCACAGGTCCATCCACTCGCCCTGCTGGTAGACGGAGATTTCCTCGCCCGCCGGCAGGTCCTCGATGATCTGTACCTTGTAGTGCTCGCCCATGTTGCGGAACAGCTCGATGGCCTTCTCCCGCGAATAGACGATGCGCTCCACCGGCAGGTCCTGCTGCGCGATCTCGCGCATGCGCTCCTCGATCTTCTCGAGGTCCTCCGGAGTGAAGTTGTGGCCGGTGGCGAAATCGTAATAAAAGCCGTCTTCAATGACCGGGCCGATGGTCACCTGCACGCCGGGGAACAACTGCTGGGTGGCCTGGGCCAGCAGGTGGGCGGTAGAGTGGCGGATGATTTCCAGGCCGGCGTCGTCGCGCTCGGTGATAATGGCCAGCGCTGCATCGGCCTCAATGACGTGGCTGGTATCGACCTCGCGGCCGTCCACCACACCGCCCAGGGCGGCCTTGGCCAGGCCCGGGCCGATATCCGCGGCAACCTCGTGCACGCTGACGGGTTGGTCGAAACTGCGCTGGCTGCCGTCGGGCAAGGTAATGACGGGCATGAGCTTTCCTTGTGTCAGTGGTGACCCCTACTAAAGGCCACGTGAGTCAGCTTCCATCGAACTCCGGGGCTCGTTCCCGGGTCCGGATCGTGAAAAGGGCGCGCATTCTAGCACAACCGTGACGCAGTGCGTAAAACCGGCAGGTTTTTCTGCCCGCGGCATCCCGCGGTGGTAGGCTGGGACCTCGATAAGACACTATAAACGCCGACGGAGAATCGACATGCCGCGTTGCAACACCGGGCGCTACTGCGCGGTGGCTCCCTCCCCCAGCAGTTCCGCCTGCGGCAAGGCGACCACGGCCCACCCCTGATGCGCACCGCTTTTCTCTTCCCCGGCCTGCACAGCGCGCTGCGGCGCCGCGACCGCGAACGCTACGCCGAACTGCCGTCGGTGCAGGCGCGCCTGGCGCAGTTGCGCGAGGGCGGCTTCGCCGGACAGTGGCAGGAGGATTGCGCCACCCTTGCCGACGCGGGTGCCTATGGCGCAGTGGCGGCGATCACCTGTGCCTACCAGTGCGGTATCGCCCACCACCTGATGAGCGCGGGGATGCAACCGGACGTGATGGTCGGCTGCTCGCTGGGCGACCTCGCACGCAATGTCTGTACCGGCGCCCTGCCCTTCGCCGAGGTAGTGCGCCTGTGCCGGCACTTTGACGACAACGCCGTTAATTTTCCGCACCACCTGGGCCAGACCTGCAGCGTACGCGCACCCGCGGGCAGGGTCATCGACCGGGATTTCGAGCGCGATTGCGAATTGATGGGACTGGCGATCTCGGTGATGTCGAGACGCCACGCCATTATCAGCGGCACCGAACTGGCGCTGCGCGTGGTGGAAGACGCCTGTCGCCGCCGCGGCTGGGCCTGCGAGGGTCCGCATGTGCCGTTCCCGGTACATTCCCCGCTGATCGAACCCACCCTGAACGACCTCGCCCTGGACCAGTGGGCGAGTTCGGGCCGCGACCCGGACCGTCCGGTCTATTCCGCGGTACAACTGCGCTTCCTGAATACCTGCGAGGACCTGCTCGCCGATATGCGCCACTGCTACACGCGGCCGGTGCGCTGGACCCAGGCCATGACGCAGTTGCAGCGCGAGCACGGTGTCGAGCGCTTTATCAATATCGGCCCCTGCCAGTCGCTGGCCCTGTTGAGCCGGGACTCGCAGGACATGCCGCGGGTGGAGAAAGCCCCCGCCCGGCTGCTGCGCGCCGCCTGATCCCGGCCGCTACCCCACCCCACTATCGCAAGCTATAAATGTACACGCTGCGGCGCCGGCTGCGGCATCGCGGTAACCACGTAACGCAGCGGCCCGCCCGGCAGCCACGCCTCAAAGGGATAACAGGTGACCAGCTCCAGTACCGGCGCTCCCTCGCGACGCGGCGCCGCGGTGACGCTCCGGGAATCCACGACCGCGGCTTCGGCCACCCGATAGTAGCGCCAGCGCCCATCAGGCGTTTGCAGCAGTACCGGACCGCCGGCGCGCAACTCGCGCAGGAAGGCGAAGTGGGTATCGCGGTGGCCACCAATCACCGCGGTACCGGCACTGCCCGGCACCGCGCCACCCTCGTCCAGGCCCGGGCCGAACGCGAGCGCATTGCCGCTGGCCCCGGCGAGCACGATCTGGTCGATGCCCAACTGCGGCACCCGCAGGCGCGCCACCGGCCAGGTATCCGCCCAGGGCCAGGGCTTGTGCCGCTGCCCGTCCGCCAGCGCGGCACTCCAGGCATGGCGCACCAACACCTGGGCCAGCGCCGCTTTTACGTGAATCCAGCTCGCCGCGGCCAGCTGCTGCGCGGCGAGCACCACCAGGCCGGAGACCAGCCAGCGCCGGGCGCGCTCAGGCAGCCGCATGGGGCAGCGGCTCCGGTTGACGCATGACGTGGACCAGCAGGCCGAGCAGTAACAACAGACTGGCCAGGAGGACCTTCGCGCGGGCGGAGGTCGCGGTGTTCGGGTAGGCGTACGGCTGGGCGGACTGGCCCTGCGGCCGGGTGTTGGGCACGGCGCCGGCGCGCAATGGCACCTGCGGGTCGCGCGACAGCTGCTGCTCCACTGCAACGAAACTCGTGTAGGGACTCAGCAACTGGTGCGCCAGCGCCACTTCGAGCACCGCCGCGCGGGTCTCCTGCGCCGAGGTCGTATCGCCCGGCTGCGCCATCAGGTTGGCGATCTTGCGCCGCGCCCAGACACTGGCGACACCACTGTGCGGCTGCGCCCCGGGCAGGGCCGGTACTGAAACTGACTGTCGCCAGGCCTGGCCCGCAAGCCTGCCGTGCACCTCGATCTCACCCGCCGGCGGCGTGCTTCCGAAATGCACCGCCTGCACCAGCGGCTCACCGCGGTACAGGTCCGGCACACGTGCCGGCCAGGCCTCTACCGCCACCGGCCACTGCACGCGCAACTCGCGGGCCAGCGGTGCGCTGATACGCTCGAACAGCGATGCCATGCGTTCGCCAACCTCCTCGATACGCCCCACCTGCACGCTGAACCCGCGACCGGCATCCGCCGCGCGCTGCATGAACCATTGGTTAGGCGCGGAGCCGATACCGACCGTAAACAGGCGGCTGTCGCCAAGCTCGCGCTGGATAGCGGCGAACAATGCCTGCTCGTTGCCCACTGCGCCGTCGGTGATGAACACCACCTGGCGCAGCCGCTGCCCGCGCTCCTCCGGCTCTGCCCGCGCGACGCCCTGTGGGGACAGCGCGCGCTGCAGGGCGGGCAACATCTCGGTACCGCCGCCCGCCTGCAGGCGCTGCACGAAGGCCCGGGCACGCGCGGTCGAGGTTTCGCTCACCGGTTGGGCGCGGTTGAACAGCGCGCGGGTGGTAGACTCGAAGGCGATGATGTTGAAGCTGTCGCCCGGGCGCAGCTGGGCCAGGCCATATTGCAGGCTGGCCTGGGCCTGGCGGATGGGCTCGCCGCCCATAGAGCCGGAGGTGTCGACCACGAAGATCATCTCCCGCGGCAACACCTGCTGATCCGCCGCCAGTGCCGGCGGCAGTACCATGAGCAGGCCGTAGTACTCGCCGTCCACCGCCTCGGTGAACAGGGCCGCGCGCGGTGTCGCGCCGGTGACCGGGCGCCAGCGCAGTTCGAAGTCGCGGTCCATCTCGGCCACACCATCGGCCAGCACCAGGTGGTAGCGCTCGCCATCGCGTGACAGGTTCATGCGGTGGTACAGCGCTTCCACCCGGGCCAGGGGCATGCCGGCGTCGAGGTCTACGTCGAAGCTGACCGGGTTGAGGGGGGCGCTGTCCGAGCCCGGCTGCCGGTACTGCAGGGGGGTGATCGCCGCGGCGTCGGGCACTTCAGTGGTCGCGCGTGCCCAGCCGAAGTACTCATCCACGGACAGTGGTACTGTCTCGGCCAGCTCTTCCTCCGCCGCAATCTCGGCCAACGGCACGCCGGGAATGTAGCGCGGGGTCAGCGTCGTCGGCACGCGCAGGGAAAACTCGCCCCCCGCGTACTGCGCCTGTTGCACGTACTCGAGCCGCACGCTGACCTGCTCGCCCGGCGCGACGTTGGCGATGCGCGTGGTGAACAGGTTGGGCCGCTGCTGTTCCACCAGCGCGGCCTTCTTGCCGGCGGCGCGCGCTTCACGGTAGACGTTCGCCGCCTCCTCGCGCTCGCGCACCTCGCCGATGATTACCCGTTCACCGGCGCGCATCTCCAGGTGCCGCACCGCCGCATCCGGCGGCAGCGGGAAGCTGTAGACGCCCTCCTGCCACTGGTCGGTCTGGTTGTGGAAGGTCTGCTCCAGGCGCACCCGGGCGAGCATGCCGGCGATACCCAGCTCGACCCGCGAGGACTGGGTGAGTGCCGGGGCGTAGGTGCCGCTGGAGGGATCGCGCCAGCGCATGGCGCCGCCGCCCTCCTCGACCTCGGCCTGCGCGGCGGCAAAGCCCGCCGACGCGCAACAGAACAACACGATGAAAAGCCGGGCGACTAACCCGGTGCGCGGCCGGCGCGCGCCGGCAGTACGAAAAACAAAAGACATGATCTGGCTCCCAGGCTGTGGTCGGGAGCATTACAGCGCCACAATCGGGCATCGCCGCGTCACGATTCGGGCAAAGCGCTGATCAATTGTGGCGAATTGTGGCAGCCGCTTGAGCCGGCCGGGGGTTTCTGGAACCATGGGCGCACCCGGTCGGCGCAGACAGCCCAATGCCGCAACACATTGCCATCGTCGAGGATGAGCCTGCGCTCGCCGAGAACTACCGCGACGCCCTGCAACGCCAGGGGTTTCGCGTTTCCCTCTTCGCCGCGCGCGACAGTGCCGCGACGGCGCTGCGCGAACAGCTGCCGGATCTCGCGATCATCGATGTCGGCCTGGGCGAGGACGCCGAGGGCGGCTTCGAGCTGTGCCGGGAACTGCGCAGCCGCGCCCCGGAACTGCCTATCGTCTTCCTCACCGCGCGCGACTCCGAGCTCGACATCATCTCCGGCTTGCGCCTGGGCGCCGACGACTACCTGACCAAGGACATCAGCCAGGCGCACATGCTGGCGCGCATCAACGCCCTGCTGCGCCGGGTGCGCGCCCTGCGTGCGCCGGAGTCCGGCGAGCACCAGTTCAGCCGCGGCGCGCTGGCGCTGAATACCGAGCGCATGACCGCGAGTTGGAGCGGGCAGGCCGTAGCTCTGACGGTGACCGAGTTCTGGATGGTCCACGCCCTGGCCCGCCACCCCGGCCACGTGCGCAGCCGCCAGCAGTTGATGGATGCCGCCAACGTGGTGCTCGACGACAGCAGCATCACCTCCCACATCAAGCGCATCCGCCGCAAGTTCCTCGCCGTGGACGAGCGCTTCGAGGCCATCGAGACCGCCTACGGCATGGGCTACCGCTGGCTGGAGCAGGACACGGGGCAGGCGACGTGAGACCTCGCCCTTGAGCCTGCGGCGACAACTGCTGCTGGTCAGCCTGTTGCTGCTGGCCATTCCCTGGGCCGGCGTGCGCTTCGTGCAGGAGATCGAGCACACCCTGCGCAAGGGCCAGGCGCAGGCGCTGGAGGCTACGGCGCGGGCGGTTGCAGCCAGCTTTGGTGAGCGTCCTGAGCTGCTCTACCCCTGGCCGCAACGCACGCGCGAACCGGCGAGCCCGGAAACGTCTCTCTACGTACGGCCAGCCGAGGGCCCGGTACAGGTCGACGGCTACGCCGACGGCTGGCCGGAAGGCTGGAGCGGTAGTTTCAGCAGCGCCAGCGGCACGCCGCCCACCCGCCTGCGCTACCAGGCCATGACCCGCAACGGCCAGCTCTACCTGCTGCTGGCCATAGACGACGCCCAGGTCGTCTATAACAATCCGGGGCTTTCGCCCGAGGCCAACGGCGACCGCGTGCTGCTGCGCACCTGGGAAAACGGGCGCCGCCAGGAATACGTGATTGCCACCGCGGCGCCGGGCAATGTGCGCGGGCGCCACGCCGGCGCCCACCAGCGCTTCGCCGCCGCCAGCCGCATCGCCGGTTACTGGCAGGACACCGAATCCGGCTACACCCTGGAACTGGCGCTGCCGCTGGCCATGACCGGCGGACGTCTGGGCATCGAGGTGATCGATGTCGGCAACGGTGAGCGCCGCACCGCGGGCAATATCGACCCGCTGGACACCAGCGCACCGCCCTGGCTGCTGTATCCCCCGCCGGGGCTGGACGCCGCCCTGCGCGCCTTCGCCGGTCCCGGGCAGACCCTGCTTGCCTACGACGCCTGGCAATGGGAACTCGCCGCAGCCAACGCCCCTGATAACGTCACCACCCGGGAGCAGCACACGTTCTGGCTGTTGCAGTGGATCTATCGCCGCATTCTCGACAGCGAGGACTATCCGCCCCTGCCAGCGACATCGGCCCACGGTCGGCTGGAGGCAGCGGAACTGGTACAGGCCCTGCACGGACAGCCCGGCAGCCGCTGGTACCGCACCGACGGCGGCCGGCACACCGTGCTAGCCGCGGCGGCGCCGGTAATGGTCGAGGGGCGCGCGGTAGGCGCCATCGTCGTGCGCCAGGGATTGGAGCAGTACCTGTCACTGACCGACCGCGCCTTCAGCCGCCTGCTCGGCTACAGCCTGCTGGCCATCGCCATCGCCGCGCTGGGCCTGCTCGGTTACGCCAGCGTGCTGTCCTGGCGCATCGGCCGGCTGGGCCGCGCCGCGCGACAGGTCAGCGAACGCGGGCGCATCAACCTGGCGGAGTTTCCGCGCAGCGACGCGCGCGACGAGATCGGCGAGCTGTCGCGCAGCTACGCCGGCCTGCTCGCGGAACTCGACACCTACAACGAATACCTGCGCACGCTCTCGCGCAAGCTCTCCCATGAATTGCGCACGCCGGTGGCGGTGATCCAGTCCTCCCTCGACAACCTGGAACAGGCGGAGGATGTCGGCGAACGGCTGGTCTACGTGCAGCGCAGCCGCGAGGGCCTGCAGCGGCTGACGCGGATTCTCGCCGCGATGACCGAGGCCAGCCGCGTGGAAGACAGCGTGCGCGGCAGCGCGCTGGCGCCACTGGACCTGCGCGAGTTGCTGGAACAGATGCTGCAGACCTACCGCGACATCTGCCCTTCCCGCCAGTTCACCCTGGAGGCGGAACAACCGGCGCTGGTCCAGGCCTGCGCAGACCTGGTGGTACAGGCGCTGGACAAACTGGTTGAAAACGCCGTGACCTTCTCGCCCGAAGGCAGTGTTATCGCCTTTTCCCTGCGGCCGATGGGGCGCTACTGGGCGCTGGCGGTGGAGAACCAGGGGCCAGTGCTGCCCGAGGCACTGCGCGGACGGGTGTTCGAGGCGATGGTGTCGGTGCGCGGGGAGCAGCCGCAGGAGCAGGTTCACCTGGGCCTGGGGTTGTACATCGTGAAGCTGATTGTCGAGTACCTGGGCGGGGAAGCGCAGGCACTGAATCGCACCGATGGCAGCGGGGTTATCGTTCGGCTGCTGTTGCCGCGGCTGGAGTCTCCGGGGTCAGAGTCGTGACTCTGACCCCTCTCTCGGCGTTACCCACCAAAAAAAAACCCGCGCACTTGTGGGTGCGCGGGCTCGTCTCAGCACTGTGTTATCAGGGTGCGCCGGGCGGTGTGGACAATTGCTCCATCACCTGGTCCAGGCTGAAGCTCGCCGCTTTCTGCCGCGGCGGGTACTTCTTGAAGGTCTCCAGGAAGCTGGCCACGTAGGCCTGTGCCGGCACCAGCAGGTAGGCGCGGTCGATCACCCAGTCATAGTAGGTGTTGGACGTGATCTCGGCGCGCTCGTAGGGGTCGCGGCGCAGGTTGAAGATCAGCGGCACGCGTAGCGGGACAAAAGGCTCCATCCACACGCGCAGGGTACCGGTGGCCTTCTGCTCCATGAAGATCGCCTTCCAGTCGTTGTAGCGCAGGGCCGTCAGGTCGCCGTCGTCAGAGAAATAAAAGATTTCGTGGCGCGGCCCCTCGCTGGTCTGCCCGGTGAGCAGCGGCAGGAAGTTGTAGCCGTCCAGGTGCACCTTGTACTTGCGGCCGATGGCACGGTAGCCATCCAGGAGTTCCTCTTTCACGTTGGGCTCGCCTGCGGCGGCGAGGAAGGTGGGCAGCCAGTCCATGTGGTGCATGATCTCGTTGGACACGGAACCCGACTCGATCTTGCCGGGCCAGCGCACCATGGCCGGCACGCGCCAGCCGCCTTCCCAGTTAGTGTTCTTCTCGCCGCGGAACGGCGTAGACGCCGCGTCCGGCCAGGTGTTGTAGTGCGGGCCGTTGTCGGTGGAGTAGAACACGATGGTGTTGTCGGCGATGCCCAGGTCATCCAGCTTCTTCAGGAACAGGCCGATGTGGGCGTCGTGCTCCAGCATGCCGCAGGTGTATTCGTCCGCGCGCGGGTACTGGGCCTTGCACTGGGCCATCTTGGCCTCGCTGACGTGGGTGCGGAAGTGCATACGCGTACCGCTCCACCAGACGAAGAAGGGCTTGTCGGCTTTCACTGCGCGGTCGATGAAGTCCAGCGCGCGGGCCGCGGTGTCGTCATCCACGGTCTCCATGCGCTTCTTGGTCAGCGGGCCGGTATCGGTGATCTTGCCGTCCGCGGTGGAACTGATCACCCCGCGCGGGCCGAATTTCTTGCGGAATTCAGGATCTTTCGGGTAGTCCTCGTTCTCCGGCTCTTCCTCTGCGTTCAGGTGGTAGAGGTTGCCGTAGAACTCGTCGAAGCCGTGGTTGGTGGGCAGGTGCTCGTCCTTGTCGCCGAGGTGGTTCTTGCCGAACTGGCCGGTGACGTAACCCTGGTTCTTGAGCAGGCCGGCGATGGTCGGGTCCTCCTCGCGCATGCCGAGGTCGGCGCCGGGCAGGCCGACCTTGGACAGGCCGGTACGGAACACCGATTGGCCCATGATGAAGGAAGAGCGGCCGGCGGTGCAGCTCTGCTCACCGTAGTAGTCGGTGAAGATCATGCCCTCGTTGGCGATGCGGTCGATGTTCGGGGTGCGGTAGCCCATCATGCCCATGGTGTAGGCGCTGATATTGGACTGGCCGACATCGTCGCCCCACACCACGAGGATGTTGGGTTTGTCGGCGGCCTGCGCGCCGGCGGCGATAATGGCCAGCGCAGCTGCGGTGATTAGACGTTTTAGTATTGGCATCGAGTAGGCCTCTTGCGGGGGAGGAAAATTAGTACCCGCTACAGCATAGGCGATAGCGGCGAGATTGCCAGCAAAAGCCGCCCCGGCCTGTCCCCCGGGAGGGCTCAGTCGCGCTTCAGCGAATGGGCCTTGTCGTCCAGATCGTCTTTGGCGTTGTCCAGCTTGTCACCGGCCTTGTCGCGGGCGTCGTCCAAATGATCCTTACCCGCCTCTTTTTTCTTGTCGGCGAGGCGCTTCGGGTCGCAGCGCCCGTGCACACCGACGGTGGCTTCCATGGCGGCATTGCGCGCGGCTTTCTCCGCGTCGCATTCCAGGATGTCCGGCTTGAGGTCGGCCCGCGTGACGCTGGCCAGGAGGAACAACCCGGCGCCTGCCAGGATAGTGACTGATGGTTTCATGCCTGCGCTCTCCTGCGTTGAACGAGGGAACCTGCGCCGGTAACTATAGTGCAGATTGCGTCCCGCGCAGGCTCAGTTGACGAAGGCCTGCTGCTTGAGCTCCGCCAGCTGGTCGCGCAGGGCCGCGGCCTCCTCGAACTCGAGGTTCTTGGCATGCTCCTGCATCTGCGCTTCCATCTGCTTGAGCTTGCGCGCCAGCGCCTCCGGGGTGAGGTCGGCGATATCCGCGGCGAAGGCAACGCGCTGCTCCGCCACCTTGCGACCTTTGCCCTTGCCTTTTGCAGGCGCCCGCCGCGCGCCCTCCATGATGTCCGCGATCGCCTTTTCCACGCCGCGCGGGGTGATGCCGTGCTCGGCGTTGTAGGCCAGCTGCTTCTCGCGGCGGCGCTCGGTCTCCGCCATGGCGCGCTGCATGGAGCCGGTGATGTTGTCCGCGTAGAGGATGGCGCGGCCGTTGAGGTTGCGCGCGGCGCGGCCGATGGTCTGGATCAGCGAACGCTCCGAGCGCAGGAAGCCCTCCTTGTCCGCGTCGAGGATCGCCACCAGCGACACCTCGGGCATGTCCAGGCCCTCGCGCAGCAGGTTGATGCCCACCAGCACGTCGAACTTGCCCAGGCGCAGGTCGCGGATGATCTCCACCCGCTCCACTGTGTCGATGTCCGAGTGCAGGTAGCGCACGCGGATGCCGTTGTCGTCCAGGTACTCGGTGAGGTCCTCCGCCATGCGCTTGGTCAGGGTGGTGACCAGCACGCGCTCGCCGCGCGCCACGGTGGTGTTGATCTGCCCGAGCAGGTCGTCCACCTGGGTGGTGGCCGGGCGGATTTCCAGTTGCGGGTCCACCAGGCCGGTGGGGCGCACCACCTGCTCCACGGTGCGCCCGGCGTGCTCCAGTTCGTAGGGGCCGGGGGTGGCGGACACGTACAGCGACTGCGGACACAGCCGCTCCCACTCCTCAAAACGCAGCGGCCGGTTGTCCAGCGCCGAGGGCAGGCGGAAACCGTACTCCACCAGGGTTTCCTTGCGCGAACGGTCGCCCTTGAACATGGCGCCGATCTGCGGAATCGTCACGTGGGATTCGTCGATGATCACCAGCGAGTTTTCCGGCAGGTATTCGAACAGGGTCGGCGGCGGCTCCCCCGCCGCGCGGCCGGAGAGATACCGCGAGTAGTTCTCCACACCCTGGCAGTAGCCGAGCTCGCGGATCATCTCCAGGTCGTAGCGGGTGCGCTGCTGCAGGCGCTGGGCCTCCACCAGCTTGCCCGCCTCGTTGAGTTGCTTGAGGCGCTGGTCCAGCTCGATCTCGATCTGCTCCACCGCGTCGAGCATCACGTCGCGGGTGGTGACGTAGTGGCTCTTGGGGAAGATGGTCACCCGCGGCACCTTGCGCTCGATCGCACCGGTGAGCGGGTCGAAGATCAGGATGTCCTCGATCTCCTCGTCGAACAGCGAAACGCGCACCGCCTCGCGCTCCGAGTCCGCGGGGAAGATGTCGATCACGTCGCCGCGCACGCGGTAGGTGCCGCGGGTGAAGTTCACGTCGTTGCGGGTGTACTGCAATTCGGCGAGCTGGCGCAGGATGCCGCGCTGGTCGATCATCTCGCCGCGCGACAAATGCAGCACCATGCGGAAGTAGGACTTCGGGTCGCCCAGGCCGTAGATGGCCGATACGGTGGCGACCACCAGGCAGTCTTCGCGCTCCATCAGCGCCTTGGTGGCGGAAAGGCGCATCTGCTCGATGTGCTCGTTGACCGAGGAGTCCTTCTCTATATAGGTGTCCGAGGAAGGCACGTAGGCCTCAGGCTGGTAGTAGTCGTAGTAGGAGACGAAGTACTCCACCGCGTTGTTGGGGAAGAAATCGCGAAACTCGCCGTACAGCTGGGCGGCCAGGGTCTTGTTGTGGGCCATCACCAGGGTGGGCCGTTGCAGTTCCTGCACTACGTGGGCCATGGTGAAGGTCTTGCCGGAACCGGTCACCCCGAGCAGGATCTGCGAGGCCAGGCCGGCCTGCAGGCCCTCCACCAGCTCGCGGATCGCCTGCGGCTGGTCGCCGGCGGGCTGGTAGCTGGATTCGACCTTGAAAGGGCGCGTCACGGCGGCGATACCTCTGCGGTGGTTAAAAATTAGCCCTTCATTATCATATAGTTAGGTAACAAATGCAGCCTCGAGGGGGAATTGTCGATTTCCCGTGTTTCGCGGCCAAATAGCTGTTGACCCCACCCACTTCGATCATTATTATACGCGGCCTCTGGTTAATGCCATTCCGCCTTAGCTCAGTTGGTAGAGCAAATGACTGTTAATCATTGGGTCGCTGGTTCGAGCCCAGCAGGCGGAGCCATACATGAAGTGATATCGGCCTGGCATCAGGTCTGACATCAACAGTAGGTCTGACATCAACAGTAGGTCTGACATCAAGAGTACCAAGGGGCTGCAGCGATGCAGCCCCTTTTTATTTGCCCTTCAAAAAATCTATAGCACCTTCAGCGACACTGCTCACGCCAGATAAACTGCCAGTGACCACGAAATTGTTCTACGGCGCGGGTTGCCTTGAGCACGACAATAAGATCAAGTGAACTTCAAAAAGGAAGCAGCCAAGTCACCCTGGCTAGGACGATTGATCTGTACAATCTCAATATGGCGAACTTCAATCCTGATTTTGCCAACAAATTGTGTCATCAAACATGTCGAAAACACTGTATTCGCTCCTTCCAGCGTTACTTCTATCCGCACCCGGCTACGCCAGCGAAAGCATCACCGGGCTTGAGTCCCTGGATGAATATTCAAAAAACCTGTGTTCTACATACACATCGGATGTGGAAGCCGAGAAGCATGACAACATGGACGCATTGCCACTTTGCTACATGTACGGTTTGCACAGGAAAGTTGATCTGGAAAAAGCCAAGGAGATTTTTCTTTCGAGGGCGAAGCAACGGCCCTGGAACTACGCTGATGCGGCGGGCGTGGTATTCCATGAAATAAAAGACCCGAACCAATATATCGAAGCGACTTCCTGGCTAAATCTGGCCGTCGAGAAAGGCGACGTATTGGGCAAAGCCAATTGCTATCTGGGACTGCTCAACCTGACAGGGCGAGTAGTCGCTCAAAACCTTGAACTGGCTGAGGAGTATCTCTCAACGGCGCGCCGGAAAGACTTTGCGACCTGTGTGCTTATCTCGTATTACTTGTACACAACTGGCGACTACAACATTGAAATAAATCCAAAAAAAGCCGGACAGATCAAAGATGAAATTGGTGCAACCAGTCCAACGCTAAAAAGTGCAGCGGATCTGGAAAAGCTCTTCCCGAAGTTGCGCGCATATGTCGATGAATTTGGTGCGGAATGGGAGCGTCTGTAGAATCATCCCCCGAAGAAAAATACCGAAACCATGCCCCAACCATATAACAGGAACAGGCAGCCAATGAAGCTCGCGTTCAATCTCAATTCAAAGCCGCGACACCTGGTGGGAGCAATCCTCCTCGCCGCCATCACCTCGACAACTTCGGCAGCAGATGCCGACTCCGCCGTGTTTATCGCCCTCGGCACCCAGGGCGGCCCGCAGCCCAACGCCTATCGCGCACAACCCGCCCACGCACTGCAGGTCGGCGGGGAAACCTACCTGATCGATGCCGGGAACGGAGTCGCCCGCCAACTGCAGTCCGCCGGCATCGAACTGGTGGACGTGAAGAAGGTGTTCATCTCCCACAACCACGACGACCACAACGCGGACCTCGGCACCCTGATGGGCCTGAGCTGGTCGCTGAACAATCGCGACGACTATGCGATCTTCGGACCGGCGGGCACGCAGCAGGTTGTCGACGGCTTCCTGCAATCCTACAAGGTGAACGCCGACATCCGCACGGAAGATTCGCCACTGCCGCGCATGGGCAGCTTCGAGGGCGACGTGAATGTGCACAACATCGGCGAAGCGAGCAAGCCGGTCAGGATCTTCAAGGACGCCAATGTGAAGGTCTATGCCATCGAGAACTGCCACTACCATCACGACAAGCCACTGCAAACCGAGACGGGTATTGAGCGCAGCTACGCCTTTCGCTTCGAGGCCGCAGATCGCACCATTGTATTCAGCGGCGACACAGGGCCCTGCCCGCAACTGGTCGAGTTTGCCAAAGGCGCGGACCTGCTGGTACACGAGGTATTCAACAGCGGGCTGATGGCCGAGAACATCCGCGCCAAGGGCTTCATGTCCGCCCTGCCTGATTTTTTGCTGAACAAGATGCTGGAGAAATCCGAGCAGTACCACACCACCCCGGAGGAAGTCGGCAAGCTGGCGGCCGCCGCAGGTGTCGGCGAAGTTGTACTCACCCACATCATGCCCGGCCGGGAGGAAGACCCGGACGATGCCTACACGGAGGGCGTAAAACGGCACTACAGCGGCAAGGTCACCGTGGCGCAAGACCTGGGGCGCTACTGAAAATTTCGGCGCGGCCAAGTCCGCGCATTCCCCACACTTAAAAATCTCCACATTTCCAAACGGGGTCACCTGCCCTACCTATACTTGCTCCAGCAACACCCCACCCGGCCCCGGCCAGGGGCCGGCCAATAACAACAAGGAGCAGTAAATGGCAGACAACATGCCCGTTGGCAGCATTATCAACTACGCCGGACCGATCACGTCCAGCACTACTATCACCCTGGATACACAGGGCTGGCTGATCTGCGACGGCAGCCAGTACTCGACCACCGACTTCGCCGAACTGTTCGCCGCCATCGGCTATGCACACGGCGGCTCCGGCGCTTTGTTCAACGTCCCTGACCTGCGCGGCATGTTCGTGCGCGGGGTCAACGGCGATGCGCGCAAACTCGGGCGGCCGGTGGACCCGGATACCGATTCGCGCACCGCACCCGCAGCAGGCGGCAACAGCGGCAACGCGGTGGGATCGGTGCAGGCCTACGCCACGGCCAAACCGAACGCCGACTATGACTCGGACAGCGCCGGGGATCACGCCCATTCCGCGGATCACCTGCCCGACAGCAACCACAAGGCCTACGCCGGCAGCGTGGGCCGCGTCGGTGCCAAGTGGAACTCCAGCAGTTCGGTCAAGACCAAGCAGGCCGGGCTGCACTCGCACACCATCACCGGTGGCGGCGACAGCGAGACACGGCCGGCCAACATGGCCCAGTACTTCCTCATCAAATTCAAGACGCTGTCGTAAGCGGGAGACTCCACCATGGCTTTGAACGTACCTGTAGGCACCATCCTGCCCTTCGCCGGCGACATCGACGAAACCGCCCTCGCCGCCGCTGGCTACCTGCCCTGTGACGGGCGCGAACTCGACCGCACCGATACCCAGTACATCGCACTGTTCAATGTGATCGGCACCAGCAACGGCGGCAATGGCAATCCGGACTTCCTGCTGCCCGACCTGCGCGGCCAGTTCGTGCGCACGCTCGACGGCCTCGCGCAACGCGACCCGGACGCGGCGAAACGCCAGGCCGCCGCTTCCGGCGGCGCTTCCGGCGACAACGTCGGCTCAGTCCAGGACAGCGCGACAGCCGGCCCGTCGATCGCTTTCACCACTGACTCGCAGGGTGACCACGACCACCTGGTACCGGGACTACCGGACGAGGAATACGATTGCGCCGCAGCGATCACCGGCAACAAGGGCGCCGCCTGGAAAAGCGGTTCGAACAACACCAGCACCGACGGCGCTCACGAGCACAATATTCTCGGTGGCGACACCGAATCCAGGCCCGGCAATGTCTACATGAACTGGATCATCCGCTTCTCGCTGGCCGCCGACGATTCGACGACACCCATCGGCAGCATCGTGGCCTACGGTGCCGATGCCGGTAGCAACGCCGTCGCGCTCGCCGCACAGGGCTGGCAGGCCTGCCGCGGGCGAACGGTTGCGGCGACGGATTTTCCCGAGTTGTTCGCCGCGATCGGTACGCTCTACGGCGGCGATTCCAGCAACTTCGACCTGCCGGACCTGCGCGGCCTGTTCATTCGCGGCGTCGCCGACGGCGCCACCCATGCCGAGGGCGGGGCTCGCGACCCGGACGAGCACCGGCGCTTCCGGCAGGACACCGGCTTCCCGCAGTCCTCGGTCGGTTCGCTGCAGTCCTTCGCTACTGCGTTGCCGGTGACCCGGGAATTCACCCTGGTTTCCACGGGCCTGCACGACCACAACGCCCCGCACCTGCCAGTCTCCACCTACATCGAGAACGCCTGCGCCGGCCACTCCGTGACCAAATTCGGCCCGCTCACTGCGACCACCTCGAGCGCCGGCAGTCACACCCACAACGTCACTGGTGGCGGCGACGACGAGACGCGCCCAATCAACGTCTACGTCGATCACATCATCAAGGTGAAGCAGGTGTAGCGCCGCGACGCGCGTATGCGAAGGCTCAATGACCGCACGAGCTGCGATGAAAGCCCCGGTGATATTCACCGGGGCTTTTTCATTTTTCTTGCTACCATACACGCCGTCCCCCTCAGCAACCGGGAGCAGCCTGGACCATGGCCCAATCGGCACAGTCGTTCCAATTCCCCGAACAACCCGCGAATGAAGCGCAGCGCATCCTGCAGTTGCAGCGCAAGGCCTACCTGCAAGACCCCTACCCGGGCTACGAGCAACGCCGCGAGAACCTGCTCAAGCTCGAACGCCTGCTGATCGACAACCAGGACAGGATCACTGCGGCCATTTCCGAGGACTTCGGCAACCGCGCCGTGCAGGAGAGCAAGCTGCTCGAGTTGTTCACCTCGGTGGACGGCCTGCGCTACTGCCGCAAACACCTCAAAGGCTGGATGAAACCGCGACGGCGCCATGTGTCCGTCTGGTTCGCTGGGGCCAGCAACCGGGTGTTGCCGCAGCCCAAGGGCGTGGTCGGCGTGGTCGCCCCGTGGAACTACCCGCTGTTCCTGGTCATGGGTCCGCTGGCCAGCGCCATGGCGGCGGGCAACCGCTGCATGGTGAAGATGGCGGCCAACTCGGCCAACCTGTGCCAGTTGCTGCACGAACTGGTCGCCGGCGAATTCGATGAGAGCACGCTGGCGATCCTCCCCGGTGTGAAGGGTGCCGACTTCACCACCCTGCCCTTCGACCACCTGATTTTTACCGGCTCCGCACAGAGCGGCCGCACGGTGATGAAGTCCGCGGCCGAGCACCTGACGCCGGTGACACTGGAACTCGGCGGCAAGTCGCCCACCATCATCGCTGAGGACTTCGACCTGCAAACGGCCGCAAGCCGTATCCTGTTCACCAAGTACATGAATGCCGGGCAGACCTGCGTCGCCCCGGACTATGTCTGCCTGCCCGAACACAGGCTCGAGGACTTCGTCACAGCCGCAAAAAAAATCGTGGCGGGCCGCTACCCGGACCCGGGCAATGGCCAGTTCACCGCAATCATCGATGACAGCTCCTACACCCGGCTCACCGCCACCCTGGACGATGCCGCGGCCAGGGGTGCACAGGTCATCAATCTCACACCGCAGTACGCGCCGGATCCCGAGCGCAGGCTGCTGCCGCCGCACCTGGTGCTGGGCGTGACCGATGAGATGAAAATCATGGAAGAAGAGATCTTCGGCCCGCTGCTGCCGGTGCGCACCTATCGCGATATCGATGAGGTGCTGGCGTACATCAACGGCCGCGACCGGCCGCTGGGGCTGTACCTGTTCACCTCGGACAAGGCGCTGCAGGACCACGTTATCAAGCACACGCTGTCCGGCGGCGTGAGCATCAACGACTGCTCCTTCCACGTGGCCCAGCACGACATGCCCTTCGGCGGTATCGGTGCCAGCGGCATGGGCCACTACCACGGCTACGAGGGGTTTGCGGAATTCAGCAAGTTGCGCCCGATCTTCAGGCAGGCGCGGGCCACCGCCCTGCCGCTGCTCTATCCCCCCTACGGCCGGACCTTCAACTGGCTGTACCGGTTGATGTTGAAACTGCGCTTTTTCTAGCGCGGTCGCGCGACCTGTAGTGCGCGAGCGACCTGCCCTCGCGCCGCTCAGGCAACCGGCTAATAAAGACGCAGGCGCGTTCGCTTGCCAGGACCCCGGGCGCTACCTGCATTGTCGCGTCCCTGCCGGTTCCCGCCGGGCTTGTCACCAAGCCGACAAGCCGGCTGCTGCAGGCTTTCGCCACAGACATATCTATCCACCTGTTTTTGCGGGATTTTCCTGAAAAGCGCCTGGCCCGGAACGTCGCGGCCTGAATCTTGCTCCACTCCCGTGGTGACCCGCTATCACCCGCACAGGAGCAAAGCGCAATGAAACTGCTGGTCGAGCGCAATTTCGTCGAAGCCATGGCCGAACGCTACCCGGAGATCGCGCCCTACACCGAACAACTGAAGTTCGGCAACCGCGCCGAGATTCCCAGCCACCAGCTGTCCGACCCGCAGCTCGGCTTCCTGGCGGAACTCTACCGCCAGGCCGGCACCGGCATGCGCGGCCGGGCGGCACAGATCGCCACCTTGCAGTCGGCCCTGCGCGCCGAACTGCGTGTATTCCAGGAAGGTGAACTCGAGCACCTGGTCGCCGGCATCACCGAGTACCTGCTGCAGGACGCCATCTGCGGCTGGCTGTTCCAGGCCAACACCACGGGCAAGCCCATCGCCTACCTGGTGGCGCGCATCGACTACACGCCGGCCGGCGAGGAGGAAACCGGCCGCGTACTGATCGAACTGCAGGCCAACGCCATGGGCAAGATCACCAGCCAGACGCTGACCATTCGCGAGCGGGACATCGCCGGCAAGACCGTCGCGCAGCTGTTTGCGGACCGCGGCTACTTCAAGGAAACCGCCGAACTGATGGACGGCTACGAGCGCTCGACGGAACGCTTTTTCCAGTGGCGCGCGGACTACGGGCGGCAATTCGCCGGCCGCGGCACCGGCATCTACGCCGATGACCCCACCGCATCCCATCGCAATACGGACTGGTCGCGCAAGAGCCGCGTCATCCTCTCCTCCAGCGGCGCGCTGGCCCGCCTGGTCAACGACGAGGAGATCCTGAGCGAACGCGCGCTGTCGCTGGACGCCACAGGGAATATCCTCGCCAAGTACCTGCGCAAGGCCGGCCGCAGCACCAACTACGACGACGCGGTGGAGCGCGCCGCGGAGAAACTCTCCGACGACATCCCCGACGGCCTGTTCACCCGCCTGCCGGTGCACGGCTACATCCTCATGTTCCACCTGGAGTTGCACCACCACCTGTGGGTGCACGTGGACGATATGGCGCCCTACGACTACCAGCCGGCGCTGAAACAGAAGCTGATCCTGCCCGCCGAGCAGACCGACCTGATCGACATCCTCACCGCTGAAATGGACATGCTCATGGACGATATCGTCGAGGGCAAGTCGGGCGGCACCACGGTACTGTGCTGCGGTCCCGCCGGTGTCGGCAAGACGCTCACCGCCGAAGTGTATGCGGAGATCATCCAGCGCCCCCTGTACCGCGTGCACTCCGGCCAGCTCGGGCTCAACGTCGCCGAGATGGAAAAGGCGCTGAAAGAGACCCTGACCCGCGCCCAGCGCTGGGGCGCGGTGATGCTGATCGACGAGGCGGACGTGTACATCAAGCGCCGCGACGACAACCTCGCCGCCAACGCGGTGGTCGGCGTATTCCTGCGGGTACTGGAGTACTTCAACGGTCTGCTGTTCCTGACCACCAACCGTACCGACGACATCGACGAAGCCATCGTCTCGCGCTGTATCGCGGTGATTCGCTACTCGCCGCCGGACCGCGCGGACCGCCTGCGCATCTGGCAGGTGATGACCGAGCAGTTCAACCTCGCCACCAGCGACGAGCTACTGGCCCTGCTGGCCGACCTGTTCCCCCAGGCCAGCGGACGCGACATCAAGGGCCTGACCAAGCTGGTGGCCAAGTACTGTCACCACAAGAACGTCGAGCCGTCGCTGGAAGTGTTCGAGCGCTGCAGTATCTTCCGCGGGCTGGAAAAACACTGAGGGTGGATCGGCGGGAAGACGGTTTGCCGGGCGCGAGACTCAGCCCTGCACTAGCGGTGGCAGCACCAGGCGGAAGGTAAGGTTGATGCGGCCTTCGCCGGCGGCGACGCGCGGTACGCAGTGCTGCCAGTCGTGCTGGAACGCCGGCTCCATGACCAGCAGGCTGCCGGATTCAAGTAGCACCGAACCGGCCGCGGCGCCCTCGCCCTTGCGCCGGAACTGGAACTCGCGCGGCGCACCCAGCGACAGGGAAGCGATGAGTGGTTGCGCGCCGAGTTCGCGCTCGTCGTCGCTGTGCCAGCCGACGTAATCGTCGCCGTCACGATAGTAGTTGACCAGTACCGCGTTGAACGCAGCGCCCAGGCGTCCCTGCACACGCTGGCGCAGGTCGCTGAGCAACGCTGACCAGGGACGCGTCACCAGCAGGTTGTCGCTGTAGCTGTAGACGATTCCCGCGTCGGCGTGCCAGGTCTGGAGGCGCGGCAGGGTGAAGCGCCGGCCGAACACCTCGTAGTGGTTGTCCGGCCAGGCCTGTTCCTGCCGCAGGCGGCGATAGAGTGAATCGCTGGTGGCGTCGTCGAGAAAGCCGCGCAACAGGGATAGTGCGGGGCAGCCGGGAATACGTGTCGCGGTGATCCGGGATCCCGACTGCTGCTGCACAGCGATCGCCGGTAGTGCCGGGCCCGTCACCGCGCACCTCCCGGCGACATGTGCTACGCGCGCAGCAACGCCTTGGCCAGGCGTGCAGACAACTGGTCCTCGGTGAACTGCGGCTCGTTCGGCGGGTACAGGCTGTCCTCGTCGAAGTCGAAGCCGTGATCACGCGCCAGGGTGAACATTTCCTTGAGTTTTTCGCAGGACTTGAGCTGGGCACCCAGCGCCGGGTCGGCCTTGGCCTTGGCGGAAAATGCGGAGATATTCTGTATAGACATTGGTGTTTCCTGTTTGGAAAGTTGTTGTTAGTCCCGCTACGCCAGCCGGAGAATATTTCCCCAACCCCGCTGCGGGTGTTCATAACTGCAACGGCCAGCGCCGGCGCAATCAATTCACATAGGCAATTTCCGCGACACAGGCGTTCTCCCGCACGCTGTGCAGGGCGTTGTCAAAACGCATCTCATTGTCGAACAACTCGCTCTTGGCGACGATCGCCCCGTGGCTGTCCTTGATCAGGAAAAAGAATTCACCCTGCGGAGTTTTTGCCTTGGCGATGTTCTGGCTCATCAGCGAGCCCACCCGCACATCCTGGATGGCGCTCTCGGCAAACTCGCGGTTTTCGAACTCGGGGCTTACCAGCAGCATCTCGCCGTTGGCGTCGAGCAGCTGGAACTGGAAGAAACCCTCTTCGACGGGGGCAACCCGGAATACGGCGGACATGGCTGGTCTCCTCGGCCGATACCTCGACCTGGCAATGTTCGCCACATGGATTGCAAATTGCAGGCCAGCGGGAATCCCGCCAAATTCAAGGCTTGGCGACAAGCTTCGCGACATTTTGTTGTACGAAATCCAACAAGCGCAGCGGGATTGTCGGAAATTCGCCGCCGCCTGGCTGCCCCACGCGGACGGGTTCGACGATGAACAGGCCGGAACATCCGGCACGGCCACAGGAGTACACGGATGGACGATAAATACAGCTACGACGACTACTACCTCAGCTACAGCGGGGCCCGGTTACCCTTGAACATGGTCAACCGCCTGACCGCGGAAGACATCCACAACCGCAACACGTTTTTTGGCGTCAATCGCGACGAGGACGGACGCATAGTGCTGATTCACAAGCGTGTTTACGGCGCCATCGAGCTCTCGCACAGCTACAGCTACGACGCCGCGGGCAGGCTCGCGGGGGCGGAAATCATCGGTGCCGACGAGGATGGCCGCAGGCTCGAATTCGGCAGCGACGGCAGCATCATCAGCGACGAGGAGTTCGAGCCGGACGGTTAGCGAGGCGTAGCCCCACCCTGCCCGGAACGCGCCCGTGGCAGGCTGCGAGCGAAGCGCGTGAAGATTTTGCGCGGATGTTGCACAGATTTTGCAACAGCCCTCATCGGACGATTGAACAACCACCGGAGGACGCCGCCAATGGGGCTGGAATTCAATATTGCGAAAGATACCGCCTGTATCTGCGCCACGATCACTGAACTGGCCGCGCTGGACGCCATTATTTTCGAGGAAATCGGCGCCGAGGATTTTCACCGCGACTACGACAGCCTGCTGCAGGATATTCTAAACACTTACCGCGTGGTCGTGGACACCCTGCAACCGCTGGCCCAGCTGACCACCGCTGCCGCTTTCAGCGAACACTTCGACACGCTGAGCCAGGAGTACAGCCAGCACTACCAGCCGGCCCTCAGCAAGGCGCGTATCAACGCGGAATTCACCTACGAGAAATACCTGCAGTTTCGCAAGCGCCGCGAGGTCGGCACCGGCTACCCGCCGCTGCAGCGTGCCTTCGCCCGGCTGCACGAGTACATCGACAAGTGGATAGACAACGACATCTGGCTGGCGATGACCATCGACACCCTGTTCAAGCACACCTTTCGTTTTCTCGGTGAGGTCGCCGAGGTCAACAAGGGTGACCGCGACGCCGCCTTCCAGCTCTACGTGTCGTGCATGGGCGGCCTGCCGCCGCTGCTGGCGATCATCGGCGACGCTATCAACGCCCTGGAGCGGGACATGGCGATTGCCGCCAATACGGACACCACGGCAGTCGCCGGGCGCACTGCGCTGGCGGTCTGAACCTGCCAGCCAGGCTACGCCTCATGCAACAGAGCCCTTCACCAGGGGCACAACAAACACTGCAAATAGACAGGAGAAACAGCATGTTCGAACACACGCAACTGGACGGCGAAAAGCACCGGGTCCTGGCCACGCAAAGCGACTACCTGCAACCGGAAGTCCTGGAAATTCGCGAACCGAAAAACGGCCAGCCCGTCGACAAGGCCTGCCGCACCCAGTTTGGCGTGGTCGGTGAGGTGCTGGTGGAGCGCTACCTTCCCTCGGAAGCGACCGGCGAGGCCTGGCCCCACGACAGCGCCGGCAGCCCGTGGTGGAGCGTGGTCGGCCACCCGCCCCACGGCGGTATTGTCGCCGACTTCAACAAGTACATCGGCGGCGCCTATCACCGCCAGTTGGACCCGGCCAACAACATTGTGGCCTATGCCGAACAGGGCGAGGCCGTGGTGTTCGATGGCAGCGACTACGTGGTCACGCGCAAGAGCGATGAACAGGAATTACGCGGCCCGCAACTGATCGCGCTGCGCCAGCAGTACTACAACTGAGCTGCGCTGCTGCGGCGGATGCTGGAGCCGGGGTTCACTCGCTGCGGGCAAAGAACCGGCGGCGCGTGGAGCGCGGTGTGTTGCCGAAGTAGTCGCGCCACCAGTCGTCCGTGCGCAGCGGCCTGGGCGGGTCGTCCGGGTCGCGCCATTGCAGTGATTCGCGAAACGCGTGGTGGCTATACAGGCGCATGAATTCGCCCAGGTAAATATCGGCGACACGCGTGTTGCCGCGCACCACCAGCATGTTCTCGTCGTTCCTGCGCGTGGAGGCGTCGCTGAAATTTGCCGAGCCCCCCACCACGATGGGGTCGCTCCCCAGCGGGTCTACCAGCATGAACTTGTTGTGTACGAAGCGCACATGGGAGTTCAGGCCGCTCAGGGTCTCCTTGACCCAGCCGTCCACCTCGTTGGTGCGGATGAAATCCCCGATAGCGAATACATTCTCCGGCATGTTGCGCAGTTGCTGGATGCGTTGCTCTTCCGCGGTCTTCTCCGGCCCGGCTTTCATCGAGCGGGTTTTCTTCTCCAGCAGCGCCAGCCGGAACGGTGCCTCGCAATTGCGATAGACCTCCTTGAACACGTCGTTCATGCCGAAGGCGAAGGTCATGAACAGGCCTTCGCGCGCACCGCGCGCCAGCGTCGCATACCAGTCCAGGGCTGCGATGGAATTGCGCGGGCTGAACAACACGGTCGTGCCATTCGCCGGCTGCCCTGCCGGCAGCGGTGAAATCACCTCCACCGCGTCTTTCAGCGGTGAACTGGGTGGGTCTGCCTGCAGGGCCAGCCAGTAGTCCAGGAATTGCTGCGCAACCGCCGCCTCCTCCACCACGTGCGCAACGTTTGAGTGCCCGTAAATGCCGCCCTCGGAGAAGTTCGTGCCGCCGGTCCACACCGATACCGGCTGCCCGTCGCGCAACTTGACGATGAACTTGTTGTGGGAGATGTAGGACTTGGGCTGGGTGCGCTGGAACGCAACGCCTGCCGCATCGAGGCCGAAACGCTGCATCTCCCGCACGTTGTCTGTCTTCGGGTAGTCCTTGCGCGCATCGTAGACCACCTGGATGTCCACACCCCGCGCCAGCGTATCCTTGAGCAACTGCAGGAAGCGGTCGTAGTTGCACTCGTAGGCAGCGATACGCAGCGCATCGCGGCCGGACTCACAACCGCCAATATAGTCCTCCAGCGCTTCGTTGAGTCCGCGCGACAGCCACTCATACGCCTTGCGATTGGGCACCTCTTCCGGACGCCGGTCACCAAAACGTCGCGTGTAAGCCTGGGAGGCCGCCACACCCCGGTTGAAGTAGACATCGTGGTCACCGCTTTCAGGTGACTCAGTCTCGATATCCAGTTGCAGCACCCGGAACGGCAGCAGGGCCTGGGGCGTCCCCTTGTTGGCGATCACCGTGTAGGTGTAGCGGTGGCCGGGCTTGGCCGAATAGTCCGCCCACTGGAAGCTCTGGATCGGATGGTCGCGAGTCGAGTACAGGGAACCGGCGGGAAACCCGGGGTCGGTGGCGGTGAAGACCTTCATCGCCTCGAGGTACCAGGCCTCGTTCTCCGTGTGATCGGTGCGGTGAATGGAAAACCCGAGCAAGCCGTCGCAGTCGCACTCCGGCAGGTCAAAGCCGAGCATGACCACGTAGGTGCCCGCCACCGCGTGTACCTTGAAGCCGTCCGAGATTCCGGTTACCCGCATGCGTCCGCCCTCCCTGCTGACACCGATAAAACCGCCTGACCGTCTCTGTATAGACCACGCGGTGGGATAGGGCCATGTCCCCCCGAACGAACACCCACTGGAGCAGGGTCGCCAGCTGGCTGGCGGGCAGGCTAAGTGAGGCTAGTCTTCCAGGTGGTAGAGGCTGTAAGCGAAATACGGCCGGCAGGGCTTCAAGCTACCGGGCAGTGAATCGCTGCGCAGAAGCCGCGCTTGTCGGCGGGGGATACGATAACCGACTTGCCATTCATGTAGCTGATTTCAAGGCGGTCCAGTGACAGGGCAGGACTGGAGACCGGATTGTGTGTTTCTCGTACTGCCTCGATCGAGCCCAGCGGCACCCGCCACCGGAACGGGCCACAACGAACGGCCAGCGTGTCATCATCGACAACATACCGGGTAGACAGGAGCATCCACAGCGGCAGCCCGACACCGAACAACAGCAGGCCCAGGGCCGCCGGATAGGCACCCGCGGCGAACAGCTGGGTGCACATCCACAGGCAGAACAGCTCGGCCCCGACGATAATCGCGACCAGCCACGTATCGACTCTCGACTGAAATACCTTCATCACTCGACTACCTCCCCGATGCGTAGGCGCGACTGCAACTGCGGCGGGACTGCCTGGCAGTGACCTGCCCGGTCGCGCAGTCACTATCGTAAAACCTAAGTATCCGGGATGAAAGGGGGCAGAAGGACAGGGAGCCGCGACCAGCACTGCTCCGCATCGCCGGCAGGCCGATCAGTCCACGATCTTGCCACGCAGGGCCTTGATCGCACCGCGCCGGGTCTTGCTGTCCATGCGCCTGGCCTTGGCCGCGCGGCTCGGGCGCGTCGCCTGTCGCGCCTTTTGCGTCACGCCCGCAGCGCGCACAATCTCCGCCAGGCGTGACAGGGCATCTTCCCGGTTCTTTTCCTGGGTGCGAAAGCGCTGCGCCTTGATCACCAGCACGCCCTCCTTGGTCATGCGCTGGTCACGGCTGGCCAGCAGACGCTCCTTATAGAAGTCGGGCAGGGACGAGGCGCCCACGTCGAAGCGCAGGTGAATCGCCGAGGAGACCTTGTTGACGTTCTGGCCGCCAGCGCCCTGGGCGCGGATGGCGCTCAATTCGATCTCGTCCTCGGGGATGACGACGCGGGTCGATATCTGCAGGTCGGGCATGGGTTCACTGTGCGCTTTGCAAGACGGAAATATAACAGCGATTGCTGCCTGTGCCGGTGTCATAGACGCCGCTCTGCGGGGAAGTGTTTCACGAACCATAAGACGAGGTAAACCGCACCCTGCCCTCGCGGCGCCGAAGGCAGAGAACACGGTCGCCAACTTTAGGCTGGAGAACAGCTGTTCACTACGGGTTTTCACGGGTGAGAACCGGGTCACAGAACTCCGGATCCAACCGCTGTTTTCCACGCTATTTGCTTGTGAGCTGAATAGCGGGTGACTAGTCTGTGCGGGCCTAAACCCAGACACGGGCCGCTGTCGCCCGCCAATTGGACTCCAGGAGTCGACGATGAAACCGATTCACAACCCGCTGGCGCGCTCCGCCGCTGCCCTCGGCCTGGCCGCCGCGGCCACCGCCGCGCCCCTCGCAAGTGCCGATGGCTATGTGCGGATGGATATTCCCGCCCGCCAGTCGCTGCTGACGGAACAGCTGGGCCTGATTGCAGAACAGACGCGCCTGCCGATGGTCACCGCCGCGCAATTGCCGGAGGGTGTGCGCGCTCGTCTTGGCCAGGGCAATGGCGAGGTCGCCTCGCTTGCATTCGGCACCGGCGGTATCCCGTTCACCACGCGCAAGGCATCGACGGAAACCGGCTCCCATAAAACCATTCGTTTCATGCCCTACGCGCCCACCGGCAAATTGTGGATGCAGTTCGGCGTGTCCTACTTCGTTTGCACGGCATCGATCATCGACAAGGGCTTGCTGGTCACCGCCGCACACTGCATTACCGATTTCGGTGAGGGCAATTCCCCGGATGCCGTCTGGTTCGAGCCCAACCGGCATAAAGGCGCGACCTTCTACGGCACCTTCACGGTTTCCGCCATCTTCGTACCACCGACCTACCTCGACGGGACCGATGTTTGTAATCCCGGTGCCGTGGGCATCGTATGCGAGAACGACCTGGCTGTGCTGGTCACCGACAGCAATGGCGGCGAAGTCGCCGACGTGGTGGGCGGCTACTATGGCACCGCAGTGAACAACTACAGCTACGTCTCCAACTTCCCGGCTACCGGCCGCACAGCAACCCAGATCACCCAGCTCGGCTACCCGGTATCGCTGCACGCCGGCAAGCAGATGATTCGCACGGATTCCCTCGGTGAGCAGGACGACTACAACAACGTGATCATCGGCACCGACCAGACCGGCGGCTCCAGCGGCGGCCCCTGGCTGGCCAACTTCGGCTCATCCATTACCAACCGGGACGCGACCGAGAACCCCGAGCCCAGCGACAACCAGGACAACGTCGTGATAGGCACGACCAGCTGGGGCTATCTGGATGGCTCTATCAAGATCGGCGGTGCGTCGCGCTTCGGCAACAACACTGCCTACCCGACCACCACCAACATCGACAGCCTGCACAATGGCGCCTGCTCAGAATTCCCGAGCAAATGCTACTGAGTAAGGGCTACTGAAACGCGCGCCGACCGGCGCGCGATTCCCCCCACGGGCAGCTTGCCTGCCCGCCTACTTCACCAGTTCGTAGAGCACCCCGGCTTCGGCGCGCAACACTTCGCGCAGCCGCGGCGCATGGCGTTCGCGTGCGGCGACCATCTGCCGTTCGAGTGCCTCGATGCCGGGCGATTCCCGGTCCGGGCTGGTCAGCTGCAAGAGATACCCCACCCCGCGATTGCGCGGCCGGGTAAGCACGTCGATATCCCCGATCACAGCGGGTACGGGCAACAGGTGGTACTTGGCGCGCAGCGCCGGGTAATCCTCGCGGTTGCGCGCCAGCACCAGCACCCGGGCCCGCTCGGGCGGCTGCCCGGCCAGGGCCTGGCGTACCTGCCCTGCCAGTGCGTAGATCTGTGCATCGTTGGAGACGGGCAGGAAATCCCTGCCCGCGCTGGCGCGTCGCGCCTCGATGGCGCGGCCGTCGAGGTACAGCAGGTTGGCGCTCCAGCGCAGGTCCAATACCAGCCAGGCGCCCAGCGCGCTGAGCGCCATAGCGCCTACCAGTCTCCCCGAACGCGCCCCGGGCTGGGTTCCCCCACGGCTGGCGAGACCCACACCGAGGTACAGCACCAGGGTTACCAGCAACCACAGGGCAACCACCGCCGGTAGCGCGGGAAACGTACTCTTGCCGGCAGGCACCACACCATTGATGGAACTTGCGCTCCAGCTGTCGAAGGCGAGCCAGTGCGCCGCCGCGTTGCGCAGGTAGCTGCCTGTGGAGGCGGTGTTCAGGGTGAGGCCGCCCACGCTGCTGGGCCGACTCGGGTCCTCGAACAACACGATACCGAGCTCGACGATATTGCCCTTCCAGCCTTTGAGTTGGTGCAGGGCCAGCACGTTGGCCCCGGTGCCGTGCAGCGCCGCGGTGTAGGTCTTGCCCGGGTCGCGCGTAGTGCGCCAGAACAGTTGCGGGTTGGTGTAGATGCTCGCCTGCACGTCGTAGCGCAGGTAGGCATAGCGCGCGCTATCCAGGTGGATGCCGCTGCGACTGAGCACCGCGGCGCCGGCGTCGAAACCGTTTATCCCCAGTCGATCACCCTGCACCTGTCCGCTACCGACCACGACCCGCCACTGTGCCGGCGCCACCGTATGCTCGCGGCCGGCGTCAGCGGGGTCAGCCGCCCGCGGCGCCTGCCACCACAGGCCCGCGGCCACTACCACCGCTGCAACCAGCGGCGGCAACCACACTGCCAGGCGAGCGGCCAGGCCCAGCCAGGCAACCGCATCCGGACCCGTTGGCGGCACCGGCCGCAGGCTGGCGAACAACGCCACGCAGGCGAAGACCAGCACCGGCGACATCTGCAGTGGTAACCGGTTGGCGGCGGTCAGGCTGCTCGCCCATACGGCCTGCTCGGTGCCGGCGAAGATCAGCGCCTGGCTGGCGATAAACAGGAGCAGGAACAAAAGCAGCGGCCGGCGCAGGGCGCCGCCACGCGCGCCCAGCAACAGTCCAGCGGCCAGCAGCAGGAACACCCACAACAGGTGCCAGCTGCCGCCGAGCAGGAAGCCGCGCAGGTAGGCGGGCAAGGGGTTGTGCAGTTCCAGGCGGTGGGCGCCCATGCCGGGAAGCACCAGTTCTCCGGCAAGGTAGCCGGTACCGCCGAGCAGGGGCAGCTCGACATAGGTGTAACCCGTCAGCCAGGCGGTGAGCACCGCCAGCAATGCCACACCTGCCAGCGCCATGCTCCAGCGCAGCGGCAGGCGACAGGCGAGTACCAGGAGCAATGCCAGCAGGGTCCACATCAGCCCCTCCACCTTGGCCGCCGCGCTGATACCCAGCATGAGCGCGCCCAGCAGCAGCTGCGCCCTGCCCGCCCCCGCCAGGGCGCGCACCAGCGCGACAAAGCCCAGGCCGGCGAACCCTGCCATCCAGATATCCGCATACCCGGCCAGGGAGAGGTGGGTGTCCACCAGCGGCAGCGACAACCACAGGTAGGCCGCGCTCACGGCGAGCAACGGCGACAGGCCCCGCTCCCTGCACTGGCCGTAGAGGCCGAGCGCGACAGCCACGCCGCAACCAAAATACGGCAGGTGTACCAGCGTGTCCGACCACAGCCCGAGGTTGTAGGCACTCCAGAAAGGAATAGCGGAGACCAGCGGCGGGTAGGCGAATGCCTCGATGCTGTAATCCGCACCGGACACCCCGGACAACCACTGCGCCCGCGACACCATGGGCGCCAGGTTGCCACTGAAAAACCAGGCCTTGGCGCGGTAGAACCAGGCCAGCCAGGCATCCCAGGGGTAGGTCGGCAATTGCAGCTGCTCCACCAGCGCGAAGCCCAGGTGCAGCAGGCACAGCAAGAGCAGCGCCGCGAACAACAATCGTTGGCCCCGGCTCGCCACCGCCTGTGGCGGGTGATGCGACGGCGGCGTGCGCGGCGCGCGCTGCGCCAGCCACAGGGCAATCACTGCGATCACCGCCAGCGACAGGTGAACGGGCCAGCGCAGGAGCTGCTCCGTGAACATACCCACGAGATAGAGCACGGCCACCAGCAGCGCATTGCCGAGAAAGAACCCGTAGCCGACGGTGAGGGAAAGCGGCGCCCGCTGCCCCCCACCGACGCAATGCACCAGGCAACGCAGTACGGCAAAGCCCGCAGCCCAGGGCAGCAGCAGGGCCATTGCGAAGGCGAACACACTCACGATGGCGAGCTGCCTGGCATTTTAGTCGGTGGACTGCCCGGTCGCGGCGGTGGTGGCGGCGACCTGCTCGCGCAATTGTCGCAGCTCGACCTCGAGGATACCGACCTGCTGGATCAGGCGCTCGTTGCGCTGCTTCAGCGAGGAGTGCTCGAGATCCAGCAGCAGCAACTTGATCACCACCAGGCCGATGGCTGCGGCGAAGGCGAGCACCGGCGGGTAGGCCACGCCGAGCAGGCTCGCCAGCTGGTCGACAATACCCGGCGCAAAGCCGAGCAGCGCGAAGCCCAGGGCGATCACGAACCAGAACACGCCGTGGTGCGCATGCAGCTTGTCGCGGCGCAGAAACAGCAACATGACCAGCGAAATGGCAACGCCCATTATCCCGGTAATTACTGGAATCATGTCAGCTATCCCCCTTGCGTCGCGCGCCCTGGCGCGAATCCTGCGGCGTAATTTTCTGCAGCGGGCGCTTGCTCAGCCCCAGCAGCAACGTCTGTAACATGTACAACATGACCGTGAACCACGAGCTGAACACCCGCGAGGCGCCGTTGTGGCGCTCGCGCATGGTGACCGGTACATCGACCACGCGCAGGCCGCGCGACTGCAGCAACAGCAACACGCCCACGTCCGGGTAGGCCAGCAGGGTCGCCTCCTCGCTGGCCAGGCACTCCACCGCGGCGCGGCCATAGGCACGAAAGCCGGAGGTAATGTCGTCCAGGCGCAGGCTCGAGGTCCAGCGCAGCAATACCCAGGCAAACTTGCGCAGCGCCGAGCCGCGCTCGGTGAATGCGCCGATGGCGACATCCGCCTCGCCCTCGGCCAGCGGGCGCACCACGGCGGCGATATCCGAGGCCAGGTGCTGGCCGTCCGCGTCCATGCTCAGGACCACGTCGTAACCGCGCTGACTGGCGTAGCGCAGCCCGGTCTGGGTGGCACCCCAGGGCCCCAGTTGCACCGGCAGCGTGATCACTTCCGCGCCGGCGGAACGGGCCTGGGCCACGGTGTCGTCGGTGCTGTGGTCGCTGACCACCAGTACCGGAAAGCCGCTGGCGAGGATGATCGAGCGCACTACCTCGGCGATGCTGTCCTCCTCGTTGAACGCAGGGATCACGACCAGTCCCGCGACACCCGCGAGGGCATCCGCTGTTGCAGTGTCCTGCAGGGCCGTCACGCGGCGACCTCCAGGACCTGGCGGTAGACGTCGCCGACGCCGCGCATACAGGCGTCGATGGCAAAGCGCTCCTCGAAACGGGCACAGCCCGTCGCACCCAGGCGCTGGCGCAGCGCTGTGTCGCCGGCGAGCCTGCGGATTGCAGCGCTCCAGGCGGGTACGTCGCCTGGCGGTACCTTGAGTCCGTTCACGCCCTCCTCGACCACCCAGCCCACACCGGAGCCGGGAATCTCGGAGGCAATCAGCGGACGTGCGAATGACATCGCCTCCAGCAGCACCAGGCCAAAGGCCTCGGAGCGCTCGGTGGAGGCCAGGCACAGGCAGTCGCAGGCCTGGTATTCCCGCGCCAGTGCGGCGTCGTCGAGACCACCGAGAAACGCAACGCGCCCGGCAAGACCCAGCTCGTCGGCCAGGTGCCGCAGGCGCTCGCCGTCCTCGCCCACACCGACGATACGCAGCCGCGCCTCGGGCACAGCGGCCACCGCACGCAGCAGCACATCGAGGCCCTTGTAGTAGGTCAGGCGGCCGACGGCGAGCAGGCGTATCTCGCCCGGTACGTTATCGGCAGGCAGCGCTGTCGGCGCGGCGGCGTGCAGGGTTTGCGCATCCAGGCCCAGCGGCACGACCACGCACCTGTCGTGAAATTCGCGCAGTGCCGGGCTGGATTCCAGGTACGGTGGCGAGGTGACAATAATGGCACGCGTACGCCGCAATAGAGCCGACTGCAGCGGTCGGTAGAGCCAGCGGTAAACACCGCGCAACAACGTGCCGGCGCGCTCGTCGATGGCATCCGCGTGCCAGTGCGCCACCCAGGGCACGCGACGTGCCGCGGGTGAGAGCAACAACCAGAACGCCGAGGGAGCGGGCAGGTGCACATGCACGATGCCTGGCTGGAACTGCCGCAACAGACGCCGCAACTGCAGCGGGAAAGCGGGGCTGATCGGCGTGAACAGCAACCGCCCCCAGATCGCCGCGCGGGTCAGTTGCAGGTCACCGTCCGCGGTGTGCCGGGTCTCGCTGCTGCTGCGCAACCCGGGTCGCCAGGCGTGCACCAGCGCGGCGACCTCGAGCCCCGCGCGCAGCGAGGCGTGCAACAGGTCGCGCAGGAAGGTTTCCATACCGCCCGGGTCCGGCGGGTAGTACTTGCCGAGGTGGAGTACCCTCACCCGCCGGCGCTATCCGTGCCGGCGGCATTCTTCTGGGCCTGGCGGTGCTGCTTGAGCTGCTCGACCTGCTCCGGCATCAGGACCTCGCGCAGGGCCTTGGTGTCGCCACCCTCGGCGAGAATTGCGTTCATCTCGGCCACCTGGGCCTCGTCCAGGTCGAGGAAGGCCTGCCATTTCTCTACCTGGGTCTGGCGCTGCTTGGAAGCGCGCTCCTTGTCATGCTTGCGCTCGCGGGTCGCCGAGTGGGCCTGCCAGGCGGCGACCTGTTCCTCGCTCAGCACGGTCATCAGTTCCTTCTTGCTCGCGCCCGCTGCCATCAGGTCTGCGAGTTGGACTTTCTGAGCCTCGCTCAGCTGCACCACTTCATCCATGCGCTGCAGGCGCCGCTGCTCCTTGGAGCGGCGATCCTTGGTCGGTTGCGCCGCACTTTTCGGCGGATAGCCGGCGGGGGCGGCATTCGCAGGCCCGCTATCAACCAGCGCCGGGGAGGTGCTGGCCGGCGCGGCGCCCGGGTCCGCACTGGGTGCGGCGCTCTTGTTGTCGTCCTGCCCGCAGGCGGCCAGGGATACCAGCAGCGCGATCGATAGGGCTCTGAATGTCACGATAAGACTCCTCTTTTATGTCCGGGCGATAGCGTGTTAGAACGCGCCAATCTGTAGCGCGCCGAGTTGCAACGCGCGGAATGACAGCGCGCCGAATGACATCGCACACAGCAAGGCTGCGGCGCGGGCACCGCGTCAGCGGTGCACATGGTGATACAGTTCAATGGTTTGGTCCACACATTGTTGCCAGGTAAAACCGGCGGCCCTGGCCAGCCCCGACGCGACGCACTCCGCGCGCCAGCTGGCGTCCTCCGCAGCGCGCTGCAGCGCTTCGCGCAATGCGTCCACGTCCCCCGGCTGCAGCAGCAGGCTGGCCTCGCAGGCCACCTCCGGCAGGGAGGAGACATCGCTGGTGATGACCGGGATGCCGCTGGCCTGCGCCTCCAGCACCGGCAGGCCGAAGCCCTCGTAGTGACTGGGGTACACGAAGCACATGGCCCCGCTGTACAGGGCCATCAGTTCGGCCTCCGGCAGGTAACCGAGGCGCCGCACCTGCCCGCTGCCCTCTTCCGCGGCCAGGCGCGCCAACAGTGCCTCGCTGTGCCAGCCGACGCCGCCGCCCAACATCAGCGGGAAGCGCTGGCGCAGCGCCGACGGCAGCGCCAGGTAGGCGTCGAGCAGCCCCTCGATATTCTTGCGCGGCTCCAGGGTCGCCACACACAGGAAATAGCTGCCGTAATCCAGGCCGTGGCGCGCCAGCACCGCTTCGACTTCCTGTGCCGCTCGCGGCCGGAAGTCCGGGTCCACGCCCAGCGGGATCACCACGGTCTTCTCCGCTGACACCCCGTATTCGCGCAGGACGTCGGCACGGGTCGCGGCGGACACACAGATAATGCGGTCGGCGGCCTGTAGCGACTCCGGCACCATGCTGTTCATCCAGCGCACCCTGGCCGCCGGGTGGTACTCGGGAAACAGGCGGTAGGACAGGTCGTGCACGGTGACCACGGACGGGCCCGGATGCCTCGGCAGGTGGAAGTTGGGCGAATGGAACAGGTAGTCGCCGTAACCGCGCAGCAAGCGCGCGCTGAGCAACTTGACGTAGTGCTGGTAGAGCGTCGTCACCAGCGGCGACTGGGCAGCACGCCTGCGCAGCGCCGAGCCCTGCGCGGGCGCCTCGCCCGGTGGGGCGTCCAGCCGCGCGAGTTTTTCCTCGAGCGAGTGCACCCGTCCCAGGTCGTAGCCGAGCAGCGCTTCGATGCGCGGTGCGGCCAGCAGACCACGCGCGATCTCCAGCGCGTAGCGGCCGATGCCGGTCAGCGGCTGTTGCAGGCTGTCGCTGCCGAGAATGACTTTCACGATGTGCAGGCCAACGCGCTGCGGCCGCCGTTACAGCGGGTAACCGTGGCGCTCGACGTCCAGGCCCAGTTCGTCGCGCAGCCAACGGTTGCCCTCGCAGGTGCTGTCGATGACACGCTGGCGCACCTCGTCGGTGAGCGCGATCTTGACCCCGGGGGAATCCGGCTGGGCGCGGGAGATCTTGCGCATCTGCCGGCGACGCTCGGCGTCCGGGGAAAAGCGCCAGCGGGTGCGCGCCACCAGGCTGCTGTCCACCTCTCGGATATGGTCGTACTCGGCCTGGGTCAGGCGCGGGTTGGCGTGCGCACCGGCCACCAGCTCCAGGGTTTTCTCGCCGTCGATGCCGATGAATTCCGAAATACCCCGGTAGTAGGCATCGGCGTCCGCGATCATGTCCTCGAACAGGAACACGCCGACGTTTTCCCGCCCCAGCACGTCCACCGCCACCTTGATGTTGTCCGCCGCAGACAACCACAGCGACATGTCGCCATGCTTGGTGTAACGTCGCTTCAACCAGGTTTCAAAGGGTACCCAGGGCCGGCCGTGAAAATACGCGTCGCGGTTCTTCTTCAGGAACTGGCCCTGCACGTTCTGCAGGTACTGCGAGGTCACCCAGTTGACCGGATTGCGCAGGCACTTCAACAGGCGGTATTCCGGGTAGATCTGCTGCACCCGTTCGAGCAGGGAGCGAAAACGGCGTTCACGGATGCCGCCCAGCCCCTCCCAGGAGGCGATCACCACCTGCTCTTCCCCGGCCGGATCGATGGCCAGTTCCTTGAAGCGTGCGGCCAGTGCGGCGTAGTCCGTATTGCCCTTGGGCGACCACAGGACCGGCTTGAGCACATCGTAGATCTCCTGCGATCGCGTGCCCTTGGTGACGCCGTTCTTGGTGCTCTTGCCCAGGTAAAAGACGTCCGGGTGCTGACGGAACACCGCTTCCTGCAAGGTGGAGGTGGCGGTTTTCGGCATGCCCGTGTGCAGAACCAGTCGTTTCATGTCCCCATATACCCTTTATTTTCAAGATCGAGCCCGAAGGTCTCCTGTAACCAGAGATTGCCCTCGCGTGTCCGCTCGCAGATTTCCCGCTGCAGGCGCGGCGATATGCCCGGCCGTGCCTTCGCCGCCGCTGTCTTCGGCGTGCCCTTGCGCGTCAGGTCCAGCATCTGCTTGCGCTGTGAGCGCTGCGCAAAACGGTAGACCAGCGACTTCACCGGCGAACGCTTGATCGCCTGCAGCCGCTGCAGCTGGATTTCGCTCCAGCGCGTATTGTCTTCGTTCTCGGCCACCAGTTCGAGCGCCTGCGCCGTATCCACACCCATGAACTGGCAGATTTCTCCCCAGAAGGCCTCCGGGTCTTCCAACAGCTGCTCGAAAGTGGTCACGCAGACGTTGTCGACACCGAATGCCTCCGTGTAGCAGCGAATAGTGCGCGCGTAGTCGAGATGATCGTCGATATCGCCGTGGGCATCACGCTCCACCCAGTCATCGATCTCGCAATAAAATGCAGACTTGCCGCGGCGGTAGCGGGCACCGATGTTATCCCGCTTGAGCTGCTGCAGGTAGGCGGACTCCAGCAGTTTGACCGGCTGGCGGATGGTGACCAGGATGCGCGCCTCGCCGAACAACTGCTGCAGGTTTTTCACCCGCTGTGCGCGCATCGTATAGCTGTCCGTGCAATAGGACTCCCAGGACCATACCGGGAGTTTCGCCTCCGGGTTGTGCTCACGCAGGTAGTCGCGCATCCGATTACGACAGGCGTCCATGTCCGGTTCGAAGATATTGTCGTAGGCGATACGCGCCATGACCTCCAGCACCTCGGCGTCGCGGCAGGCGCGGTGCTGCCGGTGCTCGGCCCGGAACGAGCCACCGTCGAAACGGCCGAGGTAGTAGACCTCGCTGTGCAGGGCGAACAGGCGCCACTGCAAGGTCTTGGTCGCCGTTTTCGGCATGCCGATATGAATCAGCGGCGTACGCGCACTCACCGCCTGGGTGTCATTCATCGTCGCTGGTATCCCTGCCGCCCGTGAACAACTCGTCCGGAATATCCCCGCTCACCAGCAGGCAGTAAAAATTGGACAGGGGGTGTTGGAAACGACTGAACGACATGAATGTGCTCCCGATGGCACTGAGGGAACTGATGGCCTGGCGCAGCACCAGGAAATACAGGGCGACGTCCGAGATACTCGGCGCAAGGTTGCCGGTGTAGATGTACAGCATCGCGATAAACACAATGGCCACCGGATAGATGAAGCCGATGATCATGGCGCCGGCGCGCAACTTGACGCGCTGCGCCATGCGCGAGCGCAGCCACTGTTCGGTACTGCCGGCGTCCAGGGCGTGTTCGACCTCGACGGCAAAGGCGTCCGCATCCACCGCCGGGTCGAACAGGCTGTCGGTAATGCGACTGGCCTCCTCGCGCTGGTTCGCGGCCTGGTCACGGCGCTCGCGGGCGACACCGACCACCGACTCGAATGAGGCGGCCAGCAGGGAAAACGCGAGCAGCGCGACCAGCAACACCGCGAGGCTCAACAACGGGCTGAGGAACAGCAGGAAGGCGGACAGCACCACGGCCTGGATGACGTGAATTCCCATCAGCACGAAACTGCCGGAGGCGAACCCGCAGGCGAAGGGAATTTCCTTGAGCAGGGCGGACACCGCGTTGCGCTGTTCGCGGGAGCCGTAGTGGTCGTGGCTCTCGTCCAGCAGCACGTGGGTGCGCATGAGTGCAGACCGCGAGGCATAAAGACCAGCCTTGTAGGCGACATCATTGGCGCTGCGCACCAGCCGGTACTTCAGGCGCAGGCCGGCGCTGAGCAGACCGACACACAGCAGCGTCAGCCCCAGCGGCGAGTGCAGCACGCCTTCGAACCACAGCTGCCAGCCGTGCAACTGCAGTGGCTCATCCGTGAACAGGCGCACCAGGAAATAGATAAGGCCGAGGCCGGCGGCCTCGAGTGTCACCGCGAGGCCGGCCACGGCGAAAATGCCCGGCACATCGCCGCGGTAGGCGGGCAGGCAGCTGCGCGCGGCGGTAAACGCCGGCGTGATATAGGCGAGCAGTTTATGCGGCCCGAAATCAGGCATCGATGACCTGCTCGTACAGGGCCAGGGTTTCAATGGCCGCCCGCCGCCAGGAGAACTGGTTGGCCCGCTGTAGGGCGGCGCGGCTGAGGGTCTCGCGCAGGTGCGGTTCGTTGAGCAGGCGCGAGTACTGCTGGCGGATCGCGGCGATGTCGTAGGGGTCCGCAGGCAGGCCACCCTGGGCGACCACCTCGCGTATCGAGCTGTTGTCGCCGTAGACCACCGGCGTTCCGCAGCGCATGGCCTCCAGCGGCGGCAAGCCGAAACCCTCGTAGAGTGAGAGGTAACTCAGGCACAGGGCATCGGAGTACAGGTAGGCGAGGTCCTCGTCGTCGATAAAGCCGGTAAGGAAAATACGCCGCGGCTGCGACTTCGCCAGGGTGTATATCTCGCCCGCGTCCCAGCCGCGCTTGCCGGCGATCACCAGGTTTACCTTGCACTCGCGCTCGCGCTTGACCAGGTCGAGGAAGGCGCGAATGGTGTTGATCAGGTTCTTGCGCGGTTCCAGTGTCGACAGGCAGATGATATAGGGTGCGTCGAAATCGATTTCATACTTGCGGCGCACCCGGCGACAATCATCCTTGTTGACCTTGCGACTGAATTTGGCCGGGTCGGCGGCCTCGTAGACAACGTGTACTCGCGAGGGCGGCACGCTGGTGTGCTCGAGCACATCCTGGCGCGTGGCCTCGGACACGGCGATCAACTCGGCGCCGCTGTCCTGCGCGAAGGCCATACCTTCCTGCGCATTGCGCACATTCGCGCGCGTGTGCATGTCCGGAAAATGCAGGTGGGTGAGGTCGTGAATCGTGATCACCTTGCGCGCCGGCGAATCGGCAAACGCGCGGAAGTGTTGTTTCAGCGGAATGTGCACGATGTCGTGCTTCGCTGCAATGTCGTTGGTCTGCGCAGCTTCCGGCCCGGGTTCAGCAGCGGACTCCGACTCGTCAGCTGCACCCTGCCCGCTGTACCAGGCCTGCAAACGCAGTGCACTCCCCGTCGCCAGTGCGCCGGCGCGCAACAGGCCGGCTCGGAAAAACTCGTAGCTGTCGTGCAGCGCAGTGATGCCGTTGCGCTCCAGGTAGCGCACAAAGGAGCGCGGCACACTGGCCATGAGCGCTCGCTCCAGGCGCAGAAAAAGCCCGACACGAGGCGCCGTCGGGTAAAAATCCTTCGCGCTGCTCTCCTCCTGGTCCGGCTCCAGCACCTCCTGTTCCGCGCGGCGCCCGCGGCGGCGTTTCTCGCGATGCAGCCGGCGCTTGCGCGCGCGTTCCTCCGCCAGTCGAGCGAAGCTGTCGACGCGGAAATGCTCCAGCGGGGTGATGTTGCCATGGTGGTAGAGGTCGATTTTCCAGCGCGACAGCGGGTGGGTAACACCCGCGTACATGGCCTCGAGCAATTCCACCTGGTAGCGCTTGACGCCGTCGTTGTCGGCAGTGATCAGTTTTTCCGCTTCCATCAACACCCGGAACGGGCGCTCGGGCGCATCGCGCTCATGGCCGAGTTTCAGGCTGAGTTCGATATCCAGGTCCGGGTGCGGGCGGGCAATCGCGCCATCGCGGGTGTAGCCGAGGCGCTCCATGCTCTCGCCGTGGTAACTCCAGAACAGCTCCTGCAGTTCCGCGGGCATCTCGTCGCGCCAGGCACCGGCCTTACCGCGGCGGAAGAACTTTTCGGCGCGGCGGTGTTTTTCCTCTTCATCAAGGTCCTGGTGCTTGCCGGCGCCGTACTCCGGAACACCGAATTTCATCGACTCGAAGGTCGGCAGGCGCTCGACCCGCGGCGGCGGCAGGTCGATCAACTGGCCGATGCGCTGGCTCTGGCCGATCGGGTCGGCGACCAGGTCCTCGTAGCGGATCACCAGGTCCGCGCGTTCCACCCACTCCTCCACGTTCACCGACCAGCCGCCGAAGTGGCTGCCGCGGTCGGCGACGATCGCCTCGACCATGTTCTGGTAGAGGTCCGAGCCAGGGGCGATCAGGTTGGAGCGATGGTGGGCACTGGAGCAGATTGCGTCGCGCCCGTCGCGCACCAGGTAGACCACCGGGATGGCCGGGTCGAAGCCCGCGGCGTCCAGTTCCCCCGGGCGCAGGTGGGTTTTGACGAACGGGTAGGACTCGAAATCCTCGTCCAGGGCGTAGGAGATTTCCAGGTGGTAGGTGCTGGATGCGAGTCCGTAAACTTCAAACAACACATTGCGCAGGAAGGTGTTTCCCGAGCGCGGAAAAGACGCGATCCAGATCATAGGGGACTTCTGGTTATTTCTTGCTCAGTCCGGTGGAAGGGCTGGCGCCAATGATACAGCATTTGGCTCGCGGCATGGCCGCGAGCCCGCCAGAACCCCGAGTTTTTCTGTATCTTCCGCCGCTTCCCCCCTGGCAGAACATCGAACTGCAGGATAGCTGCACCATCGAATGCCGCACCGTTGCCGCCGTGCGCGGGCATTGCGCCCACAGTCATTTACCCTCCCCGGCGGCTGGTTTAGAGTCGGCCCAGTGGTAAACACGTGCTTACCAGCCGTGCAAACAATAAGACCCACAGGAGCAACACCATGCAACGAATCCCACTGCCCGGCGCCGGGCGCGCTGCGAGGCCCGCCGCATGAAAATCGGCACCTCCGCCAACTATCCCTGGTTCGGCCCTGCTTTCACCGACCTCGCCCGCCACACCGAAGCGGTGGGTTTCGAGTCGATGTGGACCGGCGAGCACATCATCATTCCGGCGCAAATCGCCGACGCCCAGCGCTACGGCGTACCATTGCCGGACAACTACCGCCACATGACCGACCCCTTCGTGTCCATGGCCGCGGCGGCAACGGTGACCAGCACGCTGGTGTTCGGCATGGACATCTGCCTGATCAGCCAGCGCAACCCGCTGATCCTGGCCAAGGAAGTGGCCACCCTGGACCGTATCGCCGGCGGCCGCTTCGTGTTCGGCGTCGGCCACGGCTGGATCGAGGAGGAGTCGGAGATCATGGGCGCCCCGTTCCGCCAGCGGGTCAAGATCGCCACGGAAACGGTGCAGGCGCTGAAGGCCCTGTGGACCGAGGACACGCCCTCCTTCGACGGCGAGTACATCCAGTTCCCGCCGGTGTACAGCAACCCGAAACCGCTGCAACAGCCGCACCCGCCGGTGCTGCTCGGCTCGGGCAACGACAAGACCGACAACACGCGTGCGCTGCGCCGGGTCGCCGCCATCGCCGACGGCTGGCTGCCCTCCATGCTGAGCCCGCAACAGGCGCGCGAGCAGATTGCGCAGTTGCGTGAGTTCTGTGACGAGGCCGGGCGCGATTTCGACAGCATGGACATCACCCTGCTGGTACCCGCGGCCTACATGAATATCGGCGAGCGACCGCCCTGGGCCCTTGAGGTGGAACTGGGTGACGCCAGCGAACTGCTGCCGCAGTACGCGCAGGCCGGTGTCGGGCGCCTGATCGTCGGCCTCGACGATATGACCGACGAGGCGGCCTTCGGCCGTATCGAGGACGCGGCGCGGGCACTGGGCCTGCACTGAGCAAGCCTCCTTGCACTTGCGCCGGGCGGTCCGGAACTGCGTGGCGCCGGGCGGCCTAGACCTGCTTGGCGCTGGGCTGGCGCCGGAACTGCGAAAAATAGGCGAACTCCCAGGCGCGCATCGCCACCAGGATGCTGCAGCCGAAGCGCTGCTCCAGCGGCAGTTCGATATCCGCCTGGTGCTGCTCGTTGAATTCCGCCAGCAATTTCTCCATGCGCCGCTGCAGCGTATCCATGGCAGCGCGCGAGAGCATGCCGCTCTGGAACAACAGCTTTTCACCGCTGCCGGTGAAGTTGGAATCGAGGAAGGCCGGCTGCACCTCGCGGCGGAAGAAACGCTGGATGGGGCCGTCCGGAATCCAGCGGAAATCCTCGTCGACTACCAGGCGGAAGCGGTTGTTGGGCAGCAGGTCGATGATCTTCAGGCGGTCCAGGCGCGCCAGTAACTGGATGCACTCGTGTTCGCCTATCGTGTAGGTGGCGACGATTTCGTCGAAGCTCAGGCGGTTGAGCACGCAGATAGCCACCAGCAGCAGCTTGGGGTGGGCCGCCACCTCGCGCTCCTGCTCGCGGCTGAGCATGGCGATGCGCTTGCGTTCCTCGCCCATCTTGCGCACCAGGGTAGTGATGTCCAGGCCGACCAGCGCGCACAATTGCTCGAGCCGCTCCAGCGACAGGTGCTGGTCCGAGAACAGGCGCTTGATGCTGCTCTCGGACAGACCGAGCTGCGCTCCCGCCATCGCGTAGGTGATCCCGGCGGCCTTCATCTCGCGCTTGAGCGTCTCCAACAACGCGGCAACCTGACTCATACGCCCTCCTGAAGTATCAATATTTAATACCTGAGGCGCCATTCTATGCCACTTTAGGGATTAATGGTGCAAATAACAGACCTCTGCGGCCTACTTGCTCCGCGGCCGCCATTGCGGCGGCCAAGCGTCAAGCGGACCACAAGAGGGAACAACCATGACGGCCAAACGATGCAAGCAACTGGAATACACCGCCGCCGGACTGCTGGCGGCAGCCCTGATCGCCCCCGCCAGCCAGGCGGCGGGCCTGATGACACCCGCCGGCGGCAGCCTGCCGGAACTGCAGTTGCGCGACCACCATGTCGCGGTGGTGATCGAGGACGGCTACGCCATCACCACCGTCGACCAGGTGTTCTTCAACCCCCACGACCAGGCGCTCGAGGCGGTGTATTCCTTCCCGGTGCCCGAAGAGGCGGCAGTCGGTGAATTCACCTACTGGATCGACGGCAAACCGGTGGTCGGTGAGGTGCTGGAAAAGGCCCGCGCCCGCGAGGTGTACGAACAGGAAAAAGCCCAGGGCCGGGAGACCGCGCTAACCGAGCAGGATGAGTACCGCAGCTTCGACAGCCGCGTGTACCCGGTTCGGGCCAACGACGAGGTGCATATCCAACTGGTCTACATCCAGCCCACCCATGTCGATCTCGGCATCGGGCGCTACGTCTACCCGCTGGAGGAAGGCGGCGTCGACGAGCAGAAGATGGCGTTCTGGACCTACAACGACACGGTCGAGGAAAACTTCAGTTTCGACCTGCGCATGCGCTCCTCCTACCCCGTCGACACCTTCCGGTTGCCGCAACACCCGCAGGCGCTGGTAACCCGGACCGACGCCAATCACTGGCAGGTGGCCATGGACAATGGCGGAACGCCAGGTATCGCCGCCGCAGGGGCAAACGGCGCGCTCGCGGACGATGACATCACTGCCGGCGCAAGCGCGGTACCGCAAACCGCCGGCACGGCATCGCATACACCCTACCGCCTGGACCAGGACATCGTCGTCTACTGGCGTCACCAGCAGGGCCTGCCCGGCAGCGTCGACATGGTCACCCACCGCGCGCCGGACAGTAAACGCGGCAGCTTCATGCTCACGGTCACGCCCGGCGACGACCTCGGCCCGGTGACCGGCGGGCGCGACTGGGTGTTTGTGCTCGACTACTCCGGCTCGATGCAGGGCAAGTACCAGAGCCTGATCGAGGGCGTCTCCCAGGGCCTGCACAAACTCAACCCGCAGGACCGTTTTCGCATCGTGCTGTTCAACAACGGGACCCGCGCCCTCACCCGCAACTACGTGCCGGTGACCGCGGCCAACATCGAGCGCTACATCCGCGAACTGGAGTCGATCAGCCCGAGCGGCGGGACCAACCTCTACGCCGGCCTGGAAACCGGCTACCGCGGCCTCGACGCGGACCGGCCCAGCGCCATCATCCTGGTCACCGACGGCGTGGCCAATGTCGGCACCACGGAGAAAAAAGCGTTCCTGGAGCTACTGCAGAAGCACGACGTGCGCCTGTTCAGCTTCGTCATGGGCAACAGCGCCAACCGGCCTTTGCTCGAAGGCATGGCGGAAGTCTCCCACGGCTTCGCCATGAATATTTCCAATGCCGACGACATCGCCGGCCGCCTGCTGCAGACCGCGGAGAAACTCACCCACGAGGCCTACCGCGATATCAGCATCGACATCGACGGGGTCAAGGTCGCCGACCTTACGCCAGCGCATATCGGCTCCCTGTATCGCGGACAACAGCTGGTGGTGTTCGGCCACTACTGGGGTGAGGGCGAAGCCAGTGCGAAGATCAGCGGCAAGGTCTCCGGGCGCGAGGTGGAGTACCGCACGCCGCTGTCCTTCCCGGCACAGGACACGCTTAACCCCGAACTGGAGCGGCTGTGGGCCTTCGCCAGTATCGAGGCCCTGGACCGTCGCATCGACTACCTCGGAGAGGACAGCGACAGCCGCCAGGCGATCGTCGACCTCGCCCTGGAATACGGCCTGGTGACTGACTACACCTCGATGGTCGTGGTGCGCGATGAGGTGTTCGCCGAGCACGGCATCGACCGCGACAACGCGGCACGGGTCGCCACCGAGCAGGCGGCCCGCGCAGCCCGCGAGGCGGCGCCGGTGCGCGATCACCGCCAGGATGGCGGCGCGCCCGCCTTCAATGCACCGCGCGCAACGCCCGGTGGTGGCGGTAGCGGCGGCGGCGCTGTCGGTCCCTGGGGTCTGCTGCTGTTGCTGCCCCTGCTGTTCAAGCGTCGTACGCGACGGGCCCAGTAACCCACCGGCACAGGGGTGTCCCTCGGGACACCCTTTTTTCCGCAGGACGAGACCATGCGTCAACTACCGCTGCTCACCCTCGCGCTGGCCGCCCTCAGCGGCCTCGCCGCCTTGCTGCCAGGCGAATGGATCGCTGCCGGCTACTTCGACCGCAGCGCACTCGCTGCCGGCTCACCCATCGGCTTGGTCACCGGCCACTGGCTGCACGCCGACTTCGCACACCTGGGCTGGAACCTGCTGGCGTTTACGGTGCTCGGCGCCATCATCGAAGCGCACTCGCGGCGCCTGCTGCTGCTCAGCCTGCTCGCCGGCACGCTGGTCGTGGACCTGCTGCTGCTCTCGCACTGGTGTGACCTGCAGCGCTACTGCGGCCTCTCGGGTGTACTCAACAGCCTGCTGGCGGTGGCCCTGTTCCTGCGTTGGCGCGAGACCCGCGCCGCCTGGCTGCCGCTGCTGGCCGTGGCCTGCGCATTGAAAATTGTCATCGAGATGAATTCCGGGCACTCTCTGCTCACACATATTAGCTGGCCGCCCTACGCCCCGGCCCACCTGGCGGGCGCCCTGGGCGGACTGGCTGTGATCGGCAGCCTGTTGCGCAACAGTGATAAGCGCAGCGGTGACTGCCCGGGGGGATGGAGAACAACACTATGAGCATCTGGTCACAGGCGAGCCAACTCGCCGCGCAGACACCGGAGAACCGCAACCGCTACGTCGACTTCCTGCGCGCGCTGTCGATCATGTTCGTGATCAGCGGGCACTGGCTGATTACCACCGGCCACTACCTGCCGGCGAGCGGCGACATCCAGCCGATACTCGCGCTGGAAGTCATGCCCTGGACCCAGTGGCTGACCTGGGGCTTCCAGGTCATGCCGATCTTCTTCATCGTCGGCGGCTACTCCAACGCCATTTCCCTGGAGAGCGCGCAACGCAAGCAACTCAGCTACGCCCAGTGGCTGGCGACACGCCTGCACCGCCTGCTCACGCCGCTGTTACTGCTGGTGCTGTTCTGGGTCCTGCTATCCTTCGGCCTCGGTATGAGCAGCGCGAAACCCGAGACCATCCGCTTTCTCTCGCGCGCCGCGCTGGTGCCCACCTGGTTCCTCGCCATCTACACCATGATCGTGTTGCTCGCACCCGCGGCCCACCGCCTGTGGCGGCGCTGGGGCATGCCCTCACTGTTCGGGTTTATCGCACTGGCCGCACTCACCGACATCGCCTTCTTCGTGCTGGACTGGCGCTGGGCGGGATGGACCAATTACTTCTGGGTGTGGCTGGCCATGCACCACCTGGGTTTTGCCTGGCGCGACGGCCGCCTTGGTGGCACCCTCGCCATGCTCGGCCTGGCAGCGCTGGGCCTGGCCGCGTTGGTCGCTTTAATCTTCATCGGCCCCTACCCGCTGGCGATGGCCGGCTCCCCCGGCGAGGCGGTGAGCAATACCCTGCCGCCCAAGGTGACCCTGGTCGCGCTGGGACTGTTCCAGTTCGGCCTGCTGATGGCCATAGAAAAGCCGCTGCAGCGCTGGCTCTCGCGCCTGCGCGTGTGGACCGCCTGCGTGCTGGTAAACAGCATGATCATGACCATCTACCTGTGGCACATGACGGTGTTGCTGGTGGTGCTCGCCGCCGGCTGGTTCCTCGACGGCTTCGGTTTTCACACCGCGCCCGGCGGCGCCGACTGGTGGGCAACAAGGCCAGTATGGCTGGCGCTGCTCACCGTGCTGCTGGTGCCGCTGGCGCTGTTGCTGTCGCCCCTGGAGCGGGTATCGCGGCCGGCGGACGCGCCGCTGCCCGCCGCCTGGCGCCTGGTGGGTGGCGCGATCCTCGCCGGTGCGGGTATCACGCTGGCCACGCTGCTCGGCTTCGATGGCGCCGTGGCCTCGCTGAAGACCACGGGGACGATTGCGCTGATTCTCGGTGGGGGATGGCTCGCGGGGCTGGCGCCGCCGCTGCCGAAGCGCGGCTGAGGCGCGGCTGAGGCGCGCAAGCCTTACTTTCCTTGCTCAGCTCGCCTCGACCTGGACGGGACCGGCTGCGCGACGCCAGTCGCAACAGCCTCGACTCAGGGCCGCAGCACCCAGCCGCCGTCGACATGCATGACCTGCCCGGTGATCCAGTCGCCGGCGCTTGAGCACAACAACAGCAAAGCTCCGACCAACTCATCCGGCGCGCCGCGCACCCGCATGGCGACGCTCGCCTCGAGGAACTTGATGAACGGCGAGTCGTCCGGCGTCAGCTGGCGCCCGGCGTCGCTGGTCGTATTGCCCGGGGCGATCGCGTTCACGTTGATGTTCTGCGGGCCGAGCTGGCGCGCCAGGGTAGTCGTCAGTCCCACCAGGGCGAGCTTGCTGATGCCGTAGATGGACTGCGCGGGGAAGGCCCCCCCGGAAGTCTGGTTGACGATCTTGCCGCCGCCGCGCTCGCGCATCAACGGCACGATCGCCTGCACGCAGTTGAGCGCGCCGGTGACGTTCACGTCCATGATGCGGTTCCACTCCTCGATCGGAATGTCCGCCGCGCTCGCTGAACCCAGTTCCACCATCAGCGCGGCGTTGTTGACCAGGATGTCGACGCCGCCGAAAGCGGCCTTCGCCTGTGCCGCCATCGCCCGGGTGGATTCCGGTTTGGTGATATCCACTTCGAGGGCGATCGCGCGCCCTCCGGCCTGTTCGATTTCCCCGGCGACAGCCTGCGCCCCGCCGGCATTGAGATCGGCGACCACGACCGCGGCACCCGCCGCCGCCAGACCCATCGCGTAGGCACGGCCGATGCTGTTGCCGCGCCCGCCGGCGCCGGTCACTACCGCCACCTTGTCGTGTAATTGAAACTGCTGCAGTGAAAAGCTCATGGGGTTTCCTTTGTCTTATCCGGTTGAGTGCGTGCGCGCCGCTCGCCTATTGCGCGAGTTGCAGGAAGCGCATTGCGGTATCGCGCAGCTGCTGGTAATTGGCCTCATCGCCGAGCGCCTCGCCGAGCAGGCCCACGTCCTTCGCCAGTAGTTTTGCGCCGTGAGCAAAGGCGGCGGGCTCCGGCATACGCGCACAGACGTCGAAGGCGAAACTGCGCCCGCTGGAGACACCGACCAGTTGCGCGAAGGCCGCGCGGTCGATACCCGCCGCCACTGCGCATTCCAGAGCGTGGTGCGCAAGGGCCAGGTTGGCCGCCATCAGGGTATTGTTGACCAGCTTCGCCAGTTGCCCGGAGCCGACACCGCCGAGGTGGGTGATCTGCCCGGCAAAGGTCTCCAGCAGCGGCCGCGCACGTTCCACATCGCGCGCAGCGCCGCCGAGCATGACGGTGAGCGTTCCCGCCGCCGCGCCCTCCCCGCCGCCGCTGACCGGCGCATCGATGAGATGCACGGACCGCACGGCGGCCTCCTGCGCCAGGGTCGCGCAAAGTGCCGGGCTGATGGTCGAGTGGATCACCAGCAAGGAGCCGGGCGCCATCGCCGGGAGGAGTTCATCGACAATCTGGCGCACGCCGGCGTCGTCCACCACGCAAATCGCGCAGTAATCGACCTGCTCGCCCAGTTCAGCTACAGAGCCGGCGAAACGTGCCGCTGTTGACTGGAAGGGTTCCAATGTCTGCGGTCGCCGTGCCCACAGCACGAGATCGTAACCGGCATCGAGCATGCGCCGGGCCATGGGTGCGCCCTGGCTGCCGAGACCGATAAAGCCTGCCCTGATTGCCATGCGTGAGCCTCCCTAGCCGGCGGTAATACCCTTATCGATGTTGATACAGGCACCGTGGAAACCGCGTCCCGCATCCGAAGCGAGCATGGCCACCATCTCGGCGACTTCGCTCACCTCGACGAGACCGCGCATGCCCGTGTAGCGCTTGACCAGGTCGTAGTCGACGCCCTCGGGCATCTGCATGTTGTTCGCGATGTTGGTCAGCATGCCGCCGGGGGCGACGGCGTTGAAGCGTATCGGCTGGTGCATGTATTCCATGGCCAGCGCCTTGGTCAGGTTGGTGAGCCCGGCCTTGCTCGCGCAGTAGGCGCCGGCATAGGCCTCACCGATAAACGCGGCAGAAGAAGAAACATTGACCACCGCGCCGTCGCTGACGAGCAGGTGCGGGATGGCCGCCTGCATGAGGTAGAACGGGCCGTTGAGGTTGACCGCGATCACCCGCTGCCACTGCTCCGGCGGCATCTCGTGGGCGTTGCACATGATGATGATGCCGGCGACGTTACACAGGGCATCCAGCCTGCCGAAGGCCTCCACAGTGCCGGCGACTGCTGCCGCGCACTGCGCCGGGTCCGCCAGGTCCACCACTTCGCTCCTGACGCTGGTGCCCCGCTCGCGCAACGCAGCCGCTACGCTCTCGAGACCGTCGGCGTCGATGTCCAAAAGGCCCAGTGTGGCGCCCGCCTCGGCCAGGCGTTGCGCAGTTGCGAGGCCCAGACCGGAAGCTGCCCCGGTCACCAGGGCGACCTTGCCCTGCATGTCGATTGTCTGTGCCATTGTTTTTTCGTTTTCCGATCAGTGAATTTAAAGCAGCGCCGATTCAGCGCGCGCTCAGTCCTCGTAGGGTTTATTCGCCGCCACCAGTTTGGCCATGTCGATCACCGCGCCCTGCAACACCGAGGCTTTCGGCCAGCCGCCGTGCACCGCGTATTGCAGGACGAACTCCTGGATCTCCTCCATGCTCGCGTTACCGCTCTTAATGGCAGCGTAGACATGCGTGCGAATGGGTGTGCGCGAGGAGGAGTCGGCGACGCCGACCAGGGTGATCCAGCGCCGCGAGCGCTGGTCCAGCCCCGGCCGCAGCCACATCTCGCCGAACACGAAATTGAGAATGCCGGCCTCGAAATACGGGGTGGCCGGCGGCGGCGCGGGGAACAGCATCGCGTCCTCGAAGCTCTGCGCGCCCTCGGCGAGCCGCACCTGCGGGTCCCAGGCCACCTCGCGGATCGGCACCGCCGGCGCCTCCTCAATACCCAGCGCCTGTGCGGCCCGGGTGGCGGCCTCGTCGAGCGCGGTACCGCGCGAGAAGCCCGCGTAAACGGCCAGGTGCAGCGCCGCCTCGCGCACTTCCGGCAGGGTCACCTCGCCACTGGCCAGCGCCCCGCGGATATAGTTTTCGGCGAGTGCCCCGCCGCCCGGTTCACAGGCGGCGCCAGCCATGGCGATCCAATAACGGGCGCGGGTCGCCAGCCCGGGGCGCTGCCAGATTTCGGCGAAGATGTAGTCGCGCCAGGACTGCTGCAACAGGGTGTCCGTGGCGCCGGGCGCGCCGAGGCGCTGCACCTGTAGTTCCGCGCCACAGCGTGAGCGCTCCGCGGGTTCGATCGGGCTCATGGTCTTCTCCTTGCTGGCCGCGATGCTCAGGCCTGGGCCGGTTTCAGGTTCATCCACACGTTGCGCGCTTGCAGGAACTCCAGCAGTCCCTGCTCGCCGCCGAGGCGGCCGAAGCCGCTTTGTTTCATGCCGCCGAAGGGTGCGAAGGGCTGCATGCCCTCCCCCGAGGCGTTGACGTGCACCATGCCCGCCTGCATGTGTCCGGCGACATGGTGCGCGCGGCGCAGATCGCTGGTGTGGATGTAGGCACCGAGGCCGTAGTCGCAGTCGTTGGCCAGGTGGATGGCTTCCTCCTCGGTATCGAAGGGCGTGACCGACAGCACCGGGCCGAACACCTCGTGCTGCGCCAGGTCGCTGTCGTGGGCCACGTCGGCAATCACCGTCAGCGGCAGGAAGAAGCCTTCGGCATAGTCACCGTCGAGACGGGTACCCCCGGTCAGTACCCGCGCCCCGGCGTCGCGCGCCTGCTCGACACTACCGAGGATGCGCTGCACCGCCGCTTCGCTGATCACCGGCCCCATCACGGTGCCCGCATCCAGCGGGTCGCCCACCGTGATGCGCGCGGCGATCTGCTGCATGACGCCGAGGTATTGCTCGTAAATGCCGCGCTGCACCAGCAATCGCGTGCCGTTGACGCAGCCCTGCCCGCTGACGCTGATCGCGCCGCTCAGGCCCATCTGCCCCGCCCGGGCGAGATCGGCGTCGTCGAACACGATCACCGCGGACTTGCCGCCCAGTTCCAGGCAGCAGGGCGTGAGGTTTGCCGCGGCGGATGCCAGCACCTTGCGCGCGGTGGCGCCGCTGCCGACGAACTGCACCTTGTCGACGTCCGCGTGACCGACGATCGCCGCGCCCACTTCAGGGCCGCCGGCGAGCACGTTGACCACGCCCGGGGGAAAGCCGGCTTCGAGGAACAGCTCACCCAGGCGCATCACCGAGTACGGCGCCAGTTCGGGCGCCTTGATGACGATGCAGTTACCGGCGGCAAGCACCGGCCCCATGACCATGGCAGCGGCGAACAGGGGACCGTTCCAGGGAATCACCGCACCGACCACGCCGTAGGGGGCGTAGTCGACGTAGTTGTGGGCGGGACCGTTCCACGCCTGCAGGGTCTGCCCGCGGATCTTGTCCGCCCAGCCCGCGTAGTACTCGAAGCGCTGCGCCGCGACTATCGGTGCGTAACCGGCCATCATCACCGGCGAGCCGTTGCCCAACGTCTCCAGCAGCGCCAGTTCCCCGGCGTGTTGTTTGAGCGACGCTGCCAGCTGCAACAGCAGGTCGCGGCGGGCGTCGCCCGGCAGCGCAGCCCACGCCGGCTGTGCAGCGCGCGCGGCGCTGACTGCGGCATCGACGTCCGCGGCACCGGCACCGGCGACCTCGGCCACGCACTGGCCGTTGCCGGGATAGATATGCGCAAAGGCCTCACCGCTGCCCCGCTCCACCAGGCTGTCGCCGATGATCAGGGGATAGCGCGGGAGGGCCGAGGTATCGGGCAGTGCAAAGGCCATGGCGGGTAGCTCCGTATCCGGGGGTGGTGACGCGCACGGGCGGGATTCCGCCGAAGTCACGCCACCACTCTCTTTTGCGTATTTATATGCTTATATTTATCCGTCTAAAGCACCTTTACGGCGTTACAAACGGAACTGATCGTAATAATATACGTTTTATTAGGACGGTCAAGCTTTCTCGCGTACAGTCGCCCGGGAGCACGACACACAACAACAGGAAATGGATATGAGCAAGGGACAGGCCCAGCGCAGCGACACCCGTCGGCAGCCACTGGTAATCGACGCCACCCAGCGCCTGCGGGAATTGTGCCTGGACAGCGCCGAGGGCACCCTGCTCGGTTCACTGTCGGCGGTCGCGCAATCCCTCGGAGTGGGCATCGTGACAGTGCAGCAGGCGGCCCGCGTGCTGGAACACGAGGGCCTGTTGTCCGTGCGCCGCGGCCCGGGTGGCGGCTACTACGTGGCACGCCCGGACGACGCCGCGCTCGACCGCGCCTTCGCCACCTACATGCGGGTGCACGCTATCGACTACCGCGAGGCCTTCGGCCTGGCGGTGATGCTGGATTGTGAAATCATCGAGGCTGTGGCGAGCGGACTTTCTCCGGAAGACCTCGAAGGGATCGCCGCCCTGGCGGCGGACCTGGAAACACAGGTATCCGCCCAGGACTGCATCGAGTTCGAGATCCGTTTTCGGGAGACGTTACTTGCGGTGTTCCAGAAACCCCTGCTGGAACTGCTCGCCCGGGTGGCCATGCAGATGTACCGGGAAGAGCACCAAACGCCGTTCTTCGGCGACGCCGTGGCCATCGACGACTGGCGCGCGGGCCGGCGGCGTATCCTGCAGGCTATCCTCGCCCAGGACCCGGCGCTGGCGAGTTTCGAGGCGCGGCGCTACCGGCAGATGGTCGACGGCTGGCTGCGCGACACGCTCCCTGCGCAGGCCAGCGGCGAACGCTAGGCCCAGTCTTCGCCGTAGTCGTGGGTGAGTTCCTCGCCCGCCTTGATATCGCGCAGCGCCACCACCGACAGATCGTCATAGTAGGCGACATTCGGCGATTTGTGATGATTGATGTACTTTAGCTTGCAGGTGACGTCCGCGAGCTTGTCGTCGGTCAGCCACAGCGTGTAGGGCGTCGGCTTCTTCACCAGTTTGCTGTCGCAGCGACCAAGCAATGTCCCCTTTTTCAGCGCTATGCCCGTGTACAACCCCTTCCCATGAATCTTGCTTTTTTTGACGACCAGTTTTTTCTTCAACCCCACACCGCAACTCCCCGGACCACTTATGCGCTTGCGCGCAGACAAAAGAAAATATCTTAGACGACTGCACCACTCACGCACAGCGTTCGCGTAAAACGCGACCGGATATTTTTTACGGGAGAGGCAACGCTACGGGATCGGGAAACCGAAACGCTTCTCTGGCGGCGTCGAAAAAAGCCATGGAAATAGCGCATTCACCAAGGGACAACATCGCTGGTCCTGAGGTAATCTGGGTACCAGTGTTTTTTCTTACCCTGCTTCTCCATTGACCCAGCATTCCCAGCGACCCACCGACACGCACGCATGCCAGGACAGACCATCGGCTACCTGGGTGTTCGGCTACGGCTCTCTCATCTACAAGGTCGATTTTCCGTTTTTGCGGCGGGAAGTGGCGAGTATCGAGGGTTGGCAACGGCGCTTCTGGCAGGGTTCTCACGATCACCGCGGCACACCCGAGCAACCCGGGCGCGTGGTGACGCTGATCCCCGCGCCGGGGAATATCTGCCGCGGCGTCGCCTACCTGGTAGAGCACGACGTCTTCGAACACCTGGACCACCGCGAGAAGAACGGCTACCAGCGCATTGCGACCGCCATCAGCCTCGGCGAATCAGCGGAAATCGTGGACGGCGTGTTTTATATCGCGGTCCCGGACAATCCCGCCTTCCTCGGCGACGCGCCGATCGAGGAGATCGCCGCGCACATAGCCGACTCGCACGGGCCCAGCGGCAGCAATCGCGACTACCTGCTGCAACTCGCGGTCGCGTTGCGCGAGTTGGGTGATGACGACGAACACGTCGCTGAGCTGGAGCGGTTGTTATCGCAACGGCACACGCCGGACAGCTGACCTGTTGCAGTCGGCGCAGTGCGCCGGCAAGGTCCTATGGCACATCTTCCGCGCCACCGGTTATTTTCGGCCTAGGCCCGCTCCAACCAGCCCCGTGCGAAACGCTCCTGGGTCGGGTCGTTGCGCATGATGTCCATGTAGGCTTCCGCCTGCATGGCGTTGAGCAGCTTGAGCAGGAAGCGCGGGCTGTCATCGCCGCGCATTAGCTTGGCCAGCGCGGCCAGGCTCTTTTCGCCCAGCCAGCCATCCACCACCAGGTCCTCGTAGTTCTTCTGGTTGCGGTTGAGCAGGTTGAGGGCGGACTGGAAAAACCGCACGGCGCGGCGTACGCCCATGTTTACCCCTGTATCGAACATCTCCTGGGCCAGCGCGTTATCCGGCAACTGGTCGCCGCGTATCGGTGCCCAGTAGTTCTCGCGATAGAACTCCGCCACCGCTTTTTGCAGGGTCGCGTCGCTGTCCAGCGAGCCGGGAAAGCCGGACTTGCCCTTCTTCGCGTCGATACGCCGCCACCCCGGCCATTGCGGGTGAATCTTGCGCGCCACGCCGCGATAGGTTTCGCCGCCGCGGTCCGCCGGGTCGTCGGCGTAACCGCCCTCGTGGCGCAGCACCAGCGCCAGTGCTTCATCGAAAGAAGCCATCAGTAGTCCAGGTCCTTCGCGGTAAACGGGCGCCGCGGTTTCTTGCCCAGCACCCGGAACAGGATATCGTTCATAGTCGCCGGGTCGTTGTCGAAGCCGCCGTGGGAGGTGCTCAGGCTACGCGGCTGGCGGCCGCTGTCGCCCTCGCTGTAGACGAATTCGAGCCGCGGGGTGAGCGCTTCCAGCGACTTACTGTGCAGTTGCATACCGAGGATCGGCGCCGGCGTGTCCTCCTCGAAGGCATGGGACACGAAATACAGCAGCGACTTGCGGTAGGGGCCGACGCTGTCATCGAGTTCCAGTTTGTCGCTGAGGTTGTACACCGTCATCTGCTCGATACCGAAGGGCGTGGCGTCGTCCACCAGCCGCGGGTGGTAATGGCTGCGGTACAGGTCCACCGTGCCCGCGGGCGCCATCAGCGAGCAGGTCTTCACCCGCAGGCTGGGCGCCAGTTGCTCCAGCGCTTCGAGCAGGTAAGCCATGACGATACCGCCGGTGCTGTGCCCGGCTAGGTGCAGGTCGACCTTCATGCCCTTTGCATCGCGCAGCGCATCGACCAGGATCTGCAGGCTTTCCACGCCCGCGTTGTTGAGGCGGAAGCCCTCGCGGGCGCCGTACTTCATCTCGCGCCACAGCGCCCTTCCCGGCCGCCGCGCCAGCCGCTCCAGCATCTTGTCCCACCAGTCGAGGTCGCCCCCCACGCGCTCGTCGGTACGCTTGCCGCGGCTGCTGATCACGTCTTTCAGTTCTTCCAGCACTCCGGTGTCATACATGATGTGATAGGGGTAGATGCGGTTTTCCTTGAACACCTCGCGCATCGCCGCAATGCGCTGGGCGGAAGCTTTCGGGGAATTCAGGCCGCCGTGGGCGTAGAGCAGCAGGTGATCGTACTTGCGGTTCTGCGCCAGGTTCGCGGCAGTAGTGGCGACATCCTGGCGATTGCTCCAGTAGCGGCCGGCGTCGTGAAACTGGCCGTCGTCCATGTGCACGAAGTGGCCGGCGATACGTCCACGCGGCGTGGCGCCGAGACCCTCGGTCAGCATTGCGGTACGCCGCGACCCCGCGGTGGCCTCCATGTGCCAGATCTGCGGCGTGGGCAGCGCCACATTCAGCACCCACGCGTCCTGCAAATTCTGGTACCAGTCCTCGTAGCTCCACAGGGCCAGCCCGCCCTTGCCCCAGGTCTTTCCCCAGGAGTTCTGCACCCAGAAACCCTTGTTGGTGTAGCCGACGATGGCGAAGGCATGGCCACCGGTAATGCCGGGCCGCAGGTCGATGGTACCGTCCTGCACCGCAGACTTACCCCAGCCATTGTGAACCTGTGCGGAGCAGAAAATCGCGCCGGCTTCGTTGAGCGCGGCATGGAAATCGCTGATTCTCGGGCGCAGGCGATAGTACGCACCGATAGTATTGCCGCGCGCATCCTTGGCCGCGTCGACGCTGAGCTCGCCCGGCTTGCCATCGCGGTAGGGCCAGAGGCTTTCGCGGCATACGCCCATGCTGGCGAAGCCCTTGATGGCCCCGCGGCAGGACGAACCGGAATACTCCTCCCCCGGCCACTCGTCGTACTTGCGCGCCATTTCGTAGAGCATGCGCGGACTCACGTTGACCTTCAGGCTGCGCTGCTGGTTGAGCATGTTGATGACGGCGGCCAGGCCGAATCCGGTACAGGCACCCTCGCTTTTCTGGTCCATGATGTACAGCCCGCTGGGCTTGGCGATGTAGCGGGCCATCGGGGTTGGCGGCGGCAGGTACATCCAGTCGCGCGAATCGGGCTCATCGCTGGTGGCATTGAGGGCATAGCCGCCCAGCATTGGCAGCTTGTCTGGGTCCATGGTGTCGCTTCCCTGCGCGAGCGCGCCTCGCGCCTGTTGTTATCGTGGCTTGCAATGGTGGCGACCGCCGCAGCGATCAACGGCAAGTATAGGTCAAGCGCGGGAGCCGGCCAGTCGCGATCAGCCAGCCTCCTCCCCGAGGCGCTCGCGAAGTTCGGCCATGCGCAGGGGTTTGGCATACAGCCAGCCCTGGGCGAACTGCACGCCGTAACGGCGCAACTGGTCGCGCTGGTGGGTGGTCTCGACACCCTCGGCGATCATGCGCAGGTCGAGGCTGCGCGCCAGTTCGATAATGTGTGTAAGCACTTTGCCGGTGACCGCCTCGTCCTCACTGTCGATACAGTCGACGAAGAATTTGTCGATTTTCAGGTAATCGAGATCGAAGCTCTCCAGGTACGAGAGGCTGGAATAGCCGGTGCCGAAGTCATCCACCGCGACCGGTATGCCGCTCTCGCGCAGGGCGTGGATGATGCTGATCGCCTGCTCCGGACGGGTCAGGCCGCGCTCGGTAATCTCCACGAACAGGTTGCCGTCACCGGCGTGCATCTGCTGCTTGAGCGCCACCAGCCGCTCGACGATACCCGCGTCGTGAATGTCACGGGCGGAGACATTGAGCGAAATATGGAAATCCGGGAAGTCGCGGAACAGGTCTCGCGCGTCGCGCGCGGCGAGCTGGAACAGGCGCTCGGTGACATCGTGAATCAGGCCCGACTCCTCCGCCGCCGGCATAAACACTTCCGGACTGATGACTTCGCCGTTGGGCCGGCGCCAGCGAATCAGCGCCTCGGCGCCAGTCCAGCGGCCGGTCTCGAGATCGACAATCGGCTGGTAGACGAGAAAGAACTGTTTTGCGCGCAGGGCCGCGCGAATCGCCTGCGGCAGGGCCATCTGGTGGCGGGAGAGAAACAGGATCGCCCAGATCAGCACAGCGCCGGCCACCGCACCCACCGGCAGCAGATAGCCGGTTAGCTCGCGGGTGCGCCGGTCCAGTGCCGCCCGCGGGATAGCGGCTACCGCGGTCAGGCCGGAGCGCGCCGCGCGCGCCACGCCGACAATGTAACCGTCGCTGAGGAATGCGCGAGTATCGCCGGCATCCGGCGGGGCCTGCAGCCAGTCGGCGGACACATCGCCGTTCTTCAATAGTGGCGCGCTGCTGTCCGCGCTGAATACCGCCAGGTTCACCTGCGCGCCGCGGGTGACGTTCTCCAGGGTGGCCTGCGCCTGTACCACACCGGCAATATTCCCTTTCTGCAGGACCAGGAATTCGAGCTCGCCAAGCCGTGGTATGTACACATCGTTGCGCACGCTCATCTGCGTGTCGGGAAGCCCGCTCACCAGCGGCTCGCCGAGATCGAAGACGCGATCGTCGATGTTCATCGAGGAACACACGAGCTGGTTGCCGCTGACATAGCCGAGCGCCTTCACGTCCCGGGTACGCAGGGCTGCGTATTCCATCAGGTTGAGGTTCTCCACCTCGCAGGGTTCGCCGACGATCATCGGCGCCAGTTGCGTGACCACACCGAGAAAACTGTCGAAGGTGGCCTCGGTCTTGGCCAGCGCCTCGCCGGCGAACTCCAGGGCACGCGTCTGTTCCGCCTCCAGGCCCTGCTGTCGCGCCAGCCCGAGTACGAACACGATAGGCGCAGCAATGCCGATCGCAGCGATGAGCAGCGTTACTACAATAGAACTCAGTTTAACCATGCTGTTGGCGTCCCCGCTTGACCGCGACCGCGCTTGCGCCGCAGGCGTGCCAGCGTATCATGCGTGCATGATTGCCTGCCCCGGGACACGTTGTCGATAACCAGTCGATGAGCATAATTTACTACAAGCTGCGCGCTTTCATCGTCACCTGGCTGCTGCGCCTGCTGCCGCGCAAGGCGCCGCTGGTACTGCAGGGCAGCGGTTCGGCACAGGCGCTTGCGCGACAATCGGCAATGCTCGGATTCCAGCGCCTGTTGCTGGTCTCCGACCGGCACCTGGTGGCGACCGGGCTGCTCGAACCGATCCGCGCCGCCTTCACCGAGGCCGGCGTCGAGCATGTGCTGTTCGATGGCATCGACCCGGACCCGGATTTCGACCAGGTCCGCGCCGGTGAGGCCATTCTCACGGAGCACCAGTGTGACGGCGTGTTTGCGGTGGGCGGCGGCTCGGTGCTGGATGCGGCGAAGATGATCGCCCTGCTGCACAACAACCCCGGTGAACTGGCCGCCTTCGATGGCGTGCAGAAGGCACGCCGGCCCGGACTGCCGCTGTTCGCCGTTCCCACCACCGCCGGCACCGGTTCCGAGATAACCCTGGCGGCGGTAATCACCGACAAGCGCAGCCATCGCAAGGTCCCGGTGGTCGACAGCCGCATGATCCCCGACTACGTCGCCCTGGACGCCAGCCTGATGCGCGGCATGCCGCCCGGGGTCACCGCCGCCACCGGCATGGACGCCCTGTCCCACGCCATCGAAGCCTACCTGTCCCGCGCCGCCACGCCGGCTACCGAGCGCCAGTCGCGCGCCGCGGTGTACCTGATTTTCAAGCACCTGGCGCGCGCCTGGCGCAACGGCGAGGACCTCGAAGCCCGCGAGGCAATGGCCAGCGCCGCGTTCTTCGCCGGTGCCGCCTTCAGCCAGGCATCGCTGGGCTACACCCACGGCATCGGCCACCAGCTCGGGCGGGTCTGCCACCTGCCCCATGGCGTCGCCAACGCGATGATCCTGCCCGAGGTGCTCGCCGCCTACGGCGACTGCGTGCATCCGCGCCTGGCGGAACTGGCGCGCACCCTGGACCGCGGCGCCGCCAACGAGGACAACGCGACACTGGCACAGCGCTTCATCGATGCGGTGGTGCAATTGCGCGACGAACTGCAGCTGCCGCGACAGGCGGAGAGTCTGTCCGCAGCGGACGTCGATGACATCGTGCGCGAGGCGCAGGCGGAAACCGGCAATCTCTACCCGGTGCCGCGCTACCTCGATGCCGACGAATTGCGATCGCTGGTGCGCGGCTTGCTTCCCGCCGACTGACTTCCTATTCTCGCTTAAGCACAAAACACAACAACGAGGCCTTCCGATGTCCAATCAGTTCAACGCCGTCAGCTTCCTGGGTCGCTGTGTCTTCGCCCTGGCGCTGGTGTGCGGCACCTACAACCCGACCGACTACTCCTACGTCAGCTGGGTGCTCGCCGAGGACACCACCTTCGGTCCGGTGCCGGCGCTGGTCGGCGTCGTCCTGCTCATCGGCTGGATCATCTTCCTGCGCGCGACCTTCCTGTCGCTGGGCTGGCTGGGGATTATTCTCGGCGCAGCGCTGTTCGGCTGCGTGGTCTGGCTGCTGGTAGACCTCGGCTGGCTGAGCCTGGATTCCGGCAGCGCCGTCACCTGGGTGGCCCTGATCCTGATTGCCCTGATCCTCGCCGTGGGGATGTCCTGGTCGCACATCCGTCGCCGGCTCACCGGCCAGTTCGACGTCGACGATATCGAGGATTGAACGAACAGCGCGGAATCAGGAGGACTTTTCCGGGAACAGTTCCTTGACGTTCGAGGTGATGGCCGGAGCCCGTGGCTGGGTGCCGAGGGTGGCCTGGCGATTCCAGATATGGTCGTGGCGCACTTCGTGTTCACCGAAGCCGCTGACCGCCTTGCGCAGCACCGAGGTAATGCCGTCGCAGTCCAGCGCATCGCAGTAGTGCATGAGTTCGGTCACGTAGCTGTGTATCTGGCCGTAGGAGAGACACTCCTCCTCCGCACGCATGATCATCGGGTGACCGGTGCCGGTGACGTTGCTACCCAGCAGTAACTCCTCGTAGAGCTTCTCGCCGGGGCGCAGGCCGATGAACTCGATGTCGATGTGTTCGCCGACGTGGGTGTCGTGGTCGGTCTCGTAGCCGCTCAGGCGGATCATGCGCCGCGCCAGGTCGACAATCCGCACCGGCTCGCCCATGTCGAGCACGAAGACGTCGCCGCCGGTGCCCATCGCACTGGCCTGCACCACCAGTTGAGCCGCTTCCTTGATGCTCATGAAATAGCGGGTGACTTCCGGGTGGGTGACCGTCACCGGCCCGCCGTTTTCGATCTGCTCGCGGAACAGCGGCACCACGGAGCCCGAGGAACCCAGTACGTTGCCGAAGCGCACCATGCAGAAGCGCGTGTTGTTTTCGCGCTGGGCCAGGCCCTGCAGGATCATCTCGGCGAAACGCTTGGAAGCGCCCATGATGTTGGTCGGGCGCACCGCCTTGTCGGTGGAGACCAGCACGAAGGTATCCACGCCGGCCTTGCGCGCCGCCTGCGCCGCGTACCAGGTGCCGAACACGTTGTTGGCCACCCCTTCGGCGACGTTGTATTCGACCATCGGCACGTGCTTGTAGGCCGCCGCGTGGTAGACAGTGTCGACCTTGAAGGTGCGGAAAACGCTCTCCAGCCGGCGGCCGTCCTGCACTGAACCGAGCAGCGCCACCATGTTGAAGTCGAGGTTGGCGGCCAGCATCATGTCGCGCAGTTCGCGCTCGACGTTGTACAGGGCGTACTCGCAGTTATCGAGCAGGACCAGTTCGCGCGGACCGGAAAGCATGATCTGCCGGCACAACTCAGAGCCGATGGAGCCGCCCGCGCCGGTGACCATGACCACCTTGTCGGTGATGCAGCGGTCGATCAGTTCCGGGTGCGGCGGTACCGGGTCGCGGCCGAGCAGGTCGTCGAGGTCGATATCCTGGATCTGGTTGACGCTCGCCTCGCCGGCCACCAGTTCGGTGATGCGCGGCACGGTGCGCACGTACACCGGCAGGCCGACCAGCGAGTTGATGATTTCCTTGCGTCGCTCCGGCGACGCGGAGGGAATCGCCAGCAGCACCTGGGTGATATCGTGCTGGGCGATCAGTTGTTCGATTTCTTCCGGCGGCACCACCTGCAGGCCGTTGATCACCGAGTGCTGCAGGCGGGCGTCGTCGTCGACGAAGGCCACCGCGCGGTACTGGTCGCCGTGGTTGAGCGCCGTCAGCAACTGGCGTCCGGACTCGCCGGCGCCATAGATCAGTACGTTTTCCGACAGCGAGCGCAGCTTGGCCTGGTAGTAGGCGCGCACGGACAGGCGCATGCCGCCGATACCGAGCATGGCCAGACCCCAGTAGATGAAGGGCATGGAGCGCGGCACCTGGGCCTGAGTGAAGAAGATAGTGGCACCCAGTACCAGCGTGGAATAGCTGACCGCGGTGATAACCGCCCAGATGGCCTGCTGGCCCATGAAGCGGATGACCGCCCGGTACAGGCCGAGGCGCAGGAAGATGAAGGCGCTGACTACGACGGTGAACGCCGCACAGAAAATTTCGACCGGACCGAAGGGGAAATCCAGGCTGCCCCAGCGGAAGGCCACCGCCGCCCAGATCGCCAGGCTGACAAAACCCATGTCGATGGCGAGCAGGCAGGCCTGTTTGATGTTGCGGGGAAGTTCGATGAGCTTTTCCAGACCGTCCCGCAGGCCTCCGACCAAGCCGGAAACCGAGCGCGCAACTACACGGCCACAAAAGTTCAGCAAGCCCCTTCCTCACTCTTAATGGTCTGGTCTGGTGTTTAGACGGCTACTGATTGTGTGCTTTTTTGATGTTGTAGCCCGCGTTTGATACTAGCCCACTTTCAGGGCTTTAGCCATGCCGAGCAGCAGGGGAAAATATGCCAAAATTACCAAACTCACCGCGTACTCCGGAAAAAATGCGGCACAAGTCGCCAGTGGCGCCAACCACAGAAGGATAGCTGCGAGCAGTGCCAGCACCACAGGCCGGTGCCCGCCCCAGGCGCGGCTCAGGCGCTGGTAGGCGTGCGAACGATGCGCCTGCCAGACCCGCTCGCCCTTTGCTGCGCGCCACAACAGGGTCACCGTTGCGTCGGTGATAAACGCGGCGAGCAGGATCAGCCAGCAGGCCAGCGGCAGGATCTGCTGCCACATGCCGTAGAGCGCCAAGCCGCCGAGCAGGAAGCCTGTGGGCACGCTGCCGGCATCGCCCATGAACAGGCGTGCCGGCGACCAGTTCCAGAGCAGGAAGCCCGCGTGAGCCGCTGCCAGCAGGAAACACAGCAGCGCGTAATCCGCAGCTCCCGGCACGCGCAGGGCGAGCGCCCCGGCCACCCCGGCCGCGGCGATGCACTGGCTCGCGGCAATGCCATCGATGCCGTCCATGAAGTTGTAGAGATTGACCAGCCAGAGCAGGCCCGGCACCGCGAGCAGGGCAAACCAGGCCGCGTTGGCGACTCCCGCGTCCGCGGCGCGCGCCGCGTACAGCGCGTAAACCGCGAGCGCGCAGCACAGGGCATACACACCGAAACGCGCCGCCACCGGCAGGCCGCGCAGATCATCCAGGACACCGACCACCAGCAGCGACAGCGCAAGCCCGAGCAACAGGGCCAGGGGCGCCGGCCATACGGCATCCACCACACCCGCCGCGACAGCCACCACCATCATGGCCAGCAGTGCCGGGATACCGCCGCCATGGGGTGTGGGCAGCACATGGGAGCTGCGCTCGTTGGGCAGGTCGAGAATCTGCCAGCGACGTGCCAGGCGCAGGTAGGCGCCGCAACCGAGGGCGGACAGCAGGAAACAGGCGCCGATTGCGAAGCTCACGAGCGCGCCTCAAAGGCCGGAGGAAAAACGCTCTCGAAACGCTGTTTTGGCCGCCAATCGGCTTCGCGCTGTGCGCGGCTGCTGTCGTAGAGCTCGGTGCCGAACAGCTTCTGCCAGATGGGTTCCACGCCCGGAGCGACAAGGTCCTGCGCCGCCGCGCCGATACGCCAGGCAAAGCGCGGCAACCAGGCCCGCGCCGGCGACTTGCCGGCGGCGGCGCGCAAGACGTCGTAGAGTCGCTGCGTGCTGTAGGCTTCGCCGTCGGCGGCAATCCAGGTCGCTGTCATGCCAGGCTGGCTGCGAAGATCAGCCTGCGCTGCGCACAGCGCGAGATCCACCAGGTCGCTGCGCGATATCATCGAGCGCGCCCCCTCGTTCGGGGGACGCGGCACGCCGAGGGCGATGGCACGCTGCAGCAATGCCAGGTTACCGGCAGCCCCGGGCGCATACACCAGTGCCGGTCGCAGGATGACGACGCTCATCCCGGAGGCGGCCGCCAGTTCCCGCAACCCCTGCTCCGCGCCCCACTTGGCCGCGCCGTAGGCATCCTGCGGCTCGCAGGTGTCCTCTTCTGTGCGCGGCGCGCTCGTGCTCGCCGCCCCCATCGCCTTGACGCTGCTGACAAACACGAAACGACGAACGCCGGCGTGGCTCGCCGCGCGTGCCAGGGCCAGTACCGCATCGCAATTCAGGCGCTGGTGTTCCTCCGCTGGGGCTTCGCGGTGAGCGATCGCGGCGAGGTGAAAGACCGTGTCCACACCGGCCATCGCCTCGGGTTCGGCCTGCCAGTTCGTGAGGTCTACGGCGACGGTCGGCAGTCCGGGCAGGGCCGCACCGCTACCACTCCAGGCGACGACCTCGTGACCGGCCCGCTGCAACGCCGGGCACAACTCGCGGCCGATAAAACCGGTAGCCCCGGTGACCAGGCATTTCACGAGTAATTTTGGGGCTGAGGGGGCATAAGCCCCCACATGATACGGATGCCATGCGCTTAATCCAGCGTTATCCGCGCGCGGTTTTTTTCCACCGTCGCCGTGCCCACGCCTTTAACCTCGGTCAGTTGGTCCACCGTGGTGAACGGACCGAACTGCTCGCGGTAGCGCACGATGTCCTCCGCGCGACTCAGGCCAATGCCGTTTAGCGCCACCGCCAGTGTGCGGGCATCGGCGGTATTGATGTTTACGGTGGAAGCAGTGGCCGTCGCTGCCGGCGCCTCCGCCACTTTATTGGCGGCGTGCAGCGGTGAACCGCCGCCTGCCAGGGTCAGCAGCGCGCACAGCGCGAGCGCGAAAACTGCATGGGTGCACGCCGCGGCGCGCCGGTGGTTTTGCGATATAGGCATGATGTGATCTCCCTGATCCTGTGTCTGCGTCCGTGCAGGCATCCGTACCACGAGAGAGTCTAGCAAAGGGCCCGCGGCGGCGAAGCGCCAGGCCCCGATATGATGTTACGCGGGCGTACCCAGCTCGCGATGCACGCGCTCCAGGGCCGCCAGCGGATCGTCGGCGCCAGTGATCGAGCGGCCGATGACCAGGTAGCTGGAACCCGCGGCGATGGCATCGGCGGGAGTCAGCACCCGGCGCTGGTCACCGGCGCTGTCACCCGCCAGACGAATGCCCGGTGTGACCAGGCAGAAATCATCGCCCCGCTCCAGGCGCAGGCGCGGCGCTTCCTGGGCGGAACATACCACGCCGTCGAGCCCGCAGTCTGCGGTGAGCGCCGCGTAACGACTGACGCGCTCGACGATAGGCTCCTCGCAGCCGGTCTCGCGCAGGTCCTCCTCAGACATGCTGGTGAGCACGGTGACCGCGATCAGCAACGGCGGACGCGAACTCCCTGCCAGCGCCCCGACCGCCGCCTCGAGCATGCGCCGGCCGCCTCCGGCGTGCACGTTGACCATCCACACGCCCAGGCCCGCCGCGGCGCGCACCGCGCCGGCCACGGTATTGGGAATGTCGTGGAACTTGAGGTCGAGGAACACTTCGAAGCCGCGCGCCTGCAGCGCTTCCACCAGCGCCGGCCCGGCGGCGGTGAACAATTCCTTGCCGACCTTGACCCGGCACAGTTGCGGGTCGAGGCGCCCGGCCAGGGCCAGGGCGGCGTCGGCGGTGGGGTAGTCGAGGGCGACTATGACAGGGTTGTCGGGCATTGGGGTACTCCGGTTCAGCGCGCGCGTATTATTCCACAGCCGCGCGATGCGCGCCTGATTTACGCTCCTGGATACGCCAGCGCCAGCCGGACGGCTGACGGGAATGACTTGCTACTCGCCGGCCGCGGGCGGCGCGCTGCGCAGGGCCTCCGCCTCGGACTGGGCGCGGACAAGTTGGCGGCGCGCCGCACCGAGGCGGGCGCGCATCTGCAGCAGGATGGCGCTGGACATGAGCAGACCGAGCACGCCCCCCAGCGCGAAGGCGAGCAACAACCACAGCGCCAGGCTGTGTGGCTCGAAGCTGAACAGCAACAAATCAAGGGGTACGGCGATCTCGTTTTGCACCGCGAACAGCACACCGATAGCCACCATCAGCAGCGCGATGGCAACGATAAGGAGCTTGCGTAACAACTTCATGCGAATGTCCGGAGCCTGAAAGTAAAAAGCGGCATGACCGCGCGATCACACCGCCACTACGGGGCGCTGGCGAGGCCTACAGCCCCATTTGCAAACCCATGTTAACACGCTCGCGCAATTCCTTGCCCGGCTTGAAGTGCGGCACATACTTGCCACTGAGCTGCACGGCATCCCCGGTCTTGGGGTTGCGACCGCGGCGCGGCTCGCGATAGTGCAGCGAGAAACTGCCGAAGCCGCGTATCTCGATACGCTCGCCGTTCGACAGCGCCTGCGACATGTGCTCCAGGATGGTCTTTACCGCGAGTTCGACATCCTTGGAGGACAGCTGGCTCTGGCGGGCAGAGATGGTCTCGATCAGTTCACTCTTGGTCATCGGTTCGGGTCGCTTGTGTGTTTGACTGTCTCAATTGTTGCCCAAGAATTTGGGTTGCGCAAGTCGTTATTTTATAAAGGAAAAATTATTCGCCAGGCGGCTGCGGGTGGGATAGCTCGTGTGCCTGTCCTGCTCGGGGGGCCATTCCACTGAGGCAGGCTCGGTAAATCCCCTCCTCCGTTGCCTGGTCCCGCTGTGTGTCTGTCGGGCGGGAATCTCACGCTGGGTGGTTCATTCCAGGCCGGAGACGCCAGCCCTTCCAGGGTTCGAAAAGCAAACTCACCCTGGAAGAGCTGGCGCCTCTGGCCGATTGACAGCGTACTAGCTGCGAGAGAACTATGAGGTCCGTTCGCTACAGACGGCCCGGCAGCGGAGGTGTTGGCCGCTCCAGTCTGGCGCCCCTCCGGGGTACCCTCAGTTGGTCGTGAGCCCGCAAGCGGTCTCCCTCCACGCCCTCGGCGCCAGACGTGATTTCCGCGGCCAACACCTCCGCCGCCGGTCCTCGCATTGCATAAGCCACCAAACTCAGAGTTTCGAGCTGCAAGTGCCGGGAGACGGGCGGGCGGAGCGCTCGCAAAAGACGCGCCGAGGGCGTGGAGGGAGACAGCGCAGCGCTTTAAGGCTCCCGACCAACCGAGGGCAGCCCGGAGGGGCGCGATCTTAAGAGCGCTCCGCCCGCGGGTCTCCCGGCAACCCTCGCATCCCCCGGACTCGGCAGACGATCACCAGCGATGTAGCACGGACAACAGGCAGACGCGAGCGCGGCAGGCCCCCACCGCGACTGTGCTTTTGGAGCGAGTGGGGGCCTGCCGCGCTCACGTCTGCCGACCAGCAGCGCCGGAACCAAACGCACGACTACCGTCCAGCGACACCAGAACTCCACTAGCGACACACCAGCACACCAGGAAGCCGAGCCAAAAAAAAGGCCCACCGAAGTGGGCCTCTTTCGCTAGGCAGTGAACCGGGCTTATTTCTCGCCCATCTGCGCCTTGATCAGGTCGCCGATAGTACCCGGTGAAGCTGCTTCGTCCTGCTCGCGCAGAGACTTGACCGCTTCCTGCTCGTCGTCGTGCTCCTTCGCCTTGATGGACAGGCCCAGGGAACGGTTCTTGCGGTCCACGGAGATGATCTTCGCTTCCACGCTGTCGCCCACCTTGAAGGTGTTGCGGGCATCTTCCACGCGATCGCGGGAGATGTCGGAGGCCTTGAGGACACCCTCGACCTCGTCCGCCAGCTTGATGATCACCGCCTTGGCTTCCACTTCTACAACTTCGCCGGTGACGATCGCGCCGCGGTCGTTCTCGGTGACGTAGTTGCCGAAGGGGTCGTCTTCCAGCTGCTTGATGCCCAGGGAGATGCGCTCGCGCTCCGGGTCGATGGACAGGATCACAGTCTCGATCTCATCGCCTTTCTTGTAGTTGCGCACCGCTTCCTCGCCAGCTTCGTTCCAGCTGATGTCGGACAGGTGAACCAGGCCGTCGATGTTGCCTTCCAGGCCGATGAAGATACCAAAGTCGGTGATCGACTTGATCGCGCCTGCCACCTTGTCGCCCTTGGCAAACTGGGAAGCGAAGGCATCCCACGGGTTCTGCTGGCACTGCTTGATGCCCAGGGAGATGCGGCGACGCTCTTCGTCGATGTCCAGGACCATGACTTCCACCTCGTCGCCCAGCTGGACGATCTTGGAGGGGTGGACGTTCTTGTTGGTCCAGTCCATTTCGGACACGTGCACCAGGCCTTCCACACCCTCTTCCAGCTCCGCGAAGCAGCCGTAGTCGGTGAGGTTGGTGATGCGCGCCTTGACGCGGCTGCCTTCCGGGTAGCGACGGGTGATTTCCACCCAGGGGTCTTCGCCCAGTTGCTTGAGGCCCAGGGAGACACGGTTGCGCTCGCGGTCGAACTTGAGGATCTTGACTTCGATCTCCTGGCCGACTTCCACGATCTCGGACGGATGCTTGATGCGCTTCCAGGCCATGTCGGTAATGTGCAGCAGGCCGTCGACGCCACCGAGGTCGACGAACGCGCCGTAGTCGGTGAGGTTCTTGACGATACCCTTGACGGTCATGCCTTCCTGCAGGGTTTCCAGCAGCGCTTCGCGCTCTTCGCTGTTGGCCGCTTCCATCACGGCACGGCGCGAGACCACGACGTTGTTGCGGCGCTGGTCCAGCTTGATGACCTTGAATTCGAGTTCCTTGCCTTCCAGGTGCGTGGTTTCGCGCACCGGACGGACATCCACCAGCGAACCGGGCAGGAACGCGCGGATGGAGTTCAGGTCGACGGTGAAACCGCCCTTGACCTTGCCGTTGATCATGCCCTTGACGACCTCGTCCGCTTCGTAGGCGGCCTCGAGTTCTTTCCAGGCTTCGGCGCGCTTGGCTTTCTCGCGCGACAGGCGGGTTTCGCCGAAACCGTCTTCGACGGATTCCAGGGCTACCTGCACTTCGTCGCCGATGCTCAGGGCACAGTTGCCCGCGGCGTCGGTGAACTGGGAACGGGGGATAACACCTTCGGACTTCAGGCCCGCGTGCACGGTAACCCAGTCGTTGTCGATGTCGATGACCACGCCGGTGACGATGGCACCCGGCTGCATGTCGACGGTCTTGAGGCTTTCTTCAAAAAGTTCGGCGAACGATTCGCTCATTACACATTACCTGTTGGATAGTCTGTCCGTGCCCCCAGCCGGGAACGGGGTTCGTTTACATTCCACCGCCGCGACGGCCCTGGCTGGCTACCGCCGTCGTTGCGATGTATTGCCGGAAAATCAATAACTTGCGAGTCAAGCAAGCCCCGATTCTGTCACCGCCTGCAGGACCTGCCCGAAGACTTCCTCGATGGGCGTGGCCGTGCTGTCGATGACAATGGCATCCTTCGCGGGCACCAGGGGCGAAACCGTGCGGGTCGAATCGCGCTCGTCTCTTTCCTCGATGTCCTTAAGAAGGCGCGCGAGACTAACACTTCCACCCTTTGAAATCAACTGCTTATACCGGCGCTCGGCGCGCTCGGCGGCGCTCGCGGTGAGGAAGAACTTGAGCGGCGCGGCGGGGAAAACCACGGTGCCCATGTCGCGGCCGTCGGCCACCAGGCCCGGTGGCTGCAGGAAGTCGCGCTGGCGGGCGAGCAATGCGTCGCGCACGCTGGGGATCGCCGCCACGGTGGAGGCGCCGCGGCCGCCCTCCTCGGTGCGGATCGCCGCCGAGACATCCTGTCCTTTATAGGCAACGCGCACTTCGCCGTGCTCATCGACCTGGAAGCGCACATCCAGGTGGCGGGCGACCTCGGTCACCGCCGGGTGGTCATCCCAGCTCACCCCTTCGATCAGGCAGGCCTGGCCGGTCACCCGGTACAGCGCGCCGCTGTCCAGCAGGTGCCAGCCCAGGTGTTCGGCCAGCATGTGGCTGATGGTGCCCTTGCCCGCCCCGCTGGGCCCGTCGACAGTAATGACCGGGACCGGCGTCACGCCTCCTCCCGCTGCACCGAGATCTGCAGGCCCAGGCCGCGGGCCAGGGCGTCGAAGCCGGGGAAGGACGTGGCCACGTGGTCGCAGTCATGCACCAGGATCTCGCCCTGGGCACGCAAGGCGGCAATGGCGAAGGCCATGGCGATGCGATGGTCCATGAAGGTGCGGATCTCCCCGCCGCCCAGGGTGCCGCCATCGATGATGATGCCGTCGGGCAGGATCTCGTTGGCGATGCCCAGGGTGGTGAGGCCCTCGGCCATGGCGGCGATGCGGTCGCTCTCCTTCACCCGCAGTTCCTCTGCGCCGCGCAGCACCGTGCGCCCCTCGGCGCAGGCGGCGGCGATGAACAGTGCCGGGAACTCGTCGATCGCCAGCGGCACCTGGTCCTCGGGAATCTCAATGCCGTGCAGGGGCGCGTAGCGCACGCGGATGTCCGCCACCGGCTCGCCGCCCACCTCGCGCTGGTTTTTCAGGGTGATGTCGGCACCCATCTCGCGCAGGATATTGAGCACGCCGATGCGCGTCGGGTTGATGCCCACGTGGTTGAGCAGCAGGTCCGAGCCCGGGGCGATGGAGGCCGCCACCAGGAAGAACGCCGCCGAGGAGATATCCCCGGGCACGTCGATGTTGCACGCCAGCAGGCGGCCGCCGCCCTCGAGGCCGATAACGCCGTCGTGGTTGCTGACCTGGTAGCCAAAGCCGCGCAGCATGCGCTCGGTATGGTCGCGGGTCGGCGCCGGCTCGGTGACCGAGGTACGGCCCTGGGCGTAGAGGCCGGCCAGCAATACGCAGGATTTCACCTGGGCGCTGGCCATCGGCAGGTCGTAGTGGATGCCCTGCAGTTGGCGCCCGCCGTGGATACGCAGCGGGGGACGGCCGCCCTCGCTGGCGTCGATCTTTGCGCCCATGCTCTCCAGCGGCGTGATCACCCGGCCCATGGGGCGCGAGCACAGGGAGGCGTCGCCGGTGAGTTCCGCGTCGAAGGGCTGGCCGGCGAGCAGACCGGCCATCAGGCGCATGCCGGTACCGGCATTGCCCAGGTCCAGCGCTTGCGACGGCGGCTTGAGGCCGTGCAGGCCAACCCCGTGCACCACCACCTCGCCCGCGCCATGGCGCTCGATCTCCACGCCCATGGCGCGAAACGCGCCCAGGGTGGCCAGCGCGTCCTCGCCCTCGAGGAAGCCGGTCACCCGCGTGGTGCCCTCGGCCAGGGCGCCGAGCATGATCGAGCGGTGGGACATGGACTTGTCCCCCGGGACCCGGGCCTCGCCGGTGACCGTGCCGCCAGGCAGTAATCTGAATTCCATAACTCTACTCTTGGCTCTGTATGCGTTTCGCGGTCTCGGGCTGCCCGACGGCCGCCGCGTCCGAAGACCCCTTGCCGCGTTCGGCGAGGCTGGCGGCGAAGCGGTCGCGCGCCGCCTTGGCGCGGGTAAAAGTGCTGTGCAGGCCGTCGGCATCGCCGGTTTCCACCGCCGCGCGCAACTCACCGAGGTGGGCGCTGAACTGGTCGATGGCTTCGAGCAGCGCCGGCCGGTTGGCGATGGCGATGTCCCGCCACATCACCGGGTCCGAGGAGGCGATGCGGGTGAAGTCGCGAAAGCCGCCGGCGGCAAAGCGGAAGATTTCCTCGCTGGCGTCGCTGCGTGCCAGGGCATCGACCAAAGCATAGGCGAGTACATGCGGCAGGTGGCTGGTGGCCGCCAGTACCGCGTCGTGGCGCGCCACGTCCATCTCCACCACCTCGGCACCGGTAGCCAGCCACATGTCGCGCACCAGGGCCAGGGCCGCCGCGTCGGTTTCCGCCTGCGGGGTGAGGATGACACGGTGGTCGCGGTAGAGGTCGGCCTGGGCCGCGTCCACGCCGCTGCGCTCGGAGCCGGCGATCGGATGGCCGAGCACCAGGTGTGCGGGGAAGCTCCCGTCACAGGCATCCAGCGCCGCGCGCTGCAGATTGCCCTTGACGCTGGCGGCGTCGGTGATGACCGGCGGCCGGTCGCTGTCGAGGGTGAGCCGCAGTACGTCCTGCAGCAGGTCCGCGGCAACCAGGGTCGGCGTGCAAATAACAAAGATGTCCGCCGCCAGCGCCTCTTCCAGGGACAGCGTGTAGGCGTCGATCACGCCGAGCTCAACGCCGCGCCGCAGGGAAGTGTCGCGGCGCCCCCAGCCGACGATGCGCGCGGCAAAGCCGCTCTCGCGCAGGGCGGCCGCCAGCGAACCGCCGATCAGGCCGAGTCCGGCGATGGCGACAGTGGCGACCCTGGCTTGCGTGCCGGGCATGTCCTACAACACGGCCCGGGGATACGACCCCAGCGGCTTGAGCAGGATGGACTGTTCCTCGAGCTCGGCGATGATCGCCGCGATATTCGGGTCCTGCAGGTGCCCCTCGAACTCGATGAAGAACACGTAGGCCCACTTCTCGGTGCGCGAGGGACGGGTGTCGATGCGCGTGAGGCTGACCCCGGCCTTGCGGAACGGGTCCAGCAGCAGGAACAGCGCACCGGGCTTGTTGCGGCTGGAGACGATAATAGAGGTCTTGTCGCGGCCCGAGGGCGGCACCTCGTCGCGGCCGATAATCAGGAAGCGCGTGGTGTTGTCGGCGTAGTCCTCGATGTGCTCGGCAAGGGTTTCCAGGCCGTACAGCTCCGCCGCGGTCTCCCCGGCGATGGCCGCCACGCCGGGGGTCTGCGCCGCCATGCGCGCCGCCTCGCCGTTGCTGCTCACCGCCACCCGCTCGATATCCGGCCAGTGCCGGTCGAGCCAGTTGCGGCACTGGGCCAGGGCCTGCTGGTGGGCACAGATGCGAGTGATTTTTTCGCGCGGCGTGTGCGCCGCCGCCAGCAGGTGGTGGGCGATGGCCAGTTCCACCTCGCCGGCGATCTTCAGGCCGGAGTCCATGAAGTTGTCCAGCGTGTGACTGACCATGCCCTCGGTGGAGTTCTCCACCGGCACCACGCCGTAATTGCACTCGCCGGACTCGACCTGGTCGAACACGCTGTCGATAGTCGCCCGCGGCACGCAGATCGCCGCGTGACCGAAGTGCTTGATGGCCGCGGTCTGCGTGAACGTACCCTCAGGGCCTAAGTAGGCCACCTGCAGGGGCTTTTCCAGCGCCAGGCAGGCGGACATGACCTCGCGGAAAATATGCGCGACTGTCTCACCGGCCAGCGGCCCGCGGTTGCGCTCGATGATGCGGCGCAGCACCTGGGCCTCGCGCTCCGGGCGGTAGTAGACCACCTCGGTCTCGCCCTCGCCCGCCTCCAGTGCCGCCTGCACCTCGGCCAGCTTGATCGCGGCCACCCGCTGCGCGCACTCGGCGCGGCGGCTGATCAGTTCCTGCACCTCGCGGTCGATGGCGTCGATATCCGCGCGCACCTCGTCCAGGGTGCGCTTGTCTTCGTGTTCGGCCATGGGCTTAGGCGTTGCGCGTCTCGAAATCGCGCATGAAGTCGATCAGCGCGTCGACCGCGGCCTCGGGCACCGCGTTGTAGATGCTCGCGCGCATGCCGCCCACCGAGCGGTGGCCCTTGAGGTTGAGCAGGCCGGCGGCGTCCGCCTCGGCCAGGAAGGTCTTGTCCAGGGCATCGTCGGCCAGGGTGAACGGCACGTTCATGAGTGACCGGCTGGCCACTTCCACCGGGTTGGCGTAGAACGCCGAAGCGTCGATGAAATCGTAGAGCTTGCCCGCCTTGCGCCGGTTGATGGTTTCCATCGCCGCCAGGCCGCCCTGCGCCTTCAGCCAGTCGAACACCAGGCCGGCCAGGTATACGGCGAAAGTCGGCGGCGTGTTGTACATGGAGTCGTTGTCCGCGGCGATCTTCCAGTCGAGCATCGCCGGGCACTTGGGGTTGGCCTTGCCCAGCAGGTCGCGGCGCACGATCACCAGGGTCAGGCCCGCCGGGCCGATGTTTTTCTGCGCGCCGGCGTAGATCACGCCGAAGGCATTGACGTCGATCTGCCGCGACAGGATGTCCGAGGACATGTCGACAACCAGCGGCGCGCTCACCTGCGGCACCCAGTTGAACTCCACCCCGCCGATGGTCTCGTTGGGGGTGTAGTGCAGGTAGGCGGCGTTCTCGCCCAGTTGCCAGGTGTCCTGCGGCGGCACCGAGCTGAAGTTGTCGCCCTCGGAGCTGGCCACGACATTGACCTCGCCGTAGCGCTTCGCCTCGGCGATGGCTTTCTTCGACCACTGCCCGGTGTTGACGTAGTCCGCGGCGCCCGTGCCGTACATCAGGTTCAGCGGAATCGCGGCGAACTGGCTGCTGGCGCCGCCCTGCAGGAACAGCACCGCGTAGTCGTCGGATACGCCCAACAGCTCGCGCAGGCCAGCCTCGGCGGCCTCGGCGATGCCCACGAACTCGGCGCTGCGATGGCTCATTTCCATCACCGACAGGCCCTTGCCATGCCAGTCGAGCATCTCGTCACGGGCGGTTGCCAGCACCGGCTCCGGCAGCGCAGCCGGACCGGCGCAGAAGTTGTACACACGGCTCATTGCGGGTTTTCCTCGTTATCGTCGCTTGCGACCGGCGTGTCCCCTGCGACCGCCGCATCGTCTTCCTCGGGTTCCTCGATGCGCGCCACGCTCACCAGCGCCTCGCCGTCGCGGGTGCGGATCACGCGCACGCCCTGGGTGTTGCGGCCGAGAATGGATACCTCGTCGGCGCGCGTACGCACCAGGGTGCCCTGGTTGGAGATCAGCATCAGTTCGTCACCGTCGAACACCTGCACTGCCCCCACCAGGTTGCCGTTGCGCTCGCTGCTGGCCATGGCGATCACGCCCATGGTGCCGCGCCCCTTGGTCGGGAACTCGTCCACCTCGGTGCGCTTGCCGTAGCCGCGCTCGGAGACGGTCAGCACGCGGCCGCCCTCGCGGGGGACGATCAGGCTGATCATGCGGTGACCGGCGCCCAGTTTGATGCCGCGCACGCCGCGCGCGGTGCGGCCCATCGGGCGCACGTCTTCCTCGCGGAAACGCACCGCCTTGCCCTCGCTGGAAAGCAGCATCACGTCGCGCTCGCCGTCGGTGATGGCGGTGCCGATCAGCACGTCGTCCTCGTCCAGTTCCAGCGCGCGCAAACCGACGCTGCGCTGGCGCGAGAAGTCGGTGAGCGCGGTCTTCTTCACGGTGCCGTTGGCGGTGGCCATGAAGATGTACCAGCCCTCGGTGTACTCCTCGACCGGCAGGATGGAAGTGACCCGCTCGCCCTCTTCCAGCGGCAGCAGGTTGACCATGGGCCGCCCGCGAGAGCCACGCCCGGCCAGCGGAATCTGGTAGACCTTGAGCCAGTACACCTTGCCCAGGTTGGAAAAGCACAGGATGGTGGCGTGGGTGCTGGCGATCAGCAGGTGCTCGACGAAGTCCTCGTCCTTCACCGCCGTCGCGCTCTTGCCGGTGCCGCCGCGGCGCTGGGCCTGGTAGTCGGACAGCGGCTGGGTCTTGGCGTAGCCGCCGTGGGAGATGGTCACCACGCGGTCTTCCTCGGTGATCAGGTCCTCCACCGTGAGGTCGTGCTGCGAGGCGCTGATCTCGGTGAGGCGCTCGTCGCCGTACTCGGTAGCGATCTCTTCCAGTTCCTCGCGGATCACTGCCTTGAGGCGCTCGGGGTCGGAGAGGATCTCCAGGTAGCCGCCGATCTCGCGCAGTTTTTCCTCGTATTCCTGCAGCAGTTTCTCGTGCTCAAGGCCGGTCAGGCGGTGCAGGCGCAACTCGAGGATGGCCTGGGCCTGGGCCGGCGACAGGTGGTACAGCCCGTCGTGCAGGCCGAACTGCGGTTCGAGGTCGTCCGGGCGGCAGGCGTTCTCGCCGGCGCGCTCGAGCATGCCGGTGACGTCGCCGGGGGACCAGGGGCGCGCGATCAGCTGCTCCTTGGCGTCCGCCGGGCTGGGCGAGGCCTTGATCAGCTCGATCACCGGGTCGATGTTGGCCAGGGCGATGGCCAGGCCCTCGAGGATGTGGCCGCGCTCGCGCGCCTTGCGCAGCAGGTACACCGAGCGCCGGGTCACTACCTCGCGGCGGTGGCGGATAAAGCACTCGATGATTTCCTTGAGGTTGAGGATCTTCGGCTGGCCGTCGACCAGGGCCACCATGTTGATGCCGAACACCTGCTGCAGGGAGGTCTGCGCGTACAGGTTGTTGAGCACCACGTCGCCCACCTCGCCGCGGCGCAGCTCGATGACCACGCGCAGGCCGTCCTTGTCGGACTCGTCGCGCAGCTCGGAAATACCCTCGATTTTCTTTTCCTTGACCAGCTCGGCAATGCGCTCGATCAGGCGCGCCTTGTTCAGCTGGTAGGGGATCTCGTGCACCACGATGACATCGCGGCCGCGCTTGTCGTCGTGGATCACCTCGGCCCGGGCGCGCACGTAGATGCGGCCGCGGCCGGTGCGGTAGGCCTGGATGATACCCGCGCGGCCGTTGATGATCGCGCCGGTGGGGAAATCCGGGCCGGGAATGTATTCCATCAGGTCGTCGACGGTCAGCTCCGGGTTGGCGAGCAGCGCCAGGCAGCCGTTGATCACCTCGCGTAGGTTGTGCGGCGGGATGTTGGTGGCCATGCCCACGGCGATACCAGAGGAGCCGTTGACCAGCAGGTTGGGCACCCGGGTCGGCAACACCTCGGGGATGCGCTCGGTGCCGTCGTAGTTGTCGACGAAGTCCACCGTTTCCTTGTCGAGGTCGGCGAGCATGGCGTGGGCGATCTTGCGCATGCGGATTTCGGTGTAGCGCATGGCCGCGGCGTTGTCGCCGTCGATGGAGCCGAAGTTGCCCTGCCCGTCCACCAGCATGTAGCGCATGGAGAACGGCTGGGCCAGGCGCACGATGGTGTCATACACCGCGGAATCGCCGTGCGGGTGGTACTTACCGATGACGTCGCCGACCACGCGGGCGGACTTCTTGTACGCCTTGTTCCAGTCGTTGTTCAGCTCGTTCATGGCGAACAGCACGCGCCGGTGCACCGGCTTCAGCCCGTCGCGCACGTCGGGCAGCGCACGCCCCACGATCACGCTCATGGCGTAATCGAGGTAGGACTGGCGCATTTCGTCTTCGATGTTGACGGGAAGGATTTCTTTGGCTAGATCACCCATTTATTGCTATTCCTGAAAGACGTTTTGCGGATCGGCTCCCCCGTCCGACACCCTCCCCGGAAGGTGATCAGACGCGCCCGACCCAAACAGCGCATTATACCGGAATTGCCCCTTGGCCCGCCATGCTTTTGCCGCCCACCGACCCCGGCGCGGACCGGGGAAAGACCCTGCACACCAGCGGGTTTCCACGCCGGTGGCGGCGCCGTCGGCGAGACCATCGCGGCCGGCGCGCGGCGGCAGGGCTGTGAGCCGGTTCACAGTTGTGCCCGAAACCCGCGACTGCGCCTGTCCAATCCGCCGCACGCAGACTAGCCTTTCCCCACCACCCACCGGCCAACCCGGTGCGCGTGGACAGAACTACAATTCTTCCGGGGACACACTATGAACCGCCCAATGCTGGCCACTTCGGTGGCACTGCTCCTGTTGCACGCCCATTCCCAGGCCGACGTGGTCTACACCGAGGACCTGATCGTGCAGGGCTCGCTCTGCGCCGGCAACGACTGCGCCGATCCCGAGACCTTCGCCTTCGACGTACTGCGCCTGAAGGGTGACGACCCAGTGCTGCGCTTCGAGGACACCAGCGACACCGGCAGTTTCCCCGCCCAGGACTGGCTGATGGGCGTGACCAACGACGCGCTCACCCTGCCGCAACTGTTCATCCGCCGCGACGACACCGGTGCGCCCCTGCTGATTCTCGAAAGCGGCAGCGACGCCGGCGTCGCCATCGGTGAGGGCGCTGCGCTGGAGAGCGGCGCCGTCTCGGTGGGCGACAGCGGCAGCGAGCGCCGCATCATGCACGTGGCTGACGGTGTCGATCCCAGCGACGCCGCCACCCTGGGCCAGATGGACGCGGCAGTCGATGTACTGCGGGCGGACGTGGCCGCCGAACTGGCCGCGGACCGCGCGGAGATCGACGCCCAGATCAGCGCGACACAGGATGAGATCGACGCGCTCACCGCACGCCTCGACGCCCTCGAAACCACGTTGGGGATCTGAACCGTGCCAGTCATCATGCAACGCCGTCCAATACGGCCCGGGACCCCTGTCGCCCCGCTGTCCGCCCTGTGCGTAAGCCTGGGCCTGACGCTGGCCGCGGCGAGCGCCAATGCCGCCGTAGAAGTAGCTGACGACATCATCGTCACCGGCAGCGCCTGCGTCGGTGTCGATTGCGAAAGCCCTGGAGAAACCTTCGCCGACGCCGAGCTGCGCCTGCAGGAAAACAACACGCGGGCGGCATTCGTCAACAGCGCGACCACCGGCAGCATCGGCAAACGCTGGTACCTCGTCGCCAATGACACGGCCAACGGCGGCAACAACCATTTTTCCATCGCCGTGGACACCTACGGCAACCACGCGCTGCACCTGCGCCCCGGGGCCTCCGGCGGTGCCGCCCTCGGCCGCTACAGCAGCTACAGCGCTACCGAGAGCGGCCAGATCTCGGTGGGCAGCGATTCGCTGCAGCGCCGGGTCATCCATGTGGCCACCCCCGAGGAGGCGAGCGACGTGCTCACTGTCGGCGCCATGCAGGACTTCTCCCTGCTGCAGGAGCGCCGCGCGCAACTGGACCAGCTGCAGGCCCTGCTGGCGCTGCTGCGCGAACGCGTGACTGCCCTGGAAACCGGTGATGCGGACGGTGACGGCACGCCGAACATCGACGACGATCACCCGCTGGCCGACACCCACCGGCGCCGCGGCGGCGTGGCGGTGGACGTGGTGCCGGCGACGGAGTCCTCGACCTGCTCGGTCGCCAGTCTCGCACCCTCGCCCACCACCGAGGAGAACCGGCCGCTGCCCTACGTCTCCAGCCGCGAGATCGACTTCACCCTGACCGGCTGCGCCCCCGGCGAAAGCGTCGAGGTGGAACTCGATTTCGGCGAGGCATTCCCCGGCCTGGCGGTCGCCTACAAGGTCGTGGAGGGCAACTGGACACCGATCCCGGGCGCCCGGGTCAGCGGTTCGAAAGTTCGCTACACGCTGGTCGACAACGGCCCGCTGGACACCGACCCGGCGGACGGCGAAATCCACGATCCGGTGGCGGTGGCCATGAGCGAAGCCGCGCTGGCGATTCCCGCCGGCACACCCGTGGGCTACGCCCTGCTGTCCCTCGCCCTGTCGCTGCTGGGCAGCGGTGCACTGCGCCGCAGGGGGCGCCGGGGCGCGCGCTGAGCGCCTTCGCCGGCGATTAACGGTATACTGCGGGCCCCCGCCGCTGCACTGCGACGGGGGCTCGTTGCATTTGTACCGGAGAGCCGCCAGCCGATGTCCGCCACAGTCGATACCGTGATCCACGCCAGTTGGGTCGTGCCCGTCGTGCCGCGTGGCGTGGTGCTGGAGGACCACTCCCTGGTGGTCAACGGCGGGCGCCTCGAGGCGGTCTTGCCGCGCGCGCAGGCGCTGGAGTACAGCGCCGGGCAGGAGCTGGACCTCGCCGGCCACGCCCTGCTGCCGGGCCTGGTCAACCTGCACGGCCACGCCGCCATGTCGCTGCTACGCGGCTACGCTGACGACCTGCCGCTGATGCCCTGGCTGGAGGACCACATCTGGCCGGCCGAGGGGCGCCATGTGAGCGCCGATTTCGTGCGCGACGGCACCGCCCTGGCCTGCGCCGAGATGCTGCGCGCCGGCAACACCACCTTCAGCGACATGTACTTCTTCCCCGAGGCGGCGGCCCAGGCCGCGCAGCAGGCCGGACTGCGCTGCCAACTGGCCTTCCCCGTATTTGATTTTCCCACCGCCTGGGGCAGCGGACCCGACGACTACATCAACAAGGGCCTGCGCCTGCGCGACGACCTCAAGCACCGCGAACTGCTGAGTGTCGCCTTCGGCCCGCACGCGCCGTACACCGTCTCCCGCGCCAACCTGGAGAAGGTCGCCACCCTCGCCGCGGAGCTGGACGTGGCGGTACAGATCCACCTGCACGAGACCCGCGGCGAAGTGCTCAGCCACGTGGAGGCGCACGGCGAACGGCCGATCGATACCCTCAACGCCGTCGGGTTGCTCGGCCCACGCACCCAGTGCGTGCACATGACCGACCTCGGCGAACAGGACATCGCCCTGCTCGCCGCCACCGGCAGCCACGTGGTGCACTGCCCGCAGTCGAACATGAAACTGGCCTCCGGCGCCTGCCCGGTCGGGCGCCTGCGCGGCAAGGGCGTGAACGTGGCGCTGGGTACCGACGGCGCCGCCAGTAACAACGACCTCAACCTGTTCGGCGAAATGCACAGCGCGGCGCTGCTCGGCAAGCTGCGCAGCGAGGACGCCAGCGCCCTGCCCGCCAGCGACGTGCTGTATATGGCAACCATGGGCGGCGCCCGCGCCCTGGGCATGGAAGACGCCATCGGCAGCCTGGAGCCGGGCAAACTCGCGGATGTCATCGCCGTCGACCTCTCAGGCCCGGAATGCCAGCCGCTGTACAACGTCCCCTCGCAGCTGGTTTACGCCTGCAACGGCAGCCAGGTGAGCCACGCCTGGGTCGCCGGCAAACCACTGCTGGCACAGCGCCGCCTGCTGCAGGTGGACCTGGACGACATCCTGGCGCGGGCACAGGCCTGGCGCAGACGCATCATCGAAGGCAAGTAACCCCATGAGTACCGAACACAACGTCGACCCGGCGGAGATCGCCAAATTCGAAGCCCTGGCCTCGCGCTGGTGGGATCGCAACAGCGAGTTCAAGCCGCTGCACGACATCAACCCGCTGCGCGCGAACTACATCGACCGCCACTCGCCGGTGGCCGGCAGGCGGCTGGTAGACGTCGGCTGCGGCGGCGGCATTCTCGCCGAGTCCATGGCCCAGCGCGGCGCCGAGGTCACCGGCATCGACATGGGTGAGGCGCCGCTGTCGGTGGCGAAGCTGCACCAGCTGGAGTCCGGCGTCGAGGTGGAGTACCTGCAGTCCACCGCCGAGGCGCTGGCCGCGGAGCGCGCCGGCGAGTACGACGTGGTGTGCTGCCTGGAGATGCTCGAGCACGTGCCCGACCCGGGCGCCGTGGTGGCCGCCTGCGCCGCCATGGCCAGGCCCGGCGGCAACCTGTATTTCTCGACCATCAACCGCAACCCCAAGGCCTTCCTGTTCGCCATCGTCGGCGCCGAGCACCTGCTGCGCCTGCTGCCCGCGGGCACCCATGAATACGACAAGTTCATCAAGCCCTCGGAGCTGGCCGGCTGGCTGCGCGATGCCGGCCTGCAGCTGCAGGACATGACCGGCATGACCTACAACCCACTCACCAAAACCTATCGCCTGGACCCGCGCGACGTCAGCGTGAACTACCTGGTGCACGCGGTGAAGCCGGCATGAACAGCGCCGCGCGGCGCTCGCCGCTCAAAGCCGTGTTATTCGACCTCGACGGCACCCTGGTAGATACCGCCGAGGAATTCGTCGGCGTGGTACAGGCCCTGCGCGCAGAGCACGGCATGGACGCCATGGACCCGCAGCGCATTCGCGCCTCGGTCTCCAACGGCGCCCGCGCGCTGGTGGCGCTGGGACTGGGTATCGAGGAGAGCGCCCCGGAATTCGAGGGCAAGCGCCTGCGCCTGCTCGAGTTGTACGGCGAGGTGCTGGGCAGCGCCGCCCGACCCTATCCCGGGCTGCTGGACCTGCTGGCGGCACTCGCCGAACGCGGCATCGCCTGGGGCGTGTCCACCAACAAGCCGCGCGCCTATGCCGAACCGCTGTTGCAGCGCATCGACCTGCCGCCCTGCCCCAGCCTGGTGTGCCCCGACGACGTGCGCGAGCGCAAGCCGCACCCGGAATCCCTGTACCGCAATTGCCGCGACCTGGGCTGCGCCCCCCACGAGGCGATTTACGTCGGCGACCACCTGCGCGACATCGAGGCGGGACGGCGCGCCGGTATGTTTACCATCGCCGCCGCTTACGGTTATATCGAACCCCACGACGACCCCCACAGCTGGGGTGCGGACGCCCTGGTCGAACACAGTACCGACCTCGCCGCGCTCCTGCTCGATTGCTGATTCACGGAGTTTCCCCATGCAGATCGCCCAGGCCCCCGCAGGCTACCGCCCCGACCCGCAACTGCTGCGCGGCAAGACCGTGCTGGTCACCGGCGCCGGTGACGGCATCGGCCGCGCCGCCGCCCTGGCCTACGCCGCCCACGGCGCCACCGTGCTGTTGCTGGGACGCACCGAATCGAAACTGGAGGCGGTCTACGACGCCATCGAGGCCGCGGGCGGCGCGAAACCCGCACTGATCCCGCTGGACCTGGCCACCCTCGGCGAGGAACAGGCGACCCAGCTGGCGCAGAGCCTGGCCGGCGAGTTCGGCCACCTCGACGGCGTGCTGCATAACGCCAGCCTGCTCGGCGAGCGCAAGCCCATGGCCCAGGCCAGCTGGGACACCTGGCAGCAGGTGATGCAGGTCAACGTCAACGCCGGCTTCCTGCTCACCCGCCAGTTGCTGCCGCTGCTGGAGGCAGCGCCCGCCGCATCCGTGATCTTCACCTCCTCCGGCGTGGGCCGGGTCGGCAAGGCCTACTGGGGCGCCTATGCGGTGTCCAAATTCGCCACCGAGGGCATGATGCAGGTGCTCGCCTCGGAGCTGGAGAACACCAGCAGTATCCGCGTCAACTGCATCAACCCCGGGGCCACCAATACCACCATGCGGCGCACCGCCTACCCGGCGGAGCGGCCCACCGACAACCCCTCCCCGGAGGCGATCATGCCGGTCTACTTGTTCCTGATGGGCGATGACAGCGCGGGTGTGACGGGGCTTTCCTTTAACGCGCAATAGCCTTAAATGCGCGATAGCGCAGCCGCGGTGCCCTGCAACGAGCAGTAGCCTCGGCTAGCGACGCCGGGAGGACGGGTACAGCGGCCGCAGGTGGCGCGGTCGCAACGGTGCGATACACCGGGCCAGCCGGCCCATCCACAGGGGGCTCCGCGACAGGCGCCAGCCGGCTGCAGCAAGCAGTACCAGGAGCAGCGCGGCGAGTCCGTAGACGCGCAGCGGGAGTTCGGTGCGCTGCGCCTGTGACTCGCCCGCCGCCAGCGCCGGATTGGCGACCACCCGAAACACCTGCCCCGGCAGCGTCGCGCTGCGCAGGGTCCCGGCATCCAGGTCGAACCAGTGCAACTGTACCGGCGGCAGGCGGTAGTCGCCGGGGCGCTGCATCACGTAAGTGATGGTGTCGCGGCGCTGGCCCTGCAGTTCCCCCCGGTGTTCGCTGTCCAGCACTTCCTGCTTGCTGTAGATACCCAGGCCGTCCACCCGCGCCGCCGGAAACGGCGGAAACAGCATGCCCGGCAGGTCCGGCGCGGTGAAGGTCACCGTGCGCGTGAACGCACTGCCGGCGAGCACCTCGGCGTCGTCGGGTTGCGGCTCCCAGTGTTCTTCCAACTGCAGGTCGCGCGCGCTGAGCACCGTACCCAGGTCCTGCGCGCCGGGAGGCGACTGTACCTGCAGCGGCAGCGGCGCAGTGCTCAGCTCGGCGTTCTCGGCGTCCGTATCCATCGGGTTGTGCTTGAAACCGAAGCGCACCGTGATGGCCGGCACGCTCTGCTCGCCGGCGCGCATGGGCCAGGCGCGCAGCTCGTGGCGCTGCACCGTGTAGTCGATGCCGTCGATGGTCTCGCTGCCCACCAGCGGGTGCCCCGCAGGCGGCATCAGCAGCACCCCCGCCGGGTCGGGCAGGGCAAAGCTGGCCGCGCTGTCAAAGTAGCCCGGCGCCAGCAGTTCTACGACGACGACCACACCCTGCCCCACCCACAATGTGTCCGGCGCCTGCAGGCTGCTGCGCACCTGCGGGGCCTGGGCGAGGACCGGCGCGCACAGTGCTGCCAGCAACACAACCAGCCGTGCCCGCAGCGCGGCGCGGCACCTCCTGGTGCGGCAAATCATGGCGCGGGCTCCCCTTGCGTGGCCTGCGCCGCCTGATAGGCAAACTTTACGCGCAGGAAATCCGCGGGCGTGGTCTGCACGCGGCGCAGCCAGGTCGCGCGCAGGGCCGCATCCGACAGGCTCGCGTCGTTGAGTTCGACCGGCTTGCCATCGCTGTTACCGGCCTTGTTGTCGAAGCGAATCTCGTCCGGCTTGAAGGTGGCGTTGTCGTCCTGCGCGCGGTCGTTGCCGGCGTCCTCCAGGCGCTGTTTGCGCAGTTCCGCCAGTGCGCGATTGTCCCGGGCGAGCGGCCAGTCCGGGCGAGCGGCCAGCGCGCGCTCGTAGCTGGCGATGGCCGCGTCGTAATCGCCGCGCATCAGCCAGGCGTTGCCCTGGTTGTAGGCGCCGCTGGCACCCGGCACCCGGGCGAAGGTGTGGGCCGCCTCCTCGAAATCACCGTTGCGGTATTGCGCCATGCCGATTCGCCACGGGTCCTCATAGGTCGCCGCCGCAGCCGCGTACTCGCCGGCGGCCAGCAGGCGGTCGCCGCGCTGTTCCGCGCTGCGCCAGAAGCCGGGGTCGCGCCAGCTGCCCCACAGCAGCGGGATAGCGCAGGCCAGCGCGAACACCGCGGCTAAGCGCGAGCTCATGCACCGCTCCCGCGCGGCACCATCGCGCCGCGACGAAACAATGCCAGCACCAGCAATGCGATCAGCGGCGTGAGCCAGTAGCCAGCGTCGGCCCAGCGCGCACCCTCCCCGGTCGCCGCGGCGTCGGCAAACCTTGCGGCCCGCGCCAGCGACTGTACGTCGGCGTCGTCGGCGCTCCAGCGCTGCAGGCGCACATCCGCCGCGCCCGCGGTCTTGCGCAGTGCGTCGAGTTCCGGGCCCGGCATCAGCGGCGGCCACAGGCTGACCGGGGCCTGGCTGCCGCGCCGCCAGTCGGCCAGCGCGGCGGACTGCTGCGGAGCCACGCTGTCTGTGATCCACAGGATCGAGCCGCCACCGGCGCTGTCCAGGCTCTGCTGCGCCAGCGCCAGGGCCTGCGCGGCGGCATCGCCGTCCACCGGCATGATCCCGGGGGTCAGCGCGGCGGCGAAGTTTTCGATAATGCCGGCGTCGCGCGTGGCGGGCATGACCAGGTGGGCGGAGCCGGCGTAGGCGACCAGCGCCGTGCTGCCAGTGCCGCGCGCCTGTAACAGGTCGTGGAGTTTCTGCACGGCGCGCGCCAGGCGGCTGGGCTGGATATCCTCGGTCAGCATGGTCGGCGCGACGCGTATGACAACCGCCAGGGCCGCGGTGTCCTCGGCGAAGGGCGAGGGCTGGTGGCGCCAACTGGGGCCGGCAATGGCGAGGATGGCCAACAGCCAGATCGCCGCAACCCACTGCAATGGACCGCTACACCGGGCCGCGCCTTGCTCCGCCCACAGGTACGCCAGCAGGTGCGGCGCGACCAGGCCGCGCCAGACCCGGGCGCTATCCGCGCGGCGCCGCAACAGCAGGTAGAGCAGCGCCGCGGGCAGCAGCGCCAGCCACCAGGCCGGGCGCAGGAAGTGGAACGCCTGCAGTGCCAGCACCAATCCGGCCGGGGCGAGTGCGGCCAGACTGCCGAGCGGGGGCGCCGCCCTGCTCGCGAGCTGCTCGCGCAACAGCACGCCGCCGAGATAGCCCATCGATAGCAACAGCGCCAGGGCCAGCGGCCACCAGAACACGTCGCGCCGCGGCCGCTGCGACACGGACTGCGCCTGGCGGGTTTCCAGCGCATCGAGTTGCGCGTAGACCGCCTCCAGCTCGGCGCGGTCACCGGCGTGGGAAAAGCTGCCGCCGGTGGTGGTGGCCACGCGCTGCAGCATGGCCTCGTCGAGGGCTTCCTCGCCCGCCGCGCGCGGGTCGCCGACCGCCACCGTGTGAATCACGATGCCCTTGTCGCGGGCGATCTGCGCCGCCTTGTCCGGCGGCACCTGGCTGTTGGTGTCATTGCCATCGGTGAGGGCGATGAGCACGCGCTGCTCGACCTCGCTGCGCTCGAAGACGTTGATCGCCAGGCCCAGGGCGTCGCCGAAGGCGGTCTGCGGACCGGCCATCCTGACCTGCGCCTCGTCCAGCAGCTGCCGGCAAACATCGAGGTCTTCGGTGAACGGCACCTGCACGAAGGCGGCGCTGCCAAAGAAGATCAGCCCGACCCGGTCGCCCTCGCGCCGCGCCAGGAAACCGTCCAGCACTTCCTTGACTGCGGTCAGGCGATCGCTCACCGCGCCGTCGGCGTCGGTGAAATCCCGGGTGCCCATGGAGCCGGACAGGTCCACCGCCAGCAGCAGGTCGCGCACCGGCACCGACTTGCTGACCGGCGGTTCGATCACCTGCGGGCGGGCCAGCGCCAGCAGCGCACACAGCCAGCACAGGCAGAGCACCGTGGCGCCGAGCCAGCCGCGCCGGGAAACAGCCACGCCCGCATCCGGCTGCCGGCCCACCAGGGCGGCCAACCGCGGCAGGAACGGTACCAGCAGCGCGCCGCGCGGACGGCTGTAGGGCGGCACCAAGCGCCACACCAGCAGGGGCAGCGGCAGCAACGCCAGCAGCCAGGGATACAGCAGCACCAGCTGGCTCATGCGCGCGGCTCTCCCGGAAGCGGCGGGCGATGCTCGCGAATCCAGCGACGTGTCTCGTGCAGCACCTGCTCGCGGCCTGGCACATCCCAGGACGCCGCCGAGGATGCATGCATGGCGGCCTCGAGTTGCGCGCCGAGTCCCTCAGCGAAACGCGTGCCGGCAGCCGCGTCGAGGAAGGCGAACCACGCGGCGCCGGTCAGCGGCGCGACCTGTTCCCGGGGATAGGCGGTGAGCGCGGTACGCTTGAGGACGCTGGCCAGTCCCTGCGCGAAGGCCCGGTCATCACCGGCGTCCAGTCGCGCCAGCGCGGCCAGCGCCTCGCGCCGGTAGCGATTGGACTGCCAGTGCAGGAAGCCGCGCAGCAGCAGGTAGGCGAGCAGCACACCGAGTATCGCCGCGAGCCACATCCAGCCCGGTGCAGGCGGCCACCAGGGGGTCGTGGGCGGCGGCACGAGGTCGTGCAGGCGGTCGAGGCTGCCCGTGTCCGGTGTCATCCGCGCCGGGCTCCCAGGCGCCGGCGCACCTGCTCGACCACGTCCGCATCGGTGGCCAGGGGAATCACCGGGGTCTCGCGCTGCAGCAGGAAGTGGCGGCCGGCGGCGCGGGTGGCGGCGAATTCATCGCGGTAGCGCTCGAGCAGCTGGCGCTGGCCGGTATCCACCTCGAGTTGTCCGCTACCGTCGCCAAACACCAGTGGGCCGGCGCTGGGCAGGGCCGCCTCCAGCGGGTCGTGGACGAAACCGAACAACACGTCGTTGTGCCGCGCGATGCGCGTGAGCAGGTGACGGGATTCGTCGTCCTGGCCGGCGGCATCGCTGATGATGCACACCAGGCAGTCGTGCTTGGCCAGGCGGTCGCAGCGGCGCAGCGCTGCGTTGAACATGTCCGGGGCCGTCGCCGCGGACACGCCGGCGCGCAGGGCGTGGTTGGCATCGACCACCGCGCGCAGGATGCGCATCACCGCGGCGCGGCTGCGCTGCGGGCGCACTTCGCTGATGTCGGAATCGCCGAACACCAGCGCGCCAACCCGGTCCTGCTGCGCCAGCACCCGCCAGGCCGCCAGCGCCGCCGCCTGTGCGGCGGTCACCGACTTCATGCGCTGCACGCTGCCGAAAAACATGGAACTGCGCTGGTCCACCAGCAGCAGGGTGCTGCGCTCGCGCTCCTCGGTATACACGCGGCTGTGGGTGCGGCGGGTGCGCGCGGTCACTTTCCAGTCGATCTGGCGGATATCGTCGCCGGCCTGGTAGCGGCGGATCTCCTCGAAGTTGAGGCCGCGGCCGCGCAGGCGCGAAGTGTGGCGGCCGGCGAGTTGCGAGTGCACCGGCTGGCGCGGCAGGAAGCTGAAGCCACTGGCGCGGTGGCGCATGGCCAGCAGTTCGTCGAGACCGACATACACCCCAGGCACAGGCACTGACGGCTCGCCCGCGCTGTCCGGGGCAGCGGCCCGGCTCACAGCGCGGCGACCTGGCCCAGCACCTCGTCCAGCACGCGGTCGCGGTCCACGCCCTCCGCCTCGGCCTCGTAGCTGAGAATGATGCGGTGGCGCAGGCAGGAATGCAGTACCGCCTGGACGTCCGCGGCGGTCGCCGTATCGCGACCGTCCAGCCAGGCGTGGGCGCGTGAGGCGCGATCCAGCGCCAGCGTACCGCGCGGGCTGGCGCCGACCTGGATCCATTGGGCGAGGGACGACTGCGGGTAATCCGCCGGCCGCCGGGTGGCGGCGACCAGGGCCACGATATAGCGCTCGACCGCCTCGCTCACCTGCACCGCGAGCACCTCGCGTCGGGCGTCCAGCACCACCTGCGCCGGAATTTCACCGGCGCTCGCCGGCGCGCTGCCCGCCTCTTCCCCGCGCACCAGGCGCAGGATGCGGCGCTCGTCCTCGTCCGAGCTGTAATCCACGAACACGTGCAGCAGGAAGCGGTCCATCTGCGCCTCGGGCAGCGGGTAGGTCCCCTCCTGCTCGATCGGGTTCTGCGTCGCCATCACCAGGAACAGTTCCGGCAGCGGGTGGGTGCTGCCGGCCACCGTCACCTGGCGCTCCTCCATGGCCTCCAGCAGTGCCGCCTGGGCCTTGGCCGGCGCCCGGTTGATCTCGTCGGCGAGCACCAGGTTGCCGAAGATCGGGCCGGGCTGGAACTGGAACTTGTCGCCACTGGCCTCGGCGACATAGATCTCGGTGCCGGAAATATCGCTGGGCAGCAGGTCCGGGGTGAACTGGATGCGGCTGAACTCGCTCTCCAGGTTCGCTGCCAGGGTCTTGATGGTGCGCGTCTTGGCCAGCCCTGGCAGCCCCTCCAGCAATACATGGCCGTTGGCCAGCAGGGCGATCAGCAGGTGGTCGACCACCGCCTCCTGGCCGATCACGCTGGCCAGCATGCGTTGCTTGAGATCGAGTATCTGCGCGTGTGTGCTCATAACCGGTTTCCGACGCCAATGAAAAGGGGGCTTCCCGCCCCCTGAATAATAGTCACAAAGTCCGTGCTGCGATCAGCGCGCCTTGCGCCCGCCGCGACCGGGCGGCGCTCCGCGCCCCTCGCGCTTGCCGAACTGGCGCTCCATCTTCTCGCGCTCCTTGCCCGCCGCCTTGCGCAGCTTCTTCGGCGGCAGCTCCGCCATGCGGTAGAGGGATTTCACTTCCTTGGGTTCCAGTTCCACCCACTGGCCCTGCTTCACCCGCGAGGGGATGAACACCTCGCCGTAGCGCACCCGCTTGAGTCGCGACACGGTGAGCCCCTGGGATTCCCACAGACGGCGCACTTCGCGGTTGCGGCCCTCCATCAGTACCACGTAGAACCAGTGGTTGATGCCGTCGCCGCCGCCGTCCTGGATGTCGGTGAAGCGCGCCACGCCGTCCTCGAGCATGACGCCATCGAGCAAGCGCTGCAGGGTGTCCTCGTTCCACTCGCCCATCACCCGCACCATGTACTCGCGCTCGATGTTGGAGGATGGGTGCATCAGCTTGTTGGCCAGTTCGCCATCGGTGGTGAACAGCAGCAGGCCGGAGGTGTTGAAGTCGAGGCGGCCGATGGAGATCCAGCGGCCACTCTTCAGCCGCGGCAGGCGCTCGAAGACCGTGCGCCGGCCCTGCGGGTCCTTGCGCGAGCAGACCTCGCCGGTGGGTTTGTGATAGAGGATGCAGCGCACCTCCTCGGCGGGGGCGGCGGTGAGCGGCTTGCCGTCCACCGCGATGCGCGCGCTGCTCTCGACGCGGTCGCCCAGTGTCGCGGTGCGGCCGTCGACGGTGACCCGCCCCTCCTCGATCCAGCGCTCCATTTCCCGCCGCGAACCCATGCCGCTGCGGGCCAGGACCTTCTGCAGTTTTTCACCGGGGAGTGCGTCTTCCGGGGCGTCGTCATCAGCGCCGGCCGGGGGTTGCCTGTTCATCGACACTGGGGTCAGGCCTGGCTCTCGGGGCGCGAGGCTTCGTCGGGGTCGGCCTCTTCAGGCTCGCCCGCGGTGGCCTCGGCGTCGCCGGTCTCCGCCTGGAGTTCGGTGGCGGCGACGGAATCGGTATCCGCGTCGACCGCTTCAGCTTCTGCGCTGGCGAACTGCTGCATGGCATCGGCCAGCTCGCCGGCCGCTTCAGGCTCCACCTCGAGGGTGGTCTCCGCGGCGGCGTCGACCGGTTCACCGGTCTCGTCGGCGGCGCTCACCGGCGCGGTTTCATCGGTATCTTCCGCCGCGGCGTCCGGGGCCGGCGCGTCGGCCGCTGCCGAGTCGTCGTCGCCCACGGCCGGGCGGTGTTCGGTGCCGCCGACCACAGTCAGCCCGGGCGCGACTTTCTCCGCTTCAGCGGCTTTCCCGGCCTCGCTGTCCGGCAGCGGCTCAGAAAAGCCCAGCTCGGCGTTCAGGGTGTCGAGGTCGCGTATTTCTGCCAGCGCCGGCAGCTGGTCGAGGCTCTTCAGGTTGAAGTAGTCCAGGAACTGGCGGGTGGTGGCGTACATCGCCGGCCGGCCGGGCACGTCGCGGTGGCCGACCACACGAATCCACTCGCGCTCGTGCAGGGTCTTGATGATGTTGGAACTCACCGCCACACCGCGAATCTCCTCGATCTCGCCGCGGGTGATGGGCTGGCGGTAGGCGACCAGGGCGAGTGTCTCCAGCAGCGCGCGGGAGTACTTGGCCGGGCGTTCCGCCCACAGTCGCGAGACCCAGGGGCTGAGCGCCTGGCGTACCTGGTAACGGAAGCCGCTGGCCACCTCGACCAGTTCGAAACCGCGGTCGTCACAGCGCTGTGCAATTTCTTGCAAGGCATCGCGCACAGCCCTGGTGTCCGGGCGCTCGTGCTCCTCGAACAGCTCCTGCAACTGCGCCACGGTCATCGCCTTGCCCGCCGCGAGCAGGGCGCCCTCGATAATCTGTACCAGCCCGATATCGGCCATCCTATTCGGCCCTCGCCTTGACGTGGATGGGACCGAAGGCCTCGGTCTGCACGATCTCCACCAGGGATTCCTTGATCAGCTCCATGACAGCGAGGAAAGTCACCACCACGCCGAGGCGGCCCTCGGAAGCACTGAACAGGGACACAAAGGGCACGAACTGTTTGCCGGACAGGCGCTCGAGCACCTCGGACATGCGCTCGCGGGTGGACAGCGCCTCGCGCTGCACATGGTGGCTCTCGTACATGTCGGCGCGGCGCAGTACCTCGGACAGCGCCACCAGCAGCTCGCGCATGTCGACGTCTGGGTCGGCGCGCTCGCGCTCGACCTGCGGCGGCTCGGCGCTGCCCACCCAGGTGTCGCGCTCGTTGCGCGGCAGCTCCTCGATCTCCTCGGCGGCCTTCTTGAAGCGCTCGTACTCCTGCAGGCGGCGGATCAGGCGGGCCCGCGGGTCCTCCTCGTCCTCTTCCACCTCGCTGGAGCGCGGCAGCAGCATGCGCGACTTGATCTCCGCCAGCATGGCGGCCATCAGCAGGTACTCGGCGGCGAGCTCAAACTGCATGGCGTCCATCAGGTCGACGTAGTGCATGTACTGGGCGGTGATCTCGGAGACGTCGATCTCCAGGATGTCCAGGTTCTGGCGCTTGATCAGGTACAGCAGCAGGTCCAGCGGCCCCTCGAAGGCCTCGAGGAACACCTCCAGCGCCTGTGGCGGGATGTACAGGTCCTTGGGCAGCTCGGTGACCGCCTTGCCCATGACCACGGCGAAGGGCATCTCGCCCTGCTGGGGCCGGTTCGGGGTGTGTGGTGCGGCGGTGCGGGTCGCGGCGGCCGGGCCGGCGCCCTGCTCCGGGCTGGCCGCTCCGGGCGTTGCCGGGGCGTCGGGGTTGGCTTCGTTGGCTGACACGGGAGTACCTGTTCTTAAGTTCGCGCCAGTATACCTGAACTGGGGGCGCCGGGCATGCCCGGCCAGGGGGACTGGGGCCGCGGATTGAGGCAGCCCCGGGGGCCGGTCTACAGCTCGAAGGGCGCGGGGTCGCCCTTGCCGGCGCGCAGCAGCAGCGGGGTGTCGTCGACCAGGTCGACCACGGTGGTCGGCTCCATGCCGCAGTAGCCGCCATCGATAACCAGGTCGACATCGTGCTGCAGGGTCTCGCGGATGTCGTAGGGGTCGATCAGCGGCAGGTCCTCGCCGGGCATGATCAGGGTGACGCTCATCAGCGGCTCGCCGAGGTCCGCCAACAGGGCCTGGGCGATGTTGTTGTCCGGCACGCGCAGGCCCACGGTCTTGCGCTTGGGGTGCATCAGCCGCCGCGGCACCTCGGAGGTGGCGCGCAGGATGAAGGTGTAGGCGCCCGGGGTGGCGTGCTTGAGCAGGCGGTAGACGGTGTTATCGACCCGCGCATAGGTGGCGATCTCGGACAGGTCGCGGCACACCAGGGTGAAGTTGTGGCGGTCGTCCAGGCGGCGGATGCGGCGGATACGCTCGAGCGCCGCGCGGTCGCCGATCTGGCAGCCCAGGGCGTAGGCGGAGTCCGTGGGATACACGATCACCCCGCCGCCGCGCACGATGTCCGCCGCCTGGCGGACCAGGCGCGCCTGGGGGTTTTCCGGGTGTATCTGGAAGAACTGGCTCACTGCGCGTCCTCGGTTGCAGCGACGGGCCAGTGGCGCCACACGCCAGCCAGCCCCGCAAAATCGCGCAATTCTACACCGAGCGGCGCGCAGTAGGGACCATCGCGGTGAAAATCGCTGCCGGCGGAGACCTCGAGGCCATACTCCCGCGCCAGGGCGCACAGGCGTGAAACCTGGTCGGCGGGTTGGCGGCCGTTGAGCACCTCGATCGCCGTGCCACCGGAGGCGCAAAAGGCCGCCACCAGGCGGTTGAGTTTCATCCGCGTGAAGTCGTACTGCAGCGGGTGGGCGATGATCGCCACCCCGCCGGCGGCGGAGATCCAGCCGACCACCTCGGCCAGCTCCGGCCAGAACGCCTTGACGTCGCCGGGCTTGCCGCGGCCGAGGTATTTGTCGAAGGCGGTGGTGAAATCCGCGACGTGGCCCCGGGCCACCAGCCAGCGGGCAAAGTGCGGGCGGCCGAGCTGGCTGCCGGCGGCCTCGGCGAGCGCGCCCTCCAGGGCGCCGGCAAAGCCGCGCTTTTCCAGCGTGTCGGCGATCTTGCGCGCGCGTTGCAGCCGGGCCTCGTCCAGCCGGGCGGCACCCTCGAGCATGGCCGGGTGGTCGCAGTCCATACCCAGGCCGACGATGTGAATATTAGCGCCGGACCAGCGGCAGGAGAATTCCACCCCGGGCACCAGGGTCACGCCGGGGAAATCGTCCAGGGCGGCGGCCTCGCGGTAGCCGCGCAGAGTGTCGTGGTCGGTGATGGCGAGCAGGTCGACACCGGCCTGCGCCGCCCGCGCCAGCAACTCGCGCGGACTCAGGGCGCCATCGGAGGCGGTGCTGTGGGTGTGGAAGTCAAAGCGCACAATCTTTAAACTTGGCAATCCCTGAAACAGTGGCATTTACCGGCGACGTCATCTTCCGCGCCTCGGGCGGCATTGCACGCGGCAATACCTCCAGGTGGCGGCGGCGTCGACTCGAATTCGGGGCGAGCCCCAATGGTAACAGGCCAGGCAGTCGGCACACCATGAAGCAATTGGCAGAATTCATACCCATCGCGCTGTTTTTTATCGTCTACCAGCTCGATGGGCACGAGCTCGCGCTGAACGGCGCGACATTCACCTTCGACGGCATCTACACCGCAACGGCAGTGCTGATGATCGCGACCATTGTGCAGGTCGGCCTGGTCTACGCGCTGACCCGCGAGTTGGAAAAGCGCGCACTGTGGATGCTGGCGGCAGTGCTGGTGTTTGGCGGCGCTACCCTGCTCCTGCGCAACCCGCTGTTCGTGCAGTGGAAACCGACCATCTTCAACTGGGCGCTGGCGATCGTGTTCGGCGCATCGCAGTTCGTCGGCACGAAAACCCTCATGGAACGGGCGATGGGTAGCCAGATTCGCCTGCCGGCCCCGGTGTGGACCCGACTCAACCTGCTGTGGACGACGAACTTCGCCATCGTCGGCGCGCTCAACCTGGTGGTCGCCTACCAGTTCTCGGAACCGACCTGGGTCAGCTACAAGCTGTACTCGGCGATCGGCTTCACCCTGCTGCTCACGGTGATCACCGCACTGATGATCAGCCCGCACCTCAAGGAAGACGAAGCCTGAGCGCGGTGGCGCTTGCGCATACAACGGACACGGTCTTAACTCACTCCAGAGCCGCCCCGCCCGGGGCGGCAGCACGTCGGTTTCACGCTACATAAGCATCACAAGGCCCAGGAACTTCATACGGGGTATGGACACATACGCCACGGAGACAATGCCATGCGCTCGATTACCGCAATACTCTGCGTAGCCACGCCACTGCTTTTTTCGCTCGCCGCCCCGTCACAAGCGGCGCTCATTGACCTCACCTACGCGATCAGCGCGTCAGATTTCCTCAATTCGAATAGTCAGCCACCGCCCGCACCGACCTCGAGCAGCGTCGCCGGGACAGTGACCTTCACCATCGACGACAGCTTTTTATCCGGCGAGCAGGACGACATCGTGCCGTTGGCGCTGTCCGGCATCGACATTACCAGGAACGACGGTACGGTGACTGACTACAACACCGGCAACGCCCTGGTCGATTTTTCCATCAGCGCGGGCAAAGGCCTGATCGTGTTGGGCGGCGCAGCCAGTAGCAACGACTTCATGATCGGCCTGTCGGACGACTTCCGCATTGTGTTTGAAGTGGATCTGACGACCTACGAGGTGCTGACGGTGCTGGAGAAATTTGTCTTCGTCACCACCAGTGACCCGTTCTACAGCGCACAGGCGACGGACGTTTCCCTGTTGAGTGTGAGTCCCTCCGTGGTGCCATTGCCCGCGGCGGGGTACCTGATGCTCTCGGCCTGTGCTGCGCTCGGCGCACTGCAGCGCGCGAGGGGACGCCGGCGACCGGCCTGACCGGCTGGCCGACCATCCCTTGATTGGGGGCTTATTCCCCCCCGACAGCCGGATACCAGCTCTGCGCGATACGCGTATCGAAGGCGCGGCGCTGCGGGGTCATGGCGTTCCAGCGCGCGTATTCCGGCTCGTAGTGGTCCCAGCCGTGGCAGTGGCGCATTTCGTGCTCGAGCACCCCGGGGGCGGCCCGCGAGCCGATGTAGATATCGCAGGTCTCGCCATTGCGAATGGCACAGGCGGCCACGTGCACCGAGCCGCAGTGAGCGGACAGGTCGTCGTCGATGCGGTGCACGCTGATCAGCGGCTCGACGAGCCGATCATAGCTCGCCGTACCCACCACCTCGACGGCGGTATGCTCGGCGAGCCAGTCCGCGGGACCGTAGTTGTAATCGGCCCACTTGTCCCCGGCACACCCGTTAAGCGCTACAGCTGCCGCAAGGCAAACCGCCAACCTGTACATTTGCTCATCTCCGTACACCGGAACCTGCGGTGCTTGTGCGAAAGTTTCGGTAGAGAACGACACTGCGGGGCGCCTGCGGCCACGCCGGAACTGTTGCGGGCGATTCGGCAGCCTCGTCCTACAGCCGTTGTATCGGCGGTGGCCAGGCCGACTTTAACGGTCGGGGCAGGTTTATTCGCGGGGACCACTGACGGCGACACCGGGAATTCAAATCCCCGGCCATCGGCGCTACACTAGCGCCGCTTTGGAACCAGCACCGAGGGAGCCTGTTTTGCGCCGATTTTTACTGCCCTGCCTGATCCTGTTATGTGCGCTGCCCGCGACGGCCCGCGAGACCCGCTATGTCAGCGACGAGGTGTTCATCGTGTTGCACTCCGGCCCTGGTAATCAGTACCGCTGGCTGGGCAAGCTCACGCCCGGTACGCGCATGGAACTGGGCCAGACCGCCGAGGATGGCGAATGGGCCGAGGTGACCACGTCGGCCGGCACCACCGGCTGGGTGAAGACCGAATTCCTCACCCCCGCGCCTACCGCGCAGGTGAAGCTGGCGCGCGCGGAATCACGCGCCAGCCAGCTCGAGACGCAAAACCGCGAGCTCAGCGCCCAGTTGCAGGCACTGCAGACGGAGAAGGCACAGCTCAATACCCAGCTCGGCGACAGCACCGGGGAACTGGACGAGGTCAGCACCCAGCTGGCCAACCTGCAGCAGATCTCCGGCAACGCGGTGCAGCTGGATACCGACAACCGCCGGCTGGTCGAGCAAAACGAGAACCTGCGCTCCGAGGTGGAAATGCTGGAGGCGGAGAACCAGCGCCTGACCGACAACCTGCAGAGCGAGGATTTCCTCAACGGTGCCATGGCGGTCCTGCTGGGTGTGATCATTACCCTGGTGGTGCCGCGGCTGTGGCCGAAACGCCGCCGCATGTCCGAGTGGGCCTGAGCGCCAGAGAACCCGAGAGCCACAGCACCCCAGCGAGAGAGGAAACCACCATGTTACGCGCCCTGCTGTTGAGTACCGCCCTGCTGTTCCTGCCCCTGCTCGCGCCGTCCGCCAGCGCCGCGGAGAGCGCCGCCGGCAACCCCATTGTGCTGGTCAAGACCAGCGAGGGTGACATCACGCTGAGGTTGTTCGTCGACAAGGCCCCGGTAACCGTGGCGAATTTCCTCGGCTACGTGGACGCGGGCTTCTACAAGGGCACTATCTTCCACCGCGTGATCCCGGACTTCATGATCCAGGGCGGCGGGCTGCTCGCCGACATGAGCGAGAAGGAAACCGGCGAGCCGATCGCCAACGAATCGCGCAACCGCCTGCACAACGAGCGCGGCACTATCGCCATGGCACGCCTCAACGACCCGGATTCGGCCACCGTGCAGTTCTTCATCAATGTGCGCAACAACCTGCGCCTGGACTGGGCGCCGGGGCGCGACGGGTACACGGTGTTCGGCGAGGTGATCGATGGGATGAAGGTCGTCGACTACATCGCCACTGCCCCCACCGGTAACGTGGGCGGCCACAACGACGTGCCGCTGGAGCCGATCAAGATTCTCGACGTGGTGCGCCAGTAGTGCCGAACATCGCCCTGTCGGTCAATCTCAACAAGATCGCGCTGATTCGCAACTCCCGGGACACCACCAACCCGGACATCATCCAGCACGCGCAGATGTGCATCGACGCCGGCGCCGACGGCATCACCGTGCACCCGCGGCCGGACCAGCGCCACATCCGCGCCCAGGACTGCGTCGACCTCGCCGGCGTGCTCACCGTGGAGTTCAACATCGAGGGCAACCCGATGAGCGGGCCGCGTCGCAGCGAGCGCGCCGGGGTCGGCGATTACCCGGGCTTCATGGCCCTGGTGCGCGAACTGCGCCCGGCCCAGTGCACCCTGGTACCGGATGGCGACGGCCAGCTGACCTCGGACCACGGCTTCGACCTGAAGCGCGACGGCGACACGGTGGCCCCGCTGGTCGAGGAACTGCGCGGCCTGGGCATCCGCACAAGCCTGTTCATGGACCCGGACCCGGAGCAGATCCGCCTCGCCGCGCAAACCGGCACGGACCGCATCGAGCTGTACACCGAGAGCTACGCCGCCGCCTACCGCAGCGGTGAGAATCTCGACGCCGTGTTCACGCAGTTTCGCCGTGCGGCGGAGGTAGCCGCAGAGGAAGGACTTGGCCTGAATGCGGGACACGACCTGGACCTGCACAACCTGCCGCATTTCGCCGCGGACATTCCCGGGCTGCTGGAGGTCTCTATCGGCCACGCACTGACCGTGGATGCGATCCGCATGGGACTGGCGGCGACCATCGCGGCCTACCGCCGGGCACTGGGGAAGTAGCCGCCGGCGCACACGGCGCCGGCGGCGAAGGCGAAGCGATCAGTCGCCAACGCTGAGGGCATCCGCCTCGTCAGTTTCGACCACCAGGCGCGCGCTGTACAGCGCCGTCGACTTGCGATCACCCTTGATGTACACGACGAGGTCGAAGTCGCTGGTCATCGGCGTGCTGTTGGTAGTGAACGGCACCGGGTCCAGGCCGTCTTCCACCTTGTCCTGGTAACCCGCCACTTCGACGAAATCGTTCGCCGTCACGTCCACCCAGCCGCGAGTCGAGGACAGCGGCGACGGCCCGTTGGTGGCCTCGTCCCAGTCCAGCAGGTTGATCACCGTGGTCACGATGCTGCCCACCTCGTACTTGATGTTGTCGTGGCCGAAGGGCGGCGCACTGCACTCGATCAGCGGGATTTCCAGGCCCGGGATATCCTGGCCGAACTTGTTCGCCTTCAGGCGCCAGCGCGGGCCGGAGACCAGTTCCAGGTTCTGTGCGTCCATTTCCGCCTCACTGAGCGGCCACTGGGTGCCGACAAAGTCGTAGGTACCCGCCGCGGCGTCGTCCACATTGACGTACGACCACTCGAAGGGGTCGCGGTTGATGCTGGTGTAGTAGGCGTTGGTGAAGGCGCCGACCAGGTCCGAGGAGAACGCGTAGGGAGGATCGTTACGCGAGGTACCGGGCGTGGCCATCGGGTCCAGGGCGTAGGTGTCGGTCTGGCGCAGCACGGTGCCCGCACCGATCGGCACCGGGTCGGTCTCGCCCTCCTCCGTGGGCAGGTAGTCGCCATCGCCCTCGTAGCAGTCGTAAAGGGACGTCCAGCTGCCGTCGCCCTCCTCCTGGTAGGACACCTGGCGGCCGGTTGCCGCCTCGTTTTCCAGGTCTTCCGGGCGCACCTGGTCATTCGGGTTATTGGTGATCCAGTGGGTGATCTGCAGCTCGGCGCGGGTCACCGGATAGTCTACCCCCGGCTCCTTCCACTGCGCCGGCAGCGGCATCGGCACATAGAAGCGGATATCGCGCGGACGCTTGATCAGCGAACCCCAGCGGTACAGGGGCTTGCCGTCATCCTTCAGGGTGACGGAGTAGTCGGTGCCGGTGGCGATATCGCTCAGCACCGTTGTATTGTCGTTGGCGTAGATCTGCCCTCCCGCCTCCGGCAGCGGGGTCACGCTGGTGAGACGCAGGCCGTCGTTTGCGCCGCCGATGATCAGCAGATTGTCATCCAGTGCGGCGTTGGTGCAGTCGAAGGTGCCGTCCGCCGGGTCGGGAAAACTCAGCAGCGCCTGCTGGCCGGTCACCGGGTCCGCGTAGAAATACGGCACGGTCTCGTGGCAGCTCAGTACGTGCTCCATCACAGTGTAGTGTTCGGTGGAGCACTTGATCGACGTACCGCCCAGGCCCTGGCACCAGGTGCCCAGCGGCGGCTTCACCTTGTAGGTGTCGGTCTCGGCATTGGACACCTTCACACCCACGACCTCGCCGTTTTCCGTGATATCGCCGACCCAGCCTTCGCCGTACTCGCCGTCGTTAATGCCTACGACCTGCGCGCCGAGGAAGTCGACGACATCGAAAGCGAACTTGGTATTCACCGGGTACAGGGTGATACCGCCCTTGTCGACAAAGGGCTGCGGCCCGTCGAGCGGGCATGCCTCGGAGCCGCGCACGTCGATGCCGCAGATGGCGCGCGGCCAGTTGAGAATACCGGCGTCGTTGTAGGTGTTGCGCGGACCGAAATTGCGGCCCTGGCCCGTGCCCTGCAGGTCGAGCACCGAGAACGTGTGTTCGGTCTCATACACCGCCGCCGAGGCCAGACCGCTGGACAGCAGGCAGATGGAACCGATGCCCGGGATGGCCCGGGCCAGTGGTGTTTTGTGGAATTTCATGACGTGTCGCTCCCCATGTTGAAATAATCATGCCGGCCCGTCCTGGGCCGATGCTCTGGTCGCCGGCGCAGCGCGCGCCAGCCAGTTACTTGCCGCTTTTCTGCGGCCGGTTCTTGCTGCCGGCAGGCGCCGACTTGCCCGACTGGGCGGGGTCGCCCTTGCCGTGGTACTTCCAGTTCTGGTCGCCCTTGCCCTCGCCGGGCGTGCCGGTGCGCTGCTGGTTGGCGGGTTCGCCGCCGGCTTCCTCGACACGCTCTAGCTCACGCACCCGCTCGATCTCGCCGGATTGCGCGCCCGGCGCGCTCTCCTGGCCAATCACTTCGCGCACCCGCTCCTGTTCGGCGTCGCCAGTGGGTACCGGCGTTTGCGCCACCACGGCCGCTGACGCCAGACCGCAGATAAAAATCAAGGCTGAAAGTCGCTTCATACACACCTCTTATTGCTTCAACTGGAAGGCAGTCCTGACTGCCCATGACCAAAATGCTAGCCAAAGGTAGATTTCGCGGAATTGATCTATCGCATATTTCCAAAAAACTTTCTCATGTAAAGTATTCGTGGGTGCGTGATAGTCACCATCGCGCTGCTTTGCCCAAGGAAAGGCGCCTGGCGCCAAATACCAGAAGGAGTCTTTACTGTGATGCGCAAACGACTGATAACTGCTTGCGGCCTGTTCCTGGCCTCTTCGGCCGCCATGGCCGACATAGAACTGGTGCTGACACCGCCCGCCATTGACTACGGCACGCTGGCGGTGGGGAATTCCGTCACCGAGAATGCCTCTATCGGCATTACCTTTGACGGCAACGGCGCGCTGGATGGCAACGCCAACAATGGCAGCGTGACTTCGATCAGCCTGATCAACGTGAGCGGCAGCGGCCTCAGTGTCAGCCAGGCCTGCGCAGGCACGACTTTCAGTGCCGCTTCACCCGGGGACACCTGTGCGGTAGAAGTGACCTGTGCCCCACTTGCAGCCGGGAGCGCCACGGGTCAACTGGAGGTGGAATTCACCCTGGACAACGGCGCCTCGCCGGATGTGGCCACCGTCGATTTGAGCTGTGACGCCGTGGAATACGTCTCGCCGCCGCCCGACCCCAACGCCATCCCGGTCATGGGGGTTGTCGGACTGGGTATTCTCGGCAGCCTGCTCGGCGCACTGGCGGCGGTGGGCCTGGGGCGCAAGCGCCGCTAACACGCGGTTGCGCGGCGCCGACAGATCACCTGCTGGCGTCGCAGTATTAGTTGATCACTTCGCTGGCGGGCGCCCTCCCGGGCGCGCGCTGTCTTAGGATGGACTCTCTTCGGAGCAGTACTGGCCGCGGCGGAGGTTCCCGCGGCCTCGCTGACCACTATTCCAGTGTGAAACTGGTGGCCTCCGCCTCCAGCCGCAACTCGTAGGTCATCTCCAGGTTGCCATTGACAGAATAGCGCCGGGTGGTCTGTTCCCACTTCACCACTCCCGCCGCAGCCGAAAACCAGCGCGTGAGTTCGTCGACGATACGCTGGTCGCGCTTGTAGATATCGAAGCTGACCAGGTACTCGAAGTCATCCACCCCGGTGACAGGCAGGGTATCGAATGTCCCCAGCGGTACCGAAAGCGCCAGCGGCTCACCCATGCTGATGGAGCGCTCGCCCATAGTCAGCGGCGTGCTCGTGTTGCCGCCGAACATGGTGTAGAACGACAGCTCGACCTCGGTAAACGGGATCAGCGGTAGCGGTACTGCGATAATCCCGGTTTCGTTGGTGGCTGCGTCGGTATAGAAATTCCCGTACAGGTCGGTCAGGTCGTAGAGCGTGCCATCGGCCTCCTGCCAGATATGCACCGTACGCACGATCTCCTGCCCGGTGCCCTCCACGGTAACGGTAAGCTCCGCGGCGAGAACGTTCTTGTCGTCGTTGGAGTAGACATTCGGCAGAAAACGCAATTGCGCGGTGACATTCCCGGTGGTGGTCTGGCCGCCAGCCGGCGTCTCCGAGCGGGTACCCGAGAAGTCCACGGTATCGCCCAACTGGTAGACCCGGATGCCCTCGGGTACTACTGGTTCCTCGGGTACCGGGGGAACTTCCGGCTCTTCGGGTACGGGCGTGGAACTGCCGCCCCCACCTCCGCTGCAGGCGGTGAGCGCCAGGGACAGGCACAGGGCCGGCCACAGGTGGGTATGGGCGCGGGCTTGCATGGTCATCATCGACTCTCCTTAAGTGCGCAGGGGCGCAAACCGATGGATATGAGTAGATTTTTAGCACGTGCCCGCGCTGGGATGTGTGATGAATATCAACTCGCCCGGGGAAAGCCGGCGGCGTGACCCCTCAGGCGAATTGCGCGGCGATCGCCTCGCGGATATCGTCTGGCACCGGCGCCTTGCCGCCGCCCTCCCCGGCCATATGCACCAACACGGAACTGCCGCGCGCGGTCAGCTTGCCGTCCTGCCACAGCTCGCCAAAGAGAGTGAGCGAGGTATTGCCGACCTTGACGTCGGTGACCCGCACGCTGACGTCGCTGCCGTAGAAGGTCTCCGCGACATAGTCGATCTGGATGGAGGCGGTGAGCCATACGCGCCGCCGCGCGCCCGGCCCGCCAGCGAGGCTTTGCAGGAATTCTGTGCGGCCGATCTCGAACCAGGCCGGGATCACCGTGTTGCTGATATGGCCGAGGCCATCGGTTTCGTAAAAGCGTGGTTTTATCGTGGTTTCAAAGGCAGGCAATGTCGATCCTTAAAGTTCTTGTTGTGGTGAAAGTGCTGCGCGGACTCAGCCGCCGACCAGGCTGATCATCACCCCCGCCGCCACCGCGGAGCCGATCACCCCGGCCACGTTCGGGCCCATGGCGTGCATCAGCAGGAAGTTGTGCGGGTTGGCTTCGAGTCCCAGTTTATTGCTGACCCGCGCCGCCATCGGCACTGCGGATACGCCAGCCGAACCGATCAAGGGGTTGAGCGGGTGCTTGCCAAAGCGGTTCATCAACTTGGCAATCAGCACGCCGGAGGCGGTGCCGATGGCAAAGGCGATAATGCCCAGGAACAGGATACCCAGGGTATTCACGTCGAGGAACTTGTCCGCGACCAGCTTGGAGCCCACCGAGAGCCCGAGGAAAATCGTGGTGATGTTGATCAGCGCGTGCTGCGCGGTATCCGACAGGCGGTCGACCACCCCGCACTCTTTCATCAGGTTGCCGAAACAGAACATGCCGAGCAGCGGCGCGGCGGCCGGCAACAGCAATGCCACCAGGATCAGCAGCACCAGCGGGAACACGATTTTCTCGCGCCGCGAGACATGCCGCATCTGCACCATCTCGATCCTGCGCTCCTCCTCAGTGGTCAGTGCGCGCATGATCGGCGGCTGGATCATCGGCACCAGCGCCATGTAGGAATAGGCGGCCACGGCGATCGCGCCGAGCAGGTCCGGGGCCAGCAAACTGGACACATAAATGGCGGTGGGACCGTCCGCCCCGCCGATGATGCCGATAGCCGCGGCGTCGGCGATGGTAAAATCCATCACCCCCAGTTCAGTGAGTCCCACCGCCCCGATCACCGTGGCGAAAATACCGAACTGGGCCGCGGCACCCAGGAACAGGGTCTTGGGATTGGCCAGCAGCGGCCCGAAGTCGGTCATCGCGCCGACGCCCATGAAGATGATCAACGGCGCCGCGCCGCTGGCGATGGCGACGCTGTAGAAGTTGTAGAGCATGCCGTCGGTGAAGCCGGCGTCCAGCACGACCTGCCGCACGGCGAGATGGGTTGCCGTATCGGCGGCATCGTAGGCCGCCTGCAACGCCTTGGCCCCGGCATCCACCGGCACCTGCAGCAGTTGCGCCAGCGCGTGCAGGGTCGCCGGGTCCGCCGCGTGGAGCGCGCTCTCCACCGCCGAGTAGGCCATGCCGGCGCCCGGGATATTGGCCAGCACGCCGCCGAAACCGATGGGTACCAGCAGTAGCGGCTCGAAACCCTTGCGAATGGCGAGGAACAGCAGCAGCAGGCCGATCAGGATCATCAGCCCCTGGCCCGCATGCAGTTGCGCCAGGCCGGAGGAATTCCACAGGAGTTCGAGGTTGTGCATCGCCGGCAGCGTCCCTCAGCCGATCTCGACCAGGGAGTCGCCCACGGCCACCGCGTCGCCCGCCTTGACGTTCACCGCGACCACGGTGCCGCCGCGAATGGCGCGCACCTCGGTCTCCATCTTCATCGCCTCGAGGATGACGATCACGTCACCCGCCTCCACCGCATCGCCAACCTTGACGTTCACCTTGAAGATGTTACCGGCCAGCGGCGCGGGCAGGGGCTGTCCGTGACCATCGACCACGGCCGGGGTGGTTGCGGCCGGCGCCGGCGCCTCGGCCAGGGCGCTGACCTCGCCACCTTCGGCGACCTCGACCACGTACTGCTTGCCGTTGACCGTGACCGTGTAGACCTCCGGCGCGCCCGCCGCCCTGGCCGGAGCCGCGGGCGCCGCCGGCGCTGCCGCAGCGGCGTCGGGTGCCGGTTCGAAGGCCGAGGCATCGCCGCGGTGTTCGAGAAATTTCAGGCCGATCTGCGGGAACAGCGCGTAGGTGAGCACATCGTCGATCTCGCCCTCGCCGGAGGTCAGGCGGATGCCCTTCTCCCCGGCCAGGCTGCGCAACTCGTCGACCAGGGTATCCAGCTCGGGTTCGATCCTGTCGGCGGGACGGCAGGTGATCGGCTCGCCGCCGTCCAGCACCCGCGCGCGCAGGTCCGCGTTGACCGGGGCGGGGGTAGCCCCGTACTCGCCCTTGAGCACGCCGGCGGTTTCCCGCGAAATGGATTTGTAGCGCTCGCCGGTGAGCACGTTGAGCACCGCCTGGGTGCCCACAATCTGTGAGGTGGGCGTCACCAGCGGAATGAAACCGAGGTCTTCACGCACCCGCGGGATTTCCTCCAGCACCTCGTCCAGGCGCCCCGCCGCGCCCTGCTCCTTCAACTGGTTCTCCATGTTGGTGAGCATGCCGCCGGGCACCTGGGCCACCAGGATGCGCGAGTCCACCCCGCGCAGGGAGCCTTCGAACTTCGCGTACTTGCGCCGCACCTCGCGGAAGTAGCCGGCGATCTCTTCCAGTTTGCGAATATCCAGGCCGGTGTCGCGGTCCGTGCCGTGCAGCATCGCTACCACCGCCTCGGTCGGGGAGTGGCCGTAGGTCATGGACATCGAGGAGATCGAGGTATCCACGTTGTCGATGCCCGCTTCCACGCACTTGAGGATGGTGGCGGTGGACAACCCGGTAGTGGCGTGGCACTGCATGTGGATGGGAATGGCGCAAGCCGCCTTGAGGCGGGTGACCAGTTCGAAGCCGTCGTAGGGGTGCAGCAGGCCGGCCATGTCCTTGATGGCGATGGAGTCTGCGCCCATGTCCTCGATGCGCTTGCCCTGCTCCACCCAGGTCTCGATGGTGTGCACCGGGCTGAGGGTGTAGGAGATCGTGCCCTGGGCGTGCTTGCCCACTTCTTTCACCGCCTTCAGCGCCACCTCGATATTGCGCATGTCGTTCATGGCGTCGAATACGCGGAAAACATCCACCCCGTTGACCGCCGCGCGCTCGACGAACTTGGCCACCACGTCGTCCGCGTAGTGGCGGTAACCGAGGATGTTCTGGCCGCGGAACAGCATCTGCTGCGGGGTTTTCGGCATCGCCTTTTTCAGCTCGCGGATGCGCTCCCAAGGGTCTTCCCCGAGATAGCGAATGCAGGCGTCGAAGGTGGCGCCGCCCCAGGACTCGAGGGACCAGAAGCCCACTTCGTCGAGTTTGGCCGCGATCGGCAGCATGTCGTCCAGGCGCACCCGTGTAGCCAGCAGGGATTGGGATGCATCGCGCAGCACGACGTCGGTGATACCCAGTGGCCGCTTGTTGTCACTCATGGTTGGGGAACTCCTCCTGTCGATGCGCTAGCCGCGCTGCCGGTGCTGGCGGATGGCCGCGGTGATCACCGCGACCAGTTCGGCATCGTCGGCCGCCGGGGCCGCCCGCGGCGCTGGTGGTTTCGCCGCCGGAACCGTCGCCTCAGGGAAAAATCGCTCGATGGTTTTCGACATTGCCGCCGTCGCCAGGACCAGCAGGCACAGGAATATCACCACGGTACCCATGCCGTAGAGCAATAGTTCAAAACCCTGGGTGAGAAGATCCTGCTGCATAAACTGGGACGGGGTAATCGCTGCGAGCGTGGCGCCGTTGCCCTAAGCATAAAGCAGGCGCAGGGCGAGCGCCATGGTCGCAGCAGGCCGCCGCGCGAGCCCGTTCAGCGCCAGCCTAGGATGGGCTGCCGCCGAGCACCAGTTGCAGCTGCTGCAGTTCCTCGCGCAGGCGCTGCAACTCGCGCATGGCCAGGCGGCGCCAGGGACTGGCCTCCAGGTAGGCGCGTTCGAGGGCGAGCGCCACCTCCTCCGGGTCCGTGTCCAGGTCCAGCCCGGCGAAGTCGGCACCGACAAACGGCCGCCCCACGCCCTCCTGGAAAGCGGAGAGCATCAGGTAGCCAGCCTCCAGCTGCTCTCTCACCTTCTCCTCGCAGGCGCCACCGAGACACAGCAGCAGCGCCAGCTTGAGTTCGCCCTTGGGGTGCGGCAACTGGTTGGCATCCGCCACCTGCCCGGGCATGGGCGCCGCGCGTTCGAGGAACTGCGCGTAGTCGGTGACCTGGCGGCGGGCGTCGAGGTACTGGGAGCGGCCCGGTGTGCCCAGCAGGTGGTCCAGCAGTCGGTCGAGGGGATCCATGGGCGATTCATATGCGGCTCACGATGGGCGCTATTGCACCGTTTCTCGCGCGCCGTGGGGATTGCCGGGGGCGCCAGCGGGATGGCCATCGGCGACAGGCGTCCATTCCGCGCAAGTGAGGCCATGCGGTTCAGACCATTCAGTTGAGGTGACGCTGTCGAGTCGATGCAATTGAGGCAACGCGCGTGAGGCAACGCAGTTGAGGAACTGGCCATGCCGTTCGTCTAATGCTCGTCGGTTCCGGAGTTTCGCGCCCCGCGCCCTGTCGGGCAGCGTTCACCGCGGTGTATCATCCGGGACACCGGCACCTCGATATTCAGCAGCGCAGGGATACTCCAGCCAATGACAGCAGCCAGCACCGACATGGACACCGCCTTCTTCGGCCACCCGCGCGGCCTGTTCGTGTGCTTCGCCACCGAGATGTGGGAACGCTTCTCCTTCTACGGCATGAAGTACCTGCTGCTGCTCTACCTCACCAAGTACCACCTGTTCAGCGACGCCAACGGCCTGGAAGTACTGGGCGGCTACGCCGGCCTGGTCTACGCCATGCCAGTGATCGGCGGGCTGCTCGCCGACCGCTACCTGGGCATGCGCAAATCGGTGATCTTCGGCGGCCTCCTGCTGGTGCTGGGCCATCTGGGCATGGCGGTGGAGGGCGAACAGGCGCGCCTGGTCAACGGCGCGGTGGTGCGCGACGAGACCGCCCTGCAGGTGTTCTACCTGTCGCTGGCGCTGATCGTCGTCGGCGTGGGCTTCCTCAAGCCGAACATCTCGACCATCGTCGGGCGCCTGTACAGCGAGGACGACCCGCGCCGCGATGCGGGCTTCACCATCTTCTACATGGGTATCAACATCGGGGCATTTATCGCCACCCTGTTGTGCGGTTACCTCGGCGAAACCCTGGGCTGGGCCTACGGTTTCGGCGCCGCGGGTATCGGCATGCTGTTCGGCCTGGTCACGTTTATTCGCGGGCAGAAATACCTGCATGGCTACGCCGAACCCAGCAACCCGGAACTACTGCGCGCCAAGTCTCCCATCGGGCTGAGCCACGAGGTCACCATCTACCTGGGTTCGCTGCTGGCGATTGCCGCGGCATGGCAGATGCTGCAATTCCATGGCGCGGTCGGCATGCTGCTGCACTCGCTGTCCGTGATCGTGCTCATCGGCCTGGCCTGGTATGTGTTCGCCCGCTGCAACAAGATCGAGCGTGAGCGCATGATTGCATTGATCATCCTGACCATCTCATCGGTGGTGTTCTGGGCGCTGTTCGAACAGGCCGCCGCCTCCATGACCCTGTTCGCCGACCGCGTAATGGACCGGCAGATTTTCGGCCTCAACCTGACGGCGGCACAGTACGGTTCGTTGAATTCGATGTTTATCTTCATCTTCGCCCCATTGTTCGCCTGGCTGTGGACCACCCTGGGCCGGCGCGGCCTGGAACCGCGCACCCCGGTCAAATTCGCGCTGGGCATCGCCCAGGCAGGACTCGGTTTCGGCGCCCTGGTGTACGGCGCCACCCATACCAACGAGGCAGGCCTCGTGGCCGGTTACTGGATGGTTCTGGCCTACCTGCTGCACACCACTGGCGAGTTGTGCTTGTCGCCGGTGGGCCTGTCCGCGGTGACCCGGCTGTCGGTACCCGGCGTGGTTGGCGTAATGATGGGCTCGTGGTTCCTGGCCACCGCCTACTCGGAATTCGTCGCGGCACAGCTGGCCAAGCTCGCCGCCATCCCCACCGTGGAAGGCGGTGTCACCGATGTCGCCGCCGCCCTTTCCAGCTACACCGAGCTGTTTACCGACCTGCTGTTCGCCGGCCTCGGCGTCGGCGCCCTGCTGTTGCTGTTGTCGCCGCTGCTCAAACGCATGATGCACGGCGTGCACTGAGCCCGCGGCGACGGACGCACTGGCCACGCGCCAGACAATGCACATTCGCGCACTTCCCGCTTGGCAAGCCGGCGGCGATCATCGAACATAAGCCCCTGCAAAAAACACAATAATCCGGGGGATGTGTGAAAGACGGGGTGAACCTGTTCAACCTCGAATTTTCGGGCAAAATTCTGCCGGGGCGGGATGTCACCCGGGCTCGCGCGCGCTTCGCAGAAATGTTCGAGGTGCACAGCCCCACTCGCCTTGAACATTACTTCTCCGGCGAAACCTTCGTGCTGCGCGAAAAGCTCGACCGCAAAGTGGCCGGCGAATACTTCGCCAGGATGCGCAAGGTCGGCCTGGAGGCAAACCTGGTCAAGATCGCGACCGAGGCGGCGCAAGCGGAGCCAGCACCCACCACCGACAACACGCCTGCCACAAAAGAGAAACCGAAAACCGGCAGCAGCACCTCGCGCAAGCAGGCCGCCGCCGACAGGAAGCGCCGGCGCAAGAGCCAGGCCCACGAGCGCAAGCAGGCGCAGCAGGCGGCCAAGCGCAAGACGCGTAAACAGGCATCGTCGGCCACCGCAGCGCAGAGCGAGACCGCCACAGCCCCACCGGCAAAGAGCACCGCAGCGCCGCCGGCAAAAACCACCACAGCCAAAACCCCAGCAACGAAAGCCCGGGCGAAGGAAAACCCGGCGGGCAAAACCGGCACGGCCGGGGCGCAGGACGCCGCGGCAAGTCCAGCGCCAGGCAAGGCCGCCGCGCGGACAGCATCCAGGGCGGCAAAAAAGCCGTCGGCGCGACCAAAGACCGAGACACCCGCCAGCCCCGCCGGCAAGTCCCCACGCCAACCGGCCGCCAGTGCCAGCAGCAAAGCCCGCGCCGACAGCGCGGCCAAGATCCCCGGCAAACACAGTCCGACCAACACCTCCGGCAAACGCAGCGCGCAGTCGACCCCCGGCAAAGCGCGCAAGCGCGCACCAATCACCTCCCGGCTCATCCTGCCGGGGGTGTTGCGCCGCGCGGCGGAGCCGACGAAGCAGCGCTCGGGCGCGCCCAACCCCTACCGCCTGCACCCGTTTCGCAACACGCCGGAGGTGCGCGGCCGGGCGGCCCGCGCTGCTACCGGCGCGCGCCGCGGGCTGATGTGGGGAACCGCGGCGCTGGCAGTACTGCTGATTCTGGCCGGCAGTTTTATCGCGCGGCACGCCAGCGCACCGCTGCGTGGTCCGGCGGCGGTGGCCGCCGCTCCGGGCGGCGCCCTGGTGTTGCTGGCCGGCGACAAGCTGCTGCTGCACGATCGCGCCGGTGTTCCCGAGCGGCGTATCGAAGCCGCCGAACTGGGCCTGCGCGAACTCGCTCCGCCCTTGCTGTTCGTGGAGCGCGAGTTGTTGCTCAGCGCCCGCGCGGCGGACGACGACAGCGTCATGCAACTGTGGCGCTGCGACCTCGAGGCGCCGCAGTGCACGGCGTTCGGCGCCGACAGCGCCGCACTGGATATCGTCGCCATCGTTCACCACGCACTGAGCGGCGACTTCATCGTCGCCGACGCCAGCCTGCCCGGACTGGTGAAACTGGACTCCAAGGGGGGAGAGAAAGCACGCACGGAACGTGAACTGCCCGCCAACCCCGTATTACGACTGGACATGGGACTGCTGTTCGTGAACAGTGCCGAGGGCCCGGCGATCAGCGTGCTGCGCTTCGAGGACCGCGCCTTCGGCCACCAACTGGACGAAATCCTGCTGTTGCCGCCGATGGCGGTGGAAGCCGGCCAGGACAGCGTCGCGGATTTCATCCGCCAGGACGACAACTGGTGGGCCACCCTGCTCAACCCGGATAGTGGCCGTGCGGACACTTATATCTTTGACAACGACTGGCAGCTGCATCGCACCCTGCTGCGCAAGGACTTCGCCGGTGCGGGAGACCTGGTGAACTGGGGCCAGAAGGTGCTGTTGGCCAGCGACCGGCAACGCGAGGTACTGCGCTTCAACGACCGCGGCAAACCCGAGGCGCTGTTTACCTCACCGCTGCTCGACGAACTGATCGGCGGTGAAACCAGCGTGCGTCGCGCCGTCGACCTCGGCTGGTACCTCGCCCTCCTCGCCTGCACCACGGTCACCCTGCTGGGACTGGGCTACGCAGCGTTCAACCGCTATCGCTGGCGTGTGTACCGCGGTCACAAGGCACACGGCGCACAGCCGTTGGATGCGGCGCTGGAGCGCGTGAGCTGGTTGCCCGAGGACCCGCGCCGGGATACCCAGTTGCTGCTCGCCGTGACAGTGACCGGCGCGCTGGGCGTGGTCCTGCTCGCGGTGGCGGCAGTACTGGGGACCGGTGTCGCCGGAATGGCGGCCCTGTTGCTGGTGATCGGCAGCACACTCGCCGCGCTGCTGGTACTGCAGCGCAGCGGCGCGGATCATGTCGGCCTGCTGGACCGGGAACTGGTGCTGGTAGACCACCGCGAGACCTACCACCACAGCAGTGGCCGCGGTCTGCAGCGGCGCGGCCCTTTCCTGTTTATCGACGACGTAATGGTGTACACCGGCAGCCCCTGGCTCGCCGCCCTCGAACGCGGTGCCGTGCGCGAGCAGCTGGAACCGCGACTGGCCGACGCGGCGCCGGCGCCGCTGGGCGCGCTGCTGGTGCGCCTGCGGGAGAGCGGCCACCCGCTGGGCCAGGCGGGACTCCTGCTGGCCACCGGCCTGGCCTTCGCCGCGCTCGCCCTGCTGGTCGGCGGACTGCCCTGGTAAGCGTGGAGCCGCGCGGCCAGTCAACGGCTCAGGGACAGCCCGGCGGCGAATTCGCTATACTGGCGCGGTGCAGCCCCGGACCCCTACGATGAGCGATCCCAGCGCAACCCGCGTGTCCCTGTTCGTGACCTGTCTCGCGGACCTGATGCGGCCGTCGGTCGCCTTCGCCAGTCTCGAATTGCTCGAGTACGCCGGCTGTATCGTCGACGTACCCGAGGCGCAGACCTGCTGCGGCCAGCCCGCCTACAACACCGGCGATTACGAGGCCGGCATCCCGCTGGCACAACGCACCATCGAACTGTTCGAACACGCCGAGTACGTGGTTGCCCCCTCGGGCTCCTGCGCCGGCATGATCTGCCACCACTACCCGAAACTGCTGGAGGGCCAGTGGCGCGAACGCGCCCGCGACCTCGCCAGCCGCACCTGGGAACTCACCAGCTTCCTCACCGAGGTGGTCAAGATCGAGCGCCTGCCGCCACTGCGCAACAAGCTGCCGCGCATCACCTACCACGACAGCTGCGCCGGCCTGCGCGAGATGGGCGTGCGCCAGCAGCCGCGGCAGTTGCTCGAACACGGGCGCGGCGTGCATATCGACGAGCTGGCGCAGACCGAGGTCTGCTGCGGTTTCGGCGGCACCTTCTGCGCGAAAATGCCGGCGATCTCGGCCAAGATGGCCGACGACAAACTGGCCGCGGCCAGCGCCAGCGGCTCCGGCATGCTCACCGGCGGCGACCTCGGCTGCCTGCTGCACCTGGCCGGCCGCGCGCGGCGCACCGGCGTCGACCTGGAAATCCGCCACGTGGCCGAGATCCTCGCCGGCGACCTCGACACCCCGGCCATCGGCGAGGCGGAATGAACGCCCAGGACCCCGAGCACTACTCGTTCATCGACGCCGCCCAGCGCGCCCTGGGCGATCCCGCCGCGGTGGCGCAGCGCGACATGCTGGCGCGGGTCACGCCACAACTGCGCGAGCGCGCAGTGGCCGGCTTCGGCGAGTTCGAGGCGCTGCGCCAGCACCTGCGCCGGGTACGCCAACATACCCTCGACAACCTCGACTACTACCTGCCGCGTTTCGAACTGGAGGCCACCCACAACGGCAACCGCGTGCATTACGCTGAAACCGCGCGCGACCTCAACGGTATCGTGCTGGACATCTGCCGCGAACACGGCGCGCGCCGCGTCGCCAAGGGCAAGTCCATGGTCACCGAGGAAACCGAGCTCACCGCCAGCCTGGAGCGCGAGGGCCTGCACGTGGTGGAGACCGACCTCGGCGAGTACATCGTGCAACTGGCCGGCGAGAAGCCCGCGCACATCGTCGGTCCCGCGCGGCACAAATCCATCGCCCAGATCCGCGAGCTGTTCCTCGCCGCACACAAGCTCGGCGAGCGCAAACTGGAGCGCGCCGAGGACCTCGTGGCGGAAGCGCGCCAGGTGATGCGCGAGCATTTCCTGGGCGCCGAAGTCGGCATCATCGGCGCCAATGCGCTGATCGCGGAGAACGGCTACAGCATGCTGGTCACCAACGAGGGCAACGGCGACCTGTGCGCCAGCCTGCCCAAGGTACTCATCGTGTGCACGACGCTCGACCGCCTGCTGCCGCGGGCCACGGACGCCGCCGCCCTGCAGCGCCTGCTGGTGCGCTCCGCCACCGGCCAGGACCAGACCTGTTACACCAGCTTCTACTCCGGGCCACGCCGCGCGGCGGACGCCGACGGCCCACTGGAAACCCATATCGTGCTGCTCGACAACCACCGCAGCGACATCCTGGACAGCGACTACCGCGACATGCTGCAGTGCATCCGCTGCGGCGCCTGCCTCAATCACTGCCCGATCTTCGCCGCCGCCGGCGGCCATGCCTACGGCAGTGTCTACCCCGGCCCCATGGGCTCAGTGCTCGCCCCGCTGCTGGACTCGCTGGAGACCTATGCGGAACTGCCCAACGCCTGCACCAGTTGCGGCCGCTGCGAGGAAGTCTGCCCGGCGGCCATTCCCCTGCCCGACCTGCTGCGCGACCTGCGCCACGACCAGCAGCGCGCCGGCATCACGCCGCAGCGCTGGCGGCGCGGAATGCGCCTGCACGCCTGGCTCGCCGGGCAGCCGCGCCTCTATCACTGGCTGACGGCGAGGGGTATTGGCCTGCTGAACTGGCTGGGCCGCCGCCGCGGCGCGTTCCGCCGCCTGCCCTTCGCCGGTGGCTGGACCGGGGAGCGGGACTTCCCGGCGCCCCAGCGCGGCACCTTCATGCAGCAGTACCGGGCCCTGCAACGCGAGGTGCCGGACGATGAGTGACGACAGCCGCCGGCGCATACTGGCGCGTATCCGCGGCATCGGTGGCGGTCGCGACGCGGCGTCGATCGAGCGCGAACTCGCCGCACTGGGCGCGGCGCCGGGCGCCCCGGCCCCGGACGAGGACCCGGTGACCAGCTTCATGTGCAATGTGCTGCGCAACCACGGCAGCGTGGATATCGCCGCCGACCGCCGCGCCGCGGTGGAAGCAGTCGGCCGCTACCTCTACCGCGAATTGCGCAGCCATCGCCTGGTGGCGGGCAACGACCCACACCTCGCCGCCATGCCCTGGCGCGACGGCGGTGTGCTGCCGCGCTTCGGCACGCTGGAAAACGGCGAACAGGCGGCGCTGAGCTACGCGCCCTGGGGCATCGCCGAAACCGGTGCGACCGTCCTTGTCACCGGTCGCTATAGTCCGTCCAGCAATCACCTGCTGCCGGTTCACCACCTGGTACTGGTGGAGAGCGCCAACATCCTGCCTGACCTCGAGGCGTTCTGGCAGCGCAGCGAACTGCCGCGCGGCAAGCGCCCGCGCGGCATCAGCTTTGTCGCGGGTCCGTCGAGTACCGGGGATATCGAGGCCAAGCTGGTCTACGGCGCCCACGGCCCGCAAGCCTGGCACGTGATCGTCATGGGGGAAGTGGCGCCCGACGCGCTGCAACGCGCGAACGAGCTGGCCGGCCGCGCCGCACAGTCAATCCCGCAGGACGCCTAGCAGCGAGTCCAAGAACAGGCGTTTCTGCCGGAACCGGCTGGAATACCGGAACCGGCAAGAACTGCGACGCCCGGGCGAAATAGCCCGAACTGCTACAGCGGCGTATAGGAGAACTTCTGCCCGCCCAGGGTCGCCTCGTACATCAGGCCGCCCTTGGCGATGGTGAAAATAGCCATGCCCTTGCGGTAGCCGGCGGAGACCGTGGAGGCGTCATTCTGGCCGCCGCTGACCCCGGCGCCGGCACCGCCGCCGGTATTGGCCTGGGCGGAAACGCCTGCCGTGATGGCGACCGCGGTGGCCTGGGCGCCGAACTCGAAGTTGCCCGAGGTGAACGACTTGAAGGCGGACTCGTCCTCGAAGAAGATAATCTGGCTGAAGGCCTGGCCGCCGAGCTGGAAACCTACCGTCAGCTGCGTCATCTTGGTATCACCGACATACTCGCCGCCGGCATAGACCCGCCCCTTGCCATGCGCCCCGCCCACGCCGATACCGCCCTTGCCGATGGTCGGGAACACGGCGTAGCCGTAGGCCGACCCGAAATACCCACCGCTCTCGCCGGCGCTCTTGAATGCGCCGATCGTCTTGGCGTAATCGGCGGCGGCATCGTCCGCCGCGGCAAACGGCGCCAGGCAGGCCAGCAGTACTGCCAGGAACGTATTTCTTGCACAAATCGACATGGGTTTCACCTCGTTGTCAGACAGCCTTGCGGGCCGGGAGCCCACAGTATAGCCAGACAATGCAGATTGCGAAGCCGTGTTGCAGCGGTCTCGCGTCGCTCCGCCAGAACCCGCCGTCGGCGACGGCTCAACCGGTATTGCGCATACCCGCGGCAATGCCGGCAATGGTCACCATGATGGCGCGCTCCACCTCCGGCTCCACCGCATCGTCGCCGGCGGCGCGGTGGCGTTTGAGCAGCTCCGCCTGCAGGTAGTTGAGCGGGTCGGTGTAGATGTTGCGCAGGTGGATCGACTCCGCGGTCCAGGGCTGGTCCTGCAGCAGGCTCTCGCTGCCGTGGATACCCAGCACGGTGTCGATATCCCGCGCCAGCTGGGCGCGCAGTTCGTCGCCGATGCGCCGGGTGTCCGCCGGCACCAGCAGGTCGTCGTAGTAGGTGGACAGCCCGGTGTCGGTCTTGGCGAAGACCATCTCCAGCATGGACAGGCGCACCTCGAAGAACGGCCACTGGGCCGCCATCTCGCGCAACAGCTCCGCCCTGCCGTCCGCGACCACTGCCGCCAGCGCCTCGCCGGCGCCCAGCCAGGCGGGCAGCATCAGGCGGTTCTGCGACCAGGCGAAGATCCAGGGAATCGCGCGCAGGCTCTCGATGCCACCGCCCTTCTTGCGCCGCGCCGGGCGCGAACCCAGTGGCAGCTTGGCCAGTTCCTGTTCGGGGGTGGTGTCGCGGAAATACGGCACGAAATCCGGGTCCTCGCGCACCACCTTGCGGTAGGCGGCGCAGGACACCTCGGAGAGTTCGTCCATCACCGCCCGCCAGTCCTCGCGCGGTGCCGGCGGCGTGGCCAGGTTGGCGCGGCAGATGGCGACGGTGTAGAGCGCCAGGGTCTTCACCGCCAGCGAGGTCCAGCCCAGCTTGGTGCGGATCATCTCGCCCTGCTCGGTCACCCGCAGGCCGGTCTTCAGCGATCCCGGCGGCTGCGACAGCAGCGCCTCGCGTGCCGGTGCGCCGCCGCGCCCGATGGTGCCGCCGCGGCCGTGGAACAGGGTCAGTTCGACCTGGTGTTGCGCGCACAGCTCGAGCAATTCCTCCTGCGCCCGATACTGCGCCCAGGACGCCGCCAGCACGCCGGCGTCCTTGGCTGAGTCCGAATAGCCGATCATCACCATCAGCTCGCCGCCGATCTGGCCGCGGAACCAGTGGCTGTGCAGCAGGTCGCTGATCACCGCGCGCGCCCGCGACAGGTCGTCGAGGGTCTCGAACAGCGGCGACACCGGCAGGTGGTAGGGCACGCCGGCTTCTTTCATCAACAGGTAGACCGCGAGCACGTCCGAGGCCTGTTGCGCCATGGAAATCACGTAGGCGCTGAGCGCCTGGCGCGGCTGCTCGGCGATCACCGCGCAGGTATCGAGTACTTCCTGCACGTCCGCGGAGGGCTGCCACTGCCGCGGCAGCAGCGGCCGGCGGCTGGACAGCTCCTGCAGCAGGAAGGCGCGGCGCGTGTCCTCGTCCCAGCCGGCGTAGTCGCCCAGGCCCAGGTAGCGGGTGATCTCGGCGATCGCCTCGGTGTGCCGGGCGCTGTCCTGGCGGATGTCGTGGCGCACGAGGTGCACGCCGAAACAGCGCACCCGGCGCAGCACGTCGAGCAGGGTGCCCTCGGCGATGATCTGCATGCCGCAGTCGATCAGCGACTGGTAGCAGGCGTACAGCGGGTCCCACAGCTGCGCTGAATCCTCGAGGATCTCGCCCTCGGGCGGCGGTTCGCCGTCCAGCCGCGCCTCCAGCGTCAGCAGGGTACGGCGCAACATGTCGCGCAGGCCGCGCAGGATGTCGCGATAGGGTTCGTGGGCGCCGTCGGCCAGGGCGCGCAGCGCCGGGCTGGCACGGGTGACCGAAAGCTCCTCCAGCAGTTGGGTGACGTCCGCCAGGTACAGGTCCGCCGCCTGCCAGCGCGAGAGCAGCAGCACCTCGCGGGTGACTTTCGCGGTGACGTTGGGATTGCCGTCGCGGTCGCCGCCCATCCAGGAGGCGAAGCTGACCGGCGCGGCGTCCAGCGGCAGGCGCTCGCCGCAGTACTCGCGCAGGGCGCCGTCCAGGCGGCGCATGAATTCCGGCACCGCCCGCCACAGGGATTCCTCGACCACGGCGAAGCCCCACTTGGCCTCGTCCACCGGCGTCGGCCGCTCGCGGCGGAAGTCGTCGCCGTACCAGATCTGCGCGACCAGTTCGCACAGGCGTTCGTGCAGGTGCTCCTCCTCGCGCGGGGTGAGGCCGGACAGCTCCAACTGGCCGAGGCAGCGGCCGATCTCGCTGTGCTTGTGGATCAGGGTGCGCCGGGTGATCTCGGTGGGGTGTGCGGTGAGCACCAGCTCGATGCGCAGGTCGCCGACGGTGGCGGCGATCGCCTCGCTGGAAAAGCCCTCCTCGCGCAGCTCGCGCAGGCAGTTGTCGAGGTTGAGCGAGGCCGAGAGCAGCTCGTCCATCTCGCGCGAGACCATGTGCCGCTGGTCGGCGATGTTGGCGAGATTGAGGAACTGCGCAAAGGCCCGCGCCACCGGCACCAGTTGCCCGGTCTCCAGCGAGCGCAGCTGTGCGAGCAGTTGCTCGCGGTCGTCGCCGGAACCGTCGCGCGCACCCTTGGACAGGCCGCGGATGCGCTCCACCAGGGCGAAGACATCCTCGCCCTCGGCGGCGGCGACGGTGTCGCCGAGAATACGGCCCAGCGCACTGACGTTCTTGCGCAGGCTGCTGTAGTCGGGCTCCTGGGGCACATTCACCAGCCGCTGATCCTCCCCAGCAGGTCGCAGACACGCGAGGAGTAACCCCACTCGTTGTCGTACCAGTTGAGCACACGCAGGTAGCGCTCGCAGGTCACGCCGCTGAAGCCGGAATCGTAGATCGACGAGTGCGAGTTGCCGATGATGTCCGAGGAGACAACCGGCGTATCGCTGAACTGCAGGATGCCGCTCAGGCGCTCCGATTCAGCGGCGGCCTTCACCACCTCGTTGACATCGGCAACCGTGACCGACTTGCCCAGCTTCACGAACAGGTCGACCACCGAGCCGTCCGGCACCGGCACCCGCGCGGCGATGCCGTGCAGCTTGCCCTTGAGGTCCGGGAGCACCTCGCCCACCGCCTTGGCTGCGCCGGTGGAGGTGGGAATGATGTTCTCCGCCGCCGCGCGGCTGCGCCGCCAGTCCGAGTGCGGTACATCCGCCAGGCGCTGGTCGTTGGTGTAGGCGTGCACCGTGTTGATCACGCCCTCCTCGATACCGAAGGCGTCGTTCAGTACCCAGGCCATCGGCGCCAGGCAGTTGGTGGTGCAGCTGGCATTGGAGATCAGCTTGTGCTCCGGGGTCAGGCCATCGTGGTTCACGCCCAGCACCACGGTGTAGTCCACCGGGTCCTTGGAGGGCACGGTGAGCACCACGCGCGAGGCGCCGGCTGCCAGGTGCTGTTCCAGTTGCTCGCGCTTGCGGAACACGCCGGTGGATTCCACCACCACATCGACGCCCATCTCACCCCAGGGAATGTCCGCCGGGTTGCGCTCGCTGAACAGTTTCACCTTGCTCTTGTCGGTGACGAAGTGGCCGTCCTCGAGTTTGAGCGATTTGTTGAACGGCCCCATCACCGTGTCGTAGCTGAGCAGGTAGCGCAGCGCGTCGTAGTCGAACAGGTCGTTGATCGCCACCACGTCGACACCGGGGACGTTTTCCAGGATACGGAAGACCGAGCGGCCGATGCGGCCGAAACCATTGATACCAACTTTCATCAGGCCACCTCCTTCCGGCTGTCCAGGCTGTCATAGAGCCGCACCACATCGAGCAGGCGCGCGGCGTGGCCGCGGGTCTCGTACCAGCTCAGGGTTTTGATGGTGTTCTGGCCGGCCTTGATGGTGCCCTTGAGATCGAAGAGCAGGCTCAGCGGGCTGCCGATCACATCGGAGGAGACGATCGGGTCCTCGGCGACGCCGATGATCCCGGGGTGATCCTGCGCCGCCTTGCACATGGCGGCGTTGATCGCCTCGGCATCCACCGCGCTGTCCGCCATCACCAGGTTGACGTCGAGCAGGCAGCCCTCCTGCACCGGCACATTGAGCGCCGAGGTGAGGATCTTGCCCTCGAACTGCGGCAGGAAATAGCCGATCCAGTCGCTGGCCTCATGGTTGTTGGGGATGATGTTCTTGGCCGCGGAGCGGCTGCGGCGGTAGTCGGAACCGGCGTAGTCCTGCAGCGCCTGGTCCGAGGTGTACGCATGCACCGTGGTCATGTTGCCGCAGACTATCTCGAACTGCTCGGCGAGGCTGTCCAGCAGCAGGGCCAGCGCGCCCGTAGTGGCCGATCCGGCGGAGATCATGCGGTCGTCGGCGCTGGCGCTGGCCTCGTTGAGGCCGGGGATTATGATGCGGTCGATGTCGTCGGTGGGCAGGGTGCGCAGGATGACCCGCGGCGCGCCGCTGGCCAGGTGATCGCCCATCGACTGGCTGTCGCGGAATTTACCGGTGGAATCGATCACCGCGTCGACGCCGAACACGTCCCAGGGCATCTCCGCCGGGCGGTCGATCTCCACCAGGCGCGAGCGGAAGCGGTCGGTGACCAGGAAGTTGCCCTCCAACCGGAACTTCTCCGGCTGCTCCACCTCGGAGCGCAACAGGTAGTGGAGGATGTGGGGCCTGCCGATATCGGCGACGGCGACGATCTCGACATCCTCGCTCATCGCAGCCAGTTCGTAGATTTGCCGGCCGGTCTGGCCGAATCCCATGATGCCCACGCGAATGGGTCGTTGCCTGCTCATTGCGTTCCTCCTCGTGTAAGGCCCGGAAACTAGTGCATTGCCTCCCGGGCCAGTGATTCGATGGTTTCCCACTCCCCCCCGCTCACCAGGTCGCCGGCCACCATCCAGGAGCCGCCGCAGCAGACCACGTTGGGTTGCGCCAGGTAGTCGCGGAAGTTGTCCGGGCCGAGCCCGCCGGTGGGACAGAAGCGCGCCTCGGGAAACGGGCCGCCGAGCGCGCGCAACAGGTCGATCCCGCCCAGCACCGCGGCCGGGAACAGCTTGCAGATGCCAAACCCGTGGGCCTGGGCCGCCATCAATTCGCTGGCGCTGGCGATACCGGGGATGAAATCCAGGGGCGCCTCGGCGGCGGCCGCCAGCAACTGCGGCGTCGCACCCGGCGACAGCGCCAGGCCGACCCCGGCGGCGACCACGCGCTCGACGTCCTGCGGCGTGTTGACGGTACCCGCGGCGACCAGGATCTCCGGCACTTCATCGCGCACCGCGGCAATCGCTTCGAGGGCCGCCGGCGTGCGCAGGGTGATTTCTATCGCGCGCATGCCGCCGCGCTGCAGGGCACGGGCAAGCGCAACGGTGGAGGCAACATCGCGCGCAGTGACGACCGGCAAAACCCGGCAGTCACGCAGTAAGCTTTCCATGTGAGTCGCTGACCCGAGGGTGAAGGTGAAAATACCACTACGATTTTTAATTTAGATCGTTTATACCAGCGGTGCAAGAGGCACAGGGGACACGACCGGGGAATGCGCAAGCTATTGATACTGTTTTTGCTGGCAGGCCTGCTGCCGGCGCTCGGCTACACCTGGCTGCGCGCCAGCGGCAACATCGCCCCTGGCGGCCTGCCCCCGCTGCTCAACGCCGCCACCGGCTACAGCGGCGGCAGCGTCGCCGGCAAGGGCGGGGTCGCCCCGCTGCAGGCGCCGCCAGGTTTCGAGGTGACGGTCTACGCCGAGGCACTGCCCGGCGCGCGCATGTTACTGGCCGGCGTCAACGGCGACCTGCTGCTCAGTCGGCCGGCGAAGGGCGACGTCATCCTGCTCGCGCCGGACCGCGACGGCGATGGCCGCGCCGACGGCCGGCGCGTGCTGCTGCAGCAACTGGACCAGCCCCAGGGGCTCGCCTTCCTCGGCGGCTGGCTGTACGTCGCCGAGCAGGGCCAGGTCGGGCGCATCGGCTACGACCACGCCAACGGCACCACCCGCGGTGCCTACCAGGTGGTGATCCCTGACCTGCCGCGCGGCGGCAATCACTGGCGCAAGACCCTGCGCGCCGGCCCCGACGCGGCGCTCTACCTGGCCATCGGCTCCAGTTGCAATGTCTGCGCCGAGAGCGACCCGCGCCGCGCCACGCTCATGCGCTTCGCCGCGGACGGCAGCGCCGGCGAGGTGATCGCCAGCGGCCTGCGCAACGCGGTGGATTTCGACTGGAGTCCGTTCAACGGCAAACTGTACGCCACCGACAATGGCCGCGACCTGCTCGGCGACGACTTCCCGCCCTGCGAGTTGAACCTGATCGAACCCGGCCGGTTCTACGGCTGGCCCTATTTCAACGGCGACAACCTGCAGGACCCGGACATGGGGCCTGACCCCTACGCCGGCGCGCGCGAACCGACGCCGCCGGTGCACGGGTTCCGCGCCCACAACGCCCCGCTCGGCCTGCGCTTCATCGACGCCTCGCACTGGCCGCAAGAGTACCGGCGCACCGCCATCGCCGCCCTGCACGGTTCCTGGAACCGCTCCGAGCTCGACGGCTACAAGCTGGTCTCGCTGCATTTCGGCGAACAGCGCATCGAGGAGCGCGACTTCCTCACCGGGTTTCTCACCGACGACGGCGTCATCGGCCGGCCGGTGGCGCTGGCCCAGGGCCCGGGCGGCGCGCTGTTCGTCTCCGACGACTACGCCGGCGTCATCTACCGCGTCACACCGCCAGCCATGCGCTGAGTGGCGCGCACCAGCCGGCGGCCCTGGTCAGGTATACTGGCCTTCCCGACTGCGCAGGACACGTGACCGCCGCAATGCTGAAATACCTGCCCAACCTGCTCACCACGGCGCGCCTGCTGCTGGCGCTGCCGCTGGGGCTGCTGATCCTGCGCGAGCAGTACGGCGGCGCCCTGCTGGTGGGCGTGGTGGCCGGTGTTTCCGACGCGCTGGACGGTTTCGCCGCACGCCGCCTGCAGGCGTTCTCCCGCTTCGGCGCCATGCTCGACCCGCTCGCCGACAAACTGCTGGTAACGGTGAGCTTCCTCAGCTTCGCCGGCGTCGGGCTGGTCGGCTGGCCGCTGGCGGCGCTGGTGATCGGGCGCGACCTGGTGATCGTCGCCGGGGCGGTGGCCTACCGCCTGCTGGTCGGCCCCTTCCCCTTCGGCGCCAGCGTGCTGTCCAAGCTCAACATGGGTGTGCAGATCATCTTCTGCGTTCTGCTGCTCGCCGGGCAGGCGCTGACCCCGGTGCCTGCATCGCTGATTACCATCGGCAGTGCGGTGGTGGTCGCCGCTGCACTGGCCTCGGGAGTTCACTATGTCGTCACCTGGAGCCTGCGGGCGAAGCGCGAACTGGCCGGGGAGCGTCCGGCATGACCACCGACGACGGCTGCGTCCGCATCCTCACCTACAACATCCACAAGGGCTACTGCACGGGACGCCGTCGCTTCGTGCTCGACTCGATGCGCCAGCGCATCGCCGAGACCGGCGCGGACATCGTGTTCCTGCAGGAGATTCACGGCCACGCCGAACCCGGCGAGGACAAGCGGCGCAAATTCTCCTACCCGGACCAGCCGCACTTCGAATACCTGGCGGACAAGGCCTGGCCGCACTACGCCTACGGCCGCAACGCGATCTACCGCAAGGGCGACCACGGCAACGCCATCCTCAGCATGCACCCGTTCCTGGAGTGGGAGAACATTGACGTCGCCCTGTTCCCGCGCTCCAGTCGCAGCATCCTGCACGGGGTGATCGACCTGCATGCGAAGGGCAAACGACTGCACACCCTGTGCGTACACCTGGGCCTGCTCGAACAGGAGCGCCGCGACCAGTTGCAGGCACTCACCCGGCGCATCGCCGAACATGTGCCGCGGGACGAGCCGATGATCATCGCCGGCGACTTCAACGACTGGCGCCGGCGCGCCGAGAACCACCTGCACGACGATCTCGAACTGCGCGAGTTGTTCGTCACCCTGGAGGGCCGCCACGCGCGCACCTTCCCGGTGTGGGCGCCGCTACTGCCGGTGGACCGCGTCTACTTCCGCGGTCTGCAACCCATCTCCTGCCGGCGCCTGGCCAGCGGCCACTGGCGCGACCTGTCCGATCACGCGGCGCTGTTCGGCGTGTTCCGGCTCAGCGAAAGCTGAACCGCCCTCCCCTCACCCACCGCGGGTGACGCGGGTGCGCGCCGCGGCCAAAGCCGCGTCGATGACGCCCTGCAGGGCTACCGCATGATTGGTGAAAATCCAGTCCACGTCGCGGTTGATTTCACGGAACAGGCAGTTGCGCGAGGTGGGAAAGCCGGTGCCTACCTGTTGCCCGGCGTCCCGGTGACGCGCCTGCATGGCGGCGTTCAGCAGCAGGTAGTGGCCGGCCACACCCGCGTAGCCGCGCGCCAGCGCCAGCTCGCTCATCTGCGCGGTATTGGTCAGGGCCACCGGCAGGCAGGCGGCGGGCGGCAGGAAATCCACCAGTGAGAACAGTTCGGGTTCCAGCGCCAGGATGTGGAAATCCTCGACCGGGGTGAGCGACGCCAGCAGGCTGCGCAGGGCGTCGCGCTTGCGCGCATCGTTGCCCAGGGTGTCGGATTTCAGTTCCAGCATGAGGTGGTTGCGGCCGGCGAAGGTCTCGATCACGTCCTCCAGGCAGGGCACTTCCGGCAGCAGGCGCGCGAGGTCGGCGCGCGCTGTGGCGCCGACTTCCAGTTCGCGGTTGAACACGCGGCGCGCGTCGAGGTCGTGGTGTATCACCGGCTGCAGGTCCGCGCTCCAGCGAATGTCGCACTCGAGGCCCCACACGCCCCTGGCGCTTGCATTGGCGAAGGCGCGCAGGGTATTTTCCCTGACCAGCCGCCCGTCGTGTTCGCCGCGATGGGATACCAACCGGCACCGGGCAAGGCGTTCCGGGTCGGGCACCGCACGGGGGATCGCCGCCATCCAGGTATCGACGACAGTCATTAGCACATGGTTGATGCGGTCGTGCATGCGGCGCGATTCCCTCCGGGACTGTTACGCGTTGACGCCAGGCCCGGCCATGGTAGCGCCCCGCGCCGCCGCGGGGAAAGCCGCCGCGAGCGGCACCGCGTGAGCCTGCCGCCCGCGGGCCGCCGCGAGATCCTCGCCTGGGCGTTCTACGACTTCGCCAACTCCGGCTACACCACCGTGGTGCTGACCACGATCTACAGTGCCTACTTCGTCGGCGTCATCGCCAGCGGCGGCAACGATACCTCGCCCGGGCTCGCCACCCTGCTGTGGACGCTGGCGATCGGTGCGTCCAACTTCATCGTGCTGCTGGCCGGGCCTGTGGTCGGCGCCCTGGCCGACTACCGGGCGCGCAAAAAACGCTTCCTGCTGGTCGCCTCGGCGGTCTGCATTCTCGGCACCGCCCTGCTCGCCCTGGCCGGACCCGGCGAGGTGACGCTGGCCATGGCGCTGGTGATCCTCTCCGCCACCGCGTTCTCTTTCGGCGAAAACCTGATCGCCGCCTTCCTGCCGGAGATCGCCAGCGAAGAGCGCGCCGGGCGCATCTCCGGCTACGGCTGGGGACTGGGTTACTTCGGTGGCCTGCTCACCCTGGGGCTGTGCCTGGCCTGGATCAACTACGCCAGCGGCGCCGGCATGAGCGCCGCGCAGTACGTGCCCGCGACCCTGTTGATCACCGCCCTGATCTACGCCTGCACCGCCGCCCCGACCTTCATCTGGTTGCGCGAGCGCGCCACGCCGCGCCCGCTGCCGCCAGGCTACAGCTGGCTGCACGCGGGCTTCAGCCAGGTCGCACACACCCTGCGCCGCGCCGGGGAGCTGCCCGACCTGTTCCGCTTCCTGCTCTGCCTGACCCTGTTCCAGGCGGGCGTGGCGACTGTGGTGGTGGTCGCCGCTATCTATGCCCAGGAGGTGTTCGGCTTCGACAGCCAGCAGCTCATCGTGCTGATCATGGTGGTCAACCTCACCGCTGCGGCGGGCGCGCTGGGCTTCGGTCACCTGCAGGATCGCTTCGGCTCCATACCCACACTGAGCGCAGCGCTGCTGGTGTGGGTGGCGGCGATACTCGCCGCGCTGGTGGCCAGCGAACCCGCCCACCTGTGGCTCAGCGGCAACCTGATCGGCCTGGCCATGGGCGCGACCCAGGCCGGCGGCCGGGCGCTGATCGCCAACCTCACGCCGGCGGAGCGCAATGCGGAGATCTTCGGCCTGTGGGGCTTCGCGAACCGCGCCGCGGCCATCGTCGGCCCGCTGAGCTACGGCCTGATCAACCACCTGTGGGGGGACAACCACCGGCTGGCGCTGCTGTGCACGCTGGCCTTCTTCGTGGCGGGACTACTGCTGCTGTTGACGGTCAACGAACGGCGCGGCGAGGCAGCCGCCCGCGCCACCGGATGACCCGGCCTCAGCTGTCGCCGGGCAGCGCCCGGGCGCGGTAACTGAGGGTCCACTGCACCAACCCCCAGACCGAGAGAATGGTGTACACCCAGATCAGGCCGGCGTAGATGTCCAGCGAGCGGTCCGCGTACAGCCAGACCGACGCCGCGTTGAGCACGATCCAGTACACCCAGGTCTCCAGCACCTTTTTGATCTCCAGCCAGGTCGCGGCAAAGCTGAACACAGTGGTGGCGGCATCGATGTAGGGCCGCGCGGCATCGGTGTAGGTGCTGAACAGGCCGCCGAGGGCCAGCGTGGCGAGGCTGCACCCCAGCACCAGGACCAGGTGATAGCGCGCCGCGTAGCGCTGCACGGGATTGTCCGCCTGCGCCTCCCGCCGCGCCCAGTGCACCCAGCCCCAGACACCCATGAGTACGTAGAACACGTAGAGAATCGCCTCCGAGTAGAGGCGGTTCTCCAGCATCAGGTAGACGGACAGCAACGAGCCGACGATGCCGAAGGGCCAGCAGATGATGTTCTCGCGAATGATGAACACGATATAGGCCAGCCCGCAGGCGGTGGCGGCGATCTCGACCAGCGTATCCGGTGTCACGCGCGCTACCTCACAGGGTCCACACCAGGTCGACGCCGTAGGTACGCGGCGCGCCGAGTTGGTAGTAGGACTGGTTGGACCAGGCACCGAAATCGTCGCGCGGGTCGGCGCCGAAATACAGGCCGTGCACCGCGTAGTCCTCGTCGCCCAGGTTGCGGCCCCACAGGGTCACGCGCAGGGAGCGACCGGACCAGCCGAGGCTGGCGTTGACCAGGTCGTAGCCCTCGAGCTGGCCGTCGTGGTAGTAGCCGAAGTAGCTGTCGTCGCGCCCCTCCACTTCCAGCGAGGCAGTGAGGCCCAGCGGCAGCGCGGCGCGCAGGCCGAGGTTGTACTGGTAGGCCGGCGACTTGGCCTGGTCGCGGCCGTCCTTGGTGACGAACGCGTTGCGGTCGAGGTCGAAGGTGGTGATGGTGTCCACCTCGGTTTCCAGCAGGCCGAGGCTGCCGTAGACCTCCAACTGCTGCGTCAGCGCCAGGCTGCCCTCCAGTTCCAGGCCGTAGTTCTCGGCGTCCGAGCCGCTGTCCAGGTAACCCACCCACAGGCCGGCGTCGGCGTCCCACATCCAGTTTTCCAGCTGAGCGTTGTCGCGGGTCACATAAAACAGCGCCGTGCGCAGGTCGAGGCGGCCGTTCCACTGCCGCGTCTTCAGGCCGATCTCGTAATTGACCAGTTGCTCACTGTCGAAGCGCAGCTTGTCCTGCATGAAGTCCTGGAACCCCGGACTCATGAAGTCGAACTGGGAGCTGGCGGCCACGTTGACACTGCCAGGCTTGCTGGCCAGTGCGGTGGTAGCGTACAGGAACGTGTTGTCGTCGAACTCATATTGCAGGCTGATTTCGGCATCCAGCAGGTCGTCGTCGCTGTCAGTGGCGACACCGTTGCTGTCCGCGTAGTCGTCGCTGAAACGCTCCAGGCGCAGCCCGGCCTTCAGGCTGAGACGCTCGCTGAAGCCGTATTCCAGCTGGCCGTAGACGGCGTAGCGCTCGGTGTCGTAGCCCGAGCTGCTTTCGTACAGGCCGTACCAGGCGCTGGGATAGGCGTAGTCGAGGGTCTCGTCGTTGTGATTGGCGTAGAGGCCGATAACGTAGCGCAGGTCGCCCGCGCCGAGGGTGTCCGCGCCGCCCAACAGGCGCAGCTCGAGCGTGCCCTGCTCGCGGCCGCGGTCGAAGCGCTCCTGGGCAGTATCGAAGCCGTAGGAACAGGTGGCCAGCTCACACACCGGCGGGGAGACCCAGTCGGCGTCGTAGGCGTACAGCTGGTCCCCGTCCAACCAGCTGGCGATGGCCTGCAGGCTGCGACCACCACCCAGCAGCCAATCGCCACGCGCGGTGACGGCATCGATTTCCTGGGCGTCGCTGCCCGGCTGGTCGGCCCAGCTGGTGCGGCTGTTGTCCAGGGTGAAGGCGTCGTAGCCATTGTCGCTGTCGAAGCGCAGGCCGGACAGTTCGTAACTGGCGTTGTCGGTGGGCTGCCAGCGCAGGCGGGCGCGGCCGGTGAATTCGTCGTAGCCCGCGGTATCGTCCTCGCCGCTGAAGGCGTTGTCGACGTAACCGTCACCGGTGTTCTGCTGCACCGCCAGGCGCGCACCCAGGGTCGGGCCGAGGGGACCGCTGAGCACCAGGCCAGCGTGGTAGCTGCCGTAATTGCCGACGCCGCCGTGCAGTTGCGCCTCGAAGTCATCGCCCGGCGCGTTGGTCTCGATACGCACCATGCCGGCATGGGCGGCGGCGCCGTAACGGGTGCCCTGCGGGCCGCGCAGCACCTCGACCTGGGCGGCGTCGAACAGCATGCCGGCGCTGGCGGCGGAGCCCAGTTCCAGGTCGTCGACCACCACGCCCACCGAGGGGTAGTACTTGGGTTCGGCGTACTGCTCGAGATCGCCGACACCGCGCACCTGCAGGAAGCGGCTGCGCGAGGCGCCCGCCGACCAGCTGACGTTGGGCGCGGCGCTGAGCACATCCTCGAGGTGCCGCGCGCCGCGCTCGGCCATCTCCAGTTCACCGAGAACGCTGATACTGGCGGGCGCACGCATGAGGTCCGCGGCGCGAAAATCGGCGGTGACTATGACTTCCTCGACCCGGTCCGGCTCGACCTGCGTCGGGGCTTGCGCCTGGGCGATGGCGACAGCGGGCAACACGCCGAGACCGGCGAGGGAAAACGTAAAACGTGAAAACGTGGACATCTGGTCTCCTTGAGTAAAACAGTCAAAGAAGACCCGGACAGCGATGGAGAGCTGGAGGCGGCCGCAGCGGCCGGTGTTCCGAAACCTATCCCTACGCCGGTGTTATCCGGATCAGGTTCAAAGGGTTCGTCGTGAACGACATCTCAGGCCGGCAGGCCACCCCTTAGGACGCAGCGGATTCTAGTCGATCGCTGCTATGGAGGCAAACGCCCCTAGTGATGGCGCGGCAGCATGGGCCGCATCAGCTGCGAGTTGTGGCTGGCGGACCAGGCGTCGAGGTCCAGCGGTGGCACCACTGCGCCCGGATAGGGTTTGGGGTGGGGCCGGTGGCCGTGACCGGGACGCCAGGGCCGCGCGCCGGGCGGGTAATAGCCGTAGCCGGGCGCGTACCATGTGCTGCTGGTGATGCCGTAGTCGATAACCTGCGGTTGCGCGGTGGGCGCGGGCGCCGCCTCGCGGGAGGCGATCTCGCGCAACTGCGCCCGGTGCAACTCACGCTCGCGGCGATCCGCAGCCATGCGGTCGGTGGTCTCGCGCATGTCGTCCAGGCGCTGCTGGTAATCCTGCGGCGAGTGCGCCGGTGGTACATCGATCTGCATGGCCTGCGCGGATACGTCATCGGCGGGCGGGCGGTCGGTGAAAGTCACCACGCCGTCGGCGCCGACACTGCGGTACACGGTCTGCGTCCCCGCCGTCTGCGCCAGTGCCAGGCACGGCAGCAGCGCAATCACACCCAGCAATGGTTTCATTCATGGCCTCCGCGACATTGACGCAACCGGCGCCGCGCCCGGGTGGCACGGCCAATCCAGTATACCGCAACCCCCGCGAGGGACCGGCGCAAACCCCGGCAACAGCGACCTGGCTCACAGTTCACGCCGCGCTGCGGACCTGGATCACACTTCCGCAATGCGGCGCTGGTATTCACCGCCCGCGCTCATACACTGGCCCCAGACAGCCCACGATAACGGGACGTGACCATGCTCTTGAACCCCAAAAAAACAGACCAGTACCTCGTCAAGGGACGCCAAGAACCCTCCCGCGGGGCCAGCAGTTTCGAACTGGCGATGATTACCCTGTGTGTTGTTGCGGTCATTGGACTGAGCGGTTTCCTGGTCTGATGCGCGACACCTCCGCGCGGCCCCGTTGTCTCTCCTTGGGGGTCGCGCGCCCTTCCCCGACAGCGGCCAGCCGTGCCGCGATTGCCGCACCCGACACCCTCTGATACGCTTCGGGCGTCCGGCGCAAGCGCCGGCAACTCCGATTCCACCACACGCCGTGCGGCGAGTTCCGCGGCGGCGCTGCGAGGTTCTCCACGTGGCCGTCTATATGCTCTTCATCCGCGAAAGCGCCGTGCGCGATCCCGCGGAGCTGGAAAAATACACACAGTTGGCCAGTGAAGCCGCGGCGGACTTCTCGTTCAGGCCACTGGTGGTGTACGGCGAAACCGAGGCGGTGGAGGGTGAGGCGCCGGACGGCGTGGTGCTGCTAGAGTTCGCCTCCGAGGAGGACGCCAAAGCCTGGTACTACAGCCCGTCCTACCAGGCCGCCCGCGAGCACCGCCTGCGCGCGGCGGACTACCGCGGCCTGCTGCTGCACGGCCTGTAGGAGGCCCGCGCGGTACCCGACACACCCATGCCCAGCTTCCTGTCCCGTCTGCGCGCGCGGCGCCTGCACTGGCTGATAGTGGTCGGCTATGCGGCGCTGGTGGCCTGGTTGTCACTGGAACCGGCAATCGGGCAAGAACTCAACGGCATCGACAAGACCGCGCATTTCGCCACCTACCTGACCTTTGCGCTACTGGCGGCCATCGTCCTGCAACGGCCGCGCCACTACCTGTGGGGCTGCCTCGCCATCGGGGTGTTCGGGGGACTGCTGGAATGGTCCCAGCAATATGTTCCGGGCCGCACTTTCTCCCTGCTGGACCTGCGCGCCAACCTGTTCGGGTTGTGCGCCGGCATGCTGCTGGTGTTCAGTGCGCGGGCATTGCTCGCCGGCTTCAGGGCGTCGCGTGGGAAAGGGTCCCTACAAGCATGCAACCGGCCAGGAGACCAAGCAGGAACAAACGATTGAACGTGTCCATAAATCTTACTCCCTGAGTAACCGCCATACTCACGGAGCGCCCCGGGGGGCTGCTCCACCGGCGCCGCGCGGCAACCCGAACCTGCGGTTGCTCCAGACCCTGCAAATGCGACGCCTGCCCTACGCGAAGCAAAAGACTTGCCAGAAAATTCCAGCTCACTGTTTTAATTGATGTTTTTGTGAATCGGGTCACGCCGCCCTCGCCCGTCCCCTGCCGCCGGCGCCCGCTTTCGGTGCTATCGCGTGCACCGCTTGCGTCCATCCGGCGCACGGCGGCCGACGCGGCGCACGGCCAGCCCCAGGGTCCGCGTCCCCGACACCCCCCGGATCCGCCACTTCTACCGCGCCTGTGCCTCGCGTAACATGCAGGGTTTCCCGCCGCTTCAGGATCTTCCCCTGCATGTCCCAGGACGTACTGCTCGTACTCACCGCCATCGGCCTGTTCTCGCTGGTCTCACAGTGGCTCGCATGGCGCCTGAAAGTCCCCGCCATCCTCTTCCTGCTCGCCTCCGGGCTGCTGATGGGGCCGGTCAGCGGCGTGCTCGATCCCGACGCCCTGTTCGGCGACCTGCTGTTCCCGTTCATCTCGCTGGCGGTGGCGGTGATCATCTTCGAGGGCAGCCTGACCCTGAATTTTGACGAAATCCGCGGCCACGGCGTGGTGGTGCGTAACCTGATCAGCCTGGGGCTGCTGATCATCTGGCTGCTGATCGCCCTGCTCGCGCATTTCCTCGTCGGCCTGCACTGGGAGCTGGCGGTGCTGTTCGGCGCGATCATGACCGTGACCGGCCCCACCGTGGTCATGCCCATGCTGCAGGCCGTGCGGCCCACCCGGGCGGTGGCCAACATCCTGCGCTGGGAGGGCATCCTGGTGGACCCACTGGGCGCCATCTTCGCGGTGATCACCTTCTCGGTGGTGGTCGCCACCCAGACTTCGACCCACTGGATCGAACTGCTCGCGCACCTGCTGCGCCTGCTCGGCACCGGCCTGGCCGTGGGCCTGCTCGGTGGCTGGGCCTGGGGCTGGGCGCTGCGCCGCTACTGGGTGCCGCAGTTCCTGCACAATGTGGCGACGCTGCTGGTGGTGTTTGCGGTCTTCGCCATTTCCAACGTGATCGCCCACGAGTCCGGCCTGCTGGCGGTAACTGCGATGGGCGTATGGCTGGCCAACGCCCGCGGCATCCACATCCGCAGCCTGCTGGATTTCAAGGAGAGCCTGAGCATCCTGCTGATCTCCGCCCTGTTCATCCTGCTCGCCGCGCGTCTGCAGTTCGACCAGTTGAGCGCCCTGGGCTGGCCGGCCCTGCTACTGATCCTGGGCATACAGTGCGTCGCCCGCCCGCTCAAGGTCGCCGCCTGCACCGTCGGCTCCAGCCTTGGCTGGCGCGAGCGCGCGATGATCGGCTGGATCGGCCCGCGCGGTATCGTCGCCGCGGCGATCAGCGCGGTGTTCGCCGAGCGCCTGCTCGCGCAGGACGTGGCCGACGCCCAACTGCTGGTGCCCCTGGCGTTCACGGTGATCGCCGGCACAGTGGTCATCCAGAGCCTGACCGCGCGCCCGCTGGCCAAAGCCCTGGGTGTCGCCGCACCTGCACCGGAGGGCGTCCTGATTCTCGGCGTGAACAGTTTCGCCATCGCCCTGGGCAAGGTGCTCAAGGAGGCCGGCTTCACCGTGGTGGTGGCGGACAACGACTGGGACAGCCTGCGCGACGCGCGCATGGCGGGCCTGCGCACCTACTACGGCAACCCCATGTCCAACCACGCCGAGCGCACCCTCGACCTGTCCGGTATCGGCCGCCTGTTCGCCATGTCGCGCAATACCGAGTTCAACCGCCTGGCCTGCACCTACTTCGCCCACCAGTTCGGCCGGCGCGAGGTGTTCATGCTGCCGGTGAGCATGGTCAGCGAGGATGGCCGCAGCAACAGCAAGACCAAACCCTCCATGGAACTGCCCGGCCGCCGCCTGTTCGCCGAGGACGTCAGCCTGGCCAAGCTGCTCAGTTACATCAGCCGCGGCGCGGAGATCAAGGCCACGCGCCTGTCCGAAACCTACGATTTCGAGCAATTCCTGGCCGACGGCGACCAGCAGCGCATCCTGCTGGCGGCGTGGAACGACAAGGGGCGGCTGGCGCCCTATTCCAAACGCTGGGAGAGTTTCCTGGAACCCGGCTGGACCATCGCCAGCCTGTCGCTGAAGGAGCCCGCCGCGCGCGAGACGCTCAATCGCTGAGCAGGTGGCGCACCTGGCTGTGCAGGGCGGCGCGGATAGCCGCCTCGGGCCACAGGTCGGGGTCGAACAGGGTCTGCAGGGCAATACCGTGGACCAGCGCAATCAGTAACTGCGCCGTCTCACGAGCGCTGTCCTCTTCCCGGCAGCGGCCGCGCACCAGTTCAGTCACCGTATCCAGGGTGTGTTCCACCCAGCGCCGCTGCTCGGCGGCGAACACCGTGTCGTAGGAGGCGCGCTCGCGAAACGCCAGGTACACGCGCCAGCGGCTCAGGGCCTCGGCGCCGACGGCAGCCATCGACACCATCACCTCGGCGAGATCGTCCGGGTGGCGCCGCAGGGCGTCCTGCACGCGGTCGGCGCCCTGCTGGGCAATGTGCTGGTAGGCGAGCAGGAGCACTTCTTCCTTGTCGTTGAAGTAGTGCGTGATCATGGTGGTGCTGCAGCCGAGTTCCGCGGCGATACGGCGCACGGTAGCCGCTTCGAGGCCTTCCCGCGCGATCAGCTCCGCCGCCACACGGGCCACCCCCTGCCTGCGCGATTCCAGTTCTTCCGGTTGCATGGCGCCCTTTACCCGAGAGGCCCGGCGGTCGATGCCCGGGCCGGTTAATGTCCGGGCAATTCTACCGTGTGCCGCGCGGTTTTGCCCCCACTCAGGCAATCGAACGCTCCAGCGCGCTGTCCGGTGCCGGCTCGAAGCGAATTGGCAGGCCGCGCAGGCCCCACACACCGAAGAATGGCCGGTGGCCGATCTCCCCCGCCAGCACCGGGTTGCGCAGGCGCTGGGCGATCAGGTGCAGGCCCTCCTGCAGCTGGGCGCGGGCAATGTACTGTCCCAGGCACAGATGCACGCCGCGGCCGAAGGCCATGTGCCGGTAGTTCTTCTTCTCGCGGTCCGGGTCGAAAACATCGGGGCGCTCGAAGGCGCGCGGGTCGCGCCCGGACATGCCGACGGTGAAGAACAGCATGGAGTCCTTCTCCAGCAGCACGTCGCGGTAGACGATGTCCTCCTGCAGGCGCCGCGGGATGGTCGCCGGGCTGTTGAGGCGGAAGGTCTCCTCGATGACCTTGCTGCAGTACTCGTAGTCGCTGGCACAGCGCTGGTAGATATCCGGGTGCTCGAGCAGCGAGTACATGGCCAGGGTGAGAATATTCTTGGACGTGTCGTAGCCGGCGACGAACAGGAAGATCAACAGGTTGTAGACCTCGTCGTCTGCCAACTGCCCCGCCGCCACCGCTGCCAGCAGCGTATCCAGCAGATCCGGCTCATCGCCGGGGCGCTCCCCGGCCCGGCGCCGCGCCACCAGGTCGCGAACGAAGTCGTCCATGGTGCCCACCGCCGCCTGCAGTGCAGGCATGTGCGCCAGGTCCATGCTGAAGCTCAGGCCAAGGTCCTCCATCGACTGGCGCAGCCGCGGGATGGCGTCCAGCGGTGCACCGATCATCGCGGTCATCACCGACACCGGGAAGTAGGAGGCGAACTCCTCGAAATCGAATTCACCCTTCGGCGCCCACTCGTCGAGCACCATGCTGACCACGTCGCGCATCAGCTGCCGGTTCTTGTTCGCCTCGCGCGGCGTGAACATGGGCGCAACCACGTCGCGGATGCGCTTGTGGCTGTCGCCGGAGCGGCCCAGGATGCTCTCCACCTGGAAGCGCCCCCAGGGCGTACCCTCGGCCTGCATGGCGGCCACCACGCCCTCCTGGTCCGAGCACATCTTGTCGTCCTGGATCAGCAGGTCCTGGATGGCCTGGAACTCGTGCACCACCACGCCGAAAGCGCAGCGCGCCAGCCACGGGTGGCGCTCACGGGCCGCGTCGAAATGGGGGAAGGGATTGTCGGAAAATTCGCGGGATTCCATGGCCATGTAGGCCAGGTCCAGTTGCTCGGGCGTTTGCATTGTTATTCAACCTGTTGGCCAGCGCATGAAGACAGGCGCACCGGGTGGAGCGCAAGCCGCAGGTTAGGCAAGCTGCGCGGACAAGGCAAAAACAGGTGTTTTGAAACCAAAGCGCCCGCGTCGCTGACGGCGGCGCGGGCGCGAGGGGCCGTTAACCGGCGGCGCTGGTCAGTCCCAGCGCAGGTGCACTTCCTCCGGCCCCCAGACGTGGCCGCCGTGGTAGTGCAGCGGCTTGTCGGCATCCAGGCGGAACTCCGGCAGCATCTTGAGCATTTCCTCGTAGACGATGTTCAGCTCGATGCGCGCCAGGTGCGAGCCCAGGCAGCGGTGCGGGCCGGCGCCGAAGGCGATGTGGGCCTTGCCCTCGCGGTTGAGGCGGAATTCTTCGGGCTCCGGGTACTCGCTCGGGTCGAGGTCGCCGGTGGGCAGCATGAGCACTGCCATCTCACCCTTTTTCATGGCCGCGCCCTGGAACTCGGTATCCTCGCGCACGAAGCGCGGCGGCACGGTGAAGGTGTAGCGGCGCAGCAGTTCCTCGGTGGCCTGCGGGATCTTCGACGGGTCGGCGCGCAGTTCCGCCTGCAGCGCCGGGTCGCGGGCCAGGTGTACGGCGCCCAGGGCCATGCCGTTGACCACGGTATCCAGGCCGGCGGTGAACAGCATCACCGCGTAGTTCTCCAGGTCGTTCAGGGTCGCCGGCTTGCCGTTGAACTCGGACTGCCAGAGCAGGGAAATGAGGTCGTCTTTGGGGTTGTCCTTGCGGTCTATGATGGTGTCGTACATCACCGCGGCGACATGCCGCAGGCGCGCCTGGATGCGGCCCGGGTCCTTGTCGGTAGAGGCTGAGAAATGCTCCTTGACCAGCGCGCGATACTCGAGCTGCTTCTCTTCGGGCAGGCCGAAAATGCGCAGGAAGAACGTCACCGGCATCGGCTCGGCGACCGCCGAGATGAACTCGCAGTGACCGTCGGCCTTGACCGCCTCGATCAGGTCGCGGGCCAGCTTGACGATGGATTCCTTGGACTCGGCCATCGCCTTGGGCGAGAACGCCTTCTGCAGCGGCGAGCGGTACACGGCGTGGTGCGGCGGGTCGTAGGTGATCGGCGCGGGAATCAGCAGCTTGGGGGCGTCCGGCGGCATGGAGGCCTGGATCTCCTGGATCTGCTCGTAGGAGACCATGGCATTGCTGAAACGGTCGATATCGCGCGAGGCCTCGAAGATCGCGTTGTGGCCGGCCAGCACCCAGTGGCCGCCCTGGCGCGGCGTCCAGAAAATCGGCGGCGCTTCCTTGACCAGCTCCAGCGCGCGATCGTGGCCGCCGGCGAGCATGCCCGGGTCGGCAAACATGTCGAAGTCGTAGACCAGGGAATCCGGCACGTGGTCGGGTTTGGGCGTGGCGGGGCTCATGCTGGGGGCGGTAGACATAACTCTCTCCAAGGACGTCCAGGTACGGGTACGGCTACCCTGCTGCGAGGGTATCCGCCCATTTTAGCGATTGTGGAAGCGACTGCCATCCCGACAGGGGCAAACAACGCCATAAAAAATGACTGGGGTGGCAATGCCGCAGGCAAAAAAAAAGCGCCCGCCGCAAGGCGGGCGCTTTCGGGGAGACAGCTTAGTTGACGCCGAAGTTGTAGCGGATACGCGCGCCGTACATGCGCGGCATGCCCACCTGGCCAAATTCGAAGCCACTGTTCCAGTTGCCGGTAACGTAGGTGACGTACTCCTCGTCCGTCGCGTTGGTCACGAAGGCGGCGAGATCGACACCGGTACCGAAGATACCTTCCCAGCTGTAGTTGAAGTTCCACAGGTCGTAGGAATCCAGGGTCGCGTAGATCGAGGATTCCTCGGACACCGCCTGCTGCTCGTCGGTGTAGACGTAGGTGGCGGACAGCTTCATGTCACCCCATTCTGCGTCGAACGGCAGCAACCAGACACCGGTGATCACCGCGGTGTGCTCCGGTGCGAAGGACAGCGGTTCGCCCTCGGCGGTGGTGGTGGTCGGCTCGGTGGCCACGGCGTTCGGCGGGAAGTCCGGGAAGATCAGCTCGTCCACCTCGGAGTCGAGGTACGCATAGCTGGCGTTCAGGATCAGGTTCTCCGTCAGCTGCAGCGTGGCCTCGATTTCCGCACCGTAGATGGTGGAGGAACCGGCGTTGACGATCGCGGTGGTACCGACGCCGGTGGGCTTGAAGTAGCCGTACTGCACCTGCTGGTCCTGGAAGTCGTTGTAGAACACGGCGACGTTCAGGGTGGCGGGCATGGCGCCGTAGAAGCTGCTCTTGCTACCGATCTCGAAGGTATCCACGGTTTCCGGGCCGTGTACGTCGAGGCCCGAAGAGCCGCCGATGTTCACGCTGCCCTGGCGATAACCCTTGCTGTACTTACCGTACACCAGCAGGTCATCCGTGGGCTTGTAGTCCAGGTCGATCATCCATGTCGGCTCGTCACTGCTGGACTCCGGCGTGCGGGTCTCCACCAGGGTATCGACGTAGCCGGACAACTGGCCCGGAGGCACTGACGGAAAGTAGTAGATGGTCTCGTTGGTGTAGCCCTTGGTCTCGTCGTCCGTGTAACGCAGGCCGACGGTCAGCGCGAGGGTATCGGTGAACTCGTAGGTGGCCTGGCCGTAGATCGCCATGTTGGTGTACTCGACACCACCCGGCACGCTCTGCACCGCGCCTGCACCCAGCGGGTTGTTACACTGGAAATTCTCCGGGTCACCGGTGATAGTGCTCTGGTCGCAGATGATCAGTGCCGGAGACTGCGCACCGTAGTCGCCGCCGGGTTCGCTATCCTCGTAGTACAGGCCCGCCTGCCAGGTCAGGGTGTCGTCCAGGCCAGAACCCTGGAGTTGCAGTTCCCAGACAAAGGTTTCCTGGTCGGTGGTCGGGAAGTTGTTGGCCAGACCCACCTGCTGGAAGATGAACTGCTCGCCGCCGAAGCGCCAGTCACTGCCGTAGATGGACGAGCGCTGCTTGGTCTCGAGGGCGCCGAAGGCCAGGATATTCTTCACCAGCAGGTCGTCGGTGATTTCCCAGGTGGTGGTGTTGATCGCCTGCCACATGTCCTGCTCGTTGACCGGGTTGGGCACGAAGCTGTAGACGTCGTAGAAGCCGTCGTTGCCCGTGGCACGACGGTTATCGAGGTCGGCCTGGCAGAAGATCAGACCGAGCGGCTGCTCTGGGTTGCAATCGATCAGCGAGGCGGGGTAACCGTTGTTGGACGACTCGGAGCCACGCACGATGGTGTAGTTCTCCAGGCTGTCGGTGATCTCCCACAGGGCGCTCACGCGATAGGCGGTGTAGTCCTGGTCGGCGAAGTTGTCCGGGCCAATGCCGGAAATGTTGTCCAGGTAACCATCGCGTTCGCTGTGATCGATACCGAAGCGCATCTTGAAGCTGTCGGTGATCGGCACGTTCAATACCGCCTGGCCACGCAGCATGTCGTAGTTGCCCACGGAGCCCTCGACATAGCCCTCGAACTCGTCGGTGGGACGCTTGGGTGTCAGCAGCACCGCACCACCCGTGGTGTTGCGGCCGAACAGCGTACCGGTCGGGCCCTTCAGTACCTGGACGTTTTCCAGGTCGAACAGGTCGCCGGGGGTGGCGCCGTCACCGGACTGCTGCGAGTTGGCGCCGCGCAGCGCGACCACTTCGGCGAAGTACACGCCCACCGACGCGGTGGTACGCAGTTCCTGCGAGAAACCGCGGATCGCGAAGGTGGTGTTGTCGCCGCCGAAGCGCGCGTTGGCTGACAGGTTCGGCGTGTAGGTCGCCAGTTCACCCGGGTTGGTGATGTTGGCGGCGTCCAGTTGCTTCTGGTTGAACACCGTCAGGGACACCGGAACGTCCTGGATGAATTCTTCCCGGCGCCGGGCGGTGACGATCACTTCTTCGAGCGTCATCGCGTTGGCGCGGCCGGAGGAATCCCCCTGGGCGAACGTGTTCGGTGCGAGTCCCGCGCTCAGCGCGGCGGTGGATGCATACAAAAGTGTAGTGTAGTACCAAGGCTTCACAGTGCTTCTCCCGTTATTGGAATTATGGGTATTACGTCAAAGCTTGACCGGCCTAGAATATACGATCGGTGGGAAAATACACCCCCAAAAGCTGATAGATTTTACCAGTCGCTCTAGACAGCAGTGCTGTTCAATAACTTGAATGCGTCTCACACTTCGCGCGAGCGCGAAATAGCGGTGCGAAACAGGCTGTTTTGCGCCCGCCAGTCGAGTCGCACACGGCGGTGGGCGATCAGCCATTCATCGCCGCAACGCCTGAATATGTCCAGATAATAGCCGCCGTGATCGGGGCCGATATCGGTGTAGGCCGTCCAGTAGGTGCGGCCGCGCGCGGTGTCCGGGGCGGTGAACTCAACATCGCTGGTGGACAGGTGGTGTCGCACAAAGCTCGCCGCGTGGGTCGGCGCCTGTGCATCATCCGCGCGCTCGGTCCAGCGCGTGATCCAGCCGGCGATCTGCGCGCGCCCCTGGTAGCGAAAGGCGTCGGCCTCGGGCACCCCCTCGCTCTCGAGGACCGCGTCCTCGGTAAACACCGACAGGAACGGCTCAAGGCGCAGGCGGTCGCCCGCAGTGGTATAGCGCGCCAGGGTGCGACGGATGCACTCGCGGTCGAGCATTTCCTCCAGGGTCATGGTGTTCTCCCGGGTCTGTAGGCCTTGCCACTCGCGGCGCGGCCAGGGTGAGAAGGTAAGTGCCATGCGCTTGCCGCTGTGGACAATTCGGGCACGCCGGGCTAAATTGGCCAGGTGATCACTTAACTATAATAGACGTCACCAGCGGAAGTCCCTCCCGTGTTGAAGAACGAAAAAATCCTGGTCACCGGTGTCACCGGCAAGATCGCCTTTCCCATTGCCCGCGCCCTGGCCGCGGACAACGAGGTCTGGGGAGTCGCCCGGCTGCGCGACCCGGCGGACAGCGCACGCCTGCAGGCGGCGGGCATCCGGCCGCTGCCCCTGGACTTCGCCAGCGGCGATTTCAGCGCGCTGCCGGGGGATTTCAGCTACGTGTTCCACGCCGCTGTCGACCCCGGGCTCGGCGCCTGGCGCGACTGCGTGCGCACCAACGCCCACAACTCCGGCCAGTTGCTGCACCATTGCCGCGCTGCCAAAGGCTTTGTCTACTGCTCCACCGGCTCGATCTACGGCTACCAGGGCCAGCGTCCGCTGCGCGAGGACGACCCGCCCGGCGTGCCCGACCGCGCCAACTACAGCTTTTCCAAGATCGCCGGCGAGGCCGTGTGCGGCTGGGTGGCAGAACAATACGCCGTGCCGCTGTGCATCATCCGCATCTGCTCGACCTACGGCCCCCTCGGCGGCGCCCCCGCCGACCGCCTGCAGGCAATTCTCGACGGCCGGCCCATCCGCCTGTACCCCGGCGGCCCGAACAACTACAACCCGATCTACGAGGACGACTACGTCGAGCTCGGCATCCGCGCCATGCAATGCGCCGCCACGCCGCCGCTGACGGTCAACTGGTCGGGCAGCGAAACCGTGAGCATTGAGGACTACTGCGCATATCTCGGCAAGCTGGTCGGCCGCGAACCGTTGTTCGAGTACACCGAGCAGACTCACACGCCCTTGTGGCCCGACACCACGCTGATGCACGCCACCCTGGGCGAAACTCGCGTGCCCTGGCGCGAGGGCATGCGCCGCATGGTCGAGGCGCTGCACCCCGAGCTGACCCTGGCGGACGACTGATGGACGATCACGACACTACCCGCAACTACTACAGCGACGCGGTGGGCACGCCCTCCGACGAGGCCCCCGACATTCTCGCCACCGGCCACAGCGATATCGACACGCTCTATGTATCGATGTCCAAGCGCCACCCCGAGGGCTACGACGCCGACTACCTGCGCTGGCACAGCCTCGACCACCGTCCCGAGCAACAGCGCCTGCGCACCCTGCGCACCTCGCTGCGGGTGGTCTCGACGCCGGCCTGTCGCACCGCCCGGGCCGCGGGCTGTGACGGCTACGAATGCGTCGATCACGCCATGTTCTATTTTTTCGCCGGCCGCGATGCCGGCATGAAGGAGTTCTACGACCTGGCGGTGGCACTCAACCAGGCCGGGCGCTCGCCGTTCATCATGCCGCCGGTCAATCGTGGCGCCTACACGCTGGATGGCGCACAGGCGGCGCCGCGTATTCGCACCGGTCGCGACGTGCTGCCCTGGTACCCGGTACGCGGCCTGTACCTGCTGCTGGAAGAAGGCGCGGCACCGCCGCTGGCACTGCCCGCGCTCGACGGCGTCGCCGGCATCTACCACGCGACCTCCTTCGACTGCGATCTCGCCGGGATCGCCGCCGGCCAGAAACTCACCCTGCTGTTCCTCGACGAGGACCCGGCGGCCACCGCCGGCACCCTGCGCCCGCTGCTGGAAGCGCGCTGGGCCGAGGGCACGGCACGCCCCCTGCTGGCCGCGCCGTTCCATTGCGTGGTGCCCTACGAGTGGGACCGCTACCTGCCCTAGCCAGATCAGGTGCGGCTGCAGCGCGCAGCGTCAGGCGGCGGCGTCGGGATCGTAGACATGGGTCTGCTGCATGTAGACGCCGATGTGACAGATCTTGCCAGCGGGGTTGAAGCGGTACATGGACAGCGAATAGAACGGCACCACCTCGTCGCCCTGGGTGAGCATCTCCTCGCACTGTACGAAGACCGTGTCGCCGGCCTCGCTGACCTGCTTCACCACCGGGTCCCAGCCCTCGGTGTTGTTGACCCAGCCGGTGAGCATCTCGGTGTAACCCTGCCAGTCCAGCGCATCGTGAAACGGGCCGATACGCTCGAAGCCCTCGATCTCCACGATGTCCGCCAGCGCTAGCCAGTCGTCTACCTCGACATCGCCGTCGCGCTTGCCGCGCTGGACCAGGCCGTGCATGCATTCGATAAGGCGCAGGACGCGCCCGGACAGTTCGCCGCCTGCGGCGTCGCTGGTATTGCTCATGCTTTGATTTCCCGCAACGGGGCGGCCGGCAGCCGCATGTTATTGTGGTTTTAGCGCGGAGTATGCACACTGTCATCCCGCTGCACCCATCCTACACATTCGCCTGTTTTGGGCACAACAGCATCCCCTGCGTTTTAAGGAGACGACATGACCATCCAGACCCGTTTGATCGAATACACCCACGGCGACACCACGCTGGAGGGCTACCTGGCCTGGGACGATGCCCTGGCCGGCCCGCGCCCCGCCGTCGCCATCTCCCACGCCTGGTCCGGGCGTTCGGAGTTCGAGTGCGAGAAGGCGCGCAAGCTCGCCGAGTTGGGTTACGTGGGTTTCGCCATCGATATGTTCGGCAAGGGAGTGCAGGGAACGTCAGTGGAGGAAAACCAGGCGCTGATCCAGCCCTTCCTCGACGACCGCGCCATGCTGCAGGCGCGCATCAAGCTGGCCGTCGAGGTGCTGCGTGAGCAGCCCGAGGTGGACGCCGGCAAGGTCGCCGCGATGGGCTTTTGCTTCGGCGGCCTGTGCGTGCTGGACCTCGCCCGCTGCGGCGCCGATGTCAGCGGCGTGATCAGCTTCCATGGCCTGTTCTACGCGCCGGGCAATACCGAGGGCACACAGATCAGCGCGAAGGTGCTCGTGCTGCACGGCTACGACGACCCGATGGCGACCCCGGAGCAGATGGTCGGCCTGGCCACCGAACTCAGCGGCGCCGGCGCCGACTGGCAGATCCACGCCTACGGCGGCACCCTGCACGCGTTCACCAACCCCGAGGCCAACGATCCCGACTTCGGCACCGTGTACAGCGCCAGCGCGGACCAGCGCGCCTGGCAGAGCATGCAGAACTTCTTCGCCGAAGTGTTCGCCTGATCACCAGGGGTCCCTCCCCGCTCTTCTTGCGGGTTCTGCGTGACTGTCGGGACTGGCCAAACTAACCATTTGGTTATATCTTGGTGCAACGTCCCCCGGGCGGTGGCCACGCCACCGCCCACATAACCAGAACCGCAAGAGAGACGCCTGAATGAGCCTTTCCCTCGACGACTATCGCCTGCTCGGCCGCTCCGGCCTGCGCGTATCCCCCCTTTCCCTCGGCACCATGACCTTCGGCACACCGGGCTGGGGGACGGAGTACGACGAGGCGCGGCGCATGTTCGACCACTACCGCGAGCGCGGCGGCAACTTCGTCGACACCGCCAATTTCTACGCCGCCGGCGAATCCGAGCGCATGCTAGGGCGCATGGCCGCCGAGGTGCGCCAGCAGGTGGTGATCGCCACCAAGTACAGCCTGACCATGCGCCCCGGCGACCCCAACGCCAGCGGCAACCAGCGCAAGAACATGGTGCAGGCGGTGGAGGACAGCCTGCAACGGCTGGGTACGGACTACATCGACCTGCTCTACCTGCACCTGTGGGACGACCGCACCCCCGCCGAGGAAGTGCTGCGCGCCTTCGACGACCTGGTGCGTGCGGGCAAGATCCTCTACGTCGGCATCTCCGACACGCCGGCCTGGGAAGTCTCGCGCATGCAGGCGATCGCCGACCTGCGCGGCTGGTCGCCGCTGGTCGCGCTACAGGTACCCTACGCGCTGACCGAGCGCACGGTGGAGCGCGAATTCATGCCCATGGCGCGCAAGCTGGGCCTGGGCGTGCTGCCCTGGTCGCCGCTGGCCGGCGGCGTGCTGACCGGCAAATACACCCGCGCCGACCTCGCGGCGCAGCCGCAGGACATGAGCTCGCGCAAGAACATCAACCTGGCCACCGGCCGGTTGACCGAGAAGTCCCTGGCTATCGCCGAGGTGGTGGCGGAGGTCGCGGCGGAACTCGGGCGCAGCTCCGCCCAGGTCGCGCTGGCCTGGACGCTGCTCAACCCGGCGGTGGCCTCACCAATCATCGGCGCGCGCACCTTCGCCCAACTGGAGGACAACCTGGCGGCGCTGGAAGTGACGTTCAACGCCGACCAGGTCGAGCGCCTGGATGCGATCTCACGGGTTGAGACCTGTTTCCCGCAGACCATGATCGGCACGCCCACCGGCGACATGATGCTCGGCAACGTGAAGGTGGCGACGCGCGGCTGAATCCCGGCGCGCTGGTTTCAGGCACATTGTTAGGGATTGCAGGCGCCTTGCACGGGGATTCCCACAACTGACTCAGGCTTCCGGCGCCTTGCTCAGGCGCCGGTGCAGTTCGGCGGCCCCCGCCTCGTGGGTCAGCACCACCACCTCGTCGCCCTCGCGCAGCTTGTCCTCGGCGTCGACGAACTCCATGTGCCCCTCGCGGTACAGGCACACCGCCCGCGCCGCGCTGGGCAACTTCAGTGCGGACAGCGGCCCGGCCTGGGCGGGCGTGACGATAAACGAAAACACCCGGGCGTCGCCCTTGACCACCGGCGAGGCCTCCAGGGTGTCCTGGGACTCGATCAGGTCGACCAGGTGGCGGGCCATCGCCCGCGAAGGCACCACGATGTTTTCCAGGCCGAGGGCGATGGCGACCTTCTCGAACTGCGGGTCCTGCACCTTGGTGATAATGTGCGGGATGTTCTCAACCTGGCCGACCAGGCTGGTGAGGATGTTCTCCTGGTCCATGTCCGCCATGCACAGCAGCACGTCGGTGGCCGAGGTATCCGCCTCGCGCAGGATATCCGGGCGCGTACCATCGCCGTGAATCAGGCCGCAGTCGAGTTCGCCGGAGAGTTCCTGCACACGCGCCGCGTCGCGCTCGATGACGATCACGCTGTGGCCCTGGCTGATCAACTGCCGCGCCGTGGCCACCGCGGTGGTCCCCGCACCTACGAACACGATTCGCATACGCCCTCCCCCATTGCGCCGCAGCCGGCGCTCAATCCGCCCGTGGCCACCAGGTCATCGGCCCCAGCAGCACCAGCACGGCGACGATTTCCAGCCGGCCGAGCAGCATGTCGACACCCAGCACCACCTGCAGCGGTCCCGGCAGGCCGGAGGCGGTGAGCCCGCTGGACAGTCCCACGGTCGCCAGCGCCGAGACCACTTCAAACAGCGAATCCAGCGGCGGGTAGCCGGCGGCGACGAAGACCAGCCACGATAGCATGATGCTCACGGTGAATAACAAGAACAGGGCCAACGAGTTGTTGACCAGGTGCTCGTCGAGCTCCTGGCCGCCGAGGCGCGGACGCGCCCAGGCGTGCGCCGGCAGCCGTGTGCGGCGCAACATGAATTGCACGGTGCGCAGGAACACCAGCACCCGCAGCAGTTTGATGCCGCCCGCGGTGGAGCCGATGCCGCCGCCGGTGATCATGGCGAAGATCAGCAACAGCTTGGTGGTGTCCGAGAGCATCCCGATATCCAGTGAACTGAACCCGGCGGTACTCTGTGCGGAGAACGCCAGAACCAGGCCGTGGCGCAGCGCCGCGGGCCAGGCCAACCCGGAGTGCGCGACCAGCAGCGCCGTGCAGCCCAGCGCCACCAACGCACCGCTGGCGAGCAGCAGGCGCAGCTGCGGGTCGCCCAGGGCGCCGCCAAGGGAGCCGCGCGCGCCGCGCAGGAACACCAGCAGGGGTACTGCGCCCAGGGTGCTCACCGCGATGGTCGCCAGCTGCGCGGCGGGGCCGAGGGCGGCGAGGCTGTTGTCGTAGCTGGAAAAGCCGCCGGTGGAAATCGCCGCCAGGGCGTGCAGCAGCGCGACGAAAGCATCGCCAGTGACCAGCCATAGCAGCGCGAAAGCGATTCCAGTTACCGCGACATACACCGAGAGAATCTGCGCGGCGAACTCGCGCGCCGGGCTGTGGCTCTCCACCGCCATCTGCTCCAGTCCGGCTAGGCGCCGGGCCACCGGCCCCGGCTCCAGCCACAGCGGCACCAGCGCGGCGATGCCCAGGCCGCCGATCCACTGCAACCAGGCGCGCGAGAAGAGGAAAGCCGGCGGGCGCTGCTCGACGCTGGCCAGGGTACTGAGGCCGGTGGTGGTGATTCCCGACACCGCTTCGAACAAGGCGGCGCCGTAGTCGAGTCCCGCCGCCATCAGCGGCCACGCGAGTAGGAACGGCGGGGCGATGAACACCAGCGCAGTGATCACCAGGCCCTCGTTGGCCTGTAATCGTCCGACCCGCGGGCGTAGCGACAGCGGCACGCAGACCAGGCCCAGGCCGGCGATGATCAGCGCATAACGCAGCAACATGATGCGCTCCCCGCTGACCAGGGCGACCAGCGCGGGCACCGCGGTCAACGCCGCCAGCGCGATCCCCAGTTGCCCGAGGAAGGGCGCGATGGCGGCGGGACGCGCCGGCTGGCGCAAAATCGCGTAGGAGGCGTCGCGTGACATGCACAGGCGATCCATCGAGGGTATGCACCAAGCATAATCCAGCGCCGAGGCCACCGACAGTGCAGGTACGCGGCGGCGCCGCATCGGCCACGGCGGCATCGACGCCGGGATGGGGATTCGCTAAGGTAGCGCAACAAAAAAAGGACTTTCGGGGCGTACCATGCGATCTGCCATTCTCACCATTGTCGGCTGTGTCCTCACAGTTGCACTCCCGGCGCGCGCAGAAGGCCTGCATCCGTTCCTGGAAACCGGCCACAGCCTGGCGCTGGGCGGTGCCTGGCAGGAGGGCGATGCCAGCCTGCGTGCCACGGTCGGCGACCTCCCCGAGGTCGATGTCAAACTCAAGGAACTGGGCGTCGACGGCCGCGACAGCAGCCTGGCACTGGAATACCGCTGGCGCATGAGTCCGCGCTGGAGCGTCAGCGCCCTGCTCTATACCTTCGGCCAGAGCGGCAGCCGCACGGTACAGGATGAGTTCAACTACGACGGCATTGTGTTCGAGGCCGGGGTCGGCGTGGACACCGATATCGACATGGACACCTACATCGTGGATCTCATGTACTCCCTGTATCGCTCGCAGCGCGCCGAGTTGCAGATCGGCGGCGGTATCCACGCCCTGGACATCGATGTGGCTATCCGCGGTCGCGCCTTCGTCGGCGGCGCCGATGCCGAGGTGGCAACAGCCGCCAACGACCTGCTGGCCCCCCTGCCCAACCTGCGTGCCCAGGCCTTCTACGACCTGGGCCGTGACTGGGGCGTGTTGCTGTCCGCCGGCTGGCTGAGCGCCAGCTACCAGGACTACGACGGCAGCTTCACCTACGCCCACCCGCGCATCATCTACGCCCCCGGCGAGCACCTGGGTTTCAGCCTGGGCTACCAGTTCATGGAAGTCGATCTCACCTATACTTCCTCTTCGCGCAAGGAGTCCGAGTACGACGTGACGTTTACCGGACCCACCGCGGTCATCAGCTACCGCTTCTAGCGCGGCCAGACACGGAGTGCCTTTGCAGTGAGTACCGGCCTGTTTCCCGAGCTCGACCTGGATGCCCTGTACCTGTCGCGCAGCGACGTCAATGAGTTGCTGGGCACCTTCTCCCGGCACGGTTTCTTCCTCGACGAGCGCGAGTGGCCCTCCGTGGAGCACTACTACCAGGCGATGAAATTCGAGTCCGAGGAAGCGCGCGAGGCGGTGCGCGCGGCGGACCACCCGAAGAAGGCGCGCAAACTCGGCCGCAGCCGGCGGCGCAAGCTGCGCGGCGACTGGAGCGAGGTCAAGCGCGTGTACATGACCCGGGCGCTGTACACCAAGTGCAAGGCCTGGCCGGAGGTCGCGCGCAAGCTGCTGGCCACCGGCGAGCGGCGACTGGTGGAAAACAGCCAGTACGACTACTACTGGGGCTGCGGACGGGACCGCCGCGGCGACAATAACTACGGCAAAGTCCTCATGAACGTGCGCGCCAAACTGCGCGAAGAGGCGGAGAACTGACATGACTCACTACGAAGAGATCGACATGTTCAACGACATGTCGCTGATCGAGGACCCCTACCCCTACTACGAACACCTGCGCGCCCAGGGGCCGGCGGTATACCTGCCGCAGCACAACGTGGTCGCCGTGACCGGCTACCGCGAGGGGCTGCCGCTGTTCTCTAACCCTGAGATTTTCTCCGCCGCGAACGCGGTGACCGGGCCGTTCCCGCCGCTGCCGTTCACGCCGGAGGGCGACGACATTACCGAACAGCTCGCCGCCCACCGCGAGGAGTTGAGCCACTCCGGGCTGATCATGACCGAGGACCCGCCGCAGCACGCCAAAACCAAGTCGCTGCTGATGGGCATGATCACCCCGATCCGCCTGAAGGAAAACGAGACATTCATGTGGGAGCTGGCGGACCAGCTGATCGACGAGTTCATTGAGCGCGGCAGCTTCGAGGCGATCATGGACTACGGCCAGCCCTACGCCACACTGGTTATCGCCGACCTGCTCGGCGTGCCCGAGGAGGACCACAAAAATTTCCGTATGCTGCGTTCCAACCTGCCCGGACAGGTCGGCGGCGAGAAAGAGGCGGTGCGCGACCCGCTGGAACAGATCGGCCTGCAGTTCTATGGCTATATCGAGGAGCGCCGGCAGAATCCGCGCGACGACGTGCTGGGCAAGATGGCCCAGGTGAAATACCGCGACGGCACCACGCCCTCGGTGATCGACGTGGTGAAGACCGCGACCTTCATGTTCGGCGCCGGCCAGCACACCACGGTGCTGCTGCTGGCCAGCGCCCTGCGCATCCTCGGCGAAGACCCCGAGCTGCAGGCGCAGCTGCGCGCGGACCGCAGCCTGATCCCGAAATTCATCGAGGAGGTACTGCGCCTGCAAAGCCCGGTCAAGGGCGACTATCGGCTGGTGACGAAGACCACGAAGATCGGCGACCTGGAAGTGAAGGCCGGCACCACGGTGATGCTGCTGCTGGCGGCGATGAACCGCGACCCGGCGGTGTTCGAGGACCCGCACAGCATCCGCCTGGACCGCACCAACGCCGGCGAGCAGGTGGCTTTCGGGCGCGGCGTACACGCCTGTGCCGGCTCGCCGCTGGCGCGCGGCGAGGCCAAGGTGAGCCTGGAGCGCCTGTTCGATCGCCTCGCCGACATCCGCATCAACGAGGCCGCCCACGGCCCGGCGGGCCAGCGCCGCTTCGAGTACGAGCCCACCTATACGCTGCGCGGGCTCAAGGAACTGCACCTGGACTTCACCCGCGCCTGAGGAGACTTGCCCGCACCATGGTCAGCATCACGTTTATCGAACCTTCCGGCACACCGCGCACGGTCGAGGCCACGCCCGGCACCTCGCTGATGGAAGCCGCCACTACCAACAGCGTCGCGGGCATCATCGCCGAGTGCGGCGGCAACTGCGCCTGCGGCACCTGTCGCGTGTTCATCAGCGGCGCGGCGAAGGCGCTGGTCGCCGAACCCGGGGATATGGAAGCCGCCATGTTGGAGTTTCTGGACGACGCGGGCGCGGACCTGCGCCTGTCCTGCCAGGTCGAGGTGACCGAGGCGATGGAGGGTCTCGAGGTGACGGTCTCGCCGGAGCAGCGCTAAGCGCAGCGATTCCGAGTTAGCGTAGCGACTCCGAATCAGCGCAGCGACGAATACGCTTCAGGCAGGCACCGCGCGCTGCAGGTGCGCGTCGATCACCGCGAGAAATTCACCGCCGTATTTCTCCAGCTTGCGTTCCCCCACCCCGCCGATCTCGCCCAGCGCTGCCAGGTCCGCCGGCAGGCGCTGGCACATCTCCTTCAGCGTGCGATCGTGGAAGATGATGTACGGCGGAATGCCCTGCTCCTCCGCCAGCTGTCGCCGGCACTCGCGCAGCGCCTCCCACAGCTCGACGTCGATATCCTCGGGCAGCGGTTGGCGGGTCTGCTGGCCGCGGGTTTTCACCGCGACGTCGCGGCGCAGGTCGATACTTTCCTCGCCGCGCAGCAGCGGGCGGCAATTGTCGCTCAGACGCAGGGCGCCGTAACCTTCCATGTCCACGCTCAGGTAGCCGCGCGCCACCAGCTGCCGGAACACCGAGCGCCACTGGTTGTTGTCCAGATCCTTGCCCAGGCCGTACACCGCGAGCTGGTCGTGGCCGAACTGCTGGACCTTGGCGCTGTCGCTGCCGCGCAGCACTTCCACCAGGTGGTTGACGCCGAAGCGCTGGCCGGTGCGGTAGGCGGCGGACAGCGCCATGCGCGCGGCCTCGGTGCCATCCCAGGTTTCCGCCGGCGTGAGACAGGCATCGCAGTTGCCGCAGGGCTGTTCGAGGCTGTCGCCAAAGTAGTTGAGCAGCGCCTGGCGCCGGCAGGAGGTGATCTCGCACAGGCCGAGCATGGCATTCAGGCGCTGCTGTTCGGCGCGCTTGTGCGCCTCGCTGCCCTCGGAGTTTTCCATCATCTGGCGCAGCTTGATCACGTCCTGCAGGCCGTAGACCATCCAGGCGTCCGCCGGCAGGCCGTCGCGGCCGGCGCGGCCGGTCTCCTGGTAGTAGGCCTCGACCGTCTTGGGCAGGTCGAGGTGGGCGACGAAGCGCACGTCGGGTTTGTCGATACCCATGCCGAAGGCGATGGTCGCCACCATGACGATGCCCTCCTCGCGCAGGAAGCGCGACTGGTTCTGCGCGCGCTGCGCGGCGTCGAGGCCGGCGTGGTAGGACAGCGCGTTGAAGCCCTGCTCACACAACCACTGGGCGGTCTCGTCGGTCTTGCGCCGCGACATGCAGTAGACGATGCCGGCGTCGTGCGGGTGCTCCTCGCGCAGGAAGCGCAGCAGCTGCTGGCGCGGGTTCTGCTTCAGGGTGATGCGATAGCGGATGTTGGGGCGGTCGAAGCCGGCAATGAACTGGTGGGCCTCCTCCAGTTGCAGGCGCTGCACGATCTCGGCGCGGGTGCGCGCATCCGCGGTGGCGGTGAGGGCGATGCGCGGCACCGCCGCGAACTCCCGGTGCAGCAGCTCGAGCTGCAGGTAGTCGGCACGAAAATCGTGCCCCCACTGGGACACGCAGTGCGCCTCGTCGATGGCGAACAGGGCGATATCGACGCTGCGCAGCAGGGACAGGGTGCGCTCCATCACCAGCCGCTCCGGGGCGATGTACAGCAGGTCCAGCGCGCCGGCGCGCAGCGCCTCCTCCACCTCGCGGACCTCGCCGGCGTGCAGGCTGGAGTTGAGGTAACCGGCGCGCACCCCGAGCTCGCGCAGCGCATCCACCTGGTCCTGCATCAGCGCGATCAGCGGCGAGATCACCACGCCGCAGCCGGGCCGCACCAGCGCGGGAATCTGGTAGCACAGGGATTTACCGCCGCCGGTGGGCATCAGCACCAGGGCGTCGTCACCGGCGACGACACGCTGGATGATGTCCTCCTGTTGCGGGCGGAAGGCGGCATAGCCGAAGACGGACTGCAGGGTTTCCAGGGCGGGAGTCATGGGGCGAGAGTATACCGCATGCGGCGGCGGGCGCGGCGCGCGACGCGCAGCCCATTGCGACCTGCGAAGTGTGTCGGCGAAAGCGCGCGCTGCGCACCGGACCGCCCCCGCAACCGGGACGGGGGCGTGGCGGCGCAACGCTTGCCCGCCGGGGCACCGGCGCAGGTACAATGGCGCAGGCGGCACCTGTCGCCAAGCCGCCGATCAGCCACAGCCGGACCCGACACCATGCCCGTCAGCCTCGATATCCAGCACAACGCCCACGTCGCCACGCTGCAGTTCCACAACCCGCCCTACAATTTCGCTACCGTCGAGTTACTGCGCGTGATTGCCGATGCGCTGCACGCCCTGGACGAGGAACCCAACATCCGCGCCATCGTCCTGTGCGCCGGGGGCAAGTCCTTCTGCGCCGGGGCCGACCTGGTCTCGGAGAACGGCTTCGGCGCCGCGGGCGACGACCCCCTGCGCGAGTTCTACGACCAGGCCATCCGCATTTTCGCCGCGCGCAAGCCAATCGTCGCCGCGGTACAGGGGCCCGCTATCGGCGCCGGCCTCGGCCTCGCGGTGGCCGCGGATTTTCGCGTCGCCAGCCCCGCGGCGCGCTTCGCCGCGAATTTCGTCAAGCTCGGCTTCCACCCAGGCTTCGGCCTCACCCACACCCTGCCGCGCCTGCTCGGCGCACAGCGCGCGTCACTGATGTGCCTGACCGGGCTGCGCTACAAGGCGGAGGAAGTGGCGGCCTGGGGCCTGGTCGATGCCATCGCGGCGCCGGATTCCCTGCTCGAGGCCGCCCAGGCCTTCGCCGCGGATATCGCGGAAAACGCACCGCTGGGCCTGCTGGCGACGCGCGCGACCCTGCGCCGGGAGCTGGTGGCCGAGGTCACCGCGGCGCTGCAGCGCGAACACGCGGAGCAGATCAAACTGCAGGACACCGAGGATTTCGCCGAAGGCGTACGGGCGGTGGGTGAACGCCGTCCCGGCAATTTCCAGGGGCGCTGAGATTACCTGTTGGTCACGTCACTCTTATTCAGGTAGCTCTTATTCAGGTAACTCTTAGCCACCGCACTATTATCGAGATAGCTCTCAGTCGCCTTACTGGTATTCAGGCAACTCCGCCCGGCCAACCGCGGCCGCCGGGTTGGAGCACAGCACCCTGCCCCAGCTCGCCGCGTTACCGAACCGGGAGAAAACAACATGATCGAGGGAGCCTGTCACTGCGGCGCCGTGCGCTGGACCTACAAACCCGAGGTCGAGGGCGCCACCGCCTGCAACTGCACCATCTGCCGCCGCTACGGCGCCCTGTGGGCCTACGACTACGAAAACCAGGGCGTCACCGTGCAAGGAGCCACCGCCCACTACGTGCGCGGGGAAGATATCGAATTCCACTTCTGTGCACACTGCGGCTGCACCGTGTACTGGCGTGGGCGCAGGGACGACGAGCAGGGGCGGCGACGCATTGCGGTGAACCTGCGGCTCGCCGAGCCGCAGGCAGTGGCGGCAATCCCCATCGATCACTTCGACGGCCTGGATACCTTCACCGACCTGCCGAGGGACGGCAAATGTATCGCGGACCTGTGGGCCTGAGCGCGACCCGGCAAGCCCAGAACGAAAACAGCCGCTGAGAGCGGCTGTGGATCAGGGGCGTCGCAAGTGGACGCCCGAAACCAGGCGGCGATGCGGGCAGTTGCGAGCAAGCAACTGCCCGCGACTTCAGTTGAATAAGCGGCAGGCGCCGTACTGGTAGACGGTCAGCGTGTTGCTGTCCTCGTTGGTCACCAGCAGGGTCGGGCAGCGGTTGGGGCTGTCGCGGCGGGCGATGAAGTGCAAGCCTTCCGGCGCCTCGTCACCCGCGTTTTCCAGCAGTTGCATGAACACCGGCGCGCTGGGTTCGCTGACATCAAAGACCAGCACCTGGTCGGTGCGCTCCAGGCCGATGAAGGCGAAGCTGCGCTTGCCGACACGGCCGATCTCCACACCCTCGGGCTCCGGTCCCTTGTTGTCGCTGCGGCCATCGTCGTAGGCGTCGCTGTAGGTCGCCACGATCGCCTCGATGTCGCTGCCGCTGTCGTAGACCAGGGTGCCCTCCTCGTCCCAGATCGAGAACGAGCGCGCGCCATAGGACTGCAGGGCGTCGTAGTCGCCGTCCATGTCCGGGTCGCCGTCGATGGCGGAGACCTGGATGCGACCCATGTCGAAATCGCCCTGCAGGGCAGCCGCGTCCGGGAATGCGACCGGGTCCAGCGGCAGGCTGCTGACGCGCTCGTCGGCATTGCGCGCATCGCCCTCGTTGGCGGTAATGAAGTACTGCTTGCCGCCGACGCGGTAGCCGGCGATGGCGTCCGGCATGTACATGCCGTAGAGCGGCCAGTTGCGGATGTTGATCACGCTGTCGCGGTCGCTGGCGTCCAGTGCGTTGCCGGGCAGGCTGTGGTCCTTGAGGCCCAGCGGCAGAATCTCCGTCACCGTGGCGCTGCGGATATCGACCACCGCCAGCGAGTTGGCTTCCTGCAGCGTGACATAGGCATAGCGACGGTTTTTGGAGAGCGCGATGTATTCCGGTTCGAGGTCGTTGGCGACCAGGACTTCCGGGAACAGGCGCACGCCGGCGGCGCGCAGCAGCGCCTCCTGGCCGTTGAAGGCGCCGAAGCCCGCGGTTTCCACCACACCGCTGGCGACATCGATGATACTGATGCTGCCCTCGGGGTCGATACCGTCGTCCGGCTCGCCCTCGTTGGCGGTGAGGATTGTCCCGCAGTCGGCGGTGAAGGTGAGCATGTCCGGCAGTGCACCCACCGTGAACAGGTCGACCAGGGTGCCCGCGCTGTCCACCAGGATCACGCTACCCGGGTCAGTCTGCGGGTCGGCGGGCACGCTGAAGGCGACCAGGCCGCCACAGGAGTCGACGCTGGTTACCGCGGCGCTGGACAGGTTGAAAGGCGCGGAGGCCGGGTCGATCAGCATGCCGGGTACGGGATTGAGCGGATCGCTGAAGTCGACCACCTGCAGGCCGTCGCCGCTGGTCACGTAAACCTGCTGGGAGATGCTGTCGTAGGCGGGAATCTCGGCTCCGGGCAGGCCGCCGAGGGTCGCCACGTGGCGGAACAATCCGGTGGTCGCCGGCGGCGCCACCGCCGGAATCAGCTCGGCGTAGGTGACCACGACGGTGCGGGTCACGGTGGCGGCGGCATTGCTGTCGGTATCGGTGACGTCGTAGGTCACGCTGTATTCGCCGAGGGTGGCGGTGTCCACCACATCGCCGGCGACCACGATAGCGCCGCTGAGATCGCCGTCCTCGGCGTCGAAGGCGCTGGCGCCCGGGTCTGCGAAGGGCGTGCCCAGGGAAACAACCAGCGGGTTGTCGCCGAGCAGGGTAATCTCCGGCAGGTTGCCGACGATTTCCGCCGGGCCGCCGTTGCCGGGGGAGCCCACCGCCGGTTGCGCGGCGTCGTTCACCGCCGCGGTGGCCACCGCCTCGTCGGGCAGGTCGCCCGGCTCGCTGAAACCGGCCTTGAACACGTTCCAGGACTGTCCGCCGAAGGCGTCGGCCTCGGGGTATTCCTCGAAGTCGACGATGCTGACGGCGTCGGGGCCGCCGAGGAACAGGGTGACGCCGTCACCGCCCTGGCCCAGGCCGGAGCCGTCGGTCAGGCCGATCTCCACGCCGTCCAGGTTATAGACGGGGGACCACAGGTCGCCGAACGCGTCGACCGCGCTGGGGTCATCGGTCACCAGCACGATTACCGCTTCGCCCGGCTGGATATCCACCAGGCCGGTGATCCGGTCCGCGGCGCCGGCATCCTGGGAATCGTCGTCGTAGAACAGCGGCGCATCGACGCCCGCCACCCAGGCGGTATCGCCGAGGTTGACGATCTCGAACCAGTCCTCGGAGAGATTGTCGCCGGGCTCGTTGCCCATCCAGATTTCACTGATTTGCAGATCCACCGCGGCGTGGGCGGACAGTGGCAGGACGGCTAACAAAGGAGAGGCAAACAATGCGGAGGCAAGTACACGCCGGGCAGGTCGTTTCATCGGGCACCCTGTATATCGGTATCGGTATGGAATGCCCGAACTTATTCGCCGAGTGTTGCAGAAATATGAAAACGCCGGGGCCCACCCCGGCCATTGCCGCCCGCGACCGCAACCGTGGCCGCGGACGGCAACGCTCAGCTGATGCGCGCGAGCTGGTAGAGAATGTCCACGTAACCCATGGTCGCCTCGGTGATACCCGCCACCTTCGGGTTGGTGGAGTCCACCACGTAGTACTCGTCGGGGGCGTGCGCGCCGCTGCCGTGGCCCAGGCCGAAATGGCCCGCCGGCAGCGACAGCGGCGGCGCGGTAAACACGGCGCCTGGCCAGGAACCGGCCAGCCTCGGGTTCAGCTTCGCGGTGGCGCCGGCGGCCTGGTAGGCGGCCAGTTGCGCGCGGATCAGGCGGCTGTCCTCGGCGGTCTCGGTGGGGTCGTAGCCGCCGCTGACATTGGTCTCGATATCGGTGAAGCCGCGCTTGTCGAGATGCGCGCGCAGCTTGGCCTCGGCTTCCGCGCGGGTCTGGTCGGGCACCAGGCGCAGGTCCAGCTTGGCCACGGCTCGGCCCGGCAATACGGTCTTGCCGCCGGGGCCGGTATAGCCCGCCACCAGGCCCTCGATATTCACCGTGGGCTGCGAGGCCAGGCGCTCCAGCGCCTCGCGATAGGGCAGGTCGTCGATCCAGCGCGCCACGCCGAGCTGCTCGCGCTGGGCCGCCTCGTTACCGGCGCGGGCGGCTTCTGCAATCAGTGCTTTCTCGCGCGCGGAGAGCGGGCGCACGTTCTCGAACCAGCCGTCGATGGCCGGGGTGTTGCCGTCCTCGCTCACCAGCGTGTGCAGCGCCTGCACCAGGCGCCAGGAGGGAGAGTCCACCATCGCCTTGTAGCTGGAGTGAATGTCGCCCTTCGGCCCGCGGCCCCAGCGCTCGCCGCTGGCCACCAGTTCCAGTTCGACGACACCCTTGGAACCGAGGTTGACGTTCACCCCGCCGTTGATGTTCTGCCAGCTCGCGGGAATGAAAATGCCCTCGGCTTTTTTCAGTGCCGCGAAGACTTCCGGGCGCTGCACCACCTGGCTGAAATGCGGCGAGCCGATCTCCTCCTCGCCCTCGGCCACCAGCACGATGTTCACCGGCGGTTTGACGCCGGCGGCGCGCATGGCGTGCAGCGCGGCGAGGAAAGTCGCCTCCGGCCCCTTCTGGTTGACTGCGCCGCGCCCGACGATGGCGCGGCCGTAGCCGGGTTTGTCGACCATGCGCCCCTCCAGCGGCGGCGAGCTCCACTCGGCAGGGTCGTACTGCTTCACGTCGTACATGAAGTAGATGCCCAGGGTGCGCTCGGCGCCGTTGTCCATGGTCGCGAACACGCCGGCGTGGCCGTCGGTGGGAACAATGCTGGCACTGTCGAAGCCTGCTGCGCGCGCCAGCTCCGCCATGTACTGGGCGCCCTCGGGCATGTTCAGGTTCTCCGCTGCGATCGAGGGCAGCGCGATCCAGTCCCGGATGCGTTGTATGGCGGCCTCGCGCTGCTGTTGCGCGGCGCGCAAAATCGCGGCCATCGCCGGGTCGGCGTCGCCGCTGGCCACTGCGCGAGGCAGCACCATGGCGCCGCCAGCGAGCATGGCCGCGCTCAGGAAATCGCGTCGATTCATGGTATTCTCCGGGGTCGTTTGCAGGGGACTGGCGCGCTGCGGTGGTGCGCACCGGGCGGCGCCAGCGCCAGCATACCACGCCAGCGGCGTCGCCTGCGGGCAATCCCCGCCCGGCACGCGGGACCACACAAAATAAGGAACCAGCACAATGCGCGAGCGCTTCTTCCCACGCGCGACGGCGGCACCGGTCGGCGATCAACGCAGTGCGGTGCAGCCATGACGACACCCGGTCAGACGACTGCATCCTCCGTCGAGGGTACGCCACCCGCCTGGTTCCAACGCGCTCTCGCCACACCGGGTGAAAGCTGCCGGGTCAATGTGCGCGGTTGCGACATCCACTACCTGCGCTGGGGCGACCGTTCGCGGCCGGGGCTGGCTTTCATCCCGCCCAGTGGCGGGCACGCGCGCTGGTTTGCCCACGTGGCGCCGATGTTCGCCGACCAGTTCCACGTACTGGCGATCGACCCCGCCGGCTGCGGCGACTCGGGCCGCCGCGAGGCCTACAGCCAGGACGCTATCAACGCGGAGATCTTCACGGCACTGGAACACGCCGGGCTGTTCGAGGCCGCTGTCCCGCCCAGCCTGGTCGGTCACAGCGCCGGCGCCCAGTGGGTGGTGCGCGCGGCACAGGCCCACGGCGAGCGCCTGCTCGGCGCCATTGCCATCGATGGCCTGCGCTATACCGAGCTGGACAAAGACCAGGCGGTAAAGGTGCTAAAGGCCGGGCCGCCGGCGCCGCGACCCGCGCGTGTCTACCCTTCCCGGGAAGAAGCCCTGGCGCGTTTCCGGCTCGCCCCGCCGCCGCTGCAACCGGTGGGCAACGACTACATCGTCGACTACATCGCCGCGCATTCCTACCGCGAGACCGACGGCGGCTGGGTTTCGAAGTACGATCCCGCCCAGGTGGCGACCATCGACCTGGCCCTGGAGTTGCGCGATGCGTTGAAAGACCTGCCCTGCCGCGGCGCCTCACTGTATGCGGAGCACACCCACCTGGCGGAGGCGGATGTCGCCGAGCGCATGGCGGTGCTCAACGGCCCGACAGTGCCGGTATTTATCATCCCGGGGACCAGCCACTACCCGCAGATCGACCAGCCGTTTGCCTTTGTCGCCGCCATCAAGGGCGTGGTGACCGGCTGGATCGCCGCGCGCTGATACGGCGCACGGCCGCTTACCCGGACTGCGCAGTGTGACCCTCGCCAAGCTGCTCACCTTCGTACCGACGTTTTTCGTCATCTCCCTGTCGCCGGGCCTGTGTATGACCCTCGCGATGAGCCTTGGTATCAGCGTCGGCCCGCGCCGCGCCGGCTGGATGATGCTCGGCGAACTGGCCGGGCTGGCTTTGGTGGCGGTCGCCGCGGTGCTCGGCGCCGCAACCATCCTGTTGCAGTCGCCGCTGTTCTTCCAGGTGTTCCGCTGGCTGGGCGCGGCCTACCTGTTCTACATGGGCTGGCAGAGCTGGCACGCTGAACCCCGGGCGCCGGGCGCGGGTGACACGGCCGGCCTGCGCTCGCGCGGGGCGCTTGCCCTGCAGGGCTTCGTCACCGCGACTGCCAACCCCAAGGCGTGGATTTTCCTGGTCGCATTGCTGCCACCGTTCATCGAGCCGGCGCAGCCCCTGCCCGCGCAGCTCGGCGCGCTGATCGCGATCATCCTGGTCATCGAGCTGACCTGCCTGCAGATCTACGCCCACGGCGGACGCAAACTCGCCGACCTGCTGTTCCGCCGCGGCCGCGCGCGCCTGCTCAACCAGGTCTCGGGCGCCCTGATGGTCGGCATCGGACTTTGGCTGGCCCTGGGCTGAGGGACTCGCCGCGGCGCTCGTTCTACACTTGAGTGTTCCAGACCGGAACCCCTCGAACCCCGGAGTAGCACGTGGCAATCAGCACCTTCGACCTGTTCAAGATCGGCATCGGCCCCTCCAGCTCGCATACCGTGGGCCCGATGAACGCCGCACGCCAGTTTGTCGCTGGCCTGGGGGAGCGCGGCCTGCTCGACACCACCGAGGGCGTCAGGGTAGAACTGTTCGGCTCCCTGGGCGCGACCGGCGCCGGCCACGGCTCGCCGCGGGCGGTGATCCTGGGCTTGCAGGGCGAGGCCCCCGAGAGCGTGGACGTGGAGAGCATCCCGGCGCGCATCGCCGCGCTGCGCGACAGCGGCCGGCTGACCCTGGCCGGCGGGCGCGAGATCGCCTTCCGCTACCCCGACGACCTCGTGCTGCACCGCGACGAGGCCCTGCCCTACCACGCCAACGGCATGCGCTTCACCGCCCGCGACGCGGCAGACACGGTGTTGGCACAGCGGGTCTACTACTCTGTCGGCGGCGGCTTCGTGGTCGACGAGTCCGCCGCCCGCGGCGATATCCTGGTGGAGGACAGTACGGTCCTCCCCTACCCCTTCGACAGCGCCGACCAGTTGCTGGCGCTGTGCCGCGAGCACGGCAGGTCGGTGAGCTCGCTGATGCTCGCCAACGAGCGCTGCTGGCGCAGCGAGGCCGAGATCCGCGATGGCCTGCTGGCGATCTGGCGGGCCATGGACGCCTGCATCGCCCGCGGCACACACACCGAGGGCATCCTGCCCGGCGGCCTCAAGGTAAAGCGCCGCGCGGCGCAGTTGTACCGGCAGCTGAAAAGCGCCACCGGCTCCCTCGGTGACGCGAGCCTGGCCTCCATGGACTGGGTTACCCTCTACGCCCTGGCGGTCAACGAGGAGAATGCGGTGGGTGGCCGCGTGGTCACCGCCCCCACCAACGGCGCCGCCGGTATTATCCCGGCGGTGCTCAAGTACTACCTGACCCGCTGCGAGGGCGCCGGCGAGGACGACGTCCCGCGCTTCCTGCTCACCGCGGCGGCCATCGGCATTCTGTACAAGACCAACGCGTCGATCTCCGGCGCCGAGGTGGGCTGCCAGGGCGAGGTCGGCTCCGCCTGCTCGATGGCCGCCGGCGCGTTGGCGGACGCCCTGGGCGGCACCCCGGCACAGGTGGAGAACGCGGCGGAAATCGCCATGGAGCACAACCTCGGCCTGACCTGCGACCCGATCGGCGGCCTGGTACAGGTGCCGTGCATCGAGCGCAACGCGATGGCCGCGATCAAGGCGATCGGCGCCGCGCGCATGGCGCTGCGCGGAACCGGCGAGCACCACGTCTCGCTCGACCAGGTGATCCGCACCATGCGCGATACCGGTCGCGATATGGCGGAGAAGTACAAGGAGACCGCGCGCGGCGGCCTGGCGGTCAACGTGGTGGAGGTTCCGGTCAGCATCATCGAGTGCTGAGGCAGCACCGCGGTTAGTTATTTCGAACTCTGCCGGGGCTTCCCCACTTCAGGCCACACCGCGCCCGCGCAGCCGAACGCCTGTTCCGGAGCCGCCAAACACTACAATTTCAGGACTCTGGGGCTCACCCTCGATACAACGACAGCTTGACTCAACACGGGATTACCCCTAGTTTCCCGCTAGGGAATTCGATATAGCGAAATATTTATGTCCAAGCCGCCGCCCGGTGTACAGCGCGTCGTCGCCGTACTCAACTTCTTCGCCGAACACCCCGGCCAGTCGTTCACCTTCACCGACATCGTCAAGGCGCTGGACCTGGGCCGGGCGACCTGCCACGCCCTGCTCGCCGGGCTGGTGGAGGCGCAGTACCTGTATCGCAATACCGACAAGACCTATGTGATCGGCCCCGCGCTGGTGGCCGTCGGGCGCATCGCCAGCGAGCAGTTCTCGCCGACCCAGGCGACCCAGCCGGAACTGCGCGCGCTGTCCGACCGCTACCGCACGGCCTGCTCGGCAGTCTACCTGGAGGGGCACGACGTGGTGATCAAGCTGCGCGCGGGCGCGGGACGCAGCGAGGCCTGGGCGGTACCACAGGGGCAGCGCCTGCCCCTGCGTGCGCCATTTGCCGGCGCCTATTTCGCCACCACCAAATCCTACGACCTGGAAAAGTGGCTGGACGAGGCCTCACCCAAGCCGCCGGAGAAAGAGCGCCGCGAATTGCTCGCCGGCATCGAGTTCACCCGCGAGCACGGTTATTCCTTCGGCGTCTTCAACCCGGACATGGAAATCGCCAACCAGCCGTTTCACCTGGCCTTCGTCGGCAGCAAGATGGAGTACCCGGTCAAGATTGCCTGGGAGCTCAAGCCCCGCTCCAGCTACCAACTCGCCTTCCTTACCTGCCCGGTGTTCAACCGCGAGCGGCAGGTGGAGTTCGTGCTGAATCTCTCGGGCTTTCGCGGCTCGTTCAAGGGCGAGACCATCGCCGAGATGGGCAACGACCTGCGCGAGGCCGCCGAGCGGCTCACCTATTTCATCAACGGCCGCAGCGAACCCTACCCGCTACCGAACTGACCCCGGTTTCAGCGCAGTACCACCGGCACCGCCGACATACCGCGCTGCTCCACGCCGCCGAGCAATTCCGGCGCTGGCGCGTCCGGGTCCAGGCGCAGATTGGGGTAGCGGTCCATCAGTGCATTCAGCGCACTGCTCATCTCCTGCTTGGCCACATCCAGGCCCAGGCAGCGGTGCGGCCCCATACCGAAACCCAGGTGCGGCTGGAACGGGCGCAGGGGGTCGTACTGGCCCGGGTTGTCCCAGCGTCCCGGGTCGCGGTTGGCGGCGCCCAGGCACATACAGATGCGCGACTGCGCGGGAATATGCATACCCTCGAGTTCCACGTCCGCGGTCAGCACCCGCTCGAACACCGGGTCGGTAGGCATCCAGCGCGCGGACTCCTCGATCGCCGGCGCTACCAGCTTGCGGTTGTCGCGGCACAGTTCCCACAGGTGGTAGTTGCTCAGCAGTGCGTGCAGGGTGATGCCCAGTTGCCGCCATGTAGTACCGCCGCCGGCGAGCATGATCAGGCGGCAGTAGGAGAACACCTCCTCGTCATCCAGCTTGCGCGCGCTGCCATCCGGCAGCGGCAGGTCGTTGGTAATCAACGCGGAGATGACATCCTCCTGCGGGTCCGCACGCCGCCGGGTGATCAGCTCGCGCAGCATGCGCGACACCTCCCCGGCAGAGGCCATGCGCTCCTCCTGCGACAGGTTGTGGCCGCCCACCGTGCTGCGCAGCAGGTGCTCGCGGAACTCCAGGCCGTTGGCCTCATCCATGCCGATGCCACGGGTCACGATATGCACCGGCAGGCGCGCGCACAGGTCCATGTTCAGGTCGACCTTGTCCTGCTTGCTGTCGATGCGGTCGAGCAGCGCCTCCACCGCGCCGGTAATCCAGGTCGGCTTCCACCAGTTCTCGACCTTGGGACGCAGGAACATCGGCTGCACCACGGAACGGTAGCGGCGGTGTTCGTCGCCCACCATCTTCAGGATGACCTTGCCCATGGCGCGCACCGAGGGCGAATCGTTGTACCCCTCGGAGGAGAACAGCTCGTTCTCGCGCAGGGCGCGGTTGCACAGGTCGAAGGTGAACAGCGTGTAGCTCTGGCGCTTCACCGAGTAGTGATCCAGCGTCGGCAGCTGTAGCAACTCGCGCAGTGAGCCGCGCATCACCGGCGCGGTATCGCGCAGGCGGTCCATCGCCGGCGAGAGATCGCCGTAGATTTCGGCGTTGGTGCTGCTGGCTTCTTTCTGAACGTCAAACAGTTCGCGGTAACGGGGATCGTCGGAAGTGAGGGTGTCGGACATGGTGCACCTGATATATTCGTTATTCAGAATTAATTATCTGTTATCGGAAGGATTATTGGGGAGCCGCCTCCAGCGGTCAAGCACGAACTTGGCCACGCAAAGTTTTAGGGCTGCGTTTTCGGAGGGAGACAGCGGGCCGTGATTCGCGATTTTGACGGCTTCTGTGCACGCGGAGCCGGAGTAGCGCCGCCCGTTTCACGCAGCAGGGGCACCCACTGGCGATTGACAGGCTGTTGACCCCGGGCTATAAACCGGGTGTGAAATAGAATTTTGTGTCGTTATATAGAATTTTCATTACGCAGTCCGGCGGTCGAACCGCCTGACCGCGCCTGACGATGCGAGATCGCGGTACGGTTTTACAGTGTGTAGTGTGCCTGGCCCGCGTGTACGCGGGCCTTTTTTTGCGTATTTTGCGGCTTCCGCGATTGCCGCCAGGGTTTGCGTCACCGGGGGTGTCGGGACCGGCAGCTCGGGGGCCGGAGCTCGGGGTCAGAGTCACGACTCTGACCCCTGGCACCGCTGAGGTCCGTCACTGGGGTCAGAGTCGCGACTCTGACCCCGGGCAGCATGAACCCGCGACGCGAGGTCGGAGCCGTGACTCCGCCGCCCACTTCCCCGCATACTGCGACGGGCAGCCGCGAGGCACCCGGCGATCAACCCCATAGGCAATCATCCGCAAAACAGGAATAACAAAATGCCAACCAGCAAACTCAGGGACCTGCCCAAGGGCGGCGGCGGCCGCTGGCCGCTCTGCGGCGAGGGCTTCCGCTCCATCAAGTGGGGCGATATGGAAGTGGGCTTCACCACCGCGGGGCCGATGAGCGCCGCCGCCACCTACAAGGGCCTGCCCGGCGGCCTGTGCATGTGCCCGCACTACGGCTACGTGTTCAGCGGCCGCATCCGCTGCACCTACCCGGATTCCACCTGGGACGACGAGGTGGCGGAAACCGGGGACGTGTACTTTTTCCGCCCGGGACACCATCTCATCTACGAAGAGCCCACCGAGGCGCTGGAACTGAATCCGGCGGACGCCCTCGAGGTGCTGATGGACCACGTCGAGGCCTACGCCCGGCGCATGGTCGAACAGGGTCAGTCCGACAGTTGAGGCGAGCGGCGTGGGCGCTAGACCTGCGCCAGCCAGGCCAGCATCAACTGATGGGCGATCGCGCTGGGCGGCGGCACGAAGAAAGACGGCGTCCCGGCGCCCGCAGGGTCGCTCATCATGCTGCGGTAGTCGAGGTCCTGTGAGTCGGCGATAGCCTGGCGCAGTTGCTCCGGCGTGAACCAGCGCGCCTCGGCAATCTCTTTCTCGTCCAGCGTGATGGCCTCGCCCAGCCCCTGGGCAATACAACCGATCATCAGGCTGGAGGGAAACGGCCAGGGTTGGGTGAACAAATAGCGCACCTCGCCCACCGCGACACCCACCTCCTCCATGACCTCGCGCGCCACCGCCTCCTCCACCGTCTCCCCCGGCTCGAGGAAGCCGGCGAGCGCGGTGAACATGGGGCCGCGGAACATCGCGTTGCGGCCCAGCAGGCAGCGCCCCTCCCGCACCACGAGGCTGATCACCACCGGGTCGGTGCGCGGGAAGTGCTGCGCTTCGCAGGCCGGGCAATCGCGCCGGTAGCCGCCGTCCGCGAAATGAGTGACAGCACCGCAGCGCGCGCAGAAGCCGTGGCGCGCATGCCAGTCGACCATGCTCTTGGCCTGGGCGAGCAGTGACGCACTGACCCCGTCCAGGCGCCCGAGGGCGAACATCAGGTCCTCGTAGCTGCCAAGTTCGCGGAACGGGAGGTCCTCCTCGTCCTGGGCCAGGTGCGTGGCGTCCAGCGCGAAGTAGTCGTGCTCCTCGTCGCGGCCGAGGAATACCGCATCCTCGACGCGACAGCCGGCGAGCGCGGCGGCATCCAGCCAGGCAATTTCGCTGGGCGCGCTACCGGCAGCTGCCCGCAACAGCGGCCGCAGGCGCCACAGCGCGACGAAGCGAGCGCGCGCGCTGCACTTTGCCGCCCGCAGCCAGTCCGGATCCGCGCGCAGGTGGGAGGCGCGGTCCAGCGGGTTATCGGTGAAGGTATTGGGGTTGCCGGGGCTGGCCATCGAATCTCCCGCTGGCTCTGGAATCGGGAGCGAAAGTCTAGCATGCTTGCAACCCGCGACCCTCTATACTGGAGGGCGCGCGCCATTCACGCCGGAGACGCTACGCATGAAATTCCGTTTTCCCATTGTCATCATCGACGAAGACTTCCGCTCGGAAAACTCCAGCGGCCTGGGCGTGCGCGCCCTGGCACAGGCGATCGAGAACGAGGGCATCGAGGTCATGGGCGTGAACAGCCCGGGTGACATGGCCAGCTTCGCGCAACAGAGTTCGCGCGCCTCGGCATTCATCCTGTCCATCGACGACGAGGAGTTCTCCACGCCGGAGGGCGAGGAAGAAGCGCTGACCCGGTTGCGCGATTTCGTCAACGAAGTGCGCTTCAAGAACCAGGACGTGCCGATCTTCCTCTACGGCGAAACGCGCACCTCGCAGCACATTACCAACGACATCCTGCGCGAGCTGCACGGTTTCATCCACATGTCCGAGGACACCCCGGAGTTCGTCGCCCGCTACATCATCCGCGAGGCCCGCGACTACTTCAAAACTGTGGCGCCGCCGTTCTTCCGCGAGTTGGTGAACTACGCCCAGGACGGCTCCTACTCCTGGCACTGCCCCGGACACTCCGGCGGCGTAGCCTTCCTCAAATCCCCCGCCGGCCAGATGTTCCACCAGTTCTTCGGCGAGAACATGCTACGCGCGGACATCTGCAACTCGGTGGACGAGGTCGGCTCACTGCTTGACCACACCGGCCCGGTGGCGGCCAGCGAGCGCAACGCGGCGCGCATCTTCAACACCGACCACCTGTTCTTCGTCACCAACGGCACTTCCACCTCGAACAAGATCGTGTGGAACTCTATCGTGGCGCCGGGCGACGTGGTGGTGGTCGACCGCAACTGCCACAAGTCCGTGCTGCACTCGATCACCCTGACCGGGGCGATCCCCGTGTTCCTGATGCCCACCCGCAACCACTACGGCATCATCGGACCGATCCCGCGCCGCGAGTTCGCCATCGAGAACATCCGCAAGAAGATCGAGAACAACCCGTTTATCGAGGACAAGACGGTCAAGCCGCGCATCCTCACCATCACCCAGTCCACCTACGACGGCATCATCTACAACGTCGACATGATCAAGGAGGCGCTGGACACCGAGGTGGACGCCCTGCACTTCGACGAGGCCTGGCTGCCCCACGCCAACTTCCACCCGTTCTACCGCGGCATGCACGCGATCGGCGTGGACCGGCCGCTGTCGCGCGACGCCATGGTGTTCTCCACCCAGTCCACCCACAAGCTGCTGGCCGGCCTGTCCCAGGCCTCGCAAATCCTGGTGCAGAACTCGCAGACCCGCGAGCTGGACGTGGGCCGCTTCGACGAGTCCTACCTGATGCACACCTCGACCTCGCCGCAGTACTCGATCATCGCCAGCTGCGATGTCAGTGCGGCGATGATGGAGCCCCCCGGCGGCACCGCGCTGGTCGAGGAATCGATCCAGGAATCCCTGGATTTCCGCCGCGCCATGCGCCGCGCCGGTGCGGAATTCGGCGACGACACCTGGTGGTTCAAGGTCTGGGGGCCGGACTACCTGCCCGAATCCGGCATGGGCGACAGCGCCGACTGGGCCCTGAAAGCCGGCGAGCGCTGGCACGGCTTCGGCGATCTCGCCGACGGCTTCAACATGCTCGACCCGATCAAGGCCACCATCATCAACCCGGGCATCGACGTCGACGGCAATTTCGCCGACAGCGGCATTCCCGCGGCGGTGGTCACCAACTACCTGGGCGAGCACGGCATCTACGTCGAGAAGACCGGCCTGTATTCCTTCTTCATCATGTTCACCATCGGCATTACCAAGGGCCGCTGGAACTCCATGGTCACCGAACTGCAGCAGTTCAAGGACGCCTACGACGGCAACCTCCGGCTGTGGAAGATCATGCCGGATCTGGTCGAGGAGTACCCGGTGTACGAGAGCATGGGCCTGCGCGACCTGTGCCAGGGCCTGCACGACATCTACAAGGCCAACGACATCGCCCGCGTCACCACCGAGATGTACCTCTCCGACATGGCCCCGGCCATGCGCCCGATCGACGCCTACACCGCGCTGGTGCACGGCAAGGTGGAGCGCGTGCCGATCGACGAACTCGAGGGGCGCATCACCGCGATCCTGCTCACCCCCTACCCGCCCGGCATTCCGCTGCTGATTCCCGGCGAGCGCTTCAACAGCGCCATAGTGCGCTACCTGAAGTTCGCCCGCGACCTGCACGGCAAGTTCCCCGGCTTCGACGCCGACATCCACGGCCTCAGCGTGGAGGAAGTGGACGGCCGCACGGAGTACTTCATCGACTGCGTGGCCGAGGACTGACCTGCACACGGCGGCCGGCACAGCACCGGCCGCCACTCCTGAGAATCAACTCACGCCGGGCCGGCGTCCTCAAACCAGATCGGCAGGCCCTGCAGCCCCCACACCCCGAAGAACGGCCGCCAGGCCAGGTCCGCATCCGCCAGGCGCGGCTGGCGCAGGCGCTTCGCCACCTCGTGCAGGCCCACTTCCATCTGCGCCCGGGCGATATGCTGCCCGAGGCAGATGTGCATGCCGCGGCCGAAACCGAGATGGCGGTTCTGCTGAGCGCGCTCCGGGTCGAAGCGATCCGCCTCGCCGAAGGCCCCCGGGTCGCGCCCGGCCAGGCTGGCGGGAATGAACAGCATGCTGCCCGCGGGAATGCGCACGCCGCGGTAGTCCAGGTCCTGGGTGGTCATGCGCGGGATATTGGCGACGCCGTGGAAGCGCATCGCCTCTTCCACCACCTTGCCGCAGTAGGCTTCGTCCTCGGCGCAGCGCACGTAGATGTCCGGGTAGCGCAGCATTTCAAACATGAGCAGGGTCAGCACGTTCTTCGAGGTGTCGTAGCCGCCGACGAACAGGAAGATCAGCAGATCGTAGAGTTCGCGTTCATCGAGCCCGCCCGCATCCAGCGCATCGACCAGGATATCCAGCAACTCGCCGCCCTGCGCCGGGCGCTCGCCGGCGCGGCGCGCCGCTACCAGTTGCTGGCCAAAGGTATCGATATGGTTGGTCGCCTCCTGCAGCGCGGGCAGCAGGTCCGGGTCCATGCTCATGGACAGCCCGAGCGTCTCCAGCGACTGGCGCAGGCCGGGCAGCGCCTCGCGCGGGGAGCCGAGCATGGCGCACATCACGCCTATCGGGTACAGCGAGATGAACGCCTCGAAATCGAACTCGCCGCGCGGCGCCCACTCGTCCAGCAGCTGGCGGATGGTCCCACGCATGAGCTCGCGGCTGAGCTTGGCCTGGCGCGGCGAAAACAGCGGTGTGAGCACCTGCCGCTGGCGACGGTGGTTGTCACCGGTTTGCGCCAGCAGCACGTTGGAGGCGAGCCGGCCCCAGGGCGTGCCCTCCGCCTGCATGATCTGCACCACCATCTCCTGCGCCGGGGCCATGAATTCGTCCATCATCAACAGGTCCTTCATTGCCTCGTACTCGTGGATCACGTGGCCGAACAGGCACTGGGCGAGCCAGGGGTGTTTATCCCGCGCCGCGGCGAAATATGGCAGGGGGTCGGCGGAAAACTCCGGTGTCTCCATGGGTAGGTGGGCGAGATCGAGGTCGGCGATAGCTTGCATGGTTGGTCTCCAGTGTGTGAAAGCGGCACGCGGGCGTGTCGCGGATGGAACTGCTGTGGCGGACACCGCACCCCGGGAGACAGCCTCACCCGGGGCTTCATGCCGCCTTTGTCGATACACACAAGCTCATTTATTCCCCCCAGTGATGTAGGCACAGAGGCCGCCGGGGTGCAGCTGGATCCACGACTGCGCGAAAATCTCACGTAGATTATGCGTATCGGCCGCACTATCGACCTCTACAAGGACGAAATACATCTTCCCCAGCTGGGGATGAGCTTTGTTATTGATATACTATATATCATTAAAAACTGGCATGCGTCTACATTTTCCTCCGTCCCGCGCACCCCGTCCAAGAGTTCACCCGGCGACATTTCGAAAATACCCGGCAAAATGCTAGGCTTGACCAAACCCTCAGGACACCGGGGCCGTGCCGCCTCCGCCAGCGGGAGCAACTAACGAGGCACCATGACTCAAGCCACCAGCAAAGCCGCCACCAAAGCCCCAGCCAAACCGCCGGCCAGGACGCGCCGCACGCGCACCCGCCAGGCGCTGGGCGAGGCCCTGCTGCAGTTGCTCACCGAGAAATCCTTCGACCGCATCACCGTGCGCGATATCACCGCTCGCGCCGATATCGGCTACGCCACGTTCTTCCGCCACTACCCGGACAAGGAGACCCTGCTCGAGGACCTGGTGGCCGACGAGATCGACCGCCTGCTGAGCATGGCGGTACCGATCGTGTTCACCGTGGATACGCTGGCCTCGGCCCAGGCCCTGTGCGCCTACATGTGGGAGGGTCGCCAGCTATGGTCGGCACTGCTGACAGGCGGCGCGGCGACCCGCCTGAAGGCCGAGTTCGTCGACCAGGCCCAGGCGCTGGCCGCCGACCTCGCCCGCGAACATGCCTGGCTGCCTGGCGACCTCAACGTGGTGTTTGCAGTCAGCGCCACTGTCGAGATTCTCGCCTGGTGGCTGAAACAGGAAGCGCCGCCACCGGTGGAGGAGATCGCCACCGTGCTCGACCGCCTGGTCATCGCACCCAGCACCCAGTTCAAACAGGACTGACGGCGGCCGCGCCACACATCCCCGCGAACCCCGGGATAGGCTAAGCTAAGGCAGGGCGCGCTCGCCGGATGGCGATACCGCGCGCCGACAAACCGACGGTAACTCCAGATGCCCGACGACAGGCAAGCATCCAGCCCGGCCACCGCCGGTCACGGCGGCGGGACCGGCTTTGTTCACGAGCACCCCGGCTACGCGGAGGCCCTGGCCTGCCTCGCGGAGTTCTGCGCCGGCGACAACCCCGTCTGCCTGCTGACCGGCCCCGGCGGTGTCGGCAAGACACTGCTGTTGCGCGAGTTCACCGCCCCCCTGGGTCGACGGGTGCCACTGGCCTGGCTCGACGCCCGCGACGCAGCCGGCGCCAGTCTGCTGCGCGCTGCCTGCCGCCAGTTCGGCCTCGGCGACCGCGGCTGGGACGCGGACACCGCGCTGCAGCGCCTGGCCCAGCGCCTGCAGGCCTTCGGCGATACGCTGATGGTGGTGGACAACGCGCACCTGCTGGACGCCCGCGCGCTCGGCGAACTACGCGATCTCAGCGACCTGGCGGGGAGTGGCCGCCCGCCGCTACAGGTGATACTGGCCGGCGACGACAGCCTCGGCGAACACATCGCCGGGTCGGAGATCGACGAATGGCGCATCGAGCACTACAGCCTCGCCGCCCTGGGCCCGCAGGACGCCCTGCTCTACGCCGCGGACAACCTGCAGGCACTGACCGGGGGAGCCCCGCCGCGCTTCGGCTTCAAGGCGGGTTACGCCCTGAATCGCTACAGCCAGGGCATTCCCGAGCGCATCAGCCGGCTGTGCGAATGCCTGGCCCAGTGCGCCAGCCCGGACGACGGCCTGTACGACGTCGACACTATTGTGGCCGCCATCGGACAACTGCAGGATGGCGACAACGATGCGGTACCCCCCGGCGGGAACGGGTCCGCCTCTATACCGACCGCGACCGCGACCGCGACCGCGACCGGTGACGATGCCACGGCGCTGCAGCCCGCGCCGGGTGCCAGTGCCAACGGAGAAGCGCGCGACGGTGATACGGCCGAGACCGGGCTCGCTTCGGTCAGCGTCGGGACAAAGGAAAAACCGGCCGACGCCAACCCCGTGCCCGACCCGGCCGCCGACCAGTTATTCAAGGGGCAGCTCCCCCGCGAAGTGGGCGATGAGCGTGTGCGAACGGATTTCGCACGGGTTATCAGCGATGCCATGAGCACCTCGCGCAGCGGCCGTGGGACGACGCCTGACGCGACACCATCGCCCACACGAACGCCCACACGAACGCCCGCCGCGTCGACAGCGACGGACCCCAGCACCTACGAGACACCCCCTCCCGAGCCACCGCCCATCGCGGCCGCTGAACCCCCTCCCCCAGAGCGGGACCGGCACACACCGGCAGTAGCGGAGAGTCCGGTACCGGCCATGCACACAGAGCTGGAATTGGAGCCGGAATTGGAGCCGGAATTGGAGCCGGAGTGGGAGCAAGACCCAGCGCCGGACCACTCCATCGCGGCAGCCGCTGGCAACAGCGCGAAAGCCACGGTTACACCTTCGGCTCCAGCCGCACCCCGGCCCGCTCCCCAGGACCCGCCGCCGCGGGTACTGCGCCGGCGCCAACACCCGCATGTGACCCAGTTCTACGCCCTGAGCGGCATCGTCCTGCTGCTCGGCTGCATGCTGGTGGTGTTCATCTTCAGCGATGTCGATGTACCGACCGCCGACACGCAAAACACACCGATACCGCCAGCAACCGAGCTTTCGGCAGCCGCGCCAGCGCCAGCCCAACAGCAGGCGACACCGGACACACCGGGCGCGCCACCGACGCAGAACCACACGGCGCCAGACACTCCGGCCCCGGTTTCGCCCACCACAGTGGTCACCCGGGCCGAAGTGACGAGCGAGACCAGCGACCCTCCAGCGATGCTCCCGGCAACATCCGGATCGGCGACCACAGGAATGCAGGCGTCAGGTGCGGAAACGACCAGCCCGGAGGCACCCGAGGACGATACCCCGACCGCGGAATCCGCGGATCTGCCGGTGACCAGCATTGCGACTGACGCGCGCATGGCGATTCGCGAGGCGCAAGCATCCGCGCAGGAGCCGCCCAGCCAGGCTGCACCAGGGGTGGATACCTCTGACGAGGTCGCCGCCGACGCGTCATCGACATTGAGCGGAATCGCACAGGTCGATGCAGCTGACACCGTACCTGCGAACCCCGATGCGCCGGTCACCCCAGAATCAAGCGAGACCCAGGCCGAAACGGCGCTTCGGGAAATTGATACCGCCGACGACGCTGTGCGGGCCGCCCCCCTGGGGGGCACCCGCAACGAGGCCCCCGAGGCCAGGGCGCCCGTGGTTGTGGTTCCAACTGGCGAAGCCGCGCAAGCGGGAGCCGACGCAAATTCGGTAGCTGACGCGGGCCCCAGCCTCGCCGACCAGATGGCGGTACTGCTCGCCGCGGGCCGCGCCGCGCTGGCGGCAGACCGGCTGACCACGCCGAGCGACAACAATGCGCGGGACTACTTCGACCAGGTACTGGCGCTGGCCCCCGGCAGCCCTGCCGCGCTGGAGGGCATGCAGGCCATCGTCGACCGCTATGCGCAACTCACCGAGTCCGCGATTGCCCGTGGCGACTACGCGCGGGCGGAAACCTATGCGCGCCGCGCACGCACCATCGGTGCCGATCACCGGGAACTGGACGCGCTGCTGGCGAGCCTGCCGGACACCGCCGCCGGCATCCCCGTGGAAGAGGCGCAACCGGACGTCGACCTGCAGCAGGAAGACAAGGGAATTGTCGGGTTTTTCCGGCGAATTTTCTCCGCCGGCGACGATCAGTAGACCCGCACTCGCCTTTTCAAGCGTTGGTGACCAGCGAATCGCCGGCATCCCCCTCAGCTCTAGCCGCAATGAACCACAGACTGTCCGCCGGGGCGCGACGCACGCGCCGCGCGGTGCGCCGTGCCAGCAGGGCGAGGACCAGGCTGCCCGCCAGCGCCACCACATCGACCAAGACCGAGAGATCCGCGTGGTTCCACCCCACGCCAGGCAGCCACAGGGACAACAGGCTGACCAGCGGGATCGTCGCCGTCGCGGCGGCCGCAAACGCCAGCAGCTCGACCGCGGCACGTGCCACCCCGCGCCAGAAGGACCAGGCTATCACACCGACGAACACCGCGTAGTACAGCCCCGCGTGCCACAACTCGAGATCCGCGACCAGCGCCGGCAACAACTTCGCCGCCGCGATAGTCAGTGACAAACCGGCGATGCAGCCCAGGCTGACGCCGACGGTCAGCGCCCCCATGACCTGCACCGAACGACGCTGCGTTACCGCACCGGCCGAGCGGGCGCGCTGGCGGGTGCGGCGGGACTCCAGCCAGAGCAGGTTGCCGGTGTAAAACAGGGCGGCGCCGGCCAGGCCGAGGAAAAAGTAGGCCCAGCGTATCGGCGCCCCGCCGTAGGTACCGAAGTGCAGGCTGAAAAAACTGGTAATCGTCGCACCCCAGGCGTCCTGCATGCCGGGCATGTAATCCGTCATCTCGATGGCGCCGCTCACCGGGTCAAGCCCGGCCACGCCGCCCTCGGGGGAACGCATGGCGTAGCGCGGATTGTCGCCGAACACGACCAGCGCAGGACCGCGCTGAGGCGACTCGCGATACACGAACCGCCGGGGAATGAAGTCCGGCTGTTGTTCAGCGAGCCGCGCCACAAGCGCGGCGGGCGCCAACGAAGCTCCGCTGACGACCCCAGTGGCAGCGCCAACCGCAGGAGCCGCTGGGGTGGCAGGGGCCGCCGCACTTTGCGGCTTGTCACTCCCGCGGATCGCGAGCTGCTCCTGCGCCGCGTAGATCTGGTCGTGAAACGCGAAGATTACCGCGGTAAACGCCATGACCAGGTGGAACGGCAGGCTGAACACCCCTAGCAGGTTGTGCACGTCGAGCCACATGCGCTTGAGGTTGTGGCCGATGCGCAGGGCGAACAGGTCCTGCACCAGGGTCGGCAGGAGTACGACGCAGCCTGACACCAGCGCGAGACCATACAGCAGGGCAATCATCCCCATGATCGGCATGGCGACTTCATGCGGCAGCAACAGGCCGACCTGCTCGTGTAACTCATCGACCAGTTGCGGCAGCGGGGAGTGCGCGGCGCGTGCGACCACCAGTTCCCCCTCAGCATCGAGGTCGGCGTGCATCAGCTGTGGGGGGTGGTGCTCGTCCGCGTCTTCCCTGGGCAGTTCCCAGCTCATACGCGCGGGATACTGCGCGCTCGGTTGCACTACGATCTGGTAGCCCTGCCCCGCCTCCGGGTAGCGCGCCAGCACCTGCTCCACCAGCACCGGCACGTTTTCCAGCGGTGAAAGTTCGCCGAACACGGAGGGCGCCGACGCCCAGCGTTCCAGCGGCGCCTTGAACATGGTCAGGGCGCCGGCGTAAAACGCGATGAACAGCGCGAGGCCGCAGACGATTCCGGTCCAGGTGTGCACGTCCTTGTACATTTTGATGACATCACTGCGCATGCGAACGACTCACGGGTTGCATGGGGCCGGCCTGCACGCCGCCCCGGGTTGGAAACAGAAGCGCCCGGTCATATCAGGGAACAGCCAGCAGCAGCCCCCAGACCAGCAGGTTGGCGGCGCCAAGCCAGGCCCAGGCGCGCAGGCCCGAGCGAAACATGAAGCAGGCGCACAGGATGGCAAGCAGCAAGGGCGAGACCAGCCACATGGTGAACTGGTGCTCCAGCGAAAATCGCCCCACCCCGCCCAGGGCAAAACGTGCCAGCAGGCCACCCGCGCCCAGGGCGAGGAACACTCCGCACACCAGCCCGGCGCTGGCCTTGCCCAGCCAGTCGCGACTGCTGTAGCGATAGGCGTCTGCACTGCGCCGGCTTGCGCGTACCGGGCTCATCGGCGCACCACCTTGTTGTCCTGCGCGCCGGACCGCGGCCGCAGGGCGGCGCAGGCCAGTGGCGAGAGCGTCCACAGCAGCATCAGCGCGGCGACAGCGATGAACACCGCGGTCGCGCCACCGAACTGCGCCAGCAGCGACCACAGTGCAAGCAGCAGGCAGGCCAACCCGGCCGCCCCCAGCACGCGCGGCGCCAGCGGGCGCCGCGGCGCGAACCTCTGGTGTGGGCTCGCCATGTAGAGACAGGCCGCGCCTGCAATCAGCAGCACGGCGCTGACCCACCCGCTTTCAAGACTCATAGCTTCCCCCCATTGAACTGGTGCGTTCCGGACGCTGTTTCGCCCTGCACATCCGCGCGACCTCGCCCCGCGCTTTTACCGCGCTGCGCGCAGTAGGCCGAGAAATTCAGATAGCGCCGGGCGCAGGCACTGATGCTGACACTGCTACGAACACCCGTACCGGAATACCCGGCCCTCCATGCCACCCAATTATGGGCACAGCCACAAAACCTTTGCAACTGATAATCATTATCGTTTAGATTTGTTTGCGGACCGACGCTGCGCGACCCCCGCGGCGCTGCATCCCGGTCACTACCCAAACAACCCATGAGAAGAGGATTTTCCGTGAAACACTCCCCCAGCGGTCGCAGCGCCCCACTGCTGTTCTCCACCCTTGCCCTGGCCGCTTTGGCCGCGCCGGGCAGCAGCGCAGCATCGAACCAGGCAATGGGCGGCGATTCCCCCGGCGAGCAAAAAGACATCGAAGTGGTTCGCGTGGTGGGTGAAAAAGTAGAGCGCTCACTGAAGGAAACGACGTCCTCTGTAGCCGTGATCTCCGAAGACACCCTGAACGCGCTGCGCAGCTATACCGTGTCCAGCCTGCTGTCGGAGATTCCCAACGTAATCGTGACCACCGGCTCGGCGCCGAATATCCGCGGGGTCACCGGCAACGGTTCCGCCGGTGGATTCAACTCCATCACCGGCGGCGCCAAGCCGCGGGTATCCACGCTGATCGATGGCGTGGCGGAGCCCTTCGTCGCTGACCTCACCGGGGATTCCGGCATCTGGGATATCGAGCAGATCGAGGTTTTCCGCGGCCCGCAGTCCACCAGCAACGGTCGCAACAGCATCGGCGGCATGGTGTATATCCAGACCAAGGACCCCACCTTCGAGTGGGAGGGCGCGGGGCGCGTGGGCTACCGCGACCAGGACGAGTACCTGGACGGCGCGGTGATGCTGTCCGGCCCGCTTGTCGACGACATCCTGGCCTTTCGCGTCGCGGCGCAGGCGCTGAACGCGGACACTATCACCGACGACCGCGGCTTCGACAGCAATCCGCCAGACTATGACCTGGACGAAATCGAAACCCGCCGGCTGAAAACCAAGTTGTTGTGGACGCCGACCACCGACTTGCGCGTCCTGCTGACCTACTCGGGCAACAACGAACAGGGCGATACAGGGCGGGTGCTCTACAGCGCCAAAGACCCGTGGGCCTACGAGCGGATATTCTTCCGCGATATCGAAACCGACTCGGACACCACCAGCGCGCGCATCGACTACAGCTTCAGCGAGCGGTTTTCGCTGGAAGTGCTCGCCGCCTACACCGATTACCAGTGGGGGTTCGATTCCTACGAGGCGGACCCGGCGCTGGAACAGCAACTGGTCTTCGACCAGCAGGACATCACGCTGGATGCCCGCTTACACGCGGGACAGGCAGGCGACAGCGTTTACGGCTTCCTGGGTCTGGCGTACTTCGAACGCGAGCAGGATTTCGAGAGCACCGGCGCCTACCTGTACATCGGCGACGACAGCAGCGACGCCGCTGCGCTCTACGGCGAGGTGACCTGGGCGATCAACGACCGCCTGCGCCTCACCGGCGGCCTGCGCGTCGAGCGCGAGCAACAGCAGCGCTACTTCAACTACATCAGCTTCGAGCGCGCCAGCGACCTGGATACCGACGAAACCATCACCCTGCCGAAAATCGAATTGCAGTACGACCTGGACCTGCATACCACGGTGGGCCTGAGCGCGCGCAAGGGCTACAACGCGCCGGGCGGTGCCTTCGCCTTCGCCTCCGGCAACTACTACTACTTCGACGAGGAGAGTGTGTACACCTACGAGGCCAGCCTGCGCGGCGGGTGGTTCGACAATCGCCTGAACCTCGCCGGCAACCTGTTCTACAACGACTACGACGGCTACCAGGCACTCAACTCGCTGCGCGAGATCAGCAATATGGACGCGGTGGAAACCTACGGCCTGGAGCTCCAGGCCGAGGCATTGCTGACGCCGGACCTGGCACTCTCGCTTGGCCTGGGCTTACTGGAAACTGAAATCAAGGATGGCGGAGCGGCCTACCCCGCGGTCAACGGCAACGAGTTGAGCAATGCACCGGCAATCACCGGCAGCCTGGACCTGTACTACACCTTCAGCAGCGCGTTTGGCGCGGGCGCCCAGGTGCGCTATGTGGACGAGTATTACGGCGACCTGGAAAACAGCGACGAGCGCGTGGCCGGCGACTACTACCTGGCGCGCGCCTATGCCGACATCACGCTGGACCACTGGAGCATCTCAGCCTACGTCAACAACCTGACCGATGAGGAGGCCTTCACCGTGCGCGAACCGCCGGGGCGCAGCGCGGCCGACGGCTATGTGGCCTTCGTCGATCCGCGCACCGTGGGCGTGACGGTGACCTACCACTTTTTCTGATCGAGTCCGGAGATACCGCTCGGGCGCGGGTGATGCACAGCCGACGTCACCGGTGATATCGAGGGCCACGACTTCGCGGATGGGGTCAGGCAGTCACCCGCCGACGCAGGTAGGCAGCTGCCGCAAGCACCAGCGCCCCGCACAAGGTGACCAGCGCCCAGGGCGTGGTCGCGGGAACCGGCTCGGATGCGCAGTCGTCGGTGCTGACGGAATAGGTGTTTTCCGGCTGGCCGTTGAACTGCCAGTCCAGCAGCAGGTAGACCACCGGCTCGGCACTGACGAACGTGTAGGTCACCTGGTGCGGCGTGACGAACTCCACATCCTCCAGGATATTGTTGCCACCGGGTGAGTCACCCATCACGATTGCAGTGCCACCACCCACACCAGTCTCCATGGTGACGTCGATCGACGAGCCGGCGGGCATACTGAAGGGACCGATGTTCACATCGCTGTCCCCGTTGCCGGACTGCACGATACAGTCGCCCCAGGCAGGTGACTGCAGCGCCAGCAGCCCCAGTACCGCTATCGTACTACGCGAGAAATGCTTCATTGTTATCTCCCCTGTTGTCGCCCCTACCCCGGGGCGCGAGCCTTTACAGTGTAAAGTTTCTATGCCGGGGGTACAAACCTGCTTCCGCCGGGTTCCGCCGGCCTGTTACTTGCGCTGGCGTTGCCCCACGAGCACCGCCACCCCTTCGAACAACCCAGACAGCATCTCCGAGCCCTGTCCTCATTCGTGGTGTCATAAATACCCGGTATTGCCTATCATCAAAGGCAACCACCACGCGATAAGAAAAGGCCCGACATGGCATCCGTCGAATCCCTCGCTGCGCCTGCGCTCGACCTCCCTGGCGGCGTGCAGCTGCTCGCCCTGCAACCGCACACGGACCAGCGCGGCGAATTGATGGAACTGTACCGCGATGGCGGTTCGGATCTGGCGCCGCCGCGGCAGTGGAACCTGCTCAACAGCGCGCCCGGCTCGGTGCGCGGCATGCACGCGCACCTGCGTCACACGGACTATGTGGTCGTGCTGTCCGGCGTGATGCTGCTGGGCCTGTGCGACACCCGCCAGGGCTTTGCCGCCAACTCATGTATCGTCGAGTTGCGCGGCGACCAGCCGCAGGCGGCGATCATCCCTCCCGGCGTGGTGCACGGGTTTGTCACTACCGAGGGCTATTCCCTGGTCACCGGCCTGTCCCACACCTGGAACCCGGCGGACGACCTGTGCTGTCGCTGGGACGACCCCGCCCTGGCGCTGGACTGGCCGCACATCGAAACCCCGGCCCTGTCGGCGCGCGACGCGGCGGCAGGCTCGCTCGCTGAACTGGCCGCCGCCTGGAACGCCAACGCGCCACGATGACCGACAAACCGCGTATCGGCCTGGTCGGTTGCGGCCGCTGGGGCAGGCACATCCTGCGCGACCTGCTCAGCCTGGGCTGCCAGGTCGAGGTAGCCGATCCGGACCCGGCGGCGCGGCAAGCGGCGGCGCAACTGGGCGCAACCCGCAATGTGAGCGACGTCGGCGACTGGGTCGACGACGCCCTCGATGGCTTCGTCGTCGCCTCTCCCATGCAAATGCACCTGGCCCATATCGACGCCCTGCTCGTGCACGCGAAGCCGGTGTTTTGCGAAAAACCGCTGTCGAATGACGCCGCCGCGGCACATGACATCGTCCAGCGCGCGGGCCAGCGCCTGTTCGTTATGCACAAGTGGCGCTACCACCCCGGGATCGAAGCGCTGGAAACGCTGGCAAAAGAGCAACGCTACGGCGCCGTGCGCGAGATTCACACCCGCCGCCTGCAGTGGTCCCTGGACGACCCGGACAAGGACGCGGTGTGGGACCTTGCGCCCCACGACCTGTCCATCGTCCAGGCCATCGCCGGCGCGCTGCCCCCGCCGCGCAGCGCAGTGATGCACTGCAATGCACGCGGCAGGCCCGTATCCATGGTGGCACTGCTGGCGGGCGCGAACGGCCCCAGTGCGCACCTGCACCTGGCCTGCAACTGGCCGCACGAGGAGCGATCCGTGCAGGTCGTGTTCGACGACGCCGTGGCGGTACTGGCCGACGCCTATGCCGAACACCTGGATATCCACCATGGCGACGCGGCGCAGCCGGGCACAGTCGAGCAAGTGGCAATAGCGCAGGAGTTTCCGCTGCTGCGCCAGCTGCGCAGTTTCGCGGATCACCTGCGCGGCGGCCCGCCGCCCAAGACGCCGGCTAGCGAGGGACTGGCGGTGGTCGCCGCCATCGACAGCCTGCGCCGACTGGCGCGCGGTGAGGAACCCTGACATGGCCAACATCCTGGTGATCTGCCCGACCTTCGACCACGGCGATACCCTGTACGCGGCCATCGGCAGCCTGCTAGCGCAGAGCGTCCAGGACTGGGAACTGGCGGTAGTACTGGACGGCGCCCCGCCCGCGACCCACGCCCTCGTCGAGGCGTTCACGCGCCTGGACCCGCGCATCCGCATGTACAGCTTTCCCAAGTCGCAGCGCTACGGCGAGGAACACCGCGACGCCATCATCCGCGCCTCGGACGCCGAATTCGTCTGCCACCTCGGCGACGACGACCTCTACCTGCCGGACCACCTCGCCGGGCTGCGCGCGCAACTGGCCGACGCGGACTGGACCGGCCGCGCCCCGCTGGAACTGCTGGACCGGGAAAACATCTGGAACCCGCGCAATTTCGGCACGCCAACCCTGCGCGCGGCGATGGCTGCGAATCGCATCAAGGGCATCAACCCCGGGCTCACCAACACCGCCTACCGCAAGAGCGCCTACCTGCGACTGCCGGTGGGCTGGACCTGCGCGCCCTGGGAGGCCGGCGCCTCGGACATGTACATGTGGGCGAAGTTCTTTAACGACCCCGAACTGCGCGTGGCGGCAACTTCCGGCATCTCGGTGCTGCGTTTTTCCAGCCGCACCCCGCAGCGCCGCGGCATATCCACCCAGTACCGCACCGCCAATATCACGCCGTGGATGGCGCAGCTGGCGCGACCGGGGCTGGCCGACGAGTTGCGCGACAGCGCGGTGCTGTTCAAGCGCATGCTGCCTCTGTTCTACCTGCACGGTACCGGCGATAGCCTCGAGTCCACCCTGCAGCGCGCGGGCCTGTTCGCCACGCCGGCCAACGAGGCACCCAACGTCGCCATCGACGGCGAGCCCATGTCCCTGCCGGTCAATTCACGGCAGCTGGCCGAACTGGAGGACGCGCGGCTGTTTATCCGCGCCTTTGCCGAGGATGACCCGGCGAGCCGCGCAGCTGCGCAAACACGTTTCGAAGACCGGCCGCAGGTGTGGCTGTGGGCGGCGCGCAGCCTCGCCGACTACCGCCTGGATGCCGACGCCACCCTGCGCGCGCTGGACGCCTACCGCGAGGCGTTTCCCGACGATCCGCAGCCGCTGCGCCTGGCGGTCAGGACGCTGGCGGAAGAAAAGCGCCTGGACGAAGCGCGCGAGCAGTTCGCCATCCTGCAGCGTCGCTGGCCGTCACACGACGGCCTGGCGGAACTGGCGCAATTGCTCGGGGACACGCAGGAGGCCGGGACGGCGGACTCACTCGTGCGGCGACTGCTGCGGAAGGTGCGAACGCGAAATGCGTAGGTGCCAGCCGCGATACGCGCGACACCAGCAGCGGACGCCTTGAACCTGACCCTGGCCCTGGCCCGGTAAACTCCCGCGGCGCGAGGCCTACTCCCAGATAACCCTGCGCCTGGAACCTCGCCAGCCTTCGGCGAGGGGCAGGCAGCGCTGCTCGATCACCTCGCGGCGCAGCTTCAATGTGGGCGTCAGCGCGCCGCTCTCGATGGTCCAGGGGTCTTTTACCAGCACGATGTAATCGAGCCGCTCGTGCTCCTCCAACTGGCGATTGACCTGCTGCAACAGTTCATCCAGTTCGCTCTCCAGGCGCGCGCGCTGGTCCGGGTTGTCGGTCCCCGGTGACAGCACGGCCAGCGCGAAGGGCTGGGGCTGTCCCGGTCCGGTGACGCAGGACACCTCGATAGCCGGGTGCGCGGCGAGCAGGTTCTCGATAGGCACCGGCGCCACGTACTTGCCCTTGCTGGTTTTGAACAATTCCTTCACCCGGCCGGTGATACGCAGGAAACCGTCCCCGCTCACCTCGCCGCGATCGCCGGTGTGGAAAAACCCGTCTTCGGTCAGCAGGCGTTGAGTCTCCTCCTCCATGCGGTAGTAGCCGAGCATCTGCCCCGGGCTCCTGACCAGGACCTCGCCGCTGGCGTCGATGCGACACTCCACCCCGGGCAGCGGTATCCCGACATAGCCCAGGCGCACCTGTCCCGGTCGCGAGGCGTGGGAGGTCGCGGCGTTTTCCGTCATGCCGAACACGTCGAGGATCTCCAGCCCCAGCCGCCGGTACCAGGCGAGCAGGTCCGCCGGCATCGGCGCCGCGCCGGCCAGGGCCACGCGCGTCGCGTCCAGCCCGAGTTCGGCGAGGATGCGCCGCTTGACCCGCTTACCGACCATCGGCAGCGCGAACAGGATGCGCTGCTGTAGCGGCGGCAGCTTCGCGTTGACTGCCTGGTAGAACTTGGTCCAAAGGCGCGGCACGGTGAAGAACCGGGTCGGGCGCGCCCGCTTGAGATCCTGGGCGAAGGTGTCCAGCGAGCGATTGAAGAACAGCTGGAAGCCGAACACCAGTGCGGGAATCTCCACCGCTGCGCGCTCGCCGATGTGCGCCAGCGGCAGGTAGGACAGCATGCGGTCCTCCGGCGCAGGGCGCCACAGGTCCTCGGAGCAGCGACAGGGCGCCATCAGCGAACGGAAACAGTGCATCACGCCCTTGGGCTTGCCGGTGGTACCCGAGGTGTAAATGATCGTGGCCAGCGCCTCCGGGTCGCGCAGGTCGATGTGCTCTAGCGGGGTACAGCGCGCCTGTATGGCCTCCCAGCGCTCGCCGTGCGTGTCCGGCGCCTCGGGCAGACACAGGCGCGGCAGCGCCGGCGGCAGGACCTCGCGCACCTGCTCCCAGCTATCGCCCTGCCCGTCCAGTCGGCCGATGACGACCAGGCGCGCAGCGCAGTGATCGAGTATGTACGCGGTGGCCTCTGCGCCCAGGGTCGGGTACACCGGCACGCTGACGTGCCCGGCCATCCAGATGGCGAGGTCCGCGACGATCCAGTGCGCCGTGTTCTTGCCGGTAAGCACGATGTTGCTGCGCGGGGGCAGATCCAGCGACACCAGGTAGGCGGCGGCGCGCCGCGCCTGCTCCTCGACCTGTAGCCAGCTCAGTACCAGTTCGCTCCCGTCCGATAGCGGCTGGGTCAGGAAGGGCGCATCGCCCTGCACCTGCGCCCAGTGCGCCAGCGCGTGAAGTGGGGTGGGAAATTCCATGGCGTCACTCACCCTTGTGTTGCCTCGATTTATTATTGCCAGGCGCGTGGCCGGTTGTTTACAGGCTGCGCGCGATCAGTTCCTTCATGATCTCGTTGGTACCGCCATAGATGCGTCCGGCGCGCGAGTCGACCCAGGCGCGTGCGATAGGGTACTCGAGCATGTAGCCGTAGCCGCCGTGCAGTTGCACGCCCTCGTCGACCACCCGGCACAGCATCTCGGAGGTCCACAGCTTGGCCGCGGCAGCGGCCTCCTGGCTGAGCTGGTTGTCCAGCACCAGTTCCAGGCAGCGGTCGACAAACACCCGGCCCATCGCGATCTCGGTTTTCATCTGCGCCAGCGTAAAGCGGCTGTTCTGGAAATCCGCCACCGGCTGACCGAACACCTTGCGCTCGCGGGTGTAGTCCAGGGTCACCGCCAGCGCCGCCTCGGCGGAGGCCACCGAAAGGATGGCGATGATCAGCCGCTCCCAGGCCAGCTCCTGCATCAGTTGCACGAAACCGCGTCCCTCCACCTCACCGAGCAGGTTGGATTGCGGCACGCGCACCTCGTCGAAGAACAGCTCGCAGGTATCCTGGGCGCGCATACCGACCTTGTGCAGGGGTTTGGCCTTGGTGAACCCCGCGCGCTCTGCCTCGACCAGGATCAGCGAGAGATCCTTGGACCCCGAGCCGCTGTCGCCGGTGCGGCAGACCACCACAGCGATGTCGGAGAGGTAGCCGTTGGTGATGAATATCTTGGAGCCGTTGATGACATAGTCGTCACCGTCCTTCACCGCCGAGGTCCGGATCGACTGCAGGTCGGAACCGGTACCGGGCTCGGTCATGGCAATGGAACCGATCGCCTCGCCGCTGGCCATCTTCGGCAGCCATTCCAGCTTTTGCGCCTCGCGCCCGAAGTTGCAGATGTAGTTGGCGACAATGTCCGAGTGCACGCCGAAGCCGGGGCCGGTGGCGCCGCAGTAGCTCTGTTCCTCCATCAATACGGCACTGAACGAGCGGTCCACGCCCAGCCCGCCGTATTCCTCCGGGATGGTGAGACACAGCAGGCCGAGCTCGCCGGCCTTGCGCCACAGCTCGCGGTCGACGTGCTGCTGCTCCTCCCAGGCCTGGTGATAGGGCACCACCTCCTGCTCCATGAAGCGCCGCACCGTGCGCCTGAATTCCTCGTGCTCCGGCCCGTACAGGGTTCTAGGCAACATGTTTATCGACTCCTTCGGTTGTTGTTATTGCGCTGAGGATAGACCGAACTGCGCGTTGACGCGGTCCAGTTCCGCCCGCGCCTCGGCCATCATGCGCGCGAGCAGCTCGGCACAGCTCGGGATATCCTCGATCAGCCCGATCACCTGGCCCGCGGTCCAGATACCGCCGTCGATATCGCCGCCCTCGAGTACCTGCTCGCGGCCGCGCACGCCAGCCACCAGCGGCTGGATCTCCGCGAAATCCGTCGCGCCGTCGCGGCTCTCGATGGCCAGCACTTGCTCCGCCACGCTGTTGCGGAACACCCGCGCGGTGTTGCGCAGGGTGCGGAAGATCAGCGCCGTCTGCCGCTCGTCCGCCGCAACCATCGCCCGCTTCAGGTTCTCGTGCACCGGCGCCTCGATTGTGGCGACAAAGCGCGTACCCATGTTCACCGCCTCCGCGCCGAGTAGCATGGCCGCCGCCATCTGCCGCCCGGTGCCGATACCGCCGGAGGCCACCATGGGCACCTCCAGCTGTGCCGCCGCGGCCGGCAGCAATACCAGGTTGGTGACATCGTCCTCGCCGGGGTGGCCGGCGCACTCGAATCCGTCGACGCTGACCGCGTCGCAGCCGATGGCCTGGGCTTTCAGGGCGTGGCGCACGGAGGTGCACTTGTGGATGACGTGCACGCCGTTCGCCTTGAACAGTGGCATGTACTCCTCAGGGCTGCGACCGGCGGTTTCGATGACACGCACGCCCGCATCCACCGCCGCCTGCGCGTACTCCGCATAGGGCACCGGTTTGATGGTCGGCAACAACGTGAGATTGACGCCGAAAGGTTTGTCGGTCATCTCGCGACAGCGCAGGATCTCCCGGTACAGCGATTCCGGGTCCGGCTGGGTCAGCGCGGTGAGAATACCGAGCCCGCCCGCGTTGGACACCGCCGAGGCCAGTTCCGCCAGCCCCACCCACATCATGCCGCCCTGGATGATCGGGTACTCGATGCCCAGCATCGTAGTAATACGTGTTTTCAATCCTGCCTCCGCCGCCCCTGCAGCTCAGTGTTTACCGCGAAAATCCAGGCCCATCTTGCGCGCGATGATCTCGCGCATGATCTCGCTGGTGCCCGCGTAGATGCGTGAGATGCGCGCGTCCGCATAACGCCTGGATATCATGTACTCGTCCATGTAGCCGGCGCCGCCGTGGAACTGCAGGCACTGGTCAACCACGCGCCCTTCCAGCTCCGAGCAGAACAGCTTGACCTTCGCAGCGTCCTCCGCGGCGAGTTCGCCCGCATTGAGTTCCTCGACACAGCGGTCGAGGAACACCTGCGCCGCCTCCATGTCCGTGGCCATGCTGGCGAACTGGAAGCGCGTATTCTGGAAACTCGCCACCGGCTCGCCGAAAACCAGGCGCTCGCGGGTGAACGCCAGGGTCTCGTCCAGCGCTGCCCTGGCGTTGGCCAGCGAGCAGGTCGCACTCTGCAGGCGCTCCTCCGCGAGGTTTTCCATCAAGTAGTAGAACCCGCGACTGGGATCGCCCAGTTCATTGTTCTTCGGTATCCGCACTTCGTCGAAGAACAGTTCGGCGGTGTCCTGGGCTTTCATGCCCAGTTTCTCCAGGTTGCGGCCGCGGCTGAAGCCGGGCATGTCGCGCTCGACCAGGAACAGCCCGGTCTGGCGGTCGCCGACCTCGCCGGTCTTAGCCGCGACCACGAACAGGTCGCCGATGATGCCGTTGGAGATATAGGTCTTGGCGCCGCTCAGGCGCCAGTGATCGCCGCAGTCGACGGCGCGGGTTTTCATCGCCGCCAGGTCGGAGCCGGTATCCGGCTCGGTCATGGCGATGCCGAGGATGGTATCGCCGGAGATACAGCCCGGGTAGAAACGCTGTTTCTGCTCCGTGCTGGCCAGGCGCCCCAGGTAGCGCCCCACCAGGCGATTGTGCGCCGGAATGAAAATATCGCCACAGCCGGCCCGGTACAGTTCCTCGATCAGCACCTGGTCGTAGCGGAAATCGTCGAGGCCCAGCCCGCCGAACTCGGACTCGGCCCACATGAACAGGAAGCCCAGTGCGCCGGCCTTGCGAAACACCGCCCGGTCCACCACGCCCTGCCGCCGCCACTCATCCATATGCGGCTCGGCCTCGTCCTGCAGGAAACGGCGCACCGAATCACGGAACATTTCGTGTTCTTCCGTCAGCCACCTGCGCCGCATGTTGCTCTTCCTCGATCAGCTTGACGGGCATCCTAAACAAAATACTTGTTTGTTACAAGCATGTATTGTTAGACTGCGCCCATCGAGTGACAGGAAGGCAGCCAATGGCGACCGAAAACAAGCGACGCACCCAGGCCGAACGCTCCGCGGAATCCGACCGGCAGATGTTCGAAGCTGCGACCCAGTTGATCGTCGAGCGCGGTCCGGAGAAGACCACCCTGACGGACATCGGCATCAGCGCCGGCTACAGCCGCGGACTGGCCGCCTACCGCTACGGCACCAAGGACGTGTTCTTCTCCGCGCTGATCGCCCACCTGCACCACTCCTGGTGCGAGGAACTGGATCTCACCATCGGCGATTCCAAAGGGCTGGAAACCGTGCTGCTCGCGGTCACCGCATTGAAGAACTACGTCGAGGCGCGGCCGGACGAGCTGCGCGCCATGTTCAACCTCTACTACTACAGCATCGACCACCACTCCGAGATGACCCAGCAGTTGGAGAAGATCCATGTCAGCCAGCGCAAGCAGGCGATCGCATGGGCCGAGGAGGCAGTAGCGCGCAAGGAAGCGCACCCCCAGGTCTCGCGCGAGCGCTTTGCCGAGCAGTACTGCGCGCTGATCTTCGGCGCCATCTACCAGTGGCTGGTGAGTCCGGCGCGGGTCGCGCTGCCGGAACTGCTCGAGAGCTGCAAGTTGAGCCTGCAGGCGATGCTGCAGATTCCGGAGTCCTGAGAACTCGCAAAGCGGAACGCCAACCATCCAGCCAGGAATGCAGGGAATGCCAGAGAACGCCTACATCTACGACGCCTTGAGAACACCGCGCGGCAAGGGAAAGCCCGGCGGCTCGCTGTACGAAGTGAAGCCCGTGGCCCTCGCCGCGGGCCTGCTGCGCGCACTGCAACAGCGCCACCAGCTGGACACCAGCCGCGTGGACGATGTCGTCCTCGGCTGCGTCTCGCCGGTCGGCGAACAGGGCGGCGACGTGGCCAAGACCGTGGTGCAGTTCGCCGACTGGGACCAGAGCGTCGCCGGCGTGCAGCTGGACCGTTTCTGCGCCTCGGGGCTGGAAGCGGTCAACATCGCCGCGCAGAAAATCGCCTCCGGCTGGGAGGACCTGGTGGTGGCCGGCGGCATCGAGTCCATGTCGCGGGTGCCGATGGGCACCGCCGGCGGTGCCTGGATCAACGACCCTGAGATGAGCTTCCACGACCGCGTCGCCCCCCAGGGCATCGGCGCCGACACCATCGCCACGCTGGGCGGCTGGACACGCGAGGACGTCGACACCTTCGCTCTGGCGTCGCAGCAACGCGCCGCCCACGCCCGCGACAGCGGCTGGTTCGACCGCTCGGTGGTGCCGGTGGTCGATCGCAATAACATGACGGTCCTCGCCCGTGACGAATTCATCAAGCCAGATACCAGCCTCGAAGCGCTGGGCAATCTGAAGCCCTCCTTTGCCGCACTGGGCGCGCTGGGTTTCGACGACGTGGTGCTGTCGAAATACCCGCGGCTGGCGGCGATCGACCACGTGCACACGCCGGGCAATTCCTCGGGCATCGTCGACGGCGCCAGCGCGGTGCTGATCGGCAATCAAGCGGCAGGACGCGACCTCGGCCTGCAGCCGCGCGCGCGCATCGTCGCCACCGCGGTGCTCGCCAGCGACCCGACGATCATGTTGCTGGGGCCGGCCCCCGCCGCACGCAAGGCACTGCGCCGCGCCGGCCTGGAAGTCGCAGACATCGACCTGTGGGAGATCAACGAGGCCTTCGCCTCGGTGGCGCTGCGTTTCATGCGCGACCTCGATATTTCCCACGACATCACCAATGTCAACGGCGGCGCAATCGCCATGGGCCACCCGCTGGGGGCTACCGGCGGCATGCTGGTGGGCACGCTGCTGGACGAACTCGAACGCAGGGACCTGAAGCGCGGCCTGGTCGCCCTGTGTGTGGGCGGCGGCCAGGGTATCGCAACGATTATCGAGCGCGAGTAGGCGACGCACACGAGCGAACGGGCACGAGCGAACGGACACCGAAAAAACAAGGGAACACGGCGGCATGAGCGAATCTCTCCACGGCTTTACCTACGAGCGCGACCCGGCGGGGATCGTCACCATCACCATGGACATGGACGGGCCGGTGAACGCCATGAACGCACAGTTCCGCGCGGCGATGGTGGCGACCCTGGACCGCCTGGAGAACGAACCCGGCCTTGCCGGCGTCGTGATCACCTCGGCCAAGGACACGTTCTTCGCCGGCGGCGACCTGAAGGATATCCTCGCCGCGCCGAAGGGCGAGGAGGAAGCCCAGTTCCACCTGATCGAGGACGGCGTGAAGGCCCCGCTGCGGCGCCTGGAAAAACTGCCGGTACCTGTGGTCGCGGCGATCAACGGCGCAGCCCTCGGCGGCGGCCTGGAGATCTGCCTGGCCTGCAACCGCCGCCTGCTGCTGGATGCGCCGACGGCGCAGATTGGCCTGCCCGAAGTCACCCTCGGCCTGTTGCCGGGGGGCGGCGGCGTGGTGCGCTCCATTCATCTGTTGGGAGTGGAACGCGCCCTCCCCCTGCTGCTCGAGGGCCAGCGATTGAAACCGGCCCAGGCGCTGGCCTGCGGCTACGTCGACGCACTGGTGGCGGACGCCGCTGGGCTGGTGCCCGCGGCGAAGGCGTGGATCGCCGCCAACCCGGATGCTAGCGCGCAACCCTGGGACAGCGACGGCCACCGCATCCCGGGCGGCGACCTGCGCAACCCGGCGGTCGCGCAAATCCTGCAGGCTGCGCCGGCGATGACCTTCAGGAAAACCCGCGGCCTGCTGCCGGCGCCAGAACGCATTCTCTCGGTGGCCGCGGAGGCGCTGATCGTGGACTTCGATACTGCGCTGCGCGTCGAGTCGCGGGAGCTGGCCTGGCTGATCACCACGCCCGAAGCCAAAAACATTATCAGTACCGGCTTTTTCCAGATGAACCAGATCAACAGCGGCGCCAGCCGTCCCACCGCACCGCCACGTACACAGGTAAAAAAGCTCGGTATCCTCGGCGCCGGCATGATGGGCCAGGGCATCGCCTACAGCGCCGCGGCGGCGGGCATCGACGTGGTGCTCAAGGACGTCACCCGTGAGGCGGCGGAGAAAGGCAAGGCCTACAGCGCCACCCTGCTCGACAAACAGATCGCGCGCGGGCGGAAAACCGAACAGGACAAGGCGGAGCTGCTCGCGCGTATCACCGCCACCGCGGACTACGCCGACCTCGCCGGCTGCGACCTGATCATCGAGGCGGTGTTCGAGAACATGGCGCTGAAGAAGAGCGTCTCGCAGGAGGCCGAGCCGCACCTCGCCGCGGGTGGCGTGTTCGCCTCGAACACCTCTACCCTGCCGATCACCCGGCTGGCCGAGGCCAGCGCCGCGCCGGAAAACTTCATCGGCATCCACTTCTTCTCGCCGGTCGACAAAATGCCACTGATCGAGATTATCTGCGGCGCACAGACCAGCGACGAAACCCTGGCCAGGGCCTTCGACTTCGCGCGGCAGATCCGCAAGACGCCGATCGTGGTCAACGACTCGCTGGGCTTCTTCACTTCACGCGTCTTCGCCACCTACATGGACGAGGGCGCGCGGCTGCTGCGCGAGGGGCTGGACCCGCTGCTGATCGACGCCATGGGCAGGCAGGTGGGCATGCCGGTGGGACCGCTCACGATACAGGACGAGGTCAGCCAGGAACTCACGCGCAAGGTCGCCGAGACCCACCGCGAACTGGGCGTGTACGGCAGCAAGAGCGACAACAGCTTCAACGCGGACCTCGCACAGTTGATGGTCGAGGAGTACGGCCGCGGCGGCCGCCACCACGGCGGCGGCTTCTACGAGTACAGCGCAGACGGTGGCAAGACGATCTGGCCACAGCTCTACACGTTGTTCTACCGCTCGGAGGTCAACGTCCCCAGGCAGGACATCAAGGACCGCATCCTGTTCCGCCAGGCCATCGAGAGCCTGCGCTGCCTGGAGGAGAACGTATTGCGCTCGGTGGCGGACGGCAACGTCGGTTCGCTCCTGGGTATCGGCGCGCCAGCTTGGTCCGGCGGTTTCATCCAGGTGGTCAACACCTGGGAGCACGCCGGCGAGCGCGGCCCGCGCGCCTTCCTGGCCCGCGCGCGGGAACTCGCGGCCAGCTACGGGGAGCGCTTCACTGCACCCGCCATTCTCGAGGAAAAGGTCGCCAACGATGCTCTCTTCGCCTGATTCCAGAGACAGCGGCATGCTCATCGCCGGCGCAGTGAGATAGCCGACCATGGGCGCGCTCAGCGGTTACCGCGTGATCGAACTGGCAGGTATCGGCCCCTGCCCCATGGCCGGCATGCTGCTCGCCGACATGGGCGCCGACGTCATCTGCGTGGACCGCAGCCACCGCCGCGACCCGCTGTACGCGCGCGACATGAGCCGGCGCGGCAAGAAGTCCATGGTCGTCGACCTGAAAACGCCGCAGGGCCGTGACCTGCTGCTGGAACTGGTGGCGACGGCGGATGTGCTGCTGGAGGGCTTTCGTCCCGGCGTCGCGGAAAAACTCGGCATTGGCCCCGCCGACTGCGCCGCAATGAACCCGGCGCTGGTCTACGGCCGCATGACCGGCTGGGGCCAGGAGGGTCCGCTGGCGCACAGCGCGGGACACGATATCAACTACATCGCGCTGAGCGGCGCGCTGCACGCGGTGGGTCCCGCGGACGGCAAACCGGTGGTGCCACTCAACCTGGTGGGCGACTTCGGTGGCGGCAGCCTGTTCCTGGTCACCGGCGTACTGGCGGCGCTGCTGGAAGCGCGCGCCTCCGGCCGCGGCCAGGTGGTCGATGCGGCGATGGTGGACGGCGCCGCCAACCTGATGTGGATGTGCCACAGCTTTCACGCCGCCGGCTTCTGGGACCTGTCCCGGCGCGGCGTCAACACCCTGGACGGCGGCGCCTTCTTTTACGATACCTACGCGACCGCCGACGGCGAGTACATCGCGTTGGGTGCGATAGAACCGCAGTTCTATGCGCAACTGCTGGAACTCGCCGGACTCGACCCCGCACGTTTCCGCGCCGAGGAGCAGATGGACGCGACGCAGTGGTCGCGCCTGCGCGAGGAACTCGCCGCGGTTTTCCTGCGCAAGACACGCGCACAGTGGTGCGAATTGCTGGAGGGCAGCGACGCCTGCTTCTCCCCGGTGCTGAGCGCACTGGAGGCCCCGGCACACCCGCACAACCGCGCTCGCAACGCCTACCTGGAGGTGGACGGTTTCCCACAGCCGGCCCCCGCACCTCGCTTCAGCCGCACCGCATCGCAGGTCGCCCACGGCCAGCGGCTACCCGGCGCGGACACCCGGGACATCCTGCACGGCCTGGGCCTGGTCGACGCCGATATTCACGCGCTGGCACGCGACGGCGTCATTCACTGCACTGATCACTACACATCTCACAGCAAATCGCCCCCGGAGAGGTCCGCCGGCGGTAAGGAAACCCCGTAGTTCGGTACCCAACAATTCGCGAAATACATAAGGATAAAATCATGCACACTACATCGCGTTCCTCACTCTCCCTGGCCTGCACCCTGGCCTGCAGCACCGCGTTCCTGGCACCGACCGTCGAGGCCCGGCAATCCGGCACTTCCCTGGCCCTCGAGGAAGTCATCGTCACCGCCCAGCGCAAGGAGCAGTCCGCCAACGACGTCGGCATGGACATCCAGTCCTACGCCGGCGAAAGCCTTGAGCAGTTGCGCGTCACCGACGTGGAAGACCTCACACGGCTGGTGCCCGCCTTTACCGTGGCGCAGAGCTACCAGGGCGTGCCCACCTACACCCTGCGCGGCATCGGATTCAACACGATCAATATCTCGGCGAAATCCAGCGTGGGTACCTACGTCGACGAAGTGGCCTACCCCTACCCTGTGCTGAACTCGGGGCCGGTATACGACCTGCAGCGCGTCGAGGTACTCAAGGGCCCGCAGGGGACCCTGTTCGGCCGCAACACCACCGCCGGCCTGATCAACCTGGTGACCAACAAGCCAACCCAGGAATTCGAGGCCATGCTGCGCGGTGAAGTCGGCAATTACGACTCGATCAACCTGGAAGGCGTGGTCAGCGGCCCGCTCGGCGACCGCTTCGGTGCGCGCCTCGCGGTGCGCAGCGAAAACAGCGGCGAGGGCTGGCAGAAGTCGAACAGCCGCGGCGAGCGGCTGGGCGAGGTGGATCGCCAGGGTGCGCGCCTGTCGCTGGCCTGGGACCCGAGCGACAGCCTGCACATCGACTTTTCCTACAACTGGTGGCGCAACCAGTCAGACATGCTCGCCGCACAGGCGATCGGCTTTACCCCGTCCACGCTGGGCAGCCCGTTCAACGCACCGGGCCTGATCGATTACGTGGCGGCGAACCAGCCGAACAGCGCCGACGAGGCCGACTGGGCACCGCGCGCCACGCGCAGCCAGGACATCGGCATCGGCGCCGGCCTGCCCGGCGACCTGGCCCAGGACAGCGAACTCAATGCGCTGGCCCTGCATGTGAGCGCCGACCTGCCCGGCGAGATGCGCCTGGTGTCGCTTACCGGCTACCACGACCTGCAGCGCGACGGGCTCACCGACTTCAGCGGCGCGCCCTATGAACTACTGATCGAGGACCTCGAGGGCGAGATCGAGAGTTTCTCCCAGGAACTGCGCCTGGAGGGCGAGACCGGCCCGGCCAACTGGCTGGTCGGCGTCTACTATGCCGAGGACGAGTTGCTGGACTCCAACCGCACACTGCTCGGTGAGAACGCCAACGTCGCACTGGTGCGCACCTATACCCTGCAACTGCTCGGTACGCCGTTCAACACCGGCGGCTACACCGCCGAGGATGCCAGCCAGGCGTTCCGCACCTATATCGACCGCGCGGATATCGACGCGCGCTCCTGGAGTGTGTTCGCCAATGCCGACTGGAAGCTTACCGACAAGCTCAACCTGACCACCGGCATCCGCTACACCGAGGACGAGCAGGACTACGCCGGCTGCTCGCGCGACTTCAACGGCAGCATGCTGCCCAACGTGAACGTGACCAACCGCTACCTGTATTTCACCGCCTACGGTGTCATGCCCGAGGAAATCAGCGCGGGCGAGTGCAATACTTTCCATCCGGACACCGGCAGCTTCGGCATTGTCGAGTCCGAACTCAACGAGGACAACGTGGCCTGGCGCCTCGCGCTGAACTGGTGGCCCGGCGAGGACACCCTGCTCTACGCGTCGGTCACCCAGGGCGCCAAGTCCGGCGAGACACCGGTCAACCCGGCCAACCTCGCCGAGCAGAACGCGCCGGTCACCCAGGAGGAGTTGCTCGCCTATGAGACCGGCGTAAAAGCGACCCTGTTCGACGGCCGCCTGCAGGCCAACGCCAGCGCGTTCTTCTACGACTACACGGACAAGCAGCTGAACGTGTACTTTGCCGACCCCATCTACACCGCGCTGCCGCGCCTGGACAATATCCCTGACTCCGAGGCCTACGGCCTGGATACCGAACTGACCTGGCTGGTCACCGAGGGACTCACCGCCTTCGCCGCCGCCACCTGGCTGCAAACCGAGATCCAGGACTACACCGGCATCAACAATGCCGGCGAGGTCACCGACTACGACGGCGCCGAATTCCTCTACAGCCCGGACCTCACCGCCTCGCTGACCTTCCTCTACCAGCGCGCCATCTCCGCCGGGCTCGGCTTCAACGCCAGTCTCAACGCGCGCTACCAGTCGGACTCCTACGCCAATCTCGAAGGTGACGACGAGTACACCATCGACGCCTACAACGTGGTCAATGCGAGCATCGGGCTGGGCGCGCTGACGGGTAACTGGGACGTCTCGCTATGGGCGGAGAACCTGACCGACGAGTACTACTGGCTGACCGTGACCCAGGGCGCCAATACCGTCATTCGTTTTCCCGGCAAGTCGCGCACCTATGGCGCGACACTCACTTACCGGTTTTGACGCGCGCCGCCATCGGTTCATCACGCGCCGCGCAGGAGGATACCCGCATGTCCCATGTCGATTTTGGCCAACCGCGCGGCGAACCGGCGCTGCTGGCGCCGGACTCGGTGTCCTGGCGTGTATTCAAGAACCCGGTAGCCATGTACATCGGCGGCATTACCGCGGTACTCCTGGAGTTCGCGGAACCGCGGGTGCGCAGCGGCGTGTGGGACCACACCACATTTCGCGAGGACCCGCTGCCGCGGCTCAAGCGCACCGGGCTGGCCGCCATGGTCACGGTGTACGCTGCGCATAGCGTGGCCGAACAAATGATAGCGGGGGTCACGCGCATGCATGCCCGTGTCAGCGGCGAGACGCCCGGCGGGCAGGCCTACGAGGCGCTCGACCCGGAGCTGATGAACTGGGTGCAGGCCACCGCCTCGTTCGGTTTCCTGCAGGCCTACCACCAGTACGTTGCGCCGGTGTCCACGACGGACCGCGACCGCCTCTATCGCGAGGCACAGCCCGCCGCGCGGCTCTACGGTGCCCCCGCTGCGCCGGGCAGCGAGGCGGAGCAGCAGGCGCTGTTCCAGCACATGCTGCCGCAACTGGAAGCCCACCCCATCGTGCGCGAATTCCTGGAGATCATAGGCAGCGCCGGCGGCCTGCCCCTACCGCTGCGCCCGCTGGGCGGACTCTACCTGCGCGCGGCGGTGGCACTGCTGCCGGCGCAGATCGGCTCACTGCTCGGGCTCGACGACGACTACCGCCTGCAGTCCTGGCAGCGCCGCCTGGTACGCGCCTCCGCCGCCATCGCCGACCGCCCCAGCTTCGCCTCGCAACCGGCGGTGCAGGCCTGCGAACGGCTCGGGCTGCCAGCGAACTACCTGTTCCAGCGCGCTACCCCGCCGGTCACTCGCTAGCCGCGCTCCGCGCGCGCAGCGACTGACCAGCGCCCATCCGCACACACCCCCTGTCCTTCGTGTCCCGGCGATTGACATTCTGCCACTTCGATTTATTATGGAGCACACTACTCCATAAAAACGCGCAGGTAGCCGCAAGCGCCCGCGCCACTGCCGGCTGCTGACGCCCCCGACTGAGGGTTGGCGCCAGGGCCGACCAAGGACACGCACTATGCAAAATCTGGCAGGCAAGACCGCCATCGTCACCGGCGGCGCCGCGGGCATCGGCCTCGGCATCAGCCGCGCCCTGCTGCGCGCGGGGATGAACGTCGCCATCGGCGATATCCAGGAAGCCGCGCTTATTAACGCTCGCGATGAACTGGCGGACTACCCGGAGCGCCTGCTGGTGGCGCGGCTGGACGTCACCGACCGCGAGGGCTTCGCCGCTTTTGCCGATGCCGTCGAGGCGCGCTTCGGCGCCATCCACCTGCTCGCCAACAACGCCGGCGTGGTGGTCTCCGGCCCTATCGCACAGGCCTCTGCGAGCGACTGGGACTGGGTGATCGACGTCAACCTGCGCGGGCCGGTGAACGGCCTGCTCACGGTATTGCCGCGCATCCTCGGCCACGGCGAGGGCGGGCACATCCTCAACACCGCCTCGACCTCCGGGCTGCTGCCGCACGCCGGGGCCGGTATCTACACCACCACCAAGGCCGGCCTGATCGGCATGAGCGAGGCCCTGCGCAGCGAACTCGAGCCCCAGGGCGTGGCGGTCTCGGTGCTCTGCCCCGGCCCGGTGCGCTCGGATATTTCCAACGCGGGCCGCAACCGCCCCGCCGCCTATGCCGGCTCCGGCTACACCGCGGCGGCAGGCCCCAGCGCCGCGGACCTGCCGGACTGGATGATGAGCGCAGATGCGGTCGGCGAACTGGTGCGCGAGGGTATCGAGCGCGACCTGCTGTACATCCTCACCCATAACGAGCACCGCGCGGGTCTGGAGCAGCGCGGCGCGGCGATTCTCGCGGCACTGCCGGCGGGCGAGCCCGATGCCGAGCTCATGGCGGCCATGCACATGACCCTGGAAAACCCGATCTTCGCCGCGGAAATCGCCCGCCAGCAGGCGAAGGGCTGACCCGGCGCACAGCGCTTCGGGCTGTCGCGACGGCGAAGGAGAACTGGCACATGGCGCGCAAGAAACTGCTGCAACCGCACTACGCGACGGCCACCGACCCGCGCATCCTGCACACCCGCCAGGCCCTGCGCCAGGCGCTGCTGGACCTGGTCGGCGACAAGCCGCTGGAGCAGATCAGCATCCGCGAGATCGCCGCCACCGCGGGCATCGGCTACAACACGTTTTTCCGTCACTACCAGGATCGCGACGCGCTGGTGCGCGCGGTGATCAGCGAGGAACTGCAGCAGCTGATCGAGCTGTGCGTCACCACCCTGGATGCCTCGGATAGCGCCCGCGCCTCCCTCGCCCTGTGCGAGTTCGTCGCCAGCCACGACGCGCTGTGGTCCACCCTGCTCACCGGCGGCGCCAGCAACCTGCTGCGCGAGGAATTCATGCGCCTGCTGCGCGAGCAGACCGCGGCGCGCATCGCGGCCAACGCCACCTCACCGGCAGAAGTCGGGGTGCGCCTCGTCGCTGCCGGCACCCTGGAAATTCTCGGCTGGTGGCTGGAACAGCCGCGGCGCATGCCCGCCGCCGAGGTGGCGAAGATCTACGAACAACTGGTGGTCGCGCCGGTCATCGACGCCTACATGGAATAACGACCGTACCCGCCGGCCCGGAGCCGGCAACGATAAAAGAGGAACACCGCAATGTCGGAAACTGCTGTCAAAGCCTTCGGCAAGGTCCCGGACCACGTACCGCCGGAACTGGTCTGGAACCACAGTCTCAACGCCTTCACCTCGGAGCTGGACGACCCGTTCATCGCCGGCGGGCGCCTGCACGAGGGCCCGGGCATCATCTGGGCCGGCGAGGCCTCGCTGGGCAAGGCCGGCTGGGTGCTCACCCAGCACGACCTGATCCGCGATGCCTTCATCGACTGGGAGCATTTTTCCAGCACCCGCGACACCAGCTCCGGCGAAGTGCTGGGCGAGGCCATCATGCGCATGATCCCGGTGGAAGTGGACCCGCCCGAGCACCACCACTACCGCTACCTGCTCAACCCGCTGTTCACGCCAAAGCACGTGAACAACTACGTCGACATGGTGCAGCAGACCTGCGACCGCCTGGTCGATGAGGTGGCAAAGAAACCCGAGTGCGAATTCATCAGCGAATTCGGCGAGTTGTTTCCCAACTCGATCTTCCTTTCGCTGGTCGGCCTGCCGCAGGAGGAACTGCCGCAGTTCCTGGCCTGGGAGCGCCAGCTACTGCGCTCCGGCGACCAGGCGGATTTTGAAAAATCCCAGGAAGCCGCCGGCCTGATCTTCCAGTACCTGTACGGTTTCGTCACTAAAGAGCGGGAGAACCCGAACCGCACCGAGTTCATGGACACCCTGATCAACGGCCAGGTCGACGGGCGCCCGATGAACGACATGGAAATTCTCGGCACCTGCTTCCTGCTCTATGTCGCCGGCCTGGATACCGTGTACAGCACCCTGGGCTGGATCATGCGCCACCTGGCCAACGACCAGCCGTTGCAGGACCACCTGCGCAGCAACCCGCAGGACATCAACAAGGCGGTGGAAGAGTTCACCCGCGCCTTCGGCGTGCCCGCCCCGCACCGCCGGGTAACCAAGGACTTCGAGTTCCACGGCGTGACCTTCCGCGAGCACGACACGGTGCTGCTGCCGCTGTACCTCGCCGCCCGCGACCCGCGGGTCTACCCGGACCCGCACCGCATCGACATCAACCGCGGCGCGCGCAGCCTGAGCTTCGGCACCGGGCCGCACTTCTGCCTCGGCGTGCACCTGGCCAAGCGCGAGCTGCGCGTAGTGATCGAGAAATTCCTGTCGCGCTTCAGCCGCATCTCCATGCAGCCGGGGGAACAGTACGAGTACCACACCGGTGGTGTGCTGGGGGTCGATCGGCTGCCGCTGTTGCTGGAAAAATAGCGCAGTAAAAAAAGGGCCCGGTCCCGGTGCGCGGCAGCGCATCGCCAGGGTTTGTCATGTGATTAGCGCGCCGCCGGACTTCGGCGGTCGTGGCTATTTCAGGCGCTATCCCCAAGCGCTATCCCAAGCGCTATCTCAAGCGCTATCTCAAGCGCTATTTCAGTTGTCGCCCAACTGCTCCAGGTAGAGCAGCGTATTCAGCCAGGTTACGTAGCGCGCGCTGCACTGGGGGGAGAGTTCCTGCATGCTGGCCAGCGCGCGGGTGACCAGCTTCTGTGGATTGAGCGGACCGGACTCCTGCGGCGCCTCGGCTACCGACTGCGCCAGCAGGCGCTGGGCGCCGCTGCGCTGCATGCGCTGCCGGTAGGAACGCGCCGAGCGCAGTTCGGGGCTGGCCAGGCCGGCGCCGAATTCCGCCAGCACCGCCCTCTCCTGCTGGCGCAGGTCCCCTTCCAGGGAGCTGCCGCCCTCGTCCAGTGGCGAATCCGCGTGCAGCGCTTCGATCTGCGTGACCAGTGCCAGTAACGGCCCTGGGGCGGGCTGCTGCCGGCAGCTGTGTTCGAGGCGGGCCAGGGCGCGTCCGTCCCAGTCCGCCAGCGCGGCGTTGATCGCCGGCGCCAGGGCGGGCACGGCGTCGAACAGTTCGCGCGCCCGTGACGCCCAGTCCTCGCGTGCCTGTTCCGCCTGTTCGGTGTAGCGGCCCAGGGCTTCGCGCGCGCGCTGCTCGAACCAGGACGCCAGTTCGCCCTGCGCCGCCTGCGCCCGCGCGACCAGCGCCTCGAGGTAGGCGAACCGGGCTGCATCGAAACGCCCGGCACCGACCGTGCGCAGTGCCTGGAGCGCCTCGTCGAGCGCCAGTTCGGCGACCTGCGGCAGCGCGGCGGGTAGCTGCAAAGCCGTGGACGGTTGCGCACCCTCGGGCAGTTGCGCCGCCAGCGGATCGACGTCCTGCGCTTGCGTTCCCGCCGGCCCCTCAGCCATCGCCACCCTGCCTGGGCACCGGCGCCATCTCCACCCGGCGGTTGCGGGCGCGGTTGTCCTCGTCGCTGTTTGGCGCCACCGGCTGCTGCTCGCCAAAGGCGGCGGCAAACACCAGCGATGCCGGCATGCCCGCATCGATCAGCGCACGGGTGACGGTCAGGGCGCGCTGGGCGGAGAGCTCCCAGTTGTCGTCGAAGTGCAGGTTGTCCTCACGAATCGGCAGGTCGTCGGTGAAGCCGCTGACCATCAACAGCTCATCGCGTTCGGCCAGGTAATCCTGCAGCGGGCCGATCAACGAGCCGAGCAGCTCGCGGCCCTCGGCCTGCAACTGCGCGGAATTCAGTGCGAACAGCACATTGCCGGAGATGCCGATACGGCCGTCGCGCAGGGAGATGCGCCCCGAGGCCAGCGGTTCGGCCAGCGCCCGCTCCAGCTGTTCGCGGCGCTGCTGCTCCACCTGGCGCTGCTCGGTTTCCGCGGCCAGGTCGCGGGCCAGCTCCAGCTGGTAGCCGATGACCCAGACCAGGATCAGCACGAACACGCCGACCAGCGCCGCCATCAGGTCGCCGAAGATCGCCCAGACCGGCGCCTCGGTGCTGTTGTCGTGCAGCTCGCTCACGCGTTGGCACCCGGTTCGAACAGTTGCTGCTGGCCGCCAAGGTGACGCAGTTCCTCGATGATCTCCTTCTGCGAGAGCACGCTGTGGTCGATGATCTCGCGGGCCTGGGCCACGTAGTAGCCGAGCTGTTCATCGCTGCGCGCGCCAGAGCGCTCCATGGCATCCTCGATGCGCTGCAGGGCGTCGATCAGCGACTGGTTGGCGTCGCCGAACTGGGTGACCGCCGCGCGGAAGGATTCGCCCAGGCTGGCCACCTCCCCGGCGCTGCCGGCAACATCCACCGCGAGGCCGGCCAGGCGCTCCACGTTGCCGTCGACCCGGCCGCCGATGCTGTCGCCCAGCTCGGCCAGGGTCTGGGCGGAACTGGAGACCGCCGCCTGCACCGCTGCAAGCTGGCCATCGGCGTTGGTCTCGAGTCGCTCGAGCACTTCGCCGAGGCGCACCAGCAGGTCCGCGCGCTCTTCCAGCAGCTGGTTGTCGCGCGCCACGTTGTTGGACAACTCCTCGCGCAGGCGGGCGATCACCTCGGCGGCGGCGCGCGGGGTTTCCGAGGCGGTCTCGATCAGGCGCGTCATCGGCGCTTCCAGCGACTGGCCAAGCTGGGCCAGGTGTTCAGCGGCCACGCCCTCCAGTGCCTCCAGGCGCGCGGTGGCCGCCTGTGCCCGTTCGGCCTCGGCATCGCGCAGGGCCGCGAGCTGTGACGCCGCGGTTTCCGCCAGCGCCTGCAGGCGCTCGCTGGCCGCCTGCGCGCGCCCGGCTTCGGCATCGCGCAGGGCCGCAAGCTGTGATGCCGCGGCATCCACCAGCGCTTGCAGGTGCTCGTCCTGCTGCGCCAGGCGCGCCGCCTCGGCCTTGTCGCTGGCTTCGCGCTGGTCCTCGAGCGCCGCGGCCAGGGACTGCAGCTGTTGCAGCAGCTGGGCGCCGCGCGCTTCCTCCGCGCTGTGCAGGGCCGCCAGCGCATCCGCGCTGCGCTCGACCAGCGCCTGCATGTGCTGTTCGTGCTGGGCCAGGGAGCGCTCCTCGGCGGCCTCGCGGGTCTCGGCCAGCGCGTTGGCCCGCGCGAACAGGCCCTCGAACTGCGCCAGCAATTGCTCGGCCTGCGCCTGTTGCTGCGCCTGCTGCTCGCGCGCGGCGCGCTCCATGCCCTCGCCGATACGCTGGACCAGTTCGGCGCCGGCCTCGGCCTGGCGCTCGCCGGCGGCAACCACTTCGGCCTGTACCGTGTTGGTCGCCTGCGCCAACTGCGCCGCCGCGTTGGCGGCCTGTTCCCGCGCCAGTTCCGCCAGTTGCTCGCGGGTGCGCTCGCCGTGCTCGGCGAGATTGCGCGCGGCGCTGTCTGTCGCCTCGCGCAGCGCTGCGCCGGTGTTGCGCGTACTTTCGTCGAGGCTGCTGCACAGGGTGTTGCCGACATCCTCCGCCAGGCGACCAAAGTCCTCGCGCAAGGCGCCGTAGAGTTGCTGCTGGTTGCCACCCAGGGTGTCGCCCAGTTCCGAGCCGAGCCGCGCGAGGCGGTCCACCAGTCGGTCGAGCCGTTCCACTACCGCGGGCACCGCCGCGGACTGTGCCTGCAGCGCCTCGAAGGTCTGCTGCCGCTGCCGGTCCAGGTGGTGCTGCGGGAATACATCGCGGGCGAAGGCGTCGAGCCCGGCACCCGCGAGCATGCGCTCACGGCGGCTGAACACGGAGAGCAGGCCGAGGCAGGCGGAGGCCGCGATACCGGCGACAGAGGTGCCGAATGCGACGCCGAGGCCGGCGATAGGCGCAGCCAGGCCGGCGCGGATCGACTCCAGCTCGGTGCTGCCCTGCAGTGCGCCGACCGCGCCGGACAGGGTATCGACCATGCCGAAGAAGGTGCCGAGCAGGCCGAGCATGACCAGCAGGCCGACCAGGTAAGGCGTGAACACCGGGCCCGGCAGGCTCGCGCCCTGCCCTTCGATGCGCGCGCGCACCGCAATGCGCAGGCCGGGTTCGACGCCCGCCAGCCAATCGCCGAGCGCCGCATCGCGCGGGCCGGCCAGGGCGGCCGCCAGACTGGCGGTGGCGCGACGGAAGCGCCACAGCTCGATCACACCCGCCGCGTAGGCCACGGCGATAAGCAGCGTGATCGCCAGTGCCAGGGCACTGCCGCCGACAAACCGCGCGGCCACCCAGGCCACGATACCGGCGCCGAGCAGGGTTATCAGGAAATAGAGGACTCTGTTCATAGGGGATTACGTTCCAGGTGTTCGTCGAGGGCCTCGACCAGCCCCAGCACAGGCAGCAGCCGGTCGGACACTTCCGCCAGCAGCAGCGCCTGCACATCGGATTTCAGTTGTTGTTCGGCGTCCGCGGCGCCCTGCAGCAGCGCCTCGCGGGCCGCCGCCTGCATGCGTACCAGCACGCCTGGAATGGACGCGAAAAACTTGCGGCTGTGGCCCAGCAGGCTGCCCATCAGGGCCTCGTCGAGCAGCGCCAGGCGCGCCAGTTCCGGTGTACACCCGCGCAACGCGTCGCGGCAGCGCTCGTGCACGCCGATCGCGCGCATCTCCATCTCGCGCTGGTGGGCCAGGTAGAAGCGCCGCAGCGCGTCACCGCCGCCCTCCTCCAGCACCGCGTCCGGCCAGCGGATGCGCGTGGGGCCGGAGTCCGGCACCAGGGAGCGCATCACCGTGGCGATCATCGCTGCGCGCACGCGCAGGAAGTCCTCGCGGGCGCGCGACGGCGCATCGTCCGCGTCGGCGGCCTCGAAGGGCTGACGTTGCAGCGTCGCCAGCGTGTCCGCCAGCGCCACCGACTGGGAGAGATCGAACAGCGTGCCCAGGCGCTGCCCGAAGTGCCGCGGGTCCGGCCCTTTCGCCGGCCCGCCGAGGGAGGCGAGCAGGCTGCCGAGGCGGGACTGGCTGAAGGCGGTAGAGCTTGGCACGCGGCTTATCTGGCTCCCGTTGGGGAAATCTCACGCCCGACGCACCATCGAATAGCTAACTTATTGATTTAAGTGCTTTTTTACGGGCTCACAGGCAGGTTTTTGCTGGCCGAGCATTATACGTGGGCGGGGGTTGATGGCAAGGGCGGGAAGACACCGAATCTGGCGAAAGCGCAAGCTGCGCGGCGCGGGCTTCCCCGGGGCAAAAACCGGCCGGGTCGCGTTGATCCCGGCCCGGTCGGGGCGGTCGTGAGGGTGCCTCGGGCCGGTTTGTCCGGGGTTTCAGGCCGAGACCGTGGACCGCCCCGGCAGCCGGGCGCCGGCGCTCACTCCGGCAGCGGGATGAATTCGTCGTCCCCCGGTACCATGGCAAAGCGCTTGTCGCGCCAGTCCTGTTTGGCCTGCTCGATGCGCTCGGGGCGGCTCGAGACAAAATTCCAGAACAGCTGCCTCGGCCCGATGTTGTCGCCGCCGATCACCATGACCCTGCTGCTCTCCAGGGCGCGCAGCTGGACACGCTGCTCGGGGCAGGCAATGGCCATCACGCCAGCCTGTACGGTCTCGGCGTCGACTTCCACGCTGCCTTCGACGACGTAGAAAGCCAGCTCCGCCTCGCCCTCGGGCAATGCGAGTTCGGCCCCGGCCTGCATCTCGATATCGAGATAGAGCGTGCGGGAGAAGGTTTGCACCGGCGAGGACTCGCCGTAGGCCTCGCCCATGATGATGCGCACTCGGGCGCCCGCGAGGGAAAGCTCCGGCAGGTCACCCGCCGCATAGTGAGTGAAGGCCGCGTCGATCTCCTCCTGCGCCACGGGCAGCGCGATCCAGCTCTGGATGCCGTGCAGGTGCGAGGTGGTATCGAGGTCCGAACCGGCGCGCTCCGAGTGCACGATGCCGCTGCCTGCCACCATCAGGTTGACCGCGCCCGGGCGGATGGGCTGCTCTACCCCGAGGCTGTCCCGGTGCATGATCTCGCCGCGGAACAGGTAGGTGATGGTGGCGATGCCGATATGTGGGTGCGGACGCACCGCGATGCCCTTGCCGGGCGGAAATTCCGCCGGCCCCATGTGATCGAAAAACACGAAGGGGCCGACCATGCGCCTTTCTTTTGCCGGCAGGGCACGACGCACGGAAAACTCGCCGAGGTCGGCAAGCTTGGGCTCGATGCGCAGGCGAATGCTGCCCTGGCGCTCGTCGCAAGGGGCGTCGCCGCTCTCGAAAAAACTCATCTGTCTTCCTCCTGTATGAGTACGATACGCGCGGCGCGCAACATAGGATTGCCGCCCTGTCCCGGTCGTCAGCGTTCTGTTGTGCGTGATTCTTCCGCGAGTTCCAGGGCGTCGCGCGCAAACAGTTCCTCCAGTTCCCGGGCCGACTCCCTGGCGAGCGCCTGCATTTTCTGCTCGTCATCATGCAGGCTGCGGTGTTCCAACAGCCGTCTCTCGTCGTGTTCGCGGAACCGGTCCACTGCCAACCGCGCCGCCTTCGGGTCCAGCCCCAACCCCAGAAGGATATCGTTGGTCAACGCCAGCGACGAATGCAGTGTCTCGCGCCGGATAAACCTGACGCCAAGGTCCATCAGCCGGTAAGCGTGCTTGCGATCGCGGGCGCGGGCGTAAATCGCCAGTTCGGGAAAGTGTTCCCTGATGACCGCTGCTGCCTTCAGCGACTCGTCGGCGTCGTCGATCGCCAGCACCAGCAGTCGCGCCGAGCCGGCGCCGGCGGCCTCGAGCAGGTCGATGCGCGACCCGTCCCCGTAGTAGATATCGTTGCCGTACTGGCGCACGAAATCGACCTGCTGGTGACTGGCGTCCAGCGCGACGAAGGGAATGCGCTTCGCCGAAAGCACACGGGCCACGACCTGCCCGAAGCGGCCGAAGCCGACGATGAGCACCGGGGGTTCCTGCGCTTCGATCTCGTCATAGTCAGGCGCCTTTTCGGCGCGGCGCAGGAAGCGATCATTGAGCAGGAACAGCAAGGGCGTGGTCACCATCGACAGGGACACCGCGACGATCAACAGCTCGGAAAGCGAGGCGTCCAGGGCCCCCGCGGTAACCGCGACGCCGAACAGCACAAAGGCGAATTCGCCGCCCTGGGATATCGCGATACCGAGCTTGCCCGAATCCGCGGATGACAGGCCGGACAGGCGACCGAGCACCACCAGCACGGCGAGCTTGGTGGCAACGATTCCGACTACCGTTATGGCAATGACACCCGGACTTTCCACCAGCAGCCCGAGGTTCATCGACATACCCACGGCGATGAAGAACAGACCCAGGAGCAGACCCTTGAAAGGCTCGATATCCGCTTCGAGTTGGTGGCGAAACTCGGAGTCGGCCAGCAGGACACCGGCGAGGAAGGCGCCGAGTTCCATGGAAAGACCGGCGAGCTGCAGGAAGAATGCCGTACCGAAAGCGACCAGCAGCGCGGTCGCCGTGAGGATTTCGCGCACCTTGCTCCGGGCGGCCAGCCACAGCAGGAAGCGCAGGATATAGCGCCCCCCGAGCACCACCACCAGCAGGGCGCCGACACTCACCGCAGCGCCCTGCCAGCCCCCCGACGCCCCGTTGGATCCACTTCCCAGCAGCGGCAACAGCGCCAGCAGCGGCACTACCGCGAGGTCCTGGAACAACAGGATGCCGAACGCGGACCTGCCCCAGCGCGTGGTCAGCTCGCCGCGCTCGGCGAGCAACTGCAGTGCAAACGCCGTCGAGGAAAGCGCGAGTACCAGGCCGACCACCACCGCCTCGGAGATGGAACCTGCGCTTGCATACATGATGGCCGACAGCGCAATGGCCGACACGATGAACTGGGCACTACCCAGGCCGAATATCGAGCGGCGCAGCGCCCACAGGCGGCTGGGCCTCAGTTCCAGTCCAATAATGAACAGCAGCAGGACGACGCCGTACTCGGCAAAATGCAGGATCTTGTCGACATTGCTGACGACCCCCAGCGACCAGGGGCCAACCAGGACGCCGGTAATCAGGTAGCCCATGACGGCCCCGAGACCCAGGCGCGCGGCGAGGGGGACGAGAACAACGGCCGCGATGAGTAGCAGGATGAGTTGCTGGGGGCCGGGCATGGCGGCTCCTTTGGGGCCGGGCGGAAAGGCCTCCAGTATATTGCCTGCTGCCACCTGTGCCCACGTGGCACGGTTACAATGTACGGCCGCCCGGTTCTGCGCCGTTGTTCAAGCTGCCCTGTTAATCCTGTATGGTTTGCCTGGACAGTGGTTCGACCAGAACTGGCAACCGGCCGACTGAACGCCGCCCCTAAAGGATGAGATTGATGCAACAGATAAACAGGAAGACTGCGACCAAAGGCGCGCGCTTGCCCTTCACGAGCCTCCTCCCCAGGCTCCTGTCCCGCCGCCTTGCAGGACTTACGCCCTCATCCTGGTCAATTGGGGTGGCCCCGTTTTTTCTGCTGCCCAGCCTTGCCGGTTGCGCCCCCGGCGCTCAATCCACGATTCCGGATACAGTCGCAGCCCGGGAACGGCCTCGGCTGATCCTGCAGATCACCGTGGACCAGTTGCGTGGCGACCTGCCGCTTCGGCATCGCGCGCAATTCGGAGAGGGTGGCTTTCGCTACCTGCTCGAGCAGGGTGTCCACTACGACAATGCGCACCACGCCCATGCGAACACCGAGACCGTGGTCGGCCACACCACACTGTCCACGGGTGCGCACCCGGCAGCGCATGGCATGGTGGGCAATCTCTGGTACGACCGCAAGGCCGGCCGTACCGTCTACAACATCGAGGACGCCGACTATGCAATGCTGACCGGCGGCGGGGGCGTGAACTCAGACACGGAAGTCGATCCGACGCAGCTTGCCGCAGGAACCGACGGCCGCTCACCCGCGGCAATCCTGACCTCCACCTTCGCCGACGAATTGTCGATCGCGACACTCGGCAAGGCGAAGGTGTTCGGGGTGTCGGTGAAGGACCGGGGCGCGGTGGCAATGGCGGGTCACACCGGCAAGGCGTTCTGGTTCTCGAAAGCCGCGGGGCAGTTCGTGACCAGCAGCTACTACTACGACGCGTATCCCGAATGGGTGGCAGCGTGGAATGCCAGGGGTGTGCCGGCAGGCTACGACAACGCATCGTGGAATCTCCTTCACCCGGCTGCGGACTACCTCTTCGGTGATCGCGATGACCAGGCCTGGGAGCCCGACTTTGCAGGTTTCGGCCGGACTTTTCCGCATCCGTTCTCGAACGTCGCGGACCCCTACTTCACCACCAAGCTGACCTTCAGCCCCGCGGGCGATGAGATAACCGCCGATTTCGCCAAGGCGCTCATCGACGCCGAAGACCTCGGCGACGACGCGGTGACCGATTTCCTCTCCATCAGTTTTTCGTCGACCGATTACATCGGCCACGTGTTCGGCCCGTCGAGTCTCGAAGCCGAAGACAACCTGCTGCACCTCGACCGCACACTGGCCGACCTGTTTGCCTACATCGACCGGGAGATCGGCCTGGAGAACACGCTCATAGTGCTGTCTGCCGACCACGGAAGCCCGGAGGCGCCTGGCTACCTGCGCGAGCTGGGGAAACTGGGCGGCTATGTCACGCCGGACCAGTGGGATACCACAGCGGCCGCCCAGCGAATCCGCGACAAGTTCGGTATCACCGGCAAGCTGATCCAGGGTTACGACCACCCCTATCTCAATCTGTCCGAAGAAGCCCGCAATACCGAGGGCGTCGATCTGGTAGCCCTCGAGACAGCGATCGCCGAGGCGCTGGTCACGTTTGAAGGCGTGGCCTACGCGTTTCCGAGTTCCCGACTACAGGAAGGGTCGCTGCCCGAGAACGGACTGACGCGCGCGGTGCTCAACAACTACAACCCGGACCGCTCCGGCGATATCTATGTCGTCTTCAACCCGGGCTGGTTCATCAACGACTTTGACGGGCTTTCCGTGACGGTCACCCATGGCTCGCCGTGGCGCTACGACACTTTTGTGCCCATCATTTTCGCCGGCTACGGTGTGACCCCGCAGACGGTGTCACGCAGGGTGCACACCGTCGATGTCGCGATCACGCTTGCCACGGTTGCAGATACAAGACCGCCCGACGGGGCCGCTGGGGATGTGCTGCTGGAGGTTCTGGGGCGTTAGAAGCTGATTGATACGGCGGGCGTTTGTTGGGCTGCCCGTTTCCAGGTAAAACCGCTGATCGGCGAGTTTCCGGCTAAGAGAGCAAGGTATATGACCGCTACCACCTCAAAGGGGACTTTAACGCCTACACCGAGGGCCGGCCAACAGGTCAGTTCACTAACTGAAGGAAGCAGCTTAATTGCACTAGTTACATGCCATACGTGCTAGTCCTAAATATAAGGTCCGCAAACAGTAGTAAATATATGGCGCCATGACTCTGGAATATCGTCAAAGGAACCGCCCCAGTTTTCCTCAATATGACGATGCGCTTTAAAGGGTTTCTCGGAATTAGGCGCTTCATAGCCCAATACATCCTCAATACATTCAGATAGCATCACTCGCCGCTCATCACCAGCAGCTGCAGCAATTGCCGCATTTACAGCTTCAGCACCCGTTGTGCCCTCGTCCCTGTCATGTACTATGAAGTACTCGATACCTAAAGCGTTTAGGTATTTTGCGATGGAAATTAGAACAGGCTTTCCTCGGGCCCTCAAAAACTCGATATTGCCGATAACTTTCGCCCGCTGCTCTACAGATAGCCTAGCTAAAGTCTCTCTTACAACAACTTCTTCCGTGTCCCCTTCGATGAATACGCTCTTACGTGCGAAAAACATCCTAGAAATATAGTCATCGACTTTTAGCAACATCTTCAGATTTTGCTTTTCGTCTGCCTGGAGCGCTTCAAATGCGTCACCGAGATTCAGTGTGCTAGAAGCAGAAAAGCCATCATCCAGAAGATAGAACTTGCATAGACTGACACTCTTTTCTGACCCGAGGTTGACCATATATGGGGAGTGTGTTGTCGCAATGATTTGACAACCCGCGCCTGATAAATCGTAAATAGCATCCCTCATTTGATTTGCAGCGGAAGGATGTAAAAACAACTCCGGCTCCTCGAAGCAGAAAATCGTTGCTCGAGGGAAATCTAGGTTTTGGTTCACAAACTGTTGCACATATCTTAGTAATTGGAACGCTGTAGCACGAATCATCCCGTGTCCTTGATAGCGAACACCTGTTTTGACGTTGCTCTCAAGCTCTACATCGAAAATGGGCTTTATAGTCTTGTCTGGCTGGTCTAGTGAAGCAGAAACATGAACTGCAGATTCGGGAAACAACCGATGCGCCATGTTGTTGAGTTGGTCTATAAGTTTCCCAAAATCCGTATCGCCATCAGTTGGGTCTAGTTCTGCCGCCAACTGGGTTAGGAATATTTGTGCTTGCTTGTAATTTTCGGAGGTTTTTCGAACTTGGCCAAATAAGTCCCCAAGTAGGGAGAATAGAGCGCCGTTTTGACTTGTAAGCTCGGTCATGCACGACTCCGCTGGAATTACTACAACCCTTGGTAGCTTGGATAGAACATTTCCGGGAATACCTCCTGGATTCTCTATCCAGTCTACTTCACCACCTGTATTCACCTCCCATATAGCAGCTAAATCCAGTAGCTTACTCTTTACGGGCGCTGATGTAAGAGGCTTTTCAAAATTTGCGGCGCCAAAATGTTCCTTCAGAAAATCCTCGCTGAAGTCATCCCCTACCAGTTCTTGAACACTCGAACAGTCTGCATATTTCTCGGCTCTTGACCGGGGATACTCTCGCATGAAGGTTTCCGGTTTGCCCTTATCAAGGGCCCAGACCTTTTTATACGTTATTGCACCATTCGTTTCGCCTGGAAGGGGGTCGTCAATAGCGATAATTCGGCCTTTGAACCCAATCCAGTCCTCCGCTTCAACTGGAACATTTCTGTATTCAGCTACAATTTCTATTTCGTGTTCGTAGACGTAGTCTCCTTCATTCTCGTCAAAATGCTTAGAATAGTCTTCACGGTCGACGTTCTTTGCTTTATGCAAATAATCAATTGCATCAAATAGACTGGACTTGCCGGTATTATTTGGCCCGATAAGGAAGGTGGCATCTCTAAAAATGACCTCACATTCCTTAAGCTTCCGGAAGTTTTTGACGGTTATTTTGTGTAGTCGCACTTTATCCCCCTAAAACGGGTGGCCGCGAGTTTCTGTGTCGTGTAACGCTTCAAGCAGGGGCCTGCGTTAGCGGGTCCCTGTGCGAAACGCTCTAGCGGCCTCTCTTATTAGCTGGGCTCATCGCTCCTGCATCTGATACGACTTTTTGGCGTGTCTATTGATATATGCATTGAGGCCGTCGCCTCGCTGAGCGAGTTGCTTCATATTTTCGATGTGGTGGCTGCCAGCACTGCTATAGGTGTATAAGTACTGAGACCCGTCGCTGAATTGCACTCGAATGAAATTTGGCCCTGTTTCATAAAGAACCACACCAGAATCTCGATCAGTATCACGATATCGTTCCATGATAAGTCTTCCTTGAGTCCTTTTTAGTAGTTAAAAACATAGACGGGGCTCACTTTGTCGCCGTCCCGATCTGTAATTTGGGGGATTTGGAAATGTCTTTGCATACCGACGTCCTGTCGATTTGGCTAGCGCGTATAACAGTACAACAGAGAACCACATTTAACTATCTTTGACGGCCACTTCTGATGGCCGCTATTAGGCGAAAGGAGACAGGCAGGTTGGGCGTCGGTGACGATACGCCCTGCGTGGCCAAACACTCGGACTATACAAAAAAGTGGGGGCAAACCTTCAGATCTGCCCCCACTCGCGGTGAACTGAATTCCAGCTCGCGCAGCATATGCACGAAGAAGAACGGGCCGGACAGCGCCTTCGCGCCCTGGAGCGCGGCGAAGAACAGGCTGGAGAACGGGGTCAGAACCGATTTCCCAACGCGACTTCCACTGTCACCTGCGAATTCAACTGATCAGCGCAACAACCTGCTATCTGCGAAAGAAATCAACAGCGTCGCGCTAAGCTTCAACTAGCGCGGCCGTTCGTTTTGACTGCAGTTCCTCTTTCAGTCGACTTGCGGAAGCCTTGCAGGACGATAAATGATCCCGGCTTTCATCACGAAGCCCACTTGCTGCAGCAGCTTGATATCTTCCAGCGGATTGCCTGGGACAGCAACGATATCCGCGCGAAGCCCTTTTACCAACTTGCCCCGGTCTTCCAACCCAAACAGGTCAGCGGTTCGTATCGTGCCAGCCTGGATCGATTGCAGCGGTGTCATGCCACGATTGACCATAGCTTCAAACTCATAGGCGTTTTTACCGTGGGGAACCAGTGGGGCATCGGTCCCCAGTGCAATGAGAGCCCCGGCCTTGATCGCTTCACGCAGGTTGTCGGCGGCCAGGGGTAAAATATGGTTCGCCTTTGCCTGCATTTCTGGCTCCAGCCCCTCCAGTTCGATGGTGTCCAGTAGGCCGGTGGTAGGCACAAGGTAAGTGCCGTTTTTCTTCATCTCGCGGATGATGTCGCGATTGACCATTGAGCCGTGTTCAATAGAGGCCACGCCGGCGAGTACGGCCGCCATGATTCCATCGGCGCCATGCGCATGGGCGGCCACTTTCAGGCCATGTCGCTCCGCCTCTTCAACCACTGCACGCATCTCCTGGTCCGTCATTTGCTGGGCCCCAACACTGGATTCCAGTGACAAAACACCTGCAGTGGCGGAAATTTTTATCGCTTTAGCGCCATGCTTGATCTGGTATCGAGTGGCTTTCATGGCTTCCTCGACACCATCCGCGACACCATAGCGCCAGTCCAGTTCAATGCGGCCCTCCGCGTAGCCCATGGTCGGATCTACGTGACCGCCGTTGATACCGATGGCGTGCCCGGAAGCGATCACCTGGGGCCCTATGATCTGGCCCTTGGCAATGGCGTCAGCAACTGAAACAGTAATCAGGTCCAGACTGGGATACACCTGCCCCATATCGCGGACCGTGGTAAAGCCCCCCATCAGTGTTTCCCGCGCGGATTGTGCAGCGCGCAAAGCGGCACTGGCCGAATTTTCCGTGAGCATTGTTTTGTGGAACTGGGCATCGGAAATCGTCAGGTGCACGTGCGCATCCATGAACCCGGGCAGCAAGGTCATACCGGGAAGGTCGATTTTGATCGCATCCCCAGGGACCGCTGTGGGGTTTATGTCGACAATTTTGTCGCCCTCTACCAGCACCACCGGATTCTGTAGCATGCGTCCGCTTTCCACATCCAGCAGGGCTGCGGCGCGAATCACGCTGCTTGTACCGGCGGATGCAAGAAGGGGTATGCCCATAAGCAGGCCAAGGAGTAATCGAATCATTGTGCTCTCCGGTTATCGTGTGAGAGTGATCGATAAATGACTGATTCGCCACACACAGGAAAAATTATACAAATGGATGCTGGGCGTCGTGAATTCGTTACGTGCCACAAGCTGTCACGATAGCATATGCAAAACGGCCCTTCCCAGGTGAAAGAAGAGGCGTCGGTGAAGAACACGGCGCAGACTGCAGGTCCTGGTTCAGCTGATCAGCCCAGGTCAATTCGACACTAACAGGGAGAATGTGCACGTTCGATGGGCCGTGAATACGACCCACACGCCATCAGCCACACCTACACCGGACCGGAATCGTCACTGATCCGCAGCTCCGAGCATGTATACTGGCCGGGACACTAGTGCCCGGGCGAGAGGGGTCGCTGTTGCTGGAGAAGTGCGTCGCCACGCAACACTGAGCGCGTCACTGCTCACGCAACCTGCGAGACGCCTGCAATGATGTGACTGACGGGATACACGGATGGTATGGCTTGACAACGCCAGGATTCTGGCGATCTTCGCCGTTGTGGTACTCCACACCTGCGCGATCACTCTCGGCGCCAATGCGGTAGGGACCCAGGCGTGGTGGGTAGCGAACGCCTTTGACTCGCTCGTGCGTTGGTCGGTGCCGGTCTTCGTCATGGTCAGTGGCGCACTGCTGCTGGATCCCGCCAGCAAGGACAGCCTGAGAACGTTTTACGTCAAGCGGGTTTCCAAAATACTCATTCCGACAATTGTCTGGACGGTGATCTACCTGCTCTGGACGGTGCACAGGGCGGAAATCAGCGGCGTGGACGTCGAGTTCTCAACGCTTGCCCGGAAGCTGGTGTTCGGCCAGCCGTACTACCACATGTGGTACCTGTACATGATCGTCTCGCTGTATATCTTCACGCCCTTCCTGAGGAAGATGTTCGCGGCACTGTCCAGTAGTGAGAAGACCATACTCATTCTGCTCCTTTTCGGGTTCGCGGCGGTGAACCATCTGGCGGGTAAAGACTCGGGGATTTTTTTCAACCGCTTCCTGATGTACCTGCCGTATTTTCTGCTCGGCTATTTCATCCGCTCGGAAGCCCCTGCCGTCAACGGCAGGCTGATGTTCACTGTGTTCCTGATACTGGCGCTCGCCACCGCCCTGGGTAATTATCTGTTTCAGCTCTATGGTGGGCAGGGGCTGAAGTTCTACTTTCCCGGGAACCTGAGTGTCACGGTAATCCCCGCCTCCATCTGTCTCTTCCTGCTGTTTACCGGCTGGTCGAAACCGCTGTGTCCGGCGCAGTCCAACAGGACCATTTCCACGCTGACCTTCGGTGTCTACCTCGTTCATCCGCTGGTCATCGACGGCTTGCTCCACCTGGGGTTCAATCCCGCTAGCGTCTATCCGCTGGTCACGATACCACTGGTGGCAGCGATGGCATTCTCGGTCTCGCTGGGCATTTCCTGGGTGTTCAGCCGCATACCCCTGCTGCGGCGCACCATCTGATATCCCGCAGAAGGCCGGGCGTGGATCGCCGCACCCCATTCATTCCCGGGTGTCGTCGGCCAGCGTCTGCCTGGAAACCCGGGAAGTGTTGTCAGGCCACCGCAACGGCGACATCACGACACACTACTCCGCCCCCGAGTTTGAGGAGCTTATCGCGGCGGCAAACAGGGGCCGTGGGGAAAAGTCCGGCTAATCTCCGGCACTGGTGATGCTGAAACAAAAAACGGCTGGCTCATGCTGGGCCAACCGTTTGATCTTTTTGAGAATATGGCGCGCCTGGCACGATGACTCACAACGGCCTTCGGGCCGTTGTGCCCCGTGCGGAGCTTCGCCGCTGGCGCGGCTCGGTGTAAATTGCTGCGCAATTTGTCTAACGGACACGCTCGTCCCGACCAGACACCCACCCACAAAAAAAGTGGGGTCAGATCTTTAGATCTGACCCCACTTTTTTTAAGCGGATATGGCGCGCCTGGCACGATTCGAACGTGCGACCGCCTGGTTCGTAGCCAGGTACTCTATCCAGCTGAGCTACAGGCGCGTTGAGGGGGCGTACTATAGGGACCAACCTGTTTACAGTCAAGGGGTTAGGGGCGAGTTTTTCGCCCCCTACACCGCCAGCCCCAGCACGTCGCGCGCCTCGCGCGCCAGGCCCTCGCGGAAGTCTGGGTGGGCGATGTTGATCAGGTCCCGGGCGCGCTCGTTCAGCGAGCGGCCGCGCAACTCGGCGATGCCGAACTCAGTGACCACGTAGTCGACCTGGGCGCGGGTGGTGACCACCCCTGCGCCGCGCTCCAGCGAGGCCACCAGGCGCGACAGGGTGCCGTGCTTGGCGGTGCTGGGCAGGGCGATGATCGACTTGCCGTGTTCCGAGAAGGAGGCCCCGAGCACGAAATCCACCTGGCCGCCCACCCCGGAATAGATGCGGTGGCCCATGGAGTCCGAGCACACCTGCCCGGTGAGGTCGATCTGGATGGCGCTGTTGATCGAGGCCACCTGCGGGTTCTTGGCGATGACCACCGGGTTGTTGACGAACTCGATGTCGAGGAAGACCACTTCCGGGTTGTCGTCGACGAAGTCGTACAGGCGCTGGCTGCCCATGGTGAATCCGGTCACCGTACGCCCGCGGCTGATCTTCTTGTTGCTGTTGTCGATCACCCCAGCCTCGATCAGGTCGAGAACGCCGTCGGAGAACATCTCGGTGTGCACGCCGAGGTTGCGGCGGTCCTTGAGGAAGCCCAGGGTAGCGTCGGGAATGGCGCCGATGCCCATCTGCAGGCAGTCGCCGTCCTTGATGCGGCTGGCGACGATCTCGCCGATGGCGCGTTCGGTCTCGGTGCAGTCGCGGTGCTCGCTCACCAGCAGCGGAGCTTCCTGGACCACCGCGTAATCAATATCGCGGATATTGATGAAGCTGTCGCCGTGGGTGCGCGGCATGTTCGGGTTGATGTGGGCGATGATGCGCCCGGCCACCTCGCAGGCGGCGCGGGTCGCCTCCACGGAGATACCCAGGGAGCAGTTGCCGTGGTGGTCCGGGGTGGAGACCTGGACCAGGGCGGTATCAACGCGCTGCTCGCGGCGGCGGAACAGCTTGGGAATCTCGGACAGGAACACCGGCACATAGTCCGCCCTGCCCTGGTTGATCAACTCCCGGGTCGTCTTGCCGGCAAAAAAGCAGCGGTTGCGCAGGTGTCCGTCGAGTTCGGGGGCGGCCACCGACTCGGCGTGTTCCAGGTGCAGTTGCATGAGGGTGACGCCGCTCAGGTTCCTGGCGTGCTGACCGAGTGCCTCGAGCAACACGGTGGGCGTGGCGGCCATGGAATGGCTCCACACATATTCGCCGGAGCCGATCACGCTGACCGCCTCCAGGGCGGTATCCGTGTAGTGAATCATCGTGGGTTCCTTGGTACCTCGGGGTTCGCGCGCAGTGTGCCGCGCGCAGATGACGCTTTTGCGACAGGCGCTGTCAGTTCAGCGCTCAGTTCACATAGCCGGGACGGGAGTTCATGAACAGGCGGATCGGCCAGTTGCCTTCGCCGAGGGTGATCACCAGGCCATAGTTGTCGTTGTCGTAGTCGCGCAGCCACTTGTACTGGATGTTCAGCTTGGGCAACTCGACGGAGTCCGGCTTGCGCCCGACGACGATCACTTCCTCGATATCGTCCGGGTCGCGCACCGAGGACTTGGGGACGGCGAAGGTCACGGTCTGGGTACCGGCTTCTGCGCCGGGTTGGATATCGCGCAGTTCCACGCCCATGGATTCGCTCTTCTGCCCCTTGACCAGTTCCATCCAATCGCTGGACAGGGAGGTGTCGTCCTGCGCCAGCGACGCTGGCGTGGCGACGGCCAGCAGCAGGGCCAGGGGGGCGGTGACGTTGCGCAACAAACTCTTCACGGGGTGCTTACTCCTCAGGGGGTGTCTCGATCTGCACGGCGTGGCACCGCCACGTCCGGGTCGTGTTCTATGATGGTGTCGCCGGCACGGGTACGCCCGGCACGGTAGCCTGCGGCCGCATCCTCGCGCGCGGCGCGCGAACCCAGCCAGAAGGCGCGCAACAGGTTCACCGCCGCCATGCTCAGGTGCTGTTCCGCGGCGTTCAGCGCCAGGGAGGCGGCCTGCATCTTCTGCTCGGGGCTCAGGTGCCCGGCGCGCGCGGACATCTCGGCATCCACCTCGTCGAGCAGGGCGCGCACCTCGCGGGCGGCCTCGTCCGAGGCGGCGCGCAGTTCACGACTGAACTGCTGCAACTGGGCCGGCGTCATGCTCACCGCACGCGCGCTACGCCAGGTGAGCCGGGCGGGCAGCGTAGCGATATCCACGCCCATGGCGAACAACTGTCCGAGCATCGTGTCCTCCCTCGCGGCCAGACCGCTCCAGTATAGAACCTGGCGCGTCCCGCGCACAGTCACCGCGGCGCGTCGAAGGGCGGCAGGTCGCGGCGGCGGCGCATCCAGTTGAGGGCGTCCAGCACCTTCGGCTGCGCGACCAAAGCACGTTCCAGGCGGTATTTCCCGGGAAAATTCATCAGCATCAGGCCAACCAGCATGGTCAGCAGTCCCTGCCCCGGGGTAAACAACATGATCACGCCGAGCACCAGCAGCAGCGCGCCGAGCAGGTTCTTGAGCGCGCTCAACAACCACTCCGGCGGTCCACTGCGTGGCATCAGGCTGTGCCGGTCCTCGGCGCTGAAATAGTCATGGGGGAGCCGGGCAACCACCCAGGGCACCGCCACCAGCAGGGCGAGCAGCGAGACCAGCGACAATACGCCGGCCCAGAAAATGAGTTCGGGAAGGTACCGCTCCAGGGCCTGCATCAGCTGACGACGGTGAAGGCCTGCCGCGCAAGTTCGATCTTCTGCGCGTTGTCAGTGGCCGCGGCGGCGATCTCGCGGGCCCTGGCCAGGCGATGGCGCAGCCCGGCCTGGTTGGCCACCTGGATGGACAGCCCCGGCCGCGCGTTGAGCTCGAGCAGGGTCGGGCCGCGCTGGCGGTCGAGCACGATATCCGCGCCGAGATACTCCATGCCGGTCATCTCCACGCAGCGCGCGGCCAGTTCCAGCACCTGCGGCCAGCCGGGAATTTCCAGCGCCTCGAAGCTGGCGCCAGTATCCGGGTGTTGGTAGCAGAGGTTGCCGTGCTGCACCGCCGCCACTGCCTTGCCGCTGCCGATATCCAGGCCGACGCCGACCGCGCCCTGGTGCAGGTTGGCCTTGCCGTCGGAGGCGTGGGTGGCGCAGCGCATCATGGCCATCACCGGCACGCCCTTGAACACGATCACGCGCAGGTCCGGCACACCCTCGTGGGAGTAGCTGGCAAGGTACGGGTCGAAATCGATCATCGCCTCGAGCATGGCCTTGTCGTTGCGCCCGCCGAGGCTGTGCAGGCCGGCGAGCACGTTGGACAGGTGTCGGCGCACGTATTCCGCCTCCACCACCTGGCCGCTGGATTTCACATAGCCCTCGCCATCGCGCCCGGTAATCACAAGGATGCCCTTGCCGCCGCTGCCCTGGGTGGGCTTGATGACAAAGCTCTGCAGCGGTTCCAGGCGCCCGATGACGTCGCGCACCTCGTACTGGAACTCGACCACGTCGTACAGCTCCGGCACCGGAATCCCCTGCGCCTGGGCCGCCTTCTTGGTCTGCAACTTGTCGTCGACCAGGGGAAAACGGCTGCGCGGGTTGAACTTGCCGATCAGCCCGACGTTGCGCTCGTTCATGCCCAGGATGCCGTTGCGCCGCAGCACCGCCGGCGAGGCGAACATCTTCAACGCTCGTCACCCAGGGCGCGGAAACGGTACAGCTCGCTCAGGCGGTAGCCGGTGTACTTGCCGAGCAGCAGGATAATACCGAGCAGGCTGAGCATGATTTCCGGGAAATTGAAGGTGAGGTGCGAGACCAGCGAGTTGGACATCGCCAGGTAGGCCAGCACCGCCACCAGCAGGCTGCCGCCGCCCTGCACCAGCACCTCGTGGGGCCCCTCCTCCTCCCACAGGATGGACATGCGCTCGATAGTCCAGGACAGGATGATGGTGGGGAAGAAGGTGACCGTCAGCACCTGGTCAAAGCCCAGCTTGTAGCTACCGATGGCCAGCGCGGCCATGAGGAAGATGACCACGATGACCACCGCGGAGATGCGCGACACCAATAGCAGGTTCATGTGACTGAGCCAGGAGCGAATCCACAGGCCGACGCTGACCAGGATCAGGAACATGGCCAGGCCGACCCACAGCGTCGTCTGCATGAAGGCCAGCGCGATCAGGATGGGCATGAAGGTGCCCGAGGTTTTCAGCCCCACCAGCAGGCGCATGATCACCACTACCAGCGCGGCCACGGGAATCGCCAGCAGCCCCTTGAACACGCCCTGCTGCTCCACCGGCAGCGAATAGATGGAGAAGTCGAGCAGCGCGAAGCGCTCCACCCGCTCGTCCATCACCGCCACGGTCTTCGCCGGCAGGCTGTTGCTGACCAGGGCGAATTCCAGCTGCGAGTCCTGGGCGCCGACCACGTTGAGGATGTTGTCGCCGTTGCGCTGCCAGATGAAATAGTTGGCCGGCAGGCCGCGCTGGGCGGTAGCCGGGTCGAACACCACCCACTCGCGGCCGTTGTGAATCTCGATAAGCGAGGACAGGCGCTGCCGGCGGCGGCCATCCTCCAGGCGAATGCCGCGGATGGCGCGCGCGGGAATCTTGGCCCGCGCCAGCACTGCCAGCAACACCGGCTGCTGCTCGTCGTCCCAGGTGCTGAGCAGGAAGGCGGCATCGGCATCGCTGCTGTCCTCGCCCAGGGCCTGGATCAACTGCCCGGTGAAACTGCCGGGACTCGACGAGCGACTGCGCAGGTTGGCGATCAGGCGGTCCATGGCCGTGGCCTGGTCCTTCTCCAGCATCGGTTGCTGGATGGCGGGCACCGAGTTCTGGCGCAGGGGCTCACGGCGCGGCTGGTAGATCTGCGCCTTGTAATACAGCGTGGTGGTCTCTTCCAGCGACTGCCGCGTCCACACCGCCCAGCGTGCATCGTCGCGCTGCTGCAGGGTGAAGCCGAAGCCCGAGGAGGCAAAGTGCTCGTCGAGAATCTGCCAGCCCGCTTTGGGCTCGGGCAGCTTGAGCTCGATCTCCACTGGGCCGGGTTTGCGCAGGGGGCGGAAACTCACCTTGGACTCCACCGTCCACACGTCGCGCGAGGCGCCGGGCAGCAGCGGGAAGCCCAGCGCGAACACCTTGTACAGCATGAGGCCCACACCGGCGAGAATCAGGGCGCCGGCAATCAGTTCGATACGTTTGCGGGTCGAGAGCATAGGGCCTCAGTTCGCGGCGGTCTCCGGCGCCGGTTTCGGCGTCGGCTGCGTATGGTTGCGGCTGACATCGACCACCGCGGCGTCGAGCAGGAAGTTGCGGCCGATCAGCAGCGGGAACTCGAAATCCTCGCGGTCCGAGAGATTGACGCCGATACGCGTGCGGATATCGCCGATGGTCACCCACATGCGCACCACGTAGCGCCGCTCGAGGTCCTCGCTGTCCTGCTGCTTGATCAGCACGCGGCGTTTCAGGCGCAGCTCCTGCGGGACCTTGGCGCCCTTGTCGTCGAGCAGGTTGAAGCGCACGTAGCGCTTGCCTTCCTTCTCGACCAGCTGGATATCTTCGGCGTGAATCGAAGTGGTCTCCGCGCCGCTGTCGATGCGCGCCTCGAGCAGCAGCCCGGCGGGTTCGACCAGCGCCATTTCCACCGCGCCGATGATCGGCAGGTCCATCTCGTCACCGGTGCTGGTCGGTGCCGGCGCGGGGGCCGGCACGCGGACGATTTTCTCGATCACCTCGGGCGGCGGGCAGGCGGCCGGCTCCGGCACGGCATCGCACACCGGGCACTCGACGGGTTCGGGGCAGGCCAGGGGCTCAGGAGGCGGCGCGTCCGGCGGTGCGGTCGCGCATCCGGCGACACCCGCCAGGCCCACGACGGCGATCAGATTGCGGAAAACATTCATGCGAGGAGAGTAAAGAATCGACCGGGTAAAGTACATATGGCGCGCAGCCGACATCATACAGATAAGCAGGTCACACTTCCGGGCATTTTCCGAGATACTGCTGGACGCACCGGGTGGCGGACCATAACCTGCGACAAAGCATCGAGATACCGGATTTGCACATGCGATACGCGCTCCTGACCACCATGCTGGCCGCCACACTGGCGGCGACTTCCCTGCCCGCCAGTGCCAAGGTCTTCATGTGTGTAGACCCTCAGACCGGCAAGAAAACCTTCACCGACACGGCCTGCCCGAACGCGGACGCCGGGCGCCGCAAGGTGCGCGTGGAGACGGTCAACTTCGGCGATGGCGTGAGCAGCAAGGGCAACCGCGGCGTCTGGGAGAGCGACCGCGACCGCAGCGTCGCGGGGGTCGAGAACTATCGCTCCGGGCAGGCCAGGCGCGAGCCGGGCAACGCCCAGCGCTGAGGTCCCGGGCCCGCCGCCCCATAACCCGCCTCCAGGACTCGCTCCCACAGCACACCAGGCACCAGGCACACATACCGCCGCGGCGCCGGCACCGCCGCCTACCCCCTCGGGGTAGGCCCGCCCCGATACCCCGTGTTTGCCGCTACAATACGCGCTCTGAACACTGGGAATCATCACCATGAAAGCACTGGTCAAGAGTCGGGCCTGCCCTGGCATCTGGCTGGAGGACGTGCCCGAGCCGCAACCCGGCATCAACGACGTCCTGATCAAGGTGCGGCGCACCGCCATCTGCGGCACCGACCTGCACATCTACAACTGGGATGCGTGGGCACAGAAGACCATCCCGGTACCGATGGTCGTCGGCCACGAGTTTGTCGGCGAGATCGTCGAGGTCGGCTCCAACGTCAACGATTTCCGCCCGGGACAGATCGTCTCCGGCGAGGGTCATGTGGTCTGCGGCCGCTGCCGCAACTGCATGGCCGGCCGCCGCCACCTGTGCTCGCAGACCTCGGGTATCGGCGTCGACCGCCCGGGTGCCTTCGCCGAGTACCTGGCCCTGCCCATGTCCAACGTGTGGGAGCACCGCCCGGGCATCGACCTCGACGTCGCCGCCCTGTTCGATCCCTTCGGCAACGCCGTGCACACCGCCCTGCAGTACGACCTGCTCGGCGAGGACGTGCTGATCACCGGCGCCGGCCCGATCGGCGCGATGGCCGCGGCGGTGTGCCGCCACGCCGGCGCCCGCCACGTGGTGATTACCGACGTCATCGATTCACGCCTGGAGCGCGCCGCCCAGCTGGGCGCCACACGCACCGTCAACGTATCTCGCGAGACCCTGGCAGAGGTACAGGCGGAGCTGGGCATGGAGGAAGGCTTCGACATCGGCCTGGAGATGTCCGGCAACCCGCAGGCCTTCAACGACATGCTCGCCAACCTGTGCCACGGCGGCAAGGTGGCCATCCTCGGCATCCCGTCCGAGAACACCGCCATCGACTGGAACCGGGTGATCTTCAACATGCTCACCCTCAAGGGCATCTACGGCCGCGAGATGTACGAGACCTGGTACAAGATGTCGGTGATGATCGAGTCCGGCCTGGACATCTCGCCGGTGATCACCCACCGCCTGCCGTTCACCGAGTTCCAGCATGGCTTCGACGTCATGCGCAGCGGCGAGGCGAGCAAGGTGGTACTCAACTGGGACTGAGGAGGCAGCCGTGAACGAGCGATTTACCGAGCACCTGGCCGGCGAGCTGGCCGCCATCGAGGCGGCGGGGCTGTACAAGCGCGAGCGCCAGATCAGCACGCCCCAGGGCGCCCATGTCGGCGTCGCCGGCGGCGGCCAGGCCCCCGAACGCGAGCTGCTCAACCTGTGCGCCAACAACTACCTGGGCCTGGCCCAGCACCCCGAGGTCAACGCGGCGGCGGCCCAGGGCCTGGCGGACTGGGGCTACGGCATGGCCTCGGTGCGCTTCATCTGCGGCACGCAGACCCTGCACAAGCAGCTGGAGCAGCAACTGGCGGCCTTCCTCGGCACCGCGGACTGCATCCTCTACCCCTCCTGCTTCGACGCCAACGGCGGCCTGTTCGAGACCCTGCTCGGCCCCGAGGACGCGGTGATCTCCGACGCGCTGAACCACGCCAGCATCATCGACGGCATCCGCCTGTGCAAGGCCCAGCGCTTTCGCTACCGCAACAACGACATGGCCGACCTCGAGGCGCAGCTGCAGGCGGCGGATGCCGCGGGGGCACGCTTCAAGCTGATCAGCACCGACGGCGTGTTCTCCATGGACGGCTATATCGCCCAGTTGGACAAGATCTGCGAACTGGCGGACCGCTACGACGCCCTGGTGCACTTCGACGACTGCCACGCCACCGGCTTCATCGGCGCCGGCGGCCGCGGCACCCACGAGCTGCGCGGCTGCATGGACCGCGTCGACATCATCACCGGCACCCTGGGCAAGGCCCTGGGCGGCGCCTCCGGCGGCTATACCGCGGCCAGCGCCGAGGTGGTCGGGCTGCTGCGCCAGCGCTCGCGGCCCTACCTGTTCTCCAACACGGTAGCGCCGCCGGTGGTCGCCGGGGCGATCCGCGCCCTGCAACTGGTGGACGAGGAGCCCGCCCTGCGCGAGCGCCTGGCCCACAACACCGCGGTGTTCCGCGAGGGGTTGGAAAAACAGGGTTTCGAGCTGCTGCCCGGCGAGCACCCCATCGTGCCGGTCATGCTCCACGACGCGGTAAAGGCCGCGCGCCTGGCCGAGGCCCTGCTCGGCTTCGGCGTGTATGTCATCGCGTTTTCCTACCCGGTGGTGCCCGAGGGGCGTGCGCGCATCCGCACGCAGATGTCCGCGGCGCTCACCGACGACGACCTGGCGATGGCCCTGGAGGCCTTCGGCCGCGCGCGGGAGACACTCGCCTGAGGGTTCGCTAGACTGGCCCGATGCAAGCTCTCGACTGGACCGTACTCGGCGCCTACCTGGCCGCCATGCTCGCCCTCGCCTATTTCATCGGCCGGCGCCAGAGTTCCCGCGAGGACTACTACCTCGGCGGCCACCGCCTGCCCGGCTGGGCGCTGGCCGGCTCGATCATCGCTACCCAGTGCTCCACCAACTCCCTGCTCGGCGCGCCGGCCTTCGTCGGCTTTGCCGCCGCCGGCGGCCTGCTCTGGCTGCAGTACGAACTGGCGGTGCCGCTGGCCATGCTGGTGCTGTGCGCCCTGTTTTTACCGGTGTACCGCAGCGGCGTCATCTCCATCTACGCCTACCTGGAGCGGCGCCTGGGCCTGGGCGCACGGCTGCTGGCCAGCGGCTGTTTCCTGTTTTTTCGCGGCGTCGCCACCGGCGTCACCGTGTACGGCGTGGCCGCGGTCATCGGCCTGATCACCGGCATCCCCTTCCCCGCCGCGGTGGCCATCCTCATGGGCATCACCATTACCTACGACGTGCTCGGCGGCATGCGCGCGGTGGTGATCTCGGACGTGGTGCAGATGCTGTTGCTGGTGGCGGCGGTGATCCTCGCCCTGTTCTGGCTGGCCGAGCCGCTGGCCCTGCACTGGGATGAACTGGCCGCGCGCAGCCGGCCGCTGGTGAACGACTGGGGCTTCACTACCGGCAACAACTACGGCTTCTGGCCGATGCTGTTCGGCGGCCTGTTCCTCTACGCCGCCTACTACGGCTGCGACCAGAGCCAGGCTCAGCGCCTGCAAAGTGCCGCGAGTGAAAAACAGCTGTTTAATATCCTGGTGCTGAACGGCGTGCTGCGCTTCCCGCTGGTGCTCGCCTACTGCCTGGTGGGACTGGGTCTGGCCGCCTACGCGCTGGAGCACAGCGCGTTTATCGATGCCCTGCCGCGCACCGCCGCCGGCGAGCCCAACCTCAACCTGGTGTTCCCCGCCTTCGTCGCCCGCGAGTTTCCCGCCGGGCTGGCGGGGCTGGCCATCGTCGGCCTGTTCGCCGCTGCCATGTCCTCCATCGACTCGGCGCTCAACAGCCTCTCCGCCAGCACGGTGGAAGATTTCATCGCCCGCTTCCGCGAACTGCCCGAGCGCCGCCTGTTCCTCGCCTCCAAGCTGGCCACCTTCGGCTGGGGCGCCTTCGCCGTGGTCTTTTCCTTCCAGGTGGAGAGCATCGCGCCGACCGTACTGGAGGCGATCAACAAGGTCGGCTCCATGGCCAATGGTCCGCTGCTCATGCTGTTTACCGTCGCCGTGCTGCGACCGGGCCTGGGCCAGCGCGCGGCCATCGCCGGTTTTGTCGGCGGCCTGCTCGCCAACCTGCTCACCTGGCTGTTCCTGCCCCAGGTGTCCTGGCTGTGGTGGAACCTGCTGGGCTTCGCCGCCGGCTGGTGCGTCGCCCTGCTGGCGGCCCTGGTCACTGCCGGCAGCCCCGCGGACGTGGCCGGCGAGCGCCTGCGCCTGCCACCGGTACCCACCGCAATCTTGCTCGGCACCGCGGTTCTGATACTCTGCACCTGCATTATTCTCCAGCTGTAACCATGTCCGACTTCAATCCGCCGCCGCTGCTGCGCAACCCGCACGCGCAGACCCTGATCGCCAGTACCGCACCGCGCAAGCTTCCGCTGCTGTGGCGCACGCGCGCGCTGCGCAACGCAGCGCAGGATGTGCTGCTGGAGTGTAGCGATGGCGTACGCCTGCACGGCTACTACAACCCGCACCCGGAATCATCGCAGGGCCTGGCGATACTGCTGCACGGCTGGGAGGGCAACGGCGACTCGGCCTACCTGCTGTCCAACGCGCAAACCCTGTTCGACGCCGGTTTCTCGGTGTTCCGCCTGCACCTGCGCGACCACGGCCCCAGCCACGCGCTGAACCGCGAGCTCTACCACTCGGCGCGGCTGCGCGAGATCCTCGACGCCGTGGCCCAGGTGCAGCAGCTGTTTCCGCACGTGCGCACGGTCATGGCCGGTCATTCACTGGGGGGGAATTTCACCCTGCGGGTGGCGGCGCAGGCGCACAATGAGGGCATCGCCCTGGACCAGGCGGTGGCAATCTGCCCGGTGCTGGACCCGGCGCACACCATGCGCCGGCTGATGGAGGGCAGCTTCATTTATCACCAGTACTTCCTGCACCGCTGGAAACGCTCGCTGACCCTGAAATTGCAGCACTTTCCGGACCTCGGCTACGGCGACAGCCTGCTCGGCCTGCACTCGCTGGATGCGATGAACGAGTTCTTCGTGCCGCGCTATACGGATTTTGGCGACGTCGAGAGCTACTTCGCCGCCTACGCATTGACCGGCGACACGCTGGCCGATCTGCAGGTGCCGACGCATATCATCCTCAGCCAGGACGACCCGATGATCCCGTCGGTAGACCTGGCCCGCCTGGCCTCACCGCCGACGCTGAAGGTCGAGACACCTGCCCACGGCGGTCACTGCGGCTTCCTCGCCAACTGGCGTATGCACGGGTGGATCGATCAGCGGCTGCTGGAACTGCTCTCGGCGTGATCCGCCGCCAGGCACCAGGCGCGCAGCAGGCCGACCAGTTCGCTGCGCCGCTGGTCGACGCGCCGGCCGCGGCGTAAATCCTCGAAGATCAACGCCAGCTTGCGCCGCTGGCTATCGTCCAGCCAGTCCAGCACCGGTTCGTCGAGCTTCAGCGCGCCGCGCACGGCGTGGGTGCGCTGGCTCACCTGGCGGTGGTGCTGCAGGGCGCGGCCGAGCAGCACGAAGGGAAAGTTCAGGTTGCGCGAGGGGCCGTAGACCAGGCGCCGCCCGCCGGTGGGAATGCCGCTCACCGTCCAGCGCGCGATATCCTCGCTGCGCCGCAGCACCTGACGCGACGAGGCGATGGCCCCGCCGATGCCGCCGGCCAGCGTGCCCAGGCCGTGCAACAGACCGCCGGCCATGCCGTCCACCACCATCCCCGCGCTGCCCCCGGCGATGCCGCCGGCGGCGCCGGCGGCGACCAGCAACTGGCGCTGTGACAGACCCCACAGGTACCAGTTTTCCTGGTCGAAGAGTTCCTCCTCGTCGAAGTCCATGCCCGCCTCGGCCGTCTTCAGCTCGCGGTAGTAGAACAGCGCTTCGACCTGCTCGCGGCACTGCCGCTCGCGGCGGATCAGGTGGCGGCAGTAGCGGTTGTAGAGCAGTTTTTTCACCGGCGCCTCGGGCGCGCCCTCGGGCAGCGCCTGGCTGACACTGTAGGTGATGCCCTCTTCCACCATCAGCGCAATCGCCTCGGCCGCCTCCAGGTGCTGGCGCTCGCGGTCCGCGCGCAACACGCTGACCGCGCGCTGCAGCGGTTGCTGCCACTCGGGGTCGAGGTGGCCGAACAGGCTGAGCAGTTCGAGTTGCTTGTGGTGCTCCGCGCGGTGGGCGTCAAACACGCGCACGGTCTGGAAATACTGCCCGAGGCCCGTCACCCACTGCTCGACGTAGTCCGAGTTCTCGATGGGATTGACCAGGGCCAGGCTCGGCCGGCCGGTCCAGCGCAGCACTTCCATCTCTGCCTCGTAGTCCGCGCCAAACGGCACCGAGCCATCGACCACGTAAATGATGCCGGCGCCGGCCACCACCGGCTCCAGGGCGTGCACTTCATCCGCAAACTGTGCGTCGTCCCTGTGCTCGAGCAGGAACTGGCGCACCGCCGCGGGCCGCGCCGCGGCGTCCTGGCAGTGCTCGCGCAGCCAGGCCAGCACCTGCCGGGCGCGCTGCATACCGGGGGTATCGACCAGTTCGTAGAGGGTTTCGCCGTCCACGCGCATGGGAAAGCGGCGCACGTCGCGGGTGGAACCGGCGGCCGCCGCGATGTGTACGGAGTCGTCCCGCGCCAGGGTGGCGACCACCGAGGACTTGCCCTTGTTGGGCCGGCCGACCACCGCGAAGCCGGGTACCTGGGAATCGCGGCTCATGCCTTGTCGTCCTCCCATACCACGACCTGGGTGCGTGTGAACGGCAGGCGACCGGCAAACGAACGCCAGTCGCCGAGGCGCGCCTCGCTCACCTCCGCGCCGTGCAGGGGCAGCAGCAACAGGCGGCATTCGCGCACGCCGTGCACTTCTGAAAGCACATCGGCGAGGTCCGCCATCGGCGGCTCCCAGCTGCGCACCGCGACCTGCAGGGTGTCCGGCGCCCGGCGGTTGATGGCGCTGATCGCGCTGACATCCTCCGCCGGGGAGCCCAGGCCGGCGCTCAACACGCCTTCGCGCTGGCTGCGCGCCCGACCGGATGGCGCGGCGCTGTCCAGCGCGCCGGCCCAGTCCAGCAACAGCGCGTCCGCATCCACCTGCGCCACATCCGCTGCCATTTGCCGCGGCGGCTTCGCGCCTTCGCCCTCGGCCCGGGTATCCACCACCGGGGCGCGCATGCGCGCCAGGACACTGGCGGCACCGGGCCAACCGGCCAGCGCCGCGGCCACCTGGCGGCGAAAGCCCCATAGGGACAGCGCCCACAACAACAGGCGCGGCAACAGGGTGTAGACCAGCATGCACAGCAGCAGGAAGGGCCACCAGCCGCGGCGACTGTCGGCGTTCATGCTGCCGAGGTCCAGCTGCGCCGCGTGGAAGCGGGTGTCAGCCACCAGCTCCGGCGATACCGTCGCCTGCGGCAGTAGCGCCGACCAGGGCGCGGCCACTGCACGCGTGAGTCCGTAGACCACGTCGTCGCTCACCGCGAGGGTGGACCCCCAGACGAAACTGAAATCGATAAACGCCAGCAGCACGAGGAAGGTGGCGGTGGCGCCCAGCGCGAACAGCGCGCCCACTTCCTGGCCATAGCGCAACAGCAGCAGGCGCAGCACCGGCGTATGGCCGCGCAGGTACTCGCTGTCGCGCAGCGCACCGCGCAGTGCCAGGCGCACCGGGTTGAGGGCGAAGGACGCCGGCGGCTCGCCCTGCAGGGCGCGCACCGTGACAAACGCGGCGAGCAGGCAGAGCAGGAATTGCAGGAGCACGAAAATCAGCAGGAACAGCGGCACGTTGACCAGGTCGCGGTCGCTGGCCAGCAGGAAGCCGGCCATGCCCAGGGCACCGAACAACAGCGCGCCGAGACGCAGGACGACGGTCATCTGCGACTCGGTCGCCGCCGCCTGCGGCGCAGCGCCGGCCTGGTCCAGCCAGTACAGCAGGGCGCCAGTATCGTCGCGCGCGGGACAGCGCTGGCCGATCGCGTGGTCGCGCTGGCGCAGGCTTTCCGGGCTGCTCTCGCGGTCGCTTTCCAGTTGTCGCCACATGCGGTAGAGGTCGCCAAGGGTCGGGCGGCGCGCGCTGCCGGGCATGCTGTTCTCTCGTCACCGGGGAGCGCTAATAGTGTCGCCTCGGGACGCAAACTGCAACGTGGCGGCAGTGATCGAAGCGCGGGCGCGGCGCGTATCTCCCACGTAACCTCACCGGAGAGACCCATGCTGCGCAGCCTGCTCACGGCACTAATAGCCATAGCCATCACCGCCTGCTCCGCGGTGGACGTCGAGGACTACGCCGGGCGCGAGCCGCGCCTGCGTGCCGACGAATTCTTCAACGGCCAGCTCACCGCCCACGGTGTACTCAAGGACCGCGCCGGACGCGTCACCCGCAGTTTCAACGCACGCATCGAGGCAAGCTGGGACAACGGCGTCGGCACCCTCGACGAGCACTTCGTGTTCGACGATGGCGAGACCCAGCGCCGCGTCTGGACCCTGCGCCCGGACGGCGAGAACCGCTATATCGGCAGCGCCGGCGATGTCAGCGGTCCGGCCACCCTGCGCCAGGCGGGCAACAGTATTTTCCTCGACTACGTGCTGCAGGTGCCCTGGCGCGGCGACGTCATCGAGGTCAAGGTCGACGACCGTATGTACCTGGTATCACCGGACGTGCTGGTCAATGAATCGCGCCTGAGCAAGTTCGGCTTTCACGTCGGCGACCTGCTGCTGGTAATCCTGCGCGATGACCGCTGAAGGTCCTGTTGAAGGTCCTGTTGAAGGCCCTGCAGAAGGCCCGATAGAAGCCCCTATAAACACCGGGGCGATACGAAACCGCATTTTGCGGTGAACATTTTCGGTGCTAGAGTCTCTCAACGAGAATGAGAATCTATCGAGTCAGTACCCCAGCCCCTATGCTCCCTTGCCGCAACCGCCTCCCGCTGCTCGCGGGAATCGTCCTCGCCTGCCTGAGTGGCGGCCCGCACGCCGCCGATGAAGGTGTTCCCGTCGTTGTCAGCCCGGTCAGCCAGCAGGCGATTTACCGCCAGGTACAGGTCACCGGTAGCGTGACTTCGCCGCAGGTGGCCAGCCTGTCACCGGCCACCGCCGGCCTGGTCACCGAGGTACTGGCAGAGGAAGGGGACCGCGTGAGCGCCGGCGACCCGCTGCTGCGCCTGGACGCGGAACTGGCCGAATTGCAGTTGCAAAGCGCAAGCGCCGAACACGAGCAGGCGACCAGCGCGCTCACCGATGCCCGGCGGCGACTGCGGGAGGCCGAGGCGCTGGCGCCGCAGCAGAGCATCGCCGAGACCGCGGTGCGCGCACTGGAAGCCGAGGTCGCCGCCGACCAGGCCGCCCTCGATCGCACCGCGGCGGACGCCGGCTACCGCAGGGCCCTGCTCGCGCGCCACGAGCTGCGCGCGCCCTTCGCCGGCGTGATCAGCCGCAAGCTGACCGCCCCCGGCGAATGGGTGGCACAGGGCCAAGGCGTGTTCGAGCTGGTGGCCACCGAGGGCCTGCGCCTGGACTTCGCCGTCGCCGAGGACTACCTCAGCGCCCTGGGCGAGGATTCGTTGGTGCGCTTTTCGCTCAGTGCGCGACCGGGCGAGCAACTCGCCGGCCGCGTGCAGACCATTGTCCCGGTCACCGACACCGGGGCGCGCACCTTCCTGTTGCGCGTGGTACCCGAAGACCCGGCGAACGCGCCCCTGTTGCCCGGCCTCTCGGCACAGGCCACCCTGTTGATCCCGGACAGTGACGCCGGCTTCGCAGTGCCCCGCGACGCGACGCTGAACTACCCGGACGGGCGCATGGTCGTGTGGGTGGTGGAGGACGGCCCCGACGGCACCCTGGCCCGCGAGAAAGTGGTGCGGCCGGGCAACGCCTTCGACGGCCTGGTGGAAATCCGCGGTGGGCTGGACGCCGGTGACCGCGTCGTGGTGCAGGGCAACGAGGCGCTCAAGGACGGCCAGCGCATCCGCATCGTCGAACGCCACCGGGCCACGCCATGATCGAGGCGATCGTCCAGCGCGGCATCCTCACCACGGTCGTCGCGCTCATCATCTGCGTGCTGGGCATCGTCGCGGCGACGCGCATCCCGGTGCAGATGATCCCCGACCTCGACGTGCGCGTGATCAGCGTGCGCACCACCTGGCCCGGCGCCACCCCGCAGGACGTGGAAAAGGAAATCCTCATCGAGCAGGAAGAGTACCTGCGCAACCTGCCCAACCTGTCGCGCATCGTCGCCACCGCGAACAGCGGCAGCGCCGAGATCGAACTGGAATTTCCCTTCGGCACCGACATCACCGAGATGCTGATCCGGGTGAACAACGCCCTCGCCCAGGTGCCCTCGTACCCGGAGAGCGCCGACGAGCCGCGCATCTACGCCAACTCGTTCTCCAGCAACTCCTTCATGTTCTTCAACATCTCGCCGCTGCCGGGCAACCCCCGCGAGCTGAACATGGACTTGCAGTTGGATTACGTCGAGGACCATGTAAAGCCGGTGCTCACCCGCGTCACCGGTGTGTCCGAGGTCGGCGTCTACGGCGGCGCCGAACGCCAGATACAGATACTCATCGACCCGGCGCGGCTGGCCCAGCGCCAGCTCTCGCTGACCGACGTGCGCAACGCCATCCGCCTGCGCAACCGCGACCGCTCCGGCGGCGACCTGGAGACCGGCAAGCGCCAGTACCTGCTGCGCACCATCGGCCGCTTCGAGGATCTCGATGCCCTGCGCAGCATGATTCTCGCCCGCCGCGGCGACGCGGTGATCCGCCTGCAGGATGTGGCCGAGGTGCAACTGGGGCATTTCGAGAAGCGCAGCATCACCTCTTACAACGGCGCCCAGAACCTGTTCCTGGCGATTCGCCGCGAGGCCGGCTCCAACGTCATCGCCATCAAGGAGGAGATTCTCGGCCTGCTCGGCCCGCTCAATCGCGACGTGCTCGGACCGGCGGGCATGGAGATCACCATCATCAGCGACGACGTGCGCTACGTGCAGGAGTCGGTGAAGAACGTCTGGCAGAACCTGGCGCTGGGCAGCCTGCTCGCGGTGGTGGTGATGTTCCTGTTCCTGCGCTCGCTGCGCGCCACCGCGGTGGGGGTGATGGGCATTCCCATCTGCATCATCGTCGCTTTCCTCGGGCTGCTGCTGACCGGCCGCACCATCAACGTCATCTCCCTGGCGGGTATCGCCTTCGCCATCGGCATGACCCTGGACAACAGCATCGTGGTGCTGGAGAGCATCGAACTGGAACGCCGCCGCGGTGCCTCGCGCTGGAATGCGGCGGTGACCGGCGTGAAAAAAGTGTGGCCGGCGGTGTTCGCCTCGACCATGACCACCGTGCTGGTATTCCTGCCGGTGGCCTTCGTGCAGCAGGAGGCGGGCCAGTTGTACTCGGACATCGCCATCGCCATTTCCGCGGCAATCCTCGCCTCCATGCTGGTGGCGATCACCGTGCTGCCCACCGCCGCGGCGCGCCTGCAACTGGCCGCGGCTGACGAACCCCCAGACACCGGGGCGCGCAGGGGTTTCTCCGCCAGCGGGCTGGGCGCGCGCATAGCCGGCAGCACGCTGGCGGCGGTCGACTGGCTGCTTGCCAGCACGCGCCGACAGCTCGGCTGCATCGCCTTCACCGTGCTGGCCAGTGCCGCCATCATCGAGTTTCTCACCCCGCCCGCCGAATACCTGCCCGAGGGCGAGGAACCCAAGGCCTTCGCGGCGATGAGCGCCCCACCCGGCTACAACCTCTCGACCATGCACGCGATCTCCCAGGAGATCGAGCAGTGGCTGCTGCAGTACGTGGACGCCGACCCCGAGGACTACCACGCCGGCCGCTCGCCGGTGCCCTCGGTCAGCTACATGAACATGCGTGTCGGGCCGCAGTCGATGCGCATCATCGCCGAGGCCACCGACCCGGCGGACATCGAGCCGCTGATGGACGCACTCAGCGCGAAATACCGCGAGTACCCGGGGATGCGCGCCTTCGCCACCCGCGGCTCGATCATCACCAGCAACGACGGCGGTACGCGCAGCATCAACCTGGATATCGCCGGGCCCGGCCTCAGTGAGATCTACGCGGTGGCCCAGGCCGCCTACCAGCGCGCCGGCGAGATCTTCGACAACCCGCGGGTGCAGACCCAGCCCTCCTCCCTGACCCTGGCGCAGCCGCTGCTGGAAATTCACCCGGACTGGCAGCGCGCGGCGGAAATCGGCATGAGCGCCGAGGAACTGGGCTTCACCGTGTCGGCGCTCACCGACGGCAGTTATGTCGACGAGTTCTTCCTCGCCGACGACAAGATCGACATCTACCTGTACAGCACCGCCGGCCAGGGCGCCGCCATCGACACCCTGCCGCAGATCCCGATTTACACCCCCAGCGGTGCAGTGCTGCCGCTGGGGGCGATCAGCGCCCTGCGCGAGACGGTGGATACCAGCAGCGTGCGCCGCGTCAACGGCAACCGCACGGTGACCCTGAACATCATCCCGCCGCGCAGCGTGCCGCTGGAGCGCGGTGTCGAGATCGTGCGCACGCAACTGGTGGAGTACCTGCGCGAGCGCGGCCAGGTGCCCGCGGGCATTTCCCTTTCCATCTCCGGCGCCGCCGACCAGCTCGACGCCACCCGCCAGACCCTGGTCGGCAACTACCTGGTCGCCCTGCTCATCATTTATCTACTGCTGGTGGCGATCTTCGGCCACTGGGGCTACCCGCTGCTGATCATGACCTCCATCCCGCTGGGCATTGCCGGCGGTATCGTCGGCCTGTGGTTGCTCAACGCGGTGGGCGGGCTGCTGCCGCTGCTCGGCGCGCCGGCGGTGGTGCAGCCCTTCGACATGATCTCCATGCTCGGTTTCCTGATCCTGATGGGCACGGTAGTGAACAACCCGATTCTTATCGTGCACCGGGCGGTGGAGAATTTCCGCGAGGGCGCGATGGGCGCGAGGGAGGCGGTTGCCGAGGCGGTCGAGGCCCGGCTGCGGCCCATCGCCATGTCCACCATCACCACCATTTTCGGCCTTGCGCCGCTGGTGCTGATCCCCGGCGCGGGCACCGAGTTGTACCGCGGCGTGGGCGCGATCGTGATGTTCGGCATCCTCGGCGCAGCCCTCGTAACACTGACGATGCTGCCCGCTTTGACTGCATTTATCTTGCAGCGACTCGAAAAGCGCAATGCTATAGCCCAGGTGGGTCCCGGGAAATTTTGACTTCCGTCAGCGCGCTGGCTACCTTGGACCGACTGCAAACCATTGCATGATACGCACCATCCGGGTGAGGGCGGACAGCGCCGCGGTAAGCGATTCGCGCCACTGTGGGTCGTCCCCCTCGACCGCTCAGGCGACAATCACCGTTTCGGCACACGCGCCTGGTTTTTCCGGATAACAGTGTCAGGAAATTTTACATTGCCACCGCGCCGGCAACTTATTCGGCGCTGCGCCCGGAGCTAACCCATTGAGTTAACTCCGGAACTTCTGCATGGCATGGTTTTAGCTTGCGCAAATTAATTGCAGGCGCACTAGAGAAGGCGCCAAACCGGGGAGAGCAGCACTCGCCCCAGACCCTATATCTAGAGGACGGTAACATGTTCAGGAAACTCGTACTTTCAATTAGCCTGCTGCTGGCATCCGCCGCGTCACAGGCCGCTACCGAATACGTCGGTGCCAACGGCAGCACCGGGGTGCAACTGTTCAGCTTCACCTTCGATCAGGATTACTCCGGCCTGGTCGCCATCGGCGTCAGTGACGAGGGCGACTACTTTGGTAACTCCTACCTGAACCTGGTGTTCAGCAAGACCCTGGCGTTTGCCCTGGACACCATTCCCCACAGCGATGACCAGTCGAACTACAAGACCGACACCAGCGGCTTCTTCAACACACAGAACGAGTACGGTGTCGAAGGCGAAGTCCTGTATTTCAACATCGACAAGAAAGCCGGCGACACCCTGAAGTTCAAGTGGGCGTTCTCCACCGACGAACCCGGCCCGCTGCTCGAGTACAACGACTTCGCGTTCATCTACATTCCGGGCATGACCTACCAGGTGCTGGCCGAAGTCAACGCGATTCCGGTACCCGCCGCAGCCTGGCTGTTCGGCTCCGCCCTGCTGGGCCTGGTCGGTGTGCGCCGCAAGCGCGCTGCCGTCGCCGCCTGATATGCGAACCGCCCGCGCGCCCCACCCGGGGTGCGCAGGGACACAAAAAACCGGCGATTACCGCCGGTTTTTTTATGGCCGCGATTTGCTGCCGCGCAACGCGCCCTACAACGGGCAAGCGCGCAGCGCAGGAGCCGTCAGAGCAGTTGTTCGATGGCCGCGGTGAGCGCCGGGTCGTCGGGCTTTGTGCGGCTGCCAAAGTGCCCCGCCACCTTGCCCTCGCGGTCAACCAGGTACTTGTTGAAATTCCAGCTCGGCGGCTTGCTCTGCCGCGCCAGTTCGCGAAATACGGGGTTGGCGTCGCCACCGCGCACGCCGGTGGGCGCGAGCATGGTGAAGGTCACGCCGTAATTCACGTAGCAGACCTCGGCGGCCTTGCCTTCGTCGTCGTCCTCCTGGAAAAACTCGTCGCTGGCGAAACCCACCACCACCAGGCCGCGCTCCGCGTATTTCTCGTGCAGCGCTTCCAGGCCCTTGAACTGCGGCGTGAAGCCGCAGTGGCTGGCGGTGTTGACGATCAGCATCGGTCGTTCGTCGCGCAGCGTGCACAGGTTCACGCTGTCCTGGGAGTGCAGCTTGCGCATGGTCTGGTCGAGATACTCTGGGCAGTCGGCCCAGGCCGCGCCCGGCAGCAGGGCGATGGCCAGGAACAGGGGTACGCGCATGGTCGATCCTCCGGGTTACAGTCGCTGGCTAGCTACGCGGCGGCGCCGCCGTCGGTTCATCCCGGCATCAGCGCCTGGTAGCGGGCATAGGCCGGCGCCGGCCAGTAGTCGCTGCGCCGGTAGAACTCGGGCACCACCGGGGTGTCGCCGCGAAGATCCACCCAGGGCTGTTTGGTACTGGTGAAGATGTGGATATCGGGCGGGCACAGCGCGGGCTCCTCCAGGCTGCCGACCCGCACAAAGGCGAACTGCTCGCGGCCACCGAAATGGCTCCACAGCGCCACCTCGCACTGCGGGCAGCGCAGCACGGTCTGGCCGATACCGCTGTTGGAGGGCCGGCATGTACGCTCCGGTTCGCCCTCGAGCAGTTCGATCTCGGCAGTTTCGATCAGCGCATTGAGCACAAAGGCGGAGCCGGTCTCGCGCTGGCACCAGGTGCAGTGGCAGCAGTGCACGAACATCGGCTCGCGCAACAGCCGGAACTGGATGGCGCCGCAGTTGCAGCGCCCGGTCGCGGGAAAACCCGCCGCGGCATCAGTCATCGTTATTTTCCTCGCAGTGATTGTCTGAGGGCTTCGCTCACCTGTGGCAGGCCGGGGTCCCCCTCGGCCAGGGCGGCCATCCTGCGGCGCAGGTAGGCGTCGGGGTCGGCGGCGTGGGCGCGGACATCCTCCCACGCCGCCGTGTGGGTGGGAATCATGATGCGCCCCGCCAGCATGCCCTCGGCCAGGGTGCGCGCGGCGGCATCCGGCAGGATCAGTTCGTACTGCGAGCCGGGCCCGCACATCACCGCATCCTCTGTCCAGGAGCGCATGCCGGCGAGGACCTCGGTCGCCACCGGCCCGGGGCAGAAGCAACTCACACGCACGCCGCGCGGTTCGCAGTACAGCGCCAGCGACTCGCTCAGCGCGATCACCGCGGCCTTCGCCGCCACGTAGGGCATGCGGTTCAACGCATAGGGAAACAGCCCGGCAAATGACGCGGTGTTGACGATGTGGCCGGCGCCGCGCTCGAGCAACCGGGGCAGGAACACATCGTTGCTGTGGATAACCGGCATCAGGTTGAGGTCGAGAATACGCTGCCACTCGGACAACGGAATGTCCTCGGGGTGACCGGAGATGATCGCGCCGACGTTGTTCACCACCAGGTCCACCGCGCCGGTGTCTTCGGCCGCCTGCGCGGCGGCGCGTACCGACTCGGCGTCGGTGACATCACAGTGCACATCGAGCGCCGCGACGCCGAACTCCCGGGCCGCGGCCGCGCACTCGCGCGCGGCCTTGCGATCGATATCCGCCACTGCTACCTGCGCGCCACGGCGCGCGAATTCCAGGGCGATGGCCCGGCCGATACCCTTGCCGCCGCCGTAGACCAGTGCGTGGCGCCCGGCGAAATCGGGTGAGGGTTGCGCGGTGAAATCCTGCATCGTCGGCCTGTCCTGCGTTGTTGTTGTGGGTAGAACTGAAGGCGTCGCCTCCCTCCACAGCGAGGGAAGCAGGCGAGGAAAGCAGGATAGCGCAGTGCCCCGCGACCACCAAATCGCTCGGGTATTCACCACCGACTGGACTATACTCGCCAGTGAAATGCGGCAGATACTGACAACCATTACCGGGTTCCTGGCCAGCCTGCTGCTGGCGGTGAGCAGCGCGAGCGCGCACGCCGAGGTGTGGCAGGTGGATGTCGCCGGTCCGATCGGTCCGGCGCTGGCCGACCACACGGTGCGCGCCCTGGCCGCGGCGGATGCCGCCGGCGCGCAACTGGTACTGCTGCGCATCGACACCCCCGGCGGCCTCGACGGCGCCATGCGCGACATCATCAAGGCCATCCTCGCCGCCCCGCTGCCGGTGGTCGGTTACGTGGCCCCCTCCGGGTCGCGCGCCGCCAGCGCCGGCACCTATATCCTCTACGCCACCCACGTCGCCGCCATGGCGCCGGGCACCAACCTGGGCGCCGCGACACCGGTACAGATCGCCTCCCCCGGCCTGCCCGGCGGCGCCAACGAGGACGGGGATGCGGGCGCAGCGGGCCACGGCTCGGCCATGGAACGCAAACTGGTCAACGACGCGGTCGCCTATATCCGCAGCCTGGCGCAGTTGCGCGGGCGCAACGGCGACTGGGCCGAAGCCGCCGTGCGCGAGGGCACCAGCCTCAGCGCGGAAGACGCGCTGGACCAGGGCGTGATCGATGTACTCGCCGCGTCGCGCGACGAATTGCTGGACGCCCTGGACGGCCGCGAGGTAAGCGTCAACGACACCGCACACACCCTGCGCACGGTGGGCGCGCCGGTCCACCTGCAGGCGATGGACTGGCGCAGCCGCTTCCTCGCCGTGATCACCAATCCCAACGTCGCCTACCTGCTGATGCTGGTCGGCTTCTACGGCCTGGTGCTGGAGTTCTACAACCCGGGCGTCGGCGTCCCCGGCATCGCCGGCGCGGTCTGCCTGCTGCTGGCCCTGTACGCCTTCCAGGTGCTTCCCGTGAGCTACGTGGCGCTGGGACTCATCGCCCTCGGCGTGGGGCTGATGGTGGCAGAGGCCAACGTGCCGAGCTTCGGCGTGCTCGGCATCGGCGGCGTGGTCGCCTTCGTGTTCGGCTCGATCATGCTCATGGACACCGAATTGCCCGCCTACCAGATCGCCCTGCCGCTGATCGCCGGCGTCGCCCTGTTCAGCGTCGCCCTGTTCACCTTCGCCCTCGGCATGCTGTTGAAATCGCGGCGCGGTCCGCCGGTGAGCGGTGTGCAGCCGCTGCTCGGCCACGCCGCGCAGGTGGAAGTGGTGCGCGGCGGCACCCCCTATGTACGGCTGGACGGCGAACTGTGGCAGGCGCACAGCGCGCAGCCGCTGGCGCCCCACGACCGGGTGATCGTCGACGCGGTCGACGGCCTGGTGCTCAAGGTCAGTAAATCCCGCGAGGAGAGCGAGTCATGACGGATCTAGGTATGTTCGGCGGCGTTATCATCTTCCTGTTCCTGGCGCTGCTGTTCTCGGCGCTGCGGGTGCTGCGCGAGTACGAGCGCGGCGTGGTGTTCATGCTCGGGCGCTTCCACAAGGTCAAGGGGCCGGGGCTGATCATCATCATCCCGATCCTGCAGCAGATGGTGCGCGTGGACCTGCGCACCATCGTCATGGACGTGCCGACCCAGGACGTGATCTCCCGCGACAACGTCTCGGTGCAGGTGAACGCGGTGATCTACTTTCGTGTGCTCGACCCGGAGCGGGCGATCATCCAGGTGGAAAACTACCTGGAGGCCACCAGCCAGCTCTCGCAGACCACCCTGCGCTCGGTGCTCGGCCAGCACGAACTGGACGACATGCTCGCCGAGCGCGAGCGCCTCAACGCGGACATCCAGGAAATCCTCGACAAGCAGACCGCCGCCTGGGGCATCAAGGTGGCCAACGTCGAAATCAAGCACGTGGACCTCAACGAGTCCATGGTGCGCGCCATCGCCAAGCAGGCCGAGGCCGAGCGCGAGCGGCGCGCCAAGGTGATCCACGCCATGGGCGAGGCCGAAGCCGCGGAGAAACTCGCCGAGGCGGCCCAGGTGCTGTCCCATGAGCAACAGGCCATCCAGCTGCGCTACCTGCAGACGCTCACCGAAATCGCCGGCGACAAAAGCTCGACCATCGTGTTTCCGATCCCGGTGGATATACTGGAGAAGTTCACGCGCTCATCGGCCTAGGGGGGCCGACGCGGTACACACTGTCATCACTTCCGGGGGGAATGATCCATGATTAGTATGCAGGGCCTGATCGAGCGCGCCGCGCGCCTCAATCCGCAGGGGCTGGCCAGCCGTTGCGGCGATCGCGAACAGGACTGGGCGAGCCTCGCCGGGCGCGTGGCGCGCCTGGCCGGCGCGCTGCAGGCGCTGGGCCTTGGCGAAGGCGAGCGCGTCGCCGTGCTCAGCCTGAACAGCGACCGCTACTACGAGACCGTGTTCGCCACCTGCTGGGCCGGCGGCGCGGTGGTGCCGCTCAACACGCGCTGGGCACTACCCGAGAACCGCTACGCGATGGAGGACTGCGCGCCGCAGTTCCTGTTCTTCGACAGCGGCTTCAGCGCCCAGGCCGAGCAACTGGTAGCCCACTGCAGCGGCCTGCGCGCGGCGGTATTCATGGACGACGGCGACACCCCGCCCTGGGCACGCGGCTACGAGGCCCTGGTCGCGGACAACAGCCCCGTCCTGCCCGCCGCCCGCGGCGGCGAGGCTATGGCCGGTATCTTCTATACCGGCGGCACCACCGGTTTTCCCAAGGGCGTGATGCAGTCGCACCGCGGCCTGTGGTCCAGCGCCATCGGCGCCGCCCAGGACTTCTCCCTGAGCCGCAGCGCGATCTACCTGCACGCCGCACCCATGTTTCACATCGCCGACTTCGCCGGCTCCATGGGCGCCACCCTGCAATGCGCCGGCCACGTCATGCTGCCGGCCTTCGACGCGGGCAAGGTGCTGGCAAGTTTTGCCGACGACGGCATTACCCACACCCTGCTGGTGCCGTCGATGATCAAGATGCTGCTGGCCCACCCGGAGGCGACCACGACCGACATCAGCCAATTGGACAAGATCCTCTACGGCGCCTCGCCGATGCCCGCCGCCACGCTGGAAAAATGCATGGCGCTATGGCCCGGCGTCGACCTGGTACAGGCCTACGGCCAGACCGAGCTGGCCCCGGTGGCCACTACCCTGTCGCCGGCCGACCACCGCGCCGGCGGTCCGCGGCTGCGTTCGGCGGGCCGCCCCACTGCTGTATCCGACGTGCGCATCGTCGCCGAGGATGGCAGCGAGGCGGCGCCGGGGGAATCCGGCGAAGTCGTGGTGCGCGGCCCGCACGCCATGCTCGGCTACTGGAACAAGCCGGAGCAGACCGCCGACACGCTGCGCGAGGGCTGGGTGCACACCGGCGACGCCGGCTACTTCGACCCCGAGGGCTATTTGTTCATCGTCGACCGGGTCAAGGACATGATCGTCTCCGGCGGCGAGAACGTGTACACCACCGAGGTCGAGAACGCGCTGATGAGCCACACCGCGGTGCAGGACTGCGCGGTGATCGGCATCCCGCACGAGGAATGGGGCGAGGCGGTGCACGCCATCGTCATCCTCAAGCCCGATGCCAGCGCCAGCGCCGAGGAACTGATCACCCACTGCCGCGGCCACATCGCCGGCTACAAGCTGCCCAAGAGCGTGGACTTCCGCAGCGAGCCGCTGCCCCTGTCCGGCGCCGGCAAGGTACTGAAGACAGAACTGCGCAAACCCTACTGGGCAGGCAGCGAGCGCAACGTCAACTGAGGGTTTACAGCGCGAGGTCGATAACCAGCGGCAGGTGATCCGAGGCCTGCCGCGCCAGGGCCGAGCGGTGCACATGCACGTCGCGCAGCAGTGCGCGCGGCGCCACCCAGGCGCGGTCCAGCGCCAGCAGCGGTAATCGCGCGGGAAAGGTGGCGCGATGCGCACTGCGGCCGAGGCTATCATCCAGCCAGCGCAGCGGCCGCCCCCAGGGCCACCACTCGTTGAAATCCCCGAGCAGGATGCGCACATCGGCCTCGCCGCTGCTGCACAGGGGCTGGAGCCGGCGCACCTGCGTCCGACGCTCCCGCGCACCGAGGCCCAGGTGGGTGGCGACCAGCTGGATACGCCGACCGCCCCGCTCCAGTTGCAGCTCCAGCGCCCCGCGCGGCTCGCGTCCATCCACACCGATAGCATGCCGGTGCACCGCGCTGGCCGGCAGGCGGGTGAGCACCGCGTTGCCGTAGTGCCCGCGCTCGTCCTCGAAGGTCTTGCCGGCGTGGGCCTGCGTACCGGTAGCGCGCGCCAGCTTGGCCAGCAAGTCGTCGCGCGTGCCCGGCCGGTGCCCCACCTCCTGTAGTGCGACGACGTCGGCGTTCATTTCCCGGAGCACCGCCGCGATGCGCGCCGCATCCTCGCGCCCGTCGGCACCGATGGCGCGGTGGATGTTATAGCTCACGCAGCGCAAGGGCCGGCCTCAGTCCTCGTCGCGGCTGCGCCGCAGCCATTTACGCAGGCCCAGCATCAGCGCAACCACGCCGACGGTAACCGCCAGCAGCAGGCCGATGCTGGTCCAGTCCGGGTGGCGCAGGGAGGCGAGGATGCGGTCGGTGAGCAGGGTCAGGGCGAGGATTCCCGGCAGCAGGCCGAGCAGCGTGCCGATCATGAAATCGCGCAGGCGGATGTCCGAGATACCGGCGACGATATTGATCAGGGTGAACGGCGCCACCGGCAGCATGCGCAAGGTCATCACCGTCAGCACACCGCGTTTTGACAGCGAACGGCTCAGCCGGTTGACCCGGCTGCCGGCGAGCTTGCGCACCGCATTGCGGCCGAAGGCATGGCCCAGCCCAAAACCGACCAGTGCGGCGATCTCACCGCCGGCCAGCGCGTAGGCCATGCCGGTGAAGGTGCCGAACACCGCCACCGTGGCGACGATCAACAGGGTCAGCGGCACCATCGCCGTGCTGGCGAGCACGAACGCGCCGAGCAGCAGGAACGGGCCGGCCGGCGCCTCGCGCAGGTCCTGCGCCAGCGCCTGCAGGCGCTGCGGCTGCAGCCACTCCGCCATCGGTGTCCAGCGCCAAAGGGCCGCCAGACCCAGCAGCAACAGCACCAGGCCGCCGATCTGCAGCGCGTGGCGCAGGCCGTTGCCGCGCTCCACCGCGGGTACCAGGTAGTCGAAGAACGCCTCCGGTTCCACCGGCTGTTCCGGGTCGAGCACCGCGGCATCCGGCACCCAGGCATCGATGTTGTCGGGCACCTCAGTATCCAGTGGCATGAGCATGTGGCTGCGCGACGGCTCGCGCAGGGATTCGATCGCGGCGATCAGGCCGTCGCAGTCCTGCTCCGCGCGCTCGACCGCATCTACCTCGACACCGAGATGCTCGGCCAGCAGGTCGCGGCGCAGCCGGGCGATCTGCTCGCCGTGGGAGGGCTGTTCAGCGGCATCGATGACGAGGTCGCACTCGGCGTCGAGCCCCATGGAGCGGTTGCTGAGATTGGTCGAGCCGATGCGCACGAAGCGGTCGTCGATGATCATGCACTTGGCGTGCACGATCACGGAGACGTGTGGATCCTCCCCGGCGCGCACGTAGTACAGGCGCAGGCGGTCGTCCTGGTCTGCCTCGCGCAGGCTGCGCACCAGGCGGGCGCGCAGCACGTCCATGGTGTGCTGCTCCAGCCAGCCCTCGGTCTTCTCGGGCATGACCACCACCACCTGCGGGCCGTCCGCCTCGCGCAGGCGCGCCGCCAGCGCTTCACCCACGGCGTGGGAGCTCAGGTACTGGTTCTCGATGTAGATGAAGTCGCGCGCGGCGGCGATGCTGTCCAGGTACAGCTGCTGCGCCTCACCCACCGCGTCGCGCCCGGCATAGGCGGAGCGGGTGCGGGTAATCCCCACCGACACCTGCTCGAACTGCACGGCTACCTGCGCCGGCCAGGGATCGGGGCCGGCCGGCTCGAGCAGTTCCGGGGGCGACTCGTCCGCGGCCTGCCGCCAGCGCTCGCGCACCTGTTCCGCCAGCGCTGCCGCGGCCTCGCCGTCGAGCAGTACCTGCAGGTCGTGAAACGGCGGGTAGCGGCCGCCGCCGGGGGCCTCCCGGCGCGGCTCGTCGGCGCGGTGCTCGCGGGTATCCCAGCGGCACTGGGTAATGTCCAGGCCACCGGCAAACGCGATGGCGTCGTCGATGACCACGATCTTCTCATGCTGCGACGCCCCCACCGGGTGATTGCCGTCGAGGCAGAAGCGCACGCGATCGTGAGACTTCCAGCGCAGCCGGTAGCGCGGAAAGAACTCGCGTTCCATCGCGTAGATCATGGAAAAGTCCCAGCACAGGACGAAGATATCCAGCTGCGGCCGCTCCTCGGCGAGGGCGTCGAGCAGCGCGCCGAGGGTCTCGGGATAGCCGTCGTCCACCGGTTCGCGCACCAGCCGCAACTGGCTGTGGATATCCCAGCCGACTAGGAAGATGGCGCGACGGGCGTTGATACAGGCTTCGCGCAGGGCGCGGAAATAGTTTTCGCCATCGACCAGCACGGCGAGGCGCTCGGCTTCGGCAATGCGCCAGCAGTTGTCGCCCGCGCGCAGAATCGGTTGCATCGTGAGAGGGACCCCGGAGGTACAGCGAGTGGCACCAGCACCACCCTGCGCCCAGAGTATCACAGGGGCAAGCTGCCCGGTGGCCGAGGGGCGACGACCCGGCCACACGAAGTCTATATTGATACCTTAAATTACTTTTGGTATAAATATGAACACACCCATGCAAGGAGCGGCCAAACATGCAGAAAGCCCTCGCAGAAACATCGGACGCCGAACTGGTCACTCACGCCCTGGTCGAGGCCGGTCGCGAACTGGGCCTCAACCTCGGCCAGCTGGCCAGGGTCATCGGCGTCAGCGACTCCAGCATGAAGAACTATTCCCGCGGCGCCGCGGCGATCACCGCCGCCAAGCAACAGGAACTCTCACTGGGCCTGGTGCGGGTCTACCGCGCCCTGTTCGCCATCCTCGGCGGCGACAGCGCGCAGATGCAGCACTGGATGCACACCCCCAACCGCCACTTCCAGGAACAGGCGCCGGCGGCACTGGTGCAGAGCTACCAGGGCCTGGCTGAACTCAACGTCTACCTCGACGCGATGCGCGGCCGGCTGTGATCCCCGACACCCTGCTGGCGACGCGCCAGTCGCGCGGCCAGGTCTGGCGTATCGTCGAGAGCCAAGAGCAGGCGGCGACGCGCCGCATCACCCGCTCCGCCGCCGAGCAGTCGCGACTCGAGGAATTGCTGGATGCGCACAAGCCCGCCTACCTGCCGGGCAGTGAGCAACTCCACTGGCTGTTGCGCACGCCCTTCCGCTACCCGCCCCTGCGCCACGGCTCGCGCTTCGGCACACGCGTCGAGCCGGGCATCCTCTACGCCTCGCGCGAGCGCGAGACCGCGATGACCGAATCCGCCGTGTACCTCTGGCTGTTCCGCGCCGGTCCCCTGGACACCGGCCCGCTGGCGCGCATCGCCGATGCGCGCACAGCTATTCACTTCGGCCTGCGCCACCGCGCCATCTGCGACCTCACCCGCGAACCGGGCAGTGGCCACCGCAAGCGTCTTTCCGACCCCGCCGACTACAGCTTCTCCCAGGCGCTGGGCGCGCGCCTGCGCGAGACCGGCGCCGGCGGCATCTGGTTCCACTCGGCGCGCGCCCCGCACGGCGTGAACGCGGCCATCCTCTCGCCGGCGGCGATCCCCCCGGGCATGGAACCGCGCCAGGAACACTGGCAACTGCACCTGGACGCGCGGGCCTGCTGGTGGGGACGCGCTGGCGGCGAGTCCTTCGAGATCCCCTTCGCCAGCGTCGCCGGGAGGGACGGGCGTATCCCCCACCCCTGCCTTTAGCCGCAGGATTCTGTATTAGCCGCAGGCTTCCGCATCAGCCGAAGCTTGTCGCATCAGCCGCAGGCTGCCGCGTGCAGGCCGCGCGGCTATACTGGGCGACATGCGCAACTTCCTCCACGAATGCCGGCGCCGCCACGTCGACCGGGCGGCCATGTTCTATCTCGCCGCCGCCTGGCTGATCGTACAGGTGGCCGAGACGACGTTGCCGCTGTACGACGTCGACGACGCCGTCATCCGCTGGGTGGTACTGCTGCTGGCAATCGGTTTCCTGCCGACCCTGGCCCTGGCCTGGGCTTTCCAGTGGTCGCCGCAGGGACTGCGCACCCAGGAAGAGGCGGACCAGGAAAACGCAAACGCACCCGCAATGCCCGCCTCGCGCACCGGCGACCGCGTGATCATCGTCGTGCTCGCCCTGGCCGTCACCCTGTTCGCGGTCGACCGCTTCGCCCTGCGCCAGGAGACCAGCGCACCGACCATCGCCGTGCTTCCCTTCGCCGACCTCACCGCGACCGGCGACCAGGCCTACTTCGCCGACGGCCTCGCCGAGGAACTGCTCAACCAGCTGGCCCGCAACACCTCGCTGCTGGTCGCCTCGCGCACATCCTCGTTCCGCTTTCGCGACAGCCAGCTGCCGTTGGAGGACATCGCCCGCCAGTTGCGCGTGGACCACGTGGTGGAGGGCAGCGTGCGCCGCGACGGCGAGCGCATTCGCGTCACCGTGCAGTTGATCGAGGCCAGCGGCGGCTTCCACCTGTGGTCGAACACCTACGACGCGCTGTTCGAGGATATCTTCGCCATCGAGGACAGCATGTCGACGCAGATCGCGGAGGCCCTGCAGGCGAGTGTCCTCGGAGACACCGCGACCACCGGGGAGCCGGACCCGGAAGCCTACGCGCTGTTCCTGCAGGGTCGCTACCGCGCCTACCAGGGCTCGGAGGAGGCGCTGGAGGCGGCCACCGGGTTCTACCGCCAGTCGCTGGCGGTGGACGCGGCATTCCCCCAGGCCTGGTCGCAGCTGGCCGCGGTCTACCTCAATCGCGCCGCCAGCGGCTTCATCGATTACGACGAGGGCTACCGCCTCGCCGAGGAAGCGGCCCTGCACGCGGTGGAACTCGACCCGCGCTATGCGCCGGCCTACGACAAGCTCGCCTCCGTAGCGTTCTGGTACCGGGCGGACATCGGCGACGCGGTAACCAACGTCAACCGGGCCGTGGAGTACTGGCCGCAGAACATCCATGCCCTGGACATGCCCAGCCTGTTGCTCGAGGCGCTCGGGGAACTGGATACCGCCATCGCCCTGCTCGAAACCAGCGTCGAGCGCTCGCCGGTGGACGCGATCGTGCGCAACAACCTCGCCCTCGCCTACCTTTACGCCGGTCGCTACGCCGATGCCCAGCGCGAGTTCGGGCAGGTGCTGGCACTGAGCGAGGACTACAGCGCCGCGCGCAATCACCTCGCCGAAGCCCTGTTGCTGCAGGGCCGGTACCGCGAGGCACTGGCCGCCTGGGAGGCGGAGACCGACCCGGCCTACCGCGACAAGGGCCGCGCGCTGGCCTACTACTCATTGGGAGAAAGCGAACGCGCGGATGCGGCACTGGAGCACTTCATCGCGACCTGGGGCGAGCAATGGCCCTCGGAGGTCAGCCACATCCACGCCTGGCGCGGCGAGCCGGACGCCGCCTTCAGCTGGCTGGAACAGGAACTGGCCACCTACGGTCCCGGCGGCTGGGGCGAGTGGAAGCTGCAACCGCTGTACGCGAAGCTGCACGACGACCCGCGCTGGCAGGCCTTCCTGCAACGGGTGGGAGTCAGTGACGCACAGCTGGCGAAGTACCGCATCCGCCTGGCGCTGGATGCGGGGCGCTGAAACGCGAGCCCCAGTGCGCCGCGAACCGTACCGGGGTCAGCGTCGCAGCCCTGGCCCCCAACTTCCGCATCGCGATCCGTACCGGGGTCAGAGTCGCGACTCTGACCCCTGAGTTCGCAACACAACTCGCCCGGCCATTAAAAAAGCCCGCACGAAGCGGGCCCAGGAAAACGGGGATGCAGAGACCGGCAAACCGCGCCGGACACTGCTCTCCAGGGGCAGGAACGCAAAACTGCCCCGGTTCGGTCCCACACAAAGCAAGGCACGTGCCAGTCGTTAAAAATCAACGACTTGGCCGACAGTAAGGCGTCCGCACCAGCGCCACTGTAAAGATTACTGACACCCCCACTGCTCCACAGAATGGGGCTGGACTTGACCCGCGCTCTGGTCCATAACTGTCCCCAAACGGGGGCGCCGATCGGGCAGCTCCCGCCGGGCCAGCCGCTCACCGGGGGACAACCATGCGCTTCGCCACCTTCGCCCTGCTGTCACTGTTACTGGCCGGCATTGCCGCGCCCGCACAGCCACAAGCCGCCATCCCCGCGTCCCAACCCGTGGAGTTACCCCGCGCGGACGACGGCACCCTGAGCGCGGAGGTGCGCCTGGACGGCCGCTCCCTGTTCCGGGTGCGCGGCATTTCCGCCCTGCCCGCCCGCGAGCGGGCTGCCAACATCCTGGCGAATATCGTTGCCGCAGCGGACGATCCGCAGGTGGACCCTGCACAGCAGCGCTTCACGGCAGTCAACGGCTATTACGCGCTGTATATCGACGGGCAGTTCATCGCCAACCTGCTTCCCGAGGACGCCGCCATCGAGCACGTGCAACTGCCGGTGCTGGCCGAGGTCACCGTGGAGCGCGTCGCCCAGGCCATCAGCGAGTACCGCGAGGCTCGCAGCACCAGCCGGCTGTTGCGCGCGACCGGCGTACTGGTGCTGTTCACCCTGCTGGCGGCGGCATTGCTGTACGCCGTCAACGCCCTGTTCCGCTGGTTCAGCCGGCTCACGGAGCGCGCCGTCAAACAGCGCATCGAGGGCCTGGAGCGCGCCTCGCACCGGATTATCGACGCCGCGCAGTTGTGGGGCTTCCTCGGCAGCCTGGTGCGCGGCCTGCGCGCCATCGCCCTGTTCGCCATCGTGCTCACCTGGCTCAACGCGGCGCTGGGCCTGTACCCGTGGACGCGGCCCTTCGCCAGCGACATCTTCCACCTGGTACTGAACCCACTGGAGAAAATGGCCCGCGGCGTCGTGCAGTCGCTGCCGGACCTGGTGTTCCTGTTCGTGCTGACCTTCGTCGTGCGCTTCATCCTGCGCGCGACCCACACCTTCTTCCTGCGCATTCACCGCGGCTGGATTCACCTTGAGAACTTCGATCGCGACTGGGCGCTGCCGACCTACCGCATCGTGCGCATCCTGGTCATCGCCTTCGCCCTGGTGGTGGCCTACCCGTATATCCCGGGTTCGGACTCGGAGGCGTTCAAGGGCGTGAGCATCTTCCTTGGCGTGGTGTTCTCGATCGGATCCTCGTCCTTCATCGCCAACATGATCGCCGGCTACAGCCTCACCTACCGCGGAGCGTTCCGCGAGGGCGACCGGGTGCGCATCGGCGAGCACGTGGGCGAGGTGGTCAACGTGCGCGCGCTATCCACCCAGCTGCGCTCACTGAAGAACGAGGATGTGAACATTCCCAACTCCGAGGTGCTGGCCTCGGCGGTGGTCAACTACAGCACTTACTCGCGGGACAAGGGCATCATCCTGCACACCGACGTCGGCATCGGCTATGACACGCCGTGGCGGCAGGTGGAGGCGCTGCTGCTGATGGCCGCGGCGCGTACCGATGGCCTGGAGAAGGAGCCACCGCCCTTCGTACTGCAGACGGCGATGGGCGACTACACCGTGGTCTACCAGCTCAACGCGTTCTGCAAGGACGCCACACGCATGCCCGCCCTGTACAGCGCGCTGCACGGCAATGTCCAGGATGTGTTCAACGAGTACGGCGTGCAGATCATGTCGCCGAGTTATGAGGCGGACCCGGAGGCACCCAAGCTGGTGCCACCGGAGCAGTGGTACGCGGCGCCGGCCTCACCACCCCAGCCCGAGGGCTGAACGGCGGGCCGGCGCTACGAATCAGTGCACGTGGCCGTGCGCGATTTCTTCTTCGCTGGCTTCGCGGACATCCACCACCTGCACATCGAAGTTCAGGGGCTGACCGGCCAGCGGGTGGTTGGCATCGACCGTGACGTTATCGCCCTCGACGCTCTTCACCACGATGCGCTGGGCCTGGCCGCTGGGGCTGCGCGCCTCGAAAGCCATGCCGGGTTCGACGTTCTCCACGCCCTGGAAGGCGGACATCGGCACCACGTCGATAAGCTCCGGGCGCACTTCGCCGTAGGCCTCTTCGGGGTCGATGCGCACCTGCAGTGAGCTGCCCGCAGACTTGCCCACCAGCGCTTTTTCCAGGCCGGGGATGATATTCCCGGCACCGTGCAGGTAACTCAGCGGCTGACCGCCCTCGGAGCTGTCCAGGACGGCGCCCGCGTCATCCGTCAGTTTGTAGTGGAAGCTGGCGACCAGTTTGTCTCCAATCAATAGACTCATAGGTTTTGTCCCTTAGGCTGAGAGTGTTCCCCGGGTGGGGCTACCCGAGCGAGCCCATATTCATGCGAGACAGGAAGAGGATCAGCGGGACTGAACGTAAACGCAGGACACAAATAAAAACTGTCGAGTAGACTTTCAGTATAAGGCCCCTCCCCGTCGAGTCAACGCGGGAGGGACACGCGCCCGCCACGGGGAAACCAGTATGAACCAGCCTACCGGCAGCGACAGCGCCGCACTCGACAAGCGCCTGCGCCCCGTCCTGGAGGCGCTCGAGCGCTTCCAGGTGATGGACGAGATCCACGCGCGCCAGCCCCACCGCCAGGCGGACGTGGAGAGCGCGTTGCTGCGCAGGCAGCAGGATGCGGAACTGGCGCGACGGCTGTCCGCCCTGGAGGGCGCGGACGCCGCGCAACTGCTCGAGATGCTGCCCGGCGCCGCGCGCTATCGCGTGTGGGACACGCTGCCGACCACCCTGGCCGGCGAGGCGCTGGAGGAGGTCACCGGGCAGGTTGCTGAGGACCTGGTCGGCGCCACCGGGGACGAGCGCCTGGTAGAAGTACTGGGGGCACTGGACCCGGAGGAACTCAGCGCGTTGCGCCAGTACATCCCGGCGGAGGTGTTCGCGCGGCTGGAAGCACAGATGGAGGCCCTCGCCCGGCGCCAGTTACGCACCAGTTCCGAATACCCGCTGGGCAGCGTCGGCGCGCTGATGGGCCACGACTTCGTCTCGCTGCCCGTCGCAGGTGACGTCGCCAGCGCGGTGGCGGCCCTGCGCGAGCGCCAGCCGCTGCCGGAGCAGACCGACCAGGTGTTCCTGCACGATGAATACCAGCGCTTTGCCGGCGCGGTGACCGTCACCGACCTGCTGTTGGCGGAACCCGACACACCGCTGCGCGAACTGCTGCGCGAGGACAGCTTCAGCCTGCAGCCGGAGGAGTCCGGGGATCGCGCCAGCCAGGCCTTCGAGCGCTACGACCTGATCTCGGTACCGGTGGTCGACCGCCGCCGCTACCTGATCGGCCGGCTCACGGTGGAGAGCGTCATGGACCACGTGCGCGAGCGCGCCGAGGACCAGGCCCTGGCCAGCGCCGGCCTGAGCGAGGATTCCGACCTGTTCGGGCCGATCTGGCGCGGTGCGCGCGAACGCTGGCCATGGCTGGCCACCAACCTGCTCACCGCGTTTGTCGCCACGCGCTTCATCGCCCTGTTCGAGGGCAGCCTGCAGCAACTGGTCTCGCTGGCGGTGCTGATGCCGATCATCGCCAGCATCGGCGGCAACGCCGGCAACCAGACCATCGCCCTGTTCGTGCGCGGTCTCGCCCTGGAGCAGATCAAGCGCGAGAACAGCCGCTTCCTGCTGCGCAAGGAGCTGGCTATCAGCCTGATCAACGGCACTATTTGGGGCGGCCTGCTGGGTGGCGTGGCCACCGTGTTCTATCGCGACCTCGCCCTGGGCCTGGTGATGGCGGTGGCGATGACCCTCAACCTGGTAGTGGCGGCACTGGTCGGCGTGGCCTTCCCGCTGCTGGCCGCGCGACTCGGTCGCGACCCCGCGCTGGGGTCCAGCGTGGTGCTCACATTCACCACCGACAGCATGGGCTTTCTCATCTTCCTGGGCCTTGCCACGCTGGTGTTGTTGTGACCTGCCCGACGCTACGCGGGGCTAGCCAGGGCCGCGCCTAATGTCCGTACAGTAAATAAGACCGCCCGGTACCGCCGGCGACGAACTGTGCTATCGTTGTCGAGCTATCGTTCCCGCACTCCCTCCCCATTGCGTTGCGACCGCGGCGACCCCGCGGGGAACGGTGACGCTTTGAACGGCGCGATAAAATAATAAACGGAACGACCCATGAGCCAGCACGGCAAGCACGCAGCAGGTAACGGCCCCGCCTCCCCCGCCATCGGCTGGTATTCGACGATACTGCTGGCGGTGCTGTACTGGCTGTCGCTGCTGGACCGCAGCATCATTTCCCTGCTGGTGGACCCGATCAAGGCCGACATCGGTATCAGCGACGTGCAGTTCGGCATGCTGCACGGCTTTGCCTTCGCCATTACCTTCTCCCTGTTCGGGCTCGCCGCCGGCACCCTGGCCGACCGCTTCAGCCGGCGCACGATCATCTTCGTCAGCGTGGCCATCTGGTCACTCGCCACCGCCGCCTGCGGCATGGCGCGTGATTTCTGGCACCTGCTGCTGGCGCGGGTCGGGGTCGGCGCCGGCGAGGCCGGCCTCAACCCCTGCGCCACCTCGATCATCACCGACCTGTTTCCCCCTGCGCGCCTGACCCTGGCGCTGGCGGTGTATTCCCTGGGCGCCTCCGCGGGCGCGGGCTGCGCCTTCCTGTTCGGCGGCCTGCTGATCGAAACGGTCTCGGAGCTGGACAGCGTGACCCTGCCGCTGGTGGGCGACGTGCGCCCCTGGCAGGCCGTGTTCTATATCATCGGCATTCCAGGCGTGTTCATCGCCCTGCTCGCTTTCACCATGCCCGAGCCGCGCCGCCGCGGTGTGCGCGCGCAGCCCGCCGGTGACTCCGTACTCGGCAATGTATTCTCCGGCTACCCGGACCTGCTGCGCTTCATCCGCTCGCGCGGCCGTTTCTTCGCCTGCCACTACTTCGGCTTCGGCCTGGCCTCCATCGGTTTCACCGGCGGCCAGGCCTGGTACGCCGCGCACATGGGCCGCAGCTTCGGCTGGAACGCCGGGGAGATCGGCCTGGGTATCGGCATCGCCATGCTCATCGGCGGCTTCGCCGGCAAGTTCATCTGCGGCTTGAGCGTCAGCGCGCTGTACCGGCGCGGCTACAAGGATGCCCAGTTCCTGTGGTTCAGCGGCTGCCTGCTGGTGGCCACGCCGATTGCCATGATCGCCGCCACCAGCGCCAGCCCCTGGGTGTTCCTGGCCGGCATCTGCCTGTTCATGCTGTTGCTGTCGCCGTTTACCGCGCTGTACGTTGCCGCGTTGAACCTGGTCACACCGAACGAGTTGCGCGGCACCGGCGTCGCCTTCTTCGGCGCCACTGTCGGGCTGATCTCGCTGGCCCTGGGTCCGGTCACCATCGCCGTGTTCTCCGACTATCTGTACGGCGGCAACGCCATCGGTGCCGGCATCGCCACCCTGGTGGCCCTGTGCTGCCCGCTGGCGGCGCTGATCCTGTTCCTGGGCCGGCGTTCGATGGTCGAGGCGGTCACCGCGGCCGAGGCCTGGAGCGAGTCCTGAACCGCGCCCCGGGCGCAGGCGCGCCCTGTAATACCACGGGACCGAAAACCCACAACAGCTGTTTTAGCAATCGCGCGATGCGCCGCTTAGCCTGTTGCGCACGCATGACCACGGGAGCCATAACATGCACAACAAACTCCTCACCCGACTCGCGCTGGCGGCCGCGCTCAGCACACCCGGCGCGGCCCTGCACGCGGCCACCGGCGCCGCCGACAACTGGCTGGCGCCGGGCGGCGGCGCCGACGAGAGCAGCTACAGCCAGCTGGCGCAGATAACACCCAAGAACGCCGGTCAGCTCGGCCTGGTGTCCTACCTCGACCTGCCCGGGGAGGTGTCGCTGGAGGCCACGCCGCTGGCGGTGGACGGCGTGCTCTACTTCAGCGGCAGCTACGCGGCGGTGTACGCGGTAGAGGCGCTCAGCGGCAAGCTGCTGTGGCGCTACGACCCCGAGGTGTGGAAGCACAACCCGCACAAGATGGGCATGGCGGTAAACCGCGGTGTGGCCTACGAGGACGGCCGCGTGTTCGTCGCCTCCATCGACGGCCGGGTGCATGCGCTGGACGCAAAGAGTGGCGATGTACTGTGGATTGCCGAGAGCATCGATCCGGACATGCGCAACAACAGCACCGGCGCCCCGCGCACCTTCGACGGCAAAGTCATCATCGGCAACGGCGGCGCGGATTTCGGCGCCCGCGGTTTCGTCACCGCCTTCGACGCGGCCACCGGCAAGCGCCTGTGGCGCTTCTTCACCGTGCCCGGCTCGCCGGAGCAGAACAAAGGCGACCCGGTGATGGAGCGCGCCGCAAAAACCTGGAGCGGCGAATACTGGAAGACCGGCTCCGGCGGCACCGTATGGAACGGCATCACCTTCGACCCGGAGTTGAACCGCCTGTACATCGGCACCGGCAACGGCGGCCCCTACGACGTGAGCAAGCGCAGCCCCGGCGACGGCGACAACCTGTACCTGGCGTCCATCGTCGCGCTGGACGCCGATACCGGCGAGTACATCTGGCACTACCAGGCCAACCCGCGCGAGGCCTGGGACTACAAGTGCACGGCGAACATGATCGCCACTACCCTGGAGATCGACGGCAAGCCGCGCAAGGTGCTGATGCAGGCGCCGACCAACGGTTTCTTCTACGTGCTCGACCGCGAGACCGGCGAGCTGATCTCCGCGGAGAAAATCGGCAAGGTGACCTGGGCCGAGCGCATCGACCTGGAAACCGGCCGGCCGGTGGAGAACCCCGGTATCCGCTACGACACGGACCAGGCCGTGATTTTCCCCGCCACCACCGGGGCGCACAACTTCCAGGCCATGTCCTGGAACCCGCAGACCGGCCTGGTGTACATCCCCTACATGCAGATGGGCACCCTGTTCCGCCGCGGCAAGGCCGAACCCGGGGAGTTCGAGTTCGGCGGCATCGTGATGAAGAACGTGCTCGAGGAGCCGGGGGACGGCAAGGGCAAGCTCATCGCCTGGGACCCGCTGCAACAGGCGCCGCGCTGGAGCGTGCCGCAGGAGACCATCTGGAACGGCGGCACCCTGGCGACGGCCGGCGGCCTGGTGTTCTGGGGCACCGGTGACGGCTATTTCAGTGCCTTCGATGCCAGCAACGGCGAGCGCGTGTGGCGCTACTACGCCGGGCTCGGCATCATCGGCGGGGTGAGCAGCTACACGGTGGATGGCAAGCAGTACGTCTCCGTACTCACCGGCTACGGCGGTTCCGCGTCGGTACTCAGCGACTTCATGGACGTGGGTTGGCGCTACGGGCTACAGCCGCGGCGCCTGCTCACCTTCGCCCTGGGTGGGGATACCGCCCTGCCCCCCAGCCCGCCGCCGGACCTGGGTGTCTACCCGGTGGACGACCCCGAGGTTACCGTCGACCCGGCGGACGCCGAGGCCGGGCGTTTCTTCTATACCATTCGCTGCTCCGCCTGCCACGGCCAGAACCTGAACGCCGCCGGTGGCCCCGCCCCGGACCTGCGCGAGTCGCGCCTGGCACTGTACGAGGACAGCCTGTGGTCGGTGGTACACGACGGTATCCTGCTGCCGCGCGGCATGCCGCGCCTGGCCGACCTCAGCCGCGAACAAGTGCGCCAGATTCACGCGTTTATCCGCACCGGGGCGCGGGAAGCACTGGCCGCACAGCCGTGATGCCCGGGGCGCGCTTGACAGCGGCGCGCGGCCACCTGTAGCTTTCCTCGCTTGCGCGCCCAGCCCACTCCGGGCGCGCCAGCGCTGAAAGAGGAACCGCCGTTTTGGCAGCGACCCGAAGAATGGGCTCTATCGAGTCCGAAAAAGCGGAGGCCATGCTCGACGCCGCCGAGATCATCCTGCGCGACGAGGGCTACGCCGCGCTCACCTCGCGGCGCGTGGCGGAGCAGACCGGCGTCAAGCAGCGCCTGGTGTACTACTACTTCCAGACCATGGACGACCTGGTGCTCGCCGCCTTCAAACGCCTGGTGCAGCGCGACAAGCAGCGCCTCGAGGGCGTACTGAAGTCCGACACACCCCTGCACGAGATCTGGAACATCTGTATGAACACCGCCGATGCGCGGCTGGTGGCGGAGTTCATGGCTCTGGCCAACCACCACGAGGGCCTGCGTGAGTTGGTCATCGACTACATCGAGGAATCGCGCAAGGTGCAGGTGCGCGCGCTGAAAAAAGCACTGCAGGCCAGCGGCCTGGATACCAGCCGCTACTCCCCGGACGCCATCGCCTTTATCGGCAGCAGCATCGCCCTGGCGCTGAATCGCGAAAGCGCACTCGGTATCGGCAAGGGTCACCGCTCGGTGAACAAGCTGGTGAAGGAATTCTTCGCCACCCTGGAGCCCTGAAGCTCGGCACCGCCCGGCACGCCGGCGACGCGCGCTATCACAATGACGAACGCACTGGTGTATACTCTCGTTGCGGGCTGAGCGCCCGGGTCGCCCGCGCACGCGTAGCGGCCGGCTTGAAACGTCTTGAACCGGGAAACCAGCATGGATAACAACAATATCGTCGCCGTCGTCACCGGCGCCAGCCGCGGTGCGGGTCGCGGTATCGCCATCGCCCTGGGCAGCTATGGCTGCACCGTCTACGTCACCGGGCGCTCACAGAAGCCGGAGGACGCGCCAAAAGTCGGTGATACGCGCCTGCCCGGCACTATCTACGAAACCGCCGATGCGGTGACCGCCGCCGGCGGCAAGGGCATCGCCGTGCGTGTGGACCAGGCTGACGACGATGAAATAAAGGCACTGTTCGAACAGGTGGAACGCGAGCAGGGCAAGCTCGATATCCTGGTCAACAACGCCTTCCCCAACCTGCCGGCCATGACCCAGCCGGGCAACTTCTGGGAAAAGCCGCTGGACCTTGTCGACATGCTAGAGGTGGGCGTGCGCGGCAACTACGTGGCCTCCTGGTACGCCGCGCCGCTGCTGATGAAAAATGGCGGGCTCATTGTGTTCACCTCCGCCTCCGGCGCATCCCACTACGTGTTCGGCCCGGTGTATGGCGCGCACAAGGCGAGCCTGGACAAGTTCGCGGCGGACATGGCGATCGACTTCAGGGACCAGGGCGTCGCCTGCCTGTCGATCTGGATGGGCAGCCTGCTCACCGAGCGCATGCAGGCTATGATCGACATGGAGCCGGACAAGTACGGTTACCTCAAGGACGTGCTGGAAACCCCGGAGTTTACCGGCCACGTGATCTGGGCCCTGTTCAGGGACCCGGAGCTGATGGCCAGGAGCGGGCAGACCATCATCGGCGCCGAGGCGGCGCTGGAGTACGGGGTGAAGGACGCCAGCGAGCGCCAGCCGCCCTCCTACCGCGAACTCTACGGTGTGTACCCGCGGCCGCAGTTCGAGAAAATTATTCGCTAGCTTGGCCGCTTGGCCGGGCCAATTTGCTGCAGCGACACATCAGAAAAAATCGTATCTGACCCCACTCTCGCGCTGCAGATCGAGCACTACCACCGCACGCCCTCGCTGCGTGGCTGGGCGACGACGGGCCGCTGGTAGGACGGGTCGTTGCCGTCCCACAGCGCCTTGAGGAAACCCTTCACGTTCTCCGAGTGCACCCAGCCGCCATCGGTGGTGGCGCTCATCTCTATGGTGCAGCGCCGCGTCAGCATACGCCATTCACCGTCGCGCTTTTCCAGCTGGTCGAGATAGCGGCCCATGGCGATGGTGGTGGTCTGGTCATCCAGCCAGAACAGGCCGCCGATAACGTAGGACTCACAGTAGGCGGTGTCGCCATCGATCTCGCACAGGTGATTGGTGATGTTGTGGCTGGTCATGTTGAACAGCGCGCGGTGCCCGGCGTTGGCGCGCTCGGCATATTCAGGCGCCCGGGTGATCAGCGGACCGTGTTCGTCCTGGCCGTCCTCCCACCAGCAACTGTTGATCTGCGCCACGTCCTGGCGGTCGCGGGCGCGGCTCTCGCGCTGGATGCAATCGATAATCTGCTGGCGGTTTTCCAGTTGCTCGATCGCGCCTTGAGCTGTTTGAATTCTTCTTCCAGAGCCATTGCTGGGGTGCCTCCCGGTTGCCATTACTGTGTCGACCGCGACGCACGATACGCGCTATCAAAGTGATGAACAAGCTTGTACACAACCGCGAACCGCGAGTAGTATCCGGCGCTGCATCGCGACCACAACAACACAAGAACAGGAGCAGCAGCATGTCATTACAGGGCAAAACCGCCGTCGTCACCGGCGCAGCACGCGGCCTGGGCCGCGCCATCAGCCAGCGACTGGCGGAGGATGGAGTGAACATTTCCGTGTGGGACCTCAACCTGGAGGGCGCCGAGGAGACCGCGGCCATGCTGCGCGAGATGGGCGTCAAGGCCATCGCCTGCAAGACCGACACCTCCAGCGCGGCGGACATCGCCGCGGCGGTGGAGCGTACCCACGCCGAACTCGGCCACATTGGTATCCTGGTCAACAACGCGGCGCTCTCGCCGTTTTGCAAGTTTGAGGAGCTCACCGAGGAGGCCTGGGACCGGCTGATGGCGATCAACCTGAAGGGCCCGTTCCTGTGCTGCAAGGCGATCCTACCGGAGATGGTCGAGGCCGGCTGGGGCCGCATCATCAACATCTCGTCGTCGTCCGCACAGACCGGCGCCAACCGCATGGCGCACTATGTCGCCTCCAAGGGCGGCGTCATCGGCTTCACCAAGGCGCTGGCGCTGGAATACGCCACCAGCGGCGTCACCGTGAACAACGTGCCGCCGAACTTCGTCGACACCGAGGGCCTGCGCGAAGCGCCGCTGGACGTCGATGCCTTCGCCCAGACCACGCCGATGAAGCGCCCCGGCAAGCCGCGCAACATCGCCGCCGCCGTCGCCTTCCTCGCCTCCGAGGACGCCGACTACATCACCGGCCTCACCCTCGGCGTCAACGGCGGCCGCTATTGCAACTAACCCCACTCACTGTCGGGGTCAGGGCTGTTCGTTCAGGAAGTCAGTGACCGCGCTGCGTAGCAGTTCGCCCAGGGTGTCGATGCGCGGTTCGATGCGCGACACCGGGCCGCCGAGGGCGAGGGCGCAGCGGCGGTCGCCGAGGGGAAACGGGACGGCAATGCCGGCGACGCCGGGGGCGAACATCTCGAGGTTGAGGTACCAGCCCTGGCGGGCCTGCGCGTGCAGGTCGGCCTCGACGTCGTCGGCGCAAAGGAAAGTGTCGCCGGCGTAGCGCTGGTACTTGATGCGACCGAGCACCGCGCGCAACTCCGCCGGCGAGTACTGCGCGAGTATCGCGCGGCCCGCGGAAGCGACGTGGATGGGCAGGCGCTGGCCGACGTTGGCGATGAAACGGATGTCGGCCGATGACTCCACCACATCGAGGAATACCGCGCTGGTACCCTCCGCCGCCGCCAGGCAGGCGGTCTCGCCGGTCTCCCGCGACAGCGACTCCAGCAACTCGTGCACTGAGGCCGGCAGCGGCTGCGCCTCCCCCACCGCACGGGCAAACTCCATCCAGCGCGAGGTCGGGTAGTAACCGCCGCGCGCCGCCGGCTGGTACAGGTAGCCCTCGTCCACCATCGTCGTGACCATGTTGAACACGCTGGAGCGCGGCCAGCCGAATTCGTCGACGATCTCGCGCACGGACAGCGGCCGCCGCTCGCGGGCGAACAGATCCATGAGGCTGAACAGGTTACCGAGTTGCCGCACATGCGTTGACATCAGGGCGTAGACGCTCCAATATTATCCAGAATAGTGAATAATATAGTCCAGCATTCTGGACTTTACAAGCAGCAGCCGGATGCACCAAACCGCACCCGGTCATCGCGCAAACTCCAACGGAGGCAATAACAATGGCGATAGGCAGCGTACTCGACCCGACCGCACTGCGGGCGGATGACATCACCTCCCCCGGCCCCGAGGCCGGCCCCCTGGCGGGCAAGACCGTGGGCTTCCGCCTCGACGAGATCTGGCGCGCCTGGGACTGGATGGCGGAAATCTGGGGCGAGGAATTTCGCAAGGCCGGCGCCGAGGTGAAGATGTGGCGCTCGCACCAGGGCCGCACCGGCGCGGCCGGTGAACGCGTCGCCGCCGAGCTCGACGCCTTCCTGGAGAGCATCGACATCGCCGTGGTCGGCCTCGCCAACTGCGGCTCCTGCACCGGCTGGACCGTGCGCGATGCCCTCGCCGCGGCCGAGAAGGGCCTGCCCACCACCGCCGTGTGCACCGAGGTGTTCGAGGAACTCGCCCACAACCTGGCGCGCCGCGGCGGGCGCTCCGGCCTGCGCCTGCACGTGCTGCCCTACCCGCTGAACGAGAAGGAACACGACGAGGTCGCCGCCGTGGCGCGCGCACACTTCGACGGCCTGCTCGACGCCATGGGCGTCGGCGCCGCCGCGCTGAAGGAGGCCGCAGTATGAGCCGGAGCATCAGCCAGGGCGCGGTAAAACAGGAAAAAGTCGTCAACCTGCGCGACTGCGGCCCGGAGGGCTGCGACATCGACTGGCTCTCCAGCCAGAAACACGAGGTCGAGGTCGACGACGTCATGGCCTTCACCGAGGAAGCCACTGCGCGCGGCTGGGGCGACGGCCTGCCGTTGATCCCGCCCACCGAGGCCCGCGTGCGCCAGTTCCTGTCGAAGAACAACCGCTACGCGGACGAAGTGATCTGCACCCTGCCCCCGGCGGATGGCGAGTGCACGGTTGAGAAGATCGCCATCAACGCGGTCATGGCCGGCGCCAGCGCGGAGTCCCTGCCACTGCTGATCGCCGCACTGGAAGCGATGGGCGACCCGGACTTCGAACTGTTCGGCCTCAACACCACCACCGCGCCAGTGCTGCCGCTGACCGTGGTCAACGGCCCGGTCCGCGAGCGCCTGGACATCCCCTACCGCCACGGTTGCCTGGGCGGCGCGCGCACCCAGGCGGTGGCCATCGGCCGCGCCCTGCGCCTGGTCATCCGTAACGTCGCCGGCCAGGAGGCCAACGTCACCTCGCAGACGACGTTCGGCTCGCCCGGGCGCATCGGCGGCATCCTGTTCGGCGAGTGGGAAGAACGCTCGCCCTGGGCGCCCTTCGCCGAGCGCCGCGGCGTGCAGGGCGATGCGGTGTCGGTCTACGGCACCATGGGCACCATGAACATCATCGACACCACCTCCACACGCGGCCCGGAATTCCTCGAGATGATCGGCAAGTCGCTGGGCTACCCCGGCGCCAACGGCTACTCCCCGGCCATGCCCTTCGCCGAGATGATGGTGGCGATCAACCCGGTGTGGGCCGAGATCATCCACCGCGATGTGCCGAGCCTGGAGGACGTGCAGGAAATCATCTGGACCAATACCGGCATCGACGCCGACCGCCTGCTGCCCAAGCACCGCGAACAACTGGAAGCGCAGGACCGCATCATCGGCGGGCGCGCCTATGTCAGCGTGGAGCCGAAGGATGTGCTCATCGTCTGCTGCGGCGGCACCGGCGGCCTGCACGCCACCGGTTTCCACAGCTTCGGCAGCTGCATCACCCAGACCCGCGCCATCGTGCCGGGTCCGCAGGAGGGCTGAACCATGGAAGCGCACGCAATCAGCGAGAAAATCCGCTTCGAGCGGATCACGCCGAACCTGGGTGCCTACGCCCATGTCGCGCCCCAGGACATCGTCGCCGACGGTGTCCCGGACCGCATCCTGGAAGCGCTCACCGAGTACGGCGTGCTGGTGTTTCCGCAGTTGAACCTCAGCGACGAGCTGATGGTCGAGCTCACCGGCTGTATGGGCGACCTGGAAAAACCCGTGGCCACGGCGGACGGTTCCGACACCGCCAACAAGGGCATCTACCCGATATCCCTGGCGAAGAGCGACAAGAGCCAGCGCGAGTACGTGATCGGCAACAACTGGTGGCACATGGACGGCACTTCCTACAGCGTGCCGGGCAAGGCCACCCTGCTCAAGTGCGAGCAGCCGCCGAGCGCCGGCGGCGACACCGAGTTCGCCCACCTGTTCGCCGCCTGGGAAGCCATGCCCGAGGAACGCAAGCGCGAACTGGAAAACCTGCACGTGGTGCACTGCCTGGAAGCGGTGGGCCGCAAGTTCAAGCCCGACTACGACGTCGAGGACCAGGCTCGCTGGCACAAGGTGTTCCCGCCCACCGAGCACCCGCTGGTGTGGCACCAGAAGAGCGGACGCACCTCGCTGGTGATCGGCTCAACCGCCTGGGGAATCCGTGAATTGCCGGAGGATGAGGGCAGCAAACTGCTGGACGAACTGGTCGAGTATTGCACCCAGGACGAATTCACCTACCGCCACCACTGGCACAAGGGCGACCTGGTGATCTTCAACAACCCCGGCCTGCTGCACCGCTCACAGCCCTACGATGAGGCCTCGGGGCGACTGATGCACCGCACCACGATCAAGGGCTCAGAGGCAATCGCCTGAACCCGTGATACCCGCGCGACGCGCTCAGCGCGTCGCGACTTCCTCCACCGTACAGAACCGTGTCTTGCTGCGGTCGAACAGCTTCTTCTCGTCCTCGACCACCTCGTCGGGCATGATGCTGGTGGACAGGTACTGCACGGTACCGCGGTAGACCGCCTCGTCGGAGAACCACAGCTCCGTGATCACGTCGTAGGGCATTTCCGTGGTTTCACCGCTCGCCGCATCGGGCATCGGGTCCAGGTAGCGCCGCAGGTAGCGGTCCACGCCGCCGGCGTATTTCAGGCACAGCGGCACGTGGTGGTTCTCGTAGTAGTCGCGAAACTCCGCCATGGACAGGTCCGAGCGACGCTTCATGAACAGCAGGATCTTGTAGGTCGTGGGTTCGCTCACGGGGCCTCCCTGCGCGCCTCAGCCCAGGCGCGAGATGATTTGTGGCATTTCGGCGGAGGTGCGGATACCCGGCGCTGCCGCGCACACATAGGGCACGCAGTTGACCCCGCGCTGGGCGGTGTAGCCCGCCATCACCAGCGGCATTTCCTCCGGCGAGCAGTCCACCGGCATGCCGATGTAGATATCCAGCGGGGTATCGCCTTCCAGTTGCACGCGCCAGCCGTTCTCGCGAATCGACCAGTCGGCGTCGAGGTCAGTAGTGCAGAACCAGTTGGCGCGAAACTGCAACAGCGGCTTGCCGTCACGCATGCCGGCGACGGTGAAGCGCATGGCGGCGACGGTACCGGCCTCGATGGCGCGGCCGCCCATCAGCGGAATGCGCTCGCGCGCCACGGCGTTTTCCGCGGTGGTCTGGATATCGTCGAAGGACAGCCCCAGCGCCTGCGCCACCACGTTCAGCGACTGGCCGAAGTTCGCCGTCATGTGATGCACCAGGTGCGGGTTGGACGCCTCCTCCGGGGTGCCGCCATAGCGCAGCACGTCGAGCAACATCTCGTCCGAGCAGCTGGCGGTCATGTCGGCGAACTCGTCGATGGTCAGGCAGTCCAGGCGGCGGGCGATGGACGTGAGCACCAGCGGGAAGGCCTCGGTGATGAAACCGGGGCTGATGCCGGTGCTGTGGATGCTGGCGCCGCCCTCCTCGCAGGCCGCCTCGACCCGCCGGCGCAGTTCCTGGTCCATGCGCGGCGGGCTGTGGAACTCACCGCGCGAGGTGACGATGTTGATCCCGGCACCGAGGATGGCGCAGATATCGTCGGCATCGTAGCCCTCCTGCATGTACATCACGCAGTCCGGCTTGAGGGCGATAACGTCGTCCACACTGCGGGTGGCGGCGATACCGAGGTGGCCGCGGTCACACAGTTCGCCGATATCGCGACCCGCCTTGGATTCAGAGTGTACCCACAGGCCGACCAGGTCCATGTCCGGGTGATCGATAATCGCCCGCATGCTGCTGGTGCCGACCCTGCCGGCGGACCACTGCACGACCCGGTAACGCTTGCCGGCCGGGGGTAGCGCCAGGGAGGTTTGCTGCTCGGCCATCGTTATTCTCCTTAAATGCGGCAGAGGCTGGAAAAGCTGCAGTGTAGCACGCCCAAAGTGGACGATTGATCACTTTGTCGGCGTGAGCCAGATCTCGTCGACGTTGACACGCGGATGCTGAGCCAGCGCATAGCAGATTGCGGCGGCGATATCCCCGGCCTGCATCGCCGTGCTGTTGTACAGGTGCTCGCGCATGGCGTCGCGCGCCCCGGGCTCGGCGATAGTCTCGGCGATCTCGGTGTGGGTCGCGCCGGGCTCGACGATGGTCACGCGCACCCCCTGCGGCCCCACTTCACGGCGCAGGCCGCCGCAAAAAGCGGTGATAGCGTGCTTGCTGGCGGCGTAGGCATTGTTGGTGGGCGCACCAGGGCCCTTGGCGGCGTTGGAGGACACGGTGACGATATGTCCCGCCCCGCGCTCGAGCATGCCCGGCAGTACCGCGCGGCTCCAGTACATGGGGCCCAGCAGGTTGATATCGAAGGTATCGCGCCAGTCCGCGGCGTCGGCGCCGACGATGCCGCCGGGGCGGATGATGCCCGCGTTGTTGACCAGGATATCCACCTGCCCGAAGTGCGCGATGACCGCGGCTACCGTGGTCCCGGCCTGCGCCTCGTCGGCGACATCGGCGGCGAAGGCAGCGGCCTCTCCGCCGGCCGCGGCGATCTCCTCGCACAGCGCCGTGAGGCGTTCCCGGCGCCGGGCGACCAGGGCCACACGCGCGCCCTGCGCCGCCAGCAGGTTTGCGGTGGCGGCACCGATACCGGCGGAAGCGCCGGTGACGATGGCGACCTTGCCCTTGAGCAGGTTAGTACTCATGGAATCTCCCACTTGTTATTTTCCGGCGCGGGCGCGCCGCGAACCACTATACCGCGGTGCCGCCGTTGATGCCGATCAGTTGCGCGGTGATGTAGCCCGCATCTTCCGAGGCAAAGAATGCGACGGTGGCGGCGACCTCCTCCGCCCGTCCCATGCGCGGGATCGGGTAAGCGGCGAGCATCTGCTCCAGCGGCACCGGGAACTTGCCGCCGTCGATCGCGCGGCGCGCCATCGGCGTGTCCACCAGGCCCGGCGCCACCGCGTTGACGGTAATGCCCTTGCGCCCCACTTCCAGCGCCAGCGAACGGGTCATGGAGACAATGCCGCCCTTGGCCGCCGAGTAGTGCACCATATTCGGCCCGCCGGTCTGGGCGGCGATCGAGGCGAAGTTGATGATCCGCCCCCAGCCCTGCGCCTCCATGTCCACCAGCGCCGCCTGGGTGACATTGTAGGTGCCGTTGAGGTTAATCTCGATAATGCGCGACCAGGTGTCCGGTTCGATCTCCTCGAAGGGCGTGAAGTCCTCGACGCCGGCATTGTTGACCAGCACGCCGATCGGCCCGAACGCCGCGCGCAGTTGCTCCAGCGCCGCGGCCACCTGCGCGCGGTCGGCGATGTTCGCGGTGAGTGCGAGCGCCCGCCCGCCTTCGGCGTTGATCGCCGCGGCCACCTCGGCGGCGGTCTCGCCATTGATATCGAGGACCCCCACGGCCATGCCGTCGCGCGCCAGGCGCCGGCAACAGGCCTCGCCCATACCCACGGCGCCGCCGGTGACCAGGGCTGTTCTAGAACTCGTGTTCGTCATGGTGTTCGCATTCCTTATTTTTATTGCCTGCAGACGCAAATCGGCTGGCGATAACGCGCCACTGCGGCAGTGATTTATTGAAACGGCCGGGGCGGTAATATAACCTCATAAGCGGCTCAAAGCTCAACCGCGGCGCGCAGTGTGCCGCCTGGTGACATGATTACAATAACGGGCAGACACCATGGTAAAAATCATCTACAAGGAATCCGACGGCACCGAGCACCCCACCGACCTGGAACCCGGCGTTTCGGTCATGCAGGGCGCGCTCAACAACGGCGTGCCCAGCATCCTCGGCGAGTGCGGCGGCCAACTGGCCTGTGGCACCTGCCTGGTCTATGTCGACCCCGCCTGGCGCGACAAGACTGGCGAGCCGGAGGAAATGGAGGAAGCTACACTCGAGTTGCACGCCGACAACCCCCACGAGGGCAAGCGCCTGAGTTGCCAGATCAAGGCCAGCGACGAACTCGATGGACTGGTGGTACACCTGCCCGACAGCCAGTACTGATAGCGCGAGGATACCGCCATGCCGCTGATCACCGAGATGAACCTGCCGGTGCTGCCGGTGGAAAACCCCGACTTCCAGCGCGACCCCATGCCCTACGTGGACGCGGCGCGACAACGCCACCCCTGGCTGGCGCGCTTCGAGCAGGGCTATATCGTGCACGGCTACCAGGCGGTCAAAGACCTCGCCTTCATGGATGACAAACTGGTCATGGGCCTGGGCCACGTGGTGGACTTCTACCAGGTGCGCGGCACGCCCTGGGCGCGCTTCATGCTCGAGATGCTGCAGTCGCACACCGGCCCGGAGCACGCGCGCATCCGCGCCAGCGTCGCCCAGGCCTTCACCCCGCGGCGGGCCAACCGCGTGCGTCCGGCCATGCGCGAAGTGATCGACGGGCTGCTCGACGAGTGGTCCGGCCGCGACGGCTTCGACTTCGCCGAGTTCGCCTCCTACTTCCCCATCGCCGTGCTGTGCGGCGTGCTCGGCGTGCCCACCACCGGCATCCCGCGCATCCGCAACGCCATCGAGACGCACATGGCCTCGCTGACCCTGGACCACAAGTACTACCCGGGCTTCCTCGAAGCCTTCGACCTGCTGTGGGACTACGTGGATGAACTGGTCCGCGACCGTGAGGCCAGCGGCGAGCGCGACGAGGATGCCCTGCTCGATGCGCTGATCGCCGCGCGCGACGCCGGCAAGCTGAGCGACCTGGAACTGCGCGACATGGTGCTGGTGCTGTTGATCGCCGGCTACGACACCTCCAAGAACATGCTGACGCTGACCATGTACCGCCTGCTCGAGCACCCGGAGTACTGGCAGCGCTGCGCCGAGGATATCGACTTCTGCGCCAAGGTCATCGAGGAGATGCTGCGCCACTCCAGTATCGCCACCGTGTTCCGCAGCGTGGTGGAGGATTTCGACTACCAGGGCCACCGCTTCCCGCGCGGCGCCATGGTCGCGTTCTCAATGCCGCTGGCCAACCGCGACCCGGCCGCGTTCCCGGACCCGATGAGTTTCGACCCCTTCCGCGAGAGCGAAACCCGGCACCTCGCCTTCGGCCGCGGGGAGCACATCTGCCTCGGCCAGTTCCTGGCCCGCGCACAGCTCGAAGAGGGCCTGCACCTGATCACCCGGCGCATCAGCAATCCGGTGCTCGCCGGCGACATCGCCTGGCGCCCCTTCCTCGGCGCCTGGGGGCTGAGCACCCTGCCCATCCGCTTCGACGTCGCTGCGTGAGCGCACCGCTGACCGGCCAGGTAGCCCTGGTCACCGGTGCCTCCTCGGGTATCGGCGAGGCGGCGGCGCGCGCGCTGGCCGCCGCCGGGGCGCGGGTGGTGGTGGTCGCCCGCCGTGAGGCCCGCCTGCAGGCTGTCGTGGCCCAGATCGAGTCCGCCGGTGGGCAGGCGGATTACCGCGCGGGCGACATCACCGACGAAGCTTTCGCCCTCGGCGTGGTCAAGGAGACGGTAGAGCGCTGCGGCCGGCTCGACATCCTGGTCAATTCCGCGGGCACCATCCAGGCCACCAGCGTGGGCGGCGGCGACCTGCAGCTGTGGCGCGAGACCCTGGAACTCAACCTGCTGGCCAGCCTGTACACCTGCCACGCGGCCATCGTGCCGATGCGCGCCCGTGGCGGCGGCACCATCATCAATGTCGGCTCGCTGGCCTGCCGCACCACCTCGCCGGTGTACAATGCCTACGCAACCAGCAAGCACGCGCTGTACGCGATGAACGACGGCCTGCGCCAGGAATTGGGCGCGGACGGCATCCGTGTCGCCCTGCTCCTGCCCGGCACCGTGACCACCGAGATATGGACCCAGATCAAGGACCCACAGCACAGCGAGGCGATTCGCGCGCATCTCAACCAGGAGGCGGCGATACTGCCGGACGAACTCGCCGCGGCCATCGTGCACATCGCCACCGCACCGCAGCACGTCAACCTGTCCGAAGTCTGGGTGCGGGCGACACGCGACACCGCCTACTGAGCACGCATTCCCCGTGCTGAATTCGCTGCTGGTTCCGGCCGCCCTGCTGATCGGCCTGCTGCTGTTCCTGTTCGGCATGCACCAGCTCGAGTCCGGCATCCGCGCGCTGGGCTACGCGACCTTCAAGCGCTGGCTGTCGCGCTCCACCGCATCCCCGGTGGGCAGCGCCGCGCTCGGCGTGGGCGTCACCGCCATCCTGCAAAGCAGCTCCATGGTCAGCCTGCTGGTGCTGGCCTTCGCCAGCGCCGGCGTCCTGCCGCTGTACAACGCGGTCGGCATCATCCTCGGCGCCAACCTGGGCACCACTGTCACCGGTTGGATGGTGGCGACCATCGGCTTCAAGCTGTCCCTGCAAACCCTGGCCCTGCCACTGATGGCCGCCGGCGCCGGCGCGCAGATGCTGCCGCGGCAGGGGGAGCGCGGCCGCGGCCTGGGCGTGCTGCTGTTTGGCCTGGGCCTGATCATCTTCGGCCTGGACACCATGAAGGAGGCCGTCGCCGAGCTGCCGGCGCAGTGGGATATCAGCGCCCTGCGTGGGCACAGCGTCATCGTCTACTTCCTCGCCGGCACCGGCATCGCCGCACTCATCCAGTCCAGCTCCGCGACCATGATGATCACCCTCGCCGCCCTGCACGCCGGGCTGATCCAGCTGGACGCCGCGGCGGCCCTGGTGATCGGCGCGGACCTCGGCACCACCAGCACCACCGTGCTCGGCAGCATCGGCGGCAGCGCCGTGAAGCGGCGCCTGGCCCTGGCCCACCTGCTGTTCAACCTCGCCGTGGACCTCGCCGCCCTGCTGTTCCTGCTGCCGCTGCTCCCCGCGCTGCTGGACCTGCTTGGCCTCGCCGACCCGCTGTACAGCCTGGTCACGTTCCACAGTGTGTTCAACCTCATCGGCCTGGTGCTGTTCCTGCCGCTGCTGCGGCCGTTCTCCGATTGGTTGGCGCAACGCTTCAGTACGGGCGAGGAACACGAGCGGCCGCTGGTCGGCCAGCCCACCAGCGTGCCCGATGCCGCCCTGGTAGCGACGGCCGCGGTGCTCGGGGAAATGCGTTTGAACGCGGTGGTCCTCAACCTGCACGCCTTCCAGCTGCCGCCGGAAAACCTGCAACTGGGCGGTGAGCTGGGCGAGGCGCTGCAGGGGGTATTCGCGCAACACCTGGACGCCGAACAGCGCTACCAGCGTATCAAGCGCCAGGAGTCGGACCTGCTCGCCTACTCCTTCGACCTGCAGGAGCAGCCGCTGGGCGCTCCGCAGGTCGCCCTGCTCGGCCGCCAGACGCGCGAGGCCCGCGCCCTGGTCTACAGCAGCAAGACTCTCAACGACATTCGCGAGAACCTGGTGGCGCTGCGCCACAGTGACCCGCCCGAGGTGCAGGCGCTGTACCGCCAGCACCGGCAGTTCGTCGCCCATCTCTACCGGCGCTACCTGCCGGCGGCACAGTCCATCGCCAGCGGCGGCGAAGACGCAGTCACACTGAACGCCCTGCTCGAGGACAATGAGCGCCACTACCAGCAGGCCAACGAGGCGGTGCACGACATGGCGGGGCAGGACACGGTCAGCGGCATCCAACTCTCGACCATGCTCAACGTCAACCGCGAGATTCACCATGCGCTGAAGGACCTGCTGCAGGCACTGCAGGGATAACGCGGCAGCACTGGTCTAGAATCGGGCGGGCAGGCAGATAACTATAAGAGGACGACACATGGCGGCAAACACCTGGAACACTGCGGATATTCCCGCGCAAGACGGCCGCGTCGCGGTGGTCACCGGCGCCAGCAGCGGCATCGGCCTGGCTGCCGCCGAGGCACTGGCCGCCAAGGGCGCACAGGTAATTCTCGCGGTGCGCGACATGCACAAGGGCCGGCGAGCATTGGACAACCTCACCGGGTCGGTACCCGAGGCCAACGCGCAACTGGCCGAGTTGGATCTCGCTGACCTCGCCTCGGTGCGCGCGTTCGCAGCGCAGTTCGCCGACGGGCACGAACGGCTGGACCTGCTGATCAACAATGCGGGCATCATGATGTGCCCCTACGCCACCACCCGCGATGGTTTCGAAATCCAGTTCGGCACCAACCACCTCGGCCACTTCGCGCTCACCGGCCTGCTCCTGCCGCTGGTGCAGGCGACGCCGGGGGCGCGCGTGGTGACGGTTTCCAGCCTCGCCCACCGCGGCGGCAACATCGACTTCGACGACCCCAACTGGGAGCGGCGCGAGTACAACACCGGCCAGGCCTACTGCGACAGCAAGCTGGCCAACCTGCTGTTCGTCACCGCCCTGTCGCGCAAGCTCGCGGACGCCGGCAGCGACACCCTGGCCACCGCCGCGCATCCCGGCTGGACGCGCACCGACCTGCAGCGCCACGTGTGGAAATACCGCTTCCTCGGCCTGTTCATGGGCCAGGACAACGCGGCCGGCGCGCTGCCCACCCTGCGCGCGGCGGTGGACCCGCAGGCCGGCGCCGGCGATTACTTCGGCCCCGGCGGGCGCAACGAGATGCGCGGGCCGCCGGTAGCCGTGGCCTGCACCGACGCCGCGCGCGACACCGGGGCCGCGGCGCGGCTGTGGGCGTTGTCCGAGGCGCTCACCGGCGTCGAATACTGAGCGCGCGGCGCCGGGCAGCTGCACAAGACAAACGACAACAACGCATAACAACCCGAAAGATACAGGAGCAAAGGCAATGAGCGACGGCAAGGCGGTGGTACAGGGGTTGATCAACTCGGTCCTGGCGGGCGACCTCGAGGGCATGTTCTCCCACCTGGCGGAAGACCTGGTGGTGGATGAACCGCTGTCCCTGGCGATCGGCGGCGTGCACCGCGGCAAGCAGGAATTCCTCAAGGGCGTGATCGAGGGCATTACCGCCAAGGCAGACATGCGTATCCACGACTACCGCGTGATCAGCGAGAGCGACCAGGTGGTGGTCAATATGACCCTGGAGTTTATCGGCCACAGCAACGGCGCCACGCTGGAGATGCCCTACGTGGAACTCTACACTGTCAGCGACGGCCTGATCAGCCGCATCGACGTATACCCGAAAGACACCAAGGCGCTGTGCGCTTTCTGGGACACTATCTGAACTGAATCCCCAGCCACGGAGAGCGATACATGCCGGCGGCGCGCGACGCGAAACAATGGGCTGCCGACGGCGGCCTGCAGGGTATAGGCGACTCCCTCTACACCCCCTTCTCCGGTCCCGACGGCGACGCCATCGACTGGGAGGCCTACCGCGCCCTGGTGCGCTACTGCGTGGGCGACCTCGGCCACGCCATGCTCTGGCTGACCAGCGGCGTGGGCGAGTGGTGGTCGCTGACCCTGGATGAACGCAAGCGTCTCACCGAGGAGGCCATCACCACCGCGCGAGCCATCGCCCCGGATACGGTGATCCAGGCCTGCACCTGTGCCAGTTCGGCCAAGGATTGCGTGGAGCTGACACTGCACGCGCAACAGGCCGGCGCCGATATCTGCTACATCCAGACCCCGCCAACGGAGGTACACGGCGGCGAGGGGGTACAGCGGTTTTTCCAGTACGTCGCCGAGCGTACGGACATCGCCCTGGGCATGTTCAACTCCACGTCCTCGGGCTGTGTACTCACACCGGCGGACGTGGCCCGCATCTATCGCGACATCCCCGCCGTATGCGCGCTGAAAGAAGGTACGCAGCAGCGCTGGCGCAGCAAGCAGGCACACCGCCTTGCGCCGGGCCTGGTCATCTGGGAGTGCGACGCGCTGGTGTACCGCGCCGGTTGGCTGCAGCAGGGCATCGTCGGGCCGGCGCAACTGGGCACCACCGGTTACCTGCTGGAGACCCCGCAGGACCGCCGCCTGACCACTTACTGGACGCTGGTCTGGGAGTGCCGCCTGGGCGAGGCCATCGACTACGCGCGGGAAACGGATTTCGACCGTTTGCTGGAGGAAGTGGCCGGCTGGTTCACCCGCTACCCGGGACGGCCGGACTACCTCACCCACTGGGGCGAGGCGTTTCGTTATGCGGCGGCGGTGATCGGCTTGCCGGTCGGCGACTACCCCCATTCGCGCCCACCCCAGGCCCTGCTGCCCGAGGCGGGAAAGCAGGCGATCTGCGAGGCCTATGAGCGCGTGGGCTTCGCCCGCGCCGCCGGCTGAATCAGGACTCTTCCCAGACCTGGTTGGGCGAGCCGCTGCACTTGGTGAGGATCATATTGCCCTGTTTCTGCTCGGGCTTGCCGGTCGCCTGCAGGCAGCGCTCATCCTTGTTCACCAGGCGGTTCTTGTCATCCAGTTCCCACTGCTGGGCCTTGCTGTCGTCGCAGGCCTGCATGATTGCGCTGGCGCCGAGCTTGAGGGCGTTGCCCTGCACGCCGACACAGGTATCGCCGCGACTGACCAGCCGGCCCTTGTCGTCGAAGCGGAACTCCTGGGTCTGAGCGGTGGCATTGCAGGGCCGGAATACAAGGTTCGCACCCACCGCGCTGACACCGCCGGCGATCTGCATGCAGCGCTTGGACTTGAGCTCGAAATGCCGCCAGTCCTGGGCCTCCTCGAGCAGCTGGTGGCCCTGCTGCTGCATCGTCTTGAGGGCTGTGGTGTTGAGGTCCACGGCCAGAGCCGCAGGCGCGGAGACAGTAACGGAGACGGCGAAAGCGAGTGTCGCCAGGGTTGCGTGTTTCATTGCTTGGGACCTTTCTCTAGTATGTGCTGGACAGGTTGCGGATAGACTTTCCGCCAGCACCTGTCGTAAGTCAATAGACAACGGATACCGCCGGAAGTGCGCCTACGCCTCAAGCCAGTCCTGGTAATTCTGCCACTGCTCGTCATCGTTCTGGTCGCCCTGCCGCTGCTGCTGGGCGCCACCAGCGGCGGTACGCGTTGGCTCGCCGAGCGCGCCCGGCATGTCGCCGGCGACGCCCTGGCCTGGGATACGCTGGAGGGTCAACTGCTGGGCGACCTGCAATTCACCGGCCTGCAGCTGCACAGCGCCGGCAATGCTGTGAGCATCCGCGACCTGCAGCTGCGCTGGACGCCAACGGCCCTGCTCGCTGGCCGCCTGCAGGTGGATGCGCTTATCGCCAGCGGCATCCAGGTCAGTATCGCTGAAGCCGAACCCGACACGACCCAGAGCGCGCCGCTGCGCCCCGAGGACCTGCAGCCGCCGCTGGCCATTCGCGTCGACCAACTGCAGTTGCGCGACATCACGGTAGATACCGGCGGCGAGGCCCCGCTGCGCATCGATAGCGTCGAGCTCGTCGCGGCCTACGCGGACGGCGCCCTCGACCTGCGCGAGATGAGCGTGCGCGCCCCGGAAGGTTCACTGGCAGTGTACGGCGAAGGTGGCCTGCACGACGCCCTGCCCCTGGACCTGGCCGGACGCTGGCAGTGGCAGCTGCCGGACCAGCGCGAGACCACCGGCGAGTTCAGCGCGCGCGGCGACAGCGCCCGCCTGCAGTTGTCCGCCACGGCCAGCGGCGCGTTTCCACTGCAGCTGCAGGCGCATATCGAAGACGCGCTCGGCGATGCGCGCTGGGAGGGCGAGCTCAGCTGGCCCGACTTCGCGCCCCTGGGCGAGGCCGAACCCCTGCGTGTGGCCGCCGGCACACTGCGCAGCAATGGCAACCTGCAGCAGTACCAGCTCGAGCTGCAACTCGCGCTCAGCGGCGTCGTACCGGAACCCGTCGCCGCCAATCTGCAGGCTGAAGGCGATACCCGGCAGTTGGCCATCCGCTCCCTGGCGCTGGACAGCGAGCGCGGCCGGCTCGACCTGCGCGGCACCCTGGCCTGGGAGACAGCGCCCGCCGCCGAGCTCGAATTCACGGCACGCCTGGACAAGCTCGATGCGCTGCAAGCCGAACTGCCGCGACAGCTCGGCCTCTCCGGCAAACTCGCGGCGAGCTACTTGGGCGACCAGCTTGAATTGACACAGATGCAAGTGCGTGTCGACGACAGCCCGGCGCAGCTTGCCGCCAGCGGCTCTGTGCAGTTGCGCGACGCCCAGGCTCCGCAACTGCAAATCGGCGTGACCTGGCGCGAACTGCGCTGGCCGCTACTCGGTGAGACACCCATGGCATCGCTACCCCAGGGCCAGCTGACCCTGGCGGGAACACCGGACGACTACCGCCTGCAACTGGCGAGCGACGTCGCCGGCAGCGCCGTGCCCCCCGGCCAGTGGCATATGGACGCCAGCGGCGACAGCGGGCACCTGCAACTGCACGAGTTGCTCGGTGAACTGCTGGGCGGCGAACTCGTGGTGCAGGGCGACATCGACTGGGCGCAGGCCCCACGCTGGTCGCTGCGGGCCAGCGGTCGCGACCTCGACCCGGGGCAGTGGCAGGCGGACCTGCCCGGCTCGCTGGCCCTGGGGCTGTCCACCGAGGGCGTGATCGACCCGGATACCGGCCCCCGGGCCAGCCTGATGCTGCAGCGCCTGCACGGCGCGCTCGCCGGCTATCCCCTGGACGCCAGCGCCGAGGCCGGCATCGCAGGCGAAAATATCGAACTGGTATCCGCGAGGCTGGCCAGCGGTGCCAACCGGCTCAGCGCGGCAGGCAAGGTGAGCCCCGAGACGCTGGCCATCGACTGGCAGCTGGCCGTGGACGATCCCGGCGCCCTCGCCGCGGACTGGCGCGGCGCGCTCAGTGCCAGCGGGCAGGTACTGGGCAGCCCGGACGCACCGCGCCTGCAGGCACAGGTCGAGAGCGATGGTCTCGCCACGGAGTCCCAGGGCATCGCCGGCTTGCGCGCCAGGGTGCAGGCGGGCCTGGGCGCCGACGACCCGCTGGAGCTGGATGTCCGGGTAGACACGGTCAGCGCCGATGGCCAGGCATTGCTCGACAGCGCGCACCTGGTGGCGCAGGGCACCACCGCCGCACACCGCCTGCGACTGGACGCGAGCGCGCCGAGCGAGGACCTGCAACTGCAACTCGAGGGCGGCCTCCAGGAGGCTGCCTGGGACGGACAGCTGACCATTCTCAACCTGCACAGCGCCGCCTACGGCAACTGGTTCCTGCGCGAGGCAGCGGCGGTGCAACTCGCCGCCGACGGCCAGCAACTCGGGCGCGCCTGTATCGATGAACCACTGGACCAGGCCTTTGTCTGCACCGGCGCCGCGCGCGACAGCGCCGGTGCCATCACTCTGGACGCCGAACTGGGCGGCGTCTTCATCGACCGCTTCGCCCCCGGGATTACCGGCCAGGTCAGCGGCGACCTGCAGGCTTCCGTGGCGGTGGACGGCGCGCTGCTGGCGCGCGCGGACCTGGCCCTCAGCCCCGGCGCCCTCAGCGTGGACACGGCGCAGGGCCAGCAGCAACTCCCCCACCAGGGCGGCAGCCTGGGCCTGACCATCGGCGCCGCCGGGCTGGATGCACAGCTGGCGCTACAGGGCCAGCGGCAGCCGGTGGTCGAGGCCGCGCTGCAACTGCCGCGTTTCAATCGCCTGCCGCTGGCCGAGGAACAACCACTGCGCGGTGACATCCACGCGGAATTCGCGGACCTCAGCGGCCTGCAGGCACTGGTCGCGGAACTGGGGCCCACCTCCGGCCGCCTGCGGGCGGACCTGCAGCTCGCCGGCACTCTGGTGCAACCGCTGGTGCTCGGCGAGGTCACCCTGCGCGATGCGGCCATCGAGGTTCCACAGGCGGGGCTCAAGCTGCAGGCGGTGAACTTCAGCGCCACGGGCAGCGCGGAACAACCCGGCGTACTGGCTATCGATGGCAGCATGCGCTCCGGCCAGGGCAATATCGAGATCACCGGCGACTACGCCCTGGCCGACAACCGCCTCGACCTGCGCCTGCGCGGCGACCGCTTCCTCGCCTACGACACGGAGGACGCCCGCGCGGTACTCTCGCCGGACCTGCGCCTGGGCTGGGACGGCGACCTGGCGACCATTCGCGGCAGCCTCGAGATACCCCAGGCCGACGTGACACCGCAGCTCAAGCTCAGCCCGGGCCTGGCCACGGAAGACGTGGCGGCGGACGAGGCGTCGCCCGCGGTGATCGCGCCCTCCCCCGATGTCATCGTGCTCGGCGACGACGGCGAGGTGAGCGCCCCCGCAGCGCCCGAGCTGCCGGTGCGCCTGGATAGCGAGATCGAGGTGCGCCTGGGCAGCAAGGTGAAGGTCCGCGCGCTGGGTTTCGCCGGCGGTATCAGCGGCGGCGCGACCTTCGTCAACAAACCCGAAGACCGCACCCTGGTGCCGCTGGCGAAGGGCCGCTTCGCGGTGGAGAACGGCACCTTTCGCGCCTTCGGCCAGGACCTGGAAATCGAAACCGGCACCGTGCTGTTCAACGGCGGTTCGGCGACCGAGCCGGAGGTCTCCCTGCGCGCGGTGCGCTGGATCGACAACGACACGGTGGTCAGCGCCGCCGGGGTACAGATCAGCGGGCCGCTGGACGAGCCGGTGCTGGTGCTGTTTTCGCAGCCGCAGCTGGACCCGGCGGACATCCAGTCCTACCTGCTCACCGGCCACTCGGCGAGTTCCCGCGACAGCGTGCTCAGCATCGGCACCTACATCCACCGCAAACTGTACGTGGGCTACGGCTATAACGTGCTGGCGGAGACCAGCGAGTTCGACGCGCTGTACACCATCACCCCCCGCTACGGTATCGAGGCCAGTGCCGGCGAGGCGGACAACCGGGTCAACCTGACATTCACCTATGAACGCTGAACCCGTCGCACGCCTGTTACTGCTCTGCCTGCTGGCGTTGGTCGCGCTGGCAGCGCCCGCCGCGCGCGCTGCGCCGACACTCGCCGTGGAGGTGAGCGGCATCGAAGGCGAGCTGCTCGATAACGCGCGCGCCGCCCTGGCTATCGCGCAGCAAGCGGGCAAGCCGGGCCTCGGTGCTCAGCAGATTCGCGACCTGCACAGCCGCGCGCCCGACGAGATCCGCCTCGCCCTGCAACCCTTCGGCTATTACCAACCGACGGTGGAAGACCGCCTGCGCGAGCCGCCCGCCAGTGACGGCCTGTGGCGGGCAAGCTATGTCATCGATCCCGGGCCGGCGGTCACCGTCGGCGACCTCGACATCCAGTTCACGGGCGCCTCCGGTGACGCGCAGCTTGCACAACTCGCCACCGGCTTCGCCCTCGCGAAGGACACACGCCTGGACCACCGCCGCTACGAGGCGGCCAAGCGCGACCTGCTGCAGGCGGTGAAAGAGCTGGGCTACCGCGACGCGGCCTACACCCGGCACCGGGTGGTGGTGGATGTGCCGGCCTCGCGTGCGGATATCGCCCTGGCGATCGCCACCGGCCCGCGCTTCTACATCGGTGCGATCACCTTCGAACAGGAGCGGCTCGATCCCGCGTTTCTCGAGCGCTTCTTAGTGCTGCACAGCGGCGCCCCCTACAACGGCGCGGCGCTGGCGGAACAGCGCCGGGTGCTCAGCCGCAGCGGCTATTTTCGCGAGGTGGAGATTCTCCCCCTGCCCGGCGACCCCGCGCGACCCGACACCGTGGACCTGCGCATCCGTCTCGCCGACTACCCGCCCAACCGCTTCCGCGGCAGCCTGGGCTGGGGTACCGACACCGGCTTCGGCGCGCAGCTGGACTGGACGCGGCGCTATGTCGGCGGCCGCGGCCAGCGCTTCACCGCCAGCGGCGCCGCGGTGGAGGAACGCAACAAACTCGCCGGCGACCTCAACTACATCATCCCCATGGACCCGCTGAGCGGCAGCCAGCTCGAGTTCTCCGCCCGCCACGAGAGCAAGGACCTCACCTACGAAGATGTCGGCCTGCCCGAGGGCGGTGAAACGCGTATCGCCACCAACCTGGTCTCGGCCTTCTGGCATAGCCCGCCGCGTGAGTGGGGCGCGTTCTCACTGGAAACGCGCAGCGGCATCAGCCTGGTCGCCGAGGACTACGACGTGTTCGAGGTGCTGTTCGGCAACCTGTCGAACGCCGACCAGGAGTTCCTCATCGACCTGCTCGGCCCGCAGGCCTACGACACGCTGACGCCGGACTTCGAGGCAGTGGTCGGCAGTGTGCGCCTCACCGCGCGGCGCGCCGACGAGCGCCTGTTCATCCGCGACGGCGACCACTTCCGCCTCGACCTGCTCGGCACCGACGAGGCACTGGGCTCGAACATCGGCTTCTGGCAGGCCGCGCTGAGCACCTGGCACATCCGTCCGCTGTTCGACAGCGACCGCGTGCTGGTGCGCACGGCCATCGGCTACTCCGAGGCGAAAAGCGATAATGTGCTGCTGGTGGATTTCAACAAGATGCCGGAGTACTACGAATTCCGCGCCGGCGGCGTGCACAGCATCCGCGGCTACGGCTGGGAGGAACTGGTGCCCGACGACGCCATCACTGGCGGCAAGCACCAGGTGATCGCCAGCGTGGAATACGAACACCAGGTCATACCGGAGTGGAGCGTCGCCGTGTTTGTCGACGGCGGCAACGCGTTCAATGACTTCGACCGCATCAAGCCGGTGTACGGGGCGGGTATCGGCGTGCGCTGGCGCTCGCCAGTGGGCATGGCGCGTATCGACCTGGGTATCCCGCTGGATGACGCGGAGGATTCCTTCCAGGTGTATATCACCGTCGGGCCGGAGTTCTGACCCGGCTCAGCGCGTCCACGGCGCGTCGCCGCCGAACAGCTTGCGCAACTCCTTCTTCGCCAGCTTGCCCGAGGGCAGGCGCGGCAATTCCTCGACAAACTGGTAGCTGCGCGGGCAGGTGATCGCGGAGATGCGCTCGTGGCACCAGTCGTCGAGTTGCCGGCGCAGTTCGTCGCCGGCGTCCTCCCAGTGCAGCGGCTGCACGATGGCCTTCACCTCTTCGCCAAACTCCGGGTTGGGGATGCCGATCACCGCCACGTCCAGAACACAGGGGTGCAGGATGAGCGTGTCCTCGATCGCCTGCGGGTAGATGTTGACTCCGCCGGAGATGATGGTGAAGTCCTTGCGGTCGGTGAGGAACAGGTAGCCGTCCTCGTCGAGGTGGCCGACATCGCCCACCGTCGCCCACTCCGGGTGCTGCGGGTGGCGTGAAGACGAAGTCTTGTCGGCGTCGTTGAGGTAATCGGAACCGCGCCCCTCGGCCACTTCGAAGTAGAGAATGCCGTCCTCGCCGGGGGGCAGTTCATTGCCCGCCTCGTCGCAGATGTGCATGGCGCCCTGCAGGCTGCGCCCGACGGAGCCGGGCTTCTCCAGCCACTCGGCAGCGCGGATGTAGGTGGCGCCGATGTTTTCCGTGGCGCCGTAGTACTCGTCGATGATCGGGCCCCACCAGTCGATCATCTGCCGCTTGATCCCCACCGCGCAGGGAGCCGCGGCGTGCAGTACGTACTTGAGGGATGACGTGTCGGCGGCGCTGCGCACCTCATTGGGCAGGGCCAGCATGCGCACGAACATGGTGGGCACGAACTGCGCGGCGCACACCTGGTACTCCTGGATCGCCCGCAACGCCGCCAGTGCATCGAACTTGTACAGGGTGACGAAAGTGCCGCCCAGGCGCTGGGTCACCAGCATGCTGCTCAAGGGGGCGCCGTGGTAGACGGGGCCCGCGTTAAAAGTCACCAGAGGGTCGAAGCGCTCGTAGAGCTGCGTACCGCCCTCGGTGGGTGAGAGCGCCTCGATCAGCCCCGGCGTGAACTTGTGCATGATGCCCTTGGGCCGGCCGGTGGTACCGCTGGAATACAGGAAGTGATAGCCGCCGACCTGGTCGGCGATCGGCGTGACCGGCATGTCCTGCGCGGCCCGCCACAGCGACTGGGCGCCGGGCAGGGGCGAATCGCCGACATCGAAGCAATGGGTGATCGCCGGGATCAGCGTCTCGCGCTGGGCCAGCAGGACCGCCGGCGTCTCCCCCACTGCGGTGGAAAAGAACAGCGCACGGGCGCCGCTATCGTTGACGATATACGCGGCTTCCGCGGGCTTCAGGTGAGTGGAGAGCAGCGCCATGAACAGGCCCGAGCGCTGCGCCGCCCAGTACAGCAGGGGAAAGTCCGCCGTGTTCTTGAGCATGATGGCGATGCGGTCGCCCGGTTGCAGGCCGATGCTGCGCAACAAATGGGCGAGCCGGTTGGAGCCCTCGTCCAGTTCGCGGTAGGTGAGCGACTCACCGCTGTCGGCGACGACAAAGGCGAGACGGTCGGGGTGTGTGGCGGCGTGCTGGTAGGGATGCATGTTTTTCTCTTTATTGTCTGGAGCTGTCAGGTCCCGGAGCGTACCGGGTCAGAGTTCACCGCTGGCCAGTACCGCATCCAGCAGTCGGCCGGCGTTGCGTTCGGCCACCGCCTTGAACTCGTCGAATTCGTTGGGATTGTCGTTGCCGACAATGTCGCTGATGGCGCGCAGCTGGACACAGGAGGCGCGGTTGGCCCAGCACACCTGGGCGATCGCGGCGCTCTCCATGTCCACCGAGGCGCTGCCCCAGGTTTCGCGAATAAACGCGGCCAACTCGGCATCGTCGTTGAACGCCATGCCCGAGGTACCCAGGCCACCGGTGATCACCCGCGCCGGTTCGCCGTCCGCCGCTACGAGGTCCAGGCCCTCCGCGGTGTCACCGACCAGGCGCACCAGGCGTTCGTCCATCGCGTAGAGTTCCTGGCGCACCGGCGCCTCTTCGCCGGCGCGCCGCGTCGCCATGCCCCAGGGGAACAGGTTGCCGTAGTTGACATCGCGACGCTCATCCTCGAGGAACGGGGGGATGCGATAGCCGGTAGGAGCAGTGTCGTCGCGGGTGAAACGGCCGCCGAATTCATAGTAGTGCCAGTACAGCGGGACGTTGAGATCGCCCTTGCGCAGGCTGGGGTCCAGCCCACCGGCGACGCCGGAGAACATGAGGTGGCGGATCGGGTAGTGATCGAAGGCCAGTTGCGTGGTCATCGCCGCGTTGGTCAGGCCGATGCCGCTCTGGAAAACCACGATGTCCTGGCCGTGTACGCGCCCGATGTGGAAGTCCACGCCGTTGTGCTGTTCCACCCGCTCGATTTCCTCGCCCTGCAGTCCGGCCAGGATATTGTCGAACTCGCCCTGGTAGGCCGCCACGAGGGCGATATAGCCAGGCGCTGCCGGTTCTTGCGGGGCGAGCGTGGAACAGGCGGACAGCGCGCCGCCAAGGCCGATGGCCAGCAGCCAGAGCAGGGGTTTCATGGCGTTACCTCGTGACAGTATCGCTCTCTAGTTAGGGTGACAGCGCGCTGCCTGTCAACCGCGCGATCTGCTTAACCGCGCTGGCCGCCGTCGACCCGCAAAATAGCGCCGGTGGTAAACGCCGAGGCGCTACTGGCCAGCAGCAATACGGCACCGACGATTTCGACCGGGTCCCCAGGGCGGGCGGCGGCGTTGGTGAACTGGGCGACGACCTCATCGGTCCAGTCGCCGTGGGCCTCGGTCATGAACGGCCCGGCGGACACTGTGTTGACACGCACCGAGGGGGCGTACTCTTTGGCCAGCGACACGGTCATCGCATTCAGGGCTGCCTTGGCTGCGCCATAGGGCACCACGCCGGGCAGCGCCATCAGCGCACCGGTGGAACTGATGTTCACGATACTACCGCCCTCCCCCGCCGCCATGCGCTGCGCGACCTGGCTGGCGAGCCGGAACGGCCCCTTGAAGTTCAGGTTGAGCACCGCGTCGAACAACTTCTCGCTCACCTCGTGGCTGGGACAGGCCGGCGACATGCCCGCGTTGTTGACCAGGATATCGATGCGCCCGAACTCGGCGTAGGCCGCATCCAGCAGCGCATCGCACTGCTCCCAGCGGCCGACATGTGCCGATAGTGCCAATGCGCGTACGCCGAATTCGCGCGCCTGCGCGGCGACTGCCTCGCAGTTCTCCAGCTTGCGGCTGACGATGATCACGTCGGCGCCGCGCGCGGCCAGCGCCAGCACCATCTCGCGGCCGAGCCCGCGCGAGCCGCCGGTGACCAGGGCGACCTTGCCGGTAAAATCGAGTAGCGGGTCCAGGGTCAGTCCTCCAGCAGGTGGCCGTACTTGCGCTTCGCCGCTTCCAGCCGGGTGGGATTGTGGTCGGTGGGAAACAGGCCGGGTGCGGGCTGCACGTTCTTCAGGAACGCCCTTGCCACCTGCACCTGGTGTACCTCGGTGGGACCGTCAGCCACCGCCAGCGCCGGCGCCCCCGCCCAGATCTTGCCCAGCGGCGTTTCGTGGGTGATCCCAAGCGCGCCATGCAGGTGCACCGCGCGCTGGGCGACGTCGTGGAAAATCTTGCCCAGTTGCACCTTGCACATACCGATATGCGTGCGCGCGGCGCCGTGGGGTTCGTTGTCGATAATCCACGCCGTCTTCAACACCAGCAGGCGGAACTGCTCCAGTTCGATGATCGAGTCGGCGATCTGCGCCTGCACGATCTGGTGGTCGGCGAGCCGCTTGCCCTTGGTGCGTCGCGAGACCGCGCGCTCGAGCATCATGTCGATCGCGCGCTGCAGCAGGCCCACTGTGCGCATGCAGTGGTGGATGCGCCCGCCGCCGAGCCGCGCCTGGGCCACCTTGAAGGCCTGGCCTTCCCCGCCGAGTATGGCGTCCAGCGGTACCCGCACCTGGTTGTAGCGGATGTAGGCGGAGGTCGCGTTCTCGCCGTCGAGGTCGTCGGTGAGCATCGGCGAGTTGCGCAGGATCTCGATGCCCGGCGTGTTGCCGTCCACCAGGAACATGGACATGCGCTCGTGCGGGGCGTTGTCCGGGCTGGTCACCGCCATCACGATGATGAACTCCGCAAAGCGCGCATTGGAGGAGAACCACTTCTCGCCCTCGATCACCCACTCGTCGCCCTCGCGCCAGGCCTTGCACTCGAACTCCAGCGGGTCGGCGCCGGCCTGCGGCTCGGTCATGGAGAAGCAGGAGACGATATCGCCATCCATCAGCGGCTTAAGGTATTTCGCTTTTTGTTCCTCGGTACCGAACATGGCGAGGATTTCCGCGTTGCCGGTGTCCGGCGCCTGGGTGCCGAACACTGTCGGCGCCCAGCTGGAGCGGCCGAGAATCTCGTTCATCAGCGCCAGCTTGACCTGGCCGTAGCCGGGGCCGCCAAGGTCCGGGCCCAGGTGGCAGGCCCACAGCTCCTGCGCCTTCACCTGCTCCTGCAAGGGCCGCACGATGCGCCGCGCCTTGCTGTGCTTGACGTCGTACATGTCGTAGGGACTGGGGAACAGCAGGTCCACGAGTTCGCATTCCTCGCGGACAAACGTGTTCATCCAGTCCAGTTTTTCCTGGAAGTCCGGTTCGACACGGAAATCGATCATCGGCGTTACCTCATTTTCTTATCGCTCGCGCCCGCTGCAGTGCTGGCGCTTGTTGTCGTTATTGGCGGTTCAACAGAACTTGCGGATGTGCTCGGCGGAGGTAGTGAAACAGTCCGCCACGATCTCGGCAAACCAGGCGCCCACTTTCGCGTCGAGCTTGCCGGCGGCAGCCTGGGCGACCTTGTACTCCATAATGCAGCCGGCCTTGAAACGCGCCAGAATCAGGTAGTAGTCGAGGTGGCTGACATCGCGGCCAGTACCGGCGGCGTAATAGCGCGCCAGCTCCTGGCGGGTGGGCCACTGGCTGGTGTCGTGCAGGGAGTTGGGTGTCAGGTCGGGCGTGCGCTCGTCGCGCAGGCCGCTGCAGAAACCGCCCATGTCCACCATCGGGTCGCCGATCGTCGACAACTCCCAGTCGATCAACGCGTTGAGGCGCGCCGGCGGCTCATGGGCGAACAGCATGTTGGGCGTGCCGAGGTCGCTGTGGATGATGCCGGGTTTGGCCGCCGGCGGAATGTTGTCCCGCAACCAGCGCTCGGTGAGGTCGTAGCCCGGCAGTTCGCGGCCCGGGTAATTGTACTTTTCCTTGTAGGAACGCAGCTGGCCGGACCAGCGGTCCACCTGTCGTTCCAGGTAGTTGTCGGGCTTGCCGAATCCCTCGAGGCCCACCGCCAGGTAGTCGACATTGGCCAGCGCGACCAGCGCATCGACCACGGCAAAGGGAATGCGATACTCGTAGGGCATGCGATCGAAGGGCGCCGGATGCACCACCTTCTGGTCGATCACCTGCCCGGACCAGCCCTCGACCTTTTCCATGATGTAAAACGGCGCGCCAACCACGCTATCGTCGTCACAGCTGGCGTAGCAGTGCGGGTGCGGTACGTCGGTGCCGGCCAGTGCGGTGAGCACCCGCGCCTCGCGCAAAACGGTGCGTTCGCTGCCCGGCGGCGGGACCGCCGGGGGACGGCGCATGACGACCGCGTGGCGGCCGCGCTCCAGGTTGACCACCACGTTGGAATACCCGCCGTGCAGCAGGCTCGCCTGCAGCGGGCCATCGCCGAGTTCCGGCAGGTGCGCATCGAGCCAGGTACTCAGGCGCGGGATGTCGATCAGTTCGTCGAGCTTGTGCTGCAGTCCCATGGTGTTGTAATCCTTATGCCGGACTGGCGCGCCGCCTGGGGCGACGAGCGCGCGGTGACGCCGCTAGACTAGCACCGCGGCGACGGCGCCGGCCAGTCCGCGGCCGCTTGCAGGCGGCGCGATCACACGGCCTATGGCCGGCGGCCGATAGCGGGACCTAAATTCGATAGACGCGGGAGACAATGTGGATACACAACTGGCAGGCAAGGTGGTCATCGTGACCGGCGCTACTGCGAATATCGGCCGGGCCATCGCGCTCGCCTTCGCCGCAGAGGGCGCGCAACTGGTGGTGGTCGGTCGCGATGAAAACGCGGGCGCACGCGTCGTGGCGCAGGCGCTGGAGCGCGGGGCGGCGGGCGCGGAGTTCGTCGCCGCGGACCTGCTGGACCCGGCCTCCCCCGGGCGTATCGTCAGCGCAGCGCAGGCCCTGGGACCGATCGCGGTGCTGGTCAACAATGCCGGCGGCAATGTCGGCGCTGGCCTGTTCGTGGACTCGGACCCGGACGACTGGCAGGCGGATATCGACCTCAACCTGCTCAGCCTGCTGCGCATGACGCACGCCGTGCTGCCGACAATGGTCGCGGCCAAAGGTGGCCGTATCATCAACATCGGCTCCACCGCCGGGTTGGTGGGCGACTACATGCTCAGCCTGTACTCCACCGCCAAGGCCGCCGTCCACGGTTTTACCAAAGTACTGGCCAAGGAGCTCGGCCAGCACGGCGTCACCGTCAATTGCGTGGCGCCCTACGGCACAGTGTCAGAGGACCCGGAGGCGTTCAGCAGCGGCAGCCGCTTTCGCCCGGACAGTGCATTTTTCGCGCGCCTGGCCCAGGCTGACCCGGCCGACCGGGAGAAGATGCAACGCCCCGGCGGCGTGCTGGAGCGCAAACTGGCCAGACCCGAGGAAGTGGCCGCGGCGGTGATCTACTTTGCCGCGGACAGCGCCGCCTTCGTCACCGGCCAGGTGCTCGCAGTGGAGGGCGGCACCCTGCTGTAGGCTGGCGACGGATTCAGCGGCCAGCGGCAGCCAGTTGCTCGCGGGCACAGTGCGCGGCGTGACCAATGCGCTCCAGCGCGGGGCGCGTCACCGGTTGCGGCACTTCCAGTTCCACCGCTGCGCCCGCGGGTAAGGCGCGCAGGAAATCGACCACCGGGAAACAGCCTTCCCCCGGCGCCAGGCGGTTGCCTACTGCCTCCTCGACATAATCGGTGGTCACGTCGAGATTGGCGCCATCGCACAACTGGGCGTAGGCGAACAGTGCCGGGTCCAGGGCGAGTACGTCGGCCGGTCTCCCTCCCGAACGCACCAGGTGCAACAGGTCGATGCCGATACCGACGTTGGAGCTGCCCACCTTTACGACCAGGTCGCGCATGCTCTCCAGCGTATTCCAGCGCGGCGACAGTGCCATGAACTCGATACCCACGCGCAGGCCGTACTCCCCGGCCACTTCACCGAAGCGCGCCAGGGTCTCCACCACGCGGGATTCCTCGGTATCGAACAGCAGCGCAGTGGCACCGCGTGCGCCGAGCGACGCGCCCAGTTCGAGCGCCGGGCGATAGGCCTCTACCGGCGCGGCGGGCGCGATCGGAAACGCCTCGATATTCGCCACGCCAACGCCGGTGGCTGCAAGTTCCTGCTTGAGGGCGGCGATGTTGTCCGCCGTCACCAGTGGAAAGATATTATTGGCGGGGTCGAGGGGCTGGGAGACCACCGAGACCTCCTGGCAGCCGACCTCGGCGGCGATGCGTACAAGTTCAAGCGGCTGGATTTCCAGCGCGCACATCTGGTGAACGCCAAGCGTGCCCATGCAGGGGCCCTCCGTAGTTATGCTTATCGGGATGATCCCGGCAGTGTACTACGGAGGGCGGCGGGCTTGCTTACCCGTTGTTGCGGGTCGTCACCAGTTCGCCGTCACGCACCGGGATGGTGGAACCCGGGTCGTAGTCCATGCGCACGGTGCCGGTCTTGCCCTTGAGCTCGTAGGTGACCTGGTAGGCGACGGTCTCCTCGCTCACGTCGTTGACGGTGTTACAGCGGCGCTCGGTGGTCTGGTAGGTGTCGTTGGCCTGCATGCTGCCCTGCACCTGGTTGCCCGCCACGCCGCCAACCACGGCGCCCGCCACCTTGGCACCGGTATTCTTGCCGCCACCGCCGATGGCATCACCAGCCAGCGCACCACCGACCGCGCCGATCAGCGTACCGGCAATACGATGCTTGTCCTTGACCGGCGCCTGCTTGGTGACCACGACGTCCGCGCATTCCTCGCGCGGTGTGGACACCTGGCGGGTGATCGGCTCCACCGCAACCACTTCGGCGGCATCCCCATCGGACAACATGCTGTAGCCCGCGATGCTGCCGGCTGCAGTGGCGACAGCGATACCCATGACGGTGCCTGTAATCATCGACTTGTTCATTGTTCTCACTCCTGTCTCGCTCATGATGTCCGTCGTTCATTCAGCGCGCTGTTGTTGCAGCAGCTGCCAAACGACGAGTTGAGTCGATTAAAGCGGACTTCAGCAGGAGATCGCTATGCAGGAATACCGAGAAAAAAATGAAAAAGAATGTAACGAAATGTAAACGGGATTTAGCACTGTATATACAGTGGTTTTACCAAGTCTATGGCTTTATACGACACGTCATAACCAAAGCAATGTAGCGTACTTTATTCCCGAAATATTGATTTTCTATACACCCAGGTATTTCAGATATATAGCCACACCCGCTCACCGGCTCCAGAGAAACTGGCTGCTGGCATAGCCCAGCACGGGAACACTGTGCGCCTCATCGCAGGCCCTGCCCGCCAGGCCATAGCAGACGTGCAGGGGCAGCAGGTGTTCTTCCCGCGGGTGGCAGAAACGGGCACCGGGCGCCTGCGCCCAGTCCCGCAGGCGCGCCTCGCGCTCGGCCTCGGTGAGTGCCGGTGATGCGATGGTCTCCTGCAGCCACGCCTCGAACGCCCGGTTGTGTTCCAGCGCGGCCGGCGTACGTGCGGCGAACGCGCGCATATTGTGGAAGGAAAAACCCGAACCGATCACCAGCAGGTTCTCGAACTCGAGGGCGCGCAGGGCCTGCCCCAGGGCCAGGTGGGCGGCCGCGTCGAGATCCCCGGTGAGTGAGAGCTGCACACAGGGTATCGAGGCCGCCGGGTACATGATCTTCAGGGGCACGAAGACACCGTGGTCCAGGCCGCGCTGGGTGTCGACCTCCACGGCGATACCCGCCTGTGCCACTGCGCTGGCCACCGCATCCGCCAGCGCGGGCTGGCCGGGACAGGGGTAGCGAATCTCGTAGGATTCGGGCGGGAAACCATAGTAGTCGTAGATGAGTTCGGGGTTGGCAGCCCCGGTGACTGTCGCCACCGGCGCCTCCCAGTGCGCGCTGATCACCAGTATCGCCGAGGGCCGGCGCAGGCCGGGGGCGATCTCGCGCAACCGTTCGACCAGGGCGGCGTGCCCGGGGTCACCCAGCAGCGGCAGCGGGCCGCCACCGTGGGAGAGGAAAAGCACCTGGGTATTGCTGTTCATCGAAGCACCCTCAGAATCGGGAAACAGGTTCCGGTACCGACGCGCGGGCTATGCTGCGAGCCGCAACGCGGCCGGCACCGGAGGAAGTGATCAGCGGATCACGCACCGCGTACCGCGGGGCGGCCGAGCAGCGAGCTGCGCTGGCTGGAACCACCGGCCAGGGCTTTGTGCAACAGGCCGTCGAGGGAGATCTCACCCGCACCCTGGATCACCAGCGCGGCAGTAGCTGCCAGCAGGCTGAGGCCGAATTCGTAGCCGTTGTTGGCCAGGAACAGGCCGTTGCCGATGTGTACGCTGAGAATCGCCACCAGCATGGTGAACGCGGTCACCAGCGCCGCCGGGCGGGTCAGCAGTCCCAGCACCAGGGCCAGGCCGCCAAAGAATTCCGCGCTGCCCGCCAGCAGCGCCATCAGGTAGCCCGGCTCCAGGCCGATGCTCGCCATCCACTGGCCAGTGCCTTCCAGGCCGTAGCCGCCGAACCAGCCGAACAGTTTCTGCGAGCCGTGGCCCGCCAGGATGATGCCGGTCGGAACGCGCAGCAGCAGCGCGGCGTAGCCGCCAGACGATGCCAGAAGTGTATCGGTGATTGCCTTGTTCATGGTGGTACCCTCGCTTTGATCGTAGGTGTTTGTGGTCGCGGTGGCGGCTTCGTGCTGTTCGCTCGCCGGCACCTCAAGCATGGGGCCTAGATTACTATCACCGATTTGGATTATTAATCGGGCAATCATTGCTTAATTATCAACGATACATTGATAATTGCGATTGAAAACCCGAGCGGAGAACAACATGGACCGGATCGACGCGATGCGCGCCGTCGTCGCGGTGGTGTCGGAAGGCAGTTTCACCGCCGCCGCGCAACGGCTGTCGATGTCGCCGCAGCTGGTGAGCAAGTACGTGGGGCAGCTGGAGCAGCACCTCGGCGTGCGCCTGCTCAACCGCACCACGCGCCGCGTGCACCCCACCGAGGCCGGCAGCCGCTACGCCCAGCAGGCGCAGCAGGTGCTGGACGATATCGATGACATGGAAAACCAGCTGGGCGACCTGCACGGGGAGGCCCGCGGCGAGTTGCGCGTCAGCGCGCCGGTGTCCTTCGCCATGCGCCACCTGGGCCACTTCCTCAACGATTTCCAACAGGCGTATCCGGAGGTCGGTATCGACCTGCAGCTGAATGACCGCAAGGTGGATATCGTCGAGGAGGGTTTCGATGTCGCCCTGCGCATCGGCCAGCTCAGGGATTCATCCCTCATCGCCCGGCGCATTGCGCCGGTGCGCCTGGTGCTGTGCGCCGCCCCGCAGTACCTGGAGCGCCACGGCACGCCGCAGCAACCGCAGGACCTCGCCGGCCACCGCTACCTGCGCTACGGCTACCGCGACAGCGACGCCGACGACGCGCTACAGCGCTGGCTGGGCGAAGGCAGCCCGCCGCGCGGGGCGCTGGCCAGCAACAACGGCGACGTACTGGTGCAGACGGCAATCGCCGGCGGCGGTATCGTGCTGCAGCCGACGTTTATCTGCGGCGAGGCGATTGCCGCCGGCGACCTGCAGGTGCTGCTGCCCGATCACGAGCCCCCGCCCCTGGCCCTGTACGCGGTGTACGCCCACCGCAAGCTGCTGGCGAACAAGCTGCGCTGCTTTGTCGAATCGATCCAGGGCTACTACGGCGAGCCGCCGTACTGGGACCGCTTCGATAGCGCTATCGGTGGTAGCGGTGAAGGAGTTGGCCGTAAAGAAGTTAGCGGTCAGCGAGACAGCCGAGACCGGACCAGCCCGGCAAAACCAAAATTGAAAACGCCGCGACGGAAAAAGCCGCCACCGAAATAGCGGCACGCGCAATCGCGACGATGCGCCCCGGCCTCAGGGAAGCGGCTGATCCGCCCCCGGGGCGCCGCCGAACATGCCCTCCAGCCCATAGGGCGCATACGGCCCGATGTGCATCTGCTCGAGCACGCCGTAACCCACCTCGTCGCCGCAGCGGGCCACCACCAGTTGCTGGATGTGCAGGTTCTCCCAGGCCAGCGGGTCCGGGGCATCGCAGTCCCAGCTCTCGGCGCCGATGGCCAGTTCGCCCTTCCAGGCGCCGTGGCCCCACTCCGGGTGCTGGTAGCCGATGCCCTTCATGCGAAACAGGGCGACGGGCTCGAGGTCGATCTCGATGTTCTCACCATCACGGTCCTGCATGCGGATCTGCGCGGAACTCGCGCGCCGCGTGCCGGGTTCGAAGCACAGCTGGTGTTCGACCCGGCCGCGCCACTGGGTGAGACCGCTTTCATCGCCGGGGTCGATCGTTTGCGCCACGGCGCCGGCAGTGACGATGGCCTGGTCGCTGTGCCACTGGTAGCCGTCGCCATCCTCGTACAGGCCGGCCAGCGTGCAGCGCTCGCGCCAGTGGATCGGCGCCCACAGGAAGTGCACGTTGTGGCTGGCCTGCATGGGCGCACCGCCGGTGTAGCGCTCGCCGACCTGGCGAATGCCCCAGGAGCGGTCCTTGAGGCCGAAGGTCTCGCTGGCATCCACCGCGAGCTCGATGCCGTTGCAGCGGATATAGCCGTGCCAGAAGCCGAACTGGTCGAAGCGCGTGACGTCCTGGATGAGGTGGCGCTCATTGCGCTTGGTCTGCCGCCCCTCCTCGATCGCGCAGCTGCGCGGCGTGAACACCAGGTCGCACTCGATGCCGGTCTCGTTGGGTTCGATGCGCAGGCGGTGGCGACCCATGGGTTCGAGGATCTGCAGGGAGAACGGACCCACCACGGTCTCCGAAGGCTCGCGCGGCGCACGCCGCGAGGCGTGAAAAGCATACTGCCTGCCGTCGATGACCAGGCTGAAACCGCAGTCGAGAATACCTAGGTTGGGATAGCGCCCCAGGGCCACGGCGAAATACACGGCGCCATCACGGGAGTGCCCGTTGTACCAGTAGCGGTCGTAGGTAAAGCGGTCGCTGGTGGCGGTGTAGGCGATCGGGTCCACCGTCTGGTGAATCGGGAAATCGTCGAAACGGGTAATCATGCGCGCGACCTGGAATGCTCGGGAACTGGAATGTTGGCGGATACCCTGGCCTACAGCAACGCCAGCGTGTCGAGGTCGCGAATGGCGGCGCAGGAGCGCTTGGCCATGGCCAGGAACATCGCGTCGCTGTCGGCGCTGCGCTCCCCGGTGGCGTAGATGCAGCCGATGGTGGTGATCATCGTGGCCTGCAATTGGCCGAGCCGGTAATCGTCGAAACACTGCGCGAAGTCGTAGTCGCGGATGCCGCGGGCCAGCAGTTCATCGTGGTACAGGGTCACCAGCTCGCGTTCCGCCGCGCGACGGTCCTCTACCGACAGGCAGGTGCCGAGGAAATAGGCCAGGTCGCGCAGGGGTGGGCCGAGTGCGGCGGTCTGCCAGTCGAGGGCGTAGACATCACCGTCGCTGTCACCGAACAGCAGGTTGTCCAGGCGGTAGTCGCCGTGGATCACGGAAAACGGCCGGTCCGCGGCGCGCAGCCAGCGGTCTATACACTGCGCGGCGGCCAGCACCGTGGCGCAATCCTCCTCGCCCAGTTGTTCCCGGTAGCGCTCGACAAACTGCGCGGCGGCGGGCCGGGTGATACCGATCAGGAAATCGACGCGGCCGGGCTCAAAGGTGTTGATCAGGAAACCGCACTGGTGCAGGGCGGCGTCGTTCCAGTGCGGCGCGTGCAGCCCCGCCAGGTTGCGGATGGCCTCGCGCGAGCGCGCTACGCTGCAGCCTTCGGCCTGTACGCCCGGGCGGCGCGGCGCGAGGTCTTCCAGCAGCAGCAGGCAGTGCAGGTGGTCCGGGGAAATCTGCGCGTACCAGCAGCGCGGCATGCGCACGTCCACCGTGTCCGCCAGTTGCGAGTAGAAGCCGACCTCGGCGGCGTACCCCCCTTTCACCCGGCCGCGTGCCTCCAGCGAACCGTGCGCGACCTTGGCGATCAGCGACGACGGGCCATCTTCGGTCTGCAGTTGCAGTCGATAGGAGGCGCCGGTCTGGCCCGTGCCTACCCGCTGGCGCTCGAAGGCAGTCACCTCGCAGCCCAGCGCGCCGGAGAGCCATCCGGCGGACACATCCTCGATTTCCAGCACTGCTGTCATGCGTGACTCCAAAGCGCGATCGACGGCCCAGGGCGCCGGGCCGGTATGCCGGTCGCTACAAAAGTTCTACTCCGGAGAGTAAAGTTCGGCCAAATAACTAAATATTCGTCAATTTTGACCGCTGTCGCCGCGCGGTGCAAGCCCCTTTGCGCGGTGTGCCGAAACACTGGCATTTGGGCCGGAATCTCACTACGCTATTAGGCAGCACTGTTGACCATTTCCAACATAACGAGAACGACCATGGCAATCGACGCAACCCGCCCCGTACCCCCTGAATTCCCGCGTATCGCCGGCAGCGACAACATCCCGGATCACGTCGACCCGGCGCTGGTGCGCACCACCGGCATCCCGTTTTCACCCGAGTTCCTGGTCAACCCGCACGGGTTCATGGCCGACCTGCACGAGCGCATGCCGCCCGTGTATTACGAGGTGAACAACTACGGCAACGCCTGGCAGCTGATCAAGCATGCCGATGCCCTGTTCATGCTGCGCCACCCGGAGATCTTCACCAACGAGGGTGCGACCCCCTTCCCCCGCGACCCGGACGACTATTTCTACTTCATCCCCATCGAGATCGATCCGCCGCATCACAAGAAGTACCGCGCGATCCTCGACCCGGTGTTCTCGCCCAAGGCCGTGCTCACCCTGCAGGACAAGATCCGCACGCTGGCCAACGAACTGATCGACGAATTCCAGGACAAGGGCGAGTGCGAGTTCACCACCGCCTTCGGCCGGCCGCTGCCGGTCATGGTGTTCCTCGACCTCATGGGCCTGCCCCAGGAAAAGCGCGACACCTTCGTCGACTGGGCCATGGATCTGCTGCACTCGCAGGACCCGGCGGTGATGGGCCGCGCCATGCAGTCCATCAGCAGCTACCTGAAGGAGGTGATCGCCGAGAAGGTCGAGCACCCGGACGACCGCGTCATCAGCCGCATCGCGCACGCGGAAGTCGATGGCCGGCCGATGACCCCGCCGGAAATTTTCGGTTTTGTCGTGTTCCTGTTCATCGGCGGCCTGGATACTGTCTTCGCCACGTTGAACAACATCTGGCTGTGGCTGGCCAACAACCCCGAGCGGGTGCGTGAGTTGATCGACGAGCCGGAGAACATCGACAACCAGGTCGAGGAACTGCTGCGCATGTGGACGGTGACGTTCTCCGGCCGCATGCTGTCCCAGGACTACGAGTTCCACGGCGTGAAGATGAAAAAAGGCGACCGTATCTCGGCCATCCTGCCCACCTGCAACTTCGACCCGGACGTCTTCCCCAACCCCAAGGAGACCGACTTCCACCGCCGGCGCAAGCCGGTACTGGCGTTTGCCGGCGGCGTGCACAGCTGCATGGGCGCGCACCTGGCGCGGCTGGAGATAAAAATCGCACTGCAGGAATGGCTGCGCCGCATCCCCGAGTTCTCCGTCAAGCCCGGCACCACCATCGAGTACCGCCCCGGCGGCGTGGTCGGACCGGAACACGTGCCGCTGGTCTGGTAAGCTCGACACACGTCGAACCCAGGAGAAGTCCATGTCCGAGGCAAACAGCGCGCGGGTCGCGGTAGTGACCGGTGCGAGTTCCGGTATCGGGAAGGAAGCGGCAAAGGCACTGGCACGCGCCGGCTGGCGGGTGATCGGCATCGGCCGCAATCCCGTACGCTGCGCCCAGGCTCAGGCCGAGTTGCAGGCCTGTGCCAGTGAAGCGAACCCCGCCGTGATGCTGTGCGCCGACCTGGCACTGATGGCGGACACCGCGCGCGCCGCCGACGAGATTGCGGCGCTGACCGATCGCGTCGATGCCCTGCTCAACAATGCCGGCGGTGTCACCCGCGACAGGCACATGACCGCCGAGGGCAACGAGAACACCTTCGCCAGCAACCACCTCGGGCACTTCCTGCTCACCGCGCGCCTGCTGCCGCTGCTGCGCGCGGCCGCGGCGGACACCGGCCCCGGCGCAGTGCGTGTGGTCAGTGTCTCCTCCACCGGTCACGAACACACCGACGGCCTGGACTGGGACGACCTGCAATCCACCCGCCAGTTCATTTCCGGCGCCGCCTATTGCCGCGCCAAGCTGGCCAACATCCTGTTCACCCGGGAACTGGCCAAACGCCTCGCCGGTGACGGCATTGTCGCCCACGCCATGCACCCCGGCGTGGTACACAGCAATTTTGCCAGCCACGCCGACCAGCAGATGCAGGACTACATGGCGACCCTCGAAGGGGAAACCCCGGAGGTGGCGGCGGATACGCTGGTATGGCTGGCCAGTGCCACAGAGCCAGGCGCGAGCACCGGCGGCTACTTCTACCTGCGCGAGGCCATTCCCACCAGCGCGGCGGGGCAGGACGACGACGCGGCGCGGCGGCTGTGGGAGGAGAGCGAAAAACTCGTCGCCCCCTGGTTGCCCGGCTGACACAGCCCTGACGCGGGCGACGCGCCTTGGACACGATCACGCTGCTGCTGGTCCTGGTGGTCGTCATGGTCGCCGTGTTCGATTTCACCAACGGTTTCCACGACGCCGCCGACATGGTCGCCACCGCCATCGCCTCGCGCGCCATGCGCCCCGGCGTGGCCATCGCCCTGCTCACGTTTTTTACCTTCCTCGCACCGTTCACCGTGGGGCTGGCCGTGGCGGACACCATTGGCACTTTCGTGCGCATCGACAGCGCCGGTCCGGTAGTCGGCGAGACCCTGGTGATCGCCGCCCTCGGCGCGGCGGTCACCTACAACCTGGTGACCTGGCGCCTCGGCATCCCCTCCTCCTCGTCCAACTCGCTGGCCGGCGGACTGGTGGGCGCCGGCCTCTACGCCGTCGGTGCCAGTGAGATCAACTGGGGCCTGGCGGCGCTGCAGGCGGGCCACCTGGAGGGTGTGGCCAAGGTGATCGTGGGCCTGTTCCTCTCGCCGCTGTTCGGGTTCCTGCTCGGCTTTGCGCTGATGAAGCTGCTTTTGCGCGCGCTGGCCCGGGCCACGGCACAGGTGCAGCACCTGTTTGTCGCGTCGCAGTATGTGAGCGTCGCCTGGCTGGGCTTTTCCCACGGCGGCAACGACGCGCAAAAAGGCATGGCGCTGATCGCCATGATGCTGCTGGCCAGCGGCCACAGCAGCGAATTCTTCGTGCCGGACTGGGTGATCGTGCTGTGCGCCTCGTCGATCACCGCGGGTACCCTGTTCGGCGGCTGGCAGATCATCAAGACCCTGGGCTTCGACCTGTTCCGCGTGCGCCTGCTGCACTCGGTCGCCAGCCAGCTCAACGCCGCCCTGGTCAACTCCGTCGCCACCGTCTTCGGCGCCGCGGAAAAACCCGCGCACGTGCGCTGGAAGACCGCCGGCAGCATCGTCGCCGGCTGGTTGTTCAACGTGCCCATTTCCATCGGGCTGGGCTTCACCTACTGTTATGTCTGCCTGCGCATCTGGGGGTAAACATGGGGTTCATCGCAAAATTCATCCTGCCGAAATCCGTCGACTTCAACGCGGCGATCCGCGAGCAGACCGCGCTGACGCGACGCATCGTGCGCGACCTGCACGAGGCCTGCGTGGCGGGCAACGCGCAGGCTTTCGACAGCATCCGCGTGGATGCCAAGCGCGCGGCGGCGCTGAAGACACAGAACCTGCAGCTGCTGCTGGACGTGTTCCTCACCCCCTACGACAAGGAGTCGATCTACCGCCTGTTCACCCAGCTGGACTGGGTGGTGCTCAGTACCAAGCATTTCGTCATCGAGCGCGAGGTTTACGGCATCGAATCGCTGTCCGACTACGCGGCGATCTTCGCGCTGCTGGATAGCATGGCGGAGTTACTGGAGGACGCCTCGGCGCAACTGGTCGGCAAGCAACTGGGGGCACTGGCGAATACCGCCGAGCGCATTCACGACAGCTACGACGCGGTGGTGGAACAGTGTGCACAGGCGATGGCCCAGCGCTTCCAGGAGGCGAACGCGCTGGATGTACTACGCCACCACGACATCGTGGCGCAGCTGCGCGAGATCGCCAAGCGCATCCACATCAGCGCCAACAACTTCGAGGACATGGCGATCAAGGTCGCCTGAGCGCGGGTCACAGAGCGCGCAGCAAGCGCGCGCGAATCACCCCCAGCTCAGGTCGTGCTTGCGGAACGGCATGCTGCGCAGCCGCTTGCCCGTGGCCTGGAAGATGGCATTGCCGATCGCCGGCCCCACCGGACCCACCGGCGCTTCGCCGATAATCGCGAAGCGCTCGTGCCCGGACAGGGCATCGAAGTGGATGTTGATCTGCGGCATGTCGGCCATGCGCAGCACCGGGTACTCGTGGTAGTTGCCCTCGACGATGGCGCCGTCGCGGATGGTCAGCTCCTCGTTGAGGGTCATGTTCATGGCGAACACGATACCGCCCTCGAGCTGCGCCGACACTGCGTCGCGATTGGCAACCCGGCCGCTGTCGAAGCTCATATCGATCTGCCGCACGCGCACCTCCCCCGCCGGGCTGACCTCCACCCGCGCCACGGCGCACACGGTGGTACCCGCGTTTTTCTCCCCCGCCGCCGGCCAGTTGCTGATGGCAATGCCCAGGCCCTGCCCGCGCGGCAGCGGCTCGCCCCAGCCGGCTTTCTCCGCAGCCACCTGCAGGCACTTGCGCCAGCTCTTGTCCCAGCTGCCGAGCAGCTTGTGGCGGTAGTCGTAGGCGTCGATGCCCGCAGCGGCGGCGCACTCGTCGATAAACGTCTCCACGGTGAACACGTGGGAGTTGTAGCACGGCGCGCGGTAGGCGCCGGTGCCGATATGCAGCGGGAACTTGCTCACCGCCAGGCGCACGTTCTCGATCTCGCCGTTGCTGGCGTAGATGTTGTCGACAAACCCAAGGTTCAGTTGCAGGCCGCTGAAGCAGGTCTCCGCCTCCAGTGACTCGGGCATGCCCTTGCGGTCCAGTCCCGCGCGGTAGCTGGCGCCGAGCAGCGTGCGGTACAAACCCTGGCGGGTCGTCTCCTCGCGCGACCAGATGACCTTCACCGGTACGCCGGGGTACTGGCGGGCCACCGCCACCACCACGCGCAGGTCGTCGCCCATGGTGCGCCGGCCGAAGCCGCCGCCGACCTGGGTCTGGTGCACGCGCACGTTCTCCGGCATGAAGCCGCTCTCGTCCACCGCCACCCAGAAGGCCTGCTGCATGTCCTGGCTGGAGTGCCAGACCTCCAGGCGCCCGTCGCTGACCAGCGCCGTGCCGTTGAGCGGCTCCATGGCCACGTGCTCGCAGTAGGGCGTGCGGTAGGTGGCCTCGACGGTTTGCGCGGGTTCCACCGAGTAGATATCGCCCTTGCGGGTGATCGCCTTGCCCTGCCAGCGCTGCAGGATTTCCTCCTGCTTGGCGTAGATCTGCTCGTTGGACTTCCAGAAGGCGCCGAGGCGGTCGTCCCACTCGATGGGCAGTGCGTCCAGTGCGTTTTTCGCCTGCCAGTAGTGGTCCGCGATCACCGCCACGCCGCTGCGCAGCTGCGAGTCCTCGAGGCCGAAAGTAGACTGGGTTTCCACCGGGGAGCCGACGCTTTTGCGCGGGTCGATCTCGACCACCGCGCGCACTCCCGGCATGTCCATGACCGCAGCGCTGTCGAAGTGCTTGACGCGCCCGCCGTGCACCGGCGACTGCTTCAGCGCCGCGTGCACCATGCCCGGCAGCTTGACGTCGATGCCGTACACCGCGCTGCCGGTCACCACCTGCGGCAGGTGCAGCTTGTGCGGCGTCGCCTTGCCGATCAGCCACCAGTCGCCGGGCGATTTCAGCGCCGGCTCCTGCGCCAGCGCGATCGCCGCGGCCTCCGCGGCCACTTCGCCGAAGCTAAGCCGTTTGTCGCCGTGGCGCAGCTCGCCGCCGCGCGCTTCGACCTCGCTCGCCGCCACCTGCCAGCGGGCGGCGGCCGCAGCCTTTAGTCTCTCGCGGGCGCTGGCGCCCAGTTGCATGGTGTAGGGCATGCGCTCGTGGTCGGTGCTGTGCCCGCCGAAGAACGGCTGCAGGCCCACGGCGTAGGTGCCGGGCTGGCGCCACTCGCGGGTGAAATCGCAGAACTCCACCTCGACCTGTTCCCAGGCGCACTGCAGTTCCTCGGCCACGTTCATCGCCGTCTGCGTCGCGGCGCCGTTGCCGATTTCCGGGCAGGGCACGCGCACGATCACGCGGTTGTCCGGGCGGATGACGATCCACGGGTCGAGCTCATCGCCCTCCCCCGGTACCTTCGCCGGCTGCGCCGCGACACCGCCGGGCACCGCCGCCAGGGGACTCAGGGACAGCGCCATACCACCGGCGAACAGCCCACTGCTGACCAGGAAGCGGCGGCGATTCAGGACCACGTCGCTCACGCCTCACCTCCGGCGTAACGCACTACAGCCTGCGGGTCGCCCGCCGCGCGCAGGATCGCCGCGCGGATACGCGGGTAGGTGCCGCAGCGGCAGATATTGGTCATCGCGGCGTCGACCTCCTCGCCGCTGGGCGTGGGGTTGCGCTGCAGCAGGTCCGCCGCCGCCATCAGCATGCCGGCCTGGCAGTAGCCGCACTGGGGCACGTTCATCTCTACCCACAGCTGTTGCAAGCGGTGGTCACCGCTCTCGGACAGGCCCTCAATCGTCGTCAACTGTTTGCCTTCGGCGTACTCGACGGGCACCGAGCAGGAGCGCATGGCGACACCGTCCAGGTGCACGGTGCAGGCGCCGCACTGGGCGATACCGCAGCCGAACTTGGTGCCGGTCATACCCAGGTGATCGCGCAGCGCCCACAGCAGCGGCGTGGCGGGGTCGATCTCCAGGCTGTGGGCTTTGCCGTTGATGGTCAGGCTGATGGTTTTCATGGTGTCGCACTCTCCGCCCGCGCCTCGGCCAGCGCGGCAAAATCCGCATCGATGGCGTGGAGCCGCTCTTCGGTCATCACGTCGGGGATATGTATCTGCAGGAATTTCATGGTGAACGGACGCGCCATGTTGATGCGGTCGTCGTCGAAGAAACCCGGGATATGCGCCTCGACAATCTCTCGCGCCTGCGCGTCGTCGAGGATCGTGCCCAGCTCCGTCTGGCCACTGGAATACACGACCACCGGCTCCAGCGGCGGCAGCGGCGCCAGCTCCGCAGACAGCGCGGCCAATGCCTCATCGCTGATCAGTTCCGGGAAATAGGGTTGTACCTGCACCAGGGTCAGCCGCCGGGTAAGTTCGACCTGCTCGGCCTCGCGCAGCCCGGGGAAGTACTTGTCCAGCCACTTCCTGGCCACCGGGTGATCGAGGAACTGGCCGACCTCGGTGCTCTCGACGGCGAACTTCACCGGCGGTGGCGGCGGGTCCGGCGCGGCCGGCGGCGGCATGAAGAGGCTCAGCAATACCTGTGGTGCCAGCAGCGCGGTGACGCCGACGCCAGCGGCGGGCAGCACCAATACCAGCAGCAGTATCACCAGGATACGTTTGCGTCGTGTCATCGTTGGACTCTAAGGGTGGTTACAACTCGATTTGGCTCTACTTCCAGACGTCTGTGTCCCGCTGACCACCAGGCCGGGCCCCTGCTCGGGAGTCCCGCTGTCAGCCGCTGTCCCCGCCGCGCTCTTCCGGGCGCGTGCCTCGCCGGCAATCACCGCGCCCGCAGTCCGCGTTTTGCGCGGGACGAACGGGTCGGGGATCTACCTCGGGGTAACCTGCAAATTGGCGACATAGGAATGTCGCCAATATTCAGGCGGTACTATAACCCATCGCGACGGGGGACGCAGCGGCTAATTTGCCGGTCCCTGGCGCAGTTCACACTTGCTCAGAACAAACCTTCGATCTGCCCCTGCGCATTGACGAAAATGCCGTTGGCCGCGGGTTTGCGCGGCAGGCCGGGCATGCGCATGATGTCGCCGCAGATCGCCACCAGGAACTCGGCGCCGGCGGCCAGGGCAAGGTCGCGGATCACCACCGTGTGCTTGTCCGGCGCGCCCAGCAACTGGGGGTCGGTGGAAAAACTGTACTGCGTCTTCGCCATGCAGATGGGGAAGTGGCCGTAGCCCTCCGCCTCGTACTGGCGGAAGCGGTCGCGGATCTTCTGGTCCGCGGCGATATCGTCCGCCCCGTAGATGGAGCGGGCGATGGTGCGTGCCTTGTCCCACAGCGGTTGCGCGTCGTCGTACAGCGTGCGGAACTGCGCCGCGCCCGAGGACGCCAGCGCCGCGACCGCGTGGGCCAGTTCCTCGCCCCCGGCACTGCCCTGGGCCCAATAGCGGCATACCTGGGTGTCCACGCCGCTACGCGCCGTGTATTCGCGCACCGCCTGTATTTCCGCGTCGGTGTCGCTGTCGAAGTGATTGAGTGCGACCACCGCGGGCACGCCGTACTGGCCGATGTTGCGAATATGGCGCCCCAGGTTGGCCAGGCCTTCCTCCACGGCCGCCACGTTTTCCGCCTCCAGTTCGCCGCGCGGCACGCCGCCGTGCATCTTCAGCGCGCGCACGGTAGCCACGATGACCGCCGCGTCCGGGCGCAGTCCGGACTTGCGGCACTTGATGTCGAAGAATTTCTCCGCACCCAGGTCGGCTCCGAAACCCGCCTCGGTTACCACGATGTCGGACAGGCGCAGCGCCGCCTCGGTGGCGATCACGCTGTTGCAGCCGTGGGCGATGTTGGCGAAGGGCCCGCCGTGGATGAAAGCCGGGTTGTTCTCCAGCGTCTGTGCCAGGTTGGGCGCCAGGGCGTCCTTGAGCAAGGCGGTCATCGCGCCCGCCGCCTGCACCTGTTCCGCGGTCACCGGCTCGCCGCCGCGCGTATAGCCGATAACGATACGCCCGAGGCGCTGCTGCAGTTCCGCGAGGCTGCGCGACAGGCAGAAGATCGCCATCACCTCGGAGGCCACGGTGATATCGAAGCCGCCCTCCATCGGGTAGCCGTTGGCCGGACCACCGACACCGGTGACAATCTGGCGCAACTGGCGGTCGTTGATATCCACCACCCTGCGCCAGGTGACCTTGCGCAGGTCGATGCGAATCTCGTTGCCCCAGTGCACGTAGTTGTCGATCATCGCCGCCAGCAGGTTGTGGGCGGCACCGATAGCGTGCATGTCGCCGGTGAAATGCAGGTTGATGTCCTCCATCGGCACCACCTGCGCATAGCCGCCGCCGGCGGCGCCGCCCTTGAGGCCGAAACAGGGGCCGAGGCTGGGTTCGCGCAGGCACACCGAGGCGTTGTGGCCGACACGGTTCAGCGCATCGGCCAGGCCGATGGCGACGGTGGTCTTGCCCTCCCCCGCCGGCGTCGGGCTCATGGCGGTGACCAGCACCAGCTTGCCCTGGGGCCTGTCCGCCAGAGAGTGCAGGTAGTCGAGGCGGATCTTGGCCTTGTCGTGGCCGTAGGGAATCATCTCGGCCGCGGGAATACCCAGGCGGGCGCCGATCTCCAGCACGGGGATGGTGCTCGCGGCGCGGGCGATCTCGATATCGGGCTGCATCTGGCGGGTCTCCTTATTGTTCTGGACTTTTTGTTCTGGGCTTTTTGTTCTGGACTTCTTGTTCTGGACAGTCGCCGGGCACGCACCACACGCGTAGTGATAGTCCGGTTCCCCCAAGAGTAACGCCAGCGGGCCGCGCGGGACACCGTGCCGGCCTGCGCAGTGTCGCTCGGCGAGCCCGGGAGCGGGAAATTGTCGGATATACCACAATCCCACGCCCGCCGACGCGCTATTCCAAAAATCGTAACATGTTGTTTTTATTGTTTTTTACGCGACAGCAACGCAAACCCCGCGCTGGCCGGATTCTTGCTCTTACCGTTGGTAAGGCGCGGTGCGCCACCGCACGACCGTGGGCTTCGGACTGCGCAAAGGCCGTACCCACAACCCGCCGCCGTAACGCCAGGAGACAGCACATGCAGAAGATCGGCATTTTTTTTGGTACCGAGACCGGGACCACCCGCCTGATCGCGAAGAAAATCTTCAAGCTCCTCGGCGAGGATGTCGCCGACAAGCCGCTCAACGTCAATCGCATCACGGCAGACGAGCTGCTGCAGTACGACGCCCTGATCCTGGGCACGCCGAGCTACGGCGTCGGCGAAATCCCCGGGCTCAGCGCCGGCTGCCTGGAGCGCAACTGGGAGGAATTCCTGGCCCAGTTCGGCAGCCCGGACCTCGCAGGCAAGCGCATCGCCATGTTCGGCCTGGGTGCGCAGGAGCGCTACGCGGAACGTTTCGCCAGTTCGCTGCTGGCGCTGTACAAAGTGTTTGCAAACCTGGGGGCAGAGATGATCGGCGACTGGCCCACCGACGGCTACGTCTTCGAGCACTCCGCCTCGGTGGTCGACGGGCGCTTCGTCGGGCTGGTCATCGACCAGCGGACCCAGGGCATGCAAACCGCCGAGCGCCTGGAGACCTGGGTGGCCCAGGTGAAACCACAATTGCTGGAGAGACTGCAGGCGGCCGCCTGAAGCGCGCGGCTATCCACGGAGACATTCCACAGCGCCAATCCACGGAGGACAGCAGCATGAACAGCCCCGCCCACCTGCCCAGCGTCAGCGACGCCAGCGCCCGCGAAGACTGCCTGCTGGTCGCCTTCGCCTCCATGGACGGCGACATGGTCGACCAGCACTTCGGCTCGGCGCAGGCCTTCTACCTCTGGGCGGTCAGCGCCGACAGCGCCGAACTGCTCGGCTTCCAGTCCTTCGGCATCGAGAAGAAGGACGGCAACGAGGACAAGCTCAAACCCAAGCTGGCCTGGCTGGCCGGCGCAGACATCGTCTACTGCGGCTCGATCGGCGGCTCCGCCACCCGGCAATTGCTGGCGCTGGGCATCCACCCGCTGAAGGTCAAAGGCGGGCCGGACGTGGTGGAAGAGATCGAGTCCCTCCAGGCGCAACTGTGCGGCGAGCCGGAGGGCTGGCTGGAGAAACTGCTGCAGAAAAAACAGAAATCGACCGACGACTCGCGCTTCGACGCGATGGACGATGAGGGGTGGGACGGCTGATGCTGGTACGGCTGATGCTGGGAACACCGCCGCGGTCTTGCCTGCTGGTGGGCACTGCACACCATGTGCGAACAGTGTCCGACCGACCCTGCACTTACGGCACGCGAACATGACGACGCCACAGGCAGTCGCGGACGCCGCACCGCGCGTAGCCGTCGCAAGCAAGGACGGCATCTCCATCAACCTGCACTTCGGCCACGCGCGCGAATTCTGGGTCTACGAGTTCGCCGCCGGGCAGTGGCAACTGCTGGAACGCCGCGATGTCGACCACTACTGCCACGGCCAGACCGGCGACCAGGGCGCGATGCAGCGCATCCTCAAAACCATTGCCGATTGCGACGCGGTGTTCGTGGCGAAAATCGGCGACGGCCCCAGCGAAAAACTGCAGGCCATCGGCGTGACCGCCGTCGACGACTACGCCCACCTGGGCATCGAAGATTCGCTGGCGGACTACGGTGCGGTGCGCTGAGCGGCGGACAGGCGAAGCGCATGGCCAACATGAAGTTCTACTTTACGCCCGGCGCCTGCAGCATCGGCATCCACATCCTGCTGGAAGAACTGGAACTGGTTTTCGAGGCGTACCTGGTCAACCTGGTCAAGGGTGAACACCTCGCCCCGGAGTACCTGGCCATCAATCCCCACGGCACCATCCCCAGCCTGGTGGCCGCCGACGGCGAGGTGTTAACGGACTTCATCGCGATCGCCAACTGGCTGGCCGAAAAGTATCCCCGGCGCAAGCTGCTGCCCGATGACCCGCAGCGGCGGGAAGCGGTTCTCGACACGCTGGCGTACTGCGTGAATACCATCCACGGCCAGGGTTACACGCGTGTGTTCACCACCGGCAAGTACAGCGACAATCCAGCACAACACGCGGCCATCCAGGAAGCAGGCTGGAGCATGGTGCGCGCGGGGCTCGAGGAACTCGACCGGCGCTATGCCGCGGGTGAACTCTACCTCGACACCTTCAGTGTGGCGGACGCGGCGCAGTTCTACGTGGAATTCTGGGCACAGCGCAGCGAGGTCGCGCTGCCGCCCTTCTGCGAGCGGCATTACCGGCAGATGCTGCAGCGGCCGGCGGTGCGCCAGGTGTTGATGGAAGAGGGTTATTACAGCGTGCTCAATTGAGTACGGGACAGGCCCGACTAGGCGGAAACAAACACCTTGCCGTAATTGGCCGGCACATATACGGGAACCGTGGTGCCACCCGCTGGCAGATCGAGGCTTTCGACAGCGCTGACGTCGCCATGATTGAGCTGTTCCACCCAGGCCCCGGACCGCGGGAACGGCGTCAACAGTTCCCCCGGCAGGTCGCCGAAGTTGAGCAGCACGACCACCGCCGGCTGTGTCTCGTCGTCCGGGAAGCGGGTGAAGGCCAGCAGCCCGTGCTCGAGCCGCGCGTGCTCAAAGTGGTAATAGGCGTTGCGGCTGCGCAGCGCCTGCAGGTTTTTGCGCAACTGCCCCAGCCGCCGGTACAGGCGCACCAGCGTGCGACCGCTGGTTTCGTAGAAGTAGTTCCAGTGCAGGGGGCGCGCCGCCAGTACCCGCGAACCACCGTCGTCGTGCTTGCCGTAGATTTCCCCGAGTTCCTGCCCCTGCCACAGCAACGGGACGCCCACCGAGGTCATCAGGAAAATCGCGAAGGGCTGCAGCCGGTACCACTGGCTGCGGTCGCGGCTGAACAGGTCGAAGCCGCCCTGGTAGGCATCGTGCCCGCCGCTCAGCAGGTACATCAGGCGGCTCTTGTCATGCGACTCGATGAACTGCAAAGGCGCCACCGGAAAACTGTCGTCCCCGTTGCTGTAGGACTGCGGCCAGGGATCGGTGAAGTCGATGAGCAACATGTCGTGCACGAATGCCTCGGGCACGGCGCGGTTCGCAGCGCCCACCATCGACTGGGCCTGTAGCATGGGCCACCAGCGCTTGCTTGCGCTGGTATAGGTTTCGCGCAACACAGTCTTGGGTTTGTCCAGGTACTCGGCGACCTGGATCAGCCGGCTGCGCTCGCCGGCGTCGAAGCGGGGAATGGCGCGGCTGTGCTGGTAGGTGTCGTGCACCAGGCGCGCGTAACCCTGCCCGACCGGCCCGTCGTAGAAACCGGGGACGTAGTCGTAGCGAAAGCCGTCGAGGTGCAGGGTATCGATGAAGTGCGCGTTGACCGCGGCGAAGTAGTCGTAACAGAACGGCCGCGTAAAGTCCGTGCCGACGCCGAACATATCCTCGGCGAAGGGACCGATCATCGGGTTGTCCTCGCCGGCGGCCCAGTACACCTTGCGGTAGCTAAATTCCTCGTGCATGTGGGCGTAAACGGCGTCGTGAATCACCGCGATGCCCCTGCTGTGACAGCTGTTCACCAGCGCCTTCAGTTGCTCCTGCCCACCGTAGCGCTCCTCGATGGCGAAGTAGCTGAGTGGCATGTAACCCCAGCGGTACGGCTCGGGGACATTGGTCACCGGCATCAGTTCGATACAGTTCACGCCGAGACTCGCCAGGTAGTCGAGACGCTCGATCACGCCGTCGAAATCGTGGGCGAAGTCGTCCACCATCAGTTCGTACATGACCAGGTCGTCCAAGTCGGGCACCTCGAAACCGTCTTCCTGCCAGGCAAATGCCGGCGCGGGCGGGAAGTCGAACGCGGAGTTGGTGCCAGGCCCGCTGACGGTGGCGAACGGGTCGGCGAAGTAGCGCACCAGTTCCTGCCCGTGACGCAGCAGTCGGTAGCGGTACAGGTAGCGCCCCTTGTCGCCCATGTGACCCTGCGCCGGCAATTGGCCAATACGAGCCTCGAAGCGCCACAGGTCGTACGCGCCGCCTTGATAAACGAGTTCGACCGCGACCGCAGGTATGTCCGGGTCGAACTGGTCGCGCATGTGGATGAGGTCGGCAAACAGCTGGTAGCCCTTGCCAGGGGTGATATTGGGGAGATGAATGCCAAGAACGAGGGAGTCGGGATGGGCGCCACCGACGTGGGCGCCCACCTGTTGCAGATCGATCATGTGCCTTCCTCCGTGAATGCGCAGGTGGGCCGAACTACTGCGCTGCGATACTAACTCCTGTCCGTTTGCTGCGAGGGCCAGTTGCGCGGCGGCCAGCCCCCGGCCCCGATTCGCGAGTTGTGAGAGCGATCAAAACGCCAGACGAGCCCCCAGTCCCGCCTAGGAACCCGCCTTCGCCGCACTCTTGATCGCACTACGAATCCGCATGTAAGTAGCACAGCGGCACAGGTTGCCCGACATGCCCGCGTCGATAGCATCGTCGTCGGGATTCGGGTTCTGCTCCAGCAGCGCCACGGCGGACATGATCTGGCCCGACTGGCAGTAGCCGCACTGCGGCACGTCGATCTCAACCCAGGCCTCGCGCACCGCGTTGGCGACCTCGCCCTGTACGCCCTCAATGGTCGTGATTTCCGCCTGTGCGCCGACGCCGGCGACCGGTGTCACGCAGGCGCGTCGCGGTTTGCCGTCGATGTGCACGGTACAGGCGCCGCACTGGGCGACCCCGCAACCGAACTTGGTGCCGGTCAGGCCCAGGTGATCGCGCAGTACCCACAGCAGCGGCGTGTCCTCGCTCACCTCGACCTCGTGCTGCTTGCCGTTGACCTTGAGCTTGATACTCATGCGGATTCTCCTTCACGCGTGGCGTCCAGGGGCAGGCGATCATCTGAACCGCTGCCGAAAATAGGCAGGCGGCGGATGCGCAGGCCGGTCGCCGCGAATATGGCGTTGGCCAGTGCCGGTGCGGCCGGCGGCGACGGGGGCTCGCCCACCCCGCCGGGCGGGGCATCGGAAGCGACGATGGTCACGGCCATGTCGCGCGGTGCCTCTTTCATGCGCATCAGGCGGAACTGCGGGAAGTTGGCCTGTTCGACAGCGCCGTCCTTTGCGGTGATTTCCCCGTACAGGGCATTGGACAGCGCGTAGAGTGTGCCGCCCTCCACCTGCGCGGTGACGTGGCGGGTATTGACCACCGTACCGGCGTCGATCGCCGACCAGACGCCCGGAATGCGCAGGCGCCCCTCGGCGTCGACCGCCACTTCGATCACGGTGGCGACGTAACTGACGAAGCTGCGATGCACGGCGATACCGAGCCCGTGCCCGGCCGGCAGTTCCCTGCCCCAGCCGGCCAGCGCCGCCGCCTCGCGCACCACGTTGGCCAGGCGTCCGGTGTCGATCGGGTACTCCTCCAGGGACTCGCCGTAGTTGTCGTACTGGGCGCCGTCATTGCGCGGATCCAGCTGGCGCGGCGGGCCGATCAGTTCGAGCAGGTAATCCTTCTGGTCGCGGCCCGCTGCATGGGCGAGTTCCGCGGCAAAACTCTGCACCGCGAAGGCGTGGTAGATGTTGGCCACCGAGCGCAGCCAGCCGATGCGCACATGGGCCGGGGCATCGCCGGTTTCCACCTGCAGGTTGGGCACGTGGAACGGGTTATCGGTGACACCCTGGCGCAATTCCTCCCAGGAGGGCGTGGCCAGGCCGTCGACGAAAGTGGAACCGATCGGCGGGAACACGGTGCGGTGCAGGATGCCGGTACACTTGCCCTCGGCGTCCAGCGCGCCCTCCAGGTGCTGCGCACTGACCGAATGGTAGTAGCCGTGCTGCAGGTCGTCCTCGCGGGTCCAGGTCAGCTTTACCGGCCGCCCCACTTCGCGTGCGACCAGTGCGGCTTCCACCGCGAAGTCCGGCTTCGACTTGCGGCCGAAACCGCCGCCCAGCCAGGTGACATTGACCGTGACGTTTTCCTCGGGGATGCCACAGGCCTGGGCGATCACCGAGCGGGTGCGCTGCGGCGCCTGCACACAGACCCAGCACTCGACCTTGTCACCGTCCCAGCGCGCGGTGGCCATCGGCGGTTCCATCGGTGTTTGCGACAGGTGCGGCACATAGTAGTCCGCCTCTATACGCGTGGCGGACGCGCCCATGGCCGCATCGACATCGCCGCGGCGCAGTCGCACCGTGCCCGGCTGGCGCGCGGTTTCCAGCATGGTCTCGGCGAATTGCTGCGAGTCGTAGCCAGCGTTCGGGCCAGCCTCCCACTCGATCTTCAGGGCGGCGCGGCCGCGGATGGCCGACCAGGTATCGGTGGCGACGACCGCGACACCGCCCAGCGGCTTGAACAACACCGGTCCGTCAAGCGCCGGTAGCCGGACGGTGCGCACCACGCCGGGCACTGCCAGCGCAGCCTTGTCGTCCAACTTCGCTACCGAGGCCATCACCTGCGGCGGATGGGCAACCACGGCGACGAGCATGTCCGGCAGTTGCACGTCGATCCCGAAGGTGCCCTGCCCCTGTACGATATCCGGCACGGTCAGTGACGGGACTTCCTTACCGATCAGGCGCCACTGCTCGCGCGGCTTGAGCCGCAGCTCGGCTTCTGTCGGCAGCGGCTGGGCGGCGGCATCCTGTGCCAGTTCGGCGTAGGTGGCGCTGTACATTCCCGGCCCGGTGACCACACTCTGCGCGGCGCGGCACTCGCCGGGGGCGACACCCCAGCGTGCGGCAGCGGCGCGCTCGAGCATGGTGCGCATCGCCGCCCCGGCCACCCGCAGGCGGTGGAAATTCCAGCGCACCGAGCGCGAACCGTCGGTGTTCTGGTCGCCGTAGCGCGCATCACCGGGGGCCTGCACGATGGCGACCTGGCTCCAGTCCGCCTCCAGTTCCTCGGCGATGATCTGCGCCATCGAGGTCCACACCTGCTGGCCCATCTCCGAGCGATGGCAGGTAATCCTGATGGTGCCATCCTCTTCCAGGGCGATAAACAGCGCAGGCGTGGCGTCGCCGCCGCGCACTTCCTGCAGGCCACCGGCGGTGGCGTCCGCCATCGTCCGTCCGGTACGCAGGGCGAGGCCCAGCACCAGTGCACTGGTGCCGAGCCCGGAGAGAAACTCGCGTCGGTTGAGCTTGGACAGTGATGTCACAGCTTGCCGCCGTAGACGGGAAACACGCTGGCTTCGCCGTAGTCCTTGATGGTTTCCATGGTTTTCAGTGCCTCCATATCAGTGGCTGAAATCTCGAAATCCAGCTCGGCGTTGTTCTTCATGTGTGCGGGGTTCGCCGTTTTCGGCAGGGCCAGCAGGCCCAGTTGCAGCACGTAGCGAATGCACAGTTGCGGAACAGACACGCCGTATTTCGCAGCGTATTCCTGGATCGCCGGGTTCTTCAGCAGTTCGCCGTGGCCGACCGGGGAGTAGGCCTCCACCAGGATACCCTGCTCCTCACAATAGTCGATCAGGTCGAAGGGCGTATTGCTGATGTGCGCGAGAACCTGGTTGACCATCGGCTTGACCGAACAGCCACCCAGGATATTCTCGATGTCGCCGCGTTCGAAGTTGGACACGCCGATAGCGCGCAACTTGCCGGCGGCGAGCGCTTCTTCCAGCGCGCGCCAGGCCTCCAGGTTGCCCTCATGGTAACGGTCGTCACCGGCAAACTCCATCCACGGTTGCGGGCTGTGGATGATCATCAGATCGGCGTAGTCCAGCCCCATCGTCACGAGGGAATCATCGATAGAGGCCACTGCCTCCTTGTAGGACTTGACCTCCGCGGCCAGCTTGGTGGTGACGTAGATATCATCGCGCTGCACACCACAGCTGCGCACACCCTCGCCCACGCCCGCCTCGTTGCCATAGGCCTGGGCGGTATCGATATGCCGGTAACCGAGGTCGACCGCGTCGCGCACCGCCTGAGCGGCCTTGTTGTCTTCGATAAACCAGGTACCCAGGCCCAGCTTGGGGATGGCGATACCGTTGGACAGTGTGTAGGTCTCATTCAAAATCATTGCTGTTCTCCAATTCGTCGTGTTTCGCGTGCTTGCGGCGTCGCTCGCGCCGCATCACGCCATGTTGGTTGCTGCATCCAGGTTACTGGACGCGTTCGACTGTGACTTCCAGCGGGCCCGGCCGCCGCAGAATCTCTATTCCCGAGACCACCGTGCCGAGGCGGACAAGTCCGCTGGCGTAACCGAAATCCCGATAGAAAATGGCCAGGTTGCCCCAGGGCGCGTAATAGGTGATATCACCCACGGCCGGGTCGTGGCCCTTCGGCGCACCTTCGGTAGACAACCCGCCGGGCAGGTCGCTGACCTTCTCCGTACGGCTGTAGTCTTCCAGCGTCATGGTCATGGGCAGCATGGCGAGGAAGTCCCGCGCCGCGGCGTTGTCGTCCATGCTGCCGACGACCTGTTGTCCGTCAATACTGAATACGATCTTGGTCATCGTTCTCTCCGAATCTTCCGCGGCGTGCAGGGCCACGGGGCAGAGCACGCCGGCGACCAGGGTCCCCAGCACCCGGCGCAGGATTCGCAGCGCGCCTGGTGAGAACCATGGCGTATTGGTCCGGGGCATGCTCACTACCGCCTTACTCGCCCTTGTACTGGGCGTCCGTGACCGGCTCCAGCCAGTCGACATTCTTGCGGTCGAGCATTTCCTGCACGGCGATATGACTCATACCGGTGCTGCTGGTGGCGCCGTGCCAGTGCTTGTGGCCGGGCGGGCACCAGATGGTGTCGCCCGCGTTTACCTCCACCCGCGCCTCGCCCTCGCACTGGGTCCAGCCGCGGCCTGCGGTCACGATCAGCAGCTGACCCAGCGGATGGGTGTGCCAGTTGGTGCGCGCGCCCGGCTCGAAGGTGACCAGCGCTGAAGTAATCCGCGAGGGCTCCTGCTGTTCCATGTGAATGGGATCGATGCGCACGGCACCGACAAACCAGTCCGAAGGACCGGGGATGGAAGCGCGGGTTCCGTTACGATTCAGGATCATGGTGTTCTCCTTGCGGTAATGAACAGAGGGACAGGCTCGCGCGGCGCTCAGCCGCCAGTCGCGTGGGCCTGTTCATCCGTGACTTTTTCTTTCCAGACGACGTTCTCGCCATCCTTGCTGCCGGTCACCACCAGGTGGGTCATCGGCGTATCGCCCGCCGCGCCATGCCAGTGGTCTATACCCGGGGGGCACCAGACGGCTTCGCCCTGCTGGAACTCGATGATCTTGCCGTCGCGGGTACCGGTGAGGCCGGTGCCGGAGACCACAACCATGTGCTGGCCCGCCGGGTGGGAGTGCCAGGCGGTGCGGGCGCCGGGCGCGAAGGTGACATACGCGGCAGAGTAATGCGCCGTGTCGTTGCCCGGGAAAACCATTTGCACCTGCACGTCGCCGGTGAAATAAGCTTCCGGGCCGGTGAACGCTTGCTGGGAGTCTTTCGTGTAGTGCACCTGCCCGGCCGCCGGCGCCGACGCGGTGTCGGCCCAGAGGCCCTTGGCCAGCAAGCCGCCTGTCAGTGCGATGCATGCCAGGCTGAGATATGGATGTTCAATGCGCATGTCAGGCTCTCCCAATTGCAAAACGGTGGTGCCGGATCGTTGGCCTTGCGCAAGTCCGGCGACCCGGGGTCGCGTCGCGGCCGCGCTGGCCAGATTCGACATGACCTATTCTAGTTGCCGCAATGCAAATGTGGTTTAACGATTCACTGCAATTCTTGCCTGATTCTATTGACCTCACAAACAGATAGCGCAGGCGGCCACGCCCGCCAGAGCCGAAACTGGTTACAAATTGACACACAGATATCCGGATTCGATGTATTTATTGCCTGTTTCTCTGCTTCTTTCGCAATACGGTAGTGCGGCCCCGATTGCGGCGATACAGTCCTTTCAACGCCGGATCGCAGCGCCCGTCAAAACACATGAGGCCCTGCCGGACTCCGGAAACACGCAAGAAAAGGAAGGAAGCAAGCAATGAAACAACTACTCGAAGGTAAAACCGCAATCGTTACCGGCGCCAGCAAGGGCATCGGTTTTGCGATCGCACAAGTGTTCGCCGAAGAAGGCGCCAACGTGGTAATGACAGCGCGCAGCGAGGCCGCACTGGAAGAGGCAGCCAACACCATCAACGCCGCGGGCGGCGGCAAGGCCCTGGCGGTAGTCGCAGACTCCAGCGACCCGGCAGCGCCCAAGGCTGTGTTCGAGCGCGCCATCGAAGCCTTCGGCCAGGTCGATATCATGGTCAACAACGCCGGCTCCGGCGATATGGTGGCGGTCGAGGAAGCCAGCGACGAGCATTTCGCGAAGATCGTCGAGCTCAACCTGACCGGCGTGTTCCGCTACTGCCGCGAGGCAGTGCAGCATTTCCTGCCGCGCAACGAGGGCCGCATCATCAACATCTCCTCGGTCAACGGCACCCTGCCGATCTGCGGTGTCGCCTACACCTCGACCAAGGGCGCGGTGAACACCATGAGCAAGAACATCGCCATACGCCTGTCCGGCACCAATATCCGCTGCAACGCCATCGCTCCGGGTGTCACCGAGACCGACGCCGCAGCAGCCTGGGCCGCGGGCGAACAGGACGGCGGCGCGGTAATGCTGGAGTTCTCCGACAAGTACGTAAACACCACCGTGCCGTGGACCGAACCGCGCGACCAGGCCTATGCCGCGCTCTACCTGGCGAGCGAAATGGGCAAGGCGGTGACCGGCCAGGTGATCCAGGTGGACAACGGGGCGTTCCTGTAACCCCGGGTCAGTCTTGGGACCCCGAGCAACTATTTCGACATGGCAATCATCAAACCGCGGGGCCCGCTGGGTCCCGCCCCTACTCGCCCCTACCCACCCCTCCCCCCCC
>NZ_SRLE01000066.1 GCF_004745945.1 Mangrovimicrobium sediminis | reverse complement strand
GCTGCCTTGACTTGTTATGCGCCTTTTTCATTTACAAACTCCACTGCTCTGGCGCCTGCTGCGAGCCCCAATTCAGTAAGGCAACGGCGCTCTACTTCGGACAGACCTCCCTCACACATTTCTTGGGGCGAGATGAATATACGGGGCGACTTTTTAAAAATACCTACTGCTCCGATACTCGATAAACCTTCCTTCAAGCATGCGACCGCTGGTTCGAAAGTGCCGACAAGAAGCCTTGTAGTCGAGTACGGCTCTTTTGGTAGTGCGGTGACAATACGAGACTCATGCATCAAGATCATCTTGTCCCGAAATATCTTGAGGGTGATATTCATTAGTGGAGTCTTGCTCCAGGCGCATAACGCCGCCAACACGGGCCGCAGTGGAGGCGCGAAGCGCCGGAACGGAGGTCCGGCCCCGAAGGGGCATTCGTGGTTGGCATTGTTATGTATTTCTCTCCGGCAAAATTAATACTTGCCATGACCGATAAAGTACTCTAGAGTTGCTATGGAGTACTTAGTAGTAACTATAGAGTAATACGGAGGACAGATGGTTAACGACTATGTATATATACCCATTAGCCTTGAGATTTATAGGGAGCTACTAACCCGCTACCCGGCTAACCCGCACACTGTAGTTGAAAATGTAGTGTACGACTTTTTAGAAAGAACTGTCGATGACGTTATTCAGGAGCGCCCGAAATCAGGCTTTATGTGGGAAAGGCTAATGCTACCCAGCGGAACCAGGATAAGAACAAAGTACTTTGGCGAGATATTTGAGGCTGTAGTAGACGATAGACGACTAATTTGGAACGAAGACGAATTTGAATCTATTGCCAAGCTCATAAATACGATGCGTGGTGGAACCAGTAATAACGCATGGAAGGTAGCTGAAATTAAACGTCCTGGCGATCACAACTGGATTCCCGCAATGAAGTTGCGGGTCTAGGAGAGCCACTATGCCCGGGCATATGTTACTCATGGTTTGTGAGTGCGGTATCGAGGCCCACGTTAGCCCCGGAGTATCCGACGATTTCCAAAGTTGGATTATTTATTATGACGCTGAAAGGCAGACGTTTGACACTATGGAAGAAAATAAAGCCAGGGACTTGGGAATCAAGGCTTTCCCTGATCCGTTTATCGAAGATCCTCTCAAGCTTGTCGCCGAGGTTGAGGGTGATATTTCAACGAGGCGGTATAAATGCCCTAGATGCCAGAAAATGAGTCTTCGTTATCTCTTTTTCGGACATTGGGATTAAAGCAGGAGCTTCACACTGCGGATACATAACGCTTAAGCAGGGGCCCGCGTTAGCGGGTCCCGGCACGAAGCGCCCTTGCTGCCTTGAC
>NZ_SRLE01000065.1 GCF_004745945.1 Mangrovimicrobium sediminis | reverse complement strand
GAAGCCTTCCTCGTCCAGGTCGTTGTTACCTGCTTGCAGGTCCAAGCTCAGGTTTTCTGTCAGGCCCAAGCTTGTATCAGCGGAGTAGTAGAAGAACTCGCCAGTCTCGCCGTAGTAGTCGTCTGAATAGGCCAGGCCCAGGGAAACGTCCCACATGGAAACGCTGCCGTAGAATTCCAGGTATTCGCCTTCCGCGTCGTCATCACCCGGGTTGTCGTAGTTCAGGATACCCACATCGATGCCGATATTGTCGCTGATGGAACCAGCCCAGCCAGCGTAGTAGTCCAGTTCCAGGGAACCATCGAAACCGTCGCCATTGGTGTCGAAGTCGACGGAAGAACCCCAGGTACCGAGGTAGATGCCATTTTCAAAGCCGAGGTCGAAACCGCCCTGGATGGCGATAGACTCGTCGGACTGGGAAATGCCGCGGAAACGGTAGTCGCTGGTGAGGGCAACGTTGCCGCTGATCTCCATCGCCTGCGCAGTCGCTGACACGCCGCCAAGCACAGTGGCAGCGAGCACAGCGGGAAGTGCTTTTTTAATCATGTTCCAGATCTCCGTGATGCGTTTCTAGGTGTTGTAATAAGAAGTGTATTGCGACGTCTTTGAATGTCGGGCATAGCCTGCGCGCTATACAAATCTGCCAGTCCGTTTGCAGGGCATGTGCCAGATGTACTTTTCTACATAAATTTCAGCGAGTTATGATTTTCAAGAACAGGTACTAGCATTCGCCTGTGCACCAGAAAAAAACGCCCTTCGCACCACAATGGAATTCCTCACCAAATTGGTGCACCAATTTGATGCAGCCGCGGCAGCAACGCGAACGCCATCACATAATTCGTCCGCACGGCCGGTGCTGGACGGAATGGACCTGTGTTTTTGACTGTAATTCGCCTAAAATTTGCTCAAAAATGCACCTAAACAGGTCGAGCACATGGCAATGAAACCCCCACCACCCCCCTGGGAATTCCTGCAACAGGTCGGCGACATGGTCGGTGAATCCGGGCTGCGCGGCGACCTCGACAAGGGCCTGCGTGGCCTGGCGCAGACGGCCCTGTCGCGCCTCGATCTCGTCAGCCGCCAGGAGTTCGACGCCCAGGCCGAAGTACTGCGGCGCACGCGCGAGCGGGTGGCGGAACTGGAAGCCGAACTGGAGGCCCTGACCCGGGAAGTCGAGGGCCAGTAACCCCAGAGACAATACTGCGCTCAAGGACGAGCCATGGAACTGTCTGTCGTCAACACGCGCGCCCTCAGCGGGCTCAGCGCGCCGCCGGTGCGTGTGGAGACCCACCTCTCCAACGGGCTGCCCGCCTTCAACATCGTCGGCATGCCCGCGACCGCGGTGCGCGAGAGCAAGGACCGCGTGCGCAGCGCCCTGCTCAACTCGCATTTCGAGTTTCCCGACCGCCGCATCACCGTCAACCTTGCCCCGGCGGACCTGC
>NZ_SRLE01000064.1 GCF_004745945.1 Mangrovimicrobium sediminis | reverse complement strand
TGGCGGCGAGCGCCGCAGTCACCGCCTCGACAGGACCGGGGCCGACAAACTCCCCGGGGAAGCGCCCGGTCACCGCGCCGTTGTCGAAGGTCGGCACGCCGTTCACCAGGGTCAGCAGCATGGGCGCGGGCGCCCGGGTGTAGCGGTAGGTGCGACCGCCCTCCCCGTCCCACACATCCCAGATGCGCTCCTCCGGCCGGCGCTCCACTGCGTCGAGGTCGAACACCGCGATATCCGCGATCATCCCCGGCGCCAGCAGGCCGCGCTGGTCCAGCCCGAAGAAGTCGGCGAGCTTGCCGGTCATCACGTGCACCGCGCAGGCCGCGCTCGCGCACGAAATCCGTGAGCAGCAGGATGTTGTCGCCGTAGCCGCAGAACATCTTGCCGTGGGCGCCGCCGTCGGAGATGTTGCCCACCGAGCGCGGGTCGCGCAGCATCTTCAGCAGCAGTTCCTCGTTGCGCTCCCAGGAGCGCTTGAGCACCACGGACTCGGGGCCGTTGTGCAATACCCACTGGGCCAGCGCATCCGAGGCGTGTTCGATACCGGTCTGCGCCATGTAATCGGCGAGGGTTACGCCCACCGGGCCGTAGCCGGTTTCGCTCTCCTTCAGGGTGAGCGCGGTGGGGTCGTGCAGGTAGGAATGGGCGTACTGGTTGTCCCAGGACTCCCGCGCCCGCGCCAGCCAGGCCGGGTCGCTGAACATCTGCTCTTTCTCCGCCCGGTAGTCGGTGTCGATCAGTTCCTGCCAGACCTGGTTGCCGTTCTGGGCGAACACCAGGGAGCGGCAGAAGTTGATCACCGAGGTCGGCGAGACATGGTGGTAGCCGGTCCAGTTGTCCTTGCCCTCGGCCTTGAAGCGCTCGTGTACGGCCAGGGATTTCGCGGCGATCTCCGCCTGGAACTGTAGCGTGGGCACGCCCGCCCACTGCAGCCGTACGCCGGCCTGGTCGGCGAGGTCGCCCAGCCGCGCGGCCTGCTCGGGGCCGGTCATGCGCATGTAGTGATCGACGATCACCTGCACGGTGGCGCCGGGGTATCTCGC
>NZ_SRLE01000063.1 GCF_004745945.1 Mangrovimicrobium sediminis | reverse complement strand
GCCGTCACTGCCTGTCCGAAAACGTGGTGCCCGAGGCTGTCGCCGGCACCGGCGTGATCGACACCTACACGCTCGTCCACCAGAAGTGGCACCCGGCAATGCCGGTGCCCTGCGTGGTTGCGCGCGTGGCTATCGACGGTGCCGAGGGGGTGTATATCACCAGCAATATCCTCGGTTGCGAACCCACGGATGTCGATTTCGGTGACCGCGTGCGCGTGACTTTCGAGCAGCACGACGACGTCTACGTTCCCCTGTTTGAAAAGATCTGACCATGACTGACACACAAGCCTATATCACCGGCATCGGGCAGTCCGAGGTCGGCATGAAACTCACCCGTCACCCGCTGCTGCTGACCGTCGACGCGGTCAAGGAAGCCCTGGCCGAGGCTGGCCTCGGTATCGAGCAGATCGACGGAGTCTCCACCTACCCGGGCCGCGTCTCGCAGATGCTGGGCTTCTCGCCCGTGGGCGCCGACGAGTTGATCGACGCGCTGGGCATCAAGGCCACCTGGTACGCCGGCGGCGGCGAAATATCCTCGCAACTGGGCGCGGTGGGCGCGGCGATGGCAGCAGTGCGCACCGGCCAGGCGCGGCATGTCATCTGCTACCGCACCGTGTACGAGGCGGCGGCCATGTCGCGCCCCGACGAATACCCGGTGTCCATGCCCTCGCGGGTCGACAGCTACACCCAGTGGTTCGCGCCGTACTACGCGATGTCTGCCGCGACCTGGGTGGCGCAGTACGCCATGCGCCACGTGAAGAAATACGGCCTGACCCGCGAGCAGCTGGCGCAGATCGCGCTGACCGATCGCGCCAACGCCATGCGCAACCCGCGCGCGATGATTCGCGAGCCGCTGACCATGGAGCAGTACATGGGCTGGACCGCCACAGCTGGGACCAGGCCGAGTGGATGGCCAGCTACGCCACCGGCCGCGACCTGTGGAAGCTCACCGACTACACACCGGCGGACGTCGACACCGTGCAGTTCTACGACGGCTTCAGCTTCCTCGCGCTGACCTGGCTGGAAGCGCTGGGTTTTTGCGAGATCGGCGAGGGCGGCAAGTTCATCGAGGGCGGCCAGCGCATCGCCCTCGACGGCGAGCTGCCGCTGAACACCTTCGGCGGCCAGATCGGCGCCGGCCGCCTGCACGGCTTCGGTTTCGCCCACGAGGCGGTCACCCAGCTGCGCGGCGTGGGTGGCGAGCGGCAGATCCCCGGCGACCCGAAGGTGGCAGTGGCCACCTCCGGCGGCGGCCCCCTGGCGACTGCCCTGTTGCTGGCACGGGACTGAGCCCTTGGCGGAACCCGCCCTGGACCAGCTGCCGGGCTTCCGGCGCCGCTTTCGCGTGACACCCGCCCCCGGGCGGGTGTTGAGCGAGGTCGAGGACGACTTCCACTGCATGGGCGTGTGTATCGAGCACGACCAGGGCGTGGCCACCCGTATCGAGCCGCAGATGCACCGCGCGCCCTGGAACACCTGTCCCGGCGCCGAACAACAACTGGTGGCGACGTTCACCGGCCAGCCGCTCGACGGGTTTGCGCGGCGCGGCGGAAAAACCTCCAACTGCACTCACCTGTACGATCTCGCGGAACTCGGCGCGGCCCATGCGCAGGATACCCACGTGCCTGTCCCTTATACACCTCTCCGAC
>NZ_SRLE01000062.1 GCF_004745945.1 Mangrovimicrobium sediminis | reverse complement strand
CGACCGCCTGGGCACCTGGGAGGCCGGCCGCCACGCCTTCGAGGACGCCGACGTCTGGCGGTTCGCCGGCAGCAACCCGCTGGGCTCGGTGGACAGCTGGCACACGCCGGTGCAGACCCCGACCAAGCGCCTCAGGGGAGCGCGCGAGCGCGGCATGAAAATCATCGTCATCGACCCGCGCGAGTGCGAGATGGCGAAGTTCGCCGACATCCATCTGCAGATCTACCCCGGCGAGGACGCCGCCGTCGCCGCGGGGCTGTTGCACGTGATCCTCGCCAACGACTGGCACGATGCGGAGTTCTGTGCCGAACATGTGAAGGACCTGGACGCCCTGCGCACTGCGCTGGCGCCCTTTACCCCGGACGTTGTCGCGGCGCGCGCGGGGATTGCCCCGGAAGACCTCATTGCCGCCGCGCAATTATTTGCAAAAGAGGCGCGCCGGGGCAGCGTGAACACGGGCACCGGCGTCAACATGGCCAGCTTCCCCAACCTCGCCGAACACCTGTACGAGTGCCTGGGTATCGTCTGCGGCCGCGCGGCGCGGTGCGCCTGATGGGTGAGTCCGCCACACCGACACTGGCCGAGGAAATCCTCGAGCCGGGGGAGGGCAGGCTGCGCGGTTTGCTGATCTCCGGCGCCAATCCGGTGGGGGCGATGCCCGATACCGAGCGCGTGGTCGCAGCGTTTCGCGCGCTGGAACTGCTGGTGGTGATCGAGCCCTTCCACACCGCGACCACCGCGCTGGCGGACTACGTGCTGCCGCCGAAAATACTCTTCGAGCACGCCGACATGACCTTCGGCCTGGAGATGACCAACCTGAGCATTCCCTACGCCCAGTACACTCCGGCGCTGGTGCCACCGCCCGCCGGTTCCGAACTGTGCGACGAGGGCTACGTGGCCTGGGCGCTGGCCAAGCGCCTCGGCGTGGCGCTCAATTTCATGGGCGTGGAGATGGACATGGACACGCCGCCGGTGGATGACAACGACTTCCTCGCGGTGATGGCGCGCAACGCCGCGGTGCCCTTCGAGCAGCTGCAACGCGAGGCCGTGGGCGGCAAACTGTTCGAGCTGCCGCCCAAGGTGGTGGCGCCGGCCGGGGAGGGCGCGGGGCGCTTCGACGTCATCCCTGCAGATGTCGCCGGGGAACTCGCCGCCTTCGCCGCGACCACGCCGGTCTCGGCGCAGGTCGTATTCGCCGTCCCCGCCGACCAGCGCCGCGACCCGCGTGGCCGCGGCGACGGCGGCGCGCTCCCCGGCGACATCTGCCGGGATGACGTCGACGCGCCCCGCGCCCTCCCCGGCCGGCGCCACCCCCTTGGGCGGCAGCTCGAACCGGTTGCCGCCCACGGCC
>NZ_SRLE01000060.1 GCF_004745945.1 Mangrovimicrobium sediminis | reverse complement strand
ACAAAGTCACCCACCTCAACGCGATGCGCATTTTCAACGCCGAAATGGGCAAGCACATCAAGAAGGAAGAGCTGACTGTCGGTGCGCTGCGCGCAAAGGCCAAGGCGTACGGGGTAGACGCCACGCCGACCTCCATGTCCGGCGAAAAGCCGCTGGACGACGCCGAGGGTATGCGCCGCATAACCTCCGGCGACCTGGCGAAAATGTTCGCCCATCACGGGCAGAAGAAGACCGGCAGCTGAGCAGTTGCCACGCCGGTAACGGCAACCCGGATAACCCGCGGTCATCGACCGCGGGTTTTTTTTTGCCTGTCGCGAAATACCGGAAAATGTCGCAAAGGTTTTTTTACCGGGTATTGATTCGAGATACTGAATAAATTGTCTTGATTTCGCTGCCCTGTTTCGGATGGATGTGTGAAAATCACCTTTTTTACAGCGTTATGGTACGACGTGTTTCACAGTTCCAACTGTTACCACAATTATTTCTTGACCTGTTTGGCCCCTTTTAGGCAGCATAGTCTCGTCTTAAAAATGGGCATCGCCCGGACGCGTGAATAAACCTAAAAATACAAAAGTTTGCTGTGGGGCGGCTTCAACGCGGTAACCATCATTTCATCTCCAACTCCATCTGTTTCGACGGACGAGTTTCTACACCGCAAAGTCGCTGTAAACGCGGGTTCATCGCATAGGCAAATCACATTAGCGCTAATCACCATAAAGAGACCACAGCTATGAACAACGACAAAACACTGATCGCAACACAGCCAGTGCAGCGCAACCTGCGCCTGCAGTGCGCGGTGGCGGCACTGGTAGCGGCATCCGCCGGCCAGGCTCCCGCTGTCTTCGCACAGGAGCGCGGCTTCGTCGCACTGGAAGAAGTGGTAGTTACCGCCCGCCGTCGCCAGGAACTGGCGACCGATATCCCCATCGCAATTACCGCGATGAACGAAAATTTCCTGCGTGAGCAGAACATCGGCGAAATTCGCGACCTGGGTGTGCACGTGCCCTCCCTGCGCGTCTCCGCCGGTGGCCCGGGCGTCAACGCCCCGCTGATCACGCTGCGCGGCCAGCGCCCCTCCGAGCCGCTGCTGACGCTCGACCCGGCCGTGCCCATCTACTTCGCCGAAGTGGTGATGACCCCGACCGACGGCACCAACCTGGCCATGTACGACCTGTCCAGCGTGCAGCAGGGCACCCTGTTCGGCCGTAACTCTACCGGTGGTGCACTGATTCTCACCCCGCAGGCCCCCGGCACCGAGTTCGGCGGCTACGCCGAGGTGAAGGTAGGCAACTACGACCTGATCCAGCTCGAGGGTGCCGTCGACCTGCCGGTCAGCGACACCATGCAGTTCCGCCTGAGCGGCCGCAAGTTGGAGCGCGATGGCTACCAGAGCAACGTCGCCGACCTGCCGTTCGCCGAGG
>NZ_SRLE01000059.1 GCF_004745945.1 Mangrovimicrobium sediminis | reverse complement strand
CCGTCGCGGATGTCCTTGAGCTGCTTGAACAGGTACTTTTCGCCAAGTCCGGCCAATTTCGGGAAATTCGGCACTGCACTGTTGCCGTCCGCGCCGTGGCAGGCGCCGCAGGCCGCGGTCAGGGGTTCTCCGGCGGCGGCATCGCCCGCCGCTTGCGCCGTGGCGATTTGGGTGCTGCCCAGTACGAGGGCGGCCAGAATCAGCGATTTTTTCATGGTCGTTCCAGCTATTGCGTGTTGTACGGGGCCTTACTCGGCCGGCGATGACATGAAGGTGATCAGCGCCTGGTAGTCCTCGGGGGTGCAGTCGAAGCACATGCCGCGCGGCGGCATCGCGTTGAGGCCGCTGGTCACGGAAGCCACCAGTGCGTCCATGCCTTTTTCCATACGCGGGGCCCAGGCCTCGACGTCATGGGTTTTGGGCGCGTTGGCAGCGCCGGTGGTGTGGCAGACGGAGCAGCTCTTGTTGTACTTGTCCATGTCGGGTTGGGCAACAACGGACGTGGCGCAGAGCATCAGCGCGGCGGCAACAACTTTTTTCATGAGTACCTCTCGAAGTGCGCCCGGCACATCCCCACTCCGTACAGCCACGGCCGGGTGAAATCGCAAGCGCTTGATAGCAGTCAAAAAAGCTGTGGCATTATATACGACATACCCACACCTAAAAAGGCAATACCGCACAATGTCCGAACAGGCATCGCCGCCGCCTCCCGCGGCGCCAGACTACCGCCAGGCCAGCTACCTCACCAGTGCCCAGCGCTTTGAGCAGTGCCCCGAGGACAGCGGCTGGGAAGTCGCCTTCGCGGGCCGGTCAAACGCGGGAAAATCAAGCGCAATCAATAGCCTAACTGGCAACAGCAAGCTCGCCAAGACCTCCAAGACGCCGGGGCGAACGCAGCTCATCAACTTCTTTGAGCTCTCGCCCAGCCAGCGCCTGGTCGACCTGCCGGGCTACGGCTACGCCAAGGTGCCGGTGGCAGTAAAGAACGCCTGGACCCGGCAGCTGGAGCGCTACCTGTCCCGGCGCGAGAGCCTGCGCGGCCTGATTCTGCTCATGGATGTGCGCCACCCCCTGCAGCCCTTCGTTCGACCAGCAGATGCTGGACTGGGCGGAAGCGGCGCACATGCCGGTGCACATTCTGCTGACCAAGGCGGACAAGCTCAAGCGCGGCCCGGCCAACAGCGCGCTGCTCGAGGTGCGCCGGGCGCTGAAGCCGCTCGGCGACCTGGTCAGCGTGCAGCTGTTTTCCGCGCCGAAACACGTCGGCCGCGACGAACTGGTGGCCACCCTGGACGCCTGGCTGACCGACGCCAGCGTCTACGAGGATTTCTCCGATGACGAGCCGGCGGAGGGGAATTTGGGTGACAAAGAGGGCGAAGGCGAGCCCGGCGAGTAGGCAAAAAAAACCCGGTTGCCTCTAGGGGGGAAGGCAACCGGGATACCTAGGGTCTCTGGGGAAAGAGACTTGCTTTGCGAAGACTCATGGAGAGAAGTCTTCAACAGGGGTGCAGCGGATGCTGCAACTGATCTGACTGGGGTCCCGGGTGAAAGTTCAGCGCGGTGTAAAAAAAAATTTACAGCGCGCCGCCCGCGCTCAGTGGGCTTCGTCCCAGTTGACCCCGGAACCGGCCTCCACCAGCAAGGGTACGGACAATTCCGCCGCGCCGGCCATGCGCCGGCACAGCTCGTCGCTGACCTCTCTCACCGCGTCTTCGGCGACTTCCAGCACCAGCTCGTCGTGCACCTGCATGACGATGTAGGCATCCACTGCGTCCTGCGCCAGCCAGCCCCCCACCCCCAGCATCGCCTTCTTGTTGATGTCCGCCGCACTGCCCTGCAC
>NZ_SRLE01000006.1 GCF_004745945.1 Mangrovimicrobium sediminis | reverse complement strand
ACTGGGGTTAAAAAGGACGTATTCGGCGACAGAACCAATAAAACAATTTGGTTGATGCGAAAGGAACATTTCACTGGAAAAGGTTATCCTTGGTCTGGCGCGCATAACGAAGCAAAAGAAAGAATGGCCCAAGTAGTAGAGCGAGGCCCAGATCCAAATATGCTTCACAAAGGGGCCGAGCCACTGAAGGTCTAAGTACAGAAAAATGGGTAATCGCTTAACAAGTCAAGGCAGCAAGGGCGCTTCGCGCCGGGACCCGCTAACGCGGGCCCCTGCTTGAAGCGTTATGAATTAAAAAGCGCATTGAGTAATAGATGATCTCGAACGAAGAGTTAGAGCACCGAGCCGAAATTACGTTAGATACATGTGGTGGCATACAGCCAATGCACATGGCTTTTTACGGTATCTCAATCCGTTATTCTGCAGAACGAGCGTTGGCAGCATTTGAGTTGTACGACTATTTGGCTCAGGAAAACGCTGATCCAGCGTCACAGATTAGCGCAGTGCAAGAGGCTGTTGGTCACGTTGGTGCATTGTCACGATACTTCTGGCCTTCAACCGCTGGGAAGAAAAAAACGGAACTCAAGCAATACGAATTGAAGCTCGCGAGAGGTGAGAAGCTCAGGAAACAATTCAAAATCACGGAAGAATCTCCGCTTTCCGATAGAGATCTAAGGAACGCATGGGAACACTTTGATGAAAAGCTTGATACCTATGTGCTTTCAAATGATGCTGGCTATTTCTTTCCTACACCAATGATTGAGTCACATGAATTGGCTGATCATCCCGTAGGCAAAATATTCAAGCTACTTGATCCTGAAGCTGAGTGCCTCGTCTTACTCGGAAAGAAGTTCTTTTTTGGCCCTTTGCGAACCGAAGTCGAGCGAATCTTTGCAGCTAATGAGCAAGAAAATTCATAACAAGTACATCAGTCGCCACCCGTCGGGTGGCTGGGACGTGCCACCGCTGTGCGGCGGCACGCCCCATATGATTGGCGTTAATGTGATGAAGCGATATCTCAATTCATTTATAGTTTTGATTGGATATTCGTCGACTATAAATGCTGATTGTGCGGGCACCGCATGGCACCGGGATCTGGGTCCGCCGACATATAAAGTCCAGGCGTGCTTACCTGTGATGCAGTACATTCACTCGGCAGCGATATACAGAAATTCTAATGACCCAAAGAGGAGCAAATTTCAAATCTCCGGCAGTGCTCTAACTGTATCTAGAGAATTTCATAGCCCAACGGGCAACTTCAAAAACACACAGCAAAAAGCTGTGAATGAAATATATTACTATTCTGGTACTTGCAAGGAACTCGAGTTAGGGCGAGAGGTAGAGTTTGAAACTAAGTACCTGGGTTGCTGTGACGTTGGCTCGTATGAGTTTCTGGCTTGCTACTTCGGGTCTGAGGTAAAGAATATTGAGGTTTGTTAGTCACATTAACAAGTCAAGGCAGAGCAAGGGCGCTTCGCGCCGGGACGCGCCAACGCGGGCCCCTGCTTGAAGCGTTATGTGGTAGTTCCAAGTGGGTATTAAGTAAATGCATTCGTTGGTTACCCAGGCATTCTTTATCTTTCGGCTGCCAGCGTCATCTTCCGGTGACATGGCTAAGCCTTTCGCCACTCCCCGGTGATTCAAAGTTGGGTTCGAACATGCAACATCTGGGTTGGGCAGAGTCCGCAACCGAATTGTCAGTTGCCAAGCAGGTTGTGCATTAGGGCTAATATGCAGGTTTACCAATCAGGTATCTGTCGTGCCACATAACAAGGCCAGGCAGTTCGCTCCCGGACGCCCAAACCGCTGCGCGGTCTGTGCGCCCGCTGCTGGCGGCGTTAGGGCGCCGGGGTGACGCTGCCAGAACAATTTACACTCATAGCAATACTACTTTTTTGGCTAGTAGTAGGTGGTTTCGTCTGGTCGGTGAAGAATTATGATAATGAAGTCTGGAAGCTTGTAAGCGAGTCTAAGAGCGCAGCGAATTCTGGCTTCTTATATTTTTTGTATTTTTTGCTTACTGGAAAGTATCGAATATCTAAGAATAGAGGAGTCGTTCTATTAGGGCATTCTTCTTGGTTGCTGCTAGTCATTCCAAGCGTGGCACTGATAATCTATTTCATAGTTCCGTTAGAGGTTTGGTATGGGCAGCCTTAACAAGTCAATGCAGCAACGGCGCTTCTCGCCGGGATCCGATACCGCGGGCTCCAACTCGAAGCGTTCGGCAATCAATCTACAGGTCGCGAACTTTTCAAGGAGAATTTAATGAAGAACAAAATGCTTCTTTGTGTGATTTCTATATGCTTTATATCAACTCTTTCAAATGCTGGTGAATCGTCTGAAACGTCGACGGATAGCAAGGTTCAAATTGGGGGCGAAAACATGACTCGGGTAACAGGGATCGGTGGTATTTTTATAAAAGCCAAAGATCCAGAGATGCTCCAGAATTGGTACAAAAACCATCTTGGTATAGATGTTCAGGTTTGGGGGGGAACATCCTTTAGGTGGGTAGATAGCGAAGGAAAGCCTTACGCTGGTACAACAGCTTGGATGATTGATAATGGTGAAAATTTTAAACCTAGCAACTCACCCTTTATGGTTAATTATCGAGTTGCCAACTTAAGTGAGCTATTAACCGTACTTCGCGCAGAAGGTTGTAATGTTCTGGATAAAACCGAAGAATCGGAGTTTGGTAAATTTGGTTGGGTAATAGACCCTGAGGGAAATAAGGTAGAGCTTTGGGAGCCTCCAGCTGGAGAATAGTGCCTAACAAGTCAGGGCAGTAAAGGCGCTCTGCGCCGGAAACCGCTAATGTGGAGCACCGCCTGAAGTGTTGGAGCGCATCAGATAAAGCCGCTAGAGCTTCAACACGGGCGATGTACCAGCGACGAAACACTCGTCTTTGATTCAGTACCCCGAAGAATGCCAAAGCAATAGCCTGTAGCTGCCTTTTATCTTTTTCTGCGATCTATAGGCCATCGCTAAACTTTCGCATCACTACTGAAGATCAAAGTAGAGGGTAATTCATGGCGGTTTTTGGCTCCTGCCTGTGTGGCCAAGTCTCGTTCAGTGTCGAAGGCGTGTTTGACAAGTTCTTTATTTGTCACTGCAGCTACTGCCGCAAAGATACCGGTTCTGCTTATGCGGCCAACCTCTTTGCCCATGCCGACTCGTTGACCTGGTTGTCCGGTGAGGGCGATGTGCGAGATTTCAATCTTGAAGGTACACGGCACGTTAAGAGCTTCTGTGCCAACTGCGGTTCTGCGTTGCCCAATACTTCGATGGGCGGGAACATCTGCATTGTTCCAGCGGGGAGTCTCGATGGCGATGTGCCGATACCCCCACAGGCGCATATCTTTTTCGCAAGGCAAGCTTCGTGGGAAGAAAGTCTGGGCCATATCCCGTCTTTCCCGGACTTTCCCGACAGTTGAGATGGCTATGGACTTCGGAATATTCCGAGTTCTTTATTGGCAGGTTCAACCGCGCGAGGTAGAACATGGATTGCAGGCAACAAGATCTGGCGTGCCAGACAAATAGATGTCTTTTAGTCTTGCTTGATGGAGTGAAAGCCAGCGCCCCGATTTCTTCGGCTGGATCTTCCGTTGATCACCCTGGCATCACTAGCGTTGGCATCGGGAAAAATTCTTGTGAAACCTGAAATTGATATGCCGGAGGAGGTCATCGCCGAGATCAGGGCGAACCGAAAGGTCGCTGCGATCAAGTTGTTGCGCCAGCAACAAGGAGTCGACCTGAAGACGGCAAAAGAACGGGTCGATGCCTATATCACCCAGAATCCGCCGGACCCATCTCTTCAGCCTCCGGCGGCAGAGACCGGGGTAGGGCGTATAGTTCTACTGATCATCGGCGTCAGTGTGATATTCGGAATCTACAGGTATTTCAGTTAGGGGGGGCGGATGCGTAACAACGTTCGACCGCTGCGCAGTAGTGCCGCGGTGCTGATTCACGGACTCCTGGTCGCCACCTCAGCCGGCTTTCGGTTCGAATAGCGTGAAGAAGCTGCTGGTGCTCCTCGCGCTCGTCATAGGCGGATGGCAGTTCTACCAATCAAGGGAGAACATTCCGGTCGTGGAGCAAACTGGCAGTGTCTACATGCCGGCGACCACAACCCGGACTACGCCCGGGTTCCGCTGTGATGGCCGCCAGTACTGTAGCCAGATGCATTCGCGTGCTGAGGCCGAGTTCTTTCTCCGGCACTGCCCGAACACGAAGATGGATGGCGATCGCGATGGCGTACCCTGTGAAAACGACTCTCGATTTTAGCGTGGATCAACATCGGAGATCCGGACTTTTCCGCACCCTGTGGTCACCGTAGATGCAAAGCACACCACACATGCGAATCAACGTGATGCTGTCGCCTGACACCTTGCCGTTTCCACAAATCACGACATCATACGAACGATGCCAACCCGAATAGCCCTGCTCAGCACACTTGTGATGATCGCTTTCGCGGCGAATTCGCTGCTATGCCGTGAAGCGCTCGCGTCCGGTAGCGTTGGCGCGGCCAGTTTCACACTGTTGCGTCTGTTCTCCGGCGCACTCTGCCTGTACCTGATTGTCTCGCTGAGGCAGCGCAAATGGTCGGTCGGCGGCGACTGGATCTCAGCACTCGCTCTGTTCACCTACGCGGCCGGATTTTCATTTGCCTATATCGGTCTGGATGCTGGCGCCGGCGCACTGCTGCTGTTTGGCGCAGTGCAGATCACGATGATCGTGGTGGGACTGTGGAGTGGGGAGCGTCTGCAGCTCCGACAGGCCCTGGGCGCCGTCACGGCCTTTGCCGGACTGCTCTGGCTACTTCTGCCGGGGGTGACAGCGCCGCCGCTCGCGGCTGCGCTGCTGATGGTATTGGCGGGTGGCGCCTGGGGCCTGTATTCCCTGCGCGGGCGCGGTGCTGTCGCCCCGACGTCGGCGAGTGCCGGGAATTTCCTGCGCAGCCTGCCTCTGGTGCTATTACTGTACTGGATCTGTGGTGGCGAGGAAGAAACGACCAGTGCGCTCGGTATTACCTATGCCCTGGCGTCGGGCGCACTCGCATCGGGCCTTGGCTACGCGTTGTGGTATGCGGTACTGCCGGCATTGCGCGCCACCACGGCGGCCACTATTCAGCTTAGCGTGCCGGTGATCGCGGCACTCGGTGGAATATTACTGTTGGACGAAGCGCTCACCTTGCGCCTGGTGATCGCGGCCATCGCGGTGCTGGGCGGCGTCTGCCTGTTTATCCTCGGCGGGCAGCGAGTCCGGTCGCCGTAGCGTCGGGTCGTCTCGCGCGCGTTCAGTCCGCGTACTTCACCTCGACGCTGGTCTGCTCCCCGTTGGGTCCCATCGGCGAGTCGTATTCGACGACCGAACACACCGGGTTGGCGTGGCTGGCAAACAGCTTCGCCTCGTCCTCCTTCACGAAGTCGATGCGGTCCGGCGCGGCGATGATTTTCTGCGAGTTCTCGAAGTCCTCTCGGCTGTTCCACCAGATTTCCATGATGCAGTCATAACCGGGGTCGTGGACCTCGCCGGTCACCGGGTTCTTTTCCGGGTGCAGATAACGCCGCACATAGCGCACGGCATTGGGAATCGACGGCGCGCGGCCCTGGCGCTTGGAGAGTTGGGAGTGCTGGTTCTCGTAGTAGTCCAGGAACTCGTCCATGGTCATGTCGGGGTGTTTGCGAAAGAAGCAGATTTGTTTGAACACTGGGCTACCCTGGATTGATGTTTATTCTAGGTGCGCGAAGATCGAATGAGAGTTTGTGCAATGCTTGCTAGGCTGTCAAATGGGGCCCGGGTTCCGGAGCTGTCGATACACCTACTACGGAGATCATTCGACCAATGAGCGATACCAAGTTTGATTCGGGAATGGCTGCGCGCCGGGAAGTCATGGGCGACGCGTTTGTCGACAAGGCCCTGGCCTCGGCCTCGCCGTTCACCCTCCCGCTACAGGAAATGGTGACGGCGAACTGCTGGGGCGAGGTCTGGACCCGCGACGGTCTGCCGCGGCAGACGCGCAGCCTGGTCACCATCGCCACACTGGTCGCCCTGCGCGCCTCGGCAGAACTCAAGGGTCACGTGCGCGGCGCCTTGCGCAACGGCTGCAGTGTGGAGGAGATACAGGAAGTCCTTCTGCACGCCACTGTGTATTGCGGTATGCCCGCGGGTATAGAGGCGTTTCGCGCGGCCCGCGAGGTGGTCGAGGAGTGGCAGGCGGAGCATGACTGAAGGGCGGCTCCTGTACTTTGCCTATGGCTCCAACATGTCCCTGGCGCGCCTTTGCGCTCGGGTGCCCGGCGCCCTGCCTCTTGGCCAGCGCCGCCTGTCCGGGTACACCTTGCGCTTCCACAAGCGTGGCACGGACGGCTCGGCCAAATGCGACGCGTTCTTTACCGGTAGTGAAAACGATGCGGTGCTGGGCATGCTCTACGCGGTGCACCTGTCCGGCAAGGCTGTGCTCGACGAGATCGAAGGTCTCGAGCGGGGCTATGATGAAAAACAGGTGGAGTTGAGCTGTAGCCGCGGCACACGCTGCGCTGCCTCTACCTACGTGGCGACGGCGATCGACCCTACCCTGCTGCCCTTCGACTGGTACCTGCAACATGTGCTCGCCGGTGCGCGGGATGCGGCACTGCCGGCGGATTACGTGCGCCGCGCCATCGAAAGCGTCGCTGTAGTGAGTGACCCTGACGTACAGCGTGGCGCGCTGGAATTCGCGGTCCACCGACGCTGAAAAAACAGGTGTCAGAGCGAGTCGCCGGCACACGCAGGTCGCGCAAACATGCGATAATCATCGCAGTCACACAACCCATCAACTGAACAAACCAGAGGAGCAAAAATGGCCAGCGAAGGTTATCACGAACCCATCGAGGAACTCAGCGACGAGACCCGCGACATGCACCGTGCCATCGTTTCCCTCATGGAAGAGCTCGAAGCGGTGGACTGGTACAACCAGCGGGTGGATGCCTGCAAGGATGAAGAGCTGAAGGCTATCCTGATCCACAACCGCGACGAGGAAAAAGAGCACGCGGCCATGGTGATGGAGTGGATCCGCCGCAAGGACGCCATCTTCGACAAGGAACTGAAGGACTACCTGTTCACCGACAAGCCCATCGCCCACAAGTAACGCATGGCGCGGAACCCGTCGCGCGACCCACGCTAGCCCTGTTGCGCCCAGGCCACCAGCGCCTGGCCCAGGGCGATACCACCGTCATTACAGGGGATCTGCTCCGGCATCAGCACCCGGTGCCCCTGCGCCGCGAGTCGCGCCTGCAGCTGGCTTGCCAGCAGGCTGTTCTGCAGCACGCCGCCCGACAGGGCCACGGTCTTCAACTGGTGCTGGAGCATCAACCGCTGCGCCAGCTCCGCTACCGCCGTTGCAACCGTGGTGTGGAACCGCGCGGCGATGGTCTCGCCGGGAACCTGCGCCGCGAGGTCTTCCAGTAGCGCCGGCCACACAGTCGACCAGTCGATCTCTACCAGTGCCTGCGCCTCGCGCAACTCAAAGGGGTAGGCCTGCTCAACGCCGTCAACTGCGCGCAGCGCCATGGCTTCCAGTGCCATCGCCGCCTCACCCTCGTAGGCCTGTTCTTCCCGGTGCAAGCCCAGCAATGCAGCAGCCGCGTCGAACAGCCGTCCCGCTGAAGAACTCGGCGGGCTGTTGATGCCTTTCGCCGCGACCTGGCGCAGGGTGTCCAGCGGCTTCTCGCGCAGGAACGCGATGCACTCGAGTGCCGCGTGGCGCCCGGCCAGGCTCTCCCAGTCGTCGACGGACCACAGGTGGGCGAGGGCGCAGCGCCAGGGTTCGCGCATGGCGAGGTTGCCACCGAGCATGGGCACCGGCCGGAACCGGCCGATGCGCTGTGATTGTGCGTAATCCGCGAGCAGGAACTCGCCGCCCCATATGCCCCCGTCGTCGCCGTAGCCGAGTCCGTCCAGGGCGATACCCAGGACCGGCGCGCTGTCGCGGGGCAGGCCGTGTTCGCCGAGCACAGCCGCGATATGGGCGTGGTGGTGCTGGATTTCCGCGCAGGGCAGGTCGGCGCTCGCGGCCAGTTCACGGGCGTAGTGGCTGGAGTGATAGTCCGGGTGCATGTCGGCGGCCAGCAACTGCGGCTCCATCGCATACAGTTGCCGGTGCAGGGCGATCGCGCGCCGGTAGTCGACTTGCGTGGGGGCGTCCTCGAGGTCACCCATGTGCGGCGAGAGTATGGCGTAGCCGTCTTTCAACAGGCAGAAGGTGTTCTTCAGGTCGGCGCCGGTTGCCAGTACGCCGTCTGCCCCCTCGAATCCCGGAGGCAGGGCGAGCTGGCCGGGGGCGAAACCGCGGGCACGGCGCAGCGTGCGCAGGTGGCCTGCGGTCACCCGCACCACGGAGTCATCCACCCGGTTGACGATGTCGCGGTCGTGCAACAACAGGTAATCGGCGATGCCGGCGAGCCGTTCCCGCGCGTCCGTGTTGTCAGTGCACTGGGGTTCCTCGCTCAGGTTGCCCGAGGTGAGTACGATGGGGCCGCGCAGGTGGCGCATCAGCTCCAGGTGTAGCGGGGTGTAGGGCAGCATGAAACCGAGCTGGTCCTGCCCGGGGGCGATACCCGGGGCGAGGTCGTCGTGCGCATCGCGCCGCCGCAGGATGACGATGGGGGCGGCGGGGGAGTGCAGCGCTTTGGCCTCCGTCCAGTCCAGATAGGCGTAGCGGCGCACCTCGGCGATATCCCTGGCCATCAGGGCCAGGGGTTTGCGGTAGCGCCGCTTGCGTTCGCGCAGGGTGTCGACGGCCTGCGCGTTGCAGGCATCGACGGCCAGGTGTACGCCCCCCATGCCCTTTACCGCCACGATGTGTCCCGATGCGATGAGCGCGGCGGCGCGCGCCAGGGCATCGGCGTTGCGCAGTTCGCCAACCGCGTTGCCATCGACATCCTCCAGCCACAGCTGTGGCCCGCAATCGGGGCAGGCGTTGGGCTGGGCGTGGAAGCGGCGGTCCTCCGGCTCGTAGTACTCCGCCAGGCAGTTCGTACACATGGCGAAGGGAGCCATGCTGGTATTGGCGCGGTCGTAGGGAATCGCGCGAATGATCGAGTAGCGAGGCCCGCAGTGGGTACAGTTGGTGAACGGGTAGCCGGCGCGCCGGTTGCGCGGGTTGCGCGCTTCCGCCAGGCACTGGTGGCAGCTGGCGGCGTCGGCGGCCACCGCGGTGAGCGGCGCGCCCGCCCCGCTGTCGAGAATACTGAAGTTGCCCGGCGCATCAATGTCATTGGGCTGCGGTTGTCGCTCGACGCTTTCGATTACCGCCAGCGGCGGCTTGCGCGTTTCGATTTCCTCGACGAATTCCTCCAGCGCCTGGCTATCGCCCCAGGCGTTGATCAGTACACCCTCGTTGTCGTTGCAGATATCGCCGGTGATCCCCGCGGAGCGCGCCAGGCGCCAGACATGCGGACGGAAGCCCACGCCCTGCACAGTGCCGCGGATCCGGATGCGCTCGCCGCGCAGCTGGCCGTTGGTAGTCAATGGACCGTGCATACCATACACGGGTCGAAGGAGCGCACGATGTGCTGGACGGCGACCGGGTCGCGGCGCGCGCCGCCGGATTCGTCGGCGCGCAGTGGTGCGCCCTGCAGCGCCAGTTCCAGAGGTCCGGGCGCGCCGCGTATGTCGCGCGGCGAGAAGTTCCAGGTGGTCGGGGCGATGATCTGGTAGTTGGCGATCCTGCCGCGCTGCACGCTGATCCAGTGGCCCAGGCTGCCGCGGGCGGCTTCGATCATGCCGTAGCCGCGCGCCTCGTCCGGCGGGTTGGCGCTGTGGCAGAAGGGTTCCTTGGGCCGCAGCTGCCGCGCCCAGCCCTCCATGGCGATCACCACCAGCGCGATTTCCAGCAGGCGCGCGACAATGCGGTTGCGCACGTTGCCGCCGCTTTGCTGCACCAGGTCGCGGAGCAACGGGTGCCCGTTCACCACCTGCCGGGCCAGCGCGCCGACCTCCACCGGCGACTCGCCGAGGCGCGGTGACTTGCACCAGGTGTAGGCCTGTTGGTTGTCCAGGTTGGGTTGCGTTACGCCGTCGTAGGGATGCGCCGCGTCCAGGCCCTGGGTATTCCAGGTATGGCTACTGTCCTCGCGGATGGCGGATTGCTCCAGCGGCTGGGTAGTGCCGTTGTCCAGGCTGAATACGCCGGGGGCAAACAATGGCGTGCCGTCGGCGGGATACACGCCGTAGCTCATGAAGCGGTCCTGGGCGCGCCCCAGGTTTTGCAGTTGCAACTGTTCGGCGATGTGCAGGAAATGGCGGAAATCACTGTGCACGGGCGCGCGATGCGCACACCAGTCCTCCAGTGCCTGCGCCGAATCCAGCGCGACGATATTCTCGAGCGCATCGCCGAACAGGCAGCGCTCCAGGAACTGGCGGAAGCCGAACAGGACCGCCAGCACGCGCGCGCGGTCGCCGCTCTCGACGCTGCGGGTGGTGCCGCCGGGTTGCAGCGCCAGGCTGTGCGGCCACTTGCCGGCGAGCAGCCCCATCAGGTGCAGGAACTCCGCCCGCGCCGGCAACACCTGCGCCGCAGCGCTGCCGCTCACCGCGCGAAAGCGCGCGGCGGCCTCGCCATACCACGCTTCGCCCGCATAGGTTTCGCGGGCGAAGTCGGGCATGAAGAACAGGTAGAAGTGGGTGAGGTGGTCGGCGACGTTTTCGTTGGCCAGCACCAGGTTGGTGGCCAGCTCGCCGTTGCGCGGGGCGGCCAGCCCCTCGAGGCTGGCCAGGGCGCGGGCCGCCGCCACGGACTGTGCCACCGAGCAGATGCCGCAGATGCGCGGCACGTAGACCAGCGCGTCCAGCGGGTCCTTGTCGCGTAGGATCTGCTCGAAGCCGCGGTACAGGGGCGACACCACCCAGGCGCGCTCGACGCGGTCACCGCTGACCTCAAGCTGCACTTCCAGGTCGCCCTCGACACGGTTGAAGGGGCCGACGATGCGGCGGGTCGCGTCACTCACGTTTCTTGTCCCCGTGGATGTTGGGCGGTATCTGGATGTGGTCGATCAGCGCGTTGTTCTTCAGGCGGTTGGGGGTGGCCGCCTTGGCCAGTGCAGAGAGTGCGACGAACCAGGCCTTGGGCATGTCGGTGGGCAGGCCCACCGGGATGCCGGCGACCTTCGGCGTGCGCGCGAAGGCGTGCCCAGGTTCGTGGAAGTCCGGCGCGGTGCAGTTGATGCAAGGGTAGCCACCGCGCAGGCAGGAGCCCGACCCGTTCCACAGCCGCGTGTTGCAGTCCGCGTGGGCCTGGGTGCCGAGGCAGCCCATGTGCTCCATCATGCAGCCCAGGTCCGAGGGTTTCTCGGCGCTGGCCTTGTACTCGTAGTATTCATTGCGCGGGCAGCCGTGGTGCACCAGGTGGTCGGTGTAGCTGCGCGGGCGCTCGAACACATCCAGGTGGCCGCGCTCCATTTCGCCGGCGGCGAGCTGGGTGAGGGTGTCGGTCACCCAGTTCGGGTGGGTCGGGCAGCCGGCCACGTTGACCACGGGCAGGCCGGTGCGATCGACGAACTCCGCACCCAGCAGGCCGCCCGGGCGCTGCTCGTCGTACTGCAGGCCACAGGCCTCGCTGGGGTTGCCACCGGCGGCGGTGATGCCGCCGTAGGCGGCGCAGTTGCCCACGGCGACCACGTGCCGCGCCACCTGGCACAGGTCGTACAGCCAGTCGCGCATCGGCCGGTCGGAGCCGGCCAGGCGGTGGAAGGCGCCACTGCCGTTGGGGCCCTGGATCACCGAGCCCTCCAGGCACAGGATGTCCAGGCGCGTGTCGCCATCGAGGATCGACTGCAGCAGGTCCAGCACGTCGCGGCCACTGGCCTCGCTGAGCGAAGGGTGCCACAGCAGCTCGATGCCGGCGGCGCGCAGGGTGGTGAGCAGGTCGGGCGACTCGGCGCCGAACAGCGACATGGAGCAGCCGCCACAGCCCCCGGATTGCAGCCACAACAGCTTGGTCAAGTCAGACACGGGACCTCGTCACAGGGGCAGGGTAAGGGTAAAACAGGCGCCGGCCTCGGGCACGTTGCGCGCGGTCAGGTCACCGCCCAGTTCCTGGGCCAGCCCGTAGCTGATGTACAGGCCGAGGCCGGTGCCCTGGCCCACGGGCTTGTTGGTGAAGAACGGTTCGAAGATATGCGGCAGGTCGTGGTCGGCGATGCCGGGGCCGTTGTCGGTCACGCTCACCTGGCACTTGCCTTCACGCTGTTCGCAGCGCAACAGCAGGCGCGGCTGCTCGCGCTCGCCCATGGCATCCAGCGCGTTCTGGATCAGGTTGACCAGGATCTGGTGCACCTGGCCCTTGCGGGTTTCCAACTCCAGCTCTTCCGGCAGTACGTAGTCCACTTCCGGCTGGATGCGGCTGGCGCGCACCACCCACTCCACCGCCTTGTGGATGGTGGCAGTGAGGTCGATCGTCTCCGCCGGTTCGCGCTGCCCGCCGGAGTAGCGGCGCAGGTCCTGGACGATTTCGCTGATGCGCTCGGCGCCCTCCAGGGTACCGTCGATCAGCGGTTCCATGTCGCCGAGGATGCGGTCGATGCGGTATTCGTCCTGCAGCGCGCGCAGCGATTCGCCGCCGTGCATTTCCTCGACCTTCTGCAGGTACTGGGTGATGCGCGAGCCGTAGCGCTTGAGCACGTGCATGTTGCCGAACACGAAGCTGATCGGGTTGTTGAGTTCGTGGGCGACCCCGGCCACCAGGCGGCCCAGGGAGGCCATCTTCTCCGAGTGCACCAGCTGCTGCTGGGTCTGCTTGAGCTGGTCGTAGGCGCGGCGCAGCTCGCCCACCGGTCGGCCGATCAGCACCATGCCGACCACGCGGCCGTCGTGGTCGTAGCGCGGCGAGCAGTTCAGCGCCAGCGGGGTGGTGCTGTTGTCCGCGCAGCGCACGTTGAGTTCGATATCGATGACCAGTTCGCGGCGCAGCACCTGGGAGATCTGCGCAACTTTTTCCGCGCACTCGGCGCTGAACACGCTGGCCAGGGGCTCCAGCAGGAACGCGTCGGCGGGTTTGCCGGTGAGCTGCTCCAGCGCGGCGTTCACCTGTTCGATGGTGCCATTGGTGTCGCAGGCCAGCAGCACGTCGGTCATTGCCGAGAGCACGCTGTTGACGAACTTGTGCGTCTCCTCCAGCTCGGAGTTCTTGATTTCGAGTTCGACCTGGTGCTGCACGAGGTCGGCGTAGACCGCCTCCATCTTGTGGATGACCTCCACCCAGGCACTCTCCGCCACTTCGGGCAGCGGCGGTACCTCGAGCGAGCCGGGTAGTCCCGGCAGGCCGGAATCGGCCTTGCGCAGCCCGTCGTTCACTGGACAGCCACCCGCTCAGGGCTGCGCAGCTGTTCGACTTTCTCCAGTCCGTAGCGCTCCAGCTTGTTGCGCAGCCCGACCCGCGACAGGCCCAGCTCGTTGGCGGCGCGGCTCTTGTTCCAGCGGTGGCGGATCAGGGTCTCCTTGATGATGCGCGCCTCCAGTGCCTCGACGCGATCCTTCAGGGAGCCGTCGATCTCCGCCAGGGATTCCATCAGCGGCGACTCCTGCCGCGGCGCCGCGCGCAGCACGCGGGCGCTGAGCAGGTCTGCGCCCAACTGGTCGCCGCGGCAGGTCACCAGCATGTGGCTGACCTCGTTCTGCAGTTCGCGCACGTTGCCCGGCCAGTGATAGTCCTGCATGCAGGCCAGCGCCTCGTTGGTGAAACCCTGCACCTGCTTGCCCAGGTGCTGCATGGTTTTCTCCAGCAGGGCGACGGCCAGTTCGGGGATATCCTGGCGCCGCTGGCGCAGGGCCGGCATGTTGACCGTGACCGTGGCCAGGCGGTAGTAGAGGTCCTCGCGGAAGCGCCCGGCGTTGACCTCTTCCTCGAGGTCCTTGTTGGTGGCAGCGATGATGCGCACGTCGACATTGCGCGTGCGGCTGCTGCCCAGCGGGCGGATCTCGCCCTCCTGCAGCACGCGCAGCAGTTTCACCTGGAAGGCGGGGGAGACCTCACCGATCTCGTCGAGGAACACGGTGCCGCCGTTGGCGCGCTCGAACAGGCCTATGCGGTCCTCCACCGCGCCGGTAAAGGCGCCGCGCTTGTAGCCGAACAGCTCGCTCTCCAGCAGTTCGTCGGGCAGGGCGCCGCAGTTCTCCACCACGAAGGGTTTGTCCCAGCGCAGGCTGTTGTAGTGCAGGGCGCGCGCGCCCAGCTCCTTGCCGGTGCCGGACTCGCCCATGATCAGCACGGAGACGTCGTAGGGCGCGACCTGGCGGATATGTTCGCAGACCCCGTTCATCGGGCTGCCCGGGCTGCGCACGATGCCGTCGTCGTGGTCGTAGTTGCGGCGCAGTTGCTCGCGCTTGTCGCTGAGCGAGGCGTTGACCTGCCCCGGCATCATCTTCAGCTCGATGGACAGCGCCTCGTTCTGCCGCTGCAGTTCGAACATGGAAGTGGCGTTCTTCAGGGTCAGCAGCAGGTGGTCCGGTTGCCACGGCTTGGTGATGTACTGGTAGATGCCGGCGTCGTTCACCGCGCTGATGATGTCGGTGGCGTCGGTATAGCCGGAGATGACCATGCGGATGACGTCCGGCCATTTCTCGCGCACGTGCTGCAGGAACTCGACGCCGGTCATCTCCGGCATGCGCTGGTCGCAGAGAATCACCTGCACCCACTCGTGCTCGAGGATGCGCTCGGCCTCGCCGATGGTCGCGGCGGTCTTGACGTCGAAGTCATCGTCCAGGGTACGCTGCAGCGTTTCCAGGCTGCGCACCTCGTCGTCGACGACCAGGATGGTGGGTAGTGTGGACATGCGTGTCAGTTTCCTCCCCGGCGACCGTCAGCAGATGCGCGGCAGCTGTTCGCCGGCAAGCCAGTCGACGATGCGCTGGCCTCCGAACGTGGTTTCCATTTGTACGAAGTGGTGCGGGTCCTCGACCACCTCGCCGATCACCGCGGCCTCGCCGCCCAGCGGGTGGGCGCGCATCGCCGCCAGCGCCGCAGCGGCCTGCGGCGCCGGGCAGATACACACCAGCTTGCCCTCGTTGGCCACGTACAGCGGGTCCAGTCCGAGCAGTTCGCAGGCGGACTTCACTGCGCCGCGCACCGGTATCCCGGACTCGCGGATGCGCATGCCGACCCGCGACTGGCGCGCCAGTTCGTTGAGCGTGGTGGCCAGTCCGCCGCGCGTCGGGTCGCGCAGGCAGTGGATATCTGGCGCGGCGCCCAGGACCTGCGCCACCAAGGTGTGCAGCGCGGCCGAGTCCGAGGTGATCGTCGTGTCGAACTCGAGGTTCTCGCGCGAGGACATGATGGCCACGCCGTGGTCGCCGATGGTGCCGCTGACCAGTATCGCGTCGCCGGGGCGGGCGCGATCGCCGGCAATCTCGACCCCCGGCGGCACCATGCCGATACCGGTGGTGGTGATGAACACGCCGTCGCCCTTGCCCTTTTCCACCACCTTGGTGTCGCCAGTGACTACCGGCACGCCGGCGGCGGTGGCGGCCGCGGCCATGCCGGCGACGATGCGCTCGAGGTCGGCCAGCGGGAAGCCCTCTTCCAGGATAAACCCGGCGGCCAGGTACAGCGGTGTGGCGCCGGACATGGCGACGTCGTTGAGGGTGCCGTGCACGGCGAGGGCGCCGATGTCGCCGCCGGGGAAAAACAGCGGCGAGATCACGTGGCAGTCGGTGCTCATCACCATGCGCCCGGCGGGCACGCCGAACTGCGCGCTGTCGTCGCCGCGGCGCAGCAGGTCGTTGTCCAGGTGGCGCAGGAACAATTCCTCGATGAGCTGCGCGGAGGCGCGGCCGCCGCTGCCGTGGCTCATGTCCACCTTGCCATCGCGGATGGGCAGGCGGCCGGGGAAGCGTTTTTCCACGCTGGTCATGCGCTGGCCGCCTGTGCGTCCTGGCGGAAGCGGCCGTAACTCCAGTAAGCCGCGCAGGCGCCCTCGGAGGACACCATGCACGAGCCCATCGGGGTCTCCGGCGTGCAGCCGTTGCCGAACAGCTTGCAGTCCACCGGTTTCTTCGCGCCGCGCAGGATGCTCGGGCACTCGCAGGCTTTGTTGTCGGCGGCAATCAGCGCGTCGGCATCGGCCAGCGCGGCGAAGCGCCGCTCGGCGTCGAGGTCCGCGTACTCCGGGCGGATGCGCAAAGCGCTGTGGGCGATGTGTCCCAGCCCGCGCCACTCGAACTGCTCGCGCACCTCGAAGACCTGCTCGACCAGGTCGCAGGCCTTGCGGTTGCCCTCGCGGGAGACCACCCGGGTGTATTCGTTTTCCACCTCGCAGCGGCCCTCGTTGAGCTGGCGGATGAGCATGAGTGTCGCCTGCATCACGTCCAGCGGCTCGAAGCCGGCGATCACGACGGGCTTGCCGTAGCGCTCGGGCACGAACTCGTAGGGCCGGCTGCCGATGATCGAGCTGACGTGCGACGGGCCGAGGAAACCGTCGATCTGCACCGGCTCCTCGCCCGCCGCCCGGGGCGCGTCGAGCAGGCCGGTCATCGCGGCGGGGGTGAGCACGTGATTGCAGAACACCGAGAAGTTGCCGAGGTTTTCCGCGCGCGCCTGGCGGATGGCCACGGCGGTGGGCGGGGTGGTGGTCTCGAAGCCGATGGCGAAGAACACCACTTCGCGGCCGGGATTTTCGCGGGCGATCTTCAGCGCGTCCTGGGTGGAGTAGACCATGCGCACGTCGGCGCCCTCGGCCTTAACCTTCATCAGGCTCTGGCGGCCGCTGGCGGGTACCCGCAGCAGGTCGGCGTAGATGCACAGGATGACGTTCTCCTCGCGCAGCAGGCGGATGGCGAGGTCGATGCGCGCCATGGGCAGTACGCAGACCGGGCAGCCGGGGCCGTGGATGAAGCCGACATTGCCGGGCATCAGGTCCTGCACGCCGTAGCGGAAGATCGCGTGGGTGTGGCCGCCGCAGAACTCCATGAGGCGATACTCGCGGCCGGGGTCTACTTCCGCCGCGATGTTGGCGGCGATATTGCGCGCCAGGCCCTGCTCGCGAAACTCCTCGATGTACTTCACGGTGCCGCCTCCGCCTGCCCGCCCATCTCGGCGAACAGCGCCAGGGTTTTTTCCGCCTCGGCCGGGTCCAGGCGCTCCAGGGCGTAGCCCACGTGCACCAGCACGTAGTCGCCCACCGCGACCTCGCCGACCAGCGCCAGCGATACGCTCTTGCTCACCTCACCCACCGCGACTACCGCGGTGTCGGCGTCGCTGTCGATGCTGAGGATCTCTCCGGGAATGGCCAGGCACATGGTGTCGCCCTCACTGGCCGATGGCGGCGAGCTGGCGCGAGGCGCGCAGCCACTGGTACCACTGCGCCATGCCCTCGCCGGTGGTGGCGGAGACCTGCATCACCTTGATCCGCGGGTTCACCCGCCGCGCATTGGCGATACAGGCGCCGACGTCGAACTGCAGGTAGGGCAGCAGGTCGACCTTGTTCAGCAGCATGACGTCCGCGGCGTGGAACATGTCCGGGTACTTGAGCGGTTTGTCCTCGCCCTCGGTGACCGAGAGGATGGCCACTTTGTGCGCCTCGCCCAGGTCGAAACTCGCCGGGCAGACCAGGTTGCCGACGTTCTCGATGAACAGGATGCTGTCCGGCTCCGGCTGCAGGGATTCCAGCGCGTGGCCGACCATGTGCCCGTCCAGGTGGCAGCCCTTGCCGGTGTTGATCTGCAGCGCGCGCACGCCGGTGGCGCGGATGCGCTCGGCGTCGTTGGCGGTCTGCTGGTCGCCCTCGATGACGGCGATGGGCACCTCGCTGCACAGGTCCTCGATGCTGCGGGTGAGCAGGGTGGTCTTGCCCGAGCCGGGGCTGGAGACCAGGTTGAGCGCGAGGATGCGGTTCTCGGTGAACCAGTCGCGGTTGCGCGCCGCGTAACCGTTGTTCTTGAACAGGATGTCCTGCTCGATCTGCACCATGCGCGCCTGGCTCATGCCCGGCGCGTGGGCGTGGGCGGGGCCGGTGCCGTAGTCGTGGTGGTCGTGGCTGCGCGGGTGCTCGTGGTCGTGCGCGTGGTCGTGCGCGTGTTCGTGAGAGTGCTCGTGCGAATGGTCGTGTGCATGCACATGATCGTGGCTGTGGTCATGGCTGTGCCCGTGGCCGTGGTCATGTTGGTGGTCATGCCCGTGGTCATGGCTGTGGCCATGGTCGTGCCCTTCGATTTTCGTCTCGCCCTCGGCGCAACCGCAGACAGTACACATTATTCCACCTCCAGTTCCTTGATTTTCATTTCCTCGCCGCCAGAGACCTGCAACTGGTAGCTGCCGCAGTCCGGGCAGGCGTCGAAACGCTGCTCTATGTTCACCTGCCGCGCGCAGGGCATGCACCAGGCCTGCGCGGGCACGTCGATAATTTCCAGCGCCGCGCTGTCCGCCACCGTGCCGCGGGTCACCGCGTCGAAGCAAAAGCGCAGCGCCGCCTGTTCCACCCCGGCCAGCTGGCCGATCTCCAGCCACACGGTCTTCACCCGCCGGTAACCCTGGCTGGCGGCGTTGCTCTCCAACACCTGCAGGATGCCCTCGCACAGGGACATCTCATGCATGCTGGCGTCCCGGCCCGTGCAGGCTCAACGTGTAGCCGATGCACGGGTCCATCAGTTCGATCAGCATGGCGGCCTGTTCGCGTATCGCGCCGGCGTCGCCGCGCAGCCGCGACAGGGCCTGGCTGAGCACCCCGCCGGGATGGAAGTTCCATTCGGTGGGCGCGAGGATGCGGTAGTCGGTGATGGTGTCGCCGGCCAGTTCCACCGTGTGCACCAGGCAGCCGCGCGCAGCCTCCACCCAGCCCACCCCGGGTTCGCTGCCACTGCCGCGCAAGGTGGCCGGGGTCACCTCATTGGCCAGCCGCCGGCGCAGGGTATCGAGCAGGCTCACAGCCTCGCTGACCAGGGCGACGGCGCGCGCCAGCAGGCCGGCGCCGAAACGGCGCTGGATGTCGCCGACCAGTGGGGACCGGCTGCGCGAGAGGCTGCTGGTTTCGCAGTGCCGGCCCTGCCATGTCGGACGGGTGACAAAATCCAGGTAGTGCATCTGCGCCGCCAGCTCGCGCGCCTGCAGCGCATCCAGCGCGGGCAGGGCGATGGTTTCCAGCGCGGCGCTGGCGTTCCAGTCGCGGCGTGCCAGGTGTCGCAGCAGGCCGGCGATACTGCCGGTGTTATTGCCGGACCAGGCCTGCAGCGCCTCGTAACTTTCCAGCGATTGCCAGGCCGCACGCGATTCGCCGAGTGCGGTGCGTTCGATCAGTGTGGCCATGTCGTCGAGCACCGCCTGTGCCGCGGCGTGGTCGGCCGCGCCGCCGCTGGCCCCGGGCAGGAACAGGTCCTGGCCGTTGGCGAGGGCTTTGTCGAAACGCTGCTGTAGCTGCATCGCCTGCGCCAGGGCGTCGTGGTCGCGCTCGGCGCCGGTATAGCCCGGCCAGTCCAGGTATAGCCGCCACAGGTGCTCGCGCAGGGTCTCCATGTCGACCAGGGCCTGGCGGCGCGCGGCGATACCCGGCGCCACCGCCACCCCGCGGGCGCTCTCCACCGCCTGCACGCTCGCACTGAGCTGGGCGCGGGTGCACACGTGGAACAGGGCGCGGGTGAGGGTCAGGGTCTCGGTCACGCTCTTGCCGACGAACATCTGCGCGATATGTACCGGCCGCGTGGAGTGGATGTCCACCCCGTGCGCGTCATCGTTGCCGGCGGCCAGGTAGATGGCGATATCCAGTTTTCCCTCCGGGGGTGGCAGGCCGTTCACCGGCGGCCCCCGGTAAACAGCTGCCGCCGGCTGAGGCCGGCGGGTTGGGCAGGCGGTTCGGTTGCCGCTGTGGCGGTTGTCGCCGGCGGTGTCTGGTCGACCTCTGGCGTGGGCGCTGCGGCTGGCGCCGCCGGTTCCACAGCCAGCGGGTTGCCCCCCGCATCCAGTTGCTCGCAGTTGGCGTCGTTCATCAGTTCGGCCAGCACCGCCGCGGCGGTATCCAGCGCCGCCGCCTGGTCGCGGAACTCGAACATCGGCGAGAACAGCGAGCAGGCCTGGTAGTGGCCGAGGGCCGGCTCTTCGCCGACGATGAATTCGTAGCCCCCGGCGGGAAACACGTGGCTTTGCTTGGAGCCGACCTTGCGCGCGGCGAACGCCTCCCGTGTCGCATCGCTGGCGGGCAGCAGCACCAGGTTCATGAACCAGGGAGTGACCAGCACGCCGAGGTAATAGTCCTGCCAGCGGGTGAAATGCTCCGCGCTCACCGACAGTTCCGGGTGGATGACCGGCACGCCGCGCATGCGCGTGAGCTGGATCGACGTGAAGGTCGACTCCAGGGTCTCCTGCCATTGCGCCAGGGTCTGCGGGGCGCTGGCGGCGGCGTTCACGGGGTGTCCACGAGCAGAAAATCATCCTTGTTGCCATCGCATTCCGGGCAGGTCCATTGCGCGGGAAGTTGGGAAAACGGTGTGCCGGGTGCCACGTGCCAGTAGTCGTCGCCGGCCGCCGGGTCGTAGACGTACCAGCAGATCTTGCACTCCAGCTTGCTGTCGTCGCGCAGCTTGCTGTTGTCGCCGCCGTAGGAGCCGCTGAAGAAAATATCCTCCCTCACAGGTAGATCTCCAGGATCTCCTGCAGGCGCTCGGCGCTGTCGGCGATGTCCTCCGGCGCGGCGCAGGCCACCTCGGGGACGGCGCAGATCTCCAGGGAGTTGAGGATGTTCTTGTCCTGGGAATTGAAGTAGCGCACCCACCAGACGTTGCGGGTGCCCGTGCTGGTAATGCGGCAGTTGCCGTAGCCGCGCGAGAGGATCGTGGTGCGCCCGGCGCCCAGGCGCTGGTCGAGGAACTCCAGGTCCTGCTCGGTCTGCGGCAGCAACGTGAGGTTGATGGTGTGCGGGGTGTCGCCGGGCCGGAACTGCGCGGCCTTTTCATTGATCTCGGCGATCAGCGGCGGCGCGTTGCACACGCCCTCGGGCAGCGCTTCACCGCTTTCCGCGGCAGCCGTTGCGGCGCCGGCGAAAGTGGCGTCGCGCACCAGGTCGGGTATCGGTGCGACCTGGATCAGGTCGCGCAGCAGCGCACCGCTCTCGCCCACCTGCTGGATGCGCCAGACGCCGGTGAGCACGCTCTCCTGGATGCGCACGCGGTCCTCGCCGTCGAACAGGATGCTGACCTCGCCCTCGCCGAGCACCTGGTCGACCAGCTCGCGATTGGCGGCGTCCAGGTCCTGCACCTCGATGTTGAGGCTCGCGGCCCCGGGGCTCCAGTTGCACATGCGCCGCTGCAATTCGGCCAGGCGTTGCGTGGCGCCGACCAGGTGCGCGACATCTTCCGGCTCGGGCAGGATGGGGGCGTTGTAGGTGTCCATCCCGGACGGCAGTTGCAGGATGTCGAGTTCGGCGCCGTCGGTTTCCGCCGGCTGGCTGCCCGGCCCGGCTACCGCGGCGGCGTCGGTAAAGATGATGGAGTCGTTGTTGCTCACGGCTGCTCTCCTGGTGGTGGCTCCGGGACCTGGCTGCGGACCTAGACGTTGACGGCGGGAATCATGCCGCCGTCGGCGGCGTCGAGGAGGGCGGGAATACGCTGCAGGTAGTCCTCCCAGTTCTGGATGCCGGTGATGGCGCCGCAGTAGTTGCCCTCGTTGAAGAACGCGAGCGCCGGCCACACGGTGAAATCGAAGCGCGCCTGCAGCGCCTGCTCGAAATCCGCGGCGACGATGGCCGCCGCCAGGCCGTCGAACTCCTTCACCAGTTCCGGCAGCACCATGGCCACGTCGTTGCTCTCCGGGTACTTCTGCGGCTCGGCGCAGAAGAACAGCACGGCGCGTGGGTGGGCGGCGAGGAAGGGCGCCAGCGCGGCCTCGTCCAGGCGTGGATAGCCGTGTCTTTCCAGCATGTTTTCGACGATGGGTGATGGCATGCGTGCTCCTCGCTGGCCTGGTCGCAGGCTCAGGACGGTGTGTCGGTGGCCGGCGCGGGGTCGCGCAGGAATTCGGGTAATTGCGGCTCGCGGTCGACCAGGTCGGCGAACAGGTGGTCGAAGCTCTCGCCGCGCAACGCCGCCTGCAGGCCGTCCAGCGCCTGCTGGATCTCCAGCGCGCGCTGGTCGCTGATCACTTCGCGGGCGGTATCCAGGAAGGTCATCAGCCACGTCCCGGCGGGCTGTTCACCCACCAGCAGCATGTCGATATCGACCTCCCTGCCGTCCGCTGCCCGGCAGCGCGCCTGGATGGCCGCGCTCTCGATGACCTGCATGGGAATACCGATGCACATGCGCCTCAACCCCGCTCGCGATAGCCGTCGAGGTGCTGGTCCAGCGCCACGCTCACGCCGTCGATATCCGCCGGGCGGTACTCGACCTGGTAGTCGCTGGAGTTGAGCACGCGGGCGTCTCCGGTGCGGCAGGCCTGCTCCTCGGCGGGCCGCTCGTTCTCGTAGAGGGTCATGTCGGCAATGGCGCCGGCGGCGTCCACGTTCGCCGGCAGCGGTGCTTCCCGACGCTGCGCGCGAATACCGCGCTGCGCCAGGTAGTCGAGGGCGGCGTCCAGGGCGGCGGGGAGCTGCGCCTTGACCTCGGGCCGCAGGCTGCCGCCGAAATCCTCGATCGCCACCGGTTGTACACCGACCAGCAGCAGTTCGCGGGGGTAGTCGCCCATCATTTCCGCCAGCGCGAGGACTTCCTGGAAGCCGGTCTGGTGCAGGCTGACCTTCTTGGCGCCGAGAAACTTGGGTACTTCATCGCCCTCAATCAGCTTCAGGGTGCCCCCGGGCAGGCCGTAGTCCACCGCGTCGAACACCACCAGGATGTCCGCGTCGCGGATGTACTGCACCAGGTAGATGCCCTGGGTGCCGCCGTCCAGCAGGGTGACGTCGCCCGCGAAGCGGTACTCGCGCTGCAGGGTCTCCACGGCGCGCACGCCGAAGCCCTCGTCGGCCCACAGCAGGTTGCCGATTCCCAGGATCAGTACCTTGGGCGATGTGGTGTCAGTCATGTCCCATAGCCAGCGCTGTTGTTATCAGCCGCTCCCGGCGGCCCTTGTCCATGCGCCCGGTGCCCCGGAGCGTGTCAGGTTTGCTACCAATCCCATGGCAATGCCTGTGCCAATCTCTTCTAATGCTATAACCTATTGAAATAAATCAATAAATTATCTGGCCTCCAGGCTGGCACGGGATTGGAGGGTTAGCGTGCTTCCATCATGGAAATTTAGTGGATAGTAAGTATCCAGTATATGCGACCAAGGTCGGGTGGAAAGTCCCTATGAATGGAAAGGAATTAAGCAAAGTGGAGAGGAGGTAGCCGGCGGGACGCGCGCTGCGCACGCCCGCCGCAGGGGCGCTCAGTCGCGGTCGTCCTTGAACATGCGCCAGCCGCTGATCATGGTGCTGACCAGGCTCTGCCGGGACATGATGTCCTCGCGGACCGCGGCGTAGATGTGGATGATCGCGAAGATGGTGATGATCCACATGCCCCAGTGGTGCCACATGCGCACGTCCTGGCTCTGCCCGACCAGTGGGATCAGCCAGCCGAACAGGGTGTCCTGCCAGCTGCCGGGGCCGGATTGCTCGGCGTACAGGGCGAAGCCGGTGAGCATCATCGCCAGGCTGCCGATCACCACAATGCCGACCATGAAGATCGCCGCCAGCGGGTTGTGGCCCACATACTTCTTCGGCTCCTTCGCCAGGAAGGCATACCAGCGCATCTCGTGCACGAGTTCTTTCCAGTACTCCCGGTTGAACAGGTTGAGGTGGAAGATCTCCCGCGAATAGCGGTTGCCGACGAAGGACCAGTACACGCGGCCGATAAACCCGACGGTGAAGATGTAGGCCGCGGCGAAGTGGGCGAAGCGGATATAGCCCATCACAAACCAGTCACTGGCCTCGCCGGGGAGGGTGGGCAGGGGATTGGCGATGAGGTAGCCGGTGACGCTGAGAACCACGATGCACAGGGCATTCACCCAGTGCCACAGGCGCACCGGGGCTTCGTAGACGTAAACCGCGGTCTGTTTCTGTGTGAGTTCCATGGCCTGTCTCCCCTAGTGGGTTTCCTCGCGCCGCGCCCGGGCGCGCACGATGCTGTGGCGCACGGCCAGCGCGGCGGCCAGGGTGACGCCCAGCGCCAGCAGGGCGAAGCGGTGCTCGGGCTCGGTGAGCACGTGCCACAGGTTGGTGGCCAGCCCGCTGCCGTGATCGCCGTCGTGGGCGAAGCCGCGGCTCGCCAGGGTGGCGGCGAAGCCGGTGGTAACAGCTTTGATCAGTTTCATGTTGCTTCTCCCGGTTAGCGGACTTTGACGGTGGCCAGCTCTTTGCCGTCCTCGCCCATGACGTGCGTGGAGCAGGCCAGGCAGGGGTCAAAGCTGTGCAGGGTGCGCAGGATCTCGACCGGCTCTTCCTTGCGCTCGACCTTGGTGTTCATCAGCGAGGCCTCGAAGGCGCCAATGCCGCCCTGGCTGTCGCGCGGGGAGCCGTTCCAGGTGGTCGGCACGATGCACTGGTAGTTATCGATCTTGGTGTCCTTGATCTGGATCCAGTGGCCGAGGGCGCCGCGCGGGGCCTCGGAGAAGCCCACGCCCTTGACGCTCTGCGGCCAGGTTGCCGGGTTCCAGTTGTCGGTATTGGCGGTGCTGATGTCGCCGGCCTTGATGTTGGCCATCAGCTTGTCCATGAAGTAGCGCATCTGGTCGCCGGCCCAGTCCGCCTCCAGCGCCCGTGCCGCGGTGCGGCCGAGGGTGGAGAACAGGGCGGAGACCGGCACGTCCAGGGTCTTGAGCACGAAGTTGATTTGTTCGGTGATGTACTCGTGGCCGTTGGCATAGCCCACCACGTAGCGCGCCAGCGGGCCGACCTCCATGGCGTGGCCGTTCCAGCGCGGCGCCTTGATCCACGAGTACTTGGCGCCCTCGTCGATCTCCTGGATGTTGGTGCGCGTGCCCTTGGTGTTGGGGCCCAGTTCGTACTTCGGTTCGGTGATGCCGTCCCAGGGGTGCAGGCCGCGCGCCTCGTCCGGGTACTGGTACCAGGAGTGCGGCACGAATTCCTGGATCTCGTCCGGGTTGCGCAAATCGACCGGGTGCACTTCCTTGAGGTTGCCGTTGATGATTGCGCCGTGGGGCATCATCAGGTTGCCGGGGGAGTAGTCGTTGGCGCGGTCCGGGATGTCGCCGTAGGCCAGCACGTTGATGCCGGAAAGCCCGCCGCCGTACAGCCAGCCCTTGTAGAACTGGCCAACCGCGAGGATATCCGGGATGTAGACGTTCTTCACGAAGTCGCGGGTCTGGTCGATGATCGACGAGATCTGGTTCAGGGTAACCATGTTCAGCGGCGCGCCGGCGGCCATGTCGTCGTTCATGTTGATCGCGCAGGGCACGCCGCCCACCATCCAGTTCGGGTGCGGGTCCTTGCCGCCGAAGATGGTGCGGATCTTCATGATCTCTTTCTGGAAATCCAGCGCCTCCAGGTAGTGGGTCACCGCCATCAGGTCCGCTTCCGGCGGCAGCAGGTAGGCGGGGTTGGTCCAGTAGCCGTTCTTGAACGGGCCGAGCTGGCCGCTCTCGACGAATTTCTTCAGCCGGTTCTGGATGTCGCGGAAATAGCCCGGCGAGGATTTCGGGTGATTCGGCGCGACCATCTGCTGCAGTTCGGAGGTGGCTTTCGGGTCCGCCTTCAGGGCGTTGACCGGGTTCACCCAGTCCAGCGCGTGCAGGTGGTAGAAGTGCACCAGGTGGTCGTGCACCTGCAGGGTGAGCTGCATGATGTTGCGGATGGAGTTGGCATTCTCCGGGATCTGGATGCCCAGGGCATCCTCCACGCAGCGCACCGAGGTCAGCGCGTGGGTGCCGGTGCACACGCCGCAGATGCGCTGTACGAAGGCCCAGGCGTCGCGCGGGTCGCGGCCCTTGAGGATCACCTCGAGGCCGCGCCACATGGTACCGGTGGAGACCGCGTTGCGGATGATGTTGTCGTCGTCGACGTTCACCTCGCAGCGCATGTGCCCTTCAATGCGGGTCACCGGGTCGACGACCACGCGCTTGCCCGAGTTGTCCATCTGGAAACCGGTGGGAGTGGTAAACGTGCTCATTGATTGTCACCTCCTTGCTTGCGCGCGCTCTTCAGTGCGCTGACCGCGGCGTGTGCGGCGATGGCGCCGCCGACAATACCGGCTGCGGCGAGGCCCACCTTGTCGGCGTTCGCCTCGACACCGAACTGGTGGGTGTCCGTGGTGTGCTGGTAGAACGAGCCCTTGTCCCAGAAGCCGTCCTCGGAGCAGCCGATACACGGGTGGCCGGCCTGGATGGGGAAGGACAGGCCGCCGTTCCAGCGGATGGTGGAGCAGGCGTTGTAGGTGGTCGGCCCCTTGCAGCCCATCTTGTACAGGCAGTAGCCGCGGCGCGCGCCCTCGTCGTCGAAGCTCTCGACGAACTGGCCGGCATCGAAGTGCGGGCGGCGGTAGCACTTGTCGTGCACGCGCTGGCTATAGAACATCTTTGGCCGGCCCTGGCGGTCCAGGGCGGGAATCTGCTCGAAGGTCAGCATGTAGGTGATGACCGCGGTCATCACCTCGGCGATGGGCGGGCAGCCCGGCACCTTGATGATCGGCTTGGCGGGAATGCCCGGCACCTTGTGGATGGGGGTGGCCTGGGTCGGGTTGGGGCGCGCCGCCTGCACGCAGCCCCAGGAGGCGCAGGAGCCCCAGGAGATGATCGCCTTGCAGTGCTCGGCGGCGTGCAGCAGCTGTTCGGTGAACGGCTTGCCGCCGATGATGCAGAACATGCCATCCTCGTTGAGCGGCGGGTTGCCCTCGACGGCGAGGATGTAGTTGCCATCGTACTTCTCGATGGTCTCCTCGATGATCGCCTCGGCCTGGTGGCCGGCGGCGGCCATCAGGGTGTCGTCGTAGTCCAGCGAGATCATCGACAGCACCACGTCCTTGGCCAGCGGGTGCGCCGAGCGGATGAAGGATTCCGAGCAGCAGGTGCATTCGAGTCCGTGGAGCCAGAGCACCGGGATGCGCGGCTTGGTCTCCATCGCGTGCACGATCTGCGGCACCACCGCGGGGCCCAGGCCCAGGGCGGAGGCAGTCAGGCTGCAGAACTTCACAAAGCTGCGGCGGGAGATCCCCTGGCGCCGCATCACGTCATAAAAGGTTTCAATCATTGGCAGGTTTCCCCATGGCGGTAGTGGGCTCGGACCCGTTACTGCATTTATTCTTCGCGGACTTCTGCCGGTGGTTATCGCAAGAACCGTACCCTTCACAATAAATTCATGATATTCAGTCATTTATGTATGTCTCGCGGGATTGGGTGGCGGGTGCTGTGACAACTAGCTTGCTAGCGCCTGCGGGGAGGTGGAAACCTGCTTGCCAGTTTGGGTGGTCGTGTACGCCAGGCGATAAGCTGTACAAATATCCAGTGTCTGCTAGAGTTCTGCTGCCCCGGCGAACTGCGCAAACCCTGCGCCGCCGGTTAACCCGAGGCCGTCACGAGCGGCGTGGAGACCGAAGTGCCCGAACACCACAAGCTGGACTACGTCGAATTCCGCACCCCTGACCTGGCCGCGAGCAAGGCGTTTTTCCACGCCGCCTTCGGCTGGAACTTCGTCGACTACGGCCCGGACTACACCGCTTTCAGCGGCGAGGGCCTGGACGGCGGCCTGTTCCGCGGCGCGGCGCCGGCCACTGCCGATGGCGGCGCGCCCTTGCTGGTGTTCTACAGCGCAGCATTGGAGGGCAGCGAGGCGGCGGTGACCGCCGCTGGCGGCCGCGTCGTGCGGGAGATTTTCAGTTTTCCCGGCGGCCGCCGCTTCCACTTCGTCGAACCCGGCGGCAACGAACTTGCGGTGTGGTCCGACCGCGACGCGGACGGCTGACGCACCGGTGTATGTTCCGGAGGCCTTCGCCGTTCGCGACACGCGCGAGTTGCGCGCGTTCATCGAGGCCAGTGCGTTTGGCCTGCTGGTCTCCCAGGTCCAGGGTCATCCCTATGCCAGCCACCTGCCGTTCCTGCTGGCGCCGGGCGGTGAAAGACTGCTGACCCACGTCGCCCTGCAGAATCCTCAGCATGAGGAGATCGACGGGCAGCAGGTGCTGGTCGTGTTCCAGGGTGCTCACGGCTACATCTCACCGGCATGGTATCGCGCACCGGGAGTGCCCACCTGGAATTACCAGGCCGTACACGCCCGCGGCCCCGCCCGGGTTTTTCGTGACAGCGACCGTCTGGGTGAACTGGTGGATACGCTGGCGCGCAAGTACGAGGCCGCGGAGCCCGAACCCTGGAAGCCCGACTATGGTCCGTTGATGCTGACGCAGATCGTCGGTATCGAGATCCACATCGAGGTGCTCGAAGGCAAATACAAGCTCAGCCAGAACCGCAGTGCGGAGGACCGCGCGGCGGTGATCGAACAACTGGAGCGGCGAGGTTCGCAGGAACTGGCGCAGGCCATGCGCAAAGTCGACCGGTGAACTGTCCGGCCCGGGTAATGGGGGGGTAGGCGCATGTCTATTCGCACTTTACACGCGACGCTATTATTGGAGGGATCATGTACGGAATCTTAGGCAAACTGCTCGCCACCCCGGGTAACCGGGAGCGCCTGGCGCAGGTCCTGGTGGCGGGTTCGCGGGATATGCCCGGCAACCTCGCTTACGTGGTCGCCCTGGACGAGGCCGATGAGCTCGCCCTGTGGGTGACCGAGGTCTGGGCGAGCCGGGAGGAGCACCAGGCCTCGCTGCAGCTGCCGCAGGTACAGGCCGCTATCGGCGAGGCGCGCGGGGAGGGCCTGATCGCAGGCTTCGGCGAGCGCTTCGAGACGCGCCCCCTGCCCGACAGCCTTTGAGCGGATGCCTCGCCGCACAACGCAAACTGAATCGGGAGAGACCCATGGAAAAAGTCACAGGTATCGGCGGCATGTTTTTTCGCGCGCGCGACCCCGCCGCGCTCGCCAAGTGGTATGCACAGCACCTGGGCATCAAGCCCGTGCCGGACAGCTACGAAGAACTGCCGTGGATGCAGGCCGCGGGGCCGACGGCCTTCGCGCCCTTCAGCCAGGACACCGGCTATTTCGGCCGGCCCGAGCAGGCCTGGATGATCAACTTCCGGGTCGCCAACCTGGACGCCATGGTGGAGCAGTTGCGCGCCGCGGGCGTCGAGGTCGAGGTGGACCCGGAGGCCTATCCCAATGGCCGCTTCGCGCGCCTGCACGACCCCGAGGGCAACCCGATCGAACTGTGGCAGCCGGAAGACGGCGCGTGAACATCGACTACCGCGTCAACGCGCCGGTGAGCGCCGCGCAGTTCGTCGCGGTACTGCGCGCATCGACACTGGCGCAACGCCGGCCGGTGGATGACCTGGCCTGCATCCAGGGCATGCTGGACCACGCCAACCTGACCGTCAGCGCCTGGGAAGGCGAGGAACTGGTGGGTATCGCCCGCTCGGTGACCGACTTCCATTATGCCTGCTACCTGTCGGACCTCGCGGTGGATGCGCGCTGCCAGGGCCGCGGTATCGGCCGGCGCCTGCAGGCCCTGACCCAGGAGCAGCTCGGCCCGCACGGCAAGCTGATCCTGATTGCCGCCCCGGCGGCCAATACCTACTATGCGCAGCTGGGCATGCAGAACAACCCGCGCTGCTGGGTGCTGGAACGCGATGCGCGATTGCCGCAATGACGAGAATATCCGCGAATGTTGTTCAATTGCCCGCTGGGTGAGGAGAAAGCCCGCGCCCTGGTCGAGGTACTCGACCTGGCGCCGGGCAGTCGCGTGCTGGACATCGGCTGCGGCGATGGCGAGTTCTTGCGCCGTGTGCACGCGCGCTGGGGCGGCGACTGCCTCGGCATCGACCTTGATGACGCGGCGATAGCGCGCGCCTCGGCGGTCTCGGGGGACGCTGGTCCGCGCTTCGAGGTGGGGGACGCGGGCAAGCTGCCGGTCGCTGCGGAGTTAGACCTCGCCATCTGCATTGGCTCGACCCACGCCTTCGGTTCTGGCCGGCAGGCCTTCGCGGGCGCTCTTGCGGCGATGCCTCGCATGCTGCGCCCAGGCGGCCAGCTGCTGTTGGGCGAGGGCTACTGGCAGCGCGATCCGGAGCAAGCGTACCTGGACTTCATCGGCGAGCCAGTGGGGGTGTACAACAGCCACGAGGAGAATCTGCAGCAGGCCGAGGCCGCCGGGTTGGTGCCCCTGTATGCCGCGACCAGCACGCGCGAGGAGTGGGATCACTTCGAGTGGTGTTTCCGGCTGCGCGCCGAACGCGCGGCCCGGGCCGCGCCGCAGGACGAGGCAGCTGTGGCCAGGCGCGACCGCGTGCGGCAGTGGAACCACTTCTACCGGGCGTATGGCTGCTCTACCATGGGTTTCGGTTTTTACCTGTTTACACAATCCTGAGGTTCCCAGTGGCGGAACAGACCATGCAGATCTGGGTGGACGCCGATGCCTGCCCGGTAGTCATCAAGGAAATACTCTTTCGCGCGGCACAGCGCACGCAGGTGCCGGTAACCCTGGTGGCCAACCACACCCTGCGCGTGCCGCCCACGCCGCTGGTGCGCTTTGTACAGGTGGCGGCGGGCTTCGACAGCGCCGATGACGAGATCGTGGCGCGGGTCGCCGCCGGCGACCTGGTGATTACCGCGGACATCCCCCTGGCCTCCGATGTCATCGCCAAGGGGGCCATGGCGCTCAGCCCGCGCGGCGAGCGCTTTACCGCGGACAACATCCGCGGCCGGCTCAACATGCGCGATTTTCTCGATACCATGCGCGCCAGCGGTATCGAGTCCGGTGGGCCGCCGGCGCTGGGCCCCGCGGACCGGCAGAACTTCGCCAATCACCTCGACCGTATTCTGGCGCAGCGCAAGTGACACGCGGCCGCGCAACTTCACACACAGGCAGACACTGACGGGAACTCGATATGCAGGCGGAATTCTGGAAGACCAAGTGGCACACTGGCGAGATCGGCTTTCACCTGGATGACGTCAACCCGATGCTGGCGCGTCATATCGACGCGCTCGGCCTGGCCGCCGGCGCGCGCCTTCTGCTGCCGCTGTGCGGCAAGACCCGCGACATCGCCTGGCTGTTGTCGCGCGGCTTCAGCGTGATCGGCGTGGAACTGGTGGAGGACGCGGTGCGCCAGTTGTTCGCGGAACTGGGTGTCGAGCCGCAGGTTAGCGAGGAGGGCGGTCTGAAACGCTACAGTGTCGAGGGTCTCGATATCCTGGTTGGCGATTTCTTTGCCACCAGCGCCAGCGCCGTGGGTCCGGTGGATGCGGTGTACGACCGCGCCGCCCTGGTAGCGCTGCCGGCGCCGATGCGCGAGCGCTATACCGCGCACCTGCGCGCGGTCAGCGGCGGGGTGCGGCAGTTGCTCATCGCCTACGTGTACGACCAGTCGCTGGCGGACGGCCCGCCGTTCTCGGTCACCGATGCCGAGGTGGAGCGCCACTACGCCGCGCACTACCGCCTCACCCGCCTGGTGGCCGAGCCGGTGCCCGGCGGACTCAAGGGCAAGTACCCGGCACAGGAGCACGTCTGGCTGCTGGCTGATGTATGACATCACCCGCGAAACCCTCGATGCGCGCTGCCACCGCTACCGGGTCACCCGGGACGGTGCGCCGCTGGGTTTCGCCGCGGCCCTGGCCGCCTGGCAGGAGGATGAGTCCTTTCGCGGCGCGTTCATCGACAGCCTGGAGGCATCGCCCTTTGCCGCCTTTCGCTGGGAGACACCGGCGCTGAGCCGCTCGCTGGCCGCGCGCGAGTTCGAGTACGTGTTGCTCGACTCACCGTGGCTGGACGTCGCCCCGGACCGGGCGACCTTTGCCGCTTACTTCGAGGCCGGGGAGGACACCCCGGGCATCGTGCAGTTCGCCAACCTCGGCGGCGATGCGCAACTCGTGGTGCCCAGCCCGCGCGGCCCGGCGCATTGCTACCCCCACCTCGCCGCCTTCGTGCGCGGCGCGCCGGCCCGCCAGGTGCACGCCCTGTGGGCGGCGGTGGGGCGCGTCGTGGCCGCCGAACTGGACGCGCGGCCGCGCTGGCTGAGCACCGCCGGCGGCGGCGTGGCCTGGGTGCACGTGCGCCTCGACGACACGCCCAAGTACTATGGTCACGCCGCCTACCGCAGCGCGCACTGAGTCCTGCGCGGGCGTCACCGATCTTCGGAGGTTTGCATGTTGCGTCGCTACCTGGTTGTTCTCGCCCTCTGGGCACCCCTGGCCCAGGCCGCCGACTGGTCCGGCCGGGTCACTGCGATCGAGGCCATGACCGTGTCGCGGGCGGTGCTGTTCTCGCTTTCCGGCGAATTGAAGGGCGCGAGCCGCTGTAACGAATACGGCATGTACGCCATCGATCTCTCCGCCCCCGGCGGCGAGGCGCTGTTCGACCTGCTCATGCACGCCTATATCCACGACCTCGAGGTGGAGGCCGAGAGCCTCAACACCTGCGCGGTGTACTGGAAGGCGGAGGGCCTCAAGCGCCTGAGGCTGCGCAAAACGCCCTAGACCGCGGCCGGCGCGACGTTCAGGCCGAGGCGCCACCATCCACGGCGATGGCCTGGCCGGTGAGGTAGCTGTTCTCCGGTGCGATCAGCATGAGCATGGCCTGCACCATCTCCTCCGGTTCCCCCAGGCGTTTCATCGGTGAGCGTTTCGCCAGCTGTGCGAGCAGGGCCTCGTCGGTGCCCGTGGTGAGCAGCGGCGTGGGGCTGAAGTAGGGGCAGATCGCATTGACGCGGATATTGTGCCTGGCGTATTCCAGCGCCGCGGTGCGGGTGAGCCCGACCACCGCATGCTTGGCCGCGCAATAGGCGGCGAGGTTGGGGGCGCCGCCGATGCCCGCCTTCGAGGCGACGTTGAGAATAGTGCCCCCTTCCTGCGTCAGCATCTGGCGAATCTGGTACTTCATGCCAAAGAACACGCCCTTGGCATTCACCGCGTAATTCCTGTCGAGGTCCGCTTCGGTGGTTTCGATGAAGGGCTTCATCGGCGCCGACATGCCGGCGTTGTTCACCGCGATGTCCAGTGCGCCAAACGCTTCCACCGCCGCGCTGACCAGCTCCGCCATGGACTGCTCGCTGCACACGTCGGCGGGCACCGCCACTACCTGCGCGCCGCGCTGGCGCAGGTCCTGCGCCAGGGCCTCCAGCGGCTGCGGGGCGAGGTCGCTGAGCAGCAGCCTGGCGCCGGCGTCGGCGAGGTGGCCGGCGAGCAGGGTGCCGAAGCCGCCGGCAGCGCCGGTGAGCAGCACTGTGCGATCCCGGAAATTGTCACTGGGCATGGGGGTACCTCGGGGTGGTTGGTTCAATCAGCAAAGGAAAAAAGGTGCGGACCCGATCCCACATCCGGCCCGCACGAAACGCGGCCGCTGGCACGGCGCGCGGTCACAGCACTCAGAGGTTCCAGGTCACCTGCACACCATAGTAGCGGCCTTTGGCCAGCGGTGCGAAGGTGCCGCCGGCGGGTACACCGGAGATGGTGTCCGGCAGTTGGGTGTCGCCGCCGTGCTTGACGTCGTCGAGCAGGTTGTTGCCGTAGATGCCGACGGTCCAGTTGCCGTTCGCGGAATGGAAGTCGATGCCCGCGTCGAGGATCTCCTGGTCCAGCAGGTAGCCGAGGTTGTCGTCGGTGTAGGCGGAGTCGTCGCGGTAGGCGTAGCTCAGCCGCGAGGCAAGGTAGCCCCAGTCGCCCAGCGCCAGCTCGTGGTTGAGGCCGATGCTGTACGTCCACTCCGCGGCGCGCGGCAGGTCCAGGGCCTTGTCGGCGCCGTCGATCACGCCGTCGCGGTTGAGGTCGGCGCTCACGTCGCTGTAGCTGGCGTCGATCCAGCCCACGGAACCGGTGAGCAGCAGGGTGTCGGTGATGGAGAACGCGCCGTCGACTTCCACGCCGAGGATCTCGGCGTCGGCGGTGTTGCGCACCAGCTGGATGACGCCGATCGGACCGGCGAAGTTCAGCTCGCGCTGCATATCCTCGACCTCGTTGTAGAACAGCGCCAGGTTCAGGCGGCCGCGGTCCCACTCGGACTTGTAGCCCAGCTCGAAGTTGTCCACGGTTTCCTCGTCGAAGGGTCCGGGCACATCCGCCGGGTCGAAGGAGGTGTTGCGCAGGTTGTAACCGCCGGAGCGGAAGCCGCGGGTCCAGTGGCCGTAGACGCGCGAGTTGTCGGACAGCTCGTAGGTCATGCCCACCTTGGGCGACCAGCTCGACCAGTCCTCGTCGTCGATGAAGTCGGGCGTACAGGTGGCCTCGCCGGGCGCCGGGCTCACCAGGTTGCAGGTGGGTGCACCGCCCTGGGAGATGTTCTGGCTGAGGGAGGCGACCTCCGCCTCTTTCTCCTCGTAGGTGTAGCGCAGGCCGAGGTTGAGAATCAGTGAATCGGTGAGGTTGTAGTCCAGGGCGCCGAAGGCGGCATAGGTGTCGACGCTGTAGTAGCCGCCGCCGTCAAAGATTGCCGCCGGGGCAATGCCGCCGGTGGCGATGCCCAGCAGTTCGCGGCGCTCGTGGTAGTCGATGTCGTTGGTGAAATAGTACAGGCCGGTGGTCACCGCGGCGCGGTCGGCGAAGGTGCCGGAGTAGCGCAGTTCGTTGCTGAACTGCTCGGCTTCGGTCCAGGTGCCGGAGTGGAACAGCCACACCGGTTGCGAGTCGATATCGCCGCGGCTCTCGGCCTCGTAGTTGCGCCAGCCGAAGATGTTGGTGATGGTGCCGTCGCCGAAGGCGACATCCTGGTTGAATTCCAGGGTGACGAAATCGGTTTCGGTGTTGTAGTAGCCCTCTTCGTCGATGGACAGGTCGTGGCTGTCGCGGTCGAAGGTGGCGAAGGCGCCGGGCACGCCGGAGCCGTTGACGTGGTTCTGGCTGGCGGGGCCGTCGCTGTCGTTCTCCGCGTGCTCCCAGCGCAGGATCAATTCGGTGCGCTCGCCCGGCGACCACACGCCGACGCCGCGGAACATGGTCTGCTCCACCGCGCCGAAGTCGTCGCCGGTGAACTCGTTCTCGAACCAGCCGTCGTCATCGTTGTAGTAGGCGGTGAACTTGCCGCCCAGGGTGTCGGTGATGGGACCGCCGATGGTGCCCATCAGGTACTTGTTCAGCCCGCCCTGGTCGCCGCCGTCGATCGCAGCGCGCACGCTCGCCTCCAGTTCCTCGCCGGGCTTGCGCGTGCTGATCAGTACCGCGCCGCCGGTCACGTTGCGGCCGAACAGGGTGCCCTGGGGGCCGCGCAGCACTTCGATGCGCTCCAGGTCGAACACGTCGAACACGGTGCCCGCGGGCAGGCCGAGGTAGACGCCGTCGACGAAGACGCCGACGGTCGGGTCGATGGAGACGATCGAGCTATTGATACCCAGGCCGCGAATGGCGAAGTTGGCGTAGCCGCGCGCGGTGGCGGCGTCATCCAGGGCGACGTTGGGCATGCCCACCGACAGGCTCTGCAGGTCGCGGACCTTGAGCGCGTCGAGCTGGTCGCCGCTGTAGGCGGAGACCGACAGGGGCACCGCCTGCACGCTTTCCTCGCGCTTGCGCGCAGTGACAATGACTTCTTCGAGGAGGACCTGGTTGACCCCCGGCCGGGCGCCCTGGGCCACTGCGACCCCCGCGTGCCCGGCGGCCAGGCTCACCGCCAGTGCCAGCGCAAGGCGCCCGTGGAATGCCCGCGCCGGGCCTGATACCGCTTGCTGCTTGATCGGTCGCATCGCTGCTTCCCCCTATTATTATTCGCCGGGAATGACATGATTTTGTTGGTGCAGTCACGGGCAGTTACACGCATTGCGGTGCATCTGGAACCCGAGCTGGCTGGCAGCGTAGCCCAAAGGTAAAAGGCGTAAAATAACAATTCCCGCCATACTGACTTACCAAAAGCGCCGTGTTTTTACGCCATGTACTTCGGCGCGCGGGCGGTGCATCATTCCCCCTCAGGGTCGCGCTGAGCTTGCAATTGGTTGCGCGCGGCAACAATAAAAACAGGGCCAGTCGGAAGCACACGGCGGATGACCAGCGAAGAAATCACCATACCCACCAGTTATCTTTCCACCCTGCTGGCAATGGTCGCCGAGCGCGGCTACGACACCGGGCGGCTGCTGCGCGATGCCGGCATCGACCGCGACGAGATCGACGGGCAGCGCTATTTTTCCGCCTCGCGCTACGGCGAGCTGTACCGCCACGCCATGGCCGTGATGTCCGACGAGTGGTTCGGCATGCTCAGCGGCGGGCGCATCCCGCCGGGTTCGTTCCGCCTGCTGTCCCTGCTCATGGTGCACTCGCGGGACCTGCGCCAGGCGCTGCAGCGGGCCTGGGATTTCGGCCGGGTGTGCCGCGGCTTCCAGATCAGCGTGCTGCTGCAGGAGGAGGGTGACACCGCCCGGGTACAGCTCGCACCGCTCAAGCGCGATCGCGAGAGCGAATTCGAGGCCGCCGTGCGCAGCGCCTCGCCGGCGGTGATCCGCACCACGCTGGCCGCCTGGCAGCGCCACTGGAGCTGGCTGATCGGCAGCGAGCTGAAAACCAACCGCAGCGTGTTCACCTTTCCGCGCCCGGAACAGCACTGGGAGATGGCCCAGTTCACCTGCGGCGAACTGGTCTTCGACGCGCCCTTCAACGGCCTCGAGTTTCCCGCCAGCTACCTGGACTTCCCGGTGGTGCAGAACGAGGAGAGCATGGAGGAGTTCCTGCGCACGGCGCCCTATGGCCTGGTCATCAACGTCGAGCGCAGCCAGTCCACCCAGGCGCGGGTCAAGGCGCTGCTCAACCAGAACCTCGGCGATACCACGCTGTGCGCGGACCAGATCGCGCAGCGGCTCAACATGTCCGTGACCACCCTGCGCCGCCATTTGCAGATGGAGGGCAGCTCCTTCCAGCGTCTCAAGGACGAGTGCCGCATGGAGGCGGCGCTGCACTACCTGGCCTGCTCCGGCATCAGCAACCGCGAGATCGCCGAGCGCCTGGGCTTCGATGAGGTCAGCGTATTCTTCCGCGCCTTCAAGAAGTGGACGGGCATCACCCCGGGCCAGTATCGCGCCGCGGACCAGGGCGCGCGCACACCGCTGCAACTGCCCTAGGCAGGACTGGCGGGAGCTTAATCGTCAGTGTGATTGGCGGGAATCGCCATTGTGCCGGACGCATGCTGGTCTAGAATCCGGTGGGATAACAGGCGCGGGTCCACCGGCGAATGCAGAATTTCACTTTCACTACCAGCAAATCCATTGTCTGCGAGAGCGGCGGGCTGCAGCGTATTGCGGAAATCTGTGCAAGCGCGGGAATCCGCCGCCCGCTGCTGGTCAGCGACCGCGGCATTGCCGATCTCGGCCTGCTGGATCGCGTGGCCGGGTTGTTGCGCGAGGCCGGCATGCACGCGGCAGTTTTCGCCGGGGTCGTCGCCGACCCACCCGAGGCCACGGTGCTTGCGGCGCTGGAGAGCGCTACGGCGGCGCAGGTCGATGGCGTGGTCGGGGTCGGCGGCGGCAGTTCGCTGGACACCGCCAAGCTGGTCGCCCTGCTGGCCGGCTCCGGCCAGGCGCTCGCCGAGGTGTACGGGGTGGAGGTCGCCAGCGGTCCGCGCCTGCCGCTGGTGCTGGTGCCGACCACGGCGGGCACCGGCTCGGAAGTCACCGCCGTGGCCATCGTCACCACCGGCGAGACGACCAAGACCGGCGTGGTCTCCAGCCACCTGTACCCGGACGTCGCCCTGCTCGACGCCGAACTCACCCTCGGCCTGCCGCCGGCGATCACTGCGATGACCGGTGTCGACGCCATGGTGCACGCGGTGGAGGCCTACACCAGCGCGCTGCGCAAGAATCCCTACAGCGACCTGCTGGCGCGCGAGGCCCTGCGCCTGCTCGGCGGCAGTATCCGCACCGCGGTGGCGAACGGCGCCGACCTCGCCGCGCGCCAGGCCATGCTGCTCGGCGCCTGCCTCGCCGGGCAGGCCTTCGCCAATGCGCCGGTGGCGGCGGTGCACGCGCTGGCCTATCCCCTGGGCGGCCAGTACCATATTCCGCACGGGCTGAGTAATTCGCTGGTGCTGCCCGAGGTGTTGCGCTTCAACAGCGCCGCGGCACAAACAGACTACGCCGAGCTCGCGGCAATACTGGTGCCTGAACAGGACCTCGCCGCGACGGAACAGGGCCGCGCCGCGCAACTCGAGGCCTACTTCCGCGCGCTGATCGCCGACCTCGGCCTGCCGGCCACGCTGTCCGCCGCCGGGGTGCCGGCGGCGGACCTGCCGCTGCTGGCGGCCGAGGCGATGCAGCAGCAGCGCCTGCTGGTCAACAACCCGCGCACGGTAGCCGAGTCCGACGCCCTCGCCATCTACCGCGCCGCGTACCACTAGGGTGAAGCCCGCCGCCACGTCATCCACCGCGCGAGGGAGCCGTTCCGCCATGACCGAAAATTCACTGCCCGATCCGGGCCTGCGCGAAAACTACCGCTGGTACCTGGCGCTGAACACGCGCTGGATGGACAACGATGTCTACGGGCATATCAACAACGTCACCTACTACTCCTACTTCGACACCGTCGCCAACACCTTCCTCATCCGCGAGTGCGGGCTGGATATCCACGGTGGCGGCAGCGTCGGCTACGTGGTGCATTCCGAGTGCCACTACAAGAGCGCGCTGGCCTTTCCGCAGCACCTGGAAGGGGGCTTGCGCGTCAACCGTATCGGCACTTCGTCGGTGCAGTACGGCATTGCGATCTTTCACGCGGGCAGCCAGCAGGCCAGCGCGCATGGCACCTTCACCCACGTGTTCGTCGACCGCGACAACGAGCGGCCCACGCCCATCGAGGGCCGCCTGCGCGAGGGCCTGGAACGGCTGCGGGTGGGTGACTGACAGACGGCCGTCCGGCGGCCAGGACATAACGATAACCAGGGGGCACGACTGTGAGTGGTAAAAAAATCCCGCGTTCCGCGGACAACGACTATACCCGGGAGGCAGCGGCAGAGCGTCGCCGCTTCGTCGAGGAGTTCACCGGCGCCAGCCTGGAGCACACCGGGCAGTACTCCTTCGACCCGGGCATCCTGCCCGGCAATATCGAGAACTTCACCGGCGTGGTGCAGATGCCGGTCGGTTTCGCCGGCCCGCTGCTGGTCAACGGCGAACACGCCCAGGGCGATTTCTACGTGCCCATGGCGACCACCGAGGGCACCCTGGTGGCCAGCTACAGCCGCGGCATGAGCATCACCCGCGCCGCCGGCGGCATCACCACCACGGTGGTGGACGACGCCATGCAGCGCTCCCCGGTGTTCATCTTCGCCAACGCCCGCGATGCGCGGGACTTCGGCACCTGGGTGGCGGACAACCTCGAGGGTATCCGCGCCGCGGCGCAGACCACCACGCGTAGCGGACGCCTGCGCAACATCGAGCAGTACCACGCCAGCCGCATGCTCTACCTGCGCTTCAACTACACCACCGGCGACGCCGCCGGGCAGAACATGGCGGGCAAGGCCACCTACGCCGCCTGCCAGTGGATACTGCAGAACTACACGGGCAATCTCGTGCGCTACCTGCTCTCGGGCAATATCGACACGGACAAGAAGCACTCACAGATGAACACCCTGCACAGCCGCGGCAAGCGGGTGATCGCCGAGGTCACCCTGCCGCGCGCGCTGGTCGAGGAGCGCCTGCGCGCGACCCCGGAGCAGATGTTCGCCGCGCGCCAGACCTCGCAACTGGGCGGCCTGATGGCCGGCGCCGTGCACAACGGCGTGCACCCGGCCAACGGCATTGCCGCGGTGTTCATCGCCACCGGGCAGGACGAGGCCAATGTGGCGGAGTCCCACGCCAGCCTCAACTACGTCGAGGTGACGCCCGACGGCGATTATTACTACTCGGTGACCCTGCCCTCGCTGATCGTCGCCACCTACGGCGGCGGGACTGGCCTCGCCACGCAGAAGGAATGCCTGCAGGCGCTGGGCTGCTACGGCGACGGCAAGGCGAGGAAGCTGGCGGAGATCATCGCCGCCACGGTGCTGTGCGGCGAGATCTCGTTGGGCGCGGCGGTGGTGTCCGAGGAGTGGGTAAGCAGCCACGACCGCCTGGGCCGCAACCGGCCCTGAGGTGGACTGCCCGGTTCAGCCGAGCCAGTTCAGCCTAGAAACGCTTCTTCCACGTCCATGAGGTTGCCCGCCCCACTGCGGATGGTCTGCGCCAGGCAGTGGTTGCGCGGCAGCATGCGCTCGAAGTAGAAGCGCGCGGTGGCCAGCTTGGCGCGGTAGAAACCCTCGTCGCTACCCGCTTCCAGGGCACGAGCCGCGGCCGCGGCGCTCGCCGCCCAGAAGTAGGCGAGGGTGGTGTAGCCCGCCAGCATCAGGTAGTCGTAGGCGGCGGCGCCCACGGAATCCGGGTCCGCCGCTGCGCCGGCGCGCAGTTCGTCGGTCAGTGCCAGCCACAGGTCCAGTTGTTCGCCGAGGCTCGCCGCCAGCGGTGCGGCCGCCGCCGGCAGCTCGCCGGCGCAGAAGGCGCGCACGCGCTCCGCGAAGGGCAGCATCACGCCCGGGTCCGGCAGGATTTTGCGCCCAAGCAGGTCCAGCGCCTGGATGCCGTTGGTGCCCTCGTAGATCGCGGTGATGCGCGTGTCGCGGTACTCCTGCTCCATCCCCCACTCGCTGATGAATCCGTGGCCGCCGAGCACCTGGATGCCGTTGGAGGTGGCCTCCAGCGAGAACTCGGTGAGACAGCCCTTGGCGATGGGGGTGAGCAGGGCCAGTTCCACTTCCGCGCGGTGGCGCGCGCCGGTATCCGGGCTGTGGTGGGCGATATCCACCAGCTTGGCGCAGTGGTAGTTGAGCAGGCGGCCGCCCTCGGCCAGCGCTTTCTGCGTGAGCAGCATGCGGCGCACGTCGGGGTGGGCGATGATCGGGTCCGCCGGCTGCTCGGGCAGCACGCGTTTCGGCGCGCGCATCTGCAGGCGCTCGCGGGCGTAGCGCAGGGCGCCCTGGAAAGACGCCTCGGTGTGACCCTGGCCCTGTTGCGCCACGCCCAGGCGGGACTCGTTGATGAAGGTGAACATGGCGCTCATGCCCTTGTGCGGCGGGCTGATCAGGTAGCCGCGGGCGGCGTCGAAGTTGAGCACCGCGGTGGCGTTGCCGTGGATGCCCATCTTGTGCTCGATGGAGCCGCAGCTCACGCCGTTGGCGGCGCCGACGCTGCCGTCGTCCTCCACCCAGAACTTGGGCACGATGAACAGCGAGATGCCCTTGACCCCCTCGGGGGCGTCCGGCAGCCGCGCCAGCACGATGTGCACGATGTTGTCGGTGAGGTCGTGGTCGCCGGCGGAGATGAACATCTTGCTGCCGGAGATCGCCCAGGTGCCGTCGCCGTTGTCCTGCGCGCGGGTGCGCAACAGGCCGAGGTCGGAGCCGCAATGGGGCTCGGTCAGGCACATGGTGCCGGACCACTCGCCGGACACCATCGGCGGCAGGAAGCGCTCCTGCAGTTCGCGCGGGGCGTGGGCGCTGACGGTCTTGATCGCGCCCCAGGTCAGGGTCGGGTACATGCTCCAGGCGTGGTTGGCGCTGCCCAGCATCTCGTAGAACACCGCGCCCAGCGACGCCGGAAGGCCCTGGCCGCCCCATTCGGCGGGCTGCGACAGGCCGGCCCATCCGTTGTCGACGAACTGCCGGTAGGCGTCCTTGAATACCGGCGGCACGCTCACCCTGCCGTCCTCCCAGGTGCAGCCGACGCGGTCGCCCTCGGCGTTGATCGGGCTCAGCACCTGCTCGGCGAACTTGGCGGATTCCTCGAGGATCGCCTGCACCGTGTCCTCGGTGGCGTCCTCGGCGCCGGGCAGTTGCGCGTAGTGGCTGCCGAAGTCGAGGACTTCGTACATGGCGAAGCGCATGTCGCGCAGCGGGGCTTTGTATTCGGGCATGGTCGACTCCAGGGGTCAGGCGTTGCGCGCGTCGAAATCAGCGAAGCGCTCGCCGGCTTGCGCCAGGCGTTGCAGAAGCGGGGCGGGGCGGAACCAGGTCTCGCCGTACTCGCCCAGTTGTTCACGGTACCGTTGCATCCCGGCCAGCACCTTGTCCAGCCCGATCTCGTCGGCCCACTGCATGGGGCCGCCGCGCCAGGCGGGAAAGCCGTAGCCGTTGACGTAGACCAGGTCGCAGTCGCTGGCGCGGGCGGCGATGCCCTCGTCGAGGATCTGCGCACCCTCGTTGATCAGCGGGTACAGGCAGCGCTCGAGGATTTCCTCGTCGGAAATTTCCCGGCGTGCGATACCCAGGGCTGTCGCCGCGGCCACGGCGATGTTCTCGACCTCGGGATTCTCCGAGCGCTCGCGGCCTTCGTAGCGATAAAAGCCGCAGCCGGTTTTCTGGCCGTAGTGGCCGGCCTGGTACAGGCGGTCGGCGACGATGGCGTAACCGGGATCGTGGGCGATGGCGGCGCGGTTGCCCTCGCGGGTCAGGTAGCCGACGTCGATGCCGGCCAGGTCGCTCATCGCGCACAGGCCCATGGCCAGGCCGAACCCGGTGAGCACACCGTCCACCTGTGCCGGGCTGGCGCCCTCCAGCACCAGGCGCATGGCCTCGCGACCATAGGGTTCGAGCATGCGGTTGCCGACGAAGCCGAAGCACACGCCGACCACCACTGGCAGCTTGCCGATACGCCGGGCGATCTTCTGTGCGGTGACGATGGCGTCGGCGGCGCTGTCGCGGCCGCGCACCACTTCCAGCAGGCGCATCACGTTGGCCGGGCTGAAGAAGTGCATGCCGATAACATCTCCCGGGCGCGCGGTGGCCGCGGCGATGGCGTCCACGTCCAGGGTGGAGGTGTTGCTGGCGAGGATCGCGCCGGGCTTGCACACGGCGTCCAGTTGCCTGAACACGGCCTGCTTGATGTCCATGCGCTCGAACACCGCCTCGATCACCAGGTCCGCATCGGCGAGGTCGGCGTAGTCGGTAGTCGGCTGCAGCAGTGCCAGCCGCGCACGCACATCCACATCGCTGATGCGCCCCTTGCTGGCGCTGATCGCGTAGTTCTTGCCGATGATCTCCACGCCGCGCTGCAGCGACTCTTCCCCCAGGTCCAGCAGCACGGTGGGAATACCGCCATTGAGGAAGTTCATGGCGATACCGCCGCCCATGGTGCCGGCGCCGATCACCGCAACCTTGCGCACCTCGCGCGCGGCGGTGTCGCGCGGCACACCGGGCACCCGCGCCGCGGCGCGCTCGGCGAAGAACAGGTGTTGCTGGGCGCGGGCCTGGGGGCTGGCCAGGCACCGGGCGAACAGCTCGCGCTCGCGCGCCAGGCCCTGGTCCAGGGGCAGGGTACAGGCGGCTTCCACTGCATCCACGCAGGCCAGCGGGGCGAGGAAGCCGCGCTGGCGGGCGGCGATGCGGCTGCGCGTCGCGGCGAAGAAATCTTCCGGCAGTGACTGCATGTCCACCGACATTTGTGCGCAGGAGCGCAGCGGCGCCTGGTGACGGTGCAGGTCGCGCGCGTAGGCGATGGCAGCGTCCAGCAGGGGCTCCTCGGCGCCGCACAGGCGGTCGACGCAGCCCAGGGCCAGTCCGCGCTCGGCATCGATGGGTTTGCCGGAGGTGATCATGTCCAGCGCAGCCTCGGCACCGGTCAGGCGCGGCAGGCGCTGGGTGCCGCCGGCGCCGGGGATCAGCCCCAGTTGCACCTCGGGCAGGCCGACCCGCGCGCCGGGGGCGGCGATGCGGTAGTCCGCGGCCAGTGCCAGCTCCAGGCCGCCGCCCAGGGCGACGCCGTCGATGGCGGCCACCACCAGTTTGTCGCTCTCCTCGATCTCGGTGAGCAGGCCCGGCAGCTCCGGCTCGGCGTCGAAACCGCCGCTGGCGAACTCGGTGATGTCGGCGCCGGCGCTGAAACTGCCGGTGGCGGAGGCGAGTACGATGGTTTCCACCGCCGGGTCGGCGGCGGCCTGGCGGAAGGCCGCCTGCAGGCCGGCGCGCACCGCCTGGCCCAGGCCGTTGACCGGCGGGTTGTCGATGCGAATCAGCGCGGTGTTCTCGCGCAGCGTGTAGTGCACATGGGTTGCCATGCTCGGACCCCCGGCGGCCTGGCCGCAGTGATACTTATGCCGGGTGAATGCTAGCCCATTTGCGCGGGCGGACAATTGCCAATCCCGCCGATGTCGCTGACCAAACGGGCCAGCGCCGGTGAGCCGCGAGTCTCCCTACCCGGTTGTGCCCGCTGCGAGTCGCCCCTCGGCGCCTACTGCGGCGTATCCAGCAGGCGCCGCGCCAGCGCACCGATATCCCGGCGCTGCCACTGGTTGAGGAACATGGTGAGCATGTGCAGCGGCACGCGGGCGTCCTCGTCGTCGCGGATGCGCGGGTCGCGGTAGTCGGGCACATCCGCCAGGTCCGGCACCCGCCGCTCGAGCAGGGTGGGGTAGTCGAGCAGGAAGGCGACGCCCATCCAGCCGGTGACCAGCAGCATGTGGTCGCGCAGTTTTTCCGTGTCCAGCTGCGGCCCGCCACAGCGCGCGAACTCGTCCGCGAAGGTGGCGACGATGTCGTCCAGGTGCGCGTCCCACAGTTCCGGCTCGGCGCCGCTGAAGGCGCCGTAGATGGATTGCGCCACGCTCATCTGGCCGACCTGGCCCCAGTCGAGCAGGCCGCACTCCAGCTGTCCGTCGGCGCCGCTCCAGAACCAGGCGTTGTCGATGTTGCCGTTCCAGTGACACAGGGCGATGAAGTCGTCCTCGCTGAAGTACAGGCGGCGGATATCCTGCTCGCGGGCGTAGAAACCGGGCACATCCGCGGCGAAGCGCCCGGCAAAGGCCGGGTCGCGCAGGTTTTCCGGGAACAGCTGCGGGTAGCGGGCGAGGAACTCGCAGGTGCGCCCGACCCGGCGCATCACCTGGTCGGCGTCGTAGCGCATCTGTTCGCTGGCGATGCTTTTTTCCAGATCGTAGGGGAAGCGCTGGTAGAAACTCGGGTGCAGTTGTCCGGCCTTGTGCGTGCCGGACAGCCGCGCCAGGGCGCGCATGATGGCCCGGTAGTGCTCCAGCGGCTGCGGCAGTTCGTAGTCCAGGCACTTCAGGTAGTGCGGCTCGTTGCCCTGCGCACCGTAGGTCACGCGCTCGGTGATCAGCAGGCCGCTGCCGGTCTCCGCGTTGAAGTCCGCAAACAGGCACTGGGCCACGCGGATGGGAAAGCCCGGGGTGCGGGTCAGCGCGGCGAAGCGGATCTCCGAGCGCATCATGTGCCGGGAGCGATCGCGCAGGGGGTCGTCGAAGTTGCGCGAGAACTTCACGAACAGCTGTTCCGGCAGGTCCGCCTGCGGTTTTTCATACTGCACGGCGAGCAGCAGCTTGCTGCCGGTGCCGCCGCCGAAGCAGTCCTCGGCCTGGGTGATGGCGGCAACGCGGTTGTCTGCCGGCAGCGCACCGCTGGCGCGAAAGGCGCGGTCGAGAAAGGCGACGCCGCCCTCGCGCAGGGCCTGTGCGGTGGCCGGGATATCCAGTCCCGAGTCGTCGCCGCGGACCCAGTGTTGCTGTGTCATGGAGTGTTCCTGTTATCGGTATACCGGCCGCGGCGGGTCGTTCATTCGAGCACGGGGGAGGGGGCCGGGCAACGGTGATTGCCCGGTCAGGGTATGGCGAGTACGTTGCAGGTCAACTTGTCGAGAATTTTCTCCGCGGTATTGCCGTGCAGCAGGGCGGCCAGGCCGGAGCGGTGCGAGTTGCCCACCACCACCAGGCCGGCGTCGATTTTCTTGGCGATGTCGACGATCACTTTTTCCGGCGCGCCGGACATGATGTGCACGTGATCGCTGTTTACCCCGGCCAGTTCCACGATCTGCTGGCGGTCGGGGACGAAGCGGAAATCCTGGAAGGCGTTGACCACGTGGACCTCGGCCTGGGCGCTCTCCACCGCGCGGCGGCTGAAGCCGATCACATGCTGGTTGAGCTTTTCGTAGGGTGGCGCCTTGGCCTGGATGTCGATGGCGGCGAGGATCTTCGGCTGCGCCGGGCGCTCGCCGTTCTTGATCAGCAGCACCGGGCACAGGCACTCGCGCAGCAGGATGGAGTCACCGGTGGATTTCAGCACGCGCCGCTCGGGGCGCTTGAAGGAGGCCTTGAATACCATGTCGGCGAGGTCGCGGGCGGCGGCGCGCACGATGGCGTGGTGCCAGTCGTTGTCCCAGTCGACCTCGGAACTGGTGCTGATGCCGCGTTCGGCCAGCGGGGCCAGCAGGGCGTCCAGTTTTGCCTTGTGCTCGCCGAGCAGTTGCTTGACCGCGTCGGTCTCGTAGTCGGCGCCGGAGACATCTTCGTGGATGCAGCCGAACAGGTGCAGGCTGGCGCCGGTGTCGACGCTGATACCGGCGGCCAGCTCCAGGGCCGGCTGCTCTTCACGGGTGGGGTCGTGCACCACCAGCAGTTTTTTCAATTCCATCGCCGTACCATCCGGCCTGTGCGTACAGGGCAAATTATCGCGTATCGCGTTAGAAAGGGCATTCTAACTGTCTGGTGATATGCCCGGTCCCTGCCGCTTGCGGGTTCAGGCAAAGATACCATGGATGAACCAGCGGCGGGCGCGGCGGTCGCGGAACACCCAGTAATACTGGCCGGCCTGGCCGCGCGCGATGTAGTAGTCGCGGCAGGCCGGTTCGCGCCACCAGTTGTCCTCGATACGCTCCGGGCCGTAAACCAGATCGAGCCGGCCCTGCCACCGCAGCTGCCCGTTGCGCTCGCCCAGCGGCTGCGGCTCGGGCATCAGCCAGAACGGGCGCTGGGCTTCGCCCGCCACGGCGCCGGCAGGGCTGCCGGCGGGGCGGTCGTAACCGGTGTACAGGGCCAGCTCCGGCAGGTGTTCGTCGCGGCAGCCGATGGCCAGTACCGCCTGCAGGCCGAGGCGGTTGCGCAGGCGGTCGAGCAGGCCGGCCAGGGGTTCGCGCTGCTTGCGCGGGGCGAACAGGTCGATGTTCTCCAACTCGCCGCTGACCAGTTCGCGGCAGGCCAGGGCGACGCCCTCTACCGAACTGGCCAGCGCCAGGCGCTCGAAGCGCACGCGGGTCAGCTGGTACCAGTTCTGCCAGTCGCTGTGGCGGCTGGAGCTGCGCACGGTCACCTCGCGCAGGCTGTGGTCCATGCCCACCAGTTGCCAGTGGATCTCCCCGGTCTGCAACTGCGTGTTGCGCAGGAAGCCGCACAGTGACTGCAGCAGCATCTGCAGCGCCGGGTACAGCTCCTCGTTGGCGCGCACCTCGTAGCCGAACCAGTACTCGTCGCTGAAGGTCGGCGGCGGCTGGAAATCCGCAGAGGGCTCCTCGTGCCGGCCCAGGGCGCGCTGCAGGAAGTCGCGGAAGGCGGCCCCGCAGCGCCGCGCCAGGGCGGTCGGCGGCAGCGCCAGGATGTCGCCGAAGCAATGCAGCCCGGCCCGCCGCAGGGCGTCCACCGTGTCGCTGAAATCCGCCAGCAGGGCCAGTGGCAGGGGAGCCAGGCGCTCCTCCAGGGCGGCGCCGCAGTCCAGTGCCGCCCCGCTGTCGGCGTGGGACAGCAGCCAGGCGGCGGCGGGGGTGGGGGCGAGCCCCATACGCGCCTCGAAGCCGCGCCCGGTGAGGCCGCTGGCGACCTCCCTCAGCAGCGGGTCCAGCCCGCGGAACAGGGCCAGGCAGCCGCCGACTTCCAGTTGCAGGCAGTCCTCGCGGTAGCTGAACAGGGTCGGCGTAACGCCGTAGGCCCAGCAGCACAGGCGCTGCAGCGTGCGCGCCTCGGCCTCGCGGTCCCGCTCCAGCAACTGGCAGGGTTCCTCCGCGGCCAGGGCGCGCACCGTCGCCACGCCCATACCGGGGCGGATACCCAGCTCGGCGGCGCGGTCGTTGGCGCACAGCACCCGCTGTCGCTCGAGCACCACGACCAGCCCGGTCCCGGCGCGGTCCAGGCTCTCCAGCGGCAGGCGCTCGAAGCGCAGGCACAGCCACAGTTTCACGCGGCGGCCTGCGCCGGGTGCGGATTCGCGGGGGATATCTGGCCCATTATACTGTACATATATACAGTATCAGGGCGGAGGCGATAGCTTGTCCAGTGCGACGGGTGTCTGCAGGCGTCGGGGTAGGGGTTGGGGCAGGGACACCGGTGCAGCAACGAGCGGCATCGTCCCGGCCGGTGTCAGTGTGGCAACACTCTGGGCCGGGTATCGGGCCTTCTCGACAGTGGTGTTGGCGCGTGGACGCCCGCGCCGCTGTTGCGTGCGCAGGCGACCGGTGACGGCCTCAGGCGCGCAGCTGGAACACCGCGTCCCAGGTGTCGAACACCTGTTGGTCGAACAGGTAGAAGGTGAGGTCCAGGTCCTCGAATTCCGCCGCCATGCAGGTGTCCCGCGCGATGCGCGCGGCCTCGTCCAGCGGGTACCCGTAGACCCCGCAGGACACCGCCGGCGCGGCGACCGAGTGGCAGCCGTGCTGCTGGGCCAGGCGCAGGCTGTTGCGGTAGGCGGCGGCGAGCAGGGAGGCCGGGGCGGTGTCCTGGCGGTAGCGCGGCCCCACGGTGTGGATCACGTAGCGCGCCGGCAGCCGGCCCGCGGGGGTGATACGTGCCTCGCCGGTGGGACAGCGCACGCCGCCCACCTCGGGTACCGAGCGGCAGGCGGCGAGCAGTTCCGGACCCGCGGCGCGGTGGATGGCACCGTCCACGCCGCCACCGCCGAGCATGACCTCGTTGGCGGCGTTGATAATGGCGTCTACCGGGGCTCCGGTAATATCGCCGACGACCAGTCTTATTGTTGTCATTGGATACCTCCAGCGTGTTCCAGCAGGTAGGTGATCACCAGCTTGATGAGAAAGCCGAATATACCCATCGCCAGGGCGATGAACAGGATCATGGTACCGAATTTTCCGGCTTTGCTCGAATGGGCGAGATCCCAGACGATAAACACCATGAACAGGATCAGGGCGCCGACGCCGAGGGTGACGCCGTATTCTGTGAGCCATTCGTCCATTGCCGTAGCCGCCGGGAGCGTTTCAGTCGGCGGTGGTGATCTCGGCCTCCAGGTGGCAGGGCGCCTTCATGGAGTTGGTCACCAGGCAGTTGGCCTCGGATTTCTCGAGCATTTTCCGCGCCTTGTCGACATCCCCGCCCGCCGGCAGCGCCAGGCTGGCGCGCACGGTGAAAGCGGTGAATTCCATGCCGCGCCCGACCTTGTCGAGCACGCCCTCGGCACTGGCCTCCAGCGAGGTCCACTCCAGCCGGGAAGCCCGGGCTATGGCGCGGAAGGTGAGGATAAAGCAGTCGGCGACCGAGGCCACCAGCAGGTGCTCCGGGGACCACTGGTCGCCGGGGCCGCCGAATTCGGCCGGGCCCGCGGAGATCAGCTGCGGCAGGTTCTCGCCCTTCAGGCAGATGTTGCCTTCGCTTTCCGCCTCGGCGCTGACGCTGTAGTGATGGGGAAGATCCTGCATGTGTGTGCTCCCGTGTCCGCTCGATGAATGGCCGACGGCATTCTAGCAGAGCGCGCGACACGGGGGCACGGGCAGTCCCTTTGTTCCCGCCTCAGGCGAAGGAGAATGCCGGCTGCACCTGCGGGCTCCGGGCCGGGCCGGCGGGCAGTTCCCACAGTTGCGGCTGGTCCGGGATGTCCTCATCGGCGGGCAGGCTCACGTCCAGGTGCTGGTTGCCGCCGCGCTGCTTGAGGATGTGCACCTGGCGATAGGCGCGCATCTGCAGGCGCAGGCCGGCGGGGGCGTGGTTGGCGGCGGCATCGCTGGCGCGGAACAGCACGCCCAGGCTGTCGCCGCTGGCGGCGGCCAGTTGCAGCTTGCGCAGTTCGGCGTAGCGGTAGTCGCCGGCCCCCAGCCAGCTGAATACGGCGCTGCAGGTGCTGCTGCGCAGGGCCTGTTCGGTGGCCCAGAGCAGGTCCTCGCGGTTCTTCGGGTGCACCAGCAGGACCTGCCCGGTGTCGATGCCGCGGGCGCGCAGCAGGGGAGCGTAGGGGGTGAACGGCGGGGCGATGAATACCTGCCAGCGGCCCTCGGCGCTGAGTTTTTCCATGGCCGGCAGGAACAGGCCCATGGAGCCCAGGCCGCAGCCATCGCTGAGCAGCTCGATAGAGCTGCCCAGGGGCCAGCCGCCGTGCTGTAACTGGGCATCCAGGGTGCTGTAGCCGGTGGGCAGGGTGTCCTCGTGCCAGTGGCGCTCGCCGTTGGCGGCGAGGCCGGGGAGGTCGCCGCGCCAGGTGTCACGGCGGTTGATGATCTGTTGCAGTGCCTCGTTCATGGCTCACCTCGTCTGTGTTCGCTGTGTTTCGATCTGTATATCTGAACAGTGTATGGATATACAGTAGTCCGGAAGCGAGCGCAAGGCAAGAGGGGCGCCGGACGTGTGGTCGCGACCCGCCTGATAAGGCGACAGGTGGTATCCGGGCTCCTGCCTTGCGCACAGCCCTACGCTGATCCAGACTCGATTGCAGCGGGCGGCGAGGAGAAACCCATGCTGAGAACTCAAGTGACTGATATGGCGAGAAGACCGACAACCCACCTGACAAAAAGCCTGGCAGCAACCGCCCTGGCGCTGGCGGCCCTGGCGCCGGCCCTGCCCTGTGCGGCGGGCACCGCGGAGGAGGCCATCCACAGCCCCGGGCGGCTGCAGCAGGACCTGGAGCGCGACGCGCGCGAGCAACCGGCGGTGATCATCGACCTGCTCGACATCGGCCCCGGCGACCGGGTGGCGGACATCTTCGGCGGCGCCGGCTATTACAGCGAGTTGCTGGGGCGGGTCGTCGCTCCCGGCGGCGAAGTCCTGCTGCACAACAACCAGGCCTACCTGCAATACGCCGCCGCGGGCCTGCAGCGGCGCTTTGACGGGCGCGAGGTGCCGAACGTGGTGCGCCACGACCGCGAGCCGGCGGACCTCGGCCTGGGCGAGAACCGCCTGGATGCGGCGCTGATCATCATGTCCTACCACGACCTGTACTTCTCGGAGGAGAACTGGCCGGCCATCGATCGGGCGGACTTCATGGGGCAGATCGTGCGCGCGCTCAAGCCCGGCGGCCGCTTCCTGATCGTCGATCACCAGGCGGCGGCGGGAGCCGGGGCCACGGTCGCCCACTCCCTGCACCGTATCGAGGCGGCGACGGCGCGGCGCGATATCGAGGCGACGGGGCTGGTTTACGTGGGGGGGACGGAAGTGTTGCGCAACCCCGGGGACGACCACAGCCTGAACGTGTTCGACCCCGCGATTCGCGGTCGAACGGACCGCTTCGTGCAGGTGTACGCCAAACCGGAAGCGCCGAAATAGCGCCCGCCGGGGGCGGACTCAGCCGCGGCCGGCCAGTGCCAGGACCAGGCGGTCGAGATTGTCCCAGGGGTTACCGGCGGCGAAGCCCTTGATGCTGCCGTCCACTGTCGCGGCGCTCTCCAGCAAGCGGCCCAGCGAGGCGCGGCTGTGGCGCCCCAGCGCACCCTGCATCAAACCCATGCGGTTGTTCCACACGCGCAGGGCGGTGAGCGCCTGCTGCGGGCGCTGGCCGGCATCGACGGCGGTGCTGGCCTGCTGCAGGGTGCGGATCTCGCGCAGCAGCGCCCACAGGGCGACGCTGGGCTCGGTGCCCTCGCCGCGCAGGCCGTGCAGCATTTTCAGGCTGTCGGCGGCGTTGCCGGCGAGGGCCTGGTCGGCCATGTCGAACAGGTTGTAGCGCGCGTTGTGCGCCACCGAGGCGGCCACTGTCGCCGCGGAAATACGCCCCTCGCCGGCCAGCAGCTTGAGTTTCTCCACTTCCTGAACCGCCGCCAGCAGATTGCCCTCGACCCGGTCGCAGAGCATCTCCAGGGCGTCGCGGTCGATCTCCAGGCCCGCGGCGGCCAGGCGCTGCTGCATCCAGCGCGGCATTTCCGCCGGTTTCACCGGCCATACCTGTACGGTGGCCCCGGCGGTATCCAGGGCTTTGTACCACTTGCTGTTGGTGGACTGCTTGTCGATCTTGCCGGCGACCACCAGCAGGATGTCCCCGCTGTCGGCGCCCAGCGCCAGGTACTCGAGCAGCGCCTTGCTGCCTTCGGCGCCGGGCTTGCCGCTGGGGATGCGCAACTCGACCAGCTTGCGCTCGCCGAACAGGGACATGCTGGCGGCGCTGCCGACCAGGGCGTCCCAGCTGAAGCCCGGGGCGTCGGCCTCGATCAGTTCGCGCTCGCTGCAGCCATCGGCGCGGGCGGCGGCGCGCACCGCGTCGCAGCACTCCTGGACCAGCAGGGGCTCGTCGCCGCTGACCAGGTAGACGGGCAGGAGTTGCTGTTTGAGTTGCCCGGGGAGTTTCTCCGGGTAGAGGCGCATCAGCCGTCCCGGCTGGCGGCGGCGAAGAAGGCGATGCGGCGCATGATCTGCTGGGCCAGTTCGGCGCGCATCTCGGACTTGAGGATGCGGATCTCCTCCGCCTTGCCGACCACGTTGCGCGGGTCGTTTTCCATCTGCTTGAGCACGTTGGCGGTGGTGTCCGGCATGACCAGCTTGTTCTGCTTGTCGCGCACCGAGAACGTCGCCGACATGGTCAGCTCGAATTCGGCGGCGCGGGCCTCGGAGTTGAGCGACAGGTTGCGCTGGTTGAAGTGCTCCGGCCCCAGCACCACCTGGTAGTTGGCGTCCTCTTCCTGCTCCGCCCACTGGATGCCGTTGGCGGCGAAACGCGCCCTGATCTCGCGGCTGAATTCACTGTTCGGGTTGCTGGTGACCAGGTACATCGAACGCCACTCCTCGGAGACCGCCACGCCGCCGGTGCCGCGCAGTTGGAAGCCGCAGCTGGCGAGCAGGGCGATACAGGTCAATAGCGAGAAGCGGGCGATAAGCCGTGGCATGGTGGGGGTCCCGGGGTTCAGTGGCGGCGCTAGTTCGCGACTATGTTAACCAATTTGCCCGGCACGACAATCACCTTGCGCACCGTGACATCCTCGAGGAAACGTTGCACGTTGTCCTGGGCCAGCGCTGCGGCCTCGACGGTCGCCTTGTCGGCGTCGGCGGCCACTTCCATCTTCGCCCGCAGCTTGCCGTTGACCTGGACCACGATCTCGATGCTGTCGCGCACCAGGGCGGCCTCGTCCACCGCCGGCCACGGCGCGCCGAGCACATCGCCCTCACCGCCGAGCAGCGGCCACAGCGCGTGGCACACGTGGGGCGTGATCGGGCCGAGCATCAGCACCACCGCGCGCAGCCCTTCGGCGAGTACCGCACGGCCCTGGGCGCTGTCGTCCAGGCGGCCGAGTTCGTTGCACAGTTCCATCACTGCCGCCACCGCGGTATTGAAGGTCTGGCGCCGGCCGTAGTCGTCGCTGACCTTGGCGATGGTCTCGTGGATCTTGCGCCGGGCGTCCTGTTGCCGGCTGTCCAGCGCGCCGGTATCCAGGGCCGGAACCGGGCCGCCCTCGAGCAGGCCGGCGGCCATCTTCCACAGGCGCTTGAGGAAGCGGTTGGCGCCTTCCACGCCGGAATCAGACCACTCCAGGGACTGCTCCGGCGGCGCCGCGAACATCGAGAACAGGCGCACGGTGTCGGCGCCGTAGCGGTCGATCAGCTCCTGCGGGTCCACCGTGTTGCCCTTGGACTTGGACATCTTGGCGCCGTCCTTGAGCACCATGCCCTGGGTGAGCAGGCGGGTGAACGGCTCGTCGGAGCTGACCAGGCCCTCGTCGCGCAGCAGCTTGTGGTAGAAGCGCGCGTAGAGCAGGTGCAGGATGGCGTGCTCGATGCCGCCCACGTACTGGTCCACCGGGGTCCAGTAGTCGGCTTCCGCGTCGAGCATGACTTCCTCGTTGCGCGCGCAGGCGTAGCGCGCGTAGTACCAGGAGGACTCCATGAAGGTGTCGAAGGTGTCGGTTTCGCGTCGGGCCTCGCGGCCGCAGGTCGGGCAGTCCACCTCGTAGAAGGCCGGCATATGCTTGATCGGTGAACCCACGCCCTCGAAGGCGATCTCGGTGGGCAGTACCACCGGCAGGTCTTCGGCGGGTACCGGGACCGGGCCGCAGTGGTGGCAGTTGATGATAGGAATCGGCGCGCCCCAGTAGCGCTGGCGCGAGACGCCCCAGTCGCGCAGGCGGAAGTTGACCGTGCGCTTGCCCTTGCCCTGGGATTCCAGCTTGTCGGCGATGGCGTCGAAGGCGCCGCGGAAGTCCAGGCCGTCGAATTCGCCGGAGTTGACCGTGATCACGCCCTGCTTGTCGGCGTACCAGTCCTGCCAGTTGTGGCTGGAGAACACGAAGTCGTCATCGTCGCGGTCCAGCACCTGCACGATGGGCAGGCCGTACTTGCTGGCGAAGGCGTGGTCGCGCTCGTCGTGGCCGGGCACCGACATCACCGCGCCGGAGCCATAGCTCATCAGCACGAAGTTGGCGACCCACACCGGGATCATCTCGCCGGTCAGCGGGTGACGGGCGGAGAAGCCCGTGGCCATACCGAGTTTTTCCATGGTCGCCATGTCCGCCTCGGCGACCTTGACCCGCGACTGCGTCTCGATGAACTCGGCGAGCTCGGCATTGTTCTGCGCCGCCCGCTTCGCCAGCGGGTGCTGCGGGGCGATGGCCACATAGGTGGCGCCCATCAGGGTGTCCGGGCGCGTCGTGTAGACCGTGAGCGCCTCGCCCTCGCATTCGAAGTCCAGCTCCACGCCCTCCGAGCGGCCGATCCAGTTGCGCTGCATCGTGCGCACCTGCTCCGGCCACTGCTCGAGCTGGTCCAGGTCGTCCAGCAACTGCTGGGCGTAGTCCGTGATCTTGATGAACCACTGGTCGATCTCGCGGCGCTGTACCGGGGTGTCGCAGCGCCAGCAGCAACCGTCCACCACCTGCTCGTTGGCCAGCACTGTCTGGTCGTTCTCGCACCAGTTGACCTCGGCCTTCTTCTTGTAGGCCAGGCCCTTCTCGAACAGGCGGGTGAAGAACCACTGCTCCCAGCGATAGTAGTCCGGGTCGCAGGTGGCGATCTCGCGGTCCCAGTCGTAGGCGAAACCCAGCTGGCGCAACTGCGCGCGCATGTCGTCGATGTTCTGCGCCGTCCACTGCGCCGGCGGCACCTTGTTCTTGATCGCCGCATTCTCCGCCGGCAGGCCGAACGCATCCCAGCCCATCGGCTGCAGCACATTCTTGCCCAGCATGCGCTGGTAGCGCGCGATCACGTCCGCGATCGTGTAGTTGCGCACATGGCCCATGTGCAGCTTGCCGCTGGGGTAGGGGAACATGGCCAGGCAGTAGAACTTCTCGCGGCTGTCGTCGTGCGCCACCGCGAAACTGTTGTGCGCCAGCCAGTGCTGCTGGGCGGCGGCCTCCAGGGCCTGCGGGTCGTAGTGCTGGTCCATCGCGCTCTCGGGCGTCCTGTATGCGGCAAAAAAGGAAGCGCGAATTCTACCAGCTATTGCCCGACCCCGTAACACGCGTCCCGGGCGTTCCCGGTCGGCGGATCGAGGTTAGCAAAGGGTTCTCTCCAGCAGTCCGGAGTTGAGCGGGGCTCCCCCACGAGCCGGGATCAGCCGCAAGTACACCGGAGACAAGCCGGCGGGCGACCAGACATGACTTTGCGCAGCCTTCAGGGCCGCGCCGAGGGAGTGGCGGGAGACAGCGAAGCGCTTTCAGGCTCACGACCGACTGAGGGCACCCCGGAGGGGCGTGGACCGCGGAGCAAAGTCATGTCTGGTTGACCGTCGGCGTTTGGCGCGCCCCGTTGGTTCTATACATCCAGTAGCTGGGGCCGGAGCAGGGAGGCCGGGAAATCTATCGGAGAAAATCGGTACAAGGTGGAGAGGAGGCGGGGGGCTCAGTCGGTATCCCGCCACAGCCCCACATAGATGACGTACATCAGCACCAACCCCAGGAAACACCCCAGAATCACCGGCTTGCAACCAAACGTACCGAACGGCGTCTTGCCCAGCATCGGCTCCACCTCACCCGTGAGGCTCGTCTCGACAAAGCGCTCACTGCGCGCCAGGATCTGCCCCCGGTGGTCGACAATCGCCGAGACCCCATTGTTGGTGCCGCGAATCAGGTAGCGGCCGTTTTCCAGGGCACGCATCTGCGCCATCTGCAGGTGTTGCAGCGGGCCGATACTGTCGCCGAACCAGCTGTCGTTGCTGATCGTGATCATCAGGTCCGCGCGCCGCGCACCCCAGGCCACCAGTTCCGGGTAGACAATTTCGTAGCAGATGAAGGGCGCCACGCGGAACGCGCCCGCCTGCAATGGCAGCTGCTTGTTCGGGCCCGAAGTGAAGTCTGACATCGGCAGGTCGAAGAACGCGATCAGCCCGCGCAGCATCTGTTCCAGCGGCACGTACTCGCCGAAGGGCACCAGGCGCTGCTTGTGGTAGACGCCGCTGCCGCTGCCAGTGGCGATGATGCTGTTGTAGTAGGCGCGGCCGTCCGCCGTGCGATAGGGGATGCCGGTGACCAGCGTGGTGTCCAGCACCCGCGCCTGCTCCGCCACGCCGTCGATGAAACCCTCGGCGTTCTGGTAGTAGTTGGGGACCGCCGCCTCCGGCCAGACCAGGATGTCGTTGCCCAGCAGCGGCAGCGAGGCGCGCTTGAGCTGACCGATGATCTCCGGGTAGTAGCGCCGGTTCCACTTGATCTCCTGCGGCACATTGGGCTGGTAGATCGCCACCGTGAGCGGTCGCTCGCTGGCGCGCACCACCCACTCGATCGGCCGCAGTACCGCGCCGCCCACCCACAGGGTAGCCAGGATCACCGCGTAGGTGGTGATCGAGACCAGCTGCCGGCTGCGCCAGGCCAGGAACAGGCAGGCGCCGGAGATGGCGACGATGAAGGACAGCGCGAACACGCCGCCGATCGGCGCCCAGCCGGCGATCCAGGTATCGACGTGGGCGTAGCCCAGGTACAGCCAGGGGAAGCCTGTCAGCAGCCAGCTGCGCAGCCACTCGAACAGTACCCAGAGCAGCGGGAAGCCGAGCAGCATGCCCCCCGGCAGTGGGCGGATGAAGCGCGCGTAGGTCCAGCCGAACAGGGCGAGCAGCAGGGCCAGGCCGGCGCAGAACGCCGCGGTCAGGCCGCCGGCGAGGGCCGGCGAGGCATAGCCGTAGGTGTGGATGCTGACGTAGACCCAGGACACGCCGCTGCCGAACATGCCCAGGCCAAAGCCCCAGCCGCGCAGCGCCGCCTGGCCCGCGCTGCAGGTGCACAGCAGCCACGCGAGTACGGCACAGCCGGCGATGCCCGCCGGCCACAGGTTGAAAGGTGCGAGGGAGAGGGTGACCCCGGCGCCGGCCAGCGGCGCCGCCACCAGGGCGAGCAGCGCGTTGCGCGAGGCGGACACGGGCGCCGGCCGCTAGTCGCGCAGGGGCCGCATGCGCAGGCTGTGGATCTTGCGCTGGTCGGCGTTGATGACCTTGAACTCGAAGTCGTCGATGACCGCCACCTCGTTGCGCGCGGGCATGTGGCCCAGCGCCTGGATGACCAGTCCGCCGATGGTGTCGAATTCGTCGTCGCTGAAATCGGCCTTGAAGTACTCGTTGAAGTCGTCGATCGGCGTCAGCGCCTTGACGAAAAAATCGTCGTCGGAAATGCGGCGGATGAAGCGGTCTTCCTCGACGTCGGTCTCGTCCTCGATATCACCGACGATCTCCTCCAGCACGTCCTCGATGGTGACCAGCCCGGCCACGCCGCCGTATTCGTCGATGACGATGGCCATGTGGTTGCGGTTCTCGCGGAACTCGCGCAGCAGCACGTTGAGGCGCTTGCTCTCCGGCACCACCACGGTGGGCCGCAGCAGGTCCTCGATGCGCACCTCGTCGCTGTCCCGGGTCAGGATCTGCGGCAGCAGGTCCTTGGCCAGCAGGATGCCCATCACGTCGTCCGGGTTCTCGCCGATCACCGGGTAGCGCGAGTGCGCCGAGCGGATGATCTGCGGCAGGAAGGTTTCCAGCGGGGTATCGGCCTTGATCACTTCCATCTGCGCGCGCGGGATCATGATGTCGCGCACCTGCATGTCGCTGACCTGCATGGCGCCCTCCATGATGCTGCGGGCGTCCTGGTCGATGACCTCGTTCTCGGCGGCGACGGCGAGCACGTCCTCCAGGTCGCGCCGCGTGCGCGGCTCGCTGGAGAACAGCTGGCCGATCTTGTCCAGCCAGGAACGCTCGCCCTGATCGTTCCCTGAATTGTCGTCGCTCATGCGCGCGCGTGCTCCGTGAAAGACTCGTCCGCATAGGGACAGGGGATGCCGAGGGCGGACAGGACCCGGGTTTCCAGGTGCTCCATGGCCAGCGCCTCGTCCTCTTCGATGTGATCGTAACCCAGCAGGTGCAGGGTGCCGTGCACTGCCATGTGCGCCCAGTGGTGGGCGAGGGGTTTGCCCTGCTGCTCCGCTTCCGCGCGCACCACCGGCGCACAGATGGCGATGTCGCCGAGCAGTGGCAGGTCCAGTTCCGGCGGCAGGTCGGCGGGGAAGGACAGTACGTTGGTGGGGCCGGACTTGCCGCGGTAGTCGGCGTTGAGCCGGGTCATTTCCGCGGCGTCGACCAGGCGCAGGCTGATCTCCGTGTGTGCGCGGCCGCTATCGGCCAGTGCCGCCTCGATCCAGCCCCGTATGTCCTCCTCGTCGGGAACGGGTTCGGCGCTGGCGTTCTGGATGTCGACCTGCAGGTTCACGGCTTGCGCTTGTCCATGGGCGAGTCCAGCGGCGTGGCCTTGTCCTCGTGGGCGTCGTAGGCCTCCACGATGCGCTGTACCAGCGGGTGGCGCACCACGTCCTTGTTGGCGAACCAGGTGAAGCTGATACCGTCCACGCCGTGCAGGATGTTGCCGGCGTGGGTGAGGCCGGACTGGGCGCCGCGCGGCAGGTCGATCTGCGTGGCGTCGCCGGTGATCACCGCGGTGGAGCCGAAGCCGATGCGGGTGAGGAACATCTTCATCTGCTCGCGAGTGGTGTTCTGCGCCTCGTCGAGGATGATAAACGCGTTGTTCAGGGTGCGCCCGCGCATGAAGGCCAGCGGCGCGACCTCGATGATGTTGCGCTCGATGTACTTGTTGACCGTCTCGAAGCCGAGCATCTCGTAGAGGGCGTCGTACAGCGGGCGCAGGTAGGGGTCGATCTTCTGCGCCAGGTCGCCGGGCAGGAAACCGAGCTTCTCGCCGGCCTCCACCGCCGGGCGCACCAGCAGGATGCGCCGCACCCGCTCTTCCAGCAGCGCCTCCACGGCGCAGGCCACCGCCAGGTAGGTCTTGCCGGTGCCCGCCGGGCCGATACCGAAATTGATGTCGCACTGCTTGATGGCGCGCACATAGCCCTGCTGGTTCTTGCCGCGGGGCTTGACCGAGGCGCGCCGGGTGCGGATGACCTGCAGGGCCTCCACCGGCGCGTCGGTGCCGGACGCGGCGCGCTCGGCCAGGTGCTCCAGGCCCGCCTCCTGCAGGTGCAGGTGCAGCGATTCCGGCGACAGGCCGACGCCCTGGCAGACTTCGGCATAGAGGTAGATGAGCAGGTGCTGCGCCGCAGCCACATTGACCGACGGACCGCTGATCTGGAACTGGTTGCCGCGGTTGCTGATGGTCACGCCCAGGCGCTCCTCGATCTGCCGCAGGTGGCCGTCCAGCTGGCCGCAGAGCATGGCCAGATGACGCGGGTCATTGGGTTCAAGGGTCAGGTGCTGCTGGGTAGCCGGCTGCGATGCCGTGCTTTGTGCGGGAGGTTCTTCAGTCAAACTGGTCAGGGGGCCGCGTGGGCTGTCTCGATAGGCTCAAGGATATACCGGAATGCGCGTGCGTCAACCGGCCAGAAGGGTGCCGCGCAGGGAGTTCGGCAGGGCCTCGAGAATCTCCACGGTGACAAAGTCGCCGATCAGGCCGTGGTCGGTGGCATGGAAGTTCACCACGCGGTTGTTCTCGGTGCGCCCCTGCAGCTGCCCGGGGTCTTTTTTGGCCACGCCGGTGACCAGCACACGCTGCTCGCTGCCCACCATGCGCCGGCTGATCGCCTGCGCCTGCTGGTTGATGCGCGTCTGCAGTATCTGCAGGCGCTGTTTCTTGGTCTGCTCCGGGGTGTCGTCGGGCAGTTCCGCCGCCGGCGTGCCCGGCCGCGCGCTGTAGACGAAGCTGAAGGAGACGTCGAAGCCGATCTCCTCGATCAGTTTCATGGTGGCGGCAAAATCCGCCTCGCTCTCGCCGGGGAAGCCGATGATGAAGTCCGAGGAGATGCTGATATCCGGGCGGATCTGGCGCAGGCGGCGGATCTTGGACTTGTACTCCAGGGCGGTGTGGCCGCGCTTCATGGCCGCCAGGATCTTGTCCGAGCCGCTCTGCACCGGCAGGTGCAGGTGGTCCACCAGCTGCGGGATCTCCGCGTAGGCGGCGATCAGCGCGTCGGAGAACTCCACCGGGTGCGAGGTGGTGTAGCGGATGCGCTCGATGCCCGGCACTTTCGCGACGAAATGCAGGAGTTCGGCGAAATCGGCGATCTCGCCCTCGTGGGTCGCGCCGCGGTAGGCGTTGACGTTCTGGCCCAGCAGGTTCACTTCCCGCACGCCGCCGGCGGCCAGGTGGGCGACTTCGGCGATGACGTCATCCACCGGGCGCGAGACCTCCTCGCCGCGGGTGTAGGGCACCACGCAGAACGTGCAGTACTTGGAGCAGCCTTCCATTACCGAGACGAAGGCGGTGGGGCCTTCAACCTTGGGTTCCGGCAGGCGGTCGAATTTCTCGATCTCGGGGAAGCTGACGTCCACCACCAGGGTGCCGCCCGGCCCGCGCTGCTCCAGCATGTCGGGCAGGCGGTGCAGGGTCTGCGGGCCGAACACGATGTCCACGTAGGGTGCGCGGCGGGCGATGGCCTCGCCCTCCTGGCTGGCGACGCAGCCGCCGACGCCGATCACCAGGTCCGGCTTCTTCTGCTTGAGGTGCTTCCAGCGGCCCAGCTGGTGGAAGACCTTCTCCTGGGCCTTTTCCCTTATGGAACAGGTGTTTAGCAGGAGTACGTCGGCCTCTTCCGGGTTCTCGGTGGGCTCCAGGCCATGGGACTCGCCCAGCAGGTCACGCATACGCGCTGAGTCGTATTCGTTCATCTGGCAACCGTGGGTCTGGATGTAGAGTTTCCTGCTCACTGTGTTTGCTGTCCGGCCCCGGCCGGCGTAGTCTGGGAAAAGGGCAGCGGATTATACAGAGTCGCCCCGGCGAAACCTAGGGGTGGCGCGGGGGGTGTGCTGGTAATTCGCCGCGAGGGTGGTAAGATTGCCGCCCCCTGAAATCCGGCGGCCAGCGGGGGATTTTCCGGCGCCGCCCACCGAGGAGAGCATGCCAGCCCAACCCGTCTATAAAGTCATCTTCCAGAACGGCAGCCAGGTGTTCGAGGTATTCGCCCGGCAGATCTACCAAAGTGACATGTGGGGCTTCATCGAGATCGAGGAATTCATCTTCGGTGAGCGCTCGCAGATCCTGGTCGATCCCAGCGAAGAGAAGCTGAAGAACGAGTTCGGCGGCGTCATCCGCAGCTATATTCCGCTGCAGTCCATCATCCGTATCGACGAGGTCGACAAGGAAGGCGCGGCCCGCGTCTCCGACGTCAAGCCCGCCCCCGGCAGTAATATCGCCAGCTTCCCGCTGCCCGGCGGCATCCCGCCGCAGTCCGGCTCGGAAGAGTAGGGCTCCTTACAGGTAGAGTCTTTTTGCTGGCAGGCGCCGCCGATAGCAGGCGCCCGCCAGCCTGTCGCTCAGTTACCAGCCAGTCGCTGGCGCACGCTCGCCAGCTTCACGCACAGCGCGAATACTTCCGCCGTCGCCTGCACGTCCTCCAGCGAGGGGAAGCTCGGCGCCAGGCGGATGTTGCTGTCCTCGGGGTCGTTGCCGTAGGGAAAGGTCGCGCCGGCGGGGGTCAGCGCCACGCCGACGTCAGCGGCCAGTTTCACCACGGTTTTCGCCAGCCCCGGGCGGGTGTTGAAGGAAATGAAGTAGCCGCCGCGCGGCGACAGCCACTCGCCCATGCCGGTGCCCGCCAGTTCCGCCTCGAGGATCTCCAGCACCGCCTCGAAACGCGGGCGCAGCAGCTCGGCGTGCTTGCCCATGAGCGCGGCAAGGCCCTCGGCGTCGCCGAGGAAGCGCACGTGGCGCAGCTGGTTGACCTTGTCCGGGCCGATCGACTGGAAGCCCAGGTGTTGCTTGAAGGCCGCCAGGTTGGCCGGGCTGCTGCCCATGAAGGCGACTCCGGCGCCGGCGAAGGTAATCTTGGAGGTCGAGCCGAATTGGAACACCGAGTCGAGGGTGCCATGGCGCTCGCAGGCGGCGTACAGGCTGGCCAGGGGCTCGGCGTCCGGGTACAGGGTGTGCACGGCGTAGGCGTTGTCGTACATGAGCACGAAGTCATCGCCGGCGATGTTGCCGAGCTGGGCCAGGCGCTCCACCGTGGCGCGGCTATAGACGCAACCGGTGGGGTTGGAAAAGCGCGGCACGCACCACATGCCCTTGATTGCGGGGTCCGCCGCCACCAGCTTCTCGACGGCGTCCATGTCCGGCCCGGTAGCCAGCATGGGCACCGGGACCATCTCGATGCCCAGGTGCTCGCAGATGGCAAAGTGGCGGTCGTAACCCGGCACCGGGCACAGGAACTTCACTTCGTCGCTGTTGCCCCAGGCGGATTCCGGGCCGCGCAGGCCGAAGGACAGGGCGAAATCGATCACCGCGTACATCAGGGTCAGGCTGGAGTTGCCGCCGATCAGGATGGCGTCCGCGGGCATCTCGAGCATGCCGGCGAACAGCTGCTTGGCCTCGGGCAGGCCGTCGAGTCCGCCGTAGTTGCGCACATCGGTGCCGTCCGCGGCGCGGTAGTTGCCGCCGAGAATGCCGTCCAGCGCATCGGAGAGCGCCACCTGGGCCGCGCTGGGCTTGCCGCGGGTGAGGTCCAGCTTGAGCTGGCGGGCGGCCAGTTCCGTGTAGCGTGATTCCAGGGCCTGGAGCTCGGCCTGCAACTGTTCACCTGACATCTGGTCGATGTGCACGTTGGGGTCCTCTTGGGGTTGGCAATGTGGGTTGGAGCGGGTTGCCCAGTATAACCCCTGCCCCGGGAGGCGGCATCACCGCAGGGAATTTTGCGCTTGAATTGGGTACAAACAGCCGCATATACCGGTGATGGACATGCACGAAGAGCACGAAATGGATCAGCGCGACGACGTGGTTGAAGCGGAAGTACTCGACCCGGAGGAGGGCGGCAGCGCCCCGGCGATAGCGGACGATGTACTGCCCGATACGCTGTACCTGGTCCCCATTCCCAACCGGCCGTTCTTTCCCGGCCAGGTGCAGCCGCTGGGTATCGACCCGCGGGCCTGGGCCGACACCCTGCGCGGCGTCAGCGAGGCTGGCCACGGCCTGATCGGCCTGTCCTGGGTGGACGGCGTGGAGCCCGGCGAGCTGGACCGCCGCAAGGTGCCGGACGTCGGCTGCGTGGTGCGCCTGTACCGACCGCCCATGGTGGCGGACAAGGAGGGCCAGTTCCTCGCCCAGGGCGTGCGCCGCTTCCGCATCGTGCGCTGGCTCAGCGACAAGCCGCCCTACCTGGTGCAGGTGGAGTACCCGCGCAGCCAGGGCGACCGCGACGCCGACGAGGTCAAGGCCTACGCCATGGCGCTGATCCGCGAGATCAAGGAACTGCTGCCGCTGAACCCCCTGTACAGCGAGGAACTCAAGCAGTACCTGGCCAACTTCAGCCCCAACCAGCCGAGCATGCTGGCGGACTTCGCCGCCGCCCTGACTACCGCCAACGGCGAGCAGCTGCAGGAGGTCCTCGAGACCCTGCCGCTGGTCTCGCGCATGGAAAAAGTGCTCACCCTGCTGCGCAAGGAGCGCGAGGTGGCCGAACTGCAGGGGCAGATCACCAGCCAGGTCAACGAGAAGGTCTCGGACAACCAGCGCGAGTTTTTCCTGCGCGAGCAGATGAAGATCATCCAGAAGGAACTGGGCATCTCCAAGGACGACCGCACGTCCGATGCCGAGATGTTCGAGGCGCGTATCGCCGACAAGCAACTGCCGCCGGCCGCGGCGCGGCGCATCGCCGACGAACTGCACAAGCTCTCAGTGCTGGAGACCGGTTCCCCGGAATACGGCGTGACCCGCAACTACCTCGACTGGGCCACCTCGGTGCCCTGGGGCGTGCACTCCGAGGACAACCTCGATCTCGGCCACGCGCGCAAGGTGCTCAACGCCGAGCACGAGGGCCTGGAGGATGTGAAAAAGCGCATCCTCGAATTCCTCGCCGTGGGTGCCTTCAAGGGCGAGATATCCGGTTCGATTCTGCTGCTGGTCGGCCCGCCCGGGGTGGGCAAGACCAGCATCGGGCGTTCGGTGGCGCACTCGCTGGGGCGCAAGTTCTACCGCTTCAGTCTCGGCGGCATGCGCGACGAGGCGGAGATCAAGGGTCATCGGCGCACCTACATCGGCGCCATGCCCGGCAAGTTCGTGCAGGCGCTGAAGGAAGTGGAGGTCGCCAACCCGGTGATCATGCTCGACGAGATCGACAAGATCGGCTCGTCCTTCCAGGGCGACCCGGCCTCGGCCCTGCTCGAGGTGCTCGACCCGGAACAGAACAGCGATTTCCTCGACCACTACCTGGACCTGCGCGTGGACCTGTCCAAGGTCCTGTTCGTGTGCACCGCCAACCAGCTCGACACCATTCCCGGCCCGCTGCTGGACCGCATGGAAGTCCTGCGCCTGTCCGGCTACGTGGCCGAGGAAAAGTTATCCATTGCCCGCCGCCACCTGTGGCCGAAGCAACTGGAGCGCCACGGCCTGTCCGACGAGCAGCTGAAGATCAACGAGGCCGGCCTCAAGTACGTGATCGAGTCCTATTGCCGCGAGGCGGGGGTGCGCAACCTCGAGAAGCAGCTGGCGCGCATCATGCGCAAATCCATCGTGCAGTTGCTCGAGGGCGACGATGAAAAGCTGCGGGTCGGAAAAAAGGATATAGAGGACCTGCTGGGCAAGCCGCCGTTCCACAACGACAAGCCCCTGCGCGGCCTGGGGGTGGCCACTGGCCTGGCCTGGACCGCCATGGGTGGGGCCACCCTGCCGATCGAGTCCTCGCAGATCCACACCCTGAACCGGGGCTTCAAGCTCACCGGACGCCTCGGCGAGGTGATGCGCGAGTCCGCCGACATCGCCTACAGCTACGTGATCGCCCACCTCAAGGACTACGGCTGCGACCCGGACTTCTTCGACATGAGCATGGTGCACCTGCACGTGCCCGAGGGCGCCACACCCAAGGACGGTCCCAGCGCGGGCATCACCATGGCCACGGCGCTGGTGTCGCTGGCGCGCAAGGAGCGCATCAAGCGCCCGCTGGCGATGACCGGCGAGCTGACCCTGACCGGCCAGGTACTGCCGGTGGGGGGGATTCGCGAGAAGATCATCGCCGCGCGCCGCTCGAAGATCATGGAGATCATCCTGCCCCACGGCAACCGGCGGGACTTCGACGAACTGCCGGACTACCTGCGCGAGGGCATCAACGTGCACTTTGCGCGCAACTACCGGGAAGTCTTCGAGTTCGTGTTCCACGAGCACCGCCGCGAGAAATCGCTGCACTGATTGTTGCACCGCGGGCGCTTCCGGGAGCGCCCCGGAATCGCGCAAAGTGTGGCCAAGCTCGAGATTTTGACCTTCTCCGGTGGGAGCCGCCGGGACGACCTGCTAGAGTGTTTTTTCGGTAGTGGTCGCCAGCATTTGCGACGGCCCATGACACTGGCACGCGCAGCGGGAGGACGGAGCGGTGAGAATAACGGAATGGCTGAAAATCCTGTCGAGCCGCAATGGCTCGGACCTGTATCTCAGCACCGGTGCACCACCCTGCGCCAAGTTCGAGGGCAAGTTACGGCCCGTCGCCAGTGAAATCCTCAAGCCCGGTGAAATCCGCGAGATCGCCTACGAGGTGATGGACGAGACCCAGCGCGCCGAGTTCGAGCAGGAACTCGAAATGAACCTGGCGATTTCCATTTCGGGTTTCGGGCGCTTCCGCATCAATATTTTCTTCCAGCGCAACGAAGTGGCCATGGTCTGCCGTAACATCGTCGCCAATATCCCGCGCTGGCAGGACCTGCGCCTGCCGCCGATCCTACCGGAAGTGATCATGCGCAAGCGCGGGCTGGTGCTGTTTGTCGGCGCCACCGGCTCCGGCAAGTCCACCTCGCTGGCGGCGCTCATCGACTATCGTAACGCCAACAGCAGCGGACACATCGTGACCATCGAAGACCCGGTGGAATACGTGCACACGCACAAGAAGAGCATCGTCAACCAGCGCGAGGTCGGCGTGGATACGCGCAACTGGCACAACGCGTTGAAGAACACCCTGCGCCAGGCGCCGGACGTGATCCTGATCGGCGAGATCCGCGATCGCGAGACCATGGAACACGCCATCGCTTTCGCCGAGACCGGTCACCTGTGTATCTCCACCCTGCACGCCAATAACGCCAACCAGGCGCTGGACCGGATCATCAACTTCTTCCCGGAGGAGCGCCGTCACCAGTTGCTGATGGACCTGTCGCTGAACCTGCAGGCGTTCGTCTCACAGCGCCTGATACCGACCACCGATGGCAAGCGCTGCGCGGCGATCGAAGTGCTGCTGGGTACGCCGCTGGTCTCCGACCTGATTCAGCGCGGCCAGATCGAGGGGATCAAGGAAGTCATGCAGAAGTCCGAGGACAGCGGCATGAAGACCTTCGATACCGCGCTGTTCGAGCTGTTCATGGAGGGGCTGATCTCCGAGGAAGAGGCGCTGCGCAATGCGGACTCGCCGAACAATGTGCGCCTCAAGATCAAGTTTGCCCGCGAGGACCGGGGCGCTCCCCAGGCGGCACCGACGCCGGCACCCGAGCCTGAGTCCGAGCCTGCGGCCAGGCCTGCGTCCGGTTTCGGTGCCGGGCTGAGCCTGGAAGTGGTCGAGGACGATGACGAGGGGCGCGTGATCTGACTCAGGAGGCGACGCGCCGCACCAGTTGTTCCCACAGCTGGTAGTCCGACTCCACCGCCGGTTGCAGTTCCAGACCCGCCAGCCAGGGGCCGTCCTCGTTTTCGCGCGGCTGGCACCAGCGCACCACAGCCACCAGGAACAGCGGCCCGTCGCGCTCCGTGGAGCCCGAGGGCTCTACCCCCAGGTGCAGGAAAGCCCCCACCGGCAACTCGTGATCCAGCACCAGTTGCATGCCACTGACCGAGACATCGAGGGTGCTGCAGACGGTGATCGGTGTGTCATCGCTCAGGCCCTCGGTATCAGACTCGACGAACACCCGGTGCTCCGCGGGGAGCCTTAGATGCCTGCGGTCCAGTTCCAATGTACACCTCCCTGCAGTGATTGCCGTCTTTCGTTGTTATGCATAGGCCGGGCCAGTCCTATTGCCCGTGTTTCTCGAGACGCCGCCGCGCCCGTTCCACTTCCTCGCGGAAATTGCGTCGTGCCTCGAGAATATCCACCTGGCCTTCCTGGACCAGTTGTTGGTAGTCGTCCTCTTCCAGGCGCCGCTGCTCTATCCCCTTGCGATTGACGAAGATCAGCAGGTGGCGGACCGCATCGTACATGGCCAGCTTGGCCAGCAGTGGGGGATCGACGTCGTGGAAGCCCAGCCAGGTGCCCAGCGGCGGTAGCGGATATTCTTCGTCCACAGTGCGCGACGCCGGAGACCTGGTCGCGGCGGGTGTACTGGCCGGTGCGGCCGCGGACTGCGCGGGTGCCGGCTTCGCGGGTGTGGGCTTCGCCGGTGCCGGCGGTGACGGAGCAGGCGGTGACGGAGCAGGCTGTGAGGCTTCGGGCTGCGCCGGTGCGGGCGGCGCAGACGGTCCTGGCGGCGCAGGAGTTGGCGCTGGCGCCGCTGCCCTGGCCGGGGCAGGCGCCGCTGCGGGACGTGCCGTGGCGGCACCCAGGTTGTCGAGGTCGGCCGCGGCATCCACGCCGGCGGCCGCGGCCAGTGCGCGGCTGAAACTGGCGCCGGATGGCAGCGGCACGATATCGCCGCGCTGCAGGCCGCGGGCGAATTCAGCGAAATCCATGCTGCGCACCTGTTGCCCCGAGGGGCCGCTGAACAGCAGGGAGTGCTGCTGGTCCTGGCGCAGGGCGATCTGCAGGCGCTGGTAGCTGCCGCGACCGGTCCTGAGCCGGAACCAGTCGTTCGCCTGCGCCCCGGCCAGTTCGGCGGGGACCGGCGCTTCGCTGTCGGTGTGCTCGGCGATTTCGATGGGTGTGATGGGGCTCTTCTGCAGTGTCTCGCCGCGCAGGGCGCGCAGCAGGGTGTACTCGATCTCTCCGACCATCTCCGCGGCGGCGGCGCTGTCGTGCTGCATGCTGAACAGCCACTGGCGCAACTCGCGGCAGACACGTCCGGCGGATTCCGGCTCCACGGCCCGGGCGCCCTCGTCGCCCTGCGCCGGACCCTCGGCGAGGCTGCGTACCAGTGACCAGGTGGCGCGCTCCATGGCCTGCCACTGCTCCGCATCGGTGCCGAACTTCAGCAGTACCAGTTGCGCGCTGTCGAACCAGGGCTCGACCAGGAAATGTCCCACCGCAGGGGGCAGCGGCGTACTCGCCAGCGCGGCGTTGATCATCTGCGCCGCCGATACCTTGGCCCGGCTGGCACGCAGGCGGGCACGCTCGACATCGGCGGCGCGCTGCACCATGCGCGCACTGCGCGCCAGCAGCCGCTGCCCCGATTCGGTCGCGGCTGCGGCGAGGCGGCTGAGGGTGTCGGCGTCCTCGCCGCACTCGGCGGTGAGGTCAGCGACGGTCTGCTCGACCAGTCGGGTGATAGGCTCGCCGACACGACCGAGGTCAGGCTGCCAGCCGATAGCCACGTCGTGCAGGGTGTCGAGCAAGGTGTGCAAGGGGTGCGCGCCGGGGGTGGCGAAGCTGTTGTCGAGGACTGCCAGACGCGCAGCCACCAGTTTCAGCTGACGCAGTTGCGCCTGTAATTGGGGTTCCAGCGCGAACCGGGATTCCCACAACGCAAAGGCGTCGCCGACCCAGCGCAGCAGCGCGCCATCTTCAGAGGAGGGCGCCACCGGGTCGCCTATCTGTTCGGCGCGCGCCAGCACCGCATCCAGCGGCGAGAGCTCGCAGTCTTCCAGTTGTTCCAGGTATTCGCGCAGCTCCCGCTCGCGCATGATCGCCGAGCCCTGTGGCGGCGCCGCCAGGCGCTGCACCACCCGCTCGCGCAGCGACAACGGCAGGGGAAGCGACTCGGGAGGCAGCATTACTCGACCAGCTTGAGAACGATCATGACCAACAGGGTCCCCCAGGTAACAACGAGTGCGATGCGGTGCCACAGCGGCGTGGCTGCTCGCTGGTCTTCATCCCCGGGTCGCAGGCTGCCGAAGTGGGCAGAACCGCAGGCGGGACACTTCCCTCCGGGGCCGCTTTTGTCGCCTTTGTAGCTGCAGTCCCTGCAGTGAAATGTCATCTATTCAATCACCGGGCGTTTTTCAGAACTTGTTCGATGACCCGTTCGAGCTGCCGTAGATTATTGCATTCGGCACTAAAATGACAGGCGCTGAGGTAGCGCAACATCTCGGAATCTCCAGTTTTCCACGAATTTCTGGATTCCGGATTGAGCCAGATAACGCGATTCGCCCTGCGGTAGATTTTTTGCAACAGATCCAGCCGCGGTTCACCGTGATTGTTACGCGCGTCACCCAGGATGATGACTGTCGCGCTGCTGCGCACATCGTCCAGGGCGAGGTTGGCGAAGTCCTGGAATGCCGCGCCGTAATCGGTGGCGCCACCGTAGGTGTGATTGGCCAGTTCGATGGCCTGCTCCACCGGATACTCCCGGAACAGGTTGGTCACCTCGCCCAGCCGGTTGGCGAACACGAAGCTGCGCACGCGGGGCAAAACTTCCTGCAGGCAGTAGAGGAACAGCAGCAGGAACTTCGCATAGGGTGCGACCGAGCCGCTGACGTCGCAGATGGCGAACACCTGCGGACGTTCGCGGCGCACGCGGCGCCAGCGCAGGTCGAACATCAGGCCGTCGTGGGCGGCGCCGCGGCTGAGCGTCTTGCGCATATCCAGTTGGCCGCGGCGGTGATCGCGCCGGCGCGGCGCATAGCGAGCGGCCAGTTTTTTCGCCATGCGCCGCACCAGCTCCTGGGCGCGTTCGACGTAGGCGGCCTCGATGTTGCTCAGTCGGGTGCGACTGAGCATGTCCTCGATCAGCTGCTGGTTGCGGCCATGGGCGTGCACCAGGTACTGGCCGTCGATGAAGTCGCGCACCTGCTCGCGCAGGATGTCGCGGTAGCGGCGCAAATCGTCCAGCGCCGGGCTTTCGCTGCGCTCGAGCGCGACGATGCCGGCGCGCAGCTGTTCCTCGCCCAGCGCCGCGAGTATGCGCCTGCTGTACTGGCCTTTCTGGGTGAAGATGCGAATCTGCTGCAGGCCGGCGCGTTCGCTGGCCTGGCTGATGTTGAGGCTGAGCAGGTTGCGGTCGTTGCGCAGCAGCGCCTGCATCAGCGAACTTTGCAAAAGCTGGTCGATCCGTGGGTCCTGCCTGGCGGCCTGTGCGAGCGCTTCGGGTACGTCCGCCCCGCTGCCCGCGGACAGCCCGCCGGGCGCGCCGCCTGCATTCGGCGGCTGCTGTTCGCGCTCGTCGCTGGTCTGGGAAAAATCCCCCAGTTCACGGCGGAAGTACTGGTCGAAGCAGCGCAGGAAGGTTGTGCGCTCGTCCGCGGTTTTGGCCAGCGTCGTACACAGGCCGTCGCGCAGGCGCTCGCGGTTGGCATAGCCCAACAGTTCGGCGGCGCGCACCGCGTCCAGCGATTCCGCCGGCGAGATGCGCAGGTGGTGGGTGCGCAGGATATCGATGAACCCGAGAAGCCCGGCGGCCATGGCTCAGTCGCCGCCGGTCCCGTGCAGCAACCTGCCGACTTCGGCATCGGTCATCTGGATGTCGTCCTCGAACTTGAGCAGCAGGTTCAGGGTGGCGCGCACCAGGGCCTCGTCGAGCTGCTCCGCGTGCAACAGCAGCAGGCTGCGCGCCCAGTCGATGGTCTCGGAAATCGCCGGGTGTTTTTTCAGGTCCAGCTCGCGCAGGCCGTGCACGAAGGCGACCAGTTGCCGGCGCAGGCGCTCGTCGATCTCCGGCACCCGGCTGCGCACGATGCGCTCTTCCAGTTCGACGCTGGGAAACGGGATGTACAGGTGCAGGCAGCGACGCTTGAGGGCGTCGGACAGGTCGCGGGTATTGTTCGAAGTGAGGAACACCATGGGCGTGGACTGCGCACTCACCGTGCCGATCTCCGGTATCGACACCTGGTAGTCGGAAAGTATTTCCAGCAGCAATGCCTCGAACTCGTAGTCGGACTTATCCACCTCGTCGATCAGCAATACAGCGCCGCGCTCCTGGCGCATGGCGCGCAGCAGCGGGCGCGGCTCGAGGAATTCCTCCGAGTAGAAGATGTCGCCGAACTGGTGCAGCCGCTCGACGGACTCGGCGAGGTCGTAGGCGCCGTGTAGCAGGTCGCCGAGTTTTTCCTTCAGCACCTGCGTGTACAGCAGCTGCTTGCTGTATTTCCACTCGTAGAGCGCCTTGCCCTCGTCCAGCCCCTCGTAGCACTGCAGGCGGATGAGCGGCGCCTGCAGCAGTTCGGCGGTGGTCTTGGCCAACTCGGTCTTGCCCACCCCGGGCGGGCCCTCGACGAGAATCGGCTTGCGCAACTGGAAGGCGAGAAACACCGCGGTGGCGATACTCTCGGAACAGATGTAGCCGATCTCCTCGAAGCCGGCGGCGATGCGCTCGACATCGCCGAGCTGGGGGTAGTCCTCTATTCGCACTGCTGGGGTTTCCTTGTTATTCGCGCGGAACTTTTGGGGGTGGGTCAGCCGCCGGTGGCATTCATGAAGCGCAGGATCTGCGGCTCCTCGCGGTTATCGAAGTAGTGGCGCTCGGGCTTGATCGCCATGGCCGCGGCGATGGCGTGCTTGAGGTGTTCCAACTGGTAGTCCGGCGCGCGCAGCACCGCGCGCAGGTCCACGGAATGCTCGTTGCCCAGGCACAGCAGCAGGCGGCCCTCCACGGTGAGGCGCACGCGGTTGCACAGGTGGCAGAAGTTCTCGCTGTGCGGCGAGATGAAACCGACCCGGGTGGGGCTGTCGGGCATGGCGAAGTAGCGGGTCGGGCCGCCGCTGCCCTGGGGGTCGCCGAGGGCCTGCAGTTCGAATACCGGGTCGAGTTGCTGGCGCAACTCGGCGCTGCTGCAGAAGGTCAGTGCGCGGTCGTGTTCGTCGATCAGGCCCAGCGGCATCTCCTCGATGAAGGAGATATCGATGGCGCGCTCGCGGGCGAAGCGCACCAGGTCGACCACTTCGTCCTCGTTGCGCCCGCGCAGGATGACCGCGTTGATCTTCACCTGCTCGAAGCCGGCGGCGACCGCGGCGTCGATGCCGGCGATCACCTGGTCGAGGTTGCCGTGCCGCGTGAGGTGGCGGAATTTGCGCGGGTTGAGGCTGTCCAGGCTGATGTTCACCCGCCGCACGCCGCGCTCGCGCAACTGGGGCGCCAGGCGCTGCAGCTGGGAGCCGTTGGTGGTCAGGGCCAGCTGCCGCAAACCGGGGAGGCTGCCGAGCCGGCCGACCAGGGACATGATGTTGTTGCGGATCAGCGGCTCGCCGCCGGTCAGGCGGATCTTCTCCACACCCAGTTCGGTGAAGGCGCGCGCGACCTGGTACAACTCCTCCAGGCTGAGTACCTCGGCCTTGGGGGCGAAGGTCATGTCCTCTGCCATGCAGTAAACGCAGCGAAAATCGCAGCGGTCGGTCACCGACAGGCGCAGGTAGTTGACCCGGCGGCCGAAGTTGTCGACCAGGCTGGTGGGCATCTCGGTATGCATCCGGCCAGTGTATGCCCTGCGCGATGTACGCGCCAGTGTGCGGGCGTCTGCTGCCTTGCGGTTCTGCTGTGGTCTTTACAGGGCCAGCCGGCTGCGACAGGATGCGGGCAGGGAAGTGCAAAGACCGCGCGCACAGGGGGGAATAACAACATGCGTCACTGGTCGATCGCCGCCGGTCCGCTGCTGGCTGTGGCGACTGCCGCCGCGCTGCTCGGCGCCGGGCAGGCGCAGGACGTGGCCGTGGTGGCCGCGGTCACCGTGCTGTGCGTGATCTGGTGGGTGTTCGAGCCGCTGCCGATTCCCGCCACCTCGATGCTGCCGCCGGCCCTGTTGCCCCTGCTCGGCGTGCTGACGCCGGGGCAGGTAGGCGAGGCCTACGGTTCACCGATTATCCTGCTGCTGCTCGGCGGCTTTATGTTATCCAAGGCGATGGAGGAAAGCGGGGCGCACCGGCGCATCGCGCTGGGGATGGTGGGCCTGTTCGGCACGCGCAGCGGCCTGCGCCTGGTGCTGGGTTTCATGGCCGCCTCGGCCGTACTCAGCATGTGGATTTCCAACACGGCGACCACGCTGATGCTGCTGCCGGTGGTGCTGGCGGTACTCGACGCCTCGCCGCATCGCCAGCACCTCACCGTGCCGCTGTTGCTGGGCGTGGCCTACGCCGCCAGTGTCGGCGGCATCGGTACCCCCATTGGCACGCCGCCCAACCTGATCTTCATGCAGGTCTACGAACAGAATACCGGCGCCGATATCAGCTTCACCCGCTGGATGACCTGGGGTGTGCCGGTGGTGGTGATCATGGTGCCGCTGATGGCGCTGTGGCTGGCCCGCAGCCTGCGACACCCGGTGGAGGTGGCGCTGCCCGAGGTCGGCCCCTGGCGCACCGAGGAAAAGCGCGTGATGTTGGTGTTCGGCCTGACTGCGCTGGCCTGGATCACCCGCAGCGAGCCCTTCGGCGGCTGGCGCGACTGGCTGGACCTGCCGCAGGCCAACGATGCGTCGGTGGCGTTGCTGGCCGTGGTAGTGCTGTGCCTGTTTCCCAATGGGCGCGGTGGCCGACTGCTCACCTGGGAGCGCGCGGTGGAGATTCCCTGGGGCGTGTTGCTGCTGTTCAGCGGCGGCATGTGCCTGGCGGCGGGCTTCGTCAACTCGGGGCTGTCCGCGTTGATCGGCGGCCTGTTCACCGACCTCGCCGCGATCCCGGTCTACCTGTTGATCCTGGCGATAGCCCTGGTGGTGACTTTCCTCACAGAGACCACGTCGAACACCGCGAGCACGACGCTATTGATGCCGATCCTGGCTGCGGTGGCGCTGGGTGCGGGAATGGAGCCGGCACTGCTGATGGTGCCGGCGGCGATGAGTGCGAGCTGTGCGTTCATGCTGCCGGTGGCGACCGCGCCGAACTCTGTCGTGTTCGGCAGCGGCATGCTGAGCACCGCGCGCATGGCCCGGGAGGGCCTGCTGCTCAACTTCCTCGGCGCGGCGGTGATCAGCGTGGTGTGTTGCATTGCCCTGGCGTGACGCCTGGCAGCAGCGGGTGTCAGAGCAGCGCCATCATTTTTTCGGCGGCGCTGACGTCGATGCCCGGGCCTTCCTCGACACACAGCTCGGTGACCTTGCCATCCTCGGCGATCAGCGCGTAGCGCTGGCTGCGGGTACCGAGGCCGAAGGCGCTGCCGTCCAGTTCCAGGCCCAGGGCCGCGGTGAACGCGCCCATGCCGTCCGCCAGCATGAGGATTTCCTCGGCGTTCTGCGCCTTGCCCCAGGCGTCCATCACGAACACGTCGTTGACCGCCACGCAGGCGATGGTGTCGACGCCGGCGGCCTTGATCTTGTCCGCATTGACCACGTAGCCGGGCAGGTGGGTGAGCGAACAGCCCGGGGTGAAGGCGCCGGGCACGGCGAACAGCAGTACCTTCTTGCCGCTGAAGATCTCATCGGTGCTGATATCCGTGGGGCCTTCCGCGCCCATGGTTTTCAGTGTCGCCGCGGGAATGTTGTCGCCGGCCTTGATCGTCATGAGGAACTCCTGTTATCAGTGAAAGGATTGAGGAGTCCGGACTATAGCAGATGAGCGACACTTTGCGATGTCCCCTGTGTGACGGCCAGGCACTGTTGCCGTTCCACCGCGATCGCCGCCGGGAATACCTGCGCTGCGGGCGCTGTGCGCTGGTCTGCGTGCCGCCGCGCTACCACCTCGACGCCGCGCGTGAGAAGGCGGAATACGACCTGCACCGCAATGCGCCGGACGACGCCGGCTACCGCCGTTTCCTCGGCCGCCTGGCGCAGCCGCTGCTGGCTCATCTGCCGCCCGCCGCCCGCGGGCTGGACTTCGGCTGCGGCCCCGGGCCGGCGCTGGCGGCCATGCTGGAAGAGGCGGGGCACAGCGTGGCGCTTTACGATCCTTTTTATTTTCCAGAAAGCGCTGCGCTCGAGCGTCGCTACCAGTTCATCACTGCTACGGAAGTGGTCGAACACCTGCGCGCCCCGGGCCAGGAACTGGCGCGGCTGTGGGGACTGCTGGAGCCGGGCGGTGTGTTCGGCATCATGACCAAGCTGGTACTCGACGCCGACGCCTTCGCCAACTGGCACTACAAGAACGATCCCACGCATATCTGCTTTTTCAGCGAGCAGACCTGGCAGTGGTGGGCGGGGGAGTACGGCGCGCGATTGCAGCGCCACGGCGCCGACGTGATGCTGTTGTGGCGGGACTGATCAGCCGCCGCTCGCCAGCATGCTCGCGTAGATGGCCTCGCAGTCGCGGTAGAAGGCGCGCTGGTCGTCGCCCAGGTAGGGCGCAATCATCGCCAGCAACTGCAGTACGCCCTGGTGGATAGTCAGTGCCGGGTCGCGGTGACCGTGCAGCAGTTGGTCGTAGCTCAGCCAGAAGGTCAGGCTCAGGGTCATGTTCTCGACCAGCCCGGGCAGCTGTTGCTCACCGGTCTCCAGGATCGACTGCTGCAGCAGGGTCTGGCAGATGGCATCCAGCGAGGCGCGCTTGAGCTGCACCAGGCGGCGGAACTGGCCACGGATGTCGGGGTAGCGCTGCAGGATGTTGTCCAGGTTGTGGTAGAGGAAGCGGTACTGGTACATCTCCTCGAGCACTACATACAGGTAGTACCAGTTGCGCTCGACGTTACCCGGCCCGGCGCTCAGCGGCTGTTCCACCGGCGCGCGCAGGGTGGTCGCCAGTGCGGTGTGGTACTGGTGATACAGCTCGGCGATGATTTCGTCCTTGCCGCGGAAGTGGTAGTAGAGGTTGCCCGGGCTGATGCCCATCTCGTTGGCGATATCGAGGGTGGTGGTCTGCTCCTCGCCCTCCTCGTTGAACAGCGCAAGACTGGTGTGGAGGACGCGATCACGGGTTTTCATCGTCCGTGGGTCAGCCTTTGCCCGTCCTGCCGCTGCGCGGCTTGGCCCTGGTAGCGGATTTGGTCCTGGCCTTGGCTGGGGACTTGGCGGCGGCGCGTTTGCGCGGCGCCGGCGCGGCCTCCTGTTGCTCCTTGACCAGCCGGGTCAATGCGTCGATCTTGCGCGTCAGCTTGTCGAGTTTGTCGTGCAGGTCCTGCAGGTCTTCGATGCGCGCCGAGCGCTGCAGGTGAAAGTTCTCGCGCACCTGGGAGATGCGCTCCTCCACCGAATTCACCGCCGCGGCGCGCGCCTCGCTGGCCTCTTCCTCCAGTGCGGCGCCGGCTTTTACCAGGTCGCGAAACAGCTTGGGGGGTTGGGGTGTCGCTTTTTTCAGGCTGGACTGTGCCTCATCCACCGCGCGCCCGTAGGCGCCGACGCCGGCGAGCCAGATGTTGCGGGCTATTTCTCCGGCCTTGTCCGTGACCTTGTTCTTTTCATCGTTCATCGTCCTGATCTCCCGCCGCTGTGCCCAGGGGCTTCGATTAAAACAAAAAAAGGGGCTACGAAGTAGCCCCTGGAAAGCCCTGTGTGACAGGGATAAGTGTCGGGTGAAGAACCCGCGATCAGGCCGCGAAGCGGGCGGTCGCGGTGCTCTTGAGTTCTTCCAGGCGCGCCTTGGCTTTTTCCAGGCTGGCCTCGTAGGTCTTGAGGTCGGTGTACTTCTCGAGGTCCAGCTTGGGCATCTCGAAGTCGTCCATCACCTTCATGGCGTCCTTTTCGACCTTGGTGCCGCGCTTGACCAGTTCCTTGTACAGCTTGTCGACCTTCTTCTTGCGCGCTTCAACGCGCGCTTCGATGGTCTTCTTCTGTTCCAGCATCTGGTCGTAGGCCATGCCGTAGCAGCCCAGGCTCGCCAGCAGCACGTTGTGGCCGGTTTCCTTGGCCATGCTGGTGAACTCGCCAGTGGCCTTCTCGACCTTGGCGGCGGTTTTCTCGACCTTGGCAGTGGCCTTCTTCGCGGCCGGCTTGGCGCGCGCGGTCACTTTGCGCTTGGCGACGGGCTTGCGCTTGGCGGGCGCCTTGCGCTTGGCTGCTGCTTTCTTCGCGGGGGCCTTGGTTGCGGTTGCTTCTGCCATGTCTTCACTCCTCGAATCGGTTGGCCGGCGGTTATGTCCGCCGTATGGGAGGAATACTAGGGAGAAAAATTAGAATAAACATACTAGGGGGCGTGGGAAGTTTTGCGGATTCCCAGGCCGGGCATGCAGCACAAAAAAGGGGCCGTGCGGCCCCTTTCGGTATCGGCTGTAGCGCGCGACCTCAGTCGAGCTTCGGTCCCGCAGCCACAATCGCGTCGGACACGTCGAACTTCTTGATGTTCTCGCTGAACAGCTGGGCCAGCTTGCGCGCCTGCGTATCGTAGGCCGCGTCGTCGCCCCAGCTGGCGCGCGGGTCCACATACTTGGCATCGACGCCGGGAATGGCCGCCGGGAAGTCCAGGTTGAGCACGTCCAGGTGCTGGGTCGGCGCGCCGAGCAGTGCGCCGCTCTGGCAGGCGTGGACCACCGCGCGGGTCACCGGGATGGGGAAACGCGCACCGGTGCCGCCGGGGGCGCCGGAGCCGCCGGTCCAGCCGGTGTTGACCAGGTAGACCTGGCTGCCGAAGTCGTCGATGCGCTTCATCAGCAGCTCGGCGTAGTCGCTGGCCGGGCGCGGCATGAAGGGCGCGCCGAAGCAGGTGGAGAAGGTCGGGTTGATGCCGGCTTCGGCGCCCACCTCGGTGGAGCCGACGCGGGCGGTGTAGCCGCTCAGGAAGTGGTAGGCGGCGGCCTCCTTGGACAGGATGGATACCGGCGGCAGTACGCCGGAAACGTCGCAGGTGAGGAAGATCACGCAGCGCGGCTCGCCGGCGGCGTTCTTCAGCACGCGCTTCTCCACGTGCTCCAGCGGATAGCAGCAGCGGCCGTTCTCGGTCAGGCTGGTGTCGTCGTAGTCGGCGTGGCGCTCGGCGTCCAGCACCACGTTCTCGATGATCGCGCCGAAGCTGATCGCGTCCCAGATGATCGGTTCGTTCTCCTGGGACAGGTTTATGGTCTTGGCGTAGCAGCCGCCTTCCAGGTTGAATACGGAGCCCTTGGCCCAGCCGTGCTCGTCGTCGCCGATCAGGTACATGGCGGGGTCGGCGGACAGGGTGGTCTTGCCGGTGCCGGACAGGCCGAAGAACAGGGTGGTGTTGCCCTCTTCATCGACGTTGGCGGAGCAGTGCATGGGCATCACGTCCTTTTCCGGCAGCAGGAAGTTCTGCACCGCGAACATGGCCTTTTTCATCTCGCCGGCGTAGCGCATGCCCGCCAGCAGGACCTTGCGCTGGGCAAAATTGACGATGACCACGCCGTCCGAGTTGGTGCCGTCGCGCTCCGGGTCGCAGACGAAGCTGGCCACGTTGAGGATGTTCCACTCCTCCTTGCGCGCCGGGTTGTAGTTGGCCGGGCGGATGAACATGTTGCGGCCGAACAGGTTCTGCCACGCGGTTTCGGTGGCGACTTTAACCGGCAGGTAGTGCTCCGGGTGCTCGCCGACGTGCAGGTGCGAGACAAAGCGGTCGCGCTCCTCGAGGTAGGATTCGACGCGCTCCCACAGGGCGTCGAACTTGTCCTGCTCGAAGGGGCGGTTGACGCTGCCCCAGTCGATGCTGTCCTCGGTGCTGGGCTCGCGCACGGTAAAGCGGTCGGCGGGCGAGCGGCCGGTGCGCTTGCCGGTGGTGACCAGCAGGGCCCCGGTATCGGCCAGGGTGGCTTCGCCGCGCCGCAGGGCTTCCTCTATCAGCTGGGCTGGCGTCAGGTCGGTATATTCCTGCGTGGCTTGTGCGGTAGAAGTCATTGTTGGTCCTGTCTAGCAGCCTGGCCCGCTTGCGCCGGCCGGCGGTGGGGGAATTTTCGGGGCGCTAATTATGTCAGACTGCGGCGAATTTGCGAACTATACCGGGAATAGCCCGGGCGAATCCCTGCCGGCGCCTGGATTCAGTGGACAGTGGCCCCGTCGCCGCGCTCGGGGCCCAGCAGCAGGGTCAGGTCCTCGCGCGAAAAATGATACTGTGCGTTGCAGAATTCGCAGTCCATCTCCACCATCCCGCGCTCCTCGAGAATCTCTTCCAGCTCCCCGGTAGCCAGGGCCGAGAGGGCATTCAGGGAGCGCTCGCGGGAGCAACTGCACTGGAAGGCGACCGGGCGCGGCTCGAACAGGGTCAGCGGGTCGGCGTGGTAGAGCCGGTGGATGACCTCGCGGGATTCCAGCGCCAGCAACTCCGTGGATTCGAGGGTGGCCGCCAGGGTGCAGGCGTGCTCCCAGTGCTGCGCGCGCAATTCCGGGTCCTGCGCCAGCTGGGCGGGCAGTTGCTGCAGCAGCAGGCCGCCGGCGCGCTGTCCGTCGCAGGCCAGCCACAGGCGCGTGCCGAGTTGCTCCGACTGGCGAAAGTAGGCGTCCAGGCTGTGGGCCAGGGAGTCCTCCCCCAGCGGCACCACGCCCTGGTAGCGGCGGCCCTTGAGCGGGTCGACGGTGATCGCCAGTTGGCCGCCGCCGAGCAGCAGGTCGAACTGTTCCGCGGTGGCCTCCTGGGCGCCGCGGGCAATGCCGCGGATCTGCAACTCGCTGTCGCACTCGGCCATGATCAGCGGCACCTGGCCTTCGGAACGGGCCTGCAGGGTCAGTCGGCCCTGGAACTTCAGCGTGGTCGAAAGCAGCACCGCGGCGGCGAGGAACTCGCCCAGCAGCCGCCCGACCCCGGGGGCGTACTGGTGCAGGCCCAGTATCTCGCGCAGCGCGCCCTCCAGTTGCACCGTCTCACCGCGGATGTCGGCGCCCTCGAAGAGGAAACGCTGGCTCTGGTCGGCGCGCTTGTCGCTGTGGTCGTTCATGGCTGGGGGAGTGGGTCCTCGTGTGTCGTTGCCTGCATCCTACCGTGGCGCAGCGGCGCTTGCATCCGCGCCCGCCGGGGGTGTCCGGCCTGCCCGCTTGCTCTATACTGCGCCGAAAAATCCAGGGGAACCGCCATGGCCGGATTTCGTATCACCAGGCCCTACACCATGCCCAAGGAGGAGGTGCGCGCCGCCGCCGAGGGGTTTGCCGAGGATCTCGCCCGGGAATACGGGGTGAAGTCCCGCTGGCAGGGCGACAGTGTGAAGATCTCCGGTGCCGGGGTCGATGGCCAGCTGGCCTTCCACGACGGCCTCATCGATGTCTCCGTGAAGCTCGGGCTGCTCACTTCCATGTTCGAGGGCAAGCTGCGCCGCGAGGTGGAGCGCTACCTGGACGAGCACATCAGCTGAAGCGGCGGCTTGCTCAGTCTTTCACCGGTACAAAAAGCAAAAAGCCGGCGCAGGGCCGGCTTCTCGCGGATGGGGCTGTGCTCAGGCGGACAGTGCCTTGACCTGGGAGCTCAGGCGGCTCTTGTGACGCGCTGCTTTGTTCTTGTGAATAATGCCCTTGTCGGCCATGCGGTCGATCACCGGCTCGGCCGCAGCGTAGGCTGCCTTGGCCTGCTCGGCGTCGCCACTGCCGATGGCGGCAATAACCTGCTTGATACGGGTACGCACCAGCGAACGCAGGCTGGCGTTTTGCGAGCGGCGCTTCTCCGCCTGGCGGGCGCGCTTGCGGGCTTGTGGTGAGTTGGCCACGTCAATTACCTCTGGGGGTCTAAATTCAGGAGGCGGGATTTTCCACATTCCCCCCGGCCTTGTCAACAGGCGCGGGCGCGGTTCAGGGCATCCGGAAATAGTGCCAGAAGCTGGGCAGCCACACGACGAGGAACAGGCTCAGGCATACGAACACCCCGGCGGAGCCCAGGTCCTTGGCCTGGCCGGACAGCGGGTCGTACTCCGGGCCGATGCGATCGACGATGGACTCGATGGCGGTATTGATGACTTCCGCCAGGATCACCAGCCCGCAGGTGATGACCAGCGCCACCTGGTGGGCGAGGCCGTCGCCGACCAGGAACGCCAGGGGCACGAAGCAGATTGCCAGGGAGGCCTCGATGCGAAAGGCCTCCTCGTTCATCCAGGCGGCCTTGAATCCCTTCCAGGAGTAGCGGGTGGCGTCGATGATGCGCGCGACGCCGCGGCGGCCGGGCTTGGACATCAACTCCCCGGTGTCGCGAATTTCTCGTTGGTGACGGTTCATGCCTGCGGCTGGCTCCTCGGCCCGGCCCCGCCGTGGGGCGCACTGCACACGCGGGCCGAGTCTAGCGGCTGAATATGACACCGCGATTGCAGTTACCCTGCGATCTCTGGCTGCCGCAAAGCGCGGCGTCACAATCCCGGGGTAGAATAAGAAGGCTGAGCGAAGGAGCGGATACCATGCTGATTACCGATAAAGTCGTTATCTGGCGCGATGCCGAAGGCGACTACCACCTCGAGTGGGACCAGAGCCACCCGGAGACCCGGGTCGATATCCAGGCGCTGGCCGATGCCGAGGCCGGCATGGACCGCGACGCGGCGGCTTACCGGGCGCGTATCTCCGGCCTGCCCGCCGGCAGCCGGCACTTTTTCCGCCTGTGCGACGAGCACGGCAACGAGATCCTCGCCAGCGAGCGGCGCCTGGGCCTGCACGGCACGCCCAACTTCCGTGATTTCGGCGGCTATCGCACGGCGGACGGCCGCGAGGTGAAATGGGGCTACCTGTTCCGCTCCGGCCAGCTGGCCCATCTCAACGACGCTGACCTGGCGCTGCTGGAGCAACTCGGCCTGGAGATGGTCTGCGATTTCCGCCAGTCCATGGAGAAGCAGACCCACCCCTCGCGCCTGCCGGACGCGCGGGCCCCGCGCATCCTCGACCTGCCCATCGTGCCCGGCAACAGCAGCAGCCTGTTCGCCGAGGCCGAGCAGGAGCGGGCGGCGCCGCGCGATATCAGCCCGGAGGAGATGTTCGAGTTCATGCGCCACATCAACCGGGACTTCGTCGAGGGCCAGCGCGAGGCCTTCGCCCGCATGTTCAGCGAAATCCTCGCCCTGGACGAGGGGCGTTTCCTCATCCACTGCTCCGCCGGCAAGGACCGCACGGGCTTCGCCGCGGCGCTGATCCTCTCCGCACTCGGCGTGCCCTGGCAACGCGTGCTCGAGGACTACCTGCTCACCGCGCGCTACTTCGACCCCGAGGTCGAGTTGCGCCGCATCCGCCGCAAGTACCAGCTGGACCACCTGCCCGCAGAGGCGATCATGCCGATTCTCGAGGTGCACGAGGCCTACCTGGCAGCGGCGCTGGCGAGCATCGAATCGAATTACGGGAGTGTTGAAAATTACCTGGCCGAGGGCCTGGGGGTCGGGCCCGCCGAGGTGGCGGAACTCAGGGCGCGCTACCTGTAAGCGGTAGCTGGTCGGGAAAGGGGCAAGTCGGGGGGAGAGACGCCGACCGCGACAGGAGCCGCGGCCGGGGTCGGGAAAACGCCGGGATCAGTCAGCCTTACAGGCTTTCTTGGCAGCCTTGATCTGCTTTTTCTCGCAGACTTCGCTGGTGGTGTCGCCGACACACCACTTCTTGCGGTTGTCCCATACGGTCAGGTTGCGGTCTTCACCATCGGAGCACTTGACGATGTAGGTAGCGTAGGGAACGCCCTCGGCGGTCTCGTGGTTGGCGTCGAACACGATGCTGCGCGGCTTGGCGGCGAAGGTGCTGGCGGAGGCCACGGCCAGGGCGGCGATTGCGGCGACTTTGATCAGTTTCATTGGGTAAACCTCTGTATTCACTCGTATGGACTCTGGAAATTCAGTCTTTTGTGGACTGTCTGGTACCGATTATACCCCTGTCACCACCGCTTTAACGTTACCGTTTTTTAACTATCTGGGAATTTATGTAACAAAATTCACAGTTGCAGCCCTTTGCGCTGCAAAAAAGTCGGATTGGGGGTGATTCCGGACGCCAGGTGCTGGCAAAACCGGCGGCCGGGGCGGTTTGCCGCGGCCACCGGGGGAAGGTCGATCAGGCCTTGCAGGCTTTCTGGGCGGCCTTGATCTGCTTTTTCTCGCACAGCTCGGCGCTGTTGTCGCCGACGCACCACTTGCTGCGGCTGTAGCTGGTCAGCGTGTTCTCGGTGCCATCTGAGCACTTCACCGTGTAGGTGGCGTAGGACGAGCCATCCGCCGCCTCGTGGCTGGCGCTGAACTCGATGCTGCGCGGCTTGGCGGCGAAGCTGCTGACGGAAACCGCGGCCAGGGCCGCGAAAGTTACGATCTTGATTGCCTTCATGACATACACCTCTGGCTCACGTTGCGATTCACGATGATTGTGGGTTGCCAGTCCGGGGACTGAGTGAGGCCAGTATAGGGTGGGTCAACAGGCTTAAACGTTACTTTCCTGTAACGTGGTGGGAATGTGAGTAACGGTTCACAAAATGCGCCGGCGCGGTGTGAAACAGCGCCCATTCTGCCGGCGCGTGGCCGGTTTGTGGCTCGCCTCTATTTGCTTGCGGCTCGCGCCTATTTGCATGCGGCTCGCGCCTAGAGCGCGAGCCAGATCAGGATCCAGCCGAAAACCGCCACCAGCAGGGCGTCGCCGGCCTTGTCCAGGCGCGCCAGGCCATACAGGTAGGACAGCGGCGGCAGGAAGACCGAGCACAGGCCCCAGGCGTAGTCCTCTTTCCAGGAGGCAATCAGGAGCAGGATCCAGCTGATCGCCAGGGTGGCGACGCCAAAGGTGAGAAGGGTGGCTGAAGTGGCTTCCATTAGTCCTCCGAAGACTACCGTGTACAAACGCGCGGGCAGATTAGCAGAAAGCGGCGGGCAAGTCAGCGCCCCCGGCACCGCGGGCGGGTCCGGCTGATGACTCCCCAGCTGAATTTGGGTAAGGTTGCCGCTCCCGACCCCCGAGGACGCCCGCTTGACCGACCCGTTTGCAGACATCCGGCCTTATCGCGACGATGAGGTGGACGCGGTTTTGTCGCGCCTGGTCGCGGACAGGGAGCTGCTCGACGCGCTGGCGAAGCTGCGCCTGGGCTGGTTGATGCGCCTGTCCGCCCCCCTGGCGCGATCGCTGGTGCGTGCGGTGCTGCGCCGGGAGTTGCGCGGCGTGCACGATGTGCACGCCCTGCAGATGGTGATCAAGACCTATATGGATGGCATGATCGAGCGCAGCTGTGCCGGCCTCAGCGTCTCCGGCCTGGACCAGCTCGACAAGGGCCGTGCCTACCTGTTTATCAGCAACCACCGCGACATCGCGATGGACCCGGCGTTCACCAATTACGCCCTGCACGCCGCCGGCCACCAGACCGTGCGTATCGCCATCGGCGACAACCTGCTGACCAAGCCCTGGGTGTCGGACCTGATGCGCCTGAACAAGAGCTTTATCGTGCGCCGCTCGGTGACCAGCGGGCGCGAGCTGCTGGCCGCCTCGCGCCACCTCTCCGCCTATATCCGTCACTCACTGCTGGAGGAGAACGCCCCGGTGTGGATCGCCCAGCGCGAGGGGCGCGCCAAGAGCGGGGTGGATCGCACCGAACCGGCGGTGGTCAAGATGCTGGCCATGAGTCGCGACAAGGAAACCCAGAGCTTCGGCGAGCACATTGCCAGCCTCGGCATCGTGCCGGTGTCCATCTCCTACGAGCTCGACCCCTGCGATGGGCTCAAGGCCAACGAGTTACACGCCCGCTCCAGCACCGGGCGCTACGAGAAAGGCGAGCAGGAAGACGTCGCCTCGATCGGCCTGGGCATCTCCGGCGAGAAGGGCCGCGTACACATCTCCTTCGGCACGCCGCTGGGCGACGAGTTCGAGAACGCCGACCAGGTCGCCGAGGCGATAGACCGCCAGGTGATCCGCGACTACTGCCTGCACCCCACCAATCTCTACGCCTACGACCGCCTCTACGGCGAGCACGCGCCGCGCCCCCGCCAGCTGTATATGGAGGACGGCGAGATCTCCCGCAACCAGTTTGACGCACGCATCGACGCCATGCCCCAGGCGCACCGCCCCCACGCCCTGGCGATCTACGCCAACGCGGTGCTGAGCAAGATGGACCTGCTCTCCGACCGACCTTGCTGACCGACGCCCTCAAGGACGGGATTCGCGGCGCCTACAGCGCGCTGATGGAGAGCAAGCAGCTGACCCCGCGCTGGGGCCAGCGGCAGATGATCGCCGAGATCGCCAACACCCTGGCACGCATTCCCGGCCCCGGCCAGGTAGGCGGGACCGAGCCGGCGGTGTGCGTGATCGAGGCGGGCACCGGCACCGGCAAGACCATCGCCTACGCCGTGGCCGCCATCCCCATGGCCCAGGCCCTGGGCAAGCGCCTGGTGGTGGCCACCGCCACCGTGGCCCTGCAGGAGCAGTTCGTCGGCCGCGACCTGCCGGACATCCGTAAGCACACCGGACTCGACTTCGACTTCGCCCTGGCCAAGGGCCGGCGCCGCTATGTGTGCCTGTCGAAGCTGGACCGCTTGGTGATGCCCGAATCCGGCGAGAATGGCATCCTGCCGCTGTACCCGGACGAGGTGAACGCGGCGACGCCGGAGGATGCCGCACCGGTGTACAACGCCATGCTCGAGGCGCTCGGCCGCGGCCAGTGGGACGGCGACCGCGACAACTGGCCGGACAGCCTGGTCGAGGCGGTGTGGTTCCCGCTGACCACCGACCACGCCCAGTGCTCCGGGCGGCGCTGCCCGAACATCGGCCAGTGCAGTTTCTTCCGCGCCCGGGAAACCCTGCAGGGTGCGGATATCGTGGTCACCAACCACGACCTGGTGCTGTCCGACCTCGCCCTCGGCGGCGGCGCCATCCTGCCGCCGCCGGAAGACAGCATCTATATCTTCGACGAGGGCCACCACCTGCCGGACAAGGCTTTGTCGCACTTCTCCAGTTTCTGCCGCCTGCACTCCACCGTGGCCTGGCTGGAGGATGCGCGCAAGGCGATCGGCGCCGCCGGCGCCTTCCTCGGCACCCTGGACCTGCCCGCCAGCCTGCTCACCGGCCTGCCGGACGAGATGGAGGCCACTGCCGCTGAACTGGGGCAGGCCGAGCAGGTGGTCGGCCGCCTGTTCGAGGGGGTGGATATCGAGGGCGACGACCCGCAGCTGCGCTTTGCCCACGGCGTGGTGCCGCCGGAACTGGTGACCGTCGCCGCCGGCCTGGCGGCGCGCTTCTCGCGCCTGGGCGGTTCGCTGGCGCGCATGGAGGCGCGGCTGGAAGACATGCTCGAGGACGATTTCAGCGGCAGCGACAAGGAGGCGGTGGAGACCTGGCACATCAACCTCGGCGGCATGCTGGCGCGGGCGGAATCCGCCCTCGCCCTGTGGGAAAGCTATGCCGCAGCGGGCGAGGAGCGCACCCCGGACAACATCCCGATGGCGCGCTGGATCACCATGCTCACCGCCGGCGGCCAGTTCGGCTTCGACCTGCGCAGCAGCCCGATCCTGGCCCGCGACATCCTGCAGGAAAACCTCTGGTCGCGGGCCGCCGGCGTGGTGGTCACCTCCGCGACGCTCACTGCGCTCAACTCCTTCGAGCGCTTCAAGCTGCACGCCGGCTCCCCGGAGGGCGGCAACTACAAGCAGGTGGCCAGCCCCTTCGATTACGCCAACGCGGTGTTCGCGGTGCCGAAGATGGACTGCGACCCGGGCGATGCCCGCGCCCACACCCAGGCCATCGTCGACCTGCTGCCGGGGCTGCTGGACCCGGCCGAGGGCAGCCTGGTGTTGTTCTCCTCGCGGCGGCAGATGCTTGAGGTGTTCGACGGCGTCGGCGACGCTTTCGCTGGCGGAGTGCTCATGCAGGGCGACTACAGCAAGCAGGAGATCCTGCGTCGCCACCGCGAGCGCATCGACGCCGGCGAGGGCAGCGTGATCTTCGGCCTGGCGAGTTTTGCCGAGGGCGTGGACCTGCCCGGCGACTACTGCCGCCACGTGGTCATCGCCAAGATTCCTTTCGCCGTGCCGGATAGCCCGCTGGAAGCCGCGCTCAGCGAGTGGGTGGAGGCCAGCGGGCGCAACCCGTTCATGGAGATCAGCGTGCCCGACGCGGCGCTGCGCCTGGTGCAGGCGGCCGGCCGCCTGTTGCGCAGCGAGGGCGATACCGGCCGCGTGACCTTGCTGGACCGGCGCATCCTCACGCGGCGCTACGGCCGCGCCATTCTCGATTCCCTGCCGCCGTTCCGCCGCGAACTGGGCTGAGGGGCAGCGCTACCCTTGCATTGTGCGGGAACGGCGTTTGGCCTCATCCCGCTCCGGACCTGCGGTGGTGATTAGCGTTTCGGTGTCCCGGACGCCTCGTGATGAACTTCCACCGTGGCGTGCACGATGTTCAGGCCCTGGGGAATCCTCGCCTTGTAGTCCGCCGGTGAGGCGGGATCGCGGCTGACGATGCTGAGTTCCGCCGCGTGGATGCCGTGGCCGATGCTCCAGCAGTGCAGGTCGGCGACCCGATCTTCCGAGTCCTTCTCGATAGCTGCGCGCAGTCGCTCCTCGATCTCCGGGCCGCGCTGGCGATCCAGCAGCACCGCGGAGCAGTCGCGGATCAGCGCGTAGGACCAGCGCGCGACCAGGACAGCGCCGACAATCCCCATCACCGGGTCCAGCCAGTTGGCACCCAGGTACTTGCCCGCCAGCAGGGCGGCGATGGCCAGCGCCGAGGTCAGTGCGTCGGCGAGGACGTGCAGGTAGGCGGCGCGTAGGTTGTGGTCGTGATGGTGGTGCTCACCGTGAGTGTGGTCGTGGTGTTCGTGAAGCTCCTCGTGCTCGTGCTCGTGCTCGTGATCGTGGTCTTGCTCGTGGTGAAGGTCGTGGCCATGTCCGTGGTGACCGTGACCGTGACCGTGACCGTGACCGTGACCGTGACCGTGACCGTGGTGGTCGTGCCCGTGCGGCGAGCCGACCAGGATCCAGGCACAGGCCGCGTTGACCACCAGTCCCAGCGCCGCCACCACCAGGGCATGGTCGAAGGCGATCTGCCGCGGGTGGAGCAGGCGCTCGATGCTTTCGCTCAGCATCAACAGGGAGAACCCCATCAACAGCACCGCACTGGTATAGCCCGCCAGGGAGTTGATCTTGCCCACGCCGAAGCTGAAGCGCCGGTCGCCGGCCAGGCGCCGGGAAAAGTAGTAAGCCAGCACGGCGATGCCGAGGGCGGCGGTGTGCGAGGCCATGTGCAGGCCGTCGGCGAGCAGGGCCATGGAACCGTAGGCGATACCAGTGACGATCTCCACCACCATCATGGCGGCGGTGATCACGACCACGATCAGCGTGCGCTGCTCGCCCTCGCGTTTCTGGTCCTGCTCGAAAATATGGCTGTGCTGCCATTGTTCGACACCGGCGTCGTGCATGTGTGGTTCCTGCCTGGATTGAAAAGGATAAATGATGCGGCAAGTCGCGCCCGAGTTACAGCGCGACGTCGCTATACCCACGTGCGCCGCAAACCTGTGTATGCTGTACCGCGCCGGACACTGGGTGCCGGCAAGTTCCGTGAGGGAGATACGTTTGATTTCACGCTTGCCCCGGTGGATCGAATACGGCGCATCGATACTCGCGCTGGTGGCCGGCTGCATCAATGCGATCGGCCTGCTCGGCTTCGAGCATCAGTCTGTCTCACACCTCTCCGGCACGGCGACCCTGCTGGGTGCGCACCTGGTGGGCCAGTCCCTGGGCAGTAGCTGGCACCTGGCGGGTATCCTCTTCGCCTTTTTCCTCGGCGCGGCGCTCTCCGGTTACCTGCTCCACGGCAGTACCCTGAAGCTTGGCCGGCACTACGATACCGCGCTGCTCGCGGAGGCCGTGCTGATTTTTGTCGCCTACACCACGCTGTCGCGGGGCGACTACGTCGGGCACTACGCCGCCTCGGCGGCCTGCGGTATCCAGAACGCGCTGGCTACTACCTACAGCGGGGCGATCATCCGTACCACCCACCTCACCGGAATCTTTACTGACCTCGGCATCATGCTCGGCGCGGTGCTGCGCCGCGACGCGTTCGACCGGCGCAAGGCCGTCCTCTACCTCCTCATCATCTCCGGGTTTATCGGCGGCGGTGCCCTCGGTGCCTGGCTGTTCAGCGAACTGCGCTTCGAGGCGCTGCTGTTTCCCGGTACGGTTTGCCTGTTGCTGGCCGGCGGCTACCGCATCTACCGCCGCCGAGCGGGTTAGGGACGGCTGGCTGGTTCGAGGAAGTGCTGCGCCTCCACCAGCGCGCGCAGGCAGAAGGCGGTGCTCACCGCCGCGCTCTGGTGAATCAGCGACTTTTCCACGCGGCGTGCGGGGCGGCCGATATCCATGCGAATCCAGGGCGAGGGATTGAAGCCGCCGTGCTGGGCCTGGAAATCCAGCAGGCGACGCACGGCGCGCTCGACGATGGACTTGTCCGCAAGCTGCAACAGGACCAGGGCCTGGATAGCCGCGGCGGTTTCCAGCGGGGTGCTCTGCCACAGGCCGAAGCCGCCGTCCTCGCGTACTGCCGCAGTGAGAAAGGCCAGTGCGCGCGAACGCGGCTGCCGGTGGGCGTCCAGTGTGCACAGCAGCTGTAGGCAGAGCAGGGTGCCGCAGATGTCGCCGAAGTACCAGGTCGCGGTGAAGGCGCCATCCGGCCGTTGCTGTCGCGCGACGAAGTCCGCGCCGCGGGTGATGGCGTCCGCGTAGTGGCCGGGGTCGGCCAGTTGCAGTCCGAGGTAGAAGCGCGCCACCACCTCGACATCGACACCGCGGCCGAAGTGCTTGCTGATGCCATAGCGCATGCGCTTGAGCGCGGAGCGCGCGTCGTCGGGGGCCAGCAGCCAGGTGCCGATCGCGCCCTCCGCGCTGGCGCTGTCCAGCGCCAGCCTGGCCGGTGCGTAGGTGAGTGGCAGGTAGTTCGGCGCCGCCAGCGAGAACAGGCACAGGGCGGCGGCCAGGCTGTCCAGGTCGGGCGGCAGTTCCGGCAGGGTCGGGAAGTAGCTCCAGCCGCCGCCGCGATCAGCGAGGCGGGCCCTGGCCACATGCTTTGCCTCGGCCGGCACCACGTTGCTGCGCAGGCGCTGTAGCGCCGGGATGTTCCTACCCGCCGGGGCATCCGCCGCGTGCAGGATTTCCAGTGCAATGACTGCGCGGGCTAAGACATCGCTGGCGTGTTCCTCGCCGTCGCCGCCGAAACCGAAGCGGCGCGGGAAGCGCATGCGGTGTTCAGTGGTGGGCCAACCCCTGCCGGCTTCGACCAGCAGCCAGTTGGCGGCGTCCTGTGCCGCCTGCCGCAGTTCCCCCGCGCTCACTGGAACCGCTGGTGGAGGCGGGGTGTCGGGCATTCCCGGTTCAGGCGGCGATGGTGAGGGCGTTGGTCAGCGCGTGCTGCCTGGCGCCGGTCTTGACGGTCCTGCAGGGGTTGCGAATTTCATCGAGCTTGGCCATCTGTTGCTTTTCTCCTTGACACTGAGGCGATCGGGACAAACTCGCGCGGGTAATCACTGGTCTGGACGCTTTGGCGTCCACTCGGCTTTGCATTTTTACCGATAGTCGGTAAACAGCAAGGAGTCCATGCTGCTCGTGTATTTTCTATTGGTGCCGTTTTATCGGTGCCTGGCGCTCACGGAGCCTGGAGTTCATGCGGTAGCCATGGCGGTTTTGTCGATATGTCTGCTTCCCCGGATGCAATGTGCCGCTCTGAGACTGTGTGAAAACGCCCGAGAGCGTCGAGGCTTTTCTGCATGAACGCATTAGAAGTTTTAGTCGCTGGACCGGCGAGTAGCAAGGCGAGGTCCGACAATATTTGCGGGCACAGGGCGCCGGCGGCAACGCGCAGATTTGTTCCCAGTTCCGTGGCTGCCACGTGGCGGTAGGACAGGGCGAGGGGCGGGAAGTCGACGCAGATGCCGGTCGTGCGTACGGCGCTGAAGCCTGGCTACAGGAAGCCGCTGATGCGTTTGCGTGCCGTTGCGCCGCAGCGAGCGATGAACATGCCTCACCAGTGTCGAGCGTAGACAAGTCTATCGGGCCCGGCGTTTGCGCAACACTGTAGCCGACATCTATGTGGCGCGGGTTGGAGGCTGCTCGTTGAAGGTGTGTATAGTGAGGCACTTGTTTTGCCGTTACAGCCGACCCGTTTATGCAAATTCTCACCGTCAGCGAAACCCCGGGGCTGATCCGAATCAACCCGGCGCTCGAGTCACGCCGTTTGAAACATGGTCCAGGGTTCGCTTCGCGACAGCTGGTCTCTGTTTTCGTGGGCAGGCACGTGGTCAGGCGGCTGGTGATTGTGTCGAGCGAGTCATGCTGAAAAAATGGTTTCTGTCAGTTTTCGTTATCCTGGCGATACTCGCGATTGGATTGTCAGCGCTCCTGGCATGGCCATTGCCCGAGGTGCCAAACCTCGCCAGGCAGGGCGATTTCCTGATCCGTAATGTTGCCGTGGTGGATGTCCAGTCAGGCGTGGTTCACAGGCGCCGGGATGTCATCGTTGTTGACGGGAAAATTATCTCGGATAATCCAGCCGGCACCTCTCGGGTCGATGCTTCGCTCGTCGTGATCGACGGCAGCGGCAAGTACCTGATCCCGGGCTTGTGGGATATGCACACCCACTCGCTGAAAGTTTCCCCGCAATACATGCACCCGCTGTTCATTGCCAACGGCGTGACCGGGGTGCGCGACATGTCAGGTTGTATGTCGGAGCCCGACAGCTTCTTTGCCTGCATCGACGACCGCGAATACTGGAACGAGTCGATCGGGAAAGAGCGGCGCGTCTCACCGCGCTACGTCCTGCAAAGTAGTTTCCAGATTAATGGGGGCAATGAGGTGCCCGCGGGATACCCGGCCTTCTTCAAGCTTGCCAGCGCAGAGGATGCCAGCCAACTCGCAGCGTTTTACCAGCGAATCGGTGCCGACTTCCTGAAAATCTACACAGAGCTTTCTCCGCAGGCATACCAGGCGCTGGCCGGCGCGGCACACGAGGCGGGTCTCGCCATGGCGGGCCACCGCCCGCTGCGCGTATCCTTGGAGGATGCGTTGTCCGCGGGGCAACGCAGTATCGAACACCCGCGGTTGTTCCTGCTGGAATGCTTTCGCGACGCGGACGCGTTTCGCGCCCTGGAGGACCCCCTGGCCGCGTACGACGCCGGTCTTCGCTGGCAACTGGTGGATGGGCAGGATCCGCAGCGTTGCCAGGCTTTGATGCAGGCCATGGCGGAGGCAGGTACGTGGTGGGTGCCCACCATGCAGGTACTGCGCATGGGTGCAATGGCCGGGAACCGGGAGTTCCGCGAGGACCAGCGCCTGAAGTACATTCCCGCCTTCTTCAGCAAGCTGGTGTGGGAGCCGGATGCCGAGCGCGCGGCGCGGCAGCCGGCGGATGCCGCAGGGCGTGAGTTGTACCCCGCGCTTTACCAGATGGCGCAGGAGCACGTCCGACAGGCGTACGAGTCGGGGGTGAAGGTGCTGGTCGGCACGGATTCCGGCGACACATACGTGTTCCCTGGGTTTGGCGTGCATGACGAGTTGGTCGAACTGGTCAGGGCAGGGATGCCGCCTGCCGCGGCATTGCGCGGCGCGACCCTCGATGCCGCCCTGTTTGCCGGCCTGGAGAACGAGTTCGGCTCGATCACCGTGGGCAAGGCCGGCGACATGCTGCTGCTAGACGCCAATCCGCTGGAGGACATCGCGCAGACACAGGCGATTTCAGGGGTGTTTTACAGCGGGCAGTATTTCGACCGGTCCGCACTGGATGAACTGCTGCGATTTGCCGAGGAACAGGCGGGCAGCTACCGGCTGGGGCTTCGGCTTGCCTGGGACGGACTGAACAGTCCGCTGTTGAGGGTGCAGCTCGCGGACTGATTTCGTGCCAGGCATCCCCGGGCACCATAGGAGACATGTTGGCGGGTTGTGGTGCTAGCGTCGAAACGGAGCGTTCCGTTATGACAATGGCGCGGGAAGCGGCGAGGCAGGATGCAGGAACCATGCAAAGTGTGGAGCGGGTGATGGGAATCGAACCCACGTTAGAAGCTTGGGAAGCTCCTGTTCTACCATTGAACTACACCCGCACGGTTGGCGAAGATTACTGGCAATCCCACAGGCGGTCAAAGGCGGCGCGGCGATTTTTTCAGTAAAATGGCGGTTTTTGCCAAGCGGGAACCCCATCCATGCGCAGCCAGGTCGCCGAATTGCTGTTCGACATCGAAGCCGCCCTGCGGCAACTCGAGATGTGGGACGAGACCCCGCCGCCGGCCGAGGCGCTGGCCTCCACCCAACCCTTTTGCCTCGATACCCTGAGCTTCGCCCAGTGGCTGCAGTTCGTATTCATACCGCGCATGAAGGAGTTGCTTGAAGCGGGGCTGCCACTGCCTACCAGCTGCGCCATCGCGCCCATGGCCGATGAGGCGTTTCGCGGTATGCAGTTGCCGCTGGGAGACCTGCTCGACGCGTTGGAGTCGATGGACCGAGTGCTGACCCAGGGCGGTGAGTAGCCTCACGGGGCCAGCGTCCAGACTCTGACCCCTTCTCCTCGCGAAGGCCCGGTCCGTTGAGACGTAGCGAACTGCACATATAAGGACGCAGCCCAGTCTTGCAACCCTCCCGGCCTGCGCTACGCTTATCCCGACCCTCCAAAAAGGATTTGGGATGATGCGCTTACATAATAAGTTGCTTGCTGCGGTCTCTCTTGGCTTCCTCGCCACCTCGACACTCCAGGCCACCGAGTTCCTGCCGGAAAAAGACAAGCTGGTGTTCAACCAGCAGGGCATTGTCGAGGGCATAGGCCAGAGCGATTTCTCCCCTTACGCCGGACGCGATTTCCCCACCCAGGTGTTCTGGGGTGACACCCACCTGCACACCGCAGTGTCGGTGGATGCCGGCACCATGAACACGGTGGGCCAGGAGGACGCCCTGCGCTTCGCGCGCGGCGAGGAGATCACCACCACCCACGGGCTGCGCGCGCGGCTCGGCCGGCCGCTGGATTTCGTGGTCGTCGCGGACCACGCCGAGATGTACGGGCTGATGCCGCAACTGCTATCCGGCGATCCGAAGATTCTCGCCACCGAGAAGGGCAAGCGCTGGTACGAGGCGCTGACCACCGGCGATGCGGACCAGAAGTTTGCCACCGCAATGGAGATTGTCGACAGCCTGTCGAAGAAGGACCCACCCATCGACAGCCCCGAGGCCACCCGCTCGGCATGGGATGCCTACACCCGGCTCGCGGACCAGTACAACGATCCCGGCCGCTTCACCGCGCTGATCGGCTACGAGTGGACGGCGATCGGCGGCTACAACCTGCACCGCAACGTGATCTTCCGCGGCGACGGCGCCGAGGCACGCAAGACCCTGCCTTTCTCCCAGTTCGACAGCCAGAACCCGGAGGACCTGTGGCGTGCACTGGATACGTTCTCCCGCGAAACCGGCGCGCAGGTACTCGCTATTCCGCACAACGGCAACCTGAGCAATGGTCGCCTGTTCAGCGTGCAGAACTTTGACGGCACGCCCTTGAGCAAGGACCTCGCGGCGATGCGGGCGCGCACGGAGCCACTGATGGAGGTCACCCAGATCAAGGGCGATGGAGAAGCCCACCCGTTCCTGTCGCCCGACGACGAGTTCGCGGATTTCGAGACCTGGGATGCCGCCAACCTCAACGGTACGGAGCTCAAGGAAAAGTCCATGCTGCAGTATGAGTACGCCCGGGAGGCCCTGAAGAACGGCCTGAAGCTGGAGCGCTCGCTGGGCGTGAATCCCTTCCGCTTCGGCATGATCGGCAGTACGGACTCGCACACCTCCATGGCCACGGCGGAGGAGGAGAACTTCTTCGGCAAACACTCCGGCGTCGAGCCCGAGCCAGGCCGCTGGAAGCATGTCGCGATCGAGGCGCAGCTGGACCCCAAGCTCAGCATCCTCGGCTGGCAGCAGGCCGCGGCGGGTTACGCTGGCGTGTGGGCCACGGAGAATACCCGCGAGGCGATCTTCGATGCCATGCGTCGCAAGGAAGTCTATGCCACCACCGGCTCGCGTATGACAGTGCGCTTCTTCGGCGGCTGGTCCTTCGAGGAGGGTGACTTCCACAACCGCACGCCGGCCTACACGGGTTACGCCAAGGGCGTGCCCATGGGGGGTGATCTGGGAGAGCCCGCCGCGAAGCAGCCCTCGTTCATGGTGGCCGCGATGAAAGACCCCTACAGCGGTAACCTCGATCGCATCCAGGTGGTCAAGGGCTGGCTGGACAAGGCTGGCAAAACCCACGAGAAAGTGTATGACGTTGCCTGGTCTGACGGCCGCAAGCCGGGCCGGGACGGCAAGCTGCCGGCGGTGGGCAACACCGTGGATGTCGCCAGCGCCACCTGGGAAAACAGCATCGGCGCCGCGGAGCTCATGGCGATCTGGAAGGACCCGGACTTCGACCGCACGGAGCCGGCCTTTTACTACGCCCGAGTCATCGAGATCCCGACGCCGCGCTGGACCGCCTACGAGGCCAAGCGCTTCGGCGTGAAAATGGACGCCGAGGTGCCGATGACCATCCAGGAGCGCGCGTACACCTCGCCCATCTGGTACAACCCCTGAGAGCGATCATCAGGCCCAGATGCTGTAGCTGTGCCTGGACGAGCTTGAGAGTGCAAACTGGCAGGTTGGCCCGGCTACCGACAGGACTGTCGCCCGAGTAGCTTGTGTCCCGAGCCAAAGGACACCCGGGGCCATCGGGCTCAATACGGCGGTGCACTTGTCTGCTGTACGTTCACCTCCATCGACACCAGCGGCACCGGGTCCCCGAACTGGGTAAAGATGGCCACATCGGCCGCATCACGCCCATAGGCGACGGCTACACGACCGCCATTCAAATTCTTCTGCGTTGGATCGAATGTGTACCAGCGCCCACCGACGAACGCCTCGAACCAGGCGTGCAGGTCCATCGGCGTGAGAGGCTCGAGGTACCCGACGACCATGCGCGCTGGAATCGAGAGCGCGCGGGTCAGTGCGATCGACAAATGGCTGAGATCACGGCAAACCGCATCTGCACAACCATTCACTTCGCGGGCACTGCGTAACAGCGTTCCACTTCCCGGTGTATAGCGAATGGTACGGGCCACATATTCGACAATCGCGTTAACCTGGTCCCAGCCCGGCAGGCAGCCCTCTGTCAGCTCGAAGGCCATTTGGTAGAAGCAATCGGACTCGCAGTAGCGGGAGGGCAGGAGAAAGGGCAGGACGTCCTCGGGCAGTGACTGTACCTCTACAAACGGTGCGCCGGGCGCCGCATCCACATAGGGCGGGCACTCGACGTCTGCACTGGCGAGAATCGAAAACGGGCCCGCCGGTGCGACCAGTCGCTGGCACAGGTTGCCGAAAGCATCGGTGAACTCCACCACGGGCACGCTGGGAGCCAGCGCGTAGTGCTCCCGGCCGACCCACTGCTGCCAACCGCTGCGCGGGCGCAGCATCAGAATGAAAGGCGTATCTACCTTGGCATCGAATTGAAGTCGCGTGGAAGCTCGCAACCACATTGCACATCTCCCTTAAGCTGTCGCGAAGGCGAAGCTGGTCCGTCGCCCATAGATCGTAGCGCTCACATGAGGCATTTGATGTTTAATTTGCTCATGGTTTGTTGCGAAGCGGTGACATAAATCTCAGCGAAGCTCGCCAGGTTCTGGAAAGCTCATAACCTCAAGCGTATTTCGACCCGAAACTGCCTAGTGTCAGTTATGCCTGTGCTTGCTGGCCCGCGGGTGTAGTCCGGCGGTTTCCGGAGATTGTTCGGGAAATGGCATCTCCGTACTCAAGCTGCAACAGCAGTTGAAGTCGATTCAAAAATGCCCCTCGACAGAACGTTACCAAAGAACCAGCGAGAGTCCAGCGAACTCTCTCCGGGTTGCACTGGACTTCCTTACATTCTGCCCGTAGATTCGCGTGTTATCTACGCACGAACAAGAATTCTGGAAGCGATCTTGAGCATCAACCGTATTTTGAAAAGTACCTTCCTCGCTCTGACGGTGGGTCTCGCCCAGCCGGCATTGGCTCGAGACGATATCTCCGCACAACTGGATGCCATCTTCGAGGCCATTCCACCCGGCGCCCCTGGCTGTAATGTCGGGGTTGTCGAGCGAGGCGTTCTGATCCACAAAAGGGGCTATGGACTCGCCAATCTCGAATTGGACGTTCCCCTTAGCGGGGACGAAGTGCACCGGATGGCGTCGGTCTCGAAGCAGTTCACCGCGATGGCTGTACTGCTGCTGGTGCAGGACGGCAAAATCGACCTCGATGCGGATATCCATCGTTACCTTCCAGAGTTGCCCGACTATGGTGCCAGGGTGACCGTCAACGCGATGCTGGGGCATTTCTCCGGGATGGGTGACTACGACCTGATAGGGAGTTCCTACGAGGGGCCGCGCTCGAGAAAGGCAGTGGACCTGAGCTCGGCGGCGGGCGGCGAATTCAGGCTTGGCAACGAAGACTACCTCACGATTTCCGAGTTCTACGATGTCGTCAAGACGGTGCCGTTGGCGCTAACTCCTGAGCGCAAGTTCCGCTACAGCAACCTCGCGTACTTCCTGCTTTCCATGCTGGTGGAGGAGGTCTCCGGCGAAAGTTTACGCGCGTTTGCCGAGCGCCGGATCTTCAAGCCACTGGGGATGAACTCGACCTTTTTTGCCGATCAGCCGACGGAAATCGTCAAGCACAGGGCCTACGGATACAAGCGCAACCGCGATGGAGTCTTCGTCAATGACATGACCAACCTGTTCTGGGTGGGTGACGGTGGCCTGCATACCAACCTCGAGGACATGCTCAAGTGGGACCGGAATTTCTATCAGCCGCAGGTGGGGCCAAAACCGGCTGAACTGATCGCCATGATGAACCGGCCCAATAGCGACCACCGCACGCGAAAATGGCGCTATGCCAACGGCCAGTTTGTCGGTGAGAGCCGCGGCCTGCTGGCTTACACCCACGACGGCGGATGGTTGGGTACGTCTACCTTTTATCGCCGGTATCCGGCGGTGGAAACGTCACTGATCGTACTGTGTAACGACGCGGGTGCTGATGGCAGGCTGATCGCGCGGGCGCTCGATGTCGTGATGCAGGACGCGCACTGAGTACGACTGCGTACAGTTCGGGTTCATTCCTGGCGTAAAAAAGCCCGCGATTTGCGGGCTTTTTTCTTCGGCGAGCAATGCGCGGTTACACGCGCTCGATCACCGTGGTAATGCCCTGGCCCATGCCGATACACATGGTGGACACGCCCCAGGTCAGGTCGCGGTCTTCCATCACGTTGAGCAGGGAGCCGGTGATGCGCACGCCGGAGCAGCCGAAGGGGTGGCCCAGGGCGATGGCGCCGCCGTGGACGTTCACCTTCTCGTCCATCTTGTCCAGCAGGTCCAGGTCCTTGAGCACGGTCAGCGCCTGGGCGGCGAAGGCCTCGTTGAGCTCGACCATCTCGATGTCGCCCATGGTCAGGCCCAGCTTCTTCAGCGCCTTCTTGGTGGACGGCACCGGCCCGTAGCCCATGATCGAGGGGTCGACGCCGGCTACCGCCATGGCGCGCACCGCGGCGATGGGCTTCAGGCCCAGGTCCTGGGCCTTCTGCGCGGACATGACCAGCATCGCCGAGGCGCCGTCGGACACCTGCGAGGACTGCCCCGCGGTGACGGTGCCGCCCTGCGGGTTGAACGCCGGCGGCAGCGCGGCCAGGCCTTCCAAGGTAGTCTCCGGGCGGATGGTTTCGTCGGCGGTGATCGAGGCCAGCGCACCGGCGGCGTCGTGTCCGTCGACGGGGATGATCTCGCGGTCGAACTTGCCCTCCTGGGTGGCCTTCCAGGCCAGTTGGTGGGAGCGCAGGCCGAACTCGTCCTGCGCCTCGCGGGTGATGCCGTGGAGGATGGCCAGGTACTCGGCGGTCATGCCCATCAGGCCGGCGGCCTTGGCCACGGAGCGGCCCATGCGCGGGTTGGGGTCGATGTTGGCGGTGTCCATCATCGGCAGGTGGCCCAGGTGCTCCACGCCGCCCACCAGGTAGACGTCGCCCATGCCGGCCATGATGCTGGCGGCGCCGGTGTGCAGCGCGCTCATGGAGGAGCCGCACAGGCGGTTCACGGTCTGTGCCGCGATGGTGTGCGGCAACTCGGCGCACAGCACGATCATGCGCGCCAGGTTCATGCCCTGTTCGCCGCGCTGGATCACGCTGCCCCAGATCAGGTCGTCGATGTCGGCCGGGTCCAGCGCCGCGTTACGCGCCAGCATGCCCTTGATCACCTCGGCGGAGAGGTCGTCCGCGCGCACGTTGCGGAAGCAACCGTTCTTGGAACGCCCCATGGCGGAACGGGCGTAGTCTACGATCACTGCGTCATTCGGATTTAAACTCACAGTCTTTCTCCTGTCTTCTCAGCCCGTTCTCAGTAGTAGGTCTCGCCGTTGGCGAGCATCTTGCGCATGGTCTCGGTCAGCTCGTAGGCCTTGCCGAGGTGGGCGTATTTCTCCGAGGCTTCGGCGATGGCCGCCATGCCGACGGTATCCATCCAGCGGAAGATGCCGCCGCGGAAGGGCGGGAAGCCGACACCGTAGAGCATGGCCAGGTCCGCCTCGGCGGCGGTCTCGACGATGCCCTCTTCCAGGCAGCGCGCCAGCTCGATGGCCATGGGCAGCATCATGCGGTCGATGATTTCCTGCTTGTCGAACTCGCGGCGCTCGCCGGCACTGTCGCCGAACAGGCCGTAGACCTCCTCGTTGAGGGTCTTCTGCGGCTTGCCTTTCTTGTCCGGCACGTACTCGTAGTAGCCCTTGCCGTTCTTCTGGCCGTAGCGCTTGTTCTCGAACATCACTTCGGTGGCGCTCTTGAAGCCGGGCTGCATGCGGTCCGGGAAACCGGCGGCCATCACCTCGGCGGCGTGCACGCCGGTGTCGATGCCCACCACGTCGAGCAGGTAGGCCGGGCCCATCGGCCAGCCCCAGCGCTCCATGACCTTGTCCACGGCGGTGAAGTCGGCGCCGTCGCGCAGCAGCATGTTGAAGCCGCCGAAGTAGGGGAACAGCACGCGGTTGACCAGGAATCCGGGGCAGTCCTTCACCACTACCGCCTTCTTGCCCATGGTGTTGGCGTAGGCCACGGTGCGCGCGACGGCGGCGTCCGAGGTCTTCTCGCCGCGGATCACTTCCACCAGCGGCATGGCGTGGACCGGGTTGAAGAAGTGCATGCCGCAGAAGTTCTCCGGGCGCTGCAGGTTCTCGGCCAGGCGGGTGATGGAGATGGTGGAGGTGTTGGAGGCGAGGATGGTGTCCTCGGTGATCTCTTTCTCCACCTCTGCCAGCACGATGCCCTTGACCTTCTCGTTCTCGACCACGGCCTCGACCACGATGTCCACCGCGTCAAAACCGGTGTAGGACAGGGTGGGGTCGATGCTGTTGAGCACGTCGCCCATCTTCTCCGGCGTCATGCGGCCGCGGGCCACGCGCTTGGACAGCAGCTTGTTGGCCTCGGACAGGCCGAGGTCCAGGCCTTCCTGGGCGATGTCTTTCATCTTGATCGGCACGCCCTTGTAGGCGCTCTGGTAGGCGATGCCGCCGCCCATGATGCCGGCGCCGAGCACCGCAGCCTGCTCGACTTTCTTGTCGGCTTTCTTCTCCCAGCCCTTGGCCTTCTTGCCCAGCAGCTGGTCGGCGAGGAACACGCCTACCAGGGCGGTGGCCACCGGGGTGGTGGCGAGGTCGGCGAAGCCGTCGGCTTCCACGTCCAGCGCCTCTTCCAGGCTCATGTTGCGGGCCGCCTCGATAACGTCGATCACCTTCATCGGGGCGGGGTAGTTCTTGCCCGCCTGCTGGCCGACCATGGCCTTGATGGTGAAGAAGGTCATCATCGCCTCGGTGTCGTTCAGCGGCAGCGGGCCGTGCTTGCGTGCGCGGCGCCCTTCGTAGTCCAGGCCGCCATCGATGGCGTGCTGCAGGGTGGCGAGGGTGATGTCGCGCAGGTCCTCGGGGGAGGCGACCGCGTCCACCGCGCCGGCCTTGAGTGCGGCGTCCGGGCGCTGGTCGGCGCCGGTGGCGATCCAGGTAACCGCTTCGTCCACGCCGATCAGGCGCGGCAGGCGGGTAGTGCCGCCCCAGCCCGGCAGGATGCCCAGCTTGGTTTCCGGCAGGCCGATGCGCGCCGCGGTGCTCATCACGCGGAAGTCGCAGGCCAGGCAGATCTCCAGGCCGCCGCCGACGGCGATGCCGTTGATCGCCACCGCCGAGGGGTAGGGCAGGGCGGCGATGCGGTTGAAGTTATCGTTCTGCGGTTTGGTGAAGGGCTTGATCTCGCCCTTGGAAGCCTTGAACAGCGGCGTGAATTCGGTGATGTCGGCGCCGACGAAGAACACCGACTTGCCCGAGGTGACCAGCAGGCCCTTGATGCCGCTTTCCGCCTCGAGGGCGTCGAGCCCCGCGGTGAGGCTGGAGACCACGGCCTGGTTGAACTTGTTGACGGAATCGCCCTGCAGGTCGAAATTCAGCTCCGCGATGTCGCCGTCGAGGCGTCGGATCGTGAGCTGCTCGCTCTGGTAGATCATGTCGCTGTCCTGTATCGGTTGAAGGTGAGCAGCCCCGCCCGGCGTGCGAGCGCGGTGGGACCGTTCAGGTTGGGCCCCCGGGGCGGGATGGAGCGAATCATTGTAGACGCGGACCGCAGGGGGCGAAATAAGTTTACACTGATTACATTGTGCTGGCGAGTACCCGCGGCGGGCGGGTATGTCCCGCCAGTGCGAGGGGATTTTGCTGCGCTGCCCCCCGGCAAAGCCAGGGGCGCGGCGGCTCAGGTATCGAACAGGATGCGCTGCAGCTTGGCGCGGTCCTTGTGCTCGAAGGTGCGGCCGTAGATCTCCAGCATGGTGAGTTCGTTGTAGGAAAGCTCGTCGCCGGTCACCGTCATCACCATCTCGAAGGAGGTGGTGCGGGCCTTTTCCAGCAGGAACGGCGATTGCGCGATGCCGAAGGTCTCGCTGCCTTTCTCTGCGCGCACCTCGAAGATAGTCGACTCGCCATCCTGGCGCAGCCCGCCGCCGGCCAGCAGGCTCATTGCCCGCGGGATGCTCAGCGAGTGGGTGAGCATTCCGGTCTTCGGCTCCCAGGTCCAGTGGCCGACCTGGTCGTGGAAGATCCTGCCATTGGCGCGCTTGCGCACCACCTGGTGATAGCGCACGGTGACCAGGTCCTGTTCCTTGGCGTTGTCCGCCGGGCCGGAGGGGGTGAAGATGATCTGGTCGTAGTAGGCTTCGGCGTCCTCGCCCACCGGTTCCGGGGCGATATCCAGGCCGCGGTCACCCCACCAGGTGCCCAGCAGTTGCGCGAGCGGGCCGTAGTCCACGCCGTCGATGACAGTGTTCATGGGTTACTCCGTAGAAAGCGGGTGCCGGGTTGACGCCCGCTTCAGAGTTTAGTGGACCACGCGCTCGGAGGGGAGGGGGTCGGCGGCCTCGGCGCCGGAATCGGGTTGGGTTCCGTCGCGTTCCTGTACGTAGTTGCGCAGCCGGGTGACCACGCTGGTCATGACATCGATGGTCTGGCTGATCTGGTCCAGGGCCATGAGGATGGTCTCGGTCTCGCTTGGCTTGTTGTTGTCAGACATCCGGATTCCCTCGAAAGTGACTTTATCTGGGCGCGCGGGCGCGCCTGTTGTAACGCCTTACCGATGTGTGATCGCCGTCAGTCCCAGTTCAGGGCGCCGCCGGTCTGGTACTCGATGACCCGCGTCTCGAAGAAGTTCTTCTCCTTGCGCAGGTCCATGATCTCGCTCATCCACGGGAACGGGTTCTGCGCCCCCTTGAACTGCTCCGGCAGCCCCAGCTGCGACAGCCGGCGGTTGGCGATGAAGTGCAGGTACTCCTCCATGATCGCCGCGTTCATGCCCAGCACGCCGCGCGGCATGGTGTCGCGGGCGTACTCGATCTCCAACTGGGTGCCCTCGAGGATCATCTGGATGACTTCCTTCTGGAAGTCCTCGCTCCACAGCTGCGGGTTTTCCAGCTTGATCTGGTTGATCACGTCGATGCCGAAGTTCAGGTGCATGGACTCGTCGCGCAGGATGTACTGGAACTGCTCGGCGACGCCGGTCATCTTGTTGCGTCGGCCCATGGAGAGAATCTGGGTGAAGCCGCAGTAGAAGAAGATGCCTTCGGTCACCGCGTAGAAACCGATCAGGTTGCGCAGCAGCTCGCGGTCGGTTTCCAGAGTGCCGGTCTTGAAGGTGGGGTCGGACAGGCTGTGGGTATGGCTCAGGCTCCAGGCGGCTTTCTTCGCCACCGAGGGCACCTCGCGGTACATGTTGAACACCTCGCCCTCGTCCATGCCCAGCGACTCGATGCAGTACTGGTAGGCGTGGGTGTGGATCGCCTCCTCGAAGGCCTGACGCAGCAGGTACTGGCGGCACTCAGGGTTGGTGATCAGGCGGTAGATGGCCAGCACCAGGTTGTTGGCCACCAGCGAATCCGCGGTGGAGAAGTAACCCAGGGAGCGCATGACGATGCGCCGCTCGTCGGCGGTCAGGCCGTCGGCGCTCTTCCAGGTGGCGACGTCCGCGGTCATGTTGATTTCCTGCGGCATCCAGTGGTTGGCGCAGCCGTCCAGGTATTTCTGCCAGGCCCAGTCGTACTTGAAGGGCACCAGCTGGTTGAGGTCGGCGCGGCAGTTGATCATCGCCTTTTCATCCACGGAGACCCGCGACGCGCCCATCTCCAGCTCTTCCAGGCCGGGGGCGACGTCCATGTTGTGGACTGCCTCGGCGGCGCGCTGCAGCAGGGCATCGCCCACCACCGCGACGCTGGGCGCTTCGGTCGGGGTTGCGCTCGGCTCAGCGGCGGGGTTCGCGGCAGCTGCGCTGGCTGCGATTGGCGCGCTGGCCGGTGCGGGTGCTGCGGCGGCTGCCGGTGCCGGGGACGATACTGGTGTCGGTGCAGGGCCCGGGGCAGGGGTGGCCGCGGGCTGCGCTGCAGCCGGTTGCGGCGCGACAGGAGCCACCGTTTCCGCCAGTTCGGCGGGGGCCGGCGGCGGTGGCGCGGCCTGCGCAGCGCTGTTGGTGTCTTCCTTGTGGTAGTCGTCCCAGCTCAACATCGGTGATTTTCCCCTGGCGTCGTTGCTCTTGTGCGTCTGTGTTGGTGTGTGTCGTCGCGCTGCCCTACTGGCAGGCCTCGCAGTCCGGGTCGTCCAGCGAGCAGGCGGCGGGTACCGGTGCCGGAGCCGGGGCCTCGCGGGAGACCGCGTTCAGGGCGCCGGTGTCGATGGTCGACTTCTCGGTGCCGGTGGCGGCCAGCGAGCGCAGGTAATAGGTGGTCTTCAGGCCGCAGTACCAGGCCATGCGGTAGGTGATGTCGAGCTTCTTGCCGCTGGCGTTGTTGATGTACAGGTTCAGCGACTGCGCCTGGTCGATCCACTTCTGGCGGCGGCTGGCGGCATCCACCAGCCAGCGCGGCTCCACTTCGAAAGCGGTGGCATAGATGGCTTTGAGGTCCGCGGGTACGCGGTCGACCGCCTGCACCGAGCCGTCGTAGTACTTGAGGTCGTTGACCATGACGCCGTCCCACAGGTCGCGCGCCTTGAGGTCGTTGACCAGGTACGGGTTGACCACGGTGAACTCGCCGGAGAGGTTCGATTTCACGTAGAGGTTCTGGTACGTGGGCTCGATGGACTGCGACACGCCGGTGATGTTGGCGATGGTCGCGGTGGGCGCGATGGCCATCACGTTGGAGTTGCGCATGCCGTCGTGCTGCACCTTGGCGCGCAGGGCGGACCAGTCCAGGGTCTGGCTGGTGTCCACCTGCAGGTACTGGGTGCCGCGCTCGGCCGCCAGCAGTTCCAGCGAGTCGATCGGGAACACACCCTGGCTCCACAGCGAGCCCGGGTAGCTGGAGTAGCTGCCGCGCTCCGCGGCGAGGTCGCTGGAGGCCTCGATGGCGAAGTAGCTGATCGCCTCCATCGAGCGGTCGGCGAATTCCACCGCGGGCTCCGAGGCGTAGGCGATGTGCTGCTTGTACAGCGCATCCTGGAAGCCCATGACCCCCAGGCCCACCGGGCGGTGGCGCAGGTTGGAGTTGCGCGCGGATTCCACCGAGTAGTAGTTGATGTCGATGACGTTATCCAGCATGCGCACGGCGGTGCGTACGGTGCGGCGCAGCTTGTCCAGGTCCAGGCCGCCCTCGTCGATGTGCTGGGGCAGGTTCACTGAACCCAGGTTGCACACGGCGATCTCGTCGGCGCTGGTATTGAGGGTGATTTCGGTGCAAAGGTTGGAGGAGTGCACCACGCCCACGTGCTGCTGCGGCGAGCGCAGGTTGCACGGGTCCTTGAACGCCATCCACGGGTGGCCGGTCTCGAACAGCATGCCGAGCATCTTGCGCCACAGGTTCTCGGCCTTCAGCGTCTTGTGCAGCTTGAGCTCGCCGCTGGCCGCCAGCGCCTCGTAGTGGGTGTAGCGCTCCTCGAAGGCGCGGCCGTACAGGTCGTGCAGGTCGGGCACGTCGCTGGGCGAGAACAGGGTCCAGTCGCCACCCTCGAACACGCGCTTCATGAACAGGTCGGGAATCCAGTTGGCGGTGTTCATGTCGTGGGTGCGGCGGCGGTCGTCGCCGGTGTTCTTGCGCAGGTCGAGGAATTCCTCGATGTCCAGGTGCCAGGTCTCCAGGTAGGCACAGACCGCGCCCTTGCGCTTGCCGCCCTGGTTCACTGCCACCGCGGTGTCGTTGACCACCTTGAGGAAGGGCACGATGCCCTGGCTCTTGCCGTTGGTGCCCTTGATATAGGAGCCCAGCGCGCGCACCGGGGTCCAGTCGTTGCCCAGGCCGCCGGCGAATTTCGACAGCATGGCGTTATCCTGGATGGCGCCGAAGATGCCGCGCAGGTCGTCCGGCACGGTGGTCAGGTAGCAGGAGGAGAGCTGCGGACGCAGGGTGCCGGCGTTGAACAGGGTCGGCGTCGAACACATGTAGTCGAAGGACGACAGCAACTGGTAGAACTCGATGGCGCGGGTGTTCTTCGCCGTCTCGCCGATCGCCAGGCCCATGGCCACGCGCATGAAGAAGATCTGCGGCAGTTCGAAGCGCACGCCGTCCGAGTGGATGAAGTAGCGGTCGTACAGGGTCTGCAGGCCGAGGTAGGTGAACTGCAGGTCGCGCTCCGGCAGCAGGGCGCGGCCCAGCAGGTCCAGGTCGTAGTCCGCCAGCTGCGGGTCGAGCAGTTCCAGTTCCACGCCGCGGGCGATATAGGCGGTGAGTGCGCGCGGGTACAGCGCACTCATGTCGCCCTGGGTGGCGGTGCTGGCCACACCGAGGAAGTCCAGTGCCTCGGCGCGCAGGGTGTCCGCCAGCAGGCGCGCGGCGACGTAGGAGTAGTTGGGCTCCTGCTCGATGAGCGTGCGCGCGGTGATCACCAGCGAGGTGGACAGCTCCGCGGCGCTCACTCCGTCGTACAGGTTCTTCAGCGCGGCGTCGAGGATGCGCGCCTCGCTGACATCCGCCAGCCCGGTGCAGGCTTCGCTGACGATGGTGTGCAGGCGGGCGAGGTCCAGCGGCAGGCGGCTGCCGTCCGGGTGCACCACGTTGATGTTGTTGGCCGCGGCCTGGGTCTCGTCGGACAGCGCGGCGCGGGCCGCGCGCTTGCGCGCCTGCTCCTCGCGGTAGATGACGTACTCGCGGGCGATCTTGTGTTCGCCGGCGCGCATCAGCGACAGCTCCACCTGGTCCTGGATGTCCTCGATGTGTACCGTGCCGCCCGAGGGCATGCGCCGCTCGAAGGTGGCGATCACCTGTTCGGTGAGCTTGGCGACGGTCTCGTGGATGCGGCTGGAGGCGGCGGCGGTGCCGCCCTCCACGGCGAGGAAGGCCTTGGTGATGGCCACGGAGATCTTGCTCGCCTCGAAGGACACCACGGTGCCGTTGCGCTTGATCACGCGCAGCTGGCCGGGCGCGGTGGCGGCGATGCTGCCGCTGGCCGGTGTGGTCTCGCGGTGAGTGCCGGCAACGCCGGTAGTGCTCTGCGTGCTGAAAGTGTCGGTTTGCATGCTCTCTCCGATGTCGTGCGACGTGCCCCGGCGGCTGCAGCGAGCCCCGGGACCTGGCGATGGGCGCTGTTATTGTTGTCGCGCCGCGCTGTGCCCTCCCTGCAGCGCGGCGCCTGCTGCCGACACCGGTTTCCCCTGGCTGTGCCTGTCCGGCCCCTGCGCGGTGTGGTCAGCGTCCTGTTCTTTCCGGCAGCCGAAGACCGTCCCGGCCGCGTGGCCAGGGCTGGATAGTCGGGTGATTTGCCGGATTTGCTTGCCTGCGACCCTATATATTGGGGTCTGTTGATAGGCGGGATACAAGATAATGCGCGTGGGCGCCCAATGCAAGGCACCACGCTGGGTTTATGCTGTGGATAAGATGTGCACGAGCGCGTGTGTCTGCGCCCACTAACCCTGCAGGCCAGATGGCGTAAAGCCTGGTGCCTCAGCGCGGTTCTTTACAATTATTTTACTATAAACAGGCGGGTGTTTTATAAGTGCTGGTTATTTGTTGGGGGTGTCCGGGCACCGCCGTCGCGGCGGCACCCGTGGGGCGGCCTGTCAGGCCTCTAGAAGGGCTTCCATCAGGGCTTTCTGTGCGTGCAGCCGGTTCTCCGCCTCGTCCCAGATCACCGAGTCCGGTGCGTCCATCAGCTCGGCGCTGATCTCCTCGCCGCGGTGCGCCGGCAGGCAGTGCATGTACAGGGCGCCGCTGTTGGCGTGGCTCATCAACTCGGCATCGACACAGTAGCCGGTGAAGGCGACGCGCCGGGCCCGCTCTTCCTCTTCCTGGCCCATGGAGGCCCACACATCGGTGGCTACCAGATCGGCGCCGGTCACCGCCTCGCGCGGGTCGCGCACCAGGTGCACGCGCTCGCTGTGCGCCTCGAGCAGTTCCGCCGCCGGCTCGTAGCCCTCGGGGCAGGCCAGGCGCAGCTCGAAATCGAACTGCCCGGCGGCGTTCATGTAGCTCTGCGCCATGTTGTTGCCGTCGCCGACCCAGGCCACCGTCTTGCCGGCGATGCTGCCGCGGTGCTCGACAAAGGTCTGCATGTCCGCCAGCAGCTGGCAGGGGTGATAGCCATCGCTCAGGGCGTTGATCACCGGGACCGTGGAGACCGCGGCAAAGCGCTCGACGATGTCGTGGCCGAAGGTGCGGATCATCACGATATCGACCATCGAGGAAATCACCCGGGCGGTGTCCTCCACCGGTTCGCCGCGCCCCAGCTGGGTGCTGTCCGGCGACAGGAACATGGCGTGACCGCCCAGCTGCGCCATGCCCGCCTCGAAGGAGACGCGGGTACGCGTGGAGGCCTTCTCGAAAATCATACCCAGCACGTAGCCCGGGTACTTGCGCTGGTCGACCCCGGCACGGCGTTCCGCCTTCATCTCGATGGCCCGTGCGATCAGGGCTTCCAGTTCGCTGGTGGAGAAATCGGTGAGGGTGAGAAAGTGCCGGGGAGTTGCCATGTTATCGCCTTGTCGGTATCGCTGTGTCGGGCGGTTTATAAATCCAGGATCAGGCCGGCCACGCCCTCGGCCAGTTCCCGCGCCTGTTCGTCGGTGATGATCAGCGGCGGCAACAGCCGGATGGTGTTGCCCGCGGTGACGTTGATCAGCAGGCCTTCGGCCAGTGCGCGCGCGACGATGTCCGGGCAGTCGCGGTCCAGCTGCACGCCGAGCATGAGGCCCTTGCCGCGAATCTCGACCACCCGTCCGGACTGCGCGGTCGCGGCGCCGAGGGTATCGCGAATCAGCTGCCCCTTGCGTTCGACCTGGGCCATGACGTCCTCGCCGACGATGCTGTCCACCACCGCCAGCGCGGTGGCGCAGACCAGCGGGTTGCCGCCGTAGGTGGAGCCGTGGTTGCCGGCGCCGAACACGCGCGCCGCCTCGCCGCGGGCCAGGCAGGCGCCGATCGGCACGCCGTTGCCCAGGCCCTTCGCCGTGGTGACCACGTCGGGGGTGAAGCCCATGCCCTGGTAGGCAAACCAGGTGCCGGTGCGGCCGTTGCCGGTCTGCACTTCGTCGAGCATCATCAGCCAGCCCTGCTGGTCGCACAGCTCGCGCACCTGGCGCAGGTAGTCCTCGTCCAGCGGCAGTACGCCGCCCTCGCCCTGGATCGGTTCGGCGAGGAAGGCGACGACGTCGGGATTGTGCTCGGCAATCGCCTGCAGTGCGGCGATGTCGTTGCGCGGCGCGCGCACGAAGCCGCCGACCAGCGGTTCGAAACCGGCCTGGATCTTGCGGTTGCCGGTGGCGCTCAGGGTGGCCAGGGTGCGGCCGTGGAACGCGCCCTCGAGCACGATGATGGCCGGCTTGTCGATGTTGCGGTTGTGGCCGTACAGGCGAGCCAGCTTGATCGCCGCCTCGTTGGCCTCGGCGCCGGAGTTGCCGAAGAAGCAGTTGTCCATGCCGCTCACCTGGGTGAGACGCTCGGCCAGTTGCTCCTGCGGGGCGACCCCGTAGAGGTTGGACGTGTGCACCAGGCGCGAGGCCTGCGACTGGATCGCCGCGGTGACCGCCGGGTGTGCGTGGCCGAGCCCGGTGACGGCGATACCGGACAAACCGTCCAGGTAGCGACGCCCCTCGGTATCGAACAGGTAGACGCCCTCGCCGTGGGTGAAGGTCACCGGCAGCCTGGCGTAGGTAGGCATCAGCGCCGACATTTTTTCCTCCAAATAAACGCAAAAAGGCAGCGCGTGCTGCCTTGGGACCGCACACTATAGCGGTGGTCCCGGTGATTGGCAATCACCTCATCCGCGCGTGGATATTTTGTCCGGCGAATGCGTTAAACTAATCGCTAATTCATCGTTTCACGGGCGTGATGTTTCGTGGATTCCCCTGTCGAAGGCCCTGTTTTCGGGGTCTGCTGGCGGGGTGGGTTGCGCCCGTCAGCTGTAGCACAGGACACATCATGGATATTATCGATACGATCAAAGACCAGATTGAAGGCAACCCCATCCTTCTTTACATGAAGGGTTCACCGAACCAGCCCCAGTGCGGTTTCTCTGCGCGCACGGTGCAGGCGCTGATGCAGTGCGGCGAGCGTTTCGCCTACGTGGATGTGCTGTCCAACCCGGACATCCGCGCCAACCTGCCGAAGTACGCCAACTGGCCGACCTTCCCCCAGCTGTGGGTAGGCGGCGAACTGGTCGGCGGCTGCGATATCGTGGTGGAGATGTTTGAGAACGGCGAGTTGCAGACTCTGGTGAAGGAAACCGCGGCGGCGAACGCCGCGGAGTGACCCCGTCCGGTCGGGCGCTTACGGCTTGACCGTGTGCATGGCGGTCTGCAGGTAGTTCTGCAGGCCGACTTTCTCGATGAGAGCCAGCTGGGTTTCCAGCCAGTCGATGTGCTCTTCCTCTGCCTCCATGATCGCGACGAATATGTCGCGTGACACGTAGTCGCCCACGCTTTCACAGTAGGCCACGGCTTCCTTGAGGTCGGCGTGGGCCACGTGCTCGAGCTTGAGGTCGCACTCGAGCATCTCGCGGGTGTCCTCGCCGATCATCAGCTTGCCCAGGTCCTGCAGGTTGGGCAGCCCCTCGAGGAACAGGATGCGCTCGATCAGCGTATCCGCGTGCTTCATCTCGTCGATGGACTCGTGGTACTCGTGGTCGGCCAGTTCCTTCAGGCCCCAGTCCTTGTACATGCGGGCGTGCAGGAAGTACTGGTTAATTGCTACCAGTTCGTTGCCGAGGATGCGGTTCAGGTGCTCGATGACTTTGGGATCGCCTTTCATGATTTACCTCCGACATGAAATCAAGCTCACAGGATGGCCCGACTGAAGCGGGATGTCAATCGTAAGCTATTGATTTTACAGGCTATTTGAAACTGATAATCAGAGCGATTCTCAGTTGTCGGAAAAGGTCAGGAGACGGCGTAGTAGAGGGATTCGTCCGCCGCGACCTGGGCTTCACTGGTTTCGCCCAGTGCGTCGCGCACGATCTGCCGTGCCAGCAAGCCGCACTTGCCGCACTGGCTGGCCACGCCGAGGGCCGCGCGAACCTCGCGCAGGGAGGAGGCCCCGTCGCTCACGGCAGTGCGGATCTGGGTGTCGGTGATGCCCTTGCAAAGACAAACGTACATAGTGCTCGCGGTGGTTATCGGTCTGTGGTCGCCTTGGAGTTGAGAAATTATTGAAAACGAGAATGATTGTCAACAACATTTTGTCGGCTTTGCGACAGGCGGTGGTGGCCGGGGGCTGGTCGGCGGCGCACTCGGCCTCCTGGTCGCCCTGATTGACCCCGGTTGCGCCACTCCGGGCGCTTTCGTCGCCATCGCAGGCCCTCGTGCCTGCGGCCCGCTGCGCCGCCGCCCGGGGAGGCTATTTGCCTGCCCGCGCGCGCCCGGTTACGATGCTTGGCCGTCGCGCGGGGCGCCCGTCCCGCGCGCTCTTCCCCCAACCCTTTAGTATGGAGTGTTTCAATGGGTGTTTTAGTTGGTAAGCCTGCACCAGATTTCGAGGTAGCCGCGGTACTCGGCAGCGGTGAAATCGTCGATTCCTACAAGCGTTCCGAAGCCATGGCCGGCAAGTATGGCCTGGTCTTTTTCTATCCCCTGGATTTCACCTTCGTCTGCCCCTCCGAGCTGATCGCGCTGGACCACCGCATGGACAAGTTCCGTGAGCTGGGCGTGGAAGTGGTGGCGGTGTCTATCGACTCGCAGTTCACCCACAACGCGTGGCGCAACACCGAAGTGAGCAAGGGTGGTATCGGCGCGGTGTCCTACACCATGGCTGCCGACGTCGCGCACGACATCTGCCGCGCCTACGACGTGGAAGCCGCCGGTGGCGTCGCCTTCCGCGGTGCGTTCCTGATCGACAAGGAAGGCATGGTGCGCTCGCAGCTGGTCAACGACCTGCCGCTGGGCCGCAACATCGACGAACTGATCCGCCTGGTCGAGGCCCTGCAGTTCCATGAGGAGCACGGCGAAGTGTGCCCCGCGGGCTGGAACAAGGGCGACAAGGGCATGTCCGCCTCGCCGGACGGCGTAGCCGCTTACCTGGCGGAGAACGCCGAGGGCCTGTAACCCCCCGGGTTGCGGACGCGAACGCGGGCTCCGGCCCGCGTTTTTTTTGCCCGGGTTTGCCCTGTGGCGCGGCGGGGCTTCGGGTATAATCGCGCTCTTTCTTTCAGGCGATGCCAGCGGAGCAGTGAAACAGATGGACGTCGAGCACTACATGGCCGGTCTCGGCCGGGCGGCGCGGGCCGCGTCGCGGGTGGTGGCTGCCTCCTCCACGCGCGTGCGCAACGACGCCCTGCTGGCCGCCCGCGATGCCCTGCACGGGGCGCGCGCCGAACTGGCCGCGGCCAATGCCGAGGACCTCGAGCGCGGCGCGGCGGCGGGCCTGGCCGCGGCGCTGATGGATCGCTTGGAACTCACCCCGGCGCGCATCGACACCATGCTGGAAGGTCTCACCCAGGTCGCGGGCCTGCCCGACCCGGTGGGCAGCATCAGCGAGATCAATACCCGTCCCAGCGGTATCCAGGTAGGGCGCATGCGCGTGCCCCTGGGGGTGATCGGCATCATTTACGAATCGCGCCCGAACGTGACGGTGGAGGCGGCGAGCCTGTGCCTGAAGTCCGGCAACGCCACCATCCTGCGCGGCGGCAGCGAGGCCCTGGCCTCGAATATGGCGATCGCGCGCTGCCTCACCGCGGGCCTGCGCAGCGCCGGGCTGCCGGAGGCGGCGGTGCAGGTGATCGAGACCCGCGACCGCGATGCCGTGGGCCAGCTGATCGCCATGCCGGAATACGTCGACGTCATCGTGCCGCGCGGCGGCAAGGGCCTGATCGAGCGCATCAGCCGCGATGCGCGCGTGCCCGTCATCAAGCACCTGGACGGCAACTGCCACGTCTACATCGACGAGGGCGCCGACGAGGACATGGCTCTGGCCATCGCGGTGAACGCCAAGACCCAGCGCTACGGCACCTGCAACACCATGGAAACGCTGCTGGTGCACGCGGCCATGGCGGAATCGCTGCTGCCGCGCCTGGGCGAGGCCTATGCCGCGGCCGGCGTCGAATTGCGCACCTGCGAGCGCGCCCGCCAGTGGCTGCCCGACAGCGTGGCGGCCACCGAGGAGGACTGGTACGAGGAGTACCTGGGCCCGGTGCTCGCCCTGCGCGTGGTCGACGACATCGACCAGGCCATGGACCACATCGACATTTACAGTTCGCAGCACACCGAGAGCATCGTCACCCGCGACCACGGCCGCGCCATGCGCTTCCTGCGCGAGGTGGATTCCAGCTCGGTGATGGTCAACGCCTCCACGCGTTTCGCCGACGGCTTCGAATACGGCCTGGGCGCGGAGATCGGCATCTCCACCGACAAGATCCACGCGCGCGGGCCGGTGGGCCTCGAGGGGCTGACCTCGCAGAAGTACATCGTCCTGGGCGAGGGGCAGGTCCGCACTTGAGCGATGCGCTGGCGCCGGTCGGGGTGTTCGGCGGCACCTTCGACCCGGTGCACTACGGTCACCTGCGCTCGGCGCTGGAACTGGTCGAGCACCTGGGGCTGGAGCACCTGCGCCTGATGCCCTGCGCGCAGCACCCGCATGCCAAGACGCCGATGAGCCCGGCCGCGCACCGCGCGGCGATGGTCGAACTGGCGGTGCGCGACGAGCCGCGCCTGCGCTGCGACACTCGCGAACTGCAGCGCTCCGGTACGTCCTATACGGTCCTCAGCCTCGAGGAACTGCGCGCCGAGCTGGGTGAGCGGCGTCCGCTGTGCCTGGTGATGGGCGGCGACGCCATTGCGCATATTCACAGCTGGCACCGCTGGGAGGCGTTTCTCGAGCTCGCCCATATCGTGGTGCTGGCGCGCCCCGGCTGGCATATACCCGGGGCGGGCGAAGTGGCAGACTGGCTGCGGGACCACCGCCTGGCGGATGCCGGCGGGCTGACCCGCGCGCCCGCGGGCGGCATACTGGTGGAGGCGCTGCGCCCGCTGGCGATCTCCTCCACGGAAATCCGCGCCATGCTGGCGCGCGGTGAATCGCCGCGCTACCTGCTGCCGGAACAGGTCCTGGACTATATTCAGGAACACAAACTCTACTCGTGAACAGGAAGTTATCATTTATGAAGGCACAGCAGCGCAATGCAGGCTGAGCAGTTGAAGGATCTGGTCGTCGAGGCCCTCGACGATCTCAAGGCAGTCAATACGGTGTCGCTGGACGTCACCGGTCTCACCGATGTCATGGATTACCTGGTCATCGCCAGTGGCACCTCCAACCGGCACGTCAAGTCGCTGGCGGATAACGTCTGCCTGGAAGCCAAGAAGCAGGGCCAGCGCGCCCTGGGCGTGGAGGGCGAGGACGCCGGCGACTGGGTGCTGGTGGACTTCGGCGATGTGGTGGTGCATGTAATGCTGCCAGCGACCCGCGACTTCTACGACCTGGAACGCCTCTGGACTGACCACCGGGACGCCGGCGCCGAATAATGCGCATCAGCGTCCTCGCGGTGGGCACGCGCATGCCCGCCTGGGTCTACCAGGGCGTCGAGGAGTACCACAAGCGCATGCCGCGGGAACTGGGCGTGGAGTGGAAGGAGCTGCCGCTGGCCGCGCGCAACAAGGGCAGCAAGCCAGAGCAACTGAAAGAGCGCGAGGGCGAGCAGCTGCTGCGCGCCGTCCCCGCCGGCGACCGGGTGATCGCGCTGGACGTGCGCGGCAAGTCGCTGTCCACGCCGCAGCTGGCGGACAAACTCAGCGAGTGGCAGATGTCCGGTGACAACTTCAGCCTGCTGATCGGCGGGCCAGATGGCCTCTCGCCGGCGTGCCTGCAGCGGGCCGACATGCGCTGGTCGCTGTCCGATCTCACCCTGCCGCACCCGCTGGTACGGGTGATCCTCGCGGAACAGCTCTACCGGGCTTGGACAATCACCGTCAATCACCCGTATCATCGCGACTAGACGCACGTCTCCCGTATAAGAATCCAGGCTTCGCGGTTACATGCCCCACCCCATCGCTCTGAAGGATCCTCACCGGGAGACCCGGATCTACCAGTCGCGCAGCTTCACCGCCATCGCCATTGTTCTTGTGCTGCTCGGCATCATCGTCGCGCGCTACTACAACCTGCAGATCACCGAGTACGAAACCTACCGCACCCAGTCGGACAGCAACCGCGTGCGCCTGGAGCCCCTGCCGCCGAAGCGCGGCCTGATCTACGACCGCAACGGCGTACTGCTCGCCGACAACCGCCCCAGCTTTACCCTGTCGATCATCCGCGAGCGGGTGCGCGACCTGGATGCCACCCTGGCGGAACTGGGCCAGATCATCGAACTCGACGACGGCGAGGTGGAGAAATTTCGCGAGCGCCTGCTGCGCCGCCGCCCCTACGAGGCGGTACCGCTGCATTTTCGCCTCAGCGCAGCGGAGCGCGCGCGCCTGGCGGTGGACCGCTACCGTATGCCGGGGGTGGTGGTGGAGGCCCAGTTGCTACGCCATTACCCGCACGGCGAGCTGTTCTCCCACGCCATCGGTTACGTCGGGCGCATCAACGAGCGCGAGGCGGAGGAGGTGGACGAGAGCAACTACCGCGGCACCTTCCACATCGGCAAGGTCGGCATCGAGAAGCACTACGAGGACCTGCTGCACGGCAAGGTCGGCTACCAGAACGTGGAGACCGACGCCCACGGCCGCGTGCTGCGCGTGCTGGAACGCTTCGACCCGACGCCGGGCGCGAACATCACGCTCAACCTGGATATCAATATCCAGCGCGCCGCGGTGGAAGCCCTGGGTGAGCGGCGCGGCGCGGTGGTGGCCATCGATCCGCGCAGCGGCGGGGTGCTGGCGCTGGTCTCCACCCCGGGCTTCGATACCAACCTGTTCGTCAACGGTATCAGCTCGAAGGATTACTCCGCGCTGCGCGATTCCCCCGATGTGCCGCTGTTCAACCGCGCCGTGCAGGGGCAGTACCCGCCGGGTTCGACGATCAAGCCGATGATGGGTATGGCCGGCCTGCAGTCCGGCCTGATTACCCCGGAGTACACGGTGCCCGACCCGGGTTGGTACAGCCTGCCGGGGGATTCCCACCGCTACCGCGACTGGATCCTGCGCATCCGCGGCACCGGCCACGCGCCGCGGGTCGACCTGAACATGGCGATTGCCGAGTCCTGCGACACCTATTTCTACGACCTCGGCCACCGACTCACCATCGACCGCATGCACGACTACCTGGCCCCTTTCGGCCTGGGGCAGCGCACTGACATCGACACCACCAACGAGCGCCCCGGCGTGCTACCCTCCAAGCGCTGGAAGCGCGAGTCGCTGAACCAGCCCTGGTACCCCGGTGAAACCGTAAGCGCCAGCATCGGCCAGGGCTACATGCTGGCCACGCCGCTGCAACTGGCGGAGGCCACCGCGGTGATCGCCAGCCGCGGCGTGCGGCACACGCCGCGCCTGCTCGGCGCAATCAACGGTGAGCCGGTGCCGGCGCCGCTGCTGGATCCACTGGTGGCGAAGCCGGAGTACTGGGACGCCATCTACGCCGGCATGCTCGAGGTGGTCAACGGCACCCGCGGTACGGCCAAGGCGCTGGCAAAGGGTATCCAGTACCAAATGGCCGGCAAGACCGGTACCGCCCAGGTCATCGGCATCGCCCAGGGGGCGGTGTACAAGGAGGACGAAGTGGACGAGCGCCACCGCCACCACGGCCTGTTCATCGCCTTTGCGCCGGTGGAGGCACCGACCATTGCCCTGGGCATCATCGTCGAGAACGGCGGGGGCAGCGGCGCGGCCTCGCCCATCGCGCGCAAGGTGATCGACACCTGGCTGCTGGGCCACTCCGACTTCGAGGACCCCGCCGATGGCTGACTACGTCCGCCAGATGCCCAACCAGGGCAGCGCCGACCTGGCGCGCCGGCCGAGCACTGCGTCGCGCCTGCACATCGACCTGCCGCTGCTGTTCCTGCTGCTGATCCTGACCGGCTACGGCCTGGTCGTCCTGTACTCCGCGTCCGGGCAGGACTTCGGTGCCGTGATACGCCAGGGCCGCTATTTCCTGGTCGCCTACGTGGTGATGTTCCTCGCCGCCCAGTTGAGCCTGCAGCGCTATGCGCGCTGGGCGCCCTGGTTCTATGTCGCCGGGGTGTGCACGCTGGTGGCGGTGATATTTTTCGGGGTGGGCGCCAAGGGGGCCCAGCGCTGGCTGCAGATCGGCGGTTTCCGCTTCCAGCCCTCGGAAATCATGAAACTGGTGGTGCCGATGGCGGTGGCCTGTTTCCTCGCCGAGCGCACCCTGCCGCCGCGCTTCCAGCACGTGATTGTCGCGCTGGTGATCCTGGGCCTGCCGGCGGCGCTGATCCTGCGCCAGCCGGACCTCGGCACGGCGCTGCTGATCGCCGCCAGCGGCCTGTTCGTGCTGTTCATGGCCGGCATCGGCTGGCGTTATATCTTCGGAGCCGCGCTGGCCGTGGTGGCCTCGGCCTGGCCGGCCTGGATGTTCATGCTGCAGGACTACCAGAAGCAGCGCATCCTGACCCTGCTCAACCCGGAGAGCGACAAGCTCGGCGCAGGCTGGAATATCATCCAGTCGAAGACCGCCATCGGCTCCGGCGGCTGGACCGGCAAGGGCTGGTTGTCCGGCACCCAGTCACAGCTCGACTTCCTGCCGGAGAGCCATACCGACTTCATCATCGCCGTGCTCGCCGAGGAGTTCGGCCTGCGCGGCGTATTGACCCTGATGTTCCTCTACAGCCTGGTGCTGTGGCGGGGCTTCGTGATCGGCATGTCCGCGCAGTCCAGCTTCGGCCGCATGATGGCCGGCAGCCTGACGCTGACCTTCTTCGTCTACGTGTTTGTTAATATGGGCATGGTTGCCGGCCTGTTGCCGGTGGTGGGTGTGCCGCTGCCGCTGGTCAGCGCCGGCGGCACCGCACTGGTCACGTTGATGGCCGGCTTCGGTGTGCTCATGGCGGTGAGCACCGAAAAACGCATGGTGGTGCGCTGATGCCTTCCCCCAACCCTCCTGGAGCGAGTGTTACCCGATGTTGAAATCCCTGCGCTTTATCCTTGTTTGCTGTTGCCTGTGGCCCACCCTGTCCTGTGCCCGGGATACCAATTACGCTGACAACCCCGCGGCGCTCGCGCTGGTTGACGAACTGGTGGCCGAGGAGGGTTTCGGGCGCGAGGAACTGCTTGCCCTGATGGCCGACGCCCGGCGCCAGGAGTCGGTGCTGGCGGCGATCGCCCGCCCCGCGGAGAAAGCCAAGCCCTGGTACGAGTACCGCGAGATCTTCCTCACCGAGCGGCGCGTGAATGAAGGCGTCGCCTTTTACCGCGAGCACCGCGAAGTGCTCGAGCGCGCCGCGCGCGAAACCGGTGTGCCGGCGGAGATCATCCTCGCCATCATCGGCGTAGAGACGCACTACGGCCGCATCGCCGGCAGCTACCGGGTGCTGGACGCGCTGTCCACGCTGGCTTTCGATTACCCGCGGCGCTCGGAGTTTTTCACCTCGGAGCTGAAGAACTTCCTCATCCTCGCCCGCGAGCAGGGCATGGACCCGCGCGCGCTGAAGGGCTCCTACGCCGGCGCCATGGGCTACGGGCAGTTCATGCCGAGCAGCTTCCGCGCCTACGCCGTGGACTTCGACGGCGACGGCAAGGCCGACATCTGGAACAACCCCGCCGACGCGGTGGGCAGCGTGGCCAACTATTTTGTCGAGCACGGTTGGACCCCGGGCGCGACGGTGGTGGTGCCGGCACGCCTCGAGGGCGAACTCCCGACCGAAATGATGAGCGAAGGGCGCAGCCTGAAGCCGCGCTACGAGGTCGCGGATTTCATCGCCGCGGGCCTGAAGCCGGAGCTCGACATCGAGCCGAAGCAGGAGGCCATCGGTATCCAGTTCGAGCTGGAGGAGGGCTATGAGTACTGGTTGGGCCTGCACAATTTTTACGTGATCACGCGCTACAACCACAGCGCCAAGTACGCCATGAGCGTGTACCAGCTGAGCCAGCGGCTGGCCGCTGCGGTGGCGCCGTGAGCGTGTTGCGCCTGTCCGCGACGCTCGCCACGGGCCTGCTCGCCGGCCTGTTGCTGAGCGCCTGCGCCAGCCACAAGCCCGCCCCCGGCAGCGCCGGCGACGCCTACCAGGCGCGGCGCTACAGCCATGCCAGCGACGCCGCTCCCCTGCGCGTGCTGACGCCGGAGGAGGTCGCCGACGCGGTGCCGCGTGCTGACCCCATTCTCGCCGCCGGCAATCACAGCCCGTATACCGTCTCCGGTAAAACCTACCGCATCCTCGACAATCACGCCGGTTATCGCGAGCGCGGCATCGCCTCCTGGTACGGCGCCAAATTCGACGGCCACGAGACCTCCAACGGCGAGATTTTCGACGTCTACGCCCCCTCCGCGGCGCACCGCACCCTGCCTATCCCGGTCTACGCGCGGGTCACCAACCTCGACAACGGGCGCAGTGTCATCGTGCGGGTGAATGATCGCGGGCCCTTCCACAGCGAGCGGCTGATCGACCTGTCCTACGCCGCGGCGGTAAAACTCGGCTTCGACCAGCGCGGTACGGCGCCAGTCGAGGTCGAAGTGGTGTCGATCGCCGGCGTCGACGACCGCCGCGACGCCCCCGGCGGCCACTACCGCTACCTGCAGCTCGGCGCCTTCGGCTCGGCGGATTCCGCGCAGCGCCTGCGCAGCCAGGTGCAGGCCTTCGTCCAGGTACCGGTGGAGATCAGCGAGGTGGACGTCAACGGCGACATTCTCTACCGCGTGCGCCTCGGCCCCGTCGCCGACGGCGAACAGCTGGCCCTGTTGCAGCAGCAGCTGCGCGATGGCGGCTACCCCGCCGGGCAACCGCTGCCCTGAGACTCTCGCCTGAACCGCGGCGCCGAACCACGGCTCTGAACCACGGTTCTGAACTACGGCGCCGAACCACGCCGAGGGGGCGGTTTCCTTCCGCTCCCGCGGCGCATGCGGTACCATGCCCGCCACATCCGCACATCGCCACGGTACCCGTTTCCGCCATGCGCCGACTCCTCTCCCTGCTGGTTTTCACGCTGTTTTCACTCCAGGCGACCGCCGCGCCGACTCCTGCCCCGCCGCAGGTCGCGGCCCGCGCCTACATCCTCATGGATGCGGACAGCGGCGCGGTGCTCGCCGAGTCCAACGCGGACGAACGCCTGCCCCCGGCCAGCCTGACCAAGATGATGACCAGTTACGTGCTTGCCAATGAGATCAAGGCCGGGCGGGTGAAGAAATCCGATATGGTGGTGGTGAGCGAGAACGCCTGGTCGCAAAACCCCATTTTTGAAGGCTCCTCGCTGATGTGGATCGAGCCGGGCAAGGACGTCTCCGTCGAGGACCTCGAGCGCGGTATCATTATCTCCTCCGGCAACGACGCCTGCGTCGCCGTGGCCGAGCACATCGCCGGCAGCGAGAAAGTGTTCGTCGACATGATGAACGCCGAGGCCGAGCAACTGGGCATGTACGACTCCCACTACATGAATTCCCACGGCCTGCCCGACCCGGAGCATTACACCACCGCCCGCGACCTGGCCCTGCTGGCGCGCGCCACCGTGCAGAACCATCCTGAACAGTACCCGATCTACGCCGAGCGCGAGTTCACCTACAACGACATCACCCAGTACAACCGCAACACCCTGCTCGGCCAGGACTCCACCGTGGACGGCCTGAAGACCGGGCACACCAAGGAGGCCGGCTATTGCCTGGTGGCCTCCGCCAAGCGCCGCGGCATGCGCCTGATCTCCGTGGTGCTGGGCACCGACTCCACTCGCGCCCGGGCCAGCGAGTCGCGCAGCCTGCTCAACTACGGCTTCCGCTTCTTCGAGACCACCACCGTGGAAAGTGCCGGGCGCGAACTCGACAGCCCGCGCATCTGGAAAGGCCAGCTCGACAACGTGCCCGTCGGCCTCGCCGAGGACATCGTACTGACCGTGCCGCGCGGCGCCACCGACTCGGTACAGACCAGCATTACCCTGCCCGATGAACTGGTCGCCCCGGTCAGCGCCGGCGACGTGCTGGGCACCATCGAAGTCACCCTCGACGACGAGCGACTGTACAAGGGCGATGTCGTCGCCCTCACCGACGTCGAGCCCGCCGGCCTGTTCGCGCGCCTGTGGGATATGGTGCTGATGTGGATCCACAGCCTGTTCAGCGTGTGAACGACGCGCCCGCGATGACCGACGCCGAACCGCCCAAGATCGAATTCCCCTGTGACTACCCGGTCAAGGTGCTCGGGCGCGCCGGCGACGACTTCCAGACCGTGATACTCGAGGTCTTCGAGCGCCACGCCCCCGGTTTCGACGCCGAGAGCATCAGCGTGCGCGCCAGCAGCAAGGGCACTTTCACCGCCATCACCGTGGTGATCGTCGCCACCGGTCCCGACCAGCTCGAGGCACTGCACCAGGACCTGCTGGCCACCGGCCGCGTCCAGATGGTCATCTAGTGGCTCCCGGCGCCCCCGAAACCGGACCCGCAGTGCCCGCCCCACAGCCCGACATCGTCACCCGCGACCTCGGCCTCGCCGACTACCCGCCGGTACTCGAGGCCATGCGCGCGTTCACCGACACCCGCGACGCCGACACCCCGGATGAACTCTGGCTGCTGCAACACCCGCGCGTATTCACCCAGGGCCAGGCCGGCAAGGCCGAGCACGTCCTCGCCCCCGGCGACATCCCGGTCATCCAGGTGGACCGCGGCGGCCAGGTGACCTACCACGGCCCGGGCCAGTGGGTGATCTACCTGCTCGTCGACCTCAAGCGCCGCGGCCTCGGCATCCGCGCCCTGGTCGACATCATCGAGCGCAGCATCGTCGCCCTGCTCACCGAGTACGGCATCGACGCCGCCGCGCGCCCGGATGCCCCGGGCGTCTACGTCGCCGGCGACAAGATCGCCTCCCTCGGCCTGCGCGTCCGCCGCGGCTGCACCTACCACGGCCTCTCCCTCAACGTGGACATGGACCTCGAACCCTTTCAGCGCATCAACCCCTGCGGCTACGAGGGCCTGCAGGTCACCTCGATGGCAAAACTGCTCCCCGACACCCCGCTCGACATGAACACCATCGGCCAGCGCCTGCTCGCGTTACTCGCCGAACACCTGGACGCATAGCCGCCCGGACCCCGGCCCATCGCGCTGGCGGCGCAGTCGTAGCCATCAGCGACGCGCTTCCGACATTCCAGCAGATAAACCGATCCGATCAGCAACAAGCCCTGGCCCCCCGTCAGGAACCACCTGATCTCTCAGCAACCCCGAAAGCAGGCACGGCAGCAGCAAGGCCCCATGCCGGGGCGTCCGAGGCCATGGATGGCCGAGGCCGAGCCTGTACATGGATGTACGCTTTTTGGCGGTCCCGGCATGGGGCCTTGCTGTTGCCGGGCCGGTGGGACAGTGAAACTCCGGGTTCCGTAGCGGAGGATCGTGGTTCCCAGCTAGGCCGGGCTCGTGAACCGCGTAAGCCCACCGGAAAATCGCAAAAGCGCCATCCATGGCAGCTCGGCCTCGGCCATCCATGGCCTCGGACGTTTTCCAGTGGGCTTACGCGATTCACGATCCCTCTAACGGTGGGCTGCCGCAGCTTCGTTTCGGTGTGCTGTTCGGTTCCAAGCGGCGTCGCACGGGACACTGGAGATTCAGCGGGGCCCGCGGCGTTTTCTCGCGAAACAGCGAGGCGGCCTGACCGGCCGTAGTCGGCTCAGCGTTTGACCGGGCGCTTCTGGAGTTTGCGCTGCAGGGTGCGGCGGTGCATGCCGAGGGCGCGGGCGGTGGCGGAGATGTTGCCGTCGTTGTCGTGGAGGACGCGCTGGATGTGTTCCCACTCGAGGCGGTCGACCGAGATCGGGTCGGCGGGAATGTCGACGCTGCCCGGGGTTGGTTGTTCGCCGAAGGCGGCGAGCACCTCGTCGAGGCTGGAGGGTTTGCACAGGTAGTTGGTGGCGCCGGCCTTGGTGGCTTCCACCGCGGTGGCGATGCTCGAGTAGCCGGTGAGTACGACGAGGCGGGCGCTGGGGCAGGCGGCGAGCAGGCGCGGGAGGATGAGCAGGCCTGAGGCGTCAGGCATGTTGAGGTCGAGCAGGATGTGGGTAGGTTGCCAGCGCGCGCAGGTGTCCTCGGCGAGCAGGGCGTCGTTGCAGCACTCGACTTCGAAGCCGCGGCGCGCCAGGCCGCGGGCGAGGACGCGGGTGAAGGTCGGGTCGTCGTCGACCAGCAGGATGCGCTGTGCGTCAGTCATCGGAGGCCTTTGGCAGCAGCGGCAGGTAGAGGGTGGCGATGGTGCCCCGCGGGCTGGCGTTGCGCAGCTCGATGCGCCCGCCGACGCGCTCGACGCTGGCGTGGCTGAGCAGCAGGCCGATGCCGAGCCCGGCGCGGCTGGGATGAATAATCGGCTTGCCCAGCGATTCCAGCAGTTTCGGATCGATGCCGCGGCCCTGGTCGCGCACCTGGATGCGCAGCTCGCGCGGGTTCCAGTCGTAGCGTATCTCGACCTGGTCGGTGCCGGAATCCGCGGCGTTGTTGAGCAGGTTTTCCAGAGCCTGGGCGATGGTGGTGTCGACGCCGATGCGCGGGGCGAGGCCCTCGGTGTCGCACTGCAGTCGGTGATCGACGCCCGGCCGGCGCACGGCCCAGCGCCGCACGGTGTCCTCGACGAATTCGCGCGCTTCGAGTTCGCTGACGCCGTCGGCGTCGTCGGTCTCGGCGGTGCGGGTGAGGGTGGCCAGGGTGGCGCGGCACTGGGCCAGTTGTTCTCGCAGGGTGACGCAGTCCTCGCGCAGGTCGCCGATCAGGGCTGGGTCCGCGAGCATTTCGTCGACCAGCACGGTCATGGTGCCCAGCGGCGTGCCGAGTTCGTGGGCGGTGCCCGCGGCGAGGCTGGCGACGGCGAGGATCTGGTCGTGGCGCAGGCGCTGTTCGCGGTGCGCGGTGGCGCGCTCCTGCTGCAGGCGCAACTGGGCGGCCATACGCACCACGAAGTAGGTGATGAGGGCGGCGCTGAACAGGAAGTTGAACCACATGCCGAGCACGTGGGCGCTGCCGGCGTCGCCGTGTCCGGCCATGGCGTGGGGCGAGAACAGCGGGAACGGGCGGTAGTGGTAGAGCAGCACGCTGTAGGCGAGCAAGGCGGTGCCGGCCACCAGCCAGGTGTGGCGCCAGGGCAGTACCGCGGCGGCGACCACCAAGGGCACGATGTAGTAGGAGATAAACGGGTTGGAGGCGCCGCCGGTGAAATACATGAGCGCCGTCCAGCCGGCCACATCGAGCAGCAACTGGGTGAGGAACTCGGCGTCGGACACCGGCCAGCGACGCCCCAGGCGCCAGAAGCTGGCGACGGTGAGCAGGCCGAGCCCAACCAGCGAGGCGGCCAGGCCGAACAGGTTCTCGGTGGTGCGATTGAGCGCGACCACGTAGGCGAGCACGCCGACCTGTCCCAGCAGCGCCACGCAGCGGATCATCAGCAGGCTGCGCAGGTTGTCCAGGGAGGGGGAGTAGGTGCTTGTTGGGGTGCGGGCGATCACTGGCGCATTATACGCAGCTCGCGGGCGGTTCGGGTGAGAAGCTCGCGGAAGCTTGCTCAATGTCAATCGAGTGTCGCCGGGCGCGGCATAGAATGAGTCCGAGTGTTACCAGACAAGGGAGTAGACAGCGTGAAATCTCGCAGATCCTATCGTGCATTTTTCGCCGGCCTGGCGGTACTGGCCGGGGTGGCCGCACCGGCGTTCGCCGAAGAACCGGTGCAGCCCATCGAACCGCCGAAAGAGATCAACCTGGCCCAGGCAGAGTTGGGCAAGAAACTGTATTTCGACCCGCGCCTGTCGCGTTCCGGGTTCATCTCCTGCAACTCCTGCCACAACCTGAGCATGGGCGGCACGGACAACCTGAAGACCTCGATCGGCCATAAATGGCAGCGCGGCCCGATCAACGCGCCCACGGTGCTCAATTCCAGCCTGAACGTGGCCCAGTTCTGGGACGGGCGCGCCGCGGACCTGCAGGAGCAGGCCGGCGGACCGATCGCCAACCCCAAGGAAATGGGCTTCAGCCATACCCTGGCGGTGGACCTGCTCGCCTCCATCCCCGGCTACGTCACCGAGTTTCGCCTGGTGTTCGGCACCGGGGAGATCGACATCGAGCGTGTGACCCACGCCATCGCCGAGTTCGAGAAAACCCTGGTGACGCCCAATGCGCCCTTTGACCGCTGGCTGCTGGGCGAGGCCGACGCCATTTCGCCGCAGGCGCTCGAGGGCTACCAGTTGTTCAAGAACAGCGGCTGTGTCGCCTGTCACTACGGCCCGGGCTTGGGCGGTAGCTCGTTCCAGAAAATGGGCCTGGTGGCGCCGTACCCGACGCACAACGAGGCGATTGGCCTGGCGGCGGTGACCGGCAACGAGGCGGACCGCTTCAAGTTCAAGGTGCCGACGCTGCGCAATATCGAGCTGACCTACCCCTACTTCCACGACGGCGAGGCGCAGACCATGACCGAGGCGGTGGACGTGATGGGGCGCATCCAACTCGGCCGCACCTTCAGCGACGCGGAGAACGCCAGCATCGTCGCCTTCCTGCGCACCCTGACCGGCGACCAGCCGCGCTTCGAGCTGCCGCAGTTGCCGCCCTCGTCGGACACGACGCCGCCGCCCATTCCCTTCGACTGAGCGGTTCGACCAGGTCCGGCCGTCAAGTCCCGGCGCCCGCGGTGCTGTGCACTCCCCGCGGGCGGCCTTCCGGGGCGTTGGGCGAGGGCGTATAATCCGCGCTTTTTGACGGTAGCCACGTCCCATGTCCGATCTCGGCAAAGCCATCGCCGCGCGCCGCACCTTCGCCATCATCTCGCACCCCGACGCGGGTAAGACGACGATCACCGAAAAGCTGTTGCTGCTGGGGAACGCGATCCAGGTGGCGGGCAGCGTCAAGGGCAAGCGCGGACCCCACGCCACTTCCGACTGGATGAGCATGGAACAGGAGCGCGGTATTTCCGTGACCTCCTCGGTGATGCAGTTCCCCTACCACGGGCGCACCGTCAACCTGCTGGACACCCCCGGTCACGAGGACTTCTCCGAGGACACCTACCGCACCCTCACCGCGGTGGACTCGGCGCTGATGGTGATCGACGGCGCCAAGGGTGTGGAGGATCGCACCATCAAGCTGATGAACGTGTGCCGCCTGCGCGACACGCCGATTATCAGCTTCGTCAACAAGATGGACCGCGACATCCGCGACCCGGTAGACCTGCTCGACGAGATCGAGTCGGTGCTGGATATCCAGGGTGCGCCGATCAACTGGCCGATCGGCATGGGCGGCTACTTCAAGGGCGTCTACAACCTGTATACCGACGTCATCCACTGCTACACGCCGGGGCGCGGCGGCGAACTGCCCGAGGACAAGCGTATCGAGGGCCTCGACAGCGACGCCGCCCGCGAACTGCTCGGCGGCGACTACGACGATTTCCTCGAGGAGATCGAACTGGTGCGCGGCGCCAGCCACGCCTTCGACCTCGAGGCCTTCCTCGCCGGCAAGCTCAGCCCGGTGTTCTTCGGCACCGCCCTGGGCAACTTCGGCGTGCGCGAGATGCTCGACGATTTCGTGCAGTGGGCGCCGCCGCCGCAGCCGCGCGACACCACCTCGCGCAGCGTCAGCGCCGCCGACCCCGCGTTCACCGGTTTCGTGTTCAAGATCCAGGCGAACATGGATCCGCGCCACCGCGACCGCATCGCCTTCCTGCGCATCTGCTCCGGTACCTACAGCAAGGGCATGAAGATGCGCCACGTGCGCCTGGGCAAGGACGTCAAGATCGCCGACGCGGTGACCTTCAAGGCCGGCGAGCGGGTACTGGTGGAGGAGGCCGCGGCGGGCGACATCATCGGCCTGCACAACCACGGCACCATCCAGATCGGCGATACCTTCACCGGTGGCGAGGACCTGCAGTTCACCGGCATCCCGCACTTCGCGCCGGAACTGTTCCGGCGCATCCGCCTCACCGACCCGATGAAATCCAAGCAGTTGCAGAAGGGCCTGCAGCAGCTCTCCGAGGAGGGTTCGACCCAGGTGTTCTCGCCGCTCAACTCCACCGACCTGATCGTCGGCGCGGTGGGCCAGCTGCAGTTCGACGTCGTCGCCTACCGCCTGAAGGACGAGTACAAGGTGGACGCCATCTACGAGCCGGTGAACGTGTACACCGCACGCTGGGTGCACTGCGACGACGCGCGCAAGCTGGCGGATTTTCGCAAGAAGGCCGCCGAGCACCTGTCGGTGGACGGCGGCGACTACCTCACCTACCTGGCGCCGACCCGGGTAAACCTGTCACTGATGGAAGAGCGCTGGCCGGATATCGAGTTCCGCGCCACCCGCGAGCACTGAGCCCGGTCAATAGCCGCGGTTGACGTCCGAGAGCTGCTCGTTGAGCGTCAGGTAGTCCCATAGCACGCCGAGCAGGAACAGGCCGCCGGTGCACAGGTAGATGACGCCGGTGATCCACTTGCCCATGTACATGCGGTGCACGCCGGCCCAGCCGAGGAATGTCAGCAGGATCCACGCCAGGTCATAGTCCACCGGGCCGCTCTTGAAGCGACTGTCGGCGGAACGCGACATTCCGGGAATCAGTAACAGGTCGATGATCCAGCCGATGAAGAACAGGCCGAGGGTGAAAAACCAGATGACGCCGGTAATCTGCCGCCCGTAATAGAAGCGATGGGAGCCCATGAACCCGAAGATCCACAGTAGATATCCCATGAGTACCGAGTGGGTTTTTTCGCCGCCTGCCATACTGTTGTCCTGTGCTTTGCCTGCCCGGTATAGTCTGGCCTGAACAGACCGGCGTCAAGCCACGACACAGCCGGCTGCGACCCTGACCTAAATCATGGCTCGCCGGCCGCAGCTTGCTACGCTGTAATTGAAGTGTCACCAACCGCAAGATAAAGAAGGTAAATATAATGTCAGTAGAACATCACGACCTGCACCATGAATTCCCGGAACTGAACGACCGCATTCATGAGCTGAAGACCTCGGATGCCCATTTCCGCAAGCTGTTCGAGGAGTACCACGAACTGACCCGGGACATCGAGAAGATGGAGGACGAGGTCACCCCGGTGGCCACTCGCACCGAGGAGGAGGCCAAGGTACGCCGGGTGCACCTGAAAGACGAACTGTACCGGATGCTGACCGCCTGATGAGTACCCAGGCTGCCTACGAGGAACTGCGCGAGGCGCTGGTCGCTCGCCGCGATGCGATGCACTCGCGGCTGGCCAGCATCAAGCGCGACGTCACCCGCGAGCACTCCGGCGATTCCGCCGAGCAGGCCCAGGAGCGTGAGAACGACGAGGTCGTGGATGCCATAGGCAACGAGACCCGCCAGTCGCTGCACGCGATCCAGGTCGCCCTGGACAAGATCGAGGCGGGCACCTATGGCGAGTGCGAGACCTGTGGCGAGGACATCGGGGTGGGGCGCCTGCGCGCGCTGCCGGAGGCCACCCGCTGCGTGAACTGCGCTGACTGAACCGGTTGGCCGGCGGCGTACCGCGCCGGCCGCATTCTTCCTTCTTTACGTTGCTATTCTGGTGCCCCTGCCGGCGCGCCGTGCTGTGACTATTTCCCACTGGTATTGCGCTGCGATTCAGGTATAGTTGCCGCCCACTCGCCACCCCGCCGTCGTGATTGAGGGCGAACAAGGGTGGTGTAAAGGATCCCGAAAAATATTCTGGCGATCGCCTTGACAGTACCTAGGGCGATCATTAGAATTCGCGTTCCTTTTTTCGGGGGGTCCCTGTGCGGGCCTCTGGTTTTTTCATACTTGGAGTTAGGTCAGGTGCAGAACCAACGTATCCGTATCCGCCTCAAGGCGTTCGACCATCGACTGATCGATTCATCGACCCAGGAAATCGTCGAAACCGCGCGCCGCACCGGTGCGCAAGTCAAGGGGCCGATCCCCCTTCCCACCCGGAAGGAAAAATACACCGTGCTGATTTCCCCGCACGTTAACAAGGACGCACGTGACCAGTACGAAATTCGTACCCACAAGCGTCTGTTGGACATCGTGGAGCCGACTGAAAAAACCGTCGACGCCCTGATGAAACTGGACCTGGCAGCAGGTGTAGAAGTACAGATCAGTCTTGGTTAACGAAATTTCGTAACAAGACCTGCCCGGTCGCTTACCGCGTACCGGGTGTGTAACAGCCCCGGCGGCGTGATGAGTCGACGGGGAAGGCCATAGAGGGTTTTTAGCCCCGTACACTGTGAGGTTGGCAAAATGACTATTGGCTTAGTCGGCCGTAAGTCCGGTATGACCCGTGTGTTTACCGAAGACGGCGCATCCATTCCAGTAACCGTAGTGGAGATCTCTCCAAACCGCGTTACTCAAATCAAAGAGCTCGAGACCGATGGGTACCGGGCAATTCAGGTCACTGCGGGAAGCCGCAAGACCTCAAAAGTGAGTAAAGCAGAAGCCGGGCACTTCGCGAAAGCGGGTGTCGAGGCTGGCAACGGTCTGTGGGAATTCCGTCTGGAAGGCGACGAGGCATTCGAGGTTGGCGCTGAGCTGACCGTCGAGCGTTTCGAAGCGGGCCAGATGGTCGACGTGGCCGGCAAATCCAAGGGCAAGGGCTTCCAGGGCGCGGTCAAGCGCTGGAACTTCCGCACCCAGGACGCCACCCACGGTAACTCCCTGTCCCACCGCGCACCGGGTTCCATTGGCCAGTGCCAGACCCCGGGCCGTGTGTTCAAGGGCAAGAAGATGGCCGGTCACATGGGTGCCGAACAGGTTACTACCCAGGGGCTGGAAGTCGTGCGTGTTGACGCCGAGCGCAACCTGCTGCTCATCAAGGGCGCCGTTCCCGGTGCTCCCGGTGGCCACGTTATCGTGCGCCCCAGCGTCAAGGCATAAAGTTAGGGGGTTTCGAACGTGGAATTGAATGTTGTGAAGCCGGGTAACGTCGACGGGGGCAAAGTCTCCGTCTCTGATGTCGCCTTCGCCAAGGACTACAACGAAGATCTGGTTCACCAGGTTGTTACCGCCTATCTGGCCGGCGCCCGTCAGGGCACCCGCGCCCAGAAGACCCGCTCCGAGGTCGCTGGTGGTGGCAAGAAGCCGTGGCGCCAGAAAGGTACCGGTCGCGCCCGTGCGGGCACCATCCGCTCGCCCATCTGGCGTACCGGTGGTGTGACCTTCGCGGCCAAGCCGCAGGATCACGAGCAGAAAGTGAACCGCAAGATGTACCGCGCCGCACTGCGCACCATCATGTCTGAGCTGGCCCGCCAGGATCGCCTGGTGGTGGTCGAGAGCCTGGACCTGGAGCAGCCGAAGACCAAGCTGCTGGTCAAGCAGCTCGGCGAGTACGGTGTGGACAACGCGCTGATCGTCGCCACCGAGGTCAACGAGAACCTCTACCTGGCGGCGCGCAACCTGCACAAGGTCGACGTGCGCGACGTCAACGGCGTGGACCCGGTCAGCCTGATCTCTCACGAGAAGGTGATGGTCACGGTTGACGCTGTGAAGAAGATTGAGGAGATGCTGGCATGAACCCCGAGCGCGTATTCCAGGTGCTGGTGAGCCCGCACGTTTCCGAGAAGGCGGCCGTGGTCGCCGACGCCAACAACCAGTTCGTCTTCAAGGTCGCGGTGGATGCCACCAAGACCGAGATCAAGAAGTCGGTCGAGCAGCTGTTCAAGGTCAAGGTGGACAGCGTGCGCACCCTGAAGGTCAAGGGCAAGGTCAAGCGCAACCGTTTCGGTTACAGCACCAAGCCGACCTGGAAGAAGGCATATGTACGTCTGGAGCAAGGTCAGGATATCGACTTTGCCGCGGTCGAGTAAGGAGTCGCAGCAATGGCAGTTCTGAAGAGCAAACCTACTTCACCCGGCCGACGTCACGTCGTGCGCGTGGTCGACGCGAACCTGCACAAGGGCGCGCCGTACTCACCGCTGGTTGAGAAGCAAAGCCGCAACGGTGGCCGCAACAACAAAGGTCGGATCACCACCCGGCACATTGGCGGCGGTCACAAGCAGCACTACCGCGTTGTCGACTTCAAGCGCAACAAGGACAGCATTCCGGCCAAGGTAGAGCGCCTGGAATACGACCCGAACCGCTCCGCGCACATCGCGCTGCTGCTGTTCGCCGATGGTGAGCGCCGCTACATCATCGCGCCCAAGGGCGTGCAGGCTGGCGACGTCGTACAGTCCGGCTCCGCAGCACCGATCAAGGTCGGTAACTGCCTGCCGCTGCGCAACATCCCGGTGGGTAGCGTTGTGCACTGCATCGAGCTCAAGCCCGGCAAGGGCGCCCAGCTGGCCCGTTCGGCCGGCGCCGGCGTACAGCTGGTGGCCCGCGAAGGCCAGTACGCAACCCTGCGCCTGCGCTCCGGCGAGATGCGCAAGGTGCTGGTCGACTGCCGCGCCACTATCGGCGAGGTATCGAACTCCGAGCACAGCCTGCGCAAGCTCGGCAAGGCCGGCGCGGCGCGCTGGCGTGGTGTTCGCCCCACCGTTCGCGGTGTGGCCATGAACCCGGTCGACCACCCGCATGGTGGTGGTGAAGGCCGTACCTCCGGCGGCCGTCACCCGGTCAGCCCCTGGGGTACCCCGACCAAGGGTTACAAGACCCGCAGCAACAAGCGCACCGACAAGCTTATCGTGCGCCGCCGCGGCAAGAAGTAATTGCGATCGTAAGTATCGAGAGTAGAGGAAACAGATTGTGCCGCGTTCACTGAAGAAAGGTCCTTTTATCGACCTGCACCTGATGAAGAAGGTAGAAGCCGCTGTCGAAGCCAACGATCGTCGTCCCATCAAGACCTGGTCGCGCCGCTCCATGGTTTCACCGGATATGGTTGGCCTGACGATTGCCGTGCACAACGGTCGCCAGCACGTGCCCGTCCTGATCAACGAAGACATGGTCGGTCACAAGCTCGGCGAGTTCGCGGTCACGCGCACCTTCAAGGGCCACATCGTAGACAAGAAGGCGAAGCGCTAAGGCGCCGCGGAAAGAGGTTGAGGAAATGGAAGTTGCAGCAAGACTGAAAGGCGCGCGTATCTCTGCGCAGAAAGCCCGCCTGGTCGCTGACCAGGTCCGCGGCAAGCCTGTGGAAGAAGCGCTGAACCTGCTGGAATTCAGCAACAAGAAAGCGGCGCAGATCGTCAAGAAGGTTCTCGACTCTGCGATCGCCAACGCCGAGAACAACGAAGGTGCCGACGTGGACGAGCTGAAAGTGTCCACCATCTTCGTCGATGAGGGCATGACCATGAAGCGCCTGCGTCCCCGCGCCAAGGGTCGCGCAGACCGTATTTTCAAGCGTAGCTGTCACATCACCGTGAAAGTGGCAGACGCCGAAGGCTAAGAGAGCAGGAGACGACCAACATGGGTCAGAAAGTACATCCCGTCGGAATTCGCCTGGGCATTGTCAAGGATCACAATTCCATCTGGTACGCCGACAGCAAGAACTACTCCAAGCAGCTCATTACTGACCTGGAAGTTCGCAAGTACATCGAGAAGGCGCTGGAAAACGCGTCGGTGAGCCGTGTTGTGATCGAGCGCCCGGCGCAGACCGCACGTATCACCATCCACACCGCCCGCCCCGGCATCGTGATCGGCAAGAAAGGCGAGGACGTGGACGCGCTGCGCAAGGTTCTGACCGAGAAGATGGGCGTCCCCGTGCACATCAACATCGAGGAAATCCGCAAGCCGGACCTGGATGCCAAGCTGGTGGCGCAGAACGTCGCCCAGCAGCTGGAGCGTCGCGTGATGTTCCGCCGCGCCATGAAGCGCGTGGTACAGAACGCCATGCGCCAGGGTGCCGAAGGCATCAAGATCCAGGTCAGCGGCCGCCTGGGTGGCGCGGAAATCGCGCGCACCGAATGGTACCGCGAAGGCCGTGTGCCGCTGCACACCCTGCGCGCCGACATCGACTACGCCACCTACGAGGCGTCGACGACCTACGGCATCATCGGTGTGAAGGTATGGATTTTCAAAGGCGAAGTCATCGGTGGCGAAGACACCTCCGACAGCGCCCGGAAAACTGCAACTAATTAAGGGTTACGCAGATGCTTCAACCTAAGCGTACAAAATTCCGCAAGACTCACAAGGGTCGCAACCGTGGCCTGGCCCATCGCGGCAGCAAGGTGAGCTTTGGCGAATTCGGACTGAAGGCGACTGGTCGCGGCCGTATCACCGCGCGCCAGATCGAGGCGGCACGTCGCGCCATGACCCGTCACATCAAGCGTGGCGGCAAAATCTGGATCCGTGTGTTCCCGGACAAGCCGATTACCACCAAGCCGCTGGAAGTTCGCCAGGGTAAGGGTAAGGGTAACGTCGAGTACTGGGTGGCGCAGATCCAGCCTGGCAAGGTGCTGTATGAAGTGCAGGGCGTCTCCGAAGAGCTGGCCCGCGAAGCATTCGAGCTGGCCGCCGCGAAGATCCCGGTAGCCACAACTTTTGTAAAACGGTCGGTGATGTGATGAAAGCTAGCGATTTGCGTGAGAAGTCCGTAGAGGACCTGAACAAGCAGCTGCTCACCCTGCGTGAGGAGCAGTTCAAGCTGCGCATGCAGAAGTCCACTGGTCAGCTCGGGCAGACTCACCTGCTGCGAGACAACCAGCGCGACATCGCACGCGTGAAGACTGTACTCACTGAGAAGGCAGGTAACTGAACATGTCAGCTGCAGAAAACCGTACCCGTACGGCAACCGGCCGGGTTGTCAGCAACAAGATGGACAAGACGATCACCGTACTGATCGAGCGCCGGGTGAAGCACCCCGTGTACGGCAAGTACATCACTCGTTCCTCCAAGATCCATGCGCACGACGAAGACAACCAGTGCGGCATCGGCGACACCGTGACCGTCGCTGAAACCCGTCCGCTTTCCAAGAGCAAGACCTGGAAGCTGGTGGAAGTCGTAGAGAGCGCCACGCAGATTTAAGTAGCGAGATTTTGCGGCTGCCAGCCGCAGTTTGGAGTAGAAGATGATTCAGACACAGTCGTATTTGGAAGTCGCCGATAACAGCGGCGCCCGTCGCGTGATGTGCATCAAGGTGCTGGGTGGCTCCAAGCGTCGCTACGCGCGCGTGGGTGACCTGATCAAGGTGACCGTCAAGGAAGCGATTCCGCGCGGCAAGGTCAAGAAAGGCCAGGTGATGACCGCGGTCGTCGTACGCACCAAGAAGGGCGTGCGCCGTGCCGATGGCTCCCTGATCAAGTTCGACGATAACGCCGCCGTGCTGCTGAACAACCAGCAGGCGCCTATCGGCACCCGTATCTTCGGGCCGGTAACCCGCGAACTGCGCGGCGAGAAGTTCATGAAGATCATTTCTCTGGCCCCGGAAGTTATCTGACCAGGCCGAGGAGAGGAAAAGGAAAATGTTGAAGATCAAGCGCGATGACGAAGTGATTGTCCTGGCCGGTAAGGACAAGGGCAAGCGCGGCAAGGTCCGCAAGGTACTGGACGACAACCGCGTGATTGTCGCCGGCATCAATATGGTGAAGAAGCACACCAAGCCCAACCCGCAGGCTGGCGTGGCTGGCGGTATCGTCGAGAAGGAAGCCCCTATCCAGGTTTCCAACGTCGCGATTTTCAACCCCGGCACCGGCAAGGCGGACCGCGTGGGCTTCAAGCTCGAAGGCGAGAGCAAGGTACGTATTTACAAGTCCAGCGGCGAGGCGATCGGCTGAAGCGCCGACTGATCGAGGCTAACAGGTAATAGACATGGCAACGTTGAAAGACAAGTACAAGAGCGAGATCGCTGCCCAGCTCAAAGAAGAGCTGGGTCTGGCCAATGTGATGGAAGTTCCGCGCATCACCAAGATCACCCTGAACATGGGTGTGGGTGAGGCCATCGGCGACAAGAAAGTCCTCGAGGCCGCCATGGCCGACATGGAAATGATCGCCGGCCAGAAGCCCGTGATCACCAAGGCGCGCAAGTCCATCGCAGGCTTCAAGGTCCGCGAAGGCTGGCCGATCGGCTGCAAGGTGACCCTGCGTTCCGACCGCATGTACGAATTCCTGGAGCGCCTGATCAGCATCGCGATCCCGCGTATCCGTGACTTCCGCGGCATCAGCCCGAAGTCTTTCGACGGCCGCGGCAACTTCGCCATGGGCGTGACCGAGCAGATCATCTTCCCCGAAATCGATTACGACAAGGTGGATTCCCTGCGCGGCCTGGACATCACCATCACCACCACCGCTCGTACGGATGATGAAGGCCGCGCCCTGCTGCGCGCTTTCAACTTCCCCCTGAAAGGTTAAGAGGCTTTATTCATGGCTAAAAAATCTATGATTGCGCGTGAGAAGAAGCGTGCTCGTATGGTGGCCAAGTTCGCAGGCAAGCGCGCTGCGCTGAAGGCTATCCTGGCCGACGTCAACGCTTCCGACGACGAGAAGTGGGACGCCCAGATCGCCCTGCAGAAGCTGCCCCGCGACGCCAGCCCCATTCGCCAGCAGCGTCGCTGCCAGGTCACCGGCCGTCCTCACGCGGTATATCGTAAGTTTGGCCTGTGCCGTAACAAGCTGCGCGAAGCGGCAATGCGCGGTGATGTCCCCGGTCTGGTCAAGGCCAGCTGGTAACGGAGAACCATTGAAATGAGTATGCAAGATCCGCTGTCAGATATGCTGACCCGTATTCGCAACGCCCAGATGGCCGGCAAGAAGTCGGTCGAGATGCCCGGCTCCAAGCTGAAGGCAGCCGTTGCCAAGGTTCTGCAGGACGAAGGTTACATCGCCGGCTTCAACGCCAGCAACGATACCGGCAAGCCCCGCCTGTCGGTAGACCTGAAGTATTTCCAGGGCAAGCCGGTGATCGCAGAGATCGACCGCGTGAGCCGTCCCGGCCTGCGCAGCTATGCGGCCAAGGACGAACTGCCCTCCGTGCGCGGTGGCCTCGGTGTGGCTATCGTCTCCACCTCCAAGGGTGTGATGACCGATCGCGCCGCGCGCGCGGCCGGTGTCGGCGGCGAAGTGCTGTGCACCGTTTTCTAAACTGACTGAATTGAAGAGCAACCGAAATGTCTAGAGTCGCAAACAATCCGGTAGCACTGCCGGGCGGTGTGGAGGTCAAGCTGGACGGGCGTGACCTCACCGTCAAGGGCAGCAAGGGAAGCCTGGCGCTCTCGCTGGTAGACGGCATCGACGTCAACCAGGAAGAGGGTGCGCTGCAGGTGGCCTATGCCAGCGACCAGGCCAAGGCGATGGCGGGCACCACCCGCGCGCTGCTGGCCAACATGGTCAAGGGCGTGAGCGAAGGCTGGGAGAAGAAGCTGGTGCTCAACGGCGTCGGTTACCGCGCAAGCACTTCCGGCAACAAGGTCAACCTGACGGTAGGCCTGTCGCACCCGGTGGAGTACCAACTCCCCGAGGGTGTGAGCGCCGAGACCCCCACCCAGACCGAGATCGTGGTCAAGGGTGTGGACAAGCAGGTGGTGGGACAGGTGGCGGCCGAAATCCGCAGCTACCGTCCGCCGGAGCCTTACAAGGGTAAGGGCATTCGCTACGCCGACGAAAACGTGCGGCGTAAAGAAGCCAAGAAGAAGTAGGTAAGTTGAGATGAGTGCAAAGAATGATTCAAGGCTGCGTCGCGCACGTCGCGCGCGCAACCGCATGCGTGACCAGGGCGTCAACCGCCTGAGCGTCCACCGTACTCCGCGCCACATCTACGCCCAGGTCTTCTCGCCCCTGGGTGACAAGGTGCTGGCCAGCGCTTCGACCCTCGACGGCCAGCTGCGCCAGGGCGCGACCGGCAACATCGCGGCTGCGGCCGAGGTGGGCAAACTGGTCGCCGAGCGCGCCAAGGCTGCCGGTGTCGAGCGTGTGGCGTTCGACCGTGCAGGTTACAAATACCACGGACGCGTCAAGGCACTGGCCGACGCTGCCCGTGAAAGTGGACTGGAATTCTAGGGTACTGATATGGCGTTCAACGACAAGAAGCAGCAGCCGATGGAAGGCGACCTGCAGGAGAAGCTGGTCCAGGTCAACCGCGTGGCCAAAGTGGTCAAGGGTGGCCGGATCTTCAGCTTCACCGCGCTGACCGTGGTTGGCGATGGCAACGGTCGTGTCGGCTTCGGCCGCGGCAAGGCCCGCGAAGTGCCTGTCGCCATCCAGAAAGCGATGGAAGCGGCACGCCGCAACATGATTCAGGTCGACCTGAAGAACGGCACCATCCAGTACCCGGTGAAGGCCGCCCACGGCGCCTCCAAGGTCTACATGCAGCCGGCTTCCGAAGGTACCGGTGTCATCGCCGGTGGCGCGATGCGTGCCGTGCTGGAAATCGCTGGCGTACACAACGTACTGGCCAAGTGCTACGGCTCCACCAATCCGGTGAACGTGGTGCGTGCGACCTTCAACGGCCTGCGCGACATGTGCTCGCCGGAAGACGTGGCGGCCAAGCGCGGCAAGTCCGTCGAAGAAATTTTGAACTGATTATCGGGTTGATTCGTCATGGCTAAAGCAACCATCAAGGTGACCCAGGTCAAGAGCATCCACGGCCGCCTGAAGAAGCACCAGGCCTGCGTGGCTGGCCTGGGCCTGCGCCGTATCGGTCATACCGTCGAGGTGGAGGATACTCCCTCGGTGCGCGGCATGATCAACAAAGTTAACTACCTGGTAAAGGTCGAGGACTGAACCATGTCTGATGTAATGCGACTGAATACCCTGAGCCCCGCGCCGGGTTCCAGGAAGAACAGCAAGCGGGTCGGTCGCGGTATCGGCTCCGGCCTGGGCAAGACCGCGGGCCGTGGCCACAAGGGCCAGAAGTCCCGTTCCGGTGGCCGTGTGCGTCCCGGTTTCGAGGGCGGCCAGATGCCGCTGCAGAAGCGTCTGCCCAAGTACGGCTTCACCTCGCGCATCGCGCGCACTACCGCGCAGATCCGTCTGGGCGAGCTGAACGCGATCGACGGCGACGTGGCTGACCTGGCGGCGCTGAAGGCTGCTGACCTGGTGAAAGAAGATGTGACTCGCGCACGGGTTTTCCTGTCCGGTGAACTGAACAAGGCAATTACGGTGAAGGGCCTGGCGGTTACCAAGGGTGCCCGCGAGGCGATCGAGAAAGCCGGCGGAAAGATCGAGGACTAAATGGCTCAAGGTCAGCTGCCCCAGGTAAACAAGGCGGGCATGGGCGAGCTATTTGCTCGCCTGCGTTTTCTCCTGATGGCGATCGTCATCTACCGGATCGGGACACATATCCCGGTGCCGGGGATCGATCCCAATCAGCTGGCGGCGCTGTTCAACCAGAACCAGGGCACGATCCTGGGTCTGGCCAATATGTTCTCCGGCGGCGCGCTGGAGCGGATGAGCATCCTGGCGCTGGGCATCATGCCCTATATCTCGGCGTCCATCATCATCCAGCTGATGTCGGCGGTGACGCCCCAGCTGGAGGCGCTGAAGAAGGAAGGTGAGTCTGGCCGGCGCAAGATCAGCCAGTACACGCGCTACCTGACGGTAGTGCTGGCGGTGATCCAGGCCACCGGTATGACGGTGGGCATGGCCAACCAGGGTATGGCCTACAGCGTGACCCCGCTGTTCTACGTGATCGCGATTACCTCGCTGGTCACCGGGGCGGTGTTCATGATGTGGCTCGGTGAGCAGATCACCGAGCGCGGTGTGGGCAACGGCATCTCGATGCTGATTTTTGCCGGTATCGTCGCGGGTTTGCCCTCGGCTATCGGCCAGTCGCTGGAGCAGGCGCGGCAGGGTGAATTGAACATCCTGTTCCTGCTGGCGATTCTCGCGCTGGCGATCTTCATGATCTTCGCCATCGTGTTTATCGAGCGTGGCCAGCGCCGGATTACGGTGAACTACGCGAAGCGGCAGCAGGGCCGCAGGATGTACCAGGCGCAGAGCTCGCACCTGCCCCTGAAAGTGAACATGGCGGGTGTTATCCCGGCCATTTTCGCCAGCAGCATCCTGCTGTTCCCGGCGTCGATCGCCCAGTGGTTCGGTCAGTCGAGCTCGGTGGACTGGCTGCAGGACCTGGCCGTGATGATCGGCCCGGGCCAGCCGCTGAACATTTTGTTGTTCACGGTGTTTATTGTGTTTTTCTGCTTCTTCTATACGGCGTTGATGTTCAACCCGTCGGAAGTGGCTGACAACCTGAAGCGGTCCGGCGCCTTCGTGCCCGGTATCCGCCCGGGACAGCAGACCGCCAACTACATCGACGGCGTGCTGACCCGGCTGACAGTGTTCGGTGCGGCGTATATCGCCATCGTTTGCCTGATTCCCCAGTTCCTGGTGGTTACGGCTAACGTGCCCTTCTACCTGGGCGGCACCTCGCTGCTGATCGTGGTTGTCGTGGTGATGGATTTCATGGCCCAGGTGCAGAGCCACCTGATGTCACACCAGTACGAATCGGTGATGAAAAAGGCCAACCTGAAGAATTATGGGAGTGCCGGCCGCGTCCGCTGAGGCGGCCCGGTCGTAACGGAGTAAGGAACGATGAAGGTACGTGCATCAGTCAAGAAGATCTGCCGCAACTGCAAAGTGGTTCGCCGCAATGGTGTGGTGCGGGTGATCTGCAACACCGATCCGCGTCACAAGCAGCGCCAGGGCTGAGCCCGGGCATCGCTGCCTCGTGCTTGATTTTTAGTAACGATATCGCTAGAATGCTGCGCCTTTCGCGCCGCCCCCACGGTTTTAATCATAAAATCGTGACAAATCAGGGGCTTGCGAATTCCCGCGAACTCGGGCGAAACGATTGATTGGAGAGAGTTGAATGGCTCGTATTGCCGGCGTCAACATACCTGATAACAAGCATGCTGTTATCTCGCTGACCTATATCTACGGTATTGGTCGCACCCAGGCCCGCGGCCTGTGCGCAGCTACGGGTATTGCTGAAAACACCAAGATCGGTGACCTGTCCGAGGAGCAGATGGATTCGCTGCGCGGCAAGGTCCAGGAAATGACCGTCGAGGGCGACCTGCGCCGGGAAATTTCCATGAACATCAAGCGACTGATGGACCTGGGCTGCAACCGCGGCCTGCGTCACCGCCGTGGACTGCCGGTCCGTGGCCAGCGCACCAAGACCAATGCGCGCACCCGCAAGGGCCCGCGCAAACCGATTCGCAAGTAAGGGGAATGCCGGGCAACAAGTCCCGGCCCACCGATCCCGCGAATCCTTTTTAGTGTAGCTGCACCGAAGTGCAGTGATGATATTAAACAGGAAGCATAATGGCCAAGCCCAATGCCAAGAGCACTCGTAAAAAAGTGACCAAGACGGTCGTGGACGGCATCGCGCACGTTCACGCCTCGTTCAACAACACCATCGTGACCATCACCGACCGCCAGGGCAACACCCTGAGCTGGGCGACCTCTGGTGGTTCCGGTTTCCGCGGTTCGCGCAAAAGCACCCCCTTCGCCGCCCAGGTGGCAGCGGAGCGCGCCGGTGAAGCGGCCAAGGAATACGGCCTGAAGAACCTGGATGTCCAGGTCAAGGGTCCCGGGCCCGGCCGTGAGTCCGCCGTACGCGCGCTCAACGCCTGCGGCTTCAAGATCAGCAATATCACCGACGTGACGCCCGTGCCGCATAACGGCTGTCGTCCGCCGAAGAAACGTCGCGTGTAAGGCTTACAGGAAGGTATAGACATGGCTCGATATATTGGTCCCAAGTGCAAGCTCTCCCGTCGTGAGGGAACCGACCTGTTCCTGAAGAGCGGCGTGCGTGCACTGGAAAGCAAGTGCAAGGCAGAAAATGCTCCCGGTCAGCACGGCGCCCGTCGCGGCCGCCTGTCCGACTACGGCGTACAGCTGCGCGAGAAGCAGAAAGTACGTCGTATCTACGGCATTCTGGAAAAGCAGTTCCGTAACTACTACAAGCAAGCGGCCCGCCTGAAAGGCGCCACCGGCGAGAACCTCCTGCAGCTGCTGGAGTCCCGCCTGGACAACGTGGTCTACCGCATGGGCTTCGGTGCTACCCGCAGCGAAGCGCGTCAGCTGGTGGCTCACAAGGCGATCCTGGTCAATGGTGCCGTGGTGAACATCCCGTCCTACCAGGTGAAGCCGGGCGACGTCGTGTCCCTGCGCGAGAAAGCCAAGAAGCAACTGCGTGTGCAGTCTGCCCTGGCCCTCGCGGCCCAGCGCGGTGAACCGGAGTGGATCGAAGTCAACGCCGACAAGCTTGAAGGTACCTTCAAGTCGGTGCCCGACCGTCAGGAGCTGTCTTCGGACATCAACGAAAACCTGATCGTCGAACTCTACTCCAAGTAATTCACTTTAGGATTAATCCTGGTAATAGGTGCCCCGTATGCAGAGTGCAGTGACCGAATTTCTGACCCCGCGTGTCATCAACGTCGAAGAGAAGAACGCCCGTCGCGCCCAGGTGACCCTGGAGCCCCTCGAGCGCGGCTTCGGCCACACCCTGGGTAACGCGCTGCGTCGTATCCTGCTGTCCTCGATGCCCGGTTGTGCCATCACCGAAGTCGAGATCGACGGTGTATTGCACGAGTACAGCGCAATCGAAGGCGTACAGGAAGACGTCATCGAGATCCTGCTCAACCTGAAGGGCGTCGCCCTGGTGATGAGCGGCAAGGACGAAGCTGAACTGACCCTGTCCCGCAAGGGCCCGGGCGTGGTGACCGCCGGCGATATCCAGGTCGACCACGATATCGAAGTGCGCAACCCGGATCACGTGATCTGCCACCTGAACGGCAGCAGCGAGATCAACATGAAGCTGACAGTTGCCCGTGGCCGCGGCTACTCCCCGGCGGATTCCCGCGAGAATCCCGACGAGGAAACCCGCTCCATCGGCCGCCTGCAGCTGGACGCGACCTTTTCCCCGGTACAGCGCGTGTCCTACGTGGTTGAGGCCGCTCGCGTCGAGCAGCGCACCGACCTGGACAAGCTGGTGCTGGACCTTGAGACCAACGGCACCATCGACCCCGAAGAGGCCATCCGTCGCGCCGCGACCATCCTGCAGCAGCAGTTGGCCGTGTTTGTCGACCTGGAATCCGAGTCCGAGTCCGAGTACGTCGAGGAAGAGGACGAAGTGGATCCGATCCTGCTGCGTCCGGTCGACGACCTGGAGCTGACCGTGCGTTCGGCCAACTGCCTCAAGGCAGAGAACATCTACTACATCGGCGACCTGGTGCAGCGCACCGAGGTCGAGCTGCTCAAGACCCCGAACCTGGGCAAGAAGTCGCTCACCGAGATCAAGGACGTACTGGCGTCCCGCGGACTGTCCCTGGGTATGCGCCTGGACAACTGGCCGCCCGCCAGCCTGAAAAACGACGACCGGGTACTGAGCGCCTGATAGCGCCCCCGGTTAAAGAGACAGCCGTGCTGCGATAGCACTTGAGAATATAGGACTGGAAAAATGCGTCATCGTCACAGTGGACGTCAACTGAACCGCAACAGTGCCCACCGCAAGGCCATGTTTCGCAACATGACCGCCTCCCTCGTTGAGCACGAGTTGATCAAGACCACCCTGCCCAAGGCGAAGGAGCTGCGCAGCTACGCGGAGCCCCTGATCACCCTGGCCAAGGAAGACAGCGTCGCCAACCGTCGCCTCGCGTTCGACCGCGTGCGCAGCAAGGAAGCGGTAGGCAAGCTGTTCGGCGAACTGGGCCCGCGCTACCAGGAGCGTCCCGGTGGCTACATCCGCATCCTGAAGTGCGGCTTCCGCGCCGGCGACAAGGCCCCCATGGCCTACGTCGAACTGGTCGACCGCCCGCAGCCGGAAGACTACGACGAGGAGTAATCCTCCGTTCTTCCGCAGCAAAGAAGCCCGGCCCCCCGCCGGGCTTTTTTTCGTCCCGAAAAAGTGGGGTCAGATGAGACTTCTTTTGATGTCCTCAAAAATAAGTCTCATCTGCCCCCGCTTTCTTGCTGGCAATATAAGAGGGCCCATATCGCCCCACATCCCCAAAGCCATCAAAGGAAGTCGTATCTGACCCCACTTTGTGTACCGGGCGCATAGTGTGACCTAGTTCACAGTTTTGCCTGCTTGCCTACCGTTTATCCGGCATTCAGCGCGTTCGTCGGGATGCCGTGGACAGTGCATTTCCCGTTTCGCTATAACACGATCGACAGTTTCTTTTGGCGCGCACTGCGCCCGGAAACATGGTTAGGACTTGTCTGGAGACACGGTGAAACAACGCGGATTTTCAATCGTTGAGTTGATGGTAGTGCTGGTGGTGTTGGCGGTCACGCTGACGCTCGCCGCGCCGTCGTTCATCGACACGCGGAAGAACAGCCAGATCCGTACCGAATCCTATGCGTTTCGGTCGACGCTCACCAATGCGCGCTCCGAAGCGATGGCGAGGCGCTTCCCGGTGATTGTCTGTGAGAGCGCTGATAACACGAACTGTACGACGAGTGGTGATTGGAGCAACGGCTACCTCGCCTTTGCGGACATGGATGAGGACGATGCGCCCGATCCCAATGAGATAATTATCAACCACCGGGTATCAGCACCGGAAATCGAACTGGCGTTCGAAGACTTCAGTGGCACCGGCCAGAGCCGCGTGAGCTTCAGTACCCGTGGAGAAGCGCGGGGCAGCAGCGGAACCATGATCATTTGCGACGATCGCGGCGCGAAGCGCGGGAGCGCGGTTATTTTGCGCGGGTCCGGTCAGGTGAGCATGGCAACGGACACCGATGGCAGCGAGATAGTGGACACCCTGGATAACAATGGCCTTGTTAAAGACATCGTTTGCAACTAAGCGGCAACGCGTGACGCCGGCAGCCCGACAGCGGGGTTTGACGCTGATCGAGGTGCTGATCACCGTTTTCATTCTGTCGATCGGCGTGTTGGGTATCGCTACGCTGCATATCACGTCCAAGACCTCCCAGTACGAGTCCGTGCAGCGGGCGCGGGCGGTCAGCATGGGCGACAGCATGCTGGAGCGAATCCGCAACAACCCCGCGGGTATTGCAGGGTACAACATTCAGATGAACCCCATCGGCGATGGCGATGGCGATGGGGCCGGGACGATTGCCGAAGCGCCGGATCCCAACTGCATAAGCGTGAGCTGTACGCCGCAACAAATTGCGGCCCAGGACCTGTGGGAGTTCGAGCAGGAGTTGCTGGGTGAGGCGGTGACGTTCAATGACGAAGCGACCGCAGGACTCACTAATGTCAATAGCTGTATCCGTTTCACCGCCTTTGGCACTGCCGCGCGCACCGGGCAACTGGAAATATTCATCCAGTGGCGGGGGCTGCACGAGGCCGCTGACGGTGTGCCCAGCGACGGCGACGCCTGCGGAGGTGCCGACGCCGGCGCAGACCCTTACAGGCGGCAGGTAGTGGTTAGCAGCTTTGTGGTCGATGCGACGGAGCTATGATGGATAACTTCTCATTCAGGCAGCGCAGCCAGTCGGGCTTCTCGCTGATCGAATTCATGGTCGCTGGCCTGCTTGGCGGCATCCTGATCGGTGGCGCAGTCTTCGTTTTCGTTTCGTCGAATCGTTCCTACCTGGAAACCGAGCGCTCGATCATCCTTTCGGACAGCGGCAGGTTTGCCCTGCAGATTCTAAATGACTCACTGCGCCACGCGGGCTTTTTCGGCGGTGTCGCCCTGCAGGATATCGACCAGGATGCGAGCCTCAGTGCAGTCACCGGCGATTGCACCGGCTTCGGCGCAGCCTACGACATGCGGCGATACATTTTTGCGCAGGCCGCGGATGGTAGTGGTAACGCGTTCGGCTGCATCACGGACGCGGTTCCTGGCAGCGACGTTCTCCTGGTCAAATACCTGCGTCCGGACCCGGTAGATTCAGCAGTGGATCCCAACGACGCCGAAGTCACCACGTTCAACGACCTCGATGGTAAGACCACTTATCTTATTGCCAATGCCGAGCGCGGCCTGTTGCTGGATGGCGCCGACACGCCGCCGGACGTCGGCGCGGGCCAGATCTATGCGCGCGGTACAGCCTGGCCCTACGAGTTCCAGATTTTCTATGTGCGCGAGGGAGGTGTGCCGAGCCTGGTGCGTAAGACGCTGGCCTGGAATGGCGCCGGTATGTCCATCCAGACCGAGGACATGGTGCAGGGTGTCCAGGTTATGCGCTTTCGCTTTGGCTGGGACAGCAGTGGCGACGGAGATATCGATCAGTATGGCTACCTGGATGGGGTCGGGGACAGCTGGGACAGTATCGGTATCGTCGAGGTTTTCCTGCTGCTGCGCAGTGCAGATGAGGAATTCAGTTATGAAAACAAGAAAAGCTACGTAGTCGGCGACACAATCGTTGATGGAGGCGGCGACCACTATTGGCGCCTCCTGATGTCCAGTAGCGTCACCCTGCGCAATCCCAACCTGTTTATCCGGAGCGGCGTATGAGACATAGCAAGTCCCCCGCGAACCGGCAGCGCGGCGTCGCCCTGGTGGTGTCGCTCATTTTCCTGTTGATCGTCACGATTATCAGTGTGACGGCGGCGCGCAACAGTGCCCTGAGCCTGCGTGCTTCCGGCAATTTGCAGGACCAGAATCATTCGCAGCAGGCGGCAGATGCGGCAGCTTTCGGCGCCCTGGCGCTGGCCGGCACAGCCGACGACCCATTTACGGCCAGCGCCCAGCCCGTCAACCCGTTCGCGGCGAACAGCACTCCGTTGGCCAAATTGCGCGACCCGACCAATGTGGAGGCGCAACTCACCCTGCGCGCTACCGAGGCGGCTTGCCCGCGGCCGCGTTTTGAGCGCGATGGCAGCAGCGTTGGTACTTTCTCCTGTGACTATTACCAGGTGGATGCCGAGCATGAAATTCCAGAGCGCGCCCGCACCCGGATATCCCTGGGTGTGGTCAAGAGCGTGCTGACTTCGAGATAGGTAAAAAAAGCATGGCCAGTCAACATGTGAGAACACAACAAGGGTTTTGGAATACCGGTATGGTGCGCCAGAGCCAGGTGTCGGCAGCAAGAGCCGCGGAGGGGAAAACAATGAACGTATCAGCTCGCGATAGCCTGCTGTGGGGCATGGCATTTGTGGTTGCCATCATGATGGCGCTGTCCGGCAGGGTGTATGCCGACGATACCGATATCTTCACCACCACCGGTGACTCGGTAAACGCCACCGTGCGGCCCAAGGTCCTCATCCTGTTCGATAACTCGGGCAGTATGACCAGCAACAACGTGACCTCGCGTGTGCCGTATGACCCCAATACGGTCTACTCCGGCGACTATGACGACGGCAAGATCTACTGGTCCGACGATGCTGATCCGCCTACCAACTACAATGACCGCGACCAGTGGTTTTACGAAGACAAGAACCGCTGTGGTGAGTCCTACGACGCACTGGAGACTCAGGGCCAGAGTGCGACGACCAAGGTGCGGTTCTGGAGTAACTCCTCGACACAGCGGGTCTGCGAGTTTTCCTGTCCCGCCGGATATCGTCCCAGCCGTTCATATCCAGGGTGGTGCTATCGAAATAACCGAGGCAGACTCGATTATCAGCGCGGTAGCGAAACGTGTACCGACGTCGAGATTGCAGGTTCCTGGGAGGCGCCCAGCGACTCGGTACACAACCCCGACCACGTCGAATGTGAGGCGGACTTTACCAATAGCAATCCCGACAATGGCGGTGTCGAGCCCGATGGTTACCCCGTCGATGGTGTCTCGGACGGCAGCGAGTACAGTGCTGATCGCGACGACTCCAATGTCGACTGGGGACGCAATGCCTACACGTTATTTACCGCGAACTACATGAACTGGTATACGGACGAGGCCCTGTCGACAGTCGAGACGCGTCTCGAGGTTGCGCAGCGGGTTATTACTGACTTCGTCAACACTAACACTTCCGTTGATTTCGGACTCGGCGTATTCAACACGAACAGCGGCAGTAGCGATGACGGCGGCCGGATTGTCTCGCGCATCATCGAGAACATGACTGTTAGCGACCGCTCCAACGTCGTCAATATCATCAATAACCTGGACGGGGACACCTGGACGCCGCTGTGCGAGGCCACCTATGAGGTGTATCGCTACTTCAGTGGCCAGAGCGTGTTCTACGGGCTTGAACAGGGTTCGACCAATACCGGCTACCCCGCCCGGGATACGGCAGCAGAGGATGGCAGCAACTACATAGCCCCTGAAGTGCAATGTGATGAAATCTACCTGATCATCATGACGGACGGTGCGCCGACCAACGACGGCAACGCCGTATCCAGGATCGAGAACCTCCGGGACCGGGACGGCAACCTTTACGATTGCGACGACTACCCGGGCAACAGCTGCCTGCCGGCAATCACCGATTACATGTTCCACAGCGACCTGGACGGCGATTCCAGCAACGGCGGTCAGCACGCGATCACCTATACCATCGGTTTCGATACCCAGCAGGCGTTGCTCGAGCAGGCGGCGACCGGTAAGCGCTATACAGAGGATGGCGAAGAACTGCCCGGCTATTACGAAGCGGACAACGCTGACACTCTCGCCAGCGCCTTCCGGGAGATCCTGCTCGCCATCTGGGATACCGACTCCACGTTCACCTCGCCGGCGGTGGCGGTCGACACCTTCACGCGCACCGAGAGCCTGGACGACGTCTATTATGCGATGTTCAAGCCGGACGAGCGGGTGGACTGGCGCGGCAACGTCAAGAAACTCAAGCTCGAAATCGGCAACGATGGTACCGCGACTATCGTCGACAAGTTCGGCGCTCCCGCTATCGATGCCGAGACCGGCTACATTGCCGACAATATCAGTACCTACTGGAGCAGCACCGATGGTGGTGCCGTGGCGACCGGCGGTGTCGGTGCGCTGCTCGCCGCCCGCGACCCGGCCAGTCGCACGATCCTGACCAATACCGGCACAGGCGGTGCGTTGGAAACCTTCAGCGCCGCCAACCTGTCCGCCGATGCCGTGGGTGCCGCCGACGACGCCGGCCTCTACTCCTACTTCGGTGTGAACAACGCTGCGGATTTCGCCTACGCGCTGGCCTACGGTCGCGGCTTCAAGATTGAGGGCGGAGTGGTTACCGGCGATCCGCGCAGCTGGATCGTCGGCGATATCCTGCACAGCCAGCCGGTGGTGGTGAACTACGGCGGCGCCGACCCGAACAATCCGGACCTGCGCATCGTGGTCGGCACCAACGCGGGCTTCGTGCATATGTTCGACGACGCTGACGGCCAGGAAGACTGGGCGTTCTTCCCCAAGGAACTCGCGCCCATCCTGCACAAGCGCCGGATCAACGACAATTCCATCAATCGCGTGTACGGCATGGACCTGCGTCCCGCGCTCTACCGCAAGGACGTCAATGGCGACGGTACCCTGTCCGACGTCGACGGTGACATCGCCTGGATCTTCCTGGGTATGCGCCGCGGTGGTGAGCAGATCTACGCGCTGGATATTTCCAACCCGGATAGCCCGTCCTTCATGTGGATGAAATCCCCCGAGGATCCCAACGACGATATGGGCGAGATGGCCATGACCTTCTCCGAGCCGGTGGCGACCTTCATCCCGGGCTACGTGGACGGCGAGGGGGAACCCAAGCCGGTGGTGGTCTTCGGTGCGGGTTACGACCCCAACAAGGACGACAGCGGTATTGTCGATCCCGACACCGTTGGGCGCGGCGTGTTCATCGTGGATGCCGAAACCGGTGTCCTGGTGCGCAGCGTGACCCCGGCGGATGGCTCATCTATCAACCTGCAGGCCAGCGGACTGGAGCATTCAGTGCCGGGCAGGGTCTCCGTGCTGGACAGCAACGGTGATGGACTGACCGACCGCCTGTACTTTGGCGACGCCGGCGGCAACGTATGGCGTGTGGATATGGGCAGTAAGCTGCCGGTGAATGCAGGTAGTGAGACCTGGTACTTCACCCAGCTCGCCGATCTCAATAACGGGACCGCGACCGGCGACCGGCGCTTCTTCGGCTCGCCCGATATCGTGCGCATCCGCCTGGACAGCGAGGCTGTCGATGCCATCCTTCTCGGCAGCGGCGACCGCGCGCATCCGCTGGAGAGCACAGTTGAGAACTACTTCTACATGCTCCGGGATTACCAGACTGGCCTGTACAGCACTCCCGCGCCCTCGGTGTCGGACTGCCAGCCGACGGATCCGCCGACGCCGCTGGACAATCGCTGTACCCTGCCGATCATCGACCCCGATATCAATGGCAACAGCGCTCTGTTCGACATCACCAGCGACAGCCTCAACACGGGCGACCCGAACGAAATCGCCGCTGCGCGCCTGGACTTCATCGAGGCACCGGGCTGGAAACTGCGCCTGGACGGGTATGGCGAGAAGTCGCTGTCGGATTCGGTGACCATCCGCGGCACCACGACCTTCACTACTTACAGCCCGAACGACCCGAACTCGGTCGTCGCCGACCCCAACGATATCGAGGTCTGTGGTATCCGGGCGGGCGAGGGCAAGCTGTACTTCGTGGACATCTACGATGGCAAGCGGGATACCATCCAGCTGGGTCCGGTCATGCCGGATACCCCCTCGGTGCACGTGGGCAGAGATGGTAAGATCCGGATCCTGCTGCCCCCGGGCTCCAGCTCCGATGGTCCGTCGGACCCGAACGATCCGCCCTCCTGCCGGGGTGGTGTGTGCGACATCGGTGCCGACCTGCCCGCGCCCTACGGAAACTACTGGTACCGCGAGGATTACTGACGGTGAACGCACAATTCAATCGAGGCTTTACCTTGATGGAACTGATGATCGTCGTGGTCATCATCGGGATCCTGGCGGGCGTGGCCCTGCCGAGTTACCAGGAGGCCCTGCGCAAGGGCAAGCGCGCCGACGCCAAGTCGGCGCTGCAGGACGCGGCCAACAGGCAGGAGCGGTTCATGCTGGACCGCTCCACCTATACCAGCGACCCCAACGATATTGGTATGCCGACCCCGTTCCGATCGGAGGAAGGCTACTACCAGATATCTATGGCCGCCTGTCCGACCGGTTCCCTGGGAACCTGTTACACCCTGACGGCGACACCGGTTCCCGGTGGTGCGCAGGATGACGACGGGCGCTGTGGCAACTTTATCCTGAACTCCGATGGATCCAAGTCGGTTACCGGTACTTCAGGGGACGACTACTGCTGGTAACTGCCGACAGGAGAATCAAATCGTGAAAAATATCAAAGCCGTTATTCAATTGGGCTCGCTCGCGCTGCTGGTTGGCCTGTCGTCGACTGCGGGCGCCGCCCGGGCCAAGCTTGAGAAGCCGTTGCACCGCTATGCGTGCCAGGCGATAACTGCCTCGGGTCCGGGTCTGGTCGTGGTGCCGGCGGATACCCTGCGCGAGGCGCGCGAAGTGGCCACGAAGCTCAAGGCGTTCACACCGTCCCTGGGGCAGGCGGTACCTGTGCTGAGTGTGGTCGAGTGTATTCTGGAAGAACCCGGCGCAGCGTTCGCAGATCGGCATTTCCAGAAGATTTACGAAACGCTGCCCCAGTAATCCGGCGGGTCCGGAGAAGGGAAATGGTGCCGGCACGGCGAGTCGAACGCCGGACCTACGCATTACGAATGCGTTGCTCTACCAGCTGAGCTATGCCGGCAATGGTCGGAGGCTGGCTATAGTATCGGGCGCTGGCCCGGAGTCAAGCCCCGAATACCCGTCTCGCGGCCAGTCCTAGGCCGCCGCCCGTTTGCCCGCCCTGCGCTTTTTCAGCAGGGGTGCGAGGAAGCGCCCGGTGTGCGAGGCCTTCTCCCGGGCGACATCCTCCGGGGTGCCGGTGGCGATGATCTGCCCGCCGCCGGAACCGCCCTCGGGACCGAGGTCGACCAGCCAGTCGGCGGTCTTTATCACATCCAGGTTGTGCTCGATGATCACCACGGTATTGCCGTGGTCGCGCAGGCGGTGCAGCACCTGCAGCAATTGCTTGATGTCTTCGAAGTGCAGGCCGGTGGTCGGCTCGTCGAGAATGTATAGCGTGCTGCCGGTATCCCGCTTGGACAGCTCGCGCGACAACTTCACCCGCTGCGCCTCGCCACCGGACAGCGTGGTCGCCGCCTGGCCCAGGCGGATATAGGACAGGCCCACGTCCATCAGGGTCTGCAGTTTGCGCGCGATGGCGGGCACCGGCTCGAAGAATTCCAGCGCGTCCTCCACGGTCATCTCCAGCACCTCGTGGATGTTCCTGCCCTTGTAGCGGATCTCCAGCGTCTCGCGGTTGTAGCGCTTGCCCTTGCACACGTCGCAGGGCACGTAGATATCCGGTAGGAAGTGCATCTCCACCTTGGTCACGCCGTCGCCCTGGCAGGCCTCGCAGCGCCCGCCCTTGACGTTGAAGCTGAAACGGCCGGGCTTGTAGCCGCGCGAGCGCGCCTCCTGGGTGCCGGCGAAGAGTTCGCGCACCGGCGTAAAGATGCCGGTGTAGGTGGCCGGGTTGGAGCGCGGGGTGCGGCCGATCGGGCTCTGGTCGATGTCGATGCACTTGTCGATCAGGTCCATGCCGTCTATCGACTTGTAGGGCGCCGGGGTCAGCGTGGTGGCGCCATTCAGCGCGGTCGCGGCGATCGGGAACAGGGTGTTGTTGATCAGCGTCGATTTGCCGGAGCCGGAGACGCCGGTAACGCAGGTGAGCAGGCCCACCGGTACATCCAGGTCCACCGCGCGCAGGTTGTTGCCGCTGGCGCCGCGCAGGCGCAGCAGGCGCCTGGGGTTGCGCTCGGTGCGTTTGGCCGGTACCTCGATCTTGCGCCGCCCGGAGAGGTAGTCGCCGGTCAGCGAGTCGCGGTTGGCGACGATCTTCTTCAGCGGCCCCTCGGCGACGATCTGCCCGCCGTGCACGCCGGCCCCGGGGCCGATGTCGATGATGTGATCGGCGGTGCGGATGGCGTCCTCGTCGTGCTCCACCACCAGCACCGTGTTGCCGAGGTCGCGCAGGTGGGTGAGGGTGCCCAGTAGGCGTTCGTTGTCGCGCTGGTGCAGCCCGATGGAGGGCTCGTCGAGGATGTACATCACGCCCACCAGACCGGCGCCGATCTGCGAGGCCAGGCGGATGCGCTGGGCCTCGCCGCCGGAGAGGGTCTCGGCGCTGCGGTTCAGGGTCAGGTAGTTGAGGCCCACATCCACCAGGAAGCGGTAGCGGGCGCGCAGTTCCTTGAGGATCTTGTCCGCGATCTCGCCCTTGCGCCCCGGCAGCTGCAGGGCCTCGAAGTATTCGCTGGCCTCGCCGACCGGCAAGGTGGTGATGCCGGGCAGGGTGCGCTCGTCGACGAACACGTGGCGCGCTTCCTCGCGCAGCCGGGTGCCGCCGCACTCGGGGCAGGGCTGGGTGGAGAGAAACTTGGCCAGGTCCTCGCGCACCGAGCTGGAGTCCGTGTCGCGGTAGCGGCGCTCCATGTTCGGGATGATGCCCTCGAAGGGATGGGTGCGCTTGAACACGTCGCCGCGGTCGTTGATGTAGGAAAAGGGCACTTCCTCGCTGCCGCTGCCGTGCAGGATGACCTCGCGGTGTGCCTTCTTCAGTTTCTGGTAGGGCGTATCAATGTCGAAGCCGTAGTGTTCCGCCAGCGAACGCAGCATGTGGAAGTAGTAGACGTTGCGCCGGTCCCAGCCGCGGATGGCGCCCTCGGCCAGGCTCGCCTCCGGGTGCAGCACGATGCGCTCGGCGTCGAAGTACTGCTTCACGCCGAGGCCGTCGCAGCCGCCGCAGGCGCCGGCGGGGTTGTTGAAGGAGAACAGCCGAGGCTCCAGTTCGTCGATGCTGTGGCCGCACTCGGGGCAGGCGAAGCGCGAGGAGAACACGATGTCCTCGCCGTCGCCGTCCATGTAGCTCACCGTGGCCAGGCCGTCGCTGAGTTCCAGGGCGGTCTCCATGGATTCCGCCAGGCGCAGGCGCAGGTCCTCGCGCACCTTGAAGCGGTCGACCACCACCTCGATGCGGTGCTTGCGCTTCTTGTCCAGCGGGCGCACCTCGTCCAGCTCGGTTACCCGGCCGTCGATGCGCGCGCGCACGAACCCGCCGGCGCGCAGTTCCTCGAGGATCTGCAGGTGCTCGCCCTTGCGATCGCGCACCACCGGTGCCAGCAGCATCAGCTTGCTGCCTTCGGGCAGGGCCAGCACGGTGTCCACCATCTGGCTCACGGTCTGCGCCTGCAGGCTGAGGCCGTGGGTGGGGCAGCGCGGGTCGCCGACCCGGGCGAACAGCAGGCGCAGGTAGTCGTAGATCTCGGTGATGGTGCCCACGGTGGAGCGCGGGTTGTGCGAGGTGGACTTTTGCTCGATGGAGATCGCCGGCGATAGGCCCTCGATGTGGTCGATATCCGGTTTTTCCATCATCGACAGGAACTGCCGGGCATAGGTGGACAGAGACTCCACGTAGCGCCGCTGGCCCTCCGCGTATAGCGTGTCGAAGGCCAGCGAGGACTTGCCGGAACCGGACAGGCCGGTTATCACGACCAGCTTGTCGCGGGGGATATCGAGGTTGATGTTCTTGAGGTTGTGGGTGCGCGCGCCGCGCACTTGAATGGTGTCCATCGCCGGGTAATACCGCTCGCAAGCCGAAACAGGAAAGTATAGGCACAGCGCGGTGCGTCATGCAAAGCGCGGTGTATCTGGCGCGCCGGGCAGTCCGCCGGAGGCCCTGCCCGCGTGTGTGGCGCCCGGGAAACTGCTATCATGGGTCGGAATCCAACGATGTTTCTCCCGTGATCACCGAAAACCCCATGACGCCCCAGGAGCGGCGCACCGTCAGCTCCCTGGCGACGCTCTACAGCTTTCGCATGCTCGGCCTCTTCATGGTGCTGCCGCTGCTGGCGCTGTACGCCGCGGACGTGCCCGGCGCGGGGCCGGTGACTATCGGCCTGGCCCTGGGCGCCTATGGCCTGAGCCAGGCGCTGCTGCAGATTCCGCTGGGCTGGCTGTCCGACCAGTTGGGGCGCAAGCCGGTCATTATTGGCGGCCTGCTGGTGTTCGCCCTGGGCAGCGTGGTCGCGGCGCTGGCCGACAACATCTATGTGATTATTCTCGGCCGTGCCCTCCAGGGGGCCGGCGCCATCGCCAGCACGGTCATGGCGCTGCTGGCGGACCTCACCGGCCACGAGCAGCGCACCAAGGCGATGGCCATCCTCGGCATGAGCATCGGCGTGACCTTCGCCCTGGCCCTGGTGCTCGGCCCGCTGGTGGCCGGGGTCGCCGGCCTGCACGGGGTGTTCTGGTTCAATGCGCTGCTGGCGCTGGTCGGTATCGCCATCGTGCTCGGGCGCGTACCCACGCCGCCGCCGGCGCACCGCCACCGCGATGTCGGTGTGCGCAGCCCGCTGGTGCGCCGCACCCTCGCCGACCCGGGCCTGCGCAGGCTCAACTTCGCGATCTTCGCGCTGCATTTCACCCTGATGGCGCTGTTCCTGGTGGTACCGGGCGCGCTGCGCGATATCGCCGGCCTGCCCCGCGACAGCCACTGGATGGTCTACCTGCCGGCGCTGCTCCTGTCCATCGTGTGCATGGTGCCGATGATGATCGCCGCTGAGCGGCGCGGCCACATGCACGGCATGTTCCTGCTGGCGATCGGCCTGCTACTGGCGGCAATCCCCGCGGTGGTCTTTGCTCCCGCTGCGCCGGTGGTCTACCTCGGCATGCTGCTGTTCTTCACCGGCTTCAACTTCCTCGAGGCGACCCTGCCCTCGCTGGTCAGCAAGGTGGTGGCCCCCGAAGGCAAGGGCACCGCCCTGGGCCTGTTCTCCACCTGCCAGTTCCTCGGCGCCTTCGCCGGCGGCGCCGCCGGCGGCTGGATGCTGCGGGTGGGCGGCCCCGCCGGCCTCGCCGCCGGCTGCGCGGCGCTGGCACTGGTCTGGTGGCTGCTGTTCGCGCCCAGCGGCGCGGTGCCTGCGCCCTCGGCCGCGGTCATCACCGAGTAGTCCTGCCGGCGTCCGCGCCTGGCTGTTGTAACCGGCTCTCGTGACGAGCTCTCGCGCCCGGCTTTGCTGTCGCAATTGACCGGCGGGATTGCTATAGTCCCGCATCTGTTTCAGCGTCAATTTCCACACGGCACGAGGGTTCTCCATGGCACAGCGCGGCGTCAACAAGGTCATCCTGATCGGCAACCTGGGCAATGATCCCGAGACGCGGTTTTTCCCGGATGGCACGGCGCTGACCAACGCGAGCATCGCCACCAGCGAGACCTGGCGCGACAAGCAGACCGGCGAGCAGCGCGAGCGCACCGAGTGGCACCGCGTGGTGTTCCGCGACCGCGGCGCCTACAAGCTGGGCCAGATCGCCGGCGAATACCTGAAGAAGGGCTCCAAGGTGTTTGTCGAGGGCAGCCTGCAGACGCGCAAGTGGCAGGGCCAGGACGGCCAGGACCGCTACACCACCGAGATCGTCGTCAACGAGATGCAGATGCTCGACAGCCGCCCCGGTGGCCAGGGCGGCGGCGACAATTACAACTACAACCAGAGCGCCCCCGCCGGCAACTACGGCAAGCAGGCCGGCGGCGGTTCGGCCTCGCCGTCCCCATCCCCGGCACCACAGGCCGCCCCGGCGCAGGATTTCAACGACTTCGACGACGATATCCCGTTCTGATTGTCGCTCCCCGGCGGCCCCGCGCGGGCGCGCCGGATCCGGTGGCCGCGGAACGCCCTTTTGCGCACTCCCGACGGCCGCAAGTGTGGTAACTTTCTCCTGAATCTTTCGCCCCTGGACAGGAACGCGTGCGGGTACTCATTCTCGGTTCGGACAGCCCCCTGGGGCGCTCGCTGACAGAGCTGCTGGTAGAGCTCGGCAGGCACGAGCTCGTGTGCATGACGCGCTCCGCCTCGCGCTGGAAAAGCGAGCGCCACGCCAAGAAAGCGGTGCGCCGCGCCCAGGCCGATGTGGTGGTGGACATCCGCGTCGAGGCGGTGGCCGACGGCGGCCAGGAGATCGTCGAGCTCGACCTCAAGCGCGCCCGCTGGGTGGCGAAGTCCTGCTCGCGGGACAAGGCCGCGCTGCTGTTCGTGTCCAGCGCGCGGGTGTTCTCCGGCAAGCTGGACCGCATGTACAACGAGGCGGATGCGCCGGACAACGACAGCGAGATCGGCCGCCTGATGGCCGACGCCGAGGACGTGGTGCGCGAGCACTGCGAGCGCCACCTGATCCTGCGCCTGGGTCCGGTGTTCGCCAGCGAGGGCGCCAACCTGGTCACCCAGATGCTCGGCGAGATGATCCGCGGCGAGAGCCTGGTGCTGGACAACAACCTGCGCGGCTGCCCGGTGGCCTGCACCGATGGCGCGCGGGTGATCTCCGCGGTGCTCGACCAGCTCAGCACCGGCGCCGAGGTCTGGGGCACCTACCACTACTGCAGTTCCGAGACCGCCACCTATTATGAATTCGCCGAGGCGATTCTCGCCTCCGCCTCACAGTTTTCCGACTTCAGCGCGGACGCGGTGGAACTCGATTCCCTGGACAAGGCGGCGCCGCCGCTCAACCGCTCGCTGGATTGCAGCCGGTTGCGCAATACCTTCGCCATCAAGCAGATGCCCTGGCGGCGCTCGATCGCCGACCAGGTGAAAACCTACTTCCAGAGCCAGACCCCGAATTCGAACTGAGGAGACCCCCATGGCCAAGGCCACCGACGACAGCCCCCAGGCACTGGCCATCGCGGTACTCACCGTGTCGGACACGCGCACCGAGGACAACGACAGCTCGGGCCATTTCCTGGCCGAGGCCCTGGGCGAGGCGGGTCACAGCCTCGCCGACAAGGTCATCGTGATCGACGACATGTACCAGATTCGCGCCGTGCTCTCGCGTTGGATCGCCGACCCCGCGGTAGACGCGGTGCTGGTGACCGGCGGCACCGGCTTCTCCGGGCGCGACTCGACGCCGGAGGCGGTGCGCCCCCTGTTCGACAAAGAAATCGACGGCTTCGGCGAGGTGTTCCGCGCCCTGTCCCTGGCCGAGATCGGCTCGTCCACCGTGCAGTCACGCGCCGTGGCAGGCTACGCCAACAACACCGTGGTGTTCTGCATGCCGGGCTCCACCGGCGCCTGCCGCACCGCCTGGGGCGGCATCATCCGCGAGCAGCTGGACAGCTCCCACCGCCCCTGCAATTTTGTCGGCGTGCTCAGCGTCAGGGCGCGCGGCGCTTGAGCAAACTGCTACCGCTGGCCGACGCCCTGGCGCAAATGCTGGCGGCGGCCTCGCCACCGGCGGAGTTCGAGCAGGTCCAGCTTGGGGAAGCCTTGGGCCGCGTGCTGGTCGAGGATATCGTCGCCGACCTCGACGTGCCGCGCGAAGACAACAGCGCGATGGACGGCTACGCCCTGCGTACCGCGGACGCACCGGGAACCCTGCCGGTCAGCCAGCGCATCGCCGCCGGGTCCAGCGGCGAACCCCTGGCCCCGGGCACCGCGGCGCGCATCTTTACCGGCGCGCCGGTGCCCCCCGGCGCCGATGCGGTGGTCATGCAGGAAGACTGCGAGGAGCGCGATGGTTCTGTGAACGTGGCCTTTAGCCCTGCGGTGGGGGAGAACATTCGCCCCGCGGGCCAGGACATCCGCTGCGGCGAGACCCTGCTGTCGGCGGGCCGGATGCTGCGTCCGCAGGACCTCGGCCTGCTCGCCTCGGTGGGCATTGCACAGGTGGCCGTGCGCCGCGCCCTGCGCGTGGCCGTGCTGTCCACCGGCGATGAACTGGTCGAACCCGGCAGCGAGCCGTTGGCCCCGGGGCAGCTGTACAACTCCAACCGCTACGTCCTCGCCGGCCTGCTGCGCCGGCTGGGCATGCAGTTTGTCGATGGCGGCATCGTCGCCGACGATCCCGCGGTCACCGCGGCGGCGCTTGAGCGCGCCGCGGCCACGGCGGATTGCGTGATTACTTCCGGCGGCGTCTCGGTGGGCGAAGAGGACCACGTCAAAGCCCAGGTCGAGCGCCTGGGCCGCCTGGACCTGTGGCGCCTGGCGATCAAGCCCGGCAAGCCGCTGGCCTTCGGCGAAGTGTGCGGCAAACCGTTCATCGGCCTGCCCGGCAACCCGACCTCCAGCTTCATTACCTTCTGTATCGTGGCGCGCCCCTTCCTGCTCGCCCTGCAGGGGGCGTGCGAGGAACCGCTGCCGGCCCTCACCGTGCGCGCAGGATTCGCCGTGGGCAAGCCGGGCGGCCGGCAGGACTACAAGCGGGTGTGGCTGGAGAGCGAGGATGGGGTGCTGGTGGCCAGGCCTTTCGCCAACCAGAGTTCCGGTGTACTGAGTTCCGTGAGTCGTTCCCACGCGCTGGCGGTAATCCCGCCGGGGGTGACGGTCGCCGAGGGCGACGCGATAGAGGTGTTGCTGCTGGACCTGCTGGCCTGACCTGCGCCGCGCCCGAGGCGCAGCGCAGGCAGTGCGCTCAGCTGTACTTCTGGAATACCAGTGAGGCGTTGGTGCCGCCGAAGCCGAAGCTGTTGGACATGACCCGCTGCAGGTCGACGTTGTCCTGGCGTTCGCGCACGATGGGCATGCCTTCGGCTTCCGGGTCCAGGGTCTCGATGTTCGCCGAGGCGGCGACGAAGCCGCGCTGCTGCATGAGCAGGCTGTAGATGGCCTCCTGCACGCCCGCCGCGCCCAGCGAGTGGCCGGAGAGCGACTTGGTGGAGCCGATCGGCGGCGCGTAGTCGAGGTCGGCGAAGACTTCCCGTACCGCTTTCAGTTCCTGGATATCGCCGGCCGGCGTGGAAGTGCCGTGGGCGTTGATATAGTCGATGGGGCCGTCGACGGTGGCCATCGCCTGGCGCATGCAGCGCACCGCGCCCTCGCCGGAGGGGGCGACCATGTCGTAGCCGTCGGAGGTGGCGCCGTAGCCGACCAGCTCCGCGTAGATTTTCGCGCCGCGGGCCAGGGCGTGTTCCAGTTCCTCGAGTACCAGCATGCCGCCGCCGCCGGCGATGACAAAGCCGTCGCGCTCGGCGTCGTAGGCCCGTGAGGCCTTCTCCGGGGTCTCGTTGTACTTGGTGGACAGCGCGCCCATGGCGTCGAACAGGCAGGACAGGGTCCAGTGCAGTTCCTCGCCGCCGCCGGCGAACACCATGTCCTGCTTGCCCAGCTGGATCTGCTCCATGGCGTTGCCGATACAGTGCGCGCTGGTGGAGCAGGCGGAGGAGATGGAATAGTTCACGCCCTTGATTTTGAACGGCGTGGCGAGGCAGGCGGAGACCGTGCTGCCCATGGTCTGGGTGACGCGGTAGGGGCCGACCTTACGCAGCCCGCGCTCGCGCAGGATGTCCGCGGCCTCGGTCTGCTTGGCCGAGGAAGCGCCGCCGGAGCCGGCGATGATGCCGATACGTTCGCTGGAGATCTGGTCGACCTCGAGGCCGGCGTCGGCGATGGCGTCGCGCATGGCGATATAGGCATAGGCCGCGGCGTCGCCCATGAAGCGCAGCACCTTGCGGTCGATCAGCGCCGGGATGTCGATATCCGGCGCGCCGGCGACGTGTGAGCGCATGCCCATGTCGATCTGTTCCTGGCGCGTGCTGATACCGGATTTGCCGGCGTACAGGGCATCGGCGACGCTCTGCGCGTCATTTCCCAGGCAGGACACGACGCCCAGCCCGGTGACAACTACTCTTCTGCTCATAGGCTCAGAATGACTCCGTCGGTTAGTACAGGCCGACCCGCAGGTCGCTGGCGTGGTAGATCTCGCGGCCGTCCACGGACACGATACCGTCTGCGATGCCCATGATCAGCTTGCGTTCGATGACGCGCTTGACGTGGATGTGGTAGGTCACCAGCTTCGAATCCGGCAGGATCTCGCCGGTGAACTTGACCTCGCCGCAGCCCAGGGCGCGGCCGCGGCCGGGGTTGCCACGCCAGCCCAGGAAGAAGCCCAGCAGCTGCCACATGGCATCCAGTCCCAGGCAGCCCGGCATGACCGGGTCGGTGGGGAAGTGACAGTCGAAGAACCACAGGTCCGGGTTGATGTCGAGCTCGGCGATGATTTCGCCCTTGCCGTAGTTGCCACCCTCGGAGCTGATGTGGGTGATGCGGTCGAGCATCAACATGTTGTCGATCGGCAGGCGGGCATTGCCCTCGCCGAACAGCTCGCCGTGGCCGCAGGCGACCAGTTCTTCCTTGTTGTACGCGTTTTGTCCCGTCATTGTCATACCATCATTCTATGGTGGGCCTTTGAAGCCCGCAGTGAGCGAGGTCATTCTATCTGCTGCGACCGACAAGGCAAGCTCGAGTGGGCCAATGGCGTCAACTGGCCACAGCTGGACCAGTCCGCTATGATGATATTTCCTATCGCTATATACCGGGGGCGTTCGCACCGGCCCCCTCCGGGTTTGTAAATACCGCGTTTTTTCAGGAATCAGGATGATCACACCCGTACTTCTCTCCGGTGGCATCGGAAGCCGCCTCTGGCCGGTTTCGCGAGAAGCCCACCCCAAGCAGTTCCAGCCCCTGGCCGGCGAGTTGTCCATGTTGCAGGAGACCCTTGCCCGCACCCGCAACCTGCAGGCGACGGCCCCCGTGGTGGTGTGTAACGAAGAGCACCGGTTCATGGTCGCCGAGCAACTGCGCGAGCTGCATATCGATCCCGGTGCGCTGATTCTTGAGCCGCAGGGGCGCAACACCGCCCCGGCGGTGGCCCTGGCGGCGCTGCACGCGGTGCAGGCCGACCCCGAGGCCATTCTCCTGGTGCTCCCGGCGGATCACGTGATTGTCGATGTGGCCTCTTTCGTCGAGGCGGTCGGCAAGGCCCTGCCCGCCGCGCAGGGCGGGCGTCTTATGACGTTTGGCGTGGTGCCTTCCAGCCCGGAGACAGGCTACGGTTATATCAAGTGCGGCGATGCGCTGGGCGAGGGCCTCTACGAGCTCGAGCGCTTCGTTGAAAAGCCCGACGCCGAGACTGCCACCGGTTACCTCGCCAGCGGCGACTACCTGTGGAACAGCGGCATGTTCCTGATCGGCGCAGCCGCGTATCTCGAAGAACTCGGCGCCCACGCGCCGGGTATCCTCGCCGCCTGTCGCGCGGCCATGGAGCAGGCGCGCGCCGACATGGACTTCGTGCGCCCGGAGGCCGGCGCCTTCGCCGGGTGCCCTTCGGACAGCATCGACTACGCGGTGATGGAGCACACCGCCCGCGGCGGCGTGGTCTCCCTGGACTGCGGCTGGAGCGACGTCGGCGCCTGGTCCGCCCTGTGGGAAGTCGCCCAGCGCGATGGCCAGGGCAACGCCGTGCGCGGCGACGTGGTCCTGGACAACTGCTCGGACAGCTATTTTTACAGTGATTCGCGCCTGGTGGCGGCGACCGGTGTCGAGGACATCGTGGTGGTGGAGACCGCCGACGCCGTGCTGGTCGCCAGCCGCGACCGGGTGCAGGACGTCAAGAACATCGTCAAGGCACTGAAGACCGGCGATCGCCCCGAGGTCTCCCTGCACCAGAAAGTCTACCGGCCCTGGGGCTCCTACGAATCGCTGGTGAGCGCCGGGCGCTTCCAGGTCAAGCGCATCGTAGTCAACCCCGGCGCCGCGCTGTCCCTGCAGATGCACCACCACCGCGCCGAGCACTGGATCGTGGTGCACGGCACCGCCGAGGTCACCTGCGACGAGAAGGTGTTCATGCTCGGCGAAGACGAATCCACCTATATTCCGCTGGGCCACCGTCACCGGCTGGCCAATCCCGGCAAGATCCCCCTGGAGCTGATCGAAGTGCAGTCCGGCACTTATCTCGGGGAGGACGACATCGTCCGGTTCGACGACGTCTACGGCCGCGGCAGCTGAAACAGAGTCATTCAAGGCAAGGAGAAAGATTGATGATCAACAAGTGTTTATTCCCCGTCGCTGGCTACGGCACGCGATTCCTGCCCGCCACCAAGAGCATGCCCAAGGAGATGTTGCCCGTCGTGAACAAACCCCTGGTGCAGTACGGGGTGGAAGAGGCGATACAGGCGGGGATGACCACCTGTGCGTTCGTCACCGGTCGCGGCAAGCGCTCTATCGCCGACCACTTCGACATCAGCTACGAGCTGGAGCACCAGATCTCCGGCACCGGTAAGGAGGTCTACCTCGAGAGCATCCGCAACGTGCTCGACAAGGGCGTGTTCACCATGGTGCGCCAGCGCGAGATGAAGGGCCTGGGCCACGCCATCCTCACTGGCCGCTCGCTGATCGGCAACGAGCCCTTCGGCGTCCTGCTCTCCGACGACCTGTGCCTGAACGGCGAGGGCGACGGCGTGTTGGCGCAGATGGTGGCGCTGTACAACCAGTTCCGCTGCTCCATCGTGGCCATCCAGGAAGTGCCCGAGGACGAGGTGCACAAGTACGGTGTGATCTCCGGCGAGAGCATGAAAGAGGGCATCTACCGTATCGACGGCATGGTGGAAAAGCCGAACAAGAAAGATGCGCCCTCCAACCTGGCGATCATCGGCCGCTACATCCTCACTCCGGACATCTTCGAGATCATCGAAGAGACCCCGCCCGGTGCCAACGGCGAAATCCAGCTCACCGACGCCCTGCAGACCCAGGCCCAGCGCGGCTGTGTCATGGGCTACAAGTTCAAGGGCCGGCGCTTCGATTGCGGCAGCGTGCCCGGCTTCGTGGAAGCCACCAATTTTGTCTACGAAAACGTCTACGACAAGTAAGCGGGGTTCGACGTGAAGGAAATCACCTGTTTCAAGGCCTATGACGTTCGCGGCCGGGTGCCGGACCAACTCAACGAGGATATCGCCCGGCGTATCGGCCGCGCCTATGCCGAGGTGATCAAGCCCGGCAAGGTGGTCGTGGGCAACGATATCCGCCTGTCCAGCGAGTCGATCAAGGCGGCGCTGACCGAGGGCCTGCTGGAGCAGGGCGTGGATGTCTACGACATCGGCCTGTGCGGCACCGAGGAAATCTACTTCGCCACCTTCCACGCCGAGATGGGCGGCGGTATCGCGGTCACCGCGAGCCACAACCCCAAGGACTACAACGGCATGAAGTTCGTGCGCGAGGGCTCGCGGCCGATCTCCGCCGATACCGGCCTGCAGGAGATTCGCGCGCTGGCCGAGCGCGACGAGTTCACCGCTGCCGCGCAGCCGGGCACCCTGCACAAGCTGGATACCGCCGAAGCCTACGTGAAGCACCTGCTGTCCTACATCGACGTGTCGGCACTGAAGCCGCTGAAGGTGGTAGTCGACGCCGGTAACGGCGGCGCGGGCCGCGTGGTCGACCTGCTCGAGCCGCACCTGCCCTTCGAGTTCATCAAGCTGCACCACGAGCCGGACGGCAACTTCCCCAACGGTGTGCCCAACCCGCTGCTGCCGGAGAACCGCGAGGCCTCGATCAAGGCGGTGCGTGAGAACGGCGCCGACCTCGGTATCGCCTGGGACGGCGACTTCGACCGCTGCTTCTTCTTCGATGAGAACGGCGGTTTTATCGAGGGCTACTACGTGGTCGGCCTGCTGGCCGAGGCGTTCCTCAAGCTGGAGCCGGGCGCGCGTATCGTGCACGACCCGCGCCTGACCTGGAACACGGTGGACGTGGTCGAGGCGGGCGGCGGCGTGCCGGTGCTGACCAAGTGCGGCCACGCCTTCATCAAGGAGCGCATGCGCAAGGAGAATGCGGCCTACGGCGGCGAGATGAGCGCCCACCACTACTTCCGCGATTTCGCCTACTGCGACAGTGGCATGATCCCCTGGCTGCTGGTTACCGGCCTGTTGTCGGAGTCCGGCAAGGCGCTGTCCACCCTGGTTTCCGAGCGCATGGCTGCCTATCCCTGTTCCGGGGAGATCAACCGCAGCGTCGACGACGCGGCGGCGGTGCTGGCCAAGGTGGAGGCCGCCTACGCCGATCAGGGCGAGGTCGACCACACCGACGGCGTGAGCATCGACTGCGGCCCCTGGCGCTTCAACCTGCGCATGTCCAACACCGAACCGGTGGTGCGCCTCAACGTGGAGTCCCGCGGCGACGTCGCACTGATGGAGGCGAAAACCGCGGATTTGCTTGCGTTGATCGAGGAATAGCTTATCGTAGGGGCATAACCACAGCAGGAGGACGGTTATGCGACGTGTCCTGCCCAATAAGTTGAAGCCCCTTTCCTTTGTTCTTGCGGTGCAGCGCTTTGTCCGAGCGGCGCAGCGTACTGTTTTAACAGCGCAGCGCTTTGTATTGGCAGCGCAGCCCTGTGTGTTAGCCGCGCTGCTTGCCCTGGCCGGTTGTGCCGGCACCAGTGAACAGCCACTGGCCAGCGCGCAGTCCCCGCTGTTGCAACTGCGCAGCGATGCCGATTTCCTGCCGCGACCGGACATCGCCAGCACCGGGGACGTGCTGGCCCTTACGCCTGAGCAACGGGCGGACTTCGACGCCTGGTTCAACCACCCCTCGCGCGCAAACGTGCCCGGCCACCGCCGGCTGGTCATGTACCTCGAGTCGCGCACGCGCGGCTTCACCTTCCGCGGCGACACCTTTACCGCGTCGCAGGCCATGGCGCGCAATAGCGGCAACTGCCTGTCGTTGGCCATACTCACCACCGCCCTGGCCCAGCGCGCCGGGGTCGAGGTCGACTATCAACTGATGGAAGACGACCCGGTGTTCGAGTTCCAGGGTTCGGTGGTCGAGAAGGGCGTGCACGTACGCACCCTGCTCTACGACCCGGACTGGGAGGAGGCCAAGTACCCCTATATCTTCACCCGCCCGGGCCTGGTGGTGGACTACATTCCCACCCACCGCTCCCACTTCCTGCCCAACCTCAGTCTCGAGGGCTTCCTCGCGCGCTACTACCACAACATCGCCGCCGAGGAGTTGGCCATGAATGACCTGCACGGGGCGTACTGGAATTCGGTGGCGGCGCTGGACCTGGCGCCGGATGACGCCGGTGCGATCAACAGCCTTGCGGTGGTCTACCGCCGTGCAGGCCTCGACGACCTCGCCGAGCAGGTCTATCTGGACGGCATCGCCCGGGCCGGGGACAAACTCACCTTGCTGAAGAACTACCAGTTGCTGTTGCTGGCGCAGGAGCGCCACGCGGAGGCGGCGGTTATCGAGGCGCGCCTGGCGGACATGGACGACCCCAGCCCCTATCACTGGTACCGCCTGGCCAGTGAGGCCTATGCCGCAGGTGACTACGATGAGGCGATTCGCTATTACCGCCGGGCGGCGCGCCTGGCGCCCTACCTGCCGGAGATCCACGCCGGCCTGGGCAAGGCCTACTACTTATCCGGTGACCGCGGGAGGGCGAAGGATGCATTCCGGGAGGCGGTGGAGCAGGCGTATGAAAGCGACGACCGCGGCCTGTACGAGGCCAAACTCGCGGCCCTGACCGGGCACTGATACCGGGTAAGTTACCGATTGCGTGCCGGCGGCTTGCGTTACTCGCTCGCTTCCGGCGCCTGCGCGCGGCGCCACTCTGAGATGAGCCGGTTGGTGGCCGGGTCCATGGAACTGGGCCGCGAGGCGTCCTCCAGCAGGGTGAGAATCTGCGCACCGATCTCCTTGCCCAGTTCCACACCCCACTGGTCGAAGGCATTTACCCCCCACAACACGGAACTGCAGTAGGTGCGGTGCTCATACAGCGCCAGCAGCGCGCCGAGGGTGGCCGGGGTCAGCGACTGCATGCTGATGACGTTGTGCGGCCGGTTGCCGGGCATGGCCAGGTGCGGGGCGAGGGCGGTCGCGCGCTCCTCGTCGTAGCCGCGCGAGAGCAGCGAGCGCTTGGCCATGGCCTCGGTGCGCCCGAGCAGCAGGGCGCGGCTCTGGGCCAGGCAGTTGGCCACCAGCCGGCGGTGCTGCTTGTGCATGCCGGTGTGGGTGGTCAGCGGCAGCACGAAATCCGCCGGGCACAGCTCGGTGCCCTGGTGCAGCAGCTGGTGGAAGGAGTGCTGGCCCATGGTGCCTGCCGAGCCCCACAGCACCGGGCCGGTGGGGTAGTCGAGGGCGCCGCCGTCCAGGGCCACGCGCTTGCCGTTGCTCTCCATGGTCAGCTGCTGCAGGAAATCCGGCAGGCGCACCAGGCTCTGGTCGTAGGGCAGCACCGCGTGGTTGCCGGCGCCGAGCAGGTTGCGGTTCCACACCTCGAGCAGGCTGAGCATGATCGGCATATTGGAGGCGATGGGTGCCTCGGCGAGGTGGCGGTCCATGGCGCCGGCGCCGGCCAGGAACTGCTGGAAGTTGTCCCAGCCCACGGCGATGGCGCAGGACAGGCCGATGGCCGACCACACCGAGTAGCGCCCCCCGACCCAGTCCCACATCGGCAGGCAGTTCTCGCGCGGGATGCCGAACTCGGTGGCCGCCTCGAGGTTGGTGGTGATGGCCAGGAAATGGCGGCGCAGGTCGGAATCCGAGGCGCCCGCGGCGCGCATCCAGTCGCGCGCCACCAGGCTGTTGGTCAGGGTCTCCTCGGTGCGGAAGGACTTCGAGCAGACGATGAACAGGGTGGTCTCGGGCACCAGGTCGAGCAGTGTGTCCTGCAGGTCGGCGGGGTCGACATTGGCGACATAGTGGCAGGCGATGCTGTTCTGGTAGGGGCGCAGGGCCTCGGTGACCAGCCGCGGGCCGAGGTCCGAGCCGCCGATGCCGATATTGACCACGTCGGTGATCGCGGCGTCGGTGAAGCCGCGGTGCTGGCCGCTGATCAGCTTCTCGGCGCTGACGCGCATGGCCTCGCGGGTCGCCACCACCTCGCGGTACTTGTCGGCGAGGGCGCCGTTGCCACCGGCGCGCAGCAGGGTGTGCAGGGCCGGGCGCCGCTCGGTGTTGTTGACCTCGGCGCCGTTCAGCAGGTCCTGGATGCGCGCCGGCAGCTCCGCCTCGGCGGCCAGCTGCCACAGGGTCTCGCGGGTGTTGCGGTCGATCAGCTGCTTGCTGTAGTCCAGTTGCAGGCCGGCGGCGCTGCAGGTGAAGTCGCAGGCGCGGGCGGCGTCCACGGTGAGGAATTCGATGATGGCGATCTTGCGCAGCTTGTCCGCGAGTTCACGCAGCTTGGCGTAACTTGGGAGCTGGTCGAGTCGCAACTCGGAGGCCATGGTGATGTTCCTCGATTTTTACTGCAGCGGGGGGCCTTTCGAGTATATGAAGTGCCCGGTGCCGGTGCAATCGAAGTCGGGCCTACTGGTCGCGATTGATGGAAAGTGCGGTGATGGCGCGCAGGGATGCCAGGGCTGGGCTGTCGGGGAGGGTTGCCAGGCTGGCCACGGCGAGGTCGTGGAAGTGCTGCGCGCGCTCGCGGGTGAAGGCCAGGGCACCGCAATCGCGCACCGCCGCCAGCACCGCGTCGATGTTCTCGCTGCTGCGCGCCAGGATCGCCTCGCGCACCAGTTCGCGCTGCTCCGTGCCGGCGTTGGCCATGGTGTAGATCAGCGGCAGTGTGACCTTGCCCTCGCCGAGGTCGTCGCCGACATTCTTGCCCATGGTGGCCGGGTCGCCGGCGTAGTCCAGGAGGTCGTCGATCATCTGGAACGCGATACCCAGATTCACCCCGAAGTCGCGCAGTGCCGCGCACTGCGCCGTATCGGCGCCGCTGAGCACCGCCGCGCCAAACCCGGCAGCGCCGAACAGCACCGCGGTCTTGCGCGTGATCACTTCGAGGTACTGGCCCTCATCGGTGCCCGGGTTGCCGGCACGCTCCAGCTGCAGCACCTCGCCGGCGGCGATGGTGTTGGTGGTGTCCGCCATGTGGGCGAGGATGCCCATGTTCTGCAGCTGCACCATCATCTGGAAGGCGCGGGTATAAAGGAAGTCGCCCACCAGTACCGAGGAGGCGTTACCGAACTCGGCATTGGCGGTGGGGCGCCCGCGGCGCAGGCTGGAGATGTCGACCACGTCGTCATGCAACAAGGTGGCGGTGTGGATGAACTCGATGATGGCCGCGAACTTGACGTGGTCTGCCGCGCAGCGCCCCAGGGCGGCGCCCGCGAGCAGCACCAGCAGGGGGCGCAACCGCTTGCCGCCGGCATCGACAATGTAGTGGCCGATGTTCTCGACCGTGTCGACGTCCGATTGCAGTTGTTCGATGATTAACTGGTTGACCTGCGCGAACTCGGCCGCGACGGGGGAGCGAATCTCTTGCATCAGATGCATTGGGTATGCCAGCCAGGGTGCCCGGGCATGCTAGGGCCGCGCCCCCGGGCTGTCAAGGTCGCGGCCGCGCCACTGCGGGCTGCGCAAGCTCTTGTTTTCCGGCACTAATTATCCCTTGCTGCTGGCGCCCGATTTGGGTAGAATCGCCGCCCTCTGACCACGGCTGTCTCCTGTGTGAGACGCCGGGGTCCTGTTTTAACTGTTTATGCCTGGCTCTGCCCCCTCGCCCTGCGAGGGTTATCGAAGAGACGCGAGCAGGCTAATTGAACGGAGAAGCGCATGTACGCAGTGATCGAGAGCGGTGGCAAGCAGCACCGCGTGGTAGAGGGCGAGACCCTCAAGCTGGAAAAGATCGAAGCCGCAACCGGCGACTCAATCGAGTTCGACCGCGTGCTGATGATCGGCGGCGAGACCGTCAAGATCGGCACCCCGGTTGTCGACGGTGGCAAGGTCACCGCCGAAGTGGTCGCCCACGGCCGCCACAAGAAGGTGAAAATCGTCAAATTCAACCGCCGCAAGCACTATCGGAAGGAAACTGGCCACCGCCAGTGGTACACCGAAGTCAAGATCACTGGCATCTCGGCGTAACTGGAGGGATTGAGCAATGGCACACAAGAAAGCAGGCGGTAGTACTCGCAACGGGCGCGATTCCGAGAGCAAACGCCTCGGCGTGAAGCGCTTCGGCGGCCAGGCCGTCACCGCGGGCAACATCCTGGTTCGCCAGCGCGGCACCAAGTTCCACGCCGGCGACAACGTGGGCATGGGCAAGGATCACACCCTGTTCGCCACGGCCGACGGCAAGGTGGAGTTCGTGGTCAAGGGCCCGAACAGCCGCAAGTACGTTCAGGTGGTGAGCGCCTGATCGCACTGTAAGCGACTCGTAGTAAAAGGCCTCGTCAGTTGACGGGGCTTTTTTTTATATACTGTTTTAGGCCTTCGCTGGTCGCTGGTCGCTGGTCGCTGGTCGCTGGTCGCTGGGCCGTGGGGCGTAGGGAGGTCGTGATGCCAGGTGCTCCGGGAGCCGCAAAAGCGCCATCCATGGCAGCTCGGCCTCGGCCATCCATGGCCTCGGACGCTCCCGAAGCACCTGGCCGCCCTCCCCAGCAACATCGGGCGAGGCTGCAGGAACGCGGGGCAGCGTGACTCAACAGCGCTGGGCTGGACCGGAATTTCCGCCAGGTACTTCGTAGCCGATTTTTCAGCGAGTACACCGGAAAAGCATGCATGGCTCCGCCAAACATGCAGCCAGAAACGAACTCGAGGTGTGGACGGGCCAGAACGCCTTCCGGAACCGTCCGAGGCCATGGATGGCCGAGGCCGAGCTGCCATGGACGGCGCTTTTGCGTGTTCCGGGAGGCGTTCTGGCTCGGCCGCGCCACGGCAGCCAGCCGTACGGCAGCCGGCACATGGCAGCCAGTGCACGGCAGTCCGCGCTCGGCAATCAGCACCGGTAGCGGGCCACACGACAGAGGTCAGGCACCACGGTAGCCAGCGCCACGGCAGCAGGCCAGGCACCACGAAGAGAAGCGGTCAGAGCCCCAGAGGCACAAACAGCAAGCGCTCCCAGGCAGGCAGGAAAGTGCGGTAGCCAGCGCCACCCCGGGAGCCAGACCCGCAGATGAGAAGTCTGCGCGCGAAAACGCAGGCGAGAAGATGAAATTCGTAGACGAGGCAAGCATCACAGTACACGCCGGCAAGGGCGGCAACGGCTGCCTGAGCTTCCGGCGTGAGAAGTATGTGGCCAAGGGTGGCCCCGACGGGGGCGATGGCGGCGACGGCGGCAGTGTATTCCTGGAGGGGGATGATTCCCTCAACACCATGGTCGACTACCGCTACGTGCGCAGCTATCGCGCCGAGAGCGGCGAGTCCGGCCGGGGCCGCAATTGCACCGGCAAGAGCGGCGAGGACCTCGTGCTGAAAGTGCCCGTGGGCACCACCGTGCTCGACGAGGATACCGGTGAAGTGCTCGGCGACATCCAGGGCGATGGCGAGCGCCTGCTGGTGGCGCAGGGCGGCTGGCACGGGCTCGGTAACACGCGCTTCAAATCCAGCACCAACCGCGCCCCGCGGCAGACCACGTCCGGTACCGAGGGCGAGTCGCGGGCGTTGAAGCTGGAGCTCAAGCTGATGGCCGATGTCGGCCTGCTCGGCCTGCCCAACGCCGGCAAATCCACCCTGATTCGCGCCGTGTCCGCGGCCCGTCCCAAGGTTGCCGACTATCCGTTTACCACGCTGGTGCCCAACCTCGGCGTAGTGCGCATCGAGGCGCACCGCAGTTTCGTGATTGCCGACATCCCCGGGTTGATCGAGGGCGCCTCCGAGGGCGCCGGCCTGGGGATTCGCTTCCTCAAGCACCTGACGCGCAACCGCATCCTGCTGCACCTCGTGGACATGGCGCCCTGGGACGGCGTGGAGCCCGCCGACGCGGCCCAGGCCATCGCCGGCGAGTTGCAGCTGTTCAGCCCGACCCTGGCGGCGCGCGAGCGCTGGTTGGTGCTGAACAAGATCGACATGGTCGACGCCGAGGAACTGGCCGAACGCCGCGCCGCGGTGATCGAGGCCCTGGGCTGGGAGGGTCCGGTTTACGAGATCGCAGCCATCAGCGGGGAGGGCACCGAACGCCTGTGTGCCGACCTGATGACGCGCATCGAGGCGCTGCGCGAGGCCGAACTGGAAGACCCGGAACTGGCCCAGGCCGAGCTGGACGCCCAGCGGCGCATGCAGGCCGAGGCGCGCGATCGTATCGCCGAGCTGCGCGCGTCGCGGCGCCGCGGCAAGTCCAGCGAACAGAACGACGATGACGACGACTGGGACGAGGATGACTACGACGTCGACGTGGAGTACGCCCCCTGACATGAACCCGCGCGAAGACATCGCCGCCGGCCGCCGCTGGGTGGTCAAGGTGGGCAGCGCCCTGCTGACCAACGACGGGCGTGGCCTCGACGAACAAATGATCGCCACCTTGGTGGAGCAGATCGCGGCACTACGTGAGCGCGGCTGCGAGGTGGTGCTGGTGTCCAGCGGCGCGGTGGCCGCCGGCGTGGTGCGCCTGGGGCTGGCCGCGCGGCCGCACCTGCTGCACGACCTGCAGGCCGCCGCTGCGGTGGGGCAGTCGGTGCTGGTGCAGAGTTACGAGAACGCTTTCAAGCGCCACGGCATCATCGCCGCCCAGGTTCTGCTGGGCCACGACGACGTGATCGCCCGCGACCGCTACCTGAACGCCCGCGGTACGCTCAACACGCTGCTGGACTTCTCGGTGGTGCCGGTGGTCAACGAGAATGACACGGTGGTCACCGACGAAATCCGCTTCGGCGACAACGACACCCTGGCCGCGCTGGTGGCCAACCTGATCGACGCCGACGCGCTGTTGCTGCTCACCGACCAGAGCGGCCTGTACGACGCCGACCCGCGCAGCAATCCCCACGCGCAACTGGTGGAAGTGGCCGACGTGCACGCGCCGGAGCTGGACGAGATGGCCGGCGAGGGCGGCAGCCTGGGGCGCGGCGGCATGGTCACCAAGCTGCGCGCGGCGCGCCTCGCAGCGCGCTCCGGCACGCAGACGGTGATCGCCGGCGGGCGGTTGCCGGATGTCATGGCCCGGGTCACCGGCGGGGAGAACCTCGGCACCTGGCTGCGCAGCGGCCGCCGTCCGGACACCGCGCGCAAGCAGTGGCTGGCGAGCATGTTGCAGGTACAGGGCAGTGTCGAGCTGGACGCCGGGGCGGTGCGCGTGCTGCGCGAGTCCGGGCGCAGCCTGCTGCCGGTCGGTGTGCGCGGGGTCAGTGGCGCGTTCCACCGCGGCGACCTGGTGTCCTGCCGCGACAGCGAGGGCCGCGAGATCGCCCGCGGCCTGGTCAATTACAGCGCGGCGGAAACCCGCGAGGTTATGGGCTCACCGTCCTCGGCGATCGAGAACATCCTCGGTTATGCCGGCGACCCGGAGCTGATCCACCGCGACAACCTGGTGCTGGTGTAATCGCCGGCGCGCTGGAGGCGGCGTGTCCGCCTGTGAAATAATACGCCGCTTTTCCCGGGGAGAGTCCTGACCACATGGCCGTGTCCGCCGCGTTTCTGCTCGTCGCCTACTGCGTCGCTATCGCCTGCTTCTCGCTGGCCGGCGGCCTGTTGCCGGACCGCGTGCGCATGACCCACACGCGCACCCAGCTGGTGATGAGCCTGGTTTCCGGGCTCATGCTGGGGGTGGCGTTCTTCCATTTGCTGCCGCACGGTATCGCCATGGCTGGCGACGCCGGTGCGGTGGACTTTGCCGTCGAGTTCCTGGTGCTCGGCATCATCGTCATGCTGCTGCTGCTGCGCCTGTTCAATTTCCACCAGCACGATTTCAGCCCCGAGGAAGACGTCCACCACGAACACCACCATGGGCACAGTGAGCACGCGGTACACGGTTTCAGCTGGCTCGGGCTGGCGCTCGGCCTGGGTGTACACACGCTGATCGACGGCGTCGCCCTGGGCGCGGTGATGCGCGGCGAGCCGGGGCACGGCGCCGCCGGTGCGCTGGCCGGCTTCGGCGTGTTCATGGCCATCCTGCTGCACAAGCCGCTGGACGCGATGTCCATCACCACAATCATGCAGGCGGGTGGCGCGAGTCGCTCGGCACGCGCTACCGCGAACCTGCTGTTCGCCGTTCTTTGCCCGCTGGGCGCGCTCGCGTTCTACTTCGGGGTCGATTCACTGGGCAGCAGCGGCGACTATATCGTGGCGGCGACGCTGTCGTTTTCAGCCGGTGCCTTTACCTGTATCGCGCTCGGCGACCTGTTGCCCGAGGTGCATTTCCACAGCCACGACCGCGGCAAGCTGACGCTCGCCTTCCTGCTCGGCATCGCACTGGCCTATGGCATCGGTGTGCTGGAGCCGGCCAGCTTCCACCACGGCTAGTCATACAAGGGCTGGTTTTGTCGCTGCGGGGCGAGCGCGGTAGCTCCCTGGCCGGTGCTGTGCTATATCTTGGGGGTCTTTTACCGACCGGAGATGTCTTATGCCCCGCCTGCTACCCGCCCTGCTCCTGGCCCTTGCCGCTATCAGCCTTCCCGCCCTGGCGCAGGACGCCGACGAGGTTATCTGCATGGATTGCCATGAACCTGCGGAAGACTGGGAGGGATTGAGCGCCGATGAGATCCTCGCCGACGCCAAGGACCTGAGCAACAAGCGTCACGCGGACAACGCGGACTTCACCGACGAACAGCTCAAGGCGATGATCGCCGAGATCATGCCCGCGGGCGAATAATCACTCGCTACTCGAATTTCCCCACCACCCAGCCGGGCAGGTCTTCGCCGGCCAGCTGGGCGAGGGCGGAGAGGTGCTCCGCATCCGCGTTGAGGCAGGGGATATAGCCAAACGACTCGCCGCCCGCCTCCAGGAAGTAGTCGCGGTTCTCCACCGCGACTTCCTCCAGGGTCTCCAGGCAATCTGCGCTGAAGCCCGGGCAGATGACCTGTACTGATTTCACACCCTCGCCCGGCAGCGACTTCAGGGTCTCGTCCAGGTAGGGCTGCAGCCAGGGCTCGCGGCCGAAGCGCGACTGGAAGCAGGTCATGTAGCTGTCATCGGGCAGGTCCAGCACGTCCACCACCAGTTGCGTGGTGTGCTGGCACTGGGCGTAGTACGGGTCGCCGTTGTCGCAGTAGCGCTGCGGCACACCGTGGTAGGAAAACACCAGCTTGTCCGGCACGCCGTGTTCGGCCTGGTACTGCTGGATCTTCAGTGCCAGCGCGCCGATGTAATCCTCGTGATCGTGGTAGTCGCGGCGAAAGCGCAGGGCGGGCATGTCCCGACGCTGGCAGAAATGCGCGGCCAGCGCATCGAAAGTTGAGCCGCTGGTGGCGGCGCTATACTGCGGGTAAAGCGGCATGACCAGCAATCGGTTGACCCCGCGTTCCAGCATGCCTTCCACCACCGCATCGATGGCCGGCGAGCCGTAGCGCATGGCGAACTCGACGATCACTTCCTCACCGTAGCGCTCCTGCAGCAGGGCGCGCAGGCCCTCGGCCTGGGCCCGGGTGTGCACCATCAACGGCGAGCCGTCATCGGTCCACACGCTGCGATAGGCGGCGGCTGAGCGTCCCGGGCGCACGTTGAGGATGATGCCGTTGAGAATCAGCGACCACAGCAGCCTTGGCACCTCGACCACGCGCGGGTCCGAGAGAAACTGTTTCAGGTAGCGACGCAGCGCACCGCGCTCGGCGGCGTCGGGGCTGCCGAGATTGGTGATGAGTACACCCACCTTGCCGGGAGTGGTCGGGTCGAGGACTTTGTGATTGAGGTATTTCATGGCACGCCCAAATATACGTAGGACATCGGCGAGGGCCAAGCTCGGCTTTAGGAAATCCACACTTTGCGCGACAGCCGCCGGGTTCGGCGGCCGCCGCGCTGCCAGTGAGCGGCCTCAGTGCGGGTTGTGCACCTCCGCGACGTCGGCGATATTCCCCGAGCCGTGACACACAGAACACTGTTCGACCACGCTGCCATCGTCGAGTGCCGCCTGGGTGGTGGCGAAGTCGCCACCGTTGGCGCTCATGTGCGAGCGGGCGGTGGCGTCGTCGTGGCAACTGCTGCACACCGCGCTGGCCGGGCTGACCACGGTGTCGTCGGCCGGGTCCTCGTGATCCTCGCCGGTATCCACCGTGGAGCCGAGCACACTGGATGCCAGCGGCAGGGTGAAGCCGTCGCTGGTGTGGCAGGCGGTGCAATTGGCCAGGTCGCCCGGGTAGTGCACGGTCTCGGTATCGTAGCGGTAGGTGTTGAAACCGCGGAAGCCGACGATTTCCAGCGGATTCTCGCGCAGGGCGGCGGCGTGGATGCCGTGGATCATGGTCTTGAAGTCCAGCGACTCTTCGTCCTTGCCATCGGTGGGCGGGCTGGCGGCGATCCCGCGTACCTCGCGGTCGGTGTTGCGCGGGTTGTGGCAGGTCACGCAGTTGTCGAGATCGTCGGTGCGGTTGCCACCGTGGATCGACAGGCTGCCGTGGCAGGCCAGGCAGTTGTCCAGTTCTACGGACTGGCGGCGCGGGCTCGGCGAGCCGTCCGCCTCGTCGATGGAGAAGAACATGTGCGTGTTGGGCAGGGGCACGGTCACTGCGATCTCCTCGTCGCTCACCGCCATCGACAGGCGGCCCTCGATAACGGCCACGCCGCTGCCGCTGGCGGGCACGAAGGGCGCCTCGCTGCCGTCGGGCAGTGACTGTTCCATGACCAGGCTGTAGCTGTCGTCGCCGGCGGGCATGGCGGTGAAGGCGCTGGTGGCGACGGAGCTGGCGTCTTCCTCACCGTTGCCGGTGTTGTTGTAGTCGTCGGTATCCCAGGCCACGCGCACGTTGACCGAGGCGCCGGTAAAGACCGGGTCGCTCAGCAGGTCGTAGGCCTCGCCGGTCTGCGGGTCGGTGATGGTGAAGCCGATGACCGGCATCTGCCCGGGCATGCTGCTGTCCACCGAGGTGATGCTCGGCTGGAAGCGCGCGCTGGCCTCGGCCACCAGGTTGCGGTGGCTGTCGGCGATACTGCCGGCGACGCCGCCGGCGGAGTGACAGCTGGCGCACTGGCTCTCGTCCCTGCCGGCGATGTGGGCCGGCGCATCGAAACCGTCGTCACTGACCCCATCGTGGCAGCTGCCGCAGGCCGCGGCGGAGGGCACGTTGGCCCAGTTGTCGCCCTGGGAAGTGAGCTGCAGGGTGTCCTCGAGTCCGGCGCCGGTCTGGGTGCCGGCGTGGCAGTTGACGCAATTGCGGATGTCCTGCGGGTAGTGCAGGTTGGAGTAGTCGTGGGCGCTGTCGCGGAAGCCCCAGATAACGTACTCGCCGCCGGCCTGCACGCTGGGCAGGGAAGCGCCGCGGTGAATCTTGTGGATCATCACCTTGAGGTCCACGGTGTTGCCGCTGTTGGCGTCGGTGCTGCCGGGGTTGTGGCAGGTCACGCAGTACTGGATTTCGCGGCGGTTGCCGCCGTGGATGCCCAGCGGGTCGTGGCAGCGGTTGCAGTTGGCGGTGGCGGCGATATCCATGCTGAAGATGCCGCTGGTGGCGCCGCTGGCCGGTACCCAGTCGCGGTGCGGGTTGGCCGTGGTGAACGGGTTGCCGTCGAACTGGATCGCGACGCGGTGGGTCAGGGCGGGGTCGAAGGACAGGTCCAGGCCTTCGGTCTCTGCCTGCGCCAGGATTTCGGCGGGCAGGTCGCTGACGCTCTGGGCGAAGGTGTAGGTATAGGTGCCGTCGCCGTGGTTGACCAAGCCGTCCGCGTTGCGTTCGTAAGTGGCCTGGAGTTTATCCTCGGTACCCGGGCCGACGCTGCCGGCGCTCTCGATGGCGTTGATATAGGACTGCCAGCTGCCGGTGAGGTTGCCCAGCGGGCTGGTCTGCAGCTTGGCGATGACAAAGCGCACGTTGTCGATGGTGAGGTCGGTGATTGCCGTACCCCTGCCATCGGTGAGCTGGAACTCGACGCTGGCGATGCCCGCACCGTCGATGCTGGCGCCGGTGATGGCTGCCAGCAGTTCCGTGGCTTCTGCGTAGGGCGCCGGGTTGGGCTGCGGCTGCACTGGCGGCGGCGGGTCCACCGGGGCGGGGGCCGGCGGGCCGGGTTCGACGCCGGCGGCGCGGTCGCCGCCGCCACCGCCGCCACAGGCCACCAGTAGCGCGGTGAGCCCCGCAATGATCCAGATTCGCATCGATGTCGCCATTGTTCTTCTCCCCCTCCCGGGCCTTACTCCCAGCGGTAGATCGCCGAGGCCCCCAGGTAGTGAATCTCCTCGTCCGGGTTCTGCGCACCCAGCGTCAGTACGTTATCCAGGCTGGTCACGCTGACATTGCGCAGTGACCAGTCGTTGCTGTCGTAGTCGTAGTACTGGTAGTCGAGGCGCAGTGCGAGCCGGGCATTGACCTGCCAGGTCGCCGCCGCCTCGAAGTGATGCAGGCGCGTCTCCACCGCCGGGAAGTCCTCCGGCGCGAGGTCCGCGGCGCCGGCGTCGGCGAGGTCCTGTTCACCCTCGGTGTCCACATAGTTGTAATCCGCCTGCAGAGCCAGCGCTTCGCTCACCTGCCACTGCAGGTTGGCGCCCAGGGTCAGGCTGGTGTCGGTGGCGGCCAGCGACCAGTCGCGGCTGGGGTCGGAGGCCTGCGGCAGGGGCGGGTAGATCTCGAAGGCGTTCTTCTCCGCACCGCCGCGGAAGGCGCGGCCGTCCTGGTCGGACTCGAAGCTGTCGGCGCCGGCGTAAATGCTCAGGGACAGGTCCGCGGAGGGCGTCCAACTCGCGCTGGCATAGGCGCGGGCCCATTCGCTCTCGGTGACGCCGAGGTCGCTGGCGCCGTAGTCGTCGTCGCGCCAGGACAGGTTGAGGTTGAGGTTCCAGGTGTCCGCGGGCAGCCAGGTGAGGTCCAGCTTGCCGGCCCACTGTTCGCGGTTGGACAGGTAGTACTGGCTGAACGCAGGATGGTTGATGTAGCGCTGGTTGTCCGGCGTGGCGTTGATCAACTCGACGTCGAGCAGGGCGTAGTAGCGCTGGTCCCAGCGATAGCGGCTGGCGCTGCGGTCGGCGTACTCCGCCTCGAGCCGGGCGGTGAAATTGCGCCAGGGCTGGATGCGGTAGGCCAGGGTGTAACGGTCTTCCTCGGTCTCGCGCACGGCGACGTTGTCGCGGCGCACCACCTCGTATTCGTACTCGAAACTCAGGCGGCTGCGCAGGGGCAGGCGGTAGGCGAACTCGGCCCCGCCGCTGTGCGAGTGGTAGTCGTAGGCGGTGTTGTAGACCGACAGTGCGCTGGCCGGCTGGTTCGCGCTGTCGCCGCGCGGGTAGCGGTAGCCGTCGCGCGGTGCGTCGTAGTCGCGTTCGCGGGCGCGGTAGAACGCCTCGATCTCGAACCTCGGCAGCGGGCGCAGCAGCAGCTTGCCGTTGAAGGTGCCGATGGCCACCTCGCCGTCGTAGCTGTTGCGCGGCAGGTCCTCGACGATCAACACGCCGGGATTGGCGCTCCAGTCCAGGTAGTCCTGGTCCTGTGAGGCCAGCGCATAGCTGCCGTCGAATTGCAGGCGCGCCTCGGGGGTGAGGATGAACTGCCCGGTGAGGCGACCGCGGTACTGCTCGTTGTCCGGCGCCAGGGCGATACCGCCGGGGCCGGCGCTGGTGTTGTAGGGGTTGTCCCAGTACAGGGCGTCGTCGCTGTTGTCGAAGCCGGAGTAATCGAGGCGGCCATCCAGGTGCAGGCGGGAGCCGCTGTAGCTCAGGCCGATTTCAGCTTCGGTAGTGCGGTAGTCGACATCCAGGGGCAGCAGGGCGGCATCGCCATCGGCGGCGTCGATATAGAACGCCCCGCCGATGTCGCCGGTACCCTGCTTGACCTCGTGGGACAGCGAGGCGTTCAGCCGCCACTGCTCATTGAGCGCTGCGCTGATGCTGGCGCTGAGTTTGTCGCGGGCCAGCTCCCGGTCGAAGCGGTGCAGGGCGTCGCCCAGCGTAGCCCAGTCGCCGGTGCTGGCACCGCCGCTCCAGTTGTCGGGCAGGCGCAGGGTGCTGCCGCCGCGGAACGGGGTCATGCCGCTGTCGTTGCGCACCTGCAGGCTGGAATCGAAGCCGAGCTCCAGGCGCAGCTTGTCCGCCATACCCCAGGTGAATTCACCCTCGCGGGTTTCCAGGCCGAGATCATCGACGCTGGCGCGCCACCAGCTGTCGCCGCCGGCGGCGCTGCGCCAGCGCAGGTTGCCGATCAATGAGGCGCCGTCGTTGTGCAGGCCGTTGTACTGGCCAAACATGAAATTGTCGTCGCTGGTGTAGCCGGCGCCCAGTTGCACCGTGCCCGTGCTGTTGTCGCTCCAGCGCGGGTCGGCCGCAGGGCCGGCGGGTACCAGCGGCTGGTACTGCGCGTCGGCCTGCGCCTGTTCTTCAGTCTTGTCATCCGCGGCCAAGGCGCCGCCCGCGACGAGCAGGCCGGCGAGCAGGGGGCGCAGGCAGTCGGCGCGGTTCATCGGGTCAGCCTCGCCCCGGACGGGTGGTTGGAACCGTGTACCTGGCCATGGCAGTTAAGGCAGTCCTTGCCCACCACGTAGGCGCCACTGTTCCCGCCCAGGCTCTCGCCGCCGTAGGGCACGCTGGGGTGGAAGGCTGCGGAGTGGCACTGCTGGCACAGCGCCGGTCCGCGGGCTACCAGCAGGCGGTCGTGCACCGAGCCGTGGCTGCGGTGACACAGGCTGCAGTCTTCGCTCACCGGTTCGTGCTCCCACAGGAAGGGGCCGCGTTTTTCCTGGTGGCAGCCCAGGCAGTTGTCGTTGATGGATGTTTCACGCAGGGCCGCATCGCCGGCGCTGCCGTGCGGGTTGTGGCAGTCGCCGCAGGCCAGCTCGCCCTCGGCGATGGGGTGGTGCGAGGGCAGGCGCAGTTCGCCGCGCACCTGGCTGTGGCACTCGCCGCAGAAGGCCGTGGCCTGGCGGTCATCGAGGATCGGGTCGCTGGCACGGTGCAGGGTGTGGCAGTCGGTACAGGCCATGTCCTCCTGCTGGTGCGCGCTGCCGGTCCACAGCAGCTGGTCGCCGCTGGCATGGCAGCTGACACAGGCGCCGTTGCGGGTTTCGAGGTCCGCGGGCCAGCGCGGGCCGAAGCTGACATCCGGCGCGGCGCGCTTGCCGCGGCGGTCGTGCACCTCGGAAGCGCCGTGGCAGGCGGTACAGGCGTTGGCGCCGCCGCCCTCGAGCGTGCCGTGGACGTTGTCGTAGATCGCGTGCACCGGTGAATCCGGTTCGGGGGAGTGGCAATCGAGGCAGCCGGGGCCGTCCTCGGCGGTGGCCGAACCCGCGCCGAACAGCGCCAGCAGTGCCAGGGCCTGCAGGCAGCGAGTGGCTTTTACCAGGAGCCGTGCCCGCATTTCAGCCCTCCTGGCCCGGGTGGGCGATGCCGTCATGGCAGTCGATACAGGTGCGGCGTCCCGACGCCAGGGCGCGGTGGAAGCGCTTGGGCTCCTCGCCGGCGATAGAGGTCATGCGCTCGGCAGTGTGGCAGTTGCGGCACTCCTGGGAATCGTTCGCCTGCAGGCGTGCGATCTCGCGCGCTTTCATTTCTTCCAGGTGAGCGGCGTATTTCTCCGGTGTATCGATGACGCCGGTGATCGAACCCCAGACTTCGCGTGCGGCCTGCACCTTGCGCACCATCTTGGGAATGAATTCGCGGGGAACGTGGCAGTCCGCACAACCGGCGCTGACGCCGCTGTGATTGGTGTAGTGAACGGTTTCCTGCAGCTGCGCCAGGGGAATCTGCATCTCGTGGCAACTGGTGCAGAACTCGTCGGTGCTGGTGGCGTGGAGGACGGTATCGAAGGTGAGCAGGCCGGCGATGCCGATGACGATGCCCAGCGCCAGCAGGCTGGCTATAGACCAACGTGTGGAGGGTCGGAACAACCGCCGCCACCCGCCTTTCCCTGGATCTTCGGACATAATAACCCCATCACCCCTGATGTCTTTTCAGTATGAGGCAGAAGGTTGCGATTTGCCAATGCAGATCAGGCGAGAATCGTGTCCAGGATCAATCCAATGAGGAAAAACGAGGTGAAGCGGCGGGTGTGGCGAAAGGCCCAGGCGGAGAACCACAGCGGCCAGACGTCCGCGGCATAGTCAGCCGGCGGCGCGGCGGGTTTCGGCTGGCGCAGCGCGCGCAACAGGTCCGGTGCCATGGCCAGGCCACCCAGAGCGAGCAAGAGGGGCCACTGGAAACGCCCGGCGATCACCAGGCCCACACACAACAGGTATTGGGCGATGAGCATGGCGGCGATGCTGGCGCGGGCCGCGCGCTCGCCGATCATCACCGGCAGGGTGTGCACGCCCTTGGCGCGGTCGGCCTCGAGCTTGTCCGTGTGCTTGCCGAAGATCACCGTGGTGGGGCCGAGCGCGAACACCAGGCTCAGCCAGGTCACGTCCCAGCTCCACTGCCCGACCAGCACATAGTAGGTGCCGCCCACCATCAGCGGCCCCCACACCAGCAGCACCGCGGGTTCGCCCAGTCCGTAGTATTTCAACGGCCAGGTATAAAAAAGAACGAAGAAGGCCCCGGCCAGCATCAGGTCCAGGGTGAGGCCGCTGCGCTGCACCACCAGCCAGCCGCCGAGCAGCAGGGCGATGCCCGCGGTGACGCCCACGTAACGCCAGAAGTCGGGGCCGGACATCAGGCCGTCCTCCAGCACATGCACGCCGTACTGGTTGCGGTAGTAGTTATCGCGGTCGATGCCGCGGCGCGAATCCGTGTAGTCGTTGAGCAGGTTGTTGGTCGCGTGGGCGAAGACCAGGCCGATCACCGTCGCCAGCCACAGGTCCAGCTGGAACGCGCCGGCACGCCAGGCCAGCAGGCCGCCCAGCGCCGCGGCGGTGAAGGTCATGAACAGTACCGAGGCGCGGCAGGCGATGAGCCAGCGCGCCACCGGGTCCAGTTGCTGCCACTCGGCGTGGCTGAGCTTGGGCATGCGGTCCAGTGCCTGGGCCCAGATCTTGAGATCGACCATACGCGTGAGGGAGTCCGGTAATCGCGGGCTTTCAGTCTAGCTTTTTTTGCGCGCCCGGGTGAAGGGGCGCTCCACTGCGTTGTGCTGTCACAGATCTTTGCTAGGCTGTGTAGAAAGAATAACGGACCTGCAGCGGGGATGGGTCGATCATGCGGGTAGCTGGTCCACTCCGGATAACACCATGAAGAAATTGCTAGTCGCCTGTCTCGTACTGTTTGGCCTGGGCGTGGGTGTCGCCGCCAGCTGGGCGCTGGTGGATACCGTCATCCACGCCACCGGCGATGATGAATTCTGTAGCGCCTGTCACTCCCACGCGCCGATCAGTGCCTCCTACCGCGAGGACATCCACGGCGGCGCCAATCCTGCCGGCTGGCGCGCCACCTGTTCCCAGTGCCACATCCCGCAGGACAACGCGCTCGCGTATCTGTGGGTGAAAGGTGTGCACGGCGTGGTCGACCCGACCATGGAACTGCTCAAGGACCCGCACGACATCGACTGGCACGGCAATCGCGAACGCCGCGCCGAATACGTCTACGATTCCGGCTGCCTGAGCTGCCACAAGTACCTGCAGGAAACCTCCGAGGGCAATCGCCGGGCGTTCCGCTCGCACCGGCGCTATTTCGCGGAGCCGGACGACTACAGCTGTGTCGAGTGCCACGAACACGTCGGGCACAAGCGGCTCGGCTATCATCTCGAGGCCATGGGCTGGCAGCAAAACGAGGGGGAAAGCGAATGAAGCGTCTGATTAAAGCAGTGGTCTGCGCCGCTGTGCTGGCCATTGTCCCGGCGGGCATCGCCCAGGACGGCATCGGCCTGGCTGCGGCCAAGACCCTGCGTATCGACCGCGAACTCAGCGCCGAGGGCAAGGCCTGTCTCACCTGCCACCAGCAGGTGTCACCCGGGCAGGTGAGCGACTGGGCGGACAGCCGCCACGCCCATGCCGGGGTGTCCTGTATCGACTGCCATGCGGTGCCGGAAGATGCCCCGCACGCCGCGCGTCACGCCAATGTCAGCGACACCCCGGTGTTCGTTTCGGCGCTGGTCTCCCCCGCGGTCTGCGGCCGCTGCCATATCGATGCGAAAGCCCAGTTCGACGCCTCTGGCCACTTCCGCGCCTACCGCCAGATTATCCCCAAGGACAGCCTGCACGCGCTCACCCGGGTGCACGAGGGGCAGAGCCACCCGGAGCTATCCGGTGCGCCTTCGGAAACCGGCTGCATGCAGTGCCACGGCACCGAGATCAAGCTGGACGAGGACAACCGGCCAACACCTGAGACCTGGCCCAACAACGGCATGGGCAATATCTACCCGGATGGCAGCACCGGCAGTTGTACCGCGTGCCACAGCCGGCATAAGTTCTCTATCGCAGAGGCGCGCAAACCCCACGCCTGCGCCTCCTGCCACCTGGGACCGGACCATCCCAATATCGAGATCTTCGAAAACTCCAAGCACGGCCACGTGTACAACACCGAGGGCGACGAGTGGACCTTCGACACCGCCCCCGACGCCTGGGAGCCCGGCGACTATCGCGGCCCGACCTGCGCCACCTGCCACATGAGCGGCATCGGCGAACTGAGCGTCACCCACAACATCTCCGAGCGACTGTACTGGAACCTGTGGGCGAAAAAATCCGATGTGCGTGGTTCCGACGACGTGCTCAGCCCGCTGCTCGGCGACGGCCCCGCCGGCCGGGAGAAAATGAAAATGGTCTGCAACAACTGCCACACCCAGCGCCACACGGACAACTTTTTCGCCCAGGGCGACAAGGCCGTGAAGCTGTACAACGAGGCCTACTACGCCCCGGCGACGGCGATGCTGGAAGAATTGCGCGCGAAAAACCTGCTCAAGGACAACCCCTGGGCGGATGAATTCCAGATCACCTACTACTACCTGTGGCACCACGAGGGCCGACGGGCGCGCCAGGGCGCGATGATGGGCGCGCCGGACTACGCCCACTGGCACGGTTTCTTCGAACTGCAGCAGGACCTGTACAAGCTGCAGCAGATCCACGCCGCGCGCCTCGCCAGCGGTTCGGTCGAGTAGCTCGGGCAGCGCCCGGGGAGGACCCCCCGGGCGCTGCCCTGTACGCGACCGCGCACTGCCGCTACCATCTGCAGCTGATTCCCGCGCCGGGTGCGATTCCGGCGCGCCAGTGAGCAGTGCGCCCCGGACATTTATGGCAGGCAAGAAAAAATCTCCCTTCCCCTCGCGCGCCCTGGGCCGTGGCCTGGCCGTGTCCATGGCCGGCCTGCGCGCCGGCGGCGCCCTGGCCGTGGACAGTGCGATCGCCCGGGTGTTGGGCCGCGAGGAGGAGGACTCCGCCTTTGCCCGTCGTGAGGCCCAGCGGTTTGCCGCCGAACTGGGCCGGCTCAAGGGCACCTACGTGAAGATCGGCCAGATGATGGCGCTGTTCGGCGAGCACTTCCTGCCGCCGGTGCTGGTCGATGCCCTGCGTGACCTTTCCGACCAGACCGAACCGCTGCCCTGGGATGCGCTGGAGAGCGCGGTACGCGCCTCGCTGGGGACGCGCTTCGACGAACTCGACATCGACCCCGATGCGGTCGCCGCAGCTTCGTTGGCCCAGGTGCACCTGGCGAAGATCCGCGACAGCGGCGAGTGGATCTGCCTGAAGATCCAGTACCCGGGCCTGGCGCAGATGATCGACGCCGACTTCGACGCGGTGGTGCGCATGTTGCTGCTGGCGCGCTGGGTAAAGTCCGGCCGCGACCTCGACAACTGGATGCAGTCCCTGCGTGGGCACCTGCACCTGGAGATCGACTACGAACGCGAGGCCCGCCTCACCGCGCGCATGCGCGAGCTGGTCGCCGGCGTGGAGCCGGAGGGCGTGCATTTCCATGTGCCGGCCCAGTATCCGCGCTACTGCACCCGCGAGGTGCTGGCGCTGGAATACATCGAGGGCTACCCGGTGAGCGCGACGGAGGTCGCCGCCCTGTCGCAGGAGCGGCGCAATGCCCTGGGCCGGGCCATGCTCGAGCTGTTCTTCTACGAACTCTACGACTGGGGCCTGCTGCAGACCGACCCCAACTTCGGCAATTACCTTTTGCGGCTGGATGACCGGCGCAAGAAGTACGCCGACGACGAACTCGCGCTGCTGGATTTCGGCTCCGTGCTGGACTGCTCGCCGGAGTTTCTCGAACACCTGCGCGGCACCGTCGACGCCAGCCAGCGCCAGGACATCCCGGCGATTGTCGAAGGCCTGGTGGGCCTGGGCTGCCTGCACCCGGATGTCGGCGAGGAGGGCCGGCAGATGTTTGCCGACTTCTGTGTGCACCTGCTCGAACCCCTGCGCCGCCCCGAAGACCTGCCGCCGGAATACCTCAACGAGGACGGCGAGTACTGCTGGGGCCGCTCGCGGCTGATGCGGCGCGCCGGCAAGCAGGCGGCGGCCTCCGCCACCAGCCGTCATTTCATTCCACCGTCCCGGGAGTTCGCGCTGATCGCGCGCAAGCTCACCGGGGTATTCAACTTTATCGCGGTACTGGACGCCCAGTTCAATGCCTGCGACATGCTTGAGCGGCACGTCGCCGCCTGGCGCGAGAGGGAGCGACATGGCCAGGCGTGACGACGAGGACGACGACGCCCGCGCGATTCCCACCTCGCGGGTGTCGCGCATGGCGCGCATGGCGAAAATGGCCGGCGGCGTGGCCGGCGGCATGCTGGCCGAGGGCGCCCGGCAGTGGCGCGCCGGCAACCGCCCGAGCGCACGCGACATGCTGCTGACCCCGGGCAACGCGAAACGCGTGGCGGACCAGCTGGCTACCATGCGCGGCGCCGCGATGAAGGTCGGCCAGATGCTGTCCATGGATGCCGGCGACTTCCTGCCGCGGGAACTGGCCGACATCCTCGCCCGCCTGCGCTCCGCCGCGCGCTACATGCCGCGGGCGCAGTTGCAGCGGGTGATGCGCGAGGCCTATGGCGAGGACTGGTTCGAGCAGTTCGCCAGTTTTGAGTACAAGCCGCTGGCGGCGGCGTCGATCGGCCAGGTGCACCGCGCACAGACCCTGGACGGCCGCGACATCGTGCTCAAGGTGCAGTACCCCGGCGTCGCCGCGAGTATCGATGCCGACGTCGACAATATCGCCTCGCTGCTGCGCCTGTCCGGCCTGTTGCCGGCGGAGGTGGACATCCAGCCCTTGCTGGACGACGCCAAGGCGCAGTTGCGCGAGGAGGCGGATTACCTCATTGAGGCGAAGTACCTGGCCACCTTCGGCGAGTTGCTCGCCGGCGACGAGCGTTTCCGGGTACCCGAGGTGCTGCCGGAATTCACCCGCTCCACGGTGCTGGCGATGACCTATGTCGAGGGCGAGCCGATCGAGGGTGTGGTGGCGCAGGCGCAGGACGAGCGCGACCGCGTGATGAGCGCGCTGATCGAACTCATGTTCCGCGAGTTGTTCGAGCTGCGCATGGTGCAAACCGACCCGAATTTCGCCAACTATCACTACGACGAGGCAAGCGGCCGTATCGTGCTGCTGGACTTCGGCGCCACCCGGCGGTTCAAGGCGGAGTTCGTCAAACACTACCGCAGCCTGGCCAAGGCGGCCATCGCCGGCAACCACGAGCGCCTGCTCGCCGCCGCGGAGCGCATCGGCTACGCCACCGGGGACGAGGACGGCGAGTACCGCCAGTTGCTGCTGGATATTTTCCTGCTGGTGCTGGAACCGCTGCAGGTGGAGGGCGAGTACGATTTCGGCGAGTCAGACATGCTGCAGCGCATGTCCGCGATGGGCGAAGAGGTGGGGCACTACCGCGATTTCTGGCAGGCGCCGCCCACCGACGCAATGTACTTCCACCGCAAGCTTGGCGGTATGTTCCTGCTCGCAACGCGGCTAAAGGCGCGGGTGGATGTGAAGGCGCTGCTCGACCGCTTCCTGTGAGCGGCCGGGCAGCGTGAAGCGCGTTCCCTAGGCGGTGCTGCCGGCGGGATTCGCGTTGAGTTCCGCCTGCTCGCGGCGGATGCGCAGCACCAGCGGGATCAGCACCAATACCATCAGCGGTGCGAAGATCACCACCAGCGCGAGCAGGGTGGTCTGCGTGCCCTGGCTGTCCAGCGCCATGCCCAGCAGCGGGCCGGTGACGATAAACATCGAGCGCACCGCCAGGCTGACCAGCGAGTTCACCGTGGCGCGAAACTCGCCCGGCACGCGCCGGTTGAGCGCCTCGTAGAACAGCGTCATCGACAGGCCGCGCGAGACCTGTACGGCGAGGCCGAACAGCACGCCGATCCAGCCCGGCCCGAAGGCCATGCCCAGCATTCCCACTATCGGCAGGACCACGATCAGCACCAGCAGGCGCTGGGTGCCGATGGCCAGTTCCAGTCCCGCGCAGTAGCGCGCCGCCAGGCTGGTGGCGATCGCCAGCCCCGCCCACAGGTAGCCGAAGTAGGCGAGGTCTATGCCCTGCACCTCCCAGTACTTCTGGTAGATCCAGAAGGTATAGGCGGCGAACAGGCCGAACACGGCGATGGCCAGGGCCGTCCACAGCACCACCGGCTTGCCGAACACGAGCATGGCCAGGATGCGGCGCGCGTTGCCGGCGTGGTCGCTCTCGCCGGCGACGCTGGTCACGCGCGGTACCTCGACCAGGCTAAGCCCGATGAAGAACGGCGCGAAGCCGGTAATCGCCTGCACCAGGACCACGGCGTCCAGCGACCAGATCAGCAGTACGCTGGCGACCACGCCGGCGGCACCGGAGGCAGCCGTCTCCACGGAGATCAGCCGGCTCAGCGACTTGCCGGCGCCGGCGCCGCCGTCCAGGCCCTGCTCTTTCAGGTACACCTCGGTGTCGTAGAGCAGCGCCAGGTCGGCGCCCGAGATCAGGCTGAAACCCACGCCGAGAATCGCCTCGTAGACCAGGAAGTCGACGAAGCTATCGGCCCACAGCAGGGAGAAAAAGCCCAGCGAGTTGAGGCCGGCCCCGGCCAGAATCGCGTTGCGCCGGCCCCAGATGTCCGCGATGTAACCCGAGGGCACCTCGAACAGTGCGATGGTCAGCGCGAACAGGGCCTGCGTTTGCAGCACCTCGCTCATGCTCAGCCCGTAACCCTGCAGCAGGGGGACGTAGATGGGTACCACGACGACGAAGCCGAGCAGGAACCCCATCACGTAGATGGCCTGTATGTTGTTGTGTAATTCCCGTTTCATGATCCCTTCCCTCGAACGGGAGAGCCCTGAAATCGGAAGCCTGGAATGAGTGGGGAAAGAAAAAGGCCTCCGGAAACAGGGTTCTCGGAGGCCTTTTCGAATGTCTTGTGACGACTAGCGCTTCCTCAAACCACCCCGCATACCCACAGGCACACGGACGGGACGGTGAACATACCGTCTCGCTTGCTGATATATGCCTGATGCATGGTGGTCATGGGTTTTACTGCCGCTTGCTTTGCTAAAGTCAGTTTTGCCAAAAAATAAGCCTGTGTAGTTTGCGCCCGAAGCGATTGCCCGGTCAATCGCGCGCGGCGCAAGTGTGTAAAAAGTCACAGGCAAAAGTCACAGTCCGTTTATCGCGCGGAACGCTCGACCGGTCGCGCGGGGCTTAGCGTTGGTCGCGGATTCCTTTAGACTGGCCCGTTTCACAAAGCCAGATGAGGCCTGCCGATGAAACTTCAATCCACTGTGCGCCGCGCGCTCGGCGTCGCCGCCGTCGCCGTGGCGCTGCCACTGGCGCCGTTTGCCGCCGCCGAAGAACTCTACTTCGACAGCCGCGACGCGATGCCCGAACAGTACACCTGGGACCTGGGTCTTTATTTCGCCGATGCCGCCGCCTGGGATGCGGCTTACGCGGCGGTCGAGGCGCGCCTGGGCGAGGCGGAGCAGTACCGCGGCAAGGTGGGCTCCTCGGCGAAGACCATGGCGGCGGCCCTGCAGACCCAGTTCGACCTGTACCACGCGCTGTTCCCGCTGTACGTGCACGCGCACCAGAAGGTACACGTGAATAACGGCGACACTCAGGGCAACGAACAGAGCGGTCGCTCCGAGGCCCTGTACGCGCGCATGCAGTCGGCGCTGGCCTTCATCGAGCCGGAAATTGCCCAGGTGCCCGAGAAGCAGGCCAAGAAGTACCGCAAGGCGAAGGAACTGCAGCCCTACCTGCATTACCTGGACAACATCTGGCGCCTGCGTGAACACACCCGCTCGCCGGAAGTCGAGGAAGTGGTGGCCGGTTCCAGCCTGCCGGGCAGCGGCCACGTCAACGCCTATAACGCGCTCAACCACGCCGGTATCGAGTGGCCGACGGTGAAGGACGAGAACGGCGAGGACGCGGTGGTATCCCCCGGCCAGTTCGGTCGCCTGCGCTCCAGCCCGGACCGCCAGGTGCGCGAGAACGCCTACCAGGCACACCTGGCCGCCATCGCCCGCTACCGCGATACCTTTGCCGCCACTATGGGCTCCAAGATCCAGCGCGACGTCTGGCTGGCGCGCGTCTACCACTACCCCAGCGCGGTGGCGGCGGCGCTTTCCGCCAGCAACGTACCGCCGGAGGTGCTGGAGACCCTGCTGGATACGGTGCACAGCAATACCGATAAACTGCAGGGCTACCTGGACCTGCGTCGCCGCATTCTCGGCTATGAAACGCTGTACCCCTGGGATACCAGCGTACCGCTGATCACCGAGGGCGGCCGCAGCTACACCTTCCCCGAGGCCTGGGAACTGGCTATGCAGTTCTGGACCGAGACCTTCGGCGAGGAGTTCGCCACCATCGCCCAGGAAGCCCTGGACAAGCGCTGGGTGGATGTCTACAGCAACGAGGGCAAGCAGGGCGGCGCCTATTCCTGGGGCACCTACCAGCAGCCGTACTACCTGTTCCTGAACTGGGAGGGCAACTTCGATTCACTGTCGACCCTGGTGCACGAGATGGGTCACTCGGTGCACGGTGTTCTCGCCGACCGCAACCAGAGCTTCCACAACGCGGACCCGGCTACGTTTGTCGCCGAGGTGGGCTCGGTGGCCAGCGAGTCGCTGTTCACCGAGTGGATGCTCGAGCGCACCACCGACCCGGTGGAGCGCAAGCTGCTGCTGGACCACAGCCTGAGCAGTATCCGCAACACCTTCGTCACCCAGATCTTCTTCCACGAGTGGGAGGCCCGCGCCCACGCCCTGGCCGAGGCGGGCGAAGCGCTCACCGCCGATACCCTGGGTAACATCTACGTGGAGCTCAACGACCTGTACAACGGCGATGCCATCGCCCAGAACGAGTACACCAATGTCTACTGGGCGCGTATCCCGCACTTCTTCCGCAATTTCTACGTGTGGAACTACGCCACCAGCTTTGCCGCCGGCGAGGCGCTGGCCGCGCGTTTCCGCAGTGGCGACAAGTCAGCCGCGGCGGACTACATCAAGATGCTGAAGCTCGGCGGCAGCGTGTATCCGCTGGACGCGCTCAAGGTGGGCGGGGTGGACATGACCGATCCGGCGGTGATCCAGTCGGTGATGGATCGCTTCGGCGCGCTGCAGGTGCAGCTGGCTAAAGAGTTCGAGCTGGAGGACTGAAAGTGTGCTCCCCGGCGCAGGTCCGGGGAGCATTTTACCGTCAGGACAGCTTCACACCGGTGAAGTTGAACTTGCCCATGAACCCGGCTTTCACCTTGCCGGTCATCTCTCCCCCAGACACCTGGCCGGTGAAGTCGAGCTTCATTTTCATCGGCTTGGTGATTTTGTTGGTCCACGAAATCGAGCCGTCGCTGTAGCTGGCGCTCTCGATCGGCGTGGTCGTGCCCTCGCCGGACTGGCTGCCGCTGAGCACGCCATCGGCGGACTCCTCCAGCACCAGGGTGGTGGCCATCGGCCCGGTGGGACTCTTGATGGTGACCTGCCATTCGCCAGCGACCGAATCCGGCGCTTCGCCGGTGACCAGGGTGGCCGCCGGTGCCGCCGAACGCGTGGGCTTCTTGCCGTTGAGGTAGGCGGGCAGGGTTTCCCAGCCGCGCACGGTGGAAGTGGATGACAGTTCGGCGTTGTCGACGTCGATCTCCCACTCCGGAATCCGCTTGAGCAGCTCCTCGTAGACCACGCGGCCTTCCATGCGCGCCAGCACGTTGCCGATGCAGGTGTGGATGCCGAAGCCGAAGGTCAGGTGCGGCGAGCGGCGCTCGCGGTGGATGTCGAAACGGTCCGGGTCGGGGAAGTGGCGCTCGTCGCGGTTGGCGGAGCCGACCAGCAACAGGATGGCGCTGCCCGCCGGCACCGTCTGTCCCTGGAACTCGAAATCCGCGGCCAGGTAGCGGCCGACGTGGGTGCCCACCGGTTCGTAGCGCAGCACTTCCTCGATGGCGTCCGGAATCAGGCTCGGGTCGGCGGCCAGCTCGCGGCGCTGGTCCGGGTGGTCGGCCAGGGTCTTGGCGGTCCAGCCGATCAGGCGGTTGGTGGTTTCGTTGCCGGCGCCGGCGAGCACGTTGACGAAGGTCAGCAACTCCTCGCGGGTGAGGGTGCGACGGGTGCCGGTCTCGTCCTCGAATTCAACGCCCATCAGCTCGGTGATGACGTCGTCGGAGGGGTTGTCGATACGCCAGTCGATGTACTGCTCGAAGCTCGCGTCCATGGCCAGCTGGCCGCCGTAATCCAGCGGTTTGCCCTCCTCGGTGCGCAGGCGCGAGTCGGTGGATTCGCGCACGATCTGCAGGTCTTCCTCGGGAATGCCGAGCAGCATGCCGATGACGCGCATGGGAATCTGCGCGCCGATGTCGGCGATGAAGTCGAAGTCGTCGCGGCCGACCAGCTGGTCCAGGCAGTTCGCGGTCAGTTCGCGCACCTTGCTCTCGAGGTTGATCATGCGCCGGGGCATGAACATGCGCTGCACGATGGTGCGGTGCACGGTGTGCAGGGGCGGGTCCTCGAAAATGAAGGTGCCCGGGGGCATTTGCACGTTCTCCTTGATCAGCTCGAGAATGCCGCCGCGGCTGGAGATGAACGTCTTGTGGTTGGCGAAGCCCGCCTTGACGTCGTCGTAGTGGCTCACCGCGTAGAAATCGTACTCCGGGTTGTAGTACACCGGCGCCTCGTCGCGCAGGCGGCGGTAGACCGGGTAGGGGTTCCTGGCGATTTCGCGCAGGTAGGGGTCGTAGTAGACAGCATCGCTGCTGGCGTTGGCGCTGGTGCTCATCCGTAAACCTCGTTGGGGGGTTCGTTGTATTTGGTGTCACAATGGTGACGCCAATATTTCGGCAAGTCAATCCCCAGTTCACTGCCGCCTGTCGGGGCGGCAGTGGAGGCACGCAATGGGAGTGTAGTCCGCGCTGTGCGTTGAGCAGGCAGCGCGGTCGGGTAGGCGGTGTGGAGCAGGGCGATGGGCCGGCATCGGCGCGAGCCAGGCCCGGCGAGAGGGTGCCGCTCTAGGGCAGCGCCAGCGTAGTCTCCTCGCCGGTTTCCATATCCCGGTAGGTGACAGTGGTGATGTTGAAGTTGAGGTCGACGAACAGCTTGCAATAGGCCTCGCCGTGACGCCAGCCCATGGCGACGCTCGAATCGCTGGAGTAGTTGAGTTCGAAGCGGCCCTCGAAGGCGGGGTAGCTGCAGCGGAAGCGCATCAGGGCGAGCAGTCGCTGTACCACCGGTTGCTGCACTGCCTCGTCCACCTCTTCCAGCGTGTAGAAGTGGCGGTTGATGTCGCGCAACTCGCCGGTCTCGTTCATCAGTTCCTCGTCATTGCAGCCGGCGAGCAGGCCCACGTAGTAGACCTGCGGAATGCCGGGGGTGAAGAACTGGATCGCGCGGGCGGCGATGTAGGCGTCGTCGTTCTGCATCAGCGCGTCGTAGAAGGTACAGGTGAGCTGGTAGATGGCGCCGACGCTGTGGATGTTGGCGGCCGAGCGGCGCAGGATGGGGTCGGCGCTGCGCGCGTCGATGTTGTCGATCAGGATGCGGATCTTGTCGTCCGGCAGGACGCCTTCCACGTCGGGAATGCAGATGCCGTCGTGGGTGTCGAGCACGGTGATCTGGTTGCGCGGGCACATGCGCAGCCAGTTCTTCAGGTACACGCTGTTGGCATCGAGCAGGGAGTACAGCAGCAGCGGCGGCAGGGCAAAGCCGTAGGGGTGCATGTTGCGGCGGCCGATCGCGTACTGGTAGCTGGTGTGGTCGTGCACTTCCGGCAGGCACTCGGCGCCGTACTTGAGGGCCACCTCGTTGATCCACTCCAGGTTGCGGTAGACCTCCGGCTCGACCAGGAAGCAGCTGGTACCGATCTCCTTGGTGGTATAGCCGAACGCGTCCAGGCGCAGCAGCTTGACGCCGTGGGAGGTCAGCTCGCGGATGTAGGCCTCCTGCAGCTGGTAGGTGAGTTCCGACTGGTAGTTCAGGTCGATCTGGCGCTCGGTGAAGGTACACCACACGCGCGCTGTGTCGCCGTTGGCGAAGGTGACCTCGCGGAAGGGTTCCTTCTCCTTGCGAATATGGATTTTCGCCAGGTCGTCATGGGAGATCTCGCCGAACTTGTCGACGTCGACAAACAGGTCGGCGTATTTGGACTCGAAGCCGTGCTGCAGGAAATCCTTGAATTCCTCGGACTCGTCGGAGATGTGGTTGACCGTGAGATCGGCGCACAGGTCGTATTTGGCGGAGATGCGCTCGATGTCCTCCCAGGTGCCATAGGCCGGATCGACCTCAGCATGGGTGAGGGGCGAGAACCCGCCGTCGGCATTGGACGGGTAGAAGGGCAGGATGTGCACCCCGCCAAGCGCATCGGAAAAATACGTTTCCAGCGTGTTGTAGAGGTCTGCGAGGTTGTTGCCGATACGGTTGGGATAGCAGATGAGCTGAATCGTATTGCGTAGAGGCATGGTGTCTCCCTAGGACGGTGTACGTTAGAAGTGTGTGGTGGAGAGCGCGCGTCAGGCGACGCGCGTGCCGTGCTCATCCGGCTGTGACTCGTCGCTGGTCTCGCGCTCGAGGAAGCTCGCGTCGTACTCGGCCACCGCGTCGAGGAAGTTTTTCGCCCAGTAGTCGATGTCGTAGTGACGCACCACGTCGAAGGCCTCGGCGAGCCGGTTCCTGGCCTCGGTGCGGTTCATGGACAGGGCGAAATAGCAGGTGTTGGCCAACTCGCGCGGGTCGTGCGGATTGGTCAGTACCGCGCCGCGCAGTTCGGCGGCGGCCCCGGTGAACTCCGACAGTACCAGCACACCGCTGCCATCGGTCATGCCCTGGGTGGCGACGTATTCCTTGGCCACCAGGTTGAGGCCGTCGCGCAGGGGGGTGATCCACATGACGTCGGACATGGTGTAGTAGCAGACCAGTTCCTCGAAGGGCAGGGAGCGGAAGAAGAACTGCACCGGGGTCCAGCCCACGCGAGCAAAACGGCCGTTGATACGCCCGACGGTCTGTTCGATCTGGGATTGCAGTTCGTCGTAGATGGTCATGCCGCTGGCCGCGGGCACGCAGACGATCATCAGCGTGATTTTCTCGCTGAGTTCCGGGTGTTCATCGAGCAGGCGCTCGTAGGCCTCGAGTTTTTCCAGGATGCCCTTGGTGAAGTCGAGCCGCTCCACGGAAAGGATCAGGCGCACGCCGGACAACTCCTCGCGCAGCACTTCAAGGCGCTCCTGGGTGGCCGGGTCCGCGAGTACTTTCTCAACCCGGTTGAGGTCCAGGCCCACCGGGTGGGCGCCGAGGCCGATGTAGCGGTCGTTGACCCTGATGCGCGTGGTCATCTCGTCGAGGCCGACCGCGCAGCCGAAGGTGAGGAAACGCGGCGCGCAGTTTACGCGCTCGACGACTTCCACAGGCATCACGCCGCGCGCGACATCCACGAAGTTCTCCGCCTGGCGCGGAATATGAAAACCGATGTAGTCACACTGCAGCAGGCTGCCGACGATCTCGCGGCGCCAGGGCACCACGTTGAACACGTCCGCGGAGGGGAAGTAGGTGTGGTGGAAGAAGGCGATGGTCAGGTCCGGGCGCAACTCGCGCAGGTAGGCGGGGACCATCCACAGGTTGTAGTCGTGTATCCACACCGTGGCCCCCGGCGCAGCCTCCGCCGCGGTGCGCTCGGCAAACAGCTGGTTGACCTTGAGGAACACCTCCCAGTGGTCCTCCTCGAAGCTCGCGCGCTCCCAGAAGGTGTGCAGGGTTGGCCAGAACGCCTCCTTGGAAAACTTCTTGTAGAAGATGTCCACGTCTTCCGCGGAGAGCGAGACGCGCGCTGCCACCAGGTTCGGGTAGTTCTCGGTGTCGACCTCGGTATGTACCTCGAAGGTGCCATCGTCGTTTTCGTACTGCGACCAGGCGACCCAGGAGCCGGAGCGCCCGTCGGCGAAGAAGCTGAGCAACGTTGGAATGATTCCGTTGGGTGACTGTGGTCGGCGGCGCACCAGCTTGCCGTCCTGCATGAATTCCTCGTAGGGCAGGCGGTGATAGACGATGACAAGGTCCGACTTGCCCGAGGCGAAGGCGTCGCGGGTCTCGCCGTCGATGCCCGCCGGGCCGAGGTAGGAGAAATGGCTGATCGCCTCGAGGATGCCGCCGCAACCGGCGGCCTGCGCGTGGTAGACCCGCGACAGGCCCTCGGTGGCCTTGAGCAATCCCGGCTCGGCATCGCCGACACAAACGCCGTTGAAATCCTGTTCGAACATGGCGATGTCAGCCAGGGTGTCGCCGGCGACCAGCACGCGTCCGTGGTCCACGCCGATGTGGTCGATCAGCGCGCTGAGCGTGCGTCCCTTGTCGATGCCGCGCGGCACGATATCCAGGTAGCGGTCGGCGCTGTACAGCAGGTCACAGTCCAGCGCTTCGACGGCGGCGCGCAGTGCCGGCGTTATCACATCGGGCGTGCAGAAGTAGGAGCAGCGGCGCTCCTGCGGTACTTCCTGGCGTTGCAGGCCGGCGAAGCCGCCGAGCACTTGTTCCACCGCGTGCTCACCAGGCCAGCGCCGGTCGATATCCGCCTGCAGCGGGTGCAGGGGTTGCAGGGTTTCGCCGTCGATCACCGTGCTGCCGACATCGCAGATGATGTACTTGGGGTGCGGGATCATCGGATCCGAGAGCAGGGGGCGAACCGACTCCAGGCCGAGTCCGGTGACGAAGATCAGGTCGATATCGGGATGTGAGGCGATCAGTTGATAGAGGTTGGTGCGGGCTTCGAGTTCGCCGCCAAGAAATGTTCCATCGAGATCAGTCGCCAACAGCATTCAGTGCTCCTACCAGTCAGGGTTGTTTCGTGCTTGACGGGAGGGCTCGAGCCGCAGCTATTGCAGTTCAGGAGTTGACCGCGGAGCCCCCGACCGTCGAATTCGGGGTCGGTGAGTGCCACAGGCAAAGGGCTTGAACGACGCAGGCATACCGCGTGGAACATCGGCACACGCACCGCAGTGCTCTGTGACAAACGTGTTTCCAGCAGCTAATTAAACCAGATTTCCGGGAAAAATTCTAAGGCGGCTGGCGTGTGTTCCAGGAATATGCCATGAAACCCCTTTATTTATAGAGTAAAACTCGATTTAAAGCGGGTTTCGAATTGCGTGATTTTTTGTCGCTGTTCAACGGAACGCGAAAACCAGCGCCAGCGTCAGGACGGTCAGGGCGAGGATGCCCAGGCGCAGCCGCGCAGGCAGGGCCTCGCCGTCGCGCCGGCGCACGGCGCTCACCTGCGCACTCAGTGCGGGAGCGAAGCCCGGCATTTGCTGCAAGGTGTAAATGCACACCAGCGTGAACGCGAACAGGATGCCGGCGACGATGGTGAAGTGAATGTCATGCCAGCCCAGTTGCGCGCCGACAAACGCCAGCGCCGCGAAGCCGTGGCCCAGGGCGAGGCCGAACAGCGCCGCCCGCGCGCCGATCCTGCGGCTGCAAAAGCCCGCCGCAAACACCGCGACCAGCGGCGGGGTGACGTAGGCGAAGGTCTGCTGCAGGTAGGCGAACAAGCCCGGGAAGTGGTCGATGGCCGGTGCCCACAGCGCCGCCAGCAACATCAGCACCAGGGTGCAGACGCGGCCCCAGCGGGCGATGCTGCGGGTGCTCATCTGCGGGTGGCGCGGCTTGACGAAATCCACCATCAATAGGGTGGAGGCGGAGTTCAGCGTGGAGTCGACGCTGGACATGATCGCGGCCATGAGTCCGGCGAGCATCAGCCCTGCCAGCCCGGCTGGGGCGTACTCCGCGATCAGCCGTGGGAATACAGTGTCGGCGCGCTCCAGGTCCGGGAACAGGCTGATCGCCATGGCCCCGGGCATGACCATCAGGAACAGCGGCAGCAACTTCAGGGCCGCGGCGAGCATCGCGCCCCTGGCCGCGGCCTGCACATCGCGCGCCCCGAGCAGGCGCTGGGCCACGTACTGGTTCATGGTCCAGTAGTAGAAACCCAGCAGTGGCAGGCCGATAAGCGTGCCCAGCCAGGGCAGGGCGGGGTCGTCCATCGGGCGGATGAGCGACATATGCCCCGGGTCTACCGAATCCACCACCCGTGACCAGTTGTAGTCGAACTCGCCGAACACCAGCAGGGAGAGAATCAGCGAGCCGAGCAGCAGCACCGTGGCCTGCAAAACGTCGGTGTAGACCACCGCGCGCAGGCCGCCCGCCGCGGTGTAGATGCCGGCGAACAGGGCCATGGCGGCGCAGGTGGCGGCGAGGTCCAGCCCGGGGAAGAACAGCATCAATACCAGGGCGCCGGCATACAGGCTGCCGGCGGTGTCCAGGACGATGCTGAGGAACAGGGATACCGCCGAGAGATACTTGCGCAGGCGCGCATCGAAGCGCTGTTCAAGCACTTCGGGAATTGTCGTGATGCGGCTGCGGATGAACACCGGGAGCACGAACACCGCGGTGAACAGCAACACCAGGGCCGCCATCCATTCGTAGTTGGCGACGGAAATGCCGTGCTCCCAGGCGGCGCCCGGCAGGCCGATCAAGGTGGTCGAGGAAATATTGGAGGCAAACAGGGAGAGGCCGATGACCGCCGGCCCGAGGCTGCGGCCGGCCAGGAACAACTCGTCCGTGTCGGGCGAGCGCCGCGTCACCCGCACACAGAGCGCGATGACGATAATCACATACGCGACAATAACAGCGTAATCCAACGTTGCGAGCGTTGGCACGGAATCTCCCTTCGAGTCGGCTTATGCATCGAGCGAGGTTTCCGGCTGTGCCGGCCTCGCGTTTTATTGTGGACGAATGCCGGCGCTTTTCCAAATGCGCCGCCAGGGGCGGTCGGTTGCAGGCCCGGCGTCAGTCGCTTGCGGTTGTAGCGCTGCCCGCTGGAACCAGCACTGTGAGGCTGGCCGGCACCACCCGAACCTTCACCTCGCCGGACTCGCGCGGCTCGCCGTCGACCACGTGCCGCCGCTGGCCCTCGATAACCCTGACGGCGACAGCAGACGCGCGCCGGTGGATTACGCTGTCGCCGTCCACGCTGCCCATCAGTTCCAGCATTGAACCGAGGTTTTGCCGTGCACCCTCACCCGGTTTCAGCCAGGTGATGTCGAGTTCGCCGTCCCGGTAGTCCGGCAGTCCGCCACCCTGTGCGAGTATCGACGTGGCCGGCGACGCGTTGGCGATGACCATGCTGCTGGTGCTGATGCGCTGGCTGTCCTCGTCGTCAAAGCGAACTTCCAGTTCCAGGGTGGCGTTGTCCACCAGCGCGCGCCAGAAGCCCTGCAGGTAGGCGCCCTGGCCGAGGCCGTTTTTCTCCTCGCGGTCGGCGTGGCTGATCATTTGCTCCTCGAAGCCCAGCGCCGCGACCAGCAACATGGTCTCGCCGTTGCAGTCGGCGGTATCGATGGACACCGGGCGGCCGTGGGTCAGTGCGGCCAGCGCGGTTTCCATCGGCACAAGCTTTGACAGGTTGCCGAACAGGGCGTGGGACAGCGCGTTTGCCGTACCCAGAGGCAGGATGCCGAACAGTGTCTCGCTGCCCACGAGTACTGACGCGACCTCTGCCAGGGTGCCGTCGCCGCCGCCGGCGATGATAAGGTCCGCGCCCTCCGCCAGCGCCTCCTCGGCGAGGATGCTTGCCCCGGTCTCGGGCGTAGTGGTCTTGATCTGCAGGCGATAGAACTGCGACAGCTGCTCCTCCACCCGTTCGCGGTGGCGCTCCCATTTGCCGCCCCCGGCGACCGGGTTGGCGATGACGCAGGCGTTGCGCGTGATACACAGTTCGCCGCTGGCGTGCAGTTGCTCGATAAATGCCGCCTGTGCCGGGTTCAGGCGCGCCAGCGTGCGCGTGCGGCGCACCAGCGCCTCGGCGTCGCGCCGCGTGTCGCAGCGGCCGCTGGCCAGCAGGTAGGCGACGATCACCAGCACCGAGCGCCCGCGGCCCAGCGCGCAGTGCACCACCACCTGCTGGCCGCTGCGAATGCGCCGGTCGATCCAGTTCACGGCGCGGTTGAGCTGGCTGGCGGTGGGTACCGAGTGGTCCAGCACCGGTATGTTGAGGTAGTGGATGGGCTGGTCCACCAGACTCCTGTCCAGGGCGTTGAACTCCGCGGTGACATCGAGCACCGCGCCGATGCCCAGGGAGCGCAACTCGGGCACATCGTCCTGGGTCAGCCGGCCGGACACGTGGATGCCGTCGTCGACGCGCTGGATATTGGGCGCGCCGTCGCGGCGGTGCTGCAGGTAGTTGTAGGCGTACACGCCGAGAAAGAACGGTACCAGCAGCCAGCTGATCCACGGCGGAATCTCGCCGCTGCTGTTCTTGCGGAAAATCATCGGGTTGTTGAGGGCGTAGGCCACGCCGACCGCGGCCAGGCTCAGCGCGCTCCACAGGGCCGGTAGCAGCCATAGCGGGTTGCGCCAGAGAAAGGCTGTGCCGAGCAGCGCGGCGGCGGCGAGAAGATAAGCCGCGGCCAGGCGGCCGCGTGAACGGGCCAGTGAATTCATGTGGGTCTCGGTGTTCAGGTCGGGCTGCGGCGCTGGCGAAAGCCGGCGTTCCGGCGACAGCGCTCTCGTACGAGGCTGCCACTGCAGGCCTGGACATGCAAGTTGCCCGTTCGTGGGGGCGCTGCTTGAGGAGTGTCCCGGCCGGGAAGTGGCGGGACACCCCGCCGAAAAAGACAGGTGCTGCGCGGCTGTTCACTCACAACTCCGGCAACTGCGCAACGCTTGTCGTGCACCGGGTTTGCTCTATAGTGGCGGGCATGCACAACAAGAAAGCCTTCGCCTCCGTGCGACCCAGACACAGTCTCGACCTGCTATCGCAGCGCGAGATGGCCAGCCTTGCCCGCGCCGACCAGGCGATTCACGAGCTGTTCCGTCGCTGCGCCCTGGCCGTGCTCAACACCGGCGGCGAGATGGATGACGCCCGCGAGATCTACGCCCTGTACCACGACTTCGACGTGCGCGTTATTCCCGAACCGCGCGGCCTGAAGCTGGAATTGCGCAATGCGCCCGGGCAGGCCTTCGTTGACGGCCGCATGATTGAGGGTATTCGCGCGCACCTGTTCGCGGTGCTGCGCGATATCGTGTACACCCACCACAAACTGGTGGAGCAGCGCCAGTTCGACGTGGATTCCGGCGAGGGGATTACCGACGCGGTGTTCCGCATCCTGCGCAACGCCGACACCGTCAGCAGCGACACCGCGCCGCGCCTCGTGGTCTGCTGGGGCGGGCACTCGATCGGCCGCGAGGAGTACGAGTTCTGTAAGGAAGTGGGTTACCAGCTGGGCCTGCGCGGCATGGATATCGCCACCGGTTGCGGTTCCGGGGCCATGAAGGGGCCGATGAAGGGCGCCACCATCGGCCACGGCAAGCAGTTGAGCCGCGATTGCCGCTATGTCGGTATTTCCGAGCCGGGGATCATCGCGGCGGAATCGCCGAACGCGCTGGTCAACGAACTGGTCATCCTGCCGGATATCGAAAAGCGCCTGGAGGCCTTCGTGCGCCTGGCGCACAGCATCATCATCTTCCCCGGCGGTGTCGGCACCGCGGAGGAAATCCTCTACCTGCTCGGGGTGAAAATGCACCCGGACAACGCGGGTATCCCGCTGCCGCTGGTCATGGCGGCGCCGGCCGCCAGCGCCGGTTACTTCCAGCGCATCGATGCTTTCCTGCGGCAGAACCTGGGTGACGAGGTGGCGCAGCACTACGAGATCATCTGCGGCGACGCGGTAGAGGTAGCGCGACGGGTCAAGCGCGGCCTGCGTGCGGTGCGCGACCACCGCGTGCAGGGCAGCGAGTCCTTCGGCTTCAACTGGGGGCTGGCAATCAGCGCGGATCTGCAGCAACCCTTCGAGCCCACCCACGAGAACATGGCCGCCCTGCAACTGCACCGCGACCAGCCGCGGCACCAGCTGATCGCCGAGTTGCGCCGGGCCTTTTCCGGGCTGGTGGCGGGCAACGTCAAGGAGAGCGGCGTGCGCCAGGTGGAAGAGCGCGGTCCCTACCTGCTGCACGGCGAACCCGACCTGGTGAAGTCGCTGGGAGAACTGCTCGAGGGCTTCGTTGCCGAGCGCCGTATGAAACTCGACCCGGCCACCTACCGGCCCTGCTTCCGCTTCGCCGGCGAGGGCGAGACGCTGCCCTGACCCGAGGGACCGCTGCGGCCCCGAACCCCGATTACAGCCGCGCCGGCCGAGGAATACCCGCCGCCAGCAGGCGCTTGCTGGCGCGGCTGGTGATGTCGCTCTTGAAGGCTTTCTCGTGGTCCACGTCCAGCACGTAGGCCTTGGCGCGCAGGCGGATGGCCAGGCGCTCGGCGACCGCCACTTCCTCCACGGCGAAGGTCACCGGCTTCTTCAGGTAGGCGAAGCGGCTGGTGACGATCACCTGGCGTACGATATCCCGGGCCCTGTCGATGTCAGCGTCCAGCGCCAGGTGGAAGTCCGCCGTCACCATCATGTCCATGGCGCCCATGTTGCCGGAGGAGACGATCTCGGTGATGAAGCGCGAGTTGGGAATGGTCACCGTGTTGTCGTCCAGCGTCTGCAGGCGTACCGAGCGCAGGGTGATGGCGGTGATCGTGCCATAGACCCCGTTGAACGAGACCTTGTCGCCGACCTGGAAGGGGCGGTCGAACAGCAGCATGATGCCGGAGACCAGGGAGGCGGCCACGTCCTTGAGGGCGAAACCCACCGCCACCGCCGCGGAGCCGCCCACCGCCAGCAGGAATTCCTGCGGCGGCTGCAAAACGCCGACCACCAGCACCACGGCGCCGCCGATATACAGCACGAAGCTGATCAGCGTGGAGAGTTGCAGGATGGCGAAGCGCCGCGAGGGCATGCGCGCCATCAGCCCTTCACAGAAGCGGCGCACCAGCCAGTTGGCGATCCAGATGGTGAAAATGCCGGTGAACAGCAACAGCAACGTGCCGGCATCGAACATCCCCGCTACCACGTCGAACTCGTCGATCAGGTTGTTGGCGTCTTCATTCATGCAGCAGGTTCTTCCTCGCCAGCAGGCGGAGCACCGCGGGGTACCACAGCGGCACCACACGGTAGCGGCGGTTCACCGAGCGCTCGACGAAGCCGATGTCGAAGGCGAGTTTCAGCGCCGCGCGCACCAGGCTCTCGGGCATAGCGGTGGTGGCGACCAGTTCGTCGCTGGTCATGTTCTCGTGCAGGACCAGCGCGGCGTAGACGAAGTGCAGGTCCTCGTCCAGGCGTTCCAGGGCAGCGGAGGACATCTCCGCCGGCAGGCCCACGGTCACCGAATTCTTGTTCACTGTAACCGAGGTCAGCCACATGCGCAGGGCCAGCAGCGGGTTGCCGCGGCAGGCGTCCCACAGCAGGCTGAAGTACAACTGCTCGGCGTTGCGCAGGTTGCCGGCCTCCGGCCCGCGGGTGGCGAGCAGGATGCTGTCGTACTGGATGCGGTAACCACTCAACTGGTTGCGCGAGAGAATCAGCGAGCGGATATCGCTCTGGCTCCAGGGCCGGGTCTGCAGCAGGCGGTTGAACTGGTGATCGCGGCCGAACACGTGACTGAGGTAGGCCCAGCCCTGGTTGTTCATGCTGACGATCCAGAACACGTTGCGCAGGCGTGCGCGGGTCAGGCCGAGCAGGAACTCCCAGCCGTCCAGACCGCCCACCTCGCGCAGGAAGCAGTTGTGGGCGTTGTCGATGATCAGCACCGTCGGTGTGCGCTCGGCATCCGACTTCACCAGTTCCGCCGGACCGTCGACCAGCGGCACCTCGAGCACGGGCTGCAATAGTGCGGCGACGGCTTCGGGGCTGGCGCTCTTCGCGGGTACATTCACATAGTGCACCTGCAGGGGTTCTTCCAGGTCGGCCAGCCAGCCCTGCAGGCGCTCGATGACCGTCGTCTTGCCGGAACCGCGTTCGCCGCTTAGCAGGATGGAGTTCTCGTCCGTGTGTTCCGCGAGCCAGGCGGTCATCCTTTTTTGCATCAGTTGCAGGACGTCGACATTGATGAACGGCGGCGCGCTGTCTTCCTCGAGGCGATCGCCGAACCAGCGCTGGTAGTCCGCCAGCGCCGCCGGATCGGACTCGGCAGCGCCTTCCTCTTCGACGCCGGTGGAGCGCAGCATGAAACTGCGCGCCATCAGCTTGCGGTACCAGTCGAAGTCCACCAGGCCCTTGTGCAGGAAGAACACCAGCATGGCCAGCAACATGACCGGCGCGGCCAGCGGGGCGAACACGACGAAGGCGCGTCCACCGAAGATGCGCTGGACGACTCCGTCCATGGAGGCGGGAATGAACGACTGCAGCGCGCGCACGAAATCCTTCTGCCAGGGACGCAACAGCAGCCCCAGCGCCACCAGTGCGGCGACCACCGTCAGCCAGTCGAGGATGACCAGGGACAGGGACGGCCCCACGGTTAGTTCGAACAGGTCCTTGAGCAGCCAGGGCAGGATCACCAGGCGGGCGAAACGGCGCGAGCGGGCGGCCATCGCCTCCTGTTGTTCGCTGTTCAGGTAGCTGCCGGCGAGGTCGGCGATGCGGTGCAGGAACCACTCGCCGATCAGGCTGAGCACACCGTAGACGATGTACAGGCGGGCAAATGGCAGCAGCGGCACCAGAAGTGCCAGGTGGTAGTGGCGGAACAGGTTCTCCAGCAGGTTCAGGCCGAACCAGCCCACCAGCCAGGGCAGCAGCGCGGGGATGCCGGAGGTGACGCGCACCACCTGGGCGCGCGCGCGATTGCCGCGGTAGCGACGGGCGAACGCCGCCTGCCAGGTCGCAGCAGGGGCCTCCACGCGCCGGGCGACAAAGGCCAGGGCGAACAGGCCGAGCAGGCCGAACAGGTATTCGAAGCCCTGGAAGAAGCGCCACAACAGCGGGTTGGCATCGCCATTGATACGGTGGCCGCCGACCAGCGCGTCGATCACCAGCCAGTGCGCGATGGCGCGGCCGGCGCGGGCCTCGTCCAACAGTAGTTGCGAACTGCCGGCAAGGCCGGGGGCAGCGGTGGCGAAGACACTGCGGTGCTCGTCCCATAGCCAGGCGCGCACTGCGTTGTAGTTGTTGGCGATGACCAGGGCATCCAGGGTCAGCAGGCGGTGGTGCTTCTGCAGTGCCTCGATAGCGCCTGGAGTGAGTTCGGCGCGCTGCTGCTCGTCAATGTCCGGCAGGGATTGCAGGGCGTCGAGGGCGGAATGCCACTGCGCCAGCCACAGTTCGACATCGCGCGGCGATACTTCGTCGGATAGCCGCGGCAGCAAGGTCCAGAACGTGTGGCGCTGCTGCACCAGTGCGCCGCGCCATTGCTGCAGCACTTCGGCGCTGTCCGGGTGCGCGGCGAGCAGTGCCTCGCCGGCCTGGTGCACCCGCGTGCGCGAGTTCCACACGCGCAGCAGGGCGTCGCGCGGCACCTGTGGCAGGTGGGTCCAGTAGCGCTCGCGGCGCTCCGCCAGCTGGGTTTTCTCCCAGTCCAGTTCGGCGCTCAACTGGCGGTATTGCTCGCGCAGGGTGGTGCAACTGGCGCGGTCCGGCAGTCGCAGTACCTTGGAGGTTTCCTCGCTGGCGGCGAACAGCGATTGCAGCCCCTCGCCGTCGAGGCTGGCCGGGGCGCCGCCGTCGACCACGGCGTCGATGGTCGCGACGAGCTGGCGGTAGTGCTGCAGCTCGCTGTCGAGGGTGCGCAGGGCGCGCTTTTCCTCCCGACACGCGGGAAAGTCCGCAACCAGGTCTTCACCCAGGGCAGGGAAGGCCAACAGGAGGGCCAGCAGGGCCAGTCGCGCCGCTTTCATGGTGCCAGTGATTCGTTCCGCCAGTCACGGGAGTGGCGATCGAGTGTCGCCTGCGCCGAGTATAGTACGAATCCCGCTAATGTCGTGAAACAGTAGTGATCGCTTGTTCTCGACAGCGCTGTCGATTACCATCGCTGGAGCACTGAAATTAATACGCTAGCGTCATAAAAATAATTCTCCGGGGTGTGGCACGAGTCTCTGCCCGGTGCGGGTCCAGCATGGTATTGCACCCTCTACATAGCAGCTTCGCGGTCGAGGTCGACGACTTCGACCCCGCGTTCGAACCCAGTAGCAGCCAGTTGCACGAGCTGCGCAGCGCGCTCGATCACCACCACCTGCTGGTCTTCCGGCTCAACAGTCCCCTGCCGCCGGAGCGCCAGGTGAAAATCACCAGCTGGTTCGGCAGCCTGGTGCCTACCGGGGAGAACGGCCGCTACTGGACCGTGCTCGACAACACGCAAAATGCCAGCGGCCGCGAACCCCTGCGTTTTCACAGCGACCTCACTTTCACCGAGGCTCCCTTCGAGGCGATCGCTCTGCATGCGCTGGCGATACCCGAGGGCGGCACCAGTACGGTATTTGCCAGCGGCGTGGACGCCTGGCAGCGCCTGGGGCAGGAACGCCAGGTGGAACTGGCGACCAAGACCGTCCGCCATTGCCTGCCGGCGACGGATCTTTTCGGCGAGGGCTGGCCCGATTTCATTGCCGACCAGCCCTTACGCCTGATCCACCCGCGTACTGGCCAGCCGGTGCTGTTCGTCACGGAGGAGCACGCCCGGCGCATTCACGAACTCCCCGAAGAACAGAGCGACAAGGTGCTGGACGAATTGTTCACTGCGTTGTACGCGCCGGAGTGCGTCTACGAGCATCACTGGCGGCCCTACGACCTGGTGCTCTGGGACAATCTCGCCCTGCAGCACTCACGGCCCGCCGCCGCGGAGCCGGGCGACGGTGCAAGGGTCATGCAGCGCACCGTGCTGGGCACCAAGACCTTCCAGGAACTGATGGCGCAGGCCCGGCCGGGCTGATAGCCACCCGCTGCTATCGCGGGAGCGTCGCAACACCATTCACAGCATTGCGCCGCGGCGCGTAGTCCGCCTCAGCCCGTCTCGCTGGCGCTGGCGGGCGCGGGTGCCTGCGCCTCTTTCTCCTGCGAGCGACCCCGCTGCATCACCACGTAGAACAGCGGCGTGAAGAAGATGCCGAAGAAGGTCACCCCGAGCATGCCGAAGAACACGGTGATGCCCAGTGCGTTGCGCAATTCGGCACCGGCGCCGTGGGCGATCATCAGCGGCACCACGCCGAAGATGAAGGCGAAGGAGGTCATGATGATCGGCCGCAGGCGCAGGCGGCAGGCCTCCAGCGCGGCATCTGCCACCGACAGGCCCTCGGCCTGCAACTCGCGGGCGAACTCGACGATGAGAATAGCGTTCTTCGCCGCCAGCGCGATAAGCACGAACAGGCCGACCTGGGTGAAGATGTTCACTTCCGAGCGCATCAGCATCAGGCCGAGCACGGCGCTGAGCAGGCACATGGGTACGATGAGGATCACCGCCATGGGCAGGCGGATGCTCTCGTACTGCGCCGCCAGCACCAGGAACACCAGCAGCACGCACAGCGGCAGCACGGTGGCCAGGGTGCCCGCTGACGCCACCTGCTGGAAGGCGATTTCGGTCCAGGAGTAGGTCACGCCGTTGGGCAGGGTGGCGGCGGCCACTTCTTCCAGCGCCGCTAGCGCCTGGCCGGAGCTATAGCCGGGTGCGGGTTTGCCGCTGATATCGGCGGAGGGGAAGCCGTTGTAGCGCTGTACAAGGTTGGGGCCGTAGCTCTGCTGCAGGTTCATCACAGCACCCAGCGGCACCATGTTGCCGGCGCTGTTGCGGGTCTGCAGCAGCAGGGCGTCGTCGGCCTGCGAGCGGAAACGCTGGTCCGCCTGCACGACAACGCGGAAGGTGCGGCCGAACTGGTTGAAGTCGTTGACGTAGTAGGAGCCGAGGTAGGCCTGCAGGGTCATGAACAGGTCGTCGAGGTCTATGCCCATGCGCTTGGCTTTCTCGCGGTCGACATCGGCGTACAACTGCGGGGCGTTGATCTCGTAGTTGCTGAATACGCCGACCATTTCCGGGCGCTTGCGCGCCTCGGCCAGCAGGGCCTGGGTCATCTCGTTCAGGGCGTCGCTGCCGCTGGCGGTGCGGTCCTCGATCTGCAGCTTGAAACCACCGGCGGGGCCGAAGCCGCGGATGGGCGGTGCCGCCATGGTCATGGTGAAGGCGTCCTTGATCTCACCCAGGCGGGCGTTGAGCGCTGCCGCCAGTGCCGGCCCGGACTGTTGCGTACCGCGCTCCTCGAAGGGGTCCAGCGGCAGGAAGATGATCGCGCTGTTGGAGGAGCGCGTGAAACCGTTGATCGACAGCCCGGGGAATTGCACCGCGTGGCGGATGCCCGGGATGGTCTTGGCGATGTCGTAGATCTCGCGCACCACTTCCTCGGTGCGCTCGATGGAGGCGCCGGGAGGCAGCGCAGCGATGGTCACCAGGTAGCCCTTGTCCTGCTCCGGTACGAAGCCCTCGGGGGTGACCTTGAAGCCCCAACCCGCGGCTACCACCAGCAGCGCGTAGACCACCAGCGAGATACCCGAGGCGCGCAGCACGCGCTGTACACCGCGGCGGTAGCCTCCCGCGGCGCGGTCGAACAGCCGGTTGAAGGGGCGGAAGAACCAGCCCAGCGCGCCGTCGATGGTGCGCTGCACGCGGTCCGGTTGCGCGTCGTGGGCACGCAGCAGCAGCGCGCACAGTGCCGGCGACAGGGTCAGCGAGTTGAAGGCGGAGAACACCGAGGCGAAGGCGATGGTCAGTGCGAACTGGCGGTAGAAGGCGCCGTTGAAACCGCTGACCAGGGCCGGCGGCACGAACACCGCGCACAGCACCAGCGAGATGGCGATGATCGGCCCGGCCACTTCGTCCATGGAACGGTGCGCCGCCTGCCGCGGGCTGAGTCCGTCCTCGATGCCGCGCTCCACGTTCTCCACCACCACGATGGCGTCGTCCACCACGATACCCACCGCCAGCACCAGGCCGAGCAGGGTCAGGGTGTTGATGGAGAAGCCGAACAGCAGCAGGGCGGCCAGGGTGCCGATGATGGACACCGGCACCGCGATAATCGGGATCAACGCGGCGCGCCAGGTCTGCAGGAACAGGAGCACCACGATCACCACCAGCACGGTGGCCTCGAGCAGGGTGGTGACCACCGCGCGCACGGATTCGTCGACGAACACCGTGGAGTCGTAGACGATGCTGTATTCCACGTCCTCCGGGAAACGGGTGGACATCTCCTCCATCGCCGTGCGCACATTGGCGGCGAGGTCCAGGGCGTTGGCGCCGGGCTGCAGGAACACCGGCAGGGCCACGGCGGAACGGTTATCCAGCATGCTGCGCAGGGCGTATTCGCCGGCGCCCATTTCCAGCCGCGCGACGTCGCGCAGGTGGGTGAGTTCGCCGTTGTTGCCGACCTTGACGATGATCGACTCGAACTGCTCGATGCTGCGCAGGCGGCCCTGGGCGTTGATCGCTACCTGGAAATCCACCGCGTTGGACATCGGCGCACTGCCCACCGAGCCCGCCGGTACCTGTACGTTCTGTTCCTGCAGGGCGGCGATGACGTCGCCGGCGGTCAGCGAGCGGGCGGCCAGTTCCTGTGGGTCCAGCCACACGCGCATGGCGTAGTCGCCGGAGCCGAAGATGCGCACGTCGCCGGCGCCGGGCAGGCGGGCGAGGGCGTCGCGCACCTGGATCAGCGCGTAGTTGCGCAGGTACAGGCTGTCGTAGCGGTCTTCCGGGGAGTACAGGTGCACCACCATGGTCAGGTCCGGCGAGCTCTTGCGCGCGGTTACGCCGAGGGCGCGCACCTCCGCAGGCAGCCGCGGCAGCGCCTGGGCGACGCGGTTCTGTACCTGCACCTGGGCGCGGTCGATATCGGCGCCGAGCTCGAACACCACGGTGATGGACAGCGAGCCATCCTGCTGGGCGCGCGAGTTCATGTAGATCATGTCCTCGACGCCGGTAATCTCCTGTTCCAGCGGCGCCGCGACGGTCTCGGCGATGACTTCCGGGTTGGCCCCCGGGAACTGGGCCTGGACCACGATGGTCGGCGGGCTGACCTCGGGGTACTCGGCGATTGGCAGGCGTCCCGCGGCGAGCAGGCCCGCCACCAGTAACAGCACCGAGAGAACCCCGGCAAAAATCGGCCGTTCGATAAAGAAGTGTGTGAATTTCATGTGAACCTTTCCCGCGGCGCGCCGGACTCGGCGCGCCGCTCAATGCTTACCACGGTGTTGTGTGGGTGTTGCCTTAAAAACGAAATGCGAGTTCCTGGGGAGCGCGGGCCTGCGGTTGTGCAGGTTGTACAACGCGCGCGTCTACCGGCATGCCCGGGCGGATGCGCTGCAGACCGCTGACTACCACCTGCTCGCCGGCCTGCAGGCCACGGCGCACCACGCGGCGTCCCTCCTGCAAGGTGCCGACTTCCACGTTGCGGTACTGGGCCTTGCCATCCTCGACCACCAGCACGTACTTGCGGTCCTGGTCGGTGCCGATGGCGGCGTCGTCCAGCATCACTGCGGCATAACTGCGGCTGGCCTGCAGGCGCACGCGGGCCAGCATGCCGGGGGTGAACAGGCGCTCGGGATTGGGCAGCAGGGCCTGCACGGAAATCGTCCCGGTCTGGGGGTTGAGGCGGTTGTCGATAAAGGTCAGGCGCGCGGTGAAAGGGAACTCGCCGTTGCCGGTGATACCGACCTGCACCGGCAGGCCGCCCGCGCCCGGCGCCGGCAGGCTGCCGTTGCGGATCTGCGCCTGCAGTGTGTTGAAGCTGTTCTCGTCCGCCTCGAAGCTGACGTGGATCGGGTCCAGCGACACCAGCGTGGTCAGCGGCGTGCTGCCGGCGGTCACGTAGTTGCCGCGGGTGACGGCGGCGCGCGAGACGCGGCCGGCGATCGGGGAGACCACCTCGGTGTATTCGAGGTTGAGCTTGGCCTGGTCCAGCGCGGTGAGGGCGGCCTGGTACTCCGCCTGGTACTGGCTGAGGGTACTGGCGCGCTGGTCGTACTCCTCCTTGGAGACGGCCTTTACCGCGAGCAGTTTTTCCGTGCGCTCGAGGTCGATGCGCGCCAGTTTGAGCAGGGACTTGGCCCGGGCCAGTTCGGCCTCGGCGTGCTCCAGCTGCAACTGGTAGGGACGCTGGTCAATGACGAACAGGATCTCGCCCTGGTTCACCTCACTGCCCTCCTCGAAGCGCACCTCGTCGATGTAGCCGCTGACCCGCGGGCGCAGCTCGACGCTGTCCACCGCCTCGAAGTTGCCGGTGTAGGTATTCCAGTCGGTGACTTCTTCCGTCTGTACCACGGCGACATCGACCTGGGGCGGCGGCGGGGCGACCGCCGCCTGAACGTCACCGGCGCCGCAGCCCGAGAGCATGGCGGTGATGGCGATGACCGCGAGGCCGAAGAGCCAGGAAGAGCCCAGCCCGAGTGCACGGGCCCGGGCGCAGTTGGCCATGGCGTAGTCGCGCAGTGCCGATGAAACATGTGGGGATGAGAGGTTCGGTATCGTCGGTCTCATCGTAATACTCCTTACGCTATACTGGCCCCGCACCTTCGGTCGGGGCCATGTGCACCTGGCCTGGCGACGCCGGAACCTGCGGAAGGGGGCCGGGTCGTGACGCGGTGCGAGAAAAATAATAGACTGATGGTGTGTGACCGGTCAGTAACGTGATAGGATGTTACTGACCGGTCACACACTCCGTCAAGAGAAATTTTTATGACCAGCACAGAAAGCACCGCGCCCGCCCAGGGCGACAACGCGAAAACCGACGCCAAGCCGCGCGTGCGCGATCGCATCGTCGATGCGGCCTCGGCGCTGTTCTACCAGCAGGGCATCAATTGCGTGGGGGTGGACGCCATCGTCTGCGAGGCGGGCACCAACAAGATGAGCCTGTACCGCAACTTCGGCTCCAAGGATGAGCTCGTGGTGGAGTACCTCGCCGGCCGCGAGGCGGATAACTTCGCCCAGTGGGACGAGGTGACGGCGCGTTACCCGGACGACCCGCGCCGGCAGATCGAGGCGCTGTTTGCCCATATCATCGCCAAAGGGCAGAGCAAGAGCAGTTCCGGCTGCCCCTCGGCCAATGCCGCTATCGAATTGCGCGGCACCGAGCACCCGGGTCGGCAGGTGGTGTTTGACGGTCGCCTGAGGGCGCGCCGCTTCATGCTCGAGCGCGCCGAGGCGGCTGGCGCGAAATCACCGGAGGTGCTGGCGGATGCGTTGGTCCTGCTACTGGAGGGAGCGGTGATGTCGCGGCTGTCCTATCCCGAGGGCGAGTGGCCCGCGAATAACATGGACGCTGTTCTCAAGGTGATGCTCGACGCCCAGCTGGGCGCGGCGGACTGATCCTCTTCCCGCGGGGCGCGCCGCGTCCCGCTCAGGCGGCCTCGAAGCGCAGCGGCAGGCCGCGCAAACCCCAGACCCCCGCGTAGGGTCGCCAGCCGAACTCCCCGGCCAGTTGCGGATTATGCAGGCGCTGAGCGATCTCGTGCATGCCTTCCTCAACCTGCACCTTCGCCAGGAACATGCCCAGGCAGATATGCGGTCCGCGGCCGAAGCCCAGGTGCGCCGCGGGTGTAGCGCGCTCCGGGTCGAACTCCTCGCCGCGCTCGATGGCGGACGGCCCGCGGCCGGCCACGTTGAGCGGGAAGAACAGGGTGGTGTCCTCGGGGATCAGCACATCGCGGTAGACCACGTCGGCGATATTCACGCGCATGGTGGAGGTGGGGCCGTGGAAGCGTAGGGTCTCGTCGATGACCTTGCGGCAGTAGCCGATGTCCTGCGCGCACTTCACGTACATGTCCGGGTGGTCCAGCAGGGCGTACATCATCAGCGTCATCAGGTTCTTCGAGGTGTCGTAGCCGGCGACGAACAGGAAGATGAGCAGGTTCACCAGCTCCGCGTCGGTCAGGCCGTCCTCGCCGTTCACCGCCAGCAGGTCGTCGAGCAGGTCCGGCTCCTGCGACTCCCGCTCGCCGCGCCGCCGTGCCGCGACCAGCGCTTCCACGAAGACCGTCATGTGATCCACCGCGGCGTTGAGGCGCGGCAGGATACTCGGATCCATGCCGAAGGCGAGGCCGATGGCTTCCAGCGAGTCGCGCAGTTCGGGGATGACATCGGGCGAGGCGCCGATCACCCGGCACATGATGGTGATCGGGTACTGCGCGGCGAACTCCTCGAAGTCGAAGGTCTCGCGCGGCGCCCACTCGTCGAGCAGTTCGCGGATCACCTGCCGCGACATATCCCGGCGTTTCTCCGCCTGTCGCGGGGTGAAGGCCGGGGCGACGATGTCGCGCAGGCGCTTGTGCGCCGGGCCGTTCTGCGCCTGCATGGACTCGTCGATGTAGTTGCCCCAGGACGTCCCGCGCCCTCCCATCAGCTCCACCACCCGGTGATGGGCGATGTGCATCTTGTCGTGCATGCCCATGAGGTCTTTCATCGCCTGGAAGTCGTGCACGATATAGCCGAAGTGGCAGCGGCCCAGCCACGGGTGCTGCTCGCGCGCCGCGGCGAACCAGGGCGCTGGATCGCTGGCGAAGTCCGCCTGGTCAGTGGGGAAGTAGGGCAGTTCCAGCTCGTCGATGCTTTGCATGCAAAACCTCCGGTGTGGGAGTACGCCGTGTGCGTTACTGTGCGGCGGCAGGTCCGTTTTTTCTCGACGCAATGCGCTGGGTTTTCGACCGCGCGCGAACCGCGCGGGGCGGCGCGACGGGCGATCCTGGACCATACTCAATACGCCGCGCTCAACAGCGGTGATAGCCGTGGCCTTGCGCGCAGCCGCGCACTGTCGCGTTCTCCCTGCAGGAAACAATTTATGCCCATGATCGTCTCGTCCGCCCGCCCTCGACTGCTGCCGACTATGACCCGCCTTCGAGGGCTGGGGTGCGTCCTCGGACTCGCCCTGTTGTTGGCCGGCGCTGTATCCGCGAGTTCGGACGAGGAAGGGGCCGGCTACATACGCAGCACCATCGAGGCATTCCAACAAAGCGATATCCGCTTCCAGCGCGGCATCACCAACGCCCCCTTCCCGCCCATTGCGTTTCTATCCGCCACCACCTACGGCGATGTCGAGGTCTCCACCACCGACGGCCAGGAGTTGGAGTACAACGTCGATCGCTATTCGCAGATGGCAGGTATACCGTTCCTGCTGGGCAAGCGTGACGCGCTGCTGGTGGGGGAATACGTGAGCTGGTCGCGCTTCGACGTGAGTGCGGGAGCGAGCGAGGAATTTGACGTCACCTCCATCGGCCTGCCGGTGGGCTGGTTCCGCCAGGTGAACCCTGACTGGCAGGCGGCGGCCTTTGTCATGCCGCTGGGCCACGACAGCAGCCTGGAAGGCAGCGGTTGGACCTGGCAGTACCTCGGCGGTGCCTTCACGCGCTACGTGCAGAACGAGCAGCTGTGGTGGGCATTCGGCTTCTACGCGGACGTCGGTTTTGGCGACGACTTCTATATCCCCTATATCGGCGCTTCCTGGGCCATCGACGAGCGCTGGACCCTGAGTGCGATGATGCCCTGGCCGGCGATTATCTACGCGCCGAACCGGCGCTGGATGCTGCGCCTGGGCGCGGCCCCGTCCGGCGCGTCCTGGTCGCTGGACCTGGACCGCGACGATGTCGCCGTCAACTTCGACGCCTGGGACCTGGGGCTGGACGTGGAGTACCGGGTGGCGGGCAATGTCTGGTTGGGTGCGCGCACCGGCGTGGGCGGCCTGCGCGGCCTGCGCCTGGAGGGCAGTGCGGTGGAGGAGCCGGACGTGGATTTCAGCGCCAACTATTTCCTGAATGTGACGCTGAACTACCGGCCGGCGCTGGATTAGTGGAAGAGCCGACCATCACCGGCAGCGCTGGTCATGCACCGGGTGGAAAGGCGCGCCGGGAGCGTTAACTAGAAGGGGATGTCGTCATCCCCGAAGTCCTCGGGCGAGGGAAAGGGCGGTTGCTCGCCCTGGCTCTGTCCCGGCGCGTCCTGCCCCAGGCTTTCCACTTTCCAGCCCTGCAGGTTGTTGAAATAGCGGCCGTTGTACTCGCGGCCGCGGATGTCGAAGGTCACCTTGACCTCATCGCCCGGGCCGAGACTTTCCAGCAGCGCGACCTTGTCCTGCACGAATTCGAGCAGGATCTCCTGCGGATAGCGCCCGTCCTCGACCACGACGACCATCTCGCGCTTGGTGAAGCCGCTGTCGAAGGTTCTGGGTTCCATGAGCAGTTTGATCTTGCCGGACAGTTCGTAGGCCATTGTTCAACCGTGGTGATTCTGGTGGGCGCACAGTCTAACGCGCGGGCCGCGGCGTGTGTAGCGCCCGCGCGCAAAACACCGCCTAGCGCCCGCCGGAGCCGTTGCCGCTGAGCAGGCTGATGTTGCGCAGCAGCAGGGGAATCAGGCCCAGCACACCGCTGAACAGCGTGACGAAGGAATTCAGCTCCTGCTGGGTGCTGTAGATGATGATGCCGATGATCACCAGCGCGAAGCCCAGCATAGGTACCTTCAGCAGGCGCCATACGCCCCGGTCCGCCTCTTCCATCCAGGTGGCGAAGACGCTGCTGGATTCGGCGCTGCGCACGAAACGGGCGAAGCTCTGGTTGGCGATGGCCCAGTGTGGGTTGCGCTCGATATAGCCGCGGCGAATCAGGTGCTCCAGCGGCTCGATGTTACGGGTGTTGATAATCAGCCCGTTGGCCAGTTGGTAGAGCATCAGGCGCTCGGCGCGCGTGCACAGGCTCCAGCGGCGCCGGTATTCGGCGCCGGCGTGGGCGCCGACAAACTGCACGACCTGTTCCTCGCTGAGACTGTCAATGCGTTTGCCGATTTGCGCCGTGAACACGTCTTTCAGGGGCAGTAGCTGTGGCCATACACGCAGTTCTTTTATCAGTGTCTGGCGAGCTACCGACATCTGTTGATCGATCTCCATCAGGCACGGTGCCCAGCCATAGTACTTGCTGAATTTTGCCAGCAGCTTGGACCAGCGCAGAATCTCTGCGGGATCGTAGCTGGTCTTGTCATCGTCCTCGCCATTGGCCAGGTATTGCTTCTGGTTGGTCAGCAGGTATAGCGGAGAAACATCACAGAAGATAACCACCGCAGGCCCGCGGGGCGCCAGGACGACTTGCTCCAGGAATTCCAGCAGACGCTTGCGTCGCTCGGTATCGAATGCCGCAGACTCTATATTTTCCAGCATGAGCAGGGTCGGCCCGGGGTGAGAGGATCGGGCGATATTGCGGGCCAGCTTGTCGACTGTTCCTGGTTCGCACAGAAGGGTGGAGAGGTCGATGGGCCGGGCAGTGCCGACGTCGTTGCGCAGCGTGCAGTTTTCACTCCAGACCGGACAGTCCACCTGCATTTGTCGTTGCATCGGGCGAATGCACAGCGCCCGCGCGCGCTTGCCGGCCGCAATGTCTGTGGTAAGGCGTTCCACGTCTCCGGTGGACCTGTTCCTGCATACCTCGACAAAATTGTCCCAGTCCACGCAAAGCACCTGCGGTGTGGTGCGATAACTTACCGGGACACCCGTGCCCAGGAGGTAGCGCGCCAGGAAGCGAATTGCCTGGTAGACCAGCCAGGCCAGGAACAGCGTCGCCAGGACAACCCCAAACCCCAGCCACGATTCGTACATCGCCCGGAGCAACTGTACGAAGTTGGGGTAGGTGTAGTCGGCTGCAACCGTTGTCGACGCCTGTGCAGGTGTATCCGGTTCCGGCGTCTCGGCCGGGTTGTCGAAGGCCAGGGTGCGCAGTAATCCCGCGTGCTCCCAGACCGGCGAGATCAGTCTCAGCATGAGTTCAAAATTGACGTCGTAGGGGCCGGCTGACTGTCGTGTTGAGCGCTTGCTCTCGTGGCGAAGCAGTATGCGCTCCTCGGCTGGCGTTTTAGTGCCAGTCTCAATGTTGGAGCAGGCGCCTTCTTCGGCAAAAACTGCGTACATCAGGTCGACATCGAGGCAGCGCAAAGTCGGGATATTGCCGCCCGGGCAAGGTTCGCCGCGTCGCGCGTGGTAGTCACAGCCCAGTTTATGTGATTCCTCGCTGCGCTCGTCGAGAATCAGGGTGTCGTAGTCGGCCAGAGCGTGGAGCAGGTTGACCCCGATGGCGTTGGTGATACCGACAGCCGGTATGGCGACGCAGGCGAGCAGTAGGCACCATATGTACAGCGCGTATGAGCGGGTGAGCTTCTGGCTGCCCTCGTAGCAGCCTGGCTTGGCTTGGGCGCCACCGGGTAGCAAATCGCAGCGAAAGCGTTTGCGGAAGGATATATGCAGGAGGACGGCCAGCATCGCAAACAGTGCCAGGTAGCCCGCGACAAAAAGGGAGAAGGACCTGGCCACGGTAGCCATATACGAGTCCGGTCCATGGCTGAGGAAGATGATCGCCAACAGGCAACTCTCAACCGCTGCAATCACCAGGAGTCTCCGTACCCACTTCCAGTAGAATCCGACACCTTCCAGCCGCGGCCACAGGCAGGAAGTAATACCCTTCCACTTTGCCCCCAGTATCAGCACCAGGGTGCAGATCAGTACCAGTGCGCCGATACCGATCATCAAGGACAGGGCAAACTGCAGTGCGGGGTAGGCGCCGAGGTATTCCTTTTCATGGAAGACGATGAGCGTCCAGGGCAGCCTGGAATTGATCGGGCTGAGATAGAAACGGGTTCGCTCGCCGCGATAGAGACCATCGAAGAACGGTGGGTCGTCTTCTTCCACGCTGCGCTGCCTGGCTGTGTTGGCGCGGGTATAGGCCAGCAGTGCCGCGTCGAATTCAGTTTCCTCGTAGAAGCTTTCGACCAGGCTGCGCCGGGGCTGGCTGTGGTAAAGGACTGTTCCGCTGGCGTTGTCGATGACTGCGAACTTCAGGTTGCTGGGGAGCAGCGGCGCGCGGGCAACTTCGAGGCTGAAGCCGAAACTCAATGCCAGCGGCCTCGGAGAAGCAGCCGGCGCCGACGCCCCGTCTGCCGTTGATCGTGCATCGCACAGCCGGTTGAAGCCGGGGAAATATGTGCCGTTCCCCGGCTTTACCGCTGTGCAAAGCTGTTCCAGCGGCAGCGCTACCTGGGTTGAAAGCGAACCATTGGAAACGCTGAGGATGCGTTCGATGGCTATCGGGATGTCTGCAATGTGCTCCTCAGTGGCTGTGGCCTTGGCGTTGTTTGTTTCCGGCGCCTCATCGCTCGAGACTTGCCGGGTCACGGGCCACAGTAAAACGTCGCCGCTTTTCGCCTGCTGGAAGTAGTGCCGTTTGCTCAGGTCTGGCCTGGAGATCAGCTGTACCAGCTTCTCGCTGCCCCGGACCAGGTCGCCGCTAACCTTGCCATTTTCATCGAGTATCAGGATGTTCTCGAGCGAGTGCAGGTCGGGCTGTTGTACGGCGCCTGTGCAATCCGCTAGCGCAGAGCGATTTTCCTCGAGATTGTGCAGATACCAGCCGCTGGTGACCTCGCCGAATAGCGAGCCGCTGGTGTCCTTTTTCTCACACATGAACGTACTGCACAGCGACTTCCCGGCGGGAGAGGCCCGGTTGTCCTCCGGCGCATCCGCTGCACATGCCGGGTTGTCCGCAGTATTCGCTGTTCCCAGAACCCTGGCGGTCAGTTGCGGATCGGTCAGTAATTTGTCTGCGGTGTACAGGACCTGATTGAATTCATCCTCGAATCGGCTGGCGATGCGGTGCAGGGCGTGGGCGGCGTCCGCTTTGAAGTCCTGTCGCACGCTTGAGTAGACGAGCAAGGTGGTGCTGCCGATGGCAATCAGCAGCGTCATCAAAACGACGGCGAATGTAGCGAAGCGCCGATCCCAGCGGGTAAACGCCGCAGCAATGTGAATCCACTTGATTTTGAGGAACACAAAGCCAAGCAGGATGGCGATTGCTATTGCCAGTAGCACCGAGTAGAAGCCCGGCGACAGGCGCAGCTTGTCGCTCTTGACCTGGCGTTCGGGAATCAGGCCGACGAAATACAGGCTTTCCAGGCGCTGCTGTGCGAGCACATTTCGCGTGCCGGTTTCGCCCTCACCGGTCGAGGCATTTTTTTCTGGTGATGCGATATCGTCCTGGATTTGTACGTGGCGGGTGTTCAACTTGTGCGGCAGGACATAGGCGAGGTGAGGCACACCCAGGTAGTCGATCTCCCGGATCAGCGATCGATTGGTCGGTTCTCCCTGTTCGCCACCGGCTTGTTCCGCCTCCTCCGCGCTGAGCCCAAGCAGGTCGCGAATATTGACGTTGAACTGGTTGTCACTGCCCGGCTCGGCACTACCGCTGTACAGCAACCGGCCTTTGGCATCCGCGATCATGACCAGGGCAAACTGGTCCGCTTCCAGTGCCAGCAGCTCCGAAAACGAGGCGACGTAGGCCAACTGGGACTGGACGATGCAGTTGCCGATGGCGTAGTGACTGGACACATAGGGGCCTGAGGCACCACCGGGGAATACAAACGATTGCAGGAAGTCTTTTTCACGCGTGCAGATAGGAACGCCACTAATGGTTGGCGCCTGGACGAAGTCGACTGCGAGGCGGTGTTGTTTCGCCGATGGACTGAGCGGCGAGTCGGGTGCGGTGTAGCGTTGCTCGACGATTTGGACCAACCTGTTGAGCGCGTCCATGCTCTTGCGGATCTCTGCTGGTGTGGCGGCTGCCGCAGCCTGCAACACCTGCTGATTTGCCTGTGCCGGATTGCGCCAGAAAGCGCTCAGTTCCCCGGACCAGAATTTTGCGATCTGCTCCTGTACGAATTGGGTGAGGCGCTCGTGCTCCAGGCTCTCAATGTTTTTCTCCGTCTGGTTTTTCGATACCCCATTGAGTCCCGCCTGCAACAATTGCAGCGACGTCGAGAGAATTTCCCGGATATCGCGGGCGGTCGCGGCGGCCGTGCCGGAGTAGCCCTCAAGCTCTATGGCCTCGGCGTCAGCGCGAATGCGACCTGCCGCTTTTGCGATGGCGTTGCCCCAGGCCAGCATTTCTCCGGGTGGGATGGAGGCCAGGGCGCCTGCGGCACACATCTGGGTTTCCAGGTTCAAGATCTGGTTTTTCAGGGTTTTTTTTGGTTCTGGAACGGTGTTCGGATCCTCAGCGGCAGGCTCAGGCTCGGGGGCGGGAGAAGCCGCGGCCTGTGAGTCCGGATTCAGCAGCCTCGCGCGCTCGAGCAAGCGCTCGGCGAGCCAGCCCTGTGGTTTCAGGGTGCCGCCATCGGCACAGCGTCCCTCGTAGAACAGCATTAGTCCGGTCTGCGCCTGTTGTGCGCGAGCCAGCCCGGGATGGCTTTGTGTGCCGGCGGCTTGAGTCGCAACTGCTCCCTGCACCTGCATTTCCTGAATTCTGGCCAGGGTCTCGCGTAGCGCCAGCACGCCCGTCAACTCCCGCGCGACTATCTGCCGGTGCTCCCTGGCAAGCGTATTGAAGCTGGCGAGATTGGTCTCGAACCCACGGGCTGTCTCGCCGAGTTGGCGAAAACGCAGTTGGTGGAAATAGCTGCCGCGGTTCTCCGTCTCCATGACATACAGAGCGATGCCCACGCCAAAAACGAGTAGCAGGCTGACCATCAACCAGGCGTAATTCCCGACTTTGCGACGCAGGCTGGCCATTTCAGTGCGGCCCCTCTGGCGGTGAGCACGCTGTCTGTACCGACGCGGCGACCCCCGTCCGAAGCTGGTGGCTGGCAGTATTGTTCGGAACCACGTTCTGCCTCTCCCTGGCAAGTTCGTATGATTATTGGAATGTATTGGGATAGCACATGCTGTCGCTTTGTAAAGAACGCGCGATTACAGCGGATTGCACGCATCTGAGGGGAGGGGATGAAAGACGCTGCCGCCTGGAGTGGGCGTTGGTTGCAATTTATCCACCGGAACTGGCTGGGAAGTGGCGGCGACGGGAGTTGCGCCTTCGCCGGCCCTGCGGGCCGCTGCGGCAGACCTCGCTGCGCTCGGCTATCCTCGCCCTTTGGGCGGTAGTTCAGCTGTCTGCCGCGGATCAAACAAAAAGGGCCACCTTGCGGTAGCCCTTTTGTGTTGATTGGTGGAGGCGGCGGGAGTTGCGCCTGCGCTGGCCCTGCGGGCCGCTGCGGCAGACCTCGCTTTGCTCGGCCACCCGCGCCCTGCGGGCGCGGATTCAGCTGTCTGCCGCTGATCAACAAAAAAGGGCCACCTTGCGGTAGCCCTTTTGTGTTGATTGGTGGAGGCGGCGTCAAATGAAAAGCCGACATAACTAATTGATAATAAATAGAATAATTTATTATGTTTGTATATATACCCCCATATATACCCCTTTTTACGTTTTTCACCTCGGAATTTGTGTCGGGAAGTTCAGTCGCTTAGACCGTACCAGCCAATTTTCGCACGGGTGCTCGCATCATTATTCCGGGCCGGAGGCTGTTGTTCTTTTCAACCGAGAGCCCCCCCCCGGTCCTTTTTTAAATGGCTCCCCATGTTAGTACTAAGTCGAGCGACAAATTTTTGCAGTTGTGTAATTCAGGTGGTCAATCAGCCAAAATTCAGGCTCGATTTGCGCGGGCGATCTTGGTACCACCTCACAGGCTGCCAATAATTTTATCGGGTGGATCAATTGAATTTGTAGTTTATCCAATGGGATAGGACAGTTCACCCCTCCGCCTTGAGGAGAGCAGAGTTCGCGGCCCGCCTGCCAGCGTTTTCCTTCCGGTGGGTTACAGGTTCGGTTTCCATTCCCTCGCGCCACTTCGCCAAGTACCTCCAAATGGCTTCATTGCGGGCAGTTGTACTTTGCGGTAAGTGCTTGCGTAAAAAATTCATATCCTCAGGCAGTAGAAAAGCGCCATTTTGAGCGAAATATTGCTGTGTCTCAGGCAGTGGCGCTTCCACTCCTGAGAATATCCCGGGCGGATTGGGTGGATTGGGCGGAAAGGTAGTGGTTGCATGGGTTTTGGGCCTCGCTACCTTGGGCGGACTCGGGCGGGATTCCCCTCCACTATAATTTCCATCGGCCGTTTCCGCCTTAGCGGGCGGAATGTTCAGCCCTTGTGAGTTCTGGCTTTCCGCCCTCTCCGCCCTCTCCGCCCCCTCTGTCTGTGCTTCCCCCCCTCCCTGCTTTATTGGGGCTAGCAAATCCACCAAATTCACCGCAGCACCTCCCATGCTGCGGGCTCATTTCGGGTATTGGTAGTCACGACTCGCACCATGCCGGTATCCGTAAGCAGGGCAAGTACCGCGCGGATATGCGCCACGCTTTTGCGGTGCCGTTTGGGAGTCAGCAGTTTGCTCATTTCCTCGATAGTCGCCCGGCCATTTTTCCGTCCTTGCAGCCAGTCCAGCACTTCATGGGCGGATTGCTCCGCCACATTTTGCTCGGCCAACTGGGCGGCCCGTAAGGTGCCGTTCAGGTAATACTGAGCCAATGACCAGGCTCGCGCCATCTGCTCTCCCGTGATTTCGCCAGTGTTTTCAAGCACTGCGAACACTCCAGCAATCCGTAGCGCGTTCTCTGCCGCTTTACTGGCGGCAGGTTTCACAAGTTCCAGCACTGCTCCGGGGGCCTGGGCCCGCTCAGTGGCGTTATAAGTATCAATCCAATGCGAGGTTGCGTCCCCGCTCAGTTGAATATCCGGCAGAATCAAGCCACCCCCTTCGTCTAACTCCGGGACATGTGACAGCAGCGCTTGGATGCGCTGATGAAAGCGTTGCACCTCCGCGCTTTGGAATGGGTCCCTCCCCCGATACAGGCGCGTTCCTGCCTGGGTGCGAGCCTCTGTCACCAAAAAACGGGCCAGTATCCCCTGTTCCACCAATAACTGGTCGGACAATACGGCGGCAGCGACGCGAGGCTGAGCCTGCAAGTGAATAGACAGGCGACGGTCGTACATGGTGGCGCTTTCCCCCCTTGCAGCGCGCGTGCGAATAATCGGGCTTCCATCCCAGTAGCGGGACAGCCCGGCGATGGTTTTAAGGACATTCTCTGGGTTCATTGCATGGCCACCAAAGAATTGGCCACCTTCGTCGTTGAACAAAGCCTGACTCGGCCAGCCTTGCCGGAAAGACCGCTGCAAACCTTCCAGCGTTGGTTCCTGACAAATGACCATGGGCTCCGGCGGCGGTTCCGGCGCTTGCAGTGCTTCGAGAGCGGCGATCTTCTCGACGCCTGAGTTCTTTTTGCTAAGCGCGTCCCGTCTTTCCGCCTCGTAAATGTCCACCTCATCCCGGTACTGTTTCAGCGCCTGTCGGTGCGATTCGGCACGCGCTCGTTGCCATATATCCAGCGGTTGACTCGCCACCCGGTCACAGGCAGTTTTGCGGTCACCTGATTCCGCTACTGTCAGAAGAAACAGTGACAGAGGGTAGCGCCGCCCGTCCATCACCACGTTGGCTTTGTCCTGAGCAGCGAACGCGGCAACCGCTAACGTGGAATTTGCAGCAATCTCCGGGGGTGCCTGAACCGCTTCTGCAATGGCTGTCGCCGCATCGCCGAGCAGAGGCCCGAGCAGTGCAAGCGGATACTGTAATCGATCAGCAACCTCCAACAGTTGCGGCATCGCCAGGTCTTGGGGCATGGTCTTGGGGGACATGTCGTGTGCCTTGTTCATTGCGGCGACCTCTCGCAGTTCGCCGTATCGTTGAAGTCGGTACAGCGGCAGTCCGGAAGGTGGCAAACAGTGGGCCAGGTCAGTCCCGCCTGTACTTGGCGAGCGGCTTCCATCCCTTTGCTCAGTCCGGGATTGCCCGGTGTGGCGTGGTCGTTGTCGGCGGCAATCACAATCGATAATTCCGGGTGATGCCCGCGGATTGACTGGGCAACTGGCAAAATATTCCCTGCCGTCATTGCGGCAACAACCGGGGTATGCAATGTGTTGGCAATAGTGGCGGCCGTCGCTACACCCTCAGCGATATAGAGTTTTCCCGAGCGAGGAACTTCTCGGCCCAGCAGCCAGAAAGTGCCGGTAACGCGTCCTCCATGCAGAAAGCGTTTGGTACCGTCGGGATAAATGCGTTGCAGGTTCACCAGTTCCCCACTGACAGAGCGGAGCGGAGCCAATAACGTGGATTGATACACCCGCAGCCCTATTGCGGGGATTTTCTTGCTAGCCAAATATTCGTGTGCCAGCGTTGCCGGCTGTGCTTGGTTCCAAATGAATTTGGCCCGCTCGGCGGCTGCCGCATTCTGGCGCTCCCGCTTTTCGCGGGCCTGCCGTACCAACTCGGAAGTATGTTCCCGCTCTACGCGGGTTCCGTGATTCGGGGTGTCTCCACGCCAGGTTGACTGGATTCCCGTGCGCCAGTTGCCGTATGCGCCGGCCGGACGGCTATCGAGGTGGAATACATACCAGCATGCGCGATTGCGGTGTTTCCCGCTCGGATCGTCAAAGCGGTGCAATTGACCGTCTGCGATAGGTTCGATGATTGCCCCAATATCATGGAAAATGGCGTCGGCGAATTGGCGGTGGTAGTCAAACACTAGCCACCCCCAGATTTCTGGTAGAATCGTACTGCGCAGTTTTGGATGCCGCCCTGTGCCGGGGCGGTGTCTGAGTTTTTCATTTTTCCCGCCTCTTATCCGGCCTGCCGAGCGGCAATGCGTGACTCAATCCATGCTGTCACTTCGCTTTCAACCCACGCGCTAGCGCGGGGACCGATTTTGATAGGGCGGGGGAATTCTGGGTCTCCGTATATGCTGCTACGGCTTTTGCCCGTGCGGGCTTCTACCTCAGAAAGTTTAAGGAGGCGGTAGTCTTCGGGTTTCTGTGCCATGTCTCCGTACCTGTGTGGTTGGCATTGGATACATGTTCAGGGTATGTGCCGGATAATTGCAGGGTCTAAGTCGCCCCTAGTTTTCGGGCTGACTTTGACCCCCTCTCTGGTGTCTGACTTTGCGGACGGTCCGCCGGGGGTTCGCGCTGTTGGTTCTGATGCCGTTGAGCATTAGTATTTCGTGGGCTAGTTCTGCGGCTCTCGACAGGGTCATGTCAGGCAGTGATTCCAGTAACTCGGCAACATCGCTCAGTAGTTGGCGCTCGATCTCGCGGCTGCCGCCAGCCTTGTCATAGGGGGCGTTCTTTAGTTCTGCAACTCCGGTTTTGCAGCAAGCCTCAAGGTCTTGTAAGTACTCCATATACCGTGAGGGCAAATGCTCCAGAATGTCGCCCCCACGCAGGTTGTTCATCCAGAACGCAATATTTTGTTCCATATCACTCGGAAGCAGAGCGACGCATTCCTGCATTTTTTTTGAGTACTTTGCCAAGTCTGCTAGTAGAGCCATTTTTTCACGGGAGGTGGGCCGGCTGGCGTAGAATTCACCCCACATACGGTATTCGCCAAATTTGAACGATATTTGAGTCTCTAGGTCCCCAGTGTAGCCAGGTACCTTGCGCAGTACGTCGAGGCTTCTATCGGAAAGTGTGAGGTTGTGCCACCCTCCAACATATGGCGTTTTGTGCTTTGCCACACGCACCCCCTCGGTGCCCCCAAATTGATGGCAGCGCCAGGCCGTTAGGGTTACGGCTTTTCGGGGGCCATCCTAGGCGCTGTGATCAAATTGTAGTCTGTGTTGGCTTTGCCCGTCGACACTATCGCCATAGAATCTACCTTTCAGGGGCTGCACAGAGTGAAGAGTATTCTTTTTGTGCCAGAGTTCTAACAACAGGGAAGTGCAGGTTTATGGGAAGTATATTCGTAGAAATTGCCTACTCCACTCTTGTGGAAATTGTCCCGAGACTAATCTCAATCGTTCTGCCGCTTTTGGGGGCTTTTTGGATCTACAAAATCAGAGAAAAAGCAGCGGCTGAAGCGAAAATATTCGAACTTGGAAGAGAAATCGCAAACCTGATTCAGTCCTTCGATATGCGCGGGCCCGTAGACGGAATTTGTTATTCGTTCATTGACCGAGCATTAGTGAACTCAGACGAACTCAATCGGGATAAGGCAATAGGTCGATTGCTTAGGGAAAACCTTCCCGCCAAACTCTACTCAGAGGACCCTGACGAAAGGTACGATGCTTCGGTTCTTGTAATTGCTATAGCCACAAACCGCATTCTTCGCTTAGTACCGTACACCGTTACTTGGTCAGGAAGGGGTGTTGCATATAGCACGTTTGGTGAACGGATTAATGTAGAGGACAGTTTTTTTCCCTTTGGAACAAAGTTGTATAGAGAATGGACTGTTCTATTTAGTGACCTATACAACGATCTATTTGCGATTTTGCATTCGAGAAGAGTCCTGACAAGAAATTTTCTTGAGAAACAGAACTGGGTCCCCGACATCGATAAAGACTTTATGGAAACCTGGTTCGAAAAAATCGGGAATGGCATGAAGGATTTACGCCCGCTTCATGCGAAACTCCTCACCCAAATTCAAATAATTGACTCTCAAATCGATTTAGAGCGTTTGAAAAAGGGAATAATTGAGACCGTCATATATTGTGTCCTGATTCTAATCTCTGGGTATCTTATTCCACGATTTCTTATGCTCTCTGAGGCCCTCACTGGTTACAACATGGTTTGGGTTGGGCTTTCAACCGTTATTGTTGGCTGCATGGTGGTTAGGAAAATCGCTGTATTGGCTAGACCTCGGACGGAGAAGTATCTCCAAAGGAAAATATTTCTTCCCGGCCTTATTGATTCGCTCGAGCGGATGGAGCACTGGTACTTAAAATATAAGTTTCTTGATATAAAAAATGTTATTTCTCTTGAGTCTGATATGAGACTCGGAAAACGAATTACGCAAAATTTAGGCTTGCTCTGTGAACGAATATCCTCAGTGAATCATTATGGCGAGGTGCTGCTCCAGCGCGTGGAGGTGGGTCTTGCGGATATTGAGCGGGATTTCCCTACCTCTCGAGTTAACCAGCAGTCCTTCGGACTCAAAGTTACGGATTTTTTGATCGATCTGGACGATTGTGAACGCATTCACCAAAGGGTTCTAAGTGAAATCTATAATTTTACAATTGAGACTGATGAAATGGACTCCTCGCGAGGAATACTGAGCGTAAATTTGTCCGATTTGGACGACTGTCAGAGAGCGGCATTCTGGGCGCGAATATGCGACCTGCGAGACAGTATAAGAGCGGATGTTATATCTACGTCAGTAAACGTTGCAATGGAAGAGTTCCAGGCATGTCGGTTAGAGGTTTTAGGTCAAGTTCGGAAAAAATTAGCCGAGAGTAATCAGAAAAGTTAAGGATTGCTGAGACTTTTTGTGAACCTGCCTGTGACAACGTTTCCGTCGCAGGCAGCCACTTTCAGGGTGTCTAAGTAGTCAGCCCAGCGCTGCATCATTTCCCTTCTTCCCTCTAGGTGTGTAGTTCGATTGTACGCCCTGCCGTTGGTATCCTTTACTGCATGGGCCAATTGATGCTCGATCCAGTCTACCCGGTAACCCAGTACCTCATCGAGTAATGTGCGGGCGGTAGCCCGAAAGCCATGCGGAGTGACTGTATCATTGCTATAGCCCAGTGTTCGTAGAGCCGTGCGCACCCCGTTTTCTGAAAGACATCGACTCGCCCCTCTTGCGCTGGGGAAAACATACCTGCCGCGACCCGTTAAGGGGTGCAATGCCCGCAGTAGTGCCGCTGCCTGAGTGCTCAATGGGACAATGTGCGGAAGACGCATTTTCATTTTCTCCGCGGGCAACTCCCAGCGTTTTTCCTCCCAGTTGATTTCTGCCCACTCCATCGATCTGATTTCGCCCGGGCGCTGAAAGAGCAATGGGGAAAGAAGCAGTGCAGTTTTTACAACCGGAGTACCCTGAAAGTGCTCCATTGCTTGCAGCAAACAACCTAGTTCGGCGGGGTCTGTGATGGCCGCGAGGTGTTTCTTTTTAGGGTTTTTGAGTGCGCCTTTCAGGTCGCCGGAGGGGTCGCGTTCTGCTCGGCCAGTTGCAACCGCAAATCGGAATACTTGGCCAGCAGTTTGCTTAGCCCTGTGCGCCGTTTCTACTGCCCCTCGCGATTCAATGCGGCGGAGTGCGGCGAGTAACTCAGGGGCGTTTATGGCGGCAATGGGGCGATTGCCGAGTGCGGGGAATAGGTCTTTTTCTAAGGCGCGCAGCGTGCGCTCCCGGTGGCTGACTGATTTTTCCACCATTCTGGTTGCAAACCACTCGCGCGCTATCGCCTCGAAACTTTCTGCAGAAGCCAAGTGGCGGGTGAGTTTTTCCACCTTGCGCACCTCTCCAGGGTCTGTGTTCTCGGTCAGTCTGTCGCGCGCTTTTTGGTGGGCGCGGCGGGCCTCTTTTAGTGAGACTTCGGGGTAAACCCCGAGCGCTAGGCTTTTTTCTTTCCCAGCGTAGCGGTATTTGTAACGCCAGTATTTCGCCCCATTGGGCTGTACCAGTAGGTATAAGCCCCGTCCATCGGCAAGTTTGCGCGGCTTTGCTCCGGGCTTGGCTTGTTTTACCTCAGTGGCAGTTAGTGGCATGGCTCGCCTCCTGTGGATTGGGGGTATGTCCAATGGGGTGGGTCGAAATACCCCCGGAGTTACCCCCTATGGTGGGGGTATGTCGCTGGATGAGGATGGACGGCTCTGGATGTATTATAAACAAAAAGGCCCTGTATTACAGGGCCTTAGGGTTGTTCTTGGATGTTCTTGGATGGGTAGTTGGTGGAGGCGGCGGGAGTTGAACCCGCGTCCGCCGGTAGTCTGCCTTCGGCTCTACATGCTTAGATTCCGTTTATTGATTTAGCCGTTCACAGCCCAACGGGCAGGACGTGAATAGCGATCCCCGTAAGAGTTTAACAGCGCCGCCCGGGGCGAACTTTGCTGCGATCCAGTTCTATATGACAGTCCGTAGCGCGGGGCTGGAACCTTGCTAAAGACCGCTAGCGGGGTTTATGCCGCCAGAGCGTAGTTGTCGTCGTTGGCAACTATTAAGGTACAGCTTTGGATTAACGTGATTGGCTGCCATCACGGCATGCACCTCAGGGTTCGTATCCGTCGTCGAATCCAAATCGCCCCCGGTGAGTGCGCGATTATAGCGCATCTTTTTGTGTGAAACGGGTAAATTTGCACACGCCGGCTTAGACATACTTTGCATAACAAAGTTCACTTGCTGGTTCCCTTTGAGCAGGGCGTGTATCCTCGCCCGCACACTTCAGCCCGTTCGGAGGCAGGCTCCTGGAATCCTTGCTACCTCTTGTGCTCACCATGCTGGCGACCGGCGCGGTCGCTGGCGTGCTGGCGGGCCTGCTCGGGGTCGGTGGCGGTATCGTCATCGTCCCGGCGCTGGATTTTGCCCTCGGTGCGCGCGGCGTCGACCCGGCGATCCGCATGCATATCGCCGTGGGTACCTCGCTGGCGACCATCATCTTTACCTCTGTTTCCTCGGCGCGCGCGCACCATGCCCGCGGTGGTGTGGATCGCGACCTCGCCGTCTACTGGGGGCCCTTCATTTTTGTCGGCGCGCTCATCGGTTCAGTGCTAGCCGCCCAGGTGCACAGCGAGGCCTTGGCCCTGTTGTTTGGCATCGTGGCGTTCCTGGTGGCGGTGAAGATGGTGCTGCCGCTGGATGAGTTGCACCCGTGGAGCGCCGTCCCCCGCGGCGCCGGCGGCTCCGTGACGCCGACCCTGATCGGCCTGCTCTCCAGTATGCTGGGGATTGGCGGGGGCACCTTCAGCGTCACCGCGCTGACCCTGATGAGCCAGCCCATCCACCGGGCGGTGGGCACCTCGGCCCTGTTCGGCCTGTTGATTGCCCTGCCGGGCACCCTGGGTTTCGTGGTTACCGGCTGGAACGACCCGAACGTGCCCCCCGGGAGCCTGGGTTACGTCAACCTGGTCGGCGTGGCAGCCATCGCGCCGATGACAATCCTGATGGCGCCGCTGGGCGCTGCTCTCGCGCACCGCCTGAGCAAGCGCCAGTTGAACCTCGCATTCGGCAGCTTCCTGCTGGTGGTTTCGGTACGCATGCTCTGGCGCGCTCTGCTTTGAGTGGCGCTCTGAAGCGTTAAAGAGACAAGCGCAAAATAGGAAGGGTTAGAAGCCGCAACCGGTTGCCGGGGAGCAATCGACTGCGGCTGGGGGGGGAAGTTGCCGTATTGCAAGGGAATCGCATCGCGCAAGGGTCCCTCACCCGGCGCTCTCCTCCATGGGAGAGTCTGGCGGTATATAACCGTATCCCAAGTGGCGGGTTACTCCAGTTGTGCGTTGGGGGGTAGGGGAGACCCGCTCACGCCTTTACTATGGTCGCTGGTCCGGGGAGTCGCAAGGCGGATATTAGACCGTGTCTTTCTAAGCTGGCACGGGCTGATAACACAGGTTTATTGGCGCACGTTGTCGCGCACAATGCGCTGCTTCTGCCGTTGCCAGTCGCGCTCTTTCTGCGTGTCGCGCTTGTCGTGTTCCTTCTTGCCGCGCGCCAGCGCGATGCGCGCCTTCACCAGGTGGCCCTTCCAGTAGAGGTCCGTGCACACGCAGGTCAGGCCTTTTTGCGAGGTGCCCTCGACGATGCGCGCCAGTTCCTTTTTGTGCAGCAGCAGTTTGCGCGTGCGGGTGGGGTCGGTGACAAAGTGGGTGGAGGCGGTGTCCAGCGGCGTGATCTGCGCGCCGAGCAGCCAGGCCTCCCCGTCCTTCATCAACACGTAGGAATCGGTCAGGTTGCCCTTGCCCATGCGCAGCGCCTTGACCTCCCAACCGGTCAGCGCGACGCCCGCCTCGAAGTTCTCGAGCAGTTCGAAATCGAAGCGCGCGCGCTTGTTGCGGGCGATGGTGTTGTCGGATTGTTTCGGTTTCTTGGCCATGGCGCGCATTATACGGGGGTGCGGGAGTCCGGAAAGGGGAATTTCCCCCTTTTCTACTCGGCCGTGCTCATGCAAGCTAAGCCCATGAAATTGCAGGTGAAGTTGATTTGGCGGCGGGTCCAACGGTAAGCCTGGTCGGCTGGCGCAGCCGCACCACCTTCGTCCTCGCCCTGGCCGCGGCATCGGTCGGGGTGGGTTCGCTGTGGCGTTTTGCGTGGTTGATGGGCAGCAACGGCAGCGCCGCCTTCCTGCTCACCTACGTCGCCTGCCTGTTGCTGGTTGCCGTGCCGCTGTGTTGTGCGGAGGCGGCGCTGGGTTGCACCGGTCGCGCCAGCCCGCTGCTGGCGATTCGGCGCGCCGCGCAGGGTTCGGAGGTTTCCGGCCAGTGGCGCTGGTTGGGCCTGCTGGCCGCGTTCACCGGCTTTCTGCTGGCCGGCAGCCAGGTGGTGGTGGCGGGCTGGAGCCTGGGTTACCTCAATCTCATGCGCGGCGACGTGTTCTCCGCCGCCAGTGTGCCCGAGGTGGCCAAGCGCTTCGGCGACCTGGTCGAGGACACGGCGATGCAGATACGCTGGCAGTCCGTCTTCGTCGTCCTGCTCACCGGCGTGCTGGCGCTCGGCGTCAGGCGCGGGCTGTCACTGCTGTTCTGGCTGGCGGTGCCGGCCATGCTGGCCTTGCTCGCTCTCCTCGTGAGTTTTGCCTTTGATACCGGTGACCTCGAGGCCACGCGCAATTTTCTGTTCAATACACGCCTGCTCGACTTCGATGTCGAGAGCGCGTTGCTGGCGCTGGGGCAGGCACTGCTCGCCATGGGCACCGGGGTAGGGGCGGTGCTGATGTTCGGCGCCTACTCGCCAGACGGCGCACCCATCGGCCGTTCGGTGATGGCGGTGGCGCTGTTTCACACCGTGGTGGCGCTGCTTGCCGGCCTCGCCCTCTTGCCCCTGGTCACGGCCAGCAACATGCTGCCCGCCGGTGGTCCGGGCCTGGTCTTCATCGGTGCGCCTTACGCCTACGGCAACCTCATTCAGGGCGAATTCTACGGTGTGCTGTTTTACGCCCTGATGGGAATTACCGCGCTCGCGGCGGCGGTCGCGATGCTCGAGCCGGCGGTGGCACTGGTCAACCAGCACCTGGGCCTGAGTCGCCCGGCGGCCGCTGCGGCGGTGACCCTGCCGCTATGGATCCTGGCCTGGGCGATCGCCGCGTCGGTGAGTTCCTATGGCTGGATGGGCCAGCACAACCTGCTGGTGAGCGTCGATCACCTGGCGGCGCGGTTGCTGTTGCCACTGGTGGCACTGGGTACTGCGGTGTTTGTCGGCTGGCGCCTGCGGGCAGATGTTCTGCGGCCGCGTTTCGCCCGCGAGGCGGACCTCTCATTCTCGCTTTGGCGCGGACTCCTGCGCTATATTACGCCCCCCGCCCTGGCCCTGATCCTCTGGGCGGGTTACTTCCGCTAATGGGGCGTCCATGACGAGCATCCACCGCAGCGCGCTGTTGCCCTACCGGGCACGGCAGCTGTTTGATTTGGTCAACGATATCGAAGCCTACCCCGCCTACATGGATGGCTGTGTGGGTGCGCAGATACTGCGTCGCGAGGCCGACCTGGTCGAGGCGCGCCTGGACCTTGCCAAGGGCGTGGTCTCGCAGAGCTTCGCTACCCGCAATCGTTTGGTGGACGAACGCCACATTTCCCTGGAACTGGTCGAGGGCCCCTTCGATCATTTTCGCGGCAGCTGGGAGTTCCTGCCCCTGGGCGAGGCCGCCTGCAAGGTCAGCCTGGAACTGGAATTTCGCGTGCGCAGCAGCCTGCTGGGCGCCGCCGCGGCGCGCCTGTTCGACAGCGTGTCCGACAACCTGGTGAGCGCCGTGGAGCGGCGCGCGCGACAACTCTATGGGTGAGCCGATGAGCGAGAGGCCGATGATCATGGTGGAAGTGGCCTACGCCCTGCCGCACAAGCAGGCGATTCTCAGCGTGGCAGTACCCGAGGGTACTTCCGCCCTGGAGGCAGCGCGGCGCTCGGGCATACTCGACAAGTTCGAGGGCATCGACCTGGATAATGCCAAGCTCGGCATCTTCGGCAAGCCGGTCTCCCCGGAGCAGGCGCTGCGCGAGGGCGACCGGGTGGAGATCTACCGGCCGCTGCTGGCGGACCCGAAGGAAGTTCGCAAGGCGCGCGCCGCCCGCTCGCGGGAGCGCCGCGCGGGGAAGGACGAGGAATAAATCAGGATAAGCCGGGGCGCGGCGGGATCAGGTAGAGGGCGTTGCGTCGCCCGTGTCGCCAGGGCCACCAAAGGCGGTGGGTACCTGGTCACCGCGTACATCGACCAGTCGGTCGCCGTCGAAGTACACGGTGAGTTTCGACTGCGCGAGAACCTTCAGCCCGTTGCGCTTGCTGTAGCTGTAGTCCCAGCGGTCCAGGTTGAAGGTATCTTCCACCAGCGGGGTGCCCAGCAGGAAGCGCACCTGGCGGCGGCTCATACCGGGTTCTAGCTGCTCTACCTGCTCCTGGGTGACGATGTTGCCCTGTTCCACGTCGATCTTGTAGACGCCGGGAAAGCCCAGGAAACCGCAGGCGCTGAGGCTGGCGACAAGCAGCGCCAGCAGTAGGATACGCATGGGGTAAAACTTCCACTTCATTTGATGCGGTGGCATCATACCTCTACTCAATCTGACAGAGAACCCCCCTTTAATGTCCGAAGAGAACCAGGAACTGCGCCGGGCAGGTCTCAAGGTCACCCTGCCGCGGGTCAAAATCCTGCAAATACTGGAAAGCACCGACGATACCGAGCAGCATATGAGCGCGGAGGATGTTTATCGCGCGCTGCTTTCCGCCGGAGAGGACGTCGGCCTGGCTACTGTGTACCGGGTGCTCACCCAGTTCGAGACCGCCGGGCTGGTCACACGCCACCATTTCGAGTCCGGCCACTCGGTGTTCGAACTGGCCAAGGGTGACCACCATGACCACATGGTGTGCCTGGATACCGGCGACGTCATCGAATTCAACGACCCGGTGATCGAAGAGCGCCAGCGCAAGATCGCCGAGGAAAACGGCTACGAATTGAGCGACCACTCGCTGGTGCTCTACGTGCGCAAGAAGAAAAAGAAATAGCAATCAGCCGTCCGGCAGGGCGGTGGCAATCTTTTCCTGAATTTCCCTGGTACTGCGAACACCCGAACGGCTCGGGGTGGTGTGCACTGTTTTTCGCAATGCGCTCGTTCGCAATGGGCTCTTTCGCAATGGGCTCTTTCGCAATGCGCTAGCCGCGATCCGGGGGCACCGGTGCCTGCCATCAGGACGTCGCCAGATAGGTCTCCAGCAGGCTGGCCAGGCTGCGCGGCGTGGCGAAGTGCTCCTCGAGAAAATCGCCGTCGTCGAATTCGAAGTTGTGGCGCTCTTCCAGTTGTGTGATCAACTCCACCACGGCGAAGGAATCGAGGTCGAAGCCGCCTGCAAACAGCGGTGTGTCGATGCCGGCGTTTGCCGCGTCGAGGGTTACGTCCATGGTGTCGCAGATCATCGCCACCAGTTCCTCGGCCAGTGCCTGTTGCATGCTGTGTGTTTCCAGTGTCAATCGTGGGCGGCGGAGGCCGCGGTGGAGGTCGTCGTCCTGTCAAGGGAAGCCGGCGCATCCGCTTGCGCCAGCTGTGTCTGGATAGCCTGTCGGTCCGGCTTGCCGCTGGGCAGGCGCGGCAGCGCATCCCACCACAGGAAGGTGTCGGGAATCGCGTAGTGGGCGAGCACGCTACGCACCTGCTGACGGATCTCGCGCGCATCCAGCGCCTTGTCCGCGGCCACGCACACGGCGGTCAGCTGTGCGCCGCGCGGGGTTTCGCCATTGCTGCAGACCACTGCGGCGACGATGGCGTCGAGTTGCGACAGGGCCTGCTCCACGGCGCTGAAGGAGACCAGCTGGCCGTCCCGGTTGACCGTGTGATCGCGGCGGCCGTGGATGCGCAGGTAGCCCGCCGCGTCGAGCTCGCCGAGGTCGCTGGTGCGGTATACGCCGTCCAGCAGCAATTCGCCCGGTTGTGCGCGGCCGGCGGCATCGGCGTAGCCTGCGCAGCCACTTGCGTGTCTGAAGCCAAGTACAGCGGGAGAATCTTCGCCGGCAGCGGCCAACTCGACACCGGGCATCAGGCGGCCACTGGTTTCGCGACGCGTTGCGGCGGGGTCGTCCGGCGAGCCCGCGGCAATTGCCCCCAGTTCCGTACTGCCGTAAAGGCACACGACACAACCGTGTTTTTGCTCGTAGGCGTCGAAGGTGCTGGCGGGTGCCCGGTCGCCGGCGAGCACGGTGAGCCGGTACTGGCGCGGCGACTTGCGCACGCGCAGCAGGCTGTGGGCAAAGCTCGGGGTGAGGTAGGCCACGCTGGGCTTGCTGGCCGCCTCGCGCTGCAGGTAGCGCAGCACGTTGGTGTCGCCGATCAGCGCGACATTAGCACCGGCGAGCACCGCGGGCAGGAAAGCCGCCCCGAGCCCGTACATGTGAAACAGCGGCACGGGGATGGCGATGCAGTCGGTCTCGGCCAGTTGCAGGCGTTCGCGGCAGTTCTGCGCGTTGCGCCACAACAGCGGGTGGCTGTGCACGGCGATGCGCGGCGTGCCGGTGGAGCCGGAGGTCGCGGCGTACAGGCGGCCGGCGCACTGGCTGCCCGTGCTGTCGTTGCCGGTGGCGAGCATGCGTGCGGGCCGCGCATCGGCGTCGATGCCGGCGGCGGGCAGCAGCAGGTGCGAGCAAAATGCCGGCAGTGCAGCCAGCGCGTCGCTGTCCGGGGTGTCGTCGGCGACAGGGTGTGCGAGGTACACGCCCTGGCCGCGCGCCAGCAGGTAGAGCAGGGTGACGGCGCTGGCCACGTCGTTGTCGCAGGCCAGGGCAACTGCCTGGTCCTCGCCGATACCGCTTTCGGCCGTGAGTTCGTCCAGGGCGGCGAACAGCTGCGCACAGTCGCTTAATGCCAGCTGGCTGTTGGCGTCGCTGATCACGGTCCGGCTTGCGAGCAGGTCCTCGCGTCGTAGATGCAGTTTAGTGGTCAATTCAGTTCAAGCAGCCTGTACGGCTGTCGCCTCCCCCTGGCGGCCCTCCAGTATATGAATAATGACAATTGTTCGAGAGGGTATGAATAAATATGGACCCAATATTGGGTAGCGGCAAGTCGCCGTCGGGGTCCGCATGGGTGGTTGCCCCGCGCCTGCGGGCGCGCCCCTGGGTTCAGGCGCCCGCGCTGTCGAGCATTTCCCGGGCGTGGGCGCGGGTCTGGGCGGTGATGTTGACCCCGCCGAGCATGCGCGCGAGTTCCTCGACCTTGCCTTCGGCATCGAGGCTTTCGAGCTGGGTCTCCAGGGTTTTGCCGCGCTTGGACTTGCTCACCCGCAGGTGGTGGTGCCCCTGGGCGGCCACCTGTGGCAGGTGGGTCACGCACAGCACCTGGGCGCGCTGGGCCAGTGAGCGCAACAGGCGGCCGACGACTTCGGCCACGGCGCCGCCGATGCCCACATCGACCTCATCGAAGACCATCGCCGGCACCGTGCTACTGCTGGCCGCCACCACCTGGATAGCGAGGCTGATGCGCGACAGTTCGCCGCCGGAGGCAATCTTGCCCAGCGCCTGCGGCGCCGCGCCGGGGTTGGTGCTGATGCGCAGTTCGACTTCTTCGCGGCCGTGGGGGTGCGGCTGGTCCTGCTCGCGCGGGGTCAGGGCGATTTCCAGCTGACAGTGCGCCATGGACAGCGAGGCGAGCACGTCCTGGGTTGCGACGGCCAATTTTTTTGCGGCCTTCGCGCGCGCTTTGCCGAGTTTGCCGGCCTGTTCGCGGTAGTCGCTGGCGAGCTGGTCCATCTCCGCCTGCAGGGCATCGACGCGCTCCGCGCTGCCGGACAGCGTATCCAGTTCCTCCTGCAGGCGCTGGGCGGTTTCCAGGACCTGCTCGGGCAGCACTCGGTGCTTGCGGGCCACGTCGTAGATGGACTCCAGGCGCGACTGCACCTCGCGCAGGCGCTCCGGGTTGACCTCCACCCGGTCCAGGTGCCGCTGGATTTCCCCGCGCGCCTCGCTGAGCCCGATGGCGGCGCTGTCGAGCAGTTCGCGCGCACTTTGCGCGGCGGCGCTGCCGTGGGTGCGCTCGTCGAGCAGTTGCAGGGTGCGACGGGCCCCGGCGGCGTGTTCCTCGCATAGTTCCAGCGCCTGGTTGGCGCTGACCAGGATGTCCTCGGCGTTTTCCAGGTTGCGCTGCTCGTCCTCCAGCGCCTCGAGTTCGCCCTCCTGCAGGCCCAGTGCCTCCAGTTCCTCCACCTGGTAGGTCAGCAGCTGCGTGCGGGCGCCGTGCTCCTCGCGGTTGCCCGCCAGCAGCTCCAGTTCGCGGTGCGCGCGCAGCCAGTCGGAGGCGGTGTTCTCGACCTCCTGCACCAGCCTGGCATGGCCGCCGAACTCGTCGAGCAGTTCCCGCTGCACCGCGCGGCGCAGCAGGGACTGGTGGGCGTGCTGGCTGTGGATGTCGATGAGCAGGGCGCCCAGCTCTGCGCAGTCCTGGGCGGTGGATGGGCTGCCATTGATATAGGCGCGGCTGCGGCCCTCGGCGGTGATGACCCGGCGCAGCAGGCACTCATCGCCGCTGCCGAGGTCGCGGCTGTCCAGCCAGGCGGCGGCCGCGGGAATGTCGTCGATGGCGAAGGTGGCCGCGATTTCGGCGCGCTCCGCGCCGGGGCGCACGGCGCGCGGGTCGGCGCGGTCGCCCAGGCACAGGCCCAGGGCGTCGAGCATGATCGACTTGCCGGCCCCGGTCTCGCCGGTGATCACCGTCATGCCGGCGGCGTATTCGACCTCCAGTTGCGAGACGATGGTGTAGTTGCTGATGCTGAGATGGGTAAGCATGGTGGCGCGCCGTGGGTTTTGCCATCTATACCGCAGAAGCCTCGCGGCGTAAATATCGCCGCCGCGTGCGGTTTGGCGATTGCGCCCCCTTGTGATAAAAATCCGGGGTACACGGACAGGATGTGCAATGACTGACGACGCTATTTCAGATCGGGCCAAGGTGCTGCTGCAGACGCTGGTGCGCAGGCATATCAGCGACGGACAGCCGGTGGGGTCGCGGACCCTGATGGAGGAATCCGGCCTCACGGTGAGCGCAGCGACCATCCGCAACGTGATGTCCGACCTCGAGGAGCGCGGCTACCTGGCCTCCCCGCACATTTCCGCCGGCCGCGTGCCCACCGCCCGCGGTTACCGCTTTTTCGTCGACTGCCTGCTGCAGGTGCAGCCGCTGGAGGACCAGGCCGTGGCCATCCTGCGCAGCCAGTTGCACCCGGACCGGCCGGCCAGCGAGCTGGTGCAGAGCGCCTCGTCGCTGCTGTCCAGCATCACCGCCCAGGCTGGCTTGGTGACCCTGCCGCGCAAGGAGCCCGGGCAGCTGCGCCAGGTGGAGTTCCTGCCCCTGTCCGGCGACCAGGTGCTGGTCATCCTGGTGGTCAACGACCGCGAGGTGCAGAACCGGGTGATCCGCACCCGGAGACCGTTCACCCAGGAGCAGCTCAACGCCGCCGCGGCCATGGTCAACCAGCGCTTCGCCGGGCGGCCGCTGCAGCAGGTGCAGGAGCAACTGCTGCGCGAGATGCGCGATGCCCGCAGCCAGATCGACAACTACATGCAGGCCACCCTGGACCTGGCCAGCCGCGCCCTGGACCAGGAGGAGCCCGGCGACGACTGCGTGGTGGCCGGCGAGTCCCGCCTGCTGGGCAGCGCCACCGCCGAGGAAATGCTCAAGCTGCGCGAACTGTTCGATGCCTTCGAGCGCAAGAAGGACCTGCTGCACCTGCTGGAGCGCTGCTCCCAGGCCCAGGGCGTGCAGGTGTTCATCGGCGAGGAGGCCGGCTACGAGGTGTTCGGCGACTACTCGGTGATCACCGCGCCTTACACCGACGGTGCGCGCACCCTGGGTGTGCTGGGTGTGATCGGCCCGACGCGCATGGCCTACGAGCGGGTGATCCCGATCGTCGACGTCACCGCGCGCATGCTCGGCTCCGCGCTCTCCCGTTGATCAAAACCTGAGCAAAAAAAGTCCCGCAAGCGGGCGAATTCGCCCTTGAATTCGGGCCGTGCGGCCCCAAATCCGCGTATTGTCGTCAATATCCAGCCATATGGAGTGCAAGCGTGGCCGAGCAAAATTCCCAGCAGCCCGAAACTGAAATTCCCGAGGAGCAGGTCGCGCCGAGCGAGGCCGCGCAGGGCGATCACCTGCCCCAGGGCGAGGCCCCCGAGGTGTCACTGGAGGTCGATGTCGCCCGTCTGGAGGAAGACCTGGCCACCGCCCGGGAGGCCGCGCTGCGCGCCCAGGCCGACGCCCAGAACATCCAGCGCCGCGCCGAGATGGATGTGGAGAAAGCGCGCAAGTTCGCCCTCGAGCGCTTCGCCAGCGAACTACTGCCGGTGGTCGACAACCTGGAGCGCGCCCTGCAGGCCGCGGATGGCGACGCCGAGGCAGTGCGCCCGATCGCCGAGGGTGTCGAACTGACCCTGAAGAGCTTCCTCGACGTGCTCGGCAAGCACAACATCGCCGTGGTGGACCCGCACGGCGAACCCTTCGACCCCAACCTGCACCAGGCCATGAGCATGGTCGACAACCCCGAGGTCGAGCCGAACACGGTGATTGCGGTGATGCAGAAGGGCTACACCCTCAACGGCCGTCTGGTGCGTCCCGCGATGGTCATGGTCAGCCGTTAAAAATCGCACGAACACGTCTTTGGAGGGTTGAATCGCCACGATTCGACCCCAAATACCGGAACATCGAGATAGTAACGGGCGCCCCGAGGGCCCCTGAGGAACTGGAGAGAAACAATGGGCAAGATTATCGGAATCGACCTGGGTACCACCAACTCCTGCGTATCCGTGCTGGAAGGTGGCAAGCCCCGCGTCATCGAAAACGCTGAAGGCGATCGCACCACCCCGTCCATCGTCGGTTACACCGAGGACGGCGAGACCCTGGTTGGCCAGAGCGCCAAGCGCCAGGCCGTCACCAACCCGAGCAACACCCTGTTCGCGGTGAAGCGCCTGATCGGCCGCCGCTTCAAGGACGATGTGGTGCAAAAAGACATCAGCATGGTCCCCTACAAGATCATCGAGGCGGACAACGGCGACGCCTGGGTAGAGGTCAAGGGCGAGAAAATGGCACCCCCGCAGGTCTCTGCCGAAGTGCTGCGCAAGATGAAAAAGACCGCCGAGGAATTCCTGGGCGAGCCGGTCACCCAGGCGGTGATCACCGTGCCTGCGTACTTCAACGACTCCCAGCGCCAGGCCACCAAGGACGCCGGCAAGATCGCCGGTCTCGAGGTCAAGCGCATCATCAACGAGCCGACTGCCGCTGCGCTGGCCTACGGCATGGACAAGGCCAAGGGCGACCACACGGTAGCGGTCTACGACCTGGGCGGCGGTACCTTCGACATCTCCATCATCGAGATTGCCGAAGTGGACGGCGAGCACCAGTTCGAGGTGCTGTCCACCAACGGCGACACCTTCCTCGGTGGTGAGGACTTCGACCTGCGCCTGATCGAGTACCTGGCGGCCGAGTTCAAGAAAGAGTCCGGCATCGACCTGCACAACGATCCGCTGGCCCTGCAGCGCCTGAAAGAGGCTGCGGAGAAGGCCAAGATCGAGCTGTCCTCGTCGCAGCAGACCGAGGTGAACCTGCCGTACATCACCGCGGATGCCACTGGTCCCAAGCACCTGGTGGTCAAGCTCTCGCGCGCCAAACTGGAGTCGCTGGTGGAGGAACTGGTCAAGCGTTCCATCGAGCCGGTGAAGACCGCGCTGCAGGACGCCGGCCTGTCGCCCTCTGAGATCGACGACGTTATCCTGGTCGGTGGCCAGACCCGTATGCCGATGGTGCAGAAAGCCGTGGCCGACTTCTTCGGCAAGGAGCCGCGCAAGGACGTCAACCCGGATGAAGCGGTAGCCATGGGCGCCTCTATCCAGGGCGCGGTACTGTCCGGCGACGTGAAGGACGTACTGCTGCTGGACGTCACCCCGCTGACCCTGGGTATCGAGACCATGGGCGGCGTGGCAACCCCGCTGATCGAGAAGAACACGACGATCCCGACCAAGAAGTCACAGATCTTCTCCACCGCGGACGACAACCAGACCGCCGTGACCATCCACGTGGTGCAGGGCGAGCGCAAGCAGGCCGCGGGCAACAAGTCCCTGGGTCGCTTCGACCTGGCGGACATCCCGCCGGCGCCGCGCGGCATGCCGCAGATCGAAGTCACCTTCGACCTCGATGCCAATGGTATCCTGCACGTGTCCGCGAAAGACAAGGCAACCGGCAAGGAGCAGTCGATCCAGATTACTGCCTCCGGCGGCCTGTCCGAAGACGATATCGAGAAGATGGTCCAGGACGCCGAGGCCAACGCCGAAGCGGACAAGAAGTTCGAGGAAGTGGTGGTCGCGCGCAATACCTGCGATGGCCTGATCCACGCCGCGAAGAAGACCCTCGAGGAAGCCGGCGCGCACGCCACGGATGAAGAGCGCTCCGCCATCGAGGCCGCCATCAGCGAGGCCGAGGAAGCGGTCAAGGGCCAGGACAAGGACGCCATCGACGCCGCGGCCACCAAGCTCACCGAGGCCACCGGCCCGGTCGCGCAGAAGATGTACGCGGCCCAGGGCGACGCCGCCCAGGGCGCCGCGGCAGGTGCCGGCGCGGACGCTGGCGGTGCCGGCGCGAGTGCGGACGACGTGGTCGATGCCGAGTTCGAGGAAGTCAAGGACGACGACCGCAAGTAAACCGGACCCGGCGCCCCGCGCGCCGGCTTCGTACGAATGCGACGGCCGCTAGCGGTCGTTACCAGACCACGCAGGCCACGTTGCCTGCGTGGTTGTTTCAGGATTCCCAGGTCAGTGCGCTAAAACTATGTCGAAACGCGATTTTTACGAGGTCCTCGGGGTCAGCAAGGGCGCTGACGACAAGGAAATCAAGAAAGCCTATCGCCGGGTGGCGATGAAGTACCATCCGGACCGCAACCCCGACGATCCGGAAGCTTCGGACAAGTTCAAGGAGGCCACCGAGGCCTACGACGTCCTCATGGACGAGAACAAGCGCGCGGCCTACGACCGCTTCGGTCACGCCGGGGTCGACCCGCAGATGGGCGGGGGCGGCGGCGGTTTCGGCGGCGGCAGCTTCAGCGATATTTTCGGCGACGTGTTCGGCGACATCTTCGGCGGCGGAGGCGGCCGCGGTCGCGGCGGCCCGCAGCGCGGCTCGGACCTGCGCTACACCCTGGACATCACGCTGGAAGAGGCGGTGCACGGCACCACCGTGGAAATCCGCGTGCCCAACCTCGCCACCTGCGACACCTGCGACGGTTCCGGCGCCAAGGCCGGCAGCCGCCCGCAGACCTGTACTACCTGTAACGGCCACGGCCAGGTGCGTATGCAGCAGGGCCTGTTCCAGGTGCAGCAGACCTGCCCGGCCTGTCGCGGCCAGGGCCAGATCATCACCGACCCGTGCAACACCTGCCACGGCCAGGGCCGCGTGGAGCGCACCCGCACCCTGTCGGTAAAAGTGCCACCGGGGGTGGATACCGGTGACCGCATCCGCCTGTCCGGCGAGGGCGAGGCCGGCATGAAGGGCGGCCCGCCCGGCGACCTGTTCGTGCAGATCTCGGTCAAGCAGCACACCATCTTCGAACGCGATGGCAAGCACCTGTACTGCGAGGTGCCGATCACCTTCGTCGACGCGGCGCTCGGCGGCGAACTCGAAGTACCGACCCTGGACGGCCGGGTCAAACTGAAAATCCCGCCGGAAACCCAGACCGGCAAGCTGTTCCGCCTGCGCGGCAAGGGCGTCAAGCCGGTGCGCGGCGGCAGCGTCGGCGACCTGTTGTGCCGCGCCGTGGTCGAGACCCCGGTCGCCCTGAGCAAGCGTCAGCGCGAGTTGCTCGAGGAGTTTGCCGAGACCTTGGGCCAGGACGGCAAGCGCCAGTCGCCGCGCCAGCAGAGCTGGTTTGAAGGCGTAAAAAACTTCTTTGAAGACATCACCTCGTGAGCGCGCGGATCGGCATTACCGGCGCCGCCGGTCGTATGGGGCGCACACTCATCGAGGCGGTGGCAGCTGCCGGCGATGACCTGCAACTGAGCGCCGCGATCGAGCGTGCCGGCAGTAGCCTGGTCGGTGCAGACGCCGGCGAACTGGCGGGCACCGGACGCAACGGTGTGGTGGTCAGCGGCGACCTCGCGGCGGTGATTGGCGAGATCGATGTGCTGATCGATTTCACCGTGCCCGACGCCACCCTGGCCAATCTCGAACTGTGTGCCGCCAACGGTGTGGCCATGGTTATCGGTACCACCGGCTTTACCCCTGAGCAGCAGGCGCGTATCGACGCCGCCGCGCAGACCATTCCCATTTGCAAGGCGTCCAACTTCAGCACCGGGGTGAACCTGTGCTTCAAGCTGTTGGAGACTGCCGCCCGGGTGCTGGGCGACGACGTGGACATCGAAATCTACGAGGCGCACCACCGGCACAAGATCGACGCGCCCTCCGGCACGGCGCTGAGCATGGGCCAGGTGGTGGCCCATGCGCTGGGTCGCGACCTGGGCAAGGTCGCGGTCTACGGCCGCGAGGGACAGACCGGCGCCCGCGAGCGCGAGACCATCGGCTTTGCCACCGTGCGCGCCGGGGATATCGTCGGCGACCACACGGTGATGTTCGCCGCCGAAGGCGAGCGCGTGGAGATAACCCACAAGGCCTCCAGCCGCATGTCCTTCGCGCGCGGCGCCGTGCGCGCCGCGGCCTGGCTCGGCGGCCGCGAAGCGGGGCTTTACGACATGCAGGACGTGCTGGGACTGGCCGGCTGAACCACGGGAGTGACTGACCTTGACTGACTACATCGTCAATATCGATGAGACCAACGCGGCGGCGATGCTCATCGACGAATCCCACAAGCGCCCCGTGCTGGTGGATTTCTGGGCCGACTGGTGCGCGCCGTGCAAGACCCTGATGCCGATGCTCGAGAAGATCGCACAGGAGTACAAGGGCGCGCTGCTGTTGGCCAAGGTCAACGCCGACGAGCAGGCGATGATCGCCCAGCAGTTCGGTGTGCGCAGCCTGCCTACGGTCGTGGTGATGCTCAACGGCCAGCCGGTCGATGGCTTCGCCGGTGCGCAGCCGGAGAGTGCGGTGCGCCAGATGCTGGAACCCTACCTGCCCAGCGCCTGGGACGGCCTGCTGCAGATGGCGCAGGAAGCGATGGAGCAGGGCGATTTCGCCAGTGCACTGACACCGCTGCGCCAGGCCTGGGAGGAGTCCGGCCAGAAACTCGAAGTGACCTGGCTGTACGTGCGCGCCCTGATCGAAAGCAAGCGCCTGGAAGAGGCGGAGCAATTGCTGGACGGTATCCGCCTGGCCGACCAGGACGCCAACTACGAACAACTGCGCGCGCTGCTGGAGATTCGCCGCGAGGCGGCCAGGTCGCCGGAGGTGGAGGCGCTGGAGAAACAGCTCGCGGAGAACCCCGACGACCTCGACGTGCGCCACCAACTGGCGGTGCAATGCACCGACGCCGGAATGTTCAAGGACGCGCTGGAGCACCTGATCACTATCCTGCGCAAGGACCTCAACCACGCCGACGGCGCCACCAAAAAAGCGCTGTTGGATACCATCGCCAGCCTGGGCAAGGGCGACCCGCTGGCCGCGGAGTACCAGCGCAAGCTTTACAGCCTGCTCTACTGACCTGTCTTCCCGGCCAGTACCGGGGGGCGGGCGCTGGGGTCAACTCTGGTGATCGCTGTCAACATTGAGTCCCGCACGCCCAACCGGTAAGTTTTCTTCGGGCTTTTGGCTACACTACTGCACGTTCCGCAGCGGACGCGGCGAATCTTCGAGGGGAGACTGAGTATGCGACTGGGCATATTGCTGGGCTATTCGGGCAAACGCATTCACCTGCCGCTGGACCTGATCCGACAGGCGGAATCCATGGGTTACGACTCGGTGTGGACCGCGGAGTCCTACGGTAACGACGCGGTCACCGCGGCGACCTGGATCCTGGCGCAGACCGAAAAAATTCGTGTGGGCACGGCAATCATGCAGATGCCGGCGCGCACGCCGGCGATGGCGGCGATGACGGCCATGTCCCTGGACCAGATGTCCGGCGGTCGCTTTATTGCCGGACTCGGCGCCTCCGGTCCCCAGGTGGTCGAAGGCTGGCATGGCGTGCCCTATGGCAAGCCGGTGACCCGCACACGCGAGTACATCAAGATCATGCGCGCGATCATGGCGCGCGAAGGGCCGGTGGAATTCCAGGGGGATATCTACCAGATGCCGAACTGCGGCCCCGGCACCACGGGCCTCGGCAAGCCGCTGAAGTCCATCCTGGACCCCAGCCCGAACATTCCCATCTACACCGCCTCCATCACCCCGGCCGGACTGCGCTGCGCCGGCGAGATGGCCGACGGCGTGTTCCCGGTGTGGATGGACCCGCGGCAGTTCCACGTGCTGGGCGAGCACCTCGAGGCGGGCTTCGCCAAGGCCGGCGGCGGAAAGTCGCTGGACAACTTCGACATCTCGCCCTTCGTGTTCGTGGCGGTCAACGACGACGTGGCGGCGGGCATCGACTCCCTGCGCCCGGGCCTGGCCCTGTACATCGGCGGCATGGGCGCCAAGGGCAAGAATTTCTACCACGACTACGCGGCGCGCCTGGGATTTGCCGAGGCGGCGGATGAGATCCAGGACCTGTACCTGGCCGGCAAGCACGCCGAGGCCTGCGCCGCGGTGCCCACGGAACTGGTGGATGCGGTCGCCCTGGTAGGGCCGCGCGAGCGCATACGCGAGCGCCTGGTGCCCTGGAAGGAAGCGGGCGAGCGCGGCGAGATCGGTACCCTGTTGCTCGGCGTTCACGACCCGAGCGTGCTGGAGTTCTTCGCCTCGGAAATCCTCTGATGGATATCGCCGGCAAGGTGGTGATCGTGACCGGCGCTGCAGCCGGTATCGGACGCGCCCTGGCGCTGGCGGCCCACGCGGCGGGCGCAGGCAAGGTGGTGGTCACCGACCTGGATGGCGACGGCGCCCGTACTGTCGCCGAGATGGTCGGGGGCGATCACTATGCCCTCAACGTGCGCGACGAGGCGGCGATTGCCGACGTCGTGCGGCAGGTTGAGAACGACCACGGCGCTGTCGACCTGTTCTGCAGTAACGCAGGGATCATTGCGCTGGACGGGGAGCCCTGGTGGGCGACCTCCGCCCCCAACGGTACCTGGCAGGCGATGTGGGAGATCCACGTGATGGCCCATGTCTACGCCGCCCGGGCCTGCCTGCCGGGGATGCTCGAGCGCGGTTCCGGCTACTTCCTTAATACGGCCTCGGCGGCGGGGCTGCTCAACCAGATTGCCGATGCGGCCTATTCCACCACCAAGCACGCCGCCATCGGTTTCGCCGAGGCGCTGGCGATTACCCACGGTGACGACGGCATCAAGGTGTCGGTGCTGTGCCCGCAGGCGGTGGCCACCGGTATGGTGGATGACATGTCCGACGGCGCCCGCGCCGGCGCCGGCAGTGCTGCCAGCGTGGATGGCGTGCTCTCCGCCGAGGCGGTCGCTGCTGCTGCGATGGAGGGTGTCGCCGCCGAGCGTTTCCTGATCCTGCCGCACCCCAATGTAGAACAGTATCGCCAGGCTAAGGCCGCTGACTACGAGCGCTGGTTGGGCGGTATGCGCAAGCTGCGCCGCAAGGTGGGCTTCGGCAGCACCGGTCACTGAGGGCTCGAGCTTGTTACGCCAGGAGCGCTTCGCGCGAACCATACTCAACGGCTTTGAAGCCTACTTCGCCGAGTTCCAGAACATCACCCTGGCGGCGCGCAGCCGTTTCGAGAACGCCGACTGGCCCGGCATGCAGGAAGCCTCGCGCCAGCGTATCGACCTGTACAAGGAAAAGACCATCCAGGTTAATACCTATGTCGAACTTATCGCCGGCGAGCGGCTGCGCGATTTCGAGTTCTGGCGCGAGGCCAAGGCCATCTACTCGCGGCTGATCGAGGACCACGACAATTTCGAGATCGCGGAAACCTTCTACAACTCCGTGTTCTGTGCGGTGTTCGACCACCACCAGATTCGCGACGAGTACGCCTTCGTGTTCTCGCCGCGCGGCGACATGCCGCCGGCGGATGTCAGTCGCGTCTACCGCACCTATCGGTTGCGCGGCGATCTCGGTGCGTTGCTGGCAGCTGTGCTCGAGGACTACGCATTCGACCTGCCCTTCGAGGATCGCGAACGCGATATACGCAATCTTGTCGCGGCGATAGAAAGCTATGTCGCGCCGCGCCTGGACCTCGCCGGGGAGGGCGTCGAGTTCCATGTGCTGGAGCCGCATTTCTTCCGCAACAAGAGCGCCTACGTGGTGGGGCGCATTGTCAGTGATGGCAAGACCATGCCCATGGTGCTGCCGATACTGCACAACGAAAGCGGCGGCGTGTACGTGGACACGATCCTGTTCGGCTCGGACAAGCTCAGTGTCATTTTCAGCTTTACCCGCTCCTACTTTTTCGTCAACGCCTCGATTCCCTCGCAGTACGTGTTGTTCCTGCAGCAGCTGATGCCGGCCAAGCCGATCTCGGAAATCTACAGCGCCATGGGGCACAACAAGCACGGCAAGACCTATTACTACCGCTGTGCCTTCCGCCATATGACCAGCACCACGGACAAGTTCATCATCGCCCCGGGTATCAAGGGCATGGTGATGAGCGTGTTCACGTTGCCGTCCTACGACTTCGTGTTCAAGATCATCAAGGACCGCTTCACACCGCCCAAGGAGATGACCCGCGAGCAGGTCAAGGAGAAGTACCGCCTGGTAAAGCGCTGGGACCGCGCCGGGCGCATGGCGGATACCCAGGAGTTCACCAACCTGGCGTTCGCCCGCGAGCGTTTCTCCGATGAGCTCATGGAGGAGTTGCTCGAAGTGGCCCCGTCGCTGATCGAGGAGCACGGCAAGGCGCTGGTGATTCGCCACGTCTACGTGGAGCGGCGCATGACCCCGCTCAATCTCTACCTGCAGAAGGCCACTGACGAACAGGTGGTGGCGGTGATGGACGAGTACGGCAATGCGATCAAGCAACTGGCCGCGGCGAATATATTTCCCGGCGACATGCTGCTGAAGAATTTCGGCGTCACCCGTCACGGGCGGGTGGTGTTCTACGATTACGACGAGATCCAACCGCTGACCGAGTGCAACTTCCGCGAAATTCCCAAGCCGCGTACCGAGGCCGAGGAAATGGCCAGCAAGCCCTGGTATACCGTTGGCCCGAACGATATTTTTCCCGAGGAATTCCGGCTGTTCTTCTCCGGCAACCAGCGTGCGCGCAAGGTCTTCGACAGCATGCACAGCGATATCTATGCCGCCAGCTTCTGGCGCGGCCTGCAGGAGCAGGTGAGCAGCGGCTACATCGAGAGCTTTTTCCCCTACCGACGCAAGCTGCGCTTCGATCGCGGGGTGGCTGACTGATGTCGACGCTGTACCTGATACGCCACGGGCAGGCCTCGTTCGGCACAGAGGATTACGACCGGCTTTCGCCGCTGGGCCGGCTGCAGGCCAGTCGCACCGGCGAGTACCTGCGCCGCAGCGGTATACAACTGGATGCGGCCTACAGCGGTGAGCTGCGGCGCCAGCGTGAAACCTGCGAACTGGCCCTGGCGGAACTCGGTGGTTCCGTGCCCGTCACCGTGGACGCGCGGTTCAATGAGATTCGCAACGACGAGCAGTTCGAGACCCTCGGGCCACACCTGGCCGCCTCCGACCCGGAACTCGCGGCGCTGCTGGCGCGCTCGCACGATGACAGCAAGAGCTACCAGAAGGTCTTGCGTGCCATCTTCAATCACTGGGTGACGCAGGACTGCAGCGCGTTCGGCATCCAGGCGTGGGCGGACTACCGTGAAGCGCTGGATCTGGCCCTTGGCGAACTCATGCAATCCGAAGGCAGTGGGCGCAGTGTGGCGCTGTTCACCTCCGGTGGTACGATTGCAACGATTGTCGCCGGTGTGCTGGGGCTGGACGGCACGGCGGTGTACCGTTTCTACGAGCCCATCTTCAACTGCTCCATTACGCAGTTGTTCTTCTCCGGCCAGCGCGTCTCGCTGTCCTACTTCAACGATCGCTCCTTCCTGCAGTTACTGGGCGAGCAGTACAACGAGGAACTGCTGAGCTACCGCTGAGTAGAGAGCTTCAGGTACAGCCAGTGGCCGGCCCGGTAGCGGTGCACGATAAGTACCGCCTTGATGCCGAAGTCGAAGAGCGTTGTCGCGAACATCCAGTAGATCGACATATCCAGCACGACGAAAATCACCGCCGGTATGAGTCGCCCGGCGATCATGCCGATGATGGTGTTGACAAGGGGGAAGCGCGTGTCGCCGGCGCCGCGCAGTGCCGCGGCGAGGGTGATCTCGATAGCCATGACCGGTTGCGAGAGGGCGATCAGGTAGATGAATATCACGGTCAGCCGTACCGCCTCCGGGTCTTCGATCATGAAACCGGCCAGTTCCTCCGCGTAAATGGCCAGCAACACGGAGAAGAACACCATCGCCGCAATCGCCATGCGCAGGCCGCGCCAGCCCGCGGCCATCGCCGACTTTGGGTCACCGGCGCCCAGTTGCTGGCCCACCAGGGTTGCGGTGGCGATACCGAAACCGAAGGCTACGACCAGGGAAAACGACACCACGCTGATGCCGATGCCGTAGGCCGCGTAGGCCTCGGTGCCGTACTGGCCCAGGATCAGGAAGAAGGCCAGCATGGCGAACTGAATGAAACCCTGCTCAATGATGGCAGGCGTGCCGATCTGGATGATCTGGCGGGTTATCGTCGGGTCGATGTGCCAGCGTTTGACTGCACCCAGCGTGAACTTGCCGCGCCACCAGCGCAGCGTGAAGAGCACGGCAGTGATACCCGCGGCCAGCCCGCCACCGAGTGCGGTCCCCGCGATGCCCATCCGCGGCAGGCCGAAGCTGCCGTAGGTCAGCCAGTAGGCGAGGAGCACGTTTAGAACCACGCTTGCAAAGAGGAACCACAGGGGAGTGATGACATCCCCTGTCGCGCGCAGTGCGGTGGAGAGAATCATGTTGATGGACAGGAACACGCAGAAGATCGCATACCAGAAAATGAATTCACCGGCCCGGTGGGTGGTCTCCGCATCCAGCCCGAAGCTTGCGGCGACACCGTGAGGGAATATCAGCAGGGGAATCGTCAGCAGCGCCGCCAGTGCGACGCACAGGGCCATGGAGGTCCAGGTCGCCATCTCGGCCCCGGGACGATTGCCTGCGCCCCAGTTGCGGGCCACGATGGCGGTGGTGGCGACGGACAGTCCCATCATCATCGCCTGCACCAGGAAGAACACCCGGTGTCCGGTGGTGACGGCCGCCACGGAACTGGTCCCCAGCCCGGACAGGATCTTGATGTGGGAGAACTGGATCGTCGTCAGCAACAGGTTGGACAGGATCGTAGGCCAGGCCAGTTGCCACACGCGGCGCGAGGTCGAGCCAGTCGAATTGGTGTGAGTCTCTTCCACTGCCGGACGACCTAGGCGGGCCTGGCGAGCTGGCGACATTCCCTGTGGCGAAAGCAATCCGTGGTGTGATCATTGACCATGCCGGTCGCCTGCATGTGCGCGTACACTATCGTCGTGCCGACAAACGTGAAGCCGCGCTTTTTCATATCCTTGCTGATGCGGTCCGATAGCGGCGTGTTCGCGGGTACGTCCTGCATTGACTTCCAGCGGTTCTGGATTGGCTGGCCGTCCACGAAGTCCCACATGTAGTCGGCGAAACTGCCATACGCCTGCTGTACCTCGAGGAATGCGCGGGCATTGGTCCGGGCGCCGAAGACTTTCAGCCGATTGCGGATGATGGCCGGGTCCTGCAGCAGTTTTTCCAGCCGCTTGTCGGTGTAGCGCGCAATCTTCTCTGCCTCGAAGTTGTCGAAGCGCTCGCGATAGGCCTCGCGTTTGCGCAAAACGGTAATCCAGGACAGGCCCGCCTGCACGCCCTCGAGCAGCAGGAACTCGAAGAGCGTGCGCTCATCGGTGACGGGTACACCCCATTCTTCGTCGTGGTATGCGACGTAGAGAGGGTCGTCTCCGCACCATGTACATCTTTTGGGCATGAAAGGATATCCTCGACAGGGCGGGACAGTATGGTGCTGGCGCCCGGGGCTGTCCAGCCGGGCCGCGGTCGATGGAAACCGGAGGCCGGCTGTGCGACACTCCGGTCTCCTGAGCCGAGGGCGAATCGATGGCGGAGACAGTTCTATATCGTCAAGAGGGGCACATTGGCTACCTCACGCTGAATAATCCGGAACGACACAACTCCCTGGGGAAGCAGGAGCTTGAGGCGCTGCACGATCACCTGGAGGCCCTGGAGCGCGACTCACAGGTCAGGGTCCTGCTGGTCACCGGCAGCGGCGACAAGACCTTCTGTGCTGGCGCATCCCTGCAGGAGTTGGGCTCCGGTGAAATTACCGGCGACCGGTTCCAGGAGGTTACCGACCGGCTCGCGGCGCTTGCCATTCCGACCATCGCAGCTCTCAATGGCAACGTGTTCGGGGGCGGCGTGGAACTGGCGCTCAGCTGCGACTTTCGCATCGGCGTGGAGGGTAGCCGCATGCGGGTCCCCGCCGCTGCTATCGGCCTGTGTTATCCACTGAGCGGTATTAATCGATTCGTCGAGCGCATGGGCGTCAATCTCGCCAAGCGTATTCTCGTCGCCGCCGAGGAGTTCGATGCCGAGGCGATGCTGCATATTGGCTTCCTCGACCACCTGGTGCTCGCCAACCAGCTCGAGGCGTTCAGCCAGGACATGGCGCAGCGTATCGGGGAGCTGGCTCCGCTCGCCGTGCAGGCGATGAAGTCCATTTTGCAGCAGGCCGCGGCCGGCGGTATCGACGATGAGCTCGCGCAGGGTTTATCGCGGCGCTGTCTGGAATCCGAGGATTTACAGGAAGGGTTCCTGGCCCAGCGGGAGAAGCGTCCGCCGCGGTTCAGTGGGCGTTGATAGAGGACGTATTGATAGCGGCTGCATTCCTGCCTGCCAGGTGCGGTTCTAACTGCTGATCCGTGAGGAGCCTGGTGACACGAGCTGTCTCTAGCGCGGCGCCAGGGGGCCGATGGTTTTCAGCTGGCGGTCGACGCCCATCCATGGCAGGCCTAGGTTATCCAGCCATTTCACGGCTGCCTGCTCAGTACGCGATCTCGCTACCGCCGCTGCACCGAAAGCACTGAGGCACGAGTCAGCCAGCACACTGACACTCAAAAGGCCGGGGATCGGGTAGCCATCCACCGGGCTGAGCCCCCAGCCGTAGTCTTCGCCTTCGTGACGAATGCGACGCTCAAACTCTCCGCAGGAGGCGAACCCGCGGTTGTTCAGCTTCACCCGTGAGATGGCGGTTTGGCCACGGTGTGGGTGGCGTACCCCAAGCAACCAGTTCGACCCGTCTGGCTGTCGGCCGATGGTGACGGCCTCGCTGTCCAGTTCGAGGCACGCATGCTGGATACCTCGTGCCAGCAACATTTTGCGCAGGCAGTCCAGGGCATAGGGACGAACGCAGTCGTCGAGCTCTATCAGCATGCCCTCGCGTTGCAGGCGCGCGCCCTCAGCGGTTATCTCGAGTTTGTCCCAGCCCACAAGATTAAGCATTCCGGACAGTTGTGCCGGGGTTGCCTGTAGCCGGCCGTCGGTTGAGTAGCAGTTTGCGAGCAGGCAGGTGGTCGGGTCGAAGACATGTTTGCTCTTGGTCCATACCGCGTTTACGAAGGCGAACAAGCTGCGCGCCTCGGGGTCGAGTTCCGTGACGTGGGTCGTGCCAGCGGTGCTGTTGATGCTGGAAACAAGGCTGGTACTCAGGTGAGAGCTGAATTTTGCTTCGAGGCGCAGCATTTCATCTTTGGCCAGCGAAAACAATTCTTCAGCGTTGTCTTCCGGAGAGAGTAGTGTGATCTGGCAGGAGGCGCCGAAACAGTGGAATCGATTCTTCAGCATTTGCGTGAAAGTCCTTCGGAGTCCTTTATGCCGAGAGTGAGATGGCGCCTATGGTATTGAGCTGTCGACAAACAGGCAATCCGTGGCTCCTGCCGGACTCGACTCAGGAGGTCATTGGTATGGTTATGGTGACCCGGGTTCCCGAGAGGGATTGTATAAGCAGCTCCGCGTTCAGGTGATCGCACAGGCGACGCACGATGGCGAAACCCGGAGTGGCGGCCCGGTATGGATCGATTGAATGGGGTAGTCCCTTGCCATCATCCGCGACGGTAAGCACGAGGCTGAGGTCGCCCTCCGGGCCTTCCTTTTGATGCTCCAACCGGACCTCGATGTATCTGGCGATCTCTCCAGCATCAAACGCGTGAGTGAACGCGTTCTCGAGCAATTCGTAAATGATGATCGCTAGCGGCGCCGCGTAGTGCGCGGGGAGTAGCGAGTTGAAAACAGAGTTGATACAGGTGATCTCCCCCGGTTCGACTGGGGAGAGCGGCATAAGATTGGAAATCGTGGCCTCAGTGAATTCGTGAACATTCGCCAGCAGGTGTCCGCTTTGGTAGTAATAGCGCTCCTCAAGCATCTCGAAGCAATGCAGTTCGCCGGACATGTCATGAGGTTCAGTGTACCCAGACGAAAGCCCGACGGTGCAGGACCTTACGAGATCGAGCGTTGCACGATTTTGCTGGTGAATGGCCTGGATGACGGCATCGTGCATGTCCTGCTGTTCTTCCAGCTCATTCTGAACTCGGAACGCCTGGCTCTGCATTTCACCGGCGAATTCCAATGCCTGCTCCTTGAGGACATAGGTGCGATACCAGCGAAGTGCCATCCACAGGAAGAGGATTAGCAGCGTGGCGTAGCTGGCATAAGCCCAGCGGGTTTGCCACCAGTCGGGATGTACGACGATCTTTAGAGAGGCGCCGTCGTTGTTCCAGACCCCTGCCGCGTTTGCGCCGATGACCTGAAATATGTATTCGCCAGGTGGAAGGGTGTTGTAGGTAGCGATGTTGTTTGTGCCGTTATCGATCCAGGTTTCTTCCAGGCCTAGGAGGCGGTGTTTGTAGCGGTTTTTCGAGTAGTAGAGAAAATCTACGACATTTGTATAGATTGAAATAGAGCTCGTAGATTTTGAAACGCCTATTGTGTCTACTGATACAGGGAGACGAGTCGGTGTCGTTGGTGATTTCGATGAGAAAATTCCAGAGATTTCGATTTTCGGAACTTTTCTACGTATGGAAATGTCATTTGGATGGAACCTGCTGTATCCGTTTACACCTCCGAAATAGAGCACCCCGGTTGCAGATTGATAGTATGCGCCAAAGTTAAAGTCATCGTCCTGGAGGCCGTCAAACTTTCCAAGGTGATGAATCAATTTTCCTTTGGGTCCTATAGTGACAACGCCGTCCTGGGTGGATGCCCAAAAGTTCCTGTGCTCATCCTGAAGGATGCCATAGATTGTACTTCGATTTACGAATGAGCTATCACTGAAAGGCTTGGCTTCTACCTGCTTTGCGAGAACAGATCGCAGAGGGAAAGTTACTATTCCAAAATCCTTGGTTCCTAGAACAATATTGCTATCCGCGTCCTCGCCAATTGAGAATACAGTCGGTGTTATGTTTGTATCTTCGAACTTAATGTCAATCTTGAAGAACTCATCATGGTTGTGTTGTTTTGCATATATATTCTCTTCTGAGGCAGCAAGGATAGTTTGGTCGGAAGTTTCATACACTGCGATAATGGATTCATCCTTGAGATATCCTTTTGTTGAAGGGTTGCCCTCTCGTTTCGTCGAAAATATCCCGTGGTTGTAGGTCGCTATCCATGTTGTATTGTTGCCTCCGTGAAGTATTTTTGTCACAGACATAGAAGATGTATCAGGTTGCAAAAGTCTTGATGTGTCCAGAGTTTTGCAGTCCACCAGAACTACGCCGTACTCTTCAAACCCTATCCATATTTTATTCCTGAAAGAACTTATGGTCATTACTCGGTGGTCTGGTAACTGTTCGGAGGGAAACTGTGTGTGTATTCGAGAGGCGCCATCGACAAAATAGAGTCCATTGTATGTGCCTATCCAGGTCCTCCCCATGATATCTTGATCAATTGCTAATACATCGTCATATATCCCTGAATTTCGCGAATTGAACGAGTTGATATTTGAGTAGATTACTTTATCGAGTCCTTTGTACGTCCCGACCCAAAAAGCATCATCTTCGACATATAGCTTTGTTATGTAGTTATGTGAAATAGGCGAATTCTTGGCATGAAAAAACTGGGGACTCATGGTTGAAAGGGATATTTTTGCTAGCCCGCTATTTGTTCCTATCCAAACGGACCCATTGTGGTAGGTAGAGTCAGTAATTTCTTGCATTTCAATATCAGGGAAATCGATTTTCTCGATTCTCCTCTTGGAATCTAGGAACATAATGTGCCCTTGACTTTCTTCGGTGAGTACTAAAAAACTCTCTTCGTCAATTGTGGCTACTGAAGCAATGTTGGATTCGGAGGGGGCGTCATTTAGCGTATCCACTAGTTCCTCGACGACATCTATACGAACTACCTCAGATTTTGTTGCCGCGATCAGAATCCCTTTAGATACTTCTACAATTTTTTGGATCTTTGAGCTTGTGTGAATAGCGAGCTTGCTTGCAAGTGATGAATTTTCCTTCATGCTCTGTAGGTCAACTACTACGGCCTCTCCTGATATTTCTAGAAATGCGTAGTTGCCGAAGGAGAAAAGTAATTTGGTCGCGCCCCGCCTGCTGGTGATCGAGCGCATATTGACCTCGACAAATGAGTCTGAGGTTGGGTCTAGAAAGGCAACTCTCCCAGAGTGGCAGACTATATATATGCGTCCGTCTTCCGTCTCACCAATACCGGATATATTCGAGTCGGGAATTTTCTGCTCATCTTCATTGTTTGAATGATAAACACGCACAGTGGCACCATCGAACTCATAAAGACCTTGCTGGGTGCCGACCCAGAGGTGAGAATTTCTTGCCGAGAAGATAGAGGTAATTGTTTTCTGCTTCAGGTATTTGTTTAGCGTTGATTCGTCAATAGAGACAATTTCTTCTCCGGTCGATGCTGTCGAGAAAAATGAAAGGTGCAGGAGAAAAAATAAACAAAAGGAGAATGTTCTTTTTAAGACATCCATGTCTCAAATATCCACTTAATGAAAATTAGGGTTTACGATTTTTCTTCGATTACTTTCATTTCAAAGTGATCCTTAAATTCTTCGTAAGCGTCTTTCAAGCTTTTATACATAATAGGGTAGTTTGCATCAGTTCCTTTCTTGCATTTCGATTCAATTTGAGCACTGATTGAAAGCACTTTTGTTGCTCCCAGGTTTGCACTCATGGATTTTATTGCGTGTGAGGTTTTGGCAAGGGCATATGTATCTCCTTGCTCGACTTCGACTTCCATGGATAGTAGTTTTTCTGCCATCTGCTCCACATACCCTTCGAATACTTGCTTCAACAAAGGCTTTGAAGAACGCTTTTCTACTTCCAGAATGGTTTGTATCGCATTCAGGTTGACAATATCGTTAGGGGTATCTCTGCTGTCTATATCTTTTGGGTTCCAAGATTCGCGTTTCTCTGCTTCGCGATCTTTGGGTGTTGTATCAGGATTTCCGACAAATTCTGAAATACAGCTTTGAATTTCCGCCAGAGTGAATGGCTTGCTAAGGAAAAAATCCATGCCGGCCTCAAAATACTTGGATTTTTCATCGCGATTAAGTCCGGCAGTTAAGGCTACGATCGGCGTTCTTTTCTGTCCATTTTCCGCTTCGATTTTTCGTATCGCCAATGTTGCATCGAACCCGTCCATAACTGGCATTTGACAGTCCATGAATATTAGGCTGAAGGGGTGAGCGCGAAACATGCTGATAGCCTCCTTCCCGTCACCAGCGATCGCGTACTCATAACCAAGTATTGAGAGTATCTCCAGAATGATCTTTTGGTTGGTTTCAACGTCCTCTGCTACAAGAATTCTTACATTCTCTTTTGGCTTTGTTTGTGCTTGCTCGGCATCAATGTCCAGCGGAGTTGATGAACTCTTGTTCAAGCGTGAAATTTCAGTCGCTAAAGTTCTATGTTTGATTGGTTTAGTAACATGCTGCCAGCATTCAAATGTAGAGTTCACTTTGGAATGACTAAGAGGTAATAGATATATTCCAGTCGTAATTTTTAGTCTCTTTTGAGAATTTATGATTGAGTCAACTAAAGATTGTGCTTCAGAGTCAACAACAAGAGTTCGATCGTATTTTATCTCGCTTGGATTCATTGCAACCTCGCAGCTATGTCCACATAGATGTAGCTGTGAGGAGATCATTTCGAGAGTGTGCGGGTTCTCGCAAACGACTTGGAAAATGGTATTTGCGGAAGCTTGCAATGGTCTTCTCTTCTTTGCTACCTCCAGAGGAATTGAGATAGTAATCTCCGTGCCCAGGCCTGGTGTTGAACTCACTTGAATTTCGCCATTCATGATCTCTACGTACTGCTTTGAAATCGATAGTCCGAGCCCTGTGCCGCCATACTCTCTGGTAGTGCTAGTGTCAGCTTGAGTGAACATTTCGAAGACTTTATTTTGTGTGGTTTTGTCCATCCCTATTCCGTCATCGCAAACTGAAATCACAAGGAGCAGTTTGTCCTTTGAGTCGATAATAGGTTCAGCTCTCGCGCGGACGTCGATATTGCCTTCGTGTGTGAATTTGATTGCGTTCGAAACCAGATTCATCAGAACCTGCCGGATTTTTGTTGGATCTCCATAGAATGAAACGGGTAGAGTAATGTCGTAGATGTTGTTTAGTGACAGTGATTTCCTGGAGGCAGGCTCCCCCTGTAGATAGCAGACATCATCCAGCAGCGCCAGGATATCGAATTCCGTGATATCGAGCTCGACTTTCGATGCCTCAATTTTCGAGTAGTCTAGTACTTCGTTGATAATTTTTAGGAGAGCTTCGCCACTAGTATGAGCAGCCATAGCAAATTGCCGCTGTTGATCTGTCAGGTCCGTGTGGAGTAGGAGTTCTGTCATGCCAATCATCCCATGCATAGGAGTGCGTATTTCGTGACTCATTGTGGCAAGGAAGTCGGATTTGGCTCTGTTGGCGGATTCAGCGGCTGAGCGTGCCTCTTGGAGGTCTGCGGTTCTTTCTTGTACCTTTCTTTCTAATTCACGTTGCCTCTCAGTGGAGGCAAGTTTCTGGAGCTGTTGTCTTCGCACAAGCAGGCCAAACGCTGAAACTAGGATTCCCGCATAAGAAATGTACGCAGGGGCACTGAGCCACGGTGGTGGGTGAACGATTATCGGAAGCGCGATAGCATCCCAGTTCCACTCACCTCCGGGGTTTGCTGCCGCAAACCTAAGCGTATACTTACCTGGTGGTAATGTTGTGAAAGATGCTATGTGAGAGTCCTCTGAAATTATCCAATCTTTATGGAGTCCTTCTAGCTTGTATGCGTACTGTACTAGTTCTGGATTGCTGTAGTCTGAGGCATAAGTTTCTATCGTTAAAATTCGGTCCTGATAGGTAAGATCCAGTTCGTCTAACCTGTAGTAAGGATTTTCAAAGGTGACTAGTTCGTTCATGATTTTTATTGATGAAATAGCCACTTTGGGTTTTACGCTTTCCCGCTTTGAGAAATTGGCGTCAATAACATTGAACCCTTGTGGTCCTCCAAAATATATCGATCCGTCGTTCGCTTTGTATGAAGCACCCATATTAAATTCAGCACTCTGCAATCCATCTCTTACGCCATATTGGTGTGCCTGCATTAGATTGGGGTTAAGTCTCGTGATGCCTCGGTTGTGTGATAGCCATAGGTGACCCGTGCCGTCTGACTGAATGCCGTAGATGTCCGAGCTTGGAATATTGATATCTGAAATGTGGACTTCAAATATCGGATTCAGATTGTATCGATTCTCTCCACTCCAAGAGACCAGTCCACCACCAGATGACCCTAGCCAGAGTCTACTATCCGCATCTTCATAGAATGCCCACACCATGTCGCTAGTCAGGCTTCTAGGATTGTTCTGTTGTTTCTGGAACCGCTGGAAGGTTCTTGTTGCAAGGTCAAATTTGTTTAGGCCATCTTCAGTTCCAACCCATATATATCCGAATGAGTCTTCAAATATAGCGATAACCATGTCGTTACTTATTGATTCCGAGTCCTCGGAAGAGTGGCGAAAGCTTACAAATTTTTGCTCATCTTCTAAGTAGACAGACAAGCCTCCTCCGTAAGTGCCTATCAAATAGACTCCATTTGATGTTTTTAGAATGGATGTAATTCCGTTAGCGCCAATAGAAGTTTCGTCAAATTTACTGTGACGGAAAACTTGTACTGAATTATCTGAGAGGTCGAGAATATTTAGCCCGCCATCATAGGTGCCAACCCAGAGCTTATTATTGTCTCCGAGAAGGCTCATTACTATTGGGCTTGAAATGCTTGGTGCTGAGTACTCATTTATCCAAACAAAAGAATCTGCACCGGGTGGAAGTCTATTGAGGCCATTGTCCGTTCCCACCCACAAGCTACCATCCGCTGTTTCGGCAAATGCATTCACCCCGTTACTAGATAAGTGGCCTTTGGATTGATCATACTTTGGAAAATGGCTTTCAGTTCCCGTCGCTAATCCATAAAGTGTGCCAACCCAGAATTGCCCCTCACGAGTTTGATAGATGCTGGATATCACACTCTCAGGAAGGTTGGAGTTGCTATTGGTAAACCTTTCAAAAGATCTAGATTTTGGTAGATAGAGATTCAGGCCCTCGTAGGTGGCAACCCATATCCGTTCTGAGCGGTCTTCAAAAATATCGAAGACCTTGTTGGAGGCAATGGAATCTACTGACTGTTTTTCGTGAGTATATTCATGGAGCATCCCAGTCTCAGGACTGTACACACTGACCCCTTGATTTGGATGGGCTAGCCATAGGGAGCCTTTCTGAGTGGCTATTACTCTAGTAACGGGCAGTGAAAGTTTTTTATTTTTTTTGTGAGGGTAGAAGCTTATACCCGAGTTAATGTCTCCGGCTAAGCTGGCCTGCAGTAAACCCGCTCGCTCGGTACCTATCCAAACTTTCCCATCGCTCGTTTGAGCGAAATCAAAAATCGCCCCCAGATCGGGTAGAGAGCTTGATTCCGGAGTAAAGTGGCGGAACGATCCAGTTTTTGGATCGAAAATACTGATTGCATCTGAGTACCCTATCCAGAGTACCGACGCATGCCGGTCCCAAAATATTGTTCTGATGCTATTTGAATAGGGAGAGTCTCTATCATTTGGGTCGGAGAAGTAGCGGTCAAAGGCCTTTTTGGTTGGGCTAAACTTGTTGAGTCCTCCTCCAAATGTAGCAATCCAGAGATCACCATTAGAATCTTCCGCAATTCGGGTGACGTTGTTCGACGAAAGAGAAGAGGAGTCCCCTTGGGTGTGCCTGAAATTCTCGATTCTTAACCCTGTATATCGATTTAATCCTTCTTGTGTGACTAGCCAAAGAGCGCCCCTGGAGTCTTGAAAGGCCTGATCAACTGTTTGCTGGGTCAAGTTGCGAGAGAAGGGGGCTTCGTAAAACTCAATCGCAGGAGCTGTCGCGCCGCTCACAATTGCCGATATTAGCGGGAGGGCAACTAGTGCGAAAATTATGCCGTAACCTTTAAACCTCATTGGGCTAACCGAAGGTTAAATGTTAGTGGGTTTAGACTATCAGGAATGTAGGATGCGATTCATCTAGTTTCATGGGCATAAAAAAGCCTCACATTGGTGAGGCTTCTTGTTACAACCTTGTACTCGATTAAGGCGAGCTATAGCCTTGGGCTCTGGCTGAGAGGGGGTTAGTGCAGACTTATCTGAGCCCCCACTTGTAAGCAGCTTGGTCAGAGTTTGAACGCAGGCCCCATTTGTAGGCAGCTTGGTCAGAAAACGAGCGAAGACCCCACTTGTAGGCCGCTTGGTCGGAAAACGAGCGAAGGCCCCACTTGTAGGCCGCCTGATCGGAAAACGAGCGAAGGCCCCACTTGTAGGCCGCTTGATCGGAAAACGAGCGAAGGCCCCACTTGTAAGCCGTTTGGTCAGAGAACGAACGAAGGCCCCATTTGTAAGCTGCTTGGTCGGAGAACGAGCGGAGTCCCCACTTGTACGCCGACTGCTCAGAAAAACTCATACTCCCCCACTGATAACCCGAAGCACTGGCGTATCCCTGTGCAACAGACTTCTCGGCCCCTGCAGTTGCGCCCCACTTGTAGCCGCTTTGGGTGGGCGCGTTGTCTGCCCAGGCCTCATTGGCGTGGGCGGAGCGGGAGGCTTTGCCCCACTTGTAGCCGGCAGCGGAAGAGTGAGCGTAGTCGCGGGAGCTGGCCAGCGAGTGGCTGACACGGTGCGAGAGATTTGCGGTGTCCTCGGTCGCTGCGCTCTTCACGCCGACCTCTGCGTTCGCCACAAATGGGGTCATGAGCGCCAGTGCCAGGCCGCTGATGGATACGATTTTGGTAGCTGATTGCAGTTTAAACATGGTGCTGTCCCCTTCCCGCTGCTGCGTTGGTGTCAACTGTGACACGCTTCAATAATCGCCGGAAAAATCTGAGACCTGTGTCACATCTTTTTCGGCCAAGTCTTGACTTTGTTATACGAGTAGTTGTTAACGTTCAAAACTGCCCAATGTAACCATTTTGGGTTATCCAAACGTGTGTCTTGCTAGCTTTCGAGCGGTGTGTGCTCGCTTAAGATGTTGAGATATAAGCAAAAAAATGCTTATTCGGGAGGGTTTTCAAAAACCTCCACTTCGGGGGTAGGTGAGTTGGGTGTCGATCACTGGATCAGGGCTGTTCCGTCAGGGCCCGCACACGGCGACCCTCTTCCTGGTACTGCCCGATCCAGTCGAAGGGCGCGTCCGGTGCCGATGTGAAGTCCGGGGGTAGCCGTTCAACGTGATTCTTGACTCCCCAGGCGCGGGTATCGCTCGACCCCTTGGCCGGCGTGACCGGAGACAGTATGTGCTCCAGGCCGGGGAGGGTAATGCGGCCTTTGCCGTCCACGATTGCGGGTCCTTCGAAGTGCTCTTGCATGGCGATGTCTGCCGCGAGGTCGAGATCCGTGTTGCCGCAGCCAACATTGCCTATCAGGATCGAGCGTACGATGTTGACATAGCCGTGCCCCTGGTCGAAGGGGCTGTAGGCGAGCAGGCCGTCGGCATTGATGGCCAGGTCAGCCCCGCTCAGCAGTTTGCACTTGATGTCATCGGCGGAAAGCTGCGGCTCTATTTGCAGCAGCAGGGCGACGAGGCCGGACACCACCGCAGCGGCCTGTGAGGACCCGGTCAACACGAAGGTGTCGGCGTCCAGCGCGTATTCGGGGTGCTCCAGGGTGAGGCTTGATTGCGGGCGGATCCTGCCGGTGATATGTCCGCCAGGCGCCACCAGGTCTGGCTTGATGTGCGCTTCCGGAGTGGGGCCGCGAGAGCTGAAGTCCGGAATGTAATCATCGCTGCGGTCGAGGGGCGTCCAGGAGTCAGTGATTGCGCCTACGGTAATAATGTAAGGCGTGTTCCCCGGCGAGCCGACGCTCATGGGTTCTGGTCCCTCGTTGCCCGCAGCTGCGATGACGACGATACCGCTGGCCCATGCCTGCATGACGGCCTGGTTGATGGGGTCGAGGAAGTAGGGCCAGCGCGGGCGGGCGGAGAACGACAGGTTCAGGATGCGGATGTCATAGCGCTCCCGGTTGTCCACGGCCCACTGGATGCCTCGGACGATATCCAGCATGGAGCCCTGTCCAGCTTCGTTGAACGCCTTTATAGGGATGATCCGGGCATCCGGGGCGATGCCTCGGTAGCCACCCACCTTTGCTCCCTGGCGCACGGTGGGGGAGCTGTTGGCGATGGCGCTGGCCAGGTGGGTGCCGTGGCCACTTTCGTCGAACGCCTCGTCCACCTCCTTGCCTGCAATCGCGTCATACCTCACGGGGACGCGCGTTTTACCCGCAGTATCGAGAGCCAGGTCTGCGTGCTCCCACAGCCCGGAGTCGAGCACGGCGACGGTGACGCCGCTGCCGCGCACGCCCTCGAGGTGCAACTGGTCTGCGCCGGTGACCTCGGCAAAATAGTAGTCCGTGAGGTTGTCGTCGTACCCGGGTATCAACCGTGTTTCGCAGCCACCCCGAAAGTGCGCTGTCAGTCCGATATCCCGTTGTGCCAGGGTGGTGGGCATCGGGTGTTCAAAACCCAGTGCCAGTTCGGCCACGTCACCGGACGCGACGATGGCGTCTCTCCCGGCGGAGATTGTGAGCGGTGAGTTGCCCGGGGTATCGCCGACGCCCAGCGGCTTGCCACCCAGGCTTAGCGAAGTGAGCCTGCCCAGTGCCTGCGGCCAGTCCAGTTCCACGCGCTCCAACTGTGCTGGCTTGTTCAGTTTGTTGAACACCGGCCAAGCCAGGCCGCCCGCTATGCGTTTGATCTCCACCGCGCCTGCCACGTCACACTCCGGTAGTGGCGCCTCCGCGGGAGTTTCCTGGCCGGGTTGGTCTTCCAGCGCGAGGTCATCGATATAGCGCTGCACCTGGTCGCTTGCGAGTATCTGCTCGAGCTGGTCGCGGGTGAGCCGCGCCCCGACCGCGCGGATAACCGGCAGTTGGTGGGTGAGGGTGCCGCCTGTGCTTTCAACCAGTCGGGCCATGGCTGTCGCGGAGTCGCCCTGCAGCATGACATGCAGGCGGTGTCGCTCCGGCTCACCCGCGGCCTGAGTCGTGGCCAGGCACAGGAGCAGTGCGAGTAGTCGTCTAACGGTAAACATGCGCTGCAGCGGGCGTTGGTGGGTCAGCTCGCCTGCAACTCGGTGAGGAAGTTCTGGCACAGCATGTCGGGTACATCCTCAGGATAGATGGGATGCGCAAAGTAATAGCCCTGGAGCAGGTCGCAACCGCGGCGCACCAGGTAGTCGAGTTGTCCGAAGCGCTCGATACCTTCGGCGATTACCGAGAGCTTGAGCGTCTTGGACAGGGCGATGATGGCGTCGACGATGGCGGCGCCGTCGGGGCTTTCCATGTCGGCGACAAAGCTCTGGTCAATCTTCAGCGTATCGATGGGGAAACGCTTCAGGTAGCTGAGTGAGGAGTAGCCGGTACCGAAATCGTCCACCGCCAGCTTGAGGCCTATGGACTTCAGTTTGCGGAGTTTTTCGATATTGGTTTCCGCATCGGTCATGATCGCGCTTTCAGTCAGTTCCAGTTCCAGGCGCTCAGGCGCGAGACCCGAGACGTCGAGAAATTCCCCGATCCAAACAGGCAACTCGGTCTGGTTGAACTGCAGCGGCGAGATGTTCACGCACACGGTAAACGGGCGCAGACCCAGCGAGTCCCAGTACTGGCAATGCCGGGCCACTTCGGCGAGTACCCACTCGCCGAGTTCGATGATCTGCCCGGTGCGTTCGGCCACAGGGATGAACTCGCCCGGCGAGACCATTCCGCGGTCGGGGTGCTTCCAGCGCACCAGGGCCTCCATGCTCACCACCTCGCCGGTACGTGTATCGACCTGCGGCTGGTAGCGCAGCTCAAGTTCGTGATTGCGCATGGCGTCGCGCAATTCCTCTTCCAGCTTGAGCTGCTCGACGGCCTGGGCGTTCATTTCCTCGTTGTAGAAACGGAAACACGCGCGGCCCTCGGCCTTGGCCACGTACATGGCGGTATCCGCATTGCGCAGCAGCGTGTCCGGGTCCTCGCCATCCTGGGGGAACAGCGCGATGCCGATACTCGGTGTGACTACCGGGTTGTGGGATTGCAGCGCGATCGGTTGCGACAGCGCGTGCAGGATGCGCTTTGCGACCCGCTCGATCTGGCTGGCGTGGGTAATGTCCGAGAGCACCACGGTGAACTCGTCACCGCCGAGCCTGGCAATCTCGGTGCCGCTTTCCAGCGGATCCACGGCGCTGTTTTCGGTGTAGTAGTTGATCGCGTCGTCTTCGCGCAATTCCATGGTCAGGCGCTTGGCGATCTCCACCAGCAGACGGTCGCCGCGGCCGTGACCGATGGAGTCGTTGATGCGTTTGAAATGGTCGAGGTCGATAAACATCAGCGCGGCGCCGGTCTCGTGGCGGCGGCAGCGCTTGAGAATGCGGTTGAGCTGTTCGTTGAAACTGCGCCGGTTCGGGAGGCTGGTCAGCGGATCGTAGTAGGCGAGGTAGCGCAGCCTGTCTTCCTGGCGCTTGAGGGCGTTGAACGCGTCACTCGCGCGCAGCATGTACTGCACGTCGCGCCCGAGCAAAGACCAGTTGACCGGTTTGGTCTTGTACTGGGTTGCGCCCGCGTCGAAACCCTGGTCGATGGATTCGCGGTCATCGGAGCCGGTGACGATCATGATGGGAATGGACTCGCCCTGCGGCATCTGGCGCAGCCGCGTGCACACTTCGAGGCCGGACATGCCGGGCATCTCGACATCGAGAAATACCAGGTCGGGACGTTCGCGCACGAAGACGTCTATGGCCTCGAGACCGTCAGAAGCTTCGACGACGGTCATACCCTCGGATTCAAGGCACTGGCGCGTGAGCAGACGCACGTTGAAATCGTCGTCACAGACAAGAATTTTGGCCCTGTTGCGCAGGCCATCTTCACTTGACATGGGGCACCAGGGTAGTGTCGATAACAGCATAATAGGCTATCATCACTCGCTGCACCCGCCTAGTTTTAAAGCCACAAACAACGAGTTCACAACGGGGCGGGCAGGGACGAGGAAACGGCGCGATTTGTCGCCCGGTAATCACGATGAGGGGCTTTTCTCCAGCGCTTTTGCGTCTGCTGATTCCTGGCATGCTGCTCGGGTCTGCCCTGTGGGCGCGGCCCCAGGTCGGCAGTCTCCCGCACGATTGGCGCCAGCTCCTCGAGTTGCTTCCCTACCTGCTTGCGGGGATCAACGTGGTGGTCGCTCACCAGTTCGGTCGCGTGCGCCTGCTGCTCGCTGCGCTGGGTCTTGCCGCGCTTTACTGGCTGGTGCGCACGTACCTGCAAGTGAGCCTGGACGATGCGACCACGGCGCGTATCTACCTCGGCGCCAGTTTCGCAGTACCGGTCACCGCGGGCTTTCTTCTCCTGGTCCCGGAGGCGGGCGTGTTCAGTCGCGCCGGCTCATTGCAGGCGATAGCAGCCGCCATCCTCGTCGCGATGTGCTTCGCGCTATCGACGCTGCTGTTGTCGAGGTACGGCAACGCCAACGTCTACATCTCGGCCTACCCGGTGGAGAACTACGTGGCGTCGCCAGTCGCTACCGCCCTGGTGCTTGCCGTTTGCCTGCTCGGCCTCGGGCTGCTGTTGCGCCATGCGCGCGACGCCGACGCGGCGCTCACGCTGGCAGCCCTGTGTGCGCACGCGGGGCTGGCCTGGCTGGCACTGGACAATGTCTCGGTGGTAACGGCGGTGGCGGGGCAGCTGTGCCTGGGCTGGGGGCTGTTGCGCAGTTCCCATGCCATGGCCTACCGCGACGAACTCACCGGCCTGCTCGGTCGTCGTGCGCTCAATGAGCGACTGCGCAGCCTCGGCCGGCACTACAGCATCGCCATGCTGGATATCGATCACTTCAAGCGTTTCAACGATACCCACGGCCACGAGGTGGGCGACGACGTGTTGCGCTTTGTCGCTTCACGCCTGCAGCGGGTTGGGCACGGTGGCACAGCCTACCGCTACGGGGGCGAGGAATTCTGCATCGTGTTCCCGCGTCGCGGCGTAGAGGAGTGCGCCGCGGTACTGGATGACCTGCGCGAGCAGATTGCGGAGTATAGGTTGTCCCTTCGCGATCGCCGGCGTCGCCCCCCGAAGCCTCGCGAGGGCACCCGTCGTCGCGGTGCGACACGCCTGCGTCCGGACCAGGTGTCGGTCACCATTTCTGTGGGAGTCGCGGCGCGCAGCGAGGAGTATGGCGATGCCCCGGCGGTGCTTGAGGCGGCCGACGCGCAGCTCTACCGGGCCAAGCGTGGCGGGCGCAACCGGGTGGCGTGTTAGCGCCGCAGTTGCTCAGGAAAGCAGGGGCTGCTGGCGTTTGAAGCGCTGCTCCTGCACGAAGCGCGGCAACTGCTGCAGCGGGAACGCCGAGCTGTAGTAGAAACCCTGTACCTGCTGGCAGTGGTTATCACGCAGGTATTCCATCTGCTCGTAAGTCTCCGCGCCCTCGGCAATGACCAGCATGCCCAGGCGCCGTCCCATCTCGATGATCATGTTGCAGATCGCCGACTGGTGGGCGTTGTAGGGCAGGTCGCGCACAAAGCGCGCGTCGATCTTAAGTGCCGAGATGGGCAGTTCAGCGAGGTGGGACAGCTGGGAAAACCCGGTGCCGAAATCGTCCAGGGAGAAGGAAATGCCCAGCAGGCGCATTTCGTCCATGCGCTGCTTCACGGCCTCCGGGCTCTTCAGGATAGTTGATTCGGTAAGTTCGAATTCCAGTCGCGAGGGATCCGTGCCGGTGCGCTTGATAATCTCCTTGACGATCTCGACGAAGGGTTCGTCCTGGAACTGGTTGAAGGAGATATTCACCGCCACGTCCACATCGTGGATGCCCTGTTCCTCCATCCACACCTGCGCCGAGCAGGCGTGCTGGATCACCTGGTAGCCAATAGTCTTCAACAGGCCCATGTCTTCGCAGGCGTTGATGAACTCCTTGGGCAGCAGCATGCCGCGTTCCGGGTGGTTCCAGCGCAGCAGTGCCTCGAGCCCCACGAGCTTGCCGGTGGCGAGGTCCATGCGCGGCTGGTAGTGCAGTTCGAACTGGTTCTTGCGCACCGCCGTGCGCAGTTCCGCCGCCAGCGAGTTGCTGCCGCCGTGGTCGAATGTCAGCTGGTCGGTGTAGCGAATGAACTTGCTGCCGCTCACGCTCTTGGCCTGCTGCATGGCGGAGCGGGCGCTCTCGACGAGATCGGGGAAATCGCGGCCGTCGTCGGGGTAGATGGCCGCGCCGATGCTGGCATCCACGGATACCTGCTGCTCGCTGAGTTCGACCGGTGCGGAAATCGATTTGAGCATCTTCTCGGCGATCTGCTGCACATCGTCCGCGCTGGCCACGTCCTCGAGGACGATGGCGAACTCGTCGCCGCCCAGGCGCGCGATGCTGTCGGTACTGCGCATCTTGTTGATCAGGCGCCGCGAGATTGCCTTGATCAACTCGTCGCCCTCGTTCTCGCCGTAGTGGTCGTTGATATTGGCGAACTGGTCCATGTTGATATGCAACAGCGCCGTGTTGAAGCCATAGCGACGCGAGCGCTCCATGGCGCGCTCGAGGTGGGCGCGGAAGCCGGCCCGGTTCAGCGCGCCGGTCAGCGCGTCGCGGTGCGACAGCTGCTGGATGCGCAGCTCGGCCTCGTGCAGGCGGATGGTGTAGTCGAGTACCCGGTGCACCAGCGCGTCCTGCAGGTCGCTGCGCACCAGGTAATCGCGGGCGCCGAGGTCGCGCATCTGCTCGAATTCCACGTCGTCGATGTCGTCGAGCAACAGGATGATCGGCACCGCGTTGGCGTTCTTCTGCGCCAGGCGCAGCAGGTATTCGGTCTCGCGGCCCACCGCCATGATGACCACGTCGAGATTGGGATCGAGCAGGGCGTCCAGTGGACGGGTGATGCTGTCGGCGGTGAGTGGGTGAAACCTCTGCGGTACCGCGCGCTGGAGGCAATTCGAGAGGACGCGGTGGTCCGTCCCGTGCTCGGAAATAATGAGTACCGTATGTTGTCCCACGTCGTGTGTCCCCGGTGCTTCACGCTGAACTTTATCGTCGTCGCTCGGGACCCCGTGGCCCGGCGTCGATCTGATTTTTGTCTTATTCTTTATATAACATGAAGTTATACGGAAGAATTAAGTAAAATTCTAGTGGTTGTTCACAAAAATTCATTGGCCCACCTGAACCAACCCCCGGAGGGCGCCCCGGGCGCTGTGGAAATCCGCCATCTGGCCCTCGCCGTATCAATGTGTGATAGACTCTGCGCCCCTTTGAGATCGCCCCCTGCGCCGGTATGAGCATCGCCTCCGACAAACTCGAGACCATTCGCCAGCAGGTCCAGTTTCACCTGGATCACGCGGAGCGCCAACGCCTGTCCCCCGCGCAGGAAGCGGAGCTGAAGACGCGTATCAAAGCGCGCCTGGCGGCGGAGAATGCGGTCATCGTCGCTCACTACTACACCTCCCCGGCGATCCAGGCGCTGGCCGAGGAGACCGGCGGCTGCGTGTCCGACTCGCTGGAGATGGCGCGCTTCGGCCACGACCACCCGGCGCAGACCCTGATCGTCGCTGGCGTGCGCTTCATGGGCGAGACCGCCAAGATCCTGACCCCGGAAAAGCGCGTGCTGATGCCCACACTGGAGGCGACCTGCTCCCTGGATGTCGGCTGCCCGGTGGACGAGTTCTCCGCGTTCTGCGACCAGCACCCGGACCGCACAGTAGTCGTCTATGCCAACACCTCGGCCGCGGTTAAGGCGCGCGCGGACTGGGTGGTGACTTCGAGCATTGCCCTGGACGTGGCCGAGCACCTGGCGGAGCAGGGTAAAAAGATCATCTGGGCCCCGGACCAGCACCTGGGCAACTACGTGCGCCGCGAAACCGGTGCCGACATCCTCATGTGGGACGGCGCCTGTATCGTGCACGAGGAGTTCAAGGCGCGCGGTATCGCCGATCTCAAAGCCGTCTATCCCGACGCCGCGGTGCTGGTGCACCCCGAGTCGCCGGAAGCGGTGCTGGAACTGGCGGATCGCGTCGGTTCCACCACGCAGATCATCCGCGCCGCCCAGGAGATGGACAACCCGCGCTTCATCGTCGCCACCGACCAGGGCATCTTCTACAAGATGCAGCAGGCCTGCCCGGACAAGGAACTGATCATCGCGCCCACCGCGGGCGAGGGTGCCACCTGCCGCAGCTGCGCCAACTGTCCGTGGATGGCCATGAACGACCTCGAGCGCCTGGCTGGCGTTTTCGATCGCGACGACAACGAGATCTTTGTCGATAGCGCCCTCGGCGAGCGCGCCATGCTGCCGCTGCGGCGTATGCTAGATTTTGCCGCCGACCTGCAGGTGAGTGTAAAGGGCAACGCCTGAGCGCGCTGCCGGATCGATCGTGACCGGCGTCCCCGCGCCTGAATTCGAAGCTTAGAAACTTTCCATCTGTTCGCGCATGGCGACGATGTCCGCCAGGCGCTGGTCGATGCGCGCGGTGGTGGGGAAGTCGTTTTTCACCAGCCTTCGCGCGTAACTCAGCTGCTTCTGCGCCTCGTCCAGGTAGCCATTGAGAATGAAATACTCGGCGCGCGACTGGTGCAGTCCGATGATATTCCCCGACAGCCCCTGCACTTCGGCCAGCTCGTACCACAGCCCCGGGTCGTTGGGGCGGCGCTTGCTCTGCTCGGTCAGTACTTCCTCGGCGATATGCGCCTGCTGGTTGCGGGTGAGCGCCCGTGCGTATTCCATGGTCAGCGGGTGGTTGCCGGGGGTCAGCTTCAGTTGCCTGGCCAGCTTTTCCGCGGCGCGCTCCGGGCGGTCGCGCAGGATGTCGATCTCCGCGTCGGCGATCACGTACTCGATGCGGTCCCGGTCGCCGGACCAGATGCTGTCCAGTTCCAGCGCGGCCTCGTCGGCGCGCCCGGCGTTGGTGAGCGCCAGCACCAGGCCGTAGCGCGCTGCCTCGGTGGAACGCGATGTACCGGCCAGCTCGCCGCGAAAGCGTTGCACCGCCTGCTCCGGCGTCGCCGCCAGCTGGTTGATGACGCGGGCGCGCATCAGCTGGTATTCGAGGTTGTCCGGGTGGATCGCCTTGGGGTAGGTGCGGGCGCGGTTGCGGGTGTCCGCGATGCGGTTCTCCGACAGGGGGTGGGTGCGCAGGAACTCCGGGATGCGCTCGGCGCTGGTGAAGCGCTGTGACTGCAACATGCGCTCGAACATGGCCGGCGCCGCGTAGGGGTCCATGCCTGCATCGACCAGGGTCTGCATGCCGATGCGGTCGGCCTCCGCCTCGTTGCTGCGGCTGTAACGCAGTGCGTTGTTCTGTGCCAGCGCCTGGGAGGCGCTGATGGCGGCCATGCCGGCATCGCCACCCGCGGTGGCCATGATGACCATGCCGGCCAGCAGCGCGGCGAGGTTGATCGGTGTCTGCGACTTCTGGTACTCGACCCCGCGCGAGAAATGGCGCTGGCTGAGGTGGGCTATCTCGTGGGCCAGTACCGTGGCCAGCTCGTCCTCGCTCTGGGCGTACATCAACAGCCCGTTGTGCACGCCGATCACACCGCCGGGCACGGCGAAGGCGTTGATGGTGGGGTTGTCGACCACCACCAGTTCAATGCGCCGGTCGCTCAGCTGGCTGTGGCTGACGAGGCGGTAGGTCAGGTTTTCGAGGTAGTCGAACAGCAGCGGATCATCGACGGTGCGTACCTGGCTGCGGAAGCTGCGCAGCCAGGCGCGACCGAGCTGGTGCTCGAACTCGGCCGAGAACATGCTGGTGCTGGCGTCGCCCAGGTTGGGCAGCTTGAGCTCCTCGGTGGCGGTCTGCGCCGTGGCGAGTGGCCCCAGGGAAGCGGTCAGCAGGGCGAGGGCGGCCAGTTGGCCGAGCCTGGCCAGCGGCGTCTTCAGGGTAGCTTGCACAGATTCAGGTAATCACGTCACGGGTATAAAGAATGCGATTGTAGCCCAGCGGGGGCGCCCCGGAACACCGGGGTGGGTACGCCGAGTTGGAGTTTTCGGTGTTCACAAAGTTCATTCGCCGCTGGTGAATGCGTATACTCGGGCGACGTTTTTCCAGCGCGAGTGTGAGCATGTCCCAAGCAGCGGTTACCGAGGTGGACGCCCGCGGCCTGCAGTGCCCGATGCCACTGCTCAAGGCCAAGCGTGCCCTGAACAGCCTCGCCAGCGGCGACCGGCTGCAGGTGCTGGCCACCGACAGCGGGTCGCAGCGGGACTTCCAGGTGTTCGCCGAACAGTCCGGCCACAACCTGCTCAGCGCCGAGGTGGACGCCGAGGGCGTGTACCGCTACCTGCTGCAAAAACGCTGAGCGCGAGTACAGGCATGCTCGAAGTCTTCAAGAAGTGGTACCACCGCTACCTCGCCGAGGAGGAAGCGGTATTGCTGCTGGTTCTGCTCGTCGGCTCGGTTCTGCTGCTGATCACTATCGGCGATATCCTGGCGCCGCTGCTCGCCTCCGTGGTGCTCGCCTATCTCATGCAGGGCCTGTCCGGCCAGCTCGAGCGCCACGGTGTGCCCTCCTGGCTGGGGGTGAGCCTGGCCTACCTGGTATTTGTCGGCGTGTTCTTTGGCGTCACCCTCGGCCTGCTGCCACTGGTCTGGCGCCAGCTGGTGGCCCTGGCCAGCGACCTGCCGCGCTATATCGACCAGGGCAAGCAGCTGCTGGTGGTATTGCCGGACCGCTACCCGGGTATCGTCAGCCGCGAGCAGATCGGCACCCTGGTGGCAGCGGCCCAGGCCGAAGCGGCCAGTGTTGGCCAGGTGCTGGTAACCCGCTCCATCGCCTCCCTGCCCGGGCTGTTGTCGGTGATGGTGTACATGATCCTGATTCCCATCCTGGTGTTCTTCTTCCTGCGCGACCGCGAGCTGATCCTCAACTGGCTGTCTTCCTTCCTGCCCGAGGAGCGGCCCCTGCTGCGGCGCATCTGGGGCGAGATGAACCAGCAGTTCGCCAACTACTCGCGCGGTAAGGTGCTGGAGATCATCATCGTGGGTGGTGTCAGCTACTTTTGTTTCGTCTGGCTGGAACTGCGCTATGCGGCGCTGCTCGCGCTACTGGTCGGGCTCTCGGTGATCATTCCCTACATCGGCGCCGCCCTGGTCACCATCCCCGTGGTTATGGTGAGTTTCTTCCAGTGGGGCTTCACCAATGAATTTTATGTGCTCTGCATAGTCTATCTGGTCGTCCAGGCGCTGGACGGCAACGTGCTCGTGCCGCTGCTGTTCTCCGAGGCGGTGAATCTTCACCCTGTCGCGATCATTCTCGCGATCCTGTTTTTCGGTGGTATCTGGGGGCTATGGGGCGTGTTTTTCGCCATCCCCCTCGCCACCCTGATCAAAGCCATTATCTACGCCTGGCCCTCGCGCGTCGGTGAATCACCGACCGGGACCAGTGCGCAGGATACCGTGGAGTAAGCAATGCCCCTGAACCACCCGCGCTGGCCGGCCAAGACCCTGCCCATCGCCCTGTTGTCCCTGTTACTTGTCGCCTGTGCGACCCTCGCGCCGGACTATCTCGCGCCCGCCAAGAGTCCCAACGACGCCCGCGACTACCGCCTGCTCACCCTCGACAACCAGCTGCAGGTCCTGCTGATTTCCGACCCCAACTCGCCCACCGCGGCGGCGGCGCTGGATATCGACGCCGGCAGTGGCGACAACCCGCCCGGTCGCGACGGCCTGGCGCATTTTCTCGAGCACATGTTGTTCCTGGGCACCGATAAGTACCCGGACCCGGCCGCCTACGAGCAGTTCGTCACCGAGCACGGCGGCGATCGCAACGCCTATACCAGCTTCGAACACACGAATTATTTCTTCGACGTCGACGCTCCCTATCTCGACCCGGCACTGGACCGCTTCGCCCAGTTTTTTGTCGCGCCGCGCTTTGACGCCGAGTATGTGGAGCGCGAGAAGAACGCCGTCGAGGCCGAGTACCAGATGGGCCTGAAGAGTGACCCCCGGCGCGCGCTGGACGTGCTGCAGGACCTGATCAACCCCGAGCACCCGTTCAGCCGCTTCACCGTGGGTTCGCTGGAGACCCTGGCCGACCGCCCCGGTGCGCCGGTGCGCGACGACCTGCTGGCGTTTTACGACAGCCACTACTCCGCCAACCGCATGCGCCTGGTGGTGCTCGGCTCGGAGTCGCTGGACGAGTTGCAGTCCATGGTTGAGCCCAAGTTCGCGCCGGTGCGCAACCAGTCGCTGCAGGCCGAGGACATCAGCGCGCCGCTGTTCACGCCCGCGGAGTTGCCCCTGTACGTGCAGATCCGGCCGCAGGCGGCGCTGCGCGAACTGCAGGTGATGTTCCCGATTCCCGACTATCGCGATGCCTACCGCAGCCAGCCGCTGGCCTACCTGGGCAACCTCGTCGGCCACGAGGGGGAGGGCAGTCTGTTGTCGCGCCTCAAGGCCGAGGGCCTCGCCGAGTCGCTCGCCGCAGGCACCGGACTGGCCTGGCGCGGCGGCGGCCTGTTCAGCGTGACAGTGACGCTGACGGAGAAAGGCGTGACCGAACACGAGCGGGTGTTGCAGCTGCTGTTCGCCTACCTGGACATGCTGCGTGAGGCGGGGCCCAAACAGTGGCTGTACGACGAACAATCGCGGCTCGCGGCGCTGGCGTTTCGCTTCAAGGAAAAGGGCAGCGCGATCGGCTACGTCAGCCAACTGGCCGACAGCATGCACGAGTACGCCCCCGCGGATGTGCTGCGCGGTCTTTACATGATGGAGGACTACGACCCCGAGATGCTCGCCGGCCTGTTGGACGCGGTGCGCCCGCAAAACGCGGTCGTCGTCCTCGAGGATGCCTCGGTGGAGACCGACCTTGAGTCGCGCTATTACCAGACGCCCTATGCGGTAGAGAAGTTCGCCGGCACCGTCCCCGAGGCCTGGCGGCGCCCGGTGCAGGCGGACCTGTTCCACCTGCCGGCGCCCAACGAATTCATCCCCGAGGACGTGTCCCTGGTCGCGCTGGATCCGAATAACCCGCCGGTACCGGCGAAGGTCTTCGATGCCCCGCGCCGCGAGATCTGGTTTGCGCAGGATGCACAATTCCGCCTGCCGCGGGGTGCGACCTATGTCAATTTCCGCTCACCGCTGGTGGGGCAGACGGCGCGCGAAGCCGCCAGTGCGGCGCTTTACGTGTCGCTGCTCAACGACCGGGTCAATGAACTCGTCTACCCGGCCTCGCTGGCCGGGCTCAACTTCAATTTGTACAAGCACGCCCAGGGCATCTCGGTGCGCGTGAGCGGGTACACCGACAAGCAGTCCCTGCTGCTGGACGAGTTGCTCGGCGTGTTCCGTGCGCCGGGTTTCGACCCCGCACGTTTCGAGAACATCCGCCAGGACCGCATCCGCGCCCTGCGCAACGCGGTCGCCGCGCCCCCCAGCCAGCAGGTAATGAACGACCTGCGCGAATCGCTGCTGCACGGCAGCTGGGGTGAGGTGGCAATGATTGCGGCGCTGGAAGAGCTGTCGCTGGCCGACATCCAGGCCTACGCAGCGGACTTCTGGCGCAGCGCCAGCGCCCAGGCGCTGGTTTACGGCAACTATTCGCGTGACGCGGTGACGGTGCTGGCCGGGCAACTGGAAACCCTGCTGCCGGCAGCGGCGCCGGCGGCGCTACCGCCGCTTAAGGTGGTGGAGCTGGGCGCCGGGGAGTCGGTGCTGTACCCGGTTGAGGTCTCGCACGACGACGCGCTGCTGGCCTGGTACCTGCAGGGTGCCGGCAACAGCTGGTTCGACCGGGCCGCCACGGCGATGACCGGCCAGTTGGTCAAGTCGGGCTTCTTCCAGCAGTTGCGGACCGAACAACAGCTGGGCTACATCGTCTCCGCCTTCTCCTGGCCGCAACTCGACGTGCCCGGCCTGGTCATGCTGATCCAGTCGCCGGTGGCCGACACCGCAGCGCTGGCCACCGCCATGGATACGTTCATGCGCGGTGTGCCCGGGACCCTGGACGAGGCCCAGTTCGAGCGCAACAAGCGCGCGCTGGTGAACGAGATCCTGCGTCCCCACCAGAACCTGTGGCAGCGCGCTGAGTTCTACTGGCAGTCCATCGCCAAGCAGCAGTACCGTTTCGATAGCCGCGACGCACTGGCCGCGGCGGTAGAGGCACTGACCCTGGCGCAGTGGCAGGACTACTACCGCCAGACCTTCCTCGAGGAACGTCACTCCCTGCAGGTGGCCGCGCCGGGCGCCGCCGGTGTACTGCCCGAGGGCGCCGCCCGTACGGTGGAATCTGCCGAGGCCCTGAAGCGCGGGCATCCCGCCTACGAACTACCCTGACTGTGCTCGGCGGGGCCGCCTGGCCCCGCTGCAGCCCCTGTTCTGTCGCTATCCCTGGCCGGAAAACCGCTGCCCCTGCCCGAGAAAAACCGCTACTCCTGCCCGGAAAGATCCGCTACTGCTGCCAGGCGTATACCCGGTAGCCCTGTCCGGAAAAACTCACTCTATAAGTTCTAAAATAGAACTATTATTCCCTCCGTGCGCTTAATGTAGTAGGGTGGTCAACCAAAGTTCAGCGCGTCCCCGGCCGATACACAGGCTTGGCCGCTGTGATCCAACGCCATGCCTGCAATATGGTTTCAAAATAGAACTATAAGACAGGCGGTGCAAACGACCTACACCACACCGAGGTGAGCATGGAAGAGGATAAGGATTCGCTGGAAACCCAGGAGTGGCTCGACTCGCTGGATGCCGTGATCCGGCACGGCGGGCTGGACCGCGCCCGCTACCTGTTGATGGCGCTGGGCCGCCACGGCCTGCGGCAGCGGGTCGCCCTGCCATCGTCCATCGTCACGCCCTTCGTCAACACCATCCCGCCGGAAGATGAGAAGCGTATGCCGGGGGACCTGTTCATGGAGCGCAAGATCCGCTCCCTGATCCGCTGGAACGCCCTGGCCATGGTGATGCGGGCCAACCGCAACGACGAGGGACTGGGCGGGCACATCTCCAGTTTCTCCTCCAGCGCGACGCTCTACGATATCGGTTTCAACTATTTCTTCCGCGGCACCGACGACGGCCATCCCGGCGACCTGGTGTTCTACCAGGGGCACTCCGCCCCGGGCATGTACGCGCGCTCCTACCTCGAGGGGCGCCTGAGCGAACAGCAACTGGACAATTTCCGCCGCGAGGTGGACGGCAACGGCCTGTCCTCCTACCCGCACCCCTGGCTGATGCCGGATTACTGGCAGTTCCCCACGGTGTCCATGGGCCTGGGCCCGATCCAGGCGATCTACCAGGCGCACGTCATGAAATACCAGCACAGCCGCGGCCTGCTCGAGCACGGCGACCGCAATGTCTGGTGTTTCCTCGGCGACGGCGAGTGCGACGAACCCGAATCCCTGGGCGCCATCGCCCTGGCCGGGCGCGAAAAACTCGGCAACCTGATCTTCGTCGTCAACTGCAACCTGCAGCGCCTGGACGGACCGGTGCGCGGCAACGGCAAGATCATCCAGGAACTGGAAGGTGTGTTCCGCGGTGCCGGCTGGAACGTGATCAAGGTGATCTGGGGCCGGCGCTGGGACCCGCTGCTGCAGAAGGACGATTCCGGCCTGTTGCGCCAGCGCATGGACGAGGTGTGTGACGGCGAACTGCAGAACTACAAGTACAACGGCGGTGCCTACACCCGCGAGCACTTCTTCGGTAAATACCCGGAGACCCTGCAACTGGTTGAGGACCTGTCCGACGAAGACATCATGTACCTCAACCGCGGCGGCCACGACCCCTACAAGGTCTACGCGGCCTACGCCGAGGCGGTGGAGGAGACCGAGCGCCCCACGGTGATCCTGGCCATGACCGTGAAAGGCTACGGTATGGGCGAGGCGGGGGAGGCCAACAACGAGGCGCACTCGCTGAAGAAGCTGGACATGGACAGCCTGAAGGCCTTCCGCGACCGCTTCGGCATTCCGCTGAAGGACTCCGAGCTGGCCGAGGTGCCCTATTACCGGCCCGACGCAGACAGTCCAGAGATGCGCTACATGCGCGACGTGCGGCGGGAACTGGGCGGCGCCATCCCGGCGCGCCGCGCCCAGATCGAGCGCCTGACCACGCCGCCGCTGTCCGCGTTCTCCAAGCAACTGGAGAGCAGCGGCAAGCGCGAGATCTCCACCACCATGGCCTTCGTGCGGCTGCTCTCCAACCTGGTCAAGGACAAGGCCATCGGCGAGCGTATCGTGCCCATCGTGCCCGACGAGGCGCGCACCTTCGGCATGGAGGGCATGTTCCGCCAGCTCGGCATCTACTCGTCGGTGGGCCAGCGCTACACCCCGCACGACGCCGGCCAGATCATGTTCTACAAGGAGGACATCAAGGGCCAGATCCTGGAGGAGGGCATCAACGAGGCCGGCGCATTCTCCGCCTGGCTGGCCGCGGCCACCTCCTACAGCACCTCGAACTACGCGATGGTGCCGTTCTACATCTTCTACTCGATGTTTGGTTTCCAGCGCATCGGCGACCTGGCCTGGGCGGCGGGCGACTGCCAGGCGCGGGGCTTCCTGATCGGCGCCACCTCCGGGCGCACCACGCTCAACGGCGAGGGCCTGCAGCACCAGGACGGCCACAGCCACCTGCTGGCCAGCACCATCCCCAACTGCGTGAGCTACGACCCGACCTACGGCTACGAGCTGGCGGTGATCATCCAGGACGGGTTGCGCCGCATGTATGCGGAGGGGGAGAACAAGTTCTATTACATCACTACGATGAACGAGAACTACTACCACCCGGAGATGCCCGAGGGTGCGGAAGAGGGCATCGTTCGCGGTATCTACCGGCTGCGCCAGAGCGACGCAAAACACCCGCTGAAAGTGCAGTTGATGGGCTCCGGTTCGATCCTGCGCGAGGTGGAAGCCGCGGCCGAAATGCTGGAGTCGAAGTTCCACGTGGCCGCGGACGTCTGGAGCCTGACTTCCGCCAACGAGCTGCAACGCGAGGCCAAGGGTGTGTTGCGCTGGAACATGCTACACCCGGAGGAGGAGCCGCGGGTTCCCTACCTCACCGAGCAGCTGCAGGACGAGCGCGGGCCGTTCATCGCGGCGACGGATTACATCAAGTCCTACACCGACCAGCTGCGCGAGTTCATCCCCGGCCGCTACACGGTGCTGGGCACAGACGGCTACGGCCGTTCGGATACGCGCGCCAAGTTGCGGGAGTTTTTCGAGGTGAGCCGCGAGTTCATCGTGCTGGCCGCCCTGAAGTCCCTGGCCGACGACGGCCAGATCGAGGCCGAGCGGGTCGCAGCGGCGCTGCGCGAACTCGGCATCCCGGCTGACAAGGCCGATCCTTTGACCGCGTGACGACGGGGGACTGACAGTGGCTAGAGAACAGGTGACAGTCCCGGACATCGGCGGCGGTGAGGCTGAGGTCATCGAGGTGCTGGTGCAGGTGGGCGACCAGGTTACGGTTGACCAGGGACTCATCGTCATGGAGTCGGACAAGGCCTCCATGGAGATTCCCTCGACGGTGGCCGGCGAAGTCGTGGAACTGCTGGTCAGCGAAGGCCAGCAGCTCGCCGAAGGTGCGACCGTGGCGGTGATCAGCAGCTCGGCGGAGGCGGCATCCAGCGCTGAACCCGAACCTGCGCAGGACGCCGCGGCGTCGAAGCCGGCGGAACCGCAACAGCAAAAAGCCGAACCGGAAAAAGCGGCGGAGGCGCCAGCCCCGAAGAGAGCGGCCAGTGGCGGCGCGAGCACCGAGCGCGTGGTGCCGGTGCCGGATATCGGCACGGACGACGCGGTGGACCTGGTTGAGGTGTGCGTTGCCGTGGGCGACAGCGTCGCCGAGGGTGACTCGCTGGTGGTGCTGGAGTCCGACAAGGCTTCCATGGAAGTGCCTGCGCCGTTTGCCGGCGAGGTGCTGGAAATACGCGTGAGCGAAGGGCGCAGTGTGCGCCAGGGCGACGAACTGATGGTGCTGCGTTCGGAAGGCGATGCCCCAGCGGCCGCCGAAGCGCCGGCCAGTGAGAACCCCGCCGAGCCGAAGGCGCCGAAGTCTGAAACGCCCGCACCCGCGCAGGAAAAGGCGCAAGCACAGGCACAGGTGCCTACAGCGTCGCCTGCAGCGGAGCATTCTCCCGGGTCGGCGGTGTACGCCGGTCCCGCGGTGCGCAAGCTGGCGCGCGAGTTTGGTATCGACCTGGGTGAGGTCAGCGGCAGCGGGCCGCGCGGGCGCATCGTCAAGGAAGACCTGCAAAATTTCACCCGCGAGCGCCTGCGCAGCGCAGCCCCGGCTGCGCCCGCGTCGGGAGCTGGCATCCCGGCAATCCCGGAAGTGGATTTCTCCGCCTTCGGCGAGGTGGAAGTCACCCAGCGCTCCAAGCTCGACAAGCTGACCGCCGCCAACATGCAGCGCAGCTGGCTCAACGTGCCCCACGTCACCCAGTACGACGATGCGGATATCACCGACCTTGAGGCGTTTCGCGCTGGCCTCAAAGCCGAGGCGGAAAAACGCGGCACACGACTCACGCCACTGCCGTTCATGCTCAAGGCCTGCGCCGTGGCGCTGCGCGACAACCCGAAATTCCGCAGTTCGCTGGCCGATGGCGGCGACTCGCTGGTGTACAAGCAGTACATCCACATCGGCATGGCGGTCGATACCCCCGCCGGCCTGTTGGTGCCGGTGATTCTCGATGTCGACAAGAAGGGCATCTGGGAACTGGCGGAGGAGGTACTGGAACTGGCGGGCAAGGCGCGCGAGCGCAAGCTGACCGCGGCGCAGATGCAGGGCGGCTGTTTCACGATCTCCAGTCTGGGCGCCATCGGCGGCACTGGGTTCTCGCCGATCATCAACACCCCGGAGGTCGGCATTCTCGGCGTGTCGCGTGCGCGCATGGCGCCGGTGTGGGACGGCGAGGCCTTCGTGCCGCGGCAGCTGCTGCCGCTGGCCCTGTCCTATGACCACCGCGTGGTCAACGGCGGCGATGCCGGGCGTTTCATGACCCAGTTGGTGGCACTGCTGGGGGACATTCGCAGCATCATCCTCTAGCTCGTCACCATTTTGGTGCCTTCGGCGTGGAACCTGCTGCCTTTGGCATGGAATCTGCTAATGTCTGTCCAGGATGATAACGAGAGTGCGGGCAAGGCATGGCAGAGCAACTGCCTGATTGGCGCTCGGGGTTCCTTGAGGCGCATCACCTGGTGCCGGCCTACCTCGAAAGCGCACAAAAATGGTTCGATCCGGTCGCGGCCGTGGTCGCTGAGCACCAGAATGAGGCGGGGCGTCCGTGGCTGCTCGCGGTCAACGGCAGCCAGGGTTCGGGCAAATCCACCCTGTGCGACTACCTGCAGGCCCTGTTTCGCAACCAGTACGGCAAACGCTGTATTGCGGTCTCCCTCGATGACTTCTACCTGACCCTGGCCGAACGCCAGCACCTGGCCCAGGACGTTCACCCGCTGTTGCGCACGCGCGGCGTGCCAGGCACCCACAACATGTCCCTGATGCAATCCACCCTGGGCAACTTGCTGGCGGGCGAGCCCACGCGTATTCCCCGCTTCGACAAGGCCGAGGACGACCGTTGCCCCGAGTCCGCCTGGGATGCCCAGGCGGAGCCGGTAGATATCGTGCTGTTCGAGGGCTGGTGTGTCGGTGCGGTGGCCCAGGATGAAGCCGCGATGCGCGAGCCAGTGAACGAACTGGAGGCGGACGAGGACCCCGACGGTCGCTGGCGCGGCTACGTCAACCGCGTCCTGGCCGAACGCTTTCCCGCGGTCTATGCGCTGGTGGATGAGTGGCTGATGCTGCGCGCGCCATCCTTCGATTGTGTGTACCGCTGGCGCCTGGAGCAGGAGCAGAAGCTCGCTGCACGCCGTGCCGGTGCGGGGGTGATGACGCCCGCCGAAGTGGCGCGTTTCATCCAGTTCTACCAGCGTCTCACCGAGCACTGCCTTGCGGAACTGCCCGCGAAGGTTAACCACCTGTTCACGCTCGACGAGCAGCGCCGCATACGAAATTATCTCGCGTCAACGGAGGCAGCTTTACAATGATTTCCGGCAGTCCGCTCGTTTTTACCGACATGGACGGTTCACTCCTCGATCACCACGATTATTCCTGGTCAGCCGCGGCGCCACTGCTGGCGCAACTGGAGCAGGCGGGCATCCCGGTGATCCCGGCCACCAGCAAGACCCGAGCGGAACTCGAGGTACTGCGCAGCGAACTCGATAACTGCCACCCGTTCATCGTCGAGAACGGCGCCGCCGTATTCATTCCGCAGGGCTATTTCCCGCGTGCGCCGGAGGGCGTGATCGAGCGCGACGGTTACTGGGTGCGCGAGTTCAGCGTGCCGCGCTCACACTGGCTGGGCCTGCTCGGGACTCTGCGCCACGATTTTGCTGGCGAGTTCACCTGTTTTGCCCACGCCAGCGACGAGGAGATCGTCGCGATGACCGGCCTGACGCCGGAGGCCGCGCACCTCGCCAACCAGCGCGAGTACAGCGAACCGACGCAATGGCTGGGCGAGCCCGTGCGCAAGGTGCGTTTCCTGGAGGAGTTGCGCGAGCACGGCGCCAACCCGCTGCAGGGCGGGCGCTTCCTGACACTTGCCGGCGACTGTGACAAGGGCAGGGCACTGGCCTGGTTGCGCGAGGCCTACGCCAGTGCAGGCGCGCCGCACCCCATCCGCGACCTTGGCATCGGCGACAGCGGCAACGACGTCGCCATGCTGGAGGCCACCGAGACCGCGCTGGTGATCCGCTCGCCGGTCCACGAATTTCCCCAGCTGTCGCGCCAGCATGACATAATCTACAGCACTGGCTTTGGCCCCGCGGGGTGGAGCGAGGGCGTGGCCAAGTGGCTCGCCTCGATCAGCGGTGCCGGCATAACAGTTTGAGGACGACACCATGGGCGATTTCTACCAGAACGGCATAATCACAACCCTGCACAACCTGGCCAATCGATCCCTGCAGGACCTCGAGCGGGAACTGATGGAGTTTTCGCAGGAGCGCCCCATGGGGCTTATCCTGCCGTCGCTGTATTCCGAACTCGAGGGCGACGCCCTGCCTGCCATTCTCGATGAACTGGCGCCCGCGCAATACCTTTCCGAGATTGTCATCGGCCTGGACCGCGCCGACGAACAGCAATACCGCAGCGCCCTGTCTTTTTTCTCGCGCCTGCCCCAGCGCCACCGCGTGCTGTGGAACGACGGCCCGCGGCTGCGCGCCCTCGACCAGCAACTGCGCGACCAGGACCTGGCGCCGCGCGAGATGGGCAAGGGGCGCAACGTCTGGTACTGCATGGGCTACGTGCTCGCCTCCGGACGCACGGAATCAGTTGCCCTGCACGATTGCGACATCGTCACCTACAAGCGCTCCATGCTCGCGCGTCTGATCTACCCGGTCGCCCACCCGCGTTTCAACTACGAGTTCTGCAAGGGCTACTACGCCCGCGTCGCCGACGGCAAGATCAACGGCCGCGTCAGCCGCCTGCTGGTCACGCCGCTGCTGCGCGCATTGAAGAAGGTCCTCGGTGAGATGGAATACATCGAGTACATGGACAGCTTCCGCTACCCGCTGGCGGGCGAGTTCTCCTTTCGCCGCGACGTGCTCAACGATATCCGCATTCCCAGCGACTGGGGCCTGGAGATCGGTGTGCTCTCCGAGATGTATCGCAATTTCGCCAACAACCGCCTGTGCCAGGCCGACATCGCCGATGTCTACGACCACAAGCACCAGGATCTCTCGGCGGAGAACGACCAGGGCGGTCTGTCGAAAATGTCCATCGACATCGCCAAGGCGCTGTTCCGCAAACTCGCTACCCGTGGCATCACCTTCAACTCCGAGACCTTCCGCTCGCTCAAGGCCACCTACTACCGGATTGCCCTGGATTTCGTCGAGACCTATCACAACGATGCGGTCATGAACGGCCTGACACTGGATATCCACAATGAAGAGCAGGCGGTGGAATTGTTTGCCGAAAATATCATGAAGGCGGGCGAGGCGTTTCTCGCCCGGCCCATGGAACGCCCGTTCATTCCCAGTTGGAGCCGCGTGATCAGTGCGAAACCTGACGTACTGACGCAATTGCGCGACGCGGTGGAGGAAGACCACGAAGAATTCAGTCGATCCGGAGGGAGCTATGCTGCGGCGAACTGAGAGCACCGTCCAGTTGCTGGACCGGGTGCGCATGCACCTGGAGACGATTTATCGTGATACGCCCCTGCAGGTAACGCCCGAGGACCTCGCCCGCGAGTTGATCCAGGTGATGCGTCTTGATGAGGCGGACTGTACGCCCGAATCCCACGTCAACTACTGGACGCAGCGCGACTCCATCGTCATCACCTACGGCGATACGCTGCTGCGCGAGGACGAAAAGCCGCTGGTCACGCTCAAGACCTTCTTCGACTCGCATACAGAGGGAATGATTTCCGGCATTCACATCCTGCCGTTCTATCCCTGGAGTTCGGACGACGGATTCGCCGTGCTCGACTATTCCAGCGTCAACGAATTCCTCGGCGACTGGGGCGATATCCAGGCCATCGCCAGCAGCTATGACCTGATGGCGGACCTGGTCATCAACCACTGCTCCAGCCGCAGCCTGTGGTTCGAGAACTTCCTGCGCGGACAGGACCCCGGCAAGGATTACTTTTTTACCGCGTCGCCCGACGATGACCTGCGTGCGGTGGTGCGCCCACGCACCTCGCCGCTGCTGCGCGAGGTGGAAACCAGCGAAGGCACCAAGCACGTCTGGTGTACTTTCAGCCACGACCAGGTGGACCTCGATTTCCGCAACCCGGACGTGCTGCGCCAGTTTGTCTCCATCGTGCGCCAGTACCTGGACAACGGCGTGCGTATCTTCCGCCTGGATGCCGTCGCCTTCCTGTGGAAGATTCCCGGCACCAACTGCCTGAACCTCGACGAGACCCACGAGGTCGTGCGCCTGATGCGCACCCTGGTCGAGCACGCCAACCCCGGCTCTTTGCTGATTACCGAGACCAACATTCCCAACCGGGAAAACCTGTCCTATTTCGGCAACGCCAACGAGGCGCACGCGATCTACAATTTCTCGCTGCCGCCGTTGCTGGTGAATACGCTGATTACCGGGAACGTGCGGCATTTCAAGACCTGGCTGATGAGCATGCCGCCGGCGCAGAACGGCACGACCTATTTCAACTTTATCGCCTCCCACGATGGCATCGGCCTGCGTCCTGCTGAGGGATTGCTTTCCGATGAGGAACTCGACCTCATGGTCGAGACCATGCTGCACTTTGGCGGGCACGTCTCCTACCGCGCGCTGGAGGACGGCCAGAACAAACCTTACGAGATCAATATTTCCCTGTTCGATGCCCTGCAGGGGACCACCGCGGGGCCGGATACCTGGGGTATCGAGCGCTTCGTGTGCGCCCACGCCATCATGCTCGGCCTGGAGGGTATTCCCGGCATTTACATCCACAGCCTGGTGGGAACGCGCAACGACTACCAGCGGGTGCAGAACACCGGCGCCTATCGCAGTATCAACCGGCACCAGTGGCAGTACGACGAACTGGAGGCCCTGCTCAACCGCGAGGACACCACCCACGCCCAGGTGTTCTCGCGCATCAAGGAACTGCTCTCCATTCGCGGTCGCCAGGCGGCATTCCACCCCAACGCCACGCAGTTTACTCTGCACCTTGGCGACAATATCTGCGGTTTCTGGCGCCAGAGCATCGACCGCCGGCAGAGCATCTTCTGTATCACCAACGTGAGCGCGGAGATGCTGCCCCTGTCGCTGTGCGACATCAACCTGATCGGCACCGACGAGTGGGTCGACCTGGTCAGCGGCACCCAGTTCCAGAGCCGGGAAGAGGTGCTGGAACTGCAGCCTTACCAGACACTCTGGATCACCAACAAGGCCGATTACGCCGGTACCTGAGCAGCGTTATCCGCGGCCCGGGCCTGTGCTAAACTGCAGCCCGCGCGGTCGCCACGCGCCTTCATAAAGCCAACAAGCACCGGTCAATACAGCAGGAAGCAGCGTCTATGATCATCAAGCCCCGCGTTCGCGGTTTTCTTTGCACCACAACCCACCCCGTGGGTTGCGAGGCCAACGTCAAGCGCCAGATCGACTACGTGAAGGCGCAGGGCCCGATTGCCGACGGCCCCAGGCGCGTGCTGGTCATCGGCGCATCAACCGGCTACGGGCTGGCCTCGCGCATCAGCGCCGCTTTCGGCGCCGGCGCGGCCACGCTGGGCATTTTCTTCGAGAAAGAGGGTACTGAGAAAAAGCCGGGTACCGCGGGCTGGTACAACTCCGCCGCGTTCCACAAGTTCGCCGAGGGCGAGGGTCTGTACGCGAAGAGCATCAACGGCGACGCGTTTTCAGCCGAGATCAAGGAAAAGACCATCGAGACTATCAAGGCCGACCTCGGCCAGGTCGACCTCGTCGTGTACAGCCTGGCGGCGCCGCGTCGCCAGCACCCGGTGACCGGTGTCGTGCACAACTCCACGCTCAAGCCCATCGGCAACGATACCGTGCAGAAAGGCGTGAACACGGACAAAGAGGAAGTCCAGGATTTCCACATCGAGGCCGCGACCCAGGAAGAGATCGACAACACCGTCGCCGTGATGGGCGGCGAGGACTGGCAGATGTGGATCGAGGCATTGGATGAGGCCGGCGTACTGGCGCCCGGTGCCAAGACCACGGCATACACCTATATCGGCGAGAAGCTCACCTGGGACATCTACTGGCACGGCACTATCGGCGCCGCGAAGAAGGACCTGGATCGTCGCGTCGTCGATATCCGCGCGCGCCTGGCACCCAATGGCGGCGACGCCCGGGTATCGGTGCTCAAGGCCGTGGTCACCCAGGCCAGCGCCGCCATCCCGGCCATGCCCATTTACCTGGCGTTGCTGTTCAAGGTGATGAAGGAGCGCGGTGTTCACGAAGGCTGCATCGAACAGGTCGACGGCCTGTTCCGCGATTCCCTGTACAGCGCGCAACCGTTCCTCGACGAGGAGGGCCGACTGCGCGCCGACCGCAAGGAACTCGACCCCGAAGTCCAGGCCGCGGTGGCCGACCTGTGGCAGGACATCAACACCGAGACGCTGCGTGAACTATCCGACTTTGAAGGTTACCGGCACGAATTCCTGCAGTTGTTCGGCTTCGAGGTCGATGGCGTGGACTACGACGCGGACGTCGACCCGGTAGTGCCCATCGCCAACCTGGTCTAGCCGTGCTGGAACCCGGTGCCGTCGCCGCGCTCTCGCCACGCGTACGGCGCATCGTCGCCCCCAATCCGGGGGTGATGACCGGCGCCGGGACTAACACCTACCTGCTCGGCAGAGAGGCGGTCGCCGTACTCGACCCGGGACCGGCCATCGATTCACACATCGAGGCCATCCTCGAAGCCGCTGCCGGGCGCATTCGCTGGATTGTCTGCACGCACACCCACCGCGACCACTCGCCCGCCTGGCAGGCGCTCGCCGAGGCTTCCGGCGCCGAGGTGTGGGGCGCGCTGCCCGAGGACAACATCGCCCAGGACGAGAGTTTCCGCCCGGACATCGCCCTGCAGCATGACCTGGCGCTGGAAACCCACGAATTCACCCTGCGCGCGCTGCACACGCCGGGGCACGTCGCCAACCACTACTGTTTCCTGCTGGAAGAGGAGCGCCTGCTGTTTGCCGGCGACCACATCATGAATGGCTCGACCGTGGTGATCATTCCTCCCAGCGGCGACATGCAGGCCTATATCCACTCGCTGCAGCGCTTGCTCGACTACCCCATCGATTGCATCGCTCCCGGCCACGGCGACACCATGGATGACGCCGGCGCCATCGTCGCGGGCCTGGTCCGGCACCGCCTGATGCGCGAGGAAAAGGTCGTCTCGGGCCTGCTGAGCACTGGCCGCTGCACGGTACGGGAACTGGTGACAGTCGTTTACGACGATGTGCACAGCGGCCTGCACAAGATCGCCAGCCTGTCGCTGACAGCGCACCTGATCAAGCTGCACCGGGAGCGGCGCGCCGTTCTTTACAAAGAAGACGATACCTGGGAACTGCGCGGGGAATAGCCGGTCTCAGGCGGCATCATCCGCGGGGCGCTGTGCTACAATGGCGCCGTTTTCGGCACCGGTCCTCACCTGTGCAAACAACCATCGGGGCAGGCGGGCACGGCCAGCGAAGGGCAAGTGGCCCGGGTAGAACATGAAAAAAATCGGCGAGCTGCTGGTAGAGCAGGGCAAAATTTCCGAGCGCGACGTGGAGCGTACCCTGCTCGCCCAGAGCGAGATGGGCGACATGTTCGGCCAGGTCCTGGTCAAGCTCGGACTCGTTTCCGAACTGGATTTCGCCCAGGTGCTCTCCGCCCAGCTCGACATGCCCCTGTGCGCCGCCAGCGACTACCCGGAAGAACCGGTCCAACTCGATGGCCTCGCCCGCGACTTTCTCTTCAGCAATACCGTCGTTCCGCTGTCCAGCGATGAACAGGGCGTGCGCTTCGCCGCCGCAGTCCCCCAGGACCCGTTCCTGGGTAAGGCGCTGCGTATGGCCCTGGACCGGCCGGTCAGCATCCACCTCGGCCTGGAGTCCGACATCAGCCGGGCGCTGCAGGGCCACAACCTCGATGAAGCAGAAGAGGGGGAGGACGAACTCCACGACCAGTTCGCTGGGCAGACCGACGACGAGTTCATCGAACACCTGCGCGATCTGGCGAGCGAGGCGCCGGTCATTCGGCTGGTCAACCAGATCATCCACCGCGCCCTCGACATGGGCGCCTCGGATATTCATATAGAACCCTTCGAGGACGGCCTGCAGCTGCGCTACCGGGTAGACGGCGTTCTGCAGGAATACCCCGACGCACCACCGCCGGGTCTGCGCGCCGCGATCGCCTCGCGTATCAAGCTGCTTTCCAACATGAATATCGCGGAACAGCGCCTGCCACAGGACGGTCGTATCATGACCCGGGTCAAGGGGCATGAGCTGGACCTGCGTGTATCGACCATCCCCACGGTGCACGGCGAGAGCATCGTGATGCGTGTGCTCGATCGCGAGAGCATTCGCCTCAGCCTCACCGACATGGGTTTCAGCGAGGATACCCTGTCGCGCTACCGCGAACTGCTGGCGCGCCCCCACGGCGTATTGCTGCTGACCGGGCCCACCGGCTCCGGCAAAACCACCACCCTGTATGCCTCGCTGGCCTCGCTGGATTCCGATCACCTGAAGATCATCACCGTCGAGGATCCGGTGGAATACCAGTTACAGGGGGTGAACCAGATCCAGGTGCAGGCGCAGATCGACCTGACCTTCGCCCGCGCCCTGCGCGCCATCCTGCGCCAGGACCCGGATATCATCATGATCGGCGAGATGCGCGATACCGAGACCGCGCAGATCGGCGTGCAGTCCGCGCTCACCGGCCACCTGGTGCTCTCCACCCTGCACACCAACACCGCGGCGGGTGCGATTACCCGCCTCGAGGACATGGGGGTCGAGCGCTACCTGATTACGTCCTCCGTTAACGGCGTGCTCGCCCAGCGCCTGGTGCGCAACCTGTGTAACGAGTGCCGCGAGCCCGTGCAACTGAGCGACGAGGCCATTCGCCACGCCGGCCTGGCGCCCTTCATGCCCACCGGTCACAACACCATCTACCAGGCCGCCGGCTGCGAGCACTGCATGCATACCGGTTACCGGGGGCGCAGCGCCATTCACGAACTGTTCGCCCTGGATGACGCCATACACCGCGAGATCATGTCCGGGGCGGACGCCACCGACCTGCACTCGGCGGCCCGCCGCGCCGGCATGATTACCCTGTACGAGGACGGCCTGCGCAAGGTCGCCGCCGGCCGCACCTCGCTCGAAGAAGTGCTGCGCGTGACCCAGGACCAGAACGAGGCGGACGCCGCATCCCCACCCGCGGGCGTGGAAGTGGATCTCGAACAACCGGTGTCCGCCTGATCCATGGCCAGTTTTTCCTATCGCGCTGTCCGCCGTGACGGCAAGTCCGTAGAGGGCGTGATCGAGGCCGAGGGCCAGGAACTCGCCTCGCGCCAGTTGCGCGCCCAGGGCCTGACCCTGCTCAAGCTCGAGCCCGGCGCCAGCGCCGCGCCACGCAAGACCTCCGGCAAGCCGCCGGACCGCAAGGACGTACTGGCGGTGACCTCTGAACTGGCAGTACTGTTGCGCGCAGGGCTGCCGCTGGACCGCGCGCTCAAAGTACTGATTGAAATGGCGGCGCAACCGGCGCTGCACGCCGTGTTGAGCGACCTGCTCGCGGCGGTCAAGGGCGGCAAGCCGCTGTCCGAGGCCATGGCGCAACACGAGCGTGTGTTCGGCAGTTTTTACGTGAGCATGGTGCGCTCCGGCGAGGCCAGCGGCAATCTCTCCGCGGTGCTGGATCGCCTGGTCGAACACCTGGAGAGCGCGCGGGCCAACCGCGAGAGTGTCGTCTCGGCGATGATTTACCCGGCGATACTCGCGGTGGTTGCCACCGGTGCGATCGTCATGATGCTGCTGTTCGTGGTGCCGCAATTCCAGGAACTGTTCGACGATATGGGCGACGCGCTGCCGCTGCTCACCCGCGGGATTCTCAACCTGGCGGAGTTCGTCAAATCCTGGGGGCTGTTGATGTTGGTCCTGCTGGTCGCCGCCGGCTGGTTCGGGCGCAACTGGCTGGCCACGGAGCAGGGGCGGGCGGCGCGCGATCGCTGGTTGCTGGGGCTGCCCTTCTTCGGCGCTATCGTCTTCGAGTTCGAAGTGGCAAAATTCGCGCGCACTTCGGGAACTCTGCTGCAAAGCGGTGTGTCACTGTTGAAAGCGATTTCCATCGCCATCGAAACTGTGGACAACCGCATCCTGCGCGACTCGCTGCAAGCCCTGCCGGCGGCGGTAAAGTCGGGCAAACGCATGTCGTTTGCGCTCGAAGAGACCGGCATGTTCACGCCCATGGTGGTGCAGATGGTGCGCGTGGGCGAGGAATCGGGGAGCCTGGACGGCATGCTGCTGGAACTGGCCCAGGTCTTCGACCAGCATGTCAGCTCCGGCATCAAGCGCGGACTGACGTTGTTGGAACCGGCCATGATCCTCACCCTCGGTGTAGTCATCGCCGTCATAATTATCGGTATTATCGCGGGCATATTTTCCGTCAATACACTGGTGGTCTGATCGCGAGACCCGGTGTCGCCGACTGCGACACGGGTTGGCAAACAACACGGGTGACCAAGGCCCGGACAGGAATACAAGCATGGCAAACGAACGCATGAATCGACTCAATCATCGACACAGCTCCCGCAATATCCCAGGACGCAGCGCCGGATTTACCCTGATCGAACTGATGGTCGTGGTGGTCATTCTCGGCCTGCTCGCGGGGCTGGTCGGGCCGGCGGTGTTCAAGCAACTCGGCGGCGCCAAGAGCAAGACCGCGGGCATCCAGATCAGCGACCTCGAGGCTGCGCTGGAGATGTACAAACTCGATGTGGGTCATTACCCACCGACCCAGGCCGGCCTGGATGCACTGCAGGCAAAGCCGGCGGATGCGGCCGGCTGGAATGGTCCCTACCTGAAGAAATCCGTGCCCAAGGATCCCTGGGGTAACGAGTACCACTACAAGTACCCCGGCGAGCGCGGCGAGGTGGATATCTTCACCTATGGCGGCGACAACTCCCCGGGCGGCGACGGCGAAGATGCCGACGTCGGCAACTGGGACGAGTAACGCTCGCCAGCCGCGCGGCTGCCGATCATGATCCGCCCGGTTCGACAACTGCCTGGCTCCCCCGCACGCGGTTTCACCCTGGTTGAACTGGTGATCGCCATGGCGATTGCCGGGCTGCTGATCGCGGTGACCGTGCCGGGTTCGCGCAAACTCTACCAGTCGATGCAGTACAACCAGTCGGTGCGCGGTGTGCTCGGCCTGTTGCACGAGGCGCGGCGCAAGGCCCTGGATTCGGGTAAGCCGCAGGATGTCGAACTGGATACCGAGGCCTTGCAGATCACGCTCAACGACAAGACCCGGCAATTGCCCGAGGGATTCCAACTGTCTGTTTCCACCGCCAGCGAGATGAATCGCCAGAACCTCGGCGTGATTCGCTTCTATCCGGAGGGCAGTTCCACCGGCGGTGATCTTGAGATCGTATCGCCCACCGGCCGCGGTGTGCACATCACCGTCGACTGGCTGATGGGCGGGGTCAAGCAGGAAGCCGTGGATGCGCGCTGAAAGTTCCCGGCGCCGCGGGCAGCGTGGCTTCTCGTTGCTCGAGATGCTGGTGGCTATCGCCATTCTCGGTCTCGCCCTGGGTGCGTTGTACCAGGCGGCCAGCAGCGCCACGCGCAACGTGCGTACTTCCGAGCGCTACGCCTACGGTGTGGAACTGGCGCGTTCGCTGCTCGCCGAGAACAGCCGGGTACCGCGTAGCGGGGTCAATGCCAGTGGTGAAACCAGCAGCGGCTACCAATGGCGGGTCGAATCCCGGGCGCTGGGCAAAGCGGGCGATAGCGAACTGCCGCTGCAGGACATCGAGGTGGGCGTCGCCTGGTTCGACGGCGACAAGCGCCGCGAGATCGTGCTCAACTCCGTGGTTGAGGCGTATCACGATGCGCAGCGCTAGCAGCAGTTCCGGCTTCACGCTCATCGAGGTGGTGGTCTCGCTGGCCGTCCTGTCGCTGGTCATGGTTGCGGTGGTCGCGGGTATGCGCACCCTCGGCAATACCCAGGTGGCACTGGAGCGGGTGACCGGCCGGGTCGACGAGGTACGCACGGTCAGCAGTTTCCTGCGCGACCTGATGGAGTCCGCGGTCATCGGCAGCGATACCGGCGGCCTGTCGCTGGGCGGCGCCAGTTCCGAGACTACTTTTTTCAATCTCGACGACGGCGCGCTGGAGTGGAAAACCCACCTGCTGTTCGGCGAGAGCTACGGCGGCAGCTATGTCGTGCGCGTCGGCCGCGAGGGTGATGAACTCATGCTGCGCTGGTTGCCCCCGGACCGGGTGGAGGAAAACCCCGACAAGTGGAAGGACGCGCCGTCCCGGCCCCTGGTCGACAACCTGGAAGAATTCGCCGTCGCGCTGCGTCCTGATTACCGGGAGGACTGGACCGACAAGTGGCCGGATTCCAGCATTGCCCCGGCCCTGGTCATGGTGCGCCTGAAGGCCGACGGCCGGTACTGGCCGGACCTCGTCATGCAGGTGCAGCGATGAAGGCGCGGCAGCGGGGTGTCGCCATGGTCGTGGTGGTCTGGTTTATCGCCGCCATGAGCCTTGTGGTCGGCGGCATCGTCGCCCTGGCGCGGGTGGAGAGCGGTACCACAGGCCTACATGTCGCCCGGGCCAAGGTCGTCGCCGCGGGGGATGGCGCGATCAACCTGACCATGGCTGCGCGGCAGTCGCGCGCTACCCGGGCGGGCGATACGCCGCCCGCGATGGATTCGCTGCAGCGCATCGGGGAACTCGAGGTCCTGGTCAGGGTTATTCCCGCGGACGGCTTTGTCGACCTCAACCAGGCGCCCGCGGAACTGCTCGCGGCACTGTTCCGACACGCCGGTGGGATGGACTCCTCACAGGCGCAAACCGTGGCAAACAATGTGGTAAAGTGGCGCAGCGCGACGCGCAGCGACCAGGGGCGCGACGCCGGTGAACCGGCTCGATTTTACTCGTTGGAGGATCTCCTGCGGGTGGAGGGTGTGAACCGCAGCGTGCTCGATGGGGTGCGCAATTTTGTGGTCGCCGGCGACTGGGCCAGTGGCGGCATGAACTGGGACAGTGCCCCCTCGGCGATGCTGCCGGTACTGGACGCCGTGGACCCCTCCCGGGGCAATACCGCCCGTGAACGTCGCAGTGCCAGGTCGCAACGCGCAACGCCGGCCGCGAGCGGCAGTGGTGTGTACCGGGTCGATGCGCTGGTGGAATACGGCGGCCGTCTCTGGCTGCGCCGTCGCTGGGTGCAGACCGGCGGCGCGGTGGGCTCTTCACTACCCTGGCACGTCCTGCGTACCGAGGCGCCGCGCGTGGTGAAGGAATAACGATATTTTGGGAACGTGGCATGGTTGAGTCCGGGCACAACTGGGAGTTGTTCGGCTACGATACGCGCAAGCTGGGGCGGCAATTCACCGCAGCCTGGCGCGATCTGCTGTGGGCCGAGGAATCTCCCATACGCAAGCGTCTCGACGAGGCGGTAGTCCTGCGCACACCGGAGGGCGAACAGACCTGGCAGGCCGGCGTGCCATCACCGGGTGTGACGGCCAAGTCGCGTGCGGTGCTGCTGCCCGACGACCTGGCGTTGACGCGTACCCTGCGCTTTCCCGTTGCCGTCGAAGCCGACCTCGCCGATGCACTGGCCCTGGAAGCGGCGGCCAGCAGCCCCTTTGCCGCGGACGACACCGCCACCGGCTGGCTGGTCACGCACCGCGACGAGCAGTCGTTGCAGGTGCAACTGGTGATTGTGTCGAAAAGCGCCGCGATGACCTACATCGCGCGCGAGTACGACAGCCACGACGCTGCCGCCCAGGAAGTCTGGGTTGCCGCGGAAGGCGGCATGGTCGTCGTGGCTGGCTTCGGCGAGTCCGACCGGCACGGCCGCTATCGGCGCCGGCTGCTGCGCGTCGGGGCCATGGCCGGTGCGGCCGCGCTGTTGTTGCTGGTGACCGTGCTGGTCGGTGCCGGCTTCAAGAAATGGGAGCTGGAGCGACTCTCCGCGGTAGAGGAATCCACTCGCCAGGAAGCGGCCCAGGCCCTGCGCTTGCGCACCACGCTGGGAGGCGCAAATGCTGTCATCGAAGCAGTGAACGCGATCTCCGCCGAGTACCCGAACCCGCATTCGGAACTGGCCCGCCTGACTCACCTGCTGGACGACGATGTCTACGTCGAGCGCCTGTCCATCGAGGGCAGCGCGATGGACGTCCGCGGCAGGGCACTGGACGCGGCCAGCGTTATGGAATTACTGGCGAAGCAGCCGGCCTACGCCGGAGTGACCGCGGGCAGCCCGATACGCAGCCTGCCCGGAACCCGGCAGGAGCAGTTCCACCTGAAAATCACCCGGGCCGGTGACGCGCAATGATCGCCTGGGCCAAAATTCACCAGCGCAGCGCGATTATTTGCGGCCTGACGCTTCTGCTCCCCTTTCTTGTGTACTGCAAATTGCTGGGCGCGGCCTGGGGCCTGCGCGCCGAAGCTGCAGGTGCGATAGATAACCTGGGGCCGAGGATTGCACGCATGCAGGGTGTGCTGCAGGTACAGGACCAACTCACCACGCTGGCGCGGGACGCCCAGCAGTTGCGCGGCCAGCTGGTGTATCCCGCCACCGCGGATCGCAATACCGCCGCGGCCTCGCTACAGTCCAGCCTGCGCCAGCTGATGAGCGAGGCGGGTCTGTCGATCTCCGATAGCCAGGTCCTGCCGGTGCGGGAAGAGGAGAAATTCGATTACATCGGCATCCGGCTGACAGTGTCCGGCGACATGGCCAGTCTCGACCGTGCGCTGGTCGCGCTCGCCGACTTCAAGCCACTGGTGATGGTCGAGGCGCTGACAGCCTGGCCCACCCGGCAGCGCCGGCAGCGCGGCGATGCGGAAACGCAGGAAGTCACTGTCTCCCTGCGCCTGCTATCCCTGAGGTCTGTATTGTGAGCGCACTGTTGCAGCGTTACCGCTCGGTGGCGGACCCTTTGCGCAGTGAGCGTCGGGTGGAACTGGTACTGGTGGTCCTGGCATTGCTGCTACTGGTACAGCTGGCCTGGGGTGTTTTCCGGCTGGTAGTCCCATCCCTCTCCTCGCCGCTCCCCCCCGCAGCCGACGCGCTGGTGGTCGGCGCGGTGCATGCGGGCTCGGTGCTGGACGAGGAACAACGGGCAGAATTTCGCAATCGTCCACTTTTCTGGGAATCCCGGGCGCCGGTCGCGGTCGCAGAACCGGTGAAGGTCTCGCGCAAGCCGAAGGCGGATGAAAAGCTGGGCAAGCTCAACGGCGTCAAGCTGACCGGTGTGTTCGGCAGCGGTGATTCAGCTGGTATCATCTTTTCCAGCAAGGGGAAGGAGCACCGCGTGATGGTTGGCGAGGCCGTCAATGGCTGGCGCCTGGAAACCGTGGAGCCCCAGCGCGCGGTGTTCAGCGGCAACGACAAGCAGGCGGAATTGCTGCTCGAACAGGTTGCCATACCGGTCTCTGTCCAACAGCAGGGCGCGAGCGCCGCACCGGCATCGAGTCACTACGATGCCGCAGAGGATCAGGCAGCGGGACACAAAACCCAGCAGAAAAAGGCCGGCAAGAACGGCAAGAACAACAAGGCGGCGACCAGTGATTCCCTCTCGCTCGGGGGTGGGTCCGGCGGTGCGCACTAGCCCTACGGAAAATATGAACAGGCCATCAGGAATGAAATTTTCGCAAATCGTGTTCGGAGTGCTGCTGGTAACGATGCTCTCCAGTTGCGCCACCACGCCCGCCGATCAGAGCGGTGATGGCAGCTCCGCGGCAGATGATGGCCCCGTGCTCGCTACCTCGGCAGCGGAACTGGCAGCCGCGAAGGAGGAGGAGAGCAAGCAGCGAGAGTCCGTGGTCTATCGCGGGAATGACCGTCTGGTGAATATGCCGGCGAAAGAGGAGCCCGTGCGCTTCGTCGGCGACGACGTCAGCCTCAACTTCGAGCAGGCACCCCTGGACGAGGTGACCCACGCGATTCTCGGCGACATCCTGAACCTGGATTACCTGGTCGACAGCCCGATCAAGGGGCAGGTCACCCTGCGCACGCGCACGCCCATCCCGCGCGAGCAGCTTCTGGAAGTGCTCGAGTCGCTGCTCAAGGCCAATAATACGATCCTGCTGCGGCGCCCGGATGGACGCTACCTGGTCACCGGGGAGAACAACGGTGTGCGCCTGGCCCCGCGGGTCTCCAACCCCAATGACAGCGGCGCCGGATTCTCTACCATTATCGTGCCGCTCAACTACATCAGCGCGTCCAACATGGCCGAAATCCTGCGGCCGGTCGCCGAGGAATCCGCCTTCGTGCGCGTCGACAACTCCCGCAACCTGCTGATGCTGGCGGGCACGCGCGAGCAGCTCGACGGCTGGCAGGACATGATCGCCACCTTCGACGTCGACCAGTTGAAGGGCATGTCCGTGGGTCTGTTCCCGCTGGAGAACAGCAGCGTCGAGGAGGTCGCCGCCGCGCTGACCGCAATGATGGGCGGGGCCGATGGCGAGGGCAACATGGCGGACCTGATCCGCGTCGTGCCGGTCGAACGCCTCAACAGTATTCTTATTGTCACACCGCGGGTGCATTATCTGGAGAGTGTGCAGAAGTGGATCGAGCGTCTAGACGACGCCCACCATTCCGACTTCGATTCCCGCCTGTATGTGTATCCGGTACAGAACACCACCGCCGCGCGCCTGGCCGACCTGCTGAACAACATCTACAGCGGTAGCGGCGGGCAGCGCAACCGCAGTTCCGGACTCGGTGATACCGGTGGCGTGGCGCCTGGCCTGACGCCCGAGACCCTGGGTTCCGGCGGTTCCAGCTTCGGCAGCAGCGCAAACGGTGGTGGAAACTCAAGAGGTACTGCCTCGAGCTCCAACCTGCAGCTCGGCGGCATGGTCGGTGAGAGTGAAACCGCGACCGATGTGCGGGTGGTTGCGGACGACGAAAACAACGCCCTCATTATATATGCCTCGCCCATGCAGTACCGCGTGATCGAGGGCGCGCTCAAGCAACTCGATATCGAGGCGACCCAGATTATCATCGAGGCGAGCATCATGGAGGTGACGCTGTCCGACAGCCTGCGCTACGGCCTCGAGTGGACCTTCAACAATTCGATCAATGGCGGTTATTCGGGGGAGGGCATTCTCTCCAGTATCGATGGGGCGACCAGCCCGTCCTCCATCCTGCCCGGGTTTTCCTATTCCGTGGTGAAGTCCGCCGGCGATATCCGCGCGGTGCTCAATGTGCTGGCCCAGGAAAGTCTGTTGAATATCATCTCCTCGCCCTCGGTGATGGTGCTCGACAACCAGACCGCGATGATCCATGTCGGCCAGCAGGTTCCGATCATCTCGTCCAACGTGACCAATGTTGCCAGTGATACCGGGCGGGTCATCCAGTCGATCGAATATCGCGATACGGGGGTGAAACTCGAGGTGACTCCTTCCGTGAATGCCGGCGGCCTGGTGACGATGGATGTGAAACAGTCTGTCACCGATGTGGGCGACAGCTTCGGAACCGGGGCGAGTGCCCAACCCTCATTCCTCGAGCGCAATATCGAGAGCCGGGTGGCGGTTCGCTCCGGCCAGTCCGTGGTCCTCGGTGGCCTGATCCAGGAAAACTCGTCAACCGGGTCTCAGGGCCTGCCCTGGCTGCACAAGATTCCCCTGCTCGGCGGCCTTTTCGGCACAGACAGCGAGAGCAAGCGCCGCACGGAATTGCTCGTGGTTATCACCCCCCGGGCACTGTACAACGCGCAGGAATTGCGCGAGGTCAGCCAGGAGATGCGCTCGCGTATTCGCAACCTGGACCTGATCGAACCGCCAAAGTAGGTGACCACTTCGCCGCAGTCCCAGTGGGGGGCGGAATGTGGGGGTAAACTTTGGTATTTTTCACAGCAGGCATGCCCGCGGGTGCCGTCGCCCACGGGGCGCGATACCCGGGTAGCGAGCGGGCCCTAGAGGCCTCCCTTCGCACCTGATCGCGTTTTGTTTGCGGCCTCGATCCCGGGCCGCGCGGCGTGCGGGGCATACCAATCTGGCGGCCGGTCGCGTATAATCGCGCCCTCTCAATGAAAATGGTCAAGAAAAACAGTATGTTACGTGTTATTTTGATGAGCTTCGTCGTGCTGCTCGCGGCGTGCAGCAAGGCACCCGCGCCGGCCGGAGAGCCGAGTTCCACCTCTCGCGAGGCACTCGAGTTGCGCGCCCAGGAGCGCTGGCGCGCGCGTGTCGCCCGCGACTGGGAGAAGGCCTACGAATACGAGTCACCTGCATTTCGAGAAGTTTTCCCTAAGCACCTGTATGTCAAAAAGTTTTCATATACAGCGAACTGGGAGTTGACAGGTTTGGAAGTCATTAATTATGATCCTGATGCGGCTGTAGCTAGTGTGGCGGTTAGGGTCATGTCCAAACCTGCCAAACAAACAACTGCAGCGGCTAGAGCGTTAGGTGCGATGCCACGCGAGCTTCGCGAGAAGTGGATTCTCGTCGACGGTGAGTGGTGGTATAGCATTACTAATTAGACGTTGCTTTAGTTGACAGCAAGCTGCAGCTAGCAATAATAGCGCTAGCAATCTGTGTTTTACGGTTGTAACAAGACTAGACATTAGGAGTCTCCTTATGAACGCAAACTTTAAGCCTCTTGGTCTGGCTGCTGCAGTAGCAACTGCAACTGCCGGCTACGCAGGTGTAGTGAACGCGCAAGCGACCCTGGCGGGTAACACCCAGCTGGGCGACCTGGCGATCGTTCCCTACTACACTGTGATGGAAGGCTACGCCACTGGCGTAAACGTCATCAACACCTCCGGTCGCACCCAAGCGGTTAAGATCCGCTTCCGTCGCGCCGCAGACTCAATGGATGCCCTGGACTTTAACGTTGTACTGTCTCCCTACGACATGTACACCGGCTTCATCCAGGAATCTGGTGGTGACATCTTCTTCATCTCCAACGACAACAGCTGTACCGCTCCGGCGTACCCCGCTGGCGGCTTCAAGATGCCCAACATCTTCCGTGAAGGCGCTGAGACCGGTTACATCGAGATCCTGAGCATGGGTGCTCCGATCGCCGAGACCGAAGCTGTTGCAGTATCTGCCAAGCACGACGCTACTGGCGTTCCGGCTGACTGTGCAGGCGTGCGTGACAACTTCTTCGCTGACGGCGTTTCTGCTACCGTCCGCGGTGTTGTTGACTCCACCACCACTGTTCAGAACGTCGCTGGCGTTCCGACCGACAACACCTGGGAAGAGGCTCCTGAGTCTCTGAAAGTCTCCTACTTCATCAAGGACGACGACTCCGGTATTGAATTCGGCAACAACGCTGTACACATCGCTGAATTCCTGGACGGTCCGGCTATGACCAACCAGCAGCGCGGTGTTCGCGACGGCGACCTGCTCGGCTTCGACCACCCGAACCTGGACGGCGGCTCACCCATCGGTGGCGGCGCCAGCATCGGCCTGTACGAGCCCCTGCGTGTGACTCTGGGCGCAGCTGCCCTGATCAACGACTGGTCCCAGAACTCCACCGGTACCTTCAGCGTTGACACCGACTGGGTTGTTACCATCCCCGGTCAGTACCTGATGATGGACCTGCCCCAGTACATCGCACTGTACGAAGCTGGCACTCCTGAGCTGTGTACCTACGCCGCTGGTTGTGACTTCCGTGACATCCCGATGGAAGCTGGCTTCACCGTCTACGACCGTGAAGAGCGTGGCATCACCGTCGATCCGGGTGACCTGGTTGTTTCTCCGCAGCCTCCGGAAGAGATCGAGATCGTCGCCCTGGATAAAGAAGTTAACGTTATCCAGTGGGGTACCTCTCCGGTACTGGACGCACCGTCACAGATCATCGTTGACAAGCCTGCCGGCGCCGCATTCGGCTGGTCTAGCCTGGTTGCAACTTCTTCTGCATCCAAGGTTCAGTCCATCTGCGAATACGACCTGGTCAACCCGCTGAACCCGATGACCTGTACGCCGACCTCTACTCCGGCTCCGCTGATTGGCTTCGCCGCATGGCAGCGTAACTTCGCTGAACTTGCTGAAGCTAACTACGGCCGTATTGTCGAGCACAGCCGCGTACAATCCTCCAGCTAATTCGTTAGCTAGGGTAAAATCAAAGCCGACACCTCCGGGTGTCGGCTTTTTTATTCCTGAAAAATGAGATTCCCGAGAGTACCGATGCTTAAAGCCCCTATTTTTCCGATCCTGTTCGCTCTTGTCCTGCCTGCCTTCGCCAGCGCCCAGCAAGTCGTTGTCGAGGATGAAGGCGTTTCCCTGAGCGCCGATGAACTGGCCTACCACGTGAGCAAGTGGTCGCCGCAGATGCGTGAAGCCGCCCTCGATGACGATGGTGATCGTCTCGAACTTGTGAACATGGTGATGATGAACAAAAAGCTGGCGGCGACGGCAGACCCCATCGTGGCCGAGAATCCTGAACTCGCCATGGAGTACCAGGAGGGTCTCGAGGCCTACAAGCGCAATTTCATCCTGCGCCACTATCGCGACACCCTCGAGCTCCCCGATTTCTCCAAGCTCGCCAAAGAACGCTACGAGACCGAGAAAGACAAGTATGCACTGGTGCCCGAGCACCGTGTTTCATCGCAGATCCTGATCAAGTCGCCGCCCGGCATTCCCCGGGATGACGCCCTGGCCGAAGCCGCCGACGTGCTCGAGCAATTGCGTGCCGGTGCAGATTTCCTCGAGATGGTGAAAGAGCACTCGGACGAACCTGGCGCGGTAGAAAAAGAAGGCAAGTTCAACCGCTGGATCAAGTACGGTGAAATCGGCGTTGCTCCGCGCTACAGCGAAGGCCTGTTCACCATCGGCAAGGTCGGTGAATTCGCCGAGCCCGTGCAAACCCAGTTTGGCGTACATATCATCCGGCTGGATGGCATCCGCGAGGCCTACTACAAGACCTTTGAAGAAGTGGAACCGGCTATCGTCCAGGACCTGGCGGATGAGTACGTGAAGCTGTCACTGAAAGACTATGTCACCAAGTACAACCTGACCGATCAGGCGGTTGTCGATGACGCTGCAGTGCTGGAGATCCTCGCTCCCTATGCCCAGCCGCCCGCGGGCGGTAATGATGCTGCCGAAGCCGCAGAGCAAAGTGAAGATGCGGCGGCCGATCAGGAGCAGGCTGAGGAGTGAGCCCTGCGGCGCCGGACGTCGCAGTTCTCCTGTGCACGTTTAACGGCGGCCGTTACCTGCAAGAGCAGCTGGAGTCGCTGTCTCGCCAGACTCACCCGCGCTGGACATTGTATCCAGCCGACGACGGTTCCAGCGACGCGACCCTGTCGATTCTCGAGCAGTGGTCGCCCGCTGGCCCGGCGGTGGTAAAACCGGTTCGTACCGGTCCCGGCAGGGGCCACGCCGCGAACTTCCTCTCGTTGCTGTGTGCGCAGGATGTTTGCGGCGATTATTTCGCCTATGCCGACCAGGATGATGTGTGGGATGCCGACAAGCTCGCGCGCGCTCTGCAGCGGCTCACCGCGGTCCCTGCGTCGCTGCCGGCACTGTATTGTGCTCGCACGCGTTCCATCGATTCACACGGCGAGGTATGTGGTGAATCCCCGCTGTTTTCTCGTCCCCCCGCATTTGCCAATGCGCTGCTACAGAACATCGGCGGTGGCAACACCATGCTGATGAATGCCGCGGCGCGCGAACTCCTGCTGGCGGCGGGTCCGGTGGATGTCGTCAGTCATGACTGGTGGACCTACCTTCTGGTCACCGGTGCCGGGGGTGAGGTGATTTACGACCCGCAGCCCTGCCTCAGTTACCGGCAGCATGGCGACAACGCCGTCGGTGACGCGCGAGGCCTGGGAGCCCGCCTGCGCCGCTACCGTGGTTTCCTGCGCGGACGCAATGCCGGCTGGTACGAACGCAACCTTTCTGCGTTGCGCGCGAACATCGAATTGCTCACTCCGCGCAACCGCGAGTTGTTGCAGCAATTCGAAAAACTTCGCTGCAGTCACTTGCCCGGACGCATCGGAGCCTTGCGCGCGAGCGGTGTTTACGCCCAGACCACGAGTGGTCAGTTGGGCCTCTATGCAGCCACTTTATTAAAGAAAATCTAGGCAGTTTGCGTATAATGCGGGCTTCTCGCGAGTCTTCACCGCCGGCCCGATTCCGATAACTATGTCCGACACCAAAAAGTTGATTGTCGTCCTCGGCGCGCACCGTTCGGGCACTTCGCTGTGCGCGGCCGCAGTGGTCGGACTCGGTGCCGATGCGTGCCTCGGAGAGCATTACGCTAACGACGAGAACAGCAAGGGCTTCTTCGAACATCCGGATATCGTCGACTTCAATGACCGCCTGCTGGACCACCTCGGCGGCAGCTGGGACAACCCCCTGTTCGACGGGGCTGAGGCCATGGCGGGTGCCGACCTCCAGGCCCGGAGCGACGAGGCGCTTGAGTTGTTCCAGGAAATTTACGGCGGGGCGCCGATAGCGGTCATCAAGGACCCGCGTATCTGCCAGTTGCTGCCGTTCTGGCTGCCCCTGTTTTCCAGGGCGGGATACCTTCCTGAAGACGTTCTCTGTATCCATACCCTGCGCGACCCGGTGGAGGTGGCGCTGTCGCAGCGCAGCCGGGCGTTGGCGAACCCGACCTTCTACGAATTCGGCCGCACCCTCGCCGAGGGCGCCGTGCTGTGGTTATCGCTGACCGCCCAGGCACTTGAGCATGGCGGCGAGCAGCGTACCTATTACCTCACCTACGCGGATCTGGTGCAGCAGGGCGAGACGACCCTGCGCGCGCTGGCGGACTTTCTCGAGCTGCCTGCCCGGGACGATGCGGTTGCGCGCTTTTGTAATGAATTTGTCGATGCTTCACTGTACCGCAGTGCGGCGGATGCCGATGCCCGCGCTGAACTGGCGCAGGACTTGCCCCAGGCTGGAGAATTCTTCGAGGCCGCGCAGTCGCTGCGCGGCACTGCCGAGGCACAAGCGCTGGAGCGCTGCCTGGCTATATGGCGCCGGGCAGACACCCGCACTGCGCTGCACACAGTGTCAGTGCCGGCGCTGTCCCGCCTGAGCACCCGCTGCCGCAGCGCCGGGCTCGCGTTGCAACGCAGTGAGGAAAGCGTCGCGGACCTGCACGGCCAGGTGAGCGAACTCCAGGACAATACGCAGCGTATCCAGCGCGAGCACCAGGACGTCGTTGTGCCTTTGCGCCAGCAACTGCGCGATCTCGAATCGGGTAATACCGCCCTGCAGTCGCAGCTGGTTGAGCAGGCCGCGGAACTGGAAAAAGTCATCGAGGAAAACCGGCGCACGGTGCATGAACTCCTGGAGCGCGCGGGTAGCCTCGAGCAGGACAAGTTGCAGCTGACCGGCGAGGTGCAGGATCTGGGCAACCGTATCGGCGAGATGGAGATGTCCACCTCCTGGCGTGTCACCCGGCCCCTGCGCAGCCTCAGTCTGCGCCTGCAGCAGTTACGCGCGTGGCAGGCGTCGCAGTGGGTTCGTTTCCGCCTGCGCGCGATCCTCATCTATCACCGTATGAGCCTGCGGCAGCCAGCACTGGCCTATGGCATTCGCCGGCTGGTGCGGCCGTTCTTTCGCCTGATGAACCGGGTTGCGCACAGTGCGCCGAATCCGGCGCTCGCCGCCTCATCGGCCGGATTGCTCACCCCGATGCGCTACCAGCAGGTCGAATCGAGCGAAGAGTTTGCACCGTTGATCAGCGTCATCGTGCCCAACTACAACCACGCACCCTACCTGGAACTGCGCCTGGATTCGATTTTTTCCCAGACCTACCAGAATTTCGAAGTCATTTTGCTCGACGATGCATCCAGCGACGACAGTGCCGACATACTGCGGGACTACCACGCGCGCTTCGCCGACAAATCGACCCTGGTGGTTAATGAACAGAATTCCGGCGGCGTGTTCCACCAGTGGGAGCGCGGCCTGAACCTGGCGCGCGGCGATATCGTCTGGATCGCCGAGAGCGATGACTGGTGTACGGAAAACTTCCTTGAGACCCTGGTCCCTTACTTCGAGAACGAGGCGGTGCAGATCGCCTATGCACGCACGGTCTTCATGGACGGGGAGGGCGACCGCCAGATCTGGTCGATCAACGAGTACCTGCACGACATCGACCCGCAGCGCTGGAATCACAGCATCGTCGCGACCGCGCCGGCGATCGTGCGCGAGGCTTTTGCGGTCAAGAATATTATCCCCAACGTCAGCTCCGCGCTGATGCGCAATCCGCGACGCCTGGAGATCCTGCACGAACCGGACTGGCGGCGTATGCGCACCTGCGGCGACTGGGTGCTCTACCTCCACCTGCTGCGCGGCGGCATGCTGGCCTACTCGCCGGCGGCCTGTAATTACTACCGTATGCACGGCAGCAATACCTCGGTCAGTTCCTATTCGCAGGACGAGTTCTATTGCGAGCACGAGGTCGTCGCCCGTCACCTGCTCAAGTACTACGACGTTCCCCTCGCCGCGATAGCCCGCCTGCGCGAGAACCTCGCCGTTCACTGGCGCGAAACCCGGGGCGAGTTCAGCGATGCAGCGCTGGAGCGTTGTTTCAGCCTGGCCCGCATCGAAGAAGCCGCCGGTCCGCGCGAGCCCAATCTGCTGATGGCGTCCTATGCATTCTGCTCCGGCGGCGGCGAGACCTTCCCGATCACTCTGGCCAACATCATGAAGGCCAGCGGTTATAACGTGACCTACCTGGATTGCGCCCGCGAGCCGCGGGTGGAGGGTGTACGTCGCCGCCTGCGGCCGGATATCGGGGTGGTCTCGGATTTCACCCAGTTGGAGCGAATCGTCGCGGATTTCGAGATCGACGTCATACATTCCCATCACGCCTGGATGGACAGCACGATCTTCGAGGTGTTGCCGGAGGACAGCGACTGCAAGGTGGTTGTGACCTCGCACGGAATGTACGAGACGATCAACGAATACGACCTGCGGCCTATCCTGCCGCGGCTGGTACAGCGCAGTTCGGCGATCATCTACGTCGCCGAGAAAAACCTCGAGGCACTTGGTCGCCATGGGCTGCTCGGACGGGCGCGTTTGGAGCGTATCGATAACGCCCTCGAGCCCGAATCTTTCGAGCCTGTAGAGCGTGCCAGCCTGGGTATCGATGCGTCGGCCTTCGTGCTCACCCTGGTCAGTCGCGGCCTGCCTGACAAGGGCTGGCAGGAGGCCATTGATGCAGTCAATGCAGTACGAGATGCCGCCGGCTGCGATGTCCACCTGGTGCTGGTTGGTGATGGCCTCGAGTACGACCGCCTTTCGGCCACTGAACTGCCGCCGCATATCCACTTGGAAGGTTTCCAGGAAAACGTACGCGGCTATTTTGCCCTGGCCGACATGGGCTTCCTGCCCTCGCGCTTTCGCGGCGAGAGCTTCCCGCTGGTCATTATCGAATGCCTGCTCAGTGGCCGGCCGTTCCTGGCCAGCGACCTCGGGGAAATTCGCCGCATGCTGGACAGCGAGGCGGGTATGGCCGGCGCCGTTGTGCCGCTGCGCGGAGATGACGTCGATATCGAGGGTATGGTGGAACAAATCACCACCGTCGCACGTCAACCCGATGTCTACAGCGCGATGCTGGAGGCCGTGCCCGCAGCGGCCGGCAAGTTCGACCCCGCGCTACTGGCGCGACGCCACGACGAGGTATATCGCTCGGTGCTGCGGGGAGAAGAGGGGTATGGCGAGGTGCCGTTGCAGCGTGTCGCCGGAAGTGAGGGACGATGAAGAAAAAGCTGTACCTGCATATCGGCATGGGGAAAACCGGGACCACGGCCCTGCAGAATTTTTTCTGGGACAACCGCAAGCTGTTGGCCCAGAGGGACATTTGCTACCCGGAACTCGGCTCGCAGTCCCATGCCCACCATTTGCTGTCGCCGCATATTCCCCGCTTCCTGGAGGGCGAATGGCAGTTCAAGCGAGTGGACGACTGGGCGCCAAAGCTGGCTGAGAGCGAGCAGTCTCGCATTCTGCTGTCCTCTGAGTTGATGGCCTGGGCCGAGGACGCCAAGGCGCGCAAGTTCTGCGCCCAGCTCTCCGTCTGGTTTGACGTGCACATGGTGATCTACCTGCGCCGGCAGGACAACATCATCATGGCCAGCTACAACCAGCAGATCAAGGCGGGTCCGCAGCGGCGGCGCATCGACCTGATCTACCGCCAGAAGGTGGAGCGCTTCGACTACCCGCGCATCCTGGCACCCTGGACGGACTCGCTGAGTCCCGGCAAAGTAATCGTTGGCCCCTACGAACGGGAGCAGTTTTACCGCGGGGATATCCGCCGCGATTTCATGCACCGGGTTTTCGCCCTGGATCTCGATGATGCCTTCGAGCTGAGCACCGGCAACTCGAACCCGCGGCTGTCGCTGGCGGCGGGTGAGTACAAGCGCATGGTCAACAACCTGGACAAGGACGGCGCCAAGAACGCGCGTTTCAACGAATTGCTGATGCGCTACTCGGCCGAACAGGATACGGATTCGACATCCTACTACTCCAGTCAGTCGGTGCTGTCTCCGCAGCAGCGGTTGGAGATCATCGAGACGACCCGCGAAGCGAGCGCCAAGATCGCCCGCCAGTACCTCGGCCGTGCCGATGGGAAGCTTTTCCTTGAGCCGGAACCGCAGCCGGATGATCTCTGGAACGGTATCGACCTGACCCGCGAGGATGCCGATGCGATCACCGCTTACATCCGCCAGCACGACAGTCACCTGTTGCATTGGTTGAGCCGGCAGGTCGAGGAGAAAAAGGATCACCTCGCCTACCAGATTCGTCACTCGGCACGTTTTCTTGCTGGTAGCGTGTTGTCGAGTAGCGAGGTGCCACAGGTCTACAAGGTGTCACGCGAGGACGCCTCACCGCTGGTCATCGGCGGTCTGGGCGGCAGCGGCACGCGCCTGGTGGTCTCCCTGCTGCGACGCATGGGCGTGGTGTTTGGCGGCGAACTCAACGAATCGCTGGACAACCTGTGGTTCAGCTTGCTTTTCGTACGCCGCGCTATCCTCCTCAAGTCCGACGACGAGATGGACAAACTGGCCTGGCTTTTCGCCAACGCTATGCGTCACGGTGTCGAGGTCTCTTCCGAGTTGCGACAAATGTTGATCGAGGCGTGTGAAAGCGAGCGCAGCCCGGTATTGCCGCGGGAATTGCGCGAGCAGTCGGCGGCCTCGCTGCTCGCCTCGCCAACGATAGACCGTCGTCATCAACACTGGGGCTGGAAGGAGCCCAACTCGCACATTCTGCTGCCGGCACTGGATCGCTGCTTTCCGCAAATGAAGTACGTGTACGTGGTGCGCAACGGGCTGGATATGGCCTTTAGCGAGAACCTGAACCAGCTCAAGTATTTCTGGGGCGATCTCCTGCTCGAGGGTGATTGTGAGCCCACACCGGTCAACGCGCTGCGCTATTGGGTGGCAGCACACAAGCGGGTACAGGGCTTTCGCCAGCGCCTTGGGGACCGCCTGCATTTTCTCAGTTTCGACCGCCTGTGTACCGATCCGGAAGGTGAACTCGAGGCGTTGCGCGAGTTTGCCGGGATACAGATCAGCAAGGCTGACCTGCAGGACATCGCCCAGACCGTCAAGCCGCCATCGACCTCAGGGCGTTTCCGCGAGCACGACCTGAGTATCTTCGACCCCGCCGACGTCGCCTTCGTGCACGAGATGGGGTTCGAGGTTGAGTGAGAACCCGGCACCGACCGGGCAGTTGACGGCGCGAGGCGACTGGCGCGAGCAGATCTTCAATCGGCGCATGCTGATCTGTGTATTCACCGGCTTCACATCGGGCCTGCCGCTATACGTGTTGCTGCAGTTGCTGCCCGCCTATCTGGAAGACAGCGGCGTCTCGCTCAAGGAAATCGGGCTGTTTGCCCTGGTCGGCATTCCCTACACCTGGAAATTTGCCTGGGCGCCCTTCATGGATCGCTGGGTTCCCCCGCTGGGTCGCCGTCGCGGCTGGCTGCTGCCATTACAGGTCCTGCTGCTGCTCTCGATCGGTATGCTGGGTATGTTCGATGCACAGCGCGATATCGGCGTGATTGCCTGGGTCGCATTTGCGGCTGCGCTGTTCAGTGCCAGCCAGGATGTGGCCATCGACGCCTACCGGCGGGAGATTCTGCCAGACGCGGAACTCGGCCTGGGTAACTCAGTACACATCACGGCCTACCGTGTTGCAGGCTTTGTGCCGGGAGCACTCTCCCTGATCCTTGCGGATCATCTACCGTGGGATGCGGTGTTCTGGATCACTGGCGGATTTATGCTGGCCGGCATCGGTATGACGCTGGCTGTTGAAGAGCCGGAATCAGGCGTTCCCGTCGCGGGTGGCCTCCGTCAGACTGTCGTCGCCCCGTTCCGAGAGTACCTCGAACGCAAGGGTTGGCGCGCACTGCTTCTCGTGCTGTGTTTCATGTTCCTATACAAACTCGGGGATAACATGGCCACTGCTCTGTCCACACCGTTCTACCTGCAGCTTGGCTTCACCAAGAGCGAGATCGGACTGGTAGCCAAGAACGCGGCATTCTGGCCGATGATTATCGGTGGTCTTGCCGGTGGCATGCTGATGATTCGCCTGGGTATCAACCGGGCGTTGTGGCTGTTCGGTGTCGTGCAGTTGACCAGTATTCTCGGCTTCGCGCTTCTTGCCGCCGCCGGGCCCCTGCTCTGGCTGCTCGCCGTGGTGATCGGCTTCGAATATCTCGGGGTCGGCCTGGGCACAGCTGCGTTCACCGCGTTTATCGCGCGCGAGACCAGCCGCGCCTACGCAGCCACCCAGCTTGCACTGTTTACGGCACTGGCCGCCGTGCCGCGGACCTTTGCGAATGCCAGTACTGGATTTATTGTGGAGTCCGTGGGCTGGTTCAACTTCTTCCTGTTGTGCGCGGTGCTGGCGCTGCCGGGTATGTTGTTGCTGTTCTGGGTCGCCCCCTGGCGGGAGTCGCGATGAACTGCGCCCTCGAGGTTTAGTTTTATGGCCTGTTCCAGTAAGCGTTACTGGTTCGAATTTGGTCCGCACAACAGTCGCCGGACAGGTTTCAGTCGATAGTTTCAAGGCAGCTGATCATCCATGCTGACCGAAAACCTGGTGACAGGGTGGCTGACAATTCGACGCAGTCGCTCTTCAAGAGATTGGCGGGAAAGTGAGCTGAAAGTTTTCGCCGCGTTTCGGGAGTGTCTTCAGTGGTGGTCCGCGCCGCTGGGGCGGTGGCGGAAACGCTTGAGATTGATACGCCCGCTGTCGTGAAATTCCACACCCTCTGCTTCAAGCCGTTCGCGCTGCCGACCTGCGCCGCCCGGCAGCGAGATTCGTCCCGCCGCGTTGACCACCCGGTGCCAGGGTATCCTGGTGTCGGTGGGCAGTCCCTTCAGCGCCCGCCCGACCCGGCGCGCTGCGCCCGGCAGGCCGGCCTGGGCCGCCACGTCACCGTAGGTGGCGACTTTGCCCCGTGGAATCAGGGCAACCACCTGCCAGATGCGCTGATCGATCTCGTTGGGCTGGGAGGGCATGCTGGCTGGTTCGGCTCGGGAGTGGCGGGGTTGTAATAGTGTCACATGCCCGCATACTGTGTGGCGAGCGGAGGCTTTCAATGCGAATTTTTTTCATGCTCCTGCCCTGGCTGGAGCTGTTCACCCTGATTCAACTGGGTATCAAGACCAGCGCACTCACTGCGCTGTTGTACGTGCTGGCCACTGTCGTGCTTGGTGTTTTCATCCTGCGCCGCCAGGGCGCGCAGATGCTCGAACGCGTGCGCGACATTCAAATGGGACGGGCCGCCGGGGCACAGCTGCTGGTCGATGACCTCTCCATGGGGCTGGCCGGGCTGCTGTTCATCATCCCCGGCATGATCACTGACGTGGTAGCCCTGATCGTCCTCATCGGTCCCCTGCGCCGCAGCCTGGCGCGCCTGCTCGGGGTCAAGGCCAGTGTCAGCGAAACCGGGGGCAGCATGGGTGCGAGCACGGTCTACGAGGAGCGCGGCCATGTCACCATCGAGGGACAGTACTCTCGGGTGGATGAAGGCGAAAAGCCTTAACCTGTTGAAATATTTAAATTAATCATTGAATTTCTGACGAGCGCCGCGCGCCTGCCGGCGCTTGACTGAGCGCGATTCCTCACTAGAATTAGCACTCTCGCAAAAAGAGTGCTAACCAGCCCTTGAAATGCCCCGCAACGTCCCCATCAACCGAGCATCCCCGTCGGGGGGACTGATAAAACTGTAACCAGGAGATAGACACACATGAGTATCCGTCCGCTGTACGACCGCGTGGTCGTTCGTCGCAATGCTGAGGAAGAAACCACTGCTGGCGGTATCGTCCTTCCGGGCTCTGCCAAGGAAAAGCCCAACCAGGGTGAGATCGTGGCCGTGGGTCAGGGCAAGGCCCTGGACAACGGTGAAACGCGTCCCATGGCGGTAAAGGTCGGTGACAAGGTCGTGTTCGGCCAGTACGCCGGCAGCAACACCATCGAGATCGACGGTGAAGAGCTGATCATCATGGGTGAGAGCGAAATTTTCGCGGTCGTCGAGTAAGACCGTAGCAACCAACGAATAGCAAGCGATTGAGGAATTCTGACAATGGCATCTAAAGACGTATTTTTCGGCGACGACGCCCGTTCCCGCATGCTGGCCGGTGTAAACATCCTGGCCGATGCAGTTAAAGCAACCCTGGGCCCCAAGGGCCGCAACGTAATCCTGGACAAGTCCTTCGGCGCCCCGACCGTGACCAAGGACGGCGTTTCCGTGGCCAAGGAAATCGAGCTGAAAGACAAGTTCGAGAACATGGGCGCGCAAATGGTCAAGGAAGTGGCTTCCCAGGCTTCCGACCAGGCCGGTGACGGCACCACCACCGCGACCGTACTGGCCCAGTCCATCCTCAACGAAGGCCTGAAGTCTGTCGCCGCGGGCATGAACCCGATGGACCTGAAACGCGGCATCGACAAGGCCGTACAGGCCGCTGTGGCAGAGATCGAGAAGATGGCCACTCCCTGTGAGGACAGCAAGGCGATCGCCCAGGTCGGCACCATCTCCGCCAACTCCGACGCCTCTGTCGGCGACATCATCGCCGAGGCCATGGAGAAAGTGGGCAAGGAAGGCGTCATCACCGTTGAAGAAGGTTCCGGCCTGGAAAACGAGCTGGACGTGGTAGAAGGCATGCAGTTCGACCGCGGCTACCTGTCTCCCTACTTCATCAACAACCAGGACAGCATGAGCGTCGAGCAGGACGACCCCTACATCCTGCTGGTCGACAAGAAGATCTCCAACATCCGTGAACTGCTGCCCCTGCTGGAGCAGGTGGCCAAGGCTTCACGCCCGCTGGTGATCATCGCCGAGGACGTCGAAGGCGAAGCGCTGGCCACCCTGGTGGTCAACAACATGCGCGGCATCGTCAAGGTAGCGGCCTGTAAGGCACCGGGCTTCGGCGACCGCCGCAAGGCCATGCTGCAGGACATCGCCATCCTCACCGGCGGTACCGTCATCTCCGAAGAAGTGGGCATGGACCTCGAGTCCGCCACCCTGGAGCACCTGGGTGTCGCCAAGCGCGTGACCATGGACAAGGACAACTCCACCATCATCGACGGTGCAGGTGACCACGACGCCATCAAGTCCCGCGTCAACGAGATTCGCGTACAGATCGAGAACACCTCTTCCGACTACGATCGCGAGAAGCTGCAGGAGCGCGTGGCCAAGCTGGCTGGCGGTGTTGCGGTCATCAAGGTTGGCGCTGCCACCGAGATCGAGATGAAAGAGAAGAAAGCCCGCGTTGAAGACGCGCTGCACGCGACCCGCGCTGCGGTGGAAGAGGGCGTGGTCCCCGGCGGCGGTGTCGCCCTGGTTCGCGCTGTCGCCACCATCGGCGGCCTGAAGGGCGACAACGAAGACCAGAACCACGGTATCGCAGCTGCACTGCGCGCCATGGAAGGTCCGCTGCGCCAGATCGTGGACAACGCTGGTGACGAAGCTTCCGTGGTGCTCGACAAGGTCCGCCAGGGCGAAGGCAACTTCGGCTACAACGCGGCCACCGGCGAGTACGGCGATATGATCGAGCTGGGTATCCTGGACCCGGCCAAGGTCACCCGCACCGCGCTGCAGGCTGCTGGCTCCGTTGCCGGCCTGATGATTACCACCGAGGTGATGGTCGCCGACGCACCGGAAGACAAGGCCGCCGGTGGCGGCATGCCCGACATGGGCGGCATGGGCGGCATGGGCGGCATGATGTAAGCCTCCCGGCTCCCTGACTCGAAAAGCCCGGCAACCGCCGGGCTTTTTTTTGGGCCTCGCTTTTCTTGCCTCGGTGTCAGGTGGCTCGAGGTGGGTTCTGCTGGCCGGCAATCGCGAGTGGCTTGACGCGGTTTTCGCTGGTCGGCAGCCGCGAGCGAGGTAGGCCCCCGTGGCTCCAAAAGCACAGTCGCCTCGGGGCCTACCTCGCTCGCGACTGCCTCTCTCGGAGACTACTCCACTGGTGATCGCCTGCGCGGCCCGGGGGGCTTCGACGGTTGCCGGGAGACCCGCGGGCGGAGCGCTCTGAAGATCGCGCCCCTCCGGGGTGCCCTCAGTCGGTCGGGAGCCTTAAAGCGCTTCGCTGTCTCCCTCCACTCCTTCGGCGCGTCTTTTGCGAGCGCTCCGCCCGCCCGTCTCCCGGCACTTGCGGCTCGAAACTCAGGGGTTGTGGTCCGCAGTTCTCATAGCCAGGAAGCCGTCAGCGCGAACTGCCCGTGCGCGCGGTACGCGCAGTACGATGCGCGGCAACTCGAACCTCCCAATATTTTTCCTCGTGAAATACGAGGCCAACACCCCCGCTGCCAGGCCGACAATGGCGAACTGAGTCCGTAGCAATCTCACAGCAAGCACTCTTTTGCAGGGCAGGAAGCGTCAGTCCTTCCAGGGTGAGTGTGCTTTTCGAACCCTGGAAGGGCTAACGCTTCCGGCCAGTGCCTCGACCCGCGGGCACGATAGAGCGCGTAATTTGATCCCAAAACGGACTGACGCTTCCGGCCAGTGCCTAGACCCGCAGGCACAAAAAAGCCGGCGTAAAAGCCGGCTTCTTCGCACTGCAGGGCAGATCAGCCAAGATTCGCGTTGACGAAGTCCCAGTTGACCAGTTCCCAGAAGGCCGCCAGGTAGTTGGGGCGGGAGTTGCGGTAGTCGATGTAGTAGGCGTGCTCCCACAGGTCGACAGTGAGCAGCGGAGTGACGCTGCTGTCGGTCAGCGGGGTGGCGGCGTTGGAGGTGTTGGCAATGCCTACCGAGCCGTCGGCCTTTTTCACCAGCCAGGTCCAGGAGGAGCCGAAGTTGTTGGCGGCGCTGGTGTTGAACTCTTCCTTGAACGCGTCAAAGGAACCGAAGGCCGCGTCAATGGCGCTGGCGATCGCGCCGGTGGGTGCGCCGCCGCCGTTCGGGCTCAGGCAGTTCCAGTAGAAGGTGTGGTTCCAGATTTGCGCGGCGTTATTGAACACGCCGCCCTCTGAGGACTTGATGATTTCCTCGAGGGATTTCTGCTCCAGGTCGGTACCGGCCGCCAGCCCGTTCAGCTTGTCCACATAGGTTTTGTGGTGTTTGCCGTAGTGGTACTCCAGCGTCTCAGCGGAGATGTGCGGCTCCAGGGCGTCCTGGGCGTAGGGAAGGGCGGGCAATTCAAAGGCCATGAGAGACTCCTTGCTGTAGGTGGGTCGACACATTGTGACAACGCGTCGGGATGATCGCGTCATTCGGGGCAGCGCAGGGCGCCGCGGAATCTCCCCAGTGTATATTATTCCCCCGGTCGCGACCAAATGCCGTGGCAGTAGCCCGCCGCAGTGGGGCTGTTCCTACCTCGGTTTTTTCGATGCGCACCGCGGGATGAACCGGCCGCGGCAGACGCGGACTCGCGGCCGCGTGTTTTGCTCAATTTGCCCCTGTGGCGGGGCTGCGTTGTCCTGTAAGATACGGCCCCAGTCGAGGAGAGCCCGGTATGGTAAAAACGTCAGCAGACAAGAAGTACAAGCGCATCCTGCTCAAGCTGAGTGGCGAGGCGCTGACCGGGAGCGAGAATTTCGGTATCGACCCGCGCGTGCTGGACCAGATGGCGCTGGAAATCGGCCAGCTGGTCGGCATTGGCGTGCAGGTCGGCCTGGTAGTGGGCGGCGGCAACCTGTTCCGTGGGGCTGCGCTGCAGGCGGCGGGCCTGGATCGGGTCACTGGCGACCACATGGGTATGCTGGCCACGGTGATGAACGGCCTGGCCCTGCGCGATGCGCTGGAGCGCTCCAATATCGCGACCCAGGTGATGTCCTCCATCCCCATGAGCGGGGTGGTGGACCACTACGACCGACGCAAGGCGATCCGCGCCCTGTCCAACGGCGACGTGGTGATTTTTTGTGCCGGTACCGGCAACCCGTTCTTCACCACGGATTCAGCCGCCTGCCTGCGCGGTATCGAGGTCGAGGCGGAACTGGTGCTCAAGGCCACCAAGGTGGACGGTGTATACTCCGCCGACCCGATGAAAGTGGCGGACGCGATCCGCTACGAGCGCCTCAGTTACGACGAGGTGCTGGACAAGAAGCTGGAGGTGATGGACCTCACCGCCATCTGCCTGTGCCGGGATCACAGCATGCCGGTGCGGGTTTTCGAAATGGAAAAACAGGGCGCTTTGCTCAATATCGTCCGCGGCGGCGATGTGGGCACCCTGATCGAGTAGCGCCCGGGTCCCCGGAGGAAGCAGTCAGTGATCAACGATATCAAGGCAGAAGCCAGCGAGCGCATGGAGAAAACCCTCGAAGCGCTGGGACACAATTTCAACAAGATCCGCACCGGGCGCGCTCACCCCAGCCTGCTGGACGGGTTGCGCCTCGACTACTACGGCGCGGACACGCCGCTCAACCAGGTCGCCAACATTAACGTGGAAGACGCGCGCACCCTGACCGTCTCCGCCTGGGACAAATCCATGGTGCCGGCCATCGAGAAGGCGATTCTCAAGTCCGACCTCGGTCTCAACCCGGCCACTGCCGGCGAGGTCATCCGCATCCCCATGCCCATGCTCACCGAGGAAACCCGCAAGGGTTACATCCGGCAGGCGCGGCAGGAGGCCGAGGCCGCGCGCGTTTCCGTGCGCAATGCCCGTCGCGACGCCATGGCCATGCTCAAGGACCTGCAGAAGGAAAAGGAAATCGGCGAGGATGACGAGCGCCGTGGCCAGGACGACGTGCAGAAAGTCACCGACGGTTTCATCGCCCGCATCGAGAAGATGCTGGAGGAGAAAGAAGCCGACCTGATGGAGATCTAGGGTCCGCCAGACCCTGCATCCCTGTATATGCCCGGCAGCAAAACCAGCCAAGGCGAGCTCGACGCCAGTACCAGCGTGGTGCCTCGCCACGTCGCCATCATCATGGACGGCAACAACCGCTGGGCGAAACAGCGCAACCTTCCCGGTCACGCCGGCCACCGCGCCGGTGTCGAGGCGGTGCGCAATGTGTTGCGCGCCTGCCGTCACCACGGCGTCGAGGTGCTCACCCTGTTCGCCTTCAGCAGCGAAAACTGGGGTCGCCCGCTGCCCGAGGTGCGCGGCCTGCTGGCCCTGCTCTCGCGCTACCTGCGCAGCGAGGTGCGCGAACTGCACAAGGACGGCATCCGCCTGCGTTTCATCGGCCAGCGCAGCCGCTTCAGCTCGCGTTTGCAGCGCCTGATGCAGCAGTCCGAACACATGACCGCCGGCAACACCGAGGCCACCGTGGTTATCGCCGTGGACTACGGCGGCCAGTGGGATATCGCCGAGGCCGCGCGCAAGCTGGCGCAGCAGGTACAGGCCGGCACCCTGGAACCGGAGGCGATCGACGCGGCGCTGATCGACCGCAATATCTCGATCAGCGACCTGCCGCGCCCGGACCTGTGTATCCGCACCGGCGGCGACGCGCGCATCAGCAACTTCATGCTCTGGCACTTCGCCTACAGCGAGCTGTATTTCACCAACACCCTGTGGCCGGATTTCGGCGAACTGGAGTTCGCCCGCGCCCTGGCGGATTACAGCCGCCGCGAGCGCCGCTTCGGCCTGCGCGACCCGGACGGGCTGGCCTCAGGCGTACAGGCCGATGCTTAAGCAGCGCATTATCACCGCGATCATCATGGCCGGCCTGTTCCTGGCCGGCGTGTTCCTGCTGCCGCTCAAGGCGCTGGCGGTGGTGTTCGGCCTGATGGTGCTGGCCGGCGCCTGGGAGTGGGCTCACCTGGCCGGCTGGAAGTCGCCGCTGGCGCGGGTGGCCTACATGCTGGTGCTCGCGGCGATACTGGTCGCCCTCTACCTGCACGCGTCGCTGGGCGAAGCGCCGACCCGCGAGCGGGTGCAGCCGATTCTCGGCCTGGCCTGCCTGTGGTGGTCCTTCGCGCTGCTCTGGGTGAAGTCCTACCCGGCCAGTGCCGCCATGTGGAGCAACCTGCCGATGCGCAGCCTGATGGGGCTGTTGATCCTGGCACCGGCCTGGGCCGCGGCAGTCTACCTGCTGAGTTATCCCCACGGCGGCCTGCTGATGGTGATCCTGGTGCTGATCGTCGCGGTGGCGGATATCGGCGCCTATTTCACCGGCAAGACCCTGGGTAAGCACAAGATGGCGCCCTCGGTGAGCCCGGCCAAGACCTGGGAGGGTTTCTGGGGCGGTGTGGCCAGTGTAGCCGTCACCGGCGTGCTGCTGTGGACCCTGCTGCCCGCGCGCGGCGACCATATCTCCCTGCCCGCGGCGCTGGCAGTCGTGCTGGCCAGCAGCATGGCCTCGGTGGTCGGCGATCTCAGCGTCAGCATGGTCAAGCGGCAGATCGGCGCCAAGGACAGCGGCAACCTGCTGCCTGGCCACGGTGGCCTGCTCGACCGGCTCGACAGCCTGTGCGGCGCCGCGCCGGTATTCGCCCTGGGCGTCCTGCTGGCGGGCTGGTGAATATGAATACCCCCCTGCGCCAGGTCAGCGTGCTCGGCAGCACCGGCTCCATCGGTGTCAGCACCCTGGACGTCATTGCCCGGCACCCCTCCGAGTTCGCAGTGTATGCGCTCGCCGCCAACCGCTCGCTGGAGGCGATGCTCGCCCAGTGCCTTGAGCACCGGCCGCGCTACGCCGTCTTGATGGATGCGGACGCCGCCACGCAGTTGGAGGCGCGCCTCGCCGGGTGCAGCGATACCGTGGTGTTGCAGGGCGAGGTGGGGCTGGAACAGGTGGTTACCGCGGCCGAGGTCGATTGCGTGATGGCGGCAATTGTCGGCGCCGCCGGCCTGCCCTCGACGCTGGCCGCGGCCAATGCCGGCAAGACTATCCTGCTCGCCAACAAGGAATCCCTGGTGATGGGCGGCCACCTGCTGATGCAGGCGGTGCGCCGCAGCGGCGCGCGGCTGCTGCCGATCGACAGTGAACACAATGCAATCTTCCAGTGCATGCCGGTAGACGGCGAGGCGCGCCCCGGGCTCGCCGGGGTCAGCAAGGTGCTGCTCACCGCGTCGGGCGGGCCGTTTCGCCACTGGAGCCTGGCGCAGATGCACGCCGCCACGCCGGATCAGGCCTGTGCCCACCCCAACTGGTCCATGGGCCGCAAGATATCCGTCGATTCCGCCTCGCTGATGAACAAGGGGCTGGAGTTCATCGAGGCCTGCTGGCTGTTCGACCTGCGCCCGGACCAGGTCGAGGTGGTCGTGCACCCGCAGAGCATCATTCATTCCATGGTCCAGTACACCGATGGCTCGGTGCTGGCGCAGCTCGGCAACCCCGATATGCGCACGCCGATCGCCTACGGCCTGGGCTGGCCGCAGCGGCTGGCGTCCGGGGTCGCCCCGCTGGACCTCATCGCCACCGCGCGGCTGGATTTCGAGGCGCCGGACGAAGCGCGTTTCCCCTGCCTGCGCCTGGCGCGCGAGGCGGTGGCCACTGGCGGTACCGCCATGGCCATTTGCAACGCCGCCAACGAGGTTGCAGTCGCGGCCTTCCTCGAAGGCGGCATCCGCTTTACCGACATTCCTGTGGTTATCGAGGGCGTTCTGGAGCGGGTTGCCGCGGTTGAACCCGAGACCCTCGCCGTGGTCGAAGCTGCCGACGGGGAGGCTCGCGCCTGCGCCGGGCAATTGCTCGCCGGCTGGGGCCTGAATAAAGCGGATGTGAAACTCTCTTGATGGATTTACTGGTCACAGTTCTTATCACGCTGGGCACGCTGGCCGTACTGGTGGCGGTCCACGAATTCGGCCATTTCTGGGTGGCGCGGCGCTGCGGTGTGCACGTGCTGCGTTTCTCCATCGGTTTCGGCAAGTCCCTGTACAAGTGGCGCGACTCCCTGGGCACGGAATACAGCATTGCCGCCATTCCCCTGGGTGGCTACGTCAAGATGGTGGACGAGCGCGAGGGCGAAGTGCCTGCAGACCAGCTCGACAAGGCTTTCAACCGCAAGCCGGTGCTGCAGCGCATCGCGGTAGTCGCCGCCGGCCCCCTGGCCAACCTGATCCTGGCGGTAGTAGCCTACTGGTTCCTGTTCATGGCGGGGGAGAGCGGTTATGCGCCCCTGATCGGCAAGGTGGAGCCGGGCTCGGTCGCCGAGGTCGCAGGGCTCGAGGCGGGGCAGGAAATCGTCTCGGTGGACGGCCAGGAGACGCCGACCTGGCAGGCGCTGAGTTTCGCCCTGCTGGAGCGCATCGGTGATACCGGCACCATTACCTTCGCCACCAAATACCGCGGTTCGGACCTGGTCTACGAGTCCGAGGCGCACATCCAGCGCTGGCTATCCGACCAGGACGAACCCGACCTGTTCGGCGGGCTGGGCCTGACCATGTACACGCCGGACGTGCCGCCGGTGGTGAACGAGGTAGTCGATGACAGCGCGGCCGAGCGCGCCGGGCTGCTCACCGGCGACCGCATCCTGGCCGCCGACGGCGTGCCCATGGAGAGCTGGATGGACTGGGTCGACTACGTGCGCGAGCGGCCCGATGTCGCGATCATGCTGGATGTCGAGCGCGATGCCAGCCAGCTGCAGCTGCCGATTACCCCCGCACCCTTCACCGAAGACGATGGCAGCGTGATCGGACGCGTCGGGGTCAGCGTGGCGATCCCCGAGATGCCCCCGGAACTGGTGCGCAGTTTCGAGCGCGGGCCGGTTGAGGCGGCGGGTGCGGCCCTGGTGCGCACCGGCGAATTGATCGGCTTCACCGCCACCTCCATCCAGAAAATGCTCACCGGACTCATTTCGCCGAAAAACTTGAGCGGTCCCATCACCATTGCTAAAGTGGCGACCGCCTCGGCGAAGTCGGGCCTGGAGTCCTATATCGGCTTTCTCGCCCTGCTCAGCGTCAGCCTCGGCGTGCTCAACCTGCTGCCTATCCCTGTGCTGGACGGCGGGCACCTGCTGTTTTACAGCATAGAGCTATTGGCGGGGCGACCGGTACCTGAGAAAATACAGACGCTGGGCTACCAGGTGGGCCTGTTTCTGGTCCTGGGTATGATGATGCTGGCCCTGTACAACGATTTTTCGCGCCTGTAGCGACTGCGTCGAGCTGCACAACAATACCCACGGGCCGGACCTGCGAACTGAGTGAACCTTGACTAGAAGACTACCCAAATTCCTGGCGTTGGCCCTGTGCCTGTGGGTGCCAGCGGTACTGGCCGAATCCTTCATTATTTCCGATATCCGGGTCGAGGGCCTGCAGCGTATCTCCGCCGGCAGCGTGTTTGCCGCCCTGCCTGTTGGGGTCGGCGACCTGGTCGACGACGCCGGCGTGCGCGCCGCCGCGCGCGGCCTGTTTGCCACCGGCAATTTCGACGATATCCGCATCGGCCGCGACGGCAACGTGCTGGTTATCGTGGTCGCCGAGCGCCCGAGCATCAGCGAGATCAACATCGAGGGCAACAAGGCGATCGAGACCGAGGCCCTGCTGGAGGGCCTGAAGGGTGCCGGCCTCGCCGTGGGCCAGGTGTTCCAGCGCTCCACCCTGGAAGGCATGCAGATGGAACTGCAGCGCCAGTACGTGCAACAGGGCCGCTACGACGCGAATATCGATGCCGAGGTCGTGCCCGAGCCGCGCAACCGGGTGTCGATCAGCATCGACGTCGACGAGGGCACGGTCGCCGCGATCAAGCACATCAACGTGGTCGGCAACCAGATCTTCGGCGACGACGAGCTGACCAAGGTGTTCGAACTGCAGACCACCGGCTGGCTGTCATTCTTCACCAACGACGACAAGTACTCCAAGGAGAAGCTGCAGGGCGACCTGGAAAAGCTCACCTCCTACTACATGGACCGCGGCTACCTGCAGTTCCGCATCGACTCCACCCAGGTCTCGGTGTCGCCGGACAAGCGCGAGGTGTTCATCACCGCCAACGTCACCGAGGGCGAGAAATTCACCGTCGGTTCGGTGGACCTCTCCGGCGACCTGGTGCTGCCCGAGGAAGACCTGCGCCGCTTCCTGCTGGTCGCCGAGGGGCAGACCTTCTCCCAGCAACTGGTCACCTCCACCGAGGAGTACATGACCCGCCGCCTGGGCAACGAGGGCTACAACTTTGCCAAGGTGACCGGTATTCCCGAGGTGGAAGAGGGCACCAACGTCGTCAGCATGAAGTTCTTCGTCGACCCCGGCAAGCGCACCTACGTGCGCCGCATCAGCTTCAAGGGCAACCAGCGCACAGCGGATTCCGTACTGCGCCGTGAGATGCGCCAGATGGAGAGCGCGCCGGCCTCGGCCGCGAATATCGAGCAGTCGCGGGTGCGCCTCGAGCGCCTGGGCTACTTCAGCAAGGCCACCGTGGATACTCCCGCGGTCGCCGGCCACGACGACCTGATCGACCTGGACTTCGAGGTCGAGGAGCAGTCCTCGGGCAGCATCGGCGCCAGCTTCGGTTACGCCCAGGACGCGGGCCTGATCCTCGGCCTGAACCTGCAGCAGGACAACTTCCTGGGCACCGGCAAGCGCGTCGGCATCAACCTGAACTCGTCCAAGTACCAGGATTCCTACAACTTCAGCTACACCAACCCGTATTACACCGAGGACGGTGTGAGCCGCGGCTTCAACCTCTACTACCGCTCCACCGACCTCTCCGAGGTCAACGTGGCGAGCTACACCACGGATACCCTGGGTGCGGCGCTCAACTTCGGCTACCCGATCAGCGAGACCCAGCGCCTGGGCTTCAGCTTCGGCGCGGCTGAAACCAAGATCACCACGGGGATCTACGCGGTACAGGAAATCCAGGCCAGCCCGCGCCTGAGCAACCGCTACGACTACTGGTTCGAGAGCCAGCTGCAGCCCGACGGCACCTACGCCGACGTGGAGGAGCTGCTGCCCATCGAAACCCTGCCGCCGGAGTACCTCAGCCCACCGACAGAACTGGGTTTCCTGGATGAGAACGGCAACAACTTCCTCAACTACACGATCACCTCCAGCTGGAGCCAGTCGACCCTGAACCGGGGTCGCTTCGCCACCCGCGGCGCGGCCAACTCGGTATCGCTGGAAGTGTCGGTGCCGTTCTCCGACCTCGAGTTCTACAAGCTCAACTACCGCGGCGAGATCTACTTCCCGATCACCAACGCCTGGACCCTGCGCCTGCGCAGCGAATTGGGCTATGGCGACGGTTACGGCGATACCACCACCCTGCCGTTCTTCGAGCATTTCTTCTCCGGCGGCTTCGGTTCGGTGCGCGGCTTCAAGAGCAATACTCTCGGCCCGCGCTCGACGCCCGCCGAGCTGTACGCCACTGGCCGGGCGGCGATTGCCCTGGATGAAAACGGTGTGCCCACCTTCTCCAACGAATTCGGCTACGCGGCGAGCGACGGCAAGATTCTGTTCACGCCCAACCGTGACGACCCCGACCCCTTCGGCGGCAACGTGCTGATCGAGGGCGGCGCGGAGCTCATCTTCCCGCTGCCGTTTATCGAGGACCAGAGCCAGCTGCGCTCGGCCTTCTTCTTTGATGCCGGCAACGTGTTTTCCACCGAGTGCGGCTCTTCGCAGATCAACTGTTTCGACGTCGACCTGCAGGAACTGCGTTACTCGGTGGGTGTCGGTGTCACCTGGGTTACGGGTTTCGGCCCGATGACCTTCAGCCTCGCCAAGCCGATCAACGCGGACGACGCGGATCGCGAAGAGGTATTCCAGTTCACTCTCGGACGTGGTTTCTGAGAGCAATGCACGCAATGCACCAAGCCCGGAGAATATCGTGTCTAAAGTTCTGAAAGTCCTAGTAACCTGCCTGCTGTTCAGCCTGCCCGCCGCGGCCATGGCCCAGGGCAAGATCGCCGTGGTCAACTTGCAGGAGGCTATCCTGCAGACCGACCTCGCACAAAAGCGCCTGCAGGACGTGTACAACCAGGAAGACTTCAAGGCGGACAAGGCCGAGTTCGACAAGCTCAAGAAAGAGCTCGACGACCTGGTCAAGAGCTACCAGAAGGACGCCGCGGTAATGAGTCAGGAGCAGCAGACCTCGGTGCGCCAGAAGCTGGCCAGCAAGCAGTCCGACCTCGAACACGTGGCCGGCAAGCTCAAGCAGGCGGAAGCTGCGGCGGCGCAATCCCTGCTGCAGGAAATGTCCGCCAAGGTCCAGGAAGTGCTGCGCGACCTGATCGCCACCGAAGGCATCGGCCTGCTGCTGCGCCAGGAAGCGGTCATCCACTCCGACGCCGGCTACAGCATCACCGCCAAGGTTACCGACAAGCTGAACCAGATCAGCGCCAAGGAGTAAGCCCCCGGTGACAACCCTGGGGGAGCTGGCGCAGCGCTTCGGCCTGACGCTGTCAGGCGACCCCGCTCGCCAGGTCTCCGGGTTGTCCACGCTGGTTGAGGCCGGCCCGCAAGACCTCACCTTCCTGTCGAACCGCAAGTACCTCGCCGCCCTGGACGACACCCGTGCAGCGGCGGTGATCCTGCAGCCCGAGTTCGCCGCGCGCTGCCCGGTGGACTCCCTGCACACCGACGACCCCTATCTCGCCTTTGCCCGCCTGACCGCGCTGTTCGATCGCGCGCCGCTCCCGGCGGCAGGTATCGACCCGCGTGCCGTTGTCGATCCTTCCGCGGAGGTGGACGCCAGCGCCAGTATCGGTGCCGGCGCGGTGGTCGAGGCCGGGGCGCGTATCGGTCCGCGCACGGTGGTCGGCGCGAACTGCCACGTCGGCGCGGATTGCCGGCTCGGGCCCGGCACACGCCTGTACCCCGGCGTCGTGCTGTACCACGACGTGCACCTGGGCGAGGACTGCACGGTGCACTCGGGGGCGGTACTCGGCGCGGACGGATTCGGGTTTGCGCCCGGGCCGCAGGGCTGGGAGAAGATCCACCAGCTCGGCGGGGTGCGCATCGGCGATCGCGTTGAAATCGGTGCGGGCACCACCATCGACCGCGGCGCGCTCGGTCACACGGTGATCGCGGATGGGGTTATCATCGACAACCAGGTGATGATTGCGCACAACTGTCGCATCGGAAAAAATACCGCGATAGCCGGTTGCGTGGGTTTGGCGGGGAGCACGATTATAGGCGAAAATTGTACGCTCGCCGGGGGTGTCGGCGTGGTTGGCCACGTGGAACTATGCGATGGCGTACACGTGACGGGAATGACGATGGTGACGCGGTCTATCACCCAGCCAGGTTCCTATTCCTCGGGTACGCCCATGGAACCCACGCGGCAGTGGCGGCGCAACGCGGTGCGATTTTCCCAGCTCGAACGTCTCAACCAGCGTTTCGCCGACCTCGAAAAGACCCGCCATAACTAGCCAAAGGAATTGTCTTCCCCATGATGGAAACCAACGAGATTCGCAAATACCTGCCGCACCGCTACCCCTTCCTGCTGGTGGACCGGGTGGTGGAGCTGACCGAGGGCGAATCCATCGTCGCCTACAAGAACATCAGCATCAACGAGCCGTTCTTCAACGGACATTTTCCGGAAAAGCCGGTGTTTCCCGGCGTGTTGCTGATCGAGGCGATGGCCCAGGCCGCCGGCATCCTCGGCTTCAAGACCGTGAACAAGACGCCGGCGGACGGCTCGATCTACTATTTCGTGGGCTGTGACAACCTGCGCTTCAAGCGCCCGATCATCCCCGGCGACCGCGTCATGCTGCGCGCGAAGATCGTCTCCGAGCGCCGCGGTATCTGGAAGTTCGAGGTCAGCGCCGACGTCGATGGTGAAATGGCCGCCTCTGCGACGATTCTATGCGCTGACCGATGATCCATGCCTCGGCCATCGTCGATCCCGCCGCGAAACTGGCCGAGGGTGTCAGTGTAGGGCCATGGTCGATGATCGGGCCGGAGGTGGAGATCGGGCCGGGCACCATCATCGAACCACACGTGGTGGTGCGCGGCCCCACACGCATCGGTGCCAATAACCACATCTACCAGTTCTCCAGCATCGGCGAGGCCACGCCGGACCTCAAGTACGCCAACGAACCCACCCGCCTGGTGATCGGCGACCACAACGTGATTCGCGAGGGTGTCACCATCCACCGCGGCACCGTGCAGGACCGCTCCGAGACTACCATCGGCAACCACAACCTGATCATGGCCTACGCCCATGTCGGCCATGACTCGGTGCTCGGCGATCACACCATCCTGGTCAACAACACCGCCCTGGCCGGCCACGTGCACGTTGGCGACTGGGCCATCCTCAGCGGTTACACCCTGGTCCACCAGTTCTGCAAGATCGGCGCCCATGCCTTCAGCGGTATGGGCACGGCCATCGGCAAGGACGTTCCGGCCTATGTGACCGTGTCCGGCTCGCCCGCCGAGGCCAAGACCATCAACACCGAGGGCCTGCGCCGGCGCGGTTTTTCTGCCGAGTCCATCAGCCAGTTGCGCCGCGCGTTCAAGATTGTCTATCGCCAGGGCCTGACCCTGGACCTCGCCATGCAGCGCCTGGAGAGCATGCGCCAGGAAGCCCCCGAGGTGCAGTTGCTGATCGACTCCATTCGCGCCTCGGAGCGGGGCATCGTCCGCTAGATGTCCCCCCGCGCCCTGCGCATCGGTGTGCTGGCGGGCGAGGCCTCCGGCGATATCCTTGCCGCCAGCGTGGTGTCCGCCCTGCGCGAGTCGGGCTGCGGGGTGCAACTCGAAGGTATCGGCGGCCCTCTGCTGCAGGCCCAGGGGCTGGATTCGATGTTTCCCATGGAGCGGCTGTCGGTGATGGGTTTTACCGAACCGCTGGCGCGCCTGCCTGAACTGCTGCGCATCCGCGGCGCCGTGTACCGGCATTTCCGCGACAATCCCCCGGACCTGTTCCTCGGTGTCGACGCGCCGGACTTCAACCTGCGCCTGGAGCGCAAGCTGCGCGAGCGCGGCATACGCACCGCGCACCTGGTCAGTCCCACCGTGTGGGCCTGGCGCCAGGGCCGCCTACGCGGTATTGGTCGCGCGGTGGACCTGATGCTCTGCCTGTTCCCCTTCGAGACGAAAATCTACGCCGACAATGGCATTCCCGCGGTATTTGTCGGCCACCCGATGGCGGACGAGATGGCCGATACTGCCGATGCGGGCGTCGCCCGGCGTGCACTGGGTTTAACCGATACCGGTCCGCTGCTGGCCATCCTCCCCGGCAGCCGCGGCGGTGAGGTGGCGCGCCTCGCACCGCTGTTCCTGCAGGCCGCTCAGCGCTTGCGCGATTCGGTCCCGGCGCTGCAGTTCGTGCTGCCGGCGGCCAGTCCTGAACGCGCCGCACAGCTGGCGCCGCTGCTGACCCAGTTCCCGGACTTGCCGGTGACGGTCACCGAGGGCCGCGCCCGCGAGGCGATGGCAGCCGCGGATGCGGTGTTGCTGGCGTCGGGTACTGCGACCCTGGAGACCATGCTGGTGGGGCGACCGATGGTGGTCGCCTATCGCATGGGCGGGCTGTCCTGGTGGCTGGTGTCGCGGCTGGTGAAAACCCCCTGGGCAGCCCTGCCCAACGTGCTTTCGGCGAGTGACCTGGTGCCCGAGTTCCTGCAGGACGCCGCGACACCGCAGGTGCTGGCAGACGCTGTGCTGCCGTTGCTCGAACCGGGTCCGGCGCGGGACACGCAATTGGAGGCGTTCAACCGTATGCGCGCGGACCTGCGCTGCGATTTCGGCGCGACCTGTGCCCGCGAGCTGCTGCGCCTGGTCGCGGGAGAGACTACGGCGGAGGGAGTCGGTGGCTGACCTGTTCACACCCGACTACGAGGGCGCCGACATCGCCGGTGTCGATGAAGTCGGCCGCGGGCCCCTGGCGGGCGATGTGGTGGCGGCGGCGGTAATCCTCGACCCGGCGCGTCCCATCCCCGGCCTGCGCGATTCCAAGAAACTCAGCGAGGCGCGCCGCGAGGCGCTGGCCCTGGAGATCCGTGAACACGCCCTGGCCTGGTGCGTGGCTCGCGCCAGCGTCGCCGAGATCGATGACATGAATATCCTGCAGGCTTCGCTGCTGGCCATGCATCGCGCCGTGGATGGGTTGTCTACCGCGCCCGGCTACGTGCTGGTGGACGGCAACCGCCTGCCGCGCTGGGACTATCACTCGGAGCCGGTGGTGAAGGGCGACGACCGCGTGCCGGCGATTGCCGCCGCCTCGATCCTGGCCAAGGTACAGCGCGACTACGAGCTGGTGGAATTGGAGGGGATGTACCCGGGCTACGGCTTCGCCCGGCACAAGGGCTACCCGACAGCCGAACATCTGGAGGCATTGCGCCGCCTGGGCGTGACCCCGGTGCACCGGCGCAGCTTCGCGCCGGTGCGGGCCCTGCTGGAAGAGTGAGCCCGGACTGTTGTGGAAGAGTGAGCGCAGGCCCGGGTAGAGCGTTGAGCGCGGGCTAGTCGATCAACTCGAACAACTTCACGACCTTCTGCACGCCACCGATGCTCGAGGCCTGGTCGACAATGCGCTCTACTTCAGCGCGGGTGGCCAGGCCCATCAGGAACACCACGCCGTTCTCCGTGACCACCTTGACCCGATAGCCCTGCACGTCCGGGTTGCCCAGCATGTAGGACTTCACCTTGGTGGTGATCCAGGAATCCGAGGTGCGGGTCATGCCGGAACTGGGCGCGGCGATTTCCAGTTCGTTGTAGATGCGACGCACGCCGCGAATCTTGCGCACCACGTCGGTGGCGCGGTTCTTCAGGGTCTCATTGGGCACCTGCCCGGCCAGCAGCACGTAGCCGTTGTAACTGACCACGACGATGTGCGCCTCGTCATAGGCCTCGTCGGCGGCGTGGATGTTGACCATCGCCTTGGTCTCGATGTTGTAGTCCTCGAGCATGTAACCCATGGTGCGCTCGCCCTCGTCCTCCTCGATGGGCTCCGCGTCCATGCTGCTGAGCAGCGATCCGCAGCCGGGCAGGGCGAGCAGGCCGAGGGTGAGCAGGGCGGGCAACAGTTTGTTCATCGCGTATCAATCCTGGTTAAAGCCGCCGAAGAGGCCGTTTTCGATCAAGTGACAAAGGGTGTTGAGGGCCATGACCTGCAGCTCGACGACACGCGAGCGGGTGCTGCCCTCCACTTCGATGAGCACGTCGCCGGCGCCGAGCATGCCGGGCAGGGAGGTGTCAGCGTCGTTCGACAGGGCGATCAGCCGCATGTTCCGTTCGCGCGCCGCGCGCACCGCCTGTTCCAGGCTCGGGTTGTTGCCGCCGCTGCTGATCAGCAGCAGGATGTCGCCGTCCTGGCCCAGGGCGCGCACCTGGCGCGCGTAGGCAGCGCCCGGACCGCTGTCGCTGGTGATCGCCGCGAGGGTGGCGCCGTCCGCGTTGAGGCAGAAGGCGGGCAGGGCGGGGCGCTCCTGGTCGACTCGCGAGAGCAGGCCGGCGACGAATAGCTGGCACAGGGCCGCGCCCGGGCCGGCGCCGCAGCACAGCAGTTTGCGGTCCTCGAGCAGGGCCTGGCAGGCGGCCTCGCTGCCGCGGGACAGCGGTTGCGCCAGCCGGTCCACGGACATGGCGATCTGCTCGATGGCGCCCTGGAAGCGCTCGGCGATAATTTCGTAGTGGTCCAAGTGTGTCCTTTGCCTGGGGTGGGGCTCAGCCGGTGAACGCGCTCCTGATCCAGCGCGGTGGCGCATCCGGTTCGGATTGTCGCGGCTCAAAGGCGACCACGTCAAATCGACATGGCAGGTGGGCCAGTGCGGGGTGCTGCTGCAGGAAATACTGCGCCGTGCGCAGCAGGCGGCGCTGCTTGTCGCGTCCCACCGAGGCGGCGGCGGAGGCGTAGCGCGGGTTGCTGCGTGCGCGCACTTCGACGAACACAATCTGCCGGCCCTCGCGTGCGACCAGGTCGATCTCGCCGCAGCGGCAACGGTAGTTGCGCGTCAGGATCTTCAGCCCCTGGTGCTGCAGCCAGTCGGCTGCCCTGGCTTCGTGGTCTGCGCCGCTATTGGCCATGTGTCCGCCCTCCTGCCGGGAACGGACAGTCTAGCTAGCGCGGGACGAGTCGGCCTCGATCAAATTCGGCGAGCGGCAGGTCGCGTTCCACCTGGGCGGCGGGGTTCAGGGTGAGCAGCCCGGTGTTGCCGCGCAGCACCGCGCCGTCGCCGGCCTGTACCTGGGCGAAGCGCGACTGCAACAGGTAGGCGTCCGCGCCCAGCGCGTTCAGGCGCGGGTAGCGGGTGTCGCCGGCGGCGTCGAGGGCGGCGTGCAGGGCGGAGGGCTCGCTGAGCAGCCAGGGAATCTCCACCAGGCGCAGCCCGTTGAGGTCGCGGTCGCGCGGGTCCGGCTGGCCACCGTAGACACCGGAGGGGGCGTAGGCCGGCAGGCCGCCAGCATAGTGGAAGGCGAGCAGGGGCTTCAGGGCGCGCGCCTCGTCGGGACCCGGGCTGAGCAGAAACACCGCGTCGATGTCCTGGCGCCGGCGCGGGGTGAATTCCACGTTGCTGGCGAGCATGTCGCGCACCCGCCGCCGGCGCTCCTCGCTGGCGGCGATGTCCAGGCCGGATTTCACCGCATCCGAGTATTCTTCGGCGCCGGTGTAGCGCACGCTGTTGGCGACAGTGCCGCCCAGCTCGCGCCAACGCGCAACCAGGGTCTCCTCGAGCTTGTCGCCCCACGCGCCGGCCGGGCGCAGCAGCAGGGCGCGGCGGGCGCCCTCGCCGAAGGCCAGCTCCGCCAGGCGACGCACCTCGTCCTCCGGCGCCAGCGCCAGTTGCAGCAGCGGGCCGGCGCCCTCCAGCGGCAGGGTGTCGATACGGTTCAGGGCGAGCACCGGTACCGGGCGCTCGGGCAGTGCGTCCAGCTCCGCCACCGCTTCCTTGCGCAGGGGGCCGATAACCAGTTGCGCGCCCTGCGCGACCGCGTCCAGGTAGGCTTCGCTGGCACCGGGATAGCGCTCTGTATCGAGGATAAGCAGCTGTGCCGGGGCCGCCCCGGTCGCCCGTGCGGCGTAGTAGCTCGCCAGGTAACCGTCGCGCACGGCGCGGCCCGCCGGCGCCAGGCGGCCGCTCAGCGGCAGCACCAGGGCGACGCGCTGCGGCGTGCGCGAGTCGCGCTGCAGCTGTTCTAGGCCGCCGGGCAGCGGGTAGCTGGCCGGGTGGGCGGGGTATTTCGTCTCCCAGTCGTACAGCGATGCGCCCAGGTCGCCCTGCTCGATCTGCGACAGCAGGGCCAGTTCCAGCCAGCCCTGCCAGACGCGGTCTTCCGCCGTGGACAGGGCGGTGGCGATGCTGGTGGTGTCGCAGCGCTGCAGGGCCAGCCAGATGTCCTGCTTGAGCGCCTCGCGCTCCGGCTGCGGCGCGAGCAGCATGGCGGGGACGCCCAGTCGCGCGCTCTCCAGGTTGCGCCCGACCAGGGACAGGATCTCACGGTGCAGGCTGTAGACGCTGTAGGCCAGGGGGTCTGATATCGGCTGCCCCTCAAGGGCGGCGAGGCCGGCGAGCGCTTCGTCCTCGCGGCCGCGCACGTGGGCGATGCGCGCACGCAGGTAGGCCAGCCGCGCGCCGTCCTCGGCATCCAGCGGCAGGCTGCTCAGGGGCAGCAGGGCGGTTTCGGCGCGCATCCAGTCGAACTGCTGCAGCGCCTGTTCCGCCGCGGCGAACTCCATCTCGTACCGGCTTATCGGGCGTTCGCTCTCTACCTGCCAGTTGCCCGGTGTAGTCTCCACCGTGGTGGCCACGCCGCTGTCCGGGCGCTGTCCGCCGCCGGGTGTATCGCAGGCGCCGAGCAGGGCGAGAGTCACGCCCAGTGCGAGGTGTCGCAGCTGGCGAACGGGGGAAGGAGAGTGTGCGGTGGCCGTCATGCTATCCTGCGCTGGTTGTTCAGGGGCCGGTGCGCGCAGAGGCGCAGCGGATTCAGGGACCTGATTATAAGGGGAAATCGTGGACTCCGGGTTGTACATTGTCGCCACGCCGATCGGCAACCTCGGCGACCTCTCGCCGCGCGCGCTGGACGTGCTGCGCGCGGCAGACCTGATCGCCGCCGAAGACACCCGGCACAGCGCCCGCCTGCTGCAGCACTTCGGCGTCACCACCGCTACCGTCGCTTATCACGAGCACAGCGATGAGCGCGCCCGCGAGCGCATTCTCGAGGTGCTGCGCGGCGGCGGTGTGGTCGCGCTGGTCTCCGACGCGGGAACGCCGCTGATCTCCGACCCCGGCTACCCGCTGATCCGCGCCGCTCAGGCCGAGTCGATCCCGGTGCGGCCGATTCCCGGGCCCTGCGCCGCCATCGCCGCGCTCAGCGCGGGCGGCCTGCCCACCGACCGCTTCCAGTTCGAGGGTTTCCTGCCGGCCAAGGCGGGTGCCCGCCGCGGGCGCCTGGAGGCACTCGCCACCCAGCCGGCCACGTTGGTGTTCTACGAGGCCCCGCACCGGGTACTGGAGACACTGGCGGCCATGGCCGAGACTTTCGGCGCCCAGCGCGAGGCGGTGCTCGCGCGCGAGATCACCAAGACCTTCGAAACCGTGCGCCGCGACAGCCTGGGTGAGCTGCACGCCTGGGTGGCCGCGGACAGCAACCAGCAGCGCGGCGAGATCGTGCTGCTGGTGGCCGGTTGCCCGCCGCGCGAACAGGCGCTGGACGAGGCCACCGGCGCGCTGCTCAAGCGCCTGGCCGAGGAGTTGCCGGCCAAACGTGCCGCCGCAGTGGTGGCGGACATTACCGGCCTGCGCAAGAAGCTGCTGTACGATTTCCTGCTGGAAGAAAAACAGCGTTGAGCGCCACCTGCGCGCCTGTTAACCTTGCGCGCGAGCTGGTCAGGCGATCGCTTCCGCGGCACGCGAGTGCGGGCGGGGGAGGAAAGTCCGGGCTCCACAGGGCAGGGTGCCAGGTAACGCCTGGGGGGCGCGAGCCTACGGAAAGTGCAACAGAAAGTATACCGCCCGGTTCGCCGGGTAAGGGTGAAATGGTGCGGTAAGAGCGCACCGCATCGCTGGCAACAGCGGTGGCGATGGTAAACCCCACCTGGAGCAAGACCAAATAGGAATCCATGTGCCGTGGCCCGCGGTGGATTCGGGTAGGTCGCTACAGGCAACTGGTGACAGTTGTCGCAGATGAATGATCGTCCGAGACAGAACCCGGCTTATCGACCGGCTCGACAAAATACGGCCCCCTGGTGCTTTGTGCCCCGGGGGCTTTTTTTTGGCCGGCCGGCCGGCCGGCCGGCTGGCTGGCTGGTTTGGTTTAGGGTTTGCCATTCGGCAGGTGCGGGCAGGGTCTGCCCCTGACGCTCCAAAAGCTCAGTCGCGGCAGGGGCAGACCCCGCCCGCTCCCGCCTCGTGCCGGTGTTACTCGACCGGTGATCGCCCGCAGGCTCCGGTGTGCTTCGAGGGTTGCCGGGAGACCCGCGGGCGGAGCGCTCTTAAGATCGCGCCCCTCCGGGGTGCCCTCGGTCGGTCGCGAGCCAGCGAGCTGTCTCGCTCCACTTCCTCGGCGCGTCTTTTGCGAGCGCTCCGCCCGCCCGTCTCCCGGCACTTGCGGCTCGAAGCTGGCGATACGTTGGTTGGCTTTTTGCCTGGACCGGTAGCCAGAGAGAGCCGGGATCTAGGTGTGGTCGTTGTAGGAACCTACGGCTTATCGGTGCCGGCAGCGCGTTTCGCTGTGCACGGACCGGCGGCCAGAAACTCCGAATCTGCTCTCTGCCGCAATGCGAGGCCTGGCAGCGCGGTTGTTGGCCGCGGAAATCACGTCTGGCGCCGAGGGAGAGCCAGGAGACAGCGCAGCGCTTCCAGGCTCCTGGTCGACCGAGGGCACCCCGGAGGGGCGCCGGACTGGAGCGGCCAACAGCCGAGCTGTCAGGCCGACTGTGGTGAACCGACCTCGTAGCAAACTCTCAGCCAAAACGTTGCCGCTGGGACAGACGCGTCAGCCCTTCCGGGGTGAGTGTGCTTTTCGAACCCTGGAAGGGCTGGCGCTTCTGGCCAGGGACTGGACCAGAGCACAGGCACGAATGGCCCCAAAACGGGCAAATTTGGCCCCCCAGAGCCCGATTTGGCGGCCCAATAGCGCGTTCTTAGAACTTTGGCGACTAAGCGTGCGGTTGGATCATGAACAAATAGCCTGTAACTTAAAGTAGATCCTCAGCATCAAAGGGTAGGAGGCTGTTTTGTAGAGCCTTTTTGAACCCGCTCGAACCTCCCAGAACGGGAAAAATGCGCCGTAAAGGTCTGAATTTACAGCGTTTTTTCTGTGTCCGGCGTGTTGACGCGCCCACCGCGGAAGCCTATAGTGCGAAAAGTGGTGATAAGTGGATAAATCTGTCTTTTTGTGGAGCTGAAGGCAGATTGAGTGGGGAGGCCTGGCGTGTTTCGTGGGGTTCAGCAAGTCAATATGGACGCGAAGGGGCGGCTGGCTATTCCAGCGCGCCAGCGCGAGCCATTGCTGGGCCAGTGCGACGGCAAGATCGTTGTGACCATCGATACCCAGGCCAAGTGCCTCGTCATCTACCCGCTGCCCGAGTGGGAGCGCATCGAGAAGGAAATCCAGGAGCTGCCCGCTCTCAACCCCGCCGTGAAGCGTTTCCAGCGCCTGGTGCTCGGCTATGCCACCGATATCGAGCTGGACGGCAACGGGCGCATGCTGCTGCCGCCGGCGCAGCGCGAATACGCGCAGCTCGGCAAGAGCGTGATCCTGGTGGGGCAGGGCAACAAGCTGGAGTTGTGGTCGGACACCCTGTGGCAGGCCGAGCAGGAGCAGGCCCTGGCCGACTCCGGGCCGGACGCCGTTCTTCCCGCCGAACTGCTGTCGCTAAAGCTCTAGGTGGCCGCCATGCACCAGACAGTCCTGTTACGAGAAGCGGTCGACGCCCTGGTAACGGCGCCCGCCGGCGTTTACGTGGATGGCACCTTTGGCCGCGGCGGCCACAGCCGGCGCATCCTCGAGGTGCTCGGCGAGGACGGCCGCCTGCTGGCCATCGACAAGGACCCGGCAGCTGCCGAAGTAGCCCTGCAGCTGCAGGCCGAGGATCCGCGTTTCAGTTTCTTCCACGGCTCCTTTGCCGACCTGCCGCGGGCGCTGCGTGAGCTGGGCATCGAGGCGGTTGACGGTATCCTGCTCGACCTCGGCGTCTCCAGCCCGCAGCTGGACGAAGCCCAGCGCGGTTTCAGCTTCCAGCACGACGGCCCCCTGGACATGCGCATGGACACCAGCCGCGGCGAAACCGCGGCGCAGTGGTTGTCCGGCGCCCGCGCCGAGGATATCGCCGAGGTGCTGCGCGAGTACGGCGAGGAGCGCTTCGCCAAGCGCATCGCCGCGGCCATCGTCGAGGCGCGTCAAACTGAGCCGCTGACCACCACCGCCCAACTGGCCAGGGTGGTGAGCGAGGCCAACCCGCGCTGGGAAAAACACAAGCACCCGGCCACCCGTGCCTTCCAGGCCATCCGCATCCGCGTCAATCGCGAACTCGACGACCTGCGCGACCTGCTCGACGTGGCGCTGGACCTGCTGCGTGTCGGTGGCCGCCTGGTGGTGATCAGTTTCCATTCGCTGGAGGACCGCCTGGTCAAGCGCTACATGCGCGACATGGCCCGCGGCGAGCAACTGCCCGCGGGCCTGCCGGTGCCCGACAGCGCCCTCAACCGGCGCATGCGCCTGGTGGGCAAGGCGGTGCGCGCCGGCGACGACGAAGTGCGCGACAACGTGCGCGCGCGCAGCGCCATCATGCGCGTGGCGGAGAAGCTGCCGGCCGGGGAGAAACAGCAATGAGTACCCGCCTGGCCGGCACCACCATGGTTACCGCCACCCGCGACGCGCCGGGACCGTCCCGCGCATTGCTGTGGGCGAACCTGGTCGCCCTGGTCGCGGTGCTCGGTTCCGCCTTCGCCGTGATCCACTCCACCCACGCCTGCCGCGAACTCTACGCCAGCCTGCAGGTGCTGGAGGCGCGCCAGTGGCACCTGCAGGAAGACCACAGCCGCCTGCTGCTCGAGGAAAGCACCTGGGCCTCCCACTACCGTGTGGAGAAGGTCGCCCGCGGTGAACTGGGCATGGTCGAGCCGGACCTGGCCCGCTACCGTGTGGTGACGCCGTGAAGCGCGTGGCGACAAAGTCCGTGAAAAAAGCGGCGCCCGCGACCACCGGCCTGTGGCGCCTGTACCTGGTGGCCGGCCTGCTGTTGTCACTGCTCGCCCTGCTGGTGGGCCGCGTGTTGTCCCTGCAGATCCTCGATACCGAGCGCGGCTACGCCTTCCTGCAGGACCAGGGCGAGGCTCGCGCCCTGCGCAGCGCGGAAATTCCCGCCTACCGCGGCGTCATCTCCGACCGCCGCGGTGAGCCGCTGGCGGTGAGCACCCCGGTGATCTCGATCTGGGCGGACCCGCGCTACCTGGCCGACAGCGACCGCCTGCCGGAGCTGGCGGAGGCGCTGGGCATGCCAGTCGCCGAACTGCGCGAGAAACTCGAGCGCTACGCCGGCAAGCGTTTCATGTACCTGGCCCGTCACCGCGCCCCGGACGAGGCACGCGCGCTGCTGGCCAAGCGCATCCCCGGTGTGTACGGCGAGCGCGAGTACCAGCGCTTCTACCCGGCCGGTGAAGTCGCAGCGCAACTGGTGGGCTTTACCAACCTCGACGGCAAGGGCATCGCCGGCATCGAGATGGAGTACGACGACTGGCTGCGCGGCAAGCCCGGCAGCAAGCAGTACATCAAGGACCTCAAGGGCAACATGGTGCGCGACATCGGCGTGGTCGAACCCGCCGCCCCGGGCCGCGACCTGCGCCTGTCCATCGACCTGCGCCTGCAGTACCTGCAGCACCGCGAGCTGCGCAAGGCGGTGCTGGCCAGCGGCGCCGAGTCCGGCAGTGCGGTGACCCTCGACGCCCACACCGGCGAGGTGCTGGCCATCGTCAACTACCCGGCGGGCAACCCCAACAACCGCCGTGACCTGCAGCCCGGCGACATGCGCAACCGCGCCATCACCGACAACTACGAGCCCGGCTCGACGATGAAGTCGCTGACCCTGGTCGCCGCGCTGGAAAGCGGCCGTTATTCGCCGGAGACAGTGATCGACACCACGCCGGGGTATATCCGCGTGGGGCCCAAGACCTATCACGACCCGCGCAACTACGGGCCGATCACAGTGTCGCGGATCATCGAGAAATCCAGCCAGGTTGGCGTGACCAAAATCGCGCAGGACATCGGCCACGAACCGATCCGTGAAGTCCTGCGCCGCTTTGGCATCGGCCAGCCCATGAACACTGGCTTCCCGGGGGAGAGCAACGGCCTGCTGCCCTCGCACAAGCGCTGGTACGCCACCGACAAGGTCGCGCTGGCCTTCGGCTACGGCATTACCACCACGCCCCTGCAACTGGCGCGCGCCTACAGCGTGTTTGCCAGCGATGGCGTACTGCGCCCGGTGTCGCTGTTGGCACAGGCGGCGGCGCCGGCCGGTGAGCGCGTGATCTCGCCGCGCCTGGCCCGCGAGGTGCGCGGGGTACTGCAGTCGGTCACCGACGACCTGGGCACCGGCCGGCGCGCCCGGGTGCCCGGTTACCCGGTGGGCGGCAAAACCGGCACGGTGTTCCAGCTCGGTCCCAACGGCTACAAGGACGACGCCTATGTTGCCCTGTTCGCCGGAGTCGCCCCGGTGGATGCGCCGCGGGTGGTCACCGTGGTCGTGATCAACGGCCCGCAGGGCGAACATCACGGCGGCGGCGCAGTGGCAGCACCGGTGTTCTCCGCGGTCACCCAGGGCGCGCTGCGCCTGCTCGGCGTTACCCCCAGCGAATTCCCCGAGGAAGTCGCCGCACGGCCAGCGCCCGCTGCACGCGCAGGGGGTGACGCATGACCTCCGCCATGCCGCTGGGCGAACTGCTGGAAATGCCGGCCTGCGCGGGCGCGGCGACACCTGTTTGCGGCCTGCAACTGGACAGCCGCAAGGTGCAGGCTGGCGACCTGTTCCTGGCTTTCCCCGGCGACGTGCACGACGGCCGCCAGTTTATCGAGCAGGCGGTGGCCAACGGTGCCGCGGCGGTGGCGGCGGAACCGCCGGTGGCGGGATTCGTCGAGGCCCTTTCTGTGCCGCTGGTCGAGGTCCCGGACCTGCGCCTGGAGGCGGGCCATCTGGCCGCGCGCCTGTTTCACCAGCCCTCCGCCGGCCTGCACATGGTTGGTGTTACCGGCACCAACGGCAAGACCACAACCAGTCGCCTGGTCGCGCAACTGCTGCGCCTCACCGGCCGCAGCTGTGGCGTGATCGGCACTCTCGGCGCCACCCTCGGCGACGACATCGTGCAGGGCGGCAATACCACCCCGGACGCGGTGTCCCTGCAGGCGCAGCTGGCCCAGTGGCGCGATGCCGATGTGTACGCCGTGTGCATGGAGGTCTCCTCCCACGCCCTGGTGCAGGGCAGGGTGAACGGCGTGGATTTCGAGACCGCCGTGTTCACCAACCTGTCCCACGACCACCTCGATTACCACGGCGACATGGAGGCCTATGGTCGCGCCAAGCTGGGCCTGTTTGCGCTGGAAGGGCTGCGTCACGCGGTGATCAACCTCGACGACAGTTTCTCGGCGCGGGTGCGCGAGGTGCTCGAACCGGGGGTTGAGGTCATCGGCTACTCGGTGACCAATCCCGCGGCCGAGGTGTTCATCGAGAACCCCCGCTTTACCGCATCGGGAGTGCAGGCAATGCTGCACACGCCCTGGGGCAGCGGCGAATTCAGTAGTCACCTACCGGGTGATTTCAACCTGCTCAATCTCGCCGCGGCGATCTCCGCAGTAGTGCTGGCCGGCGTGGCTCTGGACGACGCGCTTGCTGCGGTGCCGCAGCTGGCCGGTGCGCCGGGGCGCATGCAGTTGCTGCCCAACGCGCTCGGCCTGCAGGTTGTCGTCGACTACGCCCATACCCCGGACGCACTGGAGCAGGTGCTGTGCGCGCTGCGCCCGCACGTGGACGGCGACCTCGTCGTAGTGTTCGGCTGCGGTGGCGATCGCGATCGCGCCAAGCGCCAGGTCATGGGCCGGGTGGCCTGCCAGTGGGCGGACCGCGTCGTGGTGACCAGCGACAATCCGCGCGGCGAAGACCCGCAGGCGATCCTGGCGGATATCGCCACCGGTTGCAGCGGCGACTTCACCCTGGAAGTGGACCGCGCCGCAGCGATCCGCGCCGCCATCGACAGCGCCCACGCCGGTGACTGCATCGTCATCGCCGGCAAAGGTCACGAGAACTACCAGATAGTCGCCGGCGAATACCTGCCGTTCAGCGACGAGGCGACCGCCCTGGCGGCGCTGGCGGGGAGGGCGCTGCAGTGATGCGCGAGATGAGCCTTCGCGAATTGCAGGCACCGCTGGCGGCACAGCTGCTCGGCGATGATGCGCAGTTCTCGGCGGTGTTTACCGACAGCCGCGCGCCGCAGGCCGGCGGCCTGTTCGTCGCCCTGGCCGGCGAGAACTTCGACGGCCACGATTACCTGCCCGCGGTCGCCGCAGCTGGCGCCGCGGCGGCGCTGGTCAGCCGGCCGCTGGACCTGTCCCTGCCGCAATTGCTGGTCGAGGACACCCAGTCCGGCCTCGGCCGCCTGGGTGCCTTCAACCGCTCCCTGTACCAGGGGCCGCTGGTAGCGATCACCGGCAGCGCCGGCAAGACCACGGCGAAAAATCTGATCCACGCGGTACTCGCCCAGCGCGGTGAGACCCTGGCCACACAGGGCAACCTGAACAACGAGATCGGCGTGCCGCTGACCCTGTTGCGGCTGGCGCCGGAGCACCAGTTTGCGGTGGTCGAGATGGGCGCGGCGCGGCGCGGCGATATCGCCTGGCTGTGCGAGCTCGGCCGGCCCACGGTGTCTGTGCTGCTCAACGCCAACCCCGCCCACCTCGAGGGCTTCGGCTCCCTGGAAGGCGTGGCGGCGACCAAGGGCGAGATCTTCGACGGGCTGGGCGCCGGCGACGTCGCCGTGATCAACGCCGACCAGCCCTGGGCCGGGCAGTGGCGCGAGCGCGCCGGCGCCGCCCGGGTCATCGATTTTTCACTGGAAAAGCCAGCATCGGTTTGCGCCAGGGGCGTGAAAGCCGGGGGACTGGCGGGCTGCAGCTTCACCGCGGTTACCGGGGCAGGTGAGTTCCCGGTGCAGCTGCAGCTCGCCGGCCGGCACAACGTGGCCAACGCCCTGGCGGCGATCGCCGTCGGCATCGCCTGCGGTCTTGAGGCCGCGGAAATCGCCGCAGGCCTGGCCTCGGTCGCGCCCGCGGCGGGGCGCCTGTCCACCGTGCGCAGCGCCGCCGGCGTCACACTGATCGACGACTGCTACAACGCCAATCCGGCCTCGGTACACGCCGCCATCGATCTGCTGGCCGCTGCCGAGGGGCGCCGCACGCTGGTCATGGGCGCCATGCGCGAGCTGGGCGAGACCAGTGCCGAGATGCACCGGGAGCTCGGCGAGTACGCGCGCGCGGCGGGACTCGAGCAGTTCTGGGGCGTGGGCGAGGAACTGCGCGAGGCGGTGGCCGCCTTCGGCAGCGGCGGACGCTGGTTTGCCGACTGTGCCGATGCCGCCGACGCGGCGCGCGAAGTTTTTGCACAAGGGGACGTAGTGTTGATCAAGGGTTCACGCGGGGCGCGCATGGAGCGCGTGCTGCAGGCGCTGGTGCCGGCCGGAAACGGGGAGGTGCACTGACATGCTGCTGTTTCTCGCTGAATATCTCGCCCAGTTTGAAAAAGGGTTCCTGGTATTCCAGTACCTGACCCTGCGCGGCATTCTCGCCACCGGCACCGCGCTGGCAATTTCGCTGATGGTCGGGCCGTGGATGATCCGCCGCCTGAGCTACCACCAGGTCGGCCAGGCGGTGCGCGACGACGGCCCGCAAAGCCACCTGAGCAAGGCCGGTACGCCGACCATGGGCGGCGCGCTGATCCTGGTGGCTATTTTTGTCGCCACCCTGTTGTGGGCGGACCTGCGCAACACCTACGTCTGGGTCACGCTGCTGGTAACGGCGGTGTTCGGCGCTGTCGGCTGGGTCGACGACTACCGCAAGGTGGTGGAGAAAAACCCGCGCGGCCTGCCCGCGCGCTGGAAGTACCTGTGGCAGTCGGTGGGCGGCCTCGCCGCGGCCTGCTACCTGTATTTCTACTTCGACACGCCGGTCACCACCGAGCTCTACGTGCCGTTCTTCAAGGACTTTTCTATCGCCCTGGGTCCGGTGTTCATCCTGCTCGCCTATTTCGTCATCGTCGGCTCGAGCAACGCGGTCAACCTGACCGACGGCCTGGACGGCCTGGCCATCCTGCCCACGGTGATGGTGGGCGGTGCGCTGGGGATCTTCGCCTACCTCACCGGTCACGTGGATTTCGCCGCCTACCTGCACATCCCCTATGTCGCCGGGGCGGGGGAACTGGCGGTGTTCTGCTGCGCCATCGCCGGCGCCGGGCTCGGCTTCCTGTGGTTCAACACCTATCCCGCCCAGGTGTTCATGGGCGACGTCGGCGCGCTGGCGCTGGGCGCGGCGCTGGGCACAGTGGCGGTGATCACCCGGCACGAGATCGTGCTGTTCATCATGGGCGGCATCTTTGTGCTGGAGACGGTGTCGGTGATCCTGCAGGTGGCTTCGTTCAAGCTCACCGGGCGGCGCATATTCCGCATGGCGCCGATCCACCACCACTACGAATTGAAAGGCTGGCCGGAGCCGCGGGTCATCGTGCGCTTCTGGATCATCACGGTGATGCTGGTGTTGTTCGGCCTCGCCACACTGAAATTGCGCTAGGACGGGGAGGCGATGCGGGCAGTGGCACAGGATCTGATAGCAAGCAGTGAACAGCGGGTCGTTTTCGGCCTGGGGGTCACTGGGCTGTCCTGTGCGCGTCACCTGTACGGCCAGGGCCTGCCGTTCAGCATCGTCGATACCCGCAGCGCGCCGCCGGAGCTTTCCGTGCTGCGCCGCGAAATGCCCGAGGTGCCGGTGTTCGCCGGCGAGTGGCCGGAGGAATTGCTCACCGGCGCCAGCGAACTGATCGTCAGTCCCGGCGTGGCGCTGGAGCACCCGGCGCTGGCCGCGGCGCGCGCGGCGGGGGTTGAGGTGCTCGGCGATATCGACCTGTTCGTGCGCGAGGCCAGCGCGCCGGTGGTCGGCATTACCGGCTCCAACGCCAAGTCCACCGTCACCGAATTGGTCGGCCGTATGGCGGCGCGCGCTGGGCTGGACGCCGGTGTCGGCGGCAACCTGGGCACGCCGGCGCTGGATCTGCTCGACGCCGCGCGCGACCTCTACGTACTGGAACTGTCCAGCTTCCAGCTGGAGCGCGCCGGCAGCCTGGGCCTGGCCGTTGCCACGGTGCTCAACGTCAGTGCCGATCACCTCGACCGCCACGGCAGCATGCCGCGCTACCACCAGGCCAAGCATCGCATCTTCCGCGGTTGCGAAACCGCGGTGGTGCACCGCGACGACCCGCTGACCATCCCGCCGCTGGCCGAGGGTATGCGGGTGATCAGCTGGCGCCTGGGCGCGCCGGACCTGCGCGATTTCGGCCTGCGCGAGGTGGATGGCGAGGAGTGGATCTGCCACGGTTTCGAGCCGCTGCTGCCGGTGGCGGAGGTGGGTATCACCGGCCGCCACAACCTGGCCAACGCCCTCGCCGCACTGGCCCTGGGCTACGCCGCGGAACTCGACATGCAGCCCATGCTCAGTGCGCTGCGCGATTTCGGCGGCCTGCCGCACCGCTGCCAGCAGGTGGCGGAGATCGCCGGTGTGCGCTATGTGAACGACTCCAAGGGCACCAATATCGGCGCCACCCGCGCTGCGCTGGCCGGCGTCGGCGGTGACCGCGACGTGGTGTTGATTGCCGGTGGCCAGGGCAAGGGCGCGGACTTCGGCGAACTGCGCGACGCGGTGAGCCGCCACTGCCGGCAGGTGCTGCTGCTGGGCGAGGACGCGGCGCTGATCGAGGATGCACTGGCCGGCTGTACGACGCTGCAGCGCGTCAGCGACATGCACGCAGCGGTGAGCGCGGCGGCGCAAGTCGCGCAGCCCGGGGACACCGTGCTGCTGTCACCGGCCTGCGCCAGCCTCGACATGTTCACCGGTTACGCCGCGCGCGGCGCCGCCTTCACCGCGGCTGTGCGCACGCTGGGAGAGCAATCGTGAGCCGCGCCGCCGCGCCTGCCCTGCCTGTCGTTCCGGACCTGGGATTGCTGGTGCCCGCGCTGGCGCTGGTGCTGCTGGGCCTGGTGGCGATTACCTCCGCTTCCATCGAGTACGCGGAACTCAATTACCAGAACAGCTGGTTCCACGCCCTGCGTCACCTGGTGTACATGGCCGCCGCGGCCAGTGTGGCGCTGGTGGTGTACCGCGTGCCGATGCGTTTCTGGGAAACCACCGGCTGGGCCTGGCTGTTCCTCGCCCTGGTGCTGCTGATCCTGGTGCTGATCCCGGGCATCGGCCGCGAAGTCAACGGCAGCCAGCGCTGGCTGCCGCTGGGGCCGTTCACCCTGCAGCCTTCAGAGATCGCCAAGCTGGCGATGATCGTCTACCTGGCCGGTTACATGGTGCGACGCGAGCACGAGGTACGCCACGAGTGGCAGGGTTTCCTCAAGCCGATGGCGGTGCTGTTCGCCGCGACTCTGTTGCTGATGGTGGAGCCGGACTTCGGCGCCACGGTGATCGTCGTAGGCAGCGCCTTCGGCATGCTGTTCCTGGCCGGTGTGCGCCTCGGCCACTTCCTGCTGGTGCTGGCCGGCGCGCTCGGCGCGCTGCTGGTGCTGGTGGTCAGTGAACCCTACCGGGTGGCGCGCCTGACCGCCTACACCGACCCCTGGGCGGACCCCTACGATACCGGCTTCCAGCTGACCCAGTCGCTGATCGCGTTTGGTCGCGGCGAGTGGTTCGGCCTGGGGCTGGGCAACAGTATCCAGAAACTCTTCTACCTGCCCGAGGCGCACACCGACTTCGTGTTCTCGATCTGGGCGGAGGAGACCGGCCTGGTCGGCGCGCTGGGGATGATGGGCCTGTACGTAGCGCTCATCGGCCGCGTGCTGTGGGTGGGCCGCGCCGCCCACCTCGCCAGCTACCCCTTCGGCGCCTATGTCTGCTACGGCGTGGCCCTGGTCTATTCCGGGCAGGCCTTCGTCAACATGGGTGTGAGCAGTGGCCTGCTGCCGACCAAGGGCCTGACCCTGCCGTTCGTGAGCTACGGCGGCACCAGCCTGATTATCTGCTGCGCCATGCTGGCCATGGTGGCGCGTATCGAGCGCGAGATCCGCGCCGGCGGGAGGCGCGCATGAGCACTGCGAGCGCCCCGCGCGTACTGGTCATGGCTGGCGGCACCGGCGGCCATGTGTTCCCCGCGCTCGCCGTTGCTACCGAGCTGCGCAATCGCGGCCTGCAGGTCGAGTGGGTGGGCACCCGGCGCGGCCTCGAGGAGCGCGTCGTACCCGCCGCCGGTTTCGAGCTGCACCACCTGCTTGTGCGCGGTGTGCGCGGCAAGGGCCTGCTCAACCGAGTGCTCGGCGTATTCATGCTGGCGCTGGCCAGCGTGCAGGCCCTGTGGCTGGTGCTGCGCCGCGCACCGGATTGCGTCATCGGCATGGGCGGCTATGTCGCCGGACCCGCTGGCGTCGCGGCCTGGCTGTGCCGCCGTCCGCTGGTGATCCACGAACAGAACGCCGTCGCCGGCACCACCAACCGCATGCTGGCGCCGCTGGCCCGGGTGGTGGTGGCCGGTTTCCCGCGCGCCTTCGCCGGCGAGCGCGAGGTGCAGGTACTGGGCAACCCGCTGCGCGCGGAACTGCTCGCCGCAGCGGCGCAGGTGAACTACGACTACGACGGCTCCCGCCCGCTGCGCCTGCTGGTGCTGGGCGGCAGCCTCGGCGCGCAGCCGATCAATGAAATCCTGCCCACCGTGTTGATGCGCCTGCGCAAGCGGCCGCAGCACGCGGTCGAGCTCTGGCACCAGACCGGCGAGGCCCATGTGCAGGCGGTCACCGATTTGTACGGCAAGCTGCTCGATGAACACGTGCAGGTGGTGCCGTTTATCGCCGACATGGCGCAGGCCTACGCCTGGGCGGACGTGGTGCTGTGTCGCGCCGGCGCGCTCACTGTTGCCGAGCTGGCTGTCATGGGCCGCCCGGCCATCCTGGTGCCGCTGCCCCACGCCATCGACGACCACCAGACCGGCAACGCGCGCGTGCTCGCCGAGTGCGGCGGCGCCATGCTGCTGCGCCAGTCCGAGATGTCCGTGGATACGCTGGTTAAAGCCCTGCGCGGCTACATGGAAAACCCCGAGCGCCTGGCGCGCATGGCCGCGGCCGCCCGCGAGGCGGCGCGGCCCCAGGCCACCGCCCAGGTGGCGGATATCGTGGAGGGCCTCGTCCATGGCGCTTGAAGGCAGTGCCTACGCGGTGCCCGAGATGCGCCGCATCCGCCGCATCTTCATGATCGGTATCGGCGGCTCCGGCATGAGCGGCATCGCCGAGGTGCTGGTCAATCTCGGCTACCAGGTCGCCGGCTCGGACCTGCGCGACAGCGCGGTCACCGCCCACCTGCGCAGCAAGGGGGTGGAAATCCACCTCGGCCACCGCGCCGAAAATGTCGGCGCGGCGGACGTCGTGGTGGCTTCCAGCGCGGTGAACAGCGCCAATCCGGAAGTGGCCTTCGCCCGCGAGGCGCGCATCCCGGTAGTGCCGCGCGCGGAGATGCTGGCGGAGCTGATGCGCTACCGCCACGGCATCGCAGTGGCCGGCACCCATGGCAAGACCACGACGACCAGCCTGATCGCCAGCATCTTCGGCGAGGCCGGCCTGGACCCGACCTTCGTTATCGGCGGCCTGGTCAACAGTGTGGGCAGCCATGCGCAGCTCGGCGCCAGCCGTTTCCTGATCGCCGAGGCGGACGAGAGCGACGCCTCCTTCCTGCACCTGCAGCCGATGGTCACGGTGGTCACCAATATCGAGGCGGACCACATGGACACCTACGGCGGTGACTTCGCCGTGCTGCGCCGCACCTTCCTGGATTTCCTGCACAACCTGCCGTTCTACGGCGTCGCCGTGCTGTGTATCGACGACCCGGTGATCCGCGAACTGCTGCCCGAGGTGAGCCGCCAGGTGATCACCTACGGCTTCGCCGGCGATGCCGACTACCGCATCGATGCACTGAGCCCGTGCGGTCTGGCCACACGCTTTACCGTGCACCGCCCGGCGGGCGAGCCGCTGGCGATTGAACTCAACATGCCCGGCGCGCACAACGCGCTCAACGCCACCGCCGCGGTCGCCGTGGCCTGTGACGAGGGCCTCGAGGACAGCGCCATCCAGCGCGGGCTGGCCGCCTTCGCCGGTGTGGGCCGGCGCTTCAGCTACCTCGGCGAGATGGCCCTGCCCGGTGGCGGCAGCGCGGCCCTGGTCGACGACTACGGCCACCACCCGACCGAGGTGCGAGCCACCCTGGCCTCGGCGCGCCAGGCCTGGCCCGGGCGCCGCGTGGTGATGGTCTACCAGCCGCACCGCTACAGCCGCACCCGCGACCTGTACGAGGATTTCGTCGCCGTGCTCTCGGCCTGCGACGCCCTGGTGCTGCTCGAGGTGTACCCGGCGGGGGAGGAGGCGATTCCCGGGGCGGACAGCCGCAGCCTGAGCCGCAGCATCCGCCAGCGCGGCGAACTGGAACCGGTCTACGCCCGGGGTATCGAGGACGTGCCGCAGATCCTGCGCAGCCTGGTGCAGCCGGATGATGTGGTGATCGCCCAGGGCGCGGGCAATATCGGCTCGCTGGCGCGGGAACTCGCCGGCGGCCTGGCGGTGGAGGGCGACAAGGCATGATCGCAGCACTGGAAAACGCCGTGGTCGGCGTACTCATGGGCGGCACTTCCGCCGAGCGCGAGGTCTCGCTGAACAGCGGGCGCACGGTGGTCGACGCCCTGTGCTCGCTGGGTTACCAGGTGCGCGAAGTGGACCCGGCGGACGCAGACTGGATCGCCCAGCTGGGCGAGGTGGCCTGCGTGTTCAACGCCCTGCACGGCCCCGGCGGCGAGGACGGCTGCATGCAGGGCGCCCTGCAGGCGCTGGGTATTCCCTACACCGGCTCAGGCGTGCTGGGTTCCGCGCTGGCCATGGACAAGCGCCGCAGCAAACAGCTGTGGCAGGGCATTGGCCTGTCTACCGGCGGCTTCGTGGTGCTCGAGGCCGACACCGACTGGCAGGGCGTGATCAACCGTTTCGGCAAGGTGTTCGTCAAACCCGCCTGCGAAGGCTCCAGCATCGGCATGGCGCCGGCCGCGGATGCCGCCGCGCTGGAGGCGGCCTACCGCGCCGCCAGCGGGTTCAGCGGTGGCGTGCTGGCGGAGCAGTTTATCAATGGCCCGGAGTACACGGTGGCGATACTCGGCGACCAGGCGCTGCCCTCGATCCGCATGGAAACCGACCGCGATTTCTACGACTACGAGGCCAAGTACATCTCCGACGACACCCGCTACCACTGCCCCAGCGGCCTGGGCAGTGCGGAAGAGGCAGAACTGGCCGCACTGGCGCTGGCCGCCTTCGACAGCCTGGGCTGTTCGGTGTGGGGACGCGTGGACGCCATGCGCGACGCCGATGGCCGCTTCTACCTGCTGGAAGTGAACACCATCCCCGGCATGACCTCGCACAGCCTGGTGCCGATGGCGGCGCGCAAGGCGGGCCTGGAAGTGCCGCAACTGGTTGAGCGCATTCTCGAACTCAGCCTGGCGGGGGGGCAATAGCATGGGCGTCGCCATCCGCCTGCCCACCCTGCGCCGCGCGCCGCAATCGCGCCGTCCGCGCAGTGGTGAAAAAGACCGGCCTGCTGCGCGCAAGGCGCGTGTGGAACAGCCGGGCAGGGCACGCGTGGAACAGCCGCGGCGGGCGCGCGACGAACAGCCGCGGCAGAAAACCCAGGCGGCGAAGCGTGCAGGGAATGCCCATGGCGCCACGCGCAAGGCGGCGCCCGCAGCCGAGCGGGCCCCGCGCAGCTTCCGCTGGCTGGAGCGCATTTTCATCCTGCTCGCGGTCGGCGTGGTACTCGCCGCCGGCCTCAAGGGCTGGATCGCGCTGCAGAGCCGTCCGGTGCAGCAGATCACGGTGACCGGCGAGCTGGCGCACACGCGGCCCGAGGCGGTGCGCGAGATGGTCGAGCCGGAACTGGCCGGCGGCTTTATCGGTGCGGACCTGGGCGAACTCAGCCAGCGGCTGGAGGCCCTGCCCTGGGTTTACCGCGCCAGCGTGCGCCGGGTGTGGCCGAATTCGCTGGAAATCAGCATCGCCGAGCAGCTACCTATCGCGCGCTGGGGCGAGGGCGGTTTTCTCAACCACCAGGGCGAGATCTTCCAGCCCGCCGCGGAACAGGGCTGGGAATCGCTGCCGCAACTGCGCGGCCCGGATCGCGCAGCACCGACACTGATGCGCACCTACCAGCGCCTGGTCGAGTTGCTGGCGCCGCTGGGCCTGGACGTCACCGAGCTGTCGTGCAACGAGCGCGGCGAGATCGCCGCGGTGCTCAGCGGCGGCCAGACACTGGTGATCGGCGGCACGGATTTTCTCGAGCGCATGCAGCGCTTCGCCGCGGTGTACCGGGCGGAACTGGCGGCGCAGATGGACAGCGTGGAGCGCATCGACCTGCGCTACGCACACGGGATCGCGGTGGCATTCCTGCCGCCGGCGGAGCCCGCCGAAGACACCACAGACGATAACGGCAAGGTTTAGGGGAGACACTGCCATGGGCAGCGCGCAGGACAAACGCATGATCGTCGGCCTCGACATCGGCACCTCCAAGGTGGTGGCGATCGTCGGCGAGATCGGCCCCGAGGGCGACATCGAGGTCGTCGGCATCGGCTCGCACCCCTCCAAGGGCCTGAAGAAAGGCGTGGTGGTGAATATCGAATCCACCGTGCAGTCCATCCAGCGCGCAGTGGAAGAGGCCGAGCTGATGGCCGGCTGCCAGATTCACTCGGTGTTCGCAGGCATTGCCGGCAGCCACATCCGCAGCCTGAATTCCCACGGCATCGTCGCCATCAAGGACAAGGAAGTGTTCGGCCACGACCTGGAGCGGGTGATCGACGCCGCCCAGGCGGTGGCGATTCCCGCCGACCAGAAAGTGCTGCACATCCTGCCCCAGGAATACGTGATCGATAACCAGGAGGGCATCAAGGAGCCGCTGGGCATGTCCGGTGTGCGCCTGGAGGCGAAGGTCCACCTGGTGACCTGCGCGGTGAACGCGGCGCAGAACATCGAGAAATGCATCCGCCGCTGCGGCCTGGATGTGGAGGAGATCATTCTCGAACAGCTCGCCTCGAGCTATTCGGTGCTGACCGAGGACGAGCGCGAACTCGGCGTGTGCATGGTGGACATCGGTGGCGGCACCACCGATATCGCCATCTTCACCGAGGGCTCGATCCGCCACACCGGGGTGATCCCGATCGCCGGCGACCAGGTCACCAACGACATCGCCATGGCCCTGCGCACGCCGACCCAGCATGCAGAGGAGATCAAGATCAAGTACGCCTGCGCGCTGACCCAGCTGGCCGGGCCGGACGAGACCATCAAGGTGCCCAGCGTCGGCGACCGCCCGCCGCGCGACCTCTCCCGCCAGTCCCTGGCCGAGGTGGTGGAGCCGCGCTACGACGAGCTGTTCACGCTGGTGCAGGCGGAGCTGCGCCGCTCCGGTTTCGAGGACATGGTGCCCGCGGGCATCGTGCTCACCGGCGGTACCTCCAAGATGGAGGGCGTGGTGGAACTGGCGGAAGAGATATTCCATATGCCGGTGCGGGTCGGTTACCCGCAGACGGTACAGGGTTTGAACGACATCGTACGCAACCCGATCTACGCGACCAGCGTGGGCCTGTTGCTGTACGGCCTGGACCACAGCGAGCAGCTGGGCGGCAGCCCGGCGCGCGCGGCGGCTCCGGGAGAGAGTTGGCTCGGCCGCATGAAAGCCTGGCTGGCCAGTAATTTTTAATTCGGAAAGTTATATCAATCGCAATACACCGCGCTCGCGCGGCAACGCAAAAAGGGGAGCAAGACCATGTTCGAACTGATCGACAACGTACCGTCAAATGCAGTGATAAAAGTCATCGGCATCGGCGGTGGCGGCGGCAACGCCGTCAAGCACATGATCGCCAACTCGGTGGAAGGCGTGGATTTCATCTGCGCCAACACCGACGCCCAGGCACTGTCGGATATCGCCTCCAAGACGGTCCTGCAGCTGGGCGGTGACATCACCAAGGGTCTCGGCGCCGGCGCCAACCCGGAAATCGGCCGCGCCGCGGCACTGGAAGACCGCGAGCGCATCTCCGAGGCCCTGCGCGGTGCCGACATGGTGTTCATCACCGCCGGCATGGGTGGCGGTACCGGCACCGGCGGCGCGCCGGTGGTCGCCGAGGTGGCGCGTGAGATGGGCATCCTCACCGTCGCGGTGGTGACCCGACCGTTCCCCTTCGAGGGCAAGAAGCGCCTGAAAATCGCCATGGAGGGGATCGGCGAACTGCAGCAGCACGTGGACTCGCTGATCACCATTCCCAACGAAAAACTGCTCGAGGTGCTGGGCAAAAATACCAGTCTGATCGATGCATTCAAGGAGGCGAATGATGTATTGTTGGGCGCTGTTCAGGGCATTGCCGACCTGATTATCCGTCCCGGCATGATCAACGTCGACTTCGCCGACGTGCGCACCGTGATGTCGGAAATGGGTATGGCGATGATGGGCACGGGCTCCGCCCGCGGCGAGAATCGCGCCCGCGAAGCGGCGGAACGCGCGATCAACAGCCCGCTCCTGGACGACATCGATTTGCAGGGTGCACGCGGTATCCTGGTTAACATCACCGCGGGCCTCGATCTCGCCCTGGGCGAATTCGCCGAAGTGGGCGACACTATCGAGGAGTTTGCATCCGAGGAAGCGACGGTTGTGGTGGGCACGGTCATTGAACCCGAGATGACTGACGAGATCAAAGTCACGGTTGTTGCCACCGGACTTGGCGCCCAGGCCGCACGATCCCCCCTGCAGGTGGTCGACACCGCGCCCAAGCCCGCCCCCGCTGCCACCCCTGACGAAGAGCCCAATTACGCGGAGCTCGATCGTCCGGCGGTGCAGCGTCGGCAGCGGGCGGCCGGTGGCCATTCGGCGGCAGTCGCACAGGCGGACGACGAGTATTTCGATATACCCGCGTTCCTGCGTCGCCAGGCGGACTGAGGGTCGTATCCCGCGGGCTGAACCCCGCACCGACCCGGACCGCGCGGTGCATTACGGTTTAGGTTGGAGTGGACATGATTCGACAGCGCACACTGGCAAGCACGATATCTGCGAGTGGCGTCGGTTTGCACACGGGCAGCGAGGTCTCGCTGACCCTGGCGCCGGCGCCGGTCGATACGGGTATCGTCTTTTGTCGCACGGACCTGGATCCGCAGCGGGAGTTTCCCGCGCGGGCGGAAAATGTCGGCGATACCATGCTTTCCACCAGCCTCTGTGCGGGCGGCGAGCGGGTGTCGACGGTGGAGCACCTGATGGCGGCGTTCGCCGGGCTGGGCATCGACAATGCCCGGGTCGAGGTGAGCGCCCCGGAGGTGCCAATCATGGACGGCAGTGCCGGCCCATTCGTGGGCCTGATCCAGGCTGCCGGCATTGCCGAACAGGACGCGCTGAAGAAGTTCATGCGGATCAAGCGCAAGGTCACGGTCGAGGACGGCGACTCGGTAGCCAGCTTCCTCCCCTTTGATGGCTTCAAGGTCGCCTTTACCATCGACTTCGACCACCCCGTGTTCCGCGACCGCTCCGCCCACGCGGATGTCGATTTTGCCACCAGCTCCTTCGCCCGCGAGGTCAGCCGCGCGCGCACCTTCGGTTTCATGCACGAGATCGAGTACCTGCGCTCGCGCGGCCTGGCCCGCGGCGGCAGCGTCGACAACGCCATCGTCCTCGACGAGTACCGCATCCTCAACCGCGACGGCCTGCGCTACGACGACGAGTTCGTGCGCCACAAGGTGCTCGACGCCATCGGCGACCTGCACCTGCTGGGCTACAACCTGATCGGCGAGTACCGCGCCTACAAGTCCGGCCACGCCCTCAACAATACCGCCGCCCGGGCCCTGCTGGCCCAGCCGGATACCTGGGAACTGGTCACCTTCGACGGTGACGTCCACGCCCCGGTGCGCTTCGCCAGCGACGCCCAGGCCGCGGCCTGAATCCCCCGGGCGGGGAACTTGAGGCCCCGCCTGTGCACCATTTCACAGACCGGCATGGTCGGGCATGGCCTTTGCTAGGGAACTGTGGCATAGTTCCCGGCCGTTTCACCTGCGAACGCCTGCATGCGAGTCATCCTTGTCAGCCGCAAGCAAGGTGCGCAGCGCTCGGTCGAACTCGGCCGCTGGTCGCGCGCTTTGCTCTCCCTCTGTTGCCTGGGTTTACCCCTGGGTATGGTGGGTGGTGGCTACCTGTGGGGGCATGCGGACGCGGCGGACAACCTTCGTGGCGAAGCCCTCGACAGCATGCAGGATGAACTCGAGCGGCAGGCCGAGGAACTCGCCGGCCTGCGCAACCAGGCGCAGAGCCAGGTCCAGGCACTCACCGTGAACCTCGCCGAGTTGCAGGCGCGCATGACCCGCCTGGACGCCCTGGGCGAGCACCTCACCACCATGGCCGGGCTGGAAGACGGCGAGTTCGACTTCAGCCAGCCGGCCGCCGTGGGTGGCCCCCTCGGTGGTGAATTCAATGTCGAATACGGCACCGGCGACCTGCTCGCCGAACTCGGCCTGTTCCAGGCGCAACTGGCAGACCGCGAACAGCAGCTGGAGATTCTCGGCGCCCTGCTCGCCAACCGCCGCCTGGACGAGGAGAGCTGGGTATCCGGCCGCCCCGTCGAGAAGGGCTGGATCTCCTCCTATTACGGCAAGCGCACCGACCCTTTCAGCGGCAAGCCCGCCTTCCACCACGGCATCGATTTCGCCGGCAAGGAAGGTTCCAACATCCTGGCGGTGGCCGCCGGGGTAGTGACCTGGACCGGCAGCAAGCCCGGCTACGGCAACCTGGTGGAGATTTCCCACGAGGATGGCTTCGTCACCCGCTATGCCCACAACAAATCGCTGCTGGTAAAAGCCGGCGACGTGGTGCGCAAGGGCGAGCCGATTGCCCTGATGGGTTCCACCGGCCGTTCCACCGGCGCCCACGTCCATTACGAAGTCTACAAACACGGTCGTTCGGTCGACCCCTCGAGCTACGTGCGACGCACCCGTCGCTGAATTCCCGATTTCCCGCTATAGTTCGGTCCCGCCCGTCCTGTTTGGTCCGGCGGGTTGTCCTGTATACACGACACACTGAATCGCAATGATTGATAAAACCCTGAAAAAGATATTTGGCACCCGCAACGACCGCGAGTTGAAGCGCATCGGCAAGATGGTCAGGCAGATCAACGCCCTGGCCGAGGACACCGCCGCGCTGAGCGACGCGGATCTGGCCGGGCGCACCGCCCAGTTCCGCCAGCGCCTGGAGGCGGGCGAATCCCTGGATGCCATTCTCCCGGAGGCCTTCGCCGTGGTGCGCGAGGCCGGCCAGCGCGTGCTCGGCATGCGCCACTTCGACGTACAGCTGGTTGGCGGCATCGCCCTGCACGAGGGCAAGATCGCCGAGATGCGCACCGGTGAGGGCAAGACCCTGGTGGCCACGCTGCCCGCGTACCTGAACGCCCTGAGTGGCGGCGGGGTGCACCTGGTGACGGTCAACGACTACCTGGCCAGCCGCGATGCCGGCTGGATGGGGCCGCTGTACAACTTCCTCGGCGTGACCGTCGGCGTTATCCGCTCCGGCCAGAGCCAGGATGAAAAACGCGCCGCCTACGCCTGCGACATTATCTACGGCACCAACAATGAGTTTGGCTTCGACTACCTGCGCGACAACATGGCCTTCAGCCTCGAGGGCCGCAGCCAGGGACCGCTGAACTTCGCCATCGTCGACGAGGTGGACTCCATCCTGATCGACGAGGCGCGCACGCCGCTGATCATCTCCGGCGCCTCCGAGGACAGCTCCGAGCTCTACCGCCACATCAACAAGATCATCCCGATGATGCGGCGCCAGCCGGAAGAGGGCGAGGAGGGCGAGTCCGGGCACTTCACCGTGGACGAAAAGCAGCGCCAGGTGGAACTGACCGAGGAGGGCCACGAATTCGTCGAGGAGGTGCTGATCCGCGAGGGCCTGCTGCAGGAGGGCGAGAGCCTGTACGCGGCGACCAACCTGTCGCTGCTGCACCACGTGCACTCCGGCCTGCGCGCGCACATCCTGTTCCACCGCGACGTGGAGTACATCGTACAGGGCGACCAGGTGGTGCTGATCGACGAGCACACCGGCCGCACCATGCCCGGCCGACGCCTGTCCGAGGGCCTGCACCAGGCCATCGAAGCGAAAGAGGGCGTGTCCATCCAGAGCGAGAGCCAGACCCTCGCCTCGACCACCTTCCAGAACTACTTCCGCCTCTACGACAAGCTGTCCGGCATGACCGGTACAGCGGACACCGAGGCCTACGAGTTCCGCCAGATCTATGGCCTGGAAGTGCTGGTCATCCCGACCAACAAGCCGGCCCAGCGCAAGGACCTCAACGACCTGGTCTATCTCTCGCGCGAGGAGAAGTTCGACGCCATCGTCGCCGACGTGAAGTCCTGCATCGAGAACAAGGCGCCGGTGCTGGTCGGCACCGCCTCGGTGGAGACCTCCGAGGAACTCTCGGCGCGTTTCCGCAAGGCGAAGATTGAGCACAAGGTGCTCAACGCTAAATACCACGAGCAGGAGGCGGAGATCATCGCCCAGGCCGGCCGCCCCGGCGTGGTGACCATCGCCACCAACATGGCCGGCCGCGGTACCGACATCGTGCTCGGCGGCAACCTGGACGCGGAGCTCGCCGCCGCCGGCGAGATCAGCGAGGAGCGCCGCGCCGAGCTGCGCGCGGCCTGGGATCAGCGCCACCAGCAGGTGCTGGAGTCTGGCGGCCTGCACATCCTCGGCACCGAGCGCCACGAGTCACGGCGCATCGACAACCAGCTGCGCGGCCGCGCCGGTCGCCAGGGCGACCCCGGTGTATCGCGCTTCTACCTCTCGCTGGAAGACAGCCTGATGCGTATCTTCGCCTCCGACCGGGTGAAGAACTTCATGCAGGCCCTGGGCATGGAGAAGGGCGAGGCGATCGAGCACCGCATGGTGACCAACGCCATCGAGAAAGCGCAGCGCAAGGTCGAGGGCCGCAACTTCGATATCCGCAAGCAGCTGCTCGAGTACGACGACGTGGCCAACGACCAGCGCCAGGTCATCTACCAGCAGCGCAACGAGCTGCTCACGGAGGCCGACGTCTCCGAGACCATCACCGCCATCCGCGCCGATGTGCTCAACGACGCCATCAGCAATTACATTCCGCCAATGAGCGTGGAAGAACAGTGGGACGTGCCGGGCCTGGAGAAAATGCTGGAGGCGGAGTTCGCGCTCTCGGTGCCGGTGCGCCAGTGGCTCGAGGAGGACAAGAACCTGCACGAGGAGTCCCTGCGCCAGCGTATCCTCGAGGCCCTGGAGGCCAACTACGCAGCCAAGTGTGAGGTGGTCGGCCCGGACATGCGCAAGATCGAGAAGCAGATCATGCTGCAGGTGCTGGACACCCTGTGGAAGGAACACCTGGCGACCATGGACCACCTGCGCCAGGGCATCCACCTGCGCGCCTACGCCCAGAAAAACCCCAAGCAGGAGTACAAGCGCGAATCCTTCGAGCTGTTCCAGGAACTGCTCAGCAACCTGAAGATCGAGGTGATCCGCTTCCTCAGCCACGTGCAGGTGGCGCGCCCGGACGAGGCGGAGCTGATCGAGCAGCGCCGCCGTGAGGCCGCGGAGCGCGAGCGCCTGGCCTTCCAGCACGCCGAGGCCTCGGCACTGGCGGCGGAACCGGCGCCGGAGGCGGCAGAAGCCATGCCGCAGGCTGCCGCGCCGGAAACCTTCGTGCGCGAACAGCCCAAGGTCGGCCGCAACGATCCCTGCCCCTGCGGCAGCGGCAAGAAATACAAGCAGTGCCACGGGAAACTGTAGCGAGGAGACACAGGCGATGGCAGTAGGTGAGGGCGCTCTGCCCGAGTTGTATCCGGTTCCCGGCCTGCGCCTGGCTACCGTCAGCGCGGGCATCAAGAAGCCCGGGCGCCGCGATGTCGTGGTCATGGAACTCGCCGCCGGCGCGACCTGCGCAGGCGTATTCACCCGCAACGCGTTCTGTGCCGCGCCGGTGACCCTGTCCCGGCGCCACCTGGCGCAAACCAGTGGCGCGGTGCGCTACCTGCTGACCAACACCGGCAATGCCAACGCCGGCACCGGCGAGCGCGGCATGGCCGATGCCCAGCGCTGCTGCGAGCTGCTGGGTGACGCGGCGGGGGTGCCGGTCGAGGCGGTGCTGCCTTTTTCTACAGGGGTGATCGGTGAACCGCTGCCGGTGGCGAAGATCGAGGCGGTGCTGCCCACAGCGCTGGCCGAACTGGACGCCGATGGCTGGGCCGCCGCGGCCAGCGGCATCATGACCACTGACACCCGCCCCAAGGGCCACTCCCTGCGCTTCCACTGCGAGGGCCGTGACTACGTGGTCACCGGTATCGCCAAGGGCGCCGGTATGATCCGGCCGAACATGGCGACCATGCTCGGCTATATCGCCACCGATGCCGCGGTGGAGCGCGAGGTACTGCAGGGCATCATCAGCCGTGCCGCGGAACTGTCGTTCAATCGCATCACCGTGGATGGCGATACCTCGACCAACGACGCCTGCGTGCTGGTGGCCACCGGTGCCGCCGGCAACTCCCCGCTCTCCGATACCTCGTCGCCGCTGTTCGCCGCGCTGGCCGAGGCGGTGGAGAGCGTGTGCGTCAACCTCGCCCAGGGCCTGGTGCGCGACGGCGAGGGCGCCAGCAAGTTCGTCACCGTGCAGGTCGATGGCGGTCGCGACGAGCAGGAGTGCCTGGACGTGGCCTTTACCATCGCCCATTCACCCCTGGTGAAAACCGCCCTGTTCGCCTCCGACCCCAACTGGGGGCGGCTGCTGGCGGCGATCGGGCGCGCCGGGCTGGAGGACCTCGACGTCAACCTCGTCGGCGTCTACCTCAACGATGTGCTGATCGCCGAGCGCGGCTGTCGCGCCGCCAGCTATACCGAGGAGCAGGGCGTCGCGGCGATGAAACCCGAGGAGATCGTCATTCGCATCGAACTGGCACGCGGCGCGGCCAGCGCCAGCGTCTGGACCACCGACTTCTCTTACGACTACGTGCGCATCAACGCGGAATACCGGTCCTGAAATGAGTGCTGGTTCTGACGCTGCCGCCGTGCATGTTGCGGTGGCGGTGATCCTGGATACGGATGGTCGCGTGCTGCTCACCCGCCGTGCCGACGACGCCCACCAGGGCGGCCTCTGGGAGTTTCCCGGCGGCAAGCTGGAGGCGGGCGAATCCCTGGCCGAGGGCCTCGGTCGCGAGTTGCGCGAGGAGCTGGGGATCCAGCCGACCCGCACATCCGCCCTGCTGGAAGTGCGCCACGACTACGGCGACAAGCAGGTCCTGCTCGATGTTCACGTGGTGTGGGAGTTCGCCGGTGAGCCGCGTGCGCTGGAGGGACAGCCGATGCGCTGGGTCGATGTGGGACAGCTGCGCGAGCACGCCTTTCCCGCCGCCAACCAGCCTATCGTCGCCGCGGTTGAGTTGCTATCGCTGCCTGCGGCAAGTACCGGCGGGGACGCGGGGCAGTAACACCCGTCAGCTGCGAGCCGCCTCCGCCCGGGCGAGAAACTCCCGGTGCAGTTCCTCCGCCAGCGAATCCAGCTCGGCCAGCGGCCGGGTGTTGTCCACCACGATGTCTGCCTGCTCCAGGCGCTGCGCCCGGGTCATTTGCGCCGCCATGATCCGTCGCACCTGGGCCTCGTCGTTAGCGTCGCGCGCCATGGTGCGCTGCACCTGTACTTCCTCCGGCACATCCACAACCACCACCAGGTCGGCCAGCTGGCGCTGCGCCGATTCCAGCAATAGTGGCGATACCAGCACCGCGTAGGGCGACTCCGCGGCCGCCAACTGAGCGCGAATCTCCTCGCCGATCAGGGGGTGGGTGAGGGCTTCCAGCCAGCGGCGCTGTTCGGGGTCGGCGAACACCTGCGCGCGCAGGGCGGCGCGGTCCAGGGCGCCGTCGCTGTTGAGGATGTCGGCACCGAAGTGTTCGGCAATCGCCACGAGGGCGGGACGCCCCGGCTCGACAATCACCCGGGAGGCGAGGTCGGCGTCGACCACCGCGATGCCGTGTGCGGCCAGCCGTTCGGTCAGCGCGGACTTGCCGCTGCCGATACCGCCGGTAACACCCACCACCAGGCTCGCGGGCATGGCATCAGGGCCCGAGGCCGGCGCTGCGCAGGTAGACGCCGGTAATCTGTTCGCCCCAAAGCAGCGCGATCCAGCCGGCCGCGGCCAGGTAGGGGCCGAAAGGTATGGGGACGTCGCGGCCGTGACGGCGCGCGAATACCAGCGCCAGGCCGACCACCGCGCCCACCAGGGACGACAACAGGATGATCAGCGGCAGTGCCTGCCAGCCAAGCCACGCGCCCAGCGCGGCAAGCAACTTGAAATCCCCATAACCCATGCCCTCCTTGCCGGTGAGCAGCTTGAACAGCCAGAACACGCTCCACAGGCTGAGATAACCGGCCATGGCGCCGATCACCGCATCGGCCAGGGGTACGAAAGTGCCGCCGAGATTGAAGGCCAGGCCCAGCCACAGCAGGGGCAGGGTGAGGTCGTCGGGCAGCAACTGGTGATCGACGTCGATCATGGTCAGGGCGATGAGCACCCAGGTGAAAAACATGGCGCCGCACAGGGCGAGGGAGGCGTCGAAGTGCCAGGCCAGGGCTGCGGTTATCAGGCCGGTGACCAGTTCCACCAGCGGGTAGCGCAGAGGGATGTGTACGGCGCAATTGGCGCAGCGTCCGCGCAGTAGCAGGTAGCTGATGACCGGGATGTTCTGCCAGGCGCGGATCGGCGCCTCGCAGGCCGGGCAGTGGGAATTGGGAAAAGCCAGGCTGAGCGGCCGGTCGGTCTTCTCCTGCGGCAGCTCCAGCAATTCGCAGCAATCGGCACGCCAGCGGGTTTCCATCATCACCGGCAGGCGATAGATGACCACATTGAGGAAACTGCCGACGATCAGCCCGAGTGCCAGCAGGCTGCCGAGCAGCAGCCAGCCGTTCTGATTCAGCGCGTCGAGTAGCGTAAGCGAGGACACCGTATCAGATGACGGAACCCAGCATGAAGATCGGCAGGTACATGGCGATCATCAGGCCGCCCACCAGAATGCCCAGTACCGACATGATCAGCGGCTCGAGCAGCGAGCTGAGGTTGTCCACGGCATCGTCTACCGCGGCCTCGTAGTGGTCGGCCACTTTGCCCAGCATCTCGTCGAGGGCACCGGATTCTTCACCGATGGACACCATCTGCAACAGCATGTGCGGGAAAATGCCGGTGGACTTGATCGAGTTGTACAGCGTGGTACCGGAAGTTACATCGTCGCGGATCTGGCGGATAGCGTGGGCGTACACCGAGTTGCCCGCGGCACCGGCGGTGGAGTCCAGGGCGTCGACCAGCGGAACACCGGCGGCGAAAGTGGTGGACAGGGTGCGCGAGAAGCGCGCGACGACAGCGTCGTGGACGATGCCACCGACGATGGGAATCTTGAGGGCCAGCCGGTCCAGGAACTCGCAGAAGCGAACCGAGCGGACCTTCGCCTCGCGGAACGTGAATATGGCCACGGCCGCGCCGACAAGCCCTATGAACCACCAGTCCTGCACGAAATAGGAGATGTTGAGCACGAACTTGGTGAACGCGGGCAATTCCGAGCCGAAGCCCTCGAAGGTCTTGGCGAATACGGGAATTACCTTGATTAGCAGGATCAGGGTCACCACGACCGCGACCACGATGACCGCGATCGGGTAGGTCATGGCCTTCTTGATCTTGGCCTTCAGCGCTTCGGTCTTTTCCTTGTAGGTGGCCACCCGGTCGAGCATGACCTCCAGCGTACCGGAGTCTTCACCGGAGGCGATGAGGGAGCAGAACAGTTCGTCGAAGTGGCGCGGGAACTTCTCCAGGGACGGCGCCAGGCCATTACCGGAGGCGACATCGGTACGGATCTCCGCGACCATCTCGCGCATGCGCTGCTTTTCCAGGCCATCGACCACGATGTCGAAGCTTTGCACCAGCGGCACGCCGGCTTTCATCATCGTTGCCATCTGGCGGGTGAATACCGCGATGTCCGCCGGCTTGATCGGCTTACCTTTGCCCGAGCCGAACAGCGGCTTGGGTTTTTTCCTGACAGCCTTGGGCACGATACCCTGCCGGCGCAGCTGCGCCTTGGCCATGGCGCTGCTCGCAGCGGAAATTTCGCCCTTGGCGGTGCGGCCGTTCTTGTCGGTCCCGCTCCAGGTGAATACGTCGTTCCCGGTTGCCGTTGCCATAGTGTTCGATGTCCTGTGTGCTGATCTTTAGCGTTGTTTTAATCGACGGTAATACGATTGGCTTCTTCCAGCGAAGTCATACCGCGGGCAACCTTGAGCAGGGCCGACTGGCGCAGGGTGGCGAAGCCCTCCGCGGTGGCCAGTTCCTGCAGTTCGAGGGAGTTGCCGCCCTCCATGATCATCGAGGCCATCTTCGGCGTGATGCGCACGACCTCGTAGATACCTACCCGCCCTTTGTAGCCCTCGATACACAGGTCGCAGCCGACGGCCTTGCGAATCGTCGCGTCCTTAAGCAGTTCCCCGGTGAAGCCTTCCTTGAGCAGTACGTCTTCCGGCAGGTCCGCGGGTGCCGCGCACTCCTTGCACAGGCGGCGCGCCAGGCGCTGGGCGATGATCAGGTCTACCGAGGTCGCCACGTTGAACGAGGGCACACCCATGTTGAGCAGGCGAGTGATGGTTTCCGCGGCGCTGTTGGTGTGCAGGGTGGACAACACAAGGTGACCGGTTTGCGCGGCCTTGATCGCGATTTCCGCGGTCTCGAGGTCACGAATCTCACCGACCATGATGATGTCGGGGTCCTGGCGCAGGAAGGAGCGCAGGGCCTCGGCGAAGTTGAGTCCCACCTTCGGGTTCACGTGCACCTGGTTGATGCCGGAGAGGTTGATTTCCACCGGGTCCTCCGCGGTGGAGATGTTGCGCTCCGGCGTGTTCAGGATGTTGAGGCCGGTGTACAGCGATACGGTTTTACCGGAACCGGTCGGGCCGGTCACCAGGATCATACCCTGCGGCTGGTGCAGGGCCTTCATGTACAGGGCCTTTTGCTCATCCTCGTAGCCCAGGGCGTCGATGCCCATCTGCGCGCTGGTCGGGTCGAGGATACGCAGTACGATCTTCTCGCCGAACAGCGTGGGCAGTGTGTTCACACGAAAGTCGATGGCGCGGTTGCGCGAGAGTTTCATCTGGATGCGCCCGTCCTGCGGGATGCGGCGCTCGGAGATGTCCATTTGCGACATGACCTTGAGACGCGCCGCCAGGCGACCGGCCAGGTTGCGCGGCGGGCGGATGACCTCGCGCAGTACGCCGTCGGTGCGGAAACGCACGCGGTAGTCGTGCTCGTAGGGCTCGAAGTGAATGTCCGAAGCGCCCTGCTTGATAGCGTCGATCAGTACCTTGTTGACGAAGCGCACGATCGGCGTCTCGTCGACAGCCTCGCCACCTTCTTCCCCCTGGGGCGCCTCGCCGGTGGAGATATCGATGCTTTCGAGTTCTTCCTGGTCGAGGTCCATGAGACCGTCGCCGAGGGAATCCTGGGCGTCGCTCCAGGCCTGGATCAGTTTGCTGAGGGCGCGCTCCTCTACCAGCACTGCATCGGTATTGATGCCGGTGTGAAACTTGATCTCGTCCAGCGCCGCCAGGTTGGTCGGGTCCGACACCGCGATAAACAGGCGATTGCCGCGACGGAACAGGGGTATGGCGTGGTGTTTGGTGACCAGTTCGGGCTTGACCAGCCCGGCGGGCATCACCGACATGTCGAAGGCGCTGATATCAAACTGGGGGACGCCGAACTCCTGTGAGGCCACGGCGGCAAGACGGTCGCTGTTGACGTTCTTTCGCTCGACCAGGAACGAGACAAACGGAACCCTCTGCATGGAGGATTCGCGTTGTGCGTCCACCGCGTCTTCCGCGGAGAGCAGGCCTTCCGCGACCAGTCGTCCGGCGAGGCCACTGAGTTGTCCTATACCCTTGTCGTTCATTCGAGCCCAGGCTCCGGTGAAGGAGTTCTCTGTGTGGGTTACGTAACTCCCTGATTCGGCTCAGTATAAACATTGGGCTTGCCCCGGGCATAGGTTTTGCCAAGAAGAGAATGGGGAAATGTCACGATTTTGTGACTTCGTCTGCATTCATTATATGGGTGTTGCAACGCTCGGCTGTGGTGAGCCGCCGGTGGTGCGGGCGGGCGACAGTCGACGGGCGCGGTCCGCCGCGTCACCATATGACAATATTTGTCACTATGTGACGGTGTCGAAAACCTGTAGGAGAGGTGCCCGATTGCAGGCGACTTGGGGTTTGCTCTCTCTAACATACTGTATTTAAAGAGAATAAAAACTGATTTCGGGCTTGATTAAAAAGTTGGCCCGGTCCCTGCACTACCTGTAAAGCCGACTGACGGAACCGGGCCACTTCCGGGTGACGCGGTCCCGACACACCACACTGAAGCATCTACGGAGTAGGGAACATGAACAAGCAAGTACAAAAGGGTTTCACCCTGATCGAACTGATGATCGTTATCGCGATCGTCGGCATTCTGGCCGCCATTGCGCTGCCGGCTTACCAGGATTACATCGTGCGTTCCAAGATGTCTGAGCCGCTGGCCGCGCTGGCCGAAGCCAAGACCTCTATTTCTGAGTTCTACGCGACCAACAACTACATGCCGGAAGATTCCGACAAGGCTGGCCTGCTGACCAACCCGGCCAAGGACATCGTTGTGTCCATCGGTTACTCCTCAACTATCTCTGCCAACCTGCCGCTGGTCACTGCGGTTATCGCGGACGGCGTCATCCCCGGCGGCAACGACCCGTACGGCTTCTCCCTGTCCGGTGTGACCCGCGGTGGCAGCACGCTGGCCTGGAAGTGCAAGTCTGTACAGGACGCACCTTACAGCCAGGGTACTGTGAACTCTATCCCCACCAAGTTCCTGCCCTCAAACTGCCGCTAATCCGGCCAGTCGCAAGGCTAGAAAGCCCGGTCTCCGACCGGGCTTTTTTTATGCTAGATTGTTTGCCGGTTTTCAGGCAATCAGATAAATGCCCTCCCCGCTTACCCGCATTCACCTCGTTGTACTGTTTTTGCTGCTATTGCTGGTGGCGGCGCTGTATGTCTCCGGCCTGAACGGGCCATTCATTTTCGACGACGGTCCCGCGTTGACCGCGAACCCTCACCTGCGTATCGACGGCGCCGAGTTCGACGACTGGCGTACGGCGAGCCTGAGTTCCAACGCCGGCCCCCTGCATCGCCCCCTCGCCATGCTCAGTTTCGCCGCAAATTACGTTGCGTCCGGCGGCGTGAAAGCGCTGCCGGTGAAGAGCGTGAACCTGTTCATTCACCTCGGCTGCGGTGTGCTCGTTTTTGCCCTGGCGCGCCTGGTGTTGGTGCGCGGCCTGCCGCAAGCGCCGCGAGACGCGCTCAACTGGACTGCGCTGCTGGCTGCGGCGCTGTGGCTGTTGGCTCCCCTGCATGTTTCGACGGTGTTGTACGCAGTGCAACGTATGACGGGGCTGGCAACGCTGTTTGCCCTGGCGGCACTCTTGCTGTTTGCGCAGCGCCGCGAGCGCTGGGCGCGGCGCGGTGCCGGTGCGGGGGAAATTGTCGGCACTGGCCTGTGGATCGCCCTGCTGACCACGTTTTCGGTTCTCTCCAAGGAGAACGGCGCCCTCGTGTTGTGGCTGATCCCGGTGATGGAGGTCAGCCTTTTCCGCGGCGAATGGGCGGGTCGTCGCAACTCCGGGCTCGCCTGGCTGGGCTGGGGTGGCCTGTTGGCACCATTGGTCTTGCTCGCACTCGTGCTGTGGTTCTGGCCGGAGGCGCTGACCAAGGGCTATGCAAGGCGGGACTTTTCGCTGCATGAGCGCCTGCTCACGCAGTTGCGCCTGCTCTGGCAGTACCTGGCCTGGATGGTGTTTCCCGATATCGGCCGGATGGGCTTCCAGCACGATGATATCCCGCTCTCGCAAGGCTGGTTGGCGCCGGTCTCAACGCTGCTCGCCGGCGTCGCCTGGTGTGTGCTTGCCGGCCTGGCCCTGGTGCTGCGCACGCGGGTGCCGCTGCTGCTGTTCGCGGTGCTGTTCTACCTTGTCGGCCATTTTCTGGAGAGCAGTATCTGGCCCCTGGAGATGGTCTACGAGCATCGCAATTACCTCCCTAGCGTTGCCGTTTTTATCCTGTGCGCAGCGCTGCTCGCCGGCCTGATTCGCCGACTGCCTGCGGTAGCACCGGCCATACCGGTATGCGCGCTAGTGGCGGTGTGCGGCACGCTGTTGTTCCTGCGGGTTTTCACCTGGGCGGAGCCACTGCGTCTCAGCGCGGTTAACGCCGCCAATCACCCTGCCTCCTCGCGCTCGCACTATTTCCTGGCGCAGGCGCAATTGCGCGCCCATGGCCGGGGACTCAAGAGTGAGGCGTCACGCGAGGAACTCGAGGGGCACCTGCTGCTGGCGCGCCACCACTTCGAGTTGATGTACCAGGAAAATCCTCGGGACATGGCGGCCATCGTCATGCTGTTTTACCTCGATGAGTACTACTTTCCCAAACTGCAGCAGTACAACGACTGGTTCGGGCACCTGCGGGAACTCTCACGCGATCGGCCGCTACAGGCCTCGGATTACGCGGCCCTGGGTGCGTTGGTGGATTGTTTCGCAGCGGGCGCCTGCGACGGGGCCACAGCGGACTTCCAGGAGATCCTGGATATCCTGGACAGACGCTATCCCGGCAACGTACAGCTGGGTGTTTTGCGCTATCGCTATATGCGCCTGAGCGGGGCCTCATCGGATGCGCGGCTGGCCCAGTTGCAGACCCTCCTGGCGCGGCACCCGGGGCAAACGCGAATTCACGCCCTGCTGTTGTCGGAGCAAGCCGAGCGGCAGGACCTCTCCGGTATGTTTGAAACCGTCAAATCCTGGATGTACCACGATCCCGGCCGCCGTGAACTGGGCGTGCTGCGGCGCGTGTTTTCCGCGCCTTCCGTGGAGTCCGAGGCTAGCGACAAACCTGACGGCAGCGGGAACCTGGCCGGATGAGTGCCTGGTTGCCAAGGGTGCAGGCCTTGCCCGTGCTGTTGTTGTTGCTACTGCTGGGAACGGCGGCATGGCTTTATTACCCGGGTGTGCAGGGCCCGGTGTTGCTGGACGATATCTCCAGTCTGGGCGGACTCAGCGATGTCGCCCAGGCGCCGGAACAGGCGCTCGACTATGTGCTCGGAGACAACTCCGGTCCCCTCGGTCGCGGGGTTTCCATGGCGACTTTCGTCGTTGAGCGGTTGCTGGGCGGAGATTTCGCCACCTCCAAACTGGTCAATATCTGCCTGCATCTGCTTATCGGCGTAGTGGTCGCCTGGCTACTGGTGCTCCTGCTGGCTCCGCTGGAGTGTCCGGGGTCTGCGACCATGGCTGTACTGTGTGCCGGGCTGTGGCTGCTCGCCCCGTTGCAGGTCAGTACTGTGCTCTATGTCGTCCAGCGCATGGCGCAACTGGCGGCGCTGTTTTCGCTGCTCAGCCTGGTCGCCTATATCTACTGGCGCCGCAGCCTGGGCTCGGGCCGCAGCCGCTACCGCTATTTATTGTTGTCTGTTGCAGCCTTCACCTGCGGCGTTTTCTCCAAGGAGAACGCACTGGTTACCCTGCCTATCGTGCTGTTGCTGGAGGCGTGCTGGCTACAGTTCCGGGACCAGGGCGGGCGCGTCATCGGCTGGCTGCGCAAGGTGACCTACGGTGGCCTGGGCATCGGCGTGGCAGCGGTGGCGGTGCTGCTGGCCATCCGCTGGGACTCGCTCACCGCACGTTACCATTTTCGCGACTTTACTCTGCTGGAACGAATCCTGACCGAGCCGCGCATACTGTGGGATTACCTGGCCCAGTTCTATTGGCCGGATATAGCCCGTCTGGGCATTTTCCACGATGATTTTCCGGTATCCACCTCGCTCTGGCAGCCGGCCACCACGCTGCCAGCTATTCTCGCCTGGGTCGTCTTGCTGTTGGCTGTAGCGCTGTCCTGGCGCTGGTCGGCACTGCGACGACTTTCCTTCTGCGCCTTGTTCTTCCTCGCCGGGCACAGCCTCGAATCCACCGTCTGGCCGCTCGAGTTGTACTTTGAGCATCGCAACTACCTGCCCTCGGTGGGCCTGGTCTTGCTGCCGCTGACGCTCTACGCGCTGCTGGTGAAGCGCTGGCGGGAACTGGCCCGGCCGCTGCAAGCGTGGATGGCAGCGCTGCTGTTGCTGTACGCCGCAGCTACCAGTTCGCAGGTACAGATCTGGTCCAGTGCCCATTTGCTGGCACTGCAGCAGGTCAATGGTCACCCGGATTCGGCGCGCGCCAACAAGCAACTGGCGACGCAGCTGGCCTACGCCGGAGCACGCGATGCCGCCCTGAAGTATTCCCAGGCCGCTTATGAACTCTCTTCCCGGCGCGCCGCTGCCGGCGAGGAGCATTACGGCGACTACATACTGCGCAATCTGGCGCTGGCGTGCATAGCCCGGCAGCCGCTCGCTGCGGAAGAGTATCGCGAGTTGGGCCGGCGCGACCCCCGGCGTCCCCTGGGTGTGGTCGCGACCATGAGCGTGGTGATAAAGCTGCGCGAGAATGATGTCTGCGCGGATTTTGACTGGGAGGGTTTCCTCGATCACCTCAACGCGCTGTATCTGCAGCGTTTCGATACCCGTCTCGCTTCAGCCAACATGTTTACCGCGCTCGCCATACTGGCGAACGCAAATTACCGTTGGGAAGATGCTTTTGAATATACCGCGCGGTCCCTGCAGCTCTCGCCAGGCCGCACGCGCGAATTGTTGATGCAATTGCATTTTGCCACCGCGCTGCGCCGTGACGCGGAGGTGAAAAACCTGATTGCGCAGTTGCAAGCAAAGCGTGATGCAGGGAAACTTAGCCGCGGCGAACGAGACACCCTCGCCCTTTACCTGGAGGGAGAAGATTGAATTTTTCCATAGTCATTCCTGCCAAGGATGAAGAGCAGGGCTTGGCGGTAACGCTGCCCTCGCTGCGCGAGCACTACCCGGACGCCGAAATCATTGTCGTCAATGATGGCTCGAGCGATGGCACGGTGGCGGTGTGCGAGCAATACGGTGTCACGGTCGTCAGCCATCCCTATAGCAAAGGCAACGGCGCCGCGATCAAATCCGGGGCCCGCGCCGCCCAGGGCGATTACATTGTCTTCATGGACGGCGATGGCCAGCACAACCCGGCGGACATCGAGCGCCTGCTGTACAAGGTCGAAGAAGGCTACGACATGGTGGTGGGCGCGCGCAGCGGCCTGGAATCCCAGGCCAGCGTGGCGCGCTGGAGCGCGAACAGCCTGTACAACAAGCTGGCCAGCTGGATGGTCAACCGGCGCATCGACGACCTCACTTCCGGATTCCGCGTGGTCGACCGGCGCAAGTTCCTGAGCTTTCTCTACCTGCTGCCGAATGGCTTCAGCTACCCGACAACGTCGACCATGGCCTTCTTCCGCGCGGGCTACAGCGTTGGGTTCGTGCCGATCAGCGTTGCCGATCGCCTGGGCAAGAGCCATATCAACGTGTTGCGCGATGGCGTGCGCTTTTTCCTGATTATCTTCAAGATCGGTACGCTGTACTCGCCGCTCAAGGTGTACTTCCCGGTCTCTGTGCTGGTCTCCATGCTCGGCGTGCTGAACTATGTGATCGCGAACATCTCCAGCGGCACCCTGCGTTTTACCAACATGAGCACGCTGCTTATCCTGTTCGGGATGATTGTATTCCTGATCGGCCTGCTCGCAGAGCAGCTGACCAACCTGCAGTACAAGGATTCAGACGTCGAGGATCACACCGAGTAACCGGTTGCCTGTCGGGCTAGTCGATGGTCCGCTCCCTGCTGGCCAGGTCGTTGAGCATTGTCGTCACCGTCGGCGCCAGCGAGCGTACGAAGGTATCCGTCAGGTGCTGTTTGTCGCGATACACGACAGTTCCATCTCGCGTCACCGCACTGCACACGCCATCACGGCAGACCAGTGGCGTGAGGTCGAGGAGCCTCACACCTTCTACCTGGGTCGCCGCGGCGGCGACGTAATCCCGCAGCCTCTTGGCGAGCGGTAGCGAACGGTCCGAGGAGCATGCAGGTGCCAGCGTCGGCAGCGGAGCGTCCGCGCCGGCGCTTTCCAGCGCACCGAGCAGGCAGGATGGGCCGTGCAGGGTGAGCTTGGGCGTGGAGGGCAGCAGTATCACCTGCCCCGCTGCAGCGGCGAGTTGTTCCAATACTCGCCGGCTACCCTCAATCCACTGTGTCTCGCTGAACGCTTCGTTCAGTCCGCTGCCGGTGATGATGACGTCCGGCCGCATTTCTGCCAGGTACTCCAGGGCGGCCTCACGCCACTGTGAACACACCGCATAGGTTTCCCCGATACGCTCATAGAAGAAATCCTCATCGACCATCGGGCAGGCGGACTTGGTGAGCACGACCATCCGCCACTCCGGGGGGGCATAGAGTGTCGCAAACAGTGAAAACCATTGCGCCAGCATACTGTCGCCCAGCATAACGGCGGTCCTGCTGTAGCCCTCGGTGTGATAATCGCAGGGCGTAAGATCCGCACTCTCGTACCAGGTATCGCAGCCCTGCCGGTAGATGACCGGCAGGTCGGCCTCTGCCAGGCGTATACGCTGGGCCTGGTCAAACCCGGGCTTGCTGGTGCTCTGGGCGAGCGTGAGCATGCAGATATTGGCGGCGAGCAGCATCGCCGCCAGCGACGCGCCGATCACCCTGCCGGGTTGGAACCGACTGAGCCTGCCGCGCCAGAACGGGTATTCAACCAGCGCATAGGACACACTCGCCAGGGACAGCGAAAAGGCAATCTGCAGCGCTATCGCCACGGGAGAGTGCGACAGGTTCAGGGCTTCGCCAATCATCAGGACCGGCCAGTGCCACAGGTACCAGGAGTAGGAGCGGTCGCCCAGCCACACCAGGACCGGGTGGGAGAGGACGCGGTGCGAGCGCCCGGGCGCGACGCACAGTAGCACGAGCGCCGTGCCACAGGAGGGCAGCAGGGCCCAGAAGCCGGGGTAGGGCTGGTCGCGGTGAATCAGGATGGCAGACGCGCAGATGAGCACCAGGCCGGCTGTCACGGCCGCGCGCCGCGAGGCGTCCGTCCACGCGCTCAGGTGCCCGCCGCCGAGGTGCCTGGCCGCCAGCCAGGTGCACGCCCCGAGGGCGAACTGCCAGCCCCGCGCCGGCATCTGGTAGTACGCGGCCATGGGGTGGCTGAAGGTCAGCCACAGCGACAGCGCCCAACTGGCCAGGCCGCCAGCGACCAGCATCCAGAAGATGTAGTGTGTTTTCTCGCGCTCACTCCCGGCGCGCTGGGCGATAAGATGGCCGACCAGGAGCAGCAGGGGCCACAGCAGGTAGAACTGCTCCTCGACGCCCAGCGACCAGGTGTGCAGGAAGAGATCCGAATTCTGCTGGTCGTCGAAGTAGTCGATGTGCCGGAAGGTGAAGAACAGGTTGCTCGTCCAGGTGACGGCAAACAGCATGGAGCGGGTGAGTGCGTAGGCCTGGTCGCCCGAGAGCAGGTACAGGGCGGCGACGCAGGAGCCGACGATCATCACTAGCAGGGCGGGCAGCAGGCGCTTCAGCCGGCGGGCGTAGAAACTCGCGAGCCTGACCCGGCCGTCGCGTTCGAGCTCGCTGATCAGCAGGCCGGTGATGAGGTAGCCGGAAAGGACAAAAAAGATATCGACGCCGACGAAGCCGCCCTGGACACCGGCCACGCCGGCATGGGCGACCACGACCAGGGTCACGGCAATCGCCCGCAGCCCCTGAATATCCAGCAGAAGCGCGTGTTTTTCCCTGGCCCCGTTCATGGTCCTTCCCGGTCGATGCCCCCGTGACCGCCGCTCTTGCGCGAAACGCCGCGGCGTTGTTTTAGCGGGGCATCATACCGTGGAAAGAGGGCTAGCTGAACTTGGCTTTCGCCTCCCGGCGCCGCGCATGCAGTACCGGCTCGGTGTAGCCGTTGGGCTGCGCGCCGCCGAGGAACACCAGGTCGCAGGCGGCCTGGAAGGCGACGCTGTTGGCGAAGTCCGGCGCCATCCTGCGGTAGGCCGGGTCGCCGGCGTTCTGTTCGTCGACGATGGCCGCCATGCGCTCCAGGGTGGCGCGCACCTGTGCCTCGCTGCACACGCCGTGGTGCAGCCAGTTGGCCAGGTGCTGGCTGGAGATGCGCAGGGTGGCGCGGTCTTCCATCAGGCCGACATCGTTGATGTCCGGCACCTTGGAGCAGCCCACGCCCTGGTCGATCCAGCGCACCACGTAGCCGAGGATGCCCTGGGCGTTGTTGTCCAGTTCGCGCTGGATGTCCTCGGCGGACAGGCCTTCGGCGCCCTTGAGCGGAATCGCCAGGATATCGTCCAGGGAGGCCGGCGCGCGCTCGCGCAGTTCCGCCTGGCGGTGGGCGACGTCGACCATGTGGTAGTGCATGGCGTGCAGGGTGGCGGCGGTGGGCGAGGGTACCCAGGCGGTGCTGGCGCCGGCCAGCGGGTGGCCGACCTTGGCTTCGATCATCGCCGCCATCATGTCCGGCATGGCCCACATGCCCTTGCCGATCTGCGCGCGGCCGGGCAGGCCGCAGGCCAGACCGACGTCCACGTTCCAGTCTTCGTAGGCCTTGATCCAGGGCTCTTCCTTCATCGCACCCTTGGGTGTCATGGCGCCGGCTTCCATGCTGGTGTGGATCTCGTCGCCGGTGCGGTCGAGGAAACCGGTGTTGATGAACACCAGGCGCTCGCGGGCCTCGCGGATGCAGGCCTTGAGGTTGACGGTGGTGCGCCGCTCTTCGTCCATGATGCCCACCTTGAGGGTGTGGCGGGCCAGGCCCAGTGCGTCCTCGATGCGGTTGAACAGCTTGCAGGTGAAGGCCACTTCCTCGGGGCCGTGCATCTTCGGCTTGACGATGTACACGCTGCCGCTGCGCGAGTTGCGCGGCTGGTCCGGGCCTTTTTTTTTCAGGTCGTGCAGGGCGATCAGGGCGGTGAACATGCCGTCCAGAATGCCCTCGGGAATCTCGGCGCCCTCGTTGTTCAGCACCGCCTCGTTGGTCATCAGGTGGCCGACGTTGCGCACGAACATGAGGCTGCGCCCGGGCAGCACCAGGCGGCTGCCGTCCGGCGCGGTGTACTCGCGGTCCGGGTTGAGGGCGCGGGTGACCTGTTTGCCGCCCTTGTCGAAGCTGTCGACGAGATCGCCGCGCATCAGGCCCAGCCAGTTGCCGTAGACCACGGCCTTGTCCTCGGCGTCCACCGCGGCAACGGAATCCTCGCAGTCCTGGATGGTGGTGAGCGCGGACTCCAGCACCAGGTCGGCGACGCCCGCGGCATCGGTGGCACCCACCGGGTGCTCGCGGTCGACGCGGATTTCCAGGTGCAGGCCGTGGTGGCTCAGCAGGATGGCCGTCGGCCAGGCGGGCTCACCGGTGTAGCCGGCGAATTGGGCCGGGTCGACCAGCCCGGCGCTGCCGCCGTTGGCCAGGGTCGCCTCCAGGTCGGCGCCGCGCACGCGGTATTCGGTGACGTCCGCGTGGCTGGCGCCGGCCAGCGGGCAGTGCGCGTCGAGCAGGGCGCGGGCGTAGGCGATGACCTTTGCCCCGCGCACCGGGTTGTAGGCGCCGGCGCGTTCGGCGCCGTCGCTTTCGGGAATCACATCGGTGCCGTACAGCGCGTCGTACAGGCTGCCCCAGCGCGCGTTGGCGGCATTCAGGGCGTAGCGGGCGTTCATCACCGGCACCACCAGCTGCGGGCCGGCCAGCGTGGCGACCTCCGGGTCGACGTTCTGCGTGCTGATGCTGAAGTCCTCGCCCGCCGGCAGCAGGTAGCCGATCTCCTCGAGGAAGGCGCGGTAGGCGGCGCGGTCGTAGCCGGGGCCGGGGTGGGCGCGGTGCCAGGCGTCGATCTTTGCCTGCAACTCGTCGCGGCGCTTGAGCAGGGCGCGGTTTTCCGGACCCAGGTCGCTGAAGATGGCCTCGAGAGCGTCCCAGAAATCCCCGGGCGCGACGCCGGTGCCGGGTGCGATGTCTTCCTCGAGCAGGCGGTGGAGTACGGCGGCGACTTGCAGGCCGCCCTGCTGGATGCGCTGGGTCATGTGAAATTCCTGTCTTGCGATGTGTCGGCCGTCAGCGGTCCGACGAAGATAGGCCGATTGTAAGAATCACGCCTAGATTTAGCTAATTTATCGTTTTTATCGTTGCCATTCCAACAATGAATGTTGTGGGTCGTCCAGGGATGAACTCGGGTCAGGGGGTTGGCTTCTGTCCGTCCAGTTCCCGGGCGGTATCGGTGATCAGCTTGCGTATCCAGCGGTTGGCGGGGTTGTGCTGCAGCAGCGGGCTCCAGGCCATTTTCAGCTCCAGTGGTGGAATTTCCAGCGGCGGGTCGCGCAGTACGACGCGCGGGTTGTCGCGCTTGAGTCGGGCGGCGCGCGAGGGCAGGGTGACGATCAGGTCGTTCTCCTCGGCGAGGGTCATGGCCGCCTGGTAGTGGCGGGTGAACACGCGGATCTGGCGCTTCTTGCCCAGCTTGTCCAGGGCCACGTCCACCCAGCCCAGGCGCTGCACGTCGTCCGGGTTGACGCCGACGCCGACGCCCATGCCGGTCTTGCTCACCCAGACGTGGTCCGCGCCGAGGTAGTTGTCCAGGGTGAAATCCTCCAGCATCGGGTGCTGGGCGTTGAGCACGCAGGAGAAACTGTCCTTCCACAGCAGAATCTGGTGGAATGACTGGGGCATGGAATCGAAGCGGTTGATCACCATGTCCACCTTGCCCCGCTCCACGTCGAGGAAGCTCACGTCCGAGGGGGTCATGATGTCCAGGGTGATGCCCGGCGCCTGCGCGCGCAGCTTGGCCAGTACCGCGGGAAACAGCGTGGCCTCGGCGTAGTCGCTGGCCATGATGCGGAACACCCGGTGCGCCTCCTCCGGTTCGAACTCCGTGCGCGGCTGCACCGCGCGCTCGATCTCGGTGAGCACCTCGCGCACCACCGGCTCCAGTTCCAGCGCGCGCTCGGTGGGTGTCATGCCGTCGCTGGTGCGCACTAGCAGGGGGTCGTCGAACAGCTCGCGCAGCCGGCGCAGGCCGTTGCTCATGGCGGGCTGGCTGAGGTTCAACTGGTTGGCGGCCTGGGTGACGTTGCGCTCGCGCAGCAGCGCGTCGAGGTAGACCAGCAGGTTGAGATCGATACGATTGAGGTTCATGGTCGCCTTACATTCATGCAATGAATGCAAAAAATTCGGTACATTGTTACCGGGAATTATACGCCCGCCGTTAGAATTGCCAATGCCGTCATCCCCTGGCCGGCAACTGCCGTAGCAACACAACAGCTGTTTATGGAGTGGATATGAGTTATCGCGCACCCCTCGAGGACATGGTTTTCCTGATCGACGAAGTACTGCAGGCGGGCGACGCCCTCGGCGGCCTGCCCGGCTTCGATGAGCTGGGGGTGGGGCCGGACCTCTCCACGGCCCTGCTCGACGAGGCCGGCAAGCTGGCCGGCGGCGTGCTGGCGCCCCTGCGCCGCAACGGCGACACCAACCCGACCACCTGCGTGGACAAGCGCATCCATATTCCCGATGGCCACGCCGAGGCCCTGCGCCAGATGGGCGAGGGCGGCTGGATCGGCATTTCCGCCGACCCGGAATACGGCGGCCAGGGCCTGCCCGAAATCTACGCCACCGCCGGCCACGAGATGTGGAACGCCTCCAACATGTCCCTGGCCCTGGCGCCCATGCTGAGTTGCGGCTCGGCGCTGGCCATCCACGCCCACGGCAGCGAGGAACAAAAGGCCACTTATCTCGAGAAACTGCACACCGGTGAGTGGATGGGCACCATGAACCTGACCGAGTCCGGCGCCGGCTCCGACCTCGGCGTGATGAAGGCGAGGGCAGTTCCGGAGGGCGACCACTACCTGATCACCGGGCAGAAGATCTTCATCACCTGGGGCGACCACGAGGTTACAGACAACATCATCCACCTGGTGCTGGCCAAACTGCCGGACGCCCCCGAGGGCAGCCGCGGCATCTCGCTGTTCATCGTGCCCAAGTTCCTGGTGAACGAGGACGGCTCGCTGGGCGAGCGCAACGATGTCTACGCGGTCTCCACCGAACACAAGCTGGGCATCCACGCCAGCCCCACCTGTGTGATGGCCTACGGCGATAACGGCGGCGCCATCGGCTACCTGCTGGGCGAGGAGAACAAGGGCCTGGCGGCCATGTTTACCATGATGAACGAGGCGCGCCTGAAGGTCGGCGTGCAGGGCCTGGGCGTGGCCGACGGCGCCCTGCAGCAGGCCACCGCCTACGCCCGCGAGCGGGTGCAGGGCGGCGTGCCGATTATCGAGCACCCGGACGTGAAGCGCATGCTGCTCAACATGAAGGCGCTGACCGAGGCGATGCGCGCGCTGGTCTATGCCGAGGCGATCACCATGGACCTCGCCCACCGCGGCGCCGAGGCCGAGCGTGCGGCGCAGCAGGCGCGCATCGACCTGATGATCCCGATCATCAAGGCCTGGTGTACCGAGGCCGGGGTGGAAGTGACCTCCCAGGGCGTGCAGGTGCACGGCGGCATGGGCTACGTGGAGGAGACCGGCGCCGCGCAGTACCTGCGCGATGCGCGCATCGCGCCCATCTACGAGGGCACCAACGGCATCCAGGCGGCGGACCTGGTGGCGCGCAAGCTGGGCCGCGACGGCGGCGACACCATGCGCGCGGTGCTGGACATGGTGCGCGACACCGTCGCAGCGCTCAAGGACACCGGCGATGCGCGCCTGGCGGTGATGGCGAAAGGCCTGGAGGGCGCTCTCGCGGAGCAGGAGCTGTCCACCCAGTTCGTGCTGGAAGCGCTGGCCGGCGCACCAAACACGGCACTGGCCGGCGCCTTCGACTACCTGATGCAATCCGGCTATTTGTTCGGCGGCTGGCAGCTGGCGCGCGGTGCGCTGGTGGCCTTCGCGCAACTCAAGGCGGGCAGCGACAACCCCTTCTACGCCGCGAAAGTCGCCACCGCCGCGCACTACGCCGAGCAACTGCTGCCGCGCTGCGCGGGCCACGGTGGTGCGGTGCGCGCCGCCGGTGGTGTGCAGCAGGACTACCCGCTGGAGTGGATCTGACATGGGCGCCATCTCGACCCCGGACCTCACCGACGCCTACCCCCAGGCGCGGGCCATGGAGCTGCAGTTTAACAACTACGGCGCGGTGAAAGCCTTCGGCGGCCCGGCGGTAACCATCAAGTGCCACGAGGACAACTCGCTGGTCAAAGCCTGCGTGGGCGAGCCCGGTGAAGGCCGCGTCATCGTGGTGGACGGCGGCGGTTCCCTGCGCCGGGCGCTACTCGGCGACATGCTGGCCGAGGAAGCGGCGAAGAACGGCTGGGCCGGGCTGGTCATCCACGGCGCGATTCGCGATGTGGACGAGATTGGCCGCACCGAACTCGGCGTGCAGGCGCTGGGCACCACGCCGTTCAAGACAGAAAAACTCGGTGTGGGCCAGCGCGATGTGCCGGTGGCCATGGGCGGGGTGACGGTGTTGCCGGGGGAGTTCGTCTACGCGGACAACAACGGCGTGATTGTCAGCGACAAGCCGCTTATCGACTAGCGCGGTTCATGGCGGCGTATTGTTCATCCAGAAGTTTTTCGGCTAATCCGAGCGAGCCCGAGCATCGTCCAGCGTGCGCGGCCGCCAATCGGTGAGACCGCAGCGTCCGTTATAGCAGGCGCATGGATAAATCCAGCGCCTTGCAGTCCTTGGTCAACGCGCCGATCGAAATGTAATCCACCCCGGTCTCGGCGATGGGGCGCAGGGTGGCATCGGTGACATTGCCCGAGGCCTCCAGCTCCGCGGCGCCGGCGGTGAGTGCCACTGCCTCGCGCATCGCCTCCAGCGAGAAGTTGTCCAGCATGATGCGGTCTGCGCCGGCGGCCAGCGCCTGTTCCAGCTCCCCGCGGTTTTCCACCTCCACTTCCACCGGCTTGCCCGGCGCCTGTTCGCGGGCGGTGCGCACCGCGCCGGCGATACCGCCACAGGCGTTGATATGGTTTTCCTTGATCAGGAAGGCGTCGTAAAGGCCGATGCGGTGGTTGTAGCAGCCGCCGCAGGCCACCGCGTATTTCTGCGCCAGGCGCAGGCCGGGGATGGTCTTGCGGGTATCCAGCAGGCGCACGCCGGTGCCCTCCACCAGGCCGGCGTAGCGGGCGCACAGGGTCGCGGTGCCCGAGAGCAATTGCAGGAAGTTGAGCGCGCTGCGCTCGCCGGTGAGCAGGCCGCGGGCCGGGCCGCTGAAGGTGAACAGCACCTGGTCCGGCGTGAGTCGGTCGCCGTCCGCGCACTGCCAGTCCAGCGTGATACCCGCATCCACCTGCGCGAATACCTCGTCCACCCAGGCGCGGCCGCACAGCACGCCGGCCTCCCGGGTGATCACCCGGCCCTGGGCCTGCGCCTGCGCCGGGATCAGCGCGGCGGTAATATCGCCGTCGCCGATATCCTCGGCCAGAGCGGCCTGCACGTTGGCGCGGATGGCGTCCAGGGGCGGGAGTGCGGGAGTAGTCATCGACAGGGGTCCGTTTTTGGGCGGTGCCGATTGTAGCAGGGCGCCGCCGATAGTAGCAGTGCACGGAGCACCCGTGTTGAGCGCCGCGACCGGGCATTCTATGATGCTGTGCATGGGGAATAAGAATGCACAGCAGGGGGAGAGCGGCGTATGGCTGCCGCAGGCGCGGCGCGTGCCCTCGGCGAACTTCGACCAGCGCCCGGCGCATGTGCAGCCGGACCTGCTGGTGATCCACAACATCTCCCTGCCCCCCGGCCAGTTCGAGGGCGACGCCATCGAACGCCTGTTCACCAATTGCCTGGACTGGGACGCCCACCCCTTCTTTGGCGAGATTCGCGGCCTGCGCGTTTCCGCCCACCTGCTCATCCGCCGCGACGGCGAACTGTTGCAGTTCGTGCCGCTGGACGAGCGCGCCTGGCACGCGGGGGTCTCCTGCCACGCCGGGCGCGAGAACTGCAACGATTACAGCATCGGCATCGAACTGGAGGGCACCGACGAGCTGCCCTTCACGCAGGCCCAGTACGCCATGCTCACCCGGGTCACCCGCGAGTTGCAGCGGCTGTACCCCGGCATTACCGACGAGCGTATTGTCGGCCACTGCCACATCGCCCCCGGGCGCAAGACCGACCCCGGCCCCGCGTTTGACTGGGCCTTTTACCTGCGGTCGCTGGATACCCCGCCGGCCACGGACAAGGAGCTGCACGCATGAACTTCCTCGCCCTGATCATCGCCGTGGTGCTGGAGCGCTTTTCCGGCGCCGCCGCCTACCTGCAGGAGGACGGCTGGTACCAGCGCTGGCAATCCACAATGGGCGGCAAGGTTACCTCCGGGCTGCTCGGGGCGGCGCTCACCGTGGCGATACCGGCGATCGTCGCGCAGTTCATCCTGCTCGCCGCCACGCCCATCCTGTTCGGCCTGCTGTGGATTGCCCTGGCGGTGATCCTGCTGCTGTACAGCTTCGGCCGCGTCGACCTCGCCGGCCTGCAGGAGCGCTACCGCGGCCACTGCCGCCGCGACGACCTGCAGGGCGCCTGGCTGGAAGTGGGCAACCGCCTGGGCTGGGATGAAGACGCACCGGACGAGGAACAAACGCCGGAGCAGGTGCACGCGCGCATCCAGCGCGCCTTCCTCTACGCATCGCTGGGGCGTTGGTTCGGCGTGCTGTTCTGGTTCCTGGTGCTCGGCCCCGCCGGGGCGCTGGCCTACCGCCTGTGCCAGCTCCTGCCCGCGGGAGAGGACCGCGACACGCTCCTGTTCTACGTGGACTGGCTGCCGGCGCGGGCGCTGGCGGCGACCTTCTCGCTGGTGGGCAACCTGACCGAGAGTTCCGACGAGTTCTGGCTGGCGCTTTCAAACTCCGACATGCCGATGACGGAAATCCTGTACAGCGTGGCGATGGCCGCGACCGGCGAGGACAAGAAAGCCGGCGAGGAATTCACTGGTGCTCGCGCCGCGGCGCAGAATGAGGTGCTGGCGAATCTGCAGTGGCGGGCGGGGGTTTGCTGGATCGTTGTGATCTCGGTGCTGGTGATTATCGACTGACAGGTATTGCCCGGCCAAAGCTGGTAAGCTTGCGCAAAAAATAAGATCCGATGCCATGGACCAGGCATGCCCGACACCAGTTGCGATAAAACCCTTCCCAGCCTCGGCGAGCTAGAGAGCGCGCGGCTGTCGCGTCCGCGGTACCAGCTCACCATTGTTTTCCATCCGGACCTCGCACGTATCGGCGAGCGCGCGGCGCTATCTTTTGCCGCGGCACAGGCTGAGGTAGTCGGCCGCAGCAGCCCTGTGTTCAGCAGGCCCGGCGAAAGCACTGTCACCTGTGCGCTCGACGACCCCTACATCAGTCGCTGCGCGTTTGTCATCGAGCAAGCGCAGGGCGGATTGCGCCTGCAGCGCGAGTCCGTGGCCAGTCGCTGCCGGGTTGCCGGCCGTGACCTTGTCGACGCGTTGTACCTGGATGGCGAGGAACTCGCGGCAGGTGTGCCACTGCTGCTGGCGCATTCGATTGTCCTGATGCTGCGTTGTGTCACTGGCGAGCAGCCGGGAGCGTGTGCGGACTGCGGCATGATCGGTGGCAGCGAGGCCCTCTACCACCTGCGCGAGCAGGTGCTGCGGGCGGCGAGCAGCGACGCGGACGTGCTCCTGCTCGGCGAAACGGGTACCGGTAAGGAACTGGTGGCCGGGGCCATCCATCATCACAGCCGGCGTGCGGCGCGTCCGATGATCAGCGTGAACATGGCCGCGGTGCCGGCGGCGCTTGCCGCCGCTTCCCTGTTCGGTGCGAGTCGTGGCGCCTATACCGGTGCGGCACGCAGCCAGCCGGGTTACTTCCAGCAGGCCGAAGGCGGCTGCCTGTTTCTCGACGAGGTGGGTGATACGCCCGAGGAGGTGCAGCCGCTGCTCCTGCGCGCACTGCAGGAGCGCGAGGTCCAGGTAGTGGGCGGCGAGCTGCGGCGTATCGATGTGCGCGTGATTTCCGCGACCGACGTGCAACTGGATGACCCCGACAAACTGTTTCGTGCCGCGCTGCGCCACCGTCTTGGCGCCCTCGAGCTGCAATTGCCGGCGCTGCGCGATCACCCCGAGGATATCGGGGAACTGCTCCTGCACTTCCTGCGTGCGGCACTGGTTAAGGAAGCCTCCCAATTGCAGTTGCCCAATCTGGACGCTGCCGCTATCGAAGTGGCGCGCTGGGCGGACCTGTTCTATGCCTTCGCCCGCTACCCGTGGCCGGGCAACGTGCGGCAGCTCGGTCACTTTGCCGCCCGCGTGGTGCTGGCCGGTGGCTCGCAGCCTGTCATTCCCGAAGAGCTGCGCAGTGCCCTGCGAGCGCACTCCGCGAGCGCGCAGTCCGAGCCCCCGGCGCAGGAATCCGGTGTTGCGGAGGTCGCGAAGTCGCGTCGTCGCCTGGTCGATATCGCCGAGGCGGAGTTTCGCGAGGTGATGCAGGACTGCGAGTTCGAGATCGCCACGGTCGCCCAGGCGCTGGGCGTCAGCCGGCAGTCCGTCTATCGTCGCATACAGGTGTCCCCCGACTTCCGCCTGGCGGGTGACGTACCGGAAGTGGAATTACAGCGAAGCCTGCGCCGTTGCGATGGCGACCTGCGCGAGGTGGCCAGGGACTTGCGTATTTCCCATAGCGCCCTGCGCGCCCGCCTGCGCAATACTGGCCCAACGGCCTGACGCGATGAACGAGACGCGAATTGGTCCGTACAGCATTCTTCGCCTGCTGCGCCAGGGCGGCCAGGGGCGTGTCTTTCTCGGCTACGACCGCCGCCTGCAGCGCCAGGCGGCAATCAAGATCCACAACCTGCCGCGCAGCTGGAGCGCGCGCCGCGAGCTGCTCGGTGAGGCGCGGCGGGCCTCGGGTATTAACGATGCGCGGGTGGTGCAGATTTACGATCTGCTCGAGTCGCGCAAGCACCTGGCTATCGTTATGGAATACGTGCCCGGTTGCGACCTCGAGCAGTTGTTGCAGCGCACCCGCCTGAGCCTGCCCTCGGTGTTGCGCATCGCCACCGACCTCGCAGCGGCGCTGGCCGCGGCGACCCAGGAAGGCGTGGTTCACGGCGACATCAAGGCCGGCAATGTGCTGATTACTTCGAGCGGGCGCGCCAAGCTCGCCGACTTCGGCATCGCGCGTCGCACCGAACAGGCCGGCGCGGATTCCGGCGCGGAACTCCCCGGTTCGCCGACTGCACTGGCGCCGGAACTCCTGCAGGGCAGCGCGCCCGACCTGCGCAGTGACCTGTTCGCCTTCGGCTGCCTGGTGTACCGCATGCTGACCGGCATGCACCCGTTCTGCCCCGCTGGCCAACTCGACAGCGAACTGCTGTTGCACGGCGAGCCGCGGCCGGTCCAGGATAATGGCCCGGTCGGCGAGGAACTGCCGCCGGACCTGCTGACCCTGCTCGGGGAGCTGCTGCAGAAAGACCCGCTGCGCAGACCCCAGGATACCCATCGGGTACGTAGCCTGTTGCGCACGGCCACCCGCGACATTCCGCTTTCACGCCTGGACAGCCTTGCCGGTGAGGCCGCTCCCTGGTTTCGTCCCGAATCGAGCGAGGATATACCGCCGCACATCCCCTCGGACCTGCGCCACCGCGGGCGCTCGCGCCTGGTGCGCAAGGGAATGGAACTGTGGATACAGCGTTTTTCTGCGCTGCGCCTCTCCACCCGGCTGGTGATTATCGCCAGCGTACCGTTGGTTCTTTTCGCCATGGTCGACGCGCTGACCAGCACCGATCCGTTGCGTGTTCACTTCGAAGTGCCATCGATCGCCTACAGCACAGTACGAGGCATGCCCCGGGAGGCCAATGCCAGCTGGGTGATGCAGGTTGTCTACGACACCATCGAATCGCGGGTTGGCACCGTCCACGCGAGCGGCGCGGTGCTTCCTCGCGCCTACTATGCGGACCTGGAAAAAGTGCCGCCGGACGAGGTTATCGACACCAGCCTGCAGTGCGACGAGATGCTGTGTGTGCTGCTGGTCTCGCGCAATGGCGAGGCCGGGTATGTTTATCAGCAGGCGATGTTTGCGCCGCAGCTGCCGCTGCCGGCCTGGGAGGAAACGCTGACCCGCAGTGTGGCGGCGCTCTTCCCCTGAGGCGACGGCCTCAAACAGGGACGTTGCTGATGGCGAGCACCCGTCGGTATAAATCCTCGTGGCGCGGAGCATCGACACCCCACGCCGCGGCGACCGCCAGCAGGTGACCGGTGATGTAGTCAATCTCCGTGCGCCGTCCGGCGAGCGTATCCTGCAACATCGACGAGCGGTTCTGTGCCGTACTGGCGATCACCAGCAGTGCATCGGTGTGGATGTTGTGGGCAGTCTTGTGAAAACCCGCTGCCCGGCTGATGCCGGCGATCTCTGCACACAGCGCGTCCACCTGCTGGCGCAGTACGGGACGGTCCGCCAGTTCACCGTTCAGGCAGCGATGCACGGCTGTCAGCGGATTGATCGCGCAGTTGATTGCCAGCTTGTGCCACAGCGCGGCCTCGATAGCGCCTTCCCATTGTGCTGCAAGCGGCGAGTTGGTCCAGTCCTCCATCCACAGCGGTGCTTCGCCGCCACCGGGCTTGCCCAGCAGTGTCCTGCCGCGTCCCGCATGGCGGACGTGCAGCGGTGCGGTGCGGTAGGCGCCCTCGGTGGTGGTGCAGCAGAACAGGGTCGCTTCGCCGCTGGCACGCTGGGCATCCTCGAGGTAGCCCATACCGTTCGCGGCGATCACGATTTGAGTTTTGCCATTGATGCGATGCGCGACTTGCCCGATGGCTCCGGCGATTTCGTATGCCTTGGTGCACACCACCAGATAGTCAATGGCGCCGCTGTCCGCGTTGGCGGAGAGCGCCACGGGCACTTCCACGATCGATTCACCTTCCTCGACCACAATCGTGCCCGTCGCGTCGGTGGGTTTTTCACGGAACAGCAGGGTCACTTCGCAGCCCGTCCCCTGCAACATGCGCGCAAACAAACAGCCCATCGCCCCGGCGCCGAGGATATGCCAGTGGCGCCCACTCAACTGTTTCTTCCCGGCATTGAAAAACCTGTACGGCGGTTTACCATGGTCCCCTCGTTTCGCGCCCCGCTCTGGAGGGAGAGCACTATGCCATCATTCGACGTGGTCTCGGAAGTGGACCTGCACCAGTTGACCAACGCCGTGGACCAGGCCGGGCGCATCGTCGCCAACCGCTTCGACTTCAAGGGCGTGGACGCCAGCTTCGAGCGCGAGGAGCGCACGGTGGTGCTCACCGCCGAGGCGGACTTCCAGGTCACGCAGATGGAGGACATGCTGCGCAGCGCGCTGATCAAGTGCGACATCGACCCCAAGGCCATGGACTGCGCCGAGCCGGTCACCTCCGGCAAGCAGGTGAAGGAGACGGTGACCCTCAAGCACGGGCTGGACAGCGCCCAGTGCAAGTCCATCGTCAAGAAGATCAAGGACGCGAAGATGAAGGTGCAGGCGCAGATCCAGGGCGAGCAGGTGCGGGTCACCGGCAAGAAGCGCGACGACCTGCAGCAGGTGATCGCCCTGCTGCGCGACGAGGATTTCGGCGCGCCGCTGCAGTTCAATAACTTCCGCGACTGATCAAGCGTCCTAGTGACGTAAGCTCCGCAATCAGCGGGGGCTCATGGCGCTCTCGTAAAAACGGCAATTTTTCGGGCGGATTTTCCGTCGCGTGCCACAGGTATTCGATGTAACGACAGAGGCATCGGTGACGCTGCAGGTGGAGGCGTTCTTCCTCGCTGGCGGCGCGCCCCAGGTAGACGGTCAGGAAATCAGCTTCTTCGCCCGGGGCGATCTTTTGCCCGAGCACGCAGCCGGCCAGGTCGAACCAGCGGTCGCCCATGGCGGCGTACTCCCAATCGAGCGCGTACAGGCGCCCACTACTGCGAAGTAGGTTGGCGGGCAGCAGGTCGTTGTGACACAGCACGGGCTCGCTTGTCTCGACAAAATGTCTCCACATGCTGAGCTGCAACGACCTGTAGGTGTTTGGGTGTAGGTCAAAACGGCGGATCAGCCGTTCATAGTGGTCCACCTGTTCGCGCAAGTTAAGGCGATGGGCATGGGCCGGCAGGGCATGCACCTGGCGCAATAGCTGCGCGAGATCTTCCAGGGTCACCCGCTGGTCCGGATCGGCCGCCAGGTAGTCGCAGACCAGCACCCCAAGCTGCGGATTGAAGTAGCGCGGCGTGGGGGCGATACCCGCGGCTGCGGCGCATTGCAGGGTCTGCCACTCGGCGTGGCGGTCCAGGCAGTGCCGCGCCGGGTCCACGCCGTCCAGACGCACCACGAACCGGTGCTGCCCCTCGCGGACCAGGTAGCTGCGATTGCTGAGCCCGCCAGACAGGGCGTGGACCAGTTCTGGGGCGCGTGTCAGGGCCGGTTCACATTGCCAGTGCCGCCACTGCGCGAGGGCCAGATGCAGCTGTGCCGGCCCTGGCACGGCCTCCCCCCCGCTCACTGGGCGATATCGAGCTCGCCGGGAATGAACTTGCACACCAGCACCTGCTTGCCGAAGCGCTCGTGGCTCTCGCGCAGGGCGGCACTCACCGCGCCCGTCACGGCGTCCCAGTCACCGCACAGCTGGGTGCTCATGGCGTTGGTGCGCACCAGCAGGCCCTCGCGCCCGGCCAGGTCGGCGATGAATGCCTTGATCACTTCTATATAGGCCTCGTTGAGCGGATAGAGGCTGAGCTCTGCGGTCAGTTTCACTGTCGCATCTCCCTTGGACGGGTGGGGGGATAGGCCCGAAAAGGCTACGGTCGGGCAATTGCTAATGTTTGCATCGGGATTATAGGAGGCATAAAATTTCCAGCCAACAGCTGTTCGCGCGGGTCGTCCCGCCCGGACCGTGAAAAGTGAGATCGGCCATGGGAAACGATAACCGCCACAATGGATTGCGGCAGGAAGAGATCGAGGGAGCTCCACCGGTCGTTACCGGCGCGGAGTTCCACCAGCAGCGTCTCACCGAGACCGTTACGGTCAACCGTCATCTCTACCAGCAAACCCGCCAGTTAGAGCAACTCCTGCTGCAGCAGGGTGAGTTGCTGGGCCTGTTCGAAACCCTCCTGGTCAGCCTGCCACGCCACTTCGGCTTTCGCGTCGCCGAGCTCTGGCTGCACGACCCGGAAGACGCCCTGGACGAGATCATCGTCGGCGGCGAGCGCTACGGCAGCTACCTGCAACTGCACCGCGACGGCTTCGACATGCAGGAACTCTATCCGGTCGACCCGGTATTCCAGTGCATCGACGCCACCGACAGCCGCATGTTTGAGATCCTCAAGAGCGAGCGCGGCATCGACCAGGCCCTGTTGCTGCCGCTGATGCACAAGACCCACCTGTTCGGCAGCCTGCACATCGGTATGCAGGAGAACGCCCTGCCCACCGGCGAGGAAGAGAGCACGCTGCTTGAGCACCTTGCGGCGATGGTCTCCCTGGCCCTGGTGCAGGGCATCGAGCGCCAGCAGATGCAGCACCTGGCCATGCTGGACCCGCTCACCCGCATCGGCAACCTGCGCAGCTTCCTGCACGAGATGATCCGCGAGGTCTCCCGCGCGCGCCGCGAGGATGGCCCGTTCACCGTGCTCATGCTCGAGGTGGACGAGTACGACGAACTGCACGAGTCCTATGGCGAGGTGCGCGGGCACTTCGTACTGAAGAAAGTGGCCGAGCGCATCTCCTCGCGGTTGCGCGCCACCGATACCCTGGCGCGGTTGTCGCGCTCGCGCTTTGCCGTGCTGCTGCCCGGGGCCAACGAATCCCTGGGCGAGGACATCGCCGAGCGCATGCGCGTCGATATCGAGGATTTCGCCATCGACGATGGCCACGGCGCGGTACTGCAGGTGACCCTCAGCATCGGCCTCGCCACCTGGGAGCCCCAGCAGTTCCCCGCGGTCGACATGGCCCAACTCGCCCGGCAGATGGAGTCCGTCAGCACCCGCGCGCTGGCTGACGCCAGTGCCCAGGGCGGCAACTGCACGGCGGTCTCGCGGCTGGCGACGCTGCTGGTGTAATCCCCGCCGCAGTATGGCAGCGGCACCGCTTGTCTGAACCCACCCACGCATGTCCGTGAACCCGTGCATGCCTGACCCAACCTAGAGGTACGATCTTGGAAAAAGAACTGGAGAGATTGTTTGAGAACAACCGCGTCTGGGCGCGCACGGTGAAAACCGACGACCCGGAATTCTTCGAGAAACTCGCGGCGCAGCAAAGTCCCAACTATCTCTGGATCGGCTGCTCTGACAGCCGCGTCCCCGCCAACCAGATTATCGGCCTGATGCCGGGCGAGGTGTTCGTCCACCGCAACGTGGCCAACGTGGTGGTCCACACCGATTTCAACTGTCTCACCGTCCTTCACTACGCGGTGGAAGTGCTCAAGGTGCAGCACGTGTTTGTCGTCGGCCACTACGGCTGCGGCGGCGTGCAGGCCGCCTACGAGAACTTCGACACCGGCCTGGCGGACAACTGGCTGCGCAACATCAAGGACATCCAGTTCCGCAACAGCGAGGAGCTGGAGGCCATCGAGAACAAGGACGACCGCCTGGCGCGCCTGTGCGAACTCAATGTCATCGCCCAGGTCTCCAACGTCTGCCACACCACCATCGCGCAGAACGCCTGGGCGCGCGGCCAGGAGCTGACCGTGCACGGCTGGGTGTACAGCCTGCGCGACGGCCTGCTGCGCGACATGAAGTGCTCGGTGTGGGGGCCGGACCAGATCCCCGCAGCCTACCGCGTGGTGGATTCCTAGGGCACTCCAGGGCCTGGCACTTTGACACCCGAACGCATCGCCCGGCTGCGCGAGGTCATCGACCGGCGCCAGCCGGACCTCACTGTGGTCACCGACTTCGTCAACAAACAGCGCAACCTCTCCGCGGTGGTACGCTGCTGCGACGCCGCGGGGGTGCTGCGCATGCACGCGGTGATCGGCGACGAGGAGTACCGCGCCTTTCGCGGCACCGCCATGGGTTCCCACAGCTGGGTCGAGGTCTGCCGCCACCGCGAAGTGGATAGCGCCCTCGGGCCGCTGGCCGAGCAGGGCTACCAGCTGGTCGCCGCCCACCTCGACGACGCGGCGGTGGACTACCGCGAGATCGACTACACCCGGCCCACCGCCCTGGTGCTTGGCGCCGAGCGCCGCGGGGTCAGCCCACAGGCGCTGGCGGCGGTGGACAGCCCGGTGCGCATCCCCATGGTCGGCATGGTCGCCTCGCTGAATGTCTCGGTGGCGGCGGGGGTGATCCTGGCCGAGGCCCAGCGCCAGCGCCAGGATGCCGGCATGTACGACCAGCCGCGCCTGGATGCCGCCAGCCGCGAGCGGCTGTTCTTCGAGTGGGGCCACCCCAAGGTGCGCGATTTCTGCCGCGAGCGCGGCCTGGCCTACCCGCCGCTGGACGCCGCGGGCGAGATCGACGACCCTTCCGGCTGGTATGCCAGTGTGCGAGCGGGGGAGGCCCCCGCGGAGGGAGACGAGTATGACTAACCTGTTGCTTATCCTGGTGCTGATCTTCGGCGGCGTGGCCTTCATCGCCTGGGCCCTGGAGCGTTTTGGCGGCGAACCCGACCCGGCCCAGGTACAGCGCCTGGGACGCTGGATCATGCCGCTGCTGGTGATCACCGCCGTGATCGGCGCGCTGCAGTATTTTCTGGGTGGATGAGGGCCGGATTGCCCCGTTTCGACGCCCCCGGCGGCGCGGTTTTATCTTTTACCTTCCGCCCCTATAATCGGGGCACCTGAATCTCCCGGCCCGGATCGGTCTGCGGCCCTCATATGCGACAGCGAGTAACCTTTGCCAGCCCAGTGGCTCAGTAATTCCAGTGACATCGGCGCCCGTGTCGGCGACCGTCTGCAGGCGTCAGCCCACTACCTGTCACAACCCCCGCGTCTGCGGCGCCTGCGCCAGCTGCTGCTGGCGTTGCTGTGCCTGTGGCTGGTGCTGTCCCTGGCGCGCCTGTTCTGGGCCTTTTTCCCGGTGCCGGAACCCGAGGCGGAGCCGCCGGTGGCGATCATCAACCCGGCCACTCGCGCCGCTGCGGGCGGCGAGCGCAGTTCGGTGGATATCGAGGCCCTGCGCGCCCAGCACCTGTTCGGCGAGGCCGCGGCGGCGGAAGCGGTGGTGGTGCCGGAGCCGGAAGTACCGGTGGCCAGTGATCGCGAGGGTATCGAGGAGGGCGCCCGCGAGACCCGCCTGCAGCTCACCCTGCGCGGCATTGTCGCCGCCAGCGAGGACGGTCTGGGCCACGCCATTATCGAACACCGCAACCAGCAGGAAGTCTACGCGGTGGAGGACAAACTCCCGGTGGGCAACAACGTGACCCTGGCCAAGGTAATGCCGCGGCAGGTGGTGCTGGACAACAACGGCACCTATGAACTGCTCACCCTGTTCGAGGAGACCGACCTCGACAAGCAGGCCGAACAGGCCGCGCGCGCTCCGGCCCAGCGGCTGCGGCCGCGCCTGCCCGACCAGTCAGCCAGCGTGGTCGACAAGCGCGCGGAGGCCAGCACCACGGAGCTGGCCCGCGGCTACCGCGACCAGCTGTACGAAAACCCGCAGTCCCTGGCCCAGGTGGTGCGGGTAAGTGCGGTACGTGAAGACGGCAGGCTGGTGGGCTATCGCATCGCCCCGGGGCAGGATGCGGCGCAGTTCGAGAGCCTGGGCTTCAAGCCCGGCGACGTGGTGACCAGCGTCAACGGCATCACCCTGGATGACCCGGCCGGCGCCATGCGCCTGTACCAGACCATGCGCACCGCCAGCGAGGCGGTGTTTGAACTCCAGCGCGGCGGCGAGCTCATATCCGTCAATGTCAGCCTGGGGGCGAGCGGCGGCTGAGCAGCCGGCGCACCAGAAAATGTATAGAGGACGTGACCAAGTGAAGAATTTCGGGCGGCAATGTCGGGCCGCAACCGCCGCAGTACTGCTCGCCCTGGCACTGCCCGTGATGCCTGCCAGTGCCCAGGACTACACGGTCAACCTGAAGGAAACGGACATCCAGGAGTTGATCAAGTTCGTCGCCGAGGTGACCGGCACTACCATCGTCGTCGACCCGGCGGTCAAGGGCAAGGTCAAGGTCATCTCCAGCAAGCCGGTGTCCAGGGACGAACTCTACGAGCTGTTCCTGTCCATCCTCGAGGTACACGGCTACACCGCGGTGCGCTCCGGCGGCGTGGTGCGGGTAATCCAGAACAAGGACGCGCGCTCCGCGCCGGTCTCGGTGGCCGACAACCGCGCCCGCGCCAGCGACGAGTACGTCACCCAGGTCATCCGCCTGGACAACATTTCCGCGGCCAAGCTGATCCCGGTGCTGCGCCCGCTGGTGCCGCAGCAGGCGCACATGGCCGCCTACGCGCCGAGCAACGCGATCATCATCTCCGACATTTCCGCCAACATTACCCGCATCCAGGAAATCATCGAGCGCATGGACCGCACCGCGGTGCAGGACACCGACATCCTGCGCCTGAAGTACGCGGTGGCCGAGGACGTGGTCGACATGCTGGAGAAGCTCAACAAGTCCGAGGCGCAGCAGGGCGGCGGCGCCGAGCACGAAGTGCTGCTGGTGCCGGACACGCGGACCAACAGCATCCTGGTCACCGGCGATGAAATCCAGCGCGCGCGCATGCGCAACCTGGTCACCCACCTGGATACGCCGTTGGAGCAAAGCGGCAACGTCAAGGTGATCTACCTGGAGTATGCCAAGGCCACGGAAATCGCCGAGGTCCTGACCCGGGTAATGCAGAACATCGATCGCCTCGACCAGGGCGAGGGCAAGGCCCAGCGCGCCTCCGGCAAGTCCGCCACCATCGAGGCGGACGAGGGCACCAACGCCCTGATCATTACCGCGGATACCGACGAGATGGCGGCCCTGGAGGCGGTCATCCACCGCCTCGACATCCGCCGCGCCCAGGTGCTGGTGGAGGCGATCATCGTCGAGATGACCGTCACCGACGGCCAGGACCTCGGCCTGCAGTGGCTGTTCGCCAACAGCAGCAGCGGCTTCTACGGCAGCAACATCAACAACCTGGACCAGGCCGCGGCACTGGGCGGGGCGCTCAATCCGGACGAGATCGACGCCGGCTCGGACGCGGAGTTCGACCTCCCGGCCCTGGTCGGCGCGCTGGCCGGCACCCCGGGCCTGTCCCTGGGCTGGGGCCAGGTGGATGACGAACTGACCATGACGGTCATCCTCAATGCCCTGCGCCAGCAGCAGAACGCCAACATCCTGTCCACGCCCAGCCTGCTCACCCTGGACAACCAGGAGGCCTATATCACTGTCGGCCAGGAAGTGCCGTTCATCACCGGCTCCTACACCAGCACCGGCTCCAACGATGGTTCCTCAAATCCGTTCCAGACCATCGAGCGCGAGAACGTGGGTATCACCCTGTCGGTCACCCCCCACATCAACGAGGGCGACTCGGTGGTGCTGGATATCGAGCAGGAGGTCTCCAACGTGCTGGTCGGCGGCCAGCAGGCGGCCTCCGCGGCGGACCTGATCACCTCCGAGCGCAAGATCCAGACCAAGGTGCTGGCCTCGGACGGCAATGTGGTGGTGCTCGGCGGCCTGATCGAGAGTGACGTGCAGGACAGCCAGCAGAAAGTGCCGCTGCTCGGCGATATCCCGCTGCTCGGCCGCCTGTTCCGCAACGACAGCGTGAGCGTGGAGAAGACCAATCTGCTGATCTTCATCCGCCCGACCATTATCCGCGACGACGCCGCGTTGGCCGGCGCCACCGCCCTCAAGTACCGCTTCATTCGCGACCGCCAGCTCGAGGAGGCCGAGCGTGGCCTGCCGTTCCTCGACGACAAGAACCTGCCCCTGCTGCCCGAGTGGCAGGACGACATTCGCGAGCTCGAGGCGATCAAGGCCGAGCAGGATGCGGCCACCTACCCCGTGGATGACACCCCGTGAACGTCGAGGAGCTGGAGCTGCCGGACGAGGTACTGGAGGCCCCCCGGGTCGCCGGTCGCCGCGGCCTGCCCTTTACCTTCGCCCAGCAGCGCGGCGTGCTGCTGGTAGAGGGCGAGGAGGGCCCCGAGGTCCTGCACTGCAAGCCGCCGTCCATTGGTGTGCTCACCGAACTGCGCCGCTACCTGGGGGAGGCGTTCACCCTGCACCCGGTGAGCGAGGTGGAGTTCCAGCGCCGGCTTACCAAGGCCTACCAGCGCGACAACAACGAAGCGGTGCAGATGGCCGAGGACATCAGCGCCGATGTCGACCTGTCGCGCCTGGCCGACGAGATTCCCGAGGTCGGCGACCTCATGGACGCCGAGGACGACGCGCCGATCATCCGCCTGATCAACGCCATCCTCTCCCAGGCGGTGCGCGAGCAGGCCTCGGATATTCACATCGAGACCTTCGAGGACCGCCTTTCGGTGCGCTACCGCGTCGACGGCGTGCTCGCCGAGGTGCTCTCGCCCAAGCGCGCCCTGGCGCCGCTGCTGGTGTCGCGCCTGAAGGTCATGGCCAAGCTGGATATCGCGGAAAAACGCGTACCCCAGGACGGCCGTATCTCGGTGAAGATCGCCGGCCACGCGGTGGATATTCGCATGTCGACCATCCCCTCGGCCCACGGCGAGCGCGTGGTGTTGCGCCTGCTGGACACCGCCGCGGGTCAGCTGCAACTGGTGCAGTTGAACATGAACGAACAGGTGCAGGACGCCTACAAGCGCCACCTGCACAGCCCGCACGGCATCATCCTGGTCACTGGCCCTACCGGCTCCGGTAAGACCACCACCCTGTACGCGGGCCTCACCGAGATCAACGAGACCTCGCGCAATATCCTCACCATCGAGGACCCGGTGGAATACATGCTGCCCGGCATCGGCCAGACCCAGGTCAACGCCAAGGTCGACATGACCTTCGCCCGCGGCCTGCGCGCCATCCTGCGCCAGGACCCGGACGTGGTGATGGTGGGGGAGATCCGCGACCTGGAGACGGCGGAGATCGCGGTACAGGCCTCGCTCACCGGCCACCTGGTGCTCTCCACCCTGCACACCAACACCGCCATCGGCGCCATCACCCGTCTCAAGGACATGGGCATCGAGCCGTTCCTGATCTCCTCCAGCCTGCTGGCGGTGATGAGCCAGCGCCTGGTGCGCCTGCTGTGCAAGGACTGCCGCGAGGCCGCGCCGGCCAGCCAGGCGGAGCGCGACCTGCTCTACCCGGACGGACTCGAGGGGCCGCTGGAACTGTACCACCCGCGCGGCTGCGAGAATTGCCACTACTCCGGCTACCGCGGGCGGACCGGTATCTACGAGCTGATCGAGGTCGATGAGACCATGCGCAGCCTGATCTACGAGAGCGCCAGCGAACAGTCCATGGTGGCCCACGCGCGCAAGCTCTATCCCTCCATCCAGGCCGACGGGCGCCGCCGCATTCTCGCCGGGGAAACCAGCCTCGCCGAGGTCATGCGGGTGACCTCCATCGCCTGATCCCGGGGTGTCACCGTGACCGCCTATCGCTACCGCGCACTTAACGCCCAGGGCAAGCTGGTCAAGGGCTTCCTCGAGGGCGATTCCGAACGCCAGGTGCGCGGCCAGCTGCGCGCCAAGAGCCTGCGCCCGGTGGAGGTCGAGCAGGCCAACCGCGCGCCGGCCAAGGGCGGCGGCGCCAGTCTCGGCGGCCTCGGCGGGCAGCTCTTTCGGCCGCGTATCTCGACCGGCGACCTGGCCATGGTCACCCGCCAGCTGGCCACTTTGGTGTCCTCCAACCTGCCGCTGGACGAGGCCCTGCAGGCCGCCGCCCAGCAGACCCGCTCCAGCCGCATCAAGGCCATCCTGCTGCAGGTGCGCTCGCGGGTGGCCGAGGGTTACACCCTGGCCTACGCGATGGGCGAATTCCCGCAGGTGTTCAACGAGATGTACCGCGCCATGGTCAATGCCGGCGAGCACGCCGGCTACCTCGGCCCGGTGCTGGAGCAGCTGGCGGACTACACTGAACAACGCCAGTACACCGGGCAGAAGCTGAAGATGGCGATGATCTACCCCTTCGTGCTGGTGGGCGTGGCCATCGCCGTGGTGGTGGCCCTGATGGTGTTCGTGGTGCCACAGCTGATCGGCGTGTTCGCCAATTCGCAAAAGGAGTTGCCGCTGCTCACCCAGGTGCTGGTGGCGAGCAGCGATTTCTTCCGCGACTACGGCCTGTGGGTGCTGGTCGCATTGGTCGCGCTGGTGTTCGGTGTGCGCAAGTTGCTGGCCAACCCCAAGCGCCGGCGCAAGTGGCACCGGCTGCTGCTGCGCATGCCGGGCATCTCGCGTCTGCTGATCGCCCTGGACACCGCGCGCTTCGCCTCGACCCTGAGTATCCTCATGGCCAGCGGGGTGCCCCTGCTGGAGTCCCTGCGCATCGCCGGCCAGGTGCTGACCAACCTGGTCCTGCGCGAGGACAGCAAGGCAGTGGCGGAACTGGTGCAGGAGGGCAGTAGTCTGAACCGTGCCCTGCAGCAGAGCGGCCGTTTCCCGCCGATGATGGTGCACATGGTGGCCAGCGGCGAGGCCAGCGGCGATCTCGAGAGCATGCTGGAGCGTTCGGCGACCAACCAGGAGCGCGAACTGGAGATGACCCTGGGCACCATGATGAGCCTGTTCGAGCCCTTGATGGTCATCGTCATGGGCTGCATGGTATTGCTCATCGTGCTGGCCATCATGCTGCCGATTTTCGATTTGAACACAATGGTGAAATAAGGTTATGAAACGACACGCAAATGGTGGTTTTTCCCTGGTGGAAATCCTCGTGGTGCTGGTGATCATGGGATTGCTGATCAGCATCGTGGCGCCCACCGTGCTCAACCGCGCTGACGAGGCGCGCATCCAGAAGGCGCAGGCGGACTTCAAGGCGATCGAGACCGCGCTGAAAATCTACCGCCTCGACAACTACGTCTACCCGACCACCGAACAGGGCCTGGAGGCGCTGGTCGAACCCAGCTCGCTGGACCCGGAGCCGCGCAACTTCAAGCAGGGCGGCTACCTGCCCGAGCTGCCGGTCGACCCCTGGGGCCGTCCCTACCTGTACCTGAACCCCGGCGAGCACGGCGAGATCGACATCTACACCCTGGGTGCCGACGGCCTGTCCGGCGGCGAGGGCCAGAACGGCGATATCGGCAACTGGAAAAACACGGACGAATAATCGTGGACGTGGGCTGGCAGCGCGGCTTCAGCCTGCTGGAAATGCTGGTGGCCCTGCTGGTCATCGTACTGGCGACCTCCCTGGTCTCGCTCAATATCAGTTCCGGCAACGAGGAAAAACGCCTGGAAATGCAGGTGCGCGAGATCGCCGAGAGCGCCAGCTACGCCCTCGACGAGGCGCAGTTTACCGGCATGGATTACGGCCTGTTACTGCGCCTGGACCTGGTGCGCGGCGAACCGCATTACACCTGGGAGTGGCGCGAGCGCGGGCCCACCGACTGGCGTGAACCGCAAAGCGGCAAGGGCGTGTTCGACAGCGGCGACCTGGTGCCACAGGTGGAACTGCAGCTGGAACTCGAGGAGGTGATCCAGCCCCAGGACGTGTTCAGCGAGAATCTCGAGAATCCCCCGCCCCAACTCATCTTCTACGCCAGCGGTGAGACGCCCCCCGGCGCCCTGGAGTTTCGCGACGAGCGCGACGGCGCGCTGCTGTGGCGTATCGAGTGGGACCTGCTCGGCGACTTCCGCGTGCTGTTTCGCGGCGAGGAAGACCCGGAGTACGAGCAGTGAAGCTGGTATCCCGCGCGCGCGGCTTCACCCTGATCGAGGTCATGGTCGCCCTGGCGGTGGTGGCGCTGGCGCTGCCCGCGCTGCTGTTCGCCCTGTCGCAGCAGGTCGACGGTACCGCCTACCTGCGCGAGAAATCCATGGCCCACGCGGTGGCGGTGAACAAGCTCGCCGAGCTGCGCCTGCTGTCCTTCACCCAGCGCGACGTCATCAAGGGCCGCGACAGCGGGGTATCGCGGATGGGCGAGCGCGACTGGTACTGGTGGGTGGAGAGCACCCTCACCGAGGTGCCGCTGTTCTACCGCGTGGAAATCGAGGTGACCGATCGCGAGGAGGCCGCGGCCAAGCCCCTGTACACCCTGGTCGCCTTCCTGCCCGCGGACCTCACCGTCGATGAGGAGGAGGTGCCCGGTGAGCCTTAGCCACCGGCAGCGCGGTTTCACCCTGATCGAGGTGCTCATCGCCATGGCCATTACCGCCGTGGTGGCCGCCATCGCCTACCGTATCTTCGCCACTGTGCTGGTCGGCGCCGAGCGCACCGAGGCGAGCATGGAGCGCGTGTACGAGGTCAACCGCGCCTGGATGTTCATCTCCCGCGACCTCGAGCAGTTCGTGGGGCGGCCGGTGCGCGACGAATTCGGCGAGGACGAGCCGGCCATGATCGGCGGTCCGGCGGCGCGCTTCACCCTGGCCTTCACCCGCTCCGGCTGGTTCGACCCGATGGGCAACCCGCGGCCGGAGTTGCAGCGGGTCAACTACCGGGTCGAGGATGGCGCGTTGTGGCGCGACAGTTTCCCGGTACTCGACCGCGGCGGCAATACCGAGCCCTACGAGACGCGCCTGCTGGAGGAGGTCGACGACCTGCAGGTGCTGTTCCTGCCGCCGACCACGGCGGTGCGCACCGTGGGCAGCAGCTCGGAACTGGACACCCGGCAGTGGCAGGACAGCTGGGTCGCGGACACCAGCCAGCCCGGTTCCCTGCTCGAGCCGCCGCTGGCGGTGGAAGTGCGCCTGCTGCTGCGCGACTGGGGCGAAATGAGGCGGATTTATGTCCTGCCGCCGATCTAGCCCGATGCGCGCCCAGCGCGGGGCGGCGCTGATCCTGGCGCTGCTCATCTTCGCCATTTCCGCGGCCCTGATCGTGGCCATGCGCGCCGAGTTCGAGCGCGTCTACGAGCGCGCCAGCATCATCTTCCGCACCGAGCAGGGCCTGGCCTACCTGCGCGGCGCCGAGGGCCTGGCGACACTGGCCCTGCTCACCGACTACGACCAGGACAAGACGGCGGAGGGCGAGCGCCAGGACACCCTGCAGGACGTGTGGGCGCGCCCGGCCCAGCCCTACCCGCTGGACGAGGGCTGGATGGAGGGCGAACTGGAAGACCTGCAGGGCCGCTTCAACCTCAACCTGCTGGCGCAGGATGCGCCGGAGCCGGAGGAGGGCAACGAGGCGCGCTTCACCCCGGCCCAGGCCCAGTTCATCCGCCTGCTGCAGGCGGCGGCGGAGCCGGAGATCAACGAGATCCAGGCGGCGGCGATAGCCCAGGCCATCGGCGACTGGGTGGACGACGATGGCGAGACCCGACCGGACGGCGCCGAGGGCGATTACTACGCCGGCCAGACCCCCGCCTACCGCGCGCCCAACCGGCCCATGCTCGACGTCAGCGAACTGCGCGCGGTGCGCGGCATGACCCCCGAGCTGTACGACGCCATCGCCCCCTGGGTGACCGTGTGGCCGTTGGAAGACGCGGCGCTGAACATCCACACCGCGCCGCTCACCGTGCTGCGCTCACTGGGCTCCCCGGACAGCCTGGTACCGCTGAGCGAGGCCGATGCGCTGGAACTGATCGCCTTTCGCTGCACCAACCCCTATGCCGGTATCGAGGATTGGCTGGACCAGCCGGTGCTGGCGCCATTCAAGGAAAAACTGAACCAACCCAACGGCGGCCTCGACCTCCTCGGCGAGACCTCGGACTACTTCCTGCTGCGGGCGCGCGCGGAAGTTGCCGGCAGGATCACACGCTTGTACAGTGTGCTGCATCGTGAAAACCGCCAGGTCAGCGTGCTCAGTCGCACCGCGGACGCCCGCGCGTTTCCCCAGGAACTGGAGAGAGAAAACCCTTGCGAGAGGTAGCAGTCATCCGCCGTATCGGCGACCGCCTGGCATGGTATCCGCCGGGGGCCGCCGACGGACCGCACTGGCTCGATAACGACGATGAACGCGCCGCCCTGTCGGCGGTCATCGCCCAGCGCCAGCTGACCCCCATCTTCGCGGTACCCGGCGAGGACACGCGCCTGCTGCGCCTGCCGGTGGCCGCCGAGGAGCGTCGGCACCTGGAGAAATCCCTGCCCTACATGCTGGAGGAGGAGATCGCCGAGGATGTCGGTGCACTCCACTTCGCCCGCGTGGCCCTGGATAAAGATGAATTCGCCGTGGCGGTCTGCGCCCGCGAACTGATGGACGACTACCGCGCCCTGCTCGATCCCTTCCCGCCGGTCAACCAGTGGCTGCCGGAGCCGCTGCTGCTGCCCTGGCAGCCCGGCGAGTGGTGCCTGGTGCTGGAGGGCGAGCGCGCCATCGTGCGCCACGGGCGCTGCGAGGGGTTCGCGGTGGAGCGCGACCTGCTGCCCGCCATGTTGCAGGCCCTGGCTGGCACTGGCGACGGCCCCGAGGCAGTGATCGTCTACGGTGAGCAACAGGACGCCGACCTGGCACTGCTGCCCGCTGAACTCGCCGGGCGCGCCCAGTGGCGCCGCGGCGATTTCTACGCCGCCATGCTGGTGGCGGAGAATCCCGAGCCCGCACTCAACCTGCGCCAGGGCAGCTTTGCCCTGCGCCTGCCCCTGGACCGCTGGTGGCGGCTGTGGCGGGCCGCGGCGATCCTGTTCGGCGTTGCCGTGGGCGTACACCTGCTGGCCAGCTGGGCCGACCTGCACCAGCTCGAGGAGCAGAACCTCGCCCTGCGCGGCGCGCTGGAGAAGAGTTACCGCCAGGTCATTCCGCGCGGCATGGTGCCGCGGCCGGAACAGCAGTTGCAGCGCCAGCTCGACGAGCTCAGCGGCGGGGGCGGCGGCAGTAATTTCGTCGGCCTGCTGGCGCGTGTCGGCAGCGTGGTCCAGGCCAACCCGGGCAGCAGCCTGGTGAGCATCAACTACAACGACAAGGCCGCGGAAATGCGCCTGAATATCCTGGCCAAGGATTATGCGGCGGTGGAGCGCATCCGCGCCGGTTTCGCCGATGGCGGCCTGCAGGCGGTGCTGGAGAACAGCAGCGCCTCGGGCGACCAGGTACGCGCCAGGCTGCGCGTGGGAGGCCGCTCGTGAAGGAGTGGTTTACCGGTCTCAACCAGCGCGAGCAGCTCAGCCTGCTGGTGCTGGGTATCGCGCTCGCGCTGTACGTGGTATTCCGCATGCTGCTGGCGCCGCTGGATACCGCCCGCGACAATATGGCGGCGCAGAATCGCGGTGTTTCCGAGTCGCTGCAGCGCGTGGACGTGATGGTTTCGCAAATCCAGCAACTGCAGAAAGGCGGCGCGGCCGCCGGTGCGCGGCGCAATCTCACCAGCCTGGTGAACAGCTCCACCGCGCAGCACAACCTGCAGGTGGCGCGCCTGCAGCCCAACAGCCGCGGCGAGATCCAGGTGCGCCTGGAAAGCGCTGCCTTCGATGACATGGTCGCCTGGCTGTACCAGATGGAGCACCGCGAGGGGCTGGTGGTACACGAGGCGTCCGTCACCCAGGCCGGCAGCGCCGGCCGGGTCAACGTTACCGTCAGACTGGGCCCCGCGGGCTGATGCTGCCGCGCTGGCTGATCGCCCTGATACTGGGGCTGCTCCTGCTGGTGGCGCTGGTGGCCACTGCCCCGGCCCGCCTGCTGCCGCTGGTGCTGCCCGCGCAGCAGGTACAGCTGGAGGGGCTTTCGGGCACACTGTGGCGCGGCGCCGCCAGCCGCGCGACCCTGCTCACCGCCGCCGGCGGGCTGCAACTGGGGCGCACCGAGTGGCGCCTGCGGCCGTTGTCGCTGCTGTTGCTGTCGCCAGCGGTGGAGTTCTCCTCCAACTGGGGGGCGCAGACCCTCGCCGGCATCGTGCGCACATCCGTCTCGGGCAATATCGACCTGCGCGACCTCGACGCCCGCGTCGACGCCGCGCTGCTCAGTCACTTCGTGCCGGTGCGCCTGGGCGGCGACGTCTCGCTGCAGTTCGCCAGGCTGCGGGTCGAGGGCGGTCTGCCGAGCGCCGCCGAGGGCCGCCTGGTGTGGCAGGGCGGCAGCTGGAATGCGCCGCAGGGGCCACGGGCCCTGGGCAGCTACGCCATGGACGTCACCACCGGGGACGACGGCACCATCCGCGGGGAGGTGATCACCCTCTCCGGCGAGGTCGAGGCAACGGGTAGCGTGAGCTTCGCCCAGCGCGCCTATGGCGTCGACGTGGGGCTGCGCGGCGCGGGCCTCGACGACCCGCAGCTGCGCCGTGCGCTGCAGCTGATGGCGGCGCCGCAGGACGACGGCTTCCGCCTGCAACTGCAGGGCAGCCTCTAGCGTCACGCCGGGCGGGCGCCGCCGTATTCCGTTAAAATACCGTTACTGCCGTTATCCTGGATACCGACCATGACTGATATCGCCGGGCGCCTGGACGCCGTGCGCGCCCTGATGCGCGAGCGCGACTACGACGCCTTCATCGTTCCCCTGGCCGACGAGTACCTCGGCGAATACCTGCCCGAACACAACGAGCGCCTGCGCTGGATTTCCGGGTTTACCGGCTCCGCGGGCATGGTCGTCGTGCTCGCCGACAGCGCCGCGATTTTTGTCGATGGGCGCTACACCGTGCAGGTGCGCAATGAGGTGCCAACCCCGCTGTACGAGCTGCATCACCTGATCGAGGAGCCGCCAGCCACCTGGCTGGCCCAGCGCCTGTCCGCCGGTGGCCGCGCCGCCTGCGACCCGCGCATGCACACCCTGAGCTGGTACCGGGCCACCGCGCGCACCCTGGAGGCTGCGGGCCACGCGCTGGTGGCGGACAGCGACAACCTGGTCGACCACTGCTGGACCGACCGCCCGGCCGAGCACGTCGCCCCGGCACTGCTGCTGGCGCAGCGCTACACCGGCCTGGATTCGCAGGACAAGCGCCAGCAGATCGCCGAGCGCATCGCCGCGGAGGGCGGCGACGCTGCGCTGATCTTCGCCTCGGACTCGGTCAGCTGGCTGCTCAACGTGCGCGGCACGGACATTCCCTGCCTGCCCATCCTGCTCAGCTTCGCCGTGCTGCGCGCGGACGCCAGTGTGACGGTGTTCGTCGATCCGCGCCGCATTCCGCCGGGCTTCGACGCCCACGTCGGCCCGGGCGTGACGCTGTACCCGGAGTCCGCCGCCGAGGATTTCCTGATGGGCTTCGGCGGCCAGCGCGTGCTCGCCGACCCGGACAACGCCAACGCCTGGACCCAGCTCGCCCTGGCCGCGGGCGGCGCACAGCTGGTCGAGCGCCAGGACCCGGTGCTGCTGCCCAAGGCGTGCAAGAACCTGGTGGAAGTGCAGGGCGCCCGCGACGCCCACCTGCGCGACGCGGTGGCGGAAATCCGTTTCCTCGCCTGGCTCGACGCCGAGGTGGCCGCCGGCCGCCTGCACGACGAGGCGCAACTGGCCGACACCCTCGGCGAGATGCGCGCGGCCAACGACGAGTACCACGGCCCGTCGTTTTCCACCATCTCCGCGGCGGCTGGCAACGCCGCCATGTGCCACTACAACCACGAGAACGCGGCGGCCCCCGGGCGCCTGCAGATGAACTCGGTGTACCTCGTCGACAGCGGCGGCCAGTACTCTGACGGCACTACCGACATCACCCGCACCGTGGCCATCGGCGACCCGGGCGCCGAGGTGCGCCGCATGTTCACCCTGGTGCTCAAGGGGCATATCGCCCTGGATCGCGCTCGCTTCCCCGCGGGCACCACCGGCACCCACCTCGACGCCCTGGCGCGCCAGTACCTGTGGCGCTACGGCTACGACTTCGACCACGGTACCGGTCACGGTGTCGGCGCCTTCCTCAGCGTGCACGAGGGGCCGCAGCGCATCGCCAAGGCCTACAACCCGGCAGCCCTGCGCCCGGGCATGATCGTCAGCAACGAGCCGGGCTATTACCGCGCCGGCAGCTTCGGCATCCGCTGCGAGAATCTGGTGGTGGTGCGCGAGTGCGAGGCCGAGGGCGAGACCCCGGTGTACGGCTTCGAGGCGCTCACCCTGGTGCCCTTCGATCGCCGCCTGGTAGACGTCGAGCTGCTCGACGACGCCGAACGCGCCTGGATCGACGACTACCACCAGCGCGTGGCCGAACGCGTCGGGCCGCTGCTGGAGGGCGCCGAGCGCAGCTGGCTGGAACAGGCCACGGCGCCGCTGTAGACTGCCAGCGGCGCGGCAAGCGCGCGGGGCACCACACAGAACAACAGGGCAGCACACCACAACACAACAACAGCGGGGGAATCAGTATGGCGACGGCCGGCAGTGGCGAACATTTTTCGTCGCGTTTCGCGTTCATCATGGCTTCGGTCGGCTTCGCCGTCGGCCTCGGCAATATCTGGCGGTTTCCCTACGTCACCGGCGAAAACGGCGGTGCGGCCTTTGTCCTCGTCTACCTCGCCTGCGCCTTCTGCATCGGCCTGCCCATCCTTATCGCCGAGTTGATGATTGGCCGCCGCGGCCAGGGCAGTCCCCCCCGCGCGGTGGCTGCTGTGGCCCGGGAGAGCGGTGCCGGCAAGGGCTGGGGCATGATCGGCGGGATGGGTGTGCTGGCGGCCTACACCATCGAGATCGTCTACTCGGTGGTCGTGGGCTGGGTGCTGTGGTACCTGTACAAGGCGATCACCACGGGCTTCGTCGGTGTCGACGCGGCCGCCGCCGAGATGGTGTTCAGCGGCGTGCTGCAGGACAACCTGGGCATGTTGTTCTGGAACCTGGTCGGGCTGGCCCTGACCGGCCTGATCATCTACGCCGGCGTGCAGGCGGGCATCGAACGCGCGGTGAGCGTGATGATGCCCCTGATGTTCCTGCTGCTGCTGGGCCTGGCGGTCTACAACTTTTTCGCCGGCGGCTTCGAGCGCGCCGCGCAGTGGCTGTTCACCCCGGACTTCAGCAAGCTGGGCTGGCAGAGCGTGCTCGCCGCCATCGGCCAGGCATTCTTTTCCCTGAGTGTCGCCATGGGCGGCATGATGACCTATGGCTCCTACCTGCCGAAGGAAATTTCCATCGCCCGCTCGGCCATCGTTATCGTCTGCGCCGACACTGTGGTGGCGCTGCTCGCCGGCCTGGTGATCTTCCCCGCGGTGTTCAACTACGGCCTGGACCCCGCCGCGGGTGCCGGCCTGATCTTCCAGACCCTGCCGGTGGCCTTTGCGCAGATGCCCGGCGGCTACCTGTTCAGCGTGGTGTTCTTCGTCATCCTGGCGGTGGCCGGCATCACCTCCATGGTCGGCCTGATCGAGTCGGTGAATGCCTGGGTGGAGGAGCGCTTCGGCATCGCCCGGCACAAGAGCGTGGTGCTGGTGATCGGCTCCATCGCCGTGCTCAGCATCATCAGCCAGCTGTCCTACAACACGTTCAGCGAGTTCTCCCTGGGCGGGCGCAACTTCAACGCGCTGCTGGAGGACTTCTGCAACCTGGTGCTGCTGCCCCTGGGCGGCGTGCTCATCGCCCTGTTCGTCGGTTGGGTGATGAAGCCGGCCTTCAGTCGCGACGAACTCTCCGGCCTGGGCTCCGGCGGCCACACTGCCTGGTACACGGCTGTGCGCTACCTGGTACCGCCGGCGCTGCTGCTGATTTTCGTGATGGGGCTGGCCGCCTGAGCCGGCCGCCCGGCGTGGGTTAGAGCACGGGCGAGAACAGGCGCGCGGTCGCCATACCCAGGGTGAACCACATCGGGCGGTTGGCGAAATCCGCCGGCCCGACCCGGTGGGAGCGCGCAAAGTCCGTTTCCAGCATGTCCGCTACCTGCGCGGCGAAGTCGGCGTCCTCCACCAGCAGGGTAATCTCGAAGTTGAGGCGGAAGGAGCGGTTGTCGAAGTTTGCCGTGCCCACGCCCGCCAGGCTGTCGTCCATCAACAGAACTTTCTGGTGCATGAAGCCGCCCTGGTAGCGGTAGATGCCGACGCCGGCGGGAATCAGCTGGCGGGTGAAAGACCAGTTGGCCAGGCCCACCACCGGGCCGTCCGGTTCATCGGGAATCAGCACGCGCACGTCCACGCCGTTGAGGGCGGCCAGTTGCAGGGCTGCCACGATGCTGCTGTCCGGCACGAAGTAGGGGCTGGCGATCCAGATGCGCTTGCGCGCCGCGACGATGGTCTGCAGGAACATCAGCGCGGTTTCCTCGTATTCGCTGGCCGGGTCCGAGGGGAATACCAGCACTTCGCTGGACCCCGGGGCCGCGCCGTTGAAATCCCAGTCGATCGCCAGGTGGCCGTTGCTCGCCCACAGCCAGTCGGTGGCGAAGGCCAGTTCGGCGCCCATCACCGCGGGACCGTGCACGTGCACGTGGGTATCGCGCCAGTGGCCGATGTCCGGGTTGCGGCCGAGGTATTCGTCGCCCACGTTGTGGCCGCCCACCCAGGCCTCGCGGCCGTCGATCACCACCACCTTGCGGTGGTTGCGGAAGTTCAGCTGGAAGCGGTTGCGGTAGCCCTGGGTGGTGTTGAAGGGTGCCACGTGCACGCCGCTCATGCGCAGCTGGCGCAGCAGCCGCGAGCGGTGGAAGGGGCGGCTGCCGATCTCGTCGTAGAGCAGGTAGACCTGTAGCCCGTCGCGCGCCTTGTCGGCGAGCACGCGTCCCAGTTCCCGGCCCAGGGCATCATCGCGAATGATATAGAACTGGAACAGGATGTAGCGCTGCGCCCGCTGCAGGCCCTCCAGCAGGCTGGCGAAAGTCGCCTCGCCGTCGATCAATAGTTCCACCCGGTTGCCGGTGGTGGCGGGCATGCGTGCCAGGTTGAACAGGCTGGTGTACAGCGGGGTGCTCTCGCCCGGGCCGACCAGGTGGCCGCGGATGCTGCCGCTGGCGCGCTCGAGCAGGGCCAGCGACTCGCTCTCGATCTGGTCGCGCTTTTCCATGTAGCCGTCGAAGCGATTGCGCCCGAACACCAGGTACAGGGGCAGGGCGAGGATCGGGATGGTGACCAGGGACAGCACCCAGGCGATGGCGCCCTGGGAGGTGCGCGACTTGAGGATCGCCTCGAGTGCCGCGACCACCGACGCGGCGTAGAGCAGCAGGAGGCCGAGGGCGATCAGTTCCGCCAGCAGGGTGTTGTCCATGCTACTCCAGCAGGCGCTCCCGCAGCCGCGCCTGTTTCGCCGCGTCCAGGCCCAGGGCCTGCTGCAGGTAGTTGTCGAAGCTGCCGTAGCGCTCGTCGATGGCGGCGAAGCTGGCGCGCAGCCAGTGCTCTTCCACGCCGAGCAGGGTCTTCACCTTGTCCGCTGCCTCGTCGCCGCGGGTCATGCGCAACAGGCTGAGCGTGGCGCTGCGCGCCTCGATGGCCTGGTCGCCGCTGGCCATGTAGTCGCGGTAGATGACATCTTCGGGCACACCCAGCAGGCGCAGCAGGACGGCGCTGGAGAAGCCGGTGCGGTCCTTGCCGGCGGTGCAGTGCCACAGTACCGGGCGTCCGTCCGCCTCCAGCAGCAGGTCGAAGAAGCTGGCGAACTCCGGGCTGAACACGGTGGCGAAATCGCGGTAGGCGTCGGTCATCAGTGCGTCGGGGTCTAGCGCGCTGAAGTCGCCGGTCTCCGAGGCCTCGCGAAACTTCTCGTCCAGTGCATTGTTGCCCTCGTCGAGGATGGGAATCTCGACCACCTTGAACGCGGGCTCCGGCGGCAGCTGGTCCGGGGCCTCTTCCTTTTCCGGCGCCGAGCGGAAGTCGACCAGGGCGTAGAGGTCGAGCCGGGCCAGCCCCTGCTGGTCGGCGCGGCTGGTCTCGTCCAGGCTGCCGGCGCGGTACAGCACGCCCCAGCGCACATGGCGTCCGTCTGCGGTGGGGTAGCCGCCGAGGTCGCGGAAGTTGCGTACGCCCTCGAAGTTGAGCATGCGGTGCTGCGCGCGTTCCTCGGCGGGCAGTTGTGCGGGAACCTGCAGCGGTGGCGCCGGGATGAACTGCACCAGTGCAATGGCGACGGCGGCGAAGGCGAGGGCGGACCAGTAGAGCGTTTTGCGTGACATGCGGACCATTGGGACCTGTGCGGGGCGATGGCGCGAGGATAGCATCGACCCGCTGCGAGCGCACCGGCACGCGTTCCAGCGCCGTGGGCAATCCCCTATACTCTGCACCGTGAAGGCCCTCGATAAACACTATCTCGCCCTCGATACCTGCCTGGTCGTGGTCGATCGCGACAGCGGCATCGTGCTCGATTATTTCGGCCGCCTGCCGTTTCCCACCGCCGACGGCGTGTGCGGTCGCGACTGGCGCGATGCGCTCGGCGTCGCCCCCGACAGCAGCGCGGTCATCGGCCAGGCGATCTCCGCCGGCGTGGCCACTGCGCTGCCACCGACCATCGTCGGCAGCAACGCGGAGCGCGACTACGTGATGGGCGGCATGCTGGTACCGCAGCCCTGGGGCGACGCCGCTGCCGCCGTGCTCTTCCTGCGCCAGCTGGCGCTGCCCGCCGGCGCCGAGGCGGAGGCCGACATCCAGCCGCAGGATATCGTCGCCGTGCTCGGCGTCGACCGCCTCGAGTTCAGCCCCACCTGGGGAGCGGCGGAGACCGACCGGTTGATGATCGACCTGCGCGGCGGCCTGCAGCAGATCCTGCGCGAACAGGACTGGCTGGGCCTGCCCGAGGGCACCACGATCAGCGTGATCCTGCGCGCCATCGAGCCGGAGGCGGCGCTGGATATCAGCCGCGCGCTGCTCTCCCACCTGCACCAGCGACTGCGCGGTCGCGGCGGCGGTGCCCAGTACGCGCGCGCCTGTATCGGCCTGGCACAGCGGCTGGAGGGACAAACGGCGCTGTCCGCCCTGGTCGCGGCCAACAATGCGCTGCTGCAGGCCCAGGCCGGCGGCGATGAACGCATCCGCTTTGCCAGCCCCTGGGACCCGCAGGGCCAGGCGGCGCGCCTGCTCAATGCCGGCGGCGCGTTTCGCGATTGCGTCTACGACCCCGCGGCGCGCGCCTTCCTGCGCGAGTTGCTGGACCTGGACGCCAGGCGCAGCCCGGATTTCCTCGAACAGGCCCTGCACCTGTTATTGCAGCGCGACGGCCTGCGCGCGGCGGCCATCCTGCAGCGGGACGAGGCCCGGGGCCTGGATGTGGTGTATTGCGCCGAGCGTGTCGACGACGCGATTCGCGCAGTCACCGGACGCCCGCCGCGCTGGTTGCAGCAGGCCCTGCGCCGGATTCCCGCGGAGGCGCCGGAGACCCTGGCCGAGCCGGGCCTGGGCCTGCTGGCGCTGCCGGCCACCGAGGGCAACTGGGGCTACCTGCTGCTGTTTGACAGCGCAGCGGACCAGGCCGGTTTCCGCCCCGGACCAGCGGCGCTGCAGTTCCTCGCCGCGCGCTGTGCCGAACTTGCGGGCCGCCAGGCCGGCAACGGCGCCGCGACCGCCGCGCAGTTGCCGGCGCTTGAGATGGAAAAGGGCATCGAGGGCTACGTGCTGGACAACATGGAGGGCGCCATCGACCAGGCGGTGTTCCTCACGCAGGTGGAGATCCCGGTGGCGATCATCGGCGAGCAGGGCACCGGCAAGATGTACGTCGCGCAGATCGTGCATCAGGAGTCCGGTGGCGCGCCCGACGGGCTGGTAAAGCTCGACTGCCGCAGTTTCCGCAACCGCAGCGAGGCGTGGACGCGCATCAATCGCGAACTGCAGCAGGGTGAAGGCCGCACTCTGGTGTTCAAATCGCCGCAACTGTTGCACGCCGAGGTGCAGGGCCGCCTCGCGCGGCAGCTCGCCACGCGCACCGCCAGCGACGAGCGCGGCGGCACCCGCTACCTGCCGCGCAACCGCTTTATCGCCCTGTTTCCGGTGGACCCGGCGCGCCTGGTCAGCCGCGGCGAACTGGACCCGCGCCTGGCCAGCGTGTTCGCCGGCTACCCGATCCAGGTGCCGCCCCTGCGCGAGCGGCGCCGCGCGGTGTTGCGCTGGGCGCACAAGATCCTGGAGCAGGAGAGCGCGCGCGACGACCGCCGCATGCTCGGCTTTACGCCGGATGCCGAGCAGGCCCTGCGCGAGCACAACTGGCCGGGGAATATCAGCGAGATGCGCGACATCATCCGCAACGCGCTGACGCGCACCGACAAGGACTGGCTGACCCCTGTGGACCTGGGCCTGTACATCGGCATTTCCGAGGATGGCAGCAGCGGCCGCGCGGTGGAGCGCCCCTTCCTCGAGCTGATGCAGGAAAAACCGGAGGCCGCGGCGGAGTACGCGCCCTCGGTGGAGGAAGAGTTGCGCCTGGCCCTGGGGCAGGCCCTCGCCGCCTCGCTAGAGACCGGCCTGCTGCGCCCGCTGGGCGCCTGGCTCGACGACGAGATCATCGAGGCCGCCTGCGAGCGCTTCGGCGAGGACGCCCGCGGCGCGGCGGAGTTCCTGCATACCCGCACGCGCAACATCGGCCGCTGGCTGCCCAAGACGCGCGAGCGCCAGGCCGAGCGCGAGGCCAGCCTGCTGTGGCAGGACAGCGCGCGCCTGGCGCGCCGCTGGATCATGGACAGCGGGCCGCTGCCGCAGTCGCCGCAGCAGGTGGCGGAGGAAATGCTGATGACCCTGGTCCAGCAGTCCTGCGCCGGGGTCAGCGTGAACGATCGCGCGCGCATCATGGGGGTCTCCACCCCGACCTACCAGAAGCGGCTCAAGCAGCTGCAGATAGACGCCTGACGAGGACACCATGGCCGACAACAAGAGCCTGCAGGACCACGCCGCCGAGTATGCCCGCCTGGCCGAGGAGGGTCCGCCCACCAGTCTTGGCTTCTCCGCCCGGCTCAACATGCTCTGGGACCTGGCCGGCGTCGCGCCTTCTATATTCGAGGGACGAGTACTGGGGGTTATCGCCATCAACCCGGACTGGCGCGAGGCAGATGTGCGCAAGTGGTTGCAGAAGGACCTGCTGCCGCCGCTGCAGGAGCTGCGCAACATGGTGCGCTTCCTGGTCGCCCAGCTCGACCAGGCCCAGGACGCCAAGCGTTGGGAGGCGTTCCTCATCTACGGTTCGCCGGTGGTCTCCTCGCCGGTCAACCACGCCCTGTACCGCGCCGACCAGGTGCGCCGCGAGATCGCCTCGTTGATTTTCGCCCAGGTCACCGACGAGTACAGCATCCCGCCGGCCTCCTACGACGCCGACCGCGCTTTCCAGCGCTGCCTCAGCCTGATGCACAAGTTCAACATCTACGAGCTGCAGGATTTCCAGCCCGGCCACCTCGAGCCGTTCAAGAATTATATGTTCCCCAGCGAGTAGCGCGCGGCGTGGACCGCGGTATTGCCGCAGATGGTCTACGCTTGAGGTAGTTCTTCCACCTACAGTTCGGGTTTGTGCGGCCGATCACAGTCCAGAGGCCTTTCTGTAGTTTTCTCCAGTTTTTGGTTGCTGCTGGAATGCCCGCCCGAAATACTGTTTCTGGAATAACCGGAGCAGCGGGCTCCCGGAGCATCGACTCACAGTACCGAGAATAACTGAGGGCGAAAATGAGCGAAGAACAGCAAGAAATGGACATCAGCGGCGTCAAGATCGCCATTATCGACGACGCCAAGACGATTCGCATGATGATGTCCCACACACTCAAGGGTATGGGCTGTGAGGTCGAGTGTGCCGAGGACGGCTACAAGGCACTCGGCATGCTGCGGCGCTTCAAGCCAGACCTGATTTTCCTCGATATCACCATGCCGGAGCTCGACGGGTACCAGACCTGTACCCTGATCCGCAACGCGGAAGACACACGCAACACCCCGGTGGTGATGCTGTCGTCCTCCGACGGCATCTTCGATATCGCCAAGGGCCAGGCGCGCGGCGCCACCGCTCACGTGACCAAGATCCCGCCGGAGAGCGTGCTGCGGCAGCTGATTTTCACCCATACCAAGCAGCGCAAGGTCGCCTGAGCGCAACCTCGTGAACGCATCGGCCCTGTCGACCCTCGACGCCCTGGAGCGACGCTATGCCGCCGAGGCGGTCGCCGCGCCGGTGCAGGTCCACGAGCGCAACGACTGGGTGGGCACCAGCCTGAGCATTGCGGGCGTACCGCTGCTGATCGGCGAGGGCCTGCTCGAAGAGATTATCGAGACACCCAAGGTAATGGCGATTCCCGGCACCAAGCCCTGGGTGATGGGCGTCGGGTCGCATCTCGGCGGGCTTATCCCCATCCTCAGTGGGGACGTTTTCTTTCGCCGCCGCCCGTATTCAGGGCGGCCGCGCGATTACTGCATGGTGTTGCGCCGTCCCGGGTTCCACTTCGGAATCACCCTTAGCGGGCTGGAGCGGGACATGAAGTTCCCGGCGGAGCAGCGCGACATGCAGCGGGAGGTTGATCCCGATTTTGCCCCCTACACCCGCGGCGGTTTCGCGGACGGGGAGCGTTTCCTGGCGGTACTGGACATAGACAGCCTGATTGCGGACAGCGAATTTGCCAATGCCGCCGCTAGCGAGGCGCAGATGCACGAGGTGGGTAAAGAATGACGGGTAAAAAGAAGCCGGGCGCGGCGAAACTGCGCAACCTCTTCCTCGGTCTGGGCGCGTTGGCGTGCCTCGGGGCCGTGGGCTACAGCTTCCTGGTGATCGACAAGGAAGTCGGCGCCGAGGGTCACTACGATGCTATCGCCGACCAGCTGGCCGGCCTGGCGCGGGAAGTTTCCATCGCCTCGCGCGGTACCGCCCGCGGCGAAGCCCAGGCGTTCGAGAACCTGGACGTGAAAACCAGCCAGTTCGAACGCCAGCTGGGCCTGCTCGACGCCTCTGAGCTGAACCAGAAGCTGAGCATGATCGACCTCAACTGGCAGCCGGTGAAGCGCGCCGTGAAAACCCTGGTGGATGCCGCGCCGCGCGCCGTGTTCGTCGAGGAGACCTCGCGCGAGCTGGACGCCAACGTGCGCAACATGCAGAAGGAGCTGGCCTCGGTGGTGGCCCTGCTGCAGCGCAACAACGCCTCCGCTGATACCCTGGTCGCCGCGCAGAAAGCGCCCTGGCTGCTCGAGCGCATGGCGCGCAACCTGGCGCGTATCCAGGCCGGCAGCGCCGACGCCCAGGTGGCCGCGGACGAGTTCCGTTCCGATACCGCTGACTTCACGCGCATCGTCGAAGGCCTGACCCGCGGCGATGAGCTCACCGGCATCGAGAAGGTCTCCGATGCCGCGTCCATCGAGTCCCTGAGCAAGGCCTACCGCCTGTTCTCGCCGCTGGCCAACTCGGTGGACCGCATCGCCGGTGCCGCCACTGACCTGCGCCAGGCCGCCGCCGCCCGGGCCACTATCGACGAGAACAGTGTCGCCCTGGGCGCCGCCATCAGCGAGCTGCAGTCCGCGGTGGACGACCTCGCCGTCGGCCGCCTCTATGGCAGCGGCAACCTGCTGGCGCTGTTCGTGGCCCCGGGTGTGCTGGCCATCGGCCTGCTGCTGGCCATGTTCATCGGCCAGCGCCGGCGCGACGCCAACGCCAGCCGCGGCATGGACGACCTCAACGAGACCCTGGAAAAAATCGCCCGCGGCGACCTCACCGTCTCCGCCACCGAGGGCAACTCGGTGACCGGCGAGATTGCCCACAGCCTGAACGGTGCCACCGCGCGCCAGTGCCAGCTGATCCGCGAAGTGCGCACGCCCTTCGAGGCATCGGTCAAGGCCATCGACAGCATCCGCAACAGCGCCCGCGCCCAGGTCGCCAAGGGCAAGGAACTGACGCGCTCGGTGGTCGAGTCCACCGAGACCGCTACCGAGATGGTGCGCACCAGCGAGGAGATCAAGTCCTCCACCGCGCGCGCCGCCGAGACCTCCGACCGCAACTGTCGCAAGGTGTCGCAGGGGTATGAGCTGACCAAGGACATGTCCAAGGCCTCCGTCGACGTGCGCGAATCGGTGCAGGAAACCTCCAAGTCGGCCAAGCGCCAGAGCGAGCTCATCCAGTCGGTGACCGCGGCGGCGGAGTACATCCAGACCCTGAACACCAAGATCTCGGTTGTTGCGATCAACACCCGTATCGAGGCGGAAAAGGCCGGCGAATACGGCCGTCCGTTCCTGGGTATTGCGGAGTCTATCGCCGACCTGCTGCGCGAGGCCGAGGAAGAGGGGCGCAAGATTATCTCCGAGGTGCGCATGCTGCAGAACATGTCCGCCGACAACCTGGCGAGCATGGAGACCACGGTGGGGACGGTTGTCACCATCCTCGAGTACATCGAGCGCCTGGACAGCTCCCTGGAAGAGATCAACTCCGGTTCCCTGGCGATCAGCGACATCATCTCCAGCGTGGACGAGGCGGCCGGTCAGTCCGCGGTGAACGCGCTGCACATGAGCAGTTCCATGTCCGAGATCCGCGATCGCAATATCGAGATCAGCGAGCTGAATGAATCCGCCCAGCGCGGCGTGGCCTCCCTGCAGGGATCTATCCGCGACGCGGCGCGCAGCCTCGGCCAGTTCCGCACCGACGCCGACGGCACCTATTTCATGGAGAACGCCGGTGGCGGCGAGGTCGAGGACCTGGACAGCTTCCGCGCCGCGACCCAGACCTTTGTCGAGGAAGAGATCGTCGATGTCGACGACCTCGAACCCAAGCGCGCAATCCCATAATAAAACCGGCCGGTGCGGTTACAGCGCACCGCCGCCAGCAGCAACAGGAAACGGAGGTTTGGCTGTGGCGAGTAAAACAGACATCGTAGCCCTCAAGTGGGTGGTCGGCCTTATGCACAAGCAGGCCGAGAACGCCGAGGCGGCACTGGTCGAGTACAGCAATGACTCCTCCCAGAAACGCCCGCTGCTGCAGTGCATGTGGTCGGTGCACCAGATCACGTCCACACTGCGCGCCCTGGGCATGCGCAAGGGCGAGCTGCTGACCCTGGAGATGGAGCGCAGCCTCAACTGCCTGTACAAGGACCAGGTGGTCGGTGAACGCCGCAAACTGGCCATGGGCGGCCTGATGCAGGCGCTGAAAGTGCTGCCCGCCTACCTGGCGCACGCGCAGAATGCCCGCGCCGATACCGGCCAGGGCCTGGAGCAGCACGTCAACGACCTGCGCCGCTGGGTCGGCGAGCGCCCGCGCCCGCGCGCGTTCTTCTTCCACATGGACATTCCCGAGGGCGCCGGCATCACTGCCGGCGGCCAGCCCGCGCCGGATGACGAAGTGCGCAGCCGCGCCAACGTCATGCTCGCCCTGTACCTGGAAATGGTGAAGATGGCGCTGCGCCGCAAGAACGTCGGCGAGAGCATGAAGACAGCCGCGCGCGTCGCCCGGCGCATGCAGAACCTGTTTGTCGGCACCCTGCCCGAGCGGTACTGGATGACCCTGATCGGCATCTGCGAGGGCGTGGCCGGGGGCCTGATCGTGCCCGACGAATGCATCGCGCAGATCTTCAAGTCCGGTGCCTTCCTGATCAAGCACGCCCGTGAGAACGGCGCGGCGGTCGATCCCTCGGTGGACTACGACGCCCTGCAGCAGCAGATGCTGTTCTACATCGCCAGCTGCAAGGCGCGTCCGCTGCACATCTCGCGCATCCGCGAGGTGTTCGCGATCAGCGAGGACACCCTGGAAGAGGCCAACCGCGGCCTGATCCACACCGACGCGTTGGTGACGGCACTGTCCGCCGCGCTGGAGCAGCTTAACAGCGTGGTGGAAACCCTGAATTCCCAGGACCTGGCGCAGATCGGTCGCTCCGGCGGCGCCGAGGTCAACCGCAAGGCGCTGGACGGTATCGAGGCGGCCAAGTACCGCCTGGAAGCCGCTGGCCAGTTCGCCCACGCGGATTCGCTGAACGCGGTGCAGGGACGCCTGGAGCGTGTCTACACCGGCGGCTACAAGGAGACCCCGGAACAGCTCAACCAGGCGATCAACGACATCATCCGCGGCATCGTCGACGTCAAGCTGGACATCGAGCACAAGCTGGAGCACGGCCTGTCGAGTTCCTTCTCCAGCCGCGATTTCGAACTGCGCGAGTCGGTGGTCAGCGCCACCTTCAATCACATGGGCCTGGTCGAGAACTACATGCACCAGATCCTGCGGCGCAAGTCGCTGGCCAGCGCCCTGGCGCGCAAGCCCAACGACCTGGAATCGACCATCCGCCTGACCGTGGCGCTCAACCGCTACCTGAACAAATCCGACCAGGGCCACGAGGCCCTGCGCAAGGCGGTGCGCGATGCGGACGCCGGCGATCCGGATCTGGATCTGCTGTTCGACCTGGCGAAGGACTTCCTCAACGAGCAGGAAACCATCGCCGACCGCAAGGCCATCGACCTGTCGCTGGGCCTGCTCTCGGAGATTTCCGGCGCCCTCGGCTTTGCCGGCATGGAGCGCGAGGCGAAGATCATCGATCGCTGCCACGCCTGGCTGGAGGCGGCGAGCAAGGCCGGTGAAGTACGCGAGGACGATGCGTTCCGCTGCTTTGCCGAGGCTTTCGCGCAACTGGAACTGCACCTGCAGCGCTCGATCATCGACCCGCTGGACGATACCTCGCATATGCTGGCGATTGCCGAGCAGCGCGTCACCGAACTCGAGGAGCGGGCCGAGGGCCTGTCCGCGGGGTCCGACGTCGCCCAGGGCAACTGGAGCGAGCCGCGCAACTACGTCGAGGATGCCGAGGTGCCCGCGGAATTCCGCGAGGTGTTCTTCGAGGAGTCCGAGGAGATCGTCGCCGAGATATTCCGCCTGACCCCCGAGTGGGCGGCGAACACAGGCGACCAGGAGACGCTGCGCGAAATCCGCCGCCATTTCCACACCTTCAAGGGCAATGGCCGCGCCGTGGGCGCGAACATCCTGGGTGAACTGGGCTGGGCGGCACAGGACATGCTCGACCGCGTGCTGGACGGTGACCTCGAGGCTTCCGATACCCTGGTCAAACTGGTCGAGGACGTGGTGCAGGCCCTGCCCGGGCTGATCGCCTCCTACAAGGACGGCACCGAGTTCGACGTCCAGCGCGTTCGCGAACTGACCGACCGCTGCTTCCGCATGGCCGAGGGCGCCGGCGAGGACCTCGCCGAGGGCATGCCCCAGATCGACGACGCGAGCAGCAGCGGCGCCGCGCCCAGCAAAATCGGGCAGTAAGAACTGCGGCCCAACCCAAGAGAGGGTATACGGAGAGTTATCGTGCAGACCAAGAAAGAGCAAATCGAAGGCGTGGCTAACGCCGAGGCCGCGGAGACTGCCGACGCCTCCCAGGAGGAGGCCACCCTGCAATGGCTGCTCGAACTCGACCGTGACGACCCCGAGGAAAATATCTTTGTCGTCGACCGCCGCGGCGGTTTCGACCTCTCCCTGAGCGCCCAGGAGGCTGCGGTCGCCGCGCGGCCGATGATGCGCGGGCGCGCCGATGCCGACGACCTCAGCACCTATGTCGACGAAGAGATCGTGATGGGCGAACCCGGCTCAACCAACGCCGATGACGATGGCGTTGATGGCGCCGATGAAGACATGAGTTTTGACGGCCTGATGGCCGTCGATTTTTCGCGCCAGTCCGCCGAGGATGAGGGTCTGCTGACCAATGTGGTCGACGGCAGCGATATCCTCGGGCTGGAAGACGACGACGATATGGGCGAGCAGTACCTGGTCGTCAAGCGCGTGAAGAAACAGGAGCGCGCCGGCGAGACCCAGGACGCTGCCGCCGAGGCCCCCGCCCAGCCGCAGGCGGAGACAGCCCAGTCGCAGGCGGAGACAGCCCAGCCGCAGGCGGAGCCAACCCAGCCGCAAGCACCCGCAGACGAGCCCCCGCAGGACCTGGTCGCAGCGGCGAGCGCCGAAGCGCCCGCCGAATTGCCCCTGGTCGAGGACGAGCCTGCCGATCATGCCGGCGAGGAACTGGAGCTGACCTTGCCGATCGTCGATGAGAGCGACGGACTGGCCGCCAGCGCTGACCTGGACATCGACCTGTCCGCCGCTGAGCTGCCGGGCGAGGCTGGCGCCCTGGATATCGACTTCGGCGACCTGGACGACGAGCTTGTGGATTTGACTGCAGGCGAGTTCGAGGGCGCTGACCTCGAGACGCAAGCCGCGGCTATCGAAATCGAGGTCACGCCGGTCGCGGGAGTCGCCGACGTCGACGATATCGAACTGGAACTGCCCGAGCTGGATATGGCCGATTTCTCCGCGGGTATGGACCTGCCGGAGCTGGACCTGACTGCCAGTGCTCAGGAGGCCGCGCCGGAAATCGACAAGGTTGACGACGCAATTGCCGCCGCTGCCGACGACGAACTGCCGGAACTGGACCTGACCCAGTCCCTCGAGGACGAAGAACTCCCCGAACTGGACATGGCAGCCAGCGCAGAGGAAACCCCGGCCGACGACGAACCCGCAACGCTGCCCGGCATGGAGGCAGTGGCGGAAGTCACCGACCTCGGCAGTATCCTCGATCTCGAGGAGAGCGCCGAGGAACTGCCGGAAGCGCCGCTGGAAGATCTGTTCATAGCGAGCGCCGATGAGGACGACGAGGGTGTGGAATTCGTCGAGGAGGTCGATCTCGGCGAGGTGCTGACCGGCGCGATGGATGTGCAGGACGAGCCGGATCTGCACGAGGATTTTGCCGAGCTGACCCGCGGTGGCGAACTGCTCACCCAGGTTACGCCGCGCATCGCGCCGCTGATGGAAGAGGTCGATATGGCCCTGGCTGCGCGCCTGAATGCCCTGGGCTGGCCGGCCGGCTGCGTTACCACCGAGGTGTCCATCGCCGCGGATCCCGCGGCGGTCCACGAGGCTCTCGCCGCCGGGTTCGAGCCAGTGGCAGCAATCTGCAGCGAAACGCCGGATGCCCTGGCCGGACTCGACGCCGAGCACATCGGCGTCATCTACCTGCGCCTGTACCGCGCCGGCACCGGGGAAAACTGCAACCAGCTGTTTGTCGAGGAGCCCGCCAGCGACGCGCCAGAGACACCGGCCCGGCCCAGCGCCGCGGACCGCGGCCTGCGCCTGGTAGAGAACAAGGTTTTCGAAGAAGACCTGCTCGACGAAGACCTCAACGCGCCCCTGGAAGCCCCCGAGTGGCTGCCGGACGGTGATGAGCTCGAGGCCATGTTCAGCGACATGGACGGCGACGATCCGGACCGCGCGCTGGACGAACTGCCCGCGGCGGCGGAAATTGAAGAGCTGCTGGGCGCCGACGCTGAAGACACCGATATGGCGGATTTCCTGGCTGCCGAGGCCGCGGACCTGCCCTCCACTGTGCCCGGCGACGAGGCCGCGGCGCTCGATGGTGCACTGACCGAGCTTCCTGCCGAGGACGCATGCATCGCCGCCCAGCCGGAGCCGGAAACCGCGAGCGAACCCGAGCCGGCCCCCGAAGCGGAACTGGCAGCCGAACTGCACAGTGCTGCCGAACAGGATGTGCCTGAGCTTGTACCCGAAGCGTTGCCCGAGGCCGTGCCGGAGGGGAACGCGCTGGCCGAGGACCTGTCCTGGTGTATTCCCGAGGGTATCGAGTTCAGTCACTGCAGTCCCACCGGCGGTGAGATCTTCGCCGAGTTCCTCGACGCGTTTATCGAGGAGGGTTCCTCCGAACTGGAGAAACTCGAGGATGCCATCAGCGAGTGGGAGGCCGACTGTGCCAACGGCGAGCACCAGGCCGTGGTCGGCCGGGTGCTGCACACCATCAAGGGCATCGCCAAGGGTGTCGGCCTGCACTACTACGGCACCCTGATCCACAATTTCGAGACCCTGCTGGAGCGCATGCCCAAGCCGGCAGCCGGCGAGGAAGCCGCTTACTTCCGCATCGTCAACGCCTGGCTGGATGCTGCGGTACGCGGGGTGGATTTTGTCCAGGCCGAGCGCCGTGACATTCCCTGCGAGCTCCCCTACCGTGAGGAGGCCGTCGAGCCCGCCGCCGAGGCTGTGGCCGAGGCGCCTGCTCCGATGGCCGAGCCTGAGCCCGCGCCGCTGGCGCCCGCCGCACAGACCCCCGCCGTTGCGGATATCGTCGCCGATGCGCGCGAGCGCAACGCCGAGGAATTGCGGCGCAAGCAGGAGGACAAGAAACTCGCCGACGAGGGTGCACGGGTACTCGCCGCCCAGCAGTCGGTGCGCATTACCTCCGAGAAACTCGACCTGCTGCTGAACCTGGCCAACCAGGCGCAGCAGCTGGGGGTGCGTACCTCGGCGACTACCAGCCGCACCAAGCGGGCGACCGCAGAACTGCAGGGCCGCCTGACCTCGATGCGCGCGCACATTTCGGATATCGCCGATGGTGCGCTGTTCAATCCCACCGCCAAAGCCGGCAGCGGTGCGTCGGACATGGACGCGCTGGAGATGGACCGCTACTCGGACCTGCAGGAGGCCGCCAACATCCTGCGCGAAGGCGTCGAGGACCTCGCCGACCTGATCGAACTGGTCAGCCGTCACAACGGCCAGGCCGAGGCGCTGTTGCAACAGCAATCGACGGTGATCTCCTCGATCGGCTCGTCGATCCGCGCCGCCCGCGTAGTGCCGGTGTCGCGCCTCACCCCCGGACTGCGCCGGCTGGTGCGCACGGTCAGCTCTGATCTCGGCAAGGAGGTCGCCTTCCGTGTCACCAACGAGGTGGGCACCCTGGACCGCGACGACTACGCGCGCTGCCAGACCATCCTCGAGCACATGGTGCGCAATGCGCTGGACCACGGCATCGAGAGCGCCGAGGAGCGCCGCGCCGCGGGCAAGCCCAGCGTCGGCCAGATCACTCTCGACGTACACATGTCCGGAGCCGACTCGGTCATCGTGCTGTCGGACGACGGTCGCGGCATGGACCCGGCGAAGATCCGCGAGTCCGCGCGCAACAAGGGCATCGACGTGGACGTCTATGCGCTGTCCGATGAGGAAGCGCTGAAGCTGATCTTCCACAAGGGCTTCTCCACCGCCGCCGAGGTCAGCCAGATCTCCGGTCGCGGTGTGGGCATGGACATCGTCGCCAGCGAACTGCAGAAGATGGGCGGTGACGTGCGCATCGTCTCCGAGGTGGGCAAGGGCACCGCCTTCCACCTGCGCATCCCCTCCAACGTCGCGGTTAATGGTGCGCTGCTGGTGAGTGCCGGGGAGAGCTCCTATGCCATCCCGCTGGGCGGCCTGGTCGCCGTCGACGAGGTGCCGGTGGATACCTTCTTCGACGCGGTGGAGTCCGGCGCCCGCCTGACCCTCGCCGGGCTGGAATGCGAACCCGCCTATCTCGGCACCCTGTGCCAGAGCGGCAACCTGCCGGACCGCGCGGCCTGGCGCAAGACTATCCCGCTGATCGTGGCCGGCTCCGACGCGCGTCACATGGCGATTGCCGTGGACGACGTCGAAGAGGCGCTGGAACTGGTCATTCGTTCGCTGGGCGCCCAGTTTGCCGCGGTGCCCGGAGTTGCCGGTGGCGCCACTACGGCGGACGGCGAGGCCGTCGTCGCCCTGGACCTGAACGTACTGGTGAGCTGCTTTGGCGAGGGCCAGGGCACTGCGATCGCCGTCGGCCAGCCGCGCGAGGAGAAACTCCTGGCGCTGGTGGTCGACGACTCGCGCACCCAGCGTATGGTGGCCACCAGCCAGCTGGAATCGGTTGGCCTGGAGACCGCCACCGCCGAGAACGGCGCCGTGGCGATCGACTGGCTGAATACCACCGAGCGCCTGCCGGACATTATTCTCATGGACGTGGAAATGCCGGTGAAAGACGGCATCCAGGCCCTGCGCGAGATTCGCAAGTCGGCGCGCTTCAACGATATACCGGTGATCATGATCACCTCCCGCACCGGCATCAAGCACCGCTCGCTGGCGGAAGAGGCCGGCTGTAACGGCTACATGGGCAAACCCTTCAACTTCCGCATGCTGATCGGCCAGATCAACGAGTTGACGGGCCACCGTCTCGACCTCGAGCAGCAGGACCAGGTATGAGCGAGGAACAGCAGCGCCGCATGTGCGTGTTCCTCCCCGCGCGGGAGGGCCAGGTGTGGGCGGTGCCGCAGAACTGCCTGGGTGAGATCGTCACTCTGCAGGACGCGGAGACCGCGCCGCCGCCAGCCGTTACCTGGCGCGGCCAGCGCGTGCCGGTGATCGATTTCGGCGGCCCCGACGGGCCGCGCTGGCGCGACGAGAAGACCGTCAGTGGTCTGATCGCCGTGTTTCTCGGCATCCGCGAGCAGGCCTGCGACTACTGGGGCCTGGCGCTGCGCGGGCCGGGCCTGGGCGTGCGCCGGCTCGAGGACGCGGCCTGTAGCGACCGCCCCGAGGCCTGCGGCGAGTACGCCCTGGCCGCATTTGAATTCGAGGGGCGCCTGTACCAGGTCCCCGATTTACCGGCCCTGCAGGCGTTTGCCTGCGAGGTGGGCCGCGCGGCCACCGCGTGAGCTGAGATATCCCGCCACTCCGGGGAGAGAGTATTTTGCAACTGGATAAGATCGTACAGCGAATTGACGACGCTTTCGGCGAAGCCATGCCCTTCACGGCCAACCCGCTGGAGAGCGCAGACCGCGAGGTCCTGTACCGGGTGTTCGGCGACGAGGGCTACCACGTGTACCTGCAGGACCAGATCAATCGCCAGATCATTCGTGACTACCTGACCAATGCGGCCATGCTGGGCTTCGTCTCCGAGGAGGATCTCGGCGAGCTCACGGCGATGGCTGCCAACCCGGACGGCCGCGCCGCGCTGTCCCTGCATATGCTCATGACCTCGGTGGAGGAGGCTGCCAGCCTGCTCCACCAGGGTATTCCCGAGAGCCTCACCCTGCTTGAAGTCGACCCCGACGCCCCCCCTCATATCCATCTCGTCCAGAGCTAAAATCGAAAATTTGGCAACTTGAGCCGAGCTCTGGGCGCCAGATCACAAAAATCTGGAAAATTTTGGCCTGAAAACACCAAATTTTTGAAATCGTCCAAAAATATGGCGGGGTGGTCATTGCTGGAGATATGAACTGGGCTTATAACTAATCCTGAGCCATCGCGGGATGGCCCTAACGCGGAAAGGACGCAGTGGAATGAGACGTCCACCTTCCGAAAGCTTGGGACTTGGTATTAGACCAGTGAGGGGAGTCAGTCATGTTGACGATTAAACCGACAGCCAGTGTGGGCGAGAACCCCGGCGGCGACCTGGAAGTATTTGCAGTAATCGATGGCAAGAAAGTGTTCCTGCCGCCCGAAGCCAATTACGTCATGCAGGATCGTCGCGGGCTGTGGTACTACAGCAAGCGCAAGCCGCGCCCCAAGGAAGGTGACTGGACTCCGAACAAGACCAGCATTGCCTGCCGCAGCGAAGGCGGCTATGTGCGCGCACTCAAGACCGATACCCTGCTGCCCTGGCTGGATACCTGCCAGCGCACCGTGCGCATGGTCTCCGGCGCGGGCCTCGCGGAGCGCCGCCCGGCGGATTGATCGCGCTGGCTAGACGGCGACTGCGGGGTCGATTTCCGGCTCCGAGGTCGCCAGCCAGTTATCGATGTCGGCGCGATGGTTCATGAGAATGGCAACCACGCGCGTCTCCAGGTGCTTGTAGGCCTCCTGCCAGGAATCAATCCACATCAACATGCTGCAGCGCTGGCGCAGCGGCATGCTCTCCGGAAGATTCAGCGGATCCAGCGGACGGTTGCGAAAACCGGCGTTGAGCACCGCGGAAACCACCTCGTTGTCGCGGCTGTCGCGCAGTTCACCCTCGAAGCGGCGCAGCGGCATGATCAATTCCCCGCGGCCGGGAAAGCCCGGATCGGTAATCGCATTGTGAATCCAGATCGGTAATTGTGCGGCCAGCGTCGCCCGCGCCTGGTCTGTGCCCATGGCCGTGAGGCTGGTCTCGTATTGCGGCATGACGCGGCGCAGCGTCAGTTCGCTGCGGCTGCGAAAGCCCAGTGGTAAGAACGCGTCTATTCTCGCCCCCACCAGAGCGACATGCGTCATCTGGAACTCAGACATCCCCGTGATCACCTTGTTGTAGTATTGTCCTTTTGAATTCAAGCACATGGCCATTCCCGGCCACTACTGAAAACCTGCAAAAAGTGGAGATTTCCCGCTTGGGCTTTTGTTACGTATGTCACATACTGGCCCCTTGGGGATAGATACAAAGACATGCTCTGGGGCTGTGTGAACCATGACCATAGCCGGCAAACTCAATTTTCTGGTGGTATCGCTGCTGATCGGCATGAGCGCAATGCTCGCTGTGCTGGCCGGTGTGCGCGACTATCAGCTGGCCCGGGACCAGCTGATCGGCAGTCTCGTTCGCGAGGTCAACCAGCGCAGCGAAATCTCGCTCTACATACACTACCGCCGCGAGGACGCCCTGGCTGCGGTGCTGGACGGCCTGCGTGCTGCGCCGGCGGTGGAATCGGTGGCGGCCTTCGACAGCCAGGGCGAGCGGCTGATGGTGCGGCCGGCCGGGGCACTGCGCGCCAACCCGGGCTTCGAATACCTGCGCCGTGATTTCGCCGATGCCGAAGTCTCCCTGGCCAGCCTCGACTACCGGCTACAGACGGTCGATCGCGGGCTGTTCAGTGCCCTGCGCGGGGACGACCGCTATTTCTACCTCGTCATCCCGGTCAGTACGCGGGTCAACCCGCTGAAGCTTGACCTGGAACCTGAGGAATTCTTCCCCGATCATGCACAGGTTCGCGGCGGCAGTATTTTTATCGTCGGCTACCTGCAGGTCACTATTCACCAGCGCGGCCTGGCGAAGGAGATCGTGCCTGACCTGCTGGCAGTGGTGGCGGCCTGCCTGGGCCTGGCGCTGCTCGCGCTGTTGCTCAGTTTGAGCCTCACCCGGCGCATCACCCGGCCGATATCGCGGCTTGCGGAGATGGCCGACGGCATCGCCTCCGGCGGCCTGCACGAGCCGGTCAAGGTGACCGGCAGCGACGAGGTGCAGGAGATCGCCAAGATCCTCAATGGCGTGATCACCGGGGTCACCGAGTACAAGCAGCGCATGGATACCGACCACCACCTGCTCAGCATGAAGGTGGAGGAGCGCAACGAGCAGTTGTCGCGGCGCAACGAGGAGCTCAACCGCGCGGTAAAGCAGGTCACCCGGGCCAAGAACCGCCTGCACCACCTGGCCTATTACGACGGCCTGACCTCGCTGCCCAACCGGCGCCTGTTCACCGAGCAACTGGCGCTGCTGCTGAAACTGATGGAGCGCTCCGACAAGGTGCTGGCGGTGCTGTTCCTGGACCTGGACAACTTCAAGCGCATCAACGACTCGCTCGGGCACAGCGCCGGCGACATGCTGTTGCGCGAGGTCGGCGAGCGCCTGTCCAGCTGCATTCGCGGCAGTGACGTGCTCGCCAGCAGCGCCGATCCCGGCGCGCGCATCGATGTCTCGCGCATCGGCGGCGACGAATTTACCGTGGTACTCAATCAGCTGGAGTCTGCCGAGGCCGTGTGCCGGGTGGCGGAACGCCTGCGCAACGAACTGATCCGGCCGATGTCGATCAACGGCCACGAACTGGTGGTGACCTGCAGTATCGGCATCGCCCTGGCGCCGCAGCACGCGAAAGACGTCGAGGGGCTGCTGCGCTGCGCGGACACCGCCATGTACCGCGCCAAGAACACCGGCAAGAACAATTTCATGGTCTACGACCCTGGCATGGACGAGGCGGGCATCGAGCGCCTGACGCTGGAGAACGAGCTGCGCAAGGCGGTGGAGCGCGGCGGCCTGGCGCTGCACTACCAGCCGCAGGTGGACACGCACAGCGGATCCGTGGTCGGCGCCGAGGCTCTGGTGCGTTGGGATCATCCCGAACTCGGGCCTATCGCCCCCTCGCGGTTCGTGCCGCTGGCCGAGGAGATGGGGCTGATCAGCCAGCTCGGCGAGTGGGTGGTGCGCGAAGCCTGCCGGCAGGTAGGAGAGTTCGCCAGTCGCGGAGTCAAGCTGCCGCGGGTCTCGGTGAATGTCTCGGCGTTGCAGTTCACCCCGGATTTCAACCGCATGATCCGCGACGTCCTGGAGGAGACCCGCCTGCCCTCCGGCGTCCTGCAACTGGAGGTTACCGAGGGCGTGTTGATGAGCGATATTTCCGCTTCGGTCAATGCGCTCAGCGAGTTGCGCGATATGGGTGTGGGGCTGGCCATCGACGATTTTGGCACCGGTTATTCGTCCCTGAATTACCTCACCCAGTTCCCCCTGGACGAACTGAAGATCGATCGCAATTTCGTGGTCGATGCGGTGGTCAGTGATCGCGGTGCGAGCCTGGTCAAGGGCATCATCGCGCTGACCCGAAGCCTCGGCCTGAAGCCGGTGGCGGAGGGGGTGGAGACCCTGGACCAGTTCCGCTTCCTGACCCAGAACGGCGCGCATATCATCCAGGGTTTCATGTTCAGCAAGGCGGTTCCCGCGGCGGAACTCGAGCCACTGCTCTCACCCTGGCACTTCGCGGAATTCCTGCAGAACCTGGATCTCGAGCCAGTCGATAAAACCGGCTTTGGTGCGTAGCGCCCGCTCCGGCGCTACTGGGACTCGGTCAACTCCACTTCGAAGCGCATCTCCTGCTCGCCGCGGCGCGTGCGGATGCGCACCCGATCTCCCGGTTTGTACTGTTCCAGCGCGCTCAGGTAGTCGTCGTTGCTGCGTACGCGCTCGTCCGCGACATGGGTGATGACGTCGCCGAGTTCGATGTGCCGGGCGGAGATGCGCTGCGCGCCCTGGATACCGGCCCGGGCCGCGGGCAGGCCGGGGTAGACGTGCACTACCGGCACGCCGTCGATGCGGTTGCGCCGGATCCAGTTGTCGCTGGCCAGCTCCACGCCGATGATCGGGTGCAGTACCCGGCCGTAGGCGATCAACTGCGGCACCACGTCGCGCACCGTGTTCACGGGGATGGCGAAACCGATACCGGCGCTGGCACCGGAGGGGCTGTAAATCGCGGTGTTCACGCCCACCAGCTGCCCCAGGGAATTGAGCAGCGGCCCGCCGGAATTGCCCGGGTTGATCGCCGCGTCGGTCTGGATCACGCCGCGAATGGTGCGCCCGCCGGGGGCCTGTATCTCGCGCCCCAGGGCGCTGACCACCCCGGTGGTGAGAGTGGTGTCCAGTCCGAAGGGGTTGCCGATGGCCAGCACCTTGCGCCCCACCGAGAGTTCGGAGGAATCGCCCAGCGGCAGGCTGGCGAGGTCGTCGGGCGGGTTCTCGATGCGCAGTACCGCGAGGTCCTTCTCCGGCGCCACGCCGACCACCTGTGCATCGTAGTCCTGGCGGTTGCCGAGGGTCACGATCAGCTTGTCGGCCCCGGCGATGACGTGGAAATTGGTCACGATCAGGCCGCTGGCGTCCCACACGAAGCCGGTGCCCGCGCCGCGCGGGATCTCCTGGATGTTCAGGGTGAAGGGAATGCGGCGCAGGGCAGTGTTGGTCACGTAGACCACCGAGGGACTGGCGCGGCTGAAGATCTCTGTCGAGTTGGCCTCGTCCTCGGTGGCAAAGCTCAGGTAGTCGACCTCGGCCCGCGCCGGCGCTGCCAGCAGCAGCGCCAGCAGCAGTAGCTGAAACAAGGCGAGGAGGGCGGCCGGGCGGGCCTTACGCATTGCGCAGCGCCTGGATGCGGGTCTCCAGCGGCGGGTGGGTCATCAGCAACTGGCTGACGCCCTGCTTGAACTGCTCGCTGATGCCGAAGGCGGTGAGCTCTCCGGGCAGGTCCTGGGGCAGGCCCTGCTCCTGGCGCAGCCGCTCCAGCGCCGCGATCATGTGCTCGCGGCGGCTCAGCCGCGCGCCGGCGGCGTCGGCGCGGAACTCGCGGTAGCGCGAGAACCAGAACACGATCAGGCTGGCGAGGAAGCTCAGCACGATCTGGGCGACGAAATAGACTACGAAATAGCCGATGCCGAAGCCGCGCTCGTTCTTGAACACCACGCGGTCCACGGTGTGGCCGATGATGCGCGCGAGGAACAGCACGAAGGTGTTGAGCACGCCCTGCAGCAGCGACAGGGTGACCATGTCGCCGTTGGCGACGTGGCCGATTTCATGGGCCAGTACCGCGCGCACTTCCTCCGGCGGGAAGCGCTCGAGCAGGCCGGCGCTCACCGCGACCAGCGCATCGTTGCGGTTCCAGCCGGTGGCGAAGGCGTTGGAGGCCTGGGAGGGGAATATCCCCACCTCCGGCATCTTGATGCCGGCCTCTTTGGCCAGTTCGGCCACGGTATCCAGCAGCCACTGCTCGCGGGCGTTGCGTGGCTGTTCGATGACTTCGGTGCCGCTGCCGCGCTTGGCCATCCACTTGGACAGGAACAGTGAGATGAACGAACCGCCGAAGCCGAACACGGCGCAGTAGATGAGCAGCGCGGTGAGGTTGAGGTCCACACCGTTGGCCGCCATGACGCCCTGCAGGCCGAGCAAATTGAAGACGATACCGACAAGAATCAGTACCGCGAAGTTGGTGGCGAGAAAGAGCAGTATGCGCATGTCAGTCAGTTCACTCCCTGTGTATTTTCAGCCGCTGCTTCGACCGCGCCGTCCGCGCCGGGTTCCGGCGCCAGGCCGGGCAGCGGCACCTGGCTGGGCTCCACTACCGGTTCGCCTTTTTCGCTCAGCGCCACGCCCATCACCTGCCCGCGCAGCTCGACATCCTTGGCCGAGAGCTCGAACAGCGTGTTGACCGCCTCGTCCTCGTGGCGCGCGCGCATCACGGCCTTGGCCTCGTCGCCGCTGACCCAGGCCTTGGCCTTGCCCCAGTAGTGTCCGTGCTGGTTGCGGATGACGAATACTTCATCGCTCATGGTGAGGGTAATCCTGTGCTGGGAAATGCCGGCAAGTTTAAGCATCGCGGGCTGCGCTGGCCAGAGCCAGTCGTCGCCTGGCTGTCGCTGGGCTGCGCGTCAGCCGAGCAGGAAATCCTTGGCCTGGTTGATCTTTGCCGCCAGGTAGTCGTTGCCGCCGCGGTCCGGGTGCAGTTTCTGCATCAGGCGGCGGTGGGCGGTGACGATGTCCTCGTCGCTGGCCTCCTCGTCGAGCCCCAGTACCGCCAGGGCCTCGGCGCGGTCCATGCCGTTGCCGTTGCCGCTGCCGCCGGGGGCCTGGTGTTCGCCGCCGCCCGCCTGGGCACCGGGGAAGCGCTGTTCCAGGTAATTCGCCAGCAGTTGCTCGGAGTCGACATCCTCGCGCCGGCAGTACGCCATGAGTTCCTCGAGTTGCTCGCGGCTCATGTCCGCCAGCCGCCAGCCCTCGAAGCGGCCGCGCAGCACTTCGCCGTGCAACTCGCCGCTGTCGTGGTCCAGGTGCATGCGCAGGATTTCGGTGGCGACGGTGGACTGCTGGCCTCCCGCGGGTGCGGCCTGGCCGAAGCGGCTGGCGAGCAGGGGGAAGAATCGCAACAGGACCGGACCCAGCTGGCGCAGCACCACCAGGGCGCCGGTGATGGCGACGCCGAGCCAGTGCATCTTGCCGGTCAGCGCGAGCAGTACCACCACCGCCAGCAGAATACCCAGCGCCAGCTTGATGTACTCGCTGCGGCGCTTGTGCGGCGGCGCGTTTTGTGCGCGGCGGATCAACAGGTAGAGGACGGCGGCTATCGCCGCGAGCAGGATGAGTCGGGGCACGGAGCTCTCAGGGCTTCAATTGTTCGAGCAGCAGTTTAGCACTCTCGTTGCCCTGTTTCTCCAGCGCCGCGACGCCGCCGGCGGCGAAACTGGCCACCGCCGAGAGCAGCGCCGCCAGGGTGCCGGGGCTGTTCTGGTCGAAGCGCGCCCAGGCGCCGCCGGAGAGCTGGCACATGCGGCGGAAGCAGCGCTCGGCGTCGCGCAGCTCGCCCTCCTGGAAGATGAACAGGGGCAGGCCGCGCAGGCCGCACTGGCCGGCCAGCCGGCACAGGCGGTCCGGGTGTTCCTCGATGGCGTCGCCGATGAACACCAGCGCCCTGACCCGGCTGCGGCCGTGCTCGCGCAGGGCGTGCTCCAGCAGTCGCTCGATCTGGGTGTGGCCGCCCTCGCAGCTGACCCGGCCCATGTTCGCCGCCAGTTTCTGCGAGTCGCCGGTCCAGCCGGTGGCCTGGAACTCGCCGAAGCCGCGGTAGTAGCAGAGTTGGACGCTGAGGCTGCCGGACTGATTGACAGCGAGGAACATCTCCCGCTGCAGGTGGCTGGCGCGGTCCCAGGTGGGCTGGCGGCTGGCGGTGGCGTCGAGGCAGAACATCAGCCGCGGCTGGCGATCGACGAACTCGACGATATCGCGGCGCTTGCGCAGGAACTGGTCTATCTCGGTGCGGGAGGAGCGCTGCGCGGGAGGTTTGGCCATGGGTGAACGCGCCGCGGCGGGCGATCAGTGGGTGCTGGAGGCCCCCAGTTTACCCATTTGTGCCAGTTCCGCCAGATAGTGGCGGCGGGTGGCCAGTTCCTCGACGGCCTGTTGCAGTTCGCTGGCAGTGACCGACTCGCGGTCATCGCCCTGGACCAGTTGCCAGAGCTTGCGGCTGCACAGCTCGCTGGCGTCAAATTCTCGTGCCTGTGCTGTCATGCTGTTGTCCTTGTTATCCCGGCTGCGTTGTGGGAGTTGACGCAAGCCAGCCTAATTGTGATTCGTGACATCCTTGTGACGCTGCCGTCCGCTGCAGGGGTCGCAATGGCCGGTGCGGTACCGGCGACGACTTGAAACGCGGATGGCAAGCAGTGTCTACTTTATCCTCAGGAGCCAGTATTGCAACGTCCCCAGCGGGCGTAAACCGGAGAAATCACCATGTCGTTGTTTGAGATACGCAAGAAACATGCACTGCCGTCCGCCGAGGAGGCCCTGCCTGGCCGCGACCAGGCTATCCCGGTGCCGGCGCGGCACTTCGTCAACGGCAACCCGATGCGCGGCCCGTTCCCCGAACACCTGCGCAGCGCGCTGTTCGGCATGGGCTGTTTCTGGGGCGTGGAGCGCAAGTTCTGGCAGCTGGATGGTGTCTTCACCACCGCCGCGGGTTACGCGGCCGGGTTCACGCCCAACCCGACCTACCAGGAGGTGTGTACCGGCCGCACCGGCCACAACGAGGTGGTGCAGGTGATTTTCGACCCGGCGCAGATCAGCTATGGCGAACTGCTACAGGCGTTCTGGGAGGGGCACGACCCGACCCAGGGCATGCGCCAGGGCAACGACCTGGGAACCCAGTACCGCTCGGGTATTTACACGTTTGACGATACTCAGCTGGCCGAGGCGCAGGCCTCCCGCGATGCGTTCCAGGCGGCGCTGGAGAGCGCCGGCTACGGCGAGATCACCACGGAAATCCTGCCCGCCCCGCCGTTCTACTACGCGGAGGAGTATCACCAGCAGTACCTGGCGAAGAATCCCGGTGGCTACTGCGGCCTGGGGGGCACCGGCGTGAGTTGCCCCGCGGGGATTTTCTAGGCGCTGCTTCCACAGGGTCGTTCCAGGGAGCGGGCGCGGTCGGTCGGGTACCGGCCAGCACTTGGGGCTGCGCTGGCAAATATCGTAGGAGTTGCGCGAAAAGACGCCTAGAACAGTCTTGCGAGCAGTGCGCTTACCGCGTTCTCCACGCGCAGGATACGCGGCCCCAGGCTCACTGCCTCGCAGCCGGGCGCGCTCAGCATGTCGACCTCGTAGGGGGTGAACCCGCCCTCCGGCCCCACGGCCAGCAACAACTCGCCGCCGGGGGCGCGCGGGCAGGGCGGGTAATCGCCCGGGTGGGCGACCAGTCCGCGGCGCCCGGCCAGCAATCCGGGCAGGGTGTCCTCGGCGAAGGGTTTGAAGCGCGGGCACAGGTGGATAGCCGGCAGTACCGTGTCACAGGCCTGCTCCAGGCCCTGCAGGCAGTACTCGCGCAGGGTGGCCGGGGCCAGCACCGGGGTCTGCCAGTAGCTCTTCTCGACCTTCCAGCTGTTCACCAGGTGCACTTCGCCGACCCCGAACTCGGCCAGTGCGCGCAGGGTGCGGCGCAGCATTTTCGGCCGCGGCAGGGCCAGGACCAGCACCAGCGGCAGCTTGGGCGGCGGCGGAGTGTCCAGTTGCGGCTCGAGCAGTGCCGAGTGCTTGTCGATGGCGACGATGCCGGCGCAGCCCATCAGCCCGCCGATCTCGCCGGCACGGACGGTGTCGCCGACGCCCTTGCCGAGTACCTGCCGCAGGTGGCGCAACTGCTGGCCGCTCACCCGTACCCGGCCGTCGGCGTCGCGCGCCTCGGGCCCGAACAGCAGCAGGTTCACCGCTGGCTCAGCCGACCCAGAGGTCGTAGTCGTCGGCGCCGGTGACCATACCCTCGACAAAATCGCCGGGCTGCAGGCCGCCGGCGCCTTCCAGGAAAACGCGTCCGTCGATTTCCGGCGCATCCGCGGTGGAGCGGCCGATGGCGCCGTTGTCGTCGACCTCGTCGATGAGCACTTCCACGGTCTGGCCGATCTTCGCGCGCAGTTTCTCCGCGCTGATCGTCTGCTGCAGGGTCATGAAGCGCTCCCAGCGCTCCTGCTTGAGTGCGTCCGGCACCTGGTCCGGCAGCGCGTTGGCGGCGGCGCCCTTGACCGGCGAGTACTGGAAGCAGCCGACGCGGTCCAGGCGCGCCTCGCGCAGGAAGTCCAACAGCACCTCGAAGTCGCGGTCGGTCTCGCCGGGGAAGCCGACGATAAACGTGCTGCGCAGGGTGATATCCGGGCACACCTCGCGCCAGGCGTGGATGCGCTCCAGGGATTTCTCCGCCGCCGCCGGGCGCTTCATGCGCTTGAGCACCTCCGGGCTGCCGTGCTGCAGCGGCACGTCGAGGTAGGGCAGGATCTTGCCCTGCGCCATCAGCGGGATGATCTCGTCGACGTGCGGGTAGGGGTAGACGTAGTGCAGGCGCACCCAGATGCCGAACTCGCCCAGCGCCTCGCACAGCTCGTACATGCGCGTGCGCAGCGGGCGGCCCTGCCAGAAACCGGTGCGGTACTTGAGGTCGACGCCGTAGGCGCTGGTGTCCTGGGAGATGACCAGCAGCTCGCGCACCCCGGCGCGCACCAGGCGCTCGGCCTCGTCCATGACATCGCCGATCGGTCGGCTCACGAGGTCGCCGCGCATGTCCGGGATGATGCAGAAGCTGCAGCGGTGGTTGCAGCCCTCGGAAATCTTCAGGTAGGCGTAGTGGCGCGGGGTCAGCTTGATCCCCTGCGGCGGTACCAGGTCGATGAGAGGGTCGTGGCTGGCGCTGGGCGGCACGAACTGGTGTACCGCGCCGACCACTTCCTCGTAGGCCGCCGGGCCGGTCACCGACAACACCTTGGGGTGCAGTTCGCGAATGGCCGCGGCGTCATCGCCCTTGCCCATGCAGCCGGTGACGATGACCCGGCCGTTCTCGCTCAGGGCCTCGCCGATGGCGTCCAGCGACTCCTGCTTGGCGCTGTCGATGAAGCCGCAGGTGTTGACCACCACCACCTCGGCGTCCTCGTAGCTGGAGACGATGTCGTAACCGTCCATGCGCAACTGGGTGAGGATGCGCTCGGAGTCGACCAGGGCCTTGGGGCAGCCCAGGCTGACGAAGCCTACTTTCTGTTTGCCGGCCGCAACCGGTTTGTCGGGGTCTACCATCGGGGAATCTGCACCTCGGATCGGGCAGGCATTGTACCGCAGCGCCGCCGGCCGCTGGCAAGGCCGCGGCGCGGCCCGGTCGGGCTAGAACTGGCGTCCGCCGGCGACGCCGTGGCTGTCCACACGCAGTTCGCGGCGCAGCAGGGCGAGCAGTTCCAGGGCGTCCTCGCGGTTGAGGAACTCGCCAATGCGCACGGTCTCGCTGCGGTCGTGCAGGGCGAGGTCCGGGCTCTCCCAGGGGTGGTTGCGCGGCACGATGGTGAGGCCGGCGCGCTGGCGCTTGAACTGCCAGCTCTGGCGCGGGTAGTAGTGGCCCTTGTCGATGCGCACGCTGTCGTCGCTCAGGGTGATGACCTGGCGGTACTGCAGTTTCCAGTGGCAGTAGTAGAGCGCCGAACCCAGCGCGAGCATCTCCAGCCCGGCGAAGGGCAGGATGGGCCACGCCCCGAGCAGGCTGAAGCCGATGGCGGCGCCCAGGCAGGGCACGCACAGGGCGAGCAGGATGTAGATGTTGCTGCGCCAGCTCTGGGACTGGTTGGGCCGGGCGACGATCATCAAGCCGCCCTTGCTGCGGGAACTGGTGACCAAGGCGAAACCCTCGTGTTGACCCTGGCGGTCGGAACCCTGTCAGTCTAGTGAATTTCGCCTGCCTCGACTACTATGAGCGGCCTGCCTGAACCGCCCGGGGGCGCCCCCATGCTGATCGACGCCGAGGCGCTTGCCAGCGCCGCCGATACACCCGCTGACCCGATCCTGGTCGACTGCCGTTTCGACCTTGCCGACCCGGACGCGGGCCGCCGCGCGTATCTCGCCGGGCACATTCCCGGAGCGCGCTACCTGGACCTCAATCGCGACCTCAGCGCGCCGCCGGGTCGTCACGGTGGACGCCACCCGCTGCCCGCGCCGGAGGTCTTCGCCCGCACCCTGGCCGCCCACGGCATCGGCCCGCACAGTGCCGTGGTGGCCTACGACGATTCGCGCTTCGCCTATGCCGCCCGGCTGTGGTGGATTATGCGCGAACTGGGCTACCGGCCACCCCTGCTGCTGGACGGCGGCTACCGCGCCTGGCTGGCCGCCGGCGGCGCGGTGGAGACCGGAGAACCCGACCCTGCCGCCGCCGCGGCCCCGCCTGCTGTTCCCGACACCTTCGGCCGCGCCTGTGATATCGATGGCCTGCGCGAGCTGCAGGCGCGCGGCGCCGAACTGGTGGATTCGCGCGAAGCGGCGCGCTATCGCGGCGAGGTGGAACCCATCGACCCGGTAGCCGGGCACATCCCCGGCGCGCTCAACCACCCCTGGCAGGGGGTGACCGACGTGGACGGTTTCCTGCGCGACGAAGCGGCCCTGCGCGCGCACTGGGGCGAGCGCCTGGCGGCGCCGGAACTGGTGGTGTACTGCGGCTCCGGGGTCACCGCCTGCGTCAACCTGTTCTCCCTCGCCGCGCTGGGGCGCGAGGATGCGGTGCTCTACGCCGGCAGTTGGAGTGACTGGTGCAGCCACCTGTGAACGGGTAAAATGCGCGCCCTCTTTAAACACTAGCGACAGCGACGAGCCGGATCATGTTGGAGATCAACCCCCTGTTACAGGCCCTGAAGGACATCGAGGCACGCACCGACGTGCTTAGGGGGTATCTTTGACTTCGCTGTACGCAAGGACCGCCTCGCCGAAGTAGAACTGGAACTGGCCGAGCCCAGCGTCTGGGACGACCCCGAGCGCGCCCAGGAACTGGGCCGTGAGCGCGCCTCGCTGGAGGCCATCGTCGACACCATCGAGCAACTCGAGACCGGCGCCTCGGATGCCGCGGACCTGCTCGAGATGGCCGCGGCGGAGGACGACGAGGGCACCGTGGCGGACGTCGCCGCCGACATCGATGCCATGGAGAAGAACCTCCAGCAGCTCGAGTTCCGCCGCATGTTCAGCGGCGAGAATGACCCCAACAATGCCTTCCTCGACATCCAGGCCGGCTCCGGCGGCACCGAGGCCCAGGACTGGGCGGAGATGCTGCTGCGCATGTACCTGCGCTGGGGCGAGTCGCACGGCTTCAAGACCACCCTGGAGGAAGTCTCCGCGGGGGAGGTCGCCGGCATCAAGAGCGCGACCATCCACTTCGCCGGCGAGTACGCCTTCGGCTGGTTGCGCACCGAGACCGGCGTGCACCGCCTGGTGCGCAAATCGCCCTTCGATTCCGGCAATCGCCGTCACACCTCGTTCAGCTCGGTATTCGTCTCGCCTGAGATCGACGACAACATCGAGATCGAGGTGGATAAATCCCAGGTGCGCGAGGACACCTACCGCGCCTCCGGTGCCGGCGGCCAGCACGTCAACAAGACCGACTCGGCGGTGCGCCTGACCCACATTACCAGCGGCATCGTGGTGGCCTGCCAGAGCGAGCGCTCGCAGCACCAGAACCGCGACAAGGCGTGGAAGATGCTGCGCGCCCGCCTCTACGAGCAGGCCATGCTCGAGCGCAACGCCGCCAAGCAGGCGATGGAAGACAGCAAGGCGGACATCGGCTGGGGCAGCCAGATCCGCTCCTACGTGCTCGACGACTCGCGCATCAAGGACCTGCGCACCAGCGTGCAGACCAGCAACTGCCAGGCGGTGCTGGACGGCGACCTGGACGCGTTCATCGAGGCCTCGCTGAAGAGCGGACTGTAGGCGCGCCCCGCGCCCTGCGCGGATCAGTAACCAGGAGATCCCATGAGTGAACAGGACGGGGTGGAACCCCTCGACGAAAACAAGCTGATCGCCGAGCGGCGCGCCAAGCTGGCGGCCATCCGCGAGCAGCGCAATGCCTTCCCCAACGACTTCCGGCGCAGCGCGCAGGCCGGTGACCTGCAGGCCGAGTTCGGCGAAGCGGCGAAGGAAGAACTGGAGGCGGCGGACCGCCACTACGCGGTTGCCGGGCGCCTGGTGCGCGACCGCGGCGCCTTCCTGCTAATCCAGGACGGCTCCGGCCAGATCCAGCTGTACATCAACCGCAAGGCGCTGGACGCCGACACCCTGGCCGAGATCAAGACCTGGGACCTGGGCGACATCGTCGCCGCCAGCGGCCCCCTGCACAAGTCCGGCAAGGGCGACCTGTACATCAATATGGAAGAGGCGCGCCTGCTGACCAAGGCCCTCCGCCCGCTGCCCGACAAGTACCACGGCCTGGCCGACCAGGAGATGCGCTACCGCCAGCGCTACGTCGACCTTATCGTCAACGAACGTTCGCGCGAGGTGTTCCGCCTGCGTTCGCGCATCGTCGGGTTTATTCGCGACTACATGAACGGGCGCGGCTTCATGGAGGTGGAGACCCCCATGATGCAGGTGATCCCCGGCGGCGCCGCGGCCAAGCCCTTCGTCACCCACCACAACGCGCTGGACCTCGACATGTACCTGCGCATCGCGCCGGAGCTGTACCTGAAGCGCCTGGTGGTGGGCGGCTTCGAGCAGGTCTACGAGATCAATCGCAATTTCCGCAACGAGGGCTTGTCCACCCGGCACAACCCCGAGTTCACCATGCTCGAGTTTTACTGGGCCTACGCCGACTACCGCGATGCCATGGACCTCACCGAGGATATGCTACGCGAGCTCACCGCCAACGTGCTCGGCAGTACCACCGTGGAGTACCAGGGCAGCACCTACGATTTCGCGCAGCCGTTCACACGGCTTTCCGTGTTCGACGCGATCCTGCAGTACAACCCGGAGATTTCCGCGCAGCAGCTGGGCGACGAACAGGCGGCGCGAGAGATTGCCCGCGGCCTGGGCATCGAGCTCAAGGACAGCTGGGGCCTGGGCAAGGTGCAGATCGAGATCTTCGAGAAGACCGTCGAGCATCGCCTCGACCAGCCGACCTTTATCACCGCCTACCCCACGGAAGTGTCGCCGCTGGCCCGGCGCAGCGATGCGGACCCCTTCGTCACCGATCGCTTCGAGTTCTTCGTCGGCGGGCGCGAGCTGGCCAATGGCTTCTCCGAGCTCAACGACGCCGAGGACCAGGCCGAGCGTTTCCGCGCCCAGGTGGCGGAGAAAGAGGCCGGCGACGAGGAGGCCATGCACTACGACGCCGACTACGTGCGCGCGCTGGAGTACGCCATGCCGCCGACCGCGGGCGAGGGTATCGGCATCGACCGCCTGGTCATGCTGCTCACCGACTCGCCGTCGATTCGCGATGTGCTGCTGTTCCCGCACATGCGCCCGGAGTAATGGCGCCTGATGCCGGCGCTTCGCGGCCGGGTCTCGCGGTAAACCTGTGTAAAGCGCGGCGCAATGGACTGCCGCGCAAGAGGACATTGCGCTACACTGCGGGCAGTTCACGCAGCGAGGAAGTCCGCTTGCCGCCGAGAATAGTCCTGTCGAGCCTGTTGGCCGCGTCCCTGCTGTTGTTGCAGGCCTGTGCCCAGGCGCCGCAGTCCGATACCCCCGTCGAGGAGCAGGCCCCGGAAATCAGCCTCAACCTGCCGGCGGCGCCGCAGTGTGCCTGCGATGCCCCGGAGGCCCATGACTACACCTTCCTGGAAAAAGGCTTCAACTCACTGATCGCCGGGGATTTCACCGAGGCCGTGCAGTACTTCGAGCGCTACCAGCGCCTGGAGGATTCACCGGAGGCGGCCTGGGAGGCGGGCATCGGCATCGCCTACGTCAGCTCCCTGCAGGCCAGCCCCAGCTACGACCCCGCCGCCGCGGCCCGCCGTTTCGCGGCACTCAACAAGCAGCCCTGGCAATCCATGGACGTGCACACGCACTGCCTGCTCCTGCGCCAGTCCCTGGACAACGCGCGCTCGCTGGAGCGGCGCATCGCCGCCGCCCAGGCGGAAAACAGTACGCTGAAGGATGAACTCGCCAAGCGCGAGGAGGCGATCAAGCGGCTGCGCGAGTTGACTCTGGGTCAGAAGGGAGGCGCACCGTAAAGGTGGTGCCCGCGCCGGGCGCGCTCTCCACGCGGATGTTGCCGCCCATCAATTCACAGAAATCCCTGCAGATCGCCAGCCCCAGGCCGGTGCCGCCGTAGTTCGCGCTGGTCGAGGTGTCCGCCTGCACGAAGGCGTCGAAGACCCGGCTCTGTTGCTCCGCGGTCATGCCGATGCCGGTATCGGTGACGCTGACTTCCACCCAGCCGGGACGACCCGCCGGCTCGCGGGCGGCGACGCTGATGGTGCCGTTCTCGGTGAACTTGCAGGCGTTGCTCAGCAGGTTGGTGAATACCTGGCGGAATTTCGTGGCGTCGTTGAACAGCGTCGGCAGGTCGCTGAAATCGGCGGTTTCCAGCTGGTTGCCGCGTTCGCGCAGCTGCGGCGTGATCGCGTCGCAGGCCTCGGCCAGCAGCTCCCCCGGCTGGAAGTCCTCGCAGTGCAGGGACATCTTGCCGGTCTCGATCTTCGACAGGTCGAGGATGTCGTTGATCAGCGCCAGCAGCTGGCGCCCGGAGCGGATGATCTTCTCCAGGTCCTGCTGGAACTGTTCGCGGTCCACCTCGTGCGGGTCCGAGAGCTCGTCGTGCAGCATCTCCGAATAGCCGATGATCGCGTTGAGCGGCGTGCGCAACTCGTGGGAGACATTGGCCAGGAAGATGCTCTTCGCGGCGTTGGCCTCGTCCGCCGCGTCGCGCGCCTGGCTGACATCGTACATGGCGTTGCGCAGTTTCTCGGACATCGCGTTGAACGCCTTGGCCAGGTCGCCCAGTTCCCCGCTGTCGTCGATGTTCTCGATACGGTAGCTGAGGTCGCCGCCGCCGAGTCGTTCGGTGCCGCGCTTGAGTTTTTTCAGCGAGCGGTTGGTGTAGCGCACGAGGATAAAGCCGAGCGTGGCGGTGAGCACGATGGAGGCGATGAAACCGATGACCGTGATGCGGTCGGTGAGCGCGATGGTGCGGTCGATGATGTTCGCCCGCTGCACCGCGATGAACGACTGGTGCTGCTCCAGTTCCTTCAGGCGCTGGCTGGTCTCCAGGTAGGGCAGGGTGTCGTCGGCGTCGCCGCGGTAGTCGGCGTCGTTGTAGTTGTCGTAGAAGGCGCTCCACTGCCGCAGCAGCGTATCGCTGCTCTCCAGCAGGCGCTCGTAGTGCAGGCGGGTGACGTCGCGGCTCAGCCGCCCGAGCTGGCGGATGCGGTCGCGGATGTCGCCGATCTGGCCTTGGGCCTGCAGGTATTCGTCCTGGCCGAGCATGTCGCCGGTGTTTTCGCGAATGGTGGAGAGTACCAGGATGGTCTGGCGCTGGTCGTTGAGCAGTTGCTCCACCTCGGTGGACAGGCGCGCCGCGTCCACCGAGTTGCGGTAGGCCTCCATGCTTTCGTTTCGCGCCACGCTGCCCCAGAAGTGGGTGCCCACGTTGATCGCGAACAGCACCAGGATGGTGACCAGGGACAGTGTCAGTCGTCTGCGCAGGCTCATGGCGTGACCGGGTCGGCGCGGCGGCGTCAGGGAGTCCCGCGCAGGTTTTCGATCTTGCGCAGCAGGCCGGGGAAGTCGATGGGCTTGGTCGCGTAGTCGCAGCAGCCCGCGTCCATGGCCACGCGCCGGTCGCCCTCCGAGGCGTGGGCGGTGAGGGCGATGATCGGGATGTGGGCGATGCTCTCGTCCGCTTTTGCCGCGCGGCAGGCGCTCCAGCCGTCGAGTACCGGCAGGTTCATGTCCATCAGTACCACCGCGGGCTGGGCCGCTCGCATGACGTCCAGCGCCTCCTGGCCGTCGCCGGCGGTGACCACTTCCAGCCCGGCGCGGGTGAGGCGGCGGATGAGCATGTCGCGGTTGAGCTCGTTGTCTTCGACCAGCAGGATGGCGCCGCTCATGTCGTTTCCCCGAGCAGGCGATGCACCCGCAACAATTCGTGAATACCCTTCACTTTCAGCGGCTCCCCGGCCTCGGTCTGGTAGTTGCCGCGCAGCGCCTGCAGGGTGCTGTCGGCGATCAGGATGTCGCCGCCGGCGGTGGCGTCCTCGATGCGCGAGGTGACATTCATCGGGTGGCCGACGAAGCCGTACTTGCTGCGCCGCTCCGAGCCGATATTGCCGGCGATGACGTCGCCGGTGTTGAGGGCGATGCCAGTCTTGATTTCCGGCAGGCCGTCGGCCTGGTTCAGGCGGTTGACCTCGTCCATCGCCGCCTGCATCTGCAGGGCGCAGCGCGCGGCGCGGTCGGCGTCATCCTCGCGCCGCTGCGGCGCACCGAACACGGCGAGGATGGCATCCCCGATAAACTCGTCGATGGTGCCCTGCTGGGCCATGATGATATCGGTCATGGCGCCGAGGTAGCGGTTGATCATGGTCACTACCTGGGCCGGCGCGAGGTTTTCGCTGATCGTGGTGAAGCCGCGGATATCCGCCATCATGATGGTGACGCGGCGCAGGTCGCCGCCCAGTTCCAGGCCCTCGGGCCGCTCCAGGATATCGGTGACGATTTCGTCCGAGAGATAGCGGCCGAACGTCGCGCGGATGAATTTCTCGTTGCGCTCCAGCTGCTGCCGGTACAGTTCCTCGCGGTCGTGCCAGCGCTTGCGCTCGATGCCGGCCTTGATGCGCGCCTGCAGCAGCACCGGGTTGAAGGGCTTGAACAGGTAGTCGTCGGCGCCGGCCTCGATGCACTCAATGATGCCGTCCATGTCCTGGCGCCCGGAGATCACGATCACCGGCGTGGCGCGCCACTCCGGGTGTTCCTTGATGCGGCGCAGCACCTCGTGGCCGTCCATCTCCGGCATCATCAGGTCGAGCAGCACCACGTCGACATCCGCCTGCTCCAGCGTGTGCAGCGCTTCTGCGCCACTGGAGGCGGTGACCACCATGTGGCCGGAGCGCGACAGGTAGCGCGCCACCAGTTCGCGGTTTTCCTTGAGGTCGTCGACGGCGAGGATAAAGCCGGGTTCGCTGGCGATCACGCGCTGGAAGCCGCCGCTGGTTTCGCCGTCCTCGTCGTTGGCGGCGTCCGCGGCCTTGAGCAGGCGGGCGAGGGCGGCGTCGAGTTCCGGCTGCTGGGCGGCGAGGTCCTCGCGCAGCATTTCGCCATAGCCGCGCACCGCGGAAAGGACATTGCGCAGTTCGTGACGGTCCAGCGGTTCGGCGAGTAGCAGGGCGTCCAGGCGTTGTGAACTGGCGAACAACTGGGCGAAGTCCTCGGTCGCCATGGCCTCGAGTTCACCCTCGTGGCGCTGGTAGACCTCGCGCAACTCCGCCATGCTGCGCAGCAGCAGGTCGCTCCACGGCGTGGCGCTCTGGCTGAGGCTGGATGTCACGAGACCGTTGTATCCTTCGTAGGGTTCTGCCGGCGAGTATAGCGGGGCGCGCGGCCAAGTGGTATGCAGCGGGCAGCCGCGCGCGCTGCCGCCGCTCGCTATTTTTCCCGAGTTGAGGTACTTTCCCCCGGGAACTTGAGTTACTATTGTCGCCACAGCTCCCGGGGTCAGGCTAATAAAGGATCAGGTGCGTTGATGTTGCAGCAAGTAGAACTCTTCCAGGGACTCGGTAACGAGGAACTGGAGGCGCTGGCGGCCAGCAGTACCAGCCGCTCGTTCCCTAAAAATACTGTTGTAATACACGAGAATGACCCCGCCGATTCCCTGTTCATCATCGAAAGCGGCAAGGTCAAGGTCTACTGTTCCGACAAGAACGGTAAAGAGTTCATCATGAACACCCAGGGCGCCGGCGATTACTTCGGCGAACTGGCGTTGCTCGACGATTCCACCCGCTCCGCCTCGGTGCGCACGGTGGAAAAATCTTCCTTCTGCATCATCTACAAGGAAGATTTCAACCGCGTCCTCGACGAACACCCGAATATCGCGCGCCAGCTGGTGCGCAACCTTGCACTGCGTGTGCGTAAACTGACCGCGGACGTGAAGAGCCTGGCCCTGCAGGACGTCTACGGCCGGGTGGCCAACGTGCTCATGGACCTGTCCGAAGAGCGCGGCGACGGCACACTGTTCATCCCCGAGAAACTCACCCAGCAGGATATCGCGGATCGCGTCGGCGCCTCCCGCGAGATGGTGGCGCGTATCCTCAAGGACCTCACCATCGGCGAGTACATCCGCTTCGAGGGCCGCCACATCATCATCAATACTCGGCTGCCGGCCAAGTACTGACCCTCCTGCGGCGCGGGTTTATTCCTCGCTGCGCCCTGTTACCGTCAACTGCAAGCGCCCGCGCGCCAGGCGTGCCTCGAGTGCTTCGCCAGGCTGTGCCTGCGCGGCGTCGCTGATGACCTTGCCGTCGCCATTGCGCAGGATCGAGTAGCCGCGCGCCAGGGTGTTCAGCGGGCTCAGGGAATCCAGTAGCCCACCGAAATGTGCCAATTGCTGCCCCGCCGCGCGCAGGCGGGCGTGCATGGCGGATTCCAGTCGCTGGCGTGCGGCGGCCAGGTCGCGCTGCAACTGGCGGGTGCGGGCGGCGGGCGAGGCCGCTTTCAGGCGTGAATCCCGCAGCGCCAATCGCGCGCGGTGGCGCGCCAGCTGGTTGGCCTGGGCGCGCAGCAGGCGCTGTTCAAGGTCGTCGAGGCGCTGGGCCTGTTCGCGCAGCAGGGCGCCGGGATGTTTGAGCCGCGCCTGCAGGTGGCCGAGGCGGGTCTGCGCCGCGGCGAGCTTGCGCCGCATGCGCAGCTGCAGTTCGCTCTCCAGTCGCGCCAGCGCTGCCAGGCGCTCGCGACGGTCCTCGCTCAGCAGTTCGGCGGCGGCGGAAGGGGTCGGCGCGCGCTGGTCCGCCACCATGTCGGCGATGGTGAAATCCACCTCATGGCCCACAGCGCTGACCACCGGCAGCTCGCTGGCGGCAATGGCGCGCGCCAGCACTTCCTCGTTGAACGCCCACAGGTCCTCCAGCGAGCCGCCGCCGCGGCCGACCAGCAGCGCGTCCAGCGTGCATTTGCCGGTTGCGTGCCAGCGGTTGGCGCGCTCGATGCTGGCGGCGATCTGGGCTGCAGCGCCTTCGCCCTGCACGGCTACCGGCAGAACGAAGACCTCGATACCGGGGTCGCGCCGGCGCAGCACGGTGAGGATGTCGTGGATGGCCGCGCCGGTGGGCGAGGTGATGACGCCGAGGCGGCGGATTTCGGCGGGCAGCGGGCGCTTGCGTTGCGGGTCGAACAGGCCCTCCGCCAGCAAACGCGCCTTGAGTTTCTCGAAGGCCGCCTGCAGGGCGCCGGCGCCGGCCTGTTCGGCGTGTTCGACGATCAACTGGAACTCGCCGCGCCCCTCGTACAGGGAGACCCGGGCGCGCAGGCGCAGGTGGTCGCCGTTGCCGGGGGTGAAGCGTATGCGCTGGTTGCGATTGCGGAACATGGCGCAGCGCACCTGGGCGTTGCCATCTTTCAGCGAGAAGTACCAGTGGCCGGAGCCGGGGGCGGCGAAGTTGCTCACTTCGCCCTCCACCCAGATGTAGTCGAAATGGCTCTCCAGCAGCACCCTGGCCTGCCGGTTGAGCTCGCTGACGCTGAGGGTCGCCGGCGGCGGGCTGTCCTGGAAGGGGTTGCTCAAGGCTAACTTCTGTTTACGGGGATTGGGCCAAAGAATTATAATTGCACGTTTAACCTGAAGCCGCCAGCCGGAGAGGATTCAATGCTGCGTATAGCCCAGGAAGCCCTGACGTTCGACGACGTTCTGTTGTTGCCGGGGTATTCAGAGGTCGTGGCCACCGACGTATCACTGCGCACACGGCTGACCCGCGCCATCGATCTCAACATCCCGCTGGTCTCCGCCGCCATGGACACGGTGACCGAAGCCCGCCTGGCCATTGCCATGGCCCAGGAGGGGGGCATCGGCATCATCCACAAGAGTATGGCCATCGCCGAGCAGGCCGAGCAGGTGCGCAAGGTCAAGAAATATGAAAGCGGGGTGGTGAAGAACCCGATCACCATTCAGCAAAGCGCCACTATCGCCCAGCTGATCGAACTGACCGCCTCGCACGGGATTTCCGGTGTGCCGGTGCTCAGCGGCAAGGACCTGGTGGGTATCGTGACCCGCCGCGACCTGCGTTTCGAGACGGATCACAGCAAGCTGGTGTCGGACATCATGACCCCGCGCGACCAGCTGGTCACGGTGAAAGAGGGCGCCAGCGCCGAGGAAGTTCAGCGCCTGCTGCACCAGCACCGCATCGAGAAGATCCTCGTGGTCAACGACGACTTCGACCTCAAGGGCATGATCACGGTCAAGGACTGGGACAAGGCGGAGAGCTTCCCCAACGCCTGCAAGGATTCCCAGGGCCAGCTGCGGGTGGGCGCCTCGGTGGGCACCAGCCCGGATACCGACGAGCGCGTCGCAGCGCTGGTCGAGGCGGGGGTCGACGTGCTGGTGGTGGATACCGCCCACGGCCACTCGCGCAATGTGATCGCCCGGGTGCGCAAGATCAAGGAACAGTATCCGTCGATCCAGGTGATCGGCGGTAATATCGCCACCGCGGACGCGGCCCGCGCACTGGTTGAGGCGGGCGCAGATGCGGTAAAGGTCGGCATCGGACCGGGCTCCATCTGTACCACGCGCATCGTCACCGGTATCGGCGTGCCGCAGATTTCCGCGGTGGCCAACGTCGCCGAGGCGCTGGCGGGCACTGACGTACCGCTGATCGCCGACGGCGGCATCCGCTTCTCCGGCGACATCGCCAAGGCCCTGGTGGCCGGCGCCCACGCGGTGATGATGGGCAGCATGTTCGCCGGTACCGAGGAGGCGCCGGGCGAGGTGGAGCTCTACCAGGGCCGTACCTACAAGGCCTATCGCGGCATGGGCAGCCTCGGCGCCATGTCCAAGAACCAGGGCTCGTCCGATCGTTACTTCCAGGATGCCAGCCGCGGCACCGAGAAACTGGTGCCCGAGGGTATCGAGGGCCGTGTCCCCTACAAGGGGCCGCTTTCGGCCATCGTCCACCAGTTGATGGGCGGTGTGCGTGCGGCAATGGGTTACACCGGCAGCGCCGATATCGAGACCATGCGCACGCGGCCCGAGTTTGTCCGGGTGACGGCGGCGGGCATGTCCGAGAGCCACGTCCACGACGTCGCGATCACCAAGGAAGCCCCCAACTACCCGGTAAGCTAAAAGCGGGGTCAGAGCCCTTTTGCGTCGGAAAAGATCTCTGCCCCGCAAATCATTTTCAACGCAAAAGGGCTCTGACCCCTTATTGGTTTGCAGACAGGAACGCCGATGAGCGCTGATATTCACGCCCAGAAAATTCTCATTCTCGACTTCGGCTCGCAGTACACGCAGTTGATCGCGCGGCGTGTGCGCGAAGTGGGGGTGTACAGCGAGATCCGCGCCTTCGACATGAGCGAGGCGGAAATCCGCGAGTTCGACCCGCGCGGCGTGATCCTCTCCGGCGGTCCGGAATCTGTGCCGGCGCCGGGTTCGCCGCGGGCGCCGCAGGTGGTGTTCGAACTGGGCGTGCCGGTGCTGGGCATCTGCTATGGCATGCAGACCATGGCCGAACAGTTCGGCGGTAAGGTCGAAGGTTCCGACATCAGCGAGTTCGGCTACGCGCAGATCCGTCAGGTGGGCAACCGCGGGCTGCTGCACGATATTCGCGACCACTACGATGCCGACGGCAGCGGCCTGCTCGACGTGTGGATGAGCCACGGCGACAAGGTGGTCGAGTTGCCCGAGAGCTTCGAACTGATCGCCGAGACCGGCAGCTGCCCGATCGCCGGCATGGCGCACCGCGACAAGCCCTTCTTCGGCATCCAGTTCCACCCGGAGGTCACCCACACCCTGCAGGGCAAGCGCATCTTCGAGCACTTCGTGCTGGAACTGTGCGGCTGCCAGGCCCTGTGGACGCCCGCCAACATCGTCGAGGACGCCATCGCCCGGGTGCGCGAGACCGTCGGCGGCGACAAGGTCCTGCTCGGCCTTTCCGGCGGTGTCGATTCCTCGGTGGTGGCGGCGCTGCTGCACAAGGCCATCGGCGAGCAACTCACCTGTGTGTTCGTCGACAACGGCCTGCTGCGCCTCAACGAGGGCGACCAGGTGATGGAGATGTTCGCGCGCAACATGGGCGTGAAGGTCATCCGCGCCGACGCCGAGGAGCTGTTCCTGGGCAAGCTCGCGGGCGTCAACGACCCGGAGGACAAGCGCAAGATCATCGGCAACACCTTCATCGACGTGTTCGACACGGAGGCGGCGAAACTCAGCGATGTGAAGTGGCTGGCCCAGGGCACTATCTACCCCGATGTGATCGAATCCGCCGGCGCCAAGACCGGCAAGGCCCACGTGATCAAGTCCCACCACAACGTGGGCGGCCTGCCCGAGGACATGAGCTTCGAGCTGATCGAGCCCCTGCGCGAGCTGTTCAAGGACGAGGTACGGCAGATCGGCCTGGAACTGGGCCTGCCATGGGACATGGTCTTCCGCCACCCCTTCCCCGGCCCCGGCCTCGGCGTGCGTATCCTCGGCGAGGTGAAAAAGGAGTACGCCGACCTGCTGCGCCTGGCGGACGATATCTTCATCAGCGAGCTGCGCGCCGCCGGCTGGTACGACAAGACCAGCCAGGCCTTCGCCGTGTTCCTGCCGGTCAAGTCCGTCGGCGTGGTCGGTGACGGCCGTCGCTATGAATACGTGATTGCCCTGCGCGCCGTGGAGACCATCGACTTCATGACAGCGCGCTGGGCGCACCTGCCCTACGAGATGCTGGAGAAAGTCTCCAACCGCATCATCAACGAGATCTCGGGCGTGTCCCGGGTGACCTACGACGTGAGTTCCAAGCCGCCTGCCACCATCGAGTGGGAGTAATTCGCGCGTCCGTACATGCGAGCGGGGACGCCCCGGCCGGACCCTGCCGGTCCGGGACCCCCGCTACATTTCTCCGCTAGCGCTCAGGCAGCTTCCCCGCGCTGCAGCTTGTGCACGTCGGCCGCCGCCAGGCGGTTGCCACCGATCGCCCAGTCGCCGCCCTCGAATTCCTGGATGCGGACCCAGGTGACCGGGCGCATGTTCTCGCCTTCCACGGCGACCATGGCTTCGGTGACCTTCTCGATCAGGGCTCCCTTCTGTTCGGGGGTGAACACGTTCTTGATGACATCGATAGTGACGAGAGGCATGGTGATACTCCTTTAGCATTGTTGGTTGGGTTTGCGGCGCCCTCATGAGCGCCGATGGAAGTATTGTTGCGAATTGCCGGTCCCGGAACATGGAGGAGTCGTGGAGGTTTCGTGGATATTTTGCAGACTGCTTCTTCACGCCTGGTCTATCCTGCGCGGATGATCTATGCATTCGACGAGTTCGAGCTGGACCTCGCCAGGGCTGAATTGCGGCGGGCAGGGCAGCTCTGCGCGATCGAGCCCCAGGTCTTCGCGCTGATCGCGCTGCTGGTGGAGCACCGGGACCGGCTGGTTTCCCGGGACGAGATTCTCGACCGGGTCTGGGACGGGCGCGTGGTCAGCGACTCCGCGCTCACCAGTCGTATCAAGTCGGCGCGCAGGGTGCTCGGCGACGACGGCAAGGCCCAGCGCTTTATCAAGACGGTACACGGCAAGGGGCTGCGCTTCGTCGCCAGCGCGCGAGTGCTGCAAGCCCGGATTGCGGACGCCCCGGTCAGCGCGGGACCGGCGGAAGCGGCACCCGAAACCCCTCCCCCAGCGTCGGGCAGCCGGCCGTCGATCGCGGTGCTGCCGTTCCGCCAGCTCGGCGATACGGGTGACTGGCAGAGTATTGCCGACGGGCTTCCCCATGAGCTGATCACGGAACTCTCGCGCCTGCGCTGGCTGTTCGTCGTGGCCAGGGGGTCGTCGTTCCGCCTGCGGGGTGACGATATCGACCTGGGCGAGGTGGGCCGATTGCTGGGGGTTCAGTACTGCCTGTCCGGGTCGGTGGAGGTCTCGCGGGGGCGGCTGGCGGTGACCGCGGAACTGGCACATACTGCCGCCGGCGACGTGGTCTGGGCCGAGCGCTACAGCGGCGCCGTGCACGACGTCCACGCGATGCGCGAACAGATCTGCGCGAGCATTCTCGGCCACCTGGAGATTCAGATTCCACTGCACGAGGCATCGATGGCGCGGCTCAAGGTGTCGGAGAACCTCGATGCCTGGTCCGCCTACCACCTCGGACTGCAGCACATCTACCGCTTCAATCGCAGCGACAACGCGGCCGCGGCCGATTATTTCGGCCGGGCGGTCGCGCAGGACCCGGGCTTTGCCCGCGCCCACGCCGGCCTCTCCTTCGTACATTTCCAGAATGCCTTCATGGGCCAGACCAGCGATCTCGGCGCCGAGGTCGCGCGGGCGAGGGACTGCGCGCAACGGGGTGTGGATCTCGATCCGCTGGATCCCTTCGTCAACTTCACCATGGGTCGCACCTACTGGCTGGAGTCCGACCTGGAGCGGGCCCACGCCTGGCTGGAGCGCGCCACCTCGCTGTGCCCGAACTACGCCCAGGGCCTCTATGCCAAAGCCTGGACCGAGTCCATGGCCGGCGCAGCCCCCGACGCCATCGCAAACCTGGACCTCTCGATGCGACTGAGTCCGCTCGACCCGCTCTACTACGCCATGCTGTCGGCGCGCGGCCTGACCCACATCACCCTCGGGCAGGACCAGGAAGCCGCGGACTGGGCGGACCGCGGCGCCCGCGCCCCCGGCGCCCATGTATTGATCGCCATGATTGCGGCGGTGGCCTGCCATCTCGCCGGGCAGGACGGCAGGGCGCGGGCCTGGGTCGAGGATGTCCGGCGGCGGATGCCGCAGGTCACGTCCGACGACTTCTTCCGTTCGTTCCCGATCCGCGATCCGGTACAGCGCAGGCGTATGGACGCCGCCCTGGCGGAACTGGGGTTCAGGCTGCCCGCGTAGGTTTCACCAGCGACCATCTGCTGCGGAAATTGCGGCCTCCCTGGGGCGCGGCCCTGCGCAGAATTTCCGCCAGTCCTTCCGCGGCCCCGGCCTCGGCGATACAGACCCGTGGTGTGCTTCCCTGTCGCTCGTCTTCCGTAGGCGTGTGTCCACTTGAAAAGTGGGGTTTCTGTGCAAGACTGAAAGCACTTCGTAGCAACGACAGAAATCACGTCGCACTGTTGTTCACGAATCCTGTCCCTGGCGCGCTGGCCTCCCTGAAAGGCGTGCCAAGGGTTTTCCGCGAGCGAACGCGCCCCGCAGTACTCGGGTAGCGTTTCCGCAAGACTCGCTGGCGGTACTGGACGATAGCTGTGCTGACAGTGCGCAAAATCGACGACTGGGTCCACAGGGTATGCGAACAAGCCGGATGCTGCATACCTGTGACATCGGAGGGCTGCGACACCATGAAAAGAACAGCGATCCTGACAACCGGAATCCTCGGTTTAGCGATGTGCGCCAGCGTGTCGGGTGAACAGGCCAACCTGCCCAGCCACACGATCTACCATGGCGGCAATATCATCACCATGGAGGGCGATAGCGCCGAGTACGCCGAGGCGGTCGTAGAGAAGGCGGGCCGTATCGTCTATGTCGGCGAGAAAGCCGGCGCCCTGGCGAAATTCGACGGCGAGGCCAAAGCGGTCGACCTTGAGGGCAAGACCCTGATGCCCGGGTTTATCGAGCCGCACCTGCACCCCTCCATCGCGGCGGTCATGTTGCCCAACGACACCATCGCCCCCCACGACTGGAACAAGCCAGATGGCATCGCCCGGGCGGCCAAAGACCCCGAAGCGTTTAAGACACGCCTGAAGGCATCCATCGACGAGCGTGCCAGGGCGGGGGAAATGCATTTTGTCTGGGGCTATCACCCGTTGTGGCATGGGCCGCTGGGCAGGGAGATGCTCAACCAGTTGGCCCCGGACAAGCCCGTCGGCGTCATTCACCGGTCTTTCCACGAGATTTACCTCAACGATGCCGCTATCGACCTGTTCAAACTCGACCAGGCAGATTATGCAGACAATCCGCAGGTCGATTGGGAGCGCGGCCACTTTTTCGAGGGTGGCTGGCTGGCACTGGTGCCCAAGATCGGGCCGTTCCTGCTCAACCCCGAGACCTACAAACAGGGGCTCTCCATGATGACCCGGTTGATGCTGCGCAACGGCATCACGACGATCTGCGAGCCGGGTTTTCCAAGTGCGGATTTCGCGATGGAGTACGGCTTGTTGAAAACTGAAATGGACAAGAACCCGCCCTATGACACCTACCTGATTCCCAACGGCACGCAACTGTATGGCATGTCGGGCAACAGCAACGAAAAAGCCGAGCAGATGATGCGCGAGCTGCCGCAGAAGTACGATACCCAGAATATTTTCTTCCTGCCCGGGCAGGTAAAGCTGTTTGCGGATGGCGCGATCTACTCGCTGGCCATGGAAATGAAGGCGTCGTATACGAGTGACGAGTTCGCAGGGGAGTGGATGACGCCGCTCGATCTTCTCCAGCAGCAACAGAGTTTTTACTGGGACAGGGGCTACAAAATCCACGTCCACGCCAATGGTGACAAGGGTATCCAGCAGGTCATCGACTTCAACCGTGAAGACCAGAAGCGGAATCCCCGCGACGACCACCGCTTCACCCTGCATCACATGGGCTATTTCGATGACGCTATCGCGCAGCAGGCGAGCGACCTGGGTATCGAGGCCTCCGTCAATCCTTACTATCTCTGGGCGCTGGCGGACAAGTATGCGGCGGTCGGGCTGGGCCGGGAACGGGCGGAAAACCTGGTGCCCATCAAGGCCCTGACATCACGGGGTGTTCCGGTCTCCTTTCACTCCGACTTCGCCATGGCACCGGCAGAACCGCTGACCCTGGCCTGGACCGCGGTAAACCGCGTGACCAGTGAAGGCAGCAGGTTCTCCCAGGACCAGCGCCTGGACGTGTTTTCGGCGATGCAAGGAATCACGATCAACGCCGCGCGCACGCTCAACCAGGAGCGTGAGATCGGCTCCATCAAGGCGGGGAAGGTCGCGAATTTCACGATCCTCGAACATGACCCTTTCAAGGTTGAGCCGATGACGATCAAGGACATTCCCGTGTATGGCGTTGTGCACCGGGGTGAGATGGCGGTCAACCAGAAGCAGTTGCTGGGCGGCGACCGGGACGCTCACGGTTGTATCGCCAGCGCGGGGTATCTCTGGTGTGCAAAAACCAATAAATGCGAAAGGCCCTGGGAACTGGCCAAAAAAGAGCAATTTGAGAATACGATAGAGGCCTTCGACAAATTTTGCGGTAATTGACGCAGGCTATTCCCTCCCCGTGGGGGACACTTGCTGCCTCCAGCGCGGATGTTGCCATAGCTGTAACAAGAGAAGGCCGGGAGAAGCGCGTACGACACGGACGCTCCCACCGGCCGTGAACGCAGGGTTTATTCTCGCCCGCAGTCAAAGCTTCTGCCTGTCCTGGTCGGTGATGTCAGCCTCACGCCGGTTGCACCCGCGTGCAGGACTGCTGAAACCGGCCTATCTCCTGCACCAGCTCCGGGTGGCTGCGCGCCCGGAAATTCACATGCCCCAGCTTGCGCGCCGGTCGCACGGTCTTGCCGTACCAGTGCAGGGTGGTGCTGGCCGACAGCAGGTCCACCGGCGGTCGCTGTGTGCCGATCAGGTTGAGCATGCCGCAAACGCCGTGCATATCGGTGCCGCCGAGTTCCAGGCCGGCAATGGCGCGTACATGGTTCTCGAACTGGCTGGTGGCACTGCCCGATTGCGTCCAGTGACCGCTGTTGTGTACGCGGGGCGCCAACTCGTTGACGAGTAGTTCGCCCGACACCAGGAAGCATTCCATCGCCATCACTCCCACGTAGTCCAGCGCTTCCATGATCCGGCTGATCATGTCCTGTGCCTGCGAGGCGATGGTTGCAGGGACATCCACAGCGGGGGCTACCGACTGCACCAGAATGCCATTCTCGTGGTGGTTGTCGGTCAGCGGGTAGTGGCAGATGCGCCCGGTCCGGCTGCGCACCGAGACCTGTGACAGTTCCCGCTCGAAGGGAATCCGCTGCTCGATGATGCAGTCACGATACAGCTGCTGCCGGTCGAAGGACGCCACGTCCTCCGGCGTGTCGAGACGCCACTGGTTCTTGCCGTCGTAGCCATCGCGGCAGGACTTCGCCACCAGCGGCAGTGACAGGCTGGCGACGCACTGGCTGGCGGGCGTGTCGTAGCGGTGCGCGGCGCAGGGAATGCCCAGGCGCACCAGCAGCTGCCGCTCCCGCCAGCGATGGCCGCAGGTGGCAACAGCCTCGGGATTCGGCAACACCGGGCAGTAGTGTTGCAACTGTGTCAGTAGCCCGGCGTCGACCTGTTCCTTTTCTACCGTGACACAGTCCGGTTGGCCCAGTGCCTGGTACAGGTGTCCGACCGGTTGACCCGGCTGCCACGTGGCGGTGGTGCCAAGGCCTGTCACACAGCGCGTATCCTCCCGCGGCGCCGCGATGAAACTGAAGGTGAAGCCCAGGGGCAGCCCCGCCAGGGCCAGCATGCGCGAGAGCTGGCCACAGCCGACGATCGCGATATGCATCATTCCACCTCGTCCGGCACACTGCTGGTCTGCTGCGCCCGCCAGGCGTTGAGCCGGGACTGCAGTTGCGGGTCGCTGGTCGCCAGTATCTGTACCGCCACCAGTCCGGCATTGTAGGCGCCCGGCTCGCCGATAGCCTGGGTGCACACGGCAACGCCCCGCGGCATCTGTACGATGGACAACAGGCTGTCGATACCATTGAGCGCCTTGCTCGGTACCGGGACGGCGATGACCGGCACACAGGTCATCGCGGCGGTCATGCCCGGCAGGTGCGCGGCACCGCCGGCGCCTGCGATGATGGCGGCGTAGTGGTCGGCAGCCTTGCCGGCAAATTCATACAACCGATCCGGGGTCCGGTGCGCTGAAACCACTGCCGTGTCGTAGCCGATACCGAATTCATCCAGCACTGTCGTCGCATGGCGCATGACCGGCCAGTCCGATTGCGACCCCATGATGATCGCAATTTTTTTCTGTTGCATGGTGCGTGTCTCCAAAAATACGCGGGTTATTAATTCTTACCAGGTCCAGGTTTGCCACAGGCCCTGGCGGTAGCATTCGATGCCCTGGTCATCGATCCGGGCCAGGTGCAGCCACTGGTGATCGAGCAGGTTCCTGACCATTTCGTGGCTGTCGATGACCTGTTCGATCAGGTGGCGGGGGGCCTCGATGACCACGGTCAGGCGCAGCGGCTCATGCCGCCAGTCCGAGCCGTCGTGAACCGACTGCCGGGCGAGGCCGATACGCAGGTCGCCGCCATTGCCTTCGAACACCCCGATACGCCCGCCGACCACGTTGTGCAGGATCTTGTTGCCGCTGCCGTAGCGCCGGTTGTCCACGGTGGAAGCGTAGTACTGCATGTTGATCCAGTGGGTGACAATCATGGGTGCGGTCATGATCTGCTCCAGCAGGCGGCCGTCGGGGTCGCGGCGAGGATCGTAGTCATGCAGGAAGCTGCGCCCGCCGAGGTCGACATCGCGGGTGCGCGACCTCGGCGCAACGATAAATGCGGCGTTGTTGGCCAGCCCCCACTCGGGGCGGGTTTGTGCCCAGTCGTTGGCCAGGCGCCGTACCGCCTTTTCCAGCTTGCTGGGGTGATCCGCCAGCTGTTGCAGCCCGAGCGATGGCGCGCGTTCCCTGCGCGCGGCGCAGCCGGCGGCACGCAGCTGCTGTCGCAGCTGTGCCAGGGCCTCGGTGTGGCAGGCCGGAGCCAGCCCGGTGTCGAACAGTTCGATGTCATCGGTAGTGGTGTTGTGCAGGCCGGCCACAAACCAGGTTGTGTCGGGAATGGACCTGCCGTTCCCGGCCAGTTCGGCACGCACTGCGCTGTCGTTGAGCAGGTCCGCCAGGGCACGGGCATTGATGTCACCGGCCTGTCCACAGCAGGCGCCGCAGTCCAGGCCGGCGCGCTGCGGGTTGTTGCGGGTCTGGCTGCCGTGCCCGACCAACAGCACCAGCGGCGCCAGGTTGCCGGACAGGCCCATGTTGTCCAGCACCCGGGACGCCATCTCAGCCTGTTCAGCCACGTTGTCGCCCAGGGCGGTCTTCAGGCTGGGACGCAGCCGGCCGGTGTCGGCCGCACCAAGCTGTGGTGTATCACTGGCAGTGCGCCCGGCGGTGCCCGGTAAACTGTCTTTTATCAACTTGGCGGCATAGCCCAGCCCCAGTGTCTCCACCAGGGTGAAGGCCGACGCGGGCAGGGACCGGAAAGGCCGCCAGCCGGCCTGGCGTTGCAGATGAGCCTGTCGCGCTTTCACAACTTGTTGGTCGATGCCGGGGTCACCGCTGCTTTCCGAAATGTGCAGGGCCGGTGCCAGCAGCCCGGGCAGCTGGGGTCTGGAAGCCTGGGTGCCCAGCGGCGCATAGGCGATGGGCAGGCCGAAGAAGCCGGCAAAGCCGAGCGTCTGGATGCCGCCGGACTGGGCTTCCAGGTGGCGGCGGATCACCTCCGAGCGCACATCGATACAAAACACCGCCTGTACCTGCGTACTCGCCGTCGCGGGAGCAGTCACCGCGTTCCCGAGCTGCTGGAAAAGCCGGTCCTGGTAGCTGATTTCTTGCGCGCGTTGCCACAGCAGGCGCACCTGCAGGTTGTTCTCCCCGGTGTCATGGAAGTGGTCGTTCCAGGCCCGCTGCCAGCGATGCCAGACCGATCCGGGTTCGCGTTCGCCGTCGTCGACCAGGCATTCCCAGCCCAGGCGGATGGCCAGCAGGTCGACCAGGGTGTGGTCGTCGCCGCCCGCCAGTCGGGCCTGCCAACGCTGGTACGCGCACCATGCCGCCCAGCCGCTGAGCCGCATGATCACGCTCTGCAGATACTGCTGCCACTGCTGCGGGGCCACGCCCAACTGCAGGAGCGCGGCCTCCACCTGTGCCTCGGGAGTGTCCTGCAGCGTCCTTGCCCTGGCGGCGATGCGCGGGTTTTTCATCAGCAGCGACACGCTGTGATCCCGGGTCAGGCTGTCGCGCCAACTGGCGTAGAGCGGGCGCTCGCGCCCAGGATGCCAGTCCGCCTGGTCGCGGTCGAAGTAGGCGGCGCAGAACTGTGCGACCTGGTGGGTGATGGTGTCGCACCATGCGGGCTCGTGGTGCAGGTCCCGCTCGGCGTCGAGAATACTGCTCAGCAAGGGCGCGTGCACCGGCGCTGGCGGTGCAGCGTGCAGCGCACCGAGCAAATCGCGCACGGTCAGTGACGAGCGGCTTTCCCGTACGGCCTTTTTCAGGTCTTTTTTCGTGATATGGCCGCGCTCCAGCTGCTCCCGGTAGTAGGCCAGCGGCATGGTCAGGCTGGAGCCGGCGATTTTTTCCAGGGCGTTGCAGGCCTGGTCGAACGGTTGGTCGATGCGTTCCCAGTAGGGGCTGACGGCAATCATGCGATCCAGCGGCCAGGTGGGTGCGATGCGCTCGCAGGCCGCATCGATGGCCTCGAGTACGCTTTGCGTGTCGATAATTGCGCGGGTCGCCGGTGCGTTCATGGCATCTCTCCGAGTTCAGTGGGGTGAGGGTTGCCCGGGCTGCTCGCCCGCAGCGGCTGCAGTCGGGCCGGCCACAGCCGGAAGGTCAGCCGGGTGAAGGTTTCATCGAGGTAGAAGCCGCAGTAGGCCCAGGGGTACAGGGCGCTGGACACCCGCCCCTGGGGGTAAAGGCGCAGCCATACCTGCAGGCCGTACAGCAGGCCGATGCTGGCGACAGCCCAGGTGACCATCCAGCCGGCGCCTGCCACTGCCGCCGGGGCGAGATCGGCGAACAGCAGATGCCAGAGCGCATACAGTTGCGAGAGGCCGATAACCCCGAGTACGCCGCGAGCGATCTGCACAGGTGAGGCGTCCTGCTCGAACCACAGCAGGGGTGCCAGTCCCAGGGCCACGATCAACGACGCGGCCAGGGGCAGGTGGAAACCGGGCACCAGGTACTGCCAGGCGCTCGCCGAGCCGGCCACCAGCGCTGCGCTGGCGATAAGCGCGGTGGGATACCACAGCAACGAGCGGCGTTTTTGGACAGGTGTCACGAAATCATTGCTCCGGGATTCGGCCACGGTCTCCCCCGCATTCAGGAAGGCGTATGCCTTGTACAGCGAATGCGCGACCAGGTGCAGCAGCGCCAGTTCATACATGCCCAGCCCGACTTCCATCAGCATGAAGCCCATCTGGGCACAGGTGGACCACGCCAGGCGCACCTTGATCGAGATCCGCGTCATCATCACCAGGCCGGCCAGCAGGGCGGTGAGGCTGCCGGCGATCACCAGCATCGCCTGGGCAACAGGCGCGGCGGAGACCAGGTCGGACAGGCGAATGAGGACAAAGCCGCCGATGTTCACCACGCCCGCGTGCAGCAGGGCGGACACCGGCGTCGGCGCCTCCATGACCTGTATCAGCCAGCCGTGCAGGGGCAACTGGGCAGACCTGAGAATGGCCGCCAGTGCAAACAGCGCCGCCGCCCAGTGCATCGCGGCGCTCAACCCCGGGGTGCTGCCGAGGTGGGCGGCCAGGCCGTCCAGGGTCAGGGTGCCGGCGCTGCTCCAGACCAGCACCAGGGCTACCAGCAGGCACAGGTCGGCCAGGCGGCTGGCGATGAATTTCTTGTGCGCCACGATCTGCGCGGCCTTGCGCTCGCGGTAGTAGGTGAGCAGGAAATGCAGGCCGACACTGGTGCCGCTCCAGGCCAGTACGATCACCGCCAGGTGACGACTCACCACCAGCAGGCTGACGCATGCGATGGTGAACAGCATGGCCCGGATGAAGCGCGTCTGCTCGGGCTCCCCCTGCAGGTAGCGCGCCGCATAGTTCACGATCACCCAGCCCAGTAACGCCACCAGCAGGGCGAGGGTCAGTGCCAGCCGGTCGCGCTCGGAAGGATAGAACTGTGCGCCAATGGCGCTGCCGACAACAGCAATCATCGTTGCCAGGAGTGCCAGCCCCGCCGTGGTCCTGGCCACCTGCCACTGGTTTTGCGTGGGGCCGAATGCGGCCAGCAGGCCGAGGCAGTACAGCAAGGGTAGTGACCATGCGCTAAAAGGGTCTGGCATAAAGTCTCCGCAGGGGGTGTCAGGTTGGTGTTGCTGTGACCGGGAGTCGCGGAGATCTTGCTGTGTGGTCGGTATTTTGTAAAATATATGGTTTGGAATATAACGTTCTTTAGAAGAGAATAATTGCGTGCGCAATCTTAACTTCCGCCACCTGTTTTACTTCTGGACGGTCGCCAAGGAGGGCCACCTGACCCGGGCCGCCGGCCAGCTCCACGTCTCCCAGTCGGCGCTTTCAACGCAGATCCGGCTGCTCGAGGAGCAACTGGGACACGAGTTGTTCACCCGCGACGGGCGTGTGCTGCGCCTCACGGAGGTGGGTCACCTGGTCCTCGAATATGCCGAGAGCATCTTCAACCTCGGCAGCGAGATGCTGGCCCTGGTGGAAAGCGGAGAACTGCAGCGGGTGCAGCGTCTGCGCATCGGCGCGGTCGCCACGCTGTCGCGGAATTTCCAGGAGAACTTCCTGAAGCCGGTGATCGGCCAGGACGGGGTGAAGCTGGAGATCAAGTCCGCCAGCCTCGAGGAGTTGCTGGAGCAACTGAAGGTCCACAAGTTGGACCTGATCCTGTCCAACCGCCCGGTGGCGTCGGAGGCGGTCACACCCTGGCGGTGCCAGCGCATCGCCCAGCAAAGTGTCTGCCTGGTCGGCCCCCCCGGGCCCGTCGCCGCGGCATTTCGTTTTCCCGAGGACCTCGCGGAGGCGGAACTGCTGCTGCCGGGCACCAGCAGCGAGATCCGCAGCCAGTTCGACCTGGTGTGCGAAGAACTGGGTATCGAACCGAAAATCGTTGCGGAAGTGGACGATATGGCGATGTTGCGCCTGCTGGCCCGGGACTCCGGCGGCGTCGCCGTGGTGCCGGAGGTGGTCGTGCAGGACGAACTGGGCAACGGCGCCCTGGAGCGCTATGCCGTGCTGGACAATGTGGTTGAGAGTTTTTACGCAATCACGGCCAAGCGGCATTTCGAGTTGCCCGCGATCAAGGCGCTGCTCGCGCGCAAGCCGGTCGATGCCTGAGTGAGTGGGGCGAAGCGGCGTAGTGAGGCCCGTTAGATGCGGCGACCATACCTGCGCCAACGCGCTTCGCGACCCGCGAATCGGTCGGGCAGATCTGGCACGGTCTACACTGTTGGCGAGAGCAGGCGGGTGAGCTGGTCCCCGGGTTGTGACACACTGCCTGATTCGGCACATTGCCCGGCATCGGACGAGACGCGCGTCACATAATTTCTCGAGGTTAGCTGAAGTCGGCCGCTTTTTTTCCGATAGTACTACTACGGGTAGATATCCGGTGCGGTGGCTCCGGATCCCGTATGCTCGGTCAGGGTTCGACCGGCTTGATGGGTACGATTGATGCGCGGGTGGTGTACGGATACGTCACGCGCTGGCGGGTCCCGGCCCTGGAATCTGCCTGAGCCAAACGTGGCTGACATCCCGGTGCGGGATGCGGTCGCCAGCGGTGACGACCCGATTGAATACGGCATGATGCCAGAGATCGAATGAAGCTGACCTACACTGGAACCAGCAACGCGCTGGACAAGCATCCGGAACTGAAACGGCAGTTTCACCTGGATTTTGCCATGCGGGCGCGCAGCGGTATGGGTATGTACCTGGCGGTGTGGCTGATCTCTGCCCTGTGGGGCGGTGTACACCAGTCGTCGCCGGTGTTCTTCTATGGCAACACTGCAATCTTTGTCGCGCTGTCGCTGCTGCGCCTGTCGAACTACCTTAAAACCCTGAAGAGCGACGACGCAGCTGAATCCGACAGGCTGCACCGGGTGCTGGTGGCGCTGCTGCTGGTGGGTGCGCTGCACTGGGGGGTGACTTCGGCGTGGATCTCATCGAGCGGCTACTTCCCCGAATTGCATTACCTGTACATGATCGTTCTCGCCGCGTTCGCGATTGGCGGCACTGCGGTGCTGAGTATTTCGCGTCCCGTCGGCATCGCCTACCCCCTGCTTATTTTCCTGCCCTCGCTACTGGTGATGTTCGCCAGCGACAGCGAGGAAAATGTGCTCCTCGCGGCACTGGCCCTGTTCTCGGTGGTGTACGTGCTGGAGGCCTCGCGGATCACGCGCAACGACTACTGGGAGTCGGTGAAGAACCACAACATCGCCGAGGAACGGGCACAGCAACTGGAGCAACTCAGCATTACCGACCGTCTGACCGGGCTGAGCAACCGCATGCACTTCGACGAGCGGTTCGAGGAGGAGTGGAAGCGCTGCCAGCGCAGCCAGCTCGCGCTCAGTATCCTGATGATCGACCTCGATCACTTCAAGCAGATCAACGATACCTACGGGCACGTGGCCGGGGACGAGTGCCTGCGCAAGGTGGCGGCGGTGCTGAAGACGGAGGTGCGGCGGGTGACCGACGTGGTGGCGCGCTACGGCGGCGAGGAGTTCGTGGCCATGCTGCCCGACACCAGCTACGACTCAGCCGCGCGAGTGGCGCAGAGCCTGGTGCAGCGCATCGGCCAGACCAGCCCGACATGGCACGGCCAGAAAATACCGCTGAGTTGTTCGATCGGCGTGGCCTGTGTTGTTCCAGAGATGAACATGGACAAGCAGGCCCTGCTGATGGCCGCCGACAGCGGCCTCTACGAGGCCAAGAAAAGTGGCAGGAATCGCTACATCCTGGCGAACCTGGCCCAGGCTGGCGGGGCGAGTGCCGGGCTGCAACCGGGTTCCGGGCTGTCGCTACACTGACAGCCCGGGCACGGGTATCTCAGCCGGCCTTCATCATCAGGCGGCCTTCATCTTCAGCCGTACCGGCAGGCTCTTCAGGCCGCGCAGGATGACCAGGCTCTCGCTGTAATCAAGGTCGTCCTCGGCGACGGCGAGTTCCACCGACTCCACCGAATTCACAAACTGCCGGATGGCAGCCTTGACCTCGTTGCGCGCCAGCATGGCGCCCAGGCACAGGTGTACGCCGGTGCCGAAGGCCAGGTGCTGCGCCGAGGTGGTGCGGTCGATGTCGAACACGTCGGGATTCTCGAACCGCTCCGGGTCGCGGTTGCCCGAGGCCCAGCACAGGAACACCAGTGAATCCCTGGCGATCGCCTTGCCGCCGATCTCGGTATCTTCTGTCGCCACCCGCGGCAGTGCCGGCACCGGGGTGTAGAAGCGCAGGGTCTCTTCACAGAACGCGGCGATATCCTTCTCCTGGTTCTCGGACTCCTGCAGCCGCTTGAACAGCTCGGGGCGGGTGGCCAGGGTGTACAGGGCGTAGGCGATGGTGTTGCGGGTGGTATCCACGCCGCCGGCGATGGATACCGAGACGATGGAGATCAGCTCCTTCTCGGTCAGCTGCTCCTCGGGGGGCAGGTCTGCGCCGGAGTGCACCACCTGGGAGATCAGGTCACCGCGGTGCTCCTTGCGGCGCTCCTCGATGGCCTCGCGCGCGAACTGCTGCAGCTGCATGACGTTGTCGGCGTGCTGGAAGGCCTCCTCGCGGTTGGCCCCGGCGCCGGCGCGGGCGACCATGGAGTAGGCGGCACGGCTGACTTCTGCGGTGCGGTCCAGGGGCAGGCCCAGGGCGTCGCAGATCACGTTGAGCGGAACCGGGACGGCGTAGGACTTGAGCAGGTCGACTTCGCCGCCGTCGGCGAAGGTGGCCATCTGCTCGCGGCACAGTTCGGCCACGCGGTCGGCCATGGCCGCCACCGCGTGCGCGGTAAAGGCGTGGGAGACCAGCTTGCGGCGGCGCTTGTGCAGGTCGCCGTCGACCTTGAAGCTGTCCGACGGGTCCAGCAGGTAGAAACCCTTGCTCTCGATGTAGGCGTTGGCCTCGTCCTGGTAGGGCGAGCGCACCTTGTCTGACACCCGCATCTCGTCCGAAAACACCACCGTATTGCGCGCCGTGGCGACGATATCGTCGTAGCGGGTCACCAGCCATGCGCCGAGTTGCTCGTCCCAGTGGACGGGGTCTTCGCTGCGCAGCCGGGCGTAGTATTCGTAGGGATCCTGGGCAATGCCCGGATCAGTGACAGTCATTTCACTAAGCGCTTTCATCGTTTACCGGTCTTCTCTTGTTTCCAGCGGGCTTGGGTTTCCAGCGGGCGCGAGCCTGCTCAACTGGAGGTTAAACGCCCATAATTTAAAGGGAAATTACCCCCAAGGATATGACAGCAGGTGTATTTTTATTAACACTCCGTGCATCCCCCTGGGGGGCATTCGGATCCTGGCGGGCCCTTGGTGAGTTGTGTCGCGCCGCAGGACCTCCGCCACAGTGGCTGGCGCGGCGGCGACTGGGGTAAAATCCGCGCTTTTCGGATCGGCAATCGTTATGGGCAGAGCATACCAGAACCGCAAGGTCTCCATGGCCAAGACCTCGGACCAGAAGGCCCGAGTCTACAGCAAGCACGCGCGTGTCATCTACGTGACGGCGAAACAGGGCGGGGTCGACCCCGCCGGCAACCTGGCCCTGCGCAGTGCCATCGAGCGCGCCAAGCGCGACCAGGTGCCCACCCACGTGATCGACAAGGCCATCGACAAGGCCCAGGGCAGCGCCGGCGAGGATTTCGCCGCCGCCCGCTACGAGGGGTTCGGCCCCGGCGGCTGCATGGTGATCGTCGACTGCCTCACCGACAACCCCAACCGCACCATCGGCGACGTGCGCCAGTGCTTCACCAAGACCAAGTGCAAGCTGGGCACGCCGGGCAGCGTCAGCCACTCCTTCGATCACTGTGCCATTTTCGTCTTCCCGGGAGAGGACGACGAGGCTGTGCTGGAGGCGCTGATGCTGGCGGACGTGGAAGTGGACGACATCGAGTGTGAGGACGGCAACATCACCGTGTTCGCCCCGGCCACCGAATTCGCCCGAGTGCGCACGGCGCTCAACGATGCCTTCGGCGAGATCGAGTTCGAGGTGGAGGAGATCCAGTTCGTGCCCAAGGATACCGCGCCGATACCCGCCGACGACGAGCCGATGTTCGAGAAGTTTCTGGACATGCTCAACGACGTCGAGGATGTGCAGAAGGTCTACCACAACGTCGGCTAGCGGCGTTGTGCGGCCGGCTCAGTTGGCGAAGGGCGTGCCGACATCCGGTCGTTCTCCCTGGCCGGTGACCCAGCGGTAAACCTCCACCATCTGCCGCGCCTTGGCCGGCCAGGTGAATTTTTCCAGCACCCGGTTGCGGGCCTGTTCGCCCATCGGGCGGATCTGCTCCGGGTGCGCGACCAGATGCTCCAGCGCGGCCCGCGTCCCCGCCACCAGTTGTTCGCGGCTCTCGAAGGGAATCTTGAAACCGGTGGATTCGGTGACCAGCTCCGCCGGGCCGGCGTAATCCGCGACCACCGGCACCAGTCCCAGCGACATGGCCTCCAGCACCACGCCGCCGCCGAACTCGCGCACGCTGGGAAAGCCCAGCACGTCTGAACGCAGCAGCCGCGCCTGCAGATCGCGGTGCTCCACCCAGCCCTCGGCGGCGATACCGTCGCCCAGCCCCAGTGCCTCGATCTGTGCCAGGACCGCAGGTCGCTCGGGACCATCGCCGATCAGGTCGAGCTTGAGTTTGCCGGCCCGGACCAGGTCGGCGCTGGCCTCGATCAGCATGTCCAGGCCCTTGTAGGGGACGAAGCGGCCGACGAAGGCGACCGACAGCGGCGAGCTCACCGGGCCGCTGCGCGGCGTGCCGAAGCGCGCCTCGTCGATGGCGTTTTCGGGAATATAGACCGAGCGCTCGCGCGCTTCAGGGGCAAGCTGCGACTGGGTGGCGATGGAGCCGGCGACGATGCACGCGCTGTCGCGCTGGGTGCTGGCGTAGCCGGGCATGAGCTTGTAGGCGTTGCGCACGTAGGTGAGCCACTCGCCCTCGCGCCGCAGCACGTCCTCGAAGCCCTTCGGCCAGGGCACACCGCCATTGATCGGCCCCCACACGAACGGCACCCCGGCGCGTTTGCAGCGCGCCGCGAGGCGGCTGGGAATGGTCGGGCTGAGCGGTGTGAGGCGGTGCACCACATCCCACTCCCCAGCCTTGATGCGCTTGCCGAACAGCTTCCACAGGCGGTGTTCGAAGTAGTAGTAGGGAATGGCCTGCATGGCGGTGTCGAACTGCCAGCCGAGACCGGTGACCTTGCGAATGAAGGACATGACCCGGTGCATCGGCGCGGCGACCACCTCGCTGTCGATGGCGGTGAAGTCCTCGCCCTCGACCAGCCCGGCACGCGCGATGGCGTCGCTGTTGCGCACCTGGGTGACCAGGTGGGCGTCGACCTCGTCGAGCAGTGCGCGCGCATGCGACCAGCCTACCAGCGGTACGCTCACCCACTCGGGGTTGGCCGCTTCGGCGATCAGTAACACTCGGATTTTCTTCATCTTGCAGCGAGTATAAACCTGCCGGTGGTGGCCGGCTGTTACCCGGGTGGGTAGCCGCGGTTGCGGGGCTTCGCCCGGCGCTGCCGGAGCGCGTTGTGCGCACGGCTGGCGCGGGCCGCCAGGTTGGGGATAATGCGAGCTTTCGCCGGGCGGCGCGGGCAGTAGCACTGACCGACATAGACGCCCGTCTCGCCGTAGCACGATGTTGCTGGAGATACAGGATGGATCGGACAACGCTGGTCAGGGGCGCGGTATTTACCGCGTCAGTGCGCGACCTCGGTGGCAGCGGCCACGCGGTTGTCGAGCATCCCAGCGGCCAGGTGGTGTTCGTGCCCGGGGCCTGGCCGGGGGAGGTGGTCCAGGTACGCGTCACCGAGGTAAAGAGCCGGTTTGCCCGGGGCGTGTTGCTGGCTGTCGAGCAGCCTGGCGCACCGCGACGTACGCCGCCCTGCGCCTACCACGGCAATGACGCGCGGCACTGCGGTGGCTGCCCCTGGCAGTTCGTGGCATATCCCGCCCAATGCGTGGCCAAGCAGCAGCGCGTCGTCGCTGAACTGGCGCGGTTGGGCATCGGCGAGGACATCGTACAGCCGATCATCCCCAGCGACAGCGAACTGGGGTACCGCAACCGCGCCCAGTTGCGCAGCGACGGTCGCCGGCTCGGCTTTCTCGCCGAGGGCGGGCGCGAACTGGTGGATGTCGAATCCTGTCCCGTGCTGGATGCCGCGACGGCGGCCCACCTGGCCGAGTTGCGGGCAGCGCTGCCGGCGAAGCAGTGGCGCCCGGCCCGGCGCGGGCAGTGGACGCGTATCGATATCGACGGTGAACTGGGCGTGTCGGTAAACGCGCGCCTGCCTTTTCGCCAGGGCAACAATGCCCAGAATACGCGCATGCGCGCCTGGCTCGCTGAGCGGCTGACGCCTCTGGCCGGCGGCGGCAAGGCACTGGAACTGTTCGCCGGTTCGGGCAACTTCACCCGGGTGCTGGCGCAGGCGGGGTTCGACAGCATCGTCGCCGTCGAGGCGGTGGCCGCCGCGACCAGCGCACTGGCGGCGCTCGGCCTGCCGGGGGTGTCCGTCGTGCAACAGGACCTCTACGCCGCCGACGCCTATGGCCCGCTACTGCGCGCCCACGGCGACGCCCGCCTGTTGCTGCTGGACCCGCCGCGCGATGGCCTGCAGGCGGCGCCGGCGCTGTTCGGTGCGCGCTCTGCCCTGCGCGACGTGCTGTACGTGTCCTGCGACCTGGCCACGTTCTGCCGCGACGTACGCGTGATGCAGGAGGCGGGCTTTGTCGCCGAAGTGGTGCAGCCGCTGGACCTGTTTCCGCAAACGCCCCACGTGGAATTGCTCGCGCATTTTTCGCGCGCCTGAGCGGATCAATCGACGGGTTTGTTGTGGGTTTTGGTCGTGGGTATTTGCCGTGGGTATTGCTGCTCAGTCGCCAGGGGACTCGCCGATAACCCGCGCCGGAATACCGGCAACGGTCAGGCCGTCGGCGACGTCGCGGGTGACCACCGCGTTGGCGCCGATGCGCACGTCGTTCCCGATGTGGAGCTTGCCCAGCACCTTGGCGCCGGCGCCGATGTCCACATGGTCGCCCAGCTGCGGTCCACCGGCCAGGGTGACCTGCTGGAAGATGAGGCAGTTGATCCCCACGCGGGAGTCCGGGTGGATGACGATGCCATTGGGATGGGGGATCAGCAGGCCGCCGCCTATATTGCAGGACAGGTCGATTTCAGCGCCGCTGACCGCGCTCCAGAAGCGGTGGCGTAGCACGCAGAGGATGCTGCGTAACCGGCGCAACGGACCGCCGTTGTCGCGGATGCGCTGGTAGTCGCGGATGGACTTGAGCAGCTTGCGCCCCGGGTCCCAGAAACGGGTGGGCGTCTCCCGCGACCAGATGGGCGAGGTCCAGTCCACGTTGTCCCCGCTCTCGCGCTCGTTGTCGGCGTCCATGGCGTTCCTTTTCTGTGCGTGTACAGCGCGGTGTCCGGTTTCACCGCGCTCTGTAGCGTGTCCCCGGCAGCCCCTGTTCAGTCCGGTACGTACTGTGGCAGCAAGGGGTACATCTGTTCAAGGAAGTCGACCAGGTCACGCTCGCTGCTGGCAACACTCCCCTGCACTGGCATGCGCAGGCGCACGATGGCGCCGTCGGTGCGATTGCGCGTGATCGAGTCGCGCAGCAGGGCCAGCTTCATGGCGTACTCGTTGGACAAATCCTGCCCGCGCTGGCGGAACCAGTAGTAGACGATCTGCTGCTCCTGGCCGTGGGCGATCAGCAGCCGGGTCACTTTCAACTGGCCGCCGCCGGGCATGGGCAGGGTCTCCAGGGTCATCTCGCTGATCTCCCAGCCGGCGCCCGGCAGGCAGGCCTTGGGCGAGTGCGGTTCGAAGCCGCGGCGCTGCGAGGCGGTGTAGCCGATATACAGGCCCAGCGCCTGGTCGCCCCGGGTGTACTCCGCGAGCAGGTAGTCGCTGAGCCCGAGCATTTCGTCCTCGTTATTGGCAAACGGGAAGCGCCTGCCGGACCAGCCATCGATGTGCATGGGGAACAACACGAAATCCACACGCGGGCGCGGCTGTTCATCGGAGCGCACGAAAATCACACACAGAACGGCCATGACCGCAATGATGCCAGTGGCGGCGAGCGCCGGTGCGAGATTGAACCGGCATCCCGCCTGTGCCGCGGGCAGCGGCGGCACGGCGGGCAGCGCGCTGAGCGAGCGCATGACGCCGCCCTCCACGCCGCGCAGCGTGTTGAACAGCTTTACCTCGAGCAACAACAGCAGCACGCAGGAAAGAAAAATCACCCAGCCCTCGAAATAGTGCAGGAAGCCGTCGGCGGCCTCGCTGTCCACGTACTTGACCAGCACGCCGACGATGGCGATGCGCAGGCTGTTCATCAGGATGCTGATCGGGATCGTCGAGACCAGCAGCATCAGGCGCGCGGCGAGCGGCGCCTGGTAGAGGAATGCCATCAACAGCCCGATGACAATCAGCGGGTACATGTAGTTGAGGCCGCTGCAGGCCTCGACCACCTGCAGCTTGTAGAACCCCAGGTCGATGAGATTGCCCTCCAGAAAGACGGTGACGCCCAGCCCGCGCAGGAAGCGCGCACCGAGGTCGGAGGAGAGCAGTTGCATGCGGCCGGAGAGCAGCACGTCGAGCATGTAGGGCAGGGGGACGGTCATGAACAGCAGCAGCAGGGGAATGGCGACGATGCGCGCGCGCGCGCCGAACAGGGTCCAGAAAAAGCCGATCAGGACCAGCACCAGGCCGTACTGGATGAGCGACCAGATGGCGCTGACCACACCCACCAGCAGCACGCAGGAAGCGGCGGCCACCAGGGCCACGCCCACCCAGGCACCGGGATTGCCGGGGCCAAAATGGGCGCGGCGGATCCAGATCAGGTACAGCGCGAGTAACTGCACCAGCGGGACGTGGCTGTAGCGCGGTTCGCCGATGCGTTCCGCCCATACCGCGACCGCATCCCGGCACAGCACCGCGAGCGCCACGGCGAGTGCGAGCGACATCACGAAGCGCAAGCCAACGGAATCCATTCGGGTCATCTTCGGGTCCGGCTAGGGTGGGTCAATGGCGAGGCACTGGCATGGCGAGGTGATTGCATGGCAAGGCGATGGCATATTGAAGCCGTATCATAGGGGATTGCCGCTGTGCAGGCGATTGGCAGGAGCGGGCTATTGCCGTGCGGCGCCAGGTCTACCGTTACCTGCCCATCGGCCATTCGCTCAATGTTGCCCATGACTAGCTTTTGTGGACCCCAGGGGCATGGCTTTAGCCCTTAGGGGCCATTGTGAGCCCGCGGGTGGAACGATACCTTGGCAGGTAAGGCATGGAGTAAACATGAGGCAGGGACAATGGTTGCTAGTTTAATGCGCGGTTGCAGGGTGATTGCCGGTGTACGGCGGTCTTTGGTGCGCGCTGCGCTGTTGAGCATCGCGCTGTGTGGCTTCGCGGCCCCCGGCCAGGCGGCAACGCTGGATGCCATGCTGACGCTGTCTCCCGGCGATAGCACCTATCTCTGGTCAGTTGAGAGTTCCTACCTGCGCCCCGGTGACTACGTCGGCATCACCATCGACGGCGGCGCCGATACCTCGACCACGATCATGAATATCTTCGGCTTCGACATCCTGGCCTGGGAATCTGTCGACATCGTCTACAGCCTAGCCGCCATCGATTCCGTGAATAATTTCAGCGACCCCACCGCCCTGACCTGGTTTACGTCCTCGGTGAACAGCCTCACCGCGTCGCTGATGGCCGGGATGGATTACATCCTGAGCATCCAGTGCGTCGGCGATTGCCTGCTGGCCAAGATCAAGACCCACATCGATGTTGACGCGGTGCCGCTGCCGGCGGCGGTCTGGTTGTTCGCCTCCGTACTGGCCGGGTTCGCCATGTTCAGGAAGCGCCAGGCGGCCTGAGCTTCAGCAGTTTTCCAGAACGCCGGCCTTGCGCCGGCGTTTTTATTTGTGCGCTTGCCGGGTACCACCACCTGATCTAGTCGTTCACGTTGGCCGGAAAAATCGCTACATGCCGCCGCGCGGCTGGGCGCGGACGATGGCTGTGCGGGAGTGCTGTATGGGAGCGGGGTGGCAGACACCCGGATGACTGGTGCGTAGGAGGCTTGAAGCGTCGGTCGAAAGGGAAAGCCCCTCTAAAGGAGGCTCAATACGGGACTCAGATGCGCAGGTACAGCCGCGGCAGTCCGAGCGCATTGCCCAGGTAGCGCCGCCCCAGTCGCATCGGGTCCTGGATCAGGCGGTAGAACCACTCCAGGTGCAGGGTCTGCATCAGCTGCGGTGCGCGCTTCTCCGAACCCACCAGGAACAGGATGGAAGCGCCGACGCACAGCGCCACCCCGTCGATTGCCTCGCTACTGCGTAGGCGCTGCGCCAGCAACTCCTGCTGCGGCGAACCCACCGCGAGGAAGATGAAGCTCGCACCGCTGGCCACGGTGTAGTCCACCGCCGCCTGGATTTCCCGCTCGTCCCTGATGAAGCCCATGGGAGGGTTGTAGTGATCGATATTCAGGTGGCAGTAGATCCCGCGCAGGGTGGCGATGGTACTGTCTTCGCCGCCGATGATCAGCAAGCGGTCATTGGCGGAAAACTCGTCGTCAAACAGCTTTGCCGTCAGCGTGCTGCCCGGTACGACCGTGGGAATGATCTTGCCTTTCAGGCGTAGCAGTTTCTGCAGGATGCGGCTGTCGCACAGGCACAGTTGTGCGCTGGCGTAGATTTTGCGCAGCAGGCCGGTGTCGTTCGACAGGCGCACCATGTGATCGATATTCGGCGTGATGACGATGTCGAGTCCGGGACTGCGGCTCAGGTAGCGCACCTGTGCCACAGACTCGTCCATGTCCAGGCTGTGAAAGTTCAGCAGCCGGGTTTCAACAATCCTCTGCTTGTCGATAGCGCTCGGTCCTCACCCAGGTTTTTTGCCGGCCAAACAGGAAGCTGGCGTAAATCTGCAGTTTTCCGCACAGGTATTCTGCGATCCCCAGGAGGTCGCGGAAGCCAATGATTTCACGCGCCACACGGTGCCAGGCGAGCGACAAACTCAACCCAAGTGCCAGCCAGATCGCCACTGCAAATGCAGCCCATCCAAGCCAGCCGGTGAGAAGCGTTGCCAGCACGGACAATGAACCATGCACTGCTACGAGCAGGACCAGCAGTGTCAGTGGCGGAACCGAAAGGTCCGCCAGCAGTCCGGCCGCCGCGCCATTGCGCCGCAACAGTGCTTTGCCCAGCAGTGGCGGAATAACGAAAAGAATCGTCTGCATGTGGCCGTGCTCCCAGCGCGAGCGCTGGCTGGTGCGCGCGCTGGCCTGGTCGGGGAAATCGCTGCATACCGTGGCCGAGGGCAGGAACAGGGGCGCGGTTCCCTGCATGGCCAGGGCCAGGCCCAGCGACATGTCTTCGACGATGTCATCCGAGGCGATCTGCGCGTTGGCGATCTGCGACCAGGGAAACGCCATACCCGTCCCCATCAATTGGCAGGGCATGCCCAGGTAGCGCATGCCCAGTGGCCGGAGGAAATTCTTGATGCGCCAGGCGAAGTGATCGACCTTGCGTGTGGTTCCCTCATCGCCGCGCACGCGCATGGCATAGTGGGCCTGAACCGGGCGTCCGCTGTTCAGTGCCGCCTCTGCCAGTGCTGGCAGGTCCGCAGCTGCGGCGAACTGGCAGTCAGCGTCGAACACAACGACCACGTCCGGTGCCTGTGCGGCCAGATGACGTAGTCCGCAGTCGAGCGCAAAACCCTTGCCGCGCAGATCAGTGTTGAAACGTTCGATGACTTCTGCGCCGGCAGCGCGTGCGATGGCCGCCGTCGCGTCGCTGCAGTTGTCCGCAACTACCACGATGCGTCCGCGGCTATCCAGGGATTCGTTCAGCGCATCCAGGGTGGCGCCGATGACTTTGGCTTCGTCGTGAGCGGGTATCAATACCGCGTAGCTGCAATGTACGTTTTTGTCTGCATCCGTAGGTTCCGCAGCCAGTTGCGAGATCGAGTCCCCGCGCTGACAGGCGCGCAGTGCAGCCAGAATCTGCAGCGCGAAAATAGCCACCCAGGCTGCGAGCAACGCAGTGAACAGGCCAAGTAGAATGTTGATTATCATTTGTAGGCCTCCAAATAGCTTGCGAGGGTTTGCGCCTCGCGCTGCGCATCGTGATCGGCCAGCACGCGGCTGCGACCGACCTCGCCCATCTGTGAACACTGCTCGTCCGGCGCTGCCAGCACCGCTTCCAGGGCCTGGCGCAGGCGCTCCCGGCTGCCCGCGGGCACCAGCCAGCCGCTGCGCCCTTCCTCGACCAGTTCGGGGATGCCGGCGATGTAGGTGGTCAGTACCGGCTTGCCCAGCGCCATCGCCTCCATCAGCACCACCGGCAGTCCCTCGGCGAAGCTGGGCAGAACCAGCGCCTTGGATTGTTCGATGCAGGTTTTCACCTGGGCAGAGGAGATCCAGCCGGTAATGGCGACGACGTCCTGCAACTGGTATTCGGCAATTGCACGTTCGATCTCGGGACGCATCGGGCCATCGCCCGCCAGCACCAGGCGGAACTGGTGTCCGGCGCTGACCAGTTCGCGCACGGCGTCGATGAGTAACAGCTGTCCCTTCTGTTCGCACAGGCGACCGACGCAGGTGAGTACCGGTACCTGTTCCTCGTCGTTGGCGGCTTCGCGCAGTGGCGTTGCGCGCAGGAAATCCTCGTCCAGCCCGCAGTGCACGATCTTGATCTTGTCCCAGTGGGTGTGTTCCACCAGTCGATACAACTGGCTGCGGCAGAAGGAGGTGATGGCGACGGTGAAACTGGACTGGCGGATTTTCTCCGGCAGGGCGATGAACTGCGCCTTGTCGAATTCCTCGGGACCATGCACGGTGAAGCTGTAGGCGCAGCCGCCCATGGTGCGCGCGAGCATGGCGATGGTGGTCGAGTTGGTGCCGAAGTGGGCGTGGACATGCTCCACCTCCGCCTCGCGACACCACTGCACCAGCACCGCGGCCTCGAGGAAATATGCCAGGTGCAGCAGGACGCCGCGCTCCGAACCCCAGCCGATGCGACAGGCGTCGATGAAAGCCCGGAGGGTCGCCAGCGGCGCGCTGCGCACGCAGGCGAACAGGCTGCGCGCGAACTGGCCGGGGCCGCCACTGAGTATGTAGCGAGTGCGCTCGCGCTCTGCGATGTCCTGGGCATCCACCACGTCGGCCGCATCCGAGCGCAGGGCGAAGCGCGAGACGCTGTGCCCCAGTGACTCGAGGGCGAGAATCTCCCGCCGGATGAAGCTGTGGCTGGCCTTGGGATACTGGTTGACGAGGTAGGCGAGTTTCATGGCGTTACTTGTACTCGATGATCCTGAACTCGCCGCGCTGCAGGCGCGTGCGCAGGTATTTCGCCGCGCCGGCGAGTTGGGCAAACTTGCCCAGCAGCAGGAACAGGGCGTGGCAGGCGATCACACGGCGCGGGAATTGCGGTGCGCGCCGGCGCTCGCTGCGGTAGATCTTCAGCCACATGAGCGGGTAGGCCAGCAGCAGGAGGCCGGCGAGCAGCGGTTGCCAGAATGCCAGCGCGACAACCAGCAGGGGTATGCCCAGCCCCCAGGCCAGCAGGCTGCGTATTTCCCGGTGGTAGTAGCGTTCATCGGAAGCGCCGTGCAGGGCGAAGCCCTGGGCATAGGCGTGGCCGCAGCGCACCGAGCGCTGCCAATACTGGCCAAAGCGATGCATGTCGGCGTCGTGCGCGGTCATGGCGTGGTCCAGCCGCTGTATGGACCAGCCCGCGCTGCGCAGGCGGAAACACATCTCCGGTTCCTCGCCGGCGATGACCGCCGGGTCGAAACCGCCGACGGCCTCGAAGGCCTGGCGACGAGCGATGAAGTCGCCACCGCAGGCGGCGGCCTCGCCTATCGGCGTATCCCACTCCAGGTCGCACAGCTGGTTGTAGAGGCTGGCCTCGGGGTGCAGTTCGCGGCGCCTGCCGCAGGTGATGGCGAGTTGCGGGTCGTGCGCGAAGGCGGCCAGGGCGGTTTCGACCCAGCCCGGCTCGATACTGCAGTCGCCGTCCAGGAAAATGATGTACTCGGTGTCGGGCGCTATTTGCAGCAGGCGCGCAAAGCCCTCGTTGCGCGCGCGCCCGGCGGTGAACGGCGTGGACAGGTTGAGTTCCACGACCTCGAGGCCGTTTTGCTGCGCCAGTTCGACACTGTCGTCGGTGGAACTTGAGTCGACATACACCTTCGGCGCGTCGATGCCGGCCAGCGACTCCACGCAGCGGCGGAAGCGCTCACCCTCGTTGCGACCTATGGCTACCACGCCGATTGCCGCGGGTTGCGGCGCGCTCTGGGGCGGAGTGGAAAGTTGGGCACAGGCCTGTGGCATCATGCGCACCCCACCTGCTTTACCTGCCCCGCCCGGCTCACAGCCACCGGACGGGCCGGAATACCCACCACCGTCTGGCCCGGCTCGACGTCGCTCAGCACTACGGCGTTGGCGCCGATGCAGGCATCGTCGCCGATACTCAACTGGCCGAGAATCTTGGCGCCGGCGCCGACGTTCACTCTGGCGCCCAGCACCGGTGCCTCGCGCGGACTCTCCAGGTGGCGGTTGCCCAGGGTCACTCCCTGGCGCAGGATGCATTCGTCGCCGATGACCGAGTCGCCGTGAATCACTACTGCGCCCTGGTGCTCGAACACCACGCGGCGACCGAGTTGAACGGAATAGGGCAGTTCGATGCCGTAGACATTGCGCACCCGCCGGTACAGCATGCGGTACAGCACGCTCAGGGGCGCGCGCAGCCATTTCGAGCGCACCTGCATGCGGTAGTTGCCGAAGCGGTGCACGGCGACAGCGCGGAAACCGGGTTTGGTCCAGTCCCTGCCGTGTGCGCGCCAGTCCTCCTTGATGCACGCCACCATGTCGCCCCAGCTGTTCATGGGCGCACCGCGCGATCGCACAGATCGCCGAACAGGGAGAAGCGCAGGAAGTCACGCAGGAAATACGGCGGATCGTTGTTCGGCTTGCGCTGCAGGGTACGGCGCACCAGCCAGGACGAGTAGCCCGCCAGCCACAGCAGGTCTGCACTGACCGCGGCGAACAGGCCGTGGTTCTTGCGGTAGTAGCGGCGGCGGGAATCGAACCAGTAGCGTGGACGACGCGGCGCCTGCTTGCGCTCGTCGGAAATGCCGGTGGCGGCGCCGACCATGTGCACAACGCGGCTGTCCGGGCAGTACCAGATTTCCCGGCCACTGGCAGCGACACTGCGGCAGTAGTCGACTTCCTCGAAGTACAGGAAGTACTGCTCGTCCATGTAGCCGACCTCGCGCAGCAGGCTGACAGGGAACATGATGGAGGCGCCCGCCAGCCAGTCGCTGCGGTGTGCCTGCGCGGCCACCGGTGGCGCTACCACCGCCTGCGGGAAGCGTTCGGCGAGCAGGCCGAGGCGGCTGCTGGTCAGCAGTTCACCCAGCGGGGTCGGGTAGTTGAACGCGGAGACCTGGGCGGTGCCGTCCTCGTCCTCGAGGCGGCTGCCAGCCATGCCGACGCACGCATTGCCCTGCAGCAGGTCGCGCAGCGCACTGCTCGCGCCCGGCAGCGGCAGCGTATCCGGGTTGAGCATCCAGATGTAGTCGCAGTGCAGCGCCTCGAGGCGGCGAAACGCGATGTTGTTGCCGTAGGAGAAGCCGCCGTTGCGCGGCGCGGCGATGACTGTGACCCAGTCCTGCCACTGCTGCTGTGCGATGTGGTGTTCGAGGATGGCGACGGAATCGTCGGCGGAAGCGTTGTCCACGATCACCACATGGAAATCACGCCATGCGGATTTTTCCACGGCCAGGGCGGCCAGGCAGCGGCAGACCAGGTCGGCCGTGCGATAGTTGACGATGGCGACGCCGAGGCTGTTGGCGGGGATAGTGTCAGGCATGCGCGCCCCCGTGTATTGCGATGCGCCAGGGGCAAGCACAGGCACGCGCGCGAGTTGCGCGCCGGGGGCGGCGCTGCTCGAGACCTGCTGTTGCGTATCTGGCGTGTGCGTTCGCGCGCGCGCGGTTCATGCCTGTATCCCGTCCTTTCTGTACGAAATTCGAGGTCAAAAAGTCCCCAGCGCCGCAAAAGCAACAGCTCGCGACGATAGCCCGGTGTTCGATGTCTGGATGTGCGCCGGGTAATGCCCGACAGATGGTTGCCGGCCCCGGTCCGGGGTCCCGAGCGCGGCTGTGCGATCGGGAAGGCAACGATTGCGGTTTGCGAATCCATTTCGCCAAACCGAAATTCACGGTTTTGTTGTACCCGATTTCGCAGCGCAAAACATCGCCGCCTCAGGCGAATTGGCCCGGTCGGGCTATCAATTTTCGCGCCTGGGGCGCAAAGCTACCCGCATGGGCTAACGCCCTGTATTTATAGGGTCACAACACATTTTTCCCGGCGCTGACTACCCGCGTTCGAGGCTCGCGCAGCAGCTGGGACAATGTGCAAAAATCGCGATCAACCCGGCATTTGTAGCAATAGCCCACAGAGGCCATTCAGCGCGCTGCGATCTGAAATTATCGTTCATGTTGTGGAGAATCCGGTGTGTCTACATTTTCCGGCAGCGCGAGACGCGCTCGAGGTCAAGGGATGCGCTTCAACCTTCCGGGGGGGAGGGTGAATTTGAAAACGACACGGTGTTTGGCTCGTCGATGCCTGTGCTGCCTCCGGCAGGCGCGGCGCATGCCAGCGCGCTTCGACATCCCGCACAGATAGCCCGAGCCGGTAATCCCAGCCATGCGAGTCATCGTCTACGAGCCCAAGTTTGTCGGGCATTTTCTCGGTTTCGCCAGTTATGCTGCCAATGCCTATGCGCGACGCGGTCACAGCGTGCGCATGACCGTGGGGCGCGAAGCGGGCAATACGCCGCAGGCGGTGGAGAAGCTCGCTACCCTGCATCCGGGAGTCGACGTCGAGTATTGCCTGGATGTACCGATCTGCCACCAGAAGCGACCCGGGGGGCGGCAGGAAGCCGAGGCACTGGAGGCTATTCTCGATACCCGCGAATGCGATCAGCTGGTCGTGCCTAGCGCCGATTTCCTGCTCCACGGCCTGCTTGGCAACCGCCGCTTGCGCCGCCAGTTGCGCGCACTGTCCGGGTCCGACCTGATCCTGCACAATATTTTCCAGGCCTACCCGGGGCGCGGTAAACGCGAGCGTGTCTACCTGCTCGCGGACATGCTCGCCCTCGATCTCGCCGCCAGCAGTCGCATCTACACGGTGGACCCGTTTGCGGTGCGAGCCTCCGGGCCGCGGCTTTCGTTTCTGGGGCGCTCCATCACGGAAATTCCGCACCCGTTCGACCAGCCGGAGTCGAATCTCGACAAGCAGCAGGCGCGCGCCGCACTGGGTTTGTCGGCGGATGACTGCCTGATTGGTTCGATCGGCGACCTCGGAGTACGCAAGGGCACCGAGTTGCTGATCCGCAGCTTTGCCGGCAGCGGCCTGCGCGGCAAGGCGCGACTGTTGTTGTTTGGGCTGGTCTCGCCCAGTGCGCGGCAAACACTGGAGGAGCACGCCGAGCTGGTGGATGACGGCAGCATCATCGTGCGTGACGAGTTCGTTTCCGACCAGGATTTCCGGCACTTCTGTCACGCCATCGACCTGATGTGGGCGGGCTACCCGAACCACGTGGGGATATCCTCGATCCTGCTGCATGCGGCGAACGCGGGCACCCCGGTGCTGGCCTCGGAATTTGGCAGCGTGGGCTGGATGACCCAGGAATACGGGCTGGGCCGCGCCGTCCCACCCACCGACGCGGCGATGTCAGCGGCTCTGGCGCAGTTTGTCGAGGGCGAACGCTGGTCGATATCGGCGGACGACGCGCAGCGACTGATGGAATCGCACACCACGCGGCGCTTCGAGGAGGTGTTGCTGCGCCGTGACCACCTGGGGCAGCTGTCGCCCACCAGTGCGCCCGAAGCGGCTCGCGAATACCGCCTGTGAGCGCACTGATCAAACCCAATTTCTTCCTGGTAGGCGCGGCAAAGTCGGGTACGACCTCCCTGGCCAGCTACCTGGACCAGCACCCCAGCGTGTTCATGTCGCAGCCCAAGGAGCCGAACTTCTTCGCCTTTCCCCCGGACTCGACACCGTCCTGTAACGGCCCGCTAGATGGCGACGTGCTGTTCGAGCGGCTGTTGAAATACTCGACGACTTCCGAGCAGGCCTACCTGGCTCTGTTCAACGCGGCGGGCACCGCATCCATTGTCGGGGAGGCGTCGGTGCGCTACCTGTACCAGCCCGAAGTGCCCGCGCGCCTGGCCGGGTTCTGTCCCGATGCGCGTATCGTGGTGATTATCCGCAATCCAGCCGAGCGCATGTACTCGCACTACCACATGAATGTCATGGCACAGCTCGAGCCGCTCACCTTCGAGGCTGCGCTGGCGGCAGAGGATGCGCGGATCGCCCAGGGCTGGGGCTGGGATTGGCACTATCGACGTGTCAGTATGTACGCGGACCAGTTGGAGCGTTATTTCGCGGCGTTCGCGCCGGAGCAGATCGCGGTGTTCGACTATGGGGATTTCCAGGCCGACCCGAAACTGCTCAGCGGCAAGGTGCTGGAGCACCTGGGTGTGAACGACCCCTTCGAGTTCGATTGCAGTAGCAGCGGCATGGTGGGCGCGGCGCCGCGCTCGCGCTGGCTGCGCAACCTGATCTGGGAGGACAGCCTGCTCAAGCGGCTCGGGCGCAAGGCCGTGCCCGGTGGCCTGCGACGCAAGGTGTCGGCGTATGTCGAACGCAAGAACCAGTCGACAATTCCGCCGATGTCGGATGCGCTGCGCGAGGCGCTAACGGCGCAATTCGAGGAGCAGCGGGTAAAGTTGGAACAGATGCTAGGAAGGCCGGTATGTTGGTAGAGGAACACTGTTCAAATTATCAGCGGCGTGACATCGAAGTCGTCGACTACCAGATGTACACCCTGGACGGGACCGGCTTGTGGTTTCGCGGTCCGCAGGAGTTTGATCGCAGTTCGCGCGGCTACATCAGCTGTGTCGGCGCGGCCCAGACCCTCGGCTGTTTCTGCGATTCTCCCTACCCGCGCCTGATCGCCGAGCAACTCGGGGAACCGGTGCTCAACCTGGGTTACGGTGGCGCCGGCCCGCGCTTCTTTGCGCGACAGCCCGAGGTCATCGATTACGTCAATCGCGGGCGCCTGGCAATCATCCAGATCATGTCGGGCCGCAGCGAGGACAACCACCTGTTCAGCAGCGGCGGCTTGGAGTTGCTGACACGGCGCAGTGACGGCAAGCAGATGGGTGCCGACGTGGCCTGGGACTCGATCCTCGAATCGCGCTACCTGTGGCGGCGTTCGCCGATTGCGCAGTCCAGCCTGCGCAGCCTGTGTCGCGCGGTGGGCAAGCAGCGTCTCAAGCGCCTGGTGGAGGAGACGCGCAGCGCCTGGGTCGACAGCTATGTGCGTCTTCTCGAGCAGATTACAGTGCCCAAGGTCATCCTCTGGTTCTCGCGCCGGGAGCCGGACTACGAGATCGGCTTCGACCGGGTGCTGGATGTCTTTGCCGATTACCCGCAGCTGGTCAACGCCGGTATGGTGGCGCAGGTGGCCGCCATGGGCGACGCCTATATCAAGTGCACGACTCGCCGTGGCAGCCCGCAACCGCTGGTTCACCGCCTGACGGGCGAGCCGGTGCAGGTATGCCTGGCGGACGACCGCGACGACTTTGGTACGGCGATGTGGAGCGAGAACGACTACTACCCGTCCCCCGGCATGCACGAAGATGCCGCGCGCATGATCCTGGACTACCTGTCCACCGCCGGCTGAGCGCCCGGCGATCTCCGCGTTGTATGCCATAGCGGCACCGCCGGCGGTAGCGCCGGAGCGGGCGTGTGACGCCCACAGCGAGTACCCGAGGTAACCTTGCAACAGAGCAGCCTGAAACAGCTGACCCTCTCCAGCGCGTTCTGGACGATCACCAGCCTCGGCGCCAGCCAGGTGCTGCGCCTGGCGTCCAACCTGATTCTCACCCGCCTGTTATACCCGGAAGCCTTCGGCCTGATGGCGCTGGTGCATGCCTTCGCCTACGGCCTGCAGATGATTACCGACATCGGGGCGCACTCGTCGATCATGCAGAGCAAGAACGCGCATAACATGGCCTTCCAGAATACGGTGTGGACCTTTACCGTGGCCCGGGGGTTTTTCGTCTTTGCCTGTTTCTGCGTGATCGCCTACCCGGTGTCGCAGGCTTACGGTGAACCGCTGTTGTTGCAGATCCTGCCTATCGTTGGCCTCAACGCCATCGTCATGGCCTTCATCCCGACCTATGTGGCCATGGCCCAGCGCGCCCTGAATCTCCGGCGGCAGACCATCCTCGAACTGAGCAGCCAGGTGCTCTCCCTGTTGATGCTGGTGGCCCTGGCCTATTGGCTGCGTTCGGTGTGGGCGCTGGTCATCGGCGGGCTGATCGCCGAGTTGCTCAAGCTGGCGATATTCACGTTCTGCATGCCGGGTAAGTACAACCGGCTGCACTGGGACCCGCAGTATTTCAAGGAGGTGTTCCACTTCGGCAAGTGGATCTTCCTGAGTTCGTCCTGTGTGTTCCTGACCAACGAGGGTGACCGGCTGATACTGGGCCTGAACCTGACGACGGCGGAACTCGGCGTCTACTCGATCGCCTATATGCTCGCCGTCTTCCCGCGGATGTTCACCATCACCGTGGGCAACCGGGTGATATTCCCGCTGTGTGTGCATAGTCCACCGGCAGCCTCGGCGCAGAACCGCGCCCGCTACATCAAGGCGCGTTTCGCGGTGAGCTTCGTGTTTGTCAACGCCAGCCTGGCGGTCGCTGCCATCGGGCCCGAACTGATTGGCTTTCTCTACGACGCCAGGTATCACGACGCCAAGCTCTTCCTGATGCTGCTGGCGCTGTGCTTTATACCCAGGATCATCATGGCCACGTCCGAGGGGTCAGTCCTCGCCACCGGTGATTCCAGGCGCTACGCCGCCATCGGGACCACGACAGCGGTGGTACAGACGCTGTTGATCCTGCTCAGCGTGGGCTATTTCGGCGTCGCCGGGGTGGCGGCGAGCTTCTTCGCCACCAGCCTGATTACCTACCCGCTGGTGGCCAGGGTCACGCGACAGCACGCCGGCTGGGTACCCTGGCTGGATGTGGGCCTGTTGGCGTACAGCCTGGCCGTTGCCCTGCCGATTCTCTATTTCCGGATGGACTGGGCGGCGCTTCTGCCGGTGCAGTGAGCCGCTGAAACTACACGGGTCCAGCGCCGGCGGGTCCGCCCACTTCCCAAGTTGCGGCGAGAGCGCCTTCGCGCAGGCAGCGCTCCCTGGCTGAGGCTTTCTCACTGCCAAATACTTTCACCCAATAACCTCTAAAATACGGCAGGGAATCAATTGTTGCGTGTGCGCGTTCGTGGCTTTTTCCCGGTGTCACAGTCGTGAAATATGTGACCGAGTGATCATTTTTTGGAATATGGCTTATAACCCCAGGTTTTCTCTCCGCCATAAAAATTTTTTTTCTGAAAAGATTCAATCAGTTGGTCAAAGGTAGCGATTTTCCTCGAAATTTTTTCGTGCTTTCGCGGTCGTAGAAAACTCGACTTTTCTCGAGTATTTCCACGACGCTCACAAATTTTCGATGTTAGCCTTTTTTGCAAAGGGGCGGTGTGGTACGGCTGCGACAGCAGTGAGATCCGCCAGAGTTGAAGAACGAAACGCTATCCCGATCAGGTTTGATATGAAACGTTCACTCGGTTTACTTTGTACCCTGGCTATCAGCGTCGCTGCCCAGGCCGATTTTCCCAACCAGTCGCAGACTCCCGGCGAACTGATCACCAAGTCGCATCCGCAACTGGGTCGCCTTGCGATTACGGATATCATGGGCGACTACGTGATTGCGATACCGGAGATACCCTCTTCGCCCCCGGGTGCCGACTACCTGGTGCGTGCCCTGGATATTTCCAATCCGGCGAATCCTGTGACCGTGGCCACCTTCGGCGAGACCCAGCACCCGGGCAACGCGCACACCACCTACAAGCGCGGCAACGAGATCTACATCGGCGGCTACCCCAACAACGCCATTCGCCTGGAGGCTGACGGCTCCCTGTCGCATGTACCCTGGTCCGGTCCCCTCCCGCACTGGAATCGCAGCGGCGTGTACTGGCCATGGTCGGCGCAAATGTGGTGGAGCTACGGCGACGTGCAGGGCAACGCCTGGCTCTCCCTGGACGGCCAGACCACGGCGACCTGGAACCACCTGGGCCTGACCGGCGTCATCGGCTTCCCCAATTTCATGGGCAACCTGCTCATCTACGCCTCGGACCAGTCGCGCTCGGGTATCGCGACCTACGACGTGAGCGACCCCTACAATCCCGTGCTGCTGGACGTGTTCAACCTGCCCGCGGTACACCCGACCATCAAGAAATCTGTGTGGGTCAACGGTTCCTCACAACTGGTCGACGTGGAGTATGGACTGGGCGGTTACTGGAGCGATATCTACGGCCACTACATGGTATTCGCCCGCCGCGGCGATAATCCGGGCATCCAGATCGTCGATTTCTCCGATCCGACCAACCTGAAGCTGCATTGCGAAGTCCTCTACAACGATCCGGCCAATGGCCTGTCCGAACTCAGTGGCGGGGTGAACGACCCCATGTACATGGGCTTCCAGGACGAATATGTGTTCGCCGAGCAGTTGAAAGTCAACGTCGAGACCTGTGAAGTCTCTGAGATCTTCAACGAGTTGACCGCGGGCATCGAGACCAGCCAGTCGAGCCGTCCGATCGGCAACCTGCTGCTCACTGGCGGCGGCAACAACTGGGTACTGCAGGGCAAGGGGATCAGCACCGGTGGTCTCGGGGTGTGGGCTCACCAGGCAGCGCCCGACAACCGTCCGCCGTTCGCCGCCTACCACATTCCGACGCAGGGGCAGACCAATTACCCGGTGATGGCGCCGATCAGCGTTATGATCCCGGAGAGCGTGCGTTCCGAGAAAATCGTAGTGGGTGAAAACATCATCGTACGCGAGGTCGGGGGCGCCCAGGTCGAGATCGACTACCTGCTCTCCCACGTCGGTATGCTGACCATCAACCCGCTACAGAACCTCAAGCCGGATACCACCTACGAGGTGGTGCTGGTCGGCATCGAGGACGCCGTGCACAATGCGATGGAGGAGTACAGCTTCCAGTTCTCCACCGGCGGTACCCTCGACGAGACCAGCAACTCCGCCCCGGTCATGCAGAGCCTGGCGGTGTCACCCGCCCAGGGATTGCTGGTCGGGGAGCAGGCAACCGCGATTGCCCAGGCCACCGACGCGGATGGCGACTCGCTGCAATTCCGCTTCCGCTCCGCCGACGGGGAGAGCTACAGCCCCTGGTCGGCGAGCAGCACGATGTCCTTTACCTACGCGGAGCCGGGTGCCTATACCCTGACTGCCCAGGTCCGCGACCCCGATGGTGCGACCAGCACCGCATCGGTGAATTTTTCCGTCTCCAGCATCCCCGAGGCGACCGAGCAGCCGCTGCTGAGTACACAGATGGCGCTCACCCGAGACGGTTTCAGCGCCTGGGCGGTCAACCCGGACAACGGCACTATCGCCAAACTGGACATCGGCCTGCAGCAAGTGGTTGGCGAGTACTACATCGGCGCCAACCCGCGCTCGGTGGCCACCGATGGCGCCGGCTACGCCTGGGTCACCCTGCACGACGAGGACTCGGTCGCGGTGGTCGATGAGCAGGGCAACGTCGCCCAGCGAATCAACCTCGGCTACGGCGCCGCGCCCCAGGGCATTGTCATCGACCGCAGCGGCCGCTATGCCTACATCGCCCTGGCGTCAGCGGGCAAGGTCGTCAAGATCGATACCAACAGCCGCAACGTGGTTGGCGAACTGGACCGCATGCCGAGCGTGCGCGCGCTGGCGCTCACCGGCGACGGCAGCCGGCTGCTGGCGACCCGCTATATCTCCAACCGCAACTGGGGCCTGGTCTGGGATATCAAAACCAGCGACATGACCCTGAATAAAAAAATACGTCTCGGTGAAAACCTGGTGCCGGACGCAGTGGACAACGGGCGCGGCGTGCCCAACTACCTGGCCGCGATCATCATCGACCCGGAGGATCGCTACGCCTACGTGGTGGGCAAGAAGGACAACACCTCGCGCGGCCTGATCTACGGCAACGAGGACCTCGACGAGGACAACACCGTGCGTACCTTCGCCGCCAAAATCGATCTCGCCGCCGGTGCGGAAATCCCCGCCGGCCGGGTGGACTTCGACAATGGCGATTCGCCCTCGGCACTGGCGATTGCTCCCAACGGCGGCTACCTGTTCGTCGCCATGCAGGGCAACAACCAGGTCAGCGTGTTCGACCGCAATCCCGAGACCGGGGCGCTGGGCTCCTCGGTGAGCAAGATCACCACTGGCCTCGCGCCGCAGGGGCTGTTGCTCGACTACGCCTCCAAGCAACTGCTGGCGAAAAACTTCACCGGGCGCAGTGTCACGATGGTGGATGTCGCCAACCTGCTCAACGGTAATGTGGTCAACCCCGACAAGTTGACCGTCGGCACCGTGGAGAGCGAGGTTCTCAGCGCACAGGTGCTCAAGGGCAAGCAGATTTTCTACAACGCCTCATACGGTCTCGACGAGGAGGGCGAGGTCACCGGCCGCATGAGCGCCGAGGGTTATATCAGCTGCGCCACCTGTCACGAAAGTGGCGGCCAGGACGGGCGGGTGTATGACTTTACCGGCCGCGGTGAAGGCCTGCGCAACAACATCTCGCTCAACGGTACCGCCGGCAACCTGCACGGCAACCTGCACTGGTCCGGCAACTTCGATGAGGTCCAGGATTTCGAGCTGGATATCCGCAACCGCTTCCTCGGCCGCGGCCTGATGGGCGACCAGGCGTTTGCCTCCACCGCGGCGTCCCTGGGTGCCTCGAAAGCGGGCTACAGTGCCGATCTCGATGCGCTGGCCGCCTACGTTACCAGTCTGGATGCGAGCAAGCTGGATCGCAGCCCCTATCGCAAGTCGGCCACCTCGATGACGTCCCAGGGTAAGAAGGGCCAGCAGCTGTTCGAGAAACTCGGTTGCGACAGCTGTCACTCCGGCTCGATGTACACCGACGGCGCCATGCACGATGTCGGCACCCTGCGCGAGTACTCCGGCATGCGCCTGGGCGGTCCGCTGCCTGGCATCATGACGCCCTCCCTGCCGGGCCTGTTCAACACCGAGCCGTACATGCACGACGGCAGCGCGGACTCGATTGAAGACATCTTCTACACCGTGGGTGGCGACGTGGTACAGGCGGAGGATGCCTCGCTCGGCGGTGGCGCCTCGGTGTTCGAGCCAGACGGGTTCTCCTACCTGCGCCGTGGCGCCGGTGTGCGCCTGGGCGACAACGGCTATGTGCGTGTCTCTACCGATTCGTCCTTCGACAATCGCACCGCCTACATTCGTGTGCGCTACGGTTCATCGAGCAAGGATTCCCTGCTGAACCTGTCGGTCAACTCGCGTCAGTACAGCAACTCGCTGCGCCCGCTGCCCACCATGCAGGGTGTCGATGTGGCCTTCGAGGAAACCATCTTTGCGGTGCAGTTGGACCGGGGCGCCAATACCCTGACCTTTGAGCTGGCCCCGGCCAGCAACCAGGACACGGTGTTGATCGACGACATCACCATCAGCACCGAGGAAGCCGAGGCCCTGGCCGAGGTGCATACGGTGGTGAATACCCTTGGTGACAAGCGCCGTCGCAAGTTGATCCGGTTCCTGCAACAGCTGGATCGCTCCGACGGCATGGGGATCTGAGACAGCCCACCAGCAACAGTTTTATCTCCGTGTATTTAGCCCGGCCCCTGTGCCGGGCTCTTTGTTTTTGGCGCGACCGAGGGCACGGGGTCTGCGCCGCCAGCGACGCTTTCGCGTTTCATGGCCCGGCTGGGCCAGTCGCCGGCGCCCCGGTTTTCAGCTGTCCTTGAATCGTGCGAGTATACCGGCGAGTCACCTATGCGCCGTTGCCGGCCGGCATACAGCGCTGGAAAGCGCGATGAGCGCCATGTCACCTGCAGCGTGCCTGCGATCACGGGGAGAGAATTCTTGGTTGTCCTGCGGCTTCTGATCACGTTGTCACTGCTGGCCATCGGCGTGTCGCCAGCGCTGGCCGCGAGTCCGCAAACCGCTCCAGCCACTGCGCAGCAACTCGATATGCCGCTGGCGTTGCGTGAACTGCAGGGGCTGGACGATCCGAGTCTCGCCTTTGGTCTCAATGGCGTCGCGGACTGGAATGCGGTGCTTCCTTTTATCGACCTGGTCAAGTCCATGCGGCCGTGGCTCGGGCATGTACGCGGTCGCTGGGGCGGCCTGACCGCAGCGCAGATGCGCGAGGGCGGATTCCTCGACGAGCACGGCTGGCTGACCAGGATGCCACCGGGCATCGCCAAGGTCTCGGGCGTGTTCGCCTGGTCGGATACCGGCCTGGGTTTGCCGGATGTACGCGCGGGCCGCTATGTGATGCTCTACGCCGGCAGCGGCAGTATCGAGATTGCCAACGCCGAGGTGGTTGCGCGCGAACCCGGGCGCATTGTGTTCGATATTGCTCCCTACCCGGGCAACTGGTGGTTCGATATCGTGTCGGTCGATCCCAGCGACCACCTGCGCGATATCCGCATTGTGCGCGAGTCGCAGCTGGCGCTGTACCGGGCCGGTGCGATCTTCAATCCGGACTGGCTCGAACTGGTTGCCGATGCCCGCCTGGTGCGTTTTATGGACTGGATGGGGACCAACAATTCCCCGTTGGCCGAGCCCGATGATCGCGTTGATCCCGCTTATTACACCTGGTTCGGGCAGGTGCCGATCGAGGTGCAGGTAAGGCTGGCCAACGAGATCGGCGCTGACCCCTGGTTCAATATCCCGCACCTGGCCAGCGACGCCCTTGTCGAGGAATTCGCAAGCTACGTGCGCGATAACCTCGATCCCCGGCTGCAGGCGTACGTAGAGTTTTCCAACGAGACATGGAACTGGCAGTTCCAGCAGACACACCAGCTGGTCGACGCGGGCAAGGCGCTGTGGGGCAACGGCCAGGTCGGCGTCTACTACACCATGCGCGCCAGCCAGGTGATGCGCATCTGGGACGGCGTATTCGGCGAGCAGGCCGACAAGCGCCTGGTCAAGGTGCTGGCGGGGCAGGCCGTCAATACCTGGTTGTCCAATATCCTGATCAGCGCCGACCTGTGGCGCAGGCTGGACCCGGACAACTGGCGCGATCCGGCGAGTACCTTCGATGCCTTCGCGGTCACCACGTATTTTGGCGGGCAGCTCAGCCAGAACGCGCAATTGCGCGATCAGTTGCTGGCCATGCCGCACGAGCAGGCCTTCCCGCGTATGCGCGACAACCTGCTGGACCCCGATACCGCGCTCTCGATACCCGTGATGATCGATAAGCTGCGGGCGCAAAAGGCGCTGGCGAACAAGGCGGGACTGCGCCTGGTGCTCTACGAGGGCGGACAGCACCACCACCACGCCGAGGGCGGTGCGACCAAGGATGAGCGCTATAACAATTTAATGCTTGAGTTCGTGCGCAGCCAGGAAATGGCCGACCTCTACCAGCGGGTGTGGGATGCCTGGGCCGCGCTGGGGCAGGGCAGTTTCATGCAGTTCGTCGAGTCAGGGCCGCCGAGCCAGTACGGTTCCTGGGGCCTGCGCGTCAATCCGCGCGACAACCCGCCGCGGGCCCGGCTGCTCGACCAGTTAAACCGTGAAACCCCGGCCTGGTGGGAGTCACGTGCGGGCAGCCACTTCCAGCACGGTGCAGTGGTGTCCGGCTCTGATGCTGCAGAAACCCTGGTGGGCACTGCGGCCGAGGACTATCTGCTCGGCGGGGGAGGCGACGATGTGTTGCTGCCCGGTCCCGGCGACGACGGTATTAACGGCGGCGAGGGCGAGGATGTCGTCGTATTGGCGGGCGACCCCCCCGCCTATCGGCTCAGCCGCGCCGGGGAGGGCTACCTGGTTTCCGGCCCCGGCGGGCGCGACTACCTGTTCGCCGCCGAACTGTTGCAGTTCGCGGATGCCAGCCGCTGCGCACTGGACGCGACAGCGGTATCCCGGGCGTCCGCGCCGCAGGCCGAGCCGCCGTGCGCAGGCTTGCTGGCATGCGCGGATTGCGACGCGGCCGGTCCGGCGCACGCGGGCCGCTGATGGGCAACGAGTTCGCCCACATCGCCCTGCTGGCCTGGCCGGTGGTGGCGATTTTTGTCTACCTGCACAACGACGTGCTGACCGCCACAGTCTTTACCCTGTTCGGCGCCTACCTGCTGCTGCCAGTGGGCGTGGCCATTGATTTTCCGCTGGTGCCCCCGTTCAACAAGGAATCCATGGGTGCGCTCTCCGCCCTGTTTGGCGTCGCGGTGATCGCGCGGCAGAAGGTCCGCCTGATGCCGCCACCGGGCAAGGTGCGCCTGCTGTTCCTGGTGGTGCTGTTGACGCCACTGGTGACCGTCAGCAACAACGCCGAACCGGTGATCATGGACGGACAGTTCATTCCGGGGCTGACCCTGCACGATGCGTTTTCCGCCATGGTCAACCAGTTTCTCTACCTGACACCTTTCCTGCTCGGGTTGATGTTGGTGCGCGGCGCGCAGGACCAGATGCAGGTCCTGCGGCTGCTGGTCATCGCGGGGCTGTTCTACTCCCTGCCGGCGCTGCTGGAAGTGCGCCTCAGCCCGCAGTTGCATACCTGGGTGTACGGCTTCTTCCCGCACGAGTTCGGCCAGCAGGTCAGGTACGGCGGCTACCGTCCGATGGTTTTCCTCGGCCACGGGTTGTTGGTCGCCATCTTCTATGCGCTGGTCGCCGCGGCGGCCACCGTGCTGTGGAAAACCCGCACGCGGGCCCTGGTGCTGCCCGCGGGCATCACCCTGGCATACCTGTGCTGCGTGCTGTTGGTGACCAAGTCGCTGGGCGCGGTGACTCTCGGTTTGCTGGCGGTGTTGCTGCTCAGCCGCGAGTCTACGCGGGCGGCCAGCCTGGTCGGAATGGGATTGTCCTGGATTGTGTTGCTGTACCCGCTGCTGTCACTGTTCAAGCTGTTTCCAAAGCAGGCGCTTGCGGACTGGATCATCGGCACTGACGCCTCGCGCGGCCGTTCCCTGTTGTTTCGCTTCGACCAGGAGGGCTTGTTGCTGGACCGTGCTCGCGAAAAGTTCTTTTTCGGCTGGGGTGGCTGGGGCCGCAACCGCCTGTCGGATTCGGTGACCGACGGCAACTGGATCATTACCCTTGGGCAGTACGGCTTTGTCGGCTTCCTGGCCCTGTACTCGATCATGTTTCTCGCTGTCTACCGCGGTCACCGCGCGGCGCGACTACTCCCCGCAGACTCGGCGCAGGGGTGGCCAATGGCCGGTTTCGTGCTGCTTACCGGCATAATCATGATCGACCAGATTCCCAACGCCTCGCTGGCCAGTCCGCAGTGGTTCATTATTGGCGGCCTGCTCGGCGCGGCCAGTGCGGTGCTGGCCGGGGAAGGGGGGACGCCGGCTGCCCCCGTAGCGGTGGATGCCGGCCAGCCGCGCGACTGAGACGGCTGCGTCGCCCGCGTTATTTATTCCTGCTCTAGCTGCTGCAGCGCCGCGTCAACCTGTTGCAGCAGGAGCGGTTCGGTGTCCGCCGCCTGTGCACGGGCCTGCTCGAGTTCGCGCTGTGCGGCGGCGGTCTCCCCCAGCGCCAGGTAGACGCGGGCGAGGTGGTAGCGGAACAGCGGCTTGCCCGGTATGTCGCGCACCGCCTGCTCCAGGGGCGCGCGGGCCGAGCCCGCCTCGCCGAGGCGGAAATAGGTCCAGGCCAGCGTGTCGCGAAAGTGCGGGATCGTGGTATTGCGAAAGCGCTGGGCGATCTCGTGCGCACGGGCCAGGCTCTGCGGGTCGTCCCTGTGTTCGGCGAGCAGGCTGGCCAGGTTGTTGGCCACCACGTCGGCGGCGGGCTGTTCCGCCAGCAGTTGTTCATAGACGCCGATTGCCGCGTCGTAATCGCGCTGCTCTTCGAGAATCCCGGCCTGCGTCAGTCGCAGGCTGAAGTTGCCCGGGTTGCGCTGCAGGCCCTGGTCCAATGTGGCCAGCGCCTTGGCCGGGTCGCCGTTGCGCTGGTACACCCGGGCCAGGAACTGGTGCGCGGGCACATTGCCCGCATCGCCGGCGAGCACGCGTTCGAACTGCTCGCTGGCGGCGGCATCCTCGCCCTGGCTGAAGTAGAGCTGCCCCTTGAGCAGTCGCGCGGCGACGTTGTTCTCGCTGGCCGCCAGCACCGAGTCGAGGAACTCGTGGGCCTGGTCGGGCCGGCCGGCGCTGAGATAGGTACGCACCAGCGACAGCATCGGGCGCTGCGGTGACGGCGAGGTGGCATAGGCGCGCTTGAACGCGTTGATGCTCTGCTCGAAGTCCTGCCGCGCAGCGTACAGCGCGCCCTCAATCTGGTTGCTCTGGGCTTCGGCGCCCTCCAGGGTGCGGATCTGCTGGGCGATGCCCTGGGCGCCGGCGAGGTCGCCGCTGGCCAGCCTGGCCCGGGCCAGCATAACCAGGGTGTCCAGGTGTGCCGGGTGCGTCAGCAGGATCTCCTCCAGCACCTGTTCAGCGCGCTGCGGCTGCTGTGTGCGGGACAGGAACTGCGCCAGTGGCAGGCCGAACTCCGGCGACTGCTTGCCGGCGCGGAAGGCCTCGACGTAGCGATCCTCCGCGAGGTCCTTAGCCCCCGCCATCTCGTGCGCGCGGCCCAGCAGCAGCATGGCGCGCGCCGAATCCGGGGAGTCCTTGAGAATGGTGCGCAGGTTGCTGATCGCCTCGCTGAGTTTGCGCTGGTCGATCTGCCGCGAGGCGAGGATGATCAGCGCCTGCTCGTTGCGCGGGTCTTCGGCGAGCACCTCCTCGACCAGGGCCTGGCCCGCCCCGGGCTCGCCGCCCTCGACCAGGGCGATGGCGAGCAGGCCCTTGGCGCGCAGCCGTTCATCCTTGCTGCCGGCGTCTGCGGCGATGCCGCGCAGGGTCCTGGTCGCGCCCTCGTGGTCGCCCGCGGAATACTGCAGGCGCGCCAGCAGGAAGCGCAGTTCGCCGGTTGCCGGGTCGGCGTCGATCATCTGGCGCAGTTCCGCGAGCGCCGCCGCGTCACCGCGGGTGCTGCGGATGAACTGGACCAGGTCGACCCGGGCCTTGAGGCTGGTGGGGGCCGCGCTCACGATGTCGCGGAAAATGCGCTCGGCGTCGTCGTCGCGAAACTGGTTGAGGTAAAAGCGCGCCAATATTAGCTGGAAGGCGCTGGACTCCGGGTGCTGTGCGATCAGTTCGCGCAGCACCTGCTCGGCGTCGTCGGCCCGGTCCAGGCGGTCGAGCACTTCCACGGTAATCAGCTGTAGCGCCACGCTGTCCGGTGTGTGGCGCCGTCCCTGCTCCAGTTGGGCCAGTGCCGCTTGCGGGTCGCCGTCGTTCAGGCGCTCGGTCGCCAGCACCACGTGGGCATCGACATTGCCGGGGTCGAAGCCCAGGGCGCCGCGGGCGAGTTCCACGGCGAGTTCGCGGTCGCCCAGGGAATACATGATGGCCGCGCGCAGCGCGAGTACGCGCGGGTCCTCCGGCGCCAGTTGCTGCGCGGTGGCGCTGGCCTGCAGCGCCGGTTCCCACTGCTCGGCGCTGACCAGGATGCGGGTTTTGTCGATGTGCGCCTCGAGGTATGCGGGGTCGGCGGCGATGGCCTTTTCCAGGTAGGCGAAGGTCTCCGGCCAGTTCGACTCCCCGCGCGCGATCTGCGCCAGGCCGTACCACGCCGCGGCGAGGCCCTGGTCGAGTTGCAGGGCGTTGCGGTATTCCAGTTTCGCCTCCACCAGGTTGCCCGCCGCGGCCAGTTGCTGGGCGCGCTGCAGGAACTCGCGCGCTTTTTCCTGCGGCGAGGAGCAGGCCGCCAGCAGCAGGCACAGGGTGAGGGAGAGTATTACACGGAGCATGTTGGCCAGCCTGGTAAGGAATTACAGTTTCAATTTGGTGCGTTCAGCGGCCCCGGAGTGGGCGCGACAGGACGAATCCCGGATGACGGGCACCCGGGCCCCCGACCTGCGCGTGCCGCGGATTGTGATCCGGTTCGCGTTTTTCGCGCAGGAATAACCGCCCCACCTCGGCCGCGGAGAGCGCTGTCGTCGAATCCGGCCGTGGTCCGGCGCCGCTTGCCGAGGCCCTGCCTAAGGTACACAGCCTGACGCAAAAAACCAGCAAAATACGCCGGTTTTAGCCCGGATATACCCCTCGCGGCGGGGGTTTGGCCGGCAGCGGGCGGCGGGCGGAGCGTCCTGTACCGGGCGTCATCAAGGGCTTGTAGTGCCCCCCCCTGCGGGGGAGGGGTACAGCGGAGTGTCATATAAGCGTCACAATGCTGTAGGCGTGTTTGGGTATGATTTTTGCTGCAGTGCAGGGGTGTGCATGAGATTGCACACCGTCACCGCCGTCGCACCGGAGAAAACTGCGGGAGAACAAGGATTTTTCCCGAAATGCTCCAAAATGGTGCGCCGCGAGGCTCTTCGGGGGAAGAGGCTGTAATGCACATCATGACTTTGCAATCGGTAAGCTGTGTCCATTCGGGTGGCAATGTCACCCTGGGGGGGGATCCGATGGACCTGCCGCGCGCTTACGCCGCGGCGGGCCAGCGTCCCGAGCAAACCGATGAACAGGGAGTAGGGAGGGAGAATCGATCATGGAGAGGATAGAAGCCCATAGCGCGAAACGTGCCCGAACGCCGAGTGCGCACGTCATGCAGAACTGGCGCCGCGAGGCGCCGCAGTCACCGCCGGGCCAACGGTTCCAGGAGCGATTGATCGCCACGCTCGGTGCCGCGACCTCGATACGCAGCCACCAGGACTTTTATCGCTGGCTGCAGAATGACATCACGCCATTCATTCCGCATCACACGCTGATGGCGGCCTGGGGGGATTTTTCCACGCGCAGTGTCAGCTACGACATCGCCTCGGTCATCAACGGGGTGAACACGCGTGCCGTGCAGGAACTCGACAGCGTCGAGCGCGGGCTGCAGCGCCTGCGCCGGGCGCTGACCGAGAGCGAGCAAAACTGGCTGCTGCTCAAGGAATTCGACAGCCGTTCCGCCGAGTGGGCGGACATCAGCCAGAGCTTTCCCGCCTTCGGCAAATTGATGCTGGAGACCGAAAAGGTGCTCACCTACCTTCTGCGCGACGAGCGCGAGGGCCTGGATTGCCTGTACATCTTCAACATCCAGGACCGCGACTGGCGTCCCGACGAATCCATCCTCGACCTGCTGATGCCACAGCTCGATTCCGCACTGCGCCGGGTCAAGTGCCTGCCGCAGAACGGTGACGCGGTGGAGCGCTCGCCGGAGGCCTGGGCCGGTCTGCTCAGCAGCCGGGAGATCGAGGTCATCAACTGGGTCAGCCAGGGCAAGTCCAACGAGGAGATCGGTACCATCCTCGGTATCAGCCGCAACACGGTCAAGAACCACCTGAAGCGGATCTTCAACAAGATGGGGGTGACCGCCCGGTCCCAGGCGGTGCGCGTATTCATGCAGGGCGGCGTCAGCTACCCCTAATCCCCATGATCACAACGAGTGGCAGGTCCGTACTGCGGCGCAGGGACGGGTTGTCTGGCACGGTGCAGGCCGGTATCGATGGCCTGGCCGTGATCGGTATCAGCTGGTGGCTGATCTACCTGCATGTCGGGGTCATTACCCGCGAATACCTGTTGTTACTGCTGTTGCTGCTGGTCATTCTCGCCATCGTCTACGACTACATGGCGATCTACCGCAGCAACACCAGCTTCACCGCCAAGACCTTCGACCTGTTCAAGGCCTGGAGCCTGAGTTTCCTCCTGCTCGCCTCCATCGGGTTTGCGACCCGGCAGGGCGACACCTTCTCGCGCTTGCTGGTCGCGCAACTGTACGTCGCCGGCCTGCTCTCCCACGTGTTGTTACACACCCTGTTCCACGCGATCCAGCACGCCTGGTTCCGCCGCCGGCAGGACCTCGATCACGCCCTGGTCATCGGCCAGGGGAACCTCGCCAACTACCTGGCGGCGAAAATCAACAACAACCCGTGGACCGGCCAGAAGCTGGTCGGCGCGGTGCGCTTCGACCTCGAGCCGACAGATGCCGCTGAGGATGAGCCGTCGGCGCTGCCGCTGCTCGGTGATATCGGGCAACTGGCGGACATCGTGGAAGCCCACGACGTGCGCGTGGTGTATATCGTGACCCCGCTGCGCGCGTCGAAGGTGCTCGAGGATCTCTACTTCACCTTGCTGGAACACCACCTCTCGGTGCACTGGATCCCCGACATCTACTCGCTGCGCCTGGTCAATCACAGCGTCAACGAGATCGCCGGAATTCCCGTGCTCACCCTGTCCGAGAGCCCGCTTACCGGCACGCGTCTGCTGTTGAAGTCCGCGGAGGACAAACTGCTCGCTCTGTTATTGCTGCTGGCGGTGGCGCCGGTGCTGGCCGCGGTGGCCCTGGCAGTAAAGCTGGACAGCCCGGGTCCGGTGTTCTTTCGCCAGGCGCGGGCGGGCTGGAATGGCCGCAATTTCCAGATCTGGAAATTCCGCAGCATGGTCGTGCACCAGCCCGAGGGCGAGACCATCAACCAGGCGCAGCGCGACGACCCGCGGATCACCCGGGTGGGCGCGTTCATCCGCCGCACCAGCCTCGACGAGCTGCCGCAGCTGTTCAATGTGCTGACCGGCGACATGTCCCTGGTCGGGCCGCGCCCGCACGCGATCCAGCACGACCAGGAGTACTCGAAGCGCATCCAGGACTACTTTGCGCGGCACCACATCAAGCCGGGAATCACCGGTCTTGCGCAGGTGCGCGGGTTTCGCGGCGAGACCACCGACATCAACCAGATGGTCAAGCGCGTGCAGTCCGACATCGAGTACATCAACAAGTGGTCGATCTGGCTGGACATCGCCATCCTGTTCCGCACGGTCACCGCATTCACCGGGAAAAACGCTTATTAATCATAACCCTGCGAGAATAGCCCGCGAGGGCCATTGTCTGCCGGGGGGCTACTGCTAAGCTGGATTCACGCTGTTGGAGACACCTCTACGGGTGTCGGCGTGCGGTATACAGGTAGCCACTATGCGTCGTTACAAAGCATGTTCTACAGGATTGAAAACGGCACTGCTGATCGGTGCCCTGCAAGTGTCACCGGTGCTGGTCGCGGCGGAAACGCCTGCGCCTGTGGTTGCCGAAGTGGCGACGCAGCAGGCCGCCCAGGGGCGCTGGGTCGACCAGCCGATCACCGGTTCGATTGCCGAGGCCCTCGGAGTGCCACCCGCCGCCTCCGTGACCAGCGGTGCGGAGGAACTGGTCGGTGTTCCCCTGTCCGCGGCGGCCTGGCTGTTCGGCCTCGGCCTGTTCGGGTTTGTCGTCCTGTCCAACCGGCGGTCCATCTGAAACCCGGCCACGGGTTGTTCCCAGCAGCGACCTGTGCCACGCAGGTTCCTGTCGCAGCCACGGAGCCGGCTGACCCAACACAAAAAATTCCCGGGCGCGCAATTGCTTTCCGCGCCCGTGCTTTCATTTTCCCGAGCTGGATAAACGCACCATGTTCCGAGTCCTGAGCGCGCTACTGGCGCTGCTGGCAAGCTGCAGCGCATTTGCCGCTGCGCCCTACACGGTCAAGCCCGGCGATATGCTGCGCATCTCTGTCTGGGGGGAGGAGACCCTGGACCAGGACACGCTGGTGCTGCCAGATGGCAGCGTGAGTTTCCCGCTGGCCGGGAACCTGGTCGCCAGCGAGCACACCGCGGCAGAGGTGGAAACCCTGCTGGAGGAGCGCCTGCGCGAGTTCCTGCCGGCGCCGACAGTCTCGGTCGTGGTCAAGGCCACCGAGGGCAACCGCTTCTATGTGCTGGGCAACGTCAAGACACCGGGCACGTTCATGATCAGCAGCCCGATCACCGTGGTGCAGGCCCTGAGTCTTGCCGGCGGGCTGGATACCTTCGCCGACGTCAGTGAAATCAGCATCGTGCGCCAGACGCCGGATGGCCAGCAGCGGCTGGAAGTGCGCTACAACGCGATACTTTCCGGCAAGAGCTTCAGCACCAACTACGAGCTCCAGGCCGGCGATACCCTGCTGGTGCCGTGACCCGGGAAATCACTGATGCCTGTCAATCGCACTTCCATGCTCCGCTCCTATGGTCCCGCGCGGCGAACCGCCAGCGTGGGCCTGCGCTGTCTCGGCTCGCTGTGCCTGCTGGCCGCGCCCAACTGGGGGCAGGCGCAGACGTTCTACCAGTACCTGGATTTTTCCACCGGCGCCGAGTACGACTCCAACCCGCTGATGATGGCCGAGGACGAGGAGTCGGTGTACCGCGGCTACCTTACGCCCAACTATCGCATGCACTGGGCGGATGGGCCCAACGACTGGCGTCTGCAGGCGGAGCTGAAACTGGAGGAGTCCACGGACACCGACCTCAGCCAGGACCGCCGCGACCCCAGGTTGCGCGGAACCTATACCCGTGAGTACGCGCAGGGCCAGTGGAGTGTCGACGCCGGCTACGAGGAGGCCTCGACCCGCATCACCGAATTCGAGGACACCAGCGCGCTGTCCGCCGACGGTACCCGCACCAGCGCCAACGCCGGGCTGCAGTGGAACCACCGCCTGAGCAAAAAAAATACGCTGGACCTCGGTGTGACCTACGTCGATGTGTCCTACGACGATGCCGGGCTGTCCGACTACCGCACTCCCGCCGCCGATCTGCGCCTGACCCGGCTGCTCAGCGACGAGTCCTCCCTGTACGTCGCGTTGAACGGTTCGAGCTACCAGCCGCAGGGCGAGGACGGCAGCGACGCCGACCTCTACGGTGCGTCCCTGGGTTTTACCACCCGGGCCAGCAAATTGTTGACCTTCGATCTCAGTGGCGGCTACACCGTGGTGGATACGCAGGGCGCGGACGGGGAGGACGACCAGTGGAATGCCAGCGCCTCACTCGACTACACCGGCAGGCGCCTGGACTGGAATTTCGCGCTATCGCGCCTGACCAGTCCCAGCGGTTCAGGTGGCTATACGACAGCCGATATGGCGACCCTGAGAGCGAGCTATCGCCTCACCGCGCGCCTGGACTTCGGACTGGACGCGATCTGGCGCAGCAATGACGCGGAACAGCTTGGAGAATCTTCGAGCGTTACATTATCATTAAAACAGGGGATAGCAGAGCACTGGAGCGTGCGCTTTGCCCTCATGCACAAGCGGCAGGACCTGCCGGAAAAAGCAGATGCGAACGTGGCGATGATCTCGTTGCAATACCAGTTGCCAGAGCGTTCCAGAGGTTGATGATGTCACAGTTCCCGGCGCTGAGAATTCAGTCCAGCCCGCGTAATCTTCAGGACGTGGGGGTTGCGCCGATCCGATGAGCGAACGTCGCTACGAGCTGACAGCCGCCGATTACCTTAGTATCGCGCGGCGACGCTGGCCATTCCTCGTGTTTCCCTTCGCGCTCGCCGTGGTGGCCGCGGTGGCCATGGCGCTGTGGATACCGCCGGTGTACAAGTCCACCGGAACCATCCTGATCGAATCCCAGCAGATTCCCGATGAACTGGTGCGCTCCACGGTGTCCGGCTACGCGGACGAGCGCATACAGGTAATCCAGCAACTGGTGATGACGCGCGAGAACCTGCTGCGCATCATCGAGCAGTACAATCTGTTCCCGGGCCTGCGCAACGAACTCGCTGTTTCGGAGCAGGTCGACATGGTGCGGCGCAAGGTCGAGGTTGCCAAGGTCATCGGCGAAGCCCCGAGTCGCAACCGCGCCACCATGGCTTTCACCGTCAGTTTCGAGGACGGCTCTCCCGGGGTCGCGCTGGCGGTCGCCAACGAGTTGATCACGCTGTTTCTCGAGGAGAACGTCAAGACCCGCACCGCGCGCGCTTCCGAGACGACACAGTTCCTCAAGCAGGAAGCGGAGAAGCTCAAGCACGAACTGGAGGCCATCGAGGAGCGCCTGGCGCTGTACAAGCAGGAGCACAGCGGAGCGTTGCCGGAGCATCTGGACCTGCACATGAAAATGCTCGAGCGCGCGGAGAACGCCGTGGCGGAGCTGCAGCGCGAGATCAAGGCCGCGGCAGACGAGCGGCGCTTCCTGGAGTTGGAACTCTCGGCCATTCGCGCCGGCGTGACCGATGCCGACAGCGCCGGCCAGGCGCTGACCCCCGAACAGGAACTGGTGCAGGCCGAGGCCGAACTCGCCCGGCTGCAGTCCCAGTACCTGCCCCGCCATCCCGAGGTGCAGCGGCAGCAGGCCATCGTCGCCAACCTGCGCGACCAGCTCGGCCTGGCCAGTGGAGAACCGGGCCCTGACGTCGACGGCATTGCCGCGGCCGAGAGCATCGAGGTCGCCCGGGTGCGCACGCGCATCAGTTCCCTGGACAACCGTGTCGCGTCACTGCGCACACAGCTGGCGCAGCAGGATGCCGAGCGCCAGCGTCTCGAGGAAATCATCATCCAGACGCCCCAGGTACAGCGCGCGCTGGTCTCCCTGGAGCGCGACCGCGAGAACACGCTGGCCAAGTACACCGAGATCCAGTCCAAGGAAATGGAGGCGCGACTCTCAGAGAGCCTGGAGGAGGGCAAGAAGGCCGAGCGTTTCTCCCTGCTCGAACCGCCGCTGAAACCCGAGGTGCCGATACGACCCAACCGCAAGAAGATCGTCGCCTTCGGTGCGATGTTTGGTCTCGCGCTCTCGCTCGGTCTGGTGTTCCTGTTCGAGATGATGGACCGGCGCGTGTTCGGCGCCGGTGCGCTGTCGCACCTGATCGAGGAGCAGCCGCTGGTCGTCATTCCCTACATCCAGACCCGGGAAGAGGTGGCGCAGCGCAAGCGCATGTATAAATGGGTTTCGCTCGCAGCGCTGCTGGGCGCGGTTGCGGTGCTCCTGCTGGTGCACTTCCTGGTGATGCCGCTGGACCTGTTGGCGATCAAGTTCCTGTCGCGACTGGGCTAGGTGATGGATATGGATTCAGAGCACGAGAGCATGGAGCACGGGCAGGGAGCCGGCGAAGCGGCTGCGGGGCAATCCTCGTCGGCGACCAGCGAACCGGAGCGGGTGATCCCGCTGGACCTCGAACACCTCGAGCGGCACCGTATCGTCGCTTTCAACAAGCACAACCTGATCAGCAGCGTTTTCGACCTGCTGCGCACGCAGGTGCTGCACAAGATGAAAGCCAACAACTGGCGCACGCTGGCGGTGGTCTCGCCCACTGAAGCCTCGGGCAAGACCGTGCTGGCAATCAACCTGTCCATGAGTATCGCCCACCTGCTCGAACGCTCGGCCCTGCTGGTGGACTTCGACTTCCGTCGTCCCAGCGTGCTGCGCTATCTGGGGACGCAGAGCGAGAAGAGCCTGCACCAGTACCTGCACGGCCAATGCACCCTCGACGAAGTGCTGATCCACCCGCAGCTGCCGCGTTTTAGCGTGCTCGGCAATCGCGAACCGGTGGCCAATCCCGCCGAGTTGCTCGGTTCCAGCCGTACCGAGAACTTCCTGCAGGAACTGCGCGAGCAGAACGAGGAGCGCATCGTGCTCATCGACCTGCCGCCGCTGATCAGTGCCGACGACGCGCTGGCGGTGCTGCCGCGAATCGACTGCGCGATCATGGTCGTCGCCAACGGCCTGTCATCGGAACAGGAAGTCCGCGACAGCCTGCGCATCGTGCGGCAGATGTCCTCGACGCAACTGCTGGGCACGGTGCTCAACAAGTCGCGGGACGAACAGATCCGCAACCCCTACGGGTATACCGGAGAGGGCGCCTGAGCCGCTTCCACGGACGCCAGGCGCGCCTACTTCAGGTGCGCGTTGTCGATGGCGTCCAGGCGTAGCTGGACCGAGCGCCGCCACGCCTGCGAACCCGAGCGCTTGCTCAGGGCGCTGGCCAGCCACAGGTAGAGCCCGTACTGCCTGATGCGGTAGCGGGTGCGGTGCCACAGATCGCGCAGGGCGAACCCGGCCATCGCCAGGGCGCCGCTATCCACGTCCGGGTAATCGCTCAGCGGGTAGCCCGCGGCCGCGATCCTGTCCCGCCCGATCCTGGTCTCCACTTCCGCGATATCCCGCTGCCTGCCGCGCTGTTCCCAGGAGGCCGCGGCCCGCGCGCTGGGCCGTCGGTAGGTGGTATCCCGCTCGATCTCCAGCATCGCCGGTGAAAACGCGATGTCGAGGAAATCGCAGACCTTGTGCAGAACAGGCTCCGGCGCTGCGACCAGGTCCTCGAAGCGAATCTCTAGGCGCTGCCCGGGGGCTGTGGCAGCGCAGACCCGCTCCCAGTTCGCCTTGGCGCGCACCCAGAACTGCGCGGCATACCAGCCGGTGCCCGCCCAGCCCAGGTTCATGACCGAGAAAGCGACGTCGCGGGGATCGCGGTCGAGGAAGATGAATTTGGCCTGCGGCCAGATGCTGGCGAGGTGGGCGAAATCGTTGTGGACAGTCGCGCCGGCGATATCGCAATCCGGGTTGCGCTCGGCCAGTTGGCGGAACAGGTCATCGCCCAGTTCGCGAAGATCGGCGCCGCCGGGAACGTCGAAGCCCGACAGCTGGAATATCCGGTCGTAGCGCAGGAAGTCCCGGTATTCCTCGATGGGCCGTCCCGCGGACTGCATCTCGATGCCCGGCACCAGGTATTCCATTTCGTCGCAACGGCAGACCCGCGGGTGATGCCCGAGCATCAGGCGCAGCAGCGTACTGCCGGTGCGCACCGAACCCACCACGAAAAAATCGGGCGCGAGCTGGTCGCGACGCGCGCTCGGGCAGGCGGGCACCGGCGCGCCTGTCATTGCCCACCCTGTACGAAGTACTTGTTGGTCAGGTAGTCGAACACGACCGCCTGCTCTGCACTGGACAGGGCCCGGTCGTAGACGATGACCGCGGCCACCTGCATGTCGACGAAAGGCGTGCCGTCGAGTTCGGCGCCGATTGCCACTTTCTGCGGCACGGTGTTGTAGGTGTGCGTCGCAGAGCCGATGAGGGCGCCGTTGAGGAAGTGCTCCAACTGGCCCGAAGCCAGCGTGCTCGACTGGATCAGCCAGCCTGTTCCGCTGCCCAGGACACCGGAATTGAGGTCGAAACACCACCCCTGCAGCATCAGGTTGCCGGCGGGATTGACGATGGTGCCGAAGGTCTGGTTGCAGTTGGCTGTGCCCCAGGCAAAGCCGCCGTAGCCGGTGCCGCGATAGTTTGCCACCAGGTAGACCGTGCGGTCGCCGTTGCCGGCGGGCAGGCCGCTGAGCCCGCCATTGCGCACCAGCATGTCGTCTGCGCCATCGAAATCGATGGCCGGCGCACCGTTGGGCGTGGCGTTGGCCACTACCGGGTCGCCGTTGCTGACCAGGTCGTTGCCATTGCCGGACTGGTCGGCCCAGCCGGTCACGGTGGAGCCGGAGAGCGATACGCCTGTGTCCGCCTCGAGCAGCAGCGCCAGCCCGTTCACGGGGATTGCGCCGTTGCCAATGATGGAGACCGTTACGGTCGCCTCGTTGGACCACGCGCCCTGGTCGTCCATCACCTGGTAGGTGAAGCTGTCCAGGGTTTGTGTGCCGCCGTCGTGGGTGTAGTCGATGGCGCCGGTCAACAGGTCAGGCAGCGCCGTTCCCGCCGTCGGTGGCGTGACTACGATCACCGAGGAGGGATCCAGGGCGCTGTTGTCGGTGTCGTTGTCGAGCACCGGAACCAGTGCCGATGCGCCGGGGGCCATGGATACGCTGTCGTCGGACGCAACCGGCGGCAGGTTACCGCCCGCCGGCAGCAGGTACTTGTCGTACAGGTAGCCTTCGACCTGCAGGCGTTCGCTCTCGGTCAGGGCCCGGTTGTAGACCAGCACCGCGGCGACCTGCATGTCCACGGATGGGCTGCCGTCCAACTCGGCGCCCAGCACCATGTTGTAGATCACGGTGTTGTAGGTATGCGAGCGGCTGTCGATCAGCAGACCGTCCAGGTAGTGACTGAGCTGGTCGCTCTCCAGCAAGGCGGTCTGCAGCAGCCAGCCGGCGCCGGTGCCCTGGACACCTGAGCTGAAGTCGTTGCACCAGCCCTGGACCATCAGCTTGCCCTGGGTATCGACGATCGTGCCGAAGGTCTGGTTGCAGGTCCACGGCGGCCCCATGCCGGTGCCCCAAGCGAAGCCTCCGTAGCCGGCGCCGCGGTAGTTGGCCACCATAAACACCGTGCGGTCGCTGTTGCCGGCGGGCAGGGCCTGTACTTCGTTGGCGCGCTGCAGCAGGTCTCCGCTGCCGTCGAAGTCGATTACCGGCAGGCCGCTGGGCGCGCCGGCCACCAGTGACGGGTCCCCCAGCGCGCTGAGGTCGTTCTGGTAGATCGACTGGTCCAGCCACTGGCTGACGACGTTGTTGGCGGTGACCACGCCGCTGTCCGATTCCAGGTGCAGGACCAGGCCGGCCAGCGGTACCTGGCTGCTGCCGGGATCGATCACCTGGAACGAGACCGACTGCACCGCAGCCGGCGCGTCCAACGGTTGCGACGACGGGTCCACCAGCTGGGCGGTAATCGTGTGCGCGCCGGCGGCGACATTGGTGAAGGTGAAGCTGCCGTCGAGGACGAATACATCGTTCGGGTCCAGCCCGTCCAGCTGCACCTGCAGGTGGTCGTAGCCGGAGCCGCTCACGCTGTACGCCAGTACCACGTCGGGACCGATGACCGTCTCACCTTCGCTGGGGGCGAAGATCTGCAGTTGTGCGTCCGCGGCGTAGACCGTCACGCTGACCGTGGCGGTATTGGACGCCTCGCCGCTGAAATCGAACACCTGGTAGGTGAAGCTGTCGTCGGCGCTGGAGGCGCCGCCGTGCAGATAGGTGATTTCACCGGTGCTCGGGTTGACCTGGGTCGTGCCGTTGGCCGGCGCGGAGATCACCACCACGCTGGCGGGGTCGATGCCGTCGTCCGCGTCGCTGTCGTTGGCCAGCACGTCGATGACCGTGGAGCCGCCGAGCAGTGCGCTGGCGCCGCTATCGTCGATGGCCACCGGCGGCTGGTTGGCCGGGTCGAGGTTGTCGATGGTGACCGTCACGGTGTCGGCGCTGCTGGCGCCGAGGTCGTCGGTGACCGTGAGGGTGAACTCCAGTGTCTCGGTTGCCGCCACCAGCGGAGCGGTGAAGCTCGCAGTGGCGGTATCCGCCGCATTGAGCACGACCGCGGTACCGGCACTCTGGGCCCAGGCCCAGCTGGCGATGCTGCCGTCGGCGTCGCTCGAGGCGCTGCCGTCGAGGCTGGCGACGGCGCCTTCGTCGACGCTGAAGTCGGCCCCGGCATCCGCCACCGGCACCTGATTGGCCGGGTTGCCGGCGAAGTACTTGCTGTTGAAATAAGCCAGTACCTGGGCGTGCTCGGCGGCGCTCAGCGCGCGGTCGTAGACCAGCACAGCGGCGACATCCATGACCAGTTGCGGTGTGCCGTCCAGCTCCGCGCCGAGCACGATTTTCGACGCGACGGTGTTGTAGGTGTGGGTGCGGCTGTCGATCAGCGTCGCCCCCAGGTAGTGGTTCAGCTGGCCGGATTCGAGCGTCGCGGACTGGATCAGCCAGCCTGCGCCGGTGCCCGCCTCGTTGGCTTTGAAATCGCTGCACCAGCCCTGCACCATGAGATCCCCGGACGGTTCGACGATAGTGCCGAAGGTCTGGTTACAGCCGGTATTGCCCCAGGCGAACCCGCCGTAGCCGCCGCTCAGGTAGTTGGCCACCAGGAACACGCTGCGGTCGCCGTTGCCGGCGGGCATGCCGGTCAGGGCGGCGGTGCGCTGCATGACATCCGCGGCGCCATCGAAGCTGATGACGGGGTAGCCGTTCAGCGCTCCCGCTACCAGCTGCGGGTCGCCAACCGCGGTGAGCGAATTCCCCGCGCCGGACTGGTCCGCCCAGCTGTCTACCAGCGAACCGGTCGTGGCCACGCCTGTATCTGCTTCGAGATAGAGGACCCGGCCCAGTTGCGGCAGGCTGGCACCGCTGGCGGAGGCCACCTCGAACACGACTTCGTCCTGGGACTCGGCGGTGCCCACTGGCGTATGGCCGGCGTCGACCAGTTGCGCGGTGATCGTGTGCACGCCGGGCGCGACATCGGTAAAAGTGAAGCTGCCGGTGAGATCGCGGATCGTGTTGTGGCCGACGCCGTCGAGGCTGAGGTGCAGGTGATCGTAGTCACTGCCGGAGAGGACGTAGTTCACCACCACATCAGGCCCGGTGACCACGGAGCCCGCCGCGGGCAGGGTGATCTGCACCTGCGCATCGGGCTGGTTGACGGCGATCGAGACCGTCGCCGTGTTCGAGGGCTGGCCGCTGAAATCGCTCACCTGGTAGCTGAAGCTGTCCGCCTGCAGGCTGACGCCGCCGTGGTAGTAGGTGACGGCGCCGGTAGCGGCGTTTACCTGTACCGCACCGCTGGCGGGCTGGGTCGTGATGGTGAGTGTGGACGGGTCGATGCCGTCGTCGGCGTCGCTGTCGTTGGCCAGGACATCGATGACTACCGAGCCGCCGAGCAGGACGCTGGCGCCGGGGTCGTCCTGGGCAACCGGCGGCAGGTTGCCGGAATCCAGGTCGAGTACGGTCACGGATACCGTGTCGGTGGTCGAGGCGCCGGCGTCGTCGGTGACCGCGAGGCTGAATTCGAGGACTTCGGTGCCGGTCACTGTGGGGGCAGTGAATCCCGCCATCGCGCTCTGCGCGCCGCTCAGGCTTACCGCGGTACCGCCGGACTGCGTCCACGACCAGTCGACGATGCTGCCGTCCGGGTCGGAGGACGCGCTGCCGTCCAGGGTGACCGCCTCACCCTCGTATACGGTGAGGTCAAGGCCCGCGTTGGCCGTGGGCAGTTGGTTGCTGGTATTGCTGGCGAAGTACTTGGCGTTCAGGTAATCGAGTACCTGGGTGTGCTCGCTGGCGCTCAGCGCGCGGTTGTAGACGAGGACTGCGGCAACATCCATTTCCAGGCGCGGCGTGCCGTCCAGTTCGGCGCCGAGCACCATGCCGGAAGTGCCGGTGTTGTAGGTGTGCGAGCGGCTGTCGATCAGCGTGGCGCCCTCGTAATGGTCGAGCTGGCTCGACTCGAGGACGGCGGATTGGATGACCCAGCCCGCGCCGGTGCCGGCCACGTTGGCGAAGAAATCCTGGCACCAGCCCTGGACCATCAACCGTCCCTGCAGGTCGACAATCGTGCCGAAGGCCTGGTTGCAGCCTGTGGCACCCCAGGCGAAACCGCCGAAGCCGTTGCTCACGTAGTTGGCGACCAGGAACACCGTGCGATCACCGTTTCCGGCGGGCATGCCATTGAGCGCGGCGGCGTTGGAGAAGCTGTCGTAGAGCCCGTCGAAGCTGACCACGGGATTGCCGTTGAGGACGCCGGTGACCAACTCAGGGTCCCCTTCCGCCACCAGCGAGTTGTTGGCGCCGGACTGGTCGCTCCAGCTCTCCACGAAGCCGGCTGTGCTGGTGATGCCGGCGTCCGCCTCGAGATGCAGCACGAGACCGGAGGCGGGAATTTCGTTGCAGGGACCGACCGCGACGAATTCGGCGGTCAGGGCCATGCCGGTTTCCGGCACCGTGACCAGGTGGCTCGCGGCGCCGCCGTCCGACCAGGACACGAAGTTGTATTGGGTGTCTGCGCTGCACACCGACTGGGGCACGGAAATCAGGTGTTGGAAGTTGATCGCAGTGTCGTAGACCAGCGGCGTCGGTTGCTGAATGCCGTCGAGGAAGACCGGTATCCCGGAGGGGATGGTATCCAGGGTGAGGTCGGTCTTTTCCGGGTACACGGCCACCTTGGCAACGGTGATCAGGCCGTCCTGGTCGGTGACGGTCAGCGCGAATTCGTAGCCGGTGTCGTCGTGGTAATCGTGGCCGGAAGTGTTGATGCTCAACTGCCCGGAAGGTCCGGTCGTGGACAGCGCCGGGTGGGTATGGGCGTTGTGCAGGAACTGCACCTCCCACTGGAAATCCGCATCGGTGAGTGTGCCGTCGGCATCGCTGGCCGTGGCGCTGAAGTCGATCAAATCGCCGGGCCGGAACAGCTGGCCATCGGCGGGCGCGGTAATCGTCACGGTCGGCGGGATACCCACCTGGATCAGGAGCGGTCCGTAGATCGAGGTGCGGTTGCCGTCGGAGGCACTGACGTAGACGTCATAGGCGCCCTTCGTGGTGTAGGTGTGGGAGGTTGTCTGGCCGCTGCCGAGGTTGCCGTCGCCGAAGGTCCAGTCGAAGGTCATCGGGTCGGATTCGGGGTCGCTGGCGGTGACGGAGAAATTAACCGTCAGCGGTGCGTCGCCGGTGTCCGGGCTGGCGGTCGCTGCCTCGATGACCGGGGCCTGGTTGCCGGCGGTGTAGACGATGCGCTTGATCGCGCCGAGGTAATCGACAAAGTACACCGCGCCGTCCAGGCCCTCGATCAGGGCGACCGGCGCGCCCAGCGCGTCGCCGAAATCATTCACCGAGATCACCGAGCCGTCGGGGGCCAGTTCGAGGTAGCGGATGAATCCGCGCGTGTAGTCGGAGAAGAAGAACGCGCCGACATAGGACGAGGGATACTGGTTGCCGCGGTAGACAAAGCCGGCGGTTATGGCGCCGCCGTTGGGAACCACGTCGGCATGTCCATAGCTGTAGATAGGGTCGTCGTAGGCCGGGTCTACGCAGGGCCCTTCGCAGAACGGCCAGCCGTAGTTCGCGCCGGCGCGACCGATATGCAGGTCCTCCCGGGCGGTCGCGTGCACGTTGCCGCCGACCTCGCCGATGTAGAAGCGGTTGCCGACCAGGTCCCAGTGGGCGCGGTAGGGGTTGCGCAGGCCGACGGCCCAGATCTCGTCCAGGTTCGGGCCGGCGCCGTCCTTGAACGGGTTGTCGGCCGGGATACTGCCGTCCTTGTTGATACGGATGATCTTGCCGCCGGCACGCGTCAGGTCCTGGGCCTGGTTGCCGTCGAATTCCTCGCCGGTCGTCAGGTACAGCTTGCCGTCCGGGCCGAAGGCAAGGCCGCCGCCGTAGTGGCAGCAGTCCGACCAGTCCTCGTTGTCCTCCCAGATCATCACTTCGCTGCCCGGGCTGGCGGTGGTGCCAGCGTGGGTGAAGCGGGAGATGCGGTTGCGCGAGGTACTGCCGTGGGTATAGAAGAGGTAAAAGTAGCCGTTCTGTTCAAAGTCCGGGTCGAGCGCAATGGAGGTGAGTCCGCGTTCGCCGCCGGATTCGATATCGGGCAGTTGCATGTACAGCGTGTGCGGCGAGGGGATGGTGCTGGGGTCGACCAGTTCGATACGCCCCTTTTTGCGCAGCAGCAGGAGTTTGCCGTCGGGCAATTGCGCCAGGTAGACAGGGGCCCCGTTGGTGAAGGACAGGTCCCCAACCAGTGTCTCCACCTGGAAATCCGCCGGTAGCGACCACGCCGGACTGGCCAGCAACAGCGTGGCGACCAGCGCGGCCCCCAAGCGGGTGGTGTATTTGCCGACGCGACCTGCGACCTTGCGGTAGAGCGATTCCATAATTATTGCCCGTAGTCTCCGTAACGATCGTATCCATCTCCTACCGGCACGGCGGTCCGTGCGATATCACGCCAGGTGGAGGGGTGCTGCGCCGTTGGCGACGCCGGGGACTTCAACGCTCTGGTATCCCTTCTTTATGGCACAGCCACTTTCTGGCGCAATGGCCCAACAAGACTACCGCTCTCTGTGCGTGCCACCCGGAGCGGATAAAACCCAGTAAAATCAGGTGTTTTTGAGTTAGTGGGGGCTTCGCCGGTTGGCGTCGGCGCGGCCTTAACCCGGGACCGTGACTAGGGCATACTCTGCGGCACGACGCCGGCCCGTTGCCCGGCGTCTCCCCGCGGTGGAGAACCATGACGTCGATGAGCGAACACGAGCACTGGATGCGCCGCGCCCTGGCCCTGGCGGATCGCGCCGAGAGCGAGGGCGAGGTGCCGGTAGGCGCGGTGCTGGTGCGCGACGGGCAGCTGCTCGGGGAGGGCTGGAACGCGGTCATCTCGCGCGCCGACCCCACCGCCCACGCCGAGATCGAGGCCCTGCGCGACGCCGCCGGCGCGGCGGGCAATTACCGGCTGCCCGGCAGCACCCTCTACGTGACCCTGGAACCCTGCACCATGTGCGCGGGCGCGATGATCCACGCCCGCGTGGCGCAACTGGTGTTCGCGGCGACCGAGCCCAAGGCGGGGGTGGTGTGCAGTACCTGCGCGATGCTCGACGAGCCGCGCTACAACCACCAGGTCAGGTGGCAGGGGGGGGTGCTGGCGCAGGACAGCGCCGACCGCCTGCAGGCCTTCTTCCGCGCGCGGCGCAAGCCCCCCGGCGCGCAGGGCGAGTGCTCATAGGCTGCGCAGGCTAACCCCGCGCAACACCTCGGGGAGGTAGTCCTCGATGTGTACCGGCGGCGCCGGCCGGTTGCTGGTGAGATCCTCCCACTCCAGGATGCTGCGGTAGTGGCGGATGTTCTGCACGTAGGTCACCGCTTCCTGGCCGCGCGCGTAGCCGTGCCGGACCTCGTTGTAGTATTTGCGGTTTTCCAGTAGCGGCAGGCGCAGCATCACGTCGCTCCAGATGTGCGGGTCGCCGCCCTGGCGCTCGGTGAGCACACGCGCGTCCTCCAGGTGGGCGCGGCCGATGTTGTAGGCGGCCAGCGCCATGAAGGTGCGGTCCGGCTCGCCGATATCCGTCGGCAGGCGGCGGATCATGTTCTTCAGGTAGCGCACCCCGCCGCGCAGGCTCTCGGCCGGGTCCAGCCGGTCCTCCACGCCCATCTCCCGCGCCGTGGGCTCGGTGAGCATCATCATGCCGCGCACGCCGGTGGGCGATTGCGCCAGTGGGTTCCAGTGCGATTCCTGGTAGGCGACCGCGGCGATCAGCTGCCAGTCCATCTTGTATTCCGCCGCCACCTCGCGGATCAGTTCCAGGTAGTCGGGCAGGGTGTCGCGCATCTTGCGGGTAAACGTGTGCGAGCCGATCTGCGCCACCTGCTGGCCGAGGCTGAACTGCTCCTCGCGCAGGGCCTGCATGCGCCCTTCCTCGAGCATGCGCTGCAGGAACGCGTCGATGCGCGCCAGCAGCGCCTGGTTGTCGCCCCCGGGGCGCAGGTGCCAGACCAGCTGGCGCTCGGGACCGAGGTCGAAGGCGGTTTTCAGGCGCGGGTAGAGGCCTTTCTGCACGGCGAATTCGCTGGAGTTGAGCACCGCCAGTTGCGCCTTGCCGGTGTTGACCATGTCCAGCAGTTCCATCGAGTCGGCGGCGTCGATCTCGCGCCACTGCAGACCTTCCAGGCCCTCCTCGCGCAACTGTTCCAGGTGGCGGTTGTGCGCCGAGCCGGCGAGGGTGACGATGCTCATGCCGAGCATGTCCTCGGGCTGGCGCGGGCGGAAGGTGCCCGACATGTAGATCACCTCGGGCTGGTTGCTGGCGTAGGGCATGCTGTGCGGGACGCCCGGCGCCAGTTCCGGGTCCAGCAGCAGGCCGGCGGCGGCGATGTCCGCGTCGTTGCGCTCCAGGCGGACGAAGATGTCGGGCAGGCTGAAGGCGGGCACCATGACCAGCTCCACGCCCAGGTCCTCGGCGAACAGGCTTGCCAGTGTGTACTCGAAGCCGGTGCTGCCGTTGCGGTCCTCGTACCAGGTGGTGGGGCTGTTGCGGCTGACCACGCGCAGCTGTCCCTTCTCCAGGATCTGCTCCAGGTTGTCCTGCCGGCTGCAGGCGCCGAGCAGGCAGGACAGGACGAGCAGGGTGATGGTGGCGACGCGTGGCATGGCCCCATTCTAGCGATAATGGGGCCGTCCGCACATGCGCCCGGCGAGGCCGGATTCGGACCCCCGCGACGGTTAACCCGGGCGGGGCGATGCAGTACAATGGCGCCTCCTTGAACTGCCCCCTCCGGAGCCCTCCACAGCATGCTGATCCTGCATGGCAACGCGGCGTTGTCCTCCTTCCGCCTGCGCAAGCTGGCCGACAAGCTCGCCGCCGTTCACCCCGATATCCGCGTGCTGCAAGCCCGCTTCGTGCACTTTGCCGAAACCGCCGGGCAGCTCGCTGCGCACGACGAGGAACTGCTGCGCCAATTGCTGCACTACGGACCCCGGGAAGCCGATGTCGCCGCACCGCCGGCGCACGCCGTGTTGGCCCTGGTGGTGCCGCGCCCGGGCACCATCTCGCCCTGGTCGAGCAAGGCCACGGACATCGCGAACAACTGCGGGCTGGCGGCGGTCAAGCGGGTCGAGCGCGGCATCGCCTACTACCTCGAACTGCCGGCGGCGCTGGGCGAGGACGCCCGCCGCGAGGCCCTGGCACTGCTGCACGACCGCATGACGGAAACCGTGCTGCCGGCGCTGGAGGAGGCGCGCGCGCTGTTTGTCGAGGCGGCCCCGGCGGCCATGGGCAGCGTGGACATCCTCGGCGCCGGCCGCCCGGCGCTGGTCGCAGCCAACAGTGCGCTGGGCCTGGCCCTGGCGGACGACGAGATCGACTACCTGGTAGAGAGCTTCAGCGCGCTCGGGCGCAACCCGAACGACGTGGAACTGATGATGTTCGCCCAGGCCAACTCCGAGCACTGCCGGCACAAGATCTTCAACGCCAGCTGGACCATCGACGGCGAGGACCGCGAGCACTCCCTGTTCGCCATGATCCGCAATACCTACAACTGCGGTGGCGAGAATGTGCTCTCGGCCTATTCGGACAACGCCGCCGTCGTCACCGGGCACCGCGCCGGGCGCTTCTACCCGGATCCGCAGGGCGGCGAGTACGGTTTCTCCGCAGAACCCATCCACCTGCTGATGAAGGTGGAAACCCACAACCACCCCACGGCCATCGCGCCCTTCCCGGGGGCCGGTACCGGCGCCGGCGGCGAGATTCGCGACGAGGGTGCGGTGGGTCGCGGCTCCAAGCCCAAGGTCGGACTCACCGGTTTTTCCGTTTCCAACCTGCGCATCCCGGGCTACGAACAGCCCTGGGAGAGCGACTACGGCAAACCGGCGCGCATCGTTTCTGCCCTGGACATTATGATCGAGGGCCCGATCGGCGGCGCCGCCTTCAACAACGAGTTCGGCCGGCCCAACCTGTGCGGTTACTTCCGCAGCTTTGAACTGAACGCTCCCGGGCCGGATGGCAGCGAGGTGCGCGGCTACCACAAGCCGATCATGATCGCCGGCGGTTACGGCAACATTCGCGCGGAACACGTGGAGAAGGGCGAGTTCAGCGCCAGCGCCAAACTGATCGTGCTCGGCGGCCCGGGCATGCTGATCGGCCTCGGCGGCGGCGCTGCATCGTCCATGGCCAGCGGCCAGAGTGCCGAGGACCTCGACTTCGCCTCGGTGCAGCGGCAGAACCCGGAAATCGAACGCCGCTGCCAGGAGGTCATCGACCGCTGCTGGCAGCTGGGTGATGCCAACCCCATCGCCTTTATCCACGATGTCGGCGCCGGCGGCCTGTCCAACGCCCTGCCGGAACTGGTCAAGGACGGCGGTCGCGGCGGCCGTTTCGAACTGCGCGACGTGCCCAACGCCGAGCCCGGCATGTCGCCGCTGGAGATCTGGTGCAACGAATCCCAGGAGCGCTACGTGCTCGCGGTGGAGCCGGAGAACCTCGCCACCTTCGAGGCGATCTGTGCCCGCGAGCGCTGCCCCTACGCGGTGGTCGGCGAGGCCACCGAGGAGCAACACCTGGCCCTGGGCGACCGCCAGTTCGGCAACAGCCCGGTGGACCTGCCCATGTCGGTGCTGTTCGGCAAGCCGCCGCGCATGCACCGCGATGTCGACTGCCGGCCGGTGACCCACGCCGCGCTGGCCCTGGACGTGGACCTGCAGACCGCGGTCGAGCGCGTACTCCAGCTGCCCACCGTAGCCAGCAAGCAGTTCCTGATCACCATCGGCGATCGCACGGTGACCGGCATGGTGGCTCGCGACCAGATGGTCGGTCCCTGGCAGGTACCGGTCGCGGATTGCGCGGTGACCACCGTGGCCTACGACAGCAGTGCCGGTGAAGCCATGGCCATGGGCGAGCGCACGCCGCTGGCGCTGCTCGACGCCCCGGCCTCCGGGCGCATGGCAGTGGCCGAGGCGATCACCAATATCGCCGCCGCCAGCATCGCCGACATCCGCGATATCAAGCTTTCCGCCAACTGGATGTGCGCCGCGGGCTACGGCAACGAGGACGCTGCCCTGTACGCCACGGTCGAGGCGGTGGGCATGGAGTTCTGTCCGGCGCTGGGCATCACCATCCCGGTGGGCAAGGATTCCATGTCCATGCGCACCACCTGGCGCGAGGGCGATACCGACAAGGCGGTTACCGCGCCGGTGTCGTTGATCGTGTCCGCCTTCGCCCCGGTCACCGACGTGCGCATCACCGCGACGCCGCAGCTGGACCCCGGCGCCGACGCCCGCCTGGTGCTGCTGGACCTCGGCCGCGGCGCCAACCGCCTGGGCGGCTCCGCGCTGGCCCAGGCCTGCGGCCAGTTGGGCGATAGCGCCCCGGATGTCGCCGCGCCGGACCTGCTGGCACTGTTTACCCTGGTCCAGGAGTGGCTGCGCGCCGGGCGTATCCTCGCCTACCACGATCGCTCCGACGGCGGCCTGCTGGCCACCGTGGCGGAGATGGCCTTCGCCGGCCACTGCGGGCTGGAACTCGAACTGGGCGGGCTGGGCGAGGACCACCTGGCCGCCCTGTTCGCCGAGGAGGCCGGTGCCGTGCTGCAGGTGGCCAGCGCCGACCTGCCGGCCCTGCGCGAGCGCGCCGCGGCCCTGGGCCTGGCGGACTGCCTGCACGACATCGGCCGCGCCGTTCCGGGCGAGGAAATCCTCTTGTGCGCCGGCGGCAGCGAACTGCTGCGCGAGGCCCGCGCGCGCCTGCAGCAGTTGTGGGCGCGCACCAGCTACGAGATCCAGGCCCTGCGCGACAACCCCGACTGCGCCCGCGAGGAGTTCGAGGCGATCACCGCGACCGATCCCGGCATGTCCGCGAAGCTCGCCTTCGATCCCGCCGAGGATATCGCTGCGCCCTATATAGCGACCGGTGCCCGGCCGCGGCTCGCGGTGTTGCGCGAGCAGGGTGTCAACGGCCAGGTGGAGATGGCCGCGGCCTTCCATCGCGCCGGGTTCGCCGCGGTGGATGTGCACATGAGCGACCTGCTCGAAGGCCGCCACCAGTTGGCCGACTTCAAGGGCCTGGTGGCCTGCGGCGGCTTCTCCTACGGCGACGTGCTCGGCGCCGGCGAGGGCTGGGCCAAGAGCATCCGCTTCAACACCGCGCTGCGCGAGCAGTTCGAGGCGTTCTTCCAGCGCGAGGACAGCTTTACGCTGGGTGTGTGCAATGGCTGCCAGATGGTATCCACCCTGAAAGACCTGATTCCCGGTGCCGGCCACTGGCCGCGCTTCGTGCGCAACCGCTCCGAGCAGTTCGAGGCGCGCCTGTCCCTGGTGCGCGTGGAGCGCAGTCCCTCGCTGTTGCTGGCCGGAATCGAGGGCTCCCACCTGCCCATCGCCGTGGCCCACGGCGAGGGCCGGGCGGAGTTCGCCGACGCCGCCGCGCAGGCCGAGTGCGAGGCCTCGGGCACGGTCGCCATGCGCTACATCGACAATACGCTGGCGGTGGCGGCGCGCTACCCGGCCAACCCCAACGGCTCGCCGGCGGGGATCACCGGGCTCACCAGCCTCGACGGCCGCGCGACCATCATGATGCCGCACCCGGAGCGGGTGTTCCGCAGCCTGCAGCTGTCCTGGGCGCCGGCGCACTGGCCCGAGGACAGCGGCTGGATGCGCCTGTTCCGCAACGCCCGGCGCTGGCTGGGCTAGCGGAGTCCTCGCCCCGAACCTGCCCGGAACCAGGTCGCTTGCCCCTGCCCCCTTGAAATTGCCGCACCGCGTCCCCATGCACCCGGGACGCGGCCTTGTGGCAATGGGTCGATTCCTGAATAATGTCGCCTTTTTTTGGCCCGGGCCGCCGCCCCGGTGCACACCGTGAGCAATTTACATGCTGAACAAGTATCCCCTGTGGAAATACCTGCTCGTCCTTGCCGTGCTCAGCTTCGGCCTCGTCTACGCCGCTCCCAACCTCTACGAACCGGACCCCGCGCTGCAGATTACCGGTGACAGCAGCGCGCAGTTGATCGACGAGGAGATTCTCGGCCGCGCCCTGGGCGCACTGGACGAGGCGGGCATCGCCTACTTCGGCGAGACTGTCAGCGAGAACCAGCGCACCGGGTTGATCCGCCTGCGCGACGGCGACAAGCAGCTGCAGGCCCAGGCCAGGGTGTCCCGGGCCCTGGGCGACGGTTTTATCGTCGCCCTCAACCTGGCGCCGACCACCCCGCAGTGGCTGGAGGACATCGGCGCCCAGCCCATGCGCCTGGGCCTGGACCTGCGCGGCGGCGTGCACTTCAAGCTGGAAGTGGATACCGAGGCCGCCATCGAACGGCGCATGGAGTTTTACGTCAACGCCACCAAGAAAGAGCTGCGCGAGGCCCGCGTGCGCGGCCTGGTGACCCTCGACGACAAGGGCCGCCTGGAGGGACGTTTCCGCAGTGAGGAACTGCGTGAGCAGGCGCGCCAGGTGATCGCCGACAACCATCCCGAACTGGTGCTGGACCGGGTCGAGGAGGGCGACAACTGGTACATCTACGGCGCCATGTCCGAGGCTACGCGCAAGGAATTGAACGAATACGCGGTGAGCCAGAACCTCACCACCCTGCGCAACCGGGTCAACGAACTGGGCGTGTCCGAACCGCTGGTGCAGCGCCAGGGGCAGAACCGCATCGTGGTGGAACTGGCCGGCATCCAGGATACCGCCGAAGCCAAGCGTATCCTCGGCAAGGTGGCCAACCTGGAGTTCCGGCTGGTGGCCAAGGTGGACGCGCCGTCCTCGGAGAAGCAGCGCTTCGAGTACCGCAGCGCCGACCGCGCCGGCGCCAGCGAGTGGCTGGAACGCGACGTGATCATCACCGGCGAGCGGGTGTCCGGCGCGCAGGCCAGTTTCGACCAGAACGGCCGGCCCAACGTGCTCATCCACCTCGATAGCGAGGGCGGCACCATGATGTCGCGCGCCACGCGCAACAACGTCAAGCGCCGCATGGGCGTGCTGTTTATCGAGCGCAAGTACAACACGCGCTACGAGGAGCAGGCGGACGGCAGCGAGGTGGCGGTCAAGATGCCCTACGACGAGAAAAAGCTGCTCACCGCCCCGACCATCCAGTCCGCCCTCGGTGCGCAGTTCCAGATCACCGGCCTGGACAGCCCGGTGGAGGCCTCGGAACTCGCGCTGATGCTGCGCGCGGGCGCCCTGGCTGCACCGATCAACTTCGTCGAGGAGCGCACGGTGGGCCCGTCCCTGGGTGCGGAAAACATTCGCCTTGGTGTGAAGTCGGTGCAGATCGGCCTGGCCATGGTGGTCGTCTTCATGCTGGTCTACTACCGCGTGTTCGGCGTCGCCGCGGTCATGGCCCTGGCCGCCAACCTGGTGCTGCTGGTGGCGGCCATGTCGCTGATCGGCGCGACGCTGACCCTGCCCGGTATCGCCGGTATCGTGCTCACCGTGGGTATGGCGGTGGACGCCAACGTGTTGATCTTCTCGCGAATACGCGAGGAAGTGCGCAACGGCATGTCGCCGCAGATGGCGATACATGCCGGCTACGAGCGCGCCGTGTCGACCATCCTCGACGCCAACATCACCACGCTGATCGTCGCGGTCATTCTCTACGCGATCGGCTCCGGTCCGGTGAAGGGCTTCGCCGTGACCCTGTCACTGGGTATCGTGATCTCCATGTTCACCGCCATTATGGGTAGCCGGTCGATTATCAACCTCATCTACGGCGGCCGCCGTGTGCAGAAACTGTCCATCGGGGGGCGCCAGTCATGAAAGTCATCAATTTCATGGGCCAGCGTACGCTGGCGACGATTTTCTCCGCGGTGCTGCTGCTGGCCTCCATCGGCTCGCTGGCCATAAACCAGCTCAACTGGGGCCTGGATTTCACCGGCGGTACGCTGGTGGAAGTGCACTACGACGACAGCGCCGACCTCACCGCCATCCGCGGTGTGCTGGATACCCAGGGTTTCGCCGGGGCCGTGGTGGTGAGCTTCGGCACCGACCAGGACGTATTGATCCGCCTGCCCCAGGGGTATTCGGACAAGGACGGCGGCCGCCTGCTGGAAACCCTGCAGAAGGACTACGCGGGCGAGGTGGAACTGCGGCGTATCGAATTCGTCGGCCCGCAGGTGGGCGATGAACTGCGCGAGCAGGGCGGCATCGCCATGCTGGTGGCGCTGGGACTGGTGATGCTTTACATCGCCTTTCGCTTCCAGTTCAAGTTCGCGGTGGGCGCGGTGGCGGCACTGGTTCACGACGTGCTGATCACCCTGGGCTTCTTCTCCATCACTGGCGCTGAGTTCGACCTCACGGTACTCGCGGCGGTGCTCGCGGTGATCGGTTACTCGCTCAACGACACCATCGTGGTGGCCGACCGTATCCGCGAAAACTTCCGCAAGATTCGCCGCTCGGACCCGGTGGAGATCATTAACATCTCCCTCACCGAGACCCTGGACCGCACCCTGGTGACCTCGTTGACCACCATCCTCGTGCTGATCGCGCTGGCCTATTTCGGCGGCGAGATGATCCACGGCTTCGCCGTCGCGCTGCTGGTGGGTATCGGGATCGGTACTTACTCGTCGATCTACGTCGCGGCCAATCTGCTGCTGATGCTCAAGGTGAGCAAGGACGACCTGATCATCCCGGTCAAGGAAGGCGCCGACCAGGAAAGCCTGACGCCCTGAACGAGAGCGCCGCGCCGGGGGTGTCCCGCGCGGCGTAGTAGTAGCCATCCGCGGCCGCGCGGATGCTGTCGGGTTGATAGCTTGAGGTTGAGAGCCTGAAGTAAATAGCAGGGCCGAGGGCCCGGCAGACTTCAGCCGAGCAGGGGGCGGGTGACCTGCAGCACCGCCTTGAAGCACTTGGGGTTGCCGCAGACGATACTGCCGGACTCCAGGTAGTTCTCCGAGGCGTCGATATCGGCGACCAGCCCGCCGGCTTCCTTGACCAGTAGTGCGCCGGCGGCGATATCCCAGGCCGCCAGGCCGATTTCCCAGAAACCGTCGAGGCGCCCCGCGGCCACGTAGGCCAGGTCCAGCGAGGCGGCGCCGGCACGGCGGATGCCCGCGCACTGGCCGGCCAGCACTTCCAGCGATTTGGCGTAGGGACCGAGGCGGTCGTCGCAGTGGTTGCGGAAGGGAATACCGGTGCCGAGCAGGGCGCCGTCCAGGCTGGGGCGCTTGCTGACCCGGATGCGCCGGCCGTTGAGCTGTGCACCGCGCCCGCGCGAGGCGGTGAATTCCTCGCGCCGCACCGGGTCGACGATCACCGCGTGCTCCAGTTTGCCCTTGTGCAGGCAGGCGATGGACACCGCGTAGTGGGGGATGCCGCGCACGAAGTTGGTGGTGCCGTCCAGCGGGTCGATCAGCCAGCGGTACTCGGCGTCCGCGTCGCCGGTCAGGCCGGTTTCCTCGCCCTGGATGGCGTGTTTCGGGTAGGCCTTGCTCAGCTGGTAGACGATCTCTTTTTCCGCCGCAACATCGACCTCACTGACGAAATCGTTGACGCCCTTGGCGACGACCTCCACCCGGTCGAGATCATCCGAGGCGCGCACGATGTTCTCTCCCGCCTTGCGGGCGGCGCGCAGCGCGATGTTGATCATCGGTTCCATAGTGAGGTCCTTGGCGGGTAGACGGGCGCGCGATTATAGAGCAACCGCCGGGAAAAATCTGCTACACTTCGCGCCCCGCGCAGCCCCGAACTCCCCATGAATTTCCACAATATCCGCATCGTCCTGGTGAATACCACCCACTCCGGCAATATCGGCGGCGTGGCGCGGGCGATGAAAAACATGGGCCTGGCGCGCCTCTACCTGGTGGAGCCGAGAGCCTTCCCCAGCGAGGAGGCGACCTGGCGCGCGGCCTCGGCGGGTGACGTGCTGGAAACCGCCGTGGTCTGCGACAGCCTGGAGAAGGCGATCGCCGACTGCCAGTTCGTGGTCGGCACCTCCGCCCGCGAGCGGCGCATCCCCTGGCCGGTGCTCGACCCGCGTGCCTGCGCCGCACAAATCCGCCAGCGCGCCGGCAGCGAACAGGTCGCCATCGTCTTCGGCCGCGAGGACCGGGGCCTGACCAACGAGGAACTGCAGCAGTGCAACCTGCACCTCAATATCCCTACCTCCAGCGAGTACAGTTCGCTCAACCTGGCGATGGCGGTGCAGGTGGTGTGCTACGAACTGCGCATGCAGCTGGAAGCGCCGCGCCTGCCAGTCGAGGCCGACGCCCAGTGGGATGCACCCTTCGCCCGGGCCGGGGAGATGGAGCGCTTTTATGTGCATCTCGAGGAGGCGCTGGCCGAGATCGGTTTCCTCGACCCAGAGGCGCCGCGGCAGCTGATCCCGCGCCTGCGCCGCCTGTTCTCCCGTGTGCGGCTCGACGAGATGGAGCTGAACATCCTGCGCGGCATCCTGGCGGAAACGCAGAAATGGGTGCGCCGCGCGCAGGACGCCGAGAGCGGCCCCGGCAATAACCAATAAATTTACTCGGTTTTATAGTTGACCGTTTTGGTAGGTTATTGCATACTGGGCGGGTGAAAACTGAAGGGTCGAAATCATGCGACTGACAACCAAAGGCCGCTATGCGGTGACCGCGATGCTGGACCTCGCGCTGCACGGCAGTAACGGTCCGGTCAGCCTGGCCGACATCTCCGGACGGCAGGATATCTCCCTGTCCTACCTCGAGCAACTGTTTGCGAAACTGCGCCGCAACGACCTGGTGACCAGCGTGCGTGGTCCTGGCGGCGGCTACTGCCTGAGCCGCGAACTGGACGATATTTTCGTCGCGCAGATCGTCGATGCGGTCAATGAGGCGGTGGATGCCACCGGCTGCGGCGGCACCAGCACCTGCCAGCAGGGCGAGGTGTGCCTGACCCACCACCTGTGGTGCGACCTCAGCGACCAGATCCACAATTTCCTCAGCCAGATCAGCCTGGCCAACCTGGTGAACCGCCGCGAGGTGCAGCAGGTGTCGGCGCGCCAGGACGCGCGTTCCGGCGATGCAGAAAGCCTCGTGCTGAGCCAGGCCTGAGCGGGCACACGGAGCCAGTTGAACATGCAGAAACCGATTTACTTTGACTACCAGGCCACGACGCCGGCAGACCCGCGCGTGGTGGAGAAAATGGTCGAGTGCCTCTCCATCGAGGGTAACTTCGGCAACCCGGCCTCGCGTTCGCACCTCTACGGCTGGAAGGCCGAGGAGGCGGTAGAGAACGCGCGCCGCCAGGTCGCAGACCTGATCGGTGCCGACCCCCGCGAGATCGTCTGGACCTCCGGCGCGACCGAGTCCGACAACCTGGCGATCAAGGGCGTGGCCCACTTCTACCAGAAGAAGGGCAAGCACATCATTACCTCCAAGATCGAGCACAAGGCGGTGCTGGACACCTGCCGTCACCTCGAGCGCGAAGGCTTTGAAGTGACCTACCTCGACCCGGACGAGCACGGCCTGACCTCGCCGGAAGCGGTGAAGGCGGCGCTGCGCGAGGACACCATCCTGGTCAGCATCATGCACGCCAACAACGAGATCGGCACGGTCAACGACATCGCCGGTATCGGCAAGGTGACGCGCGAGGCGGGCGTACTGCTGCACACCGACGCGGCGCAGAGTGCCGGCAAGATTCCGGTGGATGTCGAGGCCCTGAACGTCGACCTGATGTCACTCTCCGCGCACAAGATGTACGGCCCCAAGGGTATCGGCGCTCTCTACGTGCGGCGCAAGCCGCGCGTGCGTATCGAGGCGCAGATGCACGGCGGCGGCCACGAGCGCGGCATGCGCTCGGGCACCCTGGCGACGCACCAGATCGTCGGCATGGGCGAGGCGGCGCGTATTGCGCGCGAAGAGATGCCCGCGGACGCAGAACGAAGTCGCGCCCTGCGCGATCGCTTCCTCGCCGGCATCGCGGACATCGAGGAAGTGCACATCAACGGCGACCTCGCCCACCACCTGCCCGGTGCGGTGAACATCAGCATCGCCTTCGTTGAGGGTGAATCGCTGATCATGTCGCTCAAGGACCTGGCCATCTCCAGTGGCTCGGCGTGTACATCGGCGAGCCTGGAGCCGTCCTACGTGCTGCGCGCGCTGGGCCTGGACGACGAGCTGGCGCACAGCTCGCTGCGCTTCAGCTTCGGCCGTTTCACCAGCGAGGAAGACGTGGACCACGCCGTGGAGCAGTTGCGCGGCGCGGTGACCAAATTGCGGGAGTTGTCCCCCCTTTGGGACATGCATCAGGATGGTATCGACCTGAGTACCATCGAATGGGCTGCGCACTAGCAGTGAAGGAGAATTGACATGGCATACAGTGACAAGGTACTCGACCACTACGAAAACCCGCGCAACGTGGGCAAGCTGGACGCGAGCGACAGCACTGTGGGCACCGGCATGGTCGGCGCCCCGGCCTGTGGCGACGTCATGCGCCTGCAGATCAAGGTGAACGCCGACGGCGTCATCGAGGACGCCAAGTTCAAGACCTACGGCTGCGGTTCCGCGATCGCCTCCAGTTCCCTGCTCACCGAGTGGGTCAAGGGCAAGCGCCTGGACGAGGCCGAGCAGATCAAGAACACCGCGATCGCCGAGGAACTCGCGCTGCCGCCGGTGAAAATCCACTGCAGCGTGCTGGCCGAAGACGCGATCAAGGCGGCAATCAAGGACCTGCGCAGCAAGCGGGGCGAATCCTGATGGGCGTGACCATCAGCGAGTCGGCCGCCCGCCACGTCGCGTCGCAGCTCAGCGGCCGCGGTAAGGGGCTGGGCATCCGCCTGGGCGTCACCACCTCGGGCTGCTCGGGCATGGCCTACGTGCTCGAGTTTGTCGACGAGCCGGCGGCGGAGGACCAGGTGTTCGAGGAGCACGGTGTGAAGGTGTTCGTCGACCCCAAGAGTCTGGTCTACCTCGAGGGCACGGAGCTGGACTTCGTGCGCGAGGGTCTCAACGAGGGCCTGCAGTTCCGCAATCCCAACGTGACCGGCGAGTGCGGTTGCGGGGAGAGCTTCACCGTCTAGGCCCCATCGTCCGCGGCGGGACCGCACCGGTATGTCCTCTCCCGATTTCAAGCAGAATTACTTCGAACTGTTCGACCTGCCGCAGGCTTTCGACATCGACAGCCAGCTGCTGGGCGAGCGCTATCGGAAGTTGCAGGGCGACCTGCACCCGGATCGCTTCGCCAGCGCGGCCGCCCACGAGCGGCGCCTGGCCATCCAGTACTCGGCACTGGTCAACGAAGCCTACGCGGCGCTCAAGGCGCCGCTGCCGCGCGCCGAGTACCTGCTGAAACTGGCGGGGCTGAGCCCACAGGAGATCAGCGCACAGCGCATAGACGGCGGCTTCCTCATGGAACAGATGGAGCTGCGGGAAAAACTGGAAACGCTGCCCGACCTGGTCGACCCGGAAACTGCCCTGGATCACCTGGTGGCTGAAATCAGCGCCGACCTGCGCGCGCACCAGGCTGAGTTCGAGGCGGCTTACGTGGCGGGAGATAACGCCGCGGCCGCGGCGGCCTGCGTCAAAATGCAGTACCTCGACAAGCTGCTGCGCGAGGCAGAGCAGGTCGAGTCAGACTTACTGGATAGTTAAATGGCACTGTTGAAAATCGCCGAACCGGGCCAGTCGCCCATGCCGCACCAGACCCGGCGCGCGGTGGGGATCGACCTCGGTACGACCAACTCCCTGGTGGCCACCGTGCGCGGCGGCCGCACCGAGGTGCTCGCCGATGCCGGCGGCGCGGTGATGCTGCCCTCGGTGGTGAGCTACGCCGGCGATGCGCCGGTGGTCGGCGCCGCGGCGCGCGAGCTGGCCGACCAGCACCCCGCGGATACCCTGGTCTCGGTCAAGCGTTTTATGGGCCGCGGCCGCGCCGACGCGGCGGCCGAGGCACAGCGCTCGCACTACACCCTGGTCGACGACGACGCCGGCATGGTGCGTTTCGCGACCAGCGCCGGGGAAATCAGCCCGGTCCAGGCCTCGGCCGCGATCCTCGGTAAACTGGCGCAGCGCGCCGAGGCCGTGCTCGGCGGCGAGATAGAAGGCGCGGTCATCACCGTGCCGGCCTATTTTGACGAGGCCCAGCGCCAGGCGACCAAGGACGCCGCGACCCTCGCCGGCCTCAAGGTGCTGCGCCTGCTCAACGAACCGACCGCCGCCGCGGTGGCCTACGGGCTGGATTCGCGCGAAGAGGGCGTCGTCGCGGTGTACGACCTGGGCGGCGGCACCTTCGATATTTCCATCCTGCGCCTGCATCACGGTGTGTTCGAGGTCCTGGCCACCGGCGGCGACACGGCGCTGGGCGGCGATGATTTCGACGCGGCGATCGCCGGCTGGGCCTGTGAGCAGGGCGGCATCGAGATACACGACGGCGGCCAGTACCGCCGCCTGATGGCCCTGGCGCGGCGCGCCAAGGAAACGCTGTCCGTCGAGACGCAGGTCGCGATCGAGCTGGGCGAAATCCAGTCCGGCGCCGCCAGCCTGTCCCTGTCGCGCGAAGACTTCGAAACACTGATCCAGCCCCTGGTACGACGCACCCTGCGCGCCTGCCGCCGCTGCCTGCGCGATGCCGGGCTGGAGGAAGTGGACAACGTCGTGCTGGTGGGCGGGTCTACCCGCGTACCGCTGGTGCGCGAGGCGGTGCGCGACCAGTTCGGCCGCGAGCCCCTGACCGGCATCGACCCCGACCAGGTGGTCAGCGTCGGCGCGGCCATCCAGGCGGACATCCTGGTCGGCAACCGGCCGGAGGGCGACCTGTTGCTGCTCGACGTCATCCCGCTGTCCCTGGGCCTGGAGACCATGGGCGGCCTGGTCGAGCGCATCGTGCCGCGCAACACCACCATCCCGGTGACCCGCGCCCAGGAGTTCACCACCTTCAAGGACGGCCAGACCGCGCTGGCGCTGCATATCGTGCAGGGCGAGCGCGAACTGGTCTCCGATGTGCGCTCGCTGGCGCGCTTCGAATTGCACGGCATTCCGCCGATGGCCGCCGGTGCTGCGCGCATTCTGGTGAGCTTCCAGGTCGATGCCGACGGCTTGCTGGAGGTCTCGGCGCGTGAGGAGACTACCGGTATCGAGAGCAGCGTGACGGTGAAACCCTCGTTCGGCCTGTCCGACGACGAGGTCGCCGACATGCTGCAGGCGTCGTTCAGCCACGCGGAACAGGACAAGGCCGCACGCCAGCTGGCGGAGCATAAGGTGGAGGCGCAGCAGCTGCTGCAAAGCCTCGATGCAGCACTGGCCGCCGACGGCACGGAACTGTTGGACGAAGCCGAGTGCCAGGCGCTGCACAGCCAGATGCAGGCGCTGCGCGACCTGCTGGAAGGTGCCGATGATCGCGCCCTGCGCGAGGCGACCGAAGCCCTCGGGCGTGCCAGCGAGACCTTCGCCGCGCGGCGCATGGATCGCAGTATCCGCAAGGCGCTGGCCGGGGTCAGCCTGGAATCCCTGGACCAGGAGGTGGGGCAATGACGCGTATCGTGGTACTGCCCAACGAGAAACTGTGCCCGGAGGGTGCGGTGGTCGAGGCCGAGCCTGGCGAGAGCGTGTGCAGGGCGCTGTTGCGCAACGGCGTCGACATCGAGCACGCCTGCGAGATGTCCTGTGCCTGCACCACCTGTCACGTGATCGTGCGCGAGGGCTACGATTCCATGGAGCCGCCGGACGAACTGGAAGACGACTACCTGGATAAAGCCTGGGGCCTGGAGCCCGACTCGCGGCTGTCCTGCCAGGCCATCGTCACCGACGAGGAACTGGTGGTGGAGATCCCGCGCTACACCATCAACATGGTCTCGGAACGCCATTGAGGAGGGCCGCCGCATGCGCTGGACCGACGTCAACGACATCGCTATCGAGCTGTTCGACACCTACCCGGAGACCGACCCGCTGACCCTCAACTTTGTCGACCTGCGCGACAAGGTGCTGGCGCTGCCGGGCTTCGACGACGACCCGCAGCACTGCGGCGAGAAAATCCTGGAGGCCATCCAGGCCGCCTGGATCGACGAGGCGGACTAGGCCCCGAGGCCGGCCCGGGCCTATTTTTCCCTCACAGTTTAAGCTGCTGATTTTTCACATAAATATCATTGGCCTGAAGCGCCGGTGAGGGTGAAACACACCGGCAAAGTCCGTATAATTGCGCGGTTTTACCCGTGCCCACCCCGCCACTGAACGGCGGGGGTGCACCGAGCCCGCAAATTTGCCCGGATTTTGGAGAATCACCCATGGCAGTAGAACGCACCCTTTCCATCGTCAAGCCCGACGCGGTTGGCAAAAACGTCATCGGCAAGATCTATTCACGCTTCGAGGACGCCGGCCTTACCATCGTCGCGGCCAAGATGTTGCGCCTGTCCGACGCCGTCGCCGGCGGTTTTTACGCGGAACACCGCGAGCGCCCCTTCTACAAGGACCTGGTCGCCTTCATGACCTCCGGCCCGGTAGTCGTGCAGGTTCTCGAGGGCGAGGACGCCATCGCCAAGAACCGCGAGCTGATGGGTGCCACCAACCCGCAGGAAGCTGCCGAAGGCACCATCCGTAGCGACTTCGCCAGCAGCATCGACGCCAACGCGGTACATGGCTCGGATTCGCCGACCTCCGCCGCGCGCGAGATCGCCTACTTCTTCGCTGCCAGCGAAATCTGCGAGCGCTGAGTCGAACCCGCCGTGACTGACGTCATCGCCACTTCCATCGATCTCGCGCCGGACACCGGCGCGAAGGTCAACCTGCTGGGCCTGCCCCTGGCGACCATGGAGCAATTTTTCCTCGATATCGGGGAGAAAAAGTTCCGCGCCCAGCAGGTCATGAAGTGGATACATCATCACGGCGTCACCGACTTCGAGGCGATGAGCAACCTCGGCAAGGCGCTGCGCGAAAAACTCGCCGCCCGCGCCGAGGTACGCCCACCGCAGATCGAGAGCCAGCACGACTCCGCCGACGGCACCCGCAAGTGGGCGATCCGCGTCGACGGCGGCGGCCTGGTGGAGTCGGTACTTATTCCCGACGGCAAGCGCGCCACCCTGTGCGTGTCGTCCCAGGTCGGCTGCAGCCTGGATTGCAGTTTCTGCTCCACCGGCAAGCAGGGTTTCCAGCGCGACCTCAGCGCCGCGGAGATCATCGGCCAGCTGTGGCTGGCGATCAAATCCTACGACGCCTTCCAGTCCGGCAAGGGCCGCGTGGTCACCAACGTCGTGATGATGGGCATGGGCGAGCCGCTGATGAATTTCGACGCCGTGGTCGCCGCCATGGACCTGATGATGGAGGACAACGCCTACGGCATCTCCAAGCGCCGGGTCACCCTGAGTACCTCGGGCGTGGTGCCCGCACTCGACGCCCTGGCGCGGGTCAGCGAGGCTTCGCTGGCGGTGTCGCTGCACGCGCCGAACGACGAACTGCGCAACCAGCTGGTGCCGATCAACCGCAAGTATCCCATCGCCATGCTGCTGGAGAGCTGCCGCAATTACATCGATGCGCAGCCGGACACCAAGCGCGTGGTGACGGTCGAATACACATTGATTGCCGGGGTTAACGACCAGCCCGATCACGCGCGCGAACTCGCCGCGCTGCTGCGCGACTTCCCCTGCAAGATCAACCTGATCCCGTTCAACCCCTTCCCGCAGTCGGCGTATCGTCGCCCCAGCGGCAACGCGGTGTCGCGTTTCTGGCAAGTGCTGGTGGATGCGGGATATATTGTCACCGTGCGCACTACCCGCGGCGACGACATCGACGCCGCCTGCGGACAATTGGTCGGGCAGGTGGTCGACCGCACCCGGCGCAGCGAACGCTACCGCGAAGCGGCCGGCGCCAATAACGAAAACAGGGTGGTCTAGTACCGATGAATGCATCGCAACCAGTGCTGGCGCTGTGTGCCCGGTGGGCGGGCCTGCTCATCGCGACGCTGCTGCTCTCGGCCTGTATCACTACCACCGAAGGTGGTTTCACCGAGAAGGCCGACCCCAAAGAGGCGCTCGAATTGCGCGTCGAACTGGCGCGCAAGTATATCGGCGAGGGCGATTGGGAAAATGCCAAGCGCAACCTCAAGATGGCCTACGAGATGGACCCGAACAACGCGGAAGTGCACGAGGCTTTCGCCCTGGTCTACCAGAGCACCGGTGAGTTCGAGCTCGCGGAGCAAAGCTACAAGACGGCGATCCGGCTCAATCGCGGGTTCTCCCGCGCGCGCAATAACTACGCCGCTTTCCTGTATTCCCAGGCGCGCTACCGTGAAGCCGCGGAACAGCTCGAGTACGTGGTCAAGGACAGCCTGTACCAAGCGCGCCCCCAGGCTTTCGTGAATCTCGGCCTGTGCCGCGAGCAATTATTCGAGTCCGCCGCCGCGGAGCAGGCCTTCATGCGCGCCCTGACCATGGACCGCACCAACAGCATTGCGCTGCTCGAACTGGCCGTGTTGCGCTATGAGGCGGAGGATTACCCCACCGCCGGTAAGTATTACGGCACCTACCGCACTGTGGTCCGGCAGCAGTCCGCGCGCGGTCTGTGGCTGGGTATTCGACTGGCCCGCGCCAACGGGGATGCCGACGCCGAGGCGAGTTATGCCCTCGCGCTGGCCAACCTCTACCCCGAATCGGCCGAATACCAGGCGTACAAGCGGACGCAGTGACATGAGCAGCGATCTGCCTGCGGACGTCGACAAGCGGGTCTCACCGGGGAAGTTGCTGCGCAGCGCCAGGCTGGCGGCGGGGTACAGCGAACGCGAGGTGGAAGACCTGCTCAAGCTGATGCCCGGCTACGTGGCCATTCTCGAGCGCGAGGACTACCTCGCGCTGCGCGCGCCGGCGTTTGCGCGAGGCTACGTCAACGCCTATGGTCGCCTGCTGGGCATGGACCTGCCGGCGCTGCTGCAATGTTTCGACGAGACCTGCGCCGGCGGCGTAACGATGCCGGGCACGGTCAGGCGCGAGAAGCACAAACCCCCGCAGTCCCAGCGCACGGGCGTGGCGGTCGTGGTGGGCATCGTTGTCACGCTGCTGCTGGTCCTCGGCCTGTGGTGGTGGCACGAGGGCAACACGGTTGCTGCGCTGGGCGCACAGCCGTCACCGACGAAACCAACAGACGACATTGCCGGGCAGCCTGGCCCGGCAGGTGAGCAATGAAGACAGAATCCCCGATCAAGCGCAGACTCTCCCGGCAAATCCATGTCGGCAGTGTCGCGGTGGGCGGCGATGCGCCGATCAGCGTACAGAGCATGACCAATACCGACACCTGCGATGTGGCCGCGACCGTGGCGCAGGTGCAGGCGATCGCCGATGCCGGGGCGGACATCGTGCGCGTCTCCGTGCCCAGCCTGGAGGCGGCGGAGGCGTTCCGCGCGATTCGCGCCCAGGTGGAAGTGCCACTGGTCGCGGATATTCACTTCGATCACCGCATCGCCCTCAAGGTGGCCGAGTACGGTGTCGACTGCCTGCGCATCAACCCCGGCAATATCGGCCGTGACGAGAAAGTGCGCGAGGTGATCAGCTGTGCTCGGGACCGCGGTATCCCAATCCGCATCGGCGTCAACGCCGGTTCCCTGGGCAAGGATCTCCAGCGCAAGTACGGCGAGCCCACTGCCGAGGCCCTGGTCGAGTCGGCCCTGCGACACGTGGACATCCTGGACAAGCACGATTTCCAGGACTTCAAGGTGAGCGTCAAGGCCTCCGAAGTATTCATGGCGGTCGAGGCCTACCGGTTGCTGGCCGCGCAGATCGAGCAGCCCCTGCACCTCGGTATTACCGAGGCCGGCGGCCTGCGCGGTGGCACGGTCAAGTCGGCGGTCGGCCTCGGCATGCTGCTGATGGACGGTATCGGCGACACCATTCGCATCTCCCTCGCCGCCGACCCGGTGGAAGAGGTCAAGGTCGGCTTCGAGATTCTCAAGAGTTTGAAACTGCGCACCAACGGCATCAACTTTATCGCCTGCCCGAGTTGTTCGCGCCAGAACTTTGACGTGATCGCGACCATGAACAGCCTCGAACAGCGCCTGGAAGACGTGCGCACGCCGATGGATGTCGCCGTGATCGGCTGCGTCGTCAACGGACCGGGTGAGGCGCGCGAGGCGGACGTCGGCATGACCGGCGCCTCACCCAGCAACCTCATCTACGTCGCCGGCAAGCCCGACCACAAGGTGAGCAACCAGGACTTCGTTGATCACCTCGAGCAGGTGATTCGTGAGCGCGCCGCTCAACTCGAGGAAGAGCGCGCGCGGCAGTCCGACAACCTCATCCTGAAGACACCGGCCTGAGGCCGGGCACACCACTGGAGTAAGTGTGAGCAGCATTCGAGCAATTCGCGGGATGAACGACATCCTGCCGGATGAAACTCCCATCTGGCAGTTTGTCGAGGGCGTTGTGCACCAGTTGTTCAGCAGCTATGGCTACGGTCAGATCCGGCTGCCGATCGTCGAGCAGACCGAACTGTTCCAGCGCTCGATCGGCGAGGTCACCGATATCGTCGAGAAGGAGATGTACACCTTTCGCGACCGCAACGACGACAGCCTGACCCTGCGCCCGGAGGGCACCGCCGGCTGCGTGCGCGCCGCCATCCAGAATTCGCTGTTGGTCACGCCCCAGCGACTGTGGTACTGCGGCCCGATGTTCCGCTACGAGCGCCCGCAAAAGGGCCGGCAGCGGCAGTTCCACCAGATCGGTGTAGAGGCCTTTGGCATCGCCACGCCGGACATGGACGCCGAGGTCATTTTGCTGACAGCGCGCCTGTGGAAGCTGCTCGGGGTCGCGGATAGCGTGACCCTGCAGCTGAACTCCATCGGCAGCCTGGAGGCGCGCGCTGTCTACCGCGAGGCGCTGGTCGCCTACCTGGAACAGCACCGCGATGCCCTGGACGAGGACAGCCAGCGCCGGTTGACCAGCAACCCGCTGCGTATCCTGGATTCCAAGGACGCCGGCACCCAGGCACTGCTGGATGGAGCGCCGGTTCTGCTCGACTACCTGGATGAGGCGGCTGCGGCGGATTTCACGCGCCTGCGGGAACTGCTGGACGCCGCGGGTGTTGCCTACGAGATCAACCCGCGCCTGGTGCGCGGACTCGACTACTACAACAACACCGTGTTCGAGTGGGTGACCGACCAGTTGGGAGCCCAGGGTACGGTTTGCGCCGGTGGTCGCTACGACGGCCTGGTCGGCCAGATGGGCGGCAAGCCGACGCCCGGCGTCGGCTTCGCCATGGGCGTGGAGCGCCTGGTGCTGCTGCTGGAAGCTGCCGGCGTCCGGCCGGAGATCCCCGCGGAGGCGGATCTGTACCTGGTGTCCTTCGGCGAGCCCGCACAGTGCGCGTCGCTGGCCGCCGGGGAAAACTTGCGCGACGCTTTTCCGGGCCTCAGAATCGTGCAGCACAACGGGGGCGGCAGCTTCAAGAGCCAGATGAAAAAGGCCGATCGCAGCGGGGCGCGCTTCGCACTGATCTGGGGAGAGGACGAACTGGCTGCCGGTACCGTCACCCTCAAGGCGCTGCGCGACACGGACAAGGAATCGCTGGGCCAGCAGAGCCTGCCCCAGGCCGAGCTCGAGCAGACGCTGCGCGCGCTGCTCGCACAATGAACAGGTAAGAGGAATACAAGCGTTGGACACATACCGCAGCGAAGAAGAACAGGTCGAGGCACTCAAGCGCTGGTGGGACGAAAACGGCCGCTCGACGATCACCGCGATAATCTTCGCCCTGGCCGTGGCCTTTGGCTGGCAGGGCTGGCAGACGTATCGCGAGGACCAGTCGGTCAACGCCTCCACCCGCTACCAGGCCCTGCTGCAGAGCCTCTCCACGGACGATACCGAGGCCGCCATGGCTGCGGCGGGCGAGCTCAAGCGCGAGCACCCCGGTACCGCCTACGCCGAGTTCGCCGCGCTGCACCTGGCGCGCCTGCACGTAATCAAGGGCGAGCTGCCGCAGGCGGAAGAAGAGCTGCGCTGGGTGCTGACCAAGGCGGCAAAGGGGTCGGAGACCTACCAGGTTGCGCAGCTGCGCCTGGCTCGCGTGGTCGCCTCCGCCGGTGACGCGGCGCAGGCCCTGGAAATTCTCGGCGGTGCCGATCCCGGCGGGTTTGCCGCCGCCTACCAGATGGCGCGCGGCGATATCCTGCTGTTGCAGGATCGTCGCGACGAGGCGCGGGCCGCCTACGGCGCGGCGCTGATGCAGGCCGGCAGCGGCGGCGAGCCGGTGAACGTCGCCCTGCTGCAGGAAAAACTGCAGAGCCTGACACCACAGGCACCGCGTTCCGTCGATGGCGTTGAGCCTGTCGCAGCGCCGCCGGTGCTTGAAGACGAACTGACGGAGGACTCCGAGTGATGGCCCTGTACCTGCGGCGGCTCGCCGCGCTTGCCCTGCTGCTGAGCCTGGGCGGCTGCAGCACGATCAGTGGCTGGTTCAGCAAGGACGACGACGATCCTACCGAGCCCGCCGAACTCGTGGACTTCGACGAGACCGTACGCATCAAGAAGCTCTGGTCGACCGGCATCGGCGACGGCCAGGGCGATGGCTTCTACAAGATCCAGCCGGTCATCGGCGGCGACGTCATCTATGTCGCTTCCGCGGACGGCGAAGTCGAGGCGATCAGCCGTGCGAAGGGCAAGCGGCTGTGGGATGCCGACCTGGACATGGGCCTGTCCGGTGGGGTTGGCCTGTATGCCGACGCGCTGTTCGTGGGTAACGCGGACGGCTCGGTGCTGAAACTCTCCGCCGATGACGGCAGCGTCCTGTGGAGTACGGAACTGCAGGGCGAGGTGCTGGCGCCGCCGCAGAGCAATGGTCGCGTGGTGGTGGTGCAGACCTACGACGGCAAACTGCAGGGGCTGGACTTCGATACCGGCGCCAGGCTGTGGACCTACGACAGTGACGTCCCGGTGCTTACCATCCGCGGGACCAGCGTGCCCCTGGTCAACGGCAATACCGTCTATGCGGGTTTCGCCAACGGGCGCGTGGTGGCCTTCAACATGGACACCGGCGGGATTCTCTGGGAAGTGCGTGTGGCCATCGCCCAGGGGCGTTCCGAGATCGATCGCATCGTCGATGTGGACGGCGCCATGGCGCTGGTCGGCAGCGAACTCTACGCCGCCAGCTACCAGGGCAGGGTGGTCGCTATCGACGTCTCCTCGGGGCGGAAAATCTGGCAGAAGGATGTCTCGTCGTTCTCCGGCGTGTCCCAGGGCTTTGGCAATGTGTATGTCGCCGATGAAAATGGCACGCTGAGCGCCTACTACCGCAACGGCCAGGGCCTTCGCTGGGAGCAGCCGGCGCTGGCCTATCGCGGCCTGTCCCGTCCCACGCCGGTGAGCAGCTACGTCGCGGTGGTGGACTTCGAGGGCTACCTGCACCTGGTGTCCCAGGTCGACGGCCAGTTCGCCGGGCGCGAGCGGGTCGACGGCGATGGCGCCAGGGCGGACATGCTCTCCGACGGCAATGTCCTTTATGTCTACAGCAACGGCGGCAAGCTGGTTGCCTACGAGGTCGAACCGCGCAGCTGATGCTACCGGTCATCGCCCTGGTGGGGCGCCCCAATGTCGGCAAGTCGACCCTCTTCAACCAGCTCACGCGCAGCCGTGATGCACTGGTTGCTGACTATCCGGGCCTCACCCGCGACCGCAAGTACGGCGAGGCGAACCTCGAAGGCCGTACTTTCGTGGTCATCGATACCGGCGGTATCAGCGGCGAGGAGGAGGGCATCGACTCGCACATGGCCGGGCAGTCGCTGCAGGCCATCGAGGAAGCTGACGCTGTACTGTTCATGGTGGATGCCCGCGAAGGGCTGAATGCCGCCGATGAAGCCCTGGCGGCACACCTGCGCCAGCGCAACAAGCAGTTCCACCTGGTCGTCAACAAGATCGACGGCATCGACGAAACCCTTGCCCTGAGCGATTTTTATCGCCTGGGTATCGATTCCATGTTCGGCATCGCCGCCAGTCACGGTCGCGGTGTACGCAGCATGATCGGGCAGGTGCTGGCCGCATTCCCCGATGAGCCGGAGCCCGACCTGCTGGAAGAGCAGCCGGGCAGTATTCGCGTCGCGGTGGTCGGGCGGCCCAATGTCGGCAAGTCGACGCTGGTGAATCGCCTGCTTGGCGAGGAGCGGGTGGTGGTGTATGACCAGCCGGGCACCACGCGCGACAGCATCTACATCAACTACTGTCGCGGCGAGAAGGACTACACCCTGATCGACACGGCGGGCGTGCGTCGGCGCAAGAACGTGCGCGAGGTGGTCGAGAAGTTTTCCATCGTCAAAACCCTGCGCGCCATCGATGACGCCCATGTCGTGGTACTGGTCATGGATGCCCACGAGGGGATCGTCGACCAGGACCTGCACCTGCTGGGTCATTGTATCGAGGCTGGTCGCGGCCTGGTGCTGGCCGTCAACAAGTGGGACGGGATCGAGCCCGAACAGCGCGACTGGATTCGCAACGAACTCGGCCGCCGCCTGGTGTTTGCGGACTACGCGGACATCCACTATATCTCCGCCCTGCATGGCACCGGGGTGGGTCACCTGTACAAGTCGATCGATGCGGCTTACCGCGCAGCCACGCGCAAGCTCTCGACCAACCAGCTGACCCGTATCCTCGAGTCCGCGGTCGCGGACCACGCGCCGCCGATGGTCAATGGCCGTCGGATCAAGTTGCGCTACGCCCACGCCGGTGGCCAGAATCCGCCGCTGATCATCATCCACGGCAACCAGACCGGCAAGGTTCCCCCGAGCTACCAGCGCTATCTGGAGAAGATCTATCGGCGTGAACTCGAGCTGCACGGCACGCCCGTGCGCATCGAGTTCCGCACCGCCGAGAATCCCTACGCGGACAAGCGCAACAAGCTCACCCAGCGCCAGGTGCAGCGCAAGCGCCGCATGATGGCGCACGTCAAAAAGTCCAAAAAGAAGTAGCAGTATAACACCTCGTTCGCCGGTCTCCCCGGCGGGCATTTCTGTATCTATCTGATTTATCTAGAGAAAATATTTTTCTCTTAGGAGTGCTTGTGTTCTACAAATCTAGTGTTATAGTTATGCATAACAGTAGAGCAATGATCCTCTGGATCAATGAGGTAGGGACCATGTACATCAAACCAAGGAGACCCGTATTATCTCGCCGCAGCGACCGTGCGTTGGTGCAGGCGGGCCTGTTTTTCGTCTGTGCCATGATGAGCGTCCTGGGTCTGGGCGTTGTCGCACTGGCGTGTTTCATCCCGGCAGCAGCCATGGTGGAAGCCCTGTCGCTGGTGTCACCTTCCAACACCAGCCGGAGGATGTGAGCAATGGCTGCTGTAGTGAAGCTCTCCGCGGTCGGCCTGCTGTCCATTCTCATGGCAGCAGGTGCGGATGCGGCCCCGCTGCTCGAGGGTGCCGCCGAGTTGCTGCTGGCCCAGGTCGATGAATGCCTGGCCTTCGCCCGCGGTGAGGTGGTCGGTGTGTCGACATCGCTGCTGCACGTCGGCGGCAAGCCCGCATTCTCCATGCACCAGTTGCTTTCCACGCTTGGGATAGGTGCACTCACGGTGGTATTTTTCGTGCCGGCGGCCCTGGTCGCCGACTGGTTGATGCGCCGCGGCGAACAGATTCCCCGCGGCCGCTAGGACGGATTCAGTATGAACAAGCTATTTGTCGCACAGGTATGGCTCGCCGGGTCTTTCTGGCTGATGTGTGGTGTCGGTGCGCAGGCGGAGACCCTTCATGTGAAGGACCTCGACGTAAGCGAGGTACGCGTATTCGGCAGCGTCGAAGTAGAAATTTCACAGGGCGACGAGCGCGAACTTTTCGTCCGTGGGCCGCAGAAAGCGCTCGAGAAAGAGCCTTTTTATGTGCGCGGCAATACCCTGTTCCTGGGCGATTCAGCCAGCTATCCCAACCAGAGCTTTGCCGACGTCAAATACAAACTTACGCTGCCTGACCTGACCGACCTGCGCCTCGCCGGGAGCGGGGATGTATTCCTCAAGCCCATGGCGGTGCATGAGCTGGGCATACACGTCGATGGTTCGGGAGACGTCAAGGCGTTCTCGGTGACTGCACAATCCCTGGTCCTGCGTATCGCTGGCTCCGGTGACATCCAGGTGGCTGACGTCAATGCGCCTACTATCGAAATGCTGGTCTCCGGCTCCGGCGACATTGCGCTGGGGAAGACCGAAACCGAGGTGGTGGAGTCGACTATCACCGGCTCTGGTGACATCAGCATTGAGAAGGGCCTTGTAACAGCCGACTCTATCGACCTGCGCATCGTCGGCGGGGGCTCCATCGACCTCTCTGCCCTGTCTGCCCTGAAGGCTGATATCAGCCTCATAGGTTCGGGCGACGCCGCAGTCGGCGAAGTGGAATTCCTCGATGTTGCCATTATCGGAAGCGGCGACATTTTTTACTCCGGCGATCCCAAGATCGACAGCTCAATCCTGGGCTCCGGCGATCTTAACCGCCGCCGCTGAGAACCGGAGTCAGTCCGTGACTGTGGAATGGAACGATAAACAGCCTATCTATCGCCAGCTGCGCGATCTGGTAGCCCAGCGGATCATGGATGGCACCTTTCCGGAGGGCGAAGCGGTACCCTCGGTGCGCCAGGTTGCCTCCGACTACCAGATCAACCACCTGACGGTCGGCAAGGCTTACCAGGAACTGGTCGATGAGGGTTTGCTGGAAAAACGGCGCGGCCTGGGCATGTTCGTGCGCGAGGGCGCCAGTGGCGCCCTGACCAGCAACGAGAAACAGCAATTTATCGAGGAGGAGATCCCGGCCTTCGTGGCGCGGGCCAAGGTACTCGGCATGAGTGTACGCGAGGTCGCGGACCGCCTGCTGGGCGAAGGCGGGGAAGCTTGATGGAAACTATCGTCAAAACCAGGAACCTGACACGTCGTTTCGGCGACCAGCATGCGCTCGACGGGGTGGACCTGGCCATACCGTCCGGCTCGGTGGTCGGCTTGATCGGGCCCAATGGCGCCGGCAAGACGACCCTGCTGCGCTCATTGCTGGGGCTGTCCGGCTACGATGGCGAGATCGAGGTGCTCGGTTATTCGCCGCGTTCGCAGCGCTCGCAACTGATGCAGGACGTGTGTTTTATCGCGGACACCGCCGTTCTCCCGCGCTGGATGCGAGTGGCGCAATTGCTGGACTATGCCAGCGGCGTACACCCGAAATTTGACCGGGAGAAAGCCGAATACTTTCTCGCGTCCACTGAGGTCGGCCCGCGCCGGCGCATTCGCGACCTGTCCAAGGGCATGATGGTGCAACTCCACCTTGCCCTGGTGATGGCGATCGACGCGCGCCTGCTGGTGCTCGACGAGCCCACCCTGGGCCTGGACCTGCTGTTCCGCAAGCGTTTCTACGAACAACTGATTTCGGACTACTACGACCAGGATCGTACCATTGTGATTTCCACCCACCAGGTCGATGAGGTGCAGCACATCCTCACCGACGTCATGTTTATCAATCACGGGAAACTGGTGCTGTCGCGCTCGATGCTGGATATCGAGGAAAACTTCGTACAGCTCAATGCCGTCGGCGAGGCTGCCAGCAAGGCGCTCGCCATTCCCCACCTGGGTTCGCATGGAATTCTCGGCGGGCGGGCAGTCATCTATGAAGGCGTCAGTCGCGAAGCGCTGGCGCCACTGGGCGAGTTGCGCACACCGTCCGTGTCGGACCTGTTCGTGGCCATGATGGGGGGCGACAACTGATGGCTATCTCTCGGAACCAGCGGGTGTTCACGCTCGTCATGCGCGAGTTGCAGGAGTATCGCCTGTCCCTGGTCTGGACCCCCTTGATCGCGGCGGGGCTTGTCGTGTTCCTGATGTTGCTCGGCGTGGTGTTTGGTGCCCGCATCGCGGCGTTCAGTGGCGGCGTATGGGAAATGGTCGTCCTGCAGGACCTGGATGTGCATCCCGCGATCGTCATCAACGTGGAGGACGATAGCGCGGGCGGGCTGCCCGAGGCGCCGCTGCCGCCTGGAGCACCTGATCCCGATGGCGCGCTGGATGTTCAGTCCGTGCCTGCCGACAGCGCGTTGCCCGAAGAAAGCTGGAACTTTTCCCGCGAGTGGCGCTTTGAACCCGAGCGCAGCGATAGCGAAAAGAGTTATGAACCCGAGGTGGCCGGTAGCCTGAACCCCTTGCTGGCAGTGCCGCACCTGCTGCTGATGGTTATCCTGATCATCGTTACCGTCAATTACTTGCTGGGTTCGATGTACAACGATCGCAAGGACCGCAGCATTCTTTTCTGGAAGTCCATGCCGGTCTCCGAATGGGAAGAGGTGCTCACCCGCCTGGGTGTCGCGCTGATCGTGGCCCCGGCAATCTATATTGGGATCTCCTTGCTCCTGCAGTTTTTGCTGCTCCTGCTATCGATGTTGATGGTGTGGAGACTTGGCGCGGATCCGTTTGTCGAAGTGCTCGCCAACGTCCAGATGTTTGAACTGTTCGCCCGTGAAGTGGGTGGCTGGGTGATGACGGCGCTGTGGATCGTACCCACCTATGGCTGGCTGCTGCTGGCTTCCAGCTGGGCCAAACGGACGCCTTCTTTCGCCGCTATTGTCCCCATGCTTGTGCTATTGGCGGGCGAGCAGATTATCTTCGGCACAGATTTTGTCGAGGACGCTGTCAAGAACCACTTGCCCTATTTTATCGGTGGCAACAGCCCGGAAGAGTTCTGGTTCAGCATGGGTGTTCAGGCGGGGCCGGGCTGGCTGAGCCTGGTGCTGGGCCTGGTATTCGCAGCGGCAACGCTGGCCGGGGCAGTGTATTTGCGACGCTATCGTTTTGAAATCTAGCACTGGCGATCTGGAATCCAGCGCAGGCGACGGCGCCAGGCAGCGCCGCATGGGGCCGGGGCTGCTGGTAACAGCGGCCTTTATCGGCCCGGGAACAGTCACCACCGCGAGTGTGGCTGGCGCCCACTACGGCTATGCGCTGGTGTGGGCGTTGTTGTTTTCCGTGTTGGCAACCATCGTGTTGCAGGAAATGGCGGCGCGCCTGGCCCTGGTGACCGGCGGCGGACTGGCTGAGGCGCTGCGCCGTGCATTTGCCGGTAGCTGGCTCGCATTTCCCGCAATGGCCATGGTTGTGCTTACCCTTGGCGTGGGTAATGCAGCCTACCAGGCCGGGAACCTCACCGGCGCGGCGATGGGACTGCAGGGACTGGTTGCCCTCGATGCGCACTGGTGGGTGCTGCTGGTCGGTATCATCGCCGCGATGCTGTTGGGCGCCGGCGGTTACCGCCATATCGAGCGCGCTCTCGTGGTGCTGGTCCTGCTGATGAGCGCGATGTTTATTGCGACCTTCCTCCTGCTGCGTCCAGACCTGTCGGCAATTGTTGGCGCACTCGCCAACCCCCGTCTTCCCCAAGGGTCGATCCTCACCGTCCTGGCGCTGATCGGCACGACCGTCGTGCCCTATAACCTGTTCTTGCACGCGAGCGCCGTTGCCACGCACTGGCGCTGCACCGATGATCGCGATGCGGCCCTGCGTTCCATTCGCCTGGATAGCGGCCTGTCTATCGGGCTGGGCGGCCTGGTGACCCTGGCCGTGATGGGGGCCGCGTCCGCGGCTTTTTTTGCTTCGGGTGCGGAAGTGACCGCGGCGACGATGGCGCGGCAACTGGAACCCCTGGTGGGTTCTGCGGCACGCTACCTGTTTGCGCTCGGGCTGTTCGCCGCGGGCCTGAGTAGCGCTGTTACCGCGCCGCTGGCGGCGGCGTTTGCGGTTTGTGGCGCCCTCGGCTGGTCGACGGAACTCAACAACACACGTTTTCGCTGCGTCTGGGGGAGTGTGCTGGCGGTTGGTGTGCTGTTCGCGATGCTTGGCAGCAGCCCGGTTGCCGCGATCCTGTTTGCCCAGGCAGCCAACGGCCTGTTACTGCCAGGCTGCGCGCTGTTTCTTATCGCTCTGATGAATCGCAGGGATGTGCTCGGCGAGTACCGCAACAGGCTGCCGAGTAACCTGGCGGGGGCGCTGGTCGTGGGTGTGACGCTCGCGCTGGGTGGCGTCAAACTGCTCGGCGTATTTGGACTCCTCTGAAAGCCTGCTTCCCGCTTAGAAATGTAATCCCTGCATGAGGGCCGCGAGTGCCGCCTGTTCGTTCGATATGCTCTCGCGCCCCCCGGCCTGGTCGCCGCGGGCGGCGGCCGAGTCGCGGAACATGTGGAATATCGAGCCCATCACCACCTCGGAGAATCTCGGTGTGAGTGCGCTGCATACGCGCTGCAGTACACCCAGCCGTGTCGCGATCCGCCGCGGGCGGTTGATCACCGCATCGACGACCAGGTCGGCCGCCTGGTCCGCACTGAGCATGGGCATCGAGTCGTAGATACTGGTGGCCTTGATCATCGGTGTGCGTACCAGCGGCATATGGATGGTCGTGAAATGAATGCCGTGGTCTGAGTATTCCACCGAGGCGGCATCGGTCCACGCATCCAGTGCGGATTTGGAGGCCACGTATGCGGCGAATCGCGGGCAGGGGCCAAGTGTGCCAATGGACGAGATGTTGATCACGTGGCCCTGGCGGCGGGCAGTCATGCGTGGCAACAGGGCCATGGTCAGGCGCACGGCACCGAAGTAGTTGATCTGCATGGTGCGTTCGAAGTCGTGGAAGCGATCGTAAGAGGCTTCCAGCGACCGGCGAATCGAGCGACCGGCAGAATTGACCAGGATATCGACATGCCCGTGCTGGGTGAGCACTGCCTCGGCGAGTTTGTCGCAGGCGCCGAGGTCGGAAAGGTCGGCGGCGAAGATGTCCGCTTCGCCGCCACGGCTGCGGACAGTAGCGGCGGCCTCCTCGAGTTTTTCCGTATCCCGAGCCACCAGCAGGACCCGGGCGCCGGCATCGGCCAGCCTCACGGCCACCTGGTAGCCGATACCAGAGGATGCACCGGTCACCAGTACCGACTTGCCGGCGACGTTACCCTGCAAGGAGCGGTCGATAAACAGGTCCGGGTCCAGCCGTCGCTCCCAGTAGTCCCAGATGACATTGGCGTACTCGCGCAACTCCGGACAACGGATGTCACTGTCTTCAAGTGCGCGCTCCGCGTTGCGATTGTCAAAGTGCGTCGGGTAGTTGAGAAACAGGGTCATCGAGCGCGGCATGCCGGCGTCGGCGAGCAGGGTGTCGATCACCCGCCGTGCGGCGGGCATGCTGGACACCGTATCGCGGACGAATTTGGGGATGAACGCCAGCAGGCTGGAATCCAGGCGCATGTTGAAGCGCGGTGCGTGGCCGGCATCGGCGAAAATATTGAGGAGTTCTCCCAGGCTGTGATGCCGCGGGTCGGTCAGGTGGAAGCACTGGCCGTCGAGGCCTTCGCGGTGGCTGATATGGTCCATGGCTGCGACCACGTAGTCGACGGGAACGATATTGAACTTGCCGCCTTCGAGACCGATCAGCGGGAACCACGGCGGCAGCAGCCTGCGCAGTTTCTGCAGTGATTTGAACGTGTAGTAGACGCCGTCGATCTTGTCGATCTCACCCGTGCGCGAATCGCCCACGACCATGGACGGCCGATAGATGCGCCAGGGTATGCGGCACTCCTTGCGCACGACGCTCTCAGCCTCGTGCTTGGTGGCGAAATACGGATGCTCGAGATGCTCGGCCTCCGCGAACATGTCCTCGCGGAAAGTCCCCTTGTACAGGCCCGCCGCAGCGATCGAACTGACGTGGTGAAACCCTGCGGCGCCAATCCGCGCGGCGAGTTCGACAGCATTGCGGGTGCCATCGATATTGGCGCCGCGCTGGGCTTCGGCATCGACTGCGAGGTCGTAGATGGCGGCAAAGTGGTAGACGTGGACCCTCTCGTCGCCCAGCGTCGCCAGGTCTTCATCACCCATCCCGAGCAGCGGTTGGGTAATGTCGCCTTCGATGCAGACCAGCCGCCCGGCGCTGCCTGATAGACCTTCGCACAGTGCTGCGAATCGTGCCCGGGATTGCGGCCGGGTGAGAACGTAGATTTTCCCCTGCCGTTCGCGCAACAGTTGCTCGATGAAAAAGCGCCCGATGAAACCGGTACCACCGGTGATGAAATAGGCCATGTTATCTCCGCACTGTGGTGTTCAGCCGTCCCGGGACAGGTTTGCTTCCCGCCGTGAGACAGGGCTGATGATGCTGCGCCTGCGACGCAGGGTCAATCGCGCTCAATGGGCGCCGCCCGCTCAACGCAGGACGCCGGCCTGTTCGAGTTCGGCCAGTGTTTCCCGGGACATTCCCAGCAATTCGCTGAATACTTCAGCCGTGTGCTGGCCGAGGTCGGGTGCCCCGTGCGAGTTGCGAGCGGGGTTGCGCGCGAGTTGCCAGGGGGCGGCGATCACCGGTCTCTGTCGGCCATCGGCGTGCTGGACGGGCAGGTAGGTGCCGCGCTGCCACAGCCAGTCGTCCTGCACCATATCGCGCGTGCTGAGACTGCGAGCGGCGGGTACGCCGGCGCGGCGTAAATCTCCGGCGAGGGTCTCTGCGTCTTGCGTGCTGGTGCAGCTGGCGATGGCCTGGTCCAGTTCGGCGCGGTGCTGCTGTCGATCCGGCAGCGTGGCGAATCTCGCATCCTGCGCCAGGTCCTGCGCACCGAGAACGCCGCACAGCGCGGCAAAGGACGCGTCGTCGGAAACCGCGAGACTAAGCCACTGCGACTCACGGCAGGGGTAGCAGCCGTAGGGCGCCATCTGCGGGTGGCGATTGCCGGCGGAAACCGCGAAATCACCAGTGAGGTCGTAGGCCAGCAGGTTGTCGCCGATCATCGTGGCCAGGCACTCGACCGCCGAGACATCGACGAATTGCCCCTCACCGCTGCGCCGCGCGTGCGCCAGGCCCACTACCGCGGCGAACGCGGCCCACGCACCGACCGTGGAGTCCCCGTAGCGCATGTTCATGCCGGTGGGGGGCTCCCCTTCGTAGCCGACCTGGAGTGACAGGCCGCCGAGGGCCGCGAAGGACGGGGCGAACCCGGTCTGCAGACCCAGGGGCCCGTCGTTACCGAACATCTTGATCGACACGGCGACAATGTCCGGCCGGGTCTGGCTCAGGCCCGCAAAGTCGAGTCCCATGCCCGCCATGACGCCCGGGCGCAGGTTGTCCAGTACGATGTCGCTCTGCGCCACCAGGGCGCGAAGCTGCTCCAGGCCCTCGGGGGTTTTCATGTTGACCTGTACGCTGCGCACCTCGGGGTTGAGGCACAGGAAGTAGGGCGCGTTGTTGATGTCCGTGCCGCCGTAGGCGCGCATCTCGTCGAGCTTGCTCTCGCTCTCCACCTTGATGACGTCGGCGCCCAGTAGCGCCAGCAGCTTGCCCGTATAGGGTCCAGCCCAGACCTTGGTCAGCTCCAGTACGCGTACGCCGCTCAGGGGGCCGCCACGATTCGGCCCGGGCTTGCTGGCAACTTTCTCGCGGGAGTCATGCGGAACCTGCTCCGGCGGCGTCTGTTTCCAGACTGCAGCGATGCCGGCATGCGCCGCCAGTTCCGGGGCGGGCGCGCGCAGGTGTGCCGGTGTAGCGCTGAATCGTGCTGGCTGCGTCGGATAGCGCGCACGGCCCAGTTGCGGGTCGTCGAGTGCCTGGAAATAGCCGCGGTGAGCAAGCTGTGCCGAGGCATAAACGTCACTGGCGTGGTACAGCGGCGCGAAGGGAATACCCAGTTTCTGTCCCGCCAGGTAGACCGTTTCCTTGTCGCGCTCAGCCACCCAGGTCGCGAAGTGCCGGCGAAAGGTCTCCACCCGCGCGTCGGTGATGCCGTATTCCAGCCAGTCCTCGGGAAACTCGCGCATCCAGTGCGGATCGTCCATCAGGCTCGCCAGCGCCCGCCAGTGCTGTGCCGTGGTCATGAACAGGAACAGGAAGCCATCGCGGCAGCGGAACGATGCCGCCGGGCCGCCCATCTCGAAGGCGCTGCGCGCATCGCTGGCGGGTTCCTCACCGGCCAGGTTACGCCCGAGTACCGTATCGGCGCGGGAGACCATGACGGCGTGCTCCGCAACATCGATAAACTCCCCGTCACCGGAGTCCAGGCGCGAAACCCAGGCCGCGACGATGCACAGCGCCGCGTCCAGCGCCGCTTCGTAGTCGCACAGAAAGCGCCCGGCGGCGGGCAGGGGCGCTTGCCCGGGTTTTGCGGTGCCTGGCGTGTGGTAGCCCCAGCCGCTGCGGTGGAAGACATTGAGGCTGTCCGCGGGCAGCCATTCGGCGGGGCAGTCCAGTCCGTAGGGCGTGATTGAACAGGCCACCAGGTTGGGGTGGCGAGCGGCAAGGTCGTCGGCGCAAAGCCCCTGGTCGACCAGCCAGTCGCGGTCGTGGTCGTCGACCAGGATATCGGCGTTGGCCAGCAGTGCGTGGAGTTCATCGCGCCCGCTTGCGCTGTCCAGGTCCAGTTCGATCGAGTGTTTGCCGGCATTGAGATACGCGAACAGGGCGCTGGTGTCGTGTTCACCGAGTCGCGGGGCCATGTCGCGAGTGGGGCTGCCGCCGGGGCGCTCGACCTTCATTACGCTTGCGCCGAAATCTGCCAGGAGTCGGGCGCAGTACTCGCCGGCGGGGCGTTCGCTGAGGTCCAGGATTCGCACATTGCGAAGTGCGCTCATAGTTTTCGAGTCCTTCTTGGCAGGTGTTTTGGTTATGTTCTGCCCACCGCGTGCGTCTGCTGCGCGAGGAAGCCCAAGGGTAACGACCCCCCGCGGCGGAGAAAAGCCCGCCTGTATCTAAATTCACATGGTGAATTGCAAAAATACTTGCCATTTATTTCATTTATGTCGCCCCGGGACTTACTATTCCCCCATCAACAAGCCGGAACCTTATCCGGCCCGAACTTGCCTCAACCGGAACCCCAGGGAGTACGACCATGTCCCTCTACCAAAATGATATCGCCGACATCGCCCGCCTGCGCGAAACGCAGGGCAGCGCGTGGGATGCCATCAACCCCGAGTCAGCCGCCCGCATGCGCGCCCAGAACCGCTTCCGCACCGGTCTGGACATCGCTCGCTACACCGCGTCCATCATGCGCCGCGACATGGCCGAGTACGATGCGGACCCGGCGAAGTACACCCAGTCCCTGGGTTGCTGGCACGGCTTTATCGGCCAGCAGAAGATGATTTCCATCAAGAAGCACTTCGGCACCACCGACAAGAAGTACCTGTACCTGTCCGGCTGGATGATCGCCGCGCTGCGTTCCGAGTTCGGCCCGCTGCCCGACCAGTCCATGCACGAGAAAACCGCCGTGCCCGGCCTGATCGAAGAGCTGTACACCTTCCTGCGCCAGGCGGACGCCCGCGAGCTGGGTGGCCTGTTCCGTGAGCTGGACGCTGCCCGTGAGGCCGGTGACCAGGTCGCCGAGCGCGCCGTGCAGAACAAGATCGACAACTTCCAGACCCACATCGTGCCGATCATCGCCGACATCGACGCCGGTTTCGGCAACGCGGAAGCCACCTACCTGCTGTCCAAGAAAATGATCGAGGCGGGTGCCTGCTGTATCCAGCTCGAGAACCAGGTGTCCGACGAGAAGCAGTGCGGCCACCAGGACGGCAAGGTGACCGTGCCCCACGAGGACTTCCTGGCCAAGATCCGCGCAGTGCGCTACGCGTTCCTGGAGCTGGGTGTCGAGGACGGCGTCATCGTCGCCCGCACCGACTCCCTGGGCGCCGGCCTGACCAAGCAGATTGCCGTGACCCACGAGCCGGGTGACCTCGGCGACCAGTACAACAGCTTCCTCGACTGCGAAGAGGTTGACCTCGCCGGCATGAACAATGGCGACGTCGTGCTCAACCGCGACGGCAAGCTGCTGCGTCCCAAGCGCCTGCCCTCCAACCTGTTCCAGTTCCGCAAGGGCAGCGGTGAAGACCGCGTGGTGCTCGACTGCATCACCTCGCTGCAGAACGGCGCCGACCTGCTGTGGATCGAGACCGAGAAGCCCCACGTCGGCCAGATCGCCGCGATGGTCAACCGCATCCGCGACGTCGTGCCCAACGCCAAGCTGGTGTACAACAACAGCCCGTCTTTCAACTGGACGCTGAACTTCCGCCAGCAGGTGTTCGATGCCTGGAGCGAAGAGGGCCGCGACCTCGCTGCCTACGACCGCGCCAACCTGATGAGCGCCGAGTACGATGCCAGCGAGCTGGCGGTGGAAGCCGACAACCGCATCCGCAGCTTCCAGGCGGACGGTGCGCGCGAGGCGGGTATCTTCCACCACCTCATCACGCTGCCGACCTACCACACCGCCGCGCTGTCCACCGACAACCTGGCCAAGGAGTACTTCGGTGACGAGGGTATGCTCGGCTACGTCGCCGGCGTCCAGCGCAAGGAAATCCGCCAGGGTATCGCCTGCGTCAAGCACCAAAATATGGCCGGTTCGGACATGGGCGACGACCACAAGGAGTACTTTGCCGGTGAAGCCGCGCTCAAGGCGGCGGGCAAGGACAACACGATGAACCAGTTCGGTTAAACCGAATCCGGTAGTATCCAAAGGCGGGCCCGGCCCGCCTTTTTTATTGCGCGTCAGGCTGCTTGTCACGGTGCCGCCGCATGGCATAGGCTATGCACACAATAATTATCGGGGAAAGCGGGTATGGAAAACCGCAGGCGCAATTACCTCATCAACAAGCCGTTCCAGCACCGTTACGCGGTCACGCTTGTTACCCTCACTGTCCTGTTGTGCAACGCGTTCATTCTTTACGGCATGCTGTTTGCGGGTCGCGACGCGCTGTTGGTACAGGGCTACGATTTCCTGATTGTCGGACTGGTCGAACTGGCCCTGGTGCTCGGGGTCTGGTTCACCAGTATCCGCGCCAGCCATCGCATTGCCGGGCCCATGTACGTCATCACCCGCGAGCTCGAGTGCGTCGGCGAGGGCGAACTCAGCAAGCGTATCCACCTGCGCGACACCGACATGTTCCACGCCGAAGCGCAGCGCATTAACCAGAGCCTTGACGCGCTGGATTCGCGGGTCCGCGCAGTGCAGGTGGCTGCGCGTGAGCTGCGTGTTGCCCAGCAAACCGGGGTCGATACAGCCGCGCGCCTGGAGGAGCTGCTGTCTCTGCTTGACGGTCTGCGTACGTCAGGGGAGGGCTGAGCCATGCGGAACAGTGCGGCGGGCAGCGCGCGGCGGCAGGTAGAGAGCGAGGCAGGCTTTACTCTTATTGAATTGATGATGAGTATCGCCATCGTCAGTATCCTGTTGGTGATGGCGTTACCGACCTACGTGGAATACACCACGCGCTCCAAGGTCTCCGAAGCGGTAATTTTCATGGCCGAGGCCAAGACCTCGGTGTCTGAGTACTATTACAGTAACCGTTCAATGCCCGGTACCAATGACCAGGCCGGCCTGTTGGACCCCAACGGCTACGGTGTCTACGATCACATCGCGCGGCTTGCGGTGAGTTCCACGCCGGTGCCGGGCAGTATCACGGTTACGCTCTCGGTGCCCAATTCCTCCATCGATCGCAAGCAATTGCAGCTGGTACCCAGTACCAATAGCTCTAACGAATTGATCTGGCGGTGTCAGGCAGTCCCTGGAGCCACGGGCCTGGAGTCCCGATATTTGCCGACCAATTGCCGGTCGGGCTGAGCGTTCTTGCATCCGGCTTGTCTTGCCGCGAAGATGTGGTTTTGGTGGTACCCGTGGAGACGCCCGATGCCGGCTCGAGACCTGGTGATGTCCTGTCGCCGATTTGCCCTGTGTTTTCTGGCCTTATTGCTCTGCGCCTGTTCCGCAGACAACAAACCGGCGGAGAGCGCACCGGAAGCTGAGGCTGCGTCGACCGCGCATGCTGCCGACAAAATCGCCTGGTTCGCCGGTTCCGTGCCGCAGGCGTTCGAGCATGCCCTGGAGACGGGAAAGCCGGTATTTCTGTACTGGGGTGCGCAGTGGTGTCCGCCCTGCCAGCAGCTCAAGGCCACTATTTTTCGCCGCCCCGAATTCATTCAACAGACGCAGCTCTTTGTGCCGGTGTACCTCGATGGCGACACCGAGCAGGCGCAGAAATACGGCGAGAAATTCTCTGTCTACGGCTATCCCACGGTGATTATTTTCCGTCCCGACGGCACAGAAATTACCCGTATTCCGGGGGGTATGGACCTGGAGCGCTACGTGGGTGTACTCGACGTGGCCCTCAACACGCTGCGCCCGGTCGGCTTGCTGGTGGAATCGGTGCAGGCCGGCGAGTCCCTGGACGCCGCAGACTGGCGCCTGCTGGCCTACTACTCCTGGGGCCAGGACAGTGGCAAAGCCCTGGGCGAGCAGACCCTGGCGCAGGTGGCCCCGGTGCTGGCGGCGGCCTGCCCCGAGAACCTCGCCGATGAGAAAAGCCACCTGCAAATGCTCGCCCTGGAGAGCTGGCTGGGCAATGAAGAGCGCGATACCGGACTCGCCTCGCAGTACCGGGAGCAGCTCGACCGTGTGCTTGCGTCACCCGAACTGAGCCGCAGCAACCTGGACACCTTCATGTACTACAGCGGCGACATTATCACCACGCTGGCGCCCTCGGGCGGCGCACAGACGCTGCGCGATGAACTGCTGGTGCCGTTGGCGGCCGTGGTGGCCGACGCGTCGGTCGGCGTGCTCACCCGCCTGGATGCGCTGTACGGCTGGACGGACGCGCAGTTGGCGGCCCTGCCGGAGGGCGCAAGCCTCGGGGATGCCGACCTCGCATGGGTTAGCGGGCAGATCGCACAGGCGCGCGAAGGTCTCGACACCTACGAGCGGCATGCGGCGCTGAACACGATCTGGCAGCTCTACCACAAGATAGGCCTGGACGATGAGGCGCGTGATGCGCTCACCGAAGGTATCGAGGTGTCCAAGCAGCCCTATTACTTCATGTCCGGGATGGCGTCACTGGAGCGCAAGGCGGGCAATACCCGCGACGCGCTGGACTGGTACCGGCGCGCCTGGGATGCCGCCAGCGGGCCCGCCACTCGCGTGCAGTGGGGCAGCAGCTACCTGCTGGCGCAGATCGACCTCAGCCCTGAGGACGCAGGGGGGATACGCGACACCGGCCGCGCGGTGCTGGCGGAACTCGCCGAGCAGACCGACGGCCTGCATCACCGCAGTGCCCTGCGCATGCAGCGGGTCAGCCGTGCGCTGCTGGACTGGGCGGCGGCGGAAGCGCTCGAAGCCGGGGTGTTCGACCAGCGGCAGGCGGTGCTGGCTACCCTGCGCTCGGGCATGGAGGCAGTCTGCGCGCTGCAGTCGGAACGACCGGAGGTCTGCGATACTTTCCTGGTGGCCGAAGCCGACACCGCCGACACCTGATTACTTGCGCTGCGAGGCCCGGTAGCCGCGCGGCGAGCTGCCGATGGTCTTGCTGAACAGGCGCGAAAAATACAGCGGGTCCTCGTAGCCCAACTCGCGGGCAATCTCGCCGACACCAAGTTCGCTGGCGTCCAGCAACTGGCAGGCCTGTTCCATCTTCATATGCAGGAAATGCTTGATCGGCGAATAGCCGGTCAGCTGCCGGTAGCGCGTGGAAAAGTGGTACTTGGACATGTTTGCCACCGCGGCCAGTTCATCCAGGCTCACCGAACCATCGATATTCTCCAGCATATAGGCCTGCACCTGTTCCAGTGGCAGGCCCCCCTGTGTACTGCCTTGCTGGGCGCTGATTTCCAGCGAAATCTGCGTCAGCAGGTGGCGCAGCTGGTTGCTGGCGTTGATGAAGGCGCGACTGGAATAGCCGGTGCGGCGCACCTCCATCAGGCTCTGGAAAGCGCCGATCAGCCGCGGCGATACACCGGCGCTGGCCAGCGGGTTGCCGTCGCGATAGCCGAGGTACTGCAGGAAGACGCGGGTGCTGGCGCCCTGGAAGTGCACCCAGAACACGCTCCAGGGGTCGGCCGGGTCGGCGCGGTAATCGTGGGCCAGCCCCTGCGGCAGCAGGACGACCTTGCCCGGCGCAATATCGCCCTGCCAGTCGCCGGCGGTCATGCGCGCGCGACCGGCGGTGCAGTACATCAGCAGGTTGTCGTCGTGGCGCTCGCGCTGCATCTGGTGGCCCTCCGCCTGGGGGTAGAAACCCATGGCTGTCGGGTAGCAGTCCTTGGTCAGCGGGTGACGGGCGAGCTTTTCCACCATGAACGCGGGGGTCAGGAAACGGATGCCGGCGGTCGGCAGGGGCCAGTTTGATGGGGTGCTCATGACCGCAATATAGTCCATAAAAAACCCAATTTCGTCAATGCTTCGCCGGGGGTGGCGTGCTAGAATCCCCGCCCATCTGATAAAACCCGCAGAGGAAAGATCATGTCCGAAGAAATGAGCCCGCAGCAGGAAATCGCCCAGATGATGGCGCGCGCCCGCGCCGCACAGGAGCAGATTGCGAATTACACCCAGGAGCAGGTCGATGAACTGATCACCGCCATGGTGTACGCCGTTGCGCGCGAGGACCGCGCCGAGGAGATCGCCCGCTTCACCGTGGAAGAGACCCAGTTGGGCAACTACGACGGCAAGTTCCTCAAGATTCACCGCAAGACCCGCGCCACCTTGCTCGACATCATCGACGACAAGTCCGTGGGCGTGATCGAGGAACTGCCCGAGCGCAATATCGTCAAGATCGCCAAGCCCGTGGGCGTGGTTGGCGCGCTGTCTCCCTCCACCAACCCGGAGGCGACCCCGGTCATCAAGGCGATCTCCGCTGTGAAGGGCCGCAACGCGATCATCGTGGCGCCGCACCCGCGCGCCAAGCTGACCAACAAGAAAATCTGCGACTACATGCGCGACGCGCTCGAGCGCTGCGGCGCCCCGGCAGACCTGGTGCAGAGCATCGACGTGCCCTCCATCGAGAAGACCAACGAACTGATGCGCCAGTGCGACCGCGTACTCGCCACCGGCGGTGAGGCCATGGTCACCGCGGCCTACTCCTCCGGTACCCCGGCACTGGGCGTGGGCGTCGGCAACGCGGTGATCACCGTCGACGACACCGCCGACCTCGACGAGGCCGCCGAGAAAATCCGTATTTCCAAGACCCTGGACCTCGCCGCGTCCTGTTCCTCCGACAACTCGGTGCTGGTGTTCGAATCCGTCTACGACGCGTTCGTCGAGAAACTCCTGCACGAGGGCGGCTACATCGTCGAGGGCGAGGAGAAGGCCAAGCTGCAGGCGGTGCTGTGGGAAGACGGCCACCTGAACGCCAAGGTCGTCGCCCAGCACGCCACCATGATCGCCGGCCAGGCGGGCTTCAGCCTGCCCGAAGGCAAGACTTTCCTGATCGTGCCCGAGACCGGCACCGGCCCGGACTACCCGTTTTCCGGCGAGAAGCTCTCGGTAACCATGGCCCTGTACAAGGTCAAGGACATCGACGAGGCGATCGAGATGACCAACAAGATCCAGGCCTACCAGGGTCAGGGTCACAGCTGCGGCATCTACTCCTACAACGACGACAACATCATGAAGCTGGCCCTGAGCACGCGCACCTCGCGGGTGATGGTCAACCAGCCGCAGGCGCCCTCCAACAGCGGCAACGTGTGGAACGGCATGCGCCAGACCTTCTCCCTGGGCTGTGGCTCATGGGGCGGCAACTCGGTGAACCACAACATCACCTGGCGCGACCTGATCAACGAGACCTGGGTGTCCAAGCCGCTGGCGCAGACCAAGGTCATCCCCAGTGACGAGGAACTGTTCGGTTCGGTGATGGCCAAGTTCGACTGAACCCATGGACTTTTCGCTTAACGAAGACCAGCAGGCCTTCGTCGACAGCGCACGGGCTTTCTCCCAGGGCGTACTCGCCCCGGGCGCGGCCGAGTGGGACGCCACGTCCCACTTTCCTGTCGCCGAACTGAAGCAGGCCGGCGAACTCGGCTTCATGGGCATGTACACGCCCGAGGCCGCCGGCGGCCTCGGCATGACGCGCCTGGACGCCAGCCTGATCGTCGAGGAGCTGGCCAAGGGCTGTACCTCGACCACGGCCTTTCTCACCATTCACAACATGGCCACCAGCATGGTGGGCAAGTACGGCTCCGAGGCGTTGATTGAAGAGTGGTGCTACGACCTCACCATGGGGGTGAAGCTCGCCTCCTACTGCCTCACCGAACCCGGCGCCGGTTCCGACGCCGGTTCTCTGCGTACCAGCGCGGTCCGCGACGGTGACGACTACATCGTAAACGGTTCCAAGGTGTTCATCTCCGGCGCCGGCGAGACCGATGCCCTGGTGGTGATGCTGCGCACCGGCGCCGCCGGTCCCAAGGGCATCACCGCGCTGCTCATTCCGGCGGACGCTGAAGGTGTCTCCTACGGCAAGAACGAGGAGAAGATGGGCTGGAAGTGCCAGCCCACGCGCATGATCAGTTTCGACAACGTGCGCGTGCCGGTGGCCAACCGCCTCGGCGAGGAGGGGCAGGGTTTCGCCATCGCCATGGAAGGGCTGGACGGCGGACGCATCAACATCGCCACCTGCTCCATCGGCACCGCCCAGCAAGCGCTGGAAGAAGCCGTGGCCTACGTGCAGGACCGCAAGCAGTTCGACGTCGCCATCGCCGATTTCCAGGCCACCCAGTTCCGCCTCGCCGACATGCTCACTGAGTTGGTCGCCGCGCGGCAGATGGTGCGCCTGGCCGCGTTCAAGCTCGACACCCGCGACAGCCAGGCGACGACCTACTGCGCCATGGCCAAGCGTTTCGCCACCGATATCGGCTTCAAGATCTGCAACGAGGCCCTGCAGCTGTTCGGCGGCTACGGTTACATCAAGGAATACCCCATGGAGCGGCACGTGCGCGATACGCGCGTGCACCAGATCCTCGAGGGGACCAACGAAATCATGAAAGTCATCGTCGCGCGCCGCCTGCTGATGGAAGGCGCCCTGGAGGTCATCAAATGAGCCTGAGCATTTCAGACAAACTGAAAGTGGAGATTGTCGGCCACGTTGCAAAGGTCACTATCGATAACCCCGCCGCGAACACCTGGGACACCGAGAGCCTGCCGGCCCTCAAGGACCTGGTGGAAAAGCTCAATGCCGAGAAGAACGTCTACGCACTGGTGTTGACCGGTGCCGGTGAGAAGTTCTTCTCCGCGGGTGCCGACCTCAAGCTGTTCGCCGATGGCGACCCCGCCGGCGCCAAGAAGATGGCGGTGCTGTTCGGCGAGGCTTTCGAGACCCTGTCGGATTTCCGCGGCGTGTCCATCGCCGCGATCAACGGCTTCGCCATGGGCGGTGGCCTGGAAGTGGCGCTGGCCTGTGACATCCGCATCGCCGAGGAGCAGGCCGCGCTGGCGCTGCCCGAGGCCAAGGTCGGCCTGCTGCCCTGCGCCGGCGGTACCCAGCGCCTGGCTTGGTTGGCCGGCGAAGGCTGGGCCAAGCGCATGATCCTGTGCGGTGAGCGGGTCAAGGCGGCCAAGGCCCTGGAGATCGGTATCGTCGAGGAAGTCGTGCCCACCGGCAAGGCGCTGGAAACGGCGATGGCGCTGGCCGAACAGGTCGGCGAGCAGAGCCCGCTGGCGGTCTCCGCCTGCAAACGCCTCATCCACAGCAGCCGCGACATCGCCCTGGCACGTGGCCTCGAGGAGGAGCGCACCGAGTTCGTCGAGCTGTTCTCCACCGAGGACCAGCGCGAGGGCGTCAACGCCTTCCTGGAGAAGCGCAAGCCCGACTGGAAGAACGCCTGATGAGCGCACCGGTCCTGTTTGCGGAGCTCGACTGCGCCGAGGGCAAGCTGGGGCGCATTACCCTCAATGTCGAAGGTACGCTCAATTCCCTGACCCTGGAGATGGTCGACCTGCTGCAGGCGCAGCTGGACGCCTGGGCGCAAGATGACAGCATCGCCGCGGTGTTTATCGAAGGCGCCGGCGAGAAAGCCTTCTGCGCCGGCGGCGACGTGCAGGCCCTGTACAAGTCCGCCGTCGAGCAACCCGGCGGCCCCTGCGAGTACGCCGAGGCGTTTTTCGCCCGCGAATACCGCATGAACTACACCCTGCACACCTACGCCAAGCCGCTGGTGTGCTGGGGCCACGGCATCGTCATGGGCGGTGGCCTGGGCGTGATGGCCGGCTGCTCGCACCGGGTGGTGACCGAGCGCACACGCATCGCCATGCCCGAGGTGACCATCGCGCTGTTCCCGGACGTGGGCGGCAGCTGGTTTCTCAATCACTCGCCGGGCAAGACCGGCGAGTTCCTGGCCCTGACCGGCGCCTCGATCAACGCCGCGGACGCCATCTACATCGGCATCGCCGACCGCTTCATCCTCAGCGAGCACAAGGACGCGGTACTGGCCGGCCTGCAGCGCCAGGCCTGGAGCGCCAGCACCGAGGGCAACCACGCCCGGGTGCGGCACGTGCTGCGCGGCTTCGCCGGGCAGAGCCTCTCCGCCTCACCGGCGGGGCAGGTGGAGCCGCACGCGGCGACCATCGCCCAGTTGCTGGACGGCGACGACATCCACGCGATCATCGACCAGATCACCGCGCAGGACACCGACGACCCGTGGCTATCCAAGGCCCGCGACAGCCTGGCCCACGGTTCCAAGCTGGCCGCCCTGTGGATTCACCGGCAGCTGTGGGAGACCCGCCACGCCGGGCTGGCGGACGTGTTCCGCGCCGAGTTGCAGCTGGCTACCAATATCGTGCGCCACCCGGAATTCGCCGAGGGCGTGCGCGCGCTGCTGATCGACAAGGACCGCAACCCGGCCTGGCAATACAGCGCCTCGCGCGAGGTCCCCGAGGATCTCCTCGACACCTTCTTTACCGCGCCCTGGCCGGCCAACCCGCTGGCGGACCTGGGCTGATCGCCGCGCCCGCGAGGGTGCGGTGATGTACACGACCAACCCGCTGTGCGGGTTCACAGAATTTTTGGGCACATAAGACACATCAGGAGCAGAGCATGGCCAACGTCGCATTTATCGGTCTGGGCAACATGGGTGGGCCGATGGCCACCAACCTGGTCAAGGCCGGCCACGCCGTTACTGTTTTCGACCTCGCCCCCGCCGCCTGCGAACAGCTGCGTGAGGCGGGCGCCGACGTCGCCGCCTCTGCCGCCGAGGCCATCGCCGGCAAGGACTATGTGATTTCCATGCTGCCGGCGGGCAAGCATGTGGCCGGCACCTACCTCGGCGACGACGGCCTGCTGGCGAAACTGGATGCCAGCACTACCGTGCTCGACTGCAGCACCATCGACGCCGCCACCGCCCGCGAAGTGGGCGAGGCCGCCGCAGCGATGGGCATCGGCTTCATGGATTCGCCGGTCTCCGGCGGTGTGGCCGCGGCCGCGGCCGGCACCCTGGCCTTCATGTGCGGGGGCAGCGCCGAGACCTTCGAGAAAGCGAAAATCATCCTCGCCGGCATGGGCAAGAACATCTTCCACGCCGGTCCCGCCGGCGCCGGCCAGGTGGCCAAGGGCTGCAACAACATGCTGCTGGCCATCCACATGATCGGCACCTGCGAGGCGCTGGAGATGGGCGCGCGCAATGGCCTGGACCCGAAAGTGCTGTCCGAGATCATGCTCGCCAGCTCCGGCCGCAACTGGTCGCTGGAGGTCTACAACCCGTACCCCGGCGTGATGGAGAATGCCCCGGCGAGCAAAGGCTACCAGCCGGGCTTCATGGTCGACCTGATGGCCAAGGACCTGGGCCTGGCCGGCGGCATCGCCGATGCCAGCGGTGTCGACAACCAGATGGGCAAGCTGGCCCGCGCCATTTACGAGAAGCACCAGGGCGAGGGCAACGGCCAGCGCGACTTCTCCTCGGTGCTGGAACGCTACCAGGACTGATCCCGCGGGGCGCGCTCGCGCCCCGGTTTCTCACCTGTAGCCTATTCAGGCACGTCTTTTTCCCCGCCCGAAATTAATGCCCCGGCGGGCTTGCAATTCCCTTTCAAAGCACTGAGTATATATACAGTAGTTTTACTGTATAGCCATTGATTCTCAGACACCAGCAGGGGAGCGACACATGGACGCAAATAAGGAAAAGGCACTGGAAGCGGCACTCGCGCAGATCGAGCGCCAGTTCGGCAAGGGCACTGTCATGCGCATGGGCGACAAGGAGCCCGAAGCGATTCCCGCCATTTCCACCGGCTCCCTGGGCCTGGACATCGCCCTCGGCATCGGCGGCCTGCCGCGCGGCCGGATCTGCGAAATCTACGGCCCGGAATCCTCCGGCAAGACCACCCTGACCCTGCAGGTGATCGCCGAGGCGCAGAAGCTCGGCGGCACCGCTGCCTTCATTGATGCGGAGCACGCACTGGACCCCAGCTACGCCGAAAAACTGGGCGTGAAGATGGACGACCTGATCGTCTCCCAGCCGGACACCGGCGAGCAGGCCCTGGAAGTCACGGAGATGCTGGTGCGCTCCGGCGCGGTGGATGTGCTGGTCGTCGACTCCGTCGCCGCGCTGACCCCGAAGGCGGAAATCGAGGGCGAGATGGGCGATTCCCATGTCGGCCTGCAGGCGCGCCTGCTCAGCCAGGCGATGCGCAAGCTGACCGGCAGCATCAAGCAGACCAACTGCCTGGTGATCTTCATCAACCAGATCCGCATGAAGATCGGTGTCATGTTCGGCTCGCCGGAAACCACGACCGGCGGTAACGCGCTCAAGTTCTACTCCTCCGTGCGCCTGGATATCCGCCGTATCGGTGCGGTCAAGGACGGCGACGAGGTGGTCGGCAACGAGACCCGCGTCAAGGTGGTCAAGAACAAGGTATCGCCGCCCTTCAAGCAGGCCGAGTTCCAGATCATGTACGGCAAGGGTATCTACCACATGGGCGAGGTGATCGACTGGGGCGTGAAGCTCAACCTCGTCGACAAGTCCGGCGCCTGGTACTCCTACAAGGGCGACAAAATCGGCCAGGGCAAGGCCAACGCCTCCAAGTTCCTCGAGGACAATCCTGCGGTATCCAGCGAGATCGAGGGAGCGATTCGCGCCCAATTGCTCAACGTGACACCGCCGCCGAGGAATGCTGAGGCTGCTGCCGATGCCTCAGCCGAGGCGGAGCAGGAGTAGGTTCCCCGTTGTTTCCACGAGGCGTCGGGGTCCCACTTATCCCACTCTCTGCCCCGACGCCTTTTTTAATTCATGCCTGAGCGCGACACCAGCACGGCTCCAGTCCCCACCGCCACCCAGGTGCGTGCGGCGGCGATGGACCTGCTCGCCCGCCGGGAACACAGCCGGCGCGAATTGTGCGACAAACTGAAGCGACGTTTTCACGATCCTGCCCTGGTTGAGGCGCAGGTAGACCGGCTGGCCGATGAAGGTTTGCAGAGCGACCAGCGGTTTGCCGAGAGCTTCCTGCGTCAGCGGGTCTCGCGAGGGCACGGCCCCCTGCGTGTGCGCCAGGAACTGCGCCAGCGCGGTGTGACTGACGAGCAGATGGAAGCCGCCTTCGCTGGCGAACCGTGTGATTGGTTTGATCTCGCCGCCCAGGCGCTGCAGCGCAAATTCGGTGATTCCCCCTGTGTCGACATGCGTGAGCGAGCCCGCCGCGCGCGCTTCATGCAGTATCGCGGTTTCGCTTTCGAGCACTTTGCCGACCTGCTCGAGTGATTCTTGCGCTGTACCGGATATACCGGTAAGTTCGTCTCCGCAGCGTCCATGGATGCCAGGGGCAGAACATGAGTGAATCCAGCGAAGAGCGCACCATCCACGAGGAGTTCTCCGAACGGCACCCCGACCCGCTCATTCGTTCCCTGCACCGGGTCATCCGCCTGTGCGTCAAATTGATGTCAATCCTGATGGCGCTGGTCATCCTGTTTGGTGTGGCGGACGTCATGTACGTCATGTGGTCGCGGTTGATGCAGCCGCCGGTGGGCCTGCTCGGTGTCAGCGATATTTTCGCCATCTTTGGCGCGTTCATGGTGGTGCTGATTGCCATCGAGATATTTATCAATATCCGCCTCTATCTCGGTACCCGCACCCTGCCGATCAAACTGGTTATCGCCACTGCGTTGATGGCGATTGCGCGAAAGGTCATAGTTCTCGACCTCTCCAGTGTCCAGGCAATTTACGTTTTCGCCATCGCCGCTGTCGTGCTGTCTCTGGGTGTCACTTACTGGTTGATCAGCCAGTCCAGCCAGTCGTTTGCCTCCAGCACGACACTCAAATCTGATTAGGAGTCACCAGCCCATGGCATCACTGACGTTTCTCGGCGCGGCGCGTGAAGTTACCGGCTCCTGCCACCTGCTGGAATCACCGGCGCTCGGTCGTGTGTTGCTCGATTGCGGCATGCACCAGGGCGGTGACGCGGTAAAGCGAATTCACGAGGAAGAGTTTGCCTTCGACCCCGCGACCATCGACGCGGTGCTCCTGTCCCACGCCCATCTGGACCACTCCGGGCTGCTGGCGCGACTCTACCGGGAGGGCTTTCGCGGACGCCTCCTGTGTACCCGGGCCACCGCGGCCCTGCTCGACATCATGTTGCACGACGCGGTCGGTCTTTACCTGCGCGACCTCGAGCGCGAGAACCTGCGTCATGTGCGGCGCGGGCAGCCGGAGATCGATCCGGTGTACGACGAGTCCGATGTCGAGGCGGTACTCGGCCTGTGCGAGGGTTTTCCCTACGGCGAGCGCATCGAGGTGGGCGAGGGCGGTGTCGTAGTATTTCACGATGCCGGGCATATTCTGGGTTCCGCGATCATCGAGATCGTCCTCAACGAGGGTGAGCACAGCAAGACCCTGGTGTTTTCCGGGGACCTGGGCAAGCTCGATTCAGTGCTGATGAACCCGCCGCAGACCCTGCACAAGGCCGACGTTGTCTTGCTGGAGAGTACCTACGGCGACCGCGAGCACCGCTGCGAGGAGGATTCACTGGAGGAGTTGCGCGACATCCTGCACGACACCTGGCGTCAGGGCGGCAGCGTGATGATTCCCGCATTTGCCGTGGGCCGTACCCAGGACATCCTGTTCCAGTTGGGCCTGCTGCACCAGCAGGGCGAACTGGACAACTGGCAGGTGTTTCTCGACAGCCCGATGGCGATCGCCGTCACCGGCGTTTACGACCGCTGGTTGAAGCTGCTGGACCACGACGAGGTGCGCAAGCTCAGTGACGTCCACCGCGCCTCGCTGGAAGGCTTCCTGCCGACCCTGCAGATGTCGCGGGAGGTCGAGGAATCCATGGCCATCAACCGCATCAAGGGCGGGGCCATCATCATCGCCGGCTCCGGCATGTGCACCGGCGGACGTATTCGCCATCACCTGAAACAGCGCATCTGGGACGCGCGCAATACGCTGATCTTCACCGGCTACCAGGCGCGCGGCACGCTGGGCCGGATCATCGTCGACGGTGCGCGGCACATCAAACTGTGGGGCGAGGATTACGTGGTCAAGGCTCGGGTGGAGACCCTGGGCGGGTTGTCTGCCCACGCCGGCCAGTCAGGGCTGGTCGACTGGATCAGCCAGTTCCAGCCGGTGCCACAGGTCATGCTGGTGCACGGCGAGTTCGAAGCACAGGAGGCGCTGGCCGAGCGCCTGTGGCGGGAGCGCAAGCTACATGTGGATATCCCGCGCCGCGGGCAGCGCATGGAGTTCTGAGGCCGGGAACCCGGGTTCGGGAGTCCGGGAACTCAAGTACGCGTCGCCAGGCAGGGAAGCAGGCGCCATCCATAGAGTCAGGCGTCAGGGATTCGGTACTTCTGATTTAAGGCGTCGGGTTGCGCAGCTCGAGTGACCGGGGGATGCTTTCCGACTTCCGACTTCCGAGTGCCGACAGCCGACGTCTGTCTTGCGAGAGGCCTCCCGCCCGTTTACGGCCGACAGACCCTGCGACCTGCAGACCCTATTACGAACCGCGCGAAAACCCCGCCATCGAGTAGTAGCGTTGCAGCGCCGGCGCCAGACGGTCAAAACCCTTGTAGTTCGCCAGTGCCGGTGGCGTCTGCTCCACCGCCCGCAACAGCGTTCTCAGTGCCCCTTCCAGCGGCAGCAAGTCCTCCAGCGGGTGCAGGTAGACGCGAATCGTGAACACGATGGCGCCGCTCTCGGGCAGGCGGGTGAGCGACTGCCGTTCGACGCGGTAGAAGAGCTCTGCATCTTCGTCGACCCGGACGTGCTCATCGGGAAACTGCAACAGCTCGTCGCCCACTTGCAAAGACCAGTTAAAACGCTCGTAAGCCTGCGCGGGGTCCAGCCGCGCGAAGAAGCGGTCGATACTCGGCGTCAGTCGCTGGTGGAAGCCGGGTATCGGGTCGTGAATCTCGTGCATCGGTTTGCCGAATTTTTCCGCCAGTCGCCAGTGACTGGGACTGCACAGGCTGGCGGCAGTGAGCACGTAGGCATCGTCCTGTGGCTGCATGATGACGAGGTCGTCCGCGATCCACAGCGAACTGAGCCAGAGCAGTTCGTCGCCATCCGCCGGGGTGCTGAAACCGCCGGGCGTGCAGTGCAGTGTATCCCCATCGAGGCGGTAGTGGCGGGCCTGCACGCTGCACAGGTAATCGCGCAGCAGCTGCGCCAGTTCGCGTTGAGCGGGCAGGGATTCCGGTGTCGCGCGGTAGACCGCGTCGCCCAGGCGTGTGCGCTGGGCCAGTTTGTGCCGGTGGTAGTCCCCGATGCCGGCGTCGGTCTCGATCCAGTGCGTCCGCACCAGGGGTGACAGCCCCATGCGCAGAACCTCGGCATTGGGCTGGTGCGGGAGGTAGCGCAGCGCGGTGGAGAGGAGTTCGCTCATGCCTCGCTGACGTGCAGGCGCGGTACGGCCAGGGCGATGTCAGCGTGCGTGTCCAGCGCACCCGCGATCGAACGCCACAGGGTGTCGCGGGCGGCAAACCAGTCGCTGGTGGCCGCCCAGCAAAATCCCACCATACTGATCTTTTCTCCGCTGACTCCGGTGACGAACAGGCTGGGCGCCGGCTCGCTGAGCACCTTGTCCTGCTTCTGCATAAGTCCTATCAGCAATTCACTCGCGCGCTCGATATCCGACCCGGGCTGCAGGTCGATATCCAGTTGGATGCGCCTGCGCGGCTCCGCGGTGTAGTTGCGGATGGGGGCGGCCATCGCCAGCGGAGTGGGGATAAACACGGTCTGCCCGTCGAAATTGCGCAGCACGACCTGGTAGGCGGTCATCGCTTCCACGATGCCCATCTCTCCGCGCACCTCGACCATGTCGCCGGGAACGAAGGGCAGGCGGGGCAGAAATGGCACCAGGAAGAACACCACCACCGCGGCAATGATCACCACCAGGATGGCGACGCTGGCCAGGCCCTCCACCGGCAGCCCGATATGCTGCGCGGCGACCAGTGCGGTAATCACCAGGATCAGTACGTACAGGGCGCCGAAGAACACGGCGATGAAGCGGGCAAAAGTACCCTTGGGTTTCAGGGCGGAGTGCAGCAGCTTGTACAGCGCGAATACGGCGATCATGCCGCCGAACATGATGCCGATGATGGTGGCGATAAGGCTGCCGTAGCCGTTTAATTGAGCGAGGATGGAGGCCAGAGTGTCGCGCATCGTTGCTGCCCTTGGCGTTAGGTCACAGAAATCCTAGCACGGTTTTGGCGCGACAACGGCAGGCGGTTCGCTGTGTGCCGGCCGCCACATCACCCCAGGTAGCGTCGCTCCACTGTCGCCTTGTACGCGGCGGTCCCCAGCGGCTGTCCGCTCGCCTGTTCGATCAGTTCATCCGGCGTGTACAGGCAACCGCGCGAACGGATATTGGTGTCCAGCCAGCGGTAAAGGGGTTTGAAATCACCTTTCGCCAGGCCCGGCAGTATGCCCGGTTCGCCGCGGGTGGCGGTGGCGAACAATTGCGCCGCGGTCATCGCCCCCAGCGAGTAGGTGGGGAAGTAGCCGAGGATACCCTCCGGCCAGTGGATGTCCTGCATCACGCCATCGCGGTCGTCCGGCGGGCAGATGCCGAGCAGTTCCTGCATGGCGTCGTTCCAGGCGCCGGGCAGGTCGCCGGTGGCGATGTCGCCGCTGACAATGGCCTTCTCCAGGCGGTAGCGCAGGATGACGTGCAGCGGGTAGGTCACCTCGTCGGCGAACACGCGGATCAGGCCCGGCTCCACCTTGCGGTACAGGCGTACCAGGTTATCCGGCTCCCAGGCCGCGCCGTTGCCGCCGAGGACCTGGCGCACCAGCGGGGCGAGGAAGCGCAGGAACTCTTCCGAGCGGGCGGCCTGCATTTCCAGCAGCAGGGACTGGCTCTCGTGCAGGGTCATACCGCGGCTCTCGCCCACCGGCTGGCCGCGCCAGGCCTCGGGCAGGCCGTCCTCGTACAGCGCGTGGCCGGTCTCGTGGATCACTGCCATCAGGCTTTGCACAAAGTCCGCTTCCGAGTAGCGTGTGGTGATGCGGACATCGCCCTCGGCGCCGCCGCTGAACGGGTGCGCGGCGGTATCCAGGCGGCCGCGGTCGAAGGGGAAGTCCAGCACCTGCATGATCTCGCGGCTGAGCGCTTCCTGCGCCGCCAGCGGGAACGGGCCGGCCGGGACCAGCGGTGCCGGTGCGGCGGCCTGGCGCTCGCGAATGCGCGCGATGGTCGGCGGGAGGTAGGCCCCGAGGTCATCGAAAATCGCGTCGATGTGCGCCTCGCGGCGGCCGGGGTCGAATTCGTCGAGCAGGGCCTCGTAGGGCGTTACACCGAGCACCTCGGACTTGATCGCCGCCTCCTCGCGCTTGAGCTGGAACAGGGCGTCGAGCTTCGGCGCCAGCGCGGCGAAGTCGTTGTCCGGCCGCGCGCGGCGCCAGGTCATCTGGCTCTCGGAGCGCGCCCGCACGATGTGCTGTACCAGGTCGCCGGGTACCGCGTTGGCGTGCAGGTAGCGGTGGCGCATCTCGCGCAGGTTGGCGCGCTGCCAGTCGTCCAGCGTATTGCTGGTCGCTTCCGCCGCGTCGAGCAGGTCGGGCAGGGCGGCGTCGGTCTGCAGCTCGTGCACCATGAGCTGCAGCTCGGCGAGCACTTCAGCCCGCGCCGGCGCCGCACCCTCGGGCATCATGGTCTCCTGGTCCCAGTGCAGGATGCCCAGCGCGTTGTTCAGCGCGGCGATGCGTTTGCGGGTGTCTTCGAGTTGCTGGTAGGCGGACATGGCGGTTCCTTGGTGGGGGCGTTGGCGGGCTCTTCGGTGAACAGCGCCATGATAGTGCCTGTCCCGCCCTTTAAAAACACTCCTCGTGGGTAGCGTTACCCGGCAGTGATTTCGCAGGCAGACTGTTCCGATAAAACCTTAACCGGCGGGCTTCTCACCGTGAAAGGAATAGACAGTGCAATCTTGCGGGAAGAACTCGCCCGGTCCGGCGGCAGGGCGGTGGGTGTAGAACCCCCCTGATGACCAGGCGATGGGTTCCAGGCATCAACGCCGATACGCCAGCGCCTCCCCCAGTGCGACCGCGCCCACGGCCTCCGACCCGGCCATATCCGCAATCGTCCGCGCCACCCGCAGGGTGCGGTGAATGGCGCGCCCGGACAGGTGCATACGTGTTGCGGCCTGCTCCAGCAGGTTGCGCCCCTCGTCGTCCAGGGCACTCACTGCCAGTAATTGCTTCGGATCCAGCCGCGCGTTGAGGCATGACTGTCGCGCCAGTTGCACGTCGCGAGCCTGCAATACACGAGAGCGTACCGCGGCCGTGTCTTCCCCGGTGTGGCCCTGATTCTCCAGCAGCAGTCCCGGCGCCAGGCGCGGCACGTCGACGTGCAGGTCGATGCGGTCCAGCAATGGCCCTGATAGCCGGCCGCGGTAGCGCTGCACCTGTTCCGGCGAGCAGCGGCAGGGGCGCTCCGTGTCGCCGAGGTAGCCGCAGGGGCAGGGGTTCATCGCCGCCACCAGTTGGAAGGTGGCCGGGTAGCGCAGCTTGTGTCGTGCCCGGGACAGGGTGACCTCACCGGACTCCAGCGGCTCGCGCAGCACTTCCAGGCACTGGCGGCTGAACTCCGGCAACTCGTCGAGGAACAGCACGCCGCCGTGGGCCAGCGACACCTCGCCGGGCCGCGGGTGGCTGCCGCCGCCGATCAATGCGGCGGGGCTGGCGCTGTGGTGCGGGTTGCGGAAGGGGCGGCGCAGCGCCTGGTCCACCGGTTCGCTGTCGTCGAAGTCGCGCAGGGCCATGGCGACCAGGGTTTCCTCGCGGTCCGGTGCCGGCAAAATGCCGGGCAGGCGGCTGGCCAGCAGCGTTTTGCCGGTGCCCGGCGGGCCGACGAAGATCAGGTTGTGCCCGCCCGCGGCCGCTACTTCCAGCGCCCGGCGCGCGCCAGGCTGACCGACCACGTCGCGCAGGTCCGGATAGTTCGGGCAGGCGTAGGGCGGGGCGGGGTCTACCGGGTCCAGGCGCTCGGCGCCGTTGAGGTGAGCGCACAGGGTGAGCAGGTCCGGGGCGGCGATCACGCGCACATCCGGTACCCGCGCCGCGACGCCGGCGCTGGCTGCGGGCACGACCAGGGTGCGTTTTGCCGCAGCCGCCGCCAGCGCGGCGCACACGACGCCCGGCGCCGGTTGCAGGCTGGCGTCGAGTGCCAGTTCGCCGAGGAATTCATGCCGCCCCACGTCCTGTGCCTCCAGTTGCCCGGAGGCGAGCAGGATGCCCAGGGCGATGGGCAGGTCGAAGCGCCCGCCCTCCTTGGGCAGGTCCGCCGGGGCAAGGTTGACGGTGATGCGGCGGTCGGGAAACTCGAAATGCGAGTTGAGCAGGGCGCTGCGCACGCGGTCCTTGCTCTCGCGCACCGCGGTCGCGGGCATGCCGACGATGTTGAAGGCGGGCAGCCCGTTGGAGAGGTGGGTCTCCACACGCACCGGCGGCGCGCTGAGCCCGCTGAGGGCGCGCGTGTTGACGACAGACAGTTCCATGGCTCGTCCTTGAGCGCAGTATTGTCTCTGGGGTTACTGGCCCTCGACTTCCCGGGTCAGGGCCTCCAGTTCGGCTTCCAGTTCCGCCACCCGCTCGCGCGTGCGCCGCAGTACTTCGGCCTGGGCGTCGAACTCCTGGCGGCTGACGAGATCGAGGCGCGACAGGGCCGTCTGCGCCAGGCCACGCAGGCCCTTGTCGAGGTCGCCGCGCAGCCCGGATTCACCGACCATGTCGCCGACCTGTTGCAGGAATTCCCAGGGGGGTGGTGGGGGTTTCATTGCCATGTGCTCGACCTGTTTAGGTGCATTTTTGAGCAAATTTTAGGCGAATTACAGTCAAAAACACAGGTCCATTCCGTCCAGCACCGGCCGTGCGGACGAATTATGTGATGGCGTTCGCGTTGCTGCCGCGGCTGCATCAAATTGGTGCACCAATTTGGTGAGGAATTCCATTGTGGTGCGAAGGGCGTTTTTTTCTGGTGCACAGGCGAATGCTAGTACCTGTTCTTGAAAATCATAACTCGCTGAAATTTATGTAGAAAAGTACATCTGGCACATGCCCTGCAAACGGACTGGCAGATTTGTATAGCGCGCAGGCTATGCCCGACATTCAAAGACGTCGCAATACACTTCTTATTACAACACCTAGAAACGCATCACGGAGATCTGGAACATGATTAAAAAAGCACTTCCCGCTGTGCTCGCTGCCACTGTGCTTGGCGGCGTGTCAGCGACTGCGCAGGCGATGGAGATCAGCGGCAACGTTGCCCTCACCAGCGACTACCGTTTCCGCGGCATTTCCCAGTCCGACGAGTCTATCGCCATCCAGGGCGGTTTCGACCTCGGCTTTGAAAATGGCATCTACCTCGGTACCTGGGGTTCTTCCGTCGACTTCGACACCAATGGCGACGGTTTCGATGGTTCCCTGGAACTGGACTACTACGCTGGCTGGGCTGGTTCCATCAGCGACAATATCGGCATCGATGTCGGTATCCTGTACTACGACTACCCGGGTGATGACGACGCCGAAGGCGACTACCTGGAATTCTACGGCAGCGTTTCCCTGTGGGACGTTTCCCTGGGCCTGGCCTACTCCGACGACTACTACGGCGAGACTGGCGAGTTCTTCTACTACTCCGCCGATTACAGCCTGGGCCTGACCGACAACCTGAGCCTGGACCTGCACGCCGGTTACAACGACCTGGACGAGGAAGGCTTCCTGTCCGACGGCGCGACTTCCTACACCGACTACTCAGCTGCCCTGACCCTGTCCTGGCTGGCAGTAGACTGGTCCCTGGCATGGGTCGGCACGGACCTGGACGAGGATGAAGTGTTCGGCACCGACTGGGGCGACGACACCGTCGTTTTCACCGTCTCCAAGAGCATGTAATCCCGTTTGATTTCCCGATAGTGGACGCCCCCTGCGGGCGTCCGATTGCCAAGACCAGGAGAGCAACATGAAATTAATCACGGCTATTGTGAAGCCCTTCAAGCTGGACGACGTGCGCGAGGCACTGTCCGAGATCGGCGTGCAGGGCATCACCGTGACTGAAGTAAAGGGTTTTGGACGGCAGAAGGGCCACACCGAGCTGTACCGTGGTGCCGAGTATGTCGTCGACTTTCTGCCCAAGGTGAAAATCGAGGTAGCGGTGGCTGACGGGTCTGCTGACCAGACGATAGAAGCCATCACCAAGGCCGCCAACACCGGCAAAATCGGTGACGGCAAGGTATTCGTCTCCCCGCTGGAGCAGGTCGTTCGCATCCGCACCGGGGAAGCCGGCGAAGACGCGATCTAAACCCACAAAAGTACTGAGTAGAGAGTAATCCCTATGGAAAACAATATTTTCGAACTCCAGTATGCGATGGACACCTTTTATTTCCTGGTGTGCGGCGCGCTGGTGATGTGGATGGCCGCGGGCTTCGCCATGCTCGAAGCGGGCCTGGTCCGTGCCAAGAACACCACTGAAATCCTGCTGAAAAACGTGGCGCTGTTTGCCATCGCCTGCACCATGTACCTGGTCTGCGGCTACGAGTTGATGTACGGCGGCGGCTGGTTCCTGTCCGCTACTGACAACGTGGCTTCCATGACCGACGACGCTGTTGCCGGCGTACTGGAGGCACAGGCTGCTTTCCGTGCCGGTGAGGAAGACGCTGGCCTGCCGTACTCCGGCGCGTCCGACTTCTTCTTCCAGGTCGTGTTCGTCGCCACCGCGATGTCCATCGTTTCCGGTGCCGTGGCCGAGCGTATGAAGCTCTGGGCCTTCCTGCTGTTCGCCGTCGTCATGACCGGCTTCATCTACCCGATCGAAGGTAGCTGGACCTGGGGTGGCGCGGAAGTTCCGCTGATCGGCGCCCTGAACTACAGCGACTACGCAGGTTCCGGTATCGTTCACCTCGCAGGTGCTTCTGCCGCCCTCGCTGGTGTCATCCTGCTCGGCGCGCGTAAGGGCAAATACGGCCCTGAAGGCCAGGTCAACGCCATCCCCGGCGCCAACCTGCCGCTGGCTACCCTGGGTACCTTCATCCTGTGGATGGGCTGGTTCGGCTTCAACGGTGGTTCCACCCTGCAGCTGTCCGGTATCGGTGTCGCCAACGAAGTCGCCAGCGTCTTCGTCAACACCAATGCTGCTGCCAGCGGCGGCCTGATTGCTGCGCTGATCGTCGCGCGCATCATGTTCGGCAAGGCCGACCTGACCATGGCCCTGAACGGTGCCCTGGCTGGCCTGGTAGCCATCACTGCAGAGCCTGCTGATCCCTCACCGCTGTTCGCCACCATCATTGGTGCTATCGGCGGCGTGATCGTAGTGTTCTCCATCGTCACCATCGACAAGCTGAAAATCGACGATCCGGTCGGTGCCATCTCTGTCCACGGCGTGGTTGGCCTGTGGGGTGTCATGGCTGTACCCCTGTCCGACTCCGAAACCAGCTTCGGCGGCCAGCTGATGGGCGCCCTGGTGATCTTCGCCTGGGTATTCGTCACCAGCTTCATCGTCTGGTTCGTGCTCAAGATGATCATGGGTATCCGTGTCGGCGAAGAGGAAGAGTACGAAGGCGTCGACAAATCCGAGTGCGGCATGGAAGCATACCCCGAGTTCGTGGGTTCCAAAGGCAGCGCTTAAACCGTCTTGCGGGCGCATTGTTAAATGCGTGTACTTGGGGGCCTTTTGGCCCCCCTTTTTTTGCCTGGCGTTTTTTACTTTCCCCGTCTGCGCTGACGTTCGCTTCCCGGCCTGTTTCACGGCCACGCTTGCCCCGCTTGCAACAGTCTCCCGCGGTCTGAAATCAAGCACCTGCGCTTGGTAATTTGCACATTCGACAACGGTAATATCACCGTGCTTTGCCGCGCGCTGATTCCCTACACTAGAGCGCGCTGTAACACCGAGAACAATAAGGGGGGTCATCGGCAGATGACTTACGGCAGGGTTCCAGCCAGCATTCACCAACCACGGAGACGTTCTAAAATGTTGAAAAAAGTGCTTCCCGCTGCCGTTGCAGCATCTCTGTTCGCCGGCGCCGCCTCAGTGCAAGCCATGGAAATCAGCGGCAACGTTGCCCTGACCAGCGACTACCGTTTCCGCGGTATCTCCCAGTCCGACGAGTCCATCGCCATCCAGGGCGGTTTCGACCTCGGCTTTGAAAACGGCATCTACGTCGGCACCTGGGGTTCTTCCGTAGACTTCGACACCAACGGTGACGGCTTCGATGGCTCCCTGGAACTGGACTACTACGCTGGCTGGGCTGGCGAAGTGGCCGACAACATCGGTATCGATGTCGGTATCCTGTACTACGACTACCCCGGTGACGACGACGCCGAAGGCGACTACCTGGAATTCTACGGCAGCGTTTCCCTGTGGGACGTTTCCCTGGGTGTAGCTTACTCCGACGACTACTACGGCGAGACCGGCGAGTTCTTCTACTACTCCGCCGATTACAGCCTGGGTCTGACCGACAACCTGAGCCTGGACCTGCACGCCGGTTACAACGACCTGGACGAGGAAGGCTTCCTGTCCGACGGCGCGACTTCCTACACCGACTACTCAGCCGCCCTGACCCTGTCCTGGCTGGCTGTTGACTGGTCACTGGCCTGGGTTGGTACCGACCTGGACGAAGACGAAGTGTTCGGCACCGACTGGGCTGACGACACTGTCGTATTCACCGTGTCCAAGAGCATGTAAGGGAACGCGAGTTCTCGGGAAAGGGCGCCTGTCAGGCGCCCTTTTTTTATGGGCGATTGCCAGTCGGCGCTGAATTTACTCGGCGCGCAAATACACCTATGATTACACGCACTCGAACAAGGAGACCACAATAATGAAATTGGTAACTGCCATCATCAAGCCCTTCAAGCTGGACGATGTCCGCGCCGCGCTGTCACAGGTTGGCGTTCAGGGGCTTTCCGTTACCGAGGTCAAAGGCTTTGGTCGCCAGAAGGGGCACACCGAGTTGTATCGCGGCGCCGAATACGTCGTCGATTTCCTGCCCAAGGTCAAACTGGAAATTGCCCTGGCGGACGAGGAGGTCGACAAGGTTATCGAGGCGATCACCAGTACCGCCAACAGCGGCAAGATCGGCGACGGCAAGATCTTCGTTACCCCGCTGGAGCAGGTGGTGCGTATTCGCACCGGCGAGACCGGCGAGGATGCGATCTAGCAAGCGGACTCCGGCCTCGTCGAGTGGTATCGGGGTAGTCGTCGGGCGCCGGACTATCCGCCAGACCCGGCTCGGGCGGGGCCTCTGATTCAGCCGCGAGGTGGTGCAAGCCCGGCCGCGATACTCTCGATGGCGGCCGGCAACTGATCCAGATTGACGATCTCCCGGTCGGCGCGCGCGCCGCCGGGCCACTCCTCTCCCTGCGAATTGATCCACACCGTGTGCATCCCCATGTCGCGCGCCCCGCGAATATCGTGCTCGGGGTTGTCGCCGACGTGGACGATCTCGCCGGCCTCCACGCCAGCCACTTCGATGGCCGCGAGAAACATGTCCGGCGCGGGCTTGCTCACGCCAACCTCCTCGGCGAGAAATGCGAAGTCGAAATACTCGCCGGCGTCCGTCTTGAAGATATCCGCGTTGCCGTTGGTGAGTGCGCCGATGGTGTAGCGCCCGGCCAGCGCCTGCAGCACGTCCAGCGCCTCCTCGTAGAGTTCCACCCGATGCCGCTCCTCCAGGAAGACGGCGAAGGCCTGCGCGGCGCCGGCTTCAGCCTCGTGGTGGGGGAAGCCCGCCGCCAGTTGCAGTTCCAGCAGCATCTGTTGGCGCATGGCGCTGACGTTGTGCAGCAGTCCCGGATGACGGCGCCATAGATCCTGCTTGAAGCGCCACAGTCCCTCGTGGTCGTAGGCCTCGATGGCACCCGGGCGGTGTTGCAGTAGCCACTGCCGCTGGGCTTCCTCGGCGCGGCGCAGGGCCGGGTCCACGTCCCACAGGGTGTTGTCCAGATCGAAGGTGATAACGCGGATGGCCAAGGCGTTCAGCTGTCGCGGCGGCGTTTGGCGCGCGGGTGCGCGGCATCGTAGACCTTGGCCAGGTGCTGGAAATCCAGGTGGGTGTAGATCTGCGTGGTGGAGATGTTGGCGTGTCCCAGCAGTTCCTGCACCGCGCGCAGGTCACCGGAGGATTCCAGCAGGTGACTGGCGAAGGAGTGGCGCAGCATGTGCGGGTGCACGTCCTGTAGCATGCCCGAGCGGCGCCCCTGCTGGCGCAGGCGATCCTGCACGTTGCGACGGCTGATGCGGTGCCCCTGCTGGCTGAGGAACAGCGCCTGCAGGGCGTCGTCGTCTTCCGGGGCCGGCCTGCGCACTTCCAGCCACTGCTCGATGGCCGTCAGCGCGGCACCGCCTACCGGCACGGTGCGCGTCTTGCGCCCCTTGCCGGTGACGGTCAGCAGGCGTGAATGGCGATCGAGGTCCGTGAGGTTGGCTGCGGTGAGTTCCGCCAGGCGCAGGCCGGAGGAGTAGAACAACTCGGCCATGGCGCGGTCGCGCCGCGCCACCGGGTCGTCCGCCTCGAAATCCAGGTAGCGGTCCACCTGGTCGGCGTCCAGTGTCTTGGGCAGCTTGCGCGGCCGGCGCGGGGCCTGCACGGCCGCAGCGGGATTGTGTTTGTGGGCCTGGGTGCGCCCCAGGTAGTTGAACAGCGAACGCGCGGCAGACAGGCTGCGCTGGATGCTGCTGCCGGCCAGACCGCGCCGGTGCATGCGGCTGACCCAGTCGCGGATGTCGGCCTCGGTGAGCCGCGCGGGGTCGTCCGCGCCGCGGCTTTGGCAGTGCTCGGTGAGCGAAGCCAGGTCGCGGCGGTAGTTGTCGATAGTGTGGGGTGAGAGCTGGCGCACGTCGCGCAGGTAGGCGATAAACGCCGTGCAGGCCTGCTCCAGCGCCGAGGCCATGTCAGCCGGCTGCGCGCAGCCGCGGCAACAGGCGCACCATGACATCCGCGATGTGGGTGAGGAACAGGGTGCCGGTGCTGCTCGAGTAGCGGCCGGTGTCCGCGCTGCCCACGGCGATCAGGCCGAGTTCTTCATCGCCATCGACCAGCGGCATGAGGGCGGCGGAGCCGACACCGCCGGCATCCGGGAACAGGTAGCCCAGTTCCTCCTTGCGCAGTACGCCGCACACCGGTTTGTGCGCCCGGATCAGCGCGCCTATCTCGATTCGCGCGCTCTCCAGCGGCTCGATACGACAGGTCGCGGATTCACGCGGGTCGCCGAACAGGATAAAACTGGCGTGCTCCACCTTGAACTCCTCGCGCATGGCGCGGGTGAAGGCGGTATACAGTTCATCCAGCGTATTGGCGTCGAGCAGGGCAAGGACCAGGGCGCGTGTGTGGGTATAGAGCCGGTCGTTCTCGCGGGCGTTGGTAGTCAGGTGGGTGAGCCGGTGGCGCATGTCGATGTTGCGCTCGCGCAGCACGCTGACCTGCTTCTCGACCAGCGAAACGGCGCTGCCCGAGGCGTGGGAAATGTGCAGGTGGTCGAGCATGTCGGGGTTGCGTTGCAGGAAATCCCCGTTGTGCTTGAGGTACTCGCGCACCAGCTCGTCGTTGAGTTCCACCGCCGCTGCGACGGTCTGGGCCTGCTCGTTTCCTGCTGCCATCGTTTCGCTCCGCTGGTCTGTCGAGGCCGCGCCTCAGATTTTTATACTGCCCTCGAAGACGAGAGCGGTGGGCCCGATCATTTTTACCGAGTGCCCGGGACCGGCCCAGGATATGGAAAGCTTACCGCCGGGGAGGTTGACTGTCACGGTATCGCGCAACCAGCCGCGGTTCAGTCCGTACACCACCGCCGCACAGGCCCCGGTGCCGCAGGCCAGGGTTTCGCCGACCCCGCGCTCGAACACGCGCAGGCGTATCTCGCCGGGGGACACTACCTGCATGAAGCCGGCGTTGACCTTTTTCGGGAAAGCCTCATGGGTCTCGATGCGCGGTCCCAGGTGTTCGATATCCACGTCCGCCACGCTGTCGACGCGCAGCACCGCGTGCGGGTTGCCCATCGACACTGCGCCGATCTCCAGCGTCTGGCCGTCCACTTCCAGCGGATAGCAGTCGGCCTCCTCCTGCGCCTTGAACGGGATGCGGGCAGGTTCGAATACCGGCGTGCCCATGTCCACCTCGACCTGGTGGTTGTCGCGAATGCGTAACTGGATGACGCCGCAGTTGGTCTCCACCGAGATCACGCGCTTGTGGGTCAGTTTCTTGTCGCGTACGAAGCGGGCGAAGCAGCGCGCGCCGTTGCCGCACTGCTCCACTTCTTTGCCGTCCGCATTGAATATGCGGTAGCGGAAATCGACATCCGGGCTGCCCGGCGGCTCCACCAGCAACACCTGGTCGCAGCCCACGCCCAGGTGGCGATCGGCGAGCATGCGGATATCCCGCGGCCGCAGCTTGCAGCGCTGGGTGATGAGGTCGATGACCACGAAATCGTTGCCGGCGCCGTGCATCTTGGTGAACTTGAGCAGCATCGCAGCTAGTCCTGGCCGGGCAAGCGGTGTTCGCCGCGCAGCAGGTCGGCGAGTTGCTCGCGCTCGCGGGCCAGGTGCAGCTGGTTGCCATCGACCATGACCTCGGCCGCGCGCGGGCGGGTGTTGTAGTTGGAGCTCATGGCGAAGCCGTAGGCGCCGGCGCCGAATACCGCCAGCAGGTCGCCGGTGGCCACGCTCAGTTCGCGCTGTTTGCCGAGAAAGTCGCCGGTCTCGCAGACCGGGCCGACAATATCCCAGCTGGCGCGCTCGCCAGCTTCATCCTCGCTGGCATTGCGGATGTCCATCCAGACCTGGTAAAGGGACGGGCGCAGCAGGTCGTTCATGGCCGCGTCGACCAGGGCGAAATTGTGCTCCGGCGTCTGCTTCAGGTATTCCACGCGGGTGAGCAGTATGCCGGCATTTGCGGCGATCGAGCGGCCGGGTTCGAACACCAGCTTGAGCGGGCGTTCGCCGAGTTCCGCGCGCACCGCGGCGATATAGTCCGCCACCGCCGGCGGGGTCTCGTCCGCATAACGCACGCCGAGGCCGCCGCCCAGATCGAGGTGGTGCAGGGTGATGCCGAGGCCGGCGAGCTGGTCGACCAGGGCCAGCAGGCGACGCAGTGCGTCGATGAACGGGCTGACCTGGGTGAGCTGGGAACCGATATGGCAATCGATGCCGATCACCTCTATCCACTCCAGTTCAGCGGCGCGTTGGTACACGCGCAGTGCCTCGTCCACGCTGACGCCGAATTTGTTCTCTTTCAGGCCGGTAGAGATATAGGGGTGGGTCTTCGCGTCCACATCGGGATTCACGCGCACCGATACCGGCGCCCTCCGTCCGCACTGTTCGGCCACCCGGGCCAGGACCTCCAGTTCCGCGGCGGACTCGAGGTTGAAGCAGGCGATGCCCGCTTCCAGCGCACGGGCCATCTCGTCGGCGCGCTTGCCGACCCCGGAGAACACCACGCGCGCCGGGTCGCCGCCGGCGGCGATCACGCGTTCCAGTTCGCCCACCGAGACGATGTCGAAACCGGCGCCGCAACGCGCGAGGGTGTCGAGCACGGCGAGGCTGGAGTTGGCCTTGACCGCGTAGCAGATCAGGTGATCGCAACCGGCGAGCGCCGACTGGTAGTCGCCCAGGGCGGTTTCCAGCGCGCGTCGCGAGTAGATGTAGCAGGGGGTGCCGTACTGTTCGGCGATACGCCGCACCGGAACAGCCTCGGCGTGCAGTTCACCGTCGATATAATTGAAGCAGGACATTCGGATGTTCTAGTCGTTGGTCGCGTCGTCCGGCGCCCGGCCGCCCGAGCCATCGTCTGCCGTGGCCGGCTCGCCGGGCATATACAGCGGGCCCATCTGGCCGCAACCGCCGAGCAGGGCAAGAAGCAGTAGTGAGGCGAGCAGGCGCATGCAGTTTTCCGGAGACATAAAAGCGCCAAGTATACCCGCCGGTAGTCACGCAGGCGAGCAGACCTTATGATGGCCGCTGCTTTTAAACCCCGGTAGGAAATGCCATGTCAGATCCTGAGTACGACGCGCGGGTAGAGGACACCTACGCCGCTGTCGAGGAAGCGCTGGATGCCGTCGACGACGACCTCGACTACGAAACCGGTGGTGGCGTCCTCACGATTACTTTCACCAACGGCACCAGCATGGTGTTCAGCCGGCAGCCGCCGGTGCGCCAGCTGTGGCTGGCCTGCCGCAGCGGCGGGTTCCACTACGAGTACGACCCCGATGCGGGCGACTGGCGCAACACCCGCGACGGCAGCCTGTTGCGGCCCTTCGTCGTCGAGCAGATGCGGCAGCAGGGCGGCGTTAAGTTCGCATGGCAGTGAGGGCTGCAGCCCGTTACCTTGCCCTGGGTGTGCTGCTTGCCGCTACCCAGCCCCTGCTCGCGGGGGAGGCGCTATATATCAGGAACACCGGCCCGGTGGCCGGCCTGTTCGGCCTGCCGGCGCTGCGCGGCGACACACGCGCCGCCGCCGGCCACTGGCAGCTCGCGCTACACGGCTCGCTCGCCAGTCACTACGTATCAGAGGAGCGCGGCGACGAACTGCTCAACTTCGATGGCGAGACCGGGCGCCTGGCGCTGGAGTGGCGCTTCGGCCTGGCGCCGGACTGGGAGATACAGCTCGAACTGCCCTGGCTGCGCCACAGCGGCGGCCACCTGGACGGGCCGATCGAACAGTGGCACCAGTTGTGGAATAACACCGATGGTGGACGCTCGCGGGTTGCCGACGACCAGTTGAGCTACGGCTATCGCAGCGATCCCTTCAGCGCCACCGACGATTTCCTGTTACAGGACGAGCGCAGCGGCTTTGGCGACCCGTCACTGGCGCTGAGCCATCGCTTTTACCACGGCGAACGCTCGGCTTTGTCGCTCTCCCTCGGCTATAAATTCGGGGTGGCGGATGCGCAGCAATTTCTCGGCAGCGGCGCGGACGATGCATGGCTGGCCCTGCGCGGTAGCGCCGCCGTTACCGACAGTTTCGATCTTTACGGGCAGTTCGGCCTGTTGCACGCGGGGCGGGGCGACCTGCTGCCAGAGGTGCAGGAGCGTGACCTGTGGTTCGCCGGTCTGGGGATGGACTGGTGGTTCGTCAGGCACTGGGCCCTGCTGTTGCAACTGGACGCCCACGCGGCGCCGGCGGACAGCGCGATCAAGGGGCTTGGTGAGGACGCGCTGCTCGGTAGTGCCGGCCTGCGCTGGCGCGCCGATGCGCGGTGGGAAGTGGAACTCGCCATCGCCGAGGACCTGGCTACCGAGACCGCCCCCGACGTGACTCTGCTGGCGAGCTTTCGCTACCGGCCAGCGGCGCGTCCTTAACGGTTCCGGGGCAGCGCGGCGCTAGTGCGCGCGCGCCGCCAGTCGCTGCGCCGCGCGCTCGGCAGCGGCCACTACCTGGCGCGGCGCGGTGCCGCCGAGGTGGTCGCGGGCGGCGATTGAGCCCTCCAGCGTAAGCACTTCGTAGACGTCCTCGCCGATGTCCGGGTGGAAGCCGCGCAGGGTTGCGAGGTCCATCTCGGCCAGGTCCTTGCCGCTCTCCACACCGTGAGCCACCGCTTTGCCGACCACTTCGTGGGCATCGCGGAACGGCAAACCCTTGCGCACCAGGTAATCGGCCAGGTCGGTGGCGGTGGAGAAGCCGCGCCGGGCCGCCTCGCGCATGACCTCGATGCGCGGGCGGATCGCCGGCACCATGTCGGCGAAGGCGCGCAGGCTGTCGAGTACCGTGTCCACGGTGTCGAACAGGGGTTCCTTGTCTTCCTGGTTGTCCTTGTTGTAGGCCAGCGGCTGGCTTTTCATCAGCGTCAGCAGCGATACCAGGTGGCCGTTGACCCTGCCCACCTTGCCGCGCACCAGCTCGGGCACGTCCGGGTTTTTCTTCTGCGGCATGATCGATGAACCGGTACAGAAACGATCCGGCAGCTCGACAAAGTTGAACTGCGCCGAGGTCCAGATCACCAGTTCTTCGGACATGCGCGACAGGTGCGTCATGAGCAGTGCGGCAAATGCGCAGAACTCGATGGCGAAGTCGCGATCGGACACCGAGTCCAGTGAATTCTCGGTCGGCGCGTCGAAGCCCAGCGCGCTGGCAGTGTGGGCGCGGTCGATGGGGTAGGTGGTGCCGGCCAGGGCGGCGGCTCCCAGTGGCGAGCGGTTCATGCGCGCACGGCAGTCCAGCAGCCGGCTGTAGTCGCGTTCCAGCATTTCGTTCCAGGCCAGCAGGTGGTGACCGAAGGCGACCGGCTGTGCCGTCTGCAGGTGGGTGAAGCCGGGCATCACGGTCTCGCTGTGGGCTGCGGCCAGGCCGACCACGCCGGTCTGCAAGCGGGTGAGCTCGGCGGCGATGGCGTCGCAGGCGCCGCGCAGGTACAGGCGGATGTCCGTGGCGACCTGGTCGTTGCGCGAACGCCCGGTGTGCAGCTTTTTACCGGTAATGCCGATGAGTTCGGTGAGCCGCGCCTCGATGTTCATGTGCACGTCTTCGAGTTCCACCGACCAGGTGAAGCTGCCGTCGGCGATCTCGCCCTCGATCTGCGCCAGGCCCTGCTGGATCTGTTGCAGTTCTTTCGCGCTGAGCACACCCACTGCGGCGAGCATGCCGGCGTGAGCCAGCGAGCCGCGAATGTCTTCCAGCGCCATGCGCTGGTCGAAGCTCACCGAGGCGGTAAAGCGCTGCACGAAGCTGTCGGTCGCCTCGGCGAACCGTCCGCCCCAGAGTTTGCTGGTTTGCTCTTGCTTGCTCATGCGTTTGTCCTGTTAAAAGTCCTCTGTGCAAAGTCCCAGGTGGGAAATTCCCGGTGAGAACTCTCGTGTGAGACGTCCTGTGGTCTGCTGGGCCGGGTCGCGGAAACACCTGTTTTGGCTTGTCCGGACCGGAAAGGGATGCAAGTATACCAGCTATGTCGGTGGGGAACCGAGTACATGCAGCCTGCGCGTATCGAACAACAACAAGGGGCGAGGCAGCCCACGGGCGACTATTTCATTCCGGATCTTTGCGGGCCTCGCCCGGTCCTCTTGATGGTCCTGCTCAGCGAACTGATGGTCCTGGTTTTTACCCTGGCCCACAGCTCGCTGCTGCAGTTCGACTGGAACCTGCTCGCCTTCAGTTCGCTGCTGGTGCAGTGGGTCGTGCTGGTCAGCGCGCTGTTCCTGTGTGCGTCGCGCAGCTATCTCAATCGGCTCAGCCTGCCGCTGGCCAGTGCCGCGAGTTTTGCCGTTGTGGCGCTGGTGACTACCGGGGTCGGGCTGCTGTCGCTGGAGCTGTTTCCCTGGCTGTTCGCCACCGACGGCCGCTGGATGTGGCTGCTGCGCAACCTGCTGGTGTCGGGGGTGCTCGCCGGTATCGTGTTGCGCTACTTCTACCTGCAGCAGCAGTTGCGCCTGCGTGAACAACTCGAATCCCGTGCGCGGCTGGACTCGCTGCGTGCGCGCATCCGCCCGCACTTCCTGTTCAATACGCTCAACAGTATTGCCAGCCTGATCGTCTCGCGACCGGAGGCAGCGGAGCAGGCGGTGGAGGACCTCGCGGAACTGTTTCGCGCCAGCCTCAAGGAGAGCGAAGCGGATACCAGCGTGGCCGACGAGTTGCGCATGTGCGAACTCTACCTGGGCATCGAGCAGTTGCGCCTGGGCGAGCGCCTGGAGGTCGAGTGGCAAGTCGAAGAAGGCGTCGGCGCTGCACCCATGCCAAGCCTGGTGCTGCAGCCCCTGGTAGAGAATGCCGTCTACCATGGCGTGGCGCAGATTCCCGCCGGTGGGCGCATCCTGGTCGCCGTGCGCCGCGAGGGCGAGCGCGTGTGCGCGGTGGTGGAGAACCCGGTGCCGGGCGGCGGGGCCAGTGCCAGTGGCCATCGCATCGGCCTGGATAACGTGGCCCAGCGGCTGCAGGCGATCTATGGCGGCGATGCCGGGCTCAGCGTGCATCCCGGGCCGGGATTCTTCCGCGTCGAGCTGGCCTATGAGCCGGGGCAGCGCCTGTGAAGATCCTGGTAGTCGACGACGAACCGCTGGCCCGCGAGCGCCTGCTGCGTCTGTTGTCGCGGCTGTGCCCCGACGATGAACTGTTGCAGGCCGGCGGTGGCCGCGAGGCGCTGGCGATGCTGGACGCCAACGAACCGGACCTGCTGCTGCTGGATATCCGCATGCCCGAGGTGGACGGCATCGAGGTGGCGGCGCTTGCGGCCCAGCGCCCGGCCCCGCCGGCAGTGGTGTTCTGTACCGCCTACGACGAGTACGCGCTGCAGGCCCTGCAGCACCAGGCCGTCGCCTATCTGCTCAAGCCGGTGCGCGAGGCGGCGCTGGAGCAGGCCCTGGCCGGCGCATCGCGAGTCAATCGCCTGCAACTGGCGAGCCTGCGCGACAACGGCGAGGCCGAAGCGGCGAACCCGGAGGCGGGGCGCACCGCGGTCAGCAGCACCACGCACCGAGGCTTCGAATCGGAGCCGGTGGAGAACATCCGCTGTTTCATTGCCGGCCAGAAGTATGTCTCGGCAATCTCGCCGCAGCGGGAACTGTTGCTGCCGGACACACTCAAGGACCTCGAGGAAGAGTTCGCCGAAAGCTTCGTGCGCGTGCATCGCAACGCGCTGGTGGCGCTGCGCTATGTACAACGCCTGGAGAAAACCGACGACGGCCAGTGGCAGGCGGTGCTGGCGGATGTAGCGGTGACGCCAGCGGTGAGCCGTCGCCTGCTGCCGGCGGTAAAACAGCGCCTGGCACAGCGCTGATTCGGGCACCCGCAACGGCGCGGCTTCGGGCGCCCACAACAGCGCGGCTTCGGGCGCCCACAACAGCGCGGCATCGGGCGCCTGTAACGGCGCAGCCTCGGGCGCCCATAACAGCACTGAAGCGTGCGGCTCGCAGTGGTATGATGGCGCCCCTTCCCCACTGACACCCTTAAGGAACAAGCATGCGCGAGCGTCCACTGGTCATCGCAACCCGGGAGAGCCCGCTGGCCCTGTGGCAGGCGGAGTACGTGCGCGATGCCCTGCAGCGCGCCCATCCCGGGCTCGAAGTGGAACTGCTGGGGATGACCTCGCGCGGCGACAAGCTGCTCGACGTGCCGCTCGCCAAGGTCGGCGGCAAGGGGCTGTTCGTCAAGGAACTGGAGACCGCGTTGCTCGACGGCAGCGCCGATATCGCCGTGCACTCGATGAAAGACGTGCCCATGGAGTTTCCCGAGGGGCTCTGCCTCGGCGTGATCTGCGAGCGCGAGGACCCCACCGACGCCTTCGTCAGCAACCACTATGACAGCTTCGACGCGCTGCCCGCCGGCGCGGTGGTCGGCACCTCCAGCCTGCGCCGAGAGTGCCAGTTGCGCGAGCGGCGCCCGGACCTGCAGGTGAAGTTCCTGCGCGGCAACGTCAATACCCGGCTGCGCAAGCTCGACGAGGGTGAATTCGACGCCATCATCCTGGCCAGCGCCGGACTGTTGCGGCTGGGCTTCCGGTCGCGTATTGCCGCGCGGCTCACACCGGAGCAGTCGCTGCCGGCGGGCGGGCAGGGCGCGGTGGGTATCGAACTGCGCGTCGACGACAGCGCCACGCTGGAGCTGTTACAACCGCTGCACCACGCGCCGACCGCGACGCGCGTCAGCGCCGAGCGTGCCATGAACCTGCGCTTGCAGGGCAGCTGCGAGGTGCCCATCGCCTGTTACGCCGAGCTGCTGGATGCCGGACGTCTGCGCCTGCGCGGCCTGGTCGGCCGTACCGACGGCGGCGAAATCCTGCGCGCAGAGGTGGAGGGCGCTGCGGCGGACGCGCAGGCGATCGGCGTGCAGGTGGCCGAGCAACTGCTGGCCCAGGGGGCGGACGAGATCCTGGCCGTCCTGCGCGGTGACTGACCCCCGGGTGCTGGTGACGCGTCCCGCGGGCCAGGCGGACGCCCTGATGGACGCACTGCGCGGTGCGCAATTCAGCGTGGACCACCAGCCCTTGCTGGACCTGCAGGCGCTGCCGGAGCTTTCCGCAGACGCGCGACGCTGCGTGCTCAACCTCGATCTCTACCAGCATGTGATCTTTATCAGCACCAACGCCGTGCGCTTCGGCCTGGAATGTATCGACGATTACTGGCCGCAACTGCCGGTGGGTATCGCCTGGTACGCGATCGGCGACGCCACCGCCGCGCTGTTGGCCGAACGCGGCCTCGCTGTGGTGACGCCGGGAGATGCGATGCACAGCGAGGGCCTGCTCGCGCGCCCGGAACTGGCGCAGGTTGCGGGCGAAAAAGTCCTGATCGTCAAGGGCGAGGGCGGCCGCCAGACGCTGGCCTCGGCGCTGCGCGAGCGCGGCGCGACAGTGGACGAACTGGCCTGCTACCGCCGCACCTGTCCGCAACTGCCGGCGGGCGCCCTGGCCGGGCGCCTGGCACGGGGTCCGGTTGCTGCAATTTTGATCAGCAGCGGCGAGGGCCTCGAGAACCTGCTGACGTTGCTTAGCGCGAAAGAAACAACTAAGTTTAGGGATATTGCCCTGGTCGTGCCTTCGCCGCGTGTGGCGGCACAGGCGCAAGAGGCGGGGTTTCGCAGCGTGATCACCGCGAACAACGCCTCCGACACCGCGATGCTGCAGGCGTTGCAACAGTGGCGAGCCGGAGACTGAGAAGTGAGTGAGAAAGACAATAACGGGCAGGTGCAAGACGGCGACCTGACCGAACCTGAAGCAACAGGGGCAGGGGATTCCAGTGTGGCCAGCGAGCCGCCGCCGGCATCTGCGGCGGCGCCGGAGCCCGCAGTAAGCGCCGCGGCCACCGCCAGTTCTGCCGCCGCACAGCCCGCAGCGGCGATGTCCGGTAGCAACGTGGGTGGGAATGGCGGCGGCAAAGACGGCGGCAAGAGCGGCAGTTCCCTTCCCGGTTGGCTGGCCCTGGTACTGGTGCTCCTGGTGGCGGGTGCCCTGGGCTGGTCGTTGCAGCAGGCGCTGCAGCGTGAAAGCCAGCTCTCCGAGCGCGTGGCGCAACTGGAGGCCGACGCCGGTGGCGGCAACACCGAACTGGCCGAGACCGAGTCCCGCCTGCGCGACGCCATCGCCGCGGCGCGGCGCAGCGCCGACGGCGAGCGCGCCACCCAGGCCGGCAAGCTGGACGCCCTGTCGCGGCGTATCGAAAGCCAGGCCCAACTCCTCGACAGTATCAGCGCAACTGATGAAAACAGCTGGCTCCGCGCCGAGGCCCAGTACCTTCTGCGGCTGGCCAACCAGCGCGTGCTGATGGCGCGCGACCCGCAATCCGCGCTCGCCCTGCTGCACAGCGCCGATGGCATTCTCGCCGAACTGGACGACCCGGGCCTGCACGAGGTGCGCGCCGCGGTGGCTGCCGAGATCGCCGACCTCAACGCGCTGCCGCGGGTGGATGTCGAGGGCGTCTACCTACGCCTGTCCGCGCTTATCGAGCAGGCCGGCAAGCTGCGTATTTTCGAGATGCCCGAGGTGGCGCCGCGCAGTGACAGCGACGAACCGGCCCAGGATTGGAAAGTGCGCCTGCGCCGGGGCTACGAGCAGGCCCTGCAGAAACTCTCCGACTACATTGTGATCCGTCGCCGCGACGTGCCCATGCAGGCGCTGATGGACCCGCAGTGGGAGGGCCTGGTGCGGCAGAACCTGCGCATGCTGCTGGAGCAGTCCCAGGTCGCGCTGCTGTCCGGCAACCAGGAGCTGTACGAGGCCAGCCTGGGGCGGGCCCGGCACTGGGTGGCGCAGTTCGCCGACACCGATGCCGCCGCCGCACAGGCCATGGATACCGAATTGCAGGCGCTGGCAGCACTCACCGTGCAGGTGGACATGCCGGACATCTCGCGCTCGCTGCGCGCCCTGGATGCCGCGATCCGTCGCAACCCGCAGGGAGGCGCGGAGTAAGCCATGCGCAGGTTGTTCGTCATCATTATTCTCGCCCTGCTCGCGGGGGTGGGCATCGTCGCCGTGATCGAGAGCGATCCCGGCTACGTCCTTATCGCCTACGGCGCCTATACCGTGGAGACCAGCCTCTGGGTGGGGCTGGTGGTACTGGCCCTGCTGTGCTTCGCCGTCTACGCGGTAGTGCGCCTGTTGCGGCGTCTGCTCGGCGGACAGAATTCGCTGGTCAGTTGGGTAGAGGGGCGCCGCAACCGCGCCTCCTCGCGCCTGACCACCCGTGGCCTGATCAGCTACACCGAGGGCAACTGGGATCGCGCCCGGCGCCAGTTGATCAGCGGCGCCAAGGCCAGCGAGGCGCCGCTGCTCAACTACCTGGTGGCGGCGCGCGCCAGCCACCAGTTGGGTGAGGCCGACAAGGTGCGCGAATACCTCGGCGCCGCCGGCGAGACTGATTCCGAGGCGCGCACCGCAGTGGAACTCACCACCGCCGAGCTGCAACTGCGTTCAGGCGAATACCGCCAGGCGCTGGCGACCCTGGAGCAGGCGCGGCGCAACGTGCGCCGCCTCCCGCAGGCGCTGGACCTGCTGCGCCAGGCCTACGTCGGCCTCGGCGACTGGCCGGCACTGGCACAGCTGCTGCCCGAACTGAAAAAGCACAAGGTCATGCCCGCGGACGAACTGCAAACCCTGGAGCGCGAGGTCTACAGCGGCCTGCTGCGCGCCGGGGCCGTGGCGGACAGCGAACACACCGGCGAACCCCTGCGTCTGGCCTGGGAGCAGGTGCCCGCTGCGCTCAAGCAGGACGCTTCGTTGGTGCACGATTATGTCGACCTGCTGATCGGCGAGGGCTACCACAGCGCCGCAGACAAGGTCGTGCGACGCATGCTCAAGCAGCACTGGGATTCAGGCCTGGTACGCCAGTACGGCTACGTGCTGACCGACAACAACGCCCGGCAACTGGCCAAGGCGGAAAGCTGGTTGCCGCAGCACAGCGACGACCCGCAGTTGATGTTGTGCCTGGGCCGCCTCGCCGCACGGGAAAAGCTCTGGGGCAAGGCGCGTGAGTATTTTGAGCAGACTTACGCCATCGAGCGCACGCCCGAGGTTTGCGCCGAACTCGGTCGCCTGCTGCTCGCCCTGGGTGAGCCGCGGGTCGCCGGTGCCTACTACCGCGAGGGCCTGCAGGCGCAGCAGGGCGACCTGCCCGCGCTGCCCATGCCGGAGCATGCCAACCCGTCCGTGGCCAAGCGCCTGGCCAACTCGTCCTAGCCGCAGTCCTGGTCCCGGCCGAACCTAGCGCTGCTCGCCCGGGTCCGGGATCCCCAACTCCTCCCACATCTGGTCGACGCGGTTCTTCACCGCCTCGTCCATGACAATCGGGCGTCCCCACTCGCGGTCGGTTTCACCGGGCCACTTGTGCGTGGCGTCCATGCCCAGCTTCGAGCCCAGGCCCGACACCGGCGAGGCGAAATCCAGGTAGTCGATCGGCGTGTGGTCGATGAACACGCAGTCGCGGCGCGGGTCCATGCGCGTGGTCATCGCCCAGATAACGTCTTTCCAGTCCCGCGCGTTGACGTCCTCATCGGTGACGATGACGAACTTGGTGTACATGAACTGGCGCAGGAACGACCACACCCCTAGCATGACGCGCTTGGCGTGGCCCGGGTATTCCTTGCGCATGGTGACCACCGCCAGGCGGTAGGAACAGCCCTCCGGCGGCAGGTAGAAATCGACAATTTCCGGGAACTGCTTTTTCAGTAGCGGCACCACTACCTCGTTCAACGCCACACCGAGAATCGCCGGCTCATCCGGCGGCCGGCCGGTGTAGGTGCTGTGGTAGATCGGGTCCTCGCGGTGGGTGATCGCTTCCACCGTGAATACCGGGAAGCGCTCCACCTCGTTGTAGTAACCCGTGTGGTCCCCGAACGGACCCTCGTCCGCCATCTCCCCCGGCGCCAGGTAACCCTCGAGAATAAACTCGGAACTCGCCGGCACCTGCAGACCATGCGCGCGACAGCGCTCGGTAAAGCACTCCGCCACCTCCGTCTTCTCCCCGCGCAGCAGACCCGCAAATGCGTACTCCGACAGCGTGTCCGGCACCGGCGTTACCGCACCCAGCGTGGTCGCCGGGTCCGCCCCCAGCGCCACCGCCACCGGGTAGGGTTCGCCCGGATGGCGCTGCTGCCAGTCGCGATAATCCAGCGCGCCGCCGCGGTGCGACAACCAGCGCATGATCAGCTTGTTGCGCCCGATCAACTGCATGCGGTAAATGCCGAGATTCTGCCGCTCTTTCTCCGGCCCGCGGGTAATCACCAGCGGCCAGGTCACCAGCGGCCCAGCATCCCCCGGCCAGCAGGTCTGGATCGGCAACTGGTACAGATCGACGCCATCACCCTCGCGGGCGTGATACTGGCAGGGCGGGTTGCGCACCACCTTCGGCGCCATGTTCAGCACCTGTTTCAACACCGGCGCCTTGTCCACCAGGTCGCGCACCCCCTTGGGCGGATCCGGCTGGCGCAGGTAGGCCAGCAACTCGCCGATCTCACCCAGCGCATCCATACTCTCCGCACCCATGCCCAGCGCCACCCGCTGCTCCGTACCGAACAGGTTCGCCAGCACCGGCACCGAATGTCCCTTGGGGTTTTCAAACAGCAGGGCGGGGCCGCCGGCGCGCAGCGTGCGGTCCGCAATCTCCGTCATCTCGAGATTAGGATCGACCTCCGCCTTCACGCGCACCAACTCGCCGCGCGCTTCCAGCGCAGCAATAAATTCCCTGAGATCTTTATACTTCATGCAAACCAACCCGTCTTACGATGACGAGACACTACCGTCAGCCGGGAATATGCGCAATGGAGTTGTGGCAGTGAAGCTCCCCGTGTCGGGGGCGTCCGAGGCCATGGATGGCCGAGGCCGAGCTGCCATGGAAGGCGCTTTTGCGGCCCCCGGCATGGGGAGCTTCGCTGCCACGACGGTAGCCGGGAGCCATCGAGCATTCGGAAAGAAGATTGACGAGGAGAGAAGAGCCTTAGCCGACTCGGGGAAATTCGTGTGGTTAAGTGAACGGGGGCGTGAAACGAGAATCGCTCACGCCCGTAGGAGGGGGGTGACGTTACTTCCGCCGCATCGACATGAAGAACTCGTCGTTGGTCTTCGTGTCCTTGAGCTTGTCGATCAGGAACTCAATCGCCGGCAGGTCCTCCATGCCGTGCAGCAGCTTGCGCAGGATCCACATGCGCTGCAGTTCCTCCTCACCCGTGAGCAGTTCCTCCCGACGGGTACCGGAAGAGCGGATGTTGATCGCCGGGTAAACGCGTTTTTCCGCCACCTTGCGATCCAGGTGCAGTTCCATGTTACCCGTGCCCTTGAATTCCTCGTAGATCACCTCGTCCATCTTCGAGCCCGTGTTGATCAGGGCCGTGGCGATGATCGACAGGCTGCCGCCTTCCTCGATGTTCCGCGCGGCGCCGAAGAAACGCTTCGGGCGCTCCAGGGCGTGGGCATCGACACCACCGGTCAGTACCTTGCCGGAGGAGGGGATGACCGTGTTATAGGCGCGGGCCAGGCGGGTGATGGAGTCGAGCAGGATCACGACGTCCTTCTTGTGTTCGACCAGGCGCTTGGCCTTCTCGATGACCATGTCCGCCACCTGCACGTGGCGCGAGGGCGGTTCGTCGAAGGTGGAGGCGACGACTTCCGCGCCGCGCACGCCGACCGAGCGCTGCATTTCGGTCACTTCCTCCGGGCGCTCGTCGATCAGCAGGACGATGACATAGCACTCGGGGTTGTTGGTGATGATCGCCTGGGCGATGTTCTGCATCATGATCGTCTTGCCCGCCTTGGGCGGGGCGACCAGCAGGCCGCGCTGGCCCTTGCCGATCGGGGCGACCAGGTCGATGATGCGGCCGGTGAGGTCTTCGGAGCTGCCGTTGCCCTTTTCCAGGGTCAGGCGCTCGTTGGGGAACAGCGGCGTCAGGTTCTCGAACAGGATCTTGCTCTTCGAGTTTTCCGGGCGGTTGAAGTTGACCTCGCCGACCTTGAGCAGCGCGAAGTAGCGCTCGCTGTCTTTCGGCGGGCGGATCTTGCCGGAGATGGTGTCGCCGGTGCGCAGGTTGAAGCGGCGGATCTGGCTGGGGGAGACGTAGATGTCGTCCGGGCCCGCCAGGTAGGAGCTGTCCGCGCTGCGCAGGAAACCAAAGCCGTCCTGCAGGATCTCGAGCACGCCGTCGCCATAAATGTCCTCACCGCCTTTCGCATGGCGCTTGAGAATGGCGAAGATGATGTCCTGCTTTCGCGAGCGGGCCATGTTCTCCAGCCCCATTTCCTTCGCGATGTCGATCAGTTCCTGGGTGGATTTGGTTTTCAGGTCGGTAAGGTTCATAGATAGATAGTCAAACGGTGTGAGTTGAACTTGCGGGGATGTAATCAGCACGCGCGGCACGCGGGCGCCAGCGGGCTGTCAGAATGGTGCTGTGTAATTGAAAGACAGAGTTATTATCGGTGCACAGGGGTGTGCAACTGTCGAGAATTTAGCACGCCCCGCAGTGGTCGTCTACCGGAAATTTCAGGTTTTTCAGGGCGGTGGCGGCGCGGTTGGGAGTTCCCGTTGCGAGTGTTTTCGCAGGCCGGGCCAACCGCGCGTCGCGGGGAAGGTCAGACGACTTCCTTGATGAACTCGGACAGCTGTGACTTGGACAGGGCGCCCACCTTGGTGGCCTCGGCGCTGCCGCCCTTGAACAGGATCAGCGTGGGAATGCCGCGGATGCCGAACTTCGGCGGGATCTCCGGGTTGGCGTCCACGTCGACTTTCACGACTTTCAGCTTGCCGTCGTATTCCTCGGCGATTTCGTCGAGCACCGGGGCGATCATCTTGCAGGGGCCGCACCACTCCGCCCAGAAATCCACGAGGACGGGGACGTCCGCGCTGAGGACTTCAGTGTCGAACGTCGCGTCGCTGACGTGCACAATTTTCTCTGACATTGTTGGTCTCCAAACAGGTTGCGGCGGGAGCCGCTGGGAACGAAGGGGAATGATACCACCGGCTTGAGTGCGTACAAGTTGCGCGCTAGAGTTTTTCAGCATAGCGCTATAACCGAAGAGCTGGATATGCCTTCACACGCCGATTGGTTCGTCTACATCCTGCAGTGCGCGGATGGCACCCTGTACACCGGGATTGCCCGCGACCTCGCCCGGCGCCTGCGCCAGCACAACGGCGAACTCGCCGGCGGGCCGCGTTACACCCGCGGGCGCCGGCCGGTGCGCCTGCTGTGGCAGGAGACGGCGTCGGACCGCGCCGCGGCACAACAGCGCGAGGCGCGCATCAAGCGCCTGCCGCGGCCGGCCAAACTGGCGCTTGTCGGCGGCTAGGCCGGCATTTGCCGGCGCTGGTCGGTGGCTGAGCGCGGCGCGCTCACTCTTCCAGCGACTGCAACTCCTCCAGCGCGGACTCCAACTCCAGCCACGCCTCCTCGCTCTGGGCCAGGGCCTGCTTGACCTCGCCCTCGCGGCGCAGCAGCGGGGCGAGATCATCGCGCCGCTCGTCGGTGTACAGCGCCGGGTCGGCGAGTTGCGCCTGTAAATCACCCAGCTCGCGCTCGCTGTCGGCCATGGCCTTTTCCAGCGCCGAGATTTTCTTTTGCAGGGGCTTCAGGCGCTCGCGCTGGGCGGCGGCCTGCTGACGGCGCTCGCGGGCAGACAGCTCCGGTTCCGGCGCGGCGCTGACGGTTTCCGCCGTTTCGGTGGCCGGCCGCGTGCCGCCGGCGAGCCAGCGCTCGTAGGCGGCGAGGTCCTGCGCGTAGCTCTCGACCACGCCGTCGTGAACCAGCAGCAGTTCATCCACGCAGTTGCGCAGCAGGTGGCGGTCGTGGCTGACCAGGATGACGGCGCCCTCGTAGTCCTGCAGGGCCAGCTCCATGGCGTGGCGCATTTCCAGGTCGAGGTGGTTGGTGGGTTCGTCCAGCACCAGCAGGTTGGGTCGCTGCCAGGCGACCATGGCCAGGGCCAGACGCGCCTTCTCGCCACCGGACAGCGGTGCGACTGCGGAGGTCGCGACGTCGCCGCGGAAGTCGAAGCCGCCGAGGAAGTTCAGCACCTCCTGGTCGCGCGCCTGTGGCCGCAGGCGCTGCAGGTGCAGCGCGGGGCTGGCGCCGAGGTCCAGCGCCTCCATCTGCTGCTGGTCGAAGTAGCCGATGTGGCAGTGTTCGCCCGGGGTGCGGCTGCCGGCGACCAATGGCAGCTGCCCGACCAGGGATTTCAGCAGCGTGGACTTGCCCGCGCCGTTGCGCCCGAGCAGGCCGTAGCGGCTGCCCGGGCGCAGTTGCAGGTCGACCCCCTGTAGCACCGCCGTGCCGGCGTAGCCCAGGCTCGCCTCGTCCAGGCGCAGCAGCGGGTCGCTGGATTTGTCCGGCGCTGGAATACGGAAATCGAAAGGCGAATCGAGGTGGGCGGGGGCGATGGCCTGCATGCGCTCGAGTTCCTTGAGCCGGCTCTGTGCCTGTTTCGCCTTGCTCGCCTTGGCGCGGAAGCGGCGCACGAAGCTGTCGATTTCCTGCATGCGCCGCTGTTGTTTCTCGTAGGCTGCCTGCTGGTTGGCCAGGCGCTCGGCGCGCTGGCGCTCGAACTGGCTGTAGTTGCCCTTGTAACTGACCAGTTGCCGGCCCTCCACATGCACGATGCGCTCGCAGGTGGCGTCGATGAAGTCGCGGTCGTGGGAGATGATCAGCAAGGTGCCAGGGTATTGCTGCAGCCACTGCTGCAGCCAGATGGTGGCGTCGAGGTCGAGGTGGTTGGTGGGCTCGTCTAGCAGTAGCAGTTCCGACGGTGCCATCAGCGCCCGCGCCAGGTTCAGGCGGATGCGCCAGCCGCCGGAGAACTCGCGCACGCCGCGGCCGCCGGCATCCTCGGCGAACCCCAGCCCCTGTAGCAGGCGCTCGGCGCGGCGCGCTGCGCTGTAGCCGTCGACGGCTTCGAGGCGCGAGTGGATCGCGGCGGCAGCCTCGAAGTCGCCGGCGGCTTCCAGTTCCGCCAGTCGGTCCATCAGCTGGGCCAGTTCGCCATCGCCGCGCCACACGTATTCCGCCGCGGGCAGGTCGGCGGTCTCCACCTCCTGGGCCATGTGGGCGATACGCAGGGCGTCGAGGCCTTCCAGTTCGCCGTGGTCCGGTGCCAGTTCGCCCAGCAGCAGGGCCAGCAGGCTGGACTTGCCGGAGCCATTGGCGCCGATCAGGGCGATGCGCTGTCCGGGCTGGATGGTGAGCTCGGCGTCCTGCAGCAGGAGCTTGCTGCCGCGGCGCAGTTCGATGTCGCGAAGTATGATCATGAGGCGGCGAATTTTACGCGTCGGCCGCGGTCAGAACCAGCGCCTGGTGCAGCCTTCGGCCTCTTGGTGGCGGGGTGGAATCGGTCACAAGCCGGTAGTACACTGGGCACCCGCTGCGGTCACCGCCGACTCCACGTATCAGCGCCTGGCACCCGCGCCCGGGAATCACCCGGCCGCGCCGGGTTGTGAATGCCGGTCGTGGACGCAAGTTAGGGGCGTGACTGCGCGCCCGCAATCTCATCAATAATGGATCTGCTATATGAAGAAGTTCGTACTGCCGTTCGCCCTTGTCGGCCTGGTTGGCCTGCAGGCCTGTAACCAGCAGGCCGGCGACAGCCAGCCCGCGCAGCAAACCACAGCGGCCGCGCCGCTTGCCCTGGAAACCGCCGAGCAGCGCCTGAGCTACGGTATCGCCTTCAACCTCGGCCAGCGCATGAACCAGGACGACATGAACGTCGATGTCGACGCCTTCGTCGCCGGCTTCACCGACGGTTTTGGCGGCGATGCAGGCAAGATGACCCAGGAGGAAATCAGCGCCGAACTGCAGGCCTACCAGGAGCGCATGATGGCCGAGCAGCAGGCGGCCCACGACCAGGCGGCGAGCACGAACCTGGCGGCGTCCGCGGCATTCCTCGAAGAAAACAAGGCGCGCGAAGGCGTCGTGGTCACCGACAGCGGCCTGCAGTACGAGGTACTGGAAGCCGGTGAAGGCGACAAGCCCGGCCCCGACGACACCGTGGAAGTGCACTACCGCGGCACCCTGGTCGACGGCACCGAGTTCGACTCCTCCTACCAGCGCGGCCAGACCGTGACCTTCGGCGTCGGCCAGGTCATCCCCGGTTGGACCGAGGCTCTGCAGCTGATGCCGGTGGGCTCCAAGTGGAAGCTGTTTATTCCGCCGGAACTGGCCTATGGTGCCGGCGGTGCCGGCCAGCTGATCGGCCCGAACGCCGCCCTGGTGTTCGAGGTAGAGCTGATCTCCATCCCCAGCCAGGCAGAAGGTGAGGCGGCAGAAGACGCCGCTAGCGAGTAAGCCGTCCCCGCACCAGCGTCAGTCGCACTGGCGCTGGTGACTGTAGTGCAAAGCGCCGATCAGGCGGTCTTCCAGCGTAAAACGTGATTCGAGCACCTCGCCCAGCGCGGCGAGGTCGCGCTCGAGCGTGGCGTTGCTGGCAGCGTTGGCGGTGTATTTTTCCTCGTAGGCGAGGATGAACTCGGTGGTGTCGCCGATCTCCGGCATCAGTTCCCTGGCCAGGGCGCCGCTGCCATCGGCGAAACTCTCCGCCTCTTCGATCAGTTCCAGGTAAACCTCGAAATGTCCGGCGGACACGTAGTCCACCAGGACCTCACACAGGTCGCGCTGCTGCGCGTCCATGTCCAGCTGGCCGCCGGAGGCGCGTGTCGCCACAGCGATTTCCGTATACCTCGCGACCAGGGAGCGGCGCTCGCGCAGCCACCCGGTCAGCAGATGCTCCACCGCCTCGTATTGCTGGCGGGCCTCGCGTTTCCGAAAAGGCATATCACCCTCCGCGGGGGTATTTGCGGAAAGTCTGCCACAGGCTGATCAGGGCGGCCACGATAAACACGAGTAAAGTCTGTTCCGGAATGCTCAGGCCGAGGAAGGTCCACATGGTCTCGGCACAGTTGCCATCGCCCATCAGGACGATCTCCAGGGTTTCGCTGAACGGCAGGGTCTGCAGCATGTACTCCAGGCTCGGTCCGCAGGCGGGGACCTGGTCCGGCGGCAGGTGCTGCAGCCAGACATGGCGCCCGGCGACCGCGCCGCCGACGACAGCGAACAGGGTGCACAACAGGGCGTACACCCGCAGGCCCCAGCCGCGCGGGTTGTGGATTGCCGCAAGCAGGGCGAACACGCCACAGCCGACGATAAAGACCCGCTGGGTCATGCACAGGGGGCAGGGTGCCAGGCCCAGCTTCTGTTGCAGGAAGAAGTAGGCGAAGGCCATGGCGATCGCGCACAGCGCGGCGAGTGCGGCGAAGACGACGCGGGGGGACAGTGATTGCAGCATGTGGTGAATCCTTGGAAATCCGGGGGCATACGTTAGGGGCTTTTCCCGGCGCATTCAATATGCACTGCGGGTAGCCCGGGGCTTGGACCGCAGCTGCCGCCAAAGGTGCGCGGTCGCGGCGCGGCGGGGCTGTTGAGACGGCTGTTTAGAGGGTTGTTGAGGGGGTTGTTGAGAGGGTCGCTGGCGGGCCGCTACAGTCTCTCGCGAGCGGCGGACACGAATTCCAGCAACTCGGGGTAGAAGTCGAGAAAGGCGCGCTCCATCGGTTCGCGCAGTGGTTCCAGGTGCGGCGCCGCCGCGCTGAAGGGATTGCCGCGGCGCAGGCGTTCGCCCACACGTTGTGCGCCGGCCGGTACGGTTTCCCAGTCGCGGTAGCGCGCCAGCAGGTCGATCTCTGCCATACGCCGGGCCATGCGCCGGGCGTCGGGACTTAGCTGTTGCGCGTGCCGCTCCAGGTTGGCGTACACGCCGCGATGGAAGTGTTCCGGCGTCTCTGCGCTGAAGCGGTTCCAGTGCCGGCTGAGGAAGTAATCGAAGCTCATGTCGATGAGGATGCCGGCGTAGCGGCGCAATTCTGCGGGAAACTCGCAGCGCAGCCTGGCAACGGTCGTGTGGCTGTCGGTAAAGGCGTCGATGGCGCGGTGCAGGCGCACACCGCGCTCTATCGGGGCGGGGAGTTCGCCGCGCAACGGGCCCTTGCGGTAGTCGCCCTCCAGCGCCCCGGCCAGCAGGCCGGGGTCCGGCCAGGCGAGGTGAAAGTGGGCGAGATAGTTCAAAACCCGGGCAGGGCGTCGTACTGCGCGTAGAACTCCGCCAGGTACTGTTCGAAGCTCAGCTTATCGCTGGCCTCCACTTCCGCCTGCGCCTGCAGCGAGCGTTGCGCTTCCTGTACGAAGAGCGCCACCTTGTCGGCGGGCAGGCCGCCGGCGAGCATCTCCTGTGCCCATTGCCGGCTGTAGCGCAGGCCGAGGGCGAAGAAGGACTCGTTGTTTTCGGTCATCTCGCGCAACATGCGCGCCGAGGGCGTGAGTTCGGGGTCATCCAGCTTGGCGCGCTGGGCCGCGACCGCGCTGGCGTATTCATCGCCGGTGTGGGCGGCGTCCAGCGCGGCGGCGACATCCGCCACGCCGGCCATGACCTCCTGCGCCCACTGCAGGAAGTCACGCTCGCCGTTGGCGTCGGCCAGGCGCAGCCCGGGCTCGCGGCCGCGGTTGACCACCGCGGCGAGGTTGGCGGCGATGGTCGTCTGTTCGTGGTCATCGCAGGGCGGGCTGTCGTGCAGCAGGCAGTACAGCAGGAACGCGTCCATGAAGCGGATCTGGCGCGCGCAGATGCCCAGCGGCATGAACGGGCTGACGTCGATGCAGCGCACCTCGATATATTCGATGCCGCGCTCGGTCAGTGCGTGCAGCGGTGTTTCGCCGGAGCGCGCCACGCGCTTGGGCCTGATCGGGCTGTAAAACTCGTTCTCGATCTGCAACAGGCTGTCGTTGAGTTGCTGGTAGTCGCCGCCATCGCCGGCGCAGAACGCGGCGTAGTCCGCGTGCGGTTGCATGATCGCCCGGCGCAGTGTCTCCACGTAATTGTGCAGCGAGTTGTAACAGACCTTGAGGCCCTTCTGGGCGGAACTGTTATAGCCCAGGTCGCCCATGCGCAGCGAGGTGGCGTGGGGCAGGTGCAGGGTATCGGAGCGACCCTGGAAGGGTTGCAGGCCGTGGCCGTCGCGCCCGCGCAGGAAACTCGCGCACAGTGCCGGGGAGACGCCGAACAGGTATACCGGCAGCCAGACGAAACGGCGGAAGTTGCGGATCAGTCCGAGGTAGCGCTCGCTGACATAGTCGCGCAGTGTGCCCGGTTCGCCGTCCGCCGCCCAGGCCTGTTCCCAATAGGCGGTCGGCATGGAGAAGTTGTAGTGGATGCCGGCGATGGTCTGCATGACGCGGCCGTAGCGATGGCCGAGTCCCACGCGGTATACAGTTTTCATGCGCGCCACGTTGGAACTGCCGTAGCGCGCCACCGGCACCTCGCTGTCCACGCCCATCACGCAGGGCATGGAGGCGGACCACAGCATCTCGTCCTGCAACTGGCTGTAGGCGAAGCGATGAATATCCTCGAGTTGCGCCAGGCTGTCCTCGATCACCGCGTTGACCGGGGTGATGAACTCCAGCAGCGCCTCGGAATAGTCGGTGGTAATCCAGCTGTGGGTAAGTGCGGAACCCAGGCCTTCCGGATGCGGGGTCTGCGCCAGGCAGCCGTCTTTGGCAACTCGCAGGCTTTCTTTTTCAATGCCGCGCTGGATACCGCGCAGCAGGTGTTGCTGCTCGGGTACAGAAAGGGCGGCGAGTTGCGTGTGCAATCGGGAAGCCAAAGGTGCTCCTTAAATGTGTTCCGGGTCGAGCGGTGGCACGGCGCTGCGCGGCAGGCTTCCGCGGTGATTCAACGGGCGCCCAAGTGTAGCCCTCATGCCCGGGTGAGTACAGCAGGGTGCTTTTTCCTCCACCGGCCAGTGGGCCGGGAAATCCACGGCCCGGCCGACCGGCTAGCCTCCCGGCGCGTTGGCGACGATCACCGCCCGGCGCGGCGCGGGGTAACCTTCGACGGTTAACCTCGGGTCGTCCGGGTGCAGGAAGTTGGCCAGCGAGTGGAAAGTCATCCACGGCGTGGCGCGCTGCTCGTCGGTGGTGGTCGCGGCCTCGGCCACCACTTTGGCATCGGTGAACCCGAGCTTTGCCAGCCAGCCGAGCAGGGTGGGGCAACTGGGCAGGAACCAGACGTTGCCCATGCGCGCGTAGCGGCCCTCGGGCACCAGTGTCGCGCCGGGTCCGCCCTCGATCACCAGTGTCTCCAGCACCAGTTCGCCGCCGGGACGCAGGCAGTCGCGCAGGGCCAGCAGGTGGTCCAGTGGCGAGCGACGGTGGTAGAGCACGCCCATGGAAAACACCGTGTCGAAGGCCTGCAGTTTTTCCGGCACCTGCTCCACGCCCACCGGCAGCAGCCACACCTGCGGCTGTTGCAGGTATTTCTGCAGGGCCCAGAACTGCACCGCGAACAGCGGCGTGGGATCGATGCCGATGACCTCGGCAGCACCGGCGCCGCGCATACGCCAGCAGTGGTAGCCGTTGCCGCAACCGACGTCGAGCACGCGGCGACCGGCCAGCGGGGCGATGTCCGCGGCCAGCCGGTCCCATTTCCAGTCCGAACGCCACTCGGTGTCGATGTGTACGCCGAACAACTCGAACGGCCCCTTGCGCCAGGGGTGCAGGCCCATCAGTGTGCTGCGCAGCGCGTCCTGTGCGGCGGTGTCCAGGGGGTGCGCGGCGTCCGCACCGACCCGTGCGCGGTCCAGATGAATGGTGCTGACTTCGATATCCGGCAGTGCGTCGAGCACCGTCAGCCAGCGCGGCAGGTCACCGTGGCGGGCGGCGGACAGGCCCGCCTCCAACTGTGCCGGCAGGACTTCCGCCCAGCGCGCCAGGTCGCCCTCGCGCCAGCGCTCGAGTAGTGGTTGGTAGTCGATCACTTGAGCGCGATCAGCGAGGCGAAGTTGAAGCACTGGAACCAGACGTCGCAGGCGGAAAAGCCCGCGTCGCTGATGCGCTGGCGGTGGCGGGCCAGGCTCTCGGGTACCAGCACGTTTTCCAGTGCCGCGCGCTTTTGTGCGATCTCCAGGTCGCTGTAGCCGTTGGCGCGTTTGAATTCGTGGTGCAGGTCGATGTTCAGTGCATCCAGATGCGCGTCCTCGAAAATGACCTTCTCCGACAGCACCATGATGCCGCCCGGGCGCAGCCCGTCACAGATACGCGCGATGACCGCATCGCGCTGCGCCGGCGGCACGAACTGCAGGGTGAAGTTCAGCACCACCACCGAGGCGTCCTCGATCGCCACGTCGGCGAGATCGGCGCACAGCAGGTCTACCGGCGTGGTGTTGTCGTCGGCATCGATGATCTGCCGCGCGCGCGCGAGCATGGCGGACGAGTTGTCCACGCCGACAATGCGACAATCGCTACTTTCGAGGTTGGCGCGCATGGCCAGGGTGGAGGCGCCGAGGGAACAGCCCAGGTCGTACAGCCGCGAACCCGCGCTTGCGTAGCGTTGGGCTAGCAGGCCGGTCATCGCCACGATGGTGGCGTAGCCGGGCACCGAGCGCTGGATCATGTCCGGAAAGACCTCCGCCACTTTCGCGTCGAAGGCGAACAGGCCGGTGGCCCGCAGCGGGTCTGCGTAAATGGTGTCGCGCGTTTCGCTCATGCTGGTATGCCGGACCCTGCGGCCCATGGAGTACGTCGGGCCGGCAATTCTAGCACGCTGGCTGCCCCACGCAGGGCGCGCGCAGGTTGCACGCAGACCGCGTGAAGGCGCGCGCTGCGATCACAGGCGCGCATGTGCGCGCGCCAAAGGGACTCAGTTGGCGCTGCGTACCAGCAGTTGGTCTTCGAGGCTGCGCAGGCGCGCGGGGCGCACCTGCTGGTCGAACCGGGCGAATTGTTCGCCGCTCGACGCTTGGGTGTCGCGCTTGTTGCGACGGTTAAACCGGATGCTGGAAAGGAATTCCACGAGGCTGGTCTTGCTCTGGTCCAGGCGCTTCATGAGTGGCTCGCTGGCAGGTTTGGAAACACAGCCCGAGTTTAGGATTTGCTGTGCACTTTTGGAGGTAAAAAATACGGCCGATTTATGTGAAAAATCACCCGCGAGGCTATAATGGCCGCGCTGCGGCGCCAACCCGGGCGCCAGCCGAGCGCCGGGGCCGCGACAGAGCCGCGCCGCCGCGACTGCGACAGCGCCACGAGAGAGTCGCGAGAGAATCGCGAGAGAGAGCCGCAAAAAAGCCGCGCCAGCGCAGACACTGCAGAGAATCACCGATGAAACCCGCGAGCTATCCCACCGACCCCGCCCACCTCTGGGAACACTTCTACCGCTTCACGCAGATCCCGCGCCCCTCCGGTCTCGAACAGGCGGTGCGCGACTACGTGATCGAGCAGGCCGTCGCGAGTGGCTGTGAACACCGCGTGGATGCCATTGGCAATGTGGTCGTCTACGTGCCGGCGAGCGCCGGCCGCGAGTCCCGGCCCACCGTAGTAATCCAGAACCATCTCGACATGGTTACCGTGAAGTCCGCCGCCAGCGCCCACAATTTCGAGCGCGATCCGCTGGTCCTGCAGGTGGCCGATGGCTGGGTCAGCGCCACGCAAACGACCCTGGGCGCGGACAACGGCGTGGGTTGCAGCGCCGCACTGGCGTTGATGACGGACGCCGGGGTCGAGCACCCGCCGCTGGAACTGCTGTTCACGGTGGACGAGGAGACCGGCCTGGGCGGCGCGCTGAATCTCGACGCCGGCATGCTCAGCGGCGAGCTCATGCTCAACCTGGATACCGAGGACTGGCACGAGCTGTATGTGGGCTGTGCTGGCGGCGCCGGCATGGAATACCGCGGCGAGTTTGCCGTCGCGGCACCGGACCCGGCCCTGCGCGGTTTCGAGCTGCGCATCGGCGGGCTCTGCGGCGGGCACTCGGGCATCCAGATCCATGAACAACTGGGCAATGCGATCAAGCTGCTCGGCGAGGCCCTCGCCGACGTGTCCGGGCTGCAGCTGGCGGCATGGGACGCGGGCCTCGCGCACAACGTTATCCCGCGCGAGGGCGCCGTGCGCTTCGCTTGTGACGCCGCGGCCGGCGAGGCGCTGGCCGCGCGCCTGGACGGCCTGCGCGAGTCCTGGCTAGCCTATCTGCCGGCGGCGGATGCGCAACTGAGCCTGGAGCTCTCGCCGGCGACGCTAGAGGCCGTCATCAGCGCAACCGACAGCCGTCGCCTGCTCGACCTGGTCGCGGCCACACCGCACGGCGCGCAGGCCTACAATCTCGCGCTGCCCGCCGAACTGGTCGACCTCAGCGTCAACCTGGCGCGCTGCACGCTGCGCGACGGCGAACTGTATGTGGAGACGAGCTACCGCTTCTTCGACGCCGGCCAGGCCGTCCCGCTACTGCATACCCTGCAGGCGCTGGGCCGCAGCTTCGGCCTGGCGATGACCGAGGACCCGGGCTATCCGGGCTGGAAACCGGATTTCGACAGCGCCCTGCTCGAGCGCGCCGCCGCCCTGCACGCAAAGCTGTTCGGCGAGCGCCCGGCGGTCAAGGCGATCCACGCCGGTCTCGAGTGCGGCATTCTCAAGGGCAAGAAGCCGGACCTGGATATTCTCTCTTTCGGGCCGACCATCCGCGGCGCCCATTCGCCCACCGAGCGCCTGTGCATCGAGACCGTCGCCCCCTTCTGGCGCTTTCTCACTGCGTTGCTGAACGATATCTGAGCGAGGAACTCACTATGCTGGAAACCCTGCAGACCCTGCCCCAGGACCCGGTGCTGGGCCTCGCCGGCGAGGCGCGCGCGGATACCAACCCGGACAAGGTGGACCTGACCCTGGGCGTGTATATGGACGAGGACGGCCTGTGCCCGGTGTTCGACGCCGTGCGCCGCGCGCAGGACGAGCTGGTGGCGCAGGAACAGACCAAGGTGTACATGCCGCCGGCGGGGGACGCCGACTTCAACGCGGGCATGCGCGATTTGTTGCTGGGTGCCGGGCATTCTGCGTTGGCCGACGCCCGCGTCAGTAGTATCCAGACCCCCGGTGGCTGCGGCGCGCTGCGCATCGGCGCCGAGGTGTTGCGCGCCGCTTCGCCGCAGGCGCGGGTGTGGGTCAGCGACCCGACCTGGCCGGTGCATATCCCGCTGCTGGGCAGCGTGGGCCTGGAGTTCGCCAGCTATCGCTACTATCGTCCGGATACGCACAGTGTCGATTTCGACGCGATGATGGAAGACCTCGCCCAGGCGCGCCGCGGCGACGTGGTGCTGCTGCACGGCTGCTGCCATAACCCCTGCGGTGCCGACCTCAGCCCGGCACAGTGGGAGGCGGTCGCGACCCTGGCCGAGCGCCAGGGCTTCACGCCCTTCATCGACATCGCCTACCAGGGCCTGGGCGACGGCCTGGACGCGGATGCCGCGGGCCTGCGCCTGCTCGCCGAGCGCCTGCCCGAGGTGATTGTCGCCGCTTCCTCGTCGAAGAACATGGGCCTGTACCGCGAGCGCACCGGCATCACGCTGTTTGTCAGCCAGGCGCCGGAACACGCCGCCAACGCGCTGGGACACGGCCTCGCCGCGGCGCGGCGCTGCTACAGCATGCCTCCGGCCCACGGTGCGATCATCGCCGGGCGGATCCTGGCCAATGCCGAACTGGGCGCCCTGTGGCGCGCGGAGCTGGCCGGCATGTGCGGGCGCATTAACGGGCTGCGCGCGACCCTGCGCGCCCAACTGGAAGCCGCCACCGACCGCGACTTCGGTTTCGTCGAGCGCGAGAAGGGCATGTTCTCCTTCCTCGGCCTGAGTCCGGAACAGACCCTGCGCCTGCGCCGCGAGCACAGCGTGTACATGCTCGATTCCTCGCGCATCAACGTGGCGGGGGTGAACGCCTCGAACGTGGAGTACCTGGCAAAGGCGGTGGCGGCGGTCCTCTAGGGCGCCGTCACCAGTAGCGCCGACACCTCGGATACCATGCGGCCCTCGTCGTCGCGGTAGTCCGCAAGATCCTGCTCGGCGCGCTCGATCATCGCCTGGGCCAGCGCGTCCTCCAGGACCACACCCATGAGCGGCAGCCAGCCGTGCAGTTCCGCCGTCATGAAGCTGCGGATATCCGGGTAGCAGGCACTGCCGGGGTGGGGCTGGACCTCGACGCCGGGCATGCCCGCCGCAGCGAACAGCTCGCGTAACATGTCGATGTCACCGAGGCAGAACGGGGCGCGCAGGGCGTCCCCCGCCGCGCGACCGGCCATTTCGTCCAGCAGTGCCACGGTGTGGGCGAAGGCGGGGGCACTGTCGAGCTGGTCCCAGACGGCGACTGCCAGCCTGCCGCCCGGGCGCAGCACCCGCCGCATCTCGCGCAGGGCGCGTTCCCGGTCCCGGAAAAACATCAAGCCGAACTGGCTGGCGACCACGTCGAAGCTGGCGTCGTCGAAGGGCAGGGACTCCGCGCTACCCTCGCGCCAGTCGATCTGCGGCGCGAGGTCCCGCGCCACCGCGAGCATACCGATACCGGGGTCGACCCCGGCGACGATGCCCTCCTGTCCGACGCAGCCGGCGGCGCAGCGGGCGAGTACACCGGTGCCGCAGGCGACATCCAGCACGTGCTGGCCCGGGGTGACCTGGGTTGCTGCAAGTATCAAGGGACTCCACTGGGCGAACAGGGCGGGGACGTGCAGGGCCTCGTAGGCGCGGGCACCGGCGATGTCGGCGCTGTGATCGGGCTCGGTCATGGCGGGGCCTCGCTGGGATCCCTTTCCAGTAGAGGCTAGCAGTCTAGACCAGGCCGGCGCGGACCGCTGTGGGTGGGGTCAGTAGCCGGGACAGCCCAGTTGCGCCGCATACTGGCGCAGCTGCTCGACGTGGGCCTGCTGCTCCTCCTCGGTGGCCACGCGGCCGTCGCTGTGCAGGCCGGCGGTCAGCACCCGCTGGCCATCGACGACGCGAATGCCCGAGAAACGCTGTATCTCGGCGTCCAGTTCGCCGCAGACCTCCGCCAGTCGTTGTTCGCGTTCGGTCCGCTCGCGCTCGGCCTCGGCCTGTTCTTCACGGCGCAATTCGCGCGCGCGGTTCCAGTTGGCCTCGCTGGCATCGCGCATCTCCTGCAATTCTTCGTCGCTGCGCTCGGGCGGGCGGTAGGCCTCGTTGACCTCGACATTCTCCGCCTCAGCCGCCTGCGCCGGGTCGCGCGGCTTGTCGCCGAAGTGCACGTTGCCCTTATCGTCCACCCAGCGGTAGATTTCAGCGGCGCCGGCAAGTGGCGGTGCGAGGAGTATCCAGCCCAGTGCGAGGGCGGCCAGGGCGAAGCGGTGGTGTGCCTGCTGCATGCGTCGAGGTCCTTTTCCAGTGCCTGCGCAGAGAGTGGTTCAATCCCCGCCGGTGCCGGAGACGAGGCGGATTTCCAGGCGCAGCGCCGGCATGTGGTACTGCATCCCGGGCGGTGCCATGACGATGTAGACCGGTCCCGAGGCTGCGATGCCCGGCGCATCGCTGCGCAATTGCATTTCGATCACGACGAAATTTTCGCCGAGTTCGCCGACGAAATGATACACCGGATCGATGTCGGCGACGCCGGCAGCCGGGATGTCCCCGGCAATCGTCAGTTGCGCCGGCAGCGCGCGCGAGGACACGTCGGTCTGGTTCAGGCGGATGCGCACTTCCTGGTCTTCGCCCAGCGGTTGCAGGGCGTCGCCAATGGCGGTGGCCGCGGCCACCTGTTCGGCGTCGGTCAGGTAGAAGCCGGTGACCTCGGCGTAAACGCTGTGCCCGGCCAGTGGCGTGTCTGCGGGGATATCCAGCCCGGGCAGGTTGGCCGAGCCGATGGGTTGGCCGTTGAGCACGAACAGGTCGAAATGATCGTGGACGACGTTGGGGTAGGGGCGCACCGGGGATTCGCCCATCGGGGGCGCCGACTTGGTATTGACGCCCTGGGCGACGATGCGGCCGTCGACCACCTGGATCTCGAAGCGTCGACCGGGATGGGCCTCGACCCAGCCGGGCGCGAGCAGGCAGAGCAGCATCAGGCAGAGACGGAAACGGCCGTGGCTTGTGGTCATCCGGAGAACACCTCACGGGTTGGCAAATTCATGGCGCCCGGCGCGGGCCGGGAATACACGGCCGGTTCGGGGCGGGGCCAAGTGTAATGTCCCTGCGCTGCGGCGTAAAAGGACTCACCCGGGCTACCCGCCGGACTATTCGTTTTCCAGTTCCACCCAGCGCTCGATGGCCGCTTCGAGGTCCGCCTGCACCGTGCCCAGTTCGCCGGTCACGCGTTCGACTTCCGCGCGCTCGCCAGCGTAGAAGTCGGGCTCGGCGAGTTGCGCTTCCAGTTCGGCCTGCCGCTGCTCCAGCGCCTCGATCTGTGCCGGCAGGGATTCCAGCTCGCGCTGTTCCTTGTAGGAGAGCTTGCGCGGTCGCGCCCGGGGTTTTTCCGCAGGGGGCGGTGGCGCTGCGACCTCTTCTGCCGCCGGTGCGACAGGCGCCTGGGCCGTGGCGGCCTCGAGGCGTCCGCCGCGGGCCTCCCAGTCGCTGTAGCCGCCGGCCTGTTCGTCGACGCTGCCGTCGCCGCGCAAAACCAGCAGGCTGGTGACCACGTTGTCCATGAATTCGCGGTCGTGGCTGACCAGGATCACCGTGCCGTCGAAGTCCAGCAGGATTTCCTCGAGCAGTTCCAGGGTCTCGATATCCAGGTCGTTGGTCGGCTCATCGAGCACCAGCAGGTTGGCCGGCCGGGTGAACAGGCGGGCCAGCACCGCGCGGTTCTGCTCGCCGCCGGACAGCGCCTTCACCGGCGTGCGTACACGCTCCGGGCCGAACAGGAAATCGCCCAGGTAGCTGATGGCGTGGCGCCGGCGGCCGCCGGTCTCGATGAACTCCTGGCCGCCGCAGACGTTGTCGATCAGGTTTTTCTCAGGGTCCAGCTGGCCGCGCAGCTGGTCCGAGTAGGCCACCTCCAGCTTGCTGCCGAGCTTCACAGTGCCGCTGTCCGGCGCCAGTTCGCCGAGCAGGATCTTCACCAGTGTGGATTTGCCGGCGCCGTTGGGGCCGACGATGCCGATGCGGTCGCCGCGCTGCACCACGGTGGAGAAGTCGCGCAGGATGACCTTGTCGCCGTAGCGATGGCTGACGTGCTGCAGTTCCGCCACCACCTTGCCCGAGCGCTCGGCGTCGGCCACCGCGAAATCGGCGCGCCCGACCTGCTCGCGGCGGCGGCCGCGTTCATCGCGCATCGCCTTCAGGGCACGTACCCGGCCCTCGTTGCGCGTGCGCCGCGCCTTGATGCCCTGGCGAATCCAGGCCTCTTCCTGGGCGAGTTTCTTGTCGAACAGGGCGTTGGCGCGCTCCTCAGCGGCCAGGGTCTCCTCGCGGTGGCGCAGGAAGCCGCGGTAGTCGCCGCGCCACAGGTCGAGGTGACCGCGGTCGAGTTCGGCGATGCCGTTGACCACGTTCTGCAGGAAGCGCCGGTCGTGGGTGACCAGCACCAGGCAGCCGGGATAGCTGCGCAGTTGTTCTTCAAGCCAGGCGATGGCGGGGATGTCGAGGTGGTTGGTGGGCTCGTCCAGCAGCAGGATGTCCGGGTCGACCACCAGCGCCCGGGCCAGCGCCACGCGCCGGCGCCAGCCACCGGACAACTCGGACATGGGCGTGTCCGCCGGCAGTTGCAGGCGGCTGAGTATCGTGTCCACCCGGTTCTGCAGGTTCCAGCCGTCGTTCGCCTCCAGGCGCTGCTGCACTCCGGCCAGGGCATCCATGTCGCCCTCGCGCACCAGTTGGTGGTAGCGCGCGAGCAACTCCCCGGTCTCGGCAAAGGCGCCGGCGACCATGTCGTACACCGTGTGCGTGTGCGCCGCCGGCAGGTCCTGTTCCAGCCGCGCGATGCGCGTGCCGGGGCGCAGCCAGCGCTCGCCGTCGTCCAGCGCCTGGTCGCCGGCCAGCACGCGCAGCAGGGTGCTCTTGCCGGCGCCGTTGCGGCCGAGCAGGCCGAGGCGGTCGCCGCGGGTGAGGCTGAGGTCGACGTCCTCCAGCAGGACGTGGGTGCCGTGGTGCAGGCCGGCCTTGTCGAGTCGCAGCAGGGGCATGGAATGGCTTCGTGGTTGCGCGGGAGGCGCAGTCTACGCCAAGGCCGGCGCCCCCGCCAGCGGGCCTGAATTTCCCGGGCGCTTCTGGTAAAGTTGCCAGCCCTCGAACACCGGCCCCGGGGCGTCCGCCCCGGGCAGCGACAGCAGCGGAGAGAACAGATGAGCCAGCGTGAAGTAGTGATCCTGAGTGGCGTGCGTACCGCCGTGGCCGATTTCGGCGGCAGCCTGAAAGACCTGGCGCCGACGGAACTGGCCGGGCGGGTGGTCGCGGAGGCGCTGCAGCGCTCCGGCCTGGCTCCCACCGATATCGGCCACTGCGTGTTCGGCAACGTGATTCACAGCGACCGCCGCGACATGTACATGGGCCGGGTGGCGGCGCTCAAGGGCGGCCTGCCCATCGAGACCCCGGCGATGACCGTCAACCGCCTGTGCGGCTCCGGCCTGCAGGCGATGATCTCCGCGGCGCAGATGATCCTGCTCGGCGACTGCGACGCGGCGGTGGCCGGCGGCGCCGAGTCCATGAGCCGCGTGCCCTACTGGGTGCCCAAGGCGCGCTTCGGTGCGCGCATGGGCGACGCAGTCATGGAAGATGCCATGACCGGCGCCCTGACCTGTCCGTTCAACGACTACCACATGGGCATCACCGCCGAGAACCTGTCCGAACAGTATTCGGTGACACGCGAGGAACAGGACGCCCTGGCCGCCGAGAGTCACCGCCGCGCCCAGCGCGCCATCGAGGAGGGCCGCTTCAAGGAGCAGATACTTCCTATCGAGATCAAGACCCGCAAGGGCGTGGTGGTCTTCGACCAGGACGAGCACGTGCGTTTCGACGCCACCGACGCCGACATGGCCAAGCTGCGCCCGGCGTTCAAGCCCGATGGCACGGTAACCCCGGCCAATGCCTCCGGTATCAATGACGCCGCCGCGGCGGTGGTGATGATGGAGCGCGGCGCCGCCGAGGCGCGCGGCCTCAAGCCGATGGCGCGCATGCTCGGCTACAGCCTGGCCGGCGTCGATCCGTCGATCATGGGCATCGGCCCGGTGCCCGCGGTGCGCCAGTTGATGGAACGCACCGGCGTGGCCATCGAGGATGTCGACGTCTGGGAGTGCAACGAGGCGTTTGCCGCCCAGGCGCTGTCGGTGGTGAAGGAACTCGGCCTCGATCCGGACAAGGTCAATCCCAACGGCTCGGGCATTTCCCTGGGCCACCCGGTGGGTGCCACCGGCGCCCTGATCTCGCTGAAGGCGATCTGCGAGCTGCAGCGCACCGGCGGCCGTTACGCGGTGGCCACTATGTGTATCGGTGGTGGCCAGGGCATCGCCGCCCTGTTCGAACGCTGCGAGTGAGGGGATGTAACGCGGTATGACCCTGACCCAGCGCAAGCACGCCGACCACGATCGCCAGGTGGCTGCCTGGCTGCTGCTGTGTGCGGCGGTGATCTTCGGCATGATCATCCTCGGCGGCGTTACCCGCCTGACCAACTCGGGCCTGTCCATGGTCGAGTGGAAGCCCCTGATGGGCGCTATCCCGCCACTCAGCGAAGAGGCCTGGCAGGCAACCTTCGACAAGTACAAGCAGTTTCCCGAGTACCAGAAGGTCAACCGCGGCATGGACCTGCACGGCTTCAAGTCGATCTTCATGTTCGAGTACCTGCACCGTTTGCTGGGCCGGATGATCGGTGTGCTGTTTTTCCTGCCCATGGTGTTCTTCGCCATGCGCGGTTGGGTGCGCCCCGGGGTGATGCCGCAACTGTGGGGGCTGTTCGCGCTGGGCGCGCTGCAGGGCCTGCTCGGCTGGTACATGGTCAAGAGCGGGCTGGTGGACAATCCGCGGGTCAGCCAGTACCGGCTGACCGCCCACCTGGGCCTGGCGGTACTGATCTACGCGTTCATGCTGTGGGTGGCCATGGGCCTGCTGGCGCCCGCGCGCAGCGGGCGTCATCCGCTGGCGGGGAAGGCGCTGGGGCTGGTCGTTCTCATCTACCTGATGATACTCAGCGGCGGACTGGTGGCGGGGACCCGCGCCGGTTTCGCATTCAGTACCTGGCCGCTGATGGGCACCAGTTTTATCCCGCCCGGCCTGTACGCGACGGACCCGGCCTGGCTGGCGGCGTTCGACGATATCACCACGGTGCAGTTCAACCACCGCATCTTCGCCTACGTGATTTTTGCCCTGGTGCATTTGTTTGCCTGGCGCGCCTGGCGCCGCGGCCTGAACGGACGACAGGCACTGGCCACCGGCCTGCTGCTGGCGGCGGTGTGGGTACAGGCGGGTTTGGGGATCAGCACGCTGCTGCTGCACGTGCCGGTGAGCCTCGCCGCTGCCCACCAGGGCGGGGCGGTGCTGTTACTGAGTGCGGTGCTGTTTGCGGCGCACACCCTGCGCCACGGCGAGGGCTGAGCTCACCAGAATTTGGGCATGCGATCCTCGGCCCGCCGCCCGTTATTCTTGCGACGGTCCTGCTTGCCCGGTTCGAAGCGCACATCCATGCGCCGGTCTGCGCGGACGCGGCGTGTCATGTGGCGCCGCTCGATGCCGATGTAGCGCGGTGTGCCGGTGCCGCAAGAAGGCTGCTCGAAACCGAGGTCTCGCGCTTCGAAGCGTGCTCTTTCGCCCATGGATTCTCCCGCTGCCACCGCGTCGGGTGAGAGACTGTCTGCAGGTTAGTTGCAGTTATGGTAACGCCCCGGGGGGGACGTCGCTGTGGAAATCGCAGGCTTTGTGAAGCGGGTCACAAAAAGCCGCTGCCGCGCGTTGTTCCGCCGGCGCCGACGCTGCACCATGGCGCGACCCGTTGCCGGTGGGTGCGCTGTGCACCTGTCCACAGTTGTGCGCTATCTCGTTTGGTTTCTCCGTGAAGTGTGAGTGAAGCCGCATGGCGCAATTAGAAATAGATGGCCGCGTGACCTATGCTGGGAGCGCGGAAATGCCATCCCGGCGGCACCCGTCGTAGAAGATTTTTCCAGGCCGCCGATAGACCTTTGAAGGCGAGTCAGTCCTGGAAGCCAGGGCAGTCCCGACAGGCAACGGCAAGACAGCCCCGAACAGCAAAATGGAAATTGCGTGAACAGTGGAATGAACACAACCTCCCGCGCGGACGACCCGTTGCTGCAGTGCCTGTTGGCGCTGTGCCGCTACCACGGTAGCGCGTCCACCGCGGAGGCGCTGGTCAGCGGGCTGCCGATTACCGACGGCGCGCTCTCGCCCTCGCTGTTCGAGCGCGCGGCCAGTCGCGTGGGCCTGGCCAGTCGCGTCCTGCCGCGGGCGTTGGACGAACTGGAACCGGCGCTGCTGCCGGCGGTGCTGCTGCTGCACGACGAGCGCGCCTGCCTGCTGATGGGCTGGGAGGGCGACAGTGCCCGGGTGGTCTACCCGGAACTCAACGAGGCGGTGGTCGAGGTACCGCGCGAGCAACTCGAGGCGGCCTATACCGGCACCGCCATCGTCTGCCGGCCGCGCTACCGTTTCGACCAGCGCGCGCCGCGCACCGGCACCAGCGAACGCGGCCACTGGTTCTGGGACGCCATGCGCGCCAACGCGCCGATCTACCGCGATGTGCTGGTAGCCGCGTTTTTTATCAACGTGTTCGCGCTCGCGCTGCCGCTGTTCACCATGAACGTGTATGACCGCGTGGTGCCGAACCACGCGGTGGAGACCCTGTGGATGCTCGCGGCGGGGGTGGTCATCGTAATGGTGGCGGACATTTCGCTGCGCAGCATGCGCGGCTACTTCCTCGATCTCGCCAGCCGGCGCGTGGACATCAAGCTCTCTGCGCGCATCATGGAGCGTGTGCTCGGCATTCGCCTGGAACACCGGCCGGCATCGGTGGGTTCCTACGCGGTGAACCTGCGCTCCTTCGAGACCGTGCGCGATTTCATTACCTCCGCGTCGATCACTACCCTCATCGATATTCCCTTCGCTCTTATTTTCATTGCGGTGATCGGCTGGATTGCGCTGCCGGTATTGTTGCCGCTGGTGCTTGGGTTGGCCCTGGTGCTCGGCTTTGCCATGTCGGTGCAGGGCAAGCTCAAGGAACTCGCCGAGACCACCTATCGTGCCGGCGCCATGCGCAACGCCACACTGATCGAATCCCTGGTCGGCCTGGACACGATCAAGGCGATGGGCGCGGAATCGCGCATGCAGCGGCGCTGGGAGGAGACCACCAGTTTCCTCGCCCGGGTCGGCATCCAGCTGCGTTTGCTGTCCAGTTCCGCGATCAACGTCACCCAGGTCAGCCAGCAGCTGGTGACCATGTTCGTCATCGTGACCGGTGTCTACCTGATCACCGCCGGTGATTTGAGTATGGGCGGGCTGATCGCCTGTACCATGCTGTCCGGGCGGGTGATGGCCCCCTTCGGCCAGCTCGCCGGGCTGATCACCCAGTACCACAACGCGGAGATCGCGCTGAAGACCCTCGATGAGGTCATGAGCAAACCGCTGGAGCGACCCGAGGGGGCGCACTTTTTGTCGCGCGAGATGTTCCGCGGCGACATCGAGTTCAAGAACGTATCCTTTGCCTATCCCGGCGGCGGCATGGAGTCGCTCAAGGACGTTTCCTTCCGCATCCGCCCGGGTGAGCGGGTCGCCATTCTCGGCCGCGTCGGCTCGGGCAAGTCGACCCTGCTCAAGCTGGCCATGGGCCTGTACCAGCCCACCGAGGGCGCGATCATGGTCGACGGTGTGGACCTGCGCCAGCTCGACCCCAGCGAATTGCGCTCGCGGGTCGGCTACGTGCCCCAGGACGTGACCCTGTTCTTCGGCAGCCTGCGCGAGAACCTCACGCTGTCCAACCCACAGGTCTCGGACGCCGCGCTGGTGCGCGCGGTGGAAATCGCCAATCTCTCGGAATTCGTCAACCGCCACCCGGCCGGCTTCGACATGATGATCGGCGAGCGCGGTGACTCGCTCTCCGGCGGCCAGCGCAAGTCGGTGGCCCTGGCGCGCGCCGTGGTGAATGAGCCGCCCATCCTGCTGATGGACGAGCCCACCGGCTCCATGGACCACTCCTCGGAAATCGCCGTCAAGAAACAGCTCAAGGACTTCACCAACGGGCGCACCTGGATCGTGGTCACCCATCGCAACGCGCTGCTCGACCTGGTCGACCGTATCCTGGTCGTCGACAACGGCAAGCTGGTCGCCGATGGCCCGCGCGAGAGCGTGGTGCAGGCGTTGCAACAGGGCCGTATAGGCAAGGCGCAATGAACGAGAAGCTGCCCGAGGAACTGCTCCCCCAGGCCGCGCCGGTAAAAAAACGCCGCGGTCCCGGCCGCCGCCTGGTCGACTGGCTGTTTTCGCCGTGGATGAAAGAAGTGGACAGCGCGCCGCTGGACTGGCGCCAGGACGCCCATCGTGCATTTGTCGAGCAGCAGCCGCTGCGCGCCCGCGCCATGCTCTATACCGTCGCGCTGATTACCGTGTGCCTGGTGGTGTGGGCGGCGCTGGCGAAGATCGACGAGGTCACGCGCGGCCAGGGCAAGGTGGTGCCCTCGCGGCAGGTGCAGGTCATCCAGTCCCAGGACGGCGGGGTGGTCACCGAGCTCCTGGTACGAGAAGGCGATGTCGTGCGCAAGGACCAGCTGCTGGTGCGCCTGGACCAGACCCGCTCGCAGTCATCCCTGCGCGAGAACCTCGCCGAGTATCGCGCGCTGGTGGTGAAGGCGGCGCGCCTGCGCGCGGTAGTGGACAAGACCCCCTTCGAGCCGGACCCGGCGATGGAAGAGTTCGTGCCGGGCATCGTCGACCAGGAGATGGCCCTGTACGCCTCCAGCCAGGAGCAGCTGGCCCTGGAGAAGCAGATTGCCGAGGAGCAACTGCACCAGCGCCGCGAGGAACTGGAGGAAGTGCGCGCGCGCGAGGCGCAGGCGGCGCGCTCCCTGGTCCTGGCCCAGCGCGAGCTGGACCTGACCCGTCCCATGGTCAACTCCGGCGCCGTCTCCGAGGTGGAAATCCTGCGCCTGGAGCGCGATGTCAACAAGCTCAGCGGCGAGCGCAAGCAGGCAGCGGCGCAGATGAACCGCCTGCAGTCGGCGATACAGGAAGCGCAGCGCAAGGTCTCGGAAGTCGAGCTCAATTTCGTCAACGAGGTGCGCGAGGAGCTGGCCGAAACTATCTCCCGCCTCAACGCGCTGCGCGAGGCGGGGACCGGCCTGTCCGACCGGGTCAAGCAGACCGAAGTACGCTCGCCGGTCAACGGCACGGTGAAGCAGCTCTACTACCACACGATTGGCGGCGTGGTACTGCCGGGCAAGGAAATCATCGAGGTGGTGCCGGCGGACGACACCCTGCTGCTGGAAGTGCGCATCCGGCCCAAGGACATCGCCTTCCTGGTGCCCGGGCAGCAGGCGCTGGTGAAATTCACCGCCTATGATTTCGTGGTCTACGGCGGGCTGGAGGGTGAAGTTGAGCACATCGGTGCCGATACCGTCATGGATGAGGAGGGCAATCCGTTCTACGAGGTGCTGGTGCGCACCTACGAGTCCGGACTCGCCGAGGACAAACCGATTATTCCGGGGATGACCGTGGAAGTGGATATCCTGACCGGCAAGAAAACCATACTGGCCTACCTGATGAAGCCAGTGCTGCGGGCCAAGCAGTACGCCCTGACGGAACGCTGATGAAACAGGTGTTTGTCAGTGCCAATCCCGGCCTGCGCGAGCGCTGGCTGCAGGCCTTCCCCGGCGCCCGCGTGGTGCCCGGGCTGGAGACCCTGCCGGGAGCGGTAAACGGCTCGCGCGCCATCCTCTGGCTGGACCTCGGCACCACGCCGCCGGCGCAGCGCGCCGACGACCTGCGCGCCGCCGTCGCCACCGGGCAACCGGTGGTGGTCATGTCGCCGGTGCCCGGCGACGCGGAAGCCTTCCAGTGCCTCAACCAGGGGGCCATGGGCTACTGCCACAGCGGGGCTGCGCCGGAGCAGTTGCGTGAGATCGCCACCGTGGTGGAACACGGCGGCTTCTGGATGCCGCCGGGGCTCATGCAGCGCTTCCTCGCCCTGTCCAGCCGGGTGATCGCGCCGCAGCCGCGGGTCGAGCGCGAACTCAACGAGCTCACCTCGCGCGAGCTGATGGTCGCGGAGCAGGTCGCCCACGGCGCCAGCAACCGTGAGATCGCCAGTGCGCTGAACATCACCGAGCGCACGGTCAAAGCACACCTGTCGACTATTTTCGACAAGCTGGGGGTGCGCGACCGCGTGCAGCTGGCCCTGGCCATGAACAACATTCCCACCTATTCCACCGTCAATTGACCCGACGTTTTCTGCGCTTGTTGTGACCCGCCTCACAGACCGGGACGCCGCTCCCGGAACCTGTCCAAAAGTACAATGTGAGCCCTCTGTCGGGGGCGTATGATCTGGCCATCGAAAGTCATCACTGTGCCTGAATCCGCCTCCCATGGGCGGTGTGGGCAGGAGAAAATGATATGGAAGGAACAGCAATCGCCACCGTCGTCGCTATCACCGGCCAGGCCTATGCGCGCAGCGCGGACGGTGAAATCCGCGAACTGCAGCCCGGCGACGTCCTGCTTCAGGGCGAGACCGTGGTCACCCCCGCCGGCGCCCAGCTCGAGCTGGAAACCACCGATGGCCAGCCCCTGGTGGTCAGCGATGTCCCGGAACTGCTGCTGAGCGCCGACCTGGTCGCCGAGCGTGCCCCGGGCGCCGATGAGAGCGCCGTGCAGGACGAGACCGTGCAGCAGGTTCTGGCCGCGTTGGAGAGCGGCGAGGACCTCGGCGAGATCCTGGACGACACCGCGATCGGCGAGCGCGACCTTCCCAGCTCGGGCAACCACAGCTTTATCCGTCTCGGCCGCATCGCCGAGGGTACTTCCGAGTTCGCCGGGATTCCGGGCAGCTTCGCCTACAGTGACGCCGCCGCCTTCGCCCAGGACGAACAGGAAGTCGTCGATGCCATCGATGACGCCGAGACCACCGAGCAGAACACACCGGTCACTGTCGAGGTGACCCTTAACGACGTCTTCAACTTCGGCGAGGTAGTGGTCAGCATCACCCAGCCGGAGAACGGCGTCGCCGTGCTCAACCCCGACGGCACCGTGACCTACACGCCGAACCCGGGCTTCCTCGGCCAGGATACATTCACCTACACCGCCACCGATCCGGCCGGCAACCAGGTGGATACGGCCAACGTTATCATCGACGTGGTCGGCCCTATCGAACCGCCGCCTCCGGTCTCTTATCCACATCTCCGAGCCCACGACACTAATGCGAAGTTCGTATGCCGTCTTCAGACTGAAAAAACAACGAAAGTGGCTTTAACATATCTGAACACACAATAGCTAAGACCCAAACTGGGATTA
>NZ_SRLE01000058.1 GCF_004745945.1 Mangrovimicrobium sediminis | reverse complement strand
GCGCCACCGAGCGCATCATGATCAACAGCTGCATCGCCATCCTGCCGCTGCAAAACCCCATCGTCACCGCCAAGGCGCTATCCACCCTGGACTGGCTGAGCAGCGGGCGCATGATGGTCACCTTCGGCGTCGGCTGGCTGAAGGAGGAGTTCGACCTGCTGGGCGTGCCCTTCCGCGAACGCGGTCGCATGGCGGACGAATACCTGGCGGCGATGATCGAGCTGTGGACCAGCGACAACCCCGAGTTCGAGGGGCAGTACGTCTCTTTCCGTGACGTCGCTTTCGAGCCGAAGCCGGTGCAGAAACCGCACCTGCCGGTCTGGATGGGCGGCGACAGCGACCCGGCCCTGCGCCGCGCGGCGCGCTTCGCCAGTGGCTGGTGGCCGTTCCTCACGCCGCCGGACAAGCTGGCCGAGCGCATCGCGTTCATCAAGTCCCAGCCCGATTTCAGCGGCGGTCCCTTCGAGGTGATGTATGGCCTCGCGACATCGCGGGTGGGCGAAGGGCACAAGGTCAACGAGGACCCGGACGCGCACCGCGAGTGGGGCGCCCAGGAGATCGTCGACGGCCTGTGCGACCTGGCGGAGAAGGGCGTCACCATGAGCTCCGTGCCGACCCCGCCGATGCGGGACGTCGAGGCCTTCCTCGACTACGCCCGCTGGGTGATCGAGGAGATCAAGCCGCGGCTGCCCTGAATTGAAATTCGCGTAATACGCGGCCTTGGAGGCCGCCAAGCTACTGGACCTGGAGAATAACAACGCATGACTCAGGCATTTTTCTACCGCGCTCGCGCGGCCCTGGCGCTCGCCAGCGCGCTCCTGCTGCCCGTCACGGCCTTGGCTGCCACCGCCGATACGGACTGGCCACACCCCGGCGGCGGCCTCAACGAGGGCATGTACAGCGCCCTGGCGCAGGTGACTACTGACAATATCGACAAGCTGGGCCTGGCCTGGTATCTCGACCTGGACGGGCAGGCGACCCTGGAGGCAACACCCCTGGCCGTGGACGGCGTAGACCTCGGCGCGGCTGCCGGTGAAGTAGAGCACGCCGTCCACGGCCAGGGGTGTTGCCTCCAGGGTCGCCTGCCCGTCCAGGTCGAGATACCAGGCCAGGCCCAGCTTGTCGATATTGTCAGTAGTCACCTGCGCCAGGGCGCTGTCCATGCCCTCGTTGAGGCCGCC
>NZ_SRLE01000057.1 GCF_004745945.1 Mangrovimicrobium sediminis | reverse complement strand
GCATGCGCGAACTGCTGCAGGTTTTGGACGGCGTTGATATCCCGCTGGACCGCGACAGCCTGCTGGCGAAGGCGGCCGAGCAGATCGACGTGCCATTGCACGTGGACGAGGACACCCTGGCGCGCTTCCAGGACATCTACCGCGAGGTGTTCGCCAACGGCGAGGTGCACCCGGTGGGTCGCATGGGCCTGCATACGCGGGCGGTGGACGGCATCGCGGACGTCAGCCGCATGGAGTACATCCACGGCAACTGGCCGCAGGTCGGCGCAGCACCCATCGAGCGGCCGCTGATCGTGGCGGGCATGCCGCGCTCGGGGACCACCCACCTGCTCAAGCTGCTCTCGGCCGACCCGGTGTTCCGCACCCTGCAGCGCTGGCAGACCTATCGCTCCTTCCCCTCGCGGGCGATGCTCGAGGGGCGCGAGGTCGACGACCGCCGCGAGACCGGCGCGCAAAAGGACGCGCTGCTGGACGTGACCCTGCCGTATTTTCGCGCCCTGTTCGACGTGCGCTCGGAGGACGCCACCGAGGAGATCGAGGTGATGTCCAAGGCCTGCCACGGTGTCACCCTGTCATTCCAGGGCGATGTGCCGGAGTACGACGCCTGGTTTCTACGGCACGGACCAGGCGCCGGCCTACCGCTTCCTCCACCGTTTCCTACAGGCGGTGCAGTGGTGCGAGCAGTATCCGCCGGGCCAGCGCTGGCTGCTCAAGTCGCCGCAGCACCTGGGGGCTCTCACGGCAGTGCAGTCGGTGTTCCCCGACGCCACGCTGGTGTTCACCCACCGCGACCCCGCCTCGGTGTTCACCTCGCTGATCACCATGATCGGCTACGTGCTGCGCTCGACTTATGCCACGCCCGGCAAGCAGCAGATCATCGACAAGACCCTGCGCATGCAGCACGGCTTCCTGCGCGGCCTGGTGCGCGACATCGACAACCTGAAGGGTCCGGTGGAGCACGTGTATTTCCACGAGTTCATGGCCGACCGCCCGGGCACCGTGGCGCGCATCTACCGCGCAGATGGATACCTACACCCGCGACCGCCAGGGTCGCGTGGCCTACGACCTTGAGGCGGACTTCGGCCTGAGCCGCGCAGAGATCCGCGCAGAGTTCGCCTATTACACCGACCGCTTCCCGGTTCAGATCGAGGAGACCCAGCAGTGATGGAACAGGCAGTGAAGAAAGAAGCGGGCAACCGCGCGGTACTGGAACACTGGTACGACCACATGTGGGGACGCACGGCCTTCGAGCTGATCCCGTCGATCGCCGCGCCGCTGTACCTGCGCCACGACATCACCGGCGCCAACAACCTGATGCCGGCGGAGGCCTACAGCGACATGCTGCAGCCGGCGCTTGGTACTCTCCTGTCTCTTATACACATCT
>NZ_SRLE01000056.1 GCF_004745945.1 Mangrovimicrobium sediminis | reverse complement strand
CTACATCCGCGCCCGGGCGCGCGAGGCCCTGGGCCTGCGCGAGCCGCTGACCGACGCGCCGCCGCTGCCGGCCGGCCCACGCTGAACCCGAGGAGATGACACTGTGAGTGAAAGCGGAGTATTTACCCCCGACGAAACCCTGCTCACCGACCAGGTGGCCATCGTCACCGGCGGCGGCGGGGGCATCGGCCGCGCTATCGCGCTCGGCCTGGCCAGTGCCGGCGCCGACGTGGTTATCGCCGATATCGTCCCGGAGCGCTGCGAGGAGACCGCGGAGCGCGTCAGGGAATTCGGCCGGCGCGCGCTGCCCTGCCCGGTGGACGTGTGCGATACCGACGCGGTGCGCGCCATGGTCGACGCCGCGAAAGCCGAGTTCGGGCGCATCGACATCCTGCCAACTTCGCGGTGTACGCCGCGTGCAAGGCGGCCATGCTGAACTTTACCCGCAGCCTGTCTCTGGAACTCGGGGACCATAAAATAAGGGTAAATGCGATTGCCCCGGACTACACCGTTACCCCCGGTTTGCGTGGTAACATCACTGGGCCTGTCGATGAATCGACATGGATTCACCCCACACCCGCCCAGGAGGATGCGACCGCCCGTCGCCTGCCGCTGGGACGCTGCGGGGTGGACCACGAGTGCGGTAGCGTCGCAGTGTTTCTCGCCTCCCGTATGAGCAGTTACGTGACCGGCACGGTCATCCCGGTGGATGGTGGTGCCTGGGCATCCTGTGGCTGGCTGCGGGACAGCGCGGGCAAGTGGACACTGACTGGCGATATCGTAGAACCCTGACACACCCGGCGAGAGTCGTACCCGCTGGCGACGCCTGAAGGCGCGCCGGCCTGTATAAAACGGCTCCAACGGAACTGTCCCAACACTTTCAGGAAGACATAATGAAAATCAACGCAACGCTTCCCTTCGATCGCACCGACGCCGCCGACCAGTTCCTGCACCTCGACGCAGTGAAAACCGTCGGCCAGACCCTGGAAAAGGCCGGCTTCAGCGGCGGTAACGTCACCGACCACCCGTGCCCCACCGCGCGCTGGCTGGATGCGGGCGGCCACGACGCCCAGGATCCCTTCGTCATGCTTGGCCTGGTGGCCGCCTGCACCACCACCCTGCGCCTGCAGACCGGCATCGTGGTACTGCCGTACCGCAACAGCTTCGGCGCCGGCTACCTGAAGGGCGAGTACTTCGCCATGGGCGCGGACTTCGACAACCGCAATGACATCATGGACGAGTACCTGCGTGCGATGAAGGCGGCGTGGACCGGCGAGACCTTTGACTTCGAAGGCACCGGCTACAGCGCCCGCGGCTGCCGCATCAACCCGGCACCGGTGCAGCGCCCGCACCCGCCGGTGATGATCGGCGGCAACGCGCCGCGCGCCATCCGCCGTGCAGTGGACCTCGCCGACGCCTGGAACCCCTTCTTCACGCGACCTGCTCAAGGGCCTGGAGTACATGCGCGAGTACTGCGAGAAGGTCGGCCGCGAAAAACCGCCGGAGGTTTTCCTGGCGAGCATCACCCAACCCGGCGAGGAAGTCTCCTTCCAGCAGATCATCGACAAGATCGGTTTCTACAAGGAGCTGGGTATTGTCGGCGCCGCCACGCACATTTCCGGCGATACGCTGGAGCAGTGGTGCGAGAACGCCGAAGTCTTCGGTGCGGAAGTGCTGGCCAAGATCGACTGAATGCATCCCGGCCCTGCGGGGCCGGTTCCCCGGCTAGCCCTCCAGTGCCGCGATGGTCTCGCGCATGGGACGGCAGCCCAGCCACATCGCCAGCGCCGCCAGCGGGCACAG
>NZ_SRLE01000055.1 GCF_004745945.1 Mangrovimicrobium sediminis | reverse complement strand
TAGTCTCGGGGGCTCGAGATGGGTATAAGAGACAGCTCCACTGCCTGTGCCCAGGCACTGCGCGCGGCCTCGCCGCTGGCCAGCACCTCGCGCTTGCCGGCGCCACTGCGGAACAGGGCCAGGGCGTTGCCGCCGAGGGTTGCCGGGGCTTCCAGCGCGGACGCCGGCTCCTCGAGCGCCAGCGAGTCGCCGTCGAAGCTGAGTATCGCCTTCGCCACCGCGGCGCCGGGCACCCACTGCGGCGTATCCGCGGCGACCGGCTGCAGGGCCAGGGTGATTACGGTCTCGCCATCGGCGACGCGCCCGATCCATTGCTGCGCGGTGTCACCGCCCACCTCACCGAGCAGGCGCACCGCGGCCACCGCCTCGGCCAACGGCACGCTGGCCAGGCGCCGCCCGGCCTCCTCCATCATCAGACAGGCGTCGAACAGCCCCATGCCGGCACCGCCGACCTCCGCGGACAGGCGCATGCAGGGTGCGTCGAGGGCCACCAGTTCGCGCCACAGGGCGGCGTCGAAGCCAACCGGCTCCGCCGCGCGCACGCGCTCCATGGTGGATTCCCCCTCGAAGAAACGCTGGAACATGTCGCGTATCAGCAGGCTGTCTTCAGGCAAGCTCAGGTTCATGGTGTGGTGTCCTTAGGTCGTTGTATTTTTGCGTGGGGTCCTGCGTGACTACGCAGGACCGGCGCCAACAGATTAGCAGGAATTGGCCGGGATTCAGGCCGGCGGCGACAGGGCGTGGCGGGCGGCGACATAGCCCCAGACGAAAGAGGGCCCCACGCTGCAGCCGGCGCCGGGATAGGTGCGCCCCATCACCGAGGCGGTGGAAACACCGGTGGCGTAGAGCCCGGCAATCGGCGTGCCGTCAGCGCGCAGCACCCGCGCGCTGCTGTCGGTGACTACGCCGCCATAGGTGCCGACGTCGCCGGGCAGGATCGGCACCGCGTAGAACGGGCCGCGCTCGATGCTGCCCAGGGTGGTGGAGGGCTGGTGGGTGAAGTCCCCCAACCAGCGGTCGTAGGCGCGCGCGCCGCGCCCGAAGTCAGCGTCGTGGTTGGCGGCAACAAAACCGTTGAAGCGCGACACCGTGGTTTCCAGCGCGGCGGGGTCGATACCG
>NZ_SRLE01000054.1 GCF_004745945.1 Mangrovimicrobium sediminis | reverse complement strand
CGGCCGCGAGTACTGGGAGGTCGCTTACCTGCCGATCGACCCGGCGGACATCGGCCGCAGCTACCAGGAGGTCATCCGCATCAACAGCCAGTCCGGCAAGGGCGGTATCGCCTACGTGCTGGAGCGCGACTACGGCATCTCGCTGCCGCGCTGGCTGCAGATCGATTTCAGCCCGGTGGTGCAGGCCTACGCCGAGCAGCAGGAAACCGAGGTGGGCTCACAGGCCATCTACGAGCTGTTCTGCAAGACCTACCTGAACGGCGAAGGACGCTGGGCGCTGGGCAACTACCAGGTCAACCGCGAGGACAACGCCGACCGCCTGCAGGCGGAACTGGTGCGCGGCAGCGCCCGGGAAAAGATCGCCGGCAGCGGCAGCGGCGTGGTGGCGTCCTTCGTCGACGCCATGGAGCGTTTCACCGGCAAGCAGATCGTGCTGGTGGAGTACAGCGAGCACGCAATGAGCCAGAGCGCGGACGCCGAGGCCATGTGCTACATCCAGCTGAACATCGCCGGCGAGCGCTACTGCGGCTGCGGGCGCAGCGAGGATATCGTGCAGGCTTCGCTGGACGGTATCCTCCGCGCCATCAACGCCGCGGTGATCAAGCACACCCAGGCCGCCTGAGGCCGCCTGGCCCCCGCGTTCCGGCGGGGGCCTTCTACTCATTGCGAGCACTCCCGCCTCGAAGCCTCAATACCACGGGGCCTCTCAACAAGCGCTCCCGTGCGCGCGAAATTACGGCTCCCGGCCTGGCACGAGCGTCTTCGACCCGATTGAGCCATCGGCTACTTTGCTCACCCCCAGGCCAGCTCCTTGCTCAGGAGACCCCCACCGTGAAACCTGTCCGCCTCGCCCTGGTGCTCGCCTGCACCGCCGTGCTCGCCGCCTGCTCTGATGACGACGACGATACGACTTACCAGTACGCCGCCGACATCGTCTGGACCGAGTACGGTATCCCGCATGTCCTGGCGCGCGACTGGGCCGGTCTCGGC
>NZ_SRLE01000053.1 GCF_004745945.1 Mangrovimicrobium sediminis | reverse complement strand
TCGGCCGCGACTTCAACCGTATCGACCGGCTGTACATCAGCGACACCACGCCCGCCGCGACGGATCTCGCGGTAGATGCACTGAGCGACGGCCTGCCGCTGCCGGAAAGCTTCGCCATGTACCTGCAACAGCAGCACCGCGACCTGTCGCCGCTGGTGGTTTCGCAGGGTGATTTCAACGCCCTGTTCCCCGAATACATTGCGGACCCGACGGCCTGGTACCTGGTGGATCCCGCGGGCTGGGTGATGATGACTTACAATAGCGAGATCAGTTACAAGGACGTGATCTCCGACCTCAAGTTCCTGCTCAAGAACTCCAGCGAATAGGCGGCGCGATGACACAGGCAGACAGCTCGTCGGCGACCACCTGGCGGGATTACAAGGAGCTCACCAAGCCCAACGTGGTGCTGCTGATGATCCTCACCTCGGTCATCGGCATGTTCATGGCGGTGCCGGGCATGGTGCCGCTGGACGTCCTCCTGCTGGGCAACCTGGGGATCGCCCTGTGTGCGGGGGCGGCGGCGGCGGTCAACCACCTCGTCGACCAGCGGGTCGACCGGCAGATGTCGCGCACCCAGAACCGCCCGGTGGCCCAGGGCCGCGTCGACAACCTGCACGCGACCGGTGGTCTACACCCTGTTCCTGAAGCGCGCGACGCCGCAGAACATTGTCATCGGCGGGCTCGCGGGTGCCGCCCCGCCGCTGCTCGGCTGGACCGCGGTGACCGGCGAGATACACGGCCATGCGCTGCTGCTGGTGCTGATCATCTTTGCCTGGACGCCGCCGCACTTCTGGGCGCTGGCCATCCACCGGCGCGAGGAGTACGCCTCCGTGGGCATCCCCATGCTGCCGGTGACCCACGGAGTGGCCTTCACCAAGGTGCAGATACTGCTCTACACCATCCTGATGTTCCTGATCACCCTGCTGCCCTACGCCACCCACATGAGCGGCCCGCTGTACCTGCTGGGCGCGATCGTGCTCGGCGCGGGCTTCCTGTACTGGGCGATCGAGTTGCTGCGCGACAGGAACCCGAAGGCACCGATGGAGACCTTCAAGTACTCGATCATCTACCTCATGGCGCTGTTCGTCGTCATGCTGGTGGACCACTACCTGTTCCCGGTAACCA
>NZ_SRLE01000052.1 GCF_004745945.1 Mangrovimicrobium sediminis | reverse complement strand
GAAGAAATCAATCGGAAGTTCGCCCGGCATTTGCGAGTAACACATAACGCTTCAAGCAGGGGCCCGCGTTAGCGGGTCCCGGCGCGAAGCGCCCTTGCTGCCTTGACTTGTTATGCGCCTTTTTCATTTACAAACTCCACTGCTCTGGCGCCTGCTGCGAGCCCCAATTCAGTAAGGCAACGGCGCTCTACTTCGGACAGACCTCCCTCACACATTTCTTGGGGCGAGATGAATATACGGGGCGACTTTTTAAAAATACCTACTGCTCCGATACTCGATAAACCTTCCTTCAAGCATGCGACCGCTGGTTCGAAAGTGCCGACAAGAAGCCTTGTAGTCGAGTACGGCTCTTTTGGTAGTGCGGTGACAATACGAGACTCATGCATCAAGATCATCTTGTCCCGAAATATCTTGAGGGTGATATTCATTAGTGGAGTCTTGCTCCAGGCGCATAACGCCGCCAACACGGGCCGCAGTGGAGGCGCGAAGCGCCGGAACGGAGGTCCGGCCCCGAAGGGGCATTCGTGGTTGGCATTGTTATGTATTTCTCTCCGGCAAAATTAATACTTGCCATGACCGATAAAGTACTCTAGAGTTGCTATGGAGTACTTAGTAGTAACTATAGAGTAATACGGAGGACAGATGGTTAACGACTATGTATATATACCCATTAGCCTTGAGATTTATAGGGAGCTACTAACCCGCTACCCGGCTAACCCGCACACTGTAGTTGAAAATGTAGTGTACGACTTTTTAGAAAGAACTGTCGATGACGTTATTCAGGAGCGCCCGAAATCAGGCTTTATGTGGGAAAGGCTAATGCTACCCAGCGGAACCAGGATAAGAACAAAGTACTTTGGCGAGATATTTGAGGCTGTAGTAGACGATAGACGACTAATTTGGAACGAAGACGAATTTGAATCTATTGCCAAGCTCATAAATACGATGCGTGGTGGAACCAGTAATAACGCATGGAAGGTAGCTGAAATTAAACGTCCTGGCGATCACAACTGGATTCCCGCAATGAAGTTGCGGGTCTAGGAGAGCCACTATGCCCGGGCATATGTTACTCATGGTTTGTGAGTGCGGTATCGAGGCCCACGTTAGCCCCGGAGTATCCGACGATTTCCAAAGTTGGATTATTTATTATGACGCTGAAAGGCAGACGTTTGACACTATGGAAGAAAATAAAGCCAGGGACTTGGGAATCAAGGCTTTCCCTGATCCGTTTATCGAAGATCCTCTCAAGCTTGTCGCCGAGGTTGAGGGTGATATTTCAACGAGGCGGTATAAATGCCCTAGATGCCAGAAAATGAGTCTTCGTTATCTCTTTTTCGGACATTGGGATTAAAGCAGGAGCTTCACACTGCGGATACATAACGCTTAAGCAGGGGCCCGCGTTAGCGGGTCCCGGCACGAAGCGCCCTTGCTGCCTTGACTTGTTAGGGGTCAGTCGCATCGATGAAAACAACATTCCCCGATGAGAGTTCAGCAACATCACTCATGCTCGAATCTTCCGCTGATCTAATCTCGTCGCTCGAAAAGAAGATTTCTATCTTTTCACTAGTTGATCCTAGCTCGGCCAGTTCAGCCGCAATCTTCGCGGCGTACCTCGACGGTCTACCAGAGCACTCTTCATCCAATTC
>NZ_SRLE01000051.1 GCF_004745945.1 Mangrovimicrobium sediminis | reverse complement strand
CGAGGCCGGTGTCGGCACCGAAGTCATGGCCCACGGCGCGGCACGCACCTCGGAGCCGGTACGCGAAGGGCTGGTGGCCATGCTCGGCCCGGTGATCGATACCCTGCTGGTGTGCACCTGTACCGCCCTGGTGCTGTTGATCGCGGGGGACTGGCAGCACGTCGACGGACTCAGCGGCATCCGCTTGACCCTGGACGCGTTCACCGGCGCTGGGCCTGACCACCATGTTCACCATGTGGTACTACGGCGCCAAGTGCTTCGGCTTCCTGTTCGGTGCGCACCTGCAACATCATTTCCGCTGGGTGTTTATCGCTACCGTGGTCTTCGGCGCCGTGGTCAGCCTGGAGGTGGTGTGGAACCTGGTGTCCGGCGCCTACGGGCTGATGGCGATCCCGACCATGGTCTCGAGCCTGCTGCTGGCACCGCGCGTGCGCGACGCCGCGCGCGATTATTTTCGCCGTCACCCGTACTAGCGCCCCCACCCTGCTGGCACCGCCTCCTGCCAGCCTGGATGTGAGGGCGGAGCCTACTCCTCGATAGACTCCCGGCGCAGCTCCTGCTCATCGCGCTGCGCCTCACAAAACGGCATGCGAATCCAACCGCCATCGCTGTACAGCGCAGTGGCGTCGGCGTAGTGGTCCGATGCCGGATCGGTGGACTGGGAGTAGGTGAGCATGGCGTAGGCCACCGGGCAGTCGCTCTCGTCCCAGGTGATGGCCTGCATGTAGCTGTTGCCGTGGCGTATGTCCGAGTAGCCCTCGCCGGCCACCAGGTCCGAGGTGATCACCGAGAACATGGTGGACCCCGGACCGCCGTGGATGCCGATACGCTCGCCGTTCTTGTCGATGAACTGGATCTCGCCCCAGGGGCGGTTCATCGGGATACCCGCATCCACCAGCAGGTCGACCGCCGCCGCCAAGGCGCTGCGGGTCGCCTCGATCAGCGCCGGGTCGTCGCTCCACTGGCGCGGTGTGTCAACCGGGTCCGCAGCGTCGAAGGGCACCTGCCAGCGCTCCACGCCGCCGCAGCAACCAGACCAGAACTCGCGGAAGATATGCGCGCCCACGCTGTCCACGGCGAAACGGCCGTCCCAGTCGTCGAGCACGTTGCAGGCCTCCACCACCGTCGCCGGGTTGGCGCTGTAG
>NZ_SRLE01000050.1 GCF_004745945.1 Mangrovimicrobium sediminis | reverse complement strand
GAAGAAATCAATCGGAAGTTCGCCCGGCATTTGCGAGTAACACATAACGCTTCAAGCAGGGGCCCGCGTTAGCGGGTCCCGGCGCGAAGCGCCCTTGCTGCCTTGACTTGTTATGCGACCGGGCCAACATTGCCCCCAAATACAGCTACGATTAAAAGAATGACCACCCCGATTAACTGAAGGAAGAAAGGATTCTTCGCATCCTGCCAATGCATAACAATGAAGAGGATTGAGGCTGGAGCGATAAGCAAGCAACAGATTCCCCAGAAGACCCCAACCCTGAAAGCGGCTATCAATAGACCAATTCCACCAATGAGACAGATGGCTATACCAAGTATCGCCAGGACATTCATTTATTCTTCCTGATTTTCTGCGTAGATACCGAGATCGAGGGCGCATAACGCCCACAACACGGGCCGGAATGTAGGCGTGAAACGCCGAAATGGAGGTCCGGCCCCGCAGGGGCTTTCGTGGTTGTGATTGTTATATGCTTACAACGACTCATAGTGGGCAATAAAATCGTTAAAGGCACCGAGATTTTCAATTGTAAGCACAAAGTTGGCTTTGTGCAGGCCGCCGGAGAACACTCTATCAAGTGCTGTTGATACATCTTTTCCTGAAATTCTTTCTATATTTGAAATACCAGGAATGCTTGGCGGCTGCCTATCAACCCTAATAAATAGGCCGGTTGTGGTTTTAGGATCAAATGCGAACTCGGTATTTTTGGCCGATTTAATTTTGTAGCTCCAAAATTTATCTGTATTGTCCTTTTTGTGTAGTGAAACTCTATCTTTAATGCTTGATAGGAATTCAACTGCTTCTACTCCATTGATACTCATACTACGATATTCTCTCCGATATTTGATGGCATATAACGCCGCAAGCAGGGGCCGACTGAAAGGAGGTCCCGCCCCGAAGGGGCTTGCCTACCTTGCATTGTTATATTCATATTTTCTGCGCTTCTACTTGGGACGCCAAAACATATAGAGCTGAAGCCTCCTTTTGCATAGCAACGACACTCATAGATAAATCTTTTAGCAACTCTATATTATTCTGTTTATCAAAGAAGAAGCTACTTTCAGCATTTTCTAATGTTGAAAAAAGGTTTTTATTTGCACCCTCACGCTCAACTAGAATACTTCCAATGCTATATACAATTTCATCCACCCATTGAGTAGCATTATTCGGAGCCAAAGCAGTAGAAGCATTTCGGTAGAATGCCTGCAACCTAGTATATCGAACGCCATTTTTTGGTATGTATTTGTGCGCTCCAAGAGCAATTAATTTCTCCCTGTTGATTTCTGCTCCCTCCAGCAAGGAATTAACAATCTCTTCCCATATTTTCGCGAGTTCTTCCGCCTCTTCCGCGACTTTTCTAATGTATACCGATGAATTTTCAGCCTTCTGCTTTTTCGAGGCAAAAAATAGGTCTGCAATCTTTGCTAAATCAAATTTAAGCATGCCAGCTCCAGAATTTTTGGCGAATATAACGCTGAGCGGCAGCGGGCGCGCGGTACGCGCGTCCGGCGACCGAAGGGAGCGAACTGCCCGCACTTGTTATTCTGTGAAGTTCGGCAAAAGTGGCCCATTTCAGCAACTGGGCCAAAGGGTTGGGCAAGGCTAAAGAACCACCCATGTCGGCGTAGCTATCGTGAGGCG
>NZ_SRLE01000049.1 GCF_004745945.1 Mangrovimicrobium sediminis | reverse complement strand
CTACGCTCACGTTCAACCCAATAAATCCGGATAACGCCTGGATCTTCCGTATTACCGTTTTTTTTTGCAAGCAGTAGGCGGCATCCGAGATTCGTCGAAGCAGGCCAGCACACAGGAGATTACCAGCACGAGTGACCAAATGGCCACATAAGTCAGGTCGCTGGACAGCAACACCCGGGGCCAGATGCCCTGGGCCAGGGCCAGCACGGCCACCACGCCCGCGGTGGCCAGGTTGAGATCGGCGCCGATACCGCGAAAGCGCGTGCTCTCAACGATGCGTGACTGGATCTCCTGAAGCTGTGTCAAAGCGCGATCGAACTCGCTCATCGGCTTACCTCCACATTAGCTTTGCAGTGCAAAGTATCTAGCAGCCCAGCGGGTGTCAATCCCGAGGGCCGGTTGAATTCGGCAGGCGGGGCGGCTACAGTCCGGGGCCATCAGCCACCGCCCGAGAACGCCCATGTACCTGCCCGGCCACTTCCAGAATGGCTATGTTACCCGCAACCTCGACCTCGCCGCGGAAACTTTTGCCCACGAGTTCGCCGTCGACGACTTCGATTTCGACAACGTCGAGGTCGCGGTGCGCACACCGGCGGGCGAGGGCGTGGCGCGCTTTCGCGTCGCCCTGGCCTGGGCCGGTGACCGCCACCGAAGCCGCGCGCCGCGGCTGGGAGGTGGCCCTGGAAGGCAGTGTCCCGGGCATCGATTTTCTCTACCTGGACACCAGCGCCACCCTCGGCCACTACGTCGAATACATGTGCGCCACCCCCGAGGCCTGGGCCGGCCTGCGCTGGCCCGCGGGACTCGCGGTCAGCCGTTAAGCGCATCGAGAATCGCCAGCCGCCCCCCCTGCGCCTCCTCCGCCAGGGAGAACAGCGCGGGAATCCCGGACACCCCCGGCTGGGTTTCCAGCACCTTCGGGTTACCCGCCGCCCAGATCGAACGGCACTCGCGCTTGTGGATCAGCCACAGGTCCCCGGCGCGCACCAACTGGTCGTCGTACCAGCCGCCGGACTCGAACATGTTGCCGCCCTCCCCCACGTCGCGAATAAAGCGCCCGTGCACGAAGCTCAGGCAGTGGGCGCGGTCGCCGTCGACCACCACGGTGTGGTTGGTGGTGACGTGCTGGGTCGCCCAGAACGGCGAGTGAATGGCCTCGAAAGCCTGTAGCAGGGTGGCGCGATCGCTCCACACCGCCCCGCCGCCGAAATCGACGCTGGCGTCCTCGGTGAACACGCGGTCGAAGAGGTGCCACTGCTGGGTGTCCAGCGCTGCGGCGTAGAGGTTGATGGTGTTGACCACACCCATGCGGTCATCCTGGGACATGCTGGTTCTCCTGTTGTCGATTATTGTCGCTGTAACATCGCCGCCTGACACTAGCCCGGCAGCGCTACCCGGACGCCGCCGAACATGCCGTCGGCGACCTCGCCCTCGATCATGTCCTGGGGGAAACACCTGCGCCACCTCGCCGACGGTCGCCGCGATGCCCAGGGTGCGCTGGTTGAGCAGGCCGGTGGCGATATTGATTTTCTCGCGGGTGTCGAGGTCGCCGATCCCGCGGGAGTCCAGGGACTTGAGCTCGGTGTTCGCGTACTTGCCCGAGAGCACCCCGCCGGCCAGTGGCGACCAGGGACACACACCGAGTCCCATCTCCTGCGCCATGGGCATGAACTCGCGCTCCACGCTGCGCTCGGCCAGGCTGTAGGGAATCTGCAGGGCGACCAGCGGCGACCAGCCGCGCAGGTCGGCGATGGCCTGCAGCCGCGCGATCTGCCAGGCCGGGGTATCGGAGATGCCCACGTACAGCACCTTGCCCGCGCGCACCAGGTCGTCGAAGCCGCGCAGCACTTCCTCCGCCGGCGTGCGCCGGTCCCACACGTGCA
>NZ_SRLE01000005.1 GCF_004745945.1 Mangrovimicrobium sediminis | reverse complement strand
TGCTATTGCAGAGGCAATGACCCGGTTGAGAAAGTAGCAAGGGGATCAGTAGTGCGGCGGGCGCTCGTCCTCCAGGGTGGGAGGGGGGGTGTCCTGGCGCTGCTGCAGGTCGTCCTGGCGCCGCTTGAGCAGCGCGAGTTGCTCGCGCAGGGTGAGGATTTCGCGCTGCTGGGCCGCCAGCGCCTCGTTGAGACTGGCTACTGTGTCCTCGAGAAAGGCCAGTTGCGTCTGCACGTCCTCCATCTGCTCCGACCCGGACATCGCCTACCTCCCTTGCGCGGTTTCCCCTGTGTGAGCGCGCCACTATACTGCCGCCCATCGCAAAAGCATACGGTTCCCAGCATGAGCAGGCAGCGCAAGTCCCCCGGCAACCTCGTTTACTCCAGCGACCAGGGCCGCCTGTGCCCTGGCTGCGGCGCGCCCGTCGCCGATTGCCGCTGCCGCGAACAGCGCGCGGCGGCCCCCGCCGGCGACGGCATCGTACGCCTGCACCGGGAGACCAAGGGCCGCGGTGGCAAGGCGGTGACCCTGGTGCGCGGCCTGCCCCTGGGCGAGACCGAACTCAAAGCCCTGGCCAAGACGCTGAAGCGCAAATGCGGGGTCGGCGGCGCGGTGAAAGATGGCTGTATCGAGATCCAGGGCGAGCAGCGCGAGCTCATCAAGGCCGAGCTGGAAAAAATTGGTTATACGGTAAAACTGGCAGGAGGCTGACTTTTGGCCGACTTTGGCCACTTTTACCACAATTTTGGCCACAGATGATGAAAGTTAGTGCTTGAAAACAACCTGCGACACCCTGCCCATACTCGAAGTTACGCGCTCTTCCGCAAATCGAAATTAATTAACCCTCGCAACACCCTATTTTTATTGGAATTATTTTTTTAATGTGTTAAAAACACCACCTAGAGCACGGAAATACAGGAAAACCATACCCGTACTACGAACCGTGCCGATAAACCATACAGAAGTGAAACGGCAGTATCTGACGGATTTGACATCCCTGCGAGGAAGTGGGTTATGTATGTAACCGCAGAGCACCTGAGGGACCAGGTCATTCGACCAACCCTCAAATACCTGGGTAAATGGACCGCAGCCAGCGAGTCCTTTCTCCTCAACGCCGCTGTCGACGCCCCGGACCTGGGGCTGTTCTCCGCGCGCAACGACGGCCTCGGGCTGTTCCACATCACCGCGGCCCAGCACCGCGACCTGTGGGACCGCTACCTCGCCTTCAACCCGGACATGGCCAGCCGCGTGCGCGGTCTCGCCAGCCAGCGCGCGTTCCTGAGCGACCCGGACGGCGAGTTACAGACCAACCTGAGCTACTGCACCGCGATCGCCTGGCTGTTGTACCAGCGCGCGGGCCTGGCCCAGGCCGAAGGCGTTACCGAACGGGCGCGGGAAACCGCCTGACCCGATAGCGCGGCAAGACTCCTGCCCGCACCGTGCGGGCGGCGCCGCCCTCCCCCTCAATACAGCGCGCTGCGCTCGCTGTCGCTCAACAGGCGCGCCGGCTCCCCGGTGCGATACTGGAACACCACGTTATATGCCAGTACCGCCTGCACGTAGTCGCGGGTCTCGCGGTACGGAATGCTCTCTATCCAGATATCCACCGGCACTTGCTCACCGGACGCGTGGCGCCAGCGGTCGACGCGGTGCGGGCCGGCGTTGTAGGCGGCCAGGGCGAACACCCGGTTGCCGCTGAAGCGATCCAGCAACTGCCGGTAGTAGGCACTGCCGAGCAGGATGTTGTGCTCGACCTCGTACAGCTGCGCCGTGTTCAGCGAGCGGTTCAGGCTGCGCGCCACTTGCTGGCCGGTGGCGGGCATGATCTGCATCAGGCCGCGGGCGCCGACCGGGGAGCGCGCCTCCGGGAAAAAGGCGCTTTCGCGACGGGCGATGGCCATCAGCTCCGTGCTGGGGACCCCCTGGGCCGAGGCGTACTGGCGGAACGTGTCTCGGTAGGGCGTGGGGAAACGCACGTCGAGGGCGTCCCAGGCCCGCGCCCGGGTGGCGGCGTCGATGGCCATGCGGTACCAGCCCTGCTGGGCGGCGAGCAGGGCCAGGGCCTCCTGCTGTTCCTGGCGGTCGGTATCCTGCAGCACCTTGTACCACTCCGAGTGCGCATTGCCCTCATCGCGGTGGAAGTTCAGCTCGCCGATACGCACCACCGCCGGCAGGTCGCGCAGGGGTTCGGTGCTCGCCGGCGGCAGCGGCAGGGGGCGGTCGTTGAAACTGTAGGCTTCGCCGATGCGGTCGGCGGCGAGGAAGCCGTAGAAGTCGCGCTCCCGGGCCAGTTCGCGCAGCATGGCCAGGGACGCCTGGTCATCGCCCGCCTGGGACAGGGCCCGCGCCTGCCAGTAGCGCCAGCCGGCGCTCTCGCGGCGCTGCGCGGAAAGCAGCGGCAGGGTCGCGGACAGCGCCGGCCAATCCTGTTCGGAGATTGCCCAGCGCAGGCGGATCTCCACCAGTTTGTCGTCACCGAGGCGGGCCAACGCGCCGTGCAGCCACTCGAAGTTCGCCTCGGTGCGCGCGAACAGGCTGCGCAGGGCGATCTCGCTCTCCACCTTGTGTCGCTGCGCCTGGCTGAATTCGAGCTCGGCCTGGTAGCGCTGCCAGTTGTCCAGGGCCTGGGCCGGGTTGTAGCGCGCCAGGTAAGCCAGCCCTGCCGCCGCGATATCCGCCGAGTAGGGGCTGTCCGCGGGCAGCGACTGCTGGCGCAGGGTTGCCGGCCGGCGGTACACCGCCAGCAGTTTGTCTGCCCAGGGCTTGAGCGCGGGGCTGCTCTTGCCCGCCACGTAGGTCAACAGCGACGCCTGGCGTTCCTCGAAGGCCTGCAGCATGCGCGCCCACACCGCGGTATCGCTGAGCTGGCCCGCCTTCATCCAGGCCGCGAACAGCGGGTCGCACTCCTTGGGCCGCGACTGGCCGTGAATCCACAGGCGCTCGGCCCCCTCCCAGGCGACCAGGCTGTCGCCGGTGGCGAGCCGCGCGCGGAAGTAATAGCACTTGAGGTCGATGCTGTTCGGCTCGCTGTCCTGCACGGCGAGGAAATCCCCCCAGCGCTGGTCGCGCCCGGCGCGGCGCAGGTAGGTGCCGAGAAAACGAATGGGCAGCGGTGTGTCCGCGCTGAGGTCGATGAACTGGCGCGCCTGGGACGGCCGCACCTCGGCGGGCCGGCTGCTCATGCGGAAGTAGTCCAGGTATACCGCCAGCGGGTAGTCATCGAGGCCCGGGCGCAGGCGCTCGAACTCCGTCCACTGGCCGCGGTCGATGGCGCGCACTGCGGCTTCATAGTCGCCGCGCGAATTTTCCAGCACTTCCGGTGCTGTGGCCCCCGCCGACGGCAGTGCGGCGGTGAGAAGCCAACCCAAGACCAGCGTGAATCCAGCCCGAAACAGCAAGCGCAATGCCCTCTTGAAACGTTACCGAATCGCGCACGCCCGAACGGCGCCCGCTCCAGCGGCACTAGAGTGATACGCGGCCGCGCCGAATGCAAGCGACTTGCGCGAACGCCCCGGAGCGGCCATATTTATTATCAACTATTATTTTATTAGCCCATTTTGGCCCATTTTTTGTGATGCACCTCGCAAAAACGACCAATTTTTAGCAATCACTCGATAATTTATGACCACCATCAAAGTCAGCAAGGGTGCGCGCACCCGGGCGCGCATCCTACAGGAGGCGCAGAACCTGTTCGCGAGCCAGGGCTATGCCGGCACCAGCCTGCGCCAGATAGCCGACGCGGCGGGCCTGCGCGAACCCGGCCTGTACAACCATTTCGGCTCCAAGGAAGACCTCTACGAGGCAGTGCTGCAGGCCTCGCTGCGGCCGCTGGTCAACAAAATTTCCGAGCGCCTGGGCACCGCCAACGGACTGCACGACTACACCGAACTGCCCGCCCTGTTCATCGACCTGCTCTCAGCGGAGCCACACCTGGCGGCGCTGTTGCAGCAGGCACTGCAGGACCCGGAGCCCCCCTCCAGCCGCGAACACTTTCGCAACTGGATACGGGCCGCTTTCGAGCAGGGCGTGGATAACACCACCCACCTGGGACTGGCCGGCGACAGCGACCGGCAGACGCTGGTGCTCAACGTGATCACCATGGTCAACCTGACCACGGGCTATTTTCTGTCGCACCAGACCTTCGCGGCGCTTGGGGGTGGGGACGTGAACGACCCGGACAACCTGGCGCGGCAAAAACAGCTGCTGCGCAAGGTCATCCGGGCGATGTTGATCAGCTAGCGAATCAGCCGATCTCGATGCGGCGGCGCGCCGGGGGCTTTTCCTTCAGCTTGGGCGCTTCGAGTTTCAGCACGCCGTCCTTGAAGCTGGCGCGAATGTCCTCCTCGTGCACCTCGCCGCCGAGATTGAAGCTGCGACGGAACTTGCCGTAGCGGCGCTCCTGGCGGATCACCCTGCCCTCTTTTTCCTCTTTGTCTTCCTGGGAGCTCTCCGCCTCCAGGGTGAGGATACCGTCGGTGACGTGCACGTGAATATTCTCGCGCGCCACGCCGGGCAGTTCCGCGGTGATTTCAAAGTGGTCCTTGGTGTCGCGGATATCGACACGCGGCGCGAAGAAATCGCCCATCTCGTTATCCGCCGAACGCGGCCACTGGTCGCCGAAAAACTTGTCCAGGTCGAACAGATTGCTACGTTGTACCAATGCCATGTGACACCTCCTTTTCTCGGGTGTGGTTGACTAGCTCTGACCTTTACATAGGTGCGAAAACGCGGTTTTTCAAGGGTCAGGCCGGGGGTCTTTTGCGGTTCTTGATGCGGGTCAATATCTCCAGTCCACACGCAGGGAGGCAAAGCACCGGGAGGCCCTGAAATGACCTTCTACTGCTACTTTTGGGAGCACCGGGTCTCGGGCGCCCAGTGCTCATGCCCGGGCGGCAATGGCAGAGTCAGCGCGCTATGGAACTGGTAGTTTCTCCGATGGTATCGGCCGTTGCCCCTACCTCTGCCAACGCTACCCCAGGCCACCAAGGAGACGCTCATGCCTCTTAGCTCGGAAATCGCAGACCACCTGTGCATGCACATCGATCCTGACCTGTACTGGAGCGACAGCTCCTGGTTCTCCTGGGCCATTCCGGAAAAAGGCATCAACGGCATCTTCTACAACCACTTCCGCCCCAACATGAACTGCATGCTCGGCGGGCCAGCGATGTGGGACAGCAAGCACTACCACAACTGGGACATGCTCTACTTCGACTGGCAGCTGATGCGCCTGCTGCCCGAGGGCAAGTACGGCGTGGACTACGACAAGTACGACTTCGTCACACCGTGGTCGATGTCGATCAAATTGCTGGAGCCGCTGAAGAAATACCAGCTCGGCTACGACCGCAACGGCTTCAAGTTGGACCTCGTGTTCGAGGCGATCTCGGAACCCAACGTGATCGGCGTGAAGAAGGAAGGCGGCTACGACGAGGCCTACAAGCTGCACTTCGAACAGCCCGGGCGCATCACTGGCCATGTGGAACTGGATGGCGTGCGCTACGACGTCGACTGTTTTTCCATCCGCGATGGCTCTCACGGCCGCCGCTATCTGGAGAAGGTCACCACGGGAGGCTACACCTGGTCCACCGCCGATGAGAAAAACGGCTGGCACTTCATGGGCTCGAACATCGAGGGCACCAATGAGAGCAAGGCCGCGGGCGGCTATATCCTGCGCGACGGCGTGATGTCCTCTATCACCAGCGGAGTGCGCCGCGTGCTGGAACGCAACGGCCCGCGCCCGGCGCTTATCGAAGTGGAGATGGAGGACGAGCTCGGACGCAGCCTCAGGGCCACCGGCCGCGAGGTGTGCTCTGCGCAGTTACTGTTGTTTCCCGACCACGGACAGTGGTGGTCGCAGTTCGCGTGGGAGTACGACGGATTCAGCAAGGCGATTGGCGAGGACCAGGAGTACTACGGCCTGGACGAGTTCCGCCGCTGGCTGCGCGCCAGCCCGGAGGTGTGGAAGACCCGCTGAAGGAAGACTCTGTGCCATCGCCTGGTGTCGCGCGAGGCCTCAATGTAGTGGGCGTTTCACTCAAACAATAACGATCAACGGGGTACAGCATGACAGGCAACCTGATAGTGGTGACCGGCACAACCGGCTCGGGAAAGACCACCACCTGCCGTGAATTCATCGACCGCCACGATGACCCGTGGCTGCACTTCGGTGCGGACAATGCGCTCGGTACACTCATGTCACGCAAGTTCGTGGATGGCGGTGCGCGCTGCGATGAGGGGGTTTGCATCGAGCCGGCCGACGCGGACGATCCTGACAGCCCCTATGAGTTGAAACTCGGCGCCGTCGGCATGCCAGTAATCCACGCCATGCACCGGATGATCGCCGCGGCGCTAGATTTCGGGATGAATATCATCACTGACCATGTGACCACAATGAACCCGCCGATTCTGGAGGACTGTGTGCGCGTATTACACGGGTATCCAGTGCTCTTCGTAGCGCTCAAGCCACCACCGGAGATTCTGGATGCGCGTATCGATGGACGGCTGGAGGACGTCGCCAGGGTGGTGGGGATGGAGCAGGCGAAGGTGACCAATGAGCGGACGCGGCGAGGGTCGCAGTCTATCGGGCGGGAGATATATAGCCACGATTGTTTCGACCTTGTGCTGGATACCGGGAAGTTGTCGCCGGCGGAGGTGGCGCAAGCGATTGCGCAGCGGCAGAGGATGGGACCCGGGGAGGGTTTCGGGCGGCTGGCGGGGCGGTTTGGGGTGGCCGGTTGATGCCTTCAACACTGTCGGCGCGACCGGAGGTACCGCGGCAAGCGCCATGTGCAGCCGCTGCCTTGCCATCGACGGGGTGAGCGGGAATAATGCTCCCCTCCTCGCTGCCGCCTGTAGCTCAGCAGGATAGAGCAGCCGCCTCCTAAGCGGCAGGTCGCAGGTTCGACTCCTGCCAGGCGGACCACTTTTTCTGGGGGGGTGCATACCGGAAGCATAGGTGACAGATCATACCGGGAGCATCGGTAACACTTTCGGAGCATAGGGATGTCTCCCCACCAGCTCCACCTTTTTCAACTCCAGATCAAAGAAGCCTGGAACACGGTCCATAGACCTGGTTGGCCGTGTTTCATCGGCGAAACTTTCCAGATGGCACAGGCGTTACCGCCTCAACATGCCAATCGCTCACGCTCTCCGTTTGTGACGACCTCGTGCACAGGTAGTCAATAGTCCACGTGAATCGGAATGCGCTATTGACAGAAAGCACCCCCTATTCAAATACTAGCCACTGTTAATTTTCCATGGATGGGAGGCATTATGCACACGGATGTATTTCGATCTTTCGATCTCAGTTCGTCGGGCCGCGTATTGAAGCGAACCGCAATTCAACTTGCGGTTGTTTTCGTTGTAGTCCTGGGCCTCACCACTGCCGCAAGGGCACAAGCCGAGGCTCCACTTCAGGCAGAACAACGCGGCAGTATTGCGTATTTCCTTTACGGCAGCTCAGCGTTGATCAAACGCTACGATCTGCTGGGCCAGGTATTTCTACCTGACATTCCTCTGAGCGCTTCACCAACCGCCTTCACCGTTGATGACGACGGCATCTACGTCAGTTTCGGCAGGAGAACGGCAAGACTGGACCTCGCCGGGAGCACAGAGACTCACCTGGTGAATACCAACGAGGAAGCAACCAGCCTCGAAGTGTCAGGCGATTACGTCTACGTTGTCTTCGGGGAATCGGTGGTAAGCACGAATAAATGGTCCGGCGGCGTCATCGACCAGATTGACTACTGGCACTCCATGACCGGCACATCAATCGCTCCCGCACTGGGCAAAATTTTCTCCAGGTCTGTCGGCATCAGCCCGTCGGACATCTTGCAGTTGCGGTTGGGCGAGGACGGGACGCTGGGCGGACAAACTGACAGCTCGTATCACGGCGACTATCCCAACGCTTCTCGCACCTATGTCTTTCCAGGTGAAGCCCGGGTCGTCGATAGTGCTGGCATTATCTACAGCACATCAGACCTGAGTTACAACAACAGTCTCGCAGGTGCGTTCGACGACCTGGGCTTTTACGGCAACTTGCCCATCGTCCTGCGTGGGGCAACCATTTACTCTTACTCCAATACCTTTCTTGAAACTGGCAACTACACCGGTCCGGTGGAGTACGACAGGATCTTCGTTGAGGGAGACAACGTTTTCGCCTTTTATGACCTCGATATTTCTCCCAGTGTCGAGATTGTCCCGATAGCGTCGCTGACGCCGGACACCCCCGGACCCGAGATCAATCCGCAGGGCCTGGCCTACATACCCGATGAAATTCTTCACGACGGCGCGGGCACGCTTTACCTGCTCAGTAATGCCAACCTCAGCATTTTCCAGTGGTCACTGGAATCCCGTTCTTACCAGGAAACCATAACGCTGACTGAAACTGCTACACACATGGCCTATTCAGAGCAGACGAATACACTCTACCTTTCCTATGCTTCGGGAAAAATTACCCAGATTCCATTGTCCGATTCCCGAATCGAAGTTCCTTTTGCCAATTCCCCAGCGTACCCCAAGGGACTCGCAACGGCAGGCAGCTATGTATTCGTGGTTGACGATACCGGCGCCTGGGATTCGCATTTCACCTATGATCCCAGCGGGATACTCATCTCCCAGGTTGAATGGAACTACTACTCTCGTGAGTACATCTGGAGCGAGGCCAATCGCAAGATGTATTTCTTTCGCGATGACACCTCACCCAACGACCTGCTCTGGGAAGATATTGACGTGGACGGTTACATCGGCATACAAAAAGACTCCCCCTACCACAGCAGTTCAGGCATCTTGCACCCGATCCGCGTGGCTCCGGACGGCAGCATCGTAATTCTGGGCTCCGGCCGGATCTACGACGCTATCACCCTCGAGCAAATCGATACGCTGTTCAACAATATCTCTGACGCCGCCTGGGTGGGAGACGAACTCTACACACTGACCGATGGTCCGGCGGGGACTTCCCTGCAGCAATGGGGCGAGAACTACGCACTGGTCGATGCCATAGACATCGTAGGATTGCCGCTCCGCCTGTTCCAGTCCGACGCTGGCGCCCTGGTGGTGACAAATGTCGAGGGTGCGCCACGCTTTTCCTACCTGGACGTGAACGCCGCTCGAAGAGACCTCGACTCCGACGGCATTCTCGACATGGTCGACAACTGCATTCGTCATAGCAATAGCGACCAGCGTGACAGCAATGGCGATGGATTCGGCAATATCTGTGATGCCGACCTGAATCAGTCGGGCCTTGTAGACGCGGTGGATATGCTGCTGTTCAGGGCCGCCTTTGCTTCGGATGCCGATGACCCCGATCTCGACGGGGACGGCATTGTGGGAATCAACGACCTGCTTCGGGCCCAGCGTCGTCAGGGCAAGCCGCCGGGGCCCTCCGGCCTTGTCGCTCCCTGACTGGCTCGCGGCGACGCTAGTCACGCAGACTAGCGTCGCACGCTGCTTATCTGCTTCGAGCCCGTCACCGCCCCGGGGGCGTGGCCGTAAAGAGCTGCGGGTTCAACTGATCGATGCAACATTCTAAGCTCTCTTTAGAGAAAAGGAGCGTTGCCCATGACCAGGAGAGAGCGAATCGTCTAGACCGACGGCCAAAAAGAGGAGATGTGGAACCGATGGCAGCGCGGCGAATCCACGCACGACGTTGCCAGGTCCTCACCGCGAGATAGCAACCCTTGCATTAACGTGGATTCAACCCGACATACTCGACGAATTCGATACCTCACCCAGCCGGTTCGACGCTAGTCCGGAGTTTGGTAACAAAAATCCCATGCAAATTTTTGGCTAATTATCTGTGCCCGTTCGGAACATTTAGGTTGCGGTTGTTCCAAGAACGGGACTCGGATCAGAATCATGAGTCTCAACTGCCACTGGTCTCGTTCCACGGGACCGCAGGCTGATGCTGCCTCCTGAAGGTCTCATTCGTCTTTGCCAAAGGGCAACTTCTTCACAGCGTCCGAGAAAAAATCGAGCGGACTGGACTTTTTCCGTGGCTCCAGACCTGCGAGCCTGCCACACTCATCGGCGATCCACGTCGCAATACCTCGCCTATCGACACATTGCTGTGCGATATTCTTGCTCTCATCGACCTGGCGCTCAGCCAGCAACATATGAATTTTGAGCGGATAGAAATAGTCGCTATCTTCTGCATAACTGGCTTTGTTCCGATACAACGACTGGGCGCTACCCAGTTGATCCCATGCTATCAAGTTGTCAACGATCTCAGCTGTCGCCTCAATAGGCATCCACTGGGTGTCACCCATGGACTGCAGGTTGCGCATGGCAAGATCTCTCTTTTTCTGCTCTCCACGGACCAGAAAGGCGATATACCTCGCGTAGCCAGATTCGGCAGTAGGAGTAGAGATCGCCTTCAGGGCACTCTTTTCAGCCGCGGGTACTTCCCCATTGGCCAGTGCGACAAAGGAAGCATTTGCCGCCTCTACATTGCCTATCAAGGAACCTATATACCCCCCATCTAGTGAAAGAACCGGTGCAACGGATGGCGGCCGACGATCGCCTCGAGTGAATTCCTCGAGCAGGTACTGATTGACCTCCTCAATTCGATCCTCGGTTTTGGGGTGGGAGGAGCGAAGTATGTCGTTAATTACGCTCTCTCCGCGCTCCTGCAAAACATTCCATGTGTCTTCGGCGGATTCCTTAAGGTGATCCTCCATCGAGGCCTCACCCGCTCCGGTACTCGCCAGATACTCCAGATTGTCTACAACCATAGCCTGGGCCGCCTCGGTCGCCTCCGCCTGGAGTTCCTGCATCGCGTCATATGACTTGCCGATACGCTCTAACACATGGGTCATCGCAACAGGTGAGTACCCTGCACCCAAAAGCAGGTCTACGGCCAACCGGTCCGCATCAAACTCCGCACTTCGCGAAAACAAGCTTGCATGAAGAGCGACGTAGTGGCGTTTGGCCAGTTTTTCCTGGTAGGCAATTTTTCGCACATCCTCGTCCAATTCCTGCCTGTCGGATTCAAGACGATGCTTTTCCTTGTCGTAGTCGGTATTTTCGGAAACGGAGTACAATTCACGCCAACTCGATGTCGACTCCATCAACTCAAACATTTCACGACCGAGATCGATCTTCTCTACGTGCCCGAGGTAGACGTGTGCAAGTTCATGTGCGATCACTCCAGCCAACTCGTCCTCGCTTTCGGCCTGGCTTATTACACCATAATGTATAAATATTTCGCCGATACTCGATGTCATGGCCTCGAACATCAGCGGCGATCCTTCGGCCATGACGAACAAATTGACATCAGGGCACTTGCCTGGAAACCCACCGACCAGTTTGTTGACGATACTACTCAGTTTCTGGTCGAGGCTTCGATCTTCCAGCAAGAATCCGTGATACTCGAGCTGTGATTTTCGCTGCTCTTTGATATCCAGCCCTGCCTGCCACACCTGGGCGGACTCATGCGCCAAAGCATCACATTCAGGTTTACCGGTGTAGAGACTGCTACGCTTGACGTCCTTGTGATCCAGATAGCGCCCTGAGAGGGCCTGGGAACTGAAAACCAGGACACTCAGGCCCAAAAGTACTTTGCATAGGTGTCGCTTCATTCCTTGATATCCTCCTTTCCAGGAATACCAATCAGTCAGATTTGCAGCTTTCTCCCAAACCAACAGTGCCCGAAATCTGGCTGACATCATTCTTCCCTGAAGTGGCCCGGTGGCTATCACAGGACCAATCGGAGTCGTCGCCGTACCGCTTCGAGGGGCGCACATCCACCGCGACCTTCTCCACCCAGAATCTTTCGTCGCCGAACTCGACCATCCAAAGTCCTTCTTTTTTGTCCTCTCCTATCACGTGAAGATAAGCGCTCACCTTCTCTCCACTGGGCAATGTCTTCTCGTCGGAATCCATGTTCTTTTCTGGATTTTTCCGTCGAAAGACTTCCTTATCTGGGTCTGACAGTGAATAGCCAATCAAAATATTGGCATAGAAACCTGTGACGTACTTCGAACTCTCAGCCATTGCATACGTCACATCCAAGCCGAATATCAGCACTAGGAAAAACGCTCTTTTAACACTCATACCGGACCCTCCTGTGTGCGCTCAGTACGTAAACCTTTCAAGCGAAGATTGATTCTCGAGGCCAACCATCCCAAACAACCAATGAATATCAAAAGAACCGAAATTCTCAGAATAGGACCGAAACCATTTAGCATCATCGGAAATATGATTTGCGGAACAACAATGAATACGTATCCGAGCAATATCAACAAAACTGCCGCAATAATTACATTCAGGAATGCGTAAATGGCAAGCTTCCTGGGGGAAAAGCTCGCTGCATCAGGCTCGTATCTGAAATATTTTCCTATCGCACTCAAAGGGAACTGACTGGACTCCAACTCATCGTTGGAATGAAAACTGAGGACAAACAGCAAACCTGCCAAGCCGATCCAGTTCGTGGGCGGGAGTCGAAACAATCCCGAAACCACCCAAACACAGGCGCATAACAAAGTGACGGTAAATAGTCGAAATTCCCACGCCAGCCGCTGTATGGAAACTGCGGATTGCTCTTTATGGAGATAAAACTCGACATACATGACCATTGACGCCTGCAAACCCAACACCAAAATCAATCCGATGGACTGGACTAAATTTGCATCCGCATCGAGTACTTCACCAACGTACTCATCCTGAAAGGCAATCAGATTGTCCAACGCCATGGCGTGATAGAACACGCCAGGGATGTATCCGTGCACGGGAGAAAATCGGTAGTCCGGAAAACGCTCGAGGGAGGTTCCCACCAGCACTACGCGACCCTTTACGATCGACTTCATTTCCTCATCGGAAAGACTCATCAACTGGCTAAAACTAACCTGCGTGTGATAAGGACAAAGCAACTTGTCTCCAACACTGGTAAACTTTTTCTCTTCGCGAAACCCATGAATCGCACCCAACCACAACAGCCTCAAGCTGTGCCCTATTTGACCGAGAAAGCTATAGGAGGGCTTCATACAGTCCTGTCCACCGAAGAAAGGCACTTCAGTCATGAGCTCACTGGGAGCATATCCCCAGTAGACAAACATATCCTTGCTAAATAGCTGTGGACCAATTGTCTCGCCGTCTCCCCGATCACACTTACCCGACCTGGCGTCACACAAAAACTTGCATGTCGCCGCGGGCGTCGTGCACGAGCCTGCACCCTCTCGCGGATGCGCGCTGCACCAGTTTCGAAATAGCGTGAGAGCCGGCGAGAGCCGACAACCATTTGTCAGTTGGTAGAACCCTTTTCGCGGGTTCGACTCGATAAGCGCAACTTCCACATTGAGTGAAGTAGGATCGACTGTCCCACATCCCTTTCGAATTTCTGGACTGAGTTTGTACGCTTCCAGTTCGCTAAATATTACCGGTTTGCCCAAAGACCCAGCATATTGGAGCAATTCAAAAATCTGCTCCGAACGACTGCTGGATCGATGGCCTGAACCAGAAACAGGACTGCAGTTCTCCGTGGTTGATAGTGTTGTGGGGTTTTCTGTAATGTCGTTTCTGGATTGACCACTTTCGACCAAGCGATTGTCAAAAAATATATCCAGAAAAATCTGACTGGCTTCATTGTTCGCGAGCCGTTGCAGTAACGGACGAAATTCTCGAGGGTCGCCTACAGGCCAGGTTAGGCCGGAATTATCATCGATCAGTACGACAAGAATCTCAGACTGGCTCCCGCCAGTTCTATAGTTCTTGCCCTCCAAGGCAATAGTCGAATTCTCCTTTGGGGGGCCATAGAACGGTGATATCAGATTCGAAAACACTTCGGCGGAGAGATCATCGAGCATCGTCTCCATACCAAATGGATCGACGTTGAGTTGAACCACTCCAACCAGTATGCCAAACGACACCAACAAGGTGCGCTTGATCAGCCTGAAGAGACGCAGTGCCTCGAACTCGTCAGCCTCTTCCTGTGGGGTACTGTCCATCGGCAAATCTTCCTTGATTCCACCAGTGCCCCAGATGTGGGCTGACCAGAGATGTGCGGACGCGCCAAACTATCGATTCGATTTCCTGAAACATGCAGCAACATTGATGAAAGGCCTACTGATCAACGTCCGCTGAACGCTGATGCTCTTTGTCAACGACCGCTAGTTCAATCCCATGGAAACGAGGGGGACATCTTTTTTCAATAGCCCACCCGGGCGAACTCAAGCCTTGATCCAAGGCGAACTCCATTTCTCGCCTCTCTCGATTACAGATACCTGACCAGAAACTGAAAATCGTCCGGACATTTCCCGGCATGAGACGCGCAACTCGCCATGAGCCGCAGCTAAATTGCAGTACTCTGAGAAATATTGTGTGTCGTCTTTTAGCGCTAGGAACTACTTGTTATATGCTCTTCCGCTCAAGCACTAACAACTTCAAAACACATCCCCGAACACGCAGTCAGCCTGCGGATCAATCCCTCCCCAAACACCGCAGCCGGCGTCCAGAACCCACCAACCCGCTCCGTCTCATTAAAGTCCCTGGCCAGCGCCACCGCCGCCTGGCCCAGCATTTTCGCAGTCCCACCATAGCCCGGGTCCCGGTCGCCCGTCACTTTGACGTAGAGCTTCTCGCCTCCCGCGGTTTCACCACAAAACCGCAGGTCATAAAAACCCGCGCCCTGCGCTTCTTCACTGGGCCCCTCCCCCGGGGACGGCAACAGCTTCTGCATCAGGCTCCGCGTTGGCCCCAGTGCCGCGCCGAGGGTGAACAGCGACATCATCGAGGCTGAGACTTTGCTCGTCAGCCGGCCGCGAAACCCGTAGCCACTCATCATGGCCTCGTTGTACTGAAAGTCCTCGCCGTAGGGCTGCATGCCGGGGAGCGCTGTGTGACTTGCTGCCAGGGCGTTGGAACGCAACACCACCCGCTCGTTAATCGGCGCCATCAGGAATGGAATAACCCAGCGACCGAAATTCGCATCGAACTGGGCACCACGCACCGGGTGTTGTCGTGTAGTGCGTGGAAAGTCATCAGGGCAGAGAGAGTACGGATTGCTCAGTTCCTTACGCAACTGGCTGTCGCTACCCGCCTCTTCCAGCACGTTGAACAGACTGGCCAGGGTACCGCCGGACATCCCCCCGCGCAGGGCCTTCACCCGCATGCTGACCCGGGTGCAATACGCACCGAAGCGGGCCTTTGCCTGCTGCTGCAGGAAATACACGCCCAGGTCCGAGGGTATGGAGTCGAAGCCGCAGCAATGCACGATGCGTGCACCGGAAGCCCGGGCCTGCTCCTCATAGTTGAAGATCATGCGGCGCACCCACTGCACTTCGCCGGTGAGGTCGCAGTAGTCGGTGCCGGTTTCCACGCAGCAGCGCACCAGGGGTTCGCCGTACAGCGCGTAGGGCCCGACGGTGGAGACGACGACAGCGGCCCGCTCGCACATGTTGCGCAACTGTTCCTCGTTGCCTGCATCGACGACTAGACGCGGCAGGTGTGCGGCGGCCTCGCCCAGCGAATCACACAGTTGCTCGAGCTTGGTTTCGGAGCGCGCTGCGATGGCCCAACGCAACTGTTCGGAGGCCAGTTGGCCACCCTCACCGTTAACGCCATAGGTCTCGAGCAGATACCGCGCAGTGATCTTGCCGACAAAACTGGTGGCGCCGAACAGCACCATGTCGTAGGGCGCATCGCTCATCATGCTGGCCTCTTGCTCAAAATCTTCTCTGGAAGTCTCGCACGCCATCAACGCACGCGATCAGCGCACGGCGTCGATCGCGTCCTCGATGATCGGGATCAGCTCTGCGATAACCGCACCGGAACCGACACTGCCGCTGGTGCCCGTGTACTCCTCGAAGAGGACTGCACCGCCGTAGCCGCGCTCAATGTCGATCCAGGAAATGGAACCATAAAAGCCAGGGTCGACATACAGGTACACACTGCCGCCATCGACGGCGGGCGCTATCCACCAGCCCATACCGTAGCCGCGCTCCTGGCCGGTCTCCTCCGGCGTACTGCGCTGTTCACGCATGAAGGCCACCGCTTGCGCGGACAGCACCTGTTGGTCGCCGCAGCGGCCATCGTTGAGATGCAGCGAGATGATCCTGGCGTAGTCGTCCAGGTTGCTGATCATCCCACCCTCCATATTGGGGTTGGCGAGGCCGACCAGGCTGTCCGGGTCGCCGGTCCAGTCGCCGGGCGCACTCAGGTTGTTGCCGTACTGTGCCAGTTGCATGCCGCAGGGCGCGGCGATGTACTGGTCCCACAATTGGCGCCAGGTACCGCCGCCCACAAGTTCCGCGACACCGCCGGAAATCTGCCACTGGCTGCCGCCGTAATCGAACGCTGTATCGGCAGGATTGCTCGGCAGCCCTGGCAGGGGCGTGGTGTAGAGAGTCTCCGCGCATTCAAGCAAAGTACCTCCCGGCAGGTACTGGCACAGGTGCGGCGCGTAGGCGATTGGCCGCGTGAACTGGTAAACAATGCCGGGAATGCCGGAGCGGTTCGATACCAGGTTTTCGGTGGTCAGCGCGGGGTCCCAGGCGCTCACCCAGGGCAGATAGTTGGCGATCGGCTGCTGGATGTCGAAATCGACATTGGCGTCGTCCTCGTCCAGCGCCATCAGCAGCGTCACGGTGGGCACCTTGCTGGTGGAGGCGAGCAGCACTACGGAGTCCTCGGTCTGGTCGCCGAATGCGCTCTTGTGCAGGGTGCCCTGTTGCGCATCCACGATAATCATGGAGCCGCCGGGAAACTTGTCCTCGGCTGCGACGAAGGCTTCCAGCCAGCTGTCCGCGGCAGTGAAGTCCGGAGGCGGCGGCTCTACCGGTGGCGCGCTGTTGCTGTTGCTGCCGCCGCCACCACAACCCAGGAGCAGGGCGGGTAGCAGTGCCAGGGCTAGCGCCAGTTTGCAGGATTCACTCATGATGTCTCATTCCTCACGCATCAGGCTTTTTCATTGCACATCTTGACCGGACTTCCCGAAGGACCACAGCGAGGCGCGGCCTCGAAAGCGCGCCGCAGGACATGAGCGCCGGGCGGGAGGCCCAAGCATAGACCAAAACCCATTGCTCCCGCGAAGCCGATCGGCTATCCAGAATGGGCTATCCACGATGGGCTATCCACGATGGGCTATCCACGATGGGCTATCCACGATGGGCTATCCACGAAGGCTGCTGCGCAGGCCAAGCCCGGGCAATCGACTATACTCCAGCCGGGTATCCACCGGGATACCGCCGATGCTTCTCAACAATAACACTACCCAGAGGCAGAGCATGAGAGGACAACCCCAGCGCAACGGATGTGCCGCCCTGATCGTTACGACCCTCGCCCTGCATCTGGGCGCCTGCAGCGACAACGACGACCAAGACCGCCGCGGCGCCTGTAGCGGCGACCCGGTAAAAATCACCAGCGAATGCAGCGACGAACGCCTGGGCCAGGTGACCACCACGCCGCCCGAGTTGCGCAGCGAACCGCGCGAGCACTACTACATCGAGGGCGAGTTCACCGGCACTGACGCGCGCTTCAGCCTGCATTGCCCACTCGAAGGGGCCTACCAGGGGCGCCTGTTCCAGAACACCCACCCCCTGCTCGGTTCACTGCTCAGCATCCCCCCGGAGAGCGTGCCCTTCGCGCTGGACAGCGGCGCGTGCTTCCTGTGGACCAACCAGGGCGGCGAGGACAACGCCACCAGCCCTGAGGATACCCAGGAGCCGGGCTTCGAACCGAGCTACGGCGGCTACCGCGTCAACGCCGCTGCCATGCTGGCAGCCAAGCAGGTGGCGCGCGATTTATACGGGGATCACGAACCGCGTGCCTACCTCTACGGCGGCAGCGGCGGCGCCTACCAGACCGTGTGCAGCGCCGAGCACACCGAGGGTATCTGGGATGGCTTCGTGCCCTTCGTGATGGGCACCCCGCACGCGATACCCAACCTGTTCACGGTGCGCATCCATGCGCTGCGCATATTGCGCCTGCGCGACAAGTTCCCACAGATCATGGACGCCATCGACCCCGGCGGCACCGGCGACCCCTACGCCACGCTCAACCAGCAGGAGGCCGAGGCGCTGCGTGAAGTCACACTCATGGGCTTCCCCCCGCGCGGCTGGTGGAACCACCCGACGCTCAACGGCGGCCCACTCGCGCTCATCGCCGGCTATGTGCCAATCTACGATCCCACCTATACCGAGGACTACTTCAGCCAGCCAGGCTACCTCGGCTTCGACGACCCCTATGGCTCGGTCGCGGCAGCGCGCATCCAGGACCCGGTGGGCGCGCGTGAAGTGGTCGCGGTGCAGTCGGGCACCCTGGTGCTCGACACCCTGCCGGAGGGCGACCTGGTCGGCTCCGAACTCTTCGTGGACACCGGCGCCGAGGCCGGCAAGCAGGGCACCATCTTCTCGAGTTCGCCGGGCTCCACTGCGGTGTTCGTCCTCGGTATCGACGCCGGCAGGGTCAGCCCGGGAGACCAGGTGCGCATCGACAACTCCGCCAACCTCGCTCTGCAGACTTTTCACCGGCACCAGGTACCGGATTCCGAAGCGTTCGTCGGCTGGAACCAGTTTCGCGGCAGCGACGGCAAGCCCATCTACCCCCAGCGCGAGGTGCTGACAGGACCACAGGGCGCCCTGAATGGCGCCGGCTGCATCACCAGCGGGGAATTCGCGGCACCCGTGATCCTCGTCCAGAACCTGATGGATATCGACGCCTTCCCCTGGCAGGCGGACTGGTACTACGACACCGTGCGCGAAGTACAGGGCGACACCCATGTACAGCGTTTTCGCCTGTGGTATATCGACCACGCCCAGCACAACTCCCCGGCGCCGGCCAACACCGCGGCCTTCGCCCGCACCATCAGCTACCAGAGTGTGCTGCAACACGCATTGCTTGACCTCGCCCGCTGGGTCGAGTCCGGCGAACCTCCCGCCGGGACCAGCCGCTACCAGGTGGTGGACAGCCAGGTCGAGGTGCCGGCCGAGGCGGCACAGCGCAGGGGTATCCAGCCGGTTGTCGATTTTCAGGTCAACGGCGGCGAGCGCGCCGAAGTCAGCGTCGGCGAGGAAGTGGTGTTCGACCTGTTCGTGGAGTCACCGCCCGAGTCGGGCACGCTGGTACAACTGGAGTGGGATTTCCTGGGCGTGGGTGACTTCCCGTACTCGGCGACCCTGGACGGCACCCAGACCCGCGCCACGCGCCAGCGCAGCCACATCTACACGGAACCGGGCACCTACTTTGCCGTGGCGCGGGCCACGCAGCAGCGCGACGGCGAGCCGGACAACCCGCACGCGCGGGTGCAGAACCTGGGGCGGGTCAGGGTGGTCGTGTCTCCGGAATAATCCGGTTACACATTCGTCGAAGACCCTCCAAAAAATGGAATCACTCTACTCGCTCTCCACCGTGCCATTTGGAGTGTTCGGAGGATATCGAGGCAGGGGTTTCGACGCTGTAATTACACCCCCAAACCACGGGGCTCTTCGAGCCTGTGGTCCGGGGTGTGAACTCACGTCTCGAGCGCCGTTGCGTTGTCTGGGCGCAGTACTGTGTACTCGCCCGACGCCTGTTCGAAGACCTGCACCAAGTGGCTGGCGATATCAGGAGCTGTGTTGGGGTAAAAGGTTGCTACTATTCAGGGGAGACAGTCCGGCCACGCGCGCCACACCATCTACCAAAATTGTGCTTGCGCGTGACGATGTGCAAGCCCCAACGCAAACTCATATAGGGTGACATCCAGCGCATTCTATTGCGCTATACGCGCCCGCAACGCCGGATCAACGGCCACGGGCCGGGTTCTATTCGTCACACGGTCCGCACCTAGATCCCAGGCAAACTCGCGCTCCAGGGCAGCGACAAACTCATCTTAATGTTCCTGCACGCCTACCACATGCATATCCGCCAGTCGCTGGCAGGCTATTTCCAGATGCTCCGGAGTCATTTCCACATTCGCGAGTAGCCCGCTGCGACGCACCGTCCGTGTCCAGCGCCAACATCTTGGTCATGTGGTTGTGAATAAGCCCAATGTAGTGAATCGGGTCCTCATAAAACTCGACAAGGTCGGCGTCGGGCCTGCCGGCCAGGCGCGCCTGATGGCGCAGGAAGGACAATGTCCGCGCCACCGGTTCACGCAACAGCGTGAACGCGCGGCGACTCGCTCTACGAGATGACTGGGTCAAAGAACGCCGCCAGGTAGTGGCCCATCGTCCGCACAGGGGTATACCGCACGCTCCCCAAGGTGCTCTCGCAGGCACATTTTCAGTGCAATACCCCCGGTTTTTTGCAGGTGGAGGAAAAAATAACGCTCGGTCATGTGCAGGAAGGCTCCGATACACCGGTGGTGACTCCCCGACTGTCGCGCACCTGGGTGGCAGCGGCCAGGTCGGCACAGGAGTCAATCTGTATTGGTTGCGCTGCAACCACCGCGCAGGAAACCTCAAAGATAATGCAATCCAGGCGCCACAGCCAGACCGCAGACGCAGACGTCGGAACAACCAACGACAAGCAGTACGACAAGTGAACAATCAATTTGCCGGAAATGGATGGTACGGGCTGGCAGGCTCTCTCGATGAAGTCGCCTTGTGAATGTCCTGATCCCGGCGAAGTACCCCCTGTACCGGGGACTCTGTATACTATTACCGGCCCTGATGTACCGCTTTTTAAACACCCCACGACGTTATTGAGAGAACGAATAAAGTGATGACGGAGCAAGCCCAGGACGCCGTTCCTTCCGGCGTCATCTACCCCGATGTTCTCCACCCAATGCGAGACTCGAGCGACAAGTGCGAGAACGCCCCGGAACTAAAGCAACGCCTGGCCGAGGACGGCTATCTCCTGTTCCGCGACGTGCTGGATAAGGACAAACTACTCGCGCTACGGGCAAAGATCACCGACGTACTCGCCGAGGTCCGGTGGATAGCCGGCGGCGCGGAGAAGATGAAAGCAAAGGTCACCGGCCTCGCCTATCGTGAAGGTGAGGACCGGTACTTCGACGCGCACGACAAACTGGTTCGGCTCGAGGAACTGTACGCGCTGGCTCACGACGAGAACCTGATTCGGCTGATGCGAAACGCCCTCGGAGATTCGGCTTTTCCCCACCCCCTGAGCATTACCCGGCTGGTCTTCCCAGGCCATCCGGAAATCACCACGCCACCGCACCAGGACTACCGCAACAACCAGGGTACTACGAACCTGACAGCTAGCTGGATTCCCCTGGGCGACTGCCGACAGCAGGAAGGCGGCCTGGCAGTACTCGAGGGCTCGCACCGCTGCGGCTTGCTGCCCATCCAGTACCACCTGGGTCCGGGTAACCGCGGCGTGGTTCTTCCGCCGGCTGCCAAGGCTATGCGCTGGGTGAGCACTGACTTCAGGCTCGGCGATGTTCTGCTGTTTCCGGCGCTCACCGTGCACTCCGCCCTGCACAATGCCGACCCGGACCACATGCGCTTGTCCGTGGATTTTCGTTTCCAGCTCGAGGGAGAAGGTGTGAGTCCGGTGTGCCTGGAACCGCATTTCGGGCGCTATAGCTGGGAAGAGATCTATGCCGACTGGCAGTCGGACCAGTACAAGTACTACTGGAAAAGCAAGCGCTACCTGCCAGTACAGTGGGACCCGACACTGCTGAAACTGGAAAACGATCCGATCAAACAGCTGTACCACGACGGCATGAAATTCCACAAGGCCCGCAACGAGCGTCTTCGGAAACGCCAGGGCTGACACCAGCCTCATTGCCAGGAAACTAACCATGAACCAAATCGACAACAAACCACAACGTACGTCGGCAAAAGCGCGGAACGTTACCTGGATAGACAACCTGACCATCGAGTGCGAGGGTGTGAAACTGCAGCTGACCCAGGGTCTGAAACTGCGGGACTCCACTGCCGAAGTCGTCAGCCTGTTCAAAGATCCGACCTTCGTGCGTGACTACATGCAATGCCTCGAAGGCGTAGAGACACGCAATGTCATGGAGATCGGCATAAAGCACGGTGGCTCGGCCATTTTCTTCTACAACCTGCTGCAACCAGACATGTTGTCCTGCGTGGAGTTGAACGACTCGGCGGAACAGCTCAGCGCCTACATCGAACGACAGGGCCTGGGCGACCAACTGCACACCTGGTTCGGCACCGACCAGGCGGACAAGCCGCGGATGCGCGAGATACTGAACAGTGATTTCGGCGCGGCGCCCCTTGATGTCGTGATCGATGACGCCTCGCACCTATACACACCTTCGCTGGCGACCTTCGAAGTACTGTTCCCCCGGCTGCGGCCCGGGGGCTTGTACTTCCTGGAAGACTGGAAAGTGCACGCCCTCCTGGCTCGACACGGGCGCGAGCCGCACGGCGCGGAGCCGCCACTGCACCGACTGGTGCACGACTTGCTGAACGTATCGCTGGCTCATCCTGACCTCATCACCAGGGTGCGCTGTCATCACAATTTCGTGATCTTCGAGCGCGGCCCGGCCGAGGTGGATGCCGATGGCCTGGATGTCCAGGCAATTCTTGAGGCGGACAGCCAGATGATCGAGTACTGACTGAGTATCGCCCTCACCCGCGCCACAGCCACACGCTCATTGCTCGAAGATAGACACCCCCGGCAGGAGGGAAGAACGTTTTGCAAGCCAATCCATCGCTCGCACCGCTACGAGCCATCGTATGCGGATACGAAAAATCCGGCACGACCCTGATCAACGAGATCCTGCGCCGACACCCCCGCCTGGACTCGGGTCATGAGGTCGGTGTGCTACTGGCGGACAGCCCGCGACAATTTCATGGCAAGCAGCCCTACTACGCATTCTTCAAGCAGACCTGGAAAGTCACCGACGAGCAGATGCAGGAGATTTGTGATACCGATGCATGGGGCGAGTTCTACGCCCGGGCGCGCATGATCTCACCACTGATCACGGACAAGACGGTAGAGCTCTTCGACAAGACTCCCGTCTACATGCTGCACCTGCGCGAGGTCCTGGCCAAGGTGCCCGGCATTCCGTGTGTGGTGAACGTGCGCGACCCGCGCGCGCTAATGCTATCCTGGGCCAACTGGTCCGGACACCGGGATGCCCCGGGCGAATGGATCGAGGCAAATTTCGAGTATTGCGAGAATCGCTTCCTGAGTTACGCCCGCGGCTACCGGGATGCCCTGGCCGATCACTCCGACCGAATCCTGCTCAATCGCTTCGAGCCCCTGTGCCTGGAACCGCAGATCCAGTTGGAAAACATCTTCAATTTCTTCGGCCTGGAATTCAGCAGCGACTACCTGACCTTCGAATCCGAGCACTTCGTATACGGGACAACGGTTTCACAGGATTACCTCGCACCCTACCGCCAGGCCCTCACACCCGCGCTGTGCCAGAGAATCCTCCAGGCTACGCGTGAGTTCGGGGAATGGCACTACCACGGCTAGGCGAAACAGCCGTCGCCAACTGGACACGAGTCGCTTTGCATTGCCAACTTAGCAATTATCTCGATCAAAGCCGTCAGGCACCGACGTCAAAGCGATGTTGTGGCAATATGTGGCGCGCGGCGTGCGAACTTGAGCATCCGAATATCAGTTTGAACCAGCCCGTGTGGACAACGGCTGAACAACGGGCACAACAGGCATGACACCTCTCATCCACATCGGACTTCCCAAGTCACTCTCGACCTGGTTGCAGCTCAATCTGTTCAACGGCGAGTCCGGTTTCAAGTACGCTTTACACCCCGGCGACTGCGCCAACCTGATTACCCTGCCTGGTGAATTTTCCTATTCCGCTGCGGCTGTGAAGCAGCGCTACTTCTCCAGGGTCGAGGAATACTCGGGCCAGGATGGCGAGTTCGTTCCCGTTGTCAGCCAGGAAAACCTGTCTGGTAGCCTGGCAGGCGGCGGCTGCGATGGCGAGCGACACCTTCACCGCCTGAAGAGCGTCTTCCCGGAAGGCAAGGTGCTCATCATCATCCGCGAACAAGGTGCGTTTATCCGCTCTGCCTACTCGACCCTGGTCATGACAGGCTTTCCCCACTCCATTCGCAGACTGGCATTCCCCAGTGAGGATGTAGAGCGTGAGTTCAACAACCTCAGGAAGTGGGGGCACCCTGGATTCAGCTACGAGTATCTGCGCTACGATAAACTGGTACGCAGGTACATGCAGGCATATGGCCGCGACAATGTTCTCGTCCTGCCCTTCGAGAAGTTCGCCAGCGATCCCGAGGATTTTGTAAGGAATATCTTCGCATTCTCTGGATACTCCGGCGATCCGGAGCCATTCCTGGAACACCTGAATTTCGAGCGCAAGGTTAATCAAACCGCCGGATATCTGAGTCTTGCGATCCATCGCAATATCACCAGGTTCATATTCACCAACCTGTATAACGCAGGCTTTGTCAACGAGACATTCCGCTACCATCGCAAGCGCATCAAATCCATTCGCAGACTGGATACCTGGATTCCCGACGCCCTCAACCAATGGGCCGAAGCCCGGGTCGAGCGCTATATCAGGCGCGTAACGGAAGGCGAATTCAGCAAGAGCAACGCTAAACTCGCCTCACTGATTGACTGTGACCTGGGAAAGTACGGCTACCGATAGCATGACGCAGAGTGCTACCGACCATTGCCAGACCAGGTCGCGCAGGAACGCATGCCCACTCACTGCTCCTGGCGCCGATGGATTCTGGATGCCTCTGTCGGCGAATGGCCGAAGTATTCGCAAGCAGACCCCGTCCACCTAAGTTTTCACCAGCGGTTATCAACCTATTTCTGCTCTCAGTTCGTGACCTCAACGTCGGGGTTTGCCTGCAGCAGGCTGGTGGTACCGCCAAAAAATTGTGGAACACAGTCTCCTCGGCCAAAGGCGCCAGTGTCGCGTCCTCGTCACTAGCCGCACTGCGGCTAGCTGTCAGTCTCGCGCCAATCCGCCTCCCACTCGATTTCACGGCAGTTCGGGTTATCGGGCAAGAGTGCTGGGATGCCGTCAGCGAAGCAGTCGGGAACAACAGCGCATGGCAGGCCTGCGTCATTGCTGTAGCGCAGCACAGTGTGCGGAGACCAAAGCACCCGCATATCCTGATCCAGCATTTCGCGACAGGATAGCCGCACAGCCGCATCCAGGTTCTCGCTGTGCTCGAACATCGCAAGGAACTGCCTAAGGCTCACGGTCCTTGCTAGCATCAATGCCGCCGGCAAAGCCGTTACCTCCTGGTCCAGGCAGAGATTGGCAATATTACCCTTGCTCGTTTCATCCAGCAGATTCAGAGCCGCTACTGTGCACTGGGCGCCAGCAGCGTGGTATTCGGGTGCAGCCGCCAGGCGACCGTCACTGCGCAGCAGCTTGCCGCTAACGGCAGCAACGTCGTCACGGGCCGCTATCGATACCAATCGGCGCAGCCAGTGCCCGGCCTTCGGGCGCAGGCGGGCATCGACGGTACCGAAAAAATCGCTGTCGCTGGCGGACAGGCGAGTGGCTACGGCCATGACCAGATCGGGCGAATCGACGCTACCGACAATCGGCGAGATGCGCACCGAGAGCATCTCATCCACCACCGACAGCGCACCGCTCGCCGCCTCTATCTCGGCCTCATTCTCGCCATAGACCACCAGTTCCACGCTGGCCGCAGGCAGCGGCCACTCGATGCGGTTGAAGATAATGGCGTTGGCACAGCCCTTGACCAGCGCCTCGACGCCCACGCGCTCGAAATGGTGCGCGATGGCCTCGCGCGCCGCGCCCACCGCCCTGGCGAGATTGGAACGCGCCACGGAATCCGGTACGTCACGCCAGTGATACAGGACCTCGGGGAGGTGCAGGATCTCTCGGGGCTCGATTGTTTCGACGATGCGCAGGTACAGGTCGTAGTCCTGGCTCCCCTGGTAACCGGCTCTCCAGCCCTGGCACGCCTGCAGCAGGTCGCGCTGGATCACCGTCAGGTGGTTGAGGTAGTTCTGGCCCAGGAAGCGCGAGTAATCCCAATCGGGTTTGAAGAACGGGTCACAGCGGCGCCCCTGCGCATCCAGGTGGTCGGAGTCGGTATAGACAAACTTGACGCCTGGATTAGCGACCAGTGCGCACACCACCGCGTTGAGTGCCGCCGGATGCAGCACGTCATCGTGGTCTATGAGCGCGACGAATTGACCACTGGCGAGTTCCAGGGCGCGATTGCTCGCGCCGGCGATACCCTGATTGTTTTCCAGCCTCGAGACGTAGATGCGCTGGTCGAGCCCCGCGTAGTGCTGCAGCATCGCCGCCACACCGGGTTCGGTAGAAGCGTCATCCGCGATGCACAGTTGCCAGTACTGGTAGGTCTGGGCCATCACTGACTCGATGGCACTGGCGAGATAGGCCGGTTCGGTGTTGTACACCGGCATCACGATGCTGATCAGGGGGCCGTGGCCGGCAACAGATGCCTCGAGCAGGCGCTGGTCTCTCAACCTGGACCAGCGTTCATAGCTGGCCTGGTTGACGCTCCAGGTGTCGGCGCAGGCCATTGCCTCAGCCCGTCAACATCAGGCGCCTGGCCGGTCCCTGGGGCATGTGGCCGACGAACTGCTGCGGTTTCTGGGAAACCTCAAACGGGATGCCCCGAATCTGTTCGTACTGGGCTGTGTACTCAGCCCACTGCTCCACCTGCTTCTCGCGGGTGGAACTCGTGGAGATACCGCCGTGAACCTGGTGGAAGCTGGCCTCGCCCAACAGTTGCACGATACTCGCATCGGACATCTCACACAGTTCCTTGTACAGGTCCGGCATCAGGCAGCCGCCACCTGGAAGATCGAAGCGCTCGTCGCAACCACCTACCGCCAGGAAAGCGGCCTTGCGCACGAACAGGCAGTTGCTCTCGAACTGGCGCACAAACCAGAACAGCTTGGGAGGGCCACTGGCGAAGTTGTAGCGATAAGGCACACTGACTTCGTACAAGCGGTAGCCGTCCTTCGGCCACTCGATGCTGTCGAGCAACGCGTCCTCCTGCTGTTCGTCGTACCCCTTGTGCACGGACTCGACCTGGGATTCATGACCCAGGAAAAAGCGCGGCGCGGCGACGATCGGGTTGGATTCGTATGCAAACGGCACCAGCCCCCAGCGCAGGACCCCCGGGGTCACCATGTGTGCCCCATCGACCATAATGGCGAGTATCTCGCCGCGTGCCCGGGCGACCGCGTAGTTGATGGCGTAGGCCGGGGACGGCGGCGGATCCTGCAGGTAGTGATAGCGCACATTGGGCGCGAGGCTTTCGATACTCGCCTTGTCCAGCGGCTCGCTGGAGCCATTTTCTACCACGATGATTTCGTAGCTCTCGCTATCAATACCCCGCTGGTACGGCGTCAACAGAGAACGGATCGAGCGCGGGGCCGCGCGGCGCATGTTGTATACCACCAGCACAATTGAAAGCGTGATCGGGCTTTCCGGCCCTCCGCCCGCCAGCCAGTTGCTAAACACCTTCACTCGGCACCGCCTTTTGCCCCTGCTTTCTTGTTGCGGCGATGAATTTTCGAGGCCAGTGTAGGCATATGCCCGAAGAAGAATAGTTCCTTGGAGACCGCAGTCAGCCTGTCGCCACGAATATCACGGTACTGTTGCTCGTAGGTTTTCACGATCCGAGCCTGTTCGTCGGGCGCGATATTGGTGGTGGTGCCGCCATGCAGTTGGTGAAAGCTGCCCTCGCCAATCAGCATCACCGGCGTCACGTCGCCGGTATCACAGGCGCGCTTGAACAGGTCCATGTTCATAAAACCGCCACCCGGAATGTCGAACTGCTCGTCCGCACCGCCGATGTCCCGGTAGTGCGCCGCGCTCATGAACAGGCAGTTGCTCTCCAGCGGCTTGTAAAACCAGGTAACCACCGGGAAATCCCGGTACACCAGCGGGCTCCCCACCTCGAACAGGCGATAGCCGGCACTTGGCCAGTCGATACTGCGCAGCAGTTCGTCCTCGCGCGCCTTATCGTAGCCCTGCAGCATGGTTTCGTTCTGCTGGCCCGGGCCCATGTAGAAGTAGCGCACGGCAACCACGGCATTTCTCAGCGCCCGGGTCGCGCCCATGGCCTTGTAGAACACGCCGGGCGTAAGCAGGTGCGCGCCGTCGACCATGAAACACAGGGTATCGCCACGCGCCTGCTGCGCGCCGTAGTTGAGCGCGTAGGCCGGGGACGGAGGCGGGTTTTCCAGGCGGTGGTAGCGAAACTCAGGGCCGACTGAAGTGATGACGCTTTCCTCAACCGGCGCCGGCGAGCCGTTGTCGATGACCAGCACCTCATAGGAGAGGTCATCGCACATTTCCTGGTACTGCCGCGACAGGCTCTGCAGGGTGCGCGGAATCTCCCTGGCCATGTCATAGACGACAACGATGACGGACAGGTCCATGATCAATCAGCCCCCACGCAGTTGTGCAAGCTCTCGTTCCAATTCCTCCACCCGTGCCTGGGAGGCGGCCTGCTCGCGTTGCATGCGCTGGACAATACCTGTCAGGTTCATCCGCAGTTTCTCGGTAATGGTAATGAGTTTTTCACCTTGCATCATGCCGTGCAGCTTCTGCATTTCCGCCGCCAGTGCGGGATTCGAGTCCAGGCGCTCCCTGCTAATGAGGATACCAAGCCCGAAGTAAAGCGGCAGGTTCAGGAACTCGAAGTCCAGGGAGGATTCCCTGATATAGTCCTCGACAGCGGTGAGTACCCCATTGCGCTCGCCGCCCTCGACCAGGGCGTTGTTCATATCGGCATTGATGCCGCCTTCCGGCATCAGCTCCCGCTTCTGCCGGCCCATACCCTGCATGGCATACGGATGCCGGAATTCCTCGGGAATGCTGGCGGGGTCGTAGTACAGATCGCGGCGGCCGTAGGGCCAGGCGGTGTCGTGTACGAAGATCAGCGGCAGTTTCAGCGCGTCGTGGTCACTGTGCGCCTCAATCAACTTCAGTTCGTGGTAGACGGTATACCAGTTGTGGTCACCATCCACGAGGACGACATCGACCTCGGGAATTTTGGGTATAGCGTTGAGGCTGGTGTCCTTGTAGAAACTCAACCGACCACCGTACTGCGCCTCGAACTCCTCGACGTCAAATATCGGGGCCGGGTCGATACAATGTACGTGGCCGTCCACCCGCCGCGCGAAATTCACTAGAGCCTGGGTGCTGAGGCCGAATTCGGCGCCAATCTCCAGCACGTGCTTGCCGTCAACGGCCTCGACCAAGGGCAGAATAACCTGGCCCCAAAGTGCAATCATCCAAATTTCCTCTTTACAGGCCACTGCCCGGCGGCCTGAATTATTCTGGTCCCCCGGCCGAAGACAACCGAAACCCAGACGGGCCTCGGACAACGCCTCATGGCGCATATTTCAGCCGACTTGCGCTATGTCGCCGGGAGGCTTGCGCGGGCGCAACGGGGGTTCAAAGAGCCGGTGGATTCTTGCATCTGGCGGGACACGCGTCAAACCTCGACACCTGCTGGAAATGGGGCCGGTCGGACGGCCTGGAACACGGGTCGAGTCGAAACTAGAGCCATGCCCGCGACGCGAGGACAGGATGGTCCCCTCGAGAAGTCATTCCCCGACAAGCGCCACCTTGTACAGCGGGGCAAGGCGGACGTCCTACCGGACAGTCCACCTCGAGGACCTGCTGGTTCGACTATTACATCGGAGGCGGCAGATCCCGCTCCACCTCGAAACGCACCGTCGCCGGCAGGGAGCGGCCGTCGCTGTCATCCGCGAACAACTCCAGCGTATGCCAGCCCGGTGGGATGCTCTCGATGACGATCCAGTCGCCGTGATCGACATACACGCCATCGAGATACCAGCTCAGGCGGCCGCCGCCGGGCAGCTCGCCCTCGGCGTCGACCACCGCGGCGCGCGCCAGGATGCTTTCGTCCGCGGGGAAGGACGACCCCGACTCCGGGCCGAGGATGTGCACGAGGGGCACCTTGCGCGTCACCTCGAAACCCTTGGAGTAGATCGTGCGGCTGCGGGTACCGTCGCTCAGCACGACCCGCACCAGCGAGGTGGTGCCGGGTTCGGTGCCCGGCAGGTTGTCGGTGGGCACGCGCAGCAGCGGGCCGCTGGCATTGAGGGCGATGGCCTGCCAGGTGGTGCCGCCGTCGGCGCTGTACTGCACGTTGGCGGTCACGTCGTCGCCATCGCCGTCGAAGGCCAGCCAGGCAACGGTCAGGGTACCGTCCACCACTTCACCGGCGCGCGGCTTGAGCACGAAACCCAGCGGCTTGCCAGCGCTCACCGTGCGGCGCCACAGCTCTACACCTCGCTCGCGGTCGTACAGGCGGTAGGCAACGGTGGCGGTATCGAAGGGCATGATGGTCTCGAACACGTAAGCGGGGTCGCCGGGGTTGTCGTCGATCGGGTCCTCCGCCAGCGGCTGCGTGTAAAGAATCTGGTCGCCCACACCCAGTTGCTCAATGAGGTAGTCGGCGTCCGTATCAAGGCTCAGGCTGGTGACCAGGATGTCGTTCTGGCGCCCGGTCAGTTCGTCCTCGTCGAGGATGAAGCCCGGCTGCGCCCGCACCTGGCCCTGCTCCAGTCGCAGGTTGAGGGCCAGCAGACCGCGGGTGCGCAGCTCCGGCACGGCGCGCGCTGCCGTGCGCTCGGCGACGCCTGCCGCATCCATGGCGTCGAGCATGGCGGTCCAGGTGAAGTCCGAGGGCCAGCGGTTGTAGTTGTAGCTCAGCAGGTCGGCGGCCAGGCCGTCGGTGGGGTGAATCGCCGTCCGGGTGAGTCCGTCGAAACCCCAGTGGTTATCCTCCCCGGCCCCGTCGTCGAGCTGGCAGGGCGGATACGGGAACGGGCCCGGCCCCGCCGGCCCGCCGCAGTCGGTGTGCGGCCGGCCCAGCACGTGGCCAATCTCGTGGGCCAGGGTGACCGCGCCGCGCGGCTGGTTGAAGGGCTCGTGGTCGGTACCGGTGAGCATCTTGGTCCAGTTCGACTGCAGGCCGGAGTTGCCCTGGCCGGCGAAGGAGAAGCCACTGCCGTTCTTGTCCGGATCGAAGGTATCGGCCTCGTTGCTGACCAGCCCGGTCATGATCGCGAGGTTTTCGCCGCAGACGAAGGGCGAGTCGGAGAACGCCAGCTGCGCCGCCAGCGTCGACATCAGCTCGCCGCGGTCGTCATCCACGGTGATGTTGAACGCCGTGCCGTCGCCCTTGTACAGGACGTTGTTCATGGGAACGACGATCAGGATGCCGGGGGTCAGCATCTCCGCCCGCTCGAGTTGCTCGAAGTAGTCCGGGGTATTGAGCTGGTACACCACCTCGCTGCCGCCGGCGTCCAGCGCCGCGACTGGCGAGGTCGCCAGGCACACGCCGCGGTGGTCCAGGGTGACGAACTGCTCGCCGAATACCGGGAAGAAGTTGTTCGCGTAGTTGAGTTCGAAGCGCCGTGTGCCGTTGTACACGGGGTTGATCTCGGCGCGCAGGGACACGCTCTCGTCCACCCAGCGCGGCGGCAGGGCGAAAACATAGGTGCCCTGCGCATCGCCGCGGGTGGCGCCGGCGATATCCGGGTCCAGCAGGCCGGAGATCGGCTGCAGCGGTGAGCCGGGCAGCGCGACACCGTCGCGGGTGCCGTGCAGTTGTGCGCGCACGTTGGCGGTGGTCGCGGCGATCGTCTCGCGCGGGTAGACCCGCACGTAGGTGAGTTTGTCGGCGGCCATGCCCACGGAATGGAAGCCGTCCTGGATGGCCTGGGTCACTTCCATGCGGTCGATCATGTAGTCCACGCCATCCGCTTCGGCGGTATCCGGCAGGCGCTGGACGCGGCTGTTGGCCCAGTACACGTAGCCGTCGGTAAGCACCATGTCGTAGGGGTAGGCCTGGTCGAAGGCCATCAGCGTTGGTGTGCCGCCGTCCACCGGCATGCGCCAGATGTCGTTGCCAGTGCCGCCGCGGCCGAACACCAGGAGGTCGCCGTCGATGGCCAGCGAGTAAACCGGTTCGTCGCCGTCGAACAGCGTGTCGATGCTGCCGCCGCTTTTCAGCACGCGGCGCAGGCGGCCGCCGAGCTCGGTCCAGTAGACGTAGTCCTCGGTGACGGCGATGTCGCGCGCGCCCTCCACCGCGGGCCCAGAGGCGGCAGTGAAGATGGTGCCGCCGGTCTTGGCCATGGCGCGCACAGCGCCCTCTATATCACCGTTGCCCTCCGTCCAGTACATATAGGTGTCGTCGGTGACGATGCGGTTGACCGGCCCCACCGGCACGTGGGTGGCCAGGAACTCCTGCTGCGTGGGGTCCGATTGCAGCACACGCTGGATGGTGAAGTCGTTGAAGAAATACACCCAGTCGTCGTCCTTGCCGATGGCATTGTAGGAGGCGAAGGACACCCACTCGGAGGCGCCGCCGGTCAGCGGCATGCGATACACCTGCGGCGAGTCCGTCGGCGGGTCCAGCACATAGAACAGGTAGGTGTCGCCGGCAACCATGGCGTTGGGCTGCACCGCGCCGCAGCCGGTCTCGACCTGGTCCTTGTCCGGCTCGCCGCCGCCGCGCGGCACGCTGCCGAACACCACCAGGTCCGGACGCACACCACAGGGGTTGGTATCCCACTCCGGGGTCTGCGCGTAGAACAGGTCAGTATCGTTGCCGGCGATCAGCTTGCCCCAGTCGATCCACTCCGGTTCCGGGTTGGCGGCGCTGGCTGCGGGCGCCAGCAGCGCTACCAGCAGGGTCCAAAGGCCAATGAGGTAGTTTGCGGAAAGTTGCGCGCTGGCCGTGGTGAGCAGCGCCGGGCGGTTCCTTTTCATGGGCATACCATTCCTTGTTCCGGGTGGGGCAACACACGCGCCGGGGCGCGATACCGGCACAAAGAATAAGTGTTAGCGGGGAGCCCGGCATGGGTGCGAGTACGCATTTTTCGGGCTGCGACTACCCAATTTTCAGGACGATTCGCTCCCGCCGAGCAGCCACGGTTCGCTCTTGATGCGCAGCGCCAGGTCGACGCGGTTCTTCGCCTGCAGCTTGGCGAGAATGGACGACACGTGCTTCTCGACAGTCCGCTGCGAGCGCCCCATCGCCGCGGCGATGGCGGCGTTGCTGCTGCCCTGCACCAGGTGGCCGAGCACGATCTGCTCCTTGCCGGTGAGGCCGCTGGGGTGTTTGCGCGCCGCGCGGTAGGGGCCGCGTTTCATCGGCGCCAGGCGGGCGGCGGCGGGTGATCCGTCGAGCCGTGCGCGCAGGCAGCGCCGGGCGGCCAGGGCGCCGGCCTGCTCGAACAGCTGGTCCGCACGCTGCAAGGACGCCGCCCCGCCTTCGTGCACCAGGGCCCAGGCCGCCAGGTAGACGGAGGATTCGTCCTCGAAGGCTGCGCTGGCGGCCACCGCATCACCGGCGAAAAACAGCGCAAAGGCTCGCGGCAGGTCGGCGGTTGCGACCGGCCCTGTATTGAGCCCGGCGAGTTCGGCCCAGAACAGGGCCTCGGCGCGCTTGCGCGGACTCAGCAGCTGCGGGTCCAGCCCGGCCAGCCAGGCCTGCGCCGCGCGGCCGTCTGCGGGCGTGCCGCAGAGCACCGCCTGCTCGATTTCGGCGACGCGCAGGGGCACCAGGTACTGCGGTTCGGCAATTTTGCCGGCGGCCTCCAGCGCCTGCATCAGTCGCGCCGCCGAGTCCCTGCTACCGGTACGCAGGCCGGCGCGGGCCAGGATAATCAGTGCCGGCATACGCATCAGCAGGGTCTGGTTATCCCGGCCCAACACGTCGCCGGCGATGGTGGCCGCCTCGTCGTAGCGATCCTGCTCGAAGCGCAGCTGCGCCTTGCGGCCCACCAGGTAGTAGGTCCAGGCATCGAGGTCGTGGGCGGTGTCGAAGGCGATCCCCTCCTCGATCACCTGTTCCGCCTGCGCCAGGTCGCGCAGTTCGATCAAACACTCGGACAGGTTGGTGTACACCCGCGCCGCCTGCTCGTGGAGGCCGTGTTGCAGCGACAGCGCCAGACTCTCACGCAGCTGCGGCTCGCCCCGGGTATCACCGCGAAACAGCCGCGCCGATCCGACCGTGTTCAGTGCATGCACGCGCAGTTCGGAGTCGCCGGTCTCGCCGGCGATGGCCAGCGCGCGCTCACCCCACTCTACCGCCTCGCCCATGATGTCCTGCAGCATGAAGAACTGCGCACGCAGGGCGTAGGCCTTGCCGCGGGCGGCGGATACCTCACCGCGTTCGAGCACGCCGATGGCCGCCTCGATGTAGTGCTGGGCCTGTTCCGCCTCGCCGCGGTACCAGTGCAGGCGCGACAACCAGAACAGGTTCTCCCCCTCGCGGGCCGGGCAGTCGACCTCCCGCCACAGGGCCACCGCCTTTTCCCGCGCCGCGATCACCTCGGCATCGATAGCCTGGGACAGACCGGCCTCGTAGGCCCAGTTCTCAAAAATGGCGGCGGCCTGCGCTGCGGGCAGCGCATCCGCCAGGCGCACCGCGTGGGCGAGGAATTCGGCCGCCTCGCGATGCGCGCCGAAACCCGCCGCCTGCCCGGCGGCCAGCGGTGCGTAGCGCAACAACAGCTGCTCGTCGTTCGCGCCCTGGGCGTGGTGTACCACCAGGTCCGGCAGCTGGTCCGCCTGGCCGCCGCGCACCAGGGCTTCGAGGAACAACGCGTGCGCCCGCTGGCGCTGCGGCGCGAGCAACCTGTCGTAGATCGCGCGCTGCACCAGTTCATGGCGAAAGGCCAACCTGCCGTCGTTCACCACCAACAGCTTGTGGCGCAGGGCGTCTGCCAGCGCGTCATCGACAGCATCGATAGGCAGTTCCTGCAACAGCTCGGCCGGAACCGCGCCCGGCCAGCAGGCCGCGTATTCCAGCAGCGCCACGGCGTTGCCGGGCAGGCCGCTGAGGCGCGTGTGAATGGCATCCGCCACCGAGTGCGGCACCTGGTCCAGCGCATCGCGCTGGGCCAGCAGTTCGGCAACAAAAAACGGGTTGCCGGCGGTCACCTGCAATAGGCGGCGCGGTGCCAGGCCGGGCCCGGGGGCGAGCTGGCGGATCGCGTCCAGGGACAGCGGCGCGAGCGTCAGCTGGCGTTTGCGCTCGCCGGGCATGAGGCCGAGGGCGGCGCGCAGCGGGTGCGCCGCATCCACCTCGTCATCGCGAAAACTGCAGATAAGCAGTAATGGCAGGGTGGTGATACGCCGGCCGATAAAGCGCAGCCAGTCCAGGGTGCGCTCGTCCGCCCAGTGCAGGTCCTCGATCACCAGCACTACCGGCTGGCGGGCGGCGGCGAGCGTGTAGATGAGATCGTCGAAGTAGCGGGTGTCGTCGGCGCCGCCGCTATCCGGCCCGAGCAGGCGCGCGCCGATATCGCGCAGGGGCCCCAGCGGTCGCGGAGTGGTCAGCGGGTCACAATAGCCGGTGGCCTGGCGGTGTGGCGCCTGCAGGCTGTCGAGGAACGCCGCGATCAACGAGGATTTGCCGATCCCCGCCTCGCCGCAGACCAGGGCGATCTGCCCCCCCGCGGCCGTCACCGACGCAAAGGCTGTCGCCAGCGAGCGCAACTCCTCCTCACGTTCCAGGATCACCCTAGTGCCTTAACCTGTAGCTCCATCCAAAGACGGCGCTCAGGTTAGCGACCCGCGCGAAGGCTGGCAATGGCGCGCCCGGGTGCGCGCCGGGGCGGCTCAGGGGCGCTGCATATCCGCCGGCAGCATCGCGGTCTCCGGCGCATCCGGTGCGAACCACACCTCGGCAACCGAGACCGGCGCGCCCTCCTCGCCGATCAGCCGCGCGAATTTCTGCCCCTCGTAGGGCGCCGCCGCGAACATGCGCGGCGCCAGGGCGTCGCCGATGGTGAACAACTGCGCCACCCGTCCCTCGAGTTCCCGCGCCAGGCTGTCCTGGGGTACGCGGCCGGTGGCGAGCACCACGGCGTCGATTTGCTCGGGAGTCTCGACGCCCGTGTGCAGGTCGTAGAGCGTCGCGCTGTCGACCTCGATGCGGCGCAGCCAGGTGCTCGGGCGCAGGCGTACACCCGCCTCCTTCAGCCGCTTTACCACGTAGCGCTCTTCCCAGTTGTTGGTCAGGCGCGGCGCCACCGGCGAATAGCCGGGCGACACCAGTTGCAACTCGCAACCCTGTGCAGCGAGCATTTCGGCGATGCCGACACCGGCGTGGTAGCCCTCGCCATCGACCACCACTACCCTGCCCCGCGGACGCGCGCCGCGCAGCAGGATGTCCTCCGGCCGGTAGACATGGGCCTGCTCACTGCCTGGAATGTCCGCGTCGCGGGTGAAGCTGCGGCCGCCCTCGCTGTACAGCGCACCAGTGGCGACAATCACCGCGTCGGGCTGTTCGGCGAGAATGTCCTGTGCGGCGACCAGCTGTCCGGTGCGCACGTCCACCCCCAGCCGCTCCAGTTCCGCCACCCACCAGTCGATGGCCGAGCCGTAGTGCTCGCGCCCGGGCAGGGAGCCCCACAGTGCCAGCGCACCACCCAGGGTCTCGCGCGCTTCGAACAGCACGACGCTGTGACCCTTGAGTGCGGCGACGCGCGCCGCTTCCAGCCCGCCGGGACCGCCGCCGACCACCACGACCTTTGCGGACTGTGCAGCCGCAGCAAAGGTTTCCACTCCCCACAGGCGCTCACGGTAGCTGGCGGGGTTGATGGCGCAGCCCTGGGCACCGTCGCCCAATGCCGCAGTACACCAGTTGCAGGCGATGCAGGTGCGGCTGAGCGACTCATTGCCGGCCCGCGCGTTCTGCACGAAGCGCGGCTCGGCGATCAGCTGCCGCGCGGCACCGGCCATGTCGATGGTGCCGGAGGCGATGGCCTCCTCCGCCTCGCCGAGGTCGGTGATGCGCCCCAATACGCTGAGTACCGGTATGTCACCGGCGGCGGCGCGCACCTTCTCGACGAAGGGCCGGTAGTAGTGCTTGCGCTCGAAACCGGTGGGCATGCCGTGAAAGAACTGCTGCGGCTCGAGACCGACATCGAGGTCGATGTAGTCGAGCAGCCCCTGCGCACACAGGGCGCCGAGCACCTCGCCCGCGGTATCGGTGGTATAGCCGCCATCGATCTGCTCGTCGCAGTTCATGCGCATGCCCACCGCCATGTCCGGCCCGGCACCGGCGCGCGCCGCCTGCAGGGTTTCCACGGCGAAACGCATGCGGTTTTCCAGGCTGCCGCCGTACTCGTCCGTGCGCTGGTTGAAATAGGGCGAGACAAACTGCTCGATCAGGCTGGCGTGGGAGCCGTGCAGCAGGATGCCGTCGAAGCCCGCCTCGCGCAGGTTGGCGGCGGACTGGCGCATGGCCTCGTGCATCAGCGCAATCTCCTGCCGGCTCATGGCGTGGGTGGCGACGGTGCCGCCGCCGAAGCCAAGCTGCCGCGAGGAGGGGCCGAAGGCCGGGCCAGGTGGCGCGAAGGTCTGCCAACGGCCGTGCCCGCCCCACCAGTAAAACGGCTGCCCGAAAATCTTGCCACCGGCGTCGTGGATGGCATCCGCCAGCGCGCGAAACGCGGGGATGTTCTCCGGCGGGTGCGGCGAGGGTTGCTGGGTGCGTCCGCGCTCGTGGCAGACCAGGGCCACGATGACCAGGCCGCAGCCGCCGTCGCGCACCCGCTCGGCGCTGTAGGCCACGAGGTCATCCGAGGGCCGCGTGCCGATGCTCAGGGTGCTGCCGTGGGGCGCGAAGAAAAACCGCGTGGGTATCTCGACCGGCCCGAGTTTTATCGGGGAAAAAACCTTCGGGTATCTGGGGTGCATGGCGGACTCGTTTTCTGGTTATGGTGAAGTCAGGCGACGATTTATTGCAAAGCCGGGCGGCCGGTTATTGCAATGCCAGGGCAGCGCAGCCATACAGCGAACAGCCGGGGCGTCAGCTCACGCTGAAACCATCCAGCTGCCCGTCGGCGCGCCAGGCCTCCAGCATGTCCCAGAACGCGTAGGGGCCTGGCCCATAGGCCTCGCCGAGGAAGTAACGGAACTCCTCACCGCCCTCGTTATTGTAGTAACCGGGTGTGCACTGGCGCTGGAAGGTCTCGACGTCGATCTCGGTATCGTGCAGGTGCTTGACCCAGCCCGCCTGCGCCTGGGTTGTCGGCTCCATGCGCGTGGCGCCGCGCGCCAGGCCCTGGCTGATGAGGTAGGCGATATGCTCCGCCTGGCGGTTCCAGGTCTCGGTGGTCGATGCGTGTACCGCGCCCTGGATAAAGCCGATGTAGAACTGGTTGGGAAAACCATGGCTGCTCATGCCGTGCAGGGTCTGGTAGCCGTTTTGCCAGTAATCGTAGATGGACTGGCCGTCACTGCCCTCCACCGCCTCGAAGGCCCAGCGTTTTTTCAGCTCGCTGGTCTGCTCGTAACCGCTGGCGAGGATGATGCAGTCCACCGGGTATTCCCTGCCCTCGTGGATAAAACCGTTCTCGGTCAGCGCCTCGATACCGCGCGTGGCCGAGACGTCCAGCAGCTCCACGTTGGGCCGGTTGAAGGTTGGGTAGTAAAAGTCGTTGGAGCAGGGCCGCTTGCACAGGAAGCGGTAATAGGGCTTGAGGCGTTCGGCGGTATCGCGGTCCTCGACGATACTGTCGACCCGGCGCCGCAGGCGCTCCATGGTGCGGTGGTCGTGGTCGCTGCGCAGTTGCAGCAGGTCTTCCACCGACAGCTCCGGCCAGCCGGCCTGCTCCCGCTCGTGGCGAATGTTGCGGTTGATCTCGGTCCAGATATCGCAGATCTGGTCCGGTTCGTCGCGGGCCAGGCCATGCCACAGCCCGGCCTGGAAATTGCGCAGCATGCGCTGGTGCCAGCCCGGCTCCAGCGACGCGGCCCAGTCCGGGTCGGTCTCGGTATTGTCGCGCGCGTCCACGCTGGAGGGCGTGCGCTGAATGACGTACAACTGGCTGGCGTAGCGCCCCAGGTAGGGCACGATCTGTACCGCCGAGGCGCCGGTGCCGACTACCGCGATACGCTGGTCGGCGAGCCGGTCCAGGTGCGGCTGTTCCTGGCTGCCGCCACTATAGTCGTAGTCCCAGCGCGAGCTGTGGAAGATCTTGCCCCGGAACTTGTCCAGCCCGGGAATGTTCGGCAGCTTGGGCTTGTTCAGCGGCCCCACACCCATCACCACGAAGCGCGCGCGGATCTCGTCGCCGCGATTGGTGGACAGGCGCCAGCGCGCGATCGACTCGTCCCAGCGCAGGGCCGTGACCTGGGTGTGGAACAGCGCGCTGTCATACAGGCCGTACTTGCGGGCAATGCTCTGGATGTACTCGCGAATCTCATAGCCCGGTGCGAACTTCTTGCTGGGCATGTAGCCCATTTCCTCGAGCAGCGGGAAATAGACATAGGAGACGTTGTCGCACTCCACCCCCGGGTAGCGGTTCCAGTACCAGCAGCCGCCGAAGTCACCGGCGTGGTCTATGGTGCGGAAGGTGCTCACGCCGGCCTTGCGCAGATGGTAGCCCGCGAGCACGCCCGCGAATCCGCCGCCGAGCACGGCGACATCGATGTCCTCGCTGAGCGAATCGCGCGGCGTTACCGGCGTGTGCGGGTCGGCCTCGCAGATATCGGCGAAGGCGCCGGCCGGCTCACGGTACTGGCCCTGGCCCTCGGGGCGCAGGCGCCGCTCGCGCTCCTGGGCGTACTTCTCGAGAATGGCGGGGACATCGATCTCCCCGATGGGTGGGATGTCGGTGGGCTCGCACTGCGCGCTCATGCAAACTGCTCCGGGCTTCGATCTTATTGCTGTACGCGACGTTATACAGCATTGCCGGATTAATAGCACCCCTTTCGTTTCAATTAGGTCGACAGCCGGGATAGGCCGCCGCTGGCCGGCGCTTTAACGCGGACGCGCCGCCCTTCCCAGACTGGAGACCCCCGGGGTAACGCCCGCCCCGGTTCAGCCCTCGAGCTGGATCACCGAGGGTTGGCGCCGGCGGCGGGCGCGGGCCGGCACCATGCCGCGCATGGATTCTAGCTTGCCGAAGCACAGCAGCTTGTCGCCGCTTTCCAGCACCCGGTCGCGGCGCGGATTGGGGATGACCTTGGAGCCGCGGTACAGGGTGAGCACGTTGATGTCCTTTTCCAGCAGGCCGGTATCGATGATGGTCTGGCCGATGAACTTCGACCCCTCGGGTACGTAGATCTCGCTGACGCCATAGCCCTTGCTAACGGTGAGGCGCTGGCGCACGTCGATCTCCGGGAAGTCCACCTGCGCCGCGATATAGTCGATGACGGCACCGGCCACGTCGAGTCCGGTCGCGCTCTCGATACCTTCCAGACCGGGCGAGGAGTTCACTTCCATGACCTGCGGCCCGGTCTTGCTCTCCAGCATATCGACGCCGGCCACGCGCAGGCCCATGATCTGCGTACAGCGCACGGCAGTCTCCACGTAGGACTCGTCGAGCTCCACCGGTTCGGCGACGCCGCCACGGTGCACATTGCTGCGAAACTCCTGGCCCTGGGCGACCCGGCGCATGGCCGCGACCACGCGGTCGCCGACCACGAAGGCGCGTATATCCTTGCCCTTGCTCTCGGCCACGAACTTCTGGATCAGCACGTTCTGCTTCTGGCTCTGCAGCAACTCGATGATCGACTCGGCGGCCTTCACGGTTTCCGCGAGCAGCACGCCGATACCCTGGGTGCCCTCGATCAGCTTGATGATGACCGGTGCGCCGCCGACCCGTTCGATGGCGGGCAACACGTCCTTCTTGTCGCGCACGAAGGTAGTGCGGGGGATGCCGATACCGTGGCGACTGAGAATCTGCAGGCTGCGCAGCTTGTCCCGTGAATTCGCGATACCGTGTGCGGTGTTGGCGCAGAACACGTCCATCTCCTGGAACTGCCGTACCACGGCTGTGCCGTAATAGGTGATAGACGCGCCGATACGCGGCAGCACCGCGTCGTAGTGGCTGAGCTGTTTCTGCCGGTAGTAGAGGTCAGGGCTGCCGCGCTCGAGGTCGATCGCAAACTTCAGCGTGTTGAGCACCTTGACCTCGTGCTCGCGCTGCAGCGCCGCCTCCTTCAGGCGACGGGTGCTGTAGGCGTTGGGGCTGCAGGACAGTATGGCGAGTTTCATGGCGCTTCCTCATTAGAAAAGATTGCTACTGCCGGACGCGTGTTTTATCCCAACAGCATAGAACAAGATGATCAGGGCTGTCGCATGTGCAGGGGGGTCAGCAACAACTGGTCCAGCCGCGAATCGCGCGGTTCACGCAGGTATTCCAGCCCGAGTTCCATGCTCGCCTGCTCGTCGAACGGGCGCTGTCGCGCCGTGCCGAACAGGTAGTCGAACCAGGGCACCAGGCTGCCGTAATTGCTGTTGGTGTACTGCGGGTCCGAGCAGTGGTGCAGGCGGTGATAGTCGGGCGTCAGCAACAGGTAGCGCAGAACCCTGTCGGCACGCCTGGGTATATAGACATTGCTGTGACTCAACAGCGTGGCCGCTACTGCGAACACGCGGTAGGCCAGCGCCGCCTCCATCGATACCCCGAGGGCGATGACCAGCGGTGCCGTTATCGGCAGCGAGATCAGCGGCTCCAGCGGGTGATGCCGGTAGCTGGTGGAAACATCGACATCGACATCCGAGTGGTGCACGGCGTGAATCGGCCACAGCCAGCGCACCTCGTGAAACGCGCGGTGCAACCAGTAGCTGACCAACTGGGTAGAGAGAAGCAGCAACAGGAAACCCAGCCAGTGCGGCGCGCCAATCCGGTTCAGCAGGCCCAGTTGGTGCAGGGCCGCCCACTGCGACAGCCAGATCAGCACCCAGGTGCCAAGCACTGTGGTCAGGTACCAGTTGAGTGCGCCGATGCCGAAGTTGCTGAGCCAGCGATTGGCCAGACCCGCGGCCAGTTCACGTCGCGGCAACAGGGATTCCAGGGCCATCACGCCGGCGAACGCAATAGCGGTAAATACGTAGACGAGGTTGTCCGGGGTTTCGCCAACAGACGCCATTGCAGTTTCAGCCAGTCCTGTGATTGGAATGGCACAAGACAATACCGGGCGCGACGCACGGCCACAAGCCGCATGAATTGCCGGCGCTACACCCGACCCGCTTCACTCGCCGTGTACTTACGGGTATTATTTTTGGCTGCGGCTGCGTTTGTCAGCTTCACACCCATGCACGGAGACAATTCGAATGAAAAAACAGCATCGCGGCCTCGTCGCGTCAGTGGCCGGCGCGTTCCTGGCCATGCCTTCCATCGTCTTTGCCGGCAGTGCCGCCCCCATGGTGGTGGTCGGACCGGTTGCCACCGCCGGCGCCGGCGCCACCGCCGTACCGACCATGAGCGCCAGCCTGATGATCGCGCTCGGCCTGCTGCTGGCAGTGGTCGCGTTGCGCTTCCTGCGCCAGAAAGGCGTCGCGCAAAAAATGCTGAGCCTGGTGGTGCTGGGCAGCGGCGTGGCCATCGGCGGCCTCGGCGTGCAGGAGACCCGTGCCACCAGTGTGACCGTCAGCGTCGAGAGCAGCGCGTGCAGCGGCGCGACGGAGTCCATCAACCCCAGTCGCGGCGACGGCTACGATCCCACTGCCCAGCTGTTCAACTTCTGCGAGTCGGCGAGTATCCAGGTGATTGCCTACGAGGACTATCCCTGCCCGCCCGAAGCGATGATCCACCAGGGCGCAGCGCCCGGGGACATCATCGCGGCAGGTGACGACGCCCTCCTCAGCTACTGCCCGTCCATTGAGCGCTGATTCACTGTTGCGACGCGCGCGGGGGCCCTCGGGTCCTCGCGCGATTCAGACCCGGCCATCCAGGGCCGCCCCCGCCGGCCACGCTGGCGTCCGCTGTACTCGCTCGACACCCTCCGAATCCCTCGAGAAGACCGCCAGCCCCGTCCTGCTAGCGCACCGAAACAGGTAGTGCACCGGGCCAGGTAGCGCGCCATAAGACAAATGTCTTATGATCCTTGTGCTTCGCCTGTCATTGCGCGCCAGGCCACCCGCTTCACGCGCCCCTCGCCGGGGCCGGACTGTGCCGCGCCGGTGCGATAGCTGCCACGGCCATGGAGATGGGCAGGATGAATCCAGTCATACACAAGCAGACCCTGCGTGTCGCAAGAGTCGTCGCGCTGGCTCCCTATATCCATGAGCTCGATAAACGCGGGATCGACGCCAGGCAGGTCAGCATGGACAGCGGGCTGCCGGGGGATATCCTGCAGTATCCGAACGCACTGCTCAGCGTGGAGAAGGCGTTCGCCTTCGTCGACAGGGCCTGTCAGGCAGCGAATGACAGGCATTTTGGCCTGACGGTAGGCCAGGCCGCACCGCTGGCAGTGCTCGGCGACTATGGCCGCATCATGCACTGCATGCCGACGGTCGGCGACTACCTGATCGAGGGCGTGCGGCTCTACAACCTGCTGACCAATGGACAGAGCCTGGGTATCGTCACCGGCGCGGACACCTGGCGCATCCAGGTCGGCTGGAGCGTCGGCCCGGAAACCGGCCAGTACCAGTCGCACCTGGAGATCCTCGCCGTCATCATCAATCGCTGCCGCCAGGCGGCGGGCCGCAACTGGTGCCCGCCTGCAATCAGCCTGCCGTTGGGTCAATTTGTCGCCATCCCCGAATCGGACCTGTTTGCCGGCACCCGGTTGGAGCAATGCGGACTGGGCAGCTGGATCGACATCCCTGTGGATATTCTCAAGCTGGGGCTGCCCTGCGACGACAACGACCCCAGGAAGCTTTCACCAGGAAACAGCACACGCCAGCTGAGCGGGGATCTCGTCGACTGCGTCCGCACACAGATCGTCGAGCTGATAGCCAGGCCGGACCTCGCCGTCGACCTGGTCGCCGAATGCCTGAACCTCAGCCGGCGCACCCTGCAGCGCTCGCTGGAACAGCGCGATGTCTGTTTCTCCGGTTTGCTGCTGGCGGTGCGCCGGGAAATGGCGATGGAATGCCTGCGCACCACGGACAAGCCAATCATCGAGATTGCCCTGGACCTGGGCTACACCGACGCGTCCAATTTTACCCGCGCCTTTCGCAAGGCAAACGGACTTTCCCCGCAGTGCTTCCGCACGGCGCTGGGCAGGGCTTGACCAACCTCCGGACGCCCCTCCGACCAGGCATTCGCCGGCAGCGCCATCACTCCCGGGACCTACCCCCGAAGTTTCGTCATGAAAATTTAATACTTTCTTCACAATAATCCCCGCACTGGAGCTTCCCGCGGCTTGAGCCGGAAAATCATGTCCAGCGCAGAAAAGTTTTTTGACACTGACGGGGTATGGCGCGAAATGACAGGCCGCGCGCTCCCCAAATCCCTACACTTCTCGTGCTTAAAAATCAGACGGTACCTGGACTGGAAAAACGGGAACGACGAAACCGCCAGAACCTGCATAAAACTGAAGGATTGCGTCGATTGCCAGTTGCCGTGAATTGCTGACCGGGCGCCAGCCCAGGACAGGCAGTTTTCTTGAACGTTGACTCGCATGTCCAGGCAGGTCCCGGAGGAATGCACGATTCAGTACCTTCGCAAGGTTCTATGGCTTCAGCGCGACGACAGGGTCGGCGCCAGACTCACCGGGGACACTCAGGCATGACTACTCACTTCCATTCGATCGCCGGCCTGGCTCGCGTATCGGTGCTGGGCGGTTGCGCCCTGCTGTTCGGCACACCCGCGCAGGCGGTAACCATTATTCCGGACAAGAGCGGCTTCAGTGGCTACGTCAACGTCGGTGCCGGTGGCATCGAGTTCGAGAGCAACCTGCTCGCGGGACTCGCCAGCGGTATCGTGGATGTCGGCGACGCCTACACCGATGACATCGACAGCTCGCCAGACAGCGATAGCGCAGTCATCCCCATGCTCAACTTCGAGTTGTCCTACACCTTCGCCGAAACCCGCACCCAGTTGTACCTCGGCAACCTGCTGGAAGATTTCCTGACCTTCGACCTCTCCGCGCTCGCGGGCGTACGCCAGGATATCGGCGGCGCCGGCATCCTCGGCGCGGCCCTGGTAAACACCAGCCTGTCCGCTGATGTCTGGGAAGACCCCTACCAGCTGAATGAGAAACGCAAGGACACCGAGAGCAGCAGCCTCGGCTATCGCATCAGTTGGGATCGCATCTTCAATACCGGGCTGACCCTGCAGTACACCAGCAAAAGCGTAGAGATCGACACGGAACGCAGCGGCGAGGCGCTCGGCTTCAGCAAGCAGCAGCGAGACCTGCTGGACCGCAATGGCGACCTCCACAACCTGCAGGTCAGCTATGAATTTCACCTCGCCAGTAGCCGGCACATCCTCACACCGCGCCTGCACTACCGCGATGCAGACCTCGACGGCGGCGCCATGGCCAACGACGGCTACGGCTATTCCCTCAACTATATCTACACCCACAACCAGCGCTGGCGCTGGGTTTTCAACGGCCTCTACCAAAACTTCGACTATGGCCGGATCAACCCGGTGTACGGATCGCGGGACAGCGCTGAGCGCTACGGCATTTCCACTACCGCGTTCTACACCGCCCCCTTCGGCTGGAAGCCGTGGACACTGAATGTCACGGCGGCCTACTTCGAGGAAGAGCACAAGCTCGATTTCTACGACTCGTCGGTAGCCGCAGTTACCGTCGCCCTGCTTCGGCGCTTCTAAGTGACCTGCTGAGCGTTGTGTGCAGCACCTTGACCCAGATCCATGATTCCGGCGATTAAAGCGCGCAGCATGACATCGCCGGTCACGAATTCGGGAGACACACAGTGAAGCCCAGGGAAAACCGCGACCAGAAGCGGGTAGTGCCCATACTTATGAGCCTGCTGGTTGCAGTCGCCGCGCCGCGCGCGAATGCCGAACAGTGGATACCTGTCGAAGGTCGCGAAACATTGCAGGCACTGGTCAGCGGCGCCACCGCACGTATCGACCTCGGACAGGGGCATTCCGCCGTCGGCCACTACGCCGCCGACGGCAGCGCCAGCATCGAAGCCTGGGGCGAGGTGTTCCAGCGCAGTTGGCGGGTGGAGGGCGAGAACCAGGTCTGCTACTCCTCCGCACAGGAGACCAACTGTTTCAGCTTCGAGCGCGACGCGGCGAACGCCAACCGCTACCGCGTGCGCGATACCCGCGACGGTGAATACACCTATTTCCAACTCTTCGCCGGACAGGTTGCCGAGGCGAGCGTTGCAGGTGACGGCAGCCTGGGCAGCCCCTCGGCGGCAGAAATCGCGGCGGAACTGTCCAACCCCAACACCGCCATGGGCACGCTGAACCTGAATCTGGACTACACCGCCTACCAGGGCGACCTGCCCGGCGCTGGCGGCCAGGAGAGCTGGCGCCTGTTGTTCCAGCCGTCACTGCCCTACCCGCTGGACGACACCACCAACGTATTCTTCCGGCCGGCAATCCCGGTGGTCATCGAGCAGGACGTACCGGCGGGCATCGGGGAATTCGACAGCGTCGACTGGCAACTGGGCGATATCGGCTTCGACCTGGCCCTGGGCAAGACCCTGCCCGGCGGCTACGTCGTGCTCGGCGGCGTGGTCGGCACCCTGCCTACCGCGACCGACGACCTCGCCGGCCGCGACCAGTGGCTGCTGGGGCCGGAGGTAGCCCTGGCCATGACCCGCCCCTGGGGCGTTGTTGGCGTGCTGCTCACCCACCAGTGGGATATCGCGGGCGAGGACGACTACGACACCAACGTGACCGGCGGGCAGTACTTCTACGCCTTCAACCTGGGCGGCGGCTGGCAGATCAACGGTACGCCAACGTTCTCCTACAATCATGAAGCGCGCAATGGCGACAACAAGCTGAGCTTCCCGCTCGGTATCGGCGTGTCCCGTACCCTGTTGCTCGGGGGCCGCCCGTGGAAGTTCGGCGTCCAGTACTGGCATTACGTGGCGTCGCCGGACGATTTCGGGCCCGACTACCAGCTTCGGTTCAACGTATCCCCGGTCGTGGCGCTGCCCTGGTAGCGCCCGATGGCAACTGCAACGCAATGGAGAGAATCATGAAAAGACCGCAACTGCAGCACAGCAAATCCATCGTCCTGCGCAGCGCGCTGGGCCTGGCAGTCCTGACCGGGGCCGGTGCCACCTCGGCAGACGTGCCGGTCAACGTCCAGAACTTCGTGCGCGCGGAGAGCGACACCATGTTCCGCGCCAACATGAAGACGTTCCACATACAGGTGGGAAAACTGTTTCACATGCGCAAACCCACCACACCGGACAACCAGCCGGTGATCCGCATGAACCAGGATACCCTCTACTCGGCGTTGATCATGGACCTCTCCAGGCCGGTGAAAATCACGCTACCGGAAATCGGCGGCCGCTACATGTCCCTGCACGTCATCAGCCAGGACCACTACATGTTTGTCGAGGATGAGCCGGGCACTTATGAGCTCACCGAGGATAGCGTGGGCACGCGCTTCGCCTACGCGACCTTTCGCACCTACTACAATGCCGGCGACCCGGCCGACCTGGACAAGGCCCACGCGGCCCAGGACAAGATTCAAGTCATTGGCGGCGGCGAGGGCCCCTTCGAGGCCCCCGACTGGAACACCGACAACCTCACAGCCGCCCGCAAGGCACTGAACGACCTGGCCGTCCTCGGCTTCGACCCGTCCTACGCGTTTGGTCGCAAGGAAGATGTGCGTCCCGTGGACTACCTGGTCGGCGCCGCGGCCGGATGGGGCGGACTGCCCAAGAGCGCCGCTTCCTACCTCGTGGACAGCGTCAGCAAAAATGATGGCACCACAACCTACGAGTTGACGGTCAAGGACGTGCCGGTCGATGCTTTCTGGTCGATCACCGTGTACAACGCCGACGGCTACCTGGATGACAACGCACTGGGCGTCAACAGCTATAACAATTCCTCGGCCGGGCAAAACGACGACGGTTCCTACACCATCCGTTTCGGCGGCTGTGACAGCAACCCGGTGAACTGCATTCCCATCTCACCGGGCTGGAACTATGCGGTGCGCATGTACAAGCCGCGACAGGAGATTCTCGACGGCGAATGGCAGTTCCCCAAACCGCAACCGGCCAACTGAGAGGAGATAACACGATGCGTATGAATCTCAACACCCGGGCTGCCGGTGCCGTGTTCGCACTGTTCACGGCGCTGCTGTTCCAATCCGCACAGGCGAACGCCGATGTTTCAGCGGAGGAAGCTCGCGCCATCGCCAGGGAGGCCTACACCTACGCCAACCCCATGGTCGACAACTACCGCATTATCTACGGCTCGTTCGTGGACCGCGCCAACCCGGAGTACAAGACCCCCTGGAACCAGCTCAAAAATATCGCCCGGGTCTACACGCCCGAGGACCGGGCGGTGCAGACCCCCAACTCCGATACGCCCTACAGCTGGCTCGGACTGGACCTGCGCACTGAACCGCTGGTACTGACCGTGCCGCCGATAGAGAAGGAGCGCTACTTCAATATCCAGCTGATCGACCTGTACACCCACAACTTCGACTACATCGGCAGTCGCACCACGGGCAACGACGGCGGCCAGTTCCTGGTGGCCGGGCCCGGCTGGCAGGGCACGGTTCCGCCGGGCATTACCCAGGTGATTCGCGCCGAGACCGAACTGGTCACCGCGGTGTACCGGACCCAGTTGTTCAGTCCCGATGATATGGACAATGTCAAAGCCATCCAGGCGCAGTACAAGGTGCAACCGCTGTCGGCGTACCTGGGCCAGCCGGCACCAACGGCCGCCCCGGAAATTGCATTCATCCCCCCGCTGACGCGCGACGAGATCACCAAATCCCCCGCGGTTTTCCAGCAGTTGAACTTTGTCCTGCAGTTTTGTCCCACCCACCCCACCGAAAAAGCACTGATGCAGCGCTTCGCCAAACTGGACATCGGCGCCGGCAAGGCTTTCGACTGGGACGCATTTTCCCCGGACATCCAGGCCGCCATCGCCCAGGGTATCGCGGACGCCTGGGAGGACTTCGCGCAACTCAAGCAGCGCGCAGAACGCGGTGAAGTCGGTTCGGGCGATATTTTCGGCACCCGGGACTACCTGCAGAACAACTATCCCTACCGCATGGCCGGCGCCGTACTCGGCATCTGGGGACACAGCGCGGCCGAGGCGATCTATCCCAGCTACTACGTGGATGCCAACGGCGAAAAGCTCGACGGCGCCAATCGCTACACCCTGTATTTCGCGCCGGGCCAGTTACCCCCGGTCAACTCGTTCTGGTCACTGACCATGTACGAGCAACCCGCCAGCCTGCTGGTGGCCAACCCGATCGACCGCTACCTGGTTAACTCGCCCATGTTGCCGGACTTCGTGCGCGACGCCGAAGGCGGTATCACGCTGTACGTCCAGCACGATTCACCGGGCAAGGACAAGGAGCCGAACTGGCTGCCGGCCCCCGCGGGACCGTTCTCCGTGGTGATGCGCCTGTACTGGCCGAAGCCGGAGGCCCTGGACGGCAGCTGGAAAATACCCCCGCTGACCAAAGTAGACGCAACGGGTGCCAACTAGGGCGTCACCCTGCCGAGGAATACCGCAATGAAAAAATCGACAGCCATAGCGCTTTTCACCGCACTGACCCCAGCGGCGTTTGTCGCCGCCCCCGCCCCCGCGAGCGACGGCTGGGATTTCTCCCTCAGCCCGTACCTGTGGTTCGCCGGCCTGGATGGCGATATCGCCACGGTGCCCGGGCTGCCAGAAGTGCCGGTCGACATCAGCCCCAGCGACGCCTTCGACGACAACGAAGCCAGCTACATGCTGATCTTCAGCGGCAAGCAGGGTCGCCACGGCTTCCTCGCGGACTTCATCTACACGGATACGCGTTCGGACGAAGACCTGGTAAAGGAACTCGACCTCACCCTGCGCAGCATCACCAAGGACACCAGGCTGTCGCTGGCCTATACCTACGAGTTGTACAACGCGAACCAGAGCGTGCTGGACCTGTTCGCCGGCGCGCGCTACTGGGACGTCGACACCACGCTGAAATTCGGCGGTGGCCTGGGCTTCCTGGCCGGCAAGCGCATCGAGAATTCCGAGGACTGGATCGACCCCATGGTCGGGCTCAAGGGTCGCACACCGCTGGGTGATACAAAATTCTACCTGGTCGGCTGGCTGGGTATGGGCGGGCTCGGCATCGGCTCCGATATCTTCTACGACGCCTCGTTCAACCTGGGCTACCAGTGGACGGACAGCATTGGAACAACCCTCGGCTATCGCGTTCTCGATGTCGACTACGACGATGACGGTTATGTCTATGACGTCCAGCAATACGGCTTCAGCGCCGGCCTGACCTGGACCTTCTAAGGGAATCGCACATGAATACCCAGATGACACAGACCTTGGCCGCATTGCTGCTCACCGCAACAGCGTCTGTAAGCGCCCAGGATTACGCCGGCTACGGTGAACAACCCGACAGCGCCAACCATCTCGGCCAGGCGGAGTATTCGCCCTACCTCAATCGCGGGTATCCGCAGCAGGTATTCTGGGGTGACACCCACGTGCATACCGCCTACTCCACCGACGCCGGGATGATCGGCGATATCCTCGGCCCCGCCGAGGCCTATCGCTTCGCCCGCGGGGAAATGGTGGTCGCCAGCAACGGGGTACGCGCCCAGCTGCAACGCCCGCTGGATTTCATCGTTGTCTCGGATCACTCGGAGAACATGGGGCTGGCGCCGATGATCGCCGAGCGCAATCCCGAACTGCTGAAAACCGACTTCGGACGCAAGATCTCCGAACTCGTCTACGCCGGCAAGTACGGCGAAGCCTATACGCTCTGGGGCCAGGGTATGGCCACGCGCAAGGACCCGCTGGCAGGCAACGACGCGCTGACCCGCTCCGCGTGGGAGAAGCTGACAAGTGCCGCCGAGGAATACAACCAGCCCGGCGTGTTTTCCGCACTCATCGGCTTCGAGTGGACGTCCAGCCCGGGCGGCAACAACCTTCACCGCAATGTTATTTTCAGGGACGGCAAGCAGCGCGCCGACCAGGTCATTCCCCTGTCCAACTACGACACCACCGACCCCGAGGAACTGTGGGCCTGGATGGCCGGCTACGAGAAGCTGACCGGCGGGCGCATGCTGGCGATACCGCACAACGGCAACCTCTCCAACGGATTGATGTTTGACGACAGGACCATGGGCGGCAAGCGCCTGGACCGGGATTACGCCGAACGCCGCATGCGCTGGGAGCCGATCCTGGAAGTCACGCAGATCAAGGGCGATGGCGAAGCACATCCCGCCCTTTCGCCCAACGACGAGTTTGCCGATTACGGCACCTGGGATAAGGGCAGCTTCGGCCCAGAGCCCAAGACCCCGGACATGCTACCCAGGGAATACGCGCGCGAGGCGCTCAAGCGCGGCCTGGCCTATGAGGAGAAACTCGGCGCCAACCCCTTCAAGTTCGGCATGATCGGCTCCACCGACACCCACACGTCGCTGGCCACGACCCAGGAAGACAACTTTTTCGGCAAGGCGACGCCCGGTGAACCGAGTGCGAATCCGGACAGGTTCAACGAGAAGATCACCGGCTACCTGCAGGAACCGGGCGGACCGGACATCACCATCCGCCATGTCAACTCACTGGCGGCTGGCCTGGCAGGTGTCTGGGCGAGCGAAAACACACGGGAAGGCATCTGGGATGCGCTGGCGCGCAAGGAAGTCTACACCACCACCGGCACACGCATGACGGTACGTGTATTCGCCGGCTGGGACTTTACCGAGGCCGATGTACAGCGCCCGGACTTTGCCGAGACCGGCTACCTGCGCGGGGTACCGATGGGCGGTGATTTGAACTCCGCACCGGGCGGGAAGTCGCCCGCTTTCGTCATTCGCGCCCTGCGCGACCTGGATGGCGCGAACCTGGACCGCGTGCAGATCGTCAAGGGCTGGCTGGACGGCAGGGGCAAGTTGCACGAGCGTGTCTACGATGTGCAGTGTTCCGATGATCGCGCGATCACCAGTGAAGGACGTTGCGAGCGGCCGGTCGGCAACACCGTGGATGTACCAAGTGCCACCTACACGAACAGCATCGGCGACGCATTGATGCTGGCCTACTGGAAAGACCCCGAGTTCGACCCGCGTCAGCGTGCGTTCTACTACGTGCGTGTGCTGGAGATCCCAACCCCGAACTGGACCACCTACGATGCGGCGTTCTACGGCGTCGACCTGCCGCAGGGTATTTCCCCCAGCCAGCAGGAGCGGGCCTATACCTCGCCAATCTGGTATGCGCCCTGACCTGCGTCCGCTGACAACACACCGCCCGAGGGTGCGGGGTACACTATGAACTGTCCGAGTGACATGACCCGTTGAGGAAAAAAATGGAATCTTCTAAAGCAATTGTTCGGGCCGGCGTTATCGCCGTGACCCTGGCCCTGGGCACCGCACAGTCACCCGCGCTGGCGCAGCGAGCGGGACAGAGCGTCAGCGTGCAGTACGGCGTAGTCAAGGCCGGCAAGGAAGTCGACCTTAAAAGTGGCGCTGTCCCCGCGGGGGCTGTGGTGGGTGGATCGCTGGGCCTGCTCTCGGCGAAAGGGAAGTCCTCCAGCAAGAAGGCACGCAACGCGATTATCGGCACTATCGCCGGCAGCGCTATCGCCAGCGGTTCCCAGGGCAGTACCCGCGGCATGCTCTACGAAGTCGATATGGGCAGCGCCGGCCTGGTCCAGGTGGTCACCGACCAGCGGGAGATCCGCACCGGCGATTGTGTCGCGGTGGAGAAAGCCGGGGACACCGCCAACCTGCGCCGGGTTTCGTCGGCCTACTGCGAACCGAAGAACGCCGCGGCGGTGAGCAGCGTCGCTGAGGAGTCGCGGGAGGAAGCACAGGAGTGCCTGGCGGCCAAGCAACAATTGGTGGAAGCGACCTCGATGGAGGCGCTGGAACTGGCGAAGGTCAAGATCGAGTTGATGTGTGACGACTGATTGAGCGGCGGCATTCCGCACAGCATCCGACAATGATTCCCGGCGAACTTGCCGGCCCGGCCGTCGTGGTCGCGGCCGGCTTTATTGCCACCAATCTCGACAACCTGCTGCTGCTCGTCGTGTTGATGGGCGCCGAACCGGAGCGTCGCGCGAGGCACCGGGCGGGATACCTGCTGGCCTGTACTGTGGTGCTGGCGGTGGCGTCGCTGGGGTCGTTGCTCGGCAGCCTGGTCGATCCGGGGCTGATCGGTTACCTCGGGGTGATACCGCTGGCCATGGGGCTGCGCCTGCTGGTCCTGCGTCGCAACACGGACGCCGCGCCGACGCCGCAACCGGGCACGCCCGCTGCGGTCGCCGGCGGTGGCATGCTGGCAACGGCATTGCTCATGCTCGGCAACAGCGCCGACAGCCTGGCCATTTTCATACCCCTGGCGGCGGAAAGCACGCTGCGGGCCCTGGCTATCGGTTCGCTGGTGTTTCTCGCCTGCGCCACCCTGTCGGCCAGTCTGGCCGGTTACATCGCCGCCCATCCCGAACTGGGGCGCAGGATCACAGCCATCGGTGAAAAGCTCGTGCCGCTGGTCATGATCTGCGCCGGCGCCTACATCCTGGCCGACACGGCCTCGGACACCCTGCGCCAGCCGCTGTGACAGCGCTTGTGTCGACCCCTGCGCCAGCCGCGCAACCATTGCAAACCCTGGAGAGTTGCAAATGAGGTACGCCTTCCCGCTACAACTGGCCATGCTACTGCTCGTGTCCGCCCCGCTGGCGCACGCCCGACCCTACCCCGGGCTGTCCGGTCTTACCGCCACCGCGGACAGCGCGGCCACCGCGGGCAGCAACCCCGCCGGCAGCACGCGCTTCGACAAGGCGGCGCTGGATGTCGAACTGATGTGGTTGAACAGCGAATCCAAGTGGGAGAGCGGTTTCGAGAACAGCGAGTCTGTCGATACGTCGGTCAGTTCCAGCGACACCTATGTCCCGCGCATTTTTTATGTGCAGCCACTGGGCGACAAGTGGGCGTTCTCCTTCGCCGTGCTTGGCGTCGGCTTTTCCGACAACCTCGGCGACTGGCCGGGCCGCTACTTCATCCGCGAGTATGACTCGCTGTTTGTCAGCGCCCTGCCCAGCCTGGCCTACGAGATCAACGAGCGCTGGTCGGTCGCGGGCAGCGTCGCGGTGACCTACGCGAGTTACGAACAGGAGCGCTCGGTCGCCAACATTTTCGACCCCGGCTACGCAGACGGAAAATCGCGCATCGAGACCGACAGCATCGAGTTCGGCTACGCGTTCTCCGCGCTGTACCAGCCCAGCGACACCACGCGCTGGGGGGCCTTCTACAGCTCAAAAATCGACGCCACCCAGGAGGGCAACAACAAACTCTCCGGGCTCGGGCCGCGCACCCAGGAGGTGATGCAACAGCTGGGGGTCATCGGTGCTGATGTCGAGGTGCAGAGCACGTCCCCGCAATCGGTGTTCCTCGGCGTCTACCATGAATTCGACAACGCACATGCGCTGACACTCGACGTGGCGTGGATCGACTTCAGCTCGTTCAGGCTGTCCGAGATCTATTTCAACGGCAGCGGCTTTGTCGAATCGGACCAGTCGTTCAACGATATCTACGCCCTGGCCGCGAGTTATTCACTGCCGGTGGCCGCGCGCACCACGCTGGGTATCGGCGGCATGGTCACCAGCCAGATGATCGACGACGAAGACCGCACCATGACCCTGCGCCTGGACGCCATCTGGTCCGCGGGCGTCGCCCTGGAATGGCAGTGGAAACCGAAGTACGCGATCATGGCCGCACTCAGCTACATGGATTTCGGTGACGCCCCGGTGACTACCGACCCGATTCCCGGTGTCGGCTCGTTCTCCGGCGAATACGTCAGTCGCGACACCTTCCTGTTCCAGCTGCGGCTGAAGTACGGCGGTATCTGAGACCCTTCTCAATAATTGCACCCGGCACAGTGCATTTTTTCTGCCAGCGGGTACACTGTCGCTGCTGAAACGATCACCGACCATCGGGAAATAATAATGATCGCACCCGTCCTCGCAGGCTTAGCGCGCGGCCTTGTCGCCGCGCTCGCTACCAGCGCGCTGCTGGCCCATGCAGCACTCGCCGCGCCGACGCATGACCCCGCCGCGCGGGCGCAATCGGAAAGCTACAAGGACATCACCGCGAACCTGGACCCGGGCACCGCCGCCCTGGGTGAGAAGGTCTACAACACGGTTTGCGTCAGCTGCCACGAACACGGCCTGAACCGCGCACCGCAGCGTTTCATCCTCGCCTTCATGACCCCGGAGTCGATACTCAAGGCACTTACCGAGGGCGTCATGCGCACCCAGGCCGAGGCCCTGTCGCTGGAAGAAAAACAGGCGGTCGCCCAGTACCTGACCTCGCGCGGACTGGGCAGCGGCGACAACGCCGACACGACAGTGATGTGCGCAAGCGCGACGCCAGAGCTCGACGCGCTGCCCGTCCTGCGCGGCTGGGGTTTTGATGCCGGCCATAGCCATTTCATACCCGACGACTACGCGGGCATCACGCGCGACAACGTCGGCCGGCTGCAACTCAAGTATGCGCTGGCATTCCCCGGTGCGGTGCGCGCCCGCTCGCAGCCGCTGGTCGCGGGCGACACGCTGTTCGTGGGCAGCCAGTCCGGCACTCTGTACGCACTGGACCTGGACAGCGGCTGCGCCCACTGGACCTTCCAGGCCTCCGCCGAGATCAAGACCGGGGTGCTGATCGAACACTGGAACCCGGGCGACGCGGCGGCGGACCCGCTGCTGTTCTTCGGCGACATCATCGGCTTCCAGTACGCGATTCGCGCGCGCAGCGGCGAGCTGGTGTGGCGCAAGCGCATGGACGAGCACCCGGCACTGACCCTGAGCGGCACGGCGGCGCTCACCGCGGACACCCTGTTCGTACCCACCTCGTCGCTGGAGGAAGGCACCGCCAGCGACCCCACCTACCCCTGCTGCACCTTCCGCGGGGCGCTGGTCGCGCTGGACCCGGCCAGCGGCGAGGAGAAGTTCCGCACCTGGCTGGTCCCGTCGCCGCAACCGCGCGGCAGGAATGCGTCCGGTGCGCAGCAGTTCGGTCCCTCGGGGGTACCGATCTGGACAGTGCCGCTGGTCGATGAGCAGCGCGGCCTGGTCTACGTATCCACCGGCGACAACTACTCCAGCCCGGCCACCGGACTCAGTGACAGCATTGTCGCCATCGACATGAAAACCGGCGCCACCCGCTGGCACTACCAGGCGACGGCGGATGACGCCTGGAACGGCTCCTGCGCCGAGCTCGTGCAACACAACTGCCCGGAGGAAGACGGTCCCGATGTGGACTTCGGCTCCAGCCCGGTGCTGGCCACCGGTAGCGACGGCAAGGCGCTGGTGGTGGCCGCGGACAAGGCGGGCCAGGTGGTAGCCGTCGACCCCGACACCGGCAAGCTGGTGTGGAAGAAACGCGTGGGCCGCGGCGGCGTGGTCGGCGGCATCCTGTTCGGTCTGGCCGCCCACGATGGCGTACTCTACGTGCCCGTCAGCGACGTGCCGGACGGGCGCAGCTACGCCATCCCCGCCCGTCCCGGACTCTACGCGCTGGACGTGGCCAGCGGCGACTACCGCTGGCAATCGCCGGCGCCGGACGACGTGTGCCGGGGACGCCCGGCCTGCTACCCCGGCAACCAGACCGTGCCCGGCATCACCTCGCAATTACTGTTTGCCGGCGCCAACGACGGCTATCTGCGGGTCTACGATATCCGCGATGGCAGCGTGCTCTGGGAGGCCGACACCGCGCGCGAGTTTCAGACCGTGAGCGGCGCCAGCGCCAGCGGCGGCTCCATCGGCGGCAGTGCCTCGGTGATTGCTGTCGGCGGCCGGCTGGTCACCAACAGCGGCTACGGCTTCGCCGGCAAGATGCCCGGCGGCGTGCTGCTGGTCTACGAAGTCGCCGCACCGGAAGCCGGGGAGTAGAAACCGTGGAAAACATCGCACACCACCTGTCGCGACCGCTAGCGGCCGCCGTTCATCACACCGCGCCGCCTCGGCACTGCTATGGTGGCTTTCCCAAACCCGAGTGCAGGCAGCCATGACCATCACCCTGGAAGCACTGCTCGGAGCTGACCACCCGGCGCCACTGGCCGCACTCGACGCGCTGATGGTCGAGGCGCGCGCGACCCTGGACGATGAGCTGCTGGCCCTGTGCACCGCCTGCATCGAGAGCATTCTCACAGACCATTCATGGCAGCCGCCGCGCGCGCTCACGCCGCGCGAGCAGGCGTTCCTGGCGGCGACGGAACAGTTCGTCACCTCGGTCAGCACCCTCGAGGACGACCAGGTGGCACGACTGCGCGAGTTCGAATCGGCGGACACCATCTACAAGTTTTTCTGCGCGCTCTACGCCATCGACATGCACTACCGCCTGCAACTGGTCATGCCGCGGGTGCTGCCGTGAGCGGGCATCAGCCCAGGCTCGCGGCCGCGGAGCTGACCGCCGGCGATTCCGTGGGCGGCCCGCTGGAACAGGCCATGGGAGAATTCGCCAATGCGGTGGTGAGGGCGAATACCCTGGACCCGCTGACCACTGAGATCGTACGCCTGCGTTGCGCGCAGATTCACGACTGCCGTATCTGCGGCTCACTGCGGCTGCGCGACGCCCAGGAAGCGGGTTTCGACGAGGCCATGCAGCGCAAGATAGCCCGCTACGAAACCAGCGATTTCCCGCCCGCGGTGATCGCCGCCCTGCGCCTGTGTGACGCCATCATCATGCGCCCGGCCTGGGCGGACGACGCACTCAAGGCTGAGCTGCACCAGCACTTCAGCGCCGCGCAAATCGCCGAGATCTGCCTGGACGTGATGAAGTGGAGCCAGCAGAAACCGCTGGTGGCGCTGCGCACCGAAGAGCCGCCCTGGGCGCAGACCACCCTGCTCAGTTTCGACGAACGCGGCGCCCCGGTATTCGGCGGGCCGGCCTGAACCCCGCAGCTTGGTAAGCCCGCCGGGCCTGGTGTAAAGTGCCCATCCCTTCTCCACCGGGTACGGCGCGGCGATGATAGACACCTACTTTCCCCTGGGTATGCAGCACTACCTGGCCGGCGGCCTGCTGATCGGCCTTGCAGTCAGCGCGCTGTACCTGGGCACCGGACTGGTCGGCGGCATGAGTTCCGTGTTCTCCACGGTCTGGTCCTGGTTCTCCCGCTGCCCCGGCTTCCAGCGCGAGGATTTCCTGCGCTCGCGCAACTGGCGCCTGTTGTTCGCCGCAGGCCTGGTGCTTGGCGCCGCCCTGTGGCGCTACGGCCTGGGCAACCCCGTGCCGGTCACCGAAATCCCAGTGCCCTACCTGCTCATCGGCGGTTTCATCGCCGGCTTCGGCGCGCGCCTGGGTAACGGCTGCACCTCCGGCCATGGCATCTGCGGTGTCGCCAGCCTCAACCTGCTGTCGCTACTCGCGGTGCTGGTGTTCCTCGGCGTCGCCATTATCACCGCGCAACTGGTGCGGGGGCTGGGGCTGTGAACTCGCGCGGTTTTGCGTTCTCTGCCACGGTGCTCGCCTGCGGCGCGCTGTTCGGCTTCGGCCTGTCGCTGGCCACCATGATCCAGCCGGAGGTTGTCCTCAGCTTCCTGCGCTTTGACGACCTCGGCCTGTTGCTGGTGTTGTGCGCCGCGACTGGGACCACGCTGCTGGTCTACCAGCTGGCACCGCGCCTGCTGCGTCGGCCGCTGTTTGCGCAGGCGTTCCGCCTGCGGCCGGACGAGACCATGCGGCGCACCCTCGGCGGTGCGGCGCTGTTTGGCGTGGGCTGGGGGCTCAGCGGGGTCTGCCCGGGGCCGGCGATCGCCGGACTCGGCGCCGGCAACTGGCCGCTGCTGTGGTGCGTGGGCGGCATGCTCGCCGGCGCGTACGTCCAGGGGCGCTGGTTCTCCGGCAAGCGGGACTGATTCTACCGGGCTAGAGCTTGGCGGCAATGGTTACCACGCCCAGCACCAGCATGGAAACCGCGAAGGTCTTCTGCAGGGTCGGCCCGGCGAGCCGGCTGGCGACAAGTTGTCCGGCGAACAGGCCGCCCACGCCGCCGACCAGGAAAATGCCGGCTATAAGCCAGGGAATCTCGCGCCCGGCGACGAACCCCGACACCACACCGGAACCGCCCACCAGGGCGATGACAAACAGCGAGGTCGCCACCGCCCGGTGAATCGAGAGCTGGGTGACGAAGGTCAGTGCCGGCACGATAACAAACCCCCCGCCGACCCCGAACAGGCCGGACAACACGCCGGTGATGAGACCGGTGAACGCCAGTACCACGCTGCACGGCGCGGTCAGGCGCAGCGCGGCCGTGTCCGGGTTCAACTGGCAGATCGCGCCGCCCTCGGGCGCCGCGGGGTCGACGAAGTTGGCCCGCACTACCCGGCTGTTGACGGCGTTGCGACTGGCCTTGCGCCACATGGTCAGCGCCACCGCGATGACCAGCACGCTGAACGCCAGCAACAGGTTCTTCTCACTCAACCGGTCCGCCAGCATCACGCCGAAGGGCGCGGCGACAATGCCCGCCAGGGCGAAAATGCCGCCGGCGCGAAAATCCACCAGCCGGTTGCGCGCGGCGTTGCTGCAGCCGATCGCCGCCACCACGGTGACCGTGGCCAGGGACAGGGTGACCGCCTCGTGCACGTTCATGTGCAACCCGAACACCAGCAGGGGTATGGCGAACACGGAGCCGCCGCCACCGGTCAGCCCCAGCGCCAGGCCGACAACCAGGCCAAACAGCAGTGGTAGCAGTTCGAGCATGGCTCAGCCCTGCGGGCTCTCGGTCATGCTGTCGCAGTAAGCCTCGAGTTTCTCCGGCAGGTCGCTGGGGCACTCGCCGCACTGGCGGTTGCCGGGCACCGCGTAGTCGATGAATTTCGGGTAGGCCAGGTCCAGGTTATCCATGATCTCGATGAATTCGGGCAGCGAGCGCCCGCCGCCCAGGCGCGGGTTGCGCGCCTTTTCCTGCGCGATGCTGGAGACCCGGCGCTGCTGGTAGTCATGGCCGGGGTAGACCAGGGTGTCGTCGGGCAGGGTGAACAGCCGCTGGCTGATGCTGGCGTAGAGGTCTTCGGCACTGCCGTTCTGGAAGTCCGTCCTGCCGCAGCCGTCGATGAGCAAGGCGTCGCCGGTCAGCAGGCGGTCGTGGAACTGGTAGCAGTGATGGTCGTCGGTGTGGCCCGGGGTGTACAACACACGCAGCGCGACATCGCCCATCACGAACATCTCGTTATCGCGCACCTGCAGGTCCGGACACGCCGCGGCGGATGCAGCGGGGAATACCACCTGGCTACCCACCGCCTCGCGCAGTTTGCGTGCGGATGTGATGTGGTCCGCATGCACGTGGGTTTCCAGCGTAAAGGACAGCGTCAGCCCCAGTGTCTCCAATACCTGCAGGTCGCGCTCCCAGGTCGGGTAAACCGGGTCGACCAGCAGTGCCTGGCCGGTGCGTTCGCAGCCGAGCAGGTAGGTATAGGTACTGGACAAAGGCTCGAACAACTGGCGAAAAATCATACTGGGACTCCCGTTGCCGGCGGCCGCAAAACGCCGACTTCCGCGCATACTGACCGATCAGTGCGCACAAATATTAGCACTTTCTAATGTATCCTGGAACCGGCTGGCGGCGGAGGTCGCACCTCTTGCCGGGTGGCCTGGAAGCTGATAATTTTGCCGCCACTTCGGGATGGGGGTTCCCCTGAGCGACCCGAAGGGCGTAGCCACCTGTCTGACCTTCCCGGTCTACCCGCGCCAGTCCTGGCGCATGCGCTGTCCGGCCGCACGCGTTTTGTCTCGCCAGTTGAAACGCTTGAGTCTTTTATCCATGAGTAGCACTTCACCGTGCCTGACCTGCGGTGCCTGCTGCGCGTTCTTCCGTGTGTCCTTCTACTGGGGCGAGACACAGGGCGCAGGCGGCGGCGTACCCGACAATCTCACCGAACAGTGTGGCCCCCTGCGCAGCTGCATGAGCGGGACCAACAATCCCGCGCCGCGCTGTACCGCCCTGCTGGGCGATGTGGGCGGCGCCGTGCGCTGCACAATCTACGACAACCGGCCGAGTCCCTGTCGCGACTTTCAGCGCAGCGGCGAAGACGGCCAGGAAAACGCTGACTGCGACCGGGCGCGGGCCGCCCACGGCCTGCCGCCGCTGGTGCTGCCGCCGCTGCCCGTGGAGGCGGAAACCGCCTGAGCGGTGTCCGCCAGCCTGGAAGTCAGCGGGCAAGGCTGGATCGCGGTTTCGCTGCAGGTCCCGGCGAGGCCACGGCCTCACAGCACCTCGATCGAGGCCAACACGTCTTCAGCACGCCGCAGGATGCGTTCCCGTTCATCGGCGGCTTGCCGTTGCCAGTTTTTCAACGGCAGGGCCATGCGCTGGTTGCCCGCCAGCCGCGCGGCGTGGCGGTCGATGAAATGCCAGTAGAGGCTGTTGAGCGGGCAGGCGTCCGCCTGCGTCTTGCCGCGCACCGCGTAGTGGCAGTCCCGGCAATAGTCGCTCATGCGATTCACATAGTTGCCGCTGGCAGCGTAGGGCTTGGAGGCGATCCAGCCGCCGTCGGCGAACAGCGCCATGCCGCGGGTGTTGGGTAGTTCCACCCACTCGATGGCGTCGATATAAACGCCCAGGTACCAGGCGTCCACCGCATCCGGGTCGATACCGGCCAGCAGGGCGAAGTTACCGGTGATCATCAGGCGCTGGATGTGGTGGGCGTAGGCGTACTGCAGCGACTGGCCGATGGCCTGGCGCAGGCAGTTCATGCGCGTCTCGCCGGTCCAGAACCACGCCGGCAGCGCGCGCTGCGCATCCAGCGCGTTGCGCGCCGCATAGTCCGGCATGTTGATCCAGTACATCGCGCGCACGTACTCGCGCCAGCCGAGAATCTGCCGCACGAAGCCCTCCACCTGGCTGATGCCGACCCCGGTGTCCGGTGTCTGCCAGCGCGCCACGGCGGCGTCGAGCACCTCGCGCGGCGAGAGTAGCTTGGCGTTCAGGGCAAAACTCAGGCGCGAGTGGTACAGGCTCCAGGCGTGGGGCGATTGCGCGGTCATCGCGTCCTGGAAGGTGCCGAAGTGCGGCAGGCAGGTCTCGCAGAAAAAACGCAGCAACTGCCGCGCCTGCTCGCGGGTGACCGGCCAGGGCAGCTGCGCTTCGGGCCGGCCGAAGGTTTCCACACCGTGGGCGGCGAGCCGCTCGAGAATGTCCCCGACCGGGTTGCTGAACAGCAGCGGTTCAGGCAGCGCCTGGATGTCCTGCGCCGACAGCGACTCGCGGTTCTCGCTGTCGTAGTTCCAGCGTCCGCCGACCGGTTCCTCGCCATCCATGAGGTAGCGAAACCGGCGGCGCAGCTTGCGGTAGAAACCCTCCATGCGCACGCTCTTCGCCGGCTTCACGTAGTCGCCGAGTTCCTCGAACGGCAGCAGGAAATGCTCGCTGTCGCAGCAGGCGCTGGTCACCTCGAGGTCCCGCGCCAGCGCAGCCAGTTGCTGCGCAAGACGGTACTCGTCCGGTCGCTGGTACTCGAAGTGCCTGCAGTGGTAGCGCTCCAGGCACTGGCGCAACAGCGCTGGCAGGTCCGCGCAGTCGGCGGTCGCGTCCAGGGTGAGATGCAGCACGCGGTGCCCGGCCTGCTCGAGCGCTGCGGCGAAGGCACGCATGGCAGCGAAGAACGCGCAGACCTTCTGCACGTGGTGCCTGGTGTAGTCGGTTTCCTGGCGCAGTTCGGCGATCAGGTAGAGGGTGTCCGGGTCGCGCTGGCGATACCAGGAATGCGCCGCGTTGAGCTGGTCGCCAAGGATCAGCCGCAACGTGCGGGCGGGGCCGTCGCCGGGCGCGGTCGTGCTTTGTGCGGGAGTCATCCCCTCGGTACGCAGCGGGGAATGTGCGGGATCAGGCCTGGTAGCTAAATTTCCGCGCGAGTTTGGCGCACGAGGCTGAGCGCACTGGCGGCAGCAATGAACTCGCAGCGGTCATGAACTCCGGGGGTATTCAGCTCATGGCTGTGATTAGCTCATGGCTGTAATTAGCCCAAGGCTGTGAATAGCTCGAGGCTGGAACAGGCTCAAGGCTGTATCAGCTCAAGGCTGTTTTGCGCCGGCGGATGCCTGGGCCTGTGGTAGTGGTTCGCGCTTGCGGCCGGCGCTGCTTGCGCCCACCGCACTCGCTGGTGTTTCAGCTGCCGCGCTGGTTGGCGGGCTTGCGCGCCTTGAGCGTGGGCTGGCCGCTGATACCGGAGGCCACGACTTCGATTTTCTTGCCCCGCTTCAGGAATGCCTCGGTCTGCTCGGCAATGGAATCGGAAGTCTCTACTGCCGCAGCCTGCTTTTTCGGTGAAGATTTACGTGTCGGAACTCGAGCCATGACTTTTATCCATTATCGGGTTGAAAAAATAACGTCCCGCCCTGCAGCGGGACAGGAGAAAACGCGCGGCGCGACAGGCCACTGCCCGTCGCGACCGCGAGTAAACTCAGCTGATGACGGTAATGTTTTCCGCCTGCGGGCCCTTGGCGCCCTGGGTGACGACGAACTCGACTTCCTGGCCTTCGAGCAGCGTCTTGAAACCGGAACCCTGGATCGCGCTGAAATGCGCGAAAACGTCGGGGCCGGATGCCTGCTCGATGAAGCCGAAACCCTTGGACTCGTTGAACCACTTGACCTTGCCAGTTACTTTGGACATAACTCTTTCCTATACGCTAATAAAGTAGAAACCCTTGCGGGAAGGGATACCTGAGGGCAACACTATTTATGTTATGTTCTACAAACAGGAAGGTCGGAAAGAACTATCGCTAAGCGCGGGACACAAATAAGAAGACATACAAGTACCCCTACATGATACCGCATCGCGCAGTCTTATGATACCGAAATCTTTAGCGCTGCCCTGGCCGCATGCCCTGGTCTTCGACTGGCACGGCACCCTGGTAGACACGCTGGACGCCATGTACCTGGCCATCGAGGACATGCTGCCGCAGCTCGAGGCCCTCGGCCTGATGGAGCGCATGGTGCCGGAGAGCGCCGCGCGTAGCGCCGACGACGAAAAACTCATCCGCTACATCCGCATCTACCGCAAGCTGCACCCGGCGGTACTCGCCGAACGGCGCACCTCGCGCACTGAAATCTTCGACGCACTGTTTGGCGACGATGACGACGCGCGGCAGATCGCCCACCGCGCCTATAACGCGAGCTATCGCAATTTCTACGGCGAGGTCTCGCCCCTGCAGCCGGGCATCGCCGACTACCTGCAGTTGCTCCGTGAGCTGGGCATCCCGGTCGGCGTCGCCACCAACCGCAGCCGGGAATTCTTCGACAGCGAACTGGCCGTGGTCGACGACGGGCGCTGGCAGTCCCTGCTCGGCGCCTCGCGCTGCGGCGACGAGGCGACGCGCTACAAACCGGCCCCGGACCTGTTGTGGGAGTGCGCCCGCGAGCTCAGCACGAGCGCGGATAAACAGCTGTGGTATGTGGGCGACAGCGTCACCGATGTCATCACCGCGCGCCGCGCCGGGGTGACCGCCGTTTACTACAACGCGGGCCTGCAGGGCGCCGCGGAACTTGAGCGCCTGTTCGCCGCCAACGAGATGCGCGGCGGTCGCCCCGACGCCGCCGTCGACGATTTCGAGCAACTGCTGGACCTGCTCGAGTGCGCCCATCCCAGCCGCCGCCTGCCGCTGGTGCGGCCACCACGACGCCCGCCGCGCCAGCCCCCGCCGCCGCGGCAGGAGCCGGACTGGCACCCCGCTGTGGCGAGCCTGACGGCGCCCGCCATCATCCTGTTCGACTGGCATGCCACCTTAGTGGACACGCTGGACGCGATGTACCACGCCGTCGACGACCTGCTGCCGGAACTCAAGGACCTGGGCCTGATGGATGCGCTGGTCGGCCCGCAGCAGGCGAAATCGCCGGAGGACCAGCGCCTGGTGGACTACGTGCGCGAGCGGCAGAAACTGCACCCGCGGGTGAAGGCGGACCGCAAGATCTCGCGCACCGACATTTTCGAGGTACTGTTCGGCGAGGACAACGCGGCCAAGCAGGTGGCCCACGAGGCGTTCAAGCGCCACTACCGCAACTACTTCGGCAAGGCGCTGCCCTTCGAGCCCAAGGTGCGCAGCATGCTGGAGGGGCTGGCGGGACTCGGCCTCACTCTCGGCGTGATCACCAACCGCGACCGCGAGTTCTTCAACCACGAGGTGGCCAATGTGGATGGCGAGGACTGGTCTGGATTATTCGTGACCGCGGTCTGCGGCGACGACACGCAACAGCGCAAACCCCACCCGGACCAGATCCAGCTGGCGCTGCGCAATCTCGGGGCGAATGCCGGCGCCGAAGTCTGGTACGTGGGCGATTCCACCACCGACACCATCGCCGCCAAGGTCGCCGGCGTCACCAGCGTATTCTTCAACGGCGCCCAGTGGGACCTGCCCTGGCTGAACAAGATTTTTCCCGGCGACGAGCGCTATCCGCACAAGCCGGACGTGGTGGTCAACGATTTCGCGGAATTCTGGGCCCTGGTACTGGCCTGCCGCGGCCGCCGCTGAGAGCGCTTACAGCTGCAGCGATTACCCGGCACTGGCCTCGAGCTTGGCGCGGATGTAGTCCGCGTGGGGTACATAGGTGAGCTCCGCCACCTTGCGGATCAGGTGCTCTTCGTACTTGTCGAGGTCGCCATCGGCGTAGGCGACCGCCCACATCGCCTCGATCAGGCGCAGCTTCTGCCCGGCGCTGTAGTGGTCGTTGATCACCCGGGTGAATTCATACAGCGAGGTGGAGGCGTCCACCCGCGCCGCGGCGGCGGCGATCAGATCGCGTACCTTCTCCGGTGGCAGCGCCAGGACACTGCACAGCAGGACTTCCATGGTGTCGCGCTCCGCGGCGTCTTCGGCGAAATCCGCGCGCGCGGTCTCGATCAGCATGGCAGCGGCGACCAGCCGCACCTGCTGCTGGATCGCCTCCTCGCTCATCGCCGGCTCGGGGTCGAACAGGGTCTTGAGTGCGCGAATCATCGTGCCGCCGCCCTCCTCGCCGCGCTGTCTGCATCACCGTTAGCGGTCATCACTACTCCTGCCCTGACGGGACTGATTTCTGTGTCCGAACACTTTGCCAGCACGCCCGCCCCCGTGCCGGTGCGCCCAAGCTACCACAGGCGCCCGCTTGCGTCCCGGAGGCCCCGGTGCACACGTCCGGCAATCGCGGGCGCGCTCGTTTTATCGCGCTAGTTATGATAGTTTGTTTCGTATAATCATAACCGGGGCAGACGCCATGGAATCCGCCACCACCGAGCAGCCCCTCGCCGAGCTGCAACTGCCGCACCTGCCGCTGGACAGCACCGACTTCGCCGCGGACCCGATGCGCTACATTCTCGCCGCCCGCGCCACGCACCCCTGGCTGGCCACCTCGGACTTCGGCTACGTCGTCCACGAATACGCCGCCATGAAGGACCTGTTCCGCCACGAGGACGGCAACATGCGCGTGCCACTGGACGGCGTCGCCGACATCCTCGACGTGCGCGACACGCCCTGGGGCCGTTTCATGAACGAGCAGGTTCTCAACCTGCACGGACCGGCCCACCAGCAGCTGCGCGCCATCGTCGCGCCGATGTTCACACCGCGCCGGGCCAATGAGCGGCGCGAGCTGATGCGCGAAAAGATGCGCGTGCTGCTGGACGAGTGGGTGCCCAAAGGCGCCTTCGACTTCGAGGAGTTCGCCTCCTACTACCCGATCTCGGTCATGTGCGCCCTGATCGGCGCCCCGGGCGAGGTGATCCCGAAAATTCGCGACTCCCTCGAGGCGCTCGGTGTTGCCCTGTCCATGGACCCGAAAACCATTCCCTTGTTCCAGCGCGCCATGCTGCTGATGGACGAGTTCGTCATCGACCTGGTGGCGCGGCGCCGCGCCGGCGAGCGCACCACCGCGGTAGCGGACCTGCTGGACGCGCTGATCGAGGCAACCGGGCAGGGCCTGATGAGCGAGCGGCAACTCTACGACATGCTGATCAACCTGTTCGTGGCGGGCTACGACACCTCGAAGAACGTGATGACCCTGACCATGCACGCCCTGCTGCAGCGCCCGGACGTCTATGCGCAATGCGCGGAGGATCTGGAGTACTGCAAGCTGGTGATCGAGGAATCCCTGCGCTACCGCAGCTCCACTTCACTGCTGCGCGAACTGACCGCGGACGTCAGCTATCGCGACGTGCTGCTGCCGGCGGGAACGCTGCTGTGGTTTACCAACCCGGTGATCGGCCGCGATCCGGACGCCTTCCCCGACCCCGAGCGCTTCGACCCATGGCGCAAGGACCCCAATCGCCACAGTGCCTTCGGCCTGGGCGCGCATATCTGCCTCGGGCAGTTCATCGCCCGCGCGCAGATCCAGGAGGGCTTCCACCTGCTGGCCCAGCGCGTGCGCAACCCGCGCCAGACCGGGCCGGTGGGTTACCGCCCGTTCATGGGCGCAGGCGGGCTCAAGGGCCTGCCGATCGCCTTCGATCCCGCCCCCGCCGGCTAGGGGGGCGCTACTCCGGCACGTCCCTGGGTTTGCTGCCCGACTGGTAGCGGTTGTAGTCCAGCAGGCCCGCCCCGACGTCACCGTCGCGCTTGATCATGGCGTGGAACTTGTCGCTGACCCGCCAGAACCAGGGGTCGCTGCGCCCCACACCCCAGCGCTGCTGTAACCGGTAGTAGGCGTGCTCGCTGTCCAGGGCGGCTACTGCCGCGGCAAAGCGCGGTAGCTCGGCCTCGTTGACCATGAAGAAATAGTTCGGGTAGGCGCCGAGAAAGCCGGGCACGATGGTCAGCGAGTCCTCCTGCGGCAGGCGTCGCTCGGCCTCATCGAACAGCTGCGCGATATTGGAATACCCCGCGTCGCGCATGATGGTATAGACCTCGTCGCGCCGGGGACCCACGACGTTGACGTAGATCACCTGCGGCAGGAAGCTGTTGTGCACGCCGACATCGGCGACGAGGTCATCGAACAGTACGCTGGTGGTTTCGCCAGCTACCCCGTGGTAATCCCAGCGCGGGTTTTTCGCGCCGTAGATATGCCCGCGCATAGCCTCGAGAAACTCCACTTTGGGATCGTCGGTCTGGTATTCGATACCGAGGTCCTTGGCCGTCACCGCATAGTGTTCCTCCAGGTAATCGGTCACCGAGGACGGCGCGTCGCGGTACCAGTGGCGCCACAGCGCCTCGCGCTCGCCCGCCGGCATGAACATGAGGAAATTCGACTCGCCCTCCATGCGCAGGAAATCCATGTACAGGCGCGAAACCAACTGATGGGATACCGCGCCGTAGACATCGTAGTTGGCGACCAGCAGGTAGTGGATGCGCTCCAGCAGCGGGTAGCTGATCACCCACGCCGTCTTCGGCGTGGTGCCGATAAAACCTTTCTCGACGGAGGCGGAGTCGAAATGACGGAAGATGGTCAGCGCGGCGTTATCGTTGACGCCGTCGCCGTCCCAGATAGGGTGGGCATCCCTGCGCTTCACCCGCCCGGCCAGTTCGTCATGGATATACTTGGCGCGCGCGTCGGTATAAACCTTGACCTTCTTCGAGTAGCGGCGCCAGGCGACCAGGTCGATCGCCGTACCGGTGCGCACGGTCGGCAATTGCAGGTTGTCCGCCTCGCGAGAAAGAAACGCCTCATCCTGTTCGATGTCGATGATGTCCGGGTTGGCGAACATCACCCAGAAGCGATCCTCGATCACGTTGAGGGCCACCCGTCCGCGACACACCGGCCCCTTGATGAAGTTCATGATGGTGAAGCGCGCCTCGTCCAGCAGGAAGTGGTAGCGCAAGTTCGCGGGGATCGCCTCGAAGGTCTTGAACGGGTTGCTCGCCAGCGCCGGTTCATAGCCGGGCAGCGTTTCCACCGCATAGTCCGGCGCCAGGAACAGTTCGCGGTAGCGTGCCATACGCTTGTCATCAAGGCGGTAGGGCATGTGGATCTTGGCCAGGGGCGTAACCGGCAGGCGCATGAACCGGTAGTAGAAAATATCGCTGCCCGGCGCGTCGAAGGGGCGCCGCGTGGCGATGACTTTGAGCGGTTCGCCGGGCGGGGTCTTCGAGCGCACCAGGCGGAACCATGCCGGCTGCCCGGCATCGCCAAAGTACAAACTGGCCAGGAACAGGTGCTCGTAGAGGTAGCGGGCCATCAGGCGGGACTTGTTGTCAGCGGCGTTGAGGAAGCCCTCCCAGCGCTCGATCGCCCGCAGCAGTTCCGGCTCGAGATCGGGCAGGGGCACCGCGGGTGCACCGGCCTGCAGCCAGTCGTTGAGCGTGCTGTGCTCGGCGGGTTCGAGTCCCGGCAGCCCGTAGGGCATGCCCCAGTAGGGGTACTCGCTGGCGAAGCGATCGAATTCGTCAGGCTTCGGGCACTGCTGCTCGCGGTCCAGGGCAAAATCGAAGCCCTCCGGCAACGGTGCCGAAACCGGTAGCGGGTGGGCCTGCTTCAGCGCCAGCATGCGATGCATGAGTCCGAGCTCCGGCTGGTTGGGGTCCAGCACCGGGTAAAACCCCTTCTTGCGCCATTTCTCCTCGCTGTGGGCGTCGAGAAACAGGCGGGTCATGTCCGCATCCAGCAGGCGCGCCGCGTCGTATACCAGCGCCTTGCTGGCCCCGCGCTCCAGTCCGCCGCGCGCCTCCAGCTTCAGCTGGCAGGGGGCGTCGTAGCAGCCGTGGCAGACCATGCAGCGCTGCTCGATGACGCCGGCCGCGCGCACGGCGAGGCTCTCCTGCGTCAGGGCGGGCCGCGGCAGCGCAGCGGTGCCGAGCACCAGCAGCAGGGTCAGAAGTGGGCGGGACATGGCGGGTGCTCCGGCGAATCAAACAGCCTATGGTACTGGGAGTTGTAGCCCGGAGCGAGTGGGACAGTCGTAACAGCGGTTTCACCACATCGCGTCTTTCCACATCGCGTCTTTCCACATCTCGTCTTTCCACATCTCGTCTTTCCACATCTCGTCTTTCCACATCTCGTCTTGGCCCGCATCACCGCCCGCGGTTAGACTGGCGCCATCACAGGGGACGGGGTCCGCCAGCGCCGTGACAGACACACCCGATAACAACACCACCGCCGTGGGCCAGCTCGCCCTGCGCCGAATCGGCATCGACACCTACCGCGAAAACGTCGCCTACCTGCACCGCCAGTGCGCGGTGTACCGCGCCGAGGGTTTCCAGGCGCTGGCCAAGGTCGAGGTGTTGGCCGGGGACGGGCGCCGGGTGATCGCCGTGCTCAACGTGGTCGACGACGAGAGCCTGGTCGCCCCGGAGCAACTGGGCCTGTCCGAGGAGGCCTTCAACAGCCTCGGTCTCGAACCGGGAGCCGCGGTAGGCGTGCGCCACGCGGAGCCGCCGGCCTCCATGGAAGCGGTGCGGCGCAAGATCGAGGGCGAGCGGCTGAACGCCACGGAACTGCTCGGTATCGTGCGCGACATCGCGGAACACCGCTACGCGAAGATGGAGATCGCCGCCTTCCTGGTCGCCTCCGGCCAGACTGGCCTGGACCGCGACGAGGTGATGAACCTGACCCGCGCCATGGTCGCCCAGGGCGAGCGCCTGCGCTGGCAGCGCGAACTGGTGGCGGACAAGCACTGCGTCGGCGGCATCCCCGGCAATCGCACGTCGATGCTGGTGGTGCCCATCGTCGCCGCCCACGGCCTGCTCATGCCCAAGACCTCGAGCCGCGCGATCACCTCGCCGGCGGGCACCGCCGACACCATGGAGGTGCTGGCGCAGGTGGAGATGCCGCCGGCGCGGCTGCGCGAGATCGTCGATGCCGAGAACGGCGCCCTGATCTGGGGTGGCACCGCCAACCTGGCACCGGTGGACGATATCCTGATCTCCGTGGAGCGCCCGCTGGGCCTGGACTACCCCGGGCAGATGGTGGCCTCCATCCTGTCCAAGAAAATCTCCGCCGGCTCCACCCACCTGGTCATCGACATCCCGGTCGGCCCCAGCGCCAAGGTGCGCCACATGCGCGACGCCCTCGCCCTGCGCAAGCTGTTCGAATACGTGGGCGACTGCCTCGGCCTGTTCGTGCAGGTGGTGGTCACTGACGGCCGGCAGCCGGTGGGCCGCGGCATCGGCCCGGTACTCGAGGCGCGCGACGTGATGCAGGTGCTGCGCAACGAACCTGAGGCCCCCGCCGACCTGCGCCAGAAGGCCCTGCGCCTGGCCGGACGGGTCCTCGAATTCGACCCGGATGTGCGCGGCGGCGACGGCTTCGACATCGCCCGCGACATCCTCGATTCCGGCCGCGCCCTGGCCAAGATGCAGCGCCTGATCGAGGCCCAGGGCGCACAGGCCGACCCGCCACAACCCGGCGCCCTGGTGCGCGAAGTCCCGGCCCCCGCCGACGGCACCGTGATCGCCATCGACAACTACCAGGTCGCTCGGATTGCGCGCATGGCCGGCGCACCCATGGACAAGGGCGCCGGCGTCGACCTGCTGAAGAAGCTGGGCGACAAGGTGACCGCGGGAGAACCGCTGTACCGCGTGCACGCCTCCTTCCCCGCGGATTTCCGCTTCGCCTGCGCGCTGGTGGAGCAGGACAGCGGCTATCGCCTGGGCGGCGCCGACGAAGTGCCCCAACTGTTCGCCGAGTTCTGATGCTGGTCCTGGCCTTTCCCGACTCCCTGCCCCAGGCCTCCGCCCTCGCCCAGGCCCTGGCGGTCGATGTGCAGGCCATCGAGGTACACGCCTTTCCCGACGGCGAGAGCCGCCTGCGCCTGCCGCCTGAGCTGCCGTCCCGGGTAGTGCTCATGCGCAGCCTGGACCAGCCCAACACCAAACTGGTGGAGCTGCTGCTGGCGGCGGGCACCGCACGCGAACTCGGCGCCCGGCACCTTAGCCTGGTCGCACCCTACCTGTGCTACATGCGCCAGGATATCGCCTTCCAGCCCGGCGAGGCAGTCAGCCAGCGTCATGTGGGCGGCTTCCTCGCCGGCCTGTTCGACGCGGTGATTACCGTCGACCCGCACCTGCACCGGGTAAGCCGACTGCAGGAAGCTGTGCCGGCGCACACCGCCCTGGCGTTGAGCGCGGCGCCGCTGATGGGCCAGTTCCTCGCCGCGCGCGAGACGCGCCCGCTGCTGCTGGGTCCGGACGAGGAGTCAGGGCAATGGGTAGCGGCGGTAGCGGCAGCGGCCGGCCTGGACTGGCTGGTGGCCGGCAAGACCCGCAGCGGCGACCGCGAGGTCAGCATCGCGCTGCCGGCGGCGGACTACAGCGGCCGCGAGGTGGTGCTGGTGGACGACATCGCCAGCACCGGGCACACGCTGGCGCAGGCGGCACGCGCATTGTTCGCCGCCGGCGCGGCGCGCGTCGACGTGCTGGTCACCCATGCCCTGTTCGTCGGCGACGCGCTGCAGCAGCTGCGCGCGGCGGGTATCGGGGATATCTGGAGCTCCGATAGCGTCACCCACCCAAGTAATGCTTTCGGCCTAGCGCCTGCCCTGGCCGAGGCTTTGCGAGCGGAGCCGCCCAAGTGAGTCCCGGCCCTGGCCGGGGCATTGCAGGCGGAGCCGCTGGCGTGAGTTTGGACGCGCTACTGCGGGGCGTTTTCCTGGCCCTGCTGGCACTGGCCTGCACGGCGACTTTCGCCGCGGACACCCTGCCCGAGATCCTGCTGCCGCAGCAGGGAATCGGCGCGCACAACCTCGTCGTGGTGGTCAACGACCGCGACCCGCTGAGCCGGGAGATGGCCGAGTACTACCGGCTGGCCCACAGCATTCCCGCGGAAAACATGGTGTATATCGAGTTCGAACCCGACCGTCCGGCAATGAGCGCCGGGGAGTTCGCGGTGCTCAAGCGCGTGGTGGAGTCGAAGATCCCGCCGCAGACCGAAGCCTACCTGCTGGCCTGGGCCGAACCCTACAAGGTCGGCTGCATGTCCATCAGTTCCGCCTTCGCCTTCGGCTTCAACCGCCGCTACTGCGCCAGCGGCTGCGAGAACACCGCGCTCAGTCGTTATGCCCTCGGCGCCAGCCTCACCCCCGCGGAGGATTTCGACATGCGCCCGACCATGCTGCTGGGCGCCCAGAGTGTCGACGAGGCGCGCGCGCTGATCGAGCGCGGCAGTGCGGCTCGCGGCCGGTTCGCGGCCTACAGCACGGCGCCGCCCGCTGCCTACCTGGTGGAGACACCGGACCGCTCGCGCAACGTGCGCCGGGTGTACTTCAGCGAGGCGGTGCACCGTTTCGGCGAACGCCTGGACATACACACACCGCGCACCGAGGCGGTAGAGGGCGCCGATAACATCCTGTTCTATTTCACCGGCGCGCGCTTTGTGAAAGGCATCGCCAGCAACCGCTACCTGCCGGGGGCGGTCGCCGACCACCTCACCTCCACCGGCGGCATGCTCACCGACAGCCGCCAGATGAGCGCCGCCCAATGGTTGCGCGCCGGCGCCACCGGCAGCTACGGCACGGTGGTGGAGCCGTGCAACATCCTCTCCAAATTTCCGAATCCCACGCGCATGATCGAGCAGTACCTGGCCGGCCGCACGCTCATCGAAGCCTACTGGAAAAGCGTGGCCATGCCCGGCCAGGGCGTATTCATCGGCGACCCGCTGGCGGCGCCCTACACCGGCTACCGGATCGAGGACCGCGGCGACATGCTGCGCGTACATAGCGCGCAACTCGCGCGCGGCCGCTACCAGCTGTTCGCGGCACCATCAAGAAACGGACCGTTCAGGCCGGTAGGTGGGGAGATCGAGGTGACCGGGTCGCCACAGAGTTTTCCGCTGCTGCCGCCCTACGCGGCGGTGTACAAACTGGAGCCGGTAGCGGCGGCTCAGCCGCCGAAATCGTAGCGGGTGCGGAGCATCCAGGCGGCCTCTTCCTGGGCCGGCTGCAGTCCGTAGCTGAAGCTCAGTTCCCAGCTGGGCTGCGGCGAAAAGGTCAGTTCACCGCCGCCGAACAACTCGCGCGAGTCATCCAGCGACTGTTCCAGCGCATTCAGGCGCAGCCCGAGCGAGAGCAACGGCGAGGGCGACCAGGCCAGTGACGTGCCATAGCGCTCCTGCTGCGAGGACTCGGTGACGGCCTCCAGCACTTTCTGGTTTTCCTGCACCGCGGCCGAGAGCTGCAGTTCCAGTGATTCGCTGAAGCGATAGGTGGATACCAGCGTGTAGCTCTCGACGTTGCGGGTGAACGCGCTGCCATCGTCGAAAATGTCGGCGTTGCTGTAGCGGCCCGACCAGGACAGGTCCCGCGCCCAGGGCAGGCTGCCTTCCAGTTGCACGGAGTAACCGGAGTAAGTGCTCTCCACCGCATTCTCCGCCGGCTTCTCCAGGCGGTACTCGTAGCCGAGATCGATACGCGCGAGGCCGTCGATGGACGCGGAGAGCACCGGCGCCAGCCGCGAGCGGTAGCTGTCGCCGCCGGCCACACGCAGACCGTCGGCGTTCACGCCCAGTTGCACGCCGAGCATCTGGTCCAGCGCCTGGCTGTGCAGGCGCGCACGCAGCTGCTCGGAAACACCATTGCGCGCCTCGACCATGTTGCGGTCGACGCGGCTTTGCAGGGTGTAGGCGGTATCCAGCTGGAACAGGCCGCTGTCCAGCGCGAGGTTCAGCGCCGAGGCCACGCGCGCCTCGCGAATGCGCTGCTGCCGGTCGGGAACGACGTGGGTGGCAAACAGGGTGGAGTCGGCGGAGATGGCGAATTCCGTCCACTCGGGGGTCGCCGCCGCGGCGCCGCTGAAGGCACACGCCAACGGAATGAGCTTGCAGGCCAGATTATGCGCCCCGAACGTCACTGTTCAGCCCCTCTCCCCTGGGTCCCGGTAAAAATCACCGATGACGATTCAGTATAAGGAGCAGGCACCCGATTACCAGAAATAATACCAATTTTGCTAAGCTGGTCCGGTTTTTGGGCGGCACAGCGCCGCGCCGGCCGGATACCACCTATGTATGAACGCTTCACACGCCTTTGCGCCACTGCGCTGCTGGCCCTCGGCCTCGGCGCCTGCGAGCGCCCCGACCCGGTGGTAGAACCCGGCGTCGCGCAGTCCCTCGCCCAGGCCCGCGCCGAGGTACTCTCCGCCGTGGCCTATCGCATTGCACTGCGCGTACCCGCGGATGCCGGCACGGCGATCACTGGCGACATGCGCATCGAGTTCGAGCTGGCCGAGGTGCGCGAGCCGCTGCAGCTGGATTTCCGCGAGAAAGCGGACAAGCTGTTAGCGGTGATGGTGAACGACGCTCCCTCCAACTACCGTTTCGACGCCGAACACCTGGTAATTCCCGCCGCGGAACTGGAGCGCGGCGCCAACCGCATCGACATTCGCTTCGAGGCCGGCGACAGCTCGCTCAACCGCAACCCGGACTACCTCTACACCCTGTTCGTACCGGACCGCGCGCGCACCGCCTTCCCGCTGTTCGACCAGCCGGACATCAAGGCCACCTGGGAACTCTCCCTCGAACTGCCCGCGCAGTGGACCGCCCTGGCCAACGCCCCGCTGGCCAGCGAGCGCCGCGACGGGAAGCGCAGGCAGATGCAGTTCGCGCGCACGGCGCCGCTCAGCTCCTACCTGTTCGCCTTCGTCGCCGGGCGCTTCGAGCGCGTGACGCGCGAGGTGGACGGGCGCGAGATCGTGCTCCTGCACCGCGAGCCGGACGCCGCGCGCCTGGCGCGTAACCTCGACGCCATCTTCGAACTGCACGGCGCGGCGCTGGCCTGGCTGGAGGACTACACCGCCATCGACTACCCCTTCGCCCAGTTCGGCCTGGCCCTGGTGCCCGCCTTCCAGTACGGCGGCATGGAGCACGTGGGCAACATCCTGTACCGCGCCGACAGCCTGCTACTGGACGAGGCGCCCTCGGATGAAGAACTGCTCGGCCGCGCCTCGCTGATCGCCCACGAGACCGCCCATATGTGGTTCGGCGACCTGGTCACCATGCGCTGGTTCGACGACGTCTGGACCAAGGAAGTGTTCGCGAATTTCATGGCCGCGAAGATCGTCAACCCGGGCTTCCCGGACATCGACCATGCGCTGAACTTCCTGGTTCGCCACTACCCCGGCGCCTACTCGGTGGACCGCACCGCCGGCGCCAACCCGATCCGCCAGCCGCTGCCCAACCTGAACCAGGCCGGGCAGTTGTACGGCGACATCATCTACGACAAGGCGCCGATCATGATGCGCCAGCTGGAAGACATCCTCGGCGCCGAGGCACTGCGCGACGGGCTGCGCGAGTACCTGCGCGAGTACGCCTTCGGCAATGCGACCTGGCCAGCGCTTATCGCCATTCTCGACCGGCGCAGCGAACGCGACCTGGCCGCCTGGAGCGAGGTCTGGGTGAACAGCGCGGGGCGACCGCAGTTCCAGCTCGAGCGCGACGCGCGCGGCGCACAGCTACTGCAGGTCGATCCCGACGGCCGCGGGCGCAGCTGGCCGCAATCCTTCACCCTGTTGTCGATGGGCGATGGCAGCTTCACGACGCAGGCGCTGACCGTGGACGGTCCGCGCACCGCCCTGCAGCCGCCGCTGCCCGCGGCGCCGGGCGAGCTGCTGTTCAACGCCGACGGCCGCGGCTACGGGCTGTTTCCCGCCAGCGCGGACAGCCTGCGCCACTGGGCATCGCTGGAGCCACTGGCGCGCGGCTCCCTGCTGGTCAACCTCTACGAACAGCTGCTGACCGGCGCCGGTCCCACGCCGACGCGTTATTTCAAAGCGCTGGGCGAGCTCATCGCGCGCGAAGACAACCAACTGGTGCTCGGCCTCGCGCTGTCCCAGCTGCGCCGTATCTACTGGACGCTGCTGCCGGAAAATGAGCGCGAAGCCAGTGCCGCGGCGCTGGAACACACACTGTGGCAGAGCATGCTGGCGCGGGACGAACCCGGGCTGCGCAAGCTGTACTTCGACAGTTTCGCGGACATTGCGCAGACGCCCGAGGCCCTCTTGCGCCTGCAGGACGTGTGGTCCGGCGAGCGCCAGATCGAGGGCCTGCCGCTGTCCGAGCGCTATCGCATCAAGCTCGCCCAGTGGCTGGCGATCAAGCTGCCGCGACAGTCGGCGGCGATTATCGCCGCACAACTGGCTCACACAGAGAATCCCGACGAAACGCGCCGCCTGCAGTTCCTGGCGGATTCGCTGTCGCCGGACCCGGCGGTGCGCGATGCGTTTTTCGCCAGCCTCGCCGGCGAGGAGATGCGCACCACCGAGTCCTGGGTGCTGGATGCGCTGGCCAACCTGCACCACCCGCTGCGGGTGGCGGAGTCGGAAAAATACATCCGCGCCAGCCTGGACCTGCTCGCCGAGATCCAGGCCACCGGCGATATCTTCTTCCCCAAGCGCTGGCTGGATGCCACCCTAGCCAATCACCACAGCGCGACAGCCGCCGCGACGGTCACCGCGTTCCTCGAGGCACACCCCGATTACAACCGCCAGCTGCGCCTGAAGATATTGCAGTCCGCGGACCCACTGTGGCGGGCGCAGCGCCTGCGCGCGACACCCCAACCCTGAGCCGGAACGACCATGCGCAAACCTGACTTCTCCGCCATCGGCCCGCGCCAGGCGCTGTTGCTCATCGCGGCACTGGCCCTGGTGGCGCTGGCGTGGTCGGGGGGCGTGGACCGCTTCTCCGGCGCCTACCTGGACGATGCCCTCACCCGCGGCGGCGTGATCTATGCCACCGCCCGCGGCATCAACGCGCTGGTCTCCGTGTTGCAGGGCACCGAGTTCACCCCCTGGCTGTTCAGCTTTTCCCTGGGCGAGGTGCTGGACCCGATCAACGACCTGATCGAGCGTTTCTCTGCGGTGCTGCTGGTGGCGCTGGCCTCACTGGCGCTGCAGAAACTGCTGCTGGTGATTGTCGCCGACCGCGTGTTCAACATACTGCTCAGCGCTCTCGCCTTTGCCCTGGGTTGCTGCAGCCTGTGGCGGGCCCAGCGCGGCTTCCGCCTGTGCCTGCAGCTGTTCCTGCTCGCCGCCTGCCTGCGCTTCGCCCTGGCGCTGGCGGCCATGGCCAGCGGCTACGTCGATGAATACTTCCTGCGCGAGCGGGAGGCGGCGAATCGCGCCACCCTGGAGAACATGCAGGGCGAACTTCAGCAGCTGAGCAGCGCGACCGCGACGCCCACGGCGCAGGGCGTGGAGGTGGCCGAACAGGAGATCTCCGCCCTGGAATCGCAGTTGCAGGCACAACGCGACAGGCTGCAACGCGACCGCGCCGAACTGGCGGAGCTACAAGCGCAGCTGGACACGGCGCGCGCCGGACTGCCCGCCCTGGAGCGCTGGAACCCGCTGGGCGAGGACCGCCCCGAAGTCGCCGAAGCGCGCGCAGCGGTGGAAACCCAGTCGACGCTGGTCGCGGCGCTGGACAGCGAGATCGGGCGCAGCGAGGAGCGGCTCGCGCAACAGCGCGAGCGACTGCAATGCCTGCAACTGCAGCTGCGCGGCGAGGACTGCGGCCTGGCCTGGCGCACCGCCAACCTGCTGTCACCGGCGCAATTCAGCGCGCGGGTGGACGCGCTGGAAGCGCACATGAGCGAGTTCGCCGCCTCCACCATCGACCTGCTGGTGGCGCTGCTGCTGAAGAGTATCGTGATACCGCTGCTGTTCCTGTACGCGCTGCTGACGGTATACCGCGTCGGTATGCGCCGGTTGCTCGGTGACCCGCGGGTTTAGATCATGCGCCGCACTAGATCATGCGCCGCAATAGCCACAGCGGCGCGACGCGCATGAGCATACCGATCCAGCGCCAGGGCCAGGCCGGCACGTAGACCTCGTCGCGACCGCTCTCGATAGCGCGCACGATGGCGCGGCTGCCGGTGGCCTCGTCCACCTCGAAGGGCAGCTTGCCGGCAAAGTCGTTGATCTCGGTGCGGATGTAACCCGGGTACACGGTAGTGACGCGAATCGGCGTCCCCAGCAACTCCAGGCGCAGGCCCTCCGACAGCGACGCCAGCCCGGCCTTGGTGGCGCCGTAGGCGGTCATGTTGCGCGGCATGCCGCGCAGTGCGCTCATCGAGCTGATGGTCACCAGGTGTCCGCTGCCCTGGGCGCGGAACAGCTCCATGGCGGCCTCGCACTGGGCCAGGGCGGCGACGAAGTTGGTCTGCGCGGTGGCCAGGTTGGCGTGAAAATACCCGGTACCCAGGGGCTGGCCCTTGCCCACCCCCGCGTTGACCACGATGCGGTCCAGGGTGCCGAACTCCGCGGCGAAGTCGCGGAATACGCTGAACACATCCTCGTGGCAGTTGACGTCCAGGGCGCGCACGCTGACCCGGATGCCGGGGGCCGCCGCCAGCAGTTCATCGCGCAGCGCCTGCAGGGCATCGACGCGCCGCGCGCACAGGGCCAGGGAGTGGCCGGCGGCGGCGAACTCGCGCGCCATGCCGCGACCGAGACCGACACTGGCGCCGGTGATGAGGATGTTCACGCGCCTGCCTCCCCCCAGCCCTCGAGCACCACCTTGCCCACCGCGGCGCCCGACTCCAGGTGCGCGTGAGCGCGGCGCAGGTTGACGGCGTTGATCTCGCCGTAGTGCTCGCCGAGAGTAGTGCGAATCTCTCCCGCGTCCACCAGGGCGGCGAGCTGTTGCAGGATCTCGTGCTGGGCGACCATGTCCTCGGTGCCGAAGAATGATCGCGTGAACATGTACTCCCAGTGCAGGGACAGGCTCTTCGGTTTCAGCGCGCGGATATCGATGGCCTGTGGGTCGTCGATCAGGCCCAGGCGCCCCTGCGGTCGCAGGCACTCCACAATCTGTGCGAAGTGCTGGTCGGTATGGGTGAGGCTGGTCACGTAGTCCACGCCCGTATGGCCCAGGGCGTGCAACTGGGCATCCAGCGGGCGCCCGTGATCGACCACGTGGTGCGCGCCGAGGCCCTCGACCCAGGCCCGGCTGCGCTCGCGCGAGGCGCTGCCGATGACGATGAGACCGGTGAGCCGGCGCGCCAGCTGGATAAGCATGGAACCGACACCGCCGGCGGCGCCCAGCACCAGCAGCGACTCACCGCTGCGCGCCGGGTCGCGCGCAACACCGAGGCGGTCGAACAGCAGCTCCCAGGCGGTGATCGCGGTAAGCGGCAGGGCCGCCGCGGCGGCGAAGTCCAGTGTCGCGGGCCTGGCGCCGACCAGGCGCTCGTCGACCAGCTGGTACTGTGCATTACTGCCCGCGCGGCGCCGGTCGCCCGCGTACCAGACCGCATCGCCCGGGCGGAACAGGGTCGCCCCGTCCCCCGCGGCGACCACCACGCCGGCGGCGTCGAAGCCCAGCACGTTCCACTGCCCCGCCTCGGGCGCGGTGGCCAGGCGCAGCTTGGTGTCGACCGGATTCACCGCCACCGCGCGCACTTCCACCAGCAGGTCGCGCCCGCTGGGCTGCGGCGTGGGCAGCTCGATATCCTGCAGGCAGTCGGCGTCGGACACCGGCAGTGAATGCTGGTAGCCGACCGCGCGCATGCTCGCGCCGGGGAAAATCTGTTGTGTGGGCACGCCGTCCCTCCTGTGCTTGCATCGTTCGCGGCCACGCGGGCGTTATACTGCCCCTCTCGACGCACAGGAGAAAGGCCAGCATGCTCGCCAACGTGGAAATTCCCGCCCAGTATAACGGGCCGCCGACCTCCGCCAACGGCGGCTACACCTGCGGCCTGCTGGCGCGCCACATCGACGGCCCGGCCCGGGTGCGCCTGCACGCGCCACCGCCGCTGCAGCGACCACTACAGGTGCGCGCCGGGGAGGAAGGTTCCGTTGCGCTGTTCGACGACGACACACTGGTCGCCACCGCCTGGCCCACCGAACTGGACCTCGCCCACCCGCCGGCACCCGCCGCAGACCTCGCCCGCGACGCCGCCTCGCGCTTCGCCGCCCGCGAGCAGCACATCTACCCGCAGTGCTATGTGTGCGGCACGCAGCGCGACGATGACGGACTGTGCCTGCACCCGGGACCGGTCCACGACTGGCAGTTGCTGGCCTGCGAGTGGCGCCCGCGCGCCGCGCAGCTGGATGCGCAGGGTTTCGTGCGGCCGGAGATCGTCTGGGCGGCGCTGGACTGCCCGGGGTATTTCGCCGCGGTGGGCGCAGAGCGGCCGCTGGTCCTGCTCGGCGAACTCAGCGCCAGCCTGCTAGCGCCGGTGCCCGGCGACCAGCCGCTGGTCGTCTATTGCTGGCCGCTGGGGCGGGAGGGACGCAAGGCGCGCGGCGCGACGGCGATCGCCGACAGCAGTGGCCGGGTGCTGGCGCTGTCGCAATCCCTGTGGATCACCCTGAAGACGCCGGAGGCAGCGGCCTGAAACGGCGAAACACCGGCGCGCGTCCTCCCGCGTCGCCGGCCGCCGGATGCTCGCCCAGCGGTAGCGCGAGTCGCTGTGACTAACCGCCCTCGATGGCGGCGACCGGCACCTCGTAAACCTCGCCCGACCCTGTAGTGATCGTCCAGGTATCGCCCTGCAGGGTCGCCTCGACCTCGCGGTTGGTCGCGTTCACGTAGTCACGCATGAAGTTGATGGTGAACTGCTCGCCTGCCGGGCTGAGTACGACGACAGAGCCTTCCCCGCCGTCCATACGCAGGATACCCGCGGGACACTGGCCGAAGTCCGCGGCCTGCGCGCCGCGGCAGCGCAATAGGGTCGTGGCATCGTAGTCATCGGTGCTGAACGGTGCGGTGGGATTGTCCGTCGTCGGCTGCAGTGCGGCGGTGCTCCAGTATACGTACACGCTCTCCCCGGCCAGGCGGAAGATCAGGCCCTGGTCGCCGAGGTCATCGTCGCGCACCACCGGCTGGCCGTCCTGGTCGGTATAGCGGCCGGCGCGTTGCGGGTCCGGCACGAGGTCGTACACCACACCGTCCTCGCGGGTAATGGTCACGTAGCCCTGGCGCTGGCTGAAACGGCAGGCCAGCATGCGGCTGGCGTGGTCGTCCCCCGCCGGGTAGATGTCACAGCGGGCTTCGACGCTGTCGGCGTGGGACTGGGTGCAAGCGAGGGCAAACAGGCAGGCTGCAACAGGTAACAGGGTGCGCTTCACGGCGGTCTCCTCTCGGCTCGGCTGGGTGTGCAGCGGGAGGAACGAGTCGCCCGCCAGCACGGGGAAGTGTAGGCCAGCAGCGCCTAGCGCGGGGCGAGAAAGTCCTCGAGGAAGAACGCGGAAAAGGCGTGACGCCCCTCCAGGCCAGTCTTGGTGTAGATGGCCGAGGCCTGCTGGCGCACGGTTTTCTCGCGGGTGTCGCGCAGCATCGCGATCTCCTTGAAGCTGAGCCCCTTGAGCAGCAGCATGGCCACCTCCTGCTCGCTCTGGGTCAGGCTCCAGTCGCTGAACTGTTGCTGGATCGCCTCCGCGTAATGGCTGCGCGCACTGCGCATCTTCTCGGTGACATCCTGCAGCCGCAGGTCGGCGCGCGACAGGTCGTCCGCCAGCGAACTCAGCTCCCGCTTGTGCTGGCGCATCTCCCACAACAGGTAGAGAAACGTGACCCCCGAGGCGACGACGATCATCGCCTCCTCGATGATATGCCACATGGGCACACCCAGCCCGACGTCCGTGGCCACGTCCATGGCGTTGAGCACCATGATCACCCCGAGCACTGCAATAATCAGGACATCTTTCACTTTTCTTTAATAAACAACCAGTTACAACGTATCCGGCAAGTGTACCACAGGCTCATGATGAACACTTGCCCGATGTTTTCCGGCGCAGCCAGCCCTACATTGCACAGCGTACCGCAGCCGGAGACCCCGATCATGCCCCATCTGCCGCGCGCGCTGCTGCTTGCCGCCGTGCTCCCGCTTACCGCTTCGCTCGCTGTTGCCACCGCGCTCCCGGCGGCCGCCCGGGCCGCCACGCACGCCGGAGAGCTCGGCCTGGAGGACGCCCTGCAGGCGGCGCTTGCCCGCAATGCCGCCACCCCGGTGGAGGCGCCGTTTACCGCCTCCGCCTGGCTCGCGGCGCTGCCCTCGATCGACGCCAGCTACCTGCAAAGCCAGGAAGACCTGGGTACCGACGAAACCGAGATCGGCATCAACCTGCCGCTGAAATCCCCCTACCTGCGCGAACAGGACGCCCGCCTGCGCGAGCTGGACGACACCCTGGCGCAGACCAGCCAGGCACTGCGCGCACTGTATTACTCTGGCCTGGTGCGCGAGGCGGCCTGGTCGGCGCGCATCGCCGCCGGTATGCGCGAGCAGGCCGAACGCCGCATCGCCCTGCTCGAAGACCTGGCGGCGCGCGAGCAGGCCCTGTTCGAGGCCCGCGCCACCACCCGCTACGGCCTGCTGCTGATGCGCCAGGAACTGGTCACCGCACGCCTGGAGGCGGCGGACCAGCGGGCACAGGAACAGCGCTGGCTGGGTCGCTTCCGCGCACTTACCGGCATGACCGTACTGCCGGCAGACCTGGAAGAAGCGGACTTGCCGGGCCAGGCCGGCTGGCAGTCGCACCCCGAACTGCAGCTGCTCGACCTGCGCTGGGAGCAGGAGCAGGCGATGCTGGCCGCGGGCAGCGAACGCGCCGCGCCCTGGCAGCTGCGCCTGGGCGCCAAGCGGGTGGAAACGCCCGCGCTGGACGAGACCCAGTACGGCGTCTCGGTGGAGATTCCCCTGGGCCTGCTGAACAGCGCCGACGAGGCCAGCCGCAGCGGCTGGCGCGAGGCCGCGCGCAGCTACGACCGCGAGCGCGACCAGCTGCGCGCGAACCTCGCCCAGAGCTGGCAACAGCTGCAACAGGAGGCAGAGCACCTGCACCTGCGCCAGGCCCTGCTGGAAGAGGCCGCCGAGGTCAGCGCCGAAGTACGCGCCCAGGCACAGGCCCTGCGCGACCAGAACGAACTCGGACGGGAGCTGTGGATCAGCCGCCTGATCGCGGATCTCGAGCGCCAGTCCGAAGTGAACATCAACCGTCTGCTCATCGGCCAGAACGGCGCGATGCGCCGGCAGGCCGCGGGAATCCCGTTATGAAAGCACGCTACCTCTTGACCCTGGTGTTAACCCTGACAGCCTGGGCGCTGCCAACGCTGGCCCAGGATGTCGCCATCGACGACCTCGGCGCCCTGCGCCTGGACTACGCCACGGTCGCCCCGGGTGACGGCTACAGCGGCCCACCGCTGGCCGCCGAGGTGACCTTCCGCCCCGGCGAGGCGCTCAGCCTGGTGACCCCGGCGCGCATCCAGCAGATCGCCTATCGCGTCGAGCCCGGCGCGCAGGTCGCCGCGGGCCAGGTGCTGGCCGAGCTGTCCGGCCCGGAAATTCACCACATGCTCACCGAGGCGGACGTGATCGGGCAGCGCTACGAAAACGCCCGCAAGCGCTTCGAGCGCAACCGCAAGCTGTACCAGCAGCAGGCTATCGACGAGGGGCGCTGGCAGGAAATCAGCGACAGCTACTTCACCCTGCGTCTGGAATACGAGCACCTGCGCCACTTCACCGAACTGCTGCGCACGGCGGACGACGACCCCGAGCGTATCAGCCTGCTGGCGCCCGCCGCGGGCCGCGTGCAGTACGCCCAGGCGCAACCGGGCATCCCCGAGGGCGGCGAGCTGGCGCTGATCGTGCCGGCGCAGGCCCTGCGCCTGCGCGTCGCGGTGCCGATCGAAGCGCGACAGGGTCTCGCCCAGCTGCGCTTCGGCGATTGCGCACTGGCCGTGGACAGCATCAGCGGCATCGCCGACGGCTTCTTCCTGCGCGCCTGGAGCGCGCCGCTGGCCGAGGACTGCGCGCTGCTGCCCGGCCAGCAACTGATGGTCAGGCCCTTCTACGCGGTCGCCGGCTATGAGATCCCGCGCGAAGCCCTGCTGCACTGGAACGGGCAACCGGCGCTGCTGTTGCGCGCCGGGCCACGGCTGCAACTGGCGCCGGTGGAGATCCTCGGCGCCACGGCGACGGGTTACTACGTGGACAGCGAGGCCTCACTGGCCGGCGCTGACATCCTGGCCAGTTCGGTAAGCGCCGTGCAGGGCATCCTGCTGGGGCTGGGAGGCGAATAGTGCTCGACGCCATCATCCGTTTCTCCCTCACCCAGCGCGTATTCGTCCTGCTGCTGGCCGTGGTACTGGTAGCGCTGGGCGCGCGCGCCTGGGTCGGCATCCCCATCGACGCCTTCCCGGATATCTCGCCGACCCAGGTGAAGATCATCCTCAAGGCGCCGGGCATGACCCCCGAGGAGATCGAGCAGCAGGTCACCCTGCCGATCGAGACCGAGCTGCTCGGTATCCCGCACCAGCAGATGCTGCGCTCGACCACCAAGTACGCGATCACCGCCATTACCCTCGACTTTGCCGACGGCACCGACATCTACTGGGCGCGGCAGCAGGTCAGCGAGCGCCTGGCCGGGCTCTGGGACAGCCTGCCGGCGGACCTCGACGGCGGTATCGCACCGATGAGCACACCGCTCAGCGAGATGTTCATGTTCACCCTGGAAAACCCGGGGCTCACGCTGATGCAGCGCCGTGAACTGCTGGACTGGGAAGTGCGGCCAGCGCTGCGCGCGGTGGCCGGGGTCGCCGACGTCAACGTGCTCGGCGGCTATGCCCGCACCTTCCAGATCACCCCGCGCGCGGGGCAGATGGCGGCGCTGGGTATCGGCACCGGCGAGCTGGAAAACCTGCTGCAGCAGAACAACCTGAACACCGGCGCCGGGCGCATCGTCGAAGGCAACGACACCCTCATCGTGCGCACCGAGGGCCGGCTGACTTCGCTGGAGGACATCCGCGCCCTGGTAGTCGCCTCCCACGACAGCATCGACTACCGCCTGGGCGACGTCGCCGAGGTCAGCATCGGCCACCTCAATCGCTACGGCGCGGTGACGCGCAACGGCGAGGAAGCCGCCGAGGCGCTGGTGATCGCGCTCAAGGACAGCAACACCGCCGAGGTCGTCGCCGGGGTCAAGGCCAAGCTCGCCGAGCTGGAGGCCAGCCTGCCCGCGGGTACCCGGCTCAACGTGTTTTACGACCGCTCTTTGCTGATCGACACGGCAGTGGGCACAATCTCCGAGGCGCTGCTGGAGGCTGTGGTTCTGGTGATCCTGCTGTTGACCCTGTTCCTCGGCGACCTGCGCGCCTCGCTGGTGGTGTCGCTGTCGTTGCCGCTGGCGGCGCTGGCGACCTTCCTGTGGATGTCCGGCTTCGGATTGTCGGCCAACCTGATGAGCCTGGGCGGGCTGGTGATCGCCATCGGTATGCTGGTGGACGCGTCCGTGGTGGTGGTCGAGAACATTGCCACGCGGCTGGCGGACAAGCCCGGCCTGCCGCGGCTGCACCTGGTCTACCGTGCCGCCAAGGACGTCGCCACGCCGGTGGTCTCGGGTACGCTGATCGTGCTCATCGTGTTCACCCCGCTGCTCACCATGACCGGCCTCGAGGGCAAGCTGTTCACCCCTGTGGCGCTGACCATCGTGTTCGCCATGCTCTCCGCGCTGGTCCTGGCGCTCACTGTGGTGCCAGTGCTCGCCTCCCTGCTGCTGGATGCCGGCAGTGACCGCACGCCGCGCTTCGTGCGCGCCCTGCAACAGGCCTACCTGGGCACCCTGGGCCGCGTTCTCGCGCGTCCGCTGCCGCTGTTCGCCGGCCTGCTGGTGGCGCTGCTGGCCAGCCTCGCCCTGTTCGCCGTTACCGGCAAGACCTTCATGCCGACCCTGGACGAGGGCGATGTCATCGTGCAGCTGGAGAAGTCACCGAGCATTTCCCTGGAGGCCTCGGTAGCCCTGGACCAGCAGATCGAGGCGGCGCTGCTCGCCGAGGTGCCCGAGATCCGCCAGATCGTCGCCCGCACCGGCTCCGACGAACTGGGCCTGGACCCGATGGGCCTGAACGAGACCGACGTGTTCATGGAACTGCGGCCGCGCGACGAGTGGGAAGTGGACTCGAAGGAGGCGCTCATTGCGCGCATGCGCGAAGTGCTGCAGCGCTTCCCCGGCATCAACTTCGGCTTTACCCAGCCGATCCAGATGCGCGTCGCGGAGATGCTCACCGGCTCCACCGGCGACCTGACCATCAAGGTGTTCGGCAACGACGTCGCTACCCTGGCCGGCATCACCGCGCAGGTGCAGGCCATCCTGCAGGACATGCGCGGCGCCGTGGACATCCAGGCCGCGGTGATCGAGGGCGGCCGCTTCCTCAACATCCGCCTCAACCAGCAGTTCGCCACCCACCACGGCATGACCGTCGCCGACCTGGGACGCCAGGTACGCGCCCAGTTGGAGGGCACCGTGGCCGCAGAGATCATCGAGGGCAAGCGGCGCTTCCCGCTGGTCATCTCCAGCCGCGGCGCGCCGGTGGACCCGGCGAGCAGCATCGCCACCCTGCGCGAACAGCTGATCAGCCTGCCGGACGGCGCGGTGGCGCCGCTGGGCGCCATCGCCGAGATCAGCTTCAAGGAGGGACCGCTGCTGATCGAGCGCGAGCGCGGCAACCGCTTCGGTGTGGTCACCAGCAACGTTTCCGGGCGCGACATCGTCGGCCTGGTCGAGGAACTGCAGGGGCGCATCGCGCAGGACCTGCAACTGCCCACCGGCTACTCGGTGGACTTCGGCGGCGAATTCGAGAACCAGGCGCGCGCCATGCGCAACCTGCTGCTGGTAGTGCCCGCCGCACTGCTGCTGATTTTGATGATCCTGTTCGGCACCTTCCGTTCGCTGGCGCTGGCCGGGCTGATCCTCGCCAACGTGCCCTTCGCCATGATGGGCGGCATCGCCGCGCTGTTCGCCAGCGGTGAGTACCTGTCAGTGCCGGCCTCGGTCGGCTTCATCGCCCTGCTCGGGGTGGCGGTACTCAACGGGGTGGTGATGGTCAGCCACTTCGAGCAGTCGCGCTCGGTGATTCCCGAAGACCACGGCCGTGTGACCAGCGGCGCGGTGAAACGCCTGCGGCCAATCCTGATGACCGCGTCCACCGCCATGTTCGGCCTGCTGCCGCTGATCTTCGCCAGCGGCCCGGGCGCGGAGATCCAGCGCCCGCTGGCCATCGTGGTGACCGGCGGCCTGTTCACCTCGACCCTGACCACCCTGTACGCACTGCCGGTGGCCTACCTGTGGCTGCAACGGAGGAACCCGTGAATATGCAAGTTCTCGTCGCTATCGTTTCCGAGGGTATCCGCGACGACCTCATCGACGCGCTGATCGAGCTGCCCGAGATCTCGGGTTTCAACCTGCAGGCTATCGACGGTTACAGCCGCGAGCACAGCCAGTACGACCTGCGCGAGCAGGTCGCCGGCTATCGACGGCTGTGCCGCGTCGAGGTCATGCACGCGGAGGAACACCAGGCTGCACTGCTGGCGAGGCTGAATACCGTGAGCGCCGCCAGCCCGATCCGCTACTGGATCACACCGCTGCTTGGCTGCGGGCACCTGACCGGCGCGTGACTTATTGAAACACCTGCACGCGCGGGATGAATCCCAACTTTACGAAGAAAAGCTGCTTGGCTATACATAACAGGAGCGAAGCTGAGCAGCAGTTCGCTCGCTTGTTGTTCGTCACGGCTATCGCCAGCGGTATCGGCAGCACCGCCCTGCAAGCCCTGACACCCAAACAGGACCTGATTCGCAAGAAAATTCAGCAACAGGAGCGCAACGAATAACGCAAAAAATTGCGCTCGATGACGACCGAGGATGAGTGCGCGGCACTGCGCGACCAGCACCGTGCCGGGGCACGATTTCAATAATGACATCCCGGACCGAGGCAAGGAGTAGCCCGCATGAACACATCCCCCATGAAAAGCGCACAAGACAACCCGGACCAGGCACGGGAAAGATCGCCGATGCCCGGTCCGCGCAGGGCGGCGCGCATGCCGCCCTGCAGTTCCCTGCGCCGCACCGGAAGTTTCGCAGTCGCACTCACCCTGGCGGCCTGGACCTGCGGGTACGCGACGAGCGCCTCAGGCCAGGAGGATCCCGCGCCAACCACCGGCCTGCGCTGGACCACAGTCGCCAACGGCAACGACCCCGTGCCCGGTCCGGGCGCCGGCAATACCTTCAACAGTTTCAACCAGCCTTCGGTCAACGCCCGGGGCCTGGTGGTGTTCCGCGGCCGCAGCCGCGGCGGTCCGCCGGGAGGCGAACCCCAGAGCGGCATCTTCCTGCGCGATATGGGCGAGCGCGCCGCGGACATTCACCCACTGTTCAGTAAAAGTGAACCGGTGCCCTACCCGAACAATGTCGCGCTGCCCCCTGACCAGCACCCGGCACAGTTCATCGAATTCCCGTCGATACCGCGCATCGGGATACGCAGCGCCGCCGTGGCGACCCGCGGGAATCACGACCCGGTCTGGAACTACACCCTGCCCGATGGCAGCGACACCCGCGCGGGAACCACCGGCATCTACGTCACGCTGGACGGGCGGGGCAATGGCGCCGAGGTCCTGACCGGCGCAAGCAAGCTCGGCGCAGTACCCGAGTTTCCCTTCTACGCCGTCCCCGGTGTCGGCGGGGATGCGACTGCATTCGACGTGTTCCCCGGTGCCCCGGCGGTCACCGATGACAACAAGATCGTATTCAAGGGCAACTACCTCGACGGCACGCCGAAGACAGGGGTGTTCTACCGCGAACTGGCGAACGCGGAGATGGGTGGCGAGGCGAACTATGTCACCCTGATCGCCAACTCCGATACGCCCGTGCCCAACCCCGGCGAATGCGCACCCGGCACCAGCTTCGGCTCCACCGCTCCGCCCAGCGCCGCGCTCGACCGGCGCGGCTCGCCGCATGCGGTGTTTGTCGGCCTGGACGACGAGGCGGACCCGCTGTGCGGTGGCATCTACCGCGCGCCGCTCTCCCCCGCCCCCACACTGGAAACCCTGGTGGGCCTCGACGACGATGTGCCCGGCGAAGCAGCCGGCACCAGGTTCGGCCGCTTTGGCGAAGGACTGTCCTACGATGGCCGCTTCCTGGCATTCTGGGCCGCCTGGGGCGACGCCACGCGCACGCTGCGGCTGTACTGTCCCGCGGACGGCAGCCAGGCCCGCCGTGACTACTGCAACAACACCGGCGAGTACCTCGGTGAGGGGGACCCCAACAGCGTGTGCGAGCCCGGGGCGGAACGCTGCTACCAGGACGTACAGGTTCCCGTGGACCAGGGCATGTTCGTCCTCGACACCCGCACCGGGGAACTGCTGCGTCTCGCCCGCACTGGCGAGGACATCAGCGATTTCCTCTACTGGGTGTATTCCGGACTGGTGCCGGGCACGGCACCCGGCGGCGAGGAGGATGACGAGATTCCGCGCTGGCGCTCTTCGGCGTTTGCAGCGGTATCCAGCAGGGGCGGGAGATACCGCGTGGCATTCAAGGCCAGCAGCGGCGAGCCGTCACCCACGGATACTCTCTACCTGGCACGGCCGCCCGGTGAACCCACCCTGCTCACCCTGCTCAACACCCGGACCCCAGGCCCACTGCTCGACTCCCAGGCTCCGGAGGATTCGGTACTCACCAGCCTGGCACTGGAGCGCGACGGTTTTCGCGGCAGGTGGCTGGTGATCAGCGCAGGTATGGGCGTGCCCGGTGCAGAAGAAGAGGAGGAGGCCGCGCTGGCCGGACTCTATATCACCCGGGTGCCATAAGCGGCAGGTGACTGCCGCGCCGGGCCGGTGGTCGCGGCGCTACTCCTTCGCGGCGGGGTCGCGGCTGCGGTCAAGGCGCCAACCACCGCTCGGCACGCGCACCAGGTAACCGGCGCGCTTCAGGCTGGCCATGACGCGGCTGACCGACTCCACCCGCGCGGCCACCAGCGCCGCGCAGTCCTGGTTGGAGGGCAGGTAAAACTCGGTATCGCCGCTGCGGCCGAAGTCGTCGAGGATGTGAATGAGGCGAAGCACGCGCTCGCGCACCACGCCGGTGGTGAGTTCCGTGAGGTGGGCGTCCGCCTGCTGCAACTGGTCGTGCCACTGCTGCATCAGGCGGCGGCACAGCGGGGGTTGGTCGCGCGCCAGTTTCTGCACCGCGTCCGCGGGTATGCGGCAGACGTCGACCATGCTCAGGGCGGACGCCTGATGCTCGTAGGCATCCTCGACCAGGGCTTCCAGCCCGATGGTGAAACCCGGGCCTAGCAGGCGCACGATGCGCACGTCGCCATCCGGCGAACTGGAGGACAGTTTCACCACGCCGCGGCGCACGCTGTACAGCGCACAGGCCTCGCCGCCCTGGTGGTAGATGGTTTCGCCGGGCTCGTACCACAGGTGGCGGACCGGGCGCAGCAGGTCTTCCGTACCGCGCAGGTCGATACCGGCGAACAGCATGCGGTCGCGCACCGGGCAATCGTTGCAGGTGAAATCATCGATTTTTCCCGGGTTCGCCTTTGCCGTCGCAATCCTTGATTCGCTCATGTTCCTACTCGTGCCTGCATCCTGGAGCGCCCGCGGTCCGCGCCGCGGAAGCTGCGGTATCCAACGCGATTATGACCAAATTGCCCGGGAATTGCGAAATGTCAGTCCGCCGCAGAAGGCGCCTTGCTAGGGTTTAGAAACCTTCCTACCCCCCGCTGATTGCGGCCGCCTGAGCGGCCGCTTTTTTTTGGGTTTGTCGTCAGATGCCGGGGAATACGCCCGGGGTCAGAGCCACGGCTCTGACCCCTTCCTGACCGCTACTGCATTGACTCGTCGTGGATTTCCGGGAGGTGCGCCCGGGGTCAGAGCCACGGCTCTGACCCCTTCCTGCCCGCTGCTGCATTGACTCGTCGTGGATTTCCGGGAGGTGCGCCCGGGGTCAGAGCCACGGCTCTGACCCCTCGGTTGGGAAGGAAGCCGGCTCAGCCAGGCGTGCCGCAGAAATGGTCGTGCAATACCTCGATCAGGGCCATGGCCGGGCCAGGCGCGATGCGGTAGTAGACCGTCTGCGACTCGCGCCGAGTAGCGACCAGGCCGTCCGCGCGCAGCACCGCAAGGTGCTGGGACATGGCCGACTGGGACAGCGGTACGCGCTGCATCAGCGCCGAGACCGACAACTCCGCTTCACTCAGCGCACACAGCACCTGCAGGCGATTGGCGTTGGCCAGGGCCTTGAGGAAACTGGCGGCTTCGCGCGCGTGTTCCGACATTGCTTCGGACAGGGGGGCGTCCCGGGATTCCGTGGAGTCGTGTACAGCCATGCTTTAAATCAAACTTCCCTAAATTAGATATTGCTAATATACTGCCGGTACTGCAAGCTTGCAATGCACATCGAGAGCCGTGGTTCCCGGGTGCAGTGCATACGAATAGTCCGCCAGATAATAAGGGAGTTCCGCATGGCACACATCATCGTCCTGGGTGCCGGCCTCGGTGGTATGCCGGCAGCGTATGATCTGAAGAAAACGCTGGGCAAGCAACACGAGGTAACCCTGGTCAACGCCAGCGAGCACTTCCAGTTCACCCCCTCCAACCCGTGGGTGACCGTCGGCTGGCGCAAGATGGAGGAAGTACTGGTCCCCATCCGCCCGCATGTCGAGAAGAAGAAAATCCGTTTTGTCGCCGAGGCGGTTTCCAGCATCGACCCGCAAAACAACAGCCTGCAGTTGGCCAATGGCGAGACCCTGAACTACGACTACCTGGTCATTGCCACCGGCCCGCGACTGGCCTTCGAGGAAATCCCCGGGCTCGGGCCCCAGGGCCACAGCCACAGCGTGTGCACCTCGCCGCACGCGGCGGAATCCGCCGTCGCCTACGAGGAGTTCCTGCGCAACCCGGGGCCGGTAGTAGTTGGCGCGGTACAGGGTGCAAGCTGCTTCGGCCCGGCCTATGAATTCGCCATGATCCTCGACGCGGACCTGCGCAAGCGCAAGATCCGCGACCGCGTGCCGATGACCTTCGTCACCAGCGAACCCTATGTCGGCCACATGGGCCTGGGTGGTGTGGGCGATTCCAAGAACATGCTCGAATCGCAGCTGCGCCAGCGCCACATCAAGTGGATCACCAACGCCAAGATCGACGAGTGCCAGGCGGACATGGTCAAGGTCACAGAGCACGATGCCGAGGGCAAGCCCCTGCGCCAGCACGAGCTGCCGTCGAAGTTCAACATGTTCATTCCCGCCTTCAAGGGCGTGGACGCGGTCGCCGCGGTGGAAGAGCTGTGCAACCCGCGCGGTTTCGTACTCATCGACGAACACCAGCGCAACCCGACCTACCCCAACATCTACTCCGCCGGCGTGTGTGTGGCCATCCCCCCGGTGGAGGTGACCCCGGTACCCACGGGTGCGCCGAAGACCGGTTACATGATCGAGTCCATGGTCACCGCGATCGTCCACAACATCGAGGACGACATCGCCGGCCGCCCGGTCAGCCACAAGGCCACCTGGAACGCGATCTGCCTGGCCGACCTCGGCGACGACGGTGTCGCCTTCGTCGCTCTGCCGCAGATTCCCCCGCGCAACCTCACCTGGGCGAAACAGGGCAAATGGGTCCACCTTGCCAAGATCGCCTTCGAGAAATACTTCATGCGCAAGATGCGCACCGGCAATACCGAACCGATTTACGAGAAGTACGTGCTCAAGGCCCTGGGCATCGTGCGCCTGAAGTCCGGCGACCACCAGCAGGCCCCGTGATGCGGCGTACCCTGGCAGCAGCACTGTTCCTCGGCCTCGCCGTACCGGCGCTGGCCGAGGAGGACACGCGCGAGGCCCGCTCGCAGGCCCTGGCGGCGGAATTCCAGCAGACGCTGGGTGGGAAGCTGCAGGCGGCCATCGCCAGCGGCGGGCCGGTGGCCGCGATCGGCGTGTGCTCAGAGGCTGCCCCGGCGGTGGCTGCTGAACTGTCCGAACGCAGCGGGGCGGATGTCTCGCGCACCGCCCTGCGCACGCGCAACCCGGACAACGCCGCGGACGCCGACGCCCGCGCCACCATGGAACGCTTCGCCGCGGACCTCTCAGGAGCAGCAGCGAATACTGCGCTGGAAAGTTTCACCGTCCACGAGGACGGCAGCGCCCGCTACATGAAGAGCATCGATACAGCTCCCAAGTGCCTGCTCTGCCACGGCGACAATCTCGCCCCTGTATTGCGCGACGAAATCGCCCGCCAGTATCCGCAGGACACTGCCACCGGCTTCAGCGCCGGGGAACTGCGTGGCGCGTTCCTTATCGACTGGCCCGCCACGCCAGACTGATCCCCCTCTCCAGCTAGCCTACCCCCGCGTACAACCCAGGCCGGCGGCGAGGGCGGCCATCTGGTCGCGCATGTGGTTACGCGAAAGCCGCGCCGCGGCCACCACATCCGAGCCGTGGTAGGCACCCGGATACACATGCAGCTCCACTTTGACCCCGGCGCGGGTCAGGCGCCGCGTGTACTCGAGAATATCCTCCAGGAACAGGTCCAGCGAGCCCACGCTGATGAATGCCGGCGGCAATCCGGCGAGGTCATCGGCGCGGGCGGCGGCGGCATAGGGGGATACGTCCTCGCCGCCCGGCTCCCCACCCAGCAGGCTGCGCCAGCCAAAAGCACTGTGCTCCCGGGTCCAGCCGAATTCGCCGGTGTAGGGATGCACCTCGCGCGGCACGCGGTCGTCGAGCATCGGGTAGATCAATTGCTGGTGTGCCACTGGCACTTCGCCGCGGTCGCGGGCCAGCAGAGCCAGCGACGCGGCGAGTCCGCCGCCGGCGCTCTCGCCGCCGACGCCGATGCGCGCCGGGTCTACACCCAGTTCCCCGGCCTGCGCATGCAGCCAGTGCAGGGCGGCGTAGCAGTCCTCGATATTGCCGGGGAATGCGGTTTCCGGTGCCAGCCGGTAGTCGACCGACACTACGACGCAGTGCAGGGCATTGACGATTGCCGCGCACAGCCCGGCGGACATGTCGGCCGTCCCCAGCACGTAGCCGCCGCCGTGAATCTGCAGGTAGGCGGGCAGCGGCGCATCGCCGGTGCGGTTGGCCGGCTCGTAGACCAGCACGCGCACATCCGGCGCGCCCGCTGGTCCCGGCACCAACACCTCGCGCTGGCGAACTTCCCCGGCGGGCAGTTCGCGCGCCTGCAGGTCGTAAAGCTCCTGCAACTGCGCGCGAAGTGCGGGCAGGTTGCCGGAGGCGAAGTCCATGGTGGGCAGGAAGTCCAGACCGGCAACGAGTTCCGGGTCGACCAGGTGGCGTGAATCCATAACAACTCCTCATTATTTTTGTGGCCAGAGCTTAGCGAAGTGCCGCGCCCGGCGCCATTGCGGTCGATCCCCGCTCCCATGACGCAAATCAATTTTTCCGCCCGGCGATACTTCTACCATGTGGCCTATAAGAGGGGGAGCCCGGCATCGTCAGTAGCGTCGCACGCAACATGCGCCGCCAGCACTGGCCAGACCACGGACACGGCCGAGCCCATAACAGGAACAACAGCGAGTACAGCACCATGACAGCAGCCACCCAGTCCACCGGCCTGGCGGAAACCGCCGCCGGCTACGTCAAGCAACACCTCATCGATCCCGCCACCTGCGCCCGCTGCGGCAGCTGTGAAATCGTCTGCCCGGAAGAGGCCATCCAAATGTCCGAGGACGGCCAGTACTTCGGCATCGACCCCGAGCGCTGCACCGGCGAGCACGAGTGCCTGCACAGTTGCAGCACCGACGCCATCCTGTCCTGGCGCATGGTGCCCGAGGGCCAGCTGTACTCCCTGGAAGAGCAGTTCACCTGGGAGGAACTGCCGGCGGAACTCGAGGTGGACGGCCACGCGGTGCCGATGGCGCTGGATGAGGAGGAAGCCGGCCTGGGCAATCCCGCCCCCGCCTCCGCAAGCACCGCGACCACGTTTCTCTACACCCAGCACGACCCGGTCACGGCGCGTATCGTCAGCAACCGGCGTGTGACCAGCGCGGATGCGGAAACCGATATCCACCACATCGTGCTGGATTTCGGAGACAACCCCTACCCGTGGCTGGAAGGCCAGAACGTCGGCGTGCTGCCGCTGGGCCTCGACCCCCACGGCCACCCGCACCACATGCGCGCCTACTCGATCGCCAGCGATCGCGATGGCGAGCGCGCGGGCAGCCGGGAAATGGCGCTCACCGTGAAACGCCTGGTCGACGAGTGGGACGGCAAGCCCTACCACGGCGTGGCCTCAAACTTCCTGTGCGACCTCGAAGAAGGCGCCGAAGTACGCTGCATCGGCCCGATGGGCGACAAGTTCCTCATGCCGCAGGACCCGCAGGCGCAGGTCCTGATGATCTGCACCGGCACCGGCATCGCCCCCATGCGCGGCTTCATCCAGCGCCAGCAGCGCATGGACCCGACACCGCGGCAGCCCCTGCAATTGTTCTACGGCGGGCGCACGCCCGGCGAGATGGCCTACTACGACGAATTGCTGGCACTGCCTTCGACACTGCTCCGCACGCACATGGCGCTGTCGCGCAGCGCGGAGCAGCCGCGGCAGTATGTACAGGACGTACTGCGCGAGCAGTCAGGCGTGGTCGCCAGCGTGCTAGCCGACGACCAGGGCTATATCTTCATCTGCGGCCTGATCAGCATGGAGCAGAGCGTGATCGAGGTGATGGCCGACATTGCCCGCGAGCACGGCCTGCCCGCGGACGACCTGCAGCACCGCCTGATGCAGGCCGGCCGCCTGCATATCGAAACCTACTGAGCCAGCCTCGGGCGCCGGGTCCGTAAAGCCAAGCGGGTGCCGCTACTGCGGCGCCGGCAATCCCACGATATCCACCGGCGGCAGCGGCTCCGCCGGCGTGAAGCCGAGAATACGCGCATAGAACGCATACTCGGCCTCGCGGGCGCGAATGGCATTCTCGGCGCGGCGGAAGCCGTGCCCCTCCCCCTCGAAAGCGATGTACGCGGTGGGAATACCGCGGGCCTTGAGGGCCTCGAAAATCATCTCCGACTGGTTGGGCGGCACCACGCGGTCCTCCAGGCCCTGCAATAACAGCAGCGGCGCATTGAAGCCGTCCAGGTGGTGGATCGGGGAGCGCTCCACGTAAAGCGCCTTGCTCTCGGGGTAGGGGCCGATCAACTGGTCGAGGTAGCGCGATTCGAACTTGTGCGTGTCGTGAGCCAGCGCCTCGATGTCGCTGATCCCGAACAGGCTGGTCCCGGCGCTGAACACCTCGTGCATGGCCAGCGCGGCGAGGGTGGTGTAACCCCCGGCACTGCCACCGCGAATGACCAGGCGCTGCGGATCCGCCTTGCCCTGCTGCGCCAGCCAGCTGGCGCCGGCTACCGCATCCTCGACATCGACCACGCCCCACAGGCCGTACAGGGCCTGCCGGAACTCCCGGCCATAACCGGTACTGCCGCGGTGATTGACGTCGAGAATCGCGAAGCCGCGGCTGGTCCAGTACAGCTTGGACAGTGAATAACCGGGCGAGGCGACCGAGGTCGGCCCGCCGTGTACGAAGACCATGAGCGGCGGTGTACTGTTCGCCGGCGGCGCCACCTGCGGGTTGGTCGGCGGGTAGTAGATACCGTGGGCGGTCGCGCCCTCGCCGGTGGGGAAGCTGACCTGCTGGTAAGCGGGGATCCAGGCGGGGTCGGGGCTATCGTCCTTGGCCCGGCGAATCACCTGCGCGGAACCTCCGTCCAGCTCCGTGACCAGCAACTCGGTGGGCCGGGCGGCGCTGACGTTGATCACATAGAGCTGCCCATCGCGCGGCAGGAAGTCGACCACCGCGGCACTCTCCAGTGCCAGCGGCTGCGCACTGCCCGCCGCGGGATCCAGGCGGTAGAGGCTGGACACGCCGCCCTGCGCGACCTGGGCGAGTATCGAGCCGTCGTCGAGGAATCGATAGAAGTGCTCTCCGATGCTCCAGGCCGGCCCGCCCACTTCCACGGCGGACAATCCGGTGGGCACGGGGCTGAAGGTCTCGCCGACGATGCGATAGAGCTTCCACCAATCGTCGCGGTCGCTGATGGCGTAGAGCCGGCCGCTGGCGTCGAACTGCGGGTCCATGACCGCCTCGCCCGGCCCGTTGTGGGCGGCCAGGTCGCCAAGTGCACCGGTGGCGTCGAAGCTGGCGCTCCACAGGGTGGTGTTGTCCCACGGCATGTTGGGGTGGTCCCAGCTGACAAACGCAATGCGCCGGCCATCGGGAGAGAGACTGGCAGCGGCGACGAAATCGCTGTCGCCGAACAGTACCTCGCCCTCGGACATACCGTCCCAGGGCAGCGCCACCAGGGTATTGCGCGGTTCCCCGTCGCCGCGGTGGTCCTCGCGGATGCAGATCAGTCGCTCGCGCGGCGCATCCAGCGCACAGGCCCCGTAGCGCAGTGGCAGGTCAGGGGTGATCGCGCGGGGCTCCTCGCCCGGACGCATGCGGTACAGGCGCTGGTCGCTGAAATTGCTGAACCACAGGGTACCGTCGGCCACCAGCACCGAACGGCCGCCGTACTCGTGCACCCGGGTCCGTGCGTTGAAGTCTGCGGGGAGGACGTCCTCCACTGGCGAGTCCGGCCGCCAGCGCACGATGACATTGCGGCCACCCTCCTGCGGACGACCCTCCACCCAGTACAGGTAGCCGCCGTCGTAGGCCAGGGAGTGCAGGGAGCGACTGCCCTCCTCGATAGAGGCGGCAGTGATCGGGGAGGGCCAGGCGCCATAGGGCGTCGTGTTCGAGAGATCGGGCGTCGTGTTCGCGAGCGCACCCGCAGCGGGTTTCGGGGCTTCGGGCGGCGTGGTGGCCTGGCAGGCGACCAGGCCCAGCACGAGGGGCAGCAGGCGGGTAATCATGGGCATCTCCAGCAGGTAACGCCGGGCAGTGTAGCCGCTTTGTACAGGGGCATGAAGCGCGGCCGCGGCGCGGCTGGCAATCCCTTTGGCATGCGCTACCGTATAAAGACCTGTTTGCGGAGACCTTGCACCATGAGCATCCTGTTTTTCCTCCTCGCCGCCATCGTGCTGCTCTACCGCGGCTCCGGCGGCGGTTCGGTCATGACCGTGCTGGGGGCAGCCACCCTGGTCGGCTGGCTGTTCGACGGTTTCGGCCTGTTCAGCCTGGTCTGCGGCGCCATCTTACTGGGTATTGCCTGGCTGCTGGTCGTGCCCAGCCAGTTCCGCCTGAAACGCCTCAGCCGCCCACTGCTGGCCTATGTACGAGGCATGCTGCCGCACCTGTCGGACACCGAAGCAGAGGCGCTGAAATCCGGCTCGGTGGACTGGGACGGCGAGTTGTTTTCCGGCCGGCCGCGCTGGCAGCACCTGTTGCAGGCACGTCCCGCCCAGCTGTCCGAGGAAGAGCAGGCATTCCTCGAAGGACCGGTGGAAACCCTGTGCGACATGCTCGACGACTGGGCCATCACCCACGAGGAATACGACCTGCCCGAGGAGGCCTGGGACTATATTCGCAACAACGGTTTCTTCGGCCTGGTCATCCCCAAGGCGTTCGGCGGCCTGGGTTTCTCCCACACCGCGCACTCGGAAATCGTGATGAAAATCTCCACGCGCAGTGTGTCCGGGGCGGTCACCGTCATGGTGCCCAACTCATTGGGACCGGGCGAACTGCTGCACCACTACGGCACGGATGAACAAAAAGGGCACTACCTGCCGCGCCTCGCCGCCGGCGAGGAGGTACCCTGCTTCGCGCTGACCTCGCCGATCGCCGGCTCGGACGCCGGCGCGATTCCCGACAAGGGCATCGTCTGCATGGGCGACTGGGAGGGTGAACAGGTACTCGGCCTCAAGGTCACCTGGAACAAGCGCTACATCACGCTGGCGCCGGTGGCGACGCTGATCGGCCTGGCCATCAAGGTCTACGACCCGGAACGACTGCTCGGTGAGGACGAAGTGGTCGGAGTCACCTGCGTGCTGGTGCCGCGGGACCTGGCGGGCGTCAACGCCGGCGCCCGCCACCTGCCGATGAATACCGTGTTCATGAATGGCCCCACCTGGGGCACCGACGTGTTCATCCCCATGAGCCAGGTGATCGGCGGCCAGGACATGCTCGGCAAGGGCTGGACCATGCTGCTTGAGTGCCTGTCCATCGGCCGCTCGATTTCCCTGCCCGCGCTGGGTACCGGCGCCGGCAAGCTGGCCGGCCTGGCCGCTGGCAGCTACGCCTTCACCCGCGAACAGTTCGGGCGTTCGATCAGCCAGTTCGAAGGCGTGCAGGAGGCCCTGGAACCGCTGGCCGGCTACACCTACCAGATGAACGCCGCACGCCTGCTGACCGCCGGCATGCTCGATCGCGGCGTACGCCCCTCGGTGCCGTCGGCGCTGCTCAAGTACTACAACACGGAACTCATGCGCCAGGCGATCAACCACGCCATGGACGTGGTCGCCGGGCGCGGGGTGATCACCGGGCCACGCAATTTCCTCGCCCGCGCCTACCAGGCCGTACCCATCGCCATCACCGTCGAGGGGGCAAACATCCTCACCCGCAGTCTCATGGTGTTCGGCCAGGGCGCCATACGCTGCCACCCCTATATCACCGACGAGATCGCCGCCGCCGAGAACCCGGATAGCGTGGCCGGTACGCGCGCCTTCGACGCCGTGTTCTATCGCCACCTCGGCCACACCTCGCGCAACGCCCTGCGCGCCTGCGGCCTGGCCTGGGCCGGGGGAGCGATGGAAGACGTGCCGCGCGTCGGCCAGTTGCAGCCCTACTACCGGCAACTGGCACGCTTCTCTGCCGCCTTCGCCCTGCTCACCGACGTCACCCTGCTCAGCGTGGGCGGCGGGCTCAAGGCGCGGCAGCGGCTGTCGGGGCGCATGGCAGACTGCCTGGTCCACCTCTACTACGGCAGCGCCGTGATCAAGTACTGGATGGACCAGGACCGGCCGGAAGACCAGCGCCCGCTGGTGGAGTGGAGCCTGCAGACCAGCCTGGTCGGCGCCCAGGAAGCACTGGCCGCGGCGATCGACAACTTCCCGGTACGCGCGTTGCGCTGGCCGCTGCGCCTGCTGGTATTCCCGCCCCTGCACACCCGCCTGCGCCGTCCCGATGACAAGCTGGGCAGCGCGGTGGCGGCTTGCATCGTCGAGGATACGCCGCTGCGTGAACACCTGGCGCAAAGCTGTTACCGCAAGGACTCGCCGGAGGATGCACTCGGCCGCGTGCTCAACGCCTACCGGCTCGCCCAGGACACCCGCGAGTTGCGCGACCGGCTGCACCGCGTCATCCGCAAGCGCGACGAGGACCAGGTGGACGCCATCGCCCTGCTCATGGGTCACCAGCGCAAGGAACTGGTCGACTGGGCGGTCAGCGAGAAGATTATCACCGAAAGCGAAAGCGACCTGCTGCTGGAGGCATTGACCGCGCTGTACGATGTCATCCGCGTGGACGCCTTCGACCCCGACGGGATTCGCGAACTGTCCGACTGCGCCCGGGGAAAGCGCCGGGTAGTGGAAAGGCCCGCCCGCAAATAGGCCTTTTTACCGGCATTTAGTCACCACTCCCGCGCCTCCCGCGGGAGCGGTTTTCTGGTAATTTCCGGCCCAGACCGCAAGCGGCGCTCCCCGCGCCCGCTTGCGCCCATCCATGGCGGAGTCCCCTCCCCCGTTTGGCCGCAACATTGATGAACCCCGTCACCAGGCTTGACCCCAGCACCGCAACCCCTGCCGATGACCTCCTGTTCGCGAGCATCGCGAGTGACGTCCGTCAGCACGGCTACAGCATCAACACGATGGCACTACCGCCGACGCTGGCCCAGGCCCTGGGTGAACACGTGCGGGACATGCACCCGGACCTGTTCGCGCCGGCCGCCACCGGCCGCCAACTGGAGCGCAGCAGGAACGCCTTCGTGCGTCGCGACGAAATCTGCTGGATTACCGGGGCGGCACTCGCCGGGCGCGAGTGGCTGGACTGGGCGGAGCGACTGCGGGTCTACCTCAACCGCGAGTTGTTGCTGGGCCTGTTCTCCTTCGAAAGTCACTTCGCGCACTACGCCCCGGGAGATTTCTACCGGCGGCACTACGATGCGTTTCGCGGTGAAACCAACCGCGTGCTATCACTGGTCGCCTACCTGAATCCCGGCTGGCAGCCGGATGAAAAAGGTGAACTCGTGCTGTATCGGGACGGGGAAGATCAGGAAGGTATTCGCGTGGTGCCCGCTCTGGGCTCGGTGGTGGTATTCCTGAGCGAGGATTTCCCTCACGAGGTACTGCCGGCAGCCCGCGACCGCTACTCGATCGCGGGCTGGTTTCGGGTCAATACTTCCATCGGCGGTCGCATCGATCCGCCGCGCTAAGCGCTACGCCATCCTCCCTCAATAGCACTCGGACATCGGCAGGTCCACGCGTCGCTCGCTGCCATCCGGGAAGCGCTCGATGCGGTAGCATCCGACCACCTGCGAGCTGGAGACCGGAGTGGAACTGCGATAGCTGTGGTCGTCGTAGCAGCGCACACCGTTATGGGTATGGTAGACGCTGTAACTGACCGCAGCGCCCACCAGCGCCGCGCCCAGCGGATAGTAGCTGGGACGGTAGTACCGGTGCCCGTAGTGATGATGGTGTCGCGGTGCGTAGCCCACGTAGACCTTGTATTTGGGGCCGCCGTGGTGCTTGGAATGGTGGTGGCTGTAAGCGTGGCGATCACCACCGTGTTTTCCGTGCTTGTCATGTTTGCCGCGATCCGCGAGTGCGGTCCCGCTCGCGCTGGCCAGTACCAGCGCCAGGGCTATCGCTGTCAGTCTTTGCATGGCATTTCTCCTCAGGTGGTTATCGATCCACCCCTGCAGCTTACCCAGCCCAAGCTGAACCGGGCCTGAATGATCCGGCCGGCTTTGTTCAGGCAGCGTTCAGCCCTCGTTCAGCATGCACGAGACACACTGGGCATCGGGATCAACGCGACAAGGGAGAACACACATGAAACGACTGATGGCACTGGCTTGCCTCCTGTTGGCCACACCTACACTGGCGCAGAGCCGCTATGTAGAAGCACCCGTGGTCAACGTCGAACCGATCGTGGAACTGGTGACCCGCAAGGTGCCCCACGAAATCTGTCGCGACGAGCAGGTGCGAGTCGTCAACACCAGTCGCAGCCATTCGGCCACCCCGGGCCTGCTCGGGGCGGTCATCGGCGGCGTGATTGGCGGTGCAGCGGGACATGACAGCCGCTACCAACCGGTTATCGCCGGCGCCGGCGCCCTGCTCGGCGCTTCCATCGGTACCGACATCGCGCACCGCCAGAACACCGGCAGCTACTACGTGAACGAGCGCTATTGTGGCGTGGAATACGAACTGCAAGACAGTGAGCGGGTCGTGGGGTATCGTGTCGGCTACCGCTATATGGACGACGTCTACTACACGCGGACGACCACTCCCCCAGGAAACACCATTCGCCTGAGGGTCGATGTCAGTCCGCTGCCATAGGTCGAGCAAGGAACTGAATGTCGCGAATCAGGCCAGCCGTCGTTATCGCCGTGGGTACCCTGTGCACCTGCCTTTCCATCGGGGCTTTCCCGGCGCCCGGCAAAGGTTCACAGGGCCGCGACGAACGTCACAATGCCGCCCAGGGCAAAGAGCAGGCGCGCCCGTCTTCCAACTCTCAAGGCAGTGACCAACGCCAGCACCTGTCGCCGCGCGAGGCAGCGGAAATCGCCCGGTCCCGCTACGGTGGCCGGGTGCTCAAGGTAACCGCCGATGGCAAAGGCTACCGGGTGCGACTGCTGCGCGACGACGGCCGTGTCCTGACGGTCAGCGTCGGGGACTGAAAGCGTGCGCATGGTCATCGTCGAGGACGACCCCCGCCTGGGCGAACAACTCGCCGCACAGTTTCGCGCCGCGGGGTGGACGGTGGACCTCGCCGCCAACGGCAGCGAGGGCCGCTACTACGGCGAGGAGTTCAGTTGCGACCTCGCCATCGTCGACCTCGGCTTACCCGATATCAGCGGACTGGAACTGGTACGCAACTGGCGCGGCGCCGGGCTGGCGTTTCCTATTCTCATCCTTACCGCGCGCAGCGACTGGCAGGACAAGGTCCTCGGCCTGGAGGCCGGCGCCGATGACTACGTCACCAAACCGTTCCACCCGGAGGAGATCAGCGCCAGGGTCGCCGCACTGCTGCGCCGCGCTTCCGGCCGCGCCAGCAACGTTGCCGACTACGGGCCGATCCAGATCGACTTCCAGGCGCGCCGGGTACTAAGGGAGGGCCAGGCCCTGGACCTTACCAGCTACGAGTACAACACACTCGAGTACCTCGCCCACCATCCCGGGCAGGTCATCTCCAAGGCGGAGCTCACCGAACACCTCTACGCGCAGGACCACGAGCGCGACAGCAACGTCATCGAGGTGTTTATCGGGCGACTGCGACGCAAGCTGGACCCGCAACAGGAACTGCAACCGATCGAAACCGTGCGCGGCGCGGGCTATCGATTCGCCCTGCAGCGCGAGGCGCAATGAGCGCGCTCCCGCGTTCCCTGAACGGCAGGCTAGTCCTGGCTAGTCTCCTGCTGTTTCCACTGTTCCTCGGCACCAGCAGCCTGTTCCTGGGCGGCAGCCACCGGCGCAGCCTGGAGGCCGCCGAGGAACAGCGCCTGCAACTGCATGTGATGACCCTGCTGGCGCAGGCGGAATACGATGGCGCTATCACCCTGCCGCAACGCCTGATCGAGGCGCGCTACGGCCGCTCGAACTCCGGCCTCTACGCCGTGATCACGGCGGCCGATGGTACGCCCCTGTGGCAATCGCCCTCCGCGGCTACCCTGCCCGATGACAGCGGCCGGAACACCACGCCCGGACTGCAGCCCGGGGAGCATGTTTTCCAGCGCCGCGGCGATCTCTACACGCTGTCCTGGCAGGTGCTGTGGGAGACCGATTCGAACTCCGCCGTACCGCTGCAATTCACCGTGATGGAGTCGGCCGAGGCGCTGGATGCCGAGATAGCTGTGTATCGCCGCGCCCTCGCGTTGTGGCTGGGCGGTTCGGCCGCGCTGCTGGTGGTACTGCAGGCGGCGATCCTCGCCTGGGGCCTGCGCCCGCTGCGCTCACTGGCCTCGCGCATCGCCGCCATCGAGACCGGAGGGGCAGAACACCTGGAGGGCAACTACCCGCGGGAGATCCAGGCGCTCACCGACAACCTGAACACCCTGCTGCGCGGAGAACGCCAGCGCCGCGAACGCGTGCGCAACACCCTCGCCGACCTCGCCCACAGCCTGAAGACGCCGCTGGCGGTCGTGCGTGGCGCGGATAAACAGGCCGATGACTACCCGCAACTGGTGGAGGAACAGGTCGAGCGCATGCAGCAGATTGTCAGCTACCAGTTGCAGCGAGCCAGCGGCGGCAGCCACAAACTGCTGCAGCGTATTCCGGTACAGCCCCTGCTGATTCGCCTGCGCGACACCCTGGCGAAAGTCTATGCAGATCGCGAACTGCAGCTCGAACTGGTCTGTGACGACGAGCGGGACTTCCGCGGCGACGAACGGGACTTCCTCGAGGTCGCGGGGAACGTGCTCGACAATGCCTGCAAACACGCCCGGACCAGGGTCAGGGTGAGCGCCTGCGGTGACACTTCCGGCGCGCTGGAACTGGTCGTCGAAGATGACGGCACGGGCATTCCCGGCGCGGCGCGCGAGGCCATCGTGCAACGCGGTACACGACTCGACCAGCGCTCCCCGGGACAGGGCCTGGGTCTCGCGGTCGCCGCGGATATCGTCGAAAGCTACGGCGGAAAACTGGAGATCGGCGAAGCGGCACTCGGCGGCGCGCAGGTCCGCATTTACTTCCCCTGAGTTGCGATCAGGGTGTCAGGCTCGCCGCCCAGTGGTCCACCTGCCCCTGCTGCACCGCATCGACAATCGGTGCCAGTTGGGCAAACCCCTCTGCGGCATAGCCGCTCACCCGGTACTCGTGGACCAGTCGGGTTCCGCCGTCATCCGTGGCGCTCAGTACGAAACTGGCGGCGCCGCTCAAGCCCATGGCCTGCAGGGGCCCCAGCCCGCCCAGCATGACCAGGCTCTGCTGCGGGCGCACCTGGCTGACGACCATGTGCTGCACGTCCAGCCCTTCGGCCCGCTCGCAGAAGCAACCGCCGGCGGTGAGCGCAAGTGACAGGTTGGCGTGGTCGCCGCTCCAGGTGTGCGCCGGGTTCCACCAACGCTCGGGATGTACCAGTTGCGTCCAGGCCTGCTCCAGCGGCACCGGAGCTACCGCCTCGACCCGCAGCGCAAATCCGGCGACATTGACGCCCAGCACTTCCGCCCGGGCGACCGGAACCAGCAAAGAAAAGGCCAGCAATAAAAGGGCCGGAACGCCGGAAAACCGCGCAGCGGCGCGTGCAGCTTTTGTTGTGTTGTTCATGCCAGCTCCTCCCGCAATGGAAAAACGCCTGCCGCCGTCGAGGCAGCAGGCGCTGGAGAACCAGCTTACGCGGTGGATCAGAAAGCCGCCAGTCCGTTCATGCCGGTGGGCAGGCCGGTGGCGCCGGTCAGCGGCGACAAGGTGCCGTTGGCCCGCACACCGTAGGCGGAGATGGAACCGTCCACGGCACTCAGGGCGAACATCAACCGGCCGCTGCCGGTAATGGCCAGGTCGATCGGCGAGCTGCCGGCACCGGTGGAAGCGGCGACCCCGTCCTCGGTGGTCAGGGTAAGTTCACCGGAACGACCGACACGCAGCGCGGAAATACTTTGCGATGCAGTGTTGGTGGTGAACGCCACCCGGCCATTCTTCGAGGTCAGCAACCAGCAGGCCGCGCTCTCGGTGGTGGGCACCGCGGCGTCGAGCACTGCGAGGCTGCCATCGGCGCTCAACTCGTAGGAGGACACGGAACTGGCATCCGTCGCACCGCCGGCCGCTTCGGTGACCAGCAGGTGGCCGAAGCGATCGAAACCAAAGCCGAACGGCGTGGCGCCGACCGAGGCGTTGATGATCGCGTTCCCGGGCAGGCCGCCCGCGACGACGAAGGTGGTGATCAGGTTGGTCGCCTTCTCGGTAACCACCAGCGCGTCACCCCAGGGGCTGAAGCTGATCTGGGCAGGACCGGTGCCCGCACCGCTGAGGTAGCGCACCGAGTTGGGCAGGGCCGTCAGTTGGCCGGTCACCCCGATGTGAAAACCGGCGATAGAGTCGCTGCCGGCGTTGAGCACGTAGAGCAGGTCGCCGAAGGTGGTAACGCTGACCGGCTGGCTGCCGCCCGAAGCCACCGTATCGACCAGCAGCAGGCCAGTGTCCAGCACGCGGAACACGGAGACGCTGTCACTGCCGGCATTCACGGCGAACAGCCAGCGATTGTCGTCGCTGAGCACGACGCCGCCCTGGTTGCCGAGGCCGGCGCCGGTGCCCGCACCGCCGCTGGCGACGCTGCCGTTCATGACCAGCCCGCTGCCCGGCGTATAGGAGAGCATCAGGATCTCGTTGCCCGCCGGCGCGTTGGTCATGCTGAACACACGGGCGGTCGCCGCCCCACCGGGGGCGGCCTGGACAGCCTGGGCACCCAGCGGCAACGCCAGGAGCAGGCAGATAACTCGGATTATTCGACTCATGATATTTCCCTCGACCAGTGAAGTAGGTAGTTAAAAAACGACTGCGGAAGGTGGGCCGGGACGGCCCCGGTCACACACCTACAGCTTTTCACCGGACAGCCCGAGAGTCCTCACGAAAGGGTTTTGTGTTTATCACGAAAGGAATGCGAAAGTATCACCGCGCACAGGGCGCTGCCGCCTCAGGGGGTAAATGACGTATTGGCGCTCGCCCGCGCAGGTTGGGATACTGCCGGCGATAGTCTGTGATACGCGCGCCACTGGCATACTAATTGCTGCACGTTAGCCGTCACAGGCCCCTACCGATCACGGCAGCTCGAGCGGACACACTGACCCGGACATGCGCCCAACGCAGCAAATTTTCCGCACCCGCCGCCAGTACAACCAGTGGGTGGCGAACCAGACGCTGGAGGACTACGCCCTGCGCTTTACCGCCAAGCGCGCGCGGCGTTTCAGTCCCTGGGTGGTGGCGACCACGGCGCTGGGCGGCGCGGCGGCCTTCCTGGCCCTCGAGGCCATCGGCGGCGCCATCACCCTCAGCTACGGTTTTACCAACGCGCTGTGGGCGATGCTCACCGTCGGCCTGGTGATTTTCGTGACCGGCCTGCCGATCACCTACCACGCGGCGAAGTACGGCGTGGACATCGACCTGCTGACCCGCGGCGCGGGCTTCGGCTACCTAGGTTCCACCCTGACCTCTCTGATCTACGCCTCCTTCACCTTCCTGTTCTTCGCCATCGAGGCGGCGATACTCGCCATGGCCCTCAAGGCACTGTTCGGTATCCCCCCGTCGATCGGCTACATCCTGTGTGCCGTGGCGGTGATCCCCATCGTCACCCACGGCATTACTTTCATTTCCCGCTTCCAGGTGGGGACCCAGTATCTGTGGGTTGGCCTACAGGTGCTGGCGCTGGTTGCCATCGTCGGCAGCGAGGCGGCGGATATCGGCAGCTGGGTGGAGTTCCCCGGCAGCGGCCCGGCTGCCGCGCGCGGCGGGCAGTTCGACATCCTGTTGTTCGGCGGTGCAGCGGCCGTGTTGTTCGCGCTGATGGCGCAGATCGGTGAACAGGTCGACTACCTGCGCTTTCTGCCGCCGCAGGAACAGACCGGCAAGACACGGTGGTGGCTGTCGGTGATCGCAGCCGGACCGGGCTGGATCTTTATCGGTATCCCGAAGATGCTGCTCGGCTCCTTCCTCGCCTGGCTGGCTGTCAGCCAGGGCCTGGACGGCGAACTGGCCGCCGACCCCACGCACATGTACATGGTCGCCTACGGCTACCTGACCAACTCGCCTACCGTGGCGCTGGTGCTCGCCGGCGTCATGGTGATCATCTCGCAGCTCAAGATCAACGTGACCAACGCCTACGCCGGCTCCATCGCCTGGTCCAACTTTTTCTCCCGCTTGACCCACAACCACCCGGGACGTGTGGTGTGGCTGGTATTCAACGTCACCATCGCCCTGCTGCTGATGGAACTGGGTATCTACCGCGCGCTGGAAAACATCCTCTCCGCCTTCGCCATCATCGCCGTGAGCTGGCTCGGCACCCTCAGCGCGGACCTGATGATCAACAAGAAGCTCGGCCTCAGCCCGCCTTTCATCGAGTTCAAGCGCGCGCACCTGTATGACATCAATCCGGTGGGCGTGGGCTCCATGCTGCTGGCCACGCTGGCCGGCATGCTCTGCCTGCTGGGCGCCTTCGGCCCCACCCCCGCGGCACTCACTCACTTCATCACGCTGGGTTGCACCTTTGTCACCGCCCCCCTGATCGCACTGCTGACGCGGGGGCGCTACTACATCGCGCGCAGCCAGGACGAAAACCTCCTGGCACGCAGCGAGCACGAATGTGTGATCTGCGAGAACCACTTCGAAACCGAGGACATGAGCCAGTGCCCGGCCTACCAGGGCCCCATCTGCTCACTGTGCTGCACCCTGGATTCCCGCTGCTACGACAGCTGCAAGAGCGACGCGCGTTTTTCCACCCAGGTGATGCAGTTCCTCGGCAAGCTGCTACCGCAGCAGGCGCTGCGCTCCATCGACAGCCGCCTCGGTCGGTTTCTCGGCATACTCGCGCTGATCTCGCTGGCCAACGCGGGCATGCTGTCGCTCGCCTACTACCACATCGACCCCCAGGACCCGGTCATCGCGGCGACCCTGGAACGCCTGCTGAACACGCTGTTTTTCCTGCTACTGATTGTGTTCGGGGTGATCGCCTGGTTGTTCCTGCTCGCCCATGAAAGCCGCGCCGTGGCCCACGAGGAAACCGCGCGCCAGACGCGACTGCTGCTCGAGGAGATCGAGGCGCACCGCCAGACGGACCGCGAGTTGCAGACCGCCAAGGAGCTGGCAGAGGCGGCCAACGACGCCAAGAGCCGCTACCTCAGCGGTATCAGCCACGAACTGCGTACGCCGCTGCAGTCGATTCTCGGCTACGCCCAGATCCTCGCCCGGGACGAACGCATACCCGCGGACCGCCGGGATTCCATCGCCATCGTCAGGCGTTCCGGCGAATATCTCGCCGACCTGATCGAGGGCCTGCTGGATATCTCTCGTATCGAAGCGGGCAAGCTGGAAATCCACCGCGACAAGGTCGACCTGCAGTCGATGCTCAACGAACTGGTCAACATGTTCAGCCTGCAGGCGGCGGGCAAGGGCATACAGTTTCGCTACCTTGCGGACAATCACCTGCCCCGCTACGTGCACACCGACGGCAAGCGCCTGCGCCAGATACTCATCAACCTGCTGTCCAATGCGGTGAAGTTCACCCACAGCGGCGAAGTGCTGCTGCGCATCAGCTATCGCAGCCAGGTGGCCAAGATCTCGGTAACGGATACCGGTGTGGGCATCAGCGAAGCCGACCTGCCGCGCATCTTCCGTCCCTTCGAGCGCGCCCACAACAGCGGCAGCCCGGAGGTTGCGGGTACGGGCCTGGGCCTGACCATCGTCAAACTGCTCTCGGAAATCATGGGCGGTGATCTCGAGGTGCTCAGCCAGGTCGGCAAAGGCAGCACTTTCACGCTGAGCCTGATGCTCAACAGCTTCGACGGCGAACTGGCGCAGGCGGCGGGCAGCCAGACCATCACCGGCTTCCTCGGCCGGCGGCGCACGCTGGTGGTCGTCGATGACGAGGCCACGCATCGCGCGCTGCTGCTCGACTACCTCGGACCGCTCGGCTTCGACATCCTCGAGGCGGAAGACGGCCAGGCCTGTCTGGCGCTGCTGGCGACAGCGCAGGCCGACGCATTCCTGCTGGATGTCACCATGCCCGGCATGGATGGGCTGTCACTGGCGCACGCGTTGCGCCAGCGCGGCGTCACCGCGCCCATCATCATGGTCTCCGCCGACGCCCAGGAGCGCCGTGCGACCGGCGATCCGCAGGCGGCCCACGACGCCTACATGGTCAAGCCGATTCGCCTGTCCGACCTGACCGACAAGCTGTCCAGGCTGCTGGAGCTGACCTGGACCTATGCGGCCGCCGAGCCGCCGGTGCCCGCCAGCACCAGCGTGGAAGCCATTTCCCCGACCGCTGCGGCGGGCGCCTCGCGCCTGCGCGCCTTCGCCGAAATCGGCTATTCCCGCGGGGTGAGTGAAGAACTGGAACAACTGCAACAGGGTGGCGTACTGCCACCGCAGGCACTGGAGCACCTGGCGCAACTCGCGCGCCAGATGCGCTATTCAGAGATCGTGAAATTGCTTACAGGGAGTGAGGCTTGATGCTGGCGATGGTGGATGAGAGGGAAAGCACAGTGGAGCAATCGCAGGGCGTGGTACTGGTCGTGGACGATTCCCCGGACAGCCTCAGTATGCTGAACGACGCCCTGGAGCAACAGGGCTACACCGTGCTGATCGCGCTGGAGGGCCGCCAGGCACTGGCGATCGCGGGCAAGATCCGGCCCGACATCATCCTGCTCGATGCGATCATGCCCGCCATGGACGGGTTCGACACCTGCCGCCAGCTCAAGCTCGACCCCTCGCTGGCCGAAATTCCGGTGATCTTCATGACCGGGCTGGCGGACACCGAAAGCATCGTGCGCGGCCTGGAGGCCGGCGGCGTCGACTACCTGACCAAACCGGTGAGCATCGACGAACTGGTGGCGCGCATGCGCGTCCACCTGGCCAACGCCAAGCTCAAGCACAGCGCGCAACTGGCGCTGGACTCCACCGGCCAGCACCTGTTCAGCATCAACGGCGACGGCGCCCTGCTCTGGGCCACACCGCAGACCCACGACCTGTTCCGGCGCGCCGGCCTGGACGACGCCTGGCTGCGTGACGAGTTCTCCGCGCAACTGCGCCGCTGGCTGGGCTTCGACCCCCAGGATGGACACGGCCTGCCGCTGGAGACGCCGGAGTATCCCCTGCAGGTCAAGATGGTGCGGCGATCCGGCAGCGGCGAGATCATGCTCAAGCTGATTGACGGTCGCGCCCCCTCCGGTGCAGAGCGTCTGCGCCTGCACCTGCCGGTCACCGAGCGAGAGTCCGAGGTGCTGTTCTGGATCGGCAACGGCAAGACCAACCGGGAGATCGGGCAGATTCTCGATACCAGCCCGCGCACGGTGAACAAGCACCTCGAGCAGATTTTTCGCAAGCTCGAGGTCGACAACCGCACTTCCGCCGCGGCCATCGCCTTGCGCTACCTGCTGGACGAAGGCTGAACGCAGTCTGGCGGACCTCGGGGAATGCGCGGTGCGCTGACCAGGGAGGCCGGCGCGCTGCGAGGACGGTGAACCCTAGCGGGTGCTGGCGCGATCCTGCGGCCACCAGCGCGAGAGCAACTCCGACTCCGGCATCGGCCGGCCAATCAGGTAGCCCTGGGCGTAATCACAGCCGAGGTTGCGCAGCAGATCCGCCTCCCCGTCGTGCTCAACACCCTCTGCAGTGACTTCCAGGCCCAGGCCGCGGGCCAGGGCGATGGTGGTCTCGACGATGGCGCGGCTCTGCGCGTGGTGCAGCATCGCGTGCACGAAGGAGCGGTCGATCTTCAGCATGTGAATGGGGAAGCGCGCCAGGTAAGCCATCGACGAATACCCGGTACCGAAATCGTCGAGGGCGAGGGTGAAGCCGGCCTCGGCGAGGGCAGAGAGCACCTTGCCGGCGGAGCTCGGGTCCTTGATGAGAATGGTCTCGGTGATTTCCAGCTGCACCGTGGACGGATCGATACCAAAGCGCTGCGCGGTCTCCGCCACGAACGCCGGCAATGCCGGGTCGAGAATATTGCGCGCGGAGAGATTCAGCGAGACGCGGAAATCGATACCGCGGGCACGCAGCCGCTGCATGTCGGCCATGGCCGTTTCCACCACGCGGTGGGTCAGCTCGCGAATAAGGTCGGTGGTCTCGATCAGCGGCAGGAAGTCCTTGGCCTCGATCAGCCCGCGCACCGGATGGTACCAGCGGATCAGCGCCTCGCAGGCGACGATGTCGCCGCTGTCGATGGCGATGATCGGCTGGTAAAAGAGCACGAACTGGTCCTGTTCGAGCCCCTCACTGACTGCCGCCAGCAGGGTGAGGTCCTCGAGCTTGTAGGCGTCGATGTCGCGCCGGTAGAGCGCGACCCCGGTGCCGCGCTGCTTGGCGTAGTACATCGCCACGTCGGCGCAGCGCAGCAGCTCGTGGCTGTTGTCGCCATGCGCCGGCGCCAGCGCGACACCGATGGAGGCGGACATGCGCAGGCTCAGTTCCCCGACCTCGATCGGTTGCGAGATCACCTCCGCCAAGTCACGCGCGAGCTGCAATGCATCCTCCTGGCTTGCCTCCTTCTCCAGGGCGTGGATGATCACGAACTCGTCCCCGCCGAGGCGGAACAACCGGGCCGGGAAACTGACCAGGTAGTTGCCGAGGCGGTCGGCCATGGCGCGCAGCAGTTTGTCCCCCACCGCGTGCCCGAGGGCGTCGTTAACCTGCTTGAAGCGGTCGAGGTCGAACAGCATCACGGCGCAGCTGAGGTGGGTGCCTGCGCCCAGGTAGTCGTGCAGGGCGGCGCGGTTGCCCAGCCCGGTCAGCGTATCGTGGTTGGCCCGGTGCGCCAGTTCGTTGAGGTTGCGCGCGTTGGCGACGTTGACGCCAATGACCTGGCCGAGGCTCTCCAGGGTGCGCAATTCCTCCGCGGGCAGTTCCCGGTAGCGGTTGTCACGCAGCAGGATCACGCCCAGCACCTGGTCGTCATGGGTGACCGGAATCACCACCATGCTCGGGTTGATCTCCACCAGTGGGTGGGTCTTGTAGCTCGGCGAGGCGCGCGGGTCATCGCGCAATGCCGCGCTGTGGCAGACCTTGCGCGAGTGCAGCGCGAGACTGATCAGGCCGTCCTGCGGGGGGCGCATGGGATGGCCGATACGCGCCTGGCGCTGCATGGAATGGCCCAGCTGTGCGAGGGGAACCAACTCGCTCATCGAGGCATCGACAGGGCGGAAGAACAGGCCGTGCTGCCAGTCGAGCCGGGTGACAATTACATTCAGGGCGCGCTCGGCGAGGCTGCTCTCATCGGAGAGCCCCTGGAGTTGCCCGGCCATCTCCTGCGACAGCTCCAGGAATCGGTACTGGGCGCGCAGGCGCTGCAGGGAACGCTGGTAGGCGGCGATCAGCAGCGCCAGAATCGTGGAAATGGCAATGAGGCCGTTGAAGCCGAGGAAGTGGGTGAACCAGGTGGAATGGTGCTGGCCCAGCACGGTCATGGCCAGTAGGCCGATTTCCAGCGAACCGCGCAGGGCGAAACATCCCGCCGCAATGCGCTCGAACGGCCCCAGTGACCACATCAGGGCGGCGGAGGCCATCAACGCCAGCGCCATGGCCCCGACCATCACCAGCCTGGCGCCGATGTTGCCGGCAAACAGGTAGGCCGAGAAGAAGAAGGCCGAAAGCCCGGCAATGGCCAGCAAGACATGATGGGGACGCAGCCGGAAACGCCCGGTACGGTAGCTGATCACACCTGCCATAAGGCTCGCCGACTGCGTCGCCAGTACCACGCAGAGGGCGAAGGCCACCGGCAGGGACGGATTGTCCTGGCCGCTGGCGAGGGCAATAAGCAGTGCCGGCACCGGCAGCGTCAGGTGCGAGATCGCCCACCACAGGGTGTACGAGCGCTGGCGGTCGCCCAGCCAGAGCACGAGCAGTGCCAGCGCTGCCAGCACCTCGACGGCGAGTAGTGAAATGTCTGCGGGAGACCAGCCCATGTTCGGCTCGAACTCCTCGTGGCCTTACCAGCGCCGAGTGTAAACCATAGCCAGCCCCTGCCCCTACACCACATTGTACTTTTGTGAAAAGGCGCTCATTTCCACCTTCCGTACCGGGCGGCAGGCCGCGCCGCGGGCCAGGCGCGTTTCGCAACTCAGCCCAGCGCGGCGATTTCGCGCTCCGGCAGCATGCCCTCGCTGACGATGAAATCGATGATCGATTCCAGCCCCTCGCCGGACTTCAGGTTGGAGAACACGAAGGGCCTCTCCTTGCGCATGGTGCGGGCATCGCGGTCCATCACCTCGAGCGAGGCGCCCACCAGCGGGGCGAGATCGGTCTTATTGATGATCAACAGGTCGGAGCGGGTAATGCCGGGGCCGCCCTTGCGCGGAATCTTGTCGCCCGCGGAGACGTCGATCACGTACAGCGTCAGGTCGGACAACTCGGGACTGAAAGTGGCGGAGAGGTTGTCGCCGCCACTTTCGACAAACACCACGTCCAGCCCCGGGTGGCGGCGCTGCAGCTCGTCGATGGCGGCGAGGTTCATCGAGGCGTCCTCGCGAATCGCAGTGTGCGGGCAGCCGCCGGTCTCGACACCCAAAATGCGGTCCGCCGGCAGCGCCTCGTGCCGGGTGAGGAAATTGGCGTCCTCACGGGTGTAGATATCGTTAGTGACCACGGCGATGTTGTAGGTCTCGCGCAGTGCTGCGCACAGGGCGCGCAGCAGGGCCGTCTTGCCCGAACCGACCGGGCCGCCAACGCCCACGCGCAGGGTTTGTTTCATGTTCATGCTCTTCCTCCGTCAGGACCGGAACAAACGTGTGTACTGGTTTTCGTGCCAGCTGCTGGCCAGCGCCAGCGCCGGCAGCGAGGCACCGATCTCGGCCTCCGGCAGGCGCGCGCCAACACTGCGCGCCGCCACCAGGACCGGGAGCAACTCGCCCAGCAGGCGCTGCGCTGCACTTTGCCCCAGGGGCACCAGCTTGGTCGCTGCCGCCACCTGGTTCTCCAGCCAGGACCACAGGTAGCCGTGCGCCGCCGTGTCCTCGTCGATGCCCCAGTGCGCGGCGACCCAGCCAAAGGCCGTGGTGAAGCCGAGCGGCTCGCCCACTGCCGGCAGCGCCAGTCCCAGCTCGGGCATGAGACGGCACAGGGCTTCGCCCATGGCGGTCTCCGTCCGCCGCAGTTCGGCGCTCTCCCGGCAGGCCAGCAGGTAGGCGTTGAAATAGCGCAACTGGACCAGGTCGCCCTCACGCGCCGCCCGGTGCAGTCGCAACAACAGCGGCACGTCCACCCGCGCGAGGGAACAGCGCAACTGCTGTTCCAGCCACTGCCGCGTCTGTGCGGCATCGGTAACCCAGCCACACTCCACCGCCATCTCCAGGCCCTGGGAAAAGGCGTAGCCGCCCACCGGCAGCGCCGGGCTGGTCAGCTGCAGCAGGCGCAGCAGGGCAGTATCAGTGAGGGTGGTGGCCATGGCTCTCGCGCTGCTCGTCCTGCGCATGCTCATGGCTATGATCATGGCTATGGTGATGGCTATGGCCGTGCCCCCGGCCGGCGTAAGCGCCGGACTCCGGCACGAACACCGCGCGCTCCTCCACCACCTGCAGGCCGAGTTCGACAAGCATTTCGCCCAGCACATGGTCGTGGCTGATGCGCAGCCAGCGCTTGCCGACCTGGACCTTGGTGTGGCGGTTGCCGAGGTGGTAACAGGCTCGGGCGAACAGGGACCAGTCATCCGTCGCAGCCCGCATGACGTCCTCCTCGGCGCCGGTGACTACCAGGCACTTGCCGCAGCGGGTGCGTAGCAGTTCGCCGACGCGCAGGGTCTGGCCGCGCTCCAGGAACACACGTACCTCGGCGCCGCTGGCGGACACCGCCCGGAAGCGGCCGCGCTCGCGTTGCAGGTGATCCAGCAACAGGGTGTCGTGCACCGCCTCACAGGGCGCCGCGGCCAATCGCTCGTAGACTTCGAACACGCTCGTTGCCCCCTCAGAACAGGTTATACAGTTGCGCCAGCGGCAGCACGTCGGCGGGCTCGCAGATCAGCAACTCGCCGTCGGCGCGCACCTCGTAGGTCTGCGGGTCGACGGTGACCACCGGTTGCCAGCTGTTGTGAATCATGTCGGACTTGCGGATGGCACGGGTGTTGCGACAGGCGATCAGGGTGCGCCCCAGCCCGAGCCGGCTGGCCACACCCGCCTCCACCGCAGCGCCGGCGACAAAGGTGACAGCGGTGCGCCGCGCCGCGCCGGGAAGCGCACCGAACATCGGCCGGTAGTGCACCGGCTGCGGCGTGGGGATCGAGGCGTTGGGGTCGCCCATCGGCGCCGCGGCAATAAACCCGCCCTTGATGATCATGGCCGGCTTGGCGCCGAAGAACGCGGGTTTCCACAACACCAGGTCGGCCAGCTTGCCGACTTCCACCGAACCGACTTCGCCGTCGATGCCGTGGGTGATGGCCGGGTTGATGGTGTACTTGGCGATGTAGCGGCGCGCGCGGAAGTTGTCCATGCGCTCGTTGTCGCCGGCCAGCGGACCGCGCTGCAGTTTCATCTTGTGCGCAGTCTGCCAGGTGCGGGTGACCACCTCGCCGACCCGGCCCATGGCCTGGGAGTCCGAGGCGATCATGCTGAAGGCGCCGAGGTCGTGGAAGATGTCCTCGGCGGCGATGGTTTCCTTGCGGATGCGCGAGTCGGCGAAGGCGACATCCTCGGGAATGGACGGATCCAGGTGGTGGCAGACCATGAGCATGTCGAGGTGCTCGTCCACCGTGTTGCGCGTGTAGGGGCGCGTCGGGTTGGTCGAGGACGGCAGCACGTTGGACTCTGCGCAGGCGCGGATGATATCCGGCGCGTGGCCGCCGCCCGCCCCCTCCGTGTGGTAGGTGTGGATGGCGCGACCGCGAAAGGCAGCCAGGGTATCGTCGACGAACCCCGACTCGTTCAGGGTATCCGTGTGGATCGCCACCTGCACGTCGTAGGCTTCGGCGACCGCCAGGCAGTTGTCGATCGCCGCCGGCGTGGTACCCCAGTCCTCGTGCAGCTTGAGGCCGCAGGCGCCCGCTGCCAGTTGCTCCTCCAGCGGCACCGGCAGGCTGGCGTTGCCCTTGCCGAGAAAGCCGAAATTCATCGGCAGGTCGTCGGTCGCCTGCAGCATCTTCGCGATGTTCCACGGGCCGGGGGTACAGGTGGTGGCGTTGGTGCCGGTGGCCGGCCCGGTGCCACCGCCGATCATGGTGGTGACGCCGGACATCAGCGCCTCTTCCACCTGCTGCGGGCAGATGAAATGAATGTGGGCGTCGATACCACCGGCGGTGAGAATCTGTCCCTCGCCGGCAATCACCTCGGTGCCGGGCCCGATGTGGATGGTGACCGCATCCTGGATATCCGCGTTGCCGGCCTTGCCGATACCGCTGATGCGGCCGTGCTTGATACCCACATCTGCCTTGACGATGCCCCAGTGGTCGAGGATCAGCGCGTTGGTAATCACGGTGTCGGCCACTTCCGCCGCGGGCAACTGCCCCTGGCCCATGCCGTCGCGGATCACCTTGCCGCCGCCGAACTTCACCTCGTCGCCATAGACGGTGTAATCCTTCTCCACTTCGATGACCAGCGCGGTATCACCCAGGCGCACACGGTCGCCGGTGGTCGGGCCGAACATCGCCGCGTAGGCCCTTCTGTCGATCCTGCTCATGCGGAGTCTCTCCTGTTGCCGGTTCAGCCGGACGCCTTCGCGTCCAGTTCGCCCATCACCTCGCCGCGGAAGCCGTACACCCGCCGGGCGCCGGCGTAGGCCACCAGTTCCACCTCGCGGTCCTGCCCCGGCTCGAAGCGAACGGCGGTGCCGGAGGCGATGTTCAGGCGATAACCGCGAGTGGCGGCGCGGTCGAACAGCAGCGCCGGGTTGACCTCGTAAAAGTGGTAGTGGGAGCCGACCTGCACCGGGCGGTCGCCACTGTTGGTCACGGACACCACCAGCGTCGGCCGGCCCGCATTGAGTTCGATCTCCCCCTCGGCGGGGAACAGTTCTCCGGGTTTCACACGCGCTCCTCGCTGTTCACTGGATGGGACTGTGGACGGTGACCAGCTTGGTCCCGTCGGGGAAGGTGGCCTCGACCTGGACCTCGTGGATCAGCTCGGCGACGCCGGGCATGACCTGGTCGGCGCCGAGGATCTCGCGGCCGTAGCTCATCAGCTCGGCCACGCTGCGGCCATCGCGGGCGCCCTCCATGATCTCCAGGGTGAGCAGGGCCACCGCCTCCGGGTAGTTCAGCTTCAACCCACGGGCCAGCCTGCGCTCGGCCAGCAGCGCCGCGGTCACCACCAGCAGCTTGTCCTTTTCGCGGGGTAACAGTTCCATGCTCGCTCCTCAGTCAGGTCAGCCAGATGCGCGGCGCGCACGCCTCGCGGCCCAGCAGCAGCGGCCGCAGGCGCTGCCACCAGGCGGAAAATTGTCGCCGCGCGCGCTCTGCACTGGCGCCGAGGTAGCGGCCCACGGCGAGATCGCCGACGCGGGAGATCGCCGCCTGCCCGGGCTCGGCCAGCGCGCGCAGTTCATCCCACAGGGAATCCTCTGCCGGCGCTGCGAAGGGTCCGGCGAGAAACAGGCCGCATACCGGGTTGCCGCGCAGGGCGGCGGGGCCGTCCAGCAGTTCCCGGCGGTTGCTCTCGTCGATCTGCAACGCGTCCACGAACAGCGGGATGCCGTCGCGCACTACGCGATAGCGCTGGCAGAAACTGCCGTGCGTGAACGGGGCGGCGGAACCGGGCAAGCCCAGGCAGGCGACATCCCAGGCGATGAAGCGGGCACCCTCCTCCAGTTCCACCTCGGTGAGCAGGTCCACGCAGGCGCCGTCGTAGACAATGGTCTCCAGCGGGAACCACTCCAGCGCGGCCCCGCTGGCCACCTGCAGGCGGGTGTGCTGGCGCTGCTCCGGCAGCGTGTCGCGGGCGCGATACACGCGGCCTGCGCCGGGGGTGGTCAGCAGTGCGCCGGTGCCGTGCTCGCAGTGCACGCTGACCGACAGGGCATCGCCGGACACCACCCCGCCGGGCGGGTGCAGCAGGTACAGGTGGGCGTGCTCCTCGCCCTCGGGGTAAAACGCCCGCTGCACGTAGAGTGGGCCGCGGTGGCGGCAGCGCACCAGGCGCGTGGCGCCCTCGCGCGCTGCAAGCCGCAGCTCGAGGCTCGCCGGCCAGGTGCCGGCGGCAACCGCCGCTGGTGCGACCAGGCTGGTCACTGCTCGCGCTTGCCCCGGGACACCGGACGGCAAACGCGCTGCAGGCTGAGCACAGCGACCGCCACCACCGCGAGCACACCGAGGCCGACCAGCCAGTGATCGGGGTGCGTCCACAGGTGAGCCAGCGAAGCGACGGCGGAGCCGCCGTGGTCGCCGCTGTGCGCGAATACCTGGGCGCTGGCGGTAAGGAGGAAGGAGCCGAGGACGGTTGTTGTGCGCATGGCGATACTCCGTTGCTGTTGAGTCTGTGGCCGCATCAGACCGCAAGGTGTCTGGCGATAAGGTCATCGGACAGGTCGGTCATCGGTCCCGAGGCGACCACCCGCCCCTTTTCCATGAGCCGGAATTCCCGGCCCACGCGGCGCGCGAAGCCGAGCTTCTGCTCCACCAGCACCACGGTCATGCCCTCTTCCTGGTTGAGCTGGGTGATGACATCGCCGATCTGCTTGACGATGTTGGGCTGGATGCCCTCGTTGGGCTCGTCCAGGATCAGCACTTCCGGCTGCAGCACCAGCGCCCGGCCGATGGCCAGCTGCTGTTGCTGCCCGCCAGAGAGGTCGCCGCCGCGCCGCTGCAGCATGTCCTTGAGCACCGGGAACAGGTCGTAGATCTTTTCCGGGATCACCCCGCCGGGGCTGCGGCCAGCGGCCAGGGCCGTGCGCAGGTTCTCCTCCACCGTGAGCAGCGGGAAAATATCCCGGCCCTGGGGCACGTAGCCGATACCGGCGCGCGGCCGCGACTCCGCGCTGCGGCGGCTGAAATCCTCGCCGTTGATGGTGAGGGAGCCAGAGGCGATGGACAGCAGGCCCATCAGGCACTTGAGCAGCGTGGTCTTGCCCACGCCGTTACGGCCCATGATGCAGGTCACGGAGCCGCGGGCGATCTCGAGGTCGAGGTCCCAGAGAATCTGCGTACCCCCGTAGAGCTGGTTCACTTTCTGCAGGCTGATCAATGCTCGTCTCCCAGGTAAACCTCGATCACTTTGGGGTCGTTCTGCACCTGCTCCATGGTGCCTTCGGCAAGGACCGAGCCCTGGTGCAGCACGGTCACCGTACGCGCGATGCTGCGTACGAACTCCATGTCGTGTTCCACCACCACCACCGTGCGCTCGCCGGCCAGCGAGGTGAGCAGCTCGGCGGTGCGCTCGGTCTCCTGCGCGGTCATGCCGGCCACCGGCTCGTCCACCAGCAGCAGCCGCGGGTCGGCGATCAGCAGCATGCCGATCTCCAGCCACTGCTTCTGGCCGTGGGACAGGGCGCCCGCCGCCAGCGCGCGCTCGTCGGACAGGCCGATCGTCGCCAGCACCTGGTCGATACGGTCGCGTTTCTCGCCGGTCAGGCGCGAACCGAGGGATGCCATGATCCCCTTCTCCGCGCGCATGGAGAGTTCCAGGTTGGCGTACACCGTCTGTGCCTCGAACACCGTGGGCTTCTGGAACTTGCGCCCGATACCCAGTTCCGCGATCTCGGCCTCGCTGCGGCCGAGCAGGTCGATGTTCTGGCCGAAGTACACCGCGCCGGTGTCCGGGTGGGTCTTGCCGGTGATGATGTCCATGAGCGTGGTCTTGCCCGCGCCGTTGGCGCCGATCAGGCAGCGCAGTTCGCCGTCATTGATGTACAGGTTCAGGTTGTTGATCGCCTTGAAGCCATCGAAAGACACAGAGAGGTCCTCGATATACAGCAGCACCTGCTTGGAAACATCCACCCGTGCACCGCGCGCAGGCATGAGGAAGGGCCACAGTTGATCGCGATTGGCCAGTTCGCCGAATGCACCGCGCACGCTCATGCGGCGACCTCCTTCAGTTTTTCACGACGGGGCAGGCGCTCCATCACCAGGCCGGTGAGACCGCGGGGCAGGAACAGGGTGACGGCGACGAACAGTGCGCCGAGGGCAAACAGCCAGGCCTCGGGCATGATGCCGGTGAAGCGCGTCTTGGCATAGTTCACCAGCAGTGCGCCGACCACGGCACCGTACAGCGTGCCGCGGCCGCCGACCGCCACCCAGACCACGATCTCGATGGAGTTGAGCGGCGAGAACTCGCCCGGGTTGATGATGCCCACCTGCGGCACGTACAGCGCGCCGGCGATACCCGCCAGCACCGCCGAGTAGACGAACAGCCACACCTTGTAGGTTTCGGTGCGATAGCCGACGAAGCGCGCCCGCGCCTCGGCGTCACGCACCGCGAGGATGACGCGGCCAAACTTGGACCCGAGGATCAGCTGGCTGGCACAGTAGGCCGCCGCCAGCACCAGCGCCGTGGCGACGAACAGGGCGACCCGGGTGCCGTCGGCCTGCAGGTCAAAGCCGAGGATATCCTTGAAGTCCGTGAGGCCGTTGTTGCCGCCGAAACCCATCTCGTTGCGGAAGAAGGCGAGCATCAGGGCGTAGGTCAAAGCCTGGGTGATGATGGACAGGTAGACCCCCGCCACCCGCGAGCGGAAAGCCAGCCAGCCAAAGGCGAAGGCCAGCAGGCCGGGCACCAGCAGGACCATCAGCATGGCGAACCAGAACTGGTCGAAACCCTGCCAGTACCACGGCAGCGCCTCCCAGTTGAGGAACACCATGAAGTCGGGCAGCAACGGATTGCCATAGACACCGCGATCGCCGATCTGGCGCATCAGGTACATACCCATGGCGTAACCGCCGAGGGCGAAGAAGGCGCCGTGGCCGAGGCTGAGGATGCCGCAATAGCCCCAGACCACGTCCACCGCCATCGCCAGCAGCGCATAACACAGGTACTTGCCGAGCAGGGTGATGGTGAAGGTGCTGACGTGGAAGAACGAGTCCTCCGGCAGCAGCAGGTTGCAGGCGGAGGCCCAGGCAGTGATCGCGAACAGCACGGCGACGAATACCGGCGCTTTTTCCCGCAGCTGGTGGAGGGCTGAAAACTGGCCGTAAAGATTGCTCATTCCGCGGCCCTCCCCTTTTGCGGAAACAGCCCGCGCGGCCATTTCTGGATAAACAGGATGATGAACACCAGCACCAGGATTTTCGCCAGCACCGCGCCGGTGGCCGGTTCCAGGAACTTGTTGGCGACGCCCAGGGTGAAGCCGCCCACCAGGGTGCCCCACAAGTTACCCACACCGCCGAACACCACCACCATGAAGGAGTCGATGATGTAGGCCTGGCCGAGGTTGGGGCCGACGTTGGTCAGCTGGCTGAGCGCCACGCCCGCGAGGCCCGCAATGCCCGAGCCCAGGCCGAAGGTCATCGCATCCACCCACTCGGTGCGGATGCCCAGCGAGCGCGCCATGCTGCGGTTTTGCGATACCGCGCGCACCTGCAGGCCCAGCGGTGTTTTCTTCAGGATCAGCTGCAGCACGACGAAAACAGCGATGGCGAACAGCAGCACGTAGAGCCGGTTGTAGGTGAGGGAGAACACCGCGTTGAACTCCAGCGAACCGGACATCCAGTCCGGGGTGGAAACCTGCCGGTTGAGCGGCGAGAAGATCGTCCGCACCGCCTGCTGCAGCACCAGGCTGATGCCGAAGGTCGCCAGCAGGGTCTCCAGCGGCCGGCCGTGGAGGAAGCGGATCACACCGCGCTCGATGAGCACGCCCACCAGCGCGGAGACGATAAACGCGGCCGGAATGGCCACCAGGATCGACAGCCCGATATGGTCGGGCATCAGCAGTTGCACGACATAGGTCGTGTAGGCGCCGAGCATGATCAACTCGCCGTGCGCCATGTTGATCACTCCCATGACGCCGAAGGTAATGGCCAGCCCGGTGGCGATCAGCAACAGCACCGAACCCAGGCTGAGGCCGAAGAACAGGGTTTCCAGGAATTCGTAGAAGGCGATCTTCGATTCCAGCGCGGAGAGCATGGTCTGCGCCTGGCGGCGCAGTTGCGGCGGCGTATCCGCGCCCTCGGCCAGCAAGGCCTGCAGCGCGTTGCGCACCTCGGGCTCGACGCGGCCGTCGAGGTGGCCCAGTGCCTGCAGGCGCACCGACGGATCCTCGCTGTGCTCGATGTCATACAGGGCGATCACCAGCCACTGCAGCTCGGCGACCCCCGCGTTGGACTCGTTGACCACGGCGTCGCGCAGCAGTTGCACGCTGTCGGCATCCGGCCGCTCGAGCATGTTGCGCACGGCCCGTTCGCGCACTGCGGGGTCCTTCGCCAGCAGGGTCAGGCGCGCGAGCATGCCGCGCAACTGCACGCGCACGCGGTTGTTCACGCGCAGTTTTTTCAGGTCGGCTTTCGTGTACTCGCCGAGCGCTGTGCCGTCGAGCGGATCCTCCAGCGCAAAGCCATCGCCACCGGTGGAACGACCGATCACCAGCGCATCGGACGCCTCGAGCACGTAGAGGTCACCCTCCAGCAGGGCCCGCGCCAGCGGCACGACCTGCTCGCCGCCGGCGGCTTCGAGCCGTTCCAGGATGCCCGGCATCTTCGGCAACGAGGCGCCGGACAGTTCAGCGGCGATCGCGCGGACATCCGCCGCGGTCTCTCCCTGTGCCACGGCGGCCGGCCACCACAGGGCCAGGCACAACGCCGCTATTCCATACCAGTACGCTTTCACCACCACTCTCCGGGAATCGTTGCGCCAACGCTAAAATATCGTCGAACTATCGCTGCGCCAGCGTTTCACTTCCGTTGAACTCCAGAACGAAAAAAGGAGAGGTCTTGCGACCTCTCAACGTCTCACACCAAGCATCACCTCAGTAGTTCTGTCCAGAACAGGTCTTGGTGACCGTGTTGTAGTTGCCGCATTCCACCGGCTTGGTCCAGTCGGCGATGATGTCCTTGGAGCCCGGCAGGAAGTCGGACCAGGCGTCGCCCGGCACCAGGTCCTCGGTCTCGGACACCACCAGGAACTGGCCGTCTTCCTGGATCTCGCCGATCAGCACCGGCTTGGACAGGTGGTGGTTCTTGCCCATGGTGGCGACACCGCCGGTGAGGTTCGGCGTGGTCATGCCGATCATCGCGTCCTCGACGGCATCCACGTCGGTGGTACCGGCCTTCTCGACCGCTTTCACCCACATGTTGAAGCCGATATAGGTGGCTTCCATCGGGTCGTTGGTAACGCGCTTGTCGTCACCGATAAACGCCTTCCACTGCTTGATAAACGCGGTGTTGGCGTCGTTCTCCACGCTCTGGAAATAGTTCCAGGCGGCGAGGTGGCCGACCAGCGGCGCGGTGTCGATACCGGACAGTTCCTCTTCACCGACGGAGAACGCCACCACCGGGATGTCCTCGGCGGAGATACCCTGGTTACCCAGTTCCTTGTAGAAGGGCACGTTGGCGTCACCGTTGATGGTGGACACCACCGCGGTCTGCTTGCCCTCGGAACCGAACTTCTTGATGTCGGCGACGATGCTCTGCCAGTCGGAGTGGCCGAAGGGCGTGTAGTTGATCATGATGTCTTCGTCAGCCACGCCCTTGGACTTCAGGTAGGCTTCGAGGATCTTGTTGGTGGTGCGCGGATAGACGTAGTCCGTGCCCGCCAGCACCCAGCGCTTCACGCCGAAGTCCTCCATCAGGTAGTCCACCGCGGGAATCGCCTGCTGGTTGGGCGCGGCGCCGGTGTAGAACACGTTCTTGGACGACTCTTCACCCTCGTACTGCACCGGGTAGAACAGCAGACCGTTGAGTTCCTCGATCACCGGCAGCACGGACTTGCGCGACACCGACGTCCAGCAACCGAAGATGACATCCACCTTGTCCTGGGTGAGCAACTCGCGCGCCTTCTCGGCGAACAGCGGCCAGTTGGATGCCGGGTCGACGACCACCGCCTCCAGCTGCTTGCCCATCACCCCGCCTTTCTTGTTCTGCTCCTCGACCATCATCAACACGGTGTCTTTCAGCGTGGTCTCGCTGATCGCCATGGTGCCGGAGAGCGAGTGCAGCACACCCACCTTGATCGTGTCCGCGGCGTACAGGCTCGCGCTGAGTACTGCAGTACCGGCGGCGAGCGCCGCCTTGGATGCAACTTTTTTCCAGTTCATATCTCGTTTCCTCTTGTTCTGTTGGGCGATCAGATCTGCAGCTGTACACCGACGGAGAAGGCGTCCACATCCGCGCCCTTGTAGCCGCTGATGTTGGCGTCGCCGCTGCCGTAGTTGACGTTCACCCGCGCGTTGTAGCCGGATATCCAGTAGTTCAGGCCGATCTCGGTGAGGTCGGAGTCGTCGCCGTCCGAGGGCGAGTTCTCGACATAGCGCAGGTAGGGCTGCAACTGGCCGGGACCGATCTTGCCGGGCAGCAGGAAGGCGGCGGTGCCGAACCAGGACTCGCCGTCGAACAGGCAGAAGCAGTCGCCGGCGGCCGGTGAACCGATGGAGTAGTCGGCTTCGAATTCCTTGTACTCGGCCTCGATGTTGAGCACCGCGCCACCACCGAAGGCGGTCTCGGAGAACACTTCCAGGGTGAAGCCGGTGAAATCACCGGACTCGAGTTCGCTGCCGGTGCCGCCGTCCTGGGTCTGCGCAGACGCGGCGAAGGTGAGGATGTTGCCCAGCGAACCGAAGTAGGTGCTGCTGGTGTAGTAGGCCGGGCTGTTCTCCATGGCCAGCAGGTGGAAAGCGACGCGCGCGGCGTACAGCAGGTTGTCCTCCTGGTTGCTCTTGCCGTCAACGCCCTCGAAGGCGCCCACCGCGTACTGGAACTTGCCCAGGCTGCCCCATACGGTGAGGCCGTCGTCGCGGCCGTAGGTGCCTGCGGTGCCGTCCTGGTCGGAGGGATACAGGGGCTGGGTGTACTGGTTCCAGCTCACGCCATAGTACGGGCCGTTCATCTCGATGCGGTCGGCGGGGGTGAGCATACGGCCCATCCACACGTTGAAGGCCTTGCTGAACTCGAAACGGGCGATCACGTCCAGGGTATCCACTGGGCCGTCGCCGTATATTTCTTCCGTGTTGAAGGTGATCCCGATCTTGTCGGTGATCTGCCCGGTGAAGTACAGGCGAATGCTCTGTACATCGAAGTCGGTGCTCCAGTCGTCGCCGCTGGGTGCGCCGTCCTCCACCGCGGTGAAAGCGGTGCGCAGGCCCGCGCCCACGCTCACCCAGGACTCGTCGCCAATCTCGATTTTGGCCCCCGCCAGGGCCGGCAGCGACGCCGCGGTCATCAGCGCCGCGCCTGCCGCCTTGAATACGGTTTTCTTCATGTAAACCCCCCACCTGATCATTGAGTTGCCGCGGCGGGCGTAATCGCCCGACACGCTCCAGTCATCTGAGAACCGGTGAAGGGATAATGGCGGGGGTGGGTAAGTGCCACCATGCGTCAGGCGACGCAGGGGGTTACGTCATTTGACGCAGGGAGGCTGTTGCCAGCGGCAAAGCGGGCCAGCCGCAGAACCTCTTGCAGACCGTTCGCTGCCTGCGTTTCAGTGCAGTTCCCACTTTACAAAAGAAAACTAGACTGTATTATTTGCAGCAAAAATTCACAGGGGATAGGCACCATGGGGACTTTCTCACGCGCCGCACTGGCTGTTGCACTCGGAATGGCCTGCGCATCCACACAGGCTGCGAATTCATTCGACATCACATTTACACCGTTAACGCTCACTGGTGACTGCAACACTTCGTCCTACAACATCCAGACCTCGTGGACCAATGACACGGTTGATGCGCCGCTGAGTTATGACCTTGTTACCATGCTCGCAACTGACGAAGATGGGCTACCCCTGGCGAGCGACTGGACCGGGAGTGATCCCGGCGAGACGTCCACTCGCGACACTTCTCTGGGCAACACCGCTGGCATCAACGAGATCGTGCCGAACAAGAACATCACCATCGAGATCTTCGATTCGGTAGCACCGTCCCCGCCCTTTGGCAGCAATTTCCAGTCGCAGTACGACGATATCGCCGCACGCCCGCAACCGGCAGCGTTCAGCCTGACCTTCAACCCGGGTGACTGCAGCAGCGCCCCGGTACTGGTCGCCGCCGAGGTCGAGCCGGTTCCGGTATTGCCGCAGGCGGCCCTCGGCGCGCTCGCCGCACTGATGCTGCTGGTCGGTGGCTTTATCTCCCGGCGCCGCTTCGGCTAGGCGCTGGCGAACCACACCAGGCCAGACCACCTAAGGAAAGCACTGCCCGCTCCCGGCCCCCGGGAGCGGCGTTTCCAACAGCGCCCCGCGCAACCCACCCCGGTTACATCTGCTCATCGATCGGCAGCAGGCCGATAAACCAGTCCTCCAGGCGCTGGAACAGCGTGGCCGATGGCGGCTCGCGCAGTACCGTCTCCCCCGCCACCCAGGCCAGGCCGTCCTCGCGCAATTGCACGGACCAGCTGTTGCGCGGCAGGAAGTCCACGGCGATGGCATCGCGCAGTTTCCCGTTGAGGGCGGCGCTGTCGATCATCAGCCCGAGTTCCGTATTGAGCTTCAGCGATCGCGGGTCGAGGTTGCTGCTGCCGATAAACACCCGGTCGTCGTCGAGCAGCATGAACTTGGCGTGCAAGCCGAGTACCTTGCCCTCCACCGGGTCCTGCATGTACAGGTTGCGATCCTGCGCATCGGCGCGCAGCTCGTAGAGTTCCACCCCGGCTTCGAGCAGGCCGCGCACGTAATGCTGGTAGGCGGCGTGGGCGGACAGGTGGTTGTTGGAGCTCAGGGAATTGGTGAGGATGCGCACCCGTACCCCGCGCTGCAGCAGCTCCCGCAGGGTTTCCAGTAGCTCCGGCGTGGGTACGAGGTAGGCGGTCACCAGGGTCACTTCCTCGCGGCTGCCGCCGATCTCGGACATCAGGTAGCGCGCGAGCTGGCCGGGTTCGTCGCTGTCCGCGGCGGGGTCTTCGCGGGCGGGGTCGTCGGAGACGAACAGTGCGCTGCCGTGCACGGCCTGGCCGGCCAGTGCCTTCCAGGCGGCCTCGAGTTCGGCGTCACTATGCACCACCGTCTCGCCGAGGGCGTCGCGGATAGCATTGCGCAGCTGCTCGAGGCCATCCGCAGCCAGCGGTGCCGAGGCCAGGCGGGCGACGGGTACCGCCCAGCCGCTGTTCCAGAACTTGTCGAAGTGGCGCTCCACAGCGAGCACGCTGGCGCCCAGCGTCAGCACTTCCATATCGCGAAAATTGTAGGCTTCGCTGAGGCCGAAATACTCGCTGGCAAGATTGCGCCCACCCACGCTCACCGCCCAGCCGTCCACAGACAGGCTCTTGTTATGCAGGCGGTGATTGACGCGCTGGAAGTCCGCGAGGTTGAACACCGCGCGGCCGGCGACGCTGCGGACACGGTAGTTGTAGGGGTTGTAAATGCGCACGGCGACGTTCGGATGCTGGTCGATCTCCTCCAGGGCCAGTTCATTGTCCTGGGTGAAGGCGTCATCGAGCAGGATGCGCACGCGCACGCCGCGGTCCGCGGCGGCGAGCAGATGGGCCAGCACGCGCATGCCGCCGGCATCCAGCTTCCACAGGAAGGTTTCCATGTCGATGCTGTCGTGGGCGCTGTCGATCATGCGCAGGCGCCAGGCGAGTGCCTCGCCGGGGGTATTCAGCAGGTGGAACCAGTCGTCCCGGTTGGCGCTGTCGACGTGACGCCAGAAGACAGACGAGGAAGTGGGCAGGGCGTACTCGGCGGGCAGTTCCAGGGGCTGCGGCGCGCTGGCGCAGCCGGCGAGGCAAACCAGCAGGAGCAACGGCCAGACGCGGGCGGCGCGTCGGTTGCGAGGAGAGCGTCGTGCAAAGCGGATGACCTGCATGCGACTGAACATAGGCCGCACCGGCCGCCGCGGTCAACTACAAAGAGAGGGTCAACTACAAAGGGCGGCTCAGCTACCGAGACAGCGTCAACTGCAGATACGCACGCGCTGCGGCCACAGGGGCGCCGAACCCGGCGCCGCATCGAAGCGCCCGGGCAGCGGCGTCCGGCAGGTGCGGCAGGCACCCGCCGCGTCCAGGCCCCACTCCCCTATCCGGTAGCCGTCGCGCTCGATCAGGCGGTCGCCACAGCCGGGACACCAGGTACTGCCGCCGTGCGCATCGCGCACGTTGCCGGTGTAGGCGTAGTTCACGCCGTTGGCCATGGCGATGCGCCGCGCCCTGGCCAGGGTCTCACGCGGGGTGGCGCGATGCTCCAGCATTTTCCAGTCCGGATGGAAGGCGGTGAAGTGCATCGGCACATCCGGACCGAGGTGTTCGACCACCCACTGGGTCATCGCCTGCAACTCAGCCTCGGAGTCGTTCTCCCCCGGAATCAGCAAGGTGGTCAGTTCCAGCCAGGTATCGGTCTCGTGGCGGATGTACTCGAGGGTCTCCAGCACCGGTTGCAGGTGGGCGCCACACAGCTTGTAGTAGAAGCTGTCGGTAAAGGCCTTGAGGTCGACGTTGGCGGCATCCACGCCGGCGAAGAACTCCGCGCGCGGTTCAGGGTCAATATAGCCCGCCGTGACGGCGACGCTGCGCACGCCCTGCTCGCGGCAGGCAGCGGCCACGTCCAGTGCGTACTCGAGGAAAATCACGGGATCGTTATAGGTGAACGCAATACTCGCGCAATTCATTTGCACAGCGGTGAGGGCAAGCTGCTCCGGCGACGCGGCGTCGGCGAGGGTGTCCATCTCGCGCGACTTGCTCATGTCCCAGTTCTGGCAGAACTTGCAGGCAAGGTTGCAACCGGCGGTACCGAAGGACAGCACGCTGCTGCCGGGCAGGAAATGATTCAGCGGTTTTTTCTCGATAGGATCGATGCAAAAGCCGCTGGAGCGGCCATAGCTGACCAGCTTGATTTCATCGTCCAGGCGCTGGCGCACGTAGCAAAGACCGCGCTGTCCCTCCTGCAAGTGGCAGTGCCGGGGGCAGAGGTCGCACTGCAGGCGGCCATCCTCGAGCCGGTGCCAGTAGCGGGTTGTCACGATGGAGTCATTCATGGCTTGTAAATTGGGTAATTCGGTCCATATTTCAAGTATGCGGTAGCCAATCAGTTCGACCACGTGAGGTCTCAGACATGCCCACCAGACCCGCCGCCGTTGCCGGCAGTTTCTACCAGGATAACGCCGCAGTCCTGCGCGAATACATCGCCCATATGCTGAAGGTCGCCGCCAGCGGCGAGCACAGCAGTCCCAAGGCGCTGATCGTGCCCCACGCCGGGCACATCTATTCTGGCCCGCTGGCCGCCCGCGCCTACCGCCTGTTGCTGCCAGTGGCCGAGCGCATCCGCCGCGTGGTGGTTCTCGGTCCCGCGCATCGCGCCTACGTCCGCGGCATCGCCGCGCCCTCCACCACGGCCTTCCGTACCCCACTGGGGGAAGTGCCGCTGGATGAGCAGGGCATCGAGTTGGCGCTGGGCCAGCCGCAGGTGACGGTAAGCGACGAGGCGCACGCGCTGGAGCACTGTATCGAGGTTCAACTGCCGTTCCTGCAGGTGGCGCTGCCGCAGTTCGCGCTGGTTCCCCTGCTGGTCGGCGAGTGCGCGCCGCAGCGGGTGGGTGCGGTGATCGACGCGCTGTGGGGCGGCGATGAAACACTGATCGTGATCAGCTCGGACCTGTCGCATTTCGAGGACTACGACAGCGCGCGCCATCACGACCTGGAATCCTGCCGCAAAATCCTCGCCGGCGAGACCAACCTGGACGGCAAGGACGCCTGTGGCGCCGGCCCCATCAACGGCCTGCTGTGCAGCGAGCACGGCAGCCGGCTGGCGCGCGAATGGCTGGGCTACTGCAACTCCGGCGACACGGCGGGCGACCGCAACCGCGTGGTCGGCTATGGCGCATTCAGCCTGCACTGAGCTTTCCGCAGTACAGCGCCGCGCGGCATTGCAGCTGGCCCGCGCGGCGATCACCGCCCACCTTGCGGGCGCACCACCCCCATCGGTACCGGCTGAACTGCAGTCACTGCAGACCAGCGGCCTGTTCGTTACCCTGGAGAAAAACGGCGCGCTGCGCGGCTGTATCGGCATCATCGAGAATGCGGGAAGCCTGGGCGAGGCGCTGTGTGAGTACGCGGTGGCGGCGGCCTGCCGCGACCCGCGCTTTCCCGCCGTGAGCAGCGCAGAGCTGCCCGCGCTAGAGATCGGCGTTTCACTGCTGCAGCCGCCGCGGCCCATGACGGTGGCCAGCCGCGCGGACCTGCTGCGGCAGCTGGAGCCGGGGGTCGACGGCCTGGTGATTGAGGAAGGTCGCCACCGCGCCACCTTCCTGCCCCAGGTCTGGGAGCAACTGCCGGTGGCGGAGGACTTCCTCGGCAGGCTGCTGCAAAAGGCGGGCCTGCCGGAGGATTACTGGTCGCCGCGGTTGCGCTTCTCGCGCTACCGCAGCGACAGTTTCACTGAGGCGGATACCCCAGCCCCTTGAGCACCTCGGCGATCTCGTCGAGGGTCGCCGGGTCATCGATGGTGGCAGGCATCTTCCAGGTCTCGCCATCGGCGATGCTGCGCATGGTGCCGCGCAGGATCTTGCCCGAGCGGGTCTTGGGCAGGCGATTGACCACGGCGCAGAGCTTGAACGCCGCTACCGGACCAATCTGGTCGCGCACGTACTGGATGCTCTCCTTCGCGATCTGCTCCGCGGAGCGATCGACCCCCGCGTTCAGCACCAGCAGGCCCAGCGGCAATTGCCCTTTCAGGGCGTCGGCGACGCCGATCACCGCGCACTCGGCCACGTCCGGGTGCTCCGCCAGCACTTCTTCCATTGCACCGGTGGACAGGCGATGACCCGCCACGTTGATCACGTCGTCGGTGCGCGCCATGACGAAGATATAGCCGTTGTCGTCGATATAGCCCGCGTCGCCGGTCTCGTAGTAGCCGGGGAAGTGGCTGAAATAGGCTTTCTCGAAACGTTCCGGCGCCTTCCACAGGTTGATGAACGTGCCCGGCGGCAGCGGGCATTTCACCACCAGCGCGCCGATAGTGCCCGCCGGCACCTCCTCACCCTGCTCGTCGAGCACGCGCACGTCGTAGCCGGGTACCGCCCGCGCCGGGGAACCGGGCACGATGGGCAGGAGTTCGTCGCCCAGGCAATTGGCGCAGATCGACCAGCCGGTCTCGGTCTGCCACCAGTGGTCGATGACCGGCACGCCGAGTTTGTCCTGCGCCCACTCCAGCGTGTTCGGGTCGCAGCGCTCGCCAGCCAGGAACAGCGCCTTCAGCGAGGACAGGTCGTAGCGCTCGATATGCGAGCCGGTGGGGTCCTCCTTGCGAATGGCGCGAAACGCCGTCGGCGCGGTAAACAGCACCTTCACCGAGTAGTCCGAGATCACCCGCCAGAACGAACCGGGGTCGGGTGTACCGACCGGTTTGCCCTCGTAGATCAGCGTGGTGTTGCCGTTGAACAGCGGGCCGTAGACGATGTAGGAGTGTCCCACCACCCAGCCGACGTCAGAGGCGGCCCAGTAGACCTCACCGGGATGCATGTCGTACACATGGCGCATGCTCCACTTGAGCGCGACGATACTGCCGCCGGTATCGCGCACGACGCCCTTGGGCTGGCCGGTGGTGCCCGAGGTATACAGGATATACAGCGGGTCGTTGGCGTTCACCGGCACGCAATCCACCGCCACGGCGGAGGCGATTTCGGTCTCCCAGTCCAGGTCGCGACCGGCGTGCATGCTGGCCGGTTCCATCGGCCGCTGCAGGATGACGCAGTGCTCGGGCTTGCGGTGGGCGAGGTCCAGGGCCTCATCCAGCAGGGGTTTGTAGCGCACCACGTGGGAAGGCTCAACACCACAGCTGGCGGATACGATCACCCGCGGCGCGGCGTCGTCGATACGCACCGCGAGTTCGTGCGCGGCAAAACCGCCGAATACCACGGAGTGCACGGCGCCGATACGCGCGCAGGCGAGCATGGCGATGAGCGCCTCGGGCACCATCGGCATGTAGACGATGACGCGGTCGCCCTTGAGCACACCCAGTCCGGCGAGGACGCCGGCAAAGCGGGCCACCTCGTCTCGCAGTTCATTGAAAGTGTACTGGCGCTTGGCGCCGGTGACCGGGCTGTCGTAGATCAGCGCGAGCTGCTCGCCGCGGCCCTCGTCCACGTGGATATCCAGCGCGTTATAGCAGGCGTTGGTGACCCCGTCGGGATACCAGCGGTAGAACGGCGGCTTGGATTCATCCAGCACCTCAGTGGGCGCCTGGTACCAGAAAACGTCCGTGGCGGCCTGGCGCCAGCGTTCAATATTATCCATTGTGTTTTTTCCGTGCGCAGTGGTTCCCGCGAAACTACCCTGCCGGCCTGTCACCCGCAATACGACGAAGGTGGAAACTCGCCTGTAATACCGCGTCATTGCCGCCGCCGGAGGTGTGGACTACTTTTCATGGCGTCGCCGCAGCCAGGCCGGAAGCCACCGGACTCGCCCATGCCAGACACAGACAGACTCACCAGACCCGCCGCGCGCCTCGTCCGCTGCTTGCTGTTTTCCCTGCTTTTCGTACTGCATGGCTGCGCCGCCCAGACCCCGCCGCGCGCCGCGGCATCCGCGCCGGCGGCACCGGAGGTGCTCATCGAGGTGTACACCCAGTCCATCGGGCGCGGGGTACCCACAGCCGCCCGTGAAGCGCTGCTGCAGGTGCGCCGGGAGATGCTGGCCCAGGGACTGGCGCCCACCGAGACCCGCTGGGGCATCGAGGGCGAACAGCGCCTGTGTGTGGTGGTGGACGCCGCTGACCAGGCCGCGCTGCTGGCGCAGATCGAACAAGCAATTGAAGGTATCGACTATATTCGCGTCGCTCACCGGGCACTCGAGCCCGGCGAGTCGGCGGCAACTGCCTGCAAGCCCGGTCGGGCAGTGCCGGCGCCCTGAAACACGCCTTGCCAAGGAGGTGAAGCATGTACACGTTGTCCCGAGGCCTGCCGGCCGCCATGATCGCCGGCCTGGTACTACCCACCCTGCTCAGCGCCTGCGCCGGTAACGACAGCAAACCGGACACCCCGCCCGACGACGGGGTGCAGGCCGGTGCCGACCTGCCCATCGGCACACCGCGCGCCGCGGCCAGCAAACAGGTAGCGACCGCCGGCGCGGTGAATCAGGCCTACGCGCAGCTCAGCGGCGCCGAGCGGGCGATCGCCGAGCGCTGGCGCGGGCGCAGTTTCGAGGAATTCGAACGCCAGGTCCCACGCGAGGCAGGCACCGGCTACTACGTGGTCAACGGCGATATCGTCATCGCCGATATCAAGCACCTGCGTGAGTTCTACACCACCAAGGTACAGCAGGCGGTACCGGTGCGCGCTGGGCTCGCGGTGCACATGAGCGGCGGCCAGCGCGCGACCTGGAGCGCGGCGCAGAAGGGCAACCTTACCTACTGTGTCAGCGATAGCTTCGGCAGCCGCAAGGCCGGCGTGGTCGCCGCGATGAGCGCCGCCACCACCGCCTGGGAACGCGAGGGCGCGGTGAACTTCATCCACGACGCGCAGCAGGACGGCAACTGCAACGCGTTCAACCCCCAGGTGGTGTTCGATGTGCGCCCAGTCAACAACCAGTCCTACCTGGCGCGCGCATTCTTCCCCGACGACCCGCGCGGGCGGCGCAACGTGCTCATTGACAGCTCGTCCTTCGACCTCGATCCGGGCGACGCCCTCAGCCTGGAGGGCATCCTGCGCCACGAATTGGGCCACACCCTGGGCTTTCGCCACGAACACACTCGCCCCGAGGCCGGCACCTGTTTCGAGGACGAGAACTGGGAGCCGCTGACCGGCTACGACGCCTTCTCCGTCATGCACTACCCCCAGTGCAACGGCCGCGGCGACTGGAGCCTGACACTCACCGACAAGGACAAGGCCGGCATCGCCTGCCTGTACGGCGCCGGCCCGGGTTTCAACGGCGACATGAGCCTGTGCCTGGACCCGCCGGTACCCGCGCCGCTACCCGATGACGAGTGCGGGCCGATCACCCGCACCGAGTCCGGCAGCATCGCCCAGGGCGCCGAGGTGCGATTCGGGCCGTTCCAGGTCAAGCCCGGCAGTGCTTTCAACGCCAGCATGACCGGCTCCGGCGACCCGGACCTCTACGTGCGCTTCGACTCGCCGCCGCAAACCAGCCCCGGGGCATTCGATTGCCGCCCCTTCCTCTCCGGGCCCAATGAAAGCTGCGAACTGGTAGTGCCCATGGACGTCCAGGCGGTACACGTCATGGTGCGCGGCTACACCGCCGGCCAGTACCAATTGGAGCTGGAATTTTCCCCGCGCTAAGCTGAGCCGACCCGCCCCATCCCGCGTAACAATGGCAGGCTGCCAACGCGGGACAGGGGCATGATTGAACTGCGCGAGACATTTCGCGTCGACCGGGACATCGAAGAGGCGTTTCGCTACATCGCGGATTTCCGCAACACGGTGGAGTGGGATGCCACTGCGCAAACGGCGCAAAAATTAACCGAAGGCCCTGTTGGCGCCGGTACCCGCTTCGCGCTGAACTGCGCGCTGCCGCTGGGCAGCCTGGACATCGACTACAGCATCGAATCCCTCGCTCCGCCGACCCGGCTCGTGCTCAATGGCCACAGCCGCCTGTTCCGTATTCGCGACGCTATCACCCTGCAGGAAGAGCAAGGCCAGCTCCGCGTGGACTACTGCGCCACTTTCGAACCCGCGGCGCTGTTGCGCCCCTTCGCGCCTGCGATGCGCGCCGGCATGACGCGCATGGGTCGCGCCTCCGCCGAGGGACTACACCGGGCGCTGGCCGACGATTTCCCGCCGCCCCCCGCCGAGCCCGAGGCAATATCCCTGGCCCGGCGCCTGACGGGGTTCACCCGTCGCGGCTACACCCGCGCACGGCGCGACTGGCATCCCATGTCCGCCTCCCTGGCCGGCCGGCACGCCCTGGTCACCGGGGCGACCTCGGGGCTCGGCGCGGTGATTGCGGAGCAACTGGCCCGCCGCGGCGCAAAGCTCACGCTGGTCGCGCGCGACCCGCGCAAGGCCGAACGCGGCCGGCGGCGTATCGTGGCCGAGACCGGCAATAAGGACGTGCATGTCGAACTGGCGGACCTCGCCGAACTGGCGCAGGTAGACGCGCTGGCCGCGCGGCTGGCGGACCGCGGCGAGCCGCTGCACATCCTGGTCAACAACGCCGGCGCGCTGTTCCCAGAGCACGCCCTGACCAGCGAGGGCTTCGAGCGCAGCATCGCCCTGCTGCTGCTCTCCCCCTACCGCCTGACCCTGGGCCTGCAGCCGCTGCTGGCGAGCGCCGGCAGCGCGCGAGTGGTCAATGTTGTTTCCGGCGGCATGTACACCCAGCGCCTGTCACTGGCGCAGTTGCAGGACACGTCCGACGACAACTACTCCGGCCCGGTGGCCTACGCGCAGGCCAAGCGCGCACTGAGCATCGTCACCGGGCACTGGGCCGGGCAGTGGCACGATCAGGGCATCGTGGTCAACGCCATGCACCCGGGCTGGGTGGACACTCCCGGCCTGGCCACGAGCCTGCCCGGTTTTCACAAGCTCACCCGCTGCGCCCTGCGCACCCCCGAGCAGGGGGCCGACACCGCGGTGTGGCTGGCGGCGGCCACCGAGGCCGACCAACTGAGCGGCCACCTGTTCCTGGACCGGCAGGTACAGCCGCTGCACCTGAAACGTTCCACCGAGGAGAGCGCCGCGGACCGCGCGGCACTGCTCGACTGGCTGCGCCGCTTCGACCCGTGCGAAGATGGCGCCCCGATCAACGAGGAGTTGCGCGCATCGTGACCACTGCGCTGTACTGGTACCGTCAGGACCTGCGGCTGGCGGATCTGCCGGCCATGCGGGCAGCCATCGACAACGGCCTCAAGCTGATTCCCTGCTACGTCTTCGACGACGCTGCCGCCGGGCAATGGTCACCGGGCGGCGCCAGCCGCTGGTGGCTGCACCACAGCCTGGCCGCCCTGGACACGGAGCTGGCCAAACGCGGCAGCCCGCTGGTGGTACGCCGCGGGGAGACGGCCCGCGTGCTGGCCGACCTTGCCGCGCAGACCGGCGCGGAGGCCGTGTACTGCAGCGAGGCGATAGACCCCTGGGCCAGGGAATTGCAGTCGCAGGTAGCCGACGCCCTGTGGGAGACCGGCGTACAACTGGAGGCCCGTCCAAGCGCCCTGCTGTTCCACCCCGGCACCGTGTGCACCCAGGCCGGAGACCCCTACCGCGTATTCACGCCGTTCTGGCGCGCCTGCCTGCAGCAGCCCTCGCCGGCCGAGCCCCTGTCGGCAGCGAGCGGGAAACACTTCGTCGAGCACGACCTAGACAGCCTGCCCCACGACGACTGGCAATTGCTGCCGCGCAATCCCGACTGGGCAGCGGGCTGGGATGAACTGTGGTCCCCGGGCGCTACCGGCGCAAGACGTGCGCTGCAGCACTTCCTGGACAACGCACTGGATTCCTACGCGGAGGGGCGGGACTTCCCCGCGGCGCGAAGCACCTCGCGCCTGTCGCCCCACCTGCACTTCGGCGAGATTTCCCCGCGGCAGGTGTGGCACGCGGTGCAGGCACTGCCCGAGGGGCAGGACAAACCCGCGGCCAAGTTCCTGGCCGAGGTGGGCTGGCGCGAGTTCTGCCACCAGTTGCTGTACTTCAATCCCGAAATCCCGGAAAAGCCCTTCAAGGCGGACTTCGGCGAGATGCCCTGGCTGGCGGACCAGACGCACCTGCAGGCCTGGCAGCGCGGGCGCACCGGCTACCCCATCGTCGATGCCGGTATGCGCGAGCTGTGGCAGACCGGCTTCATGCACAACCGGGTGCGCATGATCGTCGCGTCCTTCCTTACCAAGCACCTTCTGCTGCCCTGGCAGTGGGGCGAGCAGTGGTTCTGGGACACCCTGGTGGATGCGGACCTCGCCAACAACAGTTGCGGCTGGCAGTGGGTGGCGGGCTGCGGCGCGGACGCCGCACCTTACTTCCGCATCTTCAATCCCATCCTGCAGGGCCGCAAGTTCGACCCGGACGGCGAGTACGTGCGGCAGTGGGTGCCCGAGATCGCCAGCCTGCCCGACAAGTACCTGCACGCGCCCTGGGAAGCCCCCGCCAAGATCCTCGCCGAGGCCGGCGTTGAACTTGGCGAGACCTATCCTGAACCGCTGGTCGACCACAAGGAGGCGCGTGAGACCGCCCTGCAGGCCTACGGCGTGATCAGCGGCTGAGCCGGTTCCCCGCGGGCGCGGGCTTCCCCTATACTGGAAGCCTGCGGTGCGCCGCGCCGCCCTTCCTCGCAGGAGCCCCCATGACACCCAAGCGCCTTTACCGGGCCGCGGCGGCGACCTTGCTCGCCTGCGCCACGCTCTTCCCAGCACCGACGCTGCTTGCCGGCAACCGCTTCGACACCGAGGAAATCACCGTCGATCCCGGTCCGCCGCGCTGGCGCGCACCGCAGCAGGCCAGGACCCTGGTGGCCACCATGGGCACCAGCACGCCCAGCCCCAACCCCTACCGGCTGGGCGCCGCCGGTGCTCTGATCGTCGACAACCAAGCCTACCTGATCGACGCCGGCGAGGGCGCGCTGCGCGCCATCGCCAAGACCGCGACGGCGCACGACAAGGCGCTGGTGGACGTGTTCGCGCCGCCCAAACTGACCCACCTGTTTCTCACCCACCTGCATTCGGACCACACGGTGGGTTTGCCGAGCCTGATCCTAAACCCGTGGATCTTCGGCCGCAGCGCGCCGCTGGAGGTCTATGGGCCGGTGGGCACGCAGCGACTGGTCGACGGCATTCTCGCCGCCTACCAGCCGGATATTCGCGAGCGCATCGACGGGCCCGAAGGCGCCAACGACACTGGCTGGCGGGTCAACGTGCACGAGTTCGAGTCCGGCGGTGTGGTGTTCCAGGACGAGAGGCTCAAGGTGGAGGCCTTCGCCCACGAGCACGGGACGCTGCCCGCCTACGGGTACCGCTTCACCAGCGCCGACCGCGTGGTGGTCTGGGCCGGTGACGGCAAGGCCGGGCCGGCCTTCCAGGAGGCCGCGAAAGACGCGGGCCTGCTGGTCACGGAAATCGGTTCGGAGGCCACCGTGCGCAATTCACCCTGGGGCGGTATGAGCGCAGAGGAACGCGAACGCGTGGTGTGGTCCTACCACCTCAAGCCGAGCAACCTGGCCCGCCTGGCCAGCGCGGCAAAGGTGAAGACACTGGTACTCATCCACGAGTCGAATTACTCCGCACCCTACGACCCACTGGCCATCCTGGAGGAATTCCGCCGCCTGTACAGCGGCGAGGTGTATTCGTCGCGCGACGCGGACATCTACTGAGCGTCCGCGCCGTCGGCCAAATCGGGGTAGCTGTAGTCGATCACCAGGTGCTGGCTGCGGCCGCGTTCGTCCGGGATATTGCTCAGGCCGCGAAACTGCAGCAGCCGCCGGGAGGCGCGCTCGTAGACCAGCTTGATGTCACCCCCAACCAGGGCGAACAGCCAGTTGCGCGGCGCGATGGCCAGGCACAGCTGGGAGGGCGGGCAGTCGCCATCGCGTCGCGCCTGCATCGCCAGCGGCTGCTCGCGCCCGGCGACGAGGAACTCGAAGGCCACCGTTTCCCCGGCCGCCAGTTGTCCCCAGCGCGCGCGGACGTAGTTGTCGAAGCCGGCGTCGATCACCACGTCGGCGGACACCGCGTCGCTGTCCACCCGCACCTGCTCGCCGTGGCGGTAGTCCTCGAAGCGCAGTGACGGCGCCGCCGGCGGACCGCTGTAGTCGAGCCATTTGCTGGCGATCAGCTCACCGTTGGTATCGTGATACTGCACCGTGCAGGTGGCACGTGCGGAATCGCAGCGATGTGTCTCTCGATACACCAGCGCGTCGCGCTGCGGGTCGCGGGCTTCGCCCACCACCTGCATTGCGGCAGTCGGATGGGCTGCGGCCAGCGCACCGGCAAATAGCGCCAACTGCCACGCGCTAGACATGCCCTTCACCCCGGCCGGCCTGGCTTATCTGCCGGGCCAGCAGCAACAGGGCTGGGAACAGCGCCGCCCAGACCGCGAGGAGCACCAGGTCGCTGATCAGCGGCCAGCCAAAGCTCACGGCGGACAGGGACGCTCCCGCGCGATAGGCTGCGTAGCCGCCCAGGGCACCGACGACGACAGCGATCCAGCGCAGGCGCAGGAAGCCGGCGAAGGCGTGCAGCGCTGTGGAGGCGAAAACCGGCCACAGCGCCGACATCCACAGGGGGGCCGGCAGCCCGCCATCAGCGCTTTGCAGAACGCCGGAGGCGAACAGCACCTGGTCCAGCGCCAGGCCCAGCAGGGAGATGGCTGCTATCGCCCGCAGCTCGCCGCGCTGGCCGAACAGCACGAGGTGGGCGAAACAGTGGACCGCGGCCACACCCCAGGCCAGGGCGGCGTCCTGGCTGAGCACGATGAGCAGCCAGGACACGTTGAACATCAGGGCATTGGCCAGTTTCTCGCGCATAGCGCACCTACTTGGAGCGGTGACCCGGCTCGTCGAAGCGGTAACCCGGCTTGGCCATGGTCAGCTGGACGGTGGAGATGATGCGCTCGCGGAAGCCACCCTCGCAGTAGCACAGGTAGAACTCCCACATACGCAGGAATACCTCGTCGAAGCCCATGCCCCGCACCTGCTCGCGCGCGGCCAGGAAGCGCTCGCGCCAGTGTTCCAGGGTGCGCGCGTAGTCCAGGGTGATGTCGCGCAGGTTGACGATCTGCATGTCGGTGTCGCGGGCCACGTGGCGCGCGATGACCTCCAGCGACGGCAGGCAACCGCCTGGGAAGATATAGCGCTTGATGAAATCCACGGAGTCGCGCGCCTGGACGTAGCGCTGGTCCGCCATGGTGATGGCCTGGATGGCAAACTTGCCGCCCGGCCGCAACAGCGCGCTGCAGCGACGGAAATACTCGCTGTAGAATTCGTGGCCCACCGCCTCGATCATCTCCACCGAGACCAGCTTGTCGTACTGGCCGCCCAGTTCACGGTAGTCCTGGCAGAGCACTTCCACCCGGTCGGCCAGGCCGGCCTGCGCCACGCGCTCACAGGCATGGTTGTACTGTTCGCGGGAGATGGTGGTTGTGGTCACCCGGCAGCCGTAGTGGCGCGCGGCGTGTATCGCCAGCCCGCCCCAGCCGGTGCCGATCTCCAGCAGGTGATCCTCCGGCTGCAGCTCCAGCTGCTGGCAGAGCAGGTCCAGCTTGTGCAGCGAAGCCTCTTCCAGCGAAGTCTCCGGGCTCGGGTAGACCGCGGCCGAGTACATCATCTGCTCGTCGAGGAACAGGCGGAAGAAGTCGTTGCCGAGATCGTAGTGCGCGCCGATATTGCGCCGTGAGCCATTTCGGGTGTTGCCGTTCAGTTTGTGGAAACCCCACATCAGCAGCTGGCGCAGACGCGAGCTGTTGGCGTCCATGGCATCCATCGCCGCCATGTTGGCGGAGAACAGGCGGATTACCGCGACCAGGTCGGGGGACGTCCAGTAGCCCAGCATATAAGCCTCGCCGGCGCCGACCACGCCGCCGGTGAGCACGTACTGGAAGGCTCGCGGGTCGCGCACACGGATTTCCACATGCGGCATACCGGCTGCGGTTTCCGCGCCGAAGCGCACACTGCTACCGCTTTCGTGCAGGACCAGGGAGCCGCCGCTGAGACCCCCGAGCAACCGGTACACCATTCGCCGGGCCATATCCTCGCCGCGCCAGAAACCGCGGATGCTGGGTAGACGGATGGCACTGACACTTGCTTCGCTCATAGTCGGTTCTCGCTGTTCACTGTTCCGGGATGGGGAATAAAAGGCACGCCTTTCAGCCACAGGCGCAGGGCTTGCCAGTAGATGCCCGCGGCCACGCGCAGGGTCATAAAAGGGTACAGGGCCAGGTAGCGGGTGAATGTCCAGGGCGAGTCGCCACGCCGCTTCAGGCACAGGTTGGCGTCGAACTGCATCTCGCCGGACACGGAGTTGGCCAGGCGCAGGTTGAGCCGCTCGCCGGGCGTATCGCTGCGCCAGTGGTAGCGCATGCCCATGGGCATGAAGGGCGAGACATGCATCGCCTTGTCGAAGTCCGCCTGCAGGTACTGGCCGTCCTCGCCCGCGGCCAGCACATAGACGTGTTTTTCCCGCCAGGGAGTGTTGGTGACTTCCGCCAGCACGGCGCGCAGTATGCCGGCGCTGTCATAGCAGTAGTAACAGCAGATCGGGTTGATCAGGAAACCGAAATAGCGCAGGTTGCCCAGCATCATGACACGACCGTCCGGCCGCTCTCCGAGCGCCTGCTCCACCCGGTCCAGAACCGCCTCCTTGAGCGGCACGCCGGGATCACCGAAAAAATCGCTGCGCCGGAACCTGGCCAGGGCGGGGCGCTTTGCGGACCAGCCGGGGCAGCGCTCGAGCCACTGCGGCATTTCGTCGAGGTCGAGCAGCGGCATGAACACGCGATACCGAAAGCGATGCGAGCGCGGACTCAGCCGGCGGTGCTCGACGGTGCCGCTGTAGATGGCGCTGCTCACGCGGCGCTACCCAGTTCGTCGCGCTGCGCCTCGCTGGCAATGGCATCTGCCACCCGCCCCGCGGAGACCACCCCGTCCTCGTGGAAGCCATTGCGCCAGTAGGCTCCACAAAACCAGGTCGGGCCGCCATTAATCTCGTCCCAGCGCGCCTGCGCAGACATACCGGAGAGAGTGAACACCGGGTGCGAATACTCGAACTCCCCGAGGATCTTGTGCGGGTTGATGGCCTCGCGGTCGTTCAGCGTCACGCAGAAGGTTTCCGGCGCCTGGATGCCCTGCAGGATGTTCATGTTGTAGGTGAGCGTGGGCCGCTCAACGCCGGGACGCCGCTGGTAGTTCCAGCTCGACCAGGCGCGGCGCGAGTGCGGCAGCAGGCGGGTATCGGTGTGCAGGACCACGGAACTGGCCTGGTAGGGAATGGCGCCGAGCACCTCGCGCTCGCTGGCCGTCGCGTCATCGAGCAGGGCCAGCGCCTGGTCGCTGTGACAGGCGAACACCACCGCGTCGTAGGTTTCCACCGCACCACTGGCCAGGCGCAGTTGCGCCCGCCCCGCTTCGCGACGCACTCCGGCAATCGTGACGCCGGTACGGATACGGCTGGCGAAGGGGTCGCACAGCGGGCGCAGGTACTCCCGCGAGCCGCCCTCGATCACCCGCCACTGCGGGCGGTCACGCACATTCAGCAGCCCGTGGTTCTTGAAAAAGCGCAGGAAGAAGGCCAGCGGGAAGTCGCGTATCACGGGAATGTCCGCGGACCAGATGGCGGCCCCCATCGGCACCAGGTAATAGTCCACGAAGGCGCGACCGTAGCCGCCGCGCTCGAGGTATTCGCCCAATGTCATATCGCCGGGTACGGCGCCCGCGTCGAGGTCGTGCACCGCCTCGCGGTTGAAGCGGAGGATGTCGCGCAACATGCCGAGGAAGCGCGGCGAGACCAGGTTGCTGCGCTGGGCGAACAGGGTATTGAGATTGGAGCCGGCATACTCCAGGCCGCTGGCGTGATCGCTGAGGCTGAAGCTCATCTGCGTCGGCTTGCCCTGCAGGCCGAGTTCCGCCAGCAGCGCGATGAACTCGGGGTAGGTCCAGTCGTTGTAGACAATAAAGCCGGTATCCACGGCGAACTTGCGCCCGCCCACCGCGACGTCCACCGTCGCCGTGTGCCCGCCTATGCGCCCTTCGCGCTCAAGTACGTGCACCTCGTGGTGGGCACTGAGAAAGCGGGCGCAGGACAAACCCGCAATACCTGAACCAATAATTGCTACTTTCATGTTCGCCCCACCGCAGTCCTGCGCTCTCAGTCACACTGCTGAACATACGCCGGCGCGATGGGCTTGGATCAATACCGGACCGACCGCGAACCGGCCGATACGACCCGGACAAACCTCAGTCCCGGGCAATCCTCGAGCGTCGAGCAGGTCGCAGCTATTTACGCACCCCGTACCGTCGATTGCGCGCTACGCCCAGGCTACTCCGGCATCAGGTATCGGAGGCGATCTCGGCGCTCTCCAGCAGCTTGCGCTGCAGCTCCACATAACCGGCGATGCCGTGGTCGCCAGCACCCTGACGCAGAGCATCGCCAATCTGGTCCCACTGCGCCACTGGCACCGCATCCAGTTTCCGATACCACAGGGGCGGATCCATGATGGCGCGGCCGAGGTCGTTGAAGTAGACCACCCGCCCGGCGTGGGCGAAGGACCAGGTGGCGGGTTCCTCGCCGTGGATATTGGGCATGACCGTCAGCGGCAGCCGCGGCACCGCATCGCGCTGGTTCACGCTGCGGAAATAACGTTGCGAGAAGCGCTGGTCCATCCAGCGGGCGAAAGCGGAGTTGCCGACCCGCGGCTGGCCGAAGGTGAAGACAGCGGCAATGGCGGCGCCCGACTTGCGCGCCGCGATTTCCCGGTCCAGTTCGACCGCAGCCAGCACCGCGAGGGCGCCGCCGAGACTGTGGCCGGTGATCCACACCGGCAGGTTGCGCTCGAACACACCCAGGGTGTCCAGCCGTTGCAACAGGGTTTCCCCCGGCGCCGACCCACTCTCCTCCACCCAATGCACCTTCCCCGCCTCGGGCGCGGCCTCGGATTCTGCATGCCACAGGGCGTGTAGCGAGCGACTGAAGCCGCCGTGAACCTCGCAGCCGGGCGGCAAGTGATCCCAGGTCGCGACAGTGCCGGGCTCGTACTTGAGGTCGGTTTCCAGGTCCGCCAGTTTCTTCTCTGTCCCGCGGAAGGCGAGAATCACGAAGTTGCCGCCATTCACCACCAGGCATTCGCTGGATGTGGGGGCATGCCGCAGCAGAGCCGCTTGCGCCCCGAAGTCGTCACAGCGATCGGCGGCATCATCGAAGTAGGCAGCTGCAGAGAGGCGCGCACACCAGAACATGTTGAGCCGGGAGAATCCGGGGTCATCCACGGCGAAGCCGCTCAGGGTATCGAGGCGACTGCTGTCCACCGTGCGCGCAACCAGCGACGCCAGCGCCATCGGGGCCGGCTCATCGGCTGACGCGGCCGGCACTGCCGCCGCCTGCGCGGTACCCGCCTCACTGTGGCCGCGAATGGCGCCACGCACCTGGATAACCTTGTTCAGCAGGTCGAACCAGAACGGCGCGCCGAGGGAGATCGCCGCGGCGGTCAGGAACAGACCGCTGAACTTCGCCAGCCACCACAGCCGAGCATCGGCATCCTTTTCGGGTTTGGCGGCTTTTCCGGTGCTGGCGGTTTCCCCGACAGGTTTCCCGGCCGTATCCCCGCCCGTTTGAACTACTTCCTGTGGGTCTTCTTCCTGCGGGTCTACTTCGCCCTCGCCACTGCCCTCACCACCGTCGCCAGTTTCCCCTGCAGCGGCGACCGCCGGCGGGGCAGCCTGGCCAGACACGCCTGGTGCGGGATCGGCCGCGGGTGCTTCGCCCGCCTCGGCCTCCGGATTGCTGGCCACATCCGCGGATTCGTCGCCTTCCCTGAAGCCCGGGCACTCCTCCGGTTCATCGGCTGTGCCGTTGGCACACTCGAACAAGCGCCACTCCTCCAGCACCGATCGCCCTCCGACCACCGGCAGCAGGTCAGCAGCGCCGGTGCGCACGATGTCTCCCGTGCTGCACCCCGACGGCATGCCGAAAAACTCGCAGGTCTCTCCCAGGGCCTGCTTCTCGTTAAGTTGCAACGCCCGCTCGACCAGCGCCGCGCGCAGGTCCTGGTCCTGGCTCAGGCGTTTGTACATCTGTACCGTATCGGCGTTCATCACCACGGCGACGACCAACCCGACCAGGAACAATACACCGCCCAACTGCCGCTTGTGCCAACCGTAGGAACGGTCCGCGGTCACCTCGAACCAGGTCACCAACTCTGCGCGGAAGGTCTCCACGTTGAAATTGGCCTTGATCCAGAGGGGGCGCAGGCTGCGGCCGAGGCGGCCCTTGCCCTCGATCTCTGCACTGGCCGCGGTCTTCGCACTGTCCCCGTCCGCGCTATCGACCCCGCTGGGAGCGGGAAGCGCAGCATACGCCTCGATGACCGCCTGCAGGGCACCGGGGGTGGGTACCGCAGCGCGGATATGGGTTTCGGTAAACTCTTTTTGCAGGCAGTCGAGCAAGGCATCGGCGAATACCTCCGGGGGAATATAGGAAGGACGCCGCAGCGGCTCGACCTTCCAGAAGCACTCGGGTTCACCTTGTTTCGTTGCCAGCCCGGGGAAATACTTGCGGAAGTTGCGCCGGAACACCCCCGGCGACTTGGACAACTTGACGATATCCGGGTGCTGGAACAGCTTGAGCTGTAAAGGACGCCCGAGCAGGGCGACGACAATCGCGCGGGCATTGCGCCCCTTGAGGTTGAGCCAGTTGGAAGCACCCTGGCCCAGCGCGGTGACTACCAGGGCGAGCGTGAGATAGACCGATATCAGCCCGATGAATACGTCGAGTGTGTCCATTCAGAGGAACGTCCCTGTTATTTTCCGGAGTAAGTGCGGGGCTATTTAGGGATAGACCAGCGAGGCGTGCATTTCAAGGCAATGCGGTGATCCACCCGGCGATGCCCCGCGTACCCACGACACAATGGTAGACTCCGGTGGCACCAGCAGGCATGAAAGGAGCAATCAGGACAGTGAGCGGCACTGCGGCGGACAATCCCGGCGGCAAGCGCGACGACGAGTGGAGCCAGTGCCTGGAACTCATCGGCCGGGCGCGGGACAGGGCGGCGTTTGCACGCCTGTTCACGCACTTTGCCCCTCTGGTGAAGGCTTTCGCCCTGGGCGGTTCGCCGCTGGCGGCATCCCACTCGGAGGAACTGGTACAGGAAGTCATGATCAAGGTCTGGCAGAAGGCTTCGGCCTTCGACGCCCGCAAGGCCTCGGCCAGCACCTGGATCTACACGATTGCGCGAAACTGCCGCACCGACCTGTACCGGCGACTGCAAAAGTTCGATACGCCGATCAGTGCCGACGATATCTGGCCGGACATGGACACCGGCGACCTGTTCGCCGCGGTCCAGTCCAACCGCGACGCCAGCCGTGTGCGCGGCCTGCTCGGCGAACTGCCGCACGAACAGGCGCAGATTCTGGCCAAGGTGTACATGGAGGGCAAATCCCATAGTGAGGTGGCGGAAGAACTGGATCTTCCGCTGGGTACGGTCAAGTCGCGTGTGCGCCTGGCCATGAACAAACTGCAATTAATGGTTGAAAAGTAACACCATGGTTAGCCATCATCCCGACACTCGCCTGCTCAACGAGCACGCCGCCGGCGCTCTCGACCTGGCACCTTCTGTGTGTGTCACCCTGCACCTGAATTACTGCGAGCAGTGCCGCCGCGCCCACCGCCAGTTGCGCGATCTCGGCGCCGGCCTGTTCGACCGGCTGCCCCCGCAGGCCGTGAGCGAGAACCTCATGGACGCGGTGATGGCGCGCCTCGACCACGAGCCGGAGCCGCTGAGCTACCGCGCGACGGCTGCCGCAGAGGGCTGCCCGCCGCTGGTGCAGCGCCTCATGCAGCGCGATTACCAGGACCTGGACTGGCGCAAGATCGGCTCGCAGGTACGCATCTGCCACCTGCGCACCGGCGACCAGGACAACGAGTTCGCCCTCTATCACATCCGCGCCGGTGGCCGGATTCCGCGCCACACCCATCGCGGCACGGAGCTGACCCTGGTCCTCGAGGGCAGTTTCTCGGATGAGTCGGGCCACTACGAGGCCGGCGACTTCCTGATGCGCGACGGGCACAACCAGCACACACCCACCGCCACCCGCGACCGCGACTGCATCTGCGTCGGGGTGCTGGATGCCCCGGTGCGCTTCACCGACTGGCGCTTCCGCGCCGCCAATCCCTTCCTGCGCCTCAACGCCTGCTAGATTTTTTTCGTCCCCCGCCACGGCGGGGGAGACATCCCGGTTGCTCATCCCACCGCTTCCCCGCCAATCCCGCGCCTGCGCCACACGCCCTCCGGAATCCGGTACACTGGCCGGGAGGGGGGCAAGCGTTGATCGAACATCTGAATATCCGCGTCGATGGCCAGGGACTGCACGCCTTCACACCCGCGGTGCAGGGCGTGGTCGCGGCCAGCGGCAGGGACGAGGGGCTGTGCACCCTGTTCATCCGCCATACCTCGGCCAGCCTGCTGGTGCAGGAAAACTACGACCCCAGCGCGCGCCGCGACCTGGAGCACTGGCTGAACCGGCTGGTGCCGGAGAACGACCCCCTGTACACCCACACGCTGGAAGGGGCCGACGACATGCCCGCGCATATCAAGGCCGCCCTCACCGCCTGCCAGTTGAGTATCCCCTTTGAACACGGCGAGTTGCTGCTGGGCACCTGGCAGGGAATCTTCCTGTGGGAACACCGCCACTACCGCGGCGAGCGCCGGGTGGTCGTGCACCTGTAAGTGGACGCTTTAGTTATAGACATCCCAAAACCCATCGCATAACCTGCCCGCTCTTTGACCGGAGACTTGTACCCCCGTGACCTCAGATTTGCCCAGCAGCGTATTCCTGAGCCCGACCAAGACCCGAATACTCAACGCCGCTCTGGACCTGTTCTGCGATCACGGTGTCGCCGGCACTTCCCTGCAGATGATCGCCGAAGCCGTCGGCGTGACCAAAGCCGCCATCTACCACCAGTTCCCCGCCAAGGACGACATCCTGCAGGCCACCGGCCAGCTGATATTCGATACTATATCCAGCATCATCGACCACGCGGATGCCCAGCCCACAGCGGCGGGGGCGCGCGCGGTGATGATCGAGGACCTGATCGACCTGGCGGCGAGCCACCGGCGCATCGCCGCCTTTATCCAGCGCGACCCGGTGATCGTGCGGCTGCTGGAAGAGGACGAGACGCTCCACCAGATGTTCCGTCGCCTCAACGCGATCATGCTCGACGGTGACTACAGCGACGGCGCGAAGGTCGCCCTGGGCATGCTGCTCACGGCAATCGGCTGCGGCGTACGGCACCCGCTGCTCAGGAACGTCGATGATGAAACACTGCGCGAGCACATGCGCGCCGCCGCCCGCGGCCTGGAACAACAACTCGGTACAGGGTGAATTTGTCCGCCGCGCGGGAATACGCTATTAAAGTTACTGACATCGCCAGGGATTCAATAACATGAGCTATAAGGTCGAGAAACTGGTCCTGCAGGCAGCCATCGAACGGGAGAAGCACAAGCCGCACCTCCCGTTCATGACCCAGCCGGTGGGTGACACTGTGGTCGAGTACGACTGGGCCCGCACCATGGACGAGGCCCGCCGCATGGCGGCCTACCTGCGCTCCCTCGACCTGCCGGACAACAGCAACATCGCGATGGTGTCCAAGAACTGCGCCCATTTCGTGATCACCGAGCTCGCCATCTGGCTGGCGGGGCACTGTACCGTGGCGCTGTACCCGACCCTCACCGCGGACACCGTCAGCTACATCCTGGAGCACTCCGAGGCGCGGCTGCTGTTCGTCGGCAAGCTCGACGACTGGGAGCTGATGCGCCCCGGAGTACCCGCGGACATGCCCAAAATCGGCTTCTCGCTGGCGCCGGAAGACGACTACCAGCCCTGGGACGAGGTCATCGCCAGCGTCGAGCCGATCACCGACGACCCGGTGTGGCCGGGCGATCGCCGCGCCCTGATCTGCTACACCTCCGGCAGCACCGGCCGGCCCAAGGGCGTGATGCACTCCTTCGATTCCATCTCCGCCCCGGCCTACCTGCAGGGCGACCTGTTCGGCATCACCGAGGGCGACCGGGTGCTGTCCTACCTGCCGCTGGCCCACGTCTTCGAACGCGCGGTAGTGGAAGCCGGCTCGATCTACCAGGGCGTGCATATCTTCTTCGCCGACAGCCTGGACAGTTTCATGCGCGACATGCTGCGCGCCCGCCCCACCCTGTTCCTCAGCGTCCCGCGCCTGTGGCAGAAGTTCCAGTCCGGGGTGTTCCAGAAATTCCCGGAGAAGAAGCTCGCGCGCCTGCTCAAGATCCCGCTGATCGGGCGCATGATCAGCAAGAAAGTGCTGGACGGGCTCGGCCTGGGCGAGGTGCGGGTTGCGCTGTCCGGCTCCGCCCCGCTGCCGCCGGACCTCATCCGCTGGTACGACAAGCTGGGCCTGGCCATCATGGAAGGCTACGGCATGACCGAGGATTTCGCCTACTCGCACCTGTCCCTGCCCGGTAGCCGCAAACCCGGCTACGTGGGCAAGCCGTTGACCGGGGTGATCTCGCGCATCTCGGAAAGCGGCGAGATCGAACTCAAGTCGCCGGGTCTGATGATGGGCTACTACAAGTCGCCGGACCTGACCGCCGAGGTGATGACCGAGGACGGCTTCTTCAAGACCGGCGATCGCGGCACCTATGACGAGGACGGCCTGCTGCGCATCACCGGCCGGGTCAAGGAACTGTTCAAGACCAGCAAGGGCAAGTACATCGCCCCGGCACCCATCGAGAACCTGCTCAACGCCCACCACTTCGTCGAGCTCAGCTGTGTCTGCGGCGCCGGCCGGCCCGCCTGTTTTGCGATGATCCAGCTCACCGACAGCGCCCAGGCGCGCTACGACGACCCCGCCCTGCGCCGCGAGGTGGAAACTGAACTGGCGGAACTTGTCGAGCGGGTCAACGCGCGCATCGAGGAGTTTGAGCACCTGAAGTTCGTCGCCCTGGCGCGCGAACCCTGGACCCCGGAAAACGGCTTCCTCACCCCCACCCTGAAGATTAAGCGGGACGTGATCGAATCCACCTACGAGCCGTTCCTGGACAGCTGGTACGCCGCCGGCAAGCGGGTGATCTGGCAGGACTGACAATGGCGGGGGTCACGGTCTACTACCTGGAGATGACCTCCCCGGGCCAGTTGCGCGGCAAGCCGCTCCCCGCCGGCCTCAGCCTGGCCGAGGCCCGCGTCCCCCAGTTCGCCTTCAATCGCTTTCTCTATGAACACATCGGCGGTCCCTGGGCCTGGCGCGACAAACTCAGCTGGAGCGATGCCCAGTGGCGCGCCTACGTGGAAGCCGAAAACCTGCGCACCTGGGTGGCCTGGGTGGACGGCTCCCCGGCGGGCTACTTCGACCTGGAGCGCGAGGGCGACGAGGTTGAGATCAAGTATTTCGGCCTGGCCCCTGCATTCATCGGCCAGGGGTATGGCGGAGCGCTGCTGACCAGCGCCATCGAGGCGGCCTGGGGCTGGGATGCACCGCAACGGGTGTGGGTGCACACCTGCACCCTGGATCACCCCAATGCGCTGGCCAACTACCAGGCGCGCGGCATGCAGCTCTACCGCTCCGGCGAGGCGGCCGCCAGCGGCGACTGAGCGGGCACCCTCAACTCAGGGCCTCACCACAATACCTTTCACCACCGTACCCTTCACCACAGCGCATAAGTGCTGAGAATGTACTTGTCGCCCGACTCGGGGACGCAGCCGCGATGGCGGTACATCCAGTAGGGCGGGAAGATCACCATGGTGCCCTGGCGCGGCGGCACCTTGACGCCGAGGTCCATGAAGTCGGTCTCTCCACCGCGTTCCACGTCGTTGAGATACCACAGGAAAACCAGGAAGCGGTTGCTCACCGGCCCGAGTGAGTCGTAGTGCGGCTGGAAGCCGTCCCCCCCGGCGGCGGCATAGCGTTTCATGATCAGCTGGGCGTAGCGGCCGGTCTCCGGCAGCGGCGGCTCGATCTGGCATTCGCGTTCATACAGGCGCTTGTGGCGCAGCGCGTTGTCGATAAAGTGCTTGGCCACCGGCTGCGGCAGGTGCTTGCCCACGTCCAGTTCCACCCAACTGCTCTGCGCCAGGCCCGAGGACTCGCTCTTGCCGTTGGTTTGCAGCCGCTCCGGGTGCCCCTCGAAAGCGGCGATCATGTTCTCGCAGAATTCCCGGTCCAGCGCATTGGGGTAAACGCGCACGTATTGCTGCAGCTCGGTTCTCATGGGGAGTGGGCTCCTCGTTCGTCAACCGTCAACGATAAGCCCATTGCGCCCGACAGGCTAGGCCGCCGCGTGCAGCAACAGCTCCAGGCGGCTCTGCGCCAGCAGCACCGAGCGCTTGATGGTCAGTCCCTGCAGCAGGGCCTGCAGGCGCGCCTGCGGGTGTGGTGCATAACCGGGCAGCGGCGCGGGACGCGGGCGCAGGTTCAGCAGGTCGCCGGCGAGAATGCCGAAACGCTGGGGCAGCTGCGGGCTGCGGGTATTGTGGACGGCGAAGGCGTGGGCCCGCGCACCGATGGCGAGCTGCGGGCGCAGGCAATCCACCAGCGCCTCGATGGCGGTTTCGTCGAGGTAATTGAAAATGTCCCAGAACAGGCACAGGTCGAAGCGCGTGTCCTGCGGGAAATCCATCAACTGGCTCATGCGCTGCTGCACGGTGAGTTCGTCCCCGGGTTGGAACACCAGGGGCAGCTCGGCAAACAGGTCGAGGAAAAACAGCTTGCAGCGAAACCCCGCGTCGGAGAAGAACGCCACCGTTTCCGGCAGCGCGGGCCCGATATGCAGGACGTTGACCCGCTGGTCCTCGGCTATCGCTTCGAACAGACCGGGCAGCAGCTGGGAGCTCTGCTGCTCGCTCATAGGCGGTGTGAGGTCCTGTTCAGCCCTGCTTCAGGTCGAGGTCCGGGCCCTTGTCGCCGGCTGCCGCGGCCGGCGCGGGCGACTTCGGCGCCAGGGCGACCTTGGCCGGGGCGTCGCCCGGGTCCATGTCGATGGAGCCCTTGAAGATTGCGCCGTCCTCCAGGGTCATACGCGGGGCGATGATATTGCCCTTGACGTTGCCGGTCTTGGAAATCACCACTTTCTCGGTGCCGCGGATATCCCCGGCCACCTCGCCATCGATGCGCACGGTGCGCGCGGTGATATCGGCGTTGACCTTGCCGGACTCGCCCACCGTGACCTCGTGGTCGCCCAGGTCTACCGTGCCTTCGACCCTGCCCTGGATAAGCAGGTCCTCGGCCCCGCTGACACTGCCTTTAATCTCGATGCTGGGTCCAATCATGGCGGTACTCCTGCTGGTGGTGGTTGCCGGTTTCTGGCTGGCCGCGGGGGTGGCCGGCGGGGCGCTGGGTGCGCTCCGCTCGGGTTCCGGTGGCTGTGCCCCCTGCCGGTTCTTATTGCGTTCAAACATCGGGATGCTCACCTTACTCATTCCGGGCTGCTCATCCTAGCAGGGGAATTTGTGACGCTCTACACAAACACGGGCTTTTCTCCAGAAAGCCCCTCTGTAACAATTCTGTTATATAAAAATTCGGCGCTCAGAACAATTCGTTGTTGGCGCAGCGCCGGGTGGTTTGTTTTCATTGGGCTATGTGCCCCTGGGCACATCACGTTGTATTACTCCGCATTGAAACGCAGAGAAAAGCAACAACCCATCCTGACGACCACCGCAACGGTGGACGCGCGCTAACCGCGGCCCCCGCGCGGTGTCCTCGCCGACACGGAGGCTGTTATATGAAAAGACAGAAGCGCGACATGAACTCCCGGGCATTCGACAAAGGCTACCAGGCAGGCGTTACCGGCCGCAGTGTGGACTTCTGTCCACATGAAAACTCCGCCCACCGACAGAGCTGGCTCTGCGGCTGGCGCGAGGGACGCGCCGACCAGTGGGATGGCCTGACCGGCGTGTCCGGGGTACACAAGTTGCGTACCCTCTGATTCCCACCTATGACTGAAGCGCCGCGAGCCGGTTGCCACTCTGTGCGAGATCGAGCAGTTCCCGGTTTGCCACTGCGAACATACTGAAATCCGGGGTATCGTTGGCGTGTAACTCCGCCAGCATGCCCCGCCAGCGTTCCAGAAGCACTTCCTGCTGCGCCGACCAGTTCTCGATGCAGCGCTCGATATCGCCATCCGGCTCGAGGTAGCGCAACGCACTGACAGCGAGACTGCGCTGTTGCCACTCCAGGTCCTCCAGGTACGTATCCCTGGCCAGGGCCTGCCACTCGTTATCCACAACGCTGGCCAGGATCTGGGTGCTGAACCAGTCCAGTTCCAGGTACTCGCCGATATAGAAATACAGTCGCGCCATGTCCTCCAACTGCGCATCGTGCTCGACGGCCGCCTGGATAATGCCAAGGGCGGTGTAGGCCTGGTGGGTACCGGCCACCCGTTGGGCCAGTTCCTGGCCGACGCCGGCCTCCAGATAGCGGGCCAGGATCTCCTCGTACTGGGCTGCGGCGCGACCGCGCAGCATCCGCGGAAACGCGTCCGCGAGTTGCGCCAGGCCGGACCGGAACTCCGTCACCAGCGCGGTGGGCTGCAACTCGTGACGGCGGTTGCGCAGGATCCAGCGTGTCGCCCGGCGCACCAGGCGCAACAGGCTGAGCATCATGTCCATCTGCACGGCGGTACTGACCTTGAGGTCGAGCAGTTCGATCCAGTCCCACAGCTCGCGCAGGTTGTAGGCTTCCAGCACGGCAATGTAGGCGCGCGCCACGTCGGCGTGGGAGGCCCCGGTGGCACGTGACTGGCGCACCACGAAATTGAGACCCATGCGGTTGACGATATCGTTGGCCAGCTGGGTCGCCATGATCTCGCGGTGCAGGCGGTGGCTGCGCACCTCGTCGCCGTACTCGCGTACCAGGCGCTCCGGAAACGCCGTCTTGACCAGGTCGGCGAGGTGCGGGTCGCTGTCCAGGTCGGAGTCCATCAGCCGCTCCTTGAGGATGCCCTTGCTGTAGGACACCAGGGTGGAGAGCTCCGGCCGGGTGAAGGTCTGCCCGTGATTGCGGCGCTCGCCGAGTTCCTCGTCGCTGGGCAGAAACTCCAGCGCGCGGTCGATGCGGCCGTGCTGCTCCATCAGGTCGACGAAGCGGCGATACTCGCCGAAGCGGTCCTCCGCCTGCATCTCCACCAGGCTGATCGCCTGGGCCTGGCGGTAGTTGTTGTGCAGCACCAGCGCCGACACCGCGTCGGTCATCTCCTCGAGCAACTGGTTGCGCTGCTTCTGGGTGAGATCACCGCGCGCCACCACCGCGTTGAGCAGGATCTTGATGTTCACCTCGTGGTCCGAGCAGTCCACACCGCCGGCGTTGTCGATGAAGTCGGTATTGATGCGACCGCCGGCCAGCGCGTACTCCACGCGACCGAGCTGGGTGAGGCCGAGGTTGCCGCCCTCCCCCACCACCTTGCAGCGCAGGTCACGGCCATCCACGCGCAGGGCGTCGTTGGTCTTGTCGCCGACCGCGAGATGGCTTTCGCCGGAGCCCTTCACATAGGTGCCGATACCGCCGTTCCACAGCAGGTCGACCTCGGCCCGCAGCAGGTGGCTGATCAGCTCGTTGGGGGTGAGCTGCGCCGCGCTGATGCCAAAGCGGCTCGCCATCTCCGGGGTGATGGTGATCGACTTCGCGCTGCGCGCGAACACACCGCCGCCGGTGGAGATCAGTTCGCGATCGTAGTCGGTCCAGCTCGAGCGCGGCAGGTCGAACAGTCGCTGGCGCTCGGCATAGCTGGCGATGGGATCGGGCTCCGGGTCTATAAAAATATGCAGGTGGTTGAACGCCGCCAGCAGGCGGATGTGAGGGGACATCAGCATGCCGTTGCCGAACACGTCGCCGGACATATCGCCGATGCCGACCACGCTGAAGTCCGTGCTCTGTACGTCGAAGTCCATCTCGCGGAAGTGGCGCTGCACGGAGACCCAGGCGCCGCGCGCGGTAATGCCCATTTTCTTGTGGTCGTAGCCGGCACTGCCGCCGGAGGCAAAGGCGTCGCCGAGCCAGAAGTCATACTCCGCGGAGATGCCGTTGGCGATATCGGAAAAACTCGCCGTGCCCTTGTCCGCCGCCACTACCAGGTAGGGGTCGTCGTCGTCCTTGGCCACCACGTAGGGCGGGCGCACGATGGCCACGTCGCCGCGGTTGTCGGTGAGGTCGAGCAGGCCGCGGATGAACAGCTTGTAGCACTCGATGCCCTCCGCCTGCACCTCGTCGCGGCTCATGTCGGCGCGCAGCAGGCGCGCGACAAAACCGCCCTTGGCGCCGACCGGCACGATCACGGCATTCTTCACCTGCTGGGCTTTGACCAGGCCCAGCACCTCGGTGCGGAAGTCCTCGAGGCGGTCCGACCAGCGCAGGCCGCCGCGCGCCACCTTGCCGCCGCGCAGGTGCACGCCCTCGACCCGCGGCGAATAGACAAAGATCTCGTACATGGGCACCGGCCGCGGCACCTCGGGAATATCCGCGGGGCGCAGCTTCAGCGACAGGTAGGGCTTCAGACCGCCATCGGCCTGCTGCTGGAAGAAGTTGGTGCGCAGGGTCGCCTTGATCAACCTCACGTACTGGCGAATGATGCGGTCCTGGCCGAGGTTCTCGACCTGTTCCAGCGAGGCCAGGATAGTCTCTTCCACCGCCGCCTCACGCTGCGCGCGCCACTCGTCGTCGCCGTCGAATACCGGCGAGAAGCGGGTGAGGAACAGCTCCACCACCTGCGCGGTAATCTCCAGGTGATCCGCGGTGGTCTCGGCGATGTACTCGACACTGTAGGGGAAATTCAGCTGCCGCAGGTAGCGGGCATAGGCGCGCAGCAGCGCGATCTCGCGCCAGTTCAGGCGCGTGCCGATCAACAGCCGGTTGAAGGAATCGCTCTCCGCCTCGCCGAACCAGATACGCGCGAAGGCGTCCTCGAATTCATCTTTCACCTCTTCCAGGTCGATCTCCTGGGACAGGCAGTAGAGCATGGAAAATTCCTGCACCCAGTAGGCATCGCCGTCACTGGTGCGAATACCGTAGGGGCGTTCGGAGACCACGCGCAGGCCGAGGTTTTCCAGGATCGGCAGCACATCGGACAGCGGCAGGCTGCTGCCCGCGTGGTACAGGCGCAGGCGCAGCATCTGGTCGCTGTCCTCCGGCTGGCGGTACAGCGACATCGCCAGTTGCTCGCCGTTGCGCAAGGTGAGCAGCTTGCGGATGTCCGCCACTGCCATCCGCGGGTCGAAATCGTCGCGGTAGCCGGCGGGAAAGCCGCGGCCGAGCAGCGCGTCGTACTCGTGGCCCAGTTCCTCGCCGAACTCCTCCACCAGGCGGATACGCAGGCGGTCCTCCCAGACCAGCGCCGCCTGCACCACGTCTTCCTGCAACTGCGCCACGTCGTAGTCCAGCGGCAGCGCCGGGTTGACGCGCAGCACGAAGTAAACGCGCACCAGGATGGATTCGGTGAACAGCGTGGTGAACTCGGACTCCTCGGCCTTGAACGCGTTGGAGAGGATGTTCTCGATCTTCTCGCGCAGCTCCGTGGTGTAGCGATCGCGCGGCACGTAGACAATGCAATTGACGAACTTGCCGTGGGTATCGCTGCGCACGAACAGGCGGGTCTGGCGCCGTTCCTGGATACGGTTGATCGCGTTGACCGTGGAATACAGCTCCTGCACGCTGCTCTGGAACAGTTCATCGCGGGGATACAGCTCCAGCACACGCGACAGTTCGCGGGTCTCGTGCTCGGCCCAGTCGGTGTTGGACATCTCCATCACCTGCTGCACCTTGCGCCGCACGATGGGAATGTAGCGCGGGTGCATGGTGTACACCGACGAGGTGTACAGGCCGATGAAGCGGTGCTGGCCGATGAGCTCGCCGTCGGCGTCGAATACCCGGGCGCCGACGTAGTCCGGATAGCTCAGGCGGTGCACGCGGGAGCGGCAGCGGGACTTGGAAAAACTCAGCTGGTCGCGGTACAGCGCCGGCCTGTCCATGTGCGCGAGGTCCGCCTCGAGGTCCGCGACACCGCGGGTACTGCGCAGGCGCAGCAGGCCGAGGCGGCTGTCCTCGCGCACGCTGACCACCGGGTGCGGGCCGCTGTTGTCGACCTCCAGGTACTCGTAGCCGAGCAGGGTCATGTGCTGCTGCCGCAGCCAGACGAGGAAATCGCGCGCCTCCTCGCGCTGCGCCGCCTCGACGCAGGCGAACTGCATGACCTCCTCGGCCACCCCCTCCAGCCGCTCAGACATCGGCGCGAAATCGTCCACCACCAGTTCCACCTCGTGGATGATCTCGAGCAGGGTCTGGCGCAGTTCCTCCAGCTTTTCCGGGTGCGAGTGGCGCGCGATCTCGAAGTAGACCAGCGCCTCCTCCGGGCAGTCCTCATCGCACTCCTCGCTGTGGCCGAGCACCGCCTGCAACTCGCCGTCGGCGCCGCGACGCACGGCGAGGTTGGAACTGGTGACAATGTGGATAGGCAGGTTGCGACGGTTGATCTCACCGCGCACCGAGGCAGTGATGAACGGGATGCCGCGGCACAGGATGAGCATCACCGTATTCGCGCTGTCCCAGCCGTGGGACTGCACGCCGGGATTGAAAAATTCCACACGCGGCGTCGCGCTGTCCCAGCGGCGCATGAAACGCAGGATGGAATACAGGCAGCCGTAGAGGTTCTCCACCGAACGACCGCGCAGGTCTTCCAGGCTGAAGCGGCCGAACAGGGTTTCGGCGAGGTTGCGCAGGGATTCGCGGTCACCGGGCTCGGCGTGGCTTTCGATACGCGCGCCGAGGTCGGCGAGCAGTTGCTGCTTGGAAATTTCCCAGATCATGGCCAGGTTCCTTTTCTTGTCGCGGGCGCCGGCTTGCGGGTCCTGCGCCCCGCTCCAAGTCTAACGCAATCGCCACCCGGCAATCCGTGAACTTTTGCAGTCGGCACAAGTCACAGCTGCGCCCGCACCGGGCGAGGGCCTGTATCCGCCGATGCGGTGGGTTACAATGCCGCCCTCCGAACACCCAGTTCAGAACAGGAGTACGTGTGAGCAGCGCAGAATTGCGAGCCCTGCAAGAGTGGCTCAGCGGCCAGATCATCGGCCAGTCCCACCTCGTTCAACGACTCATCATCGCCCTGCTGGCAGACGGCCACCTGCTGGTCGAGGGCGCGCCAGGCCTGGCCAAGACGCGCGCCGTGAAGAGCCTGGCAGACGGCATCGAAGGCAATTTCCAGCGCATCCAGTTCACCCCGGACCTGCTGCCCGGCGATGTCACCGGCACCGATATCTTCCGGCCGCAACTGGGCAATTTCGAGTTCCAGCCCGGGCCGATCTTCCACAACATGGTGCTGGCGGACGAGATCAACCGCGCCCCGGCCAAGGTGCAGTCCGCGCTGCTCGAGGCAATGGCCGAGCGCCAGGTGAGCGTCGGCTCGCGCACCTACGAGCTGCCGCAGCTGTTCCTGGTCATGGCCACGCAGAACCCGATCGAGCAGGAGGGCACCTATCCGCTGCCCGAAGCGCAGCTCGACCGCTTCCTGCTGCACGTCAACGTCGGCTACCCCGATGCCCAGGCCGAGGCACAGATCCTGCGCCTGACGCGCAACGAGGCCGGTGGCGGCAGCGCCCAGCGCCCGCCCCCCCTGCCCCAGTCGACGATTTTTGCCGCCCGCCGCGAGGTGCTCGGCCTGCACATGTCGCCGGCGGTCGAGGAGTACATCGTGCAGCTGATCATGGCCACCCGCGAACCCGGGGCCTACAGCGTGCAACTGGCCCAATGGATCGAGTACGGCGGCAGCCCGCGGGCGACCATCGCACTGGACCGCTGCGCACGCGCCCACGCCTGGCTCGCCGGCCGCGACTTCGTCGGCCCGGACGATGTACAGGCGGTTGCCGCGGACGCCCTGCGCCACCGCCTGCTGCTGAGCTTCGAGGCGGAGGCCGCCGGCGTCACGCCGGACCAGGTGACCCGCGAACTCCTGGCCCTGGTGCCGGTGGGCTGAGCACCGCCGGACCATGCAAGCGGAACTGGTCGACGCCCCCGCGCGCGGCGCCTACACCGATCTCGAGGCGCTGATCGCCCTGCGCTTTCCCGCGCGCCAGCTGCAGCCGGCGCGGCGCAGCCGTGCGCTGGCGACGCTGGCCGGCGCCAACAAGTCCAACTTCCGCGGCCGCGGTATCGACTTCGACGAAGTGCGCATGTACCAGGCCGGCGACGATGTGCGCAGCATCGACTGGCGGGTTACCGCGCGCAGCGGCGAGGCGCATACCAAGCTGTTCCGCGAGGAGCGCGAACGCCCGGTGCTGGTGGTGGTGGACCAGCGCCCGGACATGTTCTTCGGCTCGCGCCACTGTTTTAAAAGCGTACTCGCAGCACACCTCGCGGCGCTGCTCGGCTGGGCCGCCCTGGAGGGCGGCGACCGCGTCGGCGGGCTGGTCTTCAACGGCGAGAGCCACCGCGAACTGCGCCCGCGCCGCTCCCGGCGCACGGTGCTGTCCCTGCTCTCGACCATCGACAGTTACAATCACGGCCTGCCCGGCAGCGGGCGCAGCGATGAACAGGGCTTCGCGCAGATGCTCGGCACCCTGCGCCGGGTGGCGCGCCCGGGCAGCAGCGTGTACCTGGTCAGCGATTTCCGCGGCGTAACCGGCGACGAGGCCGACAAGCACCTGTACCAGCTGGCGCGGCACTCCCAGGTCACCGCGGTGGCCTGCAGCGATGCGCTGGAGCAGCAGCTGCCGCGCGCCGGTACCTATGCGGTCAGCGACGGCAGCGCGCGCAGCGTACTGGACACCGCCGACCGCGGCCTGCGCCGGCGCTTCGAGGATGAGCGCGCGCAACACCAGTCCCTGCTGCAGCAGCGCATGGGGCGCCTGGGTATCCCCGTACTGCAGGCGCGCACGGACGACTCGCCGTTCCGCCTGCTGCAGACCTACTACGGGGCACCGCGCCGATGACGCCCGCAGGCCCCGATCCGCTGGCGCAGTTGCAGCCCCTGCGCATGCCCGACCCGGTCGGCTGGTGGCCGCTGGCGCCCGGCTGGTGGCTGCTCGCCGGCCTGCTGCTGCTCGGCCTCGGCCTGTTGCTGCGCTGGTTGCTGAAGCGCCGGCAGCGGCGCGCCTATCGTCGTATCGCCCTGGCGGCGCTCGGGCGCATTCGCGCCAGTTATGCCGAGGACACCGACGCCAGCGCCTGCCTCGCGGCGACCAACAGCCTGCTCAAGGCCGTCGCCCTGCGCGCCTACCCGCAGCGCGAGGTCGCCTCGCGCAGCGGCGAGCAGTGGTGCCGCTTCCTCGATGAAAGCCTCGGCGAGGACGCCGGCTTCAGCGCCGACATGCTGGTGGCCCAGTACCGGCCGGAACCGCCCGCCGGCGACGTGCACCGCCACCTGCAACTGGCCGAACGCTGGATTCGCCGCCACCGGGAGGCCGCATGATCGAGTGGCTGTGGCCGTGGATGCTGTTGCTGGCGCCGCTGCCCTGGCTGTGGCGCCGGTTGGCGCCGCCGGCCGGCGGCGAGCAGCCGGCTATCCGCGCGCCGTTCTACTCTCAATGGTCGCAACTGGCACAGGAGCAGCGCGGCACCCCCACGCGCGGCGGCCTGTCCCTGCTCGCGCTGTGGGCGGTGTGGATACTGCTGCTGCTGGCGGCGGCGCGCCCGCAGTGGATCGGCGAAGTGCAGGAAATTCCCGAGAGCGGCCGCGACCTGATGCTGGCCGTGGACATCTCCGGCTCCATGCAGGTCGAGGACATGAAGGCCGGCCAGCGCATGGTCAGCCGCATGCTGGCGGTGAAGCAACTGGGCGGACAGTTTATCGCCGAACGCCAGGGCGACCGCCTCGGGCTGATCCTGTTCGGCAGCCGGGCCTACGTGCAGTCGCCGCTATCCTTCGACACCGCCACAGTGAAGCGTTTCCTTGACGAGTCGCAGATCGGCTTCGCCGGCCAGGACACCGCCATCGGCGACGCTATCGGCCTGGCGGTCAAGCGCCTCAAGGACCGCCCCGCCGACCAGCGCGTGCTGATCCTGCTCAGCGACGGACGCGACACGGCCAGCTCGGTGCAGCCGCTGGACGCCGCGCAACTGGCCGCCGACCTCGGCATCCGAATTTACACCATCGGCATCGGCGCCGACCGCATGGTCATGCCCGGCGTGTTCGGCTCGGCGTTCGGCTCGCGCCAGGTGAACCCCTCGGCGGACCTCGACGAGGACAGCCTGTCGCGCATCGCAACCATGACCGGCGGCAAGTATTTCCGCGCGCGCAACCCGCAGGAACTGGCCGGCATCTACCAGCTGCTCGACGAACTGGAGCCGATCGAACTGGACAGCGCGAGCTACCGCCCGCGGCGCGCGCTGGGCTACCTGCCGCTGGCACTGGCGCTGGCGCTGAGTTTTGCCCTCGCCGCGCAACGACTGTGGCAGCGCGGTGCGTTGCGCGCGGCGTGGCGTCAGGGGGCCGTGGAATGAACCTGCACCTGATCCGGCCCGAGTGGCTGTGGGTACTGCTGCCGGCCGCCCTGTTCGCCCTGGCCCTGTGGCGCGGCAACCGCAGCAGCGGCCAGTGGCAGGACGTGGTCGACCCCGCCCTGTTGCAGCACCTGCTGGTCGGCGAAACCGGTGGCCGGCGGCGCAACCTCACGCCCTGGTTGCTCGCCCTGTGGTGTGTCGCGATTCTCGCCCTCGCCGGGCCCAGCATGCGCAAGATCCCGCAACCGCTGCACGAGAAGCGCGACGCGCTGGTGGTGCTGCTGGACCTCAGCTACTCGATGACCGCCGGCGACCTGGCCCCGACACGCATCGACCGCGCGCGGCAGAAGCTGCGCGACCTGCTGGAGCAGCGCCGCGAGGGGCAGACCGCCCTGGTCGCCTACGCCGGTGATGCACACGTGGTCACGCCGCTCACCGACGACACGCCGACCATCGCCAACCTGCTGCCGGCACTGGAGCCGTCGATCATGCCGGTGCCGGGCTCGCAACCCGCCGAGGCGGCGCAGCTGGCGCTGGAACTACTGCATTCCGCCGGCGCCCGCGGCGGCCGCCTGTTGTTGCTCACCGACGGCATCGACGATGCCGACCGCGACGCGCTGGTCGACCTGTTGCGCGGCAGCGGCGTGTCGCTGTCGATACTCGGTATCGGCACCGCCGAAGGCGCGCCGCTGCCGCTACCCGACGGGGGCTTCCTGAAAGATCAGCGCGGCGCCATCGTCATGCCCGGACTCGACGAGGACCAACTGCGCCGCACCGCCGCGCAGGCGGATGGGCGCTACCAGCGCATGCAGCTCGACGACAGCGACCTGCGCTACCTGCTCGCCGAAGACACGCTCCCGGGCAGCGGCGATACCCAGGCCCTGGCGCGTACCGCGGACACCTGGGAAGACCAGGGCTACCTGCTGGTGTTGTGCCTGCTGCCCGCGGTACTGGCCCTGTTCCGCCGCGGCTGGATCGCCTGCCTGCTGCCCTTGCTCCTGCTGCCGGCGCCGCAGGCCGCGCGCGCCGACGCCTGGGACGACCTCTGGCTGACCCGCGACCAGCAGGGCCAGCAGGCCCTGCAGGCGCAGGACTACGAGAGCGCTGCAAAGCTGTTCGAGGACCCGGCGCGCGCCGGCGCCGCCGCCTACCAGGGCGGCGACTACGCCGCGGCGGAGCAGGACTTCGCCCGCGGCGACAGTGCCGACGACTGGTACAACCGGGGCAACGCGCTGGCCCGCCAGGGCAAGCTCGAAGAAGCGCTGGACGCCTACGACGCATCACTGGAGCGCGACCCGGAGCGAGCCGATGCCCAGGCCAACCGGCAAGTAGTGGAAGACCTGCTCAAACAACAGCAGGAGCAACAACAGCAACAGGACAAGGGCGGCGACCAGGACCAGCAACAGCAGGGTGAGTCCGGCGACCAACAGCAGGGCGACTCCAGCGGCCAGGACTCTGACAACCAGGAGCAGGGCGAACAGTCCCCGTCCGAAAGCGGCCAATCCGACGCCAGCGGGCAGGACGGTTCACGCCAGGAGCCGGCGCAATCCCCCGGCCAGGACAAGCAGACGCCGGATGGCGAGGACCCGGCGGACGGGGCCGGCCAGGCACAACAGCCCGAGGGCGAGGACACGGGGCAGCAGGCGCAATCAGCACAGGAAAGCGACGGGGATGGCGACGGCGAGCAACGCGATGTGAGCGCCGCTACCGAGGCCGGCACCGAGGGCAGCGAGCGCGACCAGGCCCTGGAACAGTGGCTGCGCCGCGTGCCCGACGATCCCGCCGGCCTGCTGCGCGAGAAATTCCGGTACGAGAGCCGGCAACGGCAACAACAGGGAAACAGCGAGAATGACGACAGCAACTGGTAGGGCCCTGTGCTACTGCATCGCGCTCGCGCTGCTGCTGCTCGGTCCGGCGGCGCGCGCCGCGGTCAACGCCGCGGTGGATCGCAACAACGTGGCCCTGGGGGACACCCTGGTGCTGACCCTGACCGCCACCGCGGACGAGAACCTGCAGGGCGTGGACACCAGCCACCTGGCCGCCGACTTCGAAATACTGTCGAGCAACACGCGCAGCAGCATCAGCATCATCAACGGCACGCGCACGGAAAAACGCGAGCTGACCCTGGAGATCGCCCCGCGCCGCACCGGCGTACTGGCCATCCCGCCGTTCAGCATCAGCGGCCAGCGCACCCAGGCGCTGCGCATCCAGGTGCGCGACGCGCCGCAGATGGACCCCGGTTCGGAGACCGTGCTGTTCAGCGCAGAGGTCGACCGAAAACAGGTTTACGTGCAGGGCCAGGTGCTGCTGACCCTGCGTATCCAGCAGTCGATCAACCTGGACCGCCCCGCGATCAGCGAACTGAAGATCGACGACGCCTTCGTCGTGCAGTTGGAGCAGAAGTCTTTCCAGCGCCGCATTCGCGGCCGGCTGTGGCTGGTGCAGGAAGTGCGTTACGCGCTGTTCCCGGAACACAGCGGCACCCTGGTCATTCCCGAGCAGGAGTTCACCGCGCGCGAGAGCAGCGGCCACCGCAGCCTGTTCGACCCGACACCGCGCGGCCGCCTGGTGCGGCGCAGTGCCGGTCCGCTGCAGGTGGAGGTACTGCCGCGGCCGCTGGCCTTCAACGGCGGCGACTGGCTGCCGGCTCGCGACCTGCAGATCGAGGAGGGGTGGTCCAGCGACCCGGACCAGCTGCGCGTCGGGGAATCCGTCACCCGCACCATCCGCCTGCGCGGCGAGGGCCTGCAGGGTGCGCAGCTGCCGCCGGTGCTCTACCGCCCGCAGGACGGCGTGAAGTTCTATCCCGACCAGCCGAACATCGAGGACCGGGAAATAGGCAGCGGCCTGCTGGGAGTGCGCGAGGACAGCGTCGCCATCGTCCCCACACGCACCGGTACGCTGGAGCTGCCGGCGGTGGAAATCCCCTGGTGGGATATCGAGAGCGACAGCCTGAAAACCGCAATCCTGCCCGCGCGCACGGTCCACGTCGGCGCGGCCGGCAGTGCCGGTGCCGCCGCGCCCGGTAACGCGCAACAGACCGGTCTGGCGCCGGCCGCGCCGTTAGCGGGCAGTACCGCGGACGACCAGACAGGGCCTGGCTACCTGTGGCCGGCCCTGGCCGCGTTCTGCGCACTGGGCTGGGCGCTCACCCTGTTCCTGTTGCTGCGTCGCCCGCGCCAGGCGGGGCCGCCGCTCAGCACGGCGCAAACAGTGAAGCCCGGCAGCCGCGCGGCCTATCGCAATTTGCTCGCCGCCTGCACCTCGGGCGCCGCGACCCAGGCGCGCAGCGCGCTGATCACCTGGGCCGGCTACCGGCCCGGCGCCGGCCCGGTGACCTCGCTGGCCGAGGTTAGGGCACTGTTCAACGACAGCGAACTGGATGCGGCGCTGGATGCGCTGGAGGCCTCGCTCTACGGCGCCGGCGGGGACACCTGGCATGGCGATTCACTGCGCGCTGCAGTGGAGCGCCTGCACAGACAGGCCGGGAAGGAAACCGCGGGACTGGACGAGGAAGATCTCGCGTTGTACCCGCGGCGATAGGGCAACCGGGCGCCAGTTGCCCGGCTGTTTCAACCTGAATCAGGCCGACCAGAATTGGACCGGCGGAAAAGGTCCGGCTGCTCCGGTCAGGCCGACTGCGACAGCGACTTGCTGACCAGTTCGTAGACGTCCGGCGACAGCCCGGGCAGCGCCGCAAGGCGCTCCAGTTCCGCACACATCGCCTCGCCGCGGCCGCGATAGCGCCGCCAGCGGGTCAGCGGCGTGAGCAGACGGGCGGCGATCTGCGGGTTGCTCGCGTTGAGCTTTTCCACCACCTCGCCGAGCAGGGCGTAACCGGCACCGTCCTCGCGGTGGAAATGCACCGGGTTCTGGCCGGCGAAAGCGCCGACAAGTGCACGCACCTTGTTCGGGTTGCGCAGGTCGAAGGCCGGGTGTGCCATCAGCGTGCGCACCCGATCCAGTACGCCGGCGTCGGGCATGGTCGCCTGCAGTGTGAGCCAGTGGTTGATCGCCAGGGTCTCGTCCTGCCAGTCCTCGTAGAACGCCTGCAGGGGCGCTGCCCAATCGCCTTCACCACCGTAGCAGGCCAGGCAACGCAGCGCGGCCAGGCGCTCGGTGAGGTTGTCCGCGGCCTGGTACTGGGCGCGCGCCATGTCCAGGTGCGCGGCATCCGCGCAGGCCAGGTAATCCAGGCACAGGTTGCGCAGGGCGCGCCGGCCGATCTCGTCACCTTCGGCAACATAGGGTCGCGCGCTGGACAGGGCCTGGTAGCGGCGCAGCAGCAGCTCGCGGCAGCCGACGCCGAGGGCGGCCTGTACCGCGGCGCGGGCGGCGTGGATCAGGTCCACATCGGCCACGCCCTCCTCGCACAGCTCAGCCAGGTAGTTCTCGCCGGGCAGGGTGAGCATCTCCGCCACCATCGCGTGCTCCAGGGACTCGTCCTCGAGCAGGCTGGCACAGGCCTCCAGCAGCAGCGCATCGACCTGCGGCGCCTCGCCGGCGGCGAGCTGCGCCTGGACGTCACCGATCACCTGGGTAGCCAGGGCCTGGGCGCTGTCCCAGCGTACGAAACCGTCGTCGTCGCGGCTCATCAACTGGCACAGCGCGACTCGCGAGAAGGGGTAGTCCAGGCGCACCGGCGCGGAGAAGCCGCGCAGCAGGGAGGGCACCGGCCGCTCGCCGACACCGACGAACTCGAAGCGCTGCTGCGCCTGATCGACCACCAGCACGCGGTGGGTGTTATCTGCGGTCTCGGCGTCCGGCTCCTCGCCGGCCAGGCGCAGGGGCAGGTTGCCGGCGTCGCCGAGCAGGCCCATGGCCAGCGGGATCACGAACGGCTGCTTGCCCGGCTGGCCGGGGGTCGGCGGACAGCTCTGGCTGACCTCGAGCACGTAGGTCTGGGCGTCCTCGTCGTAACTGTCGCGCACCCGCAGCAGCGGCGTGCCGGCCTGGGAGTACCAGCGCCGGAACTGGCCGAGGTCGACGCCGCTGGCGTCCTCCATGGCGCGCACGAAGTCCTCGCAGGTCACCGCCTGGCCGTCGTGACGCTGGAAATACAGGTCGGAACCGCGACGGAAGTCCTCGGCACCGAGCAGCGTGTGGATCATGCGCACGACTTCCGCGCCCTTCTCGTACACCGTCAGCGTGTAGAAATTGTTGATCTCGATGTACGCCTCGGGCCGCACCGGGTGCGCCATGGGGCCGGCGTCCTCGGCGAACTGGGCGGTGCGCAACAGGGTGACGTCCTCCACGCGCTTGACCGTGCGCGAGCCGACATCGGCGGAGAACTCCGCGTCGCGAAACACGGTGAAGCCCTCCTTCAGGCTGAGCTGGAACCAGTCGCGGCAGGTCACGCGGTTGCCGCTCCAGTTGTGGAAATATTCGTGGGCGACGATCGCCTCCACGCGCTGGTAGCCGCGGTCCGTGGTGATGTTCGGGTCGCACAGCACGCACGAAGTGTTGAAGATGTTGAGGCTCTTGTTCTCCATCGCGCCCATGTTGAAGTCGTCAACGGCGACGATGTTGAAGATGTCCAGGTCGTACATGCGTCCGTAGACTTCCTCGTCCCAGCGCATGGAGCGTTGCAGCGAGCCCATGGCATGCTCGCACTTGCCCAGGTCCTTGGCCTCCACGTACAGGCGCAGGCACACCTCGCGGCCGCTGGCGGTGGTGAACTGGTCCTCGACGCACTCGAGGTCGCCGGCCACCAGCGCAAACAGGTAACAGGGCTTGGGGAAGGGGTCGTGCCACAGCACCTGGCGGCGGCCGTCGTCGAGGGTGCGATCCTCCAGCAGGTTGCCGTTGGACAGCAGCACCGGGTAGCGCACCGGGTCGGCAGTGATCGTCACCGTAAACACGGACATGACATCGGGCCGGTCCAGGTAATAGGTGATTTTACGGAAGCCCTCCGCTTCGCATTGGGTGCAGAACATGGTGTGCGACTTGTACAGGCCTTCCAGCGAACTGTTGTCCTGGGGGCGGATGCGGGTCTTCACCGAGAGCACGCACTGCTCGGGCAGCTTGTCGATGACCAGCGTGTCTTCGTCGACACTGTAGGCGTCCTCCACCAGCACGTCGCGGTCGATGGCCACCTCCAGCAGTTCCAGCTCCTGCCCCTGCAATACCAGCGGCGGCTCCCCGGCGTGCTCGGGTGAGCGCAGCAGGTGCAGGCGCGAGTGCACGATGGTGTGCTCCTCGCCGAGCTCGAAATGCAGTTCGGTGCGGTTGATCAGGAACGCGGGCGCGCTGTAGTCCTTGAGGTAGATCGTGCCGGGGTTGGCTTCTCGCATGATGGGCCTCAGTTGCTGCGACTGGCCGACAGCGCGTAGCCGCCGTACTTGCGCATGTTGATGACACCGGTGTCGAAGATCAGGTACTGGCCCTTGATGCCGAGCAGCGTGCCTTCCACCAGCGGTGTCTTGTCCAGGTTGAAGGATTTCACTTTGACTGGGTATTCCAGTACCGGGTAGCTGATGCGCGTCTCGGGCGCGGCGGCCAGTTCGGTGATTGCCTGGACACCGTACTCCTCGCGCAGGCGCTCCACCCCCGGTGCGCAGGCTTCCATCAGCCGCGTGCGTTCGGCCTCCAGGTCCAGCGCCTCTGCGTCGCCCTTGAGCATGGCCTGCCAGCTGGTCTTGTCCGCCACGTGGTCCTTGAACAAATGCTCCACCACGCCGGAGTGCAGGCGCGTATCCACGCGGAAGATCGGCTGGGCCTGGGTCGCGCCCTGGTCCATCCAGCGCGTCGGTACCTGGCTGTGGCGGGTGATGCCGACCTTGAGGCCGGAGGTATTGGCCAGGTAGACCACGTGCTCGATCATGCAGTGGGTTTCACCCCAGGCCGGCTCGCGGCAGGTGCCCTGGTGGTAGTGACATTTCTCCGGTGAGACGATGCAACTGTCGCACTGGGCCAGCGACTTGAAACAGGGAAAGCAGTAACCCTGGTTGAAGCTCTTGCTGGTCTTGCGCCCGCAGGCGACGCAGTTGATCTGGCCCTCGAAGCGCAGCTGCAGCGACTGGCCGAGCAGCGCGTTCATCGCCACCTCGGTGTCACCCAGCGGCAGCGCGTAGCTCACCGGGTCTTCCAGCGCGGTCACCATCTTGCGCACCGCGCCACTGCCGAGCGCCTCGCTCATGGCGCGTCCTGCTGCCAGTTGAGCGGTGTTACTTCCGGGTCGTCGCATACTTCACCGGCCTTGTGGCCGCGGTCGATATAACCCACCCGCTCGCTCTCCGGCAGGTGTTGTGCGCCCCAGGCGATCACCGCCTGCATGGCGTGCTCGCGCTGCTCCGCGCTCATGCGGCTGCCGTCCGGCCACTTGCCCAGTTCCAGCGCCCGGCGCAGGCTGCGGTAGAGCTCCGGCGTCATCGACGCGATCATCTGCTCGTAGTCCATCGCTTGTTTCCACGACCCGTGTAAAAGCGCCAAAGTATACTCCGCTTGGCCGCGGGTTTTGAGGGGTGGCGGGCAATTTACCCGCGGCAACCGGGTGGTCTAGCGATGCGCCGGGCCGCCAGAACAGACACTGAAATCACTAAGCCACTCGCAGCCCAAGCATCGGCTCACGGAATCCTGGCCAGCACCGCCAACTCACTATATACTTGCGTACTCAATTATTATGCAAGGATAAAATCGTGACGCCCAAAAGCCACAGTTACACCATCGTGGTGGACAACGCCCTGCTCGCCGCGCGCCTGGGGAAAAAACTCAGCGGCAAACTGAGCCCGCACGGGATCAGCCTGAGCGAATACCTGGTATTGCAGTGCCTGGCCGCGACGCCGGACGCCGCGCTGCCGCGGATCGCGCTCGCCGAGCACCTGGGCATGAGCGCCTCCGGCGTCACCCGCATGCTGGCCCCGCTGCAGAAGATCGGCCTGGTCGAGAGCGAGCGCAATCCGCGCGACGCGCGGCAGAGCCTGGTGTGCCTCTCAGCAGCCGGCAAGCGGGTGTTCGGTGAGGCGCAGCCCGGCTTCGCCGATGCCTGCGAGGACCTGCTCGCTCCGCTCAGCGCCAGCCAGCAGGAGCGCCTCGCGCAACTGCTGGGCAAGGTGGTGTAGCGATGGACCAGTGCTACCTTGAACCGACCCGGGAAGCCGGGGCGGAATTGTTCCGGCGCGGCATCACCGCGCCGGGATAACCGGAGTGAACCTCAGGGGCAGACAGTAGCGCGGTCGCCCTTGATCACGCCCTTAAACCAGTCGAGCAGGGTTTCCTCGCGAAAGTCGCGGAACTCGCCGGCGTCCATGAACATGCCGTGATCCGGGCAGCGCTCGTACCAGATGTGTTTTTGCTTGGCATCCGAGGCGGGTTCCATGGCCTTGCCGCAGCGCGGGCAGTCGACCTCGGCGTGGCTGTCCCAGCCGACGCCGACCTCGGCATCGCCGGTATCGAGCTGCGCGCTCTGCGGCATGCTCTTCAGCTGGTGAGCCTCGTCCGCGTCGAACCACAAGCCGTGGCAGTGGCTGCAGCGGTCGATGAGAATATCGCCGACTGCCAGTTCGTCCATACCGTGGTGGCACTTGGGGCACTTCAGGCTGTGTACTTGCGGGTCGTAGATCACGGAGCGCCTCGATTTATCGTTGTCAGTTTTGCGCAGTATAAACCGGCCCGGGCGGCAGTAAAACGCGCCCGCGCGCCGGCCTTATTCCCCCATCGACGCCATCACTGCCAGCGGGTTGAGGTATTCCACGTGTTCCAGCACCACCCCATCGCGCAGCCGGGTGAGCATGATGTACTCGTTGCGGTAGGGCGTGCCGTCGGCCATGGTCGCCGCGCCGCGGGCAGTGGTGAGGAACAGTTCCGGGTCTTCCGTGCGCAGGACTTTCACGTCGCTGAACACCAGTGCAGAGCGGCCCTGGGCACTGGCCTCGAGCACCGCCCGGGCGTGCTCGCGGCCGCGGAACTCGCCATCCACGCCGGGCGGCATGAACGGCAGGCGCAGCACGAAGTCCTCGGCGATGGCGCCGGGAAAGGCATCGAAGTCACCGGCGGGGAAGTGTTCCAGCCAGGCCTGCATGAGTTGCATGGGATCGGTCATGTATCGGTCTCTGTTATTGTCGACAATGCTCAGTCCGGCTCAGCGGGGGCGAACATGCCCGCCATCACCTCGCTGATGAATTCCACGCGCTGGCGGCGCTCGGCGGCGCTCGGCATGATCGCGGCGACGTCGTCCTCCTGGCCCCAGTTGTGCACCGGGCCGAAGGGCAGGCGCGCCAAACCGCGCTCGGCCACGTCCGCCGGCGAAGCCAGGCCCGGCGGCACCGGCCGTCCGCTGCGCGCCAGGCTTTCGCGGAAGGCCGGGGTGTCGGTCTGGCCGAGGATCAGGTTGAGCACGTCCACGCCGTGGGGCTTCAACTCTGCCCACAGCCCCTCGCCGAAGCACAGGTCGAAGGCCTTGCAGGCGGCGTAAATCGCCATGTAGCTGGCGCCCCCGTAACAACTGCCGGAACCGACCAGCAGGATGCCGCCGCGCCCGCGCTCGCGCATCAAGCCACCGAAGTGGTGGCAGCAGTGGGTCACGTTGACGACGCTGCGATTGACCTGCGACTGCCAGGCCTCGAAGGGCACGTCGAGAAACTGGCTGTTGGTGGTATCGGCGCCGGCGTTGCTGATGTACAGACCCACCTCGCGCTCACCGACCGCGGCCAGCAGTTGCGCCACGGCGTCCTCGGCGGCCAGATCGATGCTCGCGGTGACACACTCGACACCGTGCCTGGCGCCCAGTTCGTCAGCCAGTGCTTGCAGTGGCGCCGCGCGTCGCGCGACAAGAATACAGTGCAGCCCCTCCCCGGCCAGGCGCTCGGCGAATGCGCGGCCGGTGCCCTCCGAGGCGCCGGCGATCAGCGCCCAGGGGCCGTACTTGTCGAGAAAAGACATGGCGGTGCTCCGTTATTCGAATAGTGTGCGGGAGTCTACAGCGCTCGAGTATAGCGGCCGGCGCCGCGGCGATTAAAGTATCGGGCGGCGAAACCAGCGGATACGCGGCCTCAGCAAGCGTCCCGCCAGTTGCACAAATGTATCCACTTGGATACATTTGATGGATGTATCAAGTTCAGCAGACAGACGTTTTCTCGAAATGGCTCTCGAAGCTAAGGGATCGGCAGGCCATTGCGAGAATACTGGTTCGGATCGAATCACTGCGCCAAGGCAATACTGGCGATTCGAAGTCCCTGGGTTCCGGCCTGCATGAACTCAGAATACATTTTGGGCCAGGCTACCGGGTTTATTTCGCCCGTAAAGCTGGGCTGGTGGTTCTTCTCCTGTGTGGAGGAGATAAGTCGAGCCAAAGCTAAGGATATAGCTCGCGCTCGGGATCTCTTGTCCGAATTGAGAGCGGAGTAACTGACATGGTTAAAGTCTCAGAATTTGATCCAAGTGCCTACCTCGATAGCGAGGAAACTATTGCAGAGTATCTTTCTGCTGCGCTCGAGGATGATGACCCCAGTGTATTTCTTGCCGCTATTGGGCATGTCGCGAAGGCACGAGGCATGTCTGCTATCGCGCAAGAGTCGGGTTTGGGACGGGAGAGTCTCTACAAGGCGTTTGCTCCCGGGGCAAAACCGAGGTACGAAACAGTCCAAAAAGTTCTTCATTCTCTTGGCGTCAAAATCAAAGTATCAGCCGCGTAACATGTCCAAACAGCGGGACGCGCTTAAAGCGCGCCCTTGTTGGCGGCGATACGGGAATTTCGGCTATACCGCGAAAACCGGCACAACGCCATGGACTGCAGCCCGCCAGGGCTAAAGCCCGGGGTTACTGTCCGCGCTGGAGCGGGTAATGGTGATATGCCGGGCACCCTCGGCGTGGAACGGTTCATCCTCGCGCTGCACTTCTACCGCGTGGGCGACGTGGGCCATGCTCAGCATCAGGTTCATCAGGCGCTGCTCGGCGGCGTCGAATTCCGTCAGCCGCTTTTTATCCAGCTGCGCCAGCGCCGGTTGCACCAGCGGCATGGCGGCCTCGAAGAAGGCCTCGCGCTCTTCGGGCGTACTCTGCAAGCGGCGGCGCAGGCGGTTCTCCGAACCCTCGATCGCCCAGCCCTCGACAAACGGCTCGAGCGCCTGAAAACCCGCAGGCAGCAGATTCCCGCTCATTGCACACCTCCCGCGGCAGCCAGTTCCGCCCGGTAGTCCTGCACGCGCCGGTCGACCTCGTTGAACAGGTGACGGCACAGCACCTCCTGGGACTGAAAGTGGATATGCGACAGCGCGCCACTGGCCAGGCCGCGGTGCCCCGCCTCGATCACCGCGCGATCCTCGGAGTGGATGTCCAGCGCGGTGGTCATGTTGAACTCGCGAGCGAACCGCCGCGAGGCGCAGTCGTCCTCGCCGATCCAGTACAGGCGGATCACGCTGCGCGTGCGGTTCTCGGCGATCGGCATGATGCTCTGGGAAAAATGCGTGGTCGCTGTGCCCAGCACGAACAGGTTGGGGAACACGCCGAAGTAATCGCGAATCTGCATGTCCAGCTGGTCCTGCATGGCGAACTGGGCGACCTTGGTAAACGCCAGCAGCTGGAACGGCAGGGGCCGCGCATCCGGGTTGCTCCAGATGGTCTGGGTGCGGTGCGGCCCGTGGAAGGCGTAGCGCTCGGGGTAGCCGAAGGGGTTCTGCGGGCCACCCGCCATCTCGCCGGAACGCGGGTGGATGAAGCGCAGGTGGTAGTTTTCCTGGAAGTTGTCGTAGGTCAGCTTCCAGTTGGCGTCGACCTCGTACACGTACTCGCTGATCGCCGTGGCGCGCGCCATGGGCAGGCGCTCCATCTGCTCGGCCAGCGGCCCGAGGAATTCACGCAGGCCCTGGCGCGGCGACTTGTCCAGGTTGATGAATATCTGCCCGGCGCACACGTCCACCGCAACCCGCGGCAGCGCGCAGCTGGCCTGGTCGACATAGAAATTCTCGAAGTCCGGGGCCGAGACCAGGTCGCCGCGGTTGGAGAAAGTCCACATGTGGTAGGGGCAGCTGAAGCGGCTGCGCTTGCCGCAGCTGGCGTCCACCAGTTGCGTGCCGCGGTGGGTACACACGTTGTGGAAGGCGTGCAACTCGCCCTCGGCGTCGCGGGTGATGAGGATCGAGGCGTCGGCGACCTCCACCGGGCGCACCAGGAAGTCGCCGGGCTCGGGGATCTCGCAGACATGGCCGATCTGCAGCCAGCTGCGCTTGAAGATCGCCTCGCGCTCGAGCTCGAAATACTCGCGCGTGTAATAGGGCTGCGCCGGGATGGGGCCTGTGCCGAGGTCGGCGTGGGCCTCCCTGGGTACGGGCTGGAAGCGCTGGGGTTCTGCGGTCATCGGCCTTGCCTCGCTGGCCCGTGGCCAACTGCTCATGCCAACTGCGCATGGCGGGCGGCGGGGCCGGTTCATGAATTATGAGGCAAAATTACAACACATGTGTCGAAATTACAACACACCTGTTGAACTGCGGACGGGAACCGGGGACACTCGGGCGATGCCAGCACCCAAGCCTGCCAAGCAACAGCGCCGCAACCGGGCGTTCGAGGAGACCCACAACCAGCTCATCGAGGCGGCGGTGCGCCTGATTGCGGGCAAGGGCGTGGAGTCGCTGTCCATCGCGGCGCTGGCGCGCGAAGTGGGCATCAACCGCACCACCGTCTACTACCATTTCGACAGCCGCGAAACGCTGATCCGCGAGGTCAAGGCGTGGTCATCCAACCAGCTCGGTGAGGCCTTCAGCCAGGACCGCCCGCTGCAGGCGCGTATCGAGCACATCTACCGCTTCGTGCTCGGCAACCCCGAACTGCTCAAGATGTGGATCGACGACTACCTCGCGGTGGGCGACATCCGCACCCTGTACCGCAACTGGGACGACCTGGTGGCCGGGACCGCGGCGCGCTTCGCGGCCAGCGAGGCGACCGCGGGCATCGACGCCGAGGTGTACTGCGTGAACCTGCTGACCAGCGCCTTCATCGGGCCGCTGGTATTCAAGAACAGCGTGCACCCGGAGGCGGACATCGACGAGGTGGTGGAACGCTTCAAGGCGGAGAGCCTGCGCACCCTGCACGCGCTGGCGTTGGTCGAGCCGGACTAGCGGCCCGCGGCGGCGGGCGTGGGGCAATCAACCCCCGGCGCTGCGCTCCAGGCGGGACAGGCCGCCAAACACTGCGCCGAGCAATGCACCGGCCACCAGGCCGCTGAAGTGGGCGGCGTTGGCGATGGCGCCAAACCCCAGCACCTCCAGCACCCCGGTCATGCACACCAGCAGCCAGCCGAGCATGAACACCACCACCGTGGTCGGCACGCGGATCGGCCAGGCCGGCTGCAGTACCGGCGCCACCGCGGCGAAACCGAGCACCCCGTATACCACGCCGGACATGCCACCGAAGGGACCGGGGCCGCTGGCCAGGAACTGGCTGAAGTTGCTGCTCACGGCGATCACCAGCAGTACGCCGAGGTAATTGAACTTGCCCAGCACACGTTCCAGCGGCGCGCCGAACACCCAGAACCAGAGCAGGTTGAAGGCGATATGCAGCAGCCCGAAATGCAGCAGCACTGGGGTGACCAGGCGCCAGTACTCGCCGTTCATGCTGCCGAAGGACACGCCGCCGGGCTGCAGGTGGTAGGGCAGGAAGGTGAGCTGCGGCCGCAGCCAGGGCAGGAACAGGGTCGCCACGTACACGGCGACGCACAGGGCGATGACCGCGGCGGTGACCGGCGCCTGTCGCGCCTGCCGCCACTGCACCAGGGGGCGGCGGTCCACCGCGCGCTCACCGCGCATCTCGATACGCACCTCGCCGGCGCGCCAGGCGCGGTAGAGTTCGCGCACCGGGGCCACGTGGGCGGCGTCGTAGACCGCCAGTACCTGCTGCCCATCCTCCTCGTACACCTTGTGCGGCAGGCCGCGGCTGCGCAACAGGGTGGCCAAAGGCAGCAGGTCCTCCTCCAGCGAGGTGGTCAGAACAATATGCAGTTGTGTCATCAATCGACCAGGGCGTTGCCCCAGCGCAGCTTGTCGCGGCAGCTGGCGTAGAAGCTGTGACCCAGCGGGTGCAGCAGGGTGAGCTGGTAGGGGTTCTTGCGGATCACCACGGAATCCCCTGGGCGGGCCGTCATGTTGACCTGCCCGTCGCAGGTGACCGGCGGGTGGATGCGGTTGCGCTCGAGGATATCCATGCGGATCTCCGAGTCGCCGTCGACCACGATGGGCCGGCTGCTCAGGGCGTGCGGGAACATCGGCACCAGCACGATGGCGTTGAGCATGGGGTGCATGATCGGGCCGCCGCCGGACAGCGAGTAGGCGGTGGAGCCGGTGGGCGTGGAGGCGATCAGGCCGTCGGCGCGCTGGCGGTAGACGAAGGTATCGTCAATATAAAGTTCCAGCTCAATCATGTTGGCCGAGGTGCCGGAGTTGACCACCACGTCGTTCAGCGCGTCGGCGCGGGCGATGGCCTCGCCCCGGCGCACCACGTGGGCCTCGAGCAGGAAGCGGTTTTCCAGCGTGTAGTTGCCGTCCAGTACCGCCGGCACTTCCTTCGCGATCTGGTCCGGGGTGATGTCGGTGAGGAAGCCCAGGCGGCCGCGGTTGACCCCCAGCACCGGGGTGTCGTACTTGGCCAGGGTGCGCGCCGCGGACAGCAGGCTGCCGTCGCCGCCGGCGACGATGACCAGGTCCGACTGCTGGCCGATCTCGTCGCGGGTGCCCAGGCGCACCTCGCTATCCGGCACCAGCTCGGCGAGCCGGTCCTCGAGGATGACCTGGTGGCCGCGCTCGCACAGCAAGGCGAGCAACTCCTGCAGCACGGTATCGAGACCGTCCTGCTGGCTGCGACCCACCAGGCCGATAATCTTGAAGGACCCCGGCATTCCCCACGCCTGAAACACGAAAGAACCGTATTATAACCACGTGGAAGCCCGCGCCGAAAACAACACCCTGCCCTGCCGTACGCCCGAGGTCCGCGACCTCGCCTGGGCCTGCCTCGGCGCGCCGCTGATCGATGCGACGCAGTTGGGTGCGGACTACCCCCTGGAAAATGCCGGCTTCGCGCTGGATGAAGAGCGCCGGCAGTGGCTCGCTGCACTCGATGCGGACCCCGCGCCGTTGCTGGGCGCGCTGGGCGAGGCGCGCAAGGATCGCCTCGGCCTGTACTTCGAAAAGCTCTGGCATTTCTTTCTCGACACCGACCCACACACCACACTGCTGGCGCACAACCTCCCCCTGCGCGAGGGCAGGCGCACACTGGGCGAGTTCGATGTCATCTACTACTGCCACCGCAGGCAGGAACACGTCCACCTGGAGCTGGCGCTGAAGTTCTACCTGCTGCGCCCGGGCACAACCGACGCCGGCTGGGCGAACTGGCTGGGACCGAACAGCCGCGACCGGCTGGACCTGAAACTCGAGCGCTTGCGCGAGCACCAGTTGCGCATGGCGGACACCGTGCCGGGACGCGCCGCACTGGAGGCGCTCGGCGCGGGAGAGGTCACCCGCGAGTTGATGGTCCGCGGTCGCCTGTTCCACCACCTGGGCGAGGCCGCGGATACAGCGCCCGCCGCGGGTCCCGGCGCATACCCCTGCCACTGGCTCTACCCGGCGCAGCGGGCGCTGCTGGCGGGCGATACGCGGTGGGCAGCCCTGCAGCGCAGCGACTGGCTGGCACCGATCAGTGCAATGCGCGAGGTGACACCGTTGCCGGCAGCCCTCGATCGTCCGCAGCAGTTCGCCGCGCTGGATGGCGGTGGGCACGAGTACCAGCGGGTGATACTGGTTCCGCCTCAGTGGCCGCAGCAGGCAGACCGCGCCTGACCAGGGCACCGGAAGGCCAAAAAAACCGCAGGAACACACCCTTGTCGCCCGCCGTGACTTGTACAACCTTGTATCATTATCGTACAGTTATGCCATTACCAGCGGCGATGCTTGCCGGTTTATAACTGGTTTAAAAAGAACAAACTCAGGCTCAGGGGAAACAATCATGTTCAACTGCACCAACACCGGGGTGGGCGTCCAGGCACGTTCCCGCCGCACCCGTCATTTCACCACGGCTGCCCTGTTGGGCTGCACCCTGCTCACCGCGCAGGCGGCGAGCGCCATCACGCTCACTTTCAACGATCTGGCGCCGTCGGGTGACGCACCAAATGTGACGCCCAGTTATACCCTCTCCGGCTACACCTTTACGGCCGGCCCGAGCACCAGCATCTTCCTGCTCGACCCACTGTATGACACGGACAACGTCCCGCCTGACGGCACCGATTTCTTCACCTTCGAGGGTGGCTCACCCTCGGTCGAAATCACCGCCAGCGCCCCGACGTTTTCCCTGCAGAGCTTCAGCGCCGCGGCCATCTACGGCGACCCGGCGGGCGACCTCACCGTGACCGGCACTCTCTCCGGCGGCGGCACGCTTGTCGCGACATTCCCGCTGGCGGCGGCCAGCCCGACCGCGGTCTGGAACACCTTTTCCCTGCCGGCCAACTGGGTGGACCTCACCGACGTCACCTTCGCCTGGGGCGACAGCTATGTCGGCCTGGACAACATCGTGCTCGACGAACCCGTCGCGCAGGAAGTCCCCGCCCTGCCGCTGTGGGCACTGGGTGCAATGAGCGGCCTGCTGGCCCTGTTCGGCGGTCGCCGCCTGGGCAGGCGCCGCGCCTGATTTCCCTGCTCCCCACCGGCGACACCGCGCGCCGGTGGGTGATTCTCCCCTCCGCCAGTGCAAATTTCTGGCAGCCACAATCCCCGTTGCTATACTTTTGATTCCCGATCAATAGCGGGCGCCCGTCCGGGCACCACGACAACGCTTTACAACCAGAAGGAATCACCCCATGAAGACACCCCTTCGGGCCCTTGCCTGCGCAATGGCTGTATCCGCTGTTCTTGCACCATCGCTGGCCGGCGCCGACGAGCGCATTACCTTTACCGACATCGACGGCCGACAGGTGGAAGGCCGGCGTTGCGGCGTGGCGGACGGTCCGGCGCCCAGGGAGTACTACGAGGTGCTGGAGCAGACCCGTGGCCGCGTCAGCCAGGCCGCGGTGACCACGATCCCCGTGGTATTCCACGTCATCACCTCCTCCCTCGGCGCCGGTTTCGTCAGCGACGGCCAGATCGACGACCAGATCGATGTGCTGAACGCGGCCTTCGCCCCCTCGGGCATCCAATTCGCCCTGTCCAGCGTCAACCGCGTGAGCAACGACAGCTGGTACAACATCGGCAATGGCTCGGTCGCCGAGCAGCAGATGAAACAGGCCCTGGCGGTGGACCCGGCCAACGTCTTCAACATGTACGCCACACGCCTGTCCGGCGGCCTGCTCGGCTGGGCGACCTTCCCCTGGTACTACCCGGAGGACGACTACCGCCACGGTGTGGTGGTGCTGAACGAATCACTGCCCGGCGGCAGCGCGGTGCCCTACAACCTGGGCGATACCGCCACCCACGAGGTCGGCCACTACCTGGGCCTGTACCACACCTTCCAGGGCGGCTGCCAGGGACTGGGCGACATCGTGCGCGACACCCCGGCCCAGCGCTCGCCCTCCAGCGGCTGCCCGGTGGGCAACGACACCTGCCCCACCCGCCCCGGCAACGACCCGGTGTTCAACTTTATGGATTACTCGATCGACTCCTGCATGATCGAGTTCACCGAGATCCAGCACGCGCGCATGCCGGCCCTGGCCAGCCGCTTCCGGCCCTCGCTGTTCGACTGAGGGCCGACCCCCGCCGGCCGCGGCCGCTCCGCAATCCTGCCGCGGCCCGGCCATCGGGGTTTGAATCAGGGCCAGGGGTCGAGCCAGGCATAGCCGCGCCGGCCCTGCAACCCACCGCTGTGTATCGCCAGAATCTCGTCGCCGGGTGACCAGTGCCCGGCGGCGAGCTGTGCGTGAATCGCCAGCAGCAACTTGCCGGTGTAGACCGGCTCCAGCGGCACCCCCGTGGCGTGTTCGAAGGCGGGAATAAAAGCCCGTAACTGCGCGTCCGCACGCGCGAAACCACCGCAGTGAAAACCGTGTTCGATGTGCCAGGGTACACCGGCCTGTGCGGCTATGGCCGCCAGTGCCTCTCGCACGCGCGGTGCGAGATCGTCCCCGCCCCTGATCGCCGCGACACCGACCACCTCGCCCACCCGGGAAAGGCCCGCCGCCAGACCCGCCAGGGTGGTGCCGGTACCCACGGCGACCACCACTCGACGCCAGCGGGGATCATCGACGCCGGGCAGCGCGGCGATCTCGCGGCAGCCCAGCACCCCCTCGGCGCTGGCGCCACCTTCGGGAATTACCAGGCAGGGGCCGTGCATTTGCGCCAGTTCCCGCTGGTAGGCGACATCGTGACGGCGCCGGTAGTCCTCGCGCGAAACCGGGAGAAGCTGCATTCCCCAACCCTGGGCGTCGTCCAGCATGGCCGTGGGGGTCTCGCCGCCGCGCACGACACCGATGGTCTCCAGCCCCAGTTCGGCACCCACCGCGGCCAGGGCGTGCAGGTGGTTGGACCAGGCGCCGCCAAAGCTGAGCACCCTGCGCAGCCCTTGGGCCTGTGCCCGGGCGAGGATGTAGCGCAGCTTGAACGCCTTGTTGCCCGGTGCGGCGCCGCCCAGGCGGTCCAGGCGCAGCACGCTGACCCCGGCGAGGGACTGGCCCAGCACCGGCACGTCGGGCAGCGCCTGGATCAGCGCTGGCGGTAGGGAATCTGGCAATAGTCGATGCCGCGGCGCGGCGCGGCACCCTCGCACTGCAGGTAGAGGTCCAGGGATTTCAGCGACAACTCGTGGTTGCCGGTGGGCCCGAGGTAGACATGCTCGAGTTCGAGTTGCCCGCGTCCCGGCGAGCGCAGGTCGAAGCGGAAGAAGGGCACCAGGGACGAGCGCCCCTCGCGGAAGCTCACCGGGGCCTCGCCGCAATCCTCGATGGCGGGCGAGACGATGCGCCACTCCTGCTCCTCCTCGAAGGACGGGTGCTTGAGCACCGCCGCCATGCGCAGCAGGTCCTCCTCCGCGCGCTCGAACACCGGCGACCAATCGCGGTGTTGCGCCGCTTCCGGCATCTGCGCGGCGAGCGCCTCGATGGCGTCGACCACGCGCTCGATCAACTGCCGCTGCTCGTCCTCACCGTACAGGCAGCGCCCCACCTGGAAGCCCTGGCTGGCAGCGCGCTCTGCGATAAACCCCGGGGCAAAGCCCAAACTGACGCCCTTCCCGTGCACACTGTAACCACGCCACTGGCTGAGCAGGTTGCCGTTGGCGCGAAACGAGGCGCCGAAGATCATCGGCCCACTGGCAATACGGTGGGTGAGCCACTCCAGCAACTGGTTGAGCAGGGTCGGGTTGTCGACCCCGGCGAGAATGCGCTGCGACAGGTGGCTGGCGACGAGGTCCAGGGTGTGGCGCAGCTCGGCAGAGTCGTTCATGTAGCGGATGTCGGAGGCGCGCAACTCGCCGCTACCGACAATCCCCAGCAGGCCGCTGAGCGAAGTGTAGTGGTAGAGGGTTTCCTGCGGGGCCTGGGCGAACAGTGCGCGGGTGATATCGGCGATCATGGTGGCAGATTACCCGCCCAGCGTTACCGAACGGAGAAAAAAGAAAAAGGGGTCAGAGCCTCTGACCCCTTTTTCTTTCTACTCGCCGAGGCCGACATTGTTCTTCTGCAGGACCTGCTCGGCACGGTAGCTCGAGCGCACGAACACACCCGAGACCACTTCCAGGAAACCCTTGTCCAGGCCCCAGCGGCGGTATTTGTCGAACTCCTCGGGGGTGACGTAGCGGTCGATGGGGTAGTGGTGCCGGGTCGGCTGCAGGTACTGGCCGAAGGTGAGGATATCGACGTTCGCCGCGCACAGGTCATCCATGCACTCGACGATCTCGTCCTCCGTCTCACCCAGGCCCAGCATCAGGCTGGTCTTGGTCAGGACATCAGGGCGGTAGCGCTTGGCGTGGGCCAGCACGTCGAGGGTCTGTTCGTAGGAGGCGCGCGGGTCGCGCACCGGGTGGGTCAGGCGGCGCACCGTCTCCACGTTCTGCGCAAACACCTCGATACCCGAATCCACCACGGTTTCCACGTCCGTCAGTACACCGAGGAAATCCGGGGTCAGCGCTTCCACCGCGGTCTGCGGGTTGCGCGCCTTTACCTCGCGCACACAGCTCGCGTAGTGGCCGGCGCCGCCGTCGGGCAGGTCGTCGCGGTTGACCGAGGTCAGCACCACGTACTTGAGGCCCATGAGCTCCACCGAGCGGGCGGTGTTTGCGGGTTCCTCGGCGTCCAGCCAGCCCCTGGGGTTGCCGGTGTTGACGGCGCAGAAGCGGCAGGCGCGGGTGCAGACGTCGCCCATCAGCATGATGGTCGCGGTGCCCGAGCTCCAGCACTCGCTCATGTTCGGGCACTTGGCTTCCTCGCAGACCGTGGCGAGGCGGTGCTCGTGGACGATGGCGTTGACCTTCTCGAAGGTTTCACCGCCCTTGATGCGCACGCGCAGCCACTCGGGCTTGCGCAGGCCCGCGGCGCCCGCGGAGCTGGCCTTGATGCCGTCCTTGATGGCGGTGATACCGCGGTCGTTGACGAATTTCTCGCCGCTGGAGACCTGGCGAACTGGAATCAGATCCTGGTCGGACATGCACTGCACCCTGTGCGCGGTGGCTAAAACGACCCAGGATTATACCCAAGCCCGCCGCTCACCGCGATGCGCGCGCCGCCACGATTCGGGTATGGTCCAGCCGGCCGGGCTTCGGCTACACTGAAAGTCATCCCGGTGGAAACCTACCCTATGCGACCTTCCGTCAATCGCTGGCCTGCGCGCGTGGACGTATTGCAAAGCGCAAGCGGCCTGTTGCTCGTTCTGTTCATCTGGGGACACATGTTCTTCGAGTCGAGCATCCTGCTCGGCCACGACGCCATGTACCTGGTGGCGAAGGCGTTTGAGGGCCAGCCCCTGCTCAGCGAACCCCACCCGGAACTGGTCAGCATCGCCGGCGGCACGGTACTCATGCTGATCGCGCTGCACGCCCTGCTCGCCCTGCGCAAGTTCCCCGCCACCTGGCGCCAGTACCGCGAATTGCACGGTCACCTGGGCCGCATGCGCCACTGGGACAGCACCCTGTGGTACGTGCAGGTAATCACCGGCTTCTTCCTGTTCTTCCTCGCAGCCGCACACCTGTCGCAGATGATGCTGCAGCCCGAGGACATCGGCCCCTACGCCTCCGCCGACCGTATCTGGAGCGACCACTACTGGCTGCTGTACGCCCCGCTGCTGCTCACCGTGCACCTGCACGCGGCGATCGGCGTGTACCGCCTGGCCATGAAATGGGGTCCGTTCAGCGCCGCGACCACCGACCGCTGGCGCGGCCGCGCCCGCCTGCTCATGGTCAGCGCGCTGGCTTTCTTCCTGTGCCTGGGCACCGCGTCGCTGGTCACCTACATGCGCCTGGGCGCCGAACACGCGCCCTACAAGGGCGAGCGCTACACGCCGAGCTGGGAGAGGGAGTGACATGCGTATCTTGCACACCGATGTTCTGGTGATCGGCGGCGGCCTCGCCGGGCAACGCGCGGCCATCGGCGCGCGCCGGCGCGGCCTGGAAGTGACGATCATCAGCCTGGTGCCGGCCAAGCGTTCGCACTCGGCCGCCGCCCAGGGCGGCATGCAGGCCAGCCTCGGCAACTGCCGCGGCGCGCAGGGCGACAACGAGGACCTGCACTTCGCCGACACCGTGCGCGGCTCGGACTGGGGCGCGGACCAGCAGGTGGTGCGCATGTTCGCCCACACCGCGCCCAAGGCGATCCGCGAACTCGCCGCCTGGGGCGTGCCCTGGAGCCGGGTCGAGCGCGGCGAGCACAGCATCACCGTCAACGGCCAGAAACAGACAGTGAGCGAGGCGGACGCCGCCCACGGCCTGATCACCAGCCGCAACTTCGGCGGCACCGCCAAGTGGCGCGCCTGCTACGTTTCCGACGGCACCGGCCACGCCATGCTCTACACCATGAGCAACCAGGCCATCGCCGCCGGCATCCCGGTGCACGAGCGCATGGAGGCCGTGGCCCTGATCCACGACGGCGAGCGCTGCTGCGGCGCCATCGTGCGCAACCTGATGAGCGGCGAGCTGGTCGCCTACCTGGCGCGGGCCACCTGTATTGCCACTGGCGGCTTCGGCCGCATCTACCGGGTCTCCACCAACGCCATCATCAATGAGGGCATGGGCGCGGCCATCGCCCTGGAGACCGGGCGCGCGGCGCTGGGCAACATGGAGGCCGTGCAGTTCCACCCCACCGGGATCTTCCCCGCCGGCATCCTGGTCACCGAGGGCTGTCGCGGCGATGGCGGCCTGCTGCTGGACGGCGCCGGCGAGCGCTTCATGCCCGGCTACGAGCCGGAAAAGGCCGAGCTGGCCTCGCGCGACGTGGTCAGCCGGCGCATGGAGGAGCACATCGCCGCCGGCCACGCAGCCAGTAGTCGCTTCGGCGAACACCTGTGGCTGGATATCCGCCTGCTGGGCGAGGCGCATATCAACACCCAACTGCGCGAGGTGCAGGAGATCTGCCAGTACTTCCTCGGCATCGACCCGGCGCGCGAGCTGATCCCGGTGCGCCCGGCGCAGCACTACTCGATGGGCGGCGTGCGCACCGACCCGCACTGCCACAGCCCCACCCTGCGCGGCCTGTTCGCGGTGGGCGAGGCGGCCTGCTGGGACATGCACGGCTTCAACCGCCTGGGCGGCAACTCGGTGGCGGAGACCGTGGTGGCCGGGATGATCGCCGGCGAGGCGATCGCCGATTTCTGCGCCTCGCCCGAGGGGGCGCTGACCGTATCCACCACCCTGGCGGAGGAATTCCACCGGCGCGAGGCGAACAAGCTGGCCGCCATCGCCGGCAACAGCGGCGGCGAGAGCGCGGTGGAACTCACGCGGCTGATGCAGGAGACCATGACCGCCAACGTCGGCATCTTCCGTCACGGCGACAAGCTGCAGCAGGCGGTGAATACCCTGCGCGACCTGCTGCAGCGCTCGGCCAATGTCGGTCTGCGCAGCCAGGCACGCGGCCCCAACCCGGAACTGGTCGCCGCCTATCGCCTGCCGCGCATGCTCAAGCTGGCCCTGTGCGTCGCCAGCGGCGCCCTGGCCCGCGAGGAGAGCCGCGGTGCCCACTACCGCGATGACTTCCCGCGGCGCGACGACCAGAAATGGCTGTGCCGCACCCTGGCGCGCTGGCCCGGCGATGACGCCGAAACGCCGCAGCTCGACTACGAAGCGCTGGACGTGATGGGCATGGAACTGCCCCCGGGCTGGCGCGGCTACGGCGCCCGCGACTTTATCGAGCACCCGGACACCGCCACGCGCCAGGCGCAGCTGGAGCAGGCCCTGGCCGCCGCGGGCGAACTGGACCGCCACGCCCGCCAGCAACTGCTGATGCCCTTCCTGCACCTGCTGCCCGCCGGGCTGCAGGCGCGCAACCAACGCCTGGGAGACGCCCCGTGAGCGAGATTCCGACGCGCGCGGTGCGCGAACTGACCATCCGCGTGCTGCGCTGCAACCCGGCCGAACCGGAGCAGACCCCCGAGTGGCAGGACTTCCGCCTCGAGGAGGCGGAGGCGATGACCCTGTTCGTCGCCCTCAGCCTGCTGCGCGAGGAGCAGGACGCCTCGCTGAGCTTCGATTTCGTCTGCCGCGCCGGCATCTGCGGCAGCTGCGGCATGCTGATCAACGGCCGCCCGGGCCTGGCCTGCCGCACCCTCACCCGCGACCTGCCGGACACCATCACCCTGGCGCCGCTGCCGGGTTTCGAGCTGATCGCCGACCTGTCGGTAAACACCGGCAAGTGGATGCGCGGCATGTCCGAGCGGCTGGAGACCTGGGTGCACGACGCCGGCCTGGCGGATCACAATCTGGCACAGGTCGAGGCGCCGATGGACCCGGCACTGGCCCGGGAGATCTACGAACTGGAGCGCTGTATCGAGTGCGGCTGCTGTATCGCCGCCTGCGGCACGGCGCAGATGCGCGAGAACTTCGTCGGCGCCGTGGGCCTGAACCAGGTGGCCCGCTTCCGCCTGGACCCACGCGACACCCGCGAGGACGCGGACTACTACGAACTGGTCGGCGACGAGGACGGCGTGTTCGGCTGCATGACCCTGCTCGGCTGCGAGGACCTGTGCCCAAAGGACCTGCCGCTGGCGGCGCAGATCGCCTTTTTGCGGCGCAAGATGGCGCGCGCCTGACCCGGGGACTGGCCAGGCACCGGCCCATCCGCGGTCATCTACAACCAATGTGCGCGTTAACCCGCGCTTAAGCTAGTCGCGCTACCGTAGCCCTGCCTATCCAATCGCAGGGTACTCCCATGACAACCAGACACCTGTTTCCACCAGCACGCCTCGCCCCACTGGCCCTGGCGGCCGCACTGCTCGCACCCTCCACCCAGGCCGCGGAATGTACGATTTTCACACCGGATACCGTGACTCCCGGCCAGCCCTTCGACGTCCGGGTGAGCCGTGTGCCCGGCTACCCCGGCGGCTGGTTCAGCCCGACGCTGATCCTCAAGGTCGACTACCCGACCAATGCCGGCTGGGCCTACAGCCAGCGCGAGCAGCGCACGGTGCCCAAGATGGGCGTGATCCGCCTGGACGCGACCCTGCTGCCCCCCTACTCCCTGTACCCGGATACCCTGGGCGGACTGCTGCCCGGCGGCAGCGTGGGGTTCACCGCCATCGTGCGCGAACCCTCCGGCGGTACTTACGTCAACACGATCTGTACAGGCAGCAGCGTGGTCAGCTTCTGAACAGGCTCCGGGGGGTTGTCACGGCGGCAAGGGTCACATCGTGAACTGACCGCCGCGGCGCAAAGGCGTAGAATTCGCCGATGCGCCCACATCCCCACTCCGTGACCGACCCCGACGCCAGGATCAACTGGCGGATTCTCAAACACCTCGTTCCCTACCTGCTGGAGTCGCCCTACCGGGTACTGCTGGCACTGGCCTGCCTGGTGGCGGCCAAGGCGGCGGTGCTGCTCATCCCGTTCCTGCTCAAGCACCTGGTGGACTCACTGGACGGGGCGGCACTGGCCGAGCTGGCACCTGCGCTGCTGTTGGGGCTGGTGCTGGCCTACGGCGCCGCGCGTTTCGCCAACGTGTTTTTCGGCGAGCTGCGCGACACGATCTTCGGCCGTGTCACCGAGCGCGCCATGCGCCGGGTCGGCCTGCAGGTGTTCCGTCACGTGCACGCCCTGGACCTGGAATACCACCTCGGGAGGCGCACCGGCGGCCTGGCGCGGGATATCGAGCGCGGCGTCACCGGCATCAGCTTCCTGCTGCGCTTTTTCGTGTTCAACATCGCGCCCACCCTGTTCGAGATCAGCATGGTGGTGGGCATTTTGCTGTTCAACTACGGACCGTCCTTCGCCGTGATCACCCTGGCCGCGGTGCTCGCCTACGGCCTGTTCTCCCTGCGCGCCACCGAGTGGCGCACCCAGTTCGTGCGCGAGATGAACGAGGCGGACTCCGCCAGCAACACCCGCGCGGTGGATAGCCTGCTCAATTTCGAGACGGTGAAATACTTCACCAATGAGGACTTCGAGGCGCGCCGCTACGACCACGAACTGGAGCGCTGGGAGCTGGCGCGGCGGCGCAACCGGCTGTCGCTGTTCGCCCTCAACGGTGGCCAGGCACTGATCATCGCCCTCGCCCAGACCGCCATGATCGGCCTCGCCGCCTGGCAGGTGAAGGACGGCGAGATCACCCTCGGCGACTTCATCCTGATCAACCAGTTCATGATCCAGCTATTCCTGCCGCTGGGCTTCCTCGGTTTCGTGTTCCGCGAGATCAAGGGCTCGATGGCCAATATCGAGAAGATGTTCGAGTTGATGGCGGTACGCCCGCAGGTGGTGGATCGCCCGGGCGCGCCGGACCTGGTCATGCGCGGGGGCGGTATTCGCTTTGTCGACGTGGATTTCGGCTACTCGCCGGAGCGGCAGATCCTGCATGGGGTTAGCCTGGAGCTGCGCCCCGGCGAGAAAGTCGCGGTGGTCGGCGCCAGCGGCTCGGGCAAGTCGACCCTGGTCAAGCTGCTGTTCCGCTTCTATGACCCGCAGGCGGGACGTATCGAGATCGACGGCCAGGACATCGCCGGGGTTAACCAGGCCAGCCTGCGCGGCGCCATCGGCATCGTCCCCCAGGACACGGTGCTGTTCAACGACACGATCACCGAGAACGTGCGCTACGGCAACCCGCAGGCCAGTGACGACGACGTCGCCGAGGCCATCCGCCTGGCCCACCTGGACCAGTTCATCGCCGCCCTGCCCCGCGGCGGCGACACCCTGGTCGGCGAGCGCGGCCTGAAGCTCTCCGGCGGCGAGAAGCAGCGCGTGTCGATCGCCCGTACCATCCTCAAGCGCCCGCCGATCATGGTCTTCGACGAGGCCACCTCGTCCCTGGACAGCCACGCGGAACAGGCCATTTTGCAGGCCCTGCGCGAGATCTCCCGCGGCCACACCTCGCTGGTCATCGCCCACCGCCTGTCCACGGTGGTCGACGCCGACCGCATCGTGGTGCTGGACGCCGGCCGCGTCGTCGAGAGCGGCACCCACCCGGAACTGCTGGCGCTGGACGGCGCCTACGCCGGGCTGTGGCAGGCCCAGCAGCGCCGCGAAAAAAGTCCCGCCATAAGCCCCGTCTGAGACCAACTGCACGCCCGCCGCGACGAATGGGCGCGGCGCAATGCAACTTATCCGTATAATAGTTCGATGGATATGCAAGAAATGCTCAAAGACAAGCGCCACCTGTTCTGGGCCCTGCAGTTTGCGGGCTGGAGCGCGTGGGCGATGTCGTTCTACCTCGGCGTGATCATGTGGGCGAGCCCGCCCGACAACTACACCTGGTACCCGCCGTTCATCGCCACCATCGGCATGCTGCTGACCCTGGCCCTGCGCATGCTCTACCGGCACATGTGCGATATGTCGCTGCCGCGGCGCATCGCCGCCATCGTCGCCGGTTCCTACGCCGCTGGCCTGGTGTGGATGTCGATTCGCGGCACGGTGTTCTCCACCGTGTTCCCGGACGAGGTCCGCGACAAGGGCGCGGAAGGCGTCTCCATGCTGCTGTCCCACTTCGAGGGGGCGATCTCCGCCTTCTGGGTGATGTTCGTGTGGAGCACCCTGTACTTCGGCATCAAGAACTACATGCTGGTGCAGGAGGAGAAGCAGCGCAGCCTGGCGGCCCTGTCCATGGCCCACGAGGCGCAGCTGAAGATGCTGCGCTACCAGCTCAACCCGCACTTCCTGTTCAACACGCTCAATGCCATTTCCACGCTGATCCTGGACAAGGACAACCAGCTGGCCAATGTCATGGTCACCCGGCTGAGCCGTTTCCTGCGCTACACGCTGGACAACGACCCCATGGCCAAGGTCAGCGTGGCGGAGGAAGTCGAGGCCCTGCGCCTGTACCTGGACATCGAGAAGGTGCGCTTCGACGACCGCCTCAAGCTCAACTTCGAGATCGACGACACCGCACGCGACGCCCTGATGCCCAGCCTCCTGCTGCAACCGCTGGTGGAGAACTCGATCAAGTACGCCATCGCCAAGGCGATCAACGGCGGCACCATTACCATCCGTGCCTGCGCGCGCAAGGACGGGGTCCTGTGCCTGAACGTGATCGACGACGGCCCGGGTATCGACCTCAACCTCGGCCTGTCACGCAAGGGCGGCAGCGTGGGCCTGGCCAACTGTCGCGACCGCCTGCAGGTGCTCTACGGCGACAAACAGACCTTTGAACTCAGCGATACAGATCCCCACGGATTGACTATAACCATATGCATACCCCTGGAAACCGACAGCAATCTGTCATGAACCGTATGAAGACTATTATTGTCGACGACGAATCCCTCGCGCGCCGCGGCCTGGCACTGCGCCTGCAGCAGATCCCCGGCGTGGACGTGATCGCCGAGTGTGCCAATGGCCAGCAGGCGCTGGACGCCATCGCCGAGCACTCGCCGGACCTGGTGTTCCTGGATATCCAGATGCCGGGGATCGACGGCTTCGAGGTGGTGCGCAAGCTGCAGGCCGATCACATGCCCATGGTGATCTTCGTCACCGCCTTCGACCAGTACGCGGTGGACGCCTTCAAGGTGCACGCGGTGGACTACGTGCTCAAGCCGATCGACGACGACCGCCTGCACGAGGCCATCGAGCGCGCGGTCGCCCACCACCGCCAGGAGGAATCCGAGCGCGCCAAGCAGCGGCTGATGGAACTGATGATGGGCATGACCGGAGCCAGCGCCAGCACCATCGAGGAGATGGTGCAGAACGGAACGCCGGCCAGCGGCTGGCCGGACAAGCTGGTGATCAAGGACGGCAGCGACATTCACCTGATTCGCACCGCCGACATCCATTGGGTGGACGCGGCCGGCGACTACATGTGCATCCACGCCGGCGGCGAGACCCACATCATGCGCATCACCATGAAGGAGCTGGAGAAGATGCTGAACCCCAGCCAGTTCCTGCGCATCCACCGCTCGACCATCGTCAACAAGGACTTCATCAGCGGCGCCCAGACCCTGGGCAACGGCGAGTTCATGCTCTCCCTGGAGGGCGGCGCCCAGTTGAAAGTCAGCCGCGGCTTCCGCGAGCGCGTGCGCGAGCTGTTGAGCGCCTGAATAGCGCCCGGCTGCGCCGCGCGCCTAGTTCGACGGCGCGTGCTGGTGCAGCCGGAAACGCGTACCCGCCTTCCCCGCCACATCGATCTTGCACTGCGTCCAGCCGGCGGGAATCTGCCACGGCTCGCGGGCGGGATAGCGCAGGGAGCGCTCGTACTCGGCGCACACCAGGAACACTGAACTGATCTGCCCGCGCACGTCGGAAATCGAGAACTGCGCACGGCTCAGCCCGCTCTTCCAGGAACCCGGGCCGTCGCGGTACAGGGGCACCAGCTCACCGGCCACGACCACATCGTCGCGGGCGTGGAAAGCCTGCTCCACCTGCTGGTAGTGCGCGCTCGCCTCCTGCACGATCGGCGTGCCGCGCCCCAGCGTCTGCATATCGTCCAGGGTGTTCCCGGCATCGGCAAGCATCATGCGCGCCAGTTGCAGCTCGAGAATACGGTTGAGGATCTTCAGGTACTGGTCATCCGGCACATAGGTGTTGCGGAAGTTGTTGTCCAGGGCCAGCGACTGCAGTTCCACCACCCGCGACAGGTGCTGCATTTCCGCGGCCTCGTCCTTCCAGCGACTGGCCAGGGAGGCAGCGAGAATCTGGAACTTCACTTCCTCCAGCGCGTTGCGCCCGGGATAGTTCTTCAGCTGCACCGCGATATCAAAGGCGGCGTCGTAGTCCTCCTGCGCGTAGAAATCCCAGGCCTGGCGGTACAGCTCGTCGAAGCGCGGGCTCATCTCGCGCGGCTTGTCGAGAATCCAGGTGAACACCACCGGGTCGGCGCTGACCCGCACCGGCTGCCCGCCGCGCATGGCCGGCTTGAAGCGCATCGCGTTGACCTGTTCCAGCACCGCCTGCTCCACTTCGAGGACACCGTTGGAGCTCTGGATGACCACGTCTGCCGGTACGCCGCTGGCGTCGATGTCGTAGGTGTAGACCAGCCAGGCGTCGCTCTGGTAACTGCTGCCCAGGCGGATAACGCCGCTGGCGGGGTCCAGATTCTGCGGCGGCGTAAACTGCGCCTGCGCCTGGGCCAGTGGCAGCAGCGCGCCGAGCACGAGCAGGAAAAGCCGGTACAGCGGGCGCAGCGGCCGGGCAGTCGCGGTGATGGTCATGTCAGCTCCGTGGGGACAACATAGCGGCAGTCTACCAGAGCGCGCGCCGCTTGCGCGTGTTTCAGTACACGCCCAGGCGCCGGCGCGCGCTGGCCCGGGCGTCCTCGATCTCGCTGCGCAGGGCGCTCCAGCGCGGATCGTCGGGGAAGTGCTCGGCGCCGAGGTCGACCAGCTTGACCGCATCCTCGAACTCGTTCTCGGCGGCCTGCGCGCGCGCCGAGCTGGCATAGGCCGCGCGCAGGTCCTCGCCCAGCGACTGCAGCGAGGGCAGGTCGGGATTACTGTTCTTCAATTCGTCGAAGGCGGACTGCGCCTGCACCAGGTCGCCGTCGCTGACCGCGCGCTGCGCCGAACTCACCGCGTCTTCTACTTCCTGCAGCGCGGCCTTGAGCGCCTCGCGTTCCGCGGCCAGGGCCGCTTCGCGCTGCTGCCAGGCGCTCTCCAGCCCGGGTAGTTTCTGCGCATAGGCAGCGAGGTCCGCGTTGCCGGGCACCAGTTCCTCGCCGCGCGCCAGGGCGCTGCGCGCCGCGTCGAAATCACCCTGGGCGGCGGCGCTGCGAGCCTGCTCCAGCGACTGGCCGGCGATGGCCGCGAATCCGCGGGCCACACGCGGCTCGTCCGGGTGCTCGGCGGCGATCTCGCGGAACAGCTCTGCGGCCCGGCCGGGGTTACTGGCCACGGCGGCCTCGGCCTGGTCCAACTGCGTGTCGAGCTGTGAACGCTGTTCCGCCAACGCAGCGTCATGCGCGGCGAGCGCTGCATCCAGCCGTTCCTGGCGCGGCGCGGCCTCGGGCATGTCCGGGGCGATGGCGGCGGCATCTGCCAGCGCCCGGGACGCGGCATCCAGTTCGCCGGCGTCCAGCGCGCTGTCAGCGCGCTCGATGGCCGCGACGAACGCGATGCGCTGTTCATCGCTGTAACCGGCCCAACGCTCTTCATAGGCAGAGCTGCGTGCGCGCGCATCCGCCAGCGCCTGCTGGCGCTCGGCGAGGCCGGGGGCCTGCGGGTCGAGGGCAGCGGCCTGCTGCAGCAGATCGTCGGCCTGGTCGAGGTCGCCCGCCTCCAGGTGCTGGTCCGCAGCGGCCAGTTGCTGCCGCAGGCGTTCCTCGCGCGCCGCCGCCAGTTTGTTTTCTTCAGTCGCCAGGCCGAACTCGGAACGCAGGCGCTCCAACTCGGCAGAACCTGCGAAATAATCGCTGAACTCGTCCACCAGGCGCCCCGCCGCCGCGGTGTCGCCGCTGGCCAGTGCCGCCTCGATGACGCCGGGGAACAGACGTTCGATTTCCGCCATGCCCTGCTGGGCCGCGCTGTTCTGCGCGTCCATGGACAACACCAGTTGGAAGGCGTTGGCGGCAGCCACCAGTTCATCGCGGTTCATGGCGCTGTAGGCCTGCGCCAGTTCCGAGGTAATGGCGCGCTGGTTTTCAACCGCGCTGGACGCGGAATCGCGCTGCGTCTGCCACCAGAACAGTCCGCCGCCGCCCGCCGCCACCAGTATGATGACAATCGCCACCCATGCACTTGAGGACTTGCGCGCCTTGCGCCCCCCGCGCTCGAAGGTGCCGCTGACCAGGCGCTCGCGCTGCTGGCTGCTGCCCGGGCCCTCACCCTGCTGGCTGTTCTCCAGGCGGTAGGGGCGCGAGGATCCCGACAGCGCCGGCGATGACGACTGGCTGAGACGCGTGGAATCCGCGCCCGCCAGCGAAGTGCGTTCGGCGACGCTCTCGCTGGCGCGCGAATTGCGCTGTGGTTTGGGCGGCGCCGCGGGCGTCAGTACCTGGTCGTCGTCGAAGTCCGCGCTGGCTTCCATGAACGCGCGGTAAAACTCGGCGCCAGTCTGGAAGCGCTCCTCCGCAGCTTTCGCCAGCGCCTTGTCGATAAACGGCTGGTAGGCAGACAACGACTCGGGCAGCGTAGGAATGGCCTCGGTGAGGTGCTTCACCGCGGTGGTGACCGCGGAGTCGGACTCGTAGGGCAGTTCCTTGGTGAGCATCTCGTAGGTGAGCACGCCCAGCGCGTAGAGGTCCGAGCGACCGTCGACTTCCTCGCCCTTGGCCTGCTCCGGACTCATGTAGCTGGGCGTGCCGACCATCAGCCCGGTCTGCGTCATCTGCGTGCCGGAATTCGCCGCGCGGGCGATACCGAAGTCCGCCAGCACGAATTCCTCGGCACTGCGCAGCATGATGTTGCTGGGCTTGATGTCGCGGTGTACATAGCCGCGGCCGGCGGCGTAATCGAGCGCCTCGGTCATCTGCCGCAGCAGGGTATAGATCTGCCGCTGCGGCATTTCGCCGTGGATGAAGTCCGCCAGTTCACCGCCGGGCAACAACTCCATGGCAATGTAGTTGAGGCCGTTGTGGGTGTTGACGTCGTAGATCTGCAGGATGTGCGGGTGGATCAGGCGCGCGGAGATGCGCGCTTCGCGAATGAAGCGCTCGGAAAACGTCTCGTCGGCGTTCATGGCGGGATCCATTACCTTGATCGCCACTTCGCGGTCGAGATTGAGGTGCAGGGCGCGGTACACGGTGGCCATACCACCGCGCCCCAAACGCTCGTACAGCTCGTATCCAGGTAGTTCGAAGTCCGCCATTGTGTTTTCGACTTAAGCCAGCGCCCCCTAGCATAGTCAGATCGCATCTTACACTCAATTACGGGCAGGCTGTGAAAAAGTCGCGATACAGTGCGTTAACTTGGTATAAACTCAGACTCAGACGGATTTGCCCGCGATCAAAACCAGAATATTGAATGACCGCATTCTTCGCTGACAGCCACCCCGGACACAAACGCAGCCACAACGAAGACAGCTTCGAGGCAGACGCTGATCGTGGCCTGTGGCTGGTCGCCGATGGCGTCGGCGGTCACGCCAACGGTGAAATCGCATCGGCCATCGTCCGCGACACCCTGGTGCGCGACCTCGCCGCCGGCGAGTTGCTGGTCGATGCCATCCGTCATTCCCACCAGGAAATCCTCAACGAAATCGCCAAGCGCCCGTCGAGCAATATGGGCTCCACCGTGGTCGCCATGCACCTCGAGGACAACGACTTCGAGATCGCCTGGGTCGGCGACAGTCGCGCCTACCTGTTCGACGGCGAGAAGCTGCGCCAGCTGACCCGCGACCACAACCCGGTCAGCGAAATGCTCGCGCGCGGCGCAATCACCCCGGAACAGGCGGCGCAGCACCCGGAGCGCAACGTGCTGAGCCAGTCGCTGGGTGTTTCCGACAGCATCCAGGTCAACCCCGAACGGGTGCGCGGCGAGATGCACCGCGGCGAACAGATCCTGCTGTGCAGCGACGGGCTCACCGACGAATTGTCGGATGCGCAGATCACCCAGTTGCTGCGCGAACACGCCACGCCGCAGGCGCAGGGCCAGGCACTGGTCAAGGCGGCGCTGGATGCCGGCGGCCGCGATAACGTGACGGTTGTTATCGTCGGCGCCTCCGCTTCCGCCCCGGGCCACGCGCAGTCATTCCCCGCACTGCAACCCGGCGAAGACGCACAGTTCAGCGAGGAAAGCGCGCGCACCAGCAAACGCCACGACCGCCTGGTGTGGGTCATGCTGACCATCATGGTGGTTGGCGCGCTGTTCTGGATGCTGCGCTAGTCCGGTTGCTGCGCCAGGCCGCGGCCGGCACAGCGGGGGAAGGCCAACCGTTCAGTCGCCGCGTTCGAGATCTGCCGCGTGAATAAACGTCGTCTGGTCGCTGGCCTGGCGCTCACTGTGCGGTTTCGACAGGCGCTCGGTCACCCGGAAGATAATATCGTGCAGGCGAATTTCATCGTCGTGGCGCAACTGCTGCCGACCGCCGGCCCGCTTGCCGTTGACCATGGTGCCGTTGGAGGAACCGAGGTCCTCGATAAACAGCCGACCGTCGTCGGCATCGATGCGCGCATGCTGGCGCGACACATGCGGCGTGACGATGGCCAGGTCGCACTCCAGCGCGCGCCCCAGCACCAGTGAATCGCGCACCGCATAGCTCAGGCCGCTGAGCGGCCCGGTCTCGGCGGAAATCACCCACTGCACCTCGCCGTCATCGCCGCGCTTGAGGAAGCCCGAGACACCCTGGCTGCGGCGGTCGTTGATCGGCGGGACATTGTTCAGGATGCGTCGCTCCTCGAAGCTGCGGGTACGCACGATACCGCGGGAGGACACCTGGAAAAACCAGGCCAGCGCGAAGGTGACGGGAAAACCCAGCACGGAGGCGTAGAGCAGGTAGCGGGAGATGAGGTCCTCGTCGAAGCCCAGCGCAGGACCGACGATGTCGATCACCTGCAATGCACCCCAGCACAGCAGGATGTACAGCACACAGGTGCGGATCACCTTGCGCCGGCGCAGCTCATTCAGGAACGAACGGCGCGGCTTGCCCCCATCTTCCATACTCGACCCGACTGGATAGTTCTGATTGTCGTCGGGGGGAACTATAACTCAGTTATTCACGGGAAGTGAATGCGGGGTGCCCGACCGGGCCCCCCGGCCATCAGAAGCGCTGGTGCACGCCCATCAGTACGTAGCCCTGGTGCACCTTGAAGTCCATGACCTCGAAATCCTGCTGCATGTACTCGTAGCCGGCTTCGAAGTCCAGCAACAGGTCCCGCGACAGGTACCAGTCCAGGCGCAGGCCCGGGCGGATATTGAACGAATCGCGATCGCCACCTTCGGGGGAGCGCTGGGCGGCGGTCAGGCGCAGGGTGAGGTCGACGCCGTTGCCGAAGCGCAGCTTCTCGTCGAGGTACAACACGCTGCTGTCGGCGAAGTCGCCGACCGTGTAGCGAGCGCCGATGCTGAGCACGTCGTTATCGAACAGCGTCTTCTCGTTGATGAACTGCAGGCCGTAGGTGGTATTGGCGTCGCTGTCCGGCGCCTCAAAGGCCGGGTCGTATTGCGGCAGTTCGCTGAGTTCGTAGTGGAAGATCTCGCCGATCATACGCAGCCCCTCGCCCAGCGGCTGGTTGATCACCAGCGAGGCGTAGCGGCTCAGCGCGGTGCGCTCGAGCGCTGCATCGTAGATATCCTGGTTCGGGCCCAGCCGCTCCAGCACCTGGTCGAGGTCCAGTTCGTACTGGCCGATCAGCGCGTTGCTGGCGCTGAGGAAGGGGCTGCGCTGGTAACCCAGCGACAGGGCCACGTTGGTCGCGGTGCCGAAGGTCCAGTTGCCGTTGAACATCAGGTTATTGGCTTCCTGGAACTCGATATCGTAGTCGGCGATGAGCAGGTAGTAGGAGCGCTCGTTGAACCAGGAGAACTCGCCGCCCAGGGCGCGCCGCTCGGTCACCCCTTCGAAGGTCTGCTCCATACCGTAGACGGTGAACTTGATACGCGGGTCGACGAGCTCGTACTCCGCCGCCAGGCTGTATACCTTGTGGTCGCTGCTCGGCGCATCCTGGCTGCTGCCAACCAGGCCGCCGCCGAGCAGGCGCAGGGTCAGGTTGTCCAGTACCGGGTAGCTGATCTCGACGCCGTCGAGGTAGCCGTAGATTCCGTTGTCGCTGGTGCGCTGACGGCCGAGCACCAGTTCCGCGCCGCTGTCCGCGTGCTGCACGCCGACGTAAAGGTTGCGCACACGCCCCTGGGAATCACCGTCATCGGCGCCGTCCGCGAGGTAGCCGCCGCTGGCGCGGCCGCGCCACAGGAAGCCGCCGGTCGAGGCGCGCAGGTAGACGTCGGCATCGCCGGACAGCGACGACATCGGGGTATCGCTCTCGCCGTCCTCGATCTCGCGGCGCAGGCCGCGGTACATGAGCGAGGCGCTGCCGTAGAGCTGGCGCTCATCGCGATTTTCGGCGCGACGGCCGCTGGCACGCGGCGCCGCAGTCGCGGTAACCAGCGCAGTGCGCCGCTGCTGCACGCGCACTTCGCCCTCGCTGCCGGCGTAACGCTGCAGCCACAGGTCGTAGGTCGCCACCGCCTGCTCGCGCTGGCCCTGCTTCTCCTGGCACACCGCGTACAACTCAAGGGCCCAGGCCGCCTGGTCCGCCGGCGCGTTCTGGCTGACTTCCCAGTAGATTTGCGAGGCGCCGGCGAAGTCGCGCGCGCTGTACAACTGGGCGGCGCGCTTCATCTCGCTGTCGACACGTTCGCTGTCCCAGGCGGCTTCCGCTGCAGCGGCGGGCGCCTGGGCGCGGGCCGCGGCCGGTAGTAGCAGGGCCATGGGCAGGCAGCACAGCAGTGCGGCCAGGGTAGTGCGGGCGCAGTTCCCGCCGGCAGGCTGGCTAGTCAAAGTCCCTGTCCCCCACACGGTGTTCACCGAAGCGCGTTTCCTTGATACGGGTAAGCGTCGCGTCGGTGTAGATATGGCAGGCGCCGGTGCAGTCGCGCAGCTCCGACACGGTGTAGTCGCGGTCGGGATTCTCGTGCTTCTTGTGCTCGTCCTGCTCGTAGTCATTGGCATGACAGCCGGCGCAGTCCGGCTGGTAGGCGGCGAAGCGCCACGGGATCAGCTCGGCGTTGGTGGTGTGGCAGTCCGTGCAGCCCAGGTTGCGGGCGTGCTCGCCCGGGTAGTTGGGCGTGGTATGGCTGAAGATATCCGGCTCCCAGGCCATGGTCGTGTGGCAGTAGCCGCAGTCGCGGGTGGTCTGGAAGTGCCCCGGGTCCTTGCCCTCCGCCGTGGTGCCGTTGTGGCAGCTCTGGCAGTTGCCGGTGATGCCCTGGTGGGTGAAGTTGGCCGGTTCCCAGGCGATGGTGGAGTGGCAGACGTTGCACTCCTGGGTAGTGGGCAGGTGATCACCTGGCTTGCCCTCGGCGGTGGTGCCGTTGTGGCAGCTGGTACAGCCGCCGGTGATGCCGTCGTGGGTAAAGCTCGCCGGCAGCCAGGCCATGGTCGAGTGACAGGCGACGCAGTCCGCGGTGGTCGGGATGTGGTCGCCGGGCTTGCCCTCGGCCTCGTTGCCGTTGTGGCAACTCTGGCAGTTGCCGGTGATGCCAGTGTGGTCGAAGCCCGCCGGCAGCCAGGCCATGGTCGAGTGACAGGCAACACAGTCCTGGGTAGTCGGCAGGTGGTCCGCCGGCTTGCCCTCGGCGTCATTGCCGTTGTGGCAGCTCTGGCAATTGCCGGTAATCCCGCGGTGGTCGAATGTCGCCGGCAGCCAGGCCATGGTCGAGTGGCAGGCGGCGCAGTCCTGGGTGGTCGGCAGGTGGTCGGCCGGCTTGCCGTCGGCGAAGTCGCCGTTGTGGCAGCTGCGGCAGTTGCCGGTAATGCCCTGGTGGGTGAAGTTCGCCGGCTCCCAGGCCATGGTCGAGTGGCACACGGCGCAATCCTGGCTGGTCGGCAGGTGGTCGGCAGTCTTGCCCTCGGCAAAGTTACCGTTGTGACAGCTCTGGCAGTTGCCGGTAATACCCTGGTGGGTGAAGTTCGCCGGCACCCAGGCGACAGACGAGTGGCACACGGCGCAGTCCTGGCTGGTGGGAATGTGGCCCGCGTCCTTGCCCTCGGCAAAGTTACCGTTGTGACAGCTCTGGCAGTTGCCGGTGATGCCCTGGTGGGTGAAGTTCGACGGCACCCAGGCCATGGTCGAGTGACACACCACGCAGTCCTGGCTGGTGGGAATATGGTCCGCCGCCTTGCCCTCGGCGGTTGTGCCGTTGTGGCAGCTCTGGCAGTTGCCGGTGATGCCGGCGTGATCGAAGGTCGCCGGCAGCCAGGCCATGGTCGAGTGACACGCCACGCAATCCTGGCTGGTCGGCAGGTGGTCCGCGGGCTTGCCCTCAACCAGGGTGTTGTTGTGGCACTGGGTGCAGTTGCCGGTCACCCCGGCGTGGCTGAATGTGGCCGGCAGCCAGGCGAAGGTCGCGTGGCAGTCCGCGCAGTCCTGGTTGGTCGGGATGTGCAGCGCCGGCTTGCCATCCGCGAAGGTCCCGTTGTGGCAGCTCTGGCAATTGCCGGTAATGCCGCTGTGATCAAAGCCCGCAGGCAGCCAGGCCATGGTCGAGTGACAGTCCAGGCACTGGGGGCCGGAGGGCACATGATCCGCCGGTTTGCCCTCGGCCAGGCGGCCGTTGTGGCACAGGGCGCAGCTGGATGGCAGCTGGCTGTGGTCGACGCGCACCACCTCCTGCCAGTTGAAGGTGGTGTGGCAGCTGTCGCAGGTGGCGGTGGTCGGAATGTGGTCCTGCGGTGCAAACGAGGCGTCGAGGAAACTGTTCGGGCTGTGGCAGATCTGGCATTCGCGCGGCGTGCCGACGAAACGCCCCTCCTGGTGGCACTCCTCACACTGCAGGTCGCGGTGCGCGCCGCGCAGTTCGAAGCCGGTGGTGAAATGGTCGAACGCGGGTTGCGTGGGCGCTGCCTCCCGGGCCTGGGCGGACCCGGCCAGGAAGGGCCCGGCCAGGAAGGCGCAGGCCAGCAGCAGCAACGCCAGCTGGACCAGGCCGGTGGCGCGTTGAATTACCTGTGCCATTGAATATCTCCAAAGGATGCATCGCTGTGACAGCGGCCACAGTCGCCGCCGAAGCGCCCGTCGTGCCGGTCCTGCTGCGCGTGACAACCCGCGCACTCGTGGGCCACATCGCTGGCGCTCTCGCCGCGGTGACAGCTGTCGCACGTGAGTCCCCGGTGGGCGCCGGCAAGTTCAAAGCCGGTTTGCGCCGCGTGATCGAATTGCCACAGGCTCCAGCCGTTGGGCGTGTGGCACTGGTGGCATTCGCCGCCCAGGGAACCCGAATGCGCATCCTCGGCCCGGTGGCAGTCGATACAGGCGTCGCTGGCCTGGGTGAATTCATGGCCGGCATGGCAGTCGCCGCAGGCGGCGATGGCGTGCATGCCCTCGAGCGGGAAGCGGGTGAGCTCGTGGTCGAAGCCGCTGACGCCGGACCAGGCTTCGGTGCCATGGCAGGTGTCGCACTCCTGCATGGCCGCGGAGCGGTGCACGTCGTCGCTCTGGTGGCAAGCCACGCAGCGGGTCTCCAGCGGGTCGTCCAGCGCGCCCTGGTGGCACTGCAGGCAGGCTAGGTCGGCATGGGCACCGCGCAGCGGCCAGTCGGCCTCACGGGCGTGGTCGAAGCGCGTCTTGCGCCACTGCTGGTTGTCGTGGCACTGGCTGCAATCGCTGCCGTGGCGACCGGCGTGGACATCGTCCTCGCGGTGGCAGCCGGCGCAGTCAGTGGCCGGCGGCGTGCCCGCCACGTCGTCGAAGTGACAGGCCCGGCAGGGTGTCTCGGCGTGGGCGCCGAGCAGGGCAAAATCGGTCTCGCCGGCATGGTCGAAGCTCGGCGTGCTCCACTCGCGCTCGCTGTGGCAGCGCGCGCAATCCTCGCCATAGCGCCCCAGGTGAACATCCTTGAGCTGGTGGCAGGCGACGCAGGCGGTGTCGTCGAAACTGTAGCGCTCGCCCGCGTGGCAGGTGCCGCAGGCGGCCTCCTGGTGGGCGCCGCGCAGGGTAAAGCCAGTCTCCGCGTGGTCGAACGCGGCAGTCATGGCCCAGGCCTCGGTGCTGTGGCAGCCGCCGCAGTCCTCGCCGAGTTCGCCGCGGTGACGGTCGTCCTCGCGGTGGCAGCCGGCGCAGTCGGAACCGGTGTCGCGGAACGGCGTGTCCGCGGCGTGGCAGCCGTCGCAGGCCACGCCCTGGTGGCCGCCGGTGAGTTCGAAATCGGTGAGCCGGTGATCGAAGGTGTCGCGGTCCAGGGCGACGATGTCGAAGTCGCGGCCCTTGTGATCGACATGGCATCCCTTGCAGATACTCGCCGCAACCGCTGGCGAGCGGCCGTGGAAGCCACTCTTGCCGGCGATGTCGGCGGCCACCGCCTCGTGACAGTCCAGGCACAGTTCATCCTGGCCCGCCTTGTCGAAACCGCGGTGGCAGGCGTCGCAGTTCTCCTCCTCGTCGGCGTGCGCGGCGCTGAGGGGGCCGGGCATGAGCACCATGGACTTGAGGTCGAGGCGCGCCTGCGCCGGCCCGGCCAGGCAGGCCAGTGCGAACAGGAGGACGACAAGGCATCTGCACGCGCACATTGCATCAGTACCAATGCACCACGACCACGTGGATGATGGCCGTCACCACCATCAACAGGAAGACCGGGATGTGGGCCACGTGCCAGAAGCCGAACAGGCGCTCGAACAGGCGCAGGCCGGCCAGCTTGTCGAGCAGGCTGGCCAGGGCGCGCTGCCGCTTGCGCAGGGTGTCGTCCGTCCCGCCCGCCTGGCGGATCTGTTTCGCGGTCTTGCGCAGCCAGTTGCGCTGGCGCAGCAACTGGCGCAGGGACACGCCGCCGCGCTGGCTGTCGATGATATCGGTACACCCCTCGAACAGGTTGCGCGCGGCCTCGCGCCGGGCCGGGTCCGGGTCGCCCTGCTGCATCTGGTTGTAGATGAACTCGAGGTCGCTGCGCACCTGGCGCAACTCGACCTGCTGACCGTAAAGGCCGAAGTGGAACTTGCCGTAGAGGTAACGCCCGATCAGGCCGCTGCCGGCGACCAGCAGCATACAGCCCAGGGCGACGCTGCTGTTGGTGGAACCGAGCTGGAAGTTGCAGTGCAGGAGGATACACAGCGGCCCCATCACGCCGAGCACCATGTGCAGGCGAAACCAGCTGGCCAGCCTGCCCCAGCTGCGCATAGCTGCCAGGCGCTTGCGCAATGGGTAGAGGAGCAGGAGCAGCATGAGGCTGACGCCGATGATACCCAGCAGGTAGCCGAGGCCGGATTCCGCCTCGAGGTAACGGTGGTCGCGAATCCACCACGCCCAGAGCATCAGCGCCGCTACCGCGGCGGCGAACACCCGGAACGCGATGCGCGGGGAATGTCTGGCGTAGCGACGCTCTACCGCCGGGCTGTCAACCACGTCCTGCACAGGTCTTCACACGTCATTGTTATTCGTCATTGTGGAAGCTTGCCGACCGAGCCTTAAGGTGGCCTTAAGCTATCCCGCCCCCAATACCTTACGAATTGTACCGGTATCATTTGTCATGAAACAAACATTCCCTTCAAAATACGCAGGAAATTTGCACCTACCTGGATCCGGCGTGGCTGAAGTGATTGTTGTCGCGGTGTATGGCACCCCCGCCGTCATCGTGATCTGGCTCTACCTGTACCTGCAGGGGCGCCGCAGCGGGCGCGCGCTGGAGGTCTACCGGGAGTCCATGGAGTCGGGCCTGGTGGAACCCGCATCGCTGCACCCGACCATCGACTACAGCCGCTGCCTGGGCTGCGCCACCTGCGTCGACGCCTGTCCGGAGAAGGACGTGCTCGGCGTCATCGACAACCAGGTGCGACTGATCTCGCCGGCCTCCTGTATTGGCCACGGCGCCTGCCGCACCGCCTGTCCCACCAACGCCATCGACCTGGTGTTCGGCACCGCCACCCGCGGGGTCGACATCCCCCACGTCGGCGCCGATTTTCAGACCAACGTCCCCGGCATTTATATCGCCGGCGAACTCGGCGGCATGGGCCTGATCCGCAACGCCATCGAGCAGGGCCGGCAGGCGGTGGCGGCGATCCGCGACAGCGGCCGGGTCAACCGGCCGGGGCTGCTGGATGTGGTGATCGTCGGTGCCGGCCCGGCCGGGATCAGCGCCGCGCTGGCGGCGCGCGAGGCGGGCCTGTCCTACCTGGTGCTGGAGCAGGACTCGATCGGCGGCACGATTTCCCACTACCCGCGGGGCAAGGTGGTGATGACCGCCCCGGCGCAGCTGCCCCTGCTCGGCGAGTTCCAGTTCCGCGAGACCAGCAAGGAGCACCTGATGGAGTTCTGGACCGGCGTGGTGGCCAAGGCCGAGCTGGCGGTGCGCACCGGAACCCGGGTATCCGCGGTGGACCCCATCGACGGCGGCTTCGCGGTAGAAGCGGCCGAGCGACACGCCGCCAGCAACGTGCTGCTGGCGATCGGCCGGCGCGGCACGCCGCGCACCCTCGGCGTGCCCGGGGAGGCGCTGGGCAAGGTGGTCTACCGGCTGGTGGACCCGCAGCAGTACCGCGGCACCCGGGTTCTGGTGGTGGGCGGCGGCGACAGCGCGCTGGAGGCGGCCATCAGCCTCGCCGAAGAGCCCGGCACCGAGGTCGTCCTGTCCTACCGAGGCACAGCCTTCAACCGGGTGAAAAGCAAGAACCGGCAGCGACTGGCGGCTGCAGTGGATGCCGGCCAGCTGGACCTGCGCCTGCAGTCCACGGTGCGCGAGATCACGCCCGACGCGGTGTACCTGAACCAGGACGGCGCGGAGCTGCAATTGCCCAACGACCACATTATTGTCTGCGCCGGCGGCATCCTGCCCAACGCCTTCCTCGAATCCATCGGCGTGACCGTCGAGACCCACTACGGAACCGCCGTATGAGAGCCCTCCTCACGCTTGTGCTGTTACTCATCGCCCTGCCCGGCAGCGCCGACGAGGACCTCGCCGCAGGCTATACCGCCATGCGCCTGGGTGCCTTTGACGAGGCCGCGCGGGTGTTCTCCGCCGCCGCCCAGGAGGGTTCCGCGGAGGCCCAGTACCAGCTCGGTCGCCTGTACCTGGTCGGCCGCGGCGTGCCCCGCGATGGGGACAAGGCGCAACACTGGCTGCAGCAGGCCGCCGCCCAGGGCTCCGCAGACGCGCAATACTCGCTGGCCGGCCTGTTGCGCGAGCGCGGTGACGCCGACGCCGCCCGGCAGATGCTGGAACGCGCGGCCGCCGGCGGCAACGCCCGGGCGCGCGCCGAACTCGAGGCGCCGGCAGCCGCTGCTACCACGACGGTAAAAGCCACCGGCGGCGCTGATATCGGCCAGCGCTGGGTGCGCGCCGCGGTCGCCTGCGACACGGAGCAATTGCGCCGGCTGCTGGCGGACGGCGCCGCGGTCAACGCGCGGGACAGCCATGGGCGCAGCGCACTGTATTACCTGGTGGCCTGCGACAGCGTCGAGGGTATCGACCTGCTGCTGGCGCACGACGCCGATCCGGACCAGGCCGATGCCGACGGTGAAACCCCGCTGCTCCTCGCGGTCAGGCGCGGCAACCAGGCCAGCGCCCGGCGCCTGCTGGCCGGTGGTGCCGACCCCGACGGCGGCGGCAGCGGCGGCGAGCGACCGCTGCATATCGCCGTGCGCAACCACGACCACGCGCTGCTCGGCGCCCTGCTGGAACAGCGCCCGCAGTTGAACGCACAGAATCGCCAGGGCCAGACCGCCCTGGACCTGGCCGAGTTGACCGGCGACACCCGCGCCGCGCAGCTGCTGGCCAGCGCCGGCGCACAGCACGGGCCCGACTGGCGCGCGCGCGGCGACACCTCGGGCAGCGCCATCGCCGGCCATCTCGGCAACACGCCCGGCGGTGCCGTCCCCTGGCAGCTGGCGCGCCAGGCCGTGCTGCAGGACGAGCGCGACGTGCTGGCCGCCCTGCTCGGCGAGCGCGGTGCCGACTTCCTCGACCGTATCGACAGCCAGGATCGCAGCCTGTTGATGTACGCCGCAGAGGCGCGCAGCGCCGGGGTGATCGGCGAACTGATCGCCGCCGGCGCCAACCCGGACCTGGCCAACAGCGCCGGGCAGACCGCGCTTATGCTGGCGGCACAGCGCGGCGCCGGGGATGTGGCCAGCGCGCTGATCGACGGTGGCGCACAACTCACGGCGCGGGACAAGGCCGGCCGCGATGCGATCCACCTGGCGCTGGCGGCCGGCCAGCACAACATGGCGCGGCAGTTGCTGCGCGGGGCCGGCGACCTCGACCGGCAGGACCAGCAGGGCCAGAGCTACCTGGTGCTGGCCACCATCGAGGAGGATACCGAACTGGCGCAGGACCTGTTGCGCCGCGGCGCCCGCGCGGACCTGGCAGACAAGCGCGGCCGCGCCGCCCTGTGGTACGCCGCCCGCGACTGCAGCGAAGCCCTGCTGGCACCCCTGGCCAGCGGCGGCGCCGCGGATGTCGCTGACGACAGCGGGCGCACCCCCCTGCACATCGCCGCCGCCGAGGGCTGCGCAGCGGCACTGCCGGTACTGCTACGCGCCGGCGCCGACATCGACACGGCCACGAAACGCGGTAATACGCCGTTGATGCTGGCGATTCGCAACCGGCAGGAAGCCGCCGCCCTCGCCCTGCTGCAGGCCGGCGCCGCGGTGGACGCGCGCAACAGCAGCCGCGACACGGCACTCATCTACGCTGTCGAGGCCGGCTCCGAGCCGCTGGTGCAGGCGCTGCTGGAGCACGATGCGGACCCCTATCGCCGCAACGAGCGCGGCGAGTCCGCCGCGAGTCTCGCCGAGCAACAACAGCCGGCGCTCTACCGGCTGATCAAGGAACACGGCAAGCTGGATTTCCTGCCGTTCTGACGTGTTTCGCGAGTCCGCGTCCCGGCCTGTTCCCGGCCGGGTCGCTGCGAAGCGGATCGCGCCGAGTCCGGCCGCGCTGCACCCTATCGCCTTGCAACCAGTCGCACTGCAACCAGTCGCATCAGACGGGTCACAAGCATCGGGCTGTGCGGTACCGACGAGTGCTGTGCTAATGTGACCCGGCGTTGCGCCGGGGATGTCCCGCCCCCGGCCCACCTGACATAACGTCAACAGCGACAGGACCCACACGCCCATGAGCCAGGAAAACCCGGACGAACTACTCGCGCGCACCATCGCCTTCGTCAACGAACACCTGCAGACCTACCTCAGTTCTGGCGGCACCCGCGGCCATATCATGGACATGTCCCACGTCGGCGTGCCCTACCCGCTGCCCACGCTGCTGTTGCAAACCCGCGGCCGTCACAGCGGCCAGGCGCGCACGGTACCGCTGATCTACGGCTGCGTCGGCGGCGAGTGGGTGGTGATCGCCTCCAAGGGTGGCGCGCCGGAACACCCGGCCTGGTACCTCAACCTGGCCGCCGAACCGCAGGTGGTGTTCCAGGTCGGCACCCAGGCCTTCAGCGGCACCGCGCGGGTCGCCGAGGGGGAGGAGCGCGCCTGGCTGTGGGATTACATGCAGCGCCACTACCCACCCTACCGCGACTACCAGGTCTCTGCCGGCGCACGCAGCATCCCTGTGGTCCTGCTGCGCGCGGAGCACGAGGCGCCGGTCCTCGGCGCGGCGGACTGACTCCGCGATGGGCGATACGATCAACGTCTGCGTCTGCGTGCCACTGGACAGCGACACGCGCACGGCCGCAGAACACGCGGCGACCGAGCGCGCTTTTCAGGCACTGGAACCGCGCCTGCGCTTCACCTACGCCGCCTACAGCGACCCGCCGGAGATACGCGCGCTGCGCGGCCAGCCGGACTATGCCCGCGCGCGCGAGTTATTGCCGCCGCCAGCGCCCGCCCTGCGCGATGCGCTGCGCGAAGCGGACATCGCCTTCGCCATCGACCTGCCCTTCGACATGCACGAGCTGGCGCCGCGCCTGCGCTGGGTGCAATCCATCGGCGCCGGTATCGGCCAGTTGCAAAGCTGCGGCCTGGACCGCCTCGGCGCAGCCCTGACCAGCGGCGCAGGCATCGCCTCCCCGGCCATCGCCGAGTTCGTCATCGCGCGCATCCTCGCCCACTGGAAACTGTTCGACCGCTACGCGCAGATGCAGGCGGAGCACCGCTGGGAGACCGTCTACGGGCACAGCCTGGCCGGCAGTGTGCTGGGTATCGTCGGGCTGGGCGCCATCGGCGAGGCCACCGCGCAGCGCGCCCACGCCCTGGGCATGCGGGTGATCGCCACCCGCCGCGACCCGGCGTCCGGCGCGCCTCCCTCGGTGGAGGCACTGTACCGCCCGGCGCAACTGCCGGAACTGCTGGGGGCGGCGGACGCCGTGGTGCTGTGCGCCGCGGAAACCGCGCAGACCTACCGCCTGTTCGATCGCGAGGCATTCGCTGCGATGCGCCCGGGCAGCTATTTCTGCAATGTGTCGCGCGGTTCACTGGTGGACGAGGACGCCCTGCGCGAGGCCCTGTGCAGCGGCCACCTCGGCGGCGCCAGCATCGACGTGACTGTGGCGGAACCGCTGCCCGCGAACAGCCCGCTGTGGGACACACCCAACCTGCACATCTCGCCGCACAGCGCGGGCTCACTGGACCACTTTTTCGACCGCGCCTGGGAACTGTTCCTGGACAACATGCGCCGCTACCTGGCCGGCGAGCCGATGCGCAACCAGTGCAGTAACCGCCGCGAGGAACACGCCGGCTGAGCCGCGGCCGACAATTACGGTTTTGTAACCATCCACGGCACGGCACTTGCGTATACGAAGAGCAGGATAGGTTACGATAGGCAACTTCATAATGTCGGCCAGCGATCCTACAGGGTCGTTTGCTATGGCCGGCGTTCACCCGGGGAAACAATCCGCGCATGTTGAAACGCATCATTATTGCCGTGCTGGCCCTCGCGCTGCTGTTTGGCGGCGTTATCGGCTTCAAGCTGTTCAAGCAGGCAAAAATCCGCGAGTACCTCGCCAACCGCGACACGCCGCCGGTCTACCTCAACGCCACGCTGGCCCGCGCCGAGACCTGGCAGCAGCGCCTGGACGCCATCGGTAGCCTGCGCGCGCGCCAGGGCATCGAGATCCGCAGCGAGGTCAGCGGCCTGATCCGCAAACTGCATGTGGGCTCGCGTGAAAGCGTCGCCGCCGGGGACGTGCTGGTGGAACTGGACGACACCGTGGACCGGGCGACGCTGAAAAGCGCCAGGGTGCGCCTGGAAAAAGCGCGCACCGATTTCCAGCGCGACTCCGCCCTGTTCGAGCGCTCGCTGATCTCGGAAGAGCAGTTCGACAACACCCGCAGCGAATTCGAAAACGCCCAGGCGCTGGTCGAGGAGACCCAGGGCATCATCGACAAGAAAACCATTCGCGCACCCTTCGCCGGCACCGTGGGCATCCACAACCTGAACGAGGGCCAGTACCTGGACCAGGGCGATGAACTGCTCACCCTGCAGGCGCTGGATACCCTGTACCTGGACATCAACCTGCCGGAGAACGAACTCGAGCGCCTGCACCCCGGCCAGCGCGTGGAATTCACCGTGCCCACCCACGGTGACCAGGTGTTCACCGGCACCCTGCGCTACGTCGACGTGCGCGTGCAGTCCTCGACCCGCAACGTGCTGCTGCGCGCGGAGGTCGACAACCGCGAGCACGCCCTGCTGCCGGGGATGTTCGCCAAGGCCAGCATCGTGCTCGACGAGGCCAGCGACGTGGTCACCCTGCCGCGCGAGGCGGTCGCGTTCTCGCTTTATGGCGAGACCGCCTACCTGCTGGAGGCCGCGGGCAAGGGCGCCGATGGCCAGGCGCGCTGGGTAGCGCGCCGCCGCCCGGTGCAAAGCGGCGAGTTGCGCGACGGGCGCCTGGCACTGACCGGCATCGACGCCGGCGCCTGGGTGGCGCTGGACACGCAGAACCGCCTGCTCGAGGGCAGCCCGGTGGTGATCGCCAACCTCGACGCGATCGGGACTCCGGCGGCAGACGACGCCACCGAAGCGGAAGCTGCTCCACAAGCCGCGCCGGACGACAACGGCACCGGGCAACCACTGGCGAGCGACGATACGCCCGCGACCAGCGACGCGGCGCCGGAGCAGCCCTGATGCATTTCACCGAAGTGTTTATCCGCCGGCCACTGCTGGCCTGGGTGCTCAATTCGCTGATCCTGCTGTTCGGTATCGTCGCCTTCAGCTACCTGGACCTGCGCCCCTACCCAGATGTGGAGAGCGCGCAGATCACCATCAGCACCTCCTACCCCGGCGCCGCCGCCGACGTGGTACAGGGCTTTATCACCGGCCCCCTGCAGCGGGCGATCCTCGGCGCCGAGGGTATCGATTACTACGAATCCAGCACCGCCGACGGCCAGTCCACCATCACCATCTACGTGGCCAGCGGCTACGACACCGACCAGGTCATGACCGAGTTGATCGGCAAGGTCGCCTCGGTGCGCGGTGAACTGCCGGACAACGCGCTGGAGCCGGTGGTCAGCAAATTGTCCGGCGCCACACCGACAGTCTGGGTGCGGGTGCTGGACCCGGTGATGAGCCCGGAGCAGATCACCGAATTCTTCAACCGGGTGATGCGCCCGGAACTACTCACCGTGGAGGGCGCCGCGGGCCTCAAGGTGATCGGTGCCCGCCCCTTCGCCATGCGCCTGTGGCTGGACCCGGTGCGCATGGCCGCGGTGGATGTGACCGCCGGCGACATCGAGGCCGCGGTGCGCGCCAACAACTTCATCAGCGAGGCCGGCGAGGTGCGCGACACCTGGGCGGTGCAGCCGGTGCGCGCGCAGACCGACATCAGCTCCGCCAGCGCCTTCGCCGATATCGTCATCCGCGAGACCGACAACGCCCTGGTGCGCCTGCGCGACGTGGCCACGGTGGAGCTGGCCTCGGAGCCGCAGCGGCAAAAGGGCTGGGTGAACGGCGACCCGGGCCTGCTGATCGGCGTCTCCATGACCCCGGACTCCAACCCGCTGTCGCTGAGCCGCAACGTGCGCGCCGCCACCGCGAAACTGCAGAACAAGTTGCCGGACACCACCAGCGCCGAGGTGTTTTTCGATCTCGGGCAGTTCGTCGCCAGTTCCCTGCGCGAACTCACGCGCACCCTGTTCGAGGCGCTGGCCATCGTCGCGGTGATCACGCTGCTGTTCTTCGGCAACCTGCGCTCCATCCTGATCATGCTGATCAGCATCCCGCTGTCCCTGGTCGGCACCTTCCTCATCATGTGGATGCTGGACTACTCGCTCAACCTGTTCACCCTGCTGGCCCTGGTGATCGCCATCGGGCTGGTGGTGGACGACACCATCGTGGTGGTGGAGAACATCCACCGTTACATCGAGCACGGGCTGACGCCGATGCAGGCGGCCATCACCGGGGCGCGCGAGGTGATGACGCCAGTCATCGCCATGAGCCTGACGCTGGTCGCGGTGTTCCTGCCGGTGGGTTTCATGCAGGGGCTTTCCGGCGCGCTGATCGCCGAGTTCGTGTTCACCCTGGCGGGTTCCGTGGCGATCTCGGGAATCATCGCCCTGACCCTGTCGCCGATGCTCTGCTCGCGCATGCTCGACAAACAGCATGAGAGCGGTCTCGCCCACTGGCTGGACGAGCGCTTCGACAGCCTGCGCGGACTCTACGCACGAACATTGCGCTCCACCCTGCGCTATCGCCCGGTGTGGCTGCTGGTGGCGCTGGCGGTGTTCTGCAGCATTCCGGCCCTGTTCCTGCTCTCGGAGCAGGAGCTGGTGCCCTCCGAGGACACCGGCTACCTGCACATGGCGTTCTCCACCCCGCGCCATCTCAATGAGGACTACAACTCGCAGGTCGCGCAGCAGCTCGAAGGGGTGATGCGGGAACTGCCGGGCTACCAGGGCTCGCTGCGCCTGGAGGGCATGTTGGGCAACGGCGCCTCGGTCGCGGTGGCCGAGTTCAAGCCCTGGGAACAGCGCGATGTGAGCATCCTCGACCTGGTGCCGGTACTGCAGGAGAAGGTCAACAAACTCACGGGCATGGAGACCAACGTCTTCATCATCGACATCTCACCCGCCGGCCACAACGCCTCGCTGCCGGTACAGATGGCCATCCAGACCACCGACGACTACCGCCACCTGGCCCTGGTCACCGACCGTTTCCTGTCCGAGGTCCGCGACAGCGGCAAGTTCATCTTCGCCGCCAGCGACCTGAAATATGCGCAGCCCCGGGTGCAGGTGGACATCGACCGCGACAAGGCGGGCGAACTGGGCGTGACCATGGCGCAGATCGCCACCACGCTTTCGGTGCTGCTGGGCGAGGGCTATATCAACCGCTTCAGCTACCAGGGCGAGAGCTACGACGTGGTGCCCCAGGCCGTACCCGGGCAGCGCCTGGACCGCAGCTGGCTGGAACGCTACTACGTGCGCGCGGGCAGCGGCGAACTGATCCCGCTGAGCGCCCTGGTCGAGACGCGGCTGACCAGCCAGCCGGCCTCGCGCAAGCAGTTCAACGGCCTGAATGCGGCGACCCTGTCGCTGGTGATGTTTCCGGGGGTTTCCATGCAGGAGGCCATCGACTTCCTCGACGAGACCGCCGCGCGCACCCTGCCGCCCGGCTACAGCATCGACTACGCGGGCAAGTCGCGGGCCTTCCTGCAGTCGGGCAATACCCTGCTGATCGCCTTCGCCCTGTCACTGCTGACCATCTACCTGTTCCTGGTGGCGCAGTACGAGAGCCTGCGCGACCCGCTGGTGGTCATGGTCACGGTGCCCATGTCGCTGTGCGGCGCGCTGATTTTCCTGTGCCTGGATTTCGCCACCCTGAGCCTGTTCAGCCAGGTCGGGCTGATCACCCTGGTCGGGCTGATCAGCAAGCACGGCATCCTCATGGTGGACTTTGCACGGCGCCTGCAGGAACAGGGCGTGGCTTTCGAGGAGGCGATCATCGAGGCCGCCTCGGTGCGCCTGCGGCCCATCCTGATGACCACCGCGGCCATCGTCATGGCGGTGGTGCCGCTGCTGATCGCCTCGGGCCCCGGGGCGGTGAGCCGCTACCACATCGGCCTGGTGATCACCGCCGGCATGAGCATCGGCACCCTGTTCACCCTGTTCGTGCTACCCGTGGTCTACACGCTGGTGGCCAGGCGGCGCAACCCGCAGGGCATGCTGGCGGCCGACTAGGCGGGTTGCTCCTCGCGCACCTTGAACTGGGTGACCAGCCCGGAGAGTGACTGGCTGAGTTCCTCGAGGTCGCGGGTGAACACGGAGGTGCGTTCGATCTCCGTGGACGAGCGCGAGATCAGTTCGCTGATGCGCACCACACCGCGGTCGATGTCCTGCGCCACCGCGGACTGCTCCTCCGCGGCGCTGGCAATCTGCACGTTCATCTCGGTGATCGAGTTGATCGCGCCGACAATCTGTTCCAGCGACATGCTGGCCTGGGACGAGCGCGACACCGAATCCTCCACCGCGACTTCACCGGCGCTCATCGCCTTGACCACCTGGGCGCTGCTGCCCTGCAGCGCCTCGATCTTCAGGCGGATTTCCTCCGTCGCCGCGCGGGTTTCCGCCGCCAGGGTGCGCACTTCATCGGCGACCACGACGAAACCGCGGCCGTGCTCCCCGGCCCGCGCCGCCTCGATGGTGGCGTTCAGCGCCAGCAGGTTGGTCTGTTCGGCGACCTCGCGGATGACGTCGAGCACCGAGGAGATCGACTCGCTGCTGGCGTTCAGTTGGTTGATGACTTCCGCCGTGCTGCGGATTTCCCGCGCCAGCGTGTTGATGGAGTCCATCGCCGCGGACACGACTTCCTTGCCGTGGTCGGCCTCGCCGTTGGCCTGCGATGCGGAGGCCGCGGCGCCCTCGGAGTTGCGCGCGATTTCCGCCGCGGCGTAGGACATCTGGGTCACCGCCGAGGCGATGGTGTGCGACTCCTGGGTCTGCTCGTTCACCGCCGCGGCGTTCTCCTCCGCGTTGTGGCGCAGTTCCGCAACCGCCGCGGTCAGTTGTGCGGTGGCCCCGGTGACGCGGATGATAATGTCCTCGATCTTGGCGACGAACAGGTTGAAGCTGTGGGACATGGTCGCCAGTTCGTCGTGACAGTCGTCGTCCACTTCGAGGCGCAGGGTGAGATCGCCCTCGCCGGTGGCGATATCGTCCATCGCCTCGCTGGTTTTGACCAGGGGACGGACGATCGAGCGCCCGAGCAGGACCGTCAGTACGCAGACCAGCGCAACCACGAACACGCTGATTAACAGGGGCAGGATGATCGCGCTGCGAAATGCCTGGTTGACGTCGACCATGTACACGCCGGAACCGATGATCCATCCCCAGGGCGCGAATTCCTTGACGTAGGAAACCTTCTCGGTGGGCTTCTCCTCACCGGGCAGCGGCCACATGTAGAACACCGTGCCCTCACCGTGGCGCGCCACGACATCCGCCGCCTCGCGGAACAGGTGCTTGCCCGTGGGATCGGTGAAGGAGGCGAGGTTTGTACCCACCAGCTTCGCCGAGAACGGGTGCATCAGCATGCGCGGCTCGCGGTTCTGGATCCAGTAGTAGTTGTCCTCGCCGTAGCGCAGCCCGGCAACCGCCGCCATGGCCTGCGCCTGCGCCTGTTCCTCGCTGAGTTCGCCGTCGGTCTGCAGGCGGTGGTAGTGCTCGACCAGCGAGTAGGCCGTCTCGACCATGAACTGCGTGTTGTTGACCTTCATCGACTTCATGGAGAAGTAGAACTGGGCCAGCATGGAGATCGTCAGCAGCGGCAGGGCCACCAACACCACGCCCAGCAATATCCACAATCGCGTCTGGATGCGAATCCTGCGCATCATCTGAAGTAGTCTGTCCATCCTCACTCGCTCCCCTCGGGCACAGTTATCGGCGGGCGGCTCATAGCAATACCGCCAGGGTCACCCGCAATTACACAGGAGTCCTATCGGCGAAGTGACGAATTGATTTAGGCACAAAGGAGCCGCGCGCGCCGGCGTTCCCGCGCGGGCCGCGCACCGGATGCCTTGCGGGGCGGCAAAGAGGTGTCAGCGGAACTGCGGACACCCTGTGACAGATCACCCATCCAACTGATTTCAAACGTCTTTTCCTGTCCTATCCGGTGTCCGGAGCCGGTGTCAGAGATGTCTTATTGATGCTTGCCCTGCCCTGCGCTGTAGTCCGGGACAGCGCGATTCACGTGCTGCGACAGCTCGGCCACCAACGGCAAACACGGAGAGAGACGGACTATGGAAACGATAATCATCAAGCGGCTCGGCGTACTGCTGATGCTGTTGGCGCTACCAGCCTGCCGGCTGGTGGTCTCGGTAGACGAGGGCGGGGACATCGTGTCCCAGAGCGGCGAGAACGACTGCGGCGGCCCGCAATGCATCATCGAAGTGGACCCGTCGGGCTTCTCCGACGTGTTCACCGCGGTGGCCGAACCCGGCTACCGTTTCGATGGCTGGACCGGCATCTGTGACGATTTCACCACCGAGGTCTGCGAAATTGAGATCGGCAGGGCGCTGGCCTCCCAGGACCGCGACGCCCGTTTCGGCGCGCTGTTCGTGCTCGACGGCACACCCACCCCGGGACAACTCGACATGGTCATCGCCAGCCCCGAGATCGCCGGGGCCGGCGACCGCCTGCTGCACCAGATCACAGTGGGCAATGGCACCGACCAGGTGGTAAACGCGGTCACGGTGAGCTACCTGGTGCCCACCGGCATGACTTTCGACGATGGCGTGAATGTCGCGCCCAACCCCCAGAACTTCTGCTCCAGTTCCACCTGTAACCCGGGCGAGACCGTACTGTGGAATCTCGGCGACCTGGCACCGGGCGAGTCCGTCACCATCGCCGTGGATGCGCTGCTCTCCGGCGGCCTGGTCGCCGGCGACAGCGTGGACCTGGACATCGCCCTGGCCACGGACGACCCGGGAGAGGCGCTCTCGCGCAACCGCTCCATCGGCATCGTCGCCGATTCGGGACCGCGCGCGGCGATCAGCTTTGACAAGGATCCGATCTTGCCCGGTGAGACAGTCACCCTCGAGGTGCAGGCGAGCAACGGCGCCAACCAGAGCATCTCCAACGCCGAGCTGCTGGCCGTCCTGCCGGCAGGGCTTGCAGTGCTCACCGCCAGCGACAGCGGTGTGATCAGCGGCAACCAGGTCAGCTGGCCATTGGGCGACCTGGTCGAGGGCGCCGGCCAACGGCGCACGCTCACCGCCCAGGCCCAGGGTACACTGGCTCCGGGCAGCATCCTGCTGGCCCAGGCGAAGCTGCAGCAAACAGTGGGCGGCAACACGACCACCGTCAGCAGCGCGCAGCACGCTGCGACGCTGCAAGCCCAGGCGTCGCCGCTGGCCCTGGCCATAGCGACCACCGCCGACCCGCTACGGCCGGGCGGCCGCGTGCGCTACGAGCTGACCGTGGCCAACACCGCACTGGTGCAGGCCGATGACATCGCCCTGCAGGTACGGGTACCGGTGGGACTGAGTTTCGACGACGGCACCAACGTACAGCCGGACTTGACCTACGCCTGCTCCAGCTCCACCTGCAACACCGCCGAGGAAGCCCAGTGGGACCTGGGAACCCTGGTGCCCGGTGAAACCCGCACTTTCACCATCGATGCACTGGTGTCTTCAGGCCTGGACGGCGGTGAACTGATCCCGCTGCCCGTGCGCCTGGTCAGTTCGGACCTCGCCGACACCACCGCTGTCTACGAGACCCAGCGCGTGCATGCCGATAGCGGCACTCACCTGGCGATCAGCGCAGACCGCGACCCGGTGATACCCGGTGACAGCTATACCCTGCGCGTGGACGTCGGCAACGCCGGCAACTCCAGCGTCGAGCTGGCGCAGTTGCTGGTGGAACTGCCCGACGGCGTCAGCGTGGAGGAAGCCAGCGGCGGCGCGATTATCACCGCCGACAGCGTGAGCTGGGACCTGGGCGATGTGATCGAGGGCGCCGGCGTCGCCCGCGAGATCACCATATCCGTGCCCTTCGATACCGCGCCGGGTACCCCGCTGCTGGCGCGCGCATCATTGCGCGACAACCGGCTGAACGCGCCGGAGAGGCTCGCGGAACACGTGGCCACGGTACAGGCGAGCGCCTCACCGCTCGCCCTGGCCATAGCCGCTACCCCGGACCCCGTGCTGCCTGCGGGCCGGCTGCGCTACGAGGTGACCGTCGCCAACACCTCGCCGGTGCAGGCTGACGATATCGTCCTGCAGCTGCGGGTTCCCGCGGGGCTGAGCTTCGATGACGGCGTGAACGTCGAACCCAACCTGAGCTACGCATGCAGCAGTTCCACCTGTAATCCCACCGAGGAGGCTCGCTGGGACCTGGGGACCCTGGCGGCCGGCGAGACGCGCAGCTTCTCCATCGACGCCCTGGTGTCCTCCGCTCTGACCGGCGGCGAGCTAATCCCCATGCCGCTGCGCCTGACCACTTCGGACCTGGACGACACCACGGCGATCTCCCCCAGCCTGCATGTCTACGCCAGTACCGGCGCGCAGCTGAACGTCACCGCGGACCACGACCCGGTGGTGCCGGGCGACCAGTACACCCTGAGCGTGAACCTGGGCAACGCCGGCAACAGCAGCCTCCAGGACGCCGTGCTGGAGGTAGACCTGCCCGCCGGCGTGGCGGTCGTCACGGCAAGTCCCGGGGCGAGCGTCGGCGCCGACATGGTGAGCTGGAACCTCGGCGATGTGCTCGAGGATACCGGCCTGCTGCGTACGCTGACCCTGTCCGTGGACGGCGACGCCACCCCCGGCCAGCCGCTGCTGGCGCGGGCCCGCCTCACCCGCAGCGGCTTCGGTACCCCGGTAACGCTGGCCGAGCACGTGACCACGGTACAGGCGCAGGCCTCACCGCTGGTGTTCGCCCTCGCCGCCAGCGCCGACCCGGTACTGCCCGGCGGCCGTGTGCGCTACGAGCTGACTGTTGGCAATACCTCGCCGGTACAGGCCGACGACATCGTGGTGCAACTGCGCGTTCCCGTGGGCCTGAGTTTCGACGATGGCATCAACGTGGAGCCGAACCTGTCCTACGCCTGCTCCAGTTCCACCTGCAATACCGCCGAAGAGGCACGCTGGGACCTGGGCACGCTGGCGGCGGGCGAGTCGCGCACCCTGTCGGTCGACGCCCTGGTCTCGAGCGCCCTGGACGGCGGCGAACTGATCCCGGTGCCGCTGCGCCTGACCAGTTCGGACCTGGACGACACCACCTTGCTGACCAAGACCGCGCTGGTGGCCGCCGCGCCGGGTATCCAGATGAGCGCCAGCGCACAGCGCGACCCGCTCGCCCCGGGCGAGTTCTACAGCGTGGTCATCGACCTCGGCAATGTCTCGGCCCAGACCGCGGACAACGCCGAACTGCGCCTGGCGCTGCCGCCGGCGGCCGATTTCATTGGCGCCAGCGACGGCGGTGCACTGGTCGGCGACGACGTGGTGTGGGATATGGGCGACCTGCTCGAGGGTGCGACCCGCTCACGCACCGCGAACCTGCGCGTGGCGCCCGGCACCGTGGGTGGGCAGGCGTTGCTGACCAGCGCCAGCCTGACCCGGGACGGCTTCGGCGAACCGGTCACGCGCGCACAGCACACCGCCACCGTGCAGGACGCCGCCATTCCCCTGGGCCTGGCCATGTCGGCCAGCCCCGGCCAGGTCGTCCCGGGCGGACGGGTGTTGTACACCTTCACCGTCAGCAACACCTCGGCGATACAGGCGGACGATGTCTGGCTGCAATTCCGGGTACCGGTGGGACTGTCCTTCGACGACGCCAACGACGTAGATCCCAACCTGACCTTCGCCTGCAGCAGTTCCACCTGTAACACCGGCGAGGAGGCTTTCTGGTCGCTGGGCACGCTGGCGGCGGGTCAGTCGGTGGTGGTCACCGTGGACGCGCTGGTGAGCGGCAGCCTGGCCGAGGGCAGCATCATCGCGGTACCGATGCGCCTGACCAGTTCGGACCTGCCGGACACCTCGGCGGTGACCATCGACGTCGAGGTGGTGGCGCCCTGACAACGCGCCCAACTACCCACCCCGAAAACGCCGGCCTCGTGCCGGCGTTTTTTTTGCGTGCGCCCCTCAGACGGGACAACAGGAAGGCGCTGGGAAAAGAATCAGGGCGCGGCGCCGCCGGAAAGCACCTGTTGGCCCGGCGGCAGCTGTTCCAGCATGGCCACGAAGCGCTGCCGGTCCGGGTGGTGCAGGTACACCGGGCAGCGGTCGATCGCGCGCTGCCAGTGCCACTGCGCGGTTTCGTACTGGCGCAGCAGGGTTGCGGCCTGTGCGTACCAGGAGTGCCCGACAACCCCCAGGCTCTCGGGACTGGCCAGCGCCAGCTCCGCCTCGACCTTCTCGCGCACCGTCTCCACGCCGTCGCCGCCGAGCTCCGCCAGGCGTGCGAGGTACACCGCGCGCGCAGCGTGGTCGACGACGTTCATGATCTGCTCCGCCTCGTCCCGGCGCAGGATGTCCAGCGCGGTCTCGTAGTGGGCACGCGCGGACGCCTCGTCGCCCGACAGGCGATAGGCGTCCCCCAGGGAGGCGAATACCTGGTGGATTTGCGGCTGGTGCTCGGGACTCAGCATCTTCAGGGACTTGTCGATGAGTGCGATCTCCCCGGCAAAGTCGCCCTCGAAGTGATGCAGCCGGCCCAGCATCTCCGGCGCCGTATGGCTGGCCGGGTGAACTTCCTCCAGCGTCTGGTAGGCCGAGCGCGCGGTCGCCAGGTCGCCCTGGCACATGGCGAAGGTACCCAGGTTGGCAAGCGCCACCTCGCTGGGGTGCAGTGCCACGGCGCGCTTGAGTTCGCTCATCGCCAGCACGATGTCGCCGCTGTAGAAGCCGAGTGTCCCGAGCCAGAAATGCGCGATCCAGTTGTCCGGCTCCAGCGCGATAGCCTTGCGCAGCTGGTCCATGGCCAGGTCCAGGTTGTGGGGGTTGCCCTCGCGCTGGTAGGACGCGTACTCCACTTCGGCGGCGGCCAGGTGCAGGTCCAGCGAGCCGGGACTGGCGGCCAGCGCCGGGGCGAGCAGCTTGCGCGCCTGCACATGGTGACCATCGCGCGAAGTCACCGTGGCCTGTGCCGCCACCACGAACGGGTGCGCCGGCAACGCTGCCTGCGCTAGGGCACAGGCGGCGGAAGCCTCGTCGATGTAACTGCGCGCATCGTCCACCCAGTACAGGTAGGCCAGGGTCATGCAGTTGGCGGCGCGCGCCAGGGCGAAATCCGGGTCGCGCTGCACCGCGGACTGCAGCAGGCCGCTGGCCGCGAGCAGGCTGGACATCGAGCTGCTCTGCACGTCGTCGAGTATCGCGCGCGCTTTCACGTAGGCATCGACGGCGGTGAAATGCGCGCTGCCGTAGCCCGCCCCTGCATCCGTGGGCTGGCCGGTGAGGAACCCCTCGAGGCGGCGGGCAAAGCGTCCGGCGAGGGGCTGCGCGGCACCGGGCATGCCGCTGGTGACGATCGCCTCGGTCCACACCCGGTTGACCGACTGCCGGCTGGCGACGATCAGCGAGACCTCCAGGTAACGGCCGCGCGCGCCGGAGGCCAGGCGCACCACCGCGTCCGCATCGTATTTCAGCACCACGTCGGCGAGGAACTCGCCATCGTAGGTTTCCAGTTCGGCGCTGACGTCGATCCAGGCGGGCAGCGCACGCTGCAGGCGGGCGGCGAACTCCGCGTCGGCCGCGCGCAGCTCTGTGCCAACCACCAGCACCACGCGCCGCGGTGCGGCCTGCTGCACCGGCGCCGCGCCGGCCGCGGGCGGCTCCAGTGCGTCGGGAACGGGGGGCGCGGACTGCGGAATGCCAAGATACGCGCCGCCCGCGATGGCCACGACTGCTGCGGCCACCGCCAGCGCGGCGCGGCGGCGCAGGGAAGAACGTGACGCCGACGCCGCGGGCGGTGTCGCCGTATCCGGTGGTCCGGCTGCGTCGCTGTCGCCGTCAGTCGTAGCCGTAATTCTTTCCCTAGCCGGCGACGCGTTGGCGCCACCCTCCTCCACTGCAAGCTCACGCGGCAGCGGCTCCGACGCATCCAACAGGGTCACCAGCTCCGCCCCCAGCGCCCGGGCGATACACTTCGCCGTATCCAGGTCCACGAAGTTGCCGGTCTCCGCCCGGCGCAAGGCGCGGTACGGTGTCTCCGCATTGCGGTACTTGTGCGGGAACAGCTCCTGCATCTCCTGGGCGATACGTGTCTTGGTACGCCAGGGCGCCATGGCGGCGGCGAGGGCTGCGGAGGAAAACTTGACGCTGGCCAAAATGAGGTCCGTTCATTTCGCGGAAATTTCGGTGGCGTCGGGCATTGCTCTGTCCGCAGTCAGCCACCACGGCAGCACCCGAGTATAGGAAGTCACGGTTAAGGGGTCTATTTCAGGGCGATAGCCCTATCGGATACTCCTCACGCGCCGGCGACGCTCGCCGCGAGTCGCAAGGCCATGCCTGTGCAGGCGGGGACTGGCTTCGGGGAGGCGACGGGAATGCGGGAGCCGCGGCCAAGGTGTCGCTCCCTCGCCTGGCCGTCCCGGCCTGCCCGAGTGTTTTTGCGCCGCATTTCCCCACGACACTACCGCCGCCAGCAGCGTGGACAGCAATCCCGTCTTCGCGTAAATTACACGCGTCTTTTCAATAACTTATTCTCATCAGGGGAACCAGGGGAAACCATATGAACCGTCTTTTTGCAGGCGTTCTTTTCGCAGCTATTTCCAGCCAGGCGATGGCCGCACAGGTCACCATCGATTTCGAGTCCGATGCCATCGGCAGCATTGCCAACGGCTCGAGTAGTGTCGATGCCCCGGACGTGACCTTCACTGATACCAGTGGCAGCGACCTGTTCATCGACGATTACGGGGTCCAGAGCGATGGCCAGGCCCTCCTCGTTGACGACGATGACCCAAGTGCTTTGCAAATCGACTTTGCCTCGCCGACGGACTTTCTCTCCATCGATTTCGGCAACGACGACGCCTGTTGTTCAGACGCCGGGGATGTGGCACTGCTCACCCTGACCCTGGGCGGCAGCCCGGTCGACCAGGTTTCCGTTGTTTTGAACCGGGACGACCTGATGAACCAGACCATCAGCTATTCCGGCGAATTGTTCGACCGCGCGGTCTTCGTCTACGCCGACCCGGGGTTCAATCCCATCGACCTGATCGAGATTGTCGACAACATCATCTACGAGGATGCCCCGGCCGCTGCCGCAGGCCCGGCGGAACCGGTACCGGCGCTGCCCCTGTGGGGCCTGGCCGCATTGGCCTCCCTGATCGGCTGGGCGGGGTCGCGCAAACTGCGCAGCTAAGCCTGTCGCGGATCGATAAAAACCCGGCCCAGGCCGGGTTTTTTATAGCCCGTCGCGAGCGACTCGCATCGCGCGCAGCAGGTGCGAGAGCCTCAGCCCGCCAGCACGTGGTTGCGGTAGTTCGAGGGCGTCTCGCGCATCAGCGCCTTGAACGCCTTGGTGAAGGCCGACTGGCTCTTGTAGCCGACCAGCATGGCAATCTCGAGGATCGGCACGGAGGTGTCTTCCAGCAGTTCGACGGCCCTGAACAGGCGGCAGCGCAGGCGGTACTCCTCCCAGGTCATGCCCATTTTGGCGCTGAACTTGCGGCGCAGGGTGCGCGATGACATGCCCACGGCCTGGCACACGTCCTCCAGCGTCACACTGGACAGGTGTTCCACCGTATAGGCCATGATGCGCGTGATGCGCGGGTCGTCGCACACCGGCAGCACCAGCTCCGCACGCTCTGCCAGCCAGTCCTTGCACAGCAGGGCGAAGGTGATGAAGAAGGACGTACCGGCGGCATCCGTGTAGCCCTCGAGAATCGGCCAGCGCATGGATTCCAGGATCATCTCGCGCATCAGCGGCGGCACGCGGATGATGCGAATGCGGTCCGAGTCGGTCTCGCTGTCGGTTCCGGGCAGGCCCTCGCGCAGGAACAGCGAGCCGGAGCCGCCGCCCTTGAGCCAGGTGCGGTGCTCAATGCCCCTGGGAATCCACACCCCGAACTGGTGCGGCACGAGGTGTCGGCCCTCCGCGTCCTCCACCTCGATACTGCCTTCGAAGGCATACTGCAGCTGGTGCATGTCGTGGACGTGCCAACCGGTGTCCAGCTCCAGCCCGGTGCTGAGGTGGGAGCCGCCGACGAGGTCGAGTCCGGATTGATCCAGGGAGACAAGGTTTTGCATATGGAAGCAGTTTTGGCCGCTGAGGAACAAATTATGACCTTTGTGCGCCAGACTGCCAACCCACTCCCCCGTAGACTTGCCCACTCGACCGGGTGATACCGCCTCCAATGCCACGCGCGACACCCAGGCCGACCGGACAACAAAAATCACTCAGCGAGGAGTAACGGCATGCAGATGAACGATATGGTGATCGTCAGCGTAGACGACCACATCGTGGAACCCCCGGACCTGTTCAAGGGCCACCTGACCGGGGACGCCCTGGCCAGCGCGCCACAGTTCCACACCACCGAAGCCAACACCAACCACTGGACCTACCAGGGCAAGACCATGGCCAGCGCCGGTCTCAACGCCGTGGTCGGCCGGGTACCCGAGGAATACGGCATGGAGCCGCAATCCCTGGCGCAGATGCGCAGGGGCTGCTGGGACCCGAAGGCCCGCCTCGACGACATGAACGTGAGCGGCGTCGCCGCCTCCATGAACTTCGGCAGCATCGGCGGCTTCGACGGCAGCGCCTGTTTCCACTGCGCGCCGGACAAGGACATGGCGCTAACCCACCTGCGCGCCTACAACGACTGGCACATCCACGAGTGGTGCGCCACAGACCCCAGCCGCTTCATCCCGCTGGCAATCCTGCCCACCTGGGACATGGACGCCACCGTCGCCGAGATCAAGCGCGTCGCGGACCTCGGTTGCCACGCGGTCTCCCTGACCGAGAACCCCACCAAGATCGACCTGCCCAGCGTGCACAGCGACTACTGGGAACCCATGTGGAAGGCGCTGGTGGACAACGACGTCACCACCTGCCTGCACATCGGCTCCGGCAACCCGACGCCGATCGCCTCCATGGACACGCCGATCGAGGCCTGGATCACCACCATGCCCATGTCCATCGCCGTCGGCGCCTCCGACTGGCTGCAACTGGAAGCGCTGCTGAAATACCCGGAGCTGCGGATTTTCCTCTCCGAGAGCGGTATCGGCTGGGTGCCCTACTTCATGGAGCGCGCGGACTACGCCCACTCGCGGCACAAGGCCTGGACCAACTCCGGCTACGGCGGCCTGAAGCCCAGCGACGTGTTCAAGCGCCACTTCATGACCTGCTTCGTCGACGACGCCTTCGGCCTGCAGAGCCTCAAGCACGTGGGCGAGGACATGGTCGCCTTCGAGACCGACTACCCGCACTCCGACGCGCTGTGGCCCGACGTTCCCGAGCACCTGTACAAGACCCTGGACTGCCTCACCGACGAGCAGATCGACAAGATCACCCACGGCAACGCCTGCCGCTGGCTGCGTCACGACCTGTTCAAGACGTACAAGCGCGAAGACCTGAGCGTGGGCACCCTGCGTGAGAAGGCCAAGGCAACGGGCGTGGACACCACGCCGATCTCCACCGGCGGCAACGCGCCGCTGGCCGAGGGCGAAGCCAAGCGTCGCGTCACCTCCGGCGACATCATGAAGATGATGATGAAGCGCCAGGAAGAGGCAACCGAGGCGTGATCCAACCCGGGGGGCACCGGTTGCCGGTGCCCCCTCCTCTCCTTTTTACTTCCGGGTACTGTCCCCCCGCGCGACTAACCTCACGCCTTCTTGCTCAGCTCCTGCAACCTGTCATCGAGCATTCTCAACATCTGGCGGCGACTGACCACGCCGAGGACCTTCCCCTGCGCATCCACCACCGGGTAGATCTTGGGCTTGGCGTCCAGCATCTGGCGGGCCAGGGTGAGCACGTCGTCGGTCACTGCAACCGTGAGCACATCCGTGCGCATCAGGTCCTTCACCGTGGCCACCCGCTGGTTGTAGTACATCACCTGCAGGGCCGCCTGCAGGCATTCGTGCTCGCTGATCCAGCCCAGCAGGGTGCCCGTGTCGTCAGTCACCGGGCTGCCCAGTAGCTCGTGTTTGATCAGGTAGCTGGACGCCTCGACCACGGGCATGTCCGGTGTAATCTTCGCGAAACGTTTGATCATGAGTCCTTCAATTGAGCCGGAATCCATCGTGCAATCCTCGTTTTAGATTCTGTTGAAACGCGCGGGCTGGGCCACCGGGAAATTCATGCTGGAAGCGTGCCAGAAATGCGGGCCGCAGCGCACACGAAGCATTCAGGCACGTTGCGCGCTGGCGCCGATATTCACTGCCTCTTACACTTCGCACGACAGCACTGGCAGATGAGACGCATCGATGAAAACCATTGGGCTTATCGGTGGCATGAGTTGGGAGAGCACACTCAGCTACTACCGGATCATCAATGAGGGCGTGAAGGCCGCCCTGGGCGGACTGCATTCGGCGACGATCGTGCTGTACAGCGTCGATTTCGACAGCATCCAGCAACTCCAGAAAGCCGGGGACTGGGCTGCCGCCACGCAGGCCCTGGCCGACGCAGCACGCAAGGTGGAAGCTGCCGGCGCCGACTGCCTGCTGATCTGCACAAATACGATGCACCGCGTGGCGGACGAGCTTCAAGGCGCCATCGGCATTCCGTTGCTGCACATCGCTGACGCCACGGCGGAGGTCATCGTGCAGGCGAATATGAAGAGCGTAGCCCTGCTGGGCACGGCGTTCACCATGGAGCAGGACTTCTACAGGGGTCGCCTGGCCCAGAGATTCGGCATCGAGGTGCTCATACCCGAGGCTGACGACAGGAGGGTAGTGCACCGGATCATCTACGAGGAATTGTGCGTGGGCAAATTCCTTCCCGAGTCGAAGCAGGCATACTTGCGCATCATCCAGTCACTCGGGGATCAGGGCGCAGAGGCGGTGATTCTGGGGTGTACCGAAATCGGGCTGCTTATCACTCAGGCCGACACGACTATCGAACTGCTCGATACCACGCGAATTCACGCTGACCAGGCGGTTCGTCTCGCACTATCCTGATCCAGCCGACCGCTTCAGGGCTTGCGGACATGGCGCCCCGACCGTGTAGAGACGGACCGCACACCCGCCTGACCTCATCTATACTTACGCCACGCTACGTACACCGCCACCCCAGACAAATGGTGACAACCGGTACGAGGTGATGCCATGGGCAATACGTTGAGACACACGGTTCTGCTGGCGTTGGTATTCGCCACTCATGCGCAGGCCCAGTCCGGGCCAACTGAAAACCCGCTGAAAGACGCCTACTTCGGCAACCTCCACGTGCACACCGGTTGGTCCTTCGACGGCTACATCAACGGCTCGATCACCGGCCCCGACGATGCCTATCGCTGGGCCAAGGGCGAGGCCATCCCCGGCGGCGGCGACGGCACACCCCTGCAGATCAAGGTGCCGCTGGACTGGTACATCGTCTCCGATCACGCGGAATACCTCGGCGCCCTGCCGTTGATGGCCGACCCCGACAGCCCGGTGAGCAAGCATCCCCTCGCCGCGGACGTGACCGGTGACGATCCCGCAAAATCCTTCGCCGCCTACGGCACTATCAGCGACGGCATGTACAGCAGCCCGCCCGATGTTGACCCGATCCTCGGCGACCCGGAACTCGCCAAAAGTATCTGGAGCAAGGTCGTGAAGATTGCCGACAGCCACTACGAACCCGGCAAGTTCACCACCATGGCGGGCTACGAATGGACCTCCGCCCCGGACTGGCGCAACATCCACAGAATCGTCATTTTTCGCGATTCAGCGAAAGTCCCGGAGGCGCCATTCTCCGCGCTGGACTCCAACCGGCCCGAAGACCTCTGGCGCTGGATGGACCAGCAGCGCGCGGCGGGCAACGACCTGCTCGCCGTCCCGCACAACGGTAACGCCAGCGACGGCATCATGTTCCCCATCGAGCGTTCCTACGGCGGCAGCACGCTGAACGCGGAGTACGCCGCGGCGCGCATGCGCAACGAACCCGTCTTCGAGCTCACCCAGATCAAGGGGACCTCCGAGACGCACCCGACCCTGTTCCCGAATGACGAGTTCGGCAATTTCGAGCTCTGGGACTACACCCTCGCCCCCACGGCCACGCCGCCCGAGCACAAGCGCGGCGGCTACGCGCGCGAGGCGATCATCCGCGGCCTGAAGCTGCAAAGCGAGGGCAATGGCAACCCCTTCAAATACGGGTTCATCGGCGACTCCGACACCCACAATTCGGCCTCGACCGTCGAGGAGGACAACTACTCCGGCAAGTTCGGCTTCGAGAACGATCCGAAACACCGCCTGCAGGGCCCCCCCGGCACACCACCCGAGGCCGCGCGCCAGGTGCGCCAGTTCAGCTCTGGCGGCCTCGCTGGCGTGTGGGCCACGTCCAACACCCGCGACGGCATCTTCGAGGCCATAAAGCGCAAGGAAACCTTCGCCACTTCGGGGCCACGACTCAAAGTGAGGTTGTTTGCCGGATTCGACCTCGGCGTCGCCTCACTGGGTGCGGACAAGAATCTGCAACAGGCCTACAAGGAAGGCGTGCCCATGGGCGGTGACCTGGCCACGGCTCCCAAAGGCAAGGCACCGACCTTCGCCGTGCACGCCGTGAAGGAAGTCGATGGCGCCAACCTCGACCGCATCCAGATGATCAAGGGCTGGATCGACAAGGATGGCGAACAGCGGTCGAGGATTTACGACATCGCCCTGTCAGATGGGCGCAAGCCCGGCCCGGACGGAAAGATCCCGCCGGTGGGTAACACGGTGAAGGAGTCCGACGCCACCTATACCAATGCTATCGGCGACACCCAGTTGTACACCACCTGGACCGACCCCGACTTCGACGCGTCCCTGCCCGCGGTGTACTACGCCCGCGTGCTGCAAATACCGACGCCGCGCTGGTCCACCTACGATGCGGTGCGCCACGGCCTGAAGCGGCCTACGGACGTGCCTGTGAGCATACAGGAGCGCGCCTGGACGTCGCCGGTGTGGTACACCCCCTAGCCGCCGGGTCGCTTATCAATTCTCGATATTCACGCGCAGGAGGCTGACACCCAGCCTTCCTGCGCCCGGCTTGTTCAGCCGCCTGCCTTCGCCACCCAGGCCCGCGTCAGGTAGGTCGTCTCGATCTCGGGCAGGCCCTGGATGCGACCTTCCACATAGCGCATGAACTCCGAAAAAATGCGCTCGCCGGCCTGGGCGCGCACATCGTTCACTGACCACCAAACACCGAGATACTGTTCCTGGCTCTGGCGCACGACATGCCGGCCCTCCAGGTACACCACGTCCGAAAATCCCGGATGCCCGGCCAATTTGTCGAACAAGGTCTCGGTGAATTCCGCGCGGCCCGAGGAGACGCGCTGGATAAACGGCGCCATCTCGTAGAGTGTGTTTTCGATCTCGACCAGCAGGGGATTTGCCTCGATCAACCTGGGGTTCCACAGGGCGCAGAACAGACCGCCCGGCCTGAGGATGCGCAGGAACTCCCGGGTACCCGCGTCGAAGTCCACCCAGTGAAAGGACGATGCCATACTGACGACATCGCAGCAGTGATCGGGCAGCCCGGTCTGCTCCCCGCTTCCGCTGCGCCACTGGATGGGTAACCCCTGCGAATCGGCCTTGCCGAAGCGGCGCATGTCGTCATTCGGTTCGATGGCGATGATCGAACGCGGGCTGTGTGCGGCGAGCATACGCGTCCAGATGCCTGTACCCGCGCCCACATCGACAACATCGACTGACGACCAGGGTTTTTCAATGAGACCCTGAAGCGCCGGTATCAGCAGGGGCGCGTAGGCCGGCCTGTAGCGGGAGTAGTTTTGTGCGAGTCCGGTGAAGTCGCCTGCTGGCTTGGTCATGGTCGGTGTGCCTCCTGCATCTGGTCCGTGTCGGCATCCAATGCCGCTATTGCGCCAATAAGTAATAGCAGACTAAATCACCTATGGAGCACAAATGCGTGTCTAGTCATCCATCAGGACGCTGTGCGCCGTGAGACAAGCCCAATCTCCAACTCATACGCTGCTACTAGTGCAGTCGGGCTATCGACTTGGGCGTCCGGAAATTCCACTCTCTTCTGACTGGTGGAAATCAGCCGACCTCGACCAGCAGACGCACGATTTGCTTCAAGCAAAATGCATGTGGCAGGCGCGCTGTTGCTGCACACCTTTAAGCACCACGGTGGTGAGGAGAGACTTTTAAATTTAGTCATCGGACACATTGCTCGTCAGCTTGCTGTCGGACGCTACATACACAAGAGGCCTCCAATGAAAAACGTTCAGGCATTCGCTTCTCACGAGAAACGCGCCATTGCGCTGTTCGGCAAGCGCGCCGCCAAAGCAGCCACTCTACTCGCCTCCATTTTCATGCTCGCATCCTGCAAGCTGATCATGGTGCCCGGCACCAACGGAACAGTGGTGTCCGCATCGGGCACAAGAGACTGCCCTGCCACAAGTTGCGTGTTTGATGCTTCCGAAGGTCTTGAAGAAACATTTACCGCGATCCCGAACGCGGGCTACGTATTCTCCAACTGGACCGGCTGGGGCGCTTGCGAGGAAACGCCAAGTGCCACCTGCGATGTGGTTTTGCGGCCGCTGCCAGAACAGTTACAGGCATTCGAACGCGACATCGAACTGACCGCACATTTTGTCGAGGCTACAGAACCCGATCCGGAGATACTCGAACTGTACAGTGCAACTTGTTCGGTATGTCACGACACCGGCGTAGCCGGCTCACCGCGATTGGGGGTGTACAGTGACTGGGAGGCACGCATCGCAAAGGGAATTGAAGTCCTGTACGCCAATACCATCAACGGCTTCAATGCAATGCCGCCCATGGGACTTTGCCTTACGTGCACCGACCAGCAATTGAAGGACCTGGTGGATTACATGGTTCTTGAGGCCCTGGAAAATGCGGAGCGCCAGGTAAACGCACCCTAGTTAAAGGGAAGTCGTAAAGAGGAGGCTTGAGTCTTAATCATTAAGTGCAACCTATGTGTTCGGTATGCACCCAAGGGGAAATGGCGGACCGGACGGGACTCGAACCCGCGACCTCCGGCGTGACAGGCCGGCATTCTAACCAACTGAACTACCGGTCCTAATCGGTAGGTTTTTCCTCGTTTCGGTAGTGGTGGGTGATGACGGGATCGAACCGCCGACCCTCTGCTTGTAAGGCAGATGCTCTCCCAGCTGAGCTAATCACCCCCGAACCGAGACCGCGCATTATAGAGATTTGCCCGGTGCTGTCAAACCTTCCCGCAAAAAAACTTTTGCAATTTCCCGTCGCTGAAAACGCCTTGATTTTAGTAGTAAAATCCGCGTCTTTCGGCGGGCGCGCCAGGCCTTGGCAGGCGCCCGCCTCCACCCTGTAAAGGCGAGGCCGGCGATGGAAATCTACAAGGACTTTCACTTCGAGGCAGCGCACCGGTTGCCCAACGTGCCGGAGGGTCACAAGTGCGCCCGCCTGCACGGCCATTCATTTCACGTGCGGCTCACGGTGGCCGGCGAGGCGGCCGAACCCAGCGGTTGGGTGATGGACTTCGCCGACATCAAGGCCGCCTTCAAGCCGCTGCTGGAACAACTGGACCACTACTACCTGAACGACATTCCCGGGCTGGAAAACCCCACCAGCGAGAACGTCGCGCGTTGGATCTGGGAGCGCCTCATCCCCGCGCTTCCCGGCCTCAGTGCGGTAGAAATCCGCGAGACCTGCACCAGTGGTTGCGTCTATCGCGGGGTGTAAATTTTCCTGACAAAATTCGGTAACACTGCGACAAAATACTTGACGATAACAGCGGTGCTACAAATACAGTGTTTCCAGGAATTTGTATTACAAAGTGTATGCACATGGCGTCACTAACTGTTTCCCAAAATGCGAAAAAGTTACCCTGCGTAGCAGTTCCCCAAATGTTATACACACGGGAATATTGGTCACAAAAGATTCACGGGGTTAGCTCAAGAAGCCACCCTATGGCATGAACAAACAGCAATAACGTATTGTTTTTTATAGATTAATCACTTTTGATTGATTTTTAATCAATCCGTAACAAACACCCCTACACGGGGCTTTGCGGGCCGGTTAAACAATTTACCCACTGAGTTATCCACAGATTCTGTGGAAAAGAGCGACATGACCGCCTGTTACGCAATGCCCAGGCGGAATTGGGGACTGAAGTTTGAGGAAACGGCTACCCCGCTTCGACATACCTATCGGCGGGCTGTAAGGAAACTTTAATGGAAATTGCGCAGTGGCTGGTCCTGCTCGGCGTGTGCACCCTGGGGGCGATGTCGCCGGGGCCGAGCCTGGCAGTTGTAACCAGCCACACCCTGGCGGGGGGACGCAGCCACGGTGTCGCCGCGGCGCTAGCCCACGGCAGCGGGGTTGCCCTCTACGCTGCACTCACCGTGCTGGGCCTGACCGCGGCCCTGACCGCACGGCCCGGGCTGTTTCTCGTCGTGCAGTGGATAGGCGCTGCCTACCTCGCCTATCTCGGCTGCCGCCTGCTGCTGGCACGTGCTGCCACGGGCGAGGCAGACACGGATACCGCGCCCACTGCGCGCTCACCAGTGCGCGAGGGTTTCCTGGTCGCCTTCCTCAATCCCAAGCTGGCGATCTTCATGCTGGCAGTTTTCTCGCAGTTTCTCAGCGAAGGGGCGGGGCTGGCGCAGAAGGCGGTAATGGTCGCCACCGCCGGTGCGGTGGATGGCTTGTGGTACACCTTGGTGGCGCTCGGCCTGTCGCACCCGCGCCTGCAACATCGCCTGCGGCGGCAGGCCGCGCTCATCGACCGACTGTTCGGCCTGGCCCTGCTGGCGCTGGCCGTCGCCCTACTCTGGCGCACCGCCTGAAGCGGCCGGCAACGTCGCCCCGCGGTGCAAGCGGTTTGCTAGTGCAATACCCGCGGGCGCTCACTCACCACCACGGAGACCAGGCGCTTGCCGAGCATGATCACATGCCCCTGGCGGCGCTCCACGCCGTCCAGGCTGTAGTCGAAGCGGTACTGGCGCCACACCCGCCACTGGCCGTTGCGGTCGCGGCTGAGTGACACACGCTGTAACTGCACCGCCTGGTCCAGCAACTGGAAACCGTCGCGCTGGCTGGCGGCATTGACGTGTTGCAGGGCCAGCTCGCGCACGCGAATCGCCGCGAACAAATACAGGCAGACGCCACCGAACAGGAACACCGCCAGGACTTCGCCAAGACTGAAATACACCATCGACTCCTTAACTCAGCGCCTGGCCGGCGGCCACGTGGGTGTCGAGGAAGCGCCCGACGATACGGTTGAACTGCGCCGGCTGCTCGGCGTGCAGCCAGTGCCCGCAGCCGGGCATGACTTTCATCTGCGCCGCGGGAAACAGCGCCGTCACCTGTTCGCGGTGCTGCGGCAGGATGTAATTCGATTCGCCGCCCTTGACGAACAATACCGGGCCGGCGAAGGGTTCGCCCTCGGGTGCCGAGCGCAGGCCGTCGTAGCCGCGGTGCAGTTCGCGCAGGTTGAAGCGCCAGCCGTAGCCGCCTTCCGCTTTGCGCTCCAGGCTCATGAGCAGGAACTGGATGACGCCCTCCTCCTGTAGATGCTCGCCCATCACTTTCGCAGCGGCGGCGCGCGAGTCGACCGCGGCGTCCTCCACCGCTTCCAGCGCGGCGAAAATACTGTCGTGACCGCCACCGGGGTAGGTCACCGGCGCGATATCCGCGGCCACCAGCGCGCTCACGACCTCCGGTTCATTCAGCGCCAGTTGCATGGCCACCTTGCCGCCCAGCGAATGGCCGACAAAGGCGGCGCGGGCCAGCCCCTGTTCGTCGAGCCAGGCGCGCAGCAGGTTCGCCATGTGCGGGACGCCGGGGTCGTCCACCCAGCTGGAGCGACCGTGGTTGGGCAGGTCGATGCTGTACACGGTGTAGCGGTCGGCGAGGTCGCGGCCCAGCGCGCCGAGGTTGCCGGCGGAGCCGAACAGGCCGTGGATCAGCACCACGGGCGGCCCTGCGCCGGTGGTGCTGTGCCAGATTCCAGATTTTGCTACCATGCGTTCCTCATTTATTACTGGGCCCCAGCATGCGCGATTCAACTATCGCCGGGTTCAAAGGCCTGTGCCTGCTCGCCCTCGGCGTGCTGCTCAGTGCCTGCGCCGGCACCCCCGATTACAACCCGACCACTTTCCCCTACGAGCTGGACCAGGGAAAACTGGCGGCAAATAGTATCAGGACCGTGGTTATCCCTCACGTCAACCTCGGCCCGCCCTCGCGCAACTACCTGGAAGACGAGGCACCGCGCATCGACGGCTATGTGAGCGCCTACCTGAAGGAAAACGGCTACAAGGTGATCGCCCAGCGCGAGTTCGAACAACGCTGGAACACCGCGGTGCGCGCCTACGGCAACCCCGTGGACCCGACCACCGGGCGCACCAACATGAAGTCCTTCTCGCTCATCATGCAGGACGTGCGCGATGGCCTGGTCAAGGACTTCAACCTCGACGCCTTCGTGTTTACCGACCTGCTGGAACTGGAAGCGCCCTTCTCCGGCGGTCTCAAGCACGTCGCACGCTGGGACGGGGTAACCCGCAAGCCCGCGGTGCAGGGCCCGGGCAACAGCATCTCCGCGGACTTCGACTGGAACGCGGTGGCCGCGGTGGCCTCGCTGCAGGTGGCAATCTTCAACACCGACCTCGAGCGCGTGTTCTTCAGCCGCGGCGGTCTCGATGCCACCGACGCCATCGACACCCGCACCGAGCGCTACGCGCGCCGGCGCACGCTGCTGGAAAACAAGGATAATATCAAGGAAGGCATCGGCATCGCGCTGCACCCGTTCATCGAGTACGAAGACTGGCCGGGCAACCCCTGATCGCCCTCACCATTCCGCTACATACTGATCCACCGCGAGGCGGGGCAGCGCCCGGCAGTCCCCCTCGCGCGTACCCAGGTAGAGGAAACCGATGATCTCCTCGTTGGCCGCCAGCCCCAGCGCGTTCATCACCGTGCGATCGAAAGCCACTTCGCCGGTGCGCCAGATACCCGCATAACCGCTCGCCTCCGCCGCCAGCAACAACCCATAGGTGGCGCAGCCCGCCGCCAGGCGCTGCTCGATCGGCGGCACCTTGGGGTGTTCGCTGATGGACGCGATAGCGACCACCAGCAGCGGTGCGCGCAGGGGCGCATTGGCGGCCTTGTCCTGCGCCGCGCTGTCCGCAGCGGGGTCGCGCACTAGCAGCGCCTCGCGAAACCGCTGCCCCAGTTCCACCCGGCGCTCGCCGCGCACGCACAGGAAACGCCAGGGCCGCAGTCGCGCGTGGTCCGGTGCGCGCATCGCCGCGGCGAACATCGGCTCGAGCTCTTCCGCGCTCGGCGCCGGTTCGGCCAGGCGCGCGCAGGAAGCGCGCTGCAGCAGGAAATTCAGTTCTTCGTTCATAGTTTTCTCGGTGGGCCCTGGTCTGTCGGTCGGCCCTGCTCCTGCAGTGGGCTTGCCGCCTCAGCGGGCTGTTGCTGTTTCAATGGACTATTTCTATCGGCTAGTGCAATGAGCTCGTTCAACAGGATGGGCGCCCTCAGTGGGCTTTCACCCGGGTCTTGCCGCATCGGCTGCAGCGATAGACCGTCACCAGTTTGCCTTCCTTCACATCGAACTGCTTGGCCTTGTCCACTTCCCACTTGTGGTGGCCGTGACGGCACAGGGTATTGCCCTTGTGCTTGTCCTTCGCCGAAGGGCGACGGAAAGGCAGGATGTCGGCCATCTCAGAGCAGCGTCCGCTTGACCGCGTCATTCCAGGCGGAGAGCCGCTTGCGCCGCGCCGCCGTGCTCATCTGCACGGCGAACTCGCGCTCCACCGACCAGATCTCGCGAATCTCCTTCTGGCTCTGCCACAGGCCGACGCCGAGCCCGGCCAGGTAACAGGCGCCGGCCACGGTGGTCTCGATCATGCTCGGGCGGATCAGCTTGCGCCCCAGCACATCGGCCTGGATCTGCATCAGCAGGTTGTTGGCCGCGGCGCCGCCATCCACGCGCAGCGGCTTCATGCGCTTGCCCAGTTCCTCTTCCATCGCGCGCAGGATGTCCGCGTTCTGCAGGGCCATGGCGTCGAGGGTGGCGCGGGCCAGGTGGCCGCGATGCGAACCGCGGGTCAGGCCGGTGATCGTGCCGCGCGCCTCCGGGGCCCAGTGCGGCGCGCCCAGCCCGGTCAGCGCGGGCACGAACTCAACCCCGCCGCTGTCTTCCACGCTGGCGGCCAGCGCCTCGATCTCCGTCGCCTTGCGGATAATGCCGAGTCCGTCGCGCAACCACTGCACCGCGGCGCCGCACACGAACGCGCCGCCCTCCAGGGCGTACACCGGCTTGCTGCGCTCACCCAGTTGCCAGGCCACGGTGCTGAGCAGGCCGGCACTGGAGCGCACCACCTCGGCGCCGGTATTCATGACGATGAACGAGCCGGTGCCGAAGGTGCACTTGGCTTCGCCGCGGCCGAAGCAGGCCTGGCCGAACAGGGCCGCCTGCTGGTCGCCGGCGACACCGGCAATGGGAATGCCATCGGGCAGGCCGGGAACGCCGCGGGTGTGGCCGAGTATGCCGCTGGAGGGCACGATGCGCGGCAGGATGTCGGCGGGCACCTCAAAGATATCCAGCAGGCGGTGATCCCAGCCCCCCTCCTCCAGATTCATCAGGGAAGTGCGCGAGGCGTTGGAAATATCCGTCACATGGGCAGCGCCCGCGGTCAGCTGCCAGATGAGATAGCTGTCGATGGTACCGGCGGCGAGGCGCCCGTCCTTCAGCCGGCCGCGAATACCCGGCGTATTGCGCAGCAGCCAGCGGTATTTGCTGGCGGAGAAGTACGGGTCCAGCACCAGGCCGGAGCGGCGGCGAATGGTTTTTTCATGTCCGGCGCCGCGCAGGGTCTCGCAGAAGTCGGTGGTGCGCCGGCACTGCCAGACGATGGCATTGTTCACCGCCTCGCTGCTGTCGCGGTCCCACAGCACAGCGGTCTCACGTTGGTTGGTAATGCCGATGGCGACGATCTCGCGCGGCTTGCATACGCCCTTGCGCAGCACCGCGCGAATGCCCTTGAGCACGGAAGCCCAGATCTCTGCGGGACGGTGCTCCACCCAGCCCGGGTGCGGGTAGATTTGCGGGAATTCGTAGTTGACGCTGGCGCACAGCCTGCCACCCGCGTCCATCAGTGCGACGGTGCTGCCGGTGGTGCCCTGGTCGATCGCCAGGATGTACTCCGCCATGGTTGGGCTCCTTGCGTTGGGCTGGCAGCGCACTGCCAGCGTTGTGCTCGTTGCCCGGCGCCCTGTGCCGGGCACTGCCAGCGATATCCGGCCACAAACTCTATGCCTGGACGTCGCTCCTGCGCGTACCCGGTCGCGCCGCGCCCCGCAAAGGTTACGGCATCGCCGCCCCGGACGCCAAGGCTTTGCAGCGCCCAGGCCCCGGTGGCGGACAAACCAATACGTCAATTCGCGCCGGAAAACTCCGAAAATGTGAACTGAATCGTTGCTGCATCACGGACCCCGCTCTACTATCCGTTAATGGCACCGGCAACCCGGACGCCCCCGCCAATAATTCGAACGATTCAGTTGATCGCATATTCGCCGCTTACGGACACGCCTGGCGCGTCCCTGGCGGGCGAGGCTTTGCGGTATTGGCGGGCAATTACTCACGTTCAGCTCAGATGCAGCTGCCAGCGGTATGGGACATACAGCACAATGACATTAAAGGGCAAGATTCTCCGGGCACTCTTCCTGGCCCTGATCCCTCTTTCACTCTCACTGCCGACAGCCGCCGAAGACGACAGCCTGGCGGGACTGGCCATCCATATCGACACCGCGCGGGATATCTACATCGCCGGCCTATACACCGGCGACGGCGCCACCGGCCCGGACCTCGCGTCACTGGCACCGCCGGTGACCCTCGAGTACCGACTGGCCATTCGCCGGCTGAGCGCGCGCGGGTTTTTCGGCACCTTGCTGCTGCAGGCGGAACTGGGCGCCGGCGCCCGTGCACCGGACGCGGTCGTGGATTCGCTGGCACGCATGCGCAACGCAATGCAGGGTTTCCTGGTCCAGGGCGACAGCTTCACCGCCCGCCTGAACGTGGACGGCAGCACGGTTTACAGCCTGGATGGCACCGAGCTGCTGAGCGCGGCAGATGCCGCGACGTTTGAATTCCTCGCCCAGGGCTGGCTTGGCGACAACGCCTCGACCCTGTTGCGCGACCCCCTGCTCGCCGGCGACATCGACCCGGCATTGCGCGAGCGCTACGAGGCCCTGCAGCCGCCCGCCGGGCGCGAGGCAGAGGTTGCGGGCTGGGCTGCGCCGTCGGCCGCCCCGGCAACCACAGCCGTGGCCGCCGCCAAACCCGTCGAGAAAAAGTCGGCACCGCAGCCCCCTGCAGAAAAGGCAAAACCGAAAGCTGCTCCTCCTGCAGCTTCTGACAGCGCGGTGACAGCGGCTGCCAAAGCGCCGGATGTCCCCGCGCAAAAGGCAGATGTTGCAGCGCCAGCGCCGGCGAAGGCCGAAGCCGAACCGGTCGAGCAGGTCGCGGTCGCGGTCGCCGAAACACAGGACACGCCGAACGCGCCAGAACAAGAAGAGGCTGCGCCGGCACCGGTCGCGCAGGCGCCGGAACCGACAGCCGCGAAAGAAAATGCCGTGGCGCAGGCGCAAGCCCGAGACACCAAAGCCAGTGCGCCCGAGGTCGACGACACCCCGGCGGCCAGCCCGGCGGTGGCAGACGCGCAACCGGCGGAGTCGCCAGCCGCTGAGACAGCCGCTACCGCAGCGCAGACCGTTGCAACCGCGGACGCCGCCTCAGGCGCCGTCGACGACCGCGAATACCAGCTCAGCCTGCAACGCTACATGCGCCAGACCCTGGGCAGCGTGTTCCGCGAACTGCAGTACCCGAGCCGCGCTCGTCAGCGCGGCCTGCAGGGGCAGGTCGAGGTGCTGGCAAAGGTACGCGCGAGCGGGGAACTGCTGGAAGTGCAGATCGGCACATCCTCGACAATCCGGGCGCTGGACAGCGCGGCGGTGCGCGCGGTGGAGAAGGCGGCGCCGTTCCCGGCGCTCGACGCAGTGGCGCGCGAGGAGTTCGGCGGTGAACCCGGCGACGCTTACCTGATCCCGATTCCGGTCACGTTCCGCCTCAACTGAGCCTGGCGCAAGACCTGGGCCTGATCAGCCCGCGAAGCCCTCTACAGCCTTGGTCTCGAGGAAATCGGCGAAGCCGTGCTCGCCCCACTCGCGGCCATTGCCGGACTGCTTGTAGCCGCCAAAGGGCACTGCGTAGCCGCCGAAGGCACCGTTGATCTTGATGTTGCCGGCGCGGATGCGCGACGCCACGGCACGCGCGTGCTCGATATCCCCGCTCTGTACGTAACCGGCCAGGCCGTAGGGCGTGTCGTTGGCGATGGCGATCGCCTCTTCCTCGCTGGTGTAGGGAATCATGGTCAGGACGGGACCGAAGATTTCTTCCCGGGCGATAGTCATGTCGTTGCTGGCGCCGGAGAACACCGTCGGGCGCACGAAGTAGCCAGTCTCCAGGCCCTCGGGCTTGCCCGGGCCGCCGGCGACCAGCTTCGCACCCTCGGCGATGCCCTGCTCGATCAGCCCCTGGATCTTGTCGAACTGCTGCTGTGAGACCACCGGCCCCATGACCGTGGTGTCGTCCGCCGGGTCGCCGACCACCACACCCGCGGCCACCCGCGCGGCGATGGCCTCGGCCTCCTCCAGTTTGTGCGCCGGCACCAGCATGCGCGAGGGCGCGTTGCAGGACTGCCCGGTGTTGGCGCACATGTGCAACACGCCGCGGGTCACGGCCTTGTCGAGGTCAGCGTCATCGAGAATGATGTTCGGACTCTTGCCGCCCAGTTCCTGGGCCACGCGCTTGACGCTGGGGGCGGCGTTCTGCGCCACCAGGACACCGGCGCGGGTCGAGCCGGTGAAGGACATCATGTCCACGTCCGGGTGACAGGACAGCGCCGTGCCCACGCCGGGACCGTCGCCGTTGACCATGTTGTACACGCCCGCCGGTACGCCGGCCTCGTGCATGATCTCGCTCCACACCCAGGCGGACAGCGGCGCGATCTCGCTGGGCTTCAACACCATGGTGCAGCCCACGGCCAGCGCCGGTGCGACCTTGCAACCGATCTGGTTGACCGGCCAGTTCCAAGGGGTGATTAACCCGCACACACCGATAGGCTCACGGAACACCCGTGAGTTGGCCAGGTCCTCCTCGAAGACGAACTCGCGCAGCACGCGCAGGGCTTCCTTGAGGTGGCCCAGGCCGCAGTCCGCCTGCTCGGCGAGGGCAAAGGCCTGCGGCGCGCCCATCTCCTCGCGAATCGCGGTGGCGACATCGTCGTAGCGTTTTTCGTAGGTGGCGACACAGGCTTCGAGCAGTTCCACGCGCTCGGCGCGGCTGCTGCGGCCGAAGCTGGTAAAAGCGCGTTTCGCGGCGGCCACGGCGGCATCGACATCCGCCGCGCCACCCAGGGAGATCACACCGCAGACGGTTTCGTTGGCCGGGTTGATGACATCCAGGTCGCGCGCCTGCGCCGGAGCGACCCACTGGCCGTCGATATAGAATTTCCGGTAATCACGCATGGAGGGCCTCCCGGGCTGCCGCAGTTGTCGTTGAAAAACGGCATTCTAGCGGTAGCGCCGGGCGCGCTGCCATCACCCCTTAAGGGAGTGCTCAGGCGCTGCGGCTGGCCTGGCGGTCGCGGCTCATCAGGTACACCACCTGGCACCAGCGTTCCATGTCCTCGCGACAGGCGTCTTCCAGCTGCAGTCCCACCCAGTAACCGGGGCAACCTTCGGCCGGGCGGCACCACATGGCCTTGCCCGCCAGTTCCAGGTTGTCCTTCCAGTCGCCGAAGGGCACCGCGATATTGAGCCTGGCGCCGGCGGGGATCGCCTCCGGGACCTCGATGCGCAGCCCGCCGACGGAAATGTCCACGGCCTCGCAACGCAAGACCATGTTGTCGGACTCGCGGCCGCCAGACCGGCCCTCTACCTCGATGAACAGCGCCTGGGCGGTTGAAAAGCGCTCGTGCTTGCGCCGGTTGAGAAAATCGTGATTCACCCCTGATACCTCGTCGTTATCCCCTGCAAACCCAGAATGTGACCCAGTTCACACTTTGCGTCAGCTTAAAACTGGAGATTCCTGCACTTTATATTGCAAAGCAGCGAAAAAGCCTTTACGCACAGCCGTCAGCTGAGGTCTCCGGCCAACCCCAGCAGCGAGAGCAGGAACAGGCCCAGGGTGATGCTGCCCAGTGAGCACAGGGTGGTGAGCACGATGATATTGGCCGCCAGGGTGCCGTTGCCGCGCGCCGCCACCACCATCACGTAGCCGGAAGCGGCGGCCGGGGTGGCCACGAGCAGGAACAGCACGCCCAGGGTTTCGCCGCGAATGCCCAGTGCGAGGGCGAGCGCGACGGTGAGCGCCGGGCTCACCAGCAGGCGCCAGGCGGTGGCCTCCCAAGCCAGGCTCCCGGCGCGGTGCAGGTCGGACAGGCGGATGGCGCCGCCGATGCACACCAGCATCAGGGGCAGGAAGAAACGCGACAGCCACAGCCCCGCCGGTTCCAGCAACGCCGGCACCGGCAACCCGGACAGCGACAGGGCGACCCCGGCGGCAATGCCGATGATCAGCGGGTTGGTGAGCACGCCGCGCAGTGCCGCCAGCGGTGAGGCATTGCCGCCGAGACTGGCGTTGAGCACGAATACGGCGAGCAGGTTGTACAGGGTGGTCATCAGCGCCACCGGCAGCGCCGCCAGGCGTCCTCCGGCTTCGCCGTAAGCGGCAATGCACAGGGCCAGGCCGACAATCGCCAGGTTGGAGCGGTAGGCCCCCTGCACAAACAGCCCCTGCTCGCGCGGCGGGTGTCCGCGCCAGCGGCTGTACAGCCAGGACAGGCCCACCACCAGCACGGTGGCGAACACGCCGACCAGCACGTAGCCCGCGTGCAGCGCGTTGCGGTAGTCCACCGGCGCGGCGCAGGCGAACAGCATCACCGGCAGGCCGAAGCGGAATGCCAGTTTCGAGATGCGATCGTTGAGGGCCTGGGGCAGCAGCCCGGCGCGCGCCAGCAGCATGCCGGCGATCACCCAGCCGAAGGTGGGCAGGGAAACCCGCAGGCAGGCGAGAAATAACTCCGCGGCGCCGCCGGGGCTCAAACCGCTGTCATCCCGGTTCCGCTCAGGCCAGTTCGTCCAGGCTCTCGCCGAGGGCGCTGCACAGGCTGTCGATCTCCGCGGTCTCGGTGATGAACGGCAGGCCCAGCTGCACGGTATCGCCGCCGTAGCGCACGTAGAAGCCCTTCTCCCACATGCGCATGGCCAGCTCAAAGGGGCGCCGCGCGGGTTCGCCGGGGTAGGCGGCCAGGGTCAACGCGCCGGCGAAACCATAATTGCGGATATCCGCGACATGCGGCTTGCCCTGCAACTGGTGCAGCGCCGCCTCGAAGTGCGGCGCGAGTTGCGCCACCCGCCCGGGGAAGTTCTCGCGCTCAAGCACCTCCAGCGCGGCCAGGCCCGCGGCGCAGGCCACCGGATGCGCCGAGTAGGTGTAGCCGTGGGGGAACTCCAGCATGTACTCGGGGCCGCCCTGGGCCATGAAAGTCTGGTAGATCTCGCTGCTGGCGATCACCGCGCCCATGGGAATGGCGCCGTTGGTCATCTGCTTGGCCACGTTCATGATGTCCGGCGTCACGCCGAAGGCCTCGGCGCCGGTCATCGCGCCCATGCGACCGAAACCGGTGATCACTTCGTCGAAGATCAGCAGTATATCGTGGGCATCGCAGATTTCGCGCAGGCGCTGCAGATAGCCCACCGGGGGCGGGATCACACCGGCGGAACCGGCCAGCGGCTCGACGATCACCGCGGCAATGTTCGAGGCGTCGTGCAGCGCGATCAGCTCCAGCAGCTCCTCCACCAGGTGGGCGCCGCGCTCGGGCATACCGCGGGTAAAGGCGTTTTCCGGCAACAGGGTATGCGAGAGGTGGTCGGCGTCCACCGCCGTGCCGAACAACTTGCGGTTGGCGCCGATGCCGCCCACCGAGATGCCGCCGAAGTTGACGCCGTGATAGCCCTTGGCGCGGCCGATCAGCTTGGTCTTGGCCGGCTGGCCCTTGAGCCGCCAGTAGGCGCGGGCCATCTTCAGCGCGGTGTCCGCGCACTCGGAGCCGGAGTTGGTGAAGAACACGTAGTCCAGGCCGTCCGGGGTCAGCGCCTTGATGCGGTTGGCCAGTTCAAAGGACAACGGCTGGCCGAACTGGAACGCCGGGGAGTAGTCGAGCGTCTGCAGCTGGCGGGTGACCGCCTCGGTGATCTCCGGCCGGTTGTGTCCCAGCCCGGAACACCACAGGCCCGACAGGCCGTCGAAGACGCGGCGGCCGCGGTCGTCGATGAAATAGGCGCCCTCGGCGCCGACGATCATGCGCGGGTCGTCCTTGAACTGGCGGTTGCCGGTATACGGCATCCAGTGCGCTTCCAGTTGCTCGCGGGTGAGCGGCTGGCGCAGGTGCTGCGGGCTGGTCATGGGAGTTTCTCTGTTGCGGGGGGAAACCCAAATTCTACGCCCCGGCCCCGGCAACATAAAAGCGCCGGAACTAACTCCATGGTGGTAGCTGCAGCGCCCGGGCACCTCGCACCGGCCACATTCACTTGCCCTGTGCCGGGGCCCCTGCCTAAACTGCTCCCTCAACCCCGGAAAACAATCCATCCTGCTGGAGATTACCATGCGCGGAAAAACCCGAACCCTGCTCCTGTCCCTGCCCGTCCTGGCCGCCGGCCTCGCAGTATCGCTGCAGGCGCCCGCCCACCTCGACGACAAACAGCCAATGCAGTCCTACCGGCAGTCCTGGTTCGCCCTGGTGGGAATGAACTTCGGCACCCTGGCGTCGATGGTCAAGGGCGATATGCCGTGGAACGACGAGATGGCAAAGACCGCCGCCAGCGACCTCAGCGCGCTGACCCAGATGGACGTCTCGCGCGCCTTCCCGCCCGGCACCGAGAAAGGCACCACCCGCGCCAAGCCCGAAATCTGGGAGGAGTTCGACGACTTCAAGGCCGACCTGGCAGAACTGCAGGAAGCCGTCGCGGCGCTGCAGGTGGCCGCCGACAGCGGCGACAAGAAAGCCATCGCGGCGGCCGTCGGCGAGACCGGCAAGACCTGCAAGGGCTGTCACGACGAGTTCAAGTCCAAGGACTATCTCTACTGATTCGGCTCTACTGACTCCGCTGCCGTGCAACGGACTGCACTCTACGCGCGCTCCACAACCGGTGTGGGGCGCCTCGCTCCGGCGCTAGCGCTACTCGCAGTATTCGCGAGCGACGGGGCTTCGACCGCCACCGCGCAGGCGCCCGGCACACCCCTCGCCACATCGGTGCCAAAACCGGTACAGGCGATTATCGACGCCCGCAGCCTGGACACCGCCGACACCCCACTGCGCGAAATACCCGGCTGGGCACCGCGCAAGGTGGTGGTGATGGCGCCGGGCAGTATCGCCGCCGCCGTGCCGGATTTTCGCGCGGGATTCACCGCCGCGGCCGGTGACCTCGAGCTGGTGTTCGATGCACAGATGGGCGCAGACCCCGGCGTGCTCGCCGGCGCCGACGCGGTGATCGGCCTGTGTACGCCCGAGGTGTTCGCCGCCGCCGGCGATTCCCTGTTCTGGCTTCACAGTTACAGCGTCGGCGTCGATCGCTGCCTCGGCCTCGACGACGCGGTATTCGCCGGCAAAGTGTTCAGCAACAGCAAGCGCCTGTCCGCACCGGCCATCGCCGAACACGCCATCGCCATGCTGCTGTCGCTCGCGCGCGGCCTGCCCGACTACCACGCCGCGCAGCTGCGCGGCGCCTGGGAGCGGGAAATCGCGGAGCGCGAACACTTCGGGGAACTGGCGGGCAAGACCCTGCTGGTGGCCGGCCTCGGCGGCATCGGTACCGAGGTAGCCAGTCGCGCCCACGGGCTCGGCATGCGCGTCATCGCTACGCGCAATTCATCGCGCGAAGGGCCGGACTACGTGGACTATGTCGGTTTGGCGGACGAACTCGATACCCTGGCGGCCGAGGCGGACGTCGTGGTCAACGCGCTGCCCTTGACCGACAGCACGCAGGGCCTGTTCGATAAGGAATTTTTTGGGAAACTGCGCGGGCGCACGATTTTCATCAGCGTCGGGCGCGGCGCGACCACGGTCACCGCGGACCTGGTCCACGCGCTGGAGAACGGCCAATTGTATGCCGCGGGGCTGGATGTCACCGATCCGGAACCGCTGCCGCAGGACCACCCCCTGTGGCACCTGCCGCGGCTCATCGTCACCCCGCATATCGCCGCGACCGGCGGCGACAGCCTGCGCCGCAGCGTGGCCATCGCCCAGGAAAACCTGCGCCGCTATGCCGCGGGCGAGGCGCTGCTCAACCCGGTGGACATGGTCCGCGGTTACTGACCGCGCGCCGTAACTCCCTGCTCAGTTCGCCGCGGGGGGCAGGCCGAACTTGCCCGCTGCCGTCGGCGCCACAGCGCGGGTGCTGCCCACCGCAGCGCTGGCACTCGCCGCGCGCACGATCGGCTTGAACGCCCGGGACTTCACATTCCCCAACACCCAACGGAAATCCCGCCGCGTCTGTCCGTCGAGGGTGAAGGTATAACTGTTGGGCCGCCCGTCGGCACCCAGGGCGTCGATCACCTCAAGGGTTTCCAGGTCGACCAGGTGCAGGTTCTGCAGGGTCTGGCTGTTGCGCGTCGGGGTTTCCCTGTAGCTGACTTCACCCCCGCGCGCGGAGCGCTTCAGCGCGTGGAAGCTGTCCCAGCTGAGCGTGACCGCGCCGCCGGCGACCGTGCTGTACACGGTCATCTCCCACTCGCCGCGGCGCCCCTTGCGCGCGTGGTAGTCGGACACCAGTTCGCCGCCGCAGGCGGGCCGCTCGAAGACCACCGCGGCTCGCGCCCCGTTGGAGGCGGAAAACGCGGCCAGGTCGAAACGGTCGCAATCGTCGCTGGCATCCACCAGCTGGCCGATCAGCGCACGGTTGGGTGCGCTGTAAGACTTCCCGGCGACCGCATCGAAAACGCTGATGCTGGTGGCCAGGTACCATTGGTTGTGGCGCGGCGCCTGCTGCGCCTGGGCCGTGCCCGCGGCCAGTGCGCAGGCGAGGGCCAGCAGGGACAGCACGCGGCGCGTTGTGGTCGGTCGTTGCATCGCCCTCACCCCGCTCACTTGCCGCGCGCCATGCGCAGGTATTTCTGCGTGGCGCGCTCGGTGTAGAAAGTATTGTTGAAACGGACGAAGAAACCCTCGCCCGCCCCGATTTCCCGCGGTGCGCCCGGCACGCTGCCGTCGACCACGGTGTAGCCATCGCTCGCCGCGTCGTAAACGTAGGCGGTGGGGCTGCCGCCCTCGAACCAGGGCACTGCGCCGATGGCCACCGGCGGTAGTCCGCCGACGTCCTCGATGGCGCTGAGCGACCAGTCCACCGCCGCGGGGAAGGGGTTGGCGAGCATCACCCGGGCGTCGCTGTCCGGGGTATAGCTGGTGCCCATCAACGCGTTCAGGTCGAAGGGGAAAACCGCGCCGACCAGGGCGCGGGTCAGCGGGTCGATCGCGGCGGCACTGTGTTGCGCGGCGATCGGCTGGTCCACCTGCCAGCTGGCATCGCTGGCGGAAATCAACCAGTAGCCGCGTCCCGGTTCCAGGGTGTCGCTGGCGGACAGGCCGATGTACGCGGAGCCGGCGCCGCTGTAATCCGTGCCCTGGCGGTACATATACCAGTCAGTGCCGTAGACGCCGAGGTCGTCGCCGAAGATCTGGTCGATGGTCGCGCTGCCGGTGTCGCAGGGCAGCCCGATGAGCGTCCACTGGTTGGCGATAAGGTCACCGCCGCGGCCACAGGGCGTGCTGTAGGCATAGGCACGATTGTTGGTCTCGCCGTTGACCAGCACGCGCAGGTCATCCGCAGCGCTGATATCGCGGCCGAAGGCTACTTCGGTCTTGTCCACACGCCAGTCTTCCGTCGCGGTGAAATCCGTGTCGGCGTAGTACAGGCGCACCGAACTGCCCTGGTAACCAAAACCGTAGACGCCACCGCTCTGTGACACGGCGCCGCCCTGGGTGCCGGTGAGCACCGCCTCGTACTGGTAGCTGCCGCCACTTTCGCGCAACACATAGCTGTCGACACCGCCCAGCAGGGCGATACCGTCATCAGCCAGCGACACATCGAAGCCCAGGCTGTCGCCATCCGCGGTCAGCCCGGGCGGGTCGAGGTCGGTGACCACCGCGGGGCTGGCACCGTAGAAGAACGCCGCACCGTTGTCGGTAAAGCCGGCGCTGTCCGCGCCGGGAACGCCGCCCATGTAGGCGCTGTCGTTGGCGGACACCTGGTAACCGAGCATGTCACCGGCGGCATTGCCGGTATCCGAGGCAAGGAACGTCAGCGTGGGCGTGGGGGGATTGGTGTCCCACTCGTAGGCGTACACCTTGCCGGCATCCGACTGGCCGGGGATGTTGTAGCCGGGGGCGCCCACGACCAGCGTGGCGATACCGGTGGCATCGTCGTAGCTCACCGCCACGGAAAATCCAAAAAACGCGTTGGTCTGCTGGTCGCTGGCCAGGCCGGCTTCACGCGCGCCGTTGACCGCCGTGTTGCCGATCCAGCCACCGGTGGCGCCGCCGACCGCGCCCGCGTCGTAGTGAAAGACGAACACCCGGCCGGAGTTGTAGAAGCCGCCGGCATCGAAGCCGGTGGACGCGCCGATAACCACCAGGCCGTTATCGGTGGCGATGGATTCGCCAAAGCGCCCGAGATTGGCGAATGTCGCCGCGAAGCCACAACCGGACACCGAACCCAGTATCGTGTACGGCAGTCCCGCCACGCCGACGCCATTGCCCCAGAGGTTGGTCACATAATCGTATTTGAAAACATAGGCGCGGCAATTGTCCGGGTCGCCGACGAATGCCCATTCGCCGGTCACCGCCACGGCTTCGCCGCCTACGCTGTTGAGTTGCTGCTCCAGCACTACCGGCTGGGCCACGGCGGGCACGCTGACCCCCAGGCCGAGCGCCAGCAGCATGCATGGGATGCCCCTGCTCATGAGATACGTCTCCCTGGACCGATGCGGTCGTCATCGACGGGGACGTGCGGGCGGTTATGTCAGACCCTGCCCTGTTTTTTTGTGTTCAGGTGGCCACTATGCAGTGCAAGGCGGCTACCGCGTCCCCACAATTGGAAAAGAGCGTACCATTTTCCGCACGGCGGCAGTAGCGCTGCAGTGTGCACCCCTTCACAATCCGGGACATTCGCCGCCAGCGGCGCTAAAGAACCGGCATTACCCGGCAGCTACCAATAGCTGGTGGGCTGCGGTGCCTGCTCCAGGCCAAACCAGAAAGCGGCGGCGATCACAGCGAAAATCACCAGCGCCAGCCAGGCGCTGCGCGGCGCCTCGCGGCCGCTCTTGCCATCGGCCTTGCCCAGCAGCATGACGCGCACCAACTGGTCGCGGCGGAACACCTGGTAGTAGGCGATGGCGGCAATGTGCAGTGCGACGAACGCCAATAGCAGGTTGAACGCGATCTCGTGAATTTCGCCCATGGTGTCGCTGAAGTCGCCGCCGAGGTAATGCAGGGGGCCATCGAACAGGATGTCGTCGCTGTTGAACAGCCCGCTGACGCCCTGTATCAACAGCAGCGACAGCAGTGCCATGACCGACCAGCCGCCCAGGGGATTGTGTCCCGGTGTGCTGCTGCCCGCACCGCGCAGGTAGGCGAGCACGTGCCGCGGCCCGGCCAGGAAATCGCCAAAGCGCGAATGCCGGCTGCCGACGAACCCCCATACGATACGGGTGAGCACGAGTACCACCAGGGTGTACCCGGCCCACTCGTGCACCTCGAAATTGCCCTCCTCGCCGCTCCACCAGGCGAGCGCGACACAGACCACGACGCTCCAGTGGAAGATGCGCGTGGGAATATCCCAGACGACGTGGTTCTGGCTCATGTTGGTACCTCAGTCCAGGGGAATCAGTGGCGGGTGGGCTGCATCCACCGCCTCGTAGGTATACACCCAGTGATCGGCGGCGAACACCGAGCGATGCCGGGCGCCGGGGACGTCCGGGTCCGCACTGGCGTAGCCGGCATCACCGGCGTACAGGGAGGCCATGCCGGTCTCCGTGCGGCACAAGACGGGGAATATCTGCGGCACCGGCATCGCGCTCGCCGCCCGCAGGAACTCGTCGACCGCGGTAAAGCGCGTGATCAGGCGCAGGGTCACCATGGTCGGCGGCAGGATGTCCAGTTGCCCGGCGCAGTGGCGCTGCAGGGCCTCCGCCACAGGCAGCCAGCAGTAATCGCAGATCTCGCCGCCATCGACCACTACCGCTTCGCTACCGGGTAGCGGTGCGGCGAAAATATACGTCGAAAAACGGCGCGGGTGTCCAACCGGCGTGGTCCAGCGGCTGAGCAACTGCATCGCCGCCGGGTCCGGGTGCAGGCCGCACTCCTCCAGCGACTCGCGTGCGGCGGCCTGGCGGGCAGCACTTTCTTCACCCACCTCGCCCGCGTCCGCGGTGTAGTCCGCGGCTTCCAGGCGTCCGCCGGGAAACACCCAGCGATCCGGGGCAAAGGCGAGGTCCTGGCCGCGGCGCAGCAACAGGGTCTCGATACCCTGCGCCGAATCGCGCAGCAGGGCGACGGTGCTCGCAGGCTTGATCGGGACGTCGTCAGTCACGGCAGGTTGCGCGGCGGCTGGCTGCTTCACAGCATGCGCATGGCCAGGGACAGGTCGAACCCCAGGCGATGGGCATGGGCGGCGGCCTCCTCGCGCAACTGCGGCTCGCGCGAGACCACCCACAGGTTAGTGCAGCGGGTGCCGGTGCGGCAAAAGGCGAACACCGGGCGCTCGGGGTCGTCGAACAACGTCGCCATCTCCTCGATCTGCTCGCCGGGAAAGCTCATGGCGTTGACCGGCATGTGGTAGTACTCGAGACCCGCGGCCTCGGCGGCGGCCTGGATTTCGGCGCTGCTGGGCTGGTTCATCTCCTCGCCGTCCGGGCGGTTGTTGACCAGTACCTTGAAGCCGGCGGCGGCAATTTCCGCGACCGCGGCGGTGCTGATCTGCCCGCACACGGCGAGGGTGTCAGTGAGTCTGTAGGCTTGCATGGGAATACCTCCGACTGGGTTTATACCAGAGCCCGGTGTCAGCGCCTAGGGCGCCCCGCGGCTACCAGTTGGCCACGCCTTCCCAGAGCAGCTTGAGGCCGACCGCGAGCAGGCACAGGTTGATCACCTGGTAGTAAAACCCCGGCGAGGAGCGCCGCACCAGGAAGTGCCCGAGTTTCACTCCCAGCGGCGCCAGCGGCACCAGCACCGCCGAGTACAGCAGGTTGGTGGTGCTGAACTGGCCGAGCAAGGTGTAAGGCACCAGCTTGACCAGGTTGACCACGGCGAAGAACACCCCCGCGGTACCGGCAAACAGCAGCGGTTCCAGGCGCTTGGGCATCAGGTACATGGTGAAAGGCGGGCCGCCGGCGTGGATGTTGAAACTGGTGAAACCGGCGAGTGTGCCGAATACGGTGGCCGCCACCGGGTTGTGCTCAGACGAGGTGCTGGCGCGCAGGCGCAGTAGCTGCTGGGCGGCAAAGGCCAGCGAGATGGCGCCGATGAGCACGCGCATGAAGGCGTCGTGGGTGACGCCCGCGGCGAGATAACCGATGCCCACGCCGACGATCGCCCCGGGCAACAGCAGGCGCAGGGCACGGCGGTCGTAGTGGCCCCAGTAGGTGTGCACGGCGAAGCCGTCCATCACCACCAGGATGGGCAGGATGATCGCCGCGGCCTGGGTGGGCGGCATGACCAGCGCCATCATCGGCACCGAAAGCATGGACATGGCCCCGCCAAAGCCGCCTTTGGCGATGCCGTAGAGCAGCACCGCGGGGATACTGACCAGGTAGAAGCTGGGGTCAGTGAGCATACCGCTGTCAGTCGACCAGGGAGAACTCCCGGCGCAGGATGTCGATAATCTCCGCCTTGGGGTTGTCGGAGACCGGCACCGGCACACCAGTGATCTTCTCGGCAATGCCGGTATAGGTCGCGGAGACCTGCATCAGCACCTCGGTGGGCAGCGCATTGTCCCGCGCCAGCGCGTAGCGCTCGTCCATGCGCGACTTGTTGAGCAGGATGTCCGGCTCCGGGAAGTGGGAGAGCAGCAGCTGGCGGAACACCTCCTTGGAGTTCTCCACCACGCGGCCCTCGCGGTAGGCGGCGCCGTCCCAGATGCGCGAGGAATCCGGCGTGCCTACCTCGTCCATGTAGATGAGCTTCTCGTTGCCGGCCTTGTCGGTGACGTAGCCGAACTCGAACTTGGTGTCGACGAAGATCTGGTCCAGTTCGGCCAGGCGCGCGGAGATCAGGTCGAAGCCCTCGCGCAGCAGTTTTTCGTAGAGGTCGACGTCGGCCACGCTGCGGAATTTGAAGGCCTCGAAGTTGGAGACGATGTCCTCGCGGGTGATGTTCACGTCGTCCTGCGCCGGCACGCCCGGGATGCCCTCGAGGATGCCCTTGGTGGACGGGGTGATGAGCAGTTCCGGCAGCTTCTGGTCGCGCTGCAGGCCGTCCGGGATCTGGATGCCACAGAAGTCGCGCTCGCCCTTGTCGTAGGCGCGCCACATGGAGCCGGTGATGTACTGCCGGGCGATCGCCTCGATCATCACCGGGCGCGCCTTCTGCACCACCCACACCAGCGGGTGCGGGATCTCCAGGATGTGGCTGTCGGCCAGGCCCTGCTGGCGGAAGCTCTCGAACCAGTGGTTGGAGATGGCGTTGAGCGCGGCGCCCTTGCCCGGCACGCCGGCCATGCCGCCCTCGCCCTGCCAGATGCACTCGAAGGCGGAGATGCGATCGGAGATGACCATCACCGCCAGCGGCGCGTCCGCGGCGACATCGTAGCCGCGCTCGGCGATCAACCGCGCGCTGTCCTGCGCCGTGAGCCAGTACACCGAGCGCACCTTGCCGCTGTGCACCGGGCTGTCGGTGCGAATGGGAAGATCGTCGTTAACGGCGAGAACGGTATCGGCAAGACTCATGGTGCTGTTCCTGGGGTCGCGGTTCGTCGTGGAGTGCCGGCACGGGCCGGCGCGGGCGGCAGATTTTACTACAGCCGCCGCCGTGACACACCTGTTCAGGGCGCCGCCTTGCGGTGCTCGCGCAGGTGCAGGGTCACGTCCAGGCCCAGCTTCACCAGCACCAGGATGACCAGCATGAACAGCTTCTCGCCGAAGATGGAAATGGCGAAGGCGCCGAACAGGATGGCCACGTGCAGCACCACGATGCGCCCGTAGGGCTGGGTCATGAGTTTCTGCGCGCTACCCGCCTCGCGCTCCGGCCCGCGCAGGAAGTTGACCATAAAGGAAATGCCGTGACTGGCAAACAGCGCGGCGAAGGCGAACATCCACTCCGGCGGGGCGAAGCGCAGGACCTCCAGGCAGACGTTGAGCAGGAGCTGCGGGAACACCAGGAACGCCGGCCAGGGGTCGTCGGGCATGGGCGAGAAATCGCTGTCCAGCAGCAGGCTGACCAGGAACAGGCCGTGCACACCGCAAAAACCACCGTAATGAATGACGAAGAAAGGCCCTGCAAACAAGGTACCCAGCGGCGCCACCATCACCATCTTGAGCAGGGTGAAAAAGCCCAGGATGATGTTTTCCGACCAGTACAGCACCATCAGCGAGGCGACGTCCCAGTCGAGGAAGACCACCCCGGCCAGCGGCAACAGGTTGACCGCGACCAGCGCGACCAGGCTGATCCTGCGGCGCGGACCCCAATAGGCGTCGGTGCTGTCGACGAGTTCGGCCACGGCGGCGGTGTCCCCCGGTTAAAATTATGTCACGCGGCGCCAATTCCCCCACGGATAGAGGTAGAATACCGGGATACCGCAGATTCACCATAAAAGAACAGGCTTTTTGCGCATGTCATCGTCACAACCGCAAACCCCCTACCAGATCCTCGGCGCCGAAGGCGTGCGCGCACTCGCCACCGCCTTCTACGACATCATGGATGAAGACCCGGAGCTCGCGCCCCTGCGCGCCATGCACGCCGAGGACCTGGCGCCGATGAAACTCAAGCTGTCCGAATACCTCACCGGCTGGATGGGCGGCCCGCCGCTGTACGCCGCGAAGTACGGCAGCGTGTGCATGACCGAGCCGCACGAGCCCTACGCGATAGGCCCCGCCGAGCGCGACATGTGGCTGGCCTGCATGGACAGCGCCCTGGAGCGGATCGAGGCCAGCGCGGAACTCAAAGAGATGCTCAAGGTGCCGATGTTCCGCATCGCCGATGCGGTGCGCAATCGCGAGGGGCCCACCGCCGCCAGCACCGATCCCAACATCATCGCCTCCCACTGACCATGCGCAACGACATCACCCTGCGCGCCGTTCGCGGTGCGCTTCTCCTGCTGGCTGGCGCCGCAGGCGGCGCGGCGGCCGACGTGGACACCGCGGAACAGGTGCTGGTTACCGCCAGCCGCCTGCCGGAATCGGGCAGCGCCCTGCCGCTGTCCTGGAGCAGTGTCGACGCGGACGCCCTGGCGCTGACCGGTCACGTGCACATCAACGAGCTGATGCAGCGCGTCCCCGGCGCCTGGCTCAGCCGCGGCAACGGCCAGGAGAGCCTGGCCGCGCTGCGCTCCCCGGTGCTCACCGGCGCCGGCGGCTGCGGCGCATTTTTCATGGCCTTCGACGGTATCAGCCTGCGCGCACCCGGCTTTTGCAACATCAACCAGATGTTCGACGCCAACACCGAGCAGGCCGGCCGCATCGAGGTGATACGCGGGCCGGCGTCGGCGCTGTACGGCTCCAACGCCATGCACGGGGTCATCAACGTGATCAGCGCAGCGCCCACGGAAGCGCCCTCATCGCGCGTGTCGCTGGAGGCCGGGCCGGACGACTACTACCGCGGCAAGGTCCACTACGGCAACACCTGGGGCCGCCACGGCGTGAGCCTGAGCGCCCACGGCACCAGCGACGGCGGCTACAAGGACGACTCCGGCTACGACGAGCAAAAAATGACCCTGCGCCACGATTACGCCGGCGAGCTGTGGTCGTTCTCCAGCGCCGTCAATGCGAGCAACCTCAACCAGGAAACCGCCGGCTACATTCAGGGCTTCGAGGCCTACAAGGACGACTCGCTCAAGGACACCAACCCCAATCCGGAGGCCTACCGCGACGCCCGCTCGCTGCTCGCCTACAGCCGCGCCAGCCGCGCCCTGGGCGACAACCACCAGTTGGTGCTCACGCCCTACGTGCGCGACAACCAGATGGAATTCCTGATGCACTTCCTGGCCTGGCAGCCGGTGGAGGAAAACGGCCACCGCAGCCTCGGACTGCAGGCCGCGGTGCACTCGGACCTCGGCGCCTGGCAGTGGATCAACGGCAGCGACATCGACTTCACCGATGGCTGGCTGAAGGAAACTCAGGCCGAGGACTTCAGCCCCAACCAGCCCGCCGGCGTGCACTACGACTACGAGGTTGAAGCCAGCACCGCCGCCCTGTTCAGCCAGTTGCGCTGGTCCGCCGACGCCCTCACCCTGGACGGCGGCGTGCGCTGGGAATACACCCGCTACGACTACGACAACCAAACCGCTGACGGCGACGCCTGCAGCCCCGACGCCAGCGCCTGCCGCTTCTACCGCCCGGCGGATCGCGACGACGATTTCGACAATTTCTCGCTGAATGCCGGCGCCAGCTACGCGCTGGGCGAGAGTCAACTGGTGTTCCTGCGCGCCGCGCGCGGCTTCCGCGCCCCGCAGGCCACCGAGCTGTATCGCCTGCAGTCCGGCCAGCGCGTGGCCGACCTCGACTCGGAGCAACTGGACAACCTGGAGGTAGGCCTGCGCGGCACGCTGGCGCAATCGCTGAGCTACGAGATTTCAGCCTACGCGATGGACAAGGACAACGTGATCTTCCAGGACAGCAACCGCTACAACGTGAGCGGGGCGAGCACCGAACACCGCGGCATCGAGGCCAGCCTGGCATGGACTTCCGACACCTGGTACGCCGAGGCGGATGCCAGCTTCGCCCGCCACACCTACAGCAGCCGCATCCAGTTGCTGGGCAGCAGCGGCGACATCAAGGGCAACGACGTCGACACCGCACCGCGCGAGTTCGGCAGCGCCCGCCTCGGGCGGCGCTTCGGTCGCGGTGTCGCGGAACTGGAGTGGGTGTACATGGGCGAGTACTTCCTGGACCCGGACAACGAGCACGAATACGACGGCCACTCGCTGTTCAACCTGCGCCTGTCCGCCGACCTCGGCCGCCAGTGGCAGGCCAGCCTGCGGCTGACCAACCTGCTGGACGAGGACTACGCGGAGCGCGCGGACTACGGCTTCGGCAGCTACCGCTACTTCGTCGGCCAGCCGCGCGGCGCCTACCTGGAAGTCGCCTACTCGCCGGGGGGCTGAGACGCCTCCACAGGCGCGGCGGACAGCTGCGCCGACTGCGATTCGACCCACTCGTTGACCACCCGCTCGAGGATCGGCAGCGGCAGGGAGCCCTCGCCGAGCACGGCGTCGTGGAAACCGCGGATATCGAAGGCCGAACCCAGTTGCACCTGGGCCTGGTGGCGCAGGGCCTGGATACGCAGCATGCCGGACTTGTAGGACGTCGCCTGGCCGGGCGAGACCAGGTAGCGCTGGATTTCCGAACGCACCGCGGTCTCCGGGATCGCCGAATTCTCCAGCATATACTGCACGGCGCGCTCCTCGCTCCAGCCCAGGGCGTGCATGCCGCTGTCCACCACCAGGCGTATCGCCCGCCAGATCTCCGCCACCAGCCGGCCGAAATCGTTGTACGGGTCTTCGAAGGCGCCCATTTCCCAGGCCAGGTATTCGGCGTACAGCGCCCAGCCCTCCTGGAACGCGGAGTAGCCCTCGTGGGCGCGAAACTCCGGCAGGCCGGTCAGTTCGCGGGCGATCGACAACTGCATATGGTGGCCAGGATTACCCTCGTGGTAGGTGGTGGTTTCCATATCGGTCCGGTTCAGCGCGCGCATGTCGGACAGGTGCACGTAGTACACGCCGGGACGCGAGCCGTCGCTGGTGCCGCCCTGGTAGAACTGCGCGCCGCCATCGCGCTCACGGTAGGGTTCTACCCGCTTCACCACCAGGCGCGAGCGCGGCAGCAGGCCGAAATACTCGGGCAGGCGGCGCTCCAGTTGTTCGAGATAGTCGCGGGTCTGCGCCAGGTAGGCGTCGCGCCCGGCGTCGGTGTCCGGGTAGTAGAAACTCGGCGACTCGCGCACTTCGCGGAACAGGTCCTGCAGCGACCCGGCGAAACCGAGCTCGCGGCGGATCGCCTCCATCTCCTCCTTGATCCGCTCGACCTCGCGCAGGCCCAGTTCGTGGACTTCGCGGGCGCTCATGGACGAATGGGTGTAATAGGCGAGCTGGCGCTGGTAGAACGCCGGGCCGTCGGGTAGCGCGGAAACACCCCGGGCTGCCTCCGATGCGCGTTCCCGGTCGGCGAGCTCCCAGGCGATCAGGCGCCGGTAGGCGGGCTGCAGGTCGTCCACCAGGGCCGTACGCAGGGCCGCGCGCAGGGACGCGGCAGCCGGTTCGGCGAGTGCGCCGGCCGCCACCAGGGCGTCGATCTTGGCAGTGCCGTCCTGCCACAGGGCGCTGGGTTCCTCGCCGTCATCGAAGGGGTAGCCGGTGATGATCTCGCGGCTCTGGGAGACCACGTAGTCGTAGGCGAAGCGCGGCGGCCGGATGCCCGCAAGCGCCGCATCGCGCGCACGCTCCAGCAACTGGTCCAGCGCCGGGGCAAAGCGGCTGACCCGCGCGATGTAGTCGCGCATATCCTGCGGCGTATCCACGGCGTGGTAGCTGGTGAGGTACTGCACCGGGTAGGTGTGCAGTGCCGTGTACTGATCGAGCACGTAGGTGTGGTTGATGAACGGGCGCTTGCTGGCCTCGCTGCGCGCGCGGAACAACCAGAAATCATAGGAGATGCGCCCTGGCCGGCTGAGGGCGTCGTAGTCGAACTGCGCCTGCATCTGCGCCGCGCTCGCCTCCAGCCAGTCGATGCGGCGCAGGTCGGCGGCCACGCTGAAATCATCGACCTGGTCGTAGAGTTCCTTGCGCCCGTAATAGGTGAGGGTCAACGGGTTGAAGCGCAGCTCGGTCTCATACTGGGCGTCCAGCCACTGGTTCAGTCGCTCGGTCTCGCCGGCTGCGCCCGCCAGACTGGCCCAGGCCGCCAGAAACGCCACACATACCGCGGTTATCGTTCTTTTTACGTGTTCCATACGATTCGATTACCTCGACAACTTCCGTGTTAGACGGGCGGGCGGCCATTTCCCTCAAACATCAAATCCGGCCGCTCAGAAGGGGAAGATCATGGGTATCAACACCAGCACCGCCGCCGTGTACACCAGCGACACCGGCAGGCCGGCGCGGAAATAGTCCCCCATCGAGTAGCCACCGAGGTTCTGCACCATCAGGTTGGTGGTGTAACCGAACGGCGTGAGGAAGCTCGCGCTGGCGCCGTAGGCGACGGCCATGACAAAGGGCATGTAGGAAATACCGAAGCTCTCCGCCAGGCCGTAGGCGATCGGGAACACCAGCGCCGCCGCCGCGTTGTTGGTCATCATCTCGGTGAGCAGCAGCGTGCCCAGGTAGATGCCGGCCAGGGCCGTGTAAGGGCCCAGGGCGCCGAGATAGTGGTGCAGGAAGTCGGAAATCTGCGCCACCACCCCGGTATTGCTCAGCGCCTGCGACAGGGTCAGAGCCGAGGCGATGATCAGCCACAGCTCGAAGGGAAAGCGCCGGCGCAGTTCCGAGCCGCGCACCACCCCCAGCACCAGCATGCACACCAGCAGGAAGGCCATGCCCTTGATCAGCGGCACGGTCTCGGTGGTCGCCAGGATGATGACCGCGGCGAGGACGATGGTCACCACGTAATTCTGCAGCGGGCTGGTGCGGACACGGCCCACGGAGTCGTCGATGACGACGAAGTTCTTGTCGAGGTTCTTGCGCTCGTTGAAGTCGGCGCCCACCGCCAGCATCAGGTTGTCGCCGGCCTCCAGGGTAATGTTGCCGAGCTTGCCGGAGAGCCGCTTGCCGCCGCGGCGCATGCCGACCACCGCCGCATCGAACTGGGCGCGGAAAGCGCTCTCCTTGATGGTCTTGCCCTCGATGGAGGCGTTGGGCATGACGATCACTTCCGTCATGTTCTCCTGTAACAGGCCCTCTTCCACCGCGAACAGCTGCAGGCCGGGGAAGGCGTCGAGCACCGCGACCTGCTTGATGTCGCCGGAGAAGATCAGCTTGTCCCCGGCCTCGATGAACTCCTGCGGCGCCACCGGCGAGATCAGCTGTTCGCCGCGCACGATCTCCACCAGGAACAGGTCCTCGAGGTCGCGCAGGCCGTTGTCGAGAATGCTGCGGCCGACCAGTTCGGACTCGGCGTTGACCTCGGCTTCGATCAGGTATTCGTTGATGTCGATCTTGCCGTTTTCCGAGACCGGCAACAGGCGCGAGCTGAAGGCCATGGCTAGCAGCCCCAGCGCGGTGCCAGTCAGGCCGATCACGGTGAAGTCGAAGAACGCCAGGCCCTTGCCGGTGGCGTCCTCGAGGAAGCTGCTGACAATCAGGTTGGTGGAGGTGCCGATCAGGGTGACGGTGCCGCCGAGAATGGCCGCGTAGGACAGCGGAATCAGCAGCTTGGACGCCGGGTGGTAGCGGTTGCTGCGCACGGTGTGGGCCAGCGTCGCCACCACCGCGGTGTTGTTGACGAAGGCGGAGAAGAACGCGGTGACGCCGCCCAGGCGCACCAGGGTCATGGCGTAACTTCGTGTCACCAGTTTGTCGGACAGCCGCGTCAGCCAGGAGAGTTTTTCCAGCCCCACTGACACCAGCAGCAGGACCAGCAGGGTCATCAGCCCGCTGTTGGACGCCTTGGACAGGACGTCGTCGGTGTCTACCAGGCCGAGGAAATAGGCCGCCAGCATGCAGCAGCTGAACACACCCACGGCGGGCCAATCGGTAAAGATAAGGCTCGCCAGCAGGATCAGGAACAAGCCTGTAATGAGTATCTGGTCTATCATCCCGCGACCCTGTTTCTCCCTAGCATACGCCCGCTCGCCCCACCGGAACAGCAGCGCGCATCATGCCGATGCGCGCGGGAGGGCCGGTACGATCAGCCGTAAGCCGCGGAAAAAGCGGCGACAAAATTATCCAGTTCGCTTGCCGGCAGGTCGTTGATGCCCGCCGCCGCGGCGCGACCGCCGCCAGTCGGGAACTTCATGCACAGTTCCGCGGCGCCCTGCTTGTTCGAGAGCGGCGCGCGCACGCTGACCAGGTAGTTGCCGTTGTCCTTGACCGTGACCACAGCGTGGGCGCGGCCCGGGTTGCCGGTGGCGAGGTCGTTGCTGTACACGCCGCTCACGCGCCGCGCCCAGGCCTCGTTGGGCAGGATGAACACGGCGACTTTCTCGGTGGCGTGCTCCGGCTGCAGGGATTCCGCCTGGCCCATGTCGGAGTCGTAGCCTTCGCTGAGCTTCACGTAGTCCGGCGAGGAGGCGACAAAGTCCAGCGGGCCGTCGGCCAGGTACAGGCGCTGGTAGAGCTCCGCCGGGTCGAAGTGCAGGTCTTCGATGGCCGGGCCATAGCCGTTGTAGTTGATGCAGGTACCCAGGCGCTCCAGCGCGGCGAGATCGTCGGCGGAGATGTCCAGGCCCTCGGCCAGCTTGCGCGCGGTGTCCTTGAGGTTGTCGCCGAAGGCACCGGCTACCGCCCAGGGCAGTTGCGCGCCGCGCAGGTGGCCGTTGACCAGTGCTGCAGTGCACACGTCAGGCGCCTCGTTGATGATGCTGGTCAGCGCGGGGTTCTCGGGAATCTCGCCGGCGAAGTGGTGGTCCACGTAGAACACTTCGGCGCCCTTGCCCAGCACGGTTTCCAGCGCCGCCTTGTTCTTGTCCATGGAGACGTCGAGCACAGTGACGCGGTCGCCGGCGGCGGCGTCGATCTTCGCCATCAGGTTGATGTCGCGCTTGACCCCGGTTACCAGGGTAGCGTCGCGGGGTTCGACCTTGCGCAGTTGCAGCAGCGCGCAGATGCCGTCCGCGTCGCCATTGAAAATATCGTAATCCATAGCACTTCCTTTAACGCCGGAAGCCGCCCGCCCCGATACCCGCAGGGCACGTGACGGGCGGCTGCACCGGCAGGGATTATTTATCCAGTGACTGGTAGTAGTCGGACAGGATCTTGGCCACTTCCGGACGCGAGAACTCGGGCGGCGGGGCAATGCCCTGGCCCAGCATCTCGCGCACCTTGGTGCCGGACAGCAGGACGAAGTCCTCCTTCTCGTGGTCCGGCGCGTCGCGCATCATCACCACCTTGCCCAGCTTCTTGCTGTAAGCGGTGTGGTCGGCCTTGAAGATCTCCAGCTCCAGCGCGCCCTCGGGGACTTCCTCGTCGAAGATGGTCTGCGCGTCGAAGCCGCCGTAGTAGTCGCCGACACCGGCGTGGTCGCGGCCCACGATCAGGTAGGAACAGCCGCAGTTCTGGCGGAACACCGCGTGCAGTACGGCCTCGCGCGGACCGGCGTAGAGCATGTCGAAGCCGTAGCCGGTGATCATCACGGTGTTCGGCGGGAAGTACACTTCCACCATCTTGCGGATGGCGGCGTCGCGCACGTCGGCGGGGATGTCGCCCGGCTTGAGCTGGCCCAGCAGCATGTGGATGAGGATGCCGTCGGCCTTCAGGTCTTCCATGGCCATGCGGCACAGCTCTTCGTGGGCGCGGTGCATCGGGTTGCGGGTCTGGAAGGCGACGACCTTGTTCCAGCCGCGCTCGGCGATCTCGTTGCGGATCTCCACCGCGGTGCGGAAGGTGTCCGGGAAGTCGTCCTGGAAGTAGGAGAAGTTCAGTACCTTGATCGGGCCCGAGACCATGGTGCGGCCCAGACCGGTAAAGGTCGCCACGCCCGGGTGCGCCGGGTCCAGGGTGCGGAAGATCTTCTCCGCCATGAAATTGATCTGCTCGTCGGACACGGACTCGACCGCCTCGACATCCATCACCGCCAGTACCGGGTTGCCCTCGACGTTGGGGTCGCGCAGGGCGATGCGGCTGCCCGCCTCGATGCCGGTTTCGTCGGTCAGGTTGACGATGGGCACGGGGAAGAACAGGCCGTCGGTGGTGACCATCTTCTCGGCCACCGCCATGGAATCGGCCAGGTTCATGTAGCCGGTGAGCGGGTTGAAGTAACCGCCGCCGAGCATCACCGCGTTGGCGGCAGCGGCGGAGTTGAGCAGCAGGGAGGGCAGGCTCTCGGCCTCGGCAACCAGTGCGTGACGCTCTTCGGTGTCGTAGACGAAGAGGGGGTTCAGCTCGTCGGAGCCATGGGGCTTGATCATCGGTATCTCCCGGTTACTTGCTGATGATGCCGCGCTCGCGCAGCAGCTCGAGGATGAGGTTCACTTCTTCTTCCAGCGACTGCTGGTCGGAGTGCAGGTGCAGTTCCGGCTTTTCCGGCGCCTCGTAGGGGTCGTCGATACCGGTGAAGTTCTTGATCTCGCCGGCGCGTGCCTTCTTGTACAGGCCCTTGGGGTCGCGCGACTCGGCGGCCTCCAGCGAGCAGTCGACGAACACTTCGATGAAGTCCATGCCGGCGGCGTCGTGCAGTTCGCGCACGGCGTCGCGGTCGGCGCGGTAGGGGCTGACGAAGCTGGACAGCACGATCTGGCCGCTGTCGACGAACAGCTTGGCCACCTCGCCGATACGGCGGATGTTCTCGGCGCGGTCCTCGGCGGAGAAGCCCAGGTTCTTGTTGATGCCCATGCGCACGTTGTCGCCGTCCAGGCGGTAGGAGGCGACGCCCATCTCGAACAGCTTGCCTTCCAGTTCCACCGCCACGGTGCTCTTGCCGCTGCCGGACAGGCCGGTGAACCACAGGGTGGCACCCTTGTGGCCGTTGAGTTTCTCGCGGTCGGCGCGGGTGATGTCACCCTCGTGCCAATGGACGTTGGTCGCTTTCTGTTCTGCCATGGTCGGTTTTCCTCGTCAGGTGTGCATCGCCGGTGGACGGTCTCCACCGCTTCGTGTACAGGCTGGAGGGCGCAGGTTACGGCCATTGGTGCCATGTGTAAAACAGGATATTATGATTGTCTCCATCGGAAATACCGATAACAGGACAGGCCGGTGAAATATACCCTGAGACAGCTCCAGATCTTCCTCGAAGTGGCCCGCCAGGGCAGCATCTCGCGCGCCGCGCAAATCCTGCACATGTCGCAGTCCGCCGCCAGCGAGGCGCTGCAGAACTTCGAGCACAGCTACGACATCGCCCTGTTCGACCGTGTCGGCAACAAGCTGGCACTGAACGCCGTCGGCCACACGGTGCGCAAGGAGGCGCAGTCGCTGCTCGACCACTGCCTGAGCTTCGAGCAGGTGCTGAAATCCCACGAGGCGCTGGGCCACATCAAGGTCGGCGCCAGTTTCACCATCGGCAACCACCTCGCCACCCGCTGCCTCGCGGGTTACCTGGCAGCCTACCCGGAGGCCGACGTCAGCCTGGAGATCGCCAATACGCCGGACGTGGTGGCCATGGTGCTCAACTACGAGGTGGACATCGGCATGATCGAGGGCGAGGTGCTGCACAAGGAACTCGACCTCATCCCCTGGCGCGAGGACGAACTGGTGGTGTTCTGCGCCGCCCACCACCCGCTGGCGCAGAAGCACAGCCTGACCACCCGCGACATCAAGGAGGCCGCGTGGATTTTGCGCGAGCCGGATTCCGGCGCGCGGCAGACCTTCGACAAGGCGATGGCCGGGCTGCTGCCGGATCTCAACGTGTATATGGAGTTCAAGCACAACGAGGCGATCAAGAACGCGGTGGAGTCGGGCCTGGGCATCGGCTGCCTGTCGCAGATCGTGCTGCAGCGCAACTTCGCCAACGGCGACCTGGTGCCGCTGCAGCTGCCGCGCCGGGACATGCGCCGCACCTTCTACTTCGCCCTGCCCAAACAGCGCTTCGCCCTGGAGTCGGTGGAGTGCTGGATGGAGACCTGCCGCTCGGTGGAGGCGTAGGGCGCGGCTCAGCGCCGGTCGAACTTGGTGGTGAGCACGATGGCGGAGTCGGTGTCGCGCACCCCGTCCAGCTGGCCGATGCGGTCCAGCGCCACATCCAGTTCCCCGGGCGTGCTCACCCGCACCAGCGCGACCAGGTCGATCTTGCCGGCAACCGTAAACAGCGCCTCGACCTCGGCCATGTGCCCGAGCGCCGTGGCCACCTGCGCCGAGAGGTGCGGGTCGACCACCAGGTTGACGTAGGCCTGGAAGGTACTGGCGCGATACCCCTCCCCCAGCCTGACCTGGTAGCCGGCGATCACACCGACCTCCTCGAGCCGCGCCAGCCGCTTCTGCACCGTGGTGCGCGACAGCCCCAGCTCGCGCGCCAGTTCGCTCACGCTCTTGCGCGCATCCCGCTGCAGGGCGCGGATCAGGCGGCGATCACTTTGCGTGATGTCCAATTGATCAGGCATATTGTCTATCTATCTATTCAGATTGACCAATAATCTGACAAATTGGCCAGTATTTGCAACTATCCGCTGCACAGCCTCCGTTCCCACAATAGAAGCATCCGAGCATTCTCATCGAGGAGACGGCATCCATGACCGGCAGCCCAGCGCAACGCTTCCATTACCCGCAGCAGGCAGCACCCTACCGCAACAGCGCCGAGATCACCGGCCGGGTGAAACCGGTGGAGCCGCTGTACCTGTTCTGCGCCGATCAGCTGGAGCAGCGCGCACGCCGCTTCCTCGAGGGCTTCCCCGGCATGGTCAGCTATGCGGTCAAGGCCAATCCGGAGTACCGCGTGCTGGCCACCCTGCACAGCTGTGGTGTGCGCAACTTCGACGTGGCCTCGCTGGAAGAGGTGATCACCGTCGCCGCCGCCTGCCCGGGCGCTGTGCTGCACTTCAACAACCCGATCAAGGCCGAGGAGGCGGTGCGCGAGGCCTACCTGCGCTTCGGTGTGCGCTCCTTCGCCCTCGACGAGATGGCGGAACTGGAGAAGATCCACCGCTGCACCGACGGCGACCGCGACGTCATCTACGCGGTGCGCTTCAAACTCGCCCACGCTGGCGCCGCCTACGACTTCGGCAGCAAGTTCGGCGCCGATGAACCCGCCGCCGTGGCCCTGCTGACCGAACTGCGCCGCCGCGGCCTGCGCGCTGCCCTGACCTTCCACCCCGGCTCCCAGTGCACCGACCCGACCATGTACGCGCGCTATGTCGAGGCCGGCGCACGCATCGCGCAGCGCGCAGACACGCCGCTGGAATTCCTCAATGTCGGCGGCGGTTTCCCGGAGTACTACCTGAACACCGCGCCGCCGTCCCTGGAGACCTACTTCGGCCAGGTCCACCGCGCCGCCCGCGGCGCCTTTGGCGATGGCGTGCCGCTGCTGTGCGAACCCGGCCGCGCGATGGTGGCGCCGAGCGTCAGCCTGCTCGCACGCATCGTGCACTGCCGCGAGGATGGCCAGACCGTGTTTATCAACGACGGCGTCTACGGCGGCATGCAGGAGCAGTCACTGGTCGACCTGCAGTTGCCGGTGCGCGCCTGGCGCGATGGCGCGGCGGTCGCCGGCGAGCACACCCACTACCGCGTGTTCGGCCCCACCTGCGACCCCATCGACCGCCTGCAGCGCACGGTCAGCCTGCCGCGCGGCCTGCGCCCGGGCGACTACCTGGAGTTCGGCCTGCTCGGCGCCTATGGCTCGGCCACCTCCACGCGCTTCAACGGCTTCCAGTCCGCGGCCTACGTCGACATTCGCGAAGGCACCGACTTCGACCCCGCCTGACGCGGGGTTTGTCTGCGCCGGGGAGCGCGTTCATACTGTGCGCACCCTGACCCCAGCGGAGAACCCGACATGCCGCGCGCCCTGTGCCTCGCGCTCGCCCTCCTGATGCTCGGCGCCTGTAGCGCCGACCTCGACCAGGCGAAACAAGTACTCACCGACAGCCTGCCGATCAAGAAAGAACTCGAGTTCAGGAATCTGCAGCGCTATCCCGGGGCGGTGGTCTGCGGCGAGTACAGCGGCTACACCTCGTACACCACGCCGAAGGCGGATTTCGCGCCCTTCGTCGTAGTCGATGGCAAATTGCAGCGTCGCATCGAGGCCCGCGCGGTAAAGATCTACTGCTCCGACGACCCCTCCGCCACCCTGTTCGAACTGACCGGGGTCGGCCCGTTCACCGCGGACAACCAGGCGCTGGCAAAAATCACCGCGGACTTCGCCGCGCTGAGCGCCGCGCTGGAGGCCTACTACACCGACAATTACCAGTACCCGACCATGGCCCAGGGGCTGAAGGCGCTGGTCACGCGCACCACCACCGGCAGGTTGCCGATGAAGTTTCCCGAGGGCGGTTACCTCGACCCCATCCCCAAGGACCCCTGGGGCAATGAATACACCTACTGGGAAGAACAGTGGGGCGGCACCCAGGGCCACTACCAGGTGACCTCGCTGGGCGCGGATGGCGCCGAGGGCGGCACTGGCCCGGCCCACGATGTCAGCAGCGACCAGCTGCCCTACCTCCAGCACATCGCCAGAATCCACCGGTGATCCGCGGGCGACAACGTCGCCCGCCACCTCATTCGCAAGTCCGCTCGCACACTCAGGTCGTGCGCAGCTGGCGCTCCTCAGCGGTCAGCGCCAGCACCAGCGCGCGCAGCCGCGGCGGACTCACCGGCTTGGGCAGGAAGCGACAGCCGATGGCCTTGGCGCGCTCGCGGATGACATCGCTGTCGTCGGCGCTGATGATCACGCAGGGGAGCTTGTCGCCGCTGAGCTTGCGCGCGGCGAGCAATGCCTCGAGCCCGGTGTCGCCGGCGTCGAGGTGATAATCGGCCAGCACCACGTCCGGCCGGTAGCCGTCGGCAATATGCTGTAACAACTGGGCGCGCGACGCCGCCACCGCCACATCCGCCCCCATCGCCTGCAGCATCTGCCGCATCCCCTCCAGCACCAGCGGGTCGTTGTCCAGGCAAAGGATGCGCAGGCCCTCCAGGCCGTGCCCGGCGGTGCCTGCCGGTACCGGGACGCCGCGCTGGCGCGGGGCGCCAAAGGTCACCTGCAATGAAAACAGCGTGCCGCGCCCCTCCAGGGAATCCAGGTGCAGCGGGTGGCCGAGCAACTCCGCATAGCGCGAGACAATGGCCAGGCCCAGGCCCAGCCCCTCCTCCGCCTGGCTCGGCTGGTGCAGGCGCTCGAACTCCTGGAACACGCGCACCCGCTGGTCGCGGGGAATGCCCGGGCCGGTATCCCACACCTGGATCTCGGCACCGGCCACGCGCCGCCGCACGCCGAGCACCACGCGCCCGGAGCTGGTGTACTTGATCGCATTGGACAGCAGGTTCTGCAGGATGCGGGTGACCAGCGACTGGTCCGAGTACAACCACACCGAACTGGGCTGCACGCGCAGCTCCAAGCCCTTGAGCTCGGCCACCGGCCGGAACTCCTGGCTCAGGGCGTCGAACACCTCGGCGCAGGGGAAGTGGCTGCGCCGCGGCATCTGCTTGCCGGAATCCAGGCGCGAGATCTCGCGCAACTCGGCGATCAGGCGCTCGGCGCGCTGCAGCGAGTTGTCGATCTGGTCGAAGATCAGCACGGTGGAGGGCTCCACGTCCGCGCCCAGGCGCGGGCGCAGGGCGGCGGTGAACAGCCGGGCGGCGCTGATCGGCTGCAGCAGGTCGTGGCTGGTGGCGGACATGAACCGGGTCTTCGAGCGGTGCGCCTCGCGCAGGCTGGCCTCGACCTGCGCGCGCAGGCGGTTTTCCTGGCGCAGGCGCGCGTTGGTCTCGCTCAGGGTCTGGCTGCCGAAGGCGACCTTCTGCTCGAGCTCCAGCTTGGTCTCCTCGAGCTGCTCCACCATGTCGCGGTAGTCGGTGATGTCGATATAGGTGGAGACGAAACCGCCGTGGGGCAGCGGGTTGCCGCGGATCTCCACCACCTTGCCATCGGGCATGGTGCGCTGCAGGCGATACGGACTGCCCTGCTGCAACCACTGCATGCGCCTGGCGATCTCCTCCTCCACCGGTCGCTCGCCGCTGCCGAGAATGCCGCGCTCGGCGTTGAAGCGGTAGACGCGCTCGATCGGGCAGCCGACATACAGAAAGCGCTCCGGGTAGTGGAACATCTGCTCGTACTGCTTGTTCCAGGCCACCAGGCGCAGTTCGCCATCGACCACCGAGACGCCCTGCTCCAGCGACTCCACCGTGGTCTGCAGCAGTTCGCGGTTGAAGGTGTGCAGGCGGCTGGCGTCGGTCATCATGCCGGCGAGGTCGGTGTACTCGAGCTGCTGGGAACGCTCCAGCTGTTCCATCACCTGGTGCGCGGAGGTGCTGCCGATGATCCGCGCCAGCACCGACTCGACCTGGTTGACCACGAACACCGGCGCGCGGTCCCCCGGCAGCAGGCGCTGCTGGTAGCGGTCCTCGAACTGCAGCCACATCTGGCGCATCTCGCCGCGCTCGAGGAACGGCGGCAGCAGCGCGTGCAACTGGCTCACGCGGATCAGGCTCAGCTCCATGTCGCGGTCCTGCTCGCGCAGGGGGTCGGATTCGCCGCCGAAGAACAGCCGCGCCTGGCGCTCATCCGCCCGCGACGGGCGCAGCAGCAGCGAAACCGCTACCAGCAGGCAGATGTTCACCGACAGGCTCCAGGCGGTGGCGTAGGCGAGCCGGTAGCCCGCCGGAATCCCCAGCAGGTTCAGCGGGCGCAGCCAGTCGATGCCCGCGGGGCCGTGCACCAGCAGCGGCGCATCGTCCGGCAGTACCACCGGCAGCACGCCACAGTAGAACCACAGGGCGAGGCCGGAGAGCAGGCCGACGATCACCCCCAGTCCGTGGGCGCGGCGCCAGTACAATCCCGCCAGCAGGGCCGGCGCGATCTGCGCCGCGGCGAGAAAGGAAATGAAGCCGATACGCGCCAGCCAGGGAATATGCATGATCTGCTGCGACACCAGCCAGGCGCAGAGCAGGATACCGGCGATGGTGAACTGGCGGATGCGCCGCAGGCTGTCACCGAGCTTGAGCACCGCCGCCGGCGAACGCGCGTTCACCCACATGTACAGGGGCGCGGCCACCTCGTTGGTGATCATGATGGCGAGACTGACAGTCGCCACGATAACCATGCCGGTCGCCGCGGAAATTCCCCCGATAAACGCCGCCACCGTCACCCAGGGAGCGTCCAGCGAGATCGGCAGCAACTGCACGTAGACGTCCGGGCTGATCTCCTCGGACACCGAGAAAATGCTCGCCCCGGCGAGGCTGATGGGAATCACCAGCAACATGAACAGGGCCAGGTACTGCGGGAACAGCCAGCGTGCGATGCGCGTATTGGTGCCCGCCTGGGCCTCCACCACCATGACGTGGAACTGGCGCGGCAGGCAGAGAATGGCCAGCGCGCTGATCAGGGTGCGGGCGACGAAATCAGCGGTCAGCGTAAAATCGCCCATGCGGTGCTGCACGTTCTCGAAGCGCGCCTCCACCGGCAGCCGGCTGAGATAGTGGATGGCCAGCACCGCCACGGCGATAAACGCGACCAGCTTGACCAGGGATTCCAGCGCGATGGCGGTCATCAGCCCCTGGTGACGCTCGCGGCCGTCGAGGCGGCGGGCGCCGAACAGGATGGTGAACACCACCAGGATAATCGCCACCAGCAGGTTGGTGTCGGCGCCCATCGCCTCCACCGCGGGGTCGCCGCCGATAGTCGTCCAGGCCTGGGCCAGAGCCTTGAACTGCAGGGCGATGTACGGCAGCACCGCCGCGGTCGCCACCAGAGTGACCAGCACCGCGAGCAACTGCCGCTTGCCGTAGCGCGCGCCGATGTAGTCGGCGATGGAGGTTACGCGGTGCCGGGCGCCCACCGCCAGCAGGCGCTCGATGATCGGCCAGCCGAACACGAATACCAGGATCGGGCCCAGGTAGATGGGCGCGTGACCCCAGGGCGACTCGGCGGCACTGCCCACGGCGCCGTAGAAGGTCCAGGAGCTGCAGTACACCGCGAGGGACAGCGCGTAGATGCTGCCGCGCCAGCCCGGGCCGGAGAGCCAGTGTGCGCTGCGCACCTCACCGCGCCCGGAGGAGCGGTCGGCATACCAGGCCACCGCGAACAGCACGCAGATATAGAGCAGCGCCAGGCTGAGCAGGTGCGAGGGTGTCACCATGGAAACAGCGGACTCGATTCTTCTGGTTGTCGCAAAAGCATATCACGGCCTCCGCGGCGCCGCGCGCGCCCGCGGTGGCAGGCGCGCGGGACAAATTCGGCTAATATAGGCGACGAACTCAAACCGGCGAGATGCGAGACCCCGTGCCTGCGACCAAGACCCTCCCGCTGCTGCTGGCCTGCCTGCTCTGGCTGGCGGTGGCGCCGTGCCAGGCCCAGGAGCGCAAGACGGACGTGATCACCCTGTACAATGGTGACAAGGTGACCGGCGAGATCAAGTCCATGGAGGGCGGTATCCTGGAGCTGTCCACGGACGCCATTGGCACTATCGGCATCGAGTGGCCGGAGATCGCGCACCTACAGAGCGACTACCACTACGAGTTACGCCTCAGCGACGGCCAGCGCTTGTACGGCTCGATCCAGCGCGATTCACGGGCCGGGCAGCTGGTGCTCACCGACATCTACGGCCGGCACCCGATCGACCTGCTGCAGGTGGTCGAGGTGCGCCCGATCGAGGACAGCTTCGTCGACCGCCTGAACATCTACTTCTCCGCCACCGTCGCCTATACCAAGGCCACGTCCGTCGGCCAGGTGTCCTTCAACACCAATATCAACTACGAGGACAAGACCTCCTCCAACACGCTCTCCGCGCGCACCGACCTGTCGCGCACCGACGACAACGATTCCAAGAGCACCACGGTCAACCTCAGTCGCAATACCTGGAGTACCGACCGCGGCAGCGTCTACCGCGCGCTGTTCGCCAGCTATGAGACCAACGACGAACTCGCGCTGACCCGGCGTGTCGGTGTCGGCGCGGGTGTCGGGCGCTACTTCATCGACACCCACCGCTCCACGCTCACCGGCACCGCCGGCCTGCAGGTCATCGACGAGGACAGCGAGGGCGAGAAAACCACCCAGGACGTGGAACTGATCCTCAACACCCACTTCGCCACCTGGCGCTTCAGTTCGCCGGAGCTGGATATCGATTTCGACTTCACGCTCTACCCGAGCGTCACCGACGAGGGACGGGTGCGCAGCAGCAGCAACGTGCGCCTGCGCTGGGAATTGCTCAATGACCTGTACTGGGATGTGACCGCCTGGGCCAACACCGACAACCAGTCGGCTACTGGCAGCGATACCGACTACGCCATCACCACCGGCATCGGCTGGAACAACTAGCCGGGTTCGTCGTCCCGCCGGGCATCGTCCAGAGCCGCTTCGGCGTCCGCTGTCGCGGGATAGAAATGCACGTCCCGCTGCGGGAACGGGATGCTGATGCCCTCGGCGTCGAAGCGCACCTTCACCTCGCGGGTGAGATCCCAGTACACGTCCCAGTAGTCCTCGGTGCGCACCCAGGGCCGGACGATGAAATTCACCGAGGAGTCGCCCATCTCGTGCAGGCGGATGTTGGTCTCCGGCGTCTCCAGGATTTTCTCGTGCGCGGCAACGATCTCGCGCAACACCCGCTCGACGTGGGGAACGTCGTCGCCGTAGCTGACCCCGAACTTGAGGTCCACCCTGCGCACCTTTTGCGCGGTAACGTTCTTGATCACGTCGCCCCAGATCTTGGTGTTGGGAACGACCAGAGTCTGGTTGTCGAAGGTGGCAATGGTAGTCGAGACCAGGCTCATCTTCTTGACGAAACCGGCGACACCGGCCACCTCGACATAGTCATCGACGTCAAAGGGTCGGTAGATAAGGATCATCGCACCGGAGGCGAAATTGCCCAGGGTGTCCTGCAGGGCGAAACCCACGATAAAGCCGGCGACACCGAGACCGGCGAGCATCGGTCCCAGCGAAATGCCCATCTGCGCCAGCGCGATCAGGAACCCGACCAGGGTCACCGTGCCGCCAGTAAGCGAGATCAGCGTGTTCTTGTGCAGCGTGGACATGCGCACGCCGGGGCGCTCGAAGGTGGCGCGCACGCCGCGCTTGGCGAAGCGGCCCAGCGTGTAGAAGGTGACCACGATCAACACGAAGACCACGACGTTGAATACCAGGTTGGGCGCCGTGGTGCCCAGCGACTCGCGCACCGAATCCCAGGTCTCCTGCAGCAGCGTGGTAATCGCGCCGCTTTCCAGGGTAGCGAGGGACAGGCCCTGGCCCTGCTGCACCAGGGTCGCGCGGTAATCCTGGGTTGGCACCTGCAGGCGCTCGAGCAGCGCAATCATGGTGGTGAGGTTGGCGATATCCGTCTTCTGCTGCGCGCTGAGGGTGCTGATCGCAGTGTTGAGGTCGGCGTTGTCGCGCTGCTGCGGCTGGCGACCGCGCAGTTCGCGCAGGACCTGGCCGTTGAATTCCATGCGTCCGACCAGCGCCTCGGCCTGTAACTGGAGCCGCGGCTGGACCTCGTCGAGCAGCGACTGCACCGGCAGTTGCAGCGACTGGATGCCCTCGATCACCGCGACCAGGGCGGAGTAATAGCGAAAGCGCTTGGCCTGCAACGAGTGTACCCGCGCCTCCGCCTGCAGCCGCTCTGGGCCCTGCAGCTCATCCAGGCTGTCGAAACCCTTGTCGATGCGCTGGCCCAGGGTATCCACGCGCTGCAGGATGCGCTCGGCGGCGGTCTCCAGGTACTGCTGCACGTACTCGGTGCCGGCCTGGCGGTCCGCGGCGTCGGCGGGCAGCGCGAGCACCGCCTGCACCAGCTTTTCAAGGTCCTGCAGGGCGCGGAAGGCGCGGTCGTCGCGGCGGATTTCCAGCGGTTCCTGGTAGCGTGCCGGCGCCGTCTGCAACTCGTCGTCGATGCGCCGCAGGTCGGCAATACGCGACTGCAGCTGCTCGCCCAGTTGCTGGATGGTCGGCGGCGCAACGGCCTCCTGCTCGGCGCTCGCCAGTGCGGACCCCAGGGTCAGCAGCAACGCCGCGAGTAGTGGCAACAGCGCGCGCCGGGACAGCAAGGCCAGCGAGGGCACGGTTCAGCTGCCGCGGCGGATGCGCACCGCGCCGGCCAGTTCGCGCAGCAGCGGCGCGGTGTCGTCCCAGGCGATGCAGGCGTCGGTGATGCTCTGGCCGTAGGTCAGCGCCTGGCCGGGCACCACGTCCTGGCGCCCCTCCACCAGGTTGCTTTCGAGCATGATGCCCATGATCGCCCGGCTGCCGCGGGCCACCTGGGTGGCGATATCCGAGGCCACGTCGATCTGCCGGGCAGGCAGCTTGCGGCTGTTGGCGTGGGAGGCGTCGATCATGATGCGCACCGGCAGGCCGGCCTTGGTCAGCAGGGCGCTGGTGTCCTCCACCGAGAACATGTCGTAGTTGGGGTGCTTGCCGCCGCGCAGGATCACGTGGCAGTCCTCGTTGCCGGCGGTCTGGAAGATCGCCGAATGCCCCTGCTTGGTGACCGACAGGAAGTGGTGCGGGCGCGAGGCGGACTTGATCGCGTCGATAGCCACCTGGATGTCGCCATCGGTGGCGTTCTTGAAGCCCACCGGGCAGGACAGCCCCGAAGCCAGCTCGCGGTGGGTCTGGCTCTCGGTGGTGCGCGCGCCGATGGCGCCCCAGGAAACCAGGTCCGCGTAGTACTGCGGGCTGATCAGGTCCAGGTACTCGGTGCCGGCGGGTACGCCCATCTGCGCGAGGTCGGCGAGCAGTTGGCGCGCCAGGTGCAGGCCCTTGTTGATCTGGAAGGTGTTGTTGAGGTCCGGGTCGTTGATCAGCCCCTTCCAGCCCACCGTGGTGCGCGGCTTCTCGAAGTACACGCGCATGACGATGCACAGGTCTTCCGCCAGTTCGTCGGACACCACCTTGAGTTGCTCGGCGTAGGCGCGGGCGGCCTGCGGATCGTGGATCGAGCAGGGGCCGACCACTGCCAGCAGGCGGTCGTCCTCGCCGCTGAGAATGCGGTGGATGCTGTTGCGCGCCGCGGCGACGGTTTCGGCACCCGCGTCGCTGATGCCGATCTCGCCGATCAGCTGCTCGGGGGCGATGAGTTCGTTGGTCTTCTGGATGCGAAGATCATCGGTACTGGCTGTCATGGGTCGAACCTGTGTGCGGCCGTCTGCCGGCCTCGCCAAAAAAGGGCGCCTACTATACCACCGCGAGGCGCGCATACCACCGCGTGGCGGGCATTCGCGGGCGCGGCATTCAGGGCCGAAGCAGGTGTAAATCCTGGGCCGCGCAGAAGCCGGCCAGGGCCTCGAGGGCGCCCTCGGGCAGGGCGACAAGGAAACACACCGGCTGCGCGTACTCGACCTCCAGCAACTCGCCCTCGACTCCCTGCAGGAAATGCCGCAGCTGCTGTTCATGGGCGAAGTCGCCGCGCACCTCGCAGTGCAGCAGGCTGCGCCGCTCGCGCACCGGGGCCGCCTCCAGCGCCAGGCGGGCGGCGCTGCCGTAGGCGCGCACCAGTCCGCCGGCGCCGAGCTTGATGCCGCCGAAATAGCGCACAACGATGACCAGTACGTCGCCGAGTTCGCCGTGTTGCAACACGTTGAGAATGGGCTTGCCGGCGGTACCGGCGGGTTCGCCATCGTCGCTCATGCCGGCGCCGGTGGCATCCGCCGGGCGCCCCAGCAGGTAGGCCCAGCAGTGGTGGCGCGCGTCCGGGTAGTCCGCCCGCGCCCGGGCGACCTCGGCGTTGACCTCCTCGCGCGAACTCACCGGCAGCACGCGGGCGATGAAGCGGCTCTTCTTCACTTCGTACTCGACCTGCGCCTGTGCCGCCGGCACCTGCCAGTTCACGCCGCGGGATCCTCCGGGGCACTCGCGGCCCAGTACTCGTCGAGCAGCCGGCCGACGGTGTTGGGCTCCACCAGGTGCGCCGCATACCAGGTGTGCAGGCAGCGGATACGGCCGAAATCGGCGATGCCGCCGATCCCCTTACACTCGAATACCGCGGCGAAACCCAGTTGCTGCAGCCGCTGCCGCTGGGCGGCGTCGATGTAGCTGTCGCGCAGGGCGATGTGCCGGCGGTGGTCCTCGACCATCGCTTCGCGCAGCGCCGGGTCGGCGTCAATGCGCGCCTGCAGGCGGGCGATCAGGCCGCCCGCCTCGACCACGTCGATGCGGTAGTTGAGGCGCGGGCACACCAGCCAGAACAACGTGGGAAAGGGTTTGTCGTCCACCAGCGCAGCGACCCGGATCACCACCGGCTCGCCGCCACTGCCGGCCACCGCGATAGCGGCCAGGCCGCGGGGTTCGCGGCCCAGCAGTTCGGCCACCCTGGCCTGCTGTTGCGGGCTTACCGGCATGTCGCCTCTCGCTGTGAATTCGAGGGCGCCATTCTACGGCAATCCGCCGCCGCGGTCAGACGCTATTCGATTGACAAACCCCGGGCCCGGTCCCACAATCCCCGCCCGTACCAGGTGCCTGCCGCAGCGAGAGCTGCTGGGTGGGTTAAATGGGAAGTGTGGTGAAACGCCACCGCTGCCCCCGCAACGGTATGCAGTCGACGACTGCGAGCCCGACACCTGCCTGGACACTGTCGTACCGATGGAGCGGAGGGCTTCATTCAAGGTCGCTCGATCCCGCGTCGCGTTTCCTGATTCCCTCCCTCAATCGCCACTATTTACCGGCTATTGAGGAATCACATGCACTTCAAACCCGCTTACCCGCTGCTCGCAGCCTGCGCCTGTCTCGCGCTGCCAGCCACCGCCCAGACCAGCCTCGAGGAAATGGTCGTCACTTCCTCGCGCATCCCCACACCGCTGCGCCAGGTGGGCACCTCGGTCTCGGTCATCACCGCCGAGGAAATCCAGTCGCTGGGCTTTTTCAGCCTGCAGGACGTGCTGCGTACCCAGCCCGGTGTCGCTGTCAGCAATAACGGCGGCGCCGGCAAGTTGTCCACCCTGCGCATCCGCGGCGAGGAGGGCTACCGCACCAGGGTTTTCCTCGACGGCATCGATATCTCCGACACCAGCTCGCCGCAGTACTCGCCGCGCATGGAGCAGTTGCTCAGCGCCGGGGTGCAGCGGGTCGAGATCCTGCGCGGCCCGCAGGGCATGATGTACGGCGCCGACGCTGGCGGGGTGATCAACATCACCACCCACGCGCCGCGCGACGGCTTCAGCGGCGACGCCAGCGCCGAGGGCGGCCGCTACGGCACCGCGCAGCTGGCGGGTAACCTCGCCTACGGCAGCGAGCAGTTCGAGGGCAACCTCTCCGCCGCCGACTTCTCCGCCGATGGCTTCAACGCCAGCAGCAACGACCAGGTCGAGCAGGACGAGGACAGCTACGACAACACCAGCCTGCACGGCCGCGTCGCCTGGCGCCCGACCGATGCGCTCACCCTGTCGCTGGCCGGCCACGACGTCGACGGCGAGAGCGAGTACGACGGCTGCTATGACGCGCTGGATTTCTCCAGCACCAACGACTGCCGCGACGAGTACAGCCAGCGCGCCTGGCGCGCCGGTGCGCAGTGGCGCGGCGAGCGGCTCAGCCATGAACTGGCCTACAACGATAGCCGCACCGAGCGCACCAACTTCTCCAACGGCATCGAGGCCTTCGCCAATGAAGGTTCTCTGGAGCGCTGGAGCTACCTGGGCAGCTTCCGCGCCAGCGATGCGCTGCAACTGGTCTACGGCGCCGACCTGCAGACCGAACACCTGGAGGACGGCAGCGACGGCGAAAGCCGCGACCAGGACGGTTACTACCTGGAGTACCAGGGCAGCTGGACCGACCGGCTGTACGTCACCGTGGGCGCCCGCTACGACGACAACGACGACTTCGGCAGCTACACCTCCTGGCGGGCGAGCGCCGCCTACCTGGTTCCGACCGGCAGCGGCGACGTGAAATTGCGCGGCACCTACGGCACCGGCTTCCGCGCGCCCAGCCTGTACGAGATCGCCTACAACGCGGGTCCCTACGCCTACCCCCCCGCCGCGGGCACCGAACTGGATGCCGAGGAGAGCGCCGGCTACGATCTCGCCGTATCCTGGTTTGGCAACGACGGGCTGTACCTGGAGGCGGTGTACTTCGACCAACGCGTCGAGGACGAGTTGTACTTCGACCTGTTCGCCTATTCCGGCTACCTGCAGGGCGATGGCGAGGCCCGCTCCCGGGGCGTGGAGCTGATCGCCGAGTGGCCGGTGCTGGCCAGCCTGAGCCTCACCGGCAACTACACCTGGAACGACACCGAGGCGGCGGACGGCAACCCGCGCGTCTACCGGCCGGAGCACCTGGCCAACCTCGGCCTCACCTGGCGCGGCCTGGGCGACCGCCTGCGCATCGGGGTGGACGCGCGGCTGGCGCGCGACGCGGTGGGCCTGGACGGCCGGCCGATGGACGATTACACCGTAGTCGACGCCCGCGCCAGCTTCGCGCTGCTGCAGGGGCTGGACATCTACGTGCGCGCGGAGAACCTGCTCGACGAGGACTACGAGGAAGTGCCGACCTACAATACCAGCGGCGCCGCTGCCTACGCCGGCGTACGCTACACCTTCTGAGCATGACTGAAGCATGAGAGAGGCCGCAGCATGAGCGAGGAACGCAAGAACGCCAGGCACAAGGCGTCGATGGAAAAACAGAAGGCGAAGGTGGACGCCAACATCGAGGCGGCCAGCGAGGAGCGCGGCGTGGCGGTGCTGGTTACCGGCAACGGCAAGGGCAAGTCCAGCTCCGCCTTCGGCATGGTCATGCGCGCGCTCGGCTATGGCCAGAAGGTAGGCGTGGTGCAGTTCATCAAGGGCCAGCAGTTGTCCGGCGAGGAGATCTACCTGCGCGAGCACTGCCCGCAGGTGGAGTTTCACCAGATGGGCACTGGCTTTACCTGGGACACCCAGGACCGCGAGGCGGATATGGCCGCGGCCCGGCGCACCTGGGCCCTGGCCCGGCCGATGCTGGAAAACCCCGCTTTCGACCTGGTGGTGCTGGATGAACTCACCTACATGCTGGCCTACGGCTACCTCGACGAAGACGAGGTGACCGGCGTTATCCGCGAACGCCCGCGCGAGCAGAGCGTGGTGGTCACCGGCCGCGGCGGCGGCGCCGCGCTGCAGGCGGTGATGGATACCGTGTCCGAGGTGAAGGACGTCAAGCACGCCTTCCGCGCGGGCGTGATGGCGCGCCGGGGCGTGGACTTCTGAAACCGCCCGCTGCACTGATGGTGCAGGGCACCACCTCGGACGCCGGCAAGAGCGCACTGGTCACCGGCCTGTGCCGCGTGCTCGCGCGCCGCGGCCTGCGCGTCGCCCCGTTCAAGCCGCAGAACATGTCCCTGAACAGCGCGGTCACCCCCGAAGGCGGCGAGATCGGCCGCGCCCAGGCGCTGCAGGCACAGGCGGCGCGCATCGCACCCCACGCCGACATGAACCCGGTACTGCTCAAGCCCTCCAGCGATACCCGCGCCCAGGTCATTGTCGCCGGCCGGCCGCTGCGCGACATGGAGGCCGCCGGCTTCCACGACTACAAGCGCATCGCCATGGCCGCGGTGATGGCCGCCTGGGAGCGACTGCAGGCGCAGCACGAGTACCTGCTGGTGGAGGGCGCCGGCAGCCCCGCGGAGATCAACCTGCGCGAGCGCGACATCGCCAACATGGGCTTCGCCGAGGCCGCTGACATCCCGGTGATCCTGGTCGCCGACATCGACCGCGGCGGCGTCTTCGCGCACCTGGTCGGCACCCTGGAATTACTCTCGCCGTCCGAACGCGAGCGCGTCACCGGCTTTGTCATCAATCGCTTTCGCGGCGACCTCGGCCTGCTGCAGCCGGGCCTGGACTGGCTGGAGGCACGCACCGGCAAGCCCGTGCTCGGCGTCATCCCCTACCTGCACAACCTGCGCCTGGATGCAGAGGACGCCATCGACACCGCGCAGCAAAGCCGCGGGCAGGGCCTGCGCGTGGTCGTACCGGTGCTGCCGCGCATCTCCAATCACACCGACCTCGACGCCCTGCGCCAGCACCCGGAGGTGGACCTGCGCTACGTTGGCGCCGGCGAACAACCGCCACCGGCGGACCTGGTGATCCTGCCCGGCAGCAAGAACGTGCGCGCGGACCTCGCCTGGCTGCGCGACAACGGCTGGCCGGACTACCTGCAGCGCCACCTGCGCTACGGCGGCAAACTGCTGGGCCTGTGCGGCGGGCTGCAGATGCTCGGGCAGCGCATCGACGACCCGCAGGGCGTGGAGGCCGATGCGGGCAGCAGCACGGGCCTGGACCTGCTGCCGCTGGTCACCACGCTGCGCGAGGGCAAGGTCCTGCGCCACACCCGCGGACGCATCCCGGCACTCGACTGCGCAGTCAGCGGCTACGAGATTCACTGCGGCGAGAGCGTACTGGCGAGCGACGCCAGCGGTTTCGTGCAATTGGAAGACGGTGGCTGGGACGGCGCGCTGTCCGCGGACGGTCAGGTCGCCGGCACCTACCTGCACGGCCTGTTCGACTCACCTGACGCCTGCAACGCCCTGCTGCGCTGGGCCGGGTTGGATACCGTGCACACTATCGACATGGAGGCCCTGCGCGAACGGGAGATCGAGCGCCTGGCCGACTGTCTCGAACAACACCTGGACCTCGCGGCGCTGCTGCCGCAAGGGGTCGACGCCGCGCCCGCGGCGGGCAGCCAATGCGCCCCGCCCGGCTGATCGGCCTGCAGTTTGCCGCCCTGCCCGTCGCGCTGCTCGCGGCGCTGGCCATGGGCAGCGTCAGCCTCGGGCCGGGGGAGAGCCTGGCGGCCCTGTTCAGCCCGGGCGAGGCCGGCGGTACCGCGGCCATCGTGCAGCAGATCCGCCTGCCGCGTGCGCTGATGGCGGCGCTGGTCGGCGCCATGCTCGGCATCAGCGGCGCAGCGATGCAGGGCATGTTTCGCAATCCGCTGGCGGACCCCTCGCTGATCGGCGTGACCGCCGGCGCCTCCCTCGGCGCCAGTTGCCTGATCGCGCTGGCCGCGCCCCTGATTCACGGCGCCCTCGGCCTCACCCTGGTGTCCGCCGGCGCTTTCATCGGCGGCATGCTCGCCGTGCTGCTGGTCTACCGCCTGGCGCGCAGCGAGATGGGCACCTCGGTGGCGACCATGCTGCTGGCGGGCATCGCCATTACGGCGCTGGCCGGCGCCGGCGGCAATATCCTGGAACTGTATTCCAGCAACGAGGTGCTGCGCCGCATCAGCCTGTGGCGCATGGGCGGGCTGGATGGCGCGGACTTCCCCCGCGCGCTGGTCGCGCTACTGGTGGGCGGTGTCACCATCGGCCTGTTGCCGCGGTTTGCCACCGCCCTCAACGCCCTGCTGCTGGGCGAGTCCGAGGCGCGCTACCTCGGCGTGCCGGTAGAGCGCACCAAGCGCGCCATCATATTGCTGGTCGCACTCGCGGTGGGTTGTTCCGTCGCGCTGGCGGGCACCATCGCCTTCGTCGGCCTGGTGGTCCCGCATATCGTGCGCCTGCTGATCGGCCCGGACCACCGCTACCTGTTGCCGGCGTCTGCCCAGGCCGGCGCGCTCCTGCTGTTGCTGGCGGACACCCTCGCGCGCACCGCCGTGGCGCCCATGGAACTGCCGGTGGGCGTGGTCACCGCCATCGTCGGCGTGCCGTTCTTCATTTCCCTGCTGCGCCAGCGGCGCGACTACGGGATTGGCGGATGAACGCGCTCGAGGTCAGCGCACTGGGCGCCGCGCCCTACGGCCCGCCCCTGCTGCACGGTATCGATTTCCGGCTGGCCAGCGGCGAGGTACTCGGCCTGATCGGCCCCAACGGCGCCGGCAAGAGCAGCCTGCTGCACTGTCTGGCCGGCGGCGTCGGCACCAGCGGTGGCAGCATCCGGCTCGCCGGCCGCGAGTTGCGCGACTGGCCACGGGAAGCGCGGGCGCGGGCGCTGGCCATGCAGACCCAGCACGCCAGCCTGAACTTTCCCTTTACTGTGGCCGAGGTCATACAGCTGGGGCGCATCCCGCACGCCTCGGGTCGCGCCGCCGACCGCGCCATCCTCGAGGAAGTGCTGGCGGCGACGGATACCGCCGCCCTGCGCGAGCGGCGCTACACCCAGTTGTCCGGCGGCGAGCGCCAGCGGGTACAACTGGCGCGCGCCGTCGCCCAGGTGTGGCGGGCGCAGGACGCCCCGACGCGGCTGTTGCTGCTGGACGAACCCAGCGCGGCCCTGGACCCGGCCCACCAGCACATGGTGCTGGACGTGGTCGCGCGGGTCGCAGCCGAGGGTTGCGCGGTGGTCATCGCCAGCCACGATTTCAACCTGCTGGCGGCGCGTGCCGACCACCTGCTGGTCATGCAGGACGGCGCCCAGGTCGCCTGCGGTGAACCGGCCACGGTACTGACTCCCGCGCTGTTTACCGCGGTGTTCGGCATCCAGGTGCAGATTCTCTCCCACCCGGTGTCGCAGCGACCGCTGGTGGTGCAGCTGTGAGGCGCCGCGGTTGCGCACTGCTGCTGGCGATGCTGGTACAGGTCGCACAGGCCGGACCCAGCGCGGTGGATGCCAGCGGGCGCACGGTCGCGCTCGATGCGCCGGCCCAACGCATCGTCGCCCTCGCGCCGCACAGCGTGGAGAACGTGTACAGCGCCGGCGCCGGCGACCGGCTGGTCGGCGTGGTCAGCTACAGCGACTACCCGGAACCCGCGCGCGAGCTGCCGCAGGTCGGCAGCGCCTTCGCCTGGAGCCTGGAGGCGGTGGTCGCCATGCGCCCGGACCTGGTGATTCTGTGGGGTTCAGGCAACGGCCTGACCGGGCTGGCCGGGCTGGAGCGCCTGGGCGTACCGACCTACGTCAGCGAACCGCGCAGCTTCGCCGATATCGCCAGCAGCATTCGCGCCATCGGCGCGCTGGCCGGCACCCGCGACACCGCGGAGGCTGCCGCCGCTGCCTTCGAGGCGCGCATCGCCGCACTGCGCGAACGCTACGCAAGTGCCCGACGCCTGCGCGCCTTCTACGAGATCTGGAATCAGCCGCTACAGACCGTCAACGGCGAGCACATGATCAGCCAGGTGTTGGAGCTGTGCGCGGCGCAGAACATCTTCGCCGAGCTCGCTCCGCTGGCGCCCCGGGTCAATATCGAAGCGGTGCTGGCCGCCGACCCCGAGGTCATCGTCGCCAGCGGCATGGACCGCTCGCGCCCGGAGTGGCTGGACGAGTGGCTGCGTTTCCCCGAGCTGCGGGCGGTGCGCAACGATGCACTGGTGCACGTGGATCCGGACCTGCTGCAGCGGCCCACCGCACGCATCGCCGAGGGCGCCACGCGCCTGTGCGCCAAACTCGACGGCGTGCGCGCTGTTGCGCAGACCTCCCGGTGACCGCCGCAGCTATCTCGTAGAATCCGCGACTTGAGCCCCCCCACGCTCCAGGAATGAGACTCCGGTAGCAGAAATTGCATCTAACCCCCGTCACAGTGCTGTTTTCGATTGGTTTTCAGGCAGATCTCCCTACCATACAAAACATGCGCACCCGACAGCGCCAATGTCGGTATAACGGCAGGGACTTGCACGCGGAGTGCAAGGGGATAAACGAGAATGACCGCTCTAGCGACCGGTATTTACTACACCCTCGCTGGCATCTGCGCCTACGCTTCGATCAATCATCTGAGTGTGGGCCTGCAAAAGCCGCGCGAACGCAGCCACCTCATGTTCTCGGCAATGTGTGCGCTGCTCGTGCCCTATGCCATTTTCTACGCCCATAGCCTGCAGGCATCCACCGCCGAAGCGTACATCAGCAACCTGCGTTGGAGTCTCAACGCGATATTTGCATTTTTTATACTGTTCCCCTGGTTTGTCGCGGAAAACTCGGGGCTGCGGCCGAAGTGGTTCCTCTACCTCAATACCGCGGTCAGCGGCGTGGTCATCGTCATCAATAACCTCGCGCCCTATACGCTGCACTACTTCTCGTTTGACGGCATACAATTCCAGCGCCTGCCCTGGGGGGACATAATCACCTCGGGCAGCGGCTCCGTCGGGCCGTGGGCGATTCCGGTCATGGTGGCCATGCTGCTACAGCTGGGCTACGGCATTTACGCGGCGCGCACCTACTACCTCAACCACGGCCAGGAGCGCACGCTGCGCATCGCGCTGGCCTGTATCCTGTTCCTGCTGTGCACCGTACAGGGCCTGATGGCGCGCTTCTCGATCATTAACTTCATCGACCTGGGTCCGTTCGGCTTCCTGACCATCGTCACCCTGATGAGCATGTCGCTGGGGCGCGAAACCCATTTGCGGCTACAGAATTCCGAGCGCCACTTCCGCTCACTGGTGGAGCAATCGCCGATCAGCATGCAGTTCCTGTCACCGGACGGCTACACGGTGAGCGCCAACCCGGCCTGGGAGCGCCTGTGGGGAAAAACGGTCGAGGATCTCAAGGACTACAGCATTTTCCGGGATGAGAAGATGGTCGACGATGAACTGCGCGAGTTGCTGATGGGCAGCTTCGCCGGCGATTCGAGGGTGATCCCGCCGATCCTGCATACACCCACGCATATCGGCCACTCGGACACACCGCTGCACGACCGCTGGATTCGCACCCACCTGTACCCGATCCGCAATCGCGACGGCAAGGTCAATTCGATGGTCGCCCTGAACGAGGACGTCAGCGAGGAAAAGCGCGCAGAGGAGTGCATCCGCCTGATCGCCGCGGGGGTTGCGGCGAGCACCGGGTCGGGTTTCTTCCAGAAGCTGGTGGAGAGCCTGGCCGAGTTGTTCCAGGCGGACTGCGTCTACGTCGGTACCATTGACGAGCACGACAGGAGCCTGGTTTGCACGCTGGCGGTTGCGGCGCGCGGCAGCGAAGACCGGGGCTTCAGCTTCCGCGTGGCCGGCACGCCCGCGGAGCGGGCGCTGCGCGAGGGCACCATCGCCATCCCCTCCGGCGTCCAGCAGGAGTTCCCGGGGGATCACCTGCTCACACAATTCGATATCGAGGGCTACCTGGCCGCACCGTTCTACGACGCCGAGGGCAAACCGCTCGGCATCCTCGCGGTACTGGATACCAAGCCGCTGGTCTACAGCGAGCAGGTACGCGAGATCCTGGAGATCTTCGCCGCACGCACCGGCGCCGAACTGCGCCGCCTGCAGGCGGAGAAACACATCCGCCGCCTGGCCTACTACGACTATCTCACCGGCCTGGCCAACCGCGCACACCTGCACGAGCGCCTGTCGCAGACCCTGCGCGAGGTTCGCCATACGGGCGATACCGGCGCCCTGCTGCTGATCGACCTGGACCACTTCAAGACCATCAACGACGCCCTGTCCCACGATATCGGCGACGACGTTCTGCGCGCGGTGGCCCGGCGCCTGAGCGACGTGGTCGGGGAGCGCGGCTTCCTGTCGCGGCTGGGTGGCGACGAATTCGTGGTGCTCATGCGCCACAACGCGAAGGAATCCGCCTCCGCCGAGGAAACCGCGCGCACCATGGCCGTACAGGTCATGGACAAGCTGCTGAGCCCGCTGTTCGTCGACGAGCGCGCGTTCACCCTGGGCGCCAGCATCGGCGTGGTACTGTTCCCGGACGGCGGCGAAACCGAGCTCGACGTCATGCGCCACGCCGACATGGCCCTGTACCGGGCCAAGCACCTGGGTCGCGCCAACATCCAGTTCTACTGCCCGGAAATGCAGGAGAACGCCGCGCGGCGACTGCTGCTGGAAGACGGCCTGCGCCGCGCCGTGTCCAACCAGGAACTGGAAATCTATTTCCAGCCCCAACTCAACGCCAGCGGGCAGGTCATCGGTGCAGAGGCCCTGCTGCGCTGGGAGCACCCCGAAATGGGCAACATCATGCCCAACAGCTTTATTCCCATCGCCGAGGAAACCGGGCTGATTCACAGCGTCGGGCGCTGGGTCTTCGAGCAGGCCTGCGCGCGGCTCAATACCTGGCGCGAGAACGGTGTGCCTTTCAACGGCTACATTTCCATCAACGTCTGTCCGTGGCAGTTCAACCGTGCCGACTTCGTCGACCAGGTGCGCAACACCCTGGAAAAATACGCTGTGGACCCCGGGCTGATTATGCTTGAGCTGACCGAGACCGCCCTCCTCTACGACCTGGACGAAGCGGTCGATCGCCTGACCACGCTGCGCTCGATGGGCCTGCGTGTGTCGCTGGACGACTTCGGTACCGGCTATTCCTCGCTGGCCTACCTGCGCGACCTGCCGCTGGACCAGCTCAAGATCGACAAATCGTTCATCGCGGAATTGAACACCACGGTGGATCACCCACTGGTGGAATCCATGATCGCCATCGGCCAGCACATGCGCATTCCGGTGGTCGCCGAGGGCGTGGAAAACCTCAACCAGCGCGACACACTGTTGTCGCAGGGCTGCGAACGCTACCAGGGGTTCTTCTTCTGCCGACCGCTGCCGGAGCGGGAGTTCCTGCAATGGCTCGCCGAGCACGAGCGCAATCGCAAGGGCCTGGCACTGCCGGCCCCGGGCCAGACGCTGCTGCTGAAGAGCTACGCGTCCTGAGTCTCGCGGGACGCCAGTTTTAACAGGGCGCCCATTCCCTCCGGCACCTCGCCACCCTCCGCCACCTGCCGCGCCAGTGCGCGCAGCGGCGGCCCCACCTGCGGGCTGACCTCCTCGGGACGCAGCGGCGCGTTACATTCACTGCAGGCCAGCACCGGCCGGGTCATGTGTCCGCATTTGTGGTGGAAGTATTCCAGCGGCGGCCCCTCCCCCTGGTCCATCCACTCGTCGCCCCAGCGCGCCAGCGTGAGCAGAACCGGATACAGGCCCAGCCCCTTGCGGGTGAGCCGGTACTCATGGCGCAGCGGCCGGTCGCTGTAGGGGACTTTGACCAGGACACCGGCCTCCACCAGCTTCGCCAGGCGCTCCGACAGGCGGTGCCGGGTGATACCGAGATTGGCCTGGAACTGGTCGAAGCGGCGGGTGCCGAGGAAGGCGTCGCGGATGATGAGCATGGTCCAGCGTTCGCCGACCACCGACAGGGACCGGGCCACGGAACACAGCTGTTTGTCGATATCTTCCCAGCGCATCTCGAGGCCTCCCTACCGCCGCGTGCTCGGGGCACTCTAGCACATTCGTCCGGGCGTGGAATGTCCGGGCGACGGGCAAAAAAAAGAGCGGCCGGGGGGGGCCGCTCAAGCTACAGGGGTTCGTTGCAGAAGGTCGCGATCAGCTACCGGGCTGCCAGTCGCGCCGCTTGCCCATGCGTTTTTCCGCCCGCGCCTGCATCTGTTCCATGCGGGCGTCGAGTTCGGTCTGCTGTTCGGGGGTGAGTTGCGCGTAGACCCCGGCGCCAGTGCTGCTCATGCGATACGCCATGCGTGCGCTGATCTCGCCCAGTTCGTCGGTGAGAGCGCGCGCCTTGTCCTCGTCGAAGCTGGTGCGCATGTCCTTGAGCGCTGCGTGAATCTCGCGCATGCGCTGGTGGTCGGCCTTGCCGGCCTCGCGCGCATCCGTCACCAGGCCCTGGATGGTGGTGCGCTGTTCGTCGCTCAGGTCGAGTTCGTCGACCATGCGGGCCATGAACGGCGCGCTGTCGTCGGGACCCATGTGCGGGTTGCCGTGCGGGCCGGACCAGGCCGCCGCGGAGAACAGCATGATCGCGCTGAGTACGGTGCCGGGCAGGATGCGGGAAATCAGTTGCTTCATCGTCGTATCTCCTCGGGAAGTCGCGGCACTGCGCCGCTGCAGTGGAAACCACTGTAGGGCAGCAGGCGGTTAAACTCTGCCGCGAAGCAGTTAAGAAGTGTTAACCGCGGATGACAAACTGTCAGCGAATGCACAAACTAGTGCCTTCCAGTAGCTTCCCGCTGCCGACAACGACCGGATACTCACCCATGGACAACCGGGTTCTCATCATCGACGACGACCGCGACCTGTGCGCGCTGCTGCTCGAATACCTTGAAACACAGGGTTTCGAGGCACAGGCGGTCCACGACGGCGCACAGGCCCTGGAGCACCTGCGCCAGCATCACTACGACGTGCTGGTGCTGGATATCATGCTGCCGGGCATGCTCGGGCTCGACGTGCTGCGCAACCTGCGCGAGTTCGACAACACGCCGGTGCTCATGCTGACCGCCCGCGGCGAAGACACCGACCGCATCGTCGGCCTGGAGATGGGCGCCGACGACTACCTGCCGAAACCCTGCAACCCGCGCGAACTGGCGGCGCGCCTGCGCGCGATCCTGCGCCGCGCCGGTGACCGCCGCGAAGAGGAAGAGGTCTCGGAGCTGCATGCCGGCGACACCCACATCCACATGGCGAGCCGCGCCGCGACCCACGCCGGTCAGCCGGTGCCGCTGACCAGCGCCGAGTTCAACCTGCTGTGCGTGCTGCTGCGCCACGCGGGAACGGTGGTCGACAAGGACACCCTGAGCCGCGAGGGACTGGGCCGTCCACTGTCCGCCTACGACCGCAGCGTCGACGTGCACGTGAGCAAGATCCGCCGCAAACTCGCCGAGGTCGGAGGCGACAACCTCATTCTCAGCGTGCGCGGCGCCGGCTACCAGTTCGTGCTGGACGACGCCGGCTGAAGGCATGCGCAGCAGCCTGTTCGTCAAGATTTTCCTCGGCTTCTGGCTGGTCACCATCGCCGTGCTGGGCAGCTGGATGCTGGTCAACCAGTACCTCGACACCCTGCCCTTCGCCGACCAGCAGGCTGCACCGCCGCCGCCCGAGGCGCCGCCGCGGCGCATGATCCTGCGCCTGATCTACAGCCTGCAAAATGCGCCGCTGGAAAACCTGCCGCTGCTGATCACTACCGCCAGCCAGGAGCACGGCGTCAGTATCTGGCTGCTGGACCGCCGCGGCAACGACCTGCTGCAACGCCCGGTACCCGAGGATGTCGTGGAGGTCGCCGGGGAACTGCGCGGGGGCCGGCGCCAGGCCTTTGGCAGCGGCGGCGACGAGCGTCTCATCGCGCACACGATTTACCGCGAGGACGGGCGCCTGCGCCTGGTGATCGGCCTGCCGCCACCGCGCCACCGACTGCTTGGCGTGCTCGGTGCCAACCCCTGGCTGCGCCTGCTGATCGCCGTACTGGTCAGCGGCCTGGTCTGCTACGGCCTGTCGCGGCTGGTCACCGTGCGCCTGCGCGCGGTGGGCAAGGCGTCGCGACAGCTGGCGGACGGCGATCTGCACACGCGCATCCGCGTGCGCGAACGCGGCGGCGACGAGACCGACGCCCTGGCCCGGGATTTCAACGTCATGGCGGAGCAACTGGAGGGCAGGATACAGGCGCAAAAGCGCCTGCTCAGCGATGTCTCCCACGAATTGCGCTCGCCCCTGGCACGCCTGCGCGTGGCCCTGGCCCTGGCCATGGATGCGCCGGCCAAGCGCGGCGATTACCTCGAGCGCATGGAACTGGATATCGAGCGACTCGAGGAACTGATCGGCCAGTTGCTCACTTCACAGCAGGGCACGATCACGCTGGACAGCCATATCGACCTGGTGGAACTGCTGCGCCGCCTGTGCGACGACGCCAGTTTCGAGGGGGCCAGCCAGGGCAAGCGCGTGTCCCTGCACACCACACTGGACGAGGCCCTGGTCGCCAGCCATGCCGACCTGTTGCAGAAATGTTTCGACAACATGATCCGCAACGCCCTGCGCCACACCGCCCAGGACAGCGAAGTGACGGTGAGCCTGGCGCAGGAGGGCAGCCACTTCCGGGTGTGCGTGGAGGATCGCGGCCCGGGCGTGCCCGAGGCCGAACTGTCGCGCATCTTCGACGAGTTCTACCGGGTGGACACAGCACGTACCCGCGAACACGGCGGCTACGGCCTCGGCCTGACCATCGCCCGGCGCGCCATCGAACAGCACGGCGGCAGCCTGCACGCCGAGAACACCGGCAGCGGCCTGCGCCTGGTGGTCACTCTGCCCACCGACACCTGAGCCGCTGCGCGCCCGCGCGCGCCAGTGCTACACTGCGTAGCCTGTGGAGGCGTCATTCATGCAGTCAAACTACCTGTTGCCACCGAGACTCACGGGACCCGACGGCACGCCGCGGGCGGCCGGTTTCGAGTTCGAGTTCGGCAACCTGCCGATCCTGCCGGCGGCGCGCGCACTGCAGTCCGCCCTCGGCGGCCAGCTCGAGGAAATCAGTCCCTTCGAGGCCCTGCTGCACGATTCGCTGCTCGGGCGCCTGCGTATCGAGCGCGACGCCGACCTGCTGAAATCGACACGCTATCGCGGCTGGCTGCAACAGCTGGGCGTGGAGTTCTCCCCGGGCAGTATCGGCCACGAGATCGAGTCGAATATCGACAGCGCCAGCCGCGGCCTGATTCCCTGCGAAGTCATCACCGGCCCGATACCCTTCGAGCACTTGGAAAGCCTGGACGCCCTGGTCGAGGCACTGGAGGCGATCGGCGCCGAGGGCACCCAGGAATCGCTGATCTACGCCTTCGGCCTGCACATCAACCCCTCGCTGCCCGACCTCGAGCCGGCCAGTGTCCTGAGCACGCTGCAGTCGTTCCTGCTGCTGCACGCCTGGCTGCTCGAGGCCGGCGCGACCGACCTTACCCGACGCTACCTGACGCCGTATATCGACGCCTTTCCGCAGCGCTACATGGAGCTCGTCCTGCGTCCGGACTACCAGCCCGACATGCGCCAGTTGATGGACGACTACCTGGCCCACAACGCGACCCGCAACCGCGCGCTGGACCTGCTGCCGCTGTTCGCCCATATCGACCTGGAGCACGTCAGGGCAGCGCTGTCACGGGAGGAGCGCAAACTGGTCAAGGGCCGCCCGACCTTTCACTACCGCCTGCCCGACTGCCGTATCAACCAGCCGGGCTGGGAGGTCGCGACCTACTGGAATCACTGGGTGTACATCGAGGCACTCGCCGCGGACCGCGACCTGCTGGCCGAGTTGATGCGCGCCTGGCAGGCGCACTACGCGGAATTCATGCTGGTGCAGAACACGCGCTGGGTCGCCCAGTTGACGTCGATCCTCGCCCAGCGCTACCTGTCCCTGGATACCCGGCACAACGGGCGGGGGGCATGACGGGCAAGACGAAACCGGTCATCGGTATCACCGGCCCGGATCGCGGCGGGCTGCCCGCCTGGCTGATGACCGCGCTGGCGATTCGCCGGGCGGGCGGGCGTCCGCTGCGTATCCAACCGCGCCGCACGGTAGACCCCGAGCAACTGGCGGGACTGGTCATCGGCGGCGGCTCGGATGTCGACCCCCTGCACTACGGCGAGGAACCCCTGGACCGCGAGGAAGAGGCGTCGCAGACACGCCTGCTGGACTGGGTGATCGGCCTCAGCCTGGCGCTGCTGCGTATCCTGTTCGCGCGCTCGGCGCGGGAGAACTACGACCCGGCGCGCGACGCGATGGAGAAACAGTTGATCGAGCACGCCTTGCAGACCGGCAAGCCGCTACTCGGCATCTGCCGCGGCGCGCAGTTGCTGAACGTCTGCCTGGGCGGCAGCCTGCACCAGAGCATCGACCACTTCTACGTCGAGGGCACCAGCAACCTGCGCAGCGTACTGCCGCGCAAACAGGTGCATATCGAGCCCGCGAGCAGGCTCGCCGACATCCTCGCCACCTCGCGCTGCCAGGTCAACGCGCTGCACCGCCAGTGCGTGCGCGAGCCCGGGCGCGGCGTGATCGTCACCGCGCGCGAATCCAACGGCGTCACCCAGGCCATCGAGCTGGAAAGTGAAGGGTTCGCGCTCGGCGTGCAATGGCACCCCGAATACCTGCCCCAGGTCGCGCGCCAGCAATCCCTGTTCCGCGCGCTGGTCAGCACCGCGGCAGCGAAAACGTGAGCGCCTACCTCGGCCTGTTCGCCAGTGCGTTTCTCGCCGCCACCCTGGTCCCGGCGTGGTCCGAGGTCCTGTTCGCCGGCCTGCTGGCCGCGGGCTACGACCCGCTGCTTCTGCTGCTGTCCGCCTCGACGGGCAACACCCTGGGGTCCGCCGTCAACTGGTGGCTCGGCCGCTACCTGCTGCATTTCCAGGACCGGCGCTGGTTTCCGTTTCGCGCAGAAACGCTGGGGCCGGCGCAACGCTGGTACGCGCGCTGGGGGGTCTGGACGCTGCTGCTGGCCTGGTTGCCGGTGGGCGGCGATGCACTGACGTTTATCGCCGGGATGATGCGCGTGCGCTTCTGGCTGTTCTTCACGCTGACTGCCATCGGCAAGACGACGCGCTACGCCATCCTGCTCGGCGTGGTCGGCCTCTTCGACTGATACCGCCGATGGCTCTCAGCCGAGCGGGCCGATGCCCACACCTTCGCGCACCTTGCGCATCAGCGGGACGCTGTACTCACGGGCCTTTTCGGCGCCGAGGCGCAGGTGGCGCTCGACCTCGCCCGGATCTGCCATCAGCGCCTCGTAGCGCTCGCGCGCCGGGCCGATTTCCGCGTTAACCAGTTCAAACAACTGCTTCTTGGCTTCACCCCAGGCGATGCCGTTCTCGAACTCGCGGCGCATGCGCGCGGTCTCCGCCTCGTCGGCGAAGGCGGCCCACACCTGGAACACGGTGGAGCTATCCGGGTCCTTGGGTTCACCCGGCTCGAGCAGGTTGGTCTTGATCTTGTTGATCGCCTTTTGCAGCTTTTTCTCGGGCAGGAACAGCGCGATGGTGTTGTTGTAGCTCTTCGACATCTTGCGGCCGTCGGTCCCCTGCAGCAGCGCCACGCTGTCATCCACCACCGCCTCGGGCAGGGTGAAGGTCTCGCCGAACAGGTGGTTGAAGCGGCCGGCGATATCCCGGGCCATCTCCACGTGCTGGATCTGGTCGCGACCGACAGGAATGTGTGTCGCATTGAACATCAGGATATCGGCGGCCATCAGCACCGGGTAGCTGAACAGCCCCATGGTCACCGCGTGGTCCGGGTCCTCCCCCGCTTCCTCGTTGAGCTGCACCGCGGCCTTGTAGGCGTGGGCGCGATTCATCAGGCCCTTGGCCGCCACACAGTTGAGTATCCAGGTCAGCTCGGGGATTTCCGGCACATCGGACTGGCGATAGAACAGGGCTTTATCGGTATCCAGGCCGAGGGCGAGCCAGGTGGCGGCGATCTCCAGCGTGGACTGGCGCACTTTCGCCGGCTCCTGGCACTTGATCAGCGCATGGTAGTCGGCGAGGAAGAAAAACGATTCGGCGCTGTCGTCACGGGATGACGCCACCGAGGGCCGCAGCGCCCCCACGTAATTGCCGAGGTGCGGAGTGCCGGTGGTCGTGATACCGGTGAGGACGCGTTGCTTGGTCATGAAATACGACGGTTCTGTGGAAAGGCGCCAATCATACCGGGCCGGGCGGCGCGAGGCCATCCTGCAGACCGGCCAGCTGGCGCAGGCAGCGCTCGTACCCGGGGCGCAGCGCGTCCGGTGAAAATGCGTCGAGATCCGGTGCCGCTGGCGGGCCTGTCGCTGCTGTACAGGCCTGGATAATGTCGGCCGCAGCCCGGGCCTGCTCATCAAGGGATTCAGCTTCCACCGGGTAGCGACAGTGCCCAGGATAGAAATCGCGATAGGCGAGGCGGTCTGGCAGCACCGGGAAACAACCCAGGCGCACCGCCTCCATCACCGCCAGGCCCTGGAACTCGTGGTCCGCCGTGGCGAGAAACACGTCCGCACCGCGCTGCCAGGCGCGATAGTCAGGCTCCTCCGGTATGAACCCGAAGTGCGCGAGGCGGTGGGCGAAATCGCGCTGGATACTCGCGAATACTGCCGGCGACTGGCGAAACTGCTGGCCGGTGATCGCCAACTGGTAGTGCATGCCCCGCGCTTCCAGTTCGCGCAGGACCGCGTGGAGCAGCTCGCCGCCCTTGTCGTGCTCGAAACGCGCGCTCCACAGGATGCGCAGTGGTGTAGCGCCGCTGCGCTGCGGCCAGGGGTCCAGCGGCGCTACCTCTCCGAGCGCCACGGGAACCGGCAATACCAGGGATTTTTCGGCGATCAGCTGCGCGACACCGCGCGGCACGAAATCCGGCAGGCGCGCGAGTAGCGTGTCTACCCCGGCGAGAAAACTGTCGCGGTTATAGGGCGAATTGAAGGCCACGCGCGGCGCGGCGAGCGCCCCGTAGAGGCTGACCATCTGCGCCTCCAGCAGGTCGTGCCGCTGACGGTCCTGCGGGTAGGCGAACTGGTTTTCGTGGAAATAGTACAGGGCGGGCGTCGCCGCCAGTGAGGGCACCAGGCCGCGCAGGGTGGCGAGGTCGACCATGGAGGTCGCGACCAGCAGGTCGTAGCCGGCGTCCAGGACCTCGCGCTGCTCGAGTACCCAGTACAGGGGGTTACCGCGCACCCGCCAGCTGAAGTGCCGTGGCGGCAGCGCCAACTGCTGCCAGTCCCAGTGCGGGAACATCTGCAGCAGCGCGTCCAGCCAGCGCGCATGGCTCTGGGCCGTGTAGGCCGAGAGCAGCAGGACACGCACGTTGCGTCAGCGCGCCCCGAGCGCACCCGGGAAATTGTAGAAGCGCGCGAGCACCCGGACGAGGTTCGCGGCGTCCGCCGCGCCGGCGAGTTCGCGGATGGAATGCATGGCGAAGGTGGACACACCGATATCCAGCGTGCGCACGCCCACCGCACCCGCGGTGATCGGGCCGATGGTGCTGCCGCAGGCCATGTCGCTGCGCACCACGAAGGACTGCACCGGCACCTCGACCTCGGCGGCGAGCATGCGGAACAGGCCCGCGGTCTCGCTGTTGCTGGCGTAGCGCTGGCTGGCGTTGATCTTGATCACCGGGCCGCGATTGAGCAGCGGGCCGTGGTTCTCGTCGTGGCGGTCCGCGTAATTCGGGTGGATACCGTGGGCGTTGTCCGCCGAGATCAGCATGGAACGGTCGGTGAGCCGGGCGTAGGCGGCGCGATCCCCCGCCATGCGCTCGAGCACCGAAGCGAGGAAGGGACCCTGCGCGCCGCTGGCGGAGAGGCTGCCCACCTCCTCGTGGTCGTTGCACACCAGCAGTACGCTGGAAACGCCGTCCCATTGCTTCAGGGCGCACAGGCCGACGTAACAGCTCAGCAGGTTATCGAGACGAGCGGAGGCGATGAAGTCGCCGCGCAGTCCGACCACGGCGGCGGGCTGGGTGTCGTAGAAACACAGCTCGAAATCCAGCACCTCCTGCGCGCCGCAATCCGGGTGCTCCTGCAGCAGGCGCTCGCGCAGCAGTGCGCGGAATTCCACTTTCTCGCCCTCGGTAAGCTGGCACAGGATGGGGGGAATATCCGTCTGGGCGTTGATCGTGCGGCTGTTGTTGGCCTCGCGGTCGAGGTGAATCGCCAGGCTGGGGATTACCGCGATGGGGTCGCGAAAGTCGATCAACGCGCTGCGCAACTGCCCCTGGGCATCGCGAAAACTGACCCGGCCGGCGAGCGAGAGGTCGCGGTCGAACCAGGGGTTGAGCAATGCCCCGCCATACACCTGTACGCCGACCTGCAGGTAGCCCTGGCGCTGGCGTTCTGGTGAGGGTTTGGCCATCAGGCAGGGGCTGTCGGTGTGGGCGCCCACCAGGCGTACGCCCTCCTCCGGCCCCGCCTGCTCGCCGATTCCGAAAGCGACGATAGAACTGCCGTTGCGCACCACGTAGTAGCGGCCGCCCGGCTGCAGCGACCAGGCCTCGTCCTCCGCCAGGGCGATGAAGCCGGCGGCCGCGAGTTCCTCCGCCAGGGCCGACACCACGTGAAACGGCGTGGTGGCGCGCGCGAGGAATGCGCACAAATCGTTGTTGAAAGTATCCTGTTCCGACATGCCTGCTCCCGATTCAACCTGTCTCGCGCTGTGCGCGCGTGCGGGCGAACAGGCTGGAGGTGTCCCAGCGCCCGCCGCCCATTGCCTGCACCTGCGCGTAATAGTCATCGACCAGTTGTGTGACGGGCAGGTCCAGCCCCATGGCGGCGGCCTCCGCCATCACCAACCCGAGGTCCTTGCGCATCCAGTCGACGGCAAAGCCGTGATTGTACTCCCCGGCCAGCATGGTCTTGTAGCGGTTCTCCATCTGCCAGGATTGCGCGGCGCCCTGGGAGATCACCTCGATCACCGCCGCGCTGTCGAGCCCGGCCCGCTCGGAGAATTCCAGCCCCTCCGCGAGCCCCTGCAGGATGCCCGCGATGCACACCTGGTTGACCATCTTGGCCAACTGGCCACTACCCGCTGGCCCGAGCAGGCGGACACACCGCGCATAGTGTTGCAGCAGGGGTTCGGCGTGGGCAAATACCGCGGGATCGCCACCGACCATGATGGTCAGCGCGCCGTTCTGCGCACCGGCCTGGCCGCCGGACACCGGCGCGTCGAGAAAGCCCACGCCGGATGCCGCCGCGGTTTGCGCCAGTTCCCGGGCCAGTTCCGCCGAGGCGGTGGTATGGTCGACCAGCACTGAATCCGCAGCCATGGCACCGAGCGCGCCCTGCTCGCCGAGCACCACCTGGTGCACGTCGTCATCGTTGCCAACACAGACGCAAACCATCTGTGCATCGCGCGCCGCCCCGGCCGGAGTCGGCGCGCTGGCGCCGCCGTACTCGGCCACCCAGGCCGCGGCACGGGCCGGGGAGCGGTTGAATACCGTCACCTCGTGGCCGGCGCGCTGCAGGTGGCCCGCCATGGGGTACCCCATCACCCCGAGTCCGATGAATGCGAGTCTGGCCATGGCGCTTTCCTCTCTCAGGCGATCCAGATCAGGTACAACAATGCCGCCAGCACAATCCGGTACCAGACAAAGGGCATCATGCCCACCCGATCCAGCAGGCGCAGGAAGACGGCAATGCAGGCAAAGGCCGTCAGGCCGGAGAGCACGGCCGCGCCGACCAGCAGTGACCAGTCGACAGTGTGCCCGCCCTGGGCGAGTTCGACACCCTTCAGCGCACCGGCGCCGGCGATGACGGGAATGGACAGCAGGAATGAAAACCGCGCCGCATCCTGGCGGCTGAGGTTTAACAGCAGGCCCGCGGTAATCGTCACCCCGGAGCGGGAGACGCCGGGCACCAGTGCGATTGCCTGGGCACAGCCGATAAACACGGCCGCCCACAAACCGACCCGGGCATCGCCCGGCGTGCGTATCGCGTAGCGGTCGGCGACCCCCAGCAACAGGCCAAAGACCAGCGTGGTGGTGGCGATCACCGGCAGGCTGCGGGCGTGGTGTTCGATAAAGTCGCCCATGGTCACGCCCAGCAGGCCGGCGGGGATAGAGCCCACTGCGAGATACCAGACCAGGCGGCTGTCCTCACTGTGACCACCGCCAGTCAGGGAGCGCAACCAGGCCTGCGCCATCTGCCAGAGGTCGCGACGGTAGTAAATGAGTACGGCGCTGAGCGTACCCACATGCACCGCAACATCGAAGGCCAGGCCCTGGTCCGGCCATTCCAGTACCAGCGAGGGAATCACCAGGTGGGCGGAACTCGAAATCGGCAGAAACTCGGTCAGGCCCTGCAGGATTGCCAGCACCACCGCCTGAAACCAGTCAATCATCGCTGCTTGCCCTGCTGCGGAATCTTCTTCCAGTTGATTTCGTCGCGCACGTACACCGGCCGCACCTGCATGGCGTCCTGCACCTGGCCCGCGGCAAGCGCCCGCTCGGCCAGGGGCAACAGGTCGCGGGCGCGCGGCAACAGCGTAGTGTCGATGTGTTCCAGTTTCGCGCGAAACGCGGCGGGAGCCTTGTCCAGGTATGCCGCACCGCTGCCCACGGCTACCACCGGCGGCATAGCGTCCGGGAGAACCAGTGCAGAGGGCGGGCAGGCCTGGGCCGGGCCGCACTGTACCAGTTGCCCCGACTCCACCTGGAACAGCGCGCAGTAGACTTCGTTGATGCGCGCGTCGATCAGGCTCGCCACCCGTTGGCCGTCCGTCACCAGTCCCTCGCGCAGAGCGGTTGCCACCTGGCAGGCCAGGGTCGATACCGGTACGGCTGGCAGGCACGCGGCATAGGCCAGGCCCTGTACGGCGCTGGCGGCGACGCGCAGGCCGGTGAATGAGCCCGGGCCGCTGCCGTAAGCGATGGCTTCAATCCCGTGCTCGGCGAGGCGGCCGTCCGGTAACAACTCGGCGAGCATGGAAAACAGGCGCTGGCTGTGTTGCCGGGGAGTAACCTCGTGACGCTCGAGCACTTCACCGCCGCGACACAGGGCGACCGAGCACGCATCGGTCGCGGTTTCGATGGCCAGAATGCCTCGCATCGGGGGTCGGGGAAACTCGTATTGAAGTGATAAACTCGAATTATCCCACACTGCGGCATTGGTAAAAACACTCCATGGGCGAGTCCCACTCGAATACCTCCGCGGCGACGCCCACAGTGTCCGCCCTGATCCTCGCTGGCGGCGCTGGTCGCCGTGCCGGGGGGCAGGACAAGGGTCTGCTGCCCTGGCGCGGCCGACCGCTGGTGGCCTGGGTCTACGAGCGGATCGCCGCGCAGTCGGACGAAGTGCTGATCAGCTGCAATCGCAACCGCGAGGCCTACGCGCGTATCGGCTGCCTGGCCCCCGCGGACCTGCGCGAGGGGTTCCAGGGTCCGTTGGCGGGACTCGAAGCCGCCCGGAATGAATTGGGCGGTGAGTTCATACTGTTGGCACCCTGCGATATGCCCGACCTGCCGGTGGATCTCGCGAGTGCACTCGGGCAGGCACTGGATACCCACCCCGAAGTCCAGGCCGCCTATGCAAGCGCGGGCGGTGACAATCACTATCTGTGTGCGCTGCTGCGCCGCAACTGCCTCGCCACCCTGCCGTCATTTCTCGATGCGGGCGGTCGCGCCGTCCGCCACTGGTACGCGCAGATCGGCGCCGTATCGGTAGCGATGGACACTCAGGCGTCGCAGTTTACAAACCTGAATCACGGCACCCAATAAAAAAACCCGCGGCCATCGCTGGCGGCGGGTTTCGCGATGCCCCGATGAAATCGGGGCGGCGCCTGTGTGTTGCCCGTCCGGGCCTGACTAGCGCTTGGCCGCGCTCTTCTTCTTCGCGGCTGCACGCTTGGCGGGCGCCTTGCGCGCTACGGCCTTTTTCCTGGTCGCTTTTTTCTTTGCGGGAGCCTTTTTCTTGGCAGCAGACTTCGGACGGCCCGGTGACTTCTTCGCCGCGGTGGTCTTGGCTGCAGCCTTGCGTTTCGGCGCGCCGCGCTTCTTCGCAGCCTTCTTCGCCTTGGCTTCGGCCTTCTTCTCGGCAGCCTTGGCCTTGGCTTTCAACTTGCGCTCGGCAGCTGCAATTTCCCTTTCCAGACGCTTCTCGAAAGCGGCAACCTTCTTGGCATCTGCGCGAGCCCGCGCCTTGATCCACTGCTCAGCGTGCAGTGCCATCGACTTAGCCTTGTCCGCTTCGGCCTTGGCAAACAGTTCAGCCTTGCGCGCGAGCAGTTTTTCCTCGGCGGCCAGCTTCTTCGCCTGCAGTCGCGCAGCCTCCATCGATTCCGCCAGCATCTGCCGCGCATCACCGACCTTCCCGCGCATTGTGCGCACGCGACTGTTGGTGCGTTCAACGACGTTGCGCGCCGTTTTTACCGCGCGTTTATTGGCTGCGGTGGCGTTGCTGGAAACCTGCTTCCTTGCACTTTCGAGCTTGTCCTTGACCTGTTTCAGGGCCTGCTTCTCGGCATCCAGGGATTTTTGCAACTTGTCGAGAGAGTCCTTGGCGCGAACCACGCTGGGCGACGCGGCAGCTCGTTTTACGATGGAGTTTTTTGCGGGTGATTTCTTTGCAGCAGTCCGCTTCGCAGCCGGGCGCTTCTTCGCCGCGGATTTCTTTCGGGCAGCGGGCGCTTTTTTCGCTGTAGTTTTCTTCTTTGCGGTTGCCATTACACTTTCTCCAGAGTTGTTAGCAAGGTAACGCAGTGCAAAAATAGCAAGAAAAAAAAGGGCTTACAACAATATGACCGGATAAAACAGCGACTCAAAATAGCAAAAAATCACATTTCAAGAGTAAAAAAACAAAAATTTGATTGTGTAGTTTGGCGCGGGACTGCCAATAGTGAACAAGGGGACAGGCACTATCGGATGCATGGGAACAAAAAAGGCGAATGCGTGACAACAAAAAAGGGGAGCCTGGCTCCCCTTTTTCTACAACTTCAAAAAAACGTTTCAGCCATCGAGTGACGCGAAAATTGCGTCGCGAATCTGGTCGACAGTACCGACACCTTCGACACGATGATATGCCGGCGCGCTCTCACCGCTCATGTCACGATAGAAGCCGACCAGCGGACTGGTTTGCGAATGATAGACTTCCAGGCGCTTGCGCACGGTGTCTTCCTTGTCATCGTCGCGCTGCACCAGCGGTTCACCGGTCACGTCGTCCACACCTTCCTGCTTCGGCGGGTTGTACATCACGTGATACACGCGGCCGGAATCCGGGTGCACGCGACGACCGCTCAGCCGGGAAACGATTTCCTCGTCATCGACAGCGATCTCTACGACGTGATCGATGTTGACGCCCGCATCCACCATCGCCTGCGCCTGCGGAATCGTGCGCGGGAAACCGTCGAACAGGAAACCCGGTGCGCAATCATCCTGGGCGATACGCTCCTTGACCAGGCCGATGATGATTTCATCGGAAACCAGACCACCCGAATCCATAACTTCCTTGGCCTGCAGGCCGAGTTCCGTCTGCGCCTTGACGGCAGCGCGCAGCATATCCCCGGTGGAGATCTGGGGAATACCGTACTTCTCGGTAATGTACTGGGCCTGGGTGCCCTTACCTGCGCCGGGGGCGCCCAACAATATCAGTCGCATATGCGAGTTTCCTCGTTGATCAAATTGAATTCGCGATCGCGTGGTGGTGATTTTCTTAAGGAATTCCGGGGAGGCCGATAACCATACACAGCGCAAGGACAGGTTACAAGCCCCGCCCGGCGCGCCTCCTCAGGACGTTTTGGCCCTCTCCCAAAGGCCTTCCAGGGCCGTTGCTTCGAGGCTTCCCAAGCCCGTTCCCTGATCGTTCGCCAGGGCTTCCATGGTGGTAAAACGGTGCTCGAACTTTGCCGACGCGCGGCGCAACGCGGACTCCGCGTCGACGCCGAGATGGCGTGAAAGATTGACGCAGGTGAACAGGATATCGCCCAGTTCTTCCTCGATAGCGGCATCGTCGGCAGCGCTGATCGCAGCGCGCAGTTCGCCGATTTCCTCGTCGAGTTTATCCATCACGCCGGTGTGCTCCGGCCAGTCAAAGCCGACGCGCGCGGCGCGTTTTTGCAGTTTCTGCGCGCGCGGCAGGGCCGGCAAGGCCACCGGTACGTCGGACAGCGCGCCGTGCTGCTCCCGCGCGGCACGCTCCTCCTGCTTGATCGCCTCCCAGGTGGCGCTGACCGCCTGGACATCGGTGTCGCCATCGACGACGCCCTCGATCTCACCGCCGCCAAACACGTGCGGGTGACGGCGTACCAGCTTCTCTACAAGAGTGTTCACGACCGTCGCGAAATCGAAGTAACCGCGCTCGGCGCCCAGTTGGCTGTAGAAAATGACCTGGAACAGCACGTCGCCCAGTTCCTCGCCGACGTGGCCATAGTCACCTTCTTCGATGGCGTGGGCCAACTCGTAACACTCTTCCAGGGTCGAGGGGACGATGCTCTGGAAATCCTGCTCCAGGTCCCAGGGACAGCCGTGCTGCGGATCGCGCAGGCGCTGCATGACACGCACGAGATCGGCCACCGTGTACTGCGCCGCGCTCATTCGCTGACCCTCGCTGCGGAAATCACGTTGTGCAACCGATTGATGCGCTCGAGCAACTTCGACAGCGAGGCCAGGTTGGGCACCTCGACCCGCAGGCGCATGGTGGCGGTGTTGGTCTTGCGGTGACTCATAGTGTTGATGGCAAGCACATTGAGGTGCGCGTTGGCGAACAGTCCGGTGATATCGCGCAACAGGCCCTGGCGGTCGTAGGCCTCGATCGCGACATCGACCTCGTAGTTATCCGTGGGCGTGGTGCCCCACTCCACATCGATGACCCGGTCCGGCGCGCCCTCGGAGAGCTTGACCAGCCGGGCGCAGTCGGCGCGGTGGATGCTGACACCGCGACCGCGGGTGATAAAGCCGACGATGGCATCCCCGGGCAGCGGCTTGCAGCAGCCCGCCATGTGGTTGAGGAGATTGCCCACGCCCTGCACCTGGATCTCGCTGCGCAGGCGGGTGGCGCCGCCGGCGCGCGCCAGCTTGAGCTGCGGCTCGGAGGGACGCTCGACAAGACCCTGGGCGGCGTTGAGGACCTGCATGGAAGACAGCTCACCGGAGCCGACTGCCGCATACATGTCATCCACCGTGGGCATCTGCACTTTCTTGGCGATGCGCTGGTAGTCCACGCTGGTCAGCGCCAGGCGCTTGAAATCGCGCTCCAGCAGCGCGCGGCCGGCGTCGATGTTCTCCTCGCGCGCCTGGCTGCGGAACCAGTGCTGCACCTTGGCTCGGGCGCGTGAGGTGCGCAGGTAGCCCGAGCCCGGCTGCAGCCAGTCGCGCCGCGGCGACCCGTCCTTGCTGGTAAGGATTTCCACGCGTTCGCCGGTTTGCAGCGTGTAGGTAAGCGGCACGATCGATCCGTTCACCTTGGCGCCGCGACAGCGATGACCGACCTCGGTGTGAACGTGGTACGCGAAATCCAGGGGCGTGGCGCCGTGGGCGAGGTTGACGACATCGCCATCGGGCGTGAACACGTAGACCCGGTCCTGGGCGACATCGAAGCTGAACTGTTCGGCGACGCCGGATGCATCACCGGTTTCCTCGTGCCAATCGAGCACCTGGCGCAGCCACGCGATCTTTTCCTCGTAGCTGCTGGCCATGCCGGACTCGCTGTCCGAGCCCTTGTAGCGCCAGTGGGCACAGACCCCCAGCTCCGCCTCCTCGTGCATATTGCGGGTGCGGATCTGCACTTCGAGAACCTTGCCGTCCGGGCCGATCACGGCGGTGTGCAGGGAGCGGTAGCCGTTCTCCTTGGGGTTGGCGATGTAGTCGTCGAACTCGTTGGGAATATTGCGCCACAGTCCGTGCACCAGGCCGAGGGTGGCGTAGCAGTCCTTGATCTCGGGCACCAGGATGCGCACGGCGCGAATATCGTAGACCTGGGAAAAGCCGATGCCCTTGCGCTGCATTTTGCGCCAGATACTGTAGATGTGCTTGGCGCGGCCCTCGATCTCGAATTCCAGACCCGCGGCGCGCAGTACTCGCGCCAGGATGTCTTTCACGTCGGCGATGAACTGGTCGCGTTCCAGGCGCTTGCCATCCAGCAGGCGGGCGATCTTGCGGTAGGCGTCGGAGTAGATGTAGCGGAAGGACAGGTCCTCCAGCTCCCATTTCAGGTGGCCGATACCCAGGCGGTGGGCCAGCGGCGCGTAGACGTCGAAGACTTCCCGCGCGACCGGGTCGCGGCGCTCATCGTCGTTCTTCACCGCGCGCAGGGCGCAGGTGCGCTCCGCCAGTTTGATCAGGGCCACGCGCACGTCGTCGACCATGGCCACCAGCATCTTGCGGATGTTGTCCTTCTGCGCATGGGCCTGGCCGAGCACCGGCCGGTCCTGGTGCAGGCGCAGGTCGCCAATGGCCGCCATACGCAGAACGCCTTCATTGAGGTGGCGCACGGTCGCCCCGAAGCGGCGCTCGACCTCCTCCAAAGAGATGCGTTCCTCGCGCACCGCGCGGTAGAGCATGCCCGCGACCAGCCCGTCGGCGCCGACATGTAGTTCGGCAAGGATCAGCGCGGTATCCAGCCCAGCGCGGAAACAGTCGGATTCGCGCGCCCAGTCGCGCTGGTCCACCCCCGGGCCCTGGGCCAGTTCCGCAGCCAGTTGGGCGGCCTCGCGCAGGCGCTGGTCGTCGACCTGCTCCTGCTGCAGCGGCAGGTTCTGCAACCACAGGTCGAGGTCTACCCCGCCCTCGGTGGTTTCGTAGACGTTGTCCTGCCTGACCCGGACCATATCAGCCGCCGAATACCCCGGTGGAGAGATAGCGGTCCCCGCGGTCGCAAATAATCGCAACGATCACCGCGTCCTCGAGCTCCTGTGAGAGGCGCAATGCACCGGCCACTGCGCCACCGGAGGACACTCCGCAGAAGATGCCCTCCTCGGCAGCCAGCCGGCGCATGGTAGTTTCGGATTCCTCCTGGGAGATATCCAGCACGCGGTCGACGCGGGCGGCGTCGTAGATGGCCGGCAGGTAGGCCTCGGGCCAGCGCCGTATGCCGGGGATACTGGAGCCGTCCTCGGGCTGCAGGCCAACGATCTGGAGGTCGGGATTGCGCTGCTTGAGGTAGGCGGAGCAGCCCATGATGGTGCCGGTGGTTCCCATCGAACTGACCAGGTGGGTGATCGTCCCGCCGGTCTGCTCCCACAACTCAGGACCGGTACCAGTGAGGTGGGCGCGCGGGTTGTCCGGGTTGGCGAACTGGTCGAGCACGCGACCCTCACCGCGTTCGGCCATGGCCAGCGCGAGGTCGCGGGCGCCCTCCATACCCTCGGCCTGGCTCACTTCGACGAGTTCGGCGCCGTAGGCGGCCATCGCCTGCTTGCGCTCGTCGGACATGTGCGCGGGCATGATCAGCACCATGCGGTAGCCGCGAATCGCCGCCGCCATGGCCAGGGCGATGCCCGTGTTGCCGCTGGTGGCCTCGATCAGGGTATCCCCCGGGCGGATGTCACCGCGCGCCTCGGCCTGGCTGATCATACTCAGGGCCGGGCGGTCCTTCACCGAACCGGCGGGGTTGGTGCCCTCCAGCTTGAGCAACAGGGTGTTGCTGGTCTTCCCCTGCATGCGCTGTAGGCGAACCAGGGGTGTATTGCCGATGCAGGCTTCGATGGTGGGATAGTCACGCATAAAATTGTAAGCACCGCTGTCCGGCTGGCAGTGTAACGTGTTGCGATGAGCCGCGCACCGCAGTCCTGGTTGCAGACCGCGCGACGCTGGCCCGCGCGTCAGGCGAGTATCGCAAAAGCGACCACGCAGTCAGTTTCGTCCGCCAGGCTCAACGCCACCCGGCTGCCGCCGCGGGACTGCGCCACGCGCAGGGCACCGCCGCTCAGTACCACCAGGGGGGCACCCTGGGCGTCGTGGTCGATGCGGATATCCTGCCAGCTGACCCCGCGACCGATACCCGTCCCCAGCGCCTTGGCCACCGCCTCCTTGGCGGCAAAACGCTTGGCCAGGAGATTGCCCGGGCGCTTGCTGGCGGCGTACTCGCCGCGCTCTTCCGGGGTGAGGATACGCTCCACGAAGCGCGCGCCCTGGCGCTCCAGCACCGCGTCGATGCGCGCAAAACGCAAAATATCCGTACCGACTGCGATCATCCATCCTCCACTGGCGCTGCCCGACGCGCCCTGAACAACTCGCGACTGTGCAGCGGTGTGTCGCCGAGATGGGCGGCCAGCGCCAGGCGCATGAGTCGCTTGGCGGTCTGCCCCGCCGCTCCGCCGAAATCCCCCTGTGCGGCGGCCAGCAGATCGCCGCCGTGAAATACCGGCGCGGCGCCGGGCGCCGCGCGCACCAGGCCGACATCGGACTCGAAGCCATACCAGGCCTGCGCGTCGAGCGGTTCGCCGGAACGACCATCCTCGACCAGCGAGAAACTGTACCCGAGTTCGTCCAGCAAGCCCAACTCGAAACGGCGCAGTACACCGTCCATTTCCTCCCGGCGCTCCAGCGCCTCCAGTGCGAGTCCGTAGGCCGCAAACAGGGCCGGGTGCGGGTCATTTCTATGCAACAGGCGTACCAGCAACTCGTTGAGGTACATACCGCTGAACAGGAAATCCCCGCGCAGCGCGCGTGCAGCACCTGCGGGCTCCACCTGGTTGAGGTTCTTCAGCTCGCTGCGACCACTGAATGACAGCAGCAACGGCGTGAAAGGCTGCAGCAGCGCAGCGACAGAACCGCCGCGCGCGCGGCGCCGCACACCCTTGCCCACCAGGCTGATACGCCCCTGCGTGGCGGTAAACACCTCGAGTAAAAGACTGGTATCTCGGTAGGGGCGCTGGTGAAGAATGTAGGCCGGCTGCAGTTGCGCGCGCATGGGTGAGACCCGCCGTTCGCTCAGGTATCGTCGTAGCCCAGGCTACGCAGGGCGCGCTCGTCATCCGACCAGCCGCTGCGCACCTTGACCCACAGGCGCAGCATCACCTTGCAGTCGAACAGCCGCTCCATGTCGCGCCGCGCCTCGGTGCCGATGCTGCGCAGGCGCTCTCCCCCTGTGCCGATAACGATGCGCTTCTGCCCGTCGCGTTCGACGTAAATCAGCGCGGAGATGTGTACGGTGGCGCCCTCCAGGGCGAACTCCTCGATCTCGACGGTGACCGAGTACGGCAGTTCGTCGCCCAGTTGGCGCATGATTTTCTCGCGCACGATCTCGGCGGCGAGAAAACGCTGGCTGCGGTCGGTGATCTGTTCCTCGGGAAAGAAATGCACCGACTCCGGCAGGAAGCGCAGAATCTCGCGCTCCAGTTCGGCGACATTGTGATCGCGCAGGGCCGACAGCGGAATGATCGCCTCGAACTTGCCGCGCGCCGCCAGCGCCTCCAGTTGCGGCAGCAGGACGGCCTTGTCCGCCAGCAGATCGACCTTGTTGACCGCCAGCAGGACCGGGACGCCGACAGCGGCAACCTGCTCCAGCACCATCTCGTCTTCCTCGGTCCAGGCGGTGCGGTCGACGACGAATACGACGACGTCCACGTCGCGCAGGGCGGAACTCGCCGCCCGGTTCATGTAGCGATTGATTGCCTTGCCGCCATCGCGGTGCAGGCCGGGGGTGTCCACGTAGATGATCTGGTGCTGGCCCTCGGTCTTGATACCGAGGACCTGGTGGCGGGTAGTCTGCGGTTTGCGCGAGGTGATACTGATCTTCTGCCCGAGCAGGTGATTGAGCAAGGTGGACTTGCCCACGTTGGGGCGGCCGACGATCGCGACATAGCCGCAGCGTTGCTGTTCAGCGGTCATGGGATTCCAGCCTGTCCAGCGCCACGCTGGCGGCGGCCTGCTCCGCCTTGCGCCGACTGCTGCCGGAGCCCTCGACGACGAAATTGGGACGCGCCACGCGGCAGGCGACATGGAAGCGCTGGTTGTGATCGTCGCCCAGCACGCCGAGCAACTCGTACTCCGGCAGCGGGCGACCGCGGCCCTGCAGGATTTCCTGCAAGCGGGTCTTGGCGTCCTTGGCCACCGCGTCCAGGCTGAGTTCTTCCAGGCGCGCGCCAAACCAGGCGACGACGCAGCGTCGGCAACACTCCAGGTCCGCGTCGAGGAGGATGGCACCGGCCACCGCCTCCAGCGCATCCGCAAGGATCGAACTACGCCGCCGCCCACCGCTCTTGCGCTCGCCGCTGCCCAGCACCAGGTGGTCGCCCAGCGACAGCTCCGCGGCAAGCGCGGCCAGGGTATCGCCCTTCACCAGCGAAGCGCGGATACGGCTGAGTTCGCCCTCGTGGGCGTCCGGAAACTTGTCGTAGATGTACTCGGCGATGATGTGGTTCACCACCGAGTCGCCGAGAAACTCCAGGCGTTCGTTGTTCTGGCTGCCGGCGCTGCGGTGGGTCAGGGCGAGCGTGAGCAATCCGGCATCGACGAACTGGTGGCCCAGTCGGCGTTCCAGGCTCGCCCGCTGATGCTGCTGGTCGCCGGTCACCGCATTCAGTCGGGGGTCTTCCCCGCTTCGTAAAGCAGGTCATCAAAAACCAGCAGCGCGTCGATGCGCCACGCGATGTGCACGCGGGCCTCGTAGCTGGCGTCGATATAGGTCACGCCTTTTTTGTTGTAGACCTCGACATCTTTGGCGGTGATACCTTCAACGCGGTTGGTGTTGAACATGGCGTCGACGCGGCGGCGGATGTCGCCCAGGGTGGTCCGGCCGGGCTCGAACTCCGCCGAGGCAGTTTCGACAATATTCTTGACGGTCAGGTACTCGTAATAGTGCGGCCACATCTTGACGATACACAGACCGTAAAACCCGATAAGAATACCGAGCACAATCATGCTCGGTACGGATATGCCCCTCTGGCGCTGCGGTGTACGCATTTCCCCGCCCTCCACGTCAACCGAATTTATAGTGTCATTCTATGAGGCCAACGCGGCTGAAACTGGGCACGCTGAGAAACGACTCCCAATGCATCCAGATGGCGAAAGCCCTGCCTACTATATCCTCTTCGGGGACCTGACCCCAAACACGGCTGTCCGAAGAATTGTCACGATTGTCGCCCATCATGAAGTAGTGTCCGGGCTTGACTACCACGGAGAAATCGAGCGCCGGACTCGCGTCGTTGACCTGCATGGTATAGCGCGCATCGCCATGCTCCTCGATGCCGAGGCGCAGGCGCATGTAGGGTCCCGGCACCACCGCGACTTCCTCGCGGCTGACCTGTTCGCCGTTAACATAAAGGATCTTGTCGCGGTACTCGACGAGGTCGCCGGGCACGCCGATCACCCGTTTGATGTAGTAGGTTTCGTTCTGGTGCGGCGGAAAAAACACCATGACGTCACCGTGCCTGGGCTCACTGACATCGATGACCTTGGTACGCACCACGGGCAGGCGTATGCCATAGGTGAACTTGTTGACCAGGATGTAATCCCCCACCTCCAGGGTGGGCACCATCGACGACGACGGAATCTGGAACGGCTCGACAATGAACGAGCGCAGTACGTAGATCAGCAGCAGGACCGGAAAAAACGAACGCGCGTACTCCACCAGGATCGGTTCGCTGGCACCATCGGCGACTCGCGCCTGGAATTGCGCCGCCTGCGGGTGACCGGGATCCGCATGATTGGGATACTGCTGCACCAGTTCGGCAACCATGCGGCGCCGACCCGGGGCCAGGAACATGGCGTCGAGCAGCCAGATCAGTCCCGACCCTGCCACCAGGATGGTGAGAATCAGGGGAAAATCGATGTTCATTCCGCTCATCAGCTGTCCACCTTGAGTACGGCGAGGAAGGCCGACTGTGGAATTTCCACACGGCCAACCTGTTTCATGCGTTTCTTGCCCGCTTTTTGTTTTTCCAGCAGTTTGCGCTTACGCGTAACGTCGCCGCCATAGCACTTGGCCGTGACGTTCTTGCGCAGCGCCTTGACCGTCTGCCGCGCCACCACCTTGCTGCCGACAGCCGCCTGGATGGCGACGTCAAACATCTGCCGCGGAATCAGTTCCTTCATTTTTTCGGTCAGGGCCCGCCCGCGATACTGCACCTGGTCGCGATGCACGATGATGGCGAGCGCATCCACGCGCTCGCCGTTGATCAGGACGTCGAGCCGCGACAGGCTGGCCGCCTCGAAACGCTCAAAGCTGTAATCCAGGGAGGCGTAGCCGCGGCTGACAGACTTCAGCTTGTCGAAAAAGTCTAACACCACCTCGGCCATGGGAATATCGTAGGTCACCTGCACCTGGGTGCCGAGGAACTGCATGTCGACCTGCGTGCCGCGCTTCTCCACACACAGGGTGATGACGCTGCCCAGGTAGTCCTGGGGCACCAGGATATTGCAGCGTGCGATGGGCTCGCGCATCTCCTCGATATCGCCCGGGTCCGGCAGCGACGAGGGGTTATCCACCTGGATCACCTCGCCGGTTTTTTTCACGATCTCGTAGATCACCGTGGGCGCGGTGGTGATCAGGTCGAGGTCGTATTCGCGCTCCAGGCGCTCCTGGATGATCTCCATGTGCAGCATGCCGAGAAAGCCGCAGCGGAAACCGAAACCGAGGGCATCCGAGGTCTCGGGCTCGTAGAACAGCGAGGCATCGTTGAGCGTGAGCTTGGCCAGCGCCTCGCGGAAGTCCTCGTAGTCATCCGAGGACACGGTGAAAATGCCCGCGTAGACCTGCGGCTTGACCCGCTGGAAACCTGGCAGTGCAGGGACGCCCGGGTTCTTGTCGTGAACCAGGGTGTCGCCCACCGGCGCACCGTGAATGTCCTTGATGCCGGCAACGACAAAGCCCACTTCGCCCGCCTGCAGGCATTTGCGCTCGACCCGCTTGGGCGTAAAGATGCCGACGTTATCCACCTGGTGCGCCTTGCCCAGGGACTTGGCGACAATCTTGTCACCCTTGCTCAGCACACCCTGCTTCACCCGCACCAACGAGACCACTCCCAGGTAGTTGTCGAACCAGGAGTCGATGATCAGCGCCTGCAGGGGCGCGTCGCGGTCGCCCTCGGGGGGGGGAATCTGCTCCACCAGGTACTCGAGGGCGTCCTCGATACCCAGGCCGGACTTGGCGCTGACCCGACACGCGCCGGAGGCGTCGATACCGATGATGTTCTCGATTTCCTGCGCTACCCGGTCCGGGTCGGCCTGGGGCAGGTCCATCTTGTTGAGAATCGGCAGGACTTCCAGGCCCTGCTCGATAGCGGTGTAACAGTTGGCCACCGACTGGGCCTCGACGCCCTGGGCCGCATCGACCACCAGCAGGGCGCCTTCACAGGCGGCCAGCGAGCGCGACACCTCGTAGGAGAAGTCGACGTGGCCGGGGGTATCGATGAAATTGAGCTCGTAGACCTCGCCGTTGCGCGCGGTGTAGTCCAGGGTCACGCTCTGCGCCTTGATGGTAATGCCGCGCTCGCGCTCGATATCCATGGAATCGAGGACCTGGGCCGCCATTTCCCGATCGCTGAGGCCGCCACAGTGCTGGATGAAACGATCCGCGAGAGTGGACTTGCCGTGGTCGATATGGGCAATGATGGAGAAATTGCGGATGTGTTGGAGGTCGCTCACTCGTTACGGGCCTGAAAAACGGTTGCTGGGCGCCGTATCCCCCGCCGGGCATCCGGAGCCACAGCGAGCGCGATCCGGCGGCTCACCAAAAAACGCGCGATTGTACCCCAAAGGCCCGCCCCCGGCTATCGCGCCGGGGAACGGGCAGCGGGTCCCTTACTCGGGCAATTTGAGGCCGATGAACAGGGGCGATCCGCGCCGCATCAGGCGCAGCGGTACGGAAGTGCCCGGCTGGAGTCCGGCGACAGCTTCCTCGAACGCCTCCAGGCTCTTGACCGGCCGGCTGCCCACCAGCGTGATAATGTCACCGGGTTCCACCCCCGCGTCCGCGGCCGGCGAACCGGGCACCACGTCGCGCACCTGGACACCCCCGGACAGGCCCCAACGCTCCAGCGCTTCCGCGGGTGCCTCTGCCACGACGGCGCCCAGTTTGCCGCCCTGCCCCGTCGTGTTGCCGCTGGCCAGGCTGTAACTGTCATCGGCCTCCAGGCCGCCGACCTCGACCTTGAGATTGCGCTTCTTCCGGTCGCGCATGATCTCCACCGCGACCTTCGTCCCCGGTGCCACCAGGCCGACCACGTGCGGCAGGTCGGAAGAGGTGTTGATCACCTGGCCATCGAAACGCAGGATGATATCGCCCTCGCGCAGGCCGCCCTTGTCCGCCGGGCCGTCCTCGCCCACCTGCACCACCAGGGCGCCCTGGGGCCGATCCAGCCCAAAGGAGTCGGCCAGGTTCTTGTCGACGTCCTGGATGGTGACCCCCAGCCAGCCGCGGGTGACGTGGCCGTTGGCCTTGAGCTGCTCGACGACATTGCGCACCACGCTGACCGGGATGGAGAACGACAGGCCGATGGAACCGCCGCTGCGGGTGAAAATCTGCGAGTTTACGCCCACGACCTTGCCTTCGAGGTTGAACAGCGGCCCGCCGGAGTTACCCGGGTTGATGGCCACATCGGTCTGGATGAAGGGCACGTAATTCTCGTTGTTCTCCGTCGGCAGGCTCCGCCCCATCGCGGAGACGATACCCGCGGTCACCGAGTAGTCCAGGCCAAAAGGCGAGCCGATGGCCAGCACCCACTCGCCGACCTCGAGGTTATTGTCGGCCGCGAGCGCCACTACCGGCAGGTCGCTGGCCTCCACGCGCAGCAGGGCGAGGTCCGAACGCGGGTCGGTGCCGACCACTTCGGCTTCATACTCGCGGCGATCGCTGAGCCGCACCAGCACACTGTCCGCGCCCTCGACCACGTGGTTGTTGGTCACGATGTAGCCGTCCCGGGAGATGATGAACCCGGAGCCCAGGCCCATGCGCGGGTGCGGTGTTGCCGGGGGCTGGCCGCGGAATTCAAAGAAGCGCCGCAGGTACTCCGGAATCTCCTGGGGACCGTACTCGCCGTCGGCGACCGCCTGGCCGCTGGACTCGACAATGATCTTCACCACCGCGGGCGAGTTCTGTTTGACGATTGTCTTGAAATCGGGGAGCTCCGCCGCGCCGGATACGGCGGCGAACAGCATGCCGCACAGCAGTACGAGGACGGAAAATTTGGTCTTCACAATCATGCTTGCTTTCCAGGGATACTGTTTACAGGAGAGAGATAGGGTCGCCAGGGCGCTTTTACAACTGTTGCAGCTGGACGCCTGGCGCGCCGGCGCGGCGCAGCAGGCGCTCGAGGCTCGGCTGCAGGCCGGGATCGTCGCGGTGCCGGCGCGCATGTGCCCGCACCAGGGCAAACCCGGCACCCATGCCGAGCACTGCGCCCAGCGCGGCAGACGCGTCGGCACTGGCGGGAAACACAGCCGCGGCGCCAGCGCCGCCGGCCAGCATCGCCAGCAGGGGAAGCACGTAGACCAGCGCTGAGCCGCGCAGCAGGACGGATTCCGGAATGCTGATCTGGACCTCGTCATCCACCTGGCAGTCCGCCGGTTGCAGGCGGCCCGGAAGGACGCGCACCAGCGGGCGGTGGCCGGGAGCGAGCCGCTCCATCAGGCTGTGCCCGCAACCCTTTTGCAGACTGCAGCTGCCGCAGGTGCTCTTGCGCACGGTCTCCACCCAGACGCTGTCGGCATCCACCGCCACGACCCGTCCACTTTCCAGCAGCATCTCAATGGGTCCAGGCTACGGAGTCCGCGACCATGCGCGCGGTGTTGACGGGAATCTCGCCGACGACAGTGACCAGCACCGGTTCGTCACCCACATTCATGCCCCGGGTGTAGGAGGTCGTGCTGCCGGAACGAACCACGCCCTCACCGGGCCGGATCGAGCGGTCCAGTTCCTCGATGAAGATGGAGAACACGGCGAGGCCGTCGGTGAACGTCCGCCGCGCCGCATTGGGCAGCGGCGTATCGGTGGCGGTGAAGCCCCGCGGCAACCAGCCGACCTGCCAGGCCTGCGGCAGGCTGCGCTCCTCGCGGGCCTCCCCGGGAGCGGGGTGCTCGGCCTCGTGCACGAGGTTGATCTCGGCGCCCTCCGGGAGCCGCGAATTATAGGCGATATCGGCGAACTGGAATTTTTCCAGCATGCGGCTGCCGCGCCCCACGGTCACCGACTTCAGCAGCAGGCCGGTGCGGCGATCGAGTTCGAGGATATACCCATAGCGATACAGGTCGCGGGGGGCGACCTCGAGGCGCACGGCCTTGCGGCCCGCCACCCTTTCACCCTCGGTCACGCGGAAACGATAAAGTCGCGACAGGCCGCACTCGCCATCCTGCAGGTCCTGGCCCATGCGCAGCAGTTTGTGGCCGGGGTGTACGCACTGCAGGGGGTGCGAGGCACGCAGGATTTCTGCGCCCTGGCCGGTGAGTTGGGTGAGTCGTTCGAAACTGGTGTCACCGTCCACCACGCGCGAGACCTGCATGACCTGCATGTCCTGGCCATCGCGCTGGAAGGTGACAACCCCGTGATAGCTCACCTCGTCGACACTGCGGGTCATGCGGTCGAGCCATTTGATAGCCTCGAGATCGACTTCCGGGCAATCACCCGCAAACACGAGCGCCGGCAGCAGGAAGGCAGCCGGCAGGGCGAAAACGAAATTTTTCCAGCTCTTGGACCGCAAGCCGGCCATGCGGGAACTACTCCTGGATTTCAGGGACACGCGCAAAGGGGATCAAACCGTCCGGGGAGTTGAGGGCGGCGTGTTCGGCGTGCTCCTGCAGGTACAACTGCATGCGTTGGCGCGCGAGTTCCTCGTAGGCGTTGCGCGCCGAGGCCTGGGTCACAGGCACCGGCTGCGTGCCGAAACTGGCCCGCACTGGAACCGCACCCACGCTGTTGATCAGGCCAACCGGGGAGACGCCGCCGCTGGAGGCGGTCTCAACCCCGTAGGGATCTTCGGCATCGAGCGTGGCCAGTTGCTGGCCGCCGATCACCACGGTTGCGGCAACCGAGGCGGCCACGGCAAAACTGGCAAAGGGTTTGCGCAGCCGCTGGCCAAGGCTCGCCACAGCGGGGCTTTCCTGGCTGTCGAGCGCCTCGCGCACGCGACTGGAAATGTCGAGTTGCAGGTGGCTCACGCCGTGGTCGGTGACCGCCGTGCGGATCGCCTGGTAGCGGCGCCAGGTCTCGCGCAATTCCGGGTCCTGGTCCAGCGCCTTGATCACCCTCTGGATTTCAAGCTCGTTGGCTTCATCGTCCAGCATGGCGGACAGCGATTCCCGCAAGCGTTCACTCATTTGTCGATCCTCCGCACCTGGTGCGTCTATCCAAGAGTATCGGTTCAACCGTACTTTTCAACCTTGCCATTCCCGGCCTTCAGGAGCGCCCTTCCATCTGCGCTCGAACCTGCAAGTCGATCGCCTCACGCGCGCGGAAAATTCGCGAGCGGACGGTGCCCACAGGGCAATCCATGATGTCGGCGATGTCTTCATAACTCAGACCATCGAATTCACGCAAAGTTACCGCGGTTTTCAGCTCATCCGGCAAGTTGCTGATAGCGGATTCCACCACGGCCCTGAGCTCTTCGCCGTACAGTGCCTGTTCCGGCGATTCGATGTCCCGCAGGGCGGCTCCGCCCTCGTAGTTTTCCGCATCCGACGCCTCGACGTCGGTACCAGGTGGCCGCCGCGAACGCGACACCAGGTGATTTTTTGCCGTATTGACCGCGATGCGGTACAGCCAGGTGTAAAACTGGCTGTCGCCGCGAAACTTGGGCAGCGCGCGATACGCCTTGATAAAGGCTTCCTGCGCCACGTCCTGCACCTCGTCGGCGTCGTGCACATAGCGGCTGATCAGGCCGAAGATCTTGTGCTGGTATTTCAGCACCAGCAGATCAAACGCCCGCGAATCACCCTTTTTGACACGGGCGACCAATTGCTGGTCAGTCTCCGCAGCCGTCACTCCGGTATCCCCTTTCTGGCTCCCGGCAAGGCTGCCACGACCCTCTCTTTAAACTGTGCCCCGATGCACGCCGGACGCCGCAAACTCACAACCGGCGAGCGCCCAGGGCACCTGTAAGAGAGTATCGATCTGTAAAAGTTCCCCACGGTGGGATTTCCTTATTTTGGCGCAGGTCGTTTATACTCGCCCCGAATGCCAAAACCTTGAGCTAAGTTGTTGAGGCACATCATATATTTCACTCCCTGAGCCGGCAAGCAGACAACCAGTGCCCACCGCCCACGAACACGACGTACTCATCATCGGCACCGGTGCGGCCGGACTCAGCCTCGCCCTGCACCTGCCGTCACACCTGCGCATCGCTCTACTGTCCAAGGCCGACCTCAACCAGGGCTCCACCTACTGGGCCCAGGGCGGCATGGCGGCGGTGCTGCACGACCGCGACACCATCGACTCCCACGTCGAGGATACCCTGACCGCCGGCGCCGGGCTGTGCAAGCGCGAAGCCGTCGAGTTCACCGTGCGCAACAGCCGCCACTGCGTCGAATGGCTGGTCGAGCAGGGCGTGGATTTCGACCTCCGCGAGGACCGCCTGAGCGACATGGAGCGCGAGTTCCACCTGACCATGGAGGGCGGCCACAGCCACCGGCGCATCATTCACGCGGCGGACCGCACCGGGCGCGCCATCTCCGAGGTGCTCACCGAGCGGGTGATGGCACGGGACAACATCGAGGTATTCACCCAGCGGGTGGCGGTCGACCTGGTGCGCCGCGACGGCCGCTGCCAGGGTGCCTATGTGCTCGACCGGCGCAGCGAACACGTCGACCTGTTCTCCGCCCGCGCCGTGGTGCTGGCCACCGGCGGGGCGAGCAAGGCCTACCTTTATACCAGCAATCCGGACGGCGCCAGCGGCGATGGCATCGCCATGGCCTGGCGCGCCGGCTGCAGGGTGGCCAACCTCGAGTTCAACCAGTTTCACCCCACCTGCCTGTACCACCCCAGGGCCAAGTCGTTCCTGATCAGCGAGGCGGTGCGCGGCGAGGGAGGCCTGCTGCGACTGCCGGACGGCAGCCGCTTCATGCCCGACTTCCACCCCAAGGCGGAGCTGGCGCCGCGCGACGTGGTGGCCCGCACCATAGACCACGAGATGAAGAAGCTGGGGATCGACTGTGTCTTCCTGGACATCTCGCACAAGTCCGAGGAGTTCCTGCGCAGCCATTTCCCCACCATCATGGACCGCTGCGCGGAATTCGGCATCGACATCGCACGCGAGCCCATCCCCGTGGTCCCTGCCGCACACTACACCTGTGGCGGCGTGATCGTGGACACCGCCGGGCGTACCGACCTGGCCGGGCTCTACGCGATCGGCGAAACCTCCTGCACCGGCCTGCACGGCGCCAATCGCATGGCCTCGAACTCGCTGCTGGAGTGCATCGTCTACGCCGAGTCCGCGGCCCGGGACATCGCCGCCAGCCTGGACAGCCTGTCCGCCCCGGACAGCGCCCCGGCCTGGGACGAAAGCCAGGTGACCGACTCCGACGAGGACGTGGTCATCTCCCACAACTGGGACGAGCTGCGCCGCTTCATGTGGGACTATGTCGGCATCGTGCGCAGCAACAAGCGGCTGCAGCGCGCGCTGCGCCGGGTCACGGTGCTGCAGGCGGAGATCGCCGAATACTACGGCAACTACAAGGTGAGCAACGACCTGCTGGAGTTGCGCAACCTGGCCATGGTCGCCGAGTTGATGATCCGCTGCGCCATCGAGCGCAAGGAAAGCCGCGGCCTGCACTACACCCTGGACTACCCCGACCTGTTGCCGGAGGCGGTGGACACGGTACTCACACCGGTCAACTCACCGCTGCAGGGCGAGCCTGACCCGCAGTCGCCGTAGCGCTTGCGCAGAGGCGCTGTCCGCAAACAGCCAGGCCTGGCCGCGGGCGCCGGCACCGTCGCGCCACGCCAGGTAGGTCACCCAGGGCAGCAGGTGCCAGCGTTCGGGGGTCATTTCGATGCCATCGCCATCATCACAGCTGCCGAGCGACCAGCGCCCCGCGCGCCAGCGCAGTTCCACCCCCACCAGAGGGTCGCGCAGGGTTTGCCACAGGTAGGTAAAAAAAACGGGGAGCGCCAGCAGCGGCCAGGGGGACTCCAGGGTCCAGGCGATACCGCCGAGATGGACAGCGCCAAGCAGGCCAAACAGGAGCAGCCAGCGCCGCCGGGAGGGGGAATCAGCGATCCTCAGGTTTAGTGCGGGCGAAGTCGAGAACCGTTTTGACAATAGCGGCCAGCTCCTGGTCGTCAGGTAATTGCCGGCCGAGGAACCAGGCGAACAGGTCCTGGTCTTCGCTCTCCATGAGGCGCCGGAAGCTGGCGCGGTCGTCCTCCCCGAGATCGCGGTAGCGGTCGCGCACGAAAGGCTCCAGCACCAGGTCCAGCTCCAGCATGCCGCGGCGGGCTGCCCAACGCATGCGGTTGTATTCGTCGTCCACTACCATTGACCAATTGCCTTTGCAGGTCCACATCAGGGGCGCACATTATAGCGCCATCGGCCCCGTCGCGGCGAAAACCGGCGGGGCCGACGGCTGACAGCCGCCCCTCGCTGGCCCTATCATGGAACTCCACGACACCCAGAGATGTACCCGTGAACGGATATTTCAGCGCACTTCCCGGCGAGGGCTTGCTACACATCGCAGGCCCCGACACCCTCACCTTCCTGCAGGGGCAGACCACCTGCGACACGCGCAAGCTGTCCGCGACCCAGGCCCTGCCCGGCGCCTACTGCACGGCTCAGGGGCGTATGGTCTGCGATTTCCTGCTGGTCCAGCTCGATGCGGAACACGTCGCCCTGCGCATGCGCCGCGACATCCTGGACACCGCCGCCGCTACGCTGGGTAAGTTCATCGTGTTCTCCAAGGCCAAAATCGACATCGCGCGCGATGACTGGCGGGCGTTCGGTTGCTGGGGCGAAGACGCCCCGGGGGTGCTGTCTGATGTGGTCGGAAGTGAACCCGGCAGCGAGGACTATGCCGCAGCCAGCGCCCCGGGAATCGTCGCGGTACGCGCGCCGGGAGCGGAAATCGCCTTCGAGGTGTTTATCGATACGCAGAACCACGCGGAGCTGGTCGCCACCCTGCGCGAGCGCTTGCAGGCTGGGGACGAATCGCAATGGCGCGCACTGCAGATGCGCGCCGGGGTTGCCCGGGTCGAGGCGGCCACCAGCGGGGAGTTCATCCCGCAATTGTTCAACTACGACCTCACCGGGCACGTGAGCTTCAACAAGGGCTGCTACACCGGGCAGGAAATCGTCGCCCGCCTGCACTACCGCGGCAAGCCCAAGCAGCGCGCCTACCTGGCCGAAGTTGCGACCGGGGAGACACCCGCCCCGGGCAGCAAGCTCTATACCGACGGATTGGGCGCCAGCACCGGCGAGATCGTCAACAGCGTGCAGGTTGACGGCAAAGCGCTGTGTCTGGCTGTGGCAACCGGCCCCGGCGTGGCAGGGGGCCTGCTACTGGGCGAGGGCGGCCCGGCCATGACCCTGCTGCAACTGCCCTACGCCCTGCCCGAGTAAGCTGGCCGGCCCCCGTGTTCATCGCCCGCGAATTACTGCCCACCTGGCTGCTGGTCATCAGCTGGGCCGGCTGGCTGCTGGTGCTGGGCACCGCGGTGCGCTACGCCGACTGGCGCGCCATCTACCGGGTGTCGCAACGCCAGCATGTGCTGCTGGGCAGCAGCATCGCCTGCGTGGCCCTGTGGCTGATATCGGTGCGCGCCATCGACGGCCTGTGGCTGCACCTGCTGGGAGTCAGCTGCTTCACCATGCTGCTGGGCTGGCGCTTCGCTATCATCGGCGGCAGCATGGCGGTCATCGCCCACTGCCTGATCATAGGCCAGCCGATCGTGGCCGCGGCCCCAGCCTGGGTACTGACCATTTTCATTCCGACCACCACCACCCGCTACCTGGTGTATCGCCTGCGCCGGCTGCGCTCGCGCAACCTGTTCATCTACATGCTGGGGGCGGGGTTCTTCGGCGGGGCCCTGTGCGCGGCGCTGGTGGCGGCGGGCACCATGCTGGCCTTCGCCGCCATCGGCAAGTGGGACTGGATCGCCTTGTGCCTGGAGCAGTGGCCGCTGCTACTGCTGATGATGTTCCCGGAGGGCTTCATCAACGGCATGGTCATCACCACGCTCACGGTGTTCTATCCGCAGCTGGTGAAAACCTTCGACGAGGACCACTATCTCGGCGAAGGCTGAGGGGTTCAGCGAAGGCTGAATGACTCGGCGCGGGCTGCAGGCGCGCTCGTATCAGAGACGCTCCTGCACCGCATCCAGGAATCCCTGCATATCGACAGTGGTCTCACTGTCCGGATCGGACGTCTTGCCGCGCAGGTCGCCGGTGATGATGCCATCGCCGACGGTGTCGATCAGTGCGTTCTTCAGGCGCGCCGCATAGTCCTGCAATTCAGCGTTATCCTCGCGCTGGGCGATGGTCTCCAGCGCGTTGGCCACCGCGTAGAGCAGCGCCGATGAGTTGAAGTGGGCCTCGCGGCCCTCGCTGTCGAGGTAGCGCAGGTAGAGGTCGTGGGCGGTGCCGTGGGGCGCCTCGAACAGCATGGAGCCGTCCTTGCTCTCGATGATCGAACTGGCCGTGGCCAAGCTGCCGCCGAGTGCGGCGGCGATGTCCGAGAAGATGTCGCCGTCGAGGTTCTGCGCCGGGTACAGCGCGTTGCGCGGCGGGTCGCAGATCATCTTCTTCAACTGGCTGGACGGGCGCATGATCATGAACGAGGGCGGGCGCACACCGGTCGCGGCCAGTTCGTGGCGCACCTCCAGCAGCACCTTGCTGAACACCTCGTCATACTCCATATATTCGCGCTTGAGTCCGAAGTAGACCTCCTTGTTCTTGTTCGAGGCGTCGCGGAACACCTGCATGACCCAGTCCTTGATCGACGCCTTGTCGTTGGACATGAACAGCAGCGGGTCGCCGGCCTTGACGTCGCGGGCGTGCATCTCCTCGCCATCCAGGATCACCTTGACGATGCCGTCTTCTTCCACCGCCATGTTGAAGCTGCCGTACTGGTCGCCGCCGCCGGCACTCATGCGCGACAGGGAGACGTGGTGCTTGCGGTCGGGAATGCCGTAGCGCTTGAGTTCGTTGACCAGCTTGAACAGCTTGCGCCCGGTGGTGTTGTCCGGCACGCCCCACAACGCGCGCACCGGCGGGTTGGCGACAATCCGCGCGGCCTGGGCGTCGATCAGTTCATAGTGGTAGTAGAGCCCGGCCTGGGCCAGCTTGTCCTTGTAGTCGCGTTCATAAATTTCTTCGATCGCGGCGCGCATGACGCCATCGTAGCCGGGAATCACGGTGTCCTTGAGACCCAGGTAGGCGTCGCGGTTCTCATCCAGCGCGCGCTGGAAGAACACATGCGCCCAGGCGCGCACATCCTCCAGGGAGTTGGTCGCCAGCAGCCAGGGGTCGCCCTTGCGCAGGGTGCGCCGGTGTACTTCCACCGGGTCGCCGCTGCTGCCGATGAAAATCACCTTGGCCACCCCGGTGGTACAGGCCAGCGCGTTGGCACTGTGCTTGATGCCGCCGGTCTCCATGGTGAGGACTTCGATATCGCGGCCAATCCACTCCGGGTGCTTGACCCTGAGGTTGCGGAACTGGATGTCCTCGCGCGTGATATTGCCGTGAATGCCCTTGCGGATGGCCCCGTTAGGCGACTTGGTCGCCAGCTTGTCGAGTTTCGACTCGTCGATATCCGGGTGCCGGGCGAGCAGGTCGTCCAGCTGTTTGCGGTTGACGGTCATGCCGGCGTTCTTGATGCCGACACCGTGCTCCTTCAGAGCCTCGATCGCATCGGCGACCACGGAGCCGTTGCTGACCAGGCGATTTTCCGCGGAGAGATCGATCTCCACCAGCTCGATATCCAGGCGGCTGCTGACGAACATGTCGAGGATGCGCTCGAAGGCGATCTGCGCCATCTCGTCCCCGTGCAGAATAACCAGCGGCCGCTGGACCTTGATTTTGGCAGTCATGACCTCTCCCCTGAGTGACGGGCGGGCGCGGAGCGCGCAACCCCCGGAATGTAAACTCGCCAGCATAGACTGTTGGCATTGCATTCCCAATCCGATCTTAGTCGAAATGGGACCGGGCCGCAGCAGCGCCGCGACGCAGCACAGGGCCGCGAGGCGAGCAATACCCGATGTCCGCCCGATCGGGTAGTCGCGTCGGTGTGGACTGCGCGATGCAAATGAACAAAATTGGCCACAGCGGGTACCCACTGCAGCAGGGAGCCGGCAAGCCTGCCCGCGCACCTGTTCCCACAACAACCTGAGGAAGCACGATGGGTACTTTCGCTCGCACGGGCAACCGCCGACAGCAGCTGGTTCTGGCACTCGCCACCACCCTTGCCCTGGGCTGGCACGCCGGCACCCAGGCCACGACCTACGCCTACGAGCACATCGCCAATGGCGCCCGCGGGCAGTTGATCAGCGCCGATGGCCAGTTGGTGGCCGGTGTGCGCGGCAGCGATTTCGCCCCCACGATCTGGCGCGACGGCACGGCCTATGCCGTAGGCAACGGCAACGACTTCTACCGCTGGCTGGGCATCTCCGCCAGCGGCTGGGTGCTGGCCAACACCGCGGACCTGTCCAACGTCTATGGCGCCCCGGCCATCTGGGCCTGGAATGCCGGCAGCGGCAGCTTCGCGCGCACTGATATCGGCGCGTTCCCCGACCTGCAGGACACCATCGGCGCCGGCATCGACGACCAGAACAACGTCTTCGGCTACGCCACCAATCGCGAGCGCCCTGCGGACAAGATCTTCCGCCCCTACATCTGGACCATGGCAACCGGTTTCACCGAGCTGACCAGCTTCGGCCATCCCGACTACCCCGAGCTGCCGATCGCGGTGAGCCCGGGCGGCGTAATTGCCACTCCCAACCTGAGTTATCAGTTCGGCGTCCCTGGCAGCGAGGTCGCGGTCACTCCCCCGCCCTCCCCGTACACGGCCGACAATTCCGCGACCCAGTTCGTCAACGATGCCGGCATGCGCGCGGGCTTCCTGCGCACGGTCGACGCCGGCGTGACCTTCCGTCACCTGGCGCGCTACAGCCCCGACACCAGTGCCTGGCAGGTCATCGCCGGCCCCTCTGGTCCCAGCATCCTGTGGGATACGGGTTCGCTCGACGCGCAGGGCACACTCACCGCGACCGTCAACGACCCGGCGCCGGGCTTTCCCGAAATCGGTGTGCGCGCCGAGGGCCCCGATGGCGTGGCCGCCGACGTCGCCCCACAGATCAGCGCCGCCTATGCGGGCCTCATCCACGTCGACGGCCTGAACGGCGAGACCGGCAGCGGTGCACTGCTCGCCGACCTCACCCTCGGCGACGCCAGCGTGATGGGCAAGCTGGTGCCCGTCGAAGCCTGCACTGCCGATTGCCTGGTGGCCACGCTGGAACTGAGCGTCAAGGTGGTGGACCGCAACGGCAGCTGTACCGGACTGAAAAACCGCTCCCGCGTGCGTGTCTCCGTCAGCGACGAGACCGGCGCACCGGTGGCGGGCGCCGCGGTCAGCGTCGCGCTGATCGACCGCGCGGAGACGCTGCTCGAAGGCGTGACCAATGCTCGAGGTCGCGCCACCCTGCGCAGTTCCGGGCCGGGGTGCAACGGCCGGGTCAACGCTTTCGTTACCGGCGTGACGCTGCCCGGTGCCAGCCTGGATCGCACCGCGGGAACGCTGGCAGCTTCCGTACTGCCCTGACCAACGCCGGGCAGCCGGGCACGGCGCGCGACGGCCCCGTCGCGCGATGCGCCCCTGTCCCCGTGACGGGAACGGGGGCTGTCGGTTAGGATGCAGGCCTACCCCGGGGTATCGCCTGCATGCGTAGTTTCCTGCCACTGATCCGCTCCGAATGGCGCCTGCTGCTGTTCGGCTTCATGATGATGTTCTGCTCGAGTTTCGGGCAGACCTTCTTTATCGGCCTGTTCGGCGGGGACATTAGAGCGGAACTGGGGCTGGGCCACGGCGACTTCGGCGCCATCTACTCCGGCGCGACCCTGGCCAGCGCCGCGCTGCTGCTGTGGAGCGGCGCGCTGATCGACCGCCTGGACCTGCGGCACTACGCCTGCCTGGTCGCCGCAGGCCTCAGCGCCGGCTGCCTGCTGCTGGCCGCCAGCACCGGGCCGCTGCTGTTGTTCTTCGCCTTTTTCGCCCTGCGCCACCTGGGCCAGGGGCTGATGGGGCTGGCCGGCCCCACCGCCATGGTCCGCTACCTGCCTGAACAACGCGGCAAGGCTAACGCCCTCAGCGGCATGGGCTTCTCGTTTGCTGAGGCCCTGTTGCCGACGCTCGCCATCGCGCTGCTGGCCGGCCTGGGCTGGCGCCAGTCATGGGTATTCTGGGGAGTCCTGCTGCTACTGACCGCGCCGGCACTCAGCCTGTTGCTGCTGCGCGGCCACCGCGACCGCCACCGCGACTACCTGCAAACGCTGCAGGCGGGGGACGACGCACAGGCCGGCCCGCGGCAAAAACAATGGACCCGCGCCGAGGTGCTGCGCGATGCCCGCTTCTACCTGTTCCTACCCGCCCTGCTGGCCCAGCCAGTGCTGTTCACCGGGTTTATCTTCCACCAGGTACCGCTGGTCGAGGCCAAGCAGTGGTCGCTCTCCGCCTGGGCCGCGCTGTTCGTGTTCTACGCGCTGGTCAACATCGCCTGCAAGCTGCTGGCCGGCCTGCTGGTGGACCGGTTCGGTGCGGTGCGCCTGGTGCCTGTGGTCAGCCTGCCGCTGGGCCTGGGGCTGCTGGCGCTGGCAAGTTCGGACCAGTTCGCCGCAGCCTGGGTCTTCATGGGACTGATGGCGGTCTCGGTGGGGACCTACTCCACGCTGTCCTCGCCGTTTTATTCCGAACTCTACGGGACCCTGCACCTGGGCTCGATCAAGTCGCTGACCTCCGCGGCCATGGTCTTCGGCACCGCCATCGCGCCCATCCTGATGGGCGCGATGATCGACCGCGGCGTGAGCATGGACGCCATGGCGGTGGGCGGGCTGGGCTATACCTTGCTGGCCAGCGCCCTGGCCCTGGCGGCAGTGCGCCGCCCGGCGCCGCCGGCCTGAACGCGGCCCACGGAGCCACCAGGGTGCGATTACGGTGTCACCAGGGTGCCGTTAACGTTGTCACCAGGGTGCTATTTATGGAGCCAATTGCAGGAACCGCGCCCAGCGGTCCTGCAGGCGCACCACCATCGCCGGGGTAGCGTTGCCGACACCAGCCGGCTCGAGCGCGCCGTGCTGCGCGACCACCCGCAGCATCGCCTGCTCGTCAGAGGCATCGACATCCACCAGCAGCAGGTGACGACCGTCCGCCAGGGCCTCGTCGAAACGGCGGAATTCGGCGTGTTTTTCCTGGATGCCGATCAGGCCGCCCTCCCAGGTACAAAAGCCGAGCAGGACAACCGCCAGGAAAATCACCGGGACCCAGGCAACTCCGTGCGCAATACCCGTCGCCCAACACACGGTGAGCACGCCGCCCGCGCAGAGCAGGCCTATCAGGGCTCCACGCTCGGTGCCGCGCACCACGTTCTTGCGCAATACCGCTTCCACCGGGTGCAGTTGTCGCCGCTCCACGGCGGCGTCGTCCTCGCTCAATACGTGCATTTGCGGCGGCGTGATACCGGCCGCGCGCAGTTCGTCTTCCACCGCTTGCAGTTCGTCGAGATTATCCGAGAGAAAAAAATGGCGTTGCATGAGACACCTCCCAAGGCATTCATGTTTTGCCTACCCGGGAGGACAAACAGCGCCGCCCGCCGGGTAGTCGGCGGATATCGCGCCAGGCGGATCGGGGCGCTGGCCCGATACTGCTGCCAGTATAGCGCAAGGGCCCGCGACCGGCCCGGCGGCCGGCGGCTCGCTTGTGGCCCCTCCAGGAATGCTGCACACTCGATAGGTTCTCACCACGGCCGTCCCGATGTCCTCGTCTGCACGCTCTCGCATTGCCAAACGCCCCAGCCGCCTGGTGGCACAGGGGCTTGTGATTGCCATGCTGCTGTTGCTGGGCGCCTGCGACAGGGTCGCCGATGCAGACGGTGACGCCGCCGGCCCGACCCGCCTCATCCTGAAAACCGACTGGTATGCGGAACCCGAGCACGGCGGCTTCTACCTGGCGCTGCTCCGGGGCTACTACCTTGAGGAAGGCATCGACCTGGAAATCCAGGCGAACAACAACATCAGCAACATCTACCAGCAGGTCGCCACCGGCCAGGTCGACTTCGGCCTCGGCACCAGCGACACCCTGCTCACCCTGATCGCCCGCGACATACCGCTGGTCGGCGTCATGCCCTACTTCCAGCGCGATCCGCAGGGCGTGATGGTGCATCCCGGCAGCGAGGTGCGCACGCTGCAGGACCTCGACGGGCGCAAGGTCATGCTCTCGCCGACGCTCAACTACGTGGAGTTCCTGCAGCGCGCACTGGGCATCCGCTTCCAGTTGGTGCCACTGACCGGCGAACTGGCCAACTTCCTCAGCGACGAAGCGCTGGCGCAGCAGGCCTTCCTCACCAGCGAGCCCTACTTCGTCATGCAGGCGGGCGTGCAACCGCGGCTGTTGCCCTTCTGGGATACCGGCTTCGAGCCCTACCGCATCGCCTACACCCGGCGGCAGCTGGCCAGCGAACACCCGGAACTGGTGGCGGGCTTCATCCGCGCCTCCCTGCGCGGCTGGGCGGACTACACCCGCGGCGCCCAGCGCGAAGCGGGCCGCGTGGCAGCCTTCACCGAGATTGCCCGGCGCAACCCGCAACAGAGCGCAGACTTCATGGCCTGGACCTACGCGGAGATGGCGCGCTACCGCCTGGTACACGGCCGCGAGGGCGAAGCACTGGGCCAGATCGACCGCGCGCGCCTGCGCCGCGAGATCGGCCAGCTGTCCGAACTCCAGTTGTTGGAACGGAATGTGCAAGTCGAGGAGGCAATGACCTTCGACCTGTACCCGCAACAACTGGTAGTAGACAGTGACGACCCCCAGCCCTGAGCCCCTGCCACAACTCGACCTCGCCAGCCTGCAAGCCGACCTCTCGGGCGACCTCACCCGACCCACCCTGCTCGGCTTCACCGCGCAGTCCTGGCTGCGTGCACAACGCGAGCTGGGGCCAGTGTTCGCCGTACCGGCCATGAACACGGCCGTGCTCGCCGGCCGCGATGCCTCGCGCAGTGCCTGGCGCAATCCGCAGGACTGGAGCTACGCGCAGACCGGCCTGGGCCAGGCCTTTCGCGCACAACTGGGCGAGGGATACATCACCGCCAGCGATGGCGATGCCCACTGGGAACAGCGCCGCGTGCTGCAACCGCTGTTCAACAGCGACAATATCCAGCGCCACGCACCAGTGGTCGCAACACTCCTGGCGCAGGGCCTGCAGGCGAGTAGCGGCCAACCCGTGGAATTACACGACACGCTGGTGCTGCTGTTTACGCGCATACTTAACCACAGCATGGTACGCACCGGCGCCTCCGATGCGCAGATCCAATCCTTCGCCCGTTTCGAGGAAGAATTCATCCGCGGCGCCACAGCGGCGGACAGCGCGGCCTGGTATGCGCGGCCCGCGTACCGGCAGCTGCACGACGAGGTTTTCAGTTTCTTCCGCGCGCTGGTGCAGGCACGCCTGGCCGGCGAGCGCGGCGACGACAACCTGGACCTGCTGGTGGATGCCCTGCGCAAACGCGGCGCGGAACCGGACCTCGACGAACTGGTGCGCGACGCCTACCTGATGCAGGCCGGCGGCGCGGGCAATATTGCCAGCCTGTGCTGCAGCCTGCTGTGGGCCCTGCTGCAACACCCCGAATGGCTGCAGCGTGTGCGCGAAGAACTCGCCAGCTTCGACCCCGCGCAGCTGGCGCGCAGCGGCATGCAGGGACTGACCGCCACCCGCGCGGCAATCCTCGAGACCGAACGCCGCTACCCGGTGACACCGGGCATGCCCAAGCTGGCGCTCAACGACGTGGTAGTGCAGGGCCGACGGGTGCCCGCCGGCAGCCAGGTCTTCCACCTGTTCACACTCGAACACTTCCTGGAAGAAGACTACCCCGAACCCTTCGACTACCGGCCACAGCGCTGGCTCGATGGCAAGCCGCCGCGGCCCAACGCCTTCGGCGGCGGGCGGCATATGTGCATCGGCATGAACCTCGCGTACCTGCACCTGTTGCAGACGCTGGCGCTGCTGTTGAAGGACTATGAAATCGACGCGGGGCAAGGGCCGCGGCTGGCGCCCATCGAGCCGGACAACCCGGACTCTCCCTCGCGCATGGTCTTCGAGGTCAGCCTGCGCTCCCGCTAGCGCCGCAGGCCCACAGGCGCGTCAACCGGCCGGCAGTTCGTCGCGCAGGATGTCGTACAGGGCGGGCCGGTGCTCGCGGATCTCCTCCACGCTGAGGCCCTCCAGCGAATGCGGGAACTTCAGCCAGTCGCTGGTCTCGTGCAGGTAGTAGTCCGGCACCCGCGGTACCTCACTGCGCGAGGGTTTGTAGTACGGCACCGCGACACGGATATCCTTCGGGGTGTTCAGGCGCGCCTTGCTTTGCAGGTCCTCGATCACCGCCTCGATGGTGTGGCCGGTGTCGAAAACGTCGTCGACGATCAGCAGGCGGTCTTCGTGGGTGACGTGCTTGACCAGGTAGCTCATGCCGTGGATGCGGATGCGCTGCCCGCGGTCGTCGATATCCGCGCCGTAGGACGAGGTGCGGATGGCAATGTGGTCGGACTCCACCCCCGAGTAGGCGAGCATCTCCTGCACCGCGATGCCGATCGGCGTACCCCCGCGCCAGATGGCGATCATGATCGAGGGCCGGAAACCGCTGGCCAGCACCATGGCGCCGAGGCGGAAGGAATCCTCGAGCAATTGCTGCGCGTCGATATAGTATTTGTTCACCATCGGTAAAGCGGACCTTCTTCGTCTTGGACGTTTCGCATTTCGCCCTGCGGCGGGCATAGCTTAGTATAAGGCCACCGCAGCGATCTGTCCGGAGCACAAACATGGACCAACCGGTCAAGAAACGATTTATCAGCGAGGAGGAGTTGCTTAACGATGCCTTCCGCCTGGCTGTGCAGATCCACCGCAGCGGCTTCCACCCCAACTTTATCGTCGGCGTCTGGCGCGGTGGTTCCACCGTGGGCATCTATGTGCAGGAGTGCCTGCAATACCTGGGAGTGCAGACGGATCACATCGCCATCCGCACCTCCTACCAGGGCATGGAGAGCTACCTGAAGAACCTCGGCAGCCCGGAGAGCATCCGCGTGCACGGCCTGCAGTACCTCTACGAGAACCTCAACCACGACGACCGCCTGCTGATCGTCGATGACGTGTACAGCAGTGGCAACAACATCGAGGCGGTAATCAACCGCCTGCAGGCCAAGTGCAAGCGCAACATGCCCGCCGACACGCGCATCGCCGTGCCCTTCTACAAGCCCGCGAGCAACCGTACCGGTCGCGTGCCGGACTTCTACCTGCACGAGTGCGACGAGTGGCTGGTGCTGCCCTACGAGTTGCAGGGCCTGAGCGAGGACGAATTGCGCGAACACAAGCCCTGGGTACTGCCCCTGCTGGCGCTGCGCGAGCAGGCCTGATCGCGAGCCGTCGCACCAGTGCGGTGCGGTCGCGCTTAATTATTGACCATTCGGTCCACTAATCGCTCACCCACAGCGCCACAGGGCCATGAATCGTCCGCTGGTATGAAAAATGCCTGTTGAGTAGATCGACACCCCAACCGGACTCCAGGCAGGCACATGGGCAGCGGCTGCACCGCCATCATCAACGCACGCATCTATTGTGTAGACGCGAGCTTCCAGGTCTACAACCCCGGCAGTATCGTCTTCCGCGACGGCCTGATTACCGCTGTGGGCCCGTGCGAATCCGTGGAGGTGCCGGCGGACGCCGACATCATCGACGGCGCCGGGCGCCTCGCCGTGCTGCCCGGGCTGGTCGACGCCCACTGCCACGCCAGCCTGCTCAAGGGCTTTTCCGAGAACGCGCAGCTCATGCAGTGGCTGCCGGAGTACCAGCGCGAGCACCAGGCGCTGCGCGCCGAGGACGCCTTCTACGCCTGCCTGGTGACGTACATGGAAGCGCTCAAGGGCGGCACGACCACCGTGCTCGACATGTACCGCTTCATGCACGAGGGGCACCGTGCCGCCGAGTTACTGGGACTGCGCGTCGACCTCGTGCCCTACGCCGCGGACAACCCGACCAAGCGTTTCTTCGAGACCCTGGAAACGACCGAACAGGCCCTGCGCGACCTGCACGGCCTGCGCGACGACCGCACCCGCGCCTGGGTGGGGCTGGAGCACATCACCTACTGCTCGGAGGGCATGTTCCGCGCCGCCCGCGACCTGGCAGACCGCTACGGCGTGTCCATCCACACCCACACCAGCGAACAGCGCGAGGAAGTGGACGTGGTGGTCGAGCTGTTCTGTGACCGGCCGGTACACAAATTCAATGACTGGGGCATCCTCAAGCCCGGCTCCCTGCTCGCCCACTGCGTATGGCTGGACGCAGCTGAAATCCAGGTGCTCGCGGATACCGGCACCGGCGTCGCCCACTGCCCGGTGAGCAATATGAAGCTGGCCTCCGGGCCGGCCCCGCTGGCTTCGATGCAAGCCGCAGGCATTCCCCTCGGCCTGGGCAGCGACGGCGGTATCAGCAACAACGCGGTGAGCATGTGGGAGTCGATGAAGAGCGGTTCGCTGCTGCAGAAGGTCACCCACCTCGACGCCACCCGGGTCAGTGCGCAGGAGGCGCTGACCCTGGCCACCCTCGGCGGCGCGCAGGTGCTGGGCCGCGACGCGCAGATCGGCTCGCTGGAAGTGGGCAAACAGGCGGACCTGATCACCGTCGACCTGTGGCAGCCGCACCTGATGCCGCTGCACGAGGCGGAGGGTCACGACCCGGTGCTGTGGAATCTGGTGTTCGCCGGTCGCGCCAGCGACGTGCGCGACGCCTGGGTGCAGGGCGAACAACTGCTGGCGCAGGGGCGGCTGACCCGGGTCGATGAATCCGCGCTACTCGAAGAAATCCACGCCGCAACCGCGGCGTTCCTGGCGCGCCGCCGCGAGTTCGCGGCGATACCCATGGTCTGATACGGAGAAAGCAATGAACCTGAAATATCTCGCGGCCGCCGCGCTGTGCGCCTGCAGCGCCCTGGCCAACGCCCAGGTGCTGGTAAAGAACGCCACGCTGCTGACCCTGGCCGAGGGCCAGGACGAGCCCTTCAGCGGCTACCTGCTGGCGGATGCGGACGGCGCCATCGTCGCCGTCGGCCCGGGCAGCTACAGCGGTGAACTGGACTACGCCACCAGCGTGGTGGATGCCAGCGGCATGCTGGTGGTGCCCGGGTTTGTCTCCGCGCACAACCACCTGTGGCAGACCGCCTTTCGCGGCCTGGCCATCGACGAGGAGCTCTGGCCCTGGCTGAAAGCGCTGCACTGGACCTACGGCGACTTCTTCGCCGACGGCGACTTTTACTGGTTCACCCTGCACGGCGCGATGGACCAGCTCGCCCACGGCATCACCACCACCTACAGCCACTCCCAGCGCCTGGGCGGCAGCGAGGCGCAGTACCTGGAGTCACTGGCTGCCGAGGCCGGCTTCAGCCAGCACTTCGTGTTCTCCTACAACGGCAACGTCAACCAGCCCGAGCAGGACTATCGCAGTGATTTTGCCGCCTTCATGGCGCTGTCCAGGGACTACATGGCGCAGCCCGGCGCCTCCATGCTGGCGCCGGCGATGCACTCCGTCGCCCTGCACGGCAACCTGCCGATGCTCAAGGTGGAAATGGACGTGGCCGCCGAATACGGCCTGGGCGCGCAGTTCCACTACCTGGAACAGTACTCGCGGCGCGAGCAGGACCGCGCCGAATGGCCGGACCTCATGGCCGCAGGCGCGGTGCGCAAGGGCAACAGCTTCGCCCACTTCATCCACACCACCGACGAGATTCTCGACGACACCGCCGCCGGTGGCGCGGGCATGAGCTGGAACCCGCTGTCCAACGGCCGCCTCGCCTCGGGCCTCGCGGACATCCCCGGCTACCTCGAGCGCGGCATACCGGTGGGCATGGGCGTGGACGGCGCCGCCTCCGCCGACATCGGCGACCCCTTCGAGAATATGCGCATGGGCATGTACGCGCTGCGCATGCAGCACAGGGACGCCGGCATCATGTCGCCGCTGCAGGTAATGAAGCTGCATACCATGGGCAGCGCCGAGCTCATCGGCGTCGCCGACAAGGTGGGTTCGCTGGAGCCGGGCAAGCGCGCGGACTTCCTGGTGCTGGACCCGGACAGCCCCGCCACCGGTGCGCTGTTCTACCCCGCCGCGCACATCGTCGCCACCATGAGCGCGGACAATATCGACGCCGTCTATGTGGACGGCAAGTTGCGGGTGAAGAACGGCGAGATCCTGGAACAGGATATGGACCTGGTACAGCAGGAAGTGGAAAAACGAGTGGCCGACATCGTCGCCCGCCAGCAGGCGGCACAATAGCCGCCCGCCGGGGCGAGGGAGGAGGCGGCGGGGTCAGTCCGCCTTTGCCGGCGTCAGCTTGAGCAGGTGACCGGCGCCGCGGCGTCCGTCCTCGAGCAGCCACAGCGCTCCGTCCGGCCCCTGCGCCACCGCGCGGATGCGCCGGTCCAGCGCGAAGCGCTCCGCCTCGCGGGCACTCTCGCCGTCGATGACGACGCGCACCAGGGACTGCGATGACAACCCGCCGATGAACGCGCTGCCCTGCCACGCCGGGAAAGCCTCGCCGCTGTAGAACATCAGGCTGGAGGGGGAAATCACCGGGTTCCAGACCACCGCCGGCGCGGCGAATTCCGGCCGCGTGGCGTGATCCGGAATCTCGCGCCCGTCATAGTGGTCGCCATCGGAGACCACCGGGTAGCCGTAGTTGGCACCCCGGGTGACGAGATTCAGCTCGTCACCACCCTTCGGACCCATCTCCACTTCCCACAAACGCCCCTCGGGGTCGAAGGCCAGGCCGAGCACATTGCGGTGGCCCAGTGACCACACCTGCGCGGCAACCCCGCCCTGGGCGTGGAAAGGATTGTCCGGCGGCAGTGAACCGTCGTCGCGCAGGCGGATGATCTTGCCGAGATTGCCATCCATGTCTTGGGCGGGATCGAACTTCTGCCGCTCGCCGGAGCTGATCCACAGGTAGCCCTGCGGACCGAAGGCGATACGGTGACTGTAGTGACCGTGGCCGCTCACCTTGGGTGCCTGGCGCCAAAGTATCTCGGTGTCGACCAGCCGGCCACCCTCTCCCTCGAGCTCGAGCCGGGCGCGGGCCACCACGGCCCCCCGGGTGTCGCCCTCGCCCGCCTCGACGTAGCTGAAGTACAGCAGGCGGTTCGCGGCAAAATCCGGGTGCAGGACGATATCGCCCATGCCGCCCTGACCACCCTCGTCCACGTCGGGCAGGCCGGTGACCTCACCGCTAGTCTTGTCCTGTGGGTCGAAGAGTTTGAGCTTGCCGCCCATCTCGCTGACCAGCAGGCGCCCGTCCGGCAGGAAGGCCATGGCCCAGGGTACCTCGAAGCGGGTCACACTGGTGATGTCGAACGCGGCGGCATCGCGGGCACAGCTGGCCTGGGTTGAGAGAATGAGGCCCAGGGCCAGGAATAGTGAGAACACGGGTTGGCGCACGATTTACCTCTGCTACTGAATTCAGGCGGCTGGGAGATGGTCAATGTTACGCTGCAGGCAGTCAAGCGGATCAGCTCGCTGGCGCGGCGCGCCGGCCCACACAGTCCAGGAACGCGAGGGTCGGCTATAGCGGTCAGTTCGTCGACTTGCTAGCATGCATCGCCACTCCGGCATAAATCCAACAAGAGGAAATCCCCGCATGTTCAGTCATCTCGTTCTCGGCGCCAATGACATCGAGGCCACCAGACAATTCTACGACGCCGCGCTGGGCGCACTCGGCTACGAGCCGGGCATGGTGCTGGTGGAGGGGGAAAAGCTGCTGTACCAGGGCAACGGCGGCATGCTGCTCATCACCAAGCCGCGGGACGGCAAGCCCGCCACTGCTGCCAACGGCGGCACCATCGGCCTGACCGCGGCCTCGGATGAGGCGGTGGACAACTTCCACGCGGCGGGCCTGGCCAACGGCGGCAGCGACGAGGGCGCGCCCGGGCCGCGCGACGCCATCCCCGGCTCTTACGCCGCCTACCTGCGCGACCCGACCGGCAACAAACTGGTCGCCTGGCGCGCACCGGCCTGAGGCCGATGGCGGATCACTACCGCCGCGTCGGCACGAACACCGGCGGGGCAGTCCGCCCCGCGCTCTAGAATGCCCCGCCGTCCTGGTCACCCGGGAGGTAGTAGGAGGGGCAGATAAACTTCAGCATATTGGCCACACGCCTGGCCTGGGCCAGGCGCTCCTCACGCTCCAGCCGCAGGCGCTCCAGTTCCGGCCCGAACATCTCGTCGAACGCCTCGCGGGCCGCCTCGCGCCGCTCTTCGTCACTGCGAAACAGGCCGTGGATGGTTTTCAGTTCGCCGGCGTCGAGCCACACGCCCGCGCAACTGGCGCAGGTGTCGATCTCGACCTGGCGCTTGACGCTGAAATAGTTACGCATCAGGGTCACGCCGTCGCACTTGGGGCAGTTGATGCGCTGTTCACTGTCCACCGCTGCCGTCACATTCACCGGCACTTCGAGCAGGGCCTGCCCGGCGGCCTCGTGGGGCTCGTCGAATTTGCGAAACTCGAAGGTATCGAACCACATGCCGCCGCAACCGTTGCGGCACAGCTCGATCTGGATATCGTCGATTTCCACGTGGGAAAACGTCCCTTTGCAGGCGGGGCATTCCATCGGCTTACGTCCCTGGATCTTGTTGTTGTGCGCGGCGCTGGCGGTGACCGCCGCGCGCCACGGTTGCCGCCCAGTCTAATTCATTTCACTGCTGCGCTCGAAACCTTCCCGCGCCGGGCCGGGCCGCCTAGCGCCAGCTGTCGCGATACTCGAACAACTCGTCCTGGGTGTAGCGCCGCCCGTTCTTCACGGTGAGCACGATATTGTCGCTGTCGCTGATATCCGCCAGCGGGTCGCCATCGATCACCACCATGTCCGCGAGCTTGCCCGGTTCGATGCTGCCAAGGTCGCGCTCGGCGCCGGCGATACGCGCGGACTGGTAGGTGGCCGCGAGCAGGATCTTCGCCGGGGCGATACCCTCGCGCTGGTACAGGCGCAGTTCCGCGTGCAGGCCGGTGCCGAAGGGCGTGAACGGCGAATCCGTGCCGGTACCCACCAGGGCGTCGCGCTCGATCAGCTTGGTCAGCAGTTCCCCGTAGGCATCCACGTAACCCTCGGCACCGGGTCCGAAGAAGGCCATGAAGTCCTGGTAGGTCTGTTTCATGGACGGGCCGTAGAAGTTATTGAATTGCGGGGTGCTGTAAATATCGTCCTGCTCGGAGAAGGTCAGCACCACGCCGGGCACGACCATAGTGGGCACGATGCCCATGTCGGCGGTAGTGATCACTTCCACCACGTCTTGGTAGGAGCGCCCCAGTTCGCTGATCTTGGTGGTGTAGCCGCGGCGGCTGGTGCCAGTAAAGTGCTCGATGGCATCGACACCGTAGATCGCCGCGGGCAGTAACTCGTGGGAGGTGACCGGGATGCCGGTGGCGTGCCCGAACTCGGTGACGCGCTGCTGCTGGCGGTCCGGCAGGCGCACGTAGGTCTTGAGGAAATCCAGCTCCAGCAATTCGGCGCGCTGCAGGGCGCGCTCCAGGTGGGCATCGGAACTCACTGCTTCTACCACGGCGTAGAACGCGCGACGGCCATCGATATTGTGCCCGGTGATAAACGTGCGCGGACCGACGCGCCGTCCGCTGGTCCAGGCCTCCTTGCGCTCGTTGGCAAGATAGGGGTTGGAGCCGGGGTCGCGGATTGAGGTGACGCCGTAGGCGAGGAAGGCGCGGCCCTGGGATTCGCTGTGGTTGTGGTCGCCGATGTGCGCGTGGGATTCGAACAGGCCGGGGATGACCACCTTGTCCGAGGCGTCCACCACGGGCAGGTCATCGCGCGCACCCATCGGCAACAGCTCGACAATACGCTGGCCGCGCACGTGGATATCCACATTTTCCCGATACTCCAGCGCGCGCCCGTCGAATACCCGACCGGCGCGCAGTACCCACTCGTCCTGTGGGACGTCGCGCTGCCAGCTCAGCGGCGGCGTGATGTCCTCGAGTTCACCGGTAGCCACGGTCATGCGCTGCAGGCGGTCGCCGGCCTGGAACACCAGCTGCTCACCGCCCTTGCTCCAGTGCGGCGAATCGGCCAGGCCGGCATGCAGTAGCTCCACGGGTCCATCGGGTTCGAACTGCGCGGTCAACGGCATGCGGTAGAGCACGCCGTCCTGCTCGAAGGCGACGCCCCCTGCCTTGGCGGAATAGCTGACGTGAGCGATGCTGCGGTGCGGCACCGGCACGATGTCGGTGGTAGTTCCGGCTTGCAGATCGATGACTGCGAGCACGTACAGTCCCTCGCGGTAGCGCCTGCTATAGGGTTTCAGGCGCAGCGTGAGCAGTTTGCTGCCGTCTGCACTCCAGGCGATGCTCTGCGGCGGCATAGGCTGCGAGTACTTTTCCAGCTTACCGCTGTCGCGGTCGAACACCATGAGCTGGCCGACCACGTGCAGCAGCGGGTTGTCCGGCACGTCGGTGAAGAACGCGAAACGCCGCCCGTCCGGCGACCAGCTGGGAAAGCTGATCGAGCGCTGGCTCACCGGCAGCGCGATACGCTCGCCGCTGGCCAGGTCCTGCAGGTAGATGCGGTACTCGCCGCCGCGGTCGGAGACCCAGGCCAGCTGCTTACCGTCGTCGCTCCAGCTCGGCATCTGGTCGGCGGCGGCGTCGTCGGTGAGCTGCTGCAGGTCCTGCTTATCCGGGTTCCACAGCCACAGGTCGCCGAGGGCGGTGAAGGCGACCACATCGCCGGAGGGTGACAGTGCCGGCGTGGAGATACCCAGTACCTGGCGTTCGTCCGCGGCGTCGAAATCGCGTTCGCGGTGGGCATACTCGCGCGCCGGGATATCAAAACTCACGCTGAACGGCCGCTCTGCCAGCGCCTGCCCCTCGCGCCAGACCTTGACCACACCGTCGCTGGTATACACCGCGGTCTGCGCATCCAGCCAGGTGGCGCGGAACGGGAAGACATCGGCACCCGCGGGGGAAAGCACGCTGTCCGCGCCGGAAGCCAGGTCCAGCCGGCGCAGGCTGGAGGTGGCGTTGCCGGCGGGGTCGCGGTCCAGCGAACGGAAGCTCAGCGCCGAGCCATCGGGCAGCCAGCGCAGGCCGCTGAGCTTCGACGCGCTGCGGTACGCCTCAACCGGCGCGTCGCCGGCGATGGCGCGGGTCAGGATCACCTGCTCGCGGCCCTCAGCAGCAATCCAGGCCAGGTTTTCACCGTCCGGCGACAAAGCCGGCGAGAACTCGTCCCCGGGCGCATCGGTCAATTGCGTCAGTGCACCCTCTGCCAGTGACAGGCGCCACACGTCATAGTTACCACTGCGGTCGGAGGAAAACAGGACAGCGGCACCGTCCGGCGAATACAGCGGCTCGCGATCGTCGAACAAGGAGTCGGTGAGGCGCTCGATACCGCCCTTACCATCGACGCGCACCCGGTACAGGTCGAAGCTCTCCTCGCCGTAGCCCTTGAACACCACCGCGCTGCCATCCGGCGCAAAATCCGGCTCCCAGGCGTCGTCCAGCCAGCCGGTGATCGGCATGGCCGCCACTTCGCCCGGCGCCTGCCGGTACAGGCGTCCCTGCAGGGCGAGTACCGCGACGCCGCTGGCGGGATCCACCGCCACGGCGAGGTTGGTACCCTCGACCAGGGTGACCGGTTTGGCGGCGGCGAGCGGCGCCGGAAGCAGCAGCGCCAGTGATAAAAAAGCAAACCTGAAATTACGCATTACCCTTACCCCACCATCGCGTAGTAGCCGATAAAGCACGCCGCCAGCACCCAGCCCAGCGGATGCACCGTGCGCGCCTTGCCGGTCAGCACCGTGCCGACGGTGTAGGCGATCATGCCCAGCGCCATGCCGTCGCTGATCGAGGTGACGCCCATGAGAATCAGCGTGAGGATCGCGCTGCCGCCGAGCACGATATTGTCAAAGTTGATATGCCGCACCTCGGAGAACATCAGCAGGCCGATGAAAACCAGCGCCGGTGCGGTGGCCTGCACCGGAATCACCAGCAGCAACGGGTTGAGGAACAGCGCGAGGAAAAACAGGAAACCCACGAACAGCGCCACCAACCCGGTGCGGCCGCCGCTTTCGATACCCGCGGCGGATTCGCCGTACACATTGGTCGTGGAAGTGCCGCACATGGCGGAGCCGATGGTGGCGATCGCATCCGCGGAAAGCGCCTCGGTGGGCTTGATCATGTTGCCGTGTTCGTCGACCAGCCCGGCGCGCTGGCACATGGCGTTCATCGCCGCCAGCGAGCTGAACAGGTCGAGGAATACCAGGGTCAGCAACACCGGGAAGGCGCTGCCGATATGCGTGAACAGGTAGCCCATGTCGAGAATCATCAGGTACTGGGAAAACGACACCGGGGCGGAGACGATCGCCTCCGGCATGCGTGTCACCGGCTGGTCCGGCGCGGCCCCCGGCACGAAAAAGCCCGCGATGGTAATGAGGGCGATGACGATGAGGATCGCCCCCGGCACCCGTCGCGCCATCAGCCCCATGACCACGGGCACGCCGAGCAGCGAGAGCAGCACCGCCGGCTGGGCGATGTCGCCGATTTTCAGCAGGGTCGGCGCCGGGGCGGCTATCACTATGCCCGCACCCTTCAGGCCGATGAACATGAGAAACAGGCCGATACCCGCGGTCAGCGCGTACTTGAGATCGTCCGGAAACGCGTCGAGCAACATGCGCCGCACGCCGGTGACCGTGAGCAGGAGAAAGATCACGCCGCTCCAGAATACCAACCCGAGCGCGGCTTCCAGCGGCACACCCATGGTCAGGATGATGGTGTAGGTAAAGATGGCGTTGGCGCCCATGCCCGGCGCCTGTACCATCGGCAGGTTGGCCATCAGCGCCATGAGGACGGAAAACACCCCGGCGACCACCGCCGTGAGGGTGATCACCGCGGCCCGGTCCATGCCGGCATCGGCCATGATCATCGGGTGTACCGCCAGCACGTAGGACATGGTGGCGAAGGTGGTCAGTCCGGCCAGCAGCTCGGTGCGTATCGTCGACCCCCGCTGCGAAATTTTGAACTTCTGGTCGAGAAATGAAGCGAACCAATTTGGTGCAGAAATAGCACCGTTTCGCACTATTCCCTCGCTTTCTTCGTACTGCGCACCACGTTCCCGATTCATTTCTCTACCTGTTGGTCAACTTTTCAAAGGCCGGTTGGGCAGCCATCCCGGGCTGTGGCAGGCGGTCCGCGCCGCTCCCCTGGCGCCACCTCGCGGCGACGCTCCCACACAGCAAAGCAATAAACATGCCCGCGTGTTTGTGCTGGCCCGCGAATTGCATAACCCCGTCGAACGCAAAACCACGACGGCAGCATGAGCAACGCGGACAAACCCCTGGGCCACCACCTCGCCGCCAGCGCAGACGACCTGGTGCGCCTGCAGGCCGTCGCCGGCGGGCGCGCGGCGCCGGACCTCGTGCTGGCCAACGCCCGGGTATTGTCCCTGCACAGCCGCGAGATCCTCGAGCGGGACATCTGGCTCAGCGGCCGCCACATCGCCGCGGTGGTGCCCGCCGGCCACCCTCACCCGGAGGCGCCGCGCGAGGACCTCGGCGGCCAATTCGTGGCCCCGACCTTCATCGACACCCACCTGCACATCGAGTACAGCCTGCTCACTCCCGGCGAGTTCGCCCGCTGCGTGGTTCCGCGCGGCACCGGCTGCGTGCTGGCGGACCCCAACTGCATTGGCAACGTGCTCGGCGCCAATGCCATGGACTGGGCCGGCCAGACCGGCACGCCGCTGAAGATTTTCCAGCAGATTTCCAGCCGCATCCCGCGCGCCCCGCACCTGGAACTGGGCGGCGCCACAGTCACGGAAGAGGAACAGCTGAGCCGCCTGGCCAGCAGCCACGCGGTGACGGTGGGCGAATCCACGCCCTTCGGTTTCGACGAGCGGGCCGCGCGCATGTACGCCCAGTCACTCGCCGAGGGCCGCCGCAACACCGGCCACACGGCGCGAGTGAAAGATGAGATGCTGTGGGCCTACGCCGCCTCGGGTATCTCCGACGACCACAACGCCTTCAACACCGACGAGGTGCTGGACCGCGTGCGGCTGGGCATGATGATCACCGTCATGTCCGGCTCCATGAACGACAACGTGCCGATGGTGTTCGCCGACACCGCGGCGGTGGAAGGCGGCTACCCGTTCTTCTCTTTCTGCGCCGACGACCGCCACGTCGACGACCTGCACCGGGTCGGCCATATCGACCACCACGTGCGCGAGGCCATCCGCTGCGGCGTGCCGGTGCTGGAGGCCTACGCCATGGCCAGCCTCAACGCCGCCAGCTTCTACCGCCTGGACCACCTCATCGGCTCGATCACCCCCGGGCGCATCGCCGACCTGCAGGTGATCCCGGTGCTCGAGGAGGCAAAGCCCAGCCGCGTGATGCTCGACGGCCAGTGGGCGGCGCAGGACGGCGCGGCGCTGTTTGCCAACCCGGACAGCATCCCCGAGTCGCTGTACGGCAGCGTGCACCTGCCCGAGAACTTCGACGCCGAGGCGTTCCGTGTTCCCGCGAAAGCCGGTGACGGCGAGGTCGCGGTGGTGCGCGCCATGGAAATGTACGACGGCTACTTCAAGCGCGCCTTCGAGGCGGAGCTGCCTGTCGTGGACGGCGATGTCGTCCCCGACCCGGCCCAGGACGTGGCCAAGATCGCGGTGATCGACCGCCACCACGGCACCGACACCCGCGCCTGCGGTTTCGTGCGCGGCTTCGACCTGGGCGCCGGCGCCATCGCCGGCACCACCAACTGCGAGAACCAGAACCTGGTGGTGCTGGGTACCAACAACGCGGACATGGCCGCGGCGGCCAACGCCCTGCGCGAACTGGGCGGCGGCTACGTAGCGGTGAAGGACGGCGAAGTGCTGGCCTCGCTGCCACTGCCGGTGGCCGGCATCATGTCGGACCTGCCCTGGGAGGAGGTCCTGGTGCAGTCCGACGCAGTGGACGCCGCCGCCCACGCCCTGGGCAGCAAACTGAACAGTCCTTTCATGATCCTGGCGTTCGTCGGCCTGGCCGGCGTACCCGACTACGGGCTCACGGAGAAGGGCCTGATCGACTCCTACAGCATGGAATTCATCCCGGTAGTGGTGTGTTGCCGCTGCCCCCAACACGTACACCAGATCACATGACCCAAGCACAATCGACTCTCGCGCCGATCCTCGGCCACATTATCCCAACACCGGTACTGCCCCCCGCGGAGCTCTCCCTGCTCACCCGGCTGCAGCAGGTCATCGACGCGCAGCTGCGTGAACTGGCCCCGGAAAACGACAAGCGCGGCCGCTACCCCACCGCCTCCATGGCCGCCCTCAAGGAGGCCGGCCTGCTCACCGCGGTGGTGCCGAAGGAACTCGGCGGCATGGGCATCAGCCACGCCGCCAGCCTGGAAATGCAGATGCGCCTGGCCACCGTGGACCCGGCCGTCGGCCAGCTGTACAAGGTGCACGACGAGCTGATGCGCGAGATCCTGGCCTACTGCCCGGACTTCCAGCGCGAGCGCCTGGCCGACCTGGTGGTCAACCACAAGCAGATCGTCGGCCTGGCCGTGGCCGAACCGGCGCGCACCGCGGTCGACCCGCTGAAGACCACCGCCACCCCCACCGATGACGGCGGCTTCGTGGTCGACGGTTTCAAAATCTACACCACCGGCGCCGCCGAGGCGGACGTGGTCGCCACCTGGGCGTTCAACGCCGCGGCAGCCACCGCGGAGAACCCGGTGCTGGGCATGCAGCTACTGCTCATCCCGAAGGACACCCCCGGCGTCACCGTCAACCGCGACTGGGACGCCCTCGGCCAGCGCGCCACGGATTCCGGCTCAATCAAGTTCGACAAGGTACAGTGCCCCGCTGAATGGGTGGGCTCGGTGCCGGGCAAGGCGCCGCTGGTGCAGTCCAGCCTGCGCTACCAGGCGGGCTTCTGCGCGCTGCTGTGCGGCATGGGATTCGGCGCCCTGGCGGCCGCCGTGCCGTTTATCAACGAGCGCTCCCGCCCCTGGGCCCAGTCCGGCGTCGAGCACGCCAACCAGGACCCGATGGTGCTGCGCACCGCCGGCGAGATGGCCGCGGACCTCGCCTGCGCCTGGGCGGCCACCCAGCGCTGCGGTCAGTTGCTGGACGCCTTCGAGGCGGGCCAGATCGGCCGCGGCCAGCTGGCCATGCCAATCTCCGCCGCCAAGTCCGCCGCGTCGCGGGCCGCACTCAAGTGTACCGGCGAGCTGCACGCGCTGATGGGCACGCGCTCGGTGGCTGCCAGCGAACACTTCGATTACTGGTGGCGCAACGCGCGCACCCTGGCCCTGCACGACCCCATGGAATGGAAGAACCACGAAATCGGACGCCACCTGGTGACCGGCTGGGAGCCGGAACCGGGCATCTACCAGTAGGCGCCGCGCCATGACCATCGCCACCGTCGACGCCATCCGCGCCCTGCCCAAGCTGGAGATGCACATCCACCTGGAGGGCACCTTCGACCCGCAGCTGGTCGCGCGCCTGGCCGAGGCTCGCGGCGTACCGCTGCAGCGCCCGCTGGACGACCTCTACGACCTCAGTGATATCGGCGCCTTCCTCGAGACCCTGGACTGGGTGTGTTCGCTGGTGGCCAGCACCGAGGAGGCGCAGATGGTGGCGGACAACTTCGGCCGCCGCTGCCGCGACGAGGGCATCTGCTACACCGAGGTGATCATCAATCCCACACACTGGGCCGGGCTGCGCTACCAGGAACTGCTGCCGGCGCTCTCGGCCACCTTCGACGCCGTGGAAACAGACTACGGCGTGGACGTGCGCCTGCTGCCCTCGATCCTGCGCCAGCAGTCGGCGCAGGAGGCAGAGGAGATGGTGGCCTGGATGGGCGAGCGCGCCGCGCCGCGCATCGTCGGCCTGTCCGTGGACGGCAACGAGGCCGCCGCCGGTCGCACCGGCGAGCGTTTCGCCCGCGCCTACGCCATGGCCCGGGAGCTGGGCTTCGGCGTCACCGCCCACGCCGGGGAATCCTCCGGCGCCGATGGCGTGCGCGACGCCCTGGACCTGCTCAAGGTGCAACGCATTGACCACGGCGTGCGCGCGGCGGACGAACCCGAACTGCTGCGCCGACTGGTGGACGAGGACATCACGCTGAACGTCTGTCTGCGCAGCAACTGCTCGATTCTCTACCCGTCGATCGAATCACACCCCTTCCCCCAGCTGCTCGAAGCCGGGGTGAAGATGACCCTGAACACCGACGACCCGGTGGTCCTTAACACCGAGCTGTGTGACGAACTGGCCTGGGCCGCCGGCATCTTCGATTTCACCCTGGAGGACATCGCGGCCTTCCAGTACCGCGCTGTGGACAGCGCGTTTTGCGACGACACCACCCGCAGCGCCCTGCGCGAACGCATCGGCGCGGCGCTAGCCGCCATGGACTGAGGCATTCACCAGCCACCTGACCGGAGTGACCATGACCCGTTTTTCCCGTCCATCCCTGACCGCCCTCGGCGCCGCACTGCTGAGCCTGCTGCCGCTGCAGGCGCTGGCCGCCGAGCCCGCACTGCTGCTCACCAACGCCACGTTGATCACCGTCGACCCGGACCAGCCAGACGCCTTCAGTGGCTACCTGCAGGTGGGCGACGACGGCAAAATCATGGCCATCGGCGCCGGCAAGCCGCCGGCGGATGTCGATGCGCCGGTGGTGCGCGACATGCGCGGACTGATGGTCGCCCCGGGCTTCCTCAGTGCCCACAGCCATATCTACATGAGCCCCCTGCGCGGCCTCGGCCACGACGTCAACCTCTACGGCTGGTTCCGCGCCTGGGACTACTACCTGCGCCACACCACCGCCGAGGACGTGTACTGGTTCACCCTGCACGGCTCGGTGGATTTCCTGCGCAACGGCATCACCACCGCCTACGACTTCACCTACCCCGGCGTGCTGGAGGATCTCACCGACGACCCCAGCCAGCCCCAGGGTGCGCCGACGCAAAAGCCCGGCCCCTACGAGGAAAACCAGATCAAGGCCAAGCTGGATTCCGGCCTGCGCTTCGTCAACAGCCCCTGGCTATCCGAGATCGGCACGGACGACGAGATCATCGGCCGCTTCGGCAACCTGCTCGAATGGGCTGAAAAAGAGGGCCTGCACGAGGACCCGCAGTACCTCGCCGACGCCATCTCCGGCCAGCAGCAGTTCATGCCCACCAAGCGCACCGCCTACATCGAGGCGCGCGCCATGCGCGAGTTCGGCGTGATGAACCAGAGCCACTTCCTGGAGAGCCCCAACGCGGTACCGGAACAGCAGGCCAAGTTCGCCTGGTATGACGAGGCCGGCGCGCTGGGCCCGGATTTCATCTTCGGCCACTTCATCCATGTCAACGACGAGATCCTCGAGCGCGTGGTCGAGACCGGCGCGCGCATGAGCTGGCAGCCCACCTCCAATGGCCGCCTCGCCGACGGTATCGCCGATGTCGTGCACTACCAGGAACTCGGCATCCCGGTGGCCGTGGGCCTGGACGACCAGTCCTGCACCGACGTTTCCGACCCCTTCCAGAACATGCGCATCGGTTTGTACACCATGCGCGGCGTGCACCTGAAGGCCAGTGCCATGTCCATCCAGGAGATTCTCTACCTGCACACCCTGGGCAGCGCCAAGGTACTCAACATCGACGACAAGGTGGGCAGCCTGGAGGTGGGCAAGTACGCCGACTTCCTGGTGGTCGACCCGCGCTCGCCGGACACCGGGCCGGTGTATGAACCACTGGCCACTTACGTGCTGGCCTCGAGCCTGCGCAACCTGAAGGAAGTCTGGGTGGGCGGCGAGCAGGTAGTCAACGGCACCGAGATTCTCTCCTTTGACGAGAAGCGTATCCGCGAGGAGATCGACACGCGCACCGACCGCATCCGCGCGGTGGCCGCAGATCAGGACGCGGCAAAAGTGGCGCAGGTAGTCGGTGAATGAGTTCGCGCGCGCTGCAGCGCTGGCAGCGGGGTTGTTGCTGATGAGCGACGCCAATGCCCAGTTCAATGGCAAGCCGCCGGAGGACGCCGGCGGCCAGCTGCTGTCCGAGTCGCACAAGTACGGCCGCGACCACCCGGACTACCGGCAGAACATGCTGCATTTCATCCGCGCCATGCCCAAGGCAGAACTGCACGTGCACTTCGAGGGCACCCTGACGCCGCCGAAGATCCTGGAACTCGCCGCGCGCAACAATATCGAGGGTCTGCCGCAGGACATTCCCGGTATCCACCGCATGCTGGCCAGCTCCGTGCTCACCCAGTTCCTCGAGGGGCTGGCGAAATCGCGCAGCGTGATGGTCACCCAGCAGGATTTCTACGAGGTCGCCTACGACTTCGCCCTGCGCCAGCTGGAAAACAACGTCGTCTACACCGAACTGATGTTCGACCCCCAGGGCCACACCAGCCGCGGCGTGGCTTTCGATACGATGATGAGCGGCCTGGTACAGGCGAAGCAGGAAGCCGCGGAGAAACTCGGCATCCGCATCGAACTGCTCATGCAGCTGCATCGCGACCGCAGCCGCGAGTCCGCGCTGCAGGCGCTGGAAGATGCCCAGCGCTGGAAGGCGCACATCGTCGGCGTGGGCATGGACAATGGCCCGCAGGAGGGCTACGCGGAAAAGCTGGAACCGGTGATGCTGCGCGCCCGCGAACTGGGCTTCCACATCTCCGGGCACATCGACCGCTACGAGCTGGACTACGAGAAAAACCTGGCCTGGCTGCTGCAGACGCTGAAGGTCGGGCGCGTGGACCACGGCATCAATATCATGGATACGCCGCAGTTGATCCCCACCGCCCGCGAACGCGAAGTCACCTTCACCGTGTGCGGCGCCACCACCTACTCGGACAACCCGGCGCTCTACGAGGACAGCGGTTTCAAGCTCTACACCCGGCGCATCGACGAGATGACTGAGGCGGGGCTGAAGACCACGATCAACACCGACGACCCGGGCTACTTCGCCGGCATCTATTTATCGGAGATGATCCAGGCCTTCTACGAGGAAAACGGCTACACCCGCGAGCAGCTGCTGGATTTCCAGCGCCGCGCGTTTGGCGGCGCCTGGCTCAGCGAGGCGGACAAGCGCGCCTACCTGGCGGCGCTGGACGCCTACGCCGCGGCGGGGGAACGGTAGTGACGGTTCAGCCGGTGGAGCGATCGCGGTCGCGCAGGACCGCCGCCAGCGGGTCGGCGATATGGCCCTTGCCCGCGCAGATCTCGTCCAGGCTGAGGCCCTTGAGCTCGTGCGGGAACACCAGCCAGTCGTCGGTCTCGTGCACGTAGAAGTCCGGCTTGATGTCGGTGACGTTCTTGTTCGGTTTGAACCACGGGCAGGCGATGCGGATGGTGCTGGGCAGGTTGCGCCGGCACTTCTCGCGCAGCTCGGCGAGGGTGGCGCGCAGGCTGCGGCCGGTGTCGAAGACGTCGTCGACCAGCAGCACCTCGTCCTCGGCGTTGACGTTCTCGATGATGTACTGCAGGCCGTGCACGCGCACCACCTTTTCCTGCTGCTCGATACCGCGGTAGCTGGAGGTACGGATGGCGATGTGGTCCGAGGGCACGCCCACGTACTCGAGGAATTCCTGCACGGCGATGCCCACCGGCGCGCCGCCGCGCCACACGCCGATGATGAAGTTGGGCCGGAAGCCGCTCTCGTACACCTGCTGGGCAAGACGATAGGAATCGTAGAGCAGGTCGTTGGCGGACAGGAAAATCTTGTTCAAGGCGCGACTCCTTCGGCGAGCCGGCCGCGCGGGCCGGGGTGTGTTCACCCCCGGCGCGGGGCCGGGAAGCGGGGGGACAAGTGTAGCGCAATTGGGCGCCGGCCGGGACGCGTTTCCCCGCCCGCGCCGGGAGTTTCGAGGAGGATACAGGTATGCGCAAGAATCGAATGACAACCAGACTGCGGGCATTCGCCGCCCTGGCCGGGCTGTGTGCGGCCGGCGCCCTGGCCGACGCTGAAATCGAGCTGTCGCAGGAAATCGCCACCCGCCAGGACCTGGTGCAGACGGCGCTGGGCCGCGAGCCCGCGGACCTGCTGATCAAGGGTCCGACAGTGCTCAACGTGTTCACCGGCGTGTGGCTGCCGAAACAGGACATCGTGATACGCGGCGAGCGCATCGCCTGGACAGGTGACAGCGGCACCTGGCCCGGCAAGGCGGCGAAGACCATCGACGCCAGCGGCGAGTGGGCGGTGCCCGGTTTCGGCGAGTCGCACAAGCATATCGAGAGCAGCTACCTGACGCCGGAATACGAGGCGCAGCTGGTCATCCCGCGCGGCAACACCTGGACGGTGGAGGGCTCACACGAGGTCTCCAACGTGGTCGGCGAACACAACGTGGACTTCTGGCTGGCCGCGGAGAACGCCGGCAGCCCGCTGAAGATCTTCCCCGCCATCGGTTCCGCGACCCCGCCCACCGTGTATGAGCTCGGCGGCGGCTACTACGGCTACAACGAGATGCGCGACTTCCTGCAGCAGGACCTGCGCGTGGTCGCCCTCGGCGAGGTGATGGACTGGCCCTCGGTGAGCAACCGCGACGCGCCGGGCAACCAGCGCATCTGGGAGATGATCCAGGCCACCTGGGACAAGCGCGGCGTGGTCGAGGGCCACGGCAGCGGCATGACCAAAGTGGACGACATCAACGCCTTCGCCGCCGCGGGCCTGTCCTCTGACCACGAGGTGCGCCTGGCCGAGGAAGGGCTGGAGAAAGTGCGCCGCGGTATCTTCCTCGAGGTGCGCACCGGCGCCATGCCGCTGCTGTTCCCGAAACTGCTGGAGGCGGGCATCACCGACTGGAGCAGCATCTCGGTGACCACCGACGACCGCGACGTGGCCGCCACCGAACAGCTCGGCTCCATGGACTACAACATCCGCATGGCCATCGAGAGCGGTGTGCCGGTGGAGATCGCCTACCAGTTGGGCAGCTACAACACCGCACGGCATTTCAACATCGACCACCTGGTGGGTTCCATCGCGCCGGGCCGCTACGCGGACGTGGTGCTGCTGGACGATCCGAAGAGCGTGTCCATCACCCGCGTGGTGGCCAATGGCAAGCTGGCAGGCAAGGGGGGCACCGAGTACCTGCTGCCAGTAGCGAAGATCGACTACCCGGACTGGGCCTACAACACGATCAACATCGGCCGCGAGATCGTCGCGGACGACTTTGCCATCGTCGCGCCCGAGGGCCGCGACACGGTCAACGTCGCGCTGATGGAACCGTTCGTGTTCGGGCCGAAGTTCTTCGAGGACACCCTGCCGGTGGTCGATGGCGTGGTGCACGCGGACACCGCGCGCAGCATCAGCAAGGTGGCGGTCGTCGACCGCTACCACGGCAAGGGCGCAGTCTCGAAGATGTTCTGGCGCGGCGTCGGCCCGCTCACCCCCGGCTCGGCCCTGGCCAGCTCGCAGATGCACGACATCCACAACGTCTGGGCCCTGGGCAACGACGACGCGGCCATGGCCCTGGCGGTGAACACCGTCGCCAAACTGGGCGGCGGCTGGGCGCTGGTCAGCGGCGGCAAGGTCGTGGCCACCGTCACCCTGGATATCGCCGGCCTGATGACGGCGCGGCCGGTGGCGGAAGTGGGCGCCGAGGTCGAGGCGATGTTTGCCGCCGCCGACCAGATGGAGTGGATCGGCGCGCCGGGCCTGCCGGACCGTATGCGCTTTGCCTTCCTCACCGCCACGCCCTGGACCTGGCAGCTGGTCGCGCCCTACGAGGGCAACCCCGGCGGCTTCGTCGATGTCACCAGCGGCGAGACCCACCCGGTGGTGTGGTAAGCGACATGCGTGCAGATCGGGAGACGGGCGTGGCGGTCGGTGTGGCAAAGAGGACGGCACAGTGAACGCGCGCAACGGTTTCCTCGCCTCGCTCTGGCTGTGCCTGCTGCTCGCGGCACCGCCGGCGGGCGCGCACCTGCTCAACATGACCAAGGCCACGGGCGAGGTGGCGGCGGACGGCCGCTTCACCCTCGAGCTCAGCCTGGACCTGCTGCGCGCCAGCGGCAGTGCGCAGGCCTATTACGACCTGGCGCAACGCGAATCCCCGCTGGCCGACGCCGACATGCGCGCCTTCTGGCAACAGCTCGCACAGAATATCGAGCTGCGCCAGGGCGCCGCGCGCGTCGCGCTGGAAACGGTCGCTGTTGCGCCGCCGGTCGAGGCCAGCCTGGATGATTTCGAAAGCCCGGTGAACTGGCCGATGACCGCGATTACCCTGCGCGGCGCGGTCGACCCGGCGGCGCCGCTCACCCTCAATTTCCGCTCCGGTTTCGCCTTCGAGGAACCCATCGCACTGAGCCTGCAGGCGCCGGACTCCGGCCGCAAGCAATCGCGGTTGCTGGTGGCCAACCAGAGCAGCCCGCCGTTTGCCAGCGGCCTGGGGCCGGTCACCGCGCCGCCTCCGGCAGAGGGCTTCGACGTGTGGCAGCACCTGGGCGTGGGTATCGCCCACATCCTGCCCGGCGGCGCCGACCACCTGCTGTTCCTGCTGTGCCTGTTCCTGCTGGCGAGCGGCTGGCGTCAGTTGCTGCTCTACGCCTCGATGTTCACCCTCGCCCACAGCATCACCCTGATCATCGCCGCCTACCGCCTGGTGGAGTTCCCCGCCGGCCCGGTGGAGGCCGCCATCGCCCTGTCCATCCTCTGGCTGGCCATCGCCGTGCTGCGCGGCAACCACGCCCACGCCGGCCTCGGACTGATCAGCGGCTTCGGCCTGCTGCACGGGCTGGGTTTCGCCAGCGCCCTGCGCGCCCTGCCCCTGGACGACCACCAGTTCCTGCTCACGCTGGTGACCTTCAACGTCGGCGTGGAAATCGGCCAGGTCATCTTCCTCGCCGGCCTGTGGCTGTGCCTGGCCTGGAGCCGCGGCCGCAGCTGGTACGCGGGACGTGTGCAAAAACCCATCGCGGTGGCGGTGGCGCTGGTCTCCTCGTTCTGGCTGATCCAGCGCCTGGCCAGCCTGTGATATCCGAGGCCCGCCGATGAGCACCGTCCTGTTCCGCAACTTCCGCCAGCTGGTGTGCGCCGGCGCACCGGGCAGCGTATTGCGCGACGTGGACCTGTGCGCCCGCGACGGCATGATCACCGCCATCGGACCGCAACTGCCGCTGACGGATGTGGACGAGGTGGTCGACTGCGGCGGACTCACCGCCTACCCGGGCCTGGTGAATACCCACCACCACTTCTTCCAGGCGCTGGTGCGCAACCTGCCGGGCCTGGACTGGACGACGCTCTCACTGCTGGAGTGGCTGGACACCATCTACCCGATCTTCGCGCGGCTGGACGAGGACTGTATCTACCACGCCTCGCTGATCAGCCTGGCGGACCTGCTCAAGCACGGCTGCACCACCGCCTTCGACCACCAGTACAACTTCAACAGCAACATGGGCAGCCGCGTGGTGGACCGCCAGTTCGAGGCCGCCGCCCTGCTCGGCGCGCGCCTGCACGTGGGCCGCGGCTGCAACACGCTGCCGATGAGTGCCGGCAGTACCATCCCCGACGCCATGCTGGAGACCACCGACGCCTTCCTCGCCGATTGCGAGCGGTTGATTGGCGCGTTCCACAACCCTGCCCCCGGCGCCATGGCGCAAGTAGTCGTCGCCCCCTGCCAGCCGGTCAACTCGCTGCCGGAAACCTTTCCCGAGGCCGCCGCCCTGGCGCGCCGCCACGGCGTGCGCCTGCACACCCACCTGTCCGAGGGCGAGAACGCCGCCATGCTGGATCGCTTTGGTATGCGCAGCCTGGACTGGTGCGAGTCGGTGGGTTTCGTCGGCCCCGACGTGTGGTTCGCCCACGGCTGGGAATTCACACCGCCGGAGATCGCGCGCCTGGCCGCTACTGGCACCGGCGTCGCCCACTGCCCGGCGCCGGTGTTCCTGGTCGGCGCCGAGGTCACCGACCTGCCGGCGATGGTCGCGGCGGACATGACCGTGGGCATGGGCGTGGATGGCCAGGCCTCCAACGACAGCTCGAACCTGGCCGAGTGCATGCGCCTGGCCTACCTGCTGCAGTGCCTCAACGCCCGCCACAACCCTCTGCCGGCGCCACCGCCGGAGCGCTACCTGCACATGGCAACCGCCGGCGGCGCCGCCTGCCTGGGCCGCACGGACATCGGCGAGCTGGCGGTGGGCAAGGCGGCGGACTTTTTCTGCGCAGACCTGAACGGCCTGGACTACGCCGGCGCCGACAGCGACCCGCTCAGCCTGCCAGCCAAGGTCGGCTTCGCCGGCCCCGCGGCGATGACCGTGGTGCACGGGCGCGTGGTGTGGCGCGACGGCGAGTTCCCCGGTCTCGACGAGACACAACTGCGCAGCGCGGCGGACGCCCTGCTGCGGGAAAAACTGGACGGGCACCTGGCCCCATTGCGCACCCCGGGCTAGCCCCAAGCGGACCCACTACCGACAGGAGATTCACGGATGAGCGTTCCCGCCAACCAGCCACTGACCATCGCGGCACTGCTCGCCGGCTATCGCAGCGGCGCCTTCGACGTGCGCGAACTGCTCGCCGAACTGGATGCCCGCGAGGCGCGGCTGGCGCCGCCCGGTGTCTGGATTCACCGCCTGACTGTCGACGAACGCGAGTGCTTTGTCGAACGCCTGGACGGGCGCTCGCCCTCTGACCTGCCACTGTACGGCATCCCCTTCGCCATCAAGGACAACATCGACCTGGCGGGCATACCGACCACAGCCGCCTGCGCCGAGTTCGCCTTCACCCCGGACAGCGACGCCGCGGTGGTGGCCAGGCTGATCGACGCCGGCGCCATTCCCGTGGGCAAGACCAACCTCGACCAGTTCGCCACCGGCCTCAACGGCACGCGCTCGCCGGCGCCCTGGGGCCCCTGCGCCAACGCCTTCGACCGCGAGTATATTTCCGGCGGTTCCAGCTCCGGCTCCGCGGTCGCCGTGGCGCTGGGCCTGGCCAGCTTCTCACTCGGCACGGACACCGCAGGCTCCGGCCGGGTACCCGCCGCGTTCAACAACCTGGTGGGTCTCAAGCCGACCCGCGGCGTACTCTCCAGCCGCGGCATGCTGCCCGCCTGCCGCACCCTGGATACCATCACCATCTTCGGGCTCAGCGCCGGGGACGTCGCCGCGGTCTTCGAACAGGCCCAGGCGGTAGACAGTGCCGATGCCTACGCGCGCCCGCTGATCGACAGCCGCTACCCCGGCTTTCACCGCCACGCACCGCTACGGGTGGCGATTCCGCAGCCGGAACAACTGGACTTCGGTGGCTGCGCCGACCACGCCGCGGCCTACGCGGCAGCGGTCGAGCGCCTGCGGGCGATGGGTGCCGAGTTGGTGGAGTGGGACTTCGCGCCCCTGCTGGAGGCCGCCCAGCTGCTTTACGAGGGCCCCTGGGTGGCCGAGCGCTACGCCGCCATTCGCGAGTTCATCGAGACCTCGGCGCAGGCCATACACCCGGTGGTGCGCGGCATCATCGAGCCGGGTATCCGGCGCACCGCGGTGGATACCTTCGCCGCCATGTACCGCCTGAAGGACTACCGCCGGAAGGCCGAGGCGCTGTTCGACAGTTTCGACCTGGCGCTCAGCCCGACCGCGCCGAAGATCTACACCCTGGCGCAGATGCTCGCCGAGCCGGTCACCTGCAACAGCCACCTTGGCGTGTACACCAATTTCATGAACCTGCTGGACCTCGCCGCCATCGCCCTGCCCGGCCCTTTCCTGCCCTCCGGCCTGCCCAGCGGCTTCACCGTGTTCGGTCCCGCCGGCTGCGACCGCGCCCTGCTGCAACTGGCCGGCGACTACCTGGATGCCAGCGCGCCGCCGCTCGGCGCCACCGGCCTGGCGCGCCCGCCGGAACAGGTGCACACGGTGGACAGTGGCGACTGGCAGACACTCGTTGTGTGCGGGGCGCACATGGATGGACTGCCGCTCAACGGGCAACTCACCGGCCGCGGCGGCGTGCGCCTGGCAAGCACCACCACCGCACCGGGCTACCGCCTCTACGCCCTGCCCGGCGGACCGCCGCAGCGACCGGCACTGGTACGCGATGACGCCTGCAGCAGCCGCATCGCGGTGGAGCTGTGGGCGCTGCCTGCGGCCAGCATGGGCAGTTTCCTCTCCGGCATTCCCGCCCCGCTGGCGCTGGGCAAGGTACAGCTGGCCGACGACGGCTGGTACACGGGATTCGTGGCGGAGGCGCGCGCCACCGAGGGCGCCTGCGAGATCACCAGTCACGGTGGCTGGCGCGCCTGGCTGGACGCGTCCTAGCCATCGCAACGCTACGGCTCTCCGGGTAGCGCGGCGCGTGCTGTGCCGGCGCATCCGCGGCGGCTACAGGCTGTCCTGGACAATCTCCTCCAGCACCTTGCAGTACTGCCCCGTCCGGCTCACGAGGTAGTTGTCCGCCGTGGCAGCCACCATCGCCTCCAGCGGCAGTTTGTGCACACTGAATCCCAGGCGGGCCGCGGAGCGAGACTGCAGGTGTTGCGCGCAGACCCATGTGTAGGCGACGACCCGCAACCAGAACAGGGGATTCTCGGTAAGAGAATGCCGGCAGGCGGCAAAGATGCCGCCCAGGCTGGCCAGTTCCCCCGCCTCCAAAATTCGGTATTCCCGGTCGAACTCGGCATAAGTCATGAGGCGCTCGCGACCCTCGGCGTCGCCCGTGATAAGCGCGCCAGCAGCCGCTCGCAGGTTGTCGCGGTACAAGTGCTGGCGCTGCGAGGACCAGTCGGCGTCGGGATGCCCCATCGGCACCTCGTTGCCGCTCAACACGCGCTCGGCGGCGGCGACAAAGCGCAACAGGCCCACCGCCTCGCGGTCGACGGAAAAGTCCACCAGGCTGAGCTGGCGCTGGATCAACTGGCCGACGGCGAGCGGTGCCAGCAGGCGGTAGACACAACTCTTCACATAGTAGCGATCCGGATCCATGTTCCACTGCGTGCCGTGGTGTACGGAGAAGCGGCCGACCAGGTCGCGTGCCGCCAGCAGCAATTGGAAACGCAGGGGGCCGACCGCCGCGTACAGGCGCTTGCGCGCCTCGAACTCATAGTCCAACTCCGCCTTGCGCGCGAGCAGGCGGTGCTGGGACAGGAAGGCGATGAGCCCGGCGACGACAGCGGACACCACCGTGGAGGTCGCGATCAGTTTGACGGTCTCGTACTCGAGCATAGGTTCCCCTGCCTGATGGCACGCAGGCTGCATTTTTGACAAAAAAAATCCCGTTTTCAACGTAGCAGAAAACCGGCCAGCCGCCAGAGTTCGGGCGCCAACCGGGGCACTCCCCGGATGGTGTGAACCGGTTCTCGCTTCCGCAGCCGCGCTCGCCATTGCGCGAAACTTTAATCTATCGACCGCCTTTTTGTTGCTCCAAAACAAGACCAGTTCACAGATTGCGTCATCGCGCCAGGTCGCCAGTGCGATACCATTTTCTGCTTGAGAACAACCGTCCGGGCGGGAGGTCCCGCCCCGCACACAGACTGGATTATGCAGGCGCTGGCCCACACATTGAGAATGAATTGCAATCGATTGCCCGAACTGGTGCTGCTGTTCCTGCTGGGCAGTGGTGCCGCTTACGGAAAGACTGAGGACTTCCAGTTTCAGGGTTTCCTCAGCCAGACCATCGCCTATGCCCCCGACAACCCGTTCTTCACCGAGGATACGGGCATCAGCTACGACAACCGCGAACTTGGCCTGAACGCGTCGTGGATCGCAAGCGACAAGCTACGCCTGGCCGGCCAGGTGCTCTCTCGCCAGGCCGGCTCACTGGATGACGGCGATCCGCGCCTGGATTTCCTGCTTCTCGACTACAACGCCTTTGTCAATGAGACGTGGAATACGGGCATCCGGCTGGGCCGGGTGAAGAGCCACTACGGCCTGTACAACAGCACGCGTGACATCCCTCACGGTCGCCCCGGCGTGTTCGTACCCCGTTCGGTCTACTTCGAATCCCTGCGCAGCGCCATCCTCTCCCTGGACGGCGCGAACGCCTACGCTTCGTTTTCGGGTTCGCGGGCCGATATCCATGTAAATGCCTTCGGTGGGTCCTCCCACTTCCAGAACGACGCAATCGAGTACCAACTGTTCCAGTCGAGCGCGCCCGGCAAATTCAAGGACATCGATGGCGCAGGCCTGCACGTGGTTGTCGAACCCCACAGCCTTCCCGATCTCTTGCTGGCCTACACGTACGTCGAATTCGCCACCGAGTACGAGGATGCACCCACCTTCAATGCGGCGGAACGCATCGAGGCCATTGTCGCACTGGTCCAGGACCCGGGACTGTTTGCCCAATACGTTACCAGCATGGAAATGGAGGCCTCCATCAACCTGTTTTCGGCGCAGTACACCCCCGGCGACTGGATTCTTTCAGCGGAGTACCTGGTGATCGACATCCAGTTCAAGGATACAACCATCCTCGATTTCCCCATGCCGCAGGATGTATTCAGGGACCAGAACACCACCCTGTCCTACTATGTCCAGGCCGAGTGGCAGGCGGTGGAGAAATTGAGCCTGTATACGCGCTACGAGGCGCTCTACAACGACAAGGACGACAAGGACGGCTCGAACTACGCGGAACTTGCCGGTGGCAACCCCGCCACACAGTTCAACAGGGCGCTGACACTGGGTGGCCGCTGGTATTTCACGCCGGACTTCTCGGCCACCGCAGAGTACAGCCGAAACAATGGCGCTGCGTTCCTCAACGGCCAGTCCGACACCAGTTACGCCGACCTGAAAGAAGATTGGGACCTCTTCTTTCTCCAGCTTTCCTACCACTTCTGACAGCACCATCCACAAACTCGCAGTCCGGTGCCGCGTTGTGCGCCAGGCGCGGGACACAGCATGGCTGACACCCCGGGCTGTGTGACGCGGTTCTCGCTTTCACCTCGCCGCGGCACCGTTCCGGTGGTGCGGATGGTAACCGCAGGAAACTTTAGCGAATTAAGGGCCGTTTTATTGCGCCAAAGGAAGACCAGTTCACATATTGCCTGATCGCTCCCAGTCGCCAATGCGATAACATCTGTTTTTTCTGGAGCAACCTTCCGGGGCGGGAGTTTTCGCCCCTCACGCAGACTGGAATATGCACGCGTTGGCGCACACATTGAGAGCGTTGCCCTTCCTCGCCTGGCTGGCGATCGTCGCGCTTTCCGCCAACGCCAGCGCGGAACCCATCCTCATCCACAATCCCGATTTGCAGGGCGAGGACTTCTCGACCCGCAGCCTGGTGAAAGTGTACGCGATGCAAAAACGCGTGTGGTCCGACGGCACCGCCGTCCGCGTCTTCGTCATGCCTGACGACAGCGAGACCCACCGCCAGTTCGTCGCCGACTACCTGCGCATGCAGCCCTATCAACTCAACCGCCTGTGGCACCGACTGGTGTTCAGCGGCACCGGCACACGGCCGCGCGAAGTCAACTCGGTAAAGGAAATGATCGAACAGGTGAGAAACACGCCCGGGGCCATCGGCTATATCGACAGCGCCGATGCCGGTGCCGTCGACGCCGCGATGAAGACGGGGAGCGACCATGAATAAGTTGAGTCTAATGCCCCTGTGGCCTGCGCTGCTGTTCGGCGCGGTCAATGCACACGCGCTCAGCGACGACTTCCAGTTCCAGGGTTTTCTCAGCCAGGGCGTGATCTACTCGCCGGACAATCCCTTCTTCGACAAGGACACCGGCCTGAACTTCAACTATCGCGAGGTGGGCCTGAACGGCTCCTGGACCGCGAACGACCGCGTGCGACTGGCCGGGCAGGTGCTCTCGCGCCGCGCCGGCGACCTCGACGACGGCGACCCGAAGATCGATTTCCTGCTGCTCGACTACAACTTCTACATCGACGAAGCGGTCAGTGCAGGCATCCGCCTGGGCCGGGTAAAGACCCACTACGGGCTGTACAACACCAGCCGCGACATCCCGCACGGGCGCCCGGGGGTATTCGCCCCGCAGTCGATCTACTACGAGAGTATGCGCGGCGCGCTGATCTCGTTGGACGGCGCGGACCTGTACGCTACAGTCGCGACGCCGCTGGCCGATATTTCACTGAATGCCTTCGGCGGAACCGCCCACTTCGACAACCAGGCTGTCGAATACCAGCTGTTCCAGAGCAGCATGCCGGGAAAGTTCCGGGACATCGATGGCGGCGGCTTCCAGGTGATGGCGAATCCCCGGCCCCTGCCGGACCTGACCCTGGGCTACACCTATATCGGCTTCGTCACCGAATACGAGGACGGTCCTAGCTTCACCCCGGCGGAAGTCCTCGAGGGCCTCAACGCGCTGAAGGAGGACAGCTCATTGTATCCGCTGTACGTGACCAACCTTGAACTGGAAGCGTCTATCCACCTGTTCTCGGCCCAGTATTCGCCGGGGGACTGGATCTTCACGGCGGAACACATGATCGTCGACGTTCACCTGGACGAGATCGAAATGCTGCACCTCTCGGTACCCAAGGAGATCTTCCCCGACAAGTACAAGTCGAAATCCGTATACCTGCAGGCCGAATGGCAGGCGATGGAAAAACTCAGCCTGTATACGCGCTGGGAGAAACTGCTGATGAACGAGGACGACCCGGACGGCTCGGTCTACGAGTACTACACAGGAGGAAACCCGGTCACCCAGTACAACGAGGCGTACACTGCCGGTTCACGCTGGTACTTCACGCCGGACTTCTCGGCCACCGCGGAGTACAGCATCAACGAGGGCGCGGCGTTCCTCAACGGCCAGTCGGACATCGACTACTCCAGCCTGAACAAGCACTGGGACCTGTTCCTGTTGCAGTTCTCGTACCACTTCTAGCCGCCCGGTAGACCAGTCAGCAGCCGCCATGTATATCAGCCTCAAATGGAAACTCGTCGTCTTCCTGAGCCTGGTATTGGCCACCGTGACCGTGGCCTGGACCTGGCAGAGCGTGTACAAGCAGCTGGAAAATTTCGAGGACAAGCTGGAGCGCGGCTACAGCGCACAGAACAAGCTGATCGAGGAACTGGTTTCCGACAACTACCTGAAGCTCTCGCAGCTGGCCCTGCTGATTGCGGAAAACCCCACCATCGAGCAGCGCCTGAGCGAACACGACAATGAGGAAGCCACGGAACAGGCGCTGGAGAGTGACTGGCTCTCCTACAACATCAACCTGGGCCTCGACTACCTCGCGGTCTATGACGCCGACAAGCAAGCGAGGAGCGAGATCTTCTCGAGCATGATCGAGTCGGACCGGCAGCTGAGCGGCTACGTGGCCCGGGAGTTACTTTCGCGCAACTCGCCGCACAGCCAGAAAAACTTTATCTACTGCGCCCGCGTATGCCTCATGGTTGTCCTCGAACCATTCATCACCGATAACGGGACCGCCGGGACCATCGTGGTCGCCCAGAACATGGCGGAGTTGGTGCGCAGCTACTCGGACTTCTCCAGCGCGGCCCTGGGCATCCTTATCGAGGATGTCGAACCGCTGCCCGGCAGCTCGCAGGAGCGCTACCTGGACCAGTGGCACCTGCGCGCCTGGGCGGTGAGCGACTTCGAGCGAGTGTTCCCGGTGCTGGAGGGCTATGCGCAGGGCAACCCGCACCACAACCCGCGGAACGAGCTGTATCACAGTGGAGATGCCAGCTACCTGGTCAAGAGCCTCGCCACCAGCATCGAGACCCTGGGCAACAACGTCTACTTCATGTCGATCAGCGACGAGACCTCCGACTACCTCATGATGCAGGACAATATCCGGCGCGGCCTGTGGACCGGCATGTTGGTGCTGCTGGTCGCCGAGGGCCTGCTGTTGCTTCTGCTGGTGGCGCCGCTGAATCGCCTCACGCGCATCACCAACGCGCTGCACCTGCTGCCCTACCAGCAGTTCTCGCGGGCGGCGAACAAGCTGTCCACCGGTCGCAGCTGGTTCCCGGACGAGCTCAGCACGCTGGAAACCAGCACTGCATACGTAGCCACGGAACTGGAGAAACTGCAGGGCGAGCTGACCCTCAAGAACAAGTCGCTGGAAAACCAGATCCACGCGCTCACGCGCTCGCGGGCCTTCCTGTCGCGGCTGTTCGACAACGCGCAGATATTCATCATCACCCAGGATCACGACTCGCGCATCCTGTCCACCAATACGAAATTCGAGGCCATGTACCAGCACGTACCGGACAACTTCGGCGTGCTGTTCAGCGATGAGCTGCAGTCGGATCACTTCCAGGAGCATGTGCAACGCCTGCACGCGCGCGAGGAAGAAGTCTTCCAGCAGGAGCTGCGGCAGTTCGACAAGAACGGCAAGGAGATGGTCATCGCCTGGACCCACACCCTGGTCGAGGACGAGAGCGGCGAGGAGATCGTGCTGTCCATCGGCATCGACCAGACCATGCAGAAGCTCGCCGAGCACGACCTGCGGCGCATGGCCAACCACGACAGCCTCACCGGCATCGGTAACCGGCGCTACTTCAACACCGCGCTGGCCCAGTTCCTCAACGCAGACATGCACGGTGCGCTGGTGTTTATCGACGTCAACCGCTTCAAGCAGATCAACGACATCTACGGCCACGCCACCGGCGACAAGGTGCTGGTGGAAATCGCACAGAAACTGCGCACCCACCTGCGCAATTCCGACGTGATCTGCCGCTTCGCCGGCGACGAGTTCATCGCCATCCTGGCCAATACCGACGCCAACTCGCTGCCGCCAATCCTCGACAAGGTACTGGAAAACCTGTGCGGATCGGTGAAGGTCGCCTCCGGGCGCAGCGTCAACTACACAGTGAGTATCGGTGCATCCCTGTTCCCCGCCCACGGCGACGACGCGCAAACCCTCACCACCAATGCCGACATGGCGATGTACAACGCCAAGCGCAAGGGCCTGGGCCACTGGCATATCTTCGACCCGGACGAGGAGCAGGTGGTACAGCTGAAGATCGACAACAGCCTGATCCTCAATATCCGCAACGCCCTGCGCGACAATGCGTTTCACCTGGTCTACCAGCCAGTGGTCAACCTGCACACGGAGGAGATCTCCCACTACGAGGTGCTGGTGCGCATGCTCGACGAGCGCGGGGAGACCATCTCACCCGGGCTGTTCATCCCGGTCGCCGAGCGCTCCGGTGAAATCCGCCGCATCGACGAGTGGGTGTTGGACAACGCGCTCAAGCAGTTCAGCGAGATGCGCGCCCTGGGCCCGTGCCCGAAACTCGCAGTGAACATCTCCGCCCCGACCATGCAGGCGGACGACTTCCCGCAGATGGTGATCGACACCATCAACAAGTACCACATCGACCCCGACGACCTGATCATCGAGCTGACGGAAACGTCCTATATCGAGAATTTCCAGCAGGTACTGCGCAACCTGCAACAGGTCACCGGCAGCGGCGTGCGTATCGCCCTGGACGATTTCGGCGTCGGCTATTCATCGTTCACCCACCTGAAACTTCTGCCCCTGAGCTACGTCAAGCTGGATGGTTCATACATCCGCCAGTTGCAGCAGAACCAGGAAGACCAGATTTTCGTGCGCAGCCTGGCCGCCATCGTCGAGGCTTACGGCATGGAAACCATTGCGGAATTCATCGAGGACGAGGACACCCTGGGCCTGCTGCGCAGCCTGGGCGTCACCCACGGACAGGGGTATTACCTGGGTCGCCCGGCGCCCCTGGTGCTCGGCGAGAGCCACCAGCGACGCTCCACCAGCCACTAGCCGGGGTCGTCGCGCCTCGCGGCCAACAGTCAATCGCGGTAAAAGAAAAAGCGGCTAGAGCTTCGAGTAAAGGCCGTCGAACACCACCTGCCACTCACCGTCCTTGCCCATCGATTCCCACAACTGGCGCACGCTGCCGTCCCGGTTCGGCGTCCAGGTAATGCGCTGCACCAGCAGTTCGCCGTCGGCGCCGCGGGTGGTTCCCTCCAGCAGCATGCCATCCTTGTGCAGCCGGCCATCCAGCAGCAACAACTGCCCGGTGCTGTCGACCCAGGTCTGGTGCCACAGGCCGCGCGACGCATCGTAGAGGTTGAGGCTCTCGCCGCTGAAGCCCTGCTCGGTGGTGTAGCGCTCGTGCAGCACACAGCCGCCGTATTCGCTGGTGATGGTGTTGTAGCCGGCGAGCTTGCCGTCCGGTGTGTGCACCTGCCACTTGCCCAGCCAGAAATCGAACTGGCGATGCTCGGGGGAGTTGCAGGGCGGCGCCGCAGGCTGGGCGGCTGCAGTGAGCGGTGCCAGCAGGCACAGCGCGACGGCGAGACAGCGCAGGGATCGCATGGGCGTTCCTCCGGCTCAGGTGGGCGTACTGCGGATCATCGCACAGCTGGGCACGCGACGAAAACGCCGGCATTCACGCCGAAGCCGGCTCACCGGACTCAAGCGCCCAGGTGGGTCGCCTGGATACGCTGCAGGATGTGCTCGCCGGCGGAGGTCGGCGGGTACAGCGGCGGGTGTGCATCGTCGGTACAGCTGGGCAGGCATACGACCTCGGTCTGCGGGTCCGGGTCGACGAACATGGCGATGGAGTAGCGGTCGCCGACACCGCCGCGCGGCTGCACGCGGTGCATGCTGGAGCGGTAGCGACGGTTGGTCCAGCGCTCGGTGAGGTCGCCGACGTTGATCACCACCGCGCCGGGTACCGGGGTCACCGGGTGCCACTGGCCGTCGGTGTCGCGCACCTCGAGGCCGCCGACCTCGTCCTGGAACAGCAGGGTAATCATGCCGTAGTCGGTGTGCGCGCCGGCGCCCAGCTGCCCGTGGGTCGTCGCACTCAAAGGCGGGTAGTGCAGCAAACGCATGGTGACGTTCTCACCGCTGTGCACCTTGACGAAGTAATCCTCGGGCACGTCGAGGTCGATGGAGAACACGCGCATGATGCGGTAGGCGGCGGACAGGCACTCCCGGTAGAAACGGTGCAGGAGGTCGCGGAAGTCAGGGTCCGGCCACTCCAGCGACAGCTTGGAATCCAGGTCGCGCATGGTCAGCGCCTCCTTCAGGTCCGGCGGCTGGCCGGGTTCCAGGCTCTCCTCGCACACGCCCTGGTAACCGAAGTTATCCTCCGCGCTGGAGTAGCCCAGCTTGCGCTTCTCCGCCTCCGGCTGGGAGAAGTAGGCGCGCGAGGCCGCGAAGATCTCCGCCTGCAATTCGGGAGGAATGCCGATGTTCTTCAGCGACATGAAGCCGATGCCGGTAAGCGCGGCGTTGACCTGTTCGGCCAGCTTGCGCATGGCGGTGGCATCGCTTTCGTCGTAGGACGCGAAATCGATCAGGGGTATATCCATCATTCAGTCTCCGGGGAATTGCTGGCGGGCGCGGCGCCCGATTGTCGCAGCCAGGTGAGTAACAGTTGGCGTTCTGCATCGCTCATGCCGGTCAGGTTGCCCAGCGGCATGTAGCCGCTGGACACCGCCACCGCCACCCGCGCGGACTGGCGGCGCAGGTCGTCCACGCTCTCCAGTTCGATGCCCGCCGGCGCGGCGGTAAAGCCAGGCTGGGTAGGCTGTGCCGCGTGGCACACGGCGCAGTGCGCAGCGGACACCTCGAGCATCGCCGCATCGGCGACACGCGGCTCCCCTGCGGCGGCAGGGGGCGGCCGCGCATCCCAGGCCAGCCACAGGGCCAGCAGCGCGAACAGCCCGGCACAGGTGAGAAGGATGCCCGGGCGGTGAATGTCGCGGTGCTTGAGATTGAAATACTGGCGCGCACTGCCGGCGACAAACACGATGTAGACGAGTATCAGCCAGGCGAAGCGGTGCCCGTAGAGCAGCGGGTAGTGGTTGCTGATCATGCAGAACAGCACCGGCAGGGTCAGGTAGTTGTTGTGGGTGGAGCGCAGCTTGGCCATGGCCAGGCCGCCGGCATCCGGCTCGCGGCCGGCCTCCAGCGCGCGCACCATGGCGCGCTGGGGTGGGATGATGCCGATGAACACGTTGGCCACCATGATGGTGGCGATGAGTATGCCCACGTGCAGGTAAGCGGCGCGCGGCGCGAACAGCAGGTGCGCCGCGTAGCTGTAGAGCAGGGCCAGCACCAGTCCGCTGGCCACCAGCAGCGGCGGCCGCGCGGCGAGGCCCGCGCGCAGCGGCAGTTCGTAGACCGCAACCCCGGAGGCGATGTACACAAGGCTGAGGCCCACCGCAGCCAGCGGCGCGCGCACCGGGTTGTCCGGCCCCACCAGGTAGGTGTCGGCCTGGAAGTAGTAGAGCACCATCAGCAGCAGCATGCCGGTGATCCAGGTCGAGTAGGCCTCCCAGTAGAACCAGTGCAGGCGCGCCGGCATCTGCGGCGGCGCCATGCGGTACTTGGCCACCTCGTAGATGCCGCCGCCGTGGAACGCCCACAGGTCGCCCTTGACGCCCTGCTGCGCTTTCCAGTCCGGCGGGTCGCGCAGGCTGTTGTCCAGCCACACGAAGTAGAACGAGGCGCCGATCCAGGCGATGCCGGTGATCACGTGCAGCCAGCGCAGGGTCAGTTCCAGCAGGTCCCAGAGTGTCGCGATCACCGCACCACCTCCCTGCCCGCCACCCAGGTACTCGCCACCAATCGCTCATCCCCCAGCATCATGTAGACAAACCACTCCTCGTCGATATCGCTCACGTCCTGCAACCGCCGCTGCACCTGTGGATTACCCGCCGGGTCCAGCACCAGGAAATCCGCCTCGCTGCCCACCGCGAGGTTGCCGATGCGCTCGGCCACGCCCAGCGCCCGGGCATTGCCCAGGGTCACCGCGTACAGGCCCTGCATCGGCGGCAGGGACATCTCCTGCAGCTGGCACACGCGGTAGGCATCGCCCAGGGTGCGCAGCATGGAAAGGCTGGTGCCGGCGCCGACATCCGAGCCGAGGCTGATGCACACGCCCTCGCGCTCCAGCTGCGCCCAGTCGTACAGGCCGCTGCCGAGGAACATATTGGAGCTGGGGCACAGCGACACCCGCGAGTCGGTGGCCGCCAGGCGCTCGAGTTCGTCGGGCTGCAGGTGCACGCAGTGGGCGAAGAACGAGCGCTCGCCGCACAGGCCGTGGCGGTCGTAGGTATCCAGGTAGTGCGCCGCGTCCGGGAACAGCTCGGCGACGGCGGCGATCTCGCCGGGGTTCTCCGCCAGGTGGGTCTGCAAATAGACGCCGGGGTAATCCCGCAGCAGGCGGCCGGCGGCGGCCAGTTGTTCATCGGAGCAGGTGATGGAAAAGCGCGGGGTGACGGCGTAGGCCAGCCGCCCTGCCCCGTGCCAGCGCTCGATCAGGCGGCGCGAGGCGGCCTCGCCGCTGGCGGCGGTATCCAGCAGGCCCTGTGGCGCATTGCGGTCCATCAGTACCTTGCCCGCAACCAGGCGCAGGTCGCGCGCGCGGGCCGCGGTGAACAGCGCCTCGGTAGCGTCCTCGTGGCTGGTGGAGAACACCAGTGCGCTGGTGGTGCCGTGGCGCAGCATCTCGCCGAGAAACTCGTCCATGGCCGCGGCGGCGTAGTCGGGGTCGGCAAAGCGCGCCTCGGCGGGAAAGGTGTAGCGCTCCAGCCAGGCCATGAGTTGTTCGCCGTAGGAGCCGAGAATGGCCAGCTGCGGTGCGTGCACGTGGGTGTCGATAAACCCGGGCACGATAAGCCCGGCGCCGAGGTGCGGGACATCCCCCAGTTGCAGGCCGCCGGCGCTGGCCTCGCGTGCATCGGCGAGCAGGGTGATCACACCGTCCTCGAACTGCAGGACGCCGTCCTCCAGGTACTCCACGCCCGCACCGTCGGCGCCGGGCGTATCGATACAGTGCAGGATGCGCCCGCGCAGGATACCGCTGCCCACTCAGCTGCCCCGGTAGGTCGAGTAGCCGTAGGGACTGAGCAGCAGCGGCACGTGGTAGTGTTGCTGCGGGTCGGCCACGCTGAAGTGAATCAGGACCTGCGGGTAGAAACCCTCTGCGCCGCGCGCCGCGCGCCAGGCGCCGACCTCGAAGCGCAGCCAGTAGTCCCCGGCAGCCAGCTCGGGCGCAGCACTCCACTGGGCGACCCGGCCGTCGTCATCGGTAATGCCGCTGGCCAGCAGCGTGTCCCCCTGCCCCAGCGCGACGGCGATGCCCGCCCCCGGCTGGCCGCTGTGCAGGTCGAGCACGTGCGTGGTGATACCTCTGCCCATGGACTACTCCTGTTCCGGGTCGGTCGCAAACGCGCGGTCCAGCCGCAGCGCAGTGATTTTTGCCTGTTCCGCCGCGCCGGTGCGCAGCTCTTCCTGTGTCGAGTGCGGCAGGCGTTCGCGCAGCAGGTCGCGCATCTCGGCAGCGCTCTTGCCGCTGGCACAGACGATAAAAATGAATCCGTGGCGCGCCTCGTAGTCGCGGTTCAACTGCATCAGCTCCTGCAGGACAGCCTCGTCCGCCGCCGCCACCTGGCCCTGTTCGCGCGAGGCGGTGGAATACTTGTCGCGCAGGACACTGAGGTCTCCGATGCGCGGGTGACCGGCGAAGGCCTCCAGCCACTCGGCCTCGCCCATGGTCTCCCACACCTGCGCGGCGCAATCGTGCAGGGCGGCGAGATCCGCGAACGGCCGCTGCGCGGCGACCTCCCGGGCCCAGCGCCAGCAATGGCAGCAGCCCACCAGCGCGTCCACCGCCACGGTGTCCACGGCGCTGTTGAACTCCGCCAGCGCGGCGCTCACGAGGATTGCTCCGTATCGCGCAGGGCGGCGCGCATCTGCGGCCAGCCCATCGCGGCATCGGTGTCGGTTGCGGCGACCGGCTCGGCAAGGATCGACGCGGCGATGGATACCGCGACCTCCATGGGCAGCTTGCCCTGGACCTCGGGCAGGCCCACCGGGCACTCCAGCGCCGCCAGTTGCGCCTCGCTGAATCCGTCGCGGCCCAGGCGATGACGAAAGCGCAGGGACTTGGTCTGCGAGCCGATCAGGCCCAGGCGGCGCCAGCCGCCGCGCTGCAACAGGGCGCTGACCAGGCGGTAGTCGAGGGCATGATCGTGGGTGAGCACGAACACGCTGGCGCCCGCCGGCAGCCGCGCGACGGCATCCTCCGGCTGCGCTTCGAACAAGCATTGCAGGCGCTCCCCCGCCGGCAGTTGCGCCAGCAACTCGGCGCGGTTGTCGATACAGGTGACCCGCGTTTCGGTCTGCACCAGGATGCCGGCCAGCGCGGCGGCCACGTGCCCGGCGCCGAACAGGCAGACCTCGCGGCGCTGCGGCACGAAGGTCTCGATGAAAATCGCCACCGAGCCGCCACAGCACTGCTGCGCCTCGGCCGCCAGCGGAAACTGTTTTACCTCCTGCAGCGCCTGCCCGGCGGCCAGGCACTCCCGGGCGCGCTGTACCACCAGGTATTCCAGTTGCCCACCGCCAATACTGGCGTAGGTGTCCGCGGCGCTGACCACCATCTTCGCGCCGCGCTCGCGCGGGGTGGAACCGGCGGTGGCCATAACCGTGACCAGCGCATAGGCTTCGCCCGCGGCCTGCAGGCGCGCTACCGCCTCGCTCCAGTGACTGTCTCGCATTGGCATCGGCCTACCCTCGCAGCGCTTCGCGCGCCGCCCAGTAGACCCGCTCCGGGGTCGCTGGCGGATCCATGCGCGGGTTGAAGCGGTAGTCGCACAGGCTGGCGCAGGCATCGCGCAGTGCGCACCACACGGAGATCGGCAGCATCAGCGGCGGCTCGCCCACCGCCTTGGAGTGGTAAACCGTGTCCTCCGCGTTGGGGCGCTGGAACAGGCGCACGTCGAAGTGCTCGGGCACGTCCGCCGCGGTCGGGATCTTGTAGTTGGCCGGGCTGTTCGAGGTGATGACGCCGTCGTCGTTCCAGCTCAGCTCCTCGGTGGTCAGCCAGCCCATGCCCTGCACGAAACCGCCCTCGATCTGGCCGATGTCGATTGCCGGGTTCAGCGAGGCGCCGACATCGTGCAGCACGTCCACCCGCGTGACCCGGTATTCGCCGGTGCTGGTATCCACCACCACCTCGGAGCAGGCGGCGCCGTTGGCGAAGTAGAAAAACGGCCGGCCCTGCCCGGTCTCCCGGTTGAAATGGATTTTCGGCGTGCGGTAAAAGCCGGTGGAAGACAGCGAAACGCGGTTGAGATAGGCCAGCGAGATAAAGTCCGGGAACGGCACCACCTGCTCGCCGGCGAAAACGTGGTCATCGCGCAGTTCCACCGCACCCTCGTCGCAGCCGAAATGCTGCGCCGCGAAACTCACCAGGCGCTTGCGAATGCGGTTGCAGGCGTCCAGCGCCGCCATGCCGTTCATGTCGGTGCCCGCGGAGGCCGCGGTGGGCGAGGCGTTGGGTACCTTGTCGGTACAGGTGGCGCCGGGCATCACGCGCTCGATGCTCACCCCAAGTGCACGGGCGACCACCTGCGCGACCTTGATGTACAGGCCCTGGCCCATCTCGGTGCCGCCGTGGCTCACGTGCACGGAGCCGTCGGTGTAGATGTGCACCAGCGCGCCGGCCTGGTTGAGGTGGGTGGTGGTAAAGGAAATGCCGAACTTCACCGGCACCAGCGACAGGCCGCGGCGCAGGGTTCCGCCCTGGGCGTTGAAGGCGGCCACGGCGGCGCGGCGCGCGCGGTAGTCGCAGCTGTGCTCCAGTTCCGCGACCAGGTCGACCAGCACCGACTCCTCGATCTCCTGGCCGTAGGGCGTGCTGTCGCCGGGCCGGTACAGGTTGGCCTTGCGCACGTCGAGGGGGTCCATGCCCACCCGGCGCGCGATGTCGTCCATGAACGCCTCGGTGGTCACGATGCCCTGGGGCGCGCCGAAACCGCGGAACGCCGTGTGCGAGACCATGTTGGTGCGACAGCGGTAGCCGGTCACCGCGGCGTTCTTCAGGAAATAGGCGTTGTCCGCGTGGTTGGCAGCGCGGTCGACGATGCCGTCGGAGAGGTCCGCGGTACAACCGCAGTTACCGGCCACATCCATGACCAGGGCCTGGATCACGCCGCTCTCGTCGAAGCCCACGGTATAGCGGTTCCAGAAAGGGTGCCGCTTGCCGGTCTGCACCATGTCGGCCCAGCGTGGCATGCGGTAGCGCACGGAGCGGCCGGTGCGCCGGGCGAACAGCGCGGCGAGGCAGGCCAGTGCGGCGGGCTGCGACTCCTTGCCGCCGAAACCGCCGCCCATGCGGCGCACCTGCACGGTCACCGCGTGCAGCGGCAGGTCGAGCACCTCCGCGGCGAGTTTCTGTACCTCGGCGGGGTGCTGGCTGGAGCTGTAGATCTGTACGCCGACCTCGTCCGGCACGGCCAGCGCCACCTGTCCTTCCAGGTAGAAATGCTCCTGCCCGCCTACCGCCATCTCGCCGCTCAGGGTCATCGCCGCAGCGGCCAGCGCCGCCTCCGGGTCGCCCAGCCGCGAGCGACGGGTGGGCAGCAGGAAATCCTCCGCCGCCAGCGACTCGGTTACTTCCAGGCGCGGCACCAGTGGCTCGTAGTCCACCTGCGCCAGTTGCACGGCGCGCTGTGCCGCCTCCAGGCTGGTGGCGGCCACTGCGAACAGCGGCTGGCCCACGTAGTGAACGGTGTCTCCCGCCAGCAGCAGGTCGCCGTCGAACACGGGCGAGATATCCGCGCTGCCGGGAATATCCGCCTGCACCACGACGTCGACCACGCCGGGCGCGGCGCGCACCGCATCCAGCGCCATGCCCAGCACGCGGGCGTGGGCGTGGCTGGAAACGCCGACGGCGACGTGCAACTGGTCCGGGTAGGCGGGCATGTCGTCGACATACACCGCGGAGCCTGCGACATGCCGCGCGGCGGAATCCTGCGGCAGCGACTTGCCGACCGGGTCTACCGCCGGGGCGTTGGGGTTATACGCCGGGGTCAGCTTACGCATGGGACACCTCCCCGAGTTCGAACACGTCCGGCGCATCGCCATCGCGCAGCGCGCGCAGGGCGCGGCGCAGCAGGGCGGCGGCCATGTCCAGGCGGTATACCGCGCTGGCGCGCACGTCGGACAGCGGCTGGAACTCGTTGTCGAGGCTGGTACAGGCGTTGTCGATCACCGCGTCGGTGAGTTGCGCGCCGAGCAACTGCTGCTCGGCAGCGGAGGCGCGGCGCGGCACCGCGGCCATGCCGCCATAGGCGATACGCACTCCCAGCACATAGCCGCCATCGAGAGTCATACTCACCGCGCACATCACCGAGGAGATGTCGTCCTCAAAGCGCTTGCTCAGCTTGTAGAAACGATGCGGCGCGCGGGACAGGTGCATGGGGATATACACCGCCTCGATATAGTCGCCGGCCTGCAGTCGCGTCTGCCGGTAATCCAGGTAGAAATCCTCTACCGGGTAGCGGGTGCGCTCACCCAATGTGTTGACCACTTCGACGTCGGCGCCCCAGGCCATCAGCACCGGCGGCATGTCGGCGATGGGCGAGCCGTTGGCGAGGTTGCCGCCAATGGTGCCGCGATTGCGCACCTGCTCCGAGCCGAGTCGCGCCAGCAGGCCGTCCAGCGGCGTCGAGGCCAGCAACGGGTGGCCCATCAGCTGGTGATAGCGCACGCCGGCGCCGATGCGGATATAGCCGTCCTCCTCGCCGATGGTGGCCAGCGAGTCGATCGCCGAGATATCCACCAGCACCTCAAACTCGCGGTAGCGCTGGGTGATCTCCAGGGCGAGGTCGGTGCCGCCGGCGACCAGGGTCGCCCCCGGCTCCACGGCGAGAATCGCGCGCAGGTTGGAGCGCGAGCGCGGCTGGTAGTAACGCTGGGCGCCGCCGACCAGCGGCTGCCGGTCATCCCGGTCCGGCGCACCAGTTTGGGTCGCCGGCTCATTGAAAATGCCCCGCTGCGGATACGTAAGCATGCGCTGGCCGGCCTCGACAATCGGCCGGTAACCGGTGCAGCGGCACAGGTTGCCGGCGATGCAATCGGTGATCGCGTGGCGCCCGGGTGTCTCGCCGCCCTGCGCCAGGCTGCGCTGGTAGAGTCCCGCCAGGGACATCACGAAACCGGGGGTACAGAAGCCGCACTGGGAGCCGTGGCAGTCGACCATGGCCTGCTGAACCGGGTGCAGTTCGCCGTCCTGCTCCAGACCCTCGACGGTCAGCACCTGCCGCCCCTGCACCGAGCCCAGCAGGCATATACAGCTGTTGATAGCCTGCGGCGAGGTGTCGTCGGCATCCGCTATGAGCACGGTACAGGCGCCGCAGTCGCCGGAGGCGCAGCCCTCCTTGGTACCCACCTTGCCGAGCCGCTCGCGCAGGTAGCGCAGCAGCGTCATATTGGCATCGACGCCGGTGCATTGTTGCAACTCTCCGTTCAGATAAAACTCCACCGGGCCTCCTCGTGACTTCGCGGTACCGCAGCGCGGCATTCCGCTTCTTTGCAAATATTAGACCAAATGGACAGCTTTTCCGTCAGAGCGGGAAAAGCGCGACGCCGGGGCGCGCGGGGTGGCATGGTAATTGCTGAACCGCCTGTATTACTGCGGCAGGGATACCGCGGGTTCGGGCAGCCGCCGAAACCCGGCATGACAAAACTTGACCAAACGATCATAAAATGACGCCCCCGGTTCGACTCGAACTCGTCGGCATTGGCAAGCGCTTCGGCGCAGTCGTGGCCAACGACAGCATAGACCTGCGCCTGCGCCCCGGCGAGATTCACGCGGTGCTCGGCGAGAACGGCGCCGGCAAGAGCACGCTGATGCTACTGCTCTACGGCGTGCTGCAACCGGACAGTGGCAGCATCGTGTGGGAGGGCCGGGAAGTCAGCGTCAGCGACCCCGGCACCGCGCGGCGCCTGGGCATCGGCATGGTGTTCCAGCACTTCTCCTTGCTGCGCACCCTCAGCGTACGCCAGAACCTGCAACTCGCCTACCCCGACCTCGACGAGCAGCGCCTGGCGCAGGTGCTCGGCGATTTCGACCTGCGCATCGAGCTGGATGTGCGCGTCGGCCTGCTCTCCCCGGGGGAGATGCAGCGCGTGGAGATCCTGCGCTGCCTGCTGCAGGACATGAAACTGCTGATTCTCGACGAACCCACCTCGGTGCTCACGCCGGCGGAGGTCGAACAGCTGGTAGCCATCCTGCGCAAGCTGGCGCAGCGCGGCTGTTCTGTGCTGTTCATCACCCACAAGCTGGACGAGGCGCGCGCCCTGTGCCGCGAGGCCACCGTACTGCGCGGCGGCCGCGTCGCCGGCCGCCTCGAGTTGGCCGGCAGCAGCGATGCGGATATCACCCGCCTGATGCTCGGCGGCGAGCCGCCGCCGGCACAGCTGGCGCGGGCCGCAGCGCCGCCCGGCGCCACCGCCCTGCAACTGCGCGGGATCTGCGCACAACTGCCCGGCCAGCGCCGCGGGCGACTCGAGAACATCGACCTCAGCCTGGCCAGCGGCGAGATCCTCGGCATCGCGGGGGTTTCCGGCAGCGGCCAGGAAGCGCTGGCCGCGGTGGTGGCCGGGGAGATCCGGCCCAGCGCCGGCAGCCTGTGGCTGGACGGCGAGGACCTTGGCCGCAGCGGCGTGCGCCAGCGCCGCCGCCGCGGTATTCGCGTGTTGCCGGTGGACCGCCTGCACCACGCCGCCGCCGCGGGCCTGACCCTGGACGAGAACTACCTGCTCTCCCACTACGACGACGCGGCCTGCCACAGCGGCCCCTGGCTGCACTGGGGCCGCGTCGCCGCCCTGGCCACGCAACTGATACAGGACGCCGCGGTGCGCGCGCCCTCCGCGGCGGCGCAGGCGCGGCAGCTGTCCGGCGGCAACCTGCAGAAATTCCTGGTCGGCCGCGAGCTGGCCGGCGCGCCGCGTGTGCTGGTCTGCTACAACCCCACCTGGGGCGTGGACCCCGGCGCCCAGGCTAACATCCACGCGGCGCTGGCCGCGGCGCGCAACGCCGGCATGGCCATCCTGCTGCTGTCGGAGGACACCGAGGAACTGTACCGCCTGTGCGACCGGCTCGGCGCCCTGTGCGATGGCCGTTTGTCGCCCCAGCTTCCCACCGCCGAGGTCGACCGCGACCTGCTCGGGCAGTGGATGACCGGCGCGGGTGGCAGCAGTCCGCAAAGGAGTGGCGCATGCGCATAGAGCGCCGTGCCGCCCCCTCGCGGCGCATGCAGGTCCTGTCGCCGCTGCTGGCGCTGGTGGCCACCGGGCTGACCGGCGCCGCGATCTTCGCCGGGCTCGGGCAACCGCCGGCGGCGGTCATGTACGCATTCTTCATCGCCCCGGTGCGTGACCTGTACGGGATCAGCGAGTTGTTATTGAAGGCTACGCCGCTGCTGCTGTGCGCGGTGGGCCTGTCCCTGTGCTTTCGCGCGCGGGTGTGGAATATCGGCGCGGAGGGGCAGTTCATCCTCGGCGCCCTCGGCGGCGGGGTGGTGGCGCTGGCCTGCAACGAGTTCTCCGCCGGCTTCGGCTGGGCGCTGCTCGGCGCGAGTGTCGCCGGTATGCTTGCCGGCACTGCCTGGGCGGGGATCGTCGCCTTGCTGCGCGACCGCTTCGACTGCAGTGAAATCCTCACCAGCATCATGCTCAACTACATCGCCCTGCAATTGCTGCTGTGGGCGGTGCACGGCCCGCTCAAGGACCCCGCAGGCTTCAACTTCCCGGAGTCCGCGCTGCTGGTGGAGGAACTGCTGCTGCCCACCCTGCACCCGGACTACCGCGTGCATATCGGCCTGCCTATAGCGCTGCTGGCCGCGGCCGGGCTGTGGCTGCTGATGGCGCGCAGCCTGCTCGGCTTCCAGGTGCGGGTGTTTGGCGAAAGCGCGCGCACCGCGGGCTACGCCGGCTTCAGTTCACGCGTCCTGCTGTGGTTCGTGCTCGCCGCCTGCGGCGCGCTGGCCGGGCTGGCCGGGGCCTTCGAGGTGCTCGGCCCGGTGGGTCAGGTCACCCCGCACCTGTCCGCGGGCTACGGCTTCTCCGCCATCATCGTGGTGTTCCTCGGCCGCAACCATCCGGTGGGTATCGTGCTCGCCGGCCTGCTCTTCGCACTCACCTTCATCGGCGGCGAGAACCTGCAGATCGAGTTCGGCCTGCCGCGCTCCATCACCCAGATGTTCCAGGGCATGCTGTTGTTCTACCTGCTGGCGGCGGACTTCCTCATCAACCACCGGCTGCGCCTGCCCGGCGCCGCGCCGGCCCTGGCGGGGGAGCGCTGAGCCGTGGACGCCGAGCTGTTCGCCACCCTGGCGTTTTCCACCCTGCGCGCCGGCATCCCCCTGCTCTACTGCGCGCTGGGCGTGTTGCTCGCCGAGCGCAGCGGCATGCTCAACCTCGGCCAGGAGGGAATGATGCTGATGGGGGCGGTGGTCGGTTTCATCGCCGCCAGCGAGAGCCAGAGTCCCGCCCTCGGCGTGCTCGCCGCGGCCGGCACCGGCCTGGCCTGCGGCGCGCTGTTCGCCCTGCTCACACTGCTTTTGCAGACCAACCAGGTCGCCACCGGGCTGGCCATGACCATCTTCGGCACCGGTCTCAGCGCCTTCCTCGGCGAGGACTACGTGGGCAGTTCGATCGACGGCATCGCCCCGCTGGCGGTGCCGCTACTGGCGGACATCCCGCTGTTCGGCCAGGCGCTGTTCGCCCAGGACTGGCTGCTCTACCTGGCCTGGCTGCTGGCCCTGGCCAGCTACTGGCTGCTGCACCGCAGCCGCGCCGGGTTGATCATCACCGCCGTCGGCGAAGACCCGGCGGTGGCCCACCGCCTGGGCCTGCCGGTGCGCCGGGTGCGCGCGCTGATGGCCTGCGCCGGCGGCCTCATGGCCGGCCTCGGTGGCGCCTACCTGTCGCTGGCCTACACTCCGCTGTGGACCGAGGGCATGACCACCGGGCGCGGCTGGATCGCCCTCGCCCTGGTGGTACTCGCCGGCTGGCGCACCGGCCTGGTGCTGGTCGCCGCGCATGTGTTCGGCATGGCGGGCATCCTCAACCTGCTGCTGCAGGGCACCGGTATCGGCCTGCCCGGCCAGATGCTGGCCATGGCGCCCTACCTGTTATGTATCGCGGCGCTGGTACTGCTCTCGCGGCAGCGCGATTTCGGCCGTTACCAATCACCGCCCGGACTGGGCCAGAACTTTTCACCGGAAGACTGATATGCGCAAACACCGCTCCCCACTGCTTCGCCGACTGCTCGCCGCCGCCATGCTGCTGCCCGCCCTGGCCGGCGCCCAGGCGCCGGTCAAGGTCGCCTTCATGCACGAGAACCCGGTGGGCCAGGGCGGCTGGACCCTGTCCCACGAACTGGCGCGCAAGGAACTGGAAGCGTATTTCGGCGAGCGTATCGTTACCACCGCGCTGGACGGGGTGCCGCCGGGCGGCGATGCCGAGCGGGTGATGACCAAGCTCGCGCGCGACGGCAACCAGTTGGTCTTCGCCACCTCCTTCGGCTTCATGAACTCGGCGGTGCGCGTGGCCAGGCGTTTTCCGAAGGTGAAGTTCGAGCACGCCTCGGGCTACACCACCGCGCGCAACCTCGGCACCTACCAGATCCGCGCCTACCAGGGCCGCTACCTGGCCGGCTACGCCGCGGCCCTGGCCAGCAAGACCGGGCGCCTGGGCTATGTCGGCTCGTTCCCGATCCCGGAAGTGCTGCGCGGTATCAACGCCTATACCATCGGCGCGCGCGCCGCGCGCCCGGACATCACCGTCGAGGTGGTGTGGATCAACACCTGGAGCGACGCCGGCCGCTCGCGCGAGGCGGCGGACCTGCTCATCGCGCGCAACGCCGACGTCATCACCCACCACACGGAAACCGCCGCGGCGATCCAGGCCGCGGAGCAGGCCGGCGTGTGGTCGGTGGGCTACCAGACCGACCGCAGCGCCTATGCGCCGCAACACCACCTGGTGAGCATCGCCCACAACTGGTTCCCCATCTACAAGCGCAAGGTGCAGTCGGTGATCGACGGCACCTGGACCTCCAACGTCGACTGGGTCGGCGTCGAGGAGGACGCCACGCAACTGGTGGGCTGGGGGCCGCAAGTACCGGAAGACATTCGCGCCGCGGTGGCCGCCGAACGCCAGCGCATGCTCGACGGCGAGCTCAATGTCTGGCGCGGGCCGCTTAAGGACAGCAGCGGACAGGAGCGGGTCGCCGCGGGCGCGATTCCCGCGGACGACGCGCTGATCGCGATGGAGTGGCTGCTGGAGGGAATTATCGGCGGCGTGCCCAACTAGTGGGCAGCGCAGGCCTGGGTCAGCTGTTCGCGCAAACGCTGCTGCTCCCGCGCGGGCAGGAAGCTCGCGGCGAAGCTGTTGTGCAGCAGGGTCTTCGCCTGCTCGCGGCCAAGGTCCAGGTGCTGCGCGAGGGCGAGGAAGTTCTCGTTGAGGTAACCGCCGAAGTAGGCCGGGTCGTCGGAATTGACGGTGACCATCACCCCGGCCTCGAGCAGTTGCAGGATGTTGTGCTGGGCCATGCTCTCGAACACGCACAGGCGCACGTTGGACAGCGGGCAGACGGTGAGCGGCACCTGGCGGCGCGCCAGCTCCGCCACCAGCGCCGGATCGTCGACGCAGCGCACACCGTGATCGATGCGCTGCACGCCGAGCAGGTCCAGGGCGGTGCGCAGGTTGGCCGCCGGGCCCTCCTCGCCGGCGTGGGCAGTGAGCGCGTACTCGCGTTCGCGCGCCGCGGCGTACAGCCGCGCGAAACCCTCCGGCGGGAAGTCGCGCTCGGAACTGGCCAGGCCGATGGCGACGAAGTCCTCGCGGAAGGCATCCGCGGCGGCCAGGGTGGCCAGCGCGTCGTCCTCGGGCAGGTGGCGCAGCAGGCTGAGGATAAGCAGCACCGACTGGCCCCAGCCCGCGCGCGCCTCATCGATGGCGCGCCTGAATCCGGCCATGATCGTCGCCATGGCCACGCCCTGGGCGGCGTAGGTCTGCGGCTCGACCATGATCTCCGCGTGCACGATGTTCTGCGCTTTACAGCGCAGCAGGTAGTCCATCATCAGATGGTAGAAGTCCTCCTCCTCGCGCAGCACCGAGGCGCCGAGGTAGTAGAGGTCGAGAAAGCTCTGCAGGTCGGCGAAGTCGTAGGCGGCCTCGACCGCCTCGATGCTCGTGTAGGGCAGGCTGACGCCGTTCTTGCGCGCCAGCTGCAGCAGCCGCTCCGGCTGCAGGCTGCCGTCGATATGCAGGTGCAGCTCGGCCTTGGGCATGGCGCACAGCCAGCGCGCGAAGGTGTCGTCGTTCATGCCGCGCCCTCCACGCCCGGTTCATCCCCAGCCACATCCACACCCTCGATGACGACCAGCCGGGAATGGGCGTGACGGCGGCGCATGGCGTGAATCGGCGCTACGTCCTCCGCCTCCACCCAGCGGCGCGCGGCGGCGGCATCGTCGAAGGCGATGACCACCATGCGCCCGGGTGCCCAGTCGGTGTCGTGCAGGTGAATCCTGCCGGCGCGCACCAGGTAGCGCCCGCCGTAGCGCTCTACCGTGGGTGTAATGAGACGCAGGTATTCTCGGTAGGGTTCTGGATCGATGACATCGTTATCGACGATGACATAAGCGGTCATGCGGGCCTCCGGGTATCGCTCGGTGACATACGGAACATTCGACTGCACCGCGGTCAAAAACTGGCATTTTTCTCGCATGTTATTAAACCACCAGTCACGGCCTGGCGGCCACCGCATTCGCGTGGACGCCGGCTGCAACGGGCCGAGCAGCCAGCCGCGGCCCCGCGTTTGACGCTGTCATAAGGAAGCACAATGGCGACACGGAAAGAATCACGCAACGGCACTGCGAAGCGCGGGCCGTACAAGCCCGGAAAGATTCGCGACCACAACTTCCAGATCATCCTCAAGGCTGCGGAACAGGAGTTCGCGCTGAACGGCTATCGCGGCACCACCACGCAGAAGATCGCCGACCGCGCCGGTGTCGCCAAGCCCAGTATCCACTACTATTTCAGCAGCAAGCACAACCTCTACCTGGCGGTGCTCGATAACATCATCCACCTGTGGAACGACTACCTGGACACGGTGGACGCCGACGCCGACCCGGCCGAGGTGCTGGACATGTTCATCCGCAAGAAGGTGGAACTCGCCTTCACTCACCCGGAAGCCTCCAAGGTGTTTGCCATGGAGATCATCCAGGGCGCGCCTTTCCTGCGCGAATACATCCGCACCGAGATGCGCACCTGGGTGCGCGAGAAGGCCAACTTCCTGAACATCTGGATCGAACAGGGCCGCATGGCGCCGGTGGACCCGGTGCAGCTCATCTTTCTCATCTGGTCGTCGACCCAGCACTACGCGGACTTCGATACCCAGGTGCTGACCATCATGAACCACGCCGAATACGAACCGGAGATGATCGCGCATATCGCCGACTTCATCAGCGGCATGATCCTGCGCGGCTGCGGCCTGGAACTCCCGGTCGGCAAGTCGCAGCAGCGGCGCACCGGCTGAACGCGGGGCGAAGCAATGGCTGCCAAGCGCCTGTGGATCGCCAACCCGGCGGCGGCCTATAGCCCCGACATCGACGTCGATTGTCGCGGCGGCGTGGTGGTGGCCGGCAAGCGCATTCTCGAATGCGTACCCGCGGGCAGCACGCCGCGCGCCTTCGACGATCGCCTCGACGCCGACGGCCTGGTGCTGCTGCCGGGCCTCATCAACTGCCACCACCACTTCTACCAGACCCTCACCCGGGCCCTGCCCGCAGCCCAGGACCGCGAGTTGTTCGACTGGCTGCGCGCGCTCTACCCGGTGTGGGCGCAGATGGACGAACAGAGCATCGCCGCGGCCACCGAGCTGGCCCTCACCGAAATGTTGTTGTCGGGCTGCACCACGGCCGCGGACCACCACTACCTGTTCGCCGACGCCTTCGCCAACGCCATCGACATCCAGGTCGCTGTCGCCCGCCGCCTGGGCATGCGCGTGGTGTTGACCCGCGGCTCGATGAGCCTGGGCGAGTCGCGCGGCGGGCTGCCGCCGGACAGCGTGGTGCAGGACGAGCAGGTCATCCTCGAAGATTGCACACGACTGGTGCGCGAATACCACGAGCGCAGTGAGGATGCGATGGTGCAGATCGCCTTCGCGCCCTGCTCACCGTTCTCGGTCAGCGCTGAACTCATGCACGAGACCGCGCACCTGGCGCGCAAGAGCGGCGTGCGCCTGCACACCCACCTGGCCGAGACCGAGGACGAAAACCGCTTCTGCCTTGAGAACTTCGGCCGGCGGCCGCTGGACCACCTGGAGGAACTGGGCTGGATGGGGGATGACGTCTGGCTGGCCCACGGCATTCACTTCGAGGAGAGCGAAATCGCCAGGCTCGGCGCCGCCCGTGTCGGCATCTGCCACTGTCCCTCCTCGAACATGATCCTCGCCTCGGGCCTGTGCCCGGTACTCGACCTGGAGGGTGCCGGTGCGCCGGTCGGGCTGGGCGTGGACGGCTCGGCCTCCAACGATCACTCCAACCTCATGGAGGAGGTGCGCCAGGCCTTTTTGCTGCAACGCCTGCACTACGGCAGCGCCAGCGTTTCGGTCGGCGATGCCCTGCGCTGGGCGACGCGCGGCGGCGCGCGGGTCCTCGGCCGCTCGGCCCTGGGCAGCCTGCGCCCCGGCAACATGGCCGACCTCGCCCTGTTCGAACTCGGCGCCCTGCGCTTTTCCGGCGCCGGCGACCCGCTGCTGGCGCTGGTCACCTGCGGCGCGTCCCAGGCCAAGCACGTGATGATCAACGGCGAGTGGTGCGTGACCGACGGCGCCGTGCCCGGCGTGGACCTCGGCGCGTTGAAGGCGCGTCACCGGGAAGCCGCTGCGCGGTTGCGCGAGCGGGCCCAGGTGCAGGGCTTCAATTAGGCGCCGGGCTCCCCGTCCCAGTAGTCCAGGCCATCGGCTTCGCGGCCAATAAAACGCAATCGATCGCGCGAGCCGATCTTACGCCGGCCGAAGACAGCAAACTTACCAGAATCCGGATACTCGCAAATCTCCGTGTCCGCTTTGGACGACACCGCCAGGTACCTCAGCGTACCGCTGCCGGTGTTGGTCAGCTTGTGCGCGTACTCCGGTCCGCCGCGCGGAGCTCCGAGGACGTCGCCGGCGCGCACCGCGTAGCGATGTTCGCCGAAGCGGTACTCCGCCTCGCCCTCGAGGATGACGAACAACTCGTCCTCGTTGTGGTGGACGTGGCAGGGACAACTGGACCGCCCGGGTTGAACCTCGATGTAGCAGGCGCCGAGTTGGGTCAGCGCGAGACGCTCGCCCAGCGGCGCGTCCTGCGAGGCCCAGTGCTCGCCGCGGCTGAATGGCTCCAGCGATAGTTCCGCAAGCCGGGCGACCGGATTCAGTGGGGTATTCATACCTGCCTCTCACTCGGGTTGGATGAAAGGCGAAGCATAGCAGGCCGCGTTGCGGACACCTTTCAATCCTGGGGACGGGGAGCGAGTGGCGACTGACCCGCTGTACGGGCAATTCCGGCAGGTTCGCCGTCAGAACTCGAAGCGCCCCTGGCGTGGGGCCGGTTCGGCGATAGCCGCGGCAGGGGTGGCGACCTCGTCACCGCTGTCGAGGCTGGACACCGCCAGCCCCAGCAGGCGCACCCCGCGCTCCACCGGCAACTGATCCCCGAGTAATTGCTGGCCGATCGCGGCCAGTTGTTCGCGCGAGGTCACCGGGGCGTCCAGCGAGCGCGCACGGGTAATCTGGCGGAAGTCGTTGTACTTGAGCTTGAGGGTGACGGTGCGCCCGCGCGAGGCCTGTTTCTCCACCCGCGCCCAGAGAATATCGACAATCCCGTCCAGCGCCGCGCGCAGCGCATCCTCCGCCTGCAGGTCTTCGCCGTAGGTGCGCTCCGCGCCGATCGACTTGCGCGTGCGGTCCGGTTTCACCGCGCGGTGGTCGACGCCGCGGCTGGCGTGGTAGAGGTACTGTGCCGACTTGCCGAAGTGCTCGACCAGGAAAGCGAGCTCGCACTCGCGCAGGTCGGCGCCGGTGTGAATCCCCAGGCCCGCCATTTTCTCCGCGGTCTTCGGCCCCACGCCGTAGAAGCGCCGCGCCGGCAGGCCGGCGACAAAGGCCGCGCCCTGCTCCGGGCGTACCACGCAGATGCCATCGGGCTTGTTCTGGTCCGAGGCGATCTTGGCGATGAACTTGTTGTAGCTGACGCCGGCACTGGCGGTGAGTCCGGTCTCCTCGCGGATCTGCGCGCGGATCAGTTGGGCGATACGCGTGGCGCTGCCGACACCGCGCAGGTCCGCGGAGACATCGAGGTAGGCCTCGTCCAGTGACAGCGGTTCGATCAGCGGCGTGTAGCGGGCGAAGATGGCGTGAATCTGCTGTGACACCGCCCGGTACACCTCGAAGCGCGGCTTGACGAAAAGCAGCTCAGGGCAGCGCCGTTTCGCCGTCACCGAAGGCATCGCCGAACGCACGCCGAAGGCGCGCGCCTCGTAGCTGGCGGCGGCCACCACACCGCGCGCGGCGCTGCCGCCGACGGCGACCGGGCGGCCGCGCAACTCGGGGTTGTCGCGCTGTTCGACGCTGGCGAAGAAGGCATCCATGTCGATGTGGATGATCTTGCGCGGTGCGCTGTGTGAGTCAGGCTCGGGCATGGCGCCGATGGTAGGCAGAGCGCGCAAGCGGTACAAGCGTGACGGGCCGGCGCCGCCGTTTGACATGGGCCATGCTTAAGGTATTATCGCTTACATGTTACATATGTAAGGTGTATTCATATGACCCTTCTGGGACTCAGCCCCTGGCACCTGTGGATCATCCTCGCCGTGGTCCTGCTGACCGCGGAAATCTTCGTCTCGGGCTTCGTGCTCGCCGGACTCGGCTTCGGCGCCCTGACCGCCGCCCTGGGGCATTACCTCAGCGGCGAACTGGGCTGGGCGCTGGCGGGCTACTGCGCCGGTGCCCTGCTGTTCTTCGTCGCCATCCGCCCCATCGCCCTGCGCACCTTCATGCGCGGGGACCGGCCACGCTTCGGCGTGCACGGCATGCTCGGCAAACAGGTCACGGTGATGGACAGCCCCGCGCTGGGCGGCGGCTACTACACGGTGTTCCGCGACTCGCGCTGGGAACTGGAGAGTACCGACGACCTCATGGACGGCGACCTCGCCGAGGTGGTCGACGTGCGCACCTCAACACTTATCGTCAAGCGTGTAGCACGCTAGGGAGAACCCCATGCCATTCGCCGCAATCATCATCCTCGGTTTTGTCGCGCTGTTCGTCGTCATCCTGCTGGTCAAGGGCATCCGCATCGTGCCCGAGCAGTCGGTGATGATGATCGAGCGCCTGGGCCGCTATCACAAGACACTGGAGCCGGGCCTGAACATCATCATCCCGGTGATCGACCAGCCGCGGCAGATTCCCTGGCGCCGCACCCACAAGCAGGACGGGGAGAAATTCTTCGTGGTGACCACCATCACCAACCTCGACCTGCGCGAACAGGTCTACGACTTCCCCTCGCAGTCGGTGATCACCCGCGACAACGTCGGCATCCAGGTCGACGCCGTGGTGTACTTCCAGATTACCGTGGCGCGCGACGCGGTCTACGAGATCGAGAACCTGCCCATCGCCCTGGAAACCCTGACCCAGACCACGCTGCGCAACGTGATCGGCGAAATGGACCTCGACGACACCCTCACCTCGCGCGAGAAGATCAATGCCAGCCTGGTGGAGACCATCGGCGCGGCCGCCCAGTCCTGGGGGATCAAGGTGAACCGGGTGGAAGTGCAGGACATCATCCCGCCGGTCGACGTGCTCACCGCCATGGAACAGCAGATGAAGGCGGAGCGCGAGCGCCGCGCCCGGGTGACCGAGGCAGAGGGTTTCAAGCGCGCCGAGGTGCTGCGCGCCGAGGGTGAGCGCGACGCCAGGGTCGCCACCGCCGAGGGTGAGCAGCGCGCGTTCGTCCTCGAGGCCCAGGGCGAGGCCGAGGCCATCGAGCGCCTGGCCCTGGCGGAGCAGCGCAAGCTGCAGCTGGTCAAGGAGGTCATGCAGGACGATTTCGCCGACTACCTGGTCGGCATCCGCTACATGGAATCGATAGACCGCATGGCCAAGAACGACAACGTCGTGTGGATGCCGCACAGCGCCACCGACCTCGCGTCCTTCATCGGCGGCTACCGGCACCTGCTCGAGCGCAAGCCGGCCGGCCCGCTTGCGGTGACCGAGGGCCGCAGTGAGTAAGCCCGCCGCTGTCGCCCATCCCGGCGGGCTGCTGGAGTCGCTGGTGCTCGCCCCCAGCGGGCTCTCGCAGTCGCAGCTGGCGCGTCACCTGGGCTTCAACCAGCCGCAGCCGGTCAACGAACTGGTCAAGGGCAAGCGCAATATCACGCCGAAAATGGCGCTGCTACTGGAACGCCTGACCGCCAGCGCCTACCCGGCTGAATTCTGGCTGCTCGCGCAATTGCGCTGGGACCTGGGCCAGGCGCGGGACTCTGTGTCGCCTTCGCGGATCAACCTGGTGCAGGCACTGGAACTACCCGAGGCGGACACACTGCCGCTGGAAGACCTCGCAGCACAGCTGCGCGGCATGGGCTAAGGCGACTCACTCGCCCTTGCCCGCGGGCGGTGCACTGGTCAGCACCTGGGTGAAGCGCTCGAACGCGGCGTCGCCGTCGGTGCGCAGGCAGACAGCGATCGGCGGACCGTCCGCGGCGACGAGCACGGCGCCCGCGCTCTCGGCGTCGAGGTCCTGGCGCGGTGCGCCGTCCCAGCGCTGCGCCGGCATGCTGCGGTCGGAACCGGGCTCCCAGGGCGATTCGGTGGCGCCGTGGGCGACCGCCAGCGGCATCGGCTCGCTGCCGCAATAGGTCGCCCGGTCGGTCACCGCCAGCGCCGCCAGCACATCCCAAAGATAGTACTCGCCGGAGGCGATGAACCAGTCGTTCTTGTCGAGAATCGCGTCCCAGAAATGCGCGGAGGGGTTATTGGCGCGGCGCTTGAAATCCGCCGCGAACTCCGCGGTCACGCGCACCGTGTTGGTGACGTCCAGCCCGACCATTTCCACCGGCAGGCCGGAGCGCAGCAGGATGTCCGCCGCCAGCGGGTCGACGTAAAAGTTCCACTCCGCCTTGCGGTTCGGGTGCCCGTCGGTAAACCCGGGCACCAGGATGTTGCCGGGCACGTGCAGCGAGCCGCCCATGATCACCACGCGGCTGACCTTCGCGCGGTCCTCAGGGTAGCGCTGCAGCCACTGGGCGATGTTGGTCATCGGCCCGGTGGCGAGCAGGACCACGGGCTCTTCGCTGGCCTGCAGGGTGTCGTGGATCAATTCCACCGCGTGGCGCGGGTCCGGGGCCTGCTCGCTGTCGGGAATTTTGACGCCGGAAAGAATATCCATGTCCTCCTGCCAGGGCACCGGAAACACGAAGTAGCCGTCCAGGGGCCAGGGGTCGCCACAGCTCACCGGCACCTCGGCATCCAGCCCTTCCAGTTTGAGCAGGGCCAGGGCGTTGCGCTCGGCGGGGGCGCAGTGGGCCTCGCCGCTGCCGGCCACGGTAACCGCGAGCAGTTCCACCGCCGGCTCGCGCGCCAGGTAGAGCAGCGCGGACCAGTCGTCGATGGCCATGTCGTTGTCGAAGATTACCGGTGTCGCGGCCTGGCCCGGCACCGCTGCGCCGAGCAGCGCGCCGCACAGGCCGAGCGCCGCGAACGTGAGCCCGCCGCGGTCGCACCCATTGCGCGCGGACCGCGCACCGATGGCCCGCCGGCCGGATTCAAACCAACTTTCACCCATTGCCGGACTCCCCCACCTGTTGGTACTGCCGCGCCATCGCCAGCAGCGTGTTCATCAGTGCGGCGCCCGCAGCGCCGACATCGCCCACCTCGACACTCTCGGCCGGGTGGTGGCTGATACCGCCGGCACAGCGCACGAAGAGCATGCCGATGTCGGTGATACCGTCGAAACTCATGGCGTCATGGCCGGCGCCGCTGACCAGCGACACCGGCGTCAGGCCCATGTCCTGCAGCACGTCCTCCATGGTGCGCTGCAGGTGGCTGGCGCAACTGACCGCCGAGGCGTTGTGGGTCTCGGTCCACTCCACCTGCATTTTGCGCGCCTTCACCATGGCGTCGATCTCCTCCTGCAACTGCGCCAGCGCAAGGTCGCGGGTCTGGTCGCGGCCGGAGCGGATGTCGATGGTCAGGCGGCAATCGCCAGCGATCACGTTGGGTGCACCGGGCCAGCACTGCAGCGCGCCCACGGTGGCGACGATCTCATAGTGCCGCGCGGTACTTTCCACCAGCGACACCGCGCTGGCGCCGGCGACCAGTGCATCCTGGCGCATGTCCATGGGCACGGTGCCGGCGTGGCCGGCGCGGCCGCGGATATTGACCACGAAACGCCGCGCGCCGGCGATGCTGGTGACCACGCCCAGGGGCTGGTGTTTTTCCTCGAGCAGCGGCCCCTGCTCGATGTGCACCTCGAGGTAGGCGTGCAGGGCCTCGCCGCTGCGGTCGCAGGCGCCGATAGCGGCGGTGTCGCAACCGAACTCGAGCAGCGCGGATTCCAGGGTGATGCCGTCGACATCGGTGAGCTTCAGCCAGTCGTCGTTCCAGCGCCCGGCCACCGCTCGGCTGCCCATCAATGTGGTGCCGAAGCGTGAGCCCTCCTCGTCGCCGAAGCCGACCAGGTCGACGTGAAACGGCAGGCGGTGGCCGTCGCTGGCCAGCTGGCCGAGCGCCTCCACCGCCAGCACCACGCCGAGAATGCCGTCGTACTTGCCGGCGTTGGGCACGGAGTCCAGGTGCGAGCCGATGATCACGGTCGGCGCCGCTGGGTCGTCGCAGGGCAGGCGTCCCCAGATATTGCCGGCGTGGTCCTGCCAGCAGTGCATGCCGGCCTCGCCCATCCAGTCGCGCACGGTGGCGTTGCACTGCTGGTGCTCGGCGGTCAGGTAGCCGCGGGACACGGCATTGGGCATGGCGCTGTAAGTGGCCAGCAGGTCACAGCGCTGCATCACGCGCTGGGCGCCGGGCAGGCAGGCGTCCGCCGCGTAAACGGCGTTGGGCCCGGGCGCGCTGCGCGGCTCAGCCATAGGCCGCCAGCGCCGCGGCGCGCGCAGCGCCCGGACTCAGCGGGTGGCGCGCGCCGATCAGGCACTGCTCGAGGGCGGCCAGGGTGAGGAAGACCGCATCCGGGCGCGCGTTGTAGCCCATCACGCCGATGCGCCAGATCACCCCGTGCAGGGGCCCGAAGGAGGTACCGATCTCGATGGCGTACTGCTCCAGCATCTGTTTGCGCACGCTGTCGCCGTCGACTCCCTCGGGAATATACACGCCGACCACGTTGTTCATGCGGTGGGCCTGGTCGCCGTACAGCTTCAGGTTCATGGCCGCGAGGCCATCGGCCATCGCCTTGCCATTCACCCGGTGGCGTTCGATCACACTGTCCAGCCCCTCGGCCAGCAGCAGCCGCGCACACTCGCGGGCGCAGAACAGCATGCTCGCCGCCTCGGTGTGGTGGTTCAGGCGCTCCTCGCCCCAGTAATCCATGATCATCGCCAGGTCGAAGTAGTTGGAGGCGATGCGCGCGCCCTCGCCCTCCTCGTGGTGCGCGGCGAGAATGCCCTTCTCCACGTGGTGGCGCTTGCGGATCTCCGCCACCGCGGCCTCGCCAAGGGTGACCGGCGCGCTGCCCGAGGGGCCGCCGATGCACTTCTGCAGGCCGACGCTGACCGCGTCCAGGTGCCATTCGTCCACCAGCAACTGGTTGCCGGCGATGGAGGCGGTGGCATCGCAGTACAGCAGCACGTCCTTGTCGCGACACACCTCGCCGATCTCCGCCAGCGGCTGGCACATGGTGGTGGAGGTGTCGCCCTGCACCAGTGCCACCAGGCGCGGCTTGAAGCGGTCGATGGCCTCGGCCACCTGTTCCGGTTGCAGCACCTCGCCCCAGGGCACGTCGATGGTCTGCACCACGGCGCCGCAGCGCACGGCGATCTCCTGCAGCAGGGCGCCGAAGCGGCCGAAGTTGCCGACCAGTACGCGGTCGCCCGGCGCCAGCAGCGACACCAGGCAGGCCTCGATGCCGCCGCGCGAGGTGCTGTCGACGAGGAAGGTCCACGGGTTCTGTGTGCAGAACACGCCGCGGTAGAGCTGCATGGTCTCGTTCATGCAACGCGTCATGTCCGGGTCGAACTGGCCGACCAGCTGGTGCGACATGGCGCGCAGCACGCGCGGGTCGCAGTTGATCGGCCCCGGGCCCATCAGCAGGCGCTGGGGCGGAGAGAAGCCCTCCTCGGGGCCAGTGTGCGGAAGTTGGCCTTTCATGTTCTCGTCTCGTTGTCTGCAGCGGCGGCTGCGCGGCTCAGGCGAAGGTCTGCCACAGCATGCGCACGCCGACGATAATCAGGAACACCGCGAATACGCGCTTGAGCGTGGCGCCGTCGAGCTTCGCGCCCAGGCGCACACCCAGCGGCGCCATCAGCGTGGTCATCGGCACGATCACCGCGAAGCCCGGCAGGTTGACCAGGCCCAGGGTACCGGCCGGCGCATCCGCCGGGGTGACGCCCTGCAGCAGCATGACCAGCGCGCCGGGCACGGCGATGACCAGCCCGAACACCGCCGCGGTACCCACGGCGCGGTGCGTGGGCACGTTGCACAGGGTCATGGTGGGTACGCCCAAAGTGCCGCCGCCGATGCCCATCATCACGGAGAAAAACCCGATACCGCCCGCCATGCCCATCTGCCCGGGGACGCCGGGGAGGCTCTGGAACACCGCCGGCGCATTGGCGCGCAGCAGCATGTTCAGCGCCACCAGGATCGCGACGGTACCGAAGATCGCGGTGAGCAGCAGGCCGCCGGAGCGCGCCGCCAGCAGGCTGCCGCAGATCACGGCGATCACCATGGGCGCTACCCACAGGCGCAGTAACGCAGTGTCGACATTGCCCCGCGCATGGTGGGCGCGGGCGGAGGAAATACTGGTGGGGATGATGGTCAGCAGCGAGGTGCCGGTGGCCACCAGCATCGCCGAGCCGGGTTCCATGCCCAGCGACTGGAACACCAGGTACAGCACCGGCACGATGACGATGCCGCCGCCGACCCCGAGCAACCCGGCGAGCACACCCGCAATCGCACCGGTCAGCAACAGGGCGAGGATCACCGGCAGCCATTCGCCGAGCAGGGCCAGGATCTCGCTCATGCAGCACCTCCCGCGGCGACGCTGTGCAGCGCGGCGCCGTCACTGCGCGGGTCGCTGGCCGCCTCCACCGACGCGTCCGGTGACAGGCAGATAGCGCCGGCATGGCCCATCATCTCCACGTGCTGCGGTACGCACTTGACCGCGTGGCCGCGCGCGGCGAGCTCGTCGCCGATGCGCCGGAACAGGGACTCCTCGATTTTGAGGTCGTTGTCGCTGTCGCCCCAGGTACGGCCCAGCAGCCAGCGGCCGTCGGCGATGGCCTCGGCCAGCGGCACGTCCTCCCAGTAATAGCGCGAGAACAGCGCCGCCTGGGTTTGCGGCTGGCCCTCGCCGCCCATGGTGCCGTAGACCATGCGCCGGCCGTCGGCGCAACGCGCGGCGGCGGGGTTCAGCGTATGGAAGGGCTTGCAGCGCGGGCGCAGGCAATTGACGTGGTCCGGGTCCAGGGAAAAACTCAGCCCGCGGTTATTCCACACCAGCCCGGTGCCGGGGATGACCACCGCGCTACCGAACTCCCAGTACACGCTCTGGATAAAGCTCACCATCCAGCCCTGGTCATCCAGCGCGCCCATCCACACGGTGTCGCCGTGGGCCGCCTCGCGCGGCCAGGGTGCGGCGCGTTCGCCGTCGACCTCGCCGGCCAGCGCGGCAATGTGTTCCGCCTGCAGCAGCCCGGCCCAGTCGGGGGAAAGGTGCTGCGGGTCGCAGACCTGTGCATCGCGCACGGCGAAGGCGTGCTTGGTCGCCTCGACCAGGCAGTGCACGCGGTCCACTTCCCGCGCCTGGGGCAGGCGCTCGCGCAGTTGCTGGTAGATGCCGAGGATCAGCAGGGAGGCCACGCCCTGGGTGGGCGCCGGCAGGTTGTACAGCTGTGCGCCGTCGATATCCAGTTGCAATGGGGCGACGCGCCGGGCGCGGTAATCAGCAAAATCTTCCGCCGCCAGCGGTGAGCCCGCAGCGGCCAGCCCCGCCTGCAGGGTGCCGGTCAGCGAACCGCGGTAGAACGCCTCGCTGCCCTCGCGGGCGAGGGTCGCAATGAAATCGCCAAGTTCGGGATTACGCAGCGTGTCGCCCGCTGCAGGGACGACCCCGCCGGGCAGGAACAGGCGGCGGAACTCGTCGCTGCCGCTGTCCTCCGCGGCGAGTTTCTCGCAGGCGGCGACCAGGGTTGTGGTGACTTCGATACCGTCGCGCGCCATGGCGATCGCGGGGGCGAGCAGCTCGGGCAGGGGTCGTACCGCCAGCCCCGCTTCGCCCGCGACCTCGCGCGCCACGCGCCAGCCATCGACGGTACCGCCCATGCACAGGGCTGCGGCGCCACCGCGGCCGGGAATTGCCGCGAGACCGCGTTCGGCATACCACTGCGGTGTCGCTGCAGCAGCGGAATAACCGCAGGCGTCAATGGCGATGGGTTCGCCCTGCGGCGGGCAGACCAGCCAGAAGCCGTCGCCGCCGAGGCTGTTCATATGGGGATAGGCGACGGCGATGGCCGCCGAGGCGGCGACCATGGCGTCAACCGCGCTGGCGCCGTCGGCGAGCAGGGCGTGCGCCGCCCGCGCCACGTCGGCGTGGGGAGCGGTGAACGCGACCGGGCCGCCAGTTGCCAAGGTTGATGCCGCCTGCGTCAGTGAATCGGGAGGAGAAGTATAGCCGCTGCCGGGTCAGCGATTCGCCGCCAGCCAGTCGGACTGGCGCTTCATCTCGTCGGCGTAATTCATCCAGTTGCCCGCGCTGCGCTCGGTCTTCTTGAAGGTACGCGCCTTGCGCAGCGCGTCCTTGCCGGACTTGAACTCGCCCTGCTCGACCTTGGCGATACCCAGCAGCAGGTAGGCCTTGCCCTTGTCGTCATCGTCCAGCTGCGCGCGCAGGGCCTTGGCCACCGCCGCTTCCGCCTGCGCCCACTGGGTCGCGTCGACGTGGATATTGGCGACCTTCATCCAGGCCTCACCGCTGTTGAAGGTCTCGCCGATCTCGCTGTAGGCGGCCACCGCGCGTTCGCGCTCGCGGGCCTCCACCCAGGCCTGGGCGAGCATTTCCATGTAGGTCTCGTCGCGCGGCAGCAGTTCCTGCTCCATCGCCGCCTGCAACAGGCGGCCGCCGTGCTCGGGGATGCCGCGCATCACGCACAGCTGGATCAGCGACTTCACCGTGCTCTCTTTTTCCAGCACGTTGAGGTCGAAGGCGATCTTCAGCGTGGCCAGGGCGTGGTTGCGATCGTCCTGCACCATGTACACGCTGGCCAGCTGCTCCCAGTAGGCGCCCTTGTCCGGCCACAGCTTGACCATGCGCTGCAGCGTGCGCGTGGCCTCCGGGTATTTCTTCAGTTCGAAGTAGTCCGCGGTGAGCAGCTGATACCATGCCTCGCGCGGCTTGTCGGTGGCCGCCACCGCCTTCTCCGCGTAGGGCGCGGACTCGGCGTAGCGCTTCACCTGGGCGTAGATGTTGGCCATGAACATGTACTGGTCGGGCTTGGGCGCCTCGAGCTGCTTGAACCAGTCCTCGGCGAAGCTCAGCGCCTCGTCGAACTGGCCGAGCGCGGCGTGCAGCTGTGCGACCATGTAGCCGACGTTATACACCACGTTCTGCGGCAGGCGCTCGGTGCCCAGGGCGCGCTTCAGGTAGTCGATGGCCTTGGGAAAGTCCTCCCGCGACATCTCCACGTAACCCAGGGTCTGCAGGGTCAGCGCCTGGTCCAGGCTGTCCGCCTCGACCTCGCCGAGCAGCGTTTCCAGGCGCGTAACGGCACCGCGCGTATCCCCCGCCGCCATCACTTCCTGGATTTCAGTGAGTTCCTTGTAAGTCTTGGTGCTGACCGAGCTCGGCCCCGCCAGTGCCGGCGCCCCCACGCCGAGCACCAGCGCGAGCACGATCCCCGCTTTGCCTAACCCCCGTTGCAGGCGCCGCATCAGCCTCCCCCCAGTTTGAATTCGATAGTCTGCTTGGCCCGCTGCGCGACCGGGTTACCGTCGACGATCTTGGGCCGGAATTTCCAGCGTTTGATGGCGTCCAGCGCCGACTGGTCAAACAGCCGCGGCGGATCGGACTCGATCACCTCGGCGCCCTCCACCGTGCCGTCCGGGCGAATGGTCACCGCCAGCGTCACGTAGCCCTGGATGCGCGCCTGCTTGGCGCCGCGCGGGTACACCGGCGAGGTGCGCACCACCGGGATGACGTCGGTGTCGAAGCCGGCCAGGCCCTGGCCCTGCTGCAGCGCGCCGAGGTATGGACCGTCGCCGGAGTTGATCGGGATGCCGATGGTCGGCATGTTCATGCTCAGGTTCGGGTTGACGTTGGTCATGTCCGAGCTCAGCTGCGGCGTCTCCGGCGGCGCCTCGGGCGGCGGCGGTTCGTTCAGCTTGCGCTCCTTGGTGCGCGTCTCCTCACTCTGGTCCACGCGCACGAAGTTGAGGTAGGCGCGCTCGCCATCGGGCTTTTCCAGGATGGCGTCGGCGCGGATCATCACCTGCATCAACACGAACAGCGACAGGCCTACGACGCAGGCCAGCGCGAAGGTCGCCGCCGGTTTCAGTACTGCCTGCACGTATCAGCCCTCGTCCGCCGCCACTGAAACGCTTTCCGCGCCGGCCAGCCGCGCCTGGTCCATCACCTCGATCAGGGTCTCGGTCTTGGATTCGGCGTCGGCGACGATGATCACCGCCGCGCCCGGGTTCTCGGCGAGGCCGCGCTCGACGTTGGCGCGCACCGCGCGCTTGTCCACCTGGCGCTTGTCCATGAAGATCTGGTTGGCGGCGGTAATGCCGATCTGGATGCTGTTGGACTCGGTCACCACCGCGGTGTCCGCGTTGGGCCGGCTGACGTCCACACCCGCCTCCTTGACGAAGGTGGAGGTGACGATGAAGAAGATCAGCATGATGAACACGACGTCCAGCATCGGCGTCAGGTCGATCTGGCTCTCTTCTTCCTCCAGCAGCATGGAATCAATGGAGTCGCTCATGCGGTGACCTCCTGGTCAGCAATTTTCAATGTTTCCGCCAGGCGCTGTTTTTCCCGGCGGTAGCGCCGGTCCAGTTGCGAGGCGAAGGGGATTGCAATAAGGGCCACGACCATGCCGGCCATGGTCGGGATGGTGGCGGCGCTGACGCCGTCGGCCATGGCGCGCGGGTTGCCCGAACCCATGAAGGCCATGACGTCGAACACCTGGATCATGCCGGTCACGGTACCGAGCAGGCCGAACATCGGCAGCAGGGCAATCAGCGCGGGGATCAGGCCGAGGTTGCGCAGCATTTTCACTTCCACCTCGGAGATCATGCCGCGGCGCTGGGTGAGCGCCAGCCAGGAGCGCTGGTCCGCGCGTTCGTCCCAGCTGGCCAGGGCCTGGGCCACCTCGCCGTCGTGCTCGCGGAAGTAGTACCAGAAGCGCTCCAGGATGAGCCACCACAACCAGATGGAGAGCAGCAGGATGGCGTACAGTACGTCGCCGCCCTTATCCAGGAAATCGCGGAATGAACTGACAATCTCGAACATGGAATCAGGCCTTGAGCTGCGCGTCCGCTTCGGCTTTCTGTGCCATCAGCGCCGCGGACTGCTCGCCGATCACCTTGCTCATGGCGGTGACGCGGCTGGACAGGATGCTGTGGCTGAGCAGCAGCGGGATAGCGGCGACCAGGCCGAGTACCGTGGTGATCAGCGCCTGGGAGATACCGCCGGCCATCAGCTTGGGATCGCCGGTGCCGAACAGGGTGATCGCCTGGAAGGTGCCGATCATACCGGTCACCGTACCCAGCAGGCCCATCAGCGGCGCCACCGCGGCCAATACCTTCACGATGGGCAGGCCCTTGCGGATTTCCGAGACATCGCGGAACACCACTTCATCCAGCTTGCGCTTGATGGTCTCCAGGTCCAGGTGCTTGTTCTCGTAGTACACGTTGAGAATGCGACCCAGCGGGTTGTCGTTGTTGTAGTGGTCCATATCCTTGAGCTGGGCGCGGATGCGCGCCTGGGTGCGCGACAGCGCGAGCAGCCGCACCAGCACGATGGCGAGGCCGATGATGCCCACCACGATAATCGCGTAGCCCACGGTCTTGCCCTGCTCCACGCGCTCCATCAGGCTCGGCGACTGCACCAGCAGGCCGAGCAGCGCGCCGCGCGAGGGATCGAGGTAGAAGCCGACTTCCTGGCCCGGGCCCGCGGAGGACAGTTCAGCGGCGGTCTTGCGCACGTAGCCCTGGGGCTGGCGCGGCAGTTCCACCACCTGGTCGCTGTCGGAGATGAAGTTCAGGTACTTGTCGCCGCTGACCATGTTGAAGGTGCCGACACGGGTGACCTCGGCGGTGTAGTTCTCGCCGCTGGGCTCGACAATGGAAGACTCAAACTTGCTGACCTCGCCGGAGTGGGCGATCTCCTGCAGCAGCAGCTCCCACAGGGCGCGCATCTGCGGAATGGTGGGCACGTCCTCGCTCTTGGCCAGTTCGTCCGCCACCGGCTTGCGCTCCGGGTACTCGACGGTGATCAGTGAATCGTAAAGGGCGGTCTGGGTGTCGTCCGCCATCTGGCGGAACACGCCGAACAGTTCGCCGAGGTCGCCGGTACGGCGGTCCAGGGTGGCCTGCAGTTCGGCCAGGGCGATCTCGTTCTCGTCGAACTTCGCCTTGAGTTCATCGCGCAGGGCTTCCTGCTTTGCGACTTCGGCCTCGGCCTGGCGCTGCAGGGTTACCTGCTCGCTGGCGGCGGCCTTGAACTTGGCCTCGCGCTCGCGGTTGCGCTTGGCTTCCTCGGTCTGGTTGTTCTCGACCTTCTTCAACAGGTCCAGCAATTCCTGGCTGCCCTGGGCCGCGACGGGCAGGGACACAGCGGAGGCGGTGACGGCGATGGCCAGTCCGGCCAGCAGTTTACGGGTGCCGGCGAACGGTTTTTGGATAAGAGTCATTACGCGCCCTCCGCGCTGTTGATCGGCAGTCTCAGCAGGCTCGGCGGCGCCTGTTTGCGCGCCACGCGCAGGCCGTCGCGTACGGAGCGGCGGTAGCTGCCGTCCAGCACTTCCCAGCTGCCGCGCTGGCTGTTCCAGCGGCCGCTCTCGGAACCGTCCAGGGTCTGGTAGTACAGGCCGACGCGGCCGATACGCAGGAAGTCCACCGAGCGCACATCGCCGCTGGAATTCAGCTCACCGCGGTAGGCCTCGATGGTGCGGCCGTAGTCGGCCTCGATGGTGTAGGCCTCCATGATGCGGCGGTATTTCTCGCCGGCGGTCACGTCGGCGCGGTCGATCATGCCGCGCAGGCTTTCGATGCGCTCGATGCGCTCGTCGCGCAGGAAGGGCACGTCGGCCTCGACGATGCTCTCCAGGGTGTCGGTCATTTCGATCATGAACGGCAGGGCGCCGGTCTCGATGCCCTCGATCTCTTCGGTCTGCCGGGTGATGGAGGCGATCTCGGCCTCCTGGGAGTTAATCAGCTTCTGCAACTGCTGGTTATAGATGGACAGGCTCTCGGCGCGCTGGGTGGCGACGCGGTAGGCCTGCAGCGAGGTGGCAGCCTGCTCGTCGAGCTTGTCGATCCGGTCCTGGCTGGCGGCCGCCGCGCTGTCGGTCTTGACCTGGGTCTCGATGGCGGCCTCCTGTGCCAGCGCCCCGAGTGGGAACGCCAGTGACAACAGCAAGGCCAGGTGACGAAGGGAATTCGCTTGGTGCATTGTGCTGCAACTCCTGACTCAAAAATTGAACGCTCAGTACAAGGTCGGGCGGCCGTCCCGGCACTGGCGAAGTGACTAATGCCGTGAGGTTCAGCAATAACCGTGCCACGAAACCTTTTGTGCACGTGTTACAGTAGCTGCACGGTCATGGCGGGCACAGGCACGCCCGGCATGCCGTATCGCCCCTTTCAAATCTTGTCCAACTGGACAGGTTTTGATCCAGACTGGTGCGCCGCCCGCACACGCCGCTCGACAACAGTGCATCGGCGCCCGCGCTTGCCGACCATTCCACCACCGGCTGCACCGCGTCCGCGGCGTGGTACGCTCCTTGCTGTGCCACAAGCCACAACCGAGGCCAGACCCAGGGAGACCACTGTGCAGCCGACCGACCCCTATCCCCGCGACATGCTCGGCTACGGCCGCGAGGTGCCGCGCTTCGCGCTGCCGGGCGATGCACGCATCGCCGTGCAGTTCGTCGTCAACTACGAGGAGGGCGGCGAGAACTGCGTGCTGCACGGCGACCCCGCTTCGGAGACCTTTCTCTCCGAGATCATCGGCGCCGCCGCCTTCCCCGACCGCCACATGAGCATGGAGTCGCTCTACGAGTACGGCAGCCGCGCCGGCTTCTGGCGCCTGCACCGGCTGTTCACCGGGCTCGAGTTACCGGTAACCGTGTTCGGCGTGAGCATGGCCCTGGCGCGCAACCCGGAGGCGGTGGCCGCCATGCGCGAGGCGGACTGGGAGATCGCCTGCCACGGCCTGCGCTGGATCAGCTACCAGGACATGCCGGAGGCCACCGAGCGCGAACATATCCGCGAGGCTATCGCCCTGCACACCGAACTCACCGGCGCGCGCCCGCTGGGCTGGTATACCGGCCGCGACAGTCCCAATACGCGCCGCCTGGTGCTGGCCGAGGGCGGCTTCCTCTACGACTCGGACTCCTACGCCGACGACCTGCCCTACTGGGTGGACGGACCGGAGGGCCCGCACCTGGTCATCCCCTACACTCTGGACACCAACGACATGCGCTTCGCCAGTCCCCAGGGCTTCAACTGCGGCGAGCAGTTCTTCACTTATCTCAAGGACGCCTTCGACGTGCTCTACGCCGAGGGCGAGAGCGCCCCGCGACTACTCAACATCGGCCTGCACTGCCGCCTGGTCGGGCGCCCGGCGCGCTTCGCCGCGCTGCGCCGCTTCGTCGAGTACGTCCTCGCTCACGAGCACGTGTGGGTGTGCCGGCGCAGCGATATCGCCCGGCACTGGCACACCAACTACCGGCCGGCGGGCTGAGCCTCCGGCGTCCGTGCCAGCGGCAACAGCCATTCCAGCAAGATGGCGCAGGCGGCGCCGGTGGACACCGGGAAGCCGAGCAGCAGCCGCGCCTGGTCCGGCAGCGGCAGCACCGCCGCCAACTGGCTCAGCAGTAAACCGCCGGCAATACCGCCGCCGGCCACCCACCAGCCGCGCCGGTCGAGGGCGCCGCTGCGCAGGATATTCACCCCGGTCAGCGCGATCAGCGCGAACATCAACAGGGTCGCGCCGTAGATCACCGGCGTGGGAATCACCTGGAACACCCCCGCCACCACCGGCAGTGCGCCGAGCAGGATGAGCAGCCCCGCCACCACGTAACCGATATGGCGGCTGGCGATACCGGTGAGGCGGATGACACCGTTGTTCTGGCTGAACGTCGTATTGGGGAAGGTAGCGAACAGCGCCGCCACCAGTGAATTGAAGGCGTCCGCCACCACCCCGCCGCGGATGCGCGCCCAGTAGGCGGGGCCGCTGGTGGGCAGGCGGCTGAGCGCCTGGGTCGCGGTGAGGTCGCCCACGGACTCCATCGCGGTGACCAGGAAAATCGGCATCAGGGTGAGGAACACCGAAAGATCGAAGGTCATGCCGTAGCGCAGCGGCACCGGCACGAACACCCACTGCAGCTCGCGCAGCGCGGAGAAATCCACGTCGCCGAGGAACAGCGCCAGCAACAGCCCGGTGCCCAGGCCGCCCATGACCGCGCACATGCGGCACCAGGGGTTGCGCCACAGGGCCAGGGCGATGGTTACCGCGAGCACCGTGCCGGCCAGTAACAGCACTTTCCAGGCCTCGCCGGCGGCGACCGCCGCGCCGTATACCCGGTGCAGGTTCTGCAGTGTGGTCAGGGTCAGGGTGAGCCCGAGCAGGACCACGGTGGCGCCGGTCACAGCCGGCGTGATCACCCGTCCCAGGCGATGCAGCTGGCGGCCCAGCCCCATCATCAACACCGAGCAGGCGGCCGTGGAGCCGAAGATCGCCGCCAGCCGCTGCTGGTCGCTCCACTCGCCCGGCAGGGCATGCCAGGCGAAAAGGATGGCGCCGATAAAGGTGAAACTAGTGCCCTGGATGGAGAGCAGGCCGGAGCCGACACCGCGCCAGCTGGAGATCTGCACGATGGTCGCCAGCCCGGAGATGAGCAGCGCGGAGGTCACCAGGTAATTGGTGTCCGCCACCGACAGGCCCATGCCGGCGGCGATGATCAGCGGCGCGGTGACGATGCCGCCGAACACCGCGAGCAGGTGCTGGAAGCCGGCCAGCAGGGCGGTCGGCCAGGGCGGCACTTCCTGCCAGCCGTACAGCGGCTCGCGCCATTCGGCGACGCCAGGTGTTTCGCTCAAGGGCGAGCGCTCCCGGTGATGGCTGCAATGGCCGGCACGGCGGGGCTCAGCTCCAGAAATCCCGGTGCAGGGCGACGATCTCCTCCTCCACCTCGGCGAACGGCCCCCACACGCGAATACCCTTCTGGCTGTGCTCGAAGATGTAACGGCAGGGCACGTCCATGGTCGGGTTCTTGTCGCTGCTGCCGGTGAGTTCCAGCAGGCGCGCCTCGGAAATGCCGTACACCAGCCGGCCGATGTTGGCCCAGTATTGGGTGCCGGCGCACATGGCGCAGGGCTCGGCGGTGGTGTACAGGGTCATGCCCCACAGCTCCTCGGCACTGAATTTCTCCGCGGCCAGCCGCGCCAGGGTCGACTCGGCGTGGTTGACCACATCGAGGTTGCCCTGCTCGAGCAGCACGCTGGTGTGGTCGGCGGCCACCAGCACGGCGCCGAAGGGGTGGTGGCCGGCCTCCAGCGCGCGCCCGGCGACGGCGTTGGCGCGGCGCAGGTTGGCCAGCATCTGGCCCTGGCTGGGATCGTTGCCGGGGGGCGGCGGTAGATCGGTCATGGCTTTCTCTTTCTCCATCGCGGTGGCGTGCTCCAGTGCGGCGGCGTGCGGCGCCAGGGCGCCCGCCAGCATCAGGCCGATCGGGCCGAGCAGCGAACCCTGGACGAAACCGCGGCGGTCAGGACGCATCGTCGTGCGCCTGCAGCGCGGCGAAGTTGGCGCCGATGCGCTGGTTCAGGTAGTCGCGGGCGAGGATCGGCGGGTACTTCTCCTGCGGCCCGCGGATCAGCTGGTCGCAGTTGGCCTGGGCGAAGAAGGCCAGGGTGTAGCGGTCGCCGGCGTCCTCGCCGGCCAGCGGCATGCGCACCCGGTGCAGGGTGGAGCGCAGCTGGTCGTCGCTCCAGCGCATCAACATGTCGCCGATGTTGCAGGTGATGCGCGCGCTGTCCGGCGGCACCGGTGTCCACGCGCCGGACTCGCGCTCCTTGCCGGGGCAGACCTGCAGGCCACCCTGGCCGTCGCGCTGGAACAGCAGGGTGAGGCAGTCGAAATCCGTGTGCGCACCGGCCCGCCACTGGCCGCCGGGGGTGTCACCGCCCTCGCTGCCGAAGTAGTGCAGCAGGCGCAGGGTGCTCTGGTACCTCGGCGAGGACGGGTCGTGGGCCGCGGTGAAGAAATCATCGGCGAAGCCCAGCTTGCGCGCGAAGCTCGACAGCACACGCATGGCCAGGCGCCAGGCCTTGGCTTCGAACAGCAGCATGGCCTCGCGGAAGCCGGCGAGTTCCTCGTCGTCCGGCCACAGACCATCCATACGCGGCCGCGTCACCTGGTAGGACTCCTTGTGATCCGCCGTACCGGTGGAGGGCCGCACCTGCGCCATGTACTCCCAGCCCGCGTTGCTGGCCTCACGCAGGGGGTACTGCTGCTTGACCTCCCTGGGCAACTCGAAGAAGGCCTGCGCCATGGCAAAGGCGCGGTCCAGCTCCGCGGCGCCGAAGCCATGGCCGACCAGCTGGAAAAAGCCGTGGTTTTCTGCGGCGTCCCACAGCAGGTCGTCGATTTCCGCCTGGCTGTGCACGCCCTCGCTGAGGTCGATGACCGGGATGCTGCGCGCGGCGTCCTCGGTGCCGGCGCCGCCCATGCGCTGTTCACGGCGCAGCTCTTCAAGCAGTTCGGGCGCCGGCGCGGCAGCCGGTCCGGATGCGTTGTCGCTCATAAAATATCGCTCGTAGTCAGTGAGTTTCGTCGGCGGGCGCGGGGCCGGCCTCAGGCAGGTTGAGGAACAGCAGCGTGCCGAACAGGCACATGATGAAGCGGAACGCGGCCTGCTGGCCGTTCCAGCCTTCCGACTGCCACATCAGGAACCACTCCGCGCCCACCGCCATGAAGCCGCCGAACCACAGGGCGATGCCCAGCACCATGCCCCAGCTCGCCAGCATGGCGGCGCCCCGGTACTGCGCCGCGGGGGCGTGGCGCGCGGCGAACAGGGCGCGGGCGCCGAGGGCGCTGATGATGCCGACGGCGAATTCCATGGCGATGATCAGCCAGTAGGCCAGGTGGTGGACCCAGGGGCTGTCGATGGCGCGCCACATCAGGCGGTTGCCCTCGAAGGTGGTGTCCATGCTCAGCACGTGCTGCACGAACTGGAAGTTGGAGTTGTAGTCGGTGACGTTATTGGCCGCCACCAGCAGGGCGAACACCGCCACCAGCGCGGTGAGCAGGGCTTTCATGCAGCGGGGCCCGGCGGGCGCCTGCAGCAGTGGGTGATTCACGCAATCTCCTTAAACGGGCGCAGCCCGGACAGATAGCGGGCGCGGCCCGAACAGAACTCTCGACGCCATGCGGCGCATCGGGCATCATCGCAAGCAAGATTGATGCCCGGGTGCGCAAAGCGCCCGCGGTACAGGCCCGGACCGCCCCCGCGCCCCCGCCAGCGTCAACGCCCATCCGCGAAATCTTGATCGTTTGGCACATTTTTCGAGCGCGGCGCACTGCATCGGTGCGTTGTGCCTGTGCCAATCCCCCGAAACAGCCCGTGTTTCCAGCCCCTTGCGCATGGCATGTTCCTTGCTGCGAACCCCGCCAACCAATGCCCAACTTAGAACCAACCGGTAGGAAAACACCTTGAATCGCTGCAGTCCCGAGTTTCTCTCCGCCGCCGCCGACATTGTCGGGGCCCAATTCCTCGAACTCGCCCCGCGCGCCCTGCGCTCCGGCTCACGCGATTGCTTCCATTTCTCGCCGGTACTGACGCCGCTGCTGGACGACTGCCAGGCGGACGCCATCGCCTTCCCCGCCAGCCAGGAGGAACTCGCGGCCCTGATCACCCTGGCCGTGCGCGAGCAGGTGCCGCTCACCCCGCGCGGCGGCGGCACCGGCAACTACGGCCAGGGCGTGCCGCTGCACGGCGGGCTGATGATCAACACGCGGCGCATGAACCGCATCATCGACCTGGATGCAGACCACGCCCGCGTCGAAGCCGGGGTCAACCTGTGGACCATCGAGCAGCGTGCCGCCGACTGCGGCGGTGAGCTGCGCATGTTCCCCAGCACCATCGGCACCTCCAGCGCCGCAGGCTTCATCACCGGCGGCAGCGGCGGGATCGGCTCGGTCAACTGGGGCATGCTGCGCGACCTCGACAACGTGCGCGGGGTGAGCATCCTGACCATCGAGGAACAACCCCAGCGTGTCGAGCTGGGCGGCCAGGAGGCGCTGCGCGATGTGCTGCACAACTGCGGCCTCACCGCCTTCGTCACCGAGGTGGACTTCGCCCTGGCCCCGCGCCGCGACTGGCAGCAGTACATCTTTGCCGCCCCGGACTTCGCCACGGTGGTCGCCGCCGGCGCGGCTGCGGCGGCCGACCCGGCGCTGTCCAAGCGCCTGGTCAGCGCCTTCGAGTGGCCCATCCCCAGCTACTTCAAACCGCTGGTGAAACGCGAGGCCTGCCCCGAGGGCGAGGCCCTGCTGTTTCTGATCAGCGACCAGGACCCGGACACCGTCGGCGCCTGGATGGCCGAGCGCGGCCTGCGCAACACCTACCACCAGCCGGCGCCGGAACTGCCGCTGGGCGGCAAGGGCTTCCAGATCTACGACTTCACCTGGAACCACACCACCCAGTGGGCCATGAAGTTCGACCCCTCGCTCACCTATTTGCAGGAGGGTTTCGACATGGCCCGGCTGCAGGAGCAACTGGACCTGCGCAAGGCTAAATACGGCGACAGCGTGCAGACCCACCTGGAGTTCGTCACCGACCCGGAGAGCGGCGCGGTGAGGGCGGCGGGCCTCGCCGTCGTGCGCTTCGAGAACAAGGACGCGCTATGGGAGCTGATGGCCTGGAGCGAGGAGAACGGCATCACCATCGCCAATCCGCACACCCACTACCTCGACGAGGACGTGCGCTGGTACAACCCCGGCATGCTCACCGCCAAGGACCGCTGGGACCCGCAGCACCTGCTCAACCCCGGCCACCTGCACGCCCTGGAGCAAGCGTGAACGAAGGCAGCAGCCAGGCCTTCGACCTGCTGCTGCGCGACCTGCGCCTGCCCGGCCAGAGCGGCGCCCACTGCCTGGGACTGCGCGACGGGCGCATCGCCCACCTCGGCGCGGACGCCGACCTGCCCGCCGCCAGCGTGCGCAACGCGGGCGGCGCCCTGGCCCTGCCCGGACTGGTGGAACCCCACGCTCACCTGGACAAGACCTACAGCCACGACTGCCACCTGGTGTCCGGCAGCAGCGGCCGCGGCGCGCTGTGCGACGCCATCGCCGCGATGCGTGAATACAAGCGCCAGCGCAGCATCGAAGATGTCGTGAGTCGGGCAGAGCGCGCACTGCAACGGGCGGTCTCCGCCGGCGTGTGCTACCTGCGCTCGCACATCGACCTGGGCAGCGCGGAGGAACTCGCGGTGCTCGACGCCATGCTCGGCCTGGCCCAGCGCTGGTCCGGGCGCATCACCGCGGAATTCACCGTGCTCGGCAACCTCGCCGACGCCGACGGCCGCGCGATTTTCGCCGAGGCCCTGCAGATGGGCGCTGTCGCGGTCGGCGGCACGCCGGCCCTGTGCGCGGCGCCGGAAGCGGCAGTGGACGCGGCGCTGGACCTGGCCACGCAGTACGGCCGCCCCCTGGACCTGCACATCGACGAGACCGAGGACCCGGCCAGCCCCTGCCTGCGCCATCTCGCACAGCGCTGCATCGAACTCGACTGGCGCGGCCCGGTGGCCGCCAGTCACTGCTGTTCGCTGGGCTTCCTGCCCGACGCACAGCGCGCTGAAGTCATCGACCTGGTACAGCGCGCCGGCATCAGCGTGATCACCCTGCCCGCCTGCAACCTCGTATTGATGGGGCGCGAAGCACAACCGACCCCGCGCGGCATTCCCCCGGTCGCAGAACTGCTGGACGCGGGCATCAACGTCGCAGTGGGCGGCGACAACGTGCAGGACCCCTTCCAGCCCTGGGGCGATTACGACCCGCTGGCACAGAGCGCCCTGCTCGCTCACGTGGCGCAGCTGGACGGCGCGGACAGCGCCACCCTGCTGGCACTCGCCAGCGCCAACCCGGCGCGGGCGCTGGGGATCGAGGCGGCGACGCTCGCCGTCGGCAGCCCCGCGCATTTTTCCCTGCTCGACTGCGCCGACCTGCGCGCCGCCCTGTGCGAGCGCCCGCTGCGCCGCGCAGTGTATTTCGCCGGGCGGCCGGTACTGGAACAGACCCTGTCCACGCAGTGGCTGCCCACCGCCATGGAGGCCTCGTGATGTCCGTCACCGTCGATGCCCAACCCGCCCCCGTCGCCCTGGACCCGGCCGCCACCGCCCTGCTGGTGATCGACATGCAGCGGGATTTCCTCGAGCCCGGCGGCTTCGGCGAATCCCTGGGCAACGACGTCTCCCTGCTGCGCGCCTGCGTCGAGCCCTGCGGCCGCCTGATGCAGGCGATGCGCGCCGCGGGCGTGCCGGTGCTGCATACCCGCGAGGGGCACCGCCCCGGTTTGGAAGACGTGCACCCGGAAAAACAGGCGCGCTGTGCGCCGGGCCGCAAGATCGGCGACGCCGGCCCCATGGGCCGCATCCTGGTACGCGGCGAGGCGGGCCACGACATCATCGAAGAACTTTATCCATTGCCCGGCGAAGTGGTGATCGACAAGCCCGGCAAGGGCGCCTTCTTCGCCACCGACCTGGACCTGCTGCTGCGCAGCGCCGGGGTGCGCGACCTCATCGTCTGCGGCGTGACCACCGAGGTGTGCGTGCACACCACAGTGCGCGAGGCCAATGACCGCGGCTACCGGGTGCTGGTGCCCGGCGACTGCTGCGGTTCCTATTTCGAGGAGTTTCACAAGGTGGGCCTGGCAATGATCAGCGCCCAGGGCGGCATCTTCGGCGCAGTGACGACCGCGGACGCCATTATCGAGGCTTTCGGGGGGAAGCGAGATGGACACGACGACAAAGAGGGATTTTAAACCGCGTTTCTGGTCACCGGGGGACTGGAACGCGCTGTTCGGCTTCGGCACCAACATCCTGGTCAACCTGCTGGTGCTCACCGGCCTGCTGCGTTTCGCACTGCAGATGCCGGACGATCTTGTATTCGGGCGCATCCTGCCCGCCACCGGCCTGATGCTCTGCCTGAGCACCGTCTACTACGCCTGGCTGGCCTACAAGCTGGCGAAGGAAACCGGCCGCGACGACGTCTGCGCCCTGCCCTCGGGCATCGGCGTGGCGCACATGTTCATCGTGATTTTCGTCATCATGATGCCGATCATGGCGCGCACCGGCGACCCTTACGCGGCGTGGGAAGCGGGCCTGGCCTGGGTGTTCATCCAGAGCATCATCCTCATGCTCGGCGGTTACATCGCGCCCATTATCCGCCGCATTACACCGCGGGCCGCGCTGCTCGGCACCCTGGCCGGCGTGTCCGTGACCTTCATCTCCATGCGCCCGGCGCTGGAGATGTACGGCGCGCCGCTCATCGGCCTCACCTGCTTTTTCATCATCCTCGCCGGCTGGTTCGGCAACGTGCGCTACCCGGGCGGCATTCCCGCGGGGCTGGTCGCCATCGCCGTGGGCACCGCCATCGCCTGGGGCGCCGCGGCCATGGGCCTGGAATACGGCGGCATGTCGGTGGACGCCATCGGCGCGGCGATCGCGGACTTCGGTTTTTCTGTGCCCATCCCGGCCATCGGCCACACCTTCTCCGGCTTCGAGTACCTCGGCATCCTGCTGGTCACCGCGGTGCCCTTCGGCATCTACGACCTGGTGGAAGCCATGGACAATGTGGAGAGCGCCGAGGCCGCCGGCGACAGCTACCCGACCCACCGGGTGGTGGTCGCGGACGGCGTGGTGAGCATGATCGGGTGCCTGATGGGCAACCCGTTCATCAACGCCGTTTACATCGGCCACCCGGGCTGGAAGGCCATGGGCGGGCGCATCGGCTACTCGGCGGTGACCGGTATCAGCGTGCTCATCCTGTGTTGCTTCGGTATCCTCTCGCTGATGCTGGCGCTCATTCCCGTGGTCGCCATCCTGCCCATCCTGCTCTACATCGGCATGCTGATCGGCGCCCAGGCGTTCCGCGAATCGCCGGGGCGCCACGCACCGGCGATCATCCTCGCCCTGGTGCCGCACCTGGCGGCCTGGGCCAAGACATTGATCGATGGTGCCCTGGGGGCCGCTGGCACTTCCGCCCACGAGGTGGGCCTGTCCGAGCTGGCCACGGTGGGCGTACTCTACGAGGGCCTGGAAACCCTGGGCGGCGGCGCCATCCTCGGCGGCCTGGTGCTCGGCGCCATCGCCGTGTTCGTCATCGAGCGCGATTACCTGCGCGCGGCGGCCTTCAGCCTCGCCGGCTGCCTGCTCAGTTTCTTCGGTTTCATGCACGGCGAGGCGGTGGGCTGGGCGGTATCGCCCGGCCCGGCGGTGGCCTATGCCCTGCTGGCCATCGGCGCCGGCCTGCACGCCATGCGCGGTACCCGCGAGGTGCCGGTGCCGGCCGGCTACGAGGGTCCCGCCGAAGGGGACAGTACGGGCGATCTTGCCGAACAGGAGGCGCGATGAAACAGGTGGACATGGACATGCTGGAGCAGTTGTCGGCGCTCGCCGGCGTGGACATCCCGGAAGACAGCCGCGCGGGTGTGCTCGCTCACCTGCGCGTGGCCCAGGGCATGGCGGAAAAAGTCTTCGCCGCGCCGCTGCCGGCGGACGCACTGGAACCGGCGCCGGTATTCCGGCCCTGGTCGTGCTCCGGTCTCGACAACCATGACTGACGCGAACCTGCCACTGGCCGCGGATATCGCCGACGCTGTGCGCAGCGGTGACATTTCCGCCGCGGCGATCATCGCCGACACCCTGGCGAGCATCGAGGCACTGAACCCCACGCTCAACTGTTTCACCGAGGTGCTGGCTCAGCGCGCCACCGAGCGCGCCGCGCAGCTGGATGCCCGGCGCGCCGCCGGACAGGATCCCGGCCCGCTGGCCGGCGTGCCCTTCGCGGTAAAAAACCTGTTCGATATCGCCGGTGTGACCACCCTGGCAGGGAGCAAGATCAACCGCGACAATCCGGTGGCGACGCGCGACGCGGTACTCGTCGAGCGCCTGGAAAACGCCGGCGCGATCCTGGTCGGTGCGCTGGCCATGGGCGAGTACGCCTACGACTTCACCGGCGAGAACGAACACTACGGCGCCTGCCGCAACCCCTGGGACCCGGCGCGCATGAGCGGCGGCTCCTCCTCCGGTTCCGGCAGCGCCACCGCCGCGGGCCTGGCGCCGATTTCGCTGGGCTCGGATACCAACGGCTCGATTCGCGTGCCGTCTTCCCTGTGCGGCCTGTTCGGGCTCAAACCCACCTACGGCCGCCTGCCGCGCACAGGAAGCTACCCCTTCTGCGACAGCCTGGACCACCTCGGCCCGCTGGCGCGCAGCAGCGCGGACCTGGCGCTGGCCTTCGACTGCCTGCAGGGTTTCGACGCCGGCGATCCGGCCTGTGCCGAACGCCCGTCGCTACCCACCCATGAGCGGCTGGACCTCGGCGTCGATGGCCTGCGCTGCGCAGTGGCCGGCGGCTATTTTGACTGCACCGCCTTCCCGGAAGCGCAGGCGGCAGTAGCACAGGTCGCCGCGGCACTCGGCGCATCCCGGGAACTGGAACTGCCCGGCGCCGACGCCGGCCGCTCCGCCGCCTACCTGGTCACCAATGCCGAGGGCGCCGCCCTGCACCGTGAACGGCTGCGCCAACGACCGCAGGATTTCGATGCGGACACCCGCGACCGCTTCCTCGCCGGCACCCTGTGGCCGGCGGGCTGGTACGTGCGCGCCCAGGCGGTGCGCCGCTGGTGGCTGGAGCAGATGCTGGCGGTGTTCCGCGAAGTGGATATTGTCATCGCACCGGCCACGCCCTGCTGCGCCCCGGCGGTGGGTACCACGACACTGAATGTGCGCGGGGAACTGCAGGCACTGCGACCCAACCTGGGCCTGTTCACCCAGCCATTTTCGGCGGTGGGCCTGCCGGTGGTGTCGGTGCCGCTGTGGTCGGAATCGGCGGGGCTGCCGATCGGTGTGCAACTGGTCGCCGCGCCCTGGCGCGAGGACCTGTGCCTGCGCGCGGCGCGCGCACTGGAAACCGCGGGAATTACGCTTCGGGCGACGCCGCCAGTGTCCAGCGCAGGTAGCTGACCAGCCCGTCCAGTTCGCCGGCCTGCAGGGTCTCTTCATACACCGGCATCTTGGTGCGCGGGAAGTAATCCGTCACCCGCTGGATCAGTTGGCGCAGCTGCGCGTCCTGCAAACTCAGCACCATGCCGCCGGGGCGGTCCAGGGGCGGGCCGAGCGCACCGCCGCGACCGGCCAGGCTGTGGCATTTCAGGCAGTGATCGACATAGGTGCTGTGGCCCAGGCGCACCGCCGCGGAAGCGCTGGCATCCGGCGTCGGCGGCAGGTAATCCGCCTCGGGCACCACGCGGGTCAGCTGGTAGGGCCAGGGCAGGCGCTCGACCCTGGTGTCGTGCTGTGCATCTTCAGGCGACGTGTCGCGCAGGCCCCACACCAGGTAGAACGGGTCGAAGTCGACCACCTCACGGCCGTGCGGGTAGAGCAGCCAGTTGTGACCCGGGCTGGGCGCGGCATCGCCCAGCGCCAGCAATGGCTCCAGATCGGGATCGGCGAGCAGTTGCGCCGGCAGGGCGATGCGGTAACCGTCGATACACTCGAGGATCAGCGCCTCGCCGCTCATGCCGAAACTCTCCAGAACCGGCCGCAGCGGCACGCCGCGATAGCTGCGCACCGCGTCGTACTGCGGGTCGAACACGGTCATGGTGCGCTCGCCGAAGCGCGCCACCAGCTGCGCCACCGGGATACTGTGTTCGGCGCCGTCACCGTCGGTGAGCAGCAGGTTGCGCGGGTCCGCGAGGGCGCCCGCGGACCACAGCAGCAGGCCGAACAGGCCGGCACACAGGGCGCGCAGTGCTTTTTTTCCGGTCACGGCCACTTCGCTCGCAGGTCGAGCAGTCACTGCGCTACCAGTCACCGCGGTCGCGCAGGTTGGACAGTGGGTAGGCGGAGACTTCCTGCAGCAACTCGGCGAGGCCGCGGCTGTAGTGCTCCACGTACAGCGCGCCGAGTTCCGCGGTGGCGCGGGTGGCGTCGCCGGAACAGCCCAGCGGGTGCAGGTCGTTGGACAGCCAGCCCATGTAGGTGCTGCCGAGCACGCGCAGGCGCTTGAATTCGGTTTCCACGTCCGCCAGCAGACCGCGGAAATTCTCCGCCTTGTCCATCTTCACCAGGTCCGGGCGCAGGTGCAGCATGATCGAGGTTTCGACCTGCCCGGCATGGATGCCGTGGCGGCGCTCGTCGTCGGGGACGTCCGCATCCGGCGGGCCGAAGCTCCAGCCGCTGCAGCCGACGCTGAGCATTTTGTGCTTCACGCGCAGCTCGCGGCAGCAGATCTCCATCACCTGCGGCTGGCCGCCGTGGGCATTGAAGAACACCAGCTTGCGCAGGCCCGAACGCGCCACGCTGTCGCCAATTTCCATCCAGCTGCGCAGCAGGGTCTCGGCGCTGTGGGTGACGGTGCCCTCGAACTGCATGTGCTCGGTGGACTTGCCCACCGCCTGGGTCGGCATGACCAGCAGGGGCACATCGTCTGGCACCAATTTTGCTGCTGCGATACACAGCGATTCGGCGATGGTCGCGTCGGTACTGACCGGCAGGTGCGGCCCGTGCTGTTCGATGGCGCCCACCGGCAGCAGCGCTACCGTGTGCTCGGGGTCGAGGTGAGTGAAATCTTCGGTGGTGAGGTCCTGCCAGAATCGCATGTTGTACCAGTTGCTCCAGTTTTCAGAAATTCAGGTGGCCCGGTGTTCAGCACCGTGCCCCGGGTAAAAAAGCGGGAACGCATCCATGCCTGCACTCGACAGTCCTTCGTCTATCCACCCGCCGTTCGGGAACTACGCCCACGGCTTCGAAATTCCCGCGGGATCGCGCCTGCTGACGACGTCCGGGCAGCTGGGAATAAGCAAAAACGGTGCCATACCAAAGGAGGCGCAAGCGCAGGCGGAACTGTGCTTCGACGCCATCGAGGCGATCCTCGCCGAGGGTGGCATGGGCCTGGAAAACATCGTGCATTTACGCGCCTTCGTCACCGCGCGCGAATTCTTCCAGCCTTACATGGCGGTGCGCGAGCGGCGCCTGGGCGGGCGCACAGTGGCCTCGACACTGGTGATCGTCGGTGGCTTCACGCGGCCGGAATTCCTCGTCGAGATCGAGGCGCTGGCCGCTGCACCGGTCGCGGGGTGACCGCACAATGTTGGTGCGGACGTGGCTCGGCCGCGGTGCGCAAGATACCGGCAGTAACCGCCCAAACACCCGGCGAGGCGCGCCAGCCCCTGTATTTACCGAGTCAATCCTATTTTTGACCTTTTAGTCAGGTTTTGGCACAGCGATTGCATTGACCGACAGCAACGGGAGACCACTACATCCCGGGCCTTTTTCACCTGACAAAACTACCGCGGAACTGGCATACGCCAGTCATAGGGGAGAGTAATTCCATGGAGAGATTTTGCGTGACCATCCTGGCCAGCGCTATTGCGATGTACTCCGCATCGCTGGCCGCCCAGGAAACTGCGAGTGACGAAGATGTCGTCGAGCTGGACACTTTCGTCGCCGAAGAAGAGGTCAATGACGACCTCGGCATCCTGCAGTCGGAACCGGTGGACTCGGTCTTCGGCTTCGGCAAGACCATCCTGGAGACGCCGCGCTCGGTGAGCTCCATCAGCTCCGAGTTCCTTGACCAGTTCAACGCCAAGGGCATCAACGACATCGTCAACTTCGTGCCCGGCACATTTACCACGTCCTTCTTCGGCGTCGCCGGCTCCCTGGACATTCGCGGTACCGCGGCGGAAAACTACTTCCGCGGCGTCAAGCGCCTGAACAACGAGGGTAACTTCCCGACCCCGATCGGCGCCTCCGACCGCATCGACGTGATCCGCGGCCCGATGTCACCGATCTCCGGCCCGAGCAAGGTGGGCGGCGCATTGAACTTCATTCCGAAGTCCGCGCGCGCCAGCACCGGCCAGTACATGGAAGACTCCACCGGTGAGATCAGCTACGAGACCGGCAGCTGGGACCGCAACATCATGAAGGCGGAGCTCGGCGGACCGGCCAAGTTCCTCGGTGACGACGCCGGCTACTACCTGTACGGCGAGATCAACAACTCCGACAGCTACTACAAGAACGACTTCACCGAGCAGACCCTGCTGCAGGCGTCGTTCAACAAGGACCTCAGCGCCAAGACCCGTATCGAGTTCGGCGGCATGTACCAGGACTGGCGCGGCCATGAAAACGGCGGCTGGAACCGAGTGACCCAGGACCTGATCGACAACGGCACCTACATCACCGGTATCCCGGCCACCAACATCGACAGCGAGTTCGGCAACGGCGACGGCCTGATCAACGAGCCGGAAATCGACCTGTGGGAAACCACCCTGGCCGGCCTGGTCTCCACCGGCGAGCCCTTCACCCCGGGTACTGTCAGCTGTTTCACCGGCCTGGTGCCGTTCTGCTTCAACGGCAACTTCGAGCCGCTGGACCCGAGCATGATCACCCAGGACCTGGTCGACGGCCTGGGCATCGGCCTGGACCCGGCCACCGTGGGCACCACCAAACTGTCGGGTAACGAAGTCCTGATCTCCAAGCTGGACGAGTATGACACCGAAGCGTCTACCTTCTACTTCGACATCATCCACGACTTCGACAATGGCTGGAGCATCACCAACAAGCTGTTCTACGACGCCCAGGAATACACCAACGTCGACAGCTACGGTTTCACCAAGATCGCCGACGCCTGGGTGATCGAGGACCAGCTGATCTTCGCCAAGACCTTCGAGTTCAACAACTGGACCAGTGCACTGCAACTGTCGCCGTCCATTCGCTATACCGATGCGTTCTACGCACTGGACTTCGGCCACGAGATCTTCGACCGCACCGACCTGAGCCAGGGTTTCAACGCCCTGTCCATCCAACAGGTACCCAGCCGGCTGCCCCCGGGCGCCGAGTCCTGGAGCGACTACTGGAACTCGGAGTACACCCAGTACGGCCTGGCCGCCATGGTGGACATGAACTTCTTCGAGAACCTCAACGTACTGCTCGGCGGTCGCTGGGACTACGTCGATGCCGAGGGTGAAAACGGCGACGGCGACGGCCCCATCATCCTGCGCACCTTCGACCCGGACGGCGAGCACAGCGCCTCCAACTCGGACGACGGCTTCACCTACACCGCCAGCGTGTCCTACACCATCGCTGAGAAGTTCACCCCGTACATCACCCGCGCCGAGCAGCAGACCATCGTCTCCGGTTCCGCCGGTGACCTGGACACCGAGAACATCAAGAACAAGACGTTCCTCGGTGAATCGGAACTGGATGAATTCGGCCTGAAAATGAGCCTGCTGGACGGCCGCCTCTACATGGCCGGTGCCTACTACGAGCAGCAGCGTATCGCCTTCAGCTCGCAGAACCCGGTATCCAACCAGGCGGTGGAATCCGAGGGCTACGAACTGGAATTCCGCTACGTACCCTTCGACGACCTGGCGCTGATCGGCACCTACTCCAACCAGGAGACCCGGGTGACCACCCCCGGCGGCGTGACTTTCAGCTACATCGGCGCGGCGGACATGCCGCAGGTTGATCCCTCCGCGGTCTACGGCGGCATCATCGGCGGCAACATCGTGGTCGGCGAGAAGCCCCTGCGCGGCGGTATCCCGGAAGTGACCTGGTCGCTGTCCGCCAGCTACAAGCTGATGCAGAACGTGAAGACCAACCTCAGCGTGACCTACGTGGACGAGGTGGAGTCATCCGTACTCGGCGGCATCACCCTGCCCGACTACTACCTGGTCAACGGCTCGGTCGTGTACGACAGCGAGAAGTTCCGCTTCGGTGTGTTCCTCAACAACATCCTCGACGAGGACTACTACCGCGGCAACTTCCCCAGCCTGTACGGCAACAACGCCGTACTGCCGGAGCTGCCGTTCAACTGGTCCGCAGAGATCGCGTACAAGTTCTAGGTGTGAACTGGCAGGATTGCCATTTGGAGCAGCGGTTCGCCGCTGCTCATTTTTTTTGGATTCAACGAAACAGGTTGCAATGGGCGTAAATGCCACGCGTGCCGCCGACGACCGGCGGGCACTGATCAGCCTGCAGGGCGTCAGCAAGGAGTTCGCCCCCGGGCAGGTCGTACTCGACGATATCAGCGCCGAGTTGCCGCGCGGCGAGTTTCTCGCCCTCATCGGCCCCAGCGGCTGCGGCAAATCGACACTGCTGAAACTCATCGCCGGGCTGATCTCGCCCAGCGCGGGCAGCCTGTGTGTGGGCGGCGGAGCACCCAGCGCCAGCGAGGGCAAGCTGGGCTTCGTGTTCCAGGACGCCAACCTGTTGCCCTGGCTGGACATCCGCGACAACGTCGCCCTGCCGCTGAAACTCGCGGGTCTGCCGCGGGCGCAGCGCGATGAGCGCGCGGAGGCGATGCTCGAGATGGTCGGCCTGTCCCACGCGCTGGGGCGCTACCCGCGCGAATTGTCCGGCGGTATGAAGATGCGCGTGTCCATCGCCCGCGCCCTGGCCACACAGCCGGAGATCCTGCTGTTGGACGAACCCTTCGGCGCACTCGACGAGATGACCCGCGACAGCCTCAACGAGGAACTGCTGCGCCTGCGCGAACTGCAGGGCTGGACCGGCGTGTTCGTCACCCACTCGGTGGCGGAGGCGGTTTTCCTCGCCTCGCGCATCATGGTGCTCTCGGCCAACCCCGGCCGTATCCACGCGCTGCTGGACATCGACCTGCCCTACCCGCGCACCGCGCACACCCGCACCGACGGGGACTATCACGCCTACCTCACCGAGGTGACGCGCAGCCTGCACAGCGTCGGGGGGCACGACTGATGGCGCGCCGGATGAACGGGATACTGGCCAGTTTCACCTGGCCGCTGGTGGTGGGGCTGCTGTTCCTCGGCGTGTGGTATGCCGCGGTGACCTGGCTCGATATTCCCGAGTACCAGTTGCCGCTGCCGCACCGCATCCTCGAGGAAGGTGTGAAAGAGGGGCCGACCCTGTGGTCCGGCCTGTTGCAGACCACCTACGCCTGCCTGCTCGGGTTCTTCACCTCGGTGGCCGGCGGCGTGGTGCTCTCGGTCATGCTGGCGCTGTCCGACATCGCCTACCGCGGCATCTACCCCTATATCCTCATGCTGAAGATGACCCCGGTCATCGTGCTCGCGCCGATCATCATCATCTGGTTCGGCCAGGGCATCGGTAGTATCACGGTGATCACCTTCCTCATCTGTTTCTTTCCCATCGTGGCCAACACCACCATGGGCCTGCGCTCCGCGGACCGCGGCCTGGTCGACCTGTTCCGCGTGTACGGGGCCTCGCGCTGGCAGGCCATGCTGCACCTGCGCATCCCCGCGGCGCTGCCCTATTTTTTCACCGGCCTGAAGATTGCCGCCGCCCTCACCCCGATCGGCGCCCTGTACGGCGACACGGTGGCGGGCATGGGTTCCGGCGCGGACGCCGGCCTCGGTTTCGTGGTGGTGATCTTCAGCTCGCAGCTGAAGGTGCCGGCGCTGTTCGCCGCGGCGTTTACCGCCTGCGCCATCGGTTTTCTGTTCGTCGGCCTGGTCAACCTGCTCAGCTGGTGGGCGCTGCACCGCTGGCACGACGCCTATCAACAGGAGGGTAACTGAATGCGCCCGATCATCGCGCTGCTGGGAGCGGCACTGCTGGCACTGAGCGCCTGCGGCGAGAAAGCCGACGCACCGGCCACGCCGGACACGCCGGCCCTGACCAAAGTCGTTTTGCAGACCGACTGGTATGCGCAGCCCGAGCACGGCGGCTTCTACCAGGCGCTGGCGCGCGGCTTCTACGCCGAGGAAGGCCTGGAAGTGGAGATCCGCCCGGGGGCCAACGTCAGCGCCATCCCGCAGCTGGTGGCCATGGACCGCGTGCAGTTCTCGGTGGGCGCCATCGAGACCATGTTCATCTACCGCTCGCGCGGCATTCCGCTGGTCAGCCTGTTCCCCTATTTCCAGCACGACCCGCAGTGCGTGATGTTCCACCCGGAAGCCGGTATCGAGACACTGCAGGACCTCGACGGCCGCGAGGTCATGTTCAACCCCGGGCTGGTCTACGTGGACTTCCTGGAGAAGGCCATGGGCCTGGACATCCACGTCCTGCCCATGGACTGGTCCCTGGCGCGCTACATGACAGACAAGCAGTTCGTACAGCAGTGCTTCCTTACCAACGAGCCGGTGATGGTGCGCCACGAGGGCATCGAACCCGGCGTGATCCCGCTGTCCGAGTCCGGCTTCGATCCCTACCGCCATGTCTACACCAACGAGAAAACCGCGCGTGAAAGTCCCGAGTTGGTGAAGGGCTTCATCCGCGCCTCCCTGCGCGGCTGGCGCGATTTCATGACCGGCGACCCGGCGCCCGCGTACCAGCTGATCACCGCGAGCAACCCGCAGCAGCAACTGCCGCTGATGGAGGAGATCCGCGAGCAGATGCGCGCCTACAGCCTGATCGACGGCAAGGTCGAGCAGGGGGAAACCCTGGGCCAGTACAACGTGCAGCGCCTGCGCACGGTGCTGCAGCAGTTGCAGGACATCGGCCTGCTGGACGGCCCGGTGACGCTGGAGGAGAGCGTCGCCTTCGACCTGCTGCCGCCGGAACTACTGGTAGGAGAGACACCCTGAGCGATGCCCGCCGCGCCTGAGATCCTGATCGGCAACGCCACCCTGCCCGACGGCAGTCGCGCGGATATTCGCGTGCGCGGCAAGCGCATCGCCGAGATCGGCAAAAACCTGCAGCCCGGCCCCGGCTGCGAACAACTCGACGCCAGCGGCCTGCTCGCCTATCCCGGCCTGGTCAACACCCACCACCACCTGTTCCAGAGCGTGCTCAAGGCGGTGCCAGAGGGCATCGACCAGCCCCTGGGGCCGTGGCTGGCGCACGTGCCCTACCGCGCCTGGGGCCAGGTCACGCCGGAGCTGATGTACTGCGCCGCGCGCGTGGGCTTGAGCGAACTGCTGCGCAGCGGCTGTACCACCTGTGCCGACCATCACTACCTGTACCACGCCGACACCAGCCCGGAACTGGAGGAGGCGATCTTCCAGGCGGCGCGGGAACTCGGCATCCGCCTGGTACTGTGCCGCGGCGGCGGTAGCCGCGAGGGCAGCCACCAGGGCCTGGCGGTCACCGACCTGGTGCCGGAGAGCATCGAGCAGCGCCTGCAACGCATGCAGGACAGCGCCGCACGCCACCACGACCCCGCGGCGGACGCCATGACCCGCGTGGTGGTCGCGCCCACCTCGGTGATTCACGCCTCTACCCGGCAGGAACTCCTGCTGCTGGCGGAGTTCGCTCGCGAGCACGGCCTGCGCCGCCACAGCCACCTGCTGGAGGTCGGCTTCGACGATGAGGTCGCGCGGGAAAAACACGGCATGTCAGCCATCGACTACATGGACGACGTCGGCTGGCTGGGCGAGGACGTGTGGTTCGCCCACCTGGTGCACGTGGACGACAGCGGCCTGAGCAAGCTGATCGCCACGCACACTGGCATCGCCCACTGCCCCACCTCCAACGCGCGCCTGGGTTCCGGTGTGGCGCGGGTGCCCGAGATGCACGCCGGCGGCCAGCCGGTCTCGCTGGGCGTGGACGGTTCGGCCTCGGCGGAGAGCGGCAGCATGGTCAGCGAGATGCTGCTCGCCTGGCTGGTACACCGCGCCGTCGGCGGCCCGGCGGCGACCCAGGTCGAGCAGGTGCAGCACTGGGCCAGCCGCGGCGGCGCGCAGATTCTCGGCTTTGCCGAACTGGGTGCGCTGGAGGCGGGCATGCTCGCGGACATCGTGCTCTATGACCTCGCGGCACCGCGCTTCGCCGGCGTGTGGGAGCCGCAGTGGGCGCCGGTGGTCTGCGGCGAGCCGATCACCGCGCGCGAGGTGATGATCAACGGCGAGTGGCGGGTGCGCGGCGGCGAGATCCTCGGGGTGGACCAGGCGGAACTCTTCCGCCAGACTCAGCGACAATTGGCGATACTGGTGGACGCATGTCGATAGAAGCGCAGGGCGCAAACACGAACAACTCATCCCTGGCGGCACGCCTGGACAACTACTTCCAGATCAGCGCGCAGGGCAGCAGCATCCGCACCGAGCTGATCGGCGGGCTCACCACTTTCATGGCCATGGCCTACATCACGGTGGTCAACCCCTCCATCCTGTCCCAGGCGGGCATGGATTTCGGCGCGGTGTTCGTCGCCACCTGCCTGGCAGCCGCCGTGGGCACGGTAATCATGGGCGCGGTGGCCAACTACCCGATCGCCCAGGCCCCCGGCATGGGGCAGAACGCCTATTTCACCTTCGGTATCGTGCTGGGCATGGGCAACAGCTGGCAGAGCGCGCTGGGTGCCGTGTTCGTCTCCGGCATCATTTTCATCGTGCTCAGCGTGCTGCCGGTGCGCGAGTGGCTGATCAACGCCATCCCGCGCTCGCTGAAACTCGGCATCTCCGCCGGCATCGGCTTCTTCCTCGCCATCATCGCCCTGGCCAGCGGCGGCGTGGTGGTGGACGACCCGGCGACCCTGGTCAGCCTCGGCGACCTCACCCAGCCGCCGGCGATACTGTTCTTCCTGGGTTTCGTGCTGATCGCCGCGCTCAGCCACCGCAACGTGATCGGCGCCGTGGTCATCGGCATGCTCGCGGTGACCGTCATCGGCTGGCTCACCGGCGTCGCCGAGTTCAACGGCGTGGTATCGACTCCGCCGGCTATCGGGCCAGTATTCATGCAACTGGACCTCGACGGCATCTTCGAGTGGTCCATGATCACCGTGGTGCTGACCCTGCTGCTGGTAGACGTCTTCGACACCGCCGGCACCCTGGTCGGCGTCGCCACCCGGGCGAAGATGCTCGACGAGAACGGCCACCTGCCGCGCCTGCGCAAGGCGCTGCTGGCGGATTCCGGTGCCACCGCGCTGGGCGCGTTGTTCGGCACCAGTTCCACCACCAGTTACATCGAGAGCGCCGCCGGCGTGGGTTCCGGTGCGCGCACCGGCCTGGCCGCGATCTTCACCGCGGTGCTGTTCATCCTCTGCCTGTTCGTCGCTCCGCTGGCGCAGAGCATTCCCGCCTACGCTTCCGGCGCGGCGCTGCTGTTCGTCGCCTGCCTGATGGCGCGCGCGCTGGAGGAACTGGAGTGGGCCGACATCACCGAGAGCGCCCCGGCCCTGGTCACCGCCCTGGCCATGCCGCTCACCTACTCGATCGCCAACGGTATTGGTATCGGTTTCATCTGCTACGCGGTGACGCGTATCGCCTCCGGCCAGTGGCGCCAGTGCCCGGCGGCGGTCTACGTGGTGGCGGTGATTTTTGCACTGAAGTTCGCTTTCCTCGGCGCCTGACGCGCAAGCGTCACAGCGCCTGCGCTATGCTGTAGCCGGGCCGCCGACGCGGGGCGGCAGACAGGATTCCGGGGTACCATGTATTACGGTGAGCGTTTCAACAGCATCTCCCACGTGGTCGGGGCCGCCCTGGCCCTGATCGGCCTCGGCGCCCTGCTATACAAGGGCTTTCTCAGCGGCGACTGGCGCGCGACGGTCGGCTACACCGTGTACGGCCTGAGCATGGTGATGATGTACACCATGTCCGCCCTCTACCACAGCTTCCCCATGCCGCGGGTCAAGCGCATCTTCCAGCAGCTGGACCACGTGTCCATCTACCTGCTGATCGCCGGCACCTATACGCCCTACATGATCGTCTCGCTGGGTCACGCCCAGGGCCCGTGGATGCTGGCGGCGATCTGGGGGCTGGCGGTGGTCGGCATCTGCCTGGACCTGTTCATGCGCAAACGCATCCACGGGCTGCAGATCGCCATCTACCTCGGCATGGGCTGGCTCGGCGTGCTGGTGTTTCGCAGTTTTTCCGCCGCGCTGGAGACCGCAGGCATGGCCTGGCTGCTGGCCGGGGGCATCGCCTACACCGTCGGCGTAGTGTTCTACGTGCTGGACAAGATGAACCGCCTGGACCACGCCCACGGCATCTGGCACCTGTTCGTGCTGTGCGGCTCACTCGCCCACTTCGTCTCCATTCTCGGCTACGTGGATTGACCGGACGGGCGGTTGCCCGCCCACCCGGTAGTCCACACAGCTGTGCGTCGAGACTGCCCGGAACAACGTCCCGCCTGCGTCAATCGCGCCGGTTCTTGATTTTCATCGCGTAGCGATTGCGCTTGCCCTGGGCGCGGGCCTGGGCGCGCTTCTCGGCCACGGAGCTCGCGTTCTGGGCCTGCTCGCGCAGCAGCTTGTGGTAGTTGGCCAGGCGGCGCTCGTCCATCTCCTCGCGCTCCACCGCGGCGAGCACCGCGCAGCCGGGTTCGCTGCGATGGCTGCAATCGCCGAAGCGGCAGCGCTGCGCCAGCGCGGCGATATCGGCGAAGGCGTCCTCCACCCCCTGCTCGCAATCCGCCAGTTGCAGTTCGCGCATGCCGGGGGTATCCAGCAGTACGCCGCCGCCGGGAATGCGGTGCAGGGAGCGGCTGGTGGTGGTGTGCCGGCCCTCGTCGTCGTCCTCGCGAATACCCGCGGTGCGCTGCACGGCGGCGCCGACCAGGGCGTTGACCAGGGTGGACTTGCCCACCCCGGAAGAGCCCATCAGCGCGACGGTCCTGCCCGCGCTGCACCAGGGTGCCAGCGCGGCAACGCTGGATGCGTCCAGGCCGTTGACCGCCACCACAGGCAGTTGGGCACCCAACGCCTGTACTTCGGCCACGCGGGCCTCGACGTCATCAGTGCACAGATCCGCCTTGGACAGCACCACCACCGGCTCCACCCCGGCCTCGTGGGCGAGGGCGAGGTAGCGTTCGATGCGGTTGAGGCTGTAGTCCTGGTTCAGCGAGCAGACGATGAACACGGTGTCGATGTTCGCCGCCACCAGTTGCGCGCGCTGCGCCGTGCCCGGCGCCTTGCGCGCGAACAGCGAACTGCGCGTGAAACAGCGCAGGAAACGCCCGTCGGCGTCGAGCAGGACCCAGTCGCCGACGGTCATCGCCGGCAGCGACATGCTCACCGGCAGCGCGATGCGCTCCTCGCCGGTGTCTACGGTAATCACCGAGCGCTGGTAGTCGACGATGCGCGCCGGGCGGTCGCGCTCCCACTCCTCCAGCGTCAGTTGTTGTTGGAAATACGGTTGCCAGCCCAGCGGCTGCAAAAGCTCGAAATGCATTGGTTTGCCCCCGGCGCGCAAAGGCGCCTGCACAAAATCAAGGTTGTGGGGCGTAACGGCCCCGGCTAAGGCATCAGCCGGGTGAGGACAGGCGGGTGTTCGGGTGTTGCTGGAAAGCGGGCGCTGGGTAAGGGTCCTGGCGCCCTGGTGCTAACAAACGGCGGTTTGCAAACGTGTATTAGCGACCGACTGTCTCAATCCCGGCGGCGAGCTGAACGACAATCATAAATTTCCCCTCCGGTGCATTGAGTGATGGCGCATGGTAACGCCGGGATTGCGGCGGAGCAAGCGTGCCGCCGCGGGAGTAGTGCGCGCGAACGGGGGCCAGCCTCAACCGGACGGCGACAGCGGCGCCGCGCTGGCCGCCAGTCTTTGCTGGCGCAGGCTGCCGACGCGCTGCGGCGCATTGTTACGCAGCGCACCGTAGAAAAGGCTGTAGTCGATCAGGTGATAGTCCTGCCCGGCGGGGTCCGCCTCGGCGAAAGGCCCTGCCTCCTGGTCGGCGACGTACAACAGGCCGTCGCGGCACTCCGCCCAGGTCCAGTGTTCGAGCAGCGGCGGCAGCGCGCGCAGTTCGATGTCCACCGGCGTATCCAGCAGCGTATTGAGCAGGTTGCCCCCCGGCGAGACGTACAGGGCGCCGGGGTTGTGGACGGCGGCGACGCGCCCGCCGGCGCGCTGCCAGTTGAGCGGGTTGGTGCACAGCAGCGGCTTGCCATCGGACAGCTCGACACCGCCCGGATACCAGTGCGGCACCCCCGCGCGCCGCTCGCCGCGCTCGCCGTAGGTCGACCAGTGCACCACGCAGCCGGTGTCGCGAGCCGTCTCGCAGGGCTGGATGTGTACGAGGGTACGGCCGAAGGTATCCAGCGGCACCCAATAGCCGATCAGGTAGGCCGCGGCCAGGCGCTGCTGTGCGGGCTGGCCGTCCACGTACTCGGCAAGCAGGCGCAGGGCGTGGTAGGTGCCCTGGCTGTGACTGGCGACAATGAACGGCCGGCCGTCATTGCGCGCGAGGAACACCTCGAAGGCGCGGGCGATGTCCGAGTAGGCCAGTTCCAGCGCCGCGGTGCCGTCGCCGTCCTCGCGGTCGAGGAAGCTCCACAGGGTGGCCTGCCGGTAGTGCGGGGCATAGACCTCACAACACAGGTTGAAGGCGCTGGCCTGGGCGCCGAGGATCACATCCACCATCTCCCAGGCGCGGGACTCCACGAACAGCGGGGCATTCCACGCTTCGCCGCTGATGTAGGAGGTGGGGTGGATGTAGAAGACATCCGCCGGCGCGCGGGACTCGCGCGGCGCCAGCCCCTGGGGGACCAGGCGCGCAGCACTGGGCTTACCGGGATACGCGGCCCAGTAGCGGGAATCGTTGTAGTCCGGCGCGCGGCCGGCATTGGCGACATCGAAGGGCTGGTCCGGTTCGATGTAATAGACGACGAGTTCCTCGCCCCAGACCTGCAACACGCTCCACGCGGAGCCGCCAACGCCCAGCCCGGCAAGCGCCAGGACGGCGAGAAGCTTCTTCATGAATTAACGGGAGTGTCATCACTTTGTAACACAATGCAGTGTAACAACCTGCCCGCCGGATGACTGTGAAGCTTTTATGACATCGGGGGATTTCGGAGGCCTGCACAGGGCGAACACGCGCCCGGGGTGGGTTCCTGCACGTCAGCCGGACGGCGGCGTGCGCAAAGTGGCAAACAGGCGGTGGTGTTCAGCCCTGTCCACTACCCGCATAAACGTCCGGCTGCCAGCGCTGCATGAACACCTCCGGGTTGCCCAGCGCCGTAAAGCCGAACTGCCGGTACAGACCATGGGCGTCGCGGGTGCCCAACAGCATACGCCGCAGCCCCTGCAGGTCCGGGTGTTCGAGAATCGTGGACATCAGCCACTTGGACAGGCCGCGACCGCGGTGCGCCTCGAGGATGTAGACATCCGCCAGGTAGGCGAAGGTCGCGCGGTCGGTCACCATGCGCGCGAAGCCGACCTGCTCGCCGCCGCCACCCAGCACACCGAAATTCAGGGAATTGGCGATGGCGCGGACCAGGGTCTCGCGCGGAATACCGCTGGCCCAGTAGCTGCGCGTGATGAAGGCGTGTATCGCGTCGAGGTCCATCTCCTCGACGCGCGTGGTGATGCGGTAACCCTGCATGGGGAGCGAACCTCAGCCGGCAAAGCACACAGGGTAGCACCAGTTCTGCTGCCAGCGCGCCAGCTTGTCCGCGGCGTCCTGGCCGGCGTAGTCCAGGGCGCGCGCCGGCGGTGCGGCGGGATTGTCCAGCAATGCGGCGTTAAGCGCGCCGTAGACCACACCGTCGATCGTGGCGGTCACCAGCAGCACCTGGCCGCAGTGGGCGCACTCGTGGAAGTCGGCACTGCCGGAGCCCTGGCGCACCACGTTGTGCAAGGCAGGGCGGTGGACCCGCACTTCCACCCGGGTCGCCGACTTGGACACCCAGGTGGTGCCGTGTTCACGGCAGTAGTCGCACTGGCAGGCGCGCGGGGTGCAACTCAAGTCCACGCAGTGCCAGTCGAGTTGCAGGTTGCCGCAGCGGCACTGCCCGCGGATGCTCACGCGCGCGGTTCGCTCAGGCCTTTTTGACGAATTCGGACTTCAGTTTCATCGCGCCGATGCCGTCGATCTTGCAGTCGATGTTGTGGTCGCCCTCGACCAGGCGGATATTCTTCACCTTGGTGCCCACTTTCACCACCGAGGACGAGCCCTTTACCTTCAGGTCCTTGATCACGGTGACGCTGTCGCCGTCGGCGAGGGCGTTGCCATTGGCATCCTTCACGTCGAGGGCGTCCGGGTCCACGCCGGTGTCCGCGGCGGACCACTCGTGGCCGCACTCGGGACAGGCCAGGCGCTCGCCGTCCGGGTAGGTGTAGGCGGAGTTGCATTTCGGGCAGGGGGGAAAGTCACTCATGGTCGTGTCTCGCGTATTCGTGCGGCGCCGGTTCGCGCCGCTGCGTGTGTCAGTCTCCGACGCGCTCAGGGCGCCTCGGGCAGGGACCAGTCGATCGGCGTCTCGCCGCGCGACTGGAGGTATTCATTGGCGGCGCGGAAGTGCCCGCAACCGAAAAAACCGCGGTGCGCGGATAGCGGCGACGGGTGCGGTGCCTTCAGCACGCAGTGCTTTGCGGTGTCGATGATCGCGCCCTTGCGCTGCGCGTAGCTGCCCCAGAGCAGGAACACCACGCCCTCGCGCTCGCGATTCACCACGTCGATCACGCGGTCGGTGAAGGTCTCCCAGCCCTTGCCCTGGTGCGAGGCGGCGCGGCCGGCCTCCACGGTGAGCACGCTGTTGAGCAGCAGCACACCCTGGTCCGCCCAGTGGGTCAGGCAGCCGTGGGCGGGAATCGGCAGGCCCAGTTCCTGGTGGATTTCCTTGTAAATGTTCTGCAGCGAAGGGGGAATGGCTACTCCAGGCCGCACCGAGAAGCACAGGCCGTGGGCCTGGCCGGGGCCGTGGTAGGGGTCCTGGCCGAGGACAACGACCTTCACCGCCTCCAGCGGCGTGTGTTCGAAGGCGTTGAAGTATTCGCTGCCCGCCGGGAAGATGCTTTTGCCGCTGCGCTTTTCAGACTGCAGGAAGGCGCGCAGCTGCTGCATGTAGGGCTGCTCGAACTCGGGCGCCAGGCGCGCCAGCCAGCTGGGTTCGAGCTTGATCGCGTTGCGCGCGGTGTCCGGCATGTCGTTTCCGTGGTTGGGCTGCGGCGGGTAGGTCCGCGAAGCGCCGCAACAGGCGCACTTCACGAACATGATCAGCGCGAAATAGTGCCGTATTCGCACCGGGGTGAGAAGCCCTTAACAATGCCAGCCGCATGCTTTAACATCGCCGCGCCCGGGCCAGCGCCGCAGCTGCGCACGGGCCGGCTGATGCCACTACCCGCCCGCGCACCGCGCCACGGAACCCTCAATGGAAGCCTTCCTCACCTCCACGCTCACCGTCGCCCTCGCCGAGATCGGCGACAAGACGCAGCTGCTCTCGCTGTTCCTGGCCACGCGCTTTCGCAACAAGTGGGCGATCATCGCCGGCATCCTGGTGGCCACCCTGGCCAACCACGGTGTCTCCGCCTGGCTCGGCGACCTGATCGGCGACTACCTGGCCAGCGCCACCGGCCAGTGGCTGATCGGCGGCAGTTTCATCGCACTGGGCCTGTGGCTGCTGGTACCGGACAAGGACGACAGCGAGGACTCCGCGGTGGAGCGCTACGGCGCCTTCGTCGCCACCACGGTGATGTTCTTCCTCGCCGAGATCGGCGACAAGACCCAGGTCGCTACCGTGCTGCTGGGGGCGCAGTACCAGTCAGTGTTCTGGGTGACCGTCGGCACGACGCTGGGCATGCTGCTGGCCAACGTGCCGGTGGTGCTCGCCGGCGACTACCTGATGCGCCGTATTCCGCTGCAGCCCGTGCGCATCCTCGCGGCGGGCGCATTCATCGTGGTCGGCCTGCTGCAACTGCCGCTGCGCGCCACCTTTGGCTGAAGCGGGCACCACCCGGGCCTGTACATGAACCACTGCCCGGTTCCAGGCGTATACTCGCCCTGAACTTTTCCAACGCGGAGTAAGGCCATGCGACGACCACTGCACACCCTGTGCGCCGGACTGGCGGCCCTGCTGCTGTCCGTCCCGCTGCAGGCCAGCGATATTGCCGCCGCGTTCGAACTGGAAAGCGGCGCCCTGTGGCAGTCGCGCAACAAGGTGCGTCTTCCCAACGACGCCAGCGCCGATCGCTTCGCGCTGACCGACATCGCCGGCTCCGGACCCTGGCCGGCGCTGCGCATCAACGCCAACTGGCGGCTGACCGGCCCCCACGAACTGCGCCTGGTCATCGCCCCGCTCGCCTACAAGGAACGCGGCAGCTTCGGCGAGGACGTGCGCTTCGACGGCGAGACCTTCGCCGCGGACACGCGACTGGCCGCCGAGTACCAGTTCAACAGCTACCGCCTGGGCTATCGCTACCGCTTCGAGGATGTCGGCGGCTGGCGCCTGTGGCTGGGCGCCACCGCATTCATCCGCGATGCCAAGATCGAACTGACCCAGGGCAGCACCAAGGCCAGGGACGACGACCTGGGCTTCGTGCCCCTGCTCTACCTGGCCGGCGAGTATCGCTTCGCCCAGCGCTGGAGCCTGCGCTTCGACTTCGACGGTCTCGCCGGCGGCCCCGGCCGCGCCCTGGACCTCGGCGTCAAGCTCGGCTATGACATCGACGAACGCTGGCGGGTCAGCGCCGGCTACCGCACCCTCGAGGGCGGCGTGGATACCGACGACGTCTACAACTTCGCCTGGTTCAACACCGCCCTGCTCGCCATCGACTACCGCCTGCCGGGCGCCGGCGACTGACACGCGACGACCGCCCGCGGCAGTGGCTATACTGGCTGCCGTGCGCGATGCCTGTCGCGCTTGTCGCGCCCAACCACGGAACACTCACAAAACAGCGATAACAAGGAGACAGCGCCATGCTCCAGGCGGACCCCGCACCGCGCATGCCCGAGGTAGACCCCGATGCACTCACCGACGAGATGCGCGAATTTCTCGCCAAATGGACCGGCGGCATTTTCAGCAACGCGGACAGCAACCCGGTGCTGCTCACCTTCGCCCATCACCCGCAGCTCGCCGACCTGTTCTCGCAGCTCAATATCCACCTGCTGTCCACCAACACACTGCCGGTAAGGTTGCGGCAGATCGCCATCATGCGCACCGCGTGGATCTGCGAGGCCGCCTACATGTGGTCCAGCCACCTGCGCACCAGCGCGCGCGCCGGCCTGGAGCCGGAACTGTACGGCCCCCTGCAGAACGGCGCCGACGACCCCTACTTCACGGATTTGGAAAAGGTGGTGATACGCGCCACCGAGGAACTGGTGCGCGAGCACCGTATCGGCGACGACAACTGGGCGGCGCTGGCGCAGGCCTGGGATGAGAAACAGCTGCTGGACTTCATGTTCACCGTCGGCGCCTACCTCACCGTCGCCGGCGTGATGCGCTCCGCCGGCGTGCAGCGCAAGCCCGAGTTGCTGGAACTGGCGGAAAAATACGGCGCACCGGCGCCGGACGGTCGCTAGTCGCAGGCCGCCATCGGCATCACCTGGGTGAACAGCGCCGGGCTGGGCCGGTCGGCCAGCGCGGTGACGGGAATCAGCTTGTCGCGCTGCAGCTTGCCCGCGGACTGGTTTTCGGGCGCCGCCAGGGGGGCTGCATTGAACGCCGCCAGGCGTCGCTCGGCAGGCGCCGGCGCGTAAGCGGTGGTGCGCATCATCGGTTCGCGGCCCAGGCGCCGGGCCAGGGCCTCCATGTGGGCAGGTGGCCACTCCTGGCCGTGGCTGGAGCCCGCGGCGCGGGTGATGCTCTCGTTCATCAGGGTGCCGCCGAGGTCGTTGGCCCCGGCCTCGAGACAAGCGGAAACCCCCGCCTCGCCCATCTTCACCCAGGACGCCTGTATATTCTCGATAAAGCCGTGGAACACCAGGCGGGCGACGCTGTGCATGAGCAGCGCCTCGCGGAAGCTGGGGCCGCGCCGCGCCCGGCCCTTGAGGTACAGCGGCGCCTCCATGTGCACGAAGGGCAGCGGCACGAATTCGGTGAAACCGCCGGTGCGCGCCTGCAATTCGCGCAGGGCGAGCAGGTGGCGCGCCCAGTGGCGCGGCGCCTCGATGTGCCCATACATGATGGTCGCCGTCGTGCGCAGCCCGGCGCGGTGCGCCTCCTCGATCACCGCCAGCCACTGGGCGGTGTCCAGCTTGTCCGGGCAGAGCACGCTGCGCACCTCGTCGTCGAGCACCTCGGCGGCGGTGCCGGGCAGGGTGTCCAGGCCGGCCTCGCGCAGCTCGCGCAGGAACTCGGGCAGCGGCATGTCCAGGGTCTGCGCACCCTGCCACACCTCCAGCGGGGAGAACGCGTGAATGTGCATCTGCGGTGTCGCCGCGCGCACGGTGCGCAGGATGTCCAGGTAGGTCTGCCCCGTGTAGTCCGGGTGGATACCGCCCTGCATGCACACCTCGGTGGCGCCGCGCTCCCAGGCCTCGCGGCAGCGGCGGGCGATCTCCTCGCCGCTGATATCGTAGGGGCGCCCGCGCAGGTTCTCGCTCAGCTTGCCCTTGGAAAAAGCGCAGAACTGGCATTTGAAGTAACAGACGTTGGTGTAGTTGATGTTGCGGTTGACCGCGTAGGTGACGCGCTCGCCCACCGCCTGTTGACGCAGGCGGTCGGCCTGCGCGGCGACCCAGCTGAATTCCGGACCGCGCACGGCAAACAGGCGTTCGACATCCGCCTGCTCCAGCGCCGCGCCCGACTCACAGCGCTCGACAATCGCGCGCAGGTCGGCGGGTACCGCGGCATCCGCCGGCGGCGAGGCCAGCAGTGCACGCTCGAGCTCAGGCACCGCGATGTCCTCGCCCGGCACCCAGCGGTCGCGGCGGGCGAAGCCGGCGGCATCGCTGTGCGCCAGCACCGGCCCGCGCAGGGCCGGGTCCAGCCAGCGCGCCGCTTGTTCGGCATACTCGGGATAGATGGTCAGGCGCTGCTCGAGGAACTTGCCTGCTGCAGCGGTCTCGCGCGCCAGTTGTTCCAGGTGCGGCCAGGGTGCCTCCGGGTTGACGTGGTCCGGGGTCAGCGGCGAGACACCACCCCAGTCGTTGATACCCGCCTCCACCAGGCGCTCCAGCACGCCGGGCGACAGGTTCGGCGGCGCCTGGATGTTCATCGCCGGCCCGAAGACAACGCGGGCTGCGGCGATGGTCCACAGTAATTCTTCCAGGTCCGGCTCCGGCGCAGCGGCCATCAGGGTGCCGGGTTTGGCGCGGAAGTTCTGCACGATGACTTCCTGCAGGTGACCGTGCCGCTCGTGGGCCTCGCGCAGGGCGAGCAGCGACTCGACGCGCTCGCGGCGGGTCTCGCCTATGCCAATGAGAATGCCCGAGGTGAACGGCACCGCCGCCTGGCCGGCGCGCTCGATGGTTGCCAGGCGCACGGCGGGCTGTTTGTCCGGCGAGCCGTAGTGCGGCATGCCCTTCTCGCACAGGCGCTCGGCGGCGGATTCCAGCATGATGCCCATGGACGCGCTGACCGGGCGCAGCAGGGCGATCTCTTCATCGCTCATACAGCCGGCGTTGATATGCGGCAGCAGGCCGGTCTCCTCCAGCACTCGCGCAGCAACGTCGCGCAGGTATTCCAGGGTCGAGGCGTAACCCATGGCCGCCAGCGCCTTGCGCGCGGCCGAATAGCGCAGCTCGGGACGCTCGCCGAGGGTGAACAGCGCCTCCTGGCAGCCCATCGCGGCGCCGGCGCGACACAGTTCCAGCACTTCCTCGACCGGCATAAAGGGCTGTTCAACACGCTTCGGCGTCTGCGCGAAAGTGCAGTAGTGGCACACGTCGCGGCACAGCTGGGTCAGGGGAATGAACACCTTGCGCGAGTAGGTGACCAGCGCACCGTGGCCGCGGTCGCGGGCGGCGCCGGCCAGGGCGAGCAGCCCGGCGAGGTCGTCATCGTCGGCCAGCGCCAGGGCGTCTTCGCGCGCCAGGCTGCCGGTACCGAGCCCGAGAGCAGACAAACAGCGCCGGGTATAGGCGCCGACGGCGGGCGCACCGGGCAGGCATTCGAGGTCCGCGGGCTCGTCGATGTCCAGCGCCAGCCCGGGGCGCGAGAGCAGCGCCGGCTCCAGGCCGGCACCCTGCGCCGCGGCGCTGTGGCGCGCGCAGCTGTCCGCGCCGAACTGGAACTGCGGTACCGCAGCGCCGGGAAACGCCAGCAGGTTGGTGCCGCGACCGGTCTTGTCCGCGCCGATAACCAGTGCCTGCGCCGGTGCGGCGAGCACCGCGTCGATATCCGCGGCGCCGAGGGCGGGCAGGTCGGCATGCAATGCGAGGAGACGCCCGGCACCGGCGCGCTGCGCCGCGGCGGCCTGCAGGGCCGTGTTGAGATCGTCCGCGCCGAGCTGCGCCTCGTCGATAAAATCGACGCCGCATAGCTGCGCCAGATCGCGTGCGTCGTCGCCGCGCGAGACCAGCGCCACGCTGTCGATAGCGGGGTGGGCGCGCAGGCAGGCCAGCACGTCGCGGCACATGGCGCGCACCAGCGCCGCGCGCTCGGCCGGGCCGAGCACACCGGACAGCCGGCTCTTGGCGCCGGCGTTGTGCTTGAGCGCCACCAGTGCGTGCGTACCGGTCATACCCCCTCCAGCGCCAGGCAGTAGCGCGCCAGGCGTTCCTTGTCGTTTGTTGTTGTCATGATGGTATCGGCCACGATACTGCGCAGGCCGAGCTGGTCGATGCCAGTGGACAGTGTAGCGTCACTGCTGTCGATCACGAAATAGTCAATCAGGCCGGGGTAGGCCTGCGCGTAATGCGCGGCGACACCCAATGCGGTGGCCGGTATCTGCAGCTCCGCCATCATCTTCGCCGCGGGACCCTTGAGCGCCAGGCCAGCGACGATCGGCGACACCGCCACTACCGGCGCCGGCGCATCGCGCAGGGCTCGCCACAGTTCCCCGGTTTGCAGGATCGGATCGACGCTGACAAAGGGGTTGGAGGGGCAGATCACGATTTTCTCCAGCGCCGGGGAGGCCAGCAGTTCGCGCAGCGCCGGCGGCGGTTGCGCCGCGTCCAGCCCGGCGAAGCGAAAACCGCGCACCGCGGGTTCACAGCGGCGGCGCACGAAATAGTGCTGGAAGGGCAGTTCGCCCTCGTCGGTGTCCACCAGGGTGCGCACCGGGGTCTCGCTCATCGGCAGGACGTGGCTGCGCAGCCCGAGGCGCTGTGCCAGCCCCGCGGTTACCTGCGACAGGCACTCGCCGGCGGCCAGGCGCGTGCTGCGCCACAGGTGGGTGGCGAGGTCGCGATCGCCGAGCCGGAACCAGGTTTCGCCGCCCAACGCCTCCAGCGCCTGCATCGCGTTCCAGCTTTCACCCTCCAGGCCCCAGCCCTGCTCGCGGTTGGCGCGCCCGGACAGGGTATATAAAAGCGTGTCGATATCCGGGCAGATGGTCAGCCCGAGGTGTTCGAAGTCGTCCGCGGTATTGGCCAGCACGTGCAGCGCCCCCGCGGGCAGTACGCGATCCAGCCCCAGCGAGAGTTTGGCGCCGCCGACACCGCCGGAGAGCGCGAGTACCTCACCGCCCATCAGTGCCGCCCATCAGCGAAACAGGTCCATGTCGCGCTCGCGCAACAGGCTGCCGGAGCCGGCCTCGGAGGCCGCCAGTTGCAGGCCGCGGGCCAGCACCAGCGGCGTGCCTTCGGCGGCCTGGCCCATGACCAGCGAGGCGGCGGCGGCCAACTCGTCGGCGATCGCCGGCATGGTGACCTCCAGGCGGTTGCCGAACAGGTCGCTGTCGCCAACCTGGTCGCGCACTGCCTCCAGCCCGGCGCAGCCGATGGCGATACCCACGGTACCCATGCGCCAGGCGCGCCCGGCGCTGTCGTTGATGACCACCTGCGGGGCGACACCGCACAAAGTGGCCAGGCGATCACGCAGGGCCGCCGCCGAGCGGTCCGGGTCCTGCGGCAGCAGCAGCACCTGCGGGTCGTCCGGGTCCTGCTGCAGGTTGGAGCGGTCGATGCCGGCGTTGGCGTGCACGTAGCCGTTGCGATGCTCGACGATGATCACCCCCGGGCGCACGCGCAGCACCTCGCGGCTCTCGTCGAGAATCAGCTGCACCAGGCGCGGGTCCTTGTCCGCCTGCGCGGCGAGTTCCTGCGCCGCCGGCGTGGGCGTCACGCTGGACAGGCGCACGTAGCGGTTCTCGGCCTTGGACACGACCTTCTGGGCGAGCACCAGCACGTCCCCCGGGACCAGTTGCAACTGCTGCGCGCGCAGGGCGGCCGCCACCAGGCCGGCGAGGTCGTCGCCCGGCTCGACCAGCGGGAACGGGCGCAGGGGAATGAGTTGCAGGGACCCGAGCATGGGCGCCGGCGGGATATCAGTGATCGCCGAGCCCGGTGATACGGATACCGGCGTGGCACTGATACTGCTTGTTGATCACGATCAGCACCGAGGTCAGCGCCTCGGCGGCCGCCGCGTTGTTGATCATGCCGGCGTGGAAACCGCGCATGCCCGCCGCCTCGACCAGGGTGATCACCGCCTCGCGCGCCTCGCGCTTGTTGCCGCAGACCAGTACGTCGCAGTCCGGCCCGTCGGCCTCCTGCAGCTTGGCCGCCGGCACGTTCTGGAACGCGGAGACCACAGCGACCTCCTCGCCCAGCAATTCCTGGGCGATCTGCCCGGCGCTGCCGGCTTCCGGCAACTGCACGCGCGCCACCTTGGGCGGCACCAGGGGTACGGTGACATCGACCAGGATCTTGCCGGCGAGGGCCGGTTTCACCAGTTCCAGGGTCGCGGCCTGGTGGCTGAAGGGCACGGTGAGGGTAACGATATCCGCCGCGGTCGCGGCGTCGAGGTTTTCCATCGCCTCGACGTGCACCTGGGCGACGCCGCGCTCGGCCATGACTTCGTGCAGGTCGGCGACCGCCGCCTGGGCTTTTTCCAGGGTGCGCGACCCGATGATCACGCGGTAGCCCGCCTGTGCCCAGCGCCGGGCCAGGCCGGTGCCTAGATCGCCGGTGCCGCCCAGGATGGCCAGCACGGGCAGTGGTTCATTCGTCATAATTTTTTTCCGTGAAATCGCCGCCGGGAACCAGCTGCGAGAAAGTGGGAACCGCAGGCATATTAGGGAAATCCCCCGGCAGGCTCAAGTCGCGCCGATTCCGCAGTTGAGCATTTTATCGACAATCCTATTGCGGCTATACTCGGCACTCGTCGTCCGGCAATCCCGCGGGGCGCGAGGGAATAAACACTTCACAATAGCCGAATGTCGCCCCCGCAGACACAGACCCAGGTCTTTCCGGCACTCCTGGTGCTCGAGGACGGCGCAAAACTCTCCGGCGAGTGTTCGGCGACTGAAGCGCTGCAACTGCAGCTTTCGCGTGTCAAACTCCTCGCCGGCACCAGCGCCAGCGGCCGCGTGCGTCTCAAGCAGGGCATGCCCGCCACCCTGAACCTCATCGACCGCCAGGACCTCGGCCCCCTCCCGGTCACCATCGGCGGCATTACCGGCGGCGTGGTCTACCTGGCCGCGGCGGACTCCCGCGGCGACAAGGCGCGTCGCTGGAAGAGCCTGTTCGACGACAAACCCGTACCGCGGGTGAAGGCCTCGGACCTGCAGGGCGCCTCCACCGCCTACACGCGCATCCTGCGCGGCTTTCACCAGAGCGCCATGCAGGAACTCAGCATCCTGTTGCCGGAGGCGATCAACCACATTCACAGCGACCTGATGTCCCTGGCCAGCCGCATCAAACCCAGCAGCGACGGCCGCAACCGCGTCTACGAGGCGGCGGTTTCGCTGGGCCGCAATCGCGAGCGCATCGGCCGCCTGCTGCTGGAGCAGATCGAGAACTACTTCCAGAAGCTGGTGCCCGGGCCGGGCGAGGACGAGTACTGGCAGCAGGAGATCGAGGGTCCCGAGGAACTGGACCTGGTCGACCTCGACGAGTTCGAGGGGCACCTGGCGCTCAACCGCACGGTGACCATGGCCGAGGAACTGCACCGCATCCCGCTGGAGGCGCTGACCATTCGCCTGGCGGAACTGATCGGTGCGGAGCCGCTGGCGGTACGCCTTCCGATTCACGCCCGCCAGTTGTGCCGCGCCTTCCAGAACGCCACCGAGACCCTGGAAGTCGCTCCGGAGACCGCCCCGGTGGTCTACGAATACTACTCGCAGCACGTGGTGCGCCCGCTGGGCGACTTCTACGCGGCGATGAACAACTACCTCGCCGAGAACGGCCTGGCGCCGGAACTCGAGCGCGAGATCCAGACCAAGGGCTCGCTGCTCAAACGCGCGCGGCTCAACCCCAACGCCGCCCGCCCGGTGCAGGACCAAGCGACCAGCGTACCGGAGGAGATCGTCTCCCAGTTGCGCGGCGCCCTGGGCCAGCAACCCACCGGCGGTGACCCGCCCCCCGGCGGCTTCGGCCACGGGGCCGGGGCCATGCCGCCGTTAAACGTCTACCAGTCGGTGGTCGACGCGCTCAACTTCCGCCGTGAGGCGGAGGGCCTGGCCAATGGCGAGGCGCTGGCCTCCGGCGTGCCCCTGAGCGGCACCTGGGACGGCGCCACCATCCCCAGCAGCGATGTCGACCAGAGCACCCTGGTGGACGCGGCGACCATCGCCCGCGCGCTCGCCGCCCTGCAGCGCGACAGCGGCGTGCGCCAGGCGGTACGCGAGGCGCAGTCCCTGCGCGAGTACCTGGCGCAGCACCGCCAGCAGATCAACAGCCTGCGCGACAGCAGCGGCCTGACCACCGACAGCCTCAACCAGCTGGACATGGTGGACAACCTGTTCGGCACCATCTCCTCGCAGATCGACGTCGCCCCGGAACTGAAACCGACCCTGGCCAGCCTGCAGATTCCGCTGGCCCGGCTGGCCCTGCTCGACCCCGAATTCTTCCTCGATCACGGCCACGTGGCGCGCGCCGTGGTCGATCGCCTGTCGACCCTGGCCACCTCCGCCAACTTCCCCAACCGCGCGCTGGAAACACGCATCAACCGGGTGGTGGAGGAAATCGTCGAGAGCTACGAGACCGACGAGTCTGTGTTCGAGCGCGCCCTGCAGGAAGTCGAGAAACTCGGCGAGCAGCAGGACCGCGCCCTGTCGCGCAATATCGAACGCGTGGTGCGCATCCAGGATGGCCAGGAGAAAGTGCAGCAGGCGCGCCTGGCGGTCAGCGCGGTCATCAACGAACGCATCCGCCCTCCCGCTGCGCCGCGCGTGCTGCTCGACCTGGTCGAGGCCGGCTGGCGCGACGTGCTGGTACTCACCCACGTCAAGGAGGGGCCGGAGAGCGCCACCTGGGCGGAGCAGATCAAGACCCTCGACCAGCTCTCCGGCTGGCTGGAGGACAAGCAGGCCGGTGACGACGACGAAGACATGCTGATGCAGCGCAGCCTCGAGGCCGAGACGCTGATCGACGTGGTCGAGCAGCAACTGGCCACCGCGCTGCCGACCAACATCGCCTACCAGCCGGTGCTCGCCGAGTTGCGCGGCATCCTCGCCGGCAGCCAGGACGTGGCCACGGCAGAAGTCAGCGATAGCGGCGACAGCGACGCCAACGCACCCCAGCGACTGCGCGCACGGGTGGAAGACCTGCCGCGGCTGCGTCGCTGGGTCAAGCGCGTCGAGCAACTGCAGAGGGACTCCTGGCTCACCTACCGCGGCGCAGACGGCCAGCGGCGGCGCATGCAGCTGGCCTGGGTCAGCCCGGCCAAGGACCGCTACATCTTCGTCAACGAGCGCGGGCAGAAAATCGCCGACCTCAGCGCCGTCCAGCTGGCGCGCAAACTGAGCCAGGGCGTGCAGCCGCCGGCGCCGGCGGACCGCCTGCCGGTGGTCGACAAGAGCATGTACCAGACGCTGGAGCACGTGCAGAAAACGCTCAGCTTCAGCCGCAACCACGACAGCCTGACCCGGCTGATCAACGGCGAGACCTTCCTCGACCAGATGAACCGTGCCCTGCGCCACGCGCAGCTGAAGAACTCTCAGCACGCGGTGCTCTACCTGGACATCGACAAGTTCGCCCTGGTCAACGAGCTGTACGACAAGGTCAACGGCGATGAGGTGTTGATGCAGTTCAGCCGCCTGCTCGCCCAGTTGCACGGCAAGAAATCCTCCTCGGCGCGCATCGAGAACGACCGCTTCGCGGTGCTGCTGCTCGACCGCAGCGCCGAACAGGCCATGCGCTTCGCCGAGAAGGTGCGCACCGACATCGAGGCAAGCAGTATCGAGATCGAGGGCGAGCAGGTCTCGTTCACCGTGTCCATCGGCCTGGCGCCGATCCTCGAGTTCAGCCCCTCGGTCGACCAGGTGCTGGAGTCCGCACGCTCTGCCTCGCAGGCTGCCAAGCAGGCGGGCGGCAACTGCGTACGCAGCTTCGACGAGGACCAGGGGCTGGCCAACCAGTTCCGCACCGACAAGTCGCGCACCCGGCAGGACCTCGAGCAGGCGCTGGCCACCGACCGCTTCGTGCTGCGCGCCCAGCCCATCATCCAGGTGGCGGTCTCCGGCCAGCAGGCGGTGGGCCGGCACTACGAATTGCTGCTCGGCCTGACCAACCCGGACGGCAGCATCGCCTCGCCCGAGGAGTTCATCCGCAGCGCCGAGCGCTACGGCTTCATGACCCTGGTGGACCGCTGGGTGGTGCGCGAGGCCTTCGCCTGGGTCAGCCAGCTGATGGATGCGCAAAAAGAAGTGCCCTACCTGGCGATCAACCTGTCCGGCGGCAGCGTCACCGACGACGAGTTCCTGGAATACCTGCTGGAGCAGATATCCGAGTTCGGTGTGGGTACCAGCCGCATCTGTTTCGAGATCACCGAGACCGGCACCATCTCCAACCTGGTAAAAGCCGCAGACTTTGTGCGGGCTTTCCGCAACATCGGCTGCAAGTTCTCGATCGACGACTTCGGCACCGGACTGGCCAGCCACAACTACCTGCGCGAACTGCCGGTGGACTTCGTCAAGATCGACGGCACCTTCATCACCGGCATCCACACCAACCGGGCCGACTACGCGATGGCCCGCTCGATCAACGACCTGGCCCATTTCCTCGGCCAGGAGACCATCGCCGAATCGGTGGAGAACGACGAAATCATCGCCAAGCTCGAGGAAATCGGCGTCGATTACCTGCAGGGCTGGGGCGTCGCGCGCCCGCGCCTGCTGACCGAGATCACCGACGAGCTGTCCAGCATCGTCAAGTAGCCCGGCTCACCGCGAAAGCGGTTTGACCTAAATCAACGCGGTTGCGCCGGGGCGCTGCTATCGTCCCTCCCCATAATCACAGCAGCGTCGTACCGATGACCATCATGATCGCCAACACCGCCGGATCCCCCTCGTTACCCGCCGAGTTGGCAGAGGATGTCGCCCTGGCACGCAAGTACGCCTGCCAGGGGCCGCGCTATACCTCGTACCCGACTGCGCCGCAGTTCAGCACCGAATTTCCGCTGGCAGACTACCTGGCCGGCCAGCGCGCGGGGGCGGCGCACAATCGCGAGCCGCTCTCGCTGTATGTGCACGTGCCGTTCTGCAACGACATCTGCTATTACTGTGCCTGCAACAAGATCGTCACCCGGCGCAAGAACGTGGCGCGCACCTACCTGGACCACCTGCAGCGCGAGATCGTGGCGCAGGCGGAACTGGTGGGCCGCGAGCGCCCGATCACCCAGATGCACTGGGGCGGCGGCACGCCAACCTACCTGGACCACGCCCAGATCACCGAGCTCATGCACCTGCTGGCGAGCAATTTCCGCCTGCTGGACAAGAACTACCGCGAGTACTCCATCGAGATCGACCCGCGCACGGTAGACAACGCCACCCTGGCACTGCTCAAGGGCGTCGGTTTCAACCGTATCAGCCTCGGCGTACAGGACTTCGACGAGCAGGTACAGAAGGCGGTCAATCGCATCCAGCCCTACGAACAGGTGGCGGGGCTGGTGGACAGCGTGCGCAACCTCGGTTTCCGCTCGCTGAGCTTCGACCTCATCTACGGCCTGCCCTTCCAGGATCGCGACAGCATCGCCCGCACCGTACAGCAGGTGATCGCGCTGTCGCCGGACCGCATCGCCTGCTACAACTACGCGCACCTGCCCGAGCGCTTCTCCAGCCAGCGCGCCATCGACCGCCTGGCGCTGCCCGCGCCCGAGGAAAAACTGCTGCTGCACGAGATCATCAGCCACACGCTGAAGGACGCCGGCTACCAGCACATCGGCATGGATCACTACGTATTGCCCGGGGACGAACTGGCCCTGGCCCAGGCCGAGGGCCGCCTGCAGCGTAATTTCCAGGGCTATTCCCTGCGCATGGCCGACGACCTGGTCGGGCTCGGCGTCTCGGCGATCAGCCAGATGGGCGACTACTACCTGCAGAACGCGCGCGATCTCGAGACTTACTACCAGCGCGTCGAGGCCGACGAGTTGGCCATCGAGCGCGGCTGCCGCATCGACGAGGAGGACCGCCTGCGCCGTCACGTGATCATGAGCCTGATCTGCGACCTGCACCTGGACCTCGACGAGTGCAACCGCCAGTTCGGGATCGATTTCGCCGGCAAGTTCGCCGCGGAACTCGCCGCGCTGGCGCCGATGGCCGCCGACGGACTGCTGCAGCTCGAGGCGGACAGTATCCGCGTTACCGCGCGCGGCCGCCCGTTCCTGCGCAATATCTGCATGCCCTTCGACGCCTACCTGCCGCGCGGTGACGGCGGCGACAGGCCCGCCGGATTCTCCGCCACGGTCTGATCGGCGAGGGCCGCGACACCCTTCGATCCGGCGGCGTTTTGCACTATAATGCGCCCCAGCCGAATTCAATGGATACTCCTATGTCAGTCCCCCCGGGCCAAGCGGACAGCGCGGATTTCATCCCCTGTGCCCATGACTACCAGGTGAGCTGCGGCAATTGCCGGCTGAACGCCATCTGTCTACCGCTGGCCCTCGAGAGCGAAGACATCGACCAGCTCGACCGCATCATCCAGCGCAGCAAGCCGCTGCAAAAGAGCCAGCACCTGTATCGCCAGGCGGATGAATTCGAGTCGGTGTACGCGGTGCGCTCCGGCGCGCTCAAGGCCTATCGCACCACCGACGACGGCCGCGAGCAGGTCACCGGTTTTTACTTCCCGGGCGAGATCCTGGGCTTCGACGGTATCGGCAACAATGCCCACGCCTCCTCCGCGAAGGCGCTGGAGACCTCGGCCATCTGCGAGATACCATTTTCATCGCTGCAGAAGCTGAGCTCGCTGATGCCCAACCTGCAACGCCATTTTTTCCAGCTGATGAGCCGCGAGATCACCGAAGACCAGCAGCTCATTACCCTGCTCAGCAAGAACTCCGCCGACGAGCGGGTGGCCGCACTGATGCTCAGCATCTCCACCCGCAACGCCCGGCGCAAACTGAGCGCCACACAATTCCGCCTGCCCATGTCGCGCGTCGACATCGGCAATTACCTCGGGTTGACGGTAGAAACCGTCTCCCGGGTATTCAGCCGCATGCAGAAGCTGTCGATACTACGGGTGGATAACAAAGAGATCGAGATTCTGGACCCCGCCGGGCTCAGGCATATGGCCAACTTGAGCCACTAGGTCCTGGTTCGCACGCTTGTCTTGACGTGTATCAAGACGCCGCTTCGGTGAATCCCTAGAATACGATCTCGCTACTGCCACAGTCGCGTAGGGGAGATCCAGACCTGATGATTCAGCATACCTTCGGCCTTTTAGTTCAGCCCAGTTCCCAGTGGAAGCGCATTACCGCGTTGTCCGAGAGCTCGTTCAAGACGCTCCTGCTCTATCCCTGGTTCCTGGCCATCATACCGTCGGTCGCCTGGTACTACGGTACCACCCACATCGGCTGGAGCGTGGGCGACGGCGAGGTGATCAAGCTCACCCGGGAGAGCGCGAGAACAATCTGCATCCTGTTCTACCTCACCCAGGTCGCATGCCTCGCGGCGATCGGCTACTTCATCCACTGGATGGCCGACACCTACGGCGCCGCCTCCAGCATCAGCAAGGGCATCATCATCGCCTCGCTGGCGGCGACCCCGATGTTCATCGCCGGCGCGGTGGGTTTCTACCCGATCCTGTGGCTGGACATGCTGATCGGCATTGTCGCGGTGTGCTGGGCGGTGTACCTGATGTACCTGGGCATTCCCATCGTCATGGGCATCCCGGAGGAGCGCGGATTCCTGTTCTCCAGCGCCGTCATGGGCGTCGCACTGGTGATACTGATCTGCCTGATGGTGGGGGCCGTGATCCTATGGGACTTCGGCGCCGCACCCGCGTTCACGGACTGAGCCAAGCCCTGCTGTATGCAGTTGGGGAAAAGACGATTTATTGCAAACTGCTAGTGGAAGAGAACCATGAGTGAGCTCAACGCAGCACTGGAACATCCCACCTACAACTACAAGGTGGTTCGCCAGTTCGCCATCATGACCGTGGTGTGGGGCATCGTGGGCATGCTGGTCGGCGTACTTATCGCCGCCCAGCTGGCCTGGCCGCAGCTCAATCCCGGCCTGGAGTGGTTGCACTTCGGCCGCCTGCGCCCCCTGCACACCAACGCGGTGATTTTCGCCTTCGGCGGCTGCGCGCTGTTCGCCACGTCGTTCTACGTGGTCCAGCGCACCTGCCAGACCAGGCTGATCTCCGACAAGCTCGCCGCCGCCGTATTCTGGGGCTGGCAGCTGGTCATCGTGGCCGCGGCAATCACCCTGCCGCTGGGCCTGACCACCAGTAAGGAATACGCCGAACTGGAGTGGCCCATCGACATCCTGATCACCGTGATCTGGGTGCTCTACGCGATCGTGTTCTTCGGCACCATCGCCAAACGCAAGGTACACCACATCTACGTGGCGAACTGGTTCTACGGCGCCTTCATCATCGCCGTGGCGATCCTGCACATCCTCAACAGCATGGAAGTGCCGGTGAGCCTGACCAAGTCCTACTCCGTCTACTCCGGCACCGTCGATGCGATGGTGCAATGGTGGTACGGCCACAATGCGGTGGGCTTCTTCCTCACCGCCGGCTTCCTCGGCATGATGTACTACTTCGTGCCCAAGCAGGCCGAGCGTCCCGTGTACTCCTACCGCCTGTCCATCGTCCACTTCTGGGCGCTGGTGGCGGTGTACATCTGGGCCGGCCCGCACCACCTGCACTACACCGCCCTGCCCGACTGGGCGCAGAGCCTGGGCATGGTGATGTCGCTGATCCTGCTGGCACCCTCCTGGGGCGGCATGATCAACGGCATCATGACCCTGTCCGGCGCGTGGCACAAACTGCGCACCGACCCGATCCTGCGCTTCCTGGTGGTGAGCCTGTCCTTCTACGGCATGTCCACCTTCGAAGGCCCGATGATGTCGATCAAGACGGTGAACGCGCTGTCGCACTACACCGACTGGACCATCGGCCACGTACACTCCGGCGCCCTGGGCTGGGTGGCGATGATCTCCATCGGCTCCATGTACCACCTGATCCCGATCCTGTTCAACAAGGAGCGCATGTACAGCGTCGACCTGATCAACGTGCACTTCTGGATGTCCACCATCGGCACTGTGCTGTACATCGCCTCCATGTGGGTGAACGGCATCATGCAGGGCCTGATGTGGCGCGCCTACAACCAGGACGGCACGCTCACCTACAGCTTCGTCGAGTCGGTGGCCGCCAGCTACCCGGGCTACGTGGTGCGCGTACTGGGTGGCGGTATCTTCTTCGCCGGCATGCTGGTCATGGCCTACAACGTGTACATGACCACCCGCCGGGACGTCGCAGCGCAGCCGGTCGCGGCCGCCAGCGCAGCCTGAGCCAGAGGAGCCAAGCAGCATGAAACATGAAGTAGTTGAAACCAATGTCGGCCTGATGATGATCCTCATCGTCGTGGCGCTGAGCTTCGGTACCCTGGTGGAGCTGGTTCCCCTGATGTTCCTGAAGGAAACCAACGAGCCCATCGCCGGCCTCAAGCCGCTGCCCGCCCTGGAACTGGAAGGTCGCGACATCTACATCCGCGAGGGTTGCAACGTCTGCCATTCGCAGATGATTCGCCCGCTGCGCGCCGAGACCGAGCGCTATGGCCACTACTCCGTGGCCGGCGAGTTCGTCTACGACCACCCCTTCCTGTGGGGTTCCAAGCGCACCGGCCCGGACCTGGCGCGCGTCGGCCAGCGCTACTCCGACGAGTGGCACCGCGCGCACCTGTACAACCCGCGCGACGTGGTGCCCGAGTCCAACATGCCCGCCTTCCCCTGGCTGTTCGAGAAAGAACTGTCGGGCGAGATGACCGGCAAGAAGATGACCGCCCTGCGCGCGGTCGGCGTGCCCTACACCGACGACGATATCGCCGGTGCCCAGGCCGCCGTGGAAGGGAAGAAAGAAATCGATGCCCTGGTTGCCTACCTGCAACAGCTGGGCACCCTGCTGCAAACGAGGCGCTGATGGACATCAACGATCTTAGAGGTATCAGCACAGCATTTTTGATGATCGGTTTCATCGGAATGTGCTTCTGGGCCTACAACAGCAAACGCAAGCAAGCCTTTGATGAAGCTGCCCACCTGCCCTTTGCGGATGACGAGCTGAATCAACGCACCCAGCAGGAGGAAGTCGGGAATGACTAGTTTCTGGAGTCTGTGGGTCATTGTTCTGACCACTGTCACTATTGTCGGAGTCACCTGGATCCTGTTTGCCAATCGCAAACGCGGTCCGGGCGTTGGCGAGAAGACCACCGGTCACGTCTACGACGGCATCGAGGAATACGACAACCCGCTGCCGTCCTGGTGGTTCACCATGTTCGTACTGACCATTATCTTTGGTCTCGGCTACCTGGCCCTGTACCCGGGCATGGGCAACTTCCCCGGCCTGCTCGGCTGGACCGAGATCGAGCAGCACGAGCGCGAAGTGGCCAAGGCCGAGGAAAAGTATCGCGAGGTGCGCGACCGCTACCTGGCCATGTCGGTCGAGGAGATCGCCCACGACCCCGCGGTGCGCAAGATGGGCATGCGCCTGTTCAGCAACAACTGCTCCACCTGCCACGGCTCGGACGCCAAGGGCGCCTACGGCTTCCCCAACCTGACCGACGACGACTGGCTGTACGGCGGCTCACCCGAGGCGATCAAGGCCACGCTGATCAACGGCCGCCAGGGCGCCATGCCCGCCTGGGGCGCGATCCTCGGCGACCAGGGCGTCACCGAAACCACCGCCTACGTGCTGTCCCTGAGTGGTCGCGATGTCGATGCAGAGGTGGCGGCGGCCGGTGCCAAGCACTTCCAGACCTACTGCGTGGCCTGCCACGGCCCCGAGGGCAAGGGTAACCAGGCGCTGGGTGCACCCAACCTGACCAACGGTATCTGGCTGTACGGCGGCACCGAGGAGCAGATCGCCCACACCCTGCGCGCTGGACGTAACGGCAAGATGCCCGCTCACGAGAACCTGCTGAGTGAGGACAAGATCCACATCCTCACCGCCTACGTATACGGCCTTAGCCGCTGACATCCGGACCGGCAACGGTCCACCGGGGCGGCGCACCGCGCGCCGCCCCCATCCCCCCGCAGTTCGACAGGTACACCCGCAATGTCAAAGACTGACGAAGAGCTGATAGATCTTCAGGAAGTCGCTCCCGCCGAGGTCGGCGAGGTCGACCTTTACCAGCGCCGCGAGCGCATCTACACACGCAAGGTCGAGGGCTTTTTCCAGCGCATCCGGCTGTATACCGGCTGGCCGCTGCTGCTCGGCTATTTTCTCCTGCCCTGGATCAACTGGGGCGGGCAGCAGATCGTCCTGTTCGACCTGCCCGAGCGCAAGTTCCACATCCTCGGCCTGACCTTCTGGCCGCAGGATTTCCCCATGCTGGCCTTCCTGCTGATTATCGCCGCCTACTCGCTGTTCGCGGTGACCACCTTCGCCGGGCGCATCTGGTGTGGCTATACCTGCCCGCAGACGGTGTGGACGAGTATCTTTATGTGGCTGGAGCAGCATACCGAAGGCAGCCGCAACCAGCGCATGAAGCTGGACCAGGCGCCCTGGAGCGTCGAGAAGGCCACCAAAAAGTTCCTCAAGCACGGTTCCTGGCTGGGGGTCGCCTTTCTCACCGGCTTTACCTTCGTCGGCTACTTCTACGGCATACGCGAGCTGGCCACTGACCTGCTGTCCCTCAGCGCGCACCCCTGGGGCGTGTTCTGGACCTGCTTCTTCACCCTGATGACCTACCTGAACGCGGGCTGGATGCGCGAGCAGGTATGCAAGTACATGTGCCCCTATGCGCGCTTCCAGTCGGTGATGTTCGACCACGACACGCTGATCGTCTCCTACGACAGCAAGCGTGGCGAACCGCGCGGCAGCCGCAAGCGCAACGCCGACCCGGCGCAGCTGGGGCTGGGTGAATGCATCGACTGTTCGCTGTGCGTACAGGTCTGCCCCACCGGCATCGACATCCGCAAGGGCCTGCAATACGAGTGCATCGGCTGCGCCCTGTGCGTGGACGCCTGCAACTCGGTGATGGACAAGATGAACTACCCGCGCGGCCTGATCCGCTATACCAGCGAGCGCGAACTGGCCGGCGGCAAGACCCACTGGCTGCGCCCGCGTATCATCGGCTACGTGGTGGTGCTGTGCGTGATGGTCGGCGTGTTCTCGTATAACATGTTCTCGCGCATACCGCTGGAGCTGTCCGTCATCCGCGACCGCAACCAGCTCTATGTAACCACCGACAACGGCCAGATCGACAACATCTACACCCTGCGCCTGGCCAACATGGACACGGACATGCACGAATTCGAGGTGCGCATCGAGGGCCTGCCCGAGGCGCAGATCATCGGCGAAACCCTGTACACCCTGGACGGCGGCGAAGTGCGCACCATCAGCCTGCGCGTGCGCATGGACCCGGCGGCGCTGGAGCGGCCGAGCACCGAATTCGAATTCGAGGTGGAGGCGACAGACATCGACTCGCTGCACGCCGAACACGAATCGCGCTTCGTCAAGCCGCTGTAGCCCGGATCATGGCCCGCCCCATCCCGCGTGAGGACAGCACCCCCTGGTACCGCCAGTTCTGGCCGTGGTTCCTGATCGGCCTGCCCTCGGTGGTGGTCGTCGCCAGCCTGACGACGGTCTATATCGCCACCGAGGGCGCCGACGACCTTGTGGACGACAACTACTACAAGGACGGCCTGGCCATCAATCGCGAACTGGCCAGCCTGGAACAGGCCGCGGCCGCGGGCATCAGCGCCGCCCTGCAGATCGACGGCGACCAGATCGTGGTCCTGACCCAGGGGCCGGTGGATGCTCCCCAGTTGCAACTGCAGCTGGCGCACCCGATGGAAGCCGACCGCGACATCCAGCTGACACTGGTGCAGAGCACACCCGGGGAATACCGCGGCCGGCTCGGCACCGACGTCGCCCCGCGCTGGCACTGGAACCTGCAACCGGCGGGCGGCGACGCCTGGCGGCTGGAAGGCTCCCTCTCCCCAAGCAACTTCCAGCACCAGGGCGGTGGCTGACCAACTCGCCAGAGCCGAGCCGACGCCTTGCTACCACTGCGGTGAACCCGTCCCCGATGGGGTCTCGCTGGTGGTGGAAATCGACGGCGAACCGCGCCCCATGTGCTGCCCGGGCTGCCGCGCCGTCGCCGGGCTGATCAGCGGCAGCGGCCTCGATGCCTTCTATCGCCGGCGCACCGCCTACAGCGAACGCCCGGTGGAGGAAGACGGCGACTTCGCCGCGCACTACCGCGTCTACGACGACCCGGAAGTCGCCGCCGGCTTTTCCACCACCGACGACAACGGCCAGGTCAGTGCCCGCCTGCTGCTCGGCGGTATCACCTGCGCCGCGTGTACGTGGCTGATCGAGCAATCCCTGTCGCGGGTGCCCGGCGTACTCGACGCCTCGGTCCACCTGCAGCAGAGCCGCCTCGACGTGCGCTTAGACCCGACCGTCCTGCCCCTGAGCGAGCTGTTCGCGCGGGTGGAGTCCCTGGGCTACCGGCCGCAGCCGTTTCGCGCCAGCACCCAGCGTGAGCAGTCGGCCACTGAATACCGCGCCGACCTGCGCCGCCTCGGCGTCGCCGGTTTCGGCATGATGCAGGTGGGCATGTTCGCCGTCGCCCTGCACGCCGGCGACCTGCAGGGCATCGAGGAGCAGTACCGCGGCCTGTTGCGCGGTTTCAGCCTGCTGGTCTCGAGCTTTGTCGTCTACTACGCCGCCGGCACCTTCTTCCGCACCGCCTGGCGACATCTGCGCCAGGGGGCGCTGGTCATGGACCTGCCGGTGGCCCTGGCCATAGGCCTGGCCTGGCTGGCCAGCGCCTGGGCCACGGTCTCGGGGACGGGACAGGTCTACTTCGACTCGGTGGTCATGTTCACCTTCTTCCTGTTGCTCGGCCGCTTCCTCGAGGCGCGCGTGCGCCAGCGCTATGCCGTGACCTGGTTCGATGCCGAGGCCGCGCTGCCGGATGCGGTGACTGTGCGCCGCGACGGCCAGTGGCAGACCCAGCCGCGGCGGCAGTTGCAGCCCGGCGACCGCATCCTGGTAAAGCCCGGCCAGACGGTGCCGGCGGATGCCCGCGTGCTTGGCGGCGCCGGCGCCGTGCGCGAGGACACCTTCAACGGCGAGCACCTGCCGCGGCATGTGCGCAGCGGCGACGCCGTGTACGCCGGCACGGTCAATGTCGAGTCCGCCCTGGAAGCCGAGGTGCTGGTGGACTTCGCCCACAGCCGCCTGGCGGCGCTGCAGCACTCGGTGGAGATGGGGCGCAGCGGCAAGCCGCGGCTGGCGCGACTGGCCGACCGCATCGCCGCCTGGTTCGTCGCCGGCGTGCTGCTGGTGACCAGCGCCACGGCGCTGGCCTGGCTACAGATCGACCCGGCACAGGCCCTGTGGGTGAGCCTCTCGGTACTGGTGATCTCCTGTCCCTGCGCGCTGGCCCTGGCGACGCCGGCGGCGCTGACCGCCGCGGCCGGCGCCCTGCGCGGCAGCGGCGTCATCGTGCGCGGCGAAAACGCCCTGGAGGCGCTGTCCCGTTGCACCCACCTGGTGTTCGACAAGACCGGGACGCTGACCGCGGGGCAACTCTCGCTGGACCGGGTACACCCCCTGGCGGACATTGCGGAAAACGAACTGCTGGCCATCGCCGCCGCCCTGCAGCAGTGGTCCAACCACCCGATCAGCCGCGCCTTTGCCGGGGTCGAGCGCACCCTCGACTGCGACAGCGTGGACCAGGTGGTCGGCGCCGGGCTGGACGGCGTGCGCGGCGGGCAACACTACCGCATGGGCAGCGCCGCCTTCTGCCGCGACCTGTGCCCCGCCCTGCCGCAACCACCGGACGACGCGCTGTACTGGGTGGCGCTGTGCAGCGACGAGCGCCCGCTGGCCTGGTTCGGCTTCGGCGACCACACCCGTGCCGAAGCGCCGGCGGTGGTCGCCGCCGCCGAACGCGCCGGCATTCACACCGGGCTGCTCAGCGGCGACAGTTCCCCGCGCGGGCCGCAACTGGCCACGGAACTGGGCATGGCGGTTATCGGCACCGGCCTGCAACCGCGCGAGAAACTGGAAAAAGTGCGGGAAATGCAGGCTGGCGGCGCGGTCGTGGCAATGGTGGGTGACGGCCTCAACGATGCCCCGGTACTGGGCGCGGCGGACGCCAGCTTCGCCGTGGCCGGCGCCACCGACCTGGCCCGCGCCCAGGCGGATTTCGTGCTCGCCGCCGACCTCGGCGGCGTCACCCGTACCTGGCGCAAGGCGCGCGCCTGCCGGCGCATCATCCTGCAGAATTTCGCCTGGGCCCTGGGCTACAATCTCTGCGCCATACCGCTGGCCGCCGCCGGGCTGGTACCGCCCTGGGCCGCCGCCATCGGCATGTCGCTGAGTTCACTACTCGTGGTCACCAATTCACTGCGCCTGAACCGGCGCGAGACGGCGCACTAGGGAGCCCGCGTGGACAGCCTCTACCTCCTCATTCCTGTGGCCCTGGTGTTCGTCGCCCTCGGCATCAAACTGTTGCTGTGGGCAATCGACAGCGGGCAGTACGACGACCTCGACAAGGAGGCCTGGCGCATTCTCAACGACGATGAGGGCCAGGACAGCCACGCGCAGAACTCGAGCGCGCAGGACAGCGGGGACCCGAAACCATGACCGACCCCGCCCTCCTCTCGCTGGCACTGTCGGCCTTCGGCCTGGGACTGGCCGGCGCCGGCCACTGCCTGGGCATGTGCGGCGGCATCGCCGCGGCGCTCAACCTCGGCGGTGAGCGACGGCTGTCGCTGACCCTCGCCTACCACGCCGGCCGCGTGTTCAGTTACGCGCTGCTCGGCGGCCTGCTCGGGCTGCTGGCAGGCAGCGTGGACATCGCCGCCTGGACCATCGGCCTGCGCTACCTTGCCGGTGCACTGCTGATCGGCATGGGCCTGTACGTGGCGGACTGGTGGCGCGGTATGGCCGCACTGGAGCGCGCGGGTGCCTACCTGTGGCAACCGGTACAGCGATTCTCTTCCCGCCTGCTGCCGCTGCGCCATCCATTGCAGGCACTGGCGCTGGGCCTGTGCTGGGGCCTGATGCCCTGCGGCCTGATCTACTCCAGCCTGGCCTGGGCGGCCACTGCGCAGAACGCCTGGACCGCCGCCGGCCTGATGTTCTGCTTCGGTATCGGCACCCTGCCGGCCATGCTCGCGACCAGTCTCGGCGCCGCCGGCCTGCAGGGCTTCCTGCGCCGGCGCGGCCTGAAGCTTGTCATCGCCCTGCTGCTGATTGCCTCCGGTATCTGGACGCTGTACCTGGTGGCAGCCCACGCCGGGCACCTGCGCTCGCCGCAGCCGGGCGCTGCCGCCCCGGCGCACGAGCACCATCACATGTAACAATTGTTTTACGCCGGCGCGCAAAATCCGGCCATCGACGAACCTGAAAATCGGGAATTTGCTTGGCGCGCAATAGAATTGAACCCTGCACGCAATGCCCTGCCAGGCTGCTTAAAACACCGTAAAAAACAGTGAATAATGCACGTGTTCCACTCCTGGCACGGTATCGCGGCTGGCTTGACCCTCCCGCGACAAGCGTGCAATGCTTGAGTGGCTTCAAGAATCGGTCAATCCATAAAAATCAGACTCCGATTTTGGGCTCTTGACCCTCTATAAAAAATTATAAGCGAGAGGTAGCACTATGTTCTCCAGGAAGATCCTGCCCGCCGTTATTGCGTCCAGCCTGATGCTCCCGGCAATCCCTGCATTCTCACAGCTCGAAGAAGTCATCGTCACCGCGCGCAAACGCGAGGAATCCGTACTCAATGTGCCGGTGGCCATTACCGCGTTCTCCGGTGACCAGCTGAAGCAGTTTGGCACCAACGACATGTACACCCTGACCGAGCGCGTACCCGGCTTCGTCATGGGCACCCAGGTCGCCTCGATCGGACCGACCCCGTCGCTGCGCGGTATCGGCACCGGCACCCTGAACCCGACCATCGACCAGTCGGTATCGCTGAACGTAGACGGCCAGGGCTTCAGCCAGGCGCTGGCGTTTTCCTCCTCGCTGTTCGACATGGCGTCACTGGAAGTCCTGCGCGGCCCGCAGTCACTGTTCTACGGTAAAAACAGCACCGCCGGCGTGATCTCCATCAACACCAATGACCCGGGCGACGAGTTCGAACTGGAAGTCGGCGCCGGCTATGAAGACAACGCCGAGGAATACCTGGTCCACGGCATCGTGTCCGGCCCGATCACCGACACCCTGGGCGCACGCCTCGCCGTACAGTACTCCGACATGGAAGGCTGGCAGGACAACACCGCCGTGGGCGACGGCATCAGCAGCATCACGCCCAACGTCCCCAAGGTTCCCAACAAGGATGAACTGGTGATTCGCGGCACCCTGAAATGGGAGCCCTCGGACACCTTCTCCGCCAAGCTGAAAGCCAACTACAACGAGGTTTACATCGACGGCTCCGGCGGCGCCGGCCAGATCGCCGGCTGCCTCGGCGGTGTGACCACCGACGTACCGGACGACTACTTCCTCGGCGATGCCCTGGGAGCTTTCTACGGCACCAACTCGCCGCAGTGGTTTGCCGCCAACGAGGACTGCAAACTGGACGGCAACGTCAATGCCGTCTGGGTCAACCCGGACAACCCGCTGTACACCGGCATCCGCAACAATGGCGTGCCCTTCTACGACCTCGAGCAGTACTGGGGCAGCCTGCAACTGGACTGGCAGGTAACCGACCAACTGCTGCTGTCCTCGGTCACCGCCTACGCCGACGCCGAACACAGTGTCATGATCAACGGCACCCAGTCCGGCTTCGCCGGCCCGCTGATCATCGCGGACACCGATTTCACCCGCGAAGACTTCACCCAGGAGCTGCGCCTGACCTCCAGCTTCGACGGCGCCCTGAACTTCATGGCCGGCCTGTACTACCAGGACGGCGAGATGGCCAACCGCACCGGCCTGTTCTTCTTCCAGCCGGTGTTCGGCTCCTTCCCGCAGGGTTACCTGCCGATCGACGTGACCACCATGGCGGCCTTCGGCCAGGTGCTGTGGAGCATCACCCCGGAACTGGAACTGGCGGTGGGCGCGCGCTACACCGACGAGGAGCGCGACTACAACCCGGTCAACAAGGAGACCGGCGAGCCCTTCCCCATCGAGCTGTACCAGACGGACAACCTGCAGACCGACGACGTCTCGCCGGAGATCTCCATCACCTGGACGCCGACCGACACACTGACCCTGTTCGCCGGCTACCGCAAGGCGTTCAAGTCCGGCTCCTGGGATACCATCTCCAACCCCAGCGGCGTCGACACCTCGTTCAAGGATGAGGAAGTCGAGGGCTACGAGGGCGGCATCAAGACCTACCTCGCGGAAAACACCGTGTCCCTCAACGCCTCGGTCTACTACTACGAGTACGACGACCTGCAGGTGGGCGCCAACGAGTCCACCCCCCAGGGCTTCCTGATCCGCACCCTGAACGCGGCCTCCGCAACTGTCTGGGGTGTCGACTTCGACGTCGCCTACGCGCCGCTGTCCGTCGACGGGCTGGAACTGTTCGCGGTCGCCAACTGGAACAACGCCGAGTACGACACATTCGACAACGCGCTGTGCTGGGGTGGCCAGACCTTCGAGGAGGGCTGTACCGAAGCCTTCAACGAAGAGACCGGCCTGTACCAGGCGCAGGACCTGTCCGGTGGCGACCTGCTGCGCGCGCCGGAATTCCAGGCGACTTTCGGCTTTACCTACGAGCGCCCGGTCAGCGAGAGCCTGATCATGTCCTTCGGCTCCTCCACCCAGTGGTCCGACGAGTACGCGGCCAACACCCTGCTGCGCGACGACTTCTACCAGGACTCCTACTTCAAGACGAGCGCATCCCTGGGCCTGCGCGACGCGGACGGCAACTGGGAGATCAGCCTGATCGGCAAGAACCTCACGGACGAGATCACGGCGGGCAACTGCACCAACTTCAACGGTGTCTACTCCAACCTGCCGGGCTCGATCGTAACCGGCAGCCCGGACGGCGTGCAGGGCTTCGGCGGCAAGGACGAACTGGCCTGTATCACCGACCGCGGCCGCGAGCTGTGGGTGAAGTTCGTCTACCGCATCTGACGGCTTACTGGCCCCGGGTTGCCGGGGCACTCTTCAATAAAGCACGCGTTTCGGCGCGTGCTTTTTTTTGGGTCCGCAGTTTTTGGTTCCATAGCTGCAAATCTCAAGCCCTCCCGGGCGCGAAAAAAAGCGCGCGCCCGGGAGGGCTTGAGGTTTGCTGCTTTGCGGCACCACATTGGCTGGAAAAGCGCTGCAAGATTGGTTCGCCACTGACGGACTGGCGGTGCGCGTGCTGGCCGCTGCAGAACGGCGCCCCTCCGGGGTGCCCTCAGTCGGTCGTGAGCCCGCGAGCGGTCTCCCTCCACGCCCTTCCCTCCACTCCCTCGGCGCCGTTCACTTTCCGCGGCCAACACGCCCGCCGCCAGTCCTTTGATTATATGATTTGTGGGGAGCTTGGTGCGGTGTGGGTTGAGCCCGTCTCGGGAGGGAAGCGGCTCGGACCGCTGAATTCAGCGGCGCCTCAGGATAGTCAGCGGTGATGTTGCGTGTTTCGCAGTGCTCGCACGTACGGCCCTACGAATCTACGAATCTACG
>NZ_SRLE01000048.1 GCF_004745945.1 Mangrovimicrobium sediminis | reverse complement strand
ATTAAGCATTGGTAACTGTCAGACCAAGTTTACTCATATATACTTTAGATTGATTTAAAACTTCATTTTTAATTTAAAAGGATCTAGGTGAAGATCCTTTTTGATAATCTCATGACCAAAATCCCTTAACGTGAGTTTTCGTTCCACTGAGCGTCAGACCCCGTAGAAAAGATCAAAGGATCTTCTTGAGATCCTTTTTTTCTGCGCGTAATCTGCTGCTTGCAAACAAAAAAACCACCGCTACCAGCGGTGGTTTGTTTGCCGGATCAAGAGCTACCAACTCTTTTTCCGAAGGTAACTGGCTTCAGCAGAGCGCAGATACCAAATACTGTTCTTCTAGTGTAGCCGTAGTTAGGCCACCACTTCAAGAACTCTGTAGCACCGCCTACATACCTCGCTCTGCTAATCCTGTTACCAGTGGCTGCTGCCAGTGGCGATAAGTCGTGTCTTACCGGGTTGGACTCAAGACGATAGTTACCGGATAAGGCGCAGCGGTCGGGCTGAACGGGGGGTTCGTGCACACAGCCCAGCTTGGAGCGAACGACCTACACCGAACTGAGATACCTACAGCGTGAGCTATGAGAAAGCGCCACGCTTCCCGAAGGGAGAAAGGCGGACAGGTATCCGGTAAGCGGCAGGGTCGGAACAGGAGAGCGCACGAGGGAGCTTCCAGGGGGAAACGCCTGGTATCTTTATAGTCCTGTCGGGTTTCGCCACCTCTGACTTGAGCGTCGATTTTTGTGATGCTCGTCAGGGGGGCGGAGCCTATGGAAAAACGCCAGCAACGCGGCCTTTTTACGGTTCCTGGCCTTTTGCTGGCCTTTTGCTCACATGTTCTTTCCTGCGTTATCCCCTGATTCTGTGGATAACCGTATTACCGCCTTTGAGTGAGCTGATACCGCTCGCCGCAGCCGAACGACCGAGCGCAGCGAGTCAGTGAGCGAGGAAGCGGAAGAGCGCCCAATACGCAAACCGCCTCTCCCCGCGCGTTGGCCGATTCATTAATGCAGCTGGCACGACAGGTTTCCCGACTGGAAAGCGGGCAGTGAGCGCAACGCAATTAATGTGAGTTAGCTCACTCATTAGGCACCCCAGGCTTTACACTTTATGCTTCCGGCTCGTATGTTGTGTGGAATTGTGAGCGGATAACAATTTCACACAGGAAACAGCTATGACCATGAT
>NZ_SRLE01000047.1 GCF_004745945.1 Mangrovimicrobium sediminis | reverse complement strand
CTCCGCCGGCGTGGCCACGGCGTCGATGGCACCCTGGAAATCGCGGATGAACTCGTCCTCGCGAAAACGCCTGAGCGCCGCCGGGTCCCAGTCGTTGGCGCGCACCAGCACGTCGCCGTAGCCGCGCAGGTAGGACGCCAGCCGGCCCACGGTTTTTTTCAGGCGCTGCTCCTCGGGAATGTGGTCGCCGACCGTCGCCAGGATCGACCAGATGCGCACGCTGGCCGGATCGCGCCCGGCCTGCTCGGCACCGCGGCGCACCGCGGCGACCGCTTTTTCCACCGCGGGGTCGTCGTAGAAGGTGTGCAGGTACACGGCGTCCATGCAGCGCCCGGCGAGCTCCTGGGTTTTCTCGCCCATGGCCACCAGCGACACCGGGATGCGCTCATCGAATTCGCCGAGCAACTGCAGCAGGGGGAACTTGCCGAGTGCGCCCTCGTAGTTGCTGATCTTCTCGCCGCGCCACAGTCGGCGGTAAACGTCTGCGGCCTCCTGCAGTTGCGCACTGGTGATGGGCGGCAGGCCCATGGCGCGGAACAGGCCGTCGAAGCCGCGACCCAGGCCGAGGCTGAACCGCCCCTCGCTCATGCGATGCATGGTCATACCGAAGGTGGCGGTGATCACCGGATGACGGGTGTTGTGGTTGGTCGCGGCGGTGGCGATGCCCAGGCGCTCGCTGACCGCGGCGGCGGCGCCGCACAGGGTGGTCGCGTCCTTGTTGTTGAAACGCTCGGAGATGAACCCCGAACCGAGCCCCAGGGCGTCGGCCTCGCGCGCCTCGCGCACGATGTCCCCGGGGCTGTCCGAGTGCCCTGCGAGCAGGTAAAACCCCAGCTCGCCGAGTTGTTCCGTGGCGGTGTCGGTCATGCTTGAACGTCCTTCTGCGTATCGATGAGCCACTCGGGCGAGAGCTGCGTCACGTCGCCACAGCCCATCAGGATCAGGGTGCGCTGGATTTCCGCGCGCAGAATGTCCAGCACCGCGGCGACGCCGGCCTCGCCACCGGCGGCCAGTCCGTAGA
>NZ_SRLE01000046.1 GCF_004745945.1 Mangrovimicrobium sediminis | reverse complement strand
CGGGAGCCGGACCGCGCTACCGCGCGTCCGCTGCGACAGACTTTAATTGCCATCGTGAGCCCCGTAGCGCTATAACGTTATAATGCTATAGCTGTCCTGCGGAGGTCACTATGAGCAATTTATCAAAGCGCTCGACAATCTATTTCGAGCCTAATATCCACCAAGCCCTGAAAGTGCGGGCGGCTTCATCGCATTTGTCCGTGTCTGAACTAGTTGATGAGGCAGTCCGTCTTCTTATGAGTGAAGATCAAGAAGATTTAGCTGCGTTCTCTGAGCGTGAGGGCGAAAAAGAGATAAGTTATGAAGCCTTGCTTAACGACTTAAAAAAGCATGGCAAAATTTAAAATAACCTTCAAAAAGTCGGTTGCCAAAGATCTGCGGAGTATCCCACCAGCTGACGTTAAGCGTATTCTACAGAGAATCGATATGCTGGCAGAGAATCCCAGGGGCGAAGGGTGCGTCAAACTTTCAGCCCAGGAGCGATATCGGGTGCGCCAAGGGGTTTACCGAGTTGTGTATGAAGTCCGTGATGAGTCTCTCATAATTCTGGTGGTGAAAGTTGCGCACCGATCATCTGTTTATAGGGGCAATTAACAAGTCAAGGCAGCAAGGGCGCTTCGCGCCGGGACCCGCTAACGCGGGCCCCTGCTTGAAGCGTTACGTGAATCGGGCTTTCGCGCACTAGATGGACGTCAAAGTTTAGATATATCGAAACAAATTCATCATCAAGGCGAATGGAGTCGCAAAGACATTCACTCCAAAATCGCCATTTACAACCGATCGGCTACTGATTGGTGATTTCGCAGCCGCTGAGGAATGCCTCAGTCGAGCTTTTAAAGATATGGGTGTAAATTCATTTTTCCGCCTATTGAAGCCCAATGTACACATGCACCAGAAAGAAATGAATGAAGGTGGACTTTCGGTTGTGGAAAAGCGAGTGCTAAATGAACTGGGCATTTATGTGGGCGGCAAGAGCGTCGAAATACATGAGCGCTAGTCACGTAACAAGTCAGGGCTACGGACCCGCTAACGCGGTCCGCAGCCTGAAGCGTTAAGTGTTCACGCGAGACCGGAGGAGTAATGAATCTAAAACAATTCGTATCGGAAAGCCTCGTGGAAATCATCGAGGGAATTACAGATGCTCAGGCTCGCATAGCAAGCGAAGATGCTCAGGTCGTGCCTAACGTCTCAAATCTATTCACTAAAAGTCAAAGCGGCGGTACCAACTTGGCGCTTGGCTGGGACAGCAATGGAAACCTGATTCATATACTTGAATTTGATGTTGCTGTAACGGCGACTGAAGGTACCGAGACAAAGGGTGGTATCGGTGTTGTTGCGGGCATGTTTGCCGTAGGGTCTCAGGGACGTTCAGAAGAAATGAGTCAGTCAATTTCAAGGCTAAAGTTTCGCGTGCCAATCTCGTTTCCTCGGCATCCTTCATGACACACTTAACAAGTCAAGGCAGCAAGGGCACTTCGCGCCGGGACCCGCTAACGCTGGCCCCTGCTTGACGCGTTAACTCTACGCGCAGAATAAGGAGGATTTAGCTAACTGGATAAGGCCGATTAGTAATGGACTCGAAGGTGGGATTGTTGGTTGGCTGTTGATTTCTAT
>NZ_SRLE01000045.1 GCF_004745945.1 Mangrovimicrobium sediminis | reverse complement strand
CCCAGCTTCTCGCCGGCGCGCGCCGCACCCTATTTTCACAAGACCGAGTGTTTCTGTTTCAACCAGCAGCCGCTGGATGGCGACAAGTCCGCCGAGATGCCGCTGCAGTTCATCGTGGACCAGGACCTGCCCAGGGACATCCACACGATCACTTTGTCTTACACCCTGTTTGACGTAACCGATATGGCGAAGGATTCAGTCGCCGCACGCTGATGCAGGTGGGGGTACCTGCACACCGTTAATGGAGAAAATAGTAATGACAAGCCCAACTTCCACCGAGTACGAAACCTATTACGTACCGGAAAAGAGCAAGATGGCAGTGATGGCGACCTTCGGCCTGGTCCTTAGCGTCTTCGGTGCCGCCAGTGTGATGAACGACCACACCTTCGGCGATGGCACCACCGGGGGTTCCTGGTCCATCATGCTCGCCGGCCTGTTCTTTTTCATGGCCACCCTGTTCGTCTGGTTCCGCCAGGCCATCAAGGAAAACATCGCCGGTCTCAACAGCGCACAGCTGAAGAAGTCCTACGTGCTGGGCATGTTCTGGTTCATCTTCTCCGAGGTCATGTTCTTCTTCGCGTTCTTCGGCGCACTGTTCTACGTGCGCAACCTGGTTGGCCCCTGGCTGGCTGGCGAGGGTGATGGCGGCCGCATGAACGGCCTGCTCTGGGAGGGCTTCGAGTACAGCTGGCCGATGATGCAGACCCCGCAGGAAGCGGTGGGTGGTGCCGCCTCGCAGGCCATCGCCAACAACGGTACCTTCGTCTCGCCCGAGACCAGCATGGCCTTCGGTGACGCCCACGCCTGGTACAAGTGGCTGCCGCTGTGGAACACGATCATCCTGTTGTCCTCCAGCTTCACCGTGCACATGGCGCACATGGGCATCCTCGACGGCAACAAGTCCAAGTTCAACCTGTGGCTGGCCATCACCGTCGCCCTGGGTGTGCTCTTCCTGTTTGTACAGTTCTACGAGTACTACGAGGCCACTTCGGCCTGACCCTGAACTCCGGCATCTACGGCTCGACGTTCTTCATGCTCACCGGTTTCCACGGATTCCACGTGTTCATGGGTATGACCATGCTGTTGATCCAGCTGCTGCGCAGCCTCAAGGGTCACTTCACTGCCGACGACCACTTCGGCTTCGAGGCGTCCAGCTGGTACTGGCACTTCGTGGACGTGGTCTGGGTCTTCCTGTTCCTGTTCGTCTACATCCTGTAATCGGGAACTGGCGCCCCGGGCGACCACCGGTCGCCCCGACCATGGCGGCTCGAGACGCGTACCCCGGTACGCAGGCGCGAGCCGCCATTTTTACTTTTGTGGAGAACGCATCGGCCGTGCGGTAGCCACAGGCTGCGTGTTTAGTCCGCGGCTTTCTCCGCCGCCGGGCGCGGCCCCGCATCCCAGGGATTGCGATGACCCAGCTGGCCGGTGGCCACACCGTAGATAATCAGGGCCAGCAGGGTGACGGCGAGGGACAGGCGAACCCCCAGCGAGTGAAAGGTGCGGCGCTTGGTTTTATCTCCCTGGTCGATCATCAGGTAGTAAAATCCGCTGCCCAGGCTGGCAACCAGCGCCACCATCAGAATGACGATCAATATTTTCAACAAAAGGCATCTCCTCGTGAGCGCCCAGTATAAACCAGCACCGCCGGGGAAGCCCGGAGGCCGTGGCCGGCCGTGAGCGGACGCCTCGAATTCGATTTCGAGTGGCGCATCACGCTGTTTACGCTGGTGCTGCTGCCGCTGCTCATTTCCCTGGGGTTCTGGCAGATGCATCGCGCCGGCGAAAAGACCCTGCTGGCGGCGGCGTTCGAGCGACGCCAGACCCAGGCGCCGCAACCGCTGGACGAAATCGGCAAGCAACCGGCGGAGCAATTGGCCTATCTCCCGGTGCTGTTGCACGGCCACTACCTGCCGCAGCAGACCTTCCTGCTGGAGAATCGCGTGCAGGATGGCAAGTACGGCAACGAGGTGCTCACCGTGCTTGCCCTGGACAGCGGCGGGCTGGCCCTGGTCGACCGCGGCTGGGTGCCGGCGGACCCGGCGCGCCAGAAGCCGACCGAAGTGCCGGAACCGCCGTCGGCAGACGCTGGCAGCACGCTGACCGGCAGCCTGTACGTCGCCCCCGGCAAGCCTTTCCTGCTCGCTGACACCGCCCTGGAGCACGGCTGGCCCAAGCGCCTCCAGGCGATCGAGATGGACAAGATCGCCGCCGTTGTCGGCGCGGCGCTCTACCCCTACCCGGTGCGTATCGACGCCGGGCAACCCGGCGCGTTGCAGGTGAACTGGGAGGTGATTAATATCTCCCCCGCCAAGCACCGGGCCTACGCGGTACAGTGGTTTTCCATGGCCGCGGCCCTGTTCCTGGTGTATCTGCTGCGCAGTACCAACCTGTGGCAGCTGATGCGTCGTACCCCCGGTGATAAAGAGTCTCCGCATGAATGAACCCGATCCCAAGCGCAATGCCAACCGCTTGATCCTGCTGACCATCATCGGCCTGCCGGTGCCCATGATTCTCACTGCCATCTGGTTGTGGTACTAAGTGGTCAACGGCCACCTCGACCTGGTCCTGTCTCTTATACACATCTCCGA
>NZ_SRLE01000044.1 GCF_004745945.1 Mangrovimicrobium sediminis | reverse complement strand
GAGCAGGCGCTCGTAGGCGGGCGGGTGCCAGAAAAGGTCGGGCATGGCCGAGACCACGCGCGGCTCGGCGGGCTCCCAGTCGGCCAGCGAGCGCTGCACGGCGTCGAGCAGGGCCTCGCGGCGCACCTCGTCCATGCTGGCGAAGGTCGGGTCCTGCGGCGGCTGCTGGGTGACGGTGGCGAAGGACGCCAGGAACTGATACATGCGCGCGGTGATTCCCGGGAAATCCTCGATACGCATTTCGCCGAGTTCGATGCCGGAGTCGCTCACCAGGCGCTGCATCACCGCGTCGCGCAGGTTCTTCTCGCTGGTGAAGTGACGGTATACCGTGCGCTCGCTGACTCCGGCGCGTTCGCTGACGGCGCGGGCGGTGAGGTTGGTCCAGTCCCAGGTGGTGAAGCCATGCACCAGGTCGACGCCGGCGAGCACGATGCGCTCGCGGGTTTCCGCGCTCTGCTGCTGGCGCAGCGGGCTGTTGTATCGGCGTTTGGCGGGTGGCTTTTCCGCCGGCCGCTTGCCGGGGTCTGCGGGTGAATTCATCGTCGCGGTGTCTGTTGCAATAAATGCATAGTACCAGAGCGCCGCCGCACAGGTCATGTGCCGCGGCGTCGCGTTGAACCCCCTCGGTAAGCTGTGTATAGTCTGCGCACGCAAAATTCAGCGGTTTCGCGGTACCCACCTCGAGGAGATGCAGATGTCCGACGCGTACATCATCGACGCCGTGCGCACCCCGCGCGCGATTGGCAAACCCGGTAAAGGTGCCTACTCGCATCTGCACCCGCACCAACTCGCGGCCACCGTGATGCGCGCCCTGCGCGATCGCAACAACCTCACCGTTACCGACATCGACGACATCATCTGGGGCACCAGCGCGCAGAAGGGCAAGCAGGCCGGCGACATGGGTCGCATGGCATCCCTCTACGCAGGTTTCGATCCCACCGTCAGCGGCGTGACCCTGGACCGCTTCTGCGGCAGCGGCATCACCGCCACCAGCTTCGCCGCCGGGCAGATCGCCGCCGGCTTCGAGGACCTGGCCGGCGGCACCGAGATGATGTCGCTGATCACCGCGGTCAGCCAGGAAGAAATGAAAGCCGGCCTGATGCCCATGGGCATGAGCATCGGCAACCCCACGCTACAGAAGATGCACCCGCAGTCGCACCAGGGTGTGTGCGCGGACGCCATCGCCAGCATTGAAGGTATCTCCCGCGAAGACCTCGACGCCTTCGCCCTGGAGAGCCAGCAGCGCGCCGCCCGCGCCATGGCCGAGGGGCGCTTCGATCGCTCCCTGGTGCCGGTGTACGACGAGGACGGGTCGCTGGTGCTGGATAAAGAAGAGTACCCGCGGCCGCAGACCACCGCCGAGGACCTGGCCAAGCTGGAGCCGAGCTTCGGCAAGATCGCCAGCTTCCCCGCCCCGGGCGGCAAGCTGAGCTTCCGCGAGTTGATCAACCAGCGCTACCCGGATGTAGAAATCCAGCACGTGCACC
>NZ_SRLE01000043.1 GCF_004745945.1 Mangrovimicrobium sediminis | reverse complement strand
ACCTGGCGCTGTACGTCGGCATGATGGGCCTCGCCTGGATGCTCGACTCACCGCCGCTGCTGCGCAAGCTGGTGCCGGAGCTCGACCAGGTGCAATCGCGCACCGACCCGCGCATCGAGCACGACGAGACCGCCCGGGCGCAGCTGCACCTGATGACGGTGTTCATGAATTTCTGGTCCGCCACCGACTACGCGGCGATTATCGACATGCTCGAGCAACGCGCCGCTACCTAGCAGCGCGGCCGGGATGCGCGACGCGCCTGGAATCAGCGACGCGCCGCAGGACAGTCTCGCCTCCGCGTACTACCCGCCGCGCAATGCCCGCGAGCTAACCCGGCCTACTTCCCCTCGAGGCGCGCCAGCATAATGGCCTGCAGGTGATTGGTGTTATCCCCGGCGCTGTGGCCGCCGTCGACATTCAACTCCGTGCCGGTAACGAAGCGCGAGCGATCACTGGCCAGGTACAGGGCGGCCTGGGCGATGTCCTCGGGCAGGCCCAGCACCTTGAGCGGCTGGTTCACGGTCATCGGCGGCACCAGCGCCTGCTTGATGCGCTCGACGGTGTCCGCACTCATGCCCGGCTCCGGGAACGGCGACATCTCGGTCATGATCTGGCCCGGGTTGATGCAGTTGACGCGCACGCTGTAGCTGCCGAAGTCGATTGCCGCGCACTTGGTGAAGTGGATCACCGCCGCCTTGGAGGCGCGGTAGGGCACCACGCCCCAGCCCGGCAGTGCGCCGCCCATGGACGCGGTGTTGATGATCGAGCCGCGCCGAGCACGTTGACTTCCATGATCTTCTGGAAGTCCTTGAGCTCGTCGTCGACGAAGCGCAGGTAGGGTGCGGAGGAAATCCCGGCGTTGTTGTACATCACGTCCAGGGCACCAAACGTGCTGTCGGCGAAGGCCACCAGTGCCTCGAGGTCTTCCGCGCTGGTGACGTTGGTGCGCTTGAAACGGGCGGCGTCACCCAGGCTGCGCGCCAGTGCCTCGCCTTTCTCGCTGTCGACGTCGGCGATCACGACCCGCGCGCCCTCGGCGACGAACAGTTCCACGGTGGCCTTGCCGATGCCGCTGGCGCCGCCGGTGATGACGGCGACCTTTCCGGCGAGTTCCTGGCTCATGCTGGATTCCTTGTGCTGGATTATTGTTGTGGGCGGACAGCCGCAATGGTGTCCTGTCGCCCGGCATTATGAGAAACTCTATTTCCTAAGGTCAAGTGGCGTCGCTCCAGCCCCACGCGCCGCGCGACCACAACAATAACCAGTCAGGAGCTTTGCGCATGGCGACACCGGTCGAGGTGGTGGAAGCGTTTTTCGCGGATTTCAACCAGGGCACGGAGGGCATGTACGACGCCATCCGCGCCTACTTCACGCCACAGGCGGTGTGGGACAACGTCGGCCTGGCCACCACCACCGGTGTCGAGGAAGCGGTCGCACTGGTCAGCCAGTTTCACGAGGAGATGAAGATCGCCAGCGTGGTGGTGGAGATGCTGGCCATCGCCGCGGACGGCAACAAGGTGTTCACCGAGCGCATCGACCGCCTGTACGACGACGCCGGCGCGGAGCTGTCGGCACCGCTGGTGGTCGGCGTGCTGGTGATCGAGGAGGGCAAGATCAGCGAGTGGCGCGACTACTTCGACCCGCGCGCCGCCGCCGAGCTGACCGAGGGCGCGTGAGCGCCGACGCCGGCAGCGGGTTGCTGCCCGCCGGCGACCCGCGGCCGTTCACCATTCGCGTGGCGGACGCTGCGCTCGACGACCTGCAGCGCCGGCTCGCCGCCACCCGCTGGCTGCGCGACCCGTTCCAGGGCAGCTGGGATTTTGGCACGCCGCAGCCTTTCCTGCGCGCACTGTGCCAGCGCTGGCAGTCGCAGTTCGACTGGCGCGCCGTCGAGGACGCGGTCAACACTCACCCGCAGTGCCTGCTGCCGGTCGACGGTATCGAGATTCACGCGCTGCACCAGCGCAGCGACGACCCGCAGGCGCTGCCGGTCCTGCTGCTGCACGGCTGGCCCGGCAGCTTTCTCGATTTCTCCCGGCTGTGGTCGCCGCTGGCGGCGCCGCCGACGGGGCAACCAGCGTTTCACGTGGTCGCGCCCTCGCTGCCCGGCTACGGGTTCTCCAGTACGCGGCCGGGGGTCAACGCCCAGCGCATGGCCGCCCAGTTCACCGCACTGATGGCGCGCCTGGGCTACCCGCGCTTCCTGGTGCACGGCGGCAACTGGGGCAGCCTGATCGGCACGGAGATCGCGCGGCAGTTCCCGCAGCGGGTGCTGGGACTGCACCTGACCTCGGTCTCCGGCAGTGCGCCGTCAACCGACGGCGATTTCCCGGTCAGCGAGGAAGAGCGCAGCTGGCTGGTGGATCACGCCGCCTTCCCGCACTTTGCGCTGCTCTCGCGCACGCCGGTCTCCGCGGCCCACGCGCTCAACGATTCGCCTGCCGGCCTGGCCGCCTGGCTGGGTGAGAAACTGCACGACTGGGCGGACCGTACGCGCGGCGACTGTGCGCTGGATGAGCAGCGCATGCTGGAGACCATCGCGCTGTACTGGTTCACCGGCACCATCGCCACCTCCATGAACCTGTACCGCGAACTGGTGACGGCGCCGCCCAGGGAGCGCTACGTAGACTGCCCCACCGCGGTCTCGGTGTTCCCGGCTTCGGTGGCGAAGTTGCCGCGCAGCTGGACCGAGCGCCTGTACCGCGTGACCCAGTGGAGCGTGCACCAGCGTGGCGGGCATTTTCACGCGCTGGAAGTGCCGGAGCTGGTGCTCGCCGCCCTGCGCCGTTTCGCCGCCGGGTTGGGTGCCGCCTGAGCGGCCTGTGTCAGGCACTCGCGTGAGTTGTTCAGTCAGGCCGCTAGCCCTGGGCGTTGTTACTGGTTGCGCGCATTGGCCGCTGGTATCAGCTGGCCGCG
>NZ_SRLE01000042.1 GCF_004745945.1 Mangrovimicrobium sediminis | reverse complement strand
TCATGCCGATCGTGGTCGACGTGCGCAGCCAGGCCGATTACGACACCTGGCTGGCTGCCAAGCAGGCCGAGGCCGCCGAGATCAAGAAGCTGATGGCACAGACCTTCACCATGGACGAACTGCTGGAGCGCGGCAAGGCGGTTTACGATCGCGCCTGCCTCGCCTGTCACGGGGCCCAGGGTGAGGGCGGCGTCGGCAAGGCCATCGCCGGCAGCCCGGTCGCCACCGGCGACCTCGCGCATCACCTGGACGTGGTGGTGAACGGCGTGCCCGGCTCTGCCATGCAGGCCTTTGGCGGCCAGCTCAACGACGTGGATCTCGGTGCGGTGGTAACCTACCAGCGTAACGCGTTCGGCAATAACATGGCTGACATGGTGCAGCCGATCGACGTGTTCAACTACAAGAAAGGCTAATCGGAGGACTTCAAGATGGGAGATCATCACCACGGCCCTGCGAAGGGCATCAGCCGGTGGCTTTTCACCACCAACCACAAAGATATCGGAACCATGTACCTGTGGTTCTCCTTCGCCATGTTCATCCTCGGCGGCTCCTTCGCCATGATCATCCGCGCCGAGCTGTTCCAGCCCGGCCGGCATGCAGCTGGTCGAGCCGGAGTTCTTCAACCAGATGACCACCCTGCACGGCCTGGTCATGGTATTTGGCGCGATCATGCCCTCCTTCGTCGGCCTGGCGAACTGGATGATCCCGATGATGATCGGCGCGCCGGATATGGCCCTGCCGCGCATGAACAACTGGAGCTTCTGGATTCTGCCCCCGGCGTTCCTGATGCTGGCCTCCACCCTGTTCATGGACGGTGGCGCACCGCAGGCCGGCTGGACGTTCTACGCGCCCCTGTCGACCACCTACGCCGGTCCGTCAGTGACGTTCTTCATCTTCGCCATCCACATCCTGGGTCTGTCCTCCATCATGGGCTCCATCAACATCATCGCCACGGTGATGAATATGCGCGCCCCGGGCATGACCTACATGAAGATGCCGCTGTTCGTCTGGACCTGGCTGATCACCGCTTTCCTGCTGGTAGCGGTAATGCCTGTACTGGCCGGTGCGGTGACCATGATGCTGATGGACGTGCACTTTGGCACCAGCTTCTTCTCCGCCGCCGGCGGCGGTGACCCGGTGCTGTTCCAGCACGTGTTCTGGTTCTTCGGTCACCCCGAGGTATACATCATCATCCTGCCGGCCTTCGGTGTGGTCTCGCAGATCATCCCGGCGTTCTCGCGCAAGCCGCTGTTCGGCTACGACTCCATGGTCTACGCCACCGCGTCCATCGCCTTCCTGTCGTTCATCGTGTGGGCGCACCACATGTACACGGTGGGTATCCCGGTCGCCGGTGAGCTGTTCTTCATGTACGCCACCATGCTGATCGCCGTGCCGACGGGGGTGAAGGTGTTCAACTGGATCTCCACC
>NZ_SRLE01000041.1 GCF_004745945.1 Mangrovimicrobium sediminis | reverse complement strand
ACATTGACCACCCCCGCAGGGAACAGGTCGGCGCACAGGGGGCCGGGCATCAGCGTGGGCAGCGGGGTGGTCGGCGCCGGCTTGATCCCCAGCGTATTGCCCGCCAGCAGCGCCGGGCCGATCTTGTTGATCAGCAGCATGATCGGGAAATTCCACGGCGTGATCGCCGCCACCACCCCCAGCGGGTGGCGGTACTCCACCACGCGGACGTTGTCGTCCTCCTTCACCGTGCGCGGTGACAGGTCCAGCCCCGCGGTGAGGTTCAACGAGTAGCCGGCGAACATGATCTCGCCCTGGGCATCGCGCAGCGGCTTGCCCTGTTCGCGGGTGAGGGTCTCGGCCAACGCCTGCGTGGCCGCATCGATCCTTGCGGCGATGCGCCGCATCCGCCCGCGGTGCCTGCGCAAAGGGCTCAGCGGTGGCCGGGTTGATCACCGCCATGCTCGATGCGCCCGCGACGAGTTGGCCGTCGATCAGCAGTTTGTAGTCAGTCGTCATCCGGTTCTCCAGCCGGCGCCCGTGCGCCGTGTTTGGCCTGGTTTCCGCCGCGGTTCAGCAGGTCATTGCGCGGCGCACAGCACGTCACGCCATGCGCAGGACGGCCTTGATTGCAGTCCCGCCCTCGGCGGCGGCGATCGCCGCGTTGATATCCTCGAAATCGTAATAGCTGACCAGCCTATCCACCGGGAAGCGGCCGGCCTGGTAGTGCGCCATCAGCTGCGGGATAAAGGTCTGGATATCGCTGTCGCCTTCCATCACGCCCTGGATGCGCTTGCCCGCGGTCATCAGGCCGATGGCATTGACGCCCAGGGTATCTGTCGCGCCGTAGGAGGCTAGCAGGCCCAGGGTACCCTGCGCGGCCAGCAGGCCGACCCACTGTTCGGCCACCGCGATCCGGCCCGTGGTATCGATGGCGTAGTCGACCCCGCGCGGGCAGATGGCGCGCAGCGCCGTCTCGATATCCCCGCCGGCATCCAGGGCGTGGCTCGCACCCAGTTCCCGCGCCACGTCCAGGCGCCCGGCCTGCACGTCCACGGCGATCACTGTCGTCGCGCCGGCGATGTGTTTCGCGGCGCACACCGCGGCGAGGCCAACCGCGCCGGCACCGAGCACGGCGACACTGCTGCCCGGCCGCACCTGCAGCGAATTGAGTACCGCCCCGGCACCGGTCTGGAAGCCGCAGCCGAAGGGGCCGGCCAGTTCCAGCGGAAAATCCGCGGGCACCCTGACCAGCGCGCTCGCCGCACACAGGCTGTGGCTGGCGAAGGACGACTGGCCGAAGAAGTGCGAGAGCACCGGCGCGCCATCGTGACTCAGCCCACTGCTGCCGTCGCTGCGCCCGCCGACGAAGTTGAGCGGGAAGAACTGTTCGCAGTAGGCCGGCGCGCCGCGCGCACAGCACGGGCACTG
>NZ_SRLE01000040.1 GCF_004745945.1 Mangrovimicrobium sediminis | reverse complement strand
CGGCGGTGTCAGGCTGAACACCACGATGCTGGCAAACGGCACGGCGGCGAGGCGCAGGCTGACCAGGGGGTTGTCGAAGTTCCACACCCACCAGGCGTACTGGGGGCCGAAGTTGTCGAACACCTCGTAAAAGCAGTGATGCGCGAAGCCCACACACACCGCACCCGAGAGCAGCCCGAAGCGGCGTTCGAACAGGCCGCTGTCGCGCGCCAGCACGTAACACGGGTAGATCAGTGCCGGGTATAGAGCGACGATATACAGTGGCGTCTGGTTATACAGGATGCCGGCGCTGAACTCGTTGTGCATGAACACCAGGCCGATGTCCAGGCCCAGCAGGTGCGGGAAGTACAGCGGCACCTCGGTGACCAGCAGGTAGACCAGCGCCAGCGGGTTGTTCCAGTACACCAGCGTTTCCAGCGCCGCCTCGTTGACGCCGCCGGCACCGCGCCGGGCCAGTTCAAGGTACTCCTCACTGACAATACTCACGCGCCCACCCCCTGCCCGTAGACCCGGGTCATATCCTCGCCGGCGGCGTGGCGCGCGGTCCACTCATGAAAATACTCAGGCACCGACTGTTTCGCCGGGCGGTGGCCCGGCAGCTGCGCGCCGAGAATACCGGACAACACCGCAAGGTGGGCGCCTCGCGGCACGCCGACTTTCTCCGGCGCGCTGTACAAGTGGGCCGGCACATCGGGTACATGCGCCTTGAAACCCGCATCCAGTAACTGCAAGCCCTGCGCCACATGGCGGGCGATGGCGGGCAGGTTGCGCAGGCGGAACAGGTAGCTGCCGCACACGTGGTTGTAGACGTCCAGCGCCGCACTGCGGTGCTCGATCTCCTCGCAGAAGTGCCACAGGAACAGGGACGCCACCCGCGGGTCGCCGCCACCGAAGTAGATGGCGCGATAATCGAGGAACAGCCGGAACACCGGGGTGAAGATACTCTCCAGCCCGCCGGCGTAGGCCAGGTGGAAATCCAGGCTGCGTGCCTCGTACAGCGCATCGAAGTGTGCGATGAGCTGTTCCAGGGTCTCGCGCAGCCCCGGGTAGCGTGCACTCAGCGCGCGCACATGCTGGCGGTGGGCCAGCGAATGCAGGCTCTCCTGCTCGCGAAAAGCGCGGGCAATGGCGAGTACCTGCGGGTCGTCAATGCGCGGCTCCGCGGCCTGTACCGCGCGGCAGAAATAGCGCTCCAGGCCGATGGCGAAGAACGACACCTTGTTCATGTCCAGGGCAAAGCGCGGATTGTCCGGGTTCCACAGAAACGGCACACCGTCGAAATCGAACGGTATCTTGCGAATCACGAGTTCCTGCATCTGCTGACCCTCCATGGCGCCGGTACTGCGGCCGCAGCTTGCGACCGATAATTGTTTTAATCGCTGCGTAACCCGCCACACGGCGTGCAGCGGTGCGCCCCTCAGCCCCGCGGCACGGTGACCACACGCGCCTGGGTGTACTCGAACAGCCCTTCCTGCCCCTGCTCCACGCCGATACCCGACTGCTTGGCGCCGCGAAACGGCACCGCCGGGTCCAGCGCCATGTGGCTGTTCACCCACACGGTGCCGGAATCGATGCGCTGTGCCACCGCCTCGGCGCGGGCGAGGTCGGCGCTCCACACAGAACCGGCCAGGCCGTAGATCGAGGCGTTGATGCGCGCGATAGCATCGTCGAGGTCGCGGTAGGCGAGTACCGGCAGGATCGGCGCGAACTGCTCGTCGCAGACGATGCGATCGCTGTCGTCCACATCGCGCACCACGGTTGGGGCGACGAAAAAGCCCGGCCGGTCCAGCGCCGCGCCGCCGGCG
>NZ_SRLE01000039.1 GCF_004745945.1 Mangrovimicrobium sediminis | reverse complement strand
GCCCGGGTGCGCTCCATGTAGTCCGCAACGCCGGGATAGCGGGCGAAATAGCGGTCGATGTACTGCTGGGCCTCGTTGCGGCCCAGGTGCAGCTGCTTGGCCAGGCCAAAGGCGGACATGCCGTAGATGAGGCCGAAATTGATCGCCTTGGCCTTGCGCCGCTGCTCGGATGACACCTCGTCCAGGTCCACCTCGAACACCTCGGAGGCGGTGGCCCGGTGCACGTCCTGCTCCTCCTGGAAGGCCCGGCTCAGGCCGGCATCACCGGACAGGTGGGCCATGATGCGCAGTTCGATCTGCGAGTAGTCCGCGGCGACAATGCGATAGCCTTCGGGGGCGATGAACGCCTGGCGGATCCTGCGCCCCTCCTCGGTACGGATGGGAATGTTCTGCAGGTTCGGGTCCGAGGACGACAGCCGGCCGGTGGCGGCCACCGCCTGATGATAGGAGGTGTGCACGCGTCCGGTGGACGGCTCGACCATCTCCGGCAGCTTGTCGGTGTAGGTCGACTTGAGCTTGGACAGACCGCGGTACTCCAGCACCAGGCGCGGCAGCTCGTAATCAAGGGCCAGTTCGACCAGCACATCCTCGGCGGTACTCGGGGCGCCCTTCGGGGTCTTCTTGATCACCGGTAGCTCGAGCTTCTCGAACAGGATCTCCCCGAGCTGCTTGGGCGAACCGAGGTTGAACGCCTGCCCCGCGGCGGTGTGCGCCTCGGCGCCGCGGCGCTCGATGCGCGACAGCACCGGCACCAGGGGCAGTTCGATATCGCGGAACACGTCAGCCAGGCGCCCCTCCTGCTCCAGGCGCGGCCACAGTTCGCGGTGCAGGCCGAGGGTGATGTCCGCGTCCTCCGCGGCATAGGGGCCGGCCTCTTCGACCTTGATCTGGTTGAAAGTGAGCTGCTTGGCGCCCTTGCCGGCAATGTCCTCGAAGTGAATCGTGCTGCGGCCCAGGTACTTGAGCGCCAGGCTGTCCATGTCGTGGCGGGTCGCGGTGGAATCCAGCACGTAGGACTCGAGCATGGTATCGAAGGCGATACCGCGCAGTTCGATGTCGTGGTTGGCCAGCACGCTCATGTCGTATTTCAGGTTCTGCCCGACCTTGTGCAGGCCCTCGTCTTCCAGCAGCGGCTTGAGCTGCTCCAGCACCGCGTCGCCGGGGGCGCCGAGGTAGTCGTGGGCCAACGGCACGTAGGCTGCGGCTCCCGGCTCCACCGCGAAGGACACGCCGACGATGCGCGCCTGCATGTAGTCGAGGCTGGTGGTCTCGGTGTCGAAGGCAAACAGTTCCGCGGCCTTCAGTTTCCCGATCCAGGCATCCAGCGCGGCCTGGGTGGTGACGATGTCGTACTCCACCTCGGCGTCCACGGTCCCGGTCGCGGCACCGCCATCCTGCGCGAGGAGCTCTTCCAGCCAGCCGCGAAACTCCAGGCGGCGGAACCAGTCGACCAGTGCGTCGGTATCGGGCTCGGCGTTGGCCAGGTTGTCCGGGGTTTCCTCGAGCTCGACGTCGGTCTTGATGGTGGCCAGGCGGTAGGAGAGAAAGGCGTTGTCTTTTTCCTTCTCCAGCTTCGGCGCCATCGACTTGGCACCGCGGAAGGACAGCTCCGCCACCTGGTCCAGTGACGCGTAGATCT
>NZ_SRLE01000004.1 GCF_004745945.1 Mangrovimicrobium sediminis | reverse complement strand
GCCAGCGCCCCGCGCGGGGCGGGGCGGTATTTCAGGGGCGGCGGCGGAACAGGGGTTGCGGCTGGTCGATCGATGCCTGGTAGTACTCGCTGAAGTCACCCAGGCTCTCCAGCGCTTCTTCGAGGGAGTCCTCGTCGGCCAGCTGAAAGGCGTCGAAGCCGCAGCGGGCGAGGTAGGTCAGCTGGTCGCGGATGATATCGCCGACGGCGCGGATCTCGCCCTGGTAGCCGCGCTCGCGCAACTCGCGGGCGTAGGAAAAGCCACGCCCGTCCATGAAGGTCGGGAAGTTCACCAGTACCAACTGCAACTCGTCGAGGTGGGCCAGCAGGGGCTCAAGCGTCTCGCCCGGCTCAAGCAGTACAGCGCGCGAGGCGCGCTGCTCCGACGCCAGCCACTGCTCGAGGTCCAGCACCTCCGGCCCCTGTTCCTCGACGATGCTGCCGTTCTTGATCAGCTTAGGCATATACGCGCTCCTTGAAGGGGTCGATGCCCACCCGGCGGTAGGTCTCGAGGAAGGTTTCCTCGCCCTGGCGCAGGTCGACGAAGGTATCGATCAGTTTGGCGATCACGTCGGGCATGTCTTCCTGCTTGAAGGAGGGGCCGAGGATTTTGCCCAGGGAGGCGTCCTTGCCCTGGTGGCCGCCGAGGCTCACCTGGTAGAACTCCTGGCCTTTCTTGTCCACGCCGAGTACGCCGATATGGCCGATGTGGTGGTGGCCGCAGGCGTTCATGCAGCCGCTGATGTTGAGGTCCAGCGGGCCGAGGTCGTAGAGGTAATCGAGATCGTCGAAGCGTGCCTGGATTGCCTCGGCGACGGGAATCGACTTGGCATTGGCCAGCGAGCAGTAGTCGCCGCCCGGGCAGCAGATGATGTCGGTGAGGTAGCCCAGGGTGGGCGTTGCCATGCCCGCGCCCTGCAGCGCCTGCCACAGCTCGTGGAGTTGGTCCTGGCGCACGTCGGCCAGCACCATGTTTTGCTGGTGAGTTGTACGCGCCTCGCCGAAGGAATAGCGATCGGCGAGGTCCGCGATCAGCTCCAACTGGCGGTCGGTAATATCGCCCGGCGGGTAGCCGGTGGCCTTGAGCGAGATGTTGACGATGCGATAGCCCGCCACGCGGTGCTCGACGGTGTTGCGCTTGACCCAGTTGGCGAACAGCGGGTCGCTGGCGCAGCTGGCCTGCAGCGATTCGCCGGCGGCCAGGGCATCCACGCCGCTGTAATCCGGCGCGGTAAAAAACCCCTTGGCGCGCGTGATTTCCGCCTCGGTAAGGGTGGTCGGGCCGTCCTTCAACACCGCCCACTCGCGCTCCACGGCCGTGCGGAAGGCGTCCACGCCCATTGCCTTGACCAGGATCTTGATGCGCGCCTTGTACTTGTTGTCGCGCCGGCCGTGCTGGTTGTAGACGCGCAGGATGGCCTCGAGGTAGGTCAGCAGGTGTTGCGGTTCGAGGTCGTCACAGACCACTTCGCCGATAACCGGCGTGCGACCCAGTCCGCCACCGACCAGCACGCGGAAGCGGGTGTTACCGGCGCCGTCGTGGTAGATCTCCAGGCCGATATCATGGGCGCGAATGGCCGCGCGGTCCTCATGCGAACCGCACACGGCGATCTTGAACTTGCGCGGCAGGAAGGCGAACTCGGGATGCAGCGTGGACCATTGGCGCACCAGTTCGCACCAGGGTCGCGGGTCTTCTATCTCGTCGACAGCGACGCCGGCGTACTGGTCGGTGGTGGTGTTGCGGATACAGTTGCCCGAGGTCTGGATGGCGTGCATCTGCACCTCGGCGAGTTCCGCCAGCATGGCCGGTACGTCTTCCAGGCGCGGCCAGTTGAACTGGAAATTCTGCCGCGTGCTGACGTGCACGTAGCCCTTGTCGTAGTCGCGCGACAGGGCGGCGATCTTGCGCAACTGCCGGCTGCTGAGCAGGCCGTAGGGCACCGCGATGCGCAGCATGGGCGCAAGACGCTGGATATACAGCCCGTTTTGCAGGCGCAGCGGCAGAAACTGCTGGTCGGTCAACTTGCCATCGAGGTAGCGGGCGGTCTGGTCGCGAAACTGCGCCACCCGCTCGTCGACGATGGTCTGGTCATACTCGTCGTAGATGTACATCAGTGATTTCCGTCTGTTTTCCTGCCCGCCACCCCCGTCGCGGGAGGCGCTACCTTATCAGAAAATGCGGCCGTCCAAATAGGCGGTTTAAGCATAAGCTTAGAACGTGGAAATGGGTTGCCGGCCGGCTTGGGATTGGGCGCGCGGCTGCTATAATGGCCGCCGGATTTCAAACCCCATCAGACGGAGTAGCACCCATGAGCGAGGAAAATACCAACAAGGACGCGGGCGACGGCGCGGCAGATGCGATCGCGGTCACCGCCATTATCAGCCTCATCGTCGTAGCCATGTACCTGTGGCTGGGCGGCATGCCCAGCTGATCCGGGCCGCGCGGGCAGGCTCTACTTGCCCGCGCCCTTCAGCACCAGTTGTACGATCGTCACCATGGCGGCGATAAACAGCAGGGTGAAGATAATCCCCGCGGCGATGAACACACCGGCGCGCCCCTGCTTGAAGTCCCGCTCCCGATTCTTGCTGTTCTGCACACCGAACGCCGCGGCGAACACGCTACCCACCACCTGCAGCGGGCCGGGTGAGCGGCTCGGCTCTTCGCTCTTGTTGTCCTCGGTCATCCCGGGTCTCCTCGGTCAGTAATCCAGGTTGGGGCGCAGCCAGCGCTCCACTTCTTGCACGGTAACACCCTTGCGCGCGGCCAGGTCCTCGACCTGGTCGCGGCCGATCTTGCCCACCGCGAAATAGCGTGACTCGGGGTGGGCGAAGTACCAGCCGCTCACCGACGAGGCCGGGCTCATGGCGAAGCTCTCCGACAGTTCGACACCGCAGTTGGCGGTGGCGTCCAGCAGGCGGAAGAGGGTGGCCTTCTCGCTGTGGTCCGGGCAGGCGGGGTAGCCCGGCGCCGGGCGGATGCCCTGGTAGCGTTCGCGGATCAGGGATTCGTTGTCCAGCGCCTCATCCGGCGCATAGCCCCACAGCTCGCGGCGAACCAGGCGGTGCATGTATTCGGCGAAGGATTCCGCCAGGCGGTCGGCCAGGGCCTTGAGCAAAATACCGTTGTAGTCGTCGTGCTCGGCGGCGAACTCCGTGACCTTCTCGTCCACACCGTGCCCGGTGCTGACGCAGAAGCCGCCGACGTAGTCGGGCACGCCGCTGCCCTGTGGCGCGACGAAATCCGCCAGGCACAGGTTGGGCTGGTCATCGCTCTTTTCCGCCTGTTGGCGCAGCTGGTGCAGTACGGCGATCTGTTCGCCCTGCGCGTCATCCGCGTACAGGGCGATATCGTCCGCACCGCTGCGCGCAGCTGGCCAGAAGCCGACCACCGCGCGGGCGGTGAGCCATTTCTCGTCGATGATCCGCTGCAGCATGGCCTGGGCATCGCGGTACAGGTCGCTGGCCTGGGCGCCGACCTTGTCGTCCTCGAGAATGGCCGGGAACTTGCCGGCCAGTTCCCAGGTGATGAAGAACGGCGTCCAGTCGATGGTGTCGACCAGGTCCTGCAGCGGGAAATCGTCGAACACCCGCACGCCGGTGAACGCCGGTTGCGGCGGCTGGTAGCTGCTCCAGTCCAGTTGCAGCGCATTGGCCACGGCCTCGGGGTAGGGCAGTTGCCGCGCCCGCGGTTTCCGGTTGGCGACGCGCTCGCGGACCTGGGCGTACTGCTCGCGCCGTTCGCTGACGAACGCCGCCTTGTTATCGCCCATCAACTGCGCGGCCACGGATACACTGCGCGAGGCATCCGCCACGTAGGCGGTGATGTCGTTGGTGTACTGCGGTTCGATCTTCACCGCGGTGTGTGCCTGCGAGGTCGTTGCGCCGCCGATCAGCAGTGGCACCTTGAAATCCAGGCGTTGCATTTCCGCGGCCACGTGCGCCATCTCGTCCAGGGAGGGCGTGATCAGACCGGACAGACCGACGATATCCACGTTCTCCTCGCGCGCGACGCGCAGGATTTCCTCGCAGGACACCATCACGCCGAGGTCTATGACCTCGAAGTTGTTGCACTGCAAAACCACGCCGACGATGTTCTTGCCGATGTCGTGCACGTCGCCCTTCACCGTGGCGAGCAGGATTTTGCCGTTGCTGCTGGAGCCTTCGGACTTTTCCTCCTCGATGTACGGTTGCAGGTAGGCGACCGCCTGTTTCATGACGCGCGCGCTTTTTACGACTTGCGGCAGGAACATCTTGCCGTCGCCGAACAGGTCGCCGACCACGTTCATGCCGTCCATGAGCGGGCCTTCGATCACCTGGATAGGGCGCTCGAACTGTTGGCGCGCCGCCTCGGCGTCTTCCACGATGTAGGTGTTGATGCCCTTGACCAGCGCATACTCCAGGCGCTTGGCCACGTCCTGTTCGCGCCAGCTGAGGTCTTCCGTGCGACCGGTTGCGCCGCCGCTATCGCGGAAGCTTTCCGCCAGCTCCAGCAGGCGTTCGGTGGCGTCGTCGCGACGGTTGAGCACGACGTCCTCGACCGCCTCGCGCAGGTCGGCGGGCAGTTCGTCGTAGACCGCGAGCTGGCCGGCGTTGACGATGCCCATGTCCATGCCGGCGCGAATCGCGTGGTAGAGGAACACCGAGTGAATCGCCTCGCGCACCGGATTGTTACCGCGGAAGGAGAACGACACATTGGAAACACCGCCAGAGACCAGCGCGCCGGGCAGTGCCTGCTTGATGAAGCGCGTCGCCTCGATGAAGTCCACCGCGTAGTTGTTGTGTTCCTCAATGCCCGTGGCCACCGCGAAGATGTTCGGGTCGAAGATAATGTCGTGCGGGTCGAAGCCGAGCTCACCGACCAGCAGGTCGTAGGAGCGCTGGCAGATCTGCTGGCGCCGCTCGAGGTTGTCCGCCTGGCCGTTTTCGTCGAAGGCCATGACGACTACCGCGGCACCGTAGCGCTGGCACAGACGTGCCTGGGCGAGGAACTCTTCCTCGCCGGCCTTGAGGCTGATGGAGTTCACCACCGGCTTGCCGGCGATGCACTGCAGGCCGGCCTCGATCACATCCCACTTCGAGGAGTCGACCATCACCGGCACCCGCGCGATGTCGGGCTCGGAGGCGACCAGGTTGAGGAACGTCACCATGGCGTGGTGGGCGTCGAGCATGCCCTCGTCCATGTTCACGTCGATGATCTGCGCGCCGTCCTCGACCTGGGTGCGCGCGACATCCAGCGCGGTCTCGTAATCGCCGTCGAGCACCAGGCGCTTGAAGCGCGCCGAACCGGTCACGTTGCAGCGCTCGCCGACGTTGACGAACAGGCTGTCCTGGCGAATGTTCATGGGCTCGAGGCCGGACAGGCGACATGCCCCCTCCGGTGTGGGCGGTACCCGCGGCGCAACGCCCTCGACCGCGTCGGCAATCGCGCGGATGTGCGCCGGCGTGGTGCCGCAGCAGCCGCCGGCCAGGTTGAGGAAGCCGCGCCCGGCGAACTCGCGGAAGTCCTCGTGCATGATTTCCGGCGTCTCGTCGAACTCGCCGAAAGCATTCGGTAGACCGGCGTTCAGGTGGGCGCTGAAGTAGCACGGCGCCACGTTCGCCAGTTCCTCCAGGAACGGGCGGATCTCCTTGTAGCGGCGCCCGCAGTTGCTGCCGACGATCAGCGGCCTGGCGTGGGCGATGGCGTTGTAGAACGCCTCCGGGTTCTGCCCGGAGAGCACGCGACCGCTGACGTCGGGGAAGGTCACCGAGATCATCAGCGGCAGTTCGTAACCGAGTTGGTCGAAGGCCTGCTTGACCGCGAATATGGCGGCCTTGGCGTTGAGCGCGTCGAAAATCGTTTCGATCAGCAGCAGGTCTGCGCCGCCCTCGACCAGCGCCAGGGTCGCCTCGAGGTAGGATTCGCGCAGGCGGTCGAAGCTGATGCTGCGCGCGCCCGGGTCGTTGACGTCCGGCGAGATCGACGCGGTTTTCGGCGTCGGGCCGAGCACGCCGGCGACAAAGCGCGGCTTGTCCGGGTTACTCGCCGTCACCTCGTCCGCCACCTGTCGCGCGACCTTGGCCGCCGCCAGGTTGATGGCGTGCGCCATGCCGCCCAGCCGGTAATCTTCCTGGCCGACGGAGGTGGCGTTGAAGCTGTTGGTTTCGATAATATCGGCACCGGCGTCGAGGTAGGCGCGGTGGATATCGGCGATGACGTCCGGCCGGGTAATCGACAGCAGGTCGTTATTACCCTTGAGGTCCACCGGGTGCTCGGTAAGATCCGCACCCCGGTAGTCGGCCTCGGTCAGCCCGGCATTCTGGATCATGGTTCCCATGGCGCCGTCGATCACGAGGATCCGCTGCCTGAGGGCCTGTTCCAGGATGGCTACCTTGTTGTCGGGGGCTGTCATGCCGCTGCCTGTCTCCGTTGTTGTCGCCGTTGGCGTCCGTGCGAAAAAGCGGGGCATTCTAGCAGATTCGCGCCGCGCTGTGCGGTAAGCCCTGGAGCGCTCGCACTTTTGCACACAGATTGGTAAAATACCCGAGTAAATTAGTCGGATAGTGAAATCATGATCACAATTACTGAATCGGCACAGGCGTACCTGGCTGAACTGCTTTCCAAGCAGGAAAATGCTTTGGGCGTACGTGTCTTCATCAACCAGCCGGGCACGCCGCGGGCGGAAACCTGTATTGCCTACTGCCGCGATGGCGACGTGCAGGACGATGACGAGCAGCTGAAATTCGACAACCTCACCGCCTGGATCGAGGCGCGCTCGCTGCCGTTCCTCGAAGACGCGTTGGTCGACTACTCGAAAGACCGCATGGGTGGCCAGCTCACAATCAAGGCGCCGAACGCGAAGATGCCGCGGGTGGACGAGAACAGTCCGCTGGAGGACCGCATCAACTATGTCCTCTACAACGAGGTCAACCCGGCGCTGGCGGCCCACGGCGGCGAGGTCAGCCTGGTGGAGGTCACGGAGGACATGTTCGCGGTACTGCAGTTCGGTGGCGGCTGCCAGGGCTGTGCGGCGGTTGACCAGACCCTAAAAGGTGGCGTCGAGAAGACGCTGCTGGAGCAACTTCCGCAACTGGCGGGGGTTCGCGACCTGACTGACCACTCGGATACCTCGAAAGCCTACTACTGAGGTCTGCTCCCTGGCCGGCGGGTTCTTCTTCCCGTCGGCTTTCTGCACGTCCCGGTTCTTCAGCGGTGCCGCGCTAACCGCATTTCCATACTCGGCCTGATTCTTTCGTCTGGACAGGCTGCACCGCGTCCTGGGCTTCCCGGCTTCACCAAAAATCCTAGCGCCGAGTTTGGTCAGACTCCGTTGGCTTGTCTGCCTGCGGTGCGTCTTCCCTCTCTTCTGGGTAGCGAAACGTTTGCTTTGACGGGCGGGTGGTTTCTTTCGGCTAGCCGGCCTGCAACACGTCCCGGCCCTCCCGGGATCGCCAAAAAGCGTACATCCATGTACAGGCTCGGCGGCGGCCATCCATGGCCGCCGACGTCCCGGGAGGGCCGGGACATGCTGCAGGCCTCCTCACAGCTTTCGATGGAACTGGGGGCTTAGCTTCAGCCCGATTACGCTTGGGCGTTTGGAAATTGGAACGAGTTCGTGGGCGTGGGCGGGCTGAGTATGTTCGCGAGCTCAGGAACTCAGAAACTCAGGCACTCTGTGGCTCTGGAGATGCTGGCCGTGTGGTGTCGATCAGAGTCGCTGGTCGGTATCGAGCTGGTAGGATTCGACAGAGTCTGAATGCCTTTTGCATCCGGAGTTGAGATCGCCTTTGCAAACTCTGAGATTGCCCCCAAGCCGATCGGTCAGGCAAAAGCTGGAAAGAGGATCGGGAGTGCCATTACGCCGGCCGAAAACGTCCGAGGCCATGGATGGCCGAGGCCGAGCTGCCATGGACGGCGCTTTTGCGGTTTTCGGCTGGCGTAATGGCGCTCACGAGCCGAGCGGGCCGAAAGACCTCGAGCACCGATCAGCTTGGCCAGTCCCAAAGTCAGGAGAACCCGAGGCGTCCGGCCCCAGCAACTCAGCGCGCCTTCAGAGCGTCCTTCACCTTGTCGCGCAATGCGCGCAAGCAGGCCTCAGTCTCATCCCACCCGATACAGCCGTCAGTCACCGAAACGCCGTACTTGAGCTGCGACAGATCCTCCGGGATCGACTGGTTGCCGCCGTGGATGTTGCTCTCGATCATCAGGCCGACGATCGACTGGTTGCCCTCGACGACCTGGTTGCCGACATTCTCGACCACCAGCGGCTGCAGGTCCGGCTGCTTGTTGGAGTTGGCGTGGGAGCAGTCGACCATGATGTTCTTGGCGAGCTTGGCCTTCTCGAGGGCCTCCTCGCACAGGCGGATATGAACCGAGTCGTAGTTCGGGCCGCTGCTGCCGCCGCGCAGGACGATGTGGCCGTAGGCGTTGCCGCTGGTGGTGAAGACAGCGACCTGGCCCTTGCGATTGATGCCCAGGAAGCGGTGCGGGCGGGAGACCGAGTTGAGCGCGTTGGTGGCCACCGTCAGGCCGCCGTCCGTGCCGTTCTTGAAACCCACAGCGGAGGACAGGCCGCTGGCCATTTCGCGGTGGGTCTGGGATTCGGTGGTGCGCGCGCCGATCGCGGACCAGCTGATCAGGTCCTGCAGGTATTGCGGGGAGATCGGGTCCAGCGCCTCGGTGGCGGTGGGCAGGCCCATCTCGAGGATATCGAGCAGCAGCTTGCGGCCGATGTGCAGGCCTTCCTCGATCTTGAACGAGTCGTCGAGGTAGGGGTCGTTGACCAGGCCTTTCCAGCCCACGGTGGTGCGCGGCTTTTCGAAGTAGACGCGCATGACGATGTACAGGGTGTCGGAGAGCTCGTCCGCCAGTGCCTTGAGGCGGCGCGCGTAGTCCATGGCCGCCGCGGTGTCGTGGATCGAGCAGGGGCCGACCACCACGAACATGCGGTGGTCCTTGCGGTCGAGGATGTCCCAGATGACCTGGCGGCTGTCGGCCACGGTCTGCTGGACCGCATCGCTCATCGGCAGGGTTGCCCAGAGTTCTTCCGGGGTGACCAGGACGACCTGGGAGTCGACGTTGATATTGTGGACTTCGTTGTTGCTCATTGGGGTACCTGATACATTACATCACGGCTCCGCCGCCCATCCTGGCCGGGGAGGGCGCGACATTCTATAGCAGCGGGCGGTATTTGGGTAGGCGCCCCCAGGCGGCTCGGCAGGAGGCTGGCAGGTGCCCACAGGCGGGTTTTCCTCACACTACGAACGCGGCGCACTCGCGTCTTATCTCGAGCAGGGCACACTCCTGCTGACCCCCAACCAGCGACTGGCGCGCTCGGTGAAGAGCGCCTGGGACCGGCGCCAGGCCGATGCCGGGCTGAGCGTGTGGCAGCCCGCGCCGGTCCGCCCTCTGGACAGCTGGCTGCAGCAGTGCTGGCAGGTTGCCGTCAGCGAGGGCCGCTGCTCCCCGCGCATCTGCCTCAGCGCACTGCAGGAGCGCGAACTGTGGTCCGCGGTGATCGCGCGCGATGCCAGCGACAACGCCGCCTACAACCTGTTGCAACCGGGTAGCGCGGTGGACCTGGCCAGCGCCGCCCGCGACGCGCTGCTGCAGGCGCGGCTGGATGCCCATGCGCCGGGCCTGCGCTCAGAATTCGCCCTGGACGCCGATTGCGCCACCTTCCTGCGCTGGTTGCAGGCATTCGACGCCACGCTCACCGAGCGCGGCCTGGCAACCCGCGCGAACTGCCTGGTCGACCTGCTCGGCGCCAGCGACAAACCTGTGCTCGACACGGTGGTGCTCCTGGATTGTGGTGAGGCCACGCAACTGCAACAGGCTTGCGTCGCGGCGCTGGCCGCGCAGGTCATCCCGGCGCAGGGCGCCTTTGGCGAAGCGGCAGCGCTGCAAGCCTGCAGTTGGCCCGAGCGCCGCGCCGAACTGGCCGCGGTAGCGAACTGGGCGGCGAGGGAGCACAGCGCCAATCCCCGCAGCCGCCTGGGCATCGTACTCGGCGACATGCAGGGCGACCGGGCGACGCTCGAATACGAACTGCGCCGCGCCTTCGACTGCCTCGGCGAGGCCTACGCCGCGCTGCCGGTGAACTTCTCCACCGGCATCACCCTGGAGCGGGCGCCGGTAGTGCGCGATGCATTGCGCATGCTCTCCTGTTGCGAGCGCGATATCCCCCTGGCGGACATTCTCGGTCTGCTTGTCACACGCTTCGCCGGCCGCTGTGCGGCCCTCGACGAAGACTGTGTGCAACTGGTCCAGCGGCTGTATGCGGACGGGCGCGAGCGGGTCGATGGCGGGCGCCTGCGCGCACTTGCGGCCAGCGTATCCGACCAGGGAGTGTCCAAAGACGCCGGGGCCGGTGTCGGACATGTGGGTAACGCCCTGGCGACCCCGCTCCTGCAGTCCCATGCGCTGCGCCTACACCGCCTGCGCCAGTTGCCGTCGGCCTGGGTCGAGAGCCTGCGCGCGGTGCTCGAACTGTGGGGCTGGCCGGGGCCGGGGCCGCTCGACTCCCTGGAATTCCAGCAGGTCGAGGTCTGGTATGGCGTACTCGAGGATTTCGCCGCCTGCGATAACACCAGCGGCGAGTTGGACTTCCCTGCCGCGCTGGCCCTGTTGCGTCGCTGCTGCCAGGCCACTATTTCCCAACCGCAGACCGCGGACAGCCCCGTGCAGGTGCTGGGCCCGCTGGAGGCCGCCGGGCTGCAGTTCGACGCCCTGTGGCTGTGCGGCATGGAGGCCAGTCGCTGGCCGGCGCCGCTGCGTCCCAATCCGTTCATCCCGGTCCGCCTGCAGCGCGTCCACCGCATGCCGCACAGCAGCGCCGAGGATGAGTGGCACTACGCCGAGCGCCTGCTGCAGCAGTATGTCGCCGGCAGTACCCAATTGCTGGCCAGCTATGCGCGCCAGGTTGAGGGCGCGCCGGAGCTGCCCAGCCCGCTGTTGCGCGAGGTGGCCATCACCCACAACGAGGCCGCGGACGTATTGCCCGAAGCGTGGCGCGCGCAGCACAGCGCGGCGCAGGTCGAGGCGCAGTTCGATGATTGCGGACCGGGGCTCGCGGCCCGCGACGGAACCGCCGGCGGCAGCGCGATCCTCCAGAACCAGGCCAGCTGCCCGTTCCGCGCCTTCGCCGTGCACCGCCTCGGCGCCCAGGTGCTGGACCCGCCCCACGCGGGCCTCTCGGCGCGGCAGCGGGGTGACCTGCTGCACGACGCCCTGTTCGCGCTGTGGGGTGCGCTGGGTGACAGCGCCGCGCTGGCGCGGCTGGACGATACCGCATGCGCGCAGGCGCTGAGCACCGCTGTGGATGCCGCCCTGGCCGCAATGCCGGAGCCCGTGCGCCTGCTGGTGGGCGCACCCTGCCTGGACCTGGAGCACCGGCGCCTGGTGCAGGTGTTATCCGAGTGGCTGGACGCAGAACGAGCGCGGCCGCCGTTCCGGGTCAAGGTGCGCGAGGCGCCGGACACGTTTCAACTGGGCGGCCTGACCCTGCGCCTGCGGGTGGACCGCGTCGATACGCTCTCGGATGGGCGCGAACTGGTCATCGATTACAAGTCCGGGCGCTGCGCGATCGGCGACTGGCTCGGCGAGCGGCCGCGGGCGCCGCAGCTGCCGCTGTATGCCCTGGCAACCGGTGCCGCGGGGGTCGCGTTCGCCCAGGTGCGGGCGCGCGACTGTCGCCTGCTCGGCATGGGCGACGCACTGGACGTCCCGGGCGTCGCGGCTGACCCGGCAAAAGCCAGCCGCGGCAGGGAGGAGGCACAGGACTGGCCAGACCTGGTCGGCAACTGGCAGGCGCGGCTCGAGCAGCTGGCGCGGGCCTACGTGGCAGGCGAGGCCGAGGTCGACCCGCTGCGCGGTGCCTGCGACTACTGCGGCCTGCAGGCCCTGTGCCGCGTCGGTATCGAAGGGGAGGGCGACGCGTGATCGCCGATACCGCCCAGCGCGCCGAAGCGCTGGATATCGACCGCAGTTTCTGCGTTACCGCCCCCGCCGGGTCCGGCAAGACCGAGCTGCTGATCCAGCGCTTCCTCGCCCTGCTGACCCGCGTCAACCGCCCCGAACAGGTGCTGGCGATCACCTTCACCCGCAAGGCGGCGGCGGAGATGCTCGAGCGCGTCCTGCAGGCGCTGTGGGCGGCTGAGTCCGCAGCGCCGGTGGATAGCGAACACCAGCAGCGCACCCGCGACCTGGCCCTGGCGGCACTGGCCCACGGCCGGGCGCAGGGCTGGGCCCTGTCGCGGGATATCGGTCGTTTCAATATCCGCACCATCGACGGCTTCTGCGCGGCGCTGGCGCGGCAGATGCCGATCCTCAGCCGTTTCGGCGGCCAGGCGCGGCCGGTCGACGACGCCGACTACCTCTACCGCCTGGCGGTGGGCGAACTGTTCAGCACGCTGGGCAGTGCACGGGCGCACGCCGCCGCGCTGGATGCCCTGCTGCTGCACTTCGATAACGACTGGGGCCGCCTGGAAAACCTCCTGGTAGGCATGCTGGCGAAGCGCGAGCAGTGGCAGGACTACGTGGCCGCCGGCGGCGACCAGGATGCCGCGGAAGCGCGCCTGCGGCGTACCGTGCAGCTGGTCATCGAGGAAGAACTGGAGAGCCTGGTACAGACACTGGCGCCCTGGCTGGACCAAATACTCGATTTGCTGGCTGGGGCCCAGGCGAGCCGCGGGGTGGCGGCGACTGTTCCGTCCCTGCCGCTGGAGCCGGCGCAACTGCCCGCCTGGCGCGCCCTGAAGCCTTTCCTGCTCACCACATCGGGCAGCCTGCGCAAGACGGTGACCGTGCGCGAAGGCTTCCCGGTCAAGAGCGAGGCGGATAAAGCGCGCAAGGCGCAGATGCTGGAACTGCTGCAGGTACTGGCCGCGGAAGTGCCGGACTTGCCCCTGCAATTACAGCGCCTGGGTCGCCTGCCCGACATGGACGACCACGCCGAGGCATGGCAGCTGGTGTTGCACCTGTCGCATGTGCTGCCGCTGCTGTCCGCCTGCCTGCTGCTGGTGTTCGAGCGCGAGGGCGCCGCCGACCATACTCAGGTTGCGCTGGCCGCGCTGGATGCCCTGGGGGAGGACGACGCGCCGACCGAGCTGGCCCTGCGCCTGGACTACCAGATCGAACATATCCTGGTCGACGAATTCCAGGACACCGCACTCAACCAGTATCGCCTGGTGCAGCGCCTGACCCGCGGCTGGGAGCAACACAATGTCGCGCATCCCGAGGCCCCGCGAACGCTGTTTATCGTCGGCGACGGCATGCAGTCCATCTACGGTTTCCGCAACGCCAATGTCGGTCTGTTCCTGCGCGCGCGGCAGGAGGGCTTCAACGGCGTCATCCCGCAGTTGCTGGCACTGCAGTGTAATTTCCGCTCGACCCCGGGCATCGTCGACTGGGTCAACACCACGTTTGCCGAGGCGTTTCCCGCCGAGGACGACCCGCGGCGCGGCAGTGTGCGCTTTACAGCGGCGCAGGCGGTGCGTCCCGCGGGGTACGAACCTGCGGTAGACACACACGCCTTCGTTGGCGATGGCGCCGCCGACAACGAGGCACTGTGGCTGGCCGGTGAGCTCGAGGCGGCCGTGCAGCAACAGCGCTTCGACTCCATCGCCGTGCTCGGCCGCAGCCGTGGCCAGCTCGCCCCGTTACTCGCGGAGCTGCGCCGGCGCGGTGTCGCCTTCGCCGCCCAGGACATGGACTCCCTCGCCAGCTCGCCGGCGATTGTCGACCTGTTGACCCTGTGCCGGGCGCTCGCCAACCCCGGGGACCGGGTCGCCTGGCTGGCGTTGCTGCGCGCACCCTGGTGTGGACTGACCCTGGATGAACTGCACGCATTGGCCGGTCAGGCCAAAGACCCGCGCCGGCAAAACCTGGCGGCACTGCTGCTGGCCGGCGAGCTTCCCGCGATACTGCCGGAGAACGCAGCGGCGCGGCTGGCGCGACTGCGCGACTGCCTGCGCTGGGCCTGGGCCAAGCGCGACCGCCTGGCGCTGCGTGTATGGGTGGAGCAGTGCTGGCGCCAACTCGGCGGTCCCGCCTGCCTGGAAAACCCGATGCAGTTGGAGGACGCCGCGCGTTTCTTCGACCTGCTGCAGGATGCCGAGCGCGAGGGTGTCGGCCTGGATATCGCCTGGCTGGAACAGAAGGTCACCCGCCTGTTCGCCTCCGGCGGCGCGCCGGATGCAGCCTTGCAGATCATGACCCTGCACAAGGCCAAGGGCCTGGAGTTCGACTGGGTAGTGATTCCCGCGCTGGCCCGGGCGCCGCGCAGTGACGACCGGCAATTGCTGCTGTGGGACGACTACACCGCCGCGCACGGGGAGGGCGGCTTCCTGCTGGCGGCGGATGACCACAGCGAGGCGAACACTCCGGGGCTGTACAACTACCTCAAGGGCCAGCGCAGCGAGAAGCAACGCAATGAGTCGGCACGACTGTTGTATGTGGGCGCCACCCGGGCAGCACAACGGTTGACCCTGAGCGCCTGCCTCAAAACCGAAGGCGAGGAGGGCGCAGGCGAGTTGCGCGCGCCGGGGGACAGCGCCTTGCTGTCCCACATCTGGCCCGCGTTCCAGCGCGGGGTGCAGATTCATGAAGACAGCGGCGAGCCAGCGGACACCGTCAGCCGCAGCATTGCGCTGCGGGTGCTGCGCAATCCTCCGCAGCCGGAGGCGATGCCGCCGCAGGCCGAAGGGCCGAATATCCCGGAACCCGTGCTCAACCGCGTCGAGCGTCATGTGGGCACCGCCATTCACCTGATGCTGGAGCGCCTGTCACTGGTCGCGGAGCTGCCCGAGCAGCCGCCGGCACAATACGCGGAACTGGCGCGGCAGTGCCTGGCGCAACTGGGCCTGCACGGGAGCACGCTGGGTACCGCGCTGGAGACAGTCCTGGATGCGCTCAGGCGCACCCTGGCAGACCCACAGGGCCGCTGGCTGCTGGATGCCGCGCACCCCGAGGCGCACAGCGAATTTGCCCTGACCTGGCAGCGCGATGGCGCGATACGCGATATCGTGATCGACCGTTGTTTTGTCGATGCCGGCAGCGGCGAGCGCTGGATCATCGACTACAAGAGCAGCGTGCCGCCCGCGGGCGTGTCTCTGGATACGTTTATCGCCGGACAGGCGCAGGCCTACACAGAGCAACTGGCCGGCTACCGCGATGCCCTGCGTGCGCTGGGCGACGAACCCCTGCGCTGCGCCCTGTACTTTCCGCGCCTGGGTGTCCTGCACCGGCTTACCCAACTCGATACCTGACAGGAGGCGAGCGTGCCCGAATCACGCCTGGGACAGTACCAGCGCATTGTCATACTTACTGGTGCTGGGGTCTCCGCGGAGTCCGGTATCGCCACCTTCCGCGACGCCGGTGGCCTGTGGGAGAACCACGATCCCATGGAGATCGCCACGCCGGAGGCGTTTGCCCGCGACCCCGGCCTTGTCTATCGCTTCTACAACGCGCGCCGTGAACAGCTGCGCAATGTCGATGCTAATCCCGGGCACCGGGCCATCGCCAGGCTGCAACGCGAGTTTGCCGGGGAGGTCTTCCTGGTCACCCAGAACGTGGACGACCTGCACGAACGCGGCGGCAGCGAGCAGGTGTGTCACATGCACGGTGAATTGCGCGCGGCACTGTGCCTGCACTGCGGTGCGCGCCATCGCACCGAGTCAAGTTTCGATCACGCCACACCGTGCCCGGACTGCGCGGTCAGCGGCGGCCTGCGCCCGGATATCGTGTGGTTTGGCGAGATGCCGTATCACATGCAGGAAATCGATGTGCACCTGGCGCGCTGTGACCTTTTTATCTCGGTCGGCACGTCGGGACAGGTCTACCCGGCCGCGGGCTTCGTGCGCGAGGCACTCGCCGCCGGTGCGGATACGATCGAGATCAACAAGGACACCAGCGGTGTTTCGACCTGGTTTCACCAGCAGCGCCAGGGTCCTTCCGGTGAATTACTGCCGCGCCTGGTCGAGGAAATCCTCGGTGCCGGGGCCTGACCCGGCACACCCCGTATCGTTTTTGCAATCACCCGGTCGATGTTTATAATCGGGGGCAGACATACTTTCGCGTGGCCGCGGAACCGTTTCATTCCCGGCCCAGCTGTCGCGCATACCAATAATTGATAACAACAATCGATAACGACAATCGATAACGACACAGCCGCAGAGGAACGGATCCCAGGCTATGAAAGTATTGCGTTCAAGTTCCCTTTATCTGTTTCTGGCTTCACTGGCGCTGGCGACCTTGGTATCGGCACCTCTCTCGCTTGCCGCGAACAAGGTCGACGACCGCTCTAACACCGACGCCCAGGGCCAGCCGCGCACCGATATCATTCCCACCAGCCACGCCGACCTCGAAGACCTGATCGCCAAGGCGCAGGGAATATCCGAGTTTGCGGCGGCCTGCCAGGGCATGGAGTGCCCGATCCTCGATTGCGAGGTCGCCGGCTTCTTCCAGGACAACCTGGACAAGGCCGAGGACTACCTCAAGCATATGCTGCGCTGGCTGGAGAAGGCCAACGATGCGCATTTCGCCCATTTCATGAGCTTGCGCGCGCAAAGTACGCTCACTGGTGAACGCCTGGCCGAGGTACAGGAGATCCTCGCCTACCAGGAATACGTCATGGGTATCGCCAACGCGATGCTGGATATCGCCGATATTTCCGACCTGTTCGAAACCTACGCCAAGGACCCGAGCAAACTCAACCCGGAAAATTTCGAGGAACTGGTCAACCACGTGTGGCGACTCGACAAGTTGATCAAGAAAGTCGAGTCCGGCTCCACCAACGTGGCGAAGGGGCTTTCCGGCGGCAAGGATTTTCCCGCGCCCTACGCCGGGCTGACACCGGATGCCCTGGGGCTGAACGGCAGTGACTGGAATGCGCTCAAGGGCTACACCGGTGAAGTCCTCGGCATGGTCCACGAAACCCGCAAGGGTCTGGCCAAGGGCGAAAAACTCTTCGAGGCCTTCAACAAGCCCGGCGGCGCACGCGCCAACCTGCTATCCGCCCTGGGTTCCATCGCCAGCGCCTGGGGCAAGGCCGAGTTGGAAGAGCGCGCCGCGTTTGCCCAGCAACTGAGCGTCGATCTCGCCGCCGAGGATCTCGCCGCCGCCAGGGCCTACGAGGCGCGGCGCCAGGTGCTGCTGCGCATCGAAAAGGCCGAGGAGGCCCTGGCCGCGGTACAGGCGGCCAACACCGCATTACAGGCCTGCATGGTCAAGGCGCAGTGTCCCCTGCGTTCGAAAACCCGGCCGGGCAACAACCTGCCCGACTTCATCCAGATCGGTCCCAACGGCACCCAGATCGAGAGCTGGGCCTGGGCGCTGTCGCGTATCCAGATCGAACTGGACGATGTGCGTCCGCGCCTGGCGCCGCCCTACCCGGAGTTACGCGATCACTGCCCCGGCACTGATGATGGCGCCGTGCGTATCGGCGACGACTTCCCCGGTGGCGGGCCACACATCCTGATTGGCTCGGACAGCACCCAGTGGTGCCGCTACCAGGGCGGCAACGGCACACCGACCGGGCTGACCCCGCCGCCGGGAGGGACCGATGATGACGACGGTGACGACCCTCGCGACGCCCCGCCCCCGGAGGGCGGCGGAACGCCACCGGACGACGGCGACGACCCGCGCGATGTGCCGCAGCAGCCCTGCGAACAGGAACTGGCCATCATCAACCGCTTCCTCGCCGAGCACGGCGACGCGCTGCGCCGGGAAATCGCCGACCCTTCAACCCCCGCGGAATTGCGCGCGAGCAAGCAATCCGACCTCGACAAGATCGAGGCACGCAAGCGCGAACTGGAGAAGGACTGTCCCGCAGCCGATGGTGACGACCCGCGCGATACCTCACCCCCCGGCAGCGATGGCGACGACCCGCGCGACATCCCGCTGCCCCCGGTGCCGGAGGACGAAGACGACGGCGATGACCCACGCGATGCCGGCCCGCCGAACGAGGAGCCGCCGGCGATCCGCATCTACGTCAAGGCCAAGAGCAGCGTCACCGATGGCCAGACCGAAGTGGGGCAGGGCCTGGCGCGCCAGCAGATCAAGTTGCTGGCGCCTTCCACCCAGGTTGCGCTGCCCGGCCCGGGCGCCGACAAACCGCAGACCGACCACGATCGTGAACCGGTGCAGGGCACGACCGACGACGATGGCAACCTGGCGCTGGACGTGCCCGCCGGCATGCTGCCGGCCGGCTTCATCCCCGCGGGGGGGACGCCGGCCTACGCCGTGAATATCGACAGCGCCAGCCAGGGCAGCGTCAACGCCCTGATGGCCGGCCCCTCCCTGGCTGCCGGCCTGGCCTCGATACCGGTGCCCATGCTGGCCTTCCTCGACGGTTCGCAGGTCATCGGCGGCGATACCTACCTGACCTTCACCTACCCGGCGAGCCTGGATGCCACGATGCAGTCGGTGCTCGCCCTGCTGCCCGGCGTCACCTGGGTCGAGGTCAACTTCTGTCGCGACAAACAGGCCCTGCCGGGTGATCCGCTGTTCACCGGCAAGGGTGCCTGGCAGCAGGACTACGACAACCAGTGGGCGATCAAGCGCGTGGGCTTCGACAGCAGCCAGCAGTCCGCCTGGAACCTGCTCGGCGCTGATCCGCAGCCGGTGGTAGTCGCGGTTATCGACACCGGCATCGACTGGAACCACCTGGACATCTACTGGGCCAACCTGTGGAGCAACCCGCTGGAAACCCCGGACAACGGCATCGACGACGACAACAACGGTTACGTCGACGACATCATCGGCTGGGATTTCTACGGCAACAGCAACAAGCCCTGGGACCACGACGGCCACGGCACCTTTGTCGCCGGTGTCATCGCCGCCGCGCACAACGACGTCGGCATCGCTGGCATCAACCCCCACGCGCGCATCATGGTACTCAAGGCGCTGAACAACTTCGGCCACTCGCGGGCCTCCTACCTGGCGCAGGCGATTGTCTACGCGGCGGACAACGGCGCCCGCATCATCAACATGAGTGTCGGCGGCAAGCACCTGACGCGCATCGAGCAGGCAGCGATCGACTACGCCCGCGACAAGGACGTGCTGATCGTCGTCGCCTCCGGCAACGAGGGCGTGGATATCAGCGGCTTCGGGCCGGCGGGTGCGCCGGGCGTGCTCAGCGTCGGCGCCACCGGCTTCAAGGACGAGCACCAGAAGTTCTCCAACTGGGGCGAGAATCTGGATATCGTCGCGCCCGGCCTCGACGTGCTCGGCCTGCGCGCACGGCGCACGGACACCATGCGCGACATCCCGGAGGTAGAGTATGTCGACGGCGCCAACTATGTCGGCAGTGACCGGCGCTACTATCGCGCCAGCGGCACCTCGTTCGCGGCGCCGATCGTCACCGGCGTCGCCTCCACACTGCTCTCCAAGTGGCCGCACCTGGGTGCGGAGAACCTGCGCCAGTTGCTGCTGCAATCGGCCCAGGACATCGGTGTTTCCGGCGTGGACCAGTTAACCGGCTACGGCCTGGTGGATGCCCGGGCGGCATTGAGCGCCGATCCGGACTTCTTCATCACCGGCGCCATCGACGGGGTGGAAGTCGTGCAGGAGGGCGGGGCGACCAACGTACGCGTGATCGGCTCGCTCGATGCCAGCCGCCTGAAGCGTGCCTGGGTGGAACTGGGCGCCGGGGAATCGCCGGCGAAGTGGAAAAAAGTGACGGGCGACATCAAGGGGAAACGCCTGCACGAGGCGCTCGGGGATATCGACGCCGGCGAGTTTGGCGGCTCCGCCGTGTGGACCTTGCGCCTGATCGTCGAACACGAGAACGGACAGCGGCGAGAGAATCGCTTTGTACTCAACCTCGGCTGAGTCAAGCCGGGGCGGAACGCACATAAAACAGGGGAAACCACATGCAGCGATACCCACACAGAGTTCTGACCAGCTGCCTGCTGGCATTGTGCCTGGCCCTGGCGCCGGCGGCCCAGGCCATCGTCACCGTGCTCGACCCGGGTGGACAGCCGGTGGTGCACAAGACCGTCACCATCACCCTGCCCGGACAGGAGCCGAAGGAAGCCGAGACCGACGACGACGGCATCCTCTTCTGGCTCGATGGCAGCAAGGTCGATGAACTGCCACCCGGCACGATCATCAGTGACGGCTACTCGTTTGAAGTCACGACCGGGATGTCCACCACGACCAAGGTGCTGATCGGGGTCGGTGTGGCCGCGGGTATCGGCGCCGCGATTGCCCTGAGCGATGACGACGGCGGCAACGGCGGGGGCGGTACGCCGACCGAGCCGGACCCGGACCCGCCGCCCACCACCCCGGGGCCGGCCATGCTCAGCGTGGACCCCCTCAGCCTGAGTGCCACACGCACTGTCGGCGACCCCTGTCCACTGGACCTGGGCAGCGTGACTGTCGGCAATACCGGCGAGTCCAGCCTGGATTACACGGTCACGCCCGCCGCCTCGACGGTGGAGAACTTCAGCTACCCGGATGGCGGCGGAACGCTCGCCCAGGGCAGCCAGGACTCCCTCGACTTCGATTTCGACTGCACCCCGGCCACTGACCAGCCCGGCACCGAAACCCACAGCGTAACTATCGATGCCGGCGATGCGGGCACCCAGAGCGTCAGCCTGTCGGTCACCACTGATGCCGCGCCGACCGAACCGCCGGCGCTGGCCAACGATGGCCCGAGCAGCTACACCAAGATCCACACCGTGTCGGTGAGCCCCTGCCCGGACCCCTATGGTCCGCTGCGCATCTCCAATACCGGTGGCGCCCCGCTGGAGTGGAGCATCCCGGATTCCCCGGATTTCGTCACCGTGGGCGCCTCCTCGGGCACCCTGGCGCCGGGAGAAACGGTGGAGATCCCACTGGATTTCCCCTGCAGCGGCTTTGTGATGGGCACCAACATGGGGGAGATCGCGGTCTGGTCCAACGCGCTGGATGACCCGGGTATGGACACCGGTACCGTAACGGTCACCATCGAACTGACCGTACAGGACCCGTGAGGCCGCGCAGCACCCGCAGCTCGTTTCGCACCGGGGAGAGCCGTCGGCGGTATTGCTAAGGTGGTGGTGGAGAGGTTTTGTAGCGCGCTGTCGCTGGCGCTGCTGGTCAGCGCCGGGGCCAGTGCCGGTGCGCGAGAGGGCGGCGGCGAGGGTGTCGGCAATCGTGCATTCGATAACGGCATCGCGAGTGCGCTCGCCGCGCCTGTCACCCGCGGGTCTGCACTCGAGTTGTCGCTCGACGACGCCGTCGCCTTCGCCCTGCGCGCCAATCACCGCTACCTCAACCTCGTCGACCAGGTGGCCGCCAGTGACCTCGACTACGAGGCGGCGCAGACCGTCTACAAAACCCACTTCGGCTCCTCCCTGTCCAGCGATGCGCGCCTCGGTGCCGAGGTGGGCAGCAGCTACAGCCTGTTCATGGACAAGCGCAACGAGTCCGGTTCCCGCTACGGCCTCGGTTTCTATAACTCGACCTTCGGTGACAACACGCTCTCCGAATGGCGGCTCAGCTACACGCTGCCGTTTTTCCGCAATCCGCTGGACAGCCAGCGCCTGGCTATTTTCCAGGCGGAAATCAACGCCGCCCGCAGCCGCCGCCTGGCCCAGATCGGCCGCGACGAACTCGCCAACCAGGTGGTGGCTGCCTACCTGCGCCTGGCCATGAGCATGCAGGCGGAACTGCTCACTGCGGAGGAGTATGCGATCGCCGAGACTTTCCTCGCGCGGCAGCGGGTGCGGCAGCGCAATGGCGAAGTCTCCGCACTGGAGTTGTCCGAGGCGCAACTGAACACGATCGACGCCCGCCAGGCCCAGGACCAGGCGGCCCTGGAGCGCAGCAGCCAGGAGGACAGCTTCCGCCTGTTGCTGGGTATGGATCCGCACCGCGAGCTGTCCATCGATGGGGAGGTGCTGGGCGAAGTGCCGGAGCCGCTGGTGGCGCAGCCGCTGGCGGAACTCGAAACCGGTGCCCTGACCCGGCGCGCCGAGGTGCAGGCGAAGAAGGAAGAACTGCTGATGCTGGGCCGGCGCATCGAGTCCACCCGGGTCGGCGTGATTCCTCCGCTGGAGGTCAGCCTGCATTACTCGCTGGTCGGGGAGGGCGACGGGCTGGAGGATAGCTTCAGCGTCGACGACCAGCGCTTCGGTGTCGGCCTGCGCATGGACACCGACCTGCAGAATTCGGAAGTGCGCATCCGCCAGCGCCAGCTGCAACTGCAGCGCGCCGCACTACAGCGCGAATACGACTACCTGCAGCGCTCGCTGGTGGCCGAAGTGCGCAAGGCTTACCACAAGGCCCAGCGCGCCCACAGCTTCCTGGATTACCTGCAGCAGTTTCTCGCCGTGGCGGAGCAGAAGCACGAGCAGGCGGAGGTGCTCTACCAGCGCGGCGAAGTCACCGAGCTCGAACTGTTCCAGAGCCACCACCAGGTTAGCCAGGCCAACCACCGGATATTGTCGGCAAGGGTGGACTACCTGCTGGCAGAACAGTCGCTGGCCCTGGCCGCCGGCGTGCTGCGGTACTGAGTGTGATCGGCGCGCGGCGACGCACCCTGACCCTCGGCAGCGCTGCCATCGCGCTGGTGCTGGTCGCAGTGGGGCTGCGCCAGTGTTCAGGCAATAGCGCAGCGCCCATGCAGGTATTGTTTGAACCGGTGGCCAGCGTCCGGCAGGCGCCGTTCGAGGCGCGCGTCCTGGCCGGCGCCGAGCTCGACGCCGCCCAGTCCGTGCTACTGTCCTCCGACCTGCCCAGCAACCGCGCCAAGGCGGTGTTCCTGGTGCCCGAGGGCGAGCTGGTCCAGGCCGGGGATGTGGTCGCGCGTTTCGATCCCACGACCTTCCGCGAAGAACTGGAAAACATCGACCATGAGATCCGCGAACAACAGATCAAGTTGCAGCAGGCACAGGCCGACCTCGCGCTGCATGAAAACGGCGCCGGCGACCGCGCCGCGCAGCTGGAGCACGATATCGAAGTGGCGCGCCTGCGCCTGGAGAGTCTCGACCAGGCGAGCATCCCGATCCGCATCGCCCAGGCCGAAAAAGAGGCGCGACGGGCACAGGCCGAAAGTGAGCGGGCCGCGCAGTTGCTGGCCACCGAGCGCGAACTGTTCGAGCGCGGGCTCACGCCGCAGAAGACCCTCGACGAGGCCGAACTGCAGCAGCGCGACGCGCTTGCGGCGCAGCGGCTGGCGCAACACCAGCTCCAGGTGCTGAACGAGGTGACCCTGCCGTCCGAGCGGCGCCAGGCAGAGATGCAGTGGCGCAACAGCCAGCGCGAGGTCGAGGTCTACCAGCAGGCCTACCGGGAGAACCGGCGCAAGCTGGAGGCGGCCGCGGCGCAGATCGAAAACCGAATCGAGCTGCTGCAACTGGAGCGCGAGCGCACCGCCGGCTATCTCGAACAAACGGAGCTGCGCGCCCCGGTCTCCGGCCTGTTGCTGTACAAGACCGTGTCGATGCAGGGCGAGAAGCGCAAGGTCCAGGTCGGTGATTCGCTGTGGAACCGACAGGGGTTCGCGGTTATCCCGGACCTGTCCTCGCTGGTTGCCAGGGTTACCGTCGGCGAGTCGGAGGTGGGCAAGCTGCGTCCCGGGCAAGTAGCCGCGGTCTACCCGGCGGCGTGGCCGGACCTTGAACTGCGCGGCGCCGTGGACACGGTAGGCATGCTCGCGGCGCAGTCGGCGGAGGCCCAGGAACGGCAGTTCTCCGTGCGCATCCGCCTGGAAGAAGTGGACCCGCGGCTGCGGCCCGGAATGTCTGCGCGCGCCTCGATTCTCGTGCAGAGCCTGGACAGTGCCACGCTGATCCCGGTCGAGTCCGTGTTTTACCAGCAGAATCAGGGCGTGGTGTTCCTGTGGCGCGACGGCGACCCACTGCGGGTCCCGGTGCGCCTGGGCCTGAGCGATGGCGAGCAGGTGGTGGTCGAGGAGGGCCTGGCGGCGGGGCAGGAGGTGATGCTGGTGTACCCGGATAATTTCGATGTTGCGGATTGAGGGGCTGGGCAAGCGTTACCCGCACCCGGAGCGCCCGGTCGAGGTGTTTAGCGACCTCGCCCTGGACGTGCCCCGGGGGCAGTTCGTCTCGCTCATGGGACCGTCCGGGGAGGGCAAGTCGACCCTGCTGCACCTGCTCGGCTGCCTGGATCGGCCGAGCGCGGGGCGCTACTGGCTGGAGGGCATCGAGGTCTCCGGCCTGCCGGAGGAGGCCCTGGCGGCGGTGCGCAATCGCAAGATCGGTTTCGTGTTCCAGAGTAGCCACTTTGTCGATTACCTCGACCTGCGCGAGAATGTCGCACTGCCCGGCTTTTACGGCCGCGATAGCGACATGCGCGCGTGCTATGCCCGTGCCGGGCAACTGCTGGAGGATGTCGGCCTTGGTCATCGCCTGCACCACCGGCCGGCGGCGCTGTCCGGGGGCGAGCGCCAGCGCGCCGCAGTGGCCCGGGCCCTGTTCAACCGGCCTTGCCTGGTGCTGGCGGACGAGCCCACCGGCAACCTGGATACCGAGAACTCCCGTCTGCTGCTGACCCGGCTGCGCGAGTTGGCGGACTCGGGCATCACCGTGGTGATGGTCACCCACGACGAGCAGGCGGCGGGTTTTGCCGACCGGGTCATCGACCTGGCCGCGGGTGAGTTGCGGGAGCGAAACGGTGCGCTTGCCTGAACTCCAGGTATGGGTGTGGGCCTGGAAGCTCTGGCGCACCCGCGCCACCCAGGCCCTGCTTAGCGTGCTGGGTGTGGTGAGCGGCGTGGGCGGGCTGGTCCTGGTGCTCGCAGTCGGCGCCGGAGCGCAGCAGGAAATGCGCTCGGCGCTCGGTGCGCTGGGCAGCGGCACCGTGATCCTGCAGGCGGACAACCACGGCGCACTGGATGCAGCACGGCTGGCGCGCATCGGCGCCCTGTTGCCTGAACTGGTGGAGCAATCCACCGGCGTGGCCTATCGCCAGGCCGAGGTCGGTGCGGGGGAGTCTCATCCCGGGCGCGCGCGGCTGGTCGGCGTCGACAGCCAGTATGCATCCATGTTCAGCCTGCGCCTGCACAGTGGGCGCTTCGTCACACCCTACGACGTGGTGCACCGCTCGCCGGTCTGCGTGGTTGGCGCTCGCCTCGGTCGGGCGCTGTTCCCGCGCCGCCAGGTCCTCGGCCAGGTGGTGCAGTACGGCGCGAGCTGGTGCCGGGTGGTCGGCGTATTGGCGGACAATCGCACCCGCCTGCCAGACCTGGAAGGCGTCGGCGTTTCCGCCAGCGATTACCTGCTGTATCTGCCGGTCACGACAATCGTCGGAAGTGGCAGCGCCTACGCACTGGACGAGATCACCGTGCGGTTTTCCGATGAGGCCCATCTCGGCGCCGGTCTCGACAGCCTGCGGCGCATCGTGGAGCGACAGCGTGCCGAGGGTGAGATTCGCGTGGTGGTGCCGGTGGAAGTGTTGCGCCAGAAGCACCGCTTGCAACAGGTGTTCCAGTACCTTTTGCTGGGGGCGACCTTCGTGCTGTTGGTGGTCGGTGGCACCGGCATCATGAATAACATGATGCTCAACGTGTTGTCGCGCCGCGCCGAAATCGGCCTGCGGCGGGCCCTGGGCGCTACGCGTGCGGACATCATCGCGCAGTTCGTCAGCGAGGCCATGGTGATTGCAGTGGCCGGTGGACTCGCCGGCATCATTCTTGGGGCATTGTCTGCGATGCTGCTGGGCTGGGTGAGCGACTGGCAAACGCAGTTCAGCCTGGCCGCGGGCGCCGCCGGGTTCGCGGTATCACTGCTGGTCGGGATCGTCTTCGGCAGCTACCCGGCGCTGCAGGCGGCGGCGGTTTCCCCGGTGCGCTCCCTGCACGAACTGTAGAGCCGACGGCTCACATGCCGCCGACGTACAGGGTCAGCTGCTGGCCCGGACGCAGGTAATCCTCGGGGTCGAGGGAATTCCAGGCGATGATGTCGTCGATGGATACCTTGAAGCGGCCGGCGATGCGGTACAGGGAATCGCCGCGTCGCACCTTGTAACCCCGCTTCTGGGCCTTGCCGTTGGCGGTCATGGCCAGGCTGCCGGACCAGTCGCCGCCGGAGGGGATCATCAGCGTGTCGCCGGCGCGGATCAGGTTGCCGCGGATGCTGTTGACCTCGCGCAGCAGGGCGACCTCGGTATCGAACTTGCGGGCGATGCGGATCAGGCTGTCGCCGCGGCGAATGCGGTAGTGATCCCAGCGCACCCGCTGCTCCGGGTCCAGTGCGGCGATACCCGCATTGAAGCTGGTCTCGCTGCCCACCGGGACCAGCAACTCCTGGGCGGCGTCCGGTGACGTCGCCCAGCGCAACTGCCCGGGGTTGAGCGCCCGCAGGGCGGCGGGTTCCACGCCGGCGAGGAGGGCGGCGCGGGACAGCTCCAGTTGCCCGCCGGTAGCGACCACCGTGAACGCCGGCGTATTGGCCAGCGGCGGCAATTCCACGCCGTAGCGCTCGGGATCGCCGATGATCTGCGACAGGGCCAGCAGGCGGGGCAGGTAGTAGCGGGTCTCCCGCGGCAGCGAGAGCGACCAGAAATCCGTGGGCTTGCCGCGCCGCGCGTTGCTGCGCTGTGCGGAGGCGACCCGTCCACCGCCGGAATTGTAGGCGGCCAGCGCCAGCATCCAGTCGCCGTCGAAATCCCGGTGCAGGGCCTCGAGGTAGTCCAGCGCCGCGCGGGTGGAGTCGCGCAGGTCGCGGCGGCCGTCGTACCACCAGTCCTGGCGCAGGCCGAGGTGGCGGCCGGTGGCGGGCATGATCTGCCACAGGCCAGCGGCGTGGTTGGGTGAGGTGGCGAAGGGGTCCAGGGTGCTTTCCACCAGCGGTAACAGGGCCACCTCCATGGGCATGTCGCGGCGCTCCACCTCGTCGGCGATGTATTTCAGGTAGTAGGCCGCGCGTTCGCCGACCAGGTCGAAGTAGTTGTGCTGGGCGAGGTAGCGCTCGCGCTCGCGGTCGACCTCTGCCCGTTCGATGTCCTGCCAGCGCAGCCCCGCCCGCAGGGTGACCCAGAGGTCATCCTGGACAGCTTCGGCGGTGGGGGCCGGTCGCGCGCGCGCTGGTTGCGCCTTCGCCGTCGCGCTGTGTGCCTCCTGCCCGGCAGCCGGGGTGCTTGTACGCGAACCGGTGTCCGTCGTCGTGGTACAACCTGCGGCTAAAATGCACGCAGTAATTACGGCAAAAAGGTTCCGTAACATATTGAATTAAAAGCCTTATCGGTAAACTTAAAGTAAATTCTCAGTACTATATTGCCGGAATCGGCAGCCCAGATACCAGCCAAAACTGGGGAAAAGCGTCACCCGCGAAAGTTGTCCTTCCAGGCCCGCACACTGGCGAAGACTTGCGCCGGCGCCTCGCCCTGCAGTTGCTCCCCGGCCTTGAGTCCGGCTATCACGGGCGCCTCGCGACAGCGCAGGAACGGGTTGGTGGCGAGTTCGTCGGCAAGGGTCGAAGGCACGGTGGGCGCCCGGCGCGCGCGAGTGGCCTCGGCGGCGGCCTGGCGGGCCTGTAATGCCTCATTCTCCGGCTCGACCGCCCGGGCGAAGCGCAGGTTGGCCAGGGTGTACTCGTGCGCGCAGTAGACCCGTGTGGCTGGGGGGAGGGCGGCCAGGGCGTCCAGCGAGGCGAGCATCTGCGCCGGCTGCCCCTCGAACATGCGCCCGCAGCCACCGGCGAACAGGGTGTCGCCGCAAAACACCAGTGGGTCGTCACCGCTATGGAAGTAGGCGATATGGTCCAGGGTGTGGCCCGGCACGGCGAGGACCTCGAAGGTCCGGCCCAGCACTTCGACGCTATCGCCCTGGCCGACGCGCACATCGATACCCTCGATGGCTGGGTTGTCCGGCCCGTACACGCGCGGCGCGTGGCGCTCGCGCAGCTGTGGCAGGCCGCCGACATGGTCGAAGTGGTGGTGGGTGATCAACACGGCATCCAGTTGCAGGCCGGCGGCCTGCAGCGCCTGTTCCACGGGGGCCGCGTCACCGGGGTCGACGACACAGGCGCGCTCGCCGGCGGCGTCGGTGAACAGCCAGATGTAGTTGTCGTCGAAGGCGGGAATGGGCTGGATGTCGAGCATGGGATACCGTTCACTTGGACTGGAAATGCAGTAACATGTGGCAATCGCCGCGGCACAAAGCGGCTCGTTACGACAGCGAAATGGCCAATCAGTTTACCGACATCAGCGCTATTCTGGAAACCTGGTACCAGGGCGAGCGTGGCAGCTACCTGCTCGCACAGTTGCAGGCAGAGCTCGACCGGCGCCTGGAGACTGCGTTCGGCTACCACATGCTGCAGCTGGGTCCGCTGGACTGCGGACCGCTGTTCGGCGAATGCCGCATCCGCCACCGCATCTTTGCCGGCGAGCAGGCCGGAGCGGACATCGGCCTGCTGTGCGAGCGCGGCGAGCTGCCGCTTGAGAGCGACAGCATCGATGTGATCATCGCCCACCACGCGCTGGAGTTCGTCGAGAACCCGCACCAGGTATTGCGCGAGCTGCAGCGCGTGCTGGTGCCCCAGGGCCAGCTCCTGATCACCGGGTGGAACCCGCACAGCCTGGTCGGCCTGGGCAGCGCACTGCGCGGGCTGCACCGGCGATCGCCCTGGCGCGCACACCGCCCGGTCAGCCCGCACCGCCTCACCGACTGGCTCAACCTGCTGGGCTGCGATGCCGAGCATTGCAGCTACCTGTACAACCTGCCGCCACTGGGCACGGGGCGCCTGCGCCAGTGGATGGAAAAGGGCGACCAGTGGTGCGCTACTCACGGCCTGCCGACCGGCGGCCTGTACCTGATGCACGCGGTGAAACAGGTGCCCGCTCACAAGCGGCCGCGCTCCGTACGCCGCCGCGCCGGCAAGCTGATTGGCCTGGCCGTTCCCGGCCCCGCGGCGCAACCGAGTCCGGCCCCCGCGGCGCGCCCGATTGCCGGCGCCGCACGTAAACCCACGGACCCTGCCCGGCATTGAAAGACGTCGAGATATTTACCGACGGGGCCTGCCGCGGCAATCCCGGTCCCGGCGGCTGGGGCGTGCTGCTGCGTTACCAGGGGCGTGAAAAGTCACTGCACGGCGGTGAGCCCCAGACCACCAACAATCGCATGGAGCTGCGCGCCGCGATCGAGGGGCTGCGGGCGCTGAAGGAGCCCTGCCGGGTCGTCCTGACTACCGACTCCGCTTACGTGCGCAACGGCATTACCAGCTGGCTGCGCGACTGGAAGGCCCGCGGCTGGAAGACGGCGGCGAAAAAGCCGGTGAAGAACGCCGACCTGTGGCAGGCGCTGGACGAGGAAAACGCCCGCCACGAGGTCGACTGGCGCTGGGTCAAGGGGCACAGCGGCCATCGCGAAAACGAGATCGCGGACCAGCTGGCCAACCGCGGCATCGACGAACTGGACTGAGCGAGGAGCGCGCAGCGTGCGACAAATCGTACTGGACACCGAAACCACCGGACTGGAAGTCTCCCAGGGGCACCGCATTATCGAGATCGGCTGTGTCGAGCTGGACAACCGGCGGCTGACCGGCAACCACTTCCACCGCTACATCAAGCCGGACCGGGAGATCGACCAGGGCGCCATCGAGGTGCACGGGATCACCAACGAATTCCTCGCCGACAAGCCGCGCTTTGCCCAGGTCGCCGCGGACTTCATGGAATTCATCGAAGGTGCGGAGCTGGTGATCCACAACGCGCCCTTCGACCTCGGCTTCCTGAACAGCGAACTGCAGCGCCTGGACGCGGAGCGCAGCGCCCTGGAACAGCTGTGCCCGGTCATCGACACCCTGGTCATGGCGCGCAGCAGGCACCCCGGCCAGCGCAACAACCTCGACGCCCTGTGCCAGCGCTACGGCGTCGACAATTCCCAGCGCGACCTGCACGGCGCGCTGCTCGACGCGGAAATCCTGGCCGACGTCTACCTGGCGATGACCGGTGGGCAGACCGCCTTCCAGTTGTCGGATAGCGATGGCGCCGGGAGCGAGGGCAGCGCGCGCGGCGAGCGAATTCGTCGCCTGCCCGCCGGTCGCCCGGCACTGCCTGTCATCGCGGCGAGCGCCGAGGAACTGGCCGCACACGAGGCGCAGTTGGATGCTATTGCCGCCGGCGGCGGCAGGGTGATCTGGCGCGACTGAACCACCAGCGCGGCGATGGACGCCGCGGCCAGTCGCCAGTCGCTAGAGGAACAGGCTGACGCAGGCCAGGCCGACGCCACCCAGCACCAGGGTGTAGGGCAGGGCCATGATCACCATGCGTCCGTAGGACAGGCGAATCAGCGGCGCCAGTGCCGAGGTCAGCAGGAACAGAAATGCCGCCTGGCCGTTCGGGGTGGCCACGCTGGGCAGGTTGGTGCCGGTGTTGATCGCCACCGCGAGGTGGTCGAATTCCGTGCGGGTGATGGTACCCGCGTCCAGGGCCGCTTTTACTTCACTGATATACACCGTGGCCACGAACACATTGTCGCTGATCATCGACAGCACGCCGTTGGCGAGGAAGAACATGGCCGGGCGTATGCTCGCGTCCATGGCCAGCACGTGGCTGATCACCGGGTGGAACAGGTGCTGGTCGTGGATGACGGCGACGATGGCAAAGAACACCACGAGCAGCGCGGTGAAGGGCAGCGCCTCCTCGAAGGCGTGGCCGATCTGGTGCTCCTCCACGATGCCGTTGAAGGCGGTGAGCAGCACGATCACCATGAGTCCCACCAGGCCGACCGCCGCCCAGTGCATGGCCAGGGCCAGTACCAGGATCAACGCGACCAGGCTCTGCACCGCGAGTCGTGCGTTGGTGCGGTTGTTGCGGTGTTTGGCCTCATTCTCCGCGAATTCCTCGAGTACGCCGCGCACACTTTCCGGCAGTTGCGAGCCGTAGCCGAACTTGCCGGTGACCTCGAGCAGGGCACAGGTGGCCAGGCCGCAGACCAGCACCGGCATGGTGATCGGCGCCATGTACAGGGCGAAGGTGACGAAATCCCATTCGGCGACGGTGGCAATCAGCAGATTCTGTGGCTCGCCGACCAGGGTGCAGACACCGCCGAGGGCGGTACCCACCGCGCCATGCATCAGCAGGCTGCGCAGGAAGGCGCGGAACGATTCGAGGTCGTCGCGGTGATGCTCGTGTACGGATTCGTCCTTCGAGTGATCGTGATCCGCGTGGGCCATGCCCTTGCCGGAGGCGACCTTGTGGTACACCGAGTAGAAACCGACGCCGACGCTGATCAACACCGCGGTTACGGTGAGCGCGTCGAGGAAGGCGGACAGGAAGGCGGCCACCAGGGAGAACATCAGCGACAGCAGCACCTTGGAGCGCACCGTGAGCAGGATCTTGGTGAACACGAACAGCAGCAGTTCCTTCATGAAGAAAATGCCGGCCACCATGAACATCAACAGCAGGATAACTTCGAAATTCAGCAGCGCTTCGTGGTAGACGGATTCGGGGGAGGTCATGCCCAGCAGGACCGCCTCGATGGCCAACAGACCGCCCGGTTGCAGCGGGTAGCAGCGCAACGCCAGGGCCAGGGTGAAGATGAATTCGCCAATCAGCAGCCAGCCAGTGACGAACGGCCCCAGGATCAACAAAAACAGCGGATTGAGCACAAGAAAGGCGATGATCGTCTGCTTGTACCAGATCGGGGATGAACCCAGGAAATTACGCCAGAACGCGTTGCTGATCGAATCGGTCATGGAGGCTGTGTCTTCTACGGTCTGAACCTGCGAAATTCTACGCGAAAAATGCGCCGAGTGGCCAAGCGCGCCCAAAATAAATGCCCGTTGTGCAACTTGCGACCGGCAGGACTGCCGCATACCATAGCCGGTCCGTCGACCCCGGCGTCAGCGGGGTCGGTTACCACCGCCTGACGTCCACAGGAGTCACTCTTGCACTACATCTTCGAATACGGCCTGTTCCTCGCCCAGGCAGTCACCCTGGTCGGCGCCGTGCTGATCCTGGTTGCCGGTATCGTCGCCATCGGCCAGCGCAATCGCACCGAACAGCACGAGGGCCATCTCGAAATTCGTAAACTCAATGACAAGTATCGGCATATCGGCGAATCCATTGAGGCCGTGGCCTGCGAAGAGGAAGAACTGAAACAGCGGCGCAAGGCGCGGCGCAAGGAAGAGAAGCAGAAGGCAAAGGCACGCAAGGGCGAGGAGGGTAAAAGCCGGCCGCGCCTTTTCGTGCTCGGCTTCGATGGCGATATGAAAGCCAGCGCCACGGATAACCTGCGCGAGGAGATCACCGCGATCCTCGGCCAGGCGCAGACCGGTGACGAGATCCTGGTGCGCCTGGAGAGCCCGGGCGGCCTGGTGCACGGCTACGGCCTGGCGGCCAGCCAGCTGCGCCGCATCCGCGACGCGGGCATCCCGCTTACCGTCGCCGTGGACAAGGTGGCCGCCAGCGGCGGCTACATGATGGCCTGTGTCGCCGACCGCATCATCGCTGCGCCCTTCGCCGTGATCGGCTCGATCGGCGTGCTCGCGCAGCTGCCCAACTTTCACCGCCTGCTGCAAAAGCACGACATCGATTTCGAGTTGTTCACCGCGGGGGAATACAAGCGCACCATCACCATGTTCGGCGAAAACACCGACAAGGGCCGGGCGAAGTTCGTCCAGGAACTTGAGGACACCCACGTACTGTTCAAGGAGTTCGTCAGCGCCAACCGCCCGGCACTGGATGTGGCCGCGGTGGCCACCGGCGAAATCTGGTACGGCAGCCAGGCACTGGACAATGGACTGGTGGATGCGCTGCAGACCTCGGACGACTTCATCCAGCAACAGCTGAAAGAGCGCGACGTATTCGACCTGCGATTTGTGCACAAGAAGAACTGGCAGGAAAAACTCGGGCTTGCCACCGAGTCGGCGCTGGAGCGGACTTTCCTGAAGATCTGGCAGCAGGGTAGCGACCGTCCGCGACTCTGAGTCACGCTGCTCTTGCTGGGACTGCTTTGATTGACGCTGCTCTGGTTGAGCCTGGCTGGGGTTAACGCTTCTCGGTGGCGATACCCGCGGTGGCGGTGGCTCCCGGCAATTGCTCACAGCGACCGTCGCGGTCGTGTTCGCTCATCAGCTCGCGAAACCGCACCTCAGTGCACAGCGGGTCGAAGAATGGCAGGTCGAACATCACGCCCGAGACTCCCGCTTCCAGCGCCCGGTCCACCTCGACCAGTGCCACCAGGTGCTGCCCCGCAAGCGTGTAGACCAGCGCGGCGCTGACTGCCGGGCTGGAGGCCTGTTCGCGCGCCAGGCTGATTTTCTTCAGGGTCGCCATGGCCTCCTCGAATTGCCCCAGCTGCGCATAGGCCTGGGCGGCGACCGTGGTAATCACCGAGGGGTCTCCCTCGCTGTAGCGCGCTACCAGTTGCCGGTACAACTCGCGCCCGCGCTCGACATTGCCCAGTAGCTGCTCGGTATCGGCGAGGTTGAGCAACACCACGGAATCCCGGCTATCCGCGTCATAGGCCTCGAGGAACTGCTCGCGTGCGGCGGGATAGTTGCGCATCAGCAGGTAGACCATGCCCAGGTTGGCGCGCACCAGCGGATTGGGCTGGATATCCAGGCTGAGCCGCAGGGCCTGCTCCGCCGCCGCCAGCTTGCCCTGCTCCAACAGGATGACCGCGCGCAGGCCCAGTGCGTGAGTGTTGTATTCATAGCGCTTGAGCAGGCCGTCCAACGTGGCCAGGGCCGCATCGGGCTGGCCGTTCCAGTACTGATTGCGCGCCTGTGCGTAGAGGTACTGCATGCTGGGCTGCAGCGCGGCCGCGCGCGCGAAACTCTCGCCGGCGGCCCTGAACTGGTCCTGGGCGCCGTGCCACTCGCCGGTCAGGTAGGCCACCAGTGCGTCGTCGGCCCCCTCCTGTTCCAGTTCCCGGATCACCTCGCGCGCAGCCTGGTAATCGCCGCGGTAGAGGTCCAGGCGAAAGCGACTGCGGCGCAGGAACAGCGACCGTGCCAGCGCGGGATCCGCCAGTTCCAGGGTGCGCTCGAGGCGGTCGAGGTACATCGGGTCACCCATCTCCTCGTAGGTGTCGAGGGCCACCTGTGCGTAGAGATAGTACAGCGGCGCGAAATCCCGCCGCGCCCGCAGCAGCGACTCGACGGCGGCGAGAATGGAGCGCGAGGAGCGGCTGAACTGCTGCGCCGCCAGGTTCAATTCCGTGTACTTCAGGTAGTCCGCCTCGTCGAGCGCTCCCGCACCGTTGTTCGCCGTCGTCTGCCCGGGGAACAGGTAGGTCCACTGGCGGCTGACCGCCTCGTGGGTGCCCAATGGGGAATCGGCGATCACCGAGACCTTGCGGTAACTGGTCACCTGGCCGCTGGGTTTCTCCAGCCGCTGCAGGTCCAGGTCGCACACGGTTCCGCTGCATTTCACCTGGGAAGCGATGAGGATGTCCGCGCCCAGTGCCACGAGCTTTTCCGCGGCGCTGCCCTGTACGGTATCGACTTCGGTCATGCCCACCAGCGACAGGCGCTGGCTACCCAGTACCGCCTCCTGCAGCGACTGTGCGACGGCGGATTCCAGGATCTGCTGTTGCCGCTCGCTGAGCTGGCCGGGGTCGCGCATCACTGGTGGCAGGATGGCGACCGCCTGGGCTTTGGCCGGCGTGCGCAATTGCCAGGCCAGGACGACTGCCGAGACAACCAGCACGGCGACCAGTGCGGCGGTGGCGCGGCGGCGTCCGCGACGCTGCTGGGCGCGCAGTTGGCTGGGTAGGGGGGTTTCGCTCTGGGTTTGTTCGAGCCAGGCGTGGCGCCACTGCGCCGCCGCTTCGCGGGCGGTGAGGGCGCCGCGCTTTGACAACCGGCGCAGCAGGTCGCGGACCGTGGGCGAGACGACTGCGGCGTTATCCGCCAGCAATTCCTGGGCGAGCACGCCGAGGGCGGCGACGTCGTCGGCGCGATCACCGCTGTGACTGGCGATGCCGAAGTCGGTGACCTTGGCGCTACCCTCCGCGTTGATCAGTACATTTTCCGCTTTCAGGTCGCAGTGCACCACGCCCGCGTCGTGGGAGGCGGCCAGGCCCGCCGATATCTCGCTCAGCCAGCGCAGCTTGTCCGCCAGTTCCGCGCGATGTTCGCGCAGGTAGATGCGCAGGTTGCGCCCGCGCACATATTCCATGACCAGCGCTGGCGCTTCCCCGGCCTCGAAGAAATCGTAAATCTGGACGATGTTGGGGTGGTTGAGCCGCGCCAGCAACAGGGCCTCATGTTGCATGCGCTCGTGCCAGTCGCCGTCTTCCGTGAGGTCCGTTCGCAGGTACTTGATCGCTACTTCGCGCTGCAGGCGGTTGTCCAGCGCCAGGTAAACCTCACCCATACCGCCGCGACCCAACGGGCGCAAAATACTGTATTTGCCCTCAGAATCGGGCATCGAACCTTCGGTCATCACTGCTTCTGGGCTTGTTGCCCGGGCATGCTATGGGTAAGGGCGGCACCTTTGTAGATTCGGAAACGCGAACCGCCGAAGCGTACCCGGCCCTTGCTGCGTTCTACCAGCAGTTCCGAGTCCAGCGTCGTGGTGAGAGTCTCGGCGATCTGTTTGCGGGCCCGGAAGATCATGATGTTGATATGCGGCATTTCCAGGCCGAGGTCGCGTTTGAGTTGTTCGTTGTCTATCCAGCCCTGGGTCAGGCTGTCGTAACCGCTGGCGGCCTGGTCCGCGCGCAGGCGCGCCAGGTGCAGCAGCAGGTAGTGATGGGAGCGCTCGCCGAGATCGAGTTTGTGGCCGCTGAATTTCAGCTCCAGGGCGGTGTTTTCCTCGTCCTGGCTGAGGTGGAAGACAAACTCGATGTCTTCCAGGCTGCTCTCCGGCGCAGTGCTGATCTCCGTCATCTGCTCGGTTTCAGCCAGGAAGACCTGCCATTCGCGGCCGCCGTAGCCGACGCGATCGCCGTGATGCAGCATGCGCTCCAGGTGTTGCGGGCTGTCCTGTTCCATGGGGTGCACCATCCACGCCCGCCGGTGGAAGGAGTAGATCACCACCGCTTCCGGCTCGTTCTGGTCCGGGAGGAAGACGAAGGAGGCGAGTTCCAGCGAATCGCTGCCGTTCAGGCCCACCAGGGTGGATTGCGGCGGACCGTCATCGACCACTTCGAGCGCAGGCATTTCCGGCGCGCCGAGATGCAGTTTGTCACCCCGGGCGATCGGCGTGCTCTCGTTGCTGATCAGCCGTTTGTTGCCGAGCCAGGTACCGTTCTTGCTGAGGTCGCGCGCGTTCCACTGGTCGCCGTCCCACTCCAGGGCGACGTGTATACGCGAAGTGATCGGGCTGCTGACGACGGTGTCCGAACGTTCCGCGTCGCGGCCTAGGGTATGGTGCGCGCGCAGAAAGAAGGTTCTCTGTGTGTCTGTATCGCGAATCTGCGCCATCTAAATTGTTTGAAGTGCTGGACCGCGCTGCCCGGGTCCATGGGCTGCGAATTACAGCTTGTTGTTGAAAAGAGACAGTCGTTCAATGACTTAGCAGAGAAAATAGATGAAAAGCACGAATGGCGCAACCGCGAACTGTAATTCTGCGTAATCGCTATTTCTCCGCTGGCCGGGCACCATTATACGCGTGCATGGGATTGCACTTCACGCGGAAATTGGCGGCCAGGGATGGCCGCCTTTTTTTTGTGCCGCGTACGGGCCCGCGAACATGACAGGGAGGGCCTTGCAGGAGGAGTCTGTCAGGGTCGCGACTGCGCTCTCAGGCAAACCCCGTGACCGTTATAAGTTTGAAAATGATGGGGGTTGAGAGCACGGGGTCAGGGTCGCGACTCTGACCCCAGGGTGGTACCCCCTGACTGCCATGCGTCCGGGACTGGTGGGTTTCGCAGTGATTGTGGACATCACCGCCACCGGGGAAGTGGCGGCGCAGGTATGAGGGCCGCGGCAGCGGCTCTGGCTCAGGCGGCCTCGACCCAGTGGGCTTCCACCGGCGGTTGCAGTGTGCCGCTGGGCAGGCCGAACTGGCCGAAGATGCGACCTTCGTAGCGCGGACCCATGGCCTTGCGCAAACCGTCGAGATAGCTGCGGTCGGCACCGGGCGCGGCGATGTACAGGTCACCGAAATACTCGAAGGGCAGCACCGACTCGCGCAACCAGTCCGCCAGGGCCTGGGGGGTGAAGCTGGGCTCACCTTGCGGATGGCCGATCAAGCGGCCGTTGCCAGCGGCGGAGGCGGTGATGAAGAGATCCTCTGCCTGCGCAAGATAGCTGCAGTATTCGTCCCAGGCGGCGTAGGCGAAAGCGAGGCCGTAGATGGCTCGCGGGTAGTGGCGATAGATGCGATGGACGTGATCTTCACTCAATACGTCGAGACTGATAATCACTTTGCGTTCCCCCTGCGTTCTTGTTACACCGCCGGCTTACGCATCGCCGGCGGCGGTTTCACAAAAGTATCTGCAGCGGGTAGGGCGCCCTCAATTACGTGGGATTACATTCGGGCGCCAATTCATTACAGCGAGCCGACCAGGTGGCCGCCGTCCACCGGCAGGGCGACGCCGTTGATGAAGCTGCCGCCGTCACCGGCCAGCAACAGCAGGGGGGCGGCGAGTTCATCCAGTTCCCCCATGCGCCCCGCGGGCGTGTTACGCAGGTAGGCCTGGCCGGCCTCCGAGAGCAGGTAGTCGGAGTTCATTTCGGTGGCGAAATAACCGGGGCACAGGGCATTGACGCGCACGTTCTTGCGTCCCAGTTCCATGGCCAGCGCGCGCGTCATCTGCACCACGCCGGCCTTGGCGATGGCGTAGACAGTCTCGCCGAAGCCGACCCGCAGGCCGAGGATCGAGGCGATGTTGACAATGCTGCAGGGCTTCTCAGCCTCGATTGCGCGGCGCGCAACGGCCTGGGCTACCCGCCAGGCGCCCTTGAGGTTGGTGTCCATGACGAAATCCCAGTTTTCGTCATCCACTTTCAGGCTGTAGCGTGAAGCGGCGACCCCCGCGTTATTGACCAGGATATCGACGCCGCCCATGCGGGTTCCTATCTCGTCCAGCGCCGCCGCTACGCTTTCGGCGTCGGTGACGTCCATCGCCACCGCAATCGCCTCGCCGCCCGCGGCAGTGATCTCCCCGACCAGTTGTTCGAGGCGGTCGCGCCGCCGCGCCGCCGCTACCACCCGGGCCCCGGCGCCGGCCAGGATACGCGCGAAGTGCGCGCCCAGGCCGCTGGACGCGCCGGTTACCAGGGCGACCTTACCCTCCACGCCGAGCAGTTTGTCCATGTCCGCCATTCGTCTATTCCTCCGTGTAGCGCTTGATCAGCATCTTGCCCAGGGCCATCTGGTGCACCTGGTCCGGGCCGTCCGCCTGGCGGCACCAGCGGGCGTAGTTGAAGCCCTCGGCCATGCAGTAGTCGCTGGTCAGGCCGCCGGCACCGTGAATCTGCATGCAGCGATCGATGATGGTCTGCACCATCAGCGGCACGCTGGTCTTGCTCGCGGCGATCAGGTCCATGGCGCCCTTGGCGCCGACCTCGTCCATGCGGGCGCAGGTCTTCAGGACAAGCAGGCGGGCCATCTCGATTTCCGAGAAGCACTTCGCGATGTCCTCGCGTACCGACTGGTGCTCCGCCAGCTTGCGGCCGAAGGTGGTGCGACTCACCGACCGCGCGCAGGCCAGTTCCAGCGAACGCTGGGCGATACCGATGAGGCGCATGCAGTGGTGAATACGGCCCGGCCCCAGGCGCCCCTGGGCGATCTCGAAGCCGCGACCCTCGCCGAGCAGGATGTTCTCCAGCGGCACGCGCACATCGGTAAACCGCAGCTCCGCGTGACCGGTCGGCGCATCGTCGTAGCCCATGGTGGTCAGGGCGCGGACCAGTTCCAGCCCGGGCGTGCCCTTGGGTACCAGCACCTGGCTCTGCTGCTTGTGGCGACTGGGGTTGTCCGGGTCCGACTTGCCCATGACGATAAAGATTTTGGTGCGCTCGTACATGGCGTTGGTGATGAACCACTTGCGGCCGTTGAGCACCCATTCGTCGCCGTCGCGCTCGATGCGCAATTCCACGTTGGTGGCGTCGGAGGAGGCGACCTGCGGTTCGGTCATCGCGTAGGCGGAGCGGATCTCGCCGGCCAGCAGCGGGGTGAGCCACTGCGCCTGCTGTTCCTCGGTGGCGTATTTCATGAACACTTCCATGTTGCCGGTGTCCGGCGCGGAACAGTTGAAAATCTCCGGCGACCAGAACACCCGCCCCATGATTTCCGCCAGCGGTGCGTAGTCGAAGTTGCTCAGGCCCTCGTGATCGACGAACTGTGCCAGGCTCGGCGGCACGAACAGGTTCCACAGGCCCTCGGCCTGTGCCCTGGCTTTTAGCTCGTCCATCAGCGGTACCGCTGCCCAGCGGTTCTCGGCAGTATTGATCGCCTCGGCGTAGGCGTGTTCGTTGGGGTAGACATGCTCCTCCATGAACGCCTGCAGTTGTGCCTGCAGGGCCTGGGAGCGTTCGCTGAATTGGTACATGGGGCGTATCTCTTATTGCGACTGGGGTCGACGGCAAGCTTAGGGGGCGCTCGATAATCACTCAAATTTATTTATATAATAGGTCATCATTAATTTGAGTGATGAGAAAAGATGCGCCTGGACAGGATAGACCTCAATCTTTTTGTCGTCTTCGAGGCGGTGTACCGTGAGCGCAGCGTCACCCGTGTCGCCCAGGAGTTGCACCTGACCCAGCCCGCGGTGAGCAATGCCCTCGGCCGCCTGCGCCAGGCCTTCGCCGACCAGTTGTTCGTGCGCACGCCCCAGGGTATGCAGCCGACGCCGGTGGCAGACAACGTGATCGGCGACGTACGCCGGGCACTGTTGTTGCTACAGGACAGTATCGGCGTCGGCGCGCAGTTCGACCCGCAAAGCTCGGAAAAAGTCTTCCGGCTGGCGGTCAACGACCTGCTGTTGACGCTGCTGCTCCCGGTCCTGCACCGGCGCCTGTTGCCGGAAGCGCCCGGTGTGGTGCTGCAGGCGTTCTACCCCGGTCGCGAGGCGGCGGTGGCGGAACTCAAGGCGGGAGACATTGACCTGCTGGTGGATTCGCCGCAGATCAACGCCCGGGAACTGGGGCAGGCGCCGCTGGCCTGCCTGCCCTATGTGGTTGCGATGCGGCCCGGACACCCGCTGGCAAGCTCTCCGTTGACCCTCGACGCCTACCTTGGCGCAGACCACCTGCATGTTTCCGGCAGGCCGCGCGGGCGCGGGCACGTGGATATCGCGCTGCACGCACTGGGCCGGCGGCGGCAGGTGAAAGTGCGCCTGCAGCACCACGCCCCGGCAGCGGCGCTGACCGCTGACAGCGACCTGTTGTGGACCACCACGGAACTCGCCGCGCGCAACAGCGGTCTGCATTGCGTACCGCCGCCGTTTGCCGTCGAACCCCTGGCGCTCAACCTGTACTACAGCCGCAGCGCTGCGGAGGACCCGGCCAATCGATGGTTGCGCGAGCACTGCCTGGCCGCGGTGGCTGCTGGCGCCCTGCAGGCCGCTTGACTAGAATCCTGCAGGCTCGCCAGCCAGCGCGATGGATTCATGACTATCATCTGGAGAAATACAATGCATAAACTGGCTATTGCCCTGCGCAGCAGCGCGCTTGCCGCTGTCGTCCTGCTCGCTGCCTGCGCCGAAACCGGACCGAAAACCGAAGCCTACGGCGTGTCCTTCGACGGCCTGGAGCAGGTCACCGGTACCGGGTTCGCCGACGTCTATAAAAAGCCGGGGGTGCAACTCGGCGAGTACGACACCTTCGCCCTGGCACCATGCGAAGTGGCGTTCCGCAAGAACTGGCTGCGCGACCAGAACTCTTCCCGGCTGGACCTCACCAGTCGCGTCACGCAAAAAGATGTCGACCGGATCAAGGGGCAGTTGAGCGAAATGTGCACCGGCACATTCCGCGAGGAACTGGAAAAAGCACCGCCCTACAAACTGGTGGACGAGTTCCCCGAGGGTGAGCAGGTACTGGTGCTGGCACCGGCGATCATCAACCTCGACATCAACGCCCCGGACGTCATGTCCGCCGGTCGTTCGCGCAGCTATACCACGCAGTCCGGCGAGATGACCCTGTACCTGGAACTGAAGGACGGCGCCACCGGCGACACGCTGGCGAGGATTGTCGATCGGCGCAAGGACTTCGACGACATGCGCCTGCAGTGGACCAACTCCGTGAGTAACCGCGCCGATGCTCAACTGATCCTCAACCGCTGGGCGAAGTACCTGCGCGACGGGCTGGACGAAGTTCAGGCAGGTAAATGAGGCGCGTGTCGGCCAGCCAGGGCATGACCTGATGACCGGTGCATTGCGCCTGCTCCGGATCGCAGCACTGCTGGTCGCAGCATGGCTGCCATCGGCCGGAGCGGGCGCCGCCCCCGACCCCCTGCCATCCTGGGTGGCGGGGGCGAGTAAATCCGCCATCGTGCAATTCGTAACCACGGTCACCGACGCTGGGTCCGATGGCTTCGTGCCCCCCGCGGAGCGCATCGCGACCTTCGATAACGACGGCACCCTGTGGAGCGAACAGCCGCTGTATTTCCAGGGCTATTTCGCGCTGCAGCAGATTCGCGACATGGCCCCGGACCATCCCGAGTGGAAGGAGCGCGAACCCTATCGCAGCGTGCTGGCCAACGACCTGCCGGCGCTGCTCGCCCACGGCAAGGCCGGCTTGATGGAGGTGTTGCTCACCGCCCACTCGGGGATGACCGCGGACGAGTTCGTCGCCTCGGTGGCGCGCTGGCGCGAGAAGGCCCGCCACCCGGGCACCGGCAAGCCGTTTACGCAGATGGTCTACCAGCCCATGCTGGAGTTGCTCGACTACCTGCGCGACAACGACTTCAAGGTGTATATCGTCTCCGGTGGCGGTGTCGATTTCATGCGGGTCTTTGCCGAGGAGGTCTACGGCGTGCCGCCGGAACAGGTGGTCGGCTCCACACTGGATGCGACCCTGGAGATGCGCGACGGCATTCCCACCATCGTCAAGGCGCCCAAGTTGGTTCTGATAGACGACAAGGCGGGCAAGCCGGTGGGTATCTACCGGCATATCGGTCGTCGTCCGATCCTGGCCGGCGGCAATTCCGACGGCGACCTGCAGATGCTCGAGTACACCACCGTGCAGCGCAGCGGCGCCGATACCACGCCCCGACTGGGCCTGATCGTGCACCACACCGATGCCGAACGCGAATACGCCTACGACCGTGACTCCCACATGGGGCGGTTGGACAAAGCCCTGGATGTGGCGCCCGAGCGGGGCTGGCTGGTCGTGGACATGAAGCGGGACTGGAAGCGTGTGTATCCCGGCGAACAGTGATCGAGCGCCGGTACCCTTGTCAGTAGTGCTGTAGGTCTCTGCAGCGCCGCTGCGACGAGCTACCGGCCCGGGCCGCTCAGAAATTCCAGCGCGCGCTGACACCCATCTGGTAGGTGAACGGTTTGTCGTAGCCCCGCGGCTGGGCAGCTTCACCGCCTGCGTCGGCGTCCAGGTAGTTGAGGTACCCGCGGAAGCTCAGCGATGTGTTGAGTTCGTACTCGCCGCCCACCCCCACCTGCAGGCGCGGGTCCAGCACCGCCGAGGGTGTGCGACCCCACAGTGCATCCGTATTGCGGTCGTAGCTGAAATCCGCAGTCAGCATGAGTCGCGGCGTCACCACGTATTCCAGGCCCACGGCGACATCGCTGGTGCCGCGGGAGTGGCGGGCGATGAAGGGCAGGGCGTTGGCCTGGTCGACCATCTGGTCGAGCGCGTTCCAGTTGTCCCAGCCCAGGGTCAGGTCCAGCGCCAGTTGTTCGCTGAACTGGTGGTACAGGCCCAGCCTTGCAGATTCCGGACGCTCGCGCTGGCTGACAGGGCCGGGAAGGCGGAAGCCCGAGCCGGGCGCGGCAACCCTGCCCGGTCGGTAATCGATGCCGATGTGGGTGGTGTCCGAGAGGCGGTAGTTGAGGTCGGCGGCGGCCGGTTGCTGGTAGGTGAACAGGCGGGGAGAAAGCGCCAGCGCGGGGGGTTCCGCCCGGGCCGAGAGCGTCGGGGCGAGACCCACGAGTGCCGCGCCCACCGCTGTTACAGCCGTACCCGGGCCCTTCAAGGCCCTTGCCAATTGCCCTACCACAGCAACCTCCCCGACCGGCCCGGGAGCCGGTATCTGGTCGCGCAGCCCCCCTAGACAGCCGCTGGAAAATCGCGGCTCGCCGGGCAGTGCGATGAATTCTCAGGTTAGCACACCCTCACCGGCTGTCTACTGCGCCGCCTGTATCGGATATGGCGCTATTCGGCGGGAATACCGAGGGCAAACACCAGCAGGCAGGCGCCGCCCAGCAGGCCGTAGCCGACAACGCGCCAGCGGCGATGTGCCAGGCCGCGCTCACCCCAGGCCACCTGCAGCGCGACCAGGCACTGCAGGGCGTAGAACAGGGCGAAAGCCCGCGATGCATAGGCGATGATCTGGTTCACGTTGCTCGACCAGGTGATCGCGAGGGTTGCCAGCAGCACGAAGGCGTAGGCATAGCGGATGGGCAGTCGGCCGTGGGTAATGTCCTCGACCAGGCCGCCCGCAGCCTCGTTGTCCGCCGCCGCGGCGCTGAACTGGCTGCTGATGGCGGCGATGGCGATCAGCGCCGGCAGAACCGCCGCCACCGGGCCCATCAGGTGAATGATGGCGGTGACGTCGGCGCCGGTATCGCCGGTGAACAACACCGTCGCCAGGCCGATGAAGACCAGGTAGACCGCCGCCGAGATCCATTGCGCGAGGCGCATGGTGGCGATGCGTTCCTCGGCGCAGTGTTCATCGCCCAGGTAGCGCGAGGTCTCGAAACCTTGCACCACGATCAGCAAGCCGAGCAGCACACGCAGGTCGTGCCCGTCGGCGCCGGACGCCAGCGTCGGCAGTTGCCACTGCCCGGAGACGGCCAGGCCGGCGTTGTAGATGGCCAGGGCCAGCAGCAGTGCGCCGATCATCCCCAGGTTCAATGCCACCGTGTACTTTTCCAGCCCTTCGAGCATGTCGAGTCCCCGCCACATGCCGATGCCGCCGATCAGGACCAGCAGCGCAGTGGTGGTGAGTTCCTCGAACATCTCCGATTCGATTCCGAGCCCGGTGCCCAGGAATGCCGCCAGCAGTTGCAGGTAGTAGCTCACGGAAATGAAATAGGCGCCCGAAAGCACGACACGCGAGAGAAAGGCCAGGGTCTGCGTCGGACCGTGGCCCGCGTGTTCGATGGGTTCGAAATAGCGGATGTTGAAGCGGATGGCGCCGCCGATGGTGTAGGCCAGGAGCAACAGGCAGGCCATTGCCGGGAGCGCGTAGAGACCCACGGTCGTGGCCAGCAGCGGGGCGCTGACCAGGAAGCCGCTGCCCATGATGGAGGCCAGCGGCGTGACGGTCGCTTTCCAGCGCGAGGAGCGCGCCAGCCGCGGCGAGAAGGCGAGGTAGCCAGCGATTGCCGCTGCGGCGAGCAGGACGATGGCGTTGATCACGGTGTTCTCCTTTCGTTTTCCGACACTTGTCGAACAGTTGTCCTGTAGTTGTCCTGTAGTTGTCCTGGAGCCGTGCTTGAGCCGTTCTGTGGTCCGACCGAGCCTGCCTGTGATTGCGTGGACAAATGCACTGCGCAGCGCATTGACCGGGGCAGAAACAGCGCTAGCCACGCGGCGATGGGTGTTTTCCACGGCCGATGCAGCGCATAATACGCGTTTCAGAAACCTGATTTTGGAGTAGGCATGCTGCAAGCGACCGAGTCGCTGGCCGACGGCCAGGTACTGGTCAGCCGGGGCCAGGGTATCGCACTGGTAGAACTCAATCGCCCGGAACAGTTCAACGCGTTGACCCTGGCCCTGCTGGACGGCCTGCGCGCGGCACTCGAGGCCCTGTCCGACGACCCCGCCGTGCACGCCATCGTCCTTACCGGGCGCGGCAAGGCGTTCTGCGCCGGCCTGGACCTCAACGTGCTCACCGAGGACAACAGCGTGCTGGCCCGCGACGATTTCCTCGGCTACGACGCGCCGCTGATGCAGGCCTTTGCCCGCTGCTGCAAGCCGCTGATAGGCGCGATCAACGGCGTGGCGGTCACTGGCGGTTTTGAACTGGCCCTGGCCTGTGACTTTATTTACGCGTCGGAAAAAGCCCGCTTCGCCGACACCCATGCGCGGGTCGGCCTGCTGCCCGGGTGGGGGTTGTCACAGAAGCTGCCGCGCCTGGTCGGTATCAACCGCGCCCGCGAGATCAGTTTCACCGGCGACTATTTCAGCGCGCAGGAGGCCTGCGACTGGGGGCTGGTCAACCGCGTGTTCCCGGCGGACGATCTCCTCGAATCGACACTGGAGTGCGCGCGGCAGATCGCAACATGCATCCCCGACACCCTCGAGCACATCAAGGCGATGATGAACGAGGGTTGGGAAGACAGCCTGGCCAACGGCCTGGCGATGGAAGGCCAGCGCTCGCGTGCCTATAACAGCAAGGTGGATGTCTCGGTGATGGAGGAGCGCCTGGCGCAACTTCGCGCGCGCGGCAAGCGCAGCTGAGCACAGTCCTTCCCTCAAGAGCCCCTATTCAAAGAATTGCACAGGAGTTAAATCCCCATGTGGTACGCCATTATCAGCCAGGACGCGGATGACACCCTGGCCCTGCGCATGGCCAACCGGCCGGCACACCTGGCCCGGGTGCAGGAACTGCTCGAGCAGGGACGCCTGCTGCTCGCCGGGCCGCACCCGGCGGTGGATGCCGAGGACCCGGGCGAGGCGGGTTTCACCGGCAGCCTGATCGTCGCCGAATTCGATTCCCTGGAGGCCGCGCAGGCCTGGGCCGACGCCGACCCGTATGTGATCAACGGCGTGCACAAGAGCCTCAAGGTCAAGCCCTTCAAGAAGGTGTTGCCGTGAGCGCGGCAGGCCCGGGGAGGGCGGTGCGGTGAGCGCGGTGCGACCGCGGCGTTCCGTGCTGTACATGCCGGGCTCAAACGCGCGTGCGCTGGACAAGGCGCGCAGCCTGCCTGCCGATGCCCTGATTCTGGACCTCGAGGACGCGGTAGCGCCCGAGGCCAAGGCCGAAGCGCGCAGCCTGGTGGTGCAAGCGCTGCAGGCGGGGGGTTACGGCGAGCGCGAACTGATCGTGCGGGTCAACGCCCCGGGTTCGGCCTGGTGGCGGGATGACCTGGCGGCGCTGGGGCGCAGTGGCGTTCGACCGGATGCGCTGCTGTTCCCCAAGATCGGTTCGCCCGAGCACCTGCTGGCAGCTATCGACGCAGCTGACTCCGCCGATTGCGACGATGGCATCCCGGTGTGGATCATGGCGGAGACACCGCAGTGCATCCTGCAGATCGGCCAGATTGCCTGCACCCACCCGCGCCTTGCCGGCATCGTGCTGGGCACCTCCGACCTGGCCAAGGATACCCGGGTGCGCCACACCCGCGAGCGCCTCGGGTTTATCGCTGCGCTCAACCTCTGTGTGTACGCCGCCCGCGCCAACGAACTGGCGGTGATCGACGGCGTGCACCTCGACCTGGAAGACAACGAGGGCCTGGCCTTCGCCTGTGCCCAGGGGCGTGAACTCGGCTTCGACGGCAAGAGCCTGATCCACCCGCGGCAGATCGAGGCGGCCAACCTGGCCTTCGCCCCCGACGCCGCCGAGCTGGCCTCGTCGCGGGAGATCATCGAGGCGTTTGAAAACGCCAGTGCCGAGGGCAAGGGCGTGGTAGTGGTGCGCGGCCGGTTGGTCGAAGCACTGCACGTGGAGGAAGCCCGGCGCACGCTGGCACTGGCCGAGGCTATCGCGGCGCGCTAGCCGACACGGCGGGTAGCTTCCGCCGGCAGAAAATAACAAGAGAACAATAAGAGCAGACTAAGCGTCGCCCGGCGACGACAGGAGGTCTACATGTTGCAGGAAAAGACCGCCAGGATGAGTATTTTTCGCTTCGCCGAAGCGGTGGATCTCGAGGACACTGGCATCATGCGTCACGCACCGCTGACTCCGGTACAGGCCGAGGGCGTGCAGGCGCTGGTCGACGCCGGCTACGGCGAGGGCGCGCGCTCACGCGTGCTGGTCGACCTGCCCGGATTCAGCCTGGTGCACGTCTGGTTCAAGGCGGAGTTCCCGCTGCTGCTGCACAGTCACGACCAGGATTGCCTGTATTACGTGATCGCGGGGTCGCTGCGCCTGGGCCGCGAGACGCTCGAGGCCGGCGACGGGTTCTTCATCGAAGCTGACGTTCCCTACACCTATACGGCAGGTCCCGAGGGCGTAGAGGTACTCGAGTACCGCAACGCGAACGGCTTCGATTTCGTCAACCACGCCCGCGACGCCGCGTTCTACCAGCGCGCGGCGCAGATAGCCGCCAGCCAGCGCCAAGCCTGGCTGGATATGCCGCCGCCCTCGGCGGCCAGAAAATAACCCCAGAAAAACCGAAAAAAAACACAATGACCGACAATAACCACAATGAAAAAGGAGAACACCGGTGAGCGGTGAAACCTACCAGCCTGGCGTGCCTGAAACCGCCAGCACTTTTCCCCAGTTTATTCGCGCCATCGCGGCCGCCTATGGCGACGCCGTTGCGGTTCGTTTCCAGGATCCGGCGCTGCCGGAAGAAACCATCACCTTCGCGGCACTCGAACGCGAATCCGCCCGGTTGGCCCGCGCGCTGCTCGCCCGCGGTGCCGGCAAGGGCACGCGCATCGGGTTTATCGCGGCGAACAGTGTGGGCTTTGTCGTGCAGTTCTGCGCCATCGCCCGCATCGGCGCCATCGCCGTGCCCCTGAGCACCCTGCTCAAGTCGCACGACCTGGTGCGCGTGCTGCGCCAGTCCGATGTCACAGGCCTGATCGTGCAACGCCAGATCCTGGGCAAGGACTACGCACAGCGTGTCGCCGAAGCACTGCCGGGCCTCTATGGCTGTGCCCAGGAACTGCGCCTGACCGATGTGCCGTTCCTGCGCTGGGTGGTCTCCGATGGCGACGACCTGCCGCAGGGTGTGCGCGCGCGCAGCTGGTTGTTGGCCGAGGCGGAGAGCGTCGACGAGGCCCTGCTCGAGGCGGTGGAGGCGGAGATCTACCCGACCGACCAGGTCATGGAGATCTACACCTCGGGCTCGATGGCCATGCCCAAGGGCGTCAAGCACAACCACGGGGCGGTGCTCGCGCGCACCCACTTCCTGCGCCGCAAACTGCCCTTGCAGTCCGGCCAGGAATACCCGGCGCTGATGCCGATGTTCTGGGTCGGCGGCCTGATGATGTACCTGCTCCCCAACCTGGCCGCCGGTGCGGCCACCCTGTGCGCCGAGGCGACCCTGCGCAACAGCCGCTACGCCATGGGCAGCGTGCTCGCCGAGGGCGACGAGATGCGCCCGCCGGAGGGCTGGCCGATCTGGGCACTGGGTATGACCGAGACCATCGGGCCGTACTCCTGGGGTGACGAGGTGCGCGTGCCGGGCTACCCCCTGTGCCCGCCGCTGGATCACATCGCCGACGGCTTCGAAGTCCGAGTTGCGGACGAGAACGACCAACCGGTGGCCGAGGGCGAGCGCGGCGAAATCCAGGTGCGCGGTTATGCGTTGACACCGGGCCTGCACAAGCTCGAACGCGAGGGCTATTTCACCGCGGACGGCTACTACCACACCGGCGACATGGGTGAACGCCACGGTGAGCGTATCCTGTTTGTCGGCCGCGACGGCGACATGATCAAGACCGCCAGTGCCAACGTCTCCCCGGCCGAGGTCGAGCAGGAAATGCAGCAACTGGAGGGGGTGCACTCCGCCTATGTGCTGGGCATCCCGGACCAGGAGCGCGGCCAGTTACTGGTGGCGGCGGTGGTGCCGCGCGACGGTGAGACCGTCGAGCCGGAGGCGCTGCGCGCCGCCCTGGGCGAGTGCCTGTCGAGCTACAAGGTGCCGCGCGAGTACGTGGTCATCTCGCGCGAGGAAGTGCCGCTGCTGCCCAGCAACAAGGTGGCGCGGCGCGAACTCGAGGTGATGCTCGCGCAGCGACTGGGACGCGCCTGAGCCGGGGCAACCGGCGCCGATGATCGTGTCCGAAAATGGCTAGCAGTCGCCGGCGGCGGGCACTACAGTGTCCGCCATGACTGCTGCCGACCTAGACCCCTCCCACTGTTACGCCGCCGTTAAGGCCCATGACACCCGTTTCGACGGCGTCTTCTTTGTCGGCGTGACCAGCACCGGTGTCTACTGTCGCCCGGTGTGCCGGGTGCGCACGCCGCTGGCGAAAAACTGCCGATTTTTCGCCCATGCAGCCGCGGCCGAGCAGGCGGGCTTTCGTCCCTGTCTGCGCTGCCGGCCGGAACTGGCCCCGGGCAACGCGCCCAGCGATGCGGTGAGCCGGCTCGCCCAGCGCGCCGCCATCCGCATCCGGGAGGGCGCCCTGCAGGGCGATTCGCTGGAAAACCTGGCCGCGCAGATGCAGGTCAGCAGCCGCCAATTGCGACGCGCGGTGGAGCAGGAATTCGGTGTCAGCCCCATCGCCCTGGCGCAGACATATCGCCTGTTGCTGGCCAAGCAATTGCTGACCGAGACCTCCCTGAAGGTTGTCGATATCGCCTTTGCCAGCGGCTATTCCAGCCTGCGGCGCTTCAACGACGCGTTCCGCCGCCACTACCGTTTGAGCCCCTCGGACCTGCGCAGCCAGCGCGGCAGACAGGCGGCGGGCGAGGGCGTGCGGCTGCGGCTGTCCTACCGTCCCCCCCTGGCGTGGGAGGCGCTGGCGGGCTTTCTCGGCTCGCGCAGTGGCGGCGGGCTGGTCAGTTACGACGGCGAGCGTTTTACCGGCAGCTTGCGTACACGCTCTGCGGTAGGCTGGTTCAGCGCGCGCGATGTACCCGGCCAGCATCATCTTGAGGTGCATATCGCGCCTGCGCTGGTCCCGCAAATCAGCCAGGTGGTGGCGCAATTACGCCAGCTGTTCGACCTCGACGCGCACCCGCAGGTCGTCGATGCGCAGCTGGCCGGCGATCCGCTACTGGCGCCACTGGTGGCGGCGACGCCGGGGCTGCGTATTCCCGGCACCGTCGATGGCTTTGAACTCGCCCTGCGCGCCGTGCTCGGCCAGCAGGTGTCGGTAAGGGCCGCTTCAACGGTATTCACGCGCTTCGTGGAGCGGTTTGGCGAACCGCTGGAGACACCCTTGCCCGGCATCGAGCGACTGCCGCCGGATGCGACAGCGATAGCCGCTGCCGATGTCACCGAACTGGCGACACTGGGGCTTAACCGGCGGCGTGCTGAAACCGTCTGGCACCTGGCGCGGCTGGTTGCCGAGGGCACGTTCGAATTGCACCCCGGCACAGACGTCGAGCGCACCCGCGCGCAGTTGCTGGCGATTCCCGGCATCGGGCCGTGGACCACCGATTACATTGCCATGCGCGCCCTGGGTGACCCGGACGCCATGCCGCAGTCGGACCTCGGCCTGATGCGCGCGCTGGGCGTCGACAAGCCCGCGGGGGTACACAGCGCGGCGCAGGGCTGGCGACCCTGGCGAGCCTACGGCGCCATGCACTGCTGGCACTGCCTCGCCAGCGGCGGATGAACAGGAGCGAAATATGCAACAGACCACGGTTTACTACAGTGTGATCGACTCACCGATCGACCCCCTGTTGTTGTCGGGCGACGGCGAGCGCCTGCGCGGCGTGCAGATGGGCGCGACGAAGCCAGACCAGGGTGGGGCGGTGAACTGGCATCGCGATGACGCACTGTTCGCGGCGGCGCGGGCGCAGTTGCAGGCCTATTTTGGCGGGGAACTGAAGGAATTCGACCTGCCGCTGGACCTCGCCGGCACCGGGTTCCAGTGCGAGGTCTGGGCAGCGCTGCAGGCGATTCCCTTCGGCGTCACTGCGAGCTATGCAGAACTTGCCGAGCGGGTGGGGCGGCCGCGTGCGGTGCGGGCTGTCGGCCAGGCCAACGGCAGGAACCCGCTGGCGATCGTGGTGCCCTGCCACCGGGTCATCGGCGCCGACGGCAGCCTGACCGGCTACGCCGGCGGCGTGGCGCGCAAACAGTGGCTGTTGCGGCACGAGGGCGTGGCGACCGTGCAGCGGACCATGTTCTGATCATCCGCAGGCGCGCAGGCAGGGTTGCCGTACCTGCTGATCCCGCACCCTGCGCAATCCCGCGGTGTGCCCCGGTTCACAAAATCATCGAATCCGTAGATATTTTCGAAAATGGCCTAAACCTGCCTCCTGCGCTGCCGATAGCGTGAATGTCCGGGCAACTTCTGCCCGAAAGGAGGTCTCTGTACGATGATTGGCACCCAAAGCTTCACCCAGCTGGTTCCCGCCACCGCACCCAGCGTCCACGCGATGCCCCCGCTGGCAATCGATGCCAACCAGGCAAAACGCCGCGCCGTGAGTGCGATTACCCGCCTGCTGTGGGCCGAGATCCACGGCCGTTGCGGTGTACGTGTCGAGGTTCCGCGCTTCGAAGTTGGCCAATTACGTGAAGATGGCCCCGCTGTCAGGTTGCTGACGAAACACTGAGTTCCCCGGTCCGGGCGCTGCGCCACTCGTAGCGCCTGGTACCTGCAAGTTCTTCCCCGGGCTGCAGCCCGACATCCACCGCACCGGCTTTTTCCAGCACCCGCTGGGAAGCGCGATTTTCCGGCGCCACGGTGGCGATAACCAGGTCCAGGCCAAACTGGTTCTGGGCGGCTTCCAGCAGTGCGCGCACGATCTCGCTGGCGAAGCCCTGGCCCCAGTAGCTGCGCAGGAATGCGTACTTGATTTCAGCCTCGGCTTGGTCGTCGGGATGTACCAGGCCGGCAAAGCCGATTACCTGTCCTGTCGCGTGTTCGACGAGGGCGAACATGCCGTAGCCACGGTTTGCGTAGTTCTCCAGCGTCCTGGTGAGCCAGGCCTTGCATTCGGGCCGGCTGATGGGTGAACCGTCGCCCACCCAGCGCATCGCCAGCGGGTCCGAGTAGACCTCGTAGAGCGCGGCCAGGTCAGATTCATCCAGGTGCCGGCAACCCAGGCGCGCGGTTTCGAAGAGTGTGTCGACCATGGAATGTGGGGCACTCCGGGCAACAAAAACCTGCCAGAAAGGCTAGGTGACACCCCGCTCGCAGGCAAGCTGTAACTGGTGATTTCTCCGGTTTGGTGCAGGCACCGCGCGACGGATATAGGCACGTTGTCCAACACGGGCAATTGTCCTCCCAAGCGCAGGGCGGTGGCGCGGCACCAAGCGTTGTCCCCCCACGGGGGTATGGTTGGCCTCCTCGCGGCGTGATTACACTCGTTGCATTCCCCAGTTCAAAAAACCAGCGGCCGCCGTCGTCGTTTCGGGAGATTCAATGCACGAAGATTTACGCCAGTGTCTGTGGTTCGACACGCTGGCGGAGCAGGGCAACGCCCGGACAGCTCTGGAACAGGACATAACCGCCGATGTCGCCATCGTCGGCGCCGGTTACACTGGGCTGTGGACGGCATACCACCTGCTGCAGTTACAGCCCGACCTCTCGGTGGTCATACTCGAAGCCGAACACGTGGGCTTTGGAGCCTCGGGCCGGAACGGCGGCTGGTTGATGGGCGCCATCGAGGGCCTGGATAGCTACCTTGCGCCCTGTGATCCCCACACCCGTGCCCTCGCTCTGGGCGAAGTACACGCCATTCCCGAGCGCGCCGGCGCGGTGCTCGAGCGCGAGGGCATCGACTGCGATTTTGCCCACGGCGGGGCGGTGTATGCCGCGGCCCGCTATCCACAACAGCGGGCCCTGGCCCGCGCCCATCTCGACAGCCTGCGTGGCGCGGGCCACTCGGAGCAGGACTACCGCTGGCTCGAGGCCGACGAACTCGCGGGGCGTGTGCGCATCGCCGGGGCCAGCGGCGCGATCTATACCCCCCATGTTGCCGCAATCCAGCCCGCAAAACTGGCGGCAGGCCTGGCGACTGCTTGCGAGCGCCTGGGTGCGCGTATCTTCGAAGGCAGCCGGGTCATCGCGTCGGGCTCACAGGGGCTGCGCACATCGTCGGGATCCGTGCGTGCACCCGTGGTGATTTCCGCCGTGGAAGGCTACGGCGCTGGCGGCTGGCCGCAGGGGATGTACGTGCTGCCTTTCCAAAGCGGCATGGTCGCGACGCAACCGCTGCCCGCGGCGGTGTGGGAGGAGATGGGTTTTACCGGCCGCCCGGTATTGTCGGACTACAGCCGGCTCTCCACCTACATGCAGCGCACCGCCGACGACCGACTGGTGTTCGGCGCCCGCGGCAACTATCGCTTCGGCGGCGCGCCGATCAGCCGCTTCGACGCCAACGACCCCGCCTTCGAGATGCGCCGGGAACTCGCGCGCACGTTTTTCCCGGTGTTGCGGGAGGTCTCCTTCACGCATGCCTGGGGCGGCACGCTCGGTATTTCACGCCGGTTCGCGCCGCATGTCGTCTACGACGCGGCCAGCGGCACCGGCACCGCGGGCGGCTACACGGGGGAGGGCGTGGGCGCGTCCTTCCTGTTCGGGCAGACCCTGGCGGAGCTTATTCTCTCGCGCGATTCGCTGCGCACGCGCCTGCCCTGGGTATTGCATGGCCCCGCGGCCAGCACCCTGCGCCGCTGGGAACCGGAACCCCTGCGCTGGCTCGGCTTCAAGGCCGCCTGGAGTATTTATGGCTGGGAGGAAGCGGTGCTCAGCGGCGGCCGGGCAGGGCGCTGGCACCAACACCTGGCCAGCCTCTCGGCGCGCCTGGTCGAGCGCATATTGACACCGTGACACCGCGGCGCGCGCGAAGCCGGCCGACACCCGGGTGACGCTGCATCAACCCAGCTGGCATAATTTCGCGCGTCAACGCACAAGCAGGATACCCATGACGCAAAGCAAGCCCCCCGAGCCGTGGATGCAGGACAGCCTGCGCGAGGGCTATGCAGCCCTGGCGCGGGGCGACTTCCACGGCGCTATCGACCGCGCCCGCCGCGTGCTCACCGCCAAGCCGGACCTGCCGGAGGGACATTTCCTTGTGGGGCTGGTGGCGCAGGCCCGCGAGGACATTGGTACCGCGGTCCAGGCCTTTGGCTCGGTGACCAAGCTGGCGCCGCAGCACGGTGCCGCCTGGGCGCAACTGGCGCGCTTGTTCATGCGCATGGGGCACGTCAACCGCGCCGACGAGGCGCTGGCCCAGGCCGTGGCCCACCAGGACGGCAATCCCATGGTCGAGGATGCCATCGCCACCGTGTTCAGCCTGCTCGGCGACCAGCAGGAGGCCTCGCATTGGCTGCAGAAGGCACTGGCTCAGCAGCCGCGACACCTGCCATTCCTGATCAATCGGGCCAACAACCAGATGTTCCTCGGCGACTTCGACGGTGCCGAGCAGACCCTGCGCAGCGCGCTGCAGGTCGACCCCGGCAATGCCAACGCGCACTGGCTGTTATCCGGCCTGCGTAAGGCGACCGGGCGCGAGCACGTCGACCAGCTAAACGGCATGATCGCGAACAGCCGCAACCCGAAGGACCTTGCCTATCTGCAGTACGCCCTGGGCAAAGAGCTCGAGGACCTCGGCGACTGGTCCGCCGCCTTCACGGCCTACGCCGCCGGCGCCGCTGCCCGGCGCAGCACCCTGCACTACGACGAGGCGGCCGAAGCGGCGATGTTCGACGCCCTGCAGAACAGCCTGACCCGGGAGTGGCTGGACAGCCGCAGCGAGGGCTGCCCCGACGCCTCACCGATTTTCATCGTCGGCCAGCCGCGCACTGGCACCACTTTGGTAGAGCGTATCGTGACCAGCCACTCGATGGTGCACTCCGCGGGGGAGCTGCGGCAGTTCGATAGCGCCGTGCGTCGCCTGGTGAACTACCGCGGCCGTGCCCGCTACTCGGCGGAACTGGTGCAGGCCGCTGCGGGCATCGACGTAGCGCGCCTGGGCGAGGCGTATCTCAGCACCACGCGCGCTCTGCGCGGGGAGCTGCCGCGCTTCGTCGACAAGCTGCCGGCCAACTACCGTTTCCTGCCATTGATTCTCGCCGCGCTGCCCAACGCGAAGATCGTGCACCTGCAGCGCGACCCGATGGATGCCTGTTTTTCCAGCTTCAAACAGCTGTTCGCCGATGCCTACCCGCACTCCTACGAGCAGCGCGAGATGGGCCGGCATCACGCGCGCTACTTCCGCCTCATGCAGTGCTGGCGGGAGCGTTTCGGCGAGCGTTTTATCGATCTTTCCTACGAGACCGTGGCCGCCGACCCGGAGCCCAGCACCCGGCGCCTGATCGAGTTTCTCGGCCTGCCCTGGGAGGATGCCTGCCTGGACTTCCACCGCCAGGACGGCGCGGTGACCACCGCCAGCGTGGTGCAGGTGCGCGAAGCGGCGCACACGCGCTCAGTGGGGCGCTGGCAGCGCTACGGCGAGGCCCTGGCGCCGCTGCGGGAAACCCTGGAATCTGAGGGTATTCCGCTACAATTGCCGCGTTGAACGCCTGCCCGACACCTTGTCGCAGGTGCGCCTACCCCCAAGGTGTTAGACCTTTTCGCACCGGCCGTATTGAATTGCCACGAAGTAATCCGTAGCCTGAAATGGTCCCCATCGGAACGCCAGACTGTCCCAGGCAGCGCAGAGCCCCAGACTGAAGAACGCTGGACCGGTGGCCGAAACACATAGCTAAGGCCGATGTGTTTCGCACAACACAATGACGCCCGCAAGCAGATAGATTTCGTCCGGCCGCAAGCGCCAGACGGTGAACGTACTCGGTAACATCCCAGGGGGAGTCATGAACCTATCCGGCCGTCGCCGCGCTCCGGCGTCGCACACTTCAGCTTTTCGTTCTTCAAAAACCAACCTGGCACCGCGCGTACCGCGCAGTGCCCTGGCCCTAGCCGTTTCCTCCTCCCTGCTCGTCGGCACTGCCCACGCACAGCAGATGGAAGAGGTGATCATCACCGCGACCAAGCGCGCCGAATCCGTGATGGACGTACCCCTGGCGGTGACGGCACTGTCCGGCGACTTCGTTCGCGACGCCAACCTCGACGACGTCAAGGACCTGGTGATCTTCACCCCGGGTGTAACCGGTAACTCCAAGGACAGCTTCCTCGACTCGATCGCGGTACGCGGCATCGTCACCAACGACTTCGGCAACGGCGGTGACCCCTCCCTGGGCGTGTACAAGAACGGTTTCTACCAGGGGCGCAACGGCTCCGCCGTCACCAGCCTCTACGACCTGGAGCGCTCCGAGGTACTGCGCGGGCCGCAGGGCTTCCTGTTCGGCCGCAACTCCATCGCCGGCGCGCTCAACATCATCACGCGCAAGCCGGTACAGGGCGACCCGGACAGCTACATCGATGTGCGGGCAGGGGAGCGCGACATCTTCCGTGCCGAAGGTGGCACCAACTTCGATATCGGCGACAACTTCGCCGTGCGCGTCGCTGGCATGTACTCCACCGAGGACGGCTACGTCGACAACCAGATCACCGGTGACGACCACATCGAACACGACAAGAAGGCACTGCGCCTGACCGGCCTGTATGACGCGGGCGGTGCGCTGACCGCAACGCTGTACCTCGACTACGAGGACCGCGAGCAGTCGGGCACCATCTACCGGGCCACTGGCAAGGGGCCCGCCTACGAATTCCTCGAAAGCATCTACGGTGATATCCCTGTGCCCGGGGACGACCGTACCGTGCGCATCGACGAACCCCTCAACGGGATCATCGACAACGGCGAAGTCTGGAGCGCCGGCCTCGAACTCAACTACGACCTGGGCTGGGGTACCCTGACCTCGCTGACCGGGTACAAGGACCACGACTACCACTACACCGAGGATTTCGACGCCACCGCGCTCACCATCTTCAACTACGAGCAGATCCAGTCCGGCGATTACTTCGAGCAGGAACTGCGCATCACCTCGGAAAACGACGGCATGTTCAACTGGTATGCCGGCGTCTCCTACTACAGCGAAGAGCTTGAAACCGAGTTCCTCGGCCAGCAGGACGAAGACCTGTACTGCAACGTTTACTGGGGCGACAGCTGCCAGGGCGTGTTCGACTACTACAACAACGCCTACGGCGGCGCGTACGCCTATGTGCTGTACGACTACTGGGGCACCTACACCTGGAGCCCCAGCCCCAACAACGGCCTGGTCGATGACTGGAACCGCACCGTTGGCAAATACTCCGGTTGGGCCGCCTACATCGACCTGCAATTCCAGTTCTCCGAGACCTGGGACGCGGCCTTCGGCGTGCGCTACAACGACGACGAGAAGAAGATGAGCCAGGAAGTGCTGACCGAGCGCAACCAGAGCATTCTCGGCCAGGTGGTGCAGACCGGTTTCACCACGCCCCAGGGCCCGGTATCGGACACCCAGAGCTGGAGCAAGCCGACCTACCGCGCGGTGCTCAACTGGCACCCGGCGGACGAGGCCCTGGTGTTCGCCAGCGTGACCACTGGCTACAAGCAGGGCGGCTTCAACAGCTTCTCCGTCGATCCCGGCGGTCCGTTCAGCGGCGTGGAAGCGCTGCCGGGTGTGCATCGCCCATCCACCTTCGACGAGGAAACGGTCATCTCCTACGAGTTAGGTTTCAAGGGCACCCAGCTCGACGGTGCCAGCCAACTGGCGTTGAACGCGTTCTACTACGAGTACAAGGATCTGCAGGCGACCTGCAGCGAGCCGGGCTCGCCGGTGGTGGTGGTCTGTAACACCGGGCAGGTGGATGCGCAGGGTCTGGAAGGTACCTGGAACCTCGCTTTCTTCGAGTACTGGCGCCTCGGCCTGGGCTTTTCCTGGTTCGACAGCGAGGCGACCGGCGTAGAAGCCTTCTGCCAGAACGGCAGGGAGTGGCTGGGTGACGCCACCGCCTGCGAGGGCTCACCGCGTCCGGGGATTCCCGAGTACACCGCCTTCGCCTCGCTCAACGCGAACATCCCGGTGGGTAGCGGCGAAGTGTTCGGTGGCCTGGTGGCCAGCTGGGAGGACGGCGCGCCCTCCAACTGGGAACCGGAGAACGCGATCACCCGCGCCGCCGGCTGGCGTTACACGGGCGAGTACACCGAAGTGCAGGCCAACGCCGGCTACCGCGGTGCCGCGGGCTGGGCGCTCTCGATGTATGTCGAGAACCTGCTCGACGAGGAGTACTACGACTCGGGCAACGGTATGACTTCGGCCAGTTCACCCTACGTGCAGTCCGATATCAGCCCCAGCCGTCCGCGCACCTTCGGACTGCGCTTCAGCTACGGCCTTTGAGCGGAGTAGAGCATGGCTAAACGACGCAACATCAGCCGCCGGGATTTTCTCGGCGGCGTAGCGCTGGGCGCCGCCGCGGGCAGCTTCGGTGGTTTTTCCGGCCTGGCCAGGGCACTGGAAACCAAGGGGGAGGGGGGTTATCCGCCCTCCCGCACCGGACTGCGCGGCAGCCACCCCGGTTCGTTCGAGGTCGCCCACTCGGTGGCCTGGGGCGGTGCGAAATACCCTGTCCCCGCTATGCAGACCGACAAGACCTACGACCTCGTTGTGGTCGGCGGCGGCATCTCCGGTCTCGCCGCGGCGCACTTCTATCGCCAGAAGATGGGACCGAAGGCCAGCATCCTGGTACTCGACAACCACGACGATTTTGGCGGCCACGCCAAGCGCAATGAGTTCGATGTCGACGGGAAACGCCTGATTTGCTACGGCGGCAGCCAGTCCATCGACACCCCCGGTTCCTACTCACCGCAGTCGGCGCAAATGCTCAAGGACCTGAACATTCATACCGACCGGTTCTACGAGTACTACGACCGCGAATTCGATACGCGCAAGCACCTGGAGCGCGGCTACTACTTCAGCAAGGCTGCCTACGGCGAGGACGTGATCGCTCCGCATTTCGATGGGGCAGGGGGCGTGGAAGCCGCTGCGCACAACGCAGAGATTATCGCCCGGTATCCGCTGCCGGCAGAGGCCCGCGCTGCGCTGGAAAAACTGCTCAGCAGTGACACCAACTACCTCGCCGATACCCCGAAAGGCGAGCGCGCCGCCTACCTGCGCGGCATCACCTACCGGGAGTTCCTGCTCGACGTGGTCGGTGTGCCGGAGCCGGTCTACGTCCTGCTGCGCGACAATATCCGCGGCTGGTGGGGTGTGGGCTGGGACGCCCAGTCCGCGCTGGAAGCGGTGCGCATGGAGATGCCCGGAACGCTGCACCTGGACGTCGGCGAGATGAAACAGCGCGAACCGGAGCGCAACGAGCCCTATATTTTCCACTTCCCCGACGGCAACGCCGGAGTGGCCCGGGCGCTGGTGCGCAAGCTCATTCCCGCTGCCATGCCCGGTAACACCATGGAGGACATGGTCCTCGCGCGGGTGGATTACAGCGTGCTGGACCGCCCGGAAAACCCCTGCCGCATCCGCCTCAACAGCACGGCAGTGAACGTCCAGCACGGGCCGCAACAGAAGTTTGTGGACGTGACCTATGTGCGCGGCGGGGAGGTCGAGCGGGTGCGCGGACAACACGTGGTGATGGCCTGCTACAACGACATCATCCCCTACATCTGTCCTGAACTGCCGGCGGACCAGCGCGAAGCCATCGAGTACTCGACCAAGGTGCCGCTGGTGTACCTGAGTATCGCGGTGCGCAACTGGCGCGCTTTTGCCGAGCTCGGTTACAGCCACCTGAGCATGCCCAACCCGCAGATGATGCACTCCATCGCGCTGGACTTCCCAGTGAGCATGGGCGGCTACCAGTTCGCCGACGACCCGGACCAGCCGACCGTGCTGCACGGCTCGTTCGTGCCCTGTGTGCCGGACCAGGGCCTGCAGGCCAAGCAGCAGCATATCGCCGGGCGCCGGCAGCTTTACGAGACCACCTTCGAGCAATTCGAGGAGCATATCGTGAGCACCCTCGATGGCGCGCTCGGCAAGGCCGGCTTCGACGTGGACCGGGACCTCGCGGCGATTACCGTCAACCGCTGGCCCCACGGTTACGCCTACGAGTACAACGAGTACTCAGACCCGCCGGAATACGGCCCGCACAACGGCCCGCACCTGCTCGGCGCCCGCCAGATGGGCAGGATCTCCATCGCCAACTCCGACGCCTCGGCCTACGCGTTTGTCGATGGCGCCGTGGACGCCGCCTGGCGGGCAACCCAGGAACAGCTGAGCATCTGACCCATGGAAACCAGCGGAACCGCTCTCACGCTGGTGCCGACGGCACTGGTCTTCATCCTCGCCGTGTGGACGCGGCGGCCCATCGAGTCGCTGCTGTGTGGCGGCCTGCTCGGGCTCGTCATGCTGCACGGCACCGGTTTTGTCGGTGGCCTCGCCGAGACCTCGTTAAGGGTAATGACCGACGAGGACGTAGCCTGGGTCATCCTGGTCTGCGGATTCATGGGCAGTCTCATTGCCCTGTTGATCCGCACCGGCTCGGCGCGGGCGTTTACCAATGCGCTCGCCGGCAGGGTGCGCAGCCGGCAGGGCGCCTTGATGACCACCTGGGGCCTGGGCATTTTCATGTTCGTGGACGACTACCTGAATTCATTGGCGGTGGGCGCTGCCATGCGCGACCTCACCGACAAGTTCAAGGTGTCACGCGAACGGCTGGCCTACGTGGTGGATTCCACCGCCGCGCCGATCAGCGTGCTCATCCCGTATTCCACATGGGGCGCATTCTTCGGGGGGCTGCTGGTCGCCAACGGCCTGGCGGAGGAGGGGCAGGGGCTCGCAGTGTACATCTCCGCGATTCCCTACATGTTCTACGCCTGGACCGCAGCGCTGCTGGTACCGCTGGTGATCTGGGGCGTGATCCCGTCACTGGGGCCGATGAAAACCGCCGACGCCCGGGCCGAGGGCGGGGTAATGGTGCCGCCGGAAGCGGCGCACATCGAGGCGGCCAACCAGGCGATCAAGGTCGACAGCCACATCAAGCCGCGGGTCTGGCTGTTCGTGGTGCCCATGCTGCTGCTGGTGGGCAGCACCATGTATTTCGACAACGATTTCCTGGTGGGCATCTACATCACCCTGGGCGCGACCATGGCGCTGGTGCTGGGCATGCGCCTGCTGAACATGCACGATGCATTCGACACCACCATCGACGGTTTCAAGACCATGATCGAGCCGCTGTCGGTACTGATTGCGGCGTTTATCCTCAAGGACGTCAACGACGCGCTGGGCCTGCCGGCCTACGTCGTGAGCGCCATGGAGCCGATCCTGACCGCGGAGTTACTGCCACTGGCGATATTTATCAGCATGGCGCTGGTGTCTTTCATGACCGGCTCCAACTGGGGTGTATTCGTTATCGTACTGCCCATCGTCACCACCCTGGGTACCAACCTGGACGCCGACATGACCCTGGTGATTGGCGCGACGCTTTCCGCCAGTACCTTTGGCAGCCATGCCTGCTTTTATTCCGATGCCACCGTGCTGACCTCCCAGGCGACCGGCTGCACGCCGCTGCAGCACGCCCTGACGCAGTTTCCCTATGCCCTGATAGCGGCAGCGCTGGCGGCGCTCGCTTACCTCGGCATTGCCTTTGTCTAACCCGAACCGATAACCCGAGAGGAGTTTTACATGCGACTGATCATGACGACCTGCGCTGCCCTGATGGCAAGTTCCATCGCCTTCGCCGGCGATGCCATCACGCCGGCGGAAATGAGCAAGGAGGACATCGCGGGCAAGCTGTTCGAGAGCCCGGAGACGATCAAGACCGAGCGCAACGGCCACACCGTGCTGGATATCACCTCATTGCTGAGTTCCGACGGTAAGTTTGCGTCCGGAATGTACCAGGCCGGACCTTCACGGTGGGACATCACTGAGCCCTACGGCGTGGACGAGTTCATGTACTTCCTCGAGGGCAGCGTGAAGCTGACCTCCAGCGATGGCAGCGTGCAGACCATCGAGGCCGGGGAGGCCGTCACCATTCCCAAGGAGTGGACCGGGGTCTGGGAGACCGAGGGGTATACCAAGATCTGGGTGATTTACTCCGAGGACGGGTCCGCGTTCGAGTAACGCGTCGCTTCTCGTTTTACCTGTCGCGGGACACGCCAGGGTGTCCCGCAATTCAACTCCTTCCTGCCAGTCACGCTGTATCCGTTAAACGCATCCCAGCCGGCGGCCAGTCGGCGAATATTCCCCGGCCAGACGGCTGCCTTGGTTCGCTACAGATAGTTACAGCAGTTGTCCCTCGGAGCGCACCCAAACACGCTCAGGCCAACCAAAGACTTCACGAGGCGCCCGCATTCCGCGTACGACCCACTCAGCTTCTCGCCAATCGAACAGACGCTTAGCGGACCCGGACTGACAATCTGTCATCACTGGATGCCGCCCGTAAGGCCCGCAAACTCCCGGAAGTGCCTAAAACACCGCGTTTTACGCTGATCCCCACCCACGCCTGATTTATCCACACCTGCGCATAATATATATTATGTTAAATTAAGAATGTACACACGTATTCATCCACAGCCCTCCCTCCCTGCCTGATTCGTGCACGATGTTTTACAGGCCTAGCAGGCGCTGCCATACTTCCCCGCGATGTCAGTGCTGTAAACATTGGCCTCGTCGCGAGCGTCCCCACGACGTTGTGCTCGCAGGCGAAGCTACTCACCCGACCAATAACGAATAATTCGAATCAGGGAGAGCCATCATGTTGTATGCCTGTACCCGGCGTATCGCGCCGCACATCCTCGCGCTGTTGTGGTCTGTGTTGTTTGTTATTCCAGCCCACGCGCAGCACTCGGCCGGCAAGACCACGACACTGGGCACACGATCCCAGTTGGCCGTCGGAGTCACTTCCCAGCGATCGCCAGCGGCTGGGGCCTGGGACGCCTACGCGCGTCCGGCGGACTATCCGGGCATTGCGCGACAGCCACTGCAGTTCATCGAGACCGCCAACGGTGAACGCCTGGCGGTGCTGGTGACCCTGCCCGGCGACGCGGACGGCAACCCGGTGCCGGGGAAATTTCCGGTCATCCTCACGCAAACCGCCTATCGCATAGATCTGGGCGCCCTGCTGGGCCGCATAGAAACGTTGCCGGCAACGCTGATGATCGGTGGCGAAGACCCGTTCATGATCACCCGGGGTTACATCACCGTAGCGGTCGACGCCTATGGCACGGGAATGTCCTCCGGGGTATCCGCCTTGCTGGGCGCGGAGGAACAGGCGGGCTACGCCGCGGCGGTCGACTGGGTGACGCGCCAGCCCTGGTTTGACGGCAACATCGGCGTTGCCGGCACTTCCTACCTCGCCATCACCGCCCTGCTCACCGCGGCCCAGGGCCACCCGGCAATCAAGGCAGCGTTTGCCGAGATGCCGATGGGCGATGCCTACCGGGGCACGGTTGGCACGGGGGGCTTGATCAACGCGAATTTCATCAGCACCTGGATGACACTGACGCAGAACCTGAGCGTCGCCAACGGGCCGGCACTGCGGCGCTACCCGCAATACAGTGAACAGATTGCTGCGGCGGACGCCGACCATGTCGCCGCCGTCCAGCAGTGGTACCTGCCCACCGTAGAACGCGCTTTGGCCGGCGAGGCAGGTTACGCGTCGGACGACGGCGAATTCTGGGCGCTGCGCTCGCCGGTGGAGCTGGCGCGCGATATTCGTGTGCCAACCTTCATCATGGGCAGCGCCAACGATATCTTCCAGCGCGGCGAACCCCTGCTCTACGAGCAACTCAAGCAGCAGGTCAACAGCAAGCTGGTGATCCTGCCGGGCGCGCATGTGCAGTCGATCCTCGCTGCCGCCCAGGGAGCCAACAATTACATCAGCCGTGGCGCGCCGGCATCGGCCGAGCTGCTCCTGCGCTGGTTTGACCAGTACCTCAAGGGCATGGATACGGGCGCCGAAACCCTGCCCAATGTCACCCAGTACGTAGCCGGGCTCGGTCGCAACGACACGCCACGTTATGTAGTTTCCGCTGACTGGCCGCACCCGGGCCTGACGCCGCAGCGCTGGTTCATGAGGGGTGAGGGCCTGTCCCTGCAAGGGCCCCGGGAAGCAGACCAAAGCGCCCTGCTCTACGAGCCTGCGGCGCCCGTGGTCTCCATCAACGCCAGCGGGGACGGCCGGCACCTGCGTGGCAACGTCGAGCCCGCCGATGGCAGCGCCTGCTCTTCCAGTGCGGTGCAGTGGTCTTTGGGATTCGCCGGCCTGCTGCCCCAGGACTGCCACGAAGACAATTCCGAGGTCGAACTCGCACAGGACGCCCTTGTTTTCGAGACGCCTCCGCTGGAGGAAGACCTCTACCTGAATGGTCCGATGCAGGCGGATATCTGGGTATCGTCTGCTGCCCCTCACGCGACTGTGGCAGTACGCCTGAGTGACGTGGATCCCGCCGGCGTGGCGCGACCGATCACGACCGGCCTGCAGTCCGCGGCCTACCGCGCCCTGGACCCGACCCGCTCTCGTTTCGTGAAGGGCATCATGATGCAGCCCTGGCATCCGTTTACCCAGGCGTCATTGCAGCCCTTGATTGCGAACGAGCCGGTACGAGCTTCGGTGGAACTCTTCCCGGCGGCCGCACTGATCCGTGCGGGCCACCGACTGCGCGTTTCGATCAGTGCGAGCAACCAGGTCCAGGGCATCTGGCCGCTGGACCAACAAATGCTGGTGACGGCCAATGCGCTGCGTGTGCACTATTCAGCGACCTACCCCTCCAGTGTTGTACTGGCGGTAGTTCCTGGTGCGCAGATGGGCTTTTGAGGAAACCTCGGAGGAAGTTTGGAAAGTAACTTCAACTAATTGAAATTACAGACTTTATCGGGTGGCATCAGGACGGGAGTCGGGAGTTCTTCGCACTCTTTTTCCTGCTCCTGCTCCTGCTCCTGGTCCTGGTCCTGGTCCTGGTCTTGGCCATTGGGCGGTGTGGGAGGCGCAAAACACCAGGTGTCACGACCGCCCTGCTTGGCCTGGTACATGGCGAGGTCGGCCCGGTGCACGAGATGGGCCGCGTCCGGGTGCTGGGGCTCGAAGATAGCAATGCCCACGCTGGCGCCGATTCGGGCACTCTCCCCATTTTCCAACTCGATCGGCTTGTGGACGCGGCGGAAGAGTTTGTTGAGTACCGGCGACACTTTCGCCTGTTCGTAGGCACCCTCCAGCAGCAACACGAACTCGTCGCCGCCGAGGCGTCCGGCGTAGTCGGTCATGCGGCAGATTTCCCGCAGGGTCTGGGCGACGTACTTCAGCACGGTGTCCCCCGCGGCGTGGCCGTGGGTATCGTTGACCTGCTTGAACAGGTCCAGGTCGATCAGCATCACGGCAAACACGGCGGATGGATCTTTCCTGGCCTCGACGATCATCTGCTCCAGGCGCTGCTCGAAGCCCAGGCGATTCCCCAGTTCGGTCAGCGGGTCGGTCAGGGCAAGCTTGCGCGCCGCCTCCTCCGCGTATTTGCGTTCGGTAATATCGTTGACGACGCCCTGTATCATGCCGTCTTCCATCGGCGTCAGCACCACGTCCACCCAGCGTCCGCGGCCACCGCCATTGCGGCGTTGAATCTCGAAATCCAGGTTGACGGAGCTGTCGCCGAACTGGCACTGCCCGAACACCTCACGGACACCCGGGTTCTTGGCACAGATCGCCTCCAGCAGGTTGAAGCCATCGCCGCGCAAGTCTTCTGGTCGACGCGGAAGATCAGCGAAGCGCGCGAAGGCGGGGTTCCAGGACACCAGTATGCCTTCGCGGTCGACCTGGAAGATGCCGGTGGCAGCGTTGTCGAAAATCGCCCGGAAGCGGCGCTCCTCGACCTCCCGCTGCATGCGCAACTGGCGCTCGTCGGTGAGGATATTGACCAGGTAGTCGATCAGCGCGTTGACGTCGCTGACCAGCTGGCCGATTTCATCCTGTTCGTTGCCGTGCGGGAACTCGAGCTTTTCCCCGGTCTCCGCACGCAGGCCGTGCAGGCGCGAGGAGATAATCGTAATCGGCCGGGTGATCAGGCGCACCACGACCAGGATCGTGCCGATGGCAATCGCGGTCGCCAGCAGCGACACCGCCAGCACCACCCAGCGGCGCGCCTGCGTGATGCGGCTCTGGATCTCCCTGCCGTCCGGGACTACCACGATGTGGCCGATGATCTCGTTCGCGTCGAAGGGCGAGCGGATCTCGCGCTCAATGGCCTCGTAGCCGTGCTCCCCGGTGGCGTTGATATCGACATAACCCTCGAGTTGCTTCGACTGGGTGGCCAGTTGCTCGCCATCCGCTTCAATGACCACGCCGTTGATGGTCGCGTTCTTCATCAAACCACTGGCGACTTCCCGCGCCAGTTCACGATCCTGCAGGAATGCGGCGATACCGACCGTACTCTCCACTGTGCTGAGCAATTCCTCCAGCCGGTCATGCTGTCGCGATTCTTCCTGGTGCTGGGTGACCGTAATGACAACGCTGAGGAAGACGCCGCCCACCACGAACACGATCAGCAGCATGAAAGCCGAGCTGCGCAGTGCGAGGCGGGTGTGCATCATATTGCCGAACATCATGGCTGTCCTGCGGGCAGGCGGAAGACGATCAGCACGTTGCCGCTGACCTCGCTCTCGTCGAGGTAACCCAGGGCGCCACGGTTGCTGGCGACGGTTTCCAGCACCTCCTCACGGCTGCCCATCTGCCGCGGCGGCGAGGCGCGACCGGTAAACACCAGGCGTGCCCAGTAGGAGTTGATCTCGGCGATGGTCTTGTCCACCAGCCGCTTGTAGAAGCGCTCGCGCGCGTCGGCGAGGTCTACCGGGAAGGCGATGACCCCGGAAGAGAGTTTCTGGTAGCGCCCCATGTAGATGTTGATGACCTCGTTCTGGCTGAGTTCGGTCACCCCGCTTTCGGGGTTCGCGATAACTACCAGTTCGGCCAGTGCCGGCTTCGCCGCGAAGGTGGCGAGAACCAGGAAGATAGCGACGATTACTCTGCTCATGCTCGGGCCGCCGTTAGAAGATGAAGTCGACGGTCAGGCTGAAAACATCGGCGTCTCCATCCCAACCCGGTTTGACATCGCGCCAGTACGAGGGGTAGCCCTCGCTCTGGATGTGTTCCACCTGCAGCTTCAGCGCCGCCTTTGGCATGAAGTCGAAGCGCACTCCCCCTTTCCAGCTGTGTTGTTCCCAGTCCGTCGACTCGATCAGGAGCTCGCCGGCGAAATACAGCGGGTTATCTGGCGAAAGGTCGACGCTGTCGTCGAAGTTGTACAGCCAGGTGCCGGTGTAAATCAGGTAGGGCGTGAACTGGCCGATGCGGTAGCCGAGCAGGCCCAGCAACTGGTAGTGATCGGAGATCATGCGCTTGTTCGACTGGCTCAGGTTGGCCAGGAACTGGGCCTGCAGCCCGCCGTTGTCGTAGGCCACGCTGTAGTTGACGTTGTAGGTGTCTGAGCCGGCGATGTCGAAGTCGTTGGCGAACCCCGGAGCGAGCGGGTCGTCGGTCGCCCGCAGCAGGTCGGTAAACGTCGAGTACGGTGGCGGCAGGGAGTTCGGGTTGTGGTAGAGGCTGGCGCCAATCCGGTGTGACCAGTTGCGGGTCTGCAGCCCAAGATGTGCACCATAGGCCTCGATGCCCTTTAGGTCGAACAGGTCCCCGTCATCCAGTAGCGGCAGCTTTTCATCGGCCTGGCCCACGTAGAGCTTGAACGAGGCGATAGTCTCGCCAAAGGCATGGCGTACCTCGATATCAGCGCCGTCCAGGTGGGAGAACTGCAGGGCGCCGAAATACTCGATGGGCGGCCGGACCCACAGGTAGGAGTAGCCGATATTGCGCGAGTCGGCGAGCATGTAGGCATCCCAGCCGAGGCGGCCAGCGCGCACCGCCACATCCGGAGTGAGCTGGTATTTGATGAACGCCCAGGAAACGCGCGGCTGGAAGGTATCGTCGTAGCTGTAGCGACTGACTCCCTGGATGACCGCCTCGAATTTCTCGTTCGGGCGATAGGCGAGCTGCAGGCCGACCATGGAGTCCGTGGCGGTCTCCCACCCGGTTGCCCCCTTGGGCTGGCCGAGGTCGCGAATAAAGCCGGCGTTGTCCGTGGTGTTGTAGACGGCGCCCAGCGTGCCGAAGCCCTGGACCGAGAAAGGATTCATGGCCACGGCACCACTGCCAGCAAGCATGAGAATCAGGGTGGCGAAGGCGAGAATGCCCGTGCGTCCGGCAGCCAACATCGTTACTCCTCAAAACCAGGGTGAGCGCGTATGCTGTTGTTTTCGGCCTGAATTGACGGAAATTGAGGCCGTCGCTGGGGAGGAAAACAAATTGCGTGACAGTTTTGTGGCCCGGTTCTCTACCGGTGACGCGCAGGGGCGTGTCGAAGAAATCTCTCTTGGGCAAGAAAATACGCGAGAATAGCTAGATAATAGATTGATATTAATGGATTTTAGGTTCGAGAAATCAGGGCTTTCATGGGTGAGCTGATCGTCAACGCCAGGGTCTTCGACGGTGAGCAAATGGTCGATGCCGCGGGTGTCCTGCTCGCCGAGGGGCGGGTCCAAGGAGTACTGTCCGCGGACAAGCTGCCGGAGGATTGCCCGCGCTTCGACCTCGCGGGCGGCACCCTGCTGCCCGGCTTTGTCGATTTACAGGTCAACGGCGGCGGTGGCGTACAGTTCAACGATGCGCCCACGGTCGAGTCCCTGGCCACGATTGCCGCGGCGCACCGCCGGTTCGGTACTACCGGCTTCCTGCCCACCCTGATCAGCGACAGCTATGCAAAGATGCGCGAAGCCGCCGCCGCGGTGGATGCCGCGATTGCCGCGGACATTCCCGGTGTACTGGGCATCCACTTCGAAGGGCCCTTCCTGAATCCTGGGCGCTGCGGCATCCACGACCGCGGTCACCTGCGCCCTCCCGACGAGGAGGGTCTGTCCATCCTGTGCGCACCGCGGCGGGGTGTGACCCTGGTGACGCTGGCACCGGAAGTCTGCGACGCGCAGGTCATCAGCCGCTTGCACAGGGCCGGTGTGATCGTCGCCGCCGGGCACACCGAGGCCAGCTATGAGCAGGCCCAGGCCGCCATGGACGCGGGATTGCGCGGATTCACACACCTGTATAACGCCATGAGCCCACTGGCCAGCCGCGCACCCGGTGCGGTGGGTGCAGCGTTGGGCGACGATCGCGCCTGGTTCGGTATCATCGCCGACGGCCACCACAGTCACCCCGCCGCGCTGCGTGTCGCCCTGCGCGCCAAACCCCCGGGCGGTGCGCTGCTGGTCACCGACGCCATGGCCACGGTGGGCGCCGAAAACAAGCGGTTTACCTGGAACGGTGAACAGATCGAGGCGCGTGGCGGCTGCCTGCGCACCGCCGCGGGCACCCTCGCCGGCTCCGACCTGGACATGCTCTCCGCGGTGGACAACGCGGCGCGCTTCGCCGACATCGACTGGTTCGAGGCCGCGCGCATGGCCTCCCTCTACCCGGCTACTGCGCTCGGCCTGGAGGCGGAACTGGGTTGCATCCGCCCGGGCGCACGGGCCTGTCTGCTGGCCCTGGACGACGCGCGGCGCCCGTTGCGGGTGTGGGTAGACGGCCGCGGTTATACCCCCTCCCGGGCCTGAACTTTTCCGCTCCCGGGGAATCTCAGGAAAGCCCGACAGGCGCTTGAACCGCGCCTCGCCGGGGAGTACCTTTAGCTGTATTTCCTTGAATTTTCGGTAACTTCGATTTGAATATGCACGCCTTTCCCGCCGTTCGGGGCCTGATGCGCTCCAGCCTTTTCGCGCTCGGCCTGTCGCTGTTCGCTCTCCCCGCGGCCGCCAGCATTGACTACACCGATGCCCAACGCGACACCATCGCCGAACTGGTGGAGCAACTCGAGGAGCGCCACTACTCGAAGCAGCACTATGATGACACCTTGTCCGCCCAGCACCTGGACGCGTACATCGATGCCCTGGATGGCGGCAAGATGTTCCTCACCGCCGCGGACATCGCCGAGTTCCAGAAGTACCGCACACAGATGGACGATCAGCTGCCCAAAGGCAACCTGGATGCCGGCTACGCTATCTTTAACCGCTTCCAGGAGCGCCTCGAGGCCCGCCTGCAGGGTCTGATCGACGACATGCCGGCGCTGGTGGCCGCCATGGACTTCACCGTGGACGAGAACTACGAACTCGACCCGGAGGCCCGTGAATGGGCGTCCAGCGCAGCCGAACTCGACGACCGCTGGCGCAAGCACCTGAAGAACCAGGTGCTCAGCCTGCGCATGGCGGACAAGCCCGCCGAGGAAATCCCGGAAACGCTGGTCAGCCGCTACCGCAACCAGCTCAAGCGGGTGAAACAGTACAACAGCCACGACGTGTTCCAGATCTACGCCAATGCGCTGACCGAGCTGTACGACCCGCACACCAATTACTTCTCGCCGCGCCGCTCGGAAAATTTCAACATCAGCATGAGCCTCTCGCTGGAGGGCATCGGCGCCCTGCTACAGTCTGAGGACGAGTTCACCAAGGTCTCGCGCCTGGTGCCCAAGGGCCCCGCGGACAAACAGGGTGAGCTGCACCCCTCGGACCGCATCGTCGGTGTTGCCCAGGGCGACGACGGCGAAGTGGTGGATGTTATCGGCTGGCGCCTGGACGACGTGGTCGACCTGATCCGCGGACCGAAAGGCTCCACCGTACGCCTGCAGGTCATCCCGGCGAAATCCGCCGCCACCGACGAGCGCAAGATGATCACCATCGTGCGCAACGAGGTGAAACTTGAGGAACAGGCCGCGCAGAAGAAAATCCTCGAGATCCCCAACGGCGACCAGACCCTGCGTATCGGGGTTATCGATATCCCGGCTTTCTATATCGACTTTGAAGCCATGCGCCGCGGCGACCCGGAATACAAGAGCACCACCCGCGACGTCAGCGTGCTGCTCGACGAGTTGCAGTCCGAAGGCATCGACGGGCTGGTCATCGACCTGCGCAACAACGGCGGCGGTTCCCTGCAGGAGGCCAACGAACTCACCGGACTGTTCATTGAGTACGGCCCCACCGTGCAGATCCGCCACTCCTCACGCCGGGTATGGCGCGACGGCAAGCGGGTCAAGAGCGGTTACTACGAGGGCCCGCTGGCGGTGCTGATCAACCGCCTGTCCGCCTCTGCTTCGGAGATTTTCGCCGGTGCCATCCAGGACTACGAGCGCGGACTGATCGTCGGTGACCGCTCCTTCGGTAAGGGCACGGTGCAGACCCTGGTGCCGCTTACCGAGGGTCAGCTGAAAATCACCGAGAGCAAGTTCTACCGCATCTCCGGCGACAGCACGCAGCACCGCGGCGTCATCCCCGACGTCGAGTTCCCCTCGCTGTACGACGATTCCGAAATCGGCGAGAGCGCGCTGGACCACGCCCTGCCCTGGGATCAGATCAACCCGGTGCGCCACCGCCGCTACGACGACCTGAGCACCGTGCTGCCGCGACTCACCGAGATGTTCCAGGAGCGCAGCCAGCACAACCCGGACTTCATCTTCCTCGAAGACCAGATCGATCTCGCCGCGCAAACCCGCGACCTGAAGGAACTGCCGCTCAACGAGGCCAAGCGTATTGCCCTGCGCGACAAGCAGAAGGCGGACGCCCTGGCGATCGAGAACAAGCACCGCGTGGCCATCGGCGAAGAGCCCCTGAAGGAGCTTGAAGAGGAGGCCGACGAAGAGGATGGCGACAGCCTCGCAGCGGCCGAAGAGGCCGCAGAGGAAGATGCCGACGCTGAAGCCTCCGAAGAGGAAGCGGACGATGTCCTGCTGTCCGAGGCCGGCAATGTACTGGTCGACGCCCTGGTGCTGAAGCAGCAGCGCTACGCCATGCACACCCCGGAGCAGCCCGAGAATTAAGCCGGTTCGGCACCCCCGCCGAACCAGGCCAGGGAATCGCGCAATTTCACCACGTCGCCGACGATGATCAGGGTCGGCGCACGTGGCTGTTCCCGCTCCACGATCGCCGGCATGTCCTGCAGGGTACCCGCCAAAACCCGCTGCTCTGCGAAGGTTGCGCGTTCCACCAGCGCCACAGGCGTTTCCGGCCGGCGGCCGTGGGCGATAAGCTGCGCGCAGATCTCCGGCAGTCCCACCAGCCCCATGTAGAACACCAGCGTCTCGTTGCTCGAGCGGAACGATTCCCAGGGCAGGTCCAGGCTGCCATCGCGGCGGTGCCCGGTGACAAAACGCACGGACTGGGCGTGGTCGCGGTGGGTCAGTGGAATCCCCGCGTAGCAGGCGGCACCCGAGGCGGCGGTGATTCCCGGCACCACCTGGAACGGCACCTGGTGCGCCGCCAGTTGGTCGATCTCCTCTCCCCCGCGGCCGAAAATGAACGGGTCACCGCCCTTCAGGCGCACCACGCGGTTGCCGGCCAGCGCCAGTTCCAACAATAGCTGGTTGATCTGCTCCTGCGGCACCGCGTGGTCGTCTCGCTGCTTGCCGACATAGATCATCTTCGCGTCGCGGCGCGCCATTTCCAGAATGGGTTCGGATACCAGGCGATCGTAGAGGACGACATCGGCGCTCTGCAGCAGGCGCACCGCCTTGAAGGTCATCAGGTCCGGGTCGCCGGGTCCGGCACCGACGAGGTAGACCTCACCGGTGTACAGGCGTTCGGTATCCGCCAGCCGCTCCTCGAGCATGGCCTGGGCGCGCTCCTCCCGCCCTACCAGCACCTGCTCGGCGATGGCGCCCTCCATCACCTGCTCCCAGAACAGGCGGCGCGGCGTATCCGCCGGAATCGCCGTCTTGACCGTATCGCGCAGCCGCCCGGCGAAACGCGCCAGGCGACCGTAGGCTGCGGGTACGAGGGATTCGATCTTGCGGCGCATCAGGCGCGCCAGCACCGGGCTTTGGCCGCTGGAGCTGACCGCGATGATCAACGGGTCGCGATCGACGATCGAAGGGAAGATAAACGTGCACAGGTCCGGCGAGTCAACCACGTTGACCGGCAGGCCCCTGGCCGTTGCGTCGCGCGAGACCTGCGCGTTCACCGCGGACGAGGGCGTCGCCGCGACTGCCAGCGCGCTGCCTTCCAGGTCCGCGTCCCGGTACTCCCCTTCGCGCCAGTGCCCGCCGTGTTCGGTCAGCAATTGCGTCAGCCCCGGCGCGATGTCCGGCGCCACCACCTGCAATTGCGCGCCGGCCCGCGCCAGCAGGCGCGCCTTGCGTGTAGCCACCGTGCCGGCACCCACCAGGGTGACCCGGGCACCATGCAGGTCCAGGCAGACGGGCAGGTAGCGCATGTCAGGCGGTCAGGCTTTCCAGCCCACCGAGGTAGGGACGCAGGGCCTGCGGCACACTGATGCTGCCATCCGCCTGCTGGTAGTTCTCCATGATCGCCACCAGGGTGCGGCCGACCGCCAGGCCGGAGCCGTTGAGCGTGTGCAGGAGTTCGGGCTTGCCGGTCTCGGGATTGCGCCAGCGCGCCTGCATGCGGCGGGCCTGGAAGTCGCCGAAGTTGCTGCAGGAGGAGATCTCGCGATAGGTGTCCTGGGCCGGCAGCCAGACCTCGAGGTCGTAGGTCTTGCGCGCCGAGAAGCCGATATCGCCGCTGCACAGGATGACTTTGCGGTAGGGCAGCTCCAGCCGCTGCAGCACCGTTTCTGCATGGCCGGTCAGCGCCTCCAGTGCGGCATCCGACTGCGCCGGGCGCACCATCTGCACCAGTTCGACCTTCTCGAACTGGTGCTGGCGGATGATGCCGCGGGTGTCGCGGCCGTAGCTGCCCGCCTCGCTGCGAAAACACGGGGTGTGGCAGGCGAAGCGCACGCCCTCCTCGCCGAGTTCCGCATCCTCGAAGATTCGCTCGCGGGCGACGTTGGTCACCGGCACCTCGGCGGTGGGAATCAGGTAGTAGCCCTGCTCGCCCTCCAGGCGGAACAGGTCCTCGGCGAATTTGGGCAGCTGGCCGGTGCCGCGCAGGGAGTCGCGGTTGACGATGTACGGCACGTAGATCTCGCGGTAACCGTGTTCGTTCGTATGCAGGTCGAGCATGAACTGGATCAGCGCGCGGTGCAGGCGCGCCAGCGGGCCGTACATCACGGTGAAGCGCGAGCCGGTGATCTTGCCGGCGGTATCGAAGTCCATGTCGCCCAGGCCTTCGCCGAGGCTCACGTGGTCGCGGACCTCGAAGTCGAACGCGCGCGGCTCGCCCCAGCGGCTCACCTCGCGGTTGTCATCCTCCGAGGCGCCCGTGGGCACGGCATCGTCGAGCAGGTTGGGCACGGACAGCAGCAGGTCCTCGATCTCGGCCTGCACGTCCTTGGCCGCCGCGGTCGCCGCGTCGATCTGGCCAGCGATTTTCTGCAGGGTCTCCTCGACCTGGGCCTTGGCCTCCTCGATGCTCATGCCCTGTGCCTTCAACACACCGATCTGCTTGGACGCCGCCTTGCGCTCGGCGAGCAGGTTCTGGCTGTCGACGTCCGCCTGCTTGCGGCGCGCGTCCAGCGCCTCGAACTGTGTCACGTCGAAGTCGAATCCGCGTTTTTTCAGTACCGCGGCTACCGCTTGCGGGTCCTGCCTGACGGCCTTGATGTCCAGCATGTTGTTGTTTCCTGTAACTGCCAATCCGGTGATCGGCGCGGGTCCGCCTGAGGCTAGACCAGCGCCCGGGTGAGGTGAATGGAGAGTCCCGTCATCAGCACGCAGAGCACCACGCTGGCCAGGGTGTAGCCCAGCGCCGGTGCGAGTTGCCCCTGTTCCAGCAGTGCGATCACATCGAGGGAGAAAGTGGAGAACGTGGTGAACGCGCCGAGGAAGCCGACCATCAACACGCTGCGCCAGTCCGGATGCAGGACCTGCCGCTCGATAAGCACGAAAATCGCGCCGATACAGAACGAGCCCAGCGCGTTGACGAACAGGGTGCCCGCCGGCCAGCGCGCCTGGAACAACTCGTGCGCCCAATTGGAGAGCAGGTAGCGGGATACCGCCCCGCACGCCCCGCCCAGGGCGATGAACAAGAGGTATTTCATGTCGGTCGGGAGAGACTCAATCGTAGCGGCGTATTGTACTGGTTTTGTCCCGGCTGCGCAGGTAATCGAGCTTCTCGCGGATCTTCTGCTCCAGGCCGCGATCCACCGGGTGGTAATAGACGCGGTCCTTCAGCGACTCGGGAAAATAGTTCTCGCCTGCGGCGTATCCGCCCTCCTCATCGTGGGCGTAGCGGTAGTCTGCACCGTGATCCATGGACTTCAACAACTGGGTCGGCGCGTTGCGCAGGTGCAGCGGCACCTCCTGGCTGTCGCCCTGGGCGATTTCCGCGCGTGCCGCATTGTAGGCGGTGTACACGGCGTTGCTCTTGGCCGCACAGGCAAGGTAGATGATGGCCTGGGCGATGGCCAGTTCGCCTTCGGGGCTACCCAGTCGCTCCTGCACCTGCCAGGCGTCCAGGGCAATGCCCAGCGCGCGCGGGTCGGCGTTGCCGATGTCCTCGCTGGCCATGCGCACCACGCGCCGCGCCACGTACAGCGGGTCGCAGCCGCCGTCGAGCATGCGGCAGAACCAGTACAGGGCGGCATCCGGGGCGCTGCCGCGCACTGCCTTGTGCAGGGCGCTGATCTGGTCGTAGAACACGTCGCCGCCCTTGTCGAAGCGGCGCAGGGATTCCTGCAGCACTTCTGCCACGGTGGTCTCTTCGATGCGCCCGTCGACAGCCAGGTCCGCGGCCAGCTCAAGCAGGTTGAGCGCGCGGCGGGCGTCGCCGTCCGCCTGGGCCGCGAGCAGGTCCAGCACATCAGGGTCGGCGCCTACCGGCGTTTCCAGTGCGGCGATGCCGTTGTCGAGCACCGCGCGGATATCCTCGCGTTCCAGTGGACGCAGCTTGTACACGCGCGCGCGGGACAACAGCGCGTTGTTCAACTCGAAGGAAGGGTTCTCCGTGGTGGCACCGATGAAGATCAGCGTGCCGTCCTCCACGTAGGGCAGGAAAGCGTCCTGCTGGGATTTATTGAAGCGGTGGACCTCGTCGACGAACAGGACGGTGTCGCGCCCCAGTGACTTCAACTCGCGGGCGCGCGCGACCGCCTCGCGGATCTCCCTGACCCCGGACAGCACGGCGGAAATCTGCAGGAATTCGGCATCCGCTGCCTGGGCGGCGATACGCGCCAGGGTCGTCTTGCCCACCCCGGGGGGACCCCAGAAGATCATCGAGTGCAGCTGGCGCTGCTCCAGGGCGCGGCGCAGGGGCTTGCCCGGCGCCAGCAGGTGTTGCTGGCCGACGTAGCCGTCGAGGTCCTGCGGTCGCAGGCGGGCGGCTAACGGCTGGTAGCCCGAACCCTGCGCTGCGAACAGGTCACCGCTCATGGTAGAGCAGGTCCACACCCTCCGGCGGCACGAAGTGGAAGTCCTCCGGAGTGAGCGGCGGTGAGCTGAGTTCGCTGAACTCGATCAGCAGTTGCTGGCCGAGGTTGTCGAGAATTTCCATGCCGGCGAGCTGGCCCTCGGCGAACACCAGGGTGAGCTGGCGAAATGCGGTGTCCTCGCCGCGCGGTGTCAGCTGGAAGCGGCCGCGGCCGGTGGCGGAAACCGTGTAACGCTCGCGCAGCGCATCGCGATCACCCGCAAGTACCTGCAACGGTGTCGCGGTCTGCTCGCTGCGCAGGGGGCGCCGGGTCACGGTTTCGAGATCGCGGTCGTAGTGCCACAGGTACTCGCCGTCGGTGATGACTAGCTGGCTGTCCGGATTTTCGATGTCCCAGGCGAAAAAACTCGGGCGCAGCAGCCGGAAGCTGCCGCTGCTGTGGCTCAGCTCCCCGGATGGGCCGGCCTGCAGGCGGCTCTGGCTGAACTGTCCGGCAAGGGTGTGCAGCGCGTCCAGTTGCCCGGCGAGCTGCGCGCTGGCATCTTGGGCTTCTTCCGAGCGGGCGATACCGACGAACAGGCACAGGGCGAGCGCCGCCAGGAGCAGGTATTTGTACATAGGTGTCTCAGTCTTCCGGTGGCGGGGGCGCGAGTACCTCGCGCTGGCCGTTGCTGCCCATCTCGCTGACCACGCCGGCCATTTCCATCGCCTCGATCAGGCGCGCGGCCCGATTATAGCCGATGCGCAGCTTGCGCTGGACACTGGAAATCGACGCGCGCCGGCTCTTGGTCACGTAGTGCACGGCCTCGTCGTACAGGGCATCGCTCTCATCGTCGTCGTCACTGGCACTGGCCTGCAGCTCGCCGGCGGTGACCGGGGTCTGGCCACCCTCGTCGAGCAGGCCGTCGATGTACAGCGGTTCGCCGCGGCGCTGCCAGTCGGCGACCACCCGGTGCACTTCCTCATCTGAGACGAAGGCACCGTGCACGCGATTGGGTACGCCGGAGCCGGGCGGCAGGTAGAGCATGTCGCCGTGCCCGAGCAGTTGTTCCGCACCGCCCTGGTCGAGAATCGTGCGCGAGTCGATCTTGGACGAGACCTGAAAAGCGATGCGGGTGGGCACGTTGGCCTTGATCAGGCCGGTAATCACATCCACCGAGGGGCGCTGGGTGGCGAGGATCAGGTGGATACCCGCCGCCCTCGCCTTCTGCGCGATGCGTGCGATGAGTTCCTCGACCTTCTTGCCGACGATCATCATCATGTCGGCGAATTCGTCGATGACGACCACGATGGAGGGCAGCTTCTCCAGGTTGGGCGGGGTCTGCTCCTCGTTGGTCTCTGCGAATATCGGGTCCGGCTTCCACAGGGGGTCCGGGATCGGTGCTCCCGCCTTCTCGGCATCGAGAATCTTGCGGTTGTAGCCACCGAGGTTGCGCACGCCCAGGGCCGCCATCAGCTTGTAGCGCCGCTCCATCTCCGCCACGCACCAGCGCAGGCCGTTGGCGGCGTCCTTCATGTCGGTGATCACCGGCGTGAGCAGGTGCGGGATGCCGTCGTAGACCGACAGCTCGAGCATCTTCGGGTCAACCAGGATCAGGCGCACGTCCTCCGGGCCGGACTTGTACAGCAGGCTGAGCAGCATGGCGTTGACGCCGACGGACTTGCCCGAACCGGTGGTGCCCGCCACCAGCAGGTGGGGCATCTTGGCGAGGTCCGCACATACCGGCTGGCCGGAAATATCGTGGCCGAGCGCGAGTGTCAGTGGCGACTTGGACTGGTCGAAGGCACGCGACGAGAGCACCTCGCGGAAGTTGACCACCTCGCGGTGCTCGTTGGGAATCTCGATGCCGACCACGGACTTGCCCGGGATGACCTCGACCACGCGCACCGAGATCACCGCCAGCGAGCGCGCAAGGTCCTTGGCCAGGTTGGAGATGCGCGAAACCTTGACCCCTGCCGCCGGCTGGATCTCGAAACGCGTGATCACCGGCCCGGGGTAGACCGCAACCACCTCGGCGGTCACCCCGAAGTCAGCCAGCTTGAGTTCGAGCAGGCGGGACAGTGCCTCCAATGCCTCCTGGGAGTAGCCCTGTTCCGGATCCTTGCTGTCCGGGTCCAGCAGTTCCAGCGGCGGCAGTTCGCCGGTGATGGGCGCATCAAACAGCGGCTGCTGGCGCTCCTTTTCCGCCCGTTCAGAGGGTTCGGGCTTGGGTTTCAGGGGCTTGATCTTCGGCGGCTTGCGCTTGCGCTCCTTCTCGACGTGTTCCTCGATAACCACCTTGCGCGCTTCGACGGCCTTTTCCCGTGCGCGGCGGTCCTTCAGTTCATCCAGGGTGCGCGTGATCCACTCGCGGCTGGCGCTGAAAGCGCGCAGTGCCCAGCCGCCCAGGCGGTCCATCAGCCCAAGCCAGCTCAGGTCGGTAAAGATGGTGATGCCGAACAGGAACACCGCGAGCAGGATCAGCCGGCTGCCCACCGCGCTGAAAGCCACCTCGAAGGAACCGCCGATGGCCTGGCCGAGGATGCCGCCGGCGCCCTGCGGCAGGCCGGAGCTGCCGAGGTCGTTGAGCGCCGCGAGCGCAGTGCCGGCCACCATGACCAGCACCAGCCCGAGGGCACGGATGCCGAGGATCACCCAGTCGAAGGCCTTCGCCTCCTTGCGTTCGAGGAGGATGACCAGTGCGCGATAGGCGAGCATGAGCGGGAACAGGTAGGCGGCGTAGCCGACCAGGGAAAAGAACACATCCGCCAGCCACGCGCCGGTCGGGCCGCCGAGATTGGCGATACCGCCACCCATGCCGCTGGCCGACCAGCCCGGGTCGCGCGGGCTGTAGGTGAACAGCGCCAGCATCAGGTACAGGCAAACCGCGCTGATGCCGATGAACGCGCCCTCGCGCAGGCGCGTCGCCATCAGGTGTTCGGTGTTGGTCGTTTCTGCCACGCCGTTGCTGTCCTTTCCCACGCCCCTTACCGCAGTGCCGGCCCGCCCTTCAGCAGGCTTTCCGGAAAGGGAGTATTGTCCCCCAATTTATGAGAATTATCAAAGGCTTATAGGGCATAATTCGAGCGCGTCGGGACTTTGCCGACGGACGGGCTTTAAAGTAACATAGGGCGCCCCCATAGAGGTAACCTGATTCCCCGACACGCCCGCCAGGCCCGGGCGCAACCTCCCTGTGCAGAAGGAACCCTGTTGATGAGTGATGTACGCCATATTCCCCTGATCATCCTTGGTAGCGGCCCCGCCGGCTATACCGCGGCAGTCTACGCGGCGCGCGCCAACCTGCAGCCGGTGGTCATCACCGGGATGCAACAGGGCGGCCAGTTGACCACTACCACCGAGGTAGAGAACTGGCCCGGCGGACACGCGGAACTGCAGGGCCCCGAACTGATGACCAACATGCAGGCCCACGTCGAGCGCTTCGGCACCGAGGTGCTGTTCGACCATATCGAGGAAGTGGACCTCTCCAGCCGGCCCTTCAAGCTCAAGGGCAGCGGCAGCTACACCTGCGACGCCCTGATCGTCGCCACCGGCGCCTCCGCGCAATACCTCGGCCTGCCCTCCGAGGAAGCCTTCATGGGTAAGGGCGTCAGCGCCTGCGCCACCTGCGACGGGTTCTTCTATCGCGGCAAGGAAGTCGCCGTAATCGGCGGCGGCAACACCGCCGTCGAGGAAGCCCTGTACCTGGCCAACATCGCCAGCCACGTCACTGTGGTGCACCGCCGCGACGCCCTGCGCTCGGAGAAGGTGCTGCAGGACCGGCTGTTCGCCAAGGAGAAGGAAGGCAAGGTCACCATCCTGTGGAACCACGTTCTCGACGAGGTGCTGGGTGATGACAGCGGCGTGACCGGTATGCGCGTGCGCAACGTCAAAGACGACAGCACCAGCGACGTCGACCTCGCGGGCGTTTTCGTCGCCATCGGCCACAAGCCGAACACGGATATTTTCGCCGGTCAGCTGGACATGAAGGACGGCTACATCGTCATCCGCAGCGGCCTCGAGGGCAACGCCACGGCGACCAGCGTGCCCGGCGTATTCGCCGCCGGTGACGTCGGCGACCACATCTACCGCCAGGCGGTGACCTCCGCCGGTTTCGGCTGCATGGCGGCGCTGGATGCGGAGAAGTACCTCGACAACCTGTAAGCCGCACACGCCTCCTCGGCGGCGGCGTTTTCTGCTTCAATAAAGGCATGCGCTACCTCCGCCAACTCCAGGGCGGCGAAGATTTCCCGCCGAGCAGCGAAGCGCTGGATTATCCCAGCGGGCTGCTCGCCGTGGGTGGCGAACTCTCCCCCGAGCGCCTGCTCGGGGCCTACCGGCGCGGCATCTTTCCCTGGTTCGAGGAACCCCAGCCGGTATTGTGGTGGACGCCGGACCCGCGCTCGGTGCTGTTCCCGGAGAACCTGCATATCTCGCGTTCCCTGCGCAAAACCCTGCGCAGCGATTGTTTCTCCCTGGCGGTGGACCAGCGTTTCGAGCACGTGATGCGCGAGTGTGCGCAACTGCGCAAGGACGGCCTGGGCACGTGGATCGGCCCGGCCATGCTCGGCGCCTACTGCGACCTGCACGCGCTGGGGCACGCACATTCAATCGAAGTGCTCGACGCCCACGGCGAACTGGTGGGCGGCTTGTACGGCCTCGCCGTCGGCCGCAGTTTCTTCGGCGAGTCCATGTTCAGCCGTGAAACCGACGCGTCCAAGGTGGCCCTGGTAGCGCTGGTGGACATCATTCGGCGCGGTGGATTTCGTGTCATCGACTGCCAGGTTGAGAGCCAGCATCTCAACTCTTTGGGCGCGCAAAACATTTGCAGGGAAGATTTCGAACGCTTGCTTGACGAAACAATCGATGTGGCGCACGATTTAAATGTGTGGCGACTCCCGCCTACATGCGGAGAACTGTTGTGACGTCTTCACTGCGGGACCTCAAGGTCTACACAACCTACCCCCATAGCTGCAGCTACCTGGAAAACCGGGAAGCCACGACGCTGTTTGTCGATCCGCGGCAGGAAGTCGACCAGGCCCTTTACAGCAACCTCTCCGTACTCGGCTTCCGCCGCAGCGGCAACCACCTGTACCGCCCGCACTGCAGCCATTGCCAGGCCTGTATCCCGGCGCGTATCCCAGTGCGGGATTTCGTCGCCAACCGCACCCAACGGCGGACACTGAACCGCAACAGCGACCTCGAAGTGGAGTGCACCGGGGATATCCGCGATGCCGCCGCCTTCGATCTCTACCGCCGCTACATCGAACGCCGCCACTCCGATGGCGACATGTATCCCCCGGACCGGGAACAGTATCTGTCGTTCCTCAACAACGCCTGGGAGTGCACCCGCTACTACCGCTTTTACGATCAGGGCAAGCTCACCGCTATTTCCGTTGTCGACGAGCTGCTCGACGGCCTCTCGGCGATCTACACCTTCTTCGACCCCGGCGCAGTCAAGCGCAGCCTCGGCCGCTACGCCATTCTCTGGCAGATCGAGAAGACCGCGGCGATGGAACTCGACTACCTGTACCTCGGTTACTGGATCAAGGACTGCCGCAAAATGGCCTACAAGTCCGAGTACCGTCCCCTGGAACTTTACGTCAACGGTCGCTGGACCGCCCTGGTCTGAGTCCGGCTTTTCCCATCACCTGGCAGTCTTAAGGTAGAATCGAGCGCGTGTTTAGGGCAAAATGCGCCCCGGTTTCTGATAGAGGACTGCCAATAGAATGGCAAAGGAAGACCAGATTGAAATGGAGGGCGAGGTCATCGACACCCTCCCAAACACCACTTTCCGTGTCCAACTGGAGAACGGCCATGTGGTAACGGCTCATATCTCCGGCAAGATGCGCAAGAACTACATTCGCATTCTCACCGGCGACAAGGTTCGTGTGGAACTCACACCTTACGACCTGACCAAAGGCCGCATCACCTACCGCGAGAGATAATCCGCGCCGGGCTTTCGCCGCAGCGCGGACGCCGAATCAGGCCTGGCTCTCCTCCAGCACCGACTCTTCCTCCTTCACCTGCACCTCGAGGCGATCTTCCGCCTTGTTCAGGGTGACCAGGGCGATCCCCCCTGTGCGCGCGAGTTCGCCGAACAACACCATTTCCGCCAGCGGCTTCTTGATGTGCTCCTGGATTACGCGCTCCATTGGGCGCGCACCCATGTGCCGGTCGTAGCCCTTCTCCACCAGCCACAGGCGGGCATCTTCGTCGACATCAAGGGTGACGCTCTTCTCGTCGAGTTGGCCCTGCAGTTCGGTGAGGAACTTGTCGACCACGGTGAGGATGACATCCTCGCCCAGCGGCTCGAACTGCACGATGGAATCCAGCCGGTTGCGGAATTCCGGGGTGAACATGCGGTTGATCGCTTCCATGGCGTCCGTGGTGTGGTCCTGGTGGGTGAAACCGATGGTGCGGCGACTGATGTTCTCGGCGCCGGCGTTGGTGGTCATGACCAGGATCACGTTGCGGAAATCCGCCTTGCGCCCGTTATTGTCGGTCAGGGTGCCGTGGTCCATCACCTGCAGCAGCAAGTTGAAGACTTCCGGGTGGGCCTTTTCGATTTCGTCGAGCAGCACCACGGCGTGCGGGTGCTTGGTCACCGCGTCGGTCAGCAGGCCGCCCTGGTCAAAACCGACATAGCCGGGGGGTGCGCCGATCAGGCGGGACACGGTATGGCGCTCCATGTACTCGGACATATCGAAGCGGATCAGCTCCAGGCCCAGCTGGCGTGCCAGTTGTTTGGTGACCTCGGTCTTGCCCACGCCAGTGGGGCCGGCGAGCAGGAACGAGCCGATCGGCTTGTCGCCTGAGCGCAGGCCGGCGCGGGCCATTTTGATCGACGTCGCCAGGCTGCTGATTGCCGCGTCCTGGCCGAACACCACCATGCGCAGGTTCTGCTCCAGCCGCTGCAGTACCTCCTTGTCGTCCGAGCTGACGGTCTTCGGCGGGATACGCGCGATCTTGGCGATGACCGCCTCGATATCGCTGACACCAATCACTTTCTTGCGCTTGGACACCGGCAGCAACTGCTGGTAGGCGCCGGCCTCGTCGATCACGTCGATGGCCTTGTCCGGCAGGAAGCGGTCGGTGATGTACCGCGCCGAGAGGTTAGTGGCAACTTTCAGGGCCTTGTCGGTGTAGCGCAGGCCGTGGTGCTCCTCGAAGCGCGACTTGAGGCCCTTGAGAATCTTGTAGGCGTCCTCGGGGCTGGGCTCAAGCACGTCGACTTTCTGGAAACGGCGCGACAGGGCGCGGTCCTTGTCGAAGATGCCGCGATATTCCTGGAACGTGGTGGAACCGATGCAGCGCAGCTTGCCCGAGCTGAGCAGCGGCTTGAGCAGGTTGCTGGCGTCCATGACCCCGCCGGAAGCAGCGCCGGCGCCGATGATCGTGTGCACTTCATCGATGAACAGGATGGCGTGATCGCGCTTTTTCAGCTCCGCGAGCAGGCCCTTGAAGCGCTTCTCGAAATCGCCCCGGTACTTGGTGCCGGCCAACAGCGAGCCGAGATCCAGGGAGTAGACCACGGCATCCTTGAGCGTTTCGGGCACGTCGCCATCGACGATTTTCTTGGCCAGGCCCTCTACGATGGCGGTCTTGCCGACACCGGATTCACCCACCAGCAGCGGGTTGTTCTTGCGCCGCCGGGCGAGGATCTGTGCCACCCGCTCGACCTCGGGCGCGCGGCCGATCAGCGGGTCAATATTGCCCTGGGCCGCTTCCTTGTTGAGATTGGTGGCAAAGTTGTCCAGCGGGTTGCCCTCGCCGTCGTCGCGCGGGGCGTTCTCGGCCTCGGCAGCCGGGTCCGGCTCGCTGGACTCGCCCTCCCCGGACACCTTGGAGATGCCGTGGGTGATGTAGTTGACCACGTCGAGGCGGGCCACGCTCTGGGTCTTGAGGAAGAATACTGCCTGGCTCTCGGACTCGCTGAAGATCGCTACCAGCACGTTGGCGCCGGTGACCTCGCTTTTGCCGGAGCTCTGCACGTGGAACACGGCGCGCTGCAGTACCCGCTGGAAACCGAGGGTGGGTTGGGTGTCGCGCTCGGCCTGGTCTTCGGGGATCAGCGGCGTGGTGGCATCGACGAATTCGACCAGGTCGCCGCGCAGGGCGCCGATGTCGGCACCGCAGGCCTTGAGTACACGGATGGCGTCGTTGTTGTCGAGCAGTGCGAGCAGCAGGTGCTCCACCGTCATGAACTCGTGTCGCTTGGCCCTGGCCCCGCGGAATGCATCGTTCAGGGACTGTTCCAGGTCTTTACTCAGCATATACCACTCCCGGCCGCCTGGGCCTTTTCACACGAATTGGTCTCGTCGGACTAGCCCTCCGAGGCCTCGATCTCGCACAGCAGCGGGTGCTCGTGCTCCCGCGCGTACTGGTTGACTTGGGCTGCCTTGGTCTCGGCGATGTCGCGGGTGAAGATGCCGCAGACACCCTTGCCCTGTGTATGTACGGTGAGCATGACGTGGGTCGCCTGCTCGCGGTTCATGCGGAAAAAGATTTCCAGCACTTCGACCACAAACTCCATGGGGGTGTAGTCGTCATTGATCAGCACCACCTTGTACAGGGGTGGTCTCTTGAGTTCCGGCCTGGACTCCTTGAGCGCGGTATCGCCTTCGCCTTCGCGCTGCTCCTGGTCGCCCATACGCCAGCCGTTGCCGGGGCGGATATATCTCACGGGCCTGCTCTGCAAAATGGTCGCGGGTTCACTAGTGGACATATGTACAATACTCGGGTTTTCAAGGGGCCGCAAACTGGACAAGGGGCCCGTTTTGTAGTGATATTGTCGGCTAACCGCAGCGCATTTGTTGCTACGCGCGCGGCAAAAAAAAGGCCCACTGATGTGGGCCTTTTTGCGTTGAGGCGCTGGGCCTGGCTTACATGGCGTCGACCACGGCCTTGCCGAACTCGGAGCAGGACAGCAGGGTTGCCCCGTCCATCAGGCGCTCGAAGTCGTAGGTGACGGTCTTGGCCTGGATGGCGCCGTTCATGCCGTTGATGATCAGGTCCGCGGCCTCGTTCCAGCCCAGGTGGCGCAGCATCATCTCGGCGGAGAGGATCAGCGAGCCCGGGTTGACCTTGTCCTGGCCGGCATACTTCGGCGCGGTGCCGTGGGTGGCCTCGAACAGTGCCACGGTGTCGGACAGGTTGGCGCCCGGCGCGATGCCGATGCCGCCGACCTGGGCGGCCAGCGCGTCGGACAGGTAGTCACCGTTCAGGTTCAGGGTGGCGACCACGCTGTAGTCTTTCGGGCGGGTCAGGATCTGCTGCAGCATGGCGTCGGCGATGACGTCCTTGATGACGATCTCCTTGCCGGTGTTCGGGTTCTTGATGGACACCCAGGGGCCGCCGTCGAGCAGTTCGCCGCCGAATTCTTCCTGGGCCAGTTCATAGCCCCAGTCGCGGAAGGCGCCTTCGGTGAACTTCATGATGTTGCCCTTGTGCACCAGGGTCACGGAGGGCAGGTCCTGGTCGATGGCGTACTGGATGGCCTTGCGCACCAGGCGCTTGGTGCCTTCCTCGGAGACCGGCTTGATGCCGATGCCGACGTTGTTGGGGAAGCGGATCTTGGTGGCGCCCATTTCATTGATGATGAAATCGACGACCTTCTTGGCTTCCTCGGAATCGGCCTTGTACTCGATGCCGGCGTAGATGTCCTCGGAGTTCTCGCGGAAGATCACCATGTTGCAGGCGCCGGGATCCTTCACCGGCGAGGGCACGCCCTCGAACCAGCGCACCGGGCGCAGGCAGGTGTAGAGGTCCAGTTCCTGGCGCAGGGCCACGTTCAGGGAGCGGAAGCCGCCGCCGACCGGGGTGGTCAGGGGGCCCTTGATGCCCACTGAGTATTCCTTGATCGCGTCCAGGGTCTCCTCGGGGAACCAGTCGCCGTCGTACATCTCGGCGGCCTTTTCGCCGGTGTAGATCTCCATCCAGGAAATTTTCTTCTTGCCGCCATAGGCTTTCTCGACAGCCGCGTCGACCACGTCGATCATTACCGGGCTGATATCCACGCCGATACCATCACCTTCGATGTAAGGAATGATAGGATTGTCCGGAACGGTCAGACTGAAATCGGCATTGACGGTGATCTTCTCACCCTCAGACGGAATCTGGATATGCTTATAGCCCATATGTTTACTCCAATGCTGCTTGGGTTATCTGGATGGCAGGGGGATCCGGTCGGGTGCCCCGGACGAAGCGGCCGGCATTGTAGCATGAAAGCCGCGTTTTCTGACCTCTCACCGGTCAATTTCAGCACCGCGGACTGATCTGTGGCGGAACTCCTGCTGTTCAACAAGCCCTTCCAGGTGCTCAGCCAGTTTACCGACAGCGACGGTCGCGCCACCCTCGCCGATTACCTCGACGCGCCGGGATTTCGCGCCGCCGGCCGGCTGGACTACGACTCTGAGGGGCTGCTTTTACTCACCGATGACGGCGGCCTGCAACAGCGTATCGCCAACCCGCGCCACAAGCTGTGGAAGACCTACCGGGTGCAGGTCGAGGGCGTGATCGACGCCGCCGCACTGGCCAGCCTGGAGCGCGGCCTGGAACTCAGCGATGGCCCCACCCTGCCCGCCCGGGCCCGGCGCATCGAGCCGCCCACCCTGTGGCCGCGCCAACCCCCGGTGCGCACACGCAAGACGGTTCCAGACAGCTGGCTCGAACTCGCTATTCGCGAGGGTCGCAACCGCCAGGTGCGGCGCATGACTGCCGCAGCGGGCTTTCCCACCCTGCGCCTGGTGCGCTGGGCAGTGGGCGACTGGACACTGGATGGCCTGCAGCCCGGCGAACACCGCCGCGTCTTCGTACACGAGAGGGGTCAGAGCCCTTTTTCCTCCCCGCACGCGGGGAGGAAAAAGGGCTCTGACCCCGGTGCTTCACGCGCGAGAAGGAGAAAGGGCTCTGCCCCCGGTCGAGGACACCGCCGATGAGCGACTGGCCGCCCCACGTCACCGTGGCCACCGTGGTCGAGCGCGACGGTCTCTTCCTGATGGTCGAGGAGCGCGACAAGAGCACCGGTGAGATGGTGTTCAACCAGCCCGCCGGGCACCTCGACCCCGGCGAGAACCTGCGCGAGGCCGCCCTGCGCGAGACCCTGGAGGAGACCGGCTGGGAAGTGGAACTCACCGGTGTGCTCGGCATGGCGCTGTACAACGCGCGCAACGGCACGGTGTACTACCGCACCACCTTCCTTGCCCGCCCCGTGCGCGCCGTTCCCGGGGCAACGCTGGACCCGGATATCCACGCTGTGCACTGGCTCAGCTACGAGGAAATCGAGGCCAATTCTGCTAAACTGCGCAGCCCGCTGGTACTGGCGGCCATCGAGCAATATCGCAAGGGCCTGTGTGGCCCGTTGGACCTCGTATACGGATGAGCCTCAACGCTTCCACCAAGGTCATCGTCGGCATGTCCGGCGGTGTGGATTCTTCTGTTGCCGCACTGCTGCTGCGCGAGCAGGGCTACGCCGTGGAAGGCCTGTTCATGAAGAACTGGGAGGAGGACGACGGCACCGAGTACTGCACCGCGAAAGAGGATTTCGCCGACGCCCAGGCGGTGGCGGACAAGCTCGGCATCACCCTGCACGGCGCCAACTTCGCCGCGGAATACTGGGACAACGTCTTCGAGCATTTCCTGGCGGAATACCGTGCCGGGCGCACGCCGAACCCGGACATCCTGTGCAACCGGGAGATCAAGTTCAAGGCCTTTCTCGACTACGCGCGCATGCTCGGCGCCGACCTCATCGCCACCGGTCACTACGTGCGCCGCGGCGAGGACGACACCGGCGCCACCCTGCTCAAGGGACTGGACCCGAACAAGGACCAGAGCTACTTCCTGCACGCGGTGGGCCACAGCGAACTGGCCGACTCGCTGTTCCCGGTGGGCGAACTGGAAAAACCCGAGGTGCGCGCCATCGCGGAGAAGCACGAACTGGCCACGGCAAAGAAGAAAGACTCCACCGGCATCTGTTTCATCGGCGAGCGCCGCTTCAAGGATTTCCTCGAGCAATACCTGCCCGCCAAGCCCGGCGAGATCCACTCCCTGGACGGCGAGTGCCTGGGCCGCCACCAGGGACTCATGTACCACACCATCGGCCAGCGCCAGGGCCTGGGTATCGGCGGCCTGGCCGAGCACGGCGACGCGCCCTGGTACGTGGTGGGCAAGGACCTGGAACGCAACGTGCTGCTGGTGGCCCAGGGCAACGACCACCCCGCACTGTTCAGCGACAGCCTGGCCACCGGCGATATCTACTGGGTCGCCGGCGAGCCCCCCACCCTCCCGCTGCAGTGCCAGGCCAAGGTGCGCTACCGCCAGCCGGACCAGGCCTGCACCGTGCAACGCGAGGGCGACGGTTATCGGGTCGATTTCGCCGAGCCACAGCGCGCGGTGACGCCGGGACAGTCCGTCGTCTTCTACGATGGCGAGCGCTGTTTGGGCGGCGGCGTGATAGAACAGGCCGCGTAGCGTGGGCAGGGAACTGACAAGCATCGAGAAGCAGACCCTGGCGCTGGCCGGGGTCACCCAGGCGGCGCGCATCGTCGACCAGGTATCGCGTACGGGTACCTATCCCGTGGAATTCCTGGAGTCGTCGATGCACAGCCTGTTCACCTTCGACGCCTCGGACGTGGCCGAGGTCTACGGCGGCATCGCCGGGGTCAAGCTGGGATTGATCAACCTCTCCGCGATGCTCGCCAATCGCGACGAGGCGGAGAACCGCGACGTGACCCGCTACGTGTTCAACCTTCTCTACCTCGAGCGCAAGTTCGCTGCCAGCCCGGAGATGATGTCCGTTGTGCACTCGCGACTGGAGCACGCCAGCTTTCGCGCCGAGCACTTCGCCTCCCATGTCGGCGCCATCTGCCACAGCGTCTCCGGCATCTACCAGGATACGCTGAGCCAGTTACGCTACCGCATCAAGGTCACCGGCAGCGAGCAGCACCTGCGCGACGAGGGCAACGCCGACATCATCCGCGCCCTGCTGCTGGCGGGGATTCGCTCCGCCTTCCTCTGGCGCCAGCTGGGTGGTCGACGCTGGCGTTTGCTGTTCCAGCGCAAGCAGTTACTGCAGACCAGCCAGGCGCTGTCGCGCAATCTCCCGGTAGTGTAAAATCCGCCCCCCTGCGATTTCCGGAGCCGAGCATGGACCTCTCTGCACTCACCGCCATCTCCCCTATTGACGGCCGTTACGCCGGCAAGACCCGCGCCCTGCGCGAGGTGTTCAGCGAATTCGGGCTGATCAAGCGCCGCGTGCTGGTCGAGGTGCGCTGGCTGGAGTGTCTCGCGGCGCATCCCGGCATTCCCGAGGTGCCGGCCCTGTCGCCAGCCGCCCGCAAGCAGCTGGCTGTCATCCTCGACCAGTTCAGCGAGGTCGATGCGCGGCGCATCAAGGACATCGAAGCCACTACCAACCACGACGTGAAAGCAGTGGAGTACTTCCTCAAGGAGCGCTTCGCCGGCGATGCCGAGTTGGAAGCCATCGAGGAATTCGTGCACTTTGCCTGCACCTCCGAGGACATCAACAACCTGTCCCACGCGCTCATGCTGCGCGACGGCCTCAGCGTACTGCAGGCGGAGATGCACGGGGTGACCGAGGCCCTCGCCGCGCTGGCACGGGAGCACGCCGACCAGGCCATGCTCTCGCGCACCCACGGCCAGACCGCCAGCCCCACCACCATGGGCAAGGAACTGGCCAACGTGGTCGCGCGCCTGCGTCGCCAGCTGCAGCAACTCGCCGGCATCGAGTGCCTGGGCAAGATCAACGGCGCCGTGGGTAACTACAATGCCCACCTGGCCGCCTACCCGGATGTCGACTGGCAGGCCAACGCCGAGCAGTTCGTCACCTCGCTGGGCCTGGCCTGGAACCCCTACACCACGCAGATCGAGCCGCACGATTACATGGCCGAGTTATTCGATGCCATCGCGCGTTTCAACACGGTGCTGATCGACTTCAACCGCGATACCTGGGGCTATATCTCGCTGGGCTACTTCAAGCAGAAAACCATCGCCGGCGAAGTGGGTTCCTCCACCATGCCGCACAAGGTCAATCCCATCGACTTCGAGAACTCCGAGGGCAACCTGGGCCTCGCCAACGCGGTGTTCGGCCACCTCGCCGCCAAGCTGCCGATCAGCCGCTGGCAGCGCGACCTCACCGACTCCACCGTGCTGCGCAACATGGGTGTCGGCTTCGGCTACGCGATGATCGCCTACCAGGCCTGCCTCAAGGGCATCGGCAAGCTGGAGCTGAACCGCGCGCGCCTGGCCGAGGACCTCGACGCCAGCTGGGAAGTGCTGGCCGAACCGATCCAGACCGTGATGCGCCGTTACGGCATCGAGAAGCCCTATGAAAAGCTCAAGGCGCTCACCCGCGGCCAGGACATGAGCCGCGAGGTGATCCGCGAGTTCGTCGAGAAGCTCGACATCCCCGAACCGGCACGCCGCGCCCTGCTGGAACTCACTCCGGCCGACTACACCGGCAACGCCGCCAGCCAGGCTGGCGCTATCGAGTAACCGGCTTGGCCGACACAGTGGCGCTACAGCTCGACCGCGAGGACTTTCTCGCCCGCTACTGGCAGCGCGAGCCGCTGCTGTTGCGCAATGCCCTGCCCGGCTTTACCCCGCCACTGGACGCCGGTGAGCTGGCTGGCCTGGCCATGGAGGACGAGGTCGAATCGCGCATTATCGAGGAGGCCGGCGGGGGCTGGCTGCTCAGCCACGGCCCCTTCGGCGAGACCGAGTTTCACCGCGACACACCATGGACGCTGCTGGTGCAGGCGGTCGATCACTATGTGCCGGAAGTGGCAGAGTTGCGCCAACTGGTCGACTTTATTCCGCAGTGGCGCATCGACGACGTCATGGTCAGTTATGCCGTGGACGGCGGTAGCGTCGGCCCCCACTACGACAACTACGATGTCTTCCTGCTACAGGGCGAGGGACGCCGCCGCTGGCGGGTTGGCCAGCAATGCGATGCCACTACTGCGCTGCTGCCTCACGATGAACTGCGCATCCTGCGCGATTTCCAGTGCCGTGCGGAGTATGTCCTGGGGCCGGGTGATATCCTGTACCTGCCGCCGGGTGTCGCGCACTGGGGTATCGCCGAGGGCGAGTGCACAACCTTCTCGATTGGCTTTCGGGCACCGCGGGTAAGCGACCTGCTTTCACGCATGGTCGATGCCCGTCTGGAGGGCCTTGATCCACAGTGGCTGTTTACCGATCCGGGCCGCAATGCCGTTTCCCGTCCCGGTGAAATCAGTGCGATGGACCTCGAACGGGCCCGGGCTCTGGCGTTGCAGGCCCTGAGTGCCGAATGCGATGGACGCTGGCTGGGGGAACTGGTTACCGAAGCCGGTGAAAAAACCTGCCTGCCTGAACCCGAAGAGGCCCCGGCATGGTCCGAGGCAGGGGCTGCGTTTCTGGACGACGCCGCACGCGTCGCATGGCTGGAGCAGGACTGCGCCGTGCTGGTATTCGCCAACGGCCAGAGCCGGGAGTTCGACGGCGCGCTGGCCCCGGCCATCGCTGCACTGTGCGCGCAGCGCCAGTGGCAGCGCGCCGAGATCGAAACACTGCGCACGTCGGCGCAGGGAGAAGCGCTACTGGACTTCCTGGTCCAGGCGGCGTGCCTCTACAGCGACTGAGTTTCGCCCTCCTCCTGCACCGAGCAGGTCTCTACTCAACCGCCCCCCTGCCTATGCGAAAGGCGGTGGCGATACCGAAGATCACAAACAACGCACTCAGGAAGCCGAAGTCGGCGGCGATAATATCGGCGCTGGAGTAATCCTGGATGGATTCCACCGTTTGCGCCTGCCATTGTTCGAAGCTGGGTTGTTCCTGATCGATCCACAGCAGCGTGGGCGCATCGTACTCGTTAAATTCGGCAATCTCCTGCTCGCTGACGCCGTTCTCGCTGTCGGCCTCGGAGTAACTGCGTGTGACGAGAAAGTGGCGCAGGGCAGCGTCACTGCCGTCGAGTTCCCGATACAGCTGCGCATCCTCGCGCAACTCATCGTACAGTGCTACGGCTTCGGCGGAAGCGCCCATATGCTGGGAGAGACTGTCCACTACCTCGTTTTTCATGGCCTCCGCTGTGAGGTATTTGCCGCCCATGATCGCAGCCAGCGCCAGTGCGCCGCACAGGATGCCGTTGGCCTGCCCGCGCCCGCCCAGCAGGACGGACGCGATACCGACCGCACCGCCAATGCCCCAGGCGACGATGCCAAACTCCATGCCGGCGTTCACCGCGATCAGCATCCACAACACCGCTCCGGCCACCGCGGCAGCAGCGGCTGCGGCGATGGACGGCAGGTTGGTGGAGTCAGGCGACTCGTCGATGACCATGGCGGCAGCGGCCGGCTCTTCGTCAGGACCGGCGGTGTCGGCCGCGGCAGGGGCTGGCGCCGATCGCGCGCGTGGTGTGCTTGCCTCGGCGGCGATCGGAGGCGTGTACTTTTTGACGAAAATGCCGCACTCGCCACATTGCTCGGCGCGCGGCTGGGTCGTCTGGCACTTGGGACAGACCATGAGCGCCTGCTCGGGCTCTGACGCCTGCGCAGGACTCTCGATGGCCACCAGTTCCAGTGCCGGGGCTTTTTTCGGCTCCTCGGGCTGTTCCGGGACTCGGCGGCTGGTCAGGCCGACCGAGCGCAGCGCCTGCTCGTAGGTGTTGGCCTGTTTGGCGTCGAGGTGGCGTTGCAGGACGCGTGCCCTGCCCTGGAAGTACTTGTCAGCCCTTGTCGCATCGACGTTGAACGTCGCGCAAAATGCCGCCTTGGCCTCGTCGGCGCTGCGCCCCTCCAGCAGCTCGCCGGTGACCTCCACGGTGTACTTGAGTTGTTCCCCTGGCATGTAGACGTCCTTGTGTCTATCTTGTTGTCCCCGCCGGTCAGACTACTGCGACCTCGGCGGATTTGCCCAGCACAGAGCGACGAAGCTGCTAGGTGCGTCACAGTTTTTTGCGGCCTCTCCACCTGTACCGATCCGTCCTGGCACCACGGGTAGCAGTGGAGAAACGAGAGTGCAGTACGCCGGGCACGCCCGATCGAGTATTGCGAGCCAGGCAGCAGTCTTGCTAGCCTGCCAACACTCAGGAAAAGACGGGTTTCTCACATGTCTAACGATGGCTCGCTGACAGCGATAGACTATCCACAGCCTTTCGATGCAATCACGGTAGAACTGTGTAAGAGCGCGCGGCGCTATGTCGCCATCCTGAGCCCGGCCCTGGACCACGCAGCCTTCGACAACCCGGAACTGGTCTCCGCACTCAGCGAACTGGCACGTGAAAGCCGCCAGACCGAGGTGCGCATCCTGATTGCCGATTCGCGCCCCCTGGTCACCCGTGGTCACCGCTTGATGCACCTGGCGCGCCGTATTCCGACCGCGGTGCGCCTGCGCAAACTCCCCGAACACCCACAGTGGAAAGGCGAGACACTGGTGATCCGGGACCGCGATGCGCTGCTGCACAAACCCGCCGACCAGGGGGAACGCGCCTTCTACCATCCAGAGGACCGGGCGCGCGCCGAGCAGGCGCTGGAGTTGTTTGATGAACTGTGGCGCTACAGCGAGGAAGATCCGGACCTGCGCACCCTGACCGTCTAGTCCGCCGGGCCGTCCGCCAGCATCACCCCGACTTCATTGCCCTCATAGATCAGCTCGAACAGGCGCAGCCCGCGGCAGGCGTCGCTCCCCTCCTGCAACAGGCGGCCGTCGTCCAGGGAAAAGCGCAGGCCGTGCAGGGGGCAGCGCAGGATAGCATCGGTGAACGTCGCCTCCTCCAGCGGATGTCCGCGGTGCGGGCAGGAGGCTTCGAACAGGTAGCGCTCGCCGTCGCGCTGTACCAGTAGCAACTGTACCTGGTCGATCTTGAAGCGGCAGACATAACCGTCGTGCAGGTTGATAAGTTTGTCCAGCGGGTAGAAGCGCATGGCGGGCTCCCAGGCGCCACCTGGGCGGACAATCGCGTCGCGCGATTTCCCCGACCTGCCAGCGCCGCCCTAGAGGGCGTCGATTATCTGCTTTGCCGCAGCGTAGGCTGTGATCTGTGCGCTGGCAACCCCCTGCTCCAGCTCGGGCAACATGCGCCGCACCTCGGGGTTACCGCGTAGTTTCAGCAACAGCATCTCCTGTACCAGCTGGTGCATCCAGTCGCGGTTCTGCTTGGCGCGCTTCTCGGTAAACCAGCCGTTGTCCTGGGCCTGCAGGTAATAGTCCACCAGCATGCCCCACACCGCGTCGATATGCAGGTTCTTCAGCGCCGAGCAGGTCATCACCCGGGGTGTCCAGAAGCTGGTGTGGCGCAGCAGGTTCATCGCGCTGGTGTACTGCTGGCGCGTCAGCATCGCCAGGCGCTCGCTGTCGCCATCGGCCTTGTTGATCACCAGCGCATCTGCCAGCTCCATAATGCCCTTCTTGATGCCCTGCAGTTCATCGCCGCCGCCGGGCAGCATCAGCACCATGAAAAAATCCACCATGCCGGCAACCTGGTACTCGCTCTGGCCAACGCCCACGGTCTCCACCAGGATCACGTCGTAGCCCGCCGCCTCGCACAGCAGCATGGTCTCGCGGGTCTTTTGCGCTACGCCGCCCAGCGCGCCTTCGGAGGGCGACGGACGGATATAAGCGCCCTCGGCCCGCGACAGGTGTTCCATGCGTGTCTTGTCGCCGAGGATCGAGCCGCCGGCGATCGGCGAACTGGGGTCCACGGCCAGCACGGCGACGCGCTTGCCCTGCTCGATCAGGTACAGGCCGAACGCTTCGATGAACGTGGATTTGCCGACACCCGGTACGCCGGTGATACCCACGCGCATGCTGTTGCCGCTGTGCGGGAGCACCTGCTCAAGGATGTCCTGGGCCTGTTCGCGGTGGGCGGGCAGCTTGCTCTCGACCAGGGTGATGGCCTTGGCCAGTGCGCGGCGGTTGCCGGAGAGGAGTTTTTCGAGGTCAAACGCGGTCATACAGGATTTTGTCTCGATCTTGTTCCGGTGTGCTGGCCGCGCCGCGCCGACAATCGGGCGCTTCGCGGACACGCCAAAAAGCGTACGTCCATGTACAGGCTCGGCAGCGGCCATCCATGGCCGCTGACGGTCCGAGAAGCGCCCGATTGCCGGCACTTCGCTTGTACCGGCGTCTAAGGCAAATACGTACCTCAGGCGGGATTGGGGCCTGAACTGAGCGCTTCAGCACCGAACACGCCTTTGCGGACCATCGACCGCCATGGATGGCGGGCGCCGAGCCTGTACATGGACGTACGCTGTTTGGCGTGTCCGCAAAGGCGTGTTCGGTGCTGGAGCGCGCCGGGTACAGAACAGTAGAGAACCCTTCGCCCCGGTCAGCCCTGCGCTTCGCTAACAGCGTCGAGCACCTCCCGCGCACACACCGGAATCGGCGTGCCGGGCCCAAAGATGCACTTCACGCCAGCGTTGTACAGGTAGTCGTAGTCCTTGCGCGGAATCACCCCACCGGCGATCACCACGATATCCTCAGCGCCCTGCTTCTTCAGCTCTTCGACCAACTCGGGTACCAGGGTCTTGTGACCGGCAGCCAGGGAGGAGGCGCCCACCACGTGCACGTCGTTCTCGATCGCCTGGCGCGCGACTTCTTCCGGGGTGGAGAACATCGGCGAGAGGTCGATATCGAAGCCCGCGTCGGCGAAGGCCGTGGCGACGACTTTCGCGCCGCGGTCGTGGCCGTCCTGGCCCATCTTGCACACCAGCATGCGCGGCCGGCGGCCGTGTTGCTCGACGAAGGCGTCGATGTCGGCGCCGATGGCTTTCCAGCCCTCGTCTTCCTGGAAGGCGCTGCCGTAAACACCGGAGACTGTCTGTGCGTGGGCGTTGAAGCGGCCGAACTCGCGCTCCATGGCGAAGGAGATCTCGCCGACGGTGGCGCGGCGGCGGGTGGCCTCGACGGACAGGGCCAGCAGGTTGCCGTCGCCGGAGATTGCGGCCTGGTAGATGTCCTCGAGGATCGCTTCCACGGCAGCTTCATCGCGTTTTTCACGCAGGGCGGCGAGGCGCTTGAGCTGTGCTTCGCGCACCGCCTGGTTATCGATCTCCAGGGTGTCGAAATCTTCCTCTGTGTCGATCTTGTACTTGTTGACGCCGACGATGACGTCTTCGCCGCGGTCGATGCGCGCCTGTTTCTGGGCGGCGGCTTCCTCGATGCGCAGCTTGGGCATGCCGGTTTCGATGGCCTTGGCCATGCCGCCGGCTTCCTCGATCTCGGTGATCAGTTCCCAGGCCTTATCGGCGATGTCCTTGGTCAGGCTTTCCATGAGGTAGGAACCGCCCCAGGGGTCGACGACCTTGGTGATGCCGGTCTCTTCCTGGATGATCAGCTGGGTGTTGCGGGCGATGCGCGCGGAGAATTCGGTGGGCAGCGCGATGGCCTCGTCGAAGGCGTTGGTGTGCAGGGACTGGGTACCGCCGAACACCGCGGCCATCGCCTCGATGGTGGTGCGCACCACATTGTTGTAGGGGTCCTGCTCGGTGAGCGACCAGCCGGAGGTCTGGCTGTGGGTGCGCAGCATGGAGCTCTTCGGGTTGCTCGGGTTGAACTCGCCGACAATCTGCGCCCACAGCAGGCGCGCGGCGCGCATCTTGGCGATCTCCATGTAGAAGTTCATGCCGATGCCCCAGAAGAACGACAGTCGCGGCGCGAACTGGTCGATATCCAGACCCGCGGCCAGTGCGGTGCGGATGTATTCCTTGCCGTCGGCCAGGGTGTAGGCCAGCTCCAGCGCGGCGTTCGCACCGGCTTCCTGGATGTGGTAGCCGGAGATGGAAATGGTGTTGAACTTGGGCATGTGCTCCGAGCAGTAGGCGATGATGTCGCCGATGATCTTCATGCTCGGGGCCGGCGGGTAAATGTAGGTGTTGCGCACCATGAACTCTTTGAGGATGTCGTTCTGGATGGTGCCCGCCAGCAGGTCCTGGGATACACCCTGCTCTTCCGCGGCGACGATATAGCCCGCCAGTACCGGCAGCACGGCGCCGTTCATGGTCATGGAAACAGAGACCTTATCCAGCGGGATGCCGTCGAACAGGATTTTCATGTCCTCGACGGAGTCGATGGCGACACCGGCCTTGCCCACGTCGCCGGTGACCCGCGGGTGGTCGGAGTCATAGCCGCGGTGGGTGGCGAGGTCGAAGGCCACGGAGATGCCCTGCCCGCCGGCGGCCAGCGCCTTGCGGTAGAAGGCGTTGGATTCCTCGGCGGTGGAGAAGCCCGCGTACTGGCGAATGGTCCACGGGCGCCCGGCGTACATGGTCGCCTGCGGGCCGCGGATGTAGGGGCTGATGCCAGGCATGGTGTCGGCGTACTCGAGCCCTTCGAGGTCCGCCGCGGTGTACAGCGGCTTGACGTCGATGCCTTCCGGGGTGTGCCAGATCAGCGAATCCAGCGGCTTGCCGCGCATCTGCTTTTCGGCCGTCGCGGCCCAGGTTTCGGGGGTCGCCTTGGACTTGTCGTAGATTTTGTCGCTCATGGGTTATGTCTCTCGTGATTGGGGTCGGCGAGATAGGGGCCGATAGGGGCCAGAGCCCTTTTTTACAAAGCTAAAAAAGGGCTCTGACCCCGGTGCTCGGTGACCAGTCAGTGGCCGTCGGCCGCGGGCTGGTTGATTTCGATCAGCACGCCGTCGCAGCTCTTCGGGTGAATGAAGATTACCTTGCAGCCGTGGGCGCCGGGGCCGGGGGCGTCGCTGAGGAACTGGTAGCCCTTGGCCTTGAGGCGCTCGACGTCCTCCACGATGTTGTCCGAGCGGAAGCAGATGTGGTGCAGCCCGCCCGGCTTCTTCTCGAGGTACTTGGCGATCGGGCCCTCGCCATTGAGCGGGTGGACCAGTTCAATCTGGGTCGGCGGCAACGGGAAGAACGCAGTGGAAGTCTTCGCCTCGGCGACATCCTCGGTGCCCTTGAATTCCAGGCCGAAGTCTTCCATGAAACGCTTGATCGCCGCCTCGAAGTCGGGGACGGCGATCGCGATGTGGTCGAGTGCGGTAATCATCTGCAACTACTCCTTAGGCGATTTGCGCGAGGAAGGCGTCGGTGGCCTGGCGGCGACGGGCGGCGATATCCTCGGGGGATTCCACCACGATCTTCTCGTCCGGGGTGACCTTGAAGATCGGCTGGCCCTTGCTGACGATGACGCCGTCGGTGTCCACCAGCACATCATCCACGGTGCCGGCGAACGGCGCGTAGACCTTGTTGAACATCTTCATCACTTCGATGATGAACAGCGGGTCGCCCGCTTCGAAGTGGTCGCCGGCCTTCACATACACGTCGTGCGCCGGGGTTTCGCGCGAGTAGAACATGCCGCCACTGGCAGCGACGATCTCGTCGGACTTGGCCACCGGCGGCGGCGCCAACACCTTGGCCATGGCCGACTGGTGCTCGGCGTCGAGCAGGCGCTCGGGGATGTGAATGGTCAGGTCGTCGTTGACGCTAAGCTCGTAGTACTGGGTGGCCAGGGCGATGCTCGGCAACACGGCCAGCAGGTCGACACCGGCCTGGAAGCCCTTGTGCGCCGCGCGCACCTGCGCCCAGGTCGCGGCGTCGATGCCCGCCGGGGCCGCCTCCTGCGCCAGCAGCGAGTCCAGTTCCACCCAGTTGCCTGCGTCCAGGCGGTTGTTGAGCTCGTTGTAGAAATCCAGCGCAGACTGCAGGACCTCGTTGTCGTGATCCCAGATCATGCTCGCCGCGGGCAAGCCGTGGACGAAGTCCATGTTCAGGAAGTGGTAGGTATCCGCGAGCAATTCCACCGGGTTCTCGTTCCAGCTCAACTGCCCGTCGACGATGGTGCAGGCGTCGGCGTTGATGCTCAGCCAGCCGCTCAGGATATGCGCCTCGGACAGCAGGATCTGCAGCGGGCGCAGCAGCAGGGTCTGCTTGCGCTCCAGGGTTTTCTTCAGCGCGGCGGCGCCGTCGCCGCTCTCTCCGGCCAGCGCCGCGGCGCAGATGCGCTGCCAGGCGTAGTCGAGGTCCAGGTTGTTGGCCTGGCGCTTCAGTTCACCGACCGCGGTCAGGTAGGGCACGATGAACCGCGTGGTCGGGCGGGCGTTGATGTTCTGGCCGATAAACCAGTTCACCAGGCCGTAGTGGAACTCCAGGTTGGTGTGCAGGTCCTTGCCGCGCATGCTGGTCTGGCGGATCACCTCGGCCATGCGCTCGTAGGTCTGCATGCGCGTCTCACCCACGGTCAGCAGCAGCGCGATATTGGAATCGTAGGCGCCGGCCAGGGTGTACTTCATGAAGGTGTCGGTATCCGGATTGTGCAGGCTGATGCCCTGGTCGTCCCGGATCTCGCCTTCCGCGGCGTCGGACCAGTACTCGATCACCCCGCCCGCGTTCGGCTGCAGCGCCTGGTTGGTGGCGTTCAGGCGCGCCTCCACCGAGTCGTCATGACGCACGATACGTCGCGGCTCGGGCAGCTTCGGCCCGTGGGCGGCCAGCAGCACCATGGCCTCGACCAGGGATTCGACGACGAAGCTGTCCTCCGGGTTATCCGGGTTGGCGAATTCCAGCGCGTAGCACAGCTCGGTGACGCGGTGTTCCACCTGGATACGGGTGTTCATCTCCATGAAGAAGTGCTTGTCGCGGTCGACGATGCACTCGAAGGTGGACACTGAATCCAGCCCCACTGCCTTGCCGAAGCGCGCGGCCTCTTCTTCCATGGCCTGCAGGGTTTTCACGTCCTGCGCCAGCACCCGCGCCTCCTCGGTGCGACCCGCGGCCTGCGCCTGTTCCAGCGAGGCCTTCAGGGATTCCACCGTCACCGAGACTTCCAGCAGCTTCTGCTCGTGCATCTGCAGGGAGCAGTCGCGGCCGCCCATGGTCGTGCACCACTGGCCGTTGCCGATCACCTGGATTTCCTGGTGGCGGGTGGTCTCGATGTTGAGTTCCACCAGCACGTTCTTGTTGTCGCCGACGCCGGTGGTTTTCACCTCGTTGAGGATCTCGCGTACCATCTCCGGCGTGCGCTTGGCCTCGCCGATGCCGAGGATACGCTGGCCCTTGCCGCCGCCGCCGGAAATCGCTTTCAGGCGCACGCGGTTCTCGGGGTAGTCCGCGGCCATTTTCTCCACCGCTTCGGTGAGTGCCTCGCACAGCTCATCGACGGTGTAGAGGTCTACACCCTTGTCGTAAGACGCGGCCAGGACAATGTCCGCCTTGTCCACCAGTTCGATCTCGGGGTCGTCCAGTTGCGCGGCATCCACCTCGAGGCCCTGCTCGGCGACCAGCGCCTTGAGCGCGGCAACGTCCGGGTGTTTCTTCAACAGGGTGAGCGCGGTGCCGTTGTCGATACCGGGGGTGACCGACACACCGGATTTCAGCGCGGTGCGCTTGGCTTCGTCCTTGAGGCCGGCGTCGTGCACGGTGCGCGAGCACGGGCCGATAAAGTTCAGGCCCGCCTCTTCCATGGCGGCGACCATGGTCTCGTCCTCGGCCATGAAGCCGTAGCCGGCGAAGATCGAGTTGTAGCCGTTCTCCCGCGCGATGGCGATGATCTGGCGGATGCGCTGGTCGCGCTCCTCCTTGTTGGCGCCGGTGTAGTCCGGCACGCGGTGGATGCGGTCCGGATTGGTGATGGTGCGCAGTTCGGGCGCCAGGGCATTCTGGTAGACGATGGAGTCCTTCTCGGACAGCAGGATGCCGAATTCGGTGATGCCCATCTCGGCGAAGACATCCATGGCTTCCTTGCGAATCGGCCCGCGGCAGATGATCAGCGGCCGCATGTGGGTGCAGTCGAACTGGTTGGCCCAGTTGCTGTGGCGGCGACCCAGCCGGCGGTCGCGGTGGATGAGCGGGTTGTTCAGATAGTGCTCGTTGGACACGTGATAAATCCTCGTTGTTCTTGCGGCGGGCCGGTCAGTGGAATTCGCGCTGCACGGATTGCAGCGGTTCCGGCTGGTAGTGACGCAGGCAGAAATCCATGTGCTCGGTAAGCACCTGGCGCAGGTCGGAGGGCATGACGATCTGCGAGATCGAGCCCAGGCTCAGCGCCTCGTCCGGGTTCATCAACTCGCGCTCGTAGCGCTGGGCCAGCAGGGCCTCTTCCGACTTCACCCAGTCCTTGACCAGCTGCTCGGCGGCAGCTTTGGCGTCCTCGTCGCCGAGACCAGCGGCCTTTTGCGCCTCGGTCTCTTTGGCGATGCGCTCTTTCACCGAGCCGCGGATTTTCTTCAGTTCGTCCTTGTACACGTACTCCACGCCCGCCGGGCCCATTACCGCCACCCGGGTGGTGGGCAGCGCGACGACGAAATCCGCACCGGTGGGATAGTTGTTGTAGGAGGCGTAGGCGCCGCCGAAGGCGTTGCGCACCAGCACCAGGAAGCGCGGCGTGCGCAGGTCGACGATGGCGTCGAGCATGGCGCGGCCGGCCTGCACGATACCGCCTGTCTCTTGTTCGCGACCGGGCAGAAAGCCGGTGGTGTCCTCGAGGAAGATCATCGGGATGTTGTACAGGTTGCAGAAGCGGATGAAGCGCGCGTTCTTGTAGGCCGCGGCGATGTCGATCTGCCCGGAGGCGACCGACGAGTTGTTGGCGACGAAACCGATGACGTGGCCGCCCATGCGGCCCAGGGCGGTGATCGTGTTGCGCGCGCGCTCGGACTGCACTTCCACGAAGTCGCCGTGGTCGCACAGCTGCTGGATCATGATGCTGATGTCGAAGGGCGTGTTGAACCCGGTGGGCGAGTTGAAGGCTTTTTTCAGCAGGATATCGATGTCCCAGGTCTTGCGGCTGACCGGGTCCGAGGACGGGCGGTACGGGGCCATCTCGCCGTTGTTGCTGGGCAGGTAGTCGAGCAGCGCGCGCACCTTGCGCAGGGCCGCCACCTCGTCGGGGACCACGAAATCGGTGACGCCGCTCTGGCTGTGTACGCCGGGGCCACCCAGTTCATCGGGGGTTACGTCCTCGCCGAGCACGGACTTGACCACGCCCGGGCCGGTCAGGCCGAAGAAGGTCTCGTTGGGCTGGATCAGGAACGAGCCCTGGCGCGGCAGGTAGGAGCCGCCGCCGGCGTTGAAGCCGAACATGCACATGATGCTGGGAATCACGCCGGAGATCTTGCGCAGCGCGGTGAAGGCGTCGGCGTAGCCGTCGAGGCCGCCCACACCGGCGGGAATGTAGGCGCCGGCGGAATCGTTCATGCCGACCAGCGGAATGCCGCGCTTGGCAGCCAACTCGAACAGGCGGGCGAGTTTCTCGCCGTTGGTGGCGTCCATGGAGCCGGCGCGCACGGTGAAGTCGTGGCCGTAGATGGCGACATCGCGGCCGTTGACCTTGATCAGCGCGGTGACCAGCGAGGCGCCGTCGAGGTTCGGGCCCCAGTTCTGGTACAGCACGGTGGGCTCTTCATCGGCCAGGCACTGGATGCGCTCCCACACCGTCATGCGGTGCTTCTGGTGCTGGCGCTGGGTGTTCTTCACGCCGGCGGCCTTGTAGGGGCGCTGTTGCAGCTCCCAACCGTGCTTCAGCGCTTTTTCGTAGATGCCGGGTTCCGTGGCGATCTGCCCGGGCACGCGAAATTCGTGTTCGTCCTTCTCCGCGAAGGGGTTTTCAAGGCTGGCGATCAGGTCCTGGGTGCTGTCTGTTGTCATATTCCTTGATCCAAAAGTCGGCCACGGGCCGGGGAGAGCTTGCGCGACCTTCTGCGAGGTGCTGGATTTGCAAGACGGGGTGGACAGGCGGACCTGGGTCGCAACCTACCCGAAATTCGGCGTGTTACCTTAATTGCGAAGACCTGCAAAGTCAATTGCATGGCGAACGTAAAGCCATGTTTTAACAGCAAATTAACAGTGCCATAGGGGTCCCGCGGGGGGATAGTTTACACTAGCGGCCAGGAATATCGGCACCGGTGTACGCGGGTGCCAATTGTGGTCAGTGTCAACATTGTTTCGGGAGTGGTCTACGCCAGGTCTATGAGCGCCACGCTATCGCTGGAAGAGATCACCTACCGCGCGGACAGCGGCGCCCTGTTCGAGGCGATTGCCGACCTCCCCGGAGCCGCATTCCTGGATTCGAGCCACCCGCACAGCCAGCGCGGCCGCTACGACATCCTCTGCGCCCTGCCCGCCCCCACGCCCGCGCCGCCCGCTCCAGACGCAGACACCAGCGCATGGCGCAGCTACTACGACGAACTCGCGCGCTTTCACCGCGAGCGCTATGGCGACGTACACGCGGCGACGCCGGACATCCCCTTCAGCGGTGGCCTGCTCGGTTTCCTCGGCTACGACAGCGGCAATCCGCTAAACCACGTCGCGGCACGCACATCGCCGGGCGAGTATTCCGGCGCCCGCGTGGGCGCCTACGACTGGGCCCTGGTCCAGGACCACCTGTTGCAACGCGCGGTGCTGGTGGCGCAGCCATCACTCGCGCCCGGAGTGCGCGAGGACCTGCGCCGCCGCCTTGCCGCTGCGCAGAAACCGCCCTCCTCGCCCTTCGCCCTCAAAGGCCGCTTCCAGTCCAACTTCACCGCAGACGAGTACCGCGCCGCGTTCGCCCGCATCCGCGATTACATCGAGGCCGGCGATTGCTACCAGGTCAATCTGGCGCAGCGTTTCCACGCCGCCTGCCACGGCGACCCCTGGCACGCCTACCGCGCCCTGCGCGTCACGGCTGCCGCGCCCTATTCGGCCTACCTGGCGCTGCCGGAAGGCGGCGCGATCATGAGCCTCTCGCCGGAACGCTTCCTCGCCCTGCACGGCCAGCACGTGCAGACCGCGCCGATCAAGGGCACCCGCGCGCGCCACGCGGACACGGTGATCGACGAAATGAACGCCGCACAGCTGCGTCGCTCAATCAAGGACCGCGCCGAAAACCTGATGATCGTCGACCTGCTGCGCAACGACCTGGGCCGCAACTGCGTACCGGGCTCGATCCACGTCGACGCGCTGTTCGAAGTACACAGTTTCCCCACGGTGCACCACCTGGTCAGCAGCATCAGCGGCGATCTGCGTCCGGGGCGCGGCGCCTACGACCTACTGCGCGACAGCTTTCCCGGCGGCTCGATCACGGGGGCCCCGAAGCGCCGGTCGATGCAGATTATCGCGGAACTCGAGCCAGACCCGCGGGAGGTCTACTGCGGCAGTATCTTCTACGTCAGCGCCGACGGGCGGATGGACAGCAATATCGCGATTCGCACTTTGCTCTGCGCGGGGGGCGAGATTCGCTGCTGGGGCGGCGGCGGGATTGTCGCCGACTCGGAGTGGGACGCCGAATACCAGGAGACTTTCGACAAGGTTGGGCGCTTCCTCGAAGTGCTCGAGGCTATGAACTAGTCCTCGCCCCTGCTGCGCGTTCGGATTCGGACCGACGCGTTCTGCCTGACCGGCATGCTCAACGCTTGGGACGTCGCTTCTGAGTTCTGCTCGGGTTTGCCGAGGTTTGCTGGCGCGACAATTTCGCTACCCGACGGCTCTTACCCGTACTGGTCGTATCCAGAATCGCTAGAATGCGTGCGTCGATATTTCGCTTGGTTTGCCGAGGTTTGCCGATGAGATTGGTTCATTACCCGACGGCCCCGCACCCGTACCGCCCCTCACCGGGATCGCCAAAAAGCGTACGTCCATGTACAGGCTCGGCGGCGGCCATCCATGGCCGCCGACGTCCCGGTGAGGGGCGGTACGGGTGCGGAGCCTCAGTGTTGGGCGAGGCCGGAAATTCGGGTGAATAATCTGGGAGCCGCCGAGATGCGGCGAGGTGGTGAGCGCTCTCGAAGAGTAGCGATCCTGGTGCGCAGGAGTTCAACGGAGGCGATGTACCGTGTAACGACTGGCAAAGCGTTCTCGCAATCAGCGACGCAATACTCTCGATTGCGCATTTTCAAATACGCCGTTTCCAACTAGTTGCGCCCAATCCAAGGATTTACGACGGCTTACCCCTGTCCGGGACGTCGGCCGCCATGGATGGCGGCCGCCGAGCCTGTACATGGACGTACGCTTTTTGGCGATCCCGGACAGGGGTAAGCCGTCGTAAAGCCGCCGGGTGACGAACCCAGGCCAGTTCAAACCGCAACCAACGAAGCATCTGCAACAACCGATACACGCTATTGTTCGGTCAATCTATCTGACCAACGCATATCAGCTCGCCCCAGCAGGAGCAGTCGAAAAACCTAGAGACTCAGGTCCCGATCACTGGCCTCGAGGAACGCAACCTTCAGCTCCTCCAGCGTCTTCACCGAGCGGAACTGCGGAAACTCGTCGATCACGTTCTGCGGCGCATGGATCAGGATGCCCACGTCCGCCTCGCCCAGCATCGTCGTGTCGTTGTAGGAGTCGCCCGCCGCGATAACGCGGTAGTTGAGGGAATGCAGGGCCTTTACCGACATCCGCTTCGGGTCTTCCTGGCGGAGCTTGTAGTCGACCACGCGGCCGTCCGCATCGGTGACCAGGCGGTGGCAGAACAGCGTCGGCCAGCCCAGCTGGCGCATCAGCGGCTGGGAGAATTCGTAGAAAGTGTCGGAGAGGATGATCACCTGGAAGCGCTCGCGCAGCCAGTTGACGAAGTCGATCGCGCCCGGGAGCGGTTCCAGCGTGGCGATGACCTCCTGGATGTCGTCGATCTTCAGGCCGTGCTGGTCGAGGATGCCCAGGCGCTGGCGCATGAGGACGTTGTAGTCCGGGATGTCCCGGGTGGTGGCGCGCAGTTCCGGGATGCCGGTTTTCTCGGCGAATGCAATCCAGATTTCCGGGACCAGGACACCTTCCAGGTCGAGACAGGCCAGTTCCACGCGGTATTCTCCTGCGGCAGTCAAAACAGCCGCACAATCTACGGGTTTGCGGCGGCAGGCACAAGCCCCGGACGGGGCGTCAGTAGACCGGCAGGTCGATGCCCGCGAACAGCTGCTCGACTTCCGCCTTGGTGCTGGCGTGGAAGGCGGCATCGACCACGTCGCGGGTCAGGTGCGGGGCGAAATCCTCGATGAATTCGTACATGTAACCGCGCAGGAAAGTGCCGCGGCGGCAGCCGATGCGGGTCACGCTGGAAGAGAACAGGTGGCTGGCGTCGAGGGCGACGAGGTCCTCGTCGATCTCCGGGTCGTGGGCCATGGCGGCGACGATGCCGATGCCCAGGCCCAGGCGCACGTAGGTCTTGATGACGTCGGCGTCGGCGGCGGTGAACACCACCTTGGGCACCAGGCCGCGCTGGACGAAGGCCTCATCCAGCCGCGAGCGGCCGGTGAAGCCGAACACGTAGGTGACGATGGGATGTTCGGCAACATCTTCCAGGGTCAGCTCCGAGACCTGCGCCAGGGCGTGGTCGCGCGGCACCAGGATGCAGCGGTTCCAGCGGTAACAGGGCATCATGATCAGGTCGGAAAACAGCTCCAGGGCCTCGGTGGCGATGGCGAAATCCACAGTGCCGTCGGCGGCGAGCTGCGAGATCTGCATTGGCGTGCCCTGGTGCATGTGCAGGGCGACATCCGGGTAGCGCTCGATAAAGCCGCGGATAGTCGCCGGCAGGGCGTAACGGGCCTGGGTGTGGGTGGTGGCGATGGACAAACTGCCCTTTTTCTCGTTGGAGTACTCCTGGGCGACCTGCTTGATGCTCTCGACCTTGCGCAGCACCTCCCCCGCCGCCTCGAGGATAGCCTCTCCGGCCGGGGTGATGTGGGTCAGGTGCTTGCCGCTGCGGGCGAACACCTCGACGCCGAGTTCGTCTTCCAGCAGGCGGATCTGTTTGCTGATGCCCGGCTGGGAGGTGTACAGGCTTTGCGCGGTAGCGGACACATTGAGGTCGTGGTGGGCCACTTCCCAGATATAGCGCAATTGCTGCAATTTCATGCAAGGCCTCCGAAAACCGCATGCTGTCCTGGCTCGCCCACCAGCGATACGCGATGAGAAAAAAGCGCGTTCATGTCCACCCCGCCAGGCCACGTCTTATAAAGAGTAGCCATAGGCGAGGCCAAATGCCATGGGGTATGGGAATAAGTCTGGGCCCGTCCGGGTCAGGAGTTGGCCACCCCGTGGGGCACGTGGCCGGTGGCCACATGGGGGCTGGCTGACTGGCAGTGAGTCTGCTGGTCGTCGAAGAACACGTCCGCGCGGTAGGCGCGCAGGAAGTCCGCCTTGTCCAGGCCGCCGAGGAAGATCGACTCGTCGATACGGATATTCCAGGCGCGCAGTGTGCGGATGACGCGCTCGTGGGCCGGCGCCGAGCGCGCGGTGACCAGTGCGGTGCGGATCGGTGCCTCGCTGGCGGGAAAAGCCTGTTGCAAACGGTGCAACGCGGCGAGAAACGGCTGGAACGGACCGCCCGCCAGCGGCTCGCGGGCGGAGGCTTTTTCGCTGGCGGTAAACGCCTCCAGTCCCTCGCGCTTGAACACGCGCTCGGCCTCGTCGGAGAAGATCACCGCGTCGCCATCGAAGGCAAAGCGCAGTTGCTCGCTGCCCAGGTCCTGGCTGCCGCCGGAGAGCAGCGTCGCCGCGGCGACACCGCAGTCCAGGGCGTAGCGCACGTCCTCAGCCTCGTTGGACAGGAACAGCTGGCAGCCGAAGGCGTTGATGTAGCGCCAGGGACTCTCGCCGCCGCAGAACGCGGCGCGGCGGATGGACAGGCCGTAGTGCTCGATGGAATTAAACACACGCAGGCCGGTGTCGGCGCTGTTGCGCGAGAGCAGCACGATCTCTACGCGGGCATCCTCGCCCAGTTGGTCGTTGATGCGCAGCAGCTTCTGCGCCAGGGGAAACGCCTCCCCGGGCTTGAGCGGCTCGTCCTCGTGGGCAATCTGGTAGGCGGAGTACGCCTCCAGGCCCTCGTTCTCGAAGACCTGGTGACTGGCCTTCAGATCGAACAAAGCGCGCGAGGAAATCGCGATAACCAGTTTGTCGTCGGTGCGTTCGGGCATGGCTTCGAGCTTAACCAGTTGTCCGCTGCGCCGCCAGCCCCTCAGTGCGGCGTGTCGCGGTCGGCAAAGTACTCGCGGGTGATGCGAAATACCAGCGGACCCAGCAACAGCAGCGCGATCAGGTTGGGAATGGCCATGAACGCATTGAGGGTATCGGCGATAAGCCAGATCAGGTCCAGGTGCACGAGTGTGCCTACCGGGATGGCCAGGACCCAGAGGATGCGAAACGGCAGGATGCCCCGCGCACCGACCAGGAACACCAGGCAGCGCTCGCCGTACACGGACCAGCCGATCATGGTGGTGAACGCAAACAAACACAGGCCGATTGTCACGATGTACTGGCCGCCGGGGAACGCCATGGCGAAGGCCGAGGAAGTCAGCGTGGCGCCGCTGTCGCCACTGGGCAGCACATCCATGATGACGATCACCAGGCCGGTCATGGTGCACACTACCAAGGTGTCGATGAAGGTGCCGAGCATGGCGATCATGCCCTGCTGCACCGGCTGGTTGGTGCGCGCGGCGGCGTGGGCGATGGGCGCGCTGCCCAGGCCCGCCTCGTTGGAAAAGATACCGCGCGCCACACCGAAGCGCAGGGCCATCCACACGCTGGCGCCGGCGAAGCCGCCAGTCGCTGCGGAACCGGTAAACGCGGACTCGACAATGGTGACCACGGCACCGGGAATTTCACTGGCGTTCAGCAGCAGCACCAGCAGCGCGAGCAGCACATAGGACAGCGCCATGATCGGCACCAGGTAACTGGCCACCGAGGCGATGCGCTTGATGCCGCCCAGTACTACCGCGCCGACCAACACCATCAGCACCAGGCCGGTGACCAGCGGCGGCACGTTGAAGGCGTCGCCGAGCACTTCGGCGACGGAATTGGACTGCACGGTGTTGGCCAGGCCGAAGCCGGCGAGGGAGCCGAACAGCGCGAACATATAGGCCAGCCAGTGCCAGTGGGACTTTAGCCCGTTGCGGATGTAGTACATAGGGCCGCCGCTGTAATTGCCCAGTTCATCCTGTTCGCGGAAGGTGACCGCGCATACCGCCTCCGCGTACTTGGTGGCCATGCCCACCAGTGCGGTGATCCACATCCAGAACAACGCCCCCGGACCGCCCAGGGCGACCGCGGTGGCCACGCCGGCGATGTTACCGGTACCGATGGTGGCGGACAGCGAGGTCATCAACGCGCTGAACGGCGAGATATCGCCCTCCCCCTTGCCACTGCGGCCCTGCAGCAGCAGGCGCAGGGCCACGGGGATTTTGCGCAAGGTCATGAAGCGCAGGCCCAGGCTCAGGTAGACGCCGGTGCCCAGCAACAGGACCAGCATGATCGGTCCCCAGGCGTAGCCGTTGATAACGGTGATGATCTCGGTCATGTGACTCCCCAGTCGAATAGGTCAGGCGGGCGGCGTGTCCCAGGCGAAGCCCCCGCTTTGCGGAAACACGCCGAATACCCCGCCGGTGTGCACGAAGACAATATCGCGCACGCCGGCGAAGCGCCCCGCCGCTATCTGGTCCAGCATGCCGGCGAAGGCTTTGCCGGTGTACACCGGGTCGAGCAGGATACCTTCCAGGCTCGCCAGCGACTGGATCAGGGCGAAAATCTCGGGGCTGGCCTTAGCGTAACCCGCGCCGACGTAACCGTCGATGACCCGGGTGTCCGGTTGGATGTGCGGCACCTGCGGGTAGCGTTCGCGCCACTGGGCGGCATCGGCGGCGACCTTGTCGAGGAAGTAGCGCTCGTCGTCGCACACGTTCACGCCCCACACCTGCGCCGGCAGCCCGTGCAATTGTGCCCCCAGGGTCAGGCCGGCCTGGGTGCCGCCGGAGCCGGTGGCGCAGACGATATGCGCGGCCTCGATGCCGACGACGTCGAAATCTTCAGACAATTCACCGCAGGCGGCGATGTAACCCCAGATGCCCAGGCCATCGCTGCCGCCGGTGGGCACGGCCAGCGCCTTGCGCCCGCGCGCCGCGTAGTGTTCCTGCCAGTGGCGGAACAGTTCCTCCAGGCCGCTGACATACTCGCGCAGCGAATAGCAGCTGACCGCGGCGCCGGCGAGGTGGTCGAGCAACAGGTTGCCCTCTGGCGCCTCAGGCGCCTCGCCGCGCAGGATCAGGTGTGCGCCCATACCCAGTTGTGCGGCGGCGAATGCCGTGGCGCGGGCGTGGTTGGACTGCAGACCGCCGCAGGTGATCAGCGTGTCGTAGCCGTGGTCCTGGGCGTAGGCGGTGATGAACTCGAGCTTGCGCACCTTGTTGCCGCTGAGCAGGCAGCCGGTGAGGTCGTCGCGCTTCATCCACAGGCGATGGCCACCACCCCAGCGGGCGGTAGCGCGTTCGAGAAACTGTAGCGGGGTCGGGGTGCGCGCCAGTGCGTTGCGACGGGGGTACTCGAGACCTGGGCGCACCACGCGGGATCAGCCGATGGTCTTGAGCGTGCCCTTGGGCAGGACGGCGTGCACGTGCACGCGCTGGAACTTCATATCGACGTTGTTGGCGACGTTGAGCACCATGTAGTTGTCGTCGAGCGCGGTCACCTTGCCCAGGATGCCGGAACTGGTAACCACCTCGTCGCCCTTGGACAGGCTGGAGACCAACTCGGCGTGCTCCTTCTGCCGCTTGCGCTGCGGGCGGATAGCGATGAAGTAGAACAGGACGAACAGCAGCACCAGGAAACCGATCTGGAACAGTTCGCCGCCGGGCGGGGGCTGGCCGCCCGCCGCCTGGGCGTGGGCGCTGGCAATAAACAGGCTCATGCGTGAGTCACCTTGCAGTTGGTATGAATCATTGGAACGGGTTTCCCGGGGCAGTCCGGCCACTCCGGAAAGCGGCACAATGTACCGGGTTTGCCCACGACCCGCAACGCGTCGCGGCTCAGGCGCCGATCTCGAAATCGTAGTCCATGATCTGCGGCGCGTGGTCGGAAAAACGCTCGTCGCGGTAGATGTCGGCGGCCAGGACCTTGTCGCGCAGCTTCGGGGTGATGACCTGGTAATCCAGGCGCCAGCCCACGTTCTTGGCCCAGGCCTGGCCGCGGTTGGACCACCAGGTGTACTGCTCGGGTTCCCCGTTCACCAGGCGGAAGGAGTCGATATAACCGACCTCGTCGTAGAGGCGGTCCAGCCAGGCACGCTCCTCGGGCAGGAAGCCGGAATTCTTCTGGTTGCCGCGCCAGTTCTTGAGGTCGATCTCCTTGTGGCAGATGTTCCAGTCGGCGCAGATCACGAACTCGCGGCGCTTGCGGCGCAGGCTCTTGAGATGCTCCAGGAAGCGGTCCATGAAGCCGTATTTCTTCTCCAGCGCGGCCTCGCTGGAGGAGCCCGAAGGCATATACAGGGAGATCACGCTGAGACCGTCGTAGTCGGCCTGCAGGTAGCGGCCCTCGTTGTCGGCCGGGTCCCAGCCGAGGCGGCTGACAACCTGCCGCGGTTTCACCCGGCTATACAGGGCGGTGCCGGAATAGCCTTTTTTCTCGGCGTCGTTGTAATAACAGTGGTAGCCCTCGGGGTAGAACACTGAATCCTCAAGCTGGTGCTCCTGGGCCTTGGTCTCCTGGATGCACACCACGTCCGCATCCTGTTGCGCCAGCCACTCGAAGAAGCCCTTGCGCGCCGCCGAGCGAATTCCGTTGGTGTTTACCGTGATGATTCTGGCCACGCCCTGCTGCTCCTGTTTCAAGTCGCGGCGCAGTGTAACGGAAGCGATAATCCGTGTTCAACGCGCGCCGCGTCATGGGTAGAATAGCCGCAGGCGGGCCGGAAGCCCCCACGAGCTTGGTACCATCACGAGACAACAACAACAGGAACCGGCGGCTGGCACCAGGTAGCCGCACAGGGGAGGCGCATACATTGACCAAGACCACGTCCGAAGCCAATCGCGAGATCGCATTCAAGCTATCCAATAACCTGCCGCGCCTGCTGCAGGAGTTCTATCGCGATTACGACCGCCGCGTCCTGCGCGGTATCGCCGAACGCGGCTACAGCGACATCCGACCGTCCCACAGCCAGGTGCTGTCCAACCTCGGCACCGGCTCGGTGCGCGTCACCGAACTGGCCGAGCGCGCCAAGGTGACCCAGCAGGCCATGGGCAAGCTGCTCAAGGAACTCGAACGCCTGGGCTATGTCGACCGCGCCATCGACAGCAGCGATAAACGGGCCAAGGAAATCCGCTTCACCGAGCGCGGTCTGCAACTGGTGGCGGACGCCCTGGAGGTGGTCGACGAGGTGCGCGCGCACTACGTGCAGAAAATTGGCGCCCGCGAACTGGATGACCTGGAGCAGCGCCTGCGCCAGGCGGTAGACCGCCTAGAGCTCGACTACCTGCCGGAGTCCTGGGCGGACCAGAACTGAACGAACTGCCCACACCTGAAGCTCTGTCGAGCTTCAGGTGTCCCTTCTAAGCTATTGATTTACCTATACCTGCAGCGGCTGCCAGTCGTCCTTCGGATCCCTGCGCTGGCGCAGGCGCAGCGGCAGGGTGTCGTCCACCGAGGTATACAGGAAGCGCCCCTGGGCATCCGTGCGGCGCGCCACCTGGCCGCGCTGGAACAGGTAGTTGAGGTGCGACAGGCACTCACCGAGGGCCATCCCCACCTGCTCCTCGGTCAGCTTGCGGTGAAACATGAACGGCACCAGTTCAATGGCGGTACGCTCGGTATCCACCAGCGCCTCCTCCAATGCCAGCAGGTTGTCCTCATGGTGTTCGATCAGGTGGCGCAGGCGGTGATGCAGGCCGTGGAACGGCACGTTGTGCGCGGGCAGCACCAGGGCATCGTCGGGCAGCGCCTCGAGGAAGTGCTCCAACGAATGCAACCACTCCTTGAGCGGGTTGGCATCGGGTTCATCCGCGGCAACGCTGATGTTGCTGGAAATGCGCGGGATGACCTGGTCCCCGGAAATCAGCACGTTCAGTGATTCGCTGTACAGGCAGGCGTGCTCCGGCGAGTGGCCGCGGCCGATCAGCACGCGCCAGCGATGGGCGCGAATTGGCAGGGTCATGCCATCGGTGAGGCGCTGGTAGGAGCACGGCAGCGGGCTCACCATATCGCGCAGGCCGCCCATGGATTTCTTCACCACCGCGGCATCCTCGGCGGAGCGACCGCAGCGCTGCTGGTGCTCCTCCAGCTCGGCGCCGATCTGTTCGGGACTGGAGCGGGTGTAGAACATACCGGTGAGGAACTCGGTGCGGGTAATGTAAAACGGCACCTGCCAGCGCTCGCACAGCCAGCCCGCCAGACCGGTGTGGTCCGGGTGCCAGTGGGTGGAAAGCACCGCCTTCACCGGCTTGCCATCCAGGTGTGCGGCAAACACCCGCTCCCACAGTTCGCGGGTCTCGCCCAGCGCCATGCCGGTATCCACGATCCACCAGCCGTCGTCGTCCTCCAGCAGGTAGAGGTTGATGTGGTTGAGCACCAGCGGCAACGACATGCGCACCCAACGCACGCCGGGGGCGACGTCGATGGCCTGGCCGGCGGGCGGCAGCGTGTCCTCGAAGGGGTAAGTCAGCATGGGAGGTGACGCCCTACAGCGCGTCCAGCTCCGCCAGCACATCCTCGTGGTGGGTCTTGGTCTTGAACTTGTCCATGACAGTCTTCAGGCGGCCGTCCTTGCCGATGATGTAAGTGGTGCGGATCAGGCCCATGAACTCCTTGCCCATGAACTTCTTCATGCCCCAGCAGCCGTATTTTTCCGCGATTGCATGGTCCTCATCGGACAGCAAGGTGAAGTTCAGGCCCTCTTTCTCGATGAATTTGGGCAGGCGCTTGACCGGGTCCGGGCTGACGCCGAGCACCACCGCGTCACGCTTGTCGAGGTCCTTTTTGACGTCGCGCAGGCCACAGGCCTGCACCGTGCAACCGGGGGTCATCGCCTTCGGGTAGAAGTACAGCACCACGTTCTTCTTGTCGCGGAACTGCTTCAGGCTGACCTTGTTGCCGTCCTGGTCGAGCAGGGTGAAGGCCGGGGCCAGGTTGCCGATCTTGGGGTACGTCATGGGATTGTCCTCGTTCTCGGAGCGTTAGTGGGGGCGGTATTCGAGCGGCATCACCTGTATCGGGTAGCTGCCGGCGCGGCGGTCGCGAAAGTAGTCCTGCAGGGTTTCACGCACCACCGGGAAAGCGATCTCGTCCCAGGGAATCTGGTCCTCGCGGTACAGCCCGCTCTCCAGGCTCTCGGGGCCGACGCCGTACTTACCGTCGTCGAGATCGCAGCGGTAGAACATGTATACCTGGCTGATGTAGGGCAGGTCGAAGATGCGGTACAACTCGAGGTTGCTGACCCGGGCGCGGGCCTCCTCCCAGGTTTCGCGGGCGGCGCCGGCCATGGTGGTCTCGCCGTTTTCCATGAACCCGGCGGGCAGCGTCCACAGGCCGTAGCGCGGCTCGATGGCGCGCTTGCACAACAGGACCTTGTCCTCGTACACCGGCAGGCAGCCGACGATGATGCGCGGATTGGTGTAGTGAATGAACTCGCAGGCGGTGCAGACATAGCGCTCGCGGTCGTCGCCCTCGGGCACGCGCAGCGCCACCGCGTGACCGCAGCTGGTACAGAATTTCATCGGGGTATCGCGCCGGAAGCCATAAGCCCCTCAGTATAAAGCGTCGCCGCTCGCGGGGCGAGCGGGCGCGACAGGCTCAAACCTTTTGCTGGGTGTGGTCTTTCGACTTGGGGACAGCGCGCTGCGCGTCAGTGCAGTTCGCGATACGCGCCGCAGTAGAACAGCAGCGGCTCGCCGGTGGGCCGGGTCAGCATGTCGCGGATGCGGCCGACGATGATCACGTGATCACCACCGTCGTGGGTGGCATGCAACTCACACTCGAAGCTGACCAGCGCATCGCGCAGCACCGGCGCGCCGTGGCGGCCGAAGCGGATATGCGCCGGGTCCAGGCGGTGATCGCCCTTCTTGGCGTAGCGGTTGGACAGCGCCATGTGCTCGCTGGCCAGTACGTTGATGGCGTAATAGCGCGGACTGGCGAAGGCGTCGTAGACCTCGGAATTGTTCTGCAGGCTCCACAGCACCAGCGGCGGCTCCAGCGACACCGAGGCGAAGGAATTGGCGGTCAGGCCCAGGGGCTCCCCCTCACGGCTCACGGTCGTAATCACGCAAACGCCGGTGGCGAAACGCCCGAGGGCGTTGCGCAGGTCGCGCGGGTCGATATCCATCTTGTTCTCCCTGTATTGTTATGTGATACGGCCCGGGCCTGTGCCTGCCTGTAGCCTGCCAGTTGGTTACTGCTGTGCCTGCCAGCGCTCGGCCCGTTCGCTGTCGCTGTCGCGGGCATCCACCCAGTGTTCGCCCTGCGGGCCGCGCTCTTTTTTCCAGAACGGTGCACGGGTCTTGAGGTAGTCCATGATGAACTCGCAGGCGGCGAAGGCGGCCTCGCGGTGCGCGGCGCTGACACCGACCCAGACGATCTGGTCGCCAGGTGCGAGTTCGCCCACCCGGTGCACGACCCGCGCGGCGAGCAGCGGCCAGCGTTCGGCGCTCTCTTCAAGGATAGCGAGGATGCTGCGTTCGGTCATGCCCGGGTAATGTTCCAACAGCAGGGTACTGACGCCGCGCTGATCGTTGCTGCCGCGCACGTAGCCGGTGAATGTGGCAACCCCGCCCTCTTCCGCGGCGCCGCGCAACAGGCTGCCCTGCAGTATGCGCAAATCGAAATCGCTTTCCTGCACGCTGACTTCGAGCAACGCCTTCACGCTCAGCCCCCGGTGACTGGCGGAAAGAAGGCGACTTCGTCGCCATCGGCCAGCGGCGCATTACCGCTGACCATCACCTGGTTCAGTGCGCGGATGGTGTTGGCTGCGCCAAGTGCGCGCGTCCAGCGCTCGCCGTTGGCGGCACACAGCTGCGCCTGCAGGGCGTCGAGGTCGCGACAGCTGTCGTCCGCAATGACCTCGATTTCGCCGCAACCGAGTTCCTCGCGCAGCCGGCCGAAGAACAGCACGCGCAGCATTACTCGCCGTCCTCGCGTTGCCAGTGCCCGGATTTGCCGCCGAGTTTTTCCACCAGGCCGATGTTGCGGATCTGCATGCCGCGGTCGATCGCCTTGCACATGTCGTACAGGGTCAACGCTGCCACGGAAACGGCTGTCAGCGCTTCCATCTCCACGCCTGTCTTGCCCGAGACCTTGCACTGGCCGGTGATCGCCACCGCGCTACTGGCCTCGTCGAACTCGAAATCGACCTTGACCGAGTTGAGCATCAGCGGGTGGCACAGCGGAATGAGGTCCGAGCATTTCTTCGCGCCCTGGATACCGGCAATGCGCGCCACGGCGATGACGTCGCCTTTCTTGTGCCCGCCCTCGCGCAACAGGCGCAGGGTTTCCGGCAGCATGTGCACCTCGGCGCGGGCAATGGCAACCCGCTCGGTCACTTCCTTGGCACCGACATCGACCATGCGCGCAGCGCCGGTTTCGTCCAGGTGGGTGAATTGCGACATGGTGCAGCTCTTGTCGTGAGTGAGCCGGGAAGTCTAGCGAATGGCAGCGGCCAAGGACAGTCCCGAGCGCTCAGTCAGCGGGCGGCAGCGCGGCGAGTAAGTCGGCAAACCGAGCCTCCATCGGGTAAGTACCCTGGGTCCAGCCCAGGCGCACCAGCACCGTATCGCGCGATGGCACGATCACGACTTCCTGGCCGTTGTGCCCGGACATGGCGAAGGTATCCACGGGCAACGCCGGCCAGCGCAATTCGCCTTGTGTGCCGTTGAGCCAGAACTGGTAGCCGTAGCGCGGTTCGTTGTCGCTGGGGTTCGGCGCGGTGGCGCGCGCCACCCAGCCTGCGGGCAGCCACTGGGCATCGCCCACCCGCCCGTCGCGCAGCAGGGGTTGAGCAAGCCGCGCCCAGTCGCGGGCGCTGGCGTAGATGTAGGAACTGCCGACGAACACCCCGGAGGGGTCCAGTTCCAGGGTGGTGTTTTGCAGGCCCAGCGGTGCGACCACTTCGCGCTGGAAGAAGTCTACCAGCGCCTGCGGTCCGCCAGTGAGGCGCTCGCTGACGAGTCGGCACAACAGGTTGGTGGTCCCCGACGAGTAGGCGAAGTGTGACCCCGGGGGGAACGCCAGCGGGCTGGCCATGGCCACCGCAGAAGCGCTGGGAGCGGTGAACAGCATGCGCGTGGAATCGTTGCCCGGCACATAGGGCTCGGAGAAGTCCAGGCCGGAGGACATTTGCAGCATCTGCTCAAGGGTTATCGCGGCGCGCTCGTCGCCGGACCAGGCGGAAAACAGGTCCGTCTCACCCGGAGTGAGCAACCCCAGCGCCTCCAGTCGTCCCGCCATCATGGCGGTGACACTTTTGCCCATGGACCAGCCGAGCAATGCGGTCTGCGCATCGATGCCAGGCGCGTAGGCCTCGCCGAGCACCTTGCCTGCGCGCACCACCAGCAATGCGCGGGTGTCCAGGCCGGCGTCGCGGTCTGCCGCGAGTTGTGCCTCCACCAACGCCTGCATGGGCGTGGCGTCTGCAAGTGGCAGGGCTGCGGCAGGCGCCGGCACCGCGGGAACCTCGATGGATTCCAACGGGAACATCTGCGCGTGTTGCAAGGTGCAGCCGAGGCCGGGATAAAAACGCGCGGTGGCGGATACACCGAACAGTTCCGCGCGAACCTGTTTCGAGTCGGGGTAACTCAGTGCAACGTGGTCCAGCACCGGCGAAAAGCGCCCGATGTCCCGGCGCACCTGTGCCTCGTCGAAGCCGGACAGGTGCATGGCGGAGCAGGCGAGCTTGGCCGCCAGCCCGGTCGCTACCGGCAGGGCGTCATCGACGCCGCGCAGGGGAATGCCGGCCAGCCGCAAGGCCGCGAAAAACAGTAGCACCAGCGCCAGCAGGCTCAGCAGGATGGCGCGTGACCAGCCAGACAGGGCCATGCTCAGTACCCCGCCCGCGTGGCGAGCACGGCACAAACGTCGTCCACCGTCTCGTCCTGCGCGCGGCGGATAGCGTGCGCCAGAGGCACAGGGAAAAAGCCACCCGGCGCAGCGCAGTTGAAACGGCGCCCGCCACAGGGGCTGGAAGCCTGTAAGCCGGCGGAATGGCGTGAAAACCTGTAGCTGCATCGGGATGATTTCATCCGCGGAATTTTAACGCGGCAAGCCCCGGGTCGTCAGTCACTACCGCCGCGCCAGCCGCCAGCAAGTCATACCCATATCTTTCTTAAGGTTATGTTAAGCCCTGCATGGTATCCCTGCGCAACACAATGCCCTGAATCCAGCTCGAGGGTTCCTATGCGCTCGCCTGCCCCCCGCCTAGCCGGCCTGTTAGGCCTTGTTCCTGCCCTTGCCCTGGGTGCCCCGCCGCAAGTCAGTATCGGCGGTGTGAAGGTGTCTGAATCCGCCGGCACCGCGCTGTTTCCCGTGTCGCTGAACAAGGCGCCCAAGGCGGACCGTCCAGTCTCAGTGCCGATCTCGACCCGCGATCGCAGCGCCGAGGCCGGCAGCGACTATCTCGCCACCAGCGCGACCCTGGTATTCACCAGCGAAGACTGGGAGCAGCCGAGATTCTTTGCGGTGGTGATCCTCGACGACGGTGTTGCGGAAGAGAATGAACGCTTCCAGGCGGTGCTGTCCAAACCGCAGAACGGACGCATCGCCGACAAGACCGGCGTCGCCAGGATCATCGACGATGACGAGCCGGTGGCTGCAGTCTCGATTAACTCCACCAGCGTCCCCGGCCTGCAACCCCTGCCCTTCTCGCCGGTACCGGAGCGGCCAAGAGTGAGCGGCGGCGTCTATACGTTACTCGCTGTCAACGACCTCGGCATGCACTGCCTGGACCTCGACGGCCGTATCGCCAATATCCTGCCCCCGTTCCAGGTTATGCTCGCGCAGGTCGTGCGCCGCGGTGCACGCCCGGAACTCAACCCGGCCGAAGTCGCGCTTTACTACTCGGCGGCTTCCAACCCTGACGACCCGATCCTGGCAGCTGGCGGACCGCGGCCGGGCATCGCCCCCGACGGCAGCCTGTTCAAGACCAACTTCTGGCAGATGATCGACCGCGGCGCCTGGGCGAGCTTCTACCCGCCGGTGCTGCCAGTGCCCCTGGCGGACCTCGTCAACGCCGACCAGGGCCTGTTGGTTCCCAATACCGAGTTGCTGTACATCGGCCCCGATGGCATCGTCGACGGCGTGGCGGGTAGCGCGGACGGCGAACTCGAAGTCTCCCAGCAACTGATGCCCGGCAGCGGTGATCCACTGGTCACCAACCAGCCGCAACCGGTGCTGGAGCGCTACGGGGACAAACCGTTCTTCATCAACTTTCCCTTCGGCTACGTCGCCGCCGATGTCGACTGGCACGAGGCGGCGGGCATTCCCTTCTCGCCCTTCGACGACCTCGGCCGGCAGAACCCGTTCCCGCTGGTGCGCGTCGAGGCGCGCCTCGGCGACAGCGTCCTGGCCACTTCCGACGCGGTGCTGCCCGTATCCAGCGAAACCAGCTGTTCCAACTGCCACGGCGCGCTCGCAGATGTGCCGCAGCGGCTGTCCACCGCGCCGCTCGATGCGCTGGTGGATGCCGGCCTTCCGGTCGCCGACCGCCAACAGGACCCGCTGCTGGGCAGCGTGCCGACAGCGGTGAGTATCGAGTACGGCGCGGATATCAACATCCTGCGCTTGCACGACCTGAAGCACGGCGCGACCTACGTCGACACCGGCAACGCGCCAGCGCCCTGCGATATCCTGGGTGCAGCGCCCAACGGCGACCTGAACTGTCTCGCCCGGCAGGCCATCGAGGAGCGCTCGCCGGTAGTCTGCCAGAACTGCCACTACACCCCTGCCCTGGACCTCGCCCAGGTCGGCCCCGTGGCCGGCCCGGCGGGCAGCGAGGCCAATGGCCGCAACCAGTTGGCGCACGAGAGTAACTCACGCGTCATGCACAACCACCACGGCGCCCTCGACGGCCTGTTCCCGGCGATTCCACCCGCGGTGCAGAACCCCCTCACCGGCGCCATCGAGAACCAGGATGCGCGCCTGGCCGCGCTGGAGGAAAACTGCTACCAGTGCCACCCGGGCAAGGATACCCAGTGCCTGCGCGGCGCCATGTACAACGGCGGCATGCTGTGCAGCGACTGCCACGGCGACCTGCAGCAGATCGGCGCGGACTTCTCCGCCGGAGTGTCCTCCGCTGCACTCGGCGCCTTCCAGCTCGGGCTGGGTAACTTCTACGACCCGGACAGCCCGCAGCCGCGCGTGCCCTGGGCCAACGAACCGGGTTGCGGCTCCTGCCACACCGGCGATGCCAACGACAACCTGGCGGGCGAAGCCGACGTCATGGTCAACCACGTGGACAGCAACGGCGTCAGCGACGGTATCCGCCTGCGCCAGGCCTTCCGTCTCGACGACCCCAAGGCCACGCCGATCGTGCCGCAGAACAAGCTGTTCGCCGAACCGGCCGTGCCGGCCAGTTTCAATGGCTTTGCCAACCCCGGCGCCGGCAACCCGCAACTGTACCGGGTGAGCACCGGTCACGGCGGCGTAATGTGCGAGGGCTGCCACGGGGCGACCCACGCGGAATGGCCGGTGGCGGAACCGCTGGCCAACGACAACCTGCTCGCCCTGCAACTACAGGGTCACGCGGGACCGATCGGTGAATGCAGCGCCTGCCACGACACCGCGGCGATGTCCGCGCGCACCCTGGACGGCCCGCACAACATGCACCTGGTGGACGACCCGCGCTTCTGGCGCGAGGCGCACAAGGACCTCGCCAAGCGCGAGAACGGCAGGCCGGGCGGCGGCCTGTGCGGCGACTGCCACGGCGCGGACCACCTCGGCAGCGTGCTCTCGCGTACGCCTGTCGCGCGCAGCTTTTCCGTGGAGGGACAGACACGCAGCGTCGCCGCCGGCGAACCGGTGGCCTGCAACCTGTGCCACAGCCTGGGCAAGAGTTTCGAGCGGTGATGCGCTGCTCGCAACCTTCGCAGTCCGAGGGTTCATGCGTCGGCGGAGACGTCCCGCGGCCTACCCGGGCACCGCACAGCAGGGCTGCACAAACAGGCAAAAAAAAAGCCGGCCTCCCGGGCCGGCTTTGCGGTTAGCGAACCTGCCTACTTCTTCAGCTTGTACGCCACGTAGGAATCACCGAGCGTGGAACCGTACATGCTGTGGCCGCCCGCGGGCATGACCAGGTACTGCTCACCCTCCCACTCGTAGGTGATCGGCACTCCGGTACCCGCGGCGGGCAGGTCACTTTCCCAGACGATCTCGCCGGTGTCGGCATCGAAGGCGCGCAGGGTGTCATCCAGGGTGTAGCCAATGAACACCAGGCCACCCGCAGTGAGCAGCAAGCCGCCGGCGCCCGGGGTGCCCAGGTGAATATCCAGCGGGATCGGCGCCAGCTTCTTGATGCTGCCCAGCGGCACGTCCCAGAGGATCTTCTTGTTGACGATGTCCAGCGCGGTGAGGCCGGCCCAGGGCAGCGGCGCACAGGGCGTGCCCAGCGGCGACATCAGCGGCGCCACTTCCAGCGCATAGCGCGAACCCGGGTTGGCGAAGGCCATCTTGGCGCGGCCCTCCACTTTCTGCGTTTCCTCGGCATTGGCCTTGTCGCGCGGCACCAGTTTCACCAGCATCGGCACGCGGTTGGTCGGCACGTAGATGATGTGGCGGTTCGGGTCGTGGGAGGCGCCGCCCCAGTTGGGACCGCCGCCGGCAGCCGGCATCTGCAGCGTGCCCTGCTCACTCATCGGGGTATAGATCGGGCCGTAGAGATACCCTTCTTCCTCGATGATTTTGCGACAGAAATAGCTGTCGATGAAGTTCATGCCGAGTTCATCGTCCTCGGTGATCTCCAGCTTGACCAGCGGCGGCATGCCCACCGGGAACGGCTGGGTCGGCGACAGCACCTCACCCGGGGGCAGCGGTGACTGCGGCACCGGGCGCTCCTCGATCGGCACCAGCGGCTCGCCGGTGGCGCGGTCGTAGATGAACACCAGGCCCATCTTGGTGTTCTGCAGCAGCGCGGGTACCGGCTTGCCGTTCACCGGGTAGTCGATGAGCATCGGCCGGGTGGGAATGTCGTAGTCCCAGACGTTGTGGTGCACCACCTGCTGGTGCCAGACCACCTCGCCGGTGGCGCCGCGCAATGCGACCACAGAGGTGGTGTAGTGGTTGTCGCCGGGACGCTCGCCGCCGTAGAAATCGTTGGAGGCGCTGGTGGTGGGCAGGTAGACGAGGTCCAGGTCCGCGTCGGCGGCCATGGAACTCCACACGTTGCCCTGGCCGAAGCCGTCGGTGCCCTTGCCCCAGCTGGCCATGGCCGGGTCGTTGGGGTCGCGCGGCACCGGGTCGAATTCCCACAGGTACTCGCCGGTCAGGGCGTCGTAGGCCAGCACGCGACCGCTCGGGGAATCCACACGCTGGTTGTCCGCCACCGCGGAGCCGACTACGACCACGCCGTTGACCACAACCGGGTTGGAACTGGCCACCACCTCGCCGGGCCACAGCACCGGTTTGCTGGTGGGCATCTCGACCACGCCGTTATCGCCGAAGTCGGCGCAAGCCTTGCCGGTACGCGCGTCGATGGCGAACAGTTTGTAGTCCGCGGTGCCGAAGATCAGTCGGGTTCTGCAGGCCGCGTTCTCCGGCGCCTGCTCGTTGACCCAGTTGGCGACGCCGCGACACTTGCGCAGCCCGGTGGGCGGCGTCTGCGGGTCGAACTCCCAGCGCTTGGCGCCGGTCGCCGGGTCCAGCGCGAACACCTTGCGGCTGATGCTGCACACGATCAGGTTGCCCTCGATCAGTGTCGGCTGGTCCTCCAGGGCGGCCAGGCCATCGACCTTGTGCGGGTCGTCGCCGGTGTGGAATTCCCAGGCCACCTCGAGGTCGTTGACGTTGTCGCGGTTGATCTGGTCGAGGGGGGAGTATTTGGCGCCGTCCTGGTGATCGCCGACCACCGTGGCCATGCCGGTGCACGGCAGGGCCAGCAGGCCGAGGATCACGGCGCAACGGCGCAGGGCGCCGACGCGCGCAGGTGTGTCGCGCAGGGTGCGTTTGGTCATGCTACTTCGCCTTTTAAAGGTCTGTATTTTGTGCGGAAACCGGAGTCCCAAGGTTCCCCGCTGATGGCGGGAATGGTTCGACGCCGTACCGCGCTGCATTTTGACCGGGATCAGCATCTTATGCAAATTCGGGTCACTCATATGACGCAAATAGGCACTGCGGTTCCACAACCACTCTTGTCCACCCAGCCCGCCCATTGAAAGCGGCAGTAGATCACGATCGCGTTCAAGTCGGCCTCCGGAGGGCCGATAACCAGAGGAAGCACCCACACGCCGAGGTGACACGCGATCATGCAAGTCGGCTCCCTACCCCCGGTTGCCGCATTCAATGCCGGCATCCAGAACGCCGCGGCCAACGCTGCGCGCCCCGCCACCGCCGATCCCGCGGAAAACGGGACTGCCGGGACGCCCGGGGCAACCGGCGCTGGCACCGCCAGCGGCGAAACTACGCGCGACGAGGCATCGAAACCCGTTGCTGGCAGTACGGCGACCGAAACCCAGCTGGACGAGGAGGAACTGGCACAGCTGCGCCAGCTACAACTGCGCGATCGCGAAGTGCGTGCGCACGAGGCGGCCCACGCCGCGGTCGGGGGCACCCTGACCGGCGCGCCCAGTTATACCTATGAACGCGGCCCGGACGGCGCGCGCTACGCGGTGGCCGGTGAAGTCTCGGTGTCCGCTCCCGCGGCCTCCGACGACCCGGCCAAGACACTGCAACAGGCCGAACAGGTGCAACGCGCGGCGCTCGCCCCGGCCGACCCCTCCCCGCAGGACCGCCAGGTTGCCGCCCAGGCAGCCCAAATTGCGGCCCAGGCACGGGCGGAACTGGCCAGGCAGCCGGTCGAGGAAAACGCTGCGGGAGAGCAGGCCGGGGAAACGGAAGCATCCGGCGAAGCCGCGGAAGCGGCGAGCGAACCGGCCGGGGACAATGTACAGAGCGAGGGTGTCGAGGCTGAATCGCGCGGCACCGAACCGACGCCCGCGGCTGTGGAACAGGGCCTGGCGGGCTACCGAGCCATCCAGACCCCTGATGCGGCTGCCGCACGCCAGCTGGACCTGCTGGCCTGAGGCTCCAGGGCGGTAATTACTTGATCAGTTGCGAGTCGCTGATGCCCAGCGCATCCGCGGCGCGGGTGCGGGTGTTGGGACGCAATTCCGGCGCCTGTTCCAGTTCGCGGTAGGCGTACTGCGAGATCCCCATGCGCTGGGCCACCTCGCGCTCGGTCAGTCGCAGGTGCATGCGCCAGGCCTTGAGTATCGGCATCCCCTCAAACAGGAACTGCTGCACACGAAGTGGCAGTACGCGTGAGTCTTTTCTGTCGCGCGGCGGGACCATGGGGGAATTATAGGGTGGCGTGCGGTCCGAGGCGATAGGTGTTCGCGAGCCGCCGCACGCAACGGCCCGCGTGCGGAAATGCCGTTACTGCACGGCCTTGTCGATAAACTGCTCCACCACGTTGGACATGTCGAAGCTCTTGCCGCCCTGCACAGGCGGGTAGTCCGCCAGCGACTTCAGGTGGGCCTGCATCAACTCGCCCATGGGCTGGATGAGCCAGGAGACCTTCTGCATCAAGTGCCCATAGGAGTCCTTGGAGTCGAAGCTCTCGTAAGGGTCCATGCGGATATTGAAAACCAGCGGCACAGTGCGGGGGACGACATTGGCGTAGTAGTCCTCCTTGGTGGAGAAATGGAACTTCCACGGGCCCATGCGCACCGCGGTCAGCTTGCTCTCATAGTAATGGAAAATGTGGTCGCGGCTGGATTTGTCCGCCTCGCCCATCCAGTAATCGAGGTTGTTCACACCGTCGATATACTGCTTTTTCTGCTTCATGACGCGCTCGGCGACATCCGGCACCCCCGCGGCCGCCGCCAACGTGGTGAATACGTCCTGGTGACCCTGGATGCCGTTCAGCGTAGTGTCCGCGGGGATGTGGCCAGGCCAGCGCGCCATCATCGGCACGCGCACACCACCTTCGTAGGTGGTCATTTTTTCGCCCCGAAACGGTGTCGTCGCACCGTGGGGCCATGAAGAATGCTCCGGGCCATTGTCCGTGGAGTAAATCACAATGGTATTCCCGGTGAGCCCGTTCTGGTCCAGCCAGTCCAGCACCAGGCCGATGTCGTGGTCGTGCTGCAGCATGCCTGCACCGTGAATGTCGGATTCGCTGGTGATGGTCTCCACCTTGCGCAGCCATTCATCGTCCACCCGGGTGTACAGGTGCATGCGGCTGGTATTGAGCCAGACGAAGAACGGCTCGTCGGCCTTGCGCGCGCGATCCATGAAATCCAGCGCGAGGGGGATGACCTCCCCGGCGTCGAAGTTTTTCATGCGCTCCTGGGTAAGCGGGCCGGTGTCCTCGATAGTCTGCTTGCCGACGCGACCGAAACGCGGCTGGTTGGTCGAGTCATTCTTGCTGGATGCGAACGAATGGATGACGCCTCGCGTGCCGAATTTTTCCTCGTAGGCCTCGAGGCTGCCGGAATAGGCCTTGCCGAAATTCTGGTAGTCGCGCTGCTCGGCCTCTTCCTGGGTGTTCAGGTGGTAGAGGTTGCCGAAGAACTCGTCGAAGCCATGCACCGTGGGCAGGTGCTCGTTGCGATCCCCCAGGTGGTTTTTACCAAAATGGCCGGTGCGGTAACCCTGCGCTTTCATGACCTCTGCCAGCGATGGTGACTCCTTCTGCAGGCCGAGCGCATCGCCCGGCTGCCCCACAGTCGTCATGCCCGAGCGAATCGGGTACTGGCCGGTGATGAACGCAGCCCGACCTGCGGTGCAGGAGGGTTGGGCGTAATGATCCGTAAACATCACGCCCTCGCGGGCAATGCGGTCGATATTCGGGGTGCTGTAACCCATCACGGCGTGGTTGTAGGCGCTGAGGTTCGACCAGCCGATATCGTCGCCCCAGATCACCAGGATATTGGGTTTTTCGCTGGCCGCGTGGGCCTCGATACCAATTAACAGGAGTGTGACAAGGAGTAACTGAATCCAGTGCTTCATCGCTTACCTCCAGGACCAATCCATCATCGGGAAGACCGCCCCCTATGCGGGGCGTATGCGAAATGGAGTCTAGTTCAATGCGGGAGCACCGCCAGTGCGGCAATACCCGACACGGACGTTCTTTTATGAGGGAAAGCAGGAAGCGCTAGCTGCGGAGGCGACTGGCGAACCGGCAGGGGCAGTTTGCGTGAATCAATTCTGTCGCCAGACAAGTCCATCTTCGGCGCATGGAGTGTCCACCAGCCACTTGCATCCGCAGGATGTCGGGTGATTGAAGTGTGCAATGACTGCTCGAATTTGTCTCGTTCCGGTGAATATGGCACTCTCCCGGCCGATGATTCTCAGCCCTGACATTCTGTTCATCCACATTCCGAAAACCGCAGGCGTGTCCTGCACAGACTTTCTGTGCGACAACCTTCGCGGTCCCGTCGCCTATTTCTCGATCCACGCGGTCCTCGGCCAGAAAGCGAAAAAATACCGCCGCGCAAACCTGTACCCGGGGTTCAATCATGAAACGCTGGAGGAAGTGCTCGCCGAAAAAAAGAGGATTCATGACCTCAGCGGGCTGGATGTCGAGGATGTGGGGAAGATCCTGACCGTGATTCGTCACCCCTACGACCTGGAAGCTTCCAGCTATCGTTTTTTCAGGAATGCCGGCAACAACTGGCTGCGGGCATTCTCACAGGATCGCAGTATCCTGGAGCGCATCGAACTGGCCAGGGGCTCTTTCAAGGAGTTTGTTGCCGGCTCCGGGTACTTCCGCAAACGGTCGGGTGCGGCGCCGGGCGATCCGGGCTATCGCACCGAAGAGTACTTCCAGGTAGATGGCATGCTTCCGCCGAAACTGCACATCCTGAAATTTGAGGAACTGGGCACTGACCTGCCCGCCCTCATAGAACCCTACTGCGACGGTGCCATCGAAGGAGGGTTTCCGCACACCAATCGCTCAGTCGGTCGTCGCCAGCAAGCCATCGACATCCACATCGACGACGAGACCCGGGCACTGATCGCCGATAAGCATCAATGGGTATTTGACCAGGGGTTTTACGAGCGCTGATGCCCGGGGCCGGGCTGCTTGATATGGCGGTGAGGCAGGGATTTGAACCCTGGATACGTTTCCGTATACACACTTTCCAGGCGTGCGCCTTCGACCACTCGGCCACCTCACCGTGAGGGCGCGCATGATACCACAAGCTCCGGCGGATGCCAGTACTACACGGCGGTGAAATATACCCTTGTTACACCCTGCTCTGGCCCCGCCAGCAGCACCGCTTCCCCGCTACTGGCGGTTCAGCCGCGGCAGCGGCCGGGCGTCGGCCTCGGTGGAGCGCAGGGGGTTGATATCCATGCCCCCACGACGGGTGTAGAAGGCCTGCACCGTGAGCGTTTCCGGCGCCAGCAGGGCACTGAGGTCGACAAACATGCGCTCCACGCACTGCTCGTGAAACTCCTGGTGACGACGGAAGGCGACGAGGTAGCGCAGCAATGCGCCGCGGTCCACGGCCGGGCCGCGGTAGTGCAGCCAGACGCTGGCCCAGTCCGGCTGGCCGGTGACCGGGCACAGCGAGCGCAACAGGTGGCTGTACAGGCTCTCCTCGACGATCTCATCAGCACAGCGCAGCATGGCGGCGCTGGGGGCGACGTCGTCGATGGCAATGTCCTGGGCGTCGATGCAGGTGCCCGGCAGCGCGGCACCCGCGAGGCTCCCCGCCTCCACCGGCAACAGCTCGATGCCTACCGGGGCACCCACCGCCGCAGACAGGTCCCGCTGCAGCAAGGCCAGCACCTCTTCCTCGCTGGCCTGCCGGGTACTGTTCAGGGAGTTGAGGTAGAGCTTGAAGGACTTGGACTCCACCATGTGCGGCGAATCCGCCGGCACACTGAAGCGCCCCACCCGCACCTCGGGCTTGCCGCGCGGGCCGAGCCAGGAAATCTCGTACCCGTGCCACAGGTCGCAACCGTAAAACGGCAGCGTGCCGCCGATTCCCAGTGACGCGCGGGCGCCGCTGCGGGCGATCGGGTAGAGCAGTTCCGGGCTGTAGTGGTCGACCACCGCGACCTGTTTGCCCAGTAACATATCGCCCGCCTTGCCGTTGTCTTCCACCGGCGACCTCCCCCCCTACTGCCGCAGGCGCTTGCCGGTATTCAGCAGGTGCATGCAGTAGAAAAACGCGACGCCGGTGAACAGCGCCAGCATGCCGAAGGCAAAGCCCTGGCTCACGTCCGACACCCCGAGCACACCGTAGCGGAAGGCGTTGACCACGTAGACCAGCGGGTTGAGCCGGGATACAGCGGCCCAGAAGTCCGGCAGCAGGTCCATGGAGTAGAACACGCCGCCTAGGTAGGTGAGCGGCGTGAGCACGAAGGTCGGTACGATGGAAATATCGTCGAAGCTGTTGGCGTACACAGCGTTGATAAACCCGGCCAGCGAGAACAGCGTGGAGGTGAGCAGCACGATGGCGATCACCACCCAGATGTTGTGGATGTGTAGATGGGTGAAGAACAGCGACACCAGGGTCACTACAATCGCCACCAGCAGGCCGCGGGTCACGCCGCCGGTCACGTAGCCCAGCAATACGATGTAGTTGGGCGTGGGCGAGACCAGCAATTCCTCCACGCTGTGGTTGAACTTCGCACCGTAGAAGGACGACACCACGTTGGCGTAGGAGTTGGTGACGATGGCCATCATGATCAGGCCCGGCACCACGAACTGCATGTAGGTGAAGCCGCCCATCTCCCCGATGCGCGAGCCGATCAGCGAACCGAAAATAATGAAATACAGCGACATGGTGATCGCCGAGGGCAGCAGGGTCTGCGTCCAGATACGCATATAGCGGCGCACTTCCTTGCGCACGATGGTCATGTAGGCGTTGTACTTTTCCGTGGAATTCACGCGGCGCCCTCCACCAGTTTCACAAACATCTCCTCGAGGCGATTGGCGCGGTTGCGCATGCTGGCGATCTGCACGCCCTGGCGGTCCAGGGAGGCGAATACCTGGTTGATGGCCTGGCCCTTCTCCACTTCCACTTCCAGGCAGTGATCGTCCATGCGCCGGGTGACGAAGCCCTCGATGGCGAAATCCGCCGGCAGCGCATCGACGCAGTCGAGAATGAACACCTCGCGCTGCAGTTGCCGCAGCAGTTCGCGGATCGAGGTGTTCTCGACGATCTCCCCGTGATTGATGATGCCCACGTGGCGGCACAGGGCCTCGGCCTCTTCCAGGTAGTGAGTGGTGAGGATGATCGTCGTGCCCTCGGCATTGATGCGCTTGAGGAATTCCCACATGGACCGACGCATCTCGATATCCACACCGGCGGTGGGCTCGTCGAGGATCAGCAGCTTCGGCTCGTGGACCAGCGCGCGGGCGATCATCAACCGGCGTTTCATGCCGCCGGACAGGGCCCGCGAGGGGGTGTCGCGCTTATCCCAGATACCCAGCGCCTTCAGGTACTTCTCGGCGCGCTCCTCGGCCAGGGCCCGGGGCATGCCGTAGTAGCCGCCCTGGTTGGCGATGATATCGAAGGGTTTCTCGAAGATATTGAAGTTGAACTCCTGCGGCACGATTCCGATGTACTTCTTCGCCGCGGGAAAATCGACGTCGATATCCGCATCGAACACCTGCACCCTGCCGGCGCTCTTGTTGACGAGGGAGCACAGGATGCCGATGGTGGTGGACTTGCCGGCGCCATTGGGCCCGAGCAGGGCGTAGAAGTCGCCCTGTGCCACGGTGAGGCTGATGCCCTTGAGGGCCTGGAAGCCGTTGTCGTAGGTCTTGGTAAGGTTTTCGATGGTCAGAGCTGGTAACATACCCGCCGTTTCGCGCTGTGAAGGGAACAAAATATTGTACCCGCTATCCGGCCGCGACACGATTGTGAATCTGACCGAGCGGAGGGTATCGCCCCGTGAACGACGCGCAGTACGCCAGCCACTGCCGCGAGCGCCTAAAGGCTTTCGCCAGCGAATTCGTCACCCGCACCAACAGCCTCGACAGCGAGGAACCCCTGCGCCAGCTGGCTCGCGCCTTCGCCGACCTGCCGGCGGACAGCGTGTATATCGAAGGTCCCGCGCTGGTGTCGCGGCTTTTCACCACCTACCCGGATTTCGCCCCGACCTTCCCCCGCGATTTACTGTGGTTCCTCGGCGGCGAGTGCCTGCACTTCATGCCGGACGATGAAATCGCGCTCTACCAGCGCCTCGACGAGGAACGCGAATCCGCCAGCGGACGCGGTGAAATCCTCGACCTCGAGGCCGCACGCAAGCGCCTGCGCGGCGAGTGACGGCATAGACAACGCGGAGACCGAGCAACTTGCACAGTATCGAACTCGACGTCCTGGAGCGCGTGGCCCACTGGTGTGAGCGCGGCGAACGGCCCTGGCTGTGCACCATCGTCAGGACCATCGGTTCCTCCCCCCGTCCGCCCGGCTCGCTGCTCGCCTGCCTCGACAACGGCGAGGTCACCGGGTCGCTCTCCGGCGGCTGCGTGGAAGAGGACCTGTTGCAGAAGCTGGCTGCCGGCGCCATCGACGACAGCGCTCCGCAAGTGGTGGAATACGGCGTTACCGCCGAGGAGAACGAGCGCCTGGGCCTGCCCTGCGGCGGCCGCCTGCTGGTGCTGGTGCAACGCCTCGACGCCGCGGAGCTGGCGTGGATAAACCCCGTGCTGGAGGCGCTGGCGCGCCGCGAATGCACCCTGCGCAGCCTGGATATCGCCAGCGGTACGACCACGCTGCAACCGGTGCCGCATCACGAGCCGCTGGCCTACAGCGAAACCACACTGCGCCAGTGCTTCGGCCCGCAGATGCGCATGCTGCTGGTAGGTGCCGGACAACTGTCGCAGACGCTCTCGGAGCTGGCCCTGGCCATGGGTTACGAGGTGCTGGTCACCGACACCCGCCAGCATGCCCTGGACCAGTGGCTGGGGCCGGACGTCCCGCTGATCCAGGGCATGCCCGACGACGTGGTGCTGGAGCGGGCGGCGGACAACCACTCCATCGTCATCACCCTCACCCACGACCCGCGCATCGACGACATGGCGCTGATGGAGGCGCTATCCACGGATGCCTGGTACGTGGGTGCGCTGGGCTCGGCGCGGACCACGGAAAAGCGCCTGCGGCGGCTGGCGGACCTGGGTGTTCCCGCGCAGGCCATCGCCCGCCTGCACGCACCTGTCGGGCTGCCGATCGGCAGCAAGACACCGCACGAAATCGCGGTGGCGATCATGGCGCAAATCACGCAAATGCGCCGTGCGCATTGAGGACTAGCGACGTGCGCATTGAGGGCTGGCGCCGTGCGCGCTGGCTGATACCCCCGCTAGTCCATCGCCACAGCGACGCTACGCCCATCGACCCAGCGCCGCGGCACAAGATACCGCCCGTGCAGCGCGCCGCGATCCCAGGCGCCGAAGCCGAGTAACGTCCCCTCTTCCCCCTCCGCCGCGGGCAGCCACTTGGTGAGCTCCAGGCCGCGCAACACGCCCTCGCGGGTGGCTTCCGGCGCACTGGCCAGGGCGTGGGCCACCAGCCGCCCCAGGTCCCAGCCCTTGGCCGCGGCGAAACTGGCCGAGATATCCAGCTCGAAGCGCTGCCGCAGTGCGGCCAGGGTGCGATTGCCCTCGCTCCACAGGTCGACATACACCCAGCCCTCGAGATGCGCGGCGAACTGAGGATGGTAGCCACGAATGCCGGCAGAGGTGGTGATCCGTTCCCCGCACCAGCCCGCAGCGTCCAGCGCCGTGTTCACGGCAGCGATACAGTGGCCGAGACCGAGATACAGGCAGGCAGACGTCGCGCTGTCCAGGACCTGGGCGAGCGCGTCGTCGGCGTTTTCGGCCAACGGGTCGATGGCGCTCGCCGCCATCTCCAGCCCGCGGGTACGCGCGGCGTAGCCCAGCGCCTGCACGTAGCCTTCACCAATCGGCGATGCGTCGTATATCACGGCCAGCTCGCGCGCGCCCCGGCGCGCCAGGTAGTCGGCGAGCAGCAGCGGCTCGTCCTGGTGCGAGCCCACCTGCAGCTGGAACATGTAGCGATTGCGGGCGTACTCGGAGCCTGCCCAGTTGATGGTGGGGAGGCCGAACTGTTCCGCCAGGGGCGTGGCGATGAGTGCGTTGTCGCCGATGGCGGGTCCGACCACCAGCAGCGCACCGGCGTCGGCCAGTTCGGCAAAGGCGCGCTCCACGTTGCCCGCCTCGCCCTGGGGCAGGCCCAGGCCGAAGGCGTGTACGAACTCGACAGGATTTTGCAAGGCACCCGCGGCGTGCAGGTCCTCCACTGCCCGGCGCAGCCAGGGCTCGAGATCCACCGGACCGGGCGGCCCCGACGACATGTCGCCGAGCAGGCCGACCCGCAGTGGCGCGGTCATTTCTTGTCGAGCTTGACCGAGAGGCTGTTGACGCAGTAGCGCAAGCCGGTAGGCTGGGGGCCGTCGGTGAACACGTGGCCAAGGTGGCAGCCGCACTGCTTGCAGGTGATCTCGGTGCGGCTCATGCCGTGGCTGTAGTCGGGGGTCTCCTCGATTACGTCATCGCTGGCGGGCTTGAAGAAGCTCGGCCAGCCACAGCCCGCGTCGAACTTGCTGTCGGAGAGGAACAGCGGTTCGCCGCAGCAGCGGCAATGGTAGACGCCGTCCTCTTCGGTATTCCAGTATTCACCGGTGAATGGGCGCTCGGTGCCCTTCTCCCGGCAGACCCAGTATTCGTCGGGTGTCAGCTTGTCGCGCCAGTGTTCGTCGTCTTTCATTCGCTCTCTTCCTGCCTGTCGTAAGTGGCTACCCGGTAGAGTATACGATCCTCGTAGCCGGTGACGACCTCCCGGTAGCCGCACAGGTCGCGGTCCAGCGCCGGGTCGTTGGTGTCCACCAGCAGGGGCCGCCCCTCCAGCGCCGCGATCTTGCCCTTGCCGGCGACGATGCAGATACGCCCGACACCGACCGCGCGGATCACCGCTGGCGAAAACTGCTGGTTGCCGCGACCGAAGATATGGCCCTGCCCGCCGATGGCAGTGACGATAATCTGTGCCGGGCCATCGTGGCTGGCGAGTAGCTGCAGGAGCGTCGCCTCGTCGGCGTCGCTGGCCAGCAGCTGCCCGTCGCGCACCGCATCCACCCCGAGCAGCGTGTTGGGCAGGCCAAGGCGCTCCATGATGGCGGCGGTTGTGGAACCCGGGCCGACCAGGTAGCAGGTTCGCGGGTCCATCTGTTCCACCACCCAGTCGGCGATCTCCGCGGCGACCAGTTCCTCGCTCTCGCGCCCGCCCACCTTGGTGTGCTGCAGGAACCTGCCCTCACCCGGCACCAGCATGTCACCGTAGAAGCGGCTCTTGACCACATCGTGGCGGAACGCCTCCTCGTCGATATCGCGTACCTCGTGCAGCTGCAATCCGACCAGGCCGCCCTGCACGAGCTGGCGCAGCAGTTCTCCCGCCGCCTCGGGAGAGACGGCGAACACCCCGGAGTGCATCTTGACCCCGGCGGGAATGCCCAGCACCGGCAGGCGCTCACCGACCGCGTCGTAGATGTCCCGCGCGGTGCCGTCGCCGCCGGCGAAAAGCAGCAGGTCGATCTGCTCTGCGCCCAGGGCGGTGGCGGCGGCGCGCGTGTCGGCGGCATCGCTCAAGCCGGCTTTTGCGGCGCCGACGACGCGGCAGCTCAGGCCCGCCTCCCGACACGCCCGCTCGCCCATGACGCCGCCCCAGGCGAGGATCTCCACACCGTCCGCCGGCAGCATGGCCAGTGCCTTCAGCGCACGCTGTTCCGCGCGGGTGACGGCCTCGGCGTCGGCCTGTGCCGCAATCTCGCGCACCTGCGCGCCGTCGCTGCCCTTGAGGGCGCGGCTGCCACCGAGGCCAGCCAGGGGGTTGATCAACAGGCCGATACGCAGTTTCATGCACCGTCCTTCGCAACGGCAACGGTGCAGCCCAGCGCTGTCACCCAGCGCTCGAGCGCTGTCGTCGTGCCCGCGGGCAACTGAACCTGGCTGCCGGCCAGTTCCCGTCGCTCGCGATACTGTTTGCGCAGGCGGTCGAAGTTGCCTGCGGCCGTGTCGGTGTCGCAGCCCAACACGGCCTCGCGCAACAGCCGGTCATCGTCGGCGACACGGTAGCGTGCCGCCAGCAGGCTGCGCAGCGTATCGGGCACGGAAGCAGCGCTGTCCAGTGCCAGCGCGGCCTGGGCACCGCTCTTCGTGGACGGCGAATACTCCAACTCGAAAACCTTCGCCAGCGCCTGGCACAAGACCCGCGTGGCGGCCAGCTTGCCGTCCAGGCTGTAGCCGGCGATGTGTGCGCTGCCCAACCTGACGCGCTGCAACAACGCCGGTTCCACCCGGGGTTCTTTCTCCCACACATCGAGCACCACAGCCGGCGCATCCGGTGCCTGCAGGCACTGTAGCAACGCGGCGTTGTCCGCCACCGGGCCGCGGGCGGCGTTGATGAGCAGCTGCCCGGAATTCAGCGCAGCCAATTCCGGTGCCGCCAGCAGGTGGCGCGAGGGCCACGGCGCGGTATCCACCAGGGATGTGTGCAGGCTGATCACGTCGCAGGCGAGAATCTCTGCCAGGGTGGCGGGATGCGGGATACTCCCCGGCGCCAGCCACGGGTCACAGGCGACGCTGGCAATACCCAGCTGCGCCAGGCGCGCGGCGAGCGCGCGACCGATGACGCCGTAACCGACGATTCCCACCCGGCCGCCGGCGAGCAGGCGCTCGAGGAAGTCATCCACCTCGGCGATGGCGCAGAGCACGTACTCGACCACGGAATTGGCGTTGCAGCCAGGCGCAAAAGCGAACGCCACACCCTGCGCGGACAACCACTCGCGGTCGATATGATCGAAGCCGCTGGTGGCGGTGCCGACAAAACGCACCGGGGTGCCTGCCAGCAGTTCGGCGTTCACCGGGGTTACCGAGCGCACCAGCAGCGCGTCGCACTCGCGCAGGTCGGCGCGCCGGATCTGCCGGCCGGGCTTCCGCCGCAGGCTGGCACCCGGCGGCAACAGCGATTCGAGTCCGGGAATGTTTTCATCGGCGAGCACGCGCAGGGTCACGGCGCCCTCCCCAGCTTGTTCCAGCGGGCGACCAGCGGACCGCCCAGGCCCAGTTCGCGCAGGTAGTCGACTACCGCCTGGTTGCCGTCGGCATCCCGGCTGCAGGCCGGCATCGCTTCGAGTTCGGGCACATGCGCTTCCAGCCGGGCGAGCCGGCGCGCCAGCAGCGCCTGCTCCCAGTGCGGTTCCAGCCGCTGCCACAGGCGTTTTGCGCCGCGCAGCGGCAGGCTTTCCATCTGCCCCGCATTGTCGGCGATACCTTCCAGTGAGTCGTAAGCCTGCAACAGGGCGGCGGCGGTTTTCGGACCGATACCCGGTACCCCGGGGATGTCGTCCACTGCATCGCCAACCAGCGCCAGGTAATCGGCAAACTGCCGCGGAGCGACACCGAACTGCGCTTCGAACCCCGCCGCGTCCAGGCTGCGCTGGGCGGCGAAATCCCACCAGCGGTCTTCCGCGTGCTGTAGCAGCTGGCCGAGGTCCTTGTCGCGGGTGAGCACGGTGACCGGCAGCCCTTGCTCCCGGGCGAGCCGGGCGAGGCTGGCGAGGTAGTCGTCCGCCTCGTAGCGCGGACCGCCGAAACAGGGTACGCCGGCGCGCTCGGTGAGTTCGCGGCAGGCCTGCAACTGGAACGCCAGCGCTTCGTCCGGCAGTTCGCGGCTGGCCTTGTAACCGGGGAAAATCTCGTTGCGAAAGCAGCTGCCCAGGCTTTCGTCGAAGGCAGCTGCCACGTGCAGGTCGGGGTGGGTCTGCGCGAGGGCGTCGTAGAGGAAGCCGGCATAGCCGACCACCGCGTTGAGGGGCATGCCCGCCGGAGTGTGCCAGCGATCGGGCATGGAAAACCAGGCGCGGAAGATATACACGGAGGCGTCGACCAGCCACGCCCGGGGAGCGCCGTTCATTGCACCGCGCGGCTGTCGAATTCCAGCGCTGCCAGGCTCAGCCCCGGCCTGTAGTGGTCGGCGAGCGCGGTAAAGAAGCGGGCTGCACGCGGTGGCAGCGACGCCTGCTGCCATGCCCGGGCGCGCGCTGCGACCAGTTCGCGGAAGCCCGCGGTGTCCGCCGGGGTACCGTCGTCGCTAAAATTGTCGACGCTGACCCGGAAGCGATAACCGCAGGCTGACGAGAGGATCCACTCCAGCGCCTGGGGCGTCACTTCCACTGCCTCGAAAGCGGCCTGCTGCTGGGGACTACGGCCCTCCGAGGCGTACCAGTAGCCGAAGTCCAGCTGTTGCCGACGTTCCGTACCGGCGATGCACCAGTGTGCAATTTCATGCAGGGCGCTGGCGAAGAAGTCTTCCCGGTAGTGCAGCTGCGCACAGGCGCCATCTGCGGCGGGTGGCAGGTATACCGGTTCCGCCGCGCCGCCGAAGAGGCGGGTGTTCTCGCTATCAGCGAAGCAGCGGTTGAACAGGCGCTCGAGGTCGCGGCTGTCGAAGCGGGTGTGTGGCAGCGCGCTGCCCATCAGCCGCTCTCGCACTTGCGCAGCCAGTAGTGGAACTGGCCCTCGACCTCTTCCTGCTGCAGCAGGTCGTGGCCGAGGAAATTGCAGAACTTGGGGATGTCGCGGGTCGTCGAAGGGTCGGTCGCCAGCACCTGCAGCACCTCACCCACCGCGATGTCGCGGATGCGGTTGTGCAGCAGCATCACCGGTTCCGGGCAGAACAGACCGGTGGCGTCGAGGATATGGTCCGGTTCGATGGGCATCTCTGTGGTCGTCTCCCGCGGCGTGGCGACTCAGTTTTCGTCCCCGTTATTGACGTTCTCTGCGGCGATCAGTTCAGCGGCCCGTTGCCGTTCGACCAGATCCCACTGCTCGGTGTCGAGGTGGTAGAGAATGCAGAGCTCGCCGCTATCCAGTTGGCGGCGCAAATTGCCGGTTTTTTCGACCAGGGTCAACTCCACCGCGCCGTAATCCGTGCCGTCGCGGCTGGCGAATTCCTCGAGCAGGGCCTGCAGCGTTTCTGCGGCGATGCGCTCGACGGGGACAGCGATGTAGGAGGACATGGCGTACGCGCTTTCTGCCTGGCCGGGATGCGGGGTACTATACGGCCTGCGCAGGGCAATGTGGAGCACGACAGGTGCACAGTACGTTCATCATTACCTTCATTGGCGACGACCGTCCCGGCCTGGTCGAGCAACTCTCCGCCGCCATCGAGTCCAGCGGCGGCAACTGGCACGAGAGCCGCCTGTCACAACTGGGCGGCAAGTTTGCCGGCCTGGTACTGGTCTCACTGCCCGAGGCGCAGGCGGCGACCCTGGAGCAGACCCTCAAGGACCTCGGCGAGAGCGGCCTCAGCGTGCGCGTCACAGCCACCGGCGAGACCCCGCCCAGCGTTGGCGGCCGCGCCATCACCCTCAATGTGCTGGGCCCGGACCGCCCCGGCATCGTGCACGAGATCGCCAGCGCACTGGCCCGGCGCGAGATCAACGTGGTGGAAATGGAAAGCCAGGTGGACAGCGCGGCGATGAGCGGCGAGATGCTGTTTCGCGCCACCATCGACGCCCAGGTGCCGGCGGACAGCGATCTCGCGGAGTTGCAGGAAAACCTGGAGGCCATCGCCAACCAGATGACCCTGGAAATCGACCTGGATTAAAACTTCCGGCTCGAGCGGCCTGGGCTAACCCCTCAGGAGCAGCCCCTCAGGAGCACGCCCTCAGGAGCAGGCCCTCAGGAGCAGGCCCCCAGCACCAGTCCTTCAGCCCCAGACCTCGGTACCGGTCCTTCGGGACTACGTCTCGTCACGCCCGCGCAACAGTTTGCGCAGCCCTATCCACGCCGCCGTGCCCAGCGCGGCCACCGCGATTACCACCCCGATCACCAGCAGCGTGGCCAGCAACAGGTCGCGCATGTCCTGCCAGGGGATGTCGAACTGGTCGACCGCGAACCACACCATGGCGCCGAGGGCGGCGACCCCCAACAACACCGTGCGGTAATAGCGGCGGGAACTGCGTGCCATGGCCGGCTCAGTCGTTCCCGGGCGCGCTGCCGGGAATTGCGGGCGTGGCGCAGTTCACGTCGGCGTTCTGGCCGCGGTGACGCAGCAGGTGGTCCATCAGCACCAGCGCCAGCATGGCCTCGGCGATAGGTGTGGCGCGAATGCCCACGCAGGGGTCGTGGCGACCGTGGGTCACTACCTCGATGGCCTCGCCGCGGGTGTCGATGCTGGCACCCGGCAGGCGAATGCTCGAGGTGGGCTTCAGGGCGATGCTCACGGTGATGTCCTGGCCGCTGGAAATCCCGCCCAGCACGCCGCCGGCGTTGTTGCCGACGAAGCCCTGCGGGGTCAGCAGGTCGCGGTGCTCGCTGCCCTTTTGCTCGACACAGTCGAAGCCGGCGCCGATCTCCACGCCCTTGACCGCGTTGATGCCCATCATGGCGTGGGCGATGTCGGCATCCAGGCGATCGAACACCGGTTCGCCCAGGCCCGCCGGCACGCCGCTGGCGACCACGTTGATGCGCGCGCCAATCGAGTTGCCTTCCTTGTTGAGGGCGGCCATGTAGGCTTCCATCTCGCCGATACGATCGGCATCCGGACAGAAGAAGGGGTTGGTTTCCACCAGGTCCCAGTCGAGCTTCTCGGCGCGGATCGGCCCCAGTTGCGCCAGGTAGCCGCGCACCAGGATACCGTAACGCTCGGCCAGGTATTTCTTGGCGATGGCGCCGGCGGCGACGCGCATGGCGGTCTCGCGCGCGGAGGAGCGACCGCCGCCGCGGTAATCGCGGAAGCCGTACTTCTGGTCGTAGGTGTAGTCCGCGTGCGCCGGGCGGAACGTGTCGGCGATGTTCGAGTAATCCTTGGAGCGCTGGTCGGTATTCTCGATCAGAAGGCCGATGGCAGTGCCAGTGGTGCGCCCCTCGAAGACACCTGAGAGGATGCGCACCTCGTCCGCCTCGCGGCGCTGGGTGGTGAACCGCGAGGTGCCCGGCTTGCGCCGGTCGAGGTCGCGCTGCATATCGGCCTCGCACAGGGCAAGCCCGGGAGGACAACCGTCGATAACGCAGCCCAGCGCCGGCCCATGGCTTTCGCCAAAGCTGGTGACCGTGAAGAGTTTGCCCAGAGTGTTGCCCGCCATCGTCCGCTGCTGCCTGCCGTCCAAAACGGCGCATTATAGCCGTTATCGACGCAGACTTGTGGCGTATTCCTGCAGTTGTGCCGCACTCAGGGCAAACACCCCGTGCCCACCGTTGGCGAACTCCAGCCAGGTGAACGGGACTTGCGGATAAGCCGCCTCCAGCGCCTCCCAGCTGTTGCCCACTTCCACCACCAGCAGGCCCGTGTCCGCCAGGTAGTCCGCCGCGCAGGCGAGAATGCGCCGCGTCAGGTCCAGGCCATCGTCGCCGCTGCCCAGGGCCAGGGCCGGTTCATGGCGGTACTCGTCAGGCATGCCGGCGAGGTCCGCGGCGTCCACATAGGGCGGGTTTGACAGGATAATGTCGTAGCGTGCCGGGGGCAGGCCATCGAACAGGTCCGAAGTGAAAATTTCCACGCGGTCCTCGAGCCCGAACCGCTGGCGGTTTTCCGCCGCCAGGGCCAGGGCATCGGCGTCGATGTCGGCGAGATCGACCTGCGCCTGGCTGTAGTGAGCCGCTGCGAGACCGATGCAACCGCCGCCGCAGCACAGGTCGAGGATGCGGCGCGGCGCAGGCCCGGTATACCAGGGGGAATAGTCGTCGAGGATCAGCTCCGCCAGCGGCGAGCGCGGAATGATGGCGCGAGAGTCACAGGCAAACTCCAGGCCGGCGAACCAGGCGCGACCCAACAGGTAAGGCAAGGGCTGGCGCTGTTCGATGCGCTGCTGCAGCAGCTCCAGCGCGCGATCGCGCTGTGCCGGGGTCACCGCGAGATCGAGGACTTCCTCGCCACAGTCCACCGGCAGGCCGGCGACATGTAACACGAGTTGTACCGCTTCATCCCAGGGATTATCGGTGCCGTGCCCGTAATAGACATCGGCGCCACACAGGGTTTCGTGGCAGTGGTGCAGCAGTTCACCCAGCGTGGATGGCAGCCGGGAATGCGTATCCGGAGTCGACATGGCGAGAGTGTAAACCCGCCCCGGGTTCGATTGCCACGCCGGAGGCGGGTTGTTACCATTCCCGGCCCCGGCCCTGACTGGCCAGATAGATAATCAAACACAGGAGCACTGTCTGTGGAAAAACATTGGGCCGCGATCATCGAAGCAGTCGGCGAAGACCTCGAGCGTCCGGGGCTGGTCGACACACCGAAACGGGCCGCCAAGGCCTTCGAGTTCCTCACCCGCGGCTATAACCAGTCGGTGGATGACGTGGTCAATAATGCGCTGTTTCCCTCGGACTCCAGCGAGATGGTGCTGGTGCAGGACATCGAGCTCTACTCCATGTGCGAACACCACCTGCTGCCGTTCATCGGTAAGTGCCACGCGGCTTATATTCCCACCGGCAAGGTGCTCGGCCTGTCGAAGGTCGCCCGTATTGTCGATGTGTTCGCCCGCCGCCTGCAGATCCAGGAAGCGCTGACCTCGCAGATTGCGAGCACCATCATGGAAGTGACCGGCGCCGAGGGTGTCGGGGTGATTATCGAGGCGCAGCACATGTGCATGATGATGCGCGGCGTGGAGAAACAGAACTCGGTGATGAAGACGTCCGCGATGCTGGGCAGCTTCCGCGATTCGCAGAAGACCCGCGACGAGTTCCTGCAGCTACTGCAGATGCGCCGCTAACGGCGCTCAACCTTCCCGCGGCGCGCAGGCTGTCTCCCGCCATCGCGCGCTGCAAATACCCACAGGCGACACCCACAGGCGACACCCACAGACAGCGGCCACAGGCGCCCGCTCACACGCGATACCCCACAGGCGAACCCCCGCAGAAAAACGCGCCAGGCCTTACTCGACCCGCAGGATTTCCGCGTGCAGGTACTGGCGGTCCGCCATGCGGGCGGCGCTGAACAGCAGTACGCGATAATCGGCTGCGGCGCCCGCCGGCGGGCCATACACCCGGTAGTGCTGGTTCTCGTCGCGTCCGTAGAGCAAGCGCTGGCCGAACACGCCATTGGCCCACTGGGAACCCTGGCCGCAGGCCCGGCTGTCACAGGCAAAAAGCATCTCGCTACTGGCGACCAACTCCTGCTCCAGCCTGGCCAGCACCTGGGCCGCGGTGAAACCGTCGACGACCTGCCAGGTGTAGCGCTCCAGAGTCCCGCTCAGGCGCTCGCTGCGCTTGAACTGCCAGGCGCCGCTGCGTTTCTGGATCGCCCCCAGGCCGACTTCGTAATCAATAACGCTGCGCACCTCATGCTCCAGGCGACGCGTGTGCGGGTAGCCGTCCAGGCGCTCGAGCAAGTCGCCCGGGGCATCGGCGCGCACCGGCAAGGCGAGGAACAGCGCGAGCAGCAGGAAAGGCGACAGGAAGTAACGGGGTAAACGGCGGTTCGGCATCAATCGGCGGCGAGAAATTGGTTTATGCTGCGCGCCAGTGTAACGACACCCTCCTCGAGATGGAAATGGTGTCCGCCCGGCAGCTTCACCAGGCTGGCGTGGCGCAGGTGCTCGCGCTGCGCCAGGTAGTTCTCCATCTGTGCGCCGCCGAGGCCGTTTTCCGCCAGTAGCAGCAGCGCCGGCGCCGCCACCGCAGCCAGGGCAGACTCGATCTGGCCGACGCTAAGCTTTATGGCCGAGGCCCCGCGCAGCCGCGGGTCCGTGGTCCAGCAAAAGCCGCCGTCGCGCGCCACCAGGTTGCGCGGCACGATCAGCCGCGCCGCCTCCGGCGGCAGGCCATAGGCCTCGCGCACAGAGATGGCCTTTTCCAGGGAGGGATACACCGATTGCTGGCGCGACAGGTAGCGGGCGCGTTCGAGCACGAACTGCCGCAACTGGCCGGAGAACTCCGCCTCGGGCGTGGGCTGCGGCACGAGGCCGTCCAGCAGCACCAGGCGCGACACCCGCTCGGGAAAACTCGCCGCATACAACACGGACATGATCGCCCCGCGCGAGTGACCGAGCAGCGCGCAACGCTCCCAGCCGAGATGCTCCAGCAGCGCGTGCAGTTGCGGCAGGTCATCGTAAATCTGGTAGGTGGCATCCACCGAACGCCAGGCGGACTGGCCGTGCCCGGGAAGGTCGATGGCGAGAATGAAGTGGCGATCGAGCAGCGGCGCGAGGCGGGCGAAACTCGCGGCGTTATCCAGCCAGCCATGCAGCGCCAGCACCGGCGGTGCCGCCGGATCGCCCCAGCCGAGTGCCGCCAGGCGCAGGCCCTCGACCTCGAAACTGTAGTCGCGCGCGCCCTGCGGCGTCACAGCACCCCCTCGAATTCGGGGGGTTGTGCACTGAACAGCAGCCGGCCACAGCCCATCGCGGCGACGTCCAGTTGCAGGCTGGCGAAAGCCCCGGGCACCAGCGGCGCCACCCTCCCCGGGTCGTCCAGGTAATAATCGATAAGGCTGGAGACCAATGGCTGGTGCGAGACCAGCACGATGTGCTGCGCGGCGCCGTCCTGCGCGCGATGCTGCAACTCGCTGTCGACCAGGGGGCTGCGCTGGCCCGGAATCAGGGCCTCGCAGGCTTCGCGGCTGGCAGCGGGCAGGCGCGAGCCGATGATGTCGGCGGTCTGGCTGGTACGCAGCCAGCGGCTGTAGAGAATCAGGTCCGGCACGGGAATACCGCGCTGTTCACACAACTGCAGGAACTGGCTGCAGCCAAAGCCGACGTCATCCAGTCCGGTCTCGGTCAACTCGCGATCGCGGTCGCGCACTGCGTTGCCCGCCTGTCCGTGGCGCCAGATCGTTACAATCACCCGTGTCCTACTCCCGCGAATGGCGGCCCGGAGCAAGCCGGGCCAGAACCCGCCAGTCTAGCAAACTGTGCGGCCTGCGGCGCGACCCGCCCGGCTCAGCGGCCGCTCAGGGTCAGCAGCAGTTTGTTCAGCCGCGAGACGTAGGCCGCCGGGTCCTCCAGTTGCCCGCCCTCGGCCAACTGGGCCTGGTCGAACACGATGCTGGCGAGGTCGGCAAAACGGTCCTCATCGGCTTCCTGGTCGAGCATTTCCAGCAGAGGGTGGTGCGGATTGACCTCCAGGATGGGCTTGGATTCCGGCACCGGTTGCCCGGCCGCCTCCATGATGCGTCGCATTTGCGCGCCCATGTCCTGCTCGCCCACCACCAGGCAGGCGGGGGAATCGGTGAGGCGGCCCGAGGCGCGAACCTCGGCGACACTGCTCTCCAATACTTTTGCCAGGCGCTCGACCAGGCCCTCGCTCTGCTTCGCCAGTTGCTCGCGCTCGGCTTTTTCCTCCTCGCTCTCCTCGCCCAGTTCCAGGTTGCCGCGGGCGACGTCCTGCAGCGGCTTGCCGTCGAACTCCTGCAGGTGACCCATCAGCCACTCGTCGATGCGGTCGCTGAGCAGCAGCACTTCGATACCTTTCTTGCGGAACACCTCGAGATGCGGGCTGTTCTTCGCCGTGTTGAAGTTCTCCGCCACGACGTAGTAGATCTTGTCCTGGTTCTCACCCATGCGCGAGACGTAGTCCTCCAGGGACTGGTCCTGGACCGGGGTATCGGTGTGGGTAGTGGCAAAGCGCAGCAGTTTTGCGATCTTCTCGCGGTTAGCGAAGTCTTCTGCCGGACCCTCTTTCAGCACTTCGCCGAACTGTTTCCAGAACTCGGCGTAGTCGTCACCCTCCTGGCGGGACAGTTTGTCCAGCATATCCAGGGCGCGCTTGGTCAGTGCACTGCGCATGGACTCGACCTGCCCGTCCCGTTGCAGGATCTCCCGCGACACGTTGAGCGGCAGGTCGTTGGAGTCCACCACGCCCTTGATGAAACGCAGGTACATGGGCAGGAACTGCTCGGCCTCGTCCATGATGAACGTACGCTGCACGTACAGCTTGAGCCCGCGCGCCATGTCGCGGTTCCACAGGTCGAAGGGAGCGCGTTTGGGCAAATACAGCAAGCTGGTGTACTCCAGCTTGCCCTCGACCCGGTTGTGGCTCCAGGTCAGCGGGTCGTCGAAATCGTGGGAGACATGGCGGTAGAACGCCTTGTATTCGTCGTCAGACACCTCGGTGCGGCTGCGCGTCCACAGCGCGGTGGCCTCGTTGACCGCCTTGTACTGCGGCGCGGCGGGCTCGGCGCCCTCCTCGGGCTCCGCTGCCGGCGGTTCGGACTCCAGCATCATCACCGGCACCGAAATGTGGTCCGAGTATTTCTTGATCACGCTGCGCACGCGGTAGTCGTCGGCGAATTCCTCGCAGCCCTCTTTCAGGTAGAGCGTGACCCGCGTGCCGCGCCCAACTTTGTCGCGCTGTTCCACCGAGAATTCCGACTCGCCGTGGGATTCCCACAGCACGCCGGCGCCGGCGTCATCCCCGGCCTTGCGCGTGTGCACCTCGACGCGGTTGGCGACGATAAATGCGGAGTAAAAGCCGACCCCGAACTGGCCGATCAGCTGGGAATCCTTTTTCTGGTCGCCGCTGAGGTTCTGCAGGAAGGCCGCGGTACCGGACTTGGCAATGGTGCCCAGGTGCTCGATAACCTCGTCGCGGTTCATGCCAATGCCGTTGTCATCGATGCTGATGGTCTTCGCCTCGGGGTCGACATCGACCTGAACCCGGTAGTCGCCCTGGCCTTCCAGCAGGCTCTCGTCGGCAAGTGCCGCGAAACGCAGCTTGTCGATGGCGTCGGAAGCGTTGGAGATCAGCTCACGCAGGAAGATCTCGCGGTTGCTGTACAGGGAGTGGATCATCAGGTGAAGCAGCTGCTTCGCCTCGGTCTGGAAGCCCAGGGTCTCCTTGTTCATCTCGGCGGTCATGGCGTCCTCTTCTGGCTGTTTTGTGCGATGGCTTTGCGCAATTTTGCGACGTGAATCCGCGATTTGCGTCGCGCGCATTTTGATCCGTCGGACATGGGGACCCGGGGCGGGGATTTCAAGGCGCAGCAGGCGGATATTTTCGCTCCAGCGCCGCCGACACGCCTGCGCGATGGAAAATGGCTCAACATCTGTTCAATCTGTGAACCGCGACACATGTGTCAGTTTTCTTTACACACCCCCCCGGCTATATTGATTGCTCGTTCAATGTCGCCGGATTGGCGATATATCACCTGAAACTTCCCCTGTCGGCGAGGGAATCTCGACCGTACGGGCTGACGCTGTCTATTGAGGAGTCTGCATGAGCAGATTGAGCTTGCTGCGAGAGAAGTCGGGAATTGTCCCGGCTTGTGGGCGATGAATCTCGCCGCGCGGCTGGGCAGCATTTTCGGCGTCTGCGCCATCCTGATTGCGGGTCTGCTCAGCGCCGGTGTGGCGCTGCGCGAGTACGACGCCGGCTACCAGGCGTTGCGCGGGGACATGCACAACCTGGTCCTGTCGGAATCCAGCCTGCCATTTCGTCTGCTGCGCGAAGATGCCAACGGACTGCAACGTGAGGCCGGCCTGTTGGTCGAGGACCCGAGGATCAGCACCGCCATCGTCTATGACGCCACTGGTGAACAGATTGCCGTGGCCCGCCAGGCCCGCAGCGAGGGCGCGGCGCCACTGCCCTTCGCCCGACTGCGCGGTACCGTGCTCTCCGACGAACCGGGCGCACTGCTGGTCGACGTTAGCGGCAACGCCCGGCAGCCGAATTACTGGAGCGGCCTGCTGCGCCTGAATTCGCAGCTGCAACTGAGCTACCCGATTATTTCACCGGTGACCCCCGGCACCTTCAGCCAGGATTCAGAGAGCCTTTCGCGCGCACTCGTGGAAGGCAAGTTCGGGCACTCCAACTGGGTGGTCGGCTACGTGCACCTGGGTGTGGACAACCGCAGCCTGGTAACCGATGCGCTGCGCGTATCGTTGGGTACCTTCGCGATTTCCGTACTCGTCACGCTTTTGTTTAGCGGCGTACTGTTTCACTACACGCGGCGCCTTACCCGGCCGTTGCTGGAGATCGGTGCCGCGGCACAGCGCATTATCGACGGCGATTTTTCCACGCCGCTGCAGGTCGACGGAAAGGGCGAGATCGGCGACGTGATGCGCTCCGTCAACGACGTGCTCTACGGTGTACGCGCCTACCGCGCCGAACAGGAACGCGACCGCAAGCAGCTCGCACGCAAGATTGAAGAGAGCGGCCAGCAACTGTCCGAGCGGGACGCCGCGCTGGATAAAGCCGCACAGGAGGCCGAACAGCGTCGCTCACTGATGCGCAAGCTGGCCAACTACGACCGCCTCACCCAGTTGCCCAACCGCCAGCTGTTCGGTGAACAACTGGCGCTGTTGCTGCGCCTGAGCCTGCGCAAGAAGCGCAAACTGGCCCTGTTGTTCATCCAGATCGACGGCTACCGCCGCATCAACGACGCCCTCGGCATGGCCGCTGGCGACATCGTGCTGCGTGAGGTTTCGCGCCGCCTGAGCGCCACCGTGCGCGGCAGCGACAGCGTCGGTCATTTCTTCCACAGCAACGCTGAAATCGCGGTATCGCGCCTGGGCGGCGACGAATTCACCGTGGTCCTCAACGAGGTGGAATCCGAGGACGCGGCGCGCCAGGTGGCCAAGCGCATTCTCGACCAGCTGCGCCTGCCGATCGATATCGAGGGCAAGCAGATCGTGCTGCGCTCCGGGGTCGGCGTGGCCATGGCGCCCAACCACGGCGCCGACGTGGACAGCCTGCTGCGCGCCGCCAGCGCGGCCAAGCAGCACGCCCTGGACGAGGGCGGCGATACCATCGTCTTCTACGAGCGCGCCATGAACTCCGGCAGCGAGCAGCGCCTGCAACTGGAATCCGACCTGCGTCGCGCCATCGAACGCGGCGAACTCGCCCTGCACTACCAGCCGCAGGTAGACACCCTGACCGGCTCGGTGGTCGGCGCCGAGGCCCTGCTGCGCTGGGAACACCCGGAGCTGGGCCTGATTCCCACCGGCGATTTCATCAAGCTCGCCGAGGAGATCGGCATGATCGAAGCCCTCGGCGACTGGGTCCTGATCGAGGCCTGCCGCCAGGTGCGCGAATTCAACAAGGCGGGCCTGAAGCTGCCCAAGGTGGCGATCAATGTCTCCGCCCTGCAGTTCGACGCGGGCTTCGTGCGTCGCATCTCGGAAGTGGTCGCCCAACAGGGCATCCCCCCGTCCCAGCTGGAACTGGCGCTCACGGAGGGCATCATGACCAGCAACCACCCGGAGACGGTACACGCCCTCAGCGTCCTCAAGCGCAGCGGTATCTACCTCTCGGTGGACGATTTCGGCACGGGCTACTCGCCGCTCAGCTACCTGGGCGAATACCCGCTGGACGAGCTCAAGCTCAAGCGCAAATTCCTGCTGCAGGCTGCCGGCAGCGAGAACGGCGCCAAGCTGGTGATCGCGATCATCGCTATGGCCCGCTCGCTTGGCCTGCGCGTGCTGGTCACGGGCGTGGAGACGGCCGAACAGATGCACTTCCTCACGGACAACGGCGCCCACCTGGCCCAGGGCTACCTGTTCAGCGAACCGGTCCCGGCCGACGACCTGGCGCGCATGCTCACGCCCTGGCACTTTGTCCGCAAGATCCAGGACCTCGCGGCGATGGGTGCTGCCTGAGCTTCCCCGCTCGGCTCCCCATTCCCGCGCGATACCACCCCGCTCCTCTCGTGACGCCCTGCCCCCGGGGGCCTCTTTCTGCTCGCGGGGCCGCAGGTACTGCTCGTGGACCGGAGCGTTCACCCCTCGGGGTGAACGCTCCGGTCCCAGCAGCACCGCGCTGGTCGCAAGATTGCTGCGGGATAGGTTCGTGACGGACGGACTGTCAGCGGGGGTGTTGGCCGCTCCAGTCTGGCGCCGCTCCGCGGTGCCCTCAGTTGGTGCCCGATAAAGCGGGGCAGGCTCTCGGGAGCCCGCGAGCGGTCTCCCTCCACGCCCTCGGCGCCAGACGTGATTTCCGCGTCCAACACCCCCGCTGACAGTCCTCGCATTGCCTGAAGCTCCAAGTTCACAGGTTCGAGCCGCAAGTGCCGGGAGACGGGCGGGTGGTGCGCTCGCAAAAGACGCGCCGAAGGAGTGGAGCGAGACCGCTTGCGGGCTCGCGACCGACCGAGGGCACCCCGGAGGGGCGCGATCTTCAGAGCGCTCCGCCCGCGGGTCTCCCGGCAACCCTCGAAGCACACCGGGCCGTGCAGGCGATCACCGCCTGAGTCGAACCGGCAACAGGCAGTCGCGAGCGTGGCATACCTCCACCGCGACTGAGCTTTTGGAGCGAGTGGGGGCATGCCACGCTCGCGACTGCCGGCCAAACAACGCCGACACAAAAAAAGCCCGCACAAAGCGGGCTTTTCGAAAAGAGCCAGGAAAGCTTACCAGCCGGTAACCTCACCCAGCGCAGTGCCGATCTCGGCCAGGGAGCGAACAGTGCGCACACCGGCAGCTTCCAGGGCGGCGAACTTCTCGTCCGCAGTGCCCTTGCCGCCGGAGATGATCGCACCTGCGTGGCCCATGCGCTTGCCTTTGGGCGCCGTGACGCCTGCGATGTAGGACACTACAGGCTTGCTCACGTTGTCCTTGATGAAGGCGGCGGCTTCTTCTTCAGCGGTACCGCCGATCTCACCGATCATGACGATCGCCTCGGTCTTGGCGTCCTTCTCGAACATCGCCAGGATGTCGATGAAGTTGGAGCCCGGGATCGGGTCGCCGCCGATGCCCACGCAGGTGGACTGTCCGTAGCCCGCGTCGGTGGTCTGCTTGACCGCCTCGTAGGTCAGGGTGCCGGAACGGGAGACGATACCGACCTTGCCCGGCAGGTGGATGTGGCCCGGCATGATGCCGATCTTGCACTCGCCGGGAGTGATCACGCCCGGGCAGTTCGGGCCGATCAGGCGCACGCCCAGTTCATCGCACTTCACTTTGCAGTCGAGCATGTCCAGGGTCGGGATGCCCTCGGTGATGCACACGATCAGCTTCACGCCGCTGTTGGCCGCTTCCAGGATGGAGTCCTTGCAGAACGGTGCCGGGACGTAGATCACGGACGCATCGGCGCCGGTCTCGGCGACCGCGTCGGCCACGGTGTTGAATACCGGCAGGCCCAGGTGCTCCTGGCCGCCCTTGCCCGGGGTGACGCCGCCGACCATCTTGGTGCCGTAGGCGATGGCCTGTTCGGAGTGGAAAGTACCCTGGGACCCAGTGAAGCCCTGACAGATGACCTTGGTGTTGGAATCGATAAGGATACTCATTATGCCGCTCCTCCTGCTGCTTTTACGGCTTGCTGAGCAGCGTCGGTCAGGCTGTCCGCAGCGATGATGTTGAGGCCGCTGTCGGCCAGCATTTTCTTGCCAAGCTCGGCATTGTTACCTTCGAGGCGCACGACGACGGGCACTTTCACGCCCACTTCTTCTACCGCGCCAATCACGCCCTCTGCGATCAGGTCGCAGCGCACGATGCCGCCGAAGATGTTGATGAGTACGGCTTTCACCTTGTCATCGGAGAGGATGATCTTGAACGCCTCGGAGACGCGCTCCTTGGTGGCGCCACCGCCCACATCGAGGAAGTTGGCGGGGAAACCGCCGTGCAGGGCGACGATGTCCATGGTGCCCATGGCCAGGCCGGCACCGTTGACCATGCAGCCGATGTTGCCGTCCAGGGCGACATAGTTGAGCTCCCACTCGGCGGCGTGCGCCTCGCGCTCGTCTTCCTGGCTGGGGTCGTGCATCTCGCTGAGGGCCGGCTGGCGGTACAGCGCATTGCCGTCGACGCCGATCTTGGCGTCCAGGCAGTGCAGGTTGCCTTCCTCGGTGATCACCAGCGGGTTGATCTCGATGAGTGCCAGGTCCTTGTCGATGAACATCTGCGCCAGGCCCATGAAGATCTTCACGAACTGCTTGATCTGGTCGCCGGACAGGCCCAGTTTGAAGGCCAGTTCGCGGCCCTGGTAGGGCTGCGGCCCGGCCAGCGGGTCGATGGTCGCCTTGAGGATTTTCTCAGGGGTTTCCTCGGCCACTTTCTCGATCTCCACGCCACCTTCGGTGGAGGCCATGAAGACGATGCGCCGCGAAGAGCGGTCGACGACCGCGCCGAGGTACAGTTCCTCGGCGATATCGGTGCAGGTCTCGACGAGGATCTTGCTGACCGGCTGGCCATTTTCGTCGGTCTGGTAGGTGACCAGGTTCTTGCCCAGCCAGTTGGCGGCGAAATCCTTGATTTCGTCCTTGGTCTTGACCAGCTTTACACCGCCGGCCTTACCGCGACCACCGGCGTGTACCTGGGCTTTGACCACCCACATATCGCCGCCAATCTTGTCTGCCGCTTCCGCCGCTTCTTCAGGGGTATCCACCGCAAACCCCTTGGAAACCGGCAGTCCGTATTCGGCAAACAGCTGTTTGCCCTGGTACTCATGAAGGTTCATGTATCGTCCTGCTTTAGTCCATGTACTGCTGCTTGAAAGTCGGTTTGTCGCGGCTACGGGCTGCGACAACCCCCTATAATGCCTGCGGCGCCGGCGATTGGATTTATTTTACGCGCACAGGCAAGAACTACTTACGCTTCTTGCGGTTCGGGATATGGATAGCATGCCCGTCCACCGCCAGCGCTGCTTCGTGTACCGCCTCCGACAGGGTCGGGTGACCGAATACCGTCAGCGCCAGATCTTCGGTGCTGGAACCGAACTCCATGGCGATCACTACCTGCTGTACCAGGTCGGCCGCCGAGGGGCCGACAATGTGACAGCCCAGGATACGGTCCGTCTCCTCGTGGGCGAGGATTTTAACCATTCCCTCGTACTCGTTGGAAGCCAGCGCGCGACCGCTGGCGACGAACGGGAAGGTGCCCGCCTTGTAGGGCACGCCATCGGCCTTGAGTTCCTGTTCGGTGCGGCCCACCGCAGCGACTTCCGGGTGGGTGTAGATAACCGAGGGAATACAATCGTAGTTCATCTGCGCGGGCTTGCCGGCGATGCGCTCGGCGACCATCACGCCCTCCTCCGAGCCCTTGTGCGCCAGCATCGGGCCGCGCACCACGTCGCCCACCGCGTACACGTGGGGCGCCTCGGTCTCGCAGTAGTCGTTGACGAAGATAAAACCGCGCTCGTCCAGGGTGATACCGCTGTCGGTGGAGAACAACTCCTCCGAGCGCGGCTTGCGGCCAACCGCGACGATCAGCTTGTCGAAGACCTCGGTGTGCTCGCCATCGGCGGTGCTGTAGGCGACGTTCACCTTGCCGTCCTTGACCTCGGCGCTGGTGACCCGTGCACCCAGGCGGATATCCAGGCCCTGTTTCTTGAGGATCTTGCCGGTCTCGGTGGCGATCTGGGTGTCCATCATCGGCAGGAACTCGTCCAGCGCCTCGAGGATGACCACCTCGGCGCCGAGGCGGCCCCAGACGCTGCCCAGTTCCAGGCCGATCACGCCGGCGCCAATCACGCCCAGGCGTCCGGGCACGGACTGGAAGGCCAGCGCGCCGGTGGAGTCGACGATGTGCTCGCCGTCGATCGGCGCCGGCGGAATATTAACCGGCACCGAGCCGGCGGCGATGATCACGTTGCCGGCCTGCAGTTCGGAGACATTGCCGTCCTTGTCGGTGACTTCCACGCGCGCCCCGGAGAGCACGCGGCCGGTGCCCTGCACCACGGTCACGCCGTTGGCCTTGAACAGGCCGGTGATGCCGCCGGTGAGTTGGTCGACAATCTGGTCCTTGCGGCCGATCATCGCCGGCACATCGATACTCGGCTCCTTCACGCCGATGCCGTGGAGGTCGAGGTTCGAGCAGACCTCGTGGTACTTGTAGCTGCTGTCGAGCAGCGCCTTGGAGGGGATGCAACCCACGTTGAGACAGGTACCGCCCAGGCGAACCTTGCCCTTGTCGTCCAGCCACTGCTCCACACAGGCAGTGGAGAGACCCAGCTGCGCTGCCTTGATGGCGGCGACGTAGCCCGCCGGACCCGCCCCGATGACTACGACATCAAACTTATCAGACATGTTTCTTCCTGTGTGATTTGGCCCCCGCCGCCGAACCGCCGGGGGCCGGGTTGATTACAGTTGCAGCAGGATGCGCGCCGGATCCTCGATCAGGTCCTTGATCGCCACCAGGAACTGCACGGCGGTCTTGCCGTCGATCAGCCGGTGGTCGTAGGACAGCGCGAGATACATCATGGGCAGGATCACCACCTGCCCGTCCACCGCCATCGGCCGCTCCTGGATCTTGTGCATACCGAGAATACCGGTCTGCGGCGGGTTGAGGATCGGCGTGGAGAGCAGCGAACCGAACACGCCGCCGTTGGACACGGTGAAGGTGCCGCCGGTCATGTCGTCGATGGTCAGTTTCTTGTCGCGGGCGCGCACGCCGAGGTCGCGGATTGCCGCCTCGATGTCGGCCACAGACATGAAGTCCGCATCGCGCAGCACCGGTACCACCAGGCCATCGGTGGTGGACACGGCGACACCGATGTCCTGGTAGCCGTGGTAGACGATATCGTTGCCGTCGATGGAGGCATTGACCGCCGGGAAACGCTTGAGCGCCTCGCAGGCGGCGCGCACGAAGAAGCCCATGAAGCCCAGCCGGGTGCCGTTGTGCACCTCGGAGAACTGGTCCTTGTACTTGCTGCGCAGAGCCATCAGCGGCGCCATGTTCACCTCGTTGAAGGTGGTCAGCATGGCGGTGCTCTGGGTGGCGTCGAGCAGGCGCTCGGCAATCTTGGCGCGCATGCGGGTCATCGGCACGCGGCGCTCGACGCGCTCGCCCGAGGGCTGCACCGGCGACTCGGGGACCGCCGGGCTGGCCGGGGCCTTGGCCGCCGGTGCCGGGCTCGGGGCCGGCGCGCTGTCGCGCTCCTTGAGATACTTGAGGATGTCTTCCTTGGTGATACGGCCGTTCTTGCCGCTGCCGGGAATCTGGCTTACATCGAGCTGGTGCTCCTCGACCAGTTGCCGCGCCGCGGGACCCAGCGGGACGTCGCCCTCGGCGTCGTCCTCGGCCGCTGCCGGGGCGGGCGCTGCCTGCGCCGGCGCGGGTGCGGCAGCGCCGGTGGCGGCGCCCTGCTCCAGCTGCGCCAGCACCTGCTCGCTCTGCACGGTTTCACCCTCCTTGGCCAGGATGCGGGTGAGCGTGCCGGTTTCCGGCGCCACGACTTCCATCACGACCTTGTCGGTCTCGATCTCGACGATCAGTTCGTCGCGCTCCACTTGCTCGCCTTCCTGCTTGTGCCAGGTGGCGACCTCGCCATCAGCGACCGATTCGGGAAACGCGGGTGCCTTGATTTCAATTGCCATGTGTCGTCCTTCGCACTAAGACACCCAGGGCACTTCAGGCGCCAGGGCGTTATTGATAAACGTCTCCAGTTGCTGCATGTGCAGCGCCATATAGCCGGCGGCAGGTGCCGCCGAGGCGTCGCGACCCACGTACTGCAGGTACACGTCCTTCTTATGATTGAACAGGACCCGGCGCATGTGGTGCTGGCTGGAATACCAGGCGCCCTGGTTCATCGGCTCTTCCTGGCACCATACCGCCTCGCGGATGTTCGGGTAACCGTTGAACACCGCCAGCAGGTCGTCTTCCGGGAACGGGTAGAGCTGCTCGATGCGGATGATGGCGATATCCTCGATCTCGCGCTCCTGGCGCGCCGCGCGCAGGTCGTAGAACACCTTGCCGCTACACATGATGACCCGCTTGACCTTGCTCTTGTCCAGGCCGTCCGGGTCGTCGAGCACCGTGTGGAAACAGCCGCCGGCCAGTTCCTCGACGGTGGAGATGGCCTCCTTGTGGCGCAGCAGGCTCTTCGGCGACATCACGATCAGCGGCTTGCGCAGCGGGCGGATGGCCTGGCGGCGCAGCATGTGGAACACCTGCGCCGGGGTCGTCGGCACACACACCTGGATGTTGTGTTCGGCGGACAGCTGCAGAAAGCGCTCCAGGCGTGCCGAGGAGTGCTCCGGCCCCTGCCCTTCGTAGCCGTGCGGCAGCAGCATGGTGAGGCCACACAGGCGCTGCCACTTGTGCTCGCCACTGGTGATGAACTGGTCGATGACCACCTGGGCGCCGTTGGCGAAATCGCCGAACTGGGCCTCCCAGATCACCAGACCCTTGGGCATGGTGGTCGAGTAACCGTACTCGAAGGCCAGTACCGCCTCCTCCGAGAGCAGCGAGTCGTAGATGACGAACGGCGCCTGGTCCGGCGCGATGTGCTGCAGCGGGATGTGGATGCTCTCGTCTTTCTGGTTGTGCAGCACGGCGTGGCGGTGGGAGAAAGTACCGCGGCCGACGTCCTGGCCGGTGATGCGCACCGGGTACCCCGCCTCGAGCAGCGTGGCATAGGCCATGGTCTCGGCGAAGCCCCAGTTCACCGGGGTGGCGCCGGCGGCCATCTTGCGCCGGTCCTCGAGAATCTTGCTGACCTGGCGCTGCAGCGGGAAACTCTCCGGCGCGACATTGATGTCGTGGGCCAGGGTCTGCAGCTTATGCAGGTCGATGGCGGTGTCGGCTTCATCGGTCCAGTGGTGGCCGAGGTACGGCGACCAGTCGACGAAAAGCGTCTTGTTCGGCTCGGACACCAGGCTGCTGACCAGCGGCTCGCCGCGGTCCAGGGATTCGCGGTAGCGCTCGACCAGGAAGGTGTCCTCCTTCTCCGTGACCACGCCGTCGGCGACCAGGCGCGCGGCGTACAGGTCGCGGGTGGTCTTGTGGCTGCGGATCGCCTTGTACATGGCGGGCTGGGTCACCGAGGGCTCATCCGCCTCGTTGTGGCCGCGGCGGCGGTAGCAGACCAGGTCGATGACCACGTCCTTCTTGAACTCGGTGCGGTAGTCCACCGCCAGCTGGGTGACAAACAGTACCGCTTCCGGGTCGTCGGCGTTGACGTGGAAGATCGGCGCCTGGACCATCTTGGCGACGTCGGTGCAGTACTCGGTGGAGCGCGCGTCCTCGCGTTTACTGGTAGTGAAGCCGACCTGGTTGTTGAGCACGATGTGCACGGTGCCGCCGGTCTTGTAGGCGCGGGTCTGCGACATCTGGAAGGTTTCCATGACCACGCCCTGGCCGGCAAAGGCGGCATCGCCGTGGATCACGATGGGCGTCACCAGCGCACCGGTGTGGTCATCGCGGCGCTCCTGGCGGGCGCGCACGGAGCCCTCTACCACCGGCGAGACGATCTCCAGGTGGGAGGGGTTGAAGGACAGCGCGAGGTGGATCTCGCCGCCCGGGGTCATCACGTTGGAGGAAAAACCCTGGTGGTACTTGACGTCGCCGGACGTTGTGTAGGCGACCTTGCCCTCGAACTCGTCAAACAGTTCCGAGGGGTTCTTGCCGAGAATGTTCACCAGCACGTTGAGGCGGCCGCGGTGGGCCATGCCGATAACGATCTCCTGCACGCCGTAGCTGCCCAGGCGCTGCACCATCTCGGCGAGCATGGGGATCAGGCTCTCGCCGCCCTCCAGGCCGAAGCGCTTGGTGCCGGGGTACTTGGAGCCGAGGGACTTCTCCAGGCCCTCGGCCTTGATCAGCCGGCGCAGCAACTGGATGCGGATGTCCTTGCCGTAGTCCGGGGCGCTGCGCACGGACTCCATGCGGTTCATGATCCAGTGGCGCTCCTCAGTGTTCACGATATGCATGAACTCGGCGCCCACGGACTGGCAGTAGGTGCGCTCCAGGGTGTCGTGGATCTCGCCCAGGGTGGCGTCGGCCTTGCCGATGTGCAGGCTGCCGGTCTGGAAAACGGTGTCGAAGTCCGCCTCGGACAATTCGTGGAAGGACAGCTCCAGGTCGCGCACGTGCTCGCGCTCGGCGATACCCAGCGGGTCGAGGTTGGCCTTCTGGTGGCCGCGCTGGCGGTAGGCGGAAATCAGCTGGACCACGCGGACCTGCTTGCGCTCGTACTCGGTGGCCTGGGAATCGTGGGAAACAGTGGCCTCGGTGCGGATGCGCATCTTGCTGATCTGCGCGAAGCGCTCGCGGATCACCGAGTGGGGAATGTCCTCGGTCTGCACCAGATCAGTGGTAACCCGGGGCAGCTTGTCGAAATAGTCGCGCCACTGTTCGGGCACGCCATTGGGATCCTTGAGGTAGTTCTCGTAGAGGTCTTCCACATAAGTGGCGTTGCCGCCAGCGATGTGGGAGCTCCGCCACAACTGTTCCATTGAGCTTTCTTGCATTGCGGCCCTTCCGGAGTTGGGAGTTGGGCGCCCGCCAGTGGACGCGTTCACCGAATTCTAGCAGTGGTGATCGGCGGCTAAGGACTAGACCTTAGCCGCAAATGCACCAGCGCGTGGCCGCCGCCGCCCTACAGCAGCAGCGGATTCCTCAAAAGCCTTTCCAAACAACAACTTGTGACGATAAGTTAAAGCTATTGCCTGAATATCAGGTTGCCCTGCTCAGCAGCATGTTGCGAATGTGGCCGATGGCGCGGGTGGGATTGAGGCCCTTGGGACATACATTAACGCAGTTCTGGATGCCGTGGCAGCGGAACACGCTGAAGGGGTCGTCCAGCTTCGCCAGGCGCTCGTCGGTAGCCGTATCGCGGCTGTCGGCGAGGAAACGGTAGGCCTGCAACAGGCCGGCGGGACCGATAAAGCGGTCCGGGTTCCACCAGAAGGAGGGGCAGGAGGTGGAACAGCAGGCGCACAGGATGCACTCGTAGAGGCCGTCCAGCTTGGCGCGGTCCTCCGGGGATTGCAGTCGCTCGATGGCGGGCGCCGGCGTGTTGTTCTGCAGGAAGGGCTGGACCTTCTCGTACTGGCGATAGAACAGGCTCATGTCGACCACCAGGTCGCGCACTACCGGCAGGCCCGGCAGCGGGCGGATCACCAGTTTGTTGTCGCGCACGGTGTCGGACAGCGCCGTGATGCACGCCAGGCCGTTCTTGCCGTTCATGTTGAGACCGTCAGAACCGCACACGCCTTCGCGGCAGGAACGGCGGTAGGCTACGGTGGTGTCCTGGGCCTTGATCATCTCCAGGACGTCCAGCACCATCAGGTCCTTGCCGCCAGTGTCGACCTGGAAATCCTGCATGGACGGCGCTGAGTCGGTCTCCGGGTTATAGCGATAGATACTAACTTGCAACATCGTATTCGACCTCAGTAAGTCCGGACTTTCGGCTGGAAGGTATCGACTGTCTTGGGCTCAAAATTGACCGCCCGCTGACCGACCCGCTTGTCGGTCGGGTAGTACATCGAGTGACACAGCCAGTTCTCGTCGTCGCGCTCCTGGAAATCCTCGCGGGCGTGGGCGCCGCGACTTTCCTTGCGCTCTTCGGCGGCGATGGCGGTAGCCTCGGCCACTTCGAACAGGTTGTGCAACTCCAGTGCCTCGATGCGTGCGGTGTTGAAGGCCTGGGACTTGTCTTCCAGCGTTACGTTCTCGATACGCGAGCGCAGCTCGGCCAGTTTAACGATACCCTGCTGCATGAACTCGCCGTTGCGGAACACACCGAAGTGGTTCTGCATGATGCCCTGCAGTTCCTTGCGCAGCTCGGCGGTTTTCTCGCCGCCATTGGAGTTGTTCAGCCGGTCGAGACGGGACATGGCCTGCTCGATGTCGGACTCCGAGGCGTCGCGCATGTCGATGCCTTCACGCAGGGCCTGCTCGATGTACAGGCCGGAGGCGCGGCCGAAGACCACGAGGTCGAGCAGCGAGTTGCCGCCCAGACGGTTGGCGCCATGCACCGAAACGCAGGCCACCTCGCCGCAGGCGTACAGGCCCGGGATCACCTGGTCGTTGCCGTTGGCGTCCACGGTCAGCGCCTGGCCGTGCACGTTGGTCGGGATACCCCCCATCATGTAGTGACAGGTGGGCACGACCGGGATGGGCTCCTTGACCGGATCGGCGTGGGCGAAGGTCCGGGAGAGCTCGCAGATGCCGGGCAGGCGGGACTCGAGGACTTCCTCGCCGAGGTGGTCCAGCTTCAGGAAGACGTGGTCACCCTCGGGGCCGCAACCGCGGCCCTCAATGATTTCCAGCACCATGGAGCGCGCCACCACGTCACGGCCGGCGAGGTCCTTGGCATTGGGCGCGTAGCGCTCCATGAAGCGCTCGCCGTCCTTGTTGATCAGGTAACCGCCCTCGCCGCGACAGCCCTCGGTCACGAGGACACCGGCGCCGGCGATGCCGGTGGGGTGGAACTGCCACATCTCGATGTCCTGCACCGGGAAGCCGGCGCGCAGGGCCATGCCGATGCCGTCGCCAGTATTGATGTGAGCATTGGTGGTGGAGGCGTAGATGCGCCCCGCTCCGCCGGTGGCAAATACCGTGGCCTTGGACTTCACATAGACCGTCTCACCGGTTTCCATGCAGATGGCGATCACGCCAACCACTGCACCGTCCTGGTTCTTCACCAGGTCGGTGGCGTACCACTCGTTGAAGAACACGGTGTTGTTCTTCATGTTGCCCTGGTACAGGGTGTGCAGCAGGGCGTGGCCGGTGCGGTCCGCCGCGGCGCAGGTGCGCGCGGCCTGGCCGCCCTCACCGTAGTTCTTGGACTGGCCGCCGAAGGGGCGCTGGTAGATGCGGCCTTCCTCGGTGCGCGAGAACGGCAGGCCCATGTGTTCCAGCTCGAACACCGCCTCGGGGCCGACGCTGCACATGTATTCGATCGCGTCCTGGTCGCCGATGTAGTCGGAGCCCTTGACCGTGTCGTACATGTGCCAGCGCCAGTCGTCGTTGGGGTCGGCACTGGCGATGGCACAGGTGATACCGCCCTGGGCGGATACCGTGTGCGAGCGCGTCGGGAACACCTTGGAGATCACAGCCGTCTTGTAGCCGGATTGCGCCAGCTGCAGCGCGGCGCGCATGCCGGCACCGCCGCCGCCAACGATGACGCCGTCGAAGGAAATAGTACGAATAGCCGCCATAGTGTTTTAACCCCAGAGGATCTGGATAGTCCAGATGACGTAGACAAAGATGACCAGGCCGCAACCGATCTGGTAGGCCAGGCGCAATACGTTACCCGTTTTGCCCATCAGGCGCTCGGTCAGGTAGTCGGTGCCGACCGACCACATACCGATCCAGGCGTGGGCCGCCAGCGACAGGACCGCCAGCAGGGTAAAGATACGCATGGCGGTGCCTTCGAACATGGATTTCCACTCGGCGTAGCTCACACCACCCAGCAGGGAGGCGCCGATACACAGGAAGTAGGCGACGAGAATGACAGCGGTGACCCGCTGCAGCAGCCAGTCGGAGAGACCGGAACGCCCGAAACTGGTGACAGCCCTTACCATATCCAAGCCCCCGCAATGATGATCAGAACAACTGAAAGCGCGATAACGATACGCGCGCCGAGCACCCCGCCTTCCATGGTTTCACCGATGCCGAAATCCATGATGAGGTGCTTGATGCCGGCCAGGGTGTGGTAGATCAGGCCGGAGACGACCGCCCAGATGACCAGCTTGGCAAACACGTTGTCCAGGCAGTCGCTGAGGGAGGCGAAGCTTTCCGCGCTGTGCAGGCTGACATCGAGCAGCCACAAGAGCACGGCCATGCCGACAAAGAGGAGTACGCCGGAGGCGCGGTGGGTAATGGACGCCCATGCGGTAATAGGAAGCCGCATGGTACCGATGTCCAGGTTAACGGGACGGTTGTCTTTCACGTTGGGTACCATCGTTGGCGCCAGAAGGCGGTTAAAGTGTTCAGCGCAGGACACTGCGAATCGCTGCCCGTTGCGCGCAGCGTGTCAAAACGCGCAAAATTATAAGGATTAAGCGCCCTAATTACAAACCCGCAGTGCAGCGCCAGCCACCGCGAGTACTTGTGGGGAGCACCCTGCACCGGGATAGGGCAAAAGCGCCGCAGAGCCTTTCTGCAAAGCCTTTTGCGAACACCCTGTCGATTGACAAAAAAAGCTGAAACTCTATAGTGAAGCCCCCACTGAGTTACTTGCAGGACCCGCTAATGACCGACAAAAAAGCCACTCTGACTATCGACGGAATCGATGGTCCGATTGATCTGCCCGTCTACTCCGGCACCCTTGGACCCGACGTCGTCGACGTGGGCGGCCTGACCGGCAAGGGCATGTTCACCTACGACCCCGGTTTCGTCTCCACCGCGTCCTGTGAATCACAGATCACCTATATCGATGGCAACAATGGCATCCTGCTGCACCGTGGCTACCCCATCGAGCAACTGGCCGAGCACTCAGACTACCTTGAAACCTGCTACCTGCTGCTGTACGGCGAACTGCCCACCAAGGCGCAGAAAGAAGAGTTCGTGAAGACCGTCACCCACCACACCATGGTGCACGAGCAGCTCGCTCACTTCTTCAACGGTTTCCGCCGCGACTCGCACCCGATGGCGATCATGTGCGGCGTGGTCGGCGCCCTCTCCGCCTTCTACCACGACTCGCTGGACATCACCGACGACAACAACCGCCAGGTCGCGGCTTTCCGCCTGATCGCCAAAATGCCGACCATCGCCGCGATGAGCTACAAGTTTTCCATCGGCCAGCCGTTCATGTACCCGGACAACAGCAAAGGCTACGCGGAAAACTTCCTGCACATGATGTTCGGCGTGCCCTGCGAGCCGAGCAACGTCAGCCCGACCCTGGCCAAGGCCATGGATCGCATCTTCCTGCTGCACGCGGACCACGAGCAGAACGCCTCCACCTCCACCGTGCGCCTGGCCGGCTCCTCCGGTGCCAACCCCTTCGCCTGTATCGCCGCGGGTATCGCCGCGCTGTGGGGTCCGTCACACGGCGGCGCCAACGAGGCGGTGCTGGAAATGCTGGAAGAGATCGGTGACGTCTCGCGTATCGACGAATTCGTTGCGCGCGCCAAGGACAAGAACGACCCGTTCCGCCTGATGGGCTTCGGCCACCGCGTGTACAAGAACTTCGACCCGCGCGCCAAGGTCATGAAGGAAGCTGCCGACGACGTGCTGGCGGAACTGGGTGTCGACGACCCGCTGCTGGCGGTGGCCAAGCGCCTGGAGGAGATCGCCCTGTCCGACGAGTACTTCATCTCCAAGAAGCTCTACCCGAACGTGGACTTCTACTCCGGCATCATCCTCAAGGCCATCGGCATCCCCACCAGCATGTTCACGGTGATCTTCGCCGTCGGCCGCACCGTCGGCTGGATTGCCCACTGGCACGAGATGATCAGCGGTTCCTACCGCATCGGCCGTCCGCGCCAGCTTTACACCGGCCATACGCAGCGCGATTACCTGCCGCTGGACAAGCGCTAGGGCTGCCACCGGATGGGCTCAGGGCTCCCCCCTGATCCCATCTGGTTCTCGCACGGTACACCCCAAAAAAAGTGGGGTCAGAGTCCAGACTCTGACCCCACTTTTTTTACGCCCAGTCCCCTCGTCCACCAGGGCAGCGCTGCCTGCTGCACCAACATCACTTCCGTCCAAAAAGGGCTCTGACCCCTTTTAGAGGATGTCTTCCAGCGCCGTGCAGAACGCATCCATCTCGGCATCGGTGCCGACGGAGATACGCAGGTACTCGCTGATGCGCGGCTTGTCGAAGTAGCGCACGATGATCTTGCGCTCGCGCAGGGCGGTAAACAGGTCCTTCGCCGCGTGCTGCGGGTGCCGGGCAAAGAGGAAATTGGCGGCCGAGGGCAGCACGTCAAAGCCCATCTCGGCCAGGCGCGCGGCGCTGCGCTCGCGGGTGGCAATCACCTGGTCGCAGCAGCGGCGGAACCAGGCCTCGTCCTGCACCGACGCCAGCGCCGCCTGCTGGGCGACGCTGTCCAGGGGATAGGAATTGAAGGAGTCCTTGACCCGCACCAGTGCCTCGATCAGGTCGACGTGGCCGTAGGCCATGCCCACCCGCAGGCCCGCGAGCGAGCGCGCCTTGGAGGTCGTCTGTACCACCAGCAGGTTGTCGTACTCGGGCACCAGGCGCACGGCGGACTCGCCGCCGAAATCGACGTAAGCCTCGTCGATCACCACTACGGCGTCCGGGTTGGCCTCGAGCAGGCGCCGGATCTCCGCCAGGGGCAACAGCACGCCGGTCGGCGCGTTGGGGTTGGGCAGCAGCACTGCCCCCTGCCCCGCCGCGTAATCGTCCACGTCGATACTGAAATCCTCGCGCAGCGGGATGGGCCGGCAGTCCACCGTGTACATGGCGGCCCACACCGGGTAGAAGCTGTAGGTGACGTCGGGGAACAGCAGCGGTGCACCGTGCTTGAGCAGGCCGGCGAAGGTGTGGGCGAGCACCTCGTCGGACCCGTTGCCGATGAACACCTGCTCCGGCAGCAGTCCCTCGCGCTGCGCCAGGGCCTCGCGCAGTTGGGTCGATTGCGGGTCGGGGTAGCGGCGCAACTGGTCCGTGCTGACCGCTGCGAGTGCCTCGAGGACGCCGGGCGCGGGCGGGTAAGGGTTCTCGTTGGTGTTGAGCTTGACCAGCCCGGTGCCGCGCGGTTGTTCGCCGGGCACATAGGGCGTGAGCCCCGCCGCCAGTTCGCTCCAGAATCGACTCATGCGCCCTACTCCTCGCTGTTTCCCCGCCAGAAACAAAAAAACCCGGCAGCGCCGGGTTTTCCTGAAGATGGCATCCCCTAGGGGGTTCGAACCCCTGTTACCGCCGTGAAAGGGCGGTGTCCTAGACCACTAGACGAAGGGGACGCAGTGGTCCGGCGTTTGCCAGAAGCGCGCATTATAAGGAACGCGCGATGCTTTGCAACACTTCCCGTATAAATTAGCCGCGGTCTTTTTTACGGCTGATCAATACTTGAACATCGTGTCGATAATAAAGCGATCGTAGCTCAGCGCACCGCCCTCGTCAGCCAGGTTTACCTCCCCTGCCTCGTTGTCCACGTACCAGGTAAAGCCCAGCGACCACTGCTTGGTCAGGCCCATGCTGCCGCCGATGCGGTGGCCCTTGCCGTCGGTGCCACCACCGGCGAAATCGGAGTCGCTGAGCAGGCCCAGGACCGCGTCGGCCTCCAGGTCCTGGTAGGCGTAGGCCAGGCTCCAGCTGCCCCAACCCGAGACCTTGCCGAGCACGACGCCCGCCTGCCAGCCGATGTCGTTGTCGTCGGCGTCCTGGTTCTGCACGAAGTCGCCGTACACGCTGAGCGGCATGTCCGCGACTGCAAGCAGCAGTTCCGCCGATGCCTCGACCAGCTGGTAGTCATACAGGTAAGTGCCATCCACCGAGCTGTTGCCGAAGAAGTCGTCCTCATAGAACGGTGTTGAACCCTTTGTCGGGAAGTCGAAATAGGCCAGCGCCGCGGTGAGGCTGGCATCGCCCAGCGCCATGCGGGCACCGCCCTGCAGGCCCCAGGCGAAGGCGTCGTTGTCGCCGCCGGAATCGCTCTCCAGCCAGTTGCCGAGGAAGTTGGCGAACAGCGCGCCGCTGTTCCACTGGGCACTCACGCCCTCGGGACGCCAGTCGCCGTCCCACAGGAGGCCATTCTTCTGCGGCCGGTACAGCGGGTTGCTGTATTTACCCGCCAGGATCGCCAGGCTGTCGGTGGCGTTCCATTTGAAGTACGCCTTGTCCAGGGCGATGTCCTTGGTGCTGTTGCCGTTGCCCAGGGTCTGGTTGCCGGACACCGGGTCGTCGCCACCGGTGGACAGGCCGAAGCCGACTTCGACATCGCTGGGCAGTTCGGCGGTCAGGGCGACCCGGGCGCGAATACGGTTGCGCTCGCGATCGTCGCGATTCTCGACATCGATGGTCTCGTAGCGATAGCGGAAGTCACCGGCAACACCGATAGTCTCGGCCCAGTCGGTCGACGCGTTTTGCTCTTTCAGGGTGGCGACGTCCGCCTTGAGTACGGAGAGGTCCTCGACCGGCACCGTGCTGCCCTGGCGCAGGCGGGCGTTTTCCGCCTCCAGCGCCTTCACGCGAGCTTCCATTTCGGCGAACTTCGCCTTGAACTGTTCCCACTCCGCATCCGGAACGGCGGCGCCCGCCTGGGCTGCCCAGGTGAGACCGATGGCGCCGATGGCGCGGTAGAGTTGACGCTGCATGGTATTCCCCCTTTCGCTGGGCGCCGCGAAGCACGACGCCCTCCCTTGCGGGCGGGGGGAATGATAGGTGAAGAACGGGGGGAGTCAACACGAACCGGTGATTCGGGGAAGGTAAGCTACCCTCCCCGCACGGTTCGCGACGGTATCAGTCGACCAGGCCGACCAGTAACAGGGTGAAGGCCACCATGCCGGCGGCTTCCAGCAGAAGAAACTGCAGGCCCACGCGGGGCGGCTCACCCAATTCATTTTTTGCTGCACGTAAGTTCATAAACCACAACTCATCCGGTTGCATTTGTATATACATAATCTACACCAGCGCCATTGTGTTTTCAATGTACATACCTGTGCTAAAGTACCGATTCTTCAACTAAAGTTCCGAAAAAGCCCGCTAGCCATGTCCAAAACCAAGGTGCTGAACATCCGTATCGAGCCCGAGCTGAAAAAGAAGGCCAAAAAGCTCGCCGAGGCCGACGGCCGGTCCCTGTCCAACTGGGTGACCAAGCTCATCAGCAGCACGGTTAAAGATGCCGAACGCCAGAAATCAGGCGAAAAGCCGGAGGAGAAGTCGGCCGAATAGGCGGAACAGGGGCTAGCGGCTGCGGCGCCGCGAGTGCGGTGTCTTATTCAGACAGGCGTAACCTTTCCCATAGTAGACACCCAGGCGAGCGCCGGTGCCGTCACCAGGCGCGCTTCTGCCCGCCTCGGCAGCCGCCATCAAGGCGGACTCACCCGCTACAGGAAGCGGTCCTGCACCTCTTTCAGGCTCAGGTGACGCACGTCCGACCCCTTCACCAGGAAGATCACCTCTTCGCAGAGGTTCACCGCGTGATCGCCGATGCGCTCGAGGGCGCGTGCGCACCAGTTGACCCGCAGCAGTGACTTCACCGCGGCGGGCTGTTCCATCATGTGGGAGATCAACAGCCGGGTCACCGACTCGAATTCCTGGTCGATTTCCGGGTCCTGGGCCGCGGTTTCGATAGCCGCGCTGACATCCAGGCGGGCGAAGGCGTCCAGTGCGCCGCGCAGCACGGCAATGGCCAACTTACCCAGGTGCTTGGGATCGCCCCGAAACGCACCGGCGTCGCGCCTCTCGGCCAGGGTCTGGGCGAAACGGCCGATTTTCTCCGCCTCGTCACCGATGCGCTCGAGGTCCGCGGTCATGCGGATGATGGCTACTACCACGCGCAGGTCGGTGGCCGCCGGCTGGCGCAGGGCTAGGATATCCATGCAGCGGGCGTTGATCTCCACCTCCATCTCGTTGATACGGTAGTCGCTGTTGGCGACCTCGATGGCCAGTTCGAGGTTGCCCTTGGTCAGCGCCTTCAGCGCCTTGCGGCACTGCTCCTCGACCAGGCCACCCATTTCCAGCAGCCGTGCCCGCACATCCTCGAGTTCCTCATTGAAACGGTGCGAGGTGTGTTGATCCAGATTCAGTGAGTCGGCCACGCCGCGCCCTCCCCGGTCAGCCGAAACGGCCGGTAATGTAGTTCTCGGTCAGTTCATGCTGCGGATTGGTGAAGATCTGCTTGGTCTGCCCCACCTCGATCAGCTTGCCGAGGTGGAAATAGGCGGTGCGCTGGGAAACCCGCGCGGCCTGCTGCATGGAGTGGGTGACGATGGCGATGGTGAAACGCTCCTTGAGCTCGTCGATCAGCTCCTCGATGCGCGCCGTCGCGATCGGGTCCAGTGCCGAGCAGGGTTCGTCCATGAGGATGACTTCCGGGCTCACGGCGATAGCGCGGGCGATACACAGGCGCTGCTGCTGGCCACCGGACAGGCCGGTGCCGGGCTTGTCCAGCACGTCCTTGACCTCCTCCCAGAGGCTGGCCCGGCGCAGGCTGTTCTCGACGATCTCGTCCATTTCGATCTTGTTGTGGGCCAGGCCGTGGATGCGCGGACCGTAGGCCACGTTCTCGTAGATGGACTTGGGAAACGGGTTGGGCTTCTGGAATACCATGCCGACGCGGGCGCGCAGCAGCACGGTGTCCTGGCGCGAGTGGTAGATGTCCTCGCCGTCGAGTTGGATATCGCCCTTCACGCGGCAGATGGGAATGGTGTCGTTCATGCGGTTGAGGCAGCGCAGGAAGGTCGACTTGCCGCAACCCGAGGGGCCGATCATGGCGATCACCTCGTTGCCGCCGATGTCCAGGGACACGTCCATGATCGCGTGCTTCTCCCCGTAATAGACGTTCACGTTGCGCGCGGACATCTTCGGGTTGTCGAGCAGCGGGTCGCCGGTGGTCTCGTAGTTGGAGACGTCGGCGTGAGCGTGGATGTCGAGACCCCTGGCCTCTTCCGGCACGGCTGCGTCGGCGGTCTTCATCTGGTTCATGTCGTCATTTCCCTGCATGTCGCAACCTGTGTCATTACTTCAGTTCGAACCGCTTGCGCAGATAGATGGCCAGGGCGTTCATCATGATGAGGAAGCCCATGAGGACCATGATCGCGGCGGAGGTCTTCTCGGTGAACCCTCGCTCGGGGCTGTCCGCCCACAGGAACACCTGTACCGGCAGTACCGTCGCCGGGTCGGTCACGCCGGCAGGCGCGTCCATGATAAAGGCCACCATGCCGATCATCAGCAGCGGCGCTGTCTCGCCCAGGGCCTGGGCCATGCCGATGATGGAACCGGTGAGAATACCCGGCATCGCCACCGGCAGCACGTGGTGGAACACCGCCTGCAGCTTGGAGGCGCCGACCCCCAGGGCCGCCTCGCGAATCGACGGTGACACTGACTGGATCGCCGCGCGCGAGGTAATAATGATAGTCGGCAGCGTCATCAGGGCGAGCACGATACCGCCCACCAGCGGCGCCGAGCGCGGAAACTCGAAGAAGTTGATGAACACGGCGAGACCGAGCAGGCCGAACACGATGGACGGCACTGCGGCCAGGTTATTGATGTTGATCTCGATAAGGTCGGTGAGCCGGTTGGTCGGCGCGAACTCCTCGAGATAGACCGCGGCGCATACACCGATCGGGAACGCCAGCAGGAAGGTCACCGCCAGGGTCAGGAACGAGCCGTACAGGGCCACCCGGATGCCCGCCAGTTCCGGTTCGCGGGAGTCGCCGGCGGTAAAGAACTGGGTATTGAAACCGGACTTGGTGCGCTCGTCGGCGTGCAGCTGATCGAGCCAGGTGATCTGCGCATCCTTGACCCGGCGCTCAGCTTCCGGCGAGTTAGGGTCGACCTGACCCTTCAGGTAGCTGGCCGCCTCGGAATGGGCCAGCAGCCACAGCGACTGGCGCGTACCCACCAATGCAGGGTCAGCCATCACACGGTCGCGCAATTCGTACTCGGCGCCGACGCTCACCAGGCGGTAGAGCATGCGCTTGTCGCTGCGGCTCTTCACCTCGGGGAACATGTCGCGCAGGGAGGACTTGATCACCCCGGCGTAGTTGGCGCGGGACAGGGCTTCGGCATCGGCATCCGGGGCAACGTCCAGGGCATCCGCGGAAAGGTCCAGGTCTATCAGCAGGTACTGTTGGGTGAACGCGGGCAGCCCCTTGCCGACGATATCGAACAGCAGGATGAACAGGAACAGGAAGCCGAGGAAGACCGCGAAGCGGCCCATCCACTGAAAGCGCTTTTCACGGGCGTAGCGTTTTTTCAGCGACGCCTGGATCAGCGCCGTGTTCTTGTAGGTCTCGTTACTCATATTGTTCCCGGTAGCGGCGCACCACATACAGCGCCACGACATTCAACAGCAAGGTGACGAAGAACAGCACCAGGCCCAGGGCGAAGGCCGCCAGGGTTTTGGGACTGTCGAACTCCTGGTCGCCGACCAGCAGGGTCACGATCTGCACGGTAATGGTGGTCACCGCCTCCAGCGGGTTGACGGTGAGCTTGGCGGACAGCCCGGCGGCCATCACCACGATCATGGTCTCGCCGATGGCGCGCGACACGGCGAGCAGGATGCCGCCGACGATGCCCGGCAGTGCGGCCGGTATCAGCACCTTGCGAATGGTCTCGTTCATGGTGGCGCCGAGCCCCAGCGAAGCCTCGCGCATGCTGTCCGGCACCGCGTTGATGATGTCATCGGACAGGGACATGACAAAGGGGATGATCATGATCCCCATCACCAGGCCCGCGGCCAGCGCGCTCTCCGAGGCGACGGTGAGGCCCAGGCTTTCCCCCAACTCGCGAATGAACGGCGCGACCGTCAGCGCGGCAAAAAAGCCGTAGACCACGGTCGGCACGCCGGCGAGAATCTCGAGGATCGGCTTGGTAATCGCCCGGAACTGCTTGCTGGCGTATTCAGAGAGGTAGATCGCCGACATCAGGCCCACCGGCACGGCGATCAGCATGGCGACGAAGGAGATCAGCAGCGTGCCCACCAGCAGCGGGATAAAGCCGAAGGAGCCGGAGGCGCCGACCTGGTCGGCGCGAATGGCGATCTGCGGGCTCCACTGCAGGCCGAACAGGAAGTCCGTGGCCGGGATCAGGCGGAAGAAGCGCACCGCCTCGAACAGCACCGAGAGCACGATGCCCAGGGTGGTGAGCACGGCGATGAACGAGCAACCGAACAACATCCAGGTCCAGATGTTCTCGACGTGGTTGCGCGCGCGCAGGTCCGGTTTGATGCGGCCGAGCACCAGCAGCGAGCCGGTTACCGCGACCACCACCACCAGCGCCAACTTCAGCCAGCCGCTTTCGCTTTTCAGCGCGTTGTACTGTTCCGCCGCGGCGAGTTGCGGCTCGGAGAGTGTCGAGGCATCGATGCCACCCGCGGCATAGGCGATGATCTGGTTGTAGTACAGGCCGAGACGGCTCTCGCTGAGCGCCTGCACGTCTGCGGGCAGGCCGGCGATCACTCGCCCCTCTATAAAGCGCCCCTCGAGCAGCATCCAGACCAGCAATACCAGCAGCGCAGGCAAGGCGGCAATCATTGCCGAGAGATAGCCGTAATGATGCGGCAGGGAGTGCAAAAGATGGATGCCGCCCGCCTGTTGCCCCACGGCGCGGGAGCGGAAGCGGCCCACGGCAAAGCTCACACAGCAGAGCGCGAACAGGACAAGGATTACCGTCGATGTCTGCATGGCGAACTCTTAATAAGGTGTGCGCCGCTCAACGCGGCGCACGGGTTACAACATAAAGGTAGCAGGATGACGCCGGTTCACATCTGCAGCGGTTTGAGCGACTTCACCGCGGCCTGGATTTCCTCCAGTGCCTCTTCTTCCAGCGGGATCAGGCCGCGTTCGGGCAGGTAGCCGTCCTCGCCCATGGCGCGCTCGGAGACGAACTCCTCGGCGAACTCCTGGATGCCGGGAATACGGCCGACGTGGGCCGCCTTGATATAGAAGTACAGCGGGCGCGATACCGGGTAATCGCCGTCGGCAATAGTATCGAAATCCGGGGCCACACCGTCGATCTTCGAGCCCTGTACCTTGTCGGCGTTCTCCTCGAGGAAGCTGTAGCCGAAGATGCCCAGGGCGCTGGGGTTGGCCTCGAGCTTCTGCACGATCAGGTTGTCGTTCTCACCGGCTTCGATATAGGCGCCATCCTCGCGCACGGAATAGGCGATGGTCTCGAAAATGTCGCCGCCCTTGGGCGCCTTGCCCTTCTTCTGGGCCAGCGCGTCGTACAGGGATTCGGGGACGCCCAGTGCAGCCATGGCAGCCTTGATCGCGTCGACCTCGTCGGCGCCGAGCTTGGACAGCGCGTGCAGCGCGGGGATCTGCTCCGCACCGCCGCCCATGGCCAGTTCGGCGAAGGCGTCGCGGGTACCGGAGGTCGGCGGCGGGCCGAGCACTTCGATGCGGGTGTCGGGCAGGTTCGAGTCGACTTCCTTCCAGGTGGTGTAGGGGTTGGGGATCAGCTTGCCATCCGCGCCGGGCACGTCCTTGGCCAGGGCCAGGTAGATGTCCTTCAGCGACAACTCGTACAGGGGCGCCTCGCGGGAGTTGGCGAAGGCGATGCCGTCAAAACCGATCAGGACTTCGACGACGTCCTTGACGCCATTGTTCTGGCAGTCGTCGAACTCGCTCTTCTTGATGCGGCGGGAGGCGTTGGTGATGTCCGGGGTAGCCGTGCCGACACCCTTGCAGAACAGCTTCAGGCCGCCGCCGGAACCGGTGGATTCGATTTTCGGGGTCTTGAAGCCGCTGGAGCGGCCGAAACGCTCGGCGACCACGGTAGCGAAGGGATAGACGGTGGACGAGCCGACGATGCTGATGATGTCGCGGCCCTGGGCGTTGGCCAGGCCGGGAAGGAAGGCTGCTGCTGCGGCAGCCAGCGCCAGTGCGCCTGTCATGCGTCTAGTCACGTGTGAGTCACTCCTGTCTTTTCTATGGTGCGCGATATAGATCGCGCGGTTTGGGCCGGTTCTGCAGACCGTATCGCCGGCCAGTCTATGTACCGTTTGTTACCACAATATTACAAGTCTAAGCCTTTGATTTTATTGGCTTTCACAAAATGCTTTGCGAGACCAACAAAAGGCTACTCTTCATTAACCTTGTCGAGGAACTCCTCGAGGGTCTTCTGGTGGCGCACATCACGGCCGCGCACCAGGTACACCACGTGCTCGGCGATATTCGCCGCGTGGTCGCCGATGCGCTCGAGGCTGCGCAGGGCCCACATCTCGTTGAGGATGGGGCCGATATCGCGCGGGTCCTCCATCATGAAGGTCACCAGCGAGCGCAGCGCGCTGCCGTATTCCTTGTCGACGTCATTGTCCTCGCGCACCACGTCCACCGCCTGCTCCAGGTCCAGCCGGGCGAAGGCGTCTAGCGCCTTGCGCAGCATGGAGGCGACGTGGTTGCCGATATGCCGGACCTCGACGTAATTGGTCGGCGAGAGGTTGTCCTCGGCCAGGCGCACGGCCTGGCGGGCAATTTTCGCCGCCTCGTCACCGATGCGCTCGATGTCGGTGTTGACCTTGATCACTGTCAGCACCAGGCGCAGGTCGCTGGCCGCCGGCTGGCGCCGCGCCAGGATGGTACTGCACTCGTCGTCGATGCGCATTTCCATCTGGTTGACCTCGTGGTCGCGATTGATGATCTCCTCGGCGGCCGCGGAGTCGCGGGCCATCAGGGCATCAATCGCGGCCATGAGTTGGCGTTCCACCTTGCCGCCCATCTCCAGCAGGTGGTTCTTGATCTCCTCGAGTTCGCTATTGAACTTTTCGGAAATGTGCTGCTTGTAGTCGTCCTGTTTCAACATCGTCCTGTGCCCCCGCTGTTATGTCCTTTGAGGGAGTATGATCGTGAACGTACTGCCCTGCCCTGCCCTGCTTTCTATGTTCAAACGCCCGCCGTGCGCCATCGCCACGTGCTTGACGATGGCCAGGCCCAGCCCGGTGCCGCCGGTCATCGACGAGCGGCTGTCGTCGACCCGGTAGAAGCGCTCTGTCAGCCGCGGGATATGCACCGGGTCGATGCCGCGGCCATGGTCCCTCACCGCGAGGTGGTAATCCTCGCCCTGTTTGCGCCAGGATGCAATGACCGGCTTGCCCTGGCCGCCATACTTGTAGGCGTTGATTACCAGGTTGGAGACCGCGCTGTAGAGCTCCCGGTAGTCGCCCGGAATCCGCTCCTGGCATTCGACCTGCAATTGTAGTGGATTGTCCGGGTGCAGGTTGCCCATTTCATCCTGCAGTTCGGCCAGCAGTGCCCCCATGTCGACCTGCTCGTCCTTGGCATCGCGCTCTGTGGTCTCGATACGCGTCAGCCACAACAGGTCCTTGAGCAGGTTTTCCATGCGCGAGGCCTGGCCGTCCATCTGCTCCAGCGCGCGCACATAGGGCGGTGGCAACCCCGAGGTGTCCGCGAGCATGGTGCCGAGGTAACCGGTGATGACCGTCAGCGGCGTGCGCAACTCGTGGGAGACGTTGCCGACGAAATCCCGGCGCATGTTCTCATTCTGCACCCGGTCTGTGACATTTCGTACGAAGAGCAGGATATCGCCCTCAGCAAAGCGCGTGGCGACCAGCATCAGGTGGGTTTTCGGCTCGCCGCCGCGTTCGAACACCAGGGGCGTGGTGTAGTCGCCGGCCTGCAGGTACTGCTTGAACTCGGGGACCCGCACCAGGTTGGTAATCGCCTGGCCGGTGTCCTCGGGGTAGCGCAGGCCGAGCAGCGGCTGCACCGCGTCGTTGCACCAGCGGATTGCGCCGCCGTCCTCGAGGATGACCACCCCGTCGCGCATGGCGGCGAATGACTGCAGCAGGTAGTCGACGGTGGATTGCAGTTGGCTGATGGTCGCGCTGGCATTGCGCTCCTGGCGGTAGATATGCCCCACCAGTTCCGCCCACAGGCCGTGCACGTTGGGCGGCGCCTGGGAGGAGTCGCGCAGCCAGTGCTCCACCAGCCACATCTGCTGTAGCCAGTAGAGCACCACCGCGCTGGTGGCGAGGATCGTTCCAACCAGGGCGTGACCGAAGACCAGGCCCACCAGGGTGCCTGCGGCAATAAACAACAGGACGCGGGCAACCGCGGTAAACCATTTCATCGCTGCGGTTGCCGCCCCGGTTCAGAGGCCGCGGGAGGAGAAGCGGTACCCGGTGCCACGCACCGTCTGGATGAGGCCGCTGTAATCGGCCATATCGGTCTGCAGCGCCTTGCGCAGGCGGCGGATATGCACATCAACCGTGCGTTCCTCGACGTAGACATTGGCGCCCCACACGTGGTCGAGCAGCTGCCCGCGAGTATACGCCCGCTCCGGGTGCGACATGAAGAACTGCAGCAGGTTGAATTCGGTGGGACCCATGTCGACAGGATCGTCGCCGACGAAGATGCGCCGGCTCTCGCCGTCCAGCACCAGGCCGTTGACCTCCAGCCGTCCCTGGTCCTGGCCCGGCGTGGCGCGGCGCAACAGCGCGCGGATCCGCGCGATCAGCTCGCGCGGCGCGAAGGGTTTGGTGATGTAGTCGTCGGCACCGACATCCAGGCCCTGGATGACGTTGTCCTCGGCGGTCTTCGCGGTGAGCATGATCACCGGCAGTTCCTGGGTGCTCTCCTCGCGCTTGAGCCGGCGCAGCAGCTCGATGCCGCTGCCGCCGGGCAGCATCCAGTCGAGCAGCACGATGTCCGGCTTGTTGTCCAGGATACGGGTATAGGCATCCTGGATGTTGTCGGACTCGAGGACGTTAAAATCCGCGATTTCCAGCGCCATTCGCAACATGTCGCGAATGGCGGTTTCATCATCGACAATCAGTACGCTACGTTCTGGCATGCCTGCATCGGTTCCTCGTGGGTTGGACAGCAGGTATTAGATGATGAAATTGTGACCATAACGTTACAAACGCCGGCCTAGCGCAGGCTGGCGTTGATATTTTTCAGCATCTGGTTGCCCGGGCAGAGATCTTCCTCGGTGAGCTGGCTGAGCGGGCGCCGGGAGGTCTCCAGCTGCTCGTGCAGGTCGCGCGAGGCCTTGTCCATATAGATGAGGCCGGTGAGGATGTCGCCCGCCGCGCGATGGCGCTCCATGGCCAGCAGGGCCGAGGTGCGATCGAAGGGGTCGAGGTCCTGCTCCAGCTTGTACAGGTGGATGGAGGAGCCATCGTGCAGGGTCACTTCGTGGCTGTAGCCCGGCTTGTAGTCGGTGGTGATCTCCTTGCGCATGGGCACGAAATCCACCGCGCCGGTGGCTTCGGCGTGCTCGCGTACGAACTCGTAGCTCTTGGTCGAGCCCTTGTTGTTGTTGAAGGTCACACAGGGCGAGACGACGTCGATCAGGGCGAAGCCGCGGTGGGCGATAGCCGCCTTGATCAGCGGCACCAGCTGGGTCTTGTCGCCGGAGAAGCTGCGCGCGACAAAGGTGGCGCCGAACTGCAGCGCGGTGGCGCACAGGTCGATGGCGCTGAATGGGTTGGGCTCGCCCTTCTTGCTCATCGAGCCCTCGTCGGCGGTGGCCGAGTCCTGGCCCTTGGTCAGGCCGTAGCAACCGTTGTTCATGACGATGTAGACCATGTTCAGGTTGCGCCGGGCGACGTGGGCGAACTGGCCCATGCCGATGGAGGCGGTGTCGCCGTCGCCGGAAACGCCCAGGTAGAGCAGTTCGCGGTTGGCCATGGCCGCCCCGGTCACCACCGAGGGCATGCGTCCGTGTACCGAGTTGAAGCCATGGGACTTGCCCAGGTAATAGGTCGGCGTCTTCGAGGAGCAGCCGATACCCGAGAGCTTGGCAATCTTGTGCGGCTCGATGGACAGCTCGTGGCAGGCCTTGACGATGGCGCCGGAGATCGAGTCGTGGCCGCAACCGGCGCACAGGGTGGAGATGGCACCCTCGTAGTCGGCCTTGGTGTAACCCAGGTCGTTCTTCGGCAGCTCGGGGTGGCGGAACTTGGGAAGCTGGTAACTCATACTCTTTATTCTCCCGTGGCGCCGGCCGCGCGAGCCACTTCCTGCGGCTCCTCGTCCAGCTCCGGCATGTGCAGGCGGATCTGCTTGCGGATATTGCGTGCGCTGATCGGCGTGCCATCGAAGCACAGTACCGACTTCAGCTTGTCCGGACCGAGCTCGAACTCGGCCATGAGCAGGGTGCGCAGTTGCGCATCGCGGTTCTGCTCGATGACGAAGACGCGCTCGTGGGCGTGCAGGAAGTCCTCCACCTCGTCGTTGAAGGGGAAGGCGCGCACGCGCATGGCGTTAAGGTGGATGCCCTCGTCCGCCAGGCGATCCAGCGCCTCCAGGGAGGCCTGCTCGCTGGTGCCGAAGTACAGCACCGCCATGTCGGTCTCCTGCCGTGCGGGAATCGTCTCCGGCGCCGGCACGTGCTCCTTCATGGTCTCCCACTTCTTCATCAGGCGCAGCATGTTGCGCTCGTAGGCCTCGCCCTTCTCGGTGTAGACCGCGTACTCGTCGCGCGAGGTGCCGCGGGTGAAGAAGGCGCCGCGATGCGGGTGGGTGCCCGGCAACGTGCGGTAGCAGATGCCGTCGTCGTCGACGTCGAGGTAGCGGCCGAATTCGACACCGGCCTCCAGCTGCTCGGCGGTCATCACCTTGCCGCGGTCGTACTTGCGCGAGTCGTCCCACTCCAGCGGGGGCGACATGTTGTCGTTCATGCCCAGGTCGAGGTCGGTCATCAGGATGATCGGCGTCTGCAGGCGCTCGGCGAGGTCGAAGGACATCGCGCCCATGTCGAAGCACTCGCGCGGCGTCGACGGGAACAGCAGCACGTGCTTGGTGTCGCCGTGGGACGCGTAGGCGCAGGACAGGATATCGCCCTGCTGGGTACGCGTCGGCATGCCCGTGGACGGGCCGGTGCGCTGCACGTTGAACAGCACTGTGGGGATCTCGGCGAAATAGGCAAGGCCGAGGAATTCGCTCATCAGCGATACGCCCGGGCCGGAGGTCGCGGTGAAGGCGCGCGCGCCGTTCCAGCTGGCGCCGATCACCATGCCCATGGCCGCCAGTTCGTCCTCTGCCTGCACGATGGCGTAGTTGCGCTGGCCGGTGCCCGGATCGATGCGCATGCGCTTGACGTATTTCTCGTAGGCGTCGACCACCGAGGTGGACGGCGTGATCGGGTACCAGGCGGCGACGGTGGCACCGCCGTAGATGGCGCCCAGGCCGAGTGCGGTGTTGCCGTCGAGCAGGATCTGGTCGCCCACCTCGTCGGCGGCCTGCACGCGGATACCGATCGGGCAGTCCAGGTTGGCGCGCGCGTATTGGTGGCCGAGTTCCAGCGCGTGGATGTTCGGCAGGATCAGCTTTTCCTTGCCCTTGAACTGGTCCGCGACCAGGTCAGTGAGCACCTTGAAGTCCATGTCCAGCAGCGCGGCCAGCGCGCCGACATAGATGACGTTCTTGAACAGCTGGCGCTGGCGCGGGTCCTTGTACTCTTCATTACAGATGCGCGTCAGCGGCAGGCCGATGATGTTGACGTCGTCGCGCACCAGGCGCAGGTCCAGCGGCTTGGTGTTGTCGTAGATGAAATAGCCGCCCGGCTCCACTTCCTGGATGTCGGCGGCCATGCTCTGCGGATTCACCGACAGCGCGATATCCACCCCGCCGCGGCGGCCGAGGTAGCCTTTCTCGCTCACCCGCACCTCGTACCAGGTCGGCAGGCCCTGGATGTTGGAGGGGAAGATGTTCTTCGGGCTCACCGGCAGGCCCATGCGGAACAGGGCCTTGGCGAACAGGTTGTTGGCGCTGGCCGAACCGGTGCCGTTGACGTTGGCGAACTTGATGACGAAGTCGTTGACGGACTCGATGCTCTTCATGGTTACCGCCCCGCCTTGGTCACGTTGTAGAGGAATTTCTGCATGTCCCAGGCCGAGGTCGGGCAGCGCTCGGCGCACAGGCCGCAGTGCAGGCAGACGTTTTCATCCTTGACCATCACCCGCGTGGTGGGCAGGTCCTCGGAGACATACAGGTCCTGGGCCAGGTTGCCGGCGGGTGCCGTCAGGCTGTGGCGCAACTGTTCCTCTTCGGCATTGCCGACGAAGGTGATGCAGTCGGTCGGGCAGATGTCGACGCAGGCGTCGCACTCGATACAGCGCGCCTCCTCGAACACGGTCTGCACGTCGCAGTTGAGGCAGCGCTCGGCCTCCTTGTAGCCGGTGCCGCGGTCGAAGCCCAGTTCCACCTCGAGCATGCGGTCGGACAGTGCTTTATCCAGTGGCGCGTGGGGAACCGCGTAGCGCTTGTCGGTCTCGATCGCATTGTCGTAGGACCACTCGTGTACGCCCATCTTCTGGCTCAGCAGGCTGGTGAACGGCGCCGGGCGCTCGTCCACGTCCTTGCCCTGGCAGAACAGGTCGATGCTGATCGCGGCCTGGTGGCCGTGGGCCACGGCGGTGATCACGTTCTCCGGGCCGAAGGCGGCGTCGCCGCCGAAGAACACTTTCGGGTTGCTGGACTGGAAGGTGTTGCGGTCGACCACCGGCATCTCCCACTTGTCGAAGGCGACACCGAGGTCGCGCTCGATCCAGGGGAAGGCGTTTTCCTGGCCGATGGCCATCAGCACCACGTCCGCTTCCATGAACACCAGGGGCTCGCCGGTGGGCACCAGGCTGCGCTTGCCGTCGGGGTCGTACTCGGCCATGACCTTTTCAAAGTACATGCCCTTGAACTCGCCATCCTCGATGACAAACTCCTTGGGCACGTGGTTGTTGTAGATGGGGATGCCTTCGTGCATGGCGTCGTCTTTTTCCCAGGGCGAGGCTTTCATGTCCTCGAACGGGCTGCGCACGACCACGCGCACGTCCTCACCGCCGAGGCGGCGCGAGGTACGGCAGCAGTCCATGGCGGTGTTGCCGCCGCCCAGCACCAGCACTTTCTTCTCGATGCTGGTGGTGTGACCGAAGGCCACGCTGGCCAGCCAGTCGATACCCAGGTGCACGTGCTCGGCGGCGTCTTCCAGGCCCGGCAGGTTGAGGCCCTTGCCGCGCGGCGCGCCGGTGCCGACGAAGACTGCGTCGTAACCCTTGTCGAGCACCTCGCGCAGGCTCTGCACCTCGATATCGAAGGTGGCGTTGATGCCCATGTCGAGGATGTAGTTGACCTCCTCGTCCAGCACTTCCGCGGGCAGGCGGAAGGAGGGAATCTGGCTGCGCATCATGCCGCCGCCGGCGTTCTGGTTATCGAAGATGTCGATGCTGTAGCCCAGCGGCGCGAGGTCGCGGGCGACGGTCAGCGAGGCGGGACCGGCGCCGATCAGCGCCACGCGCTTGCCGTTCTTCTCGGCGGGAATCTCCGGCATGCGCGAGGCGATGTCGGCCTTGTCCTTGTTGTCGGCGGCGACGCGCTTGAGGCGGCAGATCGCGACCGGCTCTTCCTCGACGCGGCCGCGGCGGCAGGCCGGCTCGCAGGGCCGGTCGCAGGTGCGCCCGAGGATGCCCGGGAATACATTGGATTCCCAGTTGACCATGTAAGCGTCGGAATAGCGTTCTGCGGCGATCAGGCGGATGTATTCCGGCACGGGCGTATGCGCCGGACAGGCGTACTGGCAGTCCACTACCTTGTGGAAGTACTCGGGATTACTGGTATCGGTCGGTTTCACTGTACTGCTCGTCGGTGACTGGTCGGTGTGCGTATTTTCACTGCGGTTAAACGGCTGGGATTGTGTCACAAGTGGACCCGCATTGCACCCGGTGGGGGCGACGCAATGCGTTACTTTTCCGACACATAAGCGGGTTTTCGCAGGGGATCAAGTCACTGTTGCGCGCCGGTACAAGCGCCCCGGCCGGCGCGCCAGCACCGGGTTCAGAACCAGCCGAAGAACCAGCCGCGGTCCTTCAGGTCTTCCTCGCAACCGGCCAGTTGCTGGCCGTAACTGCCGGCGCGCCGCTCGACGCTGCGCGCCACGTTCTGCAGCCAGTCCTTGGACTTCCAGCTGCCGCGGCTGAAGCCGCCGTGGCCCTCGTGGTAGGCCAGGTACAGGCCGTAGGTGTTGTTCGGGCTGATGCCGTTGCGCCGCTTGGAGCGATGGTTGTACCAGCCGATGAAGTCGATGGCGTCACCGAAGTCGTCGCGGTCGGCGCCATAGTTGCCGGCGTCGCGTACGTATTCCTTCCAGGTGCCCTTCTTCGCCTGGCTGTAGCCGTAGGCGTCGGACGGACGGGTCCAGGGAATGAACCCCATCAGCTTGCGTCGCGGCGGCTTGGCCTTGGCATTGAAACGCGACTCCTGGTGCATGATCGCCATCATCACCGGGATCGGGCTGCCCCAGTTGTCGCGAGCGTCCGCGGCGTCATCGTACCAGTCGTCCTTCTCCTCGAAGATATCGCACAGGTTGTCGGGGTTGCGCGGCGGGCCGGTGGTGCAGCCACCGAGGGTCAGCGCGGCGAGCAACAGGCACAGGCAGCGGATCATTGGGCCACCCCGTGCTCGCGCAACAGTGCAAGGAAGGCATTTTCATCGATCACTTCCACTCCCAGTTCCTCCGCCTTGGCCAGCTTGGAGCCGGCGCCGGGGCCTGCGACCACGCAACTGGTCTTCTTCGACACGCTGCCCGCGGCCTTGGCGCCGAGCGCCTGCAGCGCGGCCTTGGCCTCGTCGCGGCTCATCGCCTCCAATGTACCGGTAACCACCCAGGTCTGTCCCGCCAGCGGCTGGGCCTCGGCCGGGGCGACCTCGATATCTTCCCAGTGCACGCCGGCCTCGACCAGCGCCGCCACCACCGCCATGCTGTGCCGGTCGTCGAAGAACTGACGCAGGTGATCCGCGACCACGGGACCGACATCTTCCACCTCGAGCAGTTTTTCCTCCGATGCCGCCGCGAGCTTGTCGAAGTCGCCGAAATGCCGGGCCAGGCCGAGCGCAGTCGCCTCCCCCACCTCGCGAATGCCGAGGGCAAAGATGAAGCGCGGCAGGGTCGTCGACTTGCTGCGCTCGAGGGCTTCGAGCAGGTTGTCGGCGGATTTCTCGCCCATGCGCTCGAGCGCGACCAGCGGCTCGCGTTCGAGCTTGTAGATATCCGCGACGGTCTCGAGCATGCCGGCGTCCACCAGTTGCTCGACGAGCTTGTCGCCCAGGCCCTCGATATCCATCGCCCGGCGCGAGGCGAAGTGCTTGATCGCCGCCTTGCGCTGGGCCGGACACACGAGGCCGCCGAGGCAGCGCCATACCGCGCCGTCCGCCTCGCGCTCGACCGCCGAGCCGCACACGGGACAACTCTGCGGAAAGTGGATTTCCGCGCTGTCCGCGGGCCGCCGTTCCGCGACCACCGACACCACCTGGGGGATGACGTCCCCGGCGCGGCGAACGACCACGCTGTCGCCGATGCGCACGCCGAGTCGCTCGATTTCGTCCGCGTTGTGCAGCGTGGCGTTGCTCACCGTGACGCCGCCGACGAACACCGGCTCCAGCCGCGCCACCGGGGTGATCGCGCCGGTGCGCCCGACCTGGAATTCGACGTCGAGCAGGCGGGTCATCTCCTCCTGGGCCGGGAACTTGCGGGCGATGGCCCAGCGCGGGGCGCGGGCGACGAAGCCGAGACGCCGTTGCAGGTCCACACGGTCGACCTTGTAGACAATGCCGTCGATGTCATAGGGCAGGCTGTCGCGCTTCGCGGCGAGACGCTCGTAATAGGCTTCGCAGCCGGCGGCCCCCTCCTCCACCGCCATTTCCGGGTTGATACGCAGGCCCCACTCGCGGAACTGTTGCAGGATGGCCGATTGCTCGGGCGGTAGTTCACCGCCCTGCACCAGGCCGTAGCCGTAGCAGCAGAATTCCAGCGGGCGGCTGGCGGTGAGCCTGGGGTCGAGCTGGCGCAGGCTGCCGGCGGCGGCATTGCGCGGATTGACGAAGGGCTTGCCGCCGCTCTCGCGCTGGCTGGCGTTGAGCGCCTCGAAGCCGGCGCGCGGCATGTAGATCTCGCCGCGCACCTCCAGGGTGTCGGGATAGCCCGCACCGCGCAGGCGCAGGGGAATCGAGTCGATGGTGCGCACGTTGGCGGTGATGTCCTCGCCGGTACTGCCGTCGCCGCGGGTGGCACCGCGCTCGAGCACGCCGTCGCGGTACAGCAGGCTCACCGCGATGCCGTCCAGCTTGGGTTCGCAGCAGTAGGCGAGTTCAGCGTCCGGGGTACCCAGCCGGTCCAGCGCGCGGCGCTCGAAGTCCGCCAGTGACTGAGCATCGAAGGCGTTGTCCAGCGAGAGCATGGGCACTTCGTGTACCACCTCGGCGAACTTCTTCAACGGCTCGCCGCCGACGCGCTGGGTGGGCGAGTCGGGGGTGACCAGTTCCGGGTGGTCCGCCTCGATTTCCGCGAGGCGTTTGAAGCAGCGGTCGTACTCGCTGTCGGGGACGCTGGGGTCGTCCAGCACGTAATAGCGGTAGCTCCAGTCCTCGAGTTGCGCGCGCAGCTCGAGGACCTCGTCGCGAAGCGGGGTGTTGCCGGCCATGGCTGTGTCCGTCAGCGCGCCCTGGCCAGCAGGCGGCGCTCGAGGTCGCGGATCAGCTGGCGCGAGTGCTCGAGGGTCTGCCGCGTGAGTACGCTGCGCGATTCGTCGAGCACGTCGCCGCCGAGGTTGCGGGCTACCGCCTGGGCGGTCTCGAGCATGTAGTCGAAGGCTTTCATCATGTCTTCCGGCCCCGGCAGGGTGAGGAAGAACACCAGCCCCGGCGTGTTGAAATCGCCCATGTTGTCGATGTCGAAGACACCGGGCTGCATCATGTTGGCGACGCTGAACTGGATAGCGCCCTTGCCCGCCTCGAACTCGTGGCGGTGGAAGAAGTTCATGTCGCCGAAGCGCAGGTCGCAGGCGAGCAGGATGTGCAGGATGTCCTCGCCGCGAAAGCCGCGCGGGTCGCGGGCCACCACGTTGAGCATGAACACCTCGGACTCCTGGGAGCGCGGCAGTCGGCCTGGGTCGTCGGCGAGCGGTACTGCCGCGGGCGCGGCGTCGGCATGGTCCTCTTCCGCGTCGTCGCGACTGGCGCTGAGGCCGGAGAGAAGGTCTTCCTGCCCGTCGTCGCGCTGACCGCTCAGGTCGGCGGCGAGATGGTCTTCGTCGTCGAATGCCCCGGCGTCGATATCCGTCGCTGCCTCCTGTTCCTGGCGTGCATCGTACTCGGCCTGGGCGGCGAGCAGGTCGCCGCGGCGCACCACGCGGGCGCCGCCGTTGGGCAGCTCCTTCAACCAGGAGAGGTCGTCCGGGCGAGTGGGCTCCTCACCCTCCTCGCCCGTCGGCTGCAATTTCATGCGCACCCCGGAGCGGCGCTCGTTGCGCACCCGGCGCCAGGCGTCCAGCAGCACTGCCACGATGAGCAGTACCCCGATAATCACCATCCAGTCGCGTATCGTCAGTTCCGCCATCACCTAAAACCTGTCAGCTCGCTGCCAGTTCCGCCGCTTCGTCCACGTCCACGCTGACCAGCCGCGATACCCCGGGCTCATGCATGGTCACGCCCATCAGCTGATCCGCCTGCTCCATGGAAATCTTGTTGTGGGTAATGTAAATGAACTGCACTTTTTCCGACATCTCTTTCACCATGCGCGCGTAGCGCCCGGTGTTGGCGTCGTCCAGGGGCGCGTCCACCTCGTCCAGCATGCAGAACGGCGCCGGGTTGAGCTGGAAGATGGAGAACACCAGGGCGATGGCGGTCAGTGCCTTCTCGCCGCCGGAAAGCAGGTGAATGGTGCTGTTCTTCTTGCCCGGCGGGCGCGCCATGATCGCGATGCCGGTGTCGAGCAGGTCGTCGCCGGTCATCTCCAGGGAGGCGGAGCCGCCGCCGAACACGCGGGGGAACAGTTCCTGCAGGCCGCTGTTGACCTTGTCGAAGGTCTCCTGGAAGCGGTTGCGGGTTTCCTTGTCGATTTTGCGGATCGCCGCCTGCAGGGTTTCCAGGGCGGTTTCGAGATCCTCGTTCTGCGCGTCCAGGTAGGTCTTGCGCTCGGATTGCAGGGTGTACTCGTCGATCGCGGCGAGGTTGATCGGCCCGAGCCGGGCGATGCGCGCGGCGATCTTCTCCAGCCGGGTCTGCCACTCGGCTTCACTGGCCTCCTCGGGCATGGCCTCGAGCACGGCCTCGAGATCCTGCTGGGCCTCGGCGAGCTGGCGCTGGATGGTCTCCAGTTGCACCTGCAGGGTCTGGCGGGTGAGGCGCTGCTGTTCCAGCTCGCCGCGCACGCCGCCGGCGCGGTGCTCGATGCCCGAGCGGCGCTGCTCGCACTCGCGCAATTCGTGCTCCACCTCGGCCACGGCCTGGCGGGCCTCGGTGAGCTCGGCCTCGGATTGCAGGCGCAGTTCCAGTTGCGCTTCGAGTTCCTGCTCGAGACCGTCGAGGGGGTCGTTGCTCTCCTGCATGCTCTCGCGCAGGCGCTCGCTGCGCTCCAGCAGCTGGTCGACCTGGGCCTCGGTGCGCGCGATGGTATCGCGCATGGCACTGGCCTGGGTGCTCAGGGACTGGTGGCGCATGGCCAGCTGGTGGGCGGTGTCCTTGTCGTGGCGGGCCTTCTGGCGGTGGCTGTCGAGGCGGTTGCGGGCCTCGTCGCGGGCGGTGAGCAGCTCCTCGCGCTGGCGCGAATCCACTTCCATGCCCTCGATGGCCTCGGCCAGCAGCTGGCGCGCCTCGGCGACGGCCTCCTGCTCCTGGCGAAACTGATCCTGGGCGTCGCGGATATCCGCGGCCAGGCGCTCGCGACGCACTGCAACCTGTTCGAACTTGGCTTCCAGCGCGGAGCGCCGGGAGGCGGTTTCAGCGTGTTGCCGGGAGGCGGACTGCACCGCGCGCTGGCACTCCTCGCGCTGTGATTCCAGCTGGCGCAGGGCGTCCTGGGCCTCGCCCAGCGCCTGTTCCAGGGCCTGTTCGCGCTCCGCGGTCTCGGCCAGTTGCAGTTCGAGTTCCTCCAGCTGCTGCTGGCGCGCGATAACCCCGCCCTGGGCGCCGCTCTCGCGCGCCACGCGCAGCCAGTTGGGACCCAGCCAGATGCCGTCTCGGGTAATCACCGACTCGTGGGGCTGCAGCGAACCGCGCAGCGCCATAGCCTGGGCCAGGTCGTCGGCAGCGCGCACACCGCCGAGCAGCGCGCCCGCGTGGCCGGCGCTGCGCACCTTGCCGGCCAGCGCATCGCCGCCAGCGGCCGCTTCGGCACCGGACTCAACCAGTGCCAGCACGCCCTTCTCCAGGCTGCCGAGCATGCCGCCGAGGCTGCCGAGGTCATCGACGCAGACCGCCTGCAGGTAGTCGCCGAGCACGGTTTCCACCGCCAGCTGCCAGCCTTCGTCGACCTGTAACTGTTCCAGCAGGCGCGGGCGACCGGCCAGCTGCTGTGCCTCCAGCCAGGCGCCGATGCCCTCGCTGGAATCCTCGCGCGCCGCCTGCTGCAGGGCCTCCAGGGAGGCCTGCCGGCCGCGCATCTGTTGCGTTTGCGAGCGCACCTCATTGAGCTGGTCGGCGAGATCGCCGCAGCGCTCGCGCTCGGCGGTGATCGATCCCGCCAGGGCCTCGCTGCGCTCGCCCTCTGCGGCCACCAGCATTTCGGCTTCGGCCAGTTCCTCGGCGAGCAATTCGAGTTCGCCGTGGTCCTCGCCCGGGGCCAGCGCCGCGCGCTCCTCCTCGAGCTGGCGCGAGCGGTTCTGGATGCGGTTCAGCACCTGCTCCAGGTGCTGGATACGCGACTGCTGTACCTCGGCCTGCTGCCGCGGCTGTGCGGCGCGCTGGTTGAACTCGTCCCAGCGCTGCTGCCACTGGTGCATGGCCTCCTCGGCCTGTAGCAGCGCCTGGCCGGAGTCTTCCTCCACGGCCTGCAGCATCTCCAACTCGGGGGCGATGCTTTCCAGCTCCTCCTCCCAGGCCACGAGTTTCTCGCGGTCCTCGCCGAGGTGGCGCTGCGCCTCCTGCAGGCTGGTACCAGTCTGTGCCAGGTCTTCCTCGAGCTGGCGGCTGCGCTCGCGCTGGTGGCGGATGGTCTGCTCGATGCGCGCGACCTCTGCGCCCAGCGAATAATAGTTGGCCTGCACTTTATTGAAGGCGTCGGTGCGGTCCGTGTGCGCCACCCGGTGCTGCTCGATGGCGGTATCGACCTGCTGGTGCTCGGCGTGGATGCCCTCGAGCTTGACCTCGAGTTCGCCGATGGCGCGGGTCGCCGCCTGCACCTGGGTATCCAGGGCGCGCCACTGCAGGGCCATCAGCTGGGCCTTGTGCGTGCGCTCGTCCTCTTTATATTCGCGGTACTTCTCGGCGGCCTGTGCCTGGCGCTGCAGGTGCTGCAGCTGGCGCTCGAGTTCGTCGCGCAGGTCGGTGAGGCGCTCGAGGTTCTCCAGGGTCCGGCGCATGCGGCTCTCGGTTTCCTTGCGCCGCTCCTTGTACTTGGAGATGCCCGCCGCTTCCTCGATGAACACCCGCAGTTCCTCGGGCTTGGATTCGATCAGCCGGGAAATCATGCCCTGCTCGATGATCGCGTAGCTGCGCGGGCCGAGACCGGTGCCGAGGAAGATGTCGGTGATGTCGCGGCGGCGGCAGCGCGAGCCATTCAGGTAGTACTCGGACTGCCCCTCGCGGGCGACCTGGCGCTTGATCGAGATTTCCGCGTAGCGGGCATATTCGCCGCCGACGCTGCCATCGCTGTTGTCGAACACCAGCTCGATGGAGGCCTGGCCGACTGGCTGGCGGTTCACCGAGCCGTTGAAGATGACGTCGTCCATGGACTCGCCACGCAGGTTCTTGGCGGAGCTTTCACCCATGACCCAGCGCACAGCGTCGATGACATTCGACTTGCCGCACCCGTTGGGCCCGACCACAGCGCTCATGTTGCTGGGGAAGCTCACGGTGGTGGGATCGACAAAAGACTTGAATCCCGCCAGCTTGATCGACTTTAATCTCATCTGACTTTAACAGCTCGCTCTATGTCTTTGTTTATTATATATTTTTAGACGTTTTTACTGGTTTTCACGCGAATTCAGAACCACAAGATATAGTGTATCGGTTTCAATCCGATAACACTATGCCTGAGCCGAAAAAAGGCGGGCAATCCGCCTCAGCTGCCGGCGTTGGGCGCCAGGGTGATGCTCACGGGCTGCTCCGAGAGGTCCGGTGCGAGGGGGCCGGCCTGGCCCAGCCAGCTGGCGTTCTCTGCGCCAGGGCGGCCGTCGGGGGAGACCTGGACCTGCACCAGCACCGAGGCGAAACCGGAAATTTTCTGCCCCGCCATGCTGTTGCTGTCGTCCAGGCGAATGGTCACCGGCAGGTCGGCGGCGCGCAGGCGCTGCACGGCGATCGGCATGCGGCTGGTGCCGGCGCCGTCGCGGGCGAGGATGAATACGGTGGCGGCCGGGTCGAGCGTGGCGTCGGCCGGGGCGGTGACACTGACCGTAACCCCCGCGGAGGGACCCGCAGCCGGCGCGGGCCCAGTCGCGCCGGGTCCGCCCGCCGCTGCGGCCATGGCCTGCTCCCGGGGTGGCATGCCCAGGCGCTCGCGGGCGGTGTCGATAACCCCGGAGATCATGCGGTAGCTGTCCGAACCCGGGGGCTCCACCGCCAGCAGGCGCTCCCAGTAGCCCATCGCATCGCGGTACTCGCCCGCCTCGAAGGAGGCCATGCCGAGCAGGCCGAGGGCGGTGCGCTGGTGCGGGTTGATCGCCAGCGCCTGTTGGGCGCGGCGGCGGGTCTCGTCGGTGAGGCTGCGCCCGGCGGCGAGGTAGTGGGCTTGGGCGGCATAGGCCAGGGCGCCGGCATCGCCGGGGGCGGCGGCGGCCAGGGTGTCGTAGTAACGGGCTGCGGCGGCATAGTCCTGGCGCTGCATGGCGAACTGGCCGAGCATCACCGTGTAGTCGAGATTATCCGGACGCTGCGCGGCGCGCGCGGTGATGGCATCGGCCAGGGCCTGCAATTCCTGCGGCGGCATATCGCTGTGCAGGTCCTGCAATTGCCGGGCGATGACAACATCCGGCGCGGCGCCCAGGCGGTAGTAGACGACAACGGCAAACACCAGCAGCACCGGCAGCAGGAGCCAGGCGAGGAAGCGGCGCGCTGCGGGGGGCGGCGCTGCCTGCGTTGCGGCGGGTGTCGCGCCGGCGGTGTCCTCGAGCAGGCGCAGCTTGGCGTCCTCCGCCAGGGCATCGTCGCCCTCCCCGGCCAATTCCTCCCGGCGCAGGCGGTACCAGGCGAGGTTGGCAGCTTCGGGGTCGTCGTCCACCGGCCGTTCGCGCCCGGCCAGCGGTACCAGCAGGAATACGGCGGCCAGCGCCACCAGTGCGGCGCAGGCGAGATAAAACACGGTCATTGGCGCTCGTCCCCGTCACCTAACAGCGACGACAGCCGCTCGCGATCCTGCGCATCCAGCGCCTGCTTGGGCGCCACCGCTTGGCCACCGCGCCGGCGCAGGGTCAGCCAGGCGATCAATGCGGCCAGCGCCAGCAAAATGGCCGGGGCCAGCCACAGCACAGCGGTCGCGCCGGAAAAGCTCGGCCGGTAGCGCACGAACTCGCCGTAGCGATCAACCATGTACTGGCGGATCTCGTCGTCGGAGGCGCCGGCTTCGAGTTGCACGAACAACTGCTTGCGCAGGTCCTGGGCAATCGGCGCGTTGGAATCGGCGATATTCTGGTTCTGGCACTTGGGGCAGCGCAATTCATTGCTCAGGGACTGGTAGCGCTGCTCCAGCGCCGGGTCGGTGAAGTCGTAGGTCTCGATCACCGCCGCGGCGGGCAGGGCCCAGGCGAAAAACAGGCAGGCCAGCAGTTGCGCGTAGCGACGGATCACTGGCCGCCCTCCCCGCCGTACTGGCGATAAAGCGGGCCGAGGGTCTCGCTCCACACGGTGTCGTCGACCACGCCGACATGGCGGTAGCGCACCACCCCGTCACCATCGACCAGGTACGTTTCCGGCGCACCATACACACCCAGGTCCAGGCCCAGCGTACCCTCGCGATCGACGATCACCGCGGTATAGGGGTCGCCGAGGTCACGCAGCCACTGCCGCGCGGGTTCGTCCTGGTCCTTGTAGTTAATGCCGTAGACCGGCACGCCGCGGCGCGCGAGGTCGATCAGGAACGGGTGTTCCACGCGGCAGGTCGGGCACCAGGTGGCCCAGACGTTGAACAGCGCGGGGCGGCCGGTAACCGCAGCCTTATCCAGCGTCGCACCGCCCGCCAGGGCCGGCAGCGAAAACTCGGGAAACGGCCGGTCGATCAGCGCCGAGGGCAGCTCGCGCGGGTCCAATTGCAGACCGCGCACCAGGAACAGCGCCAGTACCGCGAAGATGATCAGCGGCAGGAACAGCTTAAGCCGCGCCGGCATGTGCCACCTCGGGAGCGGTGCGCGCGCCGCGCTGTTGCCGGTAGCGGCGGTCCGCCACCGTGGCGAAACCGCCCAGCGCCATGAAGATGGCGCCCAGCCACATCCAGCGCACCATCGGCTTGTAGTGCAGGCGGATGGCCCAGCCGCCATCGCTGCCGACCGGTTCGCCCATTGCCACGTACAGGTCGCGGAACAGGCCCGGGTCGATCGCCGCCTCGGTCATCATCGAGCCGCCGGCCAGGTAGCGACGCTTCTGCGGCGCCAGCCGGGCAATGACTTCACCACCCTGACTGACCTCGAATTGCGCCTCGCTGGCCAGGTAATTGGGGCCGCGCTTCTGCTCCAGCGCCACGAAACGGAATTCGTAGCCGGCCAGGGTCTCGGTATCCCCCGGGGTCATTTTCAGGTCGTGCTCGATCGAATACTGACTGGTGGCGACGATACCGATCAGCGCCATGGCGAAACCCAGGTGGGCCAGCACCATACCCCAGTAGCTCGGCGCCAACCGGCGCAGGCCGCGGCCGAGGTCGCCGACCCGCTTCACGCGGATGATCACGTCGCGAGCCAGCCCGACCACCAGCCAGGCCGCGAGCAGTACCGCCAGCGCCACCCACAGGTTGAAACCGCCGCCCAGCCAGGGCAGGGTCACCGCGCAGCCCAGGGCGACCAGGGCCGGCACCAGCAACTCCCGTTGCCAGCGCGCGCCGCTGTCCTGTTTCCAGCGCGACAGCGGCCCTAGCCCCATGAACGGCGTGAGCAGCGCCATCAGCGGCACGAACACGGCGTTGAAGTACGGCGGCCCCACCGAATACTTGCCGAAGCCGAGGGCATCCATGATCAGCGGGAACAGCGTGCCGAACAGTACGGTCAGCGTGGCCACCAGGAACACGACGTTATTGGCGAGCAGCAGGGTTTCCCGCGACACCCAGGCGAAGCCGACGCGACTGCTCACCGCCGGGGCACGCAGCGCGTACAGGGTGAGCGAGCCGCCCACGACGATGCCGAGGAACACCAGGATGTACATGCCGCGCGCCGGGTCGGTGGCGAAGGCGTGAACCGAGGTGAGCACGCCGGAGCGCACCATGAACGTCCCCAGCAGGCTCAGGGAGAAGGCAAAGATGGCGAGCAGTACCGTCCAGCTTTTGAACAGGCCGCGCTTTTCCGTCACCGCCAGGGAGTGCACCAGCGCCGTACCCGCCAGCCAGGGCATGAACGAGGCGTTCTCCACCGGGTCCCAGAACCACCAGCCGCCCCAGCCCAGCTCGTAGTAGGCCCACCAGCTGCCGAGCATGATGCCCAGCGACAGGAAGGCCCAGGCGATATTGGTCCAGGGCCGCGACCAGCGCGCCCAGGCCGCGTCCAGTCGACCGCCGAGCAGCGCCGCGATGGCAAAGGCAAAGGCTACGGAGAAGCCGACGTAGCCCATGTACAGCAAGGGCGGATGGATGATCAGGCCAGGGTCCTGCAGCAGCGGGTTGAGGTCGCTGCCATCGGCCGGCGCGCCGGGCAACAGGCGCGCGAAGGGATTGGAGGTGAGCAGTGAGAAGGACAGGAAACCGACACCGACCCCACCCATCACGGACAGTACCCGCGCCAGCATCACCAACGGCAACTGGCTGCTGAACACCGCGACGGCGGCGGTCCACAACGCGAGGATCAGCACCCACAGCAACAGCGATCCCTCGTGGTTGCCCCACACGGCGCTGAACTTGTAGATGTCGGGCAGCAGCGAATTACTGTGATTGGCGACCAAGGCCACGGAAAAATCGTCCTGCAGGAAGACCGTGGCCAGGCAGGCGAAACTGATGCTCACGAATACCAGCATGCCGATGGCCAGGCCCGGCGCCAGGGCCATGGCCGCGACGTTGCGCCGCCAGGCGCCCCAGGCCGGCACTACCGCCAGGCACAGGGACAGGCCCAGCGCCAGGATCAGGGCGAAATGACCGATCTCGGCAATCACTTGCTGTTCCCCCCGGGGCTTGCACCCGAGCGTTCCAGCGCCTCGGCCACCTCCGGCGGCATGTAGTTTTCATCGTGCTTGGCCAGCACTTCCGAGGCCACCAGCACACCGTCGGCATTCAGCTGCCCCGAGGCTACCGCCCCCTGCCCCTCGTCGAACAGGTCCGGCAGGATGCCTTCATAGATGACCGGCACCGTGGCGGCGTAGTCGGTCAGCTCGAAGCGCACCTCGAGGTTGTGCTCGCTGCGCTGGATGCTGCCGTCCACCACCATGCCGCCGACGCGGATGGACTGGCCCAGCGGCGCCTTGCCGGCGGCGACCTCGGCGGGCGGGAAGAACAGGTTGATGTTGCCGCGCAGGCCATAGACCACCAGGCCGATGGCGATACTGGAAAACGCCACCAGGAACAGCACCAGGTACAGGCGTTGTTTGCGAACAGGATGCATCAGGCTTCACTCCCCTGGGTCGGCACACCGCGCTGGCGCCGCGCCTCCGCGCTCATCTCGCGCAGCAGGCGCCGGCGACGGCGCAGCGGCGCTACAACAATCAGCAGCAGCACAACGCAGGTAATGGCGTAGGCCGCCCAGACAAAGGCGCCGTGGCCATCCATGTGCAGCGCGCTGTGCAGATCGTGGAAGTACATCAGACCGCATCGGCCTCCAGGAGTTTGCGCACCCAGCCGGTACGCCGCTCGCGGTCGAGAATTTCCGCGCGCATGCGCAGCAGCAGCGCGCAGGCGAACAGCGCGTAGAACGCTGCAATCATCAGCAGCAGCGGGTACAGCATGCTCGGGTGGATGCTGGACTCGCCGGTGAACTTGATCGAGGCCGGCTGGTGCAGGCTGTACCACCAGTCCACCGATTTGTAGATGATCGGGATATTAACCGTGCCGACCAGGCTCAGCACCGCGCAGGCCCGCGCCGCGGCGGCCTTGTTGTCGTAGGCCTCGTAGAGGGCGATGACCCCCAGGTACAGGAACAGCAGGATCAGCATCGAGGTGATGCGGGCGTCCCACACCCACCAGGTACCCCAGGTGGGCTTGCCCCAGATGGAGCCAGTGACCAGCGCGACGAAGGTCAGCGCGGCACCGATCGGCGCGCAGCACTGCATGGCGATATCCGCCATCTTCATCTTCCAGATCAGGCTGATGGCGCCAGCCGTGGCCATCACGTAGTAGCCGGCCAGGGCCACCGCCGCGGCGGGAACGTGAATATAGATGATGCGGTAGCTGTCGCCCTGGCGGAAATCCGGCGGCGTGAACAGCAGGCCCCAGACCATCCCGACGCCCAGCGCCAGCAGCGTGGCCGGCAAAAGATACTTCAGGATGCTGCCGGAGATGGCGTACAACCAGGGCGGGGAGCCGAGTTTATGGAAGAAGGTCCACATAGCGCGGGCAATTATACAGGGGGCCACATTAGGGACAACTTAAACCGCTCGCAATCGGATCAGGCGTCGATACTGATGCGCAGGCCGGCGGCGGTCGCCAGCGGCGCCAGGGCGATGGCCAGGCAGAACATGGCGCCGAGAATGGCCAGCTGCGGTCCAGCGGGAAAACCCTGGGCCGCGGCGCGCACCGCGGCGCTGCCAAAAATCAGTACCGGCATGTACAGGGGCAATATAAGCAGCGAGATCAGCATGCCGCCGCGCTTGAGGCCCACGGTCAACGCGGCGCCGACCCCGCCTACCAGGCTCATCACCCCGCTGCCGAGCAGCAGGCTGGCCACCAGCGCCGGCAGGGCCTCCAGCGGCAGGTTGAGCATCAGCGCGAACAGCGGGGAGATCAGCGCCAGGGACACGCCGGTCAGCAGCCAGTGGGCGCCCAGGTAGGCGAGCACGGAGAAATACAGTGGCTGCGGCGCCAGCAGCAGTTGCTCGAGGCTGCCGTCGTCGTAATCGCCGCGAAAGATGGTATCCGAGGTCAGCAGGTTGGAGAGCAGCGCAATGATCCACAAGGTACCGGCGGCAAAGCTCGCCAGGGATTTCGGGTCCGGCCCCAGGCCGAGCGGAAACAGCGCCACCACCATGGCGAAAAACAGCAGCGGGTTGAGAATCTCCACCGGCCGGCGCACCGCCAATACCAGTTGCCGGCGCACCAGGCGCAGGCAGAACGCCGGCAGCGAGGGCGCGCTCACAGCAGGCCCCGGCGCAGGCACAGGCGGCGAACGTTGTAGTTGCCGCGCATCGGTTGGTGCGAGGTGAACACCACGGCGCCGCCGGCGGCCACGTGCGCGGCCTTGCGCTCCTCCAGGGCCGCCACCCCGTCGACATCGATGGCGGTAAACGGCTCGTCCAGCAACCACAGCGGGCTGTTGGACAGGTACAGCCGGGCCAGACTCACGCGCCGGTGTTGCCCGGCGGAGAGCGCGTGACTGGGCACGTCCTCGTAGCCGTACAGCCCGACCCGGGCCAGTGCCGCATCGATGGCGGCGGCGCCGAAGTCCGCCTCCCCGGCCACGTGCCAGGCCAGGTTTTCGCGCGGCGTAAGCATCGCTTTCACCGCAGGTTGATGGCCCAGGTACAGCAGCGGTGCATGGCGTTCCACGCGCCCCTCGAAACCGTAGCGCGACAGCCCGGCGAGGATGCGCAGCAGGCTGGTCTTGCCGGCACCGTTGGCGCCCTCGATCTGCACCAGTTGCCCGGGACAGATATCGAAACTGAGCCCGCCGAACAATTCGCGGCCACCGCGCGACAGCGCCAGTTGCTGCGCGCTCAGCAGGGGGCCACTGGCGGCGGCTGCGGTCAGAGGTTCACCACGTTGACAAGGGGGATATGCAGGTCGGTATCGATCTGCTCGGCGCGCAGGGAGCGGAAATCGAACAGCTCACCGTCGGCCAGTTGCGAGGGGGCGACGTTGCGGATGCTGCGGAAAATGGTCTCGGTGCGTCCGGGGTACTCGCGCTCCCAGTCCGCCAGCATCTTCTTCACCTGCACGCGCTGCAGGTTTTCCTGCGAGCCGCACAGGTTGCAGGGAATGATCGGGAATGCCTTGTAGTCGGCGTAGCGGGCCAGGTCCTTCTCGCGGCAGTAGGCCAGCGGGCGGATCACCACGTTCTTGCGGTCGTCGGAGAGCAACTTGGGCGGCATGGCCTTGAGCGTGCCGCCGAAGAACATGTTGAGGAACAGGGTCTCGACGATATCGTCGCGGTGGTGACCCAGGGCGATCTTGGTGGCGCCGATATCCTGGGCGAAGCCGTACAGGGTGCCGCGCCGCAGCCGCGAACACAGGCCGCAGGTGGTCTTGCCCTCGGGCACCACGGACTTGACCACGCTGTAGGTGTCTTTTTCGAGGATGTAGTAAGGAATGCCGATGTCATCCAGGAATCCGGGCAGCACGTCCTCGGGAAAGCCGGGCTGTTTCTGGTCGAGGTTCACCGCCACCAGCTCGAAGTCGATGGGCGCGCTGTGTTGCAGGTTCATGAGGATGTCGAGCATCCCGTAGGAGTCCTTGCCGCCGGACAGGCACACCATGACCTTGTCGCCCTCCTCGATCATGTTGTAATCGACGATGGCGTTGCCGGCGTTGCGCCGCAGGCGTTTCTGCAGCTTGTTGAACTCGGTTTTTTCCTTGCGGGACAGCTCGCGCACGATTTGGGCCGTTAGTGCTTGATTTGGCGGGCATTTTACTTGCTTCGGGCTTGGGGAGTCCAGTTTGGTGGGCTACTTCCCGTTCACCGGCTGGCTGAGGGGTGTTGTACGTTCGCTACTCCGCCGGGCCGGTGAATGGCAGGCGCCTCCCCGGGACCGCAAAGGCGCCATCCATGGCAGCTCGGCCGAGGCCATCCATGGCCTCGGACGTCCCGGGGAGGCGCCTGCCATCCCCCGTCCCTGCAACTGGCGTATCCCCACAGCCGGTAAAGGGGCACCAACGTATTTCGGCAGAGCCGACTTACATGGGGACTCGCAGCGAGAAATTGGCGCCGAGTGGCACCGGAGCGAGGACCGGGAGGTGGAAGGCCCGTGGAGAAAACGTGCGAGGCCATGGATGGCCGAGGCCGAGCTGCCATGGATGGCGCTTTTGCGGTTTTCGGAACGGGCCTTCCGCCTTCCGGGCCGCTAGCCAGCCCAAGCCCAACTACCAGTCAGAGGGACGCCCGACCGGCTTGTATTTTCCCGGGATTCCCCCGACAATGTGCGCCCCGAAATACCCCACCGAAATACCAGCGAGGAACCCACTCCGATGAAAGCACCCGTACGCGTGACCGTCACCGGCGCGGCAGGCCAGATCGGCTACGCCCTGCTCTTCCGCATTGCCTCCGGCGCCATGCTCGGCGACGACCAGCCCGTGATCCTGCAACTGCTGGATATCACGCCCGCCATGGATGCCCTGAACGGCGTCAAGATGGAACTGGAGGACTGCGCGTTCCCGCTGCTGTCCGGCATCGTCTGCACCGACGACCCGAACGTGGGCTTCAAGGACACTGATTACGCTCTGCTGGTCGGCGCCCGCCCGCGCGGCCCCGGCATGGAGCGCAAGGACCTGCTGGAAGCCAACGCGGCAATCTTCTCCGTGCAGGGCAAGGCGATCAACGACAACGCCAGCAAGGACATCAAGGTACTGGTGGTGGGCAACCCGGCCAACACCAACGCGCTGATCACCCAGCGCAACGCGCCGGACATCGACCCGCGCAACTTCACCGCGATGACCCGCCTGGACCACAACCGCGCCAAGACCCAGATCGCGATCAAGACCGGCAAGACCGTCAACGACGTGAGCAAGATGACCATCTGGGGCAACCACTCCGCCACCCAGTACCCGGACCTGTTCAACTGCAAGGTCGGCAGCGACACCGCTATCAGCCTGGTCGACCAGGAGTGGTACGAAGGCGAGTTCATCCCCGTGGTACAGCAGCGCGGCGCGGCCATCATCAAGGCCCGTGGCGCCTCCTCCGCGGCTTCCGCGGCCAACGCCGCCATCGACCACATGCGCTCCTGGGCGCTGGGCACCGAGGGCGACGACTGGGTCTCCATGGGCGTGTACTCCGACGGTTCCTACGGCATCACCGAAGGCCTGATCTACTCCTTCCCCTGCCGCTGCAAGGGCGGTGACTGGGAAATCGTCCAGGGCCTGGAGATCGGCGAGTTCAGCGAAGCCAAGATGAAGGCCACCGAGCAGGAACTCACCGAGGAGCGCGACGCGGTCCAGCACCTGCTGCCGTAATTCCTGCCCGCAAGTTCAGGAAGGCGTCGCCCGCAGGGGTGACGCTTTTTTTTGCCTGTTTTTCATGGGAATCTGCTGGCGCAGCCCGCCGCGGGCGCGTCGGAGAGTCCCGCGCGTGACTTGCCCGGCCAATACTGCTCTAATGCCAGTACCATGACCGAAGCCGCCAACCAGAAAACCTACCACCACGGCAACCTGCGCGCCGAGTTGCTGGACACCGCCATCGCCCAGCTCGGTGAGATCAGTGTCGAGGACCTCAGCCTGCGCGCCCTGGCGCGGGCCATCGGTGTATCGCAGACCGCGCCCTACCGGCACTTCACCGACAAGGGCGAGTTGCTGGCGGCGATCGCCACCCGAGGCTACCACGAACTGTTCGCGGCCCTCGGCGCCGCCCGTGAGCGCGCCGGAGACAACCCCACCGACCAGTTGTTCGCCCTCACCCACGCCTACGTCGACTACGCCGCGGAGAACCCGCAGATGTTCAAGCTGATGTTCGGACCCGCGGTGCAACCGGCAGCGCGCTACCCGGAACTGCGCGAGGCCAGCCGCCAGACCCTGCGGCTGGTGCAGGCGGTGTTACAGCACGGCATAGACCTCGGCCTGTACCGGGCGGCGGATCACCCCACTTACCTGGCCAACGCCGCCTGGTCCGGGATTCACGGCCTGGCGACGCTGCGCGTGGATGCGCCGGAATTGTTCGAGCGGCATATCGACCTGCGCCGGCAGATGGACCTCGGGGTGGCCACGTTTATCGCCGGGATCAGCGCCGCTCCCCAGCCCGCGGCGGGCTGACCCGGGCCCGGCCAGGGCTGCGCATCGCGCGCCCGCAAATTACCCCGCAGAGCCCGGTTCAAACCAGTGCCGCGTGCGGTTGGCGAAGGCCACCAGCGACAGCATCACCGGCACCTCCACCAGCACCCCGACCACCGTCGCCAGCGCGGCGCCGGACTCCAGGCCGAACAGGGATATCGCCACCGCCACCGCCAGCTCAAAGAAATTCGAGGTGCCGATCAGGCAGGCCGGCGCGGCGATCGGGTGCGGCAGGCGCAGCCAGCGCGCGGCGGTATAGGCCAGGGCGAAAATGCCGTAGGTCTGCAACAGCAACGGGATGGCGATGAGTACGATGGCCAGGGGGTTGCCGATGATGCGCTCGGCCTGGAAGGCGAACAGCAGAACCACGGTGAGCAGCAGGCCGAGAATGGAAAACGGTTTCATGCGCGACAGGAAACGCTGCAGGCGCTGGTGGTCGCCGGCGGAATCCAGGGCGCGGCGGGTGAGCACGCCGGCGATCAGCGGCAGCACCACGTACAGCGTGACCGACAGCAGCAGCGTCTGCCAGGGCACCACCACATCGCTGAGGCCGAGCAGCAGCGCACACAGGGGCGCGAACAGGAACACCATGATCACGTCGTTGAGCGAGACCTGGACCAGGGTGTAGGTGGCGTCGCCGCGGGTCAGCTGGCTCCACACGAACACCATGGCGGTACACGGCGCGACGCCGAGCAGGATCATGCCGGCGATGTATTCGGTGGCGGTCTCCGGCGCTACCAGGTCGGCGAACAACACGCGAAAGAACAGCCAGCCCAGGGCCGCCATGGTGAAGGGTTTGATCAGCCAGTTGACCACCAGGGTCAGGGCCAGGCCACGCGGCTTGTCGCCCACATCGCGCAGGGAGGAGAAATCCACCTGCACCATCATCGGGTAGATCATCACCCAGATGAGCACGGCCACCGGCAGGTTGACGTGCGCCAGTTCCAGCGCAGCCACCGCCTGTACCGGCGCCGGCGCCAGCGCGCCGAGCACCACCCCGACGCCAATCGCCAGGCCCACCCACACACTGAGGTAGCGTTCAAACAGTCCCAAGATCGGTTACTCCCCTGCCAATGCCTGCATCGCCGAGCGCAACGCGTCACCGCGCTGCCGGTAAATCCCCGCGTCCACCAGGCGCAAAATACGCGATTCGAGGGTGTCGATCACCCGCGCAAATGCGGCGTCGCGGGCAGCGCCCGGTTGCGCCCGCGAGGGATCTTCCAGCCCCCAGTGCAGGCGCGGTGTGTCCTGCAGCCACAGCGGGCAGGTCTCGCCGGCGGCGCTGTCGCACAGGGTGATGACCGCGTCCGGCTCGCAACCCAGGCCCGCGTCCCAGGCCTTGCTGTGCAGGCCGGCCACCGGGTAGCCACGGGCTTGCAGTGCCGCGAGGGTATCGGGGTGCACTTCACCCGCCGGGGCACTGCCGGCGCTGTACGCGCGCAGGCAGCCGCCGCCGCGGCGCGTGGCAATCGCCTCGGCGAGAATGCTGCGACAGCGGTTATGGGTGCACAGGAATAATAGCGTCAGGTTTTCCACCGGGGCAGCCTGCCAGCGTTTTGTGACGGTTATATTACCCGGGCGTCACAATTCGCGCAGCACCGCCACCGGCGGCGCGGAGACTACCCGCCGCGCACTGAAGACGCCGAGCGTGCCGATCAGCACCGCACCCGCCAACAGCCCGAGGGGCCAGGACCAGGGCGACGGCGTGTAACGCATGTCCAGCGCCAGCACCTGCAGCGCGCCGACACCGACCTCCGCCGCCACCACCGCAAGCACCCCGGCGAACAGCCCGAGTACACTGAACTCGATCGCCAGCGCGCCCAGCACCCGCGAGCGCGGCGCCCCCAGCGCGCGCAGGATGGCGCCCTCGCGCAGGCGCTCGTCGAGGCTCGCCTGCACGCCGGCGATCAACACCAGGGCACCGGTCACCAGGATCACCGCAAGCACCAGTTCCACCGCCGCGGAGACCTGGTCGATAATGCCGCGCACCTGGCTGATCACCTCGTCCATCTCGATCAGCGTGACGGTGGGAAACTCACGCACCAGCCGGTTGAGGAACAGCTTGTCGCCGGGGTCCAGGTAGAAGCTGGTCATCCATGTCGCCGGATAGTCGCTGAGCACCGCCGGCGGGAACACCAGGAAGAAGTTCGGCCGCATCGACTCCCACTGCAGCGAGCGCAGGCTGGCGACCTTGGCCTCCAGCGGCCGCTCGCCCACCAGCAGGGACATGCGGTCGCCTACCTGCAGGCCCATCTGCTCGGCGTAACCGGCCTCCACCGAGACCAGCGACTCCTGCGTATCCGGATCCCACCACTGCCCTGCCACCAGTTCATTGTCCGCCGGTAGCGTGGCCGAGAAGGTCAGGTTGCTCTCGCGCTGGTGCGGCTGGTCTTCACCGGCGTCCTCGCGGCTGGGCAGGTCCACCCCGTCGATCGCCATCAGGCGGGCACGGACCATGGGGAACAGCGGCTCGCTGTGCAGGCCGGCCTCGGCCATGGCCGCTTCCAGGCGCGGTGCATCCGCCGGCGCGATATTGATCAGGAAGTGATTGGGCGTGTTCTCGGGCAGCTGCAGGCGCCATTCCTCGAGCAGCGACGTGCGCACCAGCAACAGCACCAACAGCTGCATGATGGCGAGGCCGAACACCACCACCTGCAGCGCATTGCCGATGCCGCGCCGCTGCAGGCTGCCCAGGGCCAGCCTCCACAGGCTGCCGGCGCGCATGCCCAGCGCGCGGCCGCTGCGCAGCAGTAACAGTGCGCCGCCCACGCCCAGGGCGACCACCACGGCCATGCCGGCCAATACCGCCGCGGTGAGCCGCCAGTCCTGCGAATACCACAACATCAACAACACGACCGCGGCGAAGCCGAGCAGGTAGTCCCCGCCGCTGCGGCGCACCGCTGAGGGCAGGTCCCGGCGCAACACGCGCAAGGGACTGGCGCCCGCCAGCCGCCGTATCGGCGGCCAGGCGAAGGCCAGCACGCAGACCATGGCGGTGACCGCGCCGACCAGGTAGGGGCGCACACCCGCCGCCCCCGGAGTCAGCGGCAGCTCGTCGGCGAACAGGCGGAAGAAGGTCGCCTGCAGGCTCCAGCCCAGCAGGCAACCGGTTACCGCAGCGGCGAGACCGAGCAGTGCCAGGCTGCCGCCGTAGAGCCGGGTGATACTGCCGGAAGTGGCGCCGAGGCTCTTCATCACCGCGACGTAGTCCGCGTGGCGCTCGCTGAAGCGGGCCGCGGCCAGGGCGATGGCGACCCCGGCCAGCACCACCGCCAGGCTGCCCGCAAGCAGCAGGAAACGCTCGGCGCGTTGCAGGGCGCGGCCGATACCGGGCTGCCCGCGGTCCAGGTCCAGCACGCGCTGGTCGCCCGCCAACTGCGGTTCCAGCCACTGCCGGAAGTCCTCCAACACCCCCGGGTCACCGGCGAACAACTGCCGGTACTCGACCCGGCTCCCGGGCTGCACCACGCCGGTGGCGGGGATATCGTCGAGATGCATCATCAGGCGCGGCCCGTAGCCGTAGAAGCCGGCGCCCTGGTCCGGTTCGCCGCGCACGGCGCCGGTCACCCGCAGCTGGGCATCGCCGAGCCCGACCTCGTCGCCGCTTTCCACCTCGAGCAGGGCAAACAGGCGCGAGTCCAGCCAGCTCTCTCCGGGCACCGGCCCGCGCGCGGCCGCCTGGGCCGGGGCGAATCCCGAATCGGCATACAGCAATTCGCCGCGCAGGGGGTAGTTGTCGCTGACCGCCTTGACCGACACCAGGTGCATACGCTCGCCGTCACCAAAGGCCATGGACGGGAAACTCAGGGTCTGTGCCGTACGCAGGCCGCGCCCCTCGGCCTCCTCCAGCCATGCGGAATCCAGCGGCCTGGCACTGCGCAGCACCAGGTCGGCGGCGAGAAAGCGGTGGCTCTCGCGCTCCAGCGCGTCCTGCAGGCGCGCGGTGAACGCGCTGATGCCGGAGACCAGGCCCACCGCGAGCACCAGCGCTGCCACCAGCACACCGAGTTCGCCGCCGCGCCAGTCGCGCGCCAGCATGCGCAGGGAGGCGCGGGCCATCAGGCGGTATCGCCGACCAGTGCGCCGGCCTCCAGGGTCAGCTGGCGCGAGCAGCGCGCGGCGAGGCCGGTATCGTGGGTGACCAGCACCAGGGTCGTGCCCTCCTCCCGGTTCAGTTCGAACAGCAGATCGACGATGCGCTCGCCGGTGTGAGTGTCGAGATTGCCGGTGGGTTCGTCGGCGAACAGGATCGCCGGGCGGGCGGCAAAGGCGCGGGCGATGGCCACCCGCTGCTGCTCGCCGCCGGACATCTGCCGCGGGTAGTGGTCCAGCCGTGCCTCCAGCCCGACCCGGGCGAGGAAGCGCCGCGCCTGTTCACCGGCGCTGTGCTCGCCGCGCAACTCCAGCGGCAGCATCACGTTTTCCAGCGCGGTGAGCGCCGGCAGTAACTGGAAGGCCTGGAACACGAAGCCGACCTTGCGTGCGCGCAGCAGGGCGCGCCCATCTTCGTCGAGTGCGCCGAGGTCCTCGCCGTCCAGCCACACGCGCCCGGCACTGGATTCATCGAGTCCCGCGAGCAGCCCGAGCAAGGTGGATTTTCCGGATCCGGAGGCGCCGACGATCGCAACGGAATCGCCCCCCTTGATTTCCAGCGTTATCCCTTTCAGTATTTCCAGCTCGCCGCCGCCCACAGACACCCGCTTGCCCAGATTTTCTGTCCTGATCATGCCTTCCGCCTTTTCCCTCCTGTTACGGTACACCTGGCTGTGTGGATTATGCCTGTGCCTGCTGCTGGCCAGCGGCGCCCGCGCCGCACCGACCCGGCTCATGGTGCTGGGCGATAGTATCAGCGCCGCCTATGGCATGTCTTTGCAACAGGGCTGGGTGAGTCTATTGGCCGACGAATTGCGCGACGGGGATATCGCGGTGATCAACGCCAGCATCAGCGGCGAGACCACCGACGGCGCCCTGCGCCGCCTGCCGGCACTGCTCGAAACCCACGCGCCGGACCTGGTCATCATCGAACTGGGCGGCAACGACGGCCTGCGCGGCTTCCCCCTGGCCACCCTGCGCGAGAACCTCACGCAACTGGTGACCCAGTCACAGGCTGCCGGCGCCGAGGTGCTGTTGCTGCCCATGCATATTCCGCCCAACTACGGCCGCCGCTACACCGAGGCCTTCCACACCAGCTTTGCCGAGGTGGCGCAGGCCACCGGCGCCGGGCTCGGCCCCTTTATCCTCGATGGCATCGCCGGCCGGCCCGAATTAATGCAGGGGGACGGCATCCACCCGCAACCGGAGGCCCAGGCGCAGATGCTGGCCAACGTGCTGCCCGCCATTCGCGAGGCGCTGCAGTGAGCGACGCCGGCGACAACACACGCAAATTACAGGCACTGGATCGCGAACTGCTGTGGCATCCCTACGCGGCGTCACCGCCGGCTGGGGAGATCTACCCGGTGACCAGCGCCAGCGGCGTGCGCCTGCGCCTGGCGGACGGCCGCGAACTGATCGACGGCATGGCCTCCTGGTGGTGTGCGATCCACGGCTACAACCACCCAGTGCTCAACCGCGCGGTACAGGCGCAGCTCGAGGACATGGCCCATGTCATGTTCGGCGGCCTGACTCACCCGCCTGCGATCAAGCTGGCGCAGCTACTCACGCGCATCACCCCGGAGCCCCTGCAACGGGTGTTCTTCAGCGATTCCGGTTCAGTCGCCGTGGAAGTGGCCATGAAAATGGCCATCCAGTACCAGTACGCGCGCGGCCGTGGCAACAAGCGCAAGCTGGTCGCGCTGCGCCAGGGTTACCACGGCGACACCTTCGGCGCCATGTCCGTATGCGACCCGGTGACCGGCATGCACCACCTGTTTGGTGACGTGCTCTACCCGCACTTTTTCGTCGATGCCCCGGACTGCCCGGTCGACCGCGAGTGCCCGGAGTCACAGATGACCCAGGTCGCCGACCTGCTGGCGGAACAGGGCGAACAGATCGCAGCGGTCATCGTCGAGCCCGTGGTCCAGGGCGCCGGCGGCATGCGCTTTTACTCCCCCGACTACCTGCGCAAGCTGCGCGCCCTGTGCGACGCCTTCGACGTGCTGTTGATCTTCGACGAGATCGCCACCGGGTTCGGCCGTACCGGCAAGCTGTTCGCGCTGCAGCACGCGGACGTGACGCCGGACATCCTGTGCCTGGGCAAGGCACTGACCGGCGGTTACATGACCCTGGCGGCGACCCTGGCCACCGAAGAGATCACCGCGACCATCAGCGCCGGCGAGGGCGGCGCCTTCATGCACGGGCCCACGTTCATGGCCAACCCGCTGGCCTGCGCCACGGCCATCGCCAGCGTGGAACTGCTGCTCTCGCAGCCCTGGCAACGCGAGGTGCAGCGCATCGAAAACGCCCTGGGCAACGGGCTGGCACCGGCGCGCGAGCTGCCCCAGGTCGCCGAGGTGCGCACCCTGGGGGCGATTGGCGTGATCGAGTTGCGCGAACCGGTGGACCTGGCCAGCGTGCAGCCGCGCTTTGTCGAGCGCGGGGTGTGGGTGCGGCCCTTCGGCAAGCTGGTGTACTGCATGCCGCCCTATGTGATGTCCGACGCGGATCTGGCGACGCTGACCGGGGCGATGGTCGAAGTCGTCGGGCAGCTGCCCGGCGGTTAAGCTTCGGCGGCCAGATCCACCTCGCCGCACAGATAGGTCCGCGCGGTACCCGTGAGAAAGACCCGGCCATCGCGCAGGACGCAATCGATATTGCCGCCGCGCGCCGAGATCTGCCGCGCCTGCAAGTCGTCCCTGCCCAGCCGCTTAGCCCAGTACGGCACCAGCGCGCAGTGCGCCGAGCCGGTGACCGGATCCTCGTCGATGCCCACCTGCGGGCCGAAAAATCGCGAGACGAAATCACAGTCATCGCCCGGCGCGGTGGCCACCACGCAGCGCGGCGTGGCCGCGAGCAGCGCCGGAAAGTCAGGCGACAGCGCAGCCACTTCGGCCTGGCTATCGAACACACACAGTTGCTTGTCCGCGCCTTCCACCCACAGAAACTCCCTCGGCGAAGCGCCCAGGGCAGCGGTGACCGCCGCGTCCGCGGGTACCTCGCGCAGGGCGTAGGGCGGGAAATCCAGCGTGAGGGCAGCGCCCTCGCGCGCCACCCGCAGGCGCCCGGAGCGCGTATGGAAGGTCACCGCCGGCGCCGCCAGTCCGAGATGGGTGAACAGGACGTGGGCGCTGGCCAGGGTAGCGTGGCCGCACAGCGGCACCTCGACGGCGGGCGTGAACCAGCGCAGTTCCCAGTCGTCCCCTGCAGGCACCAGGAACGCGGTCTCCGCGAGATTGTTCTGCGCGGCGACCGCCTGCATCAGCGCATCGTCGAGCCAGCCCGGCAGCGGCATCACCGCGGCGGGATTGCCGGTGAACGGTCCGCTGGCAAAGGCATCGACCACGTAGAGTGGGTTGGTCATGTTCTGGTCCTGGGTTTGGGCAAACCCCGGCGCGTTGTGCTGGCCGGGGCGCTTTACTATAGTGGCTGCTCTTCGCCAGGGATAGTGGACCGCCGACGCGCATGAGCACCAGAGAACAGACACCGCTGCAGCGCAGATACTACGAGGTCATCTTCGGTACCGAGACCACCGCCGGCAAGTGGTTCGACCTGGTCCTGATCGCCATCATCATCACCAGCGTCATGGTGGTGTTGCTCGACTCCATCGCCGACTACCACCGCGACTACGGTGCGCTGTTCCTGCGCATCGAGTGGGTGTTCACCGCCCTGTTTACCGTGGAATACCTGGTACGGCTGTGGTGCGTTCCCAACCGCAAGGGCTACGCAACCAGCATCTACGGCGTGGTCGACCTCCTCGCCCTGTTGCCCACCTACCTCTCATTGCTGTTGCCGCAAACGGCACCGCTGCTGATCATCCGCCTGTTGCGCATCCTGCGTATTTTCCGCGTGCTGCGCCTGCTCGCCCTGCTCAACGAGGCCAACGACCTGGCCGGTGCGCTGCACCGCTCAACGCGCAAGATCTTCGTGTTCTTCTCGCTGATGATCATCCTCGCCACGATTTTCGGCTGCCTGATCTATGTCATCGAGGGGCCCGAGCACGGCTTCAACAACATTCCCCACAGCATCTACTGGGCGATCGTCACCATCACCACCGTGGGCTACGGCGACGTCACGCCGCAGACACCGCTGGGGCAGATACTGTCATCTGTGGGCATGCTGATCGGCTACGCGGTCATCGCCGTGCCCACTGGCATCGTCACCGCAGAGATGACCCGCGGCCAGATGCGCGAGCGCGCCGACCGCCTGCGCAACCTGCGCAACTGCACCACCTGCGCCGCCGCAGAAACCGACCCCACGGCACACTACTGCCGACGCTGCGGCAGCCACCTGCCGGCCCCCGGACACGCCCCCGAGACCCAGTTGCGCAGCGAAGACGAGGCCGGCGAATAGGGTCGATTTAGCGGTGGATTCCGCGGCGTCAATTTCCTTATGATGTGCCCCATCCCGCAAGCCACCGGAAGACAACAATGCCTACATTCCTTCCCCGCCCGCTCGCCACTGCGGTTATTGCCGCCACCGCAACCCTCGCCCTTGCGCCACTGGCCCAGGCCCAGAACACCCTGGAGGAAGTCGTGGTCACCGCGCAAAAGCGCGCGGAGAATGTACAGGACGTACCCATCGCCATCAGCGTGTTCACCGCCGAAAACGTCGAGGACCTCAGCGCGCGCAACCTCGGCGACCTCGGCCAGTTCACCGCCGGCGTGGAGATGGACGTGTTCAAGTCGCTGCAGCCGACCTACTCGATCCGCGGCGTGCAGACCAATGACTGGACCGTCGGCTCCGATCCGGCGGTCGCGGTGTATATCGACGGCGTCTACGCGGCGCGCGGCGCCGGCGCCGAGACCGCCCTGGTGGACCTCGCGCGTATCGAAGTCCTCAAGGGCCCGCAGGGTACTCTGTTCGGGCGCAACGCCACCGGCGGCGCCATCCACCTGGTGACCCAGGACCCGGTGTTCGAACAGGAGGGCCGCGCCAAGCTCTCGGTGGGCAACTACGGCCGCGTCGACGGGGAACTGATGTGGAACCAGCCGCTGACTGACGACCTCGCCGTGCGCGTGGTGGCGGTGTCGCGCAACCGCGACGGCTATGTTGAAAATCTCAACGGCACCGACCTCAACGACGAGGACATCCAGGCCATCCGCGGCAGCCTGCTCTGGAACCCGACCCCGGACACCGACGTGCGCTGGCGCCTCGAGTACAGCGAGTTGGACCAGCACTCCGCCGCACGCCAGACCACCATCGCCTCGGTGTTCGAGAACGCCAACCCGGGTCGCAGCTATTCAGACTTCGGCAAGATCCACACTGACTACGTCAACCGCGAGGCCCGCGACCAGTTCGCCACCTCGCTACAGGTGGATCACAGCTTCGGCGACAAGACTTTCACCTCGATCACCGCCTGGCGCGAATTCAACACCGAACTGGATGAAGACCTGGATGGCTCCAACAACCTGGACCACCTGTTCAACTCCAACAACCCGGAAGAGAACGACTACTTCTCGCAGGAATTCCGCCTGACCGGCGCCAGCGACAAGCTGAAATGGACCACCGGCGCGACCTTCTCGCGCGAACACGTCAGCCACCTGACCACCGCGGTCTTCAACGTCAGCACCCTGGAAAGTTTCGCCTGGGCGGAACTGCTCAAGGGCGCTGGCTCCGAGACCTCCGACGTGTTCCTGGCGACCTTCGCCGGCCAGACGCCGGAGGACCTCGAGTACCTCGCCACCCTGAGCAACTCGGAAATCGACGAGCTCGCGCCAAGCTTCCGCCAGCAGCAGAGGGACGCCGGGCTCGACGGTATCGCCGCCTCCTCCTTTGTCTGGGCATTCCTCAACGGCGAGGGCACGCTGGGCGATTTCGGCCTTTCAGACAACCCGTTTATCGGCATCTTCCAGCAGATCCTGCCCAGCCTGCAGCCGCGCATCGCCGCCTACGAGCCCTGGGTCGAAGAGGTCTACTCCGACGGCACCTACGAGAGCTACGCCGTGTACGGCGACGCCACCTACAGCATCACCGACCGCATGAACCTCTCCGCCGGCCTGCGCTACACCTACGACGAGAAAGAGTTCAGCCTGTTCAGCCAGTACCAGAACACCATCGCCGGCGCCAACTTCGGCCTGGCGTTCTACAACAACGGGCAGCCGCTGCTGGACGCCACCCAGTCGGACTCCTGGGACAACCTGTCCGGCCGCGTGGTGCTCGACTACGCCCTGGCCGATGACACCATGCTCTACGCCAGCGTCGCCACCGGCTTCAAGTCCGGCGGCTTCAACAGCCTCAACTTCGGCCCGGACATCGACACCTCCTATGACGAGGAGGAAGTGATCAACTACGAGGTGGGCAGCAAGGGCCAGTACTTCGACCGCTCCCTGCAACTCAACGCGTCGGCGTTCTTCTACGACTACCAGAACCTGCAGGAACTGAAACTGCTGGGCCAGCCGATCCCCTCCTACAACCTGCGCAACTCCGACGCGGAGGGCTACGGTATCGAGCTGGAGACCTACTGGCTGGCCACCGACAACCTGACCCTGGCCGGCAACTACAGCTGGCTGAAGACCGAGTACACCAAGTTCCGCATCCTCGAGGCCGCCGGCGAGACCGAGGAGGACGACCTCACCGGCAAACCGCGGGTCGGCACCCCGGAGCACAAGGTCAACCTCTCCGCCGAGTACCGCTGGCAACTGGGCGACTTCGGCGCCCTGCTGCCGCGCATCGACTACACCTGGAGCAGCGAACGGGTGGAGAGCCTGAACGATCCCGCGCGTGAGATCGACGCGTTCTACCTGATCAACGCGCGCATCGCCCTGCTGCCGGACAACGGCGACTGGGAGGTCGCCCTGTGGACCACCAACCTCACCGACGAGGAACATTTTGGCGAGTACGGTGACAACGGCGACGCGGTGGGCTCCCTCACCGGGGCGCGCATCCCGCCGCGCATGTACGGGGCGGATTTCATCTACAACTTCTAGGCCGGACGCGGGACGCGACACCGGGCGGGGCTCACCAGCCCCGCCCTTCCACTCTCCGCGCCAGTCTTCGGGCCGGTCCCGAGCCTCGTTCTACAGCCGCAGTCGTTTGCGGTACAATCGCCGGTCCATTGCCACTGCCCGACCCGGACCATGCCCACCCCGCTGTTCGACTATCGCAAGTACTGGGCCGAGTGTTTCGGCCCGGCGCCGGAACTGCCCATAAGCCGGGCGGAGATGGACGCCCTCGGCTGGGATTCCTGCGACATCATCATCGTCACCGGCGACGCCTACGTCGACCACCCCAGCTTCGGCATGGCGGTGATCGGCCGCGTGCTGGAAGCGCAGGGTTTTCGCGTCGGCATCATCGCCCAGCCCGACTGGGACAGCGCCGAGCCGTTCAAGGCCCTGGGCCGCCCCAACCTGTTCTTCGGCGTCGCCGCCGGCAACATGGATTCGATGATCAACCGCTACACGGCGGACCGCAAACGCCGCAATGACGATGCGTATACCCCGGGCGATGCCGCCGGCAGGCGCCCGGACCGCGCGGTGATCGTCTACAGCCAGCGCGTGCGCGAGGCCTACCGCGACGTGCCGCTGGTGATCGGCAGCATCGAGGCCAGCCTGCGGCGTATCGCCCACTACGATTACTGGAGCGACAAGGTGCGCCGCTCGATCCTGCTCGACAGCCGCGCCGACCTGCTGCTCTACGGCAATGCCGAGCGCGCTATCGTCGATGTCGCCCAGCGCCTCGCCGCCGGTGAGCCGATCCACAAAATCCGCGACCTGCGCGGCACCGCCTTCGTCTGCAAGCGCGTGCCCGAGGGCTGGCGCGAGGTCGATTCCACCAGTATCGACGTGGTCGGCCCGGTGCAGGCGCACCCGGACCCCTACGCCATGACCCAGGGCGCGGAATGCGCCAGCGACGAAGTGGCCGTGCAGGTCGGCGCGGATGTCGTGCGCGTGCTCGACACGGTGGACGACGCGCGTCCCGCGGTGGTGCGCATCCCCGCCTACGAGGCGGTGCGCGATGACCCTGCGCTGTATGCCCACGCCTCGCGCATCCTGCACAAGGAGACCAACCCGCACAATGCGCGACCGCTGGTGCAAGCCCACGGCGACCGCGAGGTATGGCTCAATGCCCCCCCGCTGCCGCTGACCACCGAGGAACTGGACTGGGTATTCGAGCTGCCCTACACGCGGCTGCCGCACAGCACTTACGGCGAGGCGCGCATCCCCGCCTACGAGATGATCCGCCACTCGGTGAACATCATGCGCGGCTGCTTCGGCGGCTGTACTTTCTGCTCGATCACCGAGCACGAGGGGCGCATCATCCAGAACCGCTCGGAGGACTCCATCCTGCGCGAGGTGGAGAAGATCCGCGACACCTCCCCCGCCTTCACCGGCGTGATCTCCGACCTCGGCGGCCCCACCGCCAACATGTGGCGCCTGGCCTGTAAGAGCCCGGAGATCGAGGCGAAATGCCGCAAGCTGTCCTGCGTGTTCCCCGGTATCTGCAAGAACCTGAATACGGACCAGAAACCGCTGGTCGAGCTGTACCGCAAGGCGCGCGAACTGCCCGGCATCAAGAAGGTGCTGATCGCCTCCGGCCTGCGCTACGACATCGCGGTAGAAACCCCGGAATACGTGGAGGAACTGGTCACCCACCATGTCGGCGGCTACCTGAAGATTGCCCCGGAGCACACCGAGGAAGGCCCGCTGTCGAAGATGATGAAGCCCGGCATCGGCACTTACGACCGCTTTAAGGCCATGTTCGACAAGTACTCCCAGGCCGCGGGCAAGAAGCAGTACCTGATCCCCTATTTCATCGCCGCCCATCCGGGCACCAGTGACCGCGACATGATGAACCTCGCCCTGTGGCTTAAGCGCAACGGTTTTCGCGCCGACCAGGTGCAGACCTTCTACCCCTCGCCCATGGCCACCGCCACCGCCATGTACCACAGCGGCAAGAACCCCCTGAAAAAGATCACCCGCGACGGCGACAGCCTGCCGACGGTGAAGGGGCTCTCCCAGCGCCGCCTGCACAAGGCCTTCCTGCGCTACCACGACCCGGACAATTGGCCGGACCTGCGCCGGGCGCTGAAAAAGCTCGGGCGCAGCGACCTCATCGGCAACGGCAAGATGCACCTGGTGCCGCCGCGCCAGCCGGGCAAGCGCCACCCGGTGGTCGAGGCGGGCACCCAGCCCTTCGCCACCCAGCACAACGGCCTGCCGCGCACACCGCAGGCGCGCCGCCGGCGCACACCGCGCAAATAAAACGGTGGTGTGCCCCGCGAAAGCCGTGCGCTAAAGCTGGCCAGATCCAGGCCAGATTCAAAGGTACTTCAGAGTAATCCCATAGCAGGCCAGCCCGAAGGGGCCGGCCCAGACCGCATCGGCCAGGAGCGTCGGCTCAGACCAGGCCGAGCTGGGACTTGGTGCGCCGGGTCGGCGGCGCCTGCAGCGGGTCTTCCGGCCAGGGGTGCTTGGGGTAGCGGCCGCGCATTTCCCGGCGCACGTCCGCGTAGGCATTGCGCCAGAAGCTGGCCAGGTCCTGGGTGACCTGCAGCGGGCGGCCGGCTGGCGACAGCAGGTGCACCTGCAGGGCGACGCGTCCGTCCGCCACCGTCGGCGTCGCCTCGCAGCCGAACATTTCCTGCAGTTTCACCGCCAGCACCGGCGGCGTCTGCGTGTAATCGATGCGCACGCTGGACCCGGAGGGCACGCCGAAATGCTCCGGCGCCAGGCGCTCGAGGTCCAGCGGCAGCGGCCAGGGCAGCATGGCGCGCAGGATCGTGTGCAGGTCGACCTGGCGGAAGTCATCCAGCCGGCGCACCTCGTTCAGGTAGGGCAGCAGCCAGTGCTCAAGCGAACCCATCAGCGCCGTGTCGGACAGGTCCGGCCAGGGGTTGTCGGTGGGATCGGGGTGGTTGTCGTGCAGCAGTTGCACCCGGGCGCGCCACTGGCGCAGGCCAGCGGTCCAGGGCAGCAGGTCCAGCCCGCGCCGGCGGATCACGCCGAGCAGGGCGCGGCCGCGGGCTTCGCCGGAGACATCCGGTAAGGGCTCGCGGGAGAGCTCCAGGGCACCAATGGCGCGCCGCCGCTCGGCGACGAAACGCTCCTGGCGCAGGTCCCATTCCACCACTTCCTCCTGCTGCACCAGCGAGGACAACACGGTGTTGAAGCAGCGCGGGTTGAGCGCCGCGGCGGTGTAGATACGGTCGCTGTCGCTGCCCGCCTGTCCGCCGATCTCCGCCACTGCAAGCCAGCCCTCGCGCAGCAGCGGGTCGCCCTCGGCCAGTTGCGCGCCGCGGCCGTTACTGAGCAGGTAGTCGCTGCCGCTGTCGCCGCGCCGGCGGCCGATGCGGTCCGGCCAGGCGCTGGCTACCAGGATGCCGACCACGTCGGCGGCATCGACATCCAGGGCAAACTTGCGCGGCTTGTGCACATCCGTGGCCTGGCGCGCGTAACGCCGTGCCTGCAACCAGGTCTGCCGGTACCAGGCCTGGGCGTTGGGCGGACACGACTGCTCGCCCATCAGTACCGCCAGGGTGGCGGCGATGTCCGGGCCGGCATCCGCCAGCGGGTTGCGCTCGGAAAGCACCGCCGCCAGCAGGCAGGCAGTCTCGGTAGCGTGGATGTCACAGCCCACCAACAGCATGTGCGCCAGCCGCGGGTGCAGCGGCACCTGGGCCAGGCGCACCCCGTGCGGTGTGAGCTGCGGCCGCCCGGCCTCGTTGAAGAACACCGCGCCGACCTGTTCGAGGATGCCCAGGGCCTGCTGCCAGGGCGCTGAGGGCGGCTGGTCCAGCCAGGCCAGCTCCGCCGGGTTGTCCACGCCCCAGGCGAGTAGCTGCAGGGTCAGCGGGGCGAGGTCCGCGTGCAGGATCTCGGGGCTGGTCTGCGCCACCAGCTGGCTGTCCTGCTCCTCGGACCACAGGCGGTAGCAATGGCCCGGGGCCAGGCGCCCCGCCCTGCCCCGGCGTTGTTCCGCCGAGGCGCGGGAGACGCGCCGCGTAGTCAGCCGGGTGATACCGGTGCCCGGGTCGAACTCGGCCTCGCGCACCAGGCCGGAATCCACCACGGCGGTGATGCCCTCGATGGTCAGGCTGGTCTCGGCGACATTGGTGGCGAGTACTACCTTGCGCTTGCCCGCCGGCGGCGGGTCGATGGCCGCCTGCTGGCGCGCCAGGCTGAGGCCGCCGTACAGGGGTTGCAGTTGCACATCCGCGGGCAGGCCATCGCGCAGCGCGCGTCCGACCTGGTTGATCTCGCGCTGGCCGGGCAGGAATACCAGCACGTTGCCGTCCTGCTCCTGCAGGGCGCGGCGCACCGCGGCGGCGGTGGGCGCGGCGATCGGGTCGCGCAGGCGCTGCGGACCCAGCTGGTGGGTTTCTACCGGGTACTGCCGCCCCTCCGAGGCTATCACCGGCGCACCGCCAAGCAGCCGCGACACCGCCTCGCCGTCCAGGGTGGCGGACATGACCAGCAGGCGCAGCGGTCCACCCTCGCGGAACAACTCGCGCCCCTGCAGGCACAGGGCGAGGCACAGGTCCGCGTCCAGGCTGCGCTCGTGGAACTCGTCGAAGATCACCAGCCCGACATCCTCGAGACCGGGGTCGGTCTGCAGGCGGCGGGTGAGGATGCCCTCGGTCACCACCTCGATGCGGGTGTGCTCGCTGGTGCAGTTCTCCAGGCGGATGCTGTAGCCGACGGTGCGGCCCACCGGCTCGTCGAGCATCTGCGCCATGCGCGCGGCGGCGGCGCGGGCGGCCATGCGCCGCGGCTCGAGCATGACGATCTTGCGACCGTCCAGCCAGGACTCGCGGACCAGGGACAGCGGTACGGCAGTCGTCTTGCCCGCCCCCGGCGGTGCCTCCAGCACCAGCTCGTGGCCGCGACGCAGGGCCGCGGCGACCTCCGGCAGGCTGGGGTAGATGGGGAGTGTGGAAAAATCGACTATTTTCATCGCGCTATCTTAGCGGAGCTCCCCCGGGCAAGCCAGCTGTGGCGCGCCGGGGAAGCGCCGCCCGGGGGGGCCAGTGCTGCACCCTCGAGCTCGGCTGTTTTTGGGGCGCCAGGCTGCTCCCTGCGCACCAGATCGGACCATCGGGCGGCCACGCCCGGGTGTCCTGTACTCCAACTACCCGACGCGAATCACTACTTTGTCACAGAGAGCGCGCATACTCCCCGCGCTGGCAAGCTTCTTGCTGATCACATATTAACCAGAAACACAGACGGCCCCCCGGGCCGGGGTTGGCCGATGAACACGCTGGACTCACATCTCGACAGCATCGCGAGCAATACAGGTGGCCCCGGCCGCGTGGCCTTCTTCGACCTCGATCGCACGCTGATCGCGGGCTATTCGATCCTCGCCATGGGTATGGAGACCGCCCGCCACGCGGCCACCCGCGGCAAGCTCGCCGACGCCGCCAAGATCATGCAGGAGGTGCTGCGCCAGCGCACCGCCGGCAGCGGCGGCAATTACCACAAGCTGGTCAAGCGCCTGGCGCGGGCCCTCACCGGGGTGGATGAAGCCACCCTGCGCGAGCTCGGCAACCGCGCCTTCGACAACAGCCTGGCGCGCAACCTCTACCCGGAGGCGGTGGCCCTGGTCGAGGCGCACCGCGCCGCTGGCGACCACCTGGTCATAGTCACCGCCGCCAGTCGCTACCAGGTCGAACCGGTGGCGCGCATCCTCGGCATCGACGAGATCTGCTGCACCCAGCTGGAGGTCCAGCAGGGACGCTTCACCGGCAACGTGATCGCCCCGCTGTGCTACGGCGAGGGCAAGACCATGGCAGCGCGCCGTGTAGCGCGCAAGTTCGACTGCCAGCTCAAGCACGCCTATTTCTACAGCGATGCCAGCGCCGACCTGCCGCTGTTGAAAAAGGTCGGCCACCCGGTGGCGGTCAACCCCTCGGAGAAACTCGCGGTGCACGCGCGCAACAAGCACTGGCCGCAACTGCACTTCGCCAGCCGCGGCATGCCGAAGCTGGAGAACATCGCGCGCACGGCGCTGGTGATGGAATCACTGCTGGCGGCCACCGCCCTGGGCGCGATCAGCCGCAAGCTGGGACTGGACCCGGCGCTGAACGCCAACCGCGTCACCCGCATGGTCGGCGACTTCGCCTCCAATTTCGCCGGCCTGGAACTGGATATCGAGGGCTACGACAACCTGCACCGGGAGCGCCCGGTGGTGTATATCTTCAATCACCAGAGCCTGATGGATTCGGTGGTGCTGGCACGCCTGCTGCGCGACGACGTGGTAGCCCTGTGCAAGAAGGAAATGGCGAGCAAGCCGATCATCGGGCCGATGCTGCAGCAGGTGGACACGATTTTCGTCGACCGCGACGAGCGCGACCAGGGCGCCGTGCTCAAGCGCGCGCTGGCGGCGCTGGAGAGCGGCCGCTCGCTGGTCATCGCGCCGGAAGGCACCCGCAGTACCCTGGGTGACATCCAGCCGTTCCGGCACGGCGCCTTCCTGCTGGCGAAAAAAGCCGGGGTGCCGATCGTGCCTATCGTGCTGCACAACGTGAAGGACGCGCTGCCCAAGGGCGCGTTCCTGGTGCGGCCGGCGCGGGTGCGGGTCACGGTGCTCGAGCCGATTCCGGCGCAGTCGATTACCAGTGTGCGCGGCGCCTGCCGCGACCTCGAGGACACCTACAGCGAATTGCTCGGCAAGTCACCCCAGGCGGCGTTACCGCACACGCTCAGCGCGTGAGAGAACCCTACCAGTGCACGCCGGGCGGTGGCTGGTAGCTGTCCAGCACATTGACGTAGTTGGCGCGCAGGAAGGCCGCGGAATCCGTGGCGGTGCGCTGGCTCACGCTTCCCTTCATCTGTTCCACCGACGCGTATTCCCGCTGTTCCAGCCAGTCGCGCAGGGCCTGTAGCACCACCGCCAGGTGGCCCGGGCCGCGGCGCAACAGGGCGCTGCACATGTGGACCACGTCGGCCCCCGCCAGCAGCGCCTTGGCCACGTCGTTGACGTTGTGCACGCCCCCGGTAATCGCCAGCGAACATTGGGTACGGCCGTGCAGGATGGCCAGCCAGCGGATGCGCAGCAGCGCCTCCTCAGAGGTGGACAGCTGCAGTTGCGGGGTGACCTCCAATGTCTCGAGGTCGATGTCCGGCTGGTAGAAGCGGTTGAACAACGCGAGGCCGCTGGCCCCGGCCTCCTCCAACCGGTGGGCGAAATGCATCGGCGCGGTGAACTGCGCCGAGAGTTTCATGACCACCGGGATAGCCACCTGCTCACGCACCGCGCTCAGCACGTCCACGTAACGCTGCTCCACTTTCTGCCCGTCGTCATTGAAGGCGGCGGGTATGTAGAACACGTTGAGTTCCAGGGCGTCGGCGCCCGCCTCTTCCAGGCTCTTGGCGTAACTGACCCAACCGCCATTGGTGGTGCCGTTGAGACTGGCGATCACCGGGATGTCCAGGCCGCTTTTCAGCGCGTGGAGTTGCTCCAGGTACTGCTCCTCGATACTGCGGTAGTTGTCCGGCACCGGGCGGAAGCTGTCCGCCTCGGCATGGCCCAGGGACTGCTGGTGGAAGAAGCGTGCGAGGCGCGCGTCCTCGGCCTCGATCTGCTCCTCGAACAGGGAGTGCATGACCAGCGCCGCGGCGCCGGCATCCTCCAGCCGCCGCGCGGTGTCCAGGTGCCGGGACAGCGGTGAGGCCGAGGGCACCAGCGGGTTTTTCAGGTCCAGCCCCAGGTAGCGCGTGCTCAAATCAACCATCGTGTTTCTCCTTCTCCGCTGCCGGTGTTGCGGCCGCGGCATCTGTACCGCGCTGCGCCTTGACCTGTGCCACCAGTTCCTTGTCGCTCCAGTCCAGCCCGGCGAGTTGCTGGTAGAAGTGGTAGCGGTGATTGACGAAGCGCTGCTCCTCCTCCACCAGTTGTTCGGCCACTTCCGGGTGCGTGTGCCACAGCATGCTGAAGCGTGTCTCGCTCTGCACGTAGTCCCGGTAGGGTACGCTGGGCGGTTTTGAATCCAGTTTCATCGGCGCCTTGCCGCTGTCGATCTGCGCCGGGTTGAAGCGGAACAGCGGCCAGTGCCCGCTGTTCACCGCGAGGTCCTGCTGCCGGTGATTGCCGGACAGGTCCACGCCGTGGGCGATACACGGCGAGTAGGCAAGGATCAGGCTCGGCCCTCGGTGCGCCTCGGCTTCCAGCAGGGCGTGCAGGGTCTGCGTGTCCTTGCCGCCATAGGCGACCCGGGCCACGTAGACGTGCTCGTACTCCATGGCCAGCAGTGCGAGATCCTTCTTGCCTGTACGCTTGCCGCCGGCGGAGAACTTGGCGACCGCACCGCGCGGGGTGGCCTTGGAAGTCTGGCCGCCGGTATTCGAATACACCTCGGTGTCCAGCACCAGGATGTTGACGTCCTCCCCGGAGGCGAGCACGTGGTCCACGCCGCCATAACCGATATCGTAGGCCCATCCGTCGCCGCCGACAATCCACACGCTCTTGCGGCTCAGGTTTTCGGACAGGGTCAACAGCCGGCGGGCGCTGTCGCTGTCGATACCGCGCAGCTGTTCATCCAGTTGTGTGACGCGTTCACGTTGGGCGTGAATCCCTGCTTCGTCACTTTCGTCCGCCGCCAGCAGCGCATCCACCAGCGCGGGGTCGAGTGCATCGCGCAAATCCTGCAATAGTTCGCGGGCCATCTCGCGCTGCTTGTCCACTGCCAGGCGCATGCCCAGGCCGAACTCTGCGTTGTCCTCGAACAGCGAGTTGCTCCAGGCCGGCCCGCGCCCCTCGCCGTTGACCGTCCAGGGCGTGGTCGGCAGGTTGCCGCCGTAGATGGACGAACAACCGGTGGCGTTGGCCACCAGCATGCGGTCGCCGAACAGTTGCGAGGCCAGGCGCAGGTAGCTGGTTTCGCCGCAACCGGAACAGGCGCCGGAGAACTCGAAGAGCGGGTCCATGAGCATGGCGCCGGCGATGGTGCTCTCCTTGAGTTCGCGGCGGTCATAGGCCGGCAGGGAGAGGAAGAAATCCCAGTTGCCGCGCTCGGCTTCGAGCAACGGCGGTTGCGAGGCCATGTTGAGGGCCTTGTGACTGACGTTGGACTTGTCACGGATGGGGCAGATGTCCACGCACAGGCCGCAGCCGGTGCAGTCCTCCGGTGCCACCTGGTAGCTGATGTGGTAGCCCTCGGGGAAACCCTTGGCCTTGACCGGTGCCGACTTGAAGTCTGCCGGCGCGTGTTCCAACGCCGCAGCCGGGAATACCCGCGAGCGGATGGCGCTGTGCGGGCAGACAAACGGGCACTTGCCGCACTGGGTGCACAGGTCGGTATCCCACACCGGGATCTCCAGGGCGAGATTGCGTTTTTCAATCGCGGCGGTGCCCAGCGGGAAGCTGCCGTCGGCAGGCATGGCGCTGACCGGGATGAGATCGCCGCGCCCGGCGATAATCTCCGCGGTGACCCGGCGTACGAAATCGCTGCCGGTCACTTCAGCCGCCACCGGTGTCGGCCCTTCTGCGCCAACTGCCCCGCGCGGTATCACGTGCAGGCACTGCAGGGTTTCGTCGATCGCGCGGTAGTTGAGTTCGGTAATGCGCTTGCCCTTGCGCCCGTAGGTCTTCTCCACCGCGCGCTTGATCGCGTCTATCGCGTCCGCCCGCGGCAGGATGCCGGAGATGGCGAAAAAGCAGGTCTGCATCACCGTATTGATGCGTTTGCCCATGCCGCTGGCCCCGGCCACACCATAGGCGTCGATGCTGTAGAGGGTCAGGTCCTTGTCGATGATCTGCTGCTGTACCTGCGCCGGCAGACTCTGCCACACGCGGTCCGGCGCTTCCGGCGAGTTGAGCAGGAACACGCCGCCGGGCGCAGCGAAGGACAGCACGTCGTACTTGTCGAGGAAGCGCGGCTGGTGACAGGCGACAAACCGCGCATCGCCCTCGCCGACCAGGTAGCTGGAGCGGATCGGCTGCGGACCGAAGCGCAGGTGCGACACGGTCACCGCGCCGGATTTTTTCGAGTCGTAGACGAAGTAACCCTGGGCGTAGAGGTCGGTGCATTCACCGATGATCTTGATGCTGTTCTTGTTGGCGCTCACGGTGCCGTCGCTGCCCAGGCCGTAGAACACCGCCTGGAAGGTGTCCGCGTGTGCATCGGTGCGCACACCCGGGTCCCAGGCCAGGCTGGTGTGACTGACATCGTCGTGTATGCCGATGGTGAACAGGTTGCGCGGACTGGCGGCATCGAGCTCGGCGAACACCGCGCAGACCATGCCCGGGGTGAACTCCTTCGAGGACAGCCCGTAGCGCCCGCCGATCACCCGCGGCATCTGCGCGAAGCGTTCTTCACCGGCGCAGTGCGCCTGGGCGACGGCAGCGAGCACGTCCTTGTACAGGGGTTCGCCGTCGGCGCCCGGCTCCTTGGTGCGGTCGAGTACCGCCAGCGCGCGCACGCTGGCGGGCAGCGCCTGCAGCATGGCCGCTGCGTCGAAGGGGCGATACAGGCGCACCTTGAGCACCCCGACGCGCTCGCCGCCGGCGACCAGGTGCTCCACCGTCTCGTGCACGGTCTCCGCGCCGGAGCCCATCAACACGATGACCCGCTCGGCCTCCGGGTGGCCCTCGTACTGGAACAGGTGGTACTGCCGGCCGGTGAGTTCGGCGAAGCGGTCCATCAGCGCCTGGACGGCGCCGGGCAGTTCGCTGTAGAAGGGGTTCACCGCCTCTCGCGCCTGGAAATACACGTCCGGGTTCTGCGAGCTACCGCGCAGCACCGGGTGCGCCGGCGACAGCGCGCGCGCCCGGTGGGCGTCGACCGCCTGCGGATCGAACAGCGCGCGCAGTACTGACTCGGGTACGGCCTGCAGCTTGGCAACCTCGTGGGAGGTGCGGAAGCCGTCAAAGAAATGCAGGAAGGGAACCCGGCTGGTGAGCGTGGCCGCGTGGGCGATCGCCGCGAGGTCCATGACTTCCTGCGGGCAGTTGGAGGCGAGCATGGCGAAGCCGGTCGGGCGCGCCGCCATCACGTCCGAGTGGTCGCCGAAAATCGACAGGGCCTGGCAGGCCAGCGAGCGCGCCGCGATGTGGAACACTGTCGGCGACAGTTCACCGGCGATCTTGTACATGTTGGGCAGCATGAGCAGCAGGCCCTGCGACGCGGTGAACGTGGTCACCAGTGCCCCCGCCTGCAGCGCGCCGTGAATCGCGCCGGCGGCGCCGGCCTCGCTCTGCATCTCGACCACCCGCGGCACCGTGCCCCAGAGGTTGGCGCGCCCGTTGGCGGACCACTCGTCCGACAACTCGCCCATCGGCGAGGCCGGCGTGATCGGGTAGATCGCCACTACCTCGCTGGCCAGGTGTGCAATGGTGGCAGCCGCCTGGTTGCCGTCGATGGTAACCATGCCCTCGGTGTCTTTCATGCCAGTTCTCCAGGTGGTGGGCGCGGCGCAGCGCCGGCCCGCCTGCTCAGTGATCGTGGAGCCCGCGCACTGCGATCAGGGAGGAACGACTGCAGGCGCGGCGCTGTTCCTCGAGCGCGAGGTACTCTTCGCTGTGGTAAAAATCCGTCAGCGCATCCATGGAGGGAAACTCGACCAGCAACAGGCAATGCGAGGCTTCCGGCCCCTCCAGCACTTCGCACTCGCCGCCACGGGCGAGGTAGCGCGCCTGCGCTTTTTCCAGTAGCGGTCGCACCGCGTGCTGGTAGCGCAGGTAGGCCTCGATATCCAGTACATCCACATCCATGATAGCGTAGGCTGTCATCGGCTCACCCGTTGCCGCGTTGGTCATCACACCGTTAACCAACATACCGGCACATGTCCGATACGCATTGTCCTGTATCAAGAATTGCGCGGCGTTCACCTCGCGCCCGGCGCGACAGCCGATGCCCGATCCCGCCGAAGGCTTTATACTGGAACCCCTTTCACGGCCACGGATGCCCGGCATGTCCATCATCGACAAGAACACCCAGCCCTTCGACGAACAGGCCGCACTGCAAGCGCATATCGAGGACGTCCTCGGTGTGACCGCGCCTTCGGGCACTGCATTGAATGTCCTGCATCGAGTAGTGCACACGGTGTTCAAGCCGGTGGTGGTGGGCGCGGAGAAAATTCCCGAGCGCCCCTGCCTGTTCGTCGGCAACCACAGCCTGTTCGCACTGGACGGCTACCTGCTCGGTCCGATCTTCTTCAACGACCTCGGTCGCTTCGTGCGTGGCCTCGCCGACCGTTTCCTGTTCGCCTCGCCCAAACTGGGCGAGTTCCTCAAGGACTATGGCTGCGCCCTGGGCCACCCGCAGGTATGCTCCGCGCTGATGGAAGCCGGGCAGGACATCATGGTATTCCCCGGCGGTGCCCACGAGGCGGTCAAGCCGGCCAGCGAGATCTACCAGCTGCAGTGGCGCGAACGCTACGGCTTTGTGCGCCTGGCCGCCCAGCACGGCTACACCATCGTACCCTTCGGCACGGTCGGCCCGGACGAGTTGTACGGCCACCTGCTGGAGGGCCAGGACATTCCGGACTCGCCCCTCGGCACACTGCTCAAGCGCCTGGGGGTACTCAACGAGAACACCCGCCCGGACATGCTGCCGCCGTTGCCGGTCGGCGCGCTGGGCACGCTGATTCCCAAGCCGCACCGCATCTACATGGGCTTTGGCGAGCCCATAGACCTCAGCCGCTACGCCGGGCGCACGCCGACCAAGCGCCAGCAGCAGAAGATCCGCGGTGAGGTGGCAGAGCAGATCGAGGAACAGATCGCCCAGATGATGGTGGTGCGGGCACGCAACCGCGGCAACGAGGGCCTGTTGCGCCGCCTGCTGACGATCTGAGTCGCTCCCGTGCGCGCACGCAGATGGCTGGCGCTGGTGGCAGTCGCCGCCAGCGTGCTGGTCATTGCAGGAGCCGGCGTGTTCGGCTGGTATACGCCGCGGCAGATGATCTACCGGCCGCCGCACACGATCGCTGTGACACCTGCGAATGTTGGCCTGGCCTACACGGACTTCACCCTGGAACTGGCGGACGAGGCGCTGTCCATCGCCGGCTGGTGGATGCCCGCGGCCCGGCCCCGCGCCGCATTGCTATTCCTGCATGGCGGCGGCTCGAGCCGCAACAGCGAGTTTTTTCGCAGCCTGGACTTCTACCGCGCATTGGTGGAGCAGGGCATCTCCGTCGCCGCCATCGACCTGCGCAACCACGGCAACTCTGGCAGCGATGGTCGCGGACTGCAGTTCGGGCGCACGGAGAAAATCGACGCGCTCGCCGCCCTGGCCTGGATGCGCGAGCGCAGCCCGGACCTGCCGCAATTCGTGATGGGAGTATCGATGGGCGGCGCCACCGCGCTGCAGGCCCTGGCGGCCGGCGCGGCGGTGGACGGCGTGATCCTGCTGGACCCGGCCCTGGACACCGCCAGCGTGCTGGCCCAGGCCGCCTGGGCCGAGACCGGGCTGCCGCCGGCCCTGTTCGGCCTGTCGACGCGGGTCGCCATTGACGGCTACGGCCTGCCCGGGGGCGAGCAACAGGCGCTGGCGATCGCCACGCGGATGCGCACCCCCACCCTGCTGATACAGGACCCGGAAGACCCGATAGCGCTGGCCGGGTTCGCCCGCGCTGTGGCGTGTGACAACCCACAGATCAGCTACCTGGAAGTCCCCCCTGTGTCCGAAGCTGAGCGCGCCGGACTCGCCTGGAAAGGCAAATGGGGCAGTCATGTGGCCGCCTTCAGCCTCTACCCGGATCAGGTGCTGGAGAGCATCGAAGCGTTTATCGAGGGAGCCGGCGCCACCGCACAGCAGTGACGGCCGGCTTGTGGCGCAAGCCGCTGCGCCGCGAGGGTTTAGCGGTAGAGCTCGCCGCCGTTGGCCACCTGGTACAGGAAGGCGGCATACACCGCGACATTCTGCGCCAGGTCGTCCGGGTCGATCTTGTCCAGGGTATCGTCCGCCGTGTGGTGCAGGTCAAAATAATCCAGGCCGTTCTGCAGCAGGGTGACCACCGGGACGCCGCTCTCGCGCAGGTATTTGAGGTCCGGCCCGCCCCTGGCGCGGTCGTTGCCGGGCACCACACCAAACACCGCCATCGGCTGCGCCAGTGCCAGTGCCGCGTCGCGCGCGCCCTCGCCCACCCCGGTATCGAAGCGCCAGATACGCCCGGCACCGAAATCCGACTCCGCGGCAATCACATGGTTGGCGAGTTCCTCACGGTGCGCCTCGGCGTAGGCTTTGGCGCCGACCAGGCCGACCTCCTCGGCGCCGAACAGCACGATACGCACAGTGCGTGCCGGACCGCGCGGCATGGCATCCATCAGGTGTTTGGCCGCCGCAGTGACGATAGCCACGCCGGCGCCGTCGTCCACCGCACCGGTGCCCAGGTCCCAGGAATCCAGGTGGGCGCCGACCAGCACGATCTCCTGCGGCGCCAGGCGCCCCGGAATTTCCGCCACCACGTTGGCGGACTTGCCGGCGGGACGCTGCTGCGGGGTAAGCACCAGGCGTACGCGCGCGCTGCCGGCGCGGGCCAGTACCCGGGCCAGTTGGTCGGCGTCCGGGGCGGACAGCGCCGCCGCTGGTACGCCGGGGTTGTCGCCGGGCTCGGTCACCCGGCGCATCTGGCCGGTGTGCGGCAGGCGATGGCTGTGGGTGCCCACCGAGCGGATCAATACCGCCAGTGCACCTTTTTCATGGGCGGCGTAGGCCGCCGTGCGCCGTTTGGCCGCCGCCACACCATAGCCGGAACCGTCCTGGGTGCGGGTCATGACCTCGTCGACGAACACGATACGCCCGGCCACCGCGTCCGCCGGAAGCCCCTGCAGCGCGGCCACCGTGGCTACGGACAACACCTCGCCCTCCACGCCCTCGGGGCCGGTGGAGACACTGCCGCCCAGGGTGGTAACGGCCAGCGGCTGCGGAAATGGGGCGGTGATCTCCGCGATTTCCAGGCCGCGCCGCCACACCGGTAGCTCGAAGGGTTCCTGGCGCACATTGCTGAAACCCAGTGCCTTGAGTTTGTCCACCGCCCAGCGGCGCGCCCGCGCCTCCTCCGGCGTGCCGGCCAGGCGCGGCCCAACCTCGGTGGTGAGGGAAGTGACCAACTCGTAGGCCAGGCTCTCCTGCGCGACGCGCTGGGCGAATGCCTGTGCCTCGGCAGCGCCCTCCCCGGCGCGGGCCAGGGACAGCGGCGCCAGCGCCAGCAGGAGCGCCAGTGCCCACGGTGGCGCCAGCGAGTGAGAACGATAGAGAGTGGACAGGAAACGGGACATGCGGGTACCTCCTCGAAACCCCGATACTACGCGTTCGCCCTACAGCCGGGCAACGCGCCACTGGACGAGCGGAGGACCGTCACCAATACTCCAGCAGCCGTCGCGACCGCGGCGCGCCCAACGACAGGATTTTCACCATGCACAAAAGCAAACTGGTCGGCTTCATCATCGACTGCCAGACCGAGGACCTGCAAACCGCCGCGGATTTCTGGAGCCAGGCACTGGGCATGGCCCTGTCCGGCGAAGAGGACGAGAAATACGTAGTCCTCGAGGACCCACACGACGAACTGCATATCGAGGTGCAGAAGGTGGAACACGAAAGCCGCGTGCACCTGGATATCGAGACCGACGACATCGAGGCAGAGGTGCGCCGACTGGAGGCCCTCGGCGCCCAACGGGTGGGCAAGGTCAGCACCTGGTGCGTGATGCAGGCGCCCACCGGACAGCGGTTTTGCGTGGTGCGCAAGTCCTCCACCGCGTTTGACGCCAAAGCCAACGTCTGGGCGGACTAGCCTCGACCGCTCAGGCGGCGCGGGGAATCACTCCGCCGCCGCAAACGCCTGCATACGGTCCACCAGCGCCACCGGGCAGGTTTCCACCAGCAGCAGTTCGCGATGCTGCTGGCGCACGAAGCCCTCGGCGACCGCGTTATCGAGGAAGGCGAGCAGGCTGTCGTAGTAGCCCTCGACATTGAGCAGGCCGACCGGCTTGCGGTGGAAGCCGAGCTGATTCCAGGTCCACACCTCGAACAACTCCTCCATGGTGCCGAGGCCGCCGGGCAGCGCCACCATGCCGTCGGAGGCCTTGGTCATGGTCATCTTGCGCTCGTGCATGTTCTCCACCACATGCAGTTCGGTGACGCCGTCGTGGCGTTTCTCGCGCTCGGCGATGTCAGCGGGAATCACGCCCACCACCCGGCCGCCCGCCGCCAGGGCGGCGTCCGCGGACACGCCCATCAGGCCGACATGGCCGCCGCCGTAGACCAGGGTGATACCGCGCCCGGCCAGTTCCCTGGCCAGCGCCTGCGCCGCCTCGGCATAGGCGGGGCGGTTTCCGGGGTTGGCCCCGGTGTACACACAAATGGATTGCAAGCCTGTTCTCCTTACCTGTTCTGGACTCACTCGCTCTGAACTGAACTGCTCTGGACTGGCCTGGCCTGGACTAACGCGGCCTGCTCCAGCCCGGTCTGGACCAGTTCACTCAGGGACAATCGGATAACCCCGTTCACACGTGCTGGTCGATCAGCACCGGGTTGCCATCGGGATCGAGCATGGCGATATGCGCCGGCCCGCTGCCGCTCTCGTCGGCCTCCTGGGTCAGCGCGATACCCTGCTCGCGCAGGTGGCGCTGGATCTCACGCACGTCGGTGAATTCCTCGAGATTGCCGGCCTGGGCATCCCAGCCGGGGTTGAAGGTGAGCGCATTGCGCTCGAACATGCCCTGGAACAGGCCCAGGGTGGTGTCGCCGTTACGCAGGATCAGCCAGTTCTGGTCCTGGTCGCCGCCCACCACCGCGAAGCCCAGGGCCTCGTAGAATGCTCTTGAGGCCGCGATATCCTTCACCGCGAGACTGACCGAAAATGCGCCGAGTTGCATCGCTCCCTCCTGTTGTCCGCCACTCGCCTGTATTATGGCAGGTCGAGCCGCCAGGTGAATGCCGCAATGCAAACCGACCAACCGCGCTGGCCGTTCCGCTGGGAACTGCTGGTGCGCTACCGCTACATCGAGACCATCGCCCTGTGGGAGGGGCGCCTGACCACGCGCCACCTGTGCGACACCTTCGGCATCGGCCGCCAGCAGGCGAGCAAGGACATCAACAACTACCTGCGCGAGGTCGGTCCCGGCAACCTCGAGTACGACAAGTATCTCAAGGGCTACAAGCCCGCCGCGGACTTCTCACCGCGCGTCACCCAGGGCCTGGCGGACGAGTACCTGCACCTGGTGGCGCGCAACAACGAACTGGCTGGCATGTTCGAATCCCTGGCGCTGGACGTGGGCAATATCGAGGTGCTCGCCCAGCCGGTGCGCGACGTGGCGCCACAGACCCTGCGTCCCATCCTGCAGGCGGCGCGCCAGCAGCGACGACTGGAGTGCGACTACGTCTCGCTCAACCATCCGGACCGCGAGGGGCGCATCATCGTGCCTCACACGCTGGTATTTACCGGCCTGCGCTGGCACGTGCGCGCCTGGTGCGAGAAAAACCAGGAGTACCGGGATTTCGTGCTCAGCCGCTTTCGCGACGTACCGGAGATCATGGACCCCTCGCCCCACGGCGTGGAGGGCGACAGCGACTGGACCACCCGGGTGGAGATCCGCATCGAGCCGCACCCGGGGCTGTCCCCCGCCCAGCGCGAGGTGGTGGAGTGCGACTACGGCATGCGCGATGGCGCCCTCGCTATCGAGACCCGCGCGCGGCTGGTACCCTATGCGCTCAAGCTCCTGCACATCGACCCGCTGGAGGAACGCACGGACCCCATGGCACAGCAGATCGTCGTCGCCAACCGCGACGCACTGGCGCCCTGGCTGTTCGGCTGACAGATATGAGCGAACAACCGAATCCCTACGAAGAGGCCTATAGCGAAGAGGGCCTGCGCGACAAACTGGGCCGCTACGCGAAAACCGCCGGGCGCGAGGTGGTGGAGAAGGCGCTGCTGCTGTACTACGCCGCGCAGCAGGACGACACTCCGCGCTGGGCCAAGGCGACCATCATCGGCGCCCTCGGCTACTTCATCGCGCCGCTGGATGCCATCGTCGACCTGACCCCGGGCATCGGTTACGCCGACGACCTCGGCGTGCTGGCCCTGGCCCTGGCCACCGTCGCCAGCCAGGTCAACGACGACGTGCGGCAGCGCACGCAGGCGCGCCTGACGCAGTGGTTCGGGGGCGAGCAGCCGTCGCCGGAGGGCGGAGACGCTGACAAAGAGAAAGAATAATCCAGCTGAGATAAATCTCTTAACAGATTGTTTTTATAATATTTTTCCAATACTTAAAGCTGATTCTACGCGGTGTTTCAAGCAGCGGTGACGCTACCCCGCCCCCGCCGCAAACGTATCGCAATCCTCCAGGCTGCCGCCCTCGAAGCCGGCGCGGAACCAGCGCACGCGCTGCTCGGAGCTGCCGTGGGTGAAGCTGTCCGGCACTACCTGACGGCCCGCTTCGCGCTGCAGGCGGTCGTCGCCGATCGCCGAGGCGGCGCGCAGGGCTTCCTCCAGGTCGCCGGGGTCGAGCATCTGCCGCTGGGTGTGCGCCGCGTGCCCCCAGATGCCGGCAAAGCAGTCGGCCTGCAGTTCCTGGCGCACGGAGAGCGCATTGACCTCGGCGGCGCTGCGTCCCGCCCCCGCCTGGTGCACTTTCTGGCTGATGCCGAGCAGGGTCTGCACGTGGTGGCCGATCTCGTGGGCCAGCACGTAGGCCTGGGCGAAATCCCCCGGGGCGCCGTGGCGCCGGGCGAGATCATCGAAGAAAGACAGGTCGATGTACACCTGCTGGTCGCCGGGGCAGTAGAACGGCCCCACGGCGGAGGTGGCGCTACCGCAGGCGGAATTGACGCGGCCGGTGAACAGTACCAGGGTCGGGTCGCGGTAGGTGGCGCCGCGGGCGCTGAAGATCTCGCGCCAGGTATCCTCGGTATCGGCGAGCACCACCGCGACGAAATCCGCGCGCTGCTGCTCCGCCTCGCTGAACTCGGCAGTGCGCGGCGCGCTGCCGGACGAACCCCCGGCGAGCAGCGAGAGCACATCGACCCCGAGCATCTGCCCGCCGACCAGCACCACAAGCCCGACCACGAGGATGGTGCGGCCGGTTTTCGAGCGCAGCAGGCCCGGTAAAAAGCGCAGCAGCAGGGGCGCTGCCCCGGCCGCCGCCATACGCGGTGCGCTTTCGCCGCGCCGGTCGTCCACGTTGTCACTACGCCTGCCGTCTTCCCAGCGCATGGGTACCCTCCACTTACAGTCACCCTAATCTAGCAGCCGTGGAAAAACTGGCAAGGCCGCCGGCATGTGGTTAATCTGGCCGGGTTTGCCACAGGAGTTCCCCCGCACCATGAGCATTCTGATCGGCGGCAGCGATGCCGGCCAGGTATTCCTCGATCCGCGCTACGCCAATCGACACGGCCTGGTGGCCGGCGCTACCGGCACGGGCAAGACCGTCACCCTGCAATGCCTGGCCGAGGGTTTTTCCGACCTCGGCGTGCCGGTGTTCCTGGCCGACGTCAAGGGCGACCTCTCCGGCCTGTGCCAGCCGGGCAAGCCGCACCCCAAGGTGGATGAGCGGGTGGAGAAGATCGGCATTGCCGACTACAGCCAGCGCGGCTACCCGGTGGCTTTCTGGGACCTGTTCGGCAAGCTCGGCGTACCGGTGCGCGCAACCATCTCCGAGATGGGTCCGCAGCTGATCTCGCGCCTGCTGGAACTCAACGAAACCCAGGAGAGCGTGCTCACCCTGGTGTTCGAGTTCGCCGATGCCGAGGGCATTCTGCTCGTCGACCTCGCCGACCTGCGCACCACCTTGCTCTACCTGGCCGACCACAGCGCCGACCTCGGCACCGGCTACAGGGTGGCGAAATCCTCGGTCAACGCCATCCTGCGCCGGCTGCTGATGCTCGAGCGCGAGGGCGGCAAGTCCTTCTTCGGTGAACCCGCACTGCAGCTGTCGGACTTCATGCAGGTGACCCGCGAAGGGCGCGGGGTGATCAATGTGCTGGCCGCCGAGACACTGATCCTCAGCCCGCGCATCTACTCCACCTTCCTGCTGTGGCTGCTCTCGGAGTTGTTCGAGACGCTTCCGGAACTGGGCGACCCGGAAAAACCCGTGCTGGTGTTCTTCTTCGACGAGGCCCACTTGTTGTTCAAGGGCGCGCCGAAATCCCTGCTCGAGAAGATCGAGCAGGTGGTGCGGCTGATTCGCTCCAAGGGCGTCGGCGTTTACTTCATCACCCAGAGCCCGGCGGACATCCCGGACAGCGTGCTCGGCCAGTTGGGCAACCGCGTACAGCACGCCCTGCGCGCCTACACGCCGAAAGAACAAAAAGCGGTGCGCGTCGCCGCCCAGTCGTTCCGCGAAAATCCCGCGCTGGACACGGTGAGCGTGATCAGCGAACTGGGCGTGGGTGAAGCGCTGGTCTCGACCCTGCAGAACAAGGGTATTCCCGCGCCCGTGCAGCGGGTGCTGGTACGCCCGCCCAGTTCACGCATGGGCAAGGCCAGCGCCGAGGAACGCAAGCTGCAGATCGAGCGCGATCCCAACCTGCGCCTGTACGGCACCGCGGTGGACCCGCGCTCGGCCCACGAGGTGCTCACTGAGCGCATGAAGGCGATGCAGGCGGAACAGGACGAGGCGGAGCTGAAAAAACGCGCGAAGAAAGCCGGCACCACACCGGCGCGCAGCAGTTCCCGCCAGAGTGTGGGCGAGGCCTTCCTCAAGAGCCTGGCGCGCAGCCTGGGTTCCGCCACCGGCCAGCGCCTGATGCGCGGCATTCTCGGTTCGCTGCTCAAGTGACCCTGGCTGAAGCTTCAGTTTGCCCTGGCACTTCAAGTTGCGCTGGAACTTCAGATTACGCTGAAACTGCAGATTGCACTGGAGCTTCAGTTTGCATGCGAGCCTCAGCTTGCCACAGCGGACACCGCCCGGTCCGGGCGGCCTCCCCGCGGTTGGCAAGCCCGGCCCACGCGTGTATAGTTCCGCCCCGGCTGGCCAGTGATCCTGGCTGAAACCACTGAAACAGCAACCCGCAGGCCCTACCCTGGCACCGCGGGTTCCTGTTTCTTCCAACCCGATGGAAATACTATGTCCCTACGCCTGCTCGGCGCGGTCATCGCCGCCGTCACCGCCCTCGCTTTGTCCGTTGCACCGGTTTTTGCCGAACCCCCTTCCAAACCCGCCGCCATGTCCGACAGCGCAACCGCGTCCGCGCAGGCCCGCGAGCTGTTCGCCGAAATCTGGGCAGGCTACCTGAGCCGGGATCCGGAAGAGCAGACCGACCTCGGCATCAAGGATGACTACGACAAGTGGAAGGACTACTCCAGCGCGGCCCTGGACCGTGAGCTGGCCCAGGACAAGGCCGACCTGGCACTGCTGGAAGCCATCGACAGCGACACGCTGGATGCGGCCACCGCGCTCAGCCACCGCCTCTACAGCGACCGCCTGCGCGCGGAAATCGACGACTACCGCTGGCGCTACTACAAGTACCCGGTCGACCAGATGCGCGGCAAGCAGTCGGAGATTCCCGCGTTTCTCATCAACAAGCACCGCATCGACAGCAGCGAGGACGCTGCGGCCTATATCGCCCGTCTCAACGGCATATCCGGGCTGATCGACCAGGTCATCGAGCGCCTCGAACTCAGCGCTGAGAACGGCATCGTGCCGCCGGATTTCGTGCTGCCCCACGTGCTGTCCGACGCCCGCAACCTGATCAGCGGCGCGCCCTTCGACGGCGGCGAACCCAGCCCGCTGCTGGCCGACTTCAGCGACAAGATCGGCGCCCTGGAGATCTCCGCGGCGGAGCGCTCGCGCCTGCTGCGCGAGGCGGAAACCGCCCTGCTGGAGAGCGTACAGCCGGCCTACCGCAGGCTCATCGCCGAGGTAGAGAAGCTGCAGAAAAGTGCAAGCCACGACGCCGGCGTCTGGCGCCTGCCCGACGGCGATGCCTACTACGCCAACCGCCTGCGCTACTTCACCACCACCGACCTCAGCGCCGAGCAGATTCACGCGCTGGGCCTGGCGGAAGTAAAACGCATCCACGGCGAGATGCGCGCCATCAAGGACAAAGTCGGCTTTGAGGGCAGCCTGAACGAGTTCATGCAGCACCTGCGTGAGGCGGACCAGTTCTACTACCCGGATACAGATGAAGGCCGTGCCCAGTACCTGGCCAAAGCCAACGCGGTACTCGACGACATGCGCGAGCGCCTGCCGGAACTGTTCCTGACCCTGCCCAAGGCGCCGCTGGTGGTGAAGGCAGTGGAACCCTTCCGCGAGAAATCCACCGGCAAGGCGTTCTATACCGCGCCGGCGGCGGACGGCTCGCGCCCCGGCATCTACTACGCCAACCTCTACGACATGCGCGCCATGCCCACCTATCAGCTGGAAGCGCTGGCCTACCACGAGGGCCTGCCCGGCCACCACATGCAGATCGCCATCAAGCAGGAGCTCGAGGAACTGCCGGACTTCCGCCGCTTCCAGGGCTACACCGCCTACAGCGAGGGCTGGGGCCTGTACTCCGAGGCGCTGCCCAAGGAGATCGGCCTGTACCAGGACCCGTACTCGGACTTCGGCCGCCTGGCCATGGAGTTATGGCGCGCGGTACGCCTGGTGGTGGACACCGGCATGCACGCCAAGCGCTGGAGCCGCGAGCAGAGCATCGAGTTCTACGTGGCGAACACGCCCAACGCGCGCTCCGATGCGGTGAAGATGGTCGAGCGTCACGCGGTGATGCCCGGCCAGGCGACCGCCTACAAGGTGGGCATGCTGAAGATCGTGGAGGAGCGTGAGAAGGCGCGCGCCGCACTCGGCGACAGGTTCGACCTGCGCGCCTTCCACGACGTGGTACTGCGCAACGGCGCGGTGCCGCTGTACGTGCTCGAGGAGCAGGTGGACGCGTACATCGCCGCCAACCGCGCGCCCTAGGGCGCGCTTCAGCGGCGCAGTTTCGCCACGCCCTGCACCACCAGCAATACCACCGCGCCGGCCAGCAGGCCGACAATCACGCCGGCCAGGGTCGGCAGCAGCGCACCCAGCGCCGGCGCCATGCCGGCGGCCGCATGCTCCACCGCGTGTCCCAGCGGGTGTATGCCGTGCAACAGGATGCCGCCGCCGACCATGAACATGGCCACGGTGCCGATCACCCCCAGCGCTTTCATCAGCCAGGGCGCGAAGTTGACCAGGCCCTGGCCCAGGCTCCGCTGCACCCTGCCCCAGCCGCTGTCGCGTTCACTGCCGCGCTCGAACAGGTAGAGGCCGATGTCATCCAGTTTGACGATACCCGCGACCAGGCCGTAGACGCCCAGCGTCATCACCAGGGCGATACCCGCCAGCACGCCGATGCGCACGATGAATTCGGACTCGGCGACAATGCCCAGGGTAAGCACGATGATCTCGGCGGAGAGGATAAAGTCCGTGCGCACCGCGCCGCGGATTTTCTCGCGCTCGTACTGCACCAGGTCCACCGCCGGGTCTTCCAGCTTCTGTACCAGCTTGTCGTGCTCGGCGGCATCCTCGTCGGCGCTGTGCAAAAAGCGGTGGGCGACCTTCTCGAAACCCTCGTAACACAGGTACAACCCGCCGGCCATCAACGCCGGGGTGATCAGCCAGGGCGCGATGAAGGATACAAGCAGGGCCAGCGGCACCAGGATCACCTTGTTCAGCAGCGAGCCGCGGGCCACCGCCCATACCACCGGCAGCTCGCGCTCGGCGCGCACGCCGGTGACCTTCTCCGCATTCACCGCGAGGTCGTCACCGAGCACGCCGGCGGTTTTCTTCGCCGCCACCTTGGTCATCAGCGAGACGTCGTCCAGCACCGCCGCGATATCGTCCAGCAATACCAGCAAACTGCCGCCAGCCATGCGCTTCTCCAGCCCGTTTCAGAAGCCCCAAGTGTGCCCGCGGGGGCGCCAAAACACTAGTTCCCGGGTTCTCTGGCGGGTAAAATGCGCGGCTATTTTTTCACCAGCCCGTTTTTGACCAGCACGCGGTAGCCCCGACATGACCACGACAGCAGCGCCGGAACTGCTCTCCCCCGCCGGCACCCTGAAATCCATGCGCTACGCCTTCGCCTACGGTGCCGACGCGGTGTACGCCGGCCAGCCGCGCTACAGCCTGCGCGTGCGCGAGAACGAGTTCAATCGCCTGGAGAACCTGGCCGCGGCGATCGACGAAGCCCACAACCTGGGCAAGCAGTTCTACCTGGCCTCGAATATCGCCGCGCACAACGACAAGGTGCGCAGCTACCTGCGCGACCTCGAACCGGTGATCGAAATGGGGCCGGACGCGCTGATCATGTCCGACCCGGGCCTCATCATGCTGGTGCGCGAGCGCTGGCCGGACCAGGAAGTGCACCTTTCGGTGCAGGCCAATGCGGTGAACTGGGCCGCGGTGGAATTCTGGCGGCGCCAGGGCATCAGCCGGGTGATCCTCTCGCGTGAACTGTCGCTGGAGGAGATCGCCGAGATCCGCGAGCACTGCCCGGGCATGGAACTGGAGGTCTTCGTCCACGGCGCCCTGTGCATCGCGTATTCAGGACGCTGCCTGCTCTCGGGCTACATGACCCACCGCGATTCCAACCAGGGCGCATGCACCAACTCCTGTCGCTGGGAGTACAACGCTCACGCCGCAACCGAATCCGATACTGGCGACCTGATCGCGGTGGACGGCGTCGGCCAGTTCTCACCGCAGGACAGCGCGCCCAGCCCGGCGCAGGAGCCGATGCTGCTGCAGGAGAAGAACCGCCCCGGCGAATACATGCCCGCCTACGAGGACGAGCACGGCACCTACATCATGAACTCCAAGGACCTGCGCGCGGTACAGCATGTGGAGCGCCTGGTCGGCATCGGCGTACATTCGCTAAAGATCGAGGGGCGTACCAAGAGCCACTACTACGTGGCGCGCACGGCGCAGGTCTACCGCCGCGCCATCGACGCCGCGGTGGCCGGCGAACCCTTCGACATGCACCTGCTCGCGGAACTCGACCACCTCGCCAATCGCGGCTACACCGAGGGTTTCTACCGCCGCCACGTGCCCAGCGAATACCAGAACTACGAGGTCGGCCACTCCGGCAATCCCAACCAGCAATTCGTCGGCGAAGCCGTGGCCTGTGACGGTAAGTGGCTGACCATCGATGTGAAAAACCGCTTCGGGGTGGGCGATACACTGGAGTTGATCACTCCCGCGGGCAACCGCAGCTTTGCCCTGGAGGCGCTGGAATCACCCCAGGGCAAGGCGCTGGACGTGGCGCCGGGGTCTGGCCACGTGGTGCGCATCCCGCTGGCCGAGGCCGCCAGCCTGGATGGCGACGGCGGTCACGCGCTGCTGATGCGCCACCTGTAGGACGGCGCCGAAGCAATCCCGGTACGGTAGTTCCACAGCCGCAAGCCAGCGCTTGCGTCCATCTGCGACTGCGCCTTCAATAACTGCGCGCTTTCCCCCTCACTCGGCGCGCGGCGGTACCACGGGCTTCTTGCGCCGACGTTTGGCCGGCACCCGCATGCGCGACTTCGGGTAGCGCGGCAGCTTGCCGGTGGAGAGGTAGCGGTGAATGCTCTCCTGTGAGCGGATGTGCGCCACGCCCTTTTTCTCCGGCACGTAGGCGTTGGCCTGGTCGCGGTCGATGATGCGGCACTTCACGTTGTCGTGCCACTGCTGGTCGAGGATGTCCTGCAGCATCTGCTGCGCCTCCGGGTCCTGCACCGGCGCCATCACCTCCACGCGGTAATCGAGGTTGCGCGTCATCAGGTCCGCCGAGCTGATCAGGTAGCGCGGGTTGCCGCGGTTGTAGAACACGTAGACGCGCGGGTGCTCGAGGTAGCGATCGACGATGCTCAGCGCCTCGATATTTTCCGACAGGCCCTTCACACCGGGCACCAGCGAGCACATGCCGCGCACGAGCAGGCGAATGCGCACGCCTGCTTCGCTGGCCTCGTAGAGCTTCTTCACCAGTTCATGGTCGACCAGGTTATTGCACTTGAGCGTCATGCGCGCGAAGTAACCGGCGCGCGCGTGGGCGATCTCCCGGTCGATGAGCTCGGTGATACCCGGCCGCGTGGTGTGCGGCGAGACCAGCAGCACCCGGTATTCCGGGCGCTTGTAGTTGTACTGCAGGAAATCGAAGACGTTGTACACGTCGCGGCCGATGCTCTGGTCGTAGGTGAGCAGCGTGAAGTCAGTGTAGATGCGCGCGGTCTTCTCGTTGAAGTTGCCGGTGCCGATATGGCTGTAGTAGCGCACCGCGTTATTCTCGCGCCGCTCGATAAGAATCAGCTTGGAGTGCACCTTGAGGCCGGGTATGCCGAACAGCACGTTGATCCCGCTGTCGGTCAGCCGCTGCGCCCAGTCGATATTGGCCTGTTCGTCGAAACGCGCGGCCAGTTCCACCACCGCCAGTACGCGCTTGCCGTTGTCCACCGCATTGACCAGGGCGTCGATCACGCGCGAGTTCTTGGCCACCCGGTACAGGCAGATTTTGATGTCGGTGACCTGCGGGTCCAGCGCCGCGGTCTTGAGCAGGTCGATGAGGTAGTCGAAGGGGTGGTACGGGTAGTACAGCAGCACGTCCTTGTCGCGGATCGCCTCGAACATGCTGCCGGGCTCGTCCAGGCGCGGCACACGGATCGGCGGCAGCGGCTTGAACGCCAGGTATTTCGGCCCGACGTTGGGAAAGCCGATGAAATCCTTGGAGTTGTGGTAGCGGCCGCCGGCGATCAGGCTGTCGTACTTGCCGAAGCGGAAGCGCGCACTGAGGTACTCGAGCAGGCGTGAGGGCATCTCCGCATCGTAGGACATGCGCACGGCGTCGGCCCGGCGGCGCTGCTTGAGGCTCTTCTCCATGCGCTCGAGCAGGCTCTGGGTGATCCCGGTGTCGATCTCCAGTTCGGCGTCGCGGGAGAGCTTGAAGCAATAGGCGTGCGCCTCGTCCACCGGCATGACGCCGCGGAACATCTGCGGCAGGCAGGCGCGGATGATGTTGTCGAGGACGATGAACACCTTGCCCTGCTTGCCCTTGCGCTGCGGGATCTCGACGAAACGGCCGATGCGGTCGGTGGGCACCTCGACCACCGCGTAGCGGTAGCTCTCGCCGGAGCGGATCTCCACGGCGAGGTACAGCGACTCGTCGTTGAGCGTGGGCATGGGCCGGCCGTCGCGCAGCAGGATCGGGTCCAGCTCCGGCAGTACCTTGTCGGTAAAGTAGCTCTGCACAAAGGCCGACTGGCTCTCGTCGAGTTGGCGCTCGTTGATCATGTAGATCTTGCGGCTGGAGAGTTCGTCCATGATCTGTGCATAGATCTGGTCGAATTCCTTCTGCAGCGAGTACACGCGCTTGAGGATCGCCGCCAGCAGGCTCTTGAAGTGCTCGCGGTCGGCGCCGCTGGACACCGAGATCAGGCGCCGCACCTCGGCCACGCGCACGCGGAAGAATTCGTCGGAGTTATTGGAGAAGATACCGAGGTAACGCACGCGCTCGATCAGCGGCACGGTGTCATCGGCGGCCTCCTGCAGCACGCGCGCATTGAACGAAAGCCAGCTCAGTTCCCGCGGGTAATACAGTTCGTGCTCGCGCAGGTCGACCACGCGATTCTTGACGGGGTTGCTCATAGAGTTCCTGTAACGCGTCCCAACGGGAACAATCTAGTACAGATTTCCCGGAAACTGAATTACAAGATTGTGACAACGGCGAGCAAGCACTCGGCCGCCAACAAAAAAAGCCCGGTAATTCCCCGAAACGTTCGGGGCCGGGCTTAAGGTAGGGATCGGTATCAGGAGATCGCAGCGCCGCTTCAGGCGGCCCGGGCAGTCTCCTCGGGGAACGCGCTGCACACGGCGGCAAAACTGTAGTCTTCCATCTGCAGGGCGCGCAGAACCGGCAGCACCTCCTCACTGTCGCGTGCCTCGCTGCGCTTGCGCACCGCGGCGAGCAGGCCCACACGCTTGGCCAGCTGCCAGGTGCCGGTGGCGCGGGTACGGCGGCCGCGCTGCTGGCTGATCGCCTCCTCGTAGGCGAAGATGGCGCGCACCGCCGCAACTTCCGCGGCATCCGTCGCCCCGTAGGCTTCGGTGCGCAGGTCGACGGCACGACGGAACGCCTGCACGGCGAGTTCCGGGTGACCCTGGCGCTGGGCGTTGCGGGCGAACACGTAGCAAAGTTCCGGTTCGCGGATTCGTTCGACGAGTTCGTGCATCTGGCTCCTCCTGTGCCGGTCGCCCGGCGTTGCTTGATGGAGCCATAGTAGGGATAAGCCCGCGCGCGCCACATGGCCGCCCGCGCCACCCGCATGACCGCGGGCGACAACCCGTACAAGAAGCTATTTCTAGCTTTAAGCTTGGCTTACAACTGATTGTTTTCTGGATATTCCGGGCAATAAAAAAGCCCACCTACACGGGGAAGTGAGGCGGGCTAACAGCCGTATGCTTCGGGGCAGAAACATCGGCCAGGGGACGTGTTAGCACGCGCAGGAAGCGACGTGCTATGAAAAACAATAGACCGCCGGGGACAAATAGCAAATTTTTGGTAAAAAATTTTGCCCCGGGGGCCCGAACGGGCCAGCCCCGGGGCGGCGGGAGTCGCTCAGGGCTTGAGCGCCAGGATGTCGGTGTGCAGGTGGGCCAGCACCTTTTCCGCGGTGTTGCCAAGCAACTTGGCGCGCACGCCCTTGCGCCCGACACAACCCATCACCACGATCTGCGCGCGCCGCGCGGCGGCCTCGCTGGCAATCACTTTCTCTACCGGTCCGCGCTTCACCTTGAACAGTTTCTCCGACAGGGCGTAGCGCCTGGCCAGGGTGGCGATCTGGCCGGCCATCGCCTCGCGCGCGTCGCTGACGTACTTGCCCGGATCGACCAGGTCGAGTTCCTTGAGCAGCGCGGGCACTTCGACTGCGGCGATAATGTTGATCTTCTCACCCATGGCCTGCGCCAGTTCCACCGCCTCGCGCAGGATGGCGTCATTGAGCTTTTTCTTGGTGGCGCTGGTGGCGGTCAGGTCCAGCGCGGCGAGCACCGGGGCCGTATTGCGCCACTTGTTGTCGGCGACAATCAACACCGGGGCGGCGCATTCGCGCAACAGGGTCCAGTCGGTGGAAGTGTGCATCAGCGTCTCGCTGCGCTGGCCGGTCTTGACCACGAACTCGAAAGCCTCGTCGGCGCAACGCTCGCACACCCAGTGGGAGACATCCTGTTCCCACAGTACCCGCAGGCGCACCTTCTGCTTGCCCGCGCGCAGCTTGTCGACGGCGGCTTCGAGCTCTTCCTTGCGCTTGGCCAACAGGTGACTCTTGATGCTGGAACGCCCCGCACCCTGCAACTTCAACTGCCCCAGCTGCGCGTGAACGAAGGCGCACACTTCCGCGTCCAGCCCCAGCCGGCCGGCCAGTTCCAGGCCCCGCGGCAGGGCACTGCCAGTGCCTTCGCGGTCGACGATAATCAGGATTTTCCCCATCGGTGATTCCCCGGCTGTTTTCGCCCCGATTATAGGCTTTACGTCGCGGGATACCAGAGGCCCTGCTCGCGGACCGCCCTGCCCTGGCGCTGCAGTTCGCCGAGGGTGCGCTCTACCAGGCCGCTGTGCCAGGCCTGCGCGCCGGCCTCGCTGGCGTCGCGAATACAGGCGCAGATTTGCGCCGGCGTCAGGCCGCCGCTGCGCGAGACGAGTGCGAGGTAGACCGCGGAGCGGGTCATACGGGTAACCTTGTCGGTCAGGTTGAGCAGCGCGTGGTTCATGGCGTCCTCCAGGGTTTGCCCCAGACTACGCGTTCGGGTAGGGATACCCCATTGCCCGCGCCGCCAGGGTCGTGGCCGGGGACGCCAGGCGGCCAGCCTTCACCGACCACAGCCTGGTTAAAACCCAGCGGCGTCACGCCTCCTCCCCGGTGGCCTCGCGAAAATCTGCAGGGGCGACGCCGGTCCAGCGCTTGAAAGCCCGGGAGAACGTGCTCGGCTCGGAAAAGCCGAGCAGGTAGGCGGTCTCTACCACGGAGCGGCTGTGCTGGCGCAGGTACTTGCGCGCGAGCTGCAGGCGAGTGTCCTGCAGCAGGTCGGAGAAGCTGGTGTCCTCATCGCGCAATTTGCGCTGCAGGGTGCGGTTGCTCAGGTGCAGGGCCGCGGCGACGTCATGCTGGGCCGGCGGGCCGTCCGGCAGCATCTCCAGGATCTTGTCCACCACCTGGCGCGCGGTGGACTGGTTGAGGAAGCTGTCCAGGTGGGACTGGGTCGCCTCGTCATTCGCGCGCGCCAGCGCGGGGTCGCCGGTGACCAGCGGTTCGAGGATATCCGAGCGGTACCACTGCAGGGTACAGGTGGGGGCGTCGAAGGCCACCTGGCTGCACAGCAGCGCGGCCCAGCGGTCGGGCGCGGTGGGCGGCGGCCGGTCCAGGCTCACCAGCACCGGCGCCAGGTATTCGCCCAGGGCCAGGGTACACATGCGCGCCACCGAGCCTGCCGCGTAGTCGCGCAGCGCGTGGTAGCCCTGGTCGGCGAGCGGGGTGTCGCCGAGGTCGATGACCACGAACTCGCCCTCCTCCCACATGCGCATGCGCGTCGAGGTACTCACCAGCTTGCCGAAACGCACCAGGCGCCTGAGTCCGTCGTAGACAGTATCGCTGGCCAGCCAGGCCAGCCCCAGGCCGTGCAGCACCGCCGGCTGGATCTGCTGCGCCGCGAGCAGGCCGAAGGCCTCGTCCTCGCTGGCTTCCACGCTGCGCGCCATCAGCGCGCCGAAGCGGTCGTTGGGAATACGCCAGTCCGGGTTGGCGAGCTTGGCGCCGTCGATACCGACCTCCGCCATCAACTCCAGCGGGTCGATGCCGAAGCGCCGCAGGGCCTGCGCCACGGGCAACACGAAAGTGCCCAGTATGGAGTGTTGCAGTGGCGGGGTCTGGCGCATGGCGGGCAAAGTGGTGGCGATGCCTCACTATAGCACCTGGCGGCGCGATTTCGGTGTGACGCGCCGCCGCCCACTTGCGCAATTGCCCGCGCCCGGATACTGTACATTCATACAGTTCTGGTGTTGCATGAAACGCTCCGAGATTCCCATCGTCAACCAGCAGGTGGCGCACCCCGGCCGCGGCGCGCGCAGCAACCGTGAGTCCCGCTACCAGCCCACCCGGGTCGACTGGGACGACGGCATCTGCGGGCCCTCGCCAGTCACCGAGTGCCGCGCGGTCACCGCGCGCAGCATCATCACCCGCAACCAGTCGCCGGACGTGCCGTTCTCGCAATCCATCAACCCCTACCAGGGCTGCGAGCACGGCTGTATCTACTGCTACGCGCGCCCCTCCCACGCCTACCTGGACCTCTCGCCGGGGCTGGATTTCGAGACGCGCCTGACCCGCAAAACCAACGCCGCGGAATTGCTGCGCCGAGAACTGGCCCGCCCCGGCTACGTCTGTCGCGGTATCACTCTGGGCGCCAATACCGACCCCTACCAGCCGCTGGAGAAGGAACACCGCATCACCCGCCAGTTGCTCGAGGTACTGCTGGAGTGCCGCCACCCGGTCGCCGTGATTACCAAGGGCGCCCTGGTGACCCGCGACAAGGACCTGCTCGGGGCATTGGCGGACCACGGCCTGTGCAGCGTGATGATCAGCGTCACCACCCTGGACGCGGACCTGAAACGGCGCCTGGAGCCGCGCGCCGCCTCCGGCGCGGCACGCCTGGCGGCGATGCGCGAACTGCGCGAGGCAGGTGTTCCCGTGGGGCTGCTGTACGCGCCGGTGATTCCCGCACTCAACGACCACGAGATGGAGAGCATCCTGGCCGCGGCCGCACAGGCCGGCGCCACCAGCGCCGCCTATATCCTGCTGCGCCTGCCGCTGGAGATCGCCGAATTGTTCCAGGACTGGCTGGAAGCGCACTACCCGCAGCGCGCCGGGCATGTCATGAGCATCCTGCGCCAGAGCCGCGGCGGGCGCGACAACGACAGCCGCTTCGGCCACCGCATGCGCGGCGAGGGACCCTTCGCCGACCTGCTCTCGCAGCGCTTTCGCGTCGCCTGCCGGCGCCTGGGTATCGACCTCGGCGAACGCGGCGAAGCGCGCACCGACCTGTTCCGACCGCCGCGATCGGCCCAGGGGGATCTTTTCAGCGAGGCCTGATTGCCGGGGGAGTGATGTGCGGGGCCTGGTTTACCGGAGCGATTTGCCGAAAAGTAATTCGGCGGAGGCTGGTTCGTCGGGACTGATCCGTCGGGGGCTTAATCGTCGGGGGCTGGTTGGTCGAAACCGGCGGGGTCGGACCCCGCCGGGGGAGAGGGATTACAGCTTGGAGAATTCCCGGTCCAGGTCGAAGCGGCGCGAGGTCACGTAGGACTCCATGTCCTCGACCCGGCGCAGGGTGGCGTCGAGTTTCTCGCGCGCCCGCTTCAGCCGCACACTGCTCGGCTCCGGGTAGCGGAACACGCGCTTGGGCCGGTAATCGTGGTAGCGCTCGTCGTATTCCATGGCCACACCGATATCGGCACAGTCCTCGATATCATCCTCGCCGTAGCGCGACGGCTGCGGCGACAGCAGTATCCAGGCGCCCACATAGGCCCACAGGGCCAGGGTACCGGTGAACAGGAAGCCGCCGATCCACACCAGGCGCATCACCCAGTGGGCGATATCGAAGTGGTCGGCGAGGCCGGCACACACGCCGGCGATCTTGCCGTCGCGGGTGTTGCGGTACAGTCCCATGCCCCAGCCGCGCGCCTTGCTGCTGCGGGTGCGGCGGTAGGCGCTTTCGTAGTGGGAGTCCTTGCGATTGCGACGACTCATGAATGCTCCTCCTCGCGACTGCGGTTGCGCACCGAATCCCGCCACTCCGGATGGTCTGCATCGAGCAGGGATTCCAGCGTGGCGATGCGCTCGGCGAGCGTGTCCACAGTCTCCAGCATGTGCTCGACGGTTTCGCGGTCTTCCTCGGAGAGGCTGCGCGACGACCGGTTGAGGCTGCGGTAGTGCATGGTGATCCAGATTGGCGCCACGACCACCATGAACAGGATGGTCGGGGCCAGCATAAAGTTCCAGAATTGCATCAGTGGTTTCCTTGGGCAGACTGCGCCGTAGCACTCATGCTGCCATTGTTCCTCGAGAGAGCCAATTCAAGTTCATTCCTGGTTCGGGCGCTGCCCCAGTTCGGACTTCAGGCGCTCCAGTTCGCCGTTCACGCGCTCGTCCTCCTCCAGGGAGTCGATTTCCGCCGCCAGGTCCGGGGAGACGTCGCGCCCCAGGTCCATGGACTCGAGCTGGCTTTCGAGGTTGTCCATGCGCCGCTCGAAGTGCTCGAAGCGGTTGAACGCCTCGTCCAGCTGCTCGCGATGCATCTGGCGCTTGACCTTGATGCGCGATTCCACGGTGCGGCTGCGCATGGTCAGCGCCTTCTGCTTGGCGCGGGCGTCGGTAAGCTTCTGCTGCAGCTGGGCGATCTCGTCGTTCAGCTGGGTGATGTGATCGTCGGCCGCCTTCAGTTCCGTTTCTATCGCCGCGATCTCGTCCTCGATCGCGTACTTTTCCTGCAGCGCGGCGCGGGCGAGGTCCTCGCGGCCCTTGCTGATCGCCAGGCGCGCCTTGTTCTCCCAGCTCTCGGCCTCGGCCTGGACCCGCTCCAGCTTGCGCGCGGCGGTCTTGCGATCGGCGAGCACCCGGGCGGAGGAAGAGCGCACCTCGACGAGGGTGTCCTCCATCTCCTGGATAATCAGGCGGATCATCTTTTGCGGATCCTCGGCCTGGTCCAGCAGCGCGTTGATGTTCGAGTTGATGATGTCGGTCATACGGGAAAAAATACCCATCACAGTTCTCCTGTTGCTCAGTGGCCGGCGTTCCGCCCGGCGTCGCGGGCGGGTTTGGCCAACCAGTAAATCAGTTCAATCACCACTACCACCTGGAAGAAACTCAGCGCCCCCGCGGCCGGGGCAACTGCGATTCCGGTGAGACCACAAAGCACAAGTAACGCAGAGTAGATAACCAATCGCTCACTCAACCTGGGCATTGTCGTTTCCTTTTTTCTCCAGTGGTTGCGGTTTCAGTGTTGCCTCTATCTCCTATCAGGGTTCGTGCCAGAATCTGTAGTCCATTGTTTTTTATGATTTTATTGGGATTCCACGTACGATTTGGCCAAATTACGCCTAACTATTTGGCATATTTAGCCTAATAAAACGGCCTTATTGACCTACTATTTGGTATTATTAACCCATGAAACGTGCTCCCGACACCATGATCGGTAATTCCGCCCTCCTCGCCGAGGCGCTGGACCACATCTCGGCCCTTGCCCCGGTGCCGCGCCCGGTCCTGGTCCTCGGTGAGCGCGGCACCGGTAAGGAACTGGCGGCGCAGCGCCTGCACTTCCTGTCACCGCGCTGGGACGCGGCACTGGTCAAGGTGAACTGTGCCGCCATGGCCGAGGAACTGCTGGAGTCCGAGCTGTTCGGCTACGAGCCGGGCGCGTTCACCGGAGCCACGCGCCTGCACCACGGTCGTTTCGAGCGCGCCGACGGAGGCACCCTGTTCCTCGACGAACTCGGCACCATGTCCCTGCGCCTGCAGGAAAAGCTGTTGCGCGTGGTCGAGTACGGGGAATTCGAGCGCCTCGGTGGGCAGCAGAGCATTTCAGTCGATGTACGGGTGGTCGCCGCCACCAATGCCGACCTGCCGCAGCTCGCCGCCAGCGGCGAATTCCGCGCCGACCTGCTCGACCGCCTGAGTTTCGACGTCGTGCACCTGCCGCCGCTGCGCGAACGCCGCGAGGATATCGCCGAACTGGCGACCCACTTCGGCGTCGGCATGAGCGCAGAACTGGGCTGGGAGCTGTTCCCCGGTTTTGGTGAGACGGCGATGGCCACCCTGCTCGACCACGACTGGCCGGGCAACGTGCGCGAATTGAAGAACGTGGTCGAACGCTCGCTGTACCGCTGGGGCAACGCCGACGCGCCGGTGGGCGAGATTGTCATCGACCCGTTCCGCCGCCCCTGGGCAAGCTCACCCGCAGCGCCGCCGATGCGCTCCGACCCGCCACCCGCAGCTGAACCGGGTTCGGAAACCGCGAACAACGGGAACAGCGGGAACACCAGTGAAGTCAGCGATTTCGCCGCACACATGGACGCACTGGAAAAACAGGTGCTGGTCGAGGCCCTGGCCCGCCACGGACAACACCAGCGGCGCACCGCCGACGCCCTAGGCCTGACCTACGACCAGCTGCGCGGCCTGGTGCGCAAGCACAGCCTCTCTCGCCGCCGGCGCAATTAATCGCCGCGCCCTCCCACCCCGGGGGATGTTTGGAGTATAGTTGCGGCCTTACAATTTCCACCTCCCGCGAGCCCGAGAAAAGGATACGACCATGTCCCTGCCCCTGTCCGACCCGCAACTGCTGAAAACCCAGGCCTTTATCAACGGGGAGTGGGTGGACGCCGACGACGGGGCCACCTTCCCGGTGCGCAATCCCGCCAATGGCGAGGTGATCGCCGAGGTCGCGAAGACCGGCACCGCGGAAACAGCCCGCGCCATCGCCGCCGCGGATGCCGCGATGCAGGACTGGAAGCGCCTGCCGGCCAAAGCGCGCGCCAACATCATGCGCAAGTGGTTCGACCTGATGATGGCGCACCAGGAAGACCTGGCCATCATCATGACCGCCGAGCAGGGCAAAGTGCTGGCGGAGTCCCGCGGTGAGGTCGCCTACGGCGCGGCCTTCGTCGAGTGGTTCGGCGAGGAAGCCAAGCGCATCGATGGCGACGTGATTCCCGGCCCCGGCCCGGACAAGCGCATCGTCTGCATCAAGCAGCCGGTCGGTGTGGTCGCCGCCATCACCCCCTGGAACTTCCCCAACGCGATGATCGCGCGCAAGGCCGCCCCGGCCCTGGCCGCCGGCTGCAGCATCGTCATCAAGCCGGCCACCGAGACCCCGCTGTCCGCCTTCGCCATGGCCGAACTGGCCCACCGTGCCGGCGTACCCGCCGGGGTGATCAACGTGCTCGCCGGCAGCAGCAGCCAGATCGGCGCGGAAATGACCTCCAACCCCATCGTGCGCAAGCTGACCTTCACCGGCTCCACCCCGGTGGGCAAGCAACTCGAAGCAGAGTGCGCCGGCACCATGAAGAAGACCTCCATGGAACTGGGCGGCAACGCGCCGTTCATCGTGTTCGACGACGCCGACCTCGACGCCGCCATCCAGGGCGCGATGATTTCCAAGTACCGCAATTCCGGCCAGACCTGCGTGTGTTCCAACCGCCTGTTCGTGCAGGACGCCGTGTACGATGCCTTCGTCGAGAAACTGGTCAAGGCCACCGCGGAGTTCAATGTCGGCGACGGCATGCAGGAAGGCATTACCATCGGTCCGCTGGTCAACGCGCAGGCGGTCAACGACGTGCACCAGCTGGTGGAGGCCTCGGTCGCAGCGGGTGCTAAGGTCGCTCTCGGCGGCGCCCCCCACGACCTCGGCGAATGCTTCTACCAGCCCACCGTGCTCACCGAAGTGACCTCGGAAATGGCGGTGTTCCGCAACGAGATCTTCGGCCCGGTGGCGCCGGTGGTGCGCTTCAAGACCGAGGAGGAAGTGATCGCCATGGCCAACGACACCGAGTTCGGCCTCGCCTCCTACTTCTACACCCGCGACATCGGCCGCGTGTGGCGTGTCGCGGAGGCCCTGGAGTACGGCATCGTCGGCATCAACGAGGGCATCATCTCCAACGAGATGGCACCCTTCGGCGGCATCAAGGAGTCCGGCTCCGGCCGCGAGGGTTCCAAGTACGGCATCGACGATTACGTCGAGATCAAGTACATGCTGATGGGCGGGCTGGCCTGACAGCGCGTCCCGGGGGCGACGGCGTCGGCCCCCCCCCCCTCATCGCGCCGCCCGCGTGCGGCGCACACCTCAACTACACTGTTACCAAAGCCTGGACCGATGGGTCCCCGGAGCGATTTCGTGAGCAATATCCATTTTGTCGGCGGCGAGAAAGGCGGCGTGGGAAAATCCGTGTTTTCCCGCCTGCTGTCGCAGTATTTCCTGGACCACAGCCAGACCTACCTCGGCCTCGACGCCGACCAGTCCCACGGCACCCTGACCCGCTTCTACCCGGAATTCACCCGGGCCATCAACCTCGACACCTTCAGCAGCATCGACCAGATCATGGAATCGGCGCTGGAGGAGGAACTGCAGGTGATCGTCGACCTGCCGGCGCAGAGCGAGCGCTTTCTCGAGCGCTGGCTGGAGGAGAGCGGCGTGCTGGAGCTGTGTGAAGAGACCGGCACCGGTTTCACCTACTGGTACGTGATCGACGACGGGCTCGACTCGGCGCAACTGCTGCAGAAATTCCTCGGCAAGCACGCGACCAATATGCCCTGCGTTGTGGTGCAGAATCTCGGCTGCGGCAGCAATTTCTCCGCGGCGGACGCCGCGCTGGCGGCCACCGGCGAGGCGGCATCCTGCGTGCGCCGCGCCAGCGTGCCGGAGTTGCACGCGGACACCATGCGCAAGATCGACAACCTCAGCCTGAGCTTCTGGGCGGCGCAGCACCTGAAAGACGCCGACACCCCCGGCCTCAGCCTGATGGAGCGCCAGCGCGCGAAGATGTGGTTGAAAAAGGCCTACCAGGCCATCGGCCAGGCGCTGCCCGCGCAGGCGCCGGCGGTCTAGCGGTTTACTTACTACCGGGGGCTCAATCCCTGGGTCATATCAAGCGCGCAATACCTGGTATTTATGGAAATCCGCAAACTGAACACGCTGCGTGCTCTGGCCGCCCTGATTGTGGTTCTGAGCCACTACAGCAATGTGTCAATGCTTTGGGGAGAGCTTCTGGGCAGCGCCGCCGGCCAGCTCGGCGTAATGTTGTTTTTTATTCTGAGCGGCTTCCTGATGTCTCATTTGTACCTGGAGCACGCTTACGACAAAGCGCGCGCCCGCCAATTCCTGGTGGCCAGAGTCGCGCGGGTCATGCCCTTGTTCGTAGCCGTCGTTCTGCTCTCATATGCGCTGCATAAGCTTGGGGTCAAGTATATCTTTTATGGGGTGATTAATGTTCCCAGCCTGATCTCACACCTCACCCTACTGTCCGGCAGGGATGTATTGTGGACCATAGCGCCTGAAGTACAGTTCTATTTACTTTTCGTTCCATTATGGATGCTATACACGAAGCGTCCGGCCTACCTGTATGCTCTGATGGCCCTGGTTTTTTTGATCCTGGCCGCAATGCATTTCCCGAATCCGATCTGGGGGCACCGAGGGTATATTCTCGACACTAAAATACTGATCGCCCTACCCTACTTTTTCGTGGGGATCGTGCTGGGGCGCTTGTATACATACCGGCAGAAGCTGGCGCCCTGGCAGTCCGCCTGGTATCTGCTCGCCTTGCTGTTGATTTTTTTGCTGTATCCACAGGTGTTCGAGGCGGTCTTTTCTGTCCAGCATGGAACCTGGCAGGACCCGATGGTCCTGTTGGTGATGGGTCTGGCCTTTTTTTTCCTGGTGTTCCTGGTTCCGGACAACAACCGGCTGCTCGCCAACCCCGTGGGGGATTTCTTGGGCAAGATCTCCTACTCTTGGTACTTTTTGCACCTGCCGGTCTTACGACTGATGGGGGAGAATGTTAGCCAGTACCCAGCACTGGCGCTGCCAATTTTTATGGCCTTGTCATTGTTGGTGGCCTACCTGTCCTACAGACTCATCGAAGTGCCAAGCAGGCGGGCGATTCGCCGAAAATTTGCTTGAGCAGGGTGTCTCCAGAACGCCATTCACGCTGGCGCTAGCCGACCGCCGGCTCTGTATTACTGACGCCATTACGGTACCCCCTCCTCAGAAATAGCTGTGTGGGTTGGCTCGCTGCCGCAGATACCCTGGCTGGCAGCCTCGGAGGGCTGGTGACCGGCTGTTGCGGCCGGCTCTCACGTTGGGAACAGAACGGGCACTGTTGCGGAGCCGAGAACCAGCCCCGATCAACCGTCAGAGCTGCATATCCTCGAACGGATTCGGCAGGTCGAGATTGATCGGCAGGCCGCCGACCGCCATTTGCCGCGGCCCGAGATCGACGTCGCCGTCCAGCAGCACGCCGTGGTCGAAGCGGTACACCGGTTCGCGAGTGCCGTCGATCATGCCCTCGTCGTAATCCTCCTGCGCCTGCAGCACCGATTCATTGGCGGCCTGCCAGGCAGACCACTCGCTCTCGGAATAGCGCTGCTGCAGCATGCGCTGTGTGGTGGCCGGGCTGAGCAGCGTCGCGGTGGCGTTGTTGCCGCCGAACCCCTTGGAATTGACGATGGCGTAGGCGGCCTCCTGCGGGTCGAAGCGGCGATGCTCGCGGCTGAAGGCCAGGTGCTCGGTGCGCACATCGCCGGCGAGGTCGTCGATGGTGCTGATGCCCGGGATCACGCCGTGGTGCCACATGCCCAGGGTAGCAGCCACCTGGTCGCCCGAGGCGGCCCCCAGCGAGTGGCCAAGGTAGCACTTGAGCGCCGCCACCGGCCAGCTTTCGATGCCGAAGTTGCCGGCGATGCGGCTCATGATCTCGGACTCGGTGACCCGGTTCTGCGGCGTGCCGGTGCCATGGGCCTGAATGATGCCGTTGTGGCGCAGGGCCTGCTCACCGACGATGGCGCGGGTGGTCGCCATGGCCCGGGCCATGGTGATGTAGTTGCCGACGCCGGGGCCGGAGATGGACTTCTTGTAGCCGTCGGCGTTGACGAACACCTCAGGGGCAGCGCCAAGAATAGTGGCGCCCAGTTCCATGGCCAGGGCGTCGTCGAACAGCACGACCATCTGCGAGGATTCGGCGATGGTGAACCCGCAGTTATCGGCGAAGGGGCGGCAGGCGCGGCGGTGATCAGGCTCCGCGCCCGGGCCCAGACGGTCCAGTTCGCGCAGCTCCTTGTCCGAGGCCAGCGCGCCCATGGAGTAGTAGCCCTCCATGATCTCCGGGTTGATCGGCGCTTCCGCGGCGCCAACGAAGGCGACGCGCGCGCGGCCAGAGCGAATATCGGCAATGCCGTTCTTCAGGTTGTAGAGGAACGAGGCGCAGGCGCCGAGGGTAGCGCCGGTCGAGCCCATCGAACCGAGCACGTAGCCATTGATGAAATCCGCCGGCATCTCGGCCAGGCTCAGGGGGCAGTACTTGGAAGTGACCCGCTTGCCCATGTAGCGCGACTTGAGCATGCCGCCGGCGCCGTTCCCGTCCAGCTGGCCCATGGCGCTGCCGGCGTAGACGCTGATCTGGTCCGCAGGCACCTTGCGGCGAATGACTTCCCAGTCGATGCCGAGGTTGCCCAGGGCATCGGAGGCGGCGCAGACGGTCAGGGCCAGGCCGCGCGGGTGGCTGCGCGCCGGGTACAGTTTGTCCGGCTCGAAACCGGTGGGCAGCTGGCTGGCCGCCTTGACCTCGAACTCGCGGTAGGTGGGCAGGAGAAATTCCTGCTGGCCGCGGATGGTCACGTTGACGTGAGTCACCGAGGTCGGGGTGATGGTCCAGCTGGCGGGCACGTCGTCCGGCAGGTGGCGGCGCTCCAGGTCGAAATTGACCGGGTGGCCGTTGCTCTCGGTGGGGAAGCGCTGGTTCCAGAGCACGGAATCGACGTCGAAGTGCTGCTGCTCGATGCGCCGGATCAGGGTGTGGTCGAGGATGTACTGCTCTTTGTCGAGCGGGTCGGATACACCCATCATGGCGCCGAGGGCGGACAGGGTGCGCACCTGCGTCGGCCGATCCATGGCGGCGTAGGCCAGGCGCGCCACCGCGTGATGACCGGAGGCCCGCCCCGCGCCGTTGAAACCACCGACACTGACGACTACCGGTAAACGCTGCCTGGACATGTATGGGAATCCCTCTGGGTAATGCTCTGGATGATGGGTAAAGTGTACGAGTCCGCCCGGGGCTATTCGAGGGCATTTCTGCCATAATCTATGGCATTATTGCCATCGCGGAGTTCCGCCGTGCACCGTGTCGCCGCCCTGCTCTACCCCCAGGCCCTGGCCACCAGCATCACCCTGCCCCTGGAAATCCTCCAGGCCGCCGCCCAGAGCGCGCGCACCCGCTCGCGCCACAGCCCGGGCGTCAGTTCGGTGCTGGCCGCGGACCAACCCGGCCCAGTGCGCCTGTTCAGCGGCATTACACTGGAAGCCACGCACCGCGTCGAGGATCTGGCCGGGATAGACCTGCTGATCGTGCCGGCAATCTGGCGCAACCCGCAGTCGGTAGTTACCTCGACGTGCGCCTGGCAGCCTGCGCTGCAATCCCTTGCCGCCGGCGAAACCCTGGTCTGCGCCGTCGGCACCGGCGCCACCCTGCTCGCCGCCAGCGGCCTGCTGGATGGGCGCCCCGCCACCACGCACTGGAACTACCTGGACGAGTTCGCCGCGCGCTACCCGCAGGTCCAGTTGAAAACCCGCCACCTGATCACCCAGAGCGACAACCTGTACTGCGTGGGCAGCGTCAACTCGATTGCCGACCTGATGGTGCATATCGTCGAGCAGTGGTATGGCCACGGCATCGCCCGGGCGGTGGAGAACCAGTTCTCGCCGGAGATCCGCCGCCCGTTTCGCGCCGCCGCCTACCAGAAGGACGAGGACCCCAGCCACCATGACGAGCTGGTCGTGGAGGCGCAGCAGTGGCTGCGCGACAACCTCGGCCGGGCGATCAGCATCGGCGAGCTGGCCGAGCGCTTCGGGGTCAGCTCGCGCACCCTCAACCGGCGCTTCCGCCAGGCCACCGGGCACAGCCCGCAACAGTGGCTGCAGCGCCTGCGGGTGAGCGAGGCGCGCGACCTGCTGCGCCGCTCCAACCTGCCGATCAGCGACATCGCCTGGCAACTCGGCTTCCAGGATGTCAGCCACTTTGGCAAGCTGTTCCGGGCACAGGCCGGCATCACTCCGGGGCGCTACCGGGAGGCCGTACGCGGCAAGCTGTTCGGGCCGGAACCGGCGCCGCTCGCGGCCGGGTCGGCTTGAGGAAAACGCATGCCTGTGGCTAAATGAGCGCCCTTTTGGAACGATCCCCCGACGACCCCACAGAGCGACTTATCGGTATGAGTGAAGAAACGGTAGTTATCGTCAACGGTGCGCGCACGCCCATGGGCGGCCTGCAGGGCGGCCTCGCCAGCGTGACCTCCCCCCAACTCGGCTCGGTTGCGATTGCCGAGGCCCTGTCCCGCGCCGGGGTGGCGCCGGACGACGTCGACGAAGTCTTCATGGGATGCGTACTGCCGGCCGGCCTCGGCCAGAGCCCGGCGCGCCAGGCACTGCTGGGAGCGGGCCTGCCCAAGTCCACCGGTGCGGTAACCCTGAACAAGGTCTGCGGCAGCGGCATGCAGGCGGCGATGTTCGCCCACGACAGCATTCTCGCCGGCACCAACAAGATGGTGGTCGCGGGCGGCATGGAGAGCATGACCAATGCTCCGCACCTGATTCCCGGCGCCCGCGGCGGCGTGCGCAGCGGCCATAAGACCATCTACGACCACATGTTCCTCGATGGCCTGGAAAACGCCTACGACGGCCGCGCCATGGGCAGCTTCGCCCAGCAGACCGCGGACGACCGCGGCATCACCCGCGAGCAGATGGATGCCTACGCCATCGAGTCCCTGCGCCGCGCCAAGAGCGCCATCGAGAAGGGCCTGCTGAAGGCCGAGACCGTGCCGGTCACGGTCAAGACGCGCAAGGGCGAGGTCGTGGTCGAGCACGATGAACAACCTTTCAGCGCCGACGAGACCAAGATCCCCAAGCTGCGCCCGGCCTTCGCCGAGGACGGTACGGTCACCGCGGCCAACTCCAGCTCGATTTCCGACGGCGCCAGCGCCCTGGTCCTGACCAGCGCCAGCGAGGCGGAAGCCCGCGGCCTCAAGCCGATGGCGAAAATCCTCGGCCACAGCCGCCACAGCCATGAACCCGGCCTGTTCACCACCGCCCCGATCGGCGCGATCAACAAGCTGCTGGACCGCCTCGGCTGGACGGTGGACGACGTCGACCTGTGGGAGATCAACGAGGCCTTCGCTATGGTGGTCATGATGGCCATCACCGACCTCGGCCTGGACCCGGCGAAAGTGAACGTCTACGGCGGCGGCTGCGCCATGGGCCACCCGATCGGCTCCACCGGCTCGCGCATCATTGTGACCCTGATGTACGCCCTGCAGCAGGCCGGCAAAAAGCGCGGCATCGCCTCCCTGTGCATCGGCGGCGGCGAAGCCACCGCCATCGCCATCGAACTGCTCTAAGCGGGGTCAGAGCCCTTTTCGACTAAAATTGATGGCCTGCCCTTCCGCGGCAGGCATCTTTTGCAGCCGAAAAGGGCTCTGACCCCTGTGTTTTTCCAAGGTATAGCGCATGTCACTGTCCAGCATTCCCGATATTCTCGATGACATTCGCGCGGGGCGCATGGTCATCCTCATGGATGACGAGGATCGCGAGAATGAGGGGGACCTGATCATCGCCGCCGAGGCGGTGACGCCGGAGGTGATCAACTTCTTCGCCAGCGAGGCCTGCGGGTTGATCTGCATGCCGATCACCGAGGAGCGCGCTCGGCGCCTGCAACTGCCGCTGATGGTGCGCGACAACCGCTCGCAGCACGAGACCAATTTCACCGTGTCCATCGACGCGGCGCAAAAAAAAGGCCCGGGCATCAGCGCCGTGCAGCGCGCCCATACGGTACAGGTGGCGGTCGCGGCGAATGCCGGCCCCGCCGACATCCGCCAGCCGGGCCACATCTTCCCGCTGGTCGCAAAGCCCGGCGGCGTGTTGCGCCGCGCCGGCCACACCGAGGCCGGGGTCGACCTGGCGCGCATGGCCGGCTTCGAGCCGGCGGCGCTGATCGTGGAGATCATGAACGAGGACGGCACCATGGCGCGGCGTCCCGAACTCGAGGTCTTCGCCCAGAAGCACGGTCTGCACATCGGCACCATCGCCGACCTCATCCAGTACCGCGCGCTGCACGAGCAGTCCGTCGAGTTGTGCCACAGCAAGCCGGTGGACACCGAGTTCGGACCGTTCACCCTGCATGCCTTCCACGACCTCATCGACGACACCGTGCACTACGCGATGACCTGCGGCGAACTGCGCGAGGACGAGGACGTGCTGGTGCGCGTACAGGGCCTGAACACCCTGCGCGACGTGCTCGGCACCCGCATCGACGCGTCCGCACCCGGCTGGTCGTACCGCCGGGCGATGCAGGCTATTGCGGAAGAAGGTCGCGGTGTGGTGCTGCTGATCGGCCAGGCCTACAACGCAGAGCAGATGCTGGCGGAGGTCGCACAGTTCCCCGAACCAGTGCGGGTGATGGGGGCCGTCGGCAGTGCAGGGCAGCCGAACTACCGGGTGATCGGCACCGGCTCGCAGATTCTCAAGCGCCTTGGCGTCGGCCGCATGCGCCTGATGTCCGCCCCGGTGCACTTCAACGCACTGTCCGGCTTCAACCTGGAAGTCACCGACTTCGTCCAGCCCTGAGTATCCAGCCCCCGCGGGGCCTTGTGCGCCTGCGCTACAACACGCCGAAGCGCACCCACACCGGCACGCTGACCTGCGGCGTGTCGAAGTGGCTGTCGAATTCCCAGGCCCGCGCTGTCACTGACGCCGGACCGATGCGGAAGCCCTGGTCCACGCGATCCATCTCCACACGATAGCTGCCCACCCCGCCGACGCAGGCGGCGGTAGCGCTGTCGCTGGCAACTCGCTGGCCCTGGGTTACCGTCAGCTCCACCGTGAGCTGCGCCAGTGGCGCATCGCAAAACACGAACCCGCGCACCACGAGGTGCCGGTCGGGTACGAAGATGGGGTCGATCCAGTCCCGGGTCACAAAGGTGCTTACCAGCGGCGTCACCTCGATGCTGCCGCCGAGGGGCGGCGGCGAGGGGCGCACCGCGATGTCCACGATTCTCGAGTTCACCGCCTCGGTACCCGAGGCAAATTCGACGCGGTACAGCTGCCCCGGCTGGGCGAGAAACCGTGTGGCGCCGCGCCTGGATTCACCTTCGAAACTGCAGGCCACCAGTTCCAGATTGTCGAGGTCACCGGTAAAAACGCCGACATAGGGCGAACCGGTGTCCGAGGCAAACAGCGCATCCACTTCCTGCGCCTGGCTCACCTGCAGCGTGTACCACAGGGTATCGCCGAGCCTGCTGGTCGCCTGCGGGTCGTTGCAGTAGCGCGGGTCGTAACCGGAGTCGCCGCGCGCCGCGCCCATGTCGGTAGTCAGCGCAAATGGCAGCGCCGCGATCGGCTGCGCGTACCAGAAAAAGTCGTTCGCTGGCGGTATCGGAGACGTCGGGTTGGTAACGGAATGGGGCGAGACGGAAAGCGAGGCGCGTTCGACACCGCCGTCTGCCGGCGAGGACACCATGACCAGGTACTCGGTGCCGGCGACCGCCTGCACGCCGGCGGCATGCGCATCCGGGTGACAATCCTGCGCAGCGAGCGCGCCGGGCTCGCCAGTCCACACCGAGAGCCGCGGGCGAACACCGGTACTGCTGAGAATATCGAAGCGCAGGTACTGGTCGACCGGCGAGACAAAGGACAACCACACCGACTGGTAGACCGGCGTGCCGCAGCCCGGGTCGTCGACAGCGGCGGTCGCCTCGCTCATGTCCAGCGACAGCGAGGCACCGGTTGCAGGCAGCGACAGGGGCGACGCGATATCGTCATAGGTCGGGGGAGCAGCATGGGCGCCAGGCACCCAGGCCAGCGCCAGCAGGCACAGCGTTGCGAGCGCGGGACCGCGGTGAGCGTGAAGCATCTGCAAGACCTCGAGTCACAGCCTGGGCAGGCGGGACAGTCAGTATAGACGCTATCTCGCCACCCTCCCCGGCACCTATACTGTCCGCGTCGGGACACCACCCGGCGCCATGCCAGCCGCCAGGAGTCGCCCCATGAGCGTCGTCGCCCTCAACCACATCAACATCGCCGCCCCGGCCCCGCTACTGGCGCAGGTGCGCGATTTCTACGTGGATGTCGTCGGCCTGGAAGACGGCAGCCGCCCGGAAATGGGCCTGAAGGGATACTGGCTGTACGCGGGCGACGCCGCCATCGTGCACCTGATGGCGCGCGACACCCCGGCGGCGCAGGCCGGTGCGGGCTACCTGGACCACGTGGCCTTCACCTGCACCGGGCTCGAGGCCACGGAACACCGCCTGACCACACTGGGCATCGACTACCGCAAGAACGATTTCCCCGAGCGCGGCTTCGCCCAGTTGATCGTGCGCGACCCCACCGGCCTCGGCGTGGAACTCAACTTCTCGCTAGCGTCCGCCTGAGACAGGCCACGATTCACTCGTAGCCGTTTTCCATCTGCGCGCCGGTGGCCGAGCGCTCGATCATGCCGTAGGCGACCTGGTCGTCCCAGGTGTAGCGCGCCCCACCCTGCTGCAGGGTGAAGCCCACCGCGCCCAGCGCCGCCATGTCCGCGTTGGCCACGCGGAAGGTGGACATGCAGGTGCTGCCGGAAATGCGGTGCACGCCCAGCTCCGATTCCAGTTCGAGGGTGACGTCGTCGCCCTCGGCGAGGATTTCGCGGATGTACGGGATTCTGGTCGCCTTTGCCGGATACATCTTGCCGTCCTGCACCACGTAGGCGATGTTGAACTCCGGCGCCTTGGGGTTGGCCGGGTAGGAGATGGTGCCGAAGGCGCGGCCGTCGGGGAACACCGCGGACTGCCAGCAATGGCCGCGAAAGGCGTCCAGCGGACGCACACTCTGGCGCTTGATGCGCGAGCCCACCAGGCGAAACTCGCGGGTAGCACCGTCGACGGTCAACTCGCCAGTGCCGCGACCCCAGTGTTCCAGGCGCCAGCCGATGCCCATGCTCTGGGCGTCGTCGCGCTCTTTCTGCGACATCTTCGCGACCTTCTCCGGGGAATAGTCCGCGACCCAGGCCGGCGTCTCCATGTGCAATTCGACTTCCAGCTTCACCGGGATGCGCGGCCGCTGTTCCAGCGAGCCGTCGAGCTGGTCGGCGAAGCTGCCGTCGAGGGCCATGCCCTCGTAGGTCATCAGCCAGCGGCGGAAGGGCTCGACACAGCGAAAGGTCAAAGGACCTGCGCCGAATACCGAGGGTTTGCCGTCCGGGCCGAGGCACGGGGGCGCGGCACCGCGGGCCGCATCGAGCAACACGCGCTGGTTTTCCAGGGCGAAGTTGACGTGGTACATGCGGTTTTCCCAGGAGTGCGCCTCACCCTCGATACCGATGCGCGGGAAACCGAAGGCACCGTTTTCCTCGAACAACCACACGGAGGTGCTTTCGCGCATCTCCGGATCATCGGGTTTTTCCGGGAAAAAATAATCGTGTTCCGGGGTCAGGCCGTTGGTCATCTGCGCGAGAGTCAGGGGCATGTGGCGCTCCGTTTGAGTTGTTATGGGCTATTGTTCGGCGACGGAAAAGCAGCGCAAGAGTCTGCACCAAAGCCCACGCGCATGTAAACACTCCTGTTGATTAAGCATACGACCAGGACGCCGCGGCCGGCGCCCGTCCACCCTTCCCGGCCGCGGCGCAGGCGTGATCAGAACACCGCAGTGTAGAGCAGGTACACGGCGAGCACCGTGCCAAAAATATAGGTCGAGAGCGCGCCCAGGAAGCGCAGGGGATGGGGCTTGGCGATGGTCGGTGACAGCACCAGGCCGAAGAACAGCATGTAGCGCGCGAGGGTCACCAGCACCATGCACACCAGCACCCAGGACGGCGGACCCATGGCACCGAGTATGGCGATGACCAGGGCGATGGCCGGCGCGTACTCGACCGTGTTGCCATGAGCGCGGGCGGCCTTGTGCAGCGGGTGCGCGGGGTCGTCCGGGTAGCCGCAGACAATCATGCTGCGCGCGCGACAGATCGAAACATAGAATCCGCCGGCCACCACCAGCAGGACCAGCAGGGCGACACAGAGGTGGGCGATATTCATGGTAAGACTCCTTTTTTATGATTGTTCAGCGATCTTCGTTGTCGTTGGCGGTGGTGAGCGCGCCCCGGTCTGCAGGCTCAGGTCTTTGTCATGCTACTACACGTCCTATGTCCGGGAGGTCGACACTTGACTCTGCGAGGCTGGCAACTGATTCAGGGAAGCTGACGCCTGATTCACGGCGGCTACCGCCTCAGCCATGAAAACTCACGACATCGTCGCGCGCAGTGACACAGGCGTTGACCGGTGCATCCGGGTCGGGATACCCGAAGGAAATCCCGAACAGCAGTTTCAGATCCGCCTCGATGTCCAGGCACTCGCGCACCGCATCGGCGAGGAATCCCAGCGAGGTCTGCGGGCAGGCACCCAGGCCGTGGGCTGCCAGTGCCAGCAGCAGGTTCTGCGCATACATGCCGACGTCCGCCGCCTCGCGCAGGCCGAAGTCCTCCGGCATGAACAGGAAGGCGACATGCGGCGCGTCGAAGAAGCAGAAATTGCGCATGAACTGCGCGTCACGTCCGGCGCGGTCCTCTCGCGCGATACCGGCAGCGGCATACAGCGCGTGCGCGGCGGCGAACTGGCGCTCGCGGTACACGCCCGCATACTTGCCCTCGTAGGGATAGTCGAGGCTGAGCTCGCCGCGGGCAAATCGTTCCGGCAATACTTCACGCAAGCGCTCCAGCGAGGCGCCGGAGGCCACGTGCACCACCCAGGGTTGCGTGTTGCAGTTGCTCGGCGCGCGCCCGGCGAGATCGAAGACCTCGGCCAGGACCGGCGCCGCAACCGGCTGGGGCAGGAAGGCGCGCTGCGAGCGGCGCTCGCGCACCAGCAGGCTGAACGCCGCGCAGTTGGGGTTGCTGTTGCTCATGGATAGTTATCGCTCGGGGCTGTTATCACTCGCAGAGGGCTGTCTCCGATGGCTCGCTCACTGCACCTGGATGGTGACGGGAATCCAGCGGTTGAGAATATAGTCGAGGGTCCCGTTCTGGCGCATCAACTGCAGCGAACGGTTCAGGTCGGCGAGCAGGGCCGGATTGTCCTTGCGCACCGCCCAGGCCAGCATCTCCTCGGTCAGCGGCTTGTACAGGCTGATGAGGTCGTCGTTCTCCATGCTGTTGGCGAGCAGCCAGCTGGTCGGGGCGTCGTGCAGGTAGATGTCGATCACGTCCCCGCGCAGGCCGGCAAAGGCCTGCTCCGGGTTCTCGAAATAGCGGATCTCGGCATCCGGCAACTCGCGCTCGGCGAAGGCGTCGCCAGTCGTGCCCGGCTCCACGCCGACACGCACCCCGGGACGGTAGATAGCCCAGGGCTGCGAGTAACCGCCGACCTTGTCGCGGTGGATGATCGCCATCTGGCCGACCCGCAGGTAGGGCTCGGTGAAGTCGACCAGCGCGCTGCGCTCGGCGGTCACACTGAGTCCCGACATGACCACATCCACCTGGCCTGCCTGCAGTGCGTCGAGCAACTCGCCAAACGGCAGGTTGACGATCTGCAGCGGCCGCGAGAGCATCTTCGCCACCGCCGTTGCCGCATCCACCTCGAGGCCGTACATCTTGCCCTCCTGGGCAAAGGCCAGCGGCGGGTAGTCCGTGCTCATGCCCACCTTCAGCGGCTGGGCGGCCAGCGCCAGGCACGGGGCGAGCCAGAGACAGAGCAGGCACAACAGTTTTTTCAGCATGGGGTTCCTCGCTGGCGTCGACAGGAGCCGGCGGCGGGTGCCGCCGGCGCGCCCCCGACTTTACCACTCCTGCGAGTCGCGCCAAACCGCGGCGGGCCTTGGGCCGCGCCGCCAAGTCACGTATCATGGCGCGATTGAACTGGCAGGCGAACGGCACCATGAGCTCACCAAAATCCCTCACTCTGGCAACCCTCGAAGAATGGCTGACGCGCTCGCGCGTGGAGTTTCACACCTGCGACCAGTGCGCCGGGCTGCACCTGCCCGCACTGCAGGACATCGAGGGCGTGATCGACAGCCGCCTGTTCCTGGAAACCTGGGGCCTGCTGCTGACCACCGAGCTGGAGATCCGACCCATGGCCCTGCTGCCGCTGGCCGCGGACCTCGGCCGCCTGAACATGGATTACCCCACCCTGAAGCTGTTCCAGGACGTGGTCGACGACGCCACCCCGCAGCTGGTGGTCGCCGGCATCCAGCTGGGCGGCGCCGGGCTGACCCTGGAGCAGTTCGCCGGCTATGTCAGCGCAACGGTCTCCGCCACCCGCCAGGTGGCCGAGGAATGCCTGCAGCTGAACTACCTGTTCGCCCCGGCGGACCCGGAACTCGCCCCCGGCTCCCGCGCCCTGCACTGACCCTGCGCTCGCGCTGATCCTGTGCCTGCGCCGACCTTGCACTAGCCGCGCGCCGGCGCGAACCCCGCCAGGCCAAACTTGCGCGCCATCACCGCGTCGAACCACGCGCGCGGCAACAGGCGCTTCATCCAGACCAGCACGACACTGCCGCGCCCGCCGCGAATCACCGCCGGCGGGTGATCGCGCAGTAATTTATCCACCACAGGCTCGACGAACGCCGCGGTCGGCGTGGCCCCGCGCTGCCCGGCCTGGGCGCGGTCCCGAATCCCCACCTCCAGCGGCTGGTAGGGCGACCCCTCCGGCAGGCTCAGGTGCGCCTCGGCGTTGTCGCCAAAGGCCGATTGCACGCCGCCCGGCTGCACGGTGACCACCCGGATACCGAAGGGCGCCAGTTCCATGCGCAGGGCATCGGACAGCGCATGCAGCGCCGCCTTGCTGGCACAGTAGGCGCCGGCGAAGGGCGTGGTGAACAGGCCGACGATACTGCCGATATTGACCAGCTGCGCGCTGCCATTGGCGGCGACAGCGGCGCGTAACAGCGGCAATGCCGCCCGCGCCAGGTCCACCGGTGCGATGGTATTGGTCTCGAACTGCTCGCGCAGGGCGTCGCGCTCGAGGTCCAGCAGCGCGCCGACCTGGGAGCGGCCGGCGTTGTTGACCAGCATATCCAGGCGCCCGGCGCGCTCGCCGACCTGCGCCAGGGCGGCGGCGATACTGGCCGGATCGTTGACGTCCAGCGCCAGGGTGGCGATGCCTTCGGCGGCGAGGGGAGCCAGGCTCTCGGGCCGGCGCGCAGTGGCGAACACGCGCAGCCCGCGACGGTGGAAGGCGCGCGCCATGGCGGCGCCGATGCCGCTGGAGCAGCCGGTGAGCAGGACGACTTTCTGTGACATGGGTTCCCCCCGGGACGGTTCAGGCCTGGTCGGCGCCCGGCGGGATGGGACCCGCACCCTCCTGGGTGGTGTTCAGGGCGCGAATCGGGAACGGTATCACAATGCCCTCTTCCGCGTAGCGCTTGTGCAGCGCTTTGACGAAGGCCGACTTGACCCAGAAGCGCTTGAAATACTCCTCGGCGCGCAGCATCACCGTGAGGTTGATGCTGGAACTGTCGAAGGTGTGGAACAGCACGAAGGTCTCGTAGTCGCTCACCCCCCACTCGTGCTCGCGCAGCACCTGGCGCGCCACCTCCAGTGTCACCCGCTCGACGTGGTCGAGGTCGGAGCTGTAATGCACGCCGACCTCCACCGGCACCGACAGCTCCGGCGAGGGGTAGAAATAGTTGATGATCTTGGACTCCGCCATCACGCTGTTGGGCATGATGATGGTGTTGTTCGGCAGCATGCGAATCCAGGTCGAACGCCAGCCGATCTTGTCCACGAAGCCCTGCTCGCCGGACTCCAGTTCGATGAAATCGCCGACCCGGATCGGCTTGTCCATCACCAACTGCACGCCGGAAAAGAAATTGCCCAGGGTCGGCTGCAGGGCCAGGGCCACCGCCAGCGAGGAGATACCCAGGGAGGCGACGATCGGGGTGATGGAAATACCCAGTGTGCCGAGGATCATCAACAGGCCCAGGGCCAGCACCACGCCGCGGGTGACGCCGACGAGAATGCCGCGACTGCTGCGCAGGGTCTGCGAGCGATCCGCCTGCAGGTGTAGCGCACCGACCACGAAGCGGTCGACGAAGACCAGGATGGCGAGAATCAGCAGGATCTTGGCGGCCAGCATAGCGTTGCCGTTGAGCACGCTCTGGCGCACCCCGAAACGGTGCAGCAGTGCATCGAGAACGAACAGGCTGAGCACGAGGATGGCGATGTTCAGCGGCACCCGCAGGGAGCGCAGGATCAGTGAGTCGTAGCGGAACGGGGTGCGCTCGCTGACCCGCTGCAAGCGCACCAGAATAATGCGCTTGATCACCAACATGACGCAGGCAAAGGCCAGGGCGATCCCGGCGGCGGTCATCCAGGGCGGTATGGGCAGGGCTTGCAGGTCGATCTCGGGCATAAAGTAGGTGTTCGGCGGCCTTCCCGGGATGAAACTGCAAGTTTTGTTCCGGGCGGGCGGGCTGGCTCGCTCAGGGGAGACTCCGTCGCCCGGTCGCTCAGGGCTGGCGCAGTCCCGCGCGCCGCCGCGGCCGGGTGACGCGCAACACCGTGTGCTCCTCGAGTCCGGCGAGGCGGTCGTAGAGGTCGCCCCAGGTGTGCAGCAGCACCGGCAACACCCAGATCAGGGGGATGCCCAGCAACAGGACGCTGCCCGCCAGCAGCAACCCCGCAATCAGGTTGAGGGTGAACATGCGGAACCAGACCGGGGTCACCAGTTCCCGCGAACGGCGCATGGCCGCCCACGGGCCGAGTTGCTTGTCGATCGCCAGGGGGATGGCGAACTGCAGGCAGACCAGCAGGTAGATGCCGGGCAGCACAAAGAACAGCAGGCCGAGCAGGATCAGCAGGTGGGAGAGAATGATCACCAGCAGCAGGGTCAGCGAATGGTCGTACCACTCGAATATGCTCGCCGGACGCGGCGTCAGTCCGCGCGCGAAGGTCGCGCCAAAGATGAACAGGCCGGCGAGCATCGGCAACAGGATGAGACCCTGGACCAGTTCATCGATGAGGCCGGGAAGATTGGGCAGGCCGAAGGAGTACGACCCAGGTTCGTCCGGAGCAAGCAAGAGGAAGGCGCCGTTGAACAGCACGATGATGCCGACATACGCACCCAGCCCGCGCCAGGCAAGACCGAGGCGGCCGCGACTGCCGCGCCAGGCGGCCAGCAGGATGCCGGCCACGGTGAAGTCGCTGCGCTTACCGGGTTCCGTAACCGGGGAGCCCGGCGCCGACCGGGATTGCCCCGTACTCATACCACGCAAAGTCTGGAAGTGAACGAGCGATCACTATACCACGCCGCCGGACACCCGCCCTACTCCCGCCACCGGTAGTTCACGCGCACCACGCTGCCGGCCGGGGCTTGTTCGCCAGGCTGCGCGAGTTCGAACTCGAAGCCGGCCTCGGGAATATCGGCGCCGCCGAAGGGCAGTTTGGGGCTGAGGTAGCGATTGGGCCGCGCATCGGTGAAGCGGCTGACCGGCGCGAACGGGCGCGCCTCGCCCGGGCGCATCTCGCCGTCGCGCGGGTGGTAGAACTGGATACCGCGTTCGAAGGGATCCAGGGCAAACGGGGCGTCTGCGGAGTGCATGGCGCGCAGCAGCCGGTCGTACAGGCGGTACTGGGTGACGCCATCGCGGATACGCAGGTCGTAGAAGGTACCGGCGGCCTTGCGCGACTCGCGCTCGATGCCGGGCAGGTATTCGTTGATGATGGTATAGCCGTAGGTGAGCTCGCGCCCATCCCAGCGCAGGGCCTCCACCGGCGGCCGGCCGTCCAGCAGTTGCTCGCTGCAACTGGCACGCGCCGCCGCTGCCACGTCCGAGGAATAGTAGGGCGGACGCCGCTCGAAACACATGACATCGACAAACGCCTTCTCCAGCAGCGGCTGGGCATCGTCATCGAAGGACCAGGCGCTCCAGCCGTCCTCGCGCTGGAAATAGCGCGGCGGCATCAGCGGCAGTTCGTACTCCTGCGGATTAGCATCGACCAGCAGCAGGTAACCGTGCCCGGGACCGAACTCCGCCGGGTCGTTCTGGCTCCACAGGTACTCACCGTTGTAGTACCAGGCCAGCACACCCGGCCGGTAGTTGATGGAGATTGCCGTCATGCCAGTTTTGGCGTCCGGGTAAAACGTGAAGCCGGGCCTGACCAGCGCCGCATCGTAGTTCTTGCCCGCGCCGAAATCGGCGTAGGGGTCGCGGTACTCGAGTATATAGAACTGCGGCACCGTGAGGTGGTGACTGCCCCCGGACAGGGTGAAGCCGGTGTTGTCCCAGCCATCGATTGACGGGCCCTCGAAGTCCTCGCGAAAGCCCAGCGCGGGCACCAGGATGTTGTCGACCAGCGCGCCGTTCTCCACCGCGGCGGTATCGGTGAAATAGGTGATGCGCAGGTTGACCGCATCACCGCGGAACTCGCTGAGGTCGAACATCGCTGTCACCCACTGCGCCACTGCGCAGGGGTCCTCTGTGGTATCGCCGATATTGTCCTCGGCCAGTTTGCGCTCCTGGGTCGGGTCGCAACCGGCGGCGGTCTCCACCTTGGTGTCGCCGTCCAGGTCGCCGCTGCGCCCGGAAAAACCGGGCAGGGAGCCGTTGCCCTCGTGCCCCTTCTTCCAGGGCATGACGCTGGCCTGGTCATCCACACCGTCCTTGTCCAGGGGCAGCAGTCGGCGGTAGGGCTCGCCGTCGCGCGCAGCCTCTACGTAGAGGTAATCCCACTCGGTCTCGATCTCGAACCACAGGTCCATGGACAGCAGTATCGGTGTCTCCTCATCCACGCCATTGAGGTCAAAGCGCCGGGCAAGACTGCGATTCATGTCGTTGCCCTGCCCCGAGTAGGCCGCCTGCCTGCCATTGCCCGGGCGCAGCGGGCCGAGTTCGATATCCCGGTACTTGGGCGGCAGGATGACCATGGCGGCGTCGCAGGCACCGTTGCCTGCACCACTGGCGTTCATGACCTTGAGGTCGATACCGCCCTTCTTCTCGCCACCAAACTGCGGCGAGCGCACCACGCACGGTTGCAGCCAGCCGAGCACCATGCGCGTCCAGGCGCTCATTTCCTGGGGCACCGGGCTCGCCGTGCTGGACATCACGTCCCAGGCCGCGGTGGAGTTGTTGGTGAGCCGGGCGTAGATGTCCGGCAGTCCCAGGGAGTGACCGAACTCGTGAATAAAGGTACTGACGTCGGTGTACTCGGACTGCATGTTGTAGTCCAGCAGCCACAACCCGTTACCCACCGGGATGCCGCCACGCACGTTCTTGTTCGCGCCCAGTTGCGGGCCGTCGTCGAGGTTGAAGAGCAAGGAGGAGCGATGCGGCCAGATACGGTCGGCGCAGTCCTGCTCGGCCTGGGTGAGCTTGTCGAAGGCATCCGGCGGCGCCTGCACGTTGAGCTTCTCGCCCAGCTTGTACAGCCCCTGGCAGCTCGACTGGCCCTTGCCGGCGACAATCATGACGAAGTGGTCGATGTAGCCATCGGGCTCATCGCGATTACCGTCGCCGTCGAAATCCGCCGGGTCCCACTGGTCGTAGTCCGCCCAGGGGAAGTCCGGGTGTGCCTCAAAGGCGGCGGCGATGGCATCCACCACCAGGTCCTGGGTGTTTTCGTCGTTGCGCCACTCGCCGTTGCCGCTCTGCACCGGGCGGCCGTAGTAATGCAGTGGTTTTTCCAGCTGCACCACCGGGAAGATGTCGCCGGTGATGTTGTAGCGTCCGCGCGACTGGTGCTGGTAGTAGTGGGTCAGGGTGTCCTCGCTGGCGTTCTCCACACCACCGGCGAACAGCAGGTCCTGGAACCAGGCGCGGTTCTTCACATCCTGTTCCGGGTCGCCGGCAAAGCGGTCGTAGCCCTTGTCGGAAAAACGCACCGGCATGATCAGCAGGCGGTGCGGACGCGACGCCGGCGCGGAGACCGGGTGGATGGAATCGCTCTGGATCTGCGGGTGGCCCAGGGCGTCGAAGCGCAGGGCCGCGAGATTGTCGACCATCGCCGCGGCGTCCGCGCCGGCGCTCGCTGCCTGCAGTGGCGCCGCCGCCAGTGCGGTGACTACCGCCAATACCAGGTTCCGCGCAGTGCGGGCCGCGTTTTTCATGTTTGCCTCCGGGGTGTGAAACAGGTGCTGCTCAGCCTGGTGCGGTGATTCAAACCTGGCATCCCAGCTCCGCGCAGATATCTTCGAGGGTGCGTCCGACCTGCGTTTGCAGGCGAATCATTTCAATTTTCGGCCAGGTGCTGCGCTCGCCGAGCCTAATGAGCCGGTAGATTTCGTCCGCCGACAGCCGCGCCAGGATGCGCGTCGGGTTGTGAAAGCGGAACGGCGGGATGATGTTGATATCGCCGACGTAATCCTGGTTGATGATGGCCAGCATGGTGTTGGTGAGCTGGTTCAGGTTCGGGTAGCGCGACAGCTGGCCCTGGGCCAGTTCCATCGAGGCATTGATCCACTCCCGCGCGGTGCGCGTGGCAGCCGCGCGAATCACCCCGCTCTTGGAGCGGCGCCGACGCGAGTCGCGCACGAAGGGGATGACGTGCGGGTTGGTCTGGCTCACCACGTAGTGATTGACGCCGTACAAGCGCGCCAGGCGCTTGGCCGGCAGGTCGTCGCTCACCGCGCCATCCACCCACTTGCGCGAGGGCAGGTAGGCTTTTTTGTCGCCGTGTTTGTCGCGCGCCACCAGCATCACCGGGGGGTAGACGCCGGGCACCGCCGCCGAGGCCATGATCGACTGGCGGATCAGTACGTTGGGTGTGGTGGTGGCATTGAGCAAGCGCGAGGTCTGGTGGGTTTCCGCGGGGGCGATGGAAATGTTCAGGTGGCGGCCGGTATGCGCCAGCGCCTCCTGGAAGGTCAGGTCCGGCACCAGGCGCTCGATGATCGCCTGGATCTCGTCCACCTGCAGGATCTGCGGCCGGATGCGGTGCAGCACGGCCAGCGGGCCCTTCTCCTGCTCGATCTCCTCGACCAGGTACTCCGGGCTGAACATCTTGTGCAGTTCGTTATCGGCGTGGGTGGCGAGGATACTGCCGACAAACGCGCCGCCGCTGGAGCCGGAGAAGATATTCGGCAACAGGTCCTGTTCCAGCAGCGCCTTGACCACTCCCACGTGGAAGTACAACAGCATGCCGGAACCGCTCATCATCAGCGCGGTGCGGCCGAAACAGTGGGCGGCGCGGCGGAAGAAATCCAGGCGCTCCTCCTCGGAGATGTCGGGGTCGTCGACGGTGGCCAGCAGGCGCAGGGAGTCGGCGATTTCCTCGATGTACTCGGCAATCACCTGCTTGGTGCCGAAACGCGCCACCTGGTAGAGGCGTGAACTGCCCATGCCGCCGACGTTGCCGTGGATTCCCTCGTTGAGGGTGAACAGCAGCCCCGCGTGGTCGTGCCGGGCACGCAGGGAGCGCAGGCGATCCAGCCGCTGGCGGATGGAGACGTAGTCGAATTGCGAGGACTTGTCGCGATTTTTCCAGTGCAGCTTGCCGGAGGCGAGGTCGTGGGCGCGGGCCGCCTCGCACCACTCCTCGTAGCTCTCGGCGGATTCCATGGTTTTTTCCAGCTTACGCAGCGACAAATACCCCACCGCTACACTCCACTATTTGCAGCCCCTGTTGATCCTCCAGTGTACCATTTTTCGGCGCCTGGCAGGCGCGTCGGGTGGGCCGCGCCGCCTCAGGCCGCCTCAGAATTCGAACTCCAGCGCCAGGCGCCAGGTGTGGTCGGCCGTGTCATCGTCCAGGCCGAGGATGACCCCCAGTTCCCAGGACAGCGAACGCCGCGACCCGAAGCGCTGGCGACCGAGGATCACCGGCCCCAGTCCGCGCGTGTTCTCCCCGGCGTAGAACTCCAGTGCCGGCTCGAACAGCGGCGCGTAGCGGTAGCGCGCCTGCAGGGCGGCGCTGGTCTCCCACCGGTCGCGCAGGCGCTCACCCCACTCGCGGATCAGGCCGAGGTTGGCGGTGGCGCTGAAACGGCCGAATTCACGCTCCACCAGCAACACGCCGGCAGCCTGCCAGGCATTCTCGCCGTGGCGCTTTTCCAGCTCGAAGAGCGCGCCGAAATCCGCCGCGTACTCCCCCTGCTCGGTGAGCTGCCACAGCAGCTCGGTGGCATAGCCCTCCAGGGACAGCGCCTCGTCCGAGGCGCGTTCGCCGCTGACGTAGAGCTCGGCGAACACGCTGTCAGACAGCGCGGCACCAAAGCCCAGCACATGCTGCTCTGCGCGGCGCTGACCCGAGGCCGGGTCCTCGGAGGCATGGGTTGCGCGCCACTCCAGCTCGCGCTCCATGGGGTCGACATAGGGGTGGTAGACGCGGTCTATGGTCGAGCCGCCCGCGTGTGCAGCGGTGGCCGCCAGCAGCAACGCGGCCAGCACGGGCCGCACGGTGTCAGGCCGGGGCACGACGCTGCCTCCAGGGCGCGCGACCAAGCCACCAGGCGGCGGGAACCGCCAGCGCGCTGCCCAGCCACAGCCAGGCCTGCAGTGGCGCGGGGCTGGCCTCATAGCCGACCACGGCATACAGCAGCTGACCGGGCACAGACTCCTCGCTGAGCCAGGCGGAAGTGTTCCACAGGGGCTCCCCGGGCGCGATCCAGTCGATCTGTTCCAATAGCTGCGAGGACTGCACCACCAGCCCGGCGCCAATCACCGCCACCAGGCACAGGCACAGGACGTAGGCCGCTCGCGCGGACATCGCGCGTAGGCCGCCATAGGCGAGCACCCCGAGGCTGACACCGATACCAGCGCCGATGACCGCGCCGACATAGACCGCGGTGCGCTGGTCCGGCGAGGCGGCGAACGCGGTCACGTAGAGATAGATCTCCGCCCCTTCGCGCACCATGGCGCAGATCACCGCGATACTGAAACCCAGCGCCAGCAAGGGGGATTGCCGGGCGCCGGCCCGCACGCGTTCACCGAGGCAGATGACCAGCAGGCAGGCCGCGAACGCCGCGAGCTGCAGGCCGGCGGTAAGCAGTTCCTGGCCGGTCCCCTCCAGCGCATCGGTGATACTGTCGAGGAACACCGCGAACAGGCCGATACCTAGCACCGCCAGCGGCAGGCACAGGGCGAGCCAGCGCATGGAACAGCGCAGGTTCAGCGACAGGGCGAGCATGACGCTGAGCAGCAGCGCCGCCTCCAGCACCTCGCGCAGAACCAGGACTACCGAGTTGATCAGCACACCGCCACCCTCACTCGACCACCACCCTGCCCTGCGCCGTGCGCGGGTTGAACTCACCGAAGAACGGGTAGATGCCGGGTTGCAGGGGGCCGATAAACAGGGTCGCCTTGCGCCCGCCCATGATCACTTTTTCCCGGTTTAGCTCGTAGCTCTCGAATTCCTCGGGTGTCGGATCGCGGTTGTAGACCACCAGCTTGATCTTGGTCGCGGCGGGAATGCGGATCTCGTCGGGCAGGAACAGGTGGTTGTGTATCTCCAGTTCGTAAACTGGCGGGCCGGCGCTGGCAGCCGCGGCCAGGACACCCAGCAGTAGCGACGGCAACAGGCAAAAAGGCAGTTTCATCGCGGGAAACTCACGCGCACGGCCAGTCCGCCCAATTCGCTGCGCTGCAGGGTGATCCGGGCGCCGTGGGCACGCACGATGTGCTCGACGATGGCCAGTCCCAGGCCGGTACCGCAGGCCGCGTCCGGACTGGCACGGTAAAAGCGCTGGAACACGCGCTCGCGCTGGTCCTCGTCGATGCCCGGCCCGGAATCTTCCACCGCCAGCGCCACGGCGCTGTCGGTCGCAGTGATGCGCACGCGCACCGCGCCGTGGTCCGGCGTGTACTTGCGCGCGTTGTCCAGCAGGTTCTCCAGCAGGATCTCGAGCATAGCCTCGTCGCCCGAGAAGCGGGCCGGTTCATCCCCTTCCAGTTCCAGCGACAGCCCCTTCTCCTCGAAGGCGGGCCACAGCTGCGCGGTCACCCGGCGTGCCAGGGCGTGCAGGTCCAGCGGCGCGAATTTGCCCTGGCGCAATTCCGGGTTGCTGCGGCTCAGGTCCAGCACCTGCTCGACCAGGTGGCACATGCGCTCCACTCCGGCATTGGCGTGTGCCAGCGACGGCTCCCCCGGGGGCAACTCGGCGCCGAGGTTGTGCAGGTGAACCTTGAGAATGCTCAAAGGCGTGCGCAACTCGTGGGCTGCGTGGGTGGCGAACTCTTTTTCCCGCTGGAAGGCGGCGGCCAGCCGCGCCAGCAGCGAGTTGGCGGACTCGACCAGGCGCACCAGTTCCAGCGGCGGCCGCTCCAGCGCGACCGGCGATAGATCGTCGCTGCGCCGCGCGTTGATCTGCTGCCCGAGGTCGCGCAGGGGTTTCAGGCCCCAGCCGACCACCACCCACACCAGCAGCGCGGCGACCGGCAGCCAGAGCACCAGCGGCAGCACCGACTTGAGCACCACTTTTTCCGCGATCAGGTAGCGCAGGTCGGCGCGCTCGGCGACCACGAACACATCGCCATCCGCCGCCACCCGGGTGAACACGCGCCAGCGGTAACCGCCGGAATTGGCAAAGCGGTAGCCCGCCTCGAGTTCGCCGATGGGCTCGACCGACGCCCGCGGCGAGGCGAACAGCAGCTGGCCCGCGCGCCACACCTGGAAGGCGAACTCCTCGCCGTTCCCCGCGCCATTCACCACAGCACTCGCTGCACCAATCGCAGCGGGATCGCGCTGCTGCGCGCCGCCCGAGTAGGCCTGCTGCAGCACGCTGCTGGCGTGGCGGAGCTGGCGGTCCAGCAGTTGCTCCGCCTCGCGCATGGAGATGAGGTAACCGTTGAGCGCGGCGAGAAAGGTGACCAGGGTGAAGGCGGCCATCAGCATCGCCACCAGGTAGGTGCGGATCGATCTCACCGTCGGGGCACGCTGTAGCCGATACCGCGCACAGTCTTGATGAACTTCTCCGGCAGCTTCTTGCGCAGGTGGTGGATGTGTACCTCCAGCGCATTGCTGGCGATCTCCTCGCCCCAGCTGTACAGACGCGCCTCCAGGGCCTCCCGGGTGAGTACCTTGCCGGCGTTCTCCATCAGCGTCTTGAGCAGCATGTACTCCCGGCGCGGCATCTCCACTTCGCAGCCGGCGACGCTGATCGCATGGGCGGCAGTGTCCAGTTCAACCTCGCCCACGCGCACCACGTGGCTCACCGCGACCGAGGACAGTCGGCGCTCGAACACCCGCAGGCGCGCGCAGAGTTCCTGCATGTCGAAAGGCTTGGCCAGGTAGTCGTCGGCGCCGCGGTCGAGACCGGTGACCTTGTCGTCCAGCTGGTCCCGCGCGGTGAGCACCAGCACCGGTGTGCGCAGGCCCTTGCTGCGCAGTTCGCTGAGCACCTGCAGGCCGTCCATGTCCGGCAGGCCGAGGTCCAGCACCAGCACATCTGGCGGCTCGCTGGCGAAAGCCGCCAGCGCCAGGCGCCCGCTGGGCACATGGTTGACCACATAGCCCTGCTTGCCGAGCGCCTGTTGCAGGCCCTCGGCCAGGGAGGAGTCATCTTCTACCAGCAGGATATGCATGGGGCCGCAGTCTAGCCCGCATCGCCGCATGCGGCCAAGCCAGGCGGCGAGGTATCAGGATTCGCGCAGGCTGAACAGGTCGGTGTTGCCGCCGCGGGCGGTCAGGTTATCGGTACGGGTTTTCTCGGTGGCGAAGCGCGCCAGGTAGTGCGGCCCGCCGGCCTTGGGACCGGTGCCGGAAAGCCCCTGTCCACCGAACGGATTGACCCCGACCACGGCGCCCACCATGTTGCGATTGATGTAGGTATTGCCGACCCGGGTGGCGGCGAACACCTCGCGGGCGAAGCCGTCGATGCGGCTGTGCACGCCCAGGGTGAGGCCATAGCCCGAGGCGTTGATCTCCTCGAGCACCTTCGGCAGTTCGTCGCTGCGGTAGCGCACCAGGTGTAACACGGGGCCGAACACCTCCCCCGGCAGCTCGGCCATGCTGCGTACCTGGAAGACCCGCGGCGGCACGAAACAGCCGCGCTGGTGGGAATCGTCCAGCGTGCAGGCGGCGAGCTCGGTCGCCGCATCGCGCATGCGCGCGCAGTAGGCCTCGAGGTGGTCGCGGGCGGCCGGGTCGATCACCGGTCCGATATCCGTGGCCAGCGAGGCCGGGTCGCCCAGGCGCAGCTCGCGCATCGCCCCACCGAGCATGGTGATCACGCCGTCGGCGATATCGTCCTGCAGGTAGAGCACGCGCAGGGCACTGCAGCGCTGGCCGGCGCTGCGGAAGGCAGAGTTGATGACGTCGTCCACCAGTTGCTCGGGCAGCGCGGTGGCGTCGGCGAGCATGGCGTTGAGGCCACCGGTCTCGGCGATCAGCGGCACGATGGCGCCCTCGCGGGCGGCGAGTTGGCGATTGATCGCGGCGGCGGTATCCAGGCCGCCAGTAAAAGCGACGCCGGACAGACGCGGGTCGGCGAGCACCTGCGCGCCGATGCGCGGACCGTCGCCGGGCAGCAGGTGCAGCACGTCTCCGGGGACGCCCGCCTCGTGCAACAGGGCACAGGCGCGCGCGGCGACCAGCGGCGTCTGCTCCGCCGGCTTGGCCAGCACCGTGTTGCCGGCGACCAACGCGGCGGCAACCTGGCCGAGGAAAATCGCCAGCGGGAAATTCCAGGGGCTGATACACAGGAACACCCCGCGGCCGTGCAGGCTGAGCTGGTTGCTTTCCCCGGTGGGTCCGGGCAATTCCTGCACGCCCCACTGGGCGCGCCCCTGGGCGGCGTAGTAGCGGCAGAAATCCACCGCCTCGCGCAACTCGGCGAGGCCATCGTCCAGGGTACGGCCGGCTTCCGCGGCAAGCAGCGCGATAAACTCGTTGCCGCGCGCCTCGAGCAGGTCCGCGGCGCGCTCCAGGCAATCGGCGCGCAGGGCGACGCCGCCGGCGTCCCAGCCACGCTGGGCGGTGCTGGCGCGCGCCAGGGCATTCTCGACCGCCGCCGCGTCCGCCTCGACCACCGACCCAACCACCACCGCGGTGTTCGCGGGGTTGCGAACATCGTGCACCGGGCCGCCCGGACACGCCACGCCGCCGACCAGTGGCGCCGCGCTGAAGCGCTGCCCGCGCACGCTGTCCACCGCCTGCAGCAGGGGCGCCAGCGCCTGCGGGTCCGCCAGGTCGAAACCCGCGGAGTTGCGCCAGGGCTGTGGCGCCTGTGCATAGAGTTCCCGCGGCGCCGGGATCTGCGCGTGACGCAGCGCGGGCTGCGCGCAGGTATCCTCGCGCGGGTCGCCAAGCAGGGTTTCCGCCGGTACGTCTTCGTCCAGGAAGCGGTTGACGAAGGAGCTGTTGGCGCCGTTCTCCAACAGGCGGCGCACCAGGTAGGGCAGCAGGTCGCGGTGGCTGCCCACCGGCGCGTAAACCCGCACCGGCGTGTCCGGCGCTGCAGCGAGCAACTGGTCGTAGAGCAGGTGACCCATGCCATGCAGGCGCTGGAACTCGAAGCGTCCGCCGCGTGCGGTGAGTGCCCGCACCAGCGAGACCGTGTAGGCGTTGTGGGTGGCGAACTGGGGGTAGATGCAATCCTGCGCCGCGAGCAGTTCACCGGCGCACACCTCGTAGGAGAGGTCGGTGTGGCACTTGCGGGTGAACACCGGGTAGTCAACCAGGCCCTGCTCCTGGGCGTGCTTGATCTCGCTGTCCCAGTAGGCGCCCTTGACCAGGCGCACCATAATGCGCCGGCCGCTCTCGCGCGCCAGCGCGGCCAGCCAGCGGGCGACGTGGACCGCGCGCTTCTGGTAGGCCTGCAGCACGAAGCCGAGGCCGTCCCAGCCGGCCAGGGCCGGGTCGCGGGCGAGCGCGGCGAACAGGTCCAGGGACAGGTCCAGGCGGTCGCACTCCTCGGCGTCGATACTGAAACCGATGTTGCCTGCGCGCGCCATCTGCGCCAACGACTGCACCCGCGGCAGCAGTTCGGCCAGCACCCGCTCGCGCTGCCGGTAGGCGTAGCGCGGATGCAGCGCGGAGAGCTTGACCGAGATGCCGTTGGCGCTTTCCACGCCACCACCCGCATCGCTGGCGATCACCTCGATGGCCGCCGCGTAGGCGGCGTGGTAGCGCTGGGCATCGGCGTCGGTGCGCGCGCCCTCACCGAGCATGTCGAAGGAATAGCGGCTGCCCTGGTGCTCGTCACCGCGGCCGCGGCGCAGGGCCTCGCGAATATCGCGCCCGAGCACGTACTGGCCGCCGAGGATACGCATGGCCTGCAACACCGCGCGACGCACCACCGGCTCGCCCATCGAGGCCACCAGCCGGCGCATCAGCGACGGCGGGTTGGCCTGGGTCTCGCTATCCAGGGGGATGATGCGACCGGTGAGCATCAGCCCCCACACGGACGCATTGACGAAGGCGGAGCTGGACTTGCCACGGTGCGCGGCCCAGTCGCCGGAGTGGATCTTCTCGGCGATCAGCCGGTCCGCGGTCTCCTCGTCAGGCACCCGCAGCAGCGACTCGGCCAGGCACATGAGGGCGATACCCTCCTGGTTGGACAGCCCGAATTCCTGCATGAAGGCGTCCAGGGTACCGGCGCGATGACTCTCGCCCCGGCAACGCTCGACCAGGGCGATGGCTTCGGCGCGCACCGCCCGGCGCTGGGCGCCGTCGAGGCTGGTGGCCTCGAGCAGCTCGCGCATGATCGCGGGTTCGTCGGCAAAGGTGGCCGCGCGAATGCGCTGGCGCAGGGTATCGAGGGATTCAGCCACGGTGTCACCTCCAAAAGGGGCGCCATTGTCCGCTCCCCCGCAGGCAACTGGATATCCCCCCTCGCGGGGAGGATCAGAGGATAACCGTGCGCTGGCCGTTGAGGATAACGCGCTGCTCGCAGTGCAGGCGCACGGCCTGGGACAGGGCCGCCGATTCAATATCATGGCCCAGGTGCACCATTTGCTCCACCGAAATCTCGTGGTCGATGGGGCGCACCTCCTGGGCGATGATCGGGCCCTCGTCGAGGTCCGGGGTGACGTAATGGGCGGTGGCGCCGATCACCTTGACCCCGCGCTCATAGGCCTGGTGGTAGGGCTTGGCACCCTTGAAGCCGGGCAGGAAGGAGTGATGGATGTTGATCGCGCGGCCGCGCAGCTTCTCGCACAGGGTGTCGGAGAGAATCTGCATGTAGCGGGCGAGCACCAGCAGGTCGCCGCCCGCCGCCTCGAACACCTCGAGCATCGCCGTCTCCTGCTGCGGCTTGGTCTCGCGGGTGATCGGCAGGTGGTGATACGGCAGGCCGTACCACTCGCTCAGTTCGCGGCAATCCTCGTGGTTGCTAACCACGCCCACGATATTCGCCGGCAGCGCCCCAGCGCGCCACTTGGTGAGCAGCGCACTCAGGCAGTGATCGTACTTGGAGACCGCCAGCATCACCCGCGGCCGCTCGGCGACGCAGCGCAGCGTGTACTCCATGTCGAGTTCGGCGGCCAGCGCCGCCAGGCGCGCGGTGAACTCCTCGAAATCCACGGTGATGCCACTGATATCGAAGACGCAGCGCAGGAAGAAGGTGCGGGTAACCGGGTCGGAGTAGTTCGAGACCTCGGTGATGTTCGCCTCGACTGCGTAGAGCAGGCCCGAGTACAGCGCCACCACGCCGATGCGGTCGGGGCACTTGAAAGACAGGATATAGGCGTCGCAGGCGTCCGCGGCGCTGGCGTACTCGGGCATGGGCTCGGTCCGTGGGGTTCGAGGTGGCGAAGGTCGCGTATTGTTCCAAAGCCCCAACCGGTCGTAAAGGGCGCGGCGGGAGGACTTTCTGTAGATTTGCGCAACTTCGCGTTGCCCCGGCATTCCGCCAAATGATACGGTGCCGGATTTGCCCAGGGACTCATCCGCGACCGATGTGTTATGTCCGGACAATAGCAGGCCTGTTGCCGTGCGCGCTGATGTTGTTGCGTGGGCTATCGCTCGCCTGTGTTCTCTGCACGGGTGCCGCGCTGGCGGACGAACCCGTGCCGGAGACCGGGCCGATTCCCACCATCGAGGCCGCCCGCCGCGAGGGCGACCTGGCAAAAGCAGACCAACTGGCCAACACCCTGCTCGACGTGTCCCGCGCCGGCGGGGCGCGCGAGGACGAGGGCCGCGCCCTGCTCGAACTGGCGGCCAATGCCCGCGACCGCAACGACTACCCGGCGGCCCTGGGCTATCTCGAACCGGCCTTCAGCATTGCCGCCGCCACCGGCGAACCGCGCCTGCAAGCCCGCGCGCACACGCTGCTCGGCCAGGTGTATCGCTTCCAGGCGCGCTACCAGGCGGCGCTGGATGAGGCCTACCGGGCGATGGAAATCTACCTGGAACTGCGCGACCAGGGCGCGATCGGCGATACCTACAGCAACATCGGCACCACCCTGGAGCGGGTCGGCCAGTACGAACCGGCCCTCAACGCCCACCTGCAGGCCCTGGAAATCCACTCTGCCCTGGACGACAGCGAGGCCGCGGCCAGCGATATCTACAACCTCGGCCACCTGTACGTGGTGATCGGCGATTACCCCTCTGCCCTCGGCTACTTCCAGGACGTTCTGCAACTGGACCTGGCCTCCGGCGACGTGGGCAACATCGCCTACACCAACAACAAGCTGGGCGTGGTGTTCACCGCCATGGGCGATTACAAACAGGCGCGCGAACACCTGGACGAGGCGTTGCGCCTGTTCCAATCGATCCCCGCACCACGCGACGTCGACTGGTCGCGCAGCCTGCTCGCCGAGCTGGCCCTGGCCCAGGGTAACCTGGACACGGCAGCAGGCATCATCGACGGCGTCATCCAGCGCTCCCGCGCGGGTCAGTTCAACAGCCTGCTGATCGATGGCCTGGAGACCGCCGGGGAAATCGCCCTGCGCCGCGGCGAACCGGACCTGGCCCAGGCCTATATCGACGAGGGCATCGAGCGCGCCCGCGACGTCGGCCAGCGCCACGACCAGTCACACCTGGAGAAGCTGCGCGCCGAGGCCTACCGCCAGCAGGGCGCATGGCAATCGGCCTATGCCGCGCTGCAACGGCATGTGGCGATGGAGACCAATATCCTCGGTGAAAACCGCGTGGCGGCCATGGGCAGCGCGCAATCGCAGGCGGAGTTCCTGCGCCGTGGCCAGCAGATAGAGCTGCTGCAGAACCGCCAGCAGCTGCAGGAGGCGCAACTGGAGAAAGCGCGCCTGAACCGCCGCGGCTGGGTGCTCGCCGCCTGCGCCACCTTCGCCCTGCTCGGCCTGCTGCTGCTGCGCTACCTGCAGTGGCGGCTCAACCGGCGGCTGCGAACCGAAGTGGCGGCGCGCACCGAGGAGTTGTCGCGCAAGAACCGCGAGCTCGAGGAGGCTTACCAGCGCATGGAGCTGATCAGCCTGACCGACAACCTCACCGGCCTGTACAACCGCCACTTCCTCGAGAGCCTGATCGACGGCGAGCTCGAGCACTGCCTGCGCCAGCACGCCGGCTGGCTGTCGGGCAAGACCGCACGCCCGGAACAGGCGGACCTGGTAGCCTTCCTCATCGACATCGACCACTTCAAGCGGGTCAACGACCGCCACGGCCACAGCGCCGGCGACGACGTGCTCATACAGTTCCGCGAACGCCTGGAGCAGGTGTTCCGCCACTCCGACTTCCTGGTGCGCTGGGGCGGCGAGGAATTCGTGGCCATCGCCCGCTTCACCGACCACGCCGGCGCACGCCACCTGGCCCAGCGCCTGATGAGCGCCATCCGCGACACGCCGTTCCGCGTCAACGGCGACGGCCTCGAGACAGTGACCTGCTCGGTGGGGTATGTCTGCTACCCGCTGGTGCGCGGCACCCTGCAACAGCCGGACTGGCAGACCATCATCCGCCTTGGCGACCTGTGCCTGTACGCGGCAAAGTATTCCGGGCGCGACACCTGGATCGGGCTGGAATCCTTCAACGGGCCGGCGCGGGACATCCCGGTCTCGGTCAGCGGGCACACCCTCGCCCAGTGGACCCGGGCCGGTCGCATGCAGCTGGCCAGTTCCCTGCCGCCGGAGACCGAGATACGCTGGGAGACCGAGGACCGCGAAGCGCTGGCGGACGTCGGCTGACACTCAACGCGGCAACCGCCGCCGGGAGGCTGCAAACGTGAAACTGTATGCGTTCTACCGATCCTCCGCCGCCTTTCGCGTGCGCATCGCGCTCAACCTCAAGGGCCTGCAACCCGAATACATCCCGGTCGACCTGATGGCCGGCGAACACAAGTCGCCGGACTACCTGGCGCGCAATCCGCAGGGGCTGGTGCCGGCCATGGAGTTGCCCGGCGGCGAGGTCATCGGCCAGTCGGTGGCGCTGCTGGAGTGGCTCGAGGAAACCCACCCACAGCCGCCGCTACTGCCCGCCGATCCCGCACGGCGCGCGCGGGTGCGCTCGGTAGTGGGCTGCATCGCCTGCGACATTCACCCGCTGTGCAACATGGCCATTCCCAACTACCTGCGCGAACACTTCGACGCCAGCGAGGCCCAGGTCCTCGACTGGTATTCGACGTGGATGCACCGCGGCTTTCAGGCGGTGGAGACAGTGCTGGCGGAAACTGCGGGGGATTACTGCTTTGGGGATGGGCCGACCCTGGCGGATGTCTGCCTGGTACCCATGGTGTACAACGCGCGGCGTTTCGAGGTCGTGATGACACCTTTCCCGCGGATCAACGCGGTGGTGGATTACTGCTTGGCGCAGCCCGCTTTCGCGCGCGCCGCGCCGGAAGCACAGGTGGACGCGCCGGCCTAGACCAGCGCCCGCGGCCGGCCCTGGGCGCTGGCCAGCCGTGCGCGCAGGCTGTCGACCCGGGACTGGGCCTCGTGCAGGGCCTTCTCTGCCCGCGCCAGCTCGTATTCCAGCTCGCCGATCTCCCCACCCTCGTCGGCCACGGTAGGGGTGGGCGTGACCTCCGCCTCGAACAGGTGTGCCTCAGGCTTGGGATTGAGGATCGCGGTAATCCGCTGGTGGATCGACATTCCGTTGACGTTCTCGTGTGACACTGGCCTGCTCTCTTGTCGCTGCTGCGGTTCGACCTGGGTGGCGTAGCCCATGGCTTTGGGGTTGGGATGACGCATCGCTTTCTCCTCGGGATACGGATTCTTTCGGCAGCGACACGCCCCGATTTACCCCTGCCACGAGCATTCCACGCCTTAAATTTCACCCTGTCGACTTTGCGACAAAGGGCAAAAACCCCCGCCGGAGCGCTTGTCGGGTTTGCGACAGGGGTGCCCACAGCACCCACACCTACCTATAAATATTCAAATATAACAGCCAGTTAGCAGATTCCGGATTGCGCCAGCAGGTGGCACGCCACGTGCAACTAGAGGGTCAGGGAGGCGGCGCACCGCCCGCACAGGCACTCGCGCCCCGGCAGTTTCAGCAACCGCAGCGAACCACAGGTGAGGTACACGACAATGGCCAAAATCGGAATTTTTTTCGGCACGGACACGGGCAAGACCCGCAAAGTAGCCAAGATGATCAAGAACCGTTTCGATGACGAGACGATGGCGAAGCCGGTGAACGTGAACCGCGCCAGCCTGGAGGAGATCTCCTCCTACGAATACCTGATCCTGGGTACCCCGACCCTCGGCGAAGGGCTGCTGCCGGGACTCTCCGCCGACTGCGAAAGCGAGAGCTGGGAAGAGTTCCTGCCGCAGGTCGAGGAAGTGGACTTCACCGGCAAGACCGTGGCCATCTACGGCCTCGGCGACCAGGTCGGCTATACCGACGAGTTCGTCGACGCGATGATGGAAATCTACGAGTTCGTCACCGAGCGTGGCGGCAAGGTGGTCGGCGCCTGGCCGACCGACGGCTACGAGTTCGAACACTCCGAAGCCCTGCTGGACGGCAAGTTCGTCGGCCTGGCCCTGGACCTGGACAACCAGGCCGGCCTCACCGAGGCGCGCCTGGACAGCTGGCTGGCGCTGATCGCCGACGATTTCGGCCTGCCGGAAGTGCACGCCAAGGCGAGCTGATCTCCGCCAGGAGAGACTCTCCGCCGGGGACTACCCTGGCGGAATTTGTTGAAGAACGCCGGCGTGACGTCGGCGTTTTTTGTTTGGGGCTCCCAGAGCTTCGGGCTTCGGGCATCAAGTAGGCGCGCACCCGGGAGGCTACCCGGCGGCCTGCCAGCGCCGCATGCCTTCGCCGAACGGACTGGCGCCCCTCCGGGGTGCCCTCAGTCGGTCGCGAGCCTGAAAGCGCTTCGCTGTCTCGCTCCACTCCCTCGGCGCCATCCTGATTGTTCCGCGAAGGCATGCGGCACTGGCAGTCCTGGCTTTGGGTGAGCTGGGGATTTCGAGGTTTGTGCTGGAGAGTGCCGTTTGCTGTCTGGAGCTACCGTCTAATACGGGACCTGCCATTTCAGTCGGGAACGCTGCGCTTTGTCGCCAGGCGTTCCCGGACAGGGGGCATGGAGAATTCCGCGTGAGCCCGGTGAGGCTCAGGACGAAACCGAAGCCGCAGCCGCAGCCGCAGGCTCGGCCTGGACCTGGACAACCAGTCAGGCCTCACAGAGGCGCGCCTGGATAGCTGGCTGGCGCTGATCGCCGATGACTTCGGCCTGCCGCAAGGGCACGCCAAGACGAGTTGATCTCCACTGGAGACTACCCTGGCGGATTTTCTTGAAAAACGCCGGCGTGACGTCGGCGTTTTTTGTTTGGCGTTCTTCGGGCTTCGGGCTTCGGGTATCAAGCAGGCGCGCATCCAGGAGGCTACCCGACGGCCTGCCAGCACCGGACACCTCGCTGGCAGGCACAACAGACATCACCCACGATCAAATCCTCGACCTCACCAGCCAACCCGATACAAGGCCGGCCAGTGGCGGGTGCTTTCGCGGAACAATCAGGATGGCGCCGAGGGAGTGGAGCGAGACAGCGAAGCGCTTTCAGGCTCGCGACCGACTGAGGGCACCCCGGAGGGGCGCCAGTCCGTTCAGCGAAGGCACCCGCCGCTGGCCGGCCGCCGGGTAGAGCCCGTCACCCGAGCGTCCGGTATCTCGCGAGAAGGGGCATGTACCCGCGACACAGACCGACGCAGCTCAGGACGAAACCGAAGCCGCAGCCGCAGCCGCAGGCGTGGATTGAGTATCCTCATCGACCGAAGCAGTGGACATGACCCGTTCGACCGCCAGGCGCGGTTCGGCGCCCTCCTCCTCGACCAGCTCGACGCGACAGGCGGCGAGCTGCAGCGAGGGCAGCTCGAACATCGTCTGGCACAGGGCGCTTTCGAGCAGTGCACGCAGGCCACGGGCGCCGGTGCCGCGTTCAACGGCCTGTTCGGCGACGTGGGAGATTGCGGCGTCGCTGAACTCGAGTTCCACGCCCTGGTAGGAGAACAGGCGGCGGTACTGCTTGACCAGTGCATTGCGCGGTTCGACGAGGATGCGCTTGAGCGCTTCGACATCCAGCTCCTGCAGGAAGGTGACGACCGGGAAACGGCCGATGAACTCCGGGATGAGGCCGAAGCGCTGCAGATCTTCCGGGTGCAGGGCGGCGAGCAGTTCGTTGTTGTCGAAGCTGCACTCCTCGCGCAGGGGCGCGTTGAAGCCGATGCCGGCATCGCTCGGCTGCAGCCGCTTGCTCACCAGTTCGACGAGGCCGGGGAAGGCGCCGCCGACGATAAACAGGATGTTCTGGGTGTTGAGCTGGATTTCCTCGCCGTGGCCCTCGCGCTGCCCCGGCCGGGTGACGCGTACCTCGCTACCCTCGATCATCTTCAGCAGGGCCTGCTGCACGCCCTCCCCGGAGATGTCACGCACCGCGGTGCCGCCTTCGCCGCGACGGGCGATCTTGTCGATCTCGTCGATGTAGACGATGCCCCACTCAGCCTGGCGTGTATCCCAGTCCGCGGCCTCGAGCAGCCGCTTGAGCAGGCTCTCCACGTCCTGGCCAACGTAACCAGCCTGGGTCAGTGAGGTGGCGTCGCCGATCACGAAGGGCACGCCGATGATGCGTGACAGGGTCTTCACCAGCAGGGTCTTGCCCGCGCCGGAGGGACCGGTCATCAACACGTTGGATTTTTCCACCTCTACCGATTCGCGCTCGGGATGGCCGGCGTTGAAGTCCGGCAGTTCCTCGTGCTGGTGGTTGAGGCGCAGGTAGTGGTTGTACAGGGCCACCGAGAGAATGCGCTTGGCGTCCTCCTGGCCGATGATGTACTTGTCGAGGTGTGCCTTGATCTCGGCGGGCGCCTTCAGCTCCGGGCGCACCAGTACGGCCTTGCGCCCCCAACTGCTCACCACCTGGTGGGCGAGCTTCACGCACTGCTCACAGATGTGGCCGTTGTTGCCGGCGATCAGCGGTACACTCGCGGATTTCTCCACGCCGCAGAAGGAACAGGACAGCGGTTCGCTCTTTACGGGTTCGGCTTCGCTCATGCTAACTCCCTGGCCCGGTCGACGGGCGCCTGTGCCGGCGCGTCCAGGGCCTGCTGTATCCAGCGTTTAACGAAGCGCGAGCTCTGCTTTTCCTGCATCTGCTCGCGCAGGCGGCCGGCCACCTCGCGCAGCGGGACGGGGCCGGCGGGACGGATCTTCTCGCACAACAGCACGTGCAGGCCCACGGGGGATTCGATCACCTCGCTCACCTGCCCCTCGCGCATCCCGAACAACACGGCATCCAGTTCCGGGTACAGGTTGTCGCGCTGCACCTCGCCGAGCAGGCCGCCCTGCAGTGAGGTCGGGCACTCGGAGTGCTTGCTCGCCTGCTCGCTGAAGCGCGCCGGGTTCTTGAGCACGCGGCGGCGGATCTGCTCGATGCGGCGGCCCGCCTCCTCGCGCGTGTTCTCGACAAACTCCGGGTTCACAGTCACCAGGATGTGCCGCGCCACCCGTGTTTCCGGGCGGCGGAAACGGTCGCGGTTCATGTAGTAAAAAAGATTGACCTCGGTATCCTCGACCTGCGGTGCACGCGCGCCGACTTTCGCCAGTACGGCCTCCACGCGCAACTCGCGCTCCAGGGCCAGGCGCAGTTCACGCACGCCCAGGCCGTTGCTTTGCAATTCCGCCTGGAACGCCTCGTCATCGCCGTAGCGCGCGCGAATCTGTTCCACGGCGTGGTCCAGCTGCGATTCGGGTATCACGATATCCGCCGCTTCCGGTGCCGAAAGCACCGCCTGTTCGATCAGGTATTCGCGGGCGGCGATGTTGCGCACCTCGACATACTGCGCTTCTTCCAGGGCAGCCGGCGGTCGCTCGAAACGCTCGGTGGCGATGCGCAGCAGGCGATAGTTGACGCTGGCGCGCTGGGGTTCGCTGTTCAGCTCAGGCATCTTGCTCTTCCTCCAGTGCGAGCAGCGACTGCTCGGGTACCAGGAACGTGCGCTCGCCGAAGCGCGCGTGATAGAAAATGCGGCCGGGTTCGCGCAGCACTTTCTGCACCTCGCCCTCGTCGCCGGCGGCGACAATCACCTCGCCGTCGATGGCCAGCGACGCGGCGGCACGCACCTTGTCGCGAAACTCGAAGCGGTTCTGGATCCACTCGGCATCCACCGGGATCAGTTCTTCCTCGCGACAGCCCACGGTGCGGCCCTCGCCGATGAAATGCACGCGGTAGATCAACTGGTCCTGCAGGTAGGTGCCCACATCGTAGACGCAGCCCACGGCGCCGCGCTTGATCAGCAGTGCGCCCACGTCCATACCCGGGTAGGTACCGTCGTTGCGTACGTTGCGGACCAGGCGGACTTCCTCGCCGTATTCGAATCGGGGCTGCATGGCGCTCTCCCGGGCCTCAGCCCTGCAGCAGGGAATCCGCGGAGACAAACGTGGTCTGCGGGCCCTGCATCTTGAATACCTTGAACACTTTTTCCGTCAGCGCATCGGAGTCGACGAAATCCTGGTAGGCGCGCTGCAGGAGCGCGGCGTAGGCGGCGCGCATGGCCTCCTCGTTGCCGGTGTACTCCTCCAGGCTGGTCTCGCTCTGGCCGAGGTAGTCGTGGAAGCGCTGCATGATGTGCAGGCGATTGACCTGCACTACCGACGGTTCGAACTCGACCCCGAAGTAGAGCAGGAAATCCTCCGCCGAGCTGAGTTCTTCCAGGGCGTCTTCCAGTTCCAGCGTATCGTCGTTCATGGTGTCACCTCGTTCAGTTGATGGGTTCAGACCGCGCAGGCCTCGACCTTCGCCACGGGCCCTGCGGAGATCGCGGCCGGTCCCATGGCGCGCAGCAGGGCACCGGCGCCGAGACGGTCCCGGCTGTCCAGTTCGATAACCTTGTTGAGCATGCGCACACCCTGCTCGATCTCGCCGCGGCGCAGGTGCAGGTAGGCGGCGCCCTTGAGCGCCAGCAGGTAGAAGCGCACCTGGGTGAAGGACTTCATCAGGCCGTTGGCCAGGTTGGCGCCGGAAATCTCGGTCCAGTGCCCGGGGAAATCGATCATCGGCGCCACTTCGCGCATCACCTGGTCGGCAATATCGATGGCGTCGGCGTAGCGGTGCTGGTAGTAGTAAAACCGGTACAACGCGACCAGCACGCTGAGGTTGCCCGGGTCCAGGGCGTAGGCCTTGAGCAGCAGCGGTTCGGCGCGGCCCTCGGCGTAGACCTCGGAGGCCTCCTGCAGCAGCGTTTCCACTTCCGCCGCCATGGGTCGGTCGAAGTACAGCGACTGGGCTTCGAAATCCTGCAGGTCCATAGACGTTCTCCCGTTCCTCGCTGGCGTTCGCCTGGTAATCCGCGTTAGCTGAAAGGCCTAGTGATTGACCGCCATGCCGCGGGTGCAATCGTGTTCACAAATCTCGTTGTCCGGATCGCAGTCCAGTTCCGCGGCAATCACCTCGCGCGCACCCTGCACCTGGATTTCCAGTGCATCGATGCGGTCCAGCAGGCAGGCGATAACCTTGGACACCGGGTCCGGAATCAGGTGGTGATCCAGGTCCACGCCGTAGGGGTTGGGGGTACCGGCGCTGCGCACCTTCACTACCTTGCCGGGAATACCCACCACCGTGCAGCCGGCGGGGACCGCATCGACTACCACCGAGTTGGCGCCGACGCGGGCATTGCGGCCGACCACGATGTTGCCGAGGATCTTGGCGCCGGCGCCGACCAGCACGCCGTCCTCCAGCGTGGGATGGCGCTTGCCCTTGTTCCAACTGGTGCCGCCGAGGGTCACGCCGTGGTAGAGGGTGACGTTGTCGCCGATGATGGCAGTCTCGCCGATCACCACGCAGGCGCCGTGGTCGATGAAGAAGCGCGCGCCAATCTGTGCGCCGGGGTGGATGTCCACGTTGCTGATGAAGCGACCGATGGCCGACAGCCAGCGCGCGGCGAAGCGCCAGCCGCGCTGCCACAGGCGGTGGCTGAGGCGGTGCATCATCACCGCGTGCACGCCGGGATAGGTGGCCAGGACTTCGAGGGAAGTGCGCGCCGCGGGGTCGCGCTCGAACACGCAGGCGATGTCGTCGCGCCACTGGCGCCACAGGCCCATGCGCGGTTGTTCCTCGATCAGAGTGCTATCGGCTGTGCTGTGTGACATGCGAAACCTCCCAAGCCTGGCGCATCCACCGCCGCCTCGCTGGCGAGGGCGTCGATGGCCATGTACAGGTCCATGAGTTCATCCGGCAGTGGGCTGCGCTTGGTCGCGGTCACCAGGACACGCACCTGGGACAACAGCGCCGGCACCTGCCAGTCGAGTAATTCGATATTCAGTTCGCGGTAGGCCTCGCGCAGCATGCGGCCGCCGGAGTGCTTGCCCAGCACCAGCTGGTGCTGCTTGCCCACTTCCAGCGGGTCCAGCCCCTGGTAGTTGCGGCTATCCTTGAGCAGGCCATCGACGTGAATACCCGCCTCGTGGGTGAACACGCCGGCGCCGACAATGCTTTTCTGCCAGGCCACGGCGCGGCCCGAGGCCTCTTCCACCAGCCGCGACAGCGCGGGCAGGCCGCGGGTGTCGATGCCGGTATCGATGCCGTGCAGGTGCTTGAGCGCCAGCGCGCACTCTTCCAGCGGTGCGTTGCCGGCGCGTTCGCCGAGACCGTTCACCGTGGTATTGATGTGCGTGGCACCGGCGGCGACCGCCGCCAGGGTATTGGCGGTGGCCAGGCCGAAGTCGTCGTGGGCGTGCATTTCCAGCTCGAGATCCAGCGCCGCGCGCAGCCGGCCGAAGGCGCGCTGCACGGCGGAGGGTTCGAGAATGCCCACGGTATCGGCGAAGCGCAGGCGTCGTGCGCCGGCGTTCGCGGCGGTCTCGCCGACGCGGACCAGGAAGTCCAGGTCGGCACGCGAGGCGTCCTCGCAGCCGACACACACGGCGTAGCCTTGCGCGACGGCGCGGCGCACCATGGTGTCGACCTGGCGCAGCACCCAGCGCCGGTCGCGGCGCAGCTTGTGTTCGATCTGCTGGTCGGAAACCGAGATCGACAGGTCGACCATGTCCACGCCAGTGCCCGCCGCCGCGGCGAGATCCGCCTCGTGCATGCGACACCAGGCCAGGGTAGAGAGCGGCAGGCCGAGCCCGGTGATGGCGCGCATCACCTCGCGCTCCTCATCGCCCATGGCGGGAATGCCGATCTCCAGTTCAGGGACGCCAATCGCCGCCAGCTGCCGTGCGATCTGCAGTTTTTCCTCGGCGCTGAACGCGACGCCGGAACTCTGCTCACCATCGCGCAGGGTGGTGTCGTCGATGATCACTGCTGGCCGCGACTGGTTCACGATAGCGTCCCTGACCCTCAGGCGTAGACCGGCGCGAAGGCCTGGTCGGGATTTTCCACCGGGCCGTTCTCGCCCCAGTAGGGAGAGAGCTTGCGCAGCTGGGCGACGATCGGGGGTACCGACTCGATCACCCGCTCCACTTCCTCGGCGGTGTTGTAGCGCGACAGGGAAAAGCGCACGGTGCCGTGGGCGGCGGTGTAGGGAATGCCCATGGCCTTCATTACGTGGGAGGGTTCCAGCGAGCCGGAGGTGCAGGCGGAACCGCTGGAGGCGGCGATGCCCACCTTGTTGAGCAGCAGCAGGATGGCCTCGCCCTCGATGTACTCGAACGCGATATTCAGGGTGTTGGGCAGGCGGTTGTCCGGGTCGCCGGTGACGAAGGCGTTGGGAACCGCGGCCAGAATGCCTTCCTGCAGGCGGTCGCGCAGGGCTTTCACCTCGGTGTTCTCGTGGGCCATGTTGGCCATGGCCAGTTCGGCTGCAACGCCGAGGCCGATGATCGCGGTGACGTTCTCGGTGCCGGCCCGGCGGCCGCGTTCCTGGTGGCCGCCGCGCAGCAGCGGGCGGAAGCGCGTGCCGCGCTTCAGGTACAGCACGCCGACGCCCTTGGGCGCGTGCAGCTTGTGGCCGGACAGCGACAGCATGTGGATCGGGCTGTCCTCCAGCTCGATCGGGATCTTGCCTACCGCCTGCACTGCGTCGGTGTGAAACATGACGCCGGCCTCGTCGGCCATGGTCGCCATTTCCATGATCGGGAAAATGGTGCCGGTTTCGTTGTTGGCCCACATCACGCTGACCACGGCGACGTCGTCGCTGAGCAGTGACTTGTACTCTTCCAGGTCCAGGCGGCCCTTGGCGTCCACGCCCAGGCGATGCACGGTGTAGCCCTCGCCTTCCAGGTGCTCGCACAGGTTCAGTACCGCCGGGTGCTCGACCACGGTGGTGATGATGGTGCGCCGCTCCGGCTGCGCCCGCAGCGCTGACATGATCGCGGTGGAGTCGGATTCGGAGCCGCAGGAGGTGAAGATGATCTCGGACTCGTGCTCCGCGCCGAGCAGCTTCTGCACGCTTTTGCGCGCTTTTTTCAGGGCGAAACCGACCTTGTTGCCGAAGCTGTGCAGGGACGAGGGGTTGCCGAACTGCTCGCTGAAGTAAGGCAGCATGGCCTCGACGACCAGCGGGTCGCACTGGGTGGTTGCGTTGTTGTCCAGGTAGATATCAGACATGGATCTCTCCTCCCTCAGGCCAGGGCCTGCTGCTGGGCGGCCGCCTTGGCCTTGTCGACGGGGATGACCTTGACGAACTCGCCAAGGGCCTCGATCATTTTTTGCTGGATGCCGCCGACAGTCATCGCCGCCATCTGGCAGCCACTGCAGGCGCCGACCAGGCTGACATAGATGTTCTTGCCGTCGACGTCGAGCAGTTCGCAATCGCCGCGGTCGGCCTGCAGGTTGGGACGGATCTCCTCGATCACCGCCTCGATCTTCTTGATGCGCTGGAAGGCGGACATGCCGGCGGGCGCCGCGGGGGCGGGTTCGGCGGCAGCGGGCTCGGCGACCGGCATCTCCAGGGACACCAGCGCCTCCTGCTTCTTCGGTGCCTTCTTCTTGCCCTTGGCGTGCGCGGCGACGAACACTTCACCGCGGGCGGCGAGTTCCTCGATCAGGATGTTCTCGATGCCCTCGTGGCAGGAGGAGCAGCCGCCGCCCGCCTTGGTGTAGTTGGTGACGTCCTCGACGCTGGACAGGCTGTTCTCGCGGATGGTCTCGCGGATCATCACGTCGTCGATGGCGAAGCACTTGCAGATCAGTGCGCCCTCTTCGTGATCGTCGACCCACTCCTCGCCGCGGTAGTTGGCGACCGCCGCCTGCAGGGCTTCGCGGCCCATTACCGAGCAGTGCATTTTTTCCGGGGGCAGGCCGTCGAGGAAGTCAGCGATGTCCTGGTTGGTGATGGTCAGCGCCTCGTCCAGGGTCTTGCCCTTGACCATCTCGGTCAGTGCGGAAGATGACGCGATGGCGGAACCACAACCGAAGGTCTGGAAACCGGCGTCGAGGATGACTTCGTTTTCCGGGTCCACCTTCAGGGTCAGGCGCAGGGCATCGCCGCAGCTGATCGAACCGACATCACCGACGGCATTGGCCTGCTCGACCGCGCCGGCGTTCTTGGGGTTGTAAAAGTGTTCCTTAACCGTTTCCGAGTAATCCCACATGATTGCAGATCTCCTGGCGCGTGACTGTTGGTTGTACCGATACCGGGTCTAGCGGATCAGCAGGTGAATGATTTGCCGCAGCCGCAGCTGCCTGAGGCGTTGGGGTTTTCGAATTTGAAACCGGTGCCTTCCAGGCCGTCGATGAAGTCGACGGTGACACCGTCGAGCAGGCCGGCACTGTCACCGTCCACCAGCACCTTGACGCCGGTGAAGTCGAGTACCGAGTCGTCCTCGGCCACGTTCTCTTCCAGGCGCATGCCGTATTGCAGGCCGGAGCAACCGCCGCCCTCGACCTTGATGCGCAGGCCGGCGATGGGCTTGTCGGCGGAATCGATGAAACGCTGTACGGCGCTGACGGCGCTGTCGGTCAATGTAAGCATGGTGGTCGCTCCCTCGAGGTGGAAAACTGGTTGGTAACAGGGGAGTTGCAATGCCTGTGCCAGCGGCTGAAATCAATTTTATTGTGTTTATATTCAGCAACTTACAACTATGAGCCAGGCGTTTTGGGCTGTCGCAAAATACACTTGGGAGGGTCCCTGTCGAGGGCTTTGTCGCACTTGCGACACGCGCTGTGTGCAGGGCCTTGGGGGCACTTGCGACAAAGCGCTACAAACCAGATCAGCGTCGTGTTTCGCACCAGGTGGCAGTGTGTTCCCGTGGGCCGAGTGTTCCAGTGGACAGGGTGTGCGAGGGCTGTGAGTGCGGGAACCGCGTGTGTCAGGACCGGGCTGGTGAGGACGGGATGAGAAACAGAAGTTGAGCGAGAGCGGCCGCCAGCGTCGGCGAGATTGTCGGCAATCAGCCGGTAACGCGGACCAACTGGTAGGCCAGGGCGTCGCGGAAAATACGCGTACCGCCGGCCTCGGCGACGATCTGCCGCAGGGCGCTGGCGTCGCGCACCTGCACACCGGCCAGGTAGTCCACGCCGAAGCGTGCCCAGTCGGGCATCCAGGCCAGGCTCGGGCCCATGAGTACGACGCGTGCAGCGCGCGCCAGCTCCAGCAGTTGCGGCGCGGTGCCGTTGGCGATGCTGCTGGCGGTGACGAACACCCAGTCCGAGGCCGGCAACACGCTGGCGGCGGCGTCCTCGGGCAGGTCCCCGGGGCCGGGTCGGCGCTCGATGCACTGGTAGTCGAACCGGCCCGCGAAACGCTGCATACCCGGGTAGCGGCCGACGATCGCCACGCGCGCGCCGGCCAGCTGGTCGGCGAAGTGTTCGAACACGGCCAGGTGCGGCGCCGCGTCGCAGAGCAGCCGCGTCGGGGTGGAGGCGCCGGAAACACGTTCTGAAAAACTCTCGAAATTGAGCACCGCGTTGACACTGGCCACCGCGGCGGCCATCTCGCAGGGATGATCGCTGCGCAGCCAGTCGAGCATTGCGGACACCGGGCGACCGGCGAGCTCACCGGCCCAGGGGATATCGCGCGGCGCGCCGGTGGGACTGAAGCACAGGCCGCAGGCACCGTTGTCGAGTTCCACCACCGTCCAGCTAAGGCCGAATAGCACGCGCGCCACCCGAGCGTCGCTGGCGGCGCGCTGCTGCAGCAGGGAATAGAGTTCGGGTGCGGGTGCGCCCGCCACGTTCAGTCGCCCAGTGCGGGCAGCAGGCGCGGCTCCGCCTTGATGTTGTCGGCCTGGCCCCAGGCGGTCATCGCCTCGATAACCCACTGCGCGCGCGAGGGGTGCGGGCGCAGCACGTCGAACTCCGCGTAGACCTGGCCACCGCCGTGAATCAGCAGGTAGCCGAGCAGCGCGCCCGAGGGCGTGCGCCATTCCGCGAACAGGGAGACGCTGCCGTCGAAGCTGTCCTTGCGCAGTTCCGGGTTGACCAGGCGTTCGCCGAGCGCTTCGGCGAGGTCGTCGAAGCCGAAGCGCTGCATCTCGCCGACCAGGGTGCTGCGCAGTGCGGCGATCGTCGGGCGCTCGAGTTCCATGCGCTCGCGCAGGGCGTCGGCATACACCTGTTGCGTGGGGGCCGCCCCGTTCACAGCGCTCACCAGGCCGACTCCGGCGCCAGTTTCTCGGTCACCGGCTCACCGCCGGCGAGATGGCGCTCGACGATCATCTCCACGTCCTGTGGTTGCACACCGCTGTACAGGTAGGCGCCGGGGAACACCAGCAGATTGGCGCCTTCACTGCACGGGCCGAGGCAGGCGGTGGGTACGATGGACACCTTGCGCAACAGGTTGCGCGCCATCACGCTCTGCGACAGCACCGGCATCAGCGCACTGGCGCCCTTCTCGCCGCAACTGCTGCGCGGATGTCCCGCGGGGCGCTGCTGCGAACAGACAAAGACGTGGTACTCGGGCCGGCTCATCTCAGGCGCCCGCCAACGCTTCGTGCGTATGGCACTGCTTGGGGCAGACCCGCGAGCAGGACATGCAGCCGATGCAATCGAGCGCGTCCTTGATGGTCATGACCATCATCTCGTCGTCGTCATCGTAGAAATCGTCGTCGTCATCGACCATTTCGGTGCGCTCGGTCAACTCGAACACGTCGCGGGGACACACCTTGTAGCAGCGGCCGCAACCGATACAACGGCCGGCGTCCAGCGCGACCACAAACTCCGGGGTCCACTCCTCGCCACCGCGAGTGCGTCCCACAATTACCGCTTCACTCATCTGTGCATACCTCCGCTTGGTTGCCCTCGGGCGCCGCTGCTGCGGCGCCGGGCCTGCGCGCTATTTCACGCGCAGTTTCAGGCGTGCTCTCGGGCGCTTTCCGCCTTGTAGCGCGCATTGGTTTCAGCCCATTCCTCGCACGCGGCGACGGTCTGCTGGGCCAGGGTTGGCAGTTGTCCGTAATCGCTCAGCAAGCGGTCCTCGACCAGGTCGTGCACCTGGGAGGCGAAGTCCATGGCGATACGTTTCTTGGTGCTGACTTCTTTTTTCAGCGCCTTGATTTCCTCGTCGTTCATCTGCGTGCCTCCTACATTTCCGCCACGTCGCGGTGGGCGTTGACCAGTGCAACCGCCTGGGCGACCTGCTTTTCCATGTCCTCGACCAGCTTCTCCAGCGAGTCGAAACCGAAGCGGTGCACATCGCGCAGGGTGCGGTTGAGCACCACCAGGCGGCCGACCAGGATCAGGCCCTTGCCAAAGCCTTCGTGTGACAGGTTCACCACCGGCACCGCCATCAGTTCGACCTCGCGCTCGATGCCCGCGGCGATCGCGTTGTAGTAGGCCTTCAGGCGCGAGATGGTGGTCTCGTCCGGGTCGCCGACAACGGGGATTTCGCGGCGGCGTTCCTTGGTCAGGATCATCGGGTCCAGCACCTTGAAGTCGGGCCAGGTGTCGTAGGTCCCGTAGCTGTCCAGTGCGCGTAACTGGGTGACGATCTGACGCACTGCCGGGTGGCCGATCAGGTCGTCGCTTTCCTGCAAAACTGCTTCGCTCATATGCACCTCGATACTCTGTATACGGTTGGTTCGTGTTGGCCGCGGGCGGGACTAGTCCAGCCAGCCCTCGGACTCCATGGCGTCGAATCGATTGTCGTCGGCGACCTGGTTGCGTTTGATCGCCTTGGCCAGCCAGCTCGACGGTCCCTCTTTCAATTCCTGCTGCAGGGCCGCGATCAACGGCGCGATCTGGGCGCCCTCGCTGACCTTCACCGGCTGCACACCGAGCGCCAGCAGCTGGCGTACCGCGGAGGCACCGCAGGCGCGACAGTACACGGCGATGCATTCCTGCAGCGTTTCCAGCTTGATCGCCAGCTTGTCCTCGTTGCCGTCCTGGGCCAGGTCGCCGAATTCGGTGACCGTGAGCAGGCGCGCCTCGTCCAGGCCCACGCCGTAGATGGCAAAGGAGCGCGCCGAACCGAAATGCTGGTTCACCACCTGGCGGTCGGAGGTGGCGAAAGCCACCTTGAGCAGCTGCCGGTCTTCGCTGTCGTCCAGTACGCGCAGTTGCCGGGTCACCTCGCTCATCAGTGCCTCCACTGGCTGGCGGGCATCAGCACAGCGCCCTCGCCCGGCTTCTGGGCGTAGATGGAGTAGTACGGCGAGGTCTCCTGGTGGTGGCTCATGACCAGGTTGGCGAGGTCGAACAGCGCCTGCGCCGAGCCGCGGTAGCCGAACCAGCAGCGCTGGAAGCCGCCGACCAGGTCGTACTGTGGAAAGCCCACACGCAGGATGGGCACGCCCAGGCGCGCGGCGCTCTCCACGCCGTGGCTGTTGGCCAGCAGCAGTTGCGCGGCGCGCTCGTTGGCCAGCTTCTCGAGATCCTCGAGGTCGCCCACCTGCACCTGCTCCAGGCCGCTGTTGAGCAGGCCCGGCCCCTTGGCCGGCACCACCGCGGCGACGGTCTCGGCGCCCATGCCCGCCACCAGGCGGTTGAAGCCGACCAGCAGGTCCGGGTCCGCGGCGATCGCCACCCGCGAGTGGCCGATCATGAAATGGGTATCCAGCATCGCGTCCTGCAGCTGGCGGCGCTGCTTCTGCCAGCGCTGCGGCACCGGGTTGCCGCTGATCTCGGCCAGGGCCATGAACCAGTCGTCCACTTCCTCCAGCCCCATCAGGTGGCCGAACAGGTGGCTGGGCACGCCGCTGCGCTTTTCCAGCACGCCGGCGGCATTGTGCATACTCTCGCCAACGGCCAGGGTGGCGATGCTCTCGCCGGCGGTGGCGATATCATCCACGGCCACACCGCCGGTGGTCAGTGCGTTGTACTCGTTCTCCTCGAGGTGACCGTCGAGGGAACCGGACAGGTCCGGGATGAGCAGTGCGCGCAGGCCGAAGCTCTCGATACTTTCAGTCACGAACTCGATGTCGCCCGGGGTCAGGTTGGCGCCGCACAGCACGTTGACCTGGCGCTGGCGCAGGCCAACCCGGCTGCTGTCTTCCGGTACCAGGGCCTCGATGATGCCGCGCACCGCCAGCGCGTAGCCGCTCTCGAAGCTGCCGCTGAAGTCCGGGGTGTTGACCGCGACCACGGCGACCTCGTCGAATTCCGGGTGTGCCGTGCGAAACTCGTAGACGGCGCGGCGAATGTCCGCGCCCTGGGTCTCGGCGAGTCCCGTGGTGACCAGGCCGATAATCGCCGGCTTGTTCTTGTCGCTGATGGTGCGCAGGGCCTCGACGATATTGTCGTCGGCGCCCATCACCGAGCTGACCTGGTCCATGGCCGTGGTCTGCAGCGGAATCGGCTCGCGAAAGTGCCGCACAAAAAACACCTTGGCGAAGGCGGTGCAGCCCTGCGAACCGTGCATCAGCGGCATGGCGCGGTTGACGCCGAGGAAGGCGAGCGCCGCGCCCACCGTCTGGCTGGTTTTCAGCGGGCTGACCGACAGGGCTTTCTTGCGCTTGAGAATTTCCGTCATGGTCTCAGCCCTCCGCCGTCAGTGCCGTGCCGGCACCTGCCGCCCAGGGCGCGGGCTTGCGCACCGCCTCCCACACCGGGCTCTCCAGGGTCAGCGCCAGCTGGCGCACCAGTTCCAGCATGCCGTCGTAGCCGGCGTAGCCGAACTCGCGCTCCTGGTTGATATCGAGGAACGGGATGCGCGCCTTGAGCGCGGTATACATGTTGCGCCCGCCGGCGATGAGGATGTCCGCCTGGTAGTCCGCCACCGTCTGCAGCAGCACTTTCGGGTTCCCCTCGTCGAGCATCTTGACGTCGTCACCCATCAGTTCGCGGATGCGCGCCTTATCTTCCTCGGTGGATTTCTTGGTGCCGGTGGCGACCACCTTCATGCCCAGGTCCTGCAGCGCGGAGATCACCGACCAGGACTTCACGCCGCCAGTGTAGAGCAGCACACGCTTGCCCTCCAGGCGCTGCCGCCAGGGTTCCAGGGCTGCGCGGATACGCGCTTCCTCGCGCTCGATCAGCGCCTCGGTGCGTGCGCTCAGGTCCGGGTCGCCGATCAGGCGGGCGAAATCGCGCAGCGCCTGGGAGGTGTCGGTGATGCCGTAGAAGCTGCCCTCGAACCAGGGAATGCCGAATGTGTCCTCCATCTTGCGCGCCACGTTGAGCATGGCCTTGGAGCACACCATCATGTTCACCTCGGCGCGGTGCATGGTCTGCACCTCGCGAAAGCGCGCGTCGCCGGACAGCGTGCACAGCACGCGGATGCCCAGTTCGTCGAGCAGCGGCAGCACGTACCAGAACTCGCCGGCGATGTTGTACTCGCCGACCAGGTTGACGTCGTGCACGGTGATGCCCTCGCGCTCGCTGCCCTGCGGCAGGGGGTCCGGGTCGCGGGTGCCGATCACGTGCTTGACCATGGCGTCGCCGGCAATGCGGTTGCCGAGGTTCTTGGTGCCGTAGAAGCCGGCGGCATCCACCGGGACAACCGGTACGCCCCAGCGTTCCTCGGCGGCCTTGCACACGGCATCGACGTCGTCGCCTACCAGGGCGGGTACGCAGGTGTTGTAGACGAACACCGCCGGCGGCGCGTAGTCGTCGATGGCCTGCTTGATGGAATGGAACAGGCGCTTCTCGCCGCGCCCCATGACCACATCCTGCTCGGTGAGGTCGGTGGTCATGCCGATGCGGTACAGGTCCGGGCCGCTGGAGCGGGTGCCGCGGTTATCCCAGGAACTGCCGGCGCAGGCGATCGGCCCGTGCACGATGTGCGCGACATCGGCGATCGGCAGCAGCGCAATCTGCGCGCCGTCGAAGGCACAGCCACCCGCGGAAGCCCCCGGCTTGGGCTTGGCACAACCGGATTTCTCCTTCTTGTTGTGCTCGCAGGCCGGTTCGTCCAGCAGTTCGGCGATGTCCTTGGCTTTCATCGGCTAGCACCCATCGTTGGCGGGCGCACACGGCGCGCCCTTTACGGGGTGGTTGCAATACCCGGGCCATACACTTACCTCTCTGTTTTTATTCAGTTTTCTGTGCTTTGTCGGGTGTCATTGTTGCGACAGTGCGGGGGCATTGCAGCAAACGCGACAATCGTCACGACTCGCCCGGGGCTGGCACTGCCGGGGCGCGTCGGGTTTCCGACAAACTCCCACGGGGCTTGCCAGCGCCAGTCGCGCAAGTGCTTTAGAATCAGCAGCTTGAATCGCTATACTGCGCACTGGCCGGCACGGCCCGGGATTTGCTTCGGCTTGTGCAGGTTTGCGAAGGGGCAGTACCGCGAAGTCCGGCTCATTGCCGCGGCACACGCCATGCCCGATACGCGTCATCACCGGGGAACACGACATGCGACACCCTCTGGCCGGCTTGCTGGCCATCTTCCTGGCTTGCGTCAGCTGGTCTGCGGGCGTCGCCGCCGGCCAGGTGCGCGCGGCGGTTGCCGCCAATTTCACCGCTCCCATGCGCGAGATCGCCGCCGCCTTCGAGCAACAGAGCGGCCACCGCGTGGTGCTGAGCTTCGGCTCCTCCGGCAAGCTGTTCGCGCAGGTGGTGAACGGCGCGCCCTACGACGTCTTCCTGTCCGCGGACACCGCCAAGCCGGACGCGCTGCTGGAGGCCGGACTCGCCGTGGATGGTTCGCGCTTCACCTATGCCATCGGCACCCTGGCACTGTGGTCGCCCGGTGCCGCCGACCCGCGCGCGCGCCTGCGCTCGGGAGACTACCGGCGACTGGCCATCGCCAACCCCCGCGTCGCCCCCTACGGTGCGGCGGCACTGCAGGTGCTGGTCGCCGAGCAGGTTGCCGCGGCGGCGAAACCAAAGCTGGTCAGCGGCGAGAACATCGCCCAGACCTACCAGTTCGTCGCCAGCGGCAACGCGGACCTCGGCTTTGTCGCCCTGTCCCAGGTGATCGACCAGGGCGCCGCACCCGCGGATGCCTGGGTGGTGCCCGCAGAATTGCATGACCCTATCGCCCAGGACGCGGTCTTGCTGCAGCGCGGCGCGGACAATGCCGCGGCACGTGCGCTGCTCGCTTTCCTGGATGGGAAAGCGGCGCACGAGATCGTGCAGCGCTACGGCTACGGCATCCGCGCACACTGAAACCGACATGACGTTCTCCCCCGCCGACCTCACCGCCATCTGGCTGACCCTGAAACTCGCCACCTGCGTGACGCTGCTGCTGTTGCTGGTCGGCACACCGCTGGCATGGTGGCTGGCGAACACGCACAGCCGCTGGAAGAGTCCGGTGAGCGCGGTGGTCGCCCTGCCCATCGTGCTGCCGCCCAGTGTGCTCGGCTTCTACCTGCTGGTTTTTATGGGGCCGAACGGGCCGCTGGGCGAGCTGACCCAGGCGCTGGGGCTGGGCGTTTTGCCGTTCACTTTCAGCGGGCTGGTGCTGGCCTCCGTGGTGTACTCCCTGCCCTTCGTCGTGCAGCCGATCCAGAACGCCATTGAGGCCTTCGGCCAGCGTCCGCTGGAGGTTGCCGCTACCCTGCGCGCCGGGCCGCTGGACCGTTTCTTTTCCGTGGTGCTGCCGCAGGCGCGGCCCGGTCTGCTCACCGCGGCGGTGCTGGGTTTTGCCCACACCGTCGGCGAGTTCGGCGTGGTGCTGATGATCGGCGGCAATATTCCGGGGGAGACCCAGGTGGTATCGGTACAGATCTACGACCATGTGGAGGCGCTGGACTACGCCGGCGCCCACAGCCTGTCGCTGCTGATGGTGGTGTTCTCCTTCGTCGTACTGTTCGCCCTGTATGCCTTTAACCCACGGGCGGTGCTCGGCACCGGCGTGAAGTGAGGCGGCGATGAACGAGATCCTCGCCCGCCTGCGCCTGGACTACCCCCAGTTCAACCTGGACGTGGACGTGAGCATGCCCGGCCGTGGCGTCACCGCCCTGTTCGGCCACTCCGGCTCGGGGAAAACGTCTTTGCTGCGCTGCATCGCCGGCCTGGAACGCGCCGGGCGCGGCGAACTGCGTTTCAACGGCGAGCTGTGGCAGGCAGAGAAGGTGTTCGTGCCGCCGCACAAACGCCCCATCGGCTACGTGTTCCAGGAGGCGAGTCTGTTCAGTCACCTCAGCGCACTGGGCAACCTCGAGTACGCGGTGAAACGCGCGCCGCGGCAGGTGGAACGGCCGATCGCCTTCGACCAGGCGGTGGAACTGCTGGGCATCGGCGGACTGCTCGAGCGGCGCCCGCACCAGCTCTCCGGCGGCGAGCGCCAGCGCGTGGCCATCGCCCGCGCCCTGCTGATCCAGCCGCGCCTGCTGCTGATGGATGAGCCCCTTGCGGCGCTCGATCTGCCGCGCAAGCTGGAAATCCTGCCCTACCTCGAGGGCCTCAAGCGGGAACTGGAATTGCCCATCATCTATGTCAGCCACGCCGCCGATGAAGTGGCGCGCCTTGCGGACTACCTGGTGGCGATGGAGGACGGCCGCGCCGTGGCCACCGGCACGCTGGCGGATACCCTGTCGCGCCTGGACTTCCCCCTGCACCTGGGCGAGGAAGCGGGCGTGGTGCTGGAGGGCATGGTCGCCGAGCGCGACCGCGAGTGGAAGCTGGCGCGCGTGATCTTCGACGGCGGCGAAGTGTGGCTGCGCGACGGCGGCCACGCGGTGCACTCGGAAGTGCGCGTGCGCATCCTCGCCCGCGACATCAGCCTGGCAAAGGAGCGGCAGCAGGACTCCAGCATCGTCAACGCACTGCCGGCCACCGTGGCGCAGGTCACCACCGACGAGCACGCCGGCCTGGCGCTGGTGCGCCTCGAGGTGAAGGACCCGCAGACCGGCGAGTGCAGCTTCCTCGTCTCCCGCGTCACCCGCCGCTCCGCCCACCTCCTCGGCCTCGCCCCCGGCACCCCCATCTGGGCCCAGATCAAGTCGGTTGCCGTTATCTAAAGTGCGGCCAGGGCCAGCGCGTAGAGCACCGGCGTTGCCAGTGTGAGCACGACGTTCATGCCCATGAAGGGGATCAGGGCGGCGATGTTTTCATGGTGCCGCCACAGGCCGCGGGTGATGACAACAGCCAGCGGTGCAAGCAGGAAGACGATAAATACGCCAACCGGGGCATGGCCTGTCACCACCGCGAGCACGACCGACAGCGCCAAGGACAGCATCAAGCCGGTTAATACGTAGACTCCGGCACGCGTGCCGTGGACTACCAGCAGGTGGCGTCGCCCGACGCTGCGGTCGGCATCGACATCCGGGAACTGGTTCATCAGTAACAGGCCGCTGACCAGGAACAGGGGCGGCAGCGATGCCATTGCCGCTGTGGGGCTGAACTGCCCGGTCAGGGCGATGTTCGCGCCGGTCACCATGACCGGCCCAAAACCCGAACCAGGTGCAAGCAGGCAGGCCAACGGCGAACGCGTGAGCCAGCGGGTGTAGAGAACGACGAGGCCCACCCCTGTCACCCCCAACGGGATCAGCGCCGCGCCGCGCAACTGCACGAAATACAACCCGACCCCTACAGTGACCAGCAATGCCAAGAGACCGGTGGCCAATGCGTAACGCGCCCGCTCCGGCTGCGCCGGCAGCGCACCGCTACCGCCACTGAAGGGTGTGCGCTCGGTCCGCAAGTCCAGGCCACTGCGGAAATCCTCGTACTCGTTGAGCGCGTTGACACTGATGTGGGCGGCCAGCCCGCCAAGCAGAACCAGCACCAGGTCGCCCGGTGCGACCGGGAGCCCGTCGTACGCAGCCGCCGCCCAGGCCAGGCCCAGGCAGGCTGGCACCAGCAACAGGAACGGCAGCCGCATGGGACCGAATACGGCCTGAAACTGGGGAGCGAGTGGCATCAGCAATCAAATATCGGTTGTGGCAGAACTTCCTGGACGACAATCGCCAGCGCTTTCTTCTCGGGACCTGCAAGCCTATCGAAACATGGCAACTGCGACTGCCCCCTTACCCATGCCTGGGGGACAGGTGTTGCCTGAGCCATTCGACGATGCACTCATGCACACGCGTATCGCGCAACAGGTCGAAGTGATTCTTTTCGTGGAACACCCGCAAACAGCGTGGTTCGACAGGAAGACGCCGCTGTGGATCGCGATGCTCTCCGCTGGCGCTATCCAGGCGCACCAGTAAATCGCCGAACAGGTGGCCCATCGGATCCCGCGAGTGCTTCCCCACCGACGCGGCAATGAACAGGTACTCCACGCCCGGCACCAGTGGCACATTCTCGCGTCGGTCCGCAGAGGGAGCATCGTGCCGTAGCCCCTGCCAATCCTCATCCAGCAGGTTGCCGTATTCGAGGTCCTTGACCCCCGCGCTGCGCCGGGCGCCGAACGCGAGCGGGGCCGTGTAGGGCAACGTCAACAGCACGCGGTCGAGCGCCGCGCCCGCCTTTTCCAGCGGAGCGCCGTGATGCGGGGAGCCAAGACAAGTGACCCCGCGCAGTTGTTCCAGCCACCGCCGGTTTTCACGCTGCGCGTAGCGGCACGCACTGCGTATCACCAGCCCTCCCATGCTGTGACCGACAAGCGTCAGGGAGTTGACGGGCACGGGCCAGCCTGCACACAGCTCCTCCAGCATGCGCGAGAACTCGCGACCGTTGGTTGAGATGTGCCGTCCCGTGTTGTATCGCAGGTAGATCGGCGTCGCACCGAGGTCGCTGCGCAACCGCCCGCCGAGGCCGGACTCGTCCAGCCAATTGCGCTCGCTCAGTCCCAGGCCGTGGACCATGACTACAATGTCGCCACTCGCGATTGCGTCCTGGTGCGCCGCCTGGAAACTCATGGGCAGCGCCAGCGGATTACCGCTCGCGGCGAGAAAATCACCGCAGACACCGTTGAGCGCGGCTATCGCTGGCAGCTCCCTGTCCCGGGGTTCCTCGCCGGAGGCAAACTGCGAGCCAAGCTGGTCCAGCGCGAAGCGCAGGCCGTTGGTACTGCCGCGAATCGTCCGGTACACGAGACCGGCCACCGGGCCTGCGCTTCGCCCGGACGCGGCGAGTAGTCCGCCGCTCGCCTGGCGGGCGATTGTCCCGTGCAGGCGTTCCACCGCCGTGGTCACTCCGCGTGCGATATCCAGCGTCAGCAGCGCTCCCCCGTGCAGTGTGGTTCCGGAAATTTCCATCTCTGGCCTCCCGCCAGCACGCTGGCAGTCATCAAGTCGGGATTATTCGGATGGCACCTTGCCTGGCTCGGGCGTACCCGCAGAAAGCGCCGCGAGGCATGCGAGGCAGAGTAGGACGGGGCGCGCCTGAACCGGCAAGCCGATCGCCGCGCGCTCGCCCCTGGGCAGCAGGGTATTGCACTGCTCGCAGACCCCGTTGAGGTTCAGCGTCGCCTCCTGCCAGGCGATGACCGCCGGGCCCGGACTTGCGTCCGCACTACTGCCCACAGCTGGCTGCGAGCCCGGGGCACACAGGGTCATGCCCAGGCGTGCGCTATCGCTGACGACGTCTTCCACCAGGTCAAAGGTATTCAACAGGACATTCCTGACCACGGTGGATACCGACAGGCCGAGCTGTTCGGCACGGCCGCGCAGTTGGTCGTCCAGTTGCGTCGGGATTCGCGCCTGCAGAACGCGGTCCTTGGTAGCGGCCCGCTTTGCGCGTGTGCGTTGCTTTTTCTGTGGCATCGCCGGGGGTTGTCCTGTCGAGGTCCGTTCCTGCAAGCTTAAATGTAGTACATTAGATCTATTTGTACTACATTTTATTACGAAGGACTACCCCAGCATTTCCCGCGAGTGCGGGCGTTGAAGACAGGATTGGTAGCGAGCAGCCGTAGCTCAGTGTCAGCCGCCTGGGGAATAGCACCGCCGCACTACCGGGTATCCGGTAGTGCGTTGGTGAGGGAAAGCGGGGTCAGGCGACGTCGCGGGAGACTTCGCCGACTTTCTTGCCGTCTTCGAAGTAGCCGAGGCCGTAGTCGCCCTTGATGGTGGTGCGCAGGGTCTGGCGCTCGTACTTCGCGTCGCAGCCTTCGACGGCGTGCAGCATGCGGTGGTTGTCCCAGATCAACATGTCGGTCTCGCTCCAGTCGTGCCAGTAGGCGCTGGTGCCCTTGCCGAGGCGGTTGATCTCGTGGCACACGTCGTCCAGCAGGGTGTCGCCCGCGGCGTCCTCGTGGTGCTCGACACCGACCGACATCCACGGCCCGACATGCAGCGCCTTACTGCCGTCTTCACGCGTCCACACCGCGGGGTGCATTGCGCGGGGAAACTTCGCGGCCTCTTTCAGCAGCTCCTGGTTGATCGGGTCTTCGCTCACCGGCTTGAAGTTGACCCCGAAGCGCATGGTGCTGAGACGCGTATCGAGGGTGTAGATGATATTCAGGTCCTCGATCCGCGCGCGCAGCTCCGGCGAGAACTGCTGGTAGCACTCCACGCCGTCCATGAAGCCGGTGCGACCGCCCTGGGGCGGCACGATGGGGCAGCGCAGGACGCCGGCATAATTCAGTTCGTCGTTGTAGCAGTGGTCGAAGTGCCACGGGGCAAAACGCGCGAGCACCTGTCCCTCGAACTCGATAAGTCCACCGGCCGCGTGCTTCTCGTCGTCGGGAATGTAGTGCATGTCGATCACGCCGAGGGCGGCGTCGCCGGTCTCTTCGTCGCGCGGCGTGGTCTTGGTCGGGTGATCCTTGATCGGCCCGAACACCTTGCTCAGTTCCACCTGCAGGCGCGAGCTCGGCTCCATGTTCCTGAACACCAGCACGCCGCGGCGCTTGAACGCCTCGCGCAGTTGCTCGCGCACGGATTCGTCAGCGAGGGTTTCAAAGGTGACCCCCTCGACGCTGGAGCCGAAGGAAAGATCGTCGCGCAGATCGCTTATCGTGATACCTGTCATGGTGTGTTCCCTGTTATTGGCATGTACGCAAAGGCCACCCCGCTCGCGGGCAAAGCCTGTCGGAAAGACGAATATGATTACCTGAAAGGCGCCAGGAAACAAGCATCAGGTAACACGCGAGGTTGCCTGGTAACACGCCGATAATTTCAGACCACGTCGTCGCGTACCCGTACCCTGACCGCGTACTTCAGGTCACTGGTGACATCCACGCCGCTGAACCCGCCGGTCACCGGCATGGTGTCCGCGGGGTCCGCGGCGGCCGCAATAGTGACGTGGGTATCGGTGACCGCCACCCCACGGGTCGGGTCGAAACCGCGCCAGCCGAGGCCGTGAATAAAGACCTCCGGCCAGGCGTGCAGGTCGCGCTCTGCGCGCTGCGGGTCGCCGCGGTGATAGCCGCTGGCGAAGCGCGCGGGAATCCCGCGAGAGCGACAGCAATCGACGAACAGCACGGTGAGGTCGCGGCAGGCGCCGCGGCGCAGTTGCAGGGTTTCAACCGGGGATTGCGGTGCACCGATCTCGCGTCGCTGGCGGTGAAAATCGTTGAACAGGGTGCGCGTCAGGGCATGCAGGAAACAGGGCACGTTGTCCTTGGTGGCCAGCGCCACCGACGCGGCAAACGCATCCACCATGGCATTGGGGGCGCGGCGCAACAGGTAGGCTGTAGCGCTGGGCAATGGCGGTGTGGCGGACGAACCGGGCAAGGCCTCGACGCCGGCCAGCGGCGGGACCTGGGTGGCCACCTGCATGAACACGGTAATACTCAGGTGATCTGTGGGCTGGGCAAAATCAACCCGCAATACCGGGTTGCCCTCCCCGTCCAGGTACTCTTCGGTAAAGCTCGGCTGCGGCTGCACCTCGCAGCGAAAGGACAGGATGCGCTGGTAGTCGTCGCTGCGTGGCCGGAAGCGCAGGAACTGCGGCCCCAGTTGCACCGGCGACGAATAGCGGTAGCGGGTTTCGTGTTTAATCTCGAAATGCACGTGGTTCAGCGAATCCCGGAGCACCTGCAGAGGTAACCGGCCTGCGGGCGCTGTTGCTGCCCGGGCGGTGATGGCGGCTTGATTGCGGCGTGTGGCGAAAACCCTGTCACTGATGCGTACCCATACTCCGAATCAGGCCTGCCGTTGCGGCGAGATCACTCGCTTCACCGTGCCCTTGGTACGCTGCCACAGGGTGGGCTTGCCGAGTTCCTCGCGCCTGCCGTCCCGGGTGAGAAACACCGTGCTGTGTGCCGCCGCTTTCTGGTCGCCGCGGTCATTCGCGGTGTAGTAGTAGAGCGCCAGCGAAATGCGGTGGCGGTCCTCCGGGCAGGTCAGCGGCTCGGGGTGGCCGTGGAAACTGGTCGCAGTGGTGGTGAAGATCGCCATGCGATTGAAAATCGGCAGCAGCTTCACCTGGGCGGATTGCCTGTGCTCATCCCACAACTCGAAGTAACCGCCGTACTCCTCTTGCCAGTCCCGGTTCAGGTAGATCAACACGTTAAGGCGGCGGAACACGTTCATCTTCTGGTGTTTGTTGAAGTCCACGTGCACGCCGAGCCTGCCGCCGCGGGGAATCTTGTGCAGACCGCCGCCCACGAGGTATGGGTCGGGAATGAGGTTCTTCACCCCGGTCAGGGTCTCGAGGAACTGCAGGAAGGGCTCGGAGTTCAGGTTGTGAATAAACGCGCGGGTGACGGGCCGCAGGTTCGCGTCCCGGTTCATCTGGAACTTCTTCTCGTATTTGGAGGAGAACTCGTGCCAGTCGCGGTCGCTCTGCTCGAATTCCTCGATGATTGCATCCAGCACCGCGTCATCGAATATGCCGTCAAAACAGCCGTGGGCGAAGGGCAACGCGCCCTGGTAGTTATCCGCCTCTCGCTCGGCCAGCGTCTTCAATTTTTCCACCGGCAGCATGGTGTTGTAGTCAAAGGCTGCCATAAGTATTTTCCCTCAATGGACTGTTTCGTTCGCGACCCGGGGCTAACCCTGGGTTCGATAGCGACATGACCTGGCGTGCACTGCCCGCTCGCGGGCAACATACCCCGACGCAGGGTGGCAGGAGAGCATGGGTGTACGCCGGGCAGCGTCACTGTCTCCTGCCCCGGCAAGTTTGATATGGCGCTGGAGGGTAGGCATATGGCCCAGTCGGGCCACGACTCGCGCTGCGCGGCCCGGGTCAGCGCTGGCGCCGCCAGGCCGCGACGGTGCTGGCGTGGTCGATGGTTGCGGTCAGCGCGTTGGCGTCAGGCCTGGCGGCCGAGCAGAAGTTGCCGCGCGTCCCCGCCGCTGGTCAGTGTGAGCACGAAAATATAGGCAAACGAAAACAGGCTGCCGCCGAAGGTGCAGCACAGGCCGGCGACGATCCCGCGCGTGGAAAATCGCTCGCGCCAGGCCGCCCACAGACCGACCAGCGCCATGTTTACCAGCAGGTCGCTGTTGAACTGGGTGCGCCAGTTGCCGGCGGCGAGGTCGGCGGAAAATACATCGACGGAGGCGCTGAGACCTGAATTTCGAAAAGCGGTAACCGTCACGACGGTGACCACGATCCAGGCCAGTACCAGTCCCAGTTGAAACAAACGCATCCTGCACTCCTCCCTGATTTGCACTTCATACAGTCTAGCGATTTCTGCGGTGGCGGTGTGGCGAATAGCACAGTTGGCGCAATTCCGGTTTTCGCGGTTGGCTACAGACATACACGACAAGTGCGACGCGCCAGCCAGTTGCGACGAGACCATGCCACAAACGCGTCCCCAATCAGGTATGCTCTTGATGAGTCACATCCCGGCCGCATCAACACCGCCTGCATAGGTCAGGTCCAAGAACACACCGCCAATGTCTATACCAGCAACCCAGCTACGCACTCTCGTCCTTGCCGCTATCGTTTTCTCTTCCTGTGGCAATGGGTCAGAAAGCAAAAATGCCGCACTGCAGCAACTGGAGCAGGATCCCGAGCTGTATCGGCAGGCCAAAGAAGAATGCCGGGAAGTCGCGGCTGCCGACATGTCAGGCTATATCGATATGGGGCTCGAATCCGCAGTCGTTTGTGACTACGTCAACCTGGTGTCCTGGGATGTCGTGGAATCCTATCTCGAACAACGCATTGCATCGCGGGTGGCAAATGAGGAAACCGCCGTCTGGCAGTTCAACGTTACAACCTACATGTACGTGCAACATTCTGCCTCCTCGCCTTTGGCAGCAAGATTGGCCGCCGCGCATCTGCAGGACCCGCGTATTCTCGCAATCGACGCAAACGGCCGCTATCGCATGCTGCTGGCCGTCGTGTACCTGAACTCAGCCTGCCATGAAAAGCAGCAGGCAATCCTGCGCATACTCGACGAGTCCTACGCCAGGGGGGGCATCCCTGGCGCTGCGCTGAGGGTCTACCTGTACGCAAATCCCTACGCCTGCTTCGATCAGGACCTGGTTAAAGCACAACACTACCGCGAAGAGTACGAGACGCTGTCCGATGGCAAGTATGACTACAATAGAGTGATAGAGCTGCTGATCAAGGAGGATTTGCTCAGCGTAGGCACCGACGCGACCGGGGAAGAGGACACCTTCCCGATCACGCTCAGACCCCGGCCCTGACAAGCGCCCAGTACAGGCGCGCCTGGAGCATCTTGGAGACCCAGTGAAGCACAACTATGCGAACAGCCCACGCACCCTATTTGGGCGCAACGCACCAGCATCTACCACCGCGACGCCGGGCGGGGAACCAGCGTGTCCCATTTCGGGTGGCCCGGATTTTGCTTCGAGAGTTCATGGAAATTTTATACCGACGCAATCCCATCGTCGTACAATGAAGAATTGTCCGTTACATACGTGAAAGACCCAGCATTCGTACCGGTTGACGAGCTTCCAGGTTGAAAGAGCCGTGCTGATCATCAAGAGCCCCAGCCACCGCGCACCCTCGCGTGCGCAAGCCCGCAACCCCTTATTCCTGCCATTGCCAACGCCGAGGCCCGACCAATGACCCTGGACTTGTCCATCTACGGCATCGAGAATGCCGCCGAAATCCTGCACAACCCCTCCTACGAAACACTGTTCGCCGAGGAAACCCGGCCGGAGCTGAGCGGCTTCGAAAAAGCGGTGGTCACCGAACTCGGCGCAGTGGCCGTGAACACCGGCATATTTACCGGCCGCTCGCCCAAGGACAAGTTCATCGTCTACGACGATGTCAGCAAGGAACACCTGTGGTGGACCAGCGAGGCCAGCCCCAACGACAACAAGCCGATCTCCCCCGAGGTCTGGACGGACCTGAAATCGCTGGTGGTCGAGCAGCTCTCGGGCAAGCGCCTGTTTGTCGTCGACACCTTCTGCGGAGCCAACGAAGACACCCGGATGAAGGTACGCTTCATCATGGAGGTCGCCTGGCAGGCGCACTTCGTCACCAACATGTTCATCCGCCCGACCGCTGAGGAACTGGCCAACTACGGCGAGCCCGACTTCGTGGTGATGAACGGTTCCAAGACCAGCAACCCGAAATGGCAGGAGCACGGCATGAACTCCGAGGTGTTCACCGTGTTCAACATGACCGAGAAGATGCAGCTCATCGGCGGCACCTGGTACGGCGGCGAGATGAAGAAAGGCATGTTCGCCATGATGAACTACTACCTGCCACTGGCGAACATGGCATCCATGCACTGCTCCGCCAACGTCGGCGAGGCCGGCGACGTGGCGATCTTCTTCGGCCTGTCCGGCACCGGCAAGACCACCCTGTCCACCGACCCCAAGCGCCGCCTGATCGGCGACGACGAGCACGGCTGGGACAAGGACGGCATCTTCAATTTCGAGGGCGGCTGCTACGCCAAGACCATCAAGCTGGACAAGGAGAGCGAGCCGGACATCTACCACGCGATCCGCCGCGATGCCCTGCTGGAAAACGTGGTGGTGGACGACGCCGGCCACATCGACTTCGACGACGGCTCGATCACCGAAAACACCCGCGTGTCCTACCCGATCTACCACATCGACAACATCGTCAAGCCGGTGTCGCGCGCCGGTCACGCGAAGAAGGTGATTTTCCTCACCGCCGATGCCTTCGGGGTACTGCCGCCGGTGGCCAGGCTGGACCACGAGCAGTGCATGTACCACTTCCTCTCCGGCTTCACCGCCAAGCTCGCCGGCACCGAGCGCGGCATTACCGAACCGGTGCCGACTTTCTCAGCCTGTTTCGGCAAAGCCTTCCTCACCCTGCATCCGGTAAAGTACGCCGAGGAACTGGTGGACAAGATGGATGCGGTGGGCGCGACCGCCTACCTGGTCAACACCGGCTGGAACGGCACCGGCAAGCGTATTTCCATCAAGGATACCCGCGGGATAATCGACGCGATCCTCGACGGTTCCATGGATGCCGCCGAGACAACCACCCTGCCGGTATTCAACATCGCCATTCCCACCGCACTGCCGGGTGTGGACAGCGGTATTCTCGACCCCAGGGACACCTACGCCGACCCCGCCGAGTGGGACACGAAAGCGCGCACCCTGGCGGAAATGTTTATCGACAACTTCGCGAAATTCACCGATGACGAGCGCGGCAAGGCGCTGGTCGCGGCGGGGCCGCAGTTGCCCGCGTAAGCGGGTGCCATGCAGCGTGGCCCTGCGGTGACGTCGAACCGCAGAGCCGCGCGCCAGGCCGTCTACCGGTCCGGCGCCAACACGGCATTCACCAGTGCCGTGTCGCAGTACTCTGTCACCGAGTGGATAAGCCCGCCGCGCAAGGAAAATATCTGGCAGTAGCTGTTGTTGTAGGGAACCCCTTCCAGAGTCTCGGCCTGCCCGGAGGCCACCACCACAACCCGGTCATTCTCGGCGGTGACCTGCTCCACCGTCATATGAATACCCGCCTCCAGGCGTGAAAACAGCGGGCCGATAAGTTCCGCCAGCACCGCCTGCTTGCCCTCGTAGCGACCCGCGAACGGCGTGGTGCCGACATCGGTCCAGACCAGGTCGTCGGCGAGCAACGCAAAGCAGGTGTCCATGTCACCGCGGTTGGAGGCGTTGATGAAGTCGAGCACTACCTGCTTGCTGGCCTCCGTAGTGGCATCACTGACAGTGTCGGCCATGCGTTCGCGGTAATCCCAGCTGAACAGCCGTGTCGGTCGAATACAGATCCACAGTTCTTCCTGCGCCCGCGACAGTAGCCAGCGCCCCAGGCGGGACTGCGTCCCCCCGAGGTAGCGCTGCAGCAGGGACTCCAGAAGTTGCACGTCGTCCAGCGGTGCCAATTGTGCGTCACCCTGGCCGCGCAGCCCGAAATACGGCGGCGCATCGCCGGATATCTCGAACCCCACGCGCGCGTCCTGCCGCAGCAGCGCCGCCAGCGCCGAGTCACGGTGGGTAACACAGTGCAGCGCCTCGTCGCCGTACTGGTACCACAGGGAGGCCACACGCGGATAACCGTCGGCGGCGGTACAGGCCAGGCGGATCGGGCAGGTGCTGGCTTCCAGGAACGCGATGGCGGTCTCGCGATCCCAGGGGCCCTTGAGTGAGTCGAACATGCTGTGTTTTCCCAGGTCGGCGACCGGAGCGGCGGTCATGATTTTCGGTCCAGTATAACGGCAGGATACAACGGCGTGGGCAGGTCCGGGAGAGGCGTCCATCACCACCTGCGGGTGAATCTTGCACCACGCCTGGACCGGGGCGCCCGGCGCGGGCTGTTCATGCCCCGGGCCAGTGCTCCGCAGGCCCGTGTCCCACAGCAGACCTGCTCAGCCGGTTGAGCGACGCTCGACGAAGGGCGCCAGCAGCATGCCGTCCAGCCGCTGCTCGTTGCGCGTGTGAGTGTCGAGGCCGAGCGCGGCGTCGCGCTGTTGCGCATCCGAGGTAGGGCGGTAGGTCCGGAACAGGTAGTCGAACCAGGGCAGCGACGAGCTGTAGTTGGAATCCGTGTACTGGCGCTCGGCGAAATGGTGGGTGCGGTGGAACGCCGGGGTCACGACCAGCCAGCGCAGATAGCGCTCCAGCGGCGCGGGCAGCGCGACGTTGGTGTGCGTCAGGACGGTGCTCACCAGGTCCCAGGTGCGGTAAACAAGGAATACAACAGGCGCGCTGGCCAGCAGCACGAACAGGGCGGTCATCGGCACCGTCATGAACAGGCCCTCCAGGGGATGGTGACGGAAGGCTGTACTCACATCCACGGCATCATCGGCGTGGTGCACCGCGTGCAGGCGCCACAGGACGGGCACCTTGTGCATCGCCACATGCAGCGCGTAGCGCAACAGTTCGATGGCGAGAAACGCCAGCGGCAGGTCCAGCCACAGCGGCAGGCTGGACAACCCGGGCCAGGTCAACGGCCGCAGGTTGTACAGCGCCAGCATGCCGAGCCAGGTGCCCACCACGTGCAGTACACCGTAAGTGAGCAGGGCGAGCAGCGCGTTGTTGGCCCAGCGCGCCGGCGCGGGCGCCAGGTCGCGTGCGGGCCTGAGCATTTCCAGCAGCATGCAGACCACCAGCGCGCCGACGGTGACGGCCAGAAAATCAATGTGCGGCGTGGAGGTCGCTTCGATCATGTGAGAACGGGTCTAACGGTGCGCGTTGACCGACCGGGCGCAACGCCACATCGGTATTACGTGATGGGAGGCGGGTTTGAGGGTGGCGGAGCGGCCGCGAATCCGGCCACTCCACCACACCAGGCGAGGGGCGCGATCAGCTCGGGTTGTCGCCGCCATCGAAGATTTCTTCGCAGTAGGCCGTCCCGTAGGACCCGCCATCGCTGGGGACCGAGGAACCGTCCAGGGCATAGGGACCGCCCTCCCCGTTATCTCCACAGTAGTACAGGAAGGTGCAGGTCCCCGGCGTGAGCGGCGTACCGAAACCGTCCGCGCCCTCGATAAAGGTGTAGGTGACTTCAACCGGCTGGCCGCAGGTGTTGACGAAGCACGGCGGTGGTCCGCTGTCCGCCACCGCGGTGTAGGTCGAGGAGCCGCTGCAGTTGCCGTCTGTCTCGACAGAGGGCGGCGTCATGACCAGACCGGCGACGCTCTGGTTCGGATACAGCGAAGCCGTCGTGGCCACGGCGCCAACACCCAGCGCCAGCAGCGGCGCCAGCATGCGCAATACCGCCCCCTTGTGACGCGTCATGCGCAACGCCACCAGGGCGACCAGAACCGCCAGCAACGCGATGGCGTAGGTGCTCATGGTCGGCACGGCTTCGACGTCGGCCGCAGCCCAGTTGATGCGAATCGTCGAGAATGACGTCGGCTGCGCGTGACACAACTGCGCAAACGCCAGCCCGAAAAACGAACCCGCCAGATATTTTCTCATGGTCGATAATCTCCCCTGTGTGTGCTCCCGGCACTGTGACCGGGTATTCAAGTTTCACCCCACGGCCGCATCAGGCGGCGCGCAGGGCTCGCTAATTGATCGGGTCTGCTTAGGCGCAAACAAGCATCGATTGGCGCTGCAGCGAATGTGCGTGGAAGACAGGCCCGATGCGACCACGGTGACAGCGCAAGCAGGCGCCAGCCGCGGTCACCACGCCCACTATGAATCGGGCGCGAACATCTCCTGGCAATACGCTGTGCCATAGGACGCGCCATCACTGGGTACGCTGGCACCGTCGGTGGCCCTGTCGCTCTCGCCGGGGCAGAAGTAGTTGAAGGTGCAGTTCCCCTCGGTGATCGGGGTGCCGAATTCGTCCATCGCGTCAATAAAGGTGTAAGTGACCTGGACAGGCTGGCCGCAGGTGTTGACGAAACACGGCGGGGCCAGGCCCGGGGTAGCGGTATAGGTTGCAGTACCACTGCAGTTCCCACCGGAGAGCACCGGCGGCTGGGAAGGCGCGCCGGCCACTACCGAGTTGGGCAGCATGGTAGCGACTGTGGCCAGGGCACCGATGCCCAGCGCCGCGACGGGTGCGAGCATGCGCAGCAGGCTGCCCTGGTTGCGGGTGAGGCGATACACCACCAGTGTGACCAGCGCGGTGAGCAGTGCCAGGGCGTACACACTCATGGTCGGCACGGCCGCTGTCTCGCCCGCCGACCAGCTGATGCGAATAGTGGAAAACGCCGGATTCTGCGCATATGCAACCTGCGCAAAGCCCAAGCCTGCAACCAGGCCGGTAATCAGCTTCTTCATGGTAGCCCCCTAAAAAAACGAACAGTAAAGCCTTTTTATGGGACATCGTCAACCGCGCCCCCGGGTATCACGAAAGAACGGGACACGCTGGGTCCGCGGGCTGTCTACCACCACCGAATCATCCTTGAGTTGCACCCCGCTCAGCCTGCGCTGCAGCGCGTTGCGACACAGGTACAGGCAGGTCTCCACCGCCCGCTCGTAGTCCAGTCCGTGTGGTGGCCGGATGTTCGATACGCAGTTGCGCTCCGCGTCCACGCGCCCGCGGCGCGGGCCGAAGGTCAGGTACAGGCCGAGGCTGTCCGGCGAACTGAGGCCGGGGCGTTCGCCGATCAGTACCAGGCTCAGGCGTGCGCCCAGGGCTTCGCCGATCTCGTCGCCGATCGCCACCCTGCCCTGGGCGACAATCGATAGCGGCGCCAGCTTCAGCCCATTGTCGCGCAGCGCGGGTAGCAGGCGTTCGAGCAGCGGTGCCGCGTGGGTTTCCACGGCGATGGACGACAGGCCATCAACCACGGCGATGGCGACATCCGCCGCGCCCGCCGCACCCACGGCACTCTCCAGGCGACTGCGATCGGCCCTGGCCAGGCGGCGGCCGAGGTCCGGGCGCTGCAGGTACTGGGCACGGTCACTGACCTCGCTGTTTACCCGCAGCACGGGCGGGCCGAGCTTGAGCAGGCGCTCGGCGAGTTGCGCACTGTCCAGCGGGTGCCACACGGCATCGCGGGCGCGGGCATGGTCCAGCTGGAACTGCAGTTGCGCCCGGGTCGGCTGGGCGTGGCCGACGCGCCCGGTGGCAATGCGTGCGGGGGTGTACTGGCGCAGGCTGTCCCAGCGATTGCGGGTGATATCGCTCACGCGGTGCCCCCGGTCAGCTTCAGTTGCGCCGCCAGGGCCGGCGGCGGCGACTCGCCGGTGACCAGGCGACCACTGTCGTCGAAGATACCCTGCTCCAGCAGCCAGCGCTCGAACTCCGGCGCCGGACGCAGGCCGAGCACCTCGCGTATGTAGAGTGCGTCGTGGAACGAAGTGGACTGGTAGTTGAGCATGATGTCGTCCGCCCCCGGCACGCCCATGATGAAACTGCCGCCGGCCACGGCGAACTGGGTGAGCAGCGCGTCCATGTCGTCCTGGTCGGCCTCGGCATGGTTGGTGTAGCAGATGTCGCAGCCCATGGGCAGGCCGAGCAGCTTGCCGCAGAAGTGATCCTCCAGCGCGGCCCGCGCAATCTGTTTGCCGTCGTACAGGTACTCCGGCCCGATAAACCCGACCACGGTGTTGACCAGCAGCGGCTCGAAGGCGCGTGCCACGGCGTAGGCGCGCGCCTCCAGGGTCTGCTGGTCCACCCCGTGGTGGGCGCCGGCGGACAGCGCACTGCCCTGCCCGGTCTCAAAATACATGACGTTGTTGCCGAGCGTGCCGCGACCGAGCGCCGCGGTGGCCTGCTGTGCCTCGCGCAGCAACGCGAGGTCGATACCGAAGCCGGTGTTCGCCGCCTGGGTGCCGGCGATGGACTGGAAGCACAGGTCCACCGGCGCGCCGCGCGCGATCGCCTCGAGGGTGGTGCTGACATGGGTCAGCACACAGCCCTGGGTGGGAATGGAAAAGCGCCGGATGACGTCCTCGAGCAAGTGGTTGAGCCGGATCACCGCCTGCACGTTGTCGCTGGCCGGGTTGATGCCGATCACCGCGTCGCCGCTGCCGTAGAGCAACCCGTCGATAATGGATGCAGCGATACCGGCGACATCGTCGGTGGGATGATTCGGCTGCAGGCGCGTGGAAAACCGTCCGGGCAGGCCGATGCGGTTGCGAAAGGCGGTCGTCACGCGACACTTGCGCGCCACGCTGATCAGGTCCTGCACGCGCATCAGCTTGCTCACCGCCGCGGCCATCTCCGGGGTGAGCCCGGGCCGCAGTGCCGCCAGCGCGGCGCTGTCGGCGCTGGCCAGCAGCCAGTTACGCAACTCGCCGACGGTGAAGTGCGCGACCGGTGCAAAGGCCTCACGGTCGTGGCTGTCGAGGATCAGACGGGTGACCTCGTCCTCCTCGTAGGGAATCACGGCCTCCTGGAGAAAGTGCGCCAGCGGCACCTCCGCCAGCGCCCACTGGGCGGCGACCCGTTCCTCGTTACTTGCGGCACCGATACCCGCGAGGTAATCGCCGGAGCGCGCCGGGGTGGCCTTGGCCAACAGAGTGCGCAGGTCGTCAAAGCGGTAGCTGTGACTGCCGATCAGGCTGTGGAAAGGCATGCGTGGCGCTGGCCCCGGTTGCAGTTCAACCGGAATTATCCACCACTTGCCGCGGGCTGCGCAAAACCCGCGGCCGCGCGTCGAATGCCCCGCCTACAATCTGACGCTGCAGCCCGAGAGCGCGCTGCGCAGCGCCGCCACGGCTTGTTCCGAGAGGCGGTTGTTGCTGGCGCACAGGCTTTCCAGCGTATCGCCTTCGGGCAGCGTGATGCGCTGCAGGCGATTGTCGTTCAGCTGCACTTCGCACAGTGCCGGGTTGGCAGAAAGATCTACCTCGTCGAACTCGTTGCCATTGGCGTAGAGAATCTCCAGCCTGGCGTTAGCGGTCAGATCCAGGGATTCCAGCTCGTTCATGAAAATCTCCAGGCCCTCGAGTTGCGACAGCCCGGTCAGGTCCAGCGACTCGAGCTGGTTGTTGCCCAGGAACAGCTGCTTCAGCTTCGGGTTGCCACTGAGGTCCAGTTCCGTCAGGCGGTTGCGGGTCAGGTCGAGGACCTCGAGATTGGGCAGGTGCTCGATACCGCGAGCGCTGCTGATCTTCTGCTTGCGAGCGCGCACCACGCGCACCGCTTCCGCCTCGGTCTCGCCGCTGGCGAGGACGGCGGCGCGAAAGGCCTCGTCTGCAAAGGGGATGTCTTCCACTTTCATGCCGGTGATCTCCAGGAAAAACCATACCCGGAAGATATGGCAAAAAGCGCGCCAGCTGCGAACCTGCGCAGATTCAAGCACTTGTGTCGTGCAGTGTCGGGGATGCGACACCCTGCCCCCGCTTCGATGCGCTGTTTCCTGTCGCAATCGCGACAAACAAACCGACGTCCATTCCGGCAGAAGCGGCCTAAACCCTTGATTTATCGGCCAGTCTTCAAGACCTGGACAACCCGGCCCGGAGTTTGCAGTTACCCACGCAAATGCGAATGTTTCCTAACTGCAGCGAGGGAGCCCAGCGATGTACGTCTGCCTGTGTCGAGCCGTCACCGAACGCCATATCGTGGAAGCCGTGGACGGCGGTGCCGAACGCATGAAACACCTGCGCCACGACCTCGGCGTCGCCACCGAGTGCGGGCGCTGCGCCACCTGTGCCAAGGACTGCCTGAAGGAAACCCTGGCCAGCCGGCGCGCCGAGCAGCCCTCGGTATCCTGACGCCAGACCTTTCACCACAGGCCCAGAATCACAGACCCAGAATCACAGACCGGGATCACAGACCCCGGATCACGGGCCCTGAATAACAGGAGAAACACGATGCCAAGCGACACCCCGGCGCAAGCCCACAGCGAAAGCGCGACCCACAGCGATGCCCTGGACGATGCGGGCCTGGCCCTGGGCTACCCGCAGATGGACGACACCCACCGCGAGTTCCTCGCCCTGGCGCAGCTGGCGGCGCAGGCCCCGGGGGCAGCCCTGGCGCCCGCGCTGCACGAATTATTCGAGCACACACAGGCCCACTTCCTGAGCGAGGAGTCGCGCATGGAGGCGGTCAACCACAAATTGCTGGGCGAGCATCGCGCGGAACACCAGCGCATCCTCGGCGACATGCAGCGGTTTTGCGACCGGGCAGAAGCCGGTCGCGGGGGAATGGCGCGGGCCTGGGTCAGCGACAACCTGATGGAGTGGTTTGGCAACCACGCCCGCACCATGGACAGCGCGCTGGCGGCGGACCTGTGCCTGCGCGCTGCCGGAGAGGAGGATGCCGCGGACTAGCTGGCGGCGATGCACTGCGGGCAGCAACTGACGTCGCTGAACATCCCGACCGCCTTGGCGTAGGCCGCTTGCGGATTGCCGTAGGAACCGAGATAGCGACCGGGCTCCTGGCTGGCCAACTCGGCGCAATTGAGGTTGTGCACCGTGTACTGGGCAGCTTCGGTATCGAGTTTCTGCAGGGTGTATTCAGCCATGACATGTCTCCGTGACGTCGGTGAAGTGGAACAAATGGCGCCCCGCGCGGGCCGGCACTAAGGCTGTGGCGACACCGGCGAAGGCTGGCACTGTGGGTATTGCCAGATCCGTACCAACGGCAACTCGCGACGCCCAAAATTTTCTGTCATGTAATCAATCGCTTGGCGCACGCGCCCGACAGCGCGCGGCACAATCGAGGGAGATTCGATGTATGTTGTCCGACAACACACGCGCCTGGATGCGCGACAACGGCTTTGACCCCGCGGTGATTGACGCGCCGGGCAAGTACGCCGACACCGCGCTGATGCTCGCCTGCCGCCACGGCGCAACCGCGATAGCACTGGAATTGCTGGGCGCCGGCGCCGACCACGCGCACCGCAACATGGACGGCACCGACGCGCTGTGGGCCTGCGTGGTTTCAAACAATGTGGAACTGGCCGACGCCCTGCTGGCCGCCGGCACGGATATCGACAACCAGAACGACAACGGCGCCACCGCGCTGATGTACGCGGCCTCGGCGGGCAAGACCCAGTGGGTGAAGTACTTCCTGGAACGCGGTGCGGACACAGGCCGCCGCTCGCTGGACGATTTCAGCGCGCTGGACCTGGCCAGCAATATCGAGTGCCTGCGCCTGCTCAGGGCGAGCGCGTAGCGATACTGTCCTGTTCCGCGAAGCGCCGCTGTACCGCCTCGCGCACCTCCGGGTCGCTGTCGTTGACCAGTGCACGCAGGCGGCCCAGCGGCGCGTTTTCCACCGCCGCCAGGCGTACGGTCCAGTCATCGTCCTCGAGTAGCGGCAGCACACAGTCCCCATCCAGGCGACCGGCGACGATGCGCCGGATCTCCGGTTCCGGGTCGCAGATCATCATGTCCAGGGTTTCCACCGGCAGGCGCCGCGCGACCAACTTGCGCACCTGGCGGTCCTCATCGCGCATGAAGCGGAACAACCGGCCCACCGGCACGCGCTGTACGACGTAGGCGCGCACCAGGTAGTCCGGGTCGTCGGCCATGCGCTCGAGTTGCTCTGCCGGCAGGCGATCGGCGACGGTGATGCGCACTTCGCGATCCTCGTCCTCGAGCATCTCGCCGAGGCGTTCGCGCGGCAGGCGGTAGGCGACGGCGCGGCGCACCGCTTCGTCCTCGTCGTCGATCAGCTCGTCGAGCAACTCGGTGGGCAGGTAGCGGGCGGCGATGGCGCGGCGCTCCCAGAACGCATCGCGCATGTAGCGCGGGGCGAGTTCCGGGTTGGCGCGCAGGAAGCGGTCGATCTGCCGGCCGCTGTCGACCACCACGCAGGAATCCCCCGGCGCACAGCGGCCCTGCGGCAGCAGGGTTTCGCTGTAGCGACAGGACAGGCAGTCCGCGCGCGGGGTCAGGTCCGGGTTGCCCTCGTCACCGCTGGCCATCACTCGTCGTAGACCTCGGCCAGCACCATGCCGGAGGCACCTTCAACCTCGCGGGTCAGCACCGAGCAGTGATCCTCGGAGTTGACCAGGTAGACGTTGAAGCCCGCGCACTCGCGGTAGGGCCGGGCGTCGCCGATGTCGTCGTCCGAGCAGTAGGTGAAATGCGCACCGCCGAATTGCTGGCGCAGCCCGGCGATGGTGGTTTCACTCAGTCCCTGCTCGCCGACGATACCGATCACGGCATCGATGTCGTTTGTACTCAGCATGTTCAGGCCTCCACCGCGAAGCGCACCCGCGACTGCGGGTCCTCGCCCATGATTTTCGCCAGCCAGGGCGGCGGCGAACCGGAGAGCACCACCTGCAACTCGGCCATCAGCTCCGGCGCGGGCCGCGGCTGGGCGAGTTTCATCGGGTGCAGGCCGGCGCGTACCACCTTGGCCGTGGCCGGGCCGCCGATCGAGGCAGTGCACAGCACATGGCAGTCGGCGATCAGATCCGCGCGCAGCTTGTTCTTGTCATCGTCCGGGCCTGCGGCGGGAACATCGCGCAGTTCGATCAGGCGCACTTCCTCCGCCGAGACCTGGTAGATAAGGAAACGCGCACAGGAGCCGAAATGCCCGTCGATGCGATCGCCGCTGTTGGAAGTGCAGGCGATGCGGATCGACCCGGGCATGTCGCCCGCGTTGTAATCGACCACATCGGGGACAGGCTCGGCTTCCAGTTCGAAGCCGCGGCCCTTGAGGAAGTTGACCGCGCGGGAGAGCTGCTCGTCGCTGGCCTGGTCGAGCAGGCCATTGGCCGCGCCCAGCAGGCGCGCCTTGCGCAGCTTGGACAGGCGTGCGGCGGTCAGCGGGGTGCCGATCGCCTGCAGCAGGATCTTCAGCAACAGGCTGGCATCGACATCGGGCAGCTCTCTTGCCGCCAGCCCCACCCGCAGTGCTACCTGCTCGGACAGTGGAGCGCCGCTCATGTCAGGCGCCCCCCGCGCGCCTCGCGCGCAAGGTGATGGGCAGGTTGGGCGCCGCGGCGAGCGGCTCGATGTAGTAGGCGGAGCCGTCGGCGAGGGTGAACTCCCCTCCCCACTTCTCCTCGGATTCGTGCTCGATGGAAACCACGGTTTCCTCGAGGTCCTTCTTGGCAACGTACAGGGTCATCTGACCGTTTTCGTTGCGACGTAACATGACGCTGGGCATGGTGGCCTCCACGGTACATTGAATGGTGCAGAGAAACTCCGCGGCGGTGCAGTACCGCCGCGGAGGGGATCGACCAACGGACCGGTTAGCGCACCAGGTCGTAGTTGTAGTCGGTGGTCTGCATACCGCGGGTCTTGTTGTCCAGGTGCTCCAGCTCCGTGTTCACCAGGGTGGTGAGGATCTGCATGGCACCCTCGTAACCCAGGGTGGTGGCACGGTGCAGGTGGTGACGGTCGAAGATCGGGAAGCCGATGCGGATCAGCGGCACCTCGAACTCCTCGCCCTTGTACAGCGTGTCGCGCTGGATGAACTTGCCGTAGGAGTTGCCGATCATGTAGTCCGGCTTGTCGGTGAACACCAGGGAACGCATGTGCCACAGGTCCTTGCCGATGTGCACTTCGCTGTTGGCGCCGTAGGGGCTCTCGGCGAGGATCGCCTCCATGGCCTTCTTCCAGCGCTTGTTGGCGTTGTTGGCGAGGATGTGGATCGGCTCGCAGCCCAGTTCCAGCAGGAACTTGGTCATGCCCATGACGAAGTCCGGGTCGCCCCACAGTGCGTAGCGCTTGCCGTGCAGCCAGGCGTGGGAGTCGGTCATCATGTCGACCAGGCGGCCGCGTTCCTTGGCCAGCGACTCGGCGATTTCCTGGCCGGTAACTTCGCTGACTTTCATCAGGAAAGCGTCGGTCCAGTCCAGACCCATGGGGATCTTGAAATCTTTCTCGCCGGGCGCGTCGTGCTGCCAGGTGTTCTTCACGAACTTGAGGCTCTTGGTGGACTGCCAGGGCTGCAGGAACAGCGTGTTCAGGGCGTTCGGTGCATCCTTCATCTCGTCCATGGTGGTGCCGCCGGCGTACATGCGGAACTTGCCATCGGCCGGGGTATCCAGCACTTCCTCGGGATCGGAGAGCATGGTGTAACCCACGTCCATCTCGTCGAGCATGCGCTTGATCACACGGAAGTTGCCCAGGTAGGTCTCGAAGCCCGGCACAATATTGATCTTGCCGTTGCTGCCGACCTGCTTGTCTTCCATATAGTTCAGGGTGAAGTAACGCGCGATGCCCTCGAACATGTTGTCCCAGCCGGTGGTGTGGCTGCCGACAAAGCTCGGGGTGTGGGCGAAGGGTACCGGGTAGTCGTCCGGGATGTGGCCTTCCTTGCGCGAGTTGCCGATGAAGGCGTTGAGGTCGTCACCGATGACTTCCGCCATGCAGGTGGTGGAGACCGCGATCATGTCCGGCTTGTAGGTGGCCTTGCAGTTTTCCAGGCCGTCGAACATGTTCTTCTGGCCGCCGAATACCGCAGCGTCTTCGGTCATGGAGTCGGACACGCAGGAGATCGGCTCCTTGAAGTGACGGTTGAAGTAGGTGCGGAAGTACGCGACACAACCCTGGGAGCCGTGTACGTAGGGCATGGTGTTCTCGAAGCCCAGGGAGCACAGTACCGCGCCCAGGGGCTGGCAGGCCTTGGCCGGGTTGACGGTCAGCGCCTCGCGCTCGAAGTTGAGCTTCTGGTATTCCTCAGTGGTGGTCCACATGAAGGTTTCGTCGATCAACTCCTGGGGATGCTTCTCCTCGAAGTTGTCGCGCTTGTTGGCCAGGCTATCCTTGTAATCCTGGTCACGGAACAGTGGATAGCTGGGCTTGATGTTGTCGACACTCTGGCTCATTGGTATTTCCTCCTCCCGCGCCACTAATCTGTGGTCCGGCGGGTAATGGTTAAGGAACGGGCTTCGCTCAGCCGCGAGACGAAGCCCTTACATCTTCAGTTACGCACTGGCGGCTACTGCCTCATCACCTGCTGCTTCGTCCTGCTTTTTCCAGGGCGCCTGCAGCTTGTGCCAGCACGGGTTGTTCAGGGTCATGTCCATGTCCCGGGCAAAGATGGCGAAGCCGTCAAAGCCGTGGTAGGGGCCGGAGTAGTCCCAGGAGTGCATCTGCCGGAAGGGAATACCCATCTTCTGGAAGATGTATTTTTCCTTGATGCCGGAACCGATGAGGTCGGGCTTGACCTTCTTCACGAACTCTTCGAATTCGTAGCCGGTGACGTCGTCGTAGAGCAGCGTCGCATCGCCCATTTCCTTCAGGGTGCGGTCGTAGTCGTCGTTGTGACCGAACTCGTAGCCGGTACCGACCACTTCCATGCCCAGGTCCTCGTAGGCACCGATCACGTGACGCGGGCGCAGGCCGCCGACGTACAGCATGACGCGCTTGCCTTCCAGGCGCGGACGGAATCTGGCGATGACCTCTTCCCACTCACCGCGGTACTTCTCGATGACTTCCTCGCACTTGGCCTGGATGCTCTCGTCGAAGTAGGACGCGATCTTGCGCAGGGACTCGACAGTCTTGGTCGGGCCGAAGAAGTTGTACTCGACCCAGGGGATCTGGTACTTCTCTTCCATGTGGCGCGAGATGTAGTTCATGGAGCGGTAGCAGTGAACCAGGTTCAGCTTCACTTTCGGGGTCAGCTCCATCTCGGAGATGGTGCCGTCGCCGGACCACTGGGCCACGACACGCAGGCCCATCTCTTCGAGCAGGATGCGTGAGGACCAGGCGTCACCGCCGATGTTGTAGTCGCCGATGATGGCCACGTCGTAGGGCGTGGTCTCGAAGCTGTCGTCTTCATCACGTGCAGACAGTACCCAGTCGCGCACCGCGTCGTTGGCGATGTGGTGACCGAGGGACTGGGAAACACCGCGGAAACCTTCACAGCGCACCGGTACCACAGTCTTGCCGTGTTCCTTGGTCTTGGCCTTGGACACAGCCTCGATGTCGTCGCCGATCAGGCCGATCGGGCACTCGGACTGGATGGTGATGCCCTTGTTCAGCGGGAACAGGGTCTCGATCTCGTCGATCAGCTTGGCGAGTTTCTTGTCGCCGCCGAACACGATGTCCTTCTCCTGGAAATCCGAGGTGAAGTTCATGGTGACAAACGCGTTCACACCGGTGGTGCCGATGTAGTAGTTGCGACGTCCGGCACGGCTGTACTGGCCACAGCCCACGGGACCGTGGGAGATGTGGATCATGTCCTTCACCGGGCCCCAGACAACACCCTTGGAACCGGCGTAGGCACAACCGCGAATGGTCATGACGCCCGGCAGGGATTTCTTGTTGGAGGTGATGCACTTCTTCGATTGCTCGAGTTCCGGGTCGTTGGGCGACAGGTGCTTGGCACGGTTCGCCTTGGCTTTCTCCGGGTAGACCTCGAGCACTTCCTGAATCAAGGATTCAACTTCATCTCGTGACATAACGGCCATGATTAAGCCTCCTATAAAAAGGTTGCGGGTAACGGGAGGGACTTCCAGCGCACTGGAAGGCCCTCGCCGGCAGGGCTAATCCGCCCTGCCCCGAACACGCCCGATCTCAGATCAGGCAGTTGCCTCGTCAGCGGCGGTCTTGCCGACGATGGACAGGTCTTCCTCGTCCATGATGCCGAATTCCATCAGCAGGTCTTCCAGCTCATCCATGGTGATGGGAGTCGGGATGACCAGCTTCTTGTTCTCGATGATCTTGTTGGCCAGGGCCCGGTATTCGTCGGACTGCCCGGCTGCAGGATCGTATTCGATACAAGTCATGCGACGGATCTCGGCGCGCTGTACCACGTTGTCGCGGGGAACGAAGTGGATCATCTGGGTGCCCAGCTTTTCAGCCAGGGCCATGATCAGCTCGTCCTCGCGGTCGGTGTTGCGGCTGTTGCAGATCAGGCCTGCCAGACGCACGCCGCCGGAGTTGGCGTACTTCACGATGCCCTTGGAGATGTTGTTGGCCGCGTACATGGCCATCATCTCGCCGGAGACAACGATGTAGATTTCCTGGGCCTTGTTCTCGCGGATCGGCATGGCGAAACCGCCGCAGACCACGTCGCCGAGAACGTCGTAGAAGACGAAGTCGATGTCGTCCTCGTAGGCGCCTTCTTCTTCCAGGAAGTTGATTGCGGTGATAACGCCGCGGCCGGCACAGCCGACGCCCGGCTCAGGGCCACCAGACTCGACGCAGCGAACGTCGCCGTAACCGGTCTTCAGCACATCTTCCAGTTCCAGGTCTTCCACGGTGCCGGCTTCTGCCGCCATTTCCATGATGGTGTTCTGGGCCTTGGAGTGCAGGATCAGACGGGTAGAGTCTGCCTTCGGGTCGCAGCCGACGATCATCACTTTCTTGCCAGCTTCTGCCAGTGCGGCGACCAGGTTCTGGGTGGTGGTGGACTTGCCAATACCGCCCTTACCGTAAATTGCACATTGACGCATTGCCATGGTATTTCCCTCCGTTGTTAACAGGCGACTGATGCCTTGCTTACTTCTGGCTGCAGGCAACAATTACCTGCATTGCGGGTGCTGCCTGTTCACTGTGGGTAGGTGCAGGCTTTGTGCCAGAACCTGGCATAAGGTATATCTCATTGTTTTTTATGATTTTTTAGGGCTCATCAGCGCCCCAGCACAGGCGTACCCTGTGCGACAATCCGCAGCCAATGTCAGATAGACAACACGCAATTTGTGGTTTTTTGCCGACACCCGCCCCACTGCGACAAGCCGGGCCATTTCTGTCGCAAACCCGCCAAAGCGCGACCGGCTGCGACCGCCGTTTGCGCTTTGTCACCTTTGCGCCAAGCGCAAACCACTACAAATCAAGCGCTTAGCGCTGGCCTGGTTCTTGCGACAGGGATTTCCGAATGTAGATGAAGGCGTAAGGGCTGCCCCCGAACGCCTCGCGAGTCACGGACCCAGCCCGGAGGAAAAGCCAATGACCACCACAGCGACACTCAACACCATTTACGATGGCATGCTCAGCGGCGCAGTCGTGCCCTACCTGGGCCCCGGCGTACTGCGCGGCGTCACCAGCAAGGGCGACGGCAAGCCGATGCCGGCGGACAGCGAGAGCCTGATCCTGGCCATGAACAACGGCACGCCGATGGCGCCCAAGTTGATGTACGAGTTCCCGCGCGCGGCGATGAACCTCGAACAGAAGAAGGGGCGCAAGTTTATCGAGCGCTTCCTCACCACCACCTACGGCGACACCCAGTGGAGCGACAGCAGCTTTCACCAGTGGCTGGCCGACGCGCAGCTGCCCTACATCATCGACATCAACCGCGACACCCAGTTGCAGCAGTGCTACGCCGGCCGGCCGCACACCCTGGTGGTGGGCCTGGCGCGCATCGCCGGCACCGACTACCGCTTCAAGCTGTACGAAAACCGCGGCGGCCAGTACACCGAGGTCACCCTGGACCAGGTGGACGCCTCGCTGCCGGTGCTGTTCAAGCCTATGGGCACACCGCTGCCGGAGCCGAACTTCATCGCCTCGGACGCGGACTATGTCGACTACATCACCGAGTTGATGGGCGGCTTCGCCATCCCGGCCTTCCTCAAGGAACACCGGCTCGGCAAACAGTACGTGTTCCTCGGTATGCGCATGCTGCGCGACACCGAGCGCATGGTGCTGAGCGACGTGATCTGGGGCGCCGGCAACCCGGCGGGTTGGGTCCTGCTGCCGGAGCCGACCGACAAGGAAAAGCGCTTCTGCGCGAAGAAAGGCCTGGAGATCGTCGAGGCCGACTTCAGCGACCTGCTGCAGGCGCGCCAGGCGGCCTGAACCCCGGGGTTGGCACGCGCCCGTGTTCGGGTGTCGTGCCACTCACCACGGTGCGCGCGATCGTGCCAGGCGCCCGAACTCGCGCCATCGTGCCAAGCGCCCGAATCCGCGCCATCGTGCCAGGCGCCCGAACCCGCGCCATCGTGCCAAACGCCCGAATCCGCGCTATCGTGACGGAAGGCAACCCGGCCTTCCGCCACCGCGCCGCCATGGCAGTGGGAGAGGAGGCTCACTGACACAGGCAGTCTCGCCCCATGCGGCCCCTACTGACACTCTCGCTACGCTATTTCGCCTGCGTCTTCGCCGCCGGCTTCGCACTGGGCACGATACGTGTGTTGTTCCTGCTCGAGGCACTGGGCGAGCGCCGCGCGGAACTACTGGAAACGCCGTTCATGCTGGCGGTGATCGTGTGGAGCGCACACCACCTGGTGGCACCGCGGGCGCGGCAGCTCTCGGCGCTGCAGGCGTGGCTGCTGGGCACCCTGGCGCTGGCCTGGCTGCTCACGGTGGAGTTCGGGGTGGTGCTCGGCCTGCGCGGCCTGAGCCTGGAGGAATATTACGCCGAGCGCGACCCGATAGCCGGCAGCGTCTACCTGGCCAGCTTATTTCTCTACCTGGCGATGCCGTATATCATCCGCAAGGTGGCATTGCGCCACGACCAGTAGGAGTCCAACCATGCCTGCCGACTTTACCCGCCGGCGCTTCACCGCGATGCTCGCGGCGGCACTCGCCGTTCTGGGCGGACATGCCGCCGTGTCCTCCACTTCAACACCTTCTTCACCAACGCCGTCAAATGCAAAACAGGGACACCCCATGAAGGATATCCGCTATGTCGTGTTTCACCGCCAGGGACCCAACTGGCTGCCCGGCAAGACGCTGTTCGACCAGCCCGGTGTCGAGGAACACGTTGCCCACTACCGCAAGGTGCTGGAGGCCGGCCAGCTGGCGCTGGGCGGGCCGCACCTGGATGCCACAGGCGGCGGCATGATGATTCCGGCAGCGGGAGTCAGTGAAGAGGACGTGCGCGGTTTCGCCGCGGCGGACCCGGCGGTGGTCTCCGGTGTACTGGACTACGAAGTGCGCCCCTGGCTGATCGGCATGAGCGGCTAGCCGCGCCGGCTCAGTCGCTCTCCCCCCACAGGTACTCGTCGATCTCGCGCATCAGCCCGGGGTGGTGGGGAATATTGCGCGCCAGCGCCTCGGCCTCGCCGGCGTCGTAGCCATCGAGGTTGAAGCTGAGGTTGCCGGCCGGGTGGCCGTCGTAGAGCAGGCGCAGGGTCATCACCCAGCGCTGCTCGCCGCGCGGGCTGAGGTTCACCGCCGCTTTCAGGCGACCCTCCAGCGCGGTGATAAGATCGAGGTTGTCGCCCACGGTATCCAAGGTGGTTAAACGCCCGCCGTGCAGAAATGCGCGGCGAGCATGTCGCCAAGACGCGCCGGGGTGAGGTCCTCGTAGGTTTCGTAGGTCGGGCCCTGGCCGTCGACCGGCGGGAACTCCAGGTGCAGGCCCGCCCTGCCCGCCTGCTGGCCGTGCACATGCAGGTAAGCGCGCAGGGCAGTGTCCGCGGGATGGGTGAGGTAGATGCCATCCGGATTGGTGCGCGCGCTGGCATCCACCCGCCAGTGCGCGTCATCGAGCTGCGCCGCAACGCGGATCAGCAGGCTCTTGATACGCGGACTCTTGCGCAGGGACCAGGGATTCACCGGCTCGCCGGGAGCGGGCGTGTTGTCAAAGAAACTCTGCAACCACAACATGCTGACACCTCCCCCTCAGGCCGGTGGCCGGCTCTCCAGCCAGCGGGCGTAACCGCCCTCGACACTGTACACGTTCTGGAACCCGAAGTTGCCGAACAACTCCGCCAGGTGCTCGCTACTGTGACCGTGGTAGCAGTAGATCACCAGCGGCGTGGCCTTGTCGGCCTTCTTGATCAGCGACTCCACCAGGTCGTCGTGGGCGTGCATCGCATTCTCGATATGCCCCTCGCGGTAGTCGCGCAGCAGGCGACAATCGAGCAGCAGTGCGTCGTCGGCCGCCAACAACTCGGGCATGCCGGTGACCGTTACCGTGGAAAACTTTTTCATGCTCACCTCCGTTACTGTTTCATGCCTCTGCGTCGTCGCGCAAGCCGCAGGCAATATCGTGGACGACGCTGCCGCCCACCTGGTCCTGGGGGTCCAGCTCGCGCAGTTTCTCCAGCACCGCCAGCGCGCCGTCGATGTCGCCGCGGCGCAGGTGCACGAAGCCCATCGCCTTGAGCGTGTACAGGTAGTGGCGCACATCGCCCTCGGCGGGATGCCAGGCCGCGCTGCCGCTGTGCAGGCTGCGCCAGTCGGCACTGAAGCCGGCGCCCTGGGCAGCGCTGGCCAGTACCTCCTCGATCAGTGCCAGGGCCTGCTCGAAACGATTGCTGTAGGCGTAGAGCTTGTAGCGTGCGATGCGCGTCTCCAGCCGGCCCGGCATGGCGTCCTGGGCGCGTTGCAGCAGGGCCTCGGCGCGCTCCCAGTCGGCGCTGGCATCGAGGTCCTCGCGCAGCAATTGCTGCAGTTCCAGCGGCACCACCGCCGCGCTGGCGTGCGGCAGGTCCGCGAACAGGTCACGCAATTGCATTGGCTTTCTCCGGAGTCATGATCGGCGCCCACTGTAGGGTGGCAGGCTGACGATACGGCTGTCGCGCAGCGGCCTGCCCACCGTGAAATGGTAGAGGCTCTGCAGGGCGTCGCCGCGCACACCGAGCAGTTCGTGCACCGGCTCGTCGAAGAAACAGCCGATGCCGGTGCCGCACAGGCCCGCGTTTTCCGCCTCGATATACAGGGCCTGGCCCAGTGCGCCCGCCTCCCAGAACAACTCCCGGTAGCGCCAGGGGCGGTCCTCTATAGCTGCCCCGAACTCCGCAAGCATGGCCAGGCTGAACACGCCGTCCGCGGCGATCGCCTGCTGGCAACTGAGGCGCGCCGCGGCGCGCTCGGCCCGGGCGCCGACCAGTTGGTACAGCGGCAACTGCGGCGGCGCATCCGCCACCGCACTCCAGGCAAACTCTGCGCGCAGTTCTTCGCGCATCAACACTTCGCCGGTGGCGCTGCGCGGCAGTGCGTACAGGCCCGGCGCCAGACCCGCCACCCGGTGCACGAACAACACGCAGTGAATCGAGCCGGTGACCGCGGGCAGCGCATTCCACGGCGCCAGTCCAGGGCGCGGCAGCAGGTGATCGAGCAGCCGCAGGAAGTGCTCGCGAGGCATCTCGGCGGCGCTGTCGAAGGCCTGCGCCGAGCGGCGCCGGCGCACCAGGGCCGATAGACTTTCACCGCGCAGGGCGGGCAACGGTGCGGCGCGCTCCTCGACTGGCGGCGGCGCGAGTTCGCCCGCTGCCGATGCCGGCCGGGCAGCGCTGCGCGCCACCGCATCCAGTACCGGCCACTCGTAAAAATGCCGGCGGTCGATCACTTCCGCACGGCCGTACCACTGGCCGGCATCCGCCGCGGCGGCCAGTGTCGCGGGAATGGCGGCGAGCGGCGCTGTGTCGGCGGCGGGACGCAACTGCAGCAGGCAATCGGCCCACTCCTCCTCGCCGGGAATAAAGTCCGCCACACGGTCGGTACCGAGCAGGCTGGCGAGAGTGTCGTCGGCAACCGCCAGCGGCGCCAGCGACCAGTGGTTGAGCAGCGCAGCGTAGGACAAGGCCGCCACCGCGTGGCCGATATCCAGCTGGCAATAGCGATAGGCGCGCTCGCCGTACTTCCAGGCCTCGCGCCACAGCAGGCTGCTCAGGCCGACCAGCACCAGTGGTTCATCGCTGCTCACCGCGGTATACGCACAACGCAGTTCCAGCGCGTGCAGGTCCGCGCGGTAGTGATAGAGCCCGTCGCGCAGGCCGTCGACACCACACAACACGAGGTAGGCCTCGGTGGGGTGCAGGTTGCCGCTCGACGGGTTGCAGCGCACCGACCAGCGCGCACCGCCGTGTTGCTTCCAAGCGGACAGTGCCAGGCTGTGTTCCAGCCAGGCACCGAGGCTGTCCGTGTCGAGCGCCACGCCGGTGCCCTCAACATTGGCAGGCACAGGGGCGAGCGCCGCGCTGGCGTCAATATCCGCAAACCAGGCGGACGCGGCGTCGGCACGTCCCTGCCACAGGGGCAGCGGCAGGCACTGCGCCCCGTCGAAGCGGCGAAACGGGTCCGGCTGGCGATCCCAGTCGATGGTACCCGGGCCGCGGGCATAGGCCTGGAAGCTGTGCCTGCTCAGCGCGTGGTATTCGCGCACATCGCGCAGCGGCGATTCGTCGCGCGGCACACGCGGCAGGTTTTCACCCAGCGATGTCACGACAGCGGCGAGGCGCTGATCTCCTCCGCCAGGCAGGCCACGGGGGGACCTGCATTGCCGTCGGCATCGCGGAAGCTGACCAGGAACAGTTCGGTGTCCGGCTCCAGTTCGACATAGCCGGTGTTGATCAGCATGCCCATGGTGCCGGCGGTGGCGAACACCTCGTTCTCCCCGGCGCCCGGCACGGAGCCGTCGTTGACGATGGTACGGGTGGCGAAGACCGCGTCACCGCGCTGCAGTTGTGCGTGTTCCATGTGTGTCCTCCGCTGGTTGTTTCACGCTGTGCTTTTTATGGGCCGCAGCGCTTTATGGGCTGCAGCGCTTTGTCGGCTGCAGCGCTTTGTGGGCTGCAGCGCTGGGGCTAGCGCGACGCTCAGACCGCGCCCCAGGCCTCACGCACCTGGCTGGTGGTGGCGGCCAGCAGCTCGTCCATGGATTTCACTGCACCCTTGGCGCGGTAGGACTTCATCTCGCCGTAGAGGGTGGCGACCTTGTCCGCCGGGGTCTGGCCCTTGAAGTCGCTCTTTTCCAGGGCTAGTTCGTCGATAGCCTCGTTCCAGCACACGCCCTGGACCAGGGGGATGATGGTAAACACGCGACCCTCGTAATCGAACTGGGCGCGCTCGCTGGCGTTGACCACGAACAGCATCACGCTGGCGTCCGCCGCCAGGTCGGCGCCGAAACGCTCGAGCAAGGTGGGCAGCATCTCGATCTGGTCGAGGCTGCCGATCAACAGCTTGATGTCCTCGCCGGCCAGTACCACCGCACCGCGCAGCACTTCGTGCGGCGGGTTGGGGTGGCCCTTGTCGTCCAGGCCGCCGTCGACGATCACCAGGTCGCCGCGATAGGCAGCGAGGCCCGGCTCGCTGGTGGCGTCGCAGAAGTTGGCGTTAAACAACAAATTGTCGGCTTTGTACGTATCCAGTTTCACGGTGGCCTCCTCGGCGCTGCGGCGATGTGGCGCGGCTGCCCGGGGCGTTGGTCCCGGAGTCTCCCGCACGCAGATCAATGGGTTCTACCGCTATCCATGGCAATCTCCATGCCCAATTTTTCGATCTCCGATAAGTCGTTATTAATCGGATAGTTACCGGCCGCGTTTAAATTTCTTTTCAGCGTTTTGTCGGGGTAACGACATTCCCCGCGGGGGCGGCAGACGACGCTTTTGGCGCAAATGCCACAAAGCCGGCGTGCGCCACAGGTGCTACAGGCGCCGTTTGCCGGCATACTGCGGCGCCCTGTCCACGTGCTGCAAAGCCGGCAAGAAAGTGGACTGAAAATTGCAGAACGAAAAACAGAATCTGCCACACAGCAGTCACCTGCCGGCCGTAACATGCGCGGGCGGCAACGACAGCAGCAGCGCCGAGGAGACGCCCGACCATGTACATCGCCATGAACCGCTTCCGCATCGCTCCGGGACGGGAACAGGATTTCATCGACATCTGGAAAAACCGCGAGACCTTCCTCGAGGAGGTCCCGGGGTTTCGCGAGTTTCATTTGCTGCAGGGTCCGAGCAGCGAGGAGTGCACCCTGTTCGCCTCTCACTCCACCTGGGACTCCGCCGAGGCGTTTTCCGAGTGGACGCGCTCCGAGGCCTTTCGCAAGGCCCACGCGGGCGCCGGCAGCAGCCGCGACATCTACCTCGGGCCGCCGCAGTTCGAAGGCTTCGAGGCCGTCGCCTAGGCCGACAGGGAGAGACAGACCATGCGCTACGCGCCCTACCCCCAGGAATACGCCGCCCTGCAGGACATGAGCGAGGCCGATCTGCTCGAGTACTTCCTCACCCGGGTCTTCGAGACCGAGGAAGTGTGGGGGCTGGACGACGGCTGCGAATGGCTCATGCAGGAGGCCGGCGAACAGTGGATCATGCCCGTGTGGCCTTACCGCCAGCTCGCCGAGGAGGCCAACACGGTCAAGGGTTACACGCCGCTGGCGGAATCCCTCGAGGACTTCGTCTACCAGACACTCACCGCGCTGATTGAGGACAACGCCATGCTCAGGGTGCTGCCCTCGGCGCACAGCGAGGGCTGCCTGGTCTCACCGGAACGGCTCTACGACATTCTCACCGGCATGTTTGACGCCGGCGAATACAGGCTGGACGCATGAACACGCACGCAAGTATTTACAGCCCGACCGTGCATGCGTAATCTAAACACTGCGCGTTTGCCTGCGCGCAGTCACATCGCCCGCCCGTAGCGAAGCCACACAGCGAAGTCAGTGAGATGCCTGTCATAACCTGCCAGGAGCGTCGCATTGCCTGTGGCGACGACGACGTCCTTCACAGCCTCGAGCGCGCCGGTATCGAGATACCGAGCAGTTGCCGCACCGGTCACTGCCAGAGCTGCCTGGCGCAGCTCAAGCAGGGCGAACTCACAGCCCGCGCCCAGCGCGGCCTGAATGAGCGCCAGCGCGCCCTCAACTATTTCCTCACCTGCCAGTACCGCCCGCGGGATGACATCGAGATCGAACTGCTCGACACCCACAGCCGCCGCCACGCCACGCTGGTGGAAAAACACGTGCTGGATTCGCGGGTGCTGCGGGTCAGGCTGGAGGCCGAGGTCGACTGGCGCGCCGGCCAGTACCTGACCCTGTGGCGCAACACCAAGCGCGGGCGGGTCTACTCCATCGCCAGCCTGCCCGCGGAAGGTTGCATCGAATTGCACATGCGCCGCCGCGGCGGGCAGATCAGCGGCTGGGTGGAACACCAGCTGCAGGTCGGTGAGGAATGCGCGATCAGCCTGCCCCGCGGAGACTGCTATTACAGCCCGGCGATGCCGGGACAGCCATTGGTCCTGGTCGGAATCGGCACCGGCCTGTCACCGGTGTACGGCGTATTGAAACAGGCGCTGGCGGACGGCCACCACGGCGAGATCACCCTGTACGCCTGTGCCGGGGAACCCGGGCAACTGTATCTTTTGCGGGAACTGCGGGCGCTGGACGACGATGCCGGCCGCTTGAACATCATCCCGGTGGTGCGCCGGCAGGCGGCACAGCTGGACGGTGCGCTGCAAGCGGACATCACGCAATTGCTGGCCCACAACCACCCCAGCCTGCGCGGGCACCTGGTCTACCTGTGCGGCACCCCGGCGCTGGTCGCTCACCTGCAATACCAGAGTTTCATGCAGGGCGCGCACCACAGCGACATTTTCTGCGACCCGTTCGAGTTCGCCCAGTAGCGACGCTCAGGCGACGTCCGCCTCGCTGCGGGTGAAGCGCACCCGCTCCTGTGCGTCGACGCCGAGGATCTTGGCCAGCCAGGGCGGCGGCTTGCCGGCCATGACCTGTTGCAAGCCGGCGATGATCTCGCCCGCTTCACCGCCATCGATCTGCTTGATCGGGTAGACGCCGGCGCGGATCACCTTGGCCGCGGCCGGGCCGCCGACGGAGACCACGTAGAGCACCTGGCAGTCGCGGATGAGGTCGGCGCGAAAGCCGTTGCGATCGTCGGAAAAGTCGGCCTCGATAGCGGAGCGCACATCCACCAGTCGGTAGTCGGTGGTCGAGACGTCGTAGACCAGATAGCGCAGGCAGGAGCCGAAATGCCCGTTGAGCGACTCGCCGCTGTTGGAGGAGATCGCCACGCGCACGGCGCCTGCCAGCGGCGTGTCGTAGCTGCCCGGCTCCGGCAGGTCCTCCTCGTCCTGCTCGCCCCAGAGAATACGCACCGCCTCCTTCAGGGCCGGCAGGCCGATGCCGATGTCCTCGCCGTCCTCCTCGCCGTCGACGCTGGCAAAGCCGGTCTTCAGGTCGGTGACGGTGATGGTTTTCAGGCTCTCCTCGCTGAGCTCGCCGTGGATGCGCCGGTGCAGGATGTCGAGCAGCTTGGACACGCCGATATCCGGCAGGACCCGCGCCGCCAGCGCGATACGCAGCGCCGCCTCGCGGCTGAGATTGCTGACGTCGACCATGTGCTTACCTCCTTGATAAACGTGCGCGCCTGGCGCGTTGCGCCCACGCCGCAAGCGCAGCGCAAACGCGACGAATTCACTGCGCTCGCGCTAAAGCGCGAGCTGGGTCAGGGACTGGGCCTGTTTCTTCTGCCACTCCTCGGGCGTGAGGGCGCGCACCGACAGCGCGTGCAGTTCGCCACTGGCGATCACGTCGGCAAACGCAGCCAGCACCTGCTGCTGGCGCTTGACCGGGCTGACGCCGGCAAAGCCCTCGCTCAACACCACCGCGGTAAAGTCGCAATCGGCGCCCTCGACCTTGATCTCCTGCGCCTGCGGCACCGCCGCCTCGATGCGCGCGATCACCTCTTCGCGTTGCATTGCCATGCCGCTACCCTCAGGCCGCCGCAGTGGCCTGCTGCAGCAGGGGCTGCAGCTCGCCGCTGTCGATCATCTCGCAGATGATGTCGCTGCCGCCGATCAACTCGCCGTTGACGAACAGCTGCGGAAAGGTCGGCCAGCCGGACACCTTGGGCAGGCGCTCGCGGATGAACGGTGCCTGCAGCACATTGACGAAGGCGAGATCGGCGCTGGTGGTGTTCAGCGCGGCAATCGCCTTGGCGGAAAAGCCGCACTCGGGCGCCTCGGGCGAGCCTTTCATGTAGATGATCACCGGGTTGTCGGCGATCTGGCGGCGGATGATTTCTTCGGTGGACGGTTTGTTCATGGCGTCATCTCCTGTCTGACCGGACCCCGGTGAGGGCCGGCATCTGAACTAAAGCTCGGGGCCGAAGCAGTCGTCGTAGGCGGCGCATTCCTCGCAGCTCGGGGCACGGCACACGTAACCGCCCTCCTGTTCGCACAACTGCTTGTAAAAAAACTTTTTCCACTTCATGTCGGCGCTGTTCTTTGTTGCCAGGGCGGGAAAGAACAACTGCATCAACTCGCCCAATACAGCGCGCGAAGGCAGGCCCAGGTCGCGCCACAGGTGCTCGCCGCCGAGGCAGCCGGCGGCGACGATGTCCGCCATGGCCACTTCCAGGGGATGCTCGCCCGCGCGGTGCGCGAGCAGCAGTTCGCGCAGGTCCTGCCACTCGTCCCGGCGCATCTCCAGCAGTTCCTGGCGCAGCTGGCCGCGCTCCCAGGCAGGGCTCTCGGGACCCGGCGAGAGCGCCGCAGCGCGCTCGGCGTGCTGCAGTTCGCTTTCCACCAACCACAGGAACACCAGCGGCTGCAGGCCGAGGAAATTGGGCAGCGCGCCGCGCCCGGCGCGTTGCGCGTGCAGCAGTTCGGCGAGCAGGCGGGCCTGGTGGTTCGGCGCCGGTGCGGCGCGCGCCGGTACCTGCGCAGTCATGGGCAGACCGCCGTCGCCGGGTCGCGGCGCGAACAGGCCTCGACCGCGCTGTCGCCGGCGGCGAGGCGGATGCCGAGAATGCCCTCGAGGCGCTGCTCGTCGAACCCGGCCATACGCCGCCCCTCGAATTCCAGCAGCGGCCGGCGAATCAGCAGCGGCTCGGCGAGCAGCATGGCCAGGGCCGTGTCCGCATCCAGTCCTGCAGGGTCGATCTCGCCGTCGCGCACGGCGGGCGCCGCGGTGTTAAACCACTGCGTTACCGGCAGGCTGGCCAGGTAGCTGCGCAGCTCCTCCACCTGCCAGGGATGGGTCAGCAGGTTCAGCTGCAACGGCTCGTAACCCGCGGCGCGCAGCAGCGCCTGCTGGCGGCGGTTGGTCTTGCAGCCGGGCTTTTCGAAGAACGCGATGGTCGGTCCCATGAACGGCTTACCGCGACTGGAACTCGAGCATGGCCTCGGCCATTTTTTCCGGCGGGATGCCGGTGAGCGAACCGGGCGGGTTCATGGCCACCCCGCCGGCGTCGAGGATTGCCTCCTCGATCGGGCAGATGGTGGCGCACTGCGGGTGGGCGTAGTCGCCCTCGCACTCGGTGCACTTCTTCGCATCGATCAGGAAGTGCGGCGCGGACTGGTAGATGGCGTCACTGGGACACACGTCGTAGCAGGCCCAGCAGTTTACACAGGAATCAACGATCGACAGTGACATGGCGTCCTCCGGCATGGCGGGCCCGGGTTACGGGCGCCGCGGTATTACATTGGCGTGGTGCGAAAAAGAACGGGCGGCAAGTGGAAAACCGCCCCAAGGGTCTCGCTTTCACGCAGAAACTTGCTGTGCCCGGGCCGCCGGCACGGGCTCCTCGAGGGCGCCGGACTCGGCCATCTCGCGATACACCGCGAGCACCGCCTCCTCGATCGGCTCCATGGCGTGTTCGCCATTGGGCACGATGCCGGCCTCCTCCAGCTGCGACCAGGGCTCGAAACCGATCTTCGAGCACAGCACCGCCTCGCAGCCGTGCAGCGAGCGGATGCTGCCGGACAGCGCCGACTCCTTCTCGCCGCAGGTGTCGTTGCCGATGCAGTACTGGTCGACCTTGCGGTGGCCGATGAAGCGCACGCCGTTGGGCGAGGCCTCGTAGACCAGGAACTCGGTGGCGTGGCCGAAGTGCTGGTTGATCAGGCCGCCGCCGCTGGTGGCCACCGCCATCAGTACCGGGCGGGTATCCACCAGGCCCTGGGCATCCGGCACGCTGGCCGCGGCCAGGCGCTCGCGCTTGGCCTGCTTCTCGTCCAGTTCCTCCATGATGCCGGCGTGCACGACCGCACGGGTTTTCATCGCGGCGCCGTAGTCGATTTCCATGGCCTCGATCTTGTCCAGGGTGAACTCTTCACCGCGGTCTTCGCCGAGCAGGCCGACGGCGTCGGCGCGGCACTGGCGGCAGTGGCGCATCATGTTCATATCGCCGGCGCAGTCGTCCTGCAGGTCCTGCAGTTCCTCGGGCTCCGGCCCGCGCTGGCCCATGACGCCGTAGAAGGTGCCGTGCTCTTCCTCGGCGATCAGCGGCATGACGTTGTGCAGGAAGGCGCCCTTGCTCTTGACGATGCGGCTGACCTCCTTGAGGTGCTCGTCGTTGACGCCGGGGATCATCACCGAGTTGACCTTCACCAGGATGCCGCGCTCGACCAGCATCTCCAGGCCTTTTTGCTGCTGCTCGATGAGGATCGCCGCGCCCTTCTCGCCGCGGATGCGGCGGTTGTTCCAGTAGATCCACGGGTAGATCTGCGCGCCGATTTTCGGGTCCACACAGTTGATGGTGATAGTGACGTGATCGATATTGTGCTTGGACAGTTCCTCCACCGACTCGGGCAGTGCCAGGCCGTTGGTGGAAACGCACAGCTTGATGTCCGGCGCTTCCTCGGAGAGACCGCGGAAGGTCTCGAAGGTGCGCTCGGGGTTGGCCAGCGGGTCGCCGGGGCCGGCGATACCGAGCACGGTCATCTGCGGGATGTTGGCGGCCACCGCCTTGGTTTTCTTGATCGCCTGTTCCGGCGTCAGCAGTTCGGAGACCACGCCGGGGCGCGACTCGTTGGAGCAGTCGTACTTGCGGTTGCAGTAATGGCACTGGATGTTGCAGGCCGGGGCCACCGCCACGTGCATACGCGCGAAGTAGTGGTGAGCCTCTTCCGAGTAGCAGGGGTGGTTCTGTACCTTTTCGCGGATCGCATCGGGCAAGTCCGACATCTGGTCGTTGGTGCTGCCACACGAACCGGTGGAGCAACCGCTATCCGCAACGGCCGCGGCCGCCTCATCCTGTCCAAGCACTGTCAGTTCCATCGCAAGAACTCCTCTTTCTACCCTGGCGGGTGGTGAATGCTGTTGACTGCGTGGCGCGCGGCCGGCGCAGTGCTTGATACAGGTAATGCAATGCCTGTGCCGGTTTTTATGTGACTGTTTTTATTGGTTTTTCTAGTCTCTGGAGGGAGTGTTTGTGGGCTTTGATACAAGCCCTTTGCGACTAATTGTGCTCTAGGTGACAGCCACGGCGGACACCGTGGCGACTCAGATTTTGCGCACGTTGATGTTCATGGTCTGGATGCGATACGCGATCTGCCGCGGCGTCATGCCGAGCAGGCGCGCGGCCTTGGCCTGCACCCAGCCGGCCTGTTCCAGCGCGGCGATCAGGCGCTCGCGCTCGTCCAGTTCCGGGTCGTTGAAATCCACCGCGGGATTCGCCGGCTGCAACATCGGCGCGACGATGCTGCCGGCGGAGCCGTTGAGCGAGATGACGTCGGCGTCGATGGTCTCCGCCTCGGTCATGATCGCCGCGCGCTCCAGGCAGTTTTCCAGTTCGCGCACGTTGCCCGGCCAGTCGTAGCTGACGAGCTGGCGGATGGCGCCGTCGGTGAGGCGCAGTTGCCGCCCCTGGCCCTTGGCGATCTTGCCGATCAGGAACTGCGAGAGTTCGGGGATGTCCGCCAGGCGCTCGCGCAACGGCGGCAGCTTGATCGACATGACGTTCAAGCGGTAGTAGAGGTCCTCGCGGAACTTGCCTCGGTCCACCTCCTCTTCCAGGTTGCGGTTGGTGGCGGCGACGATGCGCACATCCACCTTGATGGTCTGCGTGCCGCCGACGCGCTCGAACTCGCGCTCCTGCAGCACGCGCAGCAGCTTGGCCTGGAACATCGGCGAGATCTCGCCGATCTCGTCGAGGAACAGGGTGCCGCCGTCGGCCTGCTCGAAGCGCCCCTTGTGCTGTTTCACCGCGCTGGTGAACGCGCCCTTCTCGTGGCCGAACAGCTCCGACTCGAGCAGGGTCTCCGGCACCGAGGCGCAGTTGAGCTTGACGAAGCGCTTGTGTGCGCGCGGCGAGTTGTAGTGAATCGCGCTGGCAATCAACTCCTTGCCGGTGCCGGACTCGCCGAGCACGAGCACGGTACTGTCCCACTTGGCCACGCGCCGCACCTGGTCAAACACCCGACGCATATTGTCGGTGCCGCCCACCACCATGTTCTCGAAGCCGTACTTGCCGCGCACCTCGCGGCGCAGTTCGTCGCGCTCGCTGGCCAGGTTCTGGCCGCGCTCGACGTTGACCAGCAGGCGCGTGGTCTGCGCCAGCATGTCGCCAACCGCCTTGAGGAAGGTGGTGCGGTCCGGCATGTAGTCGTCCGCCGGCACATCCGGCTGGGCGGCGAGCACGCCGATGGCCGAGCCGTCGGTGTCGCGGATAGGCACGCCGATGAACGGCAGCTCCAGGTCGTACAGCGCAAGCTTGTCGAGAAAGCGCGGCTCGGAGGAGATACGCCCCAGCACGATAGGCTGGTTGTGCTGCAGGATGCGGCCGACGATGCCCTCGCCGGACTGGTAGCGGATACCGCTGGAGGCCTTGCGCACCGATTCCGAATCGCTGTACACCGCGCCCACCTGCAGCTTGGAATGCTCCGGGTCGGACAGGGTGATGATGCCGTGCTGCAGGCCGGCATCGTTGTGCAGGATGCCGAGGATTTCGCGCAGGGTGTCCTCGATGCTGGTGACCTGGCACAGGCTGTGGGAGATACGGCACAACGCGTTGAACTGTCGCTCGATGAGTTCCGGACGACTGGACGCGCTAAACCCCGCACTGGCAAACGTCGATGGCGCCATCGGCTACAACCGCCTCACTCGGGTATCGCTAGAGGTAACTGGACAATCACGCGACAGCCGTCGGCGTAATCCGGGTCGATGTACACGGTGCCCGCGTGGTCGGCGACAATCTCCTGCACCATGGGCAGGCCCATGCCGCGAAAACCGTTGCGGGTCTTCTTGCTGCTGTAAAACGGCTGGAACACCTTCACCCGCTGGTCCGCGGGAATACCCGGGCCGGTGTCGGAGATCTCTACCTCGAGAATTTCGCGCTGCTCGCGGGTGACGATGGTGAGGTCGCGGGTCTTTACGCCGCGGTCGGACATCGCCTCGATGGCGTTCTGCACCAGCTGTTTGAACAGGCTGCGCAGGCGCCGCTCCTGGCCGATCACCGCCGGCAGGTGCAGCGACGGCTGCCAGGAGATGATCACGCCGTGGGCGAGCATCTGGTCGGTGGACAGCGCCAGCACCTCGCGGATCGACTGGTTGATATTCACCGGCTGCTTGCTCTCTTCCAGCGGCGGCGGCAGCGTATCCATGAGGTTGTCCAGCGCCTGGCGACCGGCGGTCAGCGCTTCCTCCGCGGCGGCCAGCACCAGGGCGTCCTCCTCCTCGTTGCCGGCGCGGCGCTTGAGCGTCTTCACCGCGGCATCGATCAGGTTGACCGGGCCCTGCAGCTGGTGGATGGCGCCGTTGACCGTCTCGCGCATGCCCTGCACCAGGTCTTCCTCGGCCATCAGCGCCTTAAGGGTGTTGACCTGCATCTCTTCCTGGTGGCGCCGCAACTCGCTGATATCGGTGATCATCAGCAGCAGGTAGTGACCCACCTCGCGCTCGAAGAAACCGTCCGGACTCTCGCCGGAGATATCGATAGTGGTACCGAAACAGGAGAAGCGCCGCGGCGAGCCGTCGCCGCGGTCGAGGGTGATTTCGCGGCTGTTGAAGCGCCGCTGGCGTTTCTGCAGCAGTTCGAAGTCGCCTTCGAGCTGGCCGGCGAGCACCTCGACGAAGGCGGCGCGGTCGCCGCCCGGGGCGAGGTCGCCGGCCATGGCGTCGAAACTGGGGTTGGACAGCTCGATATCGCCGTTGGCGTCTATCAACACCATGGCCGCGGGCACCGAGTTGACCACCGATTCGATCATCAACTTCTGGTTGAGCACCCGCTGCTGCAGTTCGTGGACCTCGGTGCCGTCCCGGTGCATGCCGAGGTAGTAGACGGTCTTGCCGCCCTCGTCGATCACCGGTGCGACGGTCAGCTCGGCGAGGTACATGCTGCCGTCGCGGCGCCGGTTGACCAGCATGCCGGTCCACGGCCGTTGCTGCGCCAGGCGCCCCCACAGCGCCTGGTAGACCAGGCGCGGCGTGGTGTGGTTGGAGAGGATGGACTCGTTCTTGCCCACCACCTCGTCCTCCGGGTAGCCGGTCACCTGGGTGAAGGCGCGGTTGGCGTAGAGAATGTTGGCTTTCAGGTCGGTGATGGACACCGCCACCGGGCAGTGCTCAACCGCCTGGAAGAACACTTCCGGCGACAACCCCTCATCGCCCAGGGGCAGCCCGGCGTGGGCCAGCGCGGCCCCCTGCCCGGCGTCGATGGCCACCGATACCCGGGTACCCGCATCTGTAGGCTTGCTTTTGGACATGCTGGATCCTCTTCATTGAACGTCCCCGCGGCCGCGGGGGCATCCTCTGGCCGGGGCGGGCCGCGCCTGCCCCACGAGGTGAGCTGCAAAAGCCATGCCGGGTGGCAAATCCCCGGTTCCATGTCGAAAAACGACATTTCGGCGGCCGGTTTGTCGGTTGTGCGACAAGCACGAAAATTTTCGCCGACGGCATTTTGTCGTGTTTGCGACAAATTTCGGGCCAGCTTTGGGCCGGTTGTGCGCCTGAATCCCCAACACAGCATGATCCAGATCAAGGTCCTGTGGGATACGCGCCATGGCACGCTTAATGCAATTACCCCCCTGAGACGGCGCGACATGCGACACAAACCTGCCGCAGTCGACGACCGGCAACTCGCAAGCGACTCATCTGTTATCACGCACGCGTTAGAGAGTGAGAGCAATGGAGTACCTGACACTGCTGGGCAGCACCATTTTGGTGAACAACATCGTACTGGCGAAGTTTCTCGGCCTGTGCCCGCTGATGGGCGTGTCCAACAAGCTGAGCTCGGCGCTGGGCATGGGGCTGGCCACCGCTTTTGTACTCACCCTCTCCGCCCTGTGCGGCTGGTGCCTGGAGAACTACATCCTGCGGCCGCTGGACCTCGGCTTCCTGCGCATTCTCTCTTTCATCCTGGTGATTGCGGCCATCGTGCAGTTCACCGAACTGGTGATGCGCAAGTTCAGCCCAATCCTGCACAAGGCGCTGGGCATCTTCCTGCCGCTGATCACCACCAACTGCGCGGTGCTAGGGGTGGCGCTGCTCAACGTGCGCGAGGACCACGGGCTGGGCGAGAGCCTGATCTACGGCCTGGGCTCTGCGCTGGGCTTCTCCCTGGTAATGGTTATCTTCGCCGGGCTGCGCGAGCGCCTGGCACTGGCCGAGGTGCCGGCCACCTTTGCCGGCACCCCGGTGGCGCTGGTGACGGCGGGCATCCTGTCGCTGGTTTTCATGGGCTTTGGCGGAATGTTGTGAGGGACTGATTATGTTTATGGCGACTCTGGTACTGACGATTCTCGGCTTCACCCTGGGCTCGGCCCTGGCCTTCGCGGCGAAGGTGTTCGCGGTGGCCGAGTCCAACCCCATCGTCGAGGAGATCGAGGCGATGCTGCCCAACAGCCAGTGCGGCCAGTGCGGCTTCGCCGGCTGCAAGCCCGCCGCCGAGGCCATGGCCGACGGCAGCGCTGACCCGACCTGTTGCCCCCCCGGTGGCCGCGCCCTGGCCGAACGCGTGGCCGAGCTGCTGGGCATCGATATCAATACCCTGGGCGAGAGCGCCGCGCCGCAACTGGCGAGCATCGACGAGAGCCTGTGCACCGGCTGTACCCGCTGCTACAAGGCCTGCCCCACCGACGCCATCGTCGGCGCCAACAAGCAGATTCACGCGGTGATCAAAAGCGCCTGCACCGGCTGCGGCAAGTGCCTGGACGCCTGCCCCGAGGATTGCATCCATCTCGGCGCCGAAACACCCGATCTGCACAACTGGCAGTGGCCCAAGCCGATGGTGGCCTGAGCATGTCAATCTTCTCTCCCATTCGCGGCGGCGTTCACCCGGAGGGTCGCAAGGGCGACACCGCGGGCCAGGCTATCCTCACCGATATCCCGCTGCCCGCGCGCCTGAGCCTGCCGCTGTTCCAACAGGCCGGCGCCAGCGCCCTGCCCGTGGTGCAGGTGGGCGAGCGCGTGGCCAAGGGCCAGTGCATCGGGGTTTCCGGTGCGGGACTGTCGACCCGCCTGCACGCGCCCACCTCGGGCAGCGTGGTCGCCATCGAGGACATCGTCGCGCCGCACCCTTCGGGGCTGCCCGCGACCTCCATCATCATCGAGCCGGACGGCGAAGACCGCTGGCAGGAACGGCCGCGCGAGGACGACCCGTTCGCCCGCTCTCCGGAAGAGCTGGCCGAAGAAGTTGAACGCGCAGGCATTGTCGGCCTCGGCGGCGCGGTGTTCCCGGCGGCGATCAAGCTGCGCCAGGGGCGCCGCTACGAAATCAGGACGCTGATCATCAACGGCGGCGAGTGCGAGCCCTACCTCACAACCGACGACCACCTGATGCGCGAGCGTGCGGCGCAGATCGTCGAGGGGGCGCGGCTGATCCAGCATATCGTCGAATGTTACGAAGTGATCATCGGCATAGAGGACAACAAGCCCGAGGCCGTCGCGGCGATGCGCGAGGCGGCGGCGCCCTTCGGCAAGGTGGAGGTGAAAACCGTGCCCGCGATGTACCCGATGGGTTCGGCAAAACAGCTGATCCAGGCCCTCACCGGGCGCGAGGTACCCGCCGGCGGTCGCAGCAACGACCTCGGCATCCTGGTGCACAACGTCGCCACCGCCTACGCCATCCAGCAGGCCCTGCGCCACGGGCGGCCGCTGTTGTCGCGGGTGCTGACCCTGGCCGGCGGTTGCGTGTCGCGCCCGCGCAATGTCGAGGCGCTGTTCGGCACCCCCATCGAACACCTGCTGGAACAGTGCGGCGGCCTGCGCGACACCCCCGCGCGACTGGTCATGGGCGGCCCGATGATGGGCCAGGCACTGCCCTCCACCGCCGTCCCCGTGATGAAAGGCACTTCCGGCGTACTCGCCCTGACCCGGCGCGAGGTGAACGACCAGGCGCCCTCGCCGTGTATTCGCTGCGGCCGCTGTGTCGACGCCTGCCCGATGGGCCTGATGCCGGTGGAGATGGCCAAGTTCGCCCGCGCCGACGATTTCGATGGCGCCGCCGAATACGGCCTGCGCGACTGTATCCTGTGCGGCACCTGCTCCTGGGTCTGCCCCTCGCACATCCCGCTGGTGAACTTCTTCGAGTACGCCCGCGGCGAGATGAAGCAGCGCCGCGCCGCCGCCCAGAAACTGGAGTACACCCAGCGCCTGACCGAGGCGCGCAACGCGCGACTGGAGCGCGAAGCCGAGGAAAAACGCGCCGCCAAGGCGGCCCGCGCGGCGAAGAAGAAAAAGCCCGCACGGCGCGCCACTGCGAAAGCCGACAACGAAGCCAGCACCACGACCAGCACCGAGGACTGTGACTCATGAGCGGCGCGGGCCTGACGATAACCGGTCGCGCGGCGCCGCACAGCCATGCCGGGTCCTCGGTGGACCGCATCATGCTGCAGGTGTGCCTGGCGCTGGTGCCGGCGACCGTGTTCGGCCTGTACCTGTTCGGCTGGCCGGCGCTGCTGTTGTGGGTGATCACCTGCGCCAGCGCGGTCGCCACCGAGGCCCTGTGCCTGCTGCTGCAGGACAAACCGCTGTCGAGACTGCGCGATTCCTCTGCCCTGCTTACCGGCTGGCTGCTGGCGCTGACCCTGCCGCCCTGGGCGCCGTGGTGGATCGGCGCCGGCGGTGCCGCCTTCGCCATCGCCGTGGGCAAGCAGTTGTACGGCGGCGTCGGCCAGAACATCTTCAACCCCGCCATGCTGGCGCGGGTCGCCCTGCTGGTGTCCTTCCCGGTACACATGACCACCTGGGTGCAGCCGGACCTGCTGTCCAGCGGCGCACCGGGTCCGTGGGCCGCGCTGGATATCGTGTTCGGCGGCGGCATCCCGGACGGCGTCACCGGCCCGACTATTCTCGGTGAAATGAAAACCGCCCAGGGTGCGGGCACGGTCAGCGAACTGGCCGCGGGCAGCTTCAACTGGCTGGACTCCCTTACCGGCAGCACCGCCGGCAGCCTCGGTGAAACCTCCGAACTGCTGGTGCTGCTGGGCGGCCTGTGGCTGCTGGCCCTGCGCATTATCAGCTGGCACATCCCGGTGGCCATGCTCGGCACCACTGTCCTGCTGGCGGCCATCTTCCACCGCGCGGACCCGGCACACTACGCCAGCCCCCTGTTGCACCTGACCAGCGGCGGCATCATGCTCGGCGCCTTTTTTATCGCCACCGACTACGTCACCTCGCCCTCGTCGAAGACCGGCCAGTTGATCTTCGGCGCCGGCTGCGCCGCGGTGCTGTTTGCCATCCGCGCCTGGGGCGGCTTCCCCGAGGGCGTCGGCTTCGCGGTACTGTTCATGAACGCCTTCACCCCATTGCTGGACCGCTACTGCAAGCCGCGCGCCTATGGCCGCAACCTGCGCGGTCGCCCGACGGTGGCGCGTACCCCGGCGCGCAAGGTGCGCTAAGTACATGACGAGCGCAGCGCAACCCGCCTACCGCCAGCGCCTGGGCTATCACGCCGGGTTGCTTGGCGGCATCTGTTTCCTGGTCAGCGTGTTGCTGATCATCGGCAACCTGGAGACCAGCGACCGCATCGCCGCTCACATCGAGGCGGAAAAACGCGCGATGCTCGCCGAGGTGCTGCCCGCCAGCCTCTACGACAATGCACCGCTGGCATCGCCCGCCGTGCAGGCGGTGAGCGCGCCGTTCTCTGCCCCGCTCACCATCTACACCGCCACCCTGGACGGGCGCTATAACGGCGCCGCCCTGCAGAGCGCGATCTACGGTTGGGGCAGCGACATCCAGTTCATCGTCGCCGTGGACGGCACCGGCACCATCACCGGTGTGCGCGTAATCAGCCACGGGGAAACTCCCGGCCTGGCGGACGGTATCGACATCGCCCGCGACCCGTGGATTACCGGTTTCAACGGCAAGTCGCTGGACAACCCCGACAAGCGAGGCTGGGGGGTGAAGAAAGACGGCGGCCAGTTCGACCAGTTCACCGGCGCCACGATCACCCCACGCGCGATGGTCAGGGGCGTTCACGCTTCGCTGCAGGCGCTCGACGCCTGGCGGCAACAACAACTGGCCGCCACAGCGACGGCGGCAGACTCCCAGGAGGATTGAGTATGTCTTCCCCCTACCGGCAGATCTTCGGCGACGGCCTGTGGAACAACAACGTGGCCATGGGCCAGATGCTGGCCCTGTGCCCGCTGCTCGCGGTGACCACCTCGGCGACCAACGGCCTGGGCATGGGCCTGGCCTCGGTCGCGGTACTGGTGCTGACCAATATCATCATCGCCAGCCTGCGCTCGTTCATCACGCCGCAGGTGCGCATCCCGGTACTCATCGTGCTCATCGCCACCGTGGTTACCCTGGTGGACATGGCGATCAACGCCTGGATGCACCCGCTGTACAAGGTGCTGGGCTTGTTCATTGCGCTCATCGTCACCAACTGCGCGGTGTTCGGCCGCGCCGAGAGCTTCGCCTGCAAGAACTCCGTGCGCCTGGCGGCGGCGGACGCGCTGGCCATGGGCCTGGGCTTCACCTGGGTACTGGTGGCCATCGGCGGCATGCGAGAGATTCTCGGCAGCGGCACCCTGTTCGCCCACGCCTCACTGCTGCTGGGGAACGGCTTCTCCTGGCTGGAGATGACCCTGATCCCGAACTTCGGCGGCATCCTGCTGGCGGTGCTGCCGCCGGGCGCCTTCATGGCCCTGGGTTTCCTGATTGCCGGCAAGCGCCTGATCGACCGCTGGCTGAGCGCGGGCAAGTCCGCCGACACGCTGGTCATGCCGAGTATGGCGCCCTAGCGGCGAATGCTGGCGACAGTGACGAACACTGGCGACAGCGACCAACTCCAGCAATAGCGAGCAAAGAGGGTAAGCGATATGAAAGTCAGCGTCTGCTACGCCGGCCCGCGCCACCAGTCATGGGTGGAACTGGATGTCGTCGAGAACACTACCGTGGAGCAGGCCATTGCCAGCAGCGGCCTGCTGGAAAAAATGCCGGAGATCGACATCGACAGCATGAAAGTCGGCATCTTCGGCAAGTTCACCAGCCTCGACAAGGCCCTCAGCGAGGGCGACCGGGTGGAGATCTACCGGCGTATCACCCGGGTGCTGGACGAGGATGATGATGACGATGACGACGACTGAATAGCTTATCCAGTTCGATGGCGATGAAACTGGGCAGGAAACAGGCCAGGATCAGCGGCCACCACTCGGACGGGAACGACGCGGTGCGGAACAGCGACGCCGCCTCGGGAATGAACGTGGGGATAAAACGGATCGCCACGCTGAGCACGATACCGCCGATCAGCCACGGGTTGCTGAACGGGTTGAGGCGGAACACGGAGGTTTCCACCGAGCGCGCCGACACCACGTAGCCGAAGTGCGCCATGAGAATGCCCCAGAACGCCGCGGTCTGCGCCTGGGTCAGCAGCAGTTCGTCGACCACCTGGTCGCCCACCACGCCGGCCGCGCCGAGGTGGTAGTAGAGCAGGAAACCGGGCACCGAAATGGCCAGGCCCATGATCACCAGGCGGCGCAGGAACAGGCCGTCCATCAGGCGCTCCTTCGGCCCGCGCGGCGGGTCCTGTAACAGCCCGCGCTCTTTCGGCTCCATCACCAGCGGCATGGTCAGCAGCACGGAATCCAGCAGGTTAATCCACAGGATCTGCACCGGCTCGAGCACGAAACGGTGGGAAAACAGCGGCACCCAGGCGGCGACCATCACCGCGCCGATGATCAGCAGCGCCTGCGCGGCGTTGGTCGGTAGGGTGTAGAGAATGGCCTTGCGCAGGTTCTTCCAGGCGTGGCGCCCCTCCTCTACCGCGGCGACGATGGTGGCGAAGTTGTCGTCCACCAGCACCATGTCGGAGGCTTCCTTGGCCACCTCGGTACCGGCCTGGCCCATGGCGATGCCGATGTCGGCAACCTTCAGCGCCGGCGCGTCGTTCACCCCGTCGCCGGTCATGGCCACGATCAGGCCGTGGCGGCGCAGGCTCTGGGCAATCTGTTCCTTGTGCTCCGGCGCCACCCGGGCGAACACCGAGACCTGGCGGGTCAGTTCGAACAACTCGTCCTCGTCCAGGCGCGTGAGCTCGGCACCGGTCACCGCGCGCTCGGCGGGAATGCCGAGCTTGGCGGCTACCGCCTGCGCCGTCTCCGGGTGGTCGCCGGTGATCATCACCGTGCGGATACCGGCCGCGGAGCACTGCGCCACCGCCTCGATGGCCGACTGCTTGGGCGGGTCGATCATGCCCTGCAGCCCGAGAAACTGCAGGTCGTGCAGGTCGTCGTGGGTGAGGTCGCGACAGGTGTCCGACACCGGAAGCCAGGCCACTGCCAGTGTGCGCAGGGCCTGCTTGGCGAAGCTCCCGGCCACCGACAGCGCCTGCTGCGCATCGAGCGGCTGCGATTCGCCGCTCGCGTCCAGCTGTGTTGAACACATGGCCACTACCACTTCGGGCGCGCCCTTGACCAGCACGCGATGGGCGTCGCCGTCGCGCACCAGGATCGCCATGTACTTGGTGGCGCTGTCGAAGGGGATTTCCTCCAGCCGGTGCAGGCCCTCGGCGGTGATGTCCGCCTTGGCGCCGGACACCTTGAGGGCGATCTCCGTCGGGTCGCCGGTGTGGGCGGTGCTGCCGCTGGTCAGCGAGGCGTTGTTGCAGGCGTAGCCGGCGTACAGGTTGTTGTACAGCGCCGGCGCCGCGCGCGGGTCCAGCGCCGCGCCATCGCGCAGGAACTGGCCGCTGAGCGCGCCACCGCCGCCGCTGACCTCGAACTCCTCGCCGCCGGCGAATACCCGGGTGACCGTCATGCGGTTCTCGGTGAGGGTGCCGGTCTTGTCCGAGCAGATGACCGATGTCGCGCCGAGGGTCTCGGCGGCGGGCAGCTTGCGCACCAGGGCATTGCGCCTGGCCATGGCGATGCTGGACAGGGCGAGGATGGACGTCACCAGCGCCGGCAGCATTTCCGGGATGGCGGCGACCACCAGCGAAACCGCGCCGAGGAAGCTGTAGCTCGCCGCGTAGCCGAGGTAGATGCCGAAACCGAAGTTAATCACCCCGACCACCAGGATGATGCCGATCAGGGCGCGCACGAAGGATTGCATCTGGCGCTGCAGGGGCGTCGGACCCGCATCTGCCGATTGCACGAGGTCCGCCATGTGGCCGAACACGGTGCTGGCGCCGGTCTCCACCACGACGGCCAGCGCGCTGCCGCGGGTGAGGAAGGTGCCGGAAAAACCCATGTTGCGCTGGTCGCCGGGCACCAGGTCGCTGCCCTCCACCGGCGCCGTGCGTTTTTCCACCGGCACCGATTCCCCGGTGAGAGAGGATTCATCCACGTGCACGTTGCTCGCCTCGATGAAGCGCACGTCGGCGGGAATGCGGTCGCCGCCCTCCAGCACCACGATGTCGCCGGGCACCAGTTCGCGGGCGGGCAGCTTCGCCTGGCAACCCTCGCGCACCACCAGGCACTCCTGGACCATCATATTGCGCAGGGCGTCCATGGCGCCCTCGGCTTTGCCCTCCTGCACGAAGCCGAGGATGGCATTGAGGATGACCACGCCGACGATGACCAGGGTGTCCGGCAGCATGTGACTGCCGGCGATGGTCAGGCCGCCGGTGACACAGGCGGTGATCAGCAGGATGATCACCATCGGGTCGCGGAACTGGCGCAGGAAGATCACCCAGGCCGGCGTGCGCGAGAAGGTCAGTTCATTGGGGCCGAAACGCGCCTGGCGCTCGGCGATGACCGCCTGGCCGAGGCCGTCGCGAGAGCTGGCCAGTGACTCGAGCACGGCTTCGCCGGATATGGAATACGCGGGGACGCTGTCCGCAGTGGCGGGCGGCGTGGGGGAATCGTTCGTCACAGATTGCTCCTGGGTACCAGCTTGCATGGGCGGCGCACAGTGACGCCGGCCTTCCCCTATCTTAGGCCGATGAGGTTACGGTTTGAACAGTGCGGGCTGAATCCCGTTGCGGACCAGGGGTCAGAGCCGCGGGGAATACCCAAACCAGGGGTCAGAGCCGCGGGGAATACCCAGACCAGGGGTCAGAGCCATGGCTCTGACCCCGTTTACCCCGATCCCCTGCTTACCCAAACGCTGGGATTACCCGGACAAGGGGTCAGAGCCATGGCTCTGACCCCGCTTACCCCGATCCCCTGCTGACCCAGACGCGGGGAATACCCGGACAAGGGGTCAGAGCCACGGCTCTGACCCCGCTTACACCGACCCCCGCTTACCCAGACGTCAATTTGTGGCTGCCAGGGGCTGCCAGGAACCGCGTTTCAGCCTATAATAACAGCACGAGCCCGCGACAGACGGGCCGCACCGAACACGCTTTGACCCCGCCCGCATTGACGTCATTCTTCGAGGAACCGTCGATGCATCCTTTTGTTCGTGTCGTTGAAATCTGGGTACCGGACGCCTCCGGCGAGCACCTGAAATGGCATGCCGGCACCTACGGGCCGCTGGCGGAGTTCGCCGACCACAGCCGCGACATCACCTTCGCCCCGGGCATCGGCCTGCCGGGACAGGCCTGGCGCGAGGCCCGCCCGATCATCATGAAAGACCTCAGCGACGGCGCTTTCCTGCGCGCCGACGCCGCGCAGTCGGCCGGCCTTACCTCCGGCGTGGCCATGCCCATCTTCCAGGGCCGCGATCTGCGCGCGGTGCTGGTCTTCCTGTGCGGCGACCACGGCCGCGGCGATGGCGCCATCGAGGTATGGAAGGACGACGGGCTCAGCGGCCAGTCGCTGGTGGACGGTTACTACGGCAAGCTGGCGCGCTTCGAGCGCCAGTCGCGCAATATCAAGTTCCCGCTGGGCCGCGGCCTGCCCGGCATGGTCTGGAAAAGCGCCACGCCGATGATCGCCGACGTCGCCAACACCAACGCCTTCCTGCGCTCCCAGGCTGCGCTGGAGGCGGGTATTTCCATCGGCATCGGCATCCCGCTCAACTCGGACCACAACATCGACGACATCGGCTACGTGGTCACTTTCCTCTCCGTCCACGCCACGCCGATCGCGCGCGGTTTCGAGATCTGGAACGTCACCGACACCGGCGACGGGCTGTGCTTCAGCTCCGGCATCGAGGATTCCGTGCACCGCATCCTCGCCGACGAACCCGACCGCCGGCTGGCCCGCGGCGAGGGCATCGCCGGCAAGGTGCTGGAAACCGGCCTGCCCTGGCTGGAGCCCTCTGCGCAGGGGCACGCCGGCAGCGATCCGGAGGACGATCTCGCCCAGCTGGCGATCCCGGTGTACTACCTGAACGAACTGCGCTCGGTGGTCAGTTTCCGCTATTGATGCCCGCATGTACGGGGTCCGTGTGTACGGGGTCAGAGTCACGACTCTGACCCCTTGTTTGAGCTTTGCGCACATTCCCTGACACAGTCGCAGATCCCCGCGTGCACGGGGTCAGAGTCACGACTCTGACCCC
>NZ_SRLE01000038.1 GCF_004745945.1 Mangrovimicrobium sediminis | reverse complement strand
AACAAGTCAAGGCAGCAAGGGCGTGAACTTCACCCGGTAAAACGGACACCTCAACCTAACGAGGAGTCCCAGCATGCCCAGGTATACCCGACCCAGAAAGACCTGGCAGTACAGCAATGAATTCAAAGCCAAGGCAGTGCAGCTTTCGCATCTCCCCGATGTGAAAGTGAAAGACGTAGCAGAGGCGTTAGACATTCACCCCTTCATGCTTTCGCGCTGGAGGAAAGAACTCCGGGAAGGCAGAATTGTGGTAGAGGACACCAAGCCCACCGACCTTGAAATGGAGAAGAAGGAGATGGATCGCCTTCGTCAGCTTGAGCGAGAGAATGCACGCCTTAAGAAGGAGAATGAACTGCTAAAAAAGTGGCAACGGTATCTGGCGGAACAACATCAGAACGATTTGGATTCATCCAGCGATACGGACGCGAGCTAGGCGTCAGATACCTTTGTGACTGGCTGGGTGTGTCGCCCAGTGGCTACTATAGCTGGTTAAAGCGGAAGCCCAGCGTTCGAGCGATAGAAGAGGTGGCACTCCTGGAGGAGATTCACCGGATACACGCCAAGAGTCGCGGCACTTACGGCAGTCCCCGCGTGCATCGTATGCTACGTCGAGACGGCATTCGGGTTGGCGAAAAGCGTGTGGCAAAGCTAATGCGGCAGAGTGGGCTAAAGGGACGAGTGGTAACGGTGACGCAGCGCCGGCCAGCCTGGAAGCGGTTCCAGCAGGACGGCGAGAATCTCCGTCTGGGACTTTCACTACCAACGGCGCCCGACCAACAATGGGTGGCTGACCTGACCTACATCAAGGTAGGTACCAGCTATCAACACCTGATAACGATAATGGACCTATATTCACGACGGATCATCGGTTGGTCGCTGTGCAGCAACCGTACCGCCGGCGACGTCCTGCCGCTTCTGCAGCGTGTCATTGCTCGACGCAAACCGGCACCAGGTTTAATCTTTCACACTGACCGCGGGATCGAGTTCATGGCGTACGCGATCCAGGAGGAGCTCGCGAGGCACGGATTGCAGCGGAGCTACAACCGCCTGGGCCATTGCACCGACAATGCGCATATGGAATCTTTCTACCATAGTCTGAAGGCAGAATTGATACGAGGAAGATGTTTCGCAAATGAACCAGCGCTTCGCTCAGCTCTCGCATCCTATATCAACGGTTTCTATAACCGGGAGCGGCTACATTCTGGGATTGCTTATATGAGCCCCGCTGAGTATGAAGCTGATGCGGCCTAATCCAGTGTCCGTTTTTTCGGGTGAAGATCAGCGCTTCGCGCCGGGACCCGCTAACGCGGGCCCCTGCTTGAAGCGTTATGTGGTAGTTGCAAGTGGGGATTAAGTAAATGCGTTCGCTAGCTACCCTGGCATTTTTTGTCTCTCGGCTGCCAACGTCATCTTTCGGTGGCGGGGCTCAGCCTTTCGCCACTCCCTGGTGCGTCAAAGTTGGGTTGTCACATGCAACATCTGGGTTGGGCAGAGTCCGCAACTAAATTGTCAGTTGCCAAGAAGGTTGTGCATGAGGGGTAATATG
>NZ_SRLE01000037.1 GCF_004745945.1 Mangrovimicrobium sediminis | reverse complement strand
GCCCACCGACCTTGAAATGGAGAAGAAGGAGATGGATCGCCTTCGTCAGCTTGAGCGAGAGAATGCCCGCCTCAAGAAGGAGAATGACCTGCTAAAAAAGTGGCAACGGTATCTGGCGGAACAACACCAGAACGATTTGGATTCATCCAACGATACGGACGCGAACTAGGCGTCAGATACCTTTGTGACTGGCTGGGTGTTTCGCCTAGTGGCTACTATGACTGGTTAAAGCGGAAGCCCAGCGTTCGAGCGGTAGAGGAGGTGGCGCTCCTTGAGGAGATTCACCGGATACACGCCCAGAGTCGCGGCACTTATGGCAGTCCTCGCGTACATCGTATGCTACGCCGAGACGGCATTCGGGTTGGCGAAAAGCGCGTGGCAAAGCTGATGCGGCAGAGCGGGCTGAAGGGACGAGTGGTAACGGTGACACAGCGCCGGCCAGCCTGGAAGCGGTTCCAGCAGGACGGCGAGAATCTCCGTCTGGGACTTTCACTACCAACGGCGCCCGACCAGCAATGGGTGGCTGACCTGACCTACATCAAGGTAGGTACCAGCTATCAACACCTGATAACGATAATGGACCTATACTCACGACGGATCATCGGTTGGTCGCTGTGCAGCAACCGTACCGCCGGCGACGTCCTGCCGCTTCTGCAGCGTGTCATTGCTCGACGCAAACCGGCACCAGGTTTAATCTTTCACACCGACCGGGGGATCGAGTTCATGGCCTACGCGATCCAGGGCGAGCTCGCGAAGCACGGATTGCAGCGGAGCTACAACCGCCTGGGCCATTGCACCGACAATGCGCATATGGAATCTTTCTACCATAGTCTGAAGGCAGAACTGATAAGAGGAAGATGTTTCGCAAATGAACCGGCGCTTCGCTCAGCTCTCGCATCGTATATCAACGGCTTCTACAATCAGGAGAGGCTGCATTCTGGAATTGCTTATATGAGCCCTGCCGAGTATGAAGCTGATGCGGCCTAATCCAGTGTCCGTTTTATCGGGTGAAGATCCCCCTGCCGAGTATGAAGCTGATGCGGCCTAATCCAGT
>NZ_SRLE01000036.1 GCF_004745945.1 Mangrovimicrobium sediminis | reverse complement strand
ACGGCACCGCGGTGCCGTGGTTCGGTGCCATCACTTCACAGACCGAGTACCAGACCACCAACCCGCAGCTGCGCGACCTCGAGGGCGAGCAGTTCAGTGAGGAACTCCAGCTGATCGGCGATTCCTTCGACGGCGACCTGGAGTGGCTGGTCGGCGCCTTCTGGATGAAGATGGAAGGCTCCGAGTTCTACCCGAACCAGGTGATCGGCGCCAACCCCGACTGGCCGGAAGGCGCTGTAGGCGGCCCGATCAACTCCGTGGCCCAGGAAGGCTTCCTGCAGTGGTCGCCCAACGCCGAAGTCACCAACGAGGCGTGGGCAGTGTTCGGTGAAGGTACCTACACCTTCAGCGACATGTGGTCACTGACCGTGGGTGCCCGTTACACCGTGGACGATCGCGAGATGACTGCCATGAACTTCGCGTTCGACAGCACCTTCCCGCCGATCCCGGAGTCGTTCACCTTCCACTGTGCGATGCGTGACGCCAACAACGCCTACCTGCCCGACGACGCCTGTTCGCGCACCGTGGACGAAACCTTCGATTCGCCCACCGGTCGCGTGTCCGTCAACTTCACCCCCACCGATGACCACTTGCTGTACCTGAGCGTGGCCAACGGCTACCGCACCGGCGGCTTCAACATGCGTGCAACCAACGACTTCACGCTGCAGCCGTTCGACGAGGAAACCGTGCTCAACTACGAGTTCGGCCACAAGGCGGACTGGGAACTGGGCAACTTCGCCGCGGTACGTACCAACCTGGCGATCTACCACCAGGAGTACGAGGATATCCAGAAGACGGTTTCCGCCACCAACCCGGACACCGGCAACTTCGAGACCTACACGATCAACGCTGCCGAGGCGACGATCGACGGTATCGAGTTCGATATCACCATCGCGCCGACCGAGAACCTGACCATCATGCTGGCCTACTCCTACCTGGATGCCAGCTACGACTCCTGGCCGCGTGACGTACTGCTGCCCGGCGCCACTGATCCGGTCACCCTGGACTACTCCCAGGCGGACTTCCTCTACGTGCCGGAAAACACTGCCACGGCTAACGTGAGCTACACCCTGCCGCTGGATCCGGAGTACGGCGACATCTCACTCAACGCCAGCTTCTACTGGCAGGACGAGATGATCACCAACGACGACCCGTGGCTGTGGCCGCAGCTGGGCTGGGCCGATGATGACCTGGCCGCCGCGCTGGACACTATCGAGACTGACGCCTACGACGTGTGGAACTTCCGCATCGACTGGCGCAGCGTGATGGGCAGCGGTATCGACGTGGCCGCCTACGTCAACAACGCGTTCGACGAGGAGTACGTCACCGGTGGCCTGAGCGTGCCGGAAGACCTGGGCATCGTGGCCAACACCTACGGCCCGCCGCGTACCTTCGGTGCGGCCCTGCGCTACAACTTCTAAGCGCAGGCTCTGCCTTCGAAAAGGCGCTGCTTCGGCAGCGCCTTTTTTTTGCCTCCGCAACGAGGGGGCCGCTACGAGGGGTCAGAGCC
>NZ_SRLE01000035.1 GCF_004745945.1 Mangrovimicrobium sediminis | reverse complement strand
CAGCGCCATGCTGTTGCCCGGCCTGTGGCAGATACTGGTCGGCCTGCTGGGCTTTTCCGTGGTGCGCAGCCTGCCGCGAAATATCGTCTGGGTCTCGGCCTGGTATTTCGCCTGCGGTGCCGGCGTACTCATGGCGGCCGCGCGGGTGGGCCAGCTGCAGCCGTGGATGATGGGAGTGCCGCTGGTGCTCGGCCAGCTGATGGTGGCAGTAATCATGAACCATGCCGAAAAGGAGATAGCCAGTGAGTAACATCGACGAGGCGCCATTCGCCTTTCCCGGGCTGGATCGCGCCTTCCATGAGAAGGCCCGGCTGGGCATCGTCAGCTCATTGTGCGGTCACGCGGAGGGGCTGCTGTTCTCTGAACTCAAGCAGTTGTGCGGCCTTACCGATGGCAACCTGAGCCGGCACCTGCAGGTGCTGGAACAGGCCGGTTACCTCCTGATCGAGAAAACCAATGCGGGGCGCCGTTCGCAGACCCGCTGCCGCCTGTCCGGCGAGGGGCAGGCGCGTTTCACCGACTACCTGCGCGAGCTGGAGGAAGTCCTGCGCCGCGCGGCGGCCCACCAGTTGCCCGGCGGTCCGGCCCTGGTGAGCTAGCGGCGCCGTCGGCGCGCCTTCCCCGGATACACCCGCCGGCCGGCACTGCGCCGGGCCGACATCACCCACCACCGGCGCACACAACAATAAGGAGACAAGCATGCAGGGTTTCGACGAAAGCTACGACTTCGTGGTCGTGGGCAGTGGCGGCGGTTCGATGTGCGCCGCGCTGTACCTGCGCTCGCTCGGCAAACGGGTCCTCATCCTCGAAAAAATGGATATCGTCGGCGGCACCACCGGCCGCTCCGGCGGGGTGCTGTGGATTCCCGCCAACCCGTTCATGGCCGCGGCGGGTATTGCCGACAGCCCCGAGCAGGGCAGGGCCTACCTGGAGGCGGTGACCGGCAGCCAGCCGGATGCGCCGGCGGCGACCCCCGAACGGCGCGACATGTTCGTCACCGAAGGCCCGCGCATGCTCGACTTCCTCATCCGCCAGGGCATCGAACTGGCGCGCGCGGACTACTGGCCGGACTACTACGACGAGGCGCCCGGCGGTTCCGAGCCCGGCCGCACGGTGCGCGCCAAGCTGTTCGATATCAAGGAACTGGGTACCTGGCAGGACAAGCTGTTCCCCGGCTTCACCGAGCTGCCCGCCTACATGGACGAGATGC
>NZ_SRLE01000034.1 GCF_004745945.1 Mangrovimicrobium sediminis | reverse complement strand
GCGCGGTTTCCAGCACGCCGAGCGCTTCGAGGTGGCCGCCGAGCAGATCATGCCGGACATCCTGCAGCCCTGGCGCTACCTGAGCGTTTACGACTTCGACCTGCCGGCGCCCGAGATCGACCTGCCCGCCCTCGGCCCGCTGCTGGCTCAGGCGCGCGACGCCGGCTGGACGGCAGCCGACGACGCCGAGCGCATCTACAGCTACCGCCTGTTCGGCGACTGGAAGCCCAGCCCGAACTGGCAGCGCGACAAGCCTTTCTCGGGCGTGTCCGTAATCCTCGGCAACTATGTCGCCGGGCACTACGATGAGTACCAGGCCTGGTACGAAGACGTGCACAGCCACGAAGTGATCAACGTCCCCGGCCACGTGGCGATGAAGCGCGGCGAGCTGGCCGAGGTGCAGATCGAGCCGCGGCGCCACTGCCCCGGCGACCAGCTGGTGTTGTGCGCCCAACAGTCCGACGACCTGTGGTTCACCATCGGCGATTTCAGCGCCCGAGCCCAGGGCAAGAGCCCCAGCGGCGTGGCCATGCAGCCGCGCTCGAAGACCGGCTCTTTCGCGCGCACCGTGCACTACTTCAACAAGATCAGCGGCGACGCTTTCTGGCCCGGCGGTGTCGCCTATGCCGGCGACCTTTCCGTGTACGCGAAACAGGATTGAGCTACAGGCACCGACAAACGACGACAACAACAATATAATTCCCGCGCACCCGCGGTTTTGCAGGAGAACAAGCCATGTCAAAAATCATCGTGATCACCGGCGCCGGCGTCGGCCTCGGCCGTGCACTGGCGCGGCGTTTCGCCCACGACGGCGAGCGCGTCGTCCTGCTCGGCCGCACCCTGTCCAAGGTCGAGGCGGCCGCGGCGGAGATCGGCGACAACGCCATGGCGGTGGGCTGCGATGTCGGCGACCCCGACTCGGTGCGCGCCGCCTTTGCCCGCATCGGCGAGCAGTACCCGCAGATCGACGTACTGATCAACAACGCGGCGATCTTCGAACCGTTCCAGGTGGTCAACGCCAGCGACCGGCAGATCCTCGGCGCGGTCACCACCAACCTGGCCGGCCCGATGCTCTGCGCGCGCTCGGCGATCCCGCTGCTGGCCGCCGGCGGCCAGATCATCAACGTGACCAGCGAGTCCATCGCCCTGCCCTTCCCCCACCTGTCCGTCTACCAGGCGACCAAGGCGGGCCTGGAGCGCTTCAGCGAGAGCCTGCGCATCGAACTGGAAGACAGCGGTATCCGCGTCACCAATGTGCGCGCCGGGGCCATGTTCGAGGAGGGCAAGACTTGGGACGTGGACATGAACGACGCCATGGCCTTCCACCAGGCGGCGATGGCGGCGGGCCTGAACCTCACCGAGCGGCCAATCTCCCAGTTCGAGTCGGTCACCGATGTGTTCCGGGTCCTGCTCGACCTGCCGGCGGACCTGCAGACCGCCAGCATCAACCTGCACGCGCGCAAGTCCTGAGCAACCCCGGGGGGATAATAAAATGGACGAGACTTTCGACTATGTAGTGGTGGGCAGCGGTGGCGGCTCCCTGTGTGCGGCGCTGGTCATGCGCGCCGCGGGCAAGCGCGTGCTGGTGCTGGAGAA
>NZ_SRLE01000033.1 GCF_004745945.1 Mangrovimicrobium sediminis | reverse complement strand
GGATGGCGCGTTGGGGGTGACGATGGGGTTTTGCAGCGGGAGGGTGGCGAGGCAGGTGTTGATCGTGGTGCGTTCGGTGGCGCCGGCGAAAGAGCCTTGCGCCGACGCGGCGTGAAAATAGTGCGGCCCGGAGAGATCGACGTGGCTGTTGGGAATGACGAAGTGCTCGGGCACTGCGATCATGTCGTAGCCGAGATCTTCCGCGCAGCGGGCCAGGCGCGTCTGCTCGGCGCCGGTGACGGCCGCCTCCCAGGGTTGCGCGGTGGCCTTGAGCCGCATCAGGTGCGGCATGCTGAAGGCGAGCTTCATGGCGGATGCCTGTCACACGACGGCGCATGCGGCCACGGGCGCCGTCGGGCGAGGTATCAGACCGGCAGTGACACGTCGGCCGTGCCTTTGAGGATGGTGTCACCGTCCTGCGTGGTCATGCGCAGTTCGACCTTCACCACCGGCATGCCGAAGGGCGAGGTCTCGCTCTTCTCCACCACCTCGGCATCGACGTAGGTGACGTCGCCTTCAAAGGCGGGGCTGCGGAACTGCGTCTTCGAGTGCCAGATGTAACCCTCGTGGCCGGCCCAGTAGGCGATGGTGTCGAGGTGCCAGGCGTTCATGGAGGAGCCGTAGCCATAGGCGCCGCCCATGCCGATCTTCTCCGCCTTGCGCTTGTTGATGTGGCCGGAGGACGGGCCGTGGTACAGGCCGTCGCCTTTGCGCGGGTCGATCTTGCGCGCCTCGAAATCGTAGGTCATGTCGGCGCCGAAGCCGGCGTCGTCGGTGGCCGGGTCATGCACGCCTTCCGGTGCGTTCCAGCGCCAGGTGCCCCAGATGTTCTGGCGGTGGGCGCGGCACTCGTGTGCGGGCCGATCACGCGGCGCGGCAGTTTGTCGCCGACATTGACGTCGCCGAAGCGCGGCGAGACACCCTCGCGGTTGGACAGGATCCACTCGTGGCGCAGCTTGTAGATCTCCTCGAGTTCCTCGTCGGTCCACTCCTTCGGCGCGCGTTTTTCCTTGCCGTAAACCCCGCGCTTGTTGGCCTCGTCCACCAGGTAGCGGATGGACGTGGCGCGTTCCTTGGCGACCATGGCGCCGTGCTGGTTGGTGTGGATGGTGTCGCCGTCGGCGAACATGGTCGGGCCGGCGAAGCCGGTGTCGGTGACCTTGTAGCCGGAGAAGTAGCGCTCCTGGGTGAGTTTGTCGCCCGGGCGCACCGGCGTGCCGTAGAACCACCACTCCTCACCGGCGAAGATCAGGTGGGTGCCCGGCACCTTGCCGACACAGGAGGGGTGGCAGCCGTGGCCGTAGTCCATGGCCGGCCACGGTGAAGGACTGCGGCGCGACGATGCCTCCAAACTTCGAGTCGTTGGCGAAACGCTCGTCCCAGTGGATCGGGTTGGGGTAGTCCATGGCCTGTACCCAGCGGCGGATGTCCGTGGCGTTGCAGGGGTCCCACAGCTCGGCGTAGACGATGCGCTTGCCGACCCAGCGGTCGACATCGGTGGTGTCCAGGGTCACGATTTCTTCAGCGGTGCTGTCACTCATAATTCTCACCTTTTATCGGGAATTTTTGCGGTTAGGAAGGATAAACGGGGCCTCCGGGGGAGGCAACTTGCGCGCGC
>NZ_SRLE01000032.1 GCF_004745945.1 Mangrovimicrobium sediminis | reverse complement strand
GATGATCGCCGGCCCCGTGGTGCTGGCCATCGGCGCGGGATTGTATTTCCTGCTCAACGCGCACCTGGTCGCCACCGACAACGCCTATGTACAGCAGGACAAGATCTCGGTGAGTGCCGAGGTCGGCGGGCGCATCGTCGAGGTGGCGGTGGCGGAAAACCAGCGCGTGGAAAAAGGCGATTTGCTGTTTCGCATCGACCCTGAACCCTACGAGCTAGCGGTGCAGGAGGCGCGCGCCGCTATCGCCATGGCCAAGGCCAGGGTGGAGGAATTGCAGACGGTGTACGACACTTCCAACGTGGATATCGAGAGCGCCGAGGAAGACATCGCCTACTACCAAAAGGAATATCGCCGGCAGCTGGAACTGGTGAAGACCAGCGTCGGCACCGAGGCCGCCCTGCAGGCGGCGGGCGCGGGCGGACGCCGCCCGGGCACGGGCCGCGCTGTCGACCGGCGGGGTGGAGCAGGGCGATAACCCGCAGGTGTGGGCGGCGCAGGTACAACTGCAAAAGGCGCAGCTGAATTTACAGCGCACCGAGGTGCGCGCCCCGGCCAGTGGCGTGGTCAGCCAGGCCGAGCGGCTGCAGGTCGGCCAGCTGATGGTGCAGGGGCTGCCCGCGGTGACCATCGTGCGCACCGGGCACAGCTGGGTGGAGGCGAATTTCAAGGAAACCGCGCTGTCCAGAATGCATCCCGGCCAGCCGGCGGTGATTCGCGTGGATACCTTCCCGGATCTCGAACTGCACGGCAAGGTGCAGAGCATCGGTGCCGGCACCGGCTCGGAGTTCGCCATCCTGCCGGCGCAGAATGCCAACGCCAACTGGGTGAAAGTCACCCAGCGTGTGCCCGTGCGTATCAGTATCGATGAGCGGCCGTCACGCGAGTTGATCGCCGGCCTGTCCGTGCATGTCCGAGTCGATACCAGCCAGTAAGCCGGTCGAGGACCGGGCGACACTCGAGACTCGCCACACCGGCCTGTTGATGACCGCGGTGATGGGCGTGTCCATCATCCAGTTCCTCGATGCCACCATCGCCAACGTCGCCCTGCCGCACATGCAGGCCAGCCTCGGCGCCTCGCTGGATACCATCGCCTGGGTGCTGACCAGCTACATCATCGCCACGGTGCTGATGACGCCGGCAGTGGGCTGGATTTCCGACCGGCTGGGGTCGCGGCGCGTCTTCCTCTGGGCGGTCACCGGCTTCCTGCTCACCTCCATGCTCTGCGGCGCCGCCACATCGATGTTCGAGATGGTGCTGTTCCGCGTGCTGCAGGGGTTCTGCGCGGCGTTTATCGGGCCTATGTCGCAGACCATCATGTACGATATCAACCCGCCCAGCAAACAGCCCCGCGCGGTGGCCATCTGGGGCATGGTGGTGATGGTGGCGCCGATCTGCGGCCCCATGCTGGGCGGCCTGCTCACCGAGTCGCTGAACTGGCGCTGGGTGTTCTACGTCAACCTGCCGATCGGCATTCCCACCCTGGCGGTGCTCTTCTGGCTGCTGCCCTCGCGGCCGCAGAGCGAGCGCCGGCTGGACCGCTTCGGTTTCGTCATGCTGGCCCTGGCGCTGGTGTCGCTGCAGTTGATGCTGGACCGCGGGCAGAGCAAGGACTGGTTCAGCTCGCCGGAAATCCTCATCGAGTTGCTGTTGGCGCTCGGTGCCTTCTGGGTGTTCTTCACCCACACCCTGACCACCAACAACCCGCTGTTCCCCGCGGGACTGTTGCGCAACCCCGGTTTTCTCGCGGGTTTCGTTTTCATGTTCGTGCTCGGCGTGGCCAATATCGCCATCGCCTCTGTGCAGCCGATCATGTTCCAGAACGTCTATGGCTACGGCCCCTGGGACACCGGCCTGTTGCTCATGCCGCGCGGTATCGGCGTGATCATCACCATGACCATCGTCGCGCGCATCATGGACAAGGTGGACGCGCGCTACCTCATGGTGCTGGGCTTCGGCGTGGCCAGCTTTGCCCTGTGGATGATGTCGCAGTGGGCGCTGGAGATGGGCCGCGGCCCGATCCTGCTGGCGGGCTTCATCCAGGGCCTGGGATTGGGCCTGACCTTCATGCCGATGAACGTGGCCGCCTTCATGAGCCTGGAGCCGCGCTACCGGCCGGACGGCTCCAGCCTGCTCAACCTGATGCGCAGCGTGGGCGGCAGTTTCGGTATTTCACTGATGGTGACGTACATCTCGCGCAACACGCAGACCAGCCACGCGGACATGGCCGGGGCGATCACGCACACCAGCCTGCCGGGGGTGGACCCGCAGGTGTTTACCGATCGCCTGGGCGTCTACGGCTCGGCACTGTGGCAGCTGGCAGACCTGGAAATCACGCGGCAGTCGCTGATGATTGCCTACCTCGACAACTTCTACCTGATGGCGATCCTGGTCATGGTGGTGGCGTTGGGGACACTGCTGTTCAAGCCCATCCGCATTCGCACGGACGGGCAGGAGCAGCAGCTGTGAAGAACAGTCTGGAGGAGAGCTTGAAGGAGAGAGCGGAGCGGTGCGCGTCAGCCCAGGGCGTCGGCGTCGGCAACGGTGGGACGGCTTTCGCGCGTGGCACGCATCACTTTTTCCGGCTCGCCGTAGTCGCTGATCTCGATGTAATCCGTGTGCACCGCCTTGATTTCGGCGGCGAAGGGGAATTCACCGAGGGACGGCACGCGGTAGCTGACCGTGTCACCGACCTTGAAGGTTTCGGGCTCGAAGTTGAACTTGTACGGGCAATCGCCGCTACCCATTCCCATCATGACTGTGTACCTCTGGGGGAGACTGCGCGCCTGTGGGGGCGCTGTTATTCCTGTTGTCCGGGCCATGCTGCCAGCCCGTTCCGGGGCTGTTATATCAGCCGGTTTCGGGACTGTAGTCCCGGGCGCCGACGGCCTGAAGCATGGCCACGCGTCAGCTGGGAGTCTAGGATAATCGGGCCGGTGGCTCAAGCGGCCCGCCCGGGGCTGCTACTGCCGCCGGTGCGTAAATATCCGCGAAAACGAATCACGAAAAACCGATGGAGTTGTAACAGATAATGACCGCCATGTCCGTCAGCGAGGCCGTCGCCAGCCGCCGCACCATTCGCGCCTTCCTCGAGCGCCAGTACGCCGCCATGGGTATCGCCCGCGACGACGCGTCGGCGCGCCAGGCGGCGGTGGCCGGCAACCTGTCGTCCTTCGGCGCACCGGTGCTGCTGCTGTGCTACTTTCCGCGGGTGATGGGCCCGCCGCAGTGGTCCGACGTGGGCATGTGGCTGCAGACCATCATGCTGCTGCTGCGCGAGGAGGGCCTGGACAGCTGCCCGCAGGAGTTCATGTCCATCTACGCGCGGCTGATCAAGGAACACATCGGCGTGGACGACGCCACGCATATCTTCTTCTGCGGCATGGGTATCGGCTATCGCGACCCGGACGCACCGGTGAACGGCTTCGAGCGCGCCCCCGTGCCGCTGGAAGAACAGGTGCGTTTTCTCGGCTTCTGATTGACGACAAGGACTACTGGCATGCGACAAGAAAAATCATACTGCCGCCTGTGTCTCGGGTTTTGTGGCCTGGTGGTGGACATCGACGACGATGAACAGGTG
>NZ_SRLE01000031.1 GCF_004745945.1 Mangrovimicrobium sediminis | reverse complement strand
GCTCAAGATGGCAATTAACGCCTGTGGCAGCGGACGCGCGGTAGCGCGGTCCGGCGCCCGAAGGGCGCGAACTGCCCGCACTTGTTATGTTTTTGAGATAGATTCATTTAGCATTCGTACGAATTTCTCGGCTTCCTGGCGCGAAAGCCTTATGGACTTTAGGCTTTTTCCAAGCATTGCATTTTCTGATATCTCGATTCCCACGTGTTTGGTGCCATCTTTTGCTTCCACTGTATGGGACAGAATTCTTCTACTGATCATTCCGCTCTTTTGCTCAATCTCTTCGCCGGACGTACTCACGATGTTCCCCCCGAGGATCATGCCTCTTCCTTTTCTTGTAAACATCGAGTACATCACGAATATGAAGAAGACTACTATGAAAGCATATATCCCATATTTTGAGATCAATTCCATCTCAATAGACTCGCACGATGCTGGCGGAAAACATAACGCTTCAAGCAGGGGCCGCCGTTAGGCGGTCCCGGCGCGAAGCGCCCATGCTGCCTTGACTTGTTATGTGGCACGACGGATGCCTGATTGGAAAACCTGCATATTAGCCCTCATGCACAACCTTCTTGGCAACTGACAATTTGGTTGCGGACTCTGCCCAACCAAGATGTTGCATGTGACAACCCAACTTTGAGGCACCAGGGAGTGGCGAAAGGCTGAGCCCCGCCACCGGAAGATGACCTTGGCAACCGAGAGACAAAAAATGCTAGGGTAGCCAGCGAACGCATTTACTTAATCCCCACTTGCAACTACCACATAACGCTTCAAGCAGGGGCCCGCGTCAGCGGGTCCCGGCGCGAAGCGCCCTTGCTGCCTTGACTTGTTATGTGCCTTACTCATGCCAGCCTTCGCTATGTTCATTTCCATCCTTGGATGAGCGATAACGCTCAAGTTCTTCTTGGTTCGCACCTTCGCCACATCCAGACGAATCACCAAGAAAGCTCACTATAAGAAGGAACACTACGCCAAAACCCGCGACGCCCAGTGCAGAAAAGATGCTTTCCCCCGACTTGTAAGCTTCCACCCCTAGATTCAAGCCCACGATAAAAATGACGGCTCCAACAATCCATTTGAGCGAAGCCAAAAATCCATTCATCGCTTACGGCCCCGGCACATAACGCTTGGTGGCAGCGGACGCGCGGTAGCGCGGTCCGGCGCCCGAAGGGCGCGTACTGCCCGCACTTGTTATGTGTTGCGACGGGACCCTGAATAGCACAGCACCACTCCTTTAGCGCGATGAATTAGAAGGCTGGGACCTAGAGATAATACCCCAGCCACGACCAAACTAAAGAGATTCATACGCGAAACTTCGCCTGGGATTGCGGGGAGTGGAGCAAGGCAGAATTCACTCAAGACCTGATGATTTTGTCGCCAGAAGGACTGCCGATTTAGGGGTAAGGAAATCAACCAGGAGTTCGCCCGGCATTTGCGAGTAACACATAACGCCCTGGTAAGGGGCAGACAAACCAACGGTTTGGCTGTCCCGCGCAGCCCCGTAGGGGCGGAGTGAACTTGACCAGATTGTTATATTTTTTGCTCCAGTTCTCGCAATGTTTCCTGCGCATAACTTATTGACTCGCCGTATTTTTCAGATATGTACTCAAAAACACAATTTAACGCAGATAGCTGCTCTACAGAGAGCCAGGAAAAATTGTAAGCTGAATTGGACCCATTAAAATCTACTTTTTCAAAGTAGGTCGGCAAATACCAATGCAGATTACCAGATGCATCTCTATTTTTGATAATGATCCTTAACATGGATGGAAACATCCACTTTACAGCTTGATGAGTTATGGAAGAAAACTCATCGTATAGAAGCATAACACCATCATATGGCAGCTCTGGCTCCGTAAATTTAGATAGCTTAGGGCTAATTAGAGTCCTCATTAAATCTCTTTCGTCGAAAAGATAAAGCTCATCATCCAATGGCCTCTCCACAAATGGAAAGGCCTTCTCAACCCTCTCTAGTACTTCTTCTTGTGTTAGATAGCCTTCGTATTCCATTGCACGACACTTTAGGAAATATAACGCCCGCAACAGGGGCCACTTTGGAGCGCCAGCGGAAAAGTGGTCCCTGCCTGCTTGCGCTTGTTAAATTTTACGGAGCTTATTAATGGCACAAGTTGCCGCATTTGAAAGCTGCTCCCATTCGCTTGTTTTAACGAAATCCCGAATGTCTGGTGGATTCTGTGGGATGGCATCGGCTACAACCTCTAGTGATTTATCAAATTCCTGAAATATAGCCAGTTCTTCCTTTGTGAATTCCTCTTGATACCAATCCTGATCTTTAGGTATTTGATAGCAATCTTCCCATTGGTTGAATAACTCTGCGGATACATAGGCTATTGGTGCCTTTTCCTGGTAATCCAGCTGCTCCTCTTTGGACGAGATTAGCTCAAGCACATCAAAGACTTCCTTTCGGAAGTTTTTCTTAAGCTGTTCTCTGAGTTCTCGATCCATAATGAAATTTAACGCTTTGTGGCAGCGGACGCGCGGTAGCGCGGTCCGGCGACCGAAGGGAGCGAACTGCCCGCACTTGTTATGTGTTGCGACTGGACCCTGAAAAGCACAGCACTACTCCTTTAGCGCGATGAACAAAACGGCGGGGACCTAGAGATAATACCTCAGCCACAACCAAACTAAAGTGATTCATACGCGAAACTTCGCCTGGGACCGCGGGGCGTGGAGCAAGGCAGAATTCACTCAAGAACTGATGATTTTGTCGCCAGATGGATTGCCGATTTCTGGGTGAAGAAATCAATCGGAAGTTCGCCCGGCATTTGCGAGTAACACATAACGCTTCA
>NZ_SRLE01000030.1 GCF_004745945.1 Mangrovimicrobium sediminis | reverse complement strand
CCCCACGCCCGCGTTCGCCACCTGGATCGCCATCGACAACAGTATCAGCGCCGAACTGGTGGGCGCCGCCGGCTACGACTGCGTGGTCGTCGATACCCAGCACGGCGGGCCGACCCTGGCCAGCCTGGGCGGGCTGATCCAGGCGCTGGACCTCTCCGCCACCCCGGCGCTGGTGCGCGTGCCCGGTGCCGACGCCGCGCAGATCGGCCGCGCCCTGGCCTCGGCGCCGCCGGTGTCGTGGTGCCCATGGTCTCGGACGCGCAGACCGCGGCGCAGGTCGCGCAGGCCATGCGCTACCCGCCGGCGGGGCTGCGCTCCTTCGGGCGCGTGCGCAACTACTATGGCAATGACACGGGCAAGGACAGCGCGTCGGCCAGCGAGCCCCTGTGCTTCGCCATGATCGAGACCGCGCAGGGCATGGACAACCTCGAGGCGATCGCCGCCGTCGAGGGCACCCGGCGGTGTTCGAGGCGATCGGCCGGATTGTCGCGGCCTGCCGCGAGCACGGCAAGATCGCCGCCAGCGCCAGCCTCGGCACCGACTACAGCCGCGCGCTGCTGGACCTCGGCGTGCAGCTGCTGGTGCAGGGCAGCGACATGGGTTTCGTGCGCCGCGGCATGGCCGAGGACATCCGCCAGTTCCGCGCCCTGGCGCAGGGACGGGACTAGGCCATGGAAACTGTGGCCCTGCTCGATGCCCTGCGTGACGTTGTCGGTGAAAAGTACCTGGTCACCGGTGGCGACGGCGGCAACCGGGTGCTGCGCTGGGGCATGACCCGCGACATGGTCATCGGCCTGGAAGCGGTACTGGCGGACGGCTCCGTGGTGTCCTCGCTGACCAAGATGCTCAAGGACAACGCCGGCTACAACTGGAAGCACCTGCTGATCGGCAGCGAGGGCACCCTGGGCATTGTCACCCGCGCGGTGCTGCGCCTGCGCCCGCTGCCCTCCAGCCGGCAGACCGCGCTGCTGGCGCTGGATGACTTCGCCGACTGCATGAGCGTGTTGCGCGAACTGGGCCGGGTGCTATCCGGGCGGCTGTCCTCCTACGAATTGATGTGGGATGACTTCTACACGCGCATGAGCACAGCGCAGCCCCACGGCGGTGCGCCACCGCTGCCCACCGGGCACACCTACTACGCGCTGGTCGAAGCGATGGGTGGCGACGATGCCGCCGACGATGCGCAGTTCGAACGTGTGCTCGCCGACCTGCTGGAGGAGGGCGTGATCGCCGACGCGGTCATCGCCCAGTCCGAGCGCGAGCGCGCGGCGTCGCCAGCGTGGGTTCGCAGGAGGACGACATCGCCCGGGCGATCGACGAGTGCGTGTACCGGGCGGTGCGCGAGGTGGGCGGCTCGATCTCCGCGGAGCACGGTATCGGCGTGTCGCGCGCGCCCTACATCGGCTGGACGCGCAGCGCCGAGGAACTGCAGTTGATGCGCACCCTCAAGCGCGCGCTGGACCCGGCCAACCTGCTCAACCCGGGCAAGATCGCCCGGTTGCAGGGCGTACAGGCCGCCGTTGGCGGCGGGGTCGTCACCCAGTGGCAGGCGCGTGGTGGTCACGTACAGGGTGTCCAGCGCGGCGCCGCCGAAGGCGGGCTTGGTCGGGTTGCATACCGGCAGCGGCACGACGCGCGCGAGGCTGCCATCCGGCCGGTAACAGCGCAGCGCGCCGGCGGCCACCGCCGCCAGCCAGTAGTTGCCCGCCGCGTCCACGGTGGCACCGTCCACGTAGCCCTCGTCGTCGCCCAGGCGCAGGAACTCGCGTCCATTCTCCAGTTCGCCGCTGGCGGTATCCAGCTCCCAGGCCATTACCGTGCGGGTCGGCGAGTCCGAGGTGTACAGCGTGCGCCCGTCGGGGCTGACGGCGAGGCCGTTGGCGACGTTGATCCCCTCGATCACCGGTGTG
>NZ_SRLE01000003.1 GCF_004745945.1 Mangrovimicrobium sediminis | reverse complement strand
CCTCGCCGCCCCTCTTCACCCCCGCCCTGCACCAGCCAACCACCCGCTGGCCCGTGCGGGAATACGCGTGTCACAGCCGCGGCTTTTCCCTATACTCGACGCGAGTCCGCCAGCACCTGCCAACCCCGGGCAGGCGCGCGGACAGCGTCTTACCCGATGACAGGATACCCATGAAACGACTGACCCTGGCTGCACTGTCCCTGGTGCTGGCTTTCACTGCCGCGTGTACCAGCACCACCACGCAACCCCCGACACCCGCCCTCACAGACACCCTGCAGCCACCCACAGCGGAACGCCGCCAGCACGTGGTGACCTCGCCCCAGGGCGATCGCGCCGATCCCTACTACTGGCTGCGCGACGACACCCGGCAGGACCCGGATGTGCTGGCCTACCTGGCAGCGGAAAACAGCTACACCGAGGCGGTGCTGGCCCCCTACGAGCCGCTGCGCGAGGCCCTGTTCGAGGAGATCGTCGGCCGCCTGAAAAGCGACGACGCCAGCCCGCCCAGCTTCCACAACGGCTACTGGTATTACCGGCGCTACGAGAGCGGCAAGGACTACCCGATCCTGGCGCGCCGGCGCGGCGACATGCAGGCGCTGGAGGAGATCCTGCTCGACCAGAACCAGCGCGCCGCGGGGCACAGCTTCTACCAGTTGGGCGCCTACAGCATCAGCCCGGACAACCGGCTGATGGCGGTGAGCGAAGACGTGGTCGGCCGCCGCCAGTACGTGCTGCGCATCCGCGACCTGCAAAGCGGCCGCTGGCTGGACGATGTGGTCAAAGGCATCAGCCCGGACCTGGCCTGGAGCGACGACAACGCCTCGGTACTGTACATCGAGAACGACCCGGTGACCCTGCTCAGCAAGCGCGTACTGCGCCACCGCCTGGGTGACAGCGGCGCCGACACCGAGCTCTATGCGGAGCCCGACGACAGCTATTTCATCACCCTCTACCGCGGGAAATCCGGCCAGTTCCTGTACATCCTGCTGGAGAGCACCGGGCAGAACGAGGTGCGCTACGCCGCCGCCGACGACCCGGACCTGAACTTCCGCCCGGTGCTGCCGCGCGAGCCGGGGCACATCTACGAGGTCCAGGACCACGCCGGCCGCTTCATCGTATTGAGCAACTGGCAGGCGAAGAACTTCCGCCTGATGAGTGCCCCGATAGCGAGCAGCGCGCAGAAATCCACCTGGCGCGAACTGGTGGCCGGCAGCGCGGACAGCTTCATCCTGGGCTTCGACGTGTTCCGCGACTACCTCGCCCTGAACGTTTACCGCGACGGCCAGCGCAAGATCGAGGTGCGCGGCTGGCGCGGCGGCGAGCCGGTGCTGATCGAGGGCGACCAGCCGGCCTACGCCGTGTCGCTGATCGGTTCCGAGGAATACGACTGGCCCTGGCTGCGCTACTCGGTGGAGACCCTGACCAACCCGGACACCACCGTCGAGTACCACATGGGCAGCGGCGAGCGCCGCGTGCTCAAGGTGGCGCCGGTGGAGGGCGACTTCGACCCCGCGCGCTACGCCTCCGAGTTCTTCTACGCCCCGGCCCGCGACGGCGCCCGGGTGCCGGTGTCGCTGGTCTACCGCAGGGACCTGTACCGCGCCGGTGCAAACCCGCTGCTGGTTTACGGCTACGGCTCCTACGGGGATACCGAGGTGCCGGACTTCTCGGTGGCGCGGCTGTCCCTGCTGGACCGGGGCTTCGTCTACGCCATCGCGCATATCCGCGGCGGCCAGGAACTGGGCCGCGACTGGTACGAGCAGGGCCGGCTGGGCAACAAGATGAATACCTTCACGGATTTCATCGACGTCACCCGCCACCTGGTGCAGGCCGGCTACGGCGCGCCCGACAAGGTGTTCGCCAACGGCGGCAGCGCCGGCGGCCTGTTGATGGGCGCGGTGGCCAACCTGGCACCGGAGCTGTACCGCGGCATCATCGCCGACGTGCCCTTCGTCGACGTGGTGACCACCATGCTCGACGAGAGCATCCCGCTGACCACCAACGAATTCGGCGAGTGGGGCAACCCCAAGTACCAGCCGGACTACGCCACCATGCTCGCCTACTCGCCCTACGACCAGGTGGCGGAGCAGGACTACCCGGCGCTGCTGGTCACCGCCGGGCTGTGGGATTCCCAAGTGCAGTACTTCGAGCCGGCCAAGTGGGTGGCGCGCCTGCGCCACCGCAAGACCGACGACAACTGGCTGCTGCTGCGCACCAACATGGATGCCGGCCACGGCGGCCAGTCCGGGCGCTACCGGCGCTACGAGGAGATCGCCGCGGGCTATGCCTTCATGCTGGCGCAACTGGGTATCGACGACCCGGCGGCGCTGGCGGTTGCGCCCTGACGCCCTCGCCACCGGGCTGCGCGTAACTAGAACTGGTAGCTGATGGCCGCGCGCAGGGTGCGCGGCTCCAGCACGTGGTAGTGGACGTCCTCCACGCCCCCGGCCGGCTCGCCGGGCAGGCGCGAGGCGTAGAAGTAGTCGATGTCGTGATCGTCGCTGTCCAGCAGGTTCAGCGCGTCGAGTGTCACTTCCCAGTGCTCCCAGCGGTAGCCCAGGCGCAGGTTCACCAGGCTGCTGCTGTCGGACTCCACGCTGCCGTCTTCCACCAGCGGGCGCTCGCCGAAGTAGCGCCAGCGCAGGCTGCCAAACGGGCCGTCGCCGGTGTCGAGGCTGATGCCGGCCTGCCAGACCTGCTCGATGGCGCCGGGAATCTCGTCGCCCTCTGGGGCGTCGTCGGTGAATTCCGCGTCGGTCCAGGCGTATTCGAGGTCGAAGGTCCAGTGGTCGCTGATGCGGTAGTAGGCGGTCAGCTCGACGCCCTGGCGCTGTGATTCGCGGCTGGCCTCGGTGGTGCCGGCGTCGCCGACGAACAGCAGCTCGCTGTCCAGTTCCAGCGACCACAGCGCCAGCGAGGTGTTGAGTCGCTCGTTCCAGAAGCCGCGCACACCTACCTCATAGCCCAGGGATTCCACCAGCGGGTCCACCGGCGGCACCGCGGAGCCGTCGATGGGGTCGACCTCGATGGTAGTGCCGCGGGCGTCGTTGGAGTGCAGCCCCTGCCCAATAGACGCGTAGGCCTCCCACTGCGGGTTGAAGGTGTAGATCACGCTGCCCTTGAGCGAGACCTGGTCGGCGTCATTGCCGCCGCCGTTGCCGCGCAGGTCCACGCCGTAGTAGTTTTGCGCCACCCGCGGGTCCACCTCGAAGTCGTAGTAGTCGTAGCGCGCGCCGAGCACGCTGCGCCAGTGGTGGTTCCACTGCAGGCGGTTTTCCCAGTACAGGCCCACGCTGCCTTCCTCCACCGCGTCGCTGCGAATGGCGCCGGCGCGCTGGCGCTGCGCCGTGCGGTACAGGCCCACTTCGTCGATGTCGTCGTAGCGGAACTCGGCGCCAAACCGATTGGTTTGTGCGCGGCCGGCGAGGGTGCCGTCCAGCGTGTACTCGGCGCGCCCGCCGTAGACCCAGCGCTCGTCCACCTGTTCGAACTGGTCGCCGGCCTCGGGGTCGTCGAGGAAGTAGGTGAAGTTGGACCACAGGTCCATCTCGTAGCGAATGGCGTAGGCGGACAGCGCCAGGTGGTCACCGCGCCAGCCGGCGTTCAGGCTGTAGCGGCTGGACTCGCCGCCGACGCTGGTGTCGATGGAGCCCAGTTCATCGATCAGGCCCGAGCGCACCGCGCGCCGGGGAATCTGGTCGGCGCTGTTCCACTGGTTGTCGTAGGCCATGAAGCCGATAGTGGCCTCGCCGCCGGCCACAGGCAGGCTGTAGCGCAACTGCAGGTTGAGTTTCTCGAGGTCCTCGTCGATGTCGCGCCAGGGCCCGGCGTAGCTGTTCAGCTCCAGCGCCACGCCCAGCGTGCCGGCACCGACGCCCACGCTGCCCAGCCCCACCAGCCGGTAGTACTCGTCCTCGCCCGCGGTGATCTCCAGCAGGCTGCGCTCGTACGCGCCGGCGGTGGCGATGCGCGCGCTGCCGGCGCTGCTGAAATCGCCGACATCGGCGTAGTAGGCGCCCTTGTGGTAGGCCAGCGATTCCACTGTCTCGGGAATCAGGAAGTTGAGGTCGGTATAGCCCTGGCCGTGGCCGTGGGTACGCATGTTCACCGGCATGTCGTCGACCCAGGTGGCGAAATCCGTGCCGTGGTCAAGGTTGAAGCCGCGCAGGAAATACTGGTTGGCCTTGCCGGTGCCGCTGTGCTGGGTCACCACCAGGCCGGGCACCAGTTCCAGCACCTCGCCGGTGCGCAGCAGGGGGCGCAGGGCGATTTCCTGCTGGCTCACCAGCCCCTCCGAGGCCGATGAGGCCTCGCCCACAAGGTTGATCCTGCGGCCGGTCACCTCCACCTCTTCCAGCTCGTGTGCCACGGCGCTGGTACTGCCGAAAACAGCGCTGATGCCCACCAGCGAACCGACGACCGAACCCGCCAGCGGACCCGCCCACATAACCGATTTTCGTTGCATTTTGATGTCACCTCACAGACTTGACACGCCCCGCCACCCGGATATTTTAAGGACGTGAGAGGGCGCCAAGACTAGGCCACAGCAATCGGAAATCCAACAATTTTCATGTTATCTATCAATATGTTAGCCGACTCCTTCCGGAATACGGCCGGGGCTCTCCGGGGCTCGCGACCACCGATCCACGATCGGTTTTCGGTGTCACCGTGACGGGCGAGAACCGGCCGCCGCCGGGGGCCAGCAGCAACGCCCTGCCGCGCCTGGGTGAGCTGGAGCTGGCGGTGATGGAAGTGCTCTGGCGCCACCCCGCGAGCAGCACTCAACAGGTGCAGGCGCGCCTGCCGCAGGCCCGGCGCAACAGCCTCAGCACCCTGCAATCCACCCTCGAGCGGCTGCACCGCAAGGGGCTGCTGGGCCGCGAGCGCGAGCGCCAGGCCTACCTCTACCGCGCGCGGGTGAGCCGCTCGGAACTGCTCGGGCGCCTGCTCGGCGGCGTCATCAGCCAGCTGCACGACGGCAGCCTGGACCCGATTCTCGCCAGCTTCGTGGATTTCGCCGAGAACATCGACGACAGCACCCTGGATCGCCTGGACGAATTACTGCAGGCGCGCCTGCGCGCGCGGGATGCGGGAGGATGCGATGACTGAAACACTGCTGTCCGCCGCACTGTGCGCCCTGCTGCTGTGGTGGGTGCTCGCCCTGCTGTGTGCCGCGGCCTACCCGCTGCTGCGCCGGCGCCTGCTGGCGCTGGACCCGGCGCAGGCGGGGAATTTCCTGCTCGCCTACCTGGCGCTGCCGCTGCTCGGCACGCTGGGCGCCTCGCTGTTGCTGTACGGCTCCGCCGGCGCGCTGTTGCTGGTCAGCGACCACTGCCACGCCGGCCAGTGCAGCGACCACGGCCCGCTGCTACGCGGCGCCGGCCTGGCACTGCTGCCGGTGATGGCCTGGTACGCCTGGCGGCTGGTCAACTGTGTGCGCCGGCAATGGTGGCCGGGGTTCGCCCTGGCGCGGCAGTTGCGCTGCTTCGGCCAGCGACGCGGCGCGGCGATCGAGATACCCGCGGCACAGCCGGCCGCCTTTACCCTGGGCTGGTGGCACCCCCGGGTCTACCTGACCAGCGCGCTACTGCAGCGCTGCACCCAGAACGAGGTGGATTGCATCCTCGCCCACGAGGCCAGCCATCACCGCCGCCGCGACAACCTGCGCCAGCTGCTGGCCAATGCCCTCGCCGCACCGGTGCCGCTGCAACTGGCCGCGACGCAACTGGAGGACTTGGCGCTGCTGCACGAACTGGCGGCGGATCGCGATGCGGCGCACAGTTGCACGCCGGAGGCGGTCGCCGGCGCCCTGCTGCGGGTGGCGCGCCTGCAGCGCGCTGCACCGCCCGCCGGCAGCGTCGCCTTCGCCGGCACCCGGATCGAACGCCGGGTCCGCGCCCTGGTGGAAGACCCGCCGCCCGCGCTGCCCCCTACCTGGAGCCTGGCCATTGCCGCCCTGGTGCTCTGCGCGCTGCTGGCGGCCATCAATCCCCTGCACCGGCTGATAGAAACCCTGCCCTGAGCAGCGCCCGCGCGGGGGCTGGATTTTCTCCCCGGCGCGGGTACATTGAAGGGAAGCCAACGCACAGGAGAATAATATGGCCCGGCATACCGTGTGTTCCGAAAGCGAACTTCCCGTCGGCGAGATGCGCACTGTGCGCGCCGGGGATACCAAGATCATCGTCTACCACCTCGAGGACGGCTTTTACGCCACCCAGGCCTCCTGTACGCATATCTTCGCGCCGCTGGGCAAGGGCAAGATCGTCGAGACCTGCCAGGTGCAGTGCCCCTTCCACCGCGCGCGCTTCGATATCCGCACCGGCGAGGTCGTCGAGTGGGCCAACTTCCCGCCCGGCGTGCAGCTGCTCAACGCAGTGCGCGGCGAAAAAGCCCTGCGCACCTTCCCGGTGACGCTGGCCGGCGGCGAGGTTCACGTCGAGGTCGACTGACGCGGCCCGCGAGGGCGCTGTGTGTCACCAGACGAAACAGTACGAATGTGCCCGATTACATTATTGTCATGGGCACTCCATTTGCGCGACGCATGCGCTAACATTGTCACGCAAAGCAGCCTACGCGCGGGGCCGGAACAGTTGCAGGCCCTGCCGAACGATAACTCCAGAGGTACTCGCTCGCCATGAACAAACCGCTCACCAGCCCGCAGTCCATCCCGTTCCAGATCACCGACCCGACGCGCATTCCCACCCAGCGCTACTACGATGACGAATTTTACCAGCTGGAGTGCGAACGCCTGTGGCCCCACGTGTGGCAGATGGCCTGCCGCCTGGAGCAGATACAGAACATCGGCGACTGGGTGGAGTACACCAACATCGGCAAGTCGGTGATCATCGTGCGCACCGCCGAGGGCGACGACGGCGTCAAGGCGTTCCACAACGCCTGCCGCCACCGCGGCGTGCCGGTGACCGAGGGCACCCACGGCAACTGCCGCACCCAGGGTTTCATCTGCCCCTTCCACGGCTGGCGCTGGAACATCGAGGGTGAGAACACCTTCGTCTACGGCCGCCACCTGTTCAACGAGAGCCAGCTGGAGGCCGACGACCTGGCGCTCAAGCCCTGCCGCGTCGAGCTGTGGGGCGGCTGCGCCTTCATCAACTTCGACGACAACGCGCCCTCCTTCCGCGAGTGCATCGGCCCGGTGGCCGACAACCTCGAGGCCCGCGGGATGAGCAAGATGCGCTCCGAGTGGTGGTTCTCCACCGTGCTGCCCTCCAACTGGAAAATCGCCATGGAGGCCTTCCAGGAGGGCTACCACGTGATGCGCACGCACCCGCAGCTGCAGCGCGCACAGCCGTCCCTGTACAACACCCGCTACGGCCACGACACCGGCGGCATCGGCTCGCCGATCAACCCCAACCTGACCGTGCGCCAGAACATCGAGCAGGCGTTCAAGGGCATGGAACTGCTCAGCGAGGGCATGGCCGGCATGATCCACGCCAAGGAAGTGGAGATCGCCCGCCAGTTGGTCGACATGGAACTGCCGGACGACCCGGCGCAGGCGATGATGACCTGGTACGGCGCAGTGGCGGCGCAGATCACCGAACAGCTGAGCGCGCGCGGCGAGCCGGTGCCCAACCTGCTCGACGTGATGCAGAACAACCATGTCGAGGCGGTGGAATTCCTGTTCCCGCACTACTTCCTGCTGCCCACCTTTACCAGCATGTCCTCCTACCGCATTCGCCCGCTGGGGCCGGAGAGCTGTATCTTCGAGATCTGGTCGCTGACCCACTTCCCCGAAGGCCAGGAGCCGGAGCCGCCGATGGAGCCGACGGTACTGCCCTACGACAGCCCCGACTTCCCGCCGATTCCGCGGCAGGACTACTCGAACATCCCCGACCAGCAGCTCGGCCTGCACGCCGAGGGCTTCGAGTACATGCGCCTGTCCGGCCAGATCGAGGGCCTGATCAGCAACTACCAGCGCATCATCGACGGCTACCTGACCGGCGTCGAGGCGGACAAGCTGGCCGCGGCGAACCGGGAACTGGGCGGCAACTTCGACGGCCCGGTCAAGGACCTCGGCTTCTGATCCCGCCCCCCCGGCGCCAAACGCGCCGGGGGCCTGTTCCCGCGACGTGGCCCGGATGGCGGCCGCCCAACGGGCACTTGCACGCGGCCGGACCTACCGCGCAAATAAAACAACTGATGTACCCCCTCCCGCTGGAGGTAAACAGCTGCTTACCTCTATAATCAAAACCTCGTGTCATAAATAGCCCCGGCCGTACCCGACCGGGACCAGCGGGGCACGCTTTCGGCACGCCACAGAATTCGAAAAACAGGGAGTCGAGATGTCAAACACGCTATCGGGCAAAACCGCCCTGGTCACCGGCGGCGCACGCGGCCTGGGCAAGGGCATGGTGGAGCGCCTGGCCGAGGCCGGCGCACTGGTGATCTTCAACTACGCCACGAGCACCGCGGCCGCCGAGGCAGTGGTCGCCGCTGTCGAGGCGCGCGGCGGACAGGCGGTGGCCATCCAGGCCGCGCTCACCGACGATGCTTCCATCACCGCCTTCGCCGCGGCGGTACTGGCCACGCTGGAGGAAAAAACCGGCAGCCGCGAACTGGACATCCTGGTCAACAACATCGGCGGCGGGGTCTACGGCGGTATCGCCACCACCACCCCCGAGGTCTACGACCACACCTTCAACAACAACGTGCGCATCACCTTCTTCCTCACCCAGGCGCTGATGCCACACCTGCGCGAGGGCGGGCGGGTGATCAACATCTCCTCCGCCGCCTCGCGCCTGGCGGGCAAGGACTTCGTCGTCTACAGCATGAGCAAGGCGGCGCTGGACATGTTCACCAAGGTGCTGGCCAAGGAACTCGGCCCGCGCGGCATCCCGGTGAATTCGGTATGCCCCGGCTTCAACGCCACCGACGCCAACGAACACGAGATGAACGACGAGGCGATCCGCAAGCAGATCGAGGACAACACCCTGCTCGGCCGCTTCGGCCAGCCCGAGGACATCGCCGCGATTGTCTACGCCCTGGCCTCGCCGGACGGGCGCTGGGTCACCGGCCAGGTGATCGAGGCCAGCGGCGGTTTCAACTTTCTCTCCTGACAGGCGGCGCGCAGACGCGCCAGGAAGGTCACGACCATGAGCAATAATAACAACCAGCAAGCACCCGCCTCCTGCCCGGTGGACCACGCCAATCTCCCCCTAGGCGAGGCCACCCTCACCGACCCGATCATCCACCAGGACCCGTTCGCGTTTTACCGCCAGCTGCGCGCCGAGGAGCCGATCTACTTCGACCCGGAACTCGGCCAGTACCTGGTCTCGCGCTACGAGGACGTGATGACCATCTCCCAGGACCCGGTCACCTTCTCGGTCAAACACGGCTACGAGGACCAGTACGCCAAGGGCTTCTTCGACGAGTTCAGAGAGATACTGGAACGCGACGGCGGCGGCTTCTTCCCGGACGCGATCATGTCCGACCCGCCCTACCACACACGGGTGCGCAAGCTGCTCGAGGCCGCGTTCACCGCCCACCGGGTCAAGCAGCTGGAACCGCGCATCCGCGCCGTGGTCGGCCAGATGCTCGACGAGCTCGCCGGGCGCGGGCAGATCGACGCGGTGGAGGACTTCGCCATCCCCATGACCATCAGCATCATCTGCGAGCAGCTCGGCATCAGCGAGTACGACCCGCAGAAGATTCGCGACTGGTCCTCCGCGGTGACCGCCCAGATCGGCCGCATGCAGGATCACGAGGGTATGGTGAAGAACGCCGGGCTGATCTGCGAGCTGCAGAATTTTCTCATCGCCGAGATTCGCGAGCGCGAGCGTGAACCGCGCGAGGACATGATCTCCGACCTGGTGCATGCCCGCGCCGAGGACGAGGCGCAGCCGACGCTGAATTTCAAGGAAGTGGTGTCGCTGGTGCGCGCGCTGATGATCGCCGGCAACGACACCACGGCGGCGGCGCTCAGCCAGATGATGCTGTTGCTGGCCACCCAGCCGGACCTGGCGCAATCGCTGTACGAGAACGTCGACGACGAGCGCTACGTGCAGCGCTTCGTCGAGGAACTGCTGCGCATCCAGCCGCCGGTGCACGGCCTGTCGCGGACCACGACCCGGGAAGTGGTGGTGGGCGGCAAGCAACTGCCCGAGGGCGCGCACCTGCTACTGCTCTACGCCTCCGCCAACGACGACGACCGCCAGTTCGAGTGCCCGCGGGAGTTCGACATGACCCGCCGCAACCTCGGCCGCAACGCGACCTTCGGCGGCGGTGTGCATCGCTGCATCGGCAATTCGCTGGCGCGCATGGAACTGAAGGTGGCGGCGCAGGAACTGATCCGGCGCTTCGCGGACATTCGCCTGGCCATCGCGCCGGAGGAGATCCGCTTCCAGCCGACCATCGCCTCGCGCTCGATATCCAGCCTGCCGGTGAGCTACCAGCGACGCCAGCCGCCCGGCTGAGCCGACGCCCGGCCTTTCTCCGCAATCAGCTGGGCGAACTTCGCTGGGCGAACCTGGCCGGGTTACGCTAGCTGACCAGCGCTAGCCGGCCAGCTCCTCCTCCCGACCCTCGCCGCGCCCGACGGCGCGGCCAGCCAGGGCGCGCAGGTCCTGGCCCACGTAGTACAGCACCGGCACCAGCACCAGGGTCACGAAGGTGGCGAACAGCACGCCGAAGGCCACCGAGATCGCCATCGGCTTGACGAACTGCGCGTGGATCGCGGTCTCCAGCTGGATCGGCACCAGGCCGACGAAGGTGGTCAGCGAGGTCAGCACCACCGGGCGGAAGCGGCGCACCGCGCCGTTGATGACGGCGTCCTCCCAGTACTCGCCGCGGTCGTCCAGGCGGTGGTTGATATGGTCCACCAGCACCAGGCTGTCGTTCACCACGATGCCGGTGAGACCGATCATGCCGATCAGCGAGAGGATGCTCAGCGAGTTGGCGAGAATCCAGTGCCCCCACACCGCGCCCACCAGGCCGAAGGGAATCACCGACATGATGATCAGCGGCAGCGCGTAACTGCGCAGCGGGATGGCCAGCGCCGCGTAGATCAGCACCAGCACCACCGCCAGGCCCAGACCCAGCGAGTCGGTGGAATCCGCCTGCGCCTCGGCCTCACCGGACATGCGGTGGGTGATGCCCGGGTGGCGCTCGAAGATCTGCGGCAGCACGCGCTCGACCATCTCCTGGTTGACCTCCGCCGGCTCGACCCGCGCCTTGTCGACATTGGCGCGCACGTTGACCACGCGGTTGCGGTTGAAGCGATTGATCACGCTGACCCCGGTGCGCTCGTTGGCCACGCCGACCACGTCGAAGGGCACCTTGCCGTGCCCCGGCACGTCGATCCACAGCGAGTGCAGGGCCTCCAGCGACTGCCGGCTCTCCTGCGGCAGGCGCACGTAGACGCGCACCTCGTGGCGGCCGCGCTGCACCCGCTGTACCTCGGCGCCGAAGAAGGCCTGGCGCACCTGCCGCGCCAGCTCCGCCTGGCCCAGGCCCAGCGCCTCGCCCTCCGGCGTGACGTGGATATCCAGTTCCGGCGCGCCGGCGTCGAAGGTGTCGCGCACGTCGGACACGCCCTCGAAATCCAGCAGCGCCTGTTTCAGCTCGCGCGCCGCGCTGCGCATCTCCGCAAGGTCCTGCCCGATCAGCTCGATATCCACCGGCACCACCGGCGGGCCGGCGTTGGCATCGAACACCAGGGTCTGCACCCCGGGCAACTCGCCCAGGGCCTCGCGCATCCACGCCGCCAGCTGCACCGAGGTGATTTCGCGCTCGGTGCTCTGCACCAGTTCGACGATCAACTGCGATTCGTTGTCGCTGGTGGCGAGGGTGCGGATCTCGAGCACCACGCCGGTCTCGCTGCCGGTGGTCTCGCGGTAGCGGCGGTCCATGGCCAGCGCCGATTCCTCCAGGCGCACCGCGTACTCGTGGGTCTTCTGCCAGGGCGTGCCGTTGGGCATCTTCAGCTCGGCGGTGACGTAGTTGGAGGCCACATCGGGGAAGAACACGAAGCGCACGATGCCCGAGGGCACCAGCGCCAGGCTGACGATAAGGCCGGAGACGAACACCGCCAGGGTCAGGTAGCGGTAGTTCACTGCGAGTTCCAGCAGGGGGCGGTAGCGCTCGTCGCCCACCCGCTGCAGCCAGCCCGAGCAGCTCAGCTGCAGGGCCTTGAGCTTGCCGCCCAGGGTGCGCTTGTCCGGCGGACCGCTATGGGCGCGAATATGCCGCAGGTGCGAGGGCAGGATCAGCTTGGTTTCCAGCAACGAGAACATCAGGCTGAACACCACCACCGGCACCAGCACCGAGAGGAAGCGCCCCACCCCCTCCGTCAACAGCGCCGCCGGGGTGAAGGCGATCATGGTGGTCAGCGCGCCGAAGATGGTCGCCGTCGCCACCCGGTGCACCCCGCGCACGATACTGTCCACCCCCTGGTGCTCTTCCTCGAGCTGGGCGAAGGCGCTCTCCGCGGTGACGATGCCGTCGTCCACCAGCATGCCGAGCACCAGGATAAAACCGAACACCGAGAGAATGTTGATCGACACGTCGACGTTGAGCAGGTCGATCATCATCAGCGCACCGAGGAACGAAAACGGCACGCCGAGGATCACCCACAGCGCCAGCGAGGTGTTCAGGAACAGGGCCAGGGTGATCACCACCAGCACCGCGCCCTGGGCCGCGCTCTTCAGCATCAGGCCGATCCGGCCCTTGAGCACCACACTGGCGTCCAGCCAGGCGACCAGTTCCACCCCCTCGGGCAGCTCCGCCTGCTTGCGCTCGACGAAGGCGCGCAGGTTCTCGGTCATGGCGAGTACGTCCTGCTCGCCCACGCGGTCGATACGCAGGGTCACCGAGGGCTTGCCGTTGAGGCGGCTGAGCACCGGCTGCTCCTCGAAGCCGTCGCGCACCGTGGCGATGTCGCCGACGCTGATCAGCGTGCCGTCGCTGCGGCTGACCAGCGGGATGGCGGCGAACTCCTCCGCGCTGTAGGCCTGGCCCACGGAGCGCAGGGTGATCGAACCCTCGCGGGTGCGCAGGCGGCCGCCGGGCAGGTCGCGCGAACCCAGGCGCACGGCGTTGACCACGTCGTCGAAGGCCAGGCCATAGCGGCGCAGTGCCGCGTCCGAGACCTCGACGGAGATCTCGTAGTTGCGCGCACCCTCGATCGCCACCTGGGTGATACCCGGGATGAGCAGGATCTCCTCGCGCAGGCTGTCCGCCAGCTCGCGCAGCTGGAACTCGTCGAGCGCGCCGTACAGGCTGACACTCATCGCCTCGCCGCGCTCGATGACTTCCTCGACCACCGGCTCCTCGGCGTCCGCGGGGAAGGAGGCGATGCCATCGACCCGGGATTTCACCTGGGCCAAGGCCTGTTCCATGTTGGCGCCGGCTTCCATCTGCACGTTGACGATGCCGACGCTTTCCATCGCCACCGAGGAGATCTCCTTCACGCCGACGATGTCCTGCACCTCTTCCTCGATGATACGCACGATGCCCGCCTCGACCTCCTCCGGCGAACTGCCCGGGTAGGGCACGGTGACCGTGACCCGCTCCGGCGGGAAGGAGGGAAACACCTCCTTGGTGAGGTCGCTGGTCGCCGCCAGGCCGCCGAGCATGACCACCAGCATCAGCAGGTTGGCGGCCACCGGGTTGTTGGCCATCCATGCAATGACGCCTCTTTCCTGCCCGCTTTGCATCTCAGGAGGCTCCGGCTTCGAGCACCGGCATGCCGTCGACCATGAGGTCGAGGCGGCTCAGCACCACGCGCTGCCCCTCGGCCAGCCCGCCGAGGATCACGGTGTCCTGTTCGCGGCGCAGCAGGGTTACCGGCTGGCGGTGGATGCGCCCGTCGCGCAGCACATACACATAGCTCTCGGCGTGCAGGGCGGAGCGCGGCAGGCGCACCGCGTCGGGGATATCGCTCCCAGAAAATTGCGCCTCGACGAACAGGCCCATGGTCAGCGGCCGGGTATCGCCCGCCTTGTAGGGCTCGTCGACCTCCGCGACCAGGAAATACACCCGGGTCTGCGTATCCACACGCTGCTCCAGGCGCGCCAGCCGCGCCGTCCACTGCGCTTTTTCCGCGCCGAAGTCGGCGCTCAGAGTGGCCGTGTGCCAGCTGCCGTCCGCGTCCGCGCCGTAGTGCAGGAAGCTGACATCCGACGCCAGCACCGGCAGGCGCACCTCGGCCATCTCGATGCCCAGCAGTTTCATCACCGTGACCCCGGCCCACACGTACTGGCCGAGATCCGCGTGCTTGGCGTCGACTACCGCGTCGAAGGGTGCGCTGATGGTGGTGTTCTCGAGGTCGACGCGGGCCTGGCGCAGGCGCGCCTCGGCGGCCTTGACCTGGGCCCTGGCCTCCTCCATGGCGGCCTCCTTCTTCACTACCGAGACTTCCGCCAGCGAGAGCTCGGCGCTGGCCAGAGCGGCCTCGGCGGTGGACACCGCCACCTCGTAGTCGATCGGGTCGATGCGCAGCAACGGCTGGCCGGCGCGCACCTGGGCGCCCTGGCGGAACTCCTCGGCCACCCAGATCACCCGGCCGGCGACCTCGCTGACCAGTTCCGTGGTCCAGCGCGGGGTCACGCTGCCGCGCGAGTGCACCGTGACCGGCACCGGGCCGGGCTGCGCGACAGCGGTTTCCACCACCGGCAGGCTGGCCTCGCGCTCGCGGCGCGGCAGTTCCTCGCGGGACTTGACCATGGCGATAGCAACCAGCACCGCGAGCCCCAGCAGGACCAGCGGCGCGAGCACATTCTTGACGAGTTTTGGCATGAGAGCAGGCTTGAATCCACGGACGACCCACGGCCGTCGTTCGTTTCCGCTGGGCGGGCCGGGCGCGCAGGGCTAGCCCGCACAGGCCCGCCATTATGCACCAGTCCGCGCGCTATCGCGCCCGGCAAATGGCAAAGCAGTATTACAGTGCGTTAAGAAGTGTACCGGGAGACTAGCCCCCGGCAATCCGGGTGACGAACACCAGTTGGCTGTCCTGGCCGAAGGTTTCCAGCATGGGGGTGTGGATGAGCATGCCGTCGATGCCCAGGGACTGTTTGCGGACGGTATCCTCACCCAGGTCGGGGAAGCGCCGGCACAGCTCGGCGAGCAGCGCCGGGAAGTCTTCGGCTTCTACCTCGACCTCCCGCGCGCCGCCAGTGAAGCGCTGCATCTCGGCGGATAAAACGACCTTCGCCAAACCCGGGGCCCGTCGGTAAGCCCCGGTTCAGCCGGCGTCGATCGCCGCCAGCAACTTGGGCGGCGACATCGGCAGGTCGTACAGCAACGTGCCCGCGGCGTTGTTCACCGCGCTGACCACCGCCGGCATGGGCGGGCAGATGGACACCTCGCCCACCCCGCGCACGCCATAGGGGTGCAGCGGGTTGGGCACCTCGACAATGACCGTGTCGATCATCGGCAGGTCCGAGGCCACCGGGATGCGGTAATCGAGGAAGCCGGCATTATCGAGTACGCCGTCGGCGTTGAACAGGTACTCCTCGTTCAGCGCCCAGCCGATACCCTGCACCGCGCCGCCCTGCATCTGGCCCTCCACGTAGGCGGGGTGGATCGCCTTGCCGGCGTCCTGGGCGCAGGTGAAGCGCAGCACATCGACCTTGCCGGTCTCCGGGTCCACTTCCACGTCGCACACGTTCACAGCGAAGGACGGCGCCGAGTTGTGCGCGTGCAGCGAGGCCACCGCGGTCAGCGGCCCGCCGGTGGCGCCGGCGGTCAGGGCGATCTCCGCCAGGGTCAGCACCTTGGCGCCGTCCTTGACCGGGGAGGTACCCTCGATCAGCTCGTCGATACCCACGCCGCAGCGCTCCACCGCCTTGCCGTCCAGCCAGGCGACGTCGTCGATGGACACGCTCCAGGCCGCGGCGGCGCGCCGGCGCAGTTCCTCGACCAGCTTCTCCGCGGCCTGGATCACCGCGCCGCCGGTGGCCAGGGTGGTGCGGCTGCCGCCGGTGCCGTCACAGAAGCCGATGGAGTCGGTATCCACCACCGCCGGGTGCACGGTTTCCACCGGAACGCCCAGCACCTCCGCCGCCATCAGCGCCATGGAGGCGCGCGAGCCGCCGATGTCCGGGCTGCCGGTCATCACGCTGATGCCGCCGTCCGGGGTCACGTGAATGCTGGCGCTGGACTGCATGCCGGCGTTGATCCAGAAGGCGCAGGCCACGCCGCGGCCCTGGTTTTCGCCAAGCGCCGCCTGGTAGTTGGGGTGATCCTTCGCTGCCTGCAGGCACTCCTTCAGGCCCACGGCGGAGAACGGCATGCCGTACAGGGGCACGTCCCCCTCCTGTACCGCGTTCTTCAGGCGGAACTCGATCGGGTCCATACCGATGGCGGCGGCCAGTTCACTGACCACGCACTCCACCGCGGTGAGCGCCTGCGGCGCGCCGGGCGCGCGGTAGGCCCATACTCGAGGCAGGTTAGTGAGCACCTCGCGGCCCTTGCTGCGGATGTTCTCGGCGGTGTAGGGCGCGGTGCCGAACAGCACGCCGGCGAACATCGCGCTGGCGGAGTAGGCGCCGGTATTCATGATCATGTCGGAGTCGATGGCGGTGATGGTGCCGTCCTTCTTCGCGCCGATCTTCACCCGGGTCTCGGAGTCGGACACCGGGCCGGAGGCGCGGAACACTTCCTCGCGAGACATGACGATCTTCACCGGGCGGCCGGATTTTTTCGCCAGCACCGCGGCCACCGGTTCGATGTACACGGTGGTCTTGCCGCCAAAACCACCGCCGATTTCCGAGGCGGTGACCTTGATGTCCTTTTGCGGGATGCCGGTGATCTCCGCCACCAGCAGGCGCACCACGAACGGACCCTGGGTGGTACACCAGATGTCGATGCGGCCTTTCTCGTCGGCCTTGGCCACGCAGGCGTGGGGCTCGATATACGCCTGGTGACACATGGGCACGTTTACCGTGCGCTCGATGACCACGTCGGCGGCGGCAAAACCGGCCTCCAGGTCGCCCTTGGCCATCTCGATCTGCACCGAGACGTTGGAGGGTTTTTCCGGCGGCGGGTCGATACCCACGGTGAAGTTGTCATCGTGCAGCAGCGGCGCATCCTCGGCCAGCGCCGCGTGCATGTCGAGCACCGCGGGCAGCACCTCGTACTCCACCTTCACCAGTTTCGCCGCCTCGGCGGCGATGCGCGGCGAGGTCGCGGCGACCGCCGCCACCGCGTGGCTGTGGTAGAGAACCTTGTCGCGCGCCATGATCACCGGCGAGACGTTCTTCAGCTTCATCTCGATCTCGGCGCCGGGAATCAGCGCCTCGCCCGGCTCCGGCAGGTCGGCGCCGCTCATGGTGGCGAGCACGCCGGGCACTTTCAGCGCCTCACTGAAGTCGATGGACTTGATGCGCGCGTGGGCGTGGGGGCTGCGGATAATGTGCCCGTAGAGCTGCCCCTGCAGGTTCATGTCGGCGCCGTACCTGGCGCGGCCGGTGACCTTGTCCAGGCCGTCCGGGCGCACCGGGCGGGAGCCGACGTGGCGGAACTGGGTCTTTACTGTCATGTCGCTGGTCATGGCGTTATTCCCCCCTCATCGTCGCGCCGGCGTCCATCACCGCGCGGATAATCTTGTCGTAACCGGTGCAGCGGCAGAGGTTGCCGGCCAGCCAGTAGCGGGTCTCCTCTTCGCTCGGGTCCGGGTTTTTCTCCAGCAGGGCCTTGGCCGCCACCACGATGCCCGGGGTGCAGATGCCGCACTGCAGCGCTGCGTGCTCGAGCAGCTTTTCCTGCACCGGGTGCAGTTGCCCCTCGTGGCCCACGCCCTCGACGGTCTCGATGGACTTGCCCTCGGCCTCCGCGGCCAGCACCAGGCAGGAACAGACCAGGGCGTCGTCGAGCATCACCGAGCAGGCGCCGCAGTCGCCGGTGGTGCAGCCTTCCTTGGTGCCGGTGAGGTTCAGGGTGTTACGCAACACGTCCGAGAGGATCTGCCCGGGTTCGCACAGGAACTCGCAGGGCTCGCCGTTGAGCGTGGTGCTGATATGCAGCTTCTTTTGCGTGGTCATGTGTTCACTCCTCGGCCTGGGCGCGTGACTGGGCGATAAGCGCTGCCCGGCGGGCGAGCACTCCGACGACCTTGCGCCGGTACTCGGCGGTGCCGCGCTTGTCGCTGATCGGGTTGGCGGCGGCGGACGCGGCTTCGGCCACGGCGGCCAGGGCCGCGTCGTCGAGCTTGCTGCCCACCAGGGCCTCGGCCGCGGCGGGCACCAGCAGCGCGGTGGGGGCGACAGCGCCGATGGCGACACGCGCGGCGGTGCACACGCCGGCATCGTCCAGGGTCAGGGCCACCGCGGCGCCGGCCACGGCGATATCCATCTCGGTACGCGGGATGAAACGCAGGTAGGCGTCGGCGCTGCGCGCCGCCGGGCGCGGGAATTCCAGGGAGACGAGGATTTCATCCGCGGCCAGGCAGTTGCGGCCGGGGCCGGTGTTGAACGCTTCCACCGGTACGCTGCGCATGCCGTTGGGGCCGTAGATGTTGCACTGCGCGCCGCAGGCGATCATCGCCGGCACCGAGTCCGCCGCGGGCGAGGAATTGCACAGGTTGCCGCCGGGTGAGCAGCGCCCCTGTACCTGGGTGGAGCCGATCAGCCCCAGCGCCTCGACGAAGCCGGGGTAGAGCGCGGCGATGTCGGCATTCGCCGTCACCTCCGCCCCGGGCACGGCGGCGCCCAGGCGCAGTCCGTCCGCGCCGAGGCTGACCTCGCCGAGTTCGGGTATACGCTTGATGTCCACCACCAGCGCGGGCTCGCGCAGGCCGAGTTTCATTTGCACCAGCAGGTCGGTACCGCCGGCGAGGACCTTGGGGTTGTCGCTCCCACCGAGTAGCGCGGCGGCTTCGGCGAGGGACGTTGGTGCGGCAAATTGCAGTGACTGCATTGCTTTCCTTCCTCCTGTCAGGGGTCGGTTATTGTGATTCTGGCCTGTGAGGCGAACTGCCTGCCCTGCGCCCGTGGGGCGCTCCGGGGAAACCGCGGGTGCCGAAGCGCCCGGTGCGGGGGCTTCGCCGGCGGCCGGCAGGGTAGTCCGTCGATCATTCTTACCTATTTATGGCTTTATGTCAGTAAACTGCCACTGAACGAGCGACCCGCAGCCGCGATTTTGGACGCACGGCAAGTTGGTTTTACACTGGCGGCCCACACCCGGCAGCGGAACACAGGCGAACGCAGGATGCACCCGGCCCCCCAACCACTCTTCCGCTTCGGCGAGTTCACCCTCGATACCGGCCTGCGCGAACTGCGCCGCGACGGGCGTGCGGTGGACATCCAGCCGCGCGCCTTCGACCTGCTGGTCTACCTCATCACCCACCGCGACCGCGCCATCGACAAGGGGGAACTGCAGGACGCGGTGTGGCCGGGCATGGTGGTCACCGAGACCGCGCTGACCCGGGCCATCATGAAGGCGCGCAAGGCGATCGGCGACGACGCCAACCGGCAGGATTTCATCAAGACGGTACACGGCCACGGTTACCGCTTTGTGGCAGGGCTGCTGGAAGAGGCGCGTGCCGCAGAGGGTGGCGCTGCGCCGGTGGACCCCGGTGCGGAATCCTCGGCGCCGGCCGCGACGGGGGTTTCTGTCGATCCAGCCGGGGACCCTCACTCCCCGGCCAGCGCGGCTCAGCCTGGCGCCGGGCCGACAGTATCTGCCGCGACCGGCAACGCATCGCGAGGGCGTCCGCTGCGGAACTGGATCCTGGCCCTGGCTGCGCTGTGCCTGGTCGTGGTCGCCGCCTGGGCCTGGCTGCGACCGGTGCCCGCGGATGCCGGCGAGACCCGCATCGCGGTGCTGCCCCTGCAGGACGAGACGGCAAATGCCGAGCTGGCCTGGACGCGCCTGGGCCTGATGAGCTTCGTCAGCAACCTGCTCGGCGCCGAAGGCCGCCTGGCGGTGGTGGCGGACGGCAGCGTGGTGAGCCTCGCCGAGAGCATCGGCTGGACATCCGGGCTGGAGAACGACACCGGCGAGACGCTCGCCGCGCGCCTGCGCGAGGTGTACGGCGCCAGCCACCTGCTCGGCATGCAACTGGTCGCCGAGGGTCGCGGCCTGCGCATGAACTACAGCCTGCTGGGGCCGGATGGCGAGGTGCAGCGCGGCACCATGGTCGGCGACACCGCCACCGAACTCGCCGAGGGCGTGGTGCAGAGCCTCTACGGCCGGTTGCTCGGCCGCCGCGTGCGCGCCGCCGATTCGCCGGTGGTCTCCAGCGACCCATTCAACAACGAGGCCTTCGCCCGCGGCATGGACCTCTCCCTGCAGGGGCGCTGCACCGAGGCCGTATCGTACTTTCACGTCATCATCGAACACGAACCGGGGTTGTTCGCGCCGCGCTACGAGTACGCTGCCTGTCAGCGCGTGCTGGGCAAACCGGATCTGGCGGGGGAGTTGCTCGACACCCTGCTCGAGGAACAGCGCGCGCTGGGGCCCAGCCGCCAGCTCGCACTGGTACTGATGACCCGCGGGATCATGTTCAACCGCACCGGCCGGCTCGACGAGGCCGAGGCCAGTCACCGCGAGGGGCTGGAGGTTGCCCGGGCGGTGGGCGACCACGACAGCGCAGCGCGACTGCTGCACAACCTGTCCATCGTCTTCGAGGACCGCGGCGACCTGGAACGGGCCGAGGAGTTTCTCGACCTCGCCGTCCTCGACTACCGCGCGGCAGGCCGCGAGAGCCTGCCCGGGCATGTCTATTCCGCCCGCGCCAACCTGTGCATGGACCGCGGCGAGCTGGTGGAGGCCCGCGGTTACCTCGACCAGGCCATCGCCGCCTTCCGTGCGGCCGGCGACCGGCGCAACGAGGCCATGATGCTCAACAACACCGGCTACCTGCTGCGCGAAATGGGCCGGCTGGATGAATCCGAGGGCTACCACCTCGACTCCCTGGCCCTGCGCGAGGAAATCGGCGACCGGGTCGGTGTGGGCCGCGTCTACGGCCAGTTGAGCGTGCTCTACGAGGCTCGCGGCGAGTTCGACCGCGCCGCCGAGGCCGCGGCGGGCGCCTACCAGACCGCCCTGGAAACCGGCGACCGCCTTTACCAGGGCACCGCGCTGGCGCAGTGGGCGGCGGCCGAGGCCAGCGCTGGCGACCGCGCCGCGGCCCGCGAGCACTACCGGGGCAGCCGCGAGGTCTTCGCCGCCATCCAGGACCGCATGCGGGTGCTGCAGGTGGACGTAATGCTCGCCCGGCTGGACCTCGACGAGGGCGCACTGGAAACGGCGGAACTGACCGCCCGGGATGTTCAGGCCGCGGCCAGCGAGGCAGGACTCAACCAACCGGAGATCGAGGCCCTGGAACTGCTCGGCGAGATCGCCCTGGCGCGCGGCGACCTTGCAGCGGCCGTGACAACCTACCAGCAGGCCCTGGCGCGCGTGCGCGAGACAAGTTGGAGCGGCAAGGAAGTCGCCATCACCAGCACCCTGCTGCAGACGCTGGTAGCCAGCGGCGACCTCGACAGCGCAGCCCCGCTGGCCGGCGCCCTCGCCTCCCTCGAGCCGAGCAGCGACTCCCTGCAGGCCCAGGCCGCTTTCGCCCACGCCAGCGACCAGCAACCCCAGGCCGTCGCCCTCATGGAACAGGCCAAAACCCTCGCCGGCGCCCGCTGGACCCCGGACAACGAAGCCACCCTCACTCGCTACCGCACCCTCACCCCCTAAAGTGGGGTCAGATACGCCTTTAAATGATGTTTGTCTTCCCCACGGGCCTCCGGCATTCAGTTCCTGCGGCATTGGTTTTCATCGGGAGGATTCCCAGTACCAAAGAAAAAGGTGCCAGGCCAGGAGTTCCACCGTGGACATCATTAAAAGTCGTATCTGACCCCACTTTTCGGGGGCGGGTTTTGTGAGCGGGCTCCCAAAACTGGATCGTCGCTCCGGGAATTGCTTTTGCTGGACGGAGTTTTCGGGCAGTTTTGGCGTTCGCGACTTTTGTCCTGTCGTCGTATCTTTTTTGGTAGTGAGCGTAGTTCGTTGTATTTATTGGTGATTTTTCGTGGTCATGAAATGGTCATGGACGCGTCAGGGGTTGATCAGGACTGGGACGGGGTTCTGGCGCACAGTGTGCCCAACGCCGGCCACGGGGGCCGGCAGTGAATAACACACTGGAGAGTCACCCTCATGCAACGCATTCTGGTCTTCGCCTACGGGGCGCTGTCGTACATCGTCTTTTTCCTGACATTTCTCTACGCGATCGGCTTCGTTGGCAACATTTACGTGCCAAAGGGCATCGATTCAGCACCCCAGGTGCCGCTGCTCACCGCCCTGCTGGTCAACCTCGGCCTGCTCGCGCTGTTTGCCGTGCAGCACAGCCTGATGGCGCGGCCGTTCTTCAAGCGCTGGATCACCCGGTTCATACCCCAGGCCATCGAGCGCAGTACCTATGTACTGGCCTCGAGCCTGGCGCTGATCGCCCTGTTCGTGTTCTGGCAGCCGATGGGCGGCGTGATCTGGGCGGTGAACCAGCCGCTGCTGGTCGCCCTGCTGCAGACCCTGTTCGTGCTCGGCTGGCTGATCGTGCTCAGCAGCACCTTCCTGATCAACCATTTCGACCTGTTCGGCCTGCGCCAGGTGTGGCTGAACCTGCGCAACAAGCCCTACACCGAGCTGCGCTTCGTCACCCCGCTGATGTACAGCTTCTGCCGCCACCCGCTGTACCTGGGCTTCCTGCTGGGCTTCTGGATGACCCCGGTCATGACCGTCGCCCACCTGCTGTTCGCCCTGGGCACCACCGGTTACATCCTGGTCGCCATCCAGCTGGAGGAACGCGATTTGATCGATGCGCACCCGGAATACCTCGAGTATCGCCGCCGCGTGCCGATGATTATTCCTATACCGGGTCGTCGCCGCGCGGCGCACGCACCGGAAGCTGCCTGATCGTGTCCGGGGGCCGAGCGCGGCTCCCGCACTACCGCCTGTGGAGACAGACGCCATGCAAGCACTACTGACCAAGTACCAGCAAAGCCTGCCACCGTGGCTGACCCGCCTCGGGCTGGCCGGATTCCTGTTCTTCCTCGCCAAGGGCCTGCTCTGGCTGGCCGTCCCCTGGCTCGCTGCGGTGCTACTCGGCGCCTGACAACCCCTCCCCACCACCCGGCATGCCCGCAAACGCGGCGGCCGGGTTATCATCCCGGTTCACGGGACAAAAATAATCAGCGCCGGCGCCCAAGGATTGCGGCCACCCGCGCGTCTCATACCCAAACAGCCACCGACTGGCCATGACAACGGACCCAGAGGACATCATCCGGCGCGCCCAGGCGGGCGACCGCGACGCCTTTTCGAGACTCGTCGACGACCACTACGCGACGATGTACCGCTTCGCCCGTCGTTTCTGCAGCAGCCGGGAAGACGCGGAGGATGTCACCCAGCAGGCCTGCATCAAACTGGCCCGCAGCATCGGCCAGTTCCGCTTTGAATCCGCGTTCAGCACCTGGCTCTACCGCCTGGTGATCAACTGCGCGCGGGACTGGCAGCGCGCGCGACCACCTGTACGGGAGAGCGAGGCGCCGGAACCCGCCGCCGCGGACAGCGCAGAGCCCGCGGTCATGCTGGCCCAGGTGCTGGCGCAGGTGGCGGCGATGGGCGAGGGCTACCGCGAGACCGTGGTGCTGGTGCTGGCCGAGGGGCTCACCCACGCCGAGGCGGCGGATGTACTGCAGGTCAAGGAGTCCACCGTGTCCTGGCGCCTGCACGAGATACGCAAACGGCTGGCACAGCAGGTGCCGCCGGGAGTCGATGTATGCAAGACGACGAACTGAAACACCTGTTCGCGCGGGTGGATGCCACCCCCGACGCGACACCCGACGAGGATGCCCGCCGGCGCGCCCGCGAGGCGGCGCTACAGGCGTTCGATGCGGTGCAGCTGGAAAACGCCGCAGAGAACACCGTGCAGAACGCCGCGGTGGGTACTGGGGAACAAGAGCGGAAAAAAACTGCACCCGGCGACCAAGGATTCGCCGCGGGTGCGCGTCCCACTCCCGACAAACCATCCATCGGGAGATCCATCATGAATGTCTTGAGTGCCCACAACCCCGCCCAGCGCTGGTTCATCAGCGGCCTGGCCAGCGCCGCCGTGCTCGTGCTCGGCGTGTTTATCGTCCTGCAGGTGCCGCAGCGCGGCGGACTCGAAGGGAGCCTCGGCGGACTCGCCGACAGCGATGCCTACGACGAGATCCTGCGCTCGGAGCGCAGCCTCGAATTGCGCCAGGACTCACTGGAAGAAGTCATCGTTACCGCCCCGAGCGCATTCGCCGCAGAGGATATGGAAATGTCGGCAGAGGTCGCGGCGCCTGCGCCACAGGCCTCCCGGATGAGCCAGCCCGCCCTCACGATCGAGGAAGCGGTGATCACTGCGCGACGCAAGGTGAGTGCAGATGACGCCAGTCCACCCCCGTACTACCAGGACACCGGCCGCGACAAGTTCGAGGCCACCGAAACCAACCCGGTCAAACGCGTCGGCGAGGAACCCGTCTCCACGTTCTCCATCGATGTCGACACCGCCGCCTACAGCTTCGTGCGCCGCCAGCTCAACCACGGCGTGCTGCCGCAAAAGGACGCCGTGCGCCTGGAGGAGATGGTCAACTACTTCCCCTACGACTACCCGCTGCCGGAAGACCGCTCGCGTCCGTTCAGCACCAACGTGACCGTCACCGACTCGCCGTGGAAGCCGGGCAACAAGCTGGTGCACATCGGCATCCAGGGCTATGAACTGGACGGCGCCCAGCCGCGCGCCAACCTGGTGTTCCTGCTCGACGTCTCCGGCTCCATGAACAGCCCGGACAAGCTGCCGCTGGTCAAGCAATCCATGCACCTGCTGCTGTCGCGCCTGCAGCCGACGGATACGGTCTCCATGGTGGTCTACGCCGGCGCCGCGGGCACCGTACTCGAGCCCACCCCGGCCAGCGAGAAACAGAAGATTCTCGACGCGCTGGGCCGCCTGCAGGCGGGCGGCTCCACCGCCGGCGCCCAGGGCATCCAGCGTGCCTACGAGCTGGCTGAGGCAAACTTTATCGAGGACGGCGTGAACCGCGTGATCCTCGCCACCGACGGCGACTTCAATGTCGGCATCACCGACCGCGAGGCGCTGCAGGACTTTGTCGAGCGCAAGCGCGAATCCGGCGTGTTCCTCTCCGTGCTCGGCTTCGGCCAGGGCAATTACAACGACGCGCTGATGCAGGTGCTGGCACAGAACGGCAACGGCGTCGCCGCCTACATCGACACCCTCGGTGAGGCGCAGAAAGTGCTGGTGGACGAGGCCACCTCCTCACTCTTCCCCATCGCTCGCGACGTCAAGATCCAGGTCGAGTTCAACCCGGCCACGGTGAGCGAGTATCGCCTGCTCGGCTACGAGACCCGCCTGCTGGCCGAGGAGGACTTCAACAACGACGCGGTGGACGCCGGCGACATCGGCGCCGGGCACAGCGTGACGGCGATCTACGAGATGACTCCCGCGGGCAGCGACAGCGGCGTGTTCTCCGCCTCGCGCTACCGCGAGCAGGCCGAGGCAGGCGATGCGCGTGGCGACGAGTACGGCTTCCTGCGCCTGCGCTACAAGCTGCCGGGCGAGGACAAGTCGCGGTTGATCGAGCAGCCGATCCCGCTGCGCGATGACAGTACCCCGGCGCTGCGCCGCGAGGTGGACTTTGCCACAGCGGTGGCCGGGTTCGCGCAATTGCTCGAAGGCGGCAAGTACACGGGCGAGTGGGGTTACCAGGATGTGCTGCGGCTGGCCCAGGCGAGTCGCGGGGATGATCCCTACGGGTATCGGGCGGAGTTTGTGCAGCTGGTGCGCAAGGCGGAGGTGGCGGACGCGATGTGAGGGTGCGGGCCGGAGCCCGGGGTCAGAGCCATGGCTCCGACCCCTCGTTTCGTGGCCCCTGCCTCACGGGGTTGCACCCGGGGTCAGAGCCGTGGCTCTGACCCCTTGTTTCATGGCCCTGCCTGCCGGGGTTGAGCCCGGGGTCAGAGCCGTGGCTCTGACCCCTTGTTTCGTGGCCCCTGCCTCACGGGGTTGCACCCGGGGTCAGAGCCGTGGCTCTGACCCCTCTCTCCGGCTACTGGTTCTGAACCAGTAGATCAGGCACTGACGGGCATTTGCGAACGGCGTGCCGTCGGGCCGGGACAGGTCGCGCCAGCCGCCGCGCACGCAGTCGCGACCCTCGCGCGGCTGCACGTTCAGGTCCAGGCCGACAACCACGGGGTCGTGGTCCGAACTGCGGAACTCGTTGGCCTCAAACAGCGCATCCTGCGCCGGCTGCTTGAAGCTGGTGTCGTAGTCCAGGATGTCCGGCTCGTCGGCATTGATCTGCCAGGGCGCGGCGCCGCTCACCTGGCCGGCGAGCTGGCCGTTGGCCATGGCGTAGTCGAGGTAGCCGTACTGGCCATCGAACACGTAGCTGTAGGCGTACTCGCCGCCGAAGCTGGCCAGCAGGTCGACGTAGCCGGCGCTCTGCAGCGCGATGATCGGGTCTTCCTTGTCGTAGGAGTTGAGGTCGCCGAGCACCAGGAAGTCGCCGTCGCCGCTGTCGGTGGGGTCGGTGGCCAGCCAGTCGCCGAGGACCCGCGCCGCGTCGGTGCGGGTGCCGTTGCAGTTGCCCTGGCCGTCGCCGATGTCCGGGTCGCCGATGTCATCGCAGTCCGAACCCTTGGATTTCAGGTGGTTGACCACCGCGGTGAATACGCCGCCGTTGCCGTCCATGAAGGTCTGCGCCAGGGCCGGGCGGTTCTTGTCGTCGATGTAGTCCGCGTCGAAGCTGCTGTCCAGCACCGCGTAGTCGCCAAGGGTGGAGACCAGGGCCGGCTGGTAGATGAAGCCGACCTGGATGGCGTCGCCGCCGATCGCACCGGTCGCTACCGCCGCGTAAGTGCCGGCGCCGAGCTGGTCGTTGAGGCCGGCGACCAGGTCGTCGATGGCCGCGCTGTTGTTCTCCAGCTCGATCAGGCCGACCACCGCGGCGTCCAGCTTGGCCAGGGCGGCGATGATCTTGCTGCGCTGGCGCTCGAACTCCTCGGCGTTGTCCGCACCGCGGCAGTCGAGGTTCATGGCCGGGCCGCAGATCGCGCCGCTGTCATCCAGGGTGGTGAAGTAGTTGAGCACGTTAAAGGAGGCCACCTTCAGGCTGCCGCCGACCGCCGGCGCGCTGGCCGGGCGCGGGTTGGCCGCGGTGTAGGCGGCGCCGGTGGTGGGCTGCACGCGGTACAGGCCGAAGCTGTAGTTCAGCACGCCGGTGGTATCGGCGACCAGGTCGCCGCCGCGGAAGCGGTTGGCCAGGGTGAACTCGGCGCCGTTGGGGTGAATCGCCGGGTCCGGGTTCTGGCTGGTGCGGCCGTCGTCCAGGGTGATGCGCGAGCGCGCGTTGAGGTCGGCGCGGTCCATGTAGCCGTTGCTGCCGGGCAGTTCCACCGCGGTGGCGGTCATCGGCCGCGCCTCACCGGGCAGCGGCAATGCGAGGACGATTTCGCCGTAGCGGTCGAAGTTGAAGTACTCGCTGATCACCAGGGACTGCGGCAGGGTCACCAGCATGCCCTCGAAGGGCTCGAAGTCGGCGATGTCGGCCACCGGCAGGGTCAGCGTGCCGGCGCTCGGCAGGGGCTGGCCGCTGGCCATCACCACCACGTCGCTGGCGGTTACTTCGGTGAGGCCATTGAACTCGGACACCAGGCCGGTGACCTCGACCAGGTCGCCCACGGCGACATCCACCGCACCGCCCGGGTAGTAGACGAACACGCCCTCGGAGGTCAGCGGGTCGCCGTCCACGTCGGCGTCTTCTTCCTGCACGAAGAAGCCGTTGAGCTCGCCGCTATCGGCCTCGCCGTTGTTCTGGAAGTCGCCGACGACCACCGCCTCGATGGTCACGTTCGCGCCGTCCAGGGGCGATATGTCGCCGCTGCCCTGCACCTCGTGGATTGCCACGGGCACAGGACCAGCGCCGTCCTCGAAACCGTCCAACACCACCAGGTTCTGCAGCGCATAGGCTTCGCTGCCGCCATCGGTATTGGCGGTGACGGTGACCAGCAGGCTGCTGCCCGTACCGCTGATCGCCGCGCGGAAGGTCTGCAACTGGTTGCCGAGCAGCGTGCCGTTGAGGGTCGCCGGGTCGTTCAGGGTGACCACGGCGCCGCCGGCCAGCTGGTAGTCGTTGGCGGCGCTGTCGTCGGTGACCACACTGAACAGGGTCTGTGCGGCGCCGCCGTCGATGGACGCACTCACGGTGAGGACATCGGAGGACTCGAAATCGCCCATGGCGCCGAAGTCCAGGGAGAGCCCGAGGTCGGTGGCGCCGCTGATGTCGAACTCCCAGGTGGCCAGCACGTCACCGCTGTTGTTGTCGCCGTTCACCGTGTCGGTGATGCCGAAGAACTCGTCGCTGTTGTTGTCGTCGATGATGCCCAGGGTGTCGCTAGGAAAACTCACCAGGCTGTCGTCCAGCACCTGGAAGGGAATCGTCGCGGACACCCCGCGCTGGTATTTCTGCGCGCCATCACCGGCATCGCTGAAGGCGCCGGCGAAGGCGTTGACGTGGGCGACCAGGTTACTGCTGGTGCTGCCCAGCATGTCCCAGGCGACGGGGGTCTCCGCCGCCAGGGCGGAAGCGCAGGGAAGACAGGCGAGCACGAGCGGCAGGCGACGGAACTGGCGGGACATCGGGAATACCTCAATTGACGGGAGCCCTACACACTAGGGGCATCAGGTGAAGGAAAGGTTACGCCAATATGTTGGTTTCATTGCGGTTCTCTGACAAGGACGCCGCGCGCCGGGTGCGGCCCCGCGGCCTTCACCGCAGGCGGATAACCGCACACCCTCCCGGCGCGCTTGTGCACCCGCCGCGGACGGGCTATGTTGCGGCATTGCGCCGCCCGCCGGCGCGCCCACGCGACTGACGGAATCCCATGTACAAGACCCTCCCCCTGCTGGCGCTGCTGCTGTGCGCCACCGCCACGCCGAACGCCATGGCAAGCGACGACCATCACGACCAGGCCCTGGCCATCTACCGCCACGCCATTTCCCTGCGCACCGCCCAGGGCCACGGCAAGGTGCCGGAACTGGCCAAATACCTGGCCGGACAGTTCCGCGCCGCGGGCTTCCCGGAGCAGGACATCCACGTGCTGCCGGTGGGTGAAACCGCGGCCCTGGTGGTGCGCTACCGCGGCGACGGCAGCGCCGGCAAAAAGCCGGTCAGCATCAGCGCGCACATGGACGTAGTCGACGCCCTGCCCGAGGACTGGGAGCGCGACCCGTTTACCCTGACCAAAGAGAACGGCTACTACTACGGCCGCGGCACCGCCGACAACAAGCTCGGCCTGGTCGCCACCTCCGCCATCTTCCTGCGACTCAAGGCCGAGGGCTTCGTGCCGGCCCGCGACCTGATCCTGGCCTTCAGCGGCGACGAGGAAACCGACATGGCGAGCACCAAAGCGCTGGTCGGCCAGTATCGCGAGTTGACCGACAGCGAGTACTCGCTGAACGCGGACATGGGCGGCGGCTCGCTGGCGGCGCCGGGCGGCGCGCCAGTCAGCTACGACATCCAGGCGGCGGAGAAGACCTACATCACCTATGAACTGCGCGTCACCAGCCCCGGTGGCCACAGCTCGCGGCCGACCCAGAAGAACGCTATCTACGACCTGGCCGGCGCGCTGGTCAAGCTGCAGGACTACGACTTTCCGGTACGCCAGAACGACCTGACCCGGCAGTATTTTGCCGCCCAGGCCAGGCGCACACCCGGTGAGCTGGGCGCCGCGATGGCGGCCTTCGCCGACAATCCCGGCGACGCGGACGCGGTGGCCACCCTGCGCACCAACCCGGCCTACACCGGCCTGGTCAGCACCACCTGCGTCGCGACCATGCTCGACGCCGGCCACGCGGAGAATGCGCTGCCGCAAACCGCGATGGCGGTGGTCAACTGCCGCCTGTTCCCCGGCGAGGGCGTGGAGGCCACCGCGGCGACCCTGGCGCGGGTCATCGACAACCCGGAAATCGCCGTCGTGCAGCGCGACGAGGCCACCGAGACCGACGCCTCGCCCCTGCGCGAGGACCTGCTCGCCGCCCTGCGCCTGGCGGTGGACGCCAACTACCCGGGCCTGGAGATCGTGCCCTACATGTCCACCGGCGGATCCGACGGCATGCATTTTCGCGCCGCCGGCATCCCCAGCTACGGCGTGGACGGGCTCTACATGTGGTCGGGCGACAACTACAACCACGGGCTCAACGAGCGTATCCCGGTGGACGCCTTCGACAAGGAGCTGCGCCACTGGTACGTGCTGCTCAAGGCCATCGGCCGTCCGCAGGACTGAAACGCTGCGACCACACGCCAGCGGGACCCGCCCGGCGGATTGTCTATACTTCGGGCGGGGACAATTCCAAGAGTTCGATCACGCATGAATATAACAAACGCGGCACGCACCGGTTTCGACCTGGAGTGCATCGTCTCGCATCGCCTGCTGGCACGCGTCGCTCAACTACTGCTCGACGCAGGGGTCCTGCCCTCTTTCTTCGAAGTGCCGAACCCGCTCGACGAAGACCAGTTCCTGCAGATGCAGATCAACGCCCAGACCGACGAGCAGGTGCCGCGCACCTACACCGCCGCACCGGGATTCAGCTACGCCGAAACCAATGAGAACGCCTTCGACGCCGGCTTCACCACCTACCCGGACGAACCCGACCTCGCGGACTTCGTCTACATCCAGTTCCGGGCGATCGCGAATGCCGGCTCCCAGCTGACCCTGGACCTCAACATCTACGCACGCATTCACCGCGAACTCGACATCCAGGCGCTGGCCCGCGACCTGCGCGATTTCGACGCGCAGGACCCGGACTCGGGACCCGCCCTGGACGAGTTGTTCCACGTCGAATCCATCCTCGACCAGACCGCTGCCTTCGACCCGCTGGACCCCACCGCCGGCATGCTCTTCCCGCTGGTACCGGTACTGGAAGAGCTCAACGCGGCTATCGCCGCAGCCGGGCAGACTCTCGCCGAGTCCGACGACGAAGTCTCCGCTGCGATCCGCGACGCGCTACTGGCGCAACTGGACCCGCTGAACGGGATGCGCCTGGACGTGCTGCACCTGAACACCCTCGAAGGTAGTGACAAGCTGGCCCTGGCCGCCAACCTGGTGCTGCTGGACCACGAGGTGGGTTTTGTCGCGCCGCGCGGCGACCTCTCGCAGTTTGTCGATTTCCTCGGCGACGAGCAGGACATCGCCTTCGCCACCGGCCCCGGATTCCTGGAAAACGTGCTCGCCGATGCGCTGCACAAGATGATGCTGGCGCCGGCTGTCGAGGCGGAGGAACTGGACGAGAACGACCTGCAGGGCATCTTCCTCGGCATGCGCTTCCCCATGGCGATCCCGCCCGAGGTGATCAGCGAGTTCCTGGGTACTGCCGCACCGGAAGAGGACGACCCCGAACCCCTGGTCACCGGGTATCTCAAAGCGCTGATCGTCAGCAGCATAGCGCGGACTTTCCCCGGCGACGAGGATGGCCCGGAGTTCGACTGCCTGCGCATTGAGCTGCAACTGGACGCCTACCTCGCCGATCTGTTCGGCATCGGCTCGGGTAACCTGTTCCTCGACGTGTTCCCGCTGACCGCCGAGCGCGACGGCCTGCCGGTGAGCGACCTCACCGTGGCCACCAATGCCCGCGCCGACCTGTGGCGCGGGCTGCTCAGCATCACCGGCTTCCCGCTGACCGTTATCGGCGCCGTCGTCGACCTGTTCTCGGACGCCGACGAGCAGATCATTCCGCTATCGGAGCTACTCGAACTGCCGCTGGTGGACATCGTGGTGGCGCGCAAGCGCTGGGAGCCGTTCTACCTGACCCTGCACACCTTGCTGCTGGAGGCGCTGGACCAGACCATCGAACTCAATCGCTTCGGCTTCGCCGCGCGCATTCATCTCAGCAAACGCTTCGAGGGTTACCCCAACGTCTACCTGCGCGAGGCGCAGCTCGGCGGCGAGATTCTGTCGCAACTGCTGTTTCGCGCCGAGCGCGCCAGCGAGGAGATACCCGCGGCACTGCATTACGCCAGCGACAGCGAGTTCTACACCCACCTCGAGGACGACGCGGAGAGCGAGATCTATCAGTTGCCGGCGGGTGACTCCAGCGGCTCGCCGGCGCAGCGCATACCGCAGGGCAAGTTCTACACCGGCAAGCGCTATCGCCCCCAGTGCATCACCATGGATGCGCAGGACGAATACATCGCCCGTATCGGCCTGTTCAGCGAAGAGGAGGAGCGCGACCTGCGCCGGCGCCTCGAGCACGAGTACCTGCGCGACTGGGCCAACGAACTGGTCGCCGACCTGGAAAGCGGTCTCGGCCGGCCCTTCGAAGAGGACGTCGGCGACGCGATCTACGACCAGCTCTACACGCTGATGGAAAGCAGCAGCGAGTTCGAGAAGTACCGCGCACTGGACCTGGACGACGACTTCAACGAGCGCCTGCTCGAACCCGGCGTGCTGCGCCTCGCGCTCAGTCCCGAACACCTGCACGGACTGATCATGGAACAGGTAGTCATCCTGCTCGGCTACGAGCCGGTGGTACGCGAGGGCAAGCTGTACTATCGCGGTGAGGCCGACGAGACGACCGAGAACAACCTGCTGTCGCTTCCTGCCTGCCCGGTCGCCATGGCGCCCGGCTGAGCCCGCTAGATGTGGATGATCTCCCCGCGCAGCGGCGCCAGGCGCGCCAGCAGGCGGTTCTGCACGGGGTAGGCAATACCGTTGTCTTCCATGGCCTCCACCAGTAGCTCGACAACGCGGTTGAAGTCCGCCTCGTCGATCTGCATACCGGTGTGGATGTCCGGCATGCTGTCACCGTCGTAGGTGCAGGGGCCGCCGCTGACCTGGCACAGGTGGGTGGTGAAACCCTCGCGGAAGTGGCTGACCGAGGCCCGCGCGAAATACGGCAGGATGCGCTCGTCGCGGCCGACTTTCCGGATAAACGTTTCCACCAGGCGGTCTATGCCCTGCTCGCCGCCGAGGTCGCGGTACAGGGTGTCCTTACCGGCTGCCGTACCGGCACAGGCCGGCAGCCCCAGCACAACCAGCAGCGAGAAGAGCCCGGCCAACAGTCGCAGGCGCATCAGTAATACCCCATGATCGACAGATACCAGCCGTCCTGGCCTTCGATGGCTGCGATGCGGCCGAGGTCCACCCAGGCGGCGGTCACACTCAGGTGCTTGTTGGGAAACCAGGCGACAAACAGGTCGCGCCAGTCGTCCTCGCCCAGCCCCAGGTTATCCGGCTTCTCGCGGTACTCGACGCCGAGGGCGAAACGCTTGTCGAGCAGGACCGCCACCGAACCCTCGAGCAACAGCTGCGGTGAGGCATCCGCTGCGCCGTAGCCCAACAGCCCCGCCTCGTTGGCTTCCGTGCGACGCGCGGTAATGTTCCACAACAGGTTGTAGCCGGCGAGCACGCCGAGGTGCAGCTTGCTCACCGCCAGGTAGATATCGGTACCGGTGTCATCCTGCGCACCCAGGGCGTAAGGCACCGCGGCATCGTCCAACTGCTTGTGCATTACCCCCAGGGACACCTGGGGATAGGGCGAATAGACAAGGTCGCCGGCCAGGCGCAGCTTGAAGCCGGCGATTTTCTGTTCCAGTTCCAGCGTCAGGGGCTGCACGTCCAGCCGCTGCTCGGCGTAGGACAGCTCCAGGCGGTCGAACAGGTTGAACTGGGCACCGCAGGTATCCAGGGTGAAGTCGTCCACATCGACACGGGTGCAATAGCCGGAGAACGCCACCTCGTTTTCCGTGGCGTAGCCGGCGAGCTGTGCCCAGGGCACCAGCCCGCCGCCCGCGGCGCCCTCGAACTGGGAGACTCCCGGCGTCGCCAGCAGCTTGCCGCCGGCCAGGCACGGGGTAGCGCTCAGCAACAGTGCGATGGCGCCAGAGCTAAGCAGTCTGCGCATAGCTCGCATACCACTGGGTAAGATCCTCGGCGCTCATCGGCCGCGCCAGGTGATAGCCCTGCACCGAGTCGCAGCGCATGGCGCGCAGCAGGTCCAGCCCGGCGCTGGTTTCCACCCCCTCGGCCACTACCTTCAGGCCCAGCTTGTGGCCCAGCTCGATGGTCGAGCTGACGATGTTCTGGTCCTGCTCGGACTCGGGCAGTTGCAGAATAAAACTCTTGTCGATCTTGAGTTCGTCCACCGGCAGCTGCTTGAGCTTGGACAGCGAGGAGTAACCCACGCCGTAGTCGTCCACCGCGATGCGAAAGCCCGCGGCCTTGAGCGCAGTGAGCTGTTCCACCGCCAGCGCCTCGTTGTCCATCAGGTCGCGCTCGGTGATCTCCAGGGTGACCTGCTCGTGGCGCACACCGCTCTCGCGCAGTTCATGCAGCAGGGAATCGATAAACTGTTCGTGGCAGATGTCCTGGGCGGAGACGTTGATCGCCACCCCCAGGTGCAGGCCGCTGGCGTTCCACAGGGCCAACTGGCGCAGCACCGAGCGCACCACCCAGCGAGTCAGCTTGATGATCAGGCCCGACTGCTCGGCCAGGGGCACGAACTCGTCCGGTGAAATGAACCCGTGCTCGTCGTCGACCCAGCGCACCAGCGCCTCGACGCGATCGATGCGCCCGCGGGCGAGGTCCAGTTTGGGCTGGTAGGTGAGGAACAGCGCGCCGTCGTCGCGCACCAGCGCGCGCTTGAGCCGTTCGACCAGGAACAGCCGGCGCAGGTAGGCCTCGTCCTCACCGCGCTGGTAGGCGCGCAGGCGCTGCGGCCGGTTGCGGGCGGCGCCCGCGGCGATGAACACCTGGCGCAGCAGGTCGCGAGCGGGCACGCCGGCTTCGGCCTCCTCCACATAGCCCAGGCACAGGCTCAGGGTCAGGCGCAGGTCGCCAATCACGTAGGGTTCGTTGATCGCCGCGTAGACCTCGTGCAACCACTGCCCGGCACTGCCCGCAGCGGGCACGGGCACCGCGACCAGGAAATGGTCTGCGCCCACGCGCCCCACCAGGCAGCGGGCATCACTGCCGGCGAGTGTCTCGGCGCAATGCGTGAGCCGACCGGCCAGGGATTGCAGCACGCGGTCCGCGTTGTCCGGGCCGACCGCGTCGTTGAGCTGGCGAAAGCGCAGGATATTCACGCCCAGCAGCAGTAGAGTCTGGCCGGCGTGCAGCGCATCGTCCAGGCGCGCCAGCAGGGTGTTGCGGCCGAGCGCCCCGGTGAGCAGGTCGTGCTCGGCCTGGTAGATGATCTCGTTCTCGCGCCGCTCGATTTCGCCGCCCATCCTGAGAAAGGCCTGGTTGAGCTCGCGAAACTCCGCCGCCGCGGGTGCGGTGGAGGCCTGCAGGTTGAAATCGCCCTGTGCCACCTGCCGGGTCAGCCCGACCAGGTGGTGCAGTGGCCGGGTGATGCCGCGCAGGATGACCTGCGAAAAAAGCAGCGACAGCGCCAGGATGCCGCCGCCGATCAGCGCGATGGACGCCAGCAGCCGGTTGAACCCGGCGCGGGCCTCCGCCAGGCTCGCCGAGAGCAGGACGCGCACATTGCCCAGGGTCTCCAGGGTGAAATCGCGATACACATAGCTGGCGCCGCCGAGCAGGCCCGCCGCCTCGCCCGAGCCGGCCTCGGCCAGCGCCCGGCGCATGTCCACCCCGGGTTCGAAAGTAGTGGCCAGCGGATCACCGCCGGGCGCGAGCAGGGTGATGTCCATGCCGGTGAGGCGCTTCAGTTCCTGCAGCGCGGACCGGTCGGCGCGAAAGCCGATGACGGTATAGGCGATTGGCCGCGGCGCCAGCACCGGTAGAGCGAACACCTGATAGAAACCGGCCTCGGTGCGCAGCAATTGGGAGTGTTGCGGACGCAGCGGCAGGGCGCCGATGGCCGCGGCCAGTTCGGGGGCGGCGAGCGCGTGGCCGCCGGCGCTGGCCGAGAGAATCGCACCGTCCAACCCGGTAAGCACCATGAGGTCGGCATCGATACGCTCGCCGTGGTTGAGCAGCACGCTGTTGATGGTCTCCGTGTCCAGCGTCGCCACCGCCTGCTTGAAGCCGAAATCCGCGGTGAGCACACGGGCGGCGGTCACCAGGAGTTTCTCGCGGGAAAGCAGGTACTGCTCCAGCACGCTCTGTGCGCTGTCCATACGGTGCTCGATCTGCTGCCGGGTGTAATCGCCGGTGCGCACCCAGTAGGCGGCCAGCAGGGCGATCACCGTCGCCAGGATCAGGCCGCTGGCGAGCAGCGTGATCTGCGCGCGCAGGCTGCGGTCAGTCAGCATGGCGGAACAGGTCCTCGAAGGTGTCGCGCGGACTCGGCTCGGTGGTGTCCAGGCGCACCTCGACCACCTCGTCTGGCGCATCGCCGGCGGGCGCCAGTTCGACCCTGGCATCCGGCCCGGCGGCAAGTTCCGGGTGCCAGACCGCGATGGAGGTCACCGCGCCGGGCAGTTCGGAGAAGCTGGCGCGGCCATCCGCACCGGTGATCGCGGTGTAGGGGCTGTCGGCCACATAGATGTAGCCGACCATGGCGTCGTGGATGTTGCAGCCAAGCACTACCACGCCGGGCTGCGGGAAGGCGACCGGGGCCTTCGGCTGGCCCGCGTAGAGCTTGATCTCGAAGACGTTGGCGCGGGAGAAGGAGTACACGTGGTGGCGGATGTCGTCGCTGTTGGGGAAGCTCACCGCGGCGCCGCGCGGCACTACCAGCACCCGCGGCACGAAGGTCTTGTCGACCTGGTCCATGACGAACACGCCGTCCGGCGAGGCCGGCCCCGCCCCGGCCAGGCCGAGTTCGACCACCGCGTCCGCAAGCGGCTGGCCGCGCTGGTCGGTGACCAGGAACTGCGTCTGCGCGCCCAGGCCGCGGGACGCTAGCAGCAGAAGCAAGCCCAGCCACGGGGCAATCTTTGTCATGCGAACACAACCGGGCCGACAGGCGGATCGAGGGGTGGGTGGGCGCGGCGCGGGCGGCGAGGCACCGCTGAGCGCCGGTTATAGGGGTACATACGTCCGATACTGCCACGGCGGGTCTCCGGGAACGACTGGCAGTCCGCGGAAACGGGAGACAGCGCACAGTTTCGCGGGGCTAATATGACAAGCAGGCATGACAAGCGGGCACGACAGGCGGACGCGCAGGGCCAGCGCCGAGGATAAAGAAAAGGTTAGTACTCGAAACTGCCATGATCTGGGCGCACAATAGGAATTGCGATCAATCCGTATCATTCCACAGGAGATCAACCATGCGATTTATGGTTCGCAGTTTCATCCTATGTCTCAGCTTCCTGCTCTTTGCCACCGGCGCCACGGCGGCGCCGGCCGACTCCCGCGGCGTCTACTGGACCGAGTTCGACCGCGTGCGCAGCGCCAACCTCAACGGCAGCAACCCGCAGACCCTGACCAGCGCCATCCTGACCTCCCCGGTCGCGCTGACCCTGGAGCCGGCCAGCGCCAAACTCTACTGGGTGGACGCCACCAGCCGCGAAATCAGCCGCTCCAACCTCGATGGCAGCGACATCGAGTTCGTGTTCAAGCCGGCGCCGCTGCCCGGCGGCGGCGGCCTGCGTGACGTGCAACTGGACGTCGCCGCCGGCCAGTTGTACATCGTCGACATCGGCTACAACCGCATCCAGCGCGCCGACCTGGACGGCAGCAACGTGGTCACCCTGGTGCGCACCCCTGGCGGCAATACCGCGCGCCTCGCCCTGGACTTGCCCGCGGGCAAGATGTACTGGACCAACCACGGCGAGTTCGGCAGCGGCCAGGGCATCTTCCGCGCCAACCTCGACGGCACCGGGGTGGAAGAACTGCCGATTCCCGGCCTCGCCGAGCCCTGGGGCATCGCCCTGGACACCGCCGCGGGGAAAGTCTACTGGACCGACTCCGGCAGCGGCACGATCAACCGCGCCAATCTCGACGGCAGCGGCGCCGAAACCCTGCTCAGCGGGCTCAGCGCTCCCTGGGAACTGGAGCTCGACCTGGCCAATGGCCGCATCTTCTGGGCCGACATCCTGGCCAACAAGATCCAGAGCGCGAATCTCGACGGCAGCGGCCTCACCGACCTGGTCGACACCGGCCTGGTCGACCCCAGCGGCGTGGCCTACGACGCGCAGCAGGACGTCCTGTATTTCTCCGACGGCGACGGCAGCCGCATCTACCAGGTGAAGCCCGACGGCAGCGACCTGGCGGTACTGATCGACGCCGGCGTGTCCTCTCCCTTCCAGGTGGCGGTGGACCCCCTGCGCGAGAAGGTCTACTGGTCCGAGGCCAGCGGCAACATCTGGCGCTCGGACCTCGACGGCAGCGCGGCGGAAATACTGTTTGGGGGTCTCGGCGCAGTCACCGACGTTGAGGTGGACCCGCTGCGCGGCTACCTCTACTGGGGCGGTGTGGGCGGCATCTACCGCGCCCGCCTGGACGGCAGCGGGCAACGGCTGCTGACCCCCGGATTCGACGTATTCGGCATCGGCCTGGATAACGCCAACGGCAAGATCTACTGGACCGAGACCAGCCCGAACCGGGCTGTCGTGAAGCGCGCCAACCTCAATGGCAGCAACCAGGAGGAGTTGTACTCCGAGGTCGGCTTCAGCGCCTTCGCCGGCGACATCGCCGTGGACGGTCGCGGCGGTCGCATCTACTTCAGCAACATCCTGGGCATCCTCAGCGCGGATCTCGACGGCCAGAACGTCAGCACCCTGGTACCCGGACTGCAGGCACCCATCGGCGTGGACCTGGACCTGCGCCGCGGCAAGGTCTACTGGGCGGAGTCCGGCCGCGGCCGCATCGCCCGCGCCAACCTGGATGGCTCCAATGTGACACCGGTTGTCCTGCTGGCGCCGTTCACTATCGGGCTCGACGTCCAGCCCCTGCCCTGACCCCGACCGGCCACTACCTTCGCGCAGGGAACGCGCGATGGGTGGTGGCCGGACCTATTCTCTACCGGCGCTAATCCCTACCGGCGCTCTTAGCCAGCGGTACGCTTCGCAACCAACCCTGTTCTCGACAGGCATTCTTCACGACCAACACCAGCCGCAGCCGTCACCCGGGGCGCCAGCACCCGCCTGGGCGGGCCACATTCGATCGCTGGCCGGCAGGCACACGGGCATCTACACTGACAACCAGCTATACGGCTGCTGTCCGGCGGGAGTAACTGTCCAACCCATCACAAGGACGTGACGTAGATGCAACGACATAACATAGAGCAGGGAATGCCAGCGCCAACCTCACGACTGGCCACTTCTTTTGGCGCGACATATGCCGCCACTATCGCCACCACTCTCGCCACAACAATGGCGTGGGCGTGCCTGTTGGCGAGCACAGCCGCACGCGCGGACTTCGAGGCGTGGCAGGCGGCCAGCGATGCCTTCGAGCAGCGCCTGCAGGCCACTGACGCGGTCGCGGACCACCAGGTTGGCGAGTGGATCACCTTCGACCTCGAAACCTGTTTCGAGACCAACTCCTTCTGCTTCGGTAACAACCCGGAGTCCGGCTATTCCTTCGCCCACCTGCCCTGGCGCAGCCCGGAGCTGATCCGCTACTCCACCGGCTTCATGCTCGACGACAACGAGGCCGTCGTCCTGCTGCTGCAGACGCCGCCGCAGCTGGCCTACTTCGGGTTCACGCCCTACGTACAGGATCGCTGGGTGCCGGAAACGGACAACCAGCGCATCGAGGTCGCCGCCTCCCTGGCGGACTCGATCAACCACTTGCGCCTGGGCGCCTATCCCGCCGCGATACCCGGCGCGGCGCCCTATCCCTTCGAGCGGATCAGCGCGGTTGTCATGAGCGCCAACCAGCGCGCGGTGGCCGCGGTCAGTTCCCTGCTGGTGGCCAGCGGCATACCGGCACGCGCGGTCAATGTTTTCCGTATCCCCACCGGGGCAATCGAGCTGCCACTGGTCACCGGCTACACCGAGCGCTCCGACGAGTTCGCGATCATGGCGCGCTACACCCTGCCCGCGGACCGCGCGACCTTCGAGGCGTGGCTGGCAGCCAACCCGGTCTCGGTCTATCGCATCACGCTGGATACGCCGGAGTTCGAGAGCTTTCCGTTTACCGGCTACCGCGAGCGCGTCACCGGCATCTCCGAATACGACGATGCGGTCATGCCGCAGGTGATGTCACGGCTGGGCAAGGTGGTCGCCGCCCTGGTGCAGCGTCACCCGGAGGCGACGCCGGAAATCTACCTGCGCGGTATCGGGCACGCCGGCCTCGGCCACGAGTGCATCAACGACTACAGCTCCTGCATCTACGATAACCAGGACGCCCTGTACTACCGCCACGAGGTCTCTCCCCCGGTGTATCGCCTGACCTCGGACCCGGGCAACTTCTGGTACGCCGTCGGCGTCGAACACCAGCGCACCAGCAAGGCGCTCTACACCAGTCACTCGGTGTACATGGCGCGCAATGCGGGTGGGGTGGCCAGTATCAACACGGGTACTGCGAGGGGCAGCGTAGAGTTCTACGCCGGCGATTGGCTGGGAAACATGGACATCGGCGACCCCAACGACTTCTACATCTTCCGCATCGCGCGGCAGTGCGGACTCGCCGAACTGGAGCTGGGCTATTGCGTGGAAGTGCCCTACCCCACGCCGCTCAGTCCGGTGGGCGTGGAGGATACCGACCCCCTGACCTTCGTCACCCGCTACTACGTGGAAATGAATTCGGGGGTTGGGCCGGCGCAGAGCGAAATCGCCCCGCCGGTATTCGTCGTCTACGAGTAAGCGCTCCCCGCTAGACGGAGTAGAACACGCTGCGCTGGTAATCGTTGCGCTTGTAGATGCCTTCCATGCCGGGAGGCAGGTTCTCGGTGGAACCGATCACCAGTACGCCGCCGGGCTTGAGCTGGCGCGACAGCTTCGTATACAACAGCTTGCGCACGTCCATATCGAAATAGATCATGACGTTGCGGCAGAAAATGATGTCGTACTTGCCGAGGGCAGTGAGGTCGTCGAGCAGGTTCTGGCGGCGGAACGTCGCCATCGCGCGGTACTGATCGCGCACCTTCCACATGCGCCCTTCCTGGGTGAAATACTTGGCACGCCGATCCGGACTCATGCCGCGGCCCAACTCGAGGTCCGAGTAGTAGGCAGCACTGGCATAGCGGATCGCCGCGTCCGAAATATCGGTGCCCATGATCTTGATATGCCACTGGCTCAGGTTGGGCAGGATCTCGCCCAGCGAGATCGCGATGCTGTACACCTCCTGGCCGGTGGACGACGCCGCGCTCCAGATCGAGATCGGCTGCTTGGCGCCGCCCATGCGATCGACGAGGTCCGGGATGAGCTTGAACTTCAGCAGGTCGAAGGGCGAGGTATCGCGAAAGAACGAGGTCTCGTTGGTGCTGATGGCATCGAGAATATCCAGCCGCAGCTTGCTGTCGAGCTTCGCCTTGTTGCACAGGGCCGAGTAGTTGCGCGCCTCATAGCGCTGCAGCAGCGGGCCGAGGCGACTGGAGATCAGGTAACCCTTGGACGAATCCAGGACGATACCGGAGATGGACCTGACAAAACTGGCGACTTCCGGCAGTTCTGAGTCCTGGACTTGTGGGTAGGTCATTGTCAGTTAACCAGTTCAAGGATCTTGGGAGCTACTTTTTGCAGCGGCAGCACGGCGTCGACGACACCTTTGCTGATCGCCTCCTTGGGCATGCCGAACACGACACTGGTCTCCTCGTCCTGGGCCAGGGAGGTGGCGCCAGCCTGCTTCATCGCGGCCAGGCCATCGGCGCCGTCACTGCCCATGCCGGTCAGGATGACGCCCAGCGCGTTCTGCTTGTAGACCTGCGCCACCGAGCGGAACAGGTAGTTCACCGCGGGCTTGCAAAAGTGCTCCGCGGGGTCGTCGGTGATAACCACCTGGCCTTGCCCGCCCTTGTCGCGCAGCTTCATCTGCTTGCCACCGGGGGCGATGTAGACGTGGCCGGCCTGCAGCGGTTCGCCATCCACCGCTTCGCTGATTTCCAGCGCACAGTTGCGGTTCAGGCTCTTGGCCAGTTCCGCAGTGAACAGCTCCGGCATGTGTTGCACCACGACCACCGGCACGCGCAGGTTGGCGGGCAGTTTGCCCAGCACTTCCGACAGCGCGTTGGGGCCGCCGGTAGAGGTGCCGATGGCAACCAGTTGGATGCGTGCCGACGGCGCCTTGAGCACCCGCGTGGGCACCGCAATCTTGCTGGCCGTCTGCGCCCTGGCCGCCGTCTGCGGGCGCTCCGCAGCCGCCGCGCGGACCTGGTGGCGATGCAACAGCGGACGCAGCTTCTCGCCCAGTTGCTGCACCAGGACTTTCTGGTTCTCGCCGATCGAGCCGGTGTCAGGCTTGCAGATGAAATCCATCGCGCCCTTGCGCAGGGCATCGACCGTCACCGCGGCACCGGCCTTGGTCAGTGAGCTGACCATCAGCACCTGGACCTTGGGAAAACGCTTGCGCATCTCGCCCAGTGCCGCGATGCCATCCATAACCGGCATCTCGACATCCAGGGTTACCACGTCCGGCTGCAGGGACTCGATCATCTCCAGGGCCTGCTTGCCATTGATGGCCTTGCCCACGACGACCGCACCGCCGATGTCGTTGACCACGTGGCCGACGACATCGCGGTACAGCAGCGAGTCGTCGACGACGAGGACTTTCAGGGTTTTGAGGCTTTTAAGTTCCATTTTTCAGCCGCTCGCTCTCAGCCGTTGACCTTGAAGCTGCTGACCAGTTGCTCCAGGTCGTTGCCCATCACCGCTAGCGATTCGGCGTCGGAGGACACGTCGCTCATGGAGGCGCTGATCTCGCGGATCGAGGAGTCGACCACCGAGATATCCTGGGCGATTTCCTGCGACGCATTGCTGGCCTCGCGCACGCTGTTGCCCATGTCATTGATGCCCATGGCTGCCTGGCTGATGTTGCGCGCGATGTCCTGGGTGGTGGCCGACTGCTCTTCCACCGCGGAGGCGATGGTCGAGACGATAGCGCTCACCTCGTCGATGACTTCGCTGATGTTTCCGATCTGGTCCACGGTCTCACCAGTGGAGTTCTGGATCGCCTCGATGCTGTTACGGATCTCCTCGGTAGCCTTGTTGGTCTGCTGGGCCAGTTCCTTGACCTCGGAGGCCACCACCGCGAAGCCCTTGCCCGCCTCGCCGGCGCGCGCCGCCTCGATGGTGGCGTTGAGTGCCAGCAGCTTGGTCTGCTCGGCGATCTCCAGGATCACGTCGATAACGGTATTGATCTTGCGCGAGGCGTCGCTCAGCGTGCTCACCTTGTCCGAAGCTTCGTTCACGTTGTGCACGGCCTTGGTAGTGATACCGCGTGCGCGCTCGGCGTTCTCGGCGATCTCGCGAATGGTCGCGGTCATCTCCTCGGCGGCGGCGGACACGGTGTTGACGTTGGCGCCGGATTCCTCGGCGGCGGTGGAGACGGACATCATGGTCACACTCATCTCTTCCGCCGCGGAGGCCACGTTGCTGGCCCGGGCCGCGGTGTCGTCGGTGCGGGCACGCACGGTGGACGCGGAGGACGACAGCGAGCTGGAGGTGGCGTTCAGGGTACCGGCGTTGCGCGACAGGTTCTCCACCACGCCCTCGAGGCTCTCGGCCATGGTGTTCATGCTCGAGGCCAGCTGGCCCATCTCGTCGCTGGAGCTGTGGTCCACTCGGTGGGACAGGTCGCGCTCGGCGAAGAAGGCCGCCACTTTTGACATCTTGGACAGCGGGCCGCTGAAGCGCCACTGGAAGAATACGGCGCCGATCACCAGGATGACGATGCTGATCCCCGCGCGGATGGCGAAGGACCAGCGCGCGTCGTAGACCTCTGCCAGCGCTTCTTCTGCCGGGTCGCGTACCAGTACCGCCCAGTTCATGCCCGGGTAGCCCATGGCGCCGCGCAGGTGAGCATAACCGGCGACCTGCTCGTTGTCCTTGCGCTCGTTGTGCGAAACGATGGCGCCACTCTTGCCGGCCACTGCCTCGATGGCGGATTCGGCGCCCGACTGCACCAGGTTGAGGCTCATGAAGGCGCTGGTCTTGGTGGCGGTTTCGCTGCCAGTGACCGCGGGATCGAGATCGACGAGCACCAGGCCATCGTCGTTGATGACCGTCAGTTCTGCATCGTGGAGGCCCCAGGCTTTCATCTGCGCGTACTGGGCTTCGAGGATTTCCTCGACAGCGGCCAGGTCGGCCATGTTGTACCAGTAACCCACGGTCTCGCCGTCGCGCTCGATCGGCGTGGCGAATCCGAGGACCGCACCACTGTGTCGCGGATAGACCTTCTTGATCATCGGCTCGATATAGACATCGACAATCACCGTACCATCGGAAACATCATTGCCGGGTGCGGTGTGAGTGCGCCGGGTGGTGTAGCGACCTGCTGCCACATCCTGGAACCAGGATTCCCCGCTTACATTTCTGCCGATCAGTCCTGAGGTATCAATCGACTGCCCCTTGGCGTCCTTGGTATTGGCCGCGACAACCGCGCCATCCGGCGAGGTGATCAGCATGAGCGGGTACAGGCCGTACGCCTTGGCGTAACCATTGAGCGCGGACTCGAGCTCGATGTTGCCCGGGATCAGATCGTCCTCGGAGATGATCGCGCGGTTCAGCGCGAATGCCTGCACGTCGCCATAGCGCTCGAACAGGTTGCGGTCGATCTTGTCGGCCAGCTGGCCGGCGATCAACTCGTAGTAGTGCAGCACCTCTTCCTTCTGGTGTTCAGTACTGCTCCAGATGGTCGTACCAATCAGTACGACCGGGAGCAGTGCGATCACTACCAACAGCCCGGAAAGCTTACTGGTTACGTTGAAGCTACTCATTGTCCAATTCCTCTACCTGTCTTCACTAATCCGTGGAACAGCCGCTTCCAGCCGTTATTCATTGGCGACCCAGTACCTGATCGAGATTGATCAGGCCGGCGACATCGCCATCCTTTTTGTAAATCGCAGTAAAAAATTCGCCGGGTATGCCCGAGAGATTCGCCGGCGGCGGGTGCAGTTCGTCCGGCACCGCATAGACGATGTCATCGACATAATCGACAAGCAGGCCGACTTCCTCGGACGCCGAATGGATCACGATGACCTGGTTGAGGCCGCCCTCTTCGCGCGGCTGGATACCGAACACGACACGCAGGTCGACAACGGTAATGACCTTGCCGCGCAGATTGGCCACGCCCTTCACATGCACCGGCGCCTCGGGGACAGCGGTGATGGAGAGGTTGCGGTTGATCTCCTGCGCCTGGCGGATGTTCAGGGCGCACTTGAGTTCGTCGATCTGGAAGACGACGATCTCGCAGGCGTCTGCCATACCGGCATCGTCTTCGCTCTCGGTGGAACGGGTCTTTCTGTCACTCACGATGTCGCCCTCCTAGGCCTTGGCGGTGACTTTCTTCAAGTGCCGTGACAGGCACTCGAGAATCTGCTCGCGGTCGAGTTTGATCAGGTACTCGTCGATACCCGCGTTCTTGCCGATCTGCTCGTTGAGTTCGCCAGCGATACTGGTACAGGCGATGATCGGCAGGTCTTTGGTGCGCGGGTCCGCGCGCACGGCGCGGGCGAAGGACAAGCCATCCATGTTCGGCATCTCGATGTCGGTGATAATCCCCTCCACCACATCGAGGTTTTCCATCAGCGTGCTCAGGCCCTCCTGGCCATCCTCGGTGGGCAGCACCTTGTAGCCCTCCTCTTCCAGCAGACTGGTCATCTGCGCCAGGAAGAACTTGGAGTCCTCGGCCACCAGCAGGGTGATTGCGTTGTGCTCCTCGATCGACGCCTCGCTGGTCTGGGTGACCCACTCCGGCTCCTGCTGGCGCACGATGCCCAGCGGGTCGAGCAACAGCGTGGTCTGCTCGCGGATGATCGCCGAGCCAAAGATGCCGGGCTGGCTGTAGGTGTCGCGGTCGAATTCCACGGCGATGTTCACCGTGTCGACAATCGACGAGAACAGCAGGCCCACTTCCCGGCGACCGACCTTGAACACCACCACGTAGTAGTGCGAGCTCTCGGGGAGCAGGGCAAACGAGCCGATATCGCTGGTGCGGAACAGCACCAGGCTCTCGCCGTGGTAGGTGATGCTGCAGCGGCTGCCGGTGTAGTCCAGGCGGTCCGCGTTGATTTTCTCGATACGGGTAATAAGCCCCAGCGGTACGGCGAAGGTCTCTTTCTCGCCGCCCTTCACCAGCAGCAGGGAATGGCGATCCCCGGACTGCGTGGCATCGTGGATATCCGGCTTGAGATCGCCCTGCGCCTTGTGGCACTCGTCGATGCGCGCCAGGCGACCGACCTCGACCACGTCCAGGATCATGGCCACGCGGCCATCGCCCTGGATGGTCGCGCCGGCGTAGATGTTGCTGTGCTGCAGGTGCTTGCCCAGCGGCTTGACCACGATCTCCTCGGAGTCGAGCAGTTCGTCCACCACCACGCCGTAGCGCATGGCCCCGGCCACCACGACCACCACGTTCACCGCGCTGGAGAACGCGCGGCGGCGGGTCGGCCCGTTGCGGCGCTCACTGGCGCCCTCACCGTCGTCGTCTGTTACCTCGCTGGAGCGGCGGTCGTAGACGTGGGCGCGACGGTTGCGCTTGAGTTCACCGGTCTCGGTATCGCGGTAGACGCTCTCCACCTTGACGATATCGCCGAGCTGGATCAGCGGCAGCAGTTCGCCGCGCAGCCACATCATGACCGCGTCGCCCATGCGATGGATGCGCTCCTCGACGTCCACCGCCGGAATACGCACGAGTTCCTGCACGTTCACCTGGGGGATGGCGTACTTGCTACCGCCCAGGCCGATCATCAGGCTGGGGATAATCGCCAGGGTCAGTGGCAGCTTGATGCGCACACAGGTGCCCTTGCCCAGCTGCGAGTCGATCTCGATCACGCCGCCGAGGCGGGTGAGGTTGGTGTTCACCACATCCATGCCCACGCCGCGGCCGGAAATGTCGGTGATCTCCGCGGCGGTGGAGAAACCCGGCTCGAAGATCAGGTTGACGAGTTCCGCGTCGCTCATCGCGTCGAGGGTTTCCTTGTCGCGCAGGCGCATGTCCAGGGCCTTGGCCTTGACCTTCTCGGGGTCGATGCCGCGGCCGTCGTCGGCGATGTCGATCACCACCTGGCCAGCCTCGTGGGAGGCGCGGATGGTCAGTTCCGCCTGCTCCGGCTTGCCGGCGCGGATCCGCTCTTCCGGGGTTTCGATACCGTGGTCTATGCCGTTGCGCACCAGGTGCGTCAGCGGGTCGGAGAGGCCCTCGATGATGGTCTTGTCGAGTTCGACGTCCTCGCCGTCCAGCCTGAGTTCGATGTTCTTGCCCAGGGTGCGCGCCATGTCGCGCACGATGCGACGGAACTTGGAAAACACGATGCCTACCGGCTGCATGCGCGTGCAGGTGATCGCCTCCTGCATTTCCGTGGTGATCAGGTCCAGGCGCTGGGCGGCCTGCTCGATCTGGTTGGCATTGCCGCGCAGGGTGGCTTGCAACAGCTGGTTACGGGTCAGCACCAGTTCGCCCGCCAGGTTCATCAACTGGTCGAGCAGGTTTACGCCAACCCGCAGGGTACTTTCGGTGGTGGGTTTCGCGGCCTTTTTCTCCCCGGCGGGCAGGTCATCCGCGTCCACTGCGGCTACCGGCCTGGGTGCCGGTTGCGGCGGGGGCTCGGCCTTGGCCGGTGCCTTCGCCTTGGCCGGCGCCTTGGCTTTGGCCGGTGCCTTCGCCTTGGCGGGGGCTTTGGCTTTCGCCGGTGCCTTGGCCTTGGCCTTGGCTGGCGCCTTGGCCTTTGCCTTGGCAGCCGGAGCGGATGACGCACCGACAATGTGCGGGTTTTCTAATGCGGAATCGTCCAGCAGGTAGCAGCGCTCCTCCGGAACACCCGCAATCTCGAGCATGGTCTCCGGTTCGATAATGGTCGAGATGACCACGCTGACGATGCCGCCCTTGCCCAGGGACTGCTTGGGGTCGTAACTGGTGCCGACCATGGAACCCAGCGTGCTGAGTTCATCCATGGTGGCGTGGAGTTCACGCTCCTTGGCCAGCAGGTCCTCGCGCAGGTCGAAGTCGATACGGTAGACGTAGCCCGCGGAAAGCGCGTGGCGCAGCTCGTCCGCATCGATCTCCAGCTCCGGGAGATCCGGGCCGGAAGCCACCGGCTCCTCGTGCTCGTAGCCGTCGCCCTCTTCCACCTCTTCGCCGGCGTCGTCCTCGTCGAACTCCTCGGCGGCCTCACCCTCCGCCTCGAGGCTTTCACCGTTGGCGATGCGCTCCAGGGCGTCCAGGTGTCCGCTGATCTGCACCGACTCGCTGTTACCCGAATCGCTGATCATTTCCTTGAGCGTATCGGCGGAATCCAGCAGCACGCTCACGATCTCGCCGGTGGGTACCAGCTCGCGCGAGCGGATCATATTCAGCACGTTCTCCATGCTGTGACCCAGGCGCTTGATGTTCTCGAGCTCAAGGAACCCGGCGCCGCCCTTTACGGAGTGCACGGCGCGAAAGACCTCGTTTACCAGGTCGAGGTCGATATCGGCGCCAGCGGCCTCAATAGCCAGGAGGGATTCTTCGATGTCACCCAGGTGCTCGAGCGACTCCTCCACAAACATTCGAACTGTATCGTCGTCCATATCTCTACCGGTCATCTGGCCGCCACACGCGCGATGCGGCGGACTGTTTTTTTCTGGTGCCGGACTGGGGTGCTGCACAGCCGTCCCGGCCGTATCCCGGGGGAGCCTGTCCGACTTTCCCCCGAAGACGCCTGTACTATCGACGGATTCCGGCGATGCTTTAGTGCCACCAAGGTCGGATAAGGGGGGTGTTTCTATACGTTTTCAGGCGATTGCCGGGCGCGGCAAACTTTAACGGGGAGCGAGGGAGAAAAAGGGAGGGAGGCCCAGGGATGACGGCCTCCCTCCAGAAGTACGCCCCGGGGGGGCCAGGGCGTGCAGGGTCAGTGTGTCAGGGTTGGAAATTGGCGCATTCGATACCGTAGCGCTGGTCGATACCCTTGATGTGTGACTTCAACCACATGCGCAGGAAGGCGAACAGGTCCTCCGTGTTCAGGTCGCCGGCGACCATGGAATCACGGAACTGGCCCACGCGCGCCAGCAACTGCTTGTGGATAATCTTGTGCGAGGACAGGCTGGAGTAGTTGTGGCTCTCCATGTACTTCTCTTCCTCCTGGAAATGACGCACGACGTAGTTGGCCAGTTTGTCGAAGCTGCCCAGTGGGTTCTCGTTGTTCTCGACGTCGTCGGCGACCACGTTGATCAGGTGAATGATCTGCTGGTGTTGCTCGTTCATCCTGTCGACGCCCACGTTCAGGCTGTCGTCCCATTCAAACTGGCTCACTCGAAGGTCCTCCCTGGGAGATCGAATGGTGGCTCTTGAACCTCATATCGGCAGTGGTTGGAGAAACCGTAGGGTAAAGTCACATTTTTTTTGACGGATGTTTGGCAGGGCTGGGGGCAGGGAGAGAGTCACGACCCTGGCTGCGGGGCCGGGCCCGGTAAAAGTGGGGTCAGAGTCTCGACTCTGACCCCACTTTTACCACTTTAACTATCAGGCCTGGCGCTCTCCCGGCGCATCCGCGTCGAAGCCCAGGTTGAGCGCCTCGATCAGCGCCGTCGCCTCGCGCTCGAGCATCGGCGGACACAGGTCCAGCACATCGGCCTGGCCGGAGCGCGCGGTCTGCTCCACGAACAGGCACAAACGGTGCAGGCGGCTCGCCCCGAGACTCGCGGCCGAACCCTTCAGGCAATGCGCCTCCGACGCGACAGCGTCGAAATCCCGCGAGCGCATCGCACAGGTGAGCAGCGCGACCCGCTCCGGGAACAGGTTGAGAAACAGCCGGATCAGGTCAGGCACACGCTCCGCCCGGAAATTCACGTTGCGCAGCAGGCAATCGCGATCCCAGACCGGCTCACCATCCAGGGCCTGCCGGGCGTTGTGGGACAGAGACACACCGGTTTTCACCGCGGTCGGGGGACGCAGAATCGCCGGCAGCGAGCTGCCGTCGTGCTGCAACCAGTAGGCGGCCCGTGCCTCCAGGGCGTCGAAGTCCAGCGGCTTGGTGACGTAGTCGTCCATACCGGCAATCATGCATCGCTCGCGATCCCCGGCCATGGCGCTCGCCGTCATGGCGATGATAGGCACCTCGCGCGCCGCCTCGCCGGCGCCGCCAGCGCGAATCTCGCGACTGGCGGAGTAGCCGTCCAGGATGGGCATCTGGGCATCCATGAAGATCAGCTGGAACTCACCCTCGCGCTGCGCCAGGATCTCGATCGCCTCGCGCCCGTTCCAGGCGGTCTCCACCTCAGCGCCGAGGTCTGTGAGCATACCCACCGCGACCTGCTGGTTAATGTGGTTGTCGTCGACTACCAGTACGCGGGCACCGGCACAACTGAGCTTACCCACGGGCAGCGGCATGGCCCGGTTGGTCGCCTCGCGCTTCTCCCGCCACTCGGGCACCGGTCCGTGGGTAAACCGGGCGCGACGCAGGAGGCTCGCGAGTTCCACCGGCGTGACCGGCTTGAGCAGGGTAAACAGGCCCGGGGCGTGCTCCTCGGACAGCGGGTGGCCTTCCAGCTGCTGCAGCATGACCGCCACCGGGTCTTTTTCGGTCGCCGGCGGCCAGGCTTCCCAGAGTGTCTCGTCGACGATGACAATGTCGAAGTGATCCGCGTCGGCCAGCGCTTGCGACAGCGGCAGTCCATCGCTGTGCTCCACCCGCGTGGCGCCCCAGCTGCGCAGCTGGCGGGACAGCGACTCCGCCCGCGCCGGCAGGGGGTCGACCAGCAGGAACGACAGTCCGGTGAGGACCATGTCCGCAAACGGATCGCCGTGACGGCCGTGGGTTTCCTGGAACAGGGAGAACTCGAAAGTGCTGCCACAGCCCTTTTCGCTGTGCAGCTCGATGTCGCCGCCCATCAAACGACACAGCTGCCGGGTGATGGAAAGCCCCAGGCCGGTACCGCCAAAGCGACGGGTAACGCTGGCATCCTCCTGCGAGAAGGCCTCGAAGATCGCCTGCTGCTTGTCGTCGGCGATGCCCACCCCGGTATCCTGGATCGCGCAGCGGATCTCGACCTGGTCGTGGGCATGCTCCACCGTGCGCAGGCTCACCTTGACCCAGCCGCGCTCGGTGAACTTGAGCGCATTCTCCAGCAGGTTTACCAGGATCTGCCGCAGGCGGTGGGCGTCGCCCAGCAACTGGTGCACCTCGACACCCGAGGCGTCGATGATCAGCTCCAGGCCCTTGTCCCGCGCGCGCATCGACATGGCGGTGCAGGTGTCCGATACCACGTCGAGCAGGTCGTACTCGCCGCGGGTGATCTCCAGCTTGCCCGCTTCGATCTTGCTCAGGTCCAGTACATCGTTGATCAGGGCCGCCAGTGCGCTGGCGCTGCTCTCGGCCATGCCCAGGTAGCGCGTTTGCAGCTCGCGCGAGCTGGCGCGGCGAATCAGCTGCAACATGCCGATGATGCCGTTCAAGGGTGTGCGAATCTCGTGGCTCACGTTGGCGACAAAATTGCTTTTCGCCTCGCTGGCGGACAGGGCCAGGTTGCGCGCCTGCTCCAGTTCCAGCGTGCGCTCGAACACCTGCTGCTCCAGCGTGCTGTTCATTTCCAGCGCCAGCTGCTGCGCCTGGTACAACTCGGTGACGTCGCGCGCAATCGCCGAGACACCGACGATGCCCTGCCCCGAGGTGCGAATAGGCGCCAGCGACAGGGAGACCTTGATCGGTTCGCCGTCACGGCAGACCGCGTCCAGGCGCATCAGCGGGTGGGCCTCGCCCTGCAGGGCACGGGCAATGCCCTGCTCCACCATCTTGCGGTCGTCCTCGCCGACGAACAGTTCAGTCGGCCTGCGCCCCAGTGCCTGCTCCTCGCTGAAGCCGAAAGTCTCCTCGGCGCCGGCGTTCCAGCTTTCGATCCTGCCCTGGGTATTCATGCCGACGATCGCATCCACCGAGCCATCCACGATGGCTTGGCAGCGCGCCTGGGCCTCGCCCAGCAGCATGCCGCGACGCGCGCTGACCTGCTGGATGGCGAGCATGACCAGCAGCGCGAGGAACACACCGGCGAGCAGGAGCAGTGGCCGCGTGCTCTCTTCGTAGATGCGGGTTGCCCGGTAGCTCTGCGGGGCGGCAACCTGCAACACCAGGTAGCGATCGCTGGCCACTCGCGACAGCGGGTGCACGCTCTCCATGAAGAAGCGCGGCTCCTCGTCGGCCGCCCGCGGCACCATGAGCGACAACGGCGTGTGCCCGCCCAGTTGCAGGACACTGTCCGCGCCCTCGGCGACCGCCGGGGAATCACCGGTCGCAAAAGCGAACGCGCGGCCGTCTTCGGGGTGTACCAGGTAGTCGCGCTCTTCGTTCAGCAGGTAAAGATCGAGATGCTTCGGCAGGTCTCGGGTGATACGCCGGAACAGCTCGTGGGCGTCGTACTCGATGGTTACCACGCCGAACACCCGCTGCAACATGTCGTAAACGGGGACCGCCGCCAGGAAGGCGGGTTCGGGCGGAATAATGATCTCGCCGTGCTCGCGGCGCAGGTTGAAGTCGCTGACGAACACACCGCCCTGGGGAAGTTGTAGCAAAGCCTGGAACGCAGCTTCATCGCCGCGCCGCTGCAGGGTCTCGGCACTGGCGACGCGGATACTGCCCTGGCGTCGTTCGACGCGCGCCAGCTCGCGACCACCGTCCTCGAGACCGATGTAGTTTATCGCCAGGATATCCGAGTTGTTCTCCATGAAGGCGACGACAATAGTCTCCAGGCGCCGGCGCCACAGTTCGAAGGGCGTGCCGTCCATCGGGTCGCTGCCGTCGTTGGCCCTGGCCCGCACCATGCCCTGTATCGGCGGCGTGGACAGCACGAAGCGCACCTGGTCACGCGACCGGCGCAGCGCCTCGTCGAGTAGCCCGCCGCGCGAAGCCAGTTGCTCCTGCAGGCTATGGTAGAGTTCCTGGTCGACCCGGGAGCTCGCTTCCTTCTGCTGCCACCAACCCAGCGCTGCTATCATCGCGACGAGGAATGCCAACAATCCCAGCAGCAGACTGTGCTGGGCGGCCATGTTCCTTAGCCTGTGTAGTTGACTCATAGGTCGATATCCATTCGCTGCCGCGCGGTCCACTAGACGGACACCTGCGCCGCGACCTTCTCAATCTGGTTGATAGCCACTTCCAGCACCGGTGCCGCCACCGCGGGGGAATACAGGAAACCCTGCACCCGGTGGCAGCCGCGGGCACTGATAAATTCCAGCTGCTCGGGCGTCTCCACACCCTCTGCCAACACCTCTACACCGAGCTCACGCGCCACCGCGACCATCGAGGTGACAGTGACCTGGTGCCCTCTCTCACCGGTTGCCAGGAAGCTGCGGTCGATCTTGATCATGTCCAGCGGGTAGCGGCAGGCGTAGGCCGGGGAGGCGTTGGTGGTGCCGAAGTCATCGACCGCCAGCTTCACTCCGCAGGCGTGCAGTTCCTCCAGCTTGGCGCTCACCGCCGGAAGTTCGGTAACCAGCAGGCTCTCCGGCAATTCCAGCATCAGCGATTGCGGTGGCAGGCCGGTGCGCAGCAGCGCCCGCTTCACCGAGTCGACGAAGTCTGCATGCCAGAACTGGCGCTGCGAAATATTCACCGCGACGGAGAAATCGCGATGGCGGCGACGACGCAAAGCCTCAATATCCTCGCAGGCACGACGCATGAGCCAGTCGCCCAGGGTGACGATAAAGCCGGTGGATTCCGCGAGATGGATGAAGCGATCCGGCGGAATCCAGCCGCCATCGGCATCCTCCCAGCGCACCAGTGCTTCCACCCCGGTAACGTGCCCGTCCAGGGTGCTGATCTGCGGCTGGTAGTGAATGCTCAGGCGGTCATTCTGGAACGCGGAATACAGCGCATGCTCGATGGGCTGGGCCGACACCGACTTGCCGTCGTCCTCGGAGCTGAACACCTGGTAGCCGTTACGTCCGCGTTGCTTGGCCTGGTACATGGCGGTGTCCGCGTGTTCCAGCAACTGCTCGATCGTCTCGCCGTGCTGCGGCGCGACGCTGAGCCCGATGCTGGTGCTGACCACGATACGCTGGCCACACAGCTCCACCGGCTCGGCCATGAGTTCGAGGATCTTCTCGCACACCCGCTCGACATCGCTCTCGTCGCGGATCTCCGGCAGGATCACAACGAACTCGTCGCCGCCCATGCGGCACACCGTGTCGCTTTCACGCACGGCGCGCTTCAGGCGTTCGGCGACAACCTTGAGCAACTCGTCCCCGGCCATGTGGCCCAGCGTATCGTTAATGCGCTTGAAGTGATCCAGGTCCAGCACCAGCACACCCACGCGCCCGCCATAGCGCTTGATGCGCAACAGGGCGTGCTGCAGGCGGTCGGTCATCAGTGTGCGGTTGGGCAGGTCGGTCAGGCCGTCGTGGTGCGCGATATGCTCGATGTACTCGTTGGCGGCCTTCTGCTCGGAAATATCGTAGGCGATCAGCAGGTAGCCGCTGATCTCGCCATCCTCCGCCCGCAGCGCGGTCACCGTCAGGTTGACCGGCAGCGTGCTCTCGTCGCTGCGCTGATAGGTCCACTCGCGGCTCTCCACCTCGCCGCGGCGCGCCAGTTCGACCAGGGTGCCGAAGTCGGCGCCAAGCTCGATACCGAGTTCCGCGGAGAGTTCGACGGCGCGCGCCTCCAGTTCGTCTTCGCGGTGGAACAGCAGCGCCGACTCGCGCTCCACCAGTTCCTCGCGAGAGTAGTGCAACAGGCGCTCAAGCGCCGGACTGACCGCGATGATGCGCCCGTCGATGTCTGTAGCCATCAGGCTGAAGGGCGAGTGTTCGATGATCGACTGGGTGAGCTGGTGCGCGCGCAGCATGACCCGCTCGGCCTCCTTGCGCGCGCTGATGTCCACCACCGTGGCCAGCACTGCCTCTTCCTCGCCCATGCGGATGTGATTCAGCGTGATCTCGACCGGCACCTGCTCACCATGCCGGGTCTGCAAATAGACATCGCTCGCGGAGCGCATGCGCCGGGCGGCGCTCTCGCCAAAGAAGCCGCGCATGATGCGTGCATGTCGCCCGCGATCACCGGCCGGCACAAACTCCTCGATATTGCTGCCCACCAGTTCCTGTGATTCAGCGCCCATCAGGAGGCCGGCCCGTTCGTTGGCCAGCAGGATGCGCCCGTCGCGGTCCACGCCAATCATTGCCACCGGCGCCAGGCGAATGATGCAGTCGAGCGTGTCCGCTTCCTGCTTGCGGTGGGTGATGTCGGTGAAGGTCAGCGCGTGACCGGTGTCGTGCAGCGCCGCGCAGTGCAACTCGAGGGTGCTGTCGTACAGGGTGATCTCGAGGCGCTCGTCTTCCTGGGCGATACAGCGGTGCAGCAGGGAAACGACTTCATCGACACCGCTGTGCCCCTCCACCCGGGCGTGAATCAGCAGCAGAGCCGCGAAGTGGGACAGCGACATGCCGCTGGTCTCCACGCTGCCCGGTACCGAGAACAGGTCGCGGAAGCAGCGGTTGCTGTACTTCACGCGGTTTTGCTGGTCCAGCACCACCACACCCTGGCTCAGGGCATCCAGCGTGATAAACGACAGCTGCTTTTCGTACTCGAGCTTTTGCGTGAATTCGCGCGATTGCAGCAGCAGGCAGTGGCGCTCTACAGCGCGCAACAGCACCTGGTAGAGGACCGACAGGTACTCGCCGTCGTCGTCCTTGGAAATGAAGTCCGTGGCACCCTCGCGCAGGGCGTCGAAGGCCAGGCCGAGGTTTTTACCCGCGGTCAGGATCACCACCGGCAGGTCGGTACCGGCGGCGTCGATACGCCGCATCAGTTCGACGCCGTTCATGCCCGGCATATAGTAGTCGGTGAGAACCACGTCGAAATGCGCGACAAACAGTCGGGCCAACGCCTCCTCACCCCCGGCTACGTGCTCGACGGAGACGCCCTTGTCCTCCAGCTGATGCTTTACCAGCATCGCCTGGACGGGATCGTCCTCGACATACAGCACACGTACGCTATCCATTATTATCGCCTCTGCCCCTGACTTGCAGTGTTCCTTTCCGGGGTTGAGCCCATATCCTGGCCCTCACCCTCTCGCGCGAATCAGTCCCGTGGATTCCGCGTCCTGCCTAATTCATCGGCGCCTGCGGAAAAAGATTTATCGGAACAGGGCCAAAATGCGAGCGGTGCACGCCCTCCAGGAGCATTGATAAGCAGCTGTTTTCATTGGCTTTATAGTTTTTCGGCCGAGATATTCCAACAGCGAATGGGGAAGAATGTGACACACGTCCCGTCGCGGCGGGCTAAAGTTGCGTCCCTGCGCGGCAAACCTGTGGTGTTACTCGAGGTCGGCCCCGAACGCGCGCGCGGCTGCGACGACGACGGCAAGCGGTACGGCTGTCACACGCCGGACTCGACCGGCGGGGGAGCGGCTATACTTGTCGCTCACGCACTACGACAGGCACCCCCGATGACCGCGCGCAGATACTTCCGAACCACCCTGGGTTTCCTCGCACTCGGAGGCTGCCTGCTGGCCGCGCCATCCCGGGCGGAGAGCTTCGACGTGGAACCGCGACCCGGCCTGTGGAAAGCCAGCAGCAAGATCCTGATCAACGGGCAGGATTTCATGGAGCAGATGCGCGCCGCCAGGCAGCAGATGCTCGAGCGCCTGCCGCCTGAGGCCCACGCCTCCATCCCCGAAGCCCCTTCAGAGGAACAACTGAGCTGCGTGACCGCGGAAAAGGCGAAGTCCATGAGCGACGTGGATACCTGGCTCCAGGAGCTCTCCGGCGACGGCGGCTGCACGTTCAGCAAAACCGGGGAAACGAGTAACAGCGTCAAATTTGCCGGCAGCTGTGATGGCAGCAGCGGCTACGCGGGCGAGATGTCCGGCGAGCTGGTCGCCGATGGACCCACCGGCTACACCATGAAGATGGAAGGCAGTGGCATGATGAGCGGGCCGGGGGGGATGCAGCAGGAGATGACGCAGCAGATTATGGTGACGGGGAGTTGGGTTGATGGGGATTGCGGGGATGTTGTGCCGGAGTAGGCAGCACGCCCGGTTCACAGCCCCAGAAACAACGCCTGCTGTCCCCCGGTAAATCAGCCTGTTGCGCCGTTGCTGTCCCGCGCCAGAAACTCCCGCACCGCCGCAACAAACTCCTCCGACGCTGGCTCTCTGCCGAGCAGCAGGTGGCCATCACTGTCCAGGCTGAGAAACTCCGCGCCCGGAACGCGCGTGGCAATCTCACGGCCAGTGGCCAGCGGGATGCGCCGGTCACCCGCAGAGTGAATCACCAGCGTGGGCACCCTCACCCGCGCGAGTTGCTCACGTACGTCGATGTCGCCGAAGGCGGAGAGAAAGCGCACGGCGTTTTCCGCGGAGGTGGTGGCGCGCTGGAAGTCGTTAAACCAGGCCAGCTCCCCGGCGGTGGCGCCGGGCATGAAGGTCGATGAGAATATCTGTCGATAGGCGGGGTTGTCTCGCCCCCAGCCGGTCGCTGTGAGGGTCATTACTGCCTCGCGCTCGGCGATCTCGTCGGCACTGGCATCGATGCGCCAGCCGGCGGGATAGCCGCCGAACAGGACCAGGCGCGAAACGCGCTCGGGGTGGCGCACCGCGTACTCGATGGACACCGCCGCCCCCTGGGAAATGCCGAGCAGGGCAAATCGGTCCAGTTCCAGTGTGTCCACCACGGTTTCGAGGTCTGCGACGAAGGCGTCGAAGCTGATATCGCCGACATCCCAATCCGAAAGACCGTTGCCGCGTTCGTCGTAGCGGATGAAGCGGTGGTCACGCGCCAGTTCGCGAAACAGCGGCGACCAGATCGGCGCATCCCAGTCCAGTTCCAGGTGGCTGAGCCAGTTGGCGGCCTTGACGATGGACGGGCCGCTGCCGACGCTGGCGTAGGCGATATTTACCTCATCCGACGCACGACAGAATTGGATTTTCTGCCGCGCCAGCAATTGCCGCGGGGTCGAGCCTGTCCCCGCGGATGTCGAACCTTCCTCCGCCGGGGCGGTTGGCGACTGCGCGGACCAGGCGATGCCGGCATTGTTGAACCGGCGGGTCAATTCCTCGCGCGCCACAGCGGCTTGCTCTGGTTGGCCGAACTGTTCCAGCCTTGCAAGCCACAGATGAGCGGCATCTACACTGAACGGCTCGATATCAAGCCAGCTGCGTGCGAGCGCAACCGCGCGGCCGGGGGGGAGTTGGGAGTGCGTAGCAAGGCGGCTGACGGCGCGGCCTCGCAGCCGCTGCACGTCCTCACGCTCTGCATGCAGCCACTCCTGAAACAGGGGTTGGTCCGGGATATCGATACCTTCCAGCAACCCTTCGGACAGCACCGCGACCAACGCTTCCAGTCGCTGCATGCCAATTGACTCCGCTTCCAGTTCTTGTGCGTAGTTGGCGATGTCCAGGCGTAAATCGTCGGCCTCGAGTTCGACGCGCTCGCGATCCGCCCGGAGACGCTCACATCCCGCATCGTTGACCACCTGACGCAGTTTGCTGAGCGACCAGCGCAGCGCGGCGCGCGGGTCGTCGGGAATTTCCCAGAGCAGTTCACAGAGGCGGTCGCGGCGGTGTGGCCGACCGGTCAGGGCGAGGTAGGCCAGCAGCGCGCGCGTGCGGCGGGACGCGGGCAACTTGAGGGCCTCGCCGTCGCATAGCACGGCGAGTTCGCCGAGCGTGCGTATTTCCAACCCTGACATGAACCCCGCCCAGCCAACAAATTCACAAGTAATTACAACGGCGCTTACCACGGGATCGCCACGCCCGGTCCAACGCCGCATGGACAGACTGGCCGCGCCTGGCACCGGTTAGGTGCCACACCCGATTCGCAAGTTTAGGAGACTAGCATGGATAGCCAGAATGGAAAGTTCGCGCAGACACCGACAATGCCAACACCCTGGATTGGCCCGACGTTGACGGATGCAAGCACGCCACGCCTATGGACAGGGGACATGACCGGCCACGCCACCGTGGCGGATCCGGTACCCACCCAATCGGCGAATGCGCCACAGCATCGGTCACGGAGCAGCCCGAATGGCGCCTGGCCGCAGATCTTCGACATCCTGCCCCTGGCCCTGGTGATCAGCGCAGTCGTCACTGCTTGCGGCAGCTGCGTTCTGCTCCTGGCCACGTCGATCTGAGCGCAGCGGCTAACCCGGGTTCCGTCCCTGCGAGCAGCCCGCCAAAGAAGGCTGAACCGGCGGGCAACGGGCGCGAGATACGGCTGGAGGGGACGGGCCAACAAAAAAGGGCTAGCGGTGATAAACCGCTAACCCTTTCGGAAAATGGTGGGCCGTGCTGGGCTCGAACCAGCGACCAATTGGTTAAAAGCCAACTGCTCTACCAACTGAGCTAACGGCCCGAAAGAGCAGCGTATCTTACGGATTTAGCTCGAAAACACAAGCCCGGGGCGGGCATTTTTTTGGCCGCGGGAAGGCGCTGCCCCGGCCGTTTTCAGCTCGCGCCGGCATAGCGGGTCGGGTCCGTCACCCCCGCGTCGGCGAACCCCTCGCGACGCAGGCGACAGCTGTCGCAGCGGCCGCAGGCCAGCCCGTCTTCCGTCGCCTGGTAGCAGGACACGGTCAGGGCATAATCCACCCCCAGCTCGGTACCGGCGCGGATAATCTGGTCCTTGCCCAGGTCCATCAGCGGGGCGTGGATAGTCAGCTTTTCGCCTTCGACGCCGGCGCGGGTGGCGAGGTTAGCCATGGCCTCGAAGGCCGCGATGTAGGCCGGCCGGCAGTCCGGGTAGCCCGAATAGTCCACGGCATTGACGCCGATGAAGATATCCTGCGCGCCGAGCACTTCGGCCCAGCCCAGGGCGATGGAGAGGAACACGGTATTGCGCGCCGGCACATAGGTGACGGGGATGCCCTCGGTGGCCTCCTCCGGTACGGCGATGCTGTGATCGGTGAGCGCCGAACCGCCGATGCTGTCCAGGTTCAGCTTCACCACTTTGTGCTCGACATCACCGAGGGCCGCGGACACGCGCTCGGCGGCGAGCAATTCGGCGCGGCTGCGCTGGCCGTAGTCGAAGCTCAGGGTATAGCAGGCGTAGCCCTGCTGGCGCGCCATGGCCAGCACGGTGGTGGAGTCGAGTCCGCCGGATACCAGGATCACGGCGCGCGGTTGGTCGCTCATTCAGTGCCCCGGGGCATCGTTCCAGAGAAGTTTATGCAACTGCAGCTGCAGGCGCACCGGCAGGTTGTCCTGCAGTATCCACTCGGCCAGGGTGCGCCCTTCGAGCTGGCCGTGACTGGGGGAGAACAACACGTCGGAGACCCGCTGCGCCAGATCGTACTGGTCCAGCATCAGGCGGGCCCAGTCATAATCCTGACGGTTGCAGATGACGAACTTGACCTGGTCCGCCGGGCCGAGCAGCGCCATGTTGGCGTAGTCGTTGCGCGCCAGTTCGCCGGAGGCCGGTGTCTTCAGGTCCACCACTTTAACTACCCGCGGGTCAACGCCCGCCACGCTGAGCGCGCCGCCGGTTTCCAGCGAGACCTCGTAGCCCGCGTCGCACAGTTGGGTGAGCAGGCGCAGGCAGCCCGGCTGGGCCAGGGGTTCACCGCCGGTCAAGGTGACATAGCGCGGCCGGTAGTTGGCAACAGTTGCGAGGATATCCTCGAAGCTGCGCAGTTCACCGCCGCTGAAAGCGTAGGCGGTGTCGCAGTAGGTACAGCGCAGGGGACAGCCGGTCAGGCGCACGAACACCGTGGGCAGGCCCACGGTGCGCGCCTCTCCCTGCAGGGAGTAGAAGATTTCGGTGATGCGCAGGGCATCGGCGCTGTGCACCAGGGTGTCCGACATACCGCCTCCGGGCCCGCGGGCCTAGAAGTTCTCGTCGATGAAGTCCCGCGCCATCTGCACGGCGGAGTTGCTGGTGCTGCCGTAGTCGCTGATCACGCGATCCAGGTACTCGCGGGATTTCGCCCGGTTGCCCTTGAGGAAATACACCTTGCCCAGCTTGAACATGGCGTCTGGTGCCTTCGGGTTGTCCGGGTACTCGCTGAGCAGCAGGGTGAACGCCTGGCGCGAGGCCTCCGGGTCCGGCGGGTCGATCACCAGGTAGAGCTCGCCGAGCCAGTAGTGGGCGTTGGGCGCGTACTTGCCGTCCGGGTAATCGCGCAGGAACTGGTTGAACGCGTCTACCGCCTTGTCGAAGGACTGGCTGCGCACCAGCGCGTAGGCCGCGCGGTAGGCGTCGGACTCGCCGGGCAGTTCGGCGCTCTTGCCCATGGCCGCGGCACCGCCGCCTGCGGTAATGGTGCTGGTGTTGGTGCTGGTGGTTGGCGCTGCGGCGCCGCCGCCGAGGGCACTGATGCGCTTGTCCATATCGACATAGCGCTCCAGGCTCTGGGCTTTCAATTCGCGCAACTCGTTGGCCTGCTCCTCGACGATACCGTTGAGGCGCATGACGTCCTGGCGCAGTTGCTGTACTTCCAGGAACAGGGTGCCCATGTTGCCGCTGCCGGCTGCGCCTGCCACCGGTGCCGCGCCGGTTGTCGGCGGTGCCGCGGTCACTACCGGGCCGGCGGGTGAGCCGCCAAGACCGTAGCTGGTGGCCGGGGCCGGGCCGCCAGCGTCTGCCGGGGCGGTGCTGAAGGAATCGGGATAGGCGTAGTCGCCCTGGCTCGGGCTGGACGCTTCGGGTGTCGTCGGGGTTGCGGTGTCCGGTGTCGCCGGCGTGGTGCGGCTACCGCGCTCCGCCTCGACATCGACATAGTCCTGTGCCGACGCCATAAAACAGAACGGGCTGGTCACCAGGACCAGCCCGCCTGCTACAAGCCATTTACTCAGGTACGCCATAGGCGGCTTACTTGAGTTCTACGCGCCGGTTCTGGGACCAGTTGGACTCACCGCTGCCCATGGAGATCGGGCGCTCTTCACCGTAGCTCACGGTTTCGATGCGGTAGCTTGGCAGGCCATTCACAACCATGTAGTCGCGTACCGCGTTGGCGCGGCGCTCACCCAGGGCCATGTTGTACTCGCGCGTGCCGCGCTCGTCGGTGTGGCCTTCCAGGCGAACTGCTTCGTCGGTGGTCTTCAGGTAGGCGATGTGCGCGTTCAGTGCCTCGATGGCCTCCGGCTTCAGCGCGTAGCTGTCGAAGTCGAAGTAGAAGACGCTGCCGTAAGCGGCCGCGGCGTCGCGCTTGGCGCGCATTTCGCTCTGGGCGGCGGCTGCTGCTGCAGCGCGCTCCTGCTCGGCCTTGGCGGCGGCTGCGGCGGCGGCCGCTGCCTCTTCATCGTCCTTTTTCGCGCTGCTGGAACACGCGGCCAGGAGCGCGGCGGTGAACATTACGATCACGGCTTTACCAGCAACAGGAAGATATTTCATAGCTTTGTTCCTTGAGATATCAGTAGGTATAGAGTTTGTTTTTAAATGCCCGGTTAACGGCTCATGTAAGGTGACCACGCCGGCTCGCGCACGTCACCTTCCCGTGCCGGCAGCCGGAATTTCACGCCGCCATCTACCGAAACCGCGGCTAATATGCCGCGGCCCTGGTATTTCGTTGCGTACAATACCATAGAGCCATTGGGCGCGATACTGGGACTTTCGTCAAGTTCTGTAGAAGTAAGTACCTGCATGCGCTTGCTTACCAGGTCGTAAACCGCGATGTGGAAACGCCCGCTCTGCTGGTGCACCAGCACCACGTTGCGCCCGTCCTGGGCGACCCTGGCGCGGGCGTTGTAGTTGCCCTCGAAGGTCACCCGTTCGGTGTTGCCGGTGCGCAGATCGTAGCGGTAAATCTGCGGGCGGCCGCCGCGGTCCGAGGTGAACAGCAAGGAGCGGCCGTCGGGCATCCAGGTCGGCTCGGTGTCGATCGCGTAGTGCCGCGTCACCCGGGTGAGTTCCTTGGTGGCAAGGTTCATCAGGTAGATGTCCGGGCTGCCGTCCTTCGACAGCACCATGGCCAGCATCCTGCCGTCCGGCGACCAGGCCGGGGCTCCGTTGAGCCCCTTGAAATTGGTCAACTGCTCGCGCGCGCCGGTCATCAGGTTCTGCCGGTAGATCGCCGGGCGGCCGGTTTCGAAGGAGACATAGGTGATCTGAGTGCCGTCCGGCGACCAGCCCGGCGCCAGCACCGGCTCGCGCGATTCCAGCAGCACGATCGGGCGGGCGCCGTCGGAATCGGCCAGGGTCAGGCGGTAGTAGTCCTTGCCGCCGGGCACGTGGGTCACCGCCACGTACAGCAGGCGGGTGGCGAAGGCGCCGGGAATGCCGGTGAGTTTTTCATAGACCGCGTCGGCCACCCGGTGCGCCAGCATGCGCGCCTCGTTCTCCGGGCCGGTGACCGCGGCGCCGGCGACGCTGGCCTGGCGCACCACGTCGTACAGCTCGTACTCGATGCGCATCTCGCCGGCGCTGGTGGAGGCGCGGCCGATCAACAGGTATTCGGCGCTGATCGCGCGCCAGTCCCGGTAGAAGATGTCCTGCTCGCGGCTGGGCCGGCCGAGCATGTCGGCGCGGTCCACCGGCGAGAACTGGCCGCTGCGGGCAAGGTCCGAGTCGATGATCGCCGCGATATCCTCGGAGGCGGTCCCGCCGCTACCCTGCCAGGCGAACGGCACCACGGCGATCGGCGTGGGGTTGTCGATACCCTGGGTAATCTCGATGGTCAGTTCCGCGCGCGCGGTCTGGGCCAGCAGGGCGAGCAGCAGTGGCGCAAGCGCCAGAATCAGCCGTTTCATCAGTAACGTAGGTCCTCGGGTCTGAATAGCAGGCGGAAGCGCCTGAAAGTACGTTCAAATTCGTCCGGCGGCAGGTTGCGAAGTTCCGGGAAACTGCCGGCTTTTTCCACCGCGTTCATGGCGGAACGGTCAAACGCCGCATTGCCGCTGGAGCGTACCACCTGCACGCTGACAATCTCACCCGTGGGCACCAGTTGCAGGCGCAATTCCACTTCCATGCCGTTGCGCGCACTGGGCGGACGGCTCCAGTAGCCGATCACGGTCTGCTGGATGAGCGCGGCGTAGCTATTGGCCATCTCCTCGGCGGTGGCGGTCGCCTCCAGCGCCTCGTCTTCCTGGGAGATGACCCGCGCCAGGTCCTGGCGGGCAATGGCCGCGAGTTCCTCGTCGGTAATCCGCGGCTCCTGTTTAGGTTCGGGCTTGGGCTCGGGTTTGGCCTCGACCTTGGGTGCCACCTTGGGCGCAGGCTTGGGGGCGGGCTTCGGCGGCACCTTGGCCACCGGCTTCGGCGCAGCTTTCTTCGGCGCCGGCTTTTGCACGGGTTTTGGTTGCGGCTTGGGCTGCAATTCGCTGGCGGACACCAGCCGCGCGTTGATCGCCTTGGGCACCACGCGCGCCTTGATCACTTTTGGCTCGGAGCTGGTGAAGTTCATGGTCAGCGCCGCCAGCAGCAGGGCATGCAGGGCGAGTGTCGCCAGCGCCGGGCGCAGGATGATCCGCGGCACCACCGGTCGGGCATAGACCGACTCGGCATTCACTGCGGGTCCTCGGTCACCAGGCCGACACTGGGGGCGCCCGCCTGTTGCAGTTCGACCATGACAGTGACCACCTGGCCATAGGGTACCGCCTCGTCACCCCAGATCAGCACCGGCTTGTCCTTGTTGCGCCGCAGCACGGCGGCCACGCGCTCGCGGATCGTCGCCAGTTCCAGCACCTGCTTTTCGTTGCCAAGGTTCAGGTACAGCAGCCCCTGGGCATCGATGGAGACGATCAGCGGCTCGCTGTCCTGGTTTTCCACCGGGTTGGCGGTGGCCTCGGGCAGGTCTACCTTCACCCCCTGCATGAGCATGGGCGCGGTGACCATGAAGATGATCAGCAGGACCAGCATCACGTCGATATACGGCACGACGTTGATCTGCGACATCGGTTTGCGTTTGTTACGGGTGCGCAGCACGTGGATTACCCCGCCTTGCGTTCCTTGGCGCGCAGGGCGTAGGCCTGGCGGTAGAGGATGCTGGAGAATTCATCGCCGAAGGTGTCGTAGCGGTTGCTGAACACCTCGACCTTGGCGGCAAAGCGGTTGTAGGCGAGTACCGCGGGAATCGCGGCAAACAGCCCCATCGCGGTGGCCACCAGCGCCTCGGAGATACCCGGCGCTACCGTGGCCAGGGTCGCCTGGGTGGCGTTGGCCAACCCGCGAAAGGAATGCATGATGCCCCAGACGGTGCCGAAGAGGCCGATATAGGGGCTGGTGGATCCCACCGAGGCGAGAAACGCCAGGTGTCGTTCCAGGCGCTCTTCCTCGCGCAGCATGGCCACGCGCATGGCGCGGCGCGCACCCTCGACGATCGCCTCGGAATCCATTTCCGACTGCTGCGCCAGGCGCGAGAACTCCTTGAAGCCGGCGCGGAAGATGCTCTCCATACCCAGGATGGCGTGGCCGTCGGCGGTTTTCTCACTGCCCTCGCGGTACAACTGGGCGAGGTCGATGCCGGACCAGAAACGCTCCTCGAAATCGTAGGCTTCCTCCTTCGCATTGCGCAGGTAGATGAAGCGCTGCACGATCATGTACCAGGACAGCATGGACGCCGCGAGCAGGATACCCATGACCAACTGCACGGTGAAACTGGCCCCGAGGACCAGTTCCAGCAGGCTCAACTGTTCTTCCAATGTTCAGCTCCCATTACTGTCGTTGTGCTGTTCTATGTGATTGTCGTTTTGCTGCGTGCCGCGCAGGCGGCCGCTGATTTCCTTTGGAATACGCCGCGGACGCACCCCGTCGCGGTCGACGCAGGCGATGGTCACCGCTCCCTCGGCCAGGGTTTCATCGCCGCGGCGCACCGCCTGGTGCAGGGACATCGACGCCCCGCGCAACTCGCCCACGCTGACCGTCGCCTCGATTTCGTCGTCCAGACGCGCCGGGCGCAGGTAGTTCACCGCCACATCGCGCACGACGAACATGAGGTTGCGGTTGAAGATGAACTCCCGGCCGAACCCGAGCGAGCGCAGGAACTCCGTGCGCGCCCGCTCCATGAACTTGAGGTAGTTGACGTAATAGACGATGCCGCCGGCATCAGTGTCCTCGATGTAGACGCGCAGGGGCAGGGAAAATTCCACCGCCATCAGGGTGCGCCTTCGCCGCCGAGATCGAGGTCCAGGTTGGGTTCGCGGCCACCCGGCTGGGGCAGCCCGAAATGCAGGTAGGCATTGCGCGTGACCATCCGCCCGCGCGGGGTGCGGATGATGTACCCCTGTTGGATCAGGTAGGGCTCGAGCACGTCCTCGATGGTACCGCGCTCCTCGGAGATCGCCGCCGCCAGGCTGTCCACCCCCACCGGGCCGCCGTCGAATTTCTCGATCATGGCCAGCAGCAGGCGCCGGTCCTGGTGGTCGAAGCCGCGCTGGTCGACGCTGAGCATGTCCAGCGCGCGGTCCGCGACGCTGTCGGTGATGTGGCCGTCCGCCTTCACCTGGGCATAGTCGCGCACTCGCCGCAGCAGGCGGTTGGCGATACGCGGCGTGCCGCGCGAGCGCCGGGCGATTTCCCGCGCGCCCTGGGCGTCGATGCCGATATCGAGGATACGCGCCGAGCGCTCGACGATATGGGCGAGGTCGCCGACCTCATAGAACTCCAGGCGCTGCACAATACCGAAACGATCGCGCAGCGGCGATGTGAGCAGGCCGGCGCGGGTGGTGGCGCCGACCAGGGTGAACGGCGGCAGGTCCAGCTTGATCGAGCGCGCCGCCGGGCCCTCACCGATCATGATATCGAGCTGGTAGTCCTCCATCGCCGGGTACAGCACTTCCTCGACGTAGGGACTGAGGCGGTGGATCTCGTCGATGAACAGCACATCGCCGGGTTCCAGGTTGGTCATCAGCGCGGCGATATCGCCGGCTTTCTCCAGCACCGGGCCGGAGGTGGTTTTCAAGGACACGCCCATCTCGTTGGCGATGATGCTGGCCAGGGTGGTTTTACCAAGGCCCGGCGGGCCGAAAATCAAGGTGTGATCCAGGGGCTCGCCGCGCCCTTTGGCCGCCTCGAGGAAGATCGACATCTGCTCGCGCACCGTGGGCTGGCCCACGTACTCGTCCAGGGATTTCGGGCGGATGGCGCGGTCCATCGCGTCCTCGCCGGGCCCGGAGGCCTGCGGGGCGATCAGGCGGTCGGTCTCGATCATCAGGCGCTCACCATGGATTTCAGCGCGCGGCGGATCAGCTCTTCGCTATCCGTCACGGCGTCGTCGTTGACCGCAGCCACGGCCTTCGCCGCCTCGGCGGGCTTGTAGCCCAGTGAAATAAGGGCGCTCTCGGCGTCGGCGACCATGCTGCTGGCCGTGGGGGCTGCATTGGCGCCGGCCACCGCCACACTGCCGCCGGCGGGCTGCAGCCAGGCGTCGAGCTTGTCGCGCATTTCCATCACCAGTCGTTCCGCGGTCTTGCGGCCGACACCGGGCAGCGCTACCAGTGTGCCAATATCCTCGCGCTGGATGCAGTGGGCGAAGGCACTGGCGTCCATGCCCGAGAGTATCGCCAGTGCCAGCTTGGGACCGACGTTACTGACGCGAATCAGCAGGCGAAACAGTTCGCGGTCGCGCTCGTCGTAGAAGCCGAACAGGACCTGGGCATCCTCGCGCACCACCAGGTGGGTGACCAGGTGCACGTCCCCGCCCGGCTGCGGCAGCTGGAACAGGGTGCTCATGGGGACCTGGATTTCATAGCCGACACCGCCCACGTCCACCAGGATTTCCGGTGGGCGCTTGTGCACCAGCTTGCCGCGAATACTTCCTATCATTATGTCCGATCCGGCTAACGCAACCGCCGCCGGCGCACAGAGCGGGCGCCGGCCATGTGTATCATACTCTGCCGCGTGTGCGCGTGGCACAGCGCCGCGGCCAGCGCATCGGCGGCATCTTCCTGCGGCTCGCCGGGCAGTTTCAACAGCACTTTTACCATGTGCTGCACCTGCACCTTCTCGGCGGCACCGGTGCCGACCACGGATTGCTTGATCTGCCGCGCGGAATATTCCGACACTTCCATGCCGCGGGTGGCGCAGGCCACGATGGCCGCGCCGCGGGCCTGGCCCAGCTTCAGGGCCGAACCGGCACTGCGCGCCATGAACACCTGCTCGATGGCCAGGCACTGGGGGGAATGCAGCTCGACCAGTTCGGCCACGCTGTCGTGAATGATGCGTAAACGCTCAGCCAGTTCGCCGTCCGGCAGGCGAATGACACCGCTGGTGACGTATTGGCTGCGGCCGGCCTCAAACTCGATGATGCCAAAGCCGGTTTTGCGGGAACCCGGATCGATTCCCAGAATTAGCGACATGGAAGATTCCGCGCCCTGTGCCCCGTTACCTTATTATGTACAAATTTACAGGTGTGGTCAGCACGCGCAAGGGATGGATCAGAGACTGGCGAGCACCTCGTCGGGAATATCGACGTTGGTGTAGACGTTTTGCACGTCGTCGAGGTCCTCCAAAGCATCCACCAGACCCATCAGTTTCTCGGCGCCGTCGGCGTCGACTTCCACCGTGGTGGAGGCGAGCATGGTCACCTCACCGCCCTCGGGGACCAGGCCGGCCTCCTCCAGCGCAGCCTTTACGGCGGAGAAGTCCTCCCAGGCTGTGGTGACATCGATGGAACCGTCGCGGTTGCTGACCACGTCCTCGGCGCCGGCTTCCAGCGCCGCCTCCATGACCGCCTCTTCATCGGCGCCGGGGGCGAAGCTGATCTGACCGACCCGGTTGAACAGGTAGGCGACCGAGCCGTCCGTACCCAGGTTGCCGCCGCGTTTACTGAAGGCGTGGCGCACCTCGGCGACTGTGCGGTTGCGGTTGTCGGTCATGGCCTCCACGAGCACCGCGATACCACCGGCGGCGTAACCCTCGTAGGTCAGCTCCTCCATGTTCTCGGTGTCGTTGCTGCCGGCACCGCGGGCGATGGCGCGGTCGATGGTGTCGCGGGTCATGTTGGCGCCCAGCGCCTTGTCGACCGCGGCGCGCAGGCGCGGATTGTCCTCGGGCAGTGGACCGCCGAGTTTGGCGGCAATCACCAGCTCACGGATCAGCTTGGTGAAGATCTTGCCCCGCTTGGCATCCTGGGCCGCCTTGCGGTGCTTGATATTGGCCCATTTACTGTGCCCCGCCATGTCTGCCTCTTGCTTCTATATCCTTCTTTTATTACCCACGCGATGTTGCCCGCCAGTAACTCAGCCCTGCTCCTGGCCACCGGATTCCGCGGCGGACTGGCGCAGGCGGATGTTCAGCTCGCGCAGCTGCTGCGCATTCACCGCGCCGGGCGCGTCGGTCATCAGGCAGGCCGCGGTCTGGGTCTTGGGGAAGGCGATCACGTCGCGGATGGAACTGACACCGCACATCAGCATCACCAGGCGATCGAGGCCGAAGGCCAGGCCGCCGTGGGGCGGTGCGCCGTACTGCAGCGCCTGCAGCAGGAAGCCGAATTTCTCGGAAGCCTCCTCGTCACTGATCTCGAGCACGCGGAATACCGCTTCCTGCATATCGCGCTGGTGGATACGCACGCTGCCGCCGCCGATTTCGTAGCCGTTGAGCACCATGTCGTAGGCGCGCGAGAGCGCGGTTGCCGGCTGTGCCGCCAGTTCCTCGGCGCTGCAGGAGGGTGCGGTAAAGGGGTGGTGCAAGGGCGTCAGCCCACCGTTGCCGTCGTCCTCGAACATGGGGAAGTCGACCACCCACAGGGGGGCCCAGCCCTCCCCGACCAGGCCCTGGGCCTCGGCGACCTTCAGGCGCAGTGCGCCCAGGGACTCATTGACGATACCCGCCTTGTCGGCACCGAAGAAAACGATGTCGCCGTTTACCGCGCCCAGGCGCTGCATCATCTGCAGCACCACGTCTTCCGGCATGAACTTGAGGATCGGCGATTGCAGGCCCTCGACGCCCGCGGCGAGGTCGTTGACCTTGACCCAGGCCAGGCCCTTGGCGCCGAAGATCGACACGTACTTGGTGTAGTCGTCGATCTCCTTGCGGCTGATAGTGGCGCCGCCCGGTACTTTCAGCGCGGCCACACGGCCTTCCGCGTCGTCCGCCGGGCCGCGGAACACCTTGAAATCCACCTGCTGCATCAGGTCGTCGACACTGACCAGTTCCATGTCGATACGCAGGTCCGGTTTGTCCGAACCGAAGCGCTCCATGGCCTCGGCGTAGGGCATTGAGGGAAATGCCGGGAGCTCCACGCCGAGTACGTCGCTGAACAACTCACGCACCATGCGCTCGGCGATGTCCATGATCGCGGCCTCGTCGAGGAACGAGGTCTCGATATCGATCTGGGTGAATTCCGGCTGGCGATCGGCGCGCAGATCCTCGTCGCGGAAACACTTGGCGACCTGGTAGTAGCGGTCGAAGCCGGCCACCATCAGCAACTGCTTGAACAGCTGCGGGGACTGCGGCAGGGCGAAGAACTGGCCGGGATGGGTGCGGCTGGGAACGAGGTAGTCGCGCGCGCCCTCCGGAGTGGCCCGGGTGAGGATCGGCGTCTCGATGTCGAGGAAACCCTCGGCCTCGAGGAACTGGCGCACCCCCGAGGTGATTTTCGAGCGCAGGGCGAGACGCTCCTGCATTTCCTGCCGGCGCAGGTCCATGTAGCGGTAGCGCAGGCGCACTTCCTCGCCCACCGCGGTGTGCTCGTCGAGCTGGAACGGTGGGGTGGCGGCGCTGTTGAGAATCTCCAGCTCCTTGCCGAGAATCTCGATCTCGCCGGTGGCCATGGCCGGATTGACCGTGCCCTCGCCACGGGCGCGCACGCGGCCGGTGATCTTCAGCACGTACTCGCTGCGCACACGGTCGGCGCGCTGGAAGTGCTCCTCGGTATCGGGGTCAAAGACGACCTGCACCACGCCCTGGCGATCGCGCATATCGAGGAAGATTACGCCCCCGTGGTCACGGCGCCGGTCAACCCAGCCACAGATAGTGACCGTCTCGTCGATGTTGGCGGTGGAAAGGACGCCACAAAAATGACTGCGCATAACTCGGATTCCGTGTGGTGTTGCGGCCCTGTCGGGCCGGTGTCAGGCGGATTTCTCGCCGCCGCTGGGCTTTTTCTCGCCGCCGGACTTTTTCTCGCCGCCGCTCTTGGCACCGCCCGCCGCATCGCCAGAACCCGACTTGCCGCCGCTATCGGCCTTGGCAGCGTCGCCATGCAGGTTCTTTTTCTTGTCGCCGGATTTGAAGTCGGTCTCATACCAACCGCCGCCCTTCAGGCGAAACGCCGCTGCCGACACCAGTTTCTTCATGGCGGACTCGCCGCATTCCGGGCAATCGGTTAAAGGGGCGTCACTGATCTTCTGGATCACCTCAAGCTGGTGACCGCATTTCTGGCACTGGTACTCGTAGATCGGCATGGTCCTAAGCCACCAATAATCAGCAGGTTAGCGAAAAATTGAGGCGCGGATTTTAACCCAAGCAAAAGGTAGAGTCCAAGCTCGGGGAGGCAGGATTGACGGGGGGAGCGAGGCCCCCACCGTCAGGTGCTTGAAGGGAGTTTGCCGACCGCCGCGAAGCCCGCGTGCGGTCAGCGATACTGCCAGCCGTCAGGAGGCGGCGTATTCCTTCAGCTTCTTCAGCGGGCGAATCTTGACAGCAATGCTGGCCGGCTTCGCCTTGAATACGGTCTCCTCACCGGTGAAGGGGTTGATACCCTTGCGCGCCTTGCGAGCGGGCTTCTTCACGGTGGTGATTTTCATAACGCCCGGGATGGTGAACTCACCAACGCCGCGCTTCTTGATGCTGCGCTCGATCAGCTCATTCAGGCCGTCGAGAACATCGTTGACCTGCTTCTTGCTCAGCTCGGTGCTCTCGGACAGCGTGGCAACGATCTGGCTCTTGGTCATTTTGTCGGTAATCGCAGTCGCCTTTTTAACGGGCGCTTTGGCTGCTGCCTTCTTGGCGGGCGCTTTCTTGGCCGGAGCCTTTTTAGCCGGAGCCTTTTTGGCTACTGCCTTCTTCTTGGCCGGAGCCTTTTTTGCTGCTGCTTTAGTAGTCGCCATTGTATTTCGACCTTCCCTAATAGTAATAATGGTTCAAGTGTGTGCCTCGGCGTTCCGCATCCCCTACTTCACGGGCGGCACCACCAGTCACGGGAAACATATAAAGCAGAATACGCTACAATACAAGCGTTTTCGGGGATCGACGCCAAAAATACCCTGTTTTTCCAGTACTATCGCGCCACCTCGAGTTTACACTGCGAAAAAGCGCGCGATTCGTTGGCATTTACCGACCGCTGCATCGGCTCTAAAATGGGCGCCCTCATTCCATTGCCCGAGCGTATTTCGCCATGCGCACCAGCCAGTTTCTTATCGCTACACTGAAGGAAAACCCCTCCGACGCCGAGGTCATCAGCCACCAGTTGATGCTGCGCGCCGGCCTCATTCGCAAGCTCGCTTCCGGCTTGTATACCTGGCTGCCACTGGGGCTGCGTGTCCTGCGCAAGGTCGAGCAGGTCGTTCGCGAAGAAATGGATGCCGCGGGGGCGCAGGAGGTCAGCATGCCCATCGTGCAGCCGGCGGAACTGTGGCAGGAATCCGGCCGCTGGGAGCAATACGGCCCCGAGCTGCTGCGCATCCAGGACCGGCAGGGACGCGACTTCTGTCTCGGCCCCACCCATGAAGAGGTCATCACGGACCTGGTGCGCAACGAAATCAAAAGCTACAAGCAGCTGCCGATCAACCTGTACCAGATCCAGACCAAAGTGCGCGACGAGATTCGCCCGCGATTCGGCATCATGCGTTCCCGCGAATTCCTGATGAAGGATGCGTACTCCTTTCACGTCGGCCAGGCATCCCTGGAGGAGACCTACCTGGCCATGCACCGCGCCTACACCAATATCTTTACCCGGCTTGGGCTGGATTTCCGGCCGGTGATTGCGGATACCGGCAGCATCGGTGGCAGCGCCTCCCATGAATTCCACGTGCTCGCCGGCTCCGGCGAAGACGACATCGCGTTTTCCGACAGCAGCGATTACGCCGCCAACGTGGAAATGGCCGAAGCGGTGGCCCCCGGTGCCGCCCCCGCTCCCACTGCCGACATGGAGGAAGTCGCCACCCCTGACGTGAAATCCATCGAGGACGTCGCACAGTTCCTGCAGCGGGATCCGGCCACCACGGTAAAAACCCTGGTCGTCGATGGTGAGGAAGAAGGCGCGCTGGTGGCGCTGGTACTGCGCGGCGATCACCAACTGAATGCGATCAAGGCGGAAAAACTCCCCGGCGTCGCCACACCGCTTTCCATGGCGGACGAAGCGAAAGTGCGCAAACTGTGCGGGGCAGGTTTTGGCTCCCTTGGTCCGGTGGGCCTGCCCATGGAAGTGATCGTTGATCGCAGCGCCGCAGCCCTCGCCGATTTTTGCTGTGGCGCCAACCGCGACGACGCCCACCTGGTGGGCGTGAACTGGCAGCGCGACGTGCCGCTCGGGCGTGTCGAAGACCTGCGTGACGTGGTCGAGGGCGACCCCAGCCCGGACGGCCAGGGCACGCTGTTGATCCGTCGCGGCATCGAGGTAGGTCACATCTTCCAGCTCGGCACCAAGTACAGCGAGGCGATGCAGGCACAAGTGCTCGACGAGAACGGCAAGAACGTAACCATGACCATGGGCTGCTACGGCATCGGCGTGAGCCGGGTGGTGGCCGCCGCCATCGAGCAGAACCACGACGACAGCGGCATCATCTGGCCCGCAGCGATGGCGCCGTTCCAGCTGGCCATCGTGCCGCTGAACATGCACAAGTCAGAGGCGGTGGCACAGTGTGCAGAGGAGTTGTACAGCGCGCTGCGCGAGGCCGGTGTCGACGTGTTGATGGACGATCGCAACGAACGCCCGGGCGTGAAGTTTGCCGACATGGAGCTGGTTGGCATCCCCCACCGGCTGGTCATCGGTGACCGCGCCCTGGCCGACGGCAAGCTGGAATACAAGGGCCGCCGCGACGCCGACTCGCAACTGGTTGAGCGCGAGGCCTGCGTCGATTTCCTGCTGGAGCGCCTGCGGGGCTAGGCGGCGTGCGCCGACTCGCCGCTGTTGCTGTCCTCCTCGCCCTGGGCCTTGCGGGCGGTGCACTGGCGCAACCCGAGGACCCGGCGGAGCGCGAGGCCCTGCGCAGTTTCCTCGAGGAAACCATCACCGATGCCAACAGTTTCGTCGACCGCTACGATGCCGAGGTGTGGCTGGTCGACATGTCCGGCCGTCTGGCGCGCTATGTCGATGATCCGCGCCACCGCCTGAAACTCCTGAAACAGATCCACGCCGCTGCCGCGCAGTCACAGCTACCGCCGGAACTGGTGCTGGCGGTAATCGAAGTGGAAAGCCACTTCGATCGTTTCGCGGTTTCCCGCGCCGGCGCCCAGGGCATGATGCAGGTGATGCCGTTCTGGAAGAACGAGATCGGCCGCCCGGACGACAACCTCACCATGAACGAGACCAACTTCACCTACGGCTGCCGTATCCTGCAGTTCTATATGCAGCGCGAGAAAGGCCACATCGAACGCGCCCTGGCCCGCTACAACGGATCGCTGGGCAGCGACGTCTACCCGGAGAAGGTCTATCGCGCCTGGCGCGACCACTGGCGCACCGAACCACTGGACTGGAGCCGGTAAAAAAAGACCGTCTTGTTTGACAAGTTACCGCCCACTCACCAATATGACCCATAAGGGGTAGGCGGTGATTTACGGCACACAAGGCAAATGGACGGGATAAAACAGCTCAGCAGGTGGAATCGGGACATCTCCCAGGCCATCGCGGCGCTCGGCACAGCGCAGTTTTTTCCTGCCCTGGTGGACGCGGTCAATGCCCAGGTCGCCATCGACTATCCCCAGGTCTGGCTGTACCACCGCGACCTTCCACCGCGGGTACTCTTCCACCGCATTCCCGCGGATGCCACCAGCACGCAGATCGATGAATACCGCAACGGCCACTACCTGGGGGATCCGTTCTACCAGACCTCCATGCGCGCGCCGAAGTCGCGGATATACCGACTGTCGCGGGTCACGCTGGGGCGCCTGGAGCACTCGGAGTACTATCGCGAATACTATTGCCGCACCGGCACCGCCGATGAAGCGGTATTCGTATCCCGCCTGCAGGGCGGCAACGTGGTGAACCTGTGCATGATGCGGCGCGCCGAACACGGCCCGTTCAGCGACGAGGAATACGCCAGCCTCTACCTGCTGGCGGACCCGGTGGCGGAACTGCTCAAGAGCCACAGCCAGCACAGCGAGTTCGCGATCAACAACCTGATCCAGCCGGGGATCAACCACCAGATCGACCTCGCCTTCCGCACCTTTGGTTCCTCGTTGCTGTCACCGCGCGAGAAGGACGTGCTGGAGTTGATGTTGCGCGGCTACAGCACCGACGCCTCGGCGGACAAACTGGACATCGCCGTGGAGACCGTGCGCCGGCACCGCAAGAACATCTACCGCAAACTGGACGTCAATTCCCAGACCGACCTGTTCTCCCTGTTCATCAACGCCATGTCCTGCCTCGGCGAGGCCGCCGGGGAAGACCCCCTCAAGGTGTACATGGCACCGCGCTAGAGACGACAGACCCGGGGCGCCACCGCCGCGCCGAAATGGCGCCAATGGTCATGGCGCGCCCGCCCGGCGGATGCGAGTATCAACCCATGCAATTCACTCACCTGCTTCGTGTGAAAAACACGCTCCGCCCACTGGCCTGGCTGCTGCTGTGCACCATCGCCAGTCCGGGGGGAAGCGCGATTGCCGCCGGTGAACCCCATGCCGATGCGGCGTACGGCTGCCTCAGCCATCTGGGCACGCTGCCGGCCGCGACCGGCCAGGTACTCCCGGAACAACTGCGGGTACTGAGCTGGAACATCCACAAATCCCGCGATGCCGGCTGGAGCGAGGATCTGCGGCGACTGGGCGACAGCGCCGATCTCGGGTTCATCCAGGAGGCGGCGCTGCACACCCAACTCGGCGAGCTATGGCTGGGCGGCCCGCGCTACCAGTCCTTCGCACCGGGCTACAGCGCAGGGGGGACACGCACCGGCGTAATGACCATCAGCCGCTTCGCACCCACGATGCAATGCAATTTCACGCGTACCGAACCCTGGCTGGGCACGCCCAAGGCGATCGCAGTAACCGAACACGCCATACAGGGCCGCGAACAGCGGCTGCTGGCGATCAACATCCACGCGATCAACTTCACCCTGGGCATCGACGATTTCGCGGCGCAACTCGACACCGTCGCGCAACTGGTCGCGGTGCACAGCGGGCCGGTGATCCTCGCCGGCGACCTGAACACCTGGAGCGCTGCGCGCAAGACGCTGGTGGAGCGCGTCCTGGCCCCGCTGCAACTGGCGCCGCTGAGCTTCCAACCGGACTTGCGCACGCGCGCCTTCGGTCACGCACTCGACCATATCTACGTGCGCGGGCTGACGGTGGAATCGACTGAAGTGGTTGCCGTGGACAGCTCCGACCACAACCCGCTTATCGCCAGCCTGCGTTTCCTGATGTGAAGTCCGAATCGTGCCCAGACTCCTGACCCTGATATTGCTGCTGGCACTGAGTACACCAAGCCTGGCCGGGAGCAACCCGGAGCGGGAAATCCAGCAATTGATCGATTTCGTCGCCGCCAGCGGCTGCGTGTTCCACCGCAACGGCAGCGACTACAGCGCCGAAGCCGCGGCCGAGCACCTGCAGCTGAAATACCGGCGCGGCCGCAAGTACGCGGACACCGCCGAACATTTCATCGACCGCCTGGCCAGCGCGAGTTCGTTCAGCGGCAAGCCCTACACGGTGACCTGTGCGGGGGAGACCCAAACCGCGAGCCAGTGGCTGCACCGCGAATTGCTGGACCAACGTGGGAGTCCGCAGTCGTGAACGGCTGGCAACTACACGGGCGGCGGACGCTCGACCTCGCTGGCCTCCGCGCGACCGGTCACCGCCAGCGGCACGTGCTCGCGCTCCAGGCGGCCGACCAGGTAAAAGGCGGCGAGCACGGCGCATACCCCGAACAGCAGGGAGCCCATGGCCTCCCCTGCCATCACCCCGCGCGCGCCGTACCACTGGGCCCCGAAATAGACCGCCGGGATCGTACCGAGCAGCGCGCGGCCGAAGTTGAAACCGGTCGCCCAGTGCGGGTGGTGCAGGTTGTTGAAGCTGGCGTTGGCGACGAACAGGATGCCGTTGAAGGCGAAGGCCCAGGTCAGGCCGCGGCAATAAAAGCCGATGAGATCCGCCGCGGGTCCGGTGGCAGAGAAAGCTGCCACGATGAAATCTGCCGCCAGCCACAGCAGCAACCACACCACCAGGGTGTAGGCGAAATTGAATTTCATCGCATCGCGCAGGGTGCTGCGCACCCGGTCGTAGCGCACCGCGCCCGCGTTCTGGCCGATGATCGGCCCGACCGCGCTGGACAGGGCAAAAATGGCGCAGAAGGCCACCGGTGTGATGCGTCCCATGATCGCCGCCCCGGCTACCGCGCTGTCGCCGAACTGGGACATGATGCGCAGCACGAAGCCGCCGCCGATCGGTGTGGCCAGGTTGGTGAGAATCGCCGGTGTGGCGATGGCCAGGATGGGGCGCAGGTCGGCGACGAACTCGGTCCGAGAGATCCTGCGCGGCAGGCCGTGTACACGGTGCAGCGCGTGCCAGGCCACCGCGAACACCACCATGCGCGACACCGCCGAGGCCCAGGCGGCGCCCTCCAGGCCCCAGTCCAGGGCAAAAATGAAGATGGGGTCGAGTATGGCGTTGACCAGCGAGCCGATGATAGTCGCCCACATGGAGCGCCGCGCGTCGCCGACAGCGCGCACACCGGCGGCGCAACTCATGCCCAGCACCAGGATCGGCATGTTCGGCAGCAGGATACCCGCATAGGCCAGGGCATACTCCAACGTCAGGCCGCTGGCGCCGAGCAGGCGCAGCAACTCCTCCAGGTACAGCCAGCCAATGCAGCTGATGACCACCGAGGCGAGGAAGCTGAACAACAGCGCGCTGGTACAGTAGCGCCGGGCAAGGTCGCGGCGATGCGCCCCTTCGGCGCGCGCCACCAGTGCGCCCAGGGCGATCTGCAGGCCGATGCTGACCGAGACCAGGAAGAAGATGATAGTGCCGGCGAAGCCCACCGCGGCGGCCAGTTCCTGCTCCCCGAGCATGGACAGGAAATACATATCCACCATGTCCACGCCGAACATGGTCAGCAAGCCCAGCGCGCTGGCCGCAGTCATGTTCAGCACGTGGCGCATGGTCGAGCCGCGAGTGAATACCGCCTGGTTAGTCATTTGCACACATTTCGGGTCTGTCCCGGGGCGGAGCATGATACTTTAGATTCAAGTTGGGCACCGGCATGTCGATAGACCAATCACCAGCCTGTACACGGCGCGGCCGGAAGGCGACAAGCCTGGCCGAAATCGCTACCATTACGACCCCGTTTCATCAGGAAGGAGGCCAGGCGTAGGCCATGAGCAAGAGCTTACCCCCACTGAACCCCATCAACGTCAGTATTTTCGTGGGTTTGCCCATCGCGGCGCTGATCCTGGTTCCCGCCTGGGGAATCTACCACGGTTTCAGCGTTGCACAGTGGCTGTGGGCCCTGGCCTTCCTGTACCTCAACGGCATGTCGATTACCGGCGGCTATCACCGGTTGTGGTCGCACAAGGCCTACGAAGCGCACCCGGCGCTGAAGTGGTTTTTCGCCCTGTGGGGCGCCGGCGCGCTGCAGAACAGCATTCTCATCTGGTCCTCTGACCACCGCCGCCACCACCGCCACGTCGACGACAACGACAAAGACCCCTATTCCGCCGGCCGCGGCCTGTGGTTCAGCCACATGGGCTGGATGCTGCGTGAGTACCGCAGCAACGAGCCGGACTTCCGCAACGCCACCGACCTGCAGGCCGATCCGATCGTGATGTTCCAGCACCGCCACTACATCGCGCTCACCGTGTTGATGAACGTGGGTGCACCGCTGTTGCTGGGCCTGGCGCTGGGCGATGTTATCGGCACGCTGCTGCTGGTAGGCCTGCTGCGGCTGGTAGTGAATCATCACTTCACGTTCTTCATCAATTCGCTGGCCCATTTCTGGGGGCGCCGCCCGTATACCGAGGAAAACAGCGCCCGTGACAACGACCTGCTGGCGTTCCTGACCTACGGCGAGGGCTACCACAACTTCCACCACCTGTTTGCTCGCGACTACCGCAACGGCATTCGCTGGTGGCACTGGGACCCGACCAAGTGGATGATCAACCTGTGCTCGCGACTGGGCCTTGCCAGCAACCTGCACCGGGAACCCAACTTCCGCATCCAGCGGGCGATTCTCGACACCCAGTTCCGCAAGGCCCGTACCGCGCTGGCGTCCACCCGCGACGACGGCTCCCTGCTGGGCGCACTGGAGCGCGAATACCAGCTGTACAAGGAATCCATCAATACCTGGGCCAGCCTGCAGGCGGAGCGTGTCGAGCGCAAGAAGTCCGCCCTCGGTGACGCCCTCGGCGAGAAAAAACTGCAACTGGCGGACAAGTGGGAGAAAGCCGCGCTGCGCACCAAACTGCAGGCGCTCGAATACTCCATGCTGATGCAGCGCAAGCGTCTGGAACTGCTGATCGCCCAGGTTCGCCTGCAATCCCAACCCGCCTGAGAACCACCCTTCCTCCCCGGGGCTGATACGCGCGGCGCTGCCGCGCGTACACACATCAGTGCTATGCTAGCCACGTCCCGGAATCGAGGAGAGAGCCATGCCCGGCAGCGTCTACGACTTCACCTGTCGCACCATGAGCGGAGAAGAAAAGCCCCTGGCCGACTTCAAGGGCAAGGTGTTGCTGATTGTGAATACCGCGTCCAAGTGCGGCTTTACGCCCCAGTTCGAAGGACTCGAGTCGCTGTATGAGCAATACCGCGATCGCGGACTCGAAGTGCTGGGCTTTCCCTGCAACCAGTTCGGCAAGCAGGACCCGGGCAGTGACAGCGAGATTCAGGAATTCTGCCAGCTGAACTACGGCGTGAGCTTCCCTATGTTCAGCAAGATTGACGTCAACGGCTCTACGGCCGACCCCCTCTATGATTTCCTGAAGAAAGCAGCCCCGGGCAAACTCGGCACCAAGGCCATCAAGTGGAACTTCACCAAGTTCCTCGTCGACAGCGAGGGCAACGTCGTGCGCCGCTATGCCCCCCTGGACAAGCCCGCAAGCATCGCCGCGGACATCGAGTCGCTCCTCGCCTGAAACAGCAACGACTTTAGACGATGTCAGGCATATCGGCCGTACAGACCCTCCCAGGCCTCAACCATCCTGCCATCATCTAAAGTCGTAGCTGACCCCACATTTTGGGCAGATATATCAGCCGCCAGGGCCCAATCGAGGCCTCAATTTCCTGGCATCATTTAAAGGCGCATCTGACCCCACTTTTCTGGAGGCAAAAAAAAGCCCGGCTGGTGCCGGGCTTTTTGGGGTTAGGCTAGACGCCCTATTCGATGCCTTATTCGATGATCTTGGCGACGACGCCAGCACCAACGGTACGGCCACCTTCGCGGATCGCGAAGCGCAGGCCTTCTTCCATGGCGATCGGCGCGATCAGCGTCACAACCATCTGGATGTTGTCACCCGGCATCACCATCTCGACACCTTCGGGCAGCTCGACCGAACCGGTCACGTCCGTGGTGCGGAAGTAGAACTGCGGACGGTAGCCCTTGAAGAACGGGGTGTGACGACCGCCTTCTTCCTTGGACAGTACGTAAACCTCAGACTCGAACTTGGTGTGCGGGGTTACAGAACCCGGCTTCGACAGCACCTGCCCACGCTCGACTTCGTCGCGCCTTCACCGCGGTGGTGCCCAGCTCGTTCTCGTCTTCGCCGTTCAGCGCCATCAGCGCGGAACCGCAGATGATCGGGGTGTCGTCGCCCGGGAACTCGTACTGGTCCAGCAGCTCGCGCAGCTCCATCTCGACCAGTTCTTTCATCTCTTCGTACTCCTCGGAGTCCGCACCGCCGCAGTCTTCTGCCAGCAGGTCGGCCTTGTTCAGGAACACGACGATGTAGGGTACGCCAACCTGGCGGGACAGCAGGATGTGCTCGCGGGTCTGCGGCATCGGGCCGTCGGTGGCGCCACACACCAGGATCGCGCCGTCCATCTGCGCGGCACCGGTGATCATGTTCTTCACGTAGTCGGCGTGTCCGGGACAGTCGACGTGCGCGTAGTGGCGGGTCGGGGAGTCGTACTCCACGTGGGAAGTCGCGATGGTGATGCCACGCTCTTTCTCTTCCGGCGCGTTGTCGATACCGTCAAACGCGACGGCAGCGCCGCCCCAGGTTTCCGAGCACACGCGGGTGAGGGCGGCGGTCAGTGTGGTCTTGCCGTGGTCCACGTGACCGATGGTGCCCACGTTGACGTGCGGCTTGGTACGTTCAAAAGTAGCTTTGCCCATTTTCGGGTTCCTCTAGTTCGAATTCCGGTTTGCGGCCCGCCTTATGGGGTCAGAGCCCTTTTCCGGCAAGCCGGAAAAGGGCTCTGACCCCGAGCATAAGACGAGTCCCGTCAGTTACTTGGTTGCAGTCTTGGCAATGACTTCCTGAGCGACGTTGTTCGGCGCCTCGGCGTACTTGCTGAACTCCATGGTGTAGGTCGCACGGCCCTGGGTTGCTGAACGCAGGTCGGTGGCGTAGCCGAACATCTCGGCCAGCGGCACTTCCGCGGTCACAACCTTGCCGGACGGGTTCTCGTCCATGCCGCCGATCAGGCCGCGGCGACGGTTGAGGTCACCGACCACATCACCCATGTTTTCTTCGGGCGTTACCACTTCTACGGCCATGATCGGCTCGAGCAGTACCGCACCGCCCTGCTCTGCCAGCTTCTTGGTGGCCATGGATGCGGCGATCTTGAACGCCATTTCGTTGGAGTCCACGTCGTGGAACGAGCCATCGTACAGGGAAGCTTTCAGGCCGAGCAGCGGGTAGCCGGCGAGTACGCCGTTCTGCATCTGCTCCTCGATACCCTTCTGCACCGCGGGGATGTATTCCTTGGGAACCACACCACCGACGATCTCGTTGACGAATTCCAGGCCTTCGGCGTCGGCGTCTTCCGCCGGCTCGAAACGCACCCAGACGTGACCGTATTGACCGCGACCACCGGACTGGCGCACAAACTTGCCTTCGATTTCGCACTTGTTGCGGATCGCTTCGCGGTAAGCCACCTGCGGCTTACCGATGTTGGCTTCCACGTTGAACTCGCGACGCATACGATCGACGATGATGTCCAGGTGCAGTTCGCCCATACCGGAGATAATGGTCTGGCCGGTCTCTTCGTCGGTCTTCACACGGAAGGAGGGGTCTTCCTGGGCCAGCTTGCTCAGGGCGATACCCATTTTCTCCTGGTCCGGCTTGGACTTCGGCTCAACAGCAACCGAGATAACCGGCTCGGGGAATTCCATACGCTCGAGAACAATCGGCTCGTCCTGGCTGCACAGGGTGTCACCCGTGGTCACATCCTTGAGGCCGACCGCAGCGGCGATGTCGCCCGCCAGTACTTCCTTGATTTCCTCGCGGCTGTTGGAGTGCATCTGCACCATACGGCCTACACGCTCTTTCTTTTCCTTCACCGAGTTGTACACACCGGTGCCGGACTCCAGCTTGCCGGAGTACACGCGGAAGAAGGTCAGGGTACCGACGAAGGGGTCGGTGGCGATCTTGAACGCCAGCGCGGCGAACGGAGCGTCGTCGTCAGCTTCACGGGTCGCGGGGGTTTCGTCGCGGTCCAGCAGGTGACCTTCGATCGCCTTCACCTCGGTGGGTGACGGCATGTACTCGATCACCGCGTCGAGCACGGCCTGTACACCCTTGTTCTTGAACGCGGAGCCGCCCAGGACCGGGATGATCTCGTTGGCCAGGGTGCGCGCACGCAGGCCGGCCTTGATCTCGGCTTCGGTCAGTTCGCCTTCCTCGAGGTACTTCTCCATGAGCTCTTCGGTCGCTTCAGCAGCGGCCTCGATCATGAATTCGCGCATTTCCTCGACTTCATCGACCATGTCTTCCGGTACGTCCGCGTACTCGAAAGTCATGCCCATGTCTTCCTCGCTCCAGATGATGGCCTTGTTCTTGACCAGGTCGACAACGCCCTTGAACTCGTCCTCGGCGCCGATGGTCATCTGGATGGGCACGGCGTTGGCGCCGAGACGATCCTTGAGCTGCTTGATGACCATTTTGAAGTTGGCGCCCGCACGGTCCATCTTGTTGACGAATACCATGCGCGGAACTTCGTACTTGTTGGCCTGGCGCCAGACAGTCTCGGTCTGCGGCTGCACACCGGAGGAGCCGCACAGTACCACTACGGCACCGTCCAGTACGCGCAGGGAACGCTCCACCTCGATGGTGAAGTCCACGTGTCCGGGGGTGTCGATGATGTTGATGCGGTGCTCATCAAACTGGGCGTCCATACCGCGCCAGAAGCAGGTGGTCGCAGCGGAGGTAATGGTGATACCGCGCTCCTGTTCCTGCTCCATCCAGTCCATGGTGGCCGCGCCATCGTGCACTTCACCGATTTTGTGCGACAGGCCGGTGTAGAAAAGAACGCGCTCGGTGGTAGTGGTTTTACCAGCATCCACGTGAGCGCAGATACCGATATTGCGGTATCGCTTGATAGGTGTTTTGCGTGCCACGATTGACTCCCGGTTACAAAGTGGTTGGGCAGTAGATTAGAAACGGTAGTGAGAGAAAGCCTTGTTGGCTTCCGCCATGCGGTGCACGTCTTCGCGCTTCTTCACAGCGTTTCCCTTGCCCTGGGAGGCGTCGATAATCTCGCCCGCCAGGCGCTGGCGCATGGACTTCTCGCCGCGGTTGCGCGCGTACTCTACCAGCCAGCGCATGGACAGCGCTACGCGACGGGAGGGACGTACCTCGACCGGCACCTGGTAGGTAGCACCACCGACGCGGCGTGACTTCACCTCCACCATGGGGGCGATGTTTTCCAGCGCTTCGTCGAAGGCTTCGATGGGATCTTTGTTCAGTTTTTCCTGAACGATGTCCAGAGCACCATAAACAATGGTTTCTGCGACTGATTTTTTACCACTGACCATCACGTGGTTCATGAATTTCGCCAGGGTCACATTGCCAAATTTGGGATCAGGCAATACCTCGCGCTTGGCGACTACTCGTCTTCTCGGCATCTTGGGCCTCTCTATGCTTCAGGTTGATCCGAACACCGACCTGCCACAAAGGCGGGGGAGGCAGGGGTTCGGCCTTACTTTGTACTTTCTATAAGCCGGCTTACGCTCGCAGGACTTACTTGGGACGCTTGGCACCGTACTTGGAACGACCGTTGCGGCGATCTGCCACACCGGAGGTATCCAGGCTGCCGCGTACGGTGTGATAACGCACACCGGGCAAGTCCTTTACACGACCGCCGCGAATTAGAACCACACTGTGCTCCTGCAGGTTGTGGCCTTCACCGCCGATGTACGAGGAAACCTCGTAACCGTTGGTCAGGCGCACACGGCAGACTTTACGCAGTGCGGAGTTCGGCTTCTTCGGGGTCGTGGTGTAGACGCGAGTGCAAACGCCGCGGCGCTGGGGGCAACCCTGCAGAGCCGGTACGTCGCTCTTGTCTACTTTGCGTTTTCTCGGCTTACGAACCAATTGGTTGATCGTTGCCATTACGTTGAACTCCAGAAAATCGTGTAAATACGTGGCGTTATAACCACTTCCCATTGCCGGTTGATGACAGCCAGCGAACCTGTTCAACAGGACGCAAAAGACCACCCCGGAAAGAGGAGGCGGCATTCTATAGATGCGCAGTGACGTAGTCAACCGCCCCCAGGGCCTGGATTGGATGAAAAATGGCCGCCCGCAGCTGGGCTGCGGGCGGCCGGGGAGCGTCGGTGGCCGGCCGACTCAGGGCGCGATGCCGCTGGGTCCGGGCGGGCCGCCGAACAGCGACTTCAGGGGACCGATATCCAGGCTGTTGACGATACCGTCGCAGTTGAGGTCGACGATCTTGTCGGAGGTACCGAATGCCTTCTTGAGCGGACCGACATCCAGGCCGTTGACGATCCCGTCGTTGTTGAAATCCGGGTCGCAGTGGTTGCCGAAACCGTCGCCATCGCCGTCGCACTGGCTCGGGTTGGGGACTTTGACGCAGTTGTCCTTGTAGTCCGGCACCCCGTCCCGGTCGGAATCAGTGTCGTCCATCGTGGTAGCGCAGAAGCTACGCGAAGGCTGGGTCTGGTTCGAGTACGTATCCCGGGCATACACGCGGTAACAGTAGTTGTGGTTGCGCTGCAGCAAGCCGTCCGTGTAGACCGGACTGTCCTGCCAGCCGGAGTCGCTGCCACCGGTCCCGCCCGTGGGGCTGGAGGTGAAGTCAAAGTAGTACTGCACACCGCCGGAGGGGTCGGTCGCCGTCAACGCCGTCATATTGATCTGGTTGGTATCCAGCGCATAGGGGACGACGGAGAAGCCCATCGGGTTGGGGGTCGGCGGGTTGGTCTCCTGGGTAACAGTCACCTGCACCGCATCCCAGTAGGACGAGTCGTTGTTGCTGCTGTTCCCGTCCGTGGCGCCATCGTACAGCACGCCCAGCCAGTAGGTCCCCGGGGGAACACCTTCCGGGATGCTCACCTGGCCCATATTGACCCGCACCGAGCCCACACCGGCGAAATTCCAGGCATAGGTCTGCTGACTCAGCAGGGTATCACCGGCGCTGATCAGGTCGTTGGTGGAGAGGCGCACATCGAAACCGTGGGTCGCATTCTTGCTGCCGTTGGTACCGTTTGCCGCCAGGTGGTTGAGCACACTGGTCGCACTGCCACCCGCCTGCAGCACCGTCGGAGACACGTTCATGTCCAGCGCCTCGAGGTCAAAGGTCGCGCCGCGGCCGTAATTGGGCAGGAAGTCGCCGTTTACGTAGTCCACCCAGGACTGCAGGATGTTGACGTAGCGGCCGATGGTGGTGCGATTCGAGGTGGAGGCGATACCCCGCACATAACGATTGTCGCCATCGATGAGGTACAGGTTGCTACCACTCTCACCTCCCCACAGCGCGCTGAAACAACCGGGCGTGGTGTCGATTTCCAGTTGGTTGCCCGGGCAGGAGTCGATGGTGCCCGACCAGTAATACATGTCGCGACCATTGTGCAGGCCCGGCGTACCGCAGCCTTCAGATGGATAGGGCGCCACGTTGAACACGTTGGAGGGGCAATTGGTGCCATAGGCCCAACCAAACCAGCCGGTGAGGAAGCCCACCGAACGGTCGAGTTCGACCACGGCCCAGTCGTAGTCGAAATTGCCGTTTTGCGTCCAACCCGTCCAGGAGGCGAGGATCTGGCCGCGAGCGGCACCGAAGTGTTGCAGCCGGTACTCGTCCCCGGAGTCGGTGATATCGCCAACGCCATCCCAGGCGGGGAACACCCAGGTTTCGTCGTTCCAGTTGCCGCCGCTGCCCTCGTGTACGCAGTGACCGGCGAGTTGCACGGTACGCGCGTCGCGCATGGCGCCTGAGCACACGAACCAGGACGTCCCGCGGCGGAACGCGACTTTCACGTTCATCCGCCAGGGAAACGAACCCTCATTGGTGACCAGCGACTTGGAGCCGAAAGACGCGGGCCCCAGTTCAGCGCTGCTACTGCCACCGTCCGAACCGGCGTAAAAGCCGCCCTGGCCGGAGCCGCCCGAGGCAGCCGGGATAGGTGAGCCCAACTGCACCCGACCAGTATCCGGGGAATAGGACACACCGATTCCCGGTCCGGCCAGCGCTGGCTGGGTACCTGCCGCCGGCGGTTCCGGCATCGGTACCGGCGGGATCGATGACAATGGCGGCATCGTGGTGGGCGGTCCAGCCGGCTCCCCCTGGGCCGGCCTGAATTCGTCGAACTCCTCTGGCCCGCTGATTTCCGTGGCAATCGCGGTGTCCACGGGCCCCGGCTTTAACGCCGCACTGGCGACGAACGAATACATACCCAGTATCGCCGCCGACATGACCAGCAGGTTGCGCGGTTTCGCGCGGGTGCCAGCCAGGATTCCTTTCGTATCGCAAAGCATATCTACTACCCTCGTTGCATGAATGAACAAGCTCTCCGCGATTCACCATCGGGCGAATCTCGGCGCTCTTGGCACGGGGGGATTCCAGTCCGCTATGGCTCTACGTCCACAGGGCTTTTTCAGCGAACTTCACTCGTACTGCGCTTGCGGGACAACACTGTTTACTGGTGCTGTCAGCCGCGACCGGGGGCGAAGACAACTTTCCCCGGCCGCGTTTTATCGTTATGCGTTGGCCGATTTCTTGCGGCGGCTCAAACTACCCAGGCCCAACAGGCCAGAACCGAACAGCCAGGCGGCTGCGGGTACGGGAACCGGATTGACTGCCACCTTGCCGTCGTAGAACAACGGATTGGTGTCGTTGAAACCGGTTGCATCAGCCCACACGCGAGGGCTGCCACCGGGGAAGGTGCCAATGGCAAGGTCTAGCAGGGTGTTACCGGTACCGATTGCCGCAAAGGTGATCGAGGCAATCTGGAAGGCCGCGTTGGCAGTGCCATTGAGGCTGGTCACATCAGCGTTCATCAAAGTGCCCGCGACATTGTCCAGCGTACCCGCCTGGCCGAAGGTCTGGTCACCGACGAAGGTGAGGGTATAGCTTTGCACCTCCAGCACGCTGGCATCCCAGCTCAGGCTGAAACCACCACCGATAGTACCGTCGGTAAAATCGGTTCCTTCGATAGTGACGTCGAATACATCCCCTTCGGTGACAACCGAAGCTGATGGGGTGACGCTGATTGAGGCGGCGTGCAACATGCCGGCCCCCAGCGTGAGGATTAGCGCCGTACACCAGCGCGTAAACAGTGAGACAGGGGTCATGGTCAGCAAACTCCATTTACAGTGGTCGAAACATGGACCGAACGCCGCCTTCCTGGCGACCGCTACGTCGTTGCGAAAGCAGCGACGCTCGGGTGGGGGAAACGTAGTCTAGAGCTGCAGAAACACAATCGACCAAGACGGCCCCTTGCGTGACCGCTGCTACAAATTTCACGACTATTCACTAGCCAACCGCGCACGGCCCCACGCACAACTTCCGGACAGTGATCCTATCTTATTGTTATTACTTACTTTTGTTTAAATCCAAAACCCTAGTTAATAGTAGAACTCCAGGCCGGGGAATATAGCGGCCCCTAAGTTTTGTGTAATGAGATGTAAGTCGACGGGCCGCGAATTTTTCAGTTTTTTTGTATCGGGAGTCGCGGAGGCAGCGGCGCCCTCCCAGCCCGCACTCAAGCACGAGTACGTGTCACGGACTCGGCTTCCGGTTAAGTTACTCGCAGACCGACGACAGTCCGGAAGCCGTCGTATATCCGGCGCGCTCGACGCAACAACGTCAAAACCAGCATAGAAACTGCAAATAGCCACATCGTCGCAGGCAGTGGGACCGGTGACATGGTGATATTCAGGTTGTCGAGGTAAACAGCAACCGCGGGATCCGGGCTGGTGCCGGCGATGGAAGGCGAAAGATTAAAGTTGATGGAACTCAACTCCCCGTCCCCCGCATAGAATTCGTCATCCAGGAGACTTCCTGATGAACCTTCCCCTGCGAGCAGGATTGACCATTTTCCGAGAACCATATCGATGTCGATCTCGACATGAATCGACTGGCCATCAATGAGAGTAGCGATACTATCAAATGGGGTCGAAGTTTGCGGATTGTAGGTGTCGATCCGGTTGTAGCAGCACCCGGTGAAGTTGAGATTCTGTACCGGGCTGTTACTCATCAAAACACTAAACGCATGATCCGAACCCACCAGATTCTCGGTTAGCAGATCAAATTCAACATGGTACGCCGCCGCAACGCCACTGGTGTAAAGGCGTACCTGCTCATACGAACCCTGGTCGAGATTGAATTTTAGTGCGCCGTTTTCGATTGAGGGATTTCCCGCCCAGGTATCCAGTACATAGCCTCCGTCTACGATATCGCCAACGTCCTCGGCCGAACTGAAATCGCTGTCGAAAAGTACGATTGGGGCTGCCGTCGCGGTAAACGGAAACAGACAAACGAGTGAACACAAAATTCTAACTAGTCGCACCATGACTACCTCCTTGTAATGGTCAATACCGGAATACCACGGGGCACTAGCCACAAGGCGTCATGTAGATCTTCCGAGAATTGCTTAAAGGCTACTGGAAATCGGGCCAGAGGTACACCAACGCACCGCCCCAGGTGGATGCTTTGTATTTCCCATGACCTTGTGGGTCCCAAGCGTTGCTTGTGATCGCTGTGCCCGGGGTCGCGCTCGACCGCCTGCGGCGCCCAACCCCGCACCTGCGGTGCAGGGTCGCTCACATGGACCCTTTGTAGTAACAGCAGATCCTCACTTCCAAAATGCAAAAGGGCCACCCCAGACGGGGTGGCCCTTTTCCATTTTAGGAGCCTGGCGATGACCTACTCTCACATGGGGAGACCCCACACTACCATCGGCGATGCATCGTTTCACTACTGAGTTCGGGATGGGGTCAGGTGGTTCCAATGCTCTATGGTCGCCAGGCAAACTGGCTTGACGGGATTCGGTCTTACCTGCTGTCGCAGTGCCTACTGGCCGTCAAATAAGGCGGTAAATCAAGCTGTCTGTCCTTCGGTGTACTCACACCATGACTTGTCACAACATCCGTCGTCGTCTTCTTCGGCTTACCCGGTCGCGGCAACAACGACCGTCAGGTCCGTTGCTTGACGCTCGGTCAGCACAAATAACTTAGGATATATGGTCAAGCCTCACGGGCAATTAGTACTGGTTAGCTTAACGCCTTACAACGCTTCCACACCCAGCCTATCAACGTGGTGGTCTTCCACGGCCCTTTAGGGGGATCAAGTCCCCAGGGAGAACTCATCTTGGGAGGGGCTTCCCGCTTAGATGCTTTCAGCGGTTATCCCGTCCGAACATAGCTACCCGGCAATGCATCTGGCGATACAACCGGAACACCAGAGGTTCGTCCACTCCGGTCCTCTCGTACTAGGAGCAGCTTCCCTCAATTCTCCAACGCCCACGGCAGATAGGGACCGAACTGTCTCACGACGTTCTAAACCCAGCTCGCGTACCACTTTAAATGGCGAACAGCCATACCCTTGGGACCGGCTTCAGCCCCAGGATGTGATGAGCCGACATCGAGGTGCCAAACACCGCCGTCGATGTGAACTCTTGGGCGGTATCAGCCTGTTATCCCCGGAGTACCTTTTATCCGTTGAGCGATGGCCCTTCCATACAGAACCACCGGATCACTAAGACCTACTTTCGTACCTGCTCGTCTTGTCAGACTCGCAGTCAAGCGCGCTTGTGCCTTTACACTAACCTCATGATTTCCGACCATGATTAGCGCACCTTCGTGCTCCTCCGTTACACTTTGGGAGGAGACCGCCCCAGTCAAACTACCCACCATACACTGTCCCCGATCCCGATAAGGGACCCAGGTTAGAACCCCAACATTACCAGGCTGGTATTTCAAGGTCGGCTCCACAATGGCTGGCGCCACTGCTTCAAAGCCTCCCAGCTATCCTACACAAGTAAGGTCAAAGTCCAGTGCAAAGCTGTAGTAAAGGTTCACGGGGTCTTTCCGTCTAGCCGCGGGTACACTGCATCTTAACAGCGATTTCAATTTCACTGAGTCTCGGGTGGAGACAGTGTGGCCATCGTTACGCCATTCGTGCAGGTCGGAACTTACCCGACAAGGAATTTCGCTACCTTAGGACCGTTATAGTTACGGCCGCCGTTTACCGGGGCTTCGATCAAGAGCTTCGCCGAAGCTAACCCCATCAATTAACCTTCCGGCACCGGGCAGGCGTCACACCCTATACGTCCACTTACGTGTTTGCAGAGTGCTATGTTTTTAATAAACAGTCGCAGCCACCTGGTCACTTCGGCCAGCCTCAGCTCAGGGAGCAAGTCCCATCACCAAAACCGGCGTACCTTCTCCCGAAGTTACGGTACCATTTTGCCTAGTTCCTTCACCCGAGTTCTCTCAAGCGCCTTGGTATTCTCTACCTGATCACCTGTGTCGGTTTACAGTACGGTTCCTTGTTACCTGAAGCTTAGAAGCTTTTCCTGGAAGCAGGGCATCAACCACTTCATCCGCGGGTCTCCCCTTGGACTCGTCATCAGCTCTCGGCCTTAAGGCAACCCGGATTTACCTAAGTCACCAGCCTACAACCTTAAACGCGGACAACCAACGCCGCGCTGGCCTAGCCTTCTCCGTCCCTCCATCGCAATAACAAGAAGTGCAGGAATATTAACCTGCTTCCCATCGACTACGCATTTCTGCCTCGCCTTAGGGGCCGACTCACCCTGCGCCGATTAGCGTTGCGCAGGAAACCTTGATCTTCCGGCGGGGAGGTTTTTCACCCCCCTTGTCGTTACTCATGTCAGCATTCGCACTTCTGATACCTCCAGCAAACCTCCCGGTTCACCTTCAACGGCTTACAGAACGCTCCTCTACCATGCCACAAAGTGGCATCCGCAGCTTCGGTACACTATTTAGCCCCGTTACATCTTCCGCGCAGGCCGACTCGACTAGTGAGCTATTACGCTTTCTTTAAAGGGTGGCTGCTTCTAAGCCAACCTCCTAGCTGTCTAAGCCTTCCCACATCGTTTCCCACTTAATAGTGTTTGGGGACCTTAGCTGGCGGTCTGGGTTGTTGCCCTCTCGACGACGGACGTTAGCACCCGCCGTCTGTCTGCCGTGATTGAACTCCTGGGTATTCGGAGTTTGCATGGGGTTGGTAAGTCGGGATGACCCCCTAGCCCAAACAGTGCTCTACCCCCCAGGGTTAGACACGACGCTCTACCTAAATAGATTTCGAGGAGAACCAGCTATCTCCGGGCTTGATTAGCCTTTCACTCCGATCCACAGCTCATCCCCTAATTTTTCAACATTAGTGGGTTCGGCCCTCCAGTTAGTGTTACCCAACCTTCAGCCTGGCCATGGATAGATCGCCCGGTTTCGGGTCTATTGCCTGCAACTGAATCGCCCTATTAAGACTCGGTTTCCCTACGCCTCCCCTAAACGGTTAAGCTTGCTACAGACAATAAGTCGCTGACCCATTATACAAAAGGTACGCAGTCACCCCACGAAGGGGCTCCCACTGCTTGTACGTATACGGTTTCAGGTTCTATTTCACTCCCCTCTCCGGGGTTCTTTTCGCCTTTCCCTCACGGTACTGGTTCACTATCGGTCAGTCAGGAGTATTTAGCCTTGGAGGATGGTCCCCCCATCTTCAGACAACATATCACGTGTGCCGTCCTACTTGTCGCAAGCTCAGTACCACAAGCGCGTTTTCGTGTACGGGGCTATCACCCTCTATCGCCGGACTTTCCAGACCGTTCCACTAACGCACAAGCTATCACTTGCAGGCTCCTCCCCGGTCGCTCGCCGCTACTGGGGGAATCTCAATTGATTTCTGTTCCTACGGGTACTTAGATGTTTCAGTTCCCCGCGTTCGCCTCGTTAACCTATGTATTCAGTTAACGATACCTGCCTTACAACAGGTGGGTTTCCCCATTCGGACATTCCCGGATCAAAGGTTGGTTGCCACCTCCCCGAGACTTTTCGCAGGCTCCAACGTCCTTCATCGCCTCTGACTGCCAAGGCATCCACCGTATACGCTTAGTCACTTGACCATATAACCAAAGTTATCTGGACGCCCCCTTATACCAACAGGGACTTCAAGAAGACTCCACCCGACCCCCTTATGCATTAGGCCGGATGGTGAGACACATACCGATCAAAGTATGTGCCCGCCGGATGTTGTGACGCTTAAGTCACAGTGTGTATTACAACTCGTGTGACACCGCCGAATTGAGTAAGCGGCGTCACAGAACATTTATCTATGAACTGTATCCTCCACCACGCCCTCCCAAGAAAGACCTGGTGCCGAACCTCAGTCCAAAGCCCCAGCTTTACTTACCTTGTTCAAGAACAATTCGTGTTG
>NZ_SRLE01000029.1 GCF_004745945.1 Mangrovimicrobium sediminis | reverse complement strand
TCGTTGTCGATCAGGTCGCGCACGAAGTCGTAGTCGTGGCTGGAGGCGGAGGGGAAGCCGACTTCGATCTCCTTGAAGCCCACCTTCACCAGTTGGTCCCACAGGCGCGACTTCTGCCGTGTGGTCATCGGCTCGATCAGCGCCTGGTTGCCGTCGCGCAGGTCCACGCTGCACCAGCGCGGCGCGCGCTCGATCACCTGGTCGGGCCAGCGGCGGTCCGCTTTGCGGATCGGCTGGAAGGGCTGGTACTTGCTGTGGTCGAACCTGGTCATGGCCGGAATCCCGTCGAATATCCAAGAGAAGGCTGGCCCCCGTTCCATCGCCCTTGTGGGGCGGTGTGCCACGCCGCGAGCCGGTAAGCCGTGCGGCGGGGGAACGGGGGCAAGGTGGTCAGCCTGGAGAGCAGTATAACCGCGCACGCCGAGTGTATTGCTGCAAATATCTCGCACTTACCGCAAGTAAATGGTGTTTTTCTCTAACAAGTGACTTCGAAATGGTGATTTACAACCTTTCCGGCAGTATGCTGGGCGAACCAACACGCCCGGAGAACACGATGAAACTGGACCGCACGGACCGCCGGATCCTCTCCGCCATGCAGCGCAACGCGCGTATCACCAACCTGGAACTGGCCGAAACGGTGGGGCTATCCCCCACCCCCTGCGCCCGCCGGGTAAAACGGCTGGAGGAATCCGGCCTGATCCGCGGCCACGTCACCCTGCTCGACCAGTCGCGGCTGGGCCTGAAACTGACCGCCTACATCGGCATCAGCATGGACCGCCACACCCCGGACCGCTTCGAGACCTTCGAGAACGAGGTGAGCAGCTATCCGGAGGTCATGGAGTGTTCGGTGGTCACCGGCCAGAGCGCCGATTACCTGCTCAAGGCGGTGATCCCCGACATGGAGTATTACGAGCGCTTCCTGCTCGGCAAGCTGACCCGGATTCCCGGTGTCACCGGCGTGCATTCCAGCTTCGAACTGCGCCGTGTGGTGCAGCGCACCCAGCTGCCGCTGGAGCATATCGACGACCGCACCGAGCTCAGGGACTGACCCGCCCCTACCCCTGTGGCATACTCTGCGGGCTATTTTTCCGGAGTCTCCCGCCGTGCACAGTGCCGCTGACGTCACCCAGCTGATTGGCAACACCCCCCTGCTCCACCTGCGCAAGGTGTCGGAGCTGACCGGCTGCACCATCCTCGGCAAGGCGGAATTCCTCAACCCCGGCGGCCTCGGCGGCGCGGATGATGCCCAGGGCGGTGCGGTCCTTGACCGAGCCGCCGGGGTTGAGGAATTCCGCCTTGCCGAGGATGGTGCAGCCGGTCAGCTCCGACACCTTGCGCAGGTGGAGCAGGGGGGTGTTGCCAATCAGCTGGGTGACGTCAGCGGCACTGTGCACGGCGGGAGACTCCGGAAAAATAGCCCGCAGAGTATGCCACAGGGGTAGGGGCGGGTCAGTCCCTGAGC
>NZ_SRLE01000028.1 GCF_004745945.1 Mangrovimicrobium sediminis | reverse complement strand
GCTGCCGCTCAGCGTTATATTGCCTCATGAGCAACACTCAAACTCACAAATTCTGTTCAGTCTTTATGGTAAAAAATACGCTCTACATTGGCAGGCAGAAATATGCAAACGGACCGAGAGTCCTCCTGATGCCGCCAAAAGAGACATCACTTGAATTAAGTGATGTCGATTTAGCACTTCAAGTATTGGAGGCGCTCGATGAGTACTGCAGTTTGGGGAGAGCTATATATGCTTCGGAGTGGGAAGAGATAAATAATAATCTTATAAAGTATTTTGGCTGTAGATCGATATCCCAGTTTGAAAGGTTGAAACGCGGTGTAACTGTACGTCAGGAGTACGGTTCTGACTCGATTGTAGTGTTCACTGACAATGATGAAGAAATTTCCGTTCCAATCTCACCCGAAATCCTTGGTTCAAAACTCAAGCAATTGTTTCGGTGATGAAGCGGCAATATAACAAAGCAAGGCAGCAAGGGCGCTTCGCGCCGGGACCCGCTAACGCGGGCCCCTGCTTGAAGCGTTATGTGGTAGTTGCAAGTGGGGATTAAGCAAATGCATTCGTTGGTTACCCAGGCATTCTTTATCTCTCGGCTGCCAGCGTCATCTTCCGGTGGCATGGCTCAGCCTTTCGCCACTCCCTTGTGGTTCAAAGTTGGGTTGGCACATGCAGCATCTTGGTTGGGCAGAGTCCGCAACCGAATTGTCAGTTGCCAAGGACGTTGTGCATGAGGGCTAATATGCAGGTTTTCCAATCAGGCATCCGTCGTGCCACATAACAAGGCCAGGCAGTTCGCTCCCTTCGGTCGCCGGACGCCCAAACCGCTGCGCGGTCTGTGCGCCCGCTGCTGGCGGCGTTATTTTGCATCGCGGCCACTATGCTTCGGCGCCACTCAGAGGTTTCAAGATGTCCGATGAAGGGGACATATATGTCAAAAATCTTCGATCGTTCGGCTCACTTTAGCTACGCCGGAGTAGTGTGTTCTTTCGTCTTGCCCAGCTCTCTGGTCCAGTTGCTGAAAGGGGCCTC
>NZ_SRLE01000027.1 GCF_004745945.1 Mangrovimicrobium sediminis | reverse complement strand
GGCAGCGTCAGATGTGTATAAGAGACAGCGGAAGGACAGCCCCGCCACCTGGTCCAGGGACGCGGAGATCTCCTCCAGCCCGCCCAGCCCCTGCAACAGCGCCAGCGCGGTCTTCTCGCCGACCCCGGCGACGCCGGGAATATTGTCCACCTTGTCGCCCATCAGGGCCAGCAGGTCGATCACCCGCTGCGGGGGAATACCGAACTTCTCCTCCACCGCGGCGGGGTCCAGGGTAGTGTCGGTCATGGTGTTGACCAGCGTGGTGTGCTCATCCACCAGCTGCGCCATGTCCTTGTCGCCGGTGGAGATGACCACCGCGCGGCCGGCGGCGCTGGCCTGGCGGGCGAGGGTGCCGATGACGTCGTCCGCCTCCACGCCGGGCACGCACAGCAGGGGCAGGCCCATGGCGCGCACGATGGCGTGGATGGGTTCGACCTGCTCGCGCAGCTCCCCGGGCATGGGCGGGCGATGCGCCTTGTACTGCTCGAAGATCTCGTCGCGGAAGGTCTTGCCGCTGGCATCGAAAACCACGGCGATGGGCGAGTCGGGGTAGTCCGCCTTGAGGCGGCGCAGCATGCTGATCACGCCGCGTACCGCGCCGGTGTGCTGGCCTTCAGAGGTGGTCAGCATGGGCAGTGCGTGGAACGCCCGGTACAGGTAGGAGGAGCCGTCAACCAGCACCAGGGGAGGGGTTTTGTCCTTTTTGGAACTCACTTGGCTCTCCTTCGCAGCGCGCTGCCTGCCGCGCAGGTATGCAAGCGCTTACTGTTTCAATAGTTGCCGGTTTATCTGCCTTTTACCCACGCCGAGGGTCAATAGTCCCAGAGAGCGCGCGCCGAGCGATAGGTGCCTTTCATCTTGCCGAGGTCCAGTGGCGCGCGGAAGAAACCATGGTAGTCCCCTTTGGGATTTATAAGTACCACATTAGCACTGTGCTCGACCTGGTAGTCCTCGCCCTGGCCCGGCACCTTGCGGAAGGGCGCGTTGAGGGCGGTCGCGAAGCGGTAGATGTCCGGGAATTCCCCGGTCACGCCGATAAAATCCTCGTTGAAAAAGGGCACGTACTGGGCCAGCTGCTCCACCGTATCACGCGCCGGGTCCACGGTGACCATCACCACCCGGGTATCTTCGCCTTCCGTGCCTTCCAGGCTCTGCATCAGCGTGTTGAGGAACGCCATGGTGGTCGGACAGACGTCGGGGCAGTGGGTAAAACCAAAGAACACAAAGGTCCAGTGCCCCTCCAGCTGGGCACGGGTGAAAGGTTCTCCGCGGTGGTCCACGAGCTGGACTTCGCCGAAATTGCGCGGGGTATCCAGCAGGTAGAAGCCGTTGGCCTTCATCTCGCCCGTGGTCATGATGCGCGGCTGCTGCATGCGGTGCACGAAGCTGAAGATCACCACCAGGATGAACAGCAGGACGCCGGCGACGGTCAGGCGGATATTGCGGGTCTGGGTGTCGGTATGCGGCATGGCCTCACTCATTCACAGGGCGGTGGTTACCGGGAACAGGTAGCTGTCTCTTATACACATCT
>NZ_SRLE01000026.1 GCF_004745945.1 Mangrovimicrobium sediminis | reverse complement strand
CAAATGAACCGGCGCTTCGCTCAGCTCTCGCATCGTATATCAACGGCTTCTACAATCAGGAGAGTCTGGATTCTGGAATTGCTTATATGGGCCCTGCCGAGTATGAAGCTGATGCGGCCTAATCCAGTGTCCGTTTTATCGGGTGAAGATCACCCTGCCGAGTATGAAGCTGATGCGGCCTAATCCAGTGTCCGTTTTATCGGGTGAAGATCAGCGCTTCGCGCCGGGACCCGCTAACGCGGGCCCCTGCTTGAAGCGGTCACACCTAGGAGAGAACGTATGGAGAAGGAAGTTGAGCTAAAAAAGATATTTCAGAAACTTCGGGCAGGAAGCATCCCAGAGCAAGAGATTCTTGAGCTATCGAATAAATTGAATGAAAGTGATGTTGACTGGATACTGTCAATCATCAAGGTATTAGAAAGTCCTCATGACTGTTTCGGGGAGGATATCGAGCTGGAAGAGTCAGCTGATAAAGACGCAGAGGTTATCGTAAAAGGCTTTTTCCAGTTTGTTGACCTCGTGAGCGGATTGATAATTAAGTTGGGCGATGCTGGTATTTCAAAAGCTAATTCCTTTGATGGAGGGAGTTCAGAATATGTACCTTGGGTTCTTAGGTATTGTTCAGATACTCGCTTCCAGAAAGATATCAAAGAGAATTTCCCATTTTTAGGCATATAGTGCTAACAAGGCGCAGCAACGGACCTCCGGCAATTGTCTCCTTTTGTGCGCGGCGTTACAGCGCCGAGTATCATATTCAAATTTCAATAATTTAAACGGATATACAATCGATATGTTCAGTCACGTAATGGTAGGTAGTGATAATGTTGAATTATCCAAAGTGTTTTACGATAAATTGCTAGACGTACTAGGCTATCGCGAAGGGATTATTGATGAAAAGGGTCGTTGTTTTTATATAGCTAAGTCTGGTGTCTTTGCCATATCAAAGCCAATTGATGGCCGGTCGATGACTCATGCAAATGGAGGCACAATTGGTTTTATTGCGGATTCACCTAGTAAAGTTGACGAATGGCATGCTGTAGGTATTGCGAATGGAGGCAGTGAATGCGAAGAGCCGCCAGGAATTCGAGAAAATGTCTTTGGTAGGTTGTATGTGGCCTATTTGCGAGACCCCTATGGCAACAAAATATGTGCCTTACACAGAGTCAATGAATAAAAGCTTATAGAGCTCAATTTGCTATAACAAAGTGCACAACCTGACCCAGCTACGCTCCACCCACTTTTGATTCGCTGTGCTCATTTTATCAAAAGTCGGCTCCACTACGCCCGGCAGGTTAGCACAGCGTTATGTTCTTCCAGCACAATAAGAGAGATTGAGTGAATGAACAAAAATGATTTAAAGGAAGTGGCGAATCAACTTTCATGCCCAAGTGGTGAAAACGGCGTCTTGTTTGGTGAAAGAATGAATGAAAGCAATGCGGTTATGATTTCTCGTTGTATATCTTGCTTATCTCCCGTAAATGGAGAAGCTATACTCGAAATCGGGCTGGGAAATGGCGCTTTGTCATGCCCGATTGTCGAGGCTGTGGGAAATGAAGGAAGATACATTGGTTTAGAGCATTCTGAGACAATGGCATCTGAAGCCTTAACGATACTAAGCCAAATAAATCCAGAAATCATAGATATAAAAATTGGAAACTGTTTAGAGGCTGACATTCCGCAAAGGAAAATTAATGGGCTGCTGGCTGTAAATGTCCTTTACTTCATTGACGATTTAGACTTACTTTTTCAAAAAATAGCTAACTGGCTGGTTGCAGGTGGGCGAATTGTTTTTGGTCTAAGGCCTCAGGGCCTACTTCAGCGTATGCCCTTTAGCGAACATGGCTTCAATATACGCCCTCTAGATGAAATTATCGAAAAATTGGCCGCAAGAAAATTTGCGAATATTCATGCTGAATATATATCAGAGGATATTAAGTCTCCCCAAGGAGATACAAACCAAATGGGTTTTGTTGTTCTAACAGCGTCCATTGAAAAGTAGTACACATAACAAGCTAATCAACGCCCGCCAGCAAGCTGGCTCGGACCTCCACTCCGGCGTTTCACGCCTGCGTTGCGGCCCGTTATAAGGGCGTTATGCGAACGTAGCTAAGTGGGAATATTGATGATTAAAACTACAATCTGTATAAAAAGAAAAGTCGGTATTACAAGAAAGGAATTCTTTGAATACTGGTACAACGAACATGCAAATCTCATCAAGGAGCTGAAAGACGACCTAAAGATTGCTAGATACGTCCAATCGCATTCGATCGACAACGAAGTGAGTGAATCTCTAAGAGCATCTAGAGGTGGCCCAGAAATGTTTGACGGTATTGGCGAAGCATGGTTTGAGTCAATGGAGGTACTTTCGTCTCTTGGCCAGGATGAGGCAGCTTTAAAGGCGCTAGTCACCTTAATTGAAGACGAAAAGCAATTTATAGACTTGGAAAACTCTCCATTCTGGGTAGCTGAAGAAAAAGAGATTTTCTAAAAATCGCATAACAAGTCAAGGCAGCAAGGGCGCTTCCGCGGGCCCCTGCTTGAAGCGCTTGGAGAAATAGCGGATGGATTGAATTGATGTTAAGAAGCGGCAGCTACACCAAACCAAAACCACACTCATTAATTGGTGCGTTGATAGTTTCGGTCTTGGTTTGGGCAGGAGCTTATATATCTAGCTTTGTAGGCTACCTTTTGGCGCTACTTAGTTTGGTCATGATCATAGTGGTGGTGATTACTGATTCCGTCTGGCCTACAGAGAGAAAGCAAGAAAACGCCGTGGTATTCGCGTTATTCTGGGGTTGCATGATCGGCGGTATTTTGCCATTCATAATTGTTAAATATGTGGAGGGCGGGTTTGAGGCGCTTTACGAACTGCTCTGAAACAAGCCATAGCAGTGCCAAGCACTATAGCGCTGCTGCGCAGCGCGCGGACCTCCATTTCGGGGCTTTTCCCCACATCGCGTCCCGTGCTGGCGTCGTTATGAGAGGTAGATGGGTCTAGACATTTGAAAACTATCGTTGCTCTCCTGTTTATTTTAATTTTTGTTTCGATACTTATAGTGACGCTCGTTTGGTTTTTCAACGTCTCCAGGCTTTTTAAATATCTGCGAGACAATCATACTGAAGAATATATTGCGATGGGTCAGCCATCAATGTTCATGAGCGGTCCTCCGGCAACCAAGGGGCTCTTTATGCGTTTCCTGCGGAGCAATCGACCGGTGGACTTGGGTGATAAATTGCTGATAAGAAAATGTAGCTTCTTGAAGCGTCTCTATATTGCTTTTTGGGGGCTTGTAGGTGCTCTATTTATAGTTGGAGCTATTGGTGTAAATACAAGCTCATAACAAGTCAAGACAGTGAGAACGTGAACTCATCGGTTAGTTCGGGTACCACAATTTAACTAGGATTTTCGCCAAGCCAAGCCAAGCCAAG
>NZ_SRLE01000025.1 GCF_004745945.1 Mangrovimicrobium sediminis | reverse complement strand
TTTATCGGGTGAAGATCACCCGCTAACGCGGTCCGCAGCCTGAAGCGTTAGGCGAAAAAATGAGCAACCATATTAAAAGAGATAAAGAGATGGCGATCCAAAAAGAGATTTTAGACTATGCATGGAATTGGTTTGAATATCATGCAACCCAGCGCTTAGTTGCTTTTAGGTATTTTCTTATATTTTTAGGGATTTTATCAATTGCCTTAAATAATGCTCTGCAGGCATCGAATATAAACTTTGCTCAAATACTTTGTGCTGTAGGTGCTTTTATATCTATAGCATTTTTGATGCTAGAAGTTCGAAACGAAGAATTAGTAAACGTTGGAAGAGATGCTTTAATAGAGATAGAAAAAGACTCAAGCTATCCCAAAGTTGATTGTCTTAAGTTACTCACAAAAGATAGAAAAAGAGATGTAGTAAAAAGCCATAAAACGTGGTTACGTTTAATATATGTCCTGTGTGCAGTAGGCTTTGTAATAATTAGCATTAACCCGCAATCGATAACATAGCTTTCTTGTATATTAATTTATGTAATTTGAAAAGGTGCTTTCCATGCCATATGTCAGTAAAGATGCGAGAGAAAAGTTAGAAACCAGTAAATATCCTGAGTCGCCAGGCGAGTTGAACTACATGATAACGCGTATGGTCGATGAATACTTGGTGTCTAAAGGAGGTCTACGATACACAAATATTAATGAAGTAATAGGTGCGCTTGAATGTGTAAAACTAGAACTATACCGAAGAATCGCCGCGCCGTATGAAGATAAAAAGAAAGAAGAGACAGGCGATGTTTACAATATTCTAAAATAAGCGGCCTAACAAGGTTGTCAAGTTCACTCCGGGCCTTCGGCCCTGCGCGGGACGCCGCCTTCGTCGGCGCCCCTTACAACAGCGTTAGGCCTCGGGAACTAATATGCAATCAATTAGAGAGTGTGTAGTTTGAAACCAGAAGTACTTTATAAGTATCGTGACGACTCGGAGCGTACTGAAGGTATTATCAAGAATCAAAAAGTTTGGCTGTCTTCTCCAGAGCAATTGAACGATCCGCTTGAGTGCAAAACTGGTAAGATCCCTCCAGATTGGGAAGCGAAAACTGTTCGAGAACTTGAAAACGGTCAGCTTCTGGGGGTAGTAATGCCACTACCTTCATTTGAACCTCCTAAGCGCTTATTCTCGCTTAGTGAGAGAGAAACTAAGCAATGGATGAAGCGCTTTTCTAAGTTGAATCATTCGAGAAAAGTTAAAGCCATGAGAAAGTTGTACTCAGATCATGGAATTGAACTATCAAGGCCAGAGAATATTATTAAAGATATGCGTATGCGCCTATCTAAAGTTGGTATTTTCAGTCTGAGTGAAGACTGTTCAAATGAATTAATGTGGGCCCATTATGGTGCAAATCATGAAGGCATTGCATTAGGGTTTAGCTGTTCGAGTGATTGTAAACTCTCAAATCCAAGACATTGTTTACCTGTTGTTTATTGTAAAGAGAAACCAACCTTCAAGTCTGGCTTCAAGAATGAAGTACAAATTATGTCTCCTGGTTCTGGCCAACAAAATGTCCAACGTGTCTCGTTTGAAGATGAAGTTTTCCGTTCAACTATCAGCACAAAAACACCTGCATGGAATTATGAAAAAGAATGGAGATATGTTGAAGAAACTCACGGGCTTTTTGATTTCCCCGGAATCCTGATCCATGTAGTTTTTGGTTTGCGTATGAGTGATGAGCGCAAAAAGTACTACAGAGAAACAATCTCACAAAATATCAATAATCATGTAGATTTTTTTGAAGTCGTAGAGAGTGATGATTTGAGTGGGCTTAGTGTTTCCAAAGAGCAAGTCATGGCCTAACAAACCAAGCCAGTGGGAGTATTTCTCGCTGCGCTCAAAAAAAATGTCCCCTGCTTGGGGCGTTATAAGGCCTAGAGAGTATCGTGAGAGAAATCCAGACAAAATCAACTTCTAGAGTTACAGCGCAGGCCACCGACATTGTCCTGCGGCAAACAGATTCCATTCGCCTGATTTTTCGACCTACAATAATCGATAACGTCAAGAATAAGGAAGCTGCCCTAAAAGGCATATTTCTATATCAAAAAAAATCGAAAAAGGCCGCATGGGAAGATTTTGAGACCATTCCTCTCAGTTCCGTCAAAGGAGGTGAGGGATACAAACTCGAAATTAAGACAGCCGAACTACTACAGCTATTTCAGGAGCTGACCCAGCTTTACGAGCTTCACCAGAAAGAAGGTGTTCCGCGCGGGCAGAAACGGTACGTTCAAGCTACGCCGCAGCTCGAACAACTAGCTTCTTTGAGTGACAGTGATATTCATAGTTTTTCGAATGCCAACGTTGCGGTTGGCACATCCCTTTTATCGAAGTTGTTAGTCTGGGCAACAAGCCTAGATGATCCAAGTCCACTTATAGAAAGGCTTGTCGAAATCAATCCGGATTCATTGAGCAAGCTCAATGCGGCTCTAGGAATGCAAAGCCTAAAGAATGCTCTGGCGAGTTGGGAAGAAAACGAATGCATTTCCGATGAAGAATTTTGGCAAGAGAGCCTCACGAAGCACTCGTTTGTCTTGGAGCAGGTCTTTTCCTGGCCAACTTCCATTGTAAAAGGAAAGGCTTACGTTGGTGGTAAGAATGTATTTAACCAAGATGGGAATATTGTTGATTTCTTGCTAAGGAACAGGCTCACGCAAAGTGCCGCTCTTGTAGAGATAAAGACCCCAATGGCTCCTCTTTTGGGTGCGAAATACCGTCAAACGTACAATGTTTCGACTGAATTGTCCGGCTCAATCATGCAAGTTCTAAACTATAAGCACTCCCTGCAAGAGGATTTTCAGTCTCTTACTGGCAGAAGCGGTGACCTATTCGATTCGCTCAATCCGCAGTGCGCGGTCATTGTAGGCAATGCGGGAAGTGAGCTGGATGATCCCGCAAAGAAAAAGGCGTTTGAATTGTACCGCCATCAGTTTCCCGGTTTAACAGTGGTTACATTTGATGAGCTATTCGATAAAACACGACAGCTCATTTCTCTACTTGAAAGTGAACCGAGAGTAGAAGTAGAAAGTGATGACATGCCGTTCTAATCGGCCTTATAACAAGTCAAGGCAGCAAGGGCGCTTCGCGCCCGGACCCGCTAACGCGGGCCCCCGCTTGAAGCGTTAGGCATTACCGGAATTAGTCCGCGATAAGACGATTTTTAGTGGGAAGGCAAATTAAATGGGAACTGCGATAGAACTATGCCTTGGAGACGTTTCGCTGTCGTACTCTAAAAATCATATGGGCATAGATTATGGTTTTCTATTTCAGGACAGCGACTTAAAGCAGCAAAAGTCTAAATCAATAAATTACGAATATTACGAGGAAAACCCAGACGAAAAGTATGAGCTTGATGAGGCTGAGGAGGTCTTTTCTAGAACTCTATCTCGGGTATTGCCTCGTCTAAATTTACTAGGGTTTACACTTGAGGCTGCACGCGCTGAATACCAAGCGGTGGTTGCAGAAGCAGAGGAAATTTCTAGGGAAATTGATATAGAAGGATCGGGAAAAGAATTTCTCACATTCGAAGAATTCTCCAATTTGGCGTGTCGCTATCCTCTGCGAGAATTGAATAACGACTCTATCGAGTACGAAACGCCAGACCGAGACAGGGTTTCCATGGGACGCTTTGCCGCTGATATCGACTTATTTGATCGTATCCCTGGATACGAAGATTCTGATCTGTACTGGTCCGAAGCAAGTTACCTTTCTGCGAAAATTTGTATCCTAAGCGCGGAATCAATGCTTCAAGTCTTTGCACAGCATGAGGCAAATGCAGAGATTGAGGTTACGTGGGAGTTTGGCCCCATTGTCCATGCCGGCTGGGTTCAGCGTGATGCCTTCTTGGCCGGAGCGCGGCAAAGGCAAAAAGTTCTGATCGCAACCGAGGGTACATCAGACTCACGCATCATCCGACGAGCACTTGATGTCCTGCGTCCGGATGTGGCCGATTTTTTTAATTTTGTGGATGTCGATGAGCGCCACCCTTTCTGGGGAGCCGGGAACCTCGTTAAATTTGCAGAAGGACTTTTACGAATCGAGGTGCTCAATCAGGTTTTATTCGTTTTCGATAACGACGCAGAGGGCGTTGACGCTTTCCGAAAGCTAGGAAAACTGAACCCTCCTGCCAATATGAGAGCGATGCTTCTCCCTGACCTTGAGGAATTCCGGGAGTTTAGAACTCTCGGGCCTGAAGGTGTGAACATTTCCAATATCAATGGACGAGCCGCCGCGATTGAGTGCTATCTTGATCTCCGTCTAGATCAGTACCCTCCCGCCCAGGTCACATGGAGTAACCTCAAAAAAGATATTGACGCATGGCATGGAGTTTTGGATTTTAAAGAATCCTATTCAAAGCATTTCTATGAGCAGTCCGACTACGACCTGAAAAATGGCGATTACGACGCGTCCAAGCTATTGAAATTAATAGATTCGCTTATTTTAGAGGCTGGATTGGTTACCCCGGTTGTGTGAGGAAGTTCCATTTTTTACGTGTCGGAGCGTCTCCAGAATTTGCCTAACAAGGCGCTGCTGCCGGACAATGAACTTCACCCGATAAATCGGACACCTCAATCTAACGAGGAGTCCCAGCATGCCCAGGTATACCCGACCCAGAAAGACCTGGCAGTACAGCAATGAATTCAAAGCCAAGGCAGTGCAGCTTTCGCATCTCCCCGATGTGAAAGTGAAAGACGTAGCAGAGGCGTTAGACATTCACCCCTTCATGCTTTCGCGTTGGAGGAAAGAACTCCGGGAAGGCAGAATCGTGGTAAAGGACACCAAGCCCACCGACCTTGAAATGGA
>NZ_SRLE01000024.1 GCF_004745945.1 Mangrovimicrobium sediminis | reverse complement strand
GAATTGGATGAAGAGTGCTCTGGTAGACCGTCGAGGTACGCCGCGAAGATTGCGGCTGAACTGGCCGAGCTAGGATCAACTAGTGAAAAGATAGAAATCTTCTTTTCGAGCGACGAGATTAGATCAGCGGAAGATTCGAGCATGAGTGATGTTGCTGAACTCTCATCGGGGAATGTTGTTTTCATCGATGCGACTGACCCCTAACAAGTCAAGGCAGCAAGGGCGCTTCGTGCCGGGACCCGCTAACGCGGGCCCCTGCTTGAAGCGTTAAATGCCAGTGACCGCAAAATCTAGTGCCGCAACGATTTCATCTCTAAGATGGCTGATGGATCCGATTGGCTCGCGCAGCATTTTTGCTGGCATGGATGCAATTTGGGGAACTAAAAGGAGTAGTTCCTCGCTTTCATATGAAATGGTTGGAGTAAGTCTTTTCATCTCTTCATTCTTAAATTCTGCCTTTCTCCCCAGCGGGACAACTATTCGAGTAGCAATCTCAGAAATGGTGTTACTTTGAATATCAACAATGTAGGGATAAGCTCGCCGACTTGTCTTGTTAGGGTTTGCGTAAACGTCAAACTGCCGCATCAGAACGCCCTATATTCCTCACCAAAACAACCGTGCTCTTCAATGAAATCGTTATATGCCCGGATGGCTTTTCGGTTCTCGGTAGCCCACTGCTCAGCGTTAGCTTGGGCTAGTTTGGCTTGCAGCGCCTGTTCCAGTGTCGCGGAAAGATTAATATTTAGCGCCCTGGATTTATTCAATAAGTCACTGTTTACGCTCAGGTTTGTAGGCTTTTTCGGGGCATCTGCATCAAATAGTTGCTCCATGGGTATTTCCTTTGAGTGGCCCGCGTTAAATTATGCGCACTCGAATGCGCATTGTAAAGCATTTAACAAGTCAAGGCAGCAAGGGCGCTTCGCGCCGGGACCCGCTAACGCGGGCCCCTGCTTGAAGCGTTAATGGGCTTCTGATGAAGAGCATTCCCAACCTAATAGTTGCTACCCTTCTCCTAATAGCGTTTGGAATGTCATTCTTTGAGTTTCGAATGAACCTGGAGGGTGAAACACTCTCTGAAGGAATTTGGGGCTCTTGGAGCTTTCTGTACGTTGTACTCGTCGGCACCTGGGTGCTTTATGACAAAAAGTCCGGAAACTTCGATAGGCCGTTTGATTTCGGCTTGTTTCTTTATCTATTTTTGCCAGTTCTCCTTCTCTACTACCTCATAAGAAGTAGGGGGCATGAAGGAGTAGTAACATACATGGGATTTTTCTCCATATACTGGTTACCAGAGTTTTTCGGGTTAGTTGCGTATGCCTATTACTACTAGCCGGCCCATTAACAAGGCAAGGCAGCAAGGGCGCTTCGCGCCGGGACCCGCTAACGCGGGCCCCTGCTTGAAGCGTTATGGTTAAGTCCCGATGCAAGAGCTAAATCGAGCAATATTTGAAGAGAATCTATCGGAGATTAATCGCATTCTAAACGCTGGAGTGGATATTGACGCGGTCGACTCGACAGGGAAAACGGCTTTGATGCAGGCTGTTGAACAAGAAAATATAAGATTTGTAGAACTTCTTATACATCATGGCGCATCTGTCAATTGCCCTGGCAACGATGGTTGGGCGCCTATACATCTTGCCGTGGATGTCTCTATTGATGGCACTGTACAGTCAAATGGCGTGCCTCATTCAGCACCAACTTCGATAATAGGCTACCTAATTGGCAAGGGCGCTGATCTACACCAGGAAACAGACTCAGGTGAAACCGCATATACAATTGCGAGAAAATATGAGAACAAAAAAATCACTGAGTATTTGAATAGTGCAAAACCATAACAAGTCAAGGCAGCAAGGGCGCTTAGCGCCGGGACCCGCTAACGCGGGCCCCTGCTTGAAGCGTTACGATTCGTGAACGCTCATCACCACATCGGAATA
>NZ_SRLE01000023.1 GCF_004745945.1 Mangrovimicrobium sediminis | reverse complement strand
GAAGAAATCAATCGGAAGTTCGCCCGGCATTTGCGAGTAACACATAACGCTTCAAGCAGGGGCCCGCGTTAGCGGGTCCCGGCGCGAAGCGCCCTTGCTGCCTTGCCTTGTTATGTGGCACGACGGATGCCCGATCGGAAAACCTGCATATTAGCCCTCATGCACAACCTCCTTGGCAACTGACAATTCGGTTGCGGACTCTGCCCAACCAAGATGTTGCATGTGACAACCCAACTTTGAACCACCAGGGAGTGGCGAAAGGCTGAGCCATAACACCGGGAGATGACGCTGGCAGCCGAGAGATAAAAAATGCCTGGGTAGCCAGCGAACGCATTTACTTAATCCCCACCTGCAACTACCACATAACGCTTCAAGCAGGGGCCGCCGTTAGGCGGTCCCGGCGCGAAGCGCCCATGCTGCCTTGACTTGTTATGTGGCACGACGGATGCCTGATTGGAAAACCTGCATATTAGCCCTCATGCACAACCTCCTTGGCAACTGACAATTCGGTTGCGGACTCTGCCCAACCAAGATATTGCATGTTCGAACCCAACTTTGAACCACCAGGGAGTGGCGAAAGGCTGAGCCATAACACCGGGAGATGACGCTGGCAGCCGAGAGATAAAAAATGCCTGGGTAGCCAGCGAACGCATCTATCTACTCACCACTTGCAACTACCACATAACGCCGCCAGCAGGGGCCGAAACACCAGAGCGAAGCGGCGGTTTTTTGGTCCCTCTGGCTGGCATTGTTAACTCTCATCTGGGTATAAGTCTTGAATCTTTTCTTCTAGGAATTCACCAAGTTCAGCATACCCATTAAGCATATTTGAGCACCATATTTTTCCGATGCCATCAACGACAATGTAATCGGACTGTAGTAACCAGGAATACCCAACATCGATCAAATTTTCCCAAGGTTCTTTTTTTCTCCCTACGAGGGGGCTCTTGTAGTAGATGAATTCCTCGTCGTAGGCGAAGTTGGTTAAAAATGCTTGATATGGAAAAAAGATTGCTCCTGCAATGAACCCGAAAGCAACTAAGAAGGCTGGTATCTCTTGGCCTTTGTAAGACTGAGACATCGCATAAACAACAAACATAGAGAAAGGAATTAATAAGCCGCAAAATATTTTGAAGGGCGTGCTGTAGGAAAGGACTTTTACTCCTTCCTTTACCTCACCCGAACCCTTCGTCATAGAAATCAACAGCCAAACAACAATCCCACCTGCGAGTCCACTAATAATCGGCCTTATCCAGTTAGCTAAATCTTCCATATTCTGCTCGTAGAGTTAACGCTTCAAGCAGGGGCCCGCGTTAGCGGGTCCCGGCGCGAAGCGCCCTTGCTGCCTTGACTTGTTAAGTGATTACCCATTTTTCTGTACTGAGACCTTCAGTGGCTCGGCCCCTTTGTGAAGCATATTTGGATCTGGGCCTCGCGCTACTATTTGGGCCATTCTTTCTTTTGCTTCGTTATGCGCGCCAGACCAAAGAGAACTTTTGCCAGTGAAATGTGCCTTTAGCATCAACCAAATTGCTTTAGTGGTGCTGTAGCCGAATACGTCCTTTATAACCCCAGTTACGTAATCTACGCCATTTATAGGGTCGTTATACAACACAACCGAAAATGTACCTGGCTCATCAAGTTGAAAAAGTTCTTTGAGCTTCTTATCAATGTCTAGTTTTGAAGCACTATCGAGTTCTTTATCTAATTCGAAGTACATAGGTTGCATCGCTGCGAAGCTCACTTAACGCTTCAAGCAGGGGCCCGCGTTAGCGGGTCCCGGCGCGAAGCGCCCTTGCTGCCTTGACTTGTTAGGAGGATTATTAACCAAGGATATTGCCATTGAAGTCCTTTAGACGATGTTGTTTTGATTTTGTGAAGTTATTAAATAGCGTATCTAGTGGGTTAGAGATTGGTGCTATCCCTGTGGCCTTAGAAATAAGGCTTGCTGCATTAGCCATATCATCTCTCTCGTCATCGTCTGCATCGGCAATTTCTTCCGGTAGGTCGCTTTCAACCCGGGCGACATAGTCCTTCATCTGCTCAATAGTAAGAGATGAGTCAGCAGCCGCTTCCCAGGCTGCTAATGGAAGGCTAATAATTATTTGGATGCACTGTTGCAATGAATTTGCGAAATAGCAAAATTCTCCCTCAGCGGATACAAAGAAGATAGGTGATACATTCTCTGTTTTAAGTGCAAAAAGAGTACTTCCTGTTGGATACATTCCTATAACTTTGGTTTTCCTTCGTGTTTTCCTAGAAAGAATTTTGTACGCACTGCCTTCTTCACCGATGTATAGGTCATAGAACTCAAGCAAATATATAAGCTTATCTGCCTTGAGTTTTTTAAATAGTTGCTTCGACTCTGCATCGAGTTTGCTGAGCACGAATCCTCCTAACGCTGAGCGGCAGCGGGCGCGCGGTACGCGCGTCCGGCGACCGAAGGGAGCGAACTGCCCGCACTTGTTATTTTGTGAGGTTCGGCAAAAGTGGCCCCTTTCAGCAACTGGGCCAGAGAGTTGGGCAAGACGAAAGAACACACTACTCCGGCGTAGCTAAAGTGAGCCGAACGATCGAAGATTTTTGACATATATGTCCCCTTCATCGGACGTCTTGAAACCTCTGAGTGGCGCCGAAGCATAGTGGCCGCGATGCAAAATAACGCTTCAAGCAGGGGCCCGCGTTAGCGGGTCCCGGCGCGAAGCGCCCTTGCTGCCTTGACTTGTTAAATGTACTACTCTGCATGCGAGAGCCTACCCTCTTGAAATACGAATACATTCATGCCAATTTTCAATTTGTTCTCATCTTCAACAATGAAGCCTTCCGGATAGACCTGCCTTAGCAAGAAAAGAAAGTCTTCTTGGGAGTACTCACTACCTCCTCGCACAATCAGTTCTCCAAGAACTTCATTCTTTCGCTGCAGATCATCAAATCCCTGTTCCATGTAGTGGATCGAGACCGCCTGATCGATTACTCCATAGAGTAGGACGATCACCAAAACAGAAAGGATTGGACAGCTGGCTAAGAATGCGAATTTCCAGCGGTTCATGACACGCTCATTTAACGCTTCAGGCTGCGGACCGCGTTAGCGGGTCCGTAGCCCTGACTTGTTAGGCCTAGCGAACTCTCCATCTAGAACACTCCAGCAAGAATAGCTGCAAAGAGATCTATCAAGAGAGCCGAAACTACAACAGCACGAACGATTTTCAGCTTATTCTTTCCTTCATCATCAAACCACTCAGGTAGAACTAACCAAATTGGAAGCAGAGCGAAACTCCAACCTTTGCCAGGCATGATATATCGGTACATTGTTCCAAGCGCCCACAACCAAACCATTGCAAATGAGAGATGGGCTGCAACGAGTATTTTATAACTCAAATCCATCTATTTAGTAGAAGCCGGCCTAACGCTTCAAGCAGGGGCGCGCGTTAGCGCGTCCCGGCGCGGAGCGCCCTTGCTGCCTTGACTTGTTACATGGCGAGGACCGGCAGTGGAAGCCCCTTGTTTCTGCAGTCGGAACAGAGATTTAGGGACGACAAAAGAACTGCCGAACTTTGCGTATCTAACGTGGGCCAATGCATCGATGATTTTTGACATACTCAACCCCTTCATAGGACTCAGTAGATACCGTGAGTAGTACCGGAGCAATTTAGCCTCAAGGCCATGTAACGCTTCAAGCAGGGGCCCGCGTTAGCGGGTTTGCTGCCTTGACTTGTTAGGGGTCAGTCGCATCGATGAAAACAACATTCCCCGATGAGAGTTCAGCAACATCACTCATGCTCGAATCTTCCGCTGATCTAATCTCGTCGCTCGAAAAGAAGATTTCTATCTTTTCACTAGTTGATCCTAGCTCGGCCAGTTCAGCCGCAATCTTCGCGGCGTACCTCGACGGTCTACCAGAGCACTCTTCATCCAATTCAATATTGTCTAGGAATTCACGTCCAGAAGTTGTAACTGAAATCCTTGATCCCTGTATTGTTATGAATCCGAGGTTAGTAAGCTTTGTACAAGCGTGATTTACCTCCCTATAGTTTGGCATAGCCTTATTGATGTAGTTAGCAGTCCCAATTACATCATTTAGTCCAACTTCAGCATCTTCTTCTTGTGCGTTACGAATAGCTAAGAATAACCAGCCATCACCAAATTCGTCGTCGTAGCCCATTGGTTCGCTACCCCCTAACGCTTCAAGCAGGGTGCCTTGACTTGTTATAGCGCATTTACACGCCCCCTATTTCACCGAATATCCTCACTAACTGAGGAATATTGATACAAATCTCTTGAGGGTCTAAATCTAGAGTGATGTCTAAGCTACAGCCAGAATTTAACTCACCAGAATCATTGCAAGCGTGTATCACTACTGCATATGACCCATTCGAATATTTTGATGTGAAGTAGAGTTCCTGGCATAGAGAACGCCAATGTAGCTCTTCTTTCTTTCCTTCTGAGAGAGATCTAAAGAAAGCCAGCGGTGTATCTGAACCTTCAAAAGAAACCTCATGGGAAAATTTGAATCTGTCACTCGTAATTTCGAATACAAATGATTTCAGGGTCAACGACTCGGCTGAATATTCCCAGTTTCTCGGTTCTTGAAAGTCAAGGGCTACGTTTGCAAGTAGGACCATGCTCATGCGCTATAACGCTTCAAGCAGGGGCGTTAGCGGGTCCCGGCGCGAAGCGCCCATGCTGCCTTGACTTGTTAGGTTGCATTGCGAGAACTCCAATTCCCGAAGCAGCAAACGCCTATGCCCAACAACCCGCCGGCTACGGCTCCGCTAGCAAAAACAATAAGTCCGTTTCTCTGGCCGTACCGGGCAGCGCCCACGACATGTGCCCGAGCACCAGCCGAGGATGGATCATCGTCGCCCGTTTTATACATGTATGAAAGAAGACTCTTTTCTTCGAAAACTGCTGCAATATATTCGATGTGTAATAGTCCGACTGCCGCCGATATGACGACAGATACAATCATCGCTATCATTTTCATCTTTATCGTCGCGAACACGCCCAGCAACCTAACGCTTCAGGCTGCGGACCGCGTTAGCGGGTCCGTAGCCCTGACTTGTTATGCGCAGCGCGCTATCTCGGCGTGTATTCATAGTTTTCTATTTGCAGCAAACCCAAGCGATGAAACTCACGGAGATATCCGCGATTGCCTATTTGATCTTTGCCGTGCCTGGCTAATCCAACTTCATCGAGAGCACTCACACATTCATCCTCAGCACATCCCCCGTATCCCCTCACAATTCTCCAAGCTATCGCTTTTTTCGAGCCCGGTCGAAATGGGTTCTCATTGGGTTTAAGGATTTTGATCATTCGCTGAATGTTCCACCGGGCGCATAACGCTTCAAGCAGGGGCCCGCGTTAGCGGGTCCCGGCGCGGAGCGCCCTTGCTGCCTTGACTTGTTACTGGGCGCGGCGAAAGATTTTTCACCGAAGCAAGAGATGACCCTGCCGCCAGGAAGCCCGAAAGTGGATGCTGCAATAGTGATGTGCCGAAAGTATCGTCGCAGACTGGTGTAGAGCTGCATGTTCATTCCTTTGATGCCGACGATCATCATTCCATTGGAAACCTATTAGCCTACCGAACTCAAACGCCCCGGTAACTCTTCAAGCAGGGGCCCGCGTTAGCGGGTCCCGGAGCAAAGCGCCCTTGCTGCCTTGCCTTGTTATGTGCTTACTCATGCCATAAACAGCACACCTACAATAAGAATCACTC
>NZ_SRLE01000022.1 GCF_004745945.1 Mangrovimicrobium sediminis | reverse complement strand
GCTCAAGATGGCAATTAACGCTTCAAGCAGGGGCCCGCGTTAGCGGGTCCCGGCGCGAAGCGCCCTTGCTGCCTTGACTTGTTAGGCATTTCTGGGGGCCACCACTAGCGAGTAGTGCAACTCCTGTGCACTAAACCACGATTCCGGGAACTCATGCTTCTCGTAGAGAACCTCTTCGACTGCATGACGTATCTGCTTTGCACAAACGATGGGGTTGATTTCGCCAACACCTGTACCCAAGCCGGGGACTGCGATTGTGTTGATCATTTCTGAGATGGCTTTCATTTCGTGCTGCCCATGCTTGATAAGTATTAGCACAGCTCGCATCGCTAAATAGGGATTGGGAGAATTGTGGAGGCTTTGTGGCACTCTCATCGTTGGTGCTGCAATCAAAAAAGGCACCTCTTCATTTTCGGTCGGAACAAGTTCCGCTTGGCCGACGAGAAGCTGTCCGTGGTGTCGAGCGCGGATTATTTCTTGCAATCGTGACTGCACTCCCCAGCCGAAATGATTGCTGTAAGCTAAATCAATTCCCCCATCCATAAAGCCGAAACTGTTTGCGGGACTAACCACGGCATCGCACTTTACGTCTAGGATAGAGCCGCATACGATTTCAACACAATCCAGGTCGGCGCAATGCTTTCTCCAAGCATTGTGGAGATCCTCTTCTATTGCCACCAGCTTAATTCGAATCATGCGCTACCTAAAGATGCCTAACGCTTCAAGCAGGGGCCGCCGTTAGGCGGTCCCGGCGCGAAGCGCCCATGCTGCCTTGACTTGTTATGTGGCACGACGGATGCCTGATTGGAAAACCTGCATATTACCCCTCATGCACAACCTTCTTGGCAACTGACAATTTAGTTGCGGACTCTGCCCAACCCAGATGTTGCATGTGACAACCCAACTTTGACGCACCAGGGAGTGGCGAAAGGCTGAGCCCCGCCACCGAAAGATGACGTTGGCAGCCGAGAGACAAAAAATGCCAGGGTAGCTAGCGAACGCATTTACTTAATCCCCACTTGCAACTACCACATAACGCTTCAAGCAGGGGCCCGCGGCAGCGGGTCCCGGCGCGAAGCGCACTTGCTGCCTTTACTTGTGATGTGCCTTACTCATGCCATCCTTCGCTATGTTCATTTCCATCCTTGGATGAGCG
>NZ_SRLE01000021.1 GCF_004745945.1 Mangrovimicrobium sediminis | reverse complement strand
ATCCATCTCCTTCTTCTCCATTTCAAGGTCGGTGGGCCTAGTATCCTGTACCACAATTCTGCCTTCCCGGAGTGCTTTCCTCCAGCGCGAAAGCATGAAGGGGTGAATGTCTAACGCCTCTGCTACGTCTTTCACTTTCACATCGGGGAGATGCGAAAGCTGCACTGCCTTGGCTTTGAATTCATTGCTGTACTGCCAGGTCTTTCTGGGTCGGGTATACCTGGGCATGCTGGGACTCCTCGTTAGGTTGAGGTGTCCGTTTTACCGGGTGAAGTTCACGCCCTTGCTGCCTTGACTTGTTATAGCTTTGTGGCACACCACGGACAATATTTGATATATACAACAGATGGCCCTCCATCTCGGACCGGCAATGCATACCCTTCGCCATCGTAGTAGAGCAAAACATCAGGGCACTCTAGTAAGTTTGGATGATGCTCACATTCATAATTGGCGTAGTACGCTGCATGTACACACGGATACTTCTCTAAAGCGATGCTCCGATTTTCCAGGCCCACAACTTTCATATGGTCTCGACAGCTTTCACAGTCTCTCGAATGCTCTAGGCAGTGAAGGAACTCAGATTCCTCCATCTTTTCGTAGCCGAGATACCTTTCTTCAAATTCATCGCAGTTCATAGGAAGCTATAACGCTTCAAGCAGGGGCCCGCGTTAGCGGGTCCCGGCGCGAAGCGCCCTTGCTGCCTTGACTTGTTAAGTGTTTATCTGCTGCCACACTTTGGCCCCATAGCAACTGTCACCGTAGAAAAGGCGAATATGGATTGGAATTTCCAAGTGATATGAGGTCACTATTGACTTAAAACCATCGACTGTTTCTGTAAGGCTAATAGGAAATACCAGTATCGGCTCTTCTGGAGCGCCAACAACAATCTCTGCCATCTCGAGATCGAGAGGATAACCTTCCAACGAGGCAGGAATCATTAGGTGATATGTAGCACCATTTGTAAATGTCTCGGACCCGACGGCCACTGAATTATCAAATTCATGAACTTTCCAACCAGGCGGACACCTCGCAGTTGAAGCGCTGGCATCGACGCAAACAAGAATGATCAAAGATAGAATGTATCTGCGCATTGATTCCACACTTAACGCCGCCAGCAGCGGGCGCACAGACCGCGCAGCGGTTTGGGCGTCCGGCGACCGAAGGGAGCGAACTGCCTGGCCTTGTTATGTGGCACGACGGATGCCTGATTGGTAAACCTGCATATTAGCCCTCATGCACAACCTCCATGGCAACTGACAATTCGGTTGCGGACTCTGCCCAACCAAGATGCTGCATGTGACAACCCAACTTTGAACAACCAGGGAGTGGCGAAAGGCTGAGCCACGCCACCAGAAGATGACGCTGGCAGCCGAGAGATAAAAAATGCCTGGGTAACCAACGAACGCATATACTTAATCCCCACTTGCAACTACCACATAACGCTTCAAGCAGGGGCGAGCGTTAGCGAGTCCCGGCGCGAAGCGCCCTTGCTGCCTTGCCTTGTTATATGGCAAACGGAGTGCCCTCTTCAAACAGGCTGATTAAAGAACTAATACAGCTACTGGCATTCTCGCCTTCAACTTGTAGGACTCCCTCTAATGAGAGCTTGCCTGGAAAGGACGCCGCTGATTCAGCGTGCAACAGAATATCTATAGCACCATTCATCTTCGCCTTGATACAAGCTGAAAAGCGAGAGCCACCATTAAGTTTAACTTCTCCTTTTCTGGAGTTGTTCAGGCGGACTAGATCGGCAACGATCTCCGAAATTTCGTCAAAGTAGATATCGTCATGATGAAACGAGCACCCCTCGTAATCCAAGCTGACGATAAAGTGCGGGACATCAGTTACGTCCGGCCACATCTCTCGTTTGATTAGTACGCTGTTGCTCATGCTGCCATATAACGCTTCAAGCAGGGGCCCGCGTTAGCGGGTCCCGGCGCGAAGCGCCCTTGCTGCCTTGACTTGTTAAGTGTTCGAAACATAAAGCCACCAAATTACAGTTACACCTGATAAAACGCAGTTGCAAATAAGATGTTTGATACGCCATTTGTTGCCAACTTCATTGAATTGGCTTTTATCAAACATTACAAACGGGTACATGAGCCTGAACGTATTTCCATCTTTGGTGTTGTTGTGCATGCCCATCCAGGTTACGAAACACCAGACCACACCGGCTAAATAAGCGACTACCGCCAGTATTTTTAGAATTACGCTCACAAGCTCCATTGAGGACACTTAACGCTTCAAGCAGGGGCCCGCGTTAGCGGGTCCCGGCGCGAAGCGCCCTTGCTGCCTTGACTTGTTATATGCCACCGCGAGATACAAACTGAAGTTCGTCATCGTCATCCTCGACACCCCAAAACACGAGCCCAAACGGTTCAGCTTTTATTAGGACTCCTGGTCGATCCACATTCCATTCCTGAATCTGATCACTGGATTCAATGAGTTCATCAACTACACCGGAAGTTTTTCCATGCTCTATCAGCACGTTGTCACCAAGGCGTACTTCCTCTCCACTCAAGTATCTCATTGCCTCTGCCGGAATCTCACACGCATATAACGCTGAGCGGCAGCGGGCGCGCGGTACGCGCGTCCGGCGACCGAAGGGAGCGAACTGCCCGCACTTGTTATTTTGTGAGGTTCGGCAGAAGAGGTCCCTTTCAGCAACTGGGCCAGAGAGCTGGGCAAGACGAAAGAACACACTACTCCTGCGTAGCTAAAGTGAGCCGAACGATCGAAGATTTTTGAAATATATGTCCCCTTCATCGGACGTCTTGAAACCTCTGAGTGGCGCCGAAGCATAGTGGCCGCGATGCAAAATAACGCTTCAAGCAGGGGCCCGCGTTAGCGGGTCCCGGCGCGAAGCGCCCTTGCTGCCTTGACTTGTTAATGTGCCTTCTCACGAAACTAGACTCTTGACGTAGAAGACGAAAATAACGCCCAAACATATTAGCGAGCCATTGTAGGCATGCATTGCTCTCACGGCACCTCGAAACTCTGGCTGGGGAAACGTACTTTTATTCGAATTCAACCAGGCCATGCGCTTGTAGAACCACACCTTTTCAATTTTGTTCTTGGTAAGACGCTTACTCATCACATCGGCGTATGCGAGTAAAAGAACGTGAGCCAAAAATAGGCCTAAGATGATCATTCCTTCGTATGGCAGGGTGCTCATTGGCACATTAACGCTGAGCGGCAGCGGGCGCGCGGTACGCGCGTCCGGCGACCGAAGGGAGCGAACTGCCCGCACTTGTTATTTTGTGAAGTTCGGCAAAAGTGGCCCATTTCAGCAACTGGGCCAAAGGGTTGGGCAAGGCTAAAGAACCACCCATGTCGGCGTAGCTATCGTGAGCCGAACAATCGAAGATTTTTGACATATATGTCCCCTTCATGGGACGTCTTGAAACCTCTGAGTGGCGCCGAAACATAGTGGCCGCGATGCAAAATAACGCTTCAGGCTGCGGACCGCGTTAGCGGGTCCGTAGCCCTGACTTGTTACGTGTTTAATGAAGCCGACTGGCGATCAGACGATTTAGACTAACCCCAGCCTCCGCTGCTTGAATTGCTAAAGACCTATGGGTTTCAGGCGGAACGCGAACCATAAACTTGCCACTATAATTTTTAGTGGCGATGGGTTCGGGCACAGCTTCATTCCCCGCCTCCATTTCACTGACACATTCCTTTACGAGCTTACGGATCCCCGCTAAGGCTTTTTCGGGAGTTTTTTCGAGCCAGCTCAGACTGGAAAATTCCGCGCACAAGCCAACGTACTCCTGATCTTCCTCAGACCAGGTAACCCGGTAAGTGTAACGATCAATATATTTAGCCACCTTCCACCTCCAGACGCTCTATAGCAGCTAGCACTTGCCGAACCTGATAAGGCTTGGCTTTACCCTTGGCATTTTGGATATTTACTCTAGGGTCCCCTTGCCATGGGGTCCGATAAACCCTATGGCTGGAGCCAGATTGACGGGCTTCTCCAAAATAGGCATCACAGACTTTACATAAGTCATTGAATCTTATGCCCTTTGGGTTCGCTCGCATATTGGCGAGGATATCTTCAGTACTTGCCATGCCCTTAATAATATCACTAATGATACTATAGGCAAGCTCTAAATCGAAGTAGATGCGGGGGACTAGCAGGACACGTAACGCTTCAGGCTGCGAACCGCGTTAGCGGGTCCGTGGCCCTGACTTGTTAAGTTTTGCGATGCCACTAGAAATGCCCAATATTGCCAGACCGAACA
>NZ_SRLE01000020.1 GCF_004745945.1 Mangrovimicrobium sediminis | reverse complement strand
TCACAAAGGTATCTGCCGCTTAGTTCGCGTCCGTACCGTTGGATGAATCAAAATGTTTCTGGTGTTGTTCGGCCGGATACCGTTGCATCTTTTTTGGCAGGTCATTCTCCTCCTTGAGGCGGGCATCCTCTCGTTCAGGCTGACGAAGGCGATCCATCTCCTTTTTCTCCATTCCAAGGTCGGTGGCCCTAGTATCCTTTACCCCAATCCTGCCTCCCCGGGTTCCTTTCCCCAGCGCGAAAGCATAAAGGGGTGAATGTCTAACGCCTCTGCTACGTCTTTCACTTTCACATCGGGGAGATGCGAAAGCTGCACTGCCTTGGCTTTGAATTCATTGCTGTACTGCCAGGTCTTTCTGGGTCGGGTATACCTGGGCATGCTGGGACTCCTCGTTAGGTTGAGGTGTCCGTTTTACCGGGTGAAGTTCACGCCCTTGCTGCCTTGCCTTGTTATGTGGCACGACGGATGCCTGATTGGAAAACCTGCATATTAGCCCTCATGCAAAACCTCCTTGGCAACTTAAAATTCAGTTGCGGACTCTGCCCAACCAAGATGCTGCATGTGACAACCCAACTTTGAGGCACCAGGGAGTGGCGAAAGGCTGAGCCACGCCATCGGAAGATGAGACTGGCAGCCGAGAGATAAAGAATGCCTGGGTAGCCAGTGAACGCATTTATTTAATCCCCACCTTCAACTACCACATAACGCTGAGTGCAGGGGCGACTGCGCAGCAGTTGTCCCGGCGCTCTGCGCCCTTGCTGCCACGTATTGTTAAGTGTTGCGGGTAATCTCTGGCTCATCATTTCCCCAGAATAGTTTGATGCCAAGTGGATACTCTGACACAAGGTGTAGCTCTTTATCCACATTCTCCCTTAGCTGATCGGTGATTGGCTCAGAGTACATATAGCTCTGGCCACCCCAATATTCCATTTCAGAGTCATAATCCCAGCGGCCTATATCGTAACCCGCCCCCTCTAAACACTCGATTGCCCGGTATAGCGATGCTTGATATTGCTGGAGGCTGCCATCATTTTCCAAGCTTGAATTTATGAGATCCTCCAACCGCTTAGTCCCGGCTTTTCGATCACCTCCGGAGAAGGCCAAGTTCTCATGATGAAGCTCATTCGGTATTTCCATGTGAGTACACTTAACGCTGAGCGGCAGCGGGCGCGCGGTACGCGCGTCCGGCGACCGAAGGGAGCGAACTGCCCGCACTTGTTATTTTGTGAGATTCGGATGAAGAGGCCCCTTTCAGCAACTGGGCCAGAGAGTTGGGCAAGGCGAAAGAACACACTATTCCGGCGTAGCCAACGTGAGCCGAACGATCGAAGATTTTTGACATATATGCCCCCTTCATGGGACGTCTTGATACCTCTGAGTGGCGCCGAAGCATAGTGGCCACGATGCAAAATAACGCTTCAAGCAGGGGCCCGCGTTAGCGGGTCCCGGCGCGAAGCGCCCTTGCTGCCTTGACTTGTTACGTGTCCTTTTCACTTATGCCCCTATTTAGGTACATAATCCAACTAACGTTAGTCGTAAGCTTCTTACCGAAGCCCAGCTCCTTTCTGATAGCATTTCTAAATGGAATAACTGAATTCATATCTAGTTTTATCGCCTTGTTAGCTCCGAGGTTTAGATTCAGACAGGCTTCAAATGCTCGGGGCACATCTGGTTTCTCACACGCTAAAACTAGCTTGTTAAAGCAGGACCTAACATCGGCAGTACTAACGGATTCTTGCGGGTCTACTCTGGCTATATTTCCTTCAGGATCGCTCCATTGATAGTCCGAAAATCTTGAATCAACTATCCGTAATGCCTCAAGGCAAGCTTCTCGCTTTAGCTCCCAGCGCCGCAGCTCTTTAAGCTCTCTCGTTCTGAGATACCAATTCGTAAGTGCAGTCACCACCCCGGAGGTAATGACAGCAGTAAATATCACTTCGAATCCATTCATAATTTGTCATCAACTCGATAGAGCCGGTCTCAATGTACTCCGGAAATGACTGGACACGTAACGCTTCAAGCAGGG
>NZ_SRLE01000002.1 GCF_004745945.1 Mangrovimicrobium sediminis | reverse complement strand
CAGCCTCCCCCATCCCCGCCGCCGCAAAATCCAGACAAGCCTGCAAATACGCATCCCGATCCGCAATCACCGCCTGGGAGAAAGCCCGCGACTGGTCCCAGTCCACCACCGACACCAGGAACACCGTGAAGGCCGCCAGGAAGCGCATGTCGACAACATCGGCGGGCAGCGGCGCGAGGCTGTCGCGCAGCAGTTCGTGCAGGTTGCGCGTCATCTCGGGCGAGTCGGCGATCGTGCGCCAGTGGGAGATGTCGTTGAACACCCGTAGCGCCAGAAGAAATGCCGCGTAGGAACAGGTGCCCTGGGCGTTGCGCACCTCGGCAATCGGCCGCAGGATCGCCTCGAGGATGGCGCGGGTATCGCGCTCGAAGCCGCGCTTCACCAAGGTGGCGAGCAGGTCCTTGCGGCGGGCGTCGATGGCTTCAGCGCGGTCGCGGATGATCGCGCGGACCAGGCCGTCCTTGTTCTTGAAGTAGTAGTTGACGATGGAGTGGTTGGCCGAACCCACCGCGCCGGTGATCTCGCGCAGCGACACGCCGGCGTAGCCCTTTTCGCCGATCAGCGTTTCCGCCGCATCCATGATCGCCTGCCGGGCGTCCTCGCCTCGCGAGTCCCGGCGCTGCCGCGCGGTGTTGCTGCCTGCCATCGTTTTACCTGTCCGTTGCGATCGACCCTGCCGGATCGGAACCGGGTTACCGCACGCCGGGTGTGGACCCGCCGCGATCAAAAAACTGTTTGCCGGCCCGGCATCCTGGCGTTATATTTTAAGGTATATACCTTAATAACAAAATACAGCCAGCCGGGGAATGACCGCTATATCTCGGCCGAACTGTGAAGACAGCTTCCTATGCGCAAAACTCCTCGGGGATTCCTGCCCCTAACTAAGCCAACTACCTTAGATAACTTCTGGGAATCTCAGTGGCCAGCCACCCCCGGGCGCACCCCCTGCACGACGGGCCACCAGCGAGGCGCGCAGGCCTACCACGGCGGCCGGGGAGACAGGTCATGAGCGATGCGAACAGGACTGCGCTGGTCACCGGCGCGGCGGGCGGCATCGGCCGCGCCGCCTGCGAGCGCCTGGCGCACAACGGCTGGCAGGTGCTCGCGGTGGACCGCGACACCACCGCGCTGGGCTGGACGGAAAGCGTGGCCGGGGTGACCGGCCATGTCGCCGACATCACCAGCGCCGAAGCGAACAAGGCCATGATCGCGGCGGCGGAGCAGCGCTTCGGCGGCCTCGACGCAGTACTGCTGAACGCCGCCATTCCCATGGGCGGCAGCCTGGAAGACGTCGCCTGGGAAGACTTCGAAAAGGTGATTGGCGTCAACCTGATGGGTACCGCGCTGGGCATGCGCGCCGCACTGCCGGCACTGCGCCGTCGCGGCGGCGGGGCGATCCTGGCCACCGCATCCACCCACGGCCTGGCCGGGGAGTGCGACAACGCCGCCTACGTGGCCAGCAAGCACGCGGTCATCGGCCTGGTGCGCGCGGTGGCGCGGGATGTCGGCTGCGAGGGCATCCGCGTCAACGCGATCTGCCCGGGCCTGACCCGGCAGACCGGCATGACGCGATTTCTCGAGTCCGGGGACGTGCCGCCGGAAGTGCTCGCGGGTCTGGTGCGCGGCATCCCCCTGCAGCGCTGCGCCGAGGCGGACGAGATGGCCGCGGTGATGGAATTCCTGGTCTCCCCGGCGGCGTCCTACATCAACGGTGTCGCCCTGCCAGTGGACGGCGGCGCGATCACCGGCTCGGGCCTGCTGCCACCAAAGAGCGGTGTTTAGGTACCGCGGCCGACCAGCAAATGGAGACAGGCAATGAGCGATAACGACACCACCATGGCGCAGACCAACTTCGCCTCGCGCTCGCAATCCGCCGATAGCGCGGCGGACTTCAGCAGCGACGCCGGCGCCCTCGCCTACGCCAACCGGCAGCTGGATGAACTGGTCGCGGCGATGCGCTACAAGCTGGAAAAACACATCACCGGCTGGCCGGGGGACGACCGCGAACTGGACACCCACGAGGCGCTGCGCCACCTGTTGCGCGATATCAGCTTCGGCCACGCCGCCTACATGGAGGCGGACTACGCCAACCCCAACCTGACCAAGATGAGCGGCACCAGCCGTGTGCAGTTCCAGTTGCCCTCGCCGGACTGCGTCTACCACTCGGCAGTACTGCACGGCGACTACCGCTACCGCCTGCGCGGCAACCGCGGCTCCGCGTGCGTGTTCCAGCTCACCGTCTACAGCGGCCACGCCTGCGACCTGGTGGGCTGGAAGACCCAGTCCATGATCAACAATTTCGACGCGCCGGAGCAACTGGCGCCGGAGCGCGAGGTCGAGATCGTACTGTCCCGCGAGCGGCCTGCGGACCTCGGCAACGCCCTGTGGCTTGAGTTGCCCGAAGGCCCCTGTGAGTTGCACAGCCGCCAGTATTACGCGGACTGGCAGAGCGAAAAGCCAGCGGACCTGGTGCTTACCGTGGACGATCAGCCGTTCCCGGCACAACTGCTGGACCGGCCCACGGCGGAGACCCGCTTCCACCGCCTTGTCGACCTGCTGCGCGTGCACACGGACTTCTACCGCGCAGGCGTGCAGGCGCACCTGGATGCGGACCCGGTGGAAATAGCCGAGCTGAAGATTCCCGGCGCCTTCGAGGGCACCAACTACTTCCCCGGGCACTTCCGCTGCCAGCCGGACCAGGCGGTGATCATAGAGACCGACGACCCGGATTCCCTGTACTGGAACACCGCCCTGTTCCAGATGCAGTACGAGCCCGGCGACTGGTGGGCGCGCATGTCCTCGCTCAACGGCCAGCAGGTGCACACCGACGCCGACGGAAAAATACGCATCGTGTGCAGCTGGCAGGACCCGGGCGTGCCGAACTGGCTGGACGCCTCCGGCCGCGTGCTGCACCTCATCGCCTACCGCTTCTTCCGCGCCGCGCGCACGCCGGCGCAGCCGAGGCTGACAACAGTCCCGCTGGCCGAGGTGCGCGCGCACCTGCCCGCCAACACACCCACGGTGACCCCCGCCGAGCGCCGGGCGCTGCTGGAACGCCGGCTGGTCTCGGTGTACCGCCGCCGCTGCGGCGATTTCTGAGCGGGGGCGCGGCCATGAGCGAGATCGAACGACTGAAGCAGGCCCTGCAACTGGAGCCGCTGCTGGAGGCGGCACTGGCGGAGGCACCGGCCACGGCGTTCCGCGACACCAGTTTCATTCCCAACCTGGAAAAGGTGCTGGAGATTCCCACCCGGCTGCCCATGTCCGCCCAGGGTCTGGCGGCGATGCACGCCAACAACGTGCGCTTCCTGGCCAACCGCCTGCGCTACGAGGCGGATGTGGAGCGCCACCCGGAGATCCTCGACGAGGACGTGTCCGACCCCATCGTTGTACTCGGCCTGCCGCGCAGCGGCACCACCAAGCTGCAGCGCTTTCTCTCGGCCGACCCGAACCTGCAAACCACTCACGCCTACCGCATGTTCAACCCGGCGCCTTTCCCCGGCGAACAGCCCGGGGATCCGACACCGCGTATCGAGTGGACGCAGCGCATGATGTCGGCGGTGACCAACACCGGCGAGAGCTACCAGGTGATGCACGAGTTCGACGCCTTCGAGGCCGAGGAAAGCAGCTTCGTGCCGCTGGCCAACTTCGACTACCCGATGCAGTACATCACCGCGCCGGACCCGGAATTCCTGGCCTGGGCGCGCAGCGTGGATCGCGCCTCGCCGCTGTCCTGGCTGAAGAAAATGCTGCAGTACCTGCAGTGGCAGGACGGCGGCCGGCGCGAACGCCCCTGGCTGCTGAAAAACCCGGGGCATACCGGCGAGATCGCGGACATGCTGCGCGTGTTCCCGCGCGCCACCTTTGTCATCTCCCAGCGCGACCTCACCCACACCATGGGCTCGAGCATGCGCATGATGGGCGAGATCATGCAGATCTCCTTCGACAGCTACGACCCGCGGCAGATGGCGGACGAACTGGTGGAGTACTGGAGCTACGAACTGGGCCGTTACCAACGCCAGCTCGCCGAACTGGGCGACGCGGTGAGACTGGTGAAAACGCCCTACCACCGCTGCGTCAACGAAGCCATCAGCGTCGCCCGCGAGGTCTATGCCCTGCACGGCATCCCGCTCACCGCCGAGGGCGAGGCGGCGATGCTGCAGTGGGACCGCGACAACCCGCGGCACAAGCTGGGCAGCTACAGCTACCGTCTGGAGGACTACGGCTGGAACCAGGCGATGGTCGAGGACGCCTTCGGGCAGATCGCCATCGACTGGCGCGGGTACTAGGCCGGCCTGGGGATCGCCCGACAAAAACAGGCTGGAATACAGCCGGGAGGAGCCATGTTCCTGCGCGGACACATGCAGAACGCCTATGTCACGCACGATCTCGACCGGGCCATGGAGATGGTCGCCGAGCGCTTCGGCGTGGAGAGTTTCGACCGCTTCGAACCGCAGATGACGGTGCGCACGCCGCAGGGTGAGCAGCCGCTGTCGACCCGCGTCGCCTCGTTCTGGGCCGGCGGGCTCAACGTGGAGATCATCCAGCCCACTGGCGGTTACATCGAGCACTACACCAGCATGCTGCCGGCGGATACCGGCGATGCGGTGCCGCGCTTCCACCACATCTCCCTGCGCCGCGACGATGAGGCGGCGATGCGCGCGGAGATCGAGGCACTGGGCCTGCCGCTGGCTTTTGAAGGCCCGCTGTCGATTCGCGAGGCCATCCCCAGCCTGGTGTTCGTCTACCTGGATGCGCGCGCGGTGCTCGGCCACTACGTCGAGTTCACCTGGAAGAGCCCGGAGGCCTGGGCCTATGTAGGCTGGCCCGAGGGTCGGCCGGTCTGGTAATACCACACCTGCCGGCGCGGCATTGACCCGGCCGCGGCCCGGGGCTACTGTCCGCAGTGTTATTCAACGCTTCAAACCGGGCGCAGCGCGCCCACCCTGCAGGAGACCGCCATGACCCGCCACGCCTTGTTTTCCCTGTGCCTGCTGTGCTGCCTGGCCCTGCCGCTCCCGGCCGCCGCCCAGGACAGCGCCTCTGCCCCGGCGCGACCGGCCATCGACAGCGAACTGCTCAGTGCCTACGCCGCGGGCCAGCCGGTGTTCACCCTGCTCGACGCGCGCTCGCCGGATGAATTCGCCGGCGGTCACGTCGCCGGAGCGGTAAACGTGCCGCACGACGACCTCGGTGCGCACCTCGCCGTGCTGCCCGAGGACAAGTCCGCGCCGGTGCTGGTGTACTGCCGCTCCGGGCGCCGCGCCGGCCTGCTGGTGAGCGAACTGGCGGAGCTGGGTTACACCGGCGCTCGCGTCCTGCCCTCCGAGCAACTGGACTACGGCGAGGACGAAATCACCTTCATCACCGACGGCGGTCACTGAGCCTTGCCCGCGTCCCGGCGACGCTTCCTGCGCGGGGCCGGCGGCACACTGTGCGCCGCTGCCCTGCCCGCCGGGGTGGTGCGCCTCGCGTTTGCCGACAACACGCGCGAGATCAGCTTTGCCTGCATCTCCGATGCGCACATCCAGCAGATCCGCGGCGGGCAGTTCGTGCGCAACTGGGACGACCAGCTGCGCCTGGCGGTGGCGGAGATCAACCGCCTGCGTCCGGCGCCGGACTTCGTGCTGTTCGGCGGCGATCTCGCCCAGCTGGGCAAACGCGCGGAACTGGACCACGGTGCGGATATCCTGTCCGGGCTGCACGCCCCCTGCCGTATGGTGGTGGGCGAACACGATTACTACCTGAACATGGGCGAGCACTGGCGCGAGCTGTTCGGGCCCAGTCATTACAGCTTTGCGCTCAAGGGTGTGCACTTCATCGTGCTCAACAACATCCTTACTTCGGACAACTGGAGTGCGCAGTGGCCCAGCGCACAGCGGCGCATGGCGGAGATGGCCTGCCTGGAAAACCCCAACTGCGATGCCTTCAGGCTGGGCAATGCGCAGCTGGACTGGCTGGCGCGGGAACTGGCGCCGCTGGCGAACGATACGCCGCTGGTGTTGTTCACCCACGCGCCGCTGCAGCAACTGTACCGGCCGTGGAATTTCTGGACCGAGGAGGCACCGGTTGTGCATGCGCTGCTGGCGCGCTTCCGCCAGGTCGAGGTGTTTCACGGGCATGTCCACCAGCAGGGCCAGCAGCAGCTGGGCAATATCCGGTTTACTGCCCTGCCCGCCAGTGCCTGGGCCTGGCCCTATGCGGCGCCCTCAGTGCCAACATCGACTCGTGGGGCGTCACACATCCCGCTCATGACCCTGGGCGCGGACGATCCGGCGCGCGCGGCCACCGGCTGGGAGTTGGTCAACCTGCACTCCGGCCGCGCCGAGCGGCAGATTGTGTTTCCCGGCACAGGTCCAGCCAGCGTCGCAGGGTAGCGCTGTGGTATTTGTCGCGGTGCACGATGAGGTTGAGCTGGCGGGTGAAATCCCGCTGCGGCACGCGCAGCGGCACCAGTGAACCGCGCGCAAACGCCTCCTCCAGGGTAATCGCCGACAGGCAGCCGACCCCGAGACCCGCCTCCACCGCGCGCTTGATCGCCTCGGTGTGCTGCAACTCCATGCGGATATCCAGCTCCGGCAGCAGGCCGTGCATGGCGCGCTCGAAGGTCTGCCGCGTGCCCGAGCCAGGTTCGCGCACGATCCAGGCCTGGGCCAGCAGGTCGTCATCGCCGAGGCGCCGCTTGCGCGCCAGCGGGTGACCCGGGGCGGCGAACACCTGCAGCACGTCCTCGCGCCAGTAGCGGGTCTCCAGCCGCGGGTGATGCATCTCGCCCTCGATCATGCCGATGTCCAGTTCGTAGTCCGCCACCTTGCGCACGATGGCCTCGGTGTTGGCCACGTGCAGGGCGAGGTCGGCGCCGGGGTGGCGCTCGCGGAAGGCGGCGATCATCTGCACCGCGAGGTAGTTGCCAATGGTCAGGGTGGCGCCGATACGCAGGGAGCCCGCCGCCTCGCTGCCGCGCAGGGCCTGCTCGAAGGCGCCGGCGCGGGCCAGCAGGCTTTCTGCCTCCGGGCGCAGTTCGCGGCCCAGTTCGCTCAGCTGCAGGCGTTTGCCCAAGCGGTCAAACAGCTGCACGCCGAACTGTTGCTCCAGTTCGCGCAGGGCGCCGCTGGCGGCGGACTGGGACATGGCGAGGTCCTGCGCCGCGCGGCTGATGTTCTCGTGGCGCGCGGTGGCGAGGAAGACCTCCAGTTGGCGCAGGGTGAAGTGCATGGCCTTATATCTGTATTTCCGATATTGATTATCAAATATATCCGTTTAACAAATATATGGCCATGCCCTACAGTGCGCTGCTCACACACTGACGACAAGGTAAACACGCCATGGCCACCCTGCTGCGCGAACAGGTCACCGACGTCCACCACTGGACCGACCGGCTGTTCAGCTTCAAGACCACCCGCGACAAGGCGTTCCGCTTCAAGAACGGCTATTTCACGATGATCGGGCTGGAGCACGAGGGCAAGCCGCTGCTGCGCGCCTACAGCATGGCCAGCGCCAACTACGAGGACGAGCTGGAGTTCTTCAGCATCAAGGTGCAGGACGGCCCGCTGACCTCGAAGCTGCAGAACATCCGTCCGGGGGACGAGATCTTGGTCAACAGCAAGGCCACCGGCACCCTGGTCAACGACAACCTGCTGCCGGGCAAACACCTGTACCTGATCGCCACCGGTACCGGGCTGGCGCCGTTCCTGTCGATCATCCGCGACCCGGAGATCTACGAGGCCTACGACAAGGTCATCCTCACCCACGGCTGCCGCGAGGTGGAGGAACTGGCCTATCGAGAGCTGATCACAGAGCAGCTCCCAGGGCACGAATACCTCGGCGATGTAGTGCGCGAGAAACTCGTCTACTACCCCACCGTCACCCGCGAGAAGTTCGTCAACAACGGCCGTCTCACCGACCTTTTGAAAATCGGCAAGCTGGAGCGCGATATCGGCCTGCCGCCGATCAACCCGGCCGACGACCGCTTCATGATCTGCGGCAGCCCGAGCATGCTCAAGGACATCACCGCCCTGCTCGACAGCCGCGGCTTCAACGAATCCCGCCACGGCCAACAGGCCCACTACGTCATCGAACGCGCCTTCGTCGAAACCTGAAAAAAAGGGGTCAGAGCCCTTTTTGCTCGAAAAAGATGCCGAAGGAGAGGAGCGGGGTCAGAGCTCTTTCTGACCTCTTTTGCTCTGCCCCCTACCTCCCACCAATCTATTCCAGCCGAAAAGGGCTCTGACCCCATTGATTAGAGGATGTCGGTGAGGACGACGCCTACGCCGATGCGATTGGTGCTGGTGTCGTAGTCGATGAGGCTTTCGCCGTAGCCGTTGAAATATTGCAGGTAACCGCGGAAGCGGCGGGTGCCGGGGAGCGGGAAGGTCCAGTCGAGTTGCACCGAGCCCTTGTTGTCGCTTTGCAGGTTGTTGCGCACGGTGATACCGAAGGTCTGTTCGTCCCAGGTCCACAGGGCTTCGAGGTCACCGTAGCCGTAGTAGTCCTCGATATCCGAGTTGTCATCGTCCTCGCTATTCTCCGGCAGGCGGTACCAGGCCCGCGCAGCCAGGGTCAGGTGGTCTCGCTCGAACAGGGCGGTGCCGATGATGCGGTTCCAGCTGCGCGACAGGGGTTCGCTGCGGCCGTTGGACTGGTGGTTGAAGGACAGCGCGTTCAGCGTGTTGGTGAAGCCGAAAATCTCCCAGTCGTTCTCGAAGCTGAGGAAAATCTCCGGCTGGTAGTTGGTCTCCCGGAACGGCGCCGAGTCGTTGTACGCCTGCCACCAGCTCTCCTGGGTATAGGCCGCCCACAGCCGCGTACCGCGCCCCAGGGGGTGATCCCAGAGCAGCGCCTTGAAGCTCACCTGGAACTTGATCTCGACATCGTCACCCTCGACATCCGGGTTGATCTCGTTCCACACCTTGTCGTTGAAGTGTGTGTTGTAGGTTACCGGCAGCAGGTAGTTGCGGTGATGGGGAATGATCACCCAGGGGTTGTTCGCCTCTTCCTTTTCCTCCTCCACGCGCTGGGCGAACTGCCCCTCCGGCTCATTCGGGCTGCCCTCGGGTCGCACTCCCGCAGCGGCGTCGTCCTGGGGCTGCGGTACATGCCCGGACAGCTTGTCGTAACAGGCCAGGCGATCGTCGTTCTCGACGATGGCGGCACAGCTCGCCAAGTCTCCGCGCACATCATCGACGGCGTGGGCAGCGCCCGCGACCAGGCACAGGGCGAGCATCGGTACAAAACGGTTCATAGGGTAGTTTCCGGAAGGTGGGTCGAGCGAGCGGCGGCGCTCAGCCCGTGAGATACTCGTTGAGTTTAGCCTGCGCGGCATTGCCGAACAGGATTTCGCAGGCCTCGCGCAGGCCAGGCGCATCCTCGATATCGCTGCGCCGCACCACCAGCTCGATCTTCGAGCGGCGGCGCATGAAGTCCTCGAGGCGCACGATCATCTCGCGACGCGCGGCCAGTTCGATCTCGCAGCGCGTGTACTCGGCGTTGCGGATCAGCAGTTCGGCGCAGGACTCGTCGGCGCGGATGCGCTCCAGCAGGCCGAAGGCGGCGCTGCCGTAGCGGCGCCAGAAGCGTTGCGACAGCGGCTCGGATGAGGTCGGCGCGGTGAGCGAATCGAGGTTCATCAGCTTCGCCTGCAGCATGAACTCGTCGCGCTCCGCGTCGCTGGGTTCACCGTACCAGCGGTTGTCCGGGTAGGGAATGATCACGCCCATGTCGGCCACCAGGTCCACCACCTCATTGCCGACATTCAGGCAATCGGTGAGCTTGCCGCCGAAAATGGTCAGGTGGCGGTGGTGTTCGCTTTGCTCGACCACATGCTTGCGCGAGAGCTGCACCCAGTCCGCCTTGCCGCCCTCGCCGCTCACCGCCAGCGGGCGCACACCCACGCGCTCGGCGATCACGTCATCCCGCGACAATGGCGGGTCGAGGTCGAGCAGTGCGTTGACGTTGGCGAGCACGAAATCCCGGTCCTCGTCGGTCACTCCCACCTCCGGGTCCTCCACCTGGGTATCCGTGGTGCCGATGCAGGTGCGCGGCCCCATCGGGATCAGGAAAAACAGCCGGCCGTCACTGGCAAAAAATGTGAGTACCCGGCGATGCTCGGTTACCCGGTCGACAATCAGGTGAATGCCCTTGGAAAACAGGTGGCGGTAGCGGGTGTGCTCGCCGCTCATGCGGTTGTGCTCATCCGCCCAGGGGCCGCCGGCGTTGATCAGCACACGCGAGCGGATCTTGAATTCGCGGCCGCTCTCGTGGTCGCGGGCGCTGGTGACCCACAGTTCACCGGCGCGGCGGCACTCGGTGGACTCCACGTAGTTCGCGGCGATACAACCGTAGTCGAGGGCGGTGCGGATGAAGTTGAAAACGAAGCGCGCGTCGTTGTCGTAGAGGTAGCAGTCCGAGTACTCGAACCCGCCGGAGGCGTTGCTGGTATCGATCACCGGCTCGCGCCGCTCGAGGTCGCGGGAGCGCAGGTAGCGCGGCGGTGCGGTCTGGAAGCGGCCCATGATCCAGTACAGGATCGTGCCCAGGTAGATGAAGAACGGCCAGAAGCGGAAACCGCGCTGGATAGTGGTGAGGAAGCGGATCTCCTTCACCGTGGAGGGATAGGCGCGCATCAACTCGTTGCGCGACTTGCACAGCTTGTTGACCAGGAAGTACTCGTGGCTCTCCAGGTACTTGATACCGCCCCAGGCGAGGTTCGACGAGTTGGAACTCACCCCGCTGGCGAAGTCCTCGCGCTCGATCAGGGCGACCTTCACCCCGCGCCCGGCGAGTGCCGCCGCGGACACGGCGCCATTGATCCCGCCGCCGATAATCAGCACGTCGTAGACCTGTTCACTGAGTTTTTCGATGTTGGTGCCGCGCAAGCTGGCCGCCATGCTTACCCCTCCTGGCTCCTTTTAACTCTACAAGTTCCAGCGTTCCTCGCAAAGTGATACGAAGCGGGCGGCGCTTTCGCTCAGTTTCTTGTCGTTGCGCGAGTACAGCCCCACCTGCTTGTCGATGGTACCGAAGGAGACGTCGTCGATAACGCAGAACTCGGCGCAGTCCGGGTGCTCGCTGAGCACCTGGCGGTCCATGAAGGTCACCCCCAGCCCCTGGAACACCATGTGGATGCGCATCAGCAGGCTGCTCACCTCCCAGACCGTGGAGAACTGGTCGCGCAGGCGCGCGATGGAGGGGCGCAGCTCCGGGTTGTCCAGCGCCGAGGTGATCAGCGGGGTCTGCGCCAGGGCGTCGCGCTCGCCGCCCATGATGGCCTCGAACAGCGGGTGGCTGGGGCTCACCACCAGGTGCCGCGAGTCCGAGTACAGGGGAATGACGCGAAACGCCTGCATATCCTTCTGGAAGGGTCCGAAGCCCAGCTCGACGGTCCCCGACAACACCGTGTAGATGATATTGCGCGCGGGCAGCTCGGCGACCTTCAGCCGCACCTGCGGGTAGCGGCGGGAGAAATCCGTGAGCAGCGCCGGTGCGTGAAAGCGGTTGATCGAGGCGGACAGGGCCAGGTTCAGGGTCTCGCGCTGGCCGCGGCGCAGCTGGGCGATGTCCTCCAGGGTCTGCTGCTCGCCACTCAGGACCTCGCAGGCGTGGTCAAACACGCGGCGGCCGGCGTCGGTCAGGCGCAGCTCCTTGCCGCGCTCGATCAGCGGCATGCCCAGCTTGCCCTCGAGGCCCGCCACCGCCTGGCTCACCGCCGACTGGCTGATGTGCAGGGCGTCGGCGGCGCGGCGGAAGCCACCCTCCTCGATCACCCCGCGAAAGGCACGTAACTCACTGTTTTCAAATCGCATATTAGTGATTTCGATCAAATGATTAGAAAGATTAACTTATCTAATCAAAGGCCGCGGGTATACTGTGAAAAAGTACCATTCCCGCGGAGCCCTCCCATGACCGACCAACAACCCCTCGTATCCCATGACCTGGCCGGTGTGATCGTCGGTGAAACCGCGATCTCCGACGTGCAGGGCGAGGCCGGGCTGCTCAACTACCGCGGCTTCGACATCAACGACCTGATCGACGTGCCCTTCCTGCACGTGGCGTGGCTGGTGCTGTTCGGCGAGTGGCCGGACAGCGAGGAAAAGTCGCGCCTGAAGAGCTTCATGTGCCGCCACCAGCGCCTCAGCCACGCGGAGCAGGACCTGCTCGGCCACGTGTCCCGCGACCTGCACCCGATGCTCATGCTGCAGGGCATGGTGCCGCTGCTGCAGCTGCCGCAGGAAGAGACCCTCGGCCGCGGCCTGGACGCGGAACAGGGCCTGTTCATCGCCGCCAAGATCTCCGGCCTGATCGCCGCCCACTACCGCCTGGGCCAGAGCAAGGGCATCCTGCGCCCCACCGCCGGCAAGCTCTACCACGACAACTTCCTGCGCATGTTCCACGGCAGCGACCCGACCCCGGAGCAGGTGCGCATGCTGGACGCAGCGCAGATTCTGCAGATGGAACACAGCTTCAACGCGGGCACCTTCGCCGGCCGCGTCTGCGCCAGCACCCTGGCGCCCATCCAGTCGGTGGTCTCCGCCTCCATCGGCACCCTGTTCGGCAAGCTGCACGGCGGCGCCGACCAAGCCGCACTGGAGATGGCCATGGCCATCGGCAGCCCGGACAAGGCCGCCGCCTACGTCGAGGAATGCCTGGCCAACAAGGTCAAGATCATGGGCATGGGCCACCGCGAATACCGCACCGTGGACCCGCGCGCCAAGATTCTCAAGCCGATGGCCATGGAGCTGTGCCGCGACCCGGACAGCCTGCGCCTGCTGGAGACCCTTGTCGCCGTAGAGGAAGCCTGCCAGCGCGAGTTCGCCGGCCGCGGCAAGGAAATCTGGGCCAACGTCGAGTTCTACAAGGGCGCCGTATTCCACAGCCTGGGTATCCCCACCCACTATTTCACCGCGATGTTCGCCCAGGCCCGCGTGTTCGGCTATGTCGCCCACTTCCTCGAGTTCCGCCAGGACAGCCGCCTGATCCGCCCGCGCGCCGAATACGTCGGCCACCCGGTAGGCAGCCGCGACCAGTCCGCCGCCTGACACCCCGCCACACCAGAACCTCCCACCCCGGCCAGCGGCCGGGGTCAATTGCATGCCCCCGGTCGAGGGCGTATAAGGAAAAGCCTCTTTCCCCGGACAAGGCTACGCCATGCGTGTGCTCCGTACGCTGATTCCCTGCGCCTTGCTGACCGGCTGGCTGACCGCCTGCCTGAGCGGCTGCGGCGACGATAGCGCCAACCAGGCGCTGGGCACGCTGGAGCGCGACCGCATCATCCTGCGCGCCACCGCCGCGGAGATCGTGCTGCAGCAACCCGTCCCCGAAGGCACCCAGGTCACCGCCGGCACCTTGCTGGTACAGCTCGACGACAGCCGCCAGAAAGCGGTGGTCGCCCGCGCCCGCGCCGAAGTGGCCAGGGCCGCGGCGGTGCTTGAGGAACTGCGCAACGGCGCGCGCCCGGAGGAGATCGCCGCGGCCAGCGCACGCGTGTCCGGCGCACGCGCGGCGCTCACCGAGGCCGAGGCCAATTTCACCCGCGCGGTGTCCCTGGTGCGGCAGCGGCTCGCCGCCCAGGCGGAGCTGGACCGCGCCCAGGCCGCCCGCGACGAGGCGGAAGCCAACCTGCAGTCGGCACAGGAAGACCTGCTGCGCCTGACCAACGGCACCCGCCAGGAACAACTGGACGCCGGCGCCGCGGCGCTGCAGGCCGCCGAGGCCCAACTGGCGGTGGAGCAGAACCTGCTGGAAGACCTCAGCGTAGAGGCGACCCGCGATGCCTACCTGGACAGCCTGCCCTGGAACGAGGGCGAGCGCGTCACCGCCGGCTCGACCCTCGCCGTGCTGCTGGCCGACACCCGCCCCTACGCGCGGGTCTACGTGCCGGAACCCTGGCGCGCGCGCCTGCACATCGGCGACAGCTACCCGGTGCAGGTGGACGGGGTGAATGGTCAGCTCACCGGCACCCTGCGCTGGGTCTCCGCGGAGCCCGCCTTCACCCCCTACTACGCGCTCAATGCCTCGGACCGGTCGCGGCTGGTGTACCTGGCGGAGTTCGACCTGGCCGCCGGGGAGGACCTGCCCACCGGCATCCCGGCGCAGGTCCTGCTCGGCGATGACTGAACCGGCCATCCACGCCCGCCAGCTGTCGCGGCACTTCGGCGAGGTGATCGCCGTGGATCGCATCGACCTGGACATTCCGCGCGGCGAAATCTACGGCTTCCTCGGCCCCAACGGCTCGGGCAAGACCACCACCATCCGCGCCCTGTGCGGCCTGCTCACCCCAACCGCGGGGGAGGTGCGCGTACTGGGCAGGGAGATCCCCGCCCAGGCCGAGGAAGTGCGCCGGCGCATCGGCTACATGACGCAGAAGTTCTCGCTCTACGAGGACCTCACGGTGGAGGAGAACATGCGCTTCCTGGGCAGCATCCAGGGCCTGTCCCGGCGCGCCTGCCGCCAGCGCATGGACACGCTGATCAAGGAGTACGACCTCGGCGAACTGCGCCGCCGGCGCGCCGGCATGATGAGCGGTGGACAGCGCCAGCGACTGGCCCTGGCGGCGGCCACCCTGCACGAACCGGAGCTGGTGTTCCTCGACGAGCCGACCTCCGCGGTGGACCCGGAAAACCGCCGCGACTTCTGGGAAAAACTGTTCGACCTGGTGGAGCGCGGCACCACCATCCTGGTCTCCACCCACTACATGGACGAGGCCGAACGCTGCCACCGGCTGGCGATTCTCGAGCACGGCCGGCTGCGCGCGGACGGCACCCCCGCCGCCCTGATGGCACAGTTGGACGGCCGCGTGGTGGAGATCGACGGCGACGACCTGCGCCAGGTCAAGGCGGCGGCACTGGCGCTGCCCGAGGTGCGCTCCGCGGCGCAGCAGGGGCTGCACCTGCGCGTACTGCTGCGCGCGGGTGTCGACGACCCGGTAGCGCTGCTGCGCCAGCGGCTGGACGGCCGCGGGCTGGACATCTGCCTGGCCCGGCCCAGCCTCGAGGACGTGTTTGTCGACGCCACCCGCCCGGAAGACGCCGCATGAGCGCCCTCACCCGCATCGGCTCGGTCACCGGCAAGGAGTTCCGGCAGCTGTCCCGCGACCGCCTGAGCCTGGGCATGGTCGTGATGCTGCCGCTGATCCAGCTGCTGCTGTTCGGCTACGCGATCAACACCATGGTGAGAGACATTCCCATCGGCGTGGTCGACCTCTCCGGCAGTGCGGCGGGCCGGGTGATCACCGAGCAGGTGCGCGTCACCCAGGTGGTGGACATCGTCGCCCACTACAGCACGGCGGCGCAGGCCGAGGCCGACATCGTCGCCGGGCGCATCCGCGCGGCGCTGGTGCTGCCGGAAAACCTCACCCAGCGCGTGGCGGCGGGCGACACCGTGGGCCAGTGGCTGGTGGACGGCTCCGACACCATGGTCGGCAGCGCCCTGCTCGGGCTGCGCCAGATGCCGCTGCACCTGGAGGCGGGCGCGCCACCCGGCGCCTACAGCGCGCAGCCGCCGAGCTTCGAGGTGGCGCTGTTTTTCAACCCGGAGCGGCGCTCACAGGTAAATATCGTCCCCGGACTGACCGCGGTGATCCTGACCATGACCATGATCCTGTTCACCTCGGTGGCGCTGGTGCGCGAGCGCGAGCGCGGCAATATGGAGCTGTTGATAACGACGCCGATCCGGCCGCTGGAGCTGATGGTGGGCAAGCTGGTGCCCTACGTGTTCGTCGGCCTGCTGCAGATCACGATCATCCTGGGCATCGGCTGGGGCGTGTTCGGCGTCGCCTTCCACGGCGACCTTTTCAACCTCATCGTGGTCACCCTGGCGTTTATCGGCGCCAGCCTGACCCTGGGCCTGCTGATCAGCACCCAGGCGCAGACCCAGATGCAGGCCATGCAGATGACCGTGTTCGTGCTGCTGCCGTCGATCCTGCTCAGCGGCTTCATGTTTCCCTACGACGCCATGCCGGTGGCCGCCCAGTACATCGCCGAGGCACTGCCGGCAACGCATTTCATGCGCCTGATCCGCGGTGTCTACCTGCGCGATGCCCAGCTCGCGCAGCTGACCCCGGACCTGCTGTGGCTGCTCGGCTTCACTGTCATCATGCTGGCGGTGGCCACCGCGCGCTTCCACAAGTCGCTGGACTGACGCGGGCCGCGCGCCGGCACCGGGCTACAACCAGCGAATACGCCGGAACAGCACCAGCATGCCCGTGCCCATCACCGCCATCACCCCGAGCAGGGTGAAGTAGGCGTAGCGCCAGGACAGCTCCGGGATATACTCGAAGTTCATGCCGTAGATGCCGGCGAGGAAGGTCAGCGGCACAAAGATCGCCGAGATAATGGTCAGCACCTTCATCGTCTGGTTCAGCTTGTGCGAACTGAGCGAGATATGGCCCTCGATCAGGTCGCCGCAGATCTCGTAGTACATGCTGCACAGGCTGAACAGGCGCTCGCAGCGGTCGTGCACGTCGCGGCGCAGGTGGAAGCTGTCATCCTCGCCGCGGCCGAGGAACTCGGTGCCCGGGTCCCAGATATATTCGGCCAGGTCCTTGTGGTAGCTGAAAATGCGGCGCAGGCGGCGCAGGCGGGTGCGGAACAGGACCAGCGCCTTCATCTCCTCTTCCGAGCGATCGCCCGACAGGCCGTCCTCGAGGTCCCCCAGGCGTTCCTCGAATTCCAGCAGGCGGTCCAGGTAACGCCCGCTGGCGTAGTGCAGCAGGTGCAGGGCCAGTTCGTTGGGCGCCGCCAGCAGGCCGGCGTCAGATTCCTTTTCCCAGAAGTTGCCGACACTCACCGAGGGGCCCCGGTGCAGGGTAATCAGGAAATCCCGGCCCACCCAGATCCCCACCTGTTGCGGTTCGAGATCGAGATTCTCGTCGAGCGTGGAAATGCCGCGAAACAGCACGAAGGTAGTGTCGTCGAACTCCTCCACCTTGGGCGGGTGGCGGGTACGAAAGCTGTCCTGGATGGCCAGCGGGTCGCAGCCCATGCTCTCCAGCAACTCGTGCACGTGCTGGTCGGGGCCGTGCTCTATATCCAGCCACACCTGGCCCCCGTTGGCGCGCCACATACCCAGCAGTTCCTCCTGGCCGAGCTGGTAGCCACCATCCTCGCTTCGCAACATGCAGCGAATCATGGGTCGTTCCTCCGGGTAGCGCGATTGGTAAGTGCAAGGTCGATAGTATGGATTTCCCGCGATACATTCCATGCGTCGGCGTTTTGGGAAATAATCACCCCCAGGCGTGATCGCCGGGCAGCGGGGCACCACCGGGCTGCCGCACCGCCCCACCCGGGTCGGGCGGGCGACATGACGGAGACTCGAATGGAGCAGTTGCGCAGCCTGTTGTCCACCACCTTGCTGGTCGTGGGTGACAATACGATCACCGTGGGCCAGGTGCTCTCGGTGCTGCTGTTCGCCGCGCTCGGCGTCCTGTTCATCTACTGGAGCACCGGCTTCCTGCGCCGCCTGCTGCTGCGCCGCTCGTTCAGCGCGGACCTCACGCAGATGCTCACCCGCGCCTACCTGATCGCCGCCACCCTGATCCTCGCCTTCATGGTGCTGGACATCCTGCGCGTACCGCTGGCGGCCTTCGCCTTTATTTCCGGCGCGGTGGCCATCGGCGTCGGCTTTGGCGCGCAGAACATCATCAACAACTTCATCAGCGGCTGGATCCTGATCTGGGAGCGCCCGATCAAGATCGGCGATTTCCTTGAGCTGGGCGACATGCGCGGCACCGTGGAGGCGATCAACACGCGCTCCACGCGCATTCGCAGGGTCGACGGCGTACATCTGCTGGTGCCCAACAGCGAATTGCTGGAGAACACCGTCACCAACTGGACCCTGGTCGACCGCCTGGTGCGCACCAACGTGGTCGTGGGCATCGCCTACGGCTCCGACGTGCAGCTGGCCAGCAAGCTCATGCTGCAGGTGGCGGAAGACGACCCCGATGTGCTGTCCGACCCACCCTACTTCCTGATCTTCGACGACTTCGGCGACAGCGCGCTGGTGTTCGACCTGGTGTTCTGGGTCGAGTCCAACACCGAGGGCGGCCTGCGCAAGATCCGCAGCAACCTGCGCTACGCCATCGACGCCGTGTTCCGTGAGCACGACGTGGTCATCGCCTTCCCGCAGCGCGACATCCATGTGGATGGCGAGCTGCGCGTACGGCGAGACAACTGAGGGCGCGCCCGTGGCCAAGCGTGACATTCTCGGCTGGCGCGAGTGGGTGGCATTCCCCGACCTCGGTATTGCGCGCATCAAGGCCAAGGTCGACACCGGGGCGCGCACCAGCGCCCTGCACGCCTTCTGGACCGAGCCCTTCGAGCGCGACGGCCAGTCCTGGGTGCGCTTCGGCGTACACCCGGTGCAGGGCGACGCGGACAAGGTGGTCGAATGCGAGGCGCCGGTGCTCGACCGGCGCGTGGTGCGCGACTCCGGCGGCCACGAGGAAATGCGCTACGTCATCGAGACGTCGCTGAGCATCGGTGGCAAGGCACGCCGGGTGGAGGTTACACTCACCGACCGCGACACAATGAAGTTCCGGGTACTGATCGGCCGCACCGCCATGCGCGGGCGCTACTATGTCGACCCGGGACGGTCCTTCCTCACCGGTAAGTGACCGCCCGCGCAAGACCAGTCCCAAGGAGACCAGCTTGATCATGAAAATAGGCATCCTGTCCCGCAACAGGAAGCTTTACAGCACCCGGCGCCTGCTGGAAGCGGCGACCGAACGCGGGCACGACGTGCACGTGATTGACACCCTGAAGTGCATCATGGACATCAACTCGTCCACCCCCGGCATCCACTACAAGGGCGAGCGGCTCGCCGACTTCGACGCCGTGATCCCGCGTATCGGCGCCTCGATCACCGACTACGGCACCGCGGTCATCCGCCAGTTCGAAATGATGGGCGTGTACTGCCTCACCGAGTCGATTCCCCTGGGCCGCTCGCGCGACAAGCTGCGCGCCCTGCAGCTGCTCTCGCGCAAGGGCATCGGCATGCCCACCACCGGCTTCGCCCACGACGTGGAAAACGGCCGCGAACTGATCAAGCGCCTGGGCGGCGCGCCGGTAGTGCTCAAGCTGCTGCGCGGCACCCAGGGCCGCGGCGTGGTGCTGGCTGAGACCATCAAGGCGGCGGAGTCGGTGATCGACGCCTTCACCGAACTGGGCGCGGACTTCCTGGTGCAGGAGTTCATCAAGGAGGCCGGCGGCTCGGACATCCGCGCCTTTGTCATCGGCCGGCGCGTAGTGGCTGCCATGGAGCGCACCGCGGCGGAGGGCGAGTTCCGCTCCAACCTGCACCGCGGCGGCGTGGCCAAACCGATCAAGCTCACCCCGGAGGAGCGCGCCACCGCGGTCAAGGCGGCGCAGACCATGGGCCTGCACGTGGCGGGCGTGGACATGCTGCGCTCCTCGCGCGGCCCGCTGATCATGGAGGTGAACTCCTCCCCGGGCCTGCGCGGTATCGAGGAATCCTCGGGCAAGGATATCGCCAGCAAGGTCATCGCCTATATCGAAGACAACGCGCGGCCCGCCCACGGCAGCCGCAAGACCCGGGGCTGAGTCATGGCTAATCCGCGCGCCCAGTCCATCACTATCGGCGGCCAGACCATCGCCCCCGGCGAACGCCGCACCGTCGACCTGCCGGTGGCGCCCATGTATACCCACGACGACCTGTGCATGAGCGTGCAGGTGGTGCACGGGAAGCAACCGGGGCCGACCCTGTTCATCAGCGCCGCACTGCACGGCGACGAGATAAATGGCGTGGAGATCATTCGCCGGGTGCTGCGCCACCGCGCGCTGAAGCAGGTGCGCGGCACCCTGCTGGCGATTCCCATCGTCAACGTGTACGGCTTCCTCAACCACTCGCGCTACCTGCCGGACGGCCGCGACCTCAACCGTTCGTTTCCCGGTTCGGAGCGCGGACCGCTGGCCAGTCGCGTGGCGCACACCTTCCTGCGCGAGATCGTGCACAAGTCCACCCACGGCATAGACCTGCACACCGGCGCCCGGCACCGCAGCAATTTCCCGCAGATCCGCGCCGACCTCGAGAACCCGGCGGCGCTGGCCATGACCGAGGCCTTCGGCGTGCCGCTGGCGATCAACGCCCGTGTGCGCGACGGCTCCCTGCGCGGCTGTGCCGGCGAGGAGGGCATCCCGATCCTGCTCTACGAGGCCGGCGAGGCCCTGCGTTTCGAGGAGATGCACATCCGCGCCGGGGTGCGCGGGGTGATCAACGTGATGCGCGGCATCGGCATGCTGCGCAGCAGCCGCAGCCGCAAGGAACCGCCGAAGCCGATCATCAGCGAACAGACCACCTGGGTGCGCGCCGCCGACAGCGGCGTGCTGCGCACCCTGGTACCGCTGGGCGCCAAGGTCGCCGCCGGCCAGGTGCTGGCCCTGATCGGCGACCCGCTGGGCACCACCGAGACCGAAGTCCTGGCCAGCGCAGCGGGGGTGGTCATCGGCCGCACCAACCTGCCGCTGGTCTACGAGGGCGACGCCATCTTCCACATAGCCCACTACGGCCGCCGCGTGGAGCGGGTCGGCCGCCAGGTCGAGGCCTTCCAGGAAACCTTCCTCGGCGAACCGGGCTCCGGCGACGAGTTCCCCGAACCCGCCATCACCTGATCCGCAATAAGGCTCCAGATGCTGCAAGAACTCGCCAATATTCACCGCTTGCTGCCCGACCTCGTGCTGCTCGGCGCCCTGCTACTGGTGGCACTGTTCACCTACTGGCTCGCCCGCACAGTGCTGGTCCGCACGGCGCGCCGCCTGGCCAAGCGCTCGGTAGCCACCTGGGACGACGCCCTGGTGCAGCACAAAGTGGTGGGGCGGCTGGCACAGATGGTGCCGGCCTTCATCATCTATGTCGGCATCGACCTGCTGCCGCGCATCGACGCCGACCTGGAACGCGTGGTGCTCAACGTCACCGGCGCCTACATGATCCTCATCGTGACCTTCACGCTGAGCGCGCTGCTGCAGGCCACCAACACCATCTACGAGGCCACCCCGCGGGCGCGGCAGCGGCCGATCAAGGGTTTCCTGCAGCTGGTGCAGCTGGTGATCTGGATCATCGGCCTGATCCTGTTCGTCGCCGCGCTGATCGACCGCTCGCCGGTGATCCTGCTGTCCGGCTTCGGCGCGGCCACCGCGGTGCTCATGCTGATCTTCAAGGACACCATTCTGTCCCTGGTGGCCAGCGTGCAGCTCAACGCCCAGGACATGATCCACGTCGGCGACTGGATCGAGGCCCCGCAGTTCGGCGCCGACGGCGATGTCATCGATGTACAGCTGCACACGGTGAAGGTGCAGAACTGGGACAAGACCATCACCACCATCCCCACCCACCGACTGATCTCCGACCCCTTCCGCAACTGGCGCGGCATGTCCGAGTCCGGCGGCCGGAGGATCAAGCGCAGCCTGTACCTGGACGCCGGCTCGGTGCGCTTCCTCACCGCGGCGGAGATCGAGCGCGCGCGCCGCGTCGCCCTGCTGCAGGACTACCTGGAGGACAAGGAAAACGAGCTCGCCGAGTACAACCGCCAGCTCGCCGCGCGGGACATCGAGGGCGAGATCAACATGCGCCGCCTGACCAACATCGGCACCTTTCGCGCCTACATCTTCCAGTACCTGAAGCACCACCCGATGATCCGCCAGGACATGACCCTGCTGGTGCGCCAGCAGCAGGCCGCGGCGGAGGGCATCCCGATCGAGGTGTACTGCTTTACCGCGACCACCGCCTGGGCCGAGTACGAGGGCATCCAGTCGGACATCTTCGACCACCTGTTCGCCGTGGTCGGCGAATTCGGCCTGCGCCTGTACCAGCACCCCTCCGGAGCCGACCTGGCACAACTGGGCGCACCGCTGGCCGGGCAGGGCGGCCACGGGCAGTGACGACGCCGGCCGGCCGGCCGTCATCACCATGTAACCCTTCAGGGTTATGCAAACCTTCCCCGCAGGCGCAGTCCCTGTATACTGCATTGCTGGTCCACTATCCCAGATCTCCCATGACCCTGCTCCCACGACTTCTGCTCGGCGCGCTGCTATTGACCCTGGCGGCCTGCACCGGCGGTGAATCCAATGTCAGCAAAGGCAATCGCGAAGGCATCCTGCACTACGGCAACGGCTCCGAGCCCCAGGGCCTGGACCCCCACGTGGTCACCGGCGTGCCCGAGCACCACGTTATCCAGGCTCTGTTCGAGGGCCTGACCGCCAAGGACCCCGCGACCCTGGAGCCGATCCCCGGCGTCGCCAGCAGCTGGGAGATCTCCGAGGACGGCAAGACCTACGTCTTCCACCTCAACCCGGAGGCGCGCTGGTCCAACGGCGACCAGGTCACCGCCGGCGATTTCGTGTTCTCCTGGCAGCGCGCCCTGCACCCGAAGATGGGCAACCAGTACGCCTACATGCTGTTTCCGGTGGTCAACGCCGAGGCCTACGCCCGCGGCCGCCTGCCCGACTTCGCCGACGTCGGCGTGAAGGCGCTGGACGATGTGACCCTGGAGGTCCACCTCAACGCCCCCACCCCGTACTTCCTGCAGTTGATGGACCACTACAGCACCTTCCCGGTGCACCCGCCGACCATCGAGAAGTTCGGCGAGATCTCCACCCGCTTCACGCCCTGGACCCGGGTGGAGAACATGGTCAACAACGGCCCGTTCGACCTCAAGGAGTGGAACCTCAACCGCCATATCATCGTCGAGAAGAGCGACACCTACTGGGACAGGGACAAGGTCAAACTCAACGGCATCATCTATTACCCCACCGAGAACATCGTCAGCGAGGAGCGCATGTTCCGGGTCGGCCAGCTGCACTACACGCAGACCGTGCCGCTGGACAAGATCCCCGTCTACGAAGGCATCGAAAACTCCCCGCACGTGCAATCGCCCTACCTCGGCACCTACTACTACCTGATCAACACCACCATGGAACCGGTGAACGACGTGCGCGTGCGCAAGGCGCTGTCCATGGCCATCGACCGGGTGAAGCTGAACAACACGGTGCTGCAGAAATCGCGCTTCCCGGCCTACACCATCACGCCCCCCGGCACCCTCGGCTACCAGCCGCCGAAACTGTTCGAGTTCGACGCCGAGAAGGCGCGCCAGTACCTGGCCGATGCCGGCTACCCGGGCGGCGACGGTTTCCCCCAGCTGGAACTGATCTACAACACCCAGGAAGACCACCGCAAGATCGCCGTGGCCATCCAGCAGATGTGGAAAGACGTGCTGAACATCGACGTCGCCATCGCCAACCAGGAGTGGAAGGTCTACCTCGACAACGTCACCGAGATGCATTTCCAGATCGCGCGGCGCGGCTGGATCGGCGACTACGTGGACCCGAACAACTTCCTCGACCTGTTCATCACCGATGGCGGTAACAACAACACCGGGTTCTCCGACCCGCGCTACGATGACCTGATTCTCAAGCTGGCTCCCGAAGCCAAGACCCGCGAGGAGCGTTTCAGCCTGTTCCACGAGGCCGAGACCCTGCTCATGGAGCAGATGCCGATCATTCCCATCTACACCTACACCAGCAACCACCTGAAGCACGCCAGCGTGAAGGGGATGCCGTCGAACCTGATGGACTACATCAACTTCCGCTACGTCTGGCTGGACCCGAACGAGACAGACGCGGCTCCTGTGGAGGACTGACCCGAGACCATGTGGCGATTCATCTCCTTGCGGCTGCTGCAGGCCGTCCCCGTAATCCTGGCGGTTATCACCGTTACCTTCTTCCTGGTCCGCGTCGCCCCCGGCGGACCCTTCGACAGTGAGAAAGCCGTACTGCCGGAAGTGAAAGCGGCGCTGGAGGCACAGTACCGCCTCGACCGGCCGCTGTTCGAGCAGTACTTCGCCTACCTCGGCGACCTCGCCCAGGGCGACTTCGGCCCCTCGTTCAAGTACCCGGGCCGCAGCGTCAACGAACTGATCGCCGCCGGCCTGCCGGTGACCGCGGAGCTCGGCCTGTACTCCCTGCTGGTGGCAGTGATCATCGGCGGTATCGCCGGGGTGTTCGCGGCGATAAAACCGAATACGGCGCAGGACTACATACCGATGACCGCGGCGATGATCGGTATCTGCATGCCCTCGTTCCTGCTCGGGCCGCTGCTGGTGCTGGTGTTCGGCATCTACCTGGACTGGCTGCCGGTGTCCGGCTGGGGCGACATCCCCGGCGACAAACTGCTGCCCTCGATCACCCTGGGTTCCGCCTACGCTGCGTACATCGCCCGCCTGTCGCGGGCCGGCATGCTCGAGGTCCTGTCCCAGGACTACATCCGCACCGCCCGCGCCAAGGGCCTGCCGGAGTGGCAGGTGGTGGTCAAGCACGGCCTGCGCGGCGGCATGATCCCGGTGGTCGCCTACCTCGGCCCGGCCTTCGCCGGCCTGCTGGCGGGTTCCTTCGTGGTCGAGACCATCTTCCAGATTCCGGGCCTCGGGCGCTTCTACGTCCAGGCCGCCTTCAACCGCGACTACACCATGATCCTCGGTACCACTGTCTTCCTCTCCACGCTCATCGTGCTGTTCAACCTTGCCTCGGACGTGCTCGCCGCGTGGATGAACCCGCGCCTGCGCGCCCAGTTCGGAGGTAAGTGATGACCAGCGAAATCATTTCCGATATCACCGAGGCGGAACAGGGCACCTCCCTTTGGAAAGACGCCTGGCTGCGCCTGCGCAAGAACCACCTGGCCATCGTCGGCCTGGTGCTGCTGGTAGCGCTGATCATCATCGCGTTGCTGACGCCGTGGATCGCGCCCTACTCCTACGAGACCCAGAACCTGGAACTGGGCGCCACCCCGCCCTCCGCGCAACACTGGCTGGGCACGGACATCTTCGGCCGCGACCTGATGACGCAGATCATGTACGGCGGCCGGGTGTCGCTGGCGGTCGGTTTCGTCGCCACCAGCGTGGCGTTGCTCATCGGCGTCACCTGGGGCGCCATCGCCGGCTACGTCGGCGGCCGCGTCGACGCGGTGATGATGCGCCTGGTGGACATCATGTACGCCCTGCCCTTTATGATCTTCATCGTGCTGCTGATGGTGGTGTTCGGGCGCAACATGCTGCTGCTGTTCCTGGCCATCGGCGCGGTGGAGTGGCTGACCATGGCGCGCATCATGCGCAGCCAGGTGCAGTCCCTGCGCCAGCAGGAGTTCGTCGAGGCGGCGATCTCACTGGGCCTGTCGCCGGGCAAGATCATCGTGCGCCACCTGATTCCCAACGCGCTGGGGCCGATCATTGTTTACACCACGCTGACTATTCCCGCGGTCATGCTGCTGGAGGCGTTCCTCAGCTTCCTCGGCCTCGGCATCCAGCCGCCGAAGACCTCCTGGGGGCTGCTCATCTCCTACGGCGCGGAGACCATGGAGGAGTTCCCCTGGCTGCTGATCTTCCCCGGCCTGGCCCTGTCCATCACGCTGTTCTCCCTGAACTTCCTGGGTGACGGCCTGCGCGACGCCCTCGACGTACGGAGGTCCAAGGACTGATGGCACTGCTCGAAGTCAACAACCTGGAGGTCAGCTTCGTCACCCGCATGGGGACGAACAAGGCCGTGGACGGCATCTCCTTCTCGGTGGAAACCGGCAAGATCACCGCGATCATCGGCGAGTCCGGCTCCGGTAAGTCGGTGGCCTGTTACTCGCTGCTCGGCCTGATCCCGCAGCCCCCCGGGCGCGTCGACGGCGGCACCGCACTGTTTGAAGGCAAGGACCTGCTGCAGGCATCAGAGTCCGAACTGCGCAAGATCCGCGGCCGCGACGTCGCCATGATCTTCCAGGACCCGATGACCTGCCTCAACCCGTTCATGACCATCGGCAAGCAGCTGATGGAACCGCTGCTGTTCCACCGCGACGTGACCAAAGCCGAGGCCAAGGCGCGGGCGCTGCAACTGCTCGAAGAGGTCGGCATCCGCGATCCGGCGAACACCTTCGACAACTACCCCCACGAGTTTTCCGGCGGCATGCGCCAGCGGGTGATGATCGCCATGGCGCTGATCAACGAGCCCAAGCTGCTGATCGCCGACGAGCCGACCACCGCGCTGGACGTGACCATCCAGGCGCAGATCCTGCAGCTGATCGCCGACCTGCAGAAGAACCGCGACATCGGCGTGATCTTCATCTCCCACGACCTCGCGGTGGTGGCGGACATCGCCGACCAGATCGTGGTCATGCAGCAGGGCAAGATCGTCGAGGCCGGCGACAGCGATCACATCTTCCACCACGCGGAACACCCCTACACGCAGAAGCTGCTGGCGGCGATTCCCGGCGACAGCAAGCAGCCCGAGGCGCACCCCGAGACGCTTATCGAAGTGCGCAACCTGTGCACGTGGTTCGGCCAGGGCAAGGACGCGGAGCCGGTGAAGGCGGTGGACGATGTCAGCTTCGATATCCGCCGCGGCGAGATCCTCGGCCTGGTCGGCGAGTCCGGCTCCGGCAAGTCCACCATCGGCCGCTCAATCCTGCGCCTGGTGCCGGTGACCTCCGGTCACGTCAACTTCGACGGCACCGACCTCACGCAACTGGAAGGCGGCGCGCTGAAACAGATGCGCCGGCGCATGCAGATGATCTTCCAGGACCCGTTCGCCTCGCTCAACCCGCGCATGACGGTGTTCGACACCCTGGCCGAGCCGCTGCTGCTGCACGGCATCGAGAACCGCAAGACCGTCGCCAGCGGCGTGCTCAAGCTGATGGACGATGTCGGCCTGGCGCGCAACTTCGTGCGCAAGTACCCCCACGAATTCTCCGGCGGCCAGCGCCAGCGCATCGCCATCGGCCGCGCCCTGGCCACGCGTCCGGAGTTCGTCGTCGCCGACGAACCGGTCTCGGCGCTGGACGTCACCATCCAGGCGCAGATCCTCGACCTGATGCTGGACCTCGGCAAGGAGTACGGGCTGACCATGCTGTTCGTGTCCCACGACCTCGCCGTGGTGCGCCACCTCGCCGACCGTATCCTGGTGCTATACAAGGGCAAGGTCGTCGAGCAGGGCACTGGCGGCGAGCTGTTCGAGCACCCGAAGGAGGAGTACACGCGCGCCCTGCTGCAGTCTATTCCAGGTCGCTCATTGCTCGACTAGGCTCTGGGCTAACGCTGGGCTAGCACCTTAGCACCGGGTACCGCTGAACCAGGCGCTCGACTGAGCGCTAGCTCACTCGCTGGATACGGCGAGCGTGCACTCCCGCCATGGCGCCGCATTGCGGCGCCGTTATTTCCGGCATCCCCTCGCCGCCACACCACCCACCACAACACCCACCACAACACCCACCCCAACACCCGCAACAGGACTCGCCCGGCCCCGCCGCCGCAACACGCGCGTGAATCACGCATTCCGCCGCTTTTTGGTTGCCTGCACAGGCCCGACTGCTAGGATGGAAGCCACCGCGAGCCGGAATGTCGCGGACAACAACAACATTGCGCCAGGGAGAAGTGCCAGCATGAGTGATGCAAATCGTTACAGTGCACCCGCAGCGGAGCTCTACGAGCCGCGGGTGGAGGGGGAGTACGGCAGTGTCGAGAACGGCATCGCCGGCAACTACGAACTGCGGATCGGCGAGGTGCTGTCCAGCGCCTGGGACGCGATCAAGGGGCGTAAGAGCACTGTGCTGGGCGCTTCCGGCCTGGCGTTCGTCGTCGTGCTGGTCTACATCGCGATCTCCGGCACCATCCAGTTCATGTTCGCCAGCGAGGAAGGCCCCGGTGTGGGGGCGAGCCTGATCACCCTGCCCATCGACTTCATCTACTACGCAATCACCGCCGCCATGACTGCCGGCTTCTATGTCATGGGTGCGAAGATCTCCATCGGCCTGCCGGTGAACATGACCGACGTCTTCCGCTACATCGGCAAACTGGGCAAGGCGTTCCTCACCTACCTGCTGATGATGTTCATGGTGCTGGTCGGCCTGTTGCTGCTGGTACTGCCAGGCATCTACCTGATCGTCGGTTACAGCTTCGCCGTGACCCTGGCCCTGGAGAAGGGCATGTCGCCGTGGCAGGCGCTGGAGACGTCGCGCAAGACCGTGCACCATCAATGGTTCAAGCTGTTCGGCCTGATGCTGCTGATCGGCGTGCTGGGTATGCTCAGCGTCTTCACCCTTGGTATCGCGCTGATCTGGCTGGTACCGCTGATCTGCGTCGCCTACGGCACCATCTACCGCGACATGTTCGGCCTGGAGCAAGAAACCCTGGCGAGCTGATGCCGTGGCGGTAGAACTGGACACCCTGCACAAGGTCGTCACCCCCGAGAACATCGACCTGCAAGTGGAGTGTGCCGGGCCCGTCAGCCGCTGCCTGGCTTACCTGATCGACCTCGGCATCCGCGCCCTGGTGATGCTGGTGCTCGGCCTGCTGGCGCTGTTTCTCGACCGGGTCGGGGTCGGCCTGCTGATGCTCGGCTGGTTCGCCCTCGACTGGTTCTACCCGGTGCTGTTCGAAGTGCTGCGCGACGGCCAGACCCCGGGCAAGCGCGCCCTCGGCCTGCGCGTGGTACACCTGGACCTCTCGCCGATCCGCTGGAGCGCCTCGCTGGTGCGCAACCTGTTGCGCACCGTGGACTTCCTGCCCGGCACCTACCTGCTGGCGACCCTGAGCATGTGCATGACGCGCCGTTTCCAGCGCCTGGGCGATCTCGCCGCCGGCAGCCTGGTGGTATACCACACACCGCTGGCGCCGACCGCGGCGCTGCCCGAGGTGCGCGCCATCTCCGCGCCGCTGGCCCTGGACCGCGACGAGGCCCGCGCCCTGGTCGACTTTGCCTGCCGCGCCAACACCCTCAGCGGCGCGCGGCAGCGCGAGCTCGCCGAACTGCTGGCGCCCGCGCTGCCGGGCACTGTGGACGACCCGGTGCGCTACTGGCAGGGCGTGGGCCTGGGCTTGATGGGGGAGACGTGAAACAGGCCGACTTCGAACGCCGCCACGCGCCGCTGTGGGAGCGCTGCGAGAGCCTGCTCGCCACACCCGCACAGGACGGCGCCTCGCTGCCCGCCGTGTACCGGCAGGTCTGCGCGCACCTGGCCCTGGCCAAGCAGCGGCGCTACACGCCGGAGCTGGTGGCGCGACTCAACGACCTCGCCGGCCGCGGCTACTTCGCGCTGTACGGCGCCAGCCGCAAGCACCAGCGACTGTGGCTGCGCTTTTTCGTGGTCGACTTCCCCGCCGCGGTCGCGCGCAACCGGCGCTTCGTGCTGGCGGCGGCGCTGCTGTTCATACTGCCCGGGCTCGGCCTGGGCCTCGCCGCCTGGCTCACCGAGGATGCAATCTACAGCTTCTTCGGCGCCTCCCAGGTGCGCGAGTTCGAAGCCATGTACGACCCGGCGAATGCGCGCGTGGGGCGCGATCGCGACAGCCAGGACGACTGGCAGATGTTCGGTTTCTACATCTACAACAACATCGGCATCGCCTTTCGCACATTCGCCACCGGGCTGTTGTTCGGCGCCGGCAGCGCCTTCTTCCTGGTCTACAACGGCCTGGCCATCGGCGGCGTGATGGGCCACCTGACCCGCGCCGGCTACGCCGTGACGTTCTATCCCTTTGTCATCGGTCACGGCGCCTTCGAACTCACCGCCATTGTGCTGAGCGGGGCGGCCGGCCTGCGCCTGGGCAGCGCCCTGCTGCTACCGGGCAATCGATCCCGACTCGGTGCCTTGCGCCAATGTGCACCTGAGACGGCGGTAATCATCTACGGCGCCGCCGCCATGCTGGTGGTCGCCGCGGCCCTCGAGGCGTTCTGGTCCTCGCGCACCAGCCTGCCCGCCGGCCTGCGCATCGGTGTCGGCGGCGTCCTGTGGTGCCTGGTCATCGCCTACCTGGCGACGGGGGGCCGGCGTGCAGCTTGACGAACTGGCCATTGCGGTGCGCCAGCGCAGCGGCTGGAGCGCCATCGACCTCGGTTTTACGCTCACCCGGCTGTGGTGGCGCGCCCTGTTCCTGAGCTGGCTGCTGCCCGCAGGGCTGGTATTCTGCGTGCTGCACGTGGTGCTGTACAAGTACCCGCAGTTCGCCATCCTGCTCACCTGGTGGCTGAAACCGGTGTTCGACCGCTTCCCGCTGTACATCCTGAGCCGCAGGGTGTTCGGCGAGGACACCGGCCTGCGCGAGGCCCTGCGGCAGTGGCGCGAGATCTGCCGCTGCGACCTGCTGCCCTGGCAGCTGTGGCGGCGCTTCAACCCCCTGCGCTCCTTCGTCATGCCGGTGACCGTGCTCGAGCGCCTGCAGGGCAAACCGCGCGAACGGCGGCTGCGCGTGCTGCAGTTGGCCAGCGGCAACCAGGCTCTGTGGTTGACCATGATCTGCCTGCACCTGGAAACCCTGATGGTATTCGCCGCGATAATGACCGGCTTCCTGCTGCTCCCCGCGGGCGAAAGTTCGCAGTTTATCTCGCTGGCGGAGGCCGCCGCGGAGACCGAGACCGCGCTGCTGTTCAACGCCCTGTCACTGCTGGGCATGGCCCTGGTGGCGCCGTTCTATACCGCCGCGGGCTTCACCCTGTACCTCAACCGGCGCGTAGAACTGGAGGGCTGGGACATCGAGGTCAGCTTCCGCAACCTGGCCCAGCGCCTGGCCGCAACGCGCAGCGCGGCCGCCCTGCTGCTGGTCGGCGTGCTGGCGGCGGGGTTCCTGCACGCGCCGCAGACACTGGCGGAGGCGCCCCCACCCGACCCGACACAGGCGTCGGCGGTAGCGGAAGTGGACGCCGAGGTCGCCCGCGAGGAGATCGATGCGGTACTGGCGGGCGAGGCCTTCCACGAGGTACTTGTTACCACGCGCTGGCAGTGGAAACACGCCAGTGAGGATGACCCGGAGGGCAGTTTCCCGAACTGGCTGATCCTCCTTGTCGAGTCGCTGGAGAAGGTCTGGCCCGACTGGGACTGGCCCGGCTTCGACCAGCCGCTGGCACTGCTGGCCTGGCTGTTGCGCTTCGCCGTGGTTGTCGTGCTGCTCGCGCTGCTGCTGTACGTGGCGCTGCGCTACCGGGAAACGATTGGCCGCTGGACCGGTCGCGCGCGCACGGACGCGGCGCCGGACGCCCCACCGGAGCGCCTGTTCGGTATGGCGGTGACCCGCGAAAGCCTGCCGGTAGACGTGCCCGCCGAGGTCGCGGCCCTGTGGCAGGCCGGCGAGCAGCGCGCGGCGATGGCGCTGCTGTATCGCGGCGCTCTGTCACAGTTGCTGCACCGTTTCGACATTCCCTTTACCCACGACCTCACCGAGCGCGAATGCGCCGAGCTGGTTGCGGCCCGCAGTCCGGCACCGGTAGCGCAGTTCTTCGGCCAGATGACCCGCGGCTGGATGCGCCTGGCCTACGGCCACGTCGCGCCGAGCGGCGCCTGGGTGGACGACCTGTGCCGGCAGTGGCGGGAGTTGTTCGGGCATGAGTAACCGCGGCCTGATCCTGCTGATTGCCCTGCCGGCGGTGTTTTTCCTGTTCGCCTTCCTCGCACTGTTCGAGGCCAAACGCGTCGAGAATGACACCGGCTGGACCATCGAGGCCTATATCAACCCGCACCTGGCCGCGCGCCAGTTCCTCGAGCGCCTCGGCGCGCAAGTGGCAACCCGCGACAGCCTGCCCCTGGACGCGGCGCTGCCCGCCGGCGGCACCGTGTACCTGAGCCAGCCGGGCCAGGTGCTGACCTCGGCGCAGGCCGCGCGCCTCACCCGCTGGATGCGCGACGGCGGGCACCTGGTCCTGCGCGTCAATGCGGGGGAGCAGGACAACCCGCTGCTGGATGATTTCGGCGTCATCGTGGAGGGCACCTATTGCGGCTGCGAGGTCGAGGACGAAGCGTCCGGGGCGACGGGCGAAGAGACCGGGGAGAGCGCAGAAAGCACCGAGGAACCGACCAGCCTGTCCGAGGCCCTGCGCCAGTACAACGAGGAGATCCGCGCCCAACTGGATGGCGAGGCGCCGGCGGAGGACGACAGCACTGCGCAGGAGGAGGTCGACCCCCACGCCGGGCACCTCAGCGAACTCACCTTCGAGGGCGTGGAGGAAACGCTGACCATCGATCTCGGCCAGGCCACGCAACTGTTCCACCCGGCGTTGGCTGAAGAATGGGAAGAGCACCTGGAAGAGGAATGGGAAGAGGATTTCCCGGATTCTGCGTATGACGATTACGCCGCCCCGGACGAAGCCGTGCCACAACCGGTCTACTACGCCGGCAGCGAGCAGGGCGTCAACTTCATGCAGTTCGAGGTGGGCGACGGCCTGCTCTCGCTGCTGGCTGGGGCCGACCCCTTCGCCAACGGCAGGATCGGCGACTACGACCACGCCTACCTGCTGTGGCTGCTGAGCGACGGAAACGGAGAGACCCTGCTGTTCCACGGCGCCCACGCCCCCAGCCTGTGGCAATTGCTGTGGCGCCACTTCCCCGAGGCCGCTGTGGCTGCCCTGGTCCTGTTTGTCGCCTCGCTGTGGGCGGCGGGCCGCCGCTTCGGCCCGGTGGTGGAGCCGCCGGTCATCGAGCTGCGCGGCATCGCCGAGCACCTGCGCGCCAGTGGCGACTACCAGTGGCAGCACGGCGCCGCGCAGGCGCTGCTGCAGCCGCTGGAGGCCGCGGTCATGGAGCGGGCGCAACGGCTGTTCCCGCATCTCGACCAGCTGCCGGCGCAACAGCAACTGGACCTGCTAGCACAGCACAGCGCCTTGCCCGAGGCGGCCATCCGCGACGCCCTGTACGGCGAGCCGCCACAAACCCCCGGCGCTTTTACCGAGCGCGCCCGATTCCTGCAACAACTGGGAGAAGCCCTATGACCGAAGACCATCCAGGCAGCGGCGACGCCGCCTGCGCCCGCCTGCGCGACGCGCTCAATCACGTGCTGGTGGGCCAGGAGGCGGTGGTGGACCAGGTGATCATCGCCCTGCTCGCCGGCGGACACGTGCTGCTCGAGGGCGTGCCGGGGCTGGGCAAGACGCTGCTGGTGCGCGCACTGGCCGGCTGTTTCAGCGGCAGCTACCGGCGCATCCAGTTCACCCCGGACCTGATGCCCGCGGACATTACCGGCCACGCCATCTACAACATGGCCGAGGGCAGTTTCCGCGTGCGTCGCGGACCGGTGTTCACCCACCTGCTGCTGGCAGACGAGGTCAACCGCGCGCCGGCCAAGACCCAGGCGGCGCTGCTCGAGGTCATGCAGGAGCGCCAGGTGACCATCGAGGGCGAGTCGCTGCACATCGAGTCGCCGTTCATGGTACTGGCCACGCAGAACCCGATCGAGCAGGAGGGCACCTACCCGCTACCCGAGGCGCAGCTGGACCGCTTCCTGCTCAAGGTGCTGATCGACTACCCGTCGGAGGCGGCGGAGGTGTTGCTCACCACCCAGGTCACCGGCGGCGAGACCGAGCGCAACATCCCCGGGACCGACGCACCGGGCCGCCTGAGCCCGGCAGATATCGACGCCCTGCGCCAGCGCGCCGCCGAGGTACTGGTGGACGCGCAGCTGGTCGACTACGCGGTGCGCATCGCGCGGGCCACGCGCAGCCACCCGGGCATCCGCGTCGGCGCCAGCCCCAGGGCGAGCATCGGCCTGGTGCAGTCCGCCCGCGCCCGCGCACTGCTGCGCGGCGAGGACTTCGTGGTTCCCGACGACATCAAGGCCATGGCGCTGCCGGTACTGCGCCACCGCATCATCCTCACCGCGGATGCGGAGATCGACGGGCAGACACCCGACCAGGTGCTGCAGCGCCTGCTCGAGGACGTGGACGCGCCGCGCGCATGAGGCCCGCAGCTTGAAACCGGGTCCGGCGGGCCTGCGCGCACTGTGGTGGCTGCTGGGCCTGGGCCTGGCAGTGGCCGCGCTGCGCCTGCTGCAATGGCCCGGGGCCGCGCTCGCCGGTCCGCTGTGGCTGGCGGCCGCCGCCGGCCTCGCGGGCGCGGCGCTGGTGGATGCCTGGCGCGTGCTGCGCGAGGCGCCGGTGAGCTGCGCCCGGCAGCTGCCGCGCAGCCTCGCCCTGGGCCGGCGCAACCGCATCGGCATCGCCCTGGCCAACCCCGGCGGCCGGCGTGTCAGCGGCCTGGCCGTGGACCACTACCCGGAACACCTCGCGGTCCACGACCTGCCGCGGCCATTCAGCCTGCCCGCCGGCGGCGAGCTCGAATTCGATTACCAGGTGGAACCCACCCGTCGCGGCGAGCTGCATTTCACCGCCACGGAGTTGCTCATCGACAGCCCCTGGCAGTTGTGGCGCCGGCGTGTGCAGCGCGAGGACAACGCCGCACTGCGCGTCTACCCGGATTTTTTCGCCGCGGGCAACCTGCGCGAAATCAGCGCCGAGGAGCGCGCGCGCATGCTCGGCATTCACCTGCAGCGGCGCCGCGGCGAGGGCACCGACTTCCTGCAGCTGCGTGAATTCCGCGAGGGAGACATCCTGCGCCAGGTGGACTGGAAAGCCAGCTCGCGGCTGTGCAAGCTGGTCTCGCGCGAATACCAGGACGAGCACGACCGCGACATCATCTTCCTGCTCGACTGCGGCCGCCGCATGCACGGCCGCGACGGCCACCTCAGCCATTTCGACCATGCCCTCAACAGTATCCTGCTCACCGCCTGGTTCGCCCTGCGCGAGGGTGACGGTGTCGGCGTGTGCACCTTCGCCGGCCGCGAACTGTGGCTGGAACCGGGCAAGCACCGCCACGGCATCAACCCGCTGCTCGACGGCCTCTACGACCTGCAGGCGACCACCCAGGGCACCGACTTCATCGAGGCCACCCAGCGCCTGTGCGCGCGGCGCAGCAAGCGCGCCCTGGTAATCCTGGTGACCAACGTCCAGGCCGAGGACGCCGAGGACCTGCGCAGCGCAACGCGCATCCTCGGCGAGCGCCACGCGGTGGTGCTGGCCAACCTGCGCGAACGCGAACTGGAGGAGCGTGCGACAGCGCCCATCGAGCACTTCGAGGACGCCCTCGCCCACAGCGTGGCGGTGGACATCCTGCGCGAGCGGCAGCGGGTGATCCGCCAGTTGCGCGAGACCGGCACCTGGGTGGTGGACTGCCTGCCGCACCAGCTCAGCCAGTCGCTGGCCGGGCAGTACCTGGCGCTCAAGCGCAGCGGTGCGGTCTAACCCGGGAAATTCCGGCCCGTGGCCAGCTCCAGGCGCACCCGGGCGATGACCCCGGCGCCGGCGACGCTGTCCAGGGTGAAGTCGTAACCCTCGCGCCGGCACAGGCTGTTGACGATATGCAGGCCCAGCCCGTGTCCTTCGCGGGATTCGTCGCCCTGTTCGAAGGCGCGCTGCAGGCGCTCGCGCTGCGCCGGGTCCATGCCGCCGCCGCTGTCTGCGACACAGATCGTGCAATGCCCCGGTGAGCGCCGGCAGCCGATCAGCACGCCGCCGCTGCCGGTGTGGGCAATGGCGTTCTTGACCAGGTTGCTGACGATGCGCACCGTGGCCAGCGGGTCGCCCACCACCTGTGCCGACGACGGCCGGCAGCGCAGGCGCAGGCCCTTGTCGCCGGCCTCGGCACTGAACATGCGTGTCACCGCGTCGAGCACCAGTTGCACCGGGAACGGCTCCTGCAGTTCGCGGGCCGATGGCGCCGCCGCGTGCTCCGCGCGGGCGTTATCGAGATAGCCGCTGACCAGGGCGTCGAGGTAGGCGACGCTCTCCAGTGCATCCCCCGGGGAACCACCGCTGCCCGGCATCTGCGCCAGCGCGACCTTCAACGCCGCCAGCGGCTGGCGGATGTCGTGGCTGGCGCCGGCCAGTTGCAGGCTCTTTTCCCGCGCCAGGCGCAGGGCATCGTTACGGCCGGCCTGCGCCGCCTGCAGCGCGTTGCGGGTGCGCGCCTGTTCCGCCAGCGAGCGCATCTCGCGCTCCAGCGCCGCGTCGCGCTGGCGGCGCACCTCGGCGGCCTGGTCCGCCATCGCCATGCCGAACATCAGCGCATCGAACAGGATGCCCGCCTTGGTCACCTCGAAGGCCAGCGCCACCGGCAGCACGCCGGGAAAGCTGTGCACCAGGCTCGACACCACCGCGGCGCTGCAGATGCCGATCCAGCCGGCGACATAGAACCGCGCAAAACGCTGGCCGCCGAGCAGGGCGTTGACCCCCGCGGCCAGGTACACCGCGGCGCCGATGCTACTGAGCCAGAAGCCCACCCGCTTGACCTGCTGGTCTTCCACCAAAACTCCCCACAACAGGGCCAGCGCGCAGGCCCACATGATGGCGACGATCACGCGGTCGAAGCGCGGCGCGGTGCGCCAGGTCTGCAGGAAGTGGCGCGAGAAGCTGGCAGCGGCGACGTTGATGAGCAGGCCCAGCGGCAGGGCGGCAAACGCATTCCAGCCCGGCAGCTGCGGCCACAGGTACTGGAAACTGAGGCCATCCATGTGGAAGACGTAGAGCACCGCCGCACCGAGGTAGAGGATGTAATGCAGGTGGATGCGGTTGCCCAGCAGCAGCCACTGGAACAGGCCGTAAAGGAACATCAGCGCCGCCGCGGTATAGAAACCCGCGCTGCGCGCCACCGCCAGCTCGCGCATGTCGGCGAAACTCTGTTCACTCTCGATGGACACCGGCAGGTAGCTGGTGCCGCGCGAGGTGTAGCCGATCAGCAGTTCGCTGTCCTCCCCCGCGTCCAGGTCGAAGTCCACGGCGAGGTGGCGGTAGTCGAGGGGGCGGTCGCCGAAATCGCTGTTCTCGGAATTGCGCATCAGCGTCTGCCACTGCCCGGAGCGCCACTGGTAGACGGCGATGTCGTTCATGAAGCGCGTATTCAGCGCCAGTACCCAGGTCGAGGCCTGGCGGGTGTGGTTGCTCAGTGGCAGGAACAGCCAGACGGTGCGCGCGGTAAAGCCGAAGTCGAGCTGCTGGCCCGGCACCGGCGCAAACTGCGCAGCGACACGTTCGCGCACCAGGGCCGGGTGAGTATCTACCGGCAGCGTGTTGAGCTCGAACAGGAAATCGCCGTGCACCTGGCGGTAGTGACGGTCCGCCTGCAGCTCCAGGGCCTGGGCCGGCAGGGCGCCTGCCAGCACCAGCCACAGCAGAACGCGCATTGCCCTGACCGCCACCGCTGCCATGTCAGCCCTCGGCTATACTGGAGGCTTTCCAGCCTACACCGCGCGAGGTGTTTCCGCCATGCAAGCCCAGCGTGTGGTTATCGCCGACGACCACGCCATCGTGCGCCGCGCCCTCGCCGACATGCTCGCACAGTTCCCCGCGGTCGACCTGGTGGGCGAGGCGGAACACGGCATCGACGCCATCGCCGTGGTCAAGGTACAGCAGCCGGACCTGTTGCTGCTGGACATCGCCATGCCCTACGTGGGCGGCCTGGAAATCATCGACGAGATCCAGCAGTGGAGTCCCGCCACCCGCGTCGCGGTGTTTACCGGCGTGCGCTCCGGCGGCGTGCTGCGCGAACTGCTGCAACGCGAACTCCCCGGCCTGCTGCTCAAGAGCATCCCCGCGGAGGAACTGCGCGCCGGCCTCGAGCGCATCCTGCGCGGCGAGACCTACGTGTGCGAGGAAGCCCTGCAACTGGCCAGCGACGCCGACTCGCTGGCGGCGCTCACCGCGCGCGAGCGCCAGGTGATGCAGCAGGTGGTCGCCGGCGCCAGCAACCAGGAGATCGCCGAGCGCTTTAATATCAGCGCGAAAACCGTGGACAACCACCGCACCAACCTCATGCGCAAGCTCGACGTGCACTCGCTGGGCGGACTGCTGCAGGTGGCTCTTCGCGAGGGCATGCTGGCCGGCGACGGCCAGGAAGCCTGACTCCCGGGCGCAGCGACCGCCGCCCGCGTCACTGCTCGACAATACTCTCCACGACCAGGCGATTGAGACCGGCGGCCAGCGCCAGCGGGTCCAGCACGTTGAAGTCGACACGGTATTCGCTGCCATCGCCGAAGCGTGCGAAACCGGAATACTGGCCATCGACGACGCTGTAACCCACCGCGGACAGGGTCGGGATCTGCGCCAGTCCGCGCGCGACTTCCTGGCGGGCAGCGTCGACCGCCTCCTCCAGCGGCAACGCGTCGACCACTGCCTGCGCTGCGATTACCTCCTCGCTGGTTTCCGGAATGCGCTCGATGTTGTCCGCCGCGGCGAGGATGTCCGCGGCGTCGCCGGCACTGATCACGTCGCGGTTGATGCGGTAGCTCTTGCTCACCGAGATGGTCGCGATCACCACGTCCACGTTCACTGTGACCTTCACCGTGTAGTCGATGTGGCGACGATCGTAGACCGCGTAGAGCGCCTCGCGCAGGGCGGCGCGCACCGTGTCGTCATCCTCTTGCGCGGCGCGCCGGCGCAATTCCTCCAGCGCATCGACATAGGGCGCGATAGCGCTGCGCGCCTGGCTGCGCGCGCTGCTTGCGGCACTGCTGGCGATGCTGTCGCGCTTGCTGTCCGAGGGTGTGCACACGCCGAGCACGCAGTAGCGGCGCCTGTTGATCTCGTCGCGCACCTGCGAGCGCACGCTGGAATACACCTGGTCGGGCACCGCTTGCAGGGCGCTGATCGCGTTACTGGTGATCCCCGGTATCGCCTCGCGCAGGCCGCGCAGGCTGAGTTCGAACTCGTAGTCCGCGACGGCCGCCTCGAGCTCGCTGCGCGCGTCGGCGATCTGCCGGTCGACGTCGTCGAAGGCGTCGTTCATGCGCCCGCGCACATAGCCGCCTATCGGTTCATCAAGGCCCACACTGGCATGGGTCTCGCCGTCGCGGAAACTGACCTGTACCGGGAAGTCCATGTCCGCATCCGCGACCCGGGCCTCCAGGGTCAGCGAACTGTTGTCGAAGCGCAGCTTGCCCTCCAGGCTCGCCTCGGGCAGGAAGGAACGATAGCCGCCGGCGAACTTGCCGGATAGCTCACCCGCAGCGTTCGCGGTGAATGCGGCCTGCAGTTCGGTCTGCGGCAGGATCGGCAGCCAGTCAGGCTGCCAAGACACGTCGGGTGCGATGCGCGCGTACAGCGACAAGCGTTGTTTCTCCGCCGGCTGCAGCGGCTGTACGTCGTAGTTGGCGCTGGCCTCGGCGAGGTCGAAGTCGAACAGGCCGACGCCGAGGATGCCGAAGGCGACCTGGGCGTGACCGTTGAAGCCGGCGAAGTAGCCGACCTCGGAGTTGAACGGGTCGGCGAGGTCTATATCCGCGAAGCTCGGTTCGCGGACCAGGAAATCACCGCTGAAGTTCAGCACGTCGAACACCTTGATGCCGACCGACTTCTCCCCGGTCTGGTAGCGGTGCGCGTAGAACGGAATCGGTCCGGGCAGGCCCGCCAGCGGCACAAAGGGTAGCAGGCCCTGGTCGGACTCCGCCTCGCCGCGCACCTCGCCGAGGAAGCTGCCGAAGCGGTAGAGCATCTCGTCCACCGGGTCGAGGATGAACACCACGCTGCCACCCAGCGGCGGCTGCACGTTCACTACCGCGGAGCCACCGGCGCGGTCGCCCACCTCCATCTGCACGCCGCTGGACAGGTAGAACAACAGGTACTGGCGCTCGTCGATCAGGCGGATGCGGATATCCTCGATGGCGTTGATCTCGGCGCCGGTGTAGGTGCCGACCTGGGCACGGGTGGTGGAGAGAATGCCGATGTAATCGGTGACCTGCTCGGGGAGGACGGCGCTACCGGACAGGGAGAGCAGCTCACCACTTGCGTCGAAGCGCAGGTCGATGTCGGCAGCGGTCAGCAGGCGCTCGGCGGGAGCATCCGCGTCCAGGCCCAGCGAGCCCAGCAGGTTGTAATTGCCCACCGCCGGCAGTGCCCGGCCATCGTCGCGCAGGTCGCCGCGCCCCAGCCGCGGGTTGACCAGGAAGCGCGGGGTCAGGGTGAACACGGCGTCGGACTCGAGCAGCGCCATGAGTTCCGGCTGGTCGGCAAAGCCGGCGGTCACCAGGGTGCAGGGCTTGCGCGAGTTGCCGCACAGCGCGTTGTCGCCGGCGGCCCAGCCGAGGAAGCTGTTGTTGGCGTGAGGGACGGCGATAAAGGTCTCCGCGAAGTACTGGTCGACCACGTCGATACTACAGATTCGCTCCCGCGCACAGCTGTGGGCGCCCGATTCCGTGATCACCTGGCCGCCGGGAGGCACCGCCACCTCCACCTTGCAACCCGCCAGGGTCAGGGCCAGAGCGAGTACCAGTGGGTGCACCCATCCATCGCGTATTCGATTGGCTCGTCTCATGATCCTGCACCCGTCACTCCATGATCGGCCCAGTATGGCGGGGAGCCCGGGGGGCGCCCATAGGGGGATTTCCTCATTCGCGCGTCCGCCGGTGCTAAACTGGAGCCCGTGAATATCGACCACGACAGTATCTGCGCCGCACTGCGGCAGACCGCCTGCGAGGAGATCCTCCCCCTGTGGCGCAACCTCGAGGCCCACCAGGTGGAACTCAAGCGCGCCGACGACGCGGTCACCGACGCCGACCGCAACTGCGAGCGCGTGCTCGGGGCGCGCCTCGCCGCCCTGCTGCCGGGCTCGCGGGTGGTCGGGGAAGAGGCGGTACACGCGGACCCGTCGCTACTGCAGGCCCTGCAAGGCGACGCGCCGGTGTGGATCCTGGACCCGGTGGACGGCACCAACAATTTCGCCGCCGGCGAGGGTCCATTCGCGGTGATGGCCGCACTGGTGCTGCGCGGCGAAACACTCGGTGCGTGGATTCACGACCCGGTGCGCGAGAGCATGCTGCGCGCTGAGCGCGGCGCCGGCGCCTACCTCGACGACACGCGACTGACCCTGTCCGCCCACGCGGGACCGCTCGACAGCATCGAGGGCGCGCTGTCCGGCAAGTACCTGCCCGAGGCCATGCGCCCCGCCGCGCGCGCGGGTGCGGCGCGCCTGGGCCGGACCTGGGCCAGCGGTTGCGCCGCCTTCGACTACCTGACCCTGGTCACCGGCGGCTGCCAGTTCCTGTTCTACTACCGCACCCTGGCCTGGGACCACGCCCCGGGCGTACTGATCGCCAACGAGGCCGGCGCCGTCACCGGCCGTTACGACGGCAGCCCCTACCGCCCCGCCAGCGAGGCGACCGGCCTGCTCTGCGCCTGCGACCAGGCCACCTGGAATACCGTGCGCGACACCCTGCTCCCGGACCAGCCGCACACCGGCGGGGGGCAGCCGTAGCTGCGACAGCGCTGCCGCGGCGATGGGCCGCCGGGCTGCGCCGGGCGTGCCTGCTGCTCGCATTGCTCACCACTGCCGCACTGCTGCCCCCTCTGGCGCTCGGCGGCGAGGAGAGCGCAGCGCACACTGACCCGCTGTGGCTGCTGATCGACACCAGCGCGCTGACCCTGGCAGTGATGCGCGGCGATGCCGAGGTCGCCCGCTACGACAACATCGCCATCGGCAGCGGCGGCGCCGCGGCGGACAAGCGCCTGGGCGACGAGCGCACTCCGCTGGGCGAGTTCCACATCAGCGAAATCCGCCCCAGCGATCGCTTCCTCCTGTTCCTGGCACTCGACTATCCCACGCTCAAGCACGCCGAGCGCGCCTGGGGCGACGGCCGCATCGACGAGCGCACCTGGCAGCGCATCCGCCTGGCCTGGACCAACGGCGGCCCGCCGCCCCAGGACACCGCCCTGGGCGGACACCTGGGCATTCACGGTATCGGCGCCGGCGACCCCGAAATACAGGCTACTATTAACTGGACCAACGGCTGTATTGCCCTGACCAACGCGCAGGTGACGGAACTCGCCGGTCTCGTCACCGTCGGAACCAGGGTCTCGATTCGCTAGCCCATACCGCGGGCCAAGTTCCACGGCCCGTCACTCACCCGAGGAGCAACCCATGAAGACACTCGCCAGAATCACCACCTCCACCGCACTGCTGGCCGCCCTGGCGGCGACCACCGGCTGCGCCACCAGTTCCGACATCGACGCGCTGCGTGCCGAGATGATGGCGGAGATCAACCGCGCCAACGCCACCGCGGACAAGGCCGCCGCGGACGCCGCCAGCGCCAAACAGGACGCCGCCTCGGCGAAGGCGACCGCCGACCAGGCGCTGCAAAGCGCGCAGGCAACCGACGAGAAACTCGACCGCATGTTCAAGAAGTCGATGTACAAGTAAGTCCGGCGCCGGTCGCCCCGACCGCAGGAGACAGTCAGCGGGAGATGGCGACCGGCATGCCGCTGGGTGCGGCCAGTGCGCGGTCCAGGGCGGTCTGGTCCAGCCGCGCCGGGCGCCCCAGCTGCGCCACTGCGATAGCCGCCAGCGCCTGCTCGCGCAGGGTCTGCGGCTGCCAGCTCTCCTCCTCCAGCGGCGGGTGCACCTCCAGGTAGAGCACCCCGTCCAGCCACCCCGCCTTGACCGGCTGGTTGACGATACGCACCGGCGTACCCACCGCGACCCGTTCAAACAAATCCTCGATATCCTCCGGCAGCAGGCGGATGCAGCCGTGGGACACGCGCATACCCACGCCAAACGGCTTGTTGGTGCCGTGCAGCAGGTAGCCGGGCATGGCCAGGCGCAGGGCGTAGCGCCCCAACGGGTTGTCCGGTCCGGGCGGCACCACCGCCGGCAGCGGGTCGCCCTGCGCCGCGTGCTCGGCGCGGATGCTGGCCGGTGGCCGCCAGCTGGGGTCGCGGTCGCGGGTGTTGATGCGGGTCTCGCCCAGCGGCGTGGCCCAGTCCATGCGGCCGATACTCACCGGGTAGGTGATCACCTCGGCGCGCTGCTCCGCCGCGGGTTCCGGGTAGAAATACAGACGCATCTCCGGCAGGTTCAGCACTACACCGCGATAGGGCGTGGCGGGCAGGATGAACTGCAGCGGCAGCACCACCGGCGTGCCCGCGCCGGGCAGCCAGCGATCGACCGTGGGGTTGGCGAGCACGATGGCGTCCTGGCCGACGTCGTTGTGGCGGGCGATATCGACCAGCGTGTCCTGCGGCCGCGCCGGGATCACCGCCACCGCACCGACCAGGTCGTCCTCGGGTTCCGGCAGGGGAAAGCTCGCCGCCCCGGCGCGCGCGGCGAGCAGGGACAGACTCAGCAGCAAAGAAGTAAGCGCGCGCAAGAATCGGTTACCAGGCGGCGACGGTACCGTCCTTGCGCATCTCGGTGGCACCGGTGTAGACGCCGCTTTCCGGGTCGCGCCAGATCGCCTGGTAGCCGCCGAAGGGCACGCCGCTGCTGTTGATCTCCACCCGGTGGCCCATGGCGCGCAGGCCTTCGACGGTGGCCGCAGGCACGCCCGGCTCCAGGTACAGGGTGCCCAGGGTATCCTCGTCGAGGCCGGTGGGCTGGCGCCCGCCCTGGTGCATGAAGCGCGCGGCGTCGCCCGCCTCCTGCAGGTTCATGCCGTAGTCCACCAGATTGACCAGCATCTGCACATGGCCCTGTGGCTGCATGGCGCCGCCCATCAGGCCGAAACTCATCAGCGGCTCGCCGTCCTTCATCACGAATGCGGGGATGATAGTGTGGAAGGGACGTTTGCCCGGCGCGTAGCTGTTGGCGTGGCCGGGATTGAGGTCGAACAGCTCGCCGCGGTCCTGGAACATAAAACCCATGCCATCGGCGACCATGCCCGAACCCATGCCGCGGTAGTTGGACTGGATCAGCGAGACCATCATGCCGCTGGCGTCCGCCACCGTCAGGTAGGTGGTGTCGCCCTCCCCCTCGACGCGCACATCGCCGGGCACGAAACCGGGGTTGGCGCGCTGCGGGTCGATCAGGGCGAAGCGTTCGCGGCCGTAGGCGTCGGAGAGCAGTTCCTCGGCGGGCGTCGCGGCGAACGCCGGGTCCGCGTAGTAGCGCGCCACGTCCTCGAAGGCCAGGCGCTTGGCTTCCACCAGGTAGTGGAACACCTGCGCCGAGCCGCGCGGCCACTGCGCGAGGTCCACGTTCTTGAGGATCGACAGCATCTGCAGGGCCGCGAAACCCTGGCCGTTGGGCGGCAGTTCGTAGAGCTGGTAGCCGCGGTAGTCGACCGCGGCCGGTGTCACCCACTCGCCGCTGTGGGCGGCGAAGTCCGCGTACTCGGGTCCGCCGTCCATGCCGGCGAAGTAGTCCGCCATCGCCTGCGCCAGCCGGCCGCGGTAGAACACGTCGCGGCCCTCCAGGGCGATGGCCTCGTAGGTGCGCGCCAGGTCCGGGTTGGTGAACAGTTCCCCCGCCGCCGGCGCTCGGTCGCCGCGGAACCAGGTGTCGCGGATATTGTCCAGCGCCGGCTGGCCGGCGAACTCGCGGTTGAAGACCTTCCAGCCGCGCTCCAGGTAGAAGGCCACCACCGGCGAGACCGGGAAACCGCGGCGGGCGTAGTCGATGCTCGGCGCCAGGACCTGGCTCATGGGCACGCGGCCGAAACGCTGGTGCAGGGCGAACCAGGCATCCACGGTGCCGGGCACGGTGACCGGCAGCGGGCCGTAGGCGGGGATGCCAGCCAGGTCCGCCGGCAGCGCGCCGCTGGCCTTGCCGCGTTCGATGCGCTCGCGCAACTGGGCAAGGCTCTGGCCCTGGGGCGAGCGGCCGGAACCGTTGTAGCCATACAGCTGCCTGCTGGCCGGGTCCCAGACGATGGCGAACAGGTCGCCGCCGATGCCGCAACCGGTCGGTTCCATCAGCCCCAGCGCGGCGTTGGCGGCGATCGCCGCATCCACCGCCGAGCCGCCGTCGCGCAACACCTGCAGTGCGACCTGCGAGGCCAGCGGCTGCGCGGTGGCGGCCATGCCGTTGGCAGCGTACACCGGGCTGCGCGACCAGGCCGCGCCCACCGGCCGGCCGCCGGGACCAAGCTCAGGCACCGCGACAGTCTCCGCGGCATCCGCGAGTGGCGCGGTGGCTGCGCCCGCGGTGCTCGCATCCGGCGCGGACGGGTTGCTGCTGCAGGCACTGACCAGGGCGAGAACAGGCAAATAGAGGAGGGGCAAACAACGGCATAGACGTCTCATCGGCATTCCACGGCTCGGGGAATCTTGGCTACAGCATACCGCAACTACCGCGCACACAGGGGTATGGACAGCCCGACGGGCAATCGCGACCATAGTGCCTCGACGCAATCGGGGACAGTGCATGCCGGAACAAGTTGACGAGATCTACCGCGGGCTGAAGTATCCCTTCGGCCGCAAGCCCGACATCCGTCCCGGCGAACCGGTGGAGATCGCACCGGGGGTCTACTGGGCACGCTTCGCCATGCCCATGGCGCTTGACCACATCAACCTGTGGCTGCTCGAGGACGGCGAGGGCTGGACCGTAGTCGACACCTGCCTCGACATTCCCTCCACCCGCGAGACCTGGGAACACCTGTTCGCCGACTTCATGGGCGGCCGCCCGGTCACCCGGGTGCTGTGCACCCACCTGCACCCGGATCACGTCGGCGCCGCCGGCTGGCTCACCACGCGCTTCGACTGCGAGCTGTGGATGTCGCGGGAGGAGTTCCTCATGTGCAAGGCGCTGACCGCGGACACCGGCCGCCCGGCGCCGGAAGTCGCACTGCGCTTCTACCGCCGCGCCGGCTGGAACGAACACCAGTTGGACCTGTACAAGCAGCGCTTCGGCCAGTTCGGCCAGTACGTCTCCCCGCTGCCGGACAGCTTCCGCCGCCTGGTGGACCGCGAGACCATCACCATCGGCGGCCGCTACTGGCAGCCGCTGGTCGGCCGCGGCCACTCGCCGGAGCACGTGTCCCTGTACTGCCCGGCGCTCAAACTGCTGATCTCCGGCGACCAGGTGCTGCCGCGCATCACCCCCAATGTCAGCGTGTTCCCCACCGAACCCGAGGGCGACCCGCTGCGCGAGTGGCTTGTCGCCAACGCCGACTTCCGCGACAGCCTGCCGGACGACCTGCTGGTACTGCCCGCCCACGAGAGCCCGTTCTACGGCCTGCACCACCGCCTCGGCCAGGTGATCGAGTCGCACAACCGCGACCTGCGCAACCTGTTCGCCTACCTCGATGAACCCAAGCGCGTGGTCGACTGCTTCCCCGCCCTGTTCAAGCGCGAGATCGACGACAGCGTGCTCGGCGCGGCCACCGGCGAGATGCTCGCCCACCTCAACTGCCTGCTGCGGCGCCGGCGCATCACCCGCCGGCGCGACGACCACGGCGTGCACTGGTACCGGCAGATCGCGGCCACCGCGGACGCGGATCGCTGAGCGCAAACACGCGCCGGCGCAGACAAGGCCGCGGCATTCCTGCTACCATGAATGGCATCGAGCGGCGCCCAGAATGCCGCCCGGGCTGCGTCCGACAGCCCTTCTCTACACCCGCGCCCGCAATCGCGACCGAACCTGAGTACCCAGCACGCCGGTGAGACCACCTCCCCGGCCTGCGTTTGTCCGAGGCCTGACAGCTATGAGTGACATGGTCGATCTGGTGATATTTGGCGGCACGGGAGACCTCTCCACGCGCAAGCTCCTGCCCGCCCTGTTCCAGTTGCACCGCCACGGGCTCGCCGAGCGCCTGCACCGCATTATCGCCACCGGGCGCGCCGAGACCGACACCGACAGCTTCCGCGAGGAAGCGCGCGGCAACCTGCAGCGTTTCCTACCCGAGGGCAGGTGGGACGACGGTATCTGGGACGCCTTCCGCGAGCGCCTGTATTACGTGCGCGTGGAAGCCGACCACCCGCAGCACTACAGCGACCTCGCCGGCCTGCTCGACACCGGCGAGGCGCCGGGGCGCCTGTACTACCTGGCCACCCTGCCCGCGCTCTACGGCGAGATCTGCCGGCAATTGCAGGGCGCCGGCGTGGTCGACGAGTACAGCCGCGTGGTGCTGGAAAAACCCCTGGGCCACGACCTTGCCTCCTGCCACGCGATCAACGCGCAGGTGGCGCAGGTGTTCGACGAGGAGGCCACCTTCCGTATCGACCACTACCTGGGTAAGGAGACGGTGCAGAACCTGCTCGCCCTGCGCTTCGGCAACCAGCTGTTCCACCCGATGTGGAACAACACCTATATCGAGAGCGTACAGATCACGGTGGCCGAGGAGATCGGTGTGGCCGGCCGCGGCAGCTACTACGCCGACACCGGCGCGCTGCGCGACATGGTGCAGAACCACCTGCTGCAGGTGCTGTCCATCGTCGCCATGGAACCGCCGGCCACCCTGCAGCCCGGCGATATCCGCGATGAAAAGATGAAGGTGCTGCGCTGCCTGGAGCCGATCAGCGCCGACAACGTCGCCGAGTGCACAGTGCGCGGGCGCTACGCCGCCGGCGCGGTGGCCGGCGAGGCGGTGCGCGGCTTCCTCGAGGAGGACGCCTTCCACGACGCCGACACCACCGAGACCTTCGTCGCCCTCAAGGTGAACATCAACAACTGGCGCTGGGCCGGCGTGCCCTTCTACCTGCGCACCGGCAAACGCCTGACCCGGCGCTACTCGGAGATCGTAATCGAGTACCGCCGCCAGCCCTTCTCGCTGTTCGCCAACGACCCGCAGGAGCTGACCAACAAGCTGGTCATCCACCTGCAGCCGGAGGAGAGCATCACCCTGCACACCCTGAACAAGAAGCCCGGGCTGCGCAGCAAACTCAAGCTCAAGCCGGTGGAACTGCACCTGACCGATGACGACGAGCGCGACGAGGACAGCTACGACGCCTACGAGCGCCTGCTGCTGGACGCCCTGCACGGCGACCAGACCCTGTTCATGCGCCGCGACGAGGTGGAGACCGCCTGGCGCTGGATCGACACCATCATCGCCGCCTGGGAAGAGGCCGGCACGCCGGTCAAGAACTACAACGCCGGCACCATGGGACCGAACGCGGCCACCGCCCTGGTGGCAGTGGACGGGCGCCAGTGGCACGAATGACGGCAGCGTGTGGTGAGCAGTGCAACGAGTGGCATGGGTGGCGGTAAGGGCAGCGTTATGAGCAGCTTCGATGAGTAGGTGGTGCGAGTTCGACAGCCGCGAGGCCCTGGACAAAGCCCTGGCTGAACACCTGGCGCAGCGCCTGGCCCAGGAGATCCGCGCCCAGGGCGCGGCGAGCCTGGCGGTGTCCGGCGGCAGTACACCCAAAGGCATGTTCGCCCAGTTGGCGGCGCAGGACATCCCCTGGGAACAGGTGTGGGTCACCCTGGTCGACGAGCGCTGGGTGGCGCCGGACGACGCCGATTCCAACGAGCGACTGGTACGCGAGAACCTGCTGGTCGCACACGCGGCGCGCGCCCGCTTCGTCGGCCTGAAGACGACGCACGCACAAGTGAGCGACGGCCTGGCCGAGGCCACCGCGCGACTCGCCCCGCTGCCGCGACCGATCACCTGCGTAGTGCTGGGCATGGGCGGCGACGGACACACCGCGTCCTGGTTCCCGCAGGCGGGCAATCTCGCGCAGCTGCTCGACCCCGCCGGCAAGGACGTGCTGGGGCGCTGTGATCCGGTCACCGCACCTCACGAGCGCATCACGCTGACCCTGCCGGTGGTGCTGCAAAGCCGCGAAATCATCGTGCACATCACCGGCGCGGACAAACGCGCGGTGCTCGACGAGGCGGTGGACAAGCGCTACCCGATCGCCGCCGTGACCGCGCAGACCGCCAACCCTGCAACCATCTGGTGGGCCCCCTGATGACCGACGACCGACTGCTAGCCATCACCGAACGTATCATCGAGCGCAGCCGCGCCAGCCGCGGCGATTACCTGGCACGTATGGCCGCCATGCGCGACCGCGGACCCAAGCGCAACCGGCTGTCCTGCTCCAACCTGGCCCACGGCTTTGCCGCCTGCGGCGAGGGCGACAAGCAGACCCTGCGCCTCACCGAGGCCGCCAACATCGCCGTGGTCAACGCCTACAACGACATGCTCTCCGCGCACCAGCCGCTGGAGACCTACCCGGACATCATCCGCACCGCGGTGCACGCCATGGGCTGCACCGCGCAGGTGGCCGGCGGAGTGCCGGCCATGTGCGACGGCGTGACCCAGGGCGCCGAGGGCATGGAGCTGTCCCTGTTCAGCCGCGACGTGATCGCCGCCTCAACCGCCGTGGCGCTGTCCCACAACATGTTCGACGGCGCGCTGTGCCTGGGCGTGTGCGACAAGATCGTCCCCGGCCTGCTGATCGGCGCGCTGTCCTTCGGCCACCTGCCGGTAATCTTTGCCCCGGCGGGCCCGATGACCTCGGGGCTGTCGAACAAGGAAAAGGCCGCGGTGCGCCAGCAGTACGCCGAGGGCAAGGTGGGCCGCGAAGAGTTGCTGGCCGCGGAATCCGCCGCCTACCACGGCCCCGGCACCTGCACCTTCTACGGCACCGCCAACAGCAACCAGATGCTGATGGAGATGATGGGCATCCACATTCCCGGCGCCGCCTTCGAAACCCCCGGCACCCCGCTGCGCGAAGCCCTGACCCGCGGTGCCGCCCAGCGCCTGTGCCGCATCACCGAACTGGGCGACAGCTACACGCCGCTGTGCGAGGTGGTGGATGAAAAGTGCATCGTCAACGCCCTGGTCGGCCTGCTCGCCACCGGCGGTTCAACCAACCACAGCATCCACTGGATCGCCATCGCCCGCGCCGCGGGCGTGCTCATCGACTGGCAGGACTACCACGACCTATCGGCGATCACCCCGCTGGTGGCGCGGGTCTACCCCAACGGCAGCGCCGACGTGAACCACTTCCACGCCGCCGGCGGCTCGGCCTACGTGATCCGCACCCTGCTGGACGCCGGCCTGCTGCACGAGGACGTGACCACCAACTGGGGCAAGGGACTGTCGCTGTACACCCAGGAGCCGCGCCTGGCGGACGGCGAACTGCACTACGTGGACGGCCCGGCACACAGCGCCGACACCGCCGTGCTGCGCCCGGCTTCCGAGCCGTTCTCCGCCGAGGGCGGCCTGCGCCTGCTCACCGGCAACCTCGGCCGCTGCGTGATCAAGACCTCGGCCATGGCGCCGGAACACTGGCTGATCGAGGCGCCGGCGCGGGTGTTCGAAACCCAGGACGCGCTCAAGCAGGCCTTCGAGGCCGGCGAGCTGGAACAGGATTTCGTCGCGGTGGTGCGCTACCAGGGCCCGGCCTCCAACGGCATGCCCGAACTGCACAAGCTCACCCCCTACCTGGGCGTGTTGCTGGACCGCGGCTACAAGGTGGCGCTGGTCACCGACGGACGCATGTCCGGGGCCTCGGGCAAGGTGCCCGCGGCTATTCACCTGAGCCCCGAGGCCAGCCTCGGCGGCGCCATCGCGCGGGTGCGCGACGGCGACCTCGTGCGCCTGGACGCCGCGGCCGGCGTCCTGGAGTGCCTGGTGCCCGAAGCGGACTGGGCGGCCCGCGAGCACGCACCGCGCGCCTCCGATGAGTGCGAGACGGGCGTGGGCCGGGAACTGTTCGGTTTCATGCGCCGCGCCGTGGGCGAGGCGGAGGAAGGTGCCAGCGTGTTCTTCGCCGGCGGCGAGTAGCGCCGCGTCAGGGCCGCTGCCGGCGCACCAGTTCCTGCAGCATGACGATGGCGCCCTCGCACAGGGCCTCGCGGCTCTCGAAACCATCGCGCCAGATATTGTCCGGGTGCGGCGGTGCCTGCCCGGTGCCCAGCGCCTGCACCACGATCCACCCCGAGTAATCGAGAAACTCCAGCGTCGCGAAGGTCTCCTGCCACTGCACCTGGCCGCGGCCGAGGGTGCCGCGGTTGCTCTCCGACACGCGCACGTGCAGCAGGCGGTCGCCGGCGCTGGGCAGGGCCTGGGCCGGGTTCAGTTCCTCGAGGTGCGCGTGGAAGGTGTTGTAGGTGACGCCGAGGTTGTCGCGGCCGACATCCCGACACATGCGCGCGGCGGCCGCGGCGGTGTTAATCAGGTAGGCGTCGTAGCGGCTCTGGAACTCCAGCGCGAGGGTGATGCCCAGGCTTGCGGCGTGGTCAGCCGCGGCGCCCAGGCAGTGCCGGCTCCACTCCCATTCGCGGTCGGTGGCGGGTTGGCCGGAAAAGCAGCCACGGGCCTGGAAGAAGCCGCCGACCAGCAGTTTCGCGCCGAGCAGGGCCGCCTCGTCCAGGCGCGTCTTGAGGGTATCGAGTGCGCGCCTGCGGACGCGGGCATCGGCGGCGATGGGGTTGGCCTCCGGCGGCAGGCAGGCACTGGCATTGACCGCGAGGTCGAGGTCGTCCAGCGCGACGCGCAACAGCTTCAGGGCGGATTCGCCCTGGCCGCCGACCGGGATCTCCACGCCCTGGTAGCCCAGCCCGGCCAGGGTCTCCAGTACCGGGAGCTGGGCCACTCCCGCGCTGTCGCCCCACAGCCGCATATCCATGCCAAACCTGACGTCCACCCTTGCTCCTGCTCGTTACCCTGACCCCAGCATGCCACGCGCGAAACGAATAGCCAGCAGTGAAAGCAGAATAGTTGCGGTTGATTCTTGTGACCGGTAGTCATCACTGAAAGCTGTCACCGGTAGCCGTCACTGAAAGCCATCACTGAAAGCCGTCGCCGGCGACGGCGGCGTGAAAAATTCCATAATTTCTGGTGCGACCGGTCCCCCCTTCGGCGGGATCTCGGGGTATTATTGGCTGTTTTCAGTCCAGCATAAGATCGAGTCACAGAATAATGGCGGCGTTCGGCACCAATTTTACTTCGCAGATGGTCACCAGTTCGTACAGCGCAGGCCAGTGGTCCTCGCTCAAGCTGGAACCGGTACAACCCTTCGCCTTGCACCCGGCCACACACGTGCTGCATTACGCCAGCGAGTGCTTCGAGGGCCTCAAGGCCTACCGCACCGCCGCCGGGGACATTCACCTGTTCCGTCCCGACCGCCACGTGGCGCGCATGCAGCGCAGCGCCGAGCGCCTGCTGCTGCCCATTCCCAGCGAGGAAGAACTGCTGCGCGCCCTGCACATGGCGGTCGCCGCTGCCAGCGGCGAGATTCCGGCCTACCCGGGCGCACTCTACCTGCGCCCCACCCTGTTCGGCACCAGCGCTGATATCGGCGCCGCGGCCCGTCCCGCGGACAGCGCCGTGTTCTACGTGCTGCCCTCACCGGTTGGCGATTACTTTGCCGGTGGTCTCAAGCCGCTGCGAGTCAAAGTGGACGACAAGGCCCAGCGCTCCACGCCGAGCTTCGGCGAGGTAAAAACCGGCGGCAACTACGCCGCAGCCCTGCGCGAGGTAGTGCGCGCCAAAGAGGAACTGGGCGCCGACCAGGTACTGTTCGCCCCCGGCGGCGACGTGCAGGAGACCGGCGCGGCGAACTTCGTGGTGATCGAGGACAGCCACCTGCTGACCAAGCCGCTGGACGGCTCGATCCTGCCCGGCGTGACCCGCGACTGCATCCTCACCCTGGCCCGCGACGCCGGCCTCACCGTGGTGGAGCGCAATTTCACCGTCGCCGAACTGCTGGAACTGGCCCCGCGCGCCGAGGCCGCGCTGACCGGCACCGCCGCGGTACTCACACCGGTGGGCGAACTGGTCTACAACGGCGAGACCGTCAGGGTCGGCACCGGCGAGATGGGCCCCTGGTCCACCCGGCTGCGCGAGCAGCTGTGCGCCATCCAGAGCGGCACCGCGGACGACCCGTACGGCTGGCGCGTACCGCTGCACCAGGCGTGAGTGTGCGACGCCACGTCGCCATCGACCCCGAAGACCAGAGCCTGCGCATAGAGCGGGACGCTATCCCCAGCCCCGCTCCCGGCGAGCTGCTGATCGCGGTCACCGCCGCCGGCATCAACCGCGGCGACCTGCTGCAGCGCGCCGGGCGCTACCCCCCACCCGAGGACGCCTCGCCCATCATGGGGCTCGAGGTGTCCGGGCATGTCAGCGCCGTTGGTGAGGGCGTGAGCGACTGGGCGCCGGGCGACCCGGTGTGCGCCCTGACCCATGGTGGCGGCTACGCCGACCACGCACTGGCGCCCGCCAGCCAGTGCCTGCCAGTGCCGCGAGGTATGTCCGTGGAGGACGCTGCGGCCCTGCCCGAAGCGCTGTTCACCGTGTGGCACAACCTGTTCCAGCGCGCCGGGCTGCGCGCCGGCGAGCGCGCCCTGGTGCACGGCGGTGCCAGCGGCATCGGCACCATCGCCATCCAGGCCGCACACGCGCTCGGCGCGCAGGTCTACACCACCGCCGGCACCGACGCCAAATGCGCGGCCCTGCAGGCCCTGGGCGCGACCCGCGCGATCAACTACCGCAGCGAGGACTTCGAGCAGGTGCTCACCGAACTGGGCCTGCGCGAGCGTATCGAGGTGATCTTCGATATGGTCGGCGGGGACTTCATCCAGAAGAACTTCAACCTGGCAGCGGCCGAGGCGCGCATCGTGTACATCTCGTTCATCCGCGGTTTCAAGGCCGAGGTGAACTTCGCACCGCTGCTGTTCAAGCGCCTGACCATGACCGGCTCGACCCTGCGCGCGCAGAGCTTCGAGCAGAAGCGCGTCATGGCGGGCGAGATTCGCACCCACCTTTACCCGCACCTGGACAGCGGCGCGATTCGCCCGCTCATCGATCGCGTCTTCCCGCTGGAGGCGGTGGCCGAGGCCCATGCCCACATGCAGTCCGGCGAACACACTGGCAAAATACTCCTGCGCATGTAGTACGCGGCGGTCGCCGGGCAATCGCCGGCCCGTCGCGAGCCGCTTCAACCAGAGAACACAGAACACAGAACACAGAACACAGAACACAGAACACAGAACACAGAATAAGGACACACCATGCCTCCCCGTCGCTTCGCCCTGCTACTGGCCAGCCTCCTGGTCCTGTCCCCACTCGTCGCCTGCGGGGACGCCCGCGAAACCACCGCACCGCCCGCCAACCAATCGAGCACTTCACGGGCGAGCGATGCACAGCCGGTTGTAGCCGACCACCCCAGCCTGGCGCCGGTCGCCGGGGAGAAGAGCGTCGCCGACCTGCGCGGCCTGCGCGACCCGTGGACGGGCGACCTGGACGAGATGGTGGAGCGGCGGGTGCTGCGCCTGCTGACGGTCTACTCGCCGGGGCGCTACTACCTGGCGTCCAACGGCGAGGAGAAAGGCCTCACCCGGGAAATGGCAACCCGGCTGGAGGCCTACCTCAACAAACGCTACAAGCTGGGCACCGTGCGCTTTCACGTCGCCGTCGTGCCGCTGGCGCGCAGCCAGCTGGTCCCCGCCCTGCTGGCGGGCTACGGCGACCTCGTCGTCGCCGGACTGACCATCACCGAGGAACGCAGGGAAGATGTCGACTTCAGTATCCCGATCTCCAAACCGGTAGCGGAGATCCTAGTCACCGGTCCCGCCGCCCCGTCGCTGGAGACCATCGACGACCTCGCGGGCGAGACCGTCTATGTGCGCGAGCAAAGCAGCTATCGCGAAAGCCTCGAGGCGCTCAACGCCGATTTTGCCGAGCGCGGGCTGGACCCGGTGGAGATTGAACTGGTATCCGGGTATCTCGAGGACGACGACCTGATCGAGATGGTCAATACAGGCCTGCTGCCCTGGATCGTGGTGGACGACTACAAGCTGATCCAGTGGAAGGACGTGTTCAGTGAAGTGACACCGCGTCCCGACCTGGTGTTGCGCGAAAGCGGTCGACAGGGTTGGGCAATGCGCAAGAACAGCCCGCAACTGGCGAGCGCGATCAATGACTTCCTGCGCGAGAACCGCGAGGGCACGCTGATCGGCAACGTCCTGCGCAACCGCTATGTCCGCGACTTTGACTTCGCCGCGCACGCCCTGGACCAGCAGGACTATGCGCGCTTCATCGAGCTGCAGCACCTGTTCGAAAAATACGGCGAGCAGTACGAGGTCGACTACCTGCTGGCAGCGGCCCAGGGTTACCAGGAATCGCGCCTCGACCAGTCGGTGCGCAGCCACGCGGGCGCTGTCGGCATCATGCAGCTGCTGCCCAGTACGGCCAGCGATAAAAACGTGGGTATCGACGACATCCACGAGGCGGAGCCGAACATCCACGCCGGCATCAAGTACGTGGCCTTCCTGCGCGGGCGCTATTTCTCCGGCGAGGACATAGACCGGCTGAACGGCACCCTGCTGGCGCTGGCCGCCTACAATGCGGGCCCGGCGCGCGTCGCGGGCCTGCGCGCACGGGCGCGGGAACTCGGTTATGACCCCAACGTGTGGTTCGATAACGTGGAACTGGTCGCCGCGAAGGAAATCGGGCGGGAGACAGTGCAGTACGTCGCCAACATCTTCAAATACTACTTGGCGTACCGCTTTTCGCTAAAACAGCAGGCGAGACGTGCTGAGGCCCGCGAACGGGCCGGAATCGGCACGACGGATTAGACGACCGCCGCCCGCGAGGGGCGGCGGCCCCTCACTCAAGAGGCTTTTTTAGGCGCCGCCTTTTTCCTGGCCGGCGCCTTTTTCTTGGCTACGGCTTTTTTCGCGACCGCCTTTTTCTTGGCGGGCGCCTTCTTGGCTACGGCCTTTTTCTTGGCTGGCGCCTTCTTCTTGGCTACCGCCTTTTTCTTGGCCGGCGCCTTCTTTTTGGCTACGGCTTTTTTCTTGGCCGGTGCCTTCTTCTTGGCGGCGGCTTTCTTCTTGGCCGGAGCCTTCTTCACCGCCGCTTTCTTCTTGGCCGGCGCCTTTTTCACCGCTGCCTTTTTCTTGGCGGGCGCCTTCTTGGCTGCGACCTTCTTCTTGGCTGGCGCCTTCTTCACCGCCGCCTTCTTCGCTGCCACCTTCTTCTTAGCCGGAACTTTTTTCTTCACCGCCGTCTCCTTCTTGAGCTTGGTTTTTTTACCCGAGGCCTGTTTCATGGCCTTTTCTACCATGGAAGCGGCCTGGTCAGCTGCCTGCGCCTTGCGCTCAACCATCACCAGGTCCGCTTTGACAGCACCATACTTCTGCGCCGCCTCGTAGGCCGCCATTGCAATCTGCGCAACGGCCTCCGCCAATTCCTGCACTTGCTTGACCAGCGCATCTACCCTGCGCTGGTTTTTCGGTGTCGCCCTGGACTTCAGGGATGCACGCGCTTTCTTCAGTCTTTCACTGGCGCCCTTGTGTCGCTTGCGCGCCGTTTCAAGTTCACGCCTTGCGCGTGCATGAGCTTTCTCGGTCTCCGCTACCAACTTCTTGCGAAGCTGTTCCACTTTCTTATTGGCCTCGGCAGCCAGCTTGGTGGCCTGGGCTAGCTCTTTATCCAGCATAATCTCACTCGCTCCATGGTTAGAGTGGATACCGCTGATTTAGTGTATTCCGAAAGCAACCCGGTGTAACGCCTAAATTTTGACCTGAGTCAGACGGGTTCACACGAGTTAACAGCACAATACCGCAGGAAAAGCATGCGACCAATCCTATGGAGAACAAAATGAACAGGGAAATCATCGTCGATTACTACAGCGATGTACTGTGTGTATGGGCGTGGATCGCACAACCGCGACTCGATGAACTCGCACGCCAGTGGCAGGGCCGGGTCACGGTGAACCACCATTTCGTCGATGTATTCGGCGACGCACATCGCAAAATCCCCGAGCGCTGGGGCGCCGATGACGGCTACCAGCGCTTCAACGAACACGTGCGCCACTGCGCGGAACCTTTCGATGCCAGTGCAGTGCACGAACGCTGCTGGCTGGATGTGCAACCGCGTTCGTCGGCGCAGGCGCACCTGCTGTTGCGCGCCGTCGGTCTGGTCGCGGGTGCGCAGGCGCTGGCGAACCTTGCACTGGTGATTCGCCGCGCGTTTTTCTGCGAGGCGCAGGATGTCAGCGACATGGAACTGCTGCTCGAACTGGCAGGTGAGGCACGTATCGATGTGCAGGCCTTGCGCGACAGCCTGCGCGATGGAAGTGCGCTGGCGGCCTACAGCAGCGATTTACGGCGCGCTGCGGATCTGGGTGTGCGCGGCAGCCCAACCTGGATTCTCAACGAGGGCCGGCAGACGCTCTACGGCAACGTCGGCTATCGCATCCTGCATGCGAACATCGAGGAGTTACTGTCGCATCCTGAAGATGAGGCCAGTTGGTGTTGATGCCGCCTGGACTGCTCACCGAGGCGTTGGAAACAGAATCCCGACCCGGCGGACAACCGGCCCCTTGATCAGTTGCCCGGAAAAATCACCAGGCAGGGAATAAGCAGGAACTGCGACGCCAGCGGAGCCAGGGGCTTGTCGGGGCGTGCGAGGACAGGGATGTCCGAGCCCGAGCCTGCCATGGATGGCGCTTCTTGGCGGTCCCGACAAGCCCCTGGCTTCGCTGGCGGCGCGGCAGCTGGCCCATCCCACTAAACCACGGCCATCCGCAACAGCCCGGACTACACCGACACCCGGAAGCCCAACCCTAGTTTTTCAGTTTCAGCAAGAACTCCGCAGCCGCCAGCAACGTCTCTTCATCGAGGTGCCCCTGCGGCGGCATCTCCGGGTAGTCGTCGCGCTTCTTCACCGGCTTGGCGGCGTAGGCGGCAATACCAGCCGGGTCGTCCATGTACAGCGCCTGGATCACCTGGGTCGGCGGGCCGATCATGCGCGTGCCGTAGGCGTGGCAGCCCGCGCAGACGCCATAGTAGGTGAGCTTGCCGATATCCACATTTTCCAGTCCGCGCGGGGGAACCGGTTCGGCGAGCGTGTAGCTGGGCACGTTGGCGGTGGTGTCGATGTCGCACTCGGTGTATTTGTCGAGACCGAAGGTGCGGTAGCGCTCGCGGTGGTTGATACAGCCGTCGTCCATGCCCACGGTGTCGACGATGTCCGGGCCGCGGGTTTCCAGCTGTGCGGCGAGGAATGCGCGCACCACAGGGGCCGGCGAGTTGCCGTTATCGCGCATGATGTTGTCTAGCAGCTTGGGCCGATTGGGGTTGGGCTCGGACTCCGGGTCGTTGGGAATATTGGTGGCCAGGGAGAAGTCGGTGAAGATGATACCGACCGAGTCGTTGCCGGTGATGATATTGCGCTCGATGACCACGTCGTCACAGGCCATGATCAGCATGCCGGTGCCCGGGGGAATGTTGGCGACGATGGAACCGGGAATGGCGAAGTTCTCGTGGTTGTTGTCGATCACGAAGTTGTTGCGGATGATCACGTCGCCACAAGTCTTGATCGGCAGGCCCGGGGTAACGAAGGCGAGAATACCCCCGGTGTTGTTGTAGACGTAGTTGGCCTCGACCAGCGCGGTGCGGCTGTTCTCGATCTCGATGCCGGCAACGCTCTCGAACACCTGGTTGAAGACCACGTCGACGTTGTCGGACATGCCGATGTAAATAGCCGCGTCCTCGATGCCGGAGAGGATGTTGTGCGAGACGATGCCGTTCTTGCCCAGCTGCGGGAAGATGCCATAGACGCCGGTATCCACCACCACGTTGTTGCGGATAACGAAGTTGTTGCCGGCCTGGCCCATCACCCCGTTGCCCTTGTAGTGGGTGATGTAGAAGTTCTCGATAGTAGTGCCGTTGCCGGAGTAGAGAATCGCGTCGTTGCGCACGCCCTCGCCTTCCAGCACAGGGTATTTGCCCTGCTCGATAACACCGGACAGGGTGATGTTGTCCTTGTCGATGTAGACGGTTTCCTTGTACGTACCGGGCATGACCTTGATCACCGCGCCGGGGCTGGCGGCGGCGACGGCATCCTGGATGGATTCACCGTCGCGTACCAGGATCACCTCGCCGCTGGTCGGCGTGGTCAGGCTGCGCAGCGGCGCACTGGTGGCGGTAGTCACCTCTGCGCCGCCGCTGGAGGCGAACTCGGCCTTGGGCTGTGCCGGCACGCGGATGACGGTGGGTTCCGCCTGGCGGTTGCTGCCGAGGTAGTATCCCGCTGCCAGCAATGCGATGGCGGCGAAGCTCAGTATCAGTTTGCGCATGTGTTTACTCCCCGGTGCTGCCGGAATCGACGGCTGGATCATTGTGGACCGGCGGTAACCCGGAAGGCAACCGCGTGGGTACCTGCGGCATGAAGCCCTCGTCGTTGAGCGCGCCGAGGAAGTCCACCAGCCGGTCCAGTTCGTGCTCGCCCAGCTGCGGGTTCCATATGTGCCAGTGGATATTGAGCTGTTCGCCCGGCGGCACCGCGTGGCCGCGCCCGCCGTTGTAGAAGGCGACCGCCTCGCGCAGGCTGGCGAAGCGGCCGGAGTGCATGTAGGGCGCGGTCAGCGCCACGTTGCGCAGGCTGGGCACCTTGAAGCCGCCGCGCTGGCTGGCATCGCCGGTAGGTGTCTGCGCCCCGGGGTCCAGCGGCAGGCCGGCCGGTTCCGGCGTGCCGATCACTGCGATCTGCTGGTTGCTGAACAGCGGCGGCGTGTGGCACTCGGCGCAGCGGGCAACAAACGATCTAAACACGTTCATGCCCTCGATCTCCGCCGCGCTGAGCGCATCGTGATAACCGTGGGCATACTGGTCGTAGCGACTGTTGAGGGAAATCAGCGAGGTTTCGAAGGCGGCGAGCGCGGTGTAAACCTGCTGCAGGTGAATCGGGGCGTCTTCGCCGCCGGAGTCCGGTGAAATCTCCGCGGGAAAAGCCTGCGCGAACAGGCTGCGGTAAGCGTCGATACCGTTCAGGGTGTCGAGCAGGGCCTGCGGTGTATTGGCCATTTCGCGCTCATCGTACAGCGGGCCGAGCATCTGTTCCTCCAGCGAAGCGGCGCGCGCATCCCAGAAAAAGCGCTGTAGGAAGGCCACGTTCCACAAGCTGGGCGCGGAGCGCGCGAGCAGTTCGCCATGCATACCGCGGCTGCGCGGCAGGCCGTCGGCGAAACCGCGCTCGGGCTGGTGGCAGCTGGCGCAGGACAGGCTGCCATCGGCGGACAGCACCGGGTCGAAGAACAGGTAGCGGCCGAGGTCGATCTGCTGCGGTGTAAAACCATCGCGCCAGGCCGGCAGGCCGGTCTTCAGGCCGCCCACCCCCGCGGACTGCAACGACGCATACTGCTGGTAGAGGCTGCGCAACTCGCAGTGCCCGTCGACCAGCTCAAAGCCCGGCGGGCAGTGCGCGGCGAGGGTGAACTCACCCGCCCAGGAGCGCGCGCACAGGAGCAGTGCCGCACACAGCAGGCCGCGCAGGAATGCGCTCACTCGGCGGGTTCCGCCAGCTCCCGCAGGTAGGCGACCACGTTGCGCACCGCCTGGTCATCGGGCAGGGTCGCCGCCATGGCGCGCATCTGGCGCCCGGTGCGATCATCGGGGTGGGCGCCGCGCTGGCCGCTGCGAAAGGCCTCCAGTTGCGCCTGCAGGTACCAGTCGTCGCTGCCGGCAAGCCGCGGCGAGTGCAGCGCCTTGTTGCCCACTGCGCCGGCGGCGTGGCAGGCGCCGCACAATTGCCGGTAGTAGTCGGCCCCAAGCGCGGGGTCACCGGCAACCGTGGCCGGCGAGGCCGGGCTGTCCAGGGCGCTGATGTACACCGCCACCTCCAGCATCGCCTGCTCGTCGGGCAGGGTCCTGGCCATGGCCGCCATGGCCTGGGCCTGCGGCGAGGCGTCGGCGCCGCCGCGCTGCCCGGCGCTGAATTTCTCCAGCTGGGCGGTGATATACACCGCAGAGAGGTGGTTCAGCCGCGGCGCACCCTGGGCCTGGTCGCCCTGCGCGGCGTCGCCGTGACAGCTGGCACACGGTGCGTAGCGCTGTTCGCCCGCAGCGTCCTGCGCCTGTGCCACGCCGGCGAGCAGCAGCGTGCCGAGCCAGATCGGGGGTAACAATTGTTTCATCGGGGCACTCCGGGGCGGTGTCTACCGCGGTAAACTTGTAACAGGTGTGGCGACGTATGATAATTCCAAAGCGCGCCCCACTGGAAACGGTTCACTGACGGCGGCGCCGCGCACGGGACACCGACAACGGATTGGTCTAGACTCGAAGCGCCCCGCTCGGCGGCGGCGCGGGCCCGGCGCCCCACAACAGCATGAATCACAGGGAAATCCAGATGGAATTCAACCCCGAAGAACACAGTATCAAGTGTCCCAAGTGCGGGCACGGCATGAACGAAGTCACCTATGGCGAGGTCACAATCGACCGCTGCAGCCACTGCCAGGGCCTGTGGTTCGACACCGGCGAGGCCGATGCCCTCAAGGGCAAGTGGATGGGCGACGCCCTGGACCTCGGCGCCAAGACCGAGGGACGCAAGTGGGACGCGGTGGAAGACGTCGCCTGCCCGCGCTGCGGTAAGGACATGGAAAAGCGCTCGGACCCGAAGCAGCCACACATCTGGTTCGAAGAGTGCCCGGACCACGGCATGTTCATGGACGCCGGTGAATTTACCGACTACAAGCACGAGACCTGGGCCGACTGGTTCCGCAGCCTGATCCGCGGCGCCCGCTGAACCCGGCAGGCACCGTGCGCAAAGGGCGACCGGGTCGCCCTTTTTTATTGCCCGCAGAAAACGCTCTGCGTGGCATGGAGAACACTGAAGAAGACCAACCATGCACAGCACTGACGATATCCGCATCAACGGCGCCCGCCCACTGATCACGCCCTGGGTGCTCGCCGAGGAACTGCCCCTGGGCGAGACCGCCGCGGCCACCGTGACCGGCGGCAGGCGGCAGGCCGAGGCCATCCTCAGCGGCGAGGACCCGCGCGTGGTAGCCATCGTCGGGCCGTGCTCGGTGCACGACCCTCGCGCGCTGCTCGATTTCGCCGCCCAGTTGCAGGCCGCTTGCGCGCCGCTGGCAGACGCGGTCCTGCCCATCCTGCGCGTGTATTTCGAAAAGCCGCGCACGGTGGTCGGCTGGAAGGGCCTGATCAACGACCCGGACCTGGACGGCAGTTTCCACATCAATCGCGGACTGCACCTGGCGCGCCGGGTACTGCTGGAAGTGGCCGAACTGGGCCTGCCGGCGGCCAGCGAATTCCTGGATACCACGCTCGGGCAGTATTACGCCGAACTGGTGAGCTTCGGCGCCATCGGTGCGCGCACCGTGGAGAGCCAGATCCACCGCGAGCTGGCCTCGGGCCTGTCCATGCCGGTGGGCTTCAAGAATGGCACCAATGGCCAGGTGGATGTCGCCATCGACGCCATTCGCAGCGCGCGGCACGGCCACTGGTTTGCCTCCCTCACCAAGGAGGGCACCCCGGCGATCCTCGAATCCAGCGGCAACCCGCACGGCTACCTGATACTGCGCGGCGGCCGCGAGACCGGCCCCAACTACACCCCAGCCGCGGTGCGCGCGGCGGCCACAGCGCTGGCCCGGGCGGACCTGCCGGCGGCACTGATCGTCGATTGCAGCCACGGCAACAGCGAGAAGGACCCGCGCCGCCAGGCGCAGGTCATGTCCAGCCTGTGTGAGCAGATCCAGGGGGGCGAGCAGGCGATTCGCGGCGTGATGCTGGAGAGCCACCTGCGCGAGGGGCGGCAGGACGTGGTGCCCGGCCGCGAGCTGGTCTACGGCCAGAGCATCACCGACGCCTGCCTGTCGCTGGCGGATACCGTGCCCCTGCTGGAGCAACTGGCAGCGGCGGTGCGCATGGCACGCAGTTGATATCGACCTGGCCGGGCAGCGACCGGCCAGCGACCGCGTTTACCAGGTGTAACCCAGGCGCAGCGAGTAGGTCTGGTCGAGTTCCTCGATATCCTCCGGTGCGCCGGAGTCGTACTCCAGCTTGACCTCGGCCGCCGCCTCGAAATTCCACAGCAGCGGGAAGGCCAGGCCGAAGGTGGTGTTGATCACCACGTCGGAAGTCTCCTGCAGGTCCCAGATACCCAGCTGGTTGAAGTACAGGCGCGAATCGCCGCCGAGATAGTCGCTGGTCATGTCGATACCCCAGGTGGCGCCGGGGTAGTCGTTGTCGTCGGCGACGATGTAGTCCTCGTTGACATAGGACAGGCCGATTTCCGCGGACATCGTGAACGCGGGCTCGGTGTAGAACTCGCGTCCGATATAGGGGCCGATGTAGTAGCGCAGGTCGAGGTCCGCGAACTTGTCGGATTCCGCGGAGACCTTGATGCCGCCGTAGGTGGGGCCGTCGAAGAAGTAGTCGTACTTGCCCAGGGCGCTCCAGTTGTCGGCGTTCTTGATATTGTTGGTCTCGTCCTGCTCGCCGTTGAACTTCAGCGTGTAGCGGTCGCGCTCGCTGCGCCACACCGATTCCAGCTTGTAGTCCAGCTCGTCGGTATCGGTGTTGCCGCGCTGCAGGGTCATGGCCAGGTTGGCAAGGCCAGTCCACTTGTAACCCAGGCCAAGTTCCCAGGGCTCGGGGTTGACCAGCAGCAGTTCCCCCAGCTCCACTTCGCGGATATTACCGCTGTTGTCGGTGACCTGCAGTTGCTGGTCCTCGACCAGCAGGGGCTGGCCCTCGATCACTGTCTCGTCAGTCAGTTCCATGACCGCCGGCGCCGAGGACTTGACCGAAACCACCTGGTCCAGCGGAATGGAGATGGTGCCGGCAAAACCGGTTTCCACCTTCACGGCGCCGTCGCGCGCATCGACGACCTTGCCGATGATCTTCGAGCCGTCCAGCAGCAGGATCTCGTCCGCCGCAGGCGCTGCATCCTCGGCCGAGGCTAAGCCGGCACCCAGCGCCAGGGCGCAGGAGATCATCAATCCTGGAATCATACGCTTCATATTCTTACCCGTTCCCGTACCTGTTCACTGCCAATAAAAACCCCCGAAAGCGCACTGGCCTCCGGCGTCAGAATCCGCGGAGTGCTAATGGTAGCCGCCCCGCCCGCCTTTACAAGTAAAAACCTCTGTACGTGTAAAAGGCGCTGACAGTTCAGGGGAGGCGCCCCGGCTGCTAGACTGTCGGCTGTCATTCAGGGGCCCGGACAAGCGCGGCCCGCCAAATCCAGGGAGACAGATGGTGTCCAGCTACGACTACGACCTCTTCGTCATCGGCGCAGGTTCCGGCGGTGTGCGCGCCGGCCGCATGGCCTCCGGCTTCGGTGCCCGCGTTGCGGTGGCGGAGGATCGCTACATGGGGGGCACCTGCGTCAACGTCGGCTGCGTACCGAAAAAGCTCTATGTTTACGCCGCGGAGTTCGGCAAGGCTTTCACCGACGCCCAGGGCTTCGGCTGGGAAACCGGCCAGCCCGCGTTCGACTGGGCCACGCTGCGCGACAACAAGCGCCAGGAGATCTCGCGCCTCAACGCGGTGTACCGCCGCATCCTGGACGGCGCCAACGCCGAGCTCATCGACGGCCGCGCGCGCCTCGTGGATGCGCACACGGTGGACGTCGACGGGCGGCGCATGACAGCAGACAAGATGCTTATCGCCACCGGCGGCTGGCCACATGTTCCCGCGTTTCCCGGCAGCGAATTCGCCATCACCTCCAACGAGATCTTCGACCTCGAGGAGTTCCCGCGGCGGCTGGTGGTGGTCGGCGGCGGTTATATCGCCGTGGAGTTCGCCGGCATCTTCAACGGCCTCGGCGCGGAGGTCACCCAGCTCTACCGCGGCCCGCTGTTCCTGCGCGGCTTCGACGCGGACATCCGCGCCCACGCCGCCCGCGAGATCGCCGGCAGCGGCGTCGACCTGCGCTTCGAGACCGAAGTAGAGAGCATCGCGCGCGGCCCCGGCGGCCTGCACGTCCTGCTCAACGACGGCAGCCAGTTGGAGGCGGACGCGGTGCTCTACGCCACCGGCCGCCGGCCCCACCTGCAGGACCTCGGCCTGGAAAATGTCGACGTCAAACTCACCGACGCCGGCTATATCGCTGTCAACGAGCACTTCCAGACCAGCGAACCGAACATCTACGCCCTCGGCGACGTCACCGGCGGCATGGAACTCACCCCCGTCGCCCTGGCTGAGGGCATGGCCTTCGCCCGTCGCGAATTCGGCGGCCTGGACGCCGCACCGGAATACGACTTCATTCCCACCGCGGTGTTCTGCCAGCCGAATATCGGCACCGTCGGTTTTACCGAGGAGGAGGCCCGCGCGCGCTTCGGCGAGATCGTGGTGTACAAGAGCACTTTCAAGCCGATGAAGCACACCCTGTCCGGACGCGACGAGCGCAGCCTGATGAAAATGCTGGTGGACAAGGCCAGCGACCGGGTAGTCGGGGTGCACATGGTCGGGCCCGATGCCGGCGAGATCATGCAGGGTATCGCCATCGCCATGAAGGCGGGTGCCACCAAGGCGGTGTTCGACGCCACCATCGGCATCCACCCCACCGCCGCCGAGGAATTCGTCACCATGCGCGAGCCCTGGACCGAGGACTGAGCCAGCGGAATCACCGCCACCATGATCGAAGCCTCGCACCTGACCCGGCGGTTCGGCCGCAATACCGCAGTGTCCAACGTGTCCTTCACCATCCGCGACAACGAGGTGGTTGGCCTGCTTGGCCCCAACGGGGCGGGCAAGACCACCATCATGCGCATGCTCAGCGGCTACCTGGAGCCGACCACCGGCGAGATCAGCGTGGATGGCGAGAAGCTCGGCCAGAACGCCTATTGCATCCAGCGCCAGCTCGGCTACCTGCCGGAGAACCTGCCGATCTACCCGGAAATGTACGTCGCCGACTACCTGCACTATGTCGCGACGATCAAGGGCATCGGCGGCGAAGCACGCGTGCGCAGCATCCGCGAGGCACTCTACGCCACTGAAATGCAGGAGCACGCCCTGGACAATATCGGGCGCCTGTCGCGCGGCCAGAAACAGCGCGTGGGCGTGGCCCAGGCCCTGCTCGGCCGGCCGCGCTACCTGATTCTCGACGAGCCCACCAACGGCCTGGACCCGCACCAGACCGAACACATGCGCGAACTGATCGGGCAGCTGGCGCGGCGCGCCACGGTAATCGTCTCCACCCATATCATGCAGGAGGTGGAGGCGGTGTGTGACCGCGTGCTGATCCTGCGCAACGGCCAGTTGGCCCTGGATCGCCCGCTGGCGGACCTGCGCCGCTGCGCCGAGTTGCACCTGCGCACGGACCACGGCGCGCCGGAACTGTATTCCATCCTGCAGGCCCTGCCCGGCATCGATTCGGTGCGCCCGCTGGAGGAGGACGAGCACAGCCAGTCCTGGCGCCTGGAACTGACCGCGGACGCGGATGCCGAAACGGTCGCCGGGCTGGTCTCGGACTGCGTGTACAACTCCGGGGCGCGCCTGTATCGGCTGGAAAACTCCGGTCGCCACCTGGAAGACGTGTTCCGCGAGGTCATCGGCGATGCTGGTCACTAGGCCGGTCGCGCGCCGCCTGCTGCGCAAGGAACTGGGGCTGTTCTTCGGCTCGCCGGTGGCTTGGCTGTTCCTCGCCGCGTTCGCCGGCGCCTGCCTGTTCATCGTGTTCTGGGCGGAATCCTTCTTCGCCCGCAACATCGCCGACGTGCGCCCGCTGTTTGAGTGGATGCCGGTACTGCTGATCTTCCTGTGCAGCGCCATCACCATGCGCACCTGGAGCGAGGAGCGGCGCAGCGGCACCCTGGAACACGTGCTGGTGCAGCCCAGCGCCCTGTGGCGTTTCGCCCTGGGCAAATTCTACGCCTGCGAGTTCCTGCTGTTGCTGGCGCTTGCGGCCACCGCGCCGCTGCCGCTGACGGTGGCCGCGATCGCCGACCTCGACTGGGGCCCGGTGCTCGCCGGCTACCTCGCCAGCGCACTGCTCGGCGCCGCCTATATCAGCATCGGCCTGTTCGTCTCCGCGCGCACCGACAACGCCATCGTCAGCCTGATCGGCAGCGTCGCCCTGTGCGGCGCGCTGTACCTGCTGGGCAGCGGCCTGTTCACCGGTTTTTTCTCCGCCGAGGGCGCCGAGACCCTGCGCCGCCTGGGCAGCGGCTCGCGTTTCGCCAGCATCACCCGCGGCGTTATCGACGTGCGCGACCTGGTCTACTACCTGAGCCTGAGCTGCGGCTTTCTCGGCCTCAGCATCTACTCGCTGGAACGCGAGGGCTGGGCGCGCCTGGCCACCACCCCGCGCCAGCGCCACTGGCGACTGGGCATCCTGCTGCTGCTCGCCAACCTGCTGGCCGCCAACCTGTGGCTGGACCGCGTCGCCAACCTGCGCATCGATGTCACCCAGGGACGCCTGTACTCGATCTCCGACGCCAGCCGCGAACTGGTGACCCACCTGCGCGAACCGCTGCTGATCCGCGGCTATTTCAGCGCCCGCAACCACCCGCTGCTGGCGCCGCTGGAACCGCAGTTGAAGGACCTTATCCAGGAGTACGCCTCGGCCGGTCGCGGCAACGTGCGCGTGGAATTCGTCGACCCCGCGCAGGACCCGGAACTGGAGCAGGAGGCCAACGAGCGCTACGGCATCAAGGCCACCCCGATACAGGTGGCGGACCGCTACCAGACGGCCCTGGTCAACGCCTACTTCCACGTGCTGGTGCAGTATGTTTCCGAGTACAAGGTGCTGAGCTTTGCCGAACTCATCGAGATGCGCACCGCGGCCAGCGGCCAGCCGGAAGTGCAGCTGCGCAACCCCGAGTACGACATCACCCGTGCGATTCGCGACGTGCTGTACAACTACCGCGCGGGCGGCGACCTGTTCGCGGGCATCGATGAACCGGTGGAGTTCATCGGCTATGTCTCCAGCCCGGCGCAGCTGCCCGACGAACTGCTCGCCTACCGCGAGGCCATCGAAGACCCCCTGCGCCGCGCGGCGGAGGCCTCCGGCGGCAAGTTCAGCTACCGCTTCCTGCCGCCGGAACAGGGCAACGGGGAACTGGCGCAGCGTATCGAACAGGACTGGGGCTTCGCCCCCATGCGCGACCCGCTGGACGAGGAGCGCAGCTTTTTCTTCTACCTCACCCTGGCCGATTCCCAACAGGTGGTGCGCCTGCCCACCGGCGAGTTCGACCCGGACGATTTCCGCCAGGTGCTGGACGCCGGCCTCAAGCGCTTCGCCCACAATTTCACCAGGAGTGTCGCGCTGTCCGCCCCCCGGGTGACCCCGGAGGTCGCCCGCCAGGGGCTGGGCGGGCCGGCGTTCAATACCCTGCAGGAGACCATCACCCGCGACCACAGCCTGCTGCTGGAAGACCTCGCGGACGGCACGGTCAGCCCGGAGGCGGACGTGCTGGTGGTAATTGCGCCGCAGCAACTGGGCGAGACCGCGATCTTCGCCCTCGACCAGTTCCTGATGCGCGGCGGCACGGTAATCCTGGCCACTTCGCCGTGGAGCGTACAACCGGACGACAGCGGCCTGGACATGCAGCGTCGGCGCAACGGCCTCAAGGCCTGGCTCAAGCACCTCGGGGTGAGCATCGGCGACAGCCTGGTACTCGACAAGCGCCACGCCAACTTCCCGGCTCCGGTACGCCGGGTGACCGGCGACTACGAGTTCCGCGACGTACAGATTGTCGGTTATCCGTATTTCATCGACATTCGCGAGGACGGGCTGGCGGACCACCCGGTGAGCCGCAACCTGCCGCAGGTGACCATGGCCTGGGCCTCGCCGCTCAGGATTGAGCCGCCCGCAGGGGTGCGCCTGACCCGGCTGCTGACGAGCAGCCGCGAGGCCTGGGCCAGCGACGAACGGGACATCACCCCGCAGCAGGACAGCAGCTGGCCGGCGCCGGAGCAGACCCGGCGCGAGTTGCTGGGTGCATCTTTACAGGGCCGCTTCAGTTCGTTTTTCAGCCAGCCCCCCGCGGCGCTCGCGCAGTTGCCCGGCACCACTGCAGCGGCCCACGGCTTCGTGCGTCACTCCCCGGAATCGGCGCGGCTGATTGTCTACCCGTCCAATGATTTCCTCAGCGACCGCGTGCTGGGTGCCCAGGTGCGCGCCTCGGGCAACCAGTACCTGGGGCCCATCCAGTTGTTCAACAACACTCTGGACTGGGCGCTGCAGGAAGAGCGCTTCCTGCAGATTCGCGCCCGCGCGCACTTCAATCGCACGCTGCCGCCGATGGAGCAGCGCATGCGCCTGGCCCTGGAACTGGCCAACTACGGCGCCGCGGTCGGCTGGCTGGCGCTGATCGGTATCGTCGCCTGGTTGATGCGTCGCTGGCGCCGTGCGTGGTTCCGCCGGGAGCTGGGACTGTGAACCGGGTCGGCGTCGCGCTGCTGCTGTTGCTCGCCGCGCAAATGGTGGTGCTCGCCTACCAGTACCGCGCCGTGCGCGAAGCCGAGGACGGGACCAGCGCCATCTACCTGGTGCGCACCGACACCTACGTGGTGGACGAGATCCGGCTAGAGGACCGCGAGCACAATGTCGCGGTGCTAAGGCGCCGCGGCGAGCAGTGGTCGCTGCCCCAACTGGATGCCCTGCCCGCAGATCGCGACCGTATCGAGGCACTGCTGGATGTACTGACACACACCGACCCGGGCTGGCCGGTGGCGCACAGCGGCGCCGCGCACCAGCGCTTCCAGGTGGCGTCCTACCTGTACCGGCTGAAAGTTACGCTGTCGGCCCAGGGCAACGAGGTGGGCTCTGTGTACCTCGGCACCTCGCCGGGCTACCGCCGGGTACACGCGCGCAGTGCCGGCGAGGAGCCCATTTACAGCGTACCGCTGAACCTGTTCGAACTGCCGGCGCACGACGGCGCCTGGCTGGAGCCCGAGCTGTTGCAGGTGCGCGCCCCGCTGCGCATCGTCGCCGACGGCTACAGCCTGGATCGCAGTTCCGGCGACTGGCTGCTGGGCAGCGGACAGCCTCCCGAGCCGCGCGAACTGGACGCCCTGCTGCAGGCGCTGAGAACCCTGCGCCTGGAAGGCGTTGCCGGGGACGAGCGGGCGCAGAAGATCCGCGCTGCGGAAGCGTCGATGATCCTGCAGGTGACCGGCCTGGGCGGCGAGCGAAAACTGGCGTTCTACCGGGAGGGAGACGACTGCTTCGTCACCAGCAGCGACCACCCCTACGTATTCCGCCTGAGCGCGTACGACTACGACAAGCTGGCGGGTATCGACGCGGTAATGATGGCGGGCAGCGGCGCTCCCTGAGCGCAGCGGTGCAGTTCAGAAAAGTTCACTGCAGCGGACGGTTCAGGAAATCGCCTGCAGCGGCCGCGAGGCTTCCACCGCCTCGCCCGGCCCGTTCAGGTGCTTCATCAACAGGCCGCGCATCCACTGGTGCGGCGCGCTGCGCGAGGTGCGGGTATGGCGCATCAGCGACATACGGCCGCGATTGCTGCTGTGGGTGTTGCGAATCATGCGCTCGAGTTCCGAGGGCAGTTCCAGCCCGGTAATCAGTTCGCTGTACAGTCCCGAGGCCTCGAAACCGGCGTTGGCCACCAGCAGGCAGTTGGTGCGCGCCAGTACGCCGACCGCCGAGGCGAACTGCGTGGTCTCCAGGCTGATGCTGCGGTGCACGCCGTACTGGCCGAGCACGTCGTCCACCATCGAGGTGTTCTCGCGGGTCAGACGCGGCAGGTACAGACGCAGGTGCGGGTAGTCGAGGAAGTCCTGCAGGCTCATCGCCGACTTGCTCGCCAGCGGATGCTCCAGGCGCATATAGCAGCGCGGCGCCAGGGTGGAGATCGGCTCCGCGTGAATGTCGCGGCCGGTGTCCACCGCGACGAAGGCGGCGAAATCGACCTCGCCCTTCTTCAGCAGTTCCTGGTAGTCCGGGGTGATCTCGGCGGTGATCACCTGCACCCCCGGGGCCGCATCGTGCAATTCCGCGATCAGGCCCGGCAGCAGCGCCTCGCACAGGATCGGCGGCAGCAACAGTTTGAAGGTACCGGTGAACGTCGCCGGGTCGAAGTCCGTGTCGCCGAGCACGCGCTCCACCGACTCCAGCAGACCGGGCAGTTCCGCGGCCAGTTCCTCGGCCCGCGGTGTCGGCACCAGGCCGTGGGCGGTGCGTGTAAACAACTCGTCCTCGAAGGCGTCGCGCAGTTTCTGCAGCGTTTTACTCAACGCCGGCTGGCTCACCGACAAGCGCTCCGCGGCGCGGGTGACGTTGCGTTCCTCGAGGAGAATCTGCAGGGCTACCAGCAGGTTGAGGTCCGTTCGAATCAGCTTCCTTGAGATCATGGGGTCACCCCTGAAGAAATAACCTGTGGTTATTCACCAGATGCTAGCAAACGGCACAAGGCCCTTGCACACAAAATGTGCGCTTTTTGCCAATTAGCGGGACGAGTGCAAACCCTGCGCGTGGCTGGATTCGGCGCGCCCTGCTACCATTCCCGGCTGACGATCCACTGCCACTGCCCGAGGCCTGCCGCATGCGCCCACTCCATCTCCTGTCGATTCTCTGCCTCCCGCTGTGGCTGGCGGCCTGCAGCAGCATCGAGACCCAACCCGCGGACGCCACGCAATTCGCACAGGGCCAGTACAAGTTCTACACCTGGCGCGACGAGGCCCTGAAAAATCCGCAGAATTCCAGCGACCCGATCTATGTGATGGACGCCGTGCTGCGCCGCGAAGTGGACGCCGCCCTGGCGGAGAAAGGCTATGTGCGTGACGCCGGGCGCGCCCAGTTCGAGATCACCTACCTGCAGGCACCCGGGATCCTGCAGGGCGTGGGCAGCAGCGACGCCTACGGCGGCATCGACCCGATCCCCTCGGCGCGCCCCAACCGCCAGGTCAACCAGGCCATGGTGGACAACGCCCAGGCGCTGTCCGGCGTGCGCGAGACCCACAACATCGCGCTGCTGTTCAACGATGCGGGCAGCCACGACGAGGTGTGGAGCGTGCTGATCACCAAGATCGTCGACAGCGTCAACCAGCCCGACCCCGAGAAAATGGCCAAGGCGATCCGCCAGGGCGTGCGCAAGGGTCTGGGCGAACTGCCCGACGCGCGCTAAACCGCGCCCTCAGCCACCGCGGGCATAGACCTGCGGGTTGGCGCAATGGGGGATCGGTCGGCCGTCCAGCGCGGCCAGCGCATTGTCCACCGCAATATCCGCCATACGCGCCCGGGTCAGCCGGGTGGCACTGCCGATATGCGGGGCGACCACCACGTTGGGCGCCCGCAACAGCGGGTTGTCCACCGCGACCGGCTCACGCTCGAAGACATCGATGCCCGCCGCACCCAGGCGACCCTCCACCAGCGCCGCCGCCAGGGCGGCTTCGTTGACGATGCCGCCACGCGCGGTGTTCACCAGCACCGCGCCGGGCTTCATCTGCGCAATGCGCGCCGCGTCGAGCAGGTCGCGGGTGTCCTCGCACAGGGCCACATGCAGCGACAGGAAGTCGCTCTCGCCGAGCAGGGTGTCCAGTGACACCGGCGTCACCCCCGGCACCTCGCGCGGCGTACGGTTCCAGCCCAGCACGCGCATGCCGAAGCCCGCGGCGCGGCGCGCCACTGCCTGGCCGATCGCGCCCAGGCCCACGATGCCCAGGGTGGCGCCGCCGACATCGATACCGGTGAAAAACTCCGGCGACCAGCGGTTGTCTTCGGTCCACTTGCCCGCGCGCACAAAGGCGTCCGCCTCCACCACCCGGCGCGCCGCCGCCAGCAGCAGGGCGAAGGCGGTATCTGCGGTCGTCTCCACCAGCACCCCCGGCGTGTGGCCCAGGGGGATGCCGCGCGCGTTCAGCGCCTCGACATCCACATGGTCGACACCCACCGACATGCTGGACACGAAAGCCAGTTGCGGCAGGGCGTCGACCAGCGCGCGGTCGATGCGGTCGGTGAGCAGGCAGAGGATGCCCTCGCAGCCGGCGGCGAGTTGCGCCAGTTGCACTGCGGGCAGCAGGCCGGGGCCCGGCCAGGTGAGCAGTTCACAGCGCTGCTCCAGCAGCGCGACGCGCTCGCCCGGGAGTTGGTGGGTGAGCAGGACCCGGGGTTTCACAGCGGCGCTGTCTCCAGGCCGGCCATATGCTCCAGGGTCGTGCGCCACACGCTGAGCGTGGCCGGCGAATAGGCCGCATCGCCCTCGAGATTGCCCCACACCGGGCGCGGCCAGCAGGGGTCGTCGGGCGCGCGCGCCACCACGTGCAGGTGCATCTGCGGCACCAGGTTGCCGATGCCGGCAAAGTTCACCTTGGCGAAGCCCAGCACCGTCTTGACGAAAGCGGAGACCGCGGCGCAATCCGCCAGTACCGCCTGGCGGTGCACCTCGGGCAGGTCGAGGAAATCCTCCAGGCGGGTCTCCGGCACCAGGATAAACCAGGGCACGCTGGCGTTGCGGTGCAGCAACAGGCTGCCGGTCGGCAACTGGCCGAGGTAGTGCGTATCCGCCAGCAGTTGCGGGTGAATGTCAGGCAGTTCCATGGATGCTCGCTCTCCCTCTAGGCTCGCCCTGTGCGCCCCTGGTCCGGGCCGGCCGGTCGCATGCTGGCCGCGCGAGCAGATTCGCGCAAAACCCAGGCGAGGTAAAGCGCCGCGACCGCCGCCCACAGCGCCCAGGTCCAGGCGTAGCCGCACAGGCCCAGGCCCAGGCCGCTGAGCGCCGGCCCCACCACGCGGCCGAACGAGGACGCCGCGGAGGTGGCACCCAGCACCCGGCCGCGATCCGTCTGCGGGCTGCGCTGGGTGATGATGCTGTTGAGCAGGGGAATGCACAGGGTGGCGCCGGACATGGCCAGGAACAGCGCCGCGACCATCGCCGCGGCGTGCCCGCCGGCCACCACGGCGAGGCCGAACCCGCACAGGAACACGCTCACCGTAACGCGCAACAACCGCCACTCGCCCAGCACGCGCACCAGGGTACCCATGGCGCCAGCCTGCAGTACCACCATCAACGCGCCCTGCACGCCGAACACCATACCGACCTCGCGCGCGCTCCAGCCGAGCAGGTCCGCCACCCACAGCGGGAAGATGTAGGTACCGGAGCTGACACAGGCGTTGTGCAGCAGGTACTGGAACACAAACAGGCGATTGCCGCTGCGGCGCAGCATCTGTCCAGTGCTCAGCCGGCCCTCGCGCTGGCGGCGCACCCGGTGCTCCGCCCGCCGCGCGGCGCCGTGCGATTCCGGCAACCAGATGGCAGCGGCCAGCGCGGCGAGCGCCGACATGCCACCGGCGAACAGGCAGGGCAGGGTGAAATTGCCGCTGCCATGGGCCAGCAGGCCACCGATGGTGGGGCCGAGAATCATACCCAGGCCGAAGGCCGCGCCGATCAGCGCCATGCCGCGGGCGCGGTCCGCCGGGCGCGTGATGTCCGCCATCATCGCCGAGGCCACGCCGAGGTTGCCGGCCATGAGACCGGCAAAGGCGCGCGCCGCATAGACCATCCACAGGCTCGTCGCCATGGCCAGGAATATATAAGCGATGACGCTTCCGCACAGGCACAGCAGAATCACCGGCTTGCGCCCGATGCGATCGGACAGCCGCCCCCAGAATATCCCGGACACCCCTGCCGCTGCCGCATAGATCGCGACGATCAGGGCGATGTCGAGCTTGTCCGCACCCAGTGGAGGCGACAGGAAAGGCAGAATGGGAATGACAATGCCGAACCCGACGAGGTCGAGCAGCACCACGCCGAACAGGATGGGCATCAGTGTCCCTGCCAGCGCTGGACCTGTGCAATGGGCAGACCGAACAACTCCAGGGCGCGACCGACACTCTGGGTCACCACCTCGTCGAGGGACTGCGGGCGGGTGTAGAACGCGGGCACCGGCGGCGCGATCACCGCGCCCATCTCGGACAGCGCGGTCATGCTGCGCAGGTGGCCGGTGTGCAGCGGCGTTTCACGCACCATGAGCACCAGCCGGCGGCGCTCCTTGAGCACCACGTCGGCCGCACGCGTGAGCAAGGTGGAGGTCACCCCGGTGGCGATCTCCGCCATGCTGCGCACCGAGCACGGTGCCACCAGCATGCCCTCGGTGAGGAACGAGCCGCTGGCTATGCTCGCACCCACGTCCTTGATCGGGTGCACTTCGTCGGCCAGGTCGCGCAGGGCGTCCAGCGACATGTCGAGTTCGTGGTGCAGGGTCAGCTCGGCGGACTTGCTGACCACGAGGTGGGTCTGCACGCCGTGCTCACGTAACAACTCCAGGGCGCGCACCCCGTAGATGATGCCCGAGGCGCCGCTGATACCGACGATGAGGCGTTTCTGCATGAACTGTATCCTGTAAACGCGACGCCCGGGACAGTGTCCCGGGCGCCGTGAAAGCCGCTGGTGCACGATAGCAAAAATATGCCGCCAGCGCTGTGTCAGGCAATCCGCCGAACGGCTAGAACACCAGGCGCACGCCGGCCTCCACGCCGCGCCCGGCCTCCGGGGCGACCTCGCGCAGGAAGGAAGTGGACAGGCGGATTTCCTCGTCGGTGATGTTGTTCAGCCTGGCGAACAGTTGCAGGTCGGTACCGCCCCAGGTGGGACTGAACTGCACGCCGGCATCCCAGCGTGTATAGCCCGCGGTTTCCTCCTCGTTCTCGCCGGGGCGATCCTGGTCCGCGGCGTCGAGCACCTGGGTCCATACATCCCAGGTCGCATCGCTCCAGCCCAGGCGCGCGCCGACGCGCATGGGCGGCAGGCGCGGCACATCGGCGCCGCCGTCCAGTTCACCGCGAATGGTGTCGCCGAACACGCCCAGGCGCAGCTCGCCGCCGGCGAGGCTGGCCAGGCGGAAATCGCTCTCCACCTCCACGCCGTAGAACTGCGCGTCCTCCTGGGCGTAGCCGTACACCGGGACTTCGTCGACTTCCTGGCCAGTGGCGAGCAGGCCGATATAGTCGCTGAAGTCGTTGTAGAACACGGTCACGCTCACCGAGTTGTCGTCGCCGTACCAGTCCACGGAAAGGTCCAGGTTGGCGGAAACCTCAGTGTCGAGATCGTCGTTGCCCAGTTCGATGGCATTGGTGGCGGCGTGCACCACCCAGGCTTCGGGATCCGTGATACCCGTATTGGAGTACAACTCCTCGATCGCCGGGGCGCGTTCCGCGCGCGACAGCGCGAGGCCGAACTGCCAGGCCGGGCTCAGCGACCAGACCGCGGAACCGGAGGCGCTGAACGCGGTAAAATCGCGATCAGGCGCGCCGCCCCGCGGGTCGCGCTCATCGCGGTCCAGGCGCAGGCCGACCTCGAACAACCAGTCGTCCAGGTGGTAGTCCTCGAGCAGGAACAGGCCCGCCTCGCGCCGGTCGGTCACCGGGATAAAGGCCTCTTCACCGATCGCGCTGAAGCGCCCATCCAGCACCTGCAGGCCGAACACGCCATGCACCGGACCCCAGGGCTGGTGCACCGCTTCCAGGCGCGCCTCCCAGGATTCGTTGGTGTAACGCGTACCGACCTCGCCATTACCCTCGATCTCGGCGTGCTCGTAGTCGGTGTAGCTGACAAAACCGCGCATGACCTCCAACCCGGGCAGGGGCTCGTGCAGGTGCAGTGCGGCGTCGTAGCGGGTCTGCTCGAGGTCGATGCGGATACCCTCCTCGCCGTGCTCGTCCTCGTGCTCTTCGTCGTGATCGCCCTCGAGTTCCTCGTCGTGCTCTCCTTCGAGTTCTTCATCGTGGTGGTGCCCATGCGCGCCGGGGGGAATGCCGTACTCGTTCTCCAGGCGGCTGACGGCGAGGCCGACGAAACCGCTACCGAAGTGGTAGCTGCTGCCCAGGGTCGCGGAGCGGGTCTGGCCATCGGAGTTCTGCAGGGTGCCGCGCTCATCGCGCTCATCGTCGCCGAGCACCGGGTTGCCGGGCACGTCCATCTCCGACCAGTCGCGGTACAGGCCGTCGAAGTGCCAGGCGAAATCGCCGGTGGCGGCCTCCAGCCGGCCGACCACGTTATCCATGTCGGAGGCGGTGTCGCGGCGGTATTCGATACCACCGCTGGGGGCATCCGGCAGTGTTGTTGGCACGCGATTGTCCAGCACGTTGATCACGCCACCGATGGCGCCGCCGCCGTAGAGCAGGGTGGCCGGGCCGCGCAGCACCTCGATGCTGTCGGCCAGCAACGGCTCCACGGATACCGCGTGGTCAGCGCTCAGGGCCGAGGCATCCGCCGCGGTGGTGCCGTTTTGCAGCACGGTGACACGCGCGCCCTGCTGGCCGCGAATCACCGGCTGGCCGACACCCGGGCCGAAGGAAGCGTTGGCCAGGCCGGGTTGGTTGGCCAGGGTATCGCCGATGGTGGCGGACGCGGCGCGGTGCAGTTCATCGCCGGACAGCACGGTGATCGGCAGCGCGGTCTCGGCGGTTTTCTTGTGCAGGGGTACTGTCACCAGTACGTGTTCGATGGGCAACTGCTCCGCAGCCGCCCGCGCCGCGACGAGTGCCGCGGCGATGGGGATCAGGCGTTTCATTGGGTTCTCCTGTGGTTATCGAAAGGTCGATGGTTTCAGGAGTACTGCGGGGGTCCTCTGGCGAGGCGGTGAATGCTGCGGCGGACGACCGCCACTCGCTGGCGCAGGCGCGGCGCGAAAACCGCGACGGCGAACAGCGCGATACCGACCTGCAGCGAGAGCAGGGCGGTGCCGGCGGAACTCTTGCACAGCAGGCACTCGGCGAAGCCGTCGCCGGGCTGGTGCCAGTGCCCCGCCTCCTCGACCTGCAGCGCGGTGACCGACAGCAGCGCGACGAGGGCCAGGAGCCTCGCGGCGCGCAGTGCGGCGGTACGTGCGATCAGGGACATGGAGTCAGGGCGTCAGTGCATCGAGATTAAACGACCATTATACGCCGCGCTCAGGGCAGGCGGAAGGTCGCGACCACCTCTTCGCCGGCCAACAGGGACAGTTCCTCGCCGCTCATGCGGTAGGCATCCACCCGGTCGAGCAGGGCGAGGAAACGCTGTTCCAGCTCGCCGCCATCGACGCAGGCGCGCCGGGTAGCCGCCAGCGGGCCAAACTTGAGCGGCGTGCCGTGGCTGGAATTCCCGTCGTCGGAGAAGCTGCCGCTGTAGCGGTTGCAACCCGAGAACCCGGCGACGCGCTTCTCCTGCGCGTCCAGCACCAGGTCCGCGGGGCGCCCGCCTGCGCCCACGGGTGCGGGTTCACCCTCCAGGGTGACCAGCAGCCAGGCCGGCTGGCCGGACGTTTCCGCGGCCGGGGCGGGCGTCCCGGCCTCCGGCGCCTGTTCCGGGCCGGTTTCAGGCGCGGGTGTCCTGATGCGCGGCGACGGCACCTGGGTCAGCTGGATCGACAGCGGCTCGCCGGTGAACGGCGCGATGAAATCAGTAGTGGTGAACAGCAGTCGCTCCTCCATGCGCACGGTCGCGCGCAGCGCATAGGTACGGCGCTCCTGGATTTGTGCGCTGGGATAGCTGATGGTGAACGACCACGGCGGGGGCGTATCCGGCTGGAAGTTCACACTGGCCAGCACGTCCGCCGGCGCATCCGCGCGGGACACGTCCTGCAACTGCACCTCGACCTCGGCACCCGGGGGAAGCAGCATGCGTTCACGGTAATACAGTTCGCCCTGGATGGTAGTCATGGCGGTGTCCTCCGCGGCAGCCGGCGGGTCCTGGCTGTCGCCGCAGGCGGCGAGCAGCAGCAATGTGCAGGTGAGGATGGCAGTGGAAAACTGCGGGATATGACGCATGGGCGGCTCCGCTGTCGTTGGTATCGTTGGCAGGGAAGCTAACTATAGATCAAAACCACCGCCGGGAAACCCGCGGCCCAGGCGAGTGCGAATCAGGCGAGTGTGAATCAGGCGCTCGCGAACTGTTCCAGGAATGCGTCGATGGCAATGCGCGACTGGGCCTCGTCCAGGGTCGGCGCGTGACCGCGGCCAGGGATCTGCGCGACCAGCAGGTCGGGCTTGCGCTCGCGCATGGTGTCGACACACTGGGGCGCGAGAATATCCGAGTGCGCGCCGCGAATCACCAGTATCGGCAGCGACGCGATCATCGCGAACAGCGGCCACAGGTCCGGTGGCACCGCGCCGCCGGCATCCACCGGCTGGGCGATAGCCGGGTCGTAGGCGGGTACCGGCACGCCGTCCACCTCGCGGTACAGCGCTCGCGCCATCGCCTCCCACTGCGCGGGACTGAAGTCCGGCAAGGCCTCGCCGTTGACCTCCTGGACCTGGGCAATGGCGCCCGCCCAGTCGATGACCGGCGGCGCCTTGCCAACGTACTCCTGGATGCGCTGCAGACCGCGCGGGTCGACCTCGGGGCCGATGTCGTTGAGGATGATGCCGGCGACACGCGCCGGCTGGGTCGCGGCCATGAGCATGGCCATCAGGCCGCCCATGGAAGTGCCGCATAAAATGGCGCGCTGTATATCGAGAAAGTCGAGCAGCGCGAACATGTCCTGGGCATAGGTCAGCGGCGTGTAGTTGTCCGGGTTGCTGTCGTAGTCGGAGTTGCCGCGTCCGCGCACGTCCACCGCCAGCACCCGGAAGCGCTGGGCCAGGTGCGGCGCCAGCTGCGCGAAGTCCGCAGAATTGCGGGTCAGGCCGTGCATGCACAGCACCACCGGCGCGGCGTCGCCGGCAGCGCAGGGATAGTCGCGGGCATACAATCGCAGGCCGTCGGCGCTGCTGTACCAGGTGTCGCGATATTCAATCATGGGCACACTCACTCATAGCGACGCTCGGCGTAACTGGCGCGCAGCTCGCGCTTGAGGATCTTGCCATTGGGATTGCGCGGCAGTTCCTCCACCAGGATCACCTCGGCCAGGCGCTGTTGCTTGCCGAGCAGGCCGTTGGCCCAGGCGCACAGCGCTTCCGCACTCTCGTCAGCAGCCGGCACCGGCACCACCAGCGCCACCGGCGTCTCGCCCCAGCGCCGGCTGGCGAGGCCGATCACCGCGACGTCGTCGATCGCGGGGTGCTCCACCAGCACCGCCTCGATATCCTGCGGGTAGATGTTCTGCCCGCCGGACAGGATCATGTCCTTCTTGCGATCGACGATATAAAAGTAGCCCTGCTCGTCAAAATAGCCGATATCGCCGCTGCGCAGCCACTGCACACCCTGGGTATCGATGAACTCGGCCTCGGCCGTAGCCTTCTCGCGGCCCCAGTAGCAGGGCATGGAGATGCGTCCGCGGGATACAATCTCGCCGGACTGGTTGGCGTCGAGCACCTGCCCGGCGTCGTCGACCACGCACAGGTCGGTGCCCTGCAGCGGACGGCCGACACTGGCCCAGCGGCCTTCCGCCTCTTCAGGCTCCAGGGTGGTGATAATCCCCTCGGTGAGGCCGTACAGCTCGATAATGCCGCAGGGAAAGCAGTCGAAGATGTCCCGCTTGAGCCCCTCGTGCAGCGGCGAACCGCAGCTCATCATGGCGTGCATGCTGGAGACATCGCCGCCGCGGGTCTTCAATACCTCCACCAGGCGCTGGTACTGGATCGGCACCATCGAGGTGTGGGTGATGCGCTCGCGCGCAATGATGTCGATGCTCTCAGCGGCATCGAAACGCGGGCTGACCACCAGCGTGCCGCCCGCCAGCAGCGTGCACAACATGCTCACCCAGGAGATGTTCGAGTACAGGCCGATGGTCAGCAGCGTGCGCGCGGCGCCGTGGTAGCGCAGGCTGACGGCGAGATCGTAGGCCCAGTCGCGACGCCCGCGCTGGGTGTGCAGGATGCCCTTGGGCAGGCCGGTGGTACCGGAGCTGTAGATGATATTGAGTGGCGCGTCATCCGCGAGCTGCAACGGCGGCAGGTGCTCGGGCTGGCCGGCGCACAGTGCTTCCATTGCCGTCCAGTCCTCGGGGGCGTCCCCGGTGACTACCTTGAGCTGCAACTGTGCGGGCAGCGCATCGCCCAGGGCGAGCAGGCGCTGCAGCTGGTCTGGCGTTACTACCACCGCCACGGCGCCGGAATCCTCGAGCATGCCGAGCAGCGCCGGGTCGCTCACCGACAGGTTGATCGGCACCGAGCAGGCGCCGGCGGCCATGATCCCGTACAGCGCCTGCAGCATGGGCAGGCCATTGGACATGACCACCGCAACCCGGTCACCCGGCTGCACGCCGTGCGCGGCCAGGCCGTGCGCGAAGCGGTGATTGGCGGCGCAGAACTCGGCCCAGTTCCAGCGCTGCGCGCCGCAGATCACTGCATCTTTTGCCGCGCGCCACTTGCCGTGCAGGGCCAGGATTTCCGGCAGCAGGGGCGCGCTTGAATCGAAAGTCGTCACCACGTGAGAGTCTCTTGCATCGTCCAGATCAGGCGGAAAAAAAAGCCGCGGGGGGAGCCCGCGGCACAAATCCACCGGGGCTATGCGCCCCGACAGCACCTAGAAGCGGTATTCCACGGTCGCGGTGTAAGTCCGCGGCGGCGCGTAGAAGATCGTCGTGTTGTCTTCCAGGCCGAGCGCCGAGGGGCAGTCCACAAAACCGAAGCAGTAGCCGGAGGACTTGATCTCCTCGTCGGTCAGGTTCTTGCCGTGCAGGCCCAGCAGCCAGGTACCATCGCCGCTCAACCAGACGATGCTGGCGTCGATCACGTCGTAGGCGTCCTGGTCGAGGATCGGCGTGGGCACCTCGAACTGGTAGCTGTCACCCTTGTAGGACCAGCTGGCATTGAAGTTGGTCTCGCCGCCAAACATGTCCATGCGGTAGTTGAAGGCGAGATGCACCTGCTCTTCCGGGGTGTTCTGGATTTCCCGCTGGTCGGCGACGTTGACGTCGTTGAAGATCCACTCCTTGATCTCGGTATCCAGGAAGCTGGCAGAGAGATCCACGCTGAAGTTCTCGGTGAGCAGGAAGCTGCCCTCGATCTCGATGCCGGAGATCTCCGACTCGCCGGCGTTGGTGAGGGTGCCGACGAAGTCGTCACTGATGCCATCGCCGTCGGTATCGATGCCCACCGAACCCGGCACCTGCATGTCCGAGTATTCGCTGTAGAACAGGGCGATATTGGTGATCGCGCGGCCCTCCCAGTAGCGGGCCTTCATGCCGACCTCGTAGGAGTCCAGGGTTTCCGGGTCCACACCTTTTTCCACTTCGGGCGTGAGCAGGTTGGCGCCGCGCGGGTCGAACATGCCGGCCTTGAAGCCCTGTGCGTAGCCGCCGTAGATGGTGATGTCGTCGGTCAGGGCGTAGCTGACGTTCACCCGGGGCGAGAAGTCGGTAAAGGTTTTTTCCGCCTCATAGTCGCTGGTGACGGCATACAGCGGAGCGTCGGCGACACCGAAGAACGGCGAGCCTATGCCCAGGTAGGTGGCGCGGAAGACGTCGGCGCTACGCTGGTCGTCGGTGTAACGACCGCCCACGGCCACGGACAGCTTCTCGGTGAAGTTCCAGGTCAGGTCAGCGAACACGGACCAGGACTCGGTGTTCACCTTGCCACCGGTGAAGGCGGTGACGCCCAGGTTGCCGAGCACCACGTCGAAATCGGTGGTCGCGTCCGCATCCAGGTAGTAGACGCCGCTGACCAGGTTGAAGCGGTCGGTGTTGTACAGGAACTGGAACTCCTGGCTGAACTGCTCGTTCTCATAGATCGCCGGGGCGTCGAGGTCCATACCCGGCAAGCTGTCGAAGTCGATGACGGTGATCGTCTTGTCTTCGCGCTGGGCGGTAATGGAACGCAGGGTAATCGCCTCGCCCAGGTTCCAGTCGACCGACAGCATCATGCCGTCCGCGGTGAATTCGTTCTTGCCATTGATGCCCGCCGTGGACGGCTGGTCCGCGGCGCCGGCCAGGGTGTCGTAGATGTCGCCGAGTACCGGGGCGCCGCTAAAGGCGCCCGGATAGGGGCGATACCCCCCCAGGGGGCCGGAGTCGTCCTCGGTGTCGTCGTAGGCGAAGCGCACCAGCAGGTCCTCGCTGGGTTCGAACTCGGCGCTGATGCGGTAGGCGAAAATGTCCTTGTCGTAGTGTTCTTCGCCAGTGGTCAGGTTCTCGCCGTAGCCATCGCGGGTCAGGGAGGCAACCGTACCGCCAACACGGAAGGTGTCAGTGACCGGCACGGACACGGTACCCACCAGGTCGACCTGGTCGTAGCTGCCGTAGCTGGCCTTCAGCGATCCGCTGAATTCGTCCGACAGGCGCCGGGTAACGTACTTGATCGCGCCGCCGATGGTGTTGCGGCCATACAGGGTGCCCTGGGGTCCGCGCAGCACCTCGATGCGTTCCACGTCGTAGATATCCAGCACATGACCCTGCGGCCGCGCCAGGTAGACGTCGTCCAGGTACAGGCCGACACCCTGCTCGAAGCCGGCTACCGGGTCCTGTTGGCCGACGCCGCGAATGAATGCGGTGAGCGTATTGGTGGTCGCGCGGGAGGCCTCCAGGGTCACGCTGGGCACGGACTGGGCGAGTTCGCGAATGTCGATCGCGCCCCTCAGGGCGAGGTCGTCGCCGGACAGCGCGGTCACTGCGATGGGCACGTCCTGCAGGCTCTCGCTGCGGCGGCGCGCGGTGACCACGACTTCCTCGAGGCCGAAGCCGGGACCGGTGTCCTGCGCCTGCACACTGGGCACGGCGGCGACGGTTGCCAGCGCGAGCGCTGCATACAGGGGTGAATAGGCGATACCTGGTTTCATTGTGACACCTCTTGGGCTGATTATTCTGTGGGCGTTGCTTAACATTATTCGCGGCAATGCCCGGTCGCCGCGCTTTGATCTATTAATTCAACATTCGTTGAATTTCAGCGCAAGGTAGTTCAACAGATGTTGAATTGTCAAGCGCGAAATATCCCCTCAACCGGCGCCGCCGTGCACCTCGCGCTCGCCGCGGGTGACGAACAAACCTCCTGTACCAAAGGCCAGCGAGGCAAAAATCGCGTAGGTTGCGGATACCGCCGGGTTTTCCACACCGGCGGCCAGGTTGAGGAACAGGTGCAGGAACAGGCCCACCAGCGCCGCGCCCGCCACCACCCACAGGGGTATGTGGCGGCGCACCAGCACGCCGAACACTACCGGCACAGTGGAGGCCGCGGCCAGGCCATAGACACCCTTTTGCGCGAACAGGCCGATCAGCGGTGGCGGGTTCCAGGCCAGCCAGGCGCCGATCACCCCCACCGCGACCAGCACCCAGCGCGACAGCGCCAGGGCATTGGTGCGGCCGCGCGACAGGGGCGCGACAATGTCGTTGACCACCATCGCCGACAGCGCGACGAGGATACCGTCCAGCGTGCTCATGCCCGCCGCCAGTAAAGTGACGAACACGAACACCAGCGCGTACTCCCCCCAGGGGGATGCGGCAAACTCGTGCAACAGGTACTCGCGCACCACCGCGTCCTGGGCGCCCACCTCGATGCCCGACAGGCGCGCGTAGAACCCGATCATCAGCATCAGGGTGAACAGCGAACCCACCACCACCGTGGTGCCAATGAATTTTGTGATGTCCTTTTCACTGCGCAGGTAAAGCACCTTGGTCAGGATGTGCGGCTGCAGCATCAGGGCGAAGGTCACCACGAAACCGCTGACGAAGACGGAGAAGAAATCGAAATACAGCCGGCTGCTGTGGTTGAACGGCGCGGCGTAGTCGGCACCCACCGAGCGCAGTGCGCCGAAGACGTCGCCGTCGAAGTACTTCCAGCCCTGCACGAACAGCACCGCGGTCACCAGCATCATCATGATGCCCTGCAGCGAGTTGGTGTAGGCGTGCGCGTAGGTGCCGCCCATGAGTACGTAGGAAAAGACGAACACCAGCACCAGTACCAGCGCGGTCTTCTGCCCCACCGGGAACAGGCCGGTGACCAGCAGGCTGCAGCCGACCAGGATAAGCACCACGAAAGTGATCGACAGCAGGTTGATAAACGCAAAAAACAGGCTGAAACCGCGGTGGTTGTAGCGGTAGAAGATCCACTGGGGAATGGTCAGTGCAGCGTTTTTCTCGCCCAGGCGCAGGAAGCCCCGGGTGAGCACCAGGAACGCGGTGAGGATACCGAGCGAGCCGGCCACGCCGTAGTGCAGGTAGGCGGCGAGTCCGTCCGTGTAGACAAACCCCGGGTTGATGACAAAGGTCGCGGTGGAGGAGATCGACGCCGCCAGGGTGATGCCGACAAGATACGGACTCATGTCCTTGTTGCCGATGGAGAACCCCTCCACCGAGCGGGTCCGGCGCATGCCGCGCCAGGACAGCCAGTACACCAGCAGGGCGTAACAGCCGACGATCAGGTACTTGAACAACTCCGGTGTCATGGCGGGCACTCACGCGGTCATGGTTATTGTGAGCGCAGCATATTCAACAAGCGTTGAATATGCAACTGTGGTAACCTGCCCTCCCCTGGCATTCGAACGACGATGAGCAAACGATCCCCCAGCCCGAAGAGCGAGCGCATCCTCGACGTCGCCGAGGAACTGTTCGCATTGCACGGCTATGACGGCGTTACCCTGCGACAGATCGCCACCGGCGCCGGCGTCGACGTGGCGCTGGCCAACTACCACTTCGGCAAGAAACTCGACCTGTTCCGCGCGGTGTTCGATCGCCGCTCGGTGGAGCTCAACCAGTCGCGCCTGCAGGCACTGCGCCAGTTCCAGGCGGAGGCGGGGCCGCAGGGGCCCAGCGTGGAGCAGATCATCGAGGCATTTACCCGGCCGCTGGAGATCGCCCAGCGCGATGGCGACAGCGGCTGGGCCAACTACCTGGCCCTGGTCGCCTACATCAACAACTCGCCCTACTGGGGCCCGAAGATGATGACCAAGCTGTTCGACAAGCTGGTGCTGGAATTCATCGAGGCCCTGCGCACGGCGCTGCCCGACGCCCGCGAAGAGGATATTTTCTGGTGCTACCAGAACCTGTCGGGGTCACTCACCCTGGCGCTGGCGCGCACCGGCCGCATCGACAAACTGTCCGGGGGAACCTGCCGCTCCAGCGATCTCGGCGCGGCCTTCGACCGCATGATCCCGTTCACCGCGGCGGGGTTTCGCGCGGTCTGCCAGAAGGGAGCCCGGACGGGAACAACAAGGAAGAAACGCAGCCGCTGAAGGCGGCGGCGGTCAAAGCTGCCAGGTCGCCTGCTGGTAGCCCTGCTCGGCGCAGGAGCGGCTGGCGACGAACTGCTCGAGTCGATCATTGACCTGCAGTGCGTCGTCATCGGCGATGTCAAACATCAGGCCATCCACGTAACCCAGCGCCTTGGACAGGATGTTATCCCGCTCTGCCTCGTCAAAGCCGTCCAGCACGTCGTGGGTGCGGCTGCCGTATTCCACCTCGCTGAGATAGCCCAGGGACTGCTCTGCGAGCACGCAGGCGAGCTGGCGGGAGGCGGAAAATTCTTCCGGTGCGAGGGACAAGGCCGCGGCGGGCAGTGCGAGAAGACACTGCAGGAGCACGGCGGGGAACAGGATTTTCCGCATAACTGGCTGATATTCCGATGTTTTTTCAGAAAAGGGCAAAAACAGTCTGCCCGATTCCGCGAAGATACCCGCCAATCGTTACACTATTGTGACTATATTCTTACAGCAGTCCGGACTGCGGGATATGCTGCCCGGGTCCACTTCCAGAAGGCCGTGAACTACATGACATAATCATGTAATAAATATGAATTTTTTATGACAACGATAGATGGCCGGGTCGCTTTGTGCGTATCCTGCGCTCAATGTCGTCTAGCAATCCAATGCTACAAGAATGTGACAGTTACATGAATTCAACGGCGTGAGCCGTCACGCGGGTGCCCAGCGGTTGAGTTGCGCCCCATAGCAAGGAGGTAGTTACCATGAATAAGTTTGCCATTGCCCTGTCCACCATCGCCCTGGCCGCCGCGGCCGGCACTGCCAGCGCGGGTCCGCGCGACTGCCTGCTCGAGGGCACGGTCGCACGCTCCGGCGAGGGCGCCGAACAGGCGACCACCGTGCAGTTCCACTCCATGTCCAAATACGACGAGGAATCCCGCTGCCGTGTACGCCGCGGCGAGAAGCTGGAATTCCAGTTGCCCTCGGATCCGCGCGTGACCAACGCGCCGGAAGGCAGCGAGGTCAAGCTGCGCTACCAGGAGAACAAGGACGGCAGCGTCCAGACCCGCCTGATCAGCGTCGGAACCTGAGTCGCAGATAAACTCGCGGGCATAAAAAAGCCGGCTGTGAAGCCGGCTCAATACACCTAGATTTTTTCATCGATCCACGCGTCCTTCCGGGCGCGTTTTTGGTTTTGCTGTGAGAGAGGGGTCAGAGTCGCGACTCTGACCCCGGTTCGGCTATTGCCCCGAAGCTTACAGCGCGCCCGGGATCGTCCAGCCGCTCCACCAGGCAGCGCCCGCTGACGTGCCCGGCTCGACCGCGCCGACGAAGTCGGTCTCGTCGAAGACGAAGCCGGAACCGTTGTCCACCGCAGTAATGCTCGGCGGGGTCACCAGGGCTTCGGCGTCGGTCAGCGCGTAGGCGCCATCGACGGTTACGCCGGTGTTGGTGGACTCGCCCGCGTTCACTTCGGTGTCAGCCTCGCGCTTGTTGTAGAAGCCGTCGGCACACTCGCCAAGCACGTTCACCAGGGTGACGTCAGACTCGACGATCAGGCTGTCATCGCCATTCACGTCGGCGTCGTCGATGCGCACACAGCCCACATCGAAGTCGCGCACCGCGGTGTTGAAGATGGAGACCATCAGCGCACCGCGCAGGCGCATGCCAGGCTGGGCGCCGGCGTCGCTCTCGGTGTTGTTGTTGACGTCGCTACCCAGGACCAGGATGTTGGCCAGGACTGCCTCGGTTTCCGGGACATACTCGTCATCGGAGGAGTTGGCCTCGATGCCGCGCGGGTCGTTGGAGCCGGTGGGCGCAGACTTGTTCGGGTTCTTGCGCACGATGGCGTACTGGATGTTGCCCTTGTAGCCTTCGTCGAAGTCGATGTCGTCATCGTCGTTGTTGGTCAGCACTGCGTACTTGACGTTGACGGTACCGCCGAACCACTCGATGCCATCGTCCAGGTTGCCGTGGACATGGATGTACTGGATATCCGTGCCGTAGCCGACGCCCTGCAGGGTGAGGCCGTTGATCTCGTTGTTCGGACCGGCGACCAGGCCGCCCTCGGCGATGCGCACGTAGCGCAGCATGCCGCTGTTGTCCGCGGGATCGTTGCCACCGTAGTTGCCGACGATAGTGCCGCCTTCGCCAACCACGTTACACACAGTGCCGGAACCGAAACACGGACCGGTACCGCCCTGGCCGTACTGCGGGGCGAAGCCCTGGATGATCACGCCGCCCCACTCGCCTTCGCCGTCGAAGTCGTCGTCGAGGCTGGAGAAGGTGATCGGGCTGGCCGCTGAACCTACCGCCATCAGCTTGGAGCCGCGGGTAACCAGCAGTGAACCGTCGTCGAAGGCTTTCACCTCCACGCCGGGGCGGATGGTCAGTGTCACACCTGCATCGCGCACGGCCTGTACGTCAGCGTCGTTGTTCACGGTGCCGTTGCCGGTACCTACAATCACTTCACCGGACAGGCGCCATTCGACACCGGCGACAAAGGTGTAATCCTGGTCGATCACGCCTTCGACGGTGCACTGGGTCTGGTCGGCGTTACAGCTGACGAAGCTGGCGTCCTGCACCGGCTCGCTCTCGCCCACGGAACCTTCGATGGTCCAGCCCTGCCACCAGCCGGTGGAGGCCGCGGGATCAACAGCACCCACGTAGTTGGTCTCTTCGAACACGAAGCTGGAGCCGTTGTTGGCCGGCATGATGGTCGGCGCAGAGCCCAGCATAGCCGCCGGCTCGTTGATCGCCAGGGTGTCGCTGTAGGTCAGGGTCTCCATCACAACGTTGCTCTCGGCGTCGGCCGCGCGCTTGTTGTAGATGCCCCCTTCACAGTCGTTGAGCACGTTGGTCAGGCTGATCATGGAGGGCACGATGACTGAGCCGTCGCCGTTCACGTCGGCGTCGTCGATGCGGATACAGCCCGCGTCGAACCAGGCGACAGAGGTGTTGAAGATGTTGGTGTTGACCGCACCGCGCAGGCGCATGCCAGGCTGGGCGCCGGCGTCGCTGTCGGGGTTGTTGTTCACCGGACCGCCGATGATGGTCACGTTGGAGATGACTGCCTCGGTCTCGGGCACGTACTCGTCGTCAGAGGAGTTGGCCTCGATGGCGCGCGGGTCGTTGGAGCCGGTGGGCGACTCTTTCTCCTGGTCCTTGATGACGATGGCGTACTGGATGTTGCCCTTAAAGCCTTCGTCGAAGTCGATATCGTCATCGTCGTTGCCGGTCAGCACCACGTGCTTGACGCTGGCGGTGCCGCCGAACCACTCGATGCCGTCATCCAGGTTGTTGTGCACCTGTACGTACTCGATCTCAGTGCCGTAACCCACGCCCTGCAGGGTCAGTCCGTTGATCTCGTTGTTCGGGCCGGCCACCAGGCCACCCTCGGCGATGCGCACGAAGCGCAGTACGCCGCTGTTGTCGGAGGGGTCGTTACCGCCGTACACCGCAACCTCGGTGCCGCCCTCACCCTCGACGTTACACACTTCGCCGCTGCCGAAGCAGGGGCCGGTGCCGCCCTGGCCATACTGCGGGGCGAAACCCTGGATGATCACGCCACCCCATTCGCCCAGGCCGTCGTAGTTGTCGTCCAGGGAGCTGAAGGTGATGGGGTCGCTCGCAGTGCCCTCGGCCATCAGCATGGAGCCGCGGGTTACCAGCAGGGCGCCGGTGTCGAAGGCGCGGATGTCGGTGCCCGGCTCGATGGTCAGCGTTACGCCGGCATCCTTGATCGCCTGCACGTCGGCCATGTCGGCGACATTCTGGTTGCCGTTGCCGACGCGGACGGTGCCGTCGAGGCGCCACTGCACGGTCACGATCAGGGTGTAGTCCTCGTCGATCACGCCGGAGATGGTGCCCACGGAGCAGTCGTCGTTGAAGCTGACGAAGTCGGCCTCAACCACCGTGTCGCAATCGCCGTTGGTCGGTTCGTTGGGACCGGGAACATTGGGCTCGCTCGGGCCCGCATCGATATTGATGGTTACGTCGTCACCCTCGTCACCGCTACAGCCGGCAAGGGCTGTTGCGGCGAGAAGGACCGCTACCATGAGTTTGCGCTGTAACATGGATATTTCCTTTAACAGTTAACAGTCAGAAGAATGTTGGTTAATCGGTTTCCCGTCTTGCATCGAAACGATGCCCCTACCACTGCCCGCGAAAGCCGCGCTGCCGCTTCGCCCATCACAGGAATTCGTAGTTAAGCGTCACGCCGATCGAAGTACCGGTCTGGTAGCTCTCGATGGTCCTGCCGTTCTGCTCGTAATCCACTTTCTCGTTGAGTAGATTCTTGATCGCCGCTTCGACGGTGAAGTTTTCGCCGAACATCTTTTCGTAGGTCAGGTCGATCAGTACCCTGCCCGCCTCGATCTCGGGGCCGGTGGCCGCGCCGCGGGCGATGCGGAAGATGCGGTCGTCGAACCAGTTCACTAGGAAGGTGAATTTCTGGTCAGTAGGGTAGTGGTCGAAGCCGATCTGGATGTTGGCCAGCCACTCGGACTGGCCCTGCAACTGGCGACCGTTGGCCGCGGCGCCCTCGAGGCGCAGGGAATCCGGACCCAGTTCAACCTCGGAGTCGATGTAGGAGATGTTGCCGCCGACGAACAGCAGGTAATCGGCCTCGTCCAGCAGGTCCATCTGGCCGTCCAGCTCGACGCCGAGCAGGTCCGCGGAGTCCTGGTTGCGGAAGGTGATACCGCTGGCCGCGGAGCCGGAGGCGTCGGGCAGTGCAGTCTCGATCGGCTTGTCGATCTTCTTCGAGAACACCGCCAGCGACACGCTGCTGGTCTCGGCGAAGTAGTACTCGACACGCAGGTCCAGGTTCTCGATGGTGGAGACATCGAGGTCCGGGTTACCGAAGATCGGGTCGTCGGTTTCCGGGTCGTAGGACAGCGACTCGGAACGCTCGATCAGGCCCGGGTAGGAGACGGTCTCGCTCCAGCCGCCGCGCACCTGGATCTCCTCGGTGGGGCGCCAGGTCAGGGCGAATGCCGGGTACCAGTCGTCGGCCTCGAGCAGGTTGTCCGCGCCGGTCTGGTTGGGGTAGGACAGCTCCTGGGAGAAGTCCTCGTAGCGCGCACCCAGGGTCATGCTCCAGTCCTCGCCGAACTCGGTGTCGGTGGTGAGGTAGTAGGCCTTGATCTCCTCGGTGGAGTCGTAGGAGTCGGTGTCCGCGGTGTTGGCCGCCAGGCGCACGCGATCCAGGGCGAAGTTGTAGTAGGGCAGGATGTCCTTCTCCAGGTCTTGGTCGATGCCCAGCGAGATATCGCGGCGGTCGCCGAGGCGGATACCGAAGCGATACTGCTCCACTTCACGCTCCTTGTCCGACCACAGCACACCGGCCTTGAAGTCGGTGCTGGAGAGCTGGCCCCAGTCCAGGGTGAAGGTGTAGTCCAACACCACGTCGATGGCGTCTTCCTCGAGCTCCGACCAGCGGCGCTCGAAGGCGGAGGTGGACAGGTTGCCGTTGAAATAGGTGTACTGGCGGCGGTCCGGCTCGTCGCGGTTGGTGCGCGAGTAGGCCACACGCCAGTCGATAGCGTGCATGCCGTGGTCCAGGTCCCAGTCGTTGTGGCCGGTGAAGGCCTGGGAGAAGAACTGGCGCTCGACGTACTGGAAGATGGTCTTGTCGACTTCGCTGCCCTCGAGATCGACACCCACTTCGTGACGGGTGGTGTCGTCGGTGCTGCGCAGCAGGGTGGTCTTGCTGAGGATCTCGTTGGCGGCGCCGTACTCGTAGCCGACCACGCCGTAGCCGTTCACGTTGACGGTCTCGCTGGCGCGGTTGTAGAAGCCGGTGGTATCCAGCGGGTTGGTCAGCTCGGCGTCGCCGCGATCGCTGGTGCTGTAGTCGTAGTCCGCGGCGAGGTAGTAGCCCCATTCGTTGGAGCTGTCGCCGGCCTGCAGGCGGTCACCAAAGGCCACCGAGACACCGCCGTCGGGCAGTGCGGTCTTGTCCTTCAGGTTGTAGTCATCCTGGAACTTCACGCCCAGCTGTGCGGCTTCCAACTCGGAGGTACAGCGCACAGGGTCGACAGACGGATCACAGATGGTCAGCGAGCGGCCGCCGTCAGTGGCATTGACCACACTTTGCGGCAGCTTGCGCAGGCCGCTGTCAAAGCCCGCCCAGTCGGTGTTGCTGCCGCGATGGGAGACGATGTCGTCGCCGGTGAAGTCGAAGTTGTAACCAAGGGAACCCGAGACCTTCAGCACGCGTTCGTCGGGAATGCCCTTGGTCAGGATCTTGATCGAGCCGCCGGTGGTGGTGGCCAGCTGGTCCGGGGTATAGGACTTCTGGATCTCGATGCCACCGAGGATGTTGGTCGGGAACAGGTCGAGCTGCACGTCGCGGCGCTGCGGGTCGGTACTCGGCATCAGCAGGCCGTTCAGGGTGCTGGAGATGTAGCGGCCGTCGAGGCCGCGCACCGTGGCGTATTTGTCGTCGGTAACCGCGACGCCGACCACGCGGTTCAGCGCGGAGGCCACGTCGCTGTCGCCGAAACGCTCGAGCTGGGCGACGTCGATCGCGTTAGTGATGGTGGTGGCGAAGCGCTCGATGTCCGCGGAATTCTCGGTCGCCTGGAACACGCCCATGACGATAACTTCCTCGACCTGGGTCGAGGGCAGGGCGACCGAAGTGCCAGCCGGGGTCGGCTCGCGCAGGGTCACACCCACGGTCACGCCCATGTCCGCCATCACGTGTAGGCGGCCCATGGTGGCGTCGTTATAGCCCTCGGCAGACACCTCCAGCGGATAGTCGCCGCGCGGCACCTGCAGCACGTAGATGCCGTCGGCATCGGTGGTGGCACTGGCGCCCGAGCCGGGTGCGGTCACGGTGGCGCCCGCAATCGGAAGGCCCGCGACGTCGGTGACGGTACCGGTGATGTAGCCGCTCGCGCCGGTCGCGCCCTCATCGAACTTGCGAATATCGATGACCGGCTCGACACCTTCAGCCTCGTGGAACACCACGCGGACTTCGACATCTTCATCGGCTGAGGATGAGAAAGTGACGGGCAGCGTGATGTCGTCGTCGGACAACTCGAGTTTGTGCTCGCCATCGCCGACCAGAGTCTGGGCGGCGCCCCGTTCATTGGTGACACCCAGCGGCACATCGTCCAGCGTCACGTAGACGCCGCTCAGGGGCGCTTCGTCGAGGAACACCGCGACATAGACCGTAGCGGCCAACACCTGATGTGACATCAGGGACAGGGCTATCCCCACAAAGCTGATGAATCTCTTCATAAAAATGGACGCCTCAGGACCGGCTGTTCGTTGAAAAAGCAATAGTTGGCGGGCGGCGCACCGACAAAGCGCGCAGCAGCATCCGCACAACTGGATAACAGGCGGCATGCTAAAAGCGCGAGGTGACGGAAATGTTATTGATATGTGACGGTTCGATGACAATTAGCAACCGCTAGCAAAACGTGCCCTGAATGGCGCAAAAGTAGCTAGAAACGTGCAGCAAATGTCACACAAAGTAAGACGAATACTGCGGCGGTGGGCTCTTCATAAAAGCTTCACCGCCAGTTCGTCCCCCTGTAACACGCAAAGGCGATGCTGCCGGCAAAAGTCGGGAGGGGACTCCGATGAGCAGAAACCAGCAACGCATGAACGAGAGCGAAAAGAACCGTATGCGCGAAGAGATTGACGCGCAGATTCGCGACTACCTGCAACGCGGCGGCAAGATCGACGTACTTGCCTCCGGCCAGCACCAGAGTGGTCGCAGTATCGGTTCGGTGTGGCACAGCGAAGACATGCCACAGATCGAACAGTAGGGAGAGCGCCGCCTTGTTGGAAATACAGGCGTTCCTCGAACGCCGCTACCCCGATTTTGTCCAGCGCCACCAGCGCGTGTCGCGCACGCTGGGCCGCTTCCTGGGCTTTCTCTTTTACGAATCGCGTTTCCAGCAATTTGAAAGGGACTACCCCCACCTGCGCGGCTTCGACTTCATCGAGCAGACGCTGCGCTACTTCGATTTCACGCTGCGCCTGACCGACAAGGAGCGCGCTCGCATCCCCGCCTCCGGGCGCGTGGTAATCGCCGCCAATCATCCCATCGGTTCGCTCGACGGCCTCGCCCTCCTGCAACTGGTGCGCCAGGTGCGGCCGGATGTAAAAGTAGTCGCCAACGAGGTACTCGGTGCCCTGCAGCCGCTGGACCCGGTACTGCTGCCGGTGCACAACATGGGCGGTTCGACGCCGAAGAAGAACCTCAAGCGCATTCGCGAACACCTGGAACAGGACGGCGCGCTGATTATCTTCCCCGCCGGGGAGGTATCGCGTTTCGGCGCCAAGGGCGTGCGCGACGGCGAATGGCAGAACGGTTTTATCAAGATCGCCTCGGCCACCCGCTCGCCGATCCTGCCGGTGTTCGTGGCCGGGCGCAATTCGCTCTTCTTTTACAGTCTTTCATTCCTGGCCCGCCCGCTCTCTACCCTGTGGCTGGTGCGCGAGATGTTCAAGCAAAGCCACAACACCGTGGACGCACGGGTAGGCAACCCGATTCCCCACGAGCACTACGCGGGTCTGGGCGTGTCCGCCAAACAGCTGGCCGGTATGTTCCGCAAGCACGTGTACCGCCTGGCGCGCGGCGGCAAGCCGATCTTCCAGTCGGTGGAAACCGTTGCCCACCCGGAGAACCGCCTGCTGCTCAAGCGCGAGATCGAGGCTTCCGAGCAGCTCGGCGAAACCGGTGACGGCAAGCTGATCGTGCTGTGCCGCATGCAGGATTCGCCCTGTGTCATGCGCGAGATCGGCCGCCTGCGCGAGCTGACCTTCCGCGCCGTGGGCGAGGGCACCGGCAAGCCGCGTGACATCGACCGCTACGACAGCCACTACCAGCAACTGGTGCTCTGGGACAGCGAGAGCCTGGAAATCGCCGGCGCCTACCGCCTGGGCGAAGCGGACAAGCTGCTGCAGACCCAGGGCGTGGCGGGCCTGTACTCGAGCACCCTGTTCAACTACGGGCCGAACCTGCGCCCGATCATGGAGCAGGGCCTGGAACTGGGGCGCAGCTTCGTGCAGCCGAAGTACCAGAACCGCAACAGCCTGGACTACCTGTGGTTCGGCATCGGCGCCTTCGTGCGCAAGTACCCGCGCTACCGCTACCTGTTCGGGCCCGCTTCAGTGAGCGCCCTGTACGGTGAGGACGGCATCGCGCGCATCGCACACTTTCACCACCTGTACTATGGCAACCCGGATCTCGAGGCCAGCGCACGCACGCCCTTCGTCATCCCGCCGCAACTGCAGGCACAGTTCGCCAGCGAATTCAGCGGCGCGGACCACGACGAGGACTTCCGCGCCCTGCGCGACGCGCTGGCCGAGAAGGGCCTGCCCGTCCCCACGCTGTACAAGCACTACGCCTCGGCCATGGAACCCGGCGGCGTGAGCTTTACCGCGTTCAACGTGGACCACGAATTCGGGGACTGTGTCGACAGCCTGGTGTTGGCCGACCTGAGCAAACTCAAGCCGAAGAAGCGCAAACGCTACCTTGGGGAGGGCAGCACTGATGAACGCACAAAGACCTGACGGCCACATCGACTGCGAGACCCTGTGGATTTCCGACGTCCACCTGGGCAACGTCCACAGTAAAGCGGAACACCTGCTGCAATTGCTCAAGCGGGTGCACTGTAAAAAGCTCTACCTGGTCGGCGACATCGTCGACGTCTGGGCCATGCACCGCCGCGTCTACTGGCCGGAGGCGCACAACGCGGTGCTGCGCGAACTGCTGAAGAAATCCCGCGCCGGGGTCGAGGTGATCTACGTGCCGGGCAATCACGACCAGAACTTTCGCGAGTTCTGCGGCAGTGAGTTCGGCAATGTCTCCCTGCGCGAGCGCGCCGTGCACACCACCGCAGACGGCCGCCGCTTCCTGGTCATCCACGGCGACGAGCTGGACTTCGCCGTGCGCTACAGCCGCATCAACCGCTGGATCGGCGACATCGCCTACGACATGGTGATGATGCTCAACCGCATGCTCAACCACCTGCGCGCCCTCAGCGGCCGGCCCTACTGGTCGCTGGCCGGCTGGCTGAAATCCCACGTCGCCCAGGCCGAGCAGGCGATCAACGCCTACCAGCAGGCGGCGGTCAAGCTGGCGGCGGATACGGGCTACGACGGGATTATCTGCGGGCACCTGCACCACCCGGTGGTGAAGCAGTACGACCAAGTGCTCTACTGCAACGATGGCGACTGGGTGGAAAACTGCACGGCGCTGGTGGAGGACGCCCGCGGGCAACTGCACCTGATCAAGGCGGTGAGCCTGGACGCGCGGGTCAGCGAGCTGATCCTGGCGGCGGCCTGAAGCGCCGGCTGGCAGCCGCCGCTAGAGTTCGGTCTCCTGGTGAAACTCGCGCTCGATACGCTGCTGTAGCTCATAGCGCTGGCCGCCACTACGCCGGCGACTGTCGTGCATGCGCTGCTGGTAGCGTTCCCGGCGATACTGCGCGACCAGGCGCGGGAAGCGCTCGGCCTCGACCTCGCCGGCGATCAACTGCTCGATAAACGCGATATCGATACCCACGCGAAAGGCGATCCGGCTGGGGCGGATCTTGTTGGCATGAAACAGCGCCACCACGTGAATCTGCTCCTCGGGGCTGAGCGTGCATTCACAGGAGTAGCCGTAGGGCGGCGACGGGGTGCGCGTATCGATGGCGGGTGACTCGTTCTCCATGCGGCAATTAATAGCAGCTGCCGCCCGGCTTGCCAAGCGCCGGCGCCGACTGGCGGCCCCCGCACACAGGTGCAATACTTAGCCGCAGGACGAGACACCCCCAGCGAGGACCGCCCCATGCGCAGAGCACTGCCGGCAATGCCCGTACCAGCGTTAATGCTTGTGATCCTGCCGCTACTGGCCGCCTGCAGCCCGGAACCCGGCAGTCACGCCTGGTGCGAAGCCAAGTCGGAACAGGCCAAGACCGAGTGGACCGCCTCCGACGCGGCCACCTTCGCCAGGAACTGCCTGTTCGACGATACCGAGATTGGTTCGGAAGCCTGGTGTAAACGCCTGGAAGACACACCCAAGGGCGAGTGGTCCGGCAACGACGCCAAGGTCTACGCCAAGCACTGCGTGCTCTGATTGCCCGCAAACCAGAAAACCCAAGGAGAAGAACAGCCCATGACCAAATTTACCCGCCGTACCCTTATCGGCTTCCTGCTCACCGGACTGCTGGCCCTGCCCGGCCTTGCCAGCGCCGGAGAGACCCTGCAGCGCATCATCGACTTCAAGGTGCTGCGCGTCGGCATGTCCGCCGACCAGCCACCCATGACCGTCAAGAATCGCCAGGGTGGCGTCATGGGCTACGACGTCGATCTCGCCCAGGCCCTCGCCGCGGCGATGCGCGTGCAACTGGATATCAAGGTCATGCCCTTCGGCGACCTGCTGCCGGCGCTGGAAAAAGGCGAACTCGACATGGTGATCTCCAACATGTCGATCACCCCGGAGCGCTCCGAGCGCGCCTACTTCTCGGGTCCGTACGTGATGTCCGGCAAGTCCATCCTGACCAGCGACACGGTGCTGGCCGGCGCCACCGACAGCAACCCGCTGAACAGCGGTGACGTGAAGCTCGCGGCAGTGAAGAACTCCACCAGCGCCACCTTCGTCACCGAGAATATCCCCGAGGCGGAACTGGTACTGGTCGAGAGCAGCGACGCCGGCGTGCAGATGGTGCTGGACGGCGAGGTCAATGCCCTGCTGGCCGACATGGCGGTCACCAAGCTCGCGGTGCTGCGCCACCTCGGCAAGGGTCTGGTGACGCTGCAGGCACCGCTGACCCTGGAACCCATCGGCATCGCCATCAGCCGCGAGGACGCGCAGTTCCAGAACCTGGTCGACAACTACCTCGACTCCTACGGCAAGATGGGCCTGCTCAACAAACTGCGCGACAAGTGGTTCGAGAACGCGGAGTGGATCACCGCCCTGCCCTGAACACGACGCCCAGCGTGAGTCCGGCGTGCAACGCCTGTATCGCATCGCCGGCGCGCTTTTGCTCGCACTGGGCGCAGCGTCAAACAGTGCTGCCCCTTCCTCCGGCATGAGCCAGCCGATCGTCATCGCCCATCGCGGCGCCAGCGCCTACCTCCCGGAACACACCCTGGAGGCCAAGGCCCTGGCCCACGCGATGGGCGCCGACTACCTCGAGCAGGACGTGGTGCTGAGCCGCGACGGCGTACCGGTGATCCTCCACGACATCCACTTGGAAAGCACCAGCGACGTCGCCACCCGCTTCCCGGACCGCGCGCGCGAGGACGGCCGCTACTACGCCCTGGACTTCAGCCTCGAGGAGCTGCGCGAGCTGCGCCTGCACGAGCGCTCGCGCCGCGACGACGACGGCCTGCAGCGCGCCGTGTACCCCGGGCGCTTCCCCCTGGGCCAGGGTGAATTCCGCCTGCCCACCCTGCGCGAGGAGATCGAGCTGATCGACGGGCTCAACCACTCGCGCGGCCAGCGGCGCGGCCTGTACATCGAGCTCAAGTCGCCCAACTGGCACACCGCCCAGGGTTACGAGATCGCCGTGGCGGTGCTCGACGTGCTCAGGGCCACCGGCTACGACCAGCGCAGCGAGCAGGTTTTCCTGCAGTGCTTCGACGACGCCACCCTCATCCGCCTGCGCCGCGAGCTGCACACGCCGCTGCCGCTGATCCAGCTGATCGGCGAGAACGACTGGGGCGAGGACAGCGCGGTGGACTACGACTGGCTGCGCAGCGAGGCGGGGCTCGCCCACATCGCAGGCTACGCCGACGGTATCGGCCCCTGGATACCGCAGGTAGTCGCCCTGCGCGACAACCAGCTCGCCCCCACCGGACTCGCCGCTGCGGCCCGTGCCCGCGGCCTGCTGGTGCACCCCTACACCCTGCGCGCCGACGACCTGCCCGACGGCGTCGACAGCGTCGACGAGTTGCACCGCGCCCTGTTCGAGGCCGCCGGCGTGGACGGACTGTTCAGTGATTTCCCGGACCTCACCAGGCGCTTCATCGACGAACTTGCACCGCGGAAATAGCGCAACCGCCGGTTTGTAACTGGCACTCGCGCAGCGAACAGGGCATTATTTCCGGCAGTAAGCGGGGGACGCGCGCACGCCGGGAGCGCAGCCGTTCCAGCCTGGAGTCCCGGCTGACTCTCTACTGGAAACCTGCTGCTGGAACTCCGGGCAACCGGCACCCCAAGTGATCCTCTACTGGAACTCCAAGTGACTCTCAAGGTAAACCGACGCACCAAGATCGTGGCCACTATCGGGCCGGCCAGTGAATCCGACGACATGATCGCCAAGCTGATCGCGGCCGGCGTCAATGTCTTCCGTCTCAACTTCAGCCACGGCACCGCCGAGCAGCACGCCACGGTGGCGCGCCGGGTACGCAAGCAGGCGGCGATCGCCGGGCGCTACGTCGGCATCCTGGCCGACCTGCAGGGTCCCAAGATCCGCATCGCCGGCTTCCGCGACGGCCCGATCAAACTGGCCCCCGGCGACCGTCTGTGCCTGGACCTCTCCCTGGGGCCGGACGACGGCGACGCCCACTCGGTGGGCGTCGACTACCCCGCCCTGTGCGAGAGCGTGGGTCCCGGGGACACCCTGCTGCTGGATGACGGTCGCCTGCGCCTGCGCGTGGACGACGTTGGTGAGCACACCGTGGAGACCACCGTGCTGGTCGGCGGCAAGCTGGCCTCGCGCAAGGGCATCAACCGCCTCGGCGGCGGCCTCGCGGCGCCGGCGCTGACCGCCAAGGACATGGCCGATATCGACGACCTTGCCCACGTCGCCCCGGATTTCGTCGCGGTCTCGTTCGTCTCCAGTGCGGAGGACATCGAGCAGACCCGCGACCTTCTGCGCGAAGCCGGCCTGCAGTCCGCGATCATCGCCAAGATCGAGCGCGCCGAGGTGGTGGCCAATGAGGAAGTCCTCGACGGCATCATCCAGGCCTCCATGGGCGTGATGGTGGCGCGCGGCGACCTCGGCGTGGAGGTCGGCGACGCCCAGCTCATCGGCATCCAGAAATCCCTGATCGCCAAGGCGCGCAAGTCGGACCGCGTGGTGATCACCGCGACACAGATGATGGAGTCGATGATCGACAGCCCGATGCCCACCCGCGCGGAAGTGTTCGACGTGGCCAACGCGGTGCTCGACGGCACCGACGCGGTGATGCTCTCGGCGGAGACCGCCGTGGGCAGCTACCCGGTGGAGGTGGTCAGCGCCATGGCCGACGCCGCGCGCGGGGCGGAACAGCAGGCGGTGGCGCGCACCTCGCGCTATCGCGTCGAGCGGCAGTTCTCCACCGCCCAGGAGACCATCGCCATGTCGGCGATCTACGCCGCCAATCACTACCCCAACGTGCGCGGCATCGCCAGCCTGACCGAGTCCGGCAATACCCCCCTGCGCATGTCGCGCCTGAGCTCCGGCCTGCCGATCTTCGGCCTGAGCAATAACGCCGAGACGCTGCAGCGCCTGTGCCTGTGCCGCGGTGTAATCCCGCTGTACTTCGACGCCGACGCCTTCGAGCACGAGGAGGTGGAATCGCGCGCAATCGAGTTCCTGAAAGACGGCGGCTACCTGCTCAAGGGTGACTCCATCCTGCTCACCAAGGGCACGGTCATGGGCCAGGCGGGCACCACCAACATCATCAAGATCCTGCCGGTACCCTGATGTCCGGGGAACCGCGCCTGGTCGCCGACGTCGGCGGCACCAACACGCGCCTGGCGCTGTACGACCCGGCCTCCGGCGCGTACCGCGCCCGCGTCGATTTCCGCAACCGCGACTACGACAACTTCGCCGGGGTCATCGACGCGTGGCTGGCGCAGTTGGACGAGGCCCCGCCGCGCCAGGCCAGCCTGGCGATCGCCGCGCCGCTGGCCGACGACCGCATCGAGATGGTGAATATCGGCTGGCAGTTCTCCCGCGAGGCCCTGCGCGCGCGCTTCGGCTGGCGCGCAGTGCGCTGGTTGAACGACTTCGAGGCCAATGCCCACGCCCTGCCCCACCTCGACAACAGCGAACTGCTTACGGTGCAGCCGGGCGAGACGAACGACGGCGAGCGCCTGGCGGTGATCGGGCCCGGTACCGGGCTGGGTGGCGCCACCCTGCGCCGAATAGCCGGCGAGCCGGTGGTCGGCAGTGGCGAACCCGGGCACGCCGGGCTGTCGCCGGGCAATCCGCTGGAGCTGGAGATCTTCGCGCTCCTGCTCGAGCACCACCCGGACATCTACACGGAACTGCTGGTCAGCGGGCCGGGACTGCAGCGGCTACACCAGGCCATCACCCGGATTCACGGCGGCGCCGCCGACGCGCTGGACCCGGCTCAGATCACCGCCCGCGCCCTGGACGGCGATGACCCGCTGTGCCGCCTCACCCTGGCCACCTTCTGCGACCTGCTGGGCTCTGCCTGCGGCGACTTCGCCCTGGTCACCGGTTGTTGGCAGGGGCTGTTCATCGCCGGCGGTATCGTGCCGCGCATTGCCGGCTTCCTCGGCGAGACCGCGTTCCTGCAACGCCTGCAGAGCAAGGGTGCCATGCGCGGCATACTCGCGCGCATGCCGGTGCACATCATCACCGCTTCCCACCCCGGACTGGTGGGTGCAGCCCACGCCCCCCTGCTTCCCACCTGAGCGCCGCACGGCGGACCAGCTGGTCAAAGATTGGCCAGAATTGGCGAATTATTCCCGAGAAATTTTTTGCCCCGGAACACGGCGAGTTACGAAATCTGGTGATACACTCAAGAGAGTCGGATTTTTTTCGGCTGAATTGGAAAGCGCTCGAAGTTCCCCAAAGGTCCTTTGTACGTCAACCGTGTTCGTTCAATGCAAGTCCCCTCACGGGGCGATCAGGTAATACAGGTAATAGAGTTATGTCCACCACCACCGGCACCGTTAAATGGTTTAACGAGAGCAAGGGCTTTGGTTTCATCGCGCGCGAGGACGGTCCCGACGTCTTCGTTCATTTCAGCGCTATCAAGGGAGAGGGCTTCCGTACCCTGGCCGACGGTCAGAAAGTACAGTTCGAGGTGACCGAAGGCCAGAAAGGCCCGCAGGCCGCCAACGTCATCGCCCTGTAACAACACAATAAAAAAAGGAGCTCAACGAGCTCCTTTTTTCGCTTAACCACCACGCGCCAGCGCGCGGTGGCTTTCGCGTCCGGATTACCCCTCGGCCAGGCTGCGCTGCCTCTCGAGTTCGGAGTCCATGTATTTCAGCCACTGCTTGGCAAACTCCTCGGAGCGCTTGTCTCGCGCTGCCATCTGGAACGCCTTGCGCGCGCTGTCGTACTCCTTCAGGTTGAAGTAGGCCATACCTTTCACCAGGTAAGCGGTATCCGGACGGCGTACGCCGCCGCGGGCCAGGCCCTTGTCGATCGCATCTACCGACTTGCGGAACTGGTCACCATCCAGGTAGATGTTGCCCAGGCGCGCGTACAGTTCACCCTCTGAAGACTTGGCCGCGGCCTTTTCCATCGCCGGGATGGCCTTGTCCACTTCCTGGGCCTGGCGCCATGCGCTGCCGGTGATTTCCCAGTTCTTGGACGTGCCGTCCACAGCGCCAGAAGTCAGGCCCTGGTCCATTACCTTGGCAGCCTTGTAGGGCACTTCGCGGTTCAGGTAGAGGTAGGCCATGGTGACCAGCTCCGAACCCTTGTCGAGCATGCCCTGTACATAGGCGGTTTCCATCGCCGCGAGCTGCTCGGTCTCCTTCTTCTGCTCGCCGTACATGTGCGAGAGCTGGACCCAGTACTCCTTCTTCGGATAGTTCTGGATCAGGATTTCCAGCATCTCCACCGTCTTGGGCACGTTGTTCTTCTCGAAGTACAGGAAGCGCGCCAGGTTGTACCACTGCTCCTTGGCCGCCTTGCGCTCGCCCGCGGGCTTCTCGCGCTGGCGCTCGTTGTGCATGGAGATCGCTTTCTCGACGTTGGCCAGCGACTTGTCGAACTGCTTGAGCTGGTAATAACCCTGGGCCAGCAGCACATAGGCTTCCGGATTCGGGGTATCGGTCATCTTGAACCATTCGTTGAGCGCGTTGATACCGCGCTGCCACTGCTCCTGTACGAAGTACAGCTGGGCGATGGTGAAGCGGGTATTGATCTCCATGGCCAGCGGGATGTCCGGCTGCTTGACCACGTTCTCGTAGGCCTTCAACGCATTGGCGAAGTCGCCCTTGTCGTAGTAGACGAACGCGTAGAGGTTCCACACGTTGGCCAGCTCGTAGCTGTTCAGGGCGCGCTTGCCGCTGTCGTCGAGCATGTCGTCGAGGATCTTCTGCGCAGTGGCCATATCCTTGGCTTCGACCGCAGTCTGCGCCTCGGAGAGCTTCTCATACACCTGGTTGCGCAGCGCCGGGGTACGCCGGGTCTCGCGCTGGTCGGCCTGTTTTTCCTGGGCCACGGCGGCGGCGAAGGGTGTCGCGCCGAGGTCGGACTGCAACTGGCTGACCGCGACCTGCGCGGCGAGTACCGGCAGGGCCAGCAGTGCGGCGCGGGTCCAGGTTGTCGGTTTCAACAATGTCATAGCACCTGTGCCTCGTTACTCTTCCAGCTCATAGGTGAACTTGTTCTGCACGCCGGCCACCTCGATGGCCTGGCCGTCCACCACACGGGGCTTGTACTTGAATTTCAGCGCGGCGCTGACCGAGGCCTTCTCGAACATACCCGAGGGCTGGCAGTCGACCGGCTGCGGATCGCGGATAGCGCCCGAGGTCGTTACCGTGTACTCGACGATGCAGTAGCCGCTGATACCGCGGGACTGCGCGCGACGCGGATAGATCGGGGCGACCTTCACGATGGGCAGGTATTCGCCGTCGCTGGTGGACATGCCCGTGGTGCTGACGCTGACGTCGACCTTGCCGACCGGGGCAACGTTGACGATATCGACGTCGACATCCATATCCAGTTCGGGGGTATCCAGGTCCGGCGGCGGCTCCTCGGGATCCTCCACCTTCTCCGGCTTCTTGACCTCGCGCTGGGTCTCGATTTCCTTGTCCTGGCGGACGATCTCGGCCACCTTGGTCGCCTTGACGTCCGGGTTCTCGAAGTGGCGGTCGATCAGCTTGTTCATGATGGCAAACAGACCAATCGCCACAGGCACCGCGAGCGCGATTGCTACGATGAATCGTACTGACTTACCCATCTATCCCGCCTCTTCCGTAGAAGCACACAGGGGCGCGTCCATCAGCGGCTTCAGTATCGTGAACAAATCGTTGAGCACCGACGTGGGCGACTCCTCGTCCGCCTGGATCACGAAGTTCGCCTTGGGCGACTCCTTCTTGGCCGCTTCCGCCATGCGGCGGGCGCCGTCCAGTGTGATCTCTTTCTTGTCGTAGTAGATATCGCCCGTTGCAGTGACCGCGAAAATAATGGTGCCGCGTTCACAGGCCCCGGTCGAGAGGGCTTCGCTCTTGTTGATATCGACGCCCGGTTCCTTGATGAACGAGGAGGTCACGATGAAGAAAATCAGCATGATGAAGACCACGTCCAGCATCGGGGTCAAGTCGATTTCACCCTCACCGCCGCCCTGGGACGCCGCGCCACCTGAGTTGTTGCCTCGCCTACTCACCGCTTCGCCTCCTCTGGCCAGTTCACAGCCAGGACTCCCGCTTCACGGGCGGCGTCGCCGACAGCGATGAGGGTCTTGGAAGTCGCACCGGGTTCGGTTCTCACCACAAATGACTGCTCGGGGTCAGAGGCCAGCAGCTTGGCCACGTTGGCCCGCACGGCCCGGATATCGATACGCCGGTTTTCCATCCAGATCTGGTCGTCACCGGTGATGGTCACGACAATACTGGTCGCATCAGAGGGGTCGGACTGGGACTTGTCGGGCCGGTTGACCTCGATACCCGCCTCCTTGAGGAAAGAGGCGACCACGATAAAGAAGATCAACATGATGAAGACGACATCCAGCATCGGCGTGAGATCGATCTCCGCCTCCTCCTCATTCGCACCTCGGTTTCTCTTACGCATTAACTACGCTCTCAATGATCGGTTGTCAGGTTGTCCTGCAGGAACTCGGTCTCCCGCTGGGCAATCCTGGTCACATACGTATTGCCGAACACACCGGACAGGGCGGCGACCATTCCCGCCATGGTGGGAATCGTGGCCTGCTGGACACCGCCAGCCATGGACTTGGCATCGCCACCGCCGGTGACAGCCATGACGTTGAACACCTCGATCATCCCCCAGACCGTGCCGAGCAGACCGAACAGGGGGCACAGGGCCACCAGGGTCTTGATCACCGGCAGGTACTGGTTGATCTGGATGCGGCACTCGGAGATCAGCTTCTCGCGAATCTGGTGGGCATTCCAGGACTTGCGCTCAGAGCGCCCTTCCCAAGTGCCGATCGCGCGGGCGACATCGCCCTTCCAGCCAAGCTTGAAGTAACAGATTCGCTCGAAGAGCAGCATCCACATGACGAAGAGAAGGACGGCGATGAGCCACAGCACAGGGCCGCCCTTGTCCATGAAGCCCATAAGGACTTCATACATTCCACCCAGTCCGCCCATATCAAGACCTCAGATTGGCTTCGGTGTGCTCCGCGATGATACCGGTGGTCTGCTCATCCAGGACATGGATGATGCGCTGCGCACGACCGTTGACGAAGGTGTGCAGCAGTACGGTGGGGATTGCCACCAGCAGGCCGAGTACGGTGGTTACCAGCGCGCTGGAGATACCGCCAGCCATTGCCTTGGGATCGCCGGCGCCGAAGATGGTGATCGCCTGGAAGGTGATGATCATACCGGTCACGGTACCCAGCAGACCCATCAGCGGGGCCACCGCGGCGATGATCTTGAGCACGGTCAGGCCACTTTCCAGCTTCGGGGTTTCCTTGAGGATACCCTCGGAAAGCTTGAGCTCGAGAGTCTCGGTATCCATGGAGGGGTTGTCCTCGTGGATCTTCAGTACGCGGCCCAGCGGGTTGTTGGTGTTGGCCTTGTCGGACTTCAGCTGCTTGTTGACCTTGGCGCTGACCGCGCTCAGGACCAGCAGGCGCCATACGGCCAGCAACAGGGCAAACACACCCACTGCGGTGATGGCGTAGCCGACGGGACCACCCTGGTGCCAACGCTCCTCGAGGGTCGGGCTGTTGATCAGCGCGGACAGGTAGGAGCCGCCGGTCGGGCCGGTCGGGTCAACGCCGAACTTGTTCGCGCCGCTGGTAGCCGAGAACAGGGCCTTGGCCCAGCCCTGGTAGGCGCCGGAGGGCTGGCGGGCGAGCTCTTCCAGAGTGCCCTTGCCGGGCTGGAAGTTCAGGTATTTGCCCTCGTCGGAGACGATGTTGAAGGTACCGGCGCGCAGGACACGCTGCTGGACCTGGTCACCGTTGGGCTTGATCACCTGCGAGTCGAAAGTCACGACGCGGCCGGATTCGACCATTTCGCGGTTCAGCTCGTACCAGACACGCTCGATCTCATCGATGGAGGGCAGCTTGTCCGACTGGCTCATCTTGTCGATCAGCCCCTGCAGGAACACTTCGCGGTCGGGGTACTGCGCCGAGGTCAGGGAGTTTTCCAGGTTGCGGGCGAGGTCGCCCGTGGCGGAGGTCAGGTGACCGAACAGCTCGGACAGGGTACCCAGCTTCTCGCGCAGTTGCTGCTGCTTGGCGGCTACCTGGAGCTCGTTCTCTTCGAACTGCTCTTCCAGCTGGGCTGAGAGCTGCTCCTGGCGGGTGCGCTCGGCTTCGGCACGCTTCAGTTCAGCGGCCTGGTTGGCCTTGTCGCGGGCGAAGCGGGCTTCGCGCTCGCGGTTTTCCTTGGCTTCGGTGACCTGGCCGCGCTTGACGAACTCGAGCAGCTCGTCGAGGCTCTTCGCTTCCTGGGCGAACACAGGCAGGGCGGAGAAGGTCAGCAGACCCGCCAGTGCGGCACTGGTGGCGGCCTTAAACAATTTGATGCTCATTACAGGGCCTCCGGAGCGGGAAGGGGCAGGGTCAGCAGGTCGATGGCGGCTTCTTTGCGCGCGATGCGCAGGCCAGCCATGATGGCGTTGCGGTACTCACTGCGATCCAGCGGAACCCAGCTGCGGCTGGCCTGGTCCCAGGCGCCGGCCAGTTCGGTGTCGGTGGTCTGGTAGACCAGGGCGATGCGGCCGATGCTGAGGAAGTTGACCTCGCGCTCCTGGCCGTTGATGTCGACCGCCCCCTTGTAGGCCTCGATACCACGGCCGTACTCGTTTTCGATCTGGTAGGCTTCGAGCACCTGGCGGAACTTCTCCGCGACGCTCACGTCGGCGCGATCCAGGTTGGAGCGCAGGAAAGCGATGCGCTGCTCGCGCTCTTCCATGTGGAAGGGCACATCCAGCTCAATGAATTTCTCGAGACCGTCGATCATGCGAATGATCAGCGGGGTCATCTGCCGCTGGATAACCGTGACCTGGTCGATGGACTCATCGATGTCGGCCATCTGCTGGACCTGGTTATCGATCTGGCGCTGCAGGCGGGCGTTGTAGACCTTGAGGCCGTCGATCTGTTTGGTGACGGTCTTGTAGTCGTTGAGCAGGTCGCGGGTTTCATCGGCCAGCCGGTCGATCTTCACCTGTGACTCTCTGGCGGCCTTGTTCTTGGCTTCGCCAACCTGAAGTACGGAGTCCAGTGTGCTGGCCTGCACCGCAACTGCTGCCCCCCCGAGGGTGCCCGCAGTGACGAGTGCAGCGATCAGTGCATGTTTCAATCGATGCATAGTCATGGGAGTTTTATTTCCTGTGTCCAACGAAAAAGAATCGGCTCTGATCAAACCGGGATCGGAACTTTGTATATAGTGAATACAACCAGAGTCGGTAAACAGAGGGAGCACATTTAAGCCGATTGCAAACTGATTTTCAATTCTCGCCAGCCGCCGACAGCACGCCCTCCGGCTTTTGAGTAGTTAGGTAACACTTAAAAATCGAGTCACGAAAGGTGGTAACGTTTTGATGACACTCAGATGACAGTAACAACCCGATCGAGCACGATAAAACTGTATCCGGTGGGGTTTTTGTCATCCGCCGCGTGATCCTCGCGCGACACTTCCCGCCACTCGCCCGCGTCCAGTGCCGGGAAACGTGCATCTCCACGCACTTCGACTTGCACACGGGTGAGATAGATACGCTGCGCCTGTGGTAACAGGCTGGCATACAACTGGGCGCCACCGATCAGCATGTACTCCTCGAGACCCTGCTCGCGGGCGAGCTCCGCCGCCAGGGCCTGGCCCTGCTCCTCGCTGTACACGACATGCACCCCGGCCGGAGCGGACCACGCGGTATCGCGGGTCACCACGATACTGGTGCGCCCGGGCAGCGGGCGGCCGATGGAGTCATAGGTCTTGCGCCCCATCAGCATCGGCTTGCCCATGGTGATGTCGCGGAAGTGCTTCAGGTCCGCGGGCAGGTGCCAGGGCAGCCCGCCATCGCGGCCGATCACGTCGTTGGTCGCCGCGGCGACGATGACAGCGAGTCGCGGCATGCGCTCAGATCGCCACCGGCGCGGCGATATGCGGGTGGGGGTCGTAGTCGTGGATCGCGAAGTCCTCGAAACGGTAATCGTAGATGCTCGCCGGGCGGCGCAGCAGCTCCAGCCGCGGCAGCGCCCGCGGCGCCCGCGACAACTGCTCGCGAACCTGCTCCAGGTGGTTGCTGTACAGGTGCGAGTCGCCGGTGGTGACGATGATCTCACCCGGCTGCAGGTCGCACTGCTGCGCCAGCATGTGGGTGAGCAGGGCGAGGCTGGCGGTGTTGTAGGGCAGGCCGAGGAAGGAGTCGCTTGAACGGATGTACAGTTGCGCCGAGAGCCGCCCGCCCGCCACATAGAACTGGTACAAAAGGTGACAGGGGGGCAGCGCCATGCGTCCGGCGCGGGCGTTGTCCTGGGGGCTCACCCGCTCGTCCGGCAGGTACTCCACGTTCCAGCCGTGAAACAGGATGCGGCGGCTGTCCGGGTTGTTGCGCAGGCAGTCGACCACGTAGTCGATCTGGTTGATGGCGCCGCCATCGCGGGTCGGCCAGGCCGTCCACTGGGCGCCGTAGATCGGGCCGAGGTCGCCGGACTCGGTGGCCCATTCATCCCAGATAGAAACCCCGTTTTCCTTTAGCCAGCGGGTGTTGGTGTCGCCGCGCAGGAACCAGATCAGCTCATTGGCGATGCTCTTGAAATGCAGTTTCTTGGTGGTGAGCAGCGGAAAGCCGTGGGCCAGGTCGTGTCGGTACTGGCGGCCGAACACGGAGAGCGTGCCGGTGCCGGTGCGATCGCCCTTGCTGACGCCGTTGTCGAGAATGTCCTGCAGCAGGTCGAGGTACTGTTTCATCGGGCACTCGCGTTGTCCGGGGTGGCGGCGCGCCCGCCGCGGTATGCGTAGACCAGCAGCCCGATGCCCACGAGGATCATCGGCAGGCTGAGCAACTGGCCGCGGGTCAGCCAACCGAAGGCATCGAAACCGATGTGCGCGTCCGGCTCGCGGAAGAACTCGGCGAAGCTGCGCACGCAGCCGTAGAGCAGGGCGAACAAGCCGGACACCGCGCAGGTAGGCCGCGGCTTGCGCGAAAACCAGAACAGCACGCAGAACATGAGCACGCCCTCCAGGGCGAACTGGTACAGCTGCGAGGGGTGGCGCGCCAGTTGCAGCTCATCCGCCGGGAAGAGCATGGCCCAGGGCACATCGGCGGGACGCCCCCACAGCTCCTGGTTGATGAAGTTGCCGAGCCGGCCCAGGCCCAGGCCCACCGGCACGAAGGGCGCGACGAAATCCACCAGTCGCCAGAAACCCGCGCCAATCTTGCGCGCAAACAGCACGAGGGCGAACAACACGCCGAGGAAACCGCCGTGGAAGGACATACCCCCCTTCCACACCTGCAGCGCCCAACTCGGGTCGTCGATCAGGCGCTGGCCGCCATAAAAGAGGATGTAGCCGATGCGCCCGCCGAGCACCACGCCGAGGGCGACATAGAACACGAGGTCGTCGACCTGTTCGCGATTGACCGGCGTCCAGGGGTGCACCGCGCGGCGCCGGGCGAGCCACCAGCCCGCGACGATCCCGGCGAGGTAGGCCAGCCCGTACCAGTGCACCTGGAGCGGCCCGAGGTCGAGCGCGACGGGGTCGATTTGCGGATAGGGCAGCATGCGGGAACCATCGAAAAGAGCGCGTATTATCGTGCAGCGCCCGCGCTTTCTCAAATGTTTCCCGGCCACGCCGGAGTTTCCCCGCACCGCGAAGCCGCGTACCCTTGCGCGCATGTGCCTGATCGTCCTCGCCCATCGCTGCAGCCAACGCTACCCGCTGGCCCTGGTCGCCAACCGCGACGAGTTCCACGCCCGCCCCACCGCCGCGGCGGCGTTCTGGCCCGAGCACCCGCAGGTGCTGGCCGGGCGCGACCTGCAGGCGGGCGGCACCTGGCTGGGCGTCACCCGCGGCGGGCGCCTGGCGGCGATCACCAACTTCCGCGACCCCTCGCGCACCGCCCCGGCGCCGCGCTCGCGCGGCGAGCTGACCCTGGACTTCCTCACCGGCAGCCTCTCGCCAGGCGACTACATCGCTCAGATCGAGACTCGCTTTGCCGACTACGCCGGCTTCAACCTGCTGCTCGGCGCCGGCGACGAGCTGTGGTATGCGAGCAATGCCGGCGGCGGCGCCCGGCGCCTGGACCCGGGCTTCTACGGGCTGTCCAACGCGCTGCTGGATACGCCCTGGCCAAAGGTGGAGACCGCGCGGCGACAGCTGCGGCAGGTGCTCGAGCAACCGCTGGACCACGACGCCCTGGCCGGCACACTGGCAGACCGCCAACAGGCCCGGGAGAGCGAGCTGGCCCTGCAGGGACTCGAGGGGGAAATGGAGCGCAAGTTCTCGGCGCAGTTCATCGTCGACCCGGTGTACGGCACGCGCGCCTGCACCAGCCTGTGGCGCGACGCACAGGGAACACTGCACTGGCGGGAGCAGGCATTCGCGGCGGATGGCGGCGCGGCGGGTTGCGTGGAACAACGCCTGGCGCCGGCGCTGTCCTGAGTCCGGCGAGGTATTCGTCGAACGGCGCGAGGCGCCCTATTCCATGGGGGTGTGAATGAACCGCTGCAGGCCGTGGTCGGCGAGGAACCCGACCACGCAGGCGTGGATGTCCTCGGCGCGCTCCATCACCAGCACCTCGGCCAGCAGTTCGCGCGCCTCGGCGCGGTGGATATTGCGCAGGGCGTTCTTCACCTTGGGCAGGCTGGTAGCATTCATCGACAGCACGTCGTAGCCCATCGCCAGCAACAGCACCGCACCCTCCGGCTCCCCCGCCAGCTCGCCGCAGATACTGACCTGCTTGCCCTCGCTGCGCGCCGCCTGGGCGACGGTATTCAGCGCGTGCAGCACCGCCGGGTGCATGGCGTGGTAGAGGTCGGCGACCCGCGCGTTGTTGCGGTCCACCGCCAGCAGGTACTGGGTGAGGTCGTTGGAGCCCACCGAGAGGAAATCCACGCGCCGCGCCAGGCCCTGGGCCTGGTAGACCGCGGAGGGCACCTCGACCATCACGCCGATGCGCGGCGGGCTGGCATCCACCCCCTCCTGCAGGATCTCCTCGTGGCTGCGGTGGATCAGCTGCAGTGCCTCGTCGAGCTCCGACACGTTGCAGATCATCGGCAACATGATGCTCAGGTTGTTGAGGCCGGCGTTGGCCTTGATCATCGCCCGCACCTGGGCGAGGAAGATCTCCGGGTGGTCCAGGGTGACGCGGATGCCGCGCCAGCCGAGGAATGGGTTGTCCTCGTCGATGGGGAAATACGGCAGCGCCTTGTCGCCGCCGATATCCAGGGTGCGCATGGTCACCGGCCGCGGCGCGAACGCCTCCAGCTGGTTGCGGTAGATCTGCCGCTGCTCTTCCTCGGAGGGGAAGCGCTCGCGCAGCAGGAACGGCACCTCGGTGCGGTACAGGCCGACGCCCTCCGCGCCCTGTTCGAGGGAGCGCGCGACATCGGCCATCAATCCGGTATTCACGTACAGCGGCAAACGGTGGCCGTCCAGGGTTTCGCAGGGCAGGTCGCGCAGGGATTCCAGGTCGCGCGACAGGGCGCGGTCCGTATCCAGCACTTCCTCGAAGCGCGCCAGCACTTCGGGCCGGGGGTTCAGGTGCACGGTCCCGTTGTAGCCGTCCACCACGACTTGGCGCCCCTCGAGCCGGGTGTAGGGCAGGTCCACCGCCCCCATCACCGTCGGGACGCCCATGGCGCGGGCGAGGATGGCGACATGGGAATTGCCCGAGCCGCGCACCGAGATCAGGCCGGCGAGCCTGTCCCGCGGGATCTCGCCCAGCGACGAGGCGGTCAGCTCCTCGCCGACCAGGATGGTCTGCTCCGGGAAGACCTTGATCTCCTTGTCCGCCGCCTGCAGGTAGGCCAGCATGCGCGTGCCGAGGTCTTTCACATCCACCGCGCGCTCGCGCAGGTAGCTGTGCTCCATGCGCTCGAAATGGCGGATGTGCTGGATCATCACCTCGCTGAGCGCGCCCTGCGCCCACTGCCCCGCCTTGATCAGGCTGACCACCTCGCGCCCCAGCTTGGAGTCGTCGAGGATGCCGAGGTAGACATCGAACAGGGCGCGGTCCTCGGCGGACAGTTCGCCGCCGAGGTTGTCGGCCACTTTCTGGATATCCTCGCGCACCCTGGCCAGTGCGGTGCGGAAGGCGTGCAACTCGGCGCGGCGGTCCTCGATCTCCTTGCGCGGCACCGCGTACAGGTCGGCGTCCGGGGACACCACCACCGCGTTGCCGATGGCGATACCCGGTGCCCCCGGCACCCCGCTGACCCGCGCGCCGACGGCATCGCTCTTGTCATCGAGATCGAAGGCGCCGGTGACCCGGGCGTGGGCGATGACCGCGGCGAGCTGCGCGGACATGGTGACCAGGAAGGCTTCTTCGCCCTCGTCGAAGCGGCGCCGCTCCGCCTGCTGCACGACCAGCACACCGAGCACCTGGCGCTGGTGGATGATGGGCACGCCGAGGAAGGCGTGGAACGGCTCCTCACCGATATCCGGGAAGAAGCGGAAGGCCGGGTGCGACGGGGCGTTCTCCAGGTTGAGCGGTTCCTCGCGCTCGGCTACGGTACCCACCAGGCCCTCACCCGGGGCCAGCCCGGCGAGACCGATCTGGTCCTGGTTGAGGCCCTCGGTGGCGCGAAAGATAAAGCGGTCGCTGCCCGGGTCGCGCATGTACACGCTGCACACCTGGGTGCCCATGGCATCGCGCACCCGGTGCACGATGATGCGCAGCGCCTGCTCCAGCCCGGAGGCGGCGTTCACCTCCTGGACGATGTGGCGCAGGGTTTCGAGCATTGCCATCAGGCGCGGCCCTTGTGTTCTGAAAGACGCCCCAGCGGCAGCGCGAGCTCCTTCATCGCGCGGCGGTAGACCTCGCGCTTGAAGGAGATGACCTGGTTCAGCGGGTACCAGTAACTCACCCACTGCCAGTTGTCGAATTCGGGTTTTTCGTTCAGGTCCAGCCGCACGGCGTCATCCCCGGCCAACAGGCGCAACAAAAACCATTTCTGTTTCTGCCCGATGCAGGCGGGGCTCTGGTCCTTGCGGATATAGCGCTGGGGAAGCCGGTAGCGCAGCCAGCCGCGGGTCACGCCGAGCACCTCGACAGCATCCTGCTCCAGGCCCACTTCCTCGTGCAGTTCCCGGTACAGGGCCTGTTCCGGGCTCTCGCCGCGGTTGATGCCCCCCTGCGGAAACTGCCAGGCATCGCGGCCGCCGACGCGCCGGGCCCATAGCACCTGGCCCTCGTCGTTGGCGAGTACGATGCCCACATTGGGCCTGAAACCGTCCTTATCTATCACTTGTTATCGCTATCGTTGCGCTGGCGCCGGCTATTGTTCCACACTTTCCAGCGCCAGAGAAATTTACTCCGGTGCCGCTGCCGGCTATGCTCTGGCGCTTTTGGCGAGGCCCACGCAACCATGTCCCTGGCGATCTTCGATCTCGACAATACCCTGCTCGGCGGCGACAGCGATCACCTGTGGGGCGAGTTCCTGTGCGAGGCCGGCCTGGTCGACGCCGAGGGCTTCGCCGCACGCAACGACAGCTTCTACGCGGACTACCAGGCCGGGCAACTGGACATCAACGCCTACCTGCGCTTCGCCCTCGGCCCGCTGCGCGACCAGCCGCCGGAGACCGTCGAGGCCTGGCACCGGGAGTTCATGCGCCGCAAGATCGAGCCGATCATCCTGCCCGCCGGGCGGGCGCTGGTCGAGCGCCACCGCGCGGCCGGCGACACCCTGTTGATCATCACCGCCACCAACGCCTTTATTACCCGGCCGATCGCCCGCGCCTTCGGCATCGACGAACTGCTGGCCTGCGAAGCGCAGATGCTGGACGGGCGCTACACCGGCGAGCCGCTGGGCATCCCCACCTACCGCGAGGGCAAGGTGGCACGGCTGCAGGAATGGGTGAAGGAGCACAATGCGAGCATGGAAGGCGCGTGGTTCTACAGCGACTCGCACAACGACCTGCCCCTACTGGAACAGGTGGACCGGCCGGTGGCGGTGGACCCGGACGAGCGCCTTCGCGCCCACGCCGAGGCGGCGGGCTGGCCGGTGATCTCGCTGCGCTAGGTGCGGGTTGTGCGCACGCGGGTCCTGTCGCGCACCTCCGATCTCGTCAGTACCCGCCAGGCTTCGCCGCGCACGGATCGCGCCGCGGACCCGGCGAGTGATACCGCTCAGAAATCAGCGTGGCCCGGCGTGCGCGGGTAGGGAATCGCGTCGCGCACGTTTTCCATCCCGGTGACGTAGTTGAGCAGGCGCTCGAAACCCAGGCCGAAGCCTGCGTGGGGCACCGTGCCGTAACGGCGCAGGTCGCGGTACCACCACAGGTCTTCTTTCTGGTGATCGTCCAGCCGCGCGTCGAGCACGTCGAGGCGCTCCTCGCGCTGGCTGCCGCCGATTATCTCGCCGATACCCGGCGCCAGCACGTCCATCGCCGCCACCGTGCGCTCGTCGTCGTTGAGGCGCATGTAGAAGGCTTTGATCTCCTTCGGGTAGTTCATCACCACCACCGGGCGGCCGACGTGCTCCTCGGCGAGGAAGCGCTCGTGCTCGGAGGCGAGGTCCGTGCCCCAGGCCACCGGGAACTCGAACTTGCGGCCGCAGTTCTGCAGGATGTCGATGGCCTCGGCGTAGTCGATGCGCTCGAAGCGGTTGTCGATCACCCCGCGCAGGCGCTCGATGACGGTCTTGTCGATACGCTGCTGGAAAAAGGCCATGTCGTCCTCGCGCTCCTCCAGCACCCGCGTGAACAGGTGCTTGAGCAGGTCCTCGGCGAGGTCGGCGTCGTCCGCCAGGTCGGCGAAGGCGATCTCCGGCTCAACCATCCAGAATTCCGCCAGGTGGCGGCTGGTGTTGGAGTTCTCGGCACGGAAAGTGGGGCCGAAGGTGTAGACCTTGCTCATCGCCAGGCAGTAGGCCTCCACCTCGAGCTGCCCGGAGACGGTCAAGAAAGCCTCCCCGGCGAAGAAGTCCGCCTCGAAGTTCACCCCACCCTTGCCGTCGCGCGGCAGGTTGGCGAGATCCAGCGTGCTCACGCGGAACAGTTCCCCCGCGCCCTCGCAATCGCTGCCGGTGATGATCGGTGTATTGATCCAGTTGAAACCGCGTTCGTGGAAGTAGTTGTGGATGGCGTTGGCCAGAGTGCTGCGCACCCGGGTGATGGCGCCGAAGGTGTTGGTGCGCGGGCGCAGGTGGGCCTGGGTGCGCAGGTACTCGAAGGTGTGGCGCTTCTTGGCGATGGGGTAGGTTTCAGCGTCCTCGACCCAGCCGACCACTGTCACGGCGCTGGCCTGGATCTCCACCGACTGACCCTTGCCCTGGGAGGCTACCAGTTCGCCGGTGACCTCCACCGCACAGCCGGTGGAGAGCTTCAGCACCTCGCTGGCATAGTTGGCCAGGCTCTCGGGCGCCACCGCCTGGATGGCGTCGAAGGCGCTGCCATCGTGCACCGCGAGGAAGGAAATGCCCGCTTTGGAGTCGCGCTTGCTGCGCAGCCAGCCGCGCACGGTGACCTGCTCGCCGACGGCAATCTCACCGCGCAGGGCGCGGGCGACGGGGATGATCTGGGACATGTTCGGGACCTCCGGGGAACGAGGCGGGGAGCATACCGAAATGGACGGCGGGGCACCACAATGCCCCGCGGGTCAGGCGTGTGCAGCAGCGGGAGCCGAGCCAGTTGCGCGCCTTGAGATAGCCGCGCGGCCTCAGAGAGCCGTGCTGGCTGAGAGAGCCGCGCAGCCCGAAAGAGCCGCGCGCCTCAGGGGTAACAGGCGCTTCAGCGCGCCATGCGGGTGATGCGCGAGCCGTCCATGGTCAGGTCGGCGACCAGGCCCTGGTCGGAGAGGATGAAGCCGACGACCTCGTCCTGGCCGCCCCTGGCCGCATCCTGGGCGCCAAACCACAGGCTGCGGTCCGAAGCCAGCTTGCCCAGCGCCACCTGGCCGTCCTGGCCGATCTTGAAGCCGCGGCGGTTCTGGAAGTCCGCCAGTGCTTCCGGGGTGCGGAAGACAATCACCTCGGACTTGAACTTGTGCCCCTCGGCCAGGCCGAAATCCTTGCCGGCCGTGGTGTAGTAGGCCACCGGCTCGCCCTTCACCAGCAGCACGCCCTCGCCGTACTGGCCGCCGACGCCGAAGCCGAGCTTGAAGATATCCGGGAACACCAGTACGCCGGCGGCGTCGCGCAGGATCGCATCGGCGTCCTCGGTGTGCTGGCGCAGGGTTTTCAGCGCCACCTCGGAGTGAGTGTTGATGTACTCGACGGTGTCCGCCAGGGCGGCGGGACAAAGCAGCGCGAGGCACAGGGCCAGCGCGGCACGCATGTTATTCCTGGTAGTCATGGCAACCCCCTGTCGCAGGTCTTTTTCAGTCTCTCTCACCCTGTTTCCGCAGGTGGCCAGAGCGGGTGAGCGCTTCCCCGGTCGGGCCCGTGGGCGCGGCGGGAACTGGAAGCAGAGTCTACCCCAGCGCCGCCGGGCCGCGCCTGTGAAATGTGGAGAAACACACAGTTTTCCCCGCCCGCGGGGTGCGCGCGGGCTTGATCCAGGTCAATGCGGGTTCGCAGCGGCTGGGGCACCCTGCAAAAATGCCCGGAGAAGGGCTGTTGATATAACAAAAAGGAACCTCACCATGACCCAGCATCTGCTTCAGGAAGATACCCTCGCCGACCGCCGCGCCATGCGCCGGCTGTTTTCCGTGATCGGCATATTCGTCCTCGCCACCGCCGTGATGGCGGTCACCGTCGGACTGATAATGGGCTGATACGGCCTCAGGCCGCGGTGTGCAGACCGCACTCGCGGCCGTCGTGAACCTTGGTCGGGTCGAAATAGTGGCGGCAAGTGGGCAGTTCATGCTGCGCCATGTAGGCCTCCACGTCCTCGTCTGACCAGTTGAAGATAGGCGCGACCTTGACGATCCCGCGGCCATCCACGGACACGATGTCCAGGTTGCGGCGGTGCTCGGTCTCCTCGCGGCGGATACCGGTCAGCCAGATTTCCGGCTGAAACTCCGCCAGCGCGCGGTCGAACGGCTCGAGTTTCACCTCCTGGGTGAACTGCGCGTGGCGCTCTTCCTCGTCCACCGTGGGAATACCGCCCATGATCGCGTTGCGCCGCTCACTGGTCATCAGCGGGGAATAGACGTGGATGTTGAGTTCCAGGTCGCGGATCAGGCGCTCGGCTACCAGGTAGGTATCGCGCAGGTTATAGCCGGTGTCGACCCAGATGGTCGGCAGTTCGCGGTCGATCTCGCTCACCAGGTGCAGCATCACCGCGGCGTTCTTGCCCATGCTGGTGGTGGCGATGGCCGGCGCGCCCAGGCCCAGCGCCCAACGCACGATATCCTGCGCGCTGGCATCGCGCAGGGAGGCGTTGACGCTGTCGAGATCGAGATCGAGCACGCTGTGGTTCCGGGTTCTACGGGTAATGGGCCTGAAACTTTAAAGAATCAATAACGGCTTTACAAATAACGGAAAATTATAAATTTATTCCGTGGGGACCGCTTCAGGCCGCGGCCCGGGAGAGGATGCGCTCCAGCTCCGCGTGCAACTCCAAGTACTGCCGGGTCAGCTTGTGGCTGGGGGCGAGGTCGACCAGCGGGCGGTGCTCGCGGTGGGACTCGCGCATCTTCACCGAGGCGCCAAGGTAGGTGCTGAGTACCGGGTAGCCCTCCTCCTCCAACTCCGCCACCAGTTCGCCGGGCAGGCGGGCCTGGCTGTTGAACTGGTTGATGACGATGCCCTCCACCTCGAGGTCCGGGTTGTGGTCCTCCTGCAGCTCGGCGATGTTGTCCATCAGCGAGTACAGGCTCTGGCGGGCGAAGCTGTCGCAGTCGAAGGGCACCAGCACCGTATCGGCGGCGATCAGCGCCGACTTGGAATAGAAGTTGAAGTTGGGCGGTGTGTCGATATAGATGCGGTCGTACTCGTCGTCGAGTTTTTCCAGGGCGTCGCGCAGCTTGTAGATCTTGTAGCGGGACTCCAGCTCTTTCTCCATCGACGACAGGGTCGGGCTGGAGGGCATCAGGAACAGGTTTTCGTAGGGGGTCTCCCAGACGAAGGAATCCGGGTTCTTCTGCATGCGCCGCGAGCCCACCGTCTGCTTGAACAGGCCGGCCACGCCCTGGGCCTCGGCCGGGAAGGCCTCGGCGTCGATCTCGCCGACCAGGTAGTGGGTGGTGTTGCCCTGCACGTCCAGGTCGATGACCAGGGTGCGATAGCCCATGTCGGCGCCGATCGCCGCCAGGTTGCAGGTGATGCTGGTCTTGCCGACCCCGCCTTTCTGATTGAAAACCACGCGTCTCATGACTACCTCAGCGACCTGATCCATGGGAAAAACCGGGCAGGACAGTGTACGCAATGGCGCTGGCCAATGTAAGCGGCCAGGTGGATTTCCGCTATGCTTGTGGCTGATTTCGGGCCGGCAGGGAGGACCTCGCCATCGCCGACAACGACGCCGTGGAGGCACTGCACGCATTCTGGTTCGGCGAGCTGGACGAGAGCGGCATGAGCCCGCCGGCGCAGCGCAGGAACTGGTTCGCCGGCGGTGAGACCTTCGACCGCGCCTGCCGCGAGCGCTTCGGCACACTCACCGGGGAGGCAGTGGCAGGCGGCTTTGAAGACTGGACCGGTTACGATCGCGGTCGCATCGCCCTGCTCCTGCTGCTCGACCAGCTGCCGCGCAACATCTACCGCGGCACCCCGCAGGCCTTCGCCGGCGATTCGCGGGCGGCAGCACTGGCCCGCGGCTGGACCGCCGGCGAGGCCCACCGCGCCCTGCCCTGCGCCCACCAGGTGTTCCTGTTCATGCCGCTGGAGCACAGCGAAGACCCGGCGGACCAGGCCCTGTGCCTGGCCCTGTTCGAGCAGCTCGCCCTGGATCACCCCTCGCCCCTGGTCGAGGACTTCCTGCGCTACGCCCGCGCCCACCACGATGTCATCGCCCGCTTCGGCCGCTTCCCGCACCGCAACGCCATCCTCGGCCGCGCGTCCAGCGCCGAGGAACTGGCCCACCTCGACACCCACGGCGGTTTCTGAAGCGCCACAGCCGGAGGCTTTGCCCGCCGCAACCGATTGGCGCTATGCTGGCCCCGCCCTCCCGGACGAGACACCCACATGACCGACACCACGCTGCGCGTGCAGCTCCTGCTCACCGGCAACGAACTGATGAGCGGCGACACCGTGGACTCCAATTCCTCGATGATCGCGCGCCGCCTCGACGAGCTGGCCATCGACGTGCAGCGCAAGGTCACCGTCGGCGACGACCCGGCGCTGCTGCGCGCGGAGCTGGCGTCGATGGCGGCGCAATCGGACCTGGTGATCATCAACGGCGGCCTCGGCCCGACCATCGACGATCTCACCGCGCAGGTGCTCGCGGACGTCGCCGGTGTCGGCCTGGAACAGCACCCGGCGGCGGTCGCCCACCTGGAGACCTGGTGCGCCGGCCGCGGCCTCGCGCTGAACGCCGCCAACCTCAAGCAGGCCCTGCTACCGGCGGGCTGCAGGATCATCGACAACCCGATAGGCAGCGCGGTGGGCTTCGAACTGAACCTGGGCGAGTGCCGCGTGCTGTGCACCCCCGGCGTGCCCGGCGAGCTGGCCGCCATGCTCGACGGCATCCTGCGCGACCTGGCGCAACGCCTCGGGCGCCGCCTGGAGCGCGACATCCTGCGCCTGCAGACCTTCGGCCTGGGCGAATCCTCGGCGCAGCAGATCATCGCCGACAACATCCCGGACTGGCCGACGGCGGTGCAACTGGGCTTCAGAGCCGGCGCACCGCAACTGGAAATCAAGCTGGGCGTGGACCGCGCCGCGGACCTGCCGCAGCGGGACTGGTGTTACCAGCGCCTGCGCGAACTGTTCGGGGATCACATCATCGGCGAAGGCGACGCGCGCCTGGCGGACGTGGTACTGGCCCTGTTGCGCGAACGCGGCGCGACCCTGGCCACCGCGGAATCCTGCACCGGGGGGCTGATCGCCTCCCTGCTGACCCGTGTGCCCGGCGCCTCGGACGCCTTCCACGCGGGCTTCGTCACCTACGACAACGCCATCAAGCACAGCGTGCTCGGAGTGCCGGAAGCGGTGCTCGCCGAACACGGCGCGGTCAGCGAACCGGTGGTGCGGGCCATGGCGCTGGGCGCGATGGACGCGGCGGGGGCGGATTTCGCCATCGCCACCTCGGGCATTGCCGGGCCCGGCGGCGGCACGCCGGACAAGCCGGTGGGCACGGTGTGGCTGGCCTGGGGAGCGCGCGACTCGCTGCAGGCGCGGCGCCTGCTGTGGCCGGTGGAGCGCCACCTGTTCCAGACCATGGTGGCGGCGGCGGGCCTGGATATGATCCGCCGCACCCTGCTCGGTATCGAGGGTGAATCACGCCATATGCGCCAACGTCGCGCCTGAGGCGGGGCTGCCTCGTCCGTCTCCGGACTCGATCCCGGATTGGAGTGGCGGGGAGAGAAACTAACTGCCTTTCTCCCGAGGGGCGAGATGATCCCGCTCAGGGCTGCAACTGCTGGATAGCCCAGTCGCCATCGTCGCGGGTATAAAGGAAGCGGTCGTGCAGGCGGTGCTCGCGCCCCTGCCAGAACTCGATACGCTCGGGCAGCACGCGGTAACCCCCCCAGAAATCGGGCACCGGGATCTCCCCGCGGCCGAACTTCTCGCGCAGCGAGCGCGCCTGCTCCTCGAGCAGCGCACGGGTGGAGATCGGCCGGCTCTGGCGCGAGGCCCAGGCGGCGATCTGACTCTCCCGCGGGCGGGTGACGAAATAGGCGGCGGACTCGGCCATGCTCATCTTCTGCGCGCTACCGGCGACGATGACCTGGCGGTCGATCTCGTTCCACGGGAAGTGCAGCGAGACCTTCGGATGATGGGCGATGTCCCGCGCCTTGTCGCTGCCGTGGTTGGTATAAAAGACGAAACCGCCCTGGGACAGCCCCTTGAGCAGCACGATGCGCTGCCAGGGATTGCCCTGGGCATCCACGGTGGCCAGCACCATGGCCGTGGGGTCTTCCAGCTCGGCCTTCACCGCCTGCTCCAGCCAGTGCTCGAACTGGCGCAGGGGGCAGTCGTCGAGCATCTCGCGACTGAGACCGCCGGCGGTGTATTCGCGGCGCAAATCCTCAAAGTGCACAGCTAACTCCTGTCAGGCCGCTGTGGCGGCGAGCCATCATTTAAAGTCGTATCTGACCCCACTTTCGAACGTGGGGTCAGATGAGACTTTATTTGATGGACACGGCCGATCAATTGGGCGGGAACCCGGCAAATACCGCGGTGGCGGCCTTCTTGCGGCGCTCAGCGGCTTTGTCGCCCTCTGGCTGCGGCTTGAGTTCGGACTGGATGATCGAGCGCCACACCGACTGGTTGCGCAGCGGGTCGATCATGTCGACGATGAACGTGCCCTGGGTGTACTGGCGCACGCTGACATCCGACACCGCCGGGCCGCAGCGCCAGCAGTTGTAGTAGCTCAGGCCGTCGTAGGTGCGCACGTCGGTGCGCTGCTCGGTCACCAGGTGCCAGGTGAGCCAGACGTCCGCGGTGGCGCGGTCACTGGTTACCACATAACCCTTGCCGGTGAGTTCCTCGGTGATAGCCGCATTGATGCGATCGACCTGCAGGTCGCTGACCACGATGTTGGACACGCTGGTGCGATCCACCGGCAGGATGGCGATGGTCTTCACCTGCGTGAAGTCGTACTTTTCGTCGAAGTCCATGTTGGCCTGCAGCGTCGAGGCGCAAGCGCTCAACAGGGACAGCAGGGCCAGGGCGAAGACAGCCATCAAAGCGCGGTGCAACATGCGGGAAACTCCTTTTTAGGGTGTGGCGATTATAGTCAATCGGCGGTCGTCGGTACTACCGGCGCGCGGCGCGTTACCGCGGGTATCTCCGGGAAGCGGTGAAACTGCCGCCAGTCAGCGCCGAAATCCGCCGCCAGGCGGCGACCGAAGGCGGCGTTGTAGCAATCGTCCATCGCCCGGTCCAGTTCCGCCGCACTGGCGATACCGGCGATCACCGCGGCCTCGGCCATACCCTCGGCGCGCAGGCGCCGCCCCGGCGGCAGGTCCTCGCCGCGGGCCAGGGCCTCGAACATCGCCTGCCAGCGTTGCGCCAGCTCATCCAGTAGTGCCTGCATCGCCTGTCCCGCCGCGTTCCTGTGCCGCCGAGTATGCGCCGGAAGGGAAAACCGTTAAAGTCTGGGCAAACCCCGAACCGGAGCCAGTGTGAAAGCCCCACGCCCCCTCGCCCGACTGTTGCTGTCCCTGCTGTTGCTGTCGCCGCTCGCCGCGCGCGCCGAAACCCCTGCCGCGCCGCTACCCATAATCGACTACGGCGAGCGCTTCCTGCCCGAGGTGGGGCAGCGCGGAATGGTCGCGAGCCCGGAGCGCCTCGCGGCCGAGGTCGGCCTGGAGATGCTGCGCCGCGGCGGCAACGCGGTGGATGCCGCGGTCGCCACCGGCTTCGCCCTGGCGGTGACCTACCCACGCGCCGGCAACCTCGGCGGCGGCGGTTTCATGCTCATCCACCTGGCCAAAGAGCAGCGCCAGGTGTTCATCGACTACCGGGAAATGGCACCCGCCGCGGCGACCCGCGACATGTTCCTCGACGCCAACGGCGAGGTGGACAAGCAGCGCGAGTACTTCAGCCTGCAGGCCGCCGGCGTGCCGGGCACCGTGGCCGGCATGCTGCACGCCCTGGACAAGTACGGCAGCCTGGACCGCGCCGAGGTGCTGGCACCGGCCATCCGCCTCGCCCAGCAGGGCTTCCCGGTGAGCTTCGCCCTCGCCCACGAGATCGGCCAGCGCGCGGACATGCTCGGCCGCGACCCCGCCGCGCGTGCCGTGTTCTTTCACCCCGATGGCAACCCCTACGGCATGGGCGAGACCTGGCGCCAGCCGGACCTGGCCTGGACCCTGCAACAGATCGCCCGCGACGGCCGCGACGGTTTCTACCGCGGGCCGGTGGCGCAGCGCTTTGCCGCCGCCATGCGCGCGGGGGACGGCATCATGACCACCCAGGACCTCGCCAACTACCGCGTGGCCGAGCGCGCGCCGGTGCGCGGCACGTTCCACGGTTTCGAGGTGGTCTCGGCGCCGCCGCCCTCCTCCGGCGGCGTGCACATCATCGAGATGCTCAACCTGCTCGAGGGCTACGACCTGCAGGCACTGGGCCACAACAGCGCCGCCTATATCCACCTGCTGGCCGAGGCGATGAAACGCGCCTACGCCGACCGCAGCGAATACCTGGGCGACCCGGACTTCGTCGCGGTGCCGGTGGCGCAGCTGACCGACAAGGCCTACGCCGCGCACCTGCGCAAGGGCATCGACCCGGACAAGGCGACCCCGGCCGACACCATCGGCCCCGGCCTGCCGGTGCCGCCGGAGGGCAGCGACACCACCCAGTTCACCGTCGCCGACGCCGCCGGCAACGTGGTCAGCAACACCTACACACTGAACTTCAGCTTCGGCAACCACAAGATGGTGCCCGGCACCGGTGTGCTGCTCAACAACGAGATGGCAGACTTCGCCGCCGACCCGGGCAGCGCCAATGCCTTCGGTCTTATCCAGGGTGAGCGCAACCGCATCGAGGGGCGCAAGCGGCCGCTGTCGTCGATGTCGCCGACCCTGGTCCTGCGCGACGGCAAGCCCTGGCTGGCCACCGGCAGCCCGGGCGGCAGCCAGATCATCACCACCGTGCTGCAGGTACTGCTCAACACCATGGTGTTCGACATGAACCCCGCCACCGCCGCCGCGAGCCCGCGCGTCCACCACCAGTGGTGGCCGGACACCCTGCTGCTGGAGCGGGGCATCAGCGCCGACACCGTTGAGTTACTGCGCCAGCGCGGCCAGCCGGTACAGCCGACCCGACGCACCCTGGGCCGCACCCAGACCATCATGCTCGAGGACGGCTGGCTGCTCGGCGCCACCGACCCGCGGCGCCCCGGTGGCGCGGTGGCGGCCTACTGACGTTGCGCATGCACGGGTTTATAATCCCGCCGTTATTTCTGCGAATTCAACGGCGGCAGCGACCGGCCGCCCAGAGGGCATCGATGAGCAGAAGACCCTGCCAGCTGGCCTGTGCCGGCATCCTGTCACTCGCCGCGGCTGCGGCACCCGCGGCTGCCGAGCAGGCGCTGGCCCTGAACGCTGCGGCCAGCGGCCCGAGCGCTGCCGAGGCGCGGCGCGACGCCGCCGACTACCGCGCGGCCATCCGCGAGCTTGAATCCAGCGGGGGCGCCTACGCCGACCAGCTCGGCGAACACCTGGGGGGCCTGGGTATCAACCTGCAACGCCGCGGCAAGCACCGCGAGGCGGTCGAGCTGTTCAAGCGCGGCGTGCACCTGGCGCGCATCAACGAGGGGCTGTACTGCCCGCAACAGATCCCCCTGCTCGAACGCGAGATCGCCAGCCACCTGGCCCTGCGTGACTATGAAGCCGCCGACGAACGCGAGCTCTACCTGTACCGCGTGCAGATGCAAAACCTGGATGCCGGCGCCGAGCGCGCCCAGGCGCTGATGCGCCAGGCCGACTGGCAGTACAACGCCTTTCGCCTGGGCCTGGAGCGGGACAACTACACCCGGCTGATGACCGCCTGGGACCTCAACGCCCAGGCCGTCAACGAACTGGGCCGCGACAGCGGCAGGTACTCCGTGCAAATGCTGCCGCCGCTGCACAATATGCTGCGCGCCCAGTACCTGATCTCGGACTACAACATGGCCATGATCGAAACCCAGGCCCAGTACGCCATGGTCGGCAACGGCGGGTTCCCGCAGGACCCGCAGCTCAGCCGCTTCAACCTGTACCGGGCCCAGAGCTACCGCAAGGGCGAGAGCGTCGCCGAAATGCTTTACGAGGTGGAGAGCGCCCTGCACGGCCCCGGCAGTGAACCGGCGGCCCAGGCGCTGGCGGTGTACGGCGACTGGGAACTGTTCCACGGGCAGCGTCGCGCGGCCGCCGAGCGCTACCGCGCGGCGGTCGGGGAACTCCTCCCGCACGACGATGCCGAAGCGAAGATCGAGGCACTGTTCGGCGAGCCGGTGGAAATTCCGGACAACGACGCGGTGCGCTACCTGCCCCCCGCCGTGGACCCGCAACAGGGCAACCTGTTGCTGCGCTTCTCGGTGAGCGATACGGGCCGCGTGCACCACCTCGAGCGCATAGACGATAACGACATCGACCGCAGCTCCGCCAATCGCATCATGCGTATCCTGCGCGGGACACTGTTCCGCCCGCGCCTGGCGGCCCAGGGCCCGGTCGATGCCGAGGGGATAACCAGGGCTTATGCAATCAACTGACTCTCCCGGCGCCGGGGCGCGCCGGGTACATCGCGGACTCGCCACCCTCGCCTGCGCCAGCCTGCTGCTGGCCGGCTGCTTCGGTGCGAGCAACCCGACCCAGCCTTCCAGCAGCCAGACACCGCCGACGGCCAGCAATGGACCGGGCGGTGCCGGCGGCATGCCCGGCGGTTCGCCCGAGGGCTCTCCTGACGGACATCCCGACGGACACCCGGATGGCTCGCCCGACGGCTCCCCGGATGGCGTCCTCGGCGGCACGTCCCCAGGCGGCGCGGGCGAACCCGGCTTCGAACCCGGCGGCGACCTCGCCCTGCCGGACATGAACGACAACACCGCTCCTCCCCCTTCCCTGCCCGACTTCAACCAGCCCGACCCGGCCGCGGCCGATGCCCGCGGCACAGGTCCTGTCGCCGCAACCACCGGCGATCCAGCCACTGGAACAGGGGCTGAAACAGGCGCGGGCGCCGGACTGCCGGATGCCGCCGGCGTGGGCCTGCCGGGCGGCGGCGAGATCCTCACCACCGCCGAGCAGGTGGCCATCCTCGACGCCCAGCTCGACCAGGGTACCGCGGTGTTCGACGACATGATCCTCGACGAACAGGAAAAACAGCGCAGCAGCGCGCGCGACAACGCCAGCGCGGCGCAGGACGCGGCGCGCAACACTCCCGCCCGGCACGAACCCTACGAGAACGCCGTGGCGCGCAAGGACGGCGGCCTGTACGGCAGCACCGGTAGCAGCGGGGGCGGCGGTGGTGCGGGCAGCGCGCCGATGCCCTCGGGCACAGCCAAGTACCCCGCGCCCGGAGACATCCCCTCCGGCGCGGACGACGACGTGGTCGCGCGACAACTGCGCGAGGCGGCCCAGCGCGAGCCGGACCCGGCGGTACGCGAGAAGCTGTGGGACGAGTACCGCAAGTACAAGGGCATCGGCCAGTGACCCGCCAGCTGCGCCTGCGCCTCGCACTCCTGCTCGTCCTGCTGCCAGCAACGGCGCTCACCGGGGGCTGCGTCAGCAGCACGGTGAAAACCACCGCCGTGCCCGCCATCGACGCGCCCAGCAGGCAGGTGCCCGACGACCTGCTGCTGGATGTCGGTATCGCCACCTTCGACCCGGGTATCGACGACCTCGATGATGACGAAGTGCTGCTGGTCTACCCCGAGGTACGCAATGCCGAGGCGCGCTTCATGCCCGGGCAACTGGCCGAGGCCATGCAACAAAGCGGCGCCTGGGGCGCGGTGCGCGTGGTGCCGGACCCCGAGCGCATCGCCGACCTGCTGGTCCAGGGCGAGATCCTGCACTCGGACGGCGAACACCTCGAACTCGCAATCACCGCACGCGATGCGCGCGGCCAGACCTGGCTGGAGCGCACCTACGAGGGCCACGCCAGCGCCTACGCCTACAAGGAAACCGCCGCGAGTCACTACGACCCGTTCCAGGCGGTGTACAACGACATCGCCAACGACCTGCTCGCGGTGCAGGAAAAACTCGGCGACCGCGAACGCCGTAATATCCGCCTCACCTCGGAGCTGCGCTTCGCCCAGCACTTTTCCCCCGACGCCTTCGCCGGCTACCTGGAGAAGAACCGCGACGGCAACTACGTGGTCACGCGCCTGCCCGCGGAGGGCGACCCGATGCTCGCGCGCATCGGCAGGATTCGCGACCGCGACAACCTCTACGTGGATACCATGCAGGAGTACTACGACCAGTTCGACAACCAGATCTACCCGCCCTACCAGGAGTGGCGCAAGGAGAGCTACGCCGAGGCGATCGAACTGCAGGAACTGCAGGCGAAGAGTCGCGCCGAAATGATCGCCGGCGCCACCGCGGTGCTGGCGGGCATCTTCGCCCACTACGACGCTGCCAACGACGACCCTGAGGACGAAGAAGAGAGAGACAGGCGGGAGGCCCAGCGCGCCGCCGGCAGTGTCGCCATCCTCGGCGGCGGCGCCCTGCTCAAGAGCGGCCTGGAGAAGCGCAGTGAATCGAAACTGCGTATCGAGGCCCTGTCGGAACTGGGCCAGTCGCTGGAGGCGGAAATCACACCGCAGGTCATCGACCTCGAGGACCGCAGCGTGACCCTCACCGGCACCGTCGAGGACCAATACGCGCAGTGGCAGGAACTGCTCGCCGACATCTACGAGACGGAAATCGGCGCGCTGGAGCCCGCGCCCGGGGCGATGGCGGATTCGACTGATACACTCTAACTGAAACACGCCAGCCACGAGCCGCATACTTCCAACGCACGCAAGGTCCCCCCGATTGAAGTCACCGCAAGCCCAGCCCCTGGAGCCCACACCCTTCGAGCTGGCGCCGCCCTCCCCAGCCGCCGAACCGCCGCCGCCTGCCGGTGCGCCGCGCTGGCTGTGGCCGGCGCTCGGCGCGCTGCTGCTCGCAGCGTTGCTGGTCGTGTTCTGGCTGCCTCAGCGGGTCACCCCGCCGGAGGCTGAACCCGGCACCGTTGCCACGCCCTCCCCGGCGCACACCCCCGCACAGGGCGGCAGCTCACAGGCGGTTGAGGAGGACTCACCCTGGGCCGACGCCCAGACCGCGAAACTGCGCCGCGAGGCCCGCGAGGTGCTGGAGCAGTTGCTCGCCGTGCAGTTTGAACTGGACGAGCACGGCGCAGAACAGTGGGCGGGCGAGGCCTATTCCAGTGCCATCGCAGCCGCGCGCCAGGGCGACGAGGACTACCGCGAGAACCGCTTCGTCGCCGCCCGTGAGGCCTACGCCAGCGCCCTGCAGCAGCTGGAGGCCATCCGCGCCGACCTGCCCGCCGCCGGCGAACGCCAGCTGGCTGCGGTGGGCGAGGCCATCGATAGCAACGCCCTGGACGCGGCACGCAGCGCCCTGGACATAGCCCGCCTGATCGACCCCGACGCCGGTGCGATCCCCGCGCTGGAACAGCGCCTGCAGCAACTGCCCCGGGTCAACGAGTTGCAGGAGGGCGCGGCCGCAGCCGAGGCGAGCGGCGACCTGGCCGCGGCCGAGGCGGCGCTGGCCGAAGCCGCGCAACTGGACCCCGCGCACCCGCGGGTTCAGGCGCAACTGCAGCGCGTCACCGCGGCCTACCGCGACCTGCAGTTCAACCAGGCCATGAGCGAGGGCTACCGCGCCCTGGACAGCGCCGACTACAGCGCGGCGCGCGCCGCCTTCCAGCGCGCCGCCGGCCTGCGCGAGGGCTCCGACGAGGCCACCAGTGCACTCGCGGAACTGGCCGTGGCCGAGCAGTCCGGACGCCTGGGCCGGCTCAAGTCGCGGGGCGCCCAACAGGAACAGGACGAACACTGGTCGGACGCAGTCACCGCCTACGAGCAGGCGCTGGCGCTGGATGCCAGCGTGGTATTCGCCCGCGAGGGCCTGGCCCGCGCCCAGCGGCGCGCCGCCCTGGACAAGGGTCTGCAGGACATCGTCGACAACCCCGGCCGGCTGTCGGACGTCGCCGTCGCCGAGGCCGCCGGCAAACTGCTCGCCCAGGGCCGCGGCATCGACAATCCCGGCCCCCGGCTGCGCGGGCAGGTCGAAACAATCGACACCCTGCTGCGCAAGGCCAACACCCCGGTCACCGTTACCCTGCACTCGGACGGCCAGACTGAGGTTCTCATCTACCGCACCGCCCGGCTCGGCCGCTTTCAGCAGCGCCAGCTGGACCTGCGTCCCGGCAGCTACACGGTGCGCGGTTCCCGCGTGGGCTACCGCGATGTGCTGGTGACCCTGGAGGTCAGCGCGGACCAGGCGCCAGCGCCCGTGACCGTGGCCTGTAGCGAGCGCATCCTGTGAGCAGCAATGATCGTCACACGCCCATCGATCCCACACCGATCGAGCCGGGCTCGCTTACCCCAACGCCGCTTGATCCGGCGCCGCTGGAGCCCGCCCGCAGCGAACCCACCCGGATCGAACCCAGCGCGTTCGAACCGCTGGGCAGCGCGCCGCCCCCCCGCCGATCCGAGCGCCGCGGCCTGCGCTGGGCGCTGGGCGCGGCCGTGCTGTGCGCCGTCGCGCTTTTGTGGTTCCTGTTCAGCGCGCGCTCGCTGGAAGTGCAGGTGACCGCGCAGGCCGAGGTCGACATCAGCGTCAGCGGCCTGGCTGTGCCCTTCGGTTCGCGCTACCTGCTCCTGCCGGGGGAACACCGGGTGAGTGCATCGGCACCCGGCTACGAACCGCTGCAAACCAGCGTCACGGTAACCGACGAGCAGAACCAGCGCCTGGCACTGGCGCTGGCACCCCTGCCCGGCCGCCTCGACATTCGCACCACCCCCGCCGAGGTACAGGTCACCCTCGATGGCGAGGTGCTCGGCCGGACGCCGCTGCAGGGCGTGTCAGTTTCCGCCGGTAGCCATCGCCTCGAACTGAGTGCAGAGCGCTACCGCGGCGCGGAACAGGACATCGAGGTCACCGGCCGCGGCCTCGCACAACAGTTCGAGTTCGCCCTGGAACCGGCCTGGGCGGACATCGCGCTGGCCAGCACACCGGCCGGCGCCCAGGTACTGGTCGACGGCGAACCCGCCGGCACCACCCCCGCCACCCTGCAGGTCGTCGAGGGCGAGCGCCAGCTCATCCTGCGCAGCCCCGGCTATGCGGACTGGGTGCACCAGCTCGAGGTCATCGCGGGCCAGGCACAGGACCTCGGCAGCATCGAACTGCAACCCGCCGTCGGCCTGCTGCAGCTGACCAGCACACCGGCGGGCGCCAATGTCACCCTGGACGGTGAGTTCCTCGGCCAGACGCCGCTGGAAGTCGAGGTGACCCCGGAGCGCGACCACCAGCTCGCGGTATTCAAGCCCGGCTACCGCCGCCACAGCGAGACCCTGCGCATGCCCGCCGCCTCCCGCGACAGCCGCGAGATCGCCCTGCGCGCCCAACTCGGCGAGGTGGCCTTCGTCATCGCCCCCGCCGAGGCGGAGCTGCGCATCGACGGCCGCACGGTGGGACGCGGCAGCCAGGTACTGTCGCTGCCGGCAGTCGCGCACCGGGTGGAGGTTGTGCTGCCCGGCTACAACACCCAGCGCCAGCAGGTGACGCCGCGCCCCGGGCTGCAGCAGAAACTGGAAATCACCCTGCGCACCGACGCCGAAGCGCGCGCCGCGCGCACCCCGAGCAAGGTGACCAGCGCCCTCGGCCAGTCCCTGCTGCTGTTCCGCCCGGCGGATTCGCCCACCGCGGACTTCACCATGGGCGCCTCGCGCCGCGAGCCGGGCCGCCGCGCCAATGAGGTGCTGCACCCGGTGTCCCTGCGCCGCGCGTTCTACCTGCAGACTACCGAGGTCACCAACGCCCAGTTCCGCCAGTACCGCAAGGAGCACAACTCCGGGCAGATCGAGGGCAACAGCCTCAACCGCGACCAGCAGCCCGCGGTGCAGGTCAGCTGGCAGCAGGCGGCCAGCTTCTGCAACTGGCTGAGCCGGCGCGAGGGCCTGGCGCCGTTTTATATCGAGACCCGCGGCGTGATCACCGGCTTCGATGCGCGCTCCACCGGCTACCGCCTGCCCAGCGAGGCCGAGTGGGCCTGGGCCGCACGCAGCAAGGGGGCCGACCTGCTGCGCTTCCCCTGGGGCGACGTGTTCCCGCCAAAAGAGCCGGTGGGCAACTACGCGGACAACTCCTCGGCGTACATCACCGGTCGCTTCCTCGCCGGCTACGAGGACGGCCACGTGGTCAGCGCACCGGTCACCGCGTTCGGCGCCAACGCCCTGGGGCTGTACGACATGGGCCACAACGTCGCCGAGTGGACCAACGATGCATACAGCATCCCCTCCGGCACCGGCGAGGCGGAGACCGACCCGCTGGGTGCGCAAAGCGGCGACAACTACGTGATCCGCGGCGCCGGCTGGTCGCACAGCCGCATCGGCGAACTGCGCCTATCCTACCGCGATTATGGGCAAGCCGGGCGCGATGACGTAGGATTCAGGCTGGCCCGGTATGCGGAGTAACGGCATGCACAAGACCCTCGCCCTGCTGCTCGCGCTGTGGGTCGCACCGGCGCTGGCGCAAACTGCGGAGGACGCACCCGAGCCGCCGCCCGCGCAGGAATCGTCGCCAGACCCGGCCGGCGATACCGGCGAACAGGCGGCGCCGCCCACCAGCGCCCCCGCTCGCAACCCCGCCGACTACGAGGCCTCGGAACAGATTTCCGAGGACCTGTCGGTCTCCTTTCCCGCAGACATTTAAGGCCCGCGCATGAAGCACAGGATGTCGTCCGAATTCATCTACCAGCTGTTCGCGCTGCTCATCGCGGTCATCGTGGTGCACGCGGTATACGTGGGCGCCATTCGGCCCAGTGCGGACGCGGCGATCGCGCGGCAGATGGAACTGCAGGCCGCGGGCGGCGACTTCGTGCCCGAGCGCAGCCTGGCGGTGGTGGTGCGCGACTTCGAGCAGGAGGCCTGTTTCATCCTGTTGCTGTGGGCGCTGGCGGTGATGGGCTACAAGGCGCGCCGCACCCTGCACGAGCAGGCGCTGTTCGCGCGCTCATTGCTGGATATCCCCGAGGGCACCAGCGTACTGCCGCAGGACGCGCGCGAGTACAGCCGCGCCATCGAAGCCCTGCCGGACGCGGAGCAGGACTACCTGCTGCCGCGCACACTGCTCGCCGCGCTGCAGCGCTTCGCCACCACCGGCAGCATCCAAGCGGTCTCCGACACCATCAAGGAGAACTGCGAGATCGAGGCGGACCGGCTCGACTCCGAGCTGTCCATGGTGCGCTACATCTCCTGGGCCATCCCGTCGATCGGCTTTATCGGCACTGTGCGCGGTATCGGCGACGCCCTCGGCCAGGCCTACAAGGCGGTGGAGGGCGATATCTCCGGCGTCACCGTGAGCCTCGGTGTGGCCTTCAACAGCACCTTCGTCGCCCTGGTGCTGTCGATCATCATCATGTTCTGCCTGCACCAGTTGCAGCTGGTGCAGGAGCGCCTGGTGCTGGACTGCCAGCGCTACGCGGACCAGCGCCTGCTGCGCCACCTGGTTTCCTGAGGCGCCGTCCATGCCCGTCGCCCTGCTCGACATCAACGACTGCAAGCTGCGCCTGTGGACCGACGGCGCGCCGCTGGAGAGCCCCGGCTACGCCCTGTTCGACGGCGGCGCCTACCGCTTCGGCGAGGCGGCGCGGGCCAGCGCGCGGCTGCGCCCACGCGACATCAACAACCGCTTCTGGTGGCAGCTGGGCACCGCCCCGCTGCAACCGGCGCTGGGACCGGCGCGGCACACGGCGGACCTGGTGCACGCGCACCTGGAACACCTGCACGCCGAAGGCGGGGCGCCGGACGAGCTGCTGCTGGCCTGCCCCGGCAGCATGCCGCGCGAGCAGCTCAGCCTGTTGCTGGGGATCGCCCAGCAGTGCCCGTTCCGCATCGTCGGTCTGGTCGACCGCGCGGTGCTGCTGGCCGCCGGCCAGCGCGCCGATGCCCACCTCGAGCTGCAGCTGCACCAGGCCCTGCTCACGCGCTTCAGCCACGACGGGGAGCGGGTGAGCGTGCAGCGCAGCACGCCCCTGCCCGGCTGCGGCCTGCTGCAATTACAGGAACAACAGGTACAGGTGGTGGCGGACGCCTTCATCCGCCAGACGCGCTTCGACCCGCGGCGCCGCGCGGCGAGCGAACAGGCCCTGTACGATGCGCTGCCCGGCGCACTGGCCACGCTCAGCGCCCACAGCGAATGTGATATCGAGATCGACGGCTACCGGGTTCGCCTGGACCGCAGCGGACTCACCAGCGCCGCCGGGCGCCTGTTCCAGGCCGCGCACGCCGCGCTGGATGACGCCGCATCGCTGCTCGTCGACCCCCTGGTGGCCCTGTTGCCGGGGATGGCCGAGGCGTTCCCGCAGGCGCGTAAGGTCGATGAACAACAACTGCGGGCGAGCGCCACGGCTCTCGAGGCTCAGCTGGTGGTGCGCGACACCGCCCTGGCCTTTGTCACCGAACTGCCCTGCCTGGACGGCGCCGCCGACGACACGGAGACCGCGCAGCAGCCGGCACCGGTAGCGCGCCCGCCCACGCACCTGTTGCAGGGCGCCAGCGCCCAGCCCCTGGCCGCCGCAGGCACACCACTCGCCGCGGGCGTCTCGATTGTCCTCGACGCCGGCGCGTGGACCCTGCGCGGCGCGGCCCTGGTGAATGGTGCGAGCGCGGCCAGCGGCCAGGCACTCGCCACCGGCGACTGTATCGTCGCCGGCGAGCGCGAGTTCCGGCTGATCGAAGTGGTCGACCACGGTAGCTGAACATGGCCCGCCGCAAACGCAGTGCCATTCCCTTCAACCTCAGTTTCCTGGACATCATGTCCTGCGGCTTCGGCGCCGTGGTGCTGGTGTTCCTGATTATCGACCACTCGGTGCAGGCGCAGTCCGACGAGATCAACCGCGAGCTGCTGGCCGAGGTCAACTTCATGGAGGAGGAGGTCGAGGAGGGCCAGGCCGGGCTGGTAGCCCTGCGCAACACCCTGTCCGACGTCGACCTCAAGCTGGTGGAGGCGCAGGGGCGCGCCACCCGCATCACTGACGAGACTGCCGACTACGAGGCCAGGATCCAGAGCCTGCTCGCCGAGAACCCCGACGGCGCGGCCGAAGTCGGCAAGCTGCAGGCGGAGATCCAGTCGCTGGAACGGGAGGTGGAAAAACTGCGCGCCGCCGCCAGCGAGGACAGCGGGCGCAACGCGCGCGGGTTCATCGGCGAGGGCAATCGCCAGTACCTCACCGGCCTCAAGCTGGGCGGCCAGCGCATCGCCATCCTGGTCGACACCTCCTCGAGCATGCTCGCGGACCGTCTGGTCAATATCATCCGCCTGCGCAACATGGAAGCCGGAGTGCAGCGCAAGGCCGAGAAGTGGACGCGCACCCTGGCCACCGTGGACTGGCTGCTGGCGCAACTGCCGCCGGGCGCGGACTACCAGGTGGTCGCCTTCGGCAACCAGGCGCGCTTCGCCCTGCCCGATACCGCGGACCGCTGGCTGCCGGTGGCCGACCGCGCGATCCTCGACAAGGTGTCCGCCGAGCTGCGCCAGGTGGTGCCCACAGGTGGCACCAGCCTGGAGAACGCGTTTCTCGCGCTGCAGCGCCTGGTGCCCGCGCCGGACAACATCTTCCTCATCACCGACGGCCTGCCCACCCAGGGCGCGGGCGCGCCGCGCGGCGGCAAGGTCAGCGGCAAGCAGCGCCAGGAACTGTTCGCCAGTGCGGTTAAGAAGCTGCCCCCCGGCGTACCGGTCAACGTCATCCTCGAGCCACTGGAGGGCGACCCGATGGCGGCGGCGAACTACTGGCGGCTGGCCCAGGTCAGCCAGGGTTCCTTCCTCAGCCCCTCCAGGGACTGGCCCTGATGGCGCGCTTGCGACGGGCACCGGAGGAATTCTCGCTGTCGTTCCTCGACGTGATCTGCTGCGGCTTCGGCGCGGTGATCCTGCTGCTGATGATTACCAAGACCGTGCAGCCGCAGATCATCGAGTCCTCGGCGGTGAACCTCGAGGCGCAGCTGGCGGACCTGCAGGAACAGCTGCACGAAGTGCGCGGGGAGACCGTGGTGCTCAACCGCGACCTCAACGCGCGCCACGAGCAGTTGTCCGAGTACGATGAGCGCATCGCCATCCTCGAGGGGCAGCTGGCCAGCGCCCGCGCGCGCTTCGAGGACACCCGCGTGTCCAGCAGCAGCAACGAGGTGATCACGGAAAAGCTGGCGCGGGCGCGGCAGTCGCTGTCCGCCGAGATGGAGCGCCTGCTGGGCCGGCAGCACCTGGCGAAAAACGCGCTGATCGGTGGCATTCCCGTGGACAGCGAGTACATTATCTTCATCATCGACACCTCGGGATCGATGTTCTCCTACGCCTGGGACCGCATGGTCATGGAGGTCGAGGCGACCCTGAACGTCTACCCCGGGGTCAAGGGCATCCAGGTGATGAACGACATGGGCCAGTACATGTTCAGCAGCTACCGCGGCGAGTGGATTCCGGATTCGCCGGCGCGGCGCAAGGTGATCATGCAGACCCTGCGCAACTGGAACGCGTTCAGTAATTCCAGCCCGGTGGAGGGCATCGAGGCGGCGATTCGCACCTACTACAGCCCGGACAAGAAAATCAGCCTGTACGTGTTCGGCGACGAATTCAGCGGCCGCTCCATCGCCGAGGTGGTGGATACCGTGGACCAGCTCAACCGGGCGGACGCCCAGGGCAACCGCCGGGTGCGCATCCACGGCGTGGGCTTCCCAGTGCAGTTTGCCCGCGCCCCAAACATGCAGGGCACCGGTATCCGCTTCGCCACCCTGATGCGGGAGCTGGCCTATCGCAACGGAGGGACGTTTGTTGCGCTCAACGACTTCCGGCCCTGACAACGTGAGCCGCTTTAACCGTCCTGGCCGTGTTAGCCGCCTGGCGCTGGCCGCGCTGCTGGCGCTGGCCCTGTGCGCCTGCGGGCCGACCACGGTCAACGTGCAGGGGCGTTTCCCGCGCCCGCTGATGGACCCGCTGCCGCTGAAGATCGGCGTGTGGTACCCGCAGGAATTCCGCACCCACGAATTCCACGACGAGACCACCAGCCGCGAGCAGTCGGCGTGGATCGTGGAGACCGGTCCGGCCCAGGTCGAGATGTGGGATACCGTGCTCGCAGGCATGTTCCGGGATCTGGTGTACATGGACGGGCCGCCCGGCCCGCAACAGATGAACCCGGTGGTCAACGCCGTGCTCATTCCGCACGTGGACGAGCTGCAGTACGCCATTCCCACGCAGACCAAGGTCAAGGTCTACGAGATCTGGATGCGCTACCGCTTTGAACTGGTCACCACCGGCGGCGAGCTGATCGCCGAGTGGACCATGCCGGCCTACGGCAAGACGCCCACCGCCTTCCTGCAGAGCGACCAGGCCGCGGTCAACCTCGCGGCGGTGGTCGCCCTGCGCGATGCCGGCGCCAATTTCATCACCAGTTTCGCGCAACTGCCGGCGGTGCGGGCCTTCCTTGAGCCGGCGGTGGTGATGTCGTCGCCGGCTGCGTCAGCGGATAAAGAGGACCGCTCGTGAGCGCGCGCCTGCCCCTGGTAATCGCCGCGCTGGCCCTGCTGCAGGGCTGCGTCACCGCGCGCGTGGACGAACTGGTGTACAACGAACCCGAGGCGGGGGTCGGCAACGCCTCGGTGGTGATCCTCGGCCGCCGCCACGCGGCGGACTACGAGACCGAGCCGGATTTCATCGAGTGCCTGGGCGACTACATCACCGACCGCGACCCCGGCGTGCGGGTGATCGGCGAGCTGGACTTCATCAACGCCCTCTACCCCTGGTTCGAACCGCGCACCGCGCCCCTGCACCCGCAGGACATCGACCGCCTGCTGCAGCAGCAGGTGGTCGCCCAGCGCATGCGCGAGCTGAACACCGGCTACATGATCTGGATCGACGGCAATACGGTCAGCTCCGATGCCGGCGGCTCCATGGCCTGCGCGGTCGGCCCCGGCATCGGCGGCTGTTTCGGCTTCGGCACCTGGTCCAACGACGCCGAGTACGAGGCCACCATCTGGGACCTCACCGGGCAGTCAGAGGTCGGGCGCGTCAACACCACGGCCACCGGCCAGTCCTACATGCCCGCGGTGATCGTGCCCATCCCGATCATCGCGCCGGTACAGGGCACCGCCTGCGACAGCCTGGGCGCCCAGTTGCTGCAGTTCCTGTCGGGGAACTACTGAGCATGGGCAGGAAATTCGCAGTTGTGCTGCTCCTGCTGCTGGCCGCGGCGAACGCGGTCTACGGCGAAAGCGCCGGCGCCAAGGCGCACCGGCAGATGGTCGAGGCCGGCCAGATCTACGACGACCCGGAACTGAAGGCCTATGTCGAGCGTGTGGGCCAGCGCCTGGTGGCCGCCTCCGATGACCCGGACGGCGAGTTCACCTTCTGGGTACTCGACTCCGGGATCATCAACGCCTTTGCCGCCCCCGGCGGTTTCATCTACATCAGCCGCGGCATGCTGCCCTACCTCGAGTCGGAGGAGGAAATGGCCGGCGTACTCGGTCACGAGATCGCCCACATCACCGCCAACCACCACGGCAGGCAGCAGCGCGCCAGTTGGGCGGGCCAGGCGGCGGCGATCGCCAGTTTCATCTTTACCGGCAGTGGCGACGTGGCGCGCTCCGCGGAAATCTACGGTGCGGAACTACTCAGCGGCTACGGCCGCGACATGGAACTGGAGGCGGACGGGCTGGGGGCGGAGTTCCTCTCCCGCGCCGGCTACGACCCGCAGGCCATGTTGCAGGTGCTGTCGGTACTCAAGGACCAGGAACAGTTTGCGCGCATCAAGGCGCGCAGCAGCGGCAAGCCGGCGGGCACCTACCACGGCCTGTACGCCTCGCACCCGCGCAACGACAAGCGCCTGCACGAGGTGATCGACAAGGCCCGCGAGCTGCATAGTGACGAATACGTGGAGAGCCCCGAGCAACCGGGGGAGTTCCTCGGCCACCTCGATGGCCTGGTCTGGGGCGAGAGCATCCAGGGCCAGCGCGAGGAGAACCGCTACTACCACGACAAGCTCGCCTTCAGCTTCGCCCACCCGCCCGGCTGGACCGTGGAAACCGGCAGCCGCGCCATCATCGCCAGCTCGGCGGACGGCGCCAGCAGCCTGACCATCACCCTGCGCCGGCGTACCAGCGACGGTCCGGAACAGGCACTGCGCGACGCCGCCACCGGAGAACTCGGTGAGGGCAAGGCCCTGGAACAGGCCGGCCTGCAGGGCTACACCGCCCTGGCCAGCAGCGCCGGCGTGACCAAACGGCTGGCGGTGATCGACTACAACTACAGCTACCTGTTCGTGGCCAGCGCGGCGGACATCGCCGCCGCAGACGCGGAGCTACTGGCGATGATCGAGAGCTTCCGGCCGCTGGCGCCGCAGGAGAAAACCAACCCGGACCCGCACTTCGTCCACTTCATCCAGGTGCCGCGGGGCGCGACCATGGCCAGCCTCGCCTCCAGCGTCGACATCCCCTACGCCGAGGAGCAGCTGCGCCTGATCAACGGGCTCTACCCGCGCGGCGAGCCGCGCGTCGGGGACTGGATCAAGATGATTCGCTAGGGCGCTCGTCGACCACCTGCACCAGCACCCAGGGCGGCGCCACCACCGCCCACAACACCGCATCGCCCTCGTACCAGGCCAGCGCCTGCTCGTCGTGCACCGGCGCGATGCGCTTGTCGGCGATCCACTGCTGGAACTGCGCGGTGTTGTCCAGGCCCAGTTGCACCGCCACTTCCACCAGGTCGAGGTCGGCGGCGACGGCGATTACCGAGCCGTGGGCGTAATAGGTCTGCAGGTCGTGCCAGCGGATGCGCGCGGTCTGTCCGTGGTACTCGCGGCGCAGCAGAGCCTCGCGGGATTCCGCCTCAGCCATAGTTGGGGTCCGCTACGAAGGGATTGCTGCGGCGCTCGTGGCCGAAGGTCGAGGTGGGGCCGTGGCCGGGGATGAACGTGATGTCATCACCCAGGGTGAACAGCTTGCCGCGGATACTGGCCAGCAACTGGTCGTGGTCGCCGCGCGGGAAGTCGGTGCGACCGATGGAGCCCTGGAACAAAACGTCGCCGACCCAGGCGACCTGCTGCGGACGGTAGTAGAACACCACGTGGCCGGGCGTATGCCCCGGGCAGTGCAGCACTTCCAGTACCTGCTCACCGACGGTCACCGTGTCGCCGTCTTCCAGCCAGCGGTCCGGCACGAAGGCATCGGCGTGGGGGAAGCCGGACATGCGGCACCACTCCGGCAGTTTCTCCAGCCAGAAGTTGTCCTCTTTCTGCGGGCCCTCGATCGGAATGTCCAGGCGCTGGCGCAGCACGTCGGAGGCCGCGCAGTGGTCCATGTGGGCGTGGGTGAGGATGACCTTCTCCACCTCGGCATCCATATTCTTCGCCGCCTCGAGCACACGCTCGACGTCACCGCCGGGATCGACGATGGCGGCGCGGCCGGTGGCCTGGCAGCGGATGATGGAACAGTTCTGCTGGTAGGGAGTGACCGGCACGATGGTGCACTGAATCGACATGCGAGAAACCTGGCGCTGGGTTGGGAAAAGGCGCACAGGATACCACAGCGCCGGCCCGCCCTAGGGTATGGCCCCGGCGCTGCGGGCGGCCGCCGCAGTGTCCGCACGCGGGTCGTCGTAGATCGCGCTGTCGAACTGCTGCTCGCTGCGCGCCACGATCACCGAGACGGTGGCGTCGCCGGTCACGTTGACCGCGGTACGCACCATATCGAGGATCCGGTCGACCCCGATAATCAGGGCGATGCCCTCCACCGGCAGGCCCGCCTGCTCCAGCACCATGGCCAGGGTGATCAGGCCGACCCCGGGCACCGCCGCGGTGCCGATGGAGGCCAGGGTCGCGGTGAGGATCACGGTGAGGAACTCAGCCAGGCCCAGTTCGACGCCGTAGACCTGGGCGATGAAGACCGTCGCCACGCCCTGCATGATGGCGGTGCCGTCCATGTTGATGGTGGCCCCCAGCGGCACGGTGAAACCGGCGACAGAATTGTGCACGCCGAGTTTTTTCTCCACCGTGCGCAGGGTCACCGGCAGCGTGGCGCCGGAGGACGCGGTGCTGAAGGCGAAGGCCCACACCGGGCGCATCTTGCGCAGCAGCATGCGCGGCGACAGGCGGCCGAGGATGCTGAGCAGCAGGCTGTACACCGCCAGCGCATGCAACAGCAGCACGCCGAGCACGGTGAGCACGTAGGCGGCGAGGTCGAGGATGGCGGACAGGCCGAGGTTGGCGAACAGGCGCGCCAGCAGCGCGAACACACCCCAGGGCGCCAGCGCCATGAGGATCTCCACCATCTTCATGATGGCCGCGTCGAGGTCGTTGAAGAACGCCGCGAGACGGCGGCCGGCCTCACCCGCGTGGGAGATGGCGTAGCCGAACAGCAGGGCGAACACGATGATCTGCAGCATGTTGCCCTCGGCCATCGCCTGCACCGGGTTGGAGGGGAAGATGTTGACCAGCACTTCCTTGAGCGGCGGTGGCGGGGTCGGTTCAAACGCCGCCACCCCCTGCATCTCGATGCCCGCCCCCGGGCTCACCAGTGAAGCCACCAGCAGGGCCAGGGTGATGGCGATGGCGGTGGTGGCCAGGTACAGGGCCAGGGTCTTGCCGGCGATCGGCCCCATGCGCGCGCTGTCGCCCAGCGAGGCGGAACCGCAGATCAGCGAGACCAGCACCAGCGGCACCACCAGCAGCTTGAGCGAGGCGACAAAGATGCGCCCCACCACCTCGAACAGGCCGTCGATGACGTAGGTGTCCACCCACTGGCGGTGTTGCAGGGCCAGCGCGTCGGCGTTGACCAGCAGGTTGAGGATGGAGCCGAGTAAAATCCCGGCGACCATGGCCAGCAGGATTTTGTTGGTCAGTGACACTACTCGCACTGCCCCCGGCTGTAGCCGACGACATCGTCGCGGGCGCAGGCGTTACAGGGCGAGGAGGCCTCGGTGGTACCGCCGGTGGCGAGTTCCGCGCACACCGGGTCGTATTCCATGGTGCACACCTGGGGGCGCGGCTCGGTGCAGGCGACGCGGGAGGAAGGGCCGACAGCAGCCTTGCTTGCACAGCCCGCCAGCAGGCAGGCCAGGACAGCGCACAGGGCGATACGCATGGGAGTGACTCCGCTCGAAAAAAGAAGAGCAAAGCCTATCACTCCTCGCAGCGCAGCGCAGCCGTCGCACCCGCCTGGGGAGCCCGGGAATCAGCGTCGCCAACCGCGCGCGACGCGCCCCGGGGGAATCAACCCGCTCAGGCCGAGCGAATCAGGCGACCTTCCTGGTAGTCGCGCAGCGCCTCGTCGATCTCCTCCGGCGTGTTCATCACGAACGGACCGTAGTGCGCCACCGGTTCGCGCAGCGGCTCGCCGCGCAGCAGCAGCACCCTGGCGCCCTCGCCTCCCGCATGCAGGGTCCAGCTGTCACCGTCGCCAGTCAGCAGCAGGCGGCCAGCGCCGTGGGTAACGTTGCGCTCGACCAGGGCACCGTCATACACGTAGGCCAGGACGTTCTCGCCGGGCGCCAGCGCCAGTTCCACGGACTGCGCCGCGGCCAGGTCGAGGTCCAGCAGGCCGGCCACCCGGGCCAGTTCGTCCAGCGGGCCGGTCAGCTCGCCGACGCCGCGCAGCGTCCAGTCGCCGGCGATGGCGACAGCTTTCACTCCCGGCACCTGCAGTGTCGGCAATTCGGACACGGCCAGGTCGCGGTAGCGCGGCTCGCTCATCTTGCGCGCCGCCGGCAGGTTGACCCAGATCTGGAAGCCGTGCAGTTCGCCGGTGTCGGGGGTCGGCATCTCCGAGTGGATCACGCCGCTGCCGGCGGACATCCACTGGGCCCCGCCGCTGCGGATCTCGCCGCGGTTGCCGGCGCTGTCCTCGTGGATCAGGCCGCCGCGCTTCATGTAAGTCAGGGTCTGGATGCCGCGGTGCGGGTGCGGCGGGAAACCGCCGATAAAATCCCCGCGCTCGGTAGAGCGCAGCTCGTCGAGCATCAGGATCGGGTCCATGCGGGCGTGGCCCATGCCCACGACGCGGGCGATGGCGACGCCGTCGCCGTCGCGGGTGGCGCGGCTGGCGCGGACTTCCATGACTTCACGTGGTTTCATTGGGGGTTCCTCCCTTGCAGTCGAGGGAGCAGCTTATTATCGTTTTTTTAGGAATTAAATCGCATAATATCCGCCAATCCTTTCGTCTTTATCGGATATTTATCGATCATGCACCGGACAACCCTGGAACAGTGGCGCATGCTGCAGGCGGTAGTGGAGCACGGCGGTTTCGCCCAGGCCGCCGCCGCGGTGCACAAGAGCCAGTCGACCATCAACCACGCGGTGCACAAACTGCAGGACCAGCTCGGCCTGCCCCTGCTCGAGGTGGTGGGACGCAAGGCGCAGCTGACCGAGGCGGGGGAATTGATGTTGCGCCGCGCCCAGCAGTTGCTGGCGCAGGCGGAGCAAATCGAGGAGGTCGCCGCCAGCCTGGCCACCGGCGTCGAGGCCGAGGTGCGCGTGGCGGTGGACGAAATCTATCCCTACCTGGCACTGGCGGATGTGCTGCAGTCGCTGTCCGACACCTTTCCCAATACCCGCGTGCAGCTGTACGAGACGGTGCTGTCCGGCGGCGCCGAGTTGCTCACCGCGGGAATCGTCGACCTGCTGGTGACCGGCAGCACGCCGGACGGCTTCCTTGGCGAGCCGCTGATGCGCGCCGAGTTTGTCGCCGTCGCCCATCCGGACCACCCGCTGCACGGCCTCGGCCGCGAACTCTCACTGCAGGACCTGCAGCGCCACCGACAGATCGTGGTGCGCGATTCCGCGCGCAGCCGCAGCGTGGATTCCGGCTGGCTGGGCGCGGAGCAGCGCTGGACGGTCAGTCACCTGGCCACGTCAGTGGCGATGATCGAGCGCGGCATGGGCTTCGCCTGGCTGCCGCTGACCCGGGCGCGCGCCGCACTCGAGGCCGGGCGACTGCGCGAGCTGCCCCTGGGGGCGCGCTCGCGTCGCTATGCCGAATTGTACCTGGTGTATGCGGACCCGGACCGCGCGGGTCCGGTGGTGTGTCGCCTGGGTGAGCTGCTGGCCAGCGCCTGCGCAGACTACCCGGAACCGGGGGCGTTTACAGTTCCTTGGGACGAATGACGCGCTCCAGCGTGCCGCAGCCGGGCCACAGTTTCGGCCAGTCGTCGATGTCCAGTTGCAGGCGGGCGTAGCCCGCAGTGGGCAGGTTGTCGATCGCTTTCTCGCCGACCAGCTGGTTGATCAGGTCGGTGAACGCCGGGTTGTGGCCGATCAGGAACAGGCTGTCGCCGGCACCGGCCTGGGTGCGCAGCCAGTCCTGCAGGTTGTCGCCGTCGAAGGTGTACAGGGCACCCTCGGTGCGGTGCTCGAGATCGCCCAGGCCGGGCCAGCCCGCGCACAAACCCTCGAGGGTCAGTTGCGCGCGGCGCGCCGCGCTCACCACTATCACCATGGGCTCGAGTTCGTCGGCCAGGGCGGCGCCCATGCGCGGCGCGTCCTGCTCGCCGCGGGCAGTCAGGCCGCGCTCCCGATCTTCCAGTCCCGACTCATCCTGGGATGACTTGGCATGACGCAACAGGTGCAGTGTTTTCATAGGCTTCCTTATTGATAGCGGCCCCGCTCCCCGGGGCCTCGCATTCTCCACGGCTGAATTCTGGCATACTGGCGTTGGATAGCCATGCACAAAACGCGCATTTATAGAACTTTCATGCTCAGAATGGGGAGTCGTTCATGAAAATCGGCATTATCTATCCGCAGAACGAACTGCAGGGAGAGCCGACGGCGGTGCGCGATATCGGGCTGGCGGTGGAAGCCCAGGGGTTCGACCACCTGCTGGCCTACGACCACGTGCTCGGCGCCACCCACGACCGCGAACCGAAGCTGTGGGGCCCCTACACCGAGAACGACCCCTTCCACGACCCCTTCGTGATGTTCGCCTACCTGGCGGGCATCACCACGACCCTGGAGTTCGTCACCGGTATTCTCATCCTGCCCCAGCGCCAGACCGTGCTGGTGGCGCGCCAGGCGGCGGACCTCGACCTGCTCTCCAACCAGCGCTTCCGCCTCGGCGTGGGTATCGGGTGGAACTACGTCGAGTACGACGCCATGGGCGAGGACTTCCACACCCGCGGCAAGCGCGTCGGCGAACAGGTCGACCTGCTGCGCCAGCTGTGGGGCGAGCCGCTGGTGGAGTTCAGCGGCGAGTTCGACCGCGTCGACCGCGCCGCCCTGCTGCCCAAGCCCCGGCGCCAGATTCCCATCTACATGGGCGGCTTCGCCGATGTGGCGCTGGAGCGCGCCGCACGCATCGCCGACGGCTTCATCTGCGCCGACGGCGCGGCAGACGCCTTCGAGCAGGCGGCCAGGCTGCAAACACTGCTGCGCGATGGCGGCCGCGACCCGGAGAGCTTCGGCCTGCACTGCAACATGCTCAAGGCGAAGGGTGCGGACGCGGTGGCGGAGACCGTGGCGCGCTGGGGCGAGGCCGGCGGCACCCACGCCTGCGTCAACACCATGGGCCAGGGCTTCAGCACCGCCGCCGAGCACATCGACTACATCGCGGAGGTGGCCGCCACCCTGCGCAAGAACGGGCTGATGTAGACGCCCACGTCAGCCGCCGGCATCGCGCAGTGGCAGTCCCACCCGGCTGAACACGAATACCGCAACCAGGCCCAGGGCGACCACCGCGACCAGGCTGGCGAAGATTTCCAGCACCGAGGCCCCGCCGGCAATCAGCCAGCCTCCGAACACCGGGGCCAGGGTCGCACCCAGGCGCCCCATGGCACTGGCGGTGCCGATACCCCCGGCGCGCAGTTCAGCCGGGTAGGTCGCCGCCGCCAGGGCGCCGATCGCGTAGGACACACCGACCACACCGGCACCCACCAGCCCGACCAGGCTCATCCACAGGAATAAATCCGCCGGCGCCACCAGCAGCGCGAGCAGCGCCAGCCCAGCGACCGCGAAGCCGCCGTACAGGGCCAGCGCCGTGTGCCGGCGATCCACCAGCCAGCCGATGACGAAGCCGCCGAGCACGCCGCCGAGGCTGAAATACATGATGCCGCGCACCGAGGCGGCCAGGGTCCAGCCGTTCATGTGCATCAGCGTCGGCAGCCAGCTGGAGATCACGTACATGGTGAACAGGCAAACGAAGTAGAACAGCCACAGCAGCAAGGTGGTGGCGCGGTAGGGCGCCGCCAGCAGCGCACCGAGGTTGCGCATGATTCCGGCGAGGCCGCCCGCGGCGCCGGCTGCCGGCGCACTGCCACCGCCGGCGGGCAGGCCGAACCAGAGCAGCGGCGCCAGCGCCAGGGGCAGCACCCCGCCAGTGTAGAACAGGCCCTGCCAGGACAGCCGCTCGAGAATCGCTGGCGCCACCAGGCCACCGATGATGCTGCCCACGGCGGACATGGAGTAAACCCACACGGTGATCCGCGTGCGCAGGTGCGGCAGCGCCACCTCCGAAGCCAGGGCCAGGGCGTTGGTCAGGCTGGCGCCCATGCCGAGGCCGGTGACCACCCGGTACAGGGTGAGTTCGAGCACGCTGTCGGCGCGCGCTGTCATCAGGCTGGCCACGCCGACCACCGCAAAACTCAGTGCCAGCACCGGGCGGCGGCCGTGGCGATCCCCCAGCGGCGCGATGAACACTGCACCCAACGCCATGCCCAGCACCGTGGCGGCCAGCGCCGGGGTGAACGCGGACGCCTGCAACTGCCATTGCTCGCTCCACACCGGCACGCTGATCGGCGCCACCAGCACATCGTACCCGTCCAGCAGGCAGACCAGCGAACACAGGAGAATCACCCACCAGTGGCGGGCGGCGGACAGGGGTGCATCACTCACGCGTCGTCCCCCCGCGGCCGGCTCAGCTCGCGCATGTCGCCGGGCGAGCGCGGCGCGCGGCGGTTGACCAGCGGCCGCCGGTAGGACGGGTCCTCGCGGGTGCGGCAGGGGGTGCCGTTGGCGTGCAGGTCGGGAATCTGCTCGAACAGCGGCACCGCGTTGCCGTCCAGGGTCGCCGACCACTCCATCAGGGTGTAGCGGAAACTCACCCGCCAGTGGCCGGCGCGGCGCTCCAAGCGGTCCAGGTAACGGCCGCCGCCGATCCAGTTGCTGCCGTCGCGGTTGACCCCGGAATAGAAAAAATAGGTCTCGGTGTGAGCGCTGTCGCCGTCCAGTTCGCAGTAGTGGTTGAGCAGGTTGTGCAGGGTCGAGGTCTGGCCGTGCTCGTGCAGTTCGGCGCCGCGGTCGTAGACCTCGCCCGGCGCCCCCACCAGGCTGCCGGCGTCGACCACCGCGTCCTCGTGGTAGCCGGAGAGGAACAGCTCGCGGTCGAAGCGGTCGATCGCCCGGCTGATACGGCCCAGGCAGTCGAGAATGTCCTGGCGGTCGAGCATGGCCGCCAGCCGCGCCTCGCGCCCGGGCGCATGGTTGGTATCGCTCATGATCTGCCCCGCTAGTCCTGGATATTCATCACGGTTCGCACCGATGCTTCTTTCAGGAACATCGGCAGGTTGTCGTCGGTGAGGTGGCACCACTTGATACTGCAGCCGCCGTCGGCGACCAGGCACTGGCCGGTCATGAAGCTGGACAGGTCCGAGAGCAGGAACAGCACCGGCCCGGCGATTTCCTCCGGCTCGCCGTAGCGCCCCATGGGAATGCCGCGGCGCAGGCGCTGCGGGTCGCTGGACAGGCTGGCGGTGGGCGTGGCCACCGGTCCCGGTGCCACCGCGTTGACGCGGATGCCCGCGCTCGCCAGCTCCAGCGCCATGGTCTCCACCACCGAGCCCAGCGCCGCCTTGCCGGCGCCGTAGCCGACGTTGTAGGGGGAGGAGGTCAGGCCGTTAATGGAGGAGATGGCGACGATAGAGCCCGGCCGCGACTGCGCCTGCAATTCGGCGGCGACCGCCTGGCTGATGAAGAACATGGCGTCCAGGTTGAGGGAGATCTGCGCGTGCCAGTGCTCGCGCGCCAGCCGTGTGGCCGGACCCCAGGTCGGCGGCGGCGCCCCGCCCACCACGCTGACCAGGCCGTGCAGGTCGCCGTCGGCCGCGGCCGCAGCGGCCATCACCGAGGCGACGCCGGCCTCGTCAAGGATGTCCGCGACCACCGGCACCAGGTCCAGTCCCGCACGCTGCAGCGGTGCGATATGCGCATCGAGTTTTTCCGCGCTGGCATCCACCGCCACCACGGTGGCGCCGGCGCGCGCGGCCCAGGCGGCGACCGTGGTGCCGATGCCGCCGCCGGCGGCGCCGGAGACGATGATCTTGCGCCCGGCCAGGCTGGGCAGGCCGGGTTGTGGCGTATCGGGCATGCTGTGTGCCTCCGCTCGCTGGCGAGCCGGACGCGGAGGCCGGGATGGCGCGCGCTCGGTTCACCGCTTGTTATTGTTGTCGTGAGTGCTGTCGTGCGTGTTGTCTTGAGTGCTGTCGTGATTTTTATCGTATACAGCGCAGGACTGGCAGCGCCCGCTGCGCCGCGCCCGAACAGCCCGGATCACCGTCCCGCCGCTCGGCGCCGGCCCCTAGTCTGTAACAGAATCGCCGCCGACACCACGGCCATCCGCCGCGCCGGTGGTCACCCGGACGCTGGCGCCCCGCACTTAGATAGTATACGCTATCATCAAATCCAGCCAGGCGCTCCCGCCCCGGCGGTCGGCCACAGACAATAAAAGGCTCGGGAAATACCATGCAGATCGACCCCACGATCCTCGCCTACCTGCGCGACCTCGAAGGCGCCGTGGCCAACCTCAAGGACACCTGGCACCCGGAGGACCCGGCCTACCGCGCGGACGTCTACCGGCAGACCATGGCCAGCCTGTCCTACGCCTACTTCGCCTTTTTCCACGCCGACGCCGAACACCCGGACTGGGCGCCGTTGTGGAACCCGGTCTACACACTGCAACCCAACCCGGACGACATCTACCTGCAGTCGCCGATCCGCGGCGACCTCACCTACCGCGTCTCCGGCAACCGCGGCACCTGCAAGATCCTCTCCTTCACTACCCAGAAGGCGCTCTCCGGCACGGTGGACGAAATGCCCCGACCCAGCGGCCACAACGAGGTCGACTGCACCGACCTGGGCCTCACCCCGGGCGAGGACTTCGAGGTGATCTTCAGCGCCACGCGACCCGCGGGCTACAGCGGCAGGTGGGCGACCATCGACCCCGAGGCCGGCGGCATGATGGTGCGCTTTCGCAGCTACGACTGGCTCAACGAGGTGGACCCGGTGCTTTCCATCGAGTGCCTGGACGCGGTCCCGCCCAAGCCGCGGCTGACGCCGGACGAGATTCTCACGCGCATCCAGGCGATGGCGAAGTTTCCCGCGCGCAAGACCAACCTGTATTACGCGATGCAGAACGGCGTGCGCGAGCGGGTCGGCTACAACGTGTTCGAGCCCGTGCGCTACCCCGGCGCCCTGGTCAAGCAGACCTACTGGCCGGCCTGCTTCCAGCTCGAGCCCGGCGAGGCGCTGATCATCGAGACCGACCTGCCCAAACGCCGTCCCTACTGGAACATCCAGCTCAACGACCCGTACTTCAACGCGCTGGAATACGTCTACCGCCTGTCCAGCACCAACGGCCACTACGCGCAGGCCAGCAGCGACGGCCGGCTGCGCGCGGTGATCGCCCTGGAAGACCCCGGCGTGCCCAACTGGCTGGACCCGGCGGGCTACACCGAGGGCGGCATCTACGGCCGCTGGTACGACTGCGACAGCGAGCCGGTGCCGACCATAAAACGCGTGCCGCTGAACGCACTGCGCGACCACCTGCCCGCGGACACCCCGGTGGTCACGCCCGAGCAGCGCGCCGAGGAACTGCGCCTGCGGGTGCGCGCCTGCCAGCGGCGACGGCGCTGGTAGCAAGGCGACACTGGCAGCAAAGCGGGCAAACACAGGCAAAAAAGGACTAAACTGGAGGTCCGGGCAAGCCGCCGAAGCAGCGGCGCCCCCGGCACGAGACAGGCACCACCCCCGCCGCCGGGCGGCGGGCATAACAAACAACTGGAGGAAGTCATGGCGACCAACATGAACGACATGGTGCTGATCAGCACCGACGACCACATCTGCGAACCCCCCAACCTGTTCGACAACCACCTGTCGGGCGAGGCGCTGGCCAAGGCCCCGAAACTCAAGACCGACAAGAACGGCAAGAACTACTGGTCCTACCAGGGCAAGACCAAGCCCGGCATCGGGCTCAATGCCGTGGTCGGCCGCCCGCTCGAGGAGTACGGCATGGAGCCCAACGCGCTGGAAGACATGCGCGCCGGCTGCTACGACGTACACGCGCGGGTCAATGACATGAACGTGGACGGCATCGCCGTGCAGATGAACTTCGGCAACTCGATCGGCTTCGACAACGATACCTTCCACCAGGCCGAGGACAAGGACCTCGCCCTGACCCACCTGCGCGCCTGGAACGACTGGCACGTGGACGAGTGGTGCGGCGCCTACCCCGGCCGTTTCATCCCCCTGGCCATCCTGCCCACCTGGGACATGAAAGCCATGCTCGCCGAGATCAAGCGCATGGCGGACAAGGGCGTGACCGCCGTGAGCATGTCCGAGAACCCGACCAAGCAGGGCCTGCCCAGCATCCACAACGAGTACTGGACGCCCTTCTTCAAGGCGATCGCCGACCACGACATGAGCATCGCCCTGCACATCGGCAGCGGCAACCCGGTGCCCCACGCCTCCATGGAAACCCCGATCGAGGCCTGGATTACCACCATGCCCCTGTCCATCTCCGTGGGCGCGGCGGACTGGCTGCAGTTGAAAGCGCTGCACGACTACCCCAACCTGCGCGTCGCCCTGTCCGAGAGCAGCATCGGCTGGATTCCCTACTTCCTCGAGCGCGCCGACTTCTCCAACTGGCGGCACAAGGCGTGGACCAACTCGCGCTTCCAGGACATCAAGCCCAGCGAGCTGTTCCGCCGCCATTTCCTGTGCTGCTTCATCGACGACGCCTTCGGTCTCAAGCACCTGGACGAGGTGGGCGAGGACATCGTCGCCTTCGAGACCGACTACCCGCACTCGGACGCGGTATGGCCGAACGCGGCGGAGCACCTGTGGGAACAGGTCAAGCACCTGAGCGACGCGCAGATCGCCAAGGTCACCCACGAGAACGCCATGCGCTTCTTCCGCTTCGACCCGTTCCAGCACATCCCGCGCGAGGAACTCACCGTCGGTGCGCTGCGCGCCAAGGCGGCCGCAGCCAACGTGGACACCACACCGGTCTCCACCGGTGGTGCGCGCCCGGTGGAAGAGGGCGTCGACCGCCCGGTCACCTCCGGCGACCTTGGCGTGATGTTCCACAAGCACGCCACCACCATCGCGGAAACCGAGTCGGCGGCCTGAGGGCCGCCCTTCCCCGAAGGGAGAAACGCCCACGCCATGATCAGTGAGCAACTGGACTTCGCCGGCCGCGTGGCTATTGTCACCGGCGGCGGCACCGGCATCGGCTATGCCACGGCACTACAGCTGGCGCGACTCGGCGCCAGTGTGGTGGTGGCCAGCCGCGGTGCCGAGGAACTCCAGACCGCCGCGCAGCGCATTGCCGACCGCAGCGGCCAGCGCTGCCTGGCGGTGCCCACCGACGTCAAGGACGAGGACGCCGTCGTGCAGCTGGTTCAGCGCACGGTGGAATCTTTCGGCCGCGTGGACATTCTCATCAACAATGCCGGCGGCACCCGCATGGGGCCGCTGGAACACATTCCCAGCCGCGGCTGGGACAGTATCTTCGAACTCAACGTGCGCTCCGCCTACGTCGCCACCCGCGAGGCGGGCAGGCACATGATGGCGCAGCGCTGCGGCGCTATCGTCAATGTCTCCTCCAACGCCGGCATCACCGGCGTGAAGGGCGGGGCGCACTACGCCTCGGCCAAGTCGGCGCTGCAGATGTTCACCACGGTGACCGCCGCCGAATGGGGGCGCTACGGCATCCGTGCCAACTGCGTGGCCGCGGGCATGATCGCCTCACCGCGCGCGGCCGCCGCCTGGGATGCCGCCGGCCTCGATGCCGACGACATGGGCGCCGGCATTCCCCTGGGCCGCCCCGGCACGCCGGACGAGATGGCCAACATGATCGTGTTCCTGGCCAGCGACGCCGCCTCCTATATCACCGGCCAGACCATCGCGGTCAACGGCGGGCCGGCCCTCGGCGGCATCGACCTGGATGCGGTGCCGGCCATGGCCGCCGGCTGAGGGCCTCGCTTGGACCTGTCCTACGACCCGCCCGCGAGTTTCCGCCACGCCATTATCCAGTTGCACGACACCGTCGCCGCCGAGGTCGGCAGCGACGACTTCGGCCCGCCCGACTACCTGGCGGGCCTGACCGCCCTGCTGCAATCCATGGACTACGACCCCCACTTCACCGGGCAGGGCCGCCGCGTGGCCTGGGGTATGGTGGTGGGTGTACTCAAGGGCCGCGCACAGGCCTACAAGGCGATGCGCGAAAACCCCGGCTTCGACGCACACCCCATCGTCGCCCCGGTGGTGATTACCGGCATCCCGCGCAGCGGCACCACCGCCCTGCACCGGCTGATGGCGGTGGACCCGCGCTTCCAGGGCCTGCAGACCTGGCTGCTGGACTCACCCATGCCGCGCCCGCCCGTCGATACCTGGGCCGAGTACCCGGAGTTCCGCAAGAGTGTCGAAGTGATCGAGGCGCGCTACGCCGCGGCGCCGGGCAAGCGCGCCGCGCACCATATCGCCGCGGAGGAGGTCCACGAGTGCTGCATGCTGCTGCGCCAGTCTTTCGTCTCCAACCTGTGGAGCTGCGGCTGGTCCGCTCCCAGCTACGACGCCTGGTGGCAGTGCCAGGACGAGCGCGCCGCCTACGACTACTACCACCGCTGCGTGCAACTGATCGGCAGCAGCGCGCCGGACACCCGCTGGCTGCTGAAAAACCCCGGGCATGTCGAGCACCTGGACCTGCTGTTCGCGGTGTTCCCGGATGCGAAGGTGATCCAGACCCACCGCGACCCGGCGAAGTGCATTCCCTCGCTGGTCTCGCTGCTGATGCAGTTGCACCCGATGCTGGAAGACCCGGCGCGCGGTGCGCAGCGTGGCGAGATCATGCTGCGCCGGGAAGTGGCCAAGTGGGCCAATGCCCTGCGCAAGGCCGACCGCGTGCGCGCGGACCACCCCGGCCAGGTGCTGGATGTGGTGCACGCGGACTTCCACCGCGAGCCGATGGCCGTGCTGGAACGCATCTACGCCTTCATCGATATGGACATCCCCGACGCCACCCGCGCCGCGCTGGCGCAGCGCATCGAGGAAAAGCCCGAGTTGCAACACGGCGTGCACCGCTACGACATTGCCGACTACGCCATCACCGAGGCCGAGGCACGCGCGCCCTACGGCGACTACCTCGAGCGCTTCGACCTGCTGGAGACCCGCCCATGAAGGCAGCCATCTATCCGGGCGGCGGCCAGCCGCTGACCATCGAGACCCTGCCCGACCCGCAGCCCGGGCCCAACGAGGTGCTGATCGAAGTGCACCGCTGCGGCATCTGCGGCACCGACCTGTCGATGACCAAGGGCGAGGCCTGGGACTACGGCAGCAACGTGCAGCTGGGCCACGAGTACGCGGGCAGGGTCATCGAGGTGGGCAGCAAGGTCAGCGACTACAAAGTCGGCGACAGTATCGCGGTACTGCCCTCCGCCGCCTGCGGCGAGTGCGCCGCCTGCCGCAGCCACGGCAACGTGATCCTGTGCCAGTCGCGCATCGGCTCGGCAATGTTCGGCTTTTCCGAACTGGCGGCGGTGCCCGTGGCCGCCGCCACACGCCTGCCGTCCACCCTGTCCATGGCCGACGGCGCCCTGGTGGAACCACTGGCGGTAAGCCTCTATGGCGTGCGCCTGGCCCACATCACCCCCGGCGACCCGGTGCTGGTACTGGGTGGCGGCACAGTGGCGCTGTACGCCATCTACTGGGCGCGGCGCCTGGGCGCGGGGCGCATCGTCGCCATGTCGCGCTCGCCGCGACGCGAGGCGCTGGCCCTGGCCATGGGCGCGGACAAGTTCATCGCCTACGGCGACAACGAGGTGGCGGAAGTACAGGAGGCCCTAGGCGGCGCGCCGACATTGGTGCTCGAATGTGTCGGTGCCGAGGGCATGCTGTCCAAGGCGGTCAACCACGTGGCGCCGTTCGGCAAGGTGATGTCGCTGGGCTTCTGCATGGCGCCCGACCCGGTGATCCCCGCCATCGCCTCCTACAAGTGCGCCTCGCTACAATTCGCCGTGGGCTACAGCCTGCGCGAGTTCCTGTACATCGCCGAACAGATGGACAAGGGCCACTGCGACCCGAAGGCGATCATCTCCAGCGAGGTGTCGCTGGATGAACTGCCCGATGCCTTCGCCGCGCTGCGCGGGCCGAATACGGATACCAAGGTGCATGTCTGTTGTAGTCACGACTGCTAGACTACCCACACCCCGCCACTGGCATGAGGTCATAACAACAATGAACAAGCCATTCCGGACGACCCTACTGGCGCTTCTGCTCGGTGCCATCACAGCCTGCACCACCACCGAGCCGCCCGCGCAAACCCACGACGGCCTGGTACTGCAGCCGGACACCCGCTTCCAGTTCGTCTACCTGCTCCCGGATGCCGAACTGGATGCCTACACCACGTTCGGCCTCGCCGATTGCAGCGTGGCCTTCCGCAAGAACTGGCTGCGCGACCAGAACAGCAGCCGGCTGGACCTCGGCAGCCGGGTCACGCAGAAGGACGTCGACCGCATCAAGGACGCCCTGGGCGCGATGTGCACGGAGCAAATGCGTGAAGCGCTGCAGGCTCCGCCGCCCTATACGCTGGTCGACGAGTTTGAGGAGGGCGAGGCGGTGCTGATCATACGCCCGGCCATCATCAACCTCGATATCAATGCGCCGGACACCATGAGCGCGGGCCGGAGCCGCAGCTACACCACCTCGGCCGGTGAGATGACCCTGGTGATCGAGCTGCTCGACGGCACTACCGGCCAGGTGCTGGCACGCGTCGCCGACCGCCGGCGCGGCAGCGACTTCGGCACCATGCAATGGACCAACAGCGTCACCAACCGGGCGGACGCCAATCGCGCCCTGAAACGCTGGGCGGGCATGATGCGCGAGGGGCTGGACAAGGTGGTGGGGCGCTGAGCCGGGGTAAGCAAGAATGGGCCGGGAGCCATCATCAGCGGGGGACCGAATCGAGATGAAACCGACTGTGGTAAGCTACCTGATCTGAACGTCGCCTACTCCGGAATAAGCATAAATGACAGGGGAGGAAAGCATGCCAGTGCCACACAGCGCATCCTCGCGAACCGCCCCGTCCGGGCTGCCGGACCCGTTCCTGCCTATGCTGTCGACGCCCTCCCACGAACCGGAGTGCCCGGCCTCCGCGGAGGCGGGCAACCAGCGCTCGCGGCGCGCGTCCATACTCGCCATGACCCGCAAGCTGCTCGCCAGCAGCACGCAGAAGGGGCTGACCGTGCGCGAAATCGCCGCGGCCTGCGGCACATCCGTGCAGACCATTCACAATAACTTCGGCTCGCGCCACGCGTTGCTCGCCTGCGCCATCAATGAACACACCACCGCCCTGGACCGCAATGCGTTCAGCGCCACGCCGGGACCCGCGATGTTCCTCAACATCGGCAAGTTGTACCACCAGTGCGCGGTGGAAACCCCGGCCTTCCTGCACGAGATGGTCACCGCCGCGTTTTCCGACAAGTGGCAGCTAATGCCATTGCTACAGCCGCACAGCACGCGGCACAAGGCGACATTCATACGCCACATGAGCGAGCAGCGCCTGCTGCGCGATTACGTCGACCCGGAGCGGTTGGCGTCACAGATCACGCGCATCAACACCATCAGTATCTTCGACTGGTCACAGCACGGCGACACCGACGAGTTGCACAGCCAGATCATGGACGGTGTGACGCTGCTGTTGCTGGGGGCGCTGAGAAAGGAATTCGTGCCCTCGGTGGAGGCCTGGCTGGCGGCGGAGCGCGCGCAGCCGCCGGCAAACTGATCGCCAGCGGCCCGCAGAAACCAGCTCAGCGCGCTGCCGAGGCGACCTCCTCGACGAGGTAAACCTGCATATTGTCGCGGTCGAACAGGTTCGCCTCATCCGCGGCGATAACGTCGCCAATGGCCGGGTCGGACAGCGCGGCGACCATCTTCTCGTAGTTCTCCCGCGTGGAGAACGTCAGCTCGGTGATCACGTCGAAGGGCGGCGCGTCCTCCGCCTTGTTCTCCAGATGACCCGTTTCGTAGTCCTGCTCGTCGGCGAGGAAATTCCTGCGGTACTCGGTATAAAACGGCAGCAATTTCTCGATCAATGGCGCGTGGTTTTCCTCGTAGTACTGCTTGAACTGCGCGCGCGTGAGATCGGCTCGGCGCGGCAACAGGCATATTATTTTCATGGGCTCTCCCTCGGGGGCATCGGTATCCCGGACGGCGTTGCCGGCAACGCCGCCAGTCTAGTAGCGGTAGGTCAACTCTACCTGTACGGTGCGCGGCAGGTCCACGGAGCTGGCCTGGTCCGCCAACCGGCCCTGCGCCTCACCGGTGCCGAAGCCGGTACCGGTGATATCGTAAGCGCCGGTGACGATGAACTCGTCGGTGAGGTTCTTGCCGATGACTGCCACTTCCCAGGCATCGTTGTCCAGGCGCAGGCGCGCCGAGGCATCGACGCGGTAGTAGCTGTCCCGCTGCGACAGCGGCGAGCCAAAGCCCGATGCGTAGTAGTCGTCCACGTACTTGGCCTGCACCAGCAGGGCGAGGCTGCGTCCGGCGCCGAGTTCCCAGTCGTAGGCGACGGCCGCAGAGGCGGTCCACTCGGGCGCATTGGCCAGGGCCTGGCCGCCGAGATCCTGGAACGGCGCACCTCCGGGGCCGGTCAGCACGCATCCTGCAGCGGCGGTCTGGCCGATATAACAGGGGCCGAGGAATTCCTCGTACTCGGCGCTGTTGTAGTTCAGCGTACCGTGCAGGTTCAGTCCCGGCAGCGCGTTGGGCGCGTAGGTCGCCTCGAACTCAATCCCCTCGGTCACGGCGGAGCCGGCGTTGGTGGTGACGAAAGACACGTTTGCCGCGTTGTAGAAGTCCAGTTGCAGGTCCTCGTACTCGTAGCGGTAGGCGATGACATTGAGGCTGAGCTGGCGGTCGAGCAACGTCGCCTTGAGGCCGCCCTCGAAACCCTCCGCCGTCTCCTCGTCGAAGGACAGGCCGCCGGGGGGCGTGGTCGGGGTGAGGATCGAGTTGTTGGAAAAGCCCCCGGACTTGAAGCCGGTCTTGTAGGCCGCGTAGAGCATGAGGTCCGGTGTCATCTTCCAGGAGACCGTTGCCTCGGGCGACCAGTCGGAAAAGCTCTGGTCGTCACGCACGAACTGATCCGGCACCCAGACATTGGTGACCGCGGGATTGACGTAGGGCTGCACAAAATAGGATTTCTTGGTTTCGTCCGTGTAGCGCGCACCAGCGGTTATCTCGATGTCGTCGCCGAGTTCGAAAATGCCCTGGAAATACAGCGCCAGCGTGTCGTCGTCAGTTTCCGAATCCTTGTCGAAGGTGACGTACCGGTTCCTGTCCTCCGCGGTGTTCTCCAGCCCGGCGATGAGCACGATATCCTGGTGGTGGCGCTCGGTCTGCTGGTAATACCCGCCGACCAGGAAGTTGAGCGGGCCGTCGAACTGGGTGAGGCCACGCAGCTCTGCAGAGTAGGCGTCGAAGGTCGATTTGTAAGTGGCGTAGCCGGGGACGACGTTCTCGTAGAAGTACTCCTGGATCGCCTCGTAGTCGTTTTCCTGGTAGTTCAGCACCAGGTTGAGGGACAGGCGATCGATACCGTCGTAGTCGGTGTTCAGGTTGAAGGCGTAGGAATCGTAATCCTCGTACAGGTCGCTGCCCTTGGCGTAGGGGAAGTTGTTGCCGATCTGTGCGGGCAATGCGTTCTGGTAGGTCTTGTAATCGTCCTTCGGGCAGGCGATACCCGGGTTGGAGAAAAACGTCGGCTCGGGACACTGCACGATCACGTTGGCCGTCATAGAGCCCTGGCTGCGCTCCGAGACGTAGGCTTTGAGGGTGGAGCTGAGATCGTCGGAGGGGTCCCACTTCAGGGTCAGGCGGCCGAACAGCTCTTCCTCCTTCGGCTGGTCGCGGGCCGCACCGGGAAAGGTGTAGACATTGGTCTGGCTGGTGGCCACGTCGAAGAACTCCGCGTCCACCGGTTCCGCCAGGTTTTCCGACAGGCCCGCGTTGCTCTTGCGGCCCAGTATCGCCAGGCGTGCACCCAGGGTATCGGTCAACGGGCCGGAGACCATCATTTCGCCGAGCACGGTTTCCAGCTCGAACTCGTAGCCGCCGCGGGCCTTGAATTCCAGCTCCTCGCCGGGATCGGCGGTCTGGATGGAGATCACGCCGGCGGTGGCGTTCTTGCCGAAGAACAGCGCCTGCGGCCCCTTCAGCACCTCCACCGAGCGTGCGTCGAACAGGCCTTCGTTGATCGTCCGGCCCTGGCCGTAGTACGCGCCATCGACAATCACCGCCACCGACTGCTCGATACCCACGCTGGAGAAGGGCGAGCCGATACCGCGCAGCGTCAGCGAGGCGCCTGAGCCGAAGGGAGCACGGGTGACCACCAGCTGCGGCGTATACGCCGCGACACGCTCCAGGCTGGTCAGGTCCATATTGTCGATCTGTTCACCGCTAAGCGCGGTGATCGACACCGGAATATCCTCCAGTCGCTCGGCGCGCTTGCGTGCGGTGACCACCACCTCTTCCAGCCCACCCTGGGCACCGGCGTCCGCCTGGGCGTGGGCAATGCCGGGCACAACCGGCAGCGCCAATGCCAGTAGCAGGCCTGTGTGGAGCGCTGTCCGGGCGACAGGCTTATTCAAAGTGTCCGCAGTGTTGTTTTTTATTTTCATTGTTGTATCCCTCGCCGGCGCGGGTCGATACCCCCGCGCAGGCCGCTGTGAGTAGTCAGGGTTGGAAGACCGGCATCACTGCTGCCGGGCGCAGCAGGATGACCGGGATGTCGCGCTCGCCCGCCGCAGCCTGGTAATCCGCATAGGGCGGGAATACGCCGCACATGTAGTCCCAGACGGCGGCTTTCTCCGTGCCCTGCGCCTCGCGCCAGTGGCCGCGAAAGCACTGCCCGCCGACCTGGAAGCGCACCTCCTCCATCTCGCGCAGGTTCAGGTACCAGGCCGGATGAGACGTCGAGCCTGCCTTGGAGGCAATCACGACCCATTCACCGCCATGGAAGCCGTAAATCAGCGGTACGAGCAGCGGACGACCGCTCTTGCGGCCGATCGTCTGTAATAACAGCGTGGGCAACAGGCGCTCTACTCCGGTGTGCGAGACGTCGACGATATGGCCTTCGCGGCCGCCGCTGTCGAGGTAGGCCGCCATGTGGTCGCGAACGAAATCGCGCGAGCGGCTCAGCAGGCTTTCGGATCCTTCAAACGCCATGGGATTTCCCTTGCGGACTGCGATAAATCATGGGGAACGATGCTATGGAGGGGTGCCATGGGAGGCCAGAGCTACCGCGACAGGCTTTTTGAAGAATTCGGCAAAGCTACAAATAATGTGGTGCGAAAGATCGCCCTGCGCGCTGTTCCAGGTGCCGTGGCCGGCGTAGAGTCGAAGCTCGCCGCCGGGACAGGCAGACGGTTCCAGCCTGCACCAGAACAAACAGCCAGAGGGAACACGCATGGCCACTTGTATTTTCATTGCGCTGACCAACGCTGTCCCCGGCAGGGACGCCGCGTTCAACGAGTGGTATGACCGGCATCACCTCGCCAACGTACTGGACTGCCCGGGCATTACCTCGGCGCGGCGCTACGACGTTCAGCAATTCACCGGCAACCGGGCACAGCACCGCTATGTCGCTGTCTACGGCGTGGATCACCCCGATCCGGTGAGCGCCGTGGAGGAGGTCTTCCGGCGCTTCAACGAGGGTGAGATGCAGGCCACCGACGCGATGGCTGACGATTTTGTCGCCCTGCTGTGCACCGAACAGGGCGGGCGGGACTGACGCTGCGGATACATATCCGGCAGAAGCGTCCGATTGCGGACAGCGCGTTTACCAGCGCCGACGCCGCTGGCAGCCGCGCACCCGCTCGCGCAACTCCTGCGCACGCGCCTCGGCGCTCACGGCAGGCGTGTCCGCCGGCAGGTGCTCGCGCAGGTCGGCGAACTTCACGCGCCGCAGGGTCGGTGTCGGCTGGCTGTCGCAGTCGTACCAGCGGCCGTAGATCGTGCCCTCGGTAAAACCCGCTGGGTCCAGCCAGTTGGGGACACCCGGGTCCTCCAGCGAGATCACCGCGCGAAACCTGCCATCGCTGCTCAAGCGCGCGAAGTGGCCGTTAGTACTGGACAGGCGGTACACGTACTCGACCGCATTGAAGTAGGGGTCGTTAAGCTGGAAGTTCCAGTAGGGGCGCACCGCGGGCAGGTCTGTTTCCAGGATCAACGCCTCGTCCGGCGCAAACTCGAACACCGCCGGCAGGTAGATCTGCTTGGACAGCGCGCCGCCCAGGGGCATGGGCTGGAACACGTTGACGCCGACGCTCTCGCGCACCTGGTTCTGCATCCAGTAAAACAGTTTTGTCGCCGCCACCGGCATCGCCGCCATCTGGCGGATGCGCTGCAGGATGTCCTCCGGCGACAGGCGCGGCTTGGGCGGCACCGGGTCCAGGCACTCGATGGCGAGGTTGGCGTCCTCCTCCCCGGCCCAGTCGTAGCTGCGCTGGCGCACCATCAGCACCGTGGCGCCGGGCTTGATCTGCAGCCAGTTGCCGGCGTGGCCGGCGGGGCGCTCGCTACCCAGCAGGATTTCGAATTCGCCATCGTCGCCGATGAGCAGGTCGCGGTCGTCGAGGTCGGCGTAGAACTCGCCGGTCATGTCCACCTCGCCGGGCAGCCCCGGCAGGTTGGACTGGGTGTTGAAGGCCAGCATCTTCACCGTGCCGCGGCTGCCGCTGACCCGGTAGCGGTGGTCGCTGCTCACCGGCGCGTACAGGTAGATGTCGTCCGGGTTCGGTTGCAGGGTGTACACCGGGTTCCACAGCGGCGCCCAGTCCGGGTGGGCGGGGTCGGCGTGGAAGAAGGCGAAGTAGCCGTAGGAAAACTGCATCATGATCTGGCGATAGACGTCCGCGCGGTAGGCCGGGTCGTCCGGGCGCCAGGTATTGGCGATCTCGTCCACCGCCAGTTGCAGGTCCTCGAGGTAATCGAACACCGGGGCGATCTCCGTCATCGGCTCAGGTCCTGGGCACGCTGTCGAAAAAGCCCATGCCCACGTCGGTGGCGTACAGGTACTCGAGGTAGTGCCCGAGTTCCGGCACCGCCACGAAACAGACCTCCACCAGCGGGTTGACGTTGTGGTGGGGAATCTCGAACTGCTGCGCCGCGGCGTTGGCCTGGATCGCATCCCACTGGACCTGGTTCTGTACCAGGTAGCCGAGGTGATGGTGGCGGATGACGAAGCCGTCGGCGACCGGCAGGTGGCCGGTGAAGATCTCCGCCCCGGGGCCGCTGGCGCAGATGATCTCGTACATCAGCGTGCCCACCCAGGCGAACTTCGCCTCGATCTGGCCGCCGCCGGGGGTCTCGCCCGCCAGCGTGGCGAACTCGCGGATGCCGAGGCGGCGCTGGAACAGTTCGCAGGCCTGGGCCATGTCATTGGTGACGTAGGCCATCTGGAAATGCTCGAGTTGCAGCAGGCCGGTGCCGGCGTCGAAGTCCGACGGCGGGCGGTCGAGTCTGTAGGGCATGGGTTCACTCCGCGCGGCACCCTGGCGGTGCGCCGCTTGTACGATGGTTATTCTGTCGAATTGATAGTAGGCGCTATCTACAGGCCTGACAAGCCCGCGCGGCGCACGCCCCTTCGCCCGGTGAAAAGGCTATACTCGGGAAAAAATCGATAACAGCCCGCAAGGTGGCAGCCATGCTCAAGTCCGTCAGTCTGCGTGATTACATGTTGACCAACCCGGTCAAGGTCAAACCCGACGACACGATCAACGAGGCGATGAAAGTCATCCTCGACAACAAGATCTCCGGCGTCTGCGTGATCGACGACGCCGGCAACCTGGTCGGCATCCTCTCCGAGATGGACTGCCTGCGTGCGGTGCTCGCCGCCGCCTACGACAACACCGGCGCCGGCCTGGTGCGCGACTACATGGCCTCGGACAACCTGGTGGTGGCGCACCCGGACGAGGACATCGTCGACGTCGCCCAGGACATGCTGGCCAAGAACAAGCGCCGCCGCCCGGTAGTGGAGAACGGCAAACTGGTGGGGCAGGTCACCTGCCGCTGCCTGCTCGGCGCGGTGCGCAAGTTCCAGCAATAATCCGTCCCCGGGCGAGCGGTACCCGCACGAAAGCCTTTCCCGGGCGCGACCGTGTGTCCGGACAATTCTGATTTTAGTAAACAACATCGTTGACTTAACCGTCGATATTTCGCCGTCCTTGGCGCATACTTCCTGAAAAGGGCGGCCACAGTCGCCCGCGATGGCCATCAAGACAATAACAAGCGGGTCGCCATGGAACTCAATACAGAACACATCAAGCCCCTGATCGGCAGCCGGATTCACGCCAGCCGCGCCGATTTCGCCAACCCCGAATTCGCCGCCGCCTGCCGCGAACTGCTGGACGAGCGCATCGTGCTGCTGTTCCCCGGCATCGGGCTGGACGACGACGAACAACTGGCCTTCACCGACCTGTTCGGCGAGCGGGTGAATTTTGTCAAGCAGGCCCCGGGCGGCGAGGCCGCCGCGCGGGACGTGTACAAGATCACCCTGGACCCGAAGATCAACAACGCCCCCGAGTACGTGCTGGGCACCTTCTTCTGGCATATGGATGGCGTGATGGAAACCTTCCCGCCGCCGCTGGCCTCGCTGCTCACCGCGCGCAGCGTCGCGCCCAGGGGCGGCCAGACCGAATTCTGCAACCTGTACGCCGCCTACGAGCACCTGCCCGACGCGGACAAGGCGGAACTCGAGGGACTGCGTGTACACCACTCGGTGTTCGCCAGCATCCGCGGCGTACTGGAACTGGACGTCACCCCGGCGGACTGGCAGGGCATTAGCAAGAGCAACGACCACCCCCTGGTGTGGACCCACGAGGATGGCCGCAAGTCGCTGCTGGTGGGCACCACCGCGGAGCGCGTGCTGGACATGCCGCTGGCGGAGGGCCGCGCCCTGCTCGTGCGCCTGCTGGAATGGGCGGCGCAGCCGGACTTCAGCTACCGCCACGAGTGGGCCGAGGGCGACTTCGTGGTGTGGAAGAACAGCGGCGCCCTGCACCGCGTGATTCCCTACGATCGCAACTCCGGCCGCACCATGCACCGCACCTCGGTACTCGGCACGGAAGCCATTCGCTGACACACCGCGGCGGACGCGCGCAGCCTGCGCCGTCCGCCGCTGGCCACCCACAGTCATCCATCGCAACCACTGCCCTGGCGGAGACCCCAACATGGCGAGCAAAGTCTACCAACGCGTCCTCGAACTGCTTGAAGCGGAGGGCATACGCCACCTGTTCGGCATCCCGGACCCCAGCTTCTTCCACATGTTCGTCACCGCCGAGGAGCGCGGCTGGCAGGTGATCGCACCGCACCACGAGGAGGCCGGCGCGTTCATGGCCGAGGCCATGTGGCGCATGACCGGCACGCCGGGCGTGATCGTCGGCAACCAGGGCCCGGGCGTGGCCAACCTGGTACCGGCGGCGATAAACGCGGCCAAGGAAAATGCCCCGGTGATTTTCATCGGCGGCCAGCGCGCGCAGATCGCCGCGCGCCGGGTGCGCCGCGGGCGCATCCAGTACACGCCGCAGTACCGCTACTTTGAAGAGGCGATGAAGTGGGTGGCGGTGATCGAGTACCCGGAACAGACCGACGAGATCATCCGCGAGGCCTTCCGCCAGGCGCTCACCGGCCGGCCCGGCCCGGTGTATATCGAGATTCCCATGAACACCATGCAGGCGGAACAGGACTTTCCCCCTGCCCTGCCACCCGCCGACTACCGCGTGCTGCACCAGCCCGCGGATGCCGGCGCCATCGCCCAGGCCGCGGCGCTGCTGCGCGCGGCGCAAAACCCCATCCTGCTGGTCGGCCAGGGCGCATTCACCGCCCGCGCCCACGATGCCATCGCCGCGCTGGCGGACAACCTGCAGTGCCCGGTCATCCACACCTACCCGGTGAGTTCCTTCCCGCCCGGGGCCGAGGAGCGCACCTTCCCCTGCGGCTTCTCCCCCGCCGGGGCGCAGGCGGTCTCCGGCTCCGACCTGGTCGTCGCCATCGGCACCGAGATCGGCGAGCCGGTACAGCACGGCGTCGGCGGCCACTGGGAGAAGGGCGACGCCGCGCGCAAGTGGATATACATCGAGTGCGATCCGCTGGCCTTCGGCGTCAACCGCCATATCGATGTGCCGATCCTCGCCGACCTGCGCGACGCCGTGCCGCAACTGACCGCGGCACTGGCGGACACGCCGCGCCAGCGCAGCGCGGAGGTGGAGCGCCTTATCGAACTGCACCGCCAGTTCCGCGCCGATTGCGAGGCCGAAGCGCCGCGCGGCAGCCAGCCGGTGCACCCGGCGCGGCTGATGCTGGAGGCCACCCGTGCCCTGCCGGAGGACGCGGTATTCGTGCGCGACGGCGGGGCCACCAGCATCTACACCTGGACCTACGCCCAGGTCACCCCACGCGACTCCATCTGGAACCAGAACTTCGGCCACCTGGGCACCGGCCTGCCCTACGCCATCGGCGCGCAGCTGGCGGTGGGCAACGAGCGCCGCGTGGTGCTGGTATCCGGCGACTCAGCCTTCCTGTTCCACACCTCGGAACTGGAAACCGCGGTGCGCAAGAACCTGCCGGTGATCTGCATCGTCTCCGCTGACTACGCCTGGGGCGTGGAGGTGCGCGGCTACCGCGGCATGCTCGGCGAGGGCACGCCGGAAACCGAGGCCCACTGGGGCAAGCAGCTGCGCCTGGACAAGGTCGCCGAGGGCTACGGCGCCCACGGCGAGTTCGTGGAGCGCGAGGAGGACATCGGCCCGGCGGTGCAGCGCGCCCTGGCCAGCGGCCGCCCGGCGGTGATCCAGATCCCGGTGGACGGCACCGCCAACGCCCGCGACGTGCCCGGGCACGAGGAATACTCGACCTGGTACAACGACTTCTGGTACTGAGCGCGGGCGCCCCACGCGCCCGCACCCAGCTCTCTACCCGGCGCTACCTGCACCCTGACCCCTCTGCACCCCTGCACCCACAACACGGGCAATCTCGCGAAAAGCGCAGAAAATCCCCCCGAGGCACAAAACCGGCGGAAATTCCAGATCGAATTGCCGCCGCGCATCGCCGATAATCCCGCCCACGACAGCGTTACTACCCCCCCAACCCAACCGCGGTATTACTTGATCGACACATGAATAACAGCATTTCCCGGCGCATCGCCGAAGAGCTCGCCGTGCGCGAGGCCCAGGTCGAGGCGGCCATCGGCCTGCTCGACGAAGGTTCCACCGTCCCCTTCATCGCCCGCTACCGCAAGGAAGTCACCGGCGCCCTGGACGACACCCAGCTGCGCCAGCTGGAGGAACGCCTGCACTACCTGCGCGAGATGGAGGAGCGGCGTACCAGCATCCTCGCCAGCATCGAGGAGCAGGGCAAGCTGACCCCCGAGCTGAAGACCGCCCTGCTCGCGGCGGACTCCAAGCAGCGCCTGGAAGACCTCTACCTGCCCTACAAGCAAAAGCGCCGCACAAAGGCGCAGATCGCCCGCGAGGCGGGGCTGGAGCCGCTGGCGCTGGGCCTGCTGCAGGACCCGACCCAGGACCCGGAAACCCTCGCCGGCCAGTTCCTCAACCCGGACGCGGGGATCGAGGACGCCAAGGCGGCGCTGGACGGCGCGCGGCAGATCCTCATGGAGAACTTCGCCGAGGATGCAGACCTGCTGGCCCGGCTGCGCAGCTTCCTCGCCGAGAACGCCCTGCTCGCCGCCCGCGTCACCGAGGGCATGGAGAACGACGGCGCCAAGTTCCGCGACTACTTCGAGCACACCGAGGCGCTGTCCGGCGTACCCTCGCACCGCGCCCTGGCCATGTTCCGCGGCCGCCGCGAAGGCGTGCTCAACCTGAGCCTGGTGATGCACGCCGAGGAGAGCCCCACCGAGACGCACCCCTGCGAGGCCATGGTCGCCCAGCACGTAGGCATCGAGGACTGCGGCCGCGCCGCGGACGGCTGGCTGCGCGACACGGTGCGCTGGACCTGGCGGGTCAAACTGCTCACCCACCTGCAGACCGACCTGCTCGGCACACTGCGGGAACAGGCGGAGGAAGAGGCGATTCGCGTGTTCGCCAGCAACCTCAAGGACCTGCTGCTGGCGGCGCCCGCCGGGCACAAGGCCACCATCGGCCTGGACCCGGGCCTGCGCACCGGGGTCAAGGTGGCGGTGATCGACGCCACCGGCAAGGTGCTGGACCACGGCGCGATCTTCCCCAACCCGCCGCAGAAGAAGGTGCAGGAAGCGGAAGCGGTACTGCTGAAGATGATCCGCGAACACGGCGTGGAGCTGATCGCCATCGGCAACGGCACCGCCAGCCGCGAGACCGACCGCTTCGTCGGCGACCTTCTCAAGGCGCATCCGGAGCTCAATTGCCGCAAGGTGATGGTCAACGAAGCCGGCGCCTCAGTGTACTCCGCCTCGGAATTCGCGGCGAAGGAATTCCCGGACCTCGACGTCACCATCCGCGGCGCGATCTCCATCGCCCGCCGCCTGCAGGACCCGCTGGCGGAACTGGTGAAGATCGAGCCCAAGTCCATCGGCGTCGGCCAGTACCAGCACGACGTCAGCCAGGTGCAGCTGGCGCGCCAACTCGACGCGGTGGTAGAGGACTGCGTGAACGCGGTGGGGGTAGACGTGAACACCGCCTCGGCGCCGCTGCTGGCGCGGGTGTCCGGCCTCAGCCAGAGCATCGCCGGCAATATCGTCGCCCTGCGCGATGAACAGGGCCGCTTCGCCGACCGCCAGGCCCTGCTCAAGGTCTCGCGCTTCGGCGACAAGACCTTCGAACAGGCCGCCGGCTTCCTGCGCATACAGGGCGGCGACAACCCGCTGGACGCCTCCTCGGTGCACCCGGAATCCTACGGCGTGGTGCAGAACATCGCCGCGCGCCAGGGCCGCGAGGTGAGCAGCCTGGTGGGCGACGGCAAGTTCCTGCGCGGCCTCGACCCGGCGGACTACACCTCGGAGAGTGTCGGCCTGCCGACGGTGAAGGACATCATCGCCGAACTGGAAAAACCCGGCCGCGACCCGCGCCCGGAATTCAAGATGGCCAGCTTCGCCGACGGCGTCGAGAAGATCTCCGACCTGCGCCCGGACATGGTGCTGGAGGGCACGGTGACCAACGTCACCAACTTCGGCGCCTTCGTCGATATCGGCGTACACCAGGACGGCCTGGTGCACATCTCGGCGCTGTCCGAGAAGTTCGTCAAGGACCCGCGCGAGGTGGTCAAGGCCGGCGACATCGTCAAGGTGAAGGTGATGGAAGTGGACGAGCCGCGCAAGCGCATCGGCCTGTCCATGCGTCTGTCCGACAGCGCCGGCGAGGAGGGCGCACAGCGCGGCTCCCGTCGCGGCGGCGAGCGCGGTGAGGGCGGCCGCCGCGACGGTGGTTCGCGCTCCGGCGGCAAGCCGCCGCGCCAGCCAAAGCGCCAGGACAGCAATCCGCCGGCCAACAACGCCTTCGCCGCGGCGTTTGCCAACGCACGCAAGGGGCGGTAAACCTCGCGGCGGGCCAGCCGCAAACGCCCGACGAGCACCGGCGCAGTATCGCTACTGCGCCGGCCGTACTCTACTGCGTGCGGGTCACGGTAAAGCGCGCGACCGGGTTGTCGAAGCGATGCATCTGCGTAAGCACCGAGGTCGGCAGGCCATCGTCCGAGGTCACTACACCGCTGTGCATGGTCACCTGGTCGGCGGCGTCATCGCGCGCGGCGTTGAAGCCCTCGCCGCCGTCGGCGGGTCCGGGAATGGTGCCGGCCGCTTCGCTGTCCGCTTCGGTCCCGGCGTCGTAGGCCACGGCATTCACCATCCAGGTATCGCCCACCTCCATCGCGGACACGTCCACGCCGTTCAGCGCGGTGAAAGCATCGTTGGTGTTGACCAGCATGCTCACCACACTGAGGTGCAGGTCGCTGACGTCGTCGCCATCGAGTTCGAGGACAAAGGTCTCCTCACCGCCCGGACCCAGGGGCGCTTCGCCACTGGCTTCCACGCGTCCCTCGACTTCCTCCAGAAGCTGGCTGTTATCGCCGCCCTCCGCCAGCAGCTCGAGACCGGCACTGGCCGGCGCGCCCACGGCGAAGGCGGCGAAGCTGTCATCGTGCAGCGCGAGCGCAATGGGTGACAGCGGCTGGCCGTTGGTGAGGTTGACCACGCCCACCTCGAAAATGGCGTTGACCACCGGTTCCGGCTCGGGGGGCGTGGTCTCGTCCGGCCTCGGGTTGGAGTTCGAGTTGTTATCGCTACAGCCGGCGGCGAGCGCAATCAGCGCGGGTATCAGCAATCGTTTCATCGGGCCGCCCTCAGTTTACGGTGACGACAACGCGCACGACGGGGTTCAGCCAGCGGTGCACCGTGGCGTCGATATCGCTCACGCCACCACTGGGGTCGGCGTCGCCGAGCACGCCGCGGTGGATATGCACGAAGCCCTCGGCATCCGCGGCGACACCGGTGCCGCCGGTACCGCTGGTCGCCATCACCGGCGGCGGCGCGGGGAAGCCCGGATCACCCGGGGCACCGCCGCCGAGGATTTCATCGTTGCCCTCGGTGCCCGCGTCGTAGGCGTTCACGCTGAACATGTAGCGCCCGGGTTCGCTGGGAATCTCGACACTGTTGAGCCCCATGAAACCATCGTTGCTGGGCAGGATCATCGCCACGATCGACAGCCGGGTGTTGTCCGGCGCGTCGTCGGTATTGAGGCTGGTGCTGGCGGCCTGCCCCGGCGCGAGCAACCCCCCTGCAGGGTCGGTCACCAGCGTTGCGTTGACGGCTTCGGCATCGGCCACCAGGCCGCTGATGTCGCCACCCTCGGCCATCGCCTGCAGGCTGGCACTGGCGGGTTCGCCGCTGGCAAAAAGGCTCACGTTGTCCGCGTGCGCCGCGACCAGGAACGGTGTGAAAAAACTGCCGTGGGTGAGGTTGGTGATTTCAATGTCGATGTCTGCAGCGCCCGCCGGCAGCGAGCACAGCGACAACAGGGAGAGTATGGATAGCGACTTTTTCATGACTTTGCATTCCTGGTGAGTGGAGATCGCCAGTGTGCGATTCACGCTCTATCGGAGTAATCACGAAACTGTCACAAATTCCTCATTTGTTTCTTGCGCGGGTGGGCGACACCGCTGTGCTTGCAGATGACGGGATGCTGGCCGGGTCGAGCACCAACAGCGCCGGGAGTCGCCTACTCCCAGCCCAGGTCACCGGCGGCAAGCTCCAGTGCAACGTCCCCAGCACCGCTGCTGCGCCCGCGCAACCAGGACGCGATGGCGGCGGGCATACCCGGGGTACTGGCCAGCAGCGGCAGTTCGGCGAACACGGTGTCGCCCAGTTCGTTGAGCCGCGCCAGCTGTCCGGGGCGACCCTGCAGTGAGAGAACCCGCAGGTGCGGCCACTCCACGGCCACGCCGTGGCGCTGTTGCCGGGCGATCTCCAGCGCCAGGGTCTCGGCCTCCTGCAGGAACTGCCGGCACAGGTCGCGGCGCCGGGCGAGGTCGCCGGCGGGGCCGAAGCGCAGGGCCAGACCGCGGTAAACACACAGCGAGTTGCCGGCGCTGAATTCCCAGCGCGGCTGGACACTGGCCGAAGCCAGCGGTATCGACTGCACCTGCGTCGCCAGCAACCGGTCGCAGATGCCGCCGGTACAGAAACGCGCCAGCACCGCCTGTTCATACATCGCCTGCTGTGGCGCGCGCGGGTGTGAAAGCATGACCGTGCGCTGCTCGACGCTGATCGCCGGTACTTCACGGGGATAACGGCGCAGGGTTACCGGCGAACCAGCTGCCGCGGCGTCCGCCAGTGCAATGAGCTCGGCGGCGTAGCGTTCCACGGCGGCAGACCACGCCTCCAGCCCCAGTCCGTTGTTTCCGGAGCGCACCTCACTGCGCGCCAGGTCGGCCTCGGCGAGGTAGACCTCGGCGAGCTCCAACAGCGCGGCATCCGCGAAGCGCGCCGCCAGCGCCGCGTCCTGTGCCGCGGCCACGGCGCCGACCGCGCGCTGGAAGCGGCTGCTGCCCTCATCCGCGCCTGCGGCGACCGCCGGGAACGGGGACAAGCACAACAACAGGACAAGCAGCGCAACGCGCGGAGAAATACGATGGACGATGGAACGGCGCATAGCGGCGCATTATAGAGATTCCGCCCGCCGTCAGTCTCGCGTGTGCAACGCGCTTCGCTGGCCACGGGTTGCCAGGCGAAGTTGCCGCCCCTGCGCCGGGCGCTGGCCACGACTTCCGCGCCGGCGCAACCACAACTTCCGCGCTGGCATGGCCACACCTTCCACGCCGGCCCGCCACACGCATGATCCTGGCCCGACCTCAAACCCGACACCGGCCTGGCCCCACTGCCTGTAGGGCCGGATACCACCGGCCGAGCCAATCTCCCTCGCAATACTTAAATGATAATCATTATTATTTATATTTAGCTTATTCTGTAATAGCATGCGGACTATAACCCTGCCGACAACAACCATGGAGATCCCAACGTGTTTTCGAGAAAACCCCTGGCTGCTTTGCTCTGCGGCGCGCTGTCCACCGCCGCCCAGGCCGATGCAGACCCCGAGCGTGTGGAGGAGGTGATAGTCACCGGCCAGCTCTCGCGCTATTCCGCACTGAAATCCAGCGTCCCGATCATGGAGACCGCGCGCTCGGTCTCCATCGAGAGCCAGCAACAGATTCTCGACAAGGGCGCGCTGGTCCTCGACGACACCTTCACCTACAGCGCCGGTGTTACCGGCGAGACCTACGGCTTCGCCACCCGCGGCGACTGGCTACGCGTGCGCGGGCTGAACGTGCCCCAGTACCAGGACAGCCTGCAATCCCTGTTCGGCAACTACAACAACACGCGGCCGGACATCTACACGCTGGAGCAGGTGGAAGTCCTCAAGGGTCCGGCCTCGGTGCTCTACGGCAAGGGCTCCCCCGGCGGTATCGTCAACGTGGTGAGCAAGCGGCCGCGGGCTGAGGCCGCCCATGAGATCGTCGCCGAGTACGGCAGCTTCGACCGCAAGCAGCTGGCCTTCGATTCCACCGGCGCCCTCGACGCCGACGGCCGCTGGCTGTACCGGCTGGTCGGTGTCTACCGGGACGCCGAGACCCAGGTGGACCACGTCGACGACAATTCCATCGTCATTGCCCCCTCGGTCACTTTCCGCCCCGGCGAGGACACCAATATCACACTGCTGCTCAACTACACCGAGATCGAGAGCGACACCGCCGCGCAGTTCCTGCCCCTCTACGGCACCCTGTACGAGGCCCCCAACGGCCGCCACATCGACAGCAGCACCTATACCGGCGAGCCCGGTTTCAACCGCTACGACGCGACCACCACCGCCGTCACCCTGCTGGCCGATCACCGCTTCAACGACACCTGGTCAGGTGAGCTGACCGCGCGCTACACCGACGCGCAGGCGGACTACCAGCAGGCCTGGAGCGCGTTCCTCGGTGGCGACCGCTACGTCTACAACCCGGACGGCAGCCTGTACGGGGACGGGACGGTACCGCGCACCTTCTACCGCAACGACGCCACCTCCGAACAGGCTGCAGTGGACGCCCGCCTGCGCGCGCAGTTCGCCACCGGCGCGCTGGAGCACGAGGTACTGATGGGCGCCCAGTACCAGGATGTCACCACCGGCAGCGATGCCTACTTCTATGGCTTCGCGCTGGGCTACAGCTTCGCCACCGGCGGCCCGGACGACTTCTTCGGCGACCAGTACTGGATCGATCTCTTCGACCCGGTGTACACCGGCGCGCCCACCGACTACATCAACGAGCGCGTCGTCGATCGCCCGGACACCGACAGCGTCGACTACGGCCTGTACCTCAACGACCAGGTCAGCATCGGCGACTGGCGCATCACCCTGGGCCTGCGCTACGACAAGACCGAGAGCGAGACCGCCGGCGCCAAACAGAAGGACGATGCCTTCAGCGGCGCCGCCGGCGTGCTCTACCAGTTTGACAACGGCCTCGCGCCCTACATCAGCTACGCCACCTCCTTCGAACCGGTGATCGGTGACAACGGCGACCCGGAAAACCCGCAGCCGCTGGACCCACAGGAGGGCGAGCAGGTCGAGGCCGGCATCAAGTACCAGCCCGACAGCTTCCCGCTGCTGGTGACGCTGGCCTGGTTCGATATCGAGCAGAGCAACCTTTCGGACCCCCTTTCTGCCCCCAACCTGGTGGAGCAGCAAAGCGGCAAGGCCAGCTTCGAGGGTGTGGAACTGGAGGCCCAGGCGCAGTTTGGCGATTTCAGCGTGGAACTGAATCTCAGCCACCTGGAGACCGAGACCGCCAACGGGTACCGCGTCGACAGCGTGCCTGAGGACCAGGCCTCCACCTGGATCGGCTATCGCCCGAGCGGCGCCCTGGCCGGGCTCAAGGCGGGTGTCGGGGTGCGCTACATGAGCGCGCGCTGGGGTGGCCTGGACACCATCAAGACGCCCTCGGTCACCCTCGGCGACCTGATGCTGGGCTACGAGATGGCGCACTGGGACTTCACCCTCAACGTGCGCAACCTCACCGACAAGGACTACTACGGTGCCTGCCTGGCCCGCGGCGACTGTTTCCCCGGCGACGCGCGGACCGTCGTCGGCCGGGTCGCCTACCGCTTCTGATCCATCGCCCTCAGGCCGGCTCGGGCGCCGCCTCCACGGCGGCGTCGCGGGCCGGCAGCGGCCGCAGCGCGCCCAGCGCAAAGGCCGCGGCACACAACACCAGGCCAACATTCACCCACAGGGCGGCGCCGCTGAACGCGACACCGCCGAACTTCAGCGCGTGGCCGGCGGCCAGCAACAGCATGGCGCCGGCACCGGCCCACAGCAGCGCGCGCCGCGCCCGGCGATCGTCATCCAGGTAACGGCTGAAACTGCAGCAGGCCACCAGGAACAGCCAGAATACTGGCGCCGCCGGGACCGCCAGCAGCACCAGGGCCACCGCGCTGGCGGCCAGCGCCAGCGGCGTGCCCCACACGAACCCCGTCCACAGGCTGTTCAGCGCATCGCGGGACTTGCGCCGGGCGAACCAGATGTTGATCCCGGTCACCGCCACCACGCTGAGGCCCAGTCCGAGCACCAGGTAGGCGAACTGGACCGGGCGCCCGCCGAAGTGGCCGAAGTGCAGCCGGTAGCTGGAGAACACCGCCTGCCTGCCCGCCTCGCCGTCACTGTAGCCTGCGCGGTCGATGAATCGGCCCGCGCTGTCGAAGCGGTAGACCTCTGAATAAATCAGCCGCTCCGGCATCTGCGCGCCGACCTCGATGAACTGCCGCGGAGTGCCGACCTCCTCCAGGGTGACGTAGATCGGGGTGACCTCCGGGGCCATCGCGCGCACCTGGTGCACCGCGCTGGCCACCGCCGCCGGTCCCTCCAGGCGCTGCTCGAGCTGCGGCTCCGGGCCGAACAGCTCGCCGACCACGCGGTCGGTATCGCCGTCGAAGTAGGCCTGGGCAATCACCAAGATGGCCAGCGAGGCGAGTCCGAAGTAGGCGCCGGTGACGGCGATCATCAGGTGGAAAGGCAGCCCCCAGACACTGATCCGGTTGTGGATATCCACCTGCTCCATGCGCTTCGAGCCGCGCAGGCGCAGGCTGAATGCGTCGCGGAACAGGCGCGGGTGGGCCAGCACACCGGAGACGATGAGCCCGCACAGGAGCGCGCCGAGCAGGCTCACCACAATCATGCCGAAGCTCTCGGGCAGGTGCAGGTAGAGGTGCAGGTGGAGCAGGAAGTGGGTCCACTCGTGGGCCACCGGCTCGCCCAGGCTGCCGTCGCCATTGACGAACCAGCCGCCGTTGTCCGTGGATACACTGGCGCGAGGCATGCCCGGCGACGGCAGGCCGATGAACACGTGTTCGGTTGCTTCGCTGTCACGGGCCAGGGCTTCGCTGTAGGCGCCCTCGAGCAGCGCCGGGTCGAAAACGGTGAATTCCGCCACCGCGGGCTGCTCCCAGCGTTCGAACTCGGGGTAGAACACGGCGAGGGTGCCGGACAGACACACCAGGTACATGGCCGCGCCAGCCAGCAGACCCAGCCAGGAATGGCTGGCCAGGGACTGCCTGACCAGCCCGGGAGAGAGACTGAATTTCACGGGAACCTCACAGGTAGAGCAGGCCCGCCGGCAGCGCGGCAAAGGCCAGGCAGGCGAGCGCGGGACGCGCCGGGCGCGGGTCGGCGCAGGCCCAGAAGGCGGCGAGGCCCCAGACCACCGGTGCCAGGAACACCGCCAGCGCCATCTCGTTGGTAGGATGCCAGGGCAGCAGGCGACACAGGTAGACACTGCCAATAATCGCCGCGGCACCGGCCAGCGGCACGCTCACCACAAACAGGAGCAGGTGCCGGCCCCAGGAGCGCGGAGTGATCTCAATGCGCCCCGTAGCGGCCTCCGCCAGGGCGCGGCGCCGACGCAGCTCGAGATTGAGCGCCACCAGCGCACCGCCGCACAGGCTGAGGCCGAGGAGTCCGGCGGCGAGGCCAATTTCCGCGCCCAGTCCCGCACACCACGCCCATAGCGACATGCCGATCACCAGCCAACTCGTGGTGACTAGCCAGGCGCCGGCAAAGCGCAATCGCCGCCAGGACCAATACAGCCCCGCAGTACCCACGGCCAGCAGGACCACGCCCGTCAGTAGATACATCGGCTTCCCCCTCGCTAGAAAAACGTCGCTGTCGTTGTCAGCGACGCCCCAGGGGATTGATGTTAGTGAGATGGATTCTCATTTGCAACAAACTTCGAGGCCAGCGGAGTGCGGCAATGACCGGGCCAACCCGTGCCCTCCCCCTCCAGGCTCGGCCCGCTGGCGCAGCGGTGCACCGTCCGCGGCGCCATCCTCCTGATCCAGCTGGTGGGCGAACTCGTGCAGCACCACGTTCTTGACTTGCTCTGCGTGCTCAGCGAGAGCAATCGAAGATGCTGCGAACGGCCTGCAGCAATTTTTTCCAGAATTTCGCTTCGGCGGCCATCAGTTTTGCGACCCAGGGCGGCATACCTTCCTGTTCGGCTTTCAACTTTATCGCTTCGCTCGCGTCCTCAGATCGACTGCAAAATGCCAGGCGCCAGATTTCGGTGGCGATGCGGATTTCAATAAGAACCAGGACCGCCAGCCCGAGGTAGCGCACCCAGGCAAGCTGATCAATCAGCAAATGGTGTGTATCTGGAACAATCTTCCCAGCCACCCAAAAACCAAGGCATGCGAAAGCGATTGTTCGTACCAGGGTTTGTTTACCCAACTTCCGATAGCAGAAAAAGTAGAGCAGCGGAATCAGCACGGCGAAATCAAAAATTACGCCAAACTCCTTGAGCTGGGGCGCCTGCCAGCCATCGATAACGATGGTGAAAGCGTTGATAGCAGCAACAGCGAACGCGGCGGGCCAGAACCAATGCCTTTTCATGCCTGTCACTGAAATTGAAGTTGTTCCAATCATGTCTCAGTCCTTCCGTATCAAAGTGGCGTCAGTCCAACGTATCCAGGTCCGCCACCGGCGGTCGCAGCGGCGGCGTGCGACAGGTGCCCGGCCAGCCGGTACCCTCCCCCTCCAGGCTCGGCCCCCTGGCATCGCAGCGCCAGTCCCGCGGGTCCACCCGGTAGTAGCCGTGCAATACCTCGAACAGTTTGGGGTAGGCGCTGGACATGGCCGCCGGGCGCTCGTAGAACAGCTCCGTGACGACGGCGAAAAATTCCGCCGGATCGCTGGCGCCGTAGGGGTCGATCAGGCTCTCCCGGCCGCGCGCCAGCTGTGCCTGCAGGCGATGGTACTCGTGGCCGAGCACCGCCGACCAGTCGCGGTAACCCTCGCGCGTGTAAAGCAGCGGCGCACCGTCCGCGGCGCCGTCCTCCTGGTCCAGCTGGTGGGCGAACTCGTGCAGCACCACGTTGCGACCGTCGGAGGCGTCGGCAAGGTCCTGCAGCACACTGTCCCAGGCCAGGACCACACGACCGTTCTCCCAGGACACGCCGAGCAGCGAACCGCGGCGATGCGAGACCACCCCCGCCTCGTCGTACTCCGGCTGCAGGGCGCGGAACTCGCCGGGAAACAGATAGACCCAGCGCAGGTCGCGGTAGCCGCGATGCGGCCGGTTGAGCAGCAGCAGGCAGGCCTGGGCGGCGACGATCACGCGCATGCGATCGCTGACCTCCAGGCCCTCGCAGCCGACGAACTGTTTTTCATGCAGGAACACCCGCACCAGGCGCTGCAACTCCTCGCGCAGCGCGGCGGGCAGGCGGGCGTACCAGGGCAGTTCCGCCAGGTGCGCCTGCCAGGCGGCGGGAAACGGCTGGCGCAGCATACGCCGGCGGCGCCAGCGCGGCCACCAGACGAATACGGCCGCGGCGCACAACAGGGCCAGCGCCGAGCCGGCGAGCCACTGGAAGATGGTCATGTGGAGAGAGTCATGTGAAGAGGGTCATGCAACGCTACCCGGGTTTGTCACAGCCGGCACTATAACAAGTCGCTGGCCGAACGCGCAGCAGTGACCAGTCTCAGCCGCAGTGCTCCAGACCGGGGATACCCTGGGCGAGGAAGTCAGCAAACTGCCCGGCGGGCACCGGCGGGCTGAAGTAGAAGCCCTGGATCTCGTGGCAGCCGAACTCGCGCAGCATGGCCAGCTGGCCGGCTTCCTCGACGCCCTCGGCGATGACCTTCAGGCCGAGGCTGCGCGAGAGCATGATGGTGGAGTTGACGATGGCCTGGTCGATCTCGTCCGAACACAGGCTGGTGATAAACGAGCGATCGATCTTCAGCTTGTCCACCGGCAGGGTTTTCATGTAGCTGAGGGAGGAATAGCCGGTGCCGTAGTCGTCGATGCTGATCGTCGTGCCCAGCTCGCGAATCGCATTGAGTACGCTGACGGTTTCCTCGATACGCGTGACCAGCACGCCCTCGGTGATCTCCAGTTCCAGGTCTGAGCCCTGCAGCTGGTAACGCCGCAGTTGCACCTCGAGCAACTGCAGCAGGTTGTCGCGCCGGATCTGGTTGGCGGACACGTTGATCGAGACCGGCACCACCGGCAGCGCGGTCCCGCGCCACTCGCAGATTTGCCGACAGACATCCTCGAGAATCCAGTCGCCGAGCTGGTTGACCAGGCCCAGGCTCTCCGCGGCGTCGATGAAATGCGCCGGCGAGAGCAGGCCGCGCTGCGGGTGATTCCAGCGGATCAGCGCTTCCGCGCCGACGATATCCAGGCTCCTGCTGTCGACCTTGGGCTGGTAGTAGACCTCGAACTGCCGCTGCGACAGCGCCGCCTTGAGCTCCACGGACAGGCGCATCAGCTCTTCCGAGCGGGCGTTGAGCTCCTCCGAGTAGAAGTGGAACTTGCCGCGGCCGGTGGCCTTGGCGTGGTACATGGCGAGGTCCGCGTTCTTCATCAGCTCCTCGGGGGTCTCGCCGTCGCGCGGGTACAGCGCGATACCGATACTGGCGCTGGAACGCCAGTCGTAACCCTTGATCGTCATCGGCTGGTCCGCGGCCTGCAGGATGCGGTTGGCCAGCGCAATCATCGCCGGCACGTCCGCCACCTCCTGGCCGCCGTCCACCGCCAGCACCACGAACTCGTCGCCGCCGAGCCGGGCGACCACGTCCTCCTCGCGCAGGCACTGGCTGAGTCGTTCGCCCATCTCGCGGATGCACTGGTCGCCGACATCGTGGCCCAGGGTATCGTTGACCAGCTTGAAGTTGTCCAGGTCGACGAACAGCAGGCCGAAGCTGCCGGCGTCGCGCCGCGCCTGGTTGATCTGCAGGCGCAACTGGTCGGTCAGCGACATGCGGTTGGGCAGGCCGGTAAGGCTGTCGTAGTGGGCCTGGCGATAGAGCCGCTCCTCCCACTCCGCGTTGGACAGGCCGACGGCTATGCGGTCCGCATAGCGGGCGGCCAGCTCGATTTCTTCAGGGTCGGCGCGGTGTTTGTTGGTGAAACCGATGACCGCAACCGCTACCAGCTCGCGCTCCAGGGTAATTGGCACCAGCAGCAGCGAGCGGCAGTTGTCGATATAAGGCACCAGCAGGAACAGGGGCAGCAGGTCCGCCGTGACATCCACCAGTCGCGGACCCAGCTCCATAAGTTGCTTGCGGTCCTCGTCCAGCAGTTCCACCTCGGCGGCCTGGAAGCCCTCGTCGCAGTTGTCGTCCAGCCAGAAGAGGCGCGCGGCGTGGCGGGCTTCGGGCATGAGCAGGGCGACGCTGTCGCCGGGTAGCACGTTGAGCGTCTTGCGCAGCACGATGCGCAGGATATCCTCCCGGTTGCAGCGGGCGAGGATCATCTGGTCGATCTCCGACATCGACTCCTGCGTGGCCAGCTGCTGTGAAACGCGGCCGGACATCTGGTTGAAGGCCTCGGCCAGTTCCTCGAATTCGTCGCCGCTGTGCACCTCCACGCGCTCGTCGTAGTCCTGCTGCGAGACACGGTCGATGCCTTCCATGATCGCCGACAGCGGCGCCATCTGCCGGCGGATGAGGCGGATGCTCAACAGGGACACCACCAGCAGCACCAGGCTGGCAAAGATGACAAAGCGACTGCGGAAGATCTGCGAGACCTGCAGCACTTCCGCGCTGCGCGTCACGATGCTGGCCTTCCAGTCCTGCGCCAGGAAGCGCTCGCGCAGGAACAGGCTGCGATAGGTCATGTAGTACAGGCCTTTGCCCGTATTCAGGCTGCGCCGGCCTTTGAACACGCTGGCGGAGGAGCCGAATTCCCGGCACAGGTTGTGGTCCGTGGCGTACAGGCGCGTGCCGGAGGGCAGGTACACGCAATAGTCGCGGGTGTAGTCGCGCGCCGTCGGGTCGCCGAGCATGAAGTGGCTGCCGATGCGCACCGCGGCAAAGGCGTGGTCCGCATGTGCCCCGGTGTCGCTGTGCAGCAAGTACACCGCGCTCTTGCCGCCGCCCAGGGCGCGCACCACCAGCAGGCTGCGTCCGCGCCCAAAGTGCTCGGCCTGTTCGGCATCGGCGGCGAAGGCACTGGCCGGCAACACGCCGAATACCAGGTCGCCGTCCGGCAGCGCGTCAAATTCTGCCCAACTGCGCGCGATCCCCGGCTCGTCGGTATCGAGATTGTGGTCGAACAAGATCAGCCGCTCCTCGGCCAGGCGCAGGCGGCCCACCAGCGTATCGCCGAAGGTGGTGACCTCGCGATCCAGTACGCTGTTGATCTGCTCCTGGGAAGTGCTGCTGACATAACTCAGCGCCACCAGCGACAGCAGGCACACGGGTACCAGGGCCAGCCAGGTGAAGATGGCGAACAGGCGGCGGGTTATCCGCTCCTGGGGAAATTTCAGCCGGGGAATAAACACGGGGCGCCCGCTCAGTAGTCCGCGGCGAGGCCGATGAAAGCACCGTTGTTGGCGCGCACGATATCATCGCGGCTGGGTTTGGCGGTGAGTGGACCGACAGACCGGCCATCCGGACCCATGCTGTAGAGGTCGTAGTCGCTGTTGATGGGCACCAGGTTCTTGTCCTTGCGCATCTTGCCGACGCCGCCCTTGCCCTTGCCCTTTCCGGGCGCTGGTGCATTAGCGATGTTGAGGTACTGGTAGGGGTTGCCCCAGGGGTCCAGTTTGGTGAAACCGACGTCGGCGAGGGAGGGGGGGTAGCGCTGGTAATCCTGGAAGTAGCTGAATATGGCCAGCTCAGCCATTTTCATGTCCGCGACGACGAGCTCCAGGCGCACGCGCTTCTGGTGCTCGGTGTAGGCGGACATGCCCATGGTCAGGACGATGGAGCCGATAGCAACCGCAATCAAAACCTCCAGCAGGGTGAAACCACCCTGCCGCAGGCCGGGACTGCTGGGTTGCATGCGCTGCGCTACACGATGGGTGGCAAACCCCATCATCCTGTGCCTCCTGTAGATCTGTCGTGAAGTCCCTCTCACCACCGTGACTCCAGCGCAGAATAAGGGTAGGCCCCGTGCAAATACAGCGCCGCGCCGCAGGTTTGGGGGGCGTGTCACAAAAACGGGAAATCGGCGCTTTGACAGGGAGTTACACCCTAAAGTCGGGTGCCTGATCGCCGCCGGGGCGGGCCTGCGGCGGAGGCGGCCCGCCGCAGGTGCGCGAACGGGTCTAGGGGGTGTCCAACGCCTCCAGGGCGCGCAGGCGGGCGGCCTCGAACTCGTCACCGGGGGTCCAGGTCGGTAGCGTGTCGGCGTTGGCCAGCGCCAGTGTGGTCCAGTAGCCGAGCAGGGCATCATCCAGCATGCCGTCCAGGTTCCAGCTCTCCTTGTATTCGTCGCTGGGCTGGTGGTAGCTGTGGTCGGTGTAGTGGTCCTTCTGCTCGCGGCCCCAGCCGGCGGGGCGGTCGACGAAATCCGTACCGGTGTCCAGGTACATGGCGGGCACGCCGATCTTGGCCAGGCTGAACTGGTCCGAGCGGTAGTAGTAGCCGCGGTCCGGGAACTGGTCGGGCTTCACCACCCGGCCCTGCTCGCCGGCGATCAGGGTCGCGATCTGGTCGATGGATGACTTGCCCAGGCCGATGTAGGTCACGTCGTGGGTATCGCCCCAGATATTGCCGCCGTCGTAGTTGACGTTGGCGGCGATACGCCCCGGCGCGAAGGTGGGGTGCTCGGCGTACCACTTCGAGCCCAGCAGGCCCTGTTCCTCGGCGGCGACGAAGGCGACCAGCAGCGAGCGCCGCGGCGCCTCGGGCAACGCCTTGATCGCCCGGGCGATGGCCAGCACCTGGGCCATGCCGGCGCCGTTGTCCATGGCGCCGTTGTAGATGGTGTCGCCGCTCGCGTCGGGGGTGCCGATACCCAGGTGGTCGTGGTGCGCGGTGAGCAGGACCACCTCGTCCTTGAGCACCGGGTCGCTGCCCGGGATCAGGCCGAGCACGTTGGCCGTCTCCACGCGCTCGACCTCCACGCTCATCGCCAGCGAGGTGTGCACCCCCAGCGGCACCGGCCGGAAGTCGCGTTCGCGGGCGCTGGCACGCAGCTTGTCCAGGTCGAAGCCGCCCAGGGCGACCAGTTCGCGGGCGGCGTCCTCGCTCACCCAGGCCTTGACCTGGCTGCGCGGCTCGTCGCCGGCGGGCAGTTCGTACTGCACGCCGGTCCACGAGGTCTGCACCACCTGGAAGGGGTAGCCGGCGGAGGGCGAGGTGTGGATGATAATCGCCCCCGCGGCGCCCTGCTGCGCGGCGCTCAGGTACTTGTAGTCCCAGCGGCCGTACCACAGGCGGGTGTCGCCGGCGAACAGCGCCGGGTCCCAGTCCGGATCGTTGTTCATCATCACCAGCACCTTGCCGGTGAGGTCCACGCCCTTGTAGTCGTCCCAGTCGTATTCCGGCGCCTGGATGCCGTAGCCGACGAACACCAGCTCCGCATTGACCAGGCGCGCCTTCGACTGCTGCACGCCGCTAAAGACGATGAACTGGTCCCACTGCTTGAGGACCAGGGCGTGATCGCGCTTCTGGAAGGTCCAGCTGGGTGGCTGCTGCGCCTCGACGCCCACCAGGTCAAAAGGCTGTTCCCACTGCCCGCCGGCGGCGCCCGGCTGCAGGCCGAGGGCCTGCATCTGCTGCACCAGGTAGGCGCGGGCTTTCGCGTCACCGCGGCTGCCGGGGCCGCGACCCTCGTAGGCGTCGCTGGAGATTTCGCGGATGAAGTCGCGCATGTACTTGTCGGTGATCTGCTGCGCGGCCTCGTGCGCCGGCGCGGTGGCCGGCTGCGCAGCGAAGGTCGATGCGCTGCAGCACATGAAGGCTGCGGCGAGTAGGCGTCGAAGGGCTGGCATGGAAGGCCTCCTGCAAAAAAAGCGGCGGTTGCGGCGCGGCTGCGCGCAATGACAGGGAAGGCTATTACCTTCCCGGGAGGATTGCCAGTGCGGGCCGGCTCAGGCCGGCGCGAGGAAGCGGGCGAAGGGGCCGGTGAGCTCGTAGGTCACGCCCAGGCCCTTGTCGCCACCGCGCAGGGCGGCCGCACGCTGGGAGCTGAAGTACAGGCGGTGGCCATCCGGGCTGAAGGCCGGGCCGGTGATCTCCGAGCCGTCCTGGCCGACCACCTGCAGCAGCGGCGCCATGTGGCCCCAGCGGTCGATGACCACGATCTGCATGTCGCCGCCATCCTCGGCCACCAGGATATCGCCGCCGGAGGACAGGGTGAGGTTGTCCACGCCGGTGAGCATGGGGTCGGCTGCGGTCGCGGCGTCGTAGATGACCTCGAGGTGGTTGAGGTTGGTGTCCAGCCGCCACACCCGGTTATCGCCCTTGGTGGTGAAATGGACCTGTCCGTCGCTGTACCAGATACCCTCGCCGCCGCGAAATGCGGTGCTCTCGGGCAGTTGCTGCCGGGTCGGGGTGTCGCGCAGGCCCGGGTTGGCGTCGGGCAGGTCCAGCCAGCGCACGTAGCCCTGTGCATCCACCGCGGCCACCTGCAGCCGGCCGGCGGACAGGTTGAGCCGGCCAAGCTCGTCGGTGCCGTCCGGCACATAGCGGTAGAGCCGGCCATCGCCCTCGTCCTCGGTGAGATACAGGTGGCCGAACAGGGTGTCGACGGCGACCGCCTCGTGCTTGAAGTAACCCAGGGCCGGGCGCTCCTGCGCCGGCTCGATGCCGTGCGGGTCGCACTCGAACACCCGGCCGAAGTCGATCTCCTCGCAGGACAGCCAGGTGTTCCAGGGGGTCGGCCCGCCGGCGCAGTTGCCATTGGTGCCGCCGAGAATGCGATAGGCGTCGACCACCGCACCGCTGGCATCGAAGCGCAGCGCGGAAGTCCCGGCGCCGAGGAAACTCGCGGTTTCGCTGTTGGAAACATAGATCCAGCCGCCGTCGTCGCAGGCGAAGGTGGCGCCGCCATCGGGAAAACTGTGCCAGCGGTAGTCGAGCCGCCCGGGCACGTCGCCGCTGGCCACGTACAGGCCGGATTCGGCCACTACGCGCACGTTGAAGCCCTGCGGCAGGCGAAAACCCAGCTCGTTGGGCGCCTGCAGCGGCCCCAGTCGCGCCAGGGACCACGGGCGCAGGGGGCCGGCCATGGCCGGCAGGCCCGCCGTCCCCAGGGCCAGCGCGGCGAGGCCGCCACCACCGCTGCGCAGCACTTGCCTGCGCGTCATTCCCGCAGAGTTGCCGCTACCGTTGTCACCCGTTTTGTCGTTGCCCATAGCACTGTCCCCCATACCGCTGCTTTCCCGGGCGCTTGCCGCCCGGTTCGAATCAGGCCACGCTAGCGGGCTGGCGTGACCATTTGATGAATCGCCGGCGGCGGAACCGGTTGAAGGACCGCGCCCTTCGTTCGTCTTATAGGCAGGTCATTGCATCCGGCACTGGCGCGACGAGTCCGCGGCGGCGGTGGCGAAACCCGACCGATCCTCAAAAAATCAGACCGGCAATGGAGAACCCCATGGCACCAAGGCGTTTACTTTCACGCTGTATCCTCGCACTCGCACTGGGCGGCACCGCCCTTTCCGCTTACCCCCAGGCCAAAGAGCGCTCGGAGATTCCCGACCAGTACAAATGGGACCTGTCCTCCATGTACGCCTCGGCCGCCGCCTGGGAGGCGGACGTCGAGCAATTCCAGAAAGACATGCAGGGCATCAAGCGCTTCTCCGGCCACCTCGCCGACAGCGGTGAGACCCTGCTCGAGGCGATCCAGGCCTACGAGGGCCTGAGCCGCCGGCTGGAGAAAATCTTCGTCTATTCCGGACTCAAGTCCTTCGAGGACATGCGCGTGAGCGACAACAGCGCGCGCTACTCGCGCTCGCAATCTCTGGCCGCGGAGCTGTCCACGCTCACTTCCTTCATGACCCCCGAGCTGGTGGCGATCCCCGAGGAAAAACTGGAGTCGATGATCGCCAGCACCCCGGGCCTGGAACCCTACCGCCACTTCCTCGATGAACAGTCGCGCATGCGTCCCTACACGTTGTCCGAGAAGGAGGAGTCGCTGCTGGCCATGGCCTCGGACCCGCTGGGCAAGTTCTCCAGCGTGTTCGGCGCCCTGGACAACGCCGACCTCAGCTTCGGCGAGGTGGTCAACGACAAGGGCGAGACCGTGGAGCTGACCAAGGGCCTGTACGGCGCCGCGCTGGCCAGTTCCGACCGCGCCTACCGCGAGGCGGCCTGGAAGGGCCTGTTCACCCCCTACGAGCAACACGGCGACACCCTGGCCGCCAACTACGAAGGCCACGTGAAAAGCCGCATCTTCTTCGCCCGCGCCCGCGGCTTCGACTCCGCGCTGCAGGCCGCCACCTACCGCAACGCGATTCCCGAAGAGGTCTACTACAACGTTGTGCGCGTGGCCAAGGAGGGCGCACCGCAGCTGCAGCGCTACCTCGAGGTGCGGCGCAAGGCGCTGGGCCTGGACCAACTGCAGGTGTGGGACATGTACGCGCCGATGGTCGAGAGCCCGTTCGAGGACATCGACTTCGAGGAGGCCAAGAAAATTGTCGCACGCGGCCTGGCCCCGCTCGGCGAGGACTACATCGCCCTGTACTGGAAGGGCTTTGACGAGGGCTGGGTGGACGCTTTCGAAAGCAAGGGCAAGCGCGGCGGCGCCTACTCCTGGGGCATGTACGACTCCAAGCCCTTCCTGTCCATGAACTACTCCGGCACCCTCAACGACGTGTCCACGCTGGCCCACGAGTACGGCCACTCGCTGCACTCGTACATGTCGCGCGGCACCCAGCCCTACACCTACGGCGACTACCGCATCTTCATCGCCGAGATTGCCTCCATGACCAACGAGGCAATCCTGTTCCAGAGCATGCTCAAGGATGCGAAAACAGCGAAGGAGAAAGCCTACCTGCTGCAGCACTATCTCGACGAGTTCCGCGGCGGCTTCTTCCGCCAGGCGTCCTTCGCCGACTACGAGATGCGCGCCCATGCCAAGGTCGAGGGCGGCGAGGCCCTGACCCAGGACGTACTCAACGGCATCTATGCCGACGTGTTCGAGGACTTCTACGGCGACGCGGTGGTCGCGGACCCGCTCAACGCCAGCGAGTGGAGCCGTATCCCGCACTTCCTGCGCACGGACAACTTCTACGTGTACCAGTACTCGACGTCCTTCGTCGCCGCCAACGCACTGGCAGTGAAGATTCTCGAGGAGGGTGAACCGGCTCGCGACCGCTTCCTGGAAATGCTGCGCTCGGGCAGCAACGACTACCCGATCGAACTGCTGAAGAAAGCGGGAGTGGACATGACCTCGCCGGAGCCGATCTACGCGGCGCTGGCGGTGTTCGAGTCCATGGTCGACGAGTTGGACGCCACGCTCGACCAGCTCTGAGTGATCGACCAACTCTGACGGATCGATCGTCTCCGGGTGATCAACCAACCCTGAAAGAATGCTGCCCCGGGCCGGCCACCACAGCCGGCCCGGGACAGCGCATCAGACCTGTTTTTCCGGCATCCGCACCACCAGGCCATCGAGCGCATCGCTGACGGTGATCTGGCAGGACAGGCGGCTGGTCGGCTGCGGGTCGCAGACCTCCTCGAGCAGGATGGCCTCCATCTCGGACGGCTCGGCCAGTTTGTCGAACCAGGCCGGGTCCACGTACACGTGGCAGGTGGCGCAGGAGCAGGAGCCCGCGCAGTCGCCGATGATACCGCGCAGGCCCTCGCTCACCGCACCCTGCATCACCGAACGCCCGTTCTCCACGTCCAGCACGTTTTCCTCGCCATCGAAGCCGATGTAGGTGATCTTCGCCATGCGCGGACCCTAGCCGATGAAGCTGGGCAGCGTATCCCAGCCGCGCGTGGTGGAGGACGAGGACAATTTGGCGTTCGCCGTGTCTACGGTCCAGTCAGGGAAGCGCTTGAGCACTTCGTCCAGCGCCACCCGGCCCTCGACCCGCGCCAGCGCAGCACCCAGGCAGGAGTGGATGCCGCGGCCGAAGGTGATATGCGGCGGACCCTCGCGGTGGATGTTGAAAGTATCACCATCCGGGAAGCGCGCGGAATCGCGGTTGGCCGAGGCGAGCAGGAACAGCATCACGCTGCCCGCGGGCACGACCTGGCCGTGCACTTCCACGTCCTTCATCACGTAGCGCGCCACGGAAGGTCCCGGCGGCTCGAAGCGCAGGATCTCCTCGATGGCGGGGTTGACCAGCGCCGGGTTGGCGGCGATGGCGCGGCGCTGGTCCGGGTGGTCGCCCAGCACCTTGCCGAACCAGCCGATCAGGCGCGAGGTGGTCTCGTTGCCGGCGCCGGCGAGCACGTTGACGAAAATCAGGATCTCGTCGCGGGTCAGTTTGCGCAGGGTGCCGGTGTCGTCCTTGAACTCGACGTTGAGCAACTCGGTCATCAGGTCGTCCGAGGGGTTGTTCACCCGCCAGTCGATGTAGTCCTCGAAGCCCTCGCCGACATAGGCCGCCTGGTCCAGTTCCATCGGCTTGCCTTCCTCGGTGCGCAGGGCGCCCTCGACGCGCTCGCGCACGGCGTCGCGGTCCTCGTCGGGAATACCCAGCAGCATGCCGATCACGCCGCCGGGCAACTGGGCGCCGAGGTCGCTGATGAAATCGAAGCGGTCGGTGCCCACCAGCGGGTCGAGGCAGCGCGCGCAGTAGGCGCGAATCTGCGCCTCCAGGGCGTTCATGCGCTTGGGCGTGAACACGCGCGCCACTACCGCGCGGTAGGCGGTGTGCTGGGGCGGGTCCTGCCAGATGAACATGCCCGGGGGCACTTCGAGTTCCTCGGCCTGGATGAACTCGAGGATATCGCTGCGCGAGGAGCTGAAGATCTCCCAGTTGGCGAAGTGCTCCTCGATGTCGGCGAAGCGGCTGAGGGCGTAAAAGCCGTATTCGGGGTTGTGGTACAGCGGCGCTTCCTCGCGCAGGCGGCGGAAGGTCGGGTAGGGGTCGTTGCCGAGGTCCGGACGGTAAGGGTCCCAGTAGACCGGGGCGTCCGCGCTGGTTTCGGTTTGTGCAGTCATGGCTGTGACTCTCGCTGGATTATTTTGGTGGCATGATACTGTCACCAATATAAACGGTAGTCAACAGCGTTGTCCCGAACCCGGTGGTTTCACACCTCGCGACCGGGAATATCGTCCGCCTCCGCCGCGGCGAAGGCGCCGGCAAAGCGCGCGATCCACTCGCGCGCGGCCTGCTCGCCGTCGAGGACGCGCCCCTCTTCCTCGAAGACACGGCGACGGTAGCGTTCGATGCGGCACACCTGCTCGACCATGCGCCCCTTGAACGCCTCGCGCTCCTCGACAAACTGGATACCGACCTCGTAGCGCGCCCCCAGAGCCCGGCACCAGACCACGACACCGTGGCCTTCGTAGTCGGTATCGATAAGCGGAATGCGGATGCTGATCGGGGTGCCGGTGTCCAGCGCCTGGCCGGTCTCGCAGCACAGGCCGCCGAGGCTCATGTTGTGCAGACTCACCGGTGCGGCGGCCAGGCCCTCGGCGCGGACCTGGATGGGAATATCTGAGGGGTGGCGCATGAAGCGGCGCTTGGGTTCCCCGGCGGGCGGGACCTGGGCAAAGCTGCTGGGCAGTTCGTGCATGCGTCCGACGCTCCCCTGGTTGTCTGGCGCTTACCGAAATTTCTGGGTACCGCAGCGCCGGCACCGCATCGGGTGCCGGCCCTACAGATACTAGACGTATTTCGGCGCGCTGGCCCGCACGCTTGAATCGCGCTCAGCGCAGGTCGCTGTAGACTTCGTCCCCCCAGCCGACCAGGCGGTCGCCGCGAAACACCAGCGGCGTCGTTTCGTCGCGGGTGGTGCGGCCATCCGAGGTGGTGTGGCGGGTGCGGTAGAACAGCACACGCACTTCCTCGCCGTCGGCGGTGAATGCCTCGGAATCGTTCGGCGTGCCGAGGCGGTCGAGGACCGCTTCGCGGGTCATGCCGATTTCCAGTTTGCTGATCGCCGCGCGGTTGTCGCGCTGCTCGACTTCCCAGTCAGTGTCCTTCACGTGCTCGCCATCGATGAACACGCAACCTGCGGTTAACAGCGAAAACAGTGCGAAGGCGGCGATACGAACGGGTGTTGTATTCAATGGAATTTCCTCTTGTATAGCACTCGCCGAAAACCGCGCTAGCGACGCGGCGAGAAGTTTGTGGGGTACGGGAGTTATGGTTCTACGCGGCGCGGTATGCTGTCAATCGCGCTGCGGCCGCTCACCGCGGTAGCGGGGCGGCTCGTCGATTCCGGGGAACAATCAGGTGAAAAACGCCCGCAAAAAGCGAGCGAAAAGCTCAGCGGGAATTACTCGCCATGCCCTGCAGGTAGACGCACACGGCCTGCGAGCGGGCGGTGACACCCATCTTGTTGAAGATGCGCTTCAGGTGATTTTTAACCGTGTTGTGGCTGATGCCGAGGATGGTACCGATCTCCTCGTTCGACTTGCCCTGGCTGACCCAGGTCAGCACCTCGTGCTCGCGGTCGCTCAGTGACTCGACGTTCTGGCGGATCACCTGTTCCTGTTCGGTGGCCGCCGGCGGCAGGCACTCGACCCGGCGCAGTGCCGAATCCAGGTGGGGCAACAGCAGGCGCAGTACCACCTCGTCGAGGGCGGCGTGCTCCGCGGAGATGGAGAACACGTAGAGGCAGTCCTGGCGACCGCGCTCGTCGCGCATCGCACAGGCCAGCAGGCCGCGCGAGGTGGCGGTGGTGGTGCGGTAAAAATGCGAGTCCACATCCATGCCCGACTCGCGGGCCAGGCGATGGAAGTCGTTGAAGAAGATCCAGCCGCGGCTGGACTTGCTGACCGCCTCGAACAGGCGCGTGACCGTGTAGTCCAGGCCACGCACGCTGGCCAGCATGCTGGTGTTGAGACCGTGCAGCGAGGAGGCGACATCGTAGGACAGTTCACCGCGGGTGAAGTCGCCCCAGGCGGCGAGCAGGGTCTGGTGCGGAATCCAGTTGTACACGTCGCCCTGCAGCCACTCGAAGAAATCGCGGTGGGTGCGTACCGACTTGGCGTTGCCCATGGTGTCCAGCAACTGGCGGTACACGCCCGGGTCGGCGCGGTCCAGGCCCGGCGCCCGGCGTATCGTCTGCATGGTTGCTTCCGCTGTCACAGCCTTACTCCGTGACCGCCCCGCGGGTGGCCCAGTTAGTTGATTCGGGGAAAATAGCGCGCGCTGCGTCACTCCCTTTTTCCGGTGCGTACGCTGCGCTTGAACCACGATTACGCACACCTGTATCAAACCTAAGTGAAGACCCGCAACCCGTCCAACCCACTTTCCCGTACTGTGAGGGACGTCACAGCTTTTCGCACATACGGGGCTTAAGTCCCACAGAGGGACAAGCATCGTTAGCCCACCCGGGCTAATGCCGCTGCATTGCACAGCCCGCCAACGCTCGCCACCGAAGCCTGCAGCGGGTGTGTCGCAACTACCCGGCGTGAGCGGAATACGGTAGTCTGGCGCCAGCGGTGTCCGCCGGATACCCGCGCTATCGACAACCCATCGGACGAGCAACGGCAATCCGCAACTGGTGACGGGGCAACTGACAATACGCGTGCTGGCCGCGGCAGGCCTGGGTGCACTGCTGGCGCTATCGGCGCTGGCGGTGGAGTCGCCAACGCCCGCGCTGGAGGCACAGGAAGCAGCGTCCGGCGCGACGCCGGAGTCCGCATCTGAAGCCGCACCTGTAGAGGCCGCGGAAGGCGCCGAAGGCACTCCGGCGAAAGCGGTCAGCGTAGAACTCGATGAACCGGTAGTTGAAGAACCAGTTGTACCACCGCCCGTGGTCGAACCCGCCGGTACCGAGGTGCAACCGGACGATCCGCAGGAAGTGCTCGTCCCGATCGCCGAGGAAGAAGTCCCCCCGGCACCGCCCGAACCGACCCTGGTCCTGCTCGGCACCGAGATTCCCCCGGCCACCACAACGCGCCTGTCCTGGTCGCCCAGCCACACCCTGGAGGGCATCGCCACACCCACCCCGGTGCTGATCGTCAACGGCAGGCGCCCGGGCCCGGTGCTGTGTCTCACCGCCGCGCTGCACGGCGACGAACTCAACGGCATCGAGATCGTGCGCCGCATCCTCTACAACCTGGACAAGGAATCGCTGGTGGGCACGGTAATCGGCGTGCCCATCGTCAACCTGCAGGGCTTTCACCGCAGTTCGCGTTACCTGGCCGACCGCCGCGACCTTAACCGCTACTTCCCGGGGAATCCCTCCGGCAGTTCGGCCTCGCGCATCGCGCATTCGTTCTTCGAGGGCGTCATCCGCCACTGCTCCGCGCTGGTCGACCTGCACACCGGCTCCTTCCACCGCACCAACATGCCGCAGCTGCGCGCGGACCTGCGCTACCCGCAGGTTCGCGAACTCACCGAGGCCTTCGGCACGACGGTGGTACTGCAAAGCGGCGGCGCCTCGGGCAGCCTACGCCGCGCCGCGGTGGAAGCGGGCATTCCCGCACTTACCCTGGAGGCCGGCGAATCGATGCGCCTGCAGGAGGCCGCGGTGGAACACGGGGTGGACGGCATCACCACCCTGATGAGCAAGATGGGCATGATCGAGCGCTTCAGCCTGTGGGGCTACCCGGAACCGGTGTACTACCGCTCGGTGTGGGTACGCGCAGACCGCGGCGGCATCCTGTTCAGCGTGGTCAACCTCGCCGACCGCGTGCGCAAGGGCGATCTGCTCGGCGAGGTCACCGACCCGATCACCAACATCAGCTCGAAGATCTATTCACCCCACGACGGGCGGGTTATCGGCATGGCCCTGAACCAGGTGGTGCTGCCCGGCTTCGCCGCCTTCCACATCGCCATTGCCACGCCGAAAAAAGAGGTGGAGGAAATGGCCTGGCAGGCCGGCGCCGCGGCGCGGGAGCCGGCGGGCGAGGCAGCCGCGGTAGACCCCAACAACCCGAATACCGAGGCTACGATCGAGGACCCGGACGCCAGTGACGCCGGCGGCGACCCACCGGAACTGCCGGACAGCGACGACTTCGACTGAGCCTTTCGGGCCCGGCCAGAGCTATCCGAGATCGAGATAGCGCACCGGGTCGCTGCCGTCCCAGTCGCGCGCCGCCTCGGCGATGGATTCGAACAAGCCCAGCACGCCCGGCTCGCGCTGCAGCACCTCGGTAAACCCGCCCAGCTGCGCGCGGGTGTCGAAGTAGCCGTAACGCAGGTCGCCGAACTTCGCCAGGTAGGCGGCGTCGATACCGCGCTCGCGGTAATAGGCGATCTCGGCGTCGAGGTCGTCGACGAAGTAGCACAGGTGGTGATAACCGCCCTCCCCCGGCGCGTACATATCGCGGTACACCGAGGGGCCGTCACTGTGCTGCTGGATATACTCGATCTGCATCGGGCCGGCCTGCACGAAGGCGCAACTCATCTCCAGGTCATCCGGTTGGCCGCGGTAAAAGCCGTCGCTGGGGCTGACGTGACTCATGACGATAAACGGCCCCATGCCGGTGGTATCCAGCCAGCGCTGCATCGCCGCCTCGAGATCCGGTACGACGTAGCAGGTCTGCACGAAATGGCGTTGGGTCATCGATACTCTCCGGTTATGTCGCAGCGCGCTCAGGCGGCCAGGTGGTCGCGGAAGAAGGCGCTGATGCGAGAGCGCGCGTCCGCTGCGTCCTTCTCGTTAAAGCGCAGTGCGAGCAGTTTGCCGAGGATGCGCGGCACCAGGGTGTGGTGGTCGTCCATGAAGGAGTGGTAGGCCTCGGGGTATTCCTTGACGTCGTGGGGCACGCCGTTGCTGACCAGCGCCGCCTCGATCTTCGCCGCGGCGCCCTGTAGCTGCTTGTCCTTGCCGGCGTAACTGGCGATGACCGGGCAGGCACCGCGCAACACGTCCTCCAGCTCCTGCTTGGGCAGCATCCCGTAGTTGGGTGCGGAGGCCTGGAAGTCGTGGCCCGAGGCCAGCAACAGGCAGAAGCCGCCGCCCATGCAGAACCCGATAACGCCGATCTGGCCGCTGCAGCCCGCCTGGTCCGACAGCCACTGGCGCACCGTGTCGATATCGTCGAAGGCCGCGCCCTCGCCCTTGAGCATGTCGGACATGGTGGCCTTCACGCACTTGAGGGTACCGCCCCAGGAATACAGGTCCGGCGCGATGGCCATGAAACCCTCGCTGGCCAGCCAGTCGGCATGGCCGGTAGCAACCGGGGTGAGACCGAAGATGTCGTGGATGATGACCACCCCGGGCCAGGGCCCCTCGCCCTCGGGCGTCGCCAGGTAGGCGTCCAGGGTGTGTTGTGGCGTGGTGATGGATACATTGGGCTTGCTCATACCGCGGGTTCTCCCTGCTGTTGTGATTATCGTGTCTACCTACTGTAGCGATTCCCGGGCCGGGACAGAACCCGTCGGCGCGAGCTGGCGGGCAGCAGACGAGCGCCGCTGCGCCCTGCCTCAGCCGGCCAGTGCGCCGCCGTCGATATGAAACTCGGCGCCGGTGGTGTAGGTGGACTCGTCAGAAGCCAGCAACACCACCAGCGGCGTGATTTCCTCCGGTGTGCCGAAGCGCGCCATGGGCGTGCCCGCGGTGAAGGCGGTGATCGCCGCCTCGCGCGCGCTGCCCTCGCCGAGCACCGGGTCCCACAGCGGGGTCATGATCGAGCCCGGGTGGATGGAGTTGCAGCGGATATCGAGCCCCTGCTGAGCGCAGTACAGCGCCACTGTCTTGGTGTGGTTGCGCACCGCCGCCTTGGATGACGCGTAGGCCGCCGCGGCGGGTACGCCGATCAGTCCCGCGCGCGAGGACATGTTGATGATCGAGCCGCGGCCGCGCTCGCGCATGGCGCGGATCGCGTACTTGCAGCCGAGGAACGTGCCGTCGAGGTTGATGCGGTGCACCGCGTGCCAGCTGGCCAGGTCGCCGTGCTCCGGGTCCTGCGGCGCGCCGTCACCGATGCCGATCACGCCGGCGTTGTTGACCAGGATATCCAGGGCCACGCCGCGCTCGCGCAGTTGCGCCATCACGGCAATCCAGTTGTCCTCGTCGCCGACGTCCAGGCGCTGCCAGATACCGCCAAGCTCGGCGGCCAGCGCGGCGCCCGCCGTCTCGTCCACGTCGGTGACCACCACCTGTGCTCCCTCGGCGGCAAAGGCCCGGCAAATCGCCGCGCCCAGGCCCCTGGCCGCACCGGTCACCAGTGCTGTTTTGTGTTTTAATCGCAAGACTCATCTCCCCGGGTTTCTGCGCCGTACTATACCGCCTGAGGGGGAAAAGGCGGAGTCGCCGTCCGCGCAGCGCGCACAGGCAGCCCGACCGCACCGACCACTCGAGGAGAAACCCATGATGACCTCCCGTCGAATTGCAGGGTTTGCCCTGCTTTCCTGCCTGTGCCTCGCGAGCCTGGCGGCGCGCGGCGCACCCGGCCCGGTGTTCGCGCCAGAGGACGTGTTCCAGTTGCGCTATGCCAGCCACCCGCTGGTGGACAACCGCGGCGAGCGCCTGCTCTACCTGCGTCACTCCATGGATATCATGCGCGACCGCTCGCGCAGCAACCTGTGGTTGCTGGACATCGACAGCGGCGAGGAGACTCCCGTGACCACCGGCGCGAAAAACGTCAGCGGCGCGGTGCTCTCACCACAGGGCGACCGCGTCGCCTACATCGATCGCGACGACATCGGTTCCCAGCTGTTCGTCACCTGGCTGGACGTGCCGCGCACCGCGCAACTGACCCGACTGCCAGTAAAGCCCAGCCAACTGGCCTGGTCGCCGGACGGACAGTGGCTGGCGTTTTCCATGCGTGTGGCCGCCGATGCGCCAACCATGGGCAGCCTGCCGCGCGCGCCCCAGGGCGCCGAGTGGGCCAATTCGCCGGTGATTGTGGACCGCACCCTGTACCGGGACGACGGCAGCGGCAACCGGGACCACGGCTTCACCCAGGTGTTCATCATGCCCGCGGAAGGCGGCAGCCCGCGGCAGGTCACCTCGGGCGATTTCCATCACGGTGGCGGTATCGCCTGGGCGGCGGACGGCAGCGCCCTGTTCGTCTCCGCCAACCGCGATCCCGACTGGGAGATGCGCATCGGCAACAGCGAGATCTACCGCGTGGATATCGCGACCGGTGCGATCACCGCGCTCACCGAGCGCGACGGTCCGGACTCGCACCCGGTGGTATCGCCAGATGGCAAGCGCATTGCCTTCCTCGGCTACGACGACCAGCGCCTGGGCTACCAGCGCAACCACCTGTATGTGATGAACGCCGACGGCAGCGGCCGCCGCGACCTGCTCCCGGACCTCGACCGCAGCGCGCAGGACCCGCAGTGGTCGGCGGACGGCCGTCACATCCTGTTCAGCTACGACGACCGCGGCGATACCGTACTCGCCGCCGTCGACCTCTCGGGCAACATCGATGAACTGGCGCGCGACCTCGGCGGCCTGTCCCTGGGCCGTCCCTACACAGGCGCCAACTTCGCCGTGGGCGGCAAGGGCGTCTACGCGTATACCTCGGGTTCGGCCGCCGCTCCCGCGGACATTTCCGTCGGGCGCCGCGGCAAGAACCAGCGCGTCACCGCGCTCAATGACAACCTGCTCGGCTACCGCGATCTGGCGCCGGTGCAGGAACTGTGGCTGAAGTCCGGCCACGACGGCCGGGATATCCAGGCCTGGGTGGCCACCCCACCGGGCTTCGACCCACAAAAGAAATACCCGCTGATCCTCGAGATTCACGGCGGCCCCTTCGCTGCCTACGGCCCGCACTTCGCCGCGGAGATCCAGCTGTACGCCGCCGCCGGCTACGTGGTGCTGTACGCCAACCCGCGCGGCAGCACCAGCTACGGCGAGGATTTCGCCAACCAGATCCACCACAACTACCCGAGCCAGGACTACGACGACCTGATGTCCGCGGTGGACGCGGTAATCGCGCGCGGCTACGTGGACACCGACCAGCTCTACGTCACCGGCGGCTCCGGCGGCGGCACCCTGACCGCCTGGATCGTCGGCAATACCGACCGCTTTCGCGCGGCGGTGGTGGCCAAGCCGGTGATCAACTGGACCAGCTTCGTGCTCACCTCCGACGTACCGCCGTATTTCGCCCAGTACTGGTTCGGCGCCATGCCCTGGGACGACCCCGACGCCTACTGGCGGCGCTCGCCGCTGTCGCTGGTGGGTAAAGTGAACACGCCGACCATGCTGCTGACCGGCGAGGCCGACCTGCGCACGCCGATAGCGGAGACCGAGCAGTACTACCAGGCGCTGAAAATGCGCGGCATCGACACCGCCATGGTGCGCATGCCCGGGGCCTCACACAGCATCTACAAGCGCCCCAGCCAACTGCTGGGCAAGGTGGCGGCGATCCTGGAATGGTTCCGGCGTCACGCCGGGCAGGAGGAAGCGGCGCAGGAGTAATCCTGCGAGAGCAACGTCAGACCACGACTTCCATGCGCCGGCGGCGCTTGTCGACGTACATGCGCTCGTCGGCGATGCGCAGCAGTTCCCCGGCTTCGAGGCTGTCATCGGGACATACCGCTACCCCGGTACTGCAGCCCACGCTCAGGCGCTGGCCATCCGCCGCCACCGGCGCACCGATGGTGCGCGAAATGCGCGCGGCAATGCCGTCCGCGTCGCGACTGTGGACGAGGATGGCGAACTCGTCGCCGCCAAGGCGGGCCACGGTGTCCGCCCGGCGCACCAGGTTGCGCAGGCGCTGCGCCACGGTGGTCAGGATCAGGTCGCCGGTCTGGTGACCGTAGCAGTCGTTGATCGGCTTGAAGCGGTTGAGGTCGATCATCACCAGCACGAGGCGCTCGCCGGTCGTCGCGCAGCGCTCGATACTCTGCTGCAGGCGCTGGTCGAAGGTGTTGCGATTGGCCAGGCCGGTCAGCGGGTCGTGGGCGGCGGCAAACTCGAAGCGGTCCCGCTCCATATGCAGGCGGGAGCGCATGCTCTCGCGGTAGAACTGCTCCATACACAGCGCCGAAAACATGGTGAAACAACCCAGCCACCAGCAGGCGAGGAACATGGCGCCGACCAGGGGATTACCGGCCAGCACTGCGAGACAGGGAGAAACGGTGATGACAACCAGCCAGCTTATCGCCGATGTGTGGTCGGCAATATAGGACATGACCACCGGAATACAGAACATCATCATCAGCAGATGCACGTATTCCGGGGCATCCGCCATCAGGAATGTGCCCACCGTGGCGAGATAGACGCTCAGGACATAGATGTTTGCGGCGAGGGTGAAACGCGCACTGTAGCGGAACACCCACAGTGCCAGCGCATTGCCCAGCAACAGGGCGAGCAGGGCGAGCGTGGAGATCAGCCGCATGTCTTCGGGCAGAATCGTCGAGACCAGCGAGGCCGCCAGTACCCCGGCTGCACCCAGGCAGCTGGTCAGGGTGATCAGCACCAGGGAGCGCGCGCGCACCAGTTCCTCGACCTGCTGGTGCTCGCGGATGCTGCGCGGCACCAGGGGGTCGATCACCCGCAGCAACAACTGCCAGATCACCGCGCGGCTCCGCCGGCCGGGGGCCGAATTGGCACGGGCGCAGCGGCGCCGCTTGCCCTCACGTCCCGCCTGGCTTGATTCATGGTCCCCACAGGCCTGTTCTCCATACTGCATCCATGCCCCTGATCTCTCTATGAACATTAGCTGGAACGCCCTGGATTTGCATCATAAAGCTGGCACTTGCCGGTGTCGGCGTGTCCGGATAGTGCACCTGCTCACATTCTGGGATGACGCAGGGCCTTGAGGGGTCAGAGTCACGACTCTGACCCCGGCTGCACGCGGCGGGCCGGCTACAAGGGGTCGCAGTCGCGACTCTGACCCCGGCGGCTGCCACCGGACGGCGCAAAGAAAAAGGGCCCACCCTCGCGGGTGAGCCCTTGCAGTAACGCTGTGCGCCGGGGCGCCGCGGGCGATCAGTCGTCCGCCTGCAGAGCCTCGGTGAGTGCCGCTTCGATTTCCTGGGCGGACACCGCCATCTCCGAGCTGGCTTCGCGACGGCGCTTGCGCTCGTCGTGGTAGGCCAGGCCAGTACCGGCGGGGATCAGGCGACCCACGACCACGTTCTCCTTCAGGCCGCGCAGGAAGTCGCGCTTGCCGGTAACCGCCGCCTCGGTGAGGACGCGGGTGGTCTCCTGGAAGGAGGCCGCGGAGATGAAGCTCTCCGTCGCCAGCGAGGCCTTGGTGATACCCAGCAGCTCGCGCTCGCCGTTGGCGGCGACCATGCCGTCGGCCAGCAGGCGCTCGTTCTCCTCGAGCAGGGTGGTGAATTCCACCTGCTCGCCCTTGATCAGAGTGGAGTCGCCGCTGGACGTGATGATCACCTTGCGCAGCATCTGGCGAACGATCACCTCGATGTGCTTGTCGTTGATCTTCACACCCTGCAGGCGGTAGACCTCCTGGATCTCGTTGACGATGTACTTCGCCAGCTCCTCGATGCCCTTCAGGCGCAGGATGTCGTGCGGGTTGGGCGGACCTTCGGAGACCACTTCACCCTTCTCGACGAATTCACCCTCGAACACCGACATGCTGCGCCATTTGGGGATCAGCACCTCGTAGGTTTCCGAACCGTCGGGCGCAGTGCCCTCGGTCGGGGTGATCACCAGGCGGCGCTTGCCCTTGGTCTCCTTGCCGAAGGACACGGTGCCGGAGATCTCCGCCAGGATGGCGGGTTCCTTCGGCTTGCGCGCCTCGAACAGGTCGGCAACACGCGGCAGACCACCGGTGATGTCGCGGGTCTTGGAGCCTTCCTGCGGGATACGCGCGATGACGTCACCCACCTCGATCTTGGCGCCGTCCTCCAGGCCGACCAGCGCGTGGGCGGGCAGGAAGTAGTGGGCCGGGACGTTGGTGTTGGGCAGGTGCAGTTCCTCGCCCTTGTCGGAGACCAGGGTCAGGGCCGGACGGATGTCCTTGCCCGCCGCGGGACGCTCACCGGCTTCCATCACGGAGATGCTGGACAGGCCGGTCAGTTCGTCGGTCTGGCGCTTGATGGTGATGCCTTCGTCCATGCCGCTGAACTTCACGTAACCCGCCGCCTCGGTGACGATCGGGTGAGTGTGCGGGTCCCAGTTGGCGACGATGGCGCCGGCGGTGACCTTCTCGTTGTCCTTCACCTTGAGCACCGCACCGTAGGGCAGCTTGTAGCGCTCGCGCTCGCGGCCCAGGGTGTCGAGCACCGACAGTTCACCGGAGCGGCTCACCGCCACCAGGTTGCCGTCACTGTTCTCCACGGTCTTCAGGTTGTGCAGGCGCACGGTACCGTCGTTCATCACCTGGATGTTGTCCTGCGCGGTCGCCCGCGAGGCCGCACCACCGATGTGGAAGGTACGCATGGTCAGCTGGGTGCCGGGCTCACCGATCGACTGGGCGGCGACCACACCGATGGCCTCGCCGATGTTGACGCGGTGACCGCGGGCCAGGTCGCGACCGTAGCAGTAGGAGCAGATGCCGTGGCGGGTTTCACAGGTGATCGGCGAGCGCACTTCGATCTCGTCGATACCCATTTCCTCCAGGCGCTTGATCCACAGCTCGTCGAGCATGGTGCCGGCGGTGATGGCGATCTCGTCACCGGAACCCGGCTTCATCACGTCGCGGGCCACGATGCGGCCCAGCACCCGGTCGCCCAGGGATTCGATGATGTCGCCGCCGTCGATGACCGGGGTCATCAACAGGCCGGCGTCGGTGCCGCAGTCTTCCTCGGTGACCACCAGGTCCTGGGCCACGTCGACCAGGCGACGGGTCAGGTAACCGGAGTTCGCAGTCTTCAGTGCGGTATCCGCCAGGCCCTTACGAGCGCCGTGGGTCGAGATGAAGTACTGCAGTACGTTCAGGCCCTCGCGGAAGTTCGCCACGATGGGGGTCTCGATGATCGAGCCGTCCGGCTTGGCCATCAGGCCGCGCATACCCGCCAGCTGGCGGATCTGGGCCGGTGAACCCCGGGCGCCGGAGTCGGCGTACATGTACACCGAGTTGAAGGAAGCCTGTTGCTCCTCTTCGCCTTCGCGGTTGACCACGGTCTCCTTGGACAGGCCTTCCATCATGGACTTGGAGACCAGGTCGTTGGCGCGGGACCAGATGTCGATCACCTTGTTGTACTTCTCGCCCTGGGTTACCAGGCCGGCGGCGTACTGCTCCTCGATCTCCAGTACCTCGGCCTCGGCGCGCTCGATGATCTCGGCTTTCTCTTCCGGGATCTCGAAGTCGTTGACGCCGATGGACGCGCCGGAGCGGGTCGAGTAGTCGTAACCGGTGTACATCAGGCGGTCGGCGAAAATAACCGTCGCCTTCAGGCCGACCACGCGGTAGCACTGGTTGATGATGCGCGAGATGGCCTTCTTGGTCATCGCCTGGTTGACCATGTCGAAACCGATACCCTTGGGCACAATCTCCCACAGCAGGGCGCGGCCCACGGTGGTGTCGACCACCACGGTGCGCTCCAAGGTATCGCCCTCGTCCTGGATCACGGTCTCGGTGATGCGCACCTTGATGCGCGCCTGCAGGTCGATGTGGCCGGCGTAGTAGGCGCGGTGGATCTCGGACACATTGGCGAAGGCCATGCCCTCGCCCCTGGCGTTGATGCGCTCGCGGGTCATGTAGTACAGGCCGAGTACCACGTCCTGTGAAGGCACGATGATCGGCTCGCCGTTGGCGGGCGACAGGATGTTGTTGGTGGACATCATCAGCGCGCGCGCTTCGAGCTGGGCTTCCAGGGTCAGCGGTACGTGTACCGCCATCTGGTCGCCGTCGAAGTCAGCGTTGTAGGCCGCACATACCAGCGGGTGCAGCTGGATCGCCTTGCCCTCAATCAGCACCGGTTCGAAGGCCTGGATACCCAGGCGGTGCAGGGTCGGGGCGCGGTTCAGCAGCACCGGGTGCTCGCGGATGACCTCGGCGAGGATGTCCCACACTTCCGGGGGCTCGCGCTCGACCATCTTCTTGGCCGCCTTGATGGTGGTGGCCAGGCCGCGCGCTTCCAGCTTGCCGAAGATGAACGGCTTGAACAGCTCCAGCGCCATCTTCTTGGGCAGGCCGCACTGGTGCAGGCGCAGGGCGGGACCGACCACGATCACCGAACGACCGGAGTAGTCCACGCGCTTGCCCAGCAGGTTCTGGCGGAAACGGCCCTGCTTGCCCTTGATCATGTCGGCCAGGGACTTCAGCGGGCGCTTGTTGGAGCCGGTGATGGCGCGGCCGCGACGGCCGTTGTCCAGCAGGGCGTCCACGGCTTCCTGCAGCATGCGCTTTTCGTTGCGCACGATGATGTCCGGGGCGTTCAGGTCCAACAGCCGCTTGAGACGGTTGTTACGGTTGATCACCCGGCGGTACAGGTCGTTGAGGTCCGAGGTGGCGAAGCGGCCGCCGTCCAGCGGTACCAGCGGGCGCAGGTCCGGCGGCAGCACGGGCAGCGCGTTGAGCACCATCCACTCCGGCTTGTTGCCGGAGTTGGCGAAGGCTTCCATCAGCTTCAGGCGCTTGGACAGCTTCTTGATCTTGGTCTCGGAGTTGGTCGCCGGGATCTCCTCGCGCAGCGTGGCGATCTCCTGGTCGAGGTCCAGCTGCATCATCAGGTCCTGCACGGCCTCGGCGCCCATCTTGGCGGTGAATTCGTCGCCGAATTCCTCCATCGCCTCGTAGTATTCCTCGTCCGAGAGCAACTGGCCCTGTTCCAGGGTAGTCATACCCGGGTCGGTGACCACGTAGCTTTCGAAGTAGAGCACGCGCTCGATGTCGCGCAGGGTCATGTCCAGCAGCAGGCCGATACGGGACGGCAGCGACTTCAGGAACCAGATGTGCGCGACCGGGCTGGCCAGCTCGATGTGGCCCATGCGCTCGCGGCGCACCTTGGCCAGGGCGACTTCAACGCCGCACTTCTCGCAGATCACACCGCGGTGCTTGAGGCGCTTGTACTTGCCGCACAGGCACTCGTAGTCCTTCACCGGGCCGAAGATCTTGGCGCAGAACAGGCCGTCGCGCTCCGGCTTGAAGGTACGGTAGTTGATGGTCTCGGGCTTTTTCACTTCGCCGAAAGACCAGGCGCGGATCATCTCCGGCGAGGCCAGGCCGATGCGGATCGCATCGAACTCTTCAACCTGTCCCTGGGCTTTCAGCAGATTCAGTAAGTCTTTCAAAGTATTTCCTCCGCGAGGTTATCTCGTTGGCCGGTTATTCGTTCTCGAGCTCGATATCGATACCGAGCGAACGGATTTCCTTGACCAACACATTGAAGGACTCGGGCATGCCCGGCTCCATTCGATGGTCGCCATCGACAATGTTCTTGTACATCTTGGTGCGGCCGGTCACGTCGTCGGACTTGACCGTCAGCATCTCCTGCAGGGTGTAGGCGGCGCCATAGGCCTCCAGGGCCCAGACCTCCATCTCCCCGAAGCGCTGGCCACCGAACTGCGCCTTGCCGCCCAGCGGCTGCTGGGTAACCAGGCTGTAGGAGCCGGTGGAACGCGCGTGCATCTTGTCGTCCACCAGGTGGTTCAGCTTAAGCATGTACATGTAGCCGACGGTCACGGAGCGATCAAACTCCTCGCCGGTGCGGCCATCGTACAGCGTGAACTGGCCGCTTTCGGGCAGGTCCGCCAGCTCCAGCAGCTGCTTGATCGACTCTTCCGCGGCGCCGTCGAAGACCGGGGTCGCCATGGGCACGCCGCCGACCAGGTTACCGGCCAGTTCCAGGATCTCGGCGTCACTCAGTGACTTGATATCCTCGATGCGGCCGGCGCCGTTGTTGTAGATCGCCTCCAGGAACTGGCGGATCTCGGCGACCTTGCGCTGCTCCTGGATCATGTGGTCGATCTTCACGCCCAGGCCCTTGGCAGCCATGCCCAGGTGGGTCTCGAGGATCTGGCCCACGTTCATGCGCGAGGGCACGCCCAGCGGGTTGAGCACGATGTCCACCGGCTCGCCGTTCTCGTCGTAGGGCATGTCCTCCACCGGCATGATCACGGAGATCACACCCTTGTTACCGTGGCGGCCAGCCATCTTGTCGCCCGGCTGGATGCGGCGCTTGATGGCGAGGTAGACCTTGACGATCTTGAGCACGCCCGGTGCGAGGTCGTCGCCGGACTGCAGCTTGCGCTTCTTGTCCTCGAAACGCTCCTCGAGCAGTTTGTTCTGCTCGTCGAGCTGGCGCTTGGCGGAGGCCAGCGCGTCGTTGAGGTCGGCGTTGTCCAGCTTGAGCTTGAACCACTGTTCGCGGTCCAGTTCGCCCAGCACCTTGTCGTTCAGCGCGGTGCCCTTGGTCAGGCCGGCGCCGGAGACGGTCTTGGCGCCCTTGAGCAGGTTGCCCAGGCGCGCGAAGGTCGCCTCTTCGAAGATGCGGTACTCTTCCTTGAGGTCCTTGCGGTACTCGTCGAGCTGGTGCTTTTCGATCTGCAGCGCGCGCGGGTCCTTCTCCAGGCCGTCGCGGGTGAAGACCTGTACGTCGATGACGGTACCCTTGGTGCTGGAGGGCACGCGCAGGGAGGTGTCCTTAACGTCGGAGGCCTTCTCGCCGAAGATCGCGCGCAGCAGCTTCTCTTCCGGGGTGAGCTGGGTTTCGCCCTTCGGCGTGACCTTGCCCACCAGGATGTCGCCCGCGTCTACCTCGGCACCGATGTAGACGATGCCGGATTCGTCCAGCTTGGCCAGCGCGCTCTCACCCACGTTGGGGATGTCGGCGGTGATTTCCTCCGGCCCCAGCTTGGTGTCGCGAGCGATACAGGTCAGCTCCTGGATGTGGATGGTGGTGAAGCGATCTTCCTTCACGACCTTCTCGGAAACCAGGATGGAGTCCTCGAAGTTGTAGCCGTTCCAGGGCATGAACGCGATGCGCATGTTCTGGCCCAGGGCCAGTTCACCCATGTCCACCGAGGGGCCGTCGGCGAGGATGTCGCCGCGGGCCACCGCGTCGCCGGTCTTCACGATCGGGCGCTGGTTGATACAGGTGTTCTGGTTGGAACGCGTGTACTTGGTCAGGTTGTAGATGTCTACCGGCGCCTCGTCGACACCGACGTCGGCGTCGTTGACGCGCACCACGATACGGCTGGCATCCACGGAATCGATCACGCCGGGACGGCGCGCGACGACACACACGCCGGAGTCGGCGGCGACGTAGCGCTCCATGCCGGTGCCCACCAGCGGCTTGTCGCTCTTCAGCGTCGGCACCGCCTGGCGCTGCATGTTCGAGCCCATCAGTGCGCGGTTGGCGTCGTCGTGCTCGAGGAACGGGATCAGCGCCGCGGCCACGGACACCACCTGCTTCGGCGACACGTCCATGTAGGCGATGTCTTCCGGCGACTTGACGGTGAATTCGTTCATGTAGCGAACGTTGACCAGTTCGTCGGTGAAGCGGTTGTTCTTGTCCAGCGAGGCCGAGGCCTGCGCGATCACGTACTCGGCTTCGTTGATCGCCGAGAGGAACTCGATCTCGTCGGTGACCTGGCCGTCCACCACCTTGCGGTAGGGCGACTCGAGGAAGCCGTAGTCGTTGGTGCGGGCGTAGGTCGCCAGCGAGTTGATCAGGCCGATGTTCGGACCTTCAGGGGTCTCGATCGGGCACACGCGACCGTAGTGGGTCGGGTGTACGTCGCGCACCTCGAAGCCCGCGCGCTCGCGGGTCAGGCCGCCCGGGCCAAGCGCGGAGACGCGGCGCTTGTGGGTGACCTCGGACAGCGGGTTGTTCTGGTCCATGAACTGCGACAGCTGGCTGGAACCGAAGAACTCCTTGACCGCAGCCGATACCGGCTTGGCGTTGATCAGGTCCTGGGGCATCAGGCCCTCGGACTCGGCCATGGACAGGCGCTCCTTCACGGCGCGCTCGACGCGCACCAGGCCGACACGGAACTGGTTCTCCGCCATCTCGCCCACGGAACGCACACGGCGGTTACCCAGGTGGTCGATGTCGTCGACCATGCCTTTACCGTTGCGGATGCCGACCAGGGTCTTGAGTACGTCGACGATGTCTTCGCGGTCCAGTACGCCGCTGCCGGTGACTTCGTCACGGCCCAGGCGGCGGTTGAACTTCATGCGGCCGACCGCGGACAGGTCGTAGCGGTCCGGCGAGAAGAACAGGTTCTGGAACAAGTTCTCGGCGGATTCCTTGGTCGGCGGCTCGCCGGGGCGCATCATGCGGTAGATTTCCACCAGCGCTTCCAGCTCGTTGCGGGTGGTGTCCTGGCGCAGCGTATCGGAGATGAACGGGCCGCAGTCCAGCTCGTTGGTGTACAGGGTCTCGATACTGGTGATGCCGGCTTCCACCAGCTTGCCGATGATTTCCTCGGACAGCTCGGTGTTGCATTCGACCAGCACTTCGCCGGTCTTTTCGTCGACGATGTTCTTCGCCAGCGGGCGGCCGTACAGGTACTCGCGCGGGATCTCCAGCTCGGTGATGTTGGCCTTTTCCAGCTCGCGGATGTGGCGCGCGGTGACCCGGCGGCCCTGCTCCACCACGACCTTCTTGCCCGCCTTGATTTCAAAGGTGGCGACGTCCCCGCGCAGGCGCTCGGGGATCAGGGTCATGAGGAAATTGCCGTCGTCGTTCAGGTTGAACGAATTGACGTCATAGAACATGTCCAGAATTTCCTCGGTCTGGTAACCGAGGGCGCGCAGCAGGATGGTCGCCGGCAGCTTGCGGCGACGGTCGATACGCACGTAGACCAGGTCCTTGGGGTCGAACTCGAAGTCCAGCCAGGAGCCGCGGTAGGGAATCACCCGCGCGGAGTACAGCAGCTTGCCGGAGGAGTGGGTCTTGCCCTTGTCATGATCGAAGAATACACCGGGAGAGCGGTGCAGCTGGGAGACGATCACACGCTCGGTACCGTTGATGATGAAGGTACCGTTCTCGGTCATCAGGGGGATTTCCCCCATGTAGACTTCCTGCTCCTTGATGTCCTTGATGGTCTTGCTGGAGGAGTCCTTGTCGTAGATGATCAGGCGCACCTTGACCCGCAGCGAGCAGGAGTAGGTGACGCCGCGCAGCTGGCACTCGCCCACGTCGAACACCGGGGTGCCCAGGGCGTAGTCGACGTATTCCAGCGCCGCGTTACCGCTGTAGCTGACGATGGGGAATACGGACTTGAACGCCGCGTGCAGGCCGTAGTCGCCGCGCTCGGATGCAGGAATCCCCTGCTGGGTAAACTTGCGGTAAGAGTCGAGCTGAATCGCAAGCAGGTAAGGGACGTCCATTACCTTCGGCAGCATGCCGAAATCCTTGCGAATACGTTTCTTTTCAGTGTACGAGTATGCCATCGGTACTCCCCAGCATGATCTGTGGCAGTTGCTTCGGCAAAGCCGTGTTTAAAAAGTGGGGTCAGATGAGACTCTTTCTGATGCCCGTCTGCGATGAGACATCACAAAAAGTCTCATCTGACCCCACTTTTGGTTGGCGGCTTTGCCGAAACAACCTACCTGTCGGAACTGTCTTTCATGAAGCGGGAAAAGGCCGGTGGGCTTGCGCTCCACCAGCCTCGTCCTTGCCCGGATGTCTGCGGGCGGCGTCCAGCTTACTTGAGCTCGACAGAACCGCCAGCTTCTTCCAGCTTCTTCTTGATCTCTTCGGCTTCGTCTTTGGAAGCGCCTTCCTTGATCGGGGAAGGTGCGCCGTCGACCAGGCCCTTGGCTTCTTTCAGGCCAAGACCGGTGACTTCGCGAACAACCTTGATGACGTTGACTTTCTTCTCGCCAGCGGCGGTCAGAACTACGTCAAAATCGGTCTTCTCTTCCGCGGCACCGCCGGCGTCGCCGCCAGCAGCTGCCGGCGCAGCTGCAACAGCAGCAGCGGCGGTCACGCCGAATTTTTCTTCCATTGCTTCGATGAGCTCAACGATTTCCATTACGCTCATATCAGCGATTGCATTCAGAATGTCGTCTTTGGACAGAGCCATGACTCATATCTCCTATCTAGCTGAGTAAAAAATTTCCCAAAGGCGGGGTTTACGCCGCCTCTTTCTGATCGCGTACTGCTGCGAGTGTGCGAACCAGTTTTCCAGGTACTTCGTTGATCGTCTGAACCAGCTTGGTTGCCGGCGCTTTCATTACGCTCATCAACAACGAGAGCGCTTGATCGCGCGTCGGCAGCTTCGCCAGCACATCCAATTGATCCGCACCCAGCATCTGGCCGCCAACCGCCAGTGCCTTGACTTCAAAGGCGTCATTCTCCTTGGAGAAGTCCTTGAAAAGTCGTGCTGCCGCGCCCGGGTCTTCCATCGAAAAACCGAACAGGGACGGGCCTACGATGGCGTCGTTGACGCACTCGTATTCGGTCCCCGTGAAAGCGCGCTTGGCCAGGGTATTGCGCACAACACGCAATACGATCTGGTTTTCACGCGCTTCCTTGCGCAGAGCTGTCATCCCGTCCACGGTCACGCCACGTGCATCGGCGATAACCAGGGACAGGGCACTGGTGGCTGTCTCGTTAACTTCAGCTACGATCGCTTTCTTGTCTTCGAGTCCAATTGCCACTGGCATTACTCCTGGATTGCTAACTAAAGCAGTCACAAAACTATGCGACTACCGCTTGCCTGGTGAACGTATTCACCATCTGCGTAGGCTGCCGCGCTACCGGGAGATCCCGGAAAGACGCGTGGATTAAGCCCGTGCCGCCTACCGCTGCGGCCGTGACACCTACGGTCTTTGATGGCCTTCTTTTCTCAGCTGATCGGGCTTGCGCCCAGCCTTGTCCAAAAGACCTCAAAGTGGCCCGGCGTGAACCTGTGGGTTCGTTCCGGGCCGACCACCTCTCCATCCCTGGGGAGGTATCGAGGGGCCGCGCCTTGTGGGTGCGACCCGACAATATTCTTCATTGCCCCTCTTTTGACGGAGGGGCGGGGACCCTTACAGGTCCAGCGACGCTTGGTCGATGGTCACGCCCGGGCCCATGGTGGTGCTCAGGCTGATCTTCTTCAGGTAGATACCCTTGGAAGTCGACGGCTTGGCCTTTTTCAGGTCGGCCAGTACCGCTTCGAGGTTGCCGCGCAGTGCGTCCAGCTCGAAGTTAACCTTGCCGATACCGCCGTGGATGATGCCGTTCTTGTCCGTGCGGTAGCGCATCTGGCCAGCCTTGGCGTTCTGCACTGCGGTTTCCACGTCGGGAGTTACCGTGCCGGTCTTCGGGTTCGGCATCAGGCCGCGCGGACCCAGCAGCTGGCCCAGCTGGCCGACGACGCGCATGGCGTCCGGGGAGGCGATGACCACGTCGAAGTCCATCATGCCGCCCTTGATCTGCTCGGCGAGCTCTTCCATGCCGACGAAGTCGGCGCCGGCCGCCTTGGCCTTCTCGGCCGCGTCACCCTGGGTGAACACGGCGACACGCACTTCGGAACCGGTGCCGAAGGGCAGCGTGGTCGCGCCGCGGACAGCCTGGTCGGATTTACGGGCGTCGACACCCAGGTTCACGGCGACCTCGACGGTCTCGTTGAACTTGGCGGTGGCGAACTCCTTCAGCAGGCCGACCGCTTCTTCCAGCGGGTAAGACTTGCGGGGATCGACTTTTTCACGGTACGCGCGAACGCGCTTGGAAAGCTTGGCCATCTCAGTTCACCCCCTCTACTTCGATACCGGCGCTGCGAGCGCTGCCGGCAATGGTACGTACCGCTGCATCCATGTCCGCTGCGGTCAGGTCGGGCCACTTCTGGGTAGCCACTTCCTCGAGCTGGGCACGGGTGACCTTGGCCACCTTGTTGGTGTTGGGGGTAGCGGAGCCCTTCTGGATCTTCGCGACCTTGCGCAGCAGCACGGCCGCCGGCGGGGTCTTCTTGATGAAGGTGAAGGAGCGGTCGCTGTAAACCGTGATAACCACGGGGGTCGGCAGACCGGGCTCCATGCCCTGGGTCTCGGCGTTGAACGCCTTGCAGAACTCCATGATGTTGACGCCGTGCTGACCCAGCGCCGGGCCCACGGGCGGGCTCGGGTTTGCCTGGCCGGCAGGCACCTGCAGCTTGATATAAGCTTCGACTTTCTTTGCCATTGCTTGTCTCCCGGGTAATAACGCCGTTTCGGCTCGCGCCTACTGGGGCTCCCCATCAGTGTGAAAAGGGGTCAGAGCCCTTTTCCAGGTAACTGCTTTAAAAAAGGGCTCTGACCCCTTTTCGATTCCTCAGGCCTTTTCGACCTGGCTGAATTCCAGTTCCACCGGGGTAGAGCGACCGAAAATCAGTACCGCCACGTTGAGGCGGTTCTTCTCGTAATTGACCTCTTCGACGACACCGTTGAAGTCGTTGAAGGGGCCGTCGATAACCCGCACCATCTCGCCGGGCTCGAACAAAGTCTTGGGCCGCGGCGCTTCCACACCGGCCTCGACGCGCTGCAGGATGGCGTTCGCCTCCGCTTCGGTAATCGGCGCCGGCGCATCCGCCTTGCCGCCGATGAAACCCATCACGCGCGGGGTTTCCTTGACCAGGTGCCAGGTATCATCGTTGAGTTCCATCTGCACCAGTACGTAGCCGGGGAAGAACTTGCGCTCGCTGCGGCGCTTCTGGCCACCGCGCATCTCCACGACTTCCTCGGTGGGCACCAGGACATCGCCAAACTGGTCCTGCATGCTGTGCAGTTCGATGCGCTCCTTCAGCGACGCCGCGACTTTCTTCTCGTAGCCGGAATAGGCGTGAACCACGTACCAACGCTTAGACATGCTGAAACCCTTTACCTGTTTCCGTTACCCGATGACCTGCGAGACCAGCCAGCCCAGCAGGCTGTCGAGTCCCCACAGGAGAATAGCCATGAGCAGCACGAACGCCACCACGATCATCGTGGTCTGCAGTGCCTCCTGGCGGGTGGGCCAAACGACCTTGCGGATTTCCGTGCGCGAGCCCTTGACCAGCGCCCAGAATGCAGCGCCCTTGGCGGTTTGCAGGGCAACGAGGCCCGCCACCACGGCAAGCGCCACGATGCCGAGCACCCGGTACAGCATGGACTGGTCGGCATAATAGTTGTTGCCCACTACCGCTACCGCGATCAGGGCGACGACGACCAGCCACTTCAGGCCGTCGAACCGGCTGGTCGTGGTTTCAGCACTCATCAATCTCTATCCTTCCCGTGAAAACCCAGGCCCGGCGGACAACTGCCCGGGGCCTGCGCGGCTTTCACCTGTTCTTGCCATTGGTGACGCCGGTGCGCCACCCCTGCCATAAAATGGCAGGCCAGGAGGGAATCGAACCCCCAACCTGCGGTTTTGGAGACCGCTGCTCTGCCAATTGAGCTACTGGCCTAAATCTTCCAACCTAGACGACGAAGCCGAACTGCCTCTTGGAGGGCGGTTCGGCTTGGCCAAACAGGGGTCGGAGTCGACAACCCCGACCCAACTGGGTCTTATTCGATGATCTTGGCGACGACGCCAGCACCAACGGTACGGCCACCTTCGCGGATCGCGAAGCGCAGGCCTTCTTCCATGGCGATCGGCGCGATCAGCGTCACAACCATCTGGATGTTGTCACCCGGCATCACCATCTCGACACCTTCGGGCAGCTCGACCGAACCGGTCACGTCCGTGGTGCGGAAGTAGAACTGCGGACGGTAGCCCTTGAAGAACGGAGTGTGACGACCGCCTTCTTCCTTGGACAGTACGTACACCTCAGACTCGAACTTGGTGTGCGGGGTTACAGAACCCGGCTTCGACAGCACCTGGCCACGCTCGACTTCGTCGCGCTTGGTGCCACGCAGCAGAACGCCCACGTTCTCGCCCGCACGGCCTTCGTCCAGCAGCTTGCGGAACATCTCGACACCGGTACAGGTGGTCTTGGTGGTGTCCTTGATACCGACGATCTCGATCTCTTCACCGACCTTGATGATGCCGCGCTCGACACGACCGGTGACCACGGTGCCGCGGCCGGAGATGGAGAACACGTCTTCCACCGGCATCAGGAACGGCTGGTCGATCGCACGCTCCGGCTCCGGAATGTAGCTGTCCAGGGTCTCGACCAGGGTCTTCACCGCGGTGGTGCCCAGTTCGTTCTCGTCTTCGCCGTTCAGCGCCATCAGCGCGGAACCGCAGATGATCGGGGTGTCGTCGCCCGGGAACTCGTACTGGTCCAGCAGCTCGCGCAGCTCCATTTCGACCAGTTCTTTCATCTCTTCGTATTCCTCGGAGTCCGCACCGCCGCAGTCTTCTGCGAGCAGGTCGGCCTTGTTCAGGAACACGACGATGTAGGGTACGCCAACCTGGCGCGACAGCAGGATGTGCTCGCGGGTCTGCGGCATCGGGCCGTCGGTGGCGCCACACACCAGGATCGCGCCGTCCATCTGCGCAGCACCGGTGATCATGTTCTTCACGTAGTCGGCGTGTCCGGGACAGTCGACGTGCGCGTAGTGGCGGGTCGGGGAGTCGTACTCCACGTGGGAGGTCGCAATGGTGATGCCACGCTCTTTCTCTTCCGGCGCGTTGTCGATACCGTCAAACGCGACAGCAGCGCCGCCCCAGGTTTCCGAGCACACGCGGGTGAGGGCCGCGGTCAGTGTGGTCTTGCCGTGGTCCACGTGACCGATGGTGCCCACGTTGACGTGCGGCTTGGTGCGTTCAAATGTTGCCTTTCCCATTACGACAGTCTCCTTAACACTGGCGTCGGCCTTGCCGGTTCGCGCCTGAGTAAAAACCCTTCATAACCACTTATAAACGACAGAACTGGAATGGAGCTCATAACCGGATTTGAACCGGTGACCTCTTCCTTACCAAGGAAGTGCTCTACCTACTGAGCTATATGAGCTTTATCCTTCCAACTCTGGAGCGGGTAGCGGGAATCGAACCCGCATCATCAGCTTGGAAGGCTGAGGTTCTACCATTGAACTATACCCGCGACCTGCATTAACCAGATTGTCTGCGGAGTCCGGGCGACGATCACTTGCTAGCTGCCGCCTTCGCCTCCAGGCCACCTGTGTAGCCCCGGGATAGTCCAGCCATCCCTCCGACCACGGCCCTCGTGCGGGACACCGAAGTCGACGCCTTCCTATGCCTGCCCACCGTTCCCGTGTGGCACCTGCATTATTTACTGGCTTTTCAACCAGTTGGCGCGCAAGTTCACAATCGCGTCGCCGAAAATCATGGTGGAGGGGGGTGGATTCGAACCACCGAAGCTCGCGCGTCAGATTTACAGTCTGATCCCTTTGGCCACTCGGGAACCCCTCCGAAAGGCGGCATATTGTCCGGATGCCTAATGCCCTTGTCAACCGCTTCTTTTCAACAAAATTATCCACTTACGCCCGCCCGGAAAACGCGCAGCAGTGTGCGGCGACCGGGCCCCCGCGGGGCTCGCGCTACACATGCGTTCCGGTGGGAAAATGGAGCTGGCGAGAGGAATCGAACCCCCGACCGGCTGATTACAAATCAGCTGCTCTACCTGCTGAGCTACGCCAGCCAGAACCAGTCTTGCCAATACCGCCCTGGCAGCAGGAACCCTGCTTGGGGACGGCATTTTGAAGGTCGCCGATTCTATGCAAAGCACCGGGGGCATGCAAGCGCTGCACGCGCCGGCGCCAGATAAAAAAACACCCCGCGCTGCGGGGTGGCTTGTGAATCGCGATGCGGTGCGGTCAGCTGCGGCGCCGCGCCACCACCAGGCCGAACAGGGCCGAGCTGAACAGCCATGCCGCCGCGGGCAAAGGTACCGCTGAGATGGTGCGGGTAAATGCACAGCTCTCATCACCGCAATCGGTGCTGAAGCTGAAGATATCGGCATCGAGATAGTTGCCGTTGGCATCCTCGCCATCGACACCCATGCCAAAACCGATATTGAACAGTGTATAGGTGCCGTCGGGTGCCACACCGCCATCCGGGACCAGGACGGTCAGCAGGATGTCCATGCTGGCACCGGCGGCCAGCGAGCCACTGTCCTGGTCAAACCACAGGCCGGGACCGCTGGGATAACTGGTTGTATAGGGCCCGCCGCTGCACGATCCAGGCGTGCTGAGGAAGGTGTCGTTACAGGAGAATGCAACGAAGCTGTAGGCGCCGTAATAACTCTCGAAGGCTTCGCCACCGAACCCGGTATCGGGGATCAGGGTCGGGTCCACGCCGTAGGGAAAGTTCTGGTTCAAATCCCAGGTCAGGTCGTCCGACGCCGGGTCCAGGGTCAGGCGTACCCAGACCTCGATGGCCTCGTTCGCCGCCGCCGTACCATCCGGCTCCAGAAACTCCAGCGACCCGACCAGCGCTGCCTGCGCCTGGGTCGAGCACAGCGCGGCCAGCGCCATCCCCAAGACCTGCGTACCTAGCCAGTGCCTGGCCATATTTCCCCCCGGGTATCTGTTCAGTTCTCTGTCGCCAGCCTGCCCGGTATTGCGATCACCCCTGCAGTGATCACGGACCCGAGACAGTGCAACTAATCTGCAGAAAACTGTATCCCACGGCCATGTGCTGCTCATGTACCCGCCCGGGTCAGTAGCGGGAAAAAACGCCGCCGAACGCCTACCCCCCTGGGCTAATACGCGTAAAACCCGGGCGCGCCACCAGCGCTGGTGACCTGATACTGGACTTGGCGCGGCCCGCCCCGCTATCCTCGCGCGCTACCGCCTTTTCACCCCCGGGACCCGTCGGCCAGGCAACCCGCATGATTGTTGTGCACAACATTCCCTGTAGCGCGAGGCGCGTGTGGCCACGACCCGGCGCCACGCACGCCTCCCGGTGAGCGACACCACCGGCTACCGGCCGGATATCGACGGGCTGCGCGCCTTCTCCATCATCGCGGTGCTGGTGTACCACGCTTTTCCCGATTGGCTGCCGGGGGGATTCGTCGGCGTCGACGTCTTCTTCGTTATTTCCGGCTACCTGATCTCAGGCATCATCCTGCGCGAGAGCGCCGCGGGGAGCTTCAGCCTGGCGCACTTCTACCGCCGCCGGGTCCAGCGCATCTTCCCCGCCACGGCGCTGGTGCTCGCGGTCACAATGCTGGCGGGCTGGTGGGTCCTGCTGCCCTACGAATACGCCCAGTTGGGCAAGCACACTGCCGCGAGTGCGGGCTTCGTCCCCAACCTCGTGTACTGGACCGAGGCGGGCTACTTCGACACCGACAGCAAGCTGAAACCCCTGCTGCACTTCTGGTCCCTTGGCGTCGAGGAACAGTTCTACCTGGTCTGGCCGGCGCTGCTCCTGCTGGCACTGCGCCTGCGGCAGGCGCTGCCGCTGATCCTGGCCCTGCTCCTGCTGTCCTTTGCCAGCGGCCTGCTGGCTGCGGATCGCGCCAGCGCCTTTTTCCTGCCCTGGAACCGCGTGTGGGAGTTGCTCGCCGGCGCCGCCCTCGCAGCCCTGCCCGCAAGCCGCACACCCGCCGCAGCGGGCCGCACCGCGCAGCACCTGTGTTCACTCGCCGGCCTGGCTCTGATGGTCACCGCCACCATCGTCATCGATAGCGCGGCGGCATTCCCGCGCTGGTGGGCGCTGCTGCCGGTACTCGGCGCCGCGACCATGCTTGCCGCCGGCCCGGCGGGTATTGCCAACCGGCTGCTGGCCAACCCCTTACTGGTGCTGGTGGGCAAGATCAGCTTTCCGCTGTACCTGTGGCATTGGCCGCTGCTGACCTTCGCCCGCATCATGTACTCCGGCGAACCGCCCGCGACCGTGCGCGGCGCCGCGGTGGCGCTGGCGGTGCTGCTCGCCGCCTTCACCTGGCGCATCCTCGAGCGGCCGCTGCGCTACCACCGCGCGCGGCGGGTTCCCGCGCTGCTGCTGGGCGCAATGCTGCTGGTGGCGCTGGCCGGGCTCGTGATCTGGCGGCTGGACGGAGTGCCCGCGCGCACCACACAGTTCAATGCCAGCGCGCAGACGCTCTACTGGAAGGAACTGGGCCTGCACGAACGCGACGACTGCTCCGACCGCCTCAGCGTGCCTGGACGCTGTCTCAGTGACGGCAAATCGCCGCAGGTGGCGGTGCTCGGCGACAGCCACTCGAGCAACGTGTTCTTCGCCCTGGCGCATTACTACCGGGATACGCCGACCGGTGTGATCCGCCTGGGTGTCGGTGGCTGCCCGCCGCTGTATGACGTGAGCGTGCGCGATGCCGGGGCGCCGGACACCTGCCGCGCGGCGACCGCCGGCAACCTCGACTGGGTGCTGGCCAACCCGCAGATCGAGACCGTGTACCTGTCCTCCATGGGCCCGATGTACCTGAGCCAGCGCGGGCGCTACCAGTTGCAGGACCCCGCGGCGCCGGCACTGGACAGCAACCGCAAGGTGTTCGCCCGCGCGCTGGCGGCCACCGTGGATCGCCTGCAGGCAGCCGGCAAACAGGTGGTACTGGTTCTCGACTGGCCGGGGCTGGGCTTCGACCCGGCGACCTGCGTGGATCTGCGACCGCTGCGCCTTGCGCCATTCACGCCGCGGGAATGCCGCACACCCGCTGCCCGCCACCAGCGGCGCGAGGCCGCCTACCGCAGGATCCTGGAGACGGTCGCGGCCCAGCGGCCCGGGGTGATGCTGTGGGATACGCCGGCAGTCTTCTGCGATGCGGATTTCTGCACCGGCATGCACGACGGCGTGCTGCTGTACCGCGACCCGGGCCACCTCTCCCTGCCTGGCTCCCGCTACCTTGGCGAACACCTGCAACTGACCCGCCCAGCAGCGGACTGAACCGCGTCGCTATTGAGTTCCCTGCTCGGCGGCCATCACCTGCAGGCCCTCGAAGACCAGGTCCGCGGCGAACTCGCCGGGCTCGCCGAGCAGGTCGCGCAGCAGGGCCCCGTCGCCACCACAGAAGAACAGCGCAGGCGCTGGTTCGCCGGCCTGGGCCAGGGCCTGTTGGACAGCGCCGGCCTGGGCCAGGGCAATGCCGTGGCGCACCGCCTGCGCAGTGGAGGTGCCCGGGGCCAGGTCGTACTGGGGGTCCTGCTCGAAGCGCACGCGACCGGTGTCGAGCAACAGCGCGCGCTCCATCAGGCGGGCGCCGGGAATGATGTAGCCACCCTCGTGGCGCCCGCCGGCATCCACCAGGTCGATGGTCAGGGCAGAACCGGCATCCACCACACACAGCCTGTCGGCGCAACGGGCGCGCGCGCCGAGCATCGCCAGCCAGCGGTCTACGCCCATGCGCTGCGGCTCGGCGTAACTGTTGGAGAGGCCCGCGCAGTGGGCGGGGGTACGTGCAAACCAGGGTTCCACGCCCCAGCGCTCGCCCAGCATGGTCACAAGTTGTGACTCGTGCTCCGCATCGGCCACGCTGGACACCCAGATTGCTACCGGCACCGGCGCTACACCCAGCAGGGCTTCGCGGCTGGCGGGATCATCGCGACCGTAGCGACCCCGGGCCAGCACCTGGCCATCGTCCACCAGCCGCCACTTGGCACTGCTGTTGCCGAGGTCGATCTGCAGGCAGGGACAGTTCACGACGCGGGCCGCAGGGAGATTTCGCCGCCAAACACACTCTGCACACCGCCGGCCGCGGTTTCCAGGCGCAGCGCGCCGCGCTCGTCCACACCGCGCGCCACACCGGCGACGCGCCGCTCGCCGCTGGCCAGTACCACCGGCTGCCCGGCATAGGCGTCCAGCGCTTCCCAGGCCATGCGCCAGGGGGCGAAGCCGCCCTGCTCGAAATCCGCCAGCATGGGCAGCAACTCGTCCAGCAGGTAACCGAGCAGGACGCTGCGACCCGGCACCGGGCCACCGGCGGCGCGGCGCACATCGGTCCACTGCTGGTCGATGTCCGCACCCGCGGTGGGCGGCATATCAACGTTGATGCCGATGCCCACCACCACCTGGCAGGGGCCGGCGGCGTCGCCGCTCATCTCCAGCAGGATACCGCCGAGCTTGTTGCCGCCGTGCAGCACGTCGTTGGGCCACTTCAGTTGCACGTCGGCCACACCGGCGCGCTGCAGCGCCCGCGCCACCGCCACACCCACCGCGAGGCTCAGGCCCTCCAGCGCCGCCGCGCCCTGGGCGTATTCCCAGACCGCGGAGCAATAGAGGTTGCGGGCGAAAGGACTGACCCAGGGCCGGCCGCGCCGGCCGCGCCCGGCACTCTGGCGCTCGGCGCAGCACACGTAGCCGCTGCGCCGGCCGGCGGCCACCTGGGCCATGGCCTCGGCATTGGTGGAGCCCAGTTCGTCGCGCAGGTCCAGCTGCGCCAGCAGGCCCAGCGCCTGCGGATTCATCGCCGCGCGCACCGCGTCCGCATCCAGCAACTCGATGCCGCCAGGGATTCGGTAGCCGCGACCCTTGATCGACTCGACCTCGAGGCCGAGTTCGCCCAGCTTGTTGAGCTGTTTCCACACCGCGGTGCGGCTGACGCCCAGGGCGTCGGCGAGGGTCTGGCCGGAGACGAACTCGCCGTCGGCGAGCAGGGTTAGCAGCGGTGAACTGGTCATGGTGTTACGCAAGTCGTGCACGATCAGCGGATGATAACAGGCACAGCTGATATCAGGCACAGCTCGGGCCGCGCCCTCCTACTTCACCGCGCAGCTCGCTATACTGTCTGCCGCTGGCGGGCGCCGCCGCCCCGCGCCGCAATGCAGCAACACAGGAATTCCCCATGAGCAGCTACCCGTCCCTCAATTTCGGCCTCGGCGAAGACATCGACATGCTGCGCGACGCAGTGCGCCAGATGTGCCTGAAGGAGATCGCCCCGCGCGCGGCGCAGATCGACCGCGACAACGCCTTCCCCAACGAGCTGTGGCGGGTGTTCGGCGACATGGGCATCCTCGGCATCACCGTGGAGGAGGCCTACGGCGGCTCGGGCATGGGTTACCTGGCCCACTCGATCGTCATGGAAGAGATCAGCCGCGCCTCGGCCTCCGTGGGTCTTTCCTACGGCGCCATGTCCAACCTGTGCCTGAACCAGCTGCGCAAGCACGGCACCGAATCGCAGAAAGAGAAGTACCTGCCCGGCCTGTGCGCCGGGGAAAAGATCGGCGCACTGGCCATGAGCGAGGCCAACGCCGGCTCCGACGTCGTCAGCATGCAGTTGCAGGCGCGCCGCGAGGGCGACGTGTACATCTTCAACGGCACCAAGATGTGGATCACCAACGGGCCGGACGCGGATGTGTACATCGTCTACGCCAAGACCGACCCGGCGGCGGGCTCGAAGGGTATCTCCGCGTTCATCGTGGAACGCGACCTGCCCGGTTTCTCCCGCTCGCCCAAGCTCGACAAGCTGGGCATGCGCGGCTCCAACACCTGCGAGCTGGTATTCGAGGACTGCGCGGTACCGGCGGAAAACCTGCTCAAGAACGAGGGCGACGGCGTCGGCATCCTCATGTCCGGCCTGGACTACGAGCGCACCGTCCTCGCCGCCGGGCCGGTGGGCATCATGCAGGCCTGCATCGACGAGGTGCTGCCCTACCTGCACGACCGCAAGCAGTTCGGCAAGTCCATCGGCGAGTTCCAGCTGATGCAGGGCAAACTGGCCGACATGTACGCCGACCTCAACGCCAGCCGCGCCTACCTCTATGCCGTCGCCGCCGCCTGCGACCGCGGCGAGGAAACGCGCCAGGACTGCGCCGCGGTGATCCTGTACACCGCGGAGAAAGCTACCCAGTGCGCGCTGGAGGCGATCCAGGCCATGGGCGGCTTCGGCTATACCAACGAGGCCAATACCGGGCGCCTGCTGCGCGACGCCAAGCTCTACGAGATCGGCGCCGGCACCTCGGAGATCCGCCGCATGCTGATCGGCCGCGAGCTGTTCAACGCCAGCCGCTGAACCGGCGCGCCTCCCCGCACCTGATGACAAGGCAGCCATGACCCTCCCCTCCCGTGTCACGCTGGTGGAAGTCGGCCCCCGCGACGGCCTGCAGAACCGGCCCGAGCAGATTCCGCTGGCGGCCCGCCTGCGCCTGCTCGACGACCTCGCCGCGGCCGGCCTGACGGTCATCGAGACCGGCAGCTTCGTCAACCCGCAGTGGGTACCGCAAATGGCGGACAGCGAGGCGGTATTCCGCCAGGTGCGCCGCGCGCCGGGTGTGCGCTACACCGCACTCACCCCCAATCTCAAGGGCTTCGAGCGCGCCATGGCGGTGGCGGCGGACGAGATCGCAATCATGACCGCCGCCTCGGAGAGCTTTTCGCAGAAGAACACCAACTGCAGCATCGAGCAGAGCCTGGAGCGCCTGGCGCCGGTCGCGGCCGCCGCCAGTGAAACCGGAGTGCCCCTGCGCGGCTACATCTCCTGCGCCCTGGGCTGCCCCTACGAGGGCGAGGTGGACCCGCATGCGGTCCATGCGCTGACCCGGGCGCTCTTCGACATGGGTTGCTACGAGGTCTCCATCGGCGACACTATCGGCACCGGTACCGCCGGCAGCATGGCGCGGTTACTGGACCTGATACTGAGCGAGTTCCCCGCACATAAACTGGCCGTGCACTGCCACGACACCTACGGCCAGGCCCTGGCCAATATCCTGGTTGCGCTGCAGCGCGGCATCGCCACCGTCGACGCCTCGGTCGCCGGCCTCGGCGGCTGCCCCTACGCCGCCGGTGCCGCGGGCAACGTGGCCACCGAGGACGTGGTCTACATGCTGCACGGTATGGGTATCGAGACCGGTATCAACCTGCCGCGCCTGGTGGACGCCGCGCGGCACGTCTGCGCGGCGCTGGACATTCCCTGTGCCTCGCATGTCGCCAACGCACTGAAGGCCTGAGCGCGCATGCCCGCCCTGCCCCGCCCCAACCTGCGCCACGGCTCGGCCGCACTGGCGATCGCCTGCGGCGCCGGCCATATCGGCTCCCTGTGGCTGCGGGCACTGGACTGGGCGGCGCTGGCCTCACTGATGCAGGGTACGGTCTACCTGTTTATCGCCCTCGGCCTGGCCGGCCGCGGCAAGTTGTCGCTGTACCTCGGCGTGGCCGCACCGCTGGCCGCGGCGGCGCTGCGCCTGCACTACACCACCGGCGAGTTGAGCGCCGGCACCGCGCTCGCCCTGCTCGCCGATACCCTGCTCGCCGCCCTGTGCGCCACCGTGCTGTGGCGACGCCGCGGCGAGGAGACTGCCTGATGGCCCTGAAACCGACGATCTACAAGGCGCAGGTCGCGCTGGCGGACATGGATCGCCAGCACTACGAGGACCTCACCCTGACCCTCGCCCGGCACCCCTCGGAAACCCTGGAGCGTCTCGCGGTGCGCCTGCTCGCCTACTGCCTGAATGCGGGACCGGGGCTGGAGTTCGGCCGCGGCCTGTCGAATACCGACGAGCCGGCCCTGTGGCAAGTGCAGGACAACGGCGACATCGCCGCCTGGATCGAGGTAGGACAGCCGGAGCCGACGCGCCTGCGCAAGGCCTGCGGCCGCGCCGCGACAGTGATCGTCTATGCCTTCGGCCGCAGTTCGGGCACCTGGTGGCAGAAGGAACGCGCCGCCCTAGAGGACCTGCCGCGCCTCGAGCTGTGGCAGTTTGACTGGGAGGAGGTCGAGGCTGCCGCCAAACTGCTGGAGCGCGGCGCACAACTCAACGTGTCGGTGACCGGCGGCGTGATCTACGTGGACAACGGCTCGGCGTCGGCCAGCCTGGAACCGCAATCGCTGCTGCGCCCGAGCTGAACCAGCCAGGCCGCGCTCAGGACCAGGTAGGCCAGCGCCGCCAGCAGGGCACCGGAAACGGCATCCGCGCCCCACACCAGCAGCAGCGCGCTAGCCAGCAGACGCACACCTTCAAGCGCCAGGACCCACCGCGCCGGCCGCCCGTCGAGCCAGGCCGCCGCCAGGCTGAGGGTCGCCAGCAGCACGCACCAGCCAAGGAAACCTGCCGCGTAGGACAGCTGCGCTGACTGCATCCACAGCAGCAGGGCAATCGACGCGACCAGCTGGAACAACGCATACAGCGGCACCCGGGCGGCGACCGCCGGGTCGTACTTGCGAAACGCCGCCAGCTCGGGCTTGGGTCGCGGGTTCGCGGCCGCCACGTCCGCCGGCCGCCAGCCGGTGCGCGCCACCCACACGCGCAGCTTGTCGCGCCAGTCGCGGGTGTACCAGCTGTCGCGGGCCATGTCCGCGTAGATGTGGGTCAGCGCGCGCAGCGGGCTGAAACTGCGCAGCGGGCCGCGGATGCCGAACACCGGGGGCTCCTCGGCCAGTTCCTCCTGGAAGGTGCCGAACAGGCGGTCCCAGAGGATAAACATGCCGCCGTAGTTGCGATCCATGTAGATGTCGTTCTGCGCGTGGTGCACCCGGTGGTTGGATGGCGTGACGAACACCCACTCGTACCAGCCCAGTTTGGGAATATGTTCGGTGTGCACCCAGAACTGGTAAATCAGGTTGATCGCGCCCGCGGTCACCACCACTTCGGCGGGAATGCCGAGCAGGTACATGGGCACATAAAAGACCCAGCCGAGCAGGAAGCCTGTGCTGGTCTGGCGCAGCGCCGTGCTCAGGTTGTACTCCTCGCTCTGGTGATGGGCGACGTGGGCGGCCCACAGGATGCTGCGCTCGTGGCCCAGGCGGTGCAGCCAGTAATAGCAGAAGTCGTACAGCACCAGGGCCAGCAGCCAGGTGCTCCAGTGCCCGGCGTCGAGCAATGGCAGGGAGAAGTATTCGGTCACCAGGTGATAGACGTAGCCGCCGATACCGAGGGTGACGAATCGCCGCGCCTGGCTGAGCACGCCGAGGGAGAGGCTGCCGACGCTGTCGTTGATACGGTAGGTATTGCGGCCGCGGGATACGCCCCAGGCCAGCTCGACGAGCATGGCCAGGATGAAAAAGGGAACCGCGTACTGGACCAGGTTCACGGGGCTATCTCCGCACTACACTGCCTCCGCACTACACTGCTCACTACAGGCCACTCACTACAAGCCGCGCGCTAACGGCCGTTTACAGGCTGCCCGCGATGAAGCTGACCCATGACGCGGTGTCGATGAAGCCCTGTCCGTAGCTGGCGTACTGCTCCCACCAGTCCTGCGCGGCGATCTCCTCCACCGACTTGCCGGCGGCCAGTTGCGCGCGGGTGTACTCCGCGGTGGTCGCGAGGACCTCGATGTAGGCGGCGAGGCCCGCGCGGTCGAGGAAGCCGGCGCCGTGGCCGGGCACCAGTACGGTTTCGTCGTTGACCTGGCCGTGCACGGCGCGCAGGTTGTCGATGAAGCTGAACGCATTGCCGCCGGAACCGATATCGATAAAGGGGAAGGCCCCCTTGAACACGTGGTCGCCCATGTGCACGACATTCTGCCCGGTGAAGAAGATGATGCTGTCGCCGTCCGTGTGCCCGTGCGGGTAGTGCCGGGCGCGCACCAGGTCGCCGTTGAAATGCACCGCTACTTCATCGGCATAGGTGATGACCGGCAGCGCCGCCGCCGGGCTGGGCTCGACCACGCGGTTGAACACCTTCATTTCCTGGCGGGTGCTCATGCGCTGGTAGACATTGTCATGAGCGGCAATCAGCGTGCCCTGCTCGCCCCAGTAGGCGTTGCCGCCCACGTGATCGAAATGCCAGTGGGTGTTGAACAGGAAGCGCGGGGCGCCGGGCACGCTGCTCAGGCCGGCCAGCGCCGCCTCGTAGGCGGGGGCGTACTCGGCGTAGTCCGAGTCGATCAACAGTACGCCGTCGTCACCGACGGAGGCGACCACGTTGCCACCACTGCCCTGCAACTCGTACAGGGGGCCCTTGATCGGCGTGATCTTGACGCGCGGCGCCTCCTCGGCGGCACCGGCGGCCGCGGGAAATACCAGGATGGTCGCCAGGCAGAAAACGGCGAGTGGGAATCGGAACACGGGGGACCTCCTTGCGGCCATGCGATCAGGCGTTCAGGTCGGGAATCATCTCGTCCTTGAGGCGTTCGATGGCGTCCTTGAGTCGCAGTTTTTCTTTTTTCAGGCGCTGCAGCAGGATCTGGTTCTGGTACGGGTACTCGTACATCTCGTGAATCCGGGCGTCCAGGGCGCGGTGCTTGCCCTGCAGTTCCATCAACCGCATGGCCGGGGTCATCACCTCGTTGGCGGCTTCCTGTGCGGACTCGGCGTCCTTGCCAGGCTCTTCGATGTCACTCATGTTCGCAACGTGCTTCCCGGTGCAGCGTCAGACAAGAGTGCCACTCTATACCCGATTCGATTGCCGGTACAAGCGCCGTTCAGCGCGCCGTGCCGGAGGCGGCGATTTCCGCGAGCACATCGGCCCACAGGGCGTGCCCGGGGTCGGCGATGGCCAGGAACGGCGGGCTGAGCAGGCTGTCGCGGCAGTTGTAGCGCAGCGGCTGCCCGGCGAGGTCCAGCAGCGCGCCCCCGGCCGCTTCCAGCAGCGCCTGCCCGGCTGCGGTGTCCCACTCCGAGCAGGGTGCGAAACGCGGGTAGAAGTCCCCGTCTCCTGCCGCCAGGTCGCAGAACTTGAGCGCACTGCCGCTGTTGCGGCGCTCGATCTCCCAACCGGCGCTGGCCAGCCCCGCAAGGCAGCTGGTCAGGCGCTCGCCGCGGTGGCGCCGGCTGGCCAGTACCACCAGCGGGTGCTGCGCGCTCAGCGGACGCGTGGCCAGCGGCAGTCCCGGACAGTCCGGGCCGGTGAACTGCAGGGCGAGTTCACCGGGAATGCCGACAAAGGCGTGGCTGCGCAGGGGTACATAGAGCAGGCCGAATACCGGCCGATGCTCTTCGATCAGGGCAATATTGATGGTGAATTCACCGGTGCGGGCGAGGAACTCCTTGGTGCCGTCCAGCGGGTCCACCAGCCAGAAACGCTGCCAGTCGCGGCGACCGGCGACGTCTTCCGGGCGCGATTCCTCGGAGAGTACCGGCACCCCCGGCGCCAGCGCCTGCAGGCCGCGGCTGAGGATGGCGTGGGAGGCGAGGTCGGCGCGGGTCAGCGGGGAGTCGTCGGCCTTGGCGTGAAACGCATCGGCCCCCGGCGAGTCGTAGTGCTCGACGATGGCCGCGGCGGCCTCCCGGCATACCGCCAGCAGCGGCGCGACCAGGCCCGGTAGTGATAAATCGGTGTGTGACATAAGCCGGCGCATTATACCGGGAACTGCGCCGCCCTGCCCGGCCGCGGACGGCGTCGGGTATAATCGCCGCAGCCCCGTAAACGGAAGGACCGATGATCGACTGGGACAGTGTAGATACCGTGCTGCTGGACATGGACGGCACCCTGCTGGACCTGCACTTCGACAACTTCTTCTGGGTCGAGCACATCCCCGAGGTCTACGCCCGCACCCACCAACTGAGCCCGGCGGAGTCCGCGGCGCGCCTGGACGAGGCCTTTGGCATCGAGCAGGGCACACTGGACTGGTACTCCCTGGACTACTGGTCCGAGCGCCTGCAACTGGATATCCCCGCCCTCACCCACGAACTGCGCCACATGGTGGCGGTGCGGCCGTTTGTGCTGGAGTTCCTGCAGCGCCTGCGCGACGCCCGCCGCGACGTGGTGATGGTGACCAACGCCCACCGCAAGACCCTGGACATCAAGATGGGCCATGTCGACATCACCGGCTGGTTCGACCGCGTGGTGGTCTCCCACGAGCTGGGCGCGCCCAAGGAGGAGCAGGATTTCTGGCACCGCCTACAGGCACTGCACCCCTTCGACCCGGCGCGCACCCTGCTCATCGACGACACCGAGCGAGTACTGGAATCCGCGCGTTGCTACGGCATCGCACACCTGCTCACCCTGCTGCAGCCGGACAGCCGGCGGCAGAAGCGCATCGATACTCGCTTCCCCGGCATTCACCACTTCGACGAAATCATGCCCGAGGCGGCACAGCCATGAGCGGCTTCCAGGGCGAACGCCTGCGCCTGGACAAGTGGCTGTGGGCGGCGCGCTTCTTCAAGACCCGCAGCCTGGCCAAGGCGGCCATCGAGGGCGGCAAGGTCCACCTGGGCGGCCAGCGGGTGAAAGTCTCGCGGGAGATCGCCGTCGGCGACACCCTGCAGATCCGCCAGGGCTGGGATGAGAAAACCGTGGTGGTGCAGGGCCTGTCCGACCAGCGCCGCGGCGCGCCCGAGGCCCAGGCACTGTATTTGGAAACGGCGGAGAGCTTGCAGCGGCGGGAAGCGGCGGCCGCTGCGCGCAAGGCGGCGGGCGGCATGATCGAGCGACCCCTGGGGCGCCCGACCAAGAAGCAGCGGCGGCAGATCCACCGCTTCAAGACCGGCGAGGACGACTAGCCCGGCGGCGCTGCGCCAATGTCCGCGCTGGGCGACGGCCCGGCCACCACCACCCGGTTGCGCCCGAGTTGCTTGGCGCGGTACAGCGCCTGGTCGGCGCGCGAAACCAGTTCACCGGGCTGGGCATCGGTACCCGGCTCCAGCGTGAGCAGGCCCTGGCTGACGGTAATCACACCGAACTGCGGCGAGCCGGCATGCGGGATCGCCTCTTCCTCGACCAGTTGGCGCAGGCGCTCGGCGGTGCGCAGGGCAGTCTCCGCGCAGGCGCCGGGCAGGATCAGGATGAACTCCTCGCCGCCGAAACGCGCGACCAGCTCCCCGGCGCGGGTGGTGGCTCGCTGCATGAGATCGGCCAGGCGTTGCAGCACCCGGTCCCCCGCCGGATGGCCGTAGGTGTCGTTGTAGGCCTTGAAGCAATCCACGTCGAGCATGACCAGGGACAGGCAGGCGCCGGTGCGCCGGGCGCGGTTGATCTCGTCGTTCAGCGCGCTGTTGGCCATGCGCCGGTTGCCCAGCCCGGTGAGCTCGTCGATGTTGGCGAGGCAGGTCAGCTGTTGCCGGGCGTCGCGCAGCTGGCGGTTGCGCTCGCGCAGGGAGTGGGTCAGTTCGCCCAGTTCACGCGACATCGCCTCGCGCTCCCAGTTGAGCGAGATCATGTTGCGGAAGGAGCGGTACATGCGGTCGCAGATCACCACCAGCAGGGCGCAGAAGGCCAACAGCACCAGCCCCAGCACCAGGTTGTAGGGCTGCTCCCAGTAGTTGGCCAGGCTCCACCAGGCGATCGGCCAGATCGCGGTGAACAGGTAGACGATGAAATACTCGCGCAGGATCACCGAGAAACCGACCGATATCGCGGTGATCATCAGGATCAGCAGCAGGAAGGTGTACTGCATGGTGATCGGCACATGGTGCGCGGCGTAGATGTACACCGCCGACCAGATCGTGCCGGTGGCCGCCGAACCCAGTACCAGCCAGGCGTACACCCAGCGCGGCGCTATACGATAGGCGTGGCTGCTCAGCGCGCGACTCATATGCAGCGAGCGCAACAGCAGCAGCGCCAGGAATGCCCCGGCCCACAGCAGCATCGCGGTGGGGTCGAGGAATGGCCAGAACATGGCCAGCGCCGCGGCGACGCCGATCAGGTGGGCGGCCACGGTGGGCAGTTGCCCGTTCTGCATCAGCAGTTCGAGCTGCGCACTGAACAACTCGTGGGCCGGAATGTACCGCTGGTATATCATCTGCTGATCCTACAGTGCGCGGGGCAGATTCCCATGTCCGGAGCGCAAAGCTGCGAGGTGCTTCACACACTCGCGATGCGCGCTTGCCGCGCGCCCCGACAGGGGCGACCATTGGGCCATACACGGAAGATGACATGATCCCTTGGAGAGTATTGCGCGCCATCTGCCTGGTACTCCTGCTGGCGCCCGTCGTGCACCTGACCTACCTGGTAGCCAGGGATACCACCGCCACGCTGGATGCCTCGCCCGAGGCCTGGGCCCCGCATATGGCGGCCTATGTGCGCGAGGACCAGAGCACCACGCTGCCCGAGCGCCCCATCGAAGTGGTGGGCGGCCACCGCGTGACCCTGTGGCGCGGCCTGGAACCGCTGCTGGCGCCGCGCCCGGTGCTCATGCGCGGCCTCGGCAACGCCACCATCGACGATATCGCCCACCACTATGAGCGCCTTGTCGCCTACTACCGGCCGGATACCCTGGTGGTGATGCCCGGCGACAGCGACTTCCACCTGCGCGACAACAAGGACGCCGCACAGCTGGCGGGCGCCGTGCGCGACCTGGTGGCCCTGGACGCGGGCTTCGCCCGGACCCGGCGCATCTATGTCATCTCGCCGCTGAAGACTCCGCTGCACCCCGGCGATCGCGAGCGCGTGGAGGCCTCCACGCGCCTGCTGCAGGAATGGGCGCGAGGGGACGCGCGGGTGGAGATCCTCGACGCCAACGCCCTGCTCTGTGACGCCGAGGGCAACCCCGACCCGGCCTATTTCCGCTTCGACGGCCTGAACCTCAACGAGCACGGCTACCTGCGCCTGTCCCTGTTGCTGAAATCGGCGCTGGAGGCGGAGGAGCCGATAGCTGGAAACGCCGAAACCTAGGCCACGGCAGGGGGGTTTATGGGTTAGAATCCGCCCATGATCTCCGAAATACCAGTCGCGCCACCGCCCACCCCGCTGCTCCAGGCCATCGACGAAGGCGCCGCCATCGCGGACCTCGACAGCGCCGAACTCGAGCAGCTGGCAGACGAACTGCGCCGCTACCTGCTGTACAGCGTCGGCCAGTCCGGCGGGCACTTCGGCGCCGGACTGGGCGTGGTGGAACTGACCGTCGCCCTGCACCACGTGCTGGATACGCCGCACGACCGACTGGTCTGGGATGTGGGCCACCAGACCTACCCGCACAAGATCCTCACCGGGCGCATGCGCCAGATGCAGAGCATCCGCCAGGCCGGCGGGCTGGCCGGCTTCCCCAAGCGCAGCGAGAGCGAGTACGACACCTTCGGCGTCGGCCACTCCTCCACCAGTATCTCCGCCGCCATGGGCATGGCGCTGGCGGCGCGCCAGCAGGGCATCGAGCGCAAGGTGGTGGCGGTGATCGGCGACGGCGCCATCACCGGCGGCATGGCGTTCGAGGCGCTGGCCCACGCCGGCCACGAGCGCCCCAACATGCTGGTGGTCCTCAACGACAACCAGATGTCCATCGGCCACAACACCGGCGGCCTGGCCACCTACTTCGCCAAGATCTGGGCGACCAAGACCTACCTCGGCATGCGCGAGCGCTCCAAGCGCTTCCTCGAGAAGTTCAGCTTCCTCTGGGAGTGGGCCAAGCGCACCGAGGAGCACATGAAGGGCATGGTGGCCCCGGGGACCCTGTTCGAGGAGCTGGGCTTCCACTACATCGGCCCGCTGGACGGCCACGACCTGCCGCAGCTGGTGCGCACCCTGAACAACATGATGGAACTCGACGGCCCGCAGTTCCTGCACATCCGCACGGTGAAGGGCAAGGGCTACCTGCCCGCCGAGGAAGACCCGGTGGGCTACCACGCCATCAACAAGATCGAGGCCAAGCCCAAGCAGCCGCAGCCCACGGTTGCGGCGCGCCCTCGCGGCCCCAAATACCAGGCGGTGTTCGGCCAGTGGCTGTGCGATATGGCGGCGCAGGATGACCGGCTGGTGGGCATCACCCCGGCCATGTGCGAGGGCTCGGGCATGGTCGAGTTCGCCGCCCAGTACCCGGAGCGCTACTACGACGTCGCCATCGCCGAGCAGCACGCGGTAACCCTGGCCGCGGGCATGGCCTGCGATGGCCTGAAGCCGGTGGTGGCCATCTACTCGACCTTCCTGCAGCGCGGCTACGACCAGCTGATCCACGACGTGGCGCTGCAGAACCTGGACGTGACCTTCGGCATCGACCGCGCCGGCCTGGTGGGCGAGGACGGCCCCACTCACCACGGCGCCTTCGACCTCAGCTACCTGCGCTGCATACCCAACCTGGTAATCGGCGCGCCCTCGGACGAGAACGAGTGTCGGCAGCTGCTGTATACCGCGTTCCAGCACCCCGGCCCCGCGGCGGTGCGCTACCCGCGCGGGCAGGGCCCCGGGGCAACCATCGAGGAAACCATGGCGGCGGTGGAGATCGGTCGCGCGGTGACACTGCGCCGAGGTAGCGCCGTGGCCATCCTGAATTTCGGTACCCTTCTGGCGGCCGCGCGCGAAGCCGCGGAGGCGCATGGTGCCACCTTGCTGGACATGCGCTGGGTCAAGCCGCTGGACGAGGACGCGGTGCTGGCGGCCGCCGAGACTCACCGCCTGATCGTGACCGTGGAGGAGAACGCGGTGGCCGGTGGTGCCGGCAGCGCAGTCAACGAACTGCTGGCTGCACACGGTGTGGATGTCGCGGTGCTTAACCTCGGGCTGCCGGACAGCTTTATCCAGCACGGGGCGCATTCCCTGCTGCTGCAGGAGGCAGGGCTGGATGCGGCGGGCATCACCGACGCCATCGCGCAGCGCTGCTCCGACGGCCAGCCCCTGACGGCGGCAGCTGAGTTTCCCGAGCGGCGAACGGCCGCCAATCCCGGCCTGCAGACACCCTGAACGCCGGGCGATGCAGCGCGAATACCAGTTCAACTATTCGGAGATCCGGCCCTCGGTTTTCGACAGCGATGGCCGCAGCCGCAAGGCGGAGACCATCGTCCGCGTGTGCCGGGATTTCCTGCAGACGGAAGACCTCAGCTCCCTCACGCTACTCGACGTCGGCAGTTCCAGCGGCATCATCGACAATTACCTGGCGGACCACTTCGGTGAAGTCTTCGGCATCGACATCGATGAACCGGCGATGGCGTTCGCCCGGGAGCGCTTCGACAAACCCAACCTGCACTTCGCGGTGGGCGATGCCATGCAACTCGAGCGCGGCGACAACAGCGTGGACGTGGTGGTCTGCTCCCACGTCTACGAACACGTGCCCGATGCCGCCGTCCTCTTCGCGGAGATCTTCCGCGTGCTGCGGCCCGGTGGATTCTGCTACTTCTCCGGCAACAATCGCGTCATGCTGATGGAGCCCCACTACCGCCTGCCGCTGCTCTCCCTGTTGCCGCGACCGCTCGCCCACCTGTACATGCGCGCGGCGGGCAAAGGCCGGTACTACCACGAGAAACACCTGAGCTATACCGGGCTGCGCCGGCTGTGTGCCGGCTTCGAGTTGCACGATTATTCACCGCGGGTGATCAGCGAACCGGAGAAGTTCGGCGTGGAATACATGTTGCGCCCGGGCAGCCTGAAGTGGCGACTGGCCAGCACCGTGGCCCGCTACTGCAAGTGGGCCACCCCGCACATCTGGCTGTTGCGCAAACCCGCGGCCTGAAGACGGGGCCATGCCGAACCCAGACAAACCGCAACTGCTGCTGGTCACCCGCAACTTCCCGCCGCTGACCGGCGGTATGGAAAGGCTCATGCAGCACACCGCGCAGGGGCTCGCCGAGTGGGCGCAGTTGAGCATCGTCGGGCCACGCGGCTGCAGCGTCTGGGCGCCGGCGGGTTGCGAGGTCGTCGAAGTACCCGCCTCGCTCGGCGGCTTCGTCACCCGGGGCACGCTCGCCGCCTGGCGCGCCTGCAGCCGGCGCCGTTTCGACCTGGTTATCGGTGGCAGCGGACTGGCAGCGCCCTCCCTGCGCGCATTGCAGTTGCGCTTCGGTGTACCGACGGCGGTTTTCGTCCACGGCCTGGACATCGTGGTGGACAACCTCGCATACCAAACCCTGTTCACCCCCTGCCTGCGCGGCGCCGACCTGGTCATCGCCAACAGCCACAACACCATGGCGCTGGCCTGCGAACGGGGCGTGGCGGAGAAACAGGTGAGCGTCGTCAATCCTGGCACCAGTATCCCTGACCTCTCTCAGGTTGCTTCTCGGGAAGACTTCTGCGCACGCTACGACATCCCGTTCCGACAGATACTCCTGTTCGCAGGGCGCATCACGCGACGCAAGGGTTTATCCCGGTTCATCGAAAACTGTCTCGCTACAATCCTTGCTGAAAAGCCCGAAGCCGGACTGGTGGTGGTTGGCGATAACCCCGGGGACAGCCTGAACCAACAGGGCGAGATGGGCCGGGTACTGGAGCGCGTGGCTTCGCTGTCCCTGGAGAACAAGGTGAGATTCCTCGGCCAGGTCAGCGATGCGGATTTGCTGGCTGCCTTCGCGGCGGCAGATCTGCAGGTCTTTCCGCTGCTGGAGATCCCCGGCGACGTCGAAGGTTTCGGTATGGTCGCGATCGAGGCTGCGGCCTGCGGCACGCCGACCATCGCCTTCCACTGCGGCGGTGTGGCCGACGCCATCAGCGAAGACAGCGGACAGCTGGTCCCACCGGGTGACTACGCCGAATTCACCCGGAGGGTCCTGCAACAACTCGAGGAACAACCTGCCGGCCAGGCCGTCGCATGTCGCAGCCATGCGGAAAAGTACAGCTGGCCGCGCTTTCACCAGCACCTGCACAACGCACTGGGTCCGCTGCTGGAACCCGGGAAAAAACAGCCATGAGCGCTCCGGGGGCTAGGTGAAGATCGATACCCGACGCGCCTCGCACTGGTGGCTGCTCGCCCGACAGGGCGCCTGTGCCGCCGTGGCGGCGTTGCTGCGCCCCCTGCTGCCGCGGCCCCGGCGACCGCTGGTGCTGTTCTATGGCCACCAGTTCTCCGGCAACCTCAAGGCCCTCTACCGGGAGTGGGAACGGAGCTTCGCCGATGACCTTGACGTTCGCTTCATCGCCCTGGACCCGGAATATGCCGCCGCGCTGCGCAGGCAGGGTATCCACTGCCTTAGCGGTACCGAGATCGCAATTATCGCGGCATTGGCGCGCTGCAGCGTCATGGTTACGGATCATGGCCTGCACGCCATGGGCATTCTCATCCACATCAGCAATATTCGCTTCGTGGACGTCTGGCACGGCATTCCCTTCAAGGGTTTCGTCCCGAAGGACTTCGCCCTGCAGCGCAAGTACGACGAAATCTGGCTGTCGTCACCGCTGTTGGCAGCGCTGTACCAGGAGCGCTTCGGTTTTGAGCGGGAGCGCCTCAGGGTGCTCGGCTATGCGCGAACGGACTCGCTGTTCAACTGCACGCCCGCGAGTGGGCAGTCGACCGCGGAACTCACCCTGCCACCGGGAAAGCGCATCCTGTATGCGCCGACGTGGAAACAGGACGATACCGGACGCGAGTTATTTCCCTTCGGCGAGACCGCGGAAAACTTTGTCCGCGCCATCGCCGCGGTCGCGCGCAAGAACGGCGCCACACTGTTGATCAGGAGCCACCTGAACTCGAGCATGAACAGCGTGGATTGTCCAGGCGTGGTGTTCTGTTCACAGCGCGACTTCCCGGATACCGAGGATCTGTTGCTGCAAACCGATATCCTGCTTTGCGACTGGTCCTCAATTGCCTTCGACTTTCTGGCATTGCGCCGACCGATCGTATTCCTCGATGTACCGGCTCCGTTCAGGCACGGCTTTTCGCTCGACGCGTCCTACCGCGCAGGCGCTGTCGTCGACAGCCTGGAAAGACTACAGGCAGCCATCGGCGCCTACCTTGATGACCCCGAACGGTTCACGGCCGAATACGGCGTGTTACAGGAACAGGTACTGCAGGAAATCTACGCGCAATCCACAATCGGCGTTGCCGCGCAGCAGCAACTGGAAAGGTTGTCGGAAATACTGGCGTAAGATCAGTAGCGAATCTTCTCGATTACCTCGGTGGTTGAAATGGCCGGCGTCCTGGGTAGGTAGACCACCTCGCACTGGCCCGCGAAATGGTCGAACTTGCCGTGCCAGTCGTCACCCATGACCAGCACATTCGCCGCGTACCGCGTGATGTAGTCGCCCTTGAGATCGAGGGACTCCTCGTAGAACACCGTGTCTACGCATTTGATCGCCGCGACGATCTCTGCGCGCTCCTGTTGCGTGTATACCGGATAGCGTCCCTTTTTGCTGTGATTCAGCTGGTCGGTCGATACGCCGACCACAAGGCTGTCCCCGTGCGCGGCCGCCCGCTGCAGAATACGCAGGTGCCCGACGTGGAAGACGTCGAATGTGCCGAAAGTAATGACGACTCTACTCATGTCTGCGACCGCGGGCCCCTCTATCTGAATTCATTCCCGGACCGCCCCAGTCGACGGGCCTCCGAACATTTTTTCCAGCAGGCGCTGGACATACCAGTCACGCAACCGCGGAAAGTACTGCATATCCTCTCGCTCGTTGAGGCACAGTGACACGTACTTGCCCCGACGCAACGGCGACAGGGGGAGCACCAGCAACAGGAACGCCGGATCCCCAATGTCGACGTAACGGCACGCGAAGTCGCGCAGTTCACCGCGACCGTGGGCTACTGAATAGTAGGCGTGCATGGATGTCGCCAGCGGGATGTCGGCATTGTGCCGGAACTTGTGCTCCCGTGTCTGCGCCAGGAGTTCCGGGTACTTGCGCTCGATCTCCACGAGTGTGCTGCGCCTCACCGGATACGGCGCGTGGTGCAGGCGTTTTGCGGGCATGTATCCGGTCTCCTGGTACACAAGCCGGCAGGTGTTCAGCGCACCGTGCTCAAATGGCGACAGGTCGGCTTTTTCCGGATCGGGCATATCGTGCTTGCTGGGAAAGACATACACATTGCCCTGTGCGTCGAAGAAATCTCCTTTCTCGACAGGCCGGCAGAGGAAGAAATCGTCATTGAAATACAGGAAGTGCTCGGCCAGCTCCTCAATTCGATGCAGGTTCGATTCTATCGCTCGCGAATTGAAAACAGGTAAAACCGCCGGGTCCGGAAAAACCGCCTCGTGGCTGACCGGGGTTACCCGGGGGTCAGCGGCTACCTCTGCCGGGAGTGTACAGTTGGTCAGCACGAAGATGCGGCGCACCCAGGGCGCATATTTCTTCACGGAACGTATCGAATACACGAGCTCGTTGCGACACTGGAAACGCGCAATGGTCTTCGCAGTTCGGTGACGGGCACCCTCGTCCGAATTGGCTGCCAGCGCCGACTGGTACTGGACGAGCCAATCCTTGTCCTCATGATTGACCCATGTATACACTACGTCTACTTGCAACCCTGGTCCCCCGCCTGTCATCGATGGGCGCTGATCGAAAACACCGGATTGTAGCGTAATCAGTAGAGTGGCTTCATATGAATTCGAGCATTTGGTAGATGTACTTCGGTCCATTCAGGAAGGTTAAAAAGTTCAGCGAATGGCTGAAACTGCACACCACTTACGGGAGACTGGACCACTACAACCACCTCGCGTTGACCAGCAAGTCACCAGGCATTTCATCCGAACCCCGAGAGCGCTCGCTCACCGTCACGCTGACTACTTACGCCCATCGCATTCACAGCGTGCACCTGGTCATCGAGAGCCTGCTGCAACAAACGGTCAAGCCCGATCGAATCATTCTGTGGTTGGCCGAGGAGGAGTTCCGCGACCAGCCCGTTCCCGTAATACTGGCGCTACAGCAAGCGCGCGGCTTGCAAATCGAGTACTGCGAGGAACTGCGTTCATACAAGAAAATCATTCCCGCTCTGCTGCGCTATCCCGACGACATCCTGGTCACTGTCGACGACGACGTTATCTATCCTCACGACCATATCGAGCGTCTCTACTTGGCCTACAGCCGGGCACCCGAAACTATACATTGCGGCCGCGCGCACCTGATCACGAGGCACAGCGACGGCACACCCGCACCATATGCGCGCTGGGAGTACGAGCACCAGCAATCAGCAGAATCCCTACTGGTTTGTCCGACTGGCTGTGGTGGCGTTATCTACACTGCCGCCAGCTTCGACCGGGAAGTGACAAATGTCGAGGCTTTCACTGAGCTGGCTCCCAGCGCGGATGACCTGTGGCTGAAGGCCATGAGCCTCCGCTGTTCGACACCGTGCCGCCTCATGGACTTCGCCAGACCCTTCGACCACTATCTGAAGGTGCCGGATATCCGCGGTGACAGCCTGAAGTATGCCAACCACCGCAGCGAAAATGACCGCCAGTTCCGACGCATACTGGAGGCTTATCCTGACATTCGCACGCTTATCGCCCGCGCCGATTGAATACCCACTTAGCGACCCCTGAGCGCCCAGCGGCGAAGGACGCGCCAGGGCATCACCCAGGAACGAAAATAGAACGGTTTCTCTCGCAAACATAGCACGGCGTAACGTAGTGCAGTTCCAAGTTGCCCTAGAGCGGCATGCCGCAAGCCAAGGCTTGCGAGGACATCGACGCGCTTATATCCCACCAACGGGGCCAAGTCGTCAGGTAGGTACGACTCGAGTTCCGCCAGACTGGCCAAAAAGGAGCTATCGAATGTAATACTGCGCAGGTGGTCTACTGTTATCTCCGCCGACCAGCTGCCCGGGACTGCACGGCGGTAGACCGACATCTTTTCCGGGAGGTACCAAACCCCTCCTGACCCTGCAAATACCTCGATGAAGAAATCTCCGATAGGTGCGCTGTAGATGAACTCCGGTGGATTCTGCATGTACTCACTACGCAGGAAAAATGAAGAGGTCGGCGCGAATTGGCCGTGACAGCGGAAAATATCCCTGTAACGCAGCAAGCATTCTCCGGAGCCCCGCTCCAGAAATGTGTAGGAAGACGGCGCACCGGAGTCATCAAGACAGTACGCGTCGTGTACACAGAGGTTGATACTGGGCCGCTGGTCGAGCGCCGCCACCTGCCGCTGCAGCTTGTGCGTATCGACCCAGCTATCATCCCCCTCACAGAGCGCCAGGTACCGACCCCGAGCCTGGCTCGCGAGGAAGAACGCCGGCCTGAAGCCGCCCTTGGAAAACTGGTTCTCTACCTGCAGAGTCGCGCGAATGATGTTGGGATAGCGTTGCTGGTAGTCGCGAATGATCTGCGCCGTACCGTCGGTTGATGCATCATCATGCACCAGTATTTCGAATGAGCAGCTCCCCGACTGCAGCAGGAAACCCCGAAGAGCATACTCGACGTAGGCGCAATGATTGTACGTCGGGCACAGTACACTGACGTCAATCTTTTGAGGATCCCGCCATGTCGCGATGATCTCCGCCTCGGTCGGCAGCGCCTGACTGTTAGAGCTCACTTCCAAGCGCTATGTCCGATGCGCTTAAGAGAGCCTGTGCAGTATTGGCCAGAACGTTTCATGCAGCTTTTGACGAGGCGAGGCAATAGAATTGCGTGACATGGTATACCGCCCGCCATGGCGACGCCAAGCAGCAGGAGCTGCACCACTAATCCGCACCAATAGCGACGGATCGATATGAGAATAGCCGATGACAGTCCACTGACGGCGGCAAAATTCAGGCTTCTTCCTTGCGAGCAACAGGGAATGTAATTTCCACACCGTACCGGCGCATAAAGATAAGCACACACCCTTCGGTCAGCAGTCGCTCTGGGAGCGTCGCGAGGAGAGGTCGCCAAGAATCGCGAGGCCGAAACGCAGGCCGCGCATTCCAAACAGGTAGGCTAGACTGCCGTATGTAGCCAGCATTGCAACGGCAGCCATTGGCAATGCCAACACGGGCGTCAAGTCCAGCAACAGCTGGAGGCCGGTCGCGAATCCGCCCGCGGCAATTGCCAGGAGAACGCTTGGGGCGTAATCAACCACTTGCTCCCAAGACGTATATCCCAGTAGACGCTTCGAACAATAACTGTTTGGCAGAAACGAGAGGAATGAGTTGATCACCTGCCCTACCAAAACACCCATGACACCCCAGCGCAAAGAAACCAACAATACTCCCACGGCCATACACTTCTTGACGACCCCGACCCAGAAAACGAGGTCAGCACGTCTCTTAACCTTCATGATATTGATGTTTACCGCGTGCAGCGGGTAGAGCAACCCGGCAAGAATCGTAAGTTGCAGGTAAGGTGATGCCGAGAGCCAACGCTCCGGCAGAATGACTTCGACAAACAATGGCGCCAAGACCACCACCGCAATCACCAGAGGCGCAAAAAGGAAAGCACTCGTCGCTACGATATCGCGGTAGCCTTGCTTTAGTCGGGCATCGTCGTTCTGCAGGCTGGAAAGAGCCGGGTAGGTTACGGACTGGATCGCGGCAACTAATTGATCCAGCAAAAGGTTTCGAACCCGCTCGGCAAAAAAATATAGGCCGGCCACCTCGGGAGCATAGAGCCTTGTTATCACTATGACATACATATGCCTGAAGGGGACATTGAGGATACGTGCGAGAAGCAGGAAACCACTAAAGGCAAAAATTTCGCGGAAATCCTGCCAGTGAAACTTGAGTTGCGGCCGCCAGTCACTGACGCGCCAGTACAACGCAGCCTGCAAGGCCGCTTGCAATACGATCTGGAACACAAGCGCCCACACGCCGAATCCCAGCATCGCCAGCAGAATGGCTATCAGTCCCGAGCAAAAAGCCGCGGGAAACGACACACGCATTTGCACTCGGAAATTCATCTTGCGAACCAGCTGTGCCCGATGCACCGCGGACAGGGCATAGAACAGCGTCGCCAGCGCACCCACCGGCAAGAGGCGCACGAGGCTCGGCTGTCGAAAGAATTCCGCCAGAAACGGTGCGGCGGCACACAGCCCTGCATACATCGCAACCGCCGCAACGAGATTGCAGACAAAGACCGTATTGAGGACGGAAGTACTACAAGCTCGCATACGGATCAGCGCATCAGTCATTCCTCCATCGACAATCACGTTGACGAAAGCCAGGCAGACGCTGACAACAGCAATTAGCGCGAAACTCTCGGGAACGACGAACCACGCGAGCACTAGGGTGACCAGCACCCCCACCCCTCTGAACACAGCACGCTCGAGCAGGCTCCAGGCCACGCCGACAGTGGTTTTCTGTCGTAGTTGGGCGGCCACTACCAGTCGATCTCGCCGATCGCAGCGACCAGTTCCGCGTTGGGCAGTGCGTAGTATCGCTCAAGGAATCGGGCGTCTGCTTCCGCCATACGAGCTGGATATCGACGTGCGTTCCTCGGAGCGAGGTCGAGATCAATCTCCGGCCAACCCTCAAGGCCAACAAACCTGGCCACGCGCTCCAGGGCGACTAGTGGCTGCACTACCAGTTCGCGAAAACCGAGGATCAGCATCTGCTCTCGGGGGATGAAAGCCCAGTACTTCTGCAATTGCTCAAAGTACAGGCCTCTGCGTAGCAGCGAGGGCTCCAGCCCCTCACCCTGTGCGATCATCTCCAGCTCGACATCCAGACACTCGCGAAAGCCTGGAAAGCACTCCCGGCCGATAAATAGCTTCTCGTAGAGCAGGTTGTCGGGCATACGATACCGACTCCTGGCCCGGGCGCGATACCCGCCGCTTTCGAACAGCTCACGTAAATGATTCCAGGCAGAGTAAGCGCGCGCCGCCGGCTCGCGCAGGACTACGATCAACCGGATATCCGGATACGCCCCGGCGATTCTACCGGCTGCCTGGGGTGAGTAGAGGTAATCCGGTGTCGACTCGAAGAAGATACTGCCGGCCGGGCCGCGCATATCGCGACAGTACCTACCCAGGCTATGCATCTCGAATCGCCGGGAGTTGAAATAGCGCAGTTCCTTGGGACTGGAACCACACAGACGCGGATGTTGGCTGAGATAACTGTGCAGTGATGAAGTCCCTGCCTTTTGCGCACCGATCACCATAAACTGCGGACTGTTTCCCCGCTGGAAGATGCCAAGTGCGCCAAGCAGGCGGTGCAGCAAGCCGGGGCGTGAGGAGATCAAGAGTTACCACCCCATGTCGATCTGGCACCAAAGAGGCAGCGCTTCCAGGCTCCCGAATTCACACTCAAGGCCTAAGACTCCAAATCGAGCCGGGAATAGGCTTCGCGCAGTCTTTCCCGCATCTCCACCGGGACATCCTCGCTGTGCGAAACAGCAAGCCGCTCCGGCAACTGGCCAGGCGTTTCCAAAGTGACATCGAGCTCTCGGTAGGACCGGCGCAACTCCGCGATGACATCCGCAGGTGCACGGCAAATCGACTCATAATCCACGACCAACTGTAGGTTTTCCGGCACTACACGCAAGCCGCTCCTTATAGCGCGCTCGGTATAGTACACCTGCCCGGCTATCTGCTCCTCGACACACAGGTGCCTGAGGTGCTCATACTGGGCTGGCTTCACTGACCACCACTGTCGTTCGTCGCCGTAATACCGCATCCGTGCACGCAGTATCGAACACATGACATCCACAGGATCACGACGGATATACACATAGAATACCGGTGGCAGAAGAGCCTGGAAATGCGAAAGATTGAACTGCAGCATAAGCGCCTTGAGCGCCACCGGTTGGATAAATACCGACTCGATAGCAGCGATACCGCGCAGAAGACCCTCGATATCTACAGCCTGCAGTGCTCCGGCATCCAGCTCGGCGATATCACCTGCGGGGAAAAAACGTCGCCAGAAATGGTAGAACTCGTTGACGTTCAACGGACCACGGGTCGAACCCAGCACCGAATGCCCGCCCTCCCCGCCCGCGGCACCACCAAGCTGGCCGCGGTAGTCGAACTCCGGGTTAAACAGGAGTTGCTGGATCAACGAACCGAGGTAGGGCGCGTAGGCGAACCGGGCCAGGACATTGGTCGGCACCGCAAACCCGCCAGACTGCTGCAACAGACTCATAAGCAGGGTCGTGCCACTCCTGGGATTCCCGAGCACCATTAGCGGTGGGAATTTTGGGGCCTGCAGATTCGCACTGGCCAGAGCATCCACCGGGCCGAGCTGGCGGGCAAGCTCCGCAAGCAACATATTGAGGCGCGGATTTTCAGCGAACTCGGGAGACCGCTCAAGTGAGGCGAATGGGGTTGAGGTTTTGTCACCTGCCACACGCAACTCCCCACCCAATGCGCCCGTCTGAACCCAATACCCAAGCAGGCGATCCGCTACCAGCCCCTTTCCGATTTCCCTGCCGAGACACGCCACCCTCGCTGCACTCAACCACACACCACCTCTATGACCTTCAACAATTCGTCCACCTGCTGCGCGGACATTCGCTGGTCAACCGGCAGATAAATGATATGCCTCGCCAGTTTTTCCTCCTGCCCACCAACACCCAGAGCGGGGCACTCGGGCCAGTAGCGCGGCAGGTATATATGCCTTGCATGGAATTGGCGATAGAAATCCGTAACGTCATGCTCAAGCATGAGTGGGTAGCACAGTGGTGCAGGTATCGCGAGGTCGACAGGGAGACGGTTAACATCGCACAGGGCTGCGTGCAAACGGTTGAAGTTGTTGGTACGCGAGCTAGCCACGAAGCTCATATCCACCGAGCTCAGTAGGCGCCTGGCGATCATAGACATCGCCCTGGGTTCGAAATCATCCAGGGCTGCTTCCGCACGCTGGTAACTACGATATCCCGCCTCGGTCTCCCCAGCGGCGCGCAACAACAGATGTGCCAGATGCTCGTGGGCAGAAAACGCGGTATCAGGGCAAGGCACTGCGGCCTCGGTGTACAGGAATCCCCCATCGGTAACACCGAGGAATTTCCGCGGTGAATATATTGTGGCAGCGACGCCTGGCAGAGGGGGGGAAAAAAGGGCCTGTGCATTATCGAGAATGACCGCGGATCGGGGCACCTGCGGACAGGCCGTAGCCAGGCGCGTTCCGAGCAACCCGAAATAATTCACCAACAGCAGGCGCTCGTCGGTTTCGATACAAAGCGTCTCCTCCGGCAGCATTTCCTCGCCCAACCGGTAGTAGACAATCTCGATACCCAGTTGCCGGATCGCCGGCAGGATGCTGGGACATATAAAATAGGGTATATGCAACCTGCGGGGTCTGCTCGTACGCAGGTAGGCATGAAGGCATGCCCTGGCAGACTGAAATGCCATGGCATCTCGGTGCACCTGGTCGCCGAACTCCGGCAGTTCCAGTTCGAAGTAACCGCCTAATTGCATAGTGTTGTTGATCGTATGAATAGAGCGAGATGGCCAAGGAGCGCATCTCGGCACCAGCGGTCCAGCAGGCGCTGCCTGACCCTGCGTTTGCGCAAAATGATAGCGTGGTCGCCAACACTTTTATATGCAAACTACCAAAAAAATCGTTAAATATCCCCACACATTGCAGCCTCTGTCGGCATATCCCAGTACAATGACGCGACCTCGGCGTATCTGAAAGCCACACCGACCGGACGCTGTGCGATAGCCAATTTCAGACCAGACCATAAGATCTCGGAACAGGAAAACGACCGGCATGAAGGCCATGACCATCGGTATTAGCCCGGAGTACAACTACCCCGGGGCCTACGATAAATGGCGCCAGGACAACACCTACTTCGCGAGCAATTTCGGCGGCTCCCTGATTACCAGGGCGATCATGCGGGAATTCGACGCGGATTACGTCGATGACTTCTCCGATATGGCAGCGCTGAAGAATCGCTATGACACATGCATTATGGCGTTCGCCACACACGCGCACGCTACACGCAGCGTACAGCGCTATGCCGATATCGTCGAAAAGTTGCAGATGAAAGTTATCGTCGTTTCCTTGGGCTTGTCAGACTACGTACAGCCCGGCGAAGAGAACTACCCGCTCCACACATCAGTCTGTCGCATTCTGGATATCGCGGCTGAGAGCTCTACCTGGATAGGTGTGCGCGGCCCCTACACCGCTTCAGTCCTTCACCGCAACGGCTACAAGGACGTACTGCCGATCGGCTGTCCGACAATTTACTGGAATCTGGGCCGCGATTTCCCTATTGCCGACAAGGTCGGGCCGGTCCACAAACCGCTGGTGGTCTATCACAAAACACTGGCTGTCGACCCGGCCGCTCTGCTCCAGGGCATGCCATTGCTCGGACAGGACTTCCAGGACCAAGCAATCTTTACAGATGACCTCGGTGAAGATACCCGACTGCTTGAAATGGAGCGCAAGTTTTACGACACACTAGAGGATGGCAAGAGTGCCCTTGCCGCAGTACGCGACCGGGGTATCTTCCCGGCGGGCTTTGACGACTGGTTCAATACCATCGGCGGGCACGATTTTGTTTTTGGACCGAGGCTTCACGGATGCATCGCCGCGCTTATCCAGGGTGTTCCCGCAGTGCTCGCCTACCGGGATCTACGCACACGCGAGATGATCGAGGTGTTCAACTTCCCCTCGGTAACATACGACACCCTTGCCTCGCACACCCTGACATCCCTAGCCTCGTCGGTTAATTTCGCCCGCTTCCGTAAAACCTACGCCGAACGCTACGATAATTACTGTGCGTTCATCTCGGAAAATGGGCTTGATTCACGGCTGATCCCGGCGAGTAAACACAGCTACCGCTACCTAACTGCAGACCAGTGTACGTTCAACTTTCTTGCCCAATCGTCTCGCCAGCCCCTGCGAGAGCAGGCGCGCTCCCGCCGGAGCAAGCTGCGCAGGTTGATCCACAGGCTGCGCTGAGCCAGTCGGTGCCCGACGATAGACCACTACAATCGGGGCGCACCACGGCCGGACGAGACCCCGCGCCCAGCCTGAAAGCCCTGAACCACCGACCCCTGTAACGTGAACAAGTCGCTGGTCAGTATCATCATCCCCGCTTACAACTACGGGCATTTTATCGAGCAGGCGGTAGACAGCGCCCTTGCCCAGAGTTGGCCGCACACCGAGGTGGTCGTGGTCGACGACGGCTCTACCGACGACACCGCTGACAGGGTGGACGCCTATGGCGCAAGGGTGCGCTACTACCGACAGGAAAATGCCGGCCTGCCGGCGGCCCGCAACGCAGGGATGGACCTGGCTCGCGGCGACTACCTGCAGTTCCTCGACGCGGATGACTGGCTCGACCCACGCTGCATAGAGCGTAAGATCGACGCCCTGGAGGCAAATCCGCAAGCAGTCTTCTGCTGCTGCCGCACCCACCTGAAAATGACCACCGGCTCGCTGACACAACGCCTGCGTCACCGACTACTCGCTGGCTGGACACTCCCTGAGGCGGAGGAACTGGAGGCCGCCCTGTGCTTTGCCAATATCGCCCCTCCACATGCGTGGCTGGTACGCGCCGATGCGGCCAGGAACGTTGGATTGCGTTTCGACACTACCCTGAAAGCCTGCGAGGACTACGATTTCTGGCTCAGGCTACTAGCACACTACGGGCCGCCATGCCCGGCCGCAGATGCATTTGTACACTACCGGGTTCACGACGGAAGCATGTCGGGCAACCGGCCCAACCAACTGGCCCATGACCTGCGCATGCTGGAACTCGTCGCGACCGTCATCGAGGCAAGACACCCCGTACCGTCCCGAGCCAGGTTTGACTGTCTCCAGGCTCAGCTCTGCGCGAGCCTCCGACTGGCTGACCTGTTGCAGCCATTGGCGAGTGACCAAGTAATGACAGCGCTGGGAAACGACATCGACAAACTGGTGGGCGAACTCCACGGCTGCGCGGAGCAGCGCGACGGGCGGGTTCATTTCTACACGGGTGACGCGCGTATCTTCCTCGCCCGAATGTCCGCTAAAGTCAGCGGCTACGTGTCGACACCAGCGCCGGAGATTTCCCGACTACTGGCATGCGGCCAATTCGCTTCAGCGCAGTACCTGACGCAGAAATTACGTACCCGCCAGTTTCCGCGGTATTTCCTGCGGCTCTTCTACCGGGACCTGCAACTCGCGTTTGCCGGGCTGCGCTAGCGGAGCGCCCCATGGTACCGCCATATGCCATCGTCTCCAGTGAGCCTGCAGTTGCGTGCCGGTTGTGTGTCCGAATATACCCAGACCAAGTAGACATGGTCCATCCTGCACTCATGCGACCAGGCGAAACTCCTGCAATCGCTCTCGCAACTCATCGGGCGGTACCCACATCATCACATCGATCATGGAAAGGTTCGGTACGAATTCAATGCCGCCCTGCGCGTAGGGCCTGATTTGTGGTTCCAGGAATTGCAGCTCTACGCCCTGCCGGGCGAACGCATCGGCGGAGTATAGGCCAACCCCCCCAATTGGATTAATGTAGCCGGAGGCACCCTGTGCCCCGCAGATCGCGATGACCTTGTCCTGTGCCCGCAAAGTGTGATCCACGGGTATCGTGGAAGAGGTCACCAACCGCGTCTCGATGCCTATGAAACTGCATACGGCGCGAATGCACTCGCGCAGGAAGACGAACAGGTTAGAGGTTGAACTGCGCAGGCAGTCCTCCAGCATCGGGAATACAGCTGAAAACTGGGGCGCTGCGCGGTAACTCGCCGCAATGCGGCGCAACATTTTTTCACGCTCTTGCACAAAACTCTCCGCAATTTCCCGCCGCACAACATCCAGGTAATCCGAGTCTTTCTTCAACGGCAGCGAAACATAGACGGGCGCGCCATTCATAAGGATCCGGTTGCGGTGAATCCACCCTTTTTTGGTGAACTGTATATTGTCGTAGAGCACGAATTCATCAACGTAATTCAACAGCTGGAAGTAGCCCAGGTAAGGAAAAAAATAAGGCTGCATGATTCCCAGCTTCACGCCGGATTCTCTGCAAGCACCCGAAACACCGCAGCCACCGTCTCGACCACCGTTTCATCAACCATTCCACCGGCAGGCATCACTAGGACACGGGCGGCAATATCTTCCGTCTCTGGCAGTAGAAGCCCGGCGTGGGGAAACAGGCTCCGGTAGGGTTGCATGCGATGGCAACCCGGCCAGAAGTACCGACGAGCGCGAATATTCTCTGCGTGCAGCGCCTCTAGGCAAGCATCGCGACTGCTGGGGAAGCGGGCGTCGAGTTCGACGACCACGTACTGGTAGTTGTTGCTCTCCGCGTCGTTATACTCCAGCACCGACAACCCGGGTATCCGCTGCAACGCTGATCGGTAGGATTCATAGGTGAGTCGATTCACCCGCTTGCGCTCTTCCAGGTAATCGAGATTGACCAACCCCATCGCCGCACAGATCTCGCTCATCTTGCCGTTGGTTCCCGGATGGATGACGTTGTCCATGCCCGAGAAACCGAAGTTGCGCATCAGGCGCATCTTGTCTGCCAGGACGACATCATTGGTCAGGACAGCGCCGCCCTCGAAGCTGTTGAAGTACTTTGTGGCATGGAAGGAGAGTACCTCGCAGGCCCCGAAACTGCCGATCATCTGGCCCTTGTAGGAACAGCCAAACGCGTGCGCGGCGTCGAACATCAGGTGCAGACCGTGCTCGTCGGCGATGGCCTGTAACTCGTCTACCGGCGCGGCACGTCCCCAGAGGTGCACGCCAATGATGGCGGAGGTGCGCGGTGTGAGCATGCGTCGCACTGCCGCGGGATCAAGCAAGTGTGTCGCGGGGTCGATGTCAGCGAACACAGGGGTAATTTCCTGCCAGTGCAGTGCGTGCGCGGTTGCAATGAAGGTATAGGAAGGAACGATGACCTCGCCGCCCAGTTCCAGGGCGCGAATCGCGATTTCCAGCGCGATAGTGCCGTTGGTCATGGCCACGCAGTGCTCGACACAGTGGTGCTCGGCGACGCGGCGCTCCAGTTCCTGCACCAGCGGACCGTCGTTGGTCAGCCAGTTCCTCTCGTAGATGCCATCGACATATTTATCGAAGGCCTCGCGCGGGCCGACCCAGGGACGCCCGACGTGCAGCATCTCGGGAAAAGCCGGCGGAGCGCCGTTGATGGCGAGGTCGCCGGCCGACTTTATCGACTTCATACAGGTTCCAAATTCGACTACCATTGCCCCAGTTTTATCAGCATCCAGGCTTGCGGCCACGCCCCCCGCCCCAGAGGATCACTGCATGAGTACAGGCAAAAAAAAGGCTGAAAGCCCGAGCCCCGATTTCCAATCTACCATGGAATCCATCGAGAAACTGCTGGAAAAATTGGAAAACACGGAAACCCCCCTTGAGGATTCTCTGGCGAGTTTCGAACAGGGAATCACCCTGATTCGCCGCGCCCAGGCACAGCTGACGGACGCCGAACAACAGGTCAAACTGCTGGTGGAAAACGGCGACGAACCGCGTGCAACACCCTTCGACGAAACCGAGGAACCGTAGTGAGCCCGGAGCTTGCGCGCTTCCTGCAGGACTGCGAACAGGACTTTCAACAGGCGCTTCCCGCCCTGTGCCAACCGCCGGGCAGCGACTGTCCCGCGGTACCCGGGGGGCTGGCCGAAGCGGGCGCCTACTCGCTGGGCAATGGCGGCAAACGCATCCGCCCGGTGTTGTGCCACGCGGCCGCGGCCGCACTCGGTGCCGCTGACCGCACACGCTCCGCCGCGCCCGCCCACGCCCTGGAACTGATCCACACCTACTCGCTGATCCACGACGACCTGCCGGCGATGGACGACGACGACCTGCGCCGCGGCCAACCCAGCCTGCACCGGGCCTACGACGAGGCCACCGCCATCCTGGTGGGCGACGGCCTGCAGGCGCGCGCCTTCGAGGTCATCGCCGGGAGCGATGTGCTGGATGCAGCGCAGAAGGTCGCGATGATCGGCGTACTGGCCCGGGCGTCGGGGATGCAGGGCATGGTCGGGGGCCAGTACATCGACATACATGCCACCGGCACGGACATGGACCTGGCCGCACTCCAGGCGATGCACCAGCTGAAAACCGGGGCGCTGATCCGCGCCGCCCTCGCCCTCGGCGGCATCGCCGCCGGCGCCAGCGAGGCGCAGCTGCGCGCCCTGGACGACTACGGGCGGCACATCGGGCTCGCCTTCCAGGTGGTCGATGACATTCTCGATGTCGACGGCGACCCCTCGGCACTGGGCAAGACCGGCGGCAAGGACGCGGCCGCGAACAAGCCGACCTACGTGAAACTGCTGGGGCTGGACGGCGCCAGGCAGGAGGCACAACAGCTGCTGCAGGCGGCGCTCACCGCGCTGGAGACGTTCGGCGCTTCTGCCGACCGGCTGCGCGAACTGGCGCGGTACATCGTGGAACGTGACCGCTGAAACAAATCCCTATCTCTGACGCAAGACGCTAGCGCTGAAGCTGGATAAGAGTGCGAGCGCTGGAGCAGCGCGCGCAGGGTGTCAGCCGAACAGGTGCCCCAGCTTGCCCGCCTTGGTGCGCAGGTATTTCTCGTTGTGCGGATTGCTGTGGGTGTGCAGCGGGATGCGCTCGACCACCTTTACCCCCAACTCCTCCAGCGCCTGCACCTTGCGCGGGTTGTTGGTCATCAGGCGCACCGAGTCGATGGCCAGGTGGTCGAACATGGGCTTGAGGATGCTGTAGTCGCGCATGTCGGCGCCGAAGCCGAGGCGTTCGTTGGCCTCCACCGTGTCGGCGCCCGCATCCTGCAGCTTGTAGGCGCGGATCTTGTTGAGCAGGCCGATACCGCGACCCTCCTGGCGCAGGTAGAACAGGGCGCCGCGGCCCTCGGCGGCGATCGCCTCCAGGGCTGCCTGCAACTGGTTGCCACAGTCGCAGCGCATGCTGAACAGGGCGTCACCGGTCAGGCACTCGGAATGCACCCGGGCCAACACGGGTTCGCCATTGCCGACATCACCCATGGTGAGCACCACATGCTCCTTGTTGGCTTGCGCGTCTTCAAAGCCGTGCATGTCGAACTCGCCCCAGGCGGTGGGCAGGCTAGCGGAGTCTACGAAGCGTACAGTCAAGAAAAATTCATCCGTAGCGGGGGCGCGTATTCTAACAGTTTTGCAGCGCGCGGGGCGAGCGCCGCTACTGTGTGCGAAACAGGGTCATAACACCCTGCTTTTCCTCCATTTTGACGTGACGCAGGTAGGTCATGCCAAGAAGAATGGTGACCGGGAAGCGGCCCTCCATAACACCGGCCTCGACGTTGTGGACGACGATGCCGCCGACATCCACCGAACGCAGGCTCACGCGCCAGGCGCGCGCCATGCCCGAGGCCGTTTCCACCTGGGTGGGTTCGGCATTGGCGAGATCGACGCCGAGATGGCGCGCATCGGCCTCGTTCATGGCCACCAGGTTGGCGCCGGTATCCACCAGTACCATGACGTCGCGCCCGTTGATCGCGGCCCGGGTCTGGTATTGCAGGGCATTGTCGCGGCGGATGACTACCGACTGTAGTTCGGGCTCCGCATACGCGGTGCCGACGACCTGGGACAGGCGCAATTGCATGCGCTCGCCTTCCACTTCGACATCGGCCACCTCCGGTGTCGCCGCGTGCAGGCGCACGCCGCGGAACTCGTCGCCGGCGCGCATCAGCTTGCGCTCCCCGTCCACCGAGATGATCGCGGCGCCGGGCAGCAGGCCCTGGACCACCACCCGCGGCCCGGCCGCGGCCAGGGACGCCAGCAGACAGGCGGCGACCAGCGCGAGGACGCGCAGGCCGTTGCGCTTTGGCGCGCTGTGCAAAGAACTGTTCATGACAACCATCCCTGTAGCAGGTGCAGGCAGGCGCAGGCGAATACGCCGGCGACGATATCGTCCAGCATGATCCCGGCGCCGCCGGAGACCCTGCGGTCAAGGTAGCTGATCGGCCAGGGCTTGGCGATATCGAACAGGCGAAACAGCACGAATCCCACCAGCATCCAGGTCCAGTGCACGGGCATCGCCCACAGCGTGATCCAGTAGCCGACGAACTCGTCCCAGACGATGCCCGGGTGATCGTGGACGCCCAACTCGCGACTGGCGCGGTGGCAGACCAGCACGCCGAGGCCGGTGAGCAGGACCAGCGCAATGCTGTAGCCGGGCAAGCCGAGCTGGGCGAGCAGCAGGTACAACGGCACGGCGGCTACGGTGCCCGCGGTACCCGGTGCCCGTGGCGACAGGCCGGAACCGAAGCCGAAGGCCAGCAGCTGCGCGGGCGAGCGGCGCAGGTCCGGGCGCGGCCCGCGGCGGGCCTGTTCGCTAAGCTCAGAAATGCTCGAAGCCACCGCTGCCCTCCAGGTCGATTCCCGCATCGACGCCCTCGCCCGCCACCACCTCGCCGATACGCGTGCATCCGGCGGGGAGCGCGCTGCCCGGAGGCAGGGTGAAGCAAAGCTCATAATCGTCGCCGCCGGACAGTGCCCAGCGCAACACCCGCTCGCGCTCCGCGTGTCCGGCCAGGGCCGGCGACAGCGGCAGCAATTCCGGCTGGATGCGCAGGCCGACGCCGCTGGCCGCGGCGATATGCCCGGCGTCCGCCAGCAGGCCATCGGAGATGTCGATACAGGCGCTGGCCACACCGAGCAGTTCCCGCCCCAGGGCCAGGCGGGCGCGCGGGCGCAGGTAGCACTCGAGCAGCGCTTCCTCGAACCCCTCCGGCGGGGTGAAATCGCCCTGCAGCACCGCCAGCGCCGCGGCGCCATCGCCGAGGGTCCCGGATACACACAGCGCATCCCCTGGGCTGGCGCCTGAGCGCAGCAGCGCGCTGTCCAGCGGCAGCGCACCCATCACCTGCACGCAGATCGCCAGCGGCCCGCGCGTGGTGTCGCCACCGACCAATGGGAGTGAGAACTCACTTACCGCCTGGGCCACGCCCTGGCTGAAGGAGTGAAGCCAGAGCTGGTCCGAGTCAGGGAGTGTCAGGGCCACGGTCATGGCCAGCGGGCGGGCGCCCATGGCGGCGAGGTCCGAGGCCGCCACCGCCACCGCGCGAAAGCCCAGATCCTCCGGGAACATGTCCTCGGGGAAATGCACGCCCTCGACCACGGTATCCACCGACACCGCCAGGCGCTCCCCCGGCTCCAGCCGCAGCAGCGCACAGTCGTCACCCACGGACAGGTCCACGCCAGGCCCGTGGCCCAGCGCCGAGAAATATCGGTAAATCAGCTCGAACTCGCCCACGGACATCTTTCAGGACAGGGGTCAGGCGAAAAGGGGTCAGAGCCCTTTTTTTTGATCCTCGAAAAAAGGGCTCTGACCCCTTTTCGCCTGACCCCTTTTCGCCGCGAGTGTGGCATGGGTGGCTCAGGACGCGGCGCCGACCTCGGCCTCGCGCAGCTGGCGCGCGACCTTGTCGAGAACGCCGTTGATGTACTTGTGGCTGTCGGTGGCGCCGAATTTCTTGGCCAGGGAGACCGCCTCGTTGATCACCACCTTGTAGGGCACGTCGATGCGCTCGCGCAACTCGAAGGTGCCCATGCGTAGCAGGGTGCGCTCGATGGGGTCGAGGTCGGTGATGCGGCGGTCCAGCAGCGGCTCGAAGATCGCCTCCAGTTCATCCACCTGCGCGGGCACGCCGTGCAACAGGGCCTGGAAATACTCCAGGTCGACATGGGCGAAGTCGTAGTCGGTGCGAAACTCCGCCTCGATGTTGTTCAGCGGCGCCTCGGCCATGTACCACTGGTACAGGGCCTGCATGCCGTAGTGGCGCGCCTTGCGTCGCTCGGCGGCGAGGGTATTGGGTTGCTGCTTGCTCATTCAGCCCAGCTTGCCCAGCAGGCTGACCATTTCCAGCGCGGACATCGCTGCTTCCTCGCCCTTGTTGCCCGCCTTGGTGCCGGAGCGCTCCACCGCCTGTTCGATGGTGTCCACGGTGAGCACGCCAAAGGCGACCGGGATGCCGTATTCCATGGTCACCGAGGCCAGGCCCTTGGTGCACTCGCCGGCGACGTACTCGAAGTGTGGGGTGCCGCCGCGGATCACCGCGCCGAGGGCGAGGATGGCGTCGCTGTCGCCCTTCGCCGCGACCTTCTTGCACACCAGCGGGATCTCGAACGCACCCGGGGCGCGCACGATGGTGATCTGGCTCTCACTCACGCCATGCCGGCGCAGGCAGTCCACCGCGCCCTCCAGCAGGTGCTCGACGACGAAACTGTTCCAGCGCCCCACGACCAGGGTGTAGTTGCCCTTGGCCCCGGTGAAATCGCCCTCGATGGTCTTGATATCGCTCATTGGTCGTTCCTTCTCGTCGCCCGCCGCGCGGGTGCTTGCATGTTGTTCGCGGTGCTTGCATAGCTGCTAACGCAGCCATTTACACAGTCAGGGGTCCACGAAATCCAGCACCTCCAGGTCGAACCCGGAGATGGCATTGTACTTGATCGGCGCACCCATCAGATGGATTTTTCCCACCCCCAGGTCGCGCAGAATCTGTGAGCCCAGGCCTACCGAGGTATAGATATCCGGCTGGCTGAGCACCGCCGCCGGCGTGCCGCCCAGGGCCATGTCGATGCTGTCCAGCAGGCGCTCGGGGGATTCGTCCCGGGCCAGCAGCACGATCACCCCGCGCTCGCTGGCGGCCACCGCCTCCAGGCATTTCGCCATGCTCCAGCTGGGGCGCTCGTCGAGGTGCGAGTGGCACAGGTCGCGCAGCGCCGACTGCGCGTGCACCCGCACCAGGGTCGGCTGGTCCGGCGCGATGTCGCCGCGGGTCAGGGCGAGATGGATGTCGCCGCTGTTGAATTCGCGGTAGGCCACCAGGTGAAACTCGCCGTAGGCAGTCTGGATGGCGCCCTCGCGCACGCGCTCGATGGTGCGCTCGTTGACCAGGCGGAAGTGGATGAGGTCGGCGATACTGCCGATCTTCAGCTCATGAGCATCGGCGAAATCCGCCAGCGCCTGGCCCTCGGCCAGGGTGCCCTCCGGCGTGAGGATATCCGCGATGACCGCCGCCGGCAGCAGGCCCGCCAGGCGCGCGTAGTCGGTGGCGGCCTCGGTGTGCCCGGCACGGGTCAGCACCCCGCCCGGCACCGCGGTCAGCGGGAAGATATGCCCGGGCTGGACGATGTCCGCAGGCTGCGCGTGGGGCGCCACCGCCACCTGGATGGTGTGTGCCCGGTCCGCAGCGGAGATGCCGGTATCGATGCCCTCGGCCGCCTCGATGGACAGGGTGAAATTGGATTTCTCGCCAATCGCGTCGTCCACCATCGGCGGCAGGTCCAGCTGGCGGCAGCGCTCCTCGGTCAGCGCCAGGCACACCAGGCCGCGCGCCTTGCGCGCCATGAAGTTGACGTGGCCGGCATCGCAGTGCTCGGCGGCCAGCATGACCACGCCCTGGTTGAGATCCTCGGTGTGGTCGTCCACCAGCACCACCATGCGCCCCTGGCGCAGTTCGGAGACCAGCTCATCGACGCTGTTGACCTGCATGTTCACCGTGCCTTACCTCCACCGAGGAAACCGTGCTCGGCGAGGGTTTCCAGCGACAATCCCGCGGCCCCCGGCTGCGCCGCGGCGTCGCCCAGCACCAGGCGCTCCAGGTAGCGGGCGATCAGGTCGACCTCGAGGTTCACCCGGGTGCCCGCGCGGTACTCGCTGAACAGGGTCTCGGCCATGGTCTGGGGAATGATGTTGAGGTCGAACTCGGCGCCGTTCACCGCGTTGACCGTGAGGCTGGTGCCGTCCACGGTGATGCTGCCCTTGTGCGCGATGTAGCGCGCCAGGGCATCCGGCGCGCGCAGCACGAAGCGGGTGGAGCGGGCGTCCGTATGCAGGCTGACCACCTCGCCCACGCCATCGACGTGGCCGGAGACGATATGCCCGCCCAGCCGGCTGGCCGGGGTCAGGGATTTTTCCAGGTTCACACGGTCGCCCACCGCCAGCTTGCCGAGAGTGGTGTAATCGAGGGTTTCCACCGACACGTCCGCCCAGTAGCCGTCGCCCGGCAGTTCGGTCACCGTGAGGCAGACGCCGCTGGTGCAGATGCTGTCGCCGAGTTCGACGTCGGCCAGATCCAGCTTGCCGCTGCGAATGCGCAGCCGCAGGTCGCCGCCGGAGGGCTGCAGTGCGGCCACCTCGCCGACGGCCTGGACAATACCTGTAAACATAGTCTTCCGAACGCCCGCGCCGGCGGGCTCCTAGCTGTGCGCGGTGGGGATGGCGGTGATGCGCCAGTCCTGCCCCACCTGGCGCAGATCCTCGATTTGCAGTGCGACCTTGTCCGCCATATGCGCCAGCGGCAGGTCCAGCAGGGGGCGCGCACTGCTGCCCAGCAGCACCGGCGCCGTGTATATCACCAGTTCGTCCAGCAGGCCTGCGCGCAGCAGGGACCCGGCCAAACGGGGGCCGCATTCTACCAGAATTTCGTTGCAATGCCGCGCCGCCAGCACGGCGGCCAGGGCGTGGGGGTCGAGGCCCCGCGCGTCGCGCGGCAGCGCGCACAGGGCGGTACCGGCGGCGGCCAACGCCTGCGGCACAGGAGTATCCGCGGCATGGCACAACAGGCTGGGCGCCGACGCGTCGAGAACCTTCGCCGCGAGCGGAGTGCGCAGGCCGGAATCCAGCACCACGCGCAGCGGCGGGTGCGCTGTGGCCAGCGCGATATCCTCCGGAGGCAGGCCCAGTTCCGCCGCGCGCACGGTCAGCGAACAGTCGTCGGCGAGTACCGTGCCCACACCGGTGACCACGGCACAGCTGCGCGCGCGCAGGCGCTGCACATCGGCGCGGGCCGCCGGGCCGGTGATCCACTGGCTCTCGCCGGAGGCCATGGCGGTGCGCCCGTCCAGCGACATGGCCAGCTTCGCCCGCATGCGGCCGCGGCCGCGCTCCATGCGCGCGATAAACCCGGCGATCTCGCGCCGCGCCTCGCGCTCCAGCACGCCGCACTCCACTGCAACTCCCGCCGCGGCAAGGCGGCGCAGCCCCTCGCCGGCGACCTGCGGGTTGGGGTCGCGGGTGGCCGCGACCACGCGGGTCACCCCGGCGGCGAGCAGGGCATCGGCGCAGGGTCCGGTGCGACCCTGGTGGGCGCAGGGTTCAAGGGACACATAGGCAGTGGCGCCGCGCGCATCGCCGGCGGCTTTCAGGGCCTGGATCTCGGCGTGGTCGCCGCCGGCGGGCTGGGTGAAACCCTCGCCGATCACCGCACCGTCGCGCGTCAGCACACAGCCGACATGGGGGTTGGGGCGGGCGGAGTAACGGGCGCGGCGCGCCAGGCGCAACGCCCGCGCCATCAGTTCGATGTCACGCGAGTCGGCCACGCGTCAGTCGGTCCTGGGCTCCGCCTCCAGGGACTCGATGGCGAGGCGAAACTCCTCGATGTCCTCGAAGCTCTTGTACACCGAGGCAAAGCGCACGTAGGCAACCTTGTCGAGTTTCTTCAGGTGCTCCATGACCAGCTCGCCGAGCACCAGTGAACGCACCTCGCGTTCGCCGGTGGCGCGCAGCTCGTGCTTGATCTGGTTGATCACCGCCTCGATGCTCTCGACAGAGACCGGGCGCTTCTCCAGCGCACGCTGGAAGCCGGCGCGCAGCTTGTCCTCGTTGAAGGGTTCGCGGTCGCCGTTCTGCTTGATGATGCGCGGCATCACCAGTTCCGCCACCTCGTAGGTGGTGAAGCGTTCGCTGCAACTCAGGCACTCGCGCCGGCGGCGCACCTGGTCGCCCTCTGCCACCAGTCGCGAATCGATGACCTTGGTATCCTCCGCGGCGCAAAAAGGACAGTGCATTCAGGCCTCTCCTGACATCGTAAGTTGTTGAAGAGTAACACATTTCCCGGGATAAAAACCCTCGGGCGCAATTATTTGTCCACTGCAACTCAATTTCACCTTGAGCGAGCGCCAGCCTGTACTAGGCTTAGCAGCGGTCGCCTCGGCGACCGCACGTCCCTACGACGGGCCGCCATTTCCGCAGCGCGGCCCAACACTAAGAAAAGGAGATTTGCCTTGAAAAATTCATTGATGAATGTATCCCGTTTTGTCCTCGGTTCAGCGCTTGCGCTGAGCCTCAGCCACGGCGCTTCTGCAGGGGAGTCAGAAGTCGCGGCGGCGCCCGTAGGCGGCAGTTGGAGTCTGGAGTTCTGCTGGGATGGCTTCGGCTGTGGCACCACCAGCCTGGATATCGTGCAGTTCGGCCCGTTCGCCACCTTCACCACCGGTGACAGCGGTTCCGGCGTCGGCCTCGCACTGAACTCCCTGGTCATCCTGCACTACCAAAGTGGCTGCATGCCCAATTACATTGCACAAAACCCGAGCGCCACGCTGATGTCGGGCCGCATGAAGTGCACCGAGGGCTCCACTGACTCCGGCACATGGACCGCAACCAAGGTTGCCGGCGCGAGTGTGCAAGCGGCAGGCGTCAGCTCTGCCGGGCCGCGCTAAACCCTGCGCATTGACGCATCCGGCGGGGGCAGGTATCGCCCCCGCCTTTTCTCTCCCCAGCAAAACGCACTATTCTGTGCTTTGGGGGGCTGCCATGAACCAAACCAACACCACCTACCGACACCTGCCGACCGCCGCCGCACTGCTGCTTGCAGGGCTGTGCGGGACCGCGCCCGCCCAATCGCAGGCGATAGACACTACCCCGGTGGGCGGGGCCTGGAACATCGAGTTTTGCTGGCGGGTGGGCAGTTGCCTGGTTTCCAGCCTGGACATCAACCAGATCGGGCCATTCATCAACTTTGAGATGGGCGATGGCTCCGCCGGCGTCGGGCTGTCCCTGGAGACCCAGGTCATCATGCATTTCACCGGCGGCTGTATGCCCAATTACATCGCCGAAGACCCAACAGCTATCTATATGGAAGGCGTGATGCGCTGCACCGATGGCAGCGGCACCAGCGGCACCTGGTCGGCCCTGCGCGAGGTGCCCCAGCCGGGACCGCCGCCGCAGCCGGTTCCAGCACCGGCCGAAGGCCCCACCGGCGCCGCGCCGGGGGAACTGGCGCGGTGACCCAGCCTGTGCGGCTGGGTAGTCGGTGAACGAGGAGCCGAGCGCTCAGCCGTAGACCGGGAAGCGCGCGCAGATGGCGAGGACTTTCGCCTTCACCTCGGCAATCACCTGCTCTGAGGTGCCGTTCTCCAGGGATTCCAGCACGTCGCACATCCAGTGGGTGAGTTCTACGCACTCCGCTTCGCCAAAGCCACGGGTGGTGATCGCCGGCGTACCCACGCGCAGGCCCGAGGTGATGAACGGCGAGCGCGGATCGTTGGGCACCGCGTTCTTGTTGACCGTGATATAGGCGTCGCCCAGCGCTGCGTCCGCGTCTTTGCCGGTGTAGGGCTTGCCGATCAGGTCCACCAGCATGAGGTGGTTCTCGGTGCCGCCGGAAACAATATTGATGCCGCGCTCGATAAAGGTCGCCGCCATGGCCTTGGCGTTCTTCACCACCTGCTTCTGGTACTCGACGAACTCGGGGCTCATCGCCTCCTTGAACGACACTGCCTTGGCTGCGATGACGTGCATCAGCGGGCCGCCCTGGCCGCCGGGGAACACCGCGGAGTTGAACTTCTTCTCCAGTTCCTCGTTGGCGCGGGCCAGGATGATGCCGCCCCGCGGACCGCGCAGGGTCTTGTGGGTGGTCGAGGTGACCACGTCGGCAAAGGGTACCGGGTTGGGGTAGACGCCGGCGGCAACCAGGCCGGCGACGTGGGCCATGTCGACCATCAGCCAGGCGCCGACCTGGTCGGCGATGGTGCGAAAGCGCGCCCAGTCGACAATCCCTGAGTAGGCGGAGAAGCCGGCGACGATCATCTTCGGCTTGTGCTCCAGGGCCAGGGCCTCGACCTGCTCGTAGTCGATCTCGCCGGTCTCGGCGTTCAGGCCGTACTGCACCGCGTGGTAGACCTTGCCGGAGAAGTTGGGCTTGGCGCCGTGGGTCAGGTGGCCGCCGGCGTCGAGGCTCATGCCAAGCACGGTGTCCCCGGGCTGCAGCAGGGCGAGGTACACGGCGCTGTTGGCCTGGGAGCCGGAGTGCGGCTGCACGTTGGCGTAGTCGGCGCCGAACAACTGCTTGGCGCGCGCGATAGCCAGTTCCTCGGCCTTGTCGACGTACTCGCAGCCGCCGTAGTAGCGCTTGCCGGGGTAGCCCTCGGCGTACTTGTTGGTAAGCACGGTACCCTGTGCCTGCATCACCCGGGGGCTGGCGTAGTTCTCGGAGGCGATCAGCTCGATATGCTCCTCCTGGCGACGCTCCTCTTCACCGATGGCGGAGAAGATCTCGTCGTCGAACCCCTCGATGGTCATGCTTTTGTCGAACATGCTGGACTCCCGGCGTCTGCTGAGCCGCCCCGCGCGCCGATTCACGGCCGGGGCGACAATTGGAAAGCGGCGCATTTTACAGAAAAAGCCAGGCCCGCAGAACCAGCAATCGCCCACTTTTCGTGCAACCCCCGCCACCCCCAGAAAGTGGGGTCAGATACGACTTTAAAAGATGCCTCACACCTGGCACGCGCCCGGTAGGTGGGGTCAGTTACGACTTTCGAGGAGGGGTCGGGCTCCGCGCAGACTGCACCCCCATGCCAACCCACACGCCACAGACATCTTTAAAAGTCACATCTGACCCCACTTTTTTTGATGGCATCCTAAAAAGTCGTATCTGACCCCACTTTATGTTCGGTACAGTGGGAGGTGCGTACGTGGTCATTGCACCGGGAGGTGTGATCGGCTATACCATTGCCAGTGGCGCGCTGTTTGCATAAGCAGCGGCAAGGCGCGCTTCGTGCACGCCACAAGAACAGGACCCCCATGGAAAAAAGCTGGAAATCCTACGATAGCGGCCCCTTCTACGACGAGTTGATCACCCCGGCCGGCCGGCCACGAGTGGCGGCGCGGCGGGCGGTAAACCTCCTGCAAGGCCTTGGCGGGGAGGAGATGGCAGCGCGGCGCGCCGCGGCAGAACTGGCCATTCGCGAGATGGGCATCTCCTTCACCATCTACTCCGAAGGCAAGAATATCGACCGCTCCTGGCCCTTCGATATCATTCCCCGGGTCATCCCCGGCAAGGAGTGGGACCTGGTCAGTGAAGGCCTCAACCAACGCACCCGGGCCCTGAACGCCTTCATCAACGATATCTACAACAAGCAGCGCATCCTCAAGGACAAGGTAGTGCCGGCGGATATCGTGCTCGATTCCACCAACTACAAACCCCAGTGCGCCGGCATCTCGCCCCGTTATGGTGCGTGGGCGCATATTTGCGGCACGGACCTCGTGCGCGACAAGGACGGCAAGTTCTACGTGCTGGAGGACAATCTGCGCGTACCCTCGGGCGTCTCCTACATGGTGGAGAACCGCGAGATCACCAAGCGCATCCTCCCCGAACTGTTCGAGAACTACAGCATCCGCCCGGTGGACGACTACCCGGCCCAGCTCTACACCATGCTCGCCTCGCTGTCGCCGCGCGAGCACAAGCGGCCGTGCATCGTGGTACTCACCCCCGGCATCTACAACTCCGCCTACTTCGAGCACGCCTTCCTCGCCCAGGGCATGGGCGCGGAACTGGTGGAGGGCTCGGACCTGTTCGTGGATGACGACGACTGCCTCTACATGCGCACGGTGGGCGGCCCGGAGCGGGTCGACGTGGTCTACCGGCGCATCGACGACGAATTCATCGACCCGGAGGCCTTCCGCTCCGACTCCATCCTCGGCGTACCCGGCATCATGCGCGCCTGGAAGAAGGGCAACGTGGCCATCGCCAACGCGCCGGGCTCGGGCGTAGCCGACGACAAGGTCGTCTACGCCTTCGTGCCGGACATGATCCGCTACTACCTCAAGGAGGAGCCCAAGCTGGCCTCGGTCAAGACCTGGCTGTGCATGGACCCGAAACACCGCGACTACGTACTCGCCAACCTCGACAAACTGGTGGTCAAGCCGGCCAACGAGTCCGGCGGCTACGGCATCATGGTCGGTCCGCGCGCCACCAAGGCCACCCGCGCCAAGTTCGCCAAGCTGATCGAGGAGAACCCGCGCAACTACATCGCCCAGCCGACGCTGGCGCTGTCCACCGCGCCCACCTACCTCGAGGACAGCGTGGAACCGCGCCACCTGGACCTGCGCCCGTTCATCCTCAGCGGCAAGAATGTCTGGGTGACCCCCGGCGGCCTCACCCGCGTGGCCCTGGTCAAGGGTTCGCTGGTGGTGAACTCCTCCCAGGGCGGCGGCAGTAAAGACACCTGGATCGTGGAGGGCAGCCAATGAGACTTCTCTCCCGCGTCGCCGAGCGCCTGTACTGGATGGCGCGCTACCTCGAGCGCGCCGAGGACACCGCCCGCGTCACCCAGGCCTACACCCACCTGGTGCTGGACATCCCCATGGGCACCGAGCTGGGCTGGGACGCGCTGGTGCGCATCCTCGACGGCCAGCCGGTGTTCGAGCAGAGCTACCGCGCCTACAACGAGCAGAACGTGCTCAGCTTCGTCATCACCGACGAGGACAACTTCGGCAGCATCCGCCAGTCGATCAAGTCGGCCCGGGAGAACGTGCGCACCACCCGCGACGTGCTGCCGGCGGAGGTCTGGGAGCACGTCAACGAACTGTACCTGTACGCCCAGGAGACGGCGGAGAAATCCGTCGGCCGCCGCCACCGGCACCAGTTCCTGGACCAGGTCATCAGCCGCTGCCAGGTGATCAGCGGGCTGGTCATCACCACCATGACCCGCGACGACACCTACCGCTTCATGGCCCTGGGCCACATGGTCGAGCGCGCGGACATGACCACGCGCATCATCGACGTCGGCGCCGGCGCCCTGATGCAGCAGGATCGCCACAACCCGACCATCGACCCGCTGGTGTGGAGCTCGCTGCTGCAGAGCCTGTCGGCGATGAGCGCCTACCGGCGCAAGGTGGGCCCGATCCCCGAGGCCGCGCCGGTGGTGGACTTCCTGTTCAAGGAAGCCACCCTGCCGCGCTCGCTGTCGTTCTGCCTCAACGGCCTGCGCGCGGAGCTGTCGCAGCTGAGCCACCACAAACCCGCCCTGAAAGAGCTGGAACGCGCCCGGCGCCGATTGTCGCGGCTCAACCCGGAGAACGTCTCCTGGGAAGAACTGCACCGCTTCATCGACCGCATCCAGCTGGACATCAATGCGCTGTCGGACAGCGTCGCCGAAACCTGGTTTTTGCCGCGCCAGGAGCCGTAAACTCCGGAGATCGCCATGAGCATCCGTGTCGCCGTACGGCACAATACGTACTACAAGTTCGACCGCCATGTGAACATCGCGCCGCACGTGCTGCGGCTGCGCCCGGCGCCCCATTGCCGCAACCGCATCTACAGCTACTCGCTGAAGGTGAAGCCGGAAAACCACTTCATCAACTGGCAGCAGGACCCGTTCGGTAACTTCCTTGCACGCCTGGTGTTCCCGGAAAAAGAGGACCACCTGTCGGTGGAGGTCGAGCTGATTACCGACATGACGGTGATCAACCCCTTCGACTTCTTCGTCGAGGAGTACGCCGAGCACTACCCGTTCACCTACGATGCGCACCTGGTCAAGGAACTCGGCCCCTACCTGGAGATCGTCGAGGACGGCCCGCTGCTCAAGGCCTGGATGGCCGGCGTCAAGCGCGACAAGATGCCGATCATCGACTTCCTTGTGGCGCTCAACCAGCGCCTGGAACAGGATATCGACTACAACGTGCGCATGGAGCCGGGTGTACAGACCTGCGAGGAGACGCTGGAGATCAAGCGCGGCTCCTGCCGCGACTCCGGCTGGCTGATGGTGCAGATCCTGCGCCACCTGGGTCTCGCCGCGCGCTTCTGCTCCGGCTACCTGGTGCAGCTGGCGCCGGACCAGAAATCCCTGGAGGGTCCCTCCGGCCCGGAGGCCGACTTCACCGACCTGCACGCCTGGTGCGAGGTGTTCCTGCCCGGCGCCGGCTGGGTCGGCCTGGACCCGACCTCGGGACTGTTCGCCGGCGAGAGCCACATCCCCCTGGCCTGCACCCCCAGCCCGATTTCCGCGGCGCCGATCACCGGCGCTACGAGCCAGTGTGAGGTCGAGTTCAGCTTCCTCAACGAGGTCGAGCGCATCCACGAGGACCCGCGGGTCACCAAGCCCTACAGCGAGGCCGAGTGGTTGGCCATCCAGGCCCTGGGCGAGGCGGTGGACGCGGAGCTCGAGGCCGGCGACGTGCGCCTGACCATGGGCGGCGAGCCGACCTTCGTCTCCATCGACGACATGGACTCCGCGCAGTGGAATATCGCTGCGCTGGGCGAGCACAAGATCAAGCTGGCCAAGGACCTGATCATCCGCCTGCGCGACCGCTTCGCCCCCGGCGGCCTGCTGCACTACGGCCAGGGCAAGTGGTACCCGGGCGAGCCGACCCCGCGCTGGGCGCTGGGCTGCTTCTGGCGCACCGACGGCGAAACCCTGTGGGAGGACCCGGCGCTGCTGGCGCGGGTCGACCGCGACTACGGCCACGGCCTGTCCGAAGCGGGCAGCTTCATGTACTGGCTGACTGAGGCCCTGGGCATCAGCACCTCGTACATTCTCCCCGCCTACGAGGATGCTCTTTACTACATGTGGAAGGAGCAGAACCTTCCCGACAACCTCGACCCGACCAAGGCGGACATCAAGGACGACGCCGAGCGCCGGCGCCTGGCCAAGCTGCTCAGCCGCGGCCTGAACACCCCTACCGGCTACCTGCTGCCGCTGGAGCGCGAGCCGGGAGGCCCGTGGCGCAGCGGCCCGTGGCAGCTGCGCGCCGAGCGCGTCAACCTGGCGCCGGGTGACTCGCCGATGGGCCTGCGCCTGCCGCTGGACGCCCTGCAGCAACCGCAGAGCAAGCGCGATGCGATAAAACCCGAGCGCGACAGCTTCGACCCGCGCGGGCCGCTGCCGCCCGCCGATGACAAGGCGTCGGTGGCGCAGCCCATCCAGCCGCAACCGGCACCGGGCAGTGCGACGGAAGACGACGGCGGCTACCCCGGCGACGTGGTGCGCACCGTGCTCTGCGTGGAACCGCGCGACGGTAAACTGCACGTCTTCCTGCCGCCGCTGCAGTACCTGGAACACTACGTGGACCTGGTCCACGCCATGGAACGCACCGCCCGCGACCTCAGCCTGCCGCTGGTGATCGAGGGCTATGAACCGCCGCGCGACCCGCGCCTGCAGCGCCTGCTGGTCACCCCCGACCCCGGCGTCATCGAGGTCAACATCCACCCGGCTACCAGCTGGGCGGAGCTGGTGGACAACACCACCGCGCTCTACGAAGAGGCTCGCCAGTCGCGCCTGGGCACGGAAAAATTCATGCTCGACGGCCGCCATTCGGGCACCGGCGGCGGCAACCACGTGACGCTCGGCGCGGCGCGACCGGAGGACAGCCCGCTGCTGCGCCGGCCGGACCTGTTGCAGAGCCTGGTCACCTACTGGCAGCACCACCCGGGCCTGTCCTACCTGTTCTCCGGCCTGTTCCTGGGCCCGACCAGCCAGGCGCCGCGGGTCGACGAAGGCCGCTCGGAGATGCTCTACGAGCTGGAGATCGCCTTCAGCCAGATCCCCCCGGGCGAGGTCATGCAGCCCTGGCTGGTGGACCGGCTGATGCGCAACCTGCTCATCGACATTACCGGCAACACCCACCGCTCCGAGTTCTGTATCGACAAGCTGTACTCCCCCAGCGGGCCGACGGGACGCCTCGGCCTGCTCGAGTTCCGCGGCTTCGAGATGCCGCCGCACTCGCACATGGCGCTGGTTCAGGTACTGCTGCTGCGCTGCCTGGTGGCGCGCTTCTGGAAGAACCCCTACAACCACAAGCTGGTGCGCTGGGGCACCCTGCTGCACGACCGCTTCATGATGCCGCACTACGTGTGGACCGACGTGAAGGATGTCATCGACGACCTCAACGAGCACGGCTTCCCCTTCCAGCTGGAGTGGCTGGCGGCTTTCGAGGAGTTCCGCTTCCCGCACTACGGCAACATGAACATCGGCGACATCAACCTGGAGCTGCGCTGGGCGATCGAGCCCTGGCACGTGCTGGGCGAGGAAGTCAGCAGCTTCGGCACCTCGCGCTACGTGGACTCCTCGGTGGAGCGCCTGCAGGTGAAGCTCTCCGGACTCACCCCGGGCCGCTACGTGCTGGCCTGCAACGGCCGCCGCGTACCCCTGCGCGAGACCGGCACCCACGGCGAGTACGTGGCCGCGGTGCGCTACCGCGCCTGGCAGCCGCCCTCGGCCCTGCACCCGATGATCGGCGTACACGCACCGCTGGTGTTCGACCTCATCGACACCTGGAACGGACGCTCCATCGGCGGCTGCACCTACCACGTCTCCCACCCGGGTGGGCGCAGCTACGAGACCTTCCCGGTCAACGCCTTCGAGGCGGAGTCGCGGCGCGTCAACCGCTTCTGGGACCACGGCCACACGCCCAACCTGTTCCCGCCGCTGGGCGAGTTCGACAGCATCCGCGAGTTCTTCCCCAACCAGCAGCCGCCGCGGCCGATGGCGCCGCCGCCGGAAGAGCCGGCGGGCGAATACCCGCACACGCTGGACCTGCGCCGGCCGGGACGCTGACCCCGACCGGCACGCCCGCGCTGCGACCGCGGCGCGGGGCTCCCCTCGCCCCGCATGGCCGGGGAGTCCGGATAGCCTGAATCCCGCATTTGGGCAATAATTGAGAGTTCCGAACAACGTTTTCAGTGGTAACGATGCCCACCCAGGACCAGACACGCGCAGCAGCGGCGGTCTCCGCACCCGCCGACGCCTTCCATGAGGCCTTCCAGGCCGATGGCGGCGTGCGCGAGCACTGGCAATACCTGCTGGACAGCTTCAAGGAGCTGGGGCCGGACGAGCTGCGCCTGCGCCAGCAGACCCTGGACCGCATCCTGCGCGACGACGGCGCCACCTACAACGACTACAGCGCCGGGCTGACCGCGCGCCCCTGGGGGCTGGACCCGGTCCCCTTCCTGCTCTCCAGCGACGAGTGGAACGATATCGAGTCCGGCGTGCGCGAGCGCGCCGAGCTGTTCGACCTGATCCTGCGCGACCTGTACGGGCCGCGCAACCTGCTCAAGCACGGCATCATCCCGCCCGAGCTGCTGTTCAGCCACGACGGCTTCCTGCGCGAGTGCCAGGGCCTGGCGCTGCCCGGCGAACAGCAGCTGATCCAGTACGCCACGGATATCGTGCGCGGCCCGGACGGCGCGCTGCGGGTCATGTCGGACCGCTCCCAGACCCCCAGCGGTACCGGCTACGCGCTGGTCAACCGCATGGCCATGAGCCGGGTGTTCCCGAGCCTGTTCCGCGACAGCCACGTGCACCGGCTGTCGCTGTACTTCAACAACCTGCGCCTCAAGCTCAGCGAGCTGAACCCCAACGGCGAGGTGGCGCGGGTGGCGGTGCTCACCCCCGGCGCCTACAACGAGACCTACTTCGAGCACGTGTTCCTGGCAAACTACCTCGGCTACCCGCTGGTACAGGGCCGCGACCTCACCGTGCGCGACGGTTACGTGTGGCTGAAGACCCTGGACGGCCTGTCGCGCATCGATGTCATCCTGCGCCGGGTCGACGACGTCTACTGCGACCCGGTGGAGCTGCTCAGCGAATCCCAGCTCGGCGTGCCCGGCCTGCTGGAGACCGCGCGCATGGGCAACGTGACCGTGGTCAACCCGCTCGGCTCCGGGGTGCTGGAAAACCGCGGCTTGCCGCGCTACCTGCCGGCGGCGGCGCAGTATTTCTTCGGTCGCGACCTGCGCCTGCCCTCCGCCCGCTGCTGGTGGTGCGGCGACCCGGCCGACCTCGACTACACCCTGCGCAACCTCGACACGTTGATCGTCAAGACCACCTCGCGCGGACCCGACTCGCGCATCGTCGACGGCGCCACGCTGAACCCCGCCCAGCGCACTGCCCTGGCCGCGCAGATCAGCGAACATCCGCTGCGTTACGCTGCCCAGGAACGCCTCAACCCGTCGCTGTCGCCGGTGTGGGACGGCCAGGCCGGCGAGAACGCCGACCTGCCACTGGTGCTGCGCAGCTTCGCGGTGGCCGGGGAATCCTCCTACGTGGTCATGCCCGGCGGGCTGACCCGGGTCGGTGCCCAGTCCGGCGCGTTCGAGATCTCCAACCGCCTCGGTTCGCTGAGCAAGGACACCTGGATCCTCGCCTCGGAGCCGGAGAAGCGCACCGAACTGGACGCCGGCGCCGAGCCGCGCGCCGCCGGCACCGGCTGGGCGGGCATGGAACTGCCCAGTCGCGTGGTCGACAACCTGTTCTGGGTGGGCCGCTACACGGAGCGCGCGGAGGCCTCCCTGCGCCTGATGCGCACGGTGCTCAGCTGCCTCAAGGGCGAGCACTCGATCGACCCGGACAGCCGCCCCCTGCTGCTGCGCTCGGTCACCCACCTCACCGGCACCTACCCGGGCTTCATGGCGAAAAAGGCCAATACCGAGGCACCGATTCCGGAGCTGCTGTCGGTGATCATCGACGCCGACCGGCCGGGCAGCATCACCTACTCGCTGCACGCCCTGCTGCGCGCCGTGGACCAGGTGAAGGAGTTCATGTCGGCGGACACCCAGCGCATCCTCAACGACCTGCGCGACGAGATGGCACAGCTGCCCGAGCTGCTGCAGCGCGACTACAGTTCCGCGCCGGAGGAGGCCCTGGACCGGCTGGTCTCGACCCTGCTGGCCCTGGCCGGCCTGTCCCAGGAATCCATGGTGCGCGGCCAGGGCTGGCACTTCCTCGACATGGGCCGGCGCGTCGAGCGCTGCCTGCTGACTATCTCACTGCTGCGCTCGCTGCTGGTGCCCAAGGTGAGCGGCGAAGCCGAATCGCTGCTGCTGGAGACCGTCCTGGTCAGCGCCGAGGCGCTGATGACCTATCGCCGCCGCTACCAGCGCAACGTCAACATCGACGACGCGCTGGACCTGCTGCTGCTGGAACCGGCCAACCCGCGCTCGCTGGCCTTCCAGTTCGAGCGCCTGCGCGAACACCTCGCCAGCCTGCCGGCGGACCGCCAGGATACGCGCCTTACCCCGGAGCAGCGCCTGCACCTGGAGGCCGTCTCCCAGCTGACCCTGGCGGACCTGCCCAAGCTTGCGGCCACGCAGGACGACGAATTCCTGCGCGGCGGGCTCGACCAGCTGCTGGCGCGCATCCAGCGCCTGGTCAGCGATATCGCCGGCGTGGTCACCGACACGTACTTCGAACACACCGGCGGCCCGCAGCCGATGACCCTGTCGGAGCGGAGGGACGAGCCGTGAAATACCGCATCCGCCACCGCACCCGCTACGAGTACCAGGGCCTTGTCAGCCAGTGCTACAGCGTGACCCACCTGCTGCCGCGCAACACTTTCTACCAGCGCTGCGAGCGGGCGAGCATCAGCGTCGACCCGCTGCCCGCCCAGGGCGCGGACCGCACCGACTACTTTGGCAACCACGCCTACCATTTCACCGTACAGTTCCCGCACCGCTACCTGGAGGTGGTCGCCGAGAGCGAGGTGGAGATCTTCGCCCAGCGGCAGAGCCTGGCGCTGGACTTCGGCGCCACCTGCGCTGAAGTGCGCAGCCTGCTGTACAACCTGGAGCCGGAGGAGAACATCCGCGCCCGGGAATTCCTGCTCGACTCGCCCAAGGTCGTGCGCAGCCAGACCCTGGCGGACTACGCCAGCGACTGCTTTGTCGACGACCGGCCGTTCTTTTCCTGCGTGCGCGAACTCACCCACAAGATCTACAGCGAGTTCACCTTCGATCCGCGCTCCACGGAGGTGACCACGCCGCTCGAGGAAGTGCTGGAATTGCGCGCCGGCGTCTGCCAGGACTTCGCCCACCTGGCGATAGGCTGCCTGCGCTCGCTGGGCTACCCGGCGCGCTATGTCAGCGGCTACCTGGAGACCCTGCCGCCGCCCGGCCAGACCAAGCTGGAGGGCGCCGACGCCAGCCACGCCTGGTTCTCCGTGTACTCGCCGACCGAGGGCTGGGCCGACTTCGACCCGACCAACAACCTGATGGCGATGGAGCAACACATCACCACCGCCTGGGGCCGGGACTACTCGGATATCACGCCGCTCAAGGGTTCGGTGCTGGGTGGCGGTGCCGGCCACGCCCTGGACGTGGCGGTGGATGTGCAGCGACTGGGGGCCTGAACCGCGCCCCGGGGCTGGGTAGCGACTCAGTCGGGAGCCCGGTTGGCGGCAAACACCGGCGCCACTACCAGCTTCTCGTAGATCTCCGCCACCCGGCGGATGGAAATGGGCTGTTCCTGCCCCAGCCACCATGCCAGCAGGCCTATCGTCCCGCTCACCACCAGCGCCACCCCGCAATCCGCCGGCAGCCAGCCCGCCGGGGGCTGCTTGGTCGCCGCCACCGCGTGCGACTGGCGGGTGTAGGCCTCGGCGATAGAGCCGGCGGCGCCGCCGGTGAGCAGCGCCGTCCACAGCGGGCGATGGGCGTCCACGTAGGAGAACAGCGCGATAGCCGCGGCTTGCAGGTCGTGAGCCTCGAACACCGGCAGGCTGAGGCCGATCAGGCGCTTGATCTGCTCGTCGGCGATATCGTCGAGCAGCGCTTCCTTTGAGGCGTAGTGACGAAAGAAGGTGGTCTTGCCGACGTCCGCCTCGCCGGTAATGTCGGCGATAGTGATCTGCTCCAGGGGCATGCGGTCGAGCAGCGCGAGAATCGCGCGGCGCAGCGCCTCGCGCGAGCGCAGCGCCCTGGGATCGGAGCTTATCTTGGAAACTTTCTGTTCCACATGTCTTCCTCGGCCGGCGGCAGGTATTCACGCCACAGGGCACGAGTGAGTGCCACCCACGGCCCGCGAACACCGCGGTTTTACACAACGACACTTCATACTAGCCAAAAATCGCGGGAACTGCACGCCGGGCCGTGGTCAGGCGTGTCCGGTGGTGGTCGCCTCACAACTTGACCCGGCTCGTGGATACTGTCACTCTCCCCATCACTTCCGGAACTTACAGTTCCATAAAATAAACAAAACAGCGGCCCTCCCAGCGGATACGGCCGCACAGGAGGCATGTGGTGGAGCAGCAGGCACAGGATACAGAACGCGATTATTTCACCGACCTGTCGGTACTCAGGGATCCCTACGAGTACTTCGAGAGCATCCGCGAGCGCGGCGGGGTATTTCGTTCCACCCTGCGCAACCTGGTGGTTGTCACCGGCTTCGAGGAGTCCGTGGAGGTGCTGCGCAACACCGAGGATTTCTCCTCGGCGAATGCGCCCCAGGGGCCGGCGGTACCGCTGCCCTTCACCCCCGAGGGCGACAACATCACCGACCAGATCGAGGCACACCGCGGCGAATTTCTCGGCGGTGACCTGCTGGTCGCCTACGACGGCCAGCAGCACAAATTCTCGCGCTCCATCCTCAACAAGCTGTTCACTCCGAGCCGCCTGAAGGCCAACGAGGAATTCATCCAGTCCTACTCGGCGCAGTTGATCGACGAGATGGTCGCCAAAGGCGGCTGCGAACTGATCAACGAGGTCGCCACACCCTTCGTCACCCTGGTGATCGCCGACCTGCTCGGCGTGCCCGCCGACGACCGCGAGCACTTTCGCGAGGTGATCGACAACGCCCCGCCACCCGGCAACATGGAGGCGGACGCTCCCCCGTCCTTCGACGAGAATAGCCCCCTGGTGGTCATGGGCACCTATTTCTTCCAGTACGTGATGGACCGCCGCGAGAATCCGCGCGAGGACATCCTCAGCGAGCTGTCCAACGCCACCTACCCGGACGGCAGCACGCCGGATGCGCTGGAAATCGTGCGCCTGGCGACCTTCCTGTTCGGCGCCGGCCAGGACACCAGCGCCAAGCTGCTGGGCAATTCGATCCGCCGGCTGGCCGAGGACCACGCGCTGCAGGACGAGCTGCGCGCAGACCCCAGGCTGATCCCGGCATTCATTGAGGAAGTCCTGCGCATGGAGGGCTCGACCAAGATGACCGCGCGGCTGGCGGTGCGCGACACCAGCATCGCCGGCCTGCCGGTGGCCGCGGGCACACCGGTAATGATCGCGGTGGCCGCGGCCAACCGCGACCCGAAGCGCTGGGAAAACCCTGAGGCATTCGACATGCAGCGCCCGCGCCTGCGCGAACACCTGGCCTTCGGCCGCGGCGCGCACACCTGCGCCGGCGCGCCACTGGCGCGGGTCGAGGTACGCATCCTGCTCGAACACCTGTTGGCGAAAACCTCGCGCATCAGCCTGGACGAGGCCCACCACGGGCCGCAGGGGGCGCGCGAGCTGGACTACGAGCCGAGCTTTATCATCCGCGGCCTGTCAAAATTGCACCTGGTCCTGGCGCCCTGAGCGCCCGGACCCGGCCCCTTTCCCGCCACCGACCAGGACCGATTCCGCCATGCCCAGCATCAACGTTGTACGCCTCGATGGCAGTGTCGACAGCGTCGCCGTCGACCCCGAAGGCACGCTCATGGAGGCCATCCGCGACGCCGGCTGCGACGAATTGCTCGCCCTGTGTGGCGGCTGCCTGAGCTGTGCCACCTGCCACGTGCACATCGACCCGGCCTTTGCCGACCGGCTGCCGCCGATGTCCGAGGACGAGGACGGGCTGCTGGACATGGTGGACAACCGCAGCCCGCACTCGCGCCTGTCCTGCCAGTTACGGCTGGACGACAGCTGTGAGGGAATGCGGGTGACCCTGGTCGAGGTCGGCTGAGGCGAGCGGCTGCCCGCCTAGAGGTCGCGGTCGAACACCGCCTGCAGCGAGGGCAGGTCGTTGAAGGCCCTGCGGATATTGTCATCCCAGGCGCGGCGCAGGCTCACCAGGTACTCGTCGTTCTCTTCGAACCGGCAGTACTCGGCGGGGTCCGCCAGGGTGTCGGCGGCGTAGTAGAGCAGCTCGATGGGCGGGCCCACCGTGGCGTTACTGCGCATGGTGGAATCCATGGAGACCAGCGCGCAGCGCATGGCTGTCTCGTGGTCCGTGTCCGGGCGGATGATGCGGTCGAGGATCGGCTTGCCGTACTTGGTCTCGCCGATCTGCAGGAACGGGTACTGCTCGGACACGGTGATGTGGTTGCCTTCCGGGTAGACCAGGTACAGCTCGGTGGGCTGGCCCTTGATCTGGCCGCCGAGGATGTAGGTGGCCTCGGCATTGAAGCCCGCACCGGGGCCGCCGGAGGCGTACTTCTTCTGCTCGTTCAGGCCCAGCTTGCCGATGTAGTCGGCAATATCCGAGACATACTGCGCCTTGGCCACGTTGAAGCTGGCGTCCTCGCGCAGGTCGCGCTCGATCTGCGCCACCACCGCCTGGCTGGTGGCCAGGTTGCCGGCGGTCATCAGCATGAGCTGGCGCTCCCCGGGCAGGGAGAAGCGGTGCAGCTTGCCGTAGGTGCTGACACGGTCGGGCCCCGCGTTGGTACGCGAGTCCGAGCAAAACACCAGGCCTTCTTTAAGCCTGATTCCAATACAGTAGGTCATAGGGTCGGGTTGGCTAATTTTTGTACACCGCCCGAATTGAGCGGACCGACAGCATAATTCGCTTTCTGGCGAAATACTACTGCTCAGCTATCGGCACTCCGCGGTTTTGCTGAAGCCGTGAGAGACATCAATTTTTCAATGCTGCGTGACCGCCCCGGCGCGCGACTTGCCGGGCGCTGATGGCGTTTGCCCCGGACTGCCCCGGGTTTGCTAGAATGCGCGCGTCGTTTTATTCCCGCGGATATCCCATGGCCCAATACGTCTACAGCATGAACCGGGTCGGCAAAGTCGTGCCGCCCAAGAAAGAGATCCTCAAGGACATCTCCCTGTCCTTCTTCCCGGGCGCCAAGATCGGCGTGCTGGGCCTGAACGGCGCGGGCAAGTCGACCCTGCTGCGCATCATGGCCGGCATCGACACCGACATCCTCGGCGAGGCGCGCCCGCAACCGGGCATCAAGATCGGCTACCTGCCCCAGGAGCCGCAGCTGGACCCGGAGAAGGACGTGCGCGGCAACGTCGAGGAAGGCCTGGGCGAGGCGATCAGTGCGATGGCCGACCTGGAGAAGGTCTACGCCGCCTACGCCGAGCCGGACGCCGACTTCGACGCCCTGGCCAAGGAGCAGGCGCGCCTGGAGGACATCATCCAGGCCACCGATGCGCACAACATCGAGACCAAGCTGGAGGTCGCCGCCGACGCCCTGCGCCTGCCGCCCTGGGACGCGGACGTGACCAGGCTCTCCGGCGGTGAGCGCCGCCGCGTGGCCCTGTGCCGCATGCTGCTCTCGGCCCCGGACATGCTGCTGCTGGACGAGCCCACCAACCACCTCGATGCGGAAAGCGTGGCCTGGCTGGAGCGCTTCCTGCACGACTACCCCGGCACCGTGGTGGCGATCACCCACGATCGCTACTTCCTGGACAACGCCGCCGGCTGGATTCTCGAGCTGGACCGCGGCCGCGGCATCCCCTACGAGGGCAACTACTCCGACTGGCTGGAAGCCAAGGAGAAGCGCCTGGAGCAGGAAAAACGCCAGGAGGCCTCCCACGAGAAGGCGATCAAGGCCGAGCTGGAGTGGGTGCGCTCCAATCCCAAGGGGCGCCAGGCCAAGAGCAAGGCGCGCCTGCAGCGCTTCGAGGAGCTGCAGTCCCAGGAATTCCAGGCGCGCAACGAGACGAACGAGATCTACATCCCGCCGGGCCCGCGCCTGGGCGACAACGTGATCGAGGTGAAGGACCTGAAGAAGACCTTCGGCGACCGGCTGCTGTTCGAGAACGTCAGCTTCACCGTGCCCAAGGGCAGCATCGTCGGCATCATCGGCGCCAACGGCATGGGTAAATCCACCCTGTTCAAGATCCTCATGGGTATCGAGCAGCCGGACGGCGGCGAGGTGAAGGTGGGCGAGACCGTGCAGTTGGGCTACGTCGACCAGTCCCGCGATTCCCTGGACGGCAGCAAGACCGTGTGGGAGGAGATCTCCGACGGCCACGACATCATGCGCATCGGCAGCTACGAAGTGCCCTCGCGCTCCTACTGCGGCCGCTTCAACTTCAAGGGCTCGGACCAGCAAAAGCACGTCAAGGACCTCTCCGGCGGCGAGCGCAACCGGCTGCACCTGGCCAAGCTGCTCAAGCAGGGCGCCAACGTGCTGCTGCTCGACGAACCGACTAACGACCTCGACGTGGAAACCCTGCGCGCACTGGAAGAAGCCCTGCTGGCCTTCCCCGGCGCCGCCCTGGTGATCTCGCACGACCGCTGGTTCCTGGACCGCATCGCCACCCACATCCTCGCCTACGAGGACGACGGCAGCGTGGTGTTCCACGAGGGCAACTACCAGGACTACGAGGAAGACCGCAAGAAGCGCCTGGGCGCGGCTGCCGAGCAGCCCCACCGCGTCAAATACCGCAAGCTTAAGTAGCACCCACCAAAAGTGGGGTCAGATACGACTTTAAATGATGTTGATCGCCGGGCTCGCCTGAACATCGACATCATTTGAAGTCGTATCTGACCCCACTTTTTATTTCAGGCCTCTTGCAGCAGGTCCACGCCGCACTGTAGTTGTTCGAACCAGTCCAGGAACTCGCCGATCTTCTGTTTGCCGACGAAGGGACGGCCGTGTTGCGGGACTAGCATCTCCACGTCCATTGCGCGCACGCGGGCGACCCAGTTGCGGCATGCGGTGTTGCTGGCCATGTAGCGCTGGTGAAAGCCTTCCATGAGCGGAATATGCGTGGCGACATCATCCACCGGCACGTGATCCATGCCCGGCGTCGCTGCAGCGCCGACATCGCCGCTGAACAGGATCTTGCTGATCGGGTCGTAAAAATGAAAATTGCCCACCGAGTGCAGGAAGTGCGCCGGTACCGCCTCGATATAACTGTCGCCGAGGGGAATCTGCCCACCCTCGTCCGGTAACTCGAGCAGACGCTTGTGCAGGGATTTTTTCATCGTCCCGGACACGACCCCGGACACCAGGTGCGGCAGGAAGCGCGACCACAAACGGGAGCACACCACCTTACAGTCCGTGTGCATCAACCAGCGCGGCAGCGAGGTGATGATGTCCGGGTCCTGGTGCGAGGCGAACACGTAGCGCAGGTCGGTCTTCAGTGTGAGGTGCCGCGACAGCGCCATGGACAGCGGTGTGTAGGTGAGGTCACCACCGGGATCGAACAGCACCGCCTCGCCGCCGTGCTTGATCATCAACTGGTTACTGGGAATTCCCTCGCCGTCGACCAGGCCGGTGAAGAACAGGCAGAGATGGCCGTCGCGGTCGTAAAGTGTTGCTGTGTGCTGTTCCATTGCCGAAACCTCCATTGGCATACCGCGAGCCTTTTTCTTTTCCTGGGCGGTCGCGTCGAACCATGCTAGGTGAAGCGAGGCAGCAAAACTTGTCCTGCATCAAGTGATTCTGGCGTGTGCTCGACGATCTCCACTTTTTTGCGGCCGGGGTCATGACAGAGGGGAAAGAGAGTCACAGCCCCGGACTGAAAAAAAGTGGGGGCAGATACGCCTTTTTTTGATGCCTCTCTAGGAATCAATTTAAGTCGTATCTGGACCCACTTTTTGGGCTTAGCCGTAGGGCAGAAAGTCGAAGGCGTAGTTGACGCGGGTGGCGCGGACGTTCTGGGTGCCGAAGTTGATCATGCGGATGCGGGTGAGGATCTTCTGGGTGAGGTCCGCGTCCTGCAGTTCGCTGGAGACCAGGGTCAGGCTGGAGATGCGGCCGTCCGGTTCGATCACCATCTCGAACACCAGTTTGCCCTGCAGCAGCGGGTCCTCGCGCAGGGCGCGGTTGTAGACGGCGAAGATCGCGCCCTTGTTGCGATCCATGACCTGGCGGATGGCGGCGTCGCTGCGCCCGCCGAGGCTGGCGGACTGGCCCTTGCCGCGACTGTTCGCACTGCCCGCGGCATTGGCGTTGGCACTGGCGTCGTCGGCGATGTTGCTGTGCACTTTGGTCGCCTCGCGGCCGGAGAGCGCCGGGCCGCCGGCGTCGCGGCTGAGGTCGGCGGTGGTAATGCCGCCGCTACCCGCGGTATTGGCGGTGATCACCGAGCGCTCCACCTGCGCCGCCGCGGTCTCGCCGCGGCTGGTCTGGGCGCGGTCGAGGTCGTCCACGTCCAGTGTGTCACGCATGTCCATCAGGTCGTCCTTGAACGCCAGCACCCCGGCGGCCAGGGCGTCGTCGCGCGCCTGCTGCTGCAGGTCGATGGGCTCCACCTGCACCGCCTGGGCCGGCACCGGCGGCAGGTCCTTCGGCTTAGGTTTGGGCTTGGGTTTTTCCTTCGGTTTGGGCTCCACCGGCTCCGGCTTGGGCAGTTCCTTTTCCTCGATCAACACCCGCGCCAGCACCTCGGGCTCGGCGTCCGGTTCCTCCAGCGCCAGGTCCGGCACCTCGATCAGCGGCACCGCCACCGCCACCACCAGGAACAGCGCCAGCATGGCGGCGAGGATCATGCCGAAGCGGCGGTCCTCGCCCTCCCCGGACTCCCAGGGCAGGACCAGTTCGACAGGCGACAGCGCGGCACCCATGCTCAACCCTCCTGCCCGCTGGCCAGCGGGTCCAGGCGCGGAGCCGCGGCGGGCGCCAGCGCCGGTGCCGGCACGCTGTTCACCGCCAGCGAGATATCGCGGAAGTCCTCCGCCGCACAGGTGCTCATGATGCGCTGCAGCAGGCTGTAAGGCGTGGTCTCGTCGCCCATGATGATCACCGGGCGGCCGGTCTTTTCCGCCTCCTCGTCCAGCGGACCGGCCAGCTCCGCCTGGTGGCGCAATTCCGCCTGCAGCGCGGCAATCAACGGCTCCTCGCCGCCCAGGGCGTCGTTCAATGTACTCACCGCCACGCCCTGTACCAGCAGGTGTTCGCGGGTGACCTTGATGGTGACATTACGCTCCGGGCGCTGCTCGGAGATCGACTCCGGCAGGGTGATATTGCTGTCCGCCTGCAGGACCTCGACATCGCCGTTATTGACCATCAGGAACAGCACGAGAATGGTGAAGATGTCCATCAGCGCAACCAGGTTGAGTCGCGCCGGCCGGTTGCGCCGGTGGTTGCGCGCGATACGTCGCGCCCGCAGGGAACTCATTGCGCTTCCTCCATCACGCCGCCTTCCTCTGGCGCAGGTTCTATCACCGGTGCGCTGCCAAAGGCGATCTCCGGGAACAGCGCGGCATCCACAACAGACGCGGCGACCACCGCCTTGAAGGTGCGCACGGTATCCATGGCGCGCACGATAGTCTGGTAATCGGTATCCGGTTCCGGCAACAGGGTAATCTCGCGCTTCTCGATACCCTTCTCGGTGAGCTGGCGCTTCACCTCCTGCAGCACCAGCGAGAGCAGGGCGAAGTCCTGTTCACCCTCCTCCGTCAGCGGAATTTTCTTGAGCAGGATGCCGCTGGGGTAGTCCACGCGCATGCCGCTGTCGCGGATCACCAGTTCCAGCCGTTCCAGGCGCTCGTCGGACTCGCCGCTGGCGCCCTCGGGCAGGAACACGTCGACCACGGTGATGCGCGCGAACACCATGCCCAGCAGCAGGATGGGCACCAGCACGATCATCAGGTTCATGAACGCGGTGATATCCAGTTCCGCCTGTTCGACGGGTGGTCGGCGATGGCGTCTCATGCGCGCACTCCCGGTAATATTGCGCGCGGATTACGCGTCGGACTCGCGCGTGCGCGCGGGCAGCGCGCCAGCGTCGGCCAGGGCATTGACCACTTTCACGCTGGCCATCTCGAAGCTGTCGACAATCTCCGAGGTGCGCGTCTGCAGCACCGCGTGCAGCAACAGCAGCGGGATCGCCGAGATCAGGCCGAACGCCGTGGTGTTCATCGCCACCGAGATCGAGGTGGAGAGCATGCTCGCCTTCTCCGTGGCCTCGGCGCTGGCCACCGCGGTGAACGCGGCGATCAGGCCGATGATGGTGCCGAGCAGGCCGAGCAGGGTGGCCACGTTGGCCAGCGTCGCCAGGTACTGGGTACGTTTTTCCAGCCGCGGCAGGGCTTCCATCACGCCTTCCTCCATCGCCGATTCGATGTCCTCGCGGCGCCGGCTGCTGACGTAGCGCGCGATACCCGCGGCGACGATACGCGCAATCGGTACGCTGGACTCGGCGCCGGTATCCACCACCGCCTTGTACTGCTTGTTGCGCAGCTGGCCCATGGCGACATCGAACGCGCGGCGGTTGCGGTGACGCGCGACCCCCAGCACCAGCCAGCGCTCCAGGGCGATGGCCAGGCCGATCACCAGCACCAGCGCGATGGGGTACATGAACGGCCCGCCGTTCTGGAAAAAGCGGACCACTATGTCAAAGCTGTCCATGTCAGTTCCTCTGTGAGTCAGTCGAAGTCGATGATGCGCCGGACCCGTCGTCGCCGGGTTCGGCCAGTTTTTCCCGGTAGTGCAGCTGGCGCCGGTACTCGTCGCGGCGCAGCGGCTGGAACAGTTCCCCGGCGATGACCTGCTCGGGCTCCCAGCCCAGGTCCACGTCCGGCGCCTGGCGCCAGGGTACGATGTACATCACCCGCGGCAGCTCGCGGTTGCCGATGACCCGCGATTCCAGTTCCACGGTGGGCTCCTGGGCGGCGGCCAGCGGCGCCAGCGCAAGCACCACGATGTAAACCAGTTTCTTCACGAGCGCCCCCCCGCATCCAGTTGCCGGCGCAGGTCCGCGATCCAGCCGGCCATCTGCCGGTCGTCGCCGCCGGACAGTTCCTGGTAGCGCGAGTAGTGCGCCAGCGCCTGCGGTTTGCGGCCCAGGTAGAGGTCGTAGAGGATGCCCAGGTTGTAGTGGGTGGTGGCGTCGGCGTCGTCTGTGGCCAGCGCCTCCAGGTACTGCGCCTCAGCCTCGCCGAAACGGCCCTGCTCGCGCAGAAAAATCGCGTAGGCGTTGCGCGCATCCAGGTTCCCAGGGTTGATCTCCAGTGCCCGCCCGAACCAGCGTTCGGCCTCCTCCGGCCGCTGCAGTTGCAGGCAGCTGAGCGCCGCATCCAGCGGCGGGCCGGAGAGCCAGGGGTAGTCCTGCCACAGGTCCGCCATCAGCGACAGCGCATCGCTCCAGCGGCCGGCCTGCATCGCCGCCAGGCCCTGGTCGAAACGCGCCTGGGCGGCGGCGGGCACCGGCTCGGTGGCCGGGTCGATCGGCGCCACCAGTTCGCGCAAGCCGCGCACCGGCGAGCTGTTGCAGCCGGGCAGCACCAGCGCGGCGAGCAGCAAAACAGTCACAGCCAGCGGCGCGCGCATCAGCGAATCCCCCGGCTGTATTCCACGCGCGACTCACGTTTGCCCCAGCGCGCCGGCTGCAACTCGCCGAGCACGGCGAAGCTGCCCTCGATCCACTCGTCGTACAGGCCGTCCCAGGCGCGCTCGGCGTTGGCGGCGTGGATGGCCACGGCCTTCTCCTCGAAGGGAAATGCCTGTTCTTCCAGCAGCAGTTCGTACTGTTCCAGCGCCAGGGCATCCAGCTGCGCGGGCCGCTCCGAGTCCATCAAACCGCTGGACAGCTCGCGGTAGACCTCGCCCAGGCGGAAGGTGGCGCGCGTGCCGAACTCCTGCAGGCCGTAGTCGTTGACCCGCTCGTAGGCATCGACGGTCTCGCGCAGGGCGTCGCGTTTGCGCCGCAGGCTCTGCTCAAGGGGCTGGACCAGGGCGATGGCGGTGTACCCGGCGTAGGCGTCGTCGGCCAGCTCGGAGACGGCGCTGGCGGCGAGGTAGCGGCTGCGGTCGGTGGCCTGTGCACCGGCGCTATCGTGGGCATCGGCCATGGCGTTCAGCCAGTACTGGCGCTTGTCGGTTTCGCCCGATGTGCCGTACAGGTCGGCCAGCGTGAGCATCGCCTCCATGCGCGGCGCCAGCGGCTGCGGCCAGCCGTGGGCGTAGCTGCGCAGGCGCTCGATAGCGCGCGCTTCGTCGCCGGCGCGCAGGTAGTAGTCGGCGGCGAGGTAGAGGGACTCGCGCTGCACCTCGGGGTCGGCGGCATCCGCGTGGATGCGGTCCAGCTCCCGGGCGGCGGACTGCCAGTCGGACTGCGCCTCGTAGTTCTCCACCAGGATGGCGCCGATGCCGGCGCTCAGGGCGTTGTCCGGGAAGCGCTGGCGGAAGTCCACTAACAGCGCATTGGCGCTGTCCAGCTCGCCCGCCGCGCGGTAGCTGGTGGCGGCGTCGTACTGGGCGTTGCGGCGGATCTCTGCAGTGGGTGCCAGCTCGATGACCCGCGCGTAGTGGCCGGCGGCGAGCAGCGGGTCGCCGCTGGCGGAGGCCGCCTCGCCCTGGCGGTAGATACTCGCGGCGAGCTGTTCCTGGGCGTCGGCGCGGCGCGCATCGCCCGCCGGCAGGCGCGCCAGCAACTGGCCGTAAGCGTGTTCCGCCTGGGCGTAGTTGGCGCTCTCGAACTGGCCGTGGCCGAGCACGCGCCAGGCGCCGATCACCAGTTCGTCACCGGGATAGGGCTGCCACTGGGTGAGGTCGGTGGCGGCGTCCACCGCGCGCGGGTAGTCCTGGGCCGCCAGCAGGCTGGCCGCGGCGCGCCCGAGCACCACCGGGGCGCGCTCGTCCCAGGCGAAGGTGTAGGCGAAGCGCAGCTGGCTGTCGACCTGCTCGGCCTGTTCCTCGGCGCTAAGGTCGTCCAGGCGGTCGTAGGCGAGCAGCGCCGCGTAGGCCGCCTCCGGTGCCTGGCCGTGGTTGGTGAAGCGGTAGGCCATGCGCTGGTAGTCGGCGATCGCCTGGCGCAGGTCGCCGCCGGCCTCGCGCGCCTCGGCCATCAGGAACATTTTTTCCGGGACGGTCTCGTCCTCCGGGAAGCTATCCACGTACAGGCCGTAGTAGTCGGCCGCGGCGAAGTAGTCATCGCGCGCCGCCGGCAGCTCGCCGGCCTGCGCCAGTTCGTGGTGGTAGCGCGCCAACTGGTCTACGTACTCCTGCAGGCGGGGGCGCATGATGTCCCGCTGGGTGTCGTCCGCCGCCGCCCAGTAGGGGCCGAGTACGCTGTAGCTGGCGACGTAGTCCGCCTTCGCCTCGATCACTTTTTCCGGGAAGCCGCCCGCCTCGTAGACGCGGATCGCCTGCCACTGGAATTCGTGGGCCACCGGCGATTCCGGGTGCTCGGCGATAAACCCGGCGAAGGTGCTGGCGCTGTCCTGGTAGCGCTCCTGCTCCAGGTAGAGCTCGCCCAGGGCCAGGTAGACCAGGTGCTGGTAGGGGCGCTCGCCCATCTGCCGGAAGCCGGCGGCGATAGCGTCGCCCCCGCCCTGGTAGCTGTACATCACCGCCAGCGCGCGCAGGCAGTCGGCGGCCATCTCGCGGTCGCCGCGCGCCATGCTCTCCAGCCGGTTGTCGGCGGGCATCAGCTCGTCCAGGGTGGCGACGAACGCCGCGGCGGACTCCGGCCAGGCGTCCTGTTTGAAGCGCGACCAGCCGAGCATGTACAGGCCGTTGGCGTAATAGTCGTTGTCGTCGTAGGTCTGCACCACGCGGTTGTAGGCGAGTTCCGCCTGCAGGTAGTTGCCCGCCGCGAAGTAGGCCTCGCCCTTGCGGAACTCGGCCTCGGCCAGGTGCTCGGACTCCGGGTACTCCTCGCTCAGCTGTTCCATCAGGGCGACGGCGCGGTCGCCGCGGCCCTCCATGTCGTAGGCCCGCGCCATCTGGTAGACCAGCTGGTCGCTGCCGGCCGCCTCCGGGTATTCGCGCAGCAGGGACTCGTAGCTTTCGATCACCCCCGCGTAGGACACCGCGCCGGGTTCCTCGGCGCCCTGCGCCTCGTTGGCCATCATCTGCAAATCGGCGAGGCGCCGGCGCACCTCAAAGCGCAGCTCCGGGTCCTCCGCCACCACCAGCACCTCGCGGTAATACTGCTCGAGCTGGGCCAGGTCCACCTCCGGCACCTGCTCCTCCTCGCCCGGCTCGTAGGGCAGGATGGGGCCCTCGGTCTCCTCCGCGGGCTTGAGGTCCGCCAGGGTCGGCTCCGGCGGCGGTCCGCTGCCGGGCAGGTTGAAATCCCATACCCAGCTGCAGCCGCCGAGGCTGCACAGGGCGGCGGCCAGGGCCAGGCGCTGCAGGGCGACGCGACTGTTGCCGCGCAGTTTGAAAACCTCGGCCTCAGCCCCACGCGCATCGGCACACGGGCGGCGCCCGGCGAGGGCGTGCATCACCGGAGCACTCATCGCGGCACGTCCGGGCTGGCGCGGTCGTACAGCCGCGCCACGGCGAGACGCGCGCGCCCTTCGCCCAGGGCGAGGAACTGCCGCTGGCTTTCCAGTTCCGCCAGTGCAGCACCGCGCAGCTGGTCCTCGGCCAGGGCCAGGGCGCCATCGAGCACCTCGCGCTGCGCGCCGACGCGCGCGTCGAGGTCGGTGATACGGGTATCGAAGGTGGCGTAGTTGTGGCTCGCCGCCGCCACGCGCACGGCCTCCAGCGCCTGTTCGGACTGCTGCACCAGGCCCTGCAGTTCGCCCATCTCGCGCTGCAGCGTGTACAGCCGGCCGGGGAATGCCTCGCTGTCACGCCACTGCAGTTGGCCGCGCAGCAGGCGCAGGCGCGCCTGGGCATCGGCGTCGCCGATAGCGCGGGCGCGGCGCTCGGCGCGCTCCAGGCGCTGCCAGCGGTCCACCTGCTCGGCGTCCGCCAGCACCCGGCCGTCGTTGGCGGCTTCGGCCTGTTGCAGTTGGTTGCGCAACTGCCCGGCTGCAGCGGCCAGCCGCTCGCGCTGCTGTGCCAGTTGTTCCGCGCGGCCGCCTTCGAGCGTCTCGCGCCAGGCCTCGCGCTGTTCGTCGTCCACCTGGCGCAACACCGCCAGGCGCTCGGCGGAGAGCGCCAGTCGCCGCTGCATTTCGTACAGGTCGCGCAGTTCCTGCAGCGCCAGTTGCACGCTGTCGCTGCTGATCAACTGCGTCAGGTACACCGCGTGCTCGCCCTCGGGCAGGGATTCGTCGCCGCCCAGCCAGGCGTGATCCGCCGCGTTTTCCAGGCCGAACAGCAGGGCCAGGTCGCCCTCGCGCAGGGCTTCGATGGCGGCCACCACCCCGGCGCGCTCCTGGGCGTAGCGCTGCGCCGCATCGCGGTAGTGGGTCAGCGCGGTGGCCGGCATGCCGAGTTTTTCGTAGGCATAGGGAATCGCGATCAGGCCCTCGCGGGCGCTGGCCGAGACCAGGTTGCGCGCGGCCAGGGTCTCCCAGGGCAGCAGCGCGTCCCGGTAGAGCTCGCGCCCGGCCAGGGCCCAGCCGTAGCCGAGCAGGGCGCGGTCGGATTCCGGGCCCTCCAGGCGCACGTCGAGGAAGTCCAGCCGCGCCTGCTGCGGCTCGCCCTGGGCGAGGTCCGCAAAGCCCGCGGCGACCAGGGCGCGGTCGCGCAGGGCGCGGCCTTCCAGGTCGTCACAGCCGATCTCCCGCACCTGGCGGAACGCCTCGGCAGCGGCCTGCAACTCGCCGGCGCCGGCCAGCGCCACGCCCTGGTTGTAGAAGTAGTAGGGGCGGAACGGGCAGTCGTCGGTCAGCGCCGCCAGTGCGGCGTCGGCGCCGGCGGCATCGCCGCGCTGCAGCGCCTGCACCGCGCGCAGGTAATTGGCCTCGTCGGCGACGATACCGGTGTAGCCCGGCTGCATGCGCGCCAGGGCCGAGGCGCTGGCGAGCCCGTCGCCGCGGCGCCAGGCCAGCTTGCCGAGGTAGAACCACACGCGGTCGCGATCGACATTCTGGTCGGTGGTGTCGAGCAGGGTTTCAAAAATGCGCCGGGCCTCGCGGTCCATGCCGTAGGACAGGCTGATGCCGCCGCGCAGCAGTTCCGCCGCGCCGGCGTTCACCGGCAGCAGGTCCATAGCCTGCGCCGCGGAGAGCTCGGTAAGCGCGTCGAAGTACTGCTGCTGGTAGTAGTGATAGAGGGTCACGCCGTAGCGCAGGTCGATACGCGGCGCGGCATCTTCCGCCGGCTGGGCGACGGCCAGCGGCGCCCACGACAGGCACAGGGCTGCCAGCACCCGCCGGCAGACCGCACCCGTCATGTGTTGCGCCGCGCGCACCCTCACCACTCCCTGACCATGAACTCCGGCTGCTGGCGCGCCTCGGAATCGCTGATCTGCAGTTCCAGGTTCTTGGCGCCCGCAGTCTTCTCCACCACCAGCGAGGTGGCGCGGCGGTAGTCGCGGTCCTGGGGCCCTTTGCCGGTAAACACCGCTACCACCTCGTGGGGCCCGTTCTTCACATTGCCCAGGTACAGGCGGTGGATGCCGCCGCGCTGCAGCGCGTCCACCTGGCGCTCGGTGTACAGGTAGTTGGCGACCACTGTGCCATCGATACTCAGCTTCACCGCGTCGAGGGCGAAGAAGGTGCCGATATCCACCGACAGGTAAACCGCCATCTGCGTGTTGGTCGGGTACAGCAGCTCTTCCTCGAGGATGAACAGGTCGCGGTTCAGCTGCAGGGTCTGCTGCTTGATGTCCTGGATCTGGTCCGCGAGACTGCCCTGCGCGCTGTCAGCGGCGTCCTGGGCCAGCGCCTGCGGCGCCGGGACTGCCAGCACAAGCAGGCCGGCCCAGGCCAGTACCGCGAAAACTTTCGCTACCCAAACCTTCATACCAGCACCCCGCCGCTGACGCTCTGCAGGGGCTGGAAGGCGATCAGGCCGTCGCGCGCCGCCGGCGTACCCAGCCCCTGGCCGGGGAAGAAGCCCGCCTCGGCGAACAGGTTCTGCTGGCCGTGCAGGGCCATGTAGTTAAGGATCACCAGCTCCACGTTGAGGTTGACGTTGGCCGCCGCCGGCGTGGAGGTGGTTTCCACCGAGGCGTCCGGACGCATCCAGCCGATCTGCTGGTGCAGCAGCGGGTCGCCGCGGGTATCCATGAGCATGGGCGCGCCGGCCGGGTCGTAGACCAGGAAGAACGAGGCCGCGGTGGAGGAGTTGTCGCCGCTCCACACGCCCTTCTCCACGCCATTGACCACTTCCGTGCTGCCGTCGCTGGACACCGAGCCATCCGAGAACACGTAGATCATCAGCGGCGTGGCGGTGCGCCGCGCGTATTCCAGGCAGGCGCCGATGCACTGGCCGGCGCGGAAGTCGCGCGCCTCGCCGGTGCGGCGGTCGCCGGTGTGGTAGTCGTAGCCGCCCATCTCGATGGTGCCGGCGCCGGCGATGCCATCGATCACCAGTTTCAATACCGACGCGGCCTTCTGGAACTCGCCGTCACCGTCGAACTCGGCCTGGCTGAAGATGCCCGCGGGGCCGACGATATTGGCGTCGCGGCGCGGGTCCAGGGCGTCGGGGCTGGCGAACTTTTCCAGGGTGTCGGCGCTGCGCAGGTACTCGCAGCTCAGGCGCTCCTTCAGCCGCTGGTCCTCGCCGGTGGGATTGTTCACCCGCGTGTTCACCAGGCGCAGTTTCTGGTCGGTGATGCGCTTCATGGTCTCCATCACCGCGACGATGTCCTCGGGGTTGTCCAGCAGCAGGTTGAGGTCGCCGACGTCGACCAGGCCGCTGGCGTCCGAGGGACGGTCGATCTTGGTCGGGCGCAACTCCGGGTCGATCATCATCGCCGGGGCCAGCGAGTTGCCGCCGGACTCGGAATTCTCCGAGCCGATCAACTGCAGCACCTGGCCGCGCACGCCGGCGCGGTAGATGCCGTACATCGGGTTGTGCGGGTTGTTGCCGGTGTCGTTCTCCGAGCGCCCGGGAATCACCGCGCCGTTGACGAAGCCGCGGGTGCCGGTGGCCTTGCTCAGGATGCCGCGCAACAGCGCGCTCTCGGAGTGGAACAGCAGGCCCAGGGAGTCGTCGGTGAACATGCCGCTGAGCGAGCCGGGGTTGTTGTTGAAGGGCAGGATGTCCGGCGGCAGGCCGAGGCGCGCGTAGCCCGCGGTGGACAGCGCGTCCTGCTGCCCGCCGGGGCCGCCGACCAGTACGTTGGAGCCGGCGATGTTGGCACCACCGGCCAGGTCGAAGCAGATGAACGGCAGCTTGCGCCCGGCCACCGAACCCAGCTCACAGCTGCTGAACGGGGTGACGGCGGGGTCCAGCAGGTCCGGCGACAGCGCCAGGGCGCGGGTGCCGAGCAGGCTGGCCAGGGACGTCCCCAGCATGGTGGCGCCGCCCATGCGAAAACCCTGGCCGAGCAGGTCACGGCGGGTCAGCGGGCGGTGGTGGTCCGGGTGGCGCAGCGCCTCGCCCGGCCGGAAGAATCGATAGCGGCGTGCCATCAGGACATTCCCCTCACTTGATCAGCGCCAGGGCGCTGCCGTACACCGCGGTACACGCCGCCTTGACCACGTCGGCGGTGCGCGAGGCGGGGCACGGTGCGTTGTTTTCACAGTAGATCAGGCCGTCGCGCTTGTTGTGCGCGGCGGGATTGGGATCGCTCACCCACTCGCCGTTAAGCAGCACGTAGGGCGCGAGATCGCGGTCGTCGGTAATCAGCAACTCGACCTCATCGAGGATACGAGCGCGATCAGCAGCATCCAGCAGGCCGGTATTGGCGGCGCGGTCGACCAGCGGCGCGGCCACCTGGTTGCGCCAGTCGATGCCCGGGTCCGCCACCGGCGCGTTGAAGTTGAAGCCGGCCGGGAACACGGCAGAGCGCAGGCTGGGGCTCTGCACCAGTGCGTCGCAGTAGGCCGCCGCCAGCTGGGTGGCGGCCATCTGGTGCGATGACATGAACGCGTTGAAGTCGGCGATGCCGGGCAGCGCGCGGCGCACCGCGGCGTAGGTCTCGGCCACGGTCTTGCCGGTGACCTGGCTGGCCACGCTGCTGCCGGTGGGCACGCCGGTGAGCGCCGAGAGCGTGGCGTTCACCTCGTCGAAGGTGCGCATGGCCACGTCCGGGGCGGGCGCGCCGCTGAACACCGGGGCGAAACTCTGTACTTCGCCGTCGTCCGCCGCGCCGCTGGTACCGGCGATGCTGTCGAAGGCGAGGAAGAACTGGTCCTGCTCGGCGCCGAACTCCAGCGGCAGGATGGTGCCGATATTGGCCAGCACCTGCGGCTGCGCGCCGAGGTTGCCGCCGGAGACCCGGGTATCGACGTTGACGAAGGCCTGGCCGACGGCGGCCAGGCGGCCGTTGACGCCGACGCGGATGCCGCGCAGGTCGAAGTCGACATCGCCGCCGTCCGGATTCAGGTTGGCGAAGAAGGGCTCGTCGAACAGGTAGCTGGTGTCGTCGAACTGGCTGACCTCGAAGGCCACGTAGCAGTAGTCCACCGCCTCGCCGTTGCGCGTGCCACTGCAGGCGCCGTCGCTGACCAGGTCGCTGACGCTGAACAGCAGGAAGTATTTCTGGCCGACGCCGACCTCGAAGTTCTGCAGCACCTGCGACGGGGTCAGCGCGCGGTTGTACACCGCCGCCATGCGCAGGGCGCCGGCCCAGGGGTTGCTGCCGGCGGTGCTGTTGCCGAGCACGAAGGCGAAGGCCTCGTTCCAGTTGTTGAGCAGGCCGCCGCCAGCCGGGTCGACGTCGCCGGTGAACTGGCCGTTGACGTAGATACGCCGCCCCTCCACCGGGTCGAAGCTCACCACCACATGCTGCAGCGTGGCCTGGGCGAACTCGGCGTCGTCGTCGGTGACCAGGGCCGGCTCGCCGGCGCTGCTTTGCTCGGTGACCGAACTGCGCGCGAACACCTCGTAGTTGTACAGGCTCTGGCGCAGCACCAGGTTGCTGTTCTGCTCGCCGCCGGAGTAGCCGGCGATCCACGCCTCCTCCTGGCTGACGTTAGCCGGCGCCACCCACACTTCCAGGCTGTACTCACCGGTGCCGCCGATCTGCTCGAACAGCTTGCCGCTGCCGGTGACGCCGCCCTGCGCCTTGCCGTTGACGAAGCGGATGCCCCAGCTGGCCATCCACGAGTAGTCCCCGGACAGGGCCAGCGGGATCTCCGGCAGCACACCGGAGGTGTCCGCCACCGTGGCACCGCTGCCCTCGCGGAATTCCCACTTGGCCACCAGGTCGGTCTCGTAGCGGCCGCCGCTGGTAGCGACGATGCCGTCGGCCTCCAGCACCTGGGCCATGCTGGTGACCAGCGCCGGGTCGACCTCGGTGGGCTCGATGGTGTCGGCGAAGCGCTGCACCGCGGCCTGCATGGCGCCGGCGTTGGCCTCACAGTCGCTCCAGCAGTTGTGCAGTTCGGGGAACAGGCGCAGCACCACCCGCGAGTCCTGCGGGCGGCTCAGGTTGATCTTGTCGCGCAGCGCGGCGTAGGCCAGGGTCGCGTCGGAGCTGGCGAAGAACGGCACCTGCGGCACCGGCGCGTCCTCGGCGTGGCAGCCGGCGCAGAACTCGCCGAGCAGGCCCATCAGTTCACCGCCGGACTGCAGGTTAGGCATCAGCACCAGGGCCTCGTCCAGGGTGGCCGGGGTCACCCGGGCGCCGCCCGGGGCCAGCCGCCGCCGCGGCGAGAGCTGCACTACCGCGGCGCTCTGCACGCTGTCCGCCGCCCAGCGTTCGACATAACCGGTGAGGGTGGTGGCGCAGGCCTCTTCCTGGCCGGCGCCGAGCCAGCAGTTGTGGCCGTTGGCCACCCGCGTGACCACCGCCGAGGCGGCCGGGTCGTTCAGGTTGACCACCGTGCGCGCCGCCTGCCAGGCCTCGTTGACGTTGCCCTGGTCGACAAACGCGGTGGTACCGCTGCCGCCCGGCGTGTGGCACTCGCCGCAGCGGTTGTTGGCCGCCAGCGGGTCGTAAAAATTGATCTTGAAACTCTGGATCTCGTCCGAGGCCGGCGGCGGCCCCGAGTAGACGAATTCGCCGCCCTCGGAGGGATTGCTGGTGTCCACCTCGCGCTCGCTGCCGCCGCCACCGCTGCCGGCGCTACAGGCGGCGAGGAGGAACAGGTTCAGGCTGGTGACGGCAATGGCGCGCAGCATGGCGACCCCCTACAGGTGCGCGGCGCAGTACGCCGCCACCTGGGCAAACACCTGTTTCATGTTGTGCCCGCTGTTGAAGCCGTTGACGATCTGGTTCACCGCGCCCGCCTCGGAAGCCGCCGGCTCGCGCGCGCAGATCGACTGGAAGGCCTTTTTCACCTGGCACTGGCCGAAGGCGCGGCTGTTGGCCAGCTCGCGGCCCAGGGAGGCCATGCCGTTGCCCTCCGAGTAGGCCGGGTTGGCGGCGAGGTCCTCGCTGCCACTGTTGCCCGCGGCGCCCAGCCAGCCGATGCGTGCGCTGTTCACGCCCAGGCGCCAGTAGTTGGTCCAGTGATCGTTGGGCGTGACGTAGCCGGCGGGGAAGGAATTCTCGTTGATCAGGTATTTGCCCTGCACCGCCCCCGGGGTGTAGACGATCTGCCCGAGGTCCATGCGCGCCTCCTCCTCGAGATTGGGCATGGCCTCCTCGGAGGGGTAATCGAAATCGTAGTAGGCGTAGGCCTGGGCCATCGGGTCCATGCCCGCGTGGCACTCCACGCAGTTGTTGAGGAACAGCCGGCTGTCGCCGCCGGGGCTGCGCGACACGTCCTGGCGGATGCGGTCCGCGGGGCGGGTGCCGTCCTTGAGCTGCTCGAGATCCATGCACAGGTGGTTGAGCATGGTGAAGCGGAACATGGCGCGGTTGGTGCCGTCGACGAAGAACGCGCGGGCCGCGGCGCGGGTGGAGAGCACGCCGGCCACCGCCGGCCCCGGCAGGCCGGTGACCGCACTCTGGCTGCGCGGTACCAGCACGCCCGGGTCGCCGAGGTTGGCGCCGGAGCGTTCGAGGGCGGCGTAGTGGTCGTTGTCGGAGCGCGAATAGGCCGGCAGGCCGGCGCCCTGGCCGACGTAGATCGTGTCCGCCGAGAGAATCTCGCGGAAGTCGACGTCATCGCGCACCATGCCGATCACCGTGGCGCTGTAGTCGTTGAGCGGGGCGAAGCGGTCCTGCGCCTCGTTGGTCCAGGGGGTCACCCAGTTTTTCAGCACCACGGTGTAGAAATCGCCGTTGGCGGCGACGCCGGGGGCGCCGTCGATGGCGTACAGCGCGGCTTCCTCCGCACGGCCGCCGGCCACCGCGGTGGTCATGGCGTCGAGCATCGCGTCGGTGGGCGGGACGCCGGTGAGGCGGTCGTGGATGCGGCGCGCCTGCTCGCGCGCGTCCGCCGCCGCCAGCGACGGCACCAGCAACACCGCTACGATCGCGCAATACCCTGCCAATTGTCTGAATTTATTAGTCATTACTCACGTTTTCACGGGTTCACCCCGCAACAAACTTTGCAGAGCAGTTCACAGTCCACAAGAAAAAACCGGCGAAATGTGGACATTTCAGATAAATGCCAATTTCTCCGGATTTTGCTTGCCGGTGCGCGAAACCCTTTGCTTAGCTTTAGCCCGAATTCATGGGTCAGGGGTCGAAAACGAGGGATGTCCGAGACGCGAGTGTCCAAGCGCGCGCGCCGGCTGCTGCCGGCGGCATGCCTGCTCGCCACCCTCACGGCCTGCGGCGGCGGGGGTGGCGGCGGCAGTGTCACGCTGGTCGCCGACGAACAGGGCGAGGACCCGGTGGTGCTGGAGATTCCCATCGCCTACGTGCGCCGGCCGCTGCCCGAAACCGCCACCGACCTGCGCGACCCGCTGGCCTTCACGCCCGGGGCCGAACTGTGGCTGCGCGACAGCGCCTCCACGTCTGCGGACGAGACCAACATCACCGAGCAAATTGCCGCTATCGTCGCCGAAGAGCTGGCAACTGACGCGGAAAACCTGGCTATCGATATCAAGGACCTGGAGAGCAGCTACGCCGGCGACGTGCTGCTGTTCGCCGCCCGCGTCGTGCCCGAACCGGTGGCCGCCAACCTCGAGAACACCACCTGGAACCTGTGGTGGTACGACCTGGAAACCGGCGAGGCCAGCTACGTTATGCCCTCGCGCATCCAGCGCAACGAGGGCATGGAGGCCGGCGGCGCCCAGGACATCGCGCCCCATTTCCTGCCCGACGATCGTATCGTGTTCAGTTCCACCCGCCAGGTGGCCAGCCAGGCGCGCCTGCTCGACGAGGGCCGCAGCCAGCTGTTCGCCGCCCTCGACGAGGACGGCGACGACCCCGCCGCCGTGCTGCATATCTATGACCCGCTGCGCCGCGGCGAGGAGCTCACGCAGATCTCCTTCAACCGCAGCCACGACCTCGACCCTACCGTCACCGCCGACGGCGAGATCCTGTTCAGCCGCTGGAACAACAGCACCGGCGACCACATCAGCCTGTACCGCATCCGGCCCTCCGGCGCGGGCCTGATGCCGGTGTACGGCTTCCACAGCGAAAACGGCGGCACCGAGGGCGCGCGCATCGCCTACGCCTACCCGCGCGAGCTGGACGACGGCCGCCTGGCCACCCTCACCCGCGGCTACCGCCCGGCCAGCCTGGGCGGCGAGATCGTGCTGGTGGACGCCGCCAGCTTCGCCGACCTGGAACAGCCCCTGTGGCAGAGCCAGGGCGCCGCCGGCAGCGGCCAGGAATCCCTCACCGACACCGAGGTGCGCAGCGACGGCCTGCTCTCCCCCGGCGGGCAGTACGCCAGCCTGTACCCCCTGCGCGACGGCACCGGCCGCCTGCTGGTGACCTGGAGCGCCTGCCGGGTGGTGGACGAGGACGCCGAGCTGGCGCCGGACGAAGAACCCGACGCCGGCGACCTGCAGCCGTGCACCTTGCAGCCGGACAACACCGTAGCCGCGCCGCCCAACTACGGCGCCTGGGTGTACGACCCGGCTTCGGACACCCAGCGCCCGGTGGTGCTGGCACGCGAGGGCTTCCAGGTGAGCGAGGCGGTGGCGCTGGAGAACCGCGACTTCCCCGCGGTGCTGCCGCGCGCCGAGGCCGAGAACGCGGACCTCGCGGTGGTCGGCCAGGGCCAGTTGCGCATCGACAGCCTCTACGACAGCGATGGCGCCGACGACTCCCCGGCGGGCATCGCCAATCACGCGCGCCCCGGCAGCGCCGCCTTCCGCGAGCGCCCGGCGCGCTTCCTGCGCATCCTGCAGCCGGTACCGCTGCCCGACCCGGACGTCTACGAAGTACCCCGCTACGCCTTCGGCGTGAGCACCGGCTTCGGTTTCCGCGAGATTCTCGGCTACGTGCCGGTGGAGCCGGACGGCTCGGTGACGGTGAATATCCCCGCCCAGCGCGCCTTCAACTTCGAGGTGCTGGACGTGCGCGGCCGGCGCATCGGCGGTGCCCGCCACGACTACTGGCTGCAACTGGCCCCGGGCGAAGTGCTGCACTGCACCGGCTGCCACGACGAGGGCGAGGGCCTGCCCCACGGCCGCGAGGATTCCGCACCGGTGCCCGCCAACCCCGGCGCGCGGGCGCTGCCCACCGGTATCCTCGGCTACCCCAACACCGACACCGACGCCCTGTTCGCAGATACCCCCGGCGACAGCATGGCCGCCACCTGGGACGCGCGCATGCCGCTGGACAACCCCGCGGCACCGGCCCGCGAACTGGCCAGCGAGCCGGCCTGGACCGATCTGTGGAGCGCCCCGGACCTCACCCCCGAGGCGAGTATCGACGACCGCGCCTACGACCCGGCCTGGACCAACATCCCGCCGGAGTACCCGATCATCGTGCGCGGCTTCGACAGCAACCTGCCCGGGCGCATCGTGATCAACTACCCGGACCACATCCAGCCGATCTGGGACCGCGTACGCGCACCGGTGATGGATGGCGAGGGCAACGAAATCGAGACCTGCACCGGCTGCCATACCAGCGCCGGAGACACCGTCGTGCCCGCGGGACAGCTGGACCTCGACGCCCTGCCCTCGGACGCCGAGCCGCTGCAGTACCGCTCCTACCGCGAACTTCTCACCGGCGATGGCGAGCAGTGGCTGGACGCCAACGGCGCCCTCGCCGACCGCGTGTGGGAGTGCACGGTGACCGACGACGAGGGCAACACTACGGTCACCACGCAGACCCCGGGCGTGGCCGCCACCGCCCAGGCCGGCAGCGCCAACGGCAGCGAGCGCTTCTTCGCCTGTTTCGAGGGCGGCAGCTGCGGCCCGGCGGATGCGCCGCCGCTGCCGGCCAACTGCATCGAGGAGAGCGACCCGGTGCCGGCCACGCGCAATACCATCGATCACGTCGGCCTGCTCAGCGAGGCGGAGCTGCGGCTGGTTTCCGAGTGGTTGGATATCGGCGCGCAGTATTTCAACAACCCCTTCGACAGCCGGTTGGCGGACTGAGCCGTGGCGCGCGCCTGCCAACTGTTCCTGTACTGGCCGCTGTCGCGGTCACTGTCTCGATCACTATTTCGATCACGAGCCCGCTCGCTCTGCCCGGCCCTATCCCGGGGCATACGCACAGTGCTTCGCTGCGGCCTGTGCGCCGCTGCGCTCGGCCTCGCCTACCTGCCGGCCGCCGCCCGCGCGGACGACGACCCCGCAGTAACCAGCCGCGTGGTGGAAGCCTATATCGAGATGCGCACCCAGCCGGGCCGCACCTACCCGGTGTTCTACGTCGCCGAGCGCGGCGAGACCATCGAACTACTCAAGCGCCGCACCGACTGGATCAAGGTGCGCAACGCCCGCGGCATCGAGGGCTGGGTCCACGTGGACGAGATCGGCCGCACGGTGGACGCCGCCGGCCAGCCGCTGGCCTTCGCCGCGCCGGACCGCGAGGACTTCTCCCGGCGGCGCTTCGAGGCGGGCTTCATGCTCGGCAATTTCGACAGCTCCGACGCGATCACCGCGTATACCGGCTGGCACTTCACCCGCAACCTGTCGATCGAGGGCGCTTACACCGAGAACTACGGGGATTTCTCCGACGGGCGCATGGGCAGCCTGAACCTGGTGCACGAGATGTTCCCGCATTGGCGCTACTCGCCGTTCTTCACCGTCGGCGTGGGCATCCGCGAGACCAACCCGCGTTCATCGCTGGTACAGACCGAGGACCGCGTGGACAACGTGGCCAATGTCGGCGCCGGGGTGACGATCTACCTGACCGGGCGCCTCATGCTGCGCCTGCAATATAAACACCACGTCATCATGACTGACCGTGATGACGACGAGGAGGCAGGAGAATGGAATATCGGTATCAGCGCGTTCTACTGAGCGCAGGCCTGTGGCTGGCGGCCGCGGGCGCGCTGGCGCAGGAACCGGTCGAGGTGATCGACCCGCAGGTGGACCGCCGGGAGATCGTGACCCCGGCTATCGACACCGAGAACTTCGAGGTGGGGCTGTTCGTCGGCGGCCTCAGCATCCAGGACTTCTCCAGCGAGTGGGTGTACGGCCTGCGCGGGGCCTGGCACGTATCCGAGGACTTTTTCTTCGAGGCCAGCGTGGGCACCGCCCAGGCCGACCTCACCAGCTACGAGAAACTCAGCGGCGGTCCGCCGCTGTTCAAGGACAGTGAGCGCGACTTCACCTTCTACGACCTCACCGTGGGCTGGAACTTCCTGCCCGGGGAGATCTATTTCTCCGAGAAGCGCGCGTTCAAGTCGGACCTGTACCTGGTCGGCGGCGTCGGCGGCACCGATTTCCTCGGCGACACCTGGTTCACCGCGGTGGCCGGCATCGGCTATCGCCTGCTATTCAATGACTGGATCGCCCTGCGCCTGGACGTGCGCGACCACATCTTCGACCGCGACGCGCTGGGCGAGGAGGAACTCACCAACAACGTGGAGTGGACCGCCGGGGTCACTTTCTTTTTCTAGGCCATTGCCGGGAGTAACCGCCCATGAGAACACTGATTGCCATACTGCTGATGCTCGCCGCGCCGCTGGCGCTGGCGGTGACCGCCGAGGGCGAGGCCGCGAACTTCACGCTGAAGAGCGCGGGTGGCAAGAACATCCGCCTCAGCGAACTGCGCGGCGAGGTGGTGCTGATCAACTTCTGGGCCTCCTGGTGCGGACCCTGCCGCCAGGAAATGCCACGGCTGGATGAACTGCAGCAGAAGTACCAGGACCTCGGCTTCACCATCCTCGGTGTCAACGTGGAGCAGGACCGCGGCGAGGCGGAGCGCGCCCTGCGCGACATCCCGGTGACCTTCCCGGTACTGTTCGACGAGGACAACGCGGTGAGCGAGTTGTACGACGTGGACGCCATGCCGGTGACGGTGATCGTCGATCGCAGCGGCCAGATCCGCTTCGCGCACAAGGGTTACAAGCCTGGCAACGAGGCGCTGTACGAAGAACAAGTCCGCCAACTGGTGAAGGAGTAGGCCATGCGTGCGCGCCTGTTGGTCGCATTGTGGTTGCTCGCCAGCCTCGCCGGCTGCGGTATCGAGCCCTGGGTGAAACCCTACGAGCGCCAGTACCTGGCGGACCCGCTGATGCGCTTCGAGCGCGACCCCATCGCCGGGGCCTACGACAAGCACGTGAACGAGGCGCGCGAAGGGGCGCGCGGCGCCGAGGGCGGCGCGGGAGTGGGTTGTGGCTGCAACTAGGTTCGCGCCGCTACTGGCGGCCCTGCTCTGCGCGGCAACCGCGCAGGCTACCGTGCTACCCGAAGAACGCGCCGACGCCATGTACCACCGCTACGACGGCGGCGGCGTCACCGTCGACGGCCCCGCGGTGCTGGTGCGCAAGAACTTCGAGGAGACGCTGTCGGTTTCCGGCAGCTACTACGTGGACTTCGTCAGCAGCGCCTCCATCGACGTCATCGCCTCCGGCGCCAGCGAATACAGCGAGACGCGTACGGAGTATTCGGTGGGCGCGGACTACCTGTACGGCAAGAGCATGTACAGCGCCGGCGTGACGATCAGCGACGAGAGCGACTACCAGGCCGCCACCTACTCCTTCGGTGTCAGCCACGACTTCTTCGGCGACCTCACCACCCTCAGCTTCGGCTATGCCCTGGGCCAGGACGAGGTCTCGCAAAACGGCAACAACGAGTTCGACGAGGACCTCGACCGTCACACCTTCCGACTCGGCGTCAGCCAGATCCTCACGCCGAAGCTGGTGATGGACCTGACCTACGACTTGATCACCGACGAGGGCTACCTCAACAACCCCTATCGCAGCTACCGCTTCCTCAGCGACCCGCTGGACCCCGCCGCCGGCTTCCAGTTCGCCCGCGAGGTCTACCCGGAAACGCGCACCTCGGACGCGGGTTCGATCCAGCTGCGCTACCGCCTGCCCTGGTACGCGGCGGTGGGCGCGATGTACCGCTTATACACTGACGACTGGGGTATCGACGCGCACACTGCGCAACTCAGTTATTCACACGTGCTGCGCCAGCACTGGACGGTGGACCTCAAGTACCGCTGGTACACCCAGACCGGCGCGGACTTCTACCAGGACCTGTTCCTGTTCCCGTCCCAGGACGAGAAGGACTACCGCGGACGCGACAAGGAGATCAGCGAGTTCAGCGACCAGACCTTCTCCATCGGCCTTAGCTACAAGCGCCCGCTGGAATGGCGCTTCGGCTACCAGGCCGGCATGACCCTGCAATACGACCGCAAGATGTTCGAGTACGACGACTTCACCGACCTCACCCGCGAGGGCTTCCTGCCCGGCGAGGAACCCCAGTACGAACTCGACGCCGACGTCATCAAGCTCCTCCTCACCCTCTGGTACTAACCCCGGGGTCAGAGCCCTTTTTGCACGAATTTGATGTGAGATACGGACGGCCGCTCACCGGCAACACATCCAAAACGACCAAAAAGGGCTCTGACCCCTATTCTTGCAGCAGGCCGTCGGAGTAGTGGAGGCGGCCTTCGCTGTCGACGATGATGGCCTCGACGCCGGGGCGGGCGTTGATGAAGGCCAGGCCTTTTTCCACGCCGAGGACGAAAACGGTGGTCGACATGGCGTCGCTGTCGATGCCGTGGGGGGCGATCACGCTGGCGCTCTGCACGCCGCCGGCGGAGCCGCCGGTGCGCGGGTTGATGATGTGGTGGTAGCGTACGCCGTCTTCCTCGAAGTAGCGCTCGTAGTCGCCGGAGGTTGATATCGCGGTGTCCTGCAGGGGAATCAGCGCCGCGTACTCGCCGTCCTTACGCGGGTGGCGGATGCCGATGACCCGCGGGCGGTCACCCAGGTTGCCGAGGACGCGACTGTCGCCGCCGGCGGCGACCACCGCCGAGGTGATGCCCGCCGCGCGCAGGATGGCGATACCGCGGTCTACCGCGTAGCCCTTGGCGATACCGCCGAGATCGATGGCCATGCCGGGCTGGTCAAAGGCGATACTGCCCGCTTCGGGGTCCAGCCTGAGGTGGTGGTAATCGATTTTTTCGGCGGCCTGAACCAGAGCGTCGGCGGAGGGTTTGACGTGGCCGCGGTAGTCGTAAAGGCGTCCCGCGGAGGCGAAGGTGATATCGAAGGCACCGCCGCTGAGGTCGGAGTAGTACAGGGCACGCTGCACCACCTCAACAATCTCTGGCGTAGTGACCACCGGCTCCTGCGCCGCCTCGCGATTGATGCGCGACAACTCGCTGTCCGGGTTCATCGGGTTCATCATCAGGTCCAGGCGGTGTACCTCGTCGAACACCGCCTGCTGGGCCGCGCTGCCGCGCTCCGCATTCTCCGCCCACAGCTCCACGCGAATCTCGGTGCCCATCATGCTGCGGGTCTGCGCCAGCCATTCGGCTTTTGCCGTGCAGGCAGCGAGGCAAAGCGCCACACCGAAGCAGGCGCGAAGGGCGATTGGCATCCTGGGCATGGCCTGGTTTCCCTGATTGCGGTTGAGGTATCGAGCGACTGCCACCACGGTTATCTATGCGCCGTACCGGAAAGGAACCCGCGACAGCTTCGTGGCCCGGGGGACTATAGCAATTTCAACGCTGGCCGTGCGAATACAGTGACCCAGGTCGCGCTTTGCGGCGATTTCCCGGAGCGCGCTTGCCAAGACAGGCCGCGGCGCTATAGTTCTGGGATGGAGCAAGCCATCGCAAGGAAAGGAACACCGTGACCCAGTCAGACCGCCGGTCCCACACCCGTGTCAATGTGGACCTGCCCGTGGACATCCACCAGGGCGGCAGCCGGTGGCGACAGCGGCTGATCGATCTTTCCCTCAGCGGCCTCGCCACCGACCAGCCCCTGACCTGGGACGCGCAGTACAACGAACCCTTCACCCTGGTCATTCACCTGGAAGATGACAAGGAACTGGAACTGCACGCCTACCTGCAGCACGTGGAGGCGGAGCGCCTGGGTTTTGCCGTGCAGCACGTCGACCGCGAGAACATCGAGCCCCTGTGCGACCTGCTGGGCCGGTTCATGGACCTCGCCACCCTGGACGAAGAACTGGCGCAGCTGACCTGATTCACCCGGGCCGCAGCGTCTACCGGTCGAAGCGATGCTCGCGACGCGCCCTGTCCACCACGCCTCAATGACGGAAACCGCGGGCTATTCGACCGCAGACAGCGCCTCCTGCAGCGTACTGACCGCCTGCACCTCCATACCCGGGATCGGCGACTTCGGGGCGTTGGCGCGCGGCACGATGGCGCGTTTGAAGCCGTGCTTGGCGGCCTCTGACAATCGCTCCTGGCCCGAGGGCACCGGGCGGATCTCCCCGGACAAACCCACCTCGCCGAACACCACCATGTCGCGCGGCAGCAGCCGGTCGCGATAGCTGGAGACGATCGCCAGCAGCAGCGCCAGGTCGGCGCTGGTCTCAAGTACCTTGACCCCGCCGACTACGTTGGCGAACACGTCCTGGTCGCCCACCTGCAGGCCGCCGTGGCGGTGCAGCACGGCGAGCAGCATGGCCAGGCGATTCTGCTCCAGGCCCACCGCCACCCGCCGCGGGTTGCCCAGCGCGCTGTCGTCGACCAGCGCCTGGATCTCCACCAGCAGCGGCCGCGTGCCCTCCCACACCACCATCACCGCACTGCCCGGGGCCGGGCCGTGGCTGCGGTCGAGGAAGATCGCCGAGGGGTTCTTCACCTCGCGCAAGCCCTGCTCGGTCATGGCGAACACGCCGAGCTCGTTGACCGCACCGAAGCGGTTCTTCTGCCCGCGCAGGGTGCGAAAACGCGAATCGTGGGAACCCTCGAGCAGGATCGAGCAGTCGATCATGTGCTCCAGCACCTTGGGCCCGGCCAGGGAGCCGTCCTTGGTGACATGGCCGACCAGGAACAGCACGGTGCCGGTTAGCTTGGCGTAGCGCGTGAGATAGGCCGCGCACTCGCGTACCTGGGACACGCTGCCCGGAGCCGAGGCGATGTCGTCGGAGTGCACGACCTGGATGGAGTCCACCACCAGTACGCGCGGCTTGAGCTCCTGGGCGGCGGCGGCGATGGTCTCGACGTTGGTCTCGGACATCAGCCGCAGCCGGTCCTGGGGCAGTTGCAGGCGCCGCGCGCGCATCGCCACCTGCTGCAGGGATTCCTCACCGGTGACGTACAGGGCCTCCATGTCGCGGGCCAGGTGGCACATGGTCTGCAGCAGCAGGGTGCTCTTGCCGGCGCCGGGGTGGCCGCCCACCAGCACCGCGGAACCGGGGACCAGGCCGCCGCCGAGCACGCGGTCGAATTCCCCCGCGCCGGAGGAGAAGCGCGGCAGGTCCTCGAGGTCGATCTCCGCCAGCACCTTCGCACCGGACAGCGCCCCGGCGAAGCCCGCCCGGTTGCCGGCGGTGCCGCGCGCGGGGCTGCGCGCCGGACCCAGGCGCACCTCGCTGATGGTGTTCCAAGCGCCGCAGTCGGCGCACTGGCCCTGCCACTTGGCGTAGTCCGAGCCGCACTCGGTACAGACGTAGGCGGTTTTCTGTTTGGCCATGAATTTCCGTCGTCGATTTTTTCGCGTTTTTTTCGCGCCGGTCACGCGCCGGCGAGTGGGCGCCCGCTCAGGCGCGGGGCGGCGCCGAGCCTGCACTTGCGCAGGACAGGCAGCGCGCAAGCCGGGTGCGATCGCCCCGGCCGGGAGCATCCCTGCGGCACCGGGAGCTACCGCTACTCGCGCAAGGCCGGTATCCTAGCAGACCCGCTACAGAAACCGGTAAAGCGATGAGCGACTCCTCCATTGTCCCCGAGCGCCAGCTGGTGTTTTCACCCGGCCTGGCGGCGACTATCGGGCTAGAGGAGGCCATCTTGCTGCAACACCTGCACGCCCTGTTCGAGCATCGCGCCCCACAGCTGCGCGACAACCATGCCTGGCTCAGCGTGCCGCGCGAGTACCTGCTCGCCAGCCTGCCGTTCTGGAGCGCCACCGACCTGCAGCGCATCAGCCGCTCGCTGGTGGACAAGGGCGTGATCCTGGTCGACTCGCCGCCGCTGCACGCGGGGGAGCGACTGGTGTTCGCCCTCAATGAACCGCTGCGCCCTCAGGCCCAGGCTCACGCCCACACCCAGACGCACAACCTGGAGCACTCTCAAGGGCACTCGCAGGCACCCACCCAGCCCCGGACTCCGCACTCGGCCGCGGCGCCGGAACCGGCGCCCACCCGGCGCAGCGCGTCGCACCTGCCGGCGAACTGGTCGCCCAGTGAAGACCTGCTGAAATACCTGTCGCTGAATCACAACATACCGCTACAGTTTGCCCTGGACCAACTGGAAGATTTCATCTTTTACTGGCGCGAGCGCGGCGAGACCAGTCACGCCTGGGAAAACAAGTTTCGACAGCATGTCACCAGCGCCTGGCAACGGGAGCAGCAGTCCGGTGGCGGAGGATTCGAGGTGCTGGAACCCGCGCCCCTGAACCGCGACTGGCGCCCCAGCGAGGATGCGCTGGAGATCATGGAGCGCGGCGGCATCGCCCGCGAGTTCATCGAGGATGCCATTCCCGAGTTCATACTCTACTGGCGCGAGCGCGGCACACCGCCCAAGGAGCTGAACACCAAGTTCATTCAACACGTCAGGCTGCAGTGGGCGCGGTATACCGCCAGTGTCAATCACGGCACCGAGGCGCGCCCCATCCCCAGCCACTGGCGGCCGAGCCCGGACGTGTTCGACATCCTGCGCATGTCGCACATCGACCTCGACTTCGCCCGCGAGCTGCTGCCGGAATTCATCGTGTACTGGAAGGACAGCGGCCAGGTGCACACTTCCTGGAACAGCAAGTTCCTGCAACATGTAAAATACCACTGGGCCAAGCGGCACCAGTTGCAACGAACGGACGACGACCATGGCGGACAGCAGGGATCTAATCCAGCGGGTAGAACGCGAGATCGCAGCCTCCAGGACGACCTCAGCGACACCAGCTGGGCAAACTGACGCGCCGCGCGCCGCGGACGAGGCGCATATCGAGGCGATCAACCAGGTCTTCGCCCTGTTTCGCCTGAACTACCACAACCAGTACTACGCGGCCTACCCGGACCAGGCGCAGATCAACCAGATCAAGAAACTGTGGCTGGACGCGCTGGGCGAGTTCCCGGTGGAGCAGATCCTGCGCGGCGCCAAGTACGCCATCGAGCACAGCGAGTACCTGCCCACCCTGCACCGCATGCTCGAGTGCTGCACCGCCAGCCTGCAGGGGCTGGGCCTGCCCGCCCCGCGCGACGCCTACCTCGAGGCCTGCAACGCCGCCTCGCCGAAGTCCGCCCAGCCCTGGAGCCACCCGGCGGTGTACCTCGCCGGGCGCGACAGCGACTGGTTTTTCCTCTCCAGCGAACCGGAGCAGCGCACCTGGCCGGTGTTCCGCGAGCGCTACCAGGGCTACTGCGCGGCGGTGTTGCGCGGGGAGGACCTGGAGATTCCGGCGCCGGCGGCACTGGAGCAGCAACCGGGCACGCCGATGACGCTGGAGGAGCGACAGGACGCCCTGCGCGCGCTGCGCGCATCCACCGGCTTCGAGTAACAACACGCCGCTGCAGGAAGCACGAGCCGGCGTCTCGCGTACAGCCCACCGCTTGGGGGACTAGCATGCCCAGACTGATACTGACCGCCCTGCTTGCGGCACTTGGAGGACTGTGCGGCGGCCTGCTCTGGGGGTTCTGGCTCGGCGTGCAGAACACGGGATCGATAGCGGCACTGCCCACCATCGTCCTGGATACGCGATTAGCCGGGCACATCGAAGCGGGCAGGACCAGCCTGTATCGCTCGCACCTCGGCACCATGATCAACTCGGGTATCAAGTCGTATATCTGGTACGAGGAATCCGGCAACCACCTGCTGTCTTCGCTGTTCCTCGAGGAGTTTGTCGACCACAAGGAGGACTACATCGACGAGCTTGTGCAATTTCGCCTGGCTCACCCGACCGATGAGCGCCTGGCGAAGATGGCCGAGAACGTCGAACGGCAGATCCTCCCGCGCGAAACGCTGGATTACTTCCTGGCGGAGGACCGGGAGATTGCCGCCTTTATCGGGGATCGTACGGGCAATAGCGCGCAGTGATAGCCCGGAAGCACGCAGGCCAGGCGCAACAAAAAGCGGCCTGGAGCAACGCCGCGGGCCACGAACTCACCGCGGGACCCGCCTAGCCGCCAAGCACCGGAAACCGCCCATCATCCAGCCACTGGTTGAGTACCATGCCCGCCGGGTCGAAGGCCTCCGGCTGCGCCCCGTTCCAGCAGGCGTCCTGCGGGTGCAGCACTAGCAGGTAGGCCCAGCGCGGGCGGTCGGTGAGGTTGGGGCCGGCGCCGTGCACGGTGAGGATATCGTGCACGGAGATATCGCCCAGCGCGTAGTCCAGCGGGGCGCTGCAACCGAGTTCGCGCAGTTCGGGGAACAGGTCGCGCGGGTCGGCGCGGCCGCGTCGCCAGGCGCTCGCGCCACGGGCTCAGAACCGGTAGATCAACTCGCCGCGCACGATGCGCCGGTTGCCGTAGTTGAGCAGGTTGCCGAACACGCCGGCATCGGCGCCGATGTAGTAGACCTCGTCGAACAGGTTGTCGGCGACGATATCGAAGCCCCATTTGTCGTCCGCACTGTGCACGCCGATGCGCGCGTTGACCAGCCAGTAGCTGTCGCCCGTCGCGTCGGGGAGGATGCCGGGCAGCGCGGAGTACTTGAACACCACCTCGTCGGTGTAGGCGGCCAGCACATTGCCCACCAGGCGCAGGTTCTCGCCGATCGGCTGGTCCAGGGCGGCGTCCACCGAGAGCTGCCACTCCGGTGCCTTGGGCATCTGTTCACCGCTGAGGTCGAAGTCCGCCAGCACCTCGCTACCGGCGAGCGCGAAATCCTTGTACTCGGCCTGCAGGTAGCCGGCGTTGACGCCCAGGGTCAGCGGCGCCGCCACCTGCCAGGCCACGCTGCCCTCCACACCCCAGGTCTCGGCCGAGTCGGCGTTGATGATGGCGCTGGTGATGGCGGGGAATTCCGGTCGCGCACGCACATCCACCTGCAGGTCGCTGTAGTCGTTGTAAAACACCGCGCCGGTGACCTGCACGCTGCGGTCGGCCAGCGAAGCCTTGAAGCCGGCCTCGAAGGTGTCCACGGTCTCCGGGTCGAAGATACTGCCGTCGGAGGGCTGCGGGTAGAAGGCCGGGGCCACCAGCACGTTGACGCCGCCGGTCTTGAAGCCCTGGGCCCAGCGCAGGTAGAACAGGCTGTCATCCATCTGGTAGCTGAGCGTGGCCGAGGGTACGAACTTGCTCTCCTCGTTGTTGATGCCCGAGACCACCGGCTGGGTGAATTTCACGTCGTTCTCCTCGGTCATGTAGCGGCCGGAAACGGTGAGGTTCAGGCGGTCGGTGAGGTCGTAGCCGAGTTCGGCGTAGGCCGACCAGTTGCTGATCTCCTGGTCGAATTCGGTGACGCCGAAGAGCACGTCGTAGCTGAGGAAGTACACATCCGTGTGGCCGCTCAGGTTGTTGTCCAGGTAGGTGAGGCCGCCGAGGTAGCTCCACGGGCCGGTGCCGGTCGAGGTGAAGCGGAACTCCTGGTAGACGTAGTCGCGCTCGGAGCTGATATCGAAGGGCACGAACAGCACCGCCGAGGTGCCCGAGTCGCCGCGGGTCTTGTTCTCCATCTCGCGGTAGGCGGTGATGGACGTGAGGTCGAAGCCGGGGCCGTTCCAGACCACGGTGGCGGAGCCGCTCTTGTCCTCGATGTAGCCCACCTGCTCGGGGCCGATGGCGGTGGTCCAGTCCTTGTTGGTGTTGTCCGGGATGAAGCCCGGCGGCAGCTCGACCTGGATACCGAAGCTGTTGATCAGACCCACCAGTGCCGCCTGGTTGAACTCCGGCGTGGAGCTGACGAACTGGCTGCTGGCGGTGTCGTCCTTCTCCGCGTAGTTGGCGGCGAGGGTGATCGAGAGGTCATCCGTCGGCTGCAGCAGCAGCTTGGTGCGCGCGGCGGTGAAGTCGCGGTCGTAGATCTCCGAGGGCTTCTGCCCGGCGTTGAAGAAATCCGCCGTCTGCTGCGGCGTGCCGAGAAAGGACCCGGAGGGGAAGTAGGCGGCGCTGTAGGGGGTGCGCGCGGCGTTGTTCTTGATGTACGGGTCGTGGGTGGACTTCTCCAGCGACAGGCTCCAGGCGGCCATGTCCCCCAGGGGCACGTTGACGTAGGCGGTGCCCCTGAAGGTGTCCTCCTCGCCGTAGCTCACGCGCACCTCACCGGTCAGTTCCTCCAGCGAGGGCTGGCGGGTGATGATGTTGACCACGCCGCCGGTGGCGTTGCGCCCGTACAGGCCGCCCTGGGCGCCCTTGAGGATTTCCACGCGCTCCACGTCCACCAGTTCGTCCACCGACATGCCGTAGATCTGCGGCACGTCGTCGATGAAGGTCGCCACGCTGGGGTCGGCGCCGAGGAAGATGGCGTTGCCGATGCCGCGCATGTAGATCTGCACGAAGCCGTTGTTGGTGTCCGGGAAGTAGCCCGGGGTGGTGAATTTCAGCGAGGAGAGGTCGGTGATACCGCTGTTGGTCAGCTTCTCGCCGGACATCGCCTGGATCGACAGCGGCACCGACATCAGCGTCGCTTCGCGGCGCTGGGCGGTGACCATCACCTCCTCGAGCATGGCGCCGCCGGCGGTCGATGACGGCGTCTGGGCGGCGACGGCCTGGGAAAGAACTGCGGTTGCGAAAAACACACTGGCTGCGTGGAACTTGCGGGAATGCGTCATGGTTCTCACCTGGTTCACTTATCGTTATCGGGCCGCGGTGCGGGAGTCCGCGTTATACAACCCAGTTTAGTGAATCGCGGTGATCAACCCGTAAACATCCTGCGTCTTTGTCTGAGCAGGAACCGCCCCTGCATCCACACGGAAAAATGGGGTCAGATGAGACTTTTAGAGATAGGTAGCTGAAGGAAAAAAGGGCTCTGACCCCTTTTTTAGTAGTCCGCCTGGGCGCCGCGGGCGAGGTTTTCGAAGCGGGTGTATTCGCCGATGAAGGCCAGCCGGCAGGTGCCGATGGGGCCGTTACGCTGCTTGCCGATGATGATCTCCGCGACGCCCTTGTCCTGGGTGTCCTCGTGGTACACCTCGTCGCGGTAGATGAACAGGATGATGTCCGCGTCCTGCTCGATGGCGCCGGATTCGCGCAGGTCGGAGTTGACCGGGCGCTTGTTGGGGCGCTGTTCCAGCGAGCGGTTGAGCTGCGACAGCGCCACCACCGGCACGTTGAACTCCTTGGCGATAGCCTTGAGGCTGCGCGAGATCTCGGAGATCTCCGCGGTACGCCCCTCAGAGGAGCCGGCCACCTGCATCAGCTGCAGGTAGTCGATCATGATCATGCCGATCTCGCCCTTGTTCTCGCGCACCACCTTGCGCACGCGGCTGCGCAGTTCGGTGGGGGTGAGCGCGGGGGTGTCGTCGATGTGCAGGGACACGTCCTTGAGCTTGTTCACCGCGGCGGTGAGCTTGGGCCAGTCCTCCTGCTCCAGGCGGCCTGTGCGCACGCGCTTCTGGTCGATGCGGCCCACCGAGGACAGCATACGCATGATCAGCTGTTCCGCGGGCATCTCCATGGAGAACACCAGGATGGGCTTGCCCTGCGCCAGGGCAGCGTTCTCCACCAGGTTCATGGCGAAACTGGTCTTGCCCATGGACGGGCGGCCGGCGACGATCACCAGGTCCGCCGGCTGCAGGCCGGAGGTCATGTTGTCGAGGTCGCTGAAGCCGGTGGTCAGGCCGGTGATGTCGCCACCGGTATTGAACAACTCCTCGATGCGCTCCAGTGCCCTGCCTAGCAGGGCGTTGACGCCCTCGGGGCCACCGCTGCGGCGGCCGGCCTCGGAGATCTGCATGATCGCGCGCTCGGCCTCGTCGATCAGCTCCTGGGAATTGCGGCCCTCCGGGTTGAAGCCGGACTCGGCGATCTCCTGGGCGGCCTCGATCAGCTTGCGCAGGGTGGCGCGCTCGCGCACCACCTGGGCGTAGGCGCGGATGTTGGAGGCGCTGGGGGTGTTCTGGGCCAGCTCCGCCAGGTAGGGCAGGCCACCGGCGGCGTCGAGTTCGCCGCGGGCCTCGAGTTTGTCGGCGACGGTGATCACGTCCACCGGCTCGGCATCGTCGGCCAGCCGGGCGATTTCGCGGAAGATCAGGCGGTGATTGGGGCGGTAGAAGTCACCTGACGCGACTTCCTCGGCCACCGAGTCCCAGGCGTCCGCGGAAAGTAGCAGGCCGCCGAGGACCGACTGCTCCGCCTCCACCGAGTGCGGCTGCATCTTGATCCGGGCGATGTCGCCATCGGGGGACCAGGGCGGCTCGGGCAGGGGGTCGCTGTAGTCGGGTTCAGCCATCGGGAACGCTTTCTTATCGGGCGAAACAGATTACCGAAAAATGCCTGGGCTAGGTAGCCCGGACCGAAAAAGTGGGGTCAGATACGACTTTTTTTGATGTGCTCGCGACTGCCGGCGGGAGATTTCCCAGGGACTACTTTGGGAAGTCCTGCACTGATGCCGGGCCCGCGCTGAACACACATCAAAAAAAGTCGTATCTGACCCCACTTTTTCGCGGGCAACAAAAATGCACCGGCCACGGGGTGGTCGGTGCATTCTCGGTGGAGCTACGCGCGGCCCGTGGGCCGGCGGGGACTTACTCCGGGATGACGGCGACAGCGACCATCGCGGTGACGTCGCCGTGCACCTGGATGGCGATCTCGTATTCACCGATCTCGCGCAGGGCGCCCTCGGGCAGGCGCACTTCGGCCTTGTCGACTTCGCAGCCGGCAGCGGTGACCGCATCGGCGATGTCGCGGGTGCCGACGGAACCGAACAGCTTGCCTTCCTCACCGGCGTTGGCGGTGATGCTGATCAGGCCCAGCTCGTTGATTGCAGCGGCACGTGCCTCGGCGGCGCCCAGGGCTTCCGCCGCGGCAGCTTCGAGGTCGGCGCGACGCGCTTCGAATTCGGCGATCGCCGACTCGGTGGCGGGAACGGCCTTGCCCTGCGGGATCAGGAAATTGCGGCCAAAGCCGGCCTTCACTTCAACCCGGTCACCCAGTACGCCCAGGTTGCCGATGTTCTCCAGCAGAATGACTTCCATCTTGGTTTCCTCTTTTCGGGGAGCGCACTCCCTCGTTCTCGAATTCTGTTAACCGTCGCCGCGTGCGGGTGGCTCTGCCCCCGCCCAGCGCCGGCGAAAATCCAGCCAGCTGTCTACCACGGCGAATACCATCATCAGTAGCTTCACCGGGTCCAGCAGCAGCCAGGCCAGGTAAAAACCCACCAACCAGCCACCGCTCATACCGCGCATCTGCACCCGCGCATGCACCAGTGCGAGGCCGACGAAGTTCAGCGGCAGCGAGGCGATCACCGCCCAGGTGCGATACTCCACGCCCAGGGCAGACACCGCCACGGCCACCAGCACCATCGCCGCGGTCACCGCGGGCGGGTAGCGCAGGGCACGAAATTCGCTGCCAAAGCCGCCCGGGTTGTACAGCGCCGACTGCCAGTAGCGCGCCAGCAGCAGGCAGAGGATGCAACTCATCCCCATGCCCGCGCCCATCAGGCCGGCAATCTGCAGCGCGCTGGGCCGTTGCAGGGTGACCTGCTGGCCGCCCTCGGCAAACTGCTGCTCGAGCGACGCGATAAACTCCACGAACACCGCGAGCAACTGCTCCAGGTACGCGCTGGCCAGTACCAGCAGGCCAAGACCGGTTAGTGCCGCCACCGCGACCCCGCCGAGCAGGGTCAGCGACAGGCTGACCGTCGTCCGCAACACCACTGCCAGCAGGGTCGTGCCCAGCAACAGGGTGAACGGGCCGCTGTCGCCGTAGGTGAAAATCAGCACCAGCGGCAGCAGCAGGGCCCACAGCATCAGCTGCAGGCCGCTCCCCACGCCTTTGCGCAGGGTGACCAGCCCCAGAATCGCGGCGCTGATCCAGCAAAAAAGAATGCTTCCCGACCCGGCTACAGCGAGCCCCAGGGCGTGGAAGCGGGAGCGCATGGCAAACTCAGCTATCGCCTTCAAATCAGGCCTCGCTGGGACGCGTAGCGCAGGTAAGCGCTAACTTACCGATGTGAATCCGAGTACGGCAGCAGGGCCAGGAAGCGCGCGCGCTTCACGGCGGTAGCCAGCTGGCGCTGGTACTTCGCCTTGGTGCCGGTGATCCGGCTGGGGACGATCTTGCCGGTTTCGGAAACGTAGGCCTTCAGGGTCTCGAGATCCTTGTAATCGATCTCCTTGACGCCCTCGGCGGTGAAACGACAGAACTTACGACGACGGAAAAAACGTGCCATGACCTATATCCTCCTGCTTACTCTTCGCCTTCTTCCGCGCCGGACTCGCTCTTGGCGGGACGGCTGTCGGAATCGTTGTCGTTACCGGAGCTTTCCGCTGCGCGGCGCTCATCGTTGCGGCTCTTGCGCTCGCGTGACTCCTTCTCGTTCTTCATGATGAAGGACTCGTCGGTGACAGCTTCGTCGCGGCGAATAACCAGGTTGCGGATAACGGCGTCGTTGTAACGGAAGGTGGTGGTCAGCTCTTCCATCGCGTCGTTGGAGGCTTCCACGTTCATCAGGATGTAGTGCGCCTTGTGCACCTTGTTGATCGGGTAGGCCAGTTGGCGGCGGCCCCAATCTTCCAGGCGGTGGACAGAGCCGCCATCCTTGGTGATGGTGTTGCTGTAGCGCTCGATCATACCGGGCACTTGTTCGGACTGGTCCGGATGGACCATGAATACGATCTCGTAGTGTCGCATCTAAGGCTCCTTACGGGTTTATGCCACCCGTCACCCTCGCGGGGCGGTGTGGCAAGGAGATCGGCAGCCTGCGGGCCGCCGGGCAAATTTTGAGGCGCGGATTGTACGTAAGTTAACCAGCCGCCGCAAGCGGCACTTTGGCGCAATCCAAACCGGGGTCAGAGCCCTTTTTGGACAGTTTTGATCCCTCGCAAGCCTTGGGGCTGGGCAGAAGGAAGCAAAAAGCGTCAAAAAGGGCTCTGACCCCGCTTTTACTTGCGTTGCCGGACGGCTTCGAAGAGGCAGACGCCGGTGGCGACGGAGACGTTGAGGCTGCTCACGGTGCCGGCCATGGGGAGTTTGACCAGGTGGTCGCAGTGCTCGCGGGTGAGGCGTCGCAGGCCCTTGCCCTCGGCGCCCATCACCAGCGCCATGGGGCCGCGCAAGTCACTGTCGTAGATGGAGTTTTCCGCTTCGCCGGCGGTGCCGTACAGCCACACGCCGTGCTCTTTCAGGGCCTCCAGGGTGCGCGCGAGGTTGGTGACACGCACAAAGGGGATGACCTCCGCCGCGCCGCAGGCCACCTTGCTCACGGTGGGACCGAGGTCGGCGGACTTGTCGCGCGGTACGATCACCGCGTCCACCCCGGCGGCGTCGGCGCTGCGCAGGCAGGCTCCGAGGTTATGCGGGTCGGTGACGCCGTCCAGCACCAGCAGCAGGACCGGACTCGGGCTGGCCTCGACGTGGCGCAGCAGGGCGGCCTCGTCCCACAGGTTATCGCCGCTGGCTTCGCCCGCCACTGCGGCCACCTCGGCCACCACCCCCTGGTGACGCCCACCTGCCAGCGCATCCAGTTCGCGCCGCGGCAGGCGCTCGACGGCCACGCCCTGGTCCCGTGCCAGTTCGAGCAAAGAAGAAACGCGCTTGTCCTCGCGCCCGGACTGCACCAGCAGGCGCTGGATCTCTCGCGGCCGGTGGCGCAGCAGGCTGTCCACGGCGTGGATGCCGTAGCGGTAGTCCATCGGGAATCAGTAGCGGCGGCGCATGCCGCTGCGCCGCTTGCCCTTGGGCTTGCCCGCGGCAGACTTGCCCTGGCCTTTCTTCCCGCCGCCTTTCTTGCCCCCGGGCTCGCCGCCCGTGGATTTCTCCCCGCGCGCCTGCCCCCGCTCTTTCTTCGGCGGCTTGGCGTCGATCAGTTCGAGATCGATCTTGCGATCGTCGAGGTCCACCCGCGCCACCTGCACGCGCACCGCCCCGCCCAGCTGGAAGCTGCGGCCGCTGCGCTCGCCGGTCAGGCGCTGCTTGGCCTGGTCGAACTGGTAGTAGTCCCCGGGCAGCCCGGTAACATGCACCAGGCCTTCTATATACAGGTCCTTCAGCTCGACGAAGAGGCCGAAACTGGTGACCGCGCTGATAACCCCCTCGAACTCGTCGCCCACATGTTCCTGCAGGTACTCGCACTTGAGCCAGGCGTCAACTTCGCGGGTGGCGTCGTCCGCGCGCCGCTCGGTCATCGAGCAGTGCACGCCCAGCGCCGCCATGGCCGCCTCGTCGTAGGGGAAGATCTGCTTCTTGGGGATCGTCTTCGCACCGCTGACACGCTGCACCCCCTCCACCTTGCGCCGCGAGCGCAGCAGGTGGCGGATGCCGCGGTGCACCAGCAGGTCCGGGTAGCGGCGAATCGGCGAGGTGAAATGCGCGTAGGCCGGGTAGTGCAGGCCGAAGTGGCCCTTGTTATCCGGCTGGTAGACCGCCTGGCTCAGGGAGCGCAGCAGCATGGTCTGGATGACGTGGGCGTCGTCGCGCTCGGCGATCTGTTCCAGCAGGTGCTGGTAGTCCAGGGGCGAGGGCTTGAGTCCACCGCGCAGGTCCAGGCCCAGCTCGCCGAGGAACTTACGCAGGTTCTCGAGTTTTTCCTCCGACGGCCCTTCGTGCACCCGGTACAGCGCGGGCAGGCCGCTGGCCTCGAGGAATTCCGCCGTGGCCACATTGGCGGCGAGCATCGCCTCCTCGATCAGCTTGTGGGCGTCGTTGCGCACCACCGGTACGATGGAATCGATCTTGCGCTGCTCGTCGAAGATGATGCGCGTCTCCACCGTGTCGAAATCGATCGCGCCGCGCACATCGCGCGCCTCGCGCAGCACGTGGTAAAGCGCGTGCAGGCGCTCCAGGTGCGGCACCAGGAACTTGCGCACATCCGGGTGCGCGCCCTTCTCCAGCACGATGCCCACCTGGGTGTAGGTGAGACGCGCAGCGGAGTGGATCACCGCCTCGTAGAACTTGTAGCCGCTGAGCTTGCCGACGCGGCTGATTTCCATCTCGCAGACCATGGCCAGGCGGTCCACCTGCGGCTTCAGCGAGCACAGCCCGTTGGACAGGGCCTCGGGCAGCATGGGCACCACGCGCTCGGGGAAGTACACCGAGTTGCCGCGCGACGCGGCTTCCTCGTCCAGCGCCGAACCCGGTCGCACGTAGTGGGAGACATCGGCGATAGCGACGAACAGGCGCCAGCCGCCGCGGCGTTTTTCGCAGTACACCGCGTCGTCGAAGTCGCGCGCGTCCTCGCCATCGATGGTGACAAAGGGCAGTTCGCGCAGGTCGATGCGGTCCTGCTTGTCTTCCTCGCGCGGCTCCGGTTCCAGGCGCGCCGCCTCGGCGAGCACCTCCTCCGGCCACTCGTGGGGAATGCCGTGGGAGCGGATGGCGACGTCGATCTCCAGACCCGGGTCCAGGTGGTCGCCGAGCACCTCGACGATGCGCGCCTTGGCGCCCAGGGTGCGGGTGGGATACTGGGTGATCTCGGCGGTGACGATCTGGCCGTGCTTCGCGCCGTGCTTCTCCGCCGGCGGGATCAGGATGTGCTGGGTCAGGCGACTGTGGTCGGGGATGACACAGCCGATGCCGCTCTCCTCCTCGTAGCGCCCCACCACGCGGGTCACCGCGCGGTTCAGCACCTCCACCACCTTGCCCTCAAAGCGGCCGCGGCGGTCCTCGCCGGTGATCTGCACCAGCACCTCGTCGCCGTCGAACACGAAGTGCATCTGGCGGCTGCCGAGGTAGATGTCCTCGCCCTCGCCCAGCGGAATCGCGAAGCCGTAGCCGTCGCGATGCCCCTGCACCTTGCAGTGCACGAGGTTGAGCTTGTCGACCAGGGCATAGGCGCCCTTGCGGTCGTACATGACCTGGCCATCGCGCTCCATGGCGCGCAGGCGCCGGCGCAGGGCTTCGCTGTCGCGCTCGCCGCCGATGCCGAGCTTCTTGCTCAGCTTCTCCTGGTTGAGGGGTCGGTTCGCTTCGCGCAGGACCTCGAGGATCAACTCGCGACTGGGGATGGGGTTATCGTAATTGGCCGCTTCGCGGTCCGCGTGGGGGTCGGCAGGTTTGCCTTTTTTGGTCATAGATTCACATGCAGATTCAGGGGGTTATAAGTAGAAGGGGCGTTGGGAAAGTTTCATTATACGCGAGGATTGACAAAGCCGCGCGGTAAAAGTAAAGTGCGCGCCCTCTACCGTTGCGACAGCGACGAACCCCCCTGCCCAGGTGGTGAAATTGGTAGACACGCTAGCTTCAGGTGCTAGTGGCTTAACGGCCGTGGAGGTTCAAGTCCTCTCCTGGGCACCATCTCTTCCCCAATCCCGACTTACTCAGATTTCCCAGGACTCTGCCCAGGGTCATCCTCCAACTCGAACGTGAACTTGTTGGTCACCCCGCGCCGCTCCACCGGCACGCCGTCCTCCAGGGTCGGCCGGTAGCGAAACTTGCGCGCGGCATTCAGCGAGGCCTCATCGAACACCCCCGCCGGCTCGGACGCGATTATTCTCAGGTCTGCAGTGCGCCCGGTCACGTCGATGGTGTACTCGACCACCGTGTATCCCTCAGTACCCTCGCGCAGCGCTTGCGGCGGGTAGACGGGGGCGAATTTGAGCGCGCTGTTCTTCTCCAGAATGACTGCGATTTCCGCCTCGGTCGGCGGCGGCTTGTAATCGGGGTTGACGCTGCGCAGCAATTCGATGGCATCACTGTGGCCAGCGGACGCGGCGCGCATCAGGTAGACATACGCCTTGTCCCTGTCCTGCGGGACGACATCCCCTGTGCCGTAGATCACGGCCAGCACGAACGCGGCGTGGGCGTTGCCCTGCTCCTCGGCGCGGGTGTACCAGCGCACCGCCTCGGCGGGGTTGTGCTCCACCCAGTCATCCATCAGGTAGATCTCAGCGAGCATCATCTGGGCCGCGGCGGAGCCGCGTTCGGCGGACTCCCGACACCAGCGAAACGCCTTCTCGATATCCAGCGGATAGCCATTCTCGCCGTACAGGTGGCCCTGGCAGAAGCTGAGCAGCGCCCGGTTGCCGAAGGACTCGCTCACCAGGTCCGAGGGCGGCGCCGTGTCCTGCGCGTCGGGCGTAACGGCCGCGGCGACGGCCACGGGTAAGCCGGGAGCGAGGGCAAGCAGCGCAAACAGCAGCGCTATGCGCCCCGGTGCAGCGGCCCGGCGGCATGCAATGCCGGTGGATTGTCTGAACGTGGATAGCATCCCTGGATTGTACTGCCCTCGCCCGCGGCGACAAGCCAGCGGCACTGATCCCTCCCCCCGAACACTCCCCCCCGAACT
>NZ_SRLE01000019.1 GCF_004745945.1 Mangrovimicrobium sediminis | reverse complement strand
GAAGAAATCAATCGGAAGTTCGCCCGGCATTTGCGAGTAACACATAACGCTTCAAGCAGGGGCCCGCGTTAGCGGGTCCCGGCGCGAAGCGCCCTTGCTGCCTTGCCTTGTTATGTGCTTACTCATGCCAGAAACAGCACACCTACAATAAGAATCACTCCACCCATAAGCATGTAGATAACGAGCTTTCCAACCTTTTGGGTTTTCTCTGCTCTTAACTGTATTTTTTCAGCTTTCTCTTGTAAGGCTTCCGCTCTTTGAAACTGCTCTCTTTGAATTTCAAGCGCTTCGTCCTGACGTCTCAACTGTAACTCTTGGTTTTCTATGATTCGCTCTAACAATTCAACTTCTTTTTCATTTGTCATCAGAAACTTCCATGTCGCATCTGGACGCAGAGCACATAACGCTTCAAGCAGGGGCCCGCGTTAGCGGGTCCCGGCGCGAAGCGCCCTTGCTGCCTTGACTTGTTATGCATTTAGCTGTGCCAACCAGTATGAGCAGTAGCTTTGGCCATCGTAGATTGAGGATTTGAGTTCTTGCACGTTCTTTGAACCTTTTCGCGCCTTACAATGCAAAGCAACCTCTCTGATAGCTGGAACCAAGAATGCCTCTTCATCTCGACTCAAGCGATCATCTCGCTCATCTTTTTCGAGTTGTTTTCTAAAATCCACCACTCTATCTTTTATGCCCGAATACTGTTCTGAGACGAAGCTAACAGTTTCCATTCTACTCATGCCTTCTTTGGGCTGATCAAAATGGATTAATAGCTCTTCAAACTCCGAGCTTAAAGTTTCCAGCTTTTGGATAATTTCATTTCTGTCCATGACCGACCCTCAATGCATAACGCTTCAAGCAGGGGCCCGCGTTAGCGGGTCCCGGCGCGAAGCGCCCTTGCTGCCTTGCCTTGTTATGTGCTTACTCATGCCAGAAACAGCACACCAACAATAAGAATCACTCCACCCATAAGCATGTAGATAGCGAGCTTTCCAACCTTTTGGGTTTTCTCAGCTCTTAACTGTAGTTTTTCAGCTCTCTCTTGTAAGGCTTCTGCTCTTTGAAACTGCTCTCGTTGAATTTCAAGCGCTTCGTCCTGACGTCTCAACTGCAACTCTTGGTTTTCTATGATTCGCTCTAACAATTCAACTTCTTTTTCATATGTCATAAGAAACTACCATGTCGCATCTGGACGCAGAGCACATAACGCTGAGCGGCAGCGGGCGCGCGGTACGCGCGTCCGGCGACCGAAGGGAGCGAACTGCCCGCACTTGTTATTTTGTGAGGTTCGGCAGAAGAGGCCCCTTTCAGCAACTGGGCCAGAGAGCTGGGCAAGACGAAAGAACACACTACTCCGGCGTAGCTAAAGTGAGCCGAACGATCGAAGATTTTTGACATATATGTCCCCTTAATCTGACGTCTTGAAACCTCTGAGTGGCGCCGAAGCAT
>NZ_SRLE01000018.1 GCF_004745945.1 Mangrovimicrobium sediminis | reverse complement strand
GTCACACAGAAGAACGCCGCGATGGTCGAGGAGGCCGCGGACGCCAGCGAATCCATGGACGAGCAGTCGAGCAACCTGACCCAGCTGATGGAGTTCTTCAGCATCGGCAACACCTCGAAGATCATCCAGGCGCGCCCGGCACGCGACCCGGCCACGTCACGCCCCGCACCCAGCCCCGCCCCCGCGCGCAGCCCGGCGCCCGCGCCGAAGAGCAGCGGCGGCGATATGGGCGACGAGTGGGAGCAGTTCTGACGCGAGTGCGGCCCGCTCCAGGTGAGCGGGCCGCTGGTTTTCCACCTGCCGGAAGCGACAACGACAATGGATTCCGCTGCTAGCGAGAGGGCCCCTATTCGCCCCTCACGGACCGGGGTGACCGACTTCACCTTCACCGACAAGGATTTTCGCTACATCGCCGACCTGATTGGCGACCACGCGGGGATCGTGCTCGAGGATATCAAGAAGGACCTGGTCTACGGCCGCCTGGTGAAGCGCCTGCGCTCCCTCGGCCTGCAGAAGTTCTCCGACTACTGCGCGATCCTGGAGCGCGGCGACGAGGCCGAGTTCGAGCTGTTCGTCAATTCGCTGACCACCAACCTGACCGGTTTCTACCGCGAGTCGCACCATTTCGACATGCTGCGCGAGAGCGTATTGCCCGCACTGATGAAGCAAAAAGCCGACCGTACCCTGAGTGTGTGGTCCGCCGGCTGCTCTACCGGCGCCGAGCCCTATACCATCGCCATGACCCTGGCCGAGGAACTGCCGTCAAACTGGCAGGCGCGGGTGCTGGGTACCGACATCGATACCGGCGTGCTGGAAACCGCGCGCGCCGGGGTCTACGACCTGGACTGGGTGGTGCGCGGTACCGGCGAGGCGCGCATGAAGCGCTGGATGCTGCGCGGCACCGGGGCGCGCGCAGCGCAGGTGCGGGTCAAGCCCGAAATTCGCAACATGGTCTCCTTCGGCACCCTGAACCTGCTCGAGAGCTGGCCCATGCGCAAGCCCTTCGACATTATCTTCTGCCGCAACGTGGTGATCTATTTCGACAAGCCGACCCAGTCAGTGCTGTTTGATCGCATGGCCAGCCAGATGCACCCGGATGGCTATTTGTTCATCGGCCACTCGGAGAGCCTCAACAAGATCTGCGACCGCTTCAAGCTGATCGGCAAGACCGTGTACCAGAAGTCGAGCTGACCTGTGACCAAGATCCTGCCATTTTCCAACGCCGGACAGGGGCCCAAGCCCACCCTGTTGCAGGGCTACGAGCACGTACACCGCTACTGGGACCGCAACTTCAACTGCCACGGCGCGAAAATCCTGCCCGGTGAGTACTACGTGACCACCGAGGGCGAGATGATCACCACCGTGCTCGGCTCCTGCGTGTCCGCCTGTATCCGCGACCGGGTCACCGGTGTCGGCGGCATGAACCACTTCATGCTGCCCCAGGGCAGCGGCGGGACGCGCTCGGACGGTGTCTCCAGCGAGGCGCGCTACGGCAACTACGCGATGGAGACGCTGATCAACGAGATCATCAAGCACGGCGGCAAGCGTCGCAACCTGGAGGCCAAGCTGTTCGGCGGCGGCCAGGTGCTGGCCAAGATGACCGCCATCGGCGCGCGCAATATCGATTTCGTGCGCGATTACGTGGCCTCCGAGAATCTCGAGGTGACCGCCGAGGATCTCGGCGATATCTACCCGCGCCGGGTGGTGTTCTTCCCGGCCACCGGCAAGGCCATGGTCAAGCGCCTGGTACGCCTGAAGAACGACACCATCAGCCAGCGCGAGAACGAGTACGCCGAAGAGCTCTCGCACCAGCCGGTGTCGCGCGACGTGGAGCTGTTCTGAGCCATGGCTACACGCGCGCCGATCCGGGTCCTGGTGGTGGACGATTCCGCCCTGGTACGCAGCCTGCTGACGCGCATGATCGACGAGGCGCCGGACCTGGAAGTGGTGGCCACCGCCGCCGACCCCTACATGGCCCGCGACAAGATCAAGGCGCTGAACCCGGATGTGCTCACCCTGGACGTGGAAATGCCACGTATGGATGGGCTGACCTTCCTCAGCAATCTCATGCGCCTGCGGCCGATGCCGGTGGTGATGGTCTCCTCGCTGACGGAGAAAAGTGCCGACGTCACCCTGCAGGCGCTGGAGCTGGGTGCGATCGATTTCGTCAGCAAGCCGAAAATCGACCTGTCGCACACCCTCGAGGACTACACCGAGGAGCTGCGCGAGAAAATCCGCCACGCGGCCTCGGTGAAAGTGGAGCGCCGCCAGCCCCCGAGCGCGCCGCCCAAGCACAGCGCCGACGCGGTGATCGCCCCGACCGTGGGTTCGCGCTATCGCACCACCGACAAGATCATCGCCATCGGCGCCTCCACCGGCGGCACCGAGGCGATCAAGGAAGTGCTGATGGGCATGCCTTCGGATGCCCCGGGCATCGTCATCGCGCAGCACATCCCACCGGGTTTCAGCGCCGCCTTCGCCGAGCGCCTGAACCGCCAGACTCCGCTGGTGGTGAAGGAGGCGGAGGACGGCGACCAGGTACTGCCGGGGCACGCCTTCGTCGCCCCCGGTGACCGCCACCTGTTGCTGACCCGCAACGGCGCCCGCTACGTGTGCCGGCTCAACGACGGCGAGCCGGTCAACCGCCACAAGCCCAGCGTCGACGTGCTGTTCCGCTCGGTGCTGCAATCCGCCGGGCGCAACGCGGTCGCAGCCATCCTCACCGGCATGGGCGCGGACGGCGCCCAGGGCATGCTCGAGCTGCTCGAGGGCGGGCTGCACACCATCGCCCAGGACGAACAGACCAGCGTGGTCTGGGGCATGCCCGGCGAAACCGTGCGCCGCGGCGGCGCCTGCGAGGTACTGCCCCTGGGCAAGATCGCCGACCACCTGCTGCGCGCCACCTCGCGCATCGACAAGGTGGCTTCCAGCGCCTGAGCCGCCGTCACTTACCCAGCGGCGCTTAAAGTCATCGCCCGTAGCGGCCGATAAACAGTAGACCCCGGTCTTCCACCGCTACGGTGACTTTGAGCGCGATGGTCAACTACAGCCTGATTTCTGCGGCACTCTCCCGGACGTCGAAAGCGCATCTGGTCGAGCAGTATTGCGAGGCGATTGTCGAATCCTCGGACGACGCCATCGTCGGCAAAACTATCGACGGCCGGGTGATCAGCTGGAACAGCGCCGCCGAGCGCCTGTTTGGCTACACCGCGAAGGAAGTCCAGGGCCAGTCGATAGTCTTCCTGATACCCGCCGACCGCGTCGACGAAGAGGCCACGCTGCTCGGCCGGGTGGCCCGCGGCGAGCGTATCCAGCACTACTTCACTGAACGTATTCACAAGGACGGCTACACGGTACCCGTGTCGCTGGCCCTGTCACCGGTGCGCGACAGCGCCGGTGAGGTCATCGGCGTATCCGGCATCGCCCGCGACATCACCGACCAGCTGCGCCTGGCCTGTGCCGAGAGCCGCTTCGCCGCGCTGGTCGAGAATTCCGACGACGCCATCATCAGCAAGACCCTGGACGGGGTCGTCACCAGTTGGAACCAGGGCGCGCAGCGCATCTTCGGCTACAGCGCCGAGGAGATGATCGGCCAGCCCATGCTGCGCCTGTTTCCGCAGGAACTGGCCCACGAGGAACGGGAAATCCTGGACCGTGTGCGCGCGGGCAACAAGGTCGACCACTACAAGTCGGAGCGCCTGGACAAGCACGGCCGGCGCATCCACGTCTCGGTGACGATTTCGCCGATCTGCGATGCCCGCGGCCGGATTGTCGGGGTGTCGAGCATCGCCCGCGACATCACCGAACAGGTGCAGGTGCAGGAGGTGGTGGAACACCACGCCAACTACGACGCCCTCACCGGCCTGCCCAACCGCCGCCTGTTCGACATCCGGCTCGGCGAGTTCATGGCGCGCACGCGCAACTCGGGTAAGCCCTTCGCACTGATTTACATGGATCTCAACAAGTTCAAGCAGGTCAACGACACCCTGGGTCACGACGCCGGCGATGCCGTGCTGGTGCACGCCGCGAAGCAGATCCGCGGCAGTATCCGCAGCGAGGATTTCGCCGCGCGCTTCGGCGGTGACGAGTTCCTGGTATTGCTGGGCGATGTCAAGGGTTCGCGCGAGGCGCGCCTGGTGGCGGAAAAGCTCATGGAGAACCTGCGCCAGCCGCTGCAGTACGCCGGGCGCGAACTGAGCATCTGCGCCAGCGTGGGCATCGCCGTGCACTCGCGTCCCGGCGAGTCGGGTAAGGAGCTTATCCAGCGCGCCGACCAGGCCCTGTACCAGGCCAAGGATCGCGGCGGCAACTGCCTGCAGGTCTACGACCGGGTGCTCGGCGCCTGCCGCACGCGGCACAACCAGTTGCTGGCGGACCTTCCCATCGCGCTGGAGCGCGACCAGTTCGACCTGCATTTCCAGCCCATCATCGACCTGCGCGACAACAGCGTCAGCAAGGCCGAGGCCCTGATGCGCTGGCACCACCCGGAGTTCGGGCCGGTCGGCCCCGATGAGTTCATCCCCATTGCCGAGGAGAATGGCTACATCTGCGAGCTCGGTGAATGGGTGTTCGACAGCGTTATGCGCATCCTGCCCGAGTGGGTGGCGCTGTTCGGGCCGAATTTCCAGGTCGGCATCAACAAGTCACCGCTGCAGTTCCTGTCCGACGAGACCATGCCGACGCGCTGGGCGCAGCGCCTGCAGCAGGCCGGCCTGGACGGCCGCAACCTGGTGGTGGAGATTACCGAGAACAGCCTGATGGGGCGCGCGGATATCGTCACCCAGAAAATGGCGCTGATCGCGGAGGCTGGCATGCAGGTGGCCATCGACGACTTCGGCACCGGCTATTCCTCGCTGTCCTATCTCAACCGCTTCCCCGTGGACTACCTGAAAATCGACCGCGCCTTCGTGCGCGACCTGACCCGGGACAGTCGCGATTTCGTGCTCTGTGAGGCGATGGTGGCGATGGCGCACAAGCTGAACATGCGCGTGGTGGCCGAGGGTGTGGAAACCGCGGAGCAGCGTTCACTGCTGGCGGGTATCGGCTGCGACTACGGCCAGGGCTACCTCTACTCGCCGCCCCTGGGCCGGCGGGAATTCCTCGCCTTCATGTACACCAGCTGCCCGCTGCGCGCCTTCGCCACCGCCTGAGCCGGTGGGCTCAGGCCCACTGCAGACCGGCGCGGAAGGACACCGACTGCAGCACGGTCTGGATCGCCGAGCGGTCGATGGGCAGCAGGCAGATATAGTCAAAAAAGCGCGTGTGGTAGGGCTGGAGCAGCTTGATCGCGTTGGCGTCGAGCAGGGCGATCATGCGCGGCGCGCCAAACAGGCTGCTGATGCGCTCCAGGTAGGCCTCGTCCACCCAGGGGTCCTCGAGGTCGCCCAGGTTGACCAGCAGGATGTTCGGGCGGATGCGCGTGGCCAGGCGGTTGAGGTCGTGGTCCGGCTCGACAATGCGGAAACTCAGCTTGGTGTCGTAGGACAGTGCGCCGCGCACCATGCTCTCCTCGGCGAAGCCGCGGCTGATCATCAGCACCTGGTCGTGCTGCTGTGCCGACGGCGTGGGCCGCTCCTCGCCAGCCGCCTGCGCCGGCCCCTGCGTGGGATGCGCGGCCAGCGGAAACTCCAGGTAGAAGGTGCTGCCATTGCCCGGGCTCGAGGTAAAGCCGATATCCCCGCCCATCAGCTCCACCACCGACTTGGTGAAGGTCAGGCCGATACCGGTGCCCTCGGTGGTGCTGTTCTCGTGGCCCAGCCGGCTGAACGGCTTGAACAACTCGTGTTTCTTCTCCGGGCTGATGCCCAGGCCGGTATCGATGACGTTGAGGCGCGCGTGTTGCAGGTTGGGCAGTTCGCAGCGCACCCAGACGTGGCCGTCCTGCTTGTTGTACTTGATGGCGTTGCTGAGCAGGTTGATCACCGCCTGCTTGAAGCGCATGCGGTCCACGAACAGCTCCACGTCCGGCAGCGGTTCCACCTCCAGGGCCACACCGTAGCGCTTGCTGATCGGCCCGACCAGGGCGACGCATTCCTCGACGATGGTGGCCAGGCGGCTGCGCTCGAGCACGATGTTGACCGCGCCGGCCTCCACCACCGAGAGGTCGAGGATCTCGTTGATCAGGTTGAGCAGGTGCGCGCCGGCGCTGAGGATGGCCTCCACGTTTTCCTGCTGCGCCGCGTCCAGGGTGTCGTCCAGCTCCAGCAACTGGCCGAAGCCGAGGATGGAGTTGAGCGGCGTGCGCAGCTCGTGGCTCATGTTGGACAGGAACTGGGACTTCGCCGTGTTGGCCTGGTCCGCCTGCTTCTTCGCCTCGCGCAGCTCCGCCTCGGTGGACTTGATGTGGGAGACGTCGATCAGGGTGGCGATCAGCAGGTCCGTGTGCTGGTCCTTGTCGCGGATGCGCGCACCGCGCATCTGCACCCAGTGCTGGGAGTTGTCCTCGCCCACCAGGCGAAACTCGAAGCTGGTGGGCACCGAGTGGTTAATCGCCGTGTTCAGTTCGTTGAGCAGCATGCGCCGGTCTTCCGGGTGCACCAGGTCGACGAATTCCGACAGCGAGATGGAGGTCAGCGCCTCGCTGAAGCCGAACAGGGCGGGCGACCACTTGACGCGCAGGGTGGACACTTCCATATCCCAGTCGCCGAGGTGGGCGAGGAACTGGCGCGCGTCCAGCTTCTGTTTCTGCTGCTGCAGCTCGCGCTCGTTGTGCACCCGCTGGTAGGCGCTGGAGAGCAGGTCGCTGAGGATGTCGATAAAGAACAGCTGGCCGCTGACCGGGGCGAAGGTCTGCTTGTCGCGGGCGAGGAATTTCATCGCGTAGCGGATCGAGGTGTGGAACTTCACCGGTACCGAGATGATGGCGTTGAAGCCCCAGCGGTGCAGCAGGTTGGCCACGTCCTCGCCGGAGAACGAGAGGTCCACCCCGCGGTCGAGGATCAGCCGCGAGCGCTCCTTGCCGGAGGAGCGGCGGTTGCCGGTCCAGCGCGGCAGGCGGTCGAACTCGGCCTTCAGGTAGGGCAGTTCCTGGGGATACTGGTGTACCAGGCGCAGTTCGTGGTGGTCCGCGTCCATCTCCACCAGGATGGCGAACTCGGCGCCCAGGGCGCTGCTCCAGGCGCCCATGATCTTGTAGAACTCCTCGGCGAGGAAATCCTGGCCGACTACCAGCAGCGCCTTGGCCTGGTCGTTGAGCAGGCGCAGGAAGCGGCTGCTGCGATTCAGCGACTCCTCGTTCTGCTTGGTGCGGGTGACCTCGGTGCGGATGCTGATGTAGTACTCGGGGCGGCCCTGGGCATCGCAGTAGGGCGTGATGGTGGTCTGCACCCAGTAGTTGCTGCCGGACTTGGAGCGGTTGCGGATGATGCCCTTCCAGCGCCGCCCGGTGGCGATGGTCTGCCACATGTTCTTGAAGAACTCCGGCGGGTGCAGGCCGGAATTGAGCAGGCGATGGTCCTTGCCGATGAGTTCCTCGCGGCTATAGCCGGACACCGCGCAAAACTGGTCGTTGGCGAAGAGGATGGTGCCGTCCGGCGCTGCGACGCTGACAATGGCATGTTGGTTCAGCGCATCGAGAAGGTGCGCCGGGTTGATACTGAGTTGTTCCAGTACCTGCTCGTCCATCTGCTGCCCCTGGTTCGTGCAGACGCGGTACCCCACCGGCGACATCCTAGCAGACCGGGCCAGGCGTGCCGACGGGGTGTCGAATCGGGCGCGGCAAATGTGAGCTGGTTCTCATGTTGCGCAGTATGCCGCTCCCCAGACCTCCAGTAAGCGGGGAATAGGGCCGATTTTTATTGCTATTCGGTCATTTGGAAACCGTCCGCTCCTCTAGCATAGCCTCGAACACTTGCATTCGAGAAGCCTTGCGTGGCGGACGATACCGATCAGTCGGAAAAAACAGAAGAGGCCACCCCCAGGCGCCGTGAAAAGGCGCGCGAGGAGGGCAAGGTCGCGCGCTCGCGCGAGCTCACCACGTTCACCATGTTGCTGGGCGGGGTGCTCGGCCTGTGGACCATGGGCGGCTACCTGTACCAGCAGACCGGCCTGATCATGCAACAGGCCTTCTCCTTCGACCGCCGCGGCGCCACCCAGGTGGAGAGCATGCTGACCAGCGCCGCGGAACTCAGCGCCCACGGCCTGGTGGCGCTGATGCCCCTGTTCCTGTTCATGGCCGTGCTGGCGCTGGTCTCGCCCATGCTGCTCGGCGGCTTCCTGATGTCGGCCCAGTCGCTCAACCCGCAGTGGTCGCGGCTCAACCCGGTGCAGGGCCTGAAGCGCATCTTCTCCACCCAGTCGCTGGCGGAACTGGCCAAGGTGATCGCCAAGATCGTCCTGCTGGCCAGTGTCGCCGCCATCTACCTCGCCAGCCGCCTGGACGATTTCATGGCCCTGCTCAGCCTGCCGGTGACCGCCGCCCTGGCCGAGATGCTGCGCCTGGCCGCGGAGACCTGCGGCGCCATGGTGCTGGCGCTGGTGGTGGTGATCCTCATCGACGTGCCCTTCCAGTTGTGGAACCACTCCAAGCAGCTGCGCATGACCAAGGAAGAAGTGCGTCGCGAGCACAAGGATGCCGAGGGCGACCCCCATCTCAAGGCGCGCATACGCGGCCAGCAGCAGTCCATGGCGCGGCGCCGCATGATGAGCAATATCCCCGGCGCGGACGTGGTGGTGACCAACCCGACCCACTACGCCGTGGCCCTCAAGTACGACGAGAAGAGCATGGCCGCCCCGCGTGTGGTGGCCAAGGGCGCCGATGCCGTTGCCGCACGCATCCGCGCGCTGGCGGCGGAACACGATGTGCCGGTACTGGAGGCGCCGCCGGTGGCGCGCGCCCTGTACCGCCACGTCGACCTGGAGCGGGAGGTGCCTTTCGAGCTCTACCCCGTGGTAGCGGAAATTATGGCCTGGGCGGTGAACCTGAAGCGCCTGCCCGGCAACCAGCGTGCGCGCGTACCGGAACCTGCCGACCTGCAGGTGCCCGAGGCGCTGCGCGCCGACGACTGACGAGGAGTTTAAGCCGCAATGAATGCGCTCTCACCGAGAATGCTCAAGGACCTGCCCTGGCAGAACATGCGCCTGAACCTGATGGCCGGCCCGGTGCTGATCATCATGGTGCTGGCGATGATGATCCTGCCGCTGCCGCCCTTCGTCCTGGACATCCTGTTCACCTTCAATATCGCGCTCGGCATCATGGTGCTGCTGGTCAGCATGTTCACCAACAAGCCGCTGGAGTTTGCCGCCTTCCCCGCGGTGCTGCTGTTCACCACCTTGCTGCGCCTGGCGCTGAACGTGGCCTCCACCCGCGTGGTGCTGATCGAGGGCCACGGCGGCGGCGCCGCTGCGGGCAAGGTGATCGAGGCTTTCGGTACCTTCCTGGTGGGCGGCAACTTTGCCGTCGGCCTGGTGGTGTTCATGATCCTGGTGATCATCAACTTCATGGTGATCACCAAGGGCGCCGGGCGTATCGCCGAGGTCGGCGCGCGCTTCATGCTGGACGCGATGCCGGGCAAGCAGATGGCCATCGACGCCGACCTCAACGCCGGCCTGATCGGCGAGGCCGAGGCCCGCGAGCGGCGCCGGCAGGTCTCCCAGGAGGCGGATTTCTACGGCTCCATGGACGGTGCCAGCAAGTTCGTGCGCGGCGACGCCGTGGCCGGCCTGATCATCATGGTGGTGAATATCCTCGGCGGCCTGATGATCGGCGTGCTGCAGCACCAGATGGATGTCGCCTCCGCGGCGACCACCTACACCCTGCTCACCGTGGGCGATGGCCTGGTGGCGCAGATTCCCGCCCTGGTCATCTCCACCGCCGCCGGCGTCATGGTCTCCCGCGTGGATACCGACGAGGACGTCGGCCAGCAGATGATCGGTCAGCTGTTCGTCAACCCGCGGGTGCTGGCGCTGACCGCCGGCGTCCTCGGCCTGCTCGGCCTGGTGCCGGGCATGCCCAATTTCGTGTTCCTGCTGTTCACCACCGCCCTGGGTTCCCTGGCCTGGTACCTGGCAAAACGCCAGGCCAGCGCGCCGGAGCCGGAACCGGCGCCGCTGCTCGACGTGGCGCCGCCGGAATCCACCGAGGCCAGCTGGGACGACGTGCAGCTGGTGGACGTGCTCGGCCTGGAAGTCGGCCACCGCCTGATCCCCATGGTCGACCAGGAGCAGAGCGGCAAGCTGCTGGCGCGGATCAAGAGCGTGCGCAAGAAATTCGCCCAGAGCGTGGGTTTCCTGCCGCCGGTGGTGCACATCCGCGACAACCTGGAACTGGGCGCCAACGGTTACACCATCCTGTTGAAGGAGGCGGTGATCGGCAAGGGCGAGGTCTACCCGGACAAGTACCTGGCCATCGACCCCGGCCAGACCAGCGGCAGCATCGAGGGTATCCGCGTGGTCGACCCGGCCTTCGGCCTGCCCGCGGTGTGGGTGGACAACGACAAGCGCGAGCACGCGCAGATCTACGGCTACACCGTGGTCGACGCCAGCACCGTGGTCGCCACCCACCTCAACCACCTGATGCAGAAGCATGCCGGCGAGATGCTCGGCCGCCACGAGGTACAGCAGTTGCTGGACCGCCTGGGCGAGGCCGGCAAGGCGCTGGTAGAGGACGTGCTGGACAAGAAAGTGAACCTCGCCCAGCTGCAGCGCCTGCTGCAGAACCTGCTCGCCGAGCAGGTGCCGATCCGCGACATGCGCACCATCCTCGAGACCCTCGCCGAGACCGGCGATACCGCCGACCTGACCCAGCTCACCGACCGTGTGCGGGTGGCGCTGGGGCGCTCCATCACCCAGCAGTGGTTCGGCGCCAGCGACGTGCTCAACATCATCGGCCTGGACGCGGAGCTGGAGGACGTGCTGTTGCAGGCGCGCAGCAGCGGCGCCATGGAGCCGGGGCTGGCGGAGACCGTGCTGGAAATGGCGCGCGGCGCCCTGCAGCGCCAGGAGAACGGCGGCAACCCGCCGGTGCTGGTGGTGCGCCAGGCCCTGCGCCAGATGCTGTCGCACTTCCTGCAGGCGCGCATCCCCGGGCTGGTGGTCATGACCGACGCCGAAATTCCCAATGACAAGAGCATCCGCATCACCAGCTGGATAGGAGCTGCCGCGTGAACGTACAACGATTTGTTGGAGTGAACAGCCGCGAGGCGATGCGCAAGGTCAAGGCGGCCCTGGGCGAGAACGCGCTTATCCTGGGCAACCACAGCACCCCGGAGGGCATCGAGATCCTGGCGGTGGCGGAGTCGGAAGTGCCCGGCGCCGCCCCCGCGACACCGCAGCCGGTAGCGCCGGCCGCCGCGCTCGTCGAGCCCGAGCCGGTGGTGCCCCTGACGCCCATCGCGGTGAAGCCGGCCAGCGAGGCCGGTGGCGGGCAACTGGGCGAGCAGTTGATGGCCGAGGTGCGCGACGTCAAGGCCATGCTGGCGGCTTCCGCCGCGCGCATGCAGGGCGCCGACACCAATGGCGGGCGCCTGTACCGCGGCCTGCTCACCGCCTGTTTCTCCGATGAACTGGCCGCGGAACTCGCGGTGCAGCTGCCCGAACCGCTGCAGCAGGCGGCCTGGCAGCCGCTGGAGATTCGCAAGTGGCTGTCGCGCCAGCTGGAGCTGCGCCTGCCGCCGCTGGCGGACGGCGAGGGGCTGGTCGACGCCGGCGGCGTGTTCGCCCTGGTCGGTCCCACCGGCTCGGGCAAGACCACCACCACGGCGAAGATCGCCGCGCGCTACGTCATGCGCCACGGCGCCGAGGACCTGGCCCTGGTCAGCACCGACTACTACCGGGTGGGCGCCCACGAGCAGCTGCGCGAGTACGCCAGCCTGCTCGATGTCACCTTCCGCGCGGTGGACAGCCAGCGCCCGCTGGCGCAGGTGCTGGAGGAGCTGCGCGACAAGCGCGTGGTGCTGATCGATACCGTGGGCCTGAGCCAGCGCGACGAGCGCGTGCTCGGCCAGTTCGCCGAGCTGTGCGAGGCCTGCGACGACCTGCGCTTCGTGCTCCTGCTCAGCGGCTCCAGCCACCACCAGACCCTGGAGGAGGTAGTGCGCTGCTACCGCCAGTCCGCGCTGGCCGCCGGCGGCCGCATCGGCCACTGTATTCTCACCAAGCTGGACGAGGCCTGCTCCCCGGCCCTGCTGGTGGACAAGGTCATCCGTCACGATTTGCAGCCGCTGTTCAGCAGTGCCGGCCAGCGTGTCCCCGAGGACCTGGACCCGGCGATGCCGATGGCGATTATGCAGCCGGTGCTGCGCCAGCTCACCGAGGAGCCGGCGGCACCCTTCGCCGAACCCCCGGCGCGGCCCGCCGACTGGACCCGCGAGCTGTTGTCCCGCGGCCGCCAGATCGGCGTCAACCTGCGCCTGCTGGAGGCCTCGGTGCCCGGCTTCGGTCATCTCGAGGCGCTGTGGGACATCTCCCTTTTACATACCGACTGGCAGCAGGCGCGAGTGGACGACCTGCGAGCCGGCCTACGCGGCCAGGTCACCGCCGGCGGCGCGCTGTGGGCGGAGGAGGCCCACGGCGAGGACGATATCGCCTGGCCGCACCTGCTGCTGGATGCCGACCTGCGTCCCAGCGCGATCACCGTGCCGCCGTTGCAGAACGTGCCCGCCGAGGGCCGCCTGGCGGCGCTGGAGGCGCAACTGGGCAGCCGCGTGCATTTATTCCCGTCACTGCCGGAATCCGCGGCCCTGCACTGGCTGCGCGAGCGCGACCGGCGCTGGCTGGCCGCGGTGTCCGCGCGCACCCAGGTACAGGTACGCGGCACCGCCCAGGCGGTCTCGAAGGCGGTACCGGCGGATGCGGTGGCCGGCGAGATCGAGCTCATCTACCGCTCGCAGCCGGCGATTCTTTCCCTGAGCGGCGTGCCGGCGGTGTTTCCCCCGGTGCGCGAGAGCGTCGAAGTCGAGCGCTACGCGGGCTTTGCCTGGGCCGGGGTGCTGCGCTGCGCCGCTACCGGCGAGGTGGTATCGCGCCGCTACTGGCTGTCCTCCGGGGAACAGGCGGTGGCTTCGCTGATCCGCGCCCAGTGCGCCATGGAGAGCTTCGCCGCGATGACCCGCCACGCCCTGGCGCAACTGCACGGCATGCCCGGCTTCCAGGCCTGTGCCGAGCTGCGCGCGCTGACTGCCGGTGCCCTGGCGGCCACCGCGCTGCGCCTGGAGATGTCCGCCGAGCCCGAGTGTGTCGAGCTGCGCCAGCAACTGCAGCTGGTGCTGGGCGGCAAACGCGCCGCCAACACCCGCACCCTGGTTGACGGCCTGGCCTACCTGTTTGTCGCCCGGGAGCTGCTGGCTCCCGGCAGGATGCACTGACCATGAGTCTCGACCAGGCAGCCAGCCTGCGCGCCTGGGCCCTGGAAAAGGCCCGCGACGCACAACACGCCGCCCAGGGCGCGGCCCTGGCACCGGGTGTGCACGACATCGTGGTGGCGGGGTTGCCCGTGCACGGCGACGATGCCGTGCGCCTGGTCCGCGCGCGGCTCGAACGCTGGGCCGACCTCGGCTTTCGCTGGGCCGGCGACCCCGACCAGTGGCGGGTGACCGCGCTGGACGGCAGCGGCGAGCTGCCCGGGCACGCCGCCCGCAGTCGCCGCTGGGCGCTGTGGGTGGACACCGATATCCGCGCCTTTCGCAAGGGCTACGAGGCCCTGGGCGAGCTGCGCGAGCACGGCGCGCCGTCCCGGGTGCTCGCCCTGCACGAGCCCGGCCTGTCGCGCAAGGGTCTGCTGGACAACCTCAGCCGCCTCGCCGCGGCCTACTTCGACATCGAACTGGTGGTGCTCAGCCACTGATCCCCCCGGCCTGTGACGCGGGTCTCACCCGCACCGGGCTAAACGGCGAATAAACCGCAATAAGCGAGCTTATTCGACCCATCCTGACGACAGCGGATACGGATAATTCTAATCAACAACATCCAGATACCCGGCGCCGCCGGGGTCGCAACTAGGGACAGGGCCGCTGATGTATACAGCTAAAGGAAAAATCGAACAGCGCGACCTCGCCGAAGAGTACATTCCGATCGTACGGCGTCACGCGCTCTCACTGCGGGTTCGCCTGCCGGCGAGCATCGACCTGGAGGACCTCATCCAGGCGGGATACCTCGGGTTACTCGACGCCATGCAGCGTTTCGACGAGAGTTCCGGAACCCCCTTCCAGGCGTTTGCCTCGGCGCGCATACGCGGCGCGATGATCGACGAGCTGCGTACCCGCGACTGGCTGCCGCGCTCGGTGCGGCGCAAGGCGCGGGCGCTGGACGAGAGCATCGCCCACCTCGAACAGAAGTACGGCCGACCGCCGGACGAGCGCGAGATCATCGACTACATGGACATGGACGTCGACGAATACCACGACCTGCTCACCGACACCAACAACGGCCTGCTGCTGCCGCTGGAACAACTGGTGGAGGAGGGCTGGGAGCCCCAGGGCAACGGCGAGGGCGGCAACCCCTACCTGGAAGCCCTGTACGGCGAGCAGCGCGAGGAGTTGATCGAGGCGATCGATGTGCTGCCGGAGCGCGAGAAACTGTTGCTCGCCCTGTACTACCAGGAAGACCTCAACCTCAAGGAAATCGGCGCCCTGATGGGTGTCAGCGAGTCCCGCGTGTGCCAGCTGCACAGCCAGGCGGTGGGCCGTATCCGCAGCCGGCTGCAGGCCGGGAGCATGATGGACTGAGAAAGCCCGCTCCTCGTTAAAGTCCCTGCGGGAGTTGCCGATTTACCGCATGAGGGCAGTTATCAATTGCAGGGGGGCGCGAAACAAAAATGGACTTAGCGACGTTGATAGGAATGATCGGGGCTTCGGTGATCGTCGGGCTGGCGATCATCATGGGCGGCTCCGCGCTGATGTTCATCAACATCCCCTCCCTGCTCATCGTCATCGGCGGCACCTTCCTGGTGGTGATGATCAAGTTTTCCCTCAAGGACTTCCTCAACGCCTTCAAGGTGGCCACCCGGGCGTTCAAGTTCGAACTCCAGGACCCCCAGGAACTGATCGAGACCATCATCGAGATGTCCAAGACCGCGCGCAAGGAAGGCGTGCTGGCCCTGGAAAAGATGGAGATCGAAAACCAGTTCCTCAAGGACGCGGTAATGATGATGGTCGACGGTCTCGACCGCGACACCATCAAGGCGCGCATGGCACAGGAAATAAAGCAGACCATCGACCGCCATACCTGGGGCGCCAAGGTGTTTTTCGCCACCGCGGACGTGGCGCCGGCGATGGGCATGATCGGCACCCTGATCGGCCTGGTGCAGATGCTCGCCAACATGGAAGACCCCAAGGCGATCGGCCCGGCGATGGCGGTGGCACTGCTCACCACCCTGTACGGTGCGGTGTTGGCCAACGTGGTGGCCAAGCCCATCGGCGACAAGCTCACCCTGCGCCGCTCGGAGGAGAGCCGCAACAAATCACTGTGCCTGGACGGCATCATGGCGATCCAGGAAGGCCTCAACTACCGCCTGATCGAATCCCTGCTCGAGGTCTACCTTACCCCTGGCGTGCGCCAGGATAGCAGCGAGTCCGCTGACGGGGCGGCCGCGGAAGCTGCCTGATGGACGCGGAACTCGGCGGTAGCGAGGACGAACCCGAAGAAGGCGCGCCGGCGTGGATGTCGACCTTCGCCGACCTCATGTCGCTGCTCATGTGCTTCTTCGTGTTGCTGTTGTCTTTCTCCGAGATGGATGTGGTCAAGTACCGCGCCATCGCCGGCTCGATGAAGGAGGCCTTCGGCGTACAGAGCAAGATCGAGGCCGAGAGCATTCCCAAGGGTACCAGCGTCATCAAGCAGGAATTCAGCCCCGGTACGCCGCAGCCGACGCCGCGCCCGGTGATCAACCAGCAGACCACCAACGACTCCCAGCGCTCGCTGCAGGTGGGCAGCCAGTCGTCGCAGAACGGTGGCGAGCAGTCCGGCGCGGAATCCGTGCCGCAGGAACTGCTGCGCGAGAAGCTGCGCGAGATGCTCTCCAGCCAGGGCGAGGAGGAGGCCCTGCGCCAGGTGCTGCGCGACGGTATCGTCGACGGCAAGATCGACGTCGCGGCGTCGCTCAACCAGATCACCATCCGCATTCGCGAGCAGGGCTCCTTCGCCTCCGGCCAGGCCGATCTCAATCCGGACTTCGAGCCGCTGATCGAGCAACTGCGCACTGCTCTGGCGGAGATCGAGGGCACCATCTCGGTGGAGGGACACACCGACAACGTGCCGATCAAGGGCAACCATTTCGAATCCAACTGGGACCTTTCCGCCGCGCGGGCGCTGACCGTGGCCAAGGAACTGATGAAACAGGGCACCGTGCGCGAGGCGCGCTTCATGGTGGTGGGCCACGCGGACACGCGCCCCCTGAAGCCCAACGATACCCCGGAGAACCGCGCCGCCAACCGCCGCGTGGAGATCGTCATCCGCAACAGCCTGAACCGGCCCGGCGACGGCGATGCGGCGCCGCTGCCAGAAGCGGACAACGCGCCGCCAGCCCCGGCCGTCGAAGCGCCCGCCGTGGAGGTGGTGCCGGTCGCGGAAACCGCGGCGCTGCAGGACGCCGCAGTGCAGGGCGCGGAGGCGGCCTAGTGACCAGGTTAGTGTGCAGCGTAGTGTCGATAGTCATGCCGGTAGCAGCGCGGGCGGGCGGCGGGCAGTTGCCCAATCGGTGCGCTGCATCACGAAAACAAATTTCAGAAAATTTAGTGCTACAAACTTTTTACAGATTTGTACTACAGTTCCTCACAGGGGTGCGTCAGCCAGGCGAAGTGACCTTCGCGCCTGGTGCGACACAGGGAGCGGTCGTTCGAAACACGGTTTCGCGCACCCCGGGATGGAGGACACTCGGATGATGGCGAACCGCAAGATACTTTACGTAGAAGATAACAGCGCCAATCTGAGCCTTGTGCAAAAGGTTCTGGCCATGGTCGACGGCATCGAGATGACCGCGGCGACGACGGGCGAACAGGGCCTCGAGCTCGCACGCGTCTCGCCCCCTGACCTCATTTTGCTGGATATCAACCTGCCGGGCATGAACGGCTTCGAAGTCCTGCAGGGGATTCGCGCCGACGCCCGACTGAAGTCGATACCGGTGATCGCCATGACCGCGTCTGCTACCCGCGCCGAACTGGCCGATGGCATGCGCGCGGGCTTCGACTGCTACCTGACCAAACCCTTCGACGTGCGTCGCTTCCTGGTGGTGGTGGAGGAATACCTCGGCCAGAACACGGCGTCCGGCGACGCCGGCAGCGCGTCCCGGGACAACAGCCGGACCGGTTGAGTGGTTTCCCCCGGTCGCTGCGGCAACGTGATTGAAAATACCGCTGTTTCGCGTACTCTAGGCGGAATAACGGGAATGAAAATGGCTGGCGCGAACGCCGGTCGGCAGCTTTCTCTGTCTGTGCGGCGGGCGTGACCCGGCCGCGCGGTAGACCCGGCAGGGCACCGGGTATCGGGGCTGGAAGCAGGGCCGAAATCAGGGAAGGCGAAACAATAACCTGGCTCGCGGACGTCCGCTGATGGTAGAGCGAATCAAGCGGTATTTAAGCACTGAAGGATGGCGGCAGGCGGTCGGCCTCGCCCTGTTCGTCGCGCTCGGCATCGGCATCTGGCTGACCAGTGTGCACCTGGCGCAGGACAAGACCGCCCAGGCCTACGCCCGCCGCGTGGATGCGCTGCTCAGCGTGCGCGCCAGCCTGATTCGCGAAGACATCGCCCTGCAGCGCGCGCACCTGCTGGATATCGCCACCTCCCCCGCCCTGCTCGGTTTCGTGAGAGAAGAAATCACCGGAGTGGAGGATGGCCAGGCCCACGCGCGGTTGACCAACTGGTTCATGGCCATGCTGGAAAACCACGCCAACCTGCGCCAGTTGCGCGTGATCAGCGCCGCCGACGGAGGGCCGGAACTGATTCGCGTGCAGCAGACCCAGCAGCAGATCGTTGCGGTTCCCCCCGCGCGGTTGCAGCTGAAGGGCAGTCGCGATTACGTGAGCGAGGCCCTCAAGCTGCCGCCGCGCGCCGTCCGCATCTCCCCTATCGAGCTGAACCGCGAGCAAGGCGCTATCGAGCTGCCGCAGTGGGCGACCTATCGCATGTCCATGCCCATGTTCGATGGCCGCGGCGAGTATTTCGGTGTGCTGGTGGCGAACTACGACGCCGCGGTCCTCATGCGTGGTTATGAGACCGAGGTGCTTGAAGGCCTGGACTACTTTGTCCTCAACAACACCGACGACTTCCTCGTGCACCCCGATCCCGCTCGCACCTTCGGCTGGGAGCGCGGGCAGGTGCAGCGCTGGCCCGAGCAGTACACGCCTGTGCTTGACTCCGACTGGCACGACCTGGGCAGCCTCGAGGTCTACCAGGGGCCTGGCGGCCTGGTGCTCGCCGGTATCCGCGACGTGGAACTGGACGGGACCGATATCGCCAGGCTGCGGCTGATCCTGGCCAGCGAGCCGGAGGCTCTCGTGGCGAGCGTGCACAAGTTGCGCGACCAGTACGCCGCCATCGGCTTCTTCCTGTTGCTGGTGGTAGTGCTGTTCTGCGAGTACCTTTTCTACATCATCTACCGCAAGCGACAGCTGGCCCGCGCCAGCAGCGACTACCAGCGCATCATCGACAACGCGGTCTCCGGGGTGATGTCGGTGACCCCGCGCGGCAAGGTGCTCTCCTGCAACCGCGTCGGGCTGTCCATCCTCGGCATGCCGGGCGGCCAGTTGCTGGGGCGCAACCTGTACGAATTGATGAGCCTCGTCGATGTCGGTTACCTCGACGAAAGCAAGCTCAAGCAACTCACCGAGCGCGGTTCGGAGAACACCGAGACCCGGGTGACCATTGGCGGGCGGCAACTGGAGCTGCAGCTTAACGCGGCCCTGGTCACCGGGGACGAACCCGACGAGGAGTTCTACGCGATCATCTTCAGCGACAACTCGGACCGTATCGCCCTGCGCGAACGTATCGAGTCCGCCAACGAGGAACTGGAGCGCCAGGTGCGGCTGCGCACCGAGGAACTGGAGCGTGCGCGCAACCTGGCGATGTCCGCCAACGAGATCAAGACCGAGTTCATCGCCAATATCAGCCACGAACTGCGCACCCCGCTGCACGGCATTTTCGGCACCCTGCGCCTGCTGCGCCAGGACCCGCTCAACGAGCGCCAGCGCCACCGCCTGATGCTCGCCGAGGAGAGCATGTCGGAGCTCACCGAGATCATCAACGGTATCATCGACGTCTCCAAACTGGAGGCGGACCGCCTGGATATCGAGGAGACCGACCTCAGCCTGCCCCGGCTCCTGCACGACGTGGCCCAGCGCTTCGCCGTCAAGGCCGAGCAAAAACACCTGGTGTTCGTCGCCGACTGCGCCGAGGTCACCGACCGCCTGGTCTACGGCGACAGCGCGCGCATCAGCCGTATTCTCGCCAACCTGCTGGACAACGCGATCAACTTCACCGACCGCGGCCAGGTGGTGCTGCAGGCCAGCACCGAGGCGCGCGGCGAGGATGAAATCCTGCTGCACTGCAGCGTGTCCGATTCCGGCTGCGGCATCAGCGAGGAGGAGCGCGCAAAGGTCTTCGAGCCGTTCTTCCGCGGCAACCAGGGTGTGCGTCCGGAGACCGGCGGTGTCGGCCTGGGCCTGGCCATCGCCCGCCAGCTGTGCAACCTGATGGGCGGCGAACTGGAGCTGCTGTCCTCCGCCGGCGTCGGCGCCGAGTTCGGCTTTACCCTGCGCCTGTCCCTGGTGGACATGGAAGACCAGCCCGAACCCAACCTGTACAACCCGCTGGAGGGGCGCACCATCGCGGTGGTCGAACCCCACCCGCGCGCCCAGCGTGCCATGCACCACCTGCTGGACACCCGCGCCGGTCAGGTCGAGGTGGTGGCGGACGCCGCCGAGATCGACGCCGAGCACTGGTCGGCCATGGACTACCTGGTCCTGCCCCTGGAGCTGTACCGCGACCGCACCTCGGCGCTGGCCCAGCGCCTGGCGCAGCGCCGCAGCCAGGGGCCGCTGTACGTGCTGGTCAGCGCGGTGGCCACCGAGGAGTTACTGCACAACCTGGACGACACCCTGCCCGACGCCTTCCTGCTGGAAAAGCCGGTCACCGTCATCAGCCTGGACTCAGCGCTGCTCGCCGCCGAGGGCCGCGAACCGCCGCGCGCGCCGGGCACGGGTGAGCTCAGCGAGGCGGAGAGCCGCCGCTTGTGGGCCAACATGCCCTCGATATCGGTGCTGGTGGTGGATGACAATATCGTCAACCAGAAGGTGGTCGGCGGCCTGCTCGAGGAGTATGGCGCGTCGGTGTTCTACGCCGATAACGGCCAGGCCGCGATCGATACCCTGCAGCGCAAGCAGGGGCAGGTGTTCGACCTCATCATCATGGATTGCCAGATGCCGGTGATGGACGGCTACGAGGCGACCCGGCGCATTCGCTCCGGCACCGCCGGGGCGCAGTACACCAACGTGCCGATCATCGCGATCACCGCCGGAGCGATGGGCGGCGACCGCATGAAGTGCCTGGAGTCGGGAATGACCGACTACCTGACCAAGCCCCTGCAGCCCAACGCCCTGGAAAAACAGATTACGCGCCACCTGTTCGGCCAGTTCGGCGATGGCGATGACGACAGCGCCGAGGTCGTCGAATTCGAGCGTCCCGAGGACGCCGACAACCCGCTGGCCACGGAGGTCCGCCAGGAGCTGCGCAAGCGCCCGGACTGGGACCGCGAGGAGGTCAAGCGGCGGGTGCTCGGCAATATCGAGATCGTCAACACCATCATCGACCTCTACCTGAAGAGCGCACCGGAGATCCAGGGCGGCCTGCGTGCGGCCCTGGCGGAGGAGAACTTCCGCAGCCTGCGCAACCTGGCCCACGACCTCAAGGGCATGTCGGAGAACCTCAGCGCGCGCAAGATCGCCTATATTGCCTACGAAATCGAGATGGCCGCCCTGGATCGCCGGGCGGAGGACATCGACTACCTCCTCGGCGTGCTCGACGCCAACTGCGAGCGGCTGGAAACCGTGTTGCAGGAAGAGGTCGCCGCCGCCGGCTGAGCGGCCCCCGCATCCCCAGATACAGCCAGAACCCCGCTTAACCCCGCTAAAGTTCGCCCCAATCGCGCCGATAGCGAGACTGATCGTGTACGGTCAGGCGAGCCAGGGAGCGCGGCAGTCGCGCAGCGCAATCCCCCCGGGCTGACAGCCGTGAACCCCGTGCCCGAGCCGGTATCTACCTGCGAGAGGACGCGATGCCCAGACTAGACCCCGAAGAGAAGATCGTGCCACGCATGCTGCGCTACCTTGCGCTGCCCGTGCTCGCGTTCCTGGCACTCGGTGTGGTGTTCGCGCAGCAGGAGATCCGCCAGCACGAGAGCGAACTGCTGGATGACGAGCGGCGCCAGATGGCGCGCGCCCGGGCGCTGGTCAACGAGCAGGTCAGCCTGTCCAAGAACCACGTCTTCAGCCTGTCCCTGCAAAACCCCGCGCGCGCCGGCCAGGCGCCGGAGGCCGGCCAGGCGATGCTGCCGGCCATCGCCGACATTCGCGCGCTGATGGCCAGCAACGCGGAATACCTGCAGGTCATTTTCATGGACTCGGAGGGCCACGAGCGCATCCGCGTACAGCGCAACTCCCTGGGCTCGCTGCAGGTGGTGCCCGCGGAGCAGTTGATCAACCGCAGCCGCCAGGCCGAATTCATGGAGGCGCGCGGGCTGGCCTTCGGCGAATTCCGCGTATATCCCCTGGGGGTGGCGGACAGCGTCGGCCCGCTGGGGTCACAGGTGCCGGTGCTGCGTATCGCCACCCGCCTGTTCAGCGCGGATCACCGCCCCAGTGGGGTGATCGTCCTCGACGTCGATTTCAGCGCCACGGTGCAGTACCTGACGCGGGCGGCGGGGGATACCGCCGACCACTTCCTGGTCGACCAGTCCGGCCTGATCCTCAGCATGAATCGCGCGCGACACGGCGGCAGCCAGGCGGAAACGCCCTCGGTGCGTCTGTCGGCGCTGTATCCCCAGCTCTGGGATCGTGTGCGCGGCCTCAGCCAGGGTGCGGCCAAGCTGGAATCGGGGCTGTACACCTGGAGCGACGTGGAGGGCGACGCGCGTCTCGGCGGACTGGAGGGTGAACTGGGCGTATCGCTGATCTCCCGCGTGCGGCCGGCGACCCTGCAGCAGATCCGTGTCGATGCCCTGCGCAAGTCCGCGCTGCTGTGCCTGCTGCCGCTGCTGTTCCTGTCCTTCGCCAGCTACCGCCGCGCGCAGGGTGACATCGCGCACGCGCGCTTCGCGCGCTACACGCGGACCCTGCACGACACCGCGCCCTGCGCGTTTATCAGCGTGGATAACAACGGGACCATCCGCTCCATCAACGAGACCGGCCTGAACTGGATCGAGTGTGAGCGCGAGGACGTGGAGGGCAAGCTGCCCATTTCCCACCTGTTCACCGAGGCCTCGCACCGCAAGCTGGTGGAGCGACGTGCGGACATGCTCGATGGCACACCGCTGCGCGACATGGAACTCGACCTCAACCAGCGCGACGGCGGCACCCGGCCGGTGCTGCTCAATGCGCAGAGCGAATTCGACAGCCGCGGCCGCTTCCGCGGTGCGGCGGTCTCGATCCTGGACAACAGCGTGGCCATCCAGCGCGAACAGCTGCTGGCCAGCCGCGAGATGTTCATGGACTCCATCGCCCACCACCTGCCCGGTTGGGTGAGCTACTGGGACAAGTCCTTCAAGCCGAAGCTGGTCAACGAGAACCTGCGTCGCTGGCTGGAGAAAAACGACTTCGACCCGGAGCAGCCGACCATCGAAGAGGTGCTCGGCGACAACTGCCGCGACTACCTGAACCGCGCCCGCAATGCCCACCGCCGCGGGGAATCGCTGGTGCTGGAAGAAGTGATCAGCGCGCCGGTCACCGGCGAAAGCCATGTCATGCTGCACGTGATCCCGGACCTGGTGGACGCCGAACTCAACGGTTACCTGGTGGTGGCCATCGACGTCACCGACCTGAAGAAGGCCCACGACGAACTGGCCCGGGTCAACCGCGCGTTGAAGGCGGAATCCACCAAGGCGTTCCTGGCCAGCGAGGCGAAGAGCATCTTCCTGGCCAATATGAGCCACGAGATCCGCACGCCGCTGAATGCGCTGCTGGGTATCTCCCACCTGCTCAGCCTCACCAGTCTGGACGTTGAGCAGCGCGAGAGCATCGCCAAGATCCAGCTCGCCGGCGAGAACCTGCTGGCCATCGTCAACGACATCCTGGATATCTCGAAAATCGAGGCCGGTGAGATGAACCTGGACCGGCGTCCGTTCAGCCTGTCCGACATGCTGGCGGAGTTCGACAAGTTGCTGCGCTCGGAGGCCGAGGGCAAGGGCCTGAAGTTCTCCGTGCACAACGATAACCCGAAGGGGGTGGACACCCTGCTCGGCGACCCGCAGAAACTGCGCCAGGTCACCCTCAATTTCCTCAGCAACGCGATCAAGTTCACCGGCAATGGCGAGGTGCGCCTGCACGCGCATATCAGCGACCTCGGGAACGAGCGCTGTCGCCTGCGCGTGGAAGTGCACGATACCGGTATCGGTGTGCCCGACGAGGCGCGTTTCCGCCTGTTCCTGCCGTTTACCCAGGCGGACAGCTCCACTACCCGCAAGTACGGCGGCACCGGCCTTGGCCTGGCCATCTGCAGCAAGCTGGTGGAGATGATGAACGGCAAGATCGGCGTGGAGAGCGAGGTAGGCTTCGGCAGCTGCTTCTGGTTCGAGGTCGATCTCGACCCGGCCTCCGAGGCGGACCTGCGCGACATCTGCATCGAGCGCGGTTTCAGCGGCCTCAAGGTGCTGGTGGCCGAGGACGACATCAAGCAGTTGCACGCTGTCATCCAGATCGGCAAGGGCCTGGGCTGGGAGGTGGACGGCGCCTCCAGCGGTGCACAGGTGCAGGAGCGCATGCTGGAGCGCTTCAATGCCGGTGACGCCTACGACTGCATGGTGCTGGACTGGCACCTCGGCGACATGGAGGGGGTGCAGGCGCTGGACCGCGCCCGCGAGGTCATCGGCGAAGACCAGATGCCGGCGGCGATCCTGGTGTCCGCCTCGGACATCCTGCAGTTGCAGGAGTCCAGCGGCGACCTGCCGGTGCACGCGTTCATCCAGAAACCGGTGAGTGCCTCCGGGCTGTTCGACCGGGTCACCTGCGCCGTGGCGCAGATGAACGCCGGTGCCGTGCCCGGCCGGCGCGAGTGTACCCAGGGCGATTGCAACGGCTGCGATCACCGCCTGCAGGGTATCCGCGTGCTGCTGGTCGACGACGCCGAACTGAACCTCGAAGTCGCCGGCAAGATCCTCGGTCGCGAGGGCGCACTGGTCGACAACTGCATGAACGGCAAGGAGGCGGTCGAGCGCCTGCGCGATAGCGAGCGCCATTACGACATCGTGTTAATGGACATCCAGATGCCGGTCATGGACGGTCTTACCGCCGCCAGCAAGATTCGCGGCGAGCTCGGCCTGTCGCTGCCCATCGTCGCCCTGACCGCAGACGCCCTCGCCGAGGAGCGGCGCAAGGCGCTGGCCTCGGGCATGAACGAATTCATTCCCAAGCCCTTCGACCCGGATGACCTGGTGCGCAAGGTGCGCTCGCTGGTCGGCCAGGTGCGGCGCGCCCGGGTGCCCGCGGAGCAGCCGGTGCGCCTGGTCAGCCAGACACCCGCCCCGGAGAAAATGGAAATACAGCGCTTCGATTTCGAGCGCGCGCTGTACCGCGCCGCCGGCGACCGCCGCCTGCTGCACTCGGTGGTCAACGGTTTCCTCGCGGAGCTGCAGTATTTCGACGGGCCCCAGTTCCGCGACGACCTCGACGACGAGACCACGGAAAACCTGTCCAAGCGCGTTCACCGCACCGCCGGCAATGCCGGGCTGGCCGGCGCCATGGGCGTGCGCGAGGCCTGCCAGCAGCTGGAGATCGCCCTGCGCACCGGCGCCGGCGGTGAACGCGGTTCGCTGGTGGAGGACATGTTGCGCGAGATCACCACCTTCCGCGAGGGCTACGAGGAACAGCTGCCGCCCCTGGAAGAGGTGTCCGAGCCGAGCGAGGACGGCGCCCGCAACCTGCAGGCGGAACGCGTCCTGGAAGTGCTCAACAAGCTGCGCCTGGCACTGGCCGCGCGCGAGATCGAGGCCTACCACCTGTGGGACCGCAACGAGGGTGTACTGCAGGTGGGCCTGCGGCCCGAGGTGTTCGGCCCGTTGCAGGGTGCGATTCGCCGGCTCGATTTCGACGAGGCCCTGACGCTGGTGCTGACGGCTACCGAGGAGGACCCCCAGGTATGCACTGCAAACGGGTAATGATTGTCGACGACTCGCCCCAGTGCGTGCTGGTGCTCTCCTCCATGCTGCGCCGCGAGGGACTGGAGGTGAGCTTTGCACTGTCCGGCGAGGAAGCGCTGGAGTTGATGCGGCAGCAGCCTGTCGATGTCCTGCTGCTGGACATAGACCTGGAGGGCATGAACGGCATCGAAGTCTGCCGCGCGGTAAAGCGCGAACCGGAGTGGGCGGATACGCCGATCATCTTCGTTACCGGGCACGAGTCCGAGGAAGTCCAGCTGGAGGCCCTGGGCGCCGGCGGCGCCGACTTCATCTCCAAGCCGTTCAGCCCGGCGGTAACCCGCGCCCGGGTGCGCAACCAGCTGGCCATCAAGACCATGACCGACCGGCTGAAGAATCTCGCCGCGGTCGACCCGCTGACCGGCCTGGCCAACCGCCGGCAGTTTGACGAGCGGCTCGAGCAGGAGTGGTTCCGCGCCATGCGCGACAGAGCGCCGCTGGCCCTGATCATGCTCGATGTCGATCACTTCAAGCGCTTCAACGATACCTACGGCCACACCCGCGGCGACGAGTGCCTGGCGCGGCTCGCCGGCTGCATGCGGCAGAGCGCGCGGCGCGCCTCGGACCTGGTGGCGCGCTACGGCGGCGAGGAGTTCGCCATCATCCTGCCCGGCATGGACGCCGAGCAGGTAGTCGGCTGGACCCGTCGCCTGCAGGAACTGGTCGTGGAGCAGGGCATCGTCCACGAGGGTTCCGAGCTCGGCGTGGTGACTATCAGCGCGGGCATGATCGCGCAGGTGCCGGTGGAGGGCGAGGGCGGCCCGGCCACGCTGCTGCAGGCCGCGGACCAGGCCCTGTACGCCGCCAAGAATGCCGGCCGCAACTGCGCCTCGGCGCACCAGGACATGCTGGCGAAGGTGGTTTAGCCGAGCTTTTTACACAGGTATAAAGTTGGCCCCGCGTGCGGCCGATGTCTTTCTTGTCGCGGTCTCTCAAACTCCGGAGTATGAGTTTATGCAATCCCTGTACTATCGCAGCACCATCCTGCTGGTCGCCCAGGCGGACGAGCACACCACGCTACTCAAGGAGCAACTGGAAAAGGACTGCGAGGTGCTACACGTGCAGGCGTTGCCCACCCGCGAGGAGTGGTCGCACCTGGAGAATGACCTGCTGATCATGCGCATCGACAAGGAGAGCTATATGGCCCACCTGTCGACGGTTGAACACGACATGCGCCTGGAGGACATCCCCAGCATCGTCGTCTCCATCAACAAGAGCAAGCTCATCGAGACACACTGCCTGAAAGCCGGCAGCCGGGACTTCATCGCGCTGCCCGCGGACGAGGACATCCTGCGCGCCCGGGTACAGAACACCCTGCGCCTGCAGGCCCGCCTGCGCCGGCTGTCAGCCCTGGCGATCGTCGACGAGACCACGCGCCTGCCCAACAAACGCTACTTCCGCGAATACCTGGACCGCGAACTGGGCCGCGCGGTGCGCGCCCAGCGGCCGATCTCGCTGCTCGCCGCGGATATTCTCGGCCTGCCCGAACTGCGCACCGGGCGCGGCGCGGCGGTGGCCGAGCGCTGCCTGCAGGCCGCCGCCAAGGGTGTGGAACGCTGTCTGCAGCGCTCCTCGGACTTCGCCTGCCGCTACGTCGGCGACAAGTTCATCCTGGTGCTGCCTGAGACTGATGAACCCGGTGCCGCCGTCGTCGTCGGCCGCCTCTACGAGGCCCTGACCGACGCCCTCAGCGACGCCTCGCCGCCGGAGAGCGGCTTCCCCCTGCGCGCCCTGATCGGCGGCAAGACCGTGGTGCCCGAGCGCGGTGCCCGCGCCAGTGTGCTGATTCGCGCGGCGCTGGAACAACTGCACGCCGACGACGCCCGCGAGACCCCCAGCACCGAGGAGATTGCCGCGGCGGGCTGACAACGGCCCCCGCTCGCGTGTTACCCTGAGACACCGGGCGGCCCCGCGGTCGCCCTCCCCGCTATCCCCCTCTCGAGGTATCCCGTGAACGACGGCGAACCGTTGCATTTCGGTATTGCGCTGCTGTTGGCCATGACCATGGCCCTCGGCCCGCTTGCAATCGACACCTACCTGCCCGCGTTCCCGGCCATGGCCGCGGATCTCGCCAGCGACGTGCACACCGTCGGCCTGTCCATCTCCCTGTACGTGTTCACCCTCGCCATCGGGCAACTGGTGGCCGGGCCGCTGTCCGACCGGGTGGGTCGCAAGCGCGTGATGCTGGCGGGACTGGCGATCTTCGGCGTGGCCAGTGCGCTGATCAGCCTGGTCGATCACGTGAACTACCTGCTGGCCCTGCGTGCGCTGCAGGCATTCGGCGGCGGCTGGGCGACAGTGTGTGTGCCGGCCATCGTGCGCGACCGGCTCTCCGGCGTCGAGGCGGCGCGCTTCTTCAGCCTGATCGGCCTGATCATGATCATCGCCCCGGCGGTGGCGCCGGGGCTGGGCAGCATGATCCTCACCGGGCTGGGCTGGCGCGCCATCTTCGTCTTCCTGTTCTGCTACGCCTGCCTGCTGGTCGTCCTGCTGCCGCCGGTGGTATTCCGCGGGGCGGCGCCGCAACCCGCGCACAGCGCCGCGGTCTCGGTGTGGCAGCGCTACCGCGCGGTGTTCGCCACCCGCCCCGCAATGCGCTTCATGGTGCTGCAGAGCCTGTGTTTCGCGGTGATGCTGCTGTTCATCACCCACGCCTCGTTCATCTACCAGGGCCATTTCGGCGCCAGCCCCGGTATGTTCTCCATCTATTTCGGCGCCAACGTGGTGCTGATGATGGTCGCCAACCTCGGCAACCGCGCCCTGCTGCGCCACTTCCCGCCGGAGCGCATCCTGCGCTGGGGGCTCACCGCGCAGGCTGTGGGCATCGTGCTGTTGCTGCTGGTGACCAGTTTCGCGCCGCAGCTGTGGCTGTTCCTGCCGGCGATGATGCTGGCCATCGGCGCCATGGGCGCCATCACCCCGAACACCCAGGCCTGCTTCATGGAGTTCTTCGCCCAGCACGGCGGCACCGCCGCGGCCCTGCTCGGCGCCGCGCAGTTCTCCGTGGCCGGGTTGATCTCCGCCGCCTCGGCCCTGTTGCCGGAGTCGGTGGGTGCCATCGTCCTCGCCCAGGCCGCCTGCTGCCTGCCCTGCCTGCTGCTGGTGTGGACCCTGCGCGGGAGTCCGCAGGCGTCTTAGGTGGTACACTCCGTGGCCGGAACCCACCCTGATCTGGCGACATGAGCGACACCATCAAACTGACCGAATACAGCCACGGCGCGGGCTGTGGCTGCAAGATCGCGCCGGCGGTACTGGACCGCATTCTCGCCGGCCAGCTGAGCGGCCTGGAGGACCCGGCCCTGCTGGTGGGCAACCACACCCGCGACGACGCCGCCGCCTACGACCTGGGCAACGGCGAGGTGATCCTCAGCACCACCGACTTCTTCATGCCCATCGCCGACGATCCCTACGACTTCGGCCGTATCGCCGCGGCCAATGCCATCAGCGACATTTACGCCATGGGCGGCGCGCCGCTGATGGCCATCGCCATTCTCGGCTGGCCGCTGGACAAACTGCCCGCCGAGGTGGCCGGCCAGGTGATCGCCGGCGGCCGCGCCATGTGCGCCGAGGCGGGCATCGCCCTGGCCGGCGGGCACAGCATCGACGCGCCGGAGCCGATCTTCGGCCTGGCGGTGACCGGCCGCGTGCGCCGCGAACACCTGCGCCGCAACGCCTCGGGCCGCGCCGGCGACCGCCTGTACCTGACCAAGCCCCTGGGCATCGGCATCCTGACCACGGCGCAGAAGAAAAAACTGCTGCGCCCGGAACACGCCACCCTGGCCCGCGACTGGATGTGCACCCTGAACAAGGTGGGCGCGCAGCTGGCGCAACTCGACGGTGTGAGCGCCCTGACCGATGTCACTGGTTTCGGCCTGCTCGGCCACCTGCTGGAACTGTGCGAGGGCGCCGACCTCGCCGCGCGTATCGATTTCGACGCACTGCCGGTACTCGAGCCGGCCCGCGACTACCTGGCCCAGGGCGCGGTGCCCGGCGGCACCGGGCGCAACTTCGACAGCTACGGGCACGGCGTGGCGCCGCTGGCGGAGGAACAGCGCCTCGTCCTGTGCGACCCGCAGACCAGCGGCGGCCTGCTGGTGGCCGTGGCGCCGCAGGCCTGTGACGAGGTCGAGGCGCTGTTGCGCGAGGCCGGTGCGGTGGTTGCGCAGGTCGGCGAGCTGCTCGAGCACGCGGACGGCCCGCGGGTGACGGTCCTGGCGTGAGCGATACCGCGGACTACCGCGCCCTGTTCCTGGCCGGGGCGCCGATGATGGACACCCGCGCGCCGGTGGAATTCGCCCACGGCAGCTTCCCCAATACCGTCAACCTGCCATTGATGACCGACGACGAGCGCGCCCTGGTCGGCACCTGCTACAAGCAGCAGGGCCAGGAGGCGGCTATCGACCTCGGCCACAGCCTGGTCCACGGCGCGGTGAAGTCGGAGCGGGTTGAGGCCTGGCTGGATTTCGCCCGGCGCAATCCCGATGGCTATTTGTTCTGCTTCCGCGGCGGCCTGCGCTCGCAGATCTGCCAGCAGTGGATGCGCGAGGCGGGTTGCGACTACCCGCGCATCCACGGCGGCTACAAGGCGATGCGTCGCTTCCTCATCGACACCCTGGAAACCCAGGGCAGCGAGCGCCGCTTCATCCTGCTCGCCGGCCACACCGGCGCCGCCAAGACCGCGCTGCTGGCGCGCGTTCCCAACAGCCTCGACCTCGAGGGCATGGCCCACCATCGCGGCAGCGCCTTCGGCAAACGCCCGGGCGGGCAGCCGGCGCAGATCGGCTTCGAGAACAGCATCGCCGCCGGCCTGCTGCAGCAGGCGGAGCGGTTCCCGGCACAGGCCACGGTGCTGGAGGACGAGAGCCGTCTGATCGGCAAGCTGGCCCTGCCGCAGAACCTGCGCGAGGCAATGGCGCGCGCACCGCTGGTGCTGCTGCAAAGCACGCTGGCCCAGCGCGTGGAGCACACCTTCGAGAACTACATTCTCGCCGCCCTGCACGAGCGCCGCGAACACTACGGGCAGGAGCAGGGCTTTACGCAGTTTGCCGACTACCTGCGCCAGTCCCTGGCCAATATCCAGCGCCGCCTGGGCGGTGCCCGCTACCAGGCGCTGGATGCACAGCTCATGGAGGCGCTGGTTGCCCACGAGCGCGGCGATCCGGACGCGCATCGCGGCTGGATCGAGGCGCTGCTGGTCGACTACTACGACCCGATGTACAGCTACCAGATGGACAAGAAGCGTGACCAGGTGGTTTTTGCCGGTGACGCCGACGCCGTATACCAGTACCTGACCGAGGAGACCTGATGTGAAACGCCTGTTGAGTGCGTTGTTGTTGTGCCTGTTCGCCGCCCCGGGGTTTGCCGCCACCTTCACTTTTACCGCCATTCCCGACGAGGACGAGTCGCGCCTGGTGGAGCGCTTCGGCAAGGTGGCTGACTATCTTGAGCAGCGCCTTGGGGTGGAGGTGCGCTACCTGCCGGTGAAATCCTACCCCGCCGCGATCACCGCGTTCCGTCTCAACCAGGTGCAGCTGGCCTGGTTCGGCGGGCTCTCCGGCGTACAGGCGCGGCGCCTGGTGCCCGGCGCGCAGGCTATCGCCCAGGGCTACGAGGACCAGTTCTTCCGCAGCTATTTCATCGCCAATACCAGCACCGGCCTGACCGCCAGTGAGCAACTGGACCCGTCCATCGGCGGGCGCACCTTCACCTTCGGCGCCAAGGGCTCGACCTCCGGCCGCCTGATGCCCGAGTTTTTCCTGCGCCAGCAGTTCGGCAAGGCCCCCGAGGCGCTGTTCTCCCGGGTCGGCTTTTCCGGCGACCACAGTATGACCATCGCCCAGGTACAGGCCGGTGTCTACGCGCTCGGCGTGGTCAACTACCTGGTCTGGGAGAGCGAGCTGGCGGCGGGCAAGATCGATACCGACAAGGTGCGGGTGATCTGGCAGACCCCGGACTACCCGGACTACCAGTGGACGGTGCGCGGCGATGTCGACGCCGTGTTCGGTGTGGGCTTCGCCGACAAGCTGCGCGCGGCGCTGCTGGAGATGGATGACCCGGCGCTGCTCGAGGCCTTCCCGCGCAAGTCCTTCGTGCCGGCGAGCAATGCCGACTACCAGCCCATCGAGGACGTCGCACGGGAGCTGGACCTGCTGCAATGAGTGCGCTGGTCGAGCTGCAGGGGTTCACCCTGGAACGCGGCGGCCAGTGCATCCTGCGCGACATCAGCCTGGCCATCGCGCCCGGTGAGAAGCTCGCACTGGTCGGCCCCAGCGGGGCCGGCAAGTCCTCGCTGCTCGGCGAGATCCACCGCCGCCTCGGCGAGGCAGCGGCGCTGTGCCCGCAGCAGCTCGGCCTGGTCGATGCGCTGTCCGTGTACCACAACATCTACATGGCGCAGTTGCAGCGGCGCAACAGCCTGCTCAACCTGTGGAACCTGTTCTTTCCGCTGGCCGGCCCGCTGCGCGAAGTAGAGGAGTTGTCGCAGCCACTGGGCCTGGCGGCGCTGCTGCGCCGGCCGGTGGCCGGTTTGTCCGGCGGTGAGCGCCAGCGTGTCGCCCTGGCGCGGGCCTGCTACGCGCAGCGCGAGACTTTCCTCGGCGACGAACCGGTCTCCAGCCTCGACCCGGAGCAGGGCGGGGAACTGCTCGACCGGGTAAACGCCGCCCATCGCACCGCGGTTGTAGCCCTGCACAACCCGGCCCTGGCACTGGCGCATTTCGATCGGGTGATCGGCCTGCGCGGCGGCGAACTGGCCTTCGACCGTCCCGCCGCATCGCTCACTGCGGCGCAACTGGCGGACTTCTACCGCGGCGGGAGCGGGTGGCAGGCTTGAGCCTTACCGGGTTCTGGCGCGAGCGCCCCAACCTGTCGCGGGCGCTGCTGTTCGCGGCGCTGGCGCTGGTCTCGCTGCCCTTCCTGGATATCGAACTGCACCGCCCGGACCCCTGGCAGGAACTCGGTCGCATCGGCCTGGGCCTGTTGCAGCCGCGCTGGGACGACGCGGCGAGCCTTGCCCAGGCGGTGCTGTACACCCTGGCTTTTGCCTTTTGCGCGGTCACCCTGGCGGTAGCCGCTGGCGGCGTGCTGGCGCTGTTCTACCACCGCTGGCCGGTGCGGGTTGCCTGCGCCGCCACCCGCGCCGTGCACGAGCTGTTCTGGGGGCTGTTGTTCATGCAGTTCTTCGGCCTCTCGGCGCTCACCGGCGTGCTCGCCATTGCGCTGCCCTTCAGCGGCATATTCGCCCGCGTGTTTGCGGACATCTTCGCCGAGCAGTCCACCCTGCCGCGGCAGGTGATCGCGCCCGGGCGCGTGTCGCTGAGCGCGCTGTGCTACACCACGCTGGCCCAGGCCTGGCCGCAGCTCACCAGCTACCTGCGCTACCGCTTCGAGTGCGCGCTGCGCTCCAGCGCCATCCTCGGCTTCATCGGGCTGCCGACGGTGGGTTTCCACCTTGAGAGCGCGTTCCGCCAGGGCGACTACGCCGAGGCGGCCTGCCTGTTGTGGGTGTTCTACGTGATGATCGCCACCCTGCGCTGGTGGCTGGACCGGCGCCTGATCCCGCTGTACTGCCTCATCGCGTTCTTCGTGCTGCCGCCGTCACCCCCGGTGTCGGTATCGCTGCTCGGCGAATTCGTGACCCGGGACATCTGGCCACTTGCGCTGCGCGAGGGCGACTACATCGGGGCGCTGGCCTGGTACGCGCAGGAGGTGACTCGCGTCGTATTGCCCGCGGCGGCCTACACGGTGATGTTGTCGCTGGTCGCGCTCGCCGCCGCCGGGGTCGTCGTGTTGTTCCTGTTCCCGATCGCCAGCCGCGTATGTGTCGGCCGGCTCGCCATCGCCGGGCACGCGCTGCTGGTGTTCGTGCGCTCCACGCCGGAGTTGCTGCTGGCCTTCGTATTCCTGTTGCTGGTCGGGCCCTCCGCGCTGCCGGCCATACTCGCACTGGCGATACACAACGGCGGCCTGGTGTCCTACCTCACCGCGCGCGAGGCGGACCGCCTGCCGCTGCGCGCCGACCATGCGCACGGTATAAACCTGTGGGCCTATGAACTGGTGCCGCGGTTGTTTCCGCGCATGTTTGCGCTGCTGCTCTACCGCTGGGAAGTGATGATGCGGGAGAGTGCGATACTCGGCATTCTCGGTGTGGCCACGCTGGGCTTCTATGTCGACTCGGCGTTTGCCCAGTTCCGCATGGATCGCGCTTTCCTGCTGATAGCGGCCACTGCGCTGCTCAACATCGCCGCCGATGCGGTGAGCCAGCGCGTGAATCGCGGCCTGCGTTTCGAGGCCGACGCGCTGGCCAGGGATTGCTGAGATCGCCAGCTCTTGCTTGACACCCGGCGGTGCTGCGTACAACCTACGTCTGCATTTTTGCGAGCGGTAGAAACGCGATATGTCCCAGCGCATGCTTTACCAGACAGAGGAAACCCGTCGCCACATCCTGGAGATGGCGGAGCAGTTGTTCCTCGAAAACGGTTTCTTCGACACCCAGATGAAGGATGTCGCCGAGGCCGTGGGTATGAGCCGCAATACGCTGTATCGCTACTATCGTGACAAGGTCGACCTCGGCTTTGCCATCCTCGAGCAGATCCTCTCATACGTCATCGAGGATTTCCGTCTCGCCCTGGCCAGTTCCCGCGGCCGCCCGTTTACCGACCACCGCGAGCAACTCACCTGGGTGTTGCAGGAACTCCTGGTCCGACAGCAGCACGAGAGCGCGCTGCGCTTCATCGCCGAGTTCGACGCGTTTTTCTCCGGCCCCCGCATTCCGGAAAACTTCCGCGACATGCAAAATCTTTCCGCCTGGGCGCCGATCATCTCCGAGTTTTCCGCGATCGTCCGCGCCGGTATCCGCGAGGGTTCGATCCGCGACGACGTCAACCCCGAGGTGCTGCTGCAGGTCGTGCTGACCAGTACCAAGGTCATGCAGCAGGAAGTACTCCTGCGCAAGGCCGCCCACGGGCCCGACGCGGCGCAGCTGCTGCCGCTGATGTTGACGCTGCTGATGGATGGCCTGAAACCGCAGGACTGATCCTGCGGTCCTGCAGCAAACTTTCCCTTTCCGGTTCCGCGCAGCTGTCAGCTGGTGACGGGTGCCGGTATGCGTCTGCCTGCACCTTAGCCCGTTGCGTGCGCCCGTCGCATTGGCGGGTGCAGGCGGCGAGGTTGACACTCCCGATCGCCTGCTGTCAAACTGACGAACAAGCTCCTGGGTTCACTAACAATAATTAAGCAAGCCGACCGCGCCGGTGCCCCAGCTCCCGCGGCGGCACTGGAGGTGTCAATGAACAATCCCGCTTCCCCCGGCTTCACCCAACTCGCTTCCGGTATCTACCTCGAAGGCCTGGCAGTGGACTACCGGCGCGATATGGCCTGGTACAGCGACGTGGTCGGCGGTGGTCTGCACGGCGTCAACCGTGAAGGGGAGGTGCGGACATTCAACCCGGAGCGCATGTGGACCGGCGGCGTCATGCTGCACGAGAGCGGCGCGGTGCTCTCCTCCGGACCGGGCGGCATCATGTGGAATGACCCGGACAGCGGCGGCTCGGGCTGGTTGATCAACCAGATCGACGGCGAGGCGATTATCGGCGTCAACGAGATGATGCCGGATGGTACCGGTGGCATGTTCTTCGGCACCGTGGACATCGACATGATTGTTCGCGGTGAGACCCCGCGACCGACGGCGCTCTACCATCTGCATGCCGATGGCCGCGTAAGGTGCCTGGTCGATGGCCTGGGCTTCACCAACGGCATCATGTACGACGCGCAGCGCCAGCGGTTCTATCTCAACGATACCTTCACCCGCACCTGGGTGTTCGACGTAAACCCCGACTTCAGTCTCTCCAACCAGCGCCCGTTCCTGGACAAGGAGGACGTCGATGGCATGGCGCTGGATGTCGAGGGCAATGTCTGGATCACCGGGTTTCGATCCGGGTTCGTCACACGCATCACTCCGGATGGCGAAGAGCTGGCGCGCTTCGATACCCCGGCTGAGGCCATTACCCAGATTCGTTTCGGCGGCGCCGACATGTGCGACGTCTACCTGACCTGTGTCCCCGGCGATGGCGGCGACAGTCTCAAGGAAGGCGAGATTCCCAGCGAGCCGAACTCGATACTGTATCGAACGCGCTCCGACATTCCCGGTATGCCGCTGGCAGGTGTTCGCTGCCAGCTTTCCTGATTCTTCAGTTGGTTTTCACGCAATCCCCGAAGGAGGGGCAGACATGGCAGGCACAGGTAACCGGTTGCAGGGCAAGGTCGCCATCATCACGGGGGCGGGCCAGGGGATTGGCGCCGCTATCGCCCAGGCCTATGCACGCGAGGGTGCGAAGGTCATTCTCACCGGACGTACACTGAGCAAGGTCGAGGAAATCGCGGGACAGATTAAAGCTGCCGGCGGGGAAGGCATTGCCCTGCAGGCCGTGGCGGGTGAACTGGCGGATTCGCGCAGGACGGTGGAGCTGGCGATGAGCGAGTGGGGCCGGGTAGACATCCTGGTCAACAACGCGCACTCGTTCACCGACTACCTGCCCCTGAACGACCCGGCGATGGAAGACAACTGCAAGATCGATTTCCAGTCCGCGTTCTTCGGTTCGCTGCAACTCATGCAACTGTGCTACCCGCACATGGTGGAGCAGGGGGGCGGTTCGATCATCAACATGGGGTCGAGTTTCGGTATTCGCTGCGAGCCGGGGTTCCTCGCCTATGCGGCAAGCAAGGAGGCCATCCGTGCGCTGACCAAAACCGGCGCCCGCGAGTGGGGCCGCGACAGGATCCGCGTGAATACCATCCTGCCCTCTGCGCTTTCACCCAAGGCCAGGTGGTACCTGGAGGAGAGCGGCACCTACGAGGCCGAGCTCTCCAAGGTCGCCATGGGCTACTTCGGAGAACCCGAGGACATCGCGCCCACGGCGCTGTTCCTGGCCAGCGACGAGTCCAACTTCGTCACCGGCCAGACCATCTGTGCCGAGGGCGGCGCAACGATGCTCTGAGCTGGACGCGGGTGAGGCGAACCGCATCCCGCTACCGGTGGGAGCGCGAGCAAGAGCACATTTGCCCGGCGTGAATGGCGCAGCGGTGGGCAGACTTCGAAGCGCGGCATCAATCTGGCCAGACAGGAACAACAGCATGAAAAAGTTCATCAACCATGTGGATCACGTCGCCTGGCTGTCGCGGCCGGAAAACCTCGACGCCAACGTGGCGCGGCTCAAGCAGATGACCGGCGCTACCCTGCGCAGGTTCTCGCGCAAGGACATGGGTTTTACCATGTGCATCAGCTGGGAGGCGGGCCTCGAAGTGGTGGCGCCCATGGAGGAGCGCACTGAGTTCAACCAGTGGCTGTGGAGCGAACTGGAAGCGAAGGGCGAGGGAGTAAACTCGGTCGTGTTTGGCGTAAAGAACCTGGACGCCCACAAGGCGCGACTCGAGAAGCTGGGGTTCGTGGTCGGTCCGCTGATGGACGATCACCCGGATTCGCCCTGGCACGACGAACTTGTGCTGTGGGAGCGCGGCGTAGGCGAGGTGATGAATACCAACATCGTCCTGGGCGACATCGACTACAACGACGACGTGATTCCCTTCGTCGACGCCTGAGTCGCGCCGGGAGCATCGGGACATGAAATTCGGCATCATCGTCAATCGCAAGCTGGTTGATCGCACCGCGTCCGACCCCTACGGTCGCCTGTACAGCTATCTCAACGAGATGGAAGACCTGGGCTACGACCTCGCCTGGTGCGGCCAGCATCGCTTCTCGGATACCACGGCCTTTGGCGGCGATACCGCCACCGAGCCCTCCGCCCCCCTCGCCATGCTCGCGCCGTTGATGGCGCGCACCACGCGCATGCAGTTCGCGACCAATATCATGTTGCTGCCCGCGCACCATCCGCTGGAGGTCGCGGAGCAGGTCAACACGCTGCAGGAGATGTCCGGCAGCCGCTTCATCCTGGGCGCGGGCATCGGCTACAAGCCGGATGAATTCGAGAACGTGGGCTGGAATTTCAAGACCCGGGCGCGGCGCTTCGAGGAATGCCTGCAGGTGCTGCGCCTTGCATTGACCGGTGAGCGCTTTTCCTTTCGGGGTGATTTCTTCAGTTTCGACGACGTGATGGTCACCCCGCCACCACTACCCGGCACGCACACGCCGCTGTGGATCGGGGCGGTGAGCGAGCCGGCGATGCTGCGCGCCGCCCGGCTGGGCGATGGCTGGGAGATCAGCTTCGCCGAGCACCTGCTTGAACTCGCCGACAAGGTAAAACGCTACCGATCGCTGGCCCTGGAGAACGACCGCCCCTCGACCCTGGCGCTGATGCGCGACGTACACATCGCCCCGACGCGCGATGCCATCGACCCGAACTTCCTGCCCAACATCATCAGGGTCTGGCAAAGCTACGAGGACCTGGGCTCCAGGGCGGACCGCGACGAGCTCTCCAAAGAGGTCATGTTCGGTGGCAAGCAGGTGACGCTGGAGGAGTTCGCACCGAACCGCGCGGTGGTGGGGACGCCGGAAGACTGCTGCCGGGAAATGCAGCGAATCCGGGAGATGGTCAACCCGGAGTACTTGTTCATCACACCGACAGGCGTGCCCGATCCGCAGCAGCAGATTGCGGAGCTGCGCCTGTTTGCCAGGGAAGTGATGCCGCATTTTCGCGACTGAGAGCCACTTCCAGCTGGCGGCGTGCTAGGCGGGCGTGTAGGTAATGTAAAGATCCGCGAGGCTGCGAAAGGTATAGGTCGGCTCGTAGCGGAAGTGTCGCGCCCCCGCATCGCCGTGGTGCGCCGGGTCCAGTTCGATGTGCGCGGTGCGCGCCAGCAGGCGTTCCAGGGCGATGCGCGCTTCCAGGCGTCCCAGCGGTGCGCCGATGCAGGTGTGGCGGCCCTTGCTGAAGCCGATGTGGTCGCGCACGTTGGGCCGGTCGATATCGACTTTGTCGGGATGGCTGAAATGCGCCGGGTCGTTGCTGGCCGCGCTCAGGCACACCGTCAGCAGTGTGCCGGCGGGAATCTCGATGCCGGCGACGCTGGTTTTGCGCAGTGCCAGGCGGTAGGCGACCTTCACCGGCGCATCGTAGCGCAGGGTTTCTTCAACGAAGTCGGCGATGCGTTCGGGCTCCCGGCGCAGGCGCGCCTGCAGTTCAGGGTCCTGCGCGAGCAGTTTCACGCCCATGGCGATCAGTCGCGAGGTGGTGTCCTGCCCCGCACCAAACAGGAAACAGGCGAGGCGCACCAGCGTGGCGAAGTCGGGTGCGCTGGCGTCCGGCAGGCTCGCGTTGGCGATTTCCGACATCAGGTCTGCGCAGGGTTCGGCCTGGCGCGCCAGCAGGTAGTGCTCGAAGCGCGGGTAGAGAAACACCAGCGGGTCCGGGCCGACCTTGTGCACAGCGTCGCCCTCCAGCTGGCTGGGCGGGGCGCCAATCAGGGCCAGCAACTCCGCGCGGTCGGGCACCGGAATGCCCATGAGATCGGCAATCGCATAGGTGGTCGCCGCGTGCGCGTACTCGGGGACGATGTTGCAGCGGTCCTTCTGCAGGAGTTCATCGAGCAAGCGGTCGGCGAGTCCGTACAGGTAGTCCTCGTTCTGCCTGATGCGCTGCGGGTTGAGAATGCCCGCCATCAGCGCGCGGTAGTGGGTGTGTCGTTCACCGTCGAAGCACACAATGTGCTGGCTCCAGGGCATCGCGTCGCGGTGCGCCTCCAATTGGGCGCTGATGTCATCGCCCTCCGGCGTGAACGGCAGCGGCGGTAGCGGGCCGACCACGGAGGCGGCGGACGAGAACGCGCCTTCGCTGTTCAGCAGCACCTGTTGCACCGCATCGTAGCCGGTGACCATGAGCGTGCCGTGGTAAGGCTCGCGGGCCACCGGGTGCTGGGCGCGCTTGAGGTCGAAATAGCCGCGGGGATCGTCGATGACCGCCGGGTCGCTGAAAAAATCGGGTTCTGTGTTTGTCATTATCGAACCTGTGTTGCGGGCGTGACTCGGATGCTGTCGGAGAACAGCTAGGCAACCGAGTGTTCGTCACTATAGTAGCAAGGGCGGCAATTCAGGGTCAACGCGCCGCGTGCTACCATCGCGCTTCACCGCCAGTGGAGAGCGCCATGCCAGCCGACAGCGACACCCACCCCTTCGACCGGGCGACCCACCTGCAGTCCAGCGGCGACGGCCGCTACACCGGGCTCCCCAGCGCCGAATACGCGAACTTTGTCGGCCCCTTCGGCGGCGTCACAGCGGCGACTCTGATGCGCGCAGCGCTGGAATCGCCGCAGTGCCAGGGCGAGCCGGTGGCGCTCACGGTCAATTTCGCCGCGCCGGTGGAGGACGCGCCCTTCGAGGTGAGCGCCCGGGCCGCGCGCAGCAACCGCTCGACCCAGCACTGGATGATGGAGATGACGCAGGCGGGGGAGGTCGTGGCCACGGCCACCGCGGTGTTCGCCCGCCGGCGGGAGACCTGGTCGGCGGCGGAGGCCAGCCCGCCGACCGCGCCCGCGGCCGGCGAAGTACCTGCCCTGGGCTGGTTCGAGGGGTTGCCGGTGTGGATACGCAACTACGAGATCCGCACCGTGCAGGGCGGTATCGACCTCAGCGGCGTGGAGGGGGATGACTCGGTGACCACCCTGTGGTTGCGCGACCAGCCGCCGCGCCCGCTGGACTTTTGTTCACTCGCCGCCCTCAGCGACGCCTTCTTCCCGCGCATTTTCGTGCGCCGCCAGCGCCTGACGCCAATCGGCACGGTGACCCTGACCACTTATTTCCATGCCGATGCGGGATTGCTGGTGCAGCAGGGGGAGCAGTTGTTGCTGGCGACAGCCCGGGCTTCGCGGTTTCGCGACGGGTATTTCGACCAGGTGGCAGAGTTGTGGGGGGTGGACGGCGAGTTGCTCGCCACCACCCACCAGTTGGTCTACTACCGCGAGTGATGCGGCGTCCGCAGCCCGGCGGCGCAAATGGCCTCAGGGCAGCGGTTGCGGCGTGAGCACCAGGCTGGAGGTATCGATCTCCTTGGCCTGCAGCATGGACAGGATGTTCTGGTACAGGGCCGGGTCCATCTGCGGGGTGCGGCTGAGCACGAACAGGGTGCTCTGCAGCGGGTCGGTCACCACCGCATACTGGTATTGGGCGTCGTCCAGCACCACGATCAGGTAGTTGGGGAAGGGGAAGTCGGGCACGTCGGGGAAAGTGACGATCAGGCTGGCGTTGGTGCGTGGGTTGAACACCCGGGCCTCGCCCTCGATGCGGTCCAACTCGCCGTCCAGGGTGCCCTTGTAGCCCTGGTTGATCACCTTCACGGTGCCGTCCTCGTTGAGGCTGTACTCGGCAGTGACGCCGACCAGGTCCTCGTTGAAGAACACCGGGTTGGCGGCGATCTGGTACCACAGGCCCATGTAGCTGGGCACGTCCACGTAGGGAACGGTCTCGATACGGCAGCCGCCGAGGGCGAGCAGGCCGCCGGCCAGCAGCAGTATTTTCAGTCCGTTGAGTAACTTGCGCATGTCGGGGCCCTCGCGGCGTGATCGGTATCAGATCGTTACGCCGCGCGGGCCCCGCTGGATCACCCGCCGCGCACCGGGCGGCCGGTTTTCGTCGCCCACTCGCCGATCAGCCTGTCGTAGAGGTCCTGCTCGATGAGCGAGCCCTTTTCCGGGAAGCTGGGGTCGAAGCTCACGCTGCCGGTCTCCATCAGTTCCTTCGCATATTGCAGGTGCAACTTGGCCGCGCCCATCCAGCCCCAGCCGGTGTGCAGGGTGCAGGTGGCGGTGGGCACCGGCGGGCCGAGCACCACGAAGGGCGCGTCGATGCGCTCCTGCAACTTGGCCGCTACCTCGGCGGGCACCAGCGGGAAGCACAGGGCGTCGGCGCCAGCCTCCACGTAGGCCTTGCCTCGGGCGATGGCCTCCTCGATATCGCCGCCGCCACCGCCGCCATAGGCGCTGGGGTAGAGCTCGTCGCAGCGCGCGATGATGACGAAGGCGGAGTCCCCGCGCGCGTCCACACAGGCCTCGATGCGCGCCTGCATGTCGGCGATGCTGATCAGGCCGTTGTCGTAGGCGGAGTGCTTGGGATTGACCTCGTCCTCGATATGGAAGCCGGCGATACCCGCGCGGATATAGCGGCGGGTGATGTGATAGGCGTCGGCGACCGTCTCGCCCAGGGTGTCGGCGTCGGCGATCAGCGGGATATCGATGGACTCGGCGATGCGCGCGGCCTGCTCGAGTTGTTCCACCTGGGAGAAGATGCCGTTGTCCGGGATGCCGTAGTGGAACGCGCTGCAGGCGTGGCCGCCCAGGTAGGCGGCCTTGAAGCCCACCTGTTCGACGATGCGGGCGGTCATCACGCTGTAGGCGTCGGCGGCGATGAAATGGTCGCGCTGCTCGAACAGGGCGCGCAGGGCGGCGGATTTGTCGGTCACGGGGTGCTCCTTGTCGGTTTATTGTGGGTTCTGCACGCGCGTCAGGGCGCGCTTTCGGGGTCCGCCACTGTAACACGACACCGGGTTTTGCGGCTGCCGTCGGGCCTGTCGGGTCCGGCGAGAAATTAGTCCTAAACTTTTTTCAAGATCGGCCGAAAGCCGGAGAACCAGCATAAGACGCTCCCGGGAGATGCGCATGCAACAGCCACACCTCACCGCAGTACCCGACATCGCCGAAGGCAGCGCAAGCCGTGTGCCGGACGTCAACCGGGTCAACGCGTTCACCACGGAACTGTCGCGCCGCGGCGAGTTCGTCTCGGTCAATATTGCCGATATCGCCGGCTCCATCGATACGGTGACCAAGTTCGTCGCCGCCCAGCTGGAGAAATTCCACTACCTCGAGGACATGGCCAAGCAGATGGGCGCGGGGATGCAGGCCATCAACGAGGCCAGCGTGCAGACCGACAAGGTGGCCCGCGAATCCGCCGCCGAGGGCGACAAGTCGCGTGCGGCGGTACAGGCCGCGGTCACCGATATCCGCGACCTGGTCTCCGCCGTGGCCAGCTTCGAGCAGCGCCTGAAGAAACTGGAGGAGTCCCTCAACGGGGTCGGCGAGATCGCCGACGGTATCCAGCAGATCGCTGCCCAGACCAACCTGCTGGCGCTCAACGCGACGGTAGAGGCGGCGCGTGCCGGCGAGGCGGGCCGCGGCTTCGCGGTGGTCGCCGCCGAGGTGAAAACCCTGGCCCAGCGTACCGGTGGCGCCACCGACGAGATCAACCGCACCCTGAGCACGCTCACCTCCCAGATCGGCGACCTGATTCGCGAGAGCAACGACGCGATCGGCAAGGCGCAATCGGTAAACGGCGGTGTGGAAGTGATCAACACCACCGTGGAACACTTCGCCGAGGCCTTCCACGAGGTCGAGGACCTGGTGGGCAATATCAACGGCGCCGCGGCGGAGAACAAGAACCGCTGCGCCGGTGTGATGGGCGAGATCGATGCGCTGGTCAAGGGCGTCGAGGCCACCAGCGAAGACCTGGCCCATGCGGACCGTCGCATCGGCGGCGTGCTGGACCACGCCGAGGGCCTGATCGACATTATCGCCGACTCCGGTTTCAAGACCGTGGACTCGGAGATCATCGACCAGATCCAGAAGCGCGCGCGGATGATTTCCGAGGCTTTCGAAGAGGGCATCCGCAACGGCGAGATCACCCTCGACGACCTGTTCGACGAACGCTACGTGCCGGTAGCGGGCACCAACCCGCAGCAGGTGACGACCCGCTTCACGCAGTTCACCGACCGCGTGCTGCCGGGCATCCAGGAGCCGGTACTGGCGTTCTCCGACGCGGTGGTGTTCTGCGCCGCGGTGGATCGCAACGGTTACCTGCCCACCCACAACCGCAAGTTCTCCATGCCCCAGCGCCAGGACCCGGTGTGGAACAATGCCAACAGCCGCAACCGGCGCCTGTTCAAGGACCGCACCGGCCTCGCCGCCGGGCAGAACACCAAGCCGTTCCTGCTGCAGACCTACCGCCGCGACATGGGCGGTGGCAAGTTCGCCATGATGAAAGACCTGTCGGCGCCGATCAGCGTGCGCGGCAAGCACTGGGGCGGCCTGCGCATCGGCTACAAGATGGTCGGCTGAGGCCGGGCGCCTCGCTACACCGGGCCGCCGCGAGGTGGTAACCTGCCGCGGGTTTGTTGCGGCAGGGGGTGCAGCGTGGCGGGAACGGAAAAGAGCCTGAAGGCGTCGCGGCGCACGCCGGGCAGGCCGCGGCAGGAGGACGTCGCGCAGATCGACAGCCGCCTGCTGGAGTTGGCGCTGCAGGAGTTCATGCAGCACGGCTACGGCGGCGCCTCCATCAGCCGCATGGCGCGCGAGGCGGGCATCTCCAAGAACACCGTCTACTCCCGTTTCGAGTCCAAGCAGGCGCTGTTCCACGCCATCATGCAGCAGCAGATCGAGCGCTCGGCGCCGGCCCGGCTGCTCACCTCGGGCAGCGGCCGCCCGGATCTCGAGGCCGGACTCAAGGCCTACGCCAACACCATGCTCGAACTCAGCCAGCAACCGGAGTTCCTCGGCGTGAACCGCCTGATGTACAGCGAATCCCATCGCTTTCCTGAACTCGGCGCCGAGGCCGAGGAGCGCGCGCGTCTCGGCATCAAGCGTATTTCGCGGTTTGTCAGCGAGTGTGCGGAGGCGGACGGCATTCCCTGCGCGAATCCCCGCGGTGTCGCCGAGGTGTTCATCCACATGATCCGCGGCTGGTATCTCAGCGTCATGCTCACCAACACGCCGGTCTCCGCCAGGAAGCGCCGCCAGTGGGTGGACACAGCGGTGCACATCCTGCTCAGCTCGCGGCGGGAGTGGTAGGTATCCTTTTCCCTGGTTTTCTCCCGGGCCTTACATCTTCGCGCGACTCGATGGCTAATTCGGCGTCTGCTGCCCGGCGCAGGGCCTGTCGCTGAACACAGGGCTTGACGCCTAAAAGAACCACCCGGTAGCATTAGGTTTTCGCCGCCAGCGGGCGGTTTGTTTGCGCCCATCGTGCGGCTTCGCTTCGCGCGACTTTGGCCCGCCACAGATACCGGCGCTAACAATACAGGCGCTACCAATACCGGCACCACCAATACCCGCGCGACCAATAACAGTGCAATGCACAGCAGGAGACAGGCATGAGTTTCGAATCGATGGCATTGGGTCCGCTGATCGGCAGCGAGGTGTTCGCCACGCCCGAGCAGTTGCTGCAACCCGGGGTCGGCCCGGCCCTGCGATCGCTGCTGGTCGAGCGCGGCGTGCTGGTGTTCCGCGAAATCAACCTCAGCGACGAGCAGCAGGTGGCGCTGGCGGCGAGCATGGGGGCGCTGCGCGAGGAGGGCGAGAAGAACATCTTCAAGATCACCCTGGACCAGAACGCCAACGAGCGCGCGGAGTACCTCAAGGGCTCCTGGCTGTGGCATATCGACGGCACCCACGACAGCGTGCCGGTGTTCGCCTCGCTGCTCTCCGGCCGGGTGCTCTCGGCCACCGGCGGGCAGACCGAGTTCGCCAATTCCTACGCTGCCTACGAGGCGCTGTCGCCGCAAATGAAGGAGCGCATCGGCGGGCTGCGCGTGGTGCACAGTTTCAAGACCTCCATGCGCAACGCGGGTATCGCGCCCACCGAGGCCAACGTCGCCTACTGGAACAGCATCCCCGACCGTACCCACAACCTGGTGTGGACTCACGCCAGCGGTCGCAAGTCCCTGGTCATCGGCTGCCACGCCGACCATGTCGAGGGCATGGACCCGGCGGAGAGCGCCGCTCTGTTGCAAGAACTGCTGACCTGGGCCACCCGCCCGGAGTTCGTCTACCGCCACGAGTGGACGCCCGGCGACCTGCTGATCTGGGACAACACCGGCGTACTGCACCGCGCCGAGCCCTACCCGCTGGATAGCGGCCGCGAGATGCACCGCACCACGCTGCTCGGCGAGGAGGCTTTCTCCTGAGTCCTGTCAGTGCGGCGGCCTGCTGTGCCGCAATGCAGCCCGCTTATTCGAGGATTTACAAGGTGATCCCAAGACACTGCCAGGTCGGGGCATTGAGCCGCTGCGTGGACCGCCATCGCATACCGTGTGCTTGCACCAGGCGGGCGCGGACGGTATTACTGCGGCGGGGTAATCCCAGCGGCAGCCCGGTGGAATGCGACGCCGCGCGAGCCTGCATTTGTCTGCTGCAAACCGCCATCGACCCACACGGATCCGGGAAAGAATAATGATAGAAGCGCAACACGGGCTGGTCATCGAGGCCGGCATCGACGAGGTCTGGGACTACGTCCAGGACATTACCAAGTGGGCCAACCTGTTCCCTGGCTGCCACAGCTGCGAGGTGATCGATGAGCACGACTCGCGCTGGGTGATCAAGGTCGGCGCCGGCGGCCTGGTGAAGACCGTCAACGTGCTGGTGCACGTGGACCAGTGGGACGGCCCGGGCCGGGTGGATTTCACCTACTCGCTGGAGGCCGAACCGGTGGTTGGCGGCGGTAGCTATACGGCCGCGCGCAGCGGCGACGGTTCGACCGAGGTCGGCCTGCAGGTGCGGGTGGAGGGGAGCGGGCAGATGGCCCCGATGTGGGAGGCCATGTGCAAGCCGCTGCTGCCGCAGATGGCCAAAACCTTTTCCAGCCGGCTAAAAGAGGAAATCGAGCAGGTGGCGGTGCCGGTCGGCGCGCCCGCCGCAGTGGGGGAATCCCGCGGGTTCCTCGGCTGGCTGAGCAGGCTGTGGTCGCGTCTGCTCGGCCGCCAGCCGAGTGCCTGAACCCGCAGGCCAGGGCGAGCGGGTCTGGGCCAGCGGGCCAGGGCCAGCGGGCCAGGGCTAGCGGGCCAGGGCTAGCGGATCAGGCCGAGCGGGTCAGCCCAACTCGGAGGTGCACTGGGGGCAGCGGGTCGCCTTGATCGGGATCTCGCTGAAACAGTGTGAGCACTCCTTTGTAGTGGGCTCCGCCGGGGGCGCTTCCTCCTCGGTCTTGAGCTTGTTGATCGAGCGGATAAGCAGGAACACGGCGAAGGCTACGATCAGGAAGCTGATCACGGCGTTGATGAACAGACCGTAGCTGATGGTCACCGCGCCGGCCTCCTGGGCGGCGGCCAGTGTGGCGTAAGGCCCTGCGGTGCTCCCCTCCTTGAGCGTGACAAACAGGTCGCTGAAGTCCACGCCACCCAGCAACAGGCCGATCGGCGGCATGATCACGTCGTTGACCAGGCTCTTGACGATGGTGCCGAAGGCGCCGCCGATGATGATGCCAACCGCCATGTCGACCACGTTGCCGCGCATGGCGAACTCTTTGAAATCTTTCAACATTGTGTATTTCCTTGATGTGTACGGGAGGGTCGCATTACCGCGGCGACTTCTCCCTTTATAGTCTCTCTCGCGCAAAGTGGCCAGCCGGTCACGTCGATACACCGGGCGGTCTTTTCCATGTGAAAAATGCGGTTAAGGCCGGGCAGGCGGCGATGCATACCGCCGGCGGCAAGGCCTCGCATCCGGGCGGGCCCGCTGCCCTCGCGAGTCGCCCTTCCGTGAGAGTGTGGCGGCGCGCCGGCCCTGGCCCGATGGCTCAGAAACAGCGTTCCGGCATGTCCAGGGTGGTGGTGTCCAGGCTGGCCAGCAGTGCCAGCTGCGGCCCGATGCGCGGCAGCTCCCAGCGGTAGAAGTACTGGCAGGCCTGCAGCTTGCCGCGGTAGAAGTGCGTTTCTTCCTCGCTTGTTGCGTGCTCCAGCGCAGCCTGCGCCACCAGCGCCTGTTCCAGCCAGATCCAGGCCAGCACCACGTGGCCGAAGGCCTCCAGGTAGACACTGGCGTTGGCCAGGGTGCGCTGCGGATCGCCGGCGGACCACAGGGTCTGCGTAACCTTGCCGATCTCCTCCAGTGCGCTGCCCAGTTGTGCGCCCGAGGTGGCCAGCGTGTCGGTCGCCGCGGCCCGCGCCACTGTCGCCAGCGCTGTTTCCGCCAGCAATTGCAGCGCGGCGCCGTCCTTCATCACCACCTTTCGCCCCAGCAGGTCCTGGGCCTGGATGCCGTGGGTGCCCTCGTGGATGGGGTTGAGGCGGTTGTCGCGGTAGAACTGCTCCACCTTGTAGTCGCGGGTGTAGCCGTAACCGCCGTGCACCTGTATCGCCAGGTCGTTGGCCGCCAGGCACCATTGCGAGGGCCAGCTCTTGGCGATGGGGGTGAGGATTTCCAGCAGCAGCGCGGCGCGCTCGCGGGCCCTGGCATCCGCCGCATTGCGCTCCTCGTCCACCAGCCGCGCGCAGTACAGGCTGAGGCCCAGGGCGCCCTCGGCGTAGGCTTTTTGCGCCAGCAGCATGCGGCGCACGTCGGCGTGCTCGATGATTTTTACCTGTGCTGCGTCTGCGGATTTGCCCGCCGCGGTCAGCGGCCGCCCCTGGGGCCGGTTGCGCGCATAGTCCAGGGCGTGCAGGTAGCCGGTATAGCCGAGCATCGCCGCGCCCAGGCCCACCGAGATGCGCGCCTCGTTCATCATGTGGAACATGCAGGCCAGTCCGCGGTGCAGCTCGCCCACCCGGTAGCCGATGGCGCCGGCCTCGCCCTGCGGGCGAAAGTGCGTGCCCTCGCCGAAATTCAGCAGGCAGTTGGTGACGCCACGGTAGCCCATCTTGTGGTTGAGCCCGGCCAGGGTCACGTCGTTGCGCTCGCCCGGGGTGCCGTCCGCGCCGGGCAGGAACTTGGGCACGATGAACATCGTCCGGCACCTTGGCCAGCACCAGGTGCACGATGTTCTCGCCCAGCTCGTGCTCGCCGGCGGAGATCCACATCTTGTTGCCGGTGATACGGTACTGCGGCCCCAGCGGCGATTCGCCGACGTACTCGGCGCGGGTGGTGATGTCCGATAGTGACGACCCCGCCTGCGGCTCGGACAAACACATGGTGCCGAACCAGCGGCCCTCCAGCTGCGGCAGGGCGAAGGTCTGCACCTGCTCGGGGGTGCCGTGCTGCAACAATGTGCTGGCGTTGCCGACTGTCAGCAAGGGAAACGCGGCGGTGCTCACGTTGGCGCCGAGGAACCAGGCGAAGGCGGCTTTTTCCACCAGCAGCGGCAACTGCATGCCGCCGAGCTCGTAGTCCTGGGAGCCGGCGAACAGGCCGGCGTCGCGATAGGCCGCCAGCGCCTCGCCGACTTCCGGGATGATGCTCACCCGCTCGCCGTCGAACTGCGGCTCGTTGAGGTCCGACTTGCGGTAGTGCGGTGCGAACAGGTCGGTGGCCATGCGCTCGCTCATGTCCAGCACCGCGTCGAAGGTCTCGCGCGAGTGCTCGGCGAAGCGCGGCAGGGCGGTGAGGGCGCCGGCGTCCAGCCACTCGTAGAGCAGGAAGTCGAGGTCGCGGCGGGAGAGGATGAGGGAGGACATGGGCGCGCTCCTGTCGGGATGCGGAGGATTCTTCGCACAGGATTGTACCGCGCGCGGGCGGCATGGCAGTGGCAAAACAGGTCATTCTCGGGCGCGCGGCGGGCCGGGGAGAACGATATGGTCAGCGTGGTGGGGGCTGGTGCGGCAGTCTGGGGACGGTCTGTCTCTTATACACATCT
>NZ_SRLE01000017.1 GCF_004745945.1 Mangrovimicrobium sediminis | reverse complement strand
GGCTTCGGCGGTGCCGCCGAATCCGCCGGCACCGCCGAAGCCCCCGCCGCCGCCAAAACCACCGCCGAAGCCGCCGCGATCCGACCAGCTGTTGCTGCGCCCGCCGCCGGCGAGCAGCGTAAACAGGAAGCCGAAAAAGGCCACCGCAAGGGCGAACATGACAATGCCCACCATGATGTAGGCGACGATGCCGAGCAGGGCACCGGTGGCCAGGCCCCCCGGCAGGCGGCCGAGGAAGGCGCGCAGGGCGCCGCCGGCGAACAGGGCGACGAACACCAGTACCGGGAAGGTGTCGGCGAGGCCGTCCCCGGAGTCGCCTTTGCGCGCACCGCGCTTGGGTGGCGGCAGGTTTTCACCGCGCACCAGTTTGCCGATGGCCTCGGTACCGGCCGCGATGCCGCCGGCGATGTCGCCGCCGCGGAAGTACGGCGCGACGATGTCCTCGATAATCTGCTTGGCCCGCGCGTCGGGGATTGCGCCCTCCAGGCCGTAACCCACTTCGATGCGCATGCGCCGGTCCTCGATAGCGACCAGGAACAGCACGCCGTCATCGAATTTTTCGCGGCCCAGCTGCCACTTGTCGACCACGCGGATGGCGAAGGCGGCGATGTCCTCGGGCTGCGTGGTCGGCACCAGCAGCACCGCGACCTGGCTGCCGGTATCGCGCTCCAGTTGCGCCAGGGCCTGCTCCAGTGACGTGGCCTGGGACGTGTCCAGGGTGCCGGTGAGGTCGGTGACCCGCGCCTTGAGCGTGGGGACAGGCTGGGTTGCCGCGTGCGTCGCCGGCCAGGCCAGGCACAGCCAGGCCAGTATGAGCAGTCGCAGCAGCGGCATGTGGACTCAGCCGTCGGGGTCAGTTGCCGCCCCCGAAATTGACCTCCGGCGGTTTGGCGATTTCCGCCTCGTTCTCCACGTTGAAGTTGGGTTTTACCTCGAAGCCGAAGACCATGGCGGTGAGGTTGGTGGGGAAGGAACGCGCCAGCGTGTTGTACTCGCGCACCGCGTCGATGTAGCGGTTGCGCGCCACGGTGATGCGATTCTCCGTGCCCTCGAGCTGCGCCTGCAGGTCGCGGAAGTTGGCGTCGGATTTCAGCTCCGGGTAGCGCTCGACGGTGACCAGAAGGCGCGACAGCGCGCTGCTCAGCTGGCCCTGGGCCTGCTGGAACTGCTGCATGGCGGCCGGGTCGTTGATCATCTCCGGCGTCACCTGGATCGAGCTGACCTTCGAGCGCGCCTCGGTTACGCCGACCAACACGTCGCGCTCCTGCTTGGCGAAGGCTTCCACCGTGCGCACCAGGTTGGGAATCAGGTCGGCCCGCCGCTGGTACTGGTTGATCACCTCGGACCAGTCGGCCTTGATCTGCTCGTCGCCGGCGGTCAGGCGGTTGTAGCCACAGCCGCTGAGCGTGAAGCACAGTAGAAGCAGGGTAAAAAGCGGGAGGGTGCGGGTCATGCTGGAGTCCTTGCGCGGGCGGCCCGGGCCGCGGTCGCAAGCAGTGTAGACCGGGCGTCCGGGGCGCTCAACCGGGCCCGGCTCAGTCCATGGTCAAAACCAGGCGGCCGATAGTGCGGCCCTCGCTGACCAGGTACATGGCCTCGGCGAACGAGGCCAGCGGCAGGCTGCGCTCGATCACCGGCAGCAGCTTGCCCTGCGCGCCGAGCCGCAGCACTTGCTTGACCTGCGCCTGCCCGTGTTCCGGCTGGTGCACCGCCACCGCCTGCAGGTTTACGCCGATCAGCGACGCGTCCTTGAGCAGCGGCAGGTTGGTGGGCAGTTGCGCGATACCCGCGGCGAAGCCGACAACAAGATGCCGGCCCCGGTAGCCGAGACTGCGGAAGGCGCGCTCGGTGTACTCGCCGCCCACGGGGTCGAACACCACGTCGACGGCCTTGGCCTGGCTGGCGGTGGCCACGTCATGCCGCCAGTTGTCCGAGAGGGTGTCGACGACGGCATGGGCGCCGCATTCCTCGGCCAGGGCGCGCTTTTCAGCGCTGGAGGCGGAGGCGATGACCCGCGCGCCCAGTTCGCGGCCGAGTTGTACCGCCGCGGTGCCGGTGCCGCCGCCGGCACCGAGGACCAGCAGGGTCTCGCCCGGCGCGATCTGCGCGCGGTCGACCAGCGCGTGCCAGGCGGTGAGTGCGCTGATCTTGAACACGGCACCCTGATTGAAGCTCATGCTCTCGGGCATCGGGCACAGCGCCTTTGCTTCCACGTTGATAACGTCGGCCATCGCGCCACCCCAGGCGGTGCCGAGGACCCCTTGGCCGGGCTCCAGTGTCGACACGCCCTCGCCCAGGGCTTCCACGACGCCGCTGAACTCGCTGCCCGGGATAAAGGGCAGCCCGGTGCGGCCCTGGTACTTGCCGGTGGCGTTGAGTACATCGACAAAGCTGACACCCGCCGCGCGTATCGCGACACGTACCTGGCCCGGGCCGGGCGGACCGGGGTCGTAGTCGCGCAGCGAGTAGGTTTCCGGCGGGCCGAGCTCGTCGGCCATGACCGCGCGGGTCATGCTTCGTCCGCCTCCTGGGTTTCGCGCGCGAAGGCCTCCAGGGCCCGGCGCAGCTCGCGCAGTTCGCGCGCCAGCCGGGTGCACTCCTCGGCGTCTGCCGCGTACTGCAGGAAGGTGTTGGCGATATCCAGGGCGACGTCGTCGGTGGTCTCCTTCAGCGCCCGGCCGCGGTCGGTCACGCCGAGTAGCGGCGCCCGCTTGTGATCCGGGTTGGGCAGGCGCTCGAGCAGGCCATCGGCAGCCAGCTCGTTGACCACGCGCTGGATCACCTGTCGCGGGTGGCCGAGGCTGCGGCCGATCTGCGGCACGGTGGGCGGTGAGTCCGCCTCGTAGACGGCGTTCAGGACCAGGTCGCCCATGCGCTTGAGGCCACTGTATGACTGCACCGGCTCGAACAGGCTCGTGAAGCGACCCTGCAGGCGCGAGACCTCGTCGACCAGCTGGATCAGCGGGCTGGACTTGACCCGGCTCACGCGGACCACCCCACCGGGAAGGCGGTCGGGTAGTCGCCGACCCGTGAATCGAAGGGCACCTCGACCCGGTTGATCTCCGCCAGGGTGGGAATGGCGTTGTCCGGCGGCGCGATGTAGCGCAGCTCGGGGCCGCCCCACATGCTGGTATAGGCGCGCCGCGGGGCGGGATGCCCGCTTGCGCCACCCGCCGCGTGCAGCATGTTGCCGTTGAACACCAGGGCGTCACCGGGCTCGACGTCCCAGCTCAGGATGTCGTAGCGCTCCGGGTGGCTGGCGATATCGGGCACCCGCGGGCCGCGCTCGCCACCGCCATGCATGGTCAGCATCTTGCCTTCGTTTATTTTGCGCACATTGCCTCCATCGCTGATGTTGGGATCGAAGATGATACCCCAGCGATGCGAGCCGCGGATGATTTGCAAGGTGAGTTCCCGGGGCGAGAAGTCCGCGCTGACCCAGACGCGGATCATGTCGTCGCCGCGCACCCGCAGATAGGGCGTGTCCTGGTGCCAGGGGGTGGGGATCACCCGGCCGCCGCGCTTGTAGAAGACCTGGTCCAGGATCAGCTGCGCCGAGGGCGCGCGCAGCATGCGTGCGGCGATCTCGGGGATGCTGCCCAGCTCCAGCAGGCGCCGCAGGCTCGGGCTGCCCAGGCTGGGGAAGGATTCCATGAAGGTTTCGCCCTCGCCCTGGGGGTCGCTGGCGCGCGTCGAGCGCCGCCCCGGGTTGTGGTAGGACTCTTCGAGGCCCTCTTCCAGCAGTGCGCGTTCCACGGTGTTGAGTACACCCTTGAGCAGTACCGCGCCGTCGCGGTGGTACTGCGCGATCTGCTGGTCAGTCAGCGGTACGCGGGGAGTCATGGGATTCTCCTCTTATTTGACACGATAGTGTCAATATGAAAAATTCTTGTCAACACATCTCTAACGACGTTCCAACGCATGTCCAGGGTGCTCACCGAAGTCTCCGATGCGGTCTGCCGCATCACCCTCAACGACCCGCGGGCGCTCAACGCCCTGTGCGCTGACATGTCCGCGGAATTGCTCGAGGCGGTGACCGCCGTTGCCGACCCGGCGTGCGGAGTGCGCTGCCTGCTGCTGACCGGTGCCGGTCGCGCCTTCTGCGCCGGCGGCAGCCTGGACCTGATCGCGGGTGCCGGGGACGGCAGCGGTCTCTCGCTGGGCACCCATCATCACCGCGTGATCCGCATGCTGGCCGAGCTGCACTGCCCGGTGCTCACCGCCGTCAATGGTCCCGCCGCCGGACTTGGTTTTTCCTATGCACTGGCTGGTGACATGGTGGTGGCGGCGCGCTCGGCGTATTTCCTCGGCGCTTTCAGCAACGTCGGGGTGTCGCCGGACGGTGGCCTGAGCTGGTTGCTGCCACGCCTGATCGGCACCGCACGGGCGCGTGAGGTGCTGCTTCTCGGCCAGCGCCTGGGCGCGGAGCAGGCGCTGGACTGGGGCCTGGTCAACCGCGTCTACGACGACGCGACCTTCGCCGATGAGGCCCTGGCCCTGGCACAGCAACTCGCTGCCGGGCCGACCCGGGCGCTGGGCGAGATGCGCCGCCTGCTGCAGCGCGCCTGGCAGCAGGACCTCGCCGCACAGCTCGACGAGGAGGAGCGTGTGCAGGCCGAACTGTTCGGGAGCGCGGACGCCCGGGAGGGCGCCCGGGCCCTGGTGGAGAAGCGGTCGCCGCGTTTTCGCGGGCACTGAGCGCGCCGCGAAAGGGTAATATTTACTGGAGTGGGTAGGAGCGTTGGGCTATAGTCGGCCCAGCGTATTCGTATGCCTCCCCCTGTATTTCCCGCTCTACCCACCTTCAGGATTCTTAATGCAAGCATTGCAATTCCCGGACCTCGGTCTGCGGCGCGAACTGTTGGACGCCGTTGCTGCCGAGGGCTACACGCAGCCCACGCCGATCCAGGCCCAGGCCATTCCCGCCGTACTGGAGGGCCGCGACCTCATGGGCGCCGCCCAGACCGGCACCGGCAAGACCGCCGGCTTCACCCTGCCCCTGCTGCAGCGCCTGGCGGATGGCCAGCGCGCCGCTCCGCGCAAGGTGCGCGCACTGGTGCTCACGCCAACCCGTGAACTCGCCGCCCAGGTAGGCGAGAGCGTGACCACCTACGGCCAGCACCTGCCCCTGCGTTGCTCCGTGGTGTTCGGCGGTGTTGGCATTACCCCGCAGATCAAGGCCCTGGAGCGCGGCGTCGACGTGCTGGTGGCGACCCCCGGCCGGTTGCTCGACCTGCACGGGCAGCGCGCGGTGGATTTCAGCAAGCTGGAAATCCTGGTGCTGGACGAGGCCGACCGCATGCTCGACATGGGCTTCATCCACGACATCCGGCGCATCCTCAAGCTACTGCCGGCACAGCGCCAGAACCTGCTGTTCTCGGCCACCTTCTCGGACGAGATCCGTGCCCTGGCCAAGGGCCTGGTACACGACCCGCTGGAAGTCGACGTGGCCCCGCGCAACACCACGGTTGAGCTGGTGCGCCAGCAGATTCACCCGGTGGACAAGTCGCGCAAGCCGAAACTGTTGATCCACCTGGTCAAGACCCACAACTGGCACCAGGTGCTGGTATTCACGCGCACCAAGCACGGCGCCAACCGGCTGGCGACGCAACTGGACAAGGCCGGCATTCCCGCCGCCGCGATCCACGGCAACAAGAGCCAGAACGCCCGCACCCGTGCGCTGGAAGACTTCAAGGCCAACCGCATCCAGGTGCTGGTGGCGACGGACATCGCCGCGCGCGGTATCGACATCGACCAGCTGCCGCATGTGATCAACCTGGACCTGCCCAACGTGCCCGAGGATTACGTGCACCGTATCGGTCGCACCGGTCGCGCCGGTGCCAGCGGTGAGGCGGTGTCGCTGGTCAGTGCCGACGAGGCCGACCAACTGCGTGCTATCGAACGCCTGACCAACCAGCAGATTCCGCGCTCGGTGATCGAGGGCTTCGAACCGGAGCATGCACTCCCCGCCTCCAAACCTGCGGGCCAGCCACGCAAGGCGCAGAACCAGCGCAGTGAGCCGCGTTCCGATCAGCGTAACGGGCAGCGCAACGGCCAACGCAATACGGCCCCGCGCGCTGACGGTGATGCGCCCGCGCGCCGCCGGCGTCGCCGTGGTGGTCGCGGTCGCGGACCGAGCCAGGCCGCCTCCGCCGGCTGATCAGCCCGGCCCGGCTCCGGCGCTAACCGCTAGGAGCCGGCTTTCCACACCGGAATATTGAGCGCCGCGGCCAGTTGCGCCGCGGCGTCCTCGATGTCTGCCTGTTTGCCGTGATCCATGATGTTGATGCGCTCGCCATCGGCGAACACGAAGTTCAACTCGTAGCTGAGGTACTGTGCCCTGCGCCCGCGGCTCGCGGTAGAGGAGACGCTTTCGCTGAGTAGTTGGATGGCGTGGACGTCGTACAGGCTGCCCTGGCGTTCGCGGTCCGGACTCGCCGGGGCAGAGAAATCCCGTTTGCCGCGAAAGTACACGCCGCTCGAGGTGTCGATGGTCAGCGGCTTTTGCGAGAGCAGTAGCAGTGCGCCCGCGCCGCCGAACAGGGTGCCCCACACGGCAAAGAAGAACGCCGTGCCGTACTCGCCCTCCCAGGCGAACCAGGGAACGCCGCCGAGCACGGCGCCGATACCCGGCAGCAGGAACACCAGTCCGAACAGGATGAAGCCGCGCGTACCGCGCACCACGAAACTGCCGCCCTCGCGGAGTAACTTCTGGGTTTTGAAATTCGCGCCGCCGGGTTTCGCCGCCTCCCAGCTGGTCCTGTTGGCGACCGGGTCGTCCACCGGGGCCAGGCGGCCGTTCGCGTGCAGGCGCTGAATCGAGCTCAAGCGTCGCCCTCGCCGAGGTCCTCGTAGGCCTCGGGCCGGAAGCGCGGCGAGCAGATGGCCAGGAAGATGAGGTGCTCGCCGCCGATATTGGTAATGCGCTGGCGTTCCAGTGGCGGGATCAGCACCACGTCACCGGGGCCGACTTCTGTCGCCGGCAGGTCGCCGACCTCCATCAGGCCAGCGCCGCTCAGGATCACATAGCGCTCGGCGGTATCGCGCAGGCGGTGCCAGCGGGTGGTGACACCCGGTTCCACCCGCGCGCGGGCGATGGAGACATCCGGGTCCCCTTCGATGTTCGACAGCTCGGTGATGAAACACCGTTCCTCGGTGTAAAACTCCTTGCCCAGGTCCTGCCGCCTGATCTCTGCGCGCATGTGTGTTCTCCGTTGCTGCCTTCAATCCAGGCCGTTTTGCCACGCGGTGTGCGACAGCGGTAATTCCGCTGCCGCCCGCCCGTCTTGCTCCGCCGCGGGCATCAGCCCGGTTGTACGCGCAGCGCGCCGAGGAAGTCGATCTTGCCGATCTCCACGCCCCGCGCGCGCAGGATGTCGTAGGCGGTGGTGGCGTGGAAGAACAGGTTGGGCTGGGCGAAGGAGAGCAGGAAGTTCTGCGCGGTGAAGTCGAACTTGTAGCTGCCCGCGGCGAAGGGCACGATGCGCTCGGCGCAGTTTTCGAGCTCGTCTTCGTCAACCGCGGCCAGGTATTCCAGCGCCTCGTCCACGGTGGCCTTGAGGCCGGCGAAGTCGGTGGCCAGCGGGTCGTCGGGCGGGGAGAAGGTGCCGCCCTCCATCAGCGTCTGCAGTGCGCGCGCGGTGTGGGTACGTACGGATTTGATCTGGAAGGCGAAGGTCCACATGTCCTCGATCAGTCGTGCTTCGACCAGGCTCTCGGGTGGCACACCGTGCTCGGCGCAATGGGCCTCGGCCTTGTCGAGAATCTGCCGGGTGGCACCGGCGATCTGGATAAACGTGGGGACGGTAGCCTGGTACAGGGTGAGTGACATGGTTGATCCTCGATGACGTGGATGACGGGGCGCAGCGCGCGGCCGGCGCAGCAACGGCCGGATTATTAAAGCACAGCCCGCTTGCACCGCGCCGCCCCGGGTGGTGACAATACCGCGCGACAACCGACGTGGAGAATAAGACATGCAGTACCGCAAGCTGGGCCGCTCCGGCCTCCTGGTGTCCGAATTGTGCCTGGGCACCAATACCTTCGGCGGCGCCGAACTGGAATTCTGGAAGGAGCTGGGCGGTCTCGACCAGGCGGCGGTGAACGCGGTCATCGCCCGCGCGGTGGAGGGCGGCATCAACTTTCTCGACACCGCCGACGGCTACGCCGCGGGGCAGTCCGAAACCATGATCGGCCAGGCGCTGCGCGATCTCGCCATCGACCGCGCAGACCTGGTCATCGCCACCAAGGGCGGCATGCCGCTGGGCGCCAGCCCGAACTGCGGCGGCGCCTCGCGCAAGCACCTGATGACCGCCTGTGAGAACAGCCTGCGCCGCCTGGGTACGGACTACATCGACGTCTACCTGCTGCACATGTTCGACCCGGTGACGCCGCTGGAAGAGACCCTGCGGGCGATGGACGACCTGGTGCGCGACGGCAAGATCCGCTACGCGGGCTGTTCCAACTTCTTCGCCTGGGAGGTGATGAAATCCCTGGGTATCTCCGAGCGCGAACACCTGGTGCGCTTCGAGGTGGTGCAGAACCACTGGTCCATCGCCTCGCGCGGCCTGGAGCGGGAGATGCTGCCGCTGGCGCAGTCCGAGCAGGTCGGCATCATGGCCTGGGCGCCGCTGCTCGGCGGTGTTCTCACCGGCAAGTACCGGCGCGACGGTTCGGCCACGGATTCCGGCCGGCGCGGCGGCAAGGTGGCGCCGATGCTGGGCCACGATCGCGTCCACGATATTGTCGACGCGATGCGCGAGATCGCCCTCGGTCACTCGGTGAGCGCGGCCGAAATCGCCCTGGCTTTCCTGCTGCGCCAGCGCGGCACCACCAGCGTGATCACCGGGGCCACGCGTCCGGAGCAGGTGGCGGCCAACCTGCAGGCCGCGGAGCTGACGCTCTCCGATGGCGAATACGCACTGCTCGACGAACTCAGCGCCCTGACCCCGGACTACGGCACCGCGGCGGTAGCGCCGGCGCGCGAGGGGCGAGCCCAGTACCTGTAGCGCACGGCGCGTTGCCAGCTGCGCGGTATTTTTGCGCGGGATTGACCTGGGTCAGCGGTGCTCCCTTGCCTGTGGGATGCTGGGTGTCTATGCTCTGGAAGTTGCGGTTTCTCCCGAATAAAAAGTGGATTTCCTTTGCCGATGAAACGTATTGGCCTGATTGACGACGCCTTCCTGCGCGTCGAAAGCCGCCGCGAGCCCCTGCACATTGGCTCCCTGACGCTCTACCAACCGCCGAAGGGGGCCGCCGCAGATTTCACTGCAAAACTCGCCGCCCACCTGCGCGAATGCATCCACCCCGAGCCGCCGTTCAACCGCCTGCTGGTGGAGCGCATGGGCATGCACTACTGGGAAGAGGCCGAGGACTTCGACCTGTCCAACCACTTCGTGCACACCGCGCTGCCCAAACCCGGACGCATACGCGAGCTGCTGGCGCTGGTGTCGCGGGTGCATTGCGCGCACCTCGACCGCGCCTACCCGATGTGGCGCATGTACCTGATCGAGGGGCTGGAGGACGGCCGCGTGGCCATGTACTTCAAGATCCACCACGCGCTGGTCGACGGTGTGGCGGGTATGCGCCTGATGCTCAAGTCCATGGCCACCACGCCGGAGGCCTCGGTGGGTATGCCGGCGCCCTGGGAGGTCACCACGATCAAGTCGAATTCGCGCCCGCTGCCTGTACCCAACCCGTTCAGCGGCGGCATATCCGCCGTACGCACCCTGGCGCGCGAAGGCCTGCACTCGGCCCTGCCGGTGGCGCGGGAGATCGCCGATACGGTCTACGACCTGTTCAAGAAAAACGGCAACCTGGCCCTGGCGGGGCAGGCGCCGGTGTCGGTGTTCAACGAAAAGGTCAGCGCGACGCGGCGCTTCGCCGCCCAGTCCTATTCCACGGCGCGCATGCGCGCGGTGGCCGAGGCCTACGGCGCAACGCTCAACGACGTGGTGCTGGCGATGTGCGCCGGTGCGCTGCGCAAGTACCTGCAACAGATGGACAGGCTGCCGGAAATTTCCCTGAATGCCGCGGTGCCGGTCTCGGTGCGCCGCCACGACGACCAGGCCGGCAACGAGGTGGCCTTCGCCATTACCTGGCTGGCCACCGATATCGACGACCCCGGCGAGCGCCTGCGCGCGATCAAGGCCGGCATGGATTACAACAAGGATCGCATCCAGCGGCTGTCTTCCGGGCAGTACATGACCTACGCCGCCGCCATGCTGTTGCCTGGCACCTTCAAGACCCTGTTGCGCCTGGCCCCGGACAAGACCCTGGGCAACGTCATCATCTCCCACGTGCCGGGGCCGCGGCGCACCATGTACTGGCAGGGCATGCGCCTGTGCGGCATCTACCCGGTGTCGGTGATCATCGACCACGGCGCGCTCAACATCACTGTGGTCAGCCGCGACGAGGCGGTGGACTTCGGCCTGATCGCCTGTCGCAAGACTGTGCCGCAGATGCAGCGACTGCTCGACTACCTGGAGGATGCGCTGGGCGACCTGGAGGCCACGGTGCGGCGCCAGGGCAGGGCGCGTACACGGGCTGCCTCGGCCACCGGCGCGAACGCCGCGCGCAAGCAGGCCGCGGGCAAGACCCGGGCGAAGGCCAAAAAGAAGGCAGGTGCCAGAAAGAAAGCCGCTGTTAAGAAAGCGCCCGCCAGGAAGGCAGCGGCGAAGAAAGCTGTGGCGAAGACAGCCCCGGTGAAGAAAGCCCCAGTGAAGAAAGCTGTGGCAAAGAAAACCCCGGTAAAGAAAGCGTCGGCAGCGCGGTCGCGGGCGGCCAACGTGACCCAGGCGGCAAAGGCGGGCAAAGCCCCCGCGCGCAAACGCTCCGCCCCGCGCGCCGCCCGTCCCAAGCTGGCCGCACCGGCGTCCTGACGGCGGCGCAATGCCAGCAACCGGCGGTAACCTGAGGTAGCCATGAGCGCACTGCGCGTCGTTCTCTCCCTGCTGTTGTCCACGGTCCTGCTGATCGTGGGCCACGGCATGCAGCTGACCCTGCTGCCCCTGCGTGCAGCGGCTAACGGCATGCCGGAGTTGCTGATCGGCCTGACCGCGTCGGCCTACTTCGCCGGCTTTGTGGTCGGCTGCGTGGTGGTGCCGCGGATCATCGCCCGGGTCGGACATATCCGCTGTTTTGCTGTGCTCGGCGCGGTCATGATCAGCACCCTTCTCAGCCTGGAAATGCTCGACGCCTGGGTGAACTGGCTGCTGTTGCGCTTTCTTACCGGGGTGGCGATCAGCGGCCTGTACACTGTGATCGAAAGCTGGCTCAACAGCCAGGCCTCGGCGCAGACCCGCGGCCTGATCCTGGCCACCTACACCTTCCTCACCCTGTCGGCGATGGCCCTGGGCCAGTTGTTGATCAACGTCGGGCCGGTGGAGAGTGCAACCCCGTTTACCCTGGCGGCGCTGTTCATGGCACTGGGCATCATCCCCGTCGGGCTTACCCGGCGCATGGCCCCGGCGCCGGTGTCCGCCACCCGGGTCAGCTTCCGCAAACTCTACAATCGCTCCCACTCAGCCTTCGCCGGGGCGCTGCTCTCCGGACTGGTGGTGGGCAGCTTCTGGTCCCTCGGCGCGGTGTTTGCCGACAGCGACGGCCAGGGGCAGATGGCGGTGACCGCCTTCATGACCGCAGCCATTGTCGGCGGTGCCCTGTGCCAGTACCCGATCGGCTGGCTCTCCGATCGCCGCGACCGGCGCCAGATCCTGGTGCTGCTCACCCTGTGCAGCGCGCTGTCCTCCGCGGCGGTCGCGCTCGGTGACGGACAGGTGTGGTTCCTGCTTGCCGTGCTGTTGTTCGGCGCCTTTTCCATGCCGATCTATGCTGTGTCGCTGGCCACCGCGGCGGATGTCTCCAGCAGCGACGAGTTCGTCGAGATCGGCACCTCGGTGCTCCTGCTCAATGGCCTGGGTGCCATTTTCGCGCCGATCCTGCTCGGCCAGTTGATGACAGTGTGGGGAGGGAGCGCGTTATTCTGGTCATTCACCGTGCTGTGCCTGGCCTTCTCGGTACTGTTCGCCGTGCTGTTGCGCCAGCCGCGGGCCATCGAGGCCAGCGACCAGACACACTTCAAGGCGGTGGCCTCGGAAGTCGCGCCGGCCAGTTTCGAGCTGGACCCGCGCGGCGAGGAACACGCGGCGGCGTCGCCGACCGGTGAAGACTACACTGTGGATACGCCTGACGACCCGGACTGACATGAACGCCGATATGCTCAATGAACACCCCGAACTGCTGGCGATTCTCATCGCCATTGCCGGTTTCGTGGTCGCCGCGCTGTTTGCGCGCCTCGCCGAGCGCTGGCTGACCGCCCTCGAGGCCTACCTGCGGCGGCGGGCGCGCAACCGGCTCGAGCATATCGACCTGCGCATGCTGCGCCAGTCCCTGCGCGCCGGCGTGTACTACGGCACCCTGGTGATCTTCCTGCTGCTCTCGCTCAAGGCGCTGAGCATCTCGGTGGTCAAGGAGTGGCTGGACGCCCTGCTGCAATACATCCCGCAGCTGATCTTCGGCGGTTTCATCATTCTCTCCGGCTACCTGCTGGGGGTGGTGGTGCGCAGCCTGGTCGCGGGCCTGATGGGGTTGTCCAGCGACCACTTGGTGCCGCGCTTCGCCCAGTTACTGGTCATCATCGCCGCGGTGCTCACCGGCCTGGCGCAGACCTCCATCGATATCAGTTTCCTGTCTAACGTGATCGTCATCCTGCTCGGCTTCTTCTTCGGCGGGCTGTCCCTGGCCTTCGCACTGGGCAGCCGGCAGCTGGTGGAAAACCTGCTGGCGCGGCGCGCGCTGGACCGCTACCGCATCGGTGACGTGGTGCGCATCAACGGTGTCGAGGGGCGCATCATCGAACTGCTCAGCACCGCCGTGGTGCTCGAGTCCAGCGACGGTATCGCCACCGTGCCCACTTCGCGCTTCGCCGACTCAGAGGTGCTGCTGGTGCGCGAGGCCGGTACCGAAACAGGTAAAGAGACTGGTAAAGAGTCCACTACTGCGCCCGGCGGGGAGAGCACCGATGCTGGATGACCCGCTGGTCCTGGAGTTCACCGCCGCACGGCCGGAGGAAGTCGCGGTACTGCTGGCCAACCGCGAACTCGGTGAACTCGCCCCCTTCATCGCCGACCTGCCCGCCGCCAGCGCCGCCGCCCTGTGTGCGCGCCTGCCGAGCTGGAAACTGACCGGGCTGCTCGGCGTGCTGGACGCGGCGCTGGTCGGCCGCCTGTTGGTCGCCGCGCAGGCGGACGACGCCGTGGCGCTGGTCTCCCACCTGCACGAGTCGCGGTACCCGGGCGTGTTGCAGACCGTGGCGGAGAGCGAGCGCGGCCCGATCTACCAGTTGCTGGAGTTTCCCGGGCATACCCTGGCGGCGCTGGTCAGCCCGGATTTCATCCGCGTCGGCGCCGAAGTCCTGTGCCGGGATTTCTGTGAGCAGCTGTCCGACGCCAGCGATACCCGGCCGCGGCCGGTGCTGGTAGTGGACGCGCAGGGCCGTTACCAGGGCATGCTGCGCCTGCGCGCGGCCTATGCGCGGCTCAACCGGGCGCGCCCGGTGGGGCAGGTGGCCGACACCCTGGAGCCGCTCAGCGGCCTGACCGATGCCGCTACCGCGCTGCGCTCGCGGCAGTGGGCCGAGTTTGCCGAGATGCCCGTGGTAGACAGCCGCCACCGGATTCTCGGCGTGGTCAATCGCGGCATGCTGGAGCGCGTCGCTGGCGAGAGCCGTCCGGGCGAGTTCAGCCTGGAAAAAGTGGTCACCGAACTCGCCGGCGGTTACCTCTCGACCTGTGGGCGGGTGCTGGAATCGCTGCTGGGGCGCCCGTGAACCTGGTCGACGAGCTGCGTGAATACTATGTGCGGGAATTCCCGGCGGAGGCGGCGCGCGTCCTGGAGCGCCGCGACAGCGCCGCCGAGCGGGTGGAAGTACTTTCCGCGGAGGCGGCGACCCGCCTGCTGGAACACGCCGACCCCGGACGCCTCACCGACCTGTTCCTGTCGCTGGAACCCGACCGCCGCGCCCGCGTGCTGCAGCTGGCGAGCCTGCGCACGGCGCTGCTCATCCTGCGCTCGCTGGCGCCGGAGGAGCGCGCCACCGAACTCGAGGCGCTGCCGGGCCGTATCCGCACCGAGTTCGAGGAGCTGCTGGACTACCCGGAGCGCACCGCGGGCCGTTTCATGGACCGCCTGCGCTCGCGCTACCGCCGCGAGCAGAGCGTCGGCGAAGCGCTCTCGGAACTGCGCCGTTCCCACTCCCAGCGCGTGCGCTCACTGTACCTGGTGGACACCGAGGATACCCTGGTCGGGCGCGTCGACCTGCAGGACATGGCCCTGGCGGAACCGGAGACGCCGATGGCCGACCTGCTGCACCCGGTGGAGGCGGTGGCCCAGCTCAGTGCCACCGAGGAGGACCTGGTGGCGCTGTTCGACAGCTCGCGCTCGGACTCCATCCCGGTGGTGGACGACGAGGGCAAACTGCTCGGCATCATCCGTTACACCAACCTGTTCCAGGCCGCCGAGGAAGCGGCGACCGCCGACATCCAGCGCATGGTCGGTGCCAGCGCCGATGAGCGCGCGCTGTCGCCGCCGTTGTTCGCGGTCAAGCGCCGCCTGGTGTGGCTGCACATCAACCTGCTCACCGCCTTCCTCGCCGCCGCCGTGGTCGGCCTGTTCGAGTCGACCATCGCCCAGTTCACCGCCCTGGCCATCCTGCTGCCGGTGGTGGCGGGGCAGTCCGGCAACGCCGGCTCCCAGGCGCTGGCGGTGACCATGCGCGGCCTGGCCCTGCGCGAGGTCAGCACCCTGCAGTGGCGCACGGTGCTCAACAAGGAACTGCAGATCGGCCTGATCAACGGCACTGCGCTGGCGCTGACCTGCGGACTGGGGGTGTGGGTGTGGAGCCAGTCCGCCGGGCTGGCCCTGGTCATCGCCATCGCCATGGTCACCGCCATGGTCATGGCGGGGATTGCCGGGGCGCTGGTGCCGATGGTGCTGGCGCGCCTGGGCCAGGACCCGGCCACCGCCTCGTCGATCATCCTCACCACGGTCACCGACGTGGCCGGCTTTCTCTCCTTCCTCGGCACCGCCACGCTGCTCTCCGGCCTGTTGTAAACTGCGCGCAACAGGACAGCGTAGACGGGGCTGAGCGGGGATGGAGTCGATTCACGTGATCATGGCGGGGATGACAGCGATCATCCTGTTCGTCTTCGGGCTGGAAAACTTTTCCGCCGAAATCCAGCGCATCTCCGGCGAGCGCTTTCGCAAGTTCCTCGCCCGCGCCACCCGGGTGCCGCTGGTGGGTGTGCTGATCGGCGCCGTGGTCACCGCCGTCATCCAGTCCAGTTCCGCCACCTCGGTGATCGCCATCGGCCTGGTGAATGCTGGTGTGCTGTCCTTTCGCAACAGCGTGGGAATTATTTTTGGCAGCAATGTCGGCACCACGGTGACGGCGCAGCTGGTGGCCTTCAAGCTCACCGCCTTTGCCCCGGTGCTGATCATCATCGGCTTCGTGTTGTCGCTGCTGCGCTGGCGGGTGTCGATCTTCGGCAAGTCGATCTTCTATTTCGGCTTCGTGTTCTTCAGCCTCAACCTGATCTCCTCCGCGCTGGCGCCGCTGCAGCAGGAGCCGGCCTTCGTGAACTACCTGTTGCAGCCGCAGAACCCCCTGCTGGCGGTGCTGGTGGGCTGCCTGTTTACGGCGCTGGTGCAGTCCAGTTCGGTGACCACGGGGCTCGCGATTATCTTCGCCCAGCAGGGCCTGCTCAGCCTGGAAAACGCGGTGCCCTTGATCATGGGTGCCAATATCGGCACTACCGCCACGGCGATGCTGGCGATGATCAATATGGACCTGGCGGCGAAGAAGACCGCGCTCAGCCACCTGCTGTTCAACGTCGGCGGCGTGGTGCTGTTCTTTCCCCTGTTGCTGCTGTTCGGCGACCACCTGGCCGAGGTGGACATGGCCCCGGCGGTGGCGCTGGCGAATATCCACCTGATCTTCAACCTCGTTACCAGCGTGCTGTTCATCGCCTTCATCAACCCGTTCACGCGCCTGATCGAGCGCCTGATGGGGGAGGGCAAGATGGATTTCGAGCGCCTGGCGATACCGGTGTTCGACAGCAACTCGGAGTTTGTGCGCGTGCGCGATGACCTCGAGCGCAACGCCGCGGCACTGCTCGGGTTCCTCGAGGAGAACTACAACCAGGTGACCCTGAGTATCGAGTCCAACTACCGCGGCATTACCGAGGCCGCCGGCCGGCGGCTGGAATACATCGCCTTCCTCGAGCGCGAGTACCTGGCCTATTTTTCACATGCGGTAGCCAGCGTTACCGATGCGGCGGAGTCGCGGCAGCTGCTGGCGCTGATTACCCGCTACGACTACCTGTTCCAGATCCACGACTCGATCGAGGACCTGTTCAACACGCGGCGCATGATGAGCAGTCATTACATCGAGCTAAAGAGTGACATCCTGCGCATGATTCACGAGTTGTCCGGCGCTACTCTGTCGCTGTTCGACGAGATTCACCGCGCCATGCTCGAGGGTCGCGAGCCGCAAACGTCGGAACGTGCGAAGGCCCTGCATCTGCAACTGGAGGACGTCAACCGCGACCTGCTCGCGCTGCTGGCACACCCGGAGCGGCGCGATGCCGGTGCATTGTCCAACTTCGTCACCTACTCGCGGCGGCTGATCGACAAGCTGCTCAATTTTGCCCGGCAGGGGGTGGCGCCGCCCTGAGTGCGGAAGCCGGGTGGCTCAGTGCATCCGTTCGCTGCTTGATAGCGCAATACCCAGGCCGCGCAGGCGGCTTTCCGCCAGCGGGTCGCCGGTGTCCAGCCAGTGCTGGTAGAGCGCGATGATGTCCTCGGTGCCCATGTGCCGGTCCTGCGTGCAGGCGCTGGCGACCATCTCCAGCATGCGCGTGAACATATGCGATAACTCGGCGAAGATATGCCGGTTGCGCCGCGCGTTGTCCGCGAGATAGTCGTAGGCGCTGCCGCCCATGCCCGCCACGTAGTCCTGCTGGATGCCGCGGCGCGTGAAGCGCTCGGGGAACAGGGCGCCGAGGAACAGGGCCATGTCGCCCAGCTGTTGCAGGATGAGGCAGCGTTCGTGCTCGTTGCGCGCTTCCAGGGCGTCGCCGTAGAGCAGGGCCAGGGGCCGCAGGCCGTACTGGCCGTTGTCGTAGGCGAACAGGTGATCGGTGCGGCCGAAGCGCTCGAGCATGCTGCCGATGTACCAGCAGGTGTCCTCGTGCGGCGGCGGCCGCAAGCGCCTGGCGTATTCAGACAGTCGCTGCTTGAAGTACAGCGACAGAGAAGTCTCGGTTATGGGTTCCTGAATGTAATCGTCTTGCATTCACACCTCCCCGGGCATAGGTCAACTATATGACAAACCCGGTGTGGCTCGTCAACGCGTATCTGCGCAAAACGGCAGGGCGGCAGCCGTTGGCCGCGCCCTGCCGTGCGCCGCGTCTCATTCGATGCTCGACAACAACTCCGGGTTGGTCACCAGGTTGCGCACGCCGTGGGCGTGATCTTCGGCGAAATCGTTGCCCTGGCACCATTTGCCCACGCTGGCGATGTTGAGTTCGGTCACCGCCGGGGCCACGCGCCAGGTCACCTGGTAGGGTGAACCTTTTTCGTTGTAGCCGGGGCCGGTGGTCGAGCCCGCATATTCAACCGCCTTGTCCCCGGCTGTGGGCATGTTCAGCGCCTGGTACAGGCGCTTGCGCTTGCCGTAGCCGGCGACTTCGGCGAAGTCGGGCGCGCTGTCGTCGTTGACCAGCACGAAGACCCTGGCCTCCACGCGCAGTTGCGGGTTGTTGATCGCCTCGTTGACGCAGGCGCCGAGGGTGGCGCCGGGTTTCACATCTGCTGTGGAGTGCACGAAGTGCACCTCGATGGTGTCGCCCGGGGCCAGGCCGCCGTGCTCGCTGGGGCAGATCTCGGTGTCTACCGCCGCCAGCTTGGCGGCGGGCAATTCGCCCGAGAACACGTAGCCGCTGCCATAGCCGAAGCCATCGCCATCACCGGCGTAGGTCGAGAACTCGCCGCCGCGATGCTCCGCGTTCTTGTGGAAATGAATGTTGCACAGGTTCATTTCATCCGCGGGGGGAGCGTTGTTGAACGCGCGTTTGTTGAGGCCGGCGTGGGCGTCGATATCACGCGGTGACTGCGGGCCGTAGCCTTTGCCACGGGTGTTTTCGGCCAGGGTGTGGCGCTGCTGTTCCAGCGTCGCGTGGCCGGCGTCGGCGTGGTGGGAAGTCTCTCCGGCCCAGGCGGAAACGGTGGCCAGGGCGGTCAGGGTTACCAGTGGGATCAATCGAATATTCATGGGTTCCTCGTCCGTTCTTTCGCTGTCTTCACGCGCCCGTGCCACGTTGGCAGCGCGCGCCACCCGCGGTAGCCGGGTAACCCGGGTATCGGCCAAAAGGGTGGCGACTTTACCCGGCGTGGGGGTGTGCTGACGTGGCACGGGGCAACTGACGTGTTGCGGGGCAGCCGCGGAGCGGCTGGCGGGGGGGGCTTGCGGGCCGGGTGTGGGTTTAGCCGTGGCGTGTCAGGCCGGTGAAGCGCATGCGCGGTACCACGCTGTGGGACGAGTACAGCTCTTCGATCCAGACTTCGATATAGCCGCCTGTTTTGCTCATGCTGCTGTACACGCGATAGAACTCACCGGGGTTGGCGGTGAGCTCCACGTAGGCCGTGCCGCAGTAGGTCCAGAAGCCCGCCTCGCAGACCTGTATTTTAACCGTGTGCTGGCCCGGCTCGATACGCAGGACGGCGAGGTCCCCGCCGTCGGGAGCGGCACCCTCGATACGCAGGCGCTGGGGTGGTGCCCGGCTGTCGTCGATACGTGCCACGGCGACCACGCTGGCGTCGCTGTCATTGACCGTGGACAGCAGCTGGCGGTCGTCGACGAGAAAGGCGTCGCCCGGCTGGGGGTGGTAGCTTTGCATACTGGCGCAAGCTCCGAGCAGGGCCACGGCCAGGTACACGAGGCGCCGTCGCCCGGCGCGGTGCGAGCTTTGCAGTTCGCCGCTCACGGGACCTGCACCGGGGCAGCATGCTCGTCGATGTAATGCGACATGTCCGCGGCGAGTTGGGTGACGCTGTGGCTGATGAAGTCGTCGAAGCGCCGACCGCCCAGCGCCAACCATTCATCCACCGGGGCGGACTCCGATTTCGCCTGGAAGTCCTCCTTGCCCAGGTGCATCTCGCCGGCGGCATCCTGCCAGGAGACCAGCAGCATGGCCTTCACATGCAGGTGCATGCGGTTGTCGTCGTCGCCGTCGATCTCGATCAGGGTGATGATCGGCGACACCTGGATTGGCGCGGTTTCCGCGGGCAGCTGCCGCGTTGCGGGCACCTCGCCCAGCAATTGTTCGAACATTTCCTGCTGCAGGTCCCGGTGCTGGTTGAGCGCGGCCAATTGACGGCTGATGCGTTCAGCCTGCTCGCTGGTGAAGTCTCCCTGGACACCGCCGTAGACCATGCCGCCGACACCGCCAACGATCAGCCCCATGCCGCCCAGGGCGGGGGAGCAGATCCAGAAGAACGGGCCGCAGACCAGGCCCAGGGCGGAGCCAGCGAGCATGCCCGAGCCGCCGCCGACCTCGGCACCTTCGATCACGCTCTCTTCTGTGCTCTTGACCCGTTGCAGGGCGGTTAACTCGGAAGACCTGACCACCGCCACCTGGCTCAAGCGGCCGACCGGTTCGTAGTCCTGCTGCGGCCGCGAGGCGCAGGCGGTGAGGCACAGGGCCAGGTAGAGAGCCGCCAGCCTGGCGGCGATGGGGTGCTTTTGCATGTTGCCTGCCCCGGGTGGCTGATGCCGCCTGTTATGCTTTGTTGTGCAAAGTATATGCTGGCCAGAGCTGAGGGTATTGATAGAGGTCATGAGATAGGGGGCATTCACGCCGGCGGTACCGCCGGGAGAGCAGTGCATCGGGCAGTCCGGTTGTGCAGAGCCCGCCTCGTCCTGGTGACGGCTATCGGGTGGCGAATTTCATCAAAAAAGTCGTATCTGACCCCACTTTCTGGCGTTTGGGGGTGTGGGTTGAAATATACTTCGGGCAGCTTGGGGATTACTGCCTGTGGAATGGGTCCGCGCTGGCGTCTGGGAGGCTCTGGGATGAAGGTAAAATACGTACTATTGGGTTCTATATTTGGGGCGGTGGCGTCGGGGTCTGCCGGCGTTGCCGCGGATACCGGGTTCTACGCCGGGGGTAGCGTGGGCTCCAGTTACCTGGAAGCCAAGAACGGCAGCTTCAAGCTGGACGGCGACGATCTCGGTTACAAGGGCTTTGTCGGCTTCCAGTTGCTCTCCCTGCTGGCGGTGGAAGCCGGGTACGTGAATTTCGGCGAAGTCAACGACAAGTCCAACGGTATACCCGGCGAAGTGGCAGTGGACGGCTGGGACGCGTTTGTCGTCGGCAACCTGCCCCTGGGCCCGCTGAACGTCTTCGCCAAGGGCGGCATGATCGCCTATGAAGCGGAACTCAAGGCGGCCGTCGACGAGTTGGAAAACCGCTACAAGGACAACGCCAGCGACCAGGACCTGGCGTTTGGCCTGGGCGCCTCAATCGAACTGGGCGATCTCGCGGTGCGCGCCGAGTACGAATACTTCGACGCCAGCGACCTCGACAACCTGTCGCTGTTCAGCGTCGGCCTGGTCTACCAGTTCTGAGCCCGCAGATCCGCTAGTCCTGCGCCAGGAACCGCGCCAGGCGCTGGCGCAGTTGCGCGTTTTCCCGCGCCAGTGCCTCGCGCTCGCGCAACAGGTCGACGAGCATCGCCACCGCCAGCCAGTCCAGGTCGAGGTCCGACTTCAGGCGCAGGGCGCGCTTTGCCCAGTGGGCGGCGCCGGCCTCGAACAACCAGTCTGCGTCGCGCTCGCCGGCCACCGGCCGCACTACTTCGTACTCGACCATCTCGACCACCAGCGAACGGCTGAGGCCCTGGCCCGCGCACAGTTCCTCCAGGGACAGTTTTGCCTGCATTATTGTTTCTCCCATTCTTTGCGCGGATCGAAGGCCGCCTGCTCCGCCAGCTGTCGCCACAATGCGTCCGCAGACTCCGAAGCCTGCGGCGGCATGACCACCTTGAGCACCGCCAGCAGGTCTCCGCGGCCATCGCGTGTGGGCAGGCCCTTGCCGCGCACCCGCAGCTTCTGCCCGCTCTGGCTGCCTGGCGCGATGCTCAGGCTGATCCTGCCGTCCAGGGTGGGGATTACCACCTTGCCACCCAGCGCGGCCTCCCAGGGCGCTACCGGTACCGCGAGCACCAGGTTGTGGCCTTCCACGTCGAACACCGGGTGCGGCACGATGCGGATATGCAGGTACAGGTCTCCCGCCGGCCCTTTGCCGCTGCCCGGCGCGCCCTGGCCCTTGAGCCGGATGCGCTCGCCGTCGGCAACGCCGCTGGGGATGGTCACGTTCAGCGACTTGCGCTGGTAGCGCAGCTGCCCGCCCTCGATGACCGGGATCTCGTATTCCACCGGCTTGCGCTGTTCGGCCACCAGTTCCTCGAGAAACACCGGCATCTCGATCTCCACATCCTGGCCCTGCATGTCGAAGCCGCCCGCAGCGCGCCCGCGCCCGCCGCCAAAACCGCCGCCGAACATGCTGTTGAAGAACTCGGAGAAGTCCCCCGAGAACTCCTGTGAGTAGGCGCCACTGGAAGATTGCCAGCCAGGTGGCGGCTGGAAGTCCTCCGCCCGGCGCCCACCGTAGCGCCGCAGTTCGTCGTACTCGGCCCGGCGCTCGGGGTTCTTGAGCACCTCCCAGGCCTCGGCGACCTCCTTGAAGCGCGCCTCCGCGTCCTTGTCCGGGTTCACGTCCGGATGGTATTTGCGCGCCAGCTTGCGGTAAGCCTGCTTGATCTCGCTGGTCTCGGCATCCTCGGCGACCCCGAGCAGTGCGTAGTAGTCCTTGAAGTCCATGGTCCGTCCAGTTTGTATTACCGGGTGACCCCAGTGTGGTCAGCCCCCATACCAGTCTATATACTAGCGGTATTCAGAATTTCAATTGCCAAGAAGTCGCCTCTACAGGGCGATCATGAGTCGCCTGGAGCGTGATAACAACGATACAACCCAGCCCCGGCCAGCTCGCAGCACCGCGAAGTATTCTGTGTGTACTGGGCATGCACCGCTCGGGCACCAGTTGCCTCACCGGATCGTTGCAGGAAGCCGGTCTGTACCTGGGTGATTACCACACCTGGAACCCCTACAACCTCAAGGGCAACCGAGAAAACCAGTACATCGTCGACATCAACGACAGTGTACTGGCGGCCAATGGTGGCGCCTGGGACAGGCCGCCGACCGGCACGGTGCGCTGGAGCGAGCAGGCACGGCTCGCGGCGCGCGAGTTGTTCGCCCGCTACGCCGCGCAGTCGCCATTTGGTTTCAAGGACCCGCGCACCCTGCTGGTCCTCGATGGCTGGCGCGAGCTGTTCCCGCACATGCAGTTTATCGGCATTTTCCGCCACCCGGTGGCGGTGGCCGCTTCGCTGCATAATCGCAGCGGCATGCCACACCAGCAGGGGCTGGAGCTGTGGTATGAATACAACCGGCGGTTGTTGCGGGTGCACACCGGGCGCCCATTTCCAATCCTGTGTTTCGATGAAGCGCCGGATGATTTCCAGGAAAAGTTGTACGACGTCCTCAGGGAGATGGGCTTCGATGCAACGGCCTGGCAGGGGGAGTTTTACGACGAGGCGCTGCGCTCCGCCGAGTCGGGGGAGAGCATGGAGATTCCGTGGCGGGTTCGCCGTCTGCACCGGAAATTACAAAAACTGGCTATCTGAGGTGTACCGTCAATGCTGACACACATAAGAAAAATAATGAGTGCGGGGAACGGACCGCAGCCCGCGTCGAGCAACAGCGGCCCGGCCCTGAGCATCATCGTCATCGTCTACGACATGCCCCTGCAGGCGGAGCGTACCCTGTATTCGCTGACACCCGAATACCAGGAGGGGGTGAGTGCCGGTGACTACGAAGTGATCGTGGTCGAGAACGAGTCCGCCAACAACCTGCGCCGCGAGTTTATCGCCCAGTTGCCGCGCAATTTCTCCTACCACCTGCGCGCCGAGCGCGAGCCCACCCCGGTCCATGCCATCAACCACGGCGCCGGCATCAGCCGTGGCCGCTACCTGTGCATTATGATCGACGGCGCGCGTATGGTGACACCCGGTGTCGTGCGCAACCTGCTGCGCGGTCACCGGCTCCACGACCAGGCGGTGGTGACCGTGCCTGGCTACCACATCGGCGACCAACTGCAGCAGGAGGCGGTGAACCTCGGCTATGGGGTCGAGCAGGACCAGGCGCTGATCGAATCCGTGTGCTGGCCGGGCAACGGTTACGGGCTGTTCGACGTGGCCTGTTTCAGCGGTTCCTGTGCCGCCGGCTTCTTCCGCCCGCACAGCGAGAGCAATTGCATCAGTATTCCCCGCGACATCTGGGCCGCACTGGGCGGCATGGACACCCGCTTCAACCTGCGCGGCGGCGGCCTGGTCAACCTCGACCTGTACAAGCGGGCCTGTGAGTTCGACGGTGCCGAGCACGTGGTGCTGCTCGGCGAGGGCACCTTCCACCAGTTTCACGGCGGGGTGACCACCGGCGGCGAGGCGCGCGATGTACGCGCGGCGCTGATAGCCGAGATGACCGCACAGTACGAGCGCATTCGCGGCGAGGCCTACAGCGCGCCGGGCACCTCGCCGGTGTTCCTCGGCGAACTGCCCTGGCAGGTGCTGCGCTTCGTCAAGGACTCGGCGGAGCCGCTGATCGCGGAGCGCCAGCCAGCCCGTGACCAGGGCATTCTCGCCTCAGTCGCCGCCCAGGCCTGACGGGAGGCAACATGTCGCGTGGTAGCCAGAGGAGAGCGCAGGCATCGCGCCGCGCCCGCCTCATGCGCTGGGCTACCTACGCCTCAGTCAGCGTCGCCTCGCTGCTCATCCTGGTCAAATTCATCGCCTGGCAGTGGTCAGGTTCCATCAGCCTGCTCGCCACCCTGGTGGATTCCCTGCTCGACAGCCTGGCCTCGCTGGTCAACCTGTTCGCGGTGCGCCACGCGCTGTCGCCAGCGGACCGCGAACACCGTTTCGGCCACGGCAAGGCCGAGGCACTGGCCGGCCTCGGCCAGTCGCTGCTCATCGCCTCGTCGTCGTGCTACCTGCTGTACAGCGCTTTCGAACGCTTCCTCGAGCCCACCGCGGTGACGCAGGTGCTGCCGGCGATCGCTGTCATCCTGTTTTCGCTGGTGGCCACCCTTGGCCTGCTGGCTTTCCAGTCTTTCGTGGTGCGTGAAACCGGCTCAGTGGCGATCCGCGCCGACTCGCTGCACTACCGCTCGGACCTGCTGGTCAACCTCGCCGTGTTGCTGGCCCTGGGCCTGGCGCGCTTCGACCTGCTCTGGGTGGACCCGCTGATCGGCGCGGTGATCGCGCTGTACATCCTGCGCAGCGCCTGGGGAATTGCGCGGGACGCGCTGGACCACCTGATGGACCGCGAGTTGCCGGATGCCGAACGCCGCTCGATCCGCAGGATCGTGCTCGCCCACCCGGACGTACACGGCATGCACGACCTGCGTACCCGGCGCTCGGGCAACGATACCTTCCTGCAACTGCACGTGGTGCTGGCGGACGGGCTGACCCTGCAGGGCGCCCACCGCATCATCGACGAGGTCGAAGCCGAGTTGGAATCAGCCTTCCCCGGCGCCGAGGTACTGATCCACCCGGACCCGGTATCGGTAGTCGGCGTCGAGACGCGGCAGGAGTTCCTGCGCTAGCAAACGAGAGCCTGCGCTGGCAAACCAGAGCCCGCGCGAGCGAATGACTACCTGCGCCAGCGGCCGGTCGCCTGTGCCAGATCACGAGCGTCGGCCCCGGCGAGTGCCGCAGGTGCTGGCTCAGAAACGGTAGCTGGCCCGGGCGAAAACGTTGATGCCGTAGCCGGGCAGGCGCTCGCCGACCGCAATATCCGGGTTGTAGGCGCGGTTGTAACCGCCCAGGTGGTCCTCGTACTCGCGGTCGAGGAGGTTCTCCACGCCGGCGTCCAGGCTGAACTTCTCCGTCACCGACCAGCGCGCGCTGAGATTGACCACGGCGTAGCCGGCGGTCTCGCGCTCGCGATTGGTCTGGCTGACCTCGTCCTGGCGCGCGTAACCCACCACCTCCAGTCCGGCGCCCCAGGCCCGGGTGTCGTAGTCCAGGCGCAGACTGGCGTTGGGCGGGGCGATGCGATACAGGTTGTCGTCGATATCCCGGCGCTCGCCGCGCACGTAGTTGACGATGCCGGACAGCGCCCAGCTGTCTGCCAGTTGCCAGTGCCAGTCCATGTCGAAGCCGTACAGCTCGGCGTCCACGTTGTCAAAGCGCAGCGGGTCGGGGTTACTGGTGCCGTTGCTGGCGTTCATCATGCGCACGAACATGATCGCCGCCATGTCGTCGCTGGGCGTGCCCTGGATGTAGTCGTCCACGCGCTTGTAGAAGATGCGCGGGGCGAGGCTCAGTGTGCCGTTGCCGAAGTCCAGGCCAAACTCGATCTCCCGGGCGACTTCCGGGTCCAGGTCCACGCGGCCGGTGTACAGGTTGGCGTCGGCCAGGCCGGCGGTGGCCTCCAGGGGCAGCCACAGGTAGCGCTCCTGGTAGGAGGGGCTGCGGTGCTTCTGCGCCACGCCGAGGTACCAGGTGGTGCCGGGGGCGCTGTCGTAGTGCAGGCGGGCGACGAGGTCCAGGTTGTCGTCGCTTTGCGCGCGGTCGCTGGCGTTGAAGGTGTCGCGCAGCTGCATCGCGGGCGGCATCATCATCGCCGGCGTGCCGTTCACTTCCCCGGCGTCGGTCTCCACGCGGTTCAGGCGCAGGCCGAACTCGCCGCGCCAGTTGTCCGCCAGGCGCTGCTGGCGCTCGAGGAACGCGCCGAGCACCTCGCGCTGCGCACCGTTGAAGTTGACCACGAAGAACATCGCGTTGTTGGGGTTGTCGATGTTCGAGTCGTGCTCAGAGCGCAGGCCGTCGACGCCTGCCGTCCAGCTGCCGCTCGCGTCCTGCCGCTGCGCCTGCAGGTCGAAGCCCAGGGTACTGGCGTCGGCGATGTTGCGCCGCCAGCGCGCCGGGTCCGCGGGCGCCCGGCGCAGGTGGTAGTTGGTCATGCCGTGGTCCAGCTCGCTGCCGAACAGGGACGCCTCGAGGCGCCAGTCGCCACCGGGGGTGAAGCGGTAGTCGAGGTTGTACAGGTCGCCCTCGAAGTACTCGATGTCCATGGGCAGGGCGGGGGTGCCGGTGTCGCCGGTGTCGTTGTAACCGTAGTGCAGCGCCAGCTCGTGGTCGCCCGCGCGCAGGCCGTAGCCGATATCGAAGCGCTGGCGCTGGTATTCCGTGGGCAGGATGTCGCCGCCGGGGAAGCGGGCGTCGTCGCCGCGCTCACTGGCCGCGGCCAGGGCCAGGCGCTGGTTCTCGCCGGCCACCTGCAGGGCCCCGGCCAGGCGGGTGCCGGCGGAGGCGGACTGGGCGCTGCCGCTGAACTGGCCGTGCAGCCGCACGCTGCCGTCCTCACTGAACTCGCCCTGCTGGGTGTGTGCCTCGATGGCGCCGCCAATGGATTCCTGGGCGACGCTGACCGGGGCGATGCCGCGGTACACCTGGATCGAGGCCAGCTGGCCGCTGGTGGCGTAGGACAGGGGCGGGTCCATCCAGTTGGGGCCCGCCGGGGCCAGCTGGTTGCCGTCCAGGGAGACAGCGATGCGCTGGCCGTACATGCCGCGGTACTGGGGGATGCCGGTCAGCGGCCCGTTGCCGTTGACGTTGCCGCCGGGGACGCGCTTGAGCAGGCGGGTGACGTCGGGGGAGGGAACCCACTCGTCGGTGAGGTCCATGCTGCGGCTGTCCGGCGTGGCCTGGACCACCACCACTTCCACGTCCTCCGGTCCCTCGGCCTGGGCGCCCATGGCTGCCAGGGCTGCGCACAGCCCGGCGTTCAGTTTGTTCATTCGCATTGCAGTCCCCTTCTGGTGCGGGCCGCAGTATACCGACGCGGGGTGCGCGCTCCCTGCGGCATGATGTCGCACCGCGGCGAGACAGTTTGCGGCGTCCGACTGGACAGCCTGCGCCGCTTCACCTAAAATCGGCGCCCAGATTTTTCACATGCCTGCACAGCGCGACAGGCAATGTGTGTTCCCGCGAAAACCAGAGCTGAATCTATGTGAAAAGGCGAGATGTGGTTCCCCCATCTCGCCTTTTTGCGAGCGCGCGCGGCGCAGCGGTTTTCCTGGCTTGATGGAGGTTATGCTTGTCCAGTCCGGCTATCCTGGTCCTTGAAGACGGCAGTATTTTCAAAGGTCTGGCGATTGGGGCCAGCGGCAGCACCGTTGGCGAAGTGGTCTTTAACACGGCCATGACGGGCTATCAGGAGATCCTCACCGATCCTTCCTACGCGCGGCAGATCGTCACACTTACCTACCCGCATATCGGCAACACCGGTACCAACCCCGAGGACGAGGAGTCCGGCGGCGTTTGGGCGGCCGGCCTGGTCATCCGCGACCTGCCGCTGCTGGCCAGCAACTACCGCAACCAGCAGAGCCTGCAGGATTACCTGGTGGAGCGCGGGGTGGTGGCCATCGCCGATATCGACACCCGGCGTCTCACCCGCATCCTGCGTGACAAGGGCGCCCAGAACGGCTGCCTGATGGCGGGCGATGACATCGACGAGGCGGCGGCACTGGCCCAGGCCCAGGCGTTTGCCGGCCTCAAGGGTATGGACCTGGCGAAGGAAGTCAGCGCCAGCGAATCCTACACCTGGAACGCCGGCAGCTGGCGGCTGGGTGAAGGCTTCCCCGAACACGCCCCGGAATCCCTGCCCCACCACGTGGTGGCCTACGACTATGGCGTGAAGCGCAACATCCTGCGCATGCTGGTGGATCGCGGCTGCCGCGTGACCGTGGTGCCGGCGCAGACCCCGGCAGCGGAGGTCCTGGCCCTGGCGCCGGACGGTGTGTTCCTGTCCAACGGCCCGGGCGACCCGGAGCCCTGTACCTATGCCATCGAGGCGATCCGCGCGATTCTCGAGACCGACATCCCGGTGTTCGGCATCTGCCTCGGCCACCAGCTGCTCGGCCTGGCCTCCGGCGCCGGCACGGTGAAGATGAAATTCGGCCACCACGGCGCCAACCATCCGGTACAGAATATCGACGACGGCACGGTGCTGATCACCAGCCAGAACCACGGTTTCGCGGTGGACGAGGCGAGCCTGCCGGACACCCTGCGGGTCACCCACAAGTCGCTGTTCGACGGTTCCCTGCAGGGCATCCACCGCACCGACAAGCCCGCCTTCAGCTTCCAGGGCCACCCGGAGGCGAGCCCCGGGCCGCACGATGCCGCCCCCCTGTTTGACCACTTTATCGAACTGATGAACGCCCGCGCCGGGGCCTGAGAGCTATGCCGAAGAGAACCGACATCCAAAGTATCCTGATCCTCGGCGCCGGCCCCATTGTCATCGGCCAGGCCTGCGAGTTCGACTACTCCGGCGCCCAGGCCTGCAAGGCGCTGCGCGAAGAGGGTTTCCGCGTCATCCTGGTCAACTCCAACCCGGCGACCATCATGACCGACCCGGCGATGGCCGACGCCACCTACATCGAGCCCATCGAATGGCGCACGGTGGGACGCATCATCGAGGAGGAGCGCCCGGACGCCCTGCTGCCCACCATGGGCGGCCAGACCGCGCTGAACTGCGCCCTGGACTTGGCCCGGCACGGCGTGCTGGAGAAGTTCGGCGTGGAGATGATCGGCGCTACCGCGGAGGCCATCGACAAGGCCGAGGACCGCGAGCTGTTCGACCAGGCGATGAAGCGCATCGGCCTGGAGACCCCACGCGCCTCCACCGCCCACAGCATGGAGGAGGCCTTCCAGGTACTCGACTCCCTGGGCTTCCCCTGCATCATCCGGCCGTCCTTCACCATGGGCGGCTCCGGCGGCGGCATCGCCTACAACCGCGACGAGTTCGAGGAAATCTGTACCCGTGGCCTGGACCTCTCGCCGACCAAGGAACTGCTCATCGACGAGTCCCTGATCGGCTGGAAGGAATACGAGATGGAGGTCGTTCGCGACAAGAACGACAACTGCATCATCGTCTGCTCGATCGAGAATTTCGACGCCATGGGCGTGCACACCGGCGACTCCATTACCGTGGCCCCGGCGCAGACCCTCACCGACAAGGAATACCAGATCATGCGCGACGCCTCGCTGGCGGTGCTGCGCGAGATCGGCGTGGAGACCGGCGGCTCCAACGTGCAGTTCGGCCAGTGCCCGAACACCGGGCGCATGGTAGTGATCGAGATGAACCCGCGGGTGTCGCGCTCCTCGGCGCTGGCCTCCAAGGCCACCGGCTTCCCTATCGCCAAGGTCGCCGCCAAGCTGGCCATCGGCTACACCCTGGACGAGCTGCAGAACGACATTACCGGCGGCGCCACACCGGCTTCCTTTGAGCCGGCGATCGACTACGTGGTGACCAAGATCCCGCGTTTCGCCTTCGAGAAATTCAACGGCGCCGACGCCCGCCTGACCACCCAGATGAAGTCCGTGGGCGAGGTCATGGCCATCGGCCGCACCTTCCAGGAGTCGGTGCAGAAGGCCCTGCGCGGCCTGGAAGTCGGCTCAGCCGGTTTCGAGCACCGCGTCGACGTGGACAACCCGGACAAGCGCGACGAACTGGTCGCGGAGCTGATCACCCCCGGGCCGGACCGTATCTGGTACATCGCCGACGCCTTCCGTGCCGGCATGCCCGTGGACGAGGTGTACAAACTCACCGGCGTGGACCCCTGGTTCCTGGTGCAGATCGAGGACATCGTGCGCACCGAGGACGGCCTGAAGACCGTCGAGCTGGCGGAAATCGACACCGAGCGCATGTTCCGCCTCAAGCGCAAGGGTTTCTCCGACGAGCGCCTCGCGGTACTGCTGGGCACCCAGGAAAAGAGCGTGCGCGAGCACCGTCGCGCGCTGGGCATCCGCCCGGTGTACAAGCGGGTGGATACCTGCGCCGCGGAATTCGCCTCGAGCACCGCCTACATGTACTCCACCTACGAGGAGGAGTGCGAGGCGCTGCCCTCGGGCCGCGACAAGATACTGGTGCTCGGCGGCGGCCCCAACCGCATCGGCCAGGGCATCGAGTTCGACTACTGCTGCGTGCACGCGGTGCTCGCCATGAGCGCCGACGGCTACGAGACCATCATGGTCAACTGCAACCCGGAGACCGTGTCCACCGACTACGACATCTCCGACCGCCTGTACTTCGAGCCGGTGACCCTGGAAGACGTGCTGGCCATCGTCGAGCTGGAAAAACCCAAGGGTGTGATCGTGCAGTTCGGCGGCCAGACGCCGCTGAAGCTGGCGCGTGCGCTGGAGGCCGAGGGCGTGCCGATCATCGGCACCACGCCGGACGCCATTGACCGCGCCGAGGACCGCGAGCGCTTCCAGCAGATGATCGAGAAGCTGGGCCTGAAGCAGCCGGCCAACACCATCGTTCGCAGTGCGGACGAGGCGGTCGAGGCGGCGGCGGCAATCGGCTACCCGCTGGTGGTGCGCCCCTCCTACGTGCTCGGCGGCCGGGCCATGGAAATCGTCTACCGCGAGGAAGACCTGCTGCGCTACATGAGTAACGCGGTGAAGGCCTCCAACGACGCGCCGGTACTGCTGGACAGCTTCCTCTCCTCCGCGGTGGAGGTGGATATCGATGCGGTGAGCGACGGCGAGCAGGTGGTGATCGGCGCCATCATGCAGCACATCGAGCAGGCCGGCGTGCACTCGGGCGACTCCGCCTGTTCGCTGCCGCCCTACAACCTCGAACCCGCTGTACAGGATGAAATGCGCGAGCAGGTGCGGCGCATGGGCCTGGAACTGGGCGTGAAGGGCCTGATGAACGTGCAGCTGGCCTGGCAGGACGGTGAGATCTACGTCATCGAGGTCAACCCGCGCGCCTCGCGCACCGTGCCTTTCGTATCCAAGTGCATCGGCGTATCGCTGGCACAGGTGGCGGCGCGCTGCATGGCGGGCCAGACCCTGGCCGCGCAGGGCATCGAGAAAGAGGTGGTGCCGCCGTACTACAGCGTCAAGGAAGCGGTGCTGCCGTTCAACAAGTTCCCGGGCGTGGACCCGATTCTCGGGCCGGAGATGCGCTCCACCGGCGAGGTGATGGGCACCGGCGATACGTTCGCCGCGGCGTTCGCCAAAGCGCTGCTGGGGAGTGGCGAAGAGCCCCCGAAAAGCGGTACGGTACTCATCAGCGTACGTGATGTGGACAAGCCCGTCGCCGTGAGTGTCGCCCGCGACCTCGTCGATATGGGCTTCAAGCTGGCCGCCACCGGCGGTACGGCAGCGGCCCTGGAGGCCGCCGGCCTGGAAGTCCGCCGGGTCAACAAGGTGCTGGAAGGTCGCCCGCATATCGTCGACCTGATCAAGAACGACGAGGCGGACCTGATCATCAACACCACGGAAGGCCGCCGGGCCATCGAGGACTCGGCGCCGATCCGGGCCAGTGCCGAGGCACACCGGGTGTTCTATACCACGACCATGGCCGCCGCCGAGGCCCTGGTGCTGTCACTGCGCGAGGAAGGCGACAAAAAAGTGCGCAGGCTGCAGGACCTGCACGGGAGTATCAGTGCATGAACAAGGAACCGATGACCGTTACCGGCGAGGCCGCGCTTCGCCAGGAACTGGAACGCCTGAAGAAGGTTGAGCGGCCGCGTATCAGCGCCGCCATCGCCGAGGCCCGCGAGCACGGTGACCTCAAGGAAAACGCCGAGTACCACGCCGCCCGCGAGCAGCAGAGCTTCGCCGAGGGCCGCATCATGGAGATCGAGAGCAAGCTCTCCAATGCCCAGGTGATCGACGTCACGCAGATTCCGAAAACCGGCAAGGTGATCTTCGGCACCACCGTGGATCTCATCAACCTGGACACGGACGCTACCGTGACCTACCGCATCGTCGGCGAGGACGAGGCGAACGTGAAGCAGAACCTCATCTCCGTCGGCTCACCCATCGCCCGCGCCCTGATCGGCAAGGAAGAGGGGGACGTCGTCGTGGTGCGTGCGCCGGGCGGCGATATCGAGTACGAGATCGACCAGGTCCAGCACATCTAGCCCGCTGCGGGCGAGGTTTCCCCTCGCCTATTCACTGCGGTTGGGGCCGAACAGGCCGACACCCAGTTCCCCGGAAATGTAGTTGATCGCCTTCAGGCCGCGCACACTGTTGCCGGCTTCGTTGAGCGGCGGCGAGAAGGTGGCGATGGCGAACTTGCCCGGCACTACGGCGACGATGCCGCCGCCCACGCCGGTCTTGGCCGGCAGGCCGGAGCGGTACATCCACTCGCCGGATTCATCGTAGAAACCCGCGGTGGCCATGATCGCCAGCAGTTCCGGCACGTCCTCCGCATCCAGCACCCGCTTGCCGGTGAACGGGTTGACCCCCTCGTTGGCGAGTGTGGCGCCCATGATGCCGAGGTCGCGGGTGTTGATGCCGATGGAGCACTGGCGGGTGTACACGCGCAGTGCTTCCTCCGGGTCGCTGTACAGCCTGCCGTAGTTGAACAGGAGGTTGGCGATGCCGCGGTTGGACCAGGCGGTCTCGTACTCTGAATCGTACACTTCCTCCAGCACTTGCAGTTTGCGCCCCGCGTAAGCCTCGATATTGCCCAGCACCTTGTTCCAGCGCGCCTGCTCGGAATCCGCCTGCACCAGACTGACCGCGGCGATGGCGCCGGCGTTGACCAGCGGGTTCACCGAGCGCGATTCGTAGAGTTCCATGGCGAGCTTGGAATTGAAGGGCAGGCCGGTGGGCTCAACGCCGATCTTCTCGCGAAGAACCTTGGGGCCCTGTTCGGCCATGATCAGCGAGGCGGTGAAGGGCTTGGAGACGGACTGGATCGAAAACTCGTACTTCTGTTCACCAGCGGCGTAGATCTTGCCGTCGCGGGTGACAAGGGCGATGCCGAACATCTCGCTGGGCACGGTGGCCAGTATGGGAATGTAGTCGGCGTTGGCGCCGTCCTTCACGTCCTTGAACTTGGCGTAGGCCTCGTCGACCACACGCTGGTAGTCCTCGGCGGTGAGCGGGGCGGCCGCTGCGCTGCGTACATTGAATGGCGCGAGCGTTACGGACAGCGCCAGGGCCAGAGCCAGGGTCCGGGTCAGTGTGGCCAGGCCAGCGGCCAGTCTGGGGGTCAGCATGTTGGAATCCTCTTCTTGTTTCGAAACCGGCTTCTCAGGTTTTGTCAGCGCGGGAAATTGACCTTCAGCGACATCTGCACGCGCAGGTCGTCGCCGTCGGCACCGTTGATATCCTCCCGTTCACCCCAGATCAACTCGCCGCCGATCAGCACGCCGTCGGTGGGGTAGTGCAGCAGGTTGACCTGGGCGATCTGGCCCTTCTCGAACTCCGTGCCCGCCTGGCCGGCGGTGGTGTCGAGTTCGACCCCGCTCCAGCCGATGGAGGTTGACCAGCGCTCGTTCCAGTAGTGATCGTAATAGGCGACGATGCCGAGCAGCGGCACGGTTTCCGCCGTGTTGCCGGTACGTTCCGCATTGCGCGGCGCCAGGTCCAGGCCGCCGTCGTTCAGGTAGTTGCCGATACCCTCGCCATACACTACCTGCAGTTTGAGGCGGTCCAGCTCGGTCACCCTGATCACGCTGCTGGCGTTGATGCCCCAGCCGTATTCCTCGTCCGTGAAACCGGTGTCCCTGCGCTCGTAGCCAAGCTGGCGGGCCATACCCGCCAGTTGCCAGTGGCCCCAGTCGGTATTGTTGCGGTAGCGCAGTGCGAGGTCGGGCAACTCGTTTTTGGCCCGGTATTCCTCGCCCAGGGTGGACTCGCAGCTTTCCCCGACCTCGTTGGAGCACTCGTCCCGGAAGCGGCCGACCGTGAGAGCGGTGCCCGGGTCTTCCAGGGAGATGGCGAACTCGTCCTCACCCATGGGCCAGGTGTAGCGCATCTGCTGGTTGCGGTAGAACACCATGCCGGTGGGGCCCCAGTAGTCGATGGTATTGGGGAACACGTCGATGTCCATGAAGTTCGACCAGTACTGGCCCATGCCGAAGTTCTTCCAGGTGGCCCAGGCGTGGCGCAGTCGCGGCGTGGTCTGCCCGGCGTCGCCGCCAGTACCGAACAGCTCCGCTTCCAGGATAAAACCGACCTTGCCCGCGTCAGTATCCCAGTCGCCCTTCAGGCCCAGGCGGGACTGGCGTACGGAAAACACGAACTCGCCGTCTGCGCCGTACTGGCCATCGGCGGTGGGGATAGTGGTGACGCGCAGGGTGTCGTTCCAGTCCGGGTCCACCCGCTTGAAATCGTAAATGGCATCGGCCATCACGAAGCCGTAGATCTCGAAACCCAGCGGCTCGTCGCCGGTCTCCTCGGGGGGCATGGCCACGGCTATTGGCTGGTGCAGGTCCTCGATGGGGACTGTGGTAGTGGATGTGCCTGAACCAGTCGCAGGAGGCGGGCTCGTTACAAGAGCGGGGCTTTGCCCGGCCTTGAGTCGCTCCAGTTCGTCCTGCATGGCCTCCAGTGCGCGCTGCTGCTCTTGCATGATCTGGGCCTGGTGCTGCAGTTGCTGCTCCAGCAGGCGAATGCGCTCGGCGTCAGATTGGGCGAAGGCCGGAGCGGTGAGGGCAGAGGCGGCAAGCGCGATGGGTATCACCACACGTTTGTGGTTGGTCATGGCCTTCGTACTCCTTTGCGAATGGCTGTGCCTGTCTTGTTCTTATCACTTGCTCGAGCCCGGCTCGCTTGTCGGGTCAAACCGATTCAGTGGCATGCGGGTAGCTCCCAAACCGGAGCCACACTGGTCAATAAACGTAGCAGGTTTGGCGCAATCGTCACCTGTATTGCCAGCGCGCCAACAGGTCGGCGTTCGAGTGGTCCGCGACTAAGGAGCCGCTGTGCGGAAGCGAGCATCGGGACTGTGTCTCGCCGCACGCCTTGTGCTGGGTCGCTCCGCGGGTTAACGACAGCCGCAACAGCCAGCCCTACGTCTGGTCGACGTTGCTGACCACGCGCCAGGCGGCCTCGGCGAATACCTCCGCATGAGCCTCGATATCTCCCTCGACCTGGCCGTTGAGCCAGCGGCGCGCATAGTCGTGGGCCGGCCCCAGCACCAGCGAGGGCAGGCACTGGGTGGGCAGTGCGCGCAACTCGCCGCAGGCCAGGTAGGGGCCGAAATACGTCGCCATCAATTCGGCATTGCGCGCGTTGACCGCATGCAGTTCCGGGTGGTCGCCCTGCCACAGGCGGGTGCTGGTCACGGTGTAGATGAAACGCGCCCATTCGGGGTTGTCGCGCACCCATTCGAGTATGGCGATCACGCAGGCTGTCACGCCCTCACGCGCGCTCTGTGCGGTGGCCAGTTTTTCCTCCAGCAACCGCGTGCTGCTGTGCAGGCCCTCTGCGAGCAGCGCCAGGGCGATGCCCTCCTTGCTGCCGAAGTGGTGGTACATGCTGCCCACGCTGGCCCCGGCGCGGCGGCCGATCTCGCCGATCGCCGCGCCCTCGATGCCGCGTTCGTTGAAACACGCCAGAGCCGCCATGAGGATGGCGTGCTGTCGATTCGCGCTGCTGCGGCTGGCGGTGTACACCGCCGGGGTCTCGCTCATGGGGGTGGGCTCTTCACGGTCCAGGCCCTAGTTTAGCGGCCCGTGCGATTGGGACAATTGCCTGTGACCGCGGCGCCGTTACATTTCGAGATGGATACCCTTGCATGGATGCTCTTGCATGGATGACCTTGCATCGTTGGCCTTGAATGGGTGGCACTACAAACCCAGGCTGCGCGCAATCAGGTTGCGCTGAATCTCCATGGTGCCCCCCGCGTAGAGGGCGAGCAGGGCCTCGCGCAGCCGCCGCTGCATCGGGTTGTCGCTGAAATAGGCGCGGCCGCCGAGCAGGCGCATGCCGTCCTGGGCGATCTGCTGGGCGTTTTCTGCCGCGAACAGTTTGGCCGAGCAGATCTGTCGCTGCGCCGCGGCGCCGAGGTCGGCCGCCTGTGCCGCGGCGTAGACCAGCCATTGCATCGCCTCGATGCGCACCGACATGTCGGCGATGCGGTGCTGGACCGCCTGGAAGCGACCGATCGGCTGGCCGAACTGCTCGCGTTCGGCGGCGTGGGCCAGCACCGCGTCGAGGATCGCCCGCGACAGCCCGAGGCAGGAGGCGGCCACGCTCAGGCGCTCCAGCGCACCGCCCAGCATCAGCCATGACCACGCGCCGTTGGCCTCGCCCAGACGGGCGTCGGACGACACCTGCACGTCCCGGTACGCCACCCGACAGGAGGCGATCTCGTTGCCGGCGAGCTTGGGCAGTGCGGTGATTTCAAGACCGGCGCTGTCGGCGGGGACCAGGAACAGGCTGATTCCCTGGCGTGGTCCGGCCTTGGCGTCGCTGCGCGCGGCGGTGAGCAGGAAATGCGCATCGGCGGCGCCGGTGGTGTAGAGCTTGCTGCCGCTGAGCACATAGTCCTCGCCCCGGGGCTGTGCAGTCAGGCTCAGTCCGGCCAGGTCGGACCCCGCCTCGGACTCGGTCAGGGCAAAGGCAAAGCGCAGTTCCCCGGCGCACAGTGGCCCCAGTAGCGCCTCGCGCTGGGCTGGGCTGCCACCGGCGGCGACCAGGGCGCCGCAGACGCCGTTGATGAACAGGATGTTGGCTGCGGCGCCGCTGTGCCGCGACAGTTCTTCGAAGGCGATGCACTGGGCCAGCAGGTCCAGGCCGCCGCCACCGTAGTCGCGCGGCAGGCCCAGGCCCAGCAGTCCCGCCGCGGCCAGCGCGCGGTGCAGGTCGGCTGGGTACTGCTCAGACTGTTCGCGGGCCGCTTCGGATTCGCTATCGCAGTGGGTGGCGCAAAAGGCCCGGATGCTTTGGCGCAGTTCGGCCTGTTGTTCGGTGTCGCGAAAGTCCATGGCACTCTCCTGTTAGAATTATATTCTAGAATAGAATTCTAACGGAGATTGTCAACGGCAAGGCCCCGACAGATAGCACTTCAGCCGAGGAGGCTCTCCTTCAATGCACGCCAGCCGGCGCGGCTGGAGCGGTTGTTCAGGCAGCGAAACTCGCTGGCGACCAGGTTGCGCTCGCGCAGCAGGCGCTGCAGCACTTCCAGTGGCAACTCCACCTGCACCCGTTCCGTCGTCACCGGCTTGTCTTCCACCGTGGGAGGTCCGTGATTCAGTGCAGGCTTGTAGAGACCGGCACTGGCTGCGGCTGCGGCGTGATCCCGGCCGGGCTGCCGAGCAGGCGCTCACAACAGGCCAGCACCAGTCGGCGGTGCACCCCGCTCACCAGCAGTTGCTCCATGCGGCTGATGGCGGCAGCGTTGACCAGGCGCGCGGCCTCGCGCTCGCCCACGATCAGCAACAGTTCTCCGAGCAGGGCGGTGGCGTCGGTAAAGCGGCCGATTTCCGGAGCCGCCGGTGCCGCGTCCTGGCTGAGCAGAATGCCCGCGGCCTCGTAGGCGGCGCCGGCGTGGCGTGCAGCTGCCGTGAAGTCCTGCTCCTCGAGCAGTTCCAGGCTGCGCTGGCGCGAGCTTTGCCACAGTGCGTGGGCCGCCTCGGGGTTGGCGTCCAGCCAGCCGCGGTGGGTGGGGCAGAGAAAGCGAAGTTTGCTCATTCCGGAATCCTCGGTTGCGCCTTGTTATCAGTAATGAGAATCATTATTATTTAAGGCCCGGGCGGATGTCCAGATGCTGACTACTTTTTTAGGCGCAGTTTTTGTTTGCACTGTCCGGCATCAGTCCCGCATTTGCAGGTCGTTCAGGTTGTTGAGTTTCTTATGCAAATCATTCTCATTACTGCTAATATGGCGCGTTTGTCCCACACACGTTGTATGGATATCAGGTGACTGCCCAGCAAACCCTGTGGTCGCTCAAGGCGGGTGAGCGCTGCGAAATTATCGGTTACGACACCACCCTGGCCGAGGCCTACCGCATTCGCCTGATGGAGTTCGGGTTTCACCCGGGCGAGCGGGTGACCTGCCTGCAGGCGCCTGCCTTTGGTGCGCCCAAGGTCTACCAGGTCAGCGCCACGGTGTTCTCGCTGGACGACGATGTCGCCGCGTATGTGCAGGTGCGCCTGGAGCCCAGGGATGCATAGCGGCGGAACCCCGCGGTGCACAAGGGGCCCCTTGATGTGTTGCAGCCGCGTGATGTTTGAGGTGCCTCGCGATGTCTAAGGTCATCCTCGTCGGCAGCCCGAATTCGGGCAAGAGCATGCTGTTCAACCGCCTGACCGGTCTCAACCAGAAGGTGGCGAATTTCCCCGGGATTACCGTGGATGTCGGCACCGGTCGCATCCAGGCGATGCCCGAACGCACCCTCATGGACTTCCCCGGCACCTATTCCCTGCAACCGATCTCCGCGGAGGAAAAACTCGCGGTGGGGTATTTCGAACGCGCCTTGCAGGACCCGGAGGTCGACCACGTGCTGTGCGTGATCGATGCCACCCGCCTGGAAAAAAGCCTGCTGTTCACCCTCCAGGTGATTCGCGACTGCCAGCGCTTCGGCAAGCCGGTGACGGTGCTGGCGAACATGATCGACGTGCTCGACAATCACGGCCTGGAACTGGATGTCGACGGCTTGGCCCAGACCCTGCAGACACCGGTGGTGCCGCTGTCCGGGCGCTCCGGCAAGGGCGTGGACGAGTTGCTCGCCTCATTGCGCAACCCGGTGATGCCGGACACCAATGGTGCGTTCGCCAACGCGCCGGATGCGCTGTTGCGCGGCGAGGCGCACGCGCTGTCACGGCGTTTCGGCCCCGGCGGCGAGTTGCTGGTGCGCGGCCAGGCGCGGCTCGACAGCTTCTTCCTGCACTCGGTCACCGGCGGCATCTCGTTTTTCCTCATCATGTACCTGCTGTTCCAGTCGATCTTCACCTGGGCGGCGCCGGTCATGGACGCGGTGGAGAGCAGCCTGGGTTGGATGGCCGACGCCCTGGTGCCGCTGCTGGGCAACCAGGTGGCGCGGGATTTCACCGCCGACGCCCTGTTCGGCGGGGTGGGGGCCTTCCTGGTGTTCGTGCCGCAGATTTTCGTGCTCACCTTTATCATCGGCCTGCTGGAAGACTCCGGCTACATGGCGCGCGCCGCCCTTATCTGCCACAAGCCGCTGCGCCTGTTCGGCCTGACTGGTAAGAGCTTCATTCCCATGCTGTCCGGCGTGGCCTGTGCCATTCCCGCGATCTACGCGGCCAGGGCGATTGACTCCCCGCGTAAGCGACTGCTCACTTACATGGCGATTCCGCTGATGCCCTGCAGCGCCCGCCTGCCCGTGTACACACTGCTGATCGCGGCTTTCATTCCGGCCGAAACCGCCCTCGGCGGGCTTATCGGCTGGCAGGGGCTGGCAATGTTCGGCATCTATTTCTTCGGCATGTTCATCGGCCTGCTGATCGCCGGCCTGGTCTCGCGCACCGCCGAGGACCGCTACACCGACCTGCCCTTCGTGCTGGAGCTGCCGCCCTATCGCATGCCGGGTTTCAAGCCGCTGCTGCGCAACGCCTGGAACCGCTCACGGCACTTCGTCACCAAGGCCGGCAAGGTGATCTTCGCGGTCACCATGCTCATCTGGATCCTGGGTTATTTCCCCAACTACGGGGCGGACCTCGGCGAGTCGTGGCTCGGCCAGGTCGGTCACTGGGTGGAGCCGCTGTTCCGGCCCCTGGGCCTGGACTGGCGCTACGGGGTGGCCATCTTCACCTCGTTCGCGGCGCGCGAGGTTTTCGTCGGTACGCTGGGCACGATTTTCGGCATCGAGGGCGCGGACGAGAACATGGTGCCGCTGGTCGATCACATCCACGCCAGCGGCCTGGCGCTGGGTTCGGGGCTGGCCCTGCTGGTGTTCTTCGCCATCTCCCTGCAGTGTGTGTCCACCCTGGCTATTCTCGCCAAGGAGAGCCAGTCGCGCTCACTCACGCTGAAGATGTTTATCGGCTATTTCCTGCTCGCCTATGTCGCCGCGGTGGCGGTGTACCAGCTGACCAACGCACTGGTCGCCTAGCGGCGCACCCTCACCGAACGCCGGGCCTACTCCCGGCGCGACTGGAACAACTGCACCCGCGCCAGCACCAGCTCGGCGATCAGTTGCAGCACCAGCGCGTGGTTCTCACGGCGCAGTTCCTCCAGGCCGGTTTCGATATCGACTTTCAACTCGGTGGCCGCGCGCTCGTCCAGGGCATCCGGCAGGCGCACGTTGAACTGGTACTGCTCGGCACCCTGGCTGCGGTTGTAGATGTCGGTAAGCTGTCTTGCGGCGAAATCGATGAGGTCGCGGTCTGCGCCGCGGGCGGCGAGCAGCTCGCGAATGTTGCGGTCGAGGTAGGCCAGGCCCTGGGCCCGGGATGAGGGGAATTCGAGCAGCTCTCCCATAGGGACTCGCTTGTGCTGGTCGGATGCCTTCCAGTGTAGCGACGGCCGCAGTCGAGGTAAATGCCGGCGGGGCTCGATCTAGAATACCTATGGCATTGATAGGGAAATTCGATTACGCAACGCCGATTGATTAGGGCTAGTCTATACAGCGCAATTCAAAGCTCCGCGGATTGTGACCGTGCGCCGGGGCGCCAGCCGCCCTGACCACGCCCAGCCAGCCATAACAGCCTAACAATAATTGGAGGCAGATCATGTCCCTGAAAGGCAGCAAGACCGAACAGAACCTCAAAGACGCCTTTGCCGGCGAGTCCCAGGCCAACCGCCGCTACCTCTACTTCGCCGCCAAGGCGGATGTCGAGGGTTACAACGATGTCGCCGCCGTGTTCCGCTCCACCGCCGAAGGTGAAACCGGTCACGCACACGGCCACCTCGAGTACCTCGAAGAGACCGGCGACCCGGCCACCGGCCTGCCCATCGGCGGCACCGCCGACAACCTCAAGGCGGCTATCGCCGGCGAGACTCACGAGTACACCGACATGTACCCGGGGATGGCGAAGACCGCCCGCGACGAGGGTTTCGACGAGATCGCCGACTGGATGGAAACGCTGGCCAAGGCCGAGCGCAGCCACGCCAATCGCTTCCAGAAAGCCCTGGACACCCTCGACGCCTGATCCGCGCAGCGGCGCGCCCATTGCCCGCCGCGCGGATAACGGGCGCACCGCGGGCAATGGGCGTTATCCCTGCCCGGCGGCGGCCACCGAGGTCGCCGCCGGGTCGCTTGTGGCTATCGCGAGGAAATCACCGTGAGAGAAGGCAGTCTCGAAGCGCCGACACGGCACCCCATTGACTGGAAATCCGACGACTACTGGGACAAGGACGCCCTCTATTCCGAACTGGAGCGGGTCTACGACATCTGCCACGGCTGCCGCCGCTGCGTCAGCCTGTGCGAGTCGTTCCCGACACTGTTCGACCTGGTGGATGAGTCTGAAACCCTCGAGGTCGACGGCGTTGCCAAGTCCGATTACAACAAGGTCGTCGACCACTGTTACCTGTGCGACCTGTGCTACATGACCAAGTGTCCCTACGTGCCGCCGCACGAGTGGAACGTGGATTTTCCGCACCTTATGCTGCGCGCCAAGGCGGTCAAGTTCCGCGAGGAGGGCGCGCGGCTGCGCGACCGGGTGCTGACCAGCACCGATACCGTGTTCGGCCTGTCCTCGGTTCCGCTGGTGGATGTCACGGTCAACGCGGTGAATCGTTCCAGCGGCGTGCGCAAGGTGCTGGAGTCGACGATGGGCCTGCATCGCGAAGCGCCGGTGCCCGAATTTCACAGCAAGACCATGCGCAAGAAGGTGGGCGCCCTGGTGCGCGAGATCGCGCCCAAAGCCGTGGGCGACACCACCGGCAAGGTGGCGCTGTACGCGACCTGCTACGGCAACTATACGACGCCCGATCTCGGCGAGGATTTCGTCAAGGTCTACCAGCACAACGGTATCCACATCGACGTGGTGCCGAAGGAAAAATGCTGCGGCATGCCTAAGCTGGAACTGGGCGACCTCGATGCCGTGGACAAGCTCAAGCAGGCCAACATCCCGGTGCTGGCGGCGCTGGTCGACGCCGGTTACGACCTGATCGCGCCGATTCCCTCCTGCGTGTTGATGTACAAGCAGGAACTGCCCTTGATGTACCCGGACGACGCCGATGTGCTCAAGGTGCAGAAGGCCTTCTTCGACCCCTTCGAATACCTGTGGCTGCGGCACAAGGGCGGCGAGCTGAACACCGAATTCCCCAACGCCCTGGGCGAGATCGCCTACCAGGTGGCCTGCCACCTGCGGGTGCAGAACATCGGCATCAAGACCCGCGACGTGCTCGGCCTGGTGCCGGGCACCGAGGTGCAGGTGCACGAGCGCTGCTCCGGCCACGACGGCACCTACGCGGTGAAGGCGGAGACCCGGGAAAAATCGCTGAAAATCGCCCGCCCGGTCGTGCGCAAGGTCGATGCCGGTACGCCCGCCTATTTCGCCAGCGACTGCCCGATGGCCGCCAGCCATATCGCGAATCTGTCGGCGAAGGTCGACCACGCCACCCATCCCATGACGCTTCTGCGTATGGCCTACGGTCTGTGAACGAGGTGTCCGCCATGGCAAAACTGTCGCGCGATGATCTGTGGTCGCTGGAGGAATACGCCCAGGAGCGGCCCGCGTTTCGCGCCCGCGTACTGGCCCACAAGAAAACCCGGCAGGTGGCGCTGGGCCAGCACGCGCGCCTGTACTTCGAGGACGCCCTGACCATCCGCTACCAGATCCAGGAGATGCTGCGCATCGAACGGGTGTTCGAGCCGGCGGGCATCGCCGAGGAGCTGGAGGCCTACAACCCGCTGATCCCCGACGGGCAGAACTGGAAGGCCACGTTCATGCTCGAGTACGAGGACCCGGCCGAGCGCGCCCTGCGGCTGGGCGAGTTGATCGGTATCGAGGATCGCGTCTGGATGCAGGTCGCAGGTTGTGACCGGGTCTACGCGATTGCGGACGAGGACCTGGATCGGGAGACCGCCGATAAAACCTCTTCGGTGCACTTCCTGCGTTTTGAGCTCGCCCCCTCGATGATCAGCGCCCTGAATGCCGGGGCCGCGCTGGGCGCCGGTATCGACCACCCCGCCTACCCGGCGGAGCTGGTGCTGGAAGATGCGGTGCGCGAGTCGCTGCTCGCGGATCTGGTGGCGCCGACGCTCAACTAGCTGCCGCCCACTCTGGGCGGGCCTGGCGGTTGTCGGGCGCGAACCCGGAAGCGGGAAAAGAACGGAAAGAGAGCTGTGCGGTTTTTACAGCGGGCGCAGCAGGTTGGACAGTTTCGGATCCGGCTTGCTGCTGCGGCGCAGGACCAGGATGACGTTGCCGATGGCCTGCACGAGTTGTGCGCCGCAGGCTTCGCAGACGGCCTCGGCAGTAGCCGCGCGGGCGGTGCGATCACCCACGGCGAGCTTTATCTTGATCAGCTCATGTTGCTCAAGGGCGCGGTCGATCTCGCCGATAACACCTTCTGTCAGGCCCTTGCCTGCGACGGTGACGACCGGCTTCAGTTTGTGGCCGATCGCGCGCAGTTGCCGCGCGTCCTGTTTCGCTGTCATGTTCATGGTCAATCCGGGGTAAACTTGCGTCGGTTGCATCCGGCCTGGCCGGGGGCGCGTATTCTACACAAGGGCCCCGCGGCCCGGAACTGCAGCGTAGACGGTACATGGCGAAAAAGCGATCCTCGAGCAAGGCCTGGCTGAAGGAGCACCGGGACGACCCGTATGTGCAGCGTGCCCAGCGCGAGGGCTACCGCAGCCGTGCCTGCTACAAGTTGTTGGAATTGCAGGAAAAAGACCGCCTGATCCGGCCCGGCATGACAGTTGTCGACCTGGGCAGCGCGCCGGGCGGTTGGTCGCAGGTGGCGGCGGACCTGGTGGGCCACAAGGGCAGGGTGGTCGCATCGGACATCCTGCCCATGGACAATCTCGCCGGGGTGGAATTCATCCAGGGCGATTTCACCGACGACGCGGTGTTCGAGCAGATCCTTTCGGCGGTGGGCGACGCCCCGGTCGACCTGGTGGTCTCGGACATGGCGCCGAACATGAGCGGCATGACCGCGGTGGACCAGCCGCGCGCCATGTACCTGGTGGAACTGGCCCTGGACATGGCGCGCCGGGTGCTGACGCCGGGCGGCAGTTTTGTCGCCAAGGTGTTCCAGGGCGAGGGGTTCGACGACCTGGTGCGCGACGCCCGCGGCAGCTTCGAGCGGGTGGTCAACCGCAAGCCGAGCGCCTCGCGGCCGCGCTCGCGCGAGGTCTACCTCGTGGCGAGGGGGTTTCGCGGGGCAGATGAACGGTAGTCGCAATGCGACCGCCGGGGCCTTGAAACGTGGTCGAAGCGCCCCAACTGTAGTAAATTGGAGCCCTTATGACCCCCGATTTCACGCCCAACGAGCGCGCCAGGTCCCGCGGGGCCGGCGCACCGCCAGCGACTGATCAGCCGGGGCGCTGGCACCCTGTCTACAACTGAGGAGAATGGCTGTGCAGGTGCCGTCGTCAAGCTTGGCGGTGACCTCCCTCCCCGGGTAGAACGCGAGAGGAAACAGCATTGAACGATATGGTAAAAAATTTGCTGCTGTGGCTGGTGATAGCCGCGGTCTTGTTGTCGGTCTTCAACAATTTCAACATGCAGAGCCCCGCCGATACGCTGGGCTACTCCGAGTTCATCCAGGAAGTGAACCGCGACCAGGTCAGCAAGGTGCTGGTCGACGGCCTGGTGATCAGCGGCGAGCGCATGGACGGGACCCGCTTCAAGACCATCCGCCCGATGGTGGAAGATCCCAAGCTGATGGACGACCTGCTGGCGCACAACGTCGCCGTGCAGGGCAAGGAACCCGAGCAGCAGAGCGTGTGGACGCAGCTGCTGGTGGCGTCCTTCCCCATCCTTATCATCATCGCCGTGTTCATGTTCTTCATGCGCCAGATGCAGGGCGGTGCCGGCGGCCGCGGCGGCCCGATGAGCTTCGGCAAGAGCAAGGCGCGCCTGCTGGGCGAGGACCAGATCACCACCACCTTCGCCGATGTCGCCGGTGTCGACGAGGCCAAGGAGGACGTGCAGGAGCTGGTCGAGTTCCTGCGCGACCCCAGCCGGTTCCAGAAGCTCGGCGGGCGCATCCCGCGCGGTGTGCTGATGGTAGGCCAGCCGGGTACCGGTAAGACGCTGCTGGCCAAGGCCATCGCCGGCGAGGCCAAGGTGCCTTTCTTCTCCATCTCCGGTTCAGACTTTGTCGAGATGTTCGTCGGTGTCGGCGCCTCCCGCGTGCGCGACATGTTCGACCAGGCCAAGAAGCAGTCTCCCTGCATTATCTTCATCGACGAGATCGACGCTGTCGGCCGCCATCGCGGCGCCGGCCTGGGTGGCGGTCACGACGAACGCGAGCAGACCCTCAACCAACTGCTGGTGGAGATGGACGGCTTCGAGGTGAACGACGGCGTGATCGTGATCGCCGCGACCAACCGTCCCGACGTGCTCGACCCGGCGCTGCTGCGCCCTGGCCGCTTCGACCGCCAGGTGGTGGTCGGCCTGCCCGACATCCGCGGCCGCGAGCAGATCCTCAAGGTGCACATGCGCAAGGTGCCGCTGGGCGAGGACGTCGAGCCCGCACGCATCGCCCGCGGTACGCCCGGCTTCTCCGGCGCCGACCTGGCCAACCTGGTCAACGAAGCCGCCCTGTTTGCCGCGCGCGCCAACCTGCGCACCGTCGGCATGCAGCAGTTCGAGCTGGCCAAGGACAAGATCATGATGGGCGCCGAGCGCAAGTCCATGGTCATGTCCGAGCACGAGAAGCGCAACACCGCCTACCACGAGGCCGGCCACGCCATCGTCGGCCGCCTGATGCCCGAGCACGATCCGGTGTACAAGGTGAGCATCATCCCCCGCGGCCGCGCCCTGGGTGTGACCATGTTCCTGCCGGAGGAAGACCGCTACAGCCACAGCCGCCGGCACATCGTCAGCCAGGTGTGCAGCCTGTTCGGAGGGCGTATCGCCGAGGAGATGACCCTGGGTCGCGACGGCATTACCACCGGCGCCTCCAACGACATCAAGCGCGCCACCGAGATCGCGCGCAAGATGGTCACCCAGTGGGGCCTGTCCGAGAAAATGGGCCCGCTGATGTACGACGAGGGCGACGAGGAAGTGTTCCTCGGGCGCAGCGCGGCGCAGCCCCACCAGGGTATCTCCGACGAGACCGCCACGCAGATCGACAAGGAAGTGCGCAGCATCATCGACGACTGCTACGAGACTGCCCAGCAGCTGCTCGAGGAAAACGTCGACAAGCTGCACATGATGGCCGACGCCCTGATGCAGTACGAGACCCTCGATTCCGAGCAGATCGACGACATCATGTCGGGCCGCAAGCCGCGCGCCCCGCAGGGTTGGGGCGACGACTCGCCCAGCGGCGGTGCCGCAGTCAGCGCCAAGGAGGATCGCAAGGACTCCTCCGGCAGCTCCCCCATCGGCGGTCCGGCGGGCGAGCACTGAACCAGCCTTGCCTGCCGTGACAGACCCGACCCCGGCGCTGAACTGCGCCGGGCGTCGGTTGGACCTCTCCCGCCCATGCGTGATGGGCATCATCAATACGACCCCCGACTCCTTCTCCGACGGCGGCGCGCTGTATGCCGGTGCCCGCCTGGATCTCGACAGCGCCCTGCGCCGTGCCGAGGCCATGGTCGAGGAGGGTGCGGCGATCCTCGATATTGGCGGCGAATCCACGCGTCCCGGTGCCGCGCCGGTGAGCGAGGCGCAGGAGATGGACCGCGTGTTACCCCTGGTCGAACGCATCGCCGCCAGCCTGGACGTGGTGATCTCCGTGGATACCAGTACACCGGCGCTGATGCGCGAGGCGGCCGCCCGCGGTGCGGGCCTGATCAACGATGTGCGCGCCCTGCGCCGGGAGGGGGCCCTGGAGGCCGCCGCGGCGACCGGCCTGCCCGTGTGCCTGATGCACATGCGCGGGGAACCCGGCGATATGCAGCATGCTCCAAGCTACGCCGACGTGGTCGCCGAGGTGCGCGAGTTCCTGTGCGAGCGCTCTGACGCCTGTCGTGCCGCAGGGATCGACACGCAGCGCCTGTTGTGGGACCCGGGCTTCGGCTTCGGCAAGACCGTCGAGCACAACCTCGCCCTGCTGCGTGGCCTGCCGCAGCTGGCCGCGGAGGGTTTTCCCCTGCTGGCCGGCTTGTCGCGCAAGTCGATGATCGGCAAACTCATCGGCCGTGAGGTGGACCAGCGACTGCCCGCCAGCCTGGCCCTGGCGCTGCTGGCCGCCCAGCGCGGCGCGCGCATCCTGCGCTGCCACGATGTCGCCGCCACGGTCGATGCCCTGGCCATGCTGGCGGCGGTAGAAGCAACGGAATAGGACATAATGAAGAAACGCTTTTTCGGTACCGACGGTATCCGCGGTACGGTGGGAGAGGGGGCGATCACCCCGGATTTCATGCTCAAGCTGGGCTGGGCCTGCGGCCGCGTGTTCTCGCAGCAGGCGGGCAAGGCGCGCAGCCGGGTGATCATCGGCAAGGACACCCGGGTCTCCGGCTATATGTTCGAGTCCGCCCTGGAGGCGGGCCTGGTCGCCGCGGGTGTCGATGTGCGCCTGCTCGGCCCCATGCCGACGCCGGCGGTGGCCCTGATGACCCGCACCCTGGCCGCCGACGCCGGCATCGTCATTAGTGCCTCGCACAACCCGTTCGACGACAACGGCATCAAGTTTTTCTCCGCCAGTGGCACCAAGCTGCCCGACGCCATGGAACTGGCGATCGAGGCCCAGCTGGATGAACCGCTGGTGACCGTTGGCCCGCGCGAGATCGGCAAGGTCACGCGCCTGGTGGATGCCGCCGGGCGCTACATCGAATACTGCAAATCCACCGTACCGGACAGCTTCAGCCTGCGCGGCATGCGCCTCGCCGTGGACTGTGCCCACGGCGCCACCTACCACATCGCCCCCAGCGTATTCGCCGAACTGGGCGCCGAGGTGGTGAGCCTGGGCGTGCAGCCGGACGGTTTCAACATCAACGCCGGGGTCGGCTCCACCGACACCGCGGCACTCGCCGCCCTGGTGCGCGAGCGCGGGGTGGACCTGGGTATCGCCTTCGACGGCGACGGCGACCGGGTGCTGTTCGTGGACGCCGATGGCAGCGTGGTGGATGGCGACGAGTTGCTGTACATCATCGCCCGGCACCGCCTGGCGGTGGGCCGCCAGGAAGTGGGCGTGGTCGGCACGCTGATGTCAAACCTCGGGCTGGAACTGGCCCTGCGCGAGGCCGGCCTGGACTTTGCCCGCGCCAGGGTCGGCGACCGCTATGTAAAGGAAATGATGGAAGAGCGCGGCTGGCGCCTGGGCGGGGAGTCCTCCGGCCACATCATCTGCAGCGATATGGCCACGACGGGCGACGGTATTGTCGCCGCCCTGCAGGTGTTGCGCGCCATTGTCGATTCCGGCGAATCGCTGGCGCAGTTGCGCGCCGGGATGACCAAGTTTCCGCAAACCATGATCAACGTGCGCGCGGCCGGCGACGTCGATCTCGACGCCCGCCCGGCTATCGCCGCTGCCGTGGACAAGGTAGAGGCCGCCCTGGGTGATCGCGGGCGCGTGCTGCTGCGTCCCTCGGGTACGGAGCCCGTGGTGCGTGTTATGGTAGAGGGCGAGGATGCCGGTATGGTCCGGCAGTTGTGTGAAGGCCTGGCCGCGGATGTCGAGCGCCATCTCGCCTGAGGTGAGCGCCTTGCCTGGGCCTGCCTTCTTCTGTAAGATTGCCGCCGCTTTGCGGCCTGGGGGTAAAGATGCGTCGTCCGCTGGTTGCGGGTAACTGGAAAATGCACGGTAGCCGCGAGAGCGTGCGGGAACTGTTGCAGGGTTTACTCGATGGCGTGTCCGAGGGGCCGACCGAAGTGGCGGTGTGTCCGACCTTCGTACACCTGGCCCAGGCGCTCGAGGCCTGTGATGGTTCGGCGCTGGCGGTAGGCGCACAGGACTGCAGCCACCTGCAGAGCGGTGCCTGTACCGGCGATATCGCCCCCGCCATGCTGGCGGACCTCGGTTGTGACTGGGTCATTCTCGGCCACTCGGAGCGCCGCGCGTTCCACGCCGAGAGCGATGAGCTGATCTCGTCCAAGCTGGTCGCCGCGGTAGAGGCGGGCCTGAAGCCCATCCTCTGTGTCGGCGAGACCCGCGAGCAGCGCGAGGCCGGTGACGCCGAGACGGTGGTGGCCGGGCAGTTACGCGGTGCGCTGCAGGGAATCGAGATTCCCGCGAACCTGGTGGTGGCCTACGAGCCGGTCTGGGCGATCGGCACCGGCCTCACGGCCACGCCGGAGCAGGCCCAGGCCATGCACGGATTCATCCGCGGCGAACTGGCCGCGGTGGGTGTCGCCGATGCGTCACAGACGCGCTTGCTGTACGGCGGCAGCGTCAAACCCGGCAACGCGGCGGAACTGTTCGCCCAGCCGGACATCGACGGCGCCCTGGTGGGAGGTGCCGCCCTGGTAGCGGCGGACTTCCTGGCAATCGTCGCTGCGGCGGCGTAAACGAATTTGCGATGTCCCCGCGGGGGACAGGATAGGAAATGCTTCAGATAATTTTGGTGGTCCACCTGATCGTGGCATTGGGCATTATCGGCCTGATCATGCTGCAGCAGGGCAAGGGCGCAGATATCGGCGCCTCATTTGGTGCCGGTGCCTCGCAGACGCTATTCGGCGCCTCCGGCAGCGGCAACGCGCTGACCCGGGCGACCGCCTGGCTGGTCGCGGTGTTTTTCGCCACCAGTTTCGGCCTTGCGGTCCTTGCCACCCAGCAGTCGGATACTGTGAACGACCTGGGTATTGAAATTCCCGCGGCGCAGGAGCAAGCTGCCGCACCAGCTGTGACGGGCGAGGAAGTGCCCAGCGTGGAGAGCGACATCCCCACCGCCAGCAGCACCGACGCCGACCTCCCCAGCGGGGACGTCCCGGTCGTCGAGGAGAACTGAGTCCCACGCCGAAGTGGTGGAATTGGTAGACACGCTATCTTGAGGGGGTAGTGAGCTATGCTCGTGCGGGTTCAAGTCCCGCCTTCGGCACCAACACCTGCAAAGCCCGGCACACGCCGGGCTTTGTGCATTCTGCGCCCATCAATTTCACCCAAAAAGGGCTCTGACCCCAGGGGAGGGGTCAGAGCCCTTTTTGGTTGGAAATGATGCGCCCGGGCTTACTCGAGTTCGAAACTGAACCGGTGGCCGACGCCGTGGCGCTCCACCGGGACGCCGTCCTGTAACTCGACGCGATAGCGGAACTGCTTCGCCGCATCGATGGCTGCGGCGTCGAACACGCCGGCGGGCACCGAGCGGATGATGTTGAAATGGGTCGTCCGGCCGTCGCGGTCGACGCAGTACTCCAACTCCACGAAACCCTCGATACCCGCCTGCAGGGCGTGCTCCGGGTACACCGGCTGGAATTTGGCCACGCCGTGCTGCTCGAGCATGGCCTGGATCTCGTTCTCGGACGGTGCCTCGGGCTGTGGCGGCTTGAACAACTCCATCGTGGAAAGGGCATTCTGGTCGCCGAGCTCCGCCGCCCGCGACAGGTAGCGAAATGCCGTCCGCGTGTTTTGCGGGACCCCTTTGCCCATGAGGTAGATCACCCCGAGATTGCGGATGGCGTCGGCATCGTCCTGGTTGGCGGCCAGGGTGAACCAGTAGATGGCCTGGCCAGTGTCGGCCATGACTCCCGTGCCATCGTAGTACAGCGAACCGAGGAAGGCCTGGCCGCGCGGGATGCCGCGCTCGGCCGACTCCCGGCACCAGCGGTAGGCCTGGTCTGCATCTTCGGGGTAGCTCCCGGTGCCGAGCGCATAGCCCTGGCAGCGCGTCTGCACCTCGGTATCGTCGATGGGCTGCACGTCCATGGGCCGGGCTGGCTCCACAGCAGCGCCCACACTGACGCTCGCCAGGGCCAGCAGGGCCGTCGCGGTGGCGAGGGTCGTGCGCAGGGGGTGGATCAACATCATTTCTGGCTTTCCCGGAATTGGTACGAAATGGTCCTGATTCTAGCAGCGCGCCTGTCGATGCGGGGCTTTCACCACCTCATTCCGGGAGATTGTGCACATTTTTACTACCCGGGCGCGGGCTGCATGAGGCCCAGAGCGCGGTTCAATTGCGCTGCCCGGCGGGTGGCCGCATCAGGGCAGAGAGGTCGAGGCTGGCGCGCAGGCGCTGCGCCATCAGGCGGGCGCCCTCGGGGGAGAAGTGGTGGTGGTCGATATACAGCAGTTCGCCACCGAGGATGACGTCACAGTGCGCCGGGCACTGGATCGAGGCGATGTCGATCACCGGCACGTCGACAGGCAGTGCCTCCCGCATGGCCTGCAGCAGTTCGGGGTGGCGGTCCGCCGAGGCGGCGACTGCGCGGTTGGGGTCGGGTTCGTCGCGTGCGCCGTTAAGCAGGATAGGTACCTTTGCCGGGAAGGTGATGCGCGGTCCGAAGACGGCGATCGCGTTGCCGGAGGTTTGCAGGTGGGCCAGGGTCGCGACCAGGTTCTCGAGGTTCTGTTCCTTCCAGAGTGCCGCTACCACGACGAGATCCAGTGGTTGGAATACCAACTCGTTCAGGCGCAGGGCATTCAGCCGCTGGCAGTTGTCGTACTTGTGCTCGACCAGTTCCAGCAGCGGGCCGCAGCCGCCCGCTGTCGCCTGCAGGAAATGGATCTCTGGGTAGGCGACGGACAGCATCACATAGGTATCTGCGGCGAGACTGTCGCCTATCACCAGGACGTTGCGTTCACCGGGCACCGGGCTGGCGCAATGGCCGCGGTCGTAGTCCTCGAAGTCAGTATCCTCTTTCAGGTTGCAGCGCCCGGTGCGGATAGCCTCGCGCCGCTCCCTGCGCCCCTGGAGAGCGGCGAGTTCGACATTCCCGTACTGCGACGCATAGCGTGAGGGATAACCGTCGCCTCGCCACCAGACCATTGCCAGCGCCACGCCAGCGACCACCAGGCACGCGGTCACTGGCGCAGCCAGCTGCTGCCAAGCGCCGCTGCGTGCGCTGGAATAGCGAAACGGTTTCTCGACAAGTTCGTGCAATACGGCGCCCGCGACAAGCGTGACCGCGGCCAGCGTCAGTTGCTCACCGCCGTCGGGCGCAACGAAATTCCGGCTGTACTGGTAGTACACGATGATCGGCCAGTGCACCAGGTACAGCGCGTAGGAGCGCCGGCCGATCCACAGCATGACCCGGTTGGCGTAGATGGCGCGGGACAGGCGGTTACCCTGGCTGGCGACCAGCAGCAGGCCCACAGCGCTCGCCGAGAGGGCGGTGGCCGCCGGGTCGCTGGCCTCGTCGCACGCGGCGGACAGCGCGAGGAAGGCACAGGTGGCGGCGAGACTGATGGCCGCGCCCACGCCCCAGGGTACGCGCAGTACCAGCAGCGCCACCAGCGCCCCGGCCATGAATTGGTGGACCCGGAACGGCAGCATGTAGAACACCGAGTGCGCCTGCTCTGCGGGCATGGCCAGCGACAGTGTGGCGGAGGCCGCCAGCAGCACCCCTACCAGCCACAACATATGGCGCCGGAAGAGCAGCAACAGGGCCGGCCAGAACAGGTAAAACTGCTCCTCCACGCCCAGGGACCAGGTGTGCAGCAACGGCTGCGACTGCGCCGCTGGCGCGAAATAGCCAGCGTCCATCCAGAAATGAAAGTTGCCCACGGAGAGCAGGCTGTAGGCTGCGGCGAGTGAGGTGTCCGCCAGCTGGGCCGGCGGCAGCAGGTACCAGCCCGCGGCCAGCGTGCACAGGATGGTCACTGCCAGGGCGGGCACGATGCGCCGGAAGCGGCGCAGGTAAAACTTGCCGAGGCCCAGGCCGTCGCCGCGGATGTCGTGGATCAGGTTGCGGCTGATGATAAAGCCGGAAATTACGAAGAACAGGTCGACGCCCAGGTAGCCCCCCGGGATGCCCGTCACACCGAGGTGGAACAGGAGCACGGCGAGTACCGCCAGCGCACGCATACCCTCGAGCTCGGGCAGGAATCCGCTGGTGGCCGTCCTCGCGGCAAGGCTAATCGGGGCGGTCATTCTTCAGGAAAGCATCGGGGGGCGCCGGGTGCTGCGCTTCTCGCCGCACCCGCCTGCCCGCCTGACTGAAGCGGTAATCGTCGTCGGCGCACAGTACTGCCAGCGTGACCGGCAACGGAAATGGACTGCCGCCAGTGAATGCGAGAATGTTCGAACCGAGCCTCCTGTCCCTTGTCCTTGTCCCTGCATGGAGTTCCGCTGCGGCGGCCATGCCCGCCGGTTTACACCCATTTTCCCGGCGGCTGGCGCCGCGCAGCAAAGCCTGCGCGGCCCCGATTGCGCGCGAAAACCCGCTTCAAAGTAACCTTAGGGGAAGCGATGGGCGCAAGTCACGCCCGCGGGCAAAAATAGTTGGTTTTGCCCGGTTGACCGACAGGGGGGTGCTACCTATAATGCACACCCTCGAATTTGGGGTCTGGCAGTGCCAGCTCCTGAAGTGATTGCCGAGGGGCTTTCACATCGAGGCAGTTTTGATGCGGGGTGGAGCAGCCTGGTAGCTCGTCGGGCTCATAACCCGAAGGTCGTCGGTTCAAATCCGGCCCCCGCTACCAACTTACGTCGCCAGCTCCGAAGACCAGCGACGTTTACCGAAAAGCCCCTTTATTGGGGCTTTTTCGTACTTGGAGATTCGTGTCGGCGTGTCGAGCAAGGCGCAGCAGATTCAGCAGTTGCTTGAGCCCACCGTCGAGGCGATGGGCTATGAGCTGTGGGGCGTTGAGTTCCTGTCCCAGGGCAAGCACAGCGTGCTGCGCATCTTTATCGACGCCGAAAACGGTATTTCCGTCGACGACTGCGCGGCGGTCAGCGAGCAGGCCAGCGGCCTGCTCGACGTGGAAGACCCCATCCCGGGGGAGTACACCCTGGAGGTGTCCTCGCCGGGCATGGACCGATTGCTGTTCAAACTCGAGCAGTACCCTGCCTATGTCGGGGAGGAACTGGACCTGCGCCTGCGCAGCCCTTTCGAGGGGCGACGCAAGTTCAGGGGAATTTTGAAAGGTATCGAGGAAGGTGACGTGGTGATCCAGGTGGACGACCACGAGTACCTGCTCCCTCACGGCGTGATCGAGAAGGCGCGCATTCGACCCCGCACCTGATGCGGCCTGAGAACTGGCGAGGCGATAGATGAACAAGGAAATTCTGCTGGTAGCGGAAGCGGTCTCCAACGAGAAAGGGGTGTCCGAGGACATCATCTTCGAGGCGATCGAACTCGCCCTGGCGACGGCGACCAAGAAACGCTACGAAGAGGATTCAGACATCGAGGTGACCATCGACCGCAAGAGTGGCGACTACGTCACCAAGCGTCGCTGGCTGGTCGTGCCCGATGACGAACTCGCCCTGCTCGGTACCCAGTTCACCACCGAGGAAGCCGCCGAGAAAGACGAAAGCCTGAAGCCCGGCGACATCTACGAGGAAGTCGTGGAGAACGTCGGCTTTGGCCGTATCGCCGCACAGACCGCCAAGCAGGTGATCGTGCAGCGCGTACGCGACGCCGAGCGCGCCCAGGTGGTGGAACAGTACATGGACCGCGTCGGCGAACTGGTCGCCGGCTCGGTGAAGAAAGTCACCCGCGACAACATCATCGTGGACCTGGGCAACAACGCCGAGGGCCTGCTGCCGCGCGGTGAGCTGGTCGGCCGCGAGACCTTCCGCGTCAACGATCGCGTGCGCGCGATTCTCAAGGAAATCAGCACTGAATCCCGCGGCCCGCAGCTGATCCTCAGCCGCGCCTGCCCGGAAATGCTGATCGAGCTGTTCAAGATCGAGGTACCGGAAATTTCCGAGGGCGTGATCCAGATCCGCGCCGCCGCCCGCGACCCGGGTTCGCGCGCCAAGATCGCGGTGAAGACCAACGACCAGCGCATCGACCCGGTCGGCGCCTGTGTCGGTATGCGCGGCTCGCGCGTGCAGGCGGTCTCCAACGAACTGGACAACGAGCGCGTGGACATCGTGCTGTGGGACGACAACCCGGCGCAGCTGGTGATCAACGCCATGGCGCCGGCGGAAGTCGAGTCCATCGTGGTCGATGAAGACTCCGGCACCATGGATGTCGCCGTGTCCGAGGACAACCTGGCCCAGGCCATCGGCCGCTCCGGCCAGAACGTGCGCCTGGCCAGCGAGCTGACCCAGTGGACCATCAACGTGATGAGCCTGGAAGACGCCGCCGCCAAGCACGAGGCCGAGACCGGCCAGATCATCGGCGTATTCTGCGAGCAGCTGGACGTGGACGAAGAGGTCGCCGAGATCCTGGTGGAAGAGGGCTTCACTACCCTCGAGGAAGTGGCCTATGTGCCGCTGGAGGAGATGACCGCGATCGAGGGCTTCGACGAGGATATCGCCGAGGAGCTGCGCGCCCGCGCCAAGGACGCCCTGCTCACCCAGGCCATCGCCTCCGAGGAGCAGCTGGGCGCTAACGAGCCCGCCGATGACCTGCTCAATATGGAAGGCATGGACCGCCACCTGGCCTTCCTGCTGGCCAGCCGCGGCATCGTGACCATGGAGGACCTCGCCGAGCAGAGCATCGAGGACCTCATCGATATCGAAGACATGACTGAAGAACGCGCCGGACAACTGATCATGACCGCGCGCGAACCCTGGTTTGCCGAGGCCGGCAACTGAGCCAGCTGCGGTGAGGCAGACGAACGGGAACAGGGATCCAGGAGAACATAGCATGGCGCAAGTGACAGTACGGCAACTCGCAGAAGTCGTGGGTGCATCCGCCGAACGTCTGCTCACGCAGATGAAAGAGGCGGGGCTGCCCCACACCAGCGCGGGAGAAGCCGTATCTGACGAGGACAAGCAGACGCTGCTCGCCTACCTCAAGCGCAGTCACGGTGAGTCCACCGAACAGCCCAAGCGCATCACCCTGAAGCGCAAGACCATCAGCACGCTGAAGACCTCGGGTTCGCAGGGCAAGAAAACCGTCAACGTGGAAGTGCGCAAGAAGCGCACCTACGTCAAGCGCGATCCCGCCGCATTGGAAGGCGAGGCGCAGGCCGACGACGTGGCGCTTGAGACCGAGGCCGAGGAGGTCGCGGTTGCCCCGGCTGTCGAGGCAGAGGCTGCCGCACCCGAGCCGGTGGTCGAGGAGCCGGTGGTCGCCGAGGTGGCGCCGGAGCCCGAGTTCGTGCCTGAACCCGAGCCGGAAGTCGTCGAAGACCCCGCCGACATGGACCCGGAAATCCTGCGCCAGCGCGCCGCCGCGCGCCGCAAGAAGCAGGAAGAGGAAGAGGCCGCCGCGCGCAAGGCCGCCATGGAGGCGCGCAAGCGCGAAGAGGAGGAGCGCAAGCGCTCCCAGGCCGAAGAGCGCACCGACAAGGTCGACAAGGCCAAGGAAACCATCAAGCGGCCCAAGCGCCTGCACGATGCGCCCCCGGCCGGCGCCGCCGATGACAGCTCGCCGAAGCGCAAGAAGCACGGTCGACTCGACCGCGCCGAACCGCTGGGTCGTGGCAAGCACCGCGGCCACAACCTGTCGCTGTCCGACCTGGACCGCGCCGAGACCGGCTACTCACGCCGTCGCGGCGGTCGCAAGAAGATGCGCGCCACCCATGAAGAGCACACCCGACACGGATTCGAGATGCCGACAGAACGCAAGGTGATCGAGGTAGAGCTGCCTGAAGCTATCTCTGTGGGCGACCTGTCCCAGCAGATGGCGGTGAAGGCCAGCGTGGTGATCAAGGAGCTGATGAAGCTCGGCGTCATGGCGACCATCAACCAGATCCTGGACCAGGACACCGCGACCCTGGTGGTCGAGGAACTGGGCCACCGGCCGCGGCTGGTCAGCGCCGACGCGCTGGAAGAGAGCCTCGAGGAATCCCTCGCCGCGCACACCGGCGAAGGCACCCCGGAGCCGCGCGCCCCGGTAGTGACGGTGATGGGTCACGTCGACCACGGCAAGACCTCGCTGCTGGACTACATCCGCAAGAGCCATGTCGCCTCGGGCGAGGCCGGCGGTATTACCCAGCACATCGGCGCGTACCACGTACAGACCGACCACGGCATGATCTCCTTCCTGGACACCCCCGGCCACGCGGCGTTTACCGCGATGCGCGCCCGCGGTGCCAAGAGTACCGACATCGTGATCCTGGTGGTGGCCGCGGACGACGGCGTCATGCCGCAGACCGAGGAAGCGGTGCAGCACGCGCGCGCCGCCGGCGTGCCGCTGATCGTCGCCATCAACAAGATGGACAAGGAAGGCGCCGATCCGGACCGCGTCAAGAACGAATTGTCCGCCAAGGAAGTCATCCCTGAAGAGTGGGGCGGTGATACCCAGTTCATCCCGGTTTCCGCGCACACCGGCGAAGGCGTCGACGCGCTGCTGGAAGCGGTGCTGCTGCAGTCCGAACTGCTCGAATTGCAGGCGCCGCGCGATGTGCCCGCCCAGGGTATCGTGCTGGAATCGCGCCTGGACAAGGGCCGCGGCCCGGTGGCCTCGCTGCTGGTGCAGACCGGTACCCTGCGCCGCGGCGACATCGTGCTCGCCGGCCTGCAGTACGGCCGTGTGCGCGCCATGCTCGACGAGAACGGCCAGCCGATCGAAGAGGCCGGCCCCTCCATCCCGGTAGAGATCCTCGGCCTCGACGGCACGCCCGACGCCGGCGACCCCTTCGCCGCGGTGGAGAGCGAGAAGCGCGCGCGCGACATCGCCGATTTCCGCCAGGAGAAGAGCCGCGATACCAAGCTGGCGCGGCAGCAGGCCGCCAAGCTGGACAACATGTTCGAGAGCATGGCCGCGGGCGAGAAGAAGACGCTCAACGTGGTGGTCAAGGCCGATGTGCGCGGTTCGCTGGAAGCGATACAGTCTGCACTGCTCGACCTCGGCAACGACGAGGTGCAGGTCAACATCGTCTCCAGCGGTGTCGGCGGTATCGCCGAGACAGACGTCAACCTGGCGATTACCGCCGGTGCCGTGGTCTTCGGTTTCAACGTGCGTGCCGACAACGCCGCGCGCAAGCTGATCGAGAACGAGGGCGTGGACCTGCGTTACTACAACGTGATCTACGACCTGATCGACGACGTCAAGTCGGCCCTGTCCGGCATGCTGGCGCCGGAGATGCGCGAGGAAATCCTCGGTATCGCCGAAGTGCGCGACGTCTTCCGCTCGCCGAAGTTCGGCGACATCGCCGGCTGTATGGTCACCGAGGGTACCGTGTACCGCTCGCGCCCGATCCGCGTGCTGCGCGACAACGTGGTGGTCTACGAGGGCGAGCTGGAATCCCTGCGCCGCTTCAAGGACGATGCCAGCGAAGTGCGCAACGGCATGGAGTGCGGTATCGGCGTGAAGAACTACAACGACGTGAAGGTCGGCGACCTGATCGAAGTGTACGAAGTGAAGGAGGTCGCCCGCTCCCTGTAAGGGGGCGGTGCTGCAATGGCCAGGGAATTTTCCCGCACCCAGCGCGTGGCGGATCACCTGCAGCGCGAGCTCGCGGTGCTGTTGCAGCGCGAGGTGCGCGACCCGCGGGTCGGTATGGTCAGCGTGACCGGTGTCCAGGTCAGCCGCGACCTCGGTCACGCCAAGGTGTATTACACGCTGCTCGGTGCGGACTCCGCCGCCGAGGCAGAGAAGGTCACCGAGGTGCTCAACGGCATGGCCGGTTTCCTGCGCAGCCAGCTGTCCCGCGACAGCACCATGCGCAGCGTGCCGCAACTGCGTTTCTATTTCGACAGCAGCGTGGGTCGCGGCCGCGAGATGGAAGCGCTGATTCGCAAGGCCGCCGATGCCGACCGCGAACTGGGCCTGCGCGACGACCCGGCGGAGGACCAGTAGCCCGTGGCGCGGCGACGCAAGGGGCGGCCGATAGACGGTATCCTGGTGTTGGACAAGCCCTCGGGCATGAGCTCCAACCAGGCGTTGCAGATCGCCAAGCGCCTGTTTTTTGCGGCCAAGGCGGGCCACACCGGCAGCCTGGACCCGCTGGCCACCGGCGTACTGCCGCTGTGTTTCGGCGAGGCGACGAAGTTTTCCCAGTACCTGCTGGACGCCGACAAGGCCTATGCCAGCACCGTAATAATGGGTGCCACTACTGCCACCGGCGATGCCGATGGCGAGTTGCTCGAGGAGCGCGACGCCAGCGATCTCACCGAGTCGGATGTCGCCACAGCCCTGCGCGGCTTCGAGGGCGAGATCGAGCAGGTGCCGTCGATGTACTCGGCGATCAAGCGCGACGGCCAGCCGCTGTACAAGCTGGCGCGCCAGGGCATCGAGGTGGAGCGCGAGGCGCGGCGGGTAGAGATCAAGCGGCTGGAACTGCGCGCGTTTCGCGCAGGTCCGAAACCCGAGGCGGACATCTACCTGGAGTGCAGCAAAGGGACGTATGTGCGCTCCCTGGCCGAAGACCTCGGCAAGGTGCTCGGTTGCGGCGCCCATGTCGGCGCCCTGCGCCGCACCCAGGCCGGGCCGTTCGGCCTGCAGGACGCGGTTACCCTGCAGACCCTGGAGAGCCTGAAACAGAATGACGAACTGGCGCGGATGGACGGCCTGCTGCTGCCCGCCGACACCGCGTTGGATGCTTTGCCCCTGGTACGCCTGACGGAATCCGGCGGATTCTACCTGCGCCAGGGCCAGCCGGTGCTGGTGCCAAATGCACCGTGCAATGGTATTGTGCGCGTCGCCCTGGAAAGCGGCGAATTCCTCGGGGTAGGGGAAATCTTGGACGACGGGCGCGTGGCGCCCCGTCGACTGGTGGTGAGTCGCTGACAGCGGCTCGCCGGCGGCGCAGGAAGCGCTGCCACTGGCCCTCGGCCAGGTGTGCTCCCACAGGGGGCGTGTGCGGTGGGCGACAGGACGTCGCTGGCCGTGCCGCAGTACAGCCACCGTTGGGTGGCGCGAACCTGTCTGTCAATCTGCACGGACAGGCTCTTTCATTAACGCGGGCGGTGTGCCGCCCCGGGCAGATTACGTAAGAGGAAATGAAAAATGGCTTTGAACGCTGAGCAAAAAGCAGCAATCGTCAAAGAGTACCAGACAGGTGAGGGCGATACCGGTTCCCCCGAAGTACAGGTCGCGCTGTTGTCAGCGAATATCGACCAGCTGCAGGGACACTTCCAGCAGCACAAGGGCGACCACCACTCACGTCGCGGCCTGATCCGCATGGTCAACCAGCGCCGCAAACTGCTGGACTACCTGAAGCGCAAGGATGTCGCGCGTTACAGCGACCTGATCAAGCGTCTGGGTCTGCGCCGCTAAGCTGCTTGAACCACCGGGGGCCATGCCCCCGGTTGTCATTATTGGAATTGGAGAAAAAGAGTGAATCCAGTAACTAAAACTTTCCAGTACGGTGGTCAGACCGTCACCCTGGAAACCGGCCGTATCGCCCGCCAGGCGACCGGTTCGGTCCTGGTGACCGTCGAGAACACCTCGGTACTGTGTACCGTCGTGGCCGAAAAGGCCCCGCAGCCGGGCAAGGACTTCTTCCCCCTGGCTGTCCACTACATCGAAAAGACCTACTCCGTAGGCAAGATCCCTGGCGGTTTCTTCAAGCGCGAAGCCCGACCCAGTGAGAAGGAGACCCTGACTTCGCGCCTGATCGACCGTCCTATCCGCCCGCTGTTCCCCAATGGTTTCATGAATGAGGTACAAGTGGTTTGTACCGTGATGTCGGCGGACAAGGACATCGACCCGGATATCCCCGCCATGATCGGCACCTCCGCCGCCCTGGCCATCTCCGGCGTACCTTTCGGCGGCCCGATCGGCGGTGCCCGCGTCGGTTTCACCGAGAGCGAAGGCTACCTGCTGAACCCCACCTACTCGAAGCTGAAAGAGTCCAAGCTCGACATGGTCGTCGCCGGCACCGCCGACGCGGTCCTGATGGTGGAGTCCGAGGCCAAGGAACTGACCGAAGACCAGATGCTGGGCGCCGTGCTGTTCGCGCACCAGGAACTGCAGACCGTCATTCAGGCGATCAACGAGCTGGCGGCGGAAGCCGGCAAGCCGCGCTGGGAATGGCAGGCGCCCGCGGTCAACGAAGAACTGCTGGCGGCGGTTGAAGCACAGGCCAAGGCCGACCTCGGCGAAGCCTACCGCATCACCGAGAAGGCCGCGCGCTACGAGCGCGTCAGCCAGATCCGCGACGCCGCTGTGGCAGCACTGGCGAGCGAGGAAGGCCCCAGCGCCGACGAAGTGAAGGACATCTTCAAGAAAGTCGAGAAGAACCTGGTGCGCAAGCGCATCCTGGCCGGCGAGCCGCGCATCGACGGTCGCGACACGCGCACCGTGCGCGCCATCGCCTGCGAAGTCGACCTGCTGGCCAAGGCCCACGGTTCCGCCCTCTTCACCCGCGGCGAAACCCAGGCTATCGGCGCCGTCACCCTGGGTTCCACCCGTGACGCGCAGATCATCGACGCCCTGGAAGGCGAGCGTCGCGACCCGTTCATGCTGCACTACAACTTCCCCCCCTACTCGGTGGGCGAGGCTGGCCGCGTGGGCTTCACCAGCCGCCGCGAAACCGGCCACGGCCGCCTCGCGCGCCGCGGCCTGGCCGCCGTGCTGCCGGGTGAGGAAGAGTTCCCCTACACCGTGCGCGTGGTCTCCGAGATCACCGAGTCCAACGGTTCATCCTCCATGGCTTCCGTGTGTGTCGGCTCGCTGGCACTGATGGCCGCCGGTGTGCCGCTGAAGGCGCCGGTCGCCGGTATCGCCATGGGCCTGGTCAAGGACGGCAACCAGTTCGCCGTGCTGACCGACATCCTGGGTGACGAAGACCACCTCGGCGACATGGACTTCAAGGTCGCCGGTACCGCCGAGGGCGTCACCGCCCTGCAGATGGACATCAAGATCGAGGGCATCACCGCCCAGATCATGGAGACCGCCCTGGAACAGGCCCAGCAGGCCCGCCTGCACATCCTCGGCCAGATGAACCAGGTACTGGACAAGCCGCGTGAGGTTACCTCCGAGAACGCGCCGTCCATGGTCACCATCAAGGTCGATTCCGACAAGATCCGCGACATCATCGGTAAGGGCGGCGCTACCATCCGCTCCATCACCGAGCAGTCCGGCGCCACCGTCGACATCGACGACGACGGCACCGTGCGCATCTTCGGCCAGGACTCCGCCGCCCGCGACAAGGCCCTGGAGATGATCCAGGAAATCACCGCGGAAGCGGAAGTCGGCGCCGTCTACAACGGCACCGTCGCGCGCATCGTGGACTTCGGCGCCTTCGTCAACATCCTGCCCGGCAAGGATGGCCTGGTACACATCTCCCAGATCGCCAACGAGCGTGTGGAGAACGTGTCCGACCACCTGAGCGAAGGCCAGCAGGTGCAGGTGAAGGTCCTCGACGTCGATCAGCGCGGTCGCATCAAGCTGTCCATCAAGGAACTGCTGGATGACGAAGCCGACGCCGGCGAGCCCGCGGAGCAAGCGGCTGACTGATCGGCCGCTCGTCACAGCGAATACAGGGGGCTTCGGCCCCCTTTTTTGTGCCCGGCTGTTCTCGGTCGGGCCCTGTTGCGGGCGGGTCACGGCTGCCAGATCAGTGTGTCGGCCCTGGCGTACGGCGTGCCTTGCCGAGGCGTCACCAGCCGGTCGTCACACTTGCTTCACGTAAGATTCATAAAGACGACCGCGTAAGGCCGGATAATGGACGGTGGTTACTGTCGCGCGTCTTGCCGGAGCGCTGGCTTTCGGTGTCGGGAATAGCCGAGGTGCGTTTTTGTCCCGCGCCAGTCGCGCCTGGACCGGATCTACACCTTCCCGCGAATCGAAGGCCGACATGCACATAGAAAACCTGTTTCCCACGCCCGTCATGCGGGTGCCCGCTGCGCTGGACGAAGCGCTTATCCAGACCCTGGTTGAACATATCCGCGAGCAGCCGCGGCACCACAATACCCAGACCAACCTGCTCACTCACACCGAGCCGATGAGTGCCCGGGAGGTGGCCGAAATCGCGGACCTGCCCGCACTGCTGCAGCCCTACCTGCGAGATTTCGGCTTCCTGTTGTTTGGCGAAAACCTCGACTGGACGATCAAGGAAATGTGGATGAACGTGTCCTCTACCGGCGGCCACCAGCTCATTCACTCGCACGCCAACAGCTTTATTTCCGCCGTGCTCTATCTCACCGACGTGCACCCGTCGGCGCGCACCATCTTTCACCGCAGCATGGGTGGCGCGGACTTCGTGTTTACCAACAAGCACGCGGACAGTGCCACCACGCCCTATAACGCGGACCGCTGGGTACCCGAGGAGCTCAATCGCGGTGACCTGCTGCTGTTTCCCAGCTACATGCTGCACGCGGTGCCGCCCAACCAGGGCGAGGAGCGCATTACGGTAGCGCTCAATGCCCTGCCGCACCGGCTGAAGAGCTGGGACTACGAAGTGAATTTCGTACAGGAATAACGCGGGCTTCGCTGGGATTGATCCCGGGCGCAATGCCCGGCGCTCAGCCCACCAGCACGTTCGCGGCGATGGAGATACGCGTGCCGTCGCCGGCGCAGGGGTGGACCTGGTGTTGCAGCCAGGCCGGGAAGGCCAGCATCTGTCCGGCGTGGGGATTCACCAGGAAGCGCCCGTACAGCGTGGTCTGCTCGGAGTAGGTCAGCCCGGCGCCGGGACGCGGGTCGATCAGTTCCAGCTTGCCGCTGAACGGGTTATCCGCCACCTGCTGGTTCGAGGTCACGTAGTAGACCATGGACCAGGCGGCGTTGGGGTGGCAGTGCACGCTGTTGTACTGCCCCTGGCGCAGCAGGTTGGCCCAACCCTCGAGGGAAAAATTCATCGGTGCCTGCGCAGCATCGGCGTGGGCGAACTGGCGCAGGACGCTCTCCGCGAATTCGCGCATCCGCTGACGCAAGGTGTTGATCGCCTCGTCGTCGCGCTGCAGGAAATCCATCCCTGAATGCCAGCCGCCGACATTGCTCCGGTTCAGCCCCGCCTCGCTGTTTGCCATGTCCTGCACCAGCTCCGCCAGCCGCGCATTCAGCGTTTCGCTGTCCGGCCACAGGTAGTTGATTACCGGGGTGATGAAGGCGGGTACGGTATTGCCTGAGAGGTTCATGCCGGGTGTCCTTTTTCTTGCCTGCCCTGGTTAGCGGGCGAGGATCTGCTGTTGCAGGCGCCGTGCCCAGGGCGCCTCCGGGTTCGCCTGCTCGAGGTCCTGCAGCAGGTCCAGCGCGGCGCGCGGGTTGCTGGCGGCCAGCGAGCGCGCCATTTGCAGCAGGGGTTCATAGGCGGGCAGGAAGTCGGGGCTCATGCGCACCACCTCCAGCAGCGGCTCGCGCACCTGCTGCAGCATCGCCGCCACGTCGGCGCTGGGCCGGATACCCACGCCGGCGGCGAGGAAGGCATCGCGCGCACGCCAGTAGGCCCGCAGGCGCGCATCGAAGTCGGACTGCGACTCGCGCTCCGGCAGCAGGCTGCCGCGCAGGGGGGCCAGCGCGGCGTTGAGTTGTAACAGGCGCGCGGCCGGCGCCGCGGGCGTGCCATACACGAACGACGGCGCGCTGTAGGTGACCCTCGGGTTGTCGTCGGTATTCAGGGGGCCTTCGCCGGCGAAGGCCCGCAGGGCCCGGGCGCCGCCCAGGTAGCCGCCGAACAGGGCGAAATCAGAGTTGAGGTGCAGTTGTACCAGCTGCGCCTGCAGGGTGCGGTCGTGCACGCGCTCCAGCAGCCAGTCGTCCTGGAAGCGGTTGTCGCCCCTGCGCCCGAGCAGGCACAGCAGCGGCTGGCCGAGGCTGAAGTGCGCCAGGTGCATCTGCGCGTCCGGGAACACCTCGAGGAAACTGCGGGTGATCAGCTGCAGGGTATCCAGCTCCAGTTGGAACAGGGGCAGCCACTGGCAGAACAGGCCGTCATTCGCCAGCCGCTCGCGTACCGCGCGAAAGTGCTCCACCGTGTACAGCGATCCGGCGCCATCGCGCGAGGGGTGGAAGACCTCGGCGATGATCACGTCGTAGCTGCCGCTGTCCGCGGTGACAAAACGCCTCGCGTCCGCGGCCAGCAGTCGCGGGGGCTGGCGCCAGTCGGCTCCTTTCACATCGACGTCGAACAGCGGCATCAGCGAGAGCATCTCTGGGACCAGCTCGACGCCAGTGACCGCCAGCTGCGGGTGGTACTTGGACGCCTGCAGGGTAATGCCGGTACCGAGCCCCAGGTACAGCACGCTGCGCGCCTCGCCGTGCCAGAGCAGCGGCAGGTGGGTCTGCCGGTGGTCGGAGAAACGGCTGGCGGTGCCGCCCATGATGAAATGGTTGTTCACCGCGAGATGGCGATTGCCGTCGGGTTCCTCGATCACCGCCACAGCGGCGACCACGCCCTCGCGGTAGGCCAGCACCTGGCTGCCGTCCTGCGTGGGCACAAAGCGCAGGGGCAGCGGCGCGAACAGGATCGCAAGCAGGGCCAGCACGCCGGGTACCGCCAGCGGCCAGCGCGCGGCCCTCGCCAGCCCCGCCAGCGGCAGCAGCAGGTAGGCGGCGCACAGTGCGAGCAGGGCGAGTTTCGCGCCGAGCAGGGGCAGTGCCAGCACACCGAACAACAGCGGCGCCAGCGCGCCCCCGAGCGTGTTGATGCCCAGTACCAGTCCCAGGCCGTGAACCTGTTTGCCGCGCTGGGCGAGGTGGCTGAACAGCGCACCCATGCACACTGTCGGCAGTAAAAAAACGCTGGCCGCGACGGCGAGTTCCGCGACCAGGCCGGTGAGGTCGCCCGGCCCGAGCAGGTCGAAGATGCCGCGGTAGATAGTGTCCGTGAGCCACAGGACGGCGCTGCCCAGCAGGCAGCAGCTCGCGGTGGCGAACAATAAGGTGGTGGCAAGCCGCGCCCAGTCGTCACCTTCGCCCGCCCGGTCCAGGCGCCGCTGGTACAGGGCGGCACCCAGCGCCGTGCCCAGCAGGTACACCGTCAGTACCGCGGCGAAGCTGTAGACGGTGCCCTCCAGCACCTGGGCGAGCACGCGCACCACCAAGACCTCGAAGCCGATGCCAAGCAGTCCGGTCAGGAACAGGAGGGGAAGGATGCCGGGAGCGTCTGTCCCGACCGGGTCGCTGGCCGTTTGTCTTTGCGCAGGGGCAGCAGGCGCGGCACGGCGGGCATGGGGGAGTACCGCCGCGGCCACCGCGAAATTGACCGCGGCGAACAACAGCAGGGTGTGCTCCAGTCCCAGCCACGGCAGTAGGAAAAAGGTGGCGAGCAGTGTGCCGAGCATCGCGCCCGCGGTGTTCGCCGCGTACAGCCCGGGCATGGCTTGGTGCCCGGGCGTGCGGGCCAGCGCGAGGCGCTCCACCCCCGGCAGGGTCGCCCCCATGGCCGCGGTAGCCGGTAACAGGGCCATCAGCGAGATGCCGAAGGCGATACCCCAGTGACGCAGCGGGCCGGGGTCGGTGTCTATCCATTGCGGGATGGCGGTATTCAGGGCCGGGAGCAGGACGACGAGGGCGAGCGCCCACAGGCCGATCAACAGCTCCAGGCCGATGTACCATCTTCCGGGATGAGGGGTCTCGCGCAGGCGGCGGTTGAGGCACAGCCCACCCAGTGCGAGTCCCACAAAAAATGCGGCCAGCACCGCCAGCATGGCGATGTATTCGTGGCCCAGCGACACCGACAGCATGCGCGTCCAGGCCATCTGGTAGCCGAGGCCGGCAAAGCCTGAGCAGAGCAGGACCGCGTGCAGCAGGAGCAGGTTGCCGCGGGACGCAGGCACGGCCCGGGCCTCCGCCGCAGTGCCCTGGCCGGTGACACCCGCGCAGGTGTCACGCACCGGGCTGCCCGAGCAGGCTGAAGCCCGCGAAAATGACGCCAGCGGCGAGAATCCAGCTGCCCAGTGCGCGCACCGCGACCAGCCCCCAGTTCTGGCGCACCACGACCAGCGCGCCGGCCCCGAGCAGGGCCACCAGCAGGTAGCCGGCACAGGCGACGCCAGTGGTGTAGAGCAGCAGGGCGCGTCCCTCCAGTTCGCTGACCACGTTGGTGTAGCCGTGGCTCAGCCCGAACAACACGCTGAGGCCCAGGAAGGCAGGCATGGGCAGTGCGACCGCCGTGGCCAGCAGTGCCCCGAGCAACACGATGGAGGCGATGTTGCCCCACTGCAGCCCGGCGTCGAAACCGGGCAGCCAGCTGCCCAGCAATACGCCGATAGCGACGGCGAGGGGAAAGGCGAGCAGGTTCCAGCGGGCGCCGCGTATGCCCTGCACGGCCGCCAGTAATCCCAGGGCAACCCAGGGCACCACATGGCTGAGCGTGGTCAGGGGATGCAGCAGACCGGCATAGAACTCGCCGAAGCGGGTCGAGACCAGGTGGGCGTGGGCCGGTGTGCTGGCCAGCAGGGCGATTGGTACGAGCGCGGCGTGCCAGCGCCTTATGGGACGGTTGCGCAACATGCCGGACCTACGCCAGCCCGCTCGCGGCGGAGAGGTAGTACAGGCCGATGGCAGCGATCCCGGCGCCGCAGGCGCGGACCACAGCTGAGCCCACAGGCCAGCGCACCAGCAGGCCGATGAGAATGCCGGCGAGGTGCAGCAGGCCGGTGGAGATCACGAAGCCCACGCCGAAGGCCATCGCGTTGGCGGACTGCGGCAGTTCAGTGCCGTGGGCGTGGCCGTGGAATATGGCGAACAACCCGACCAGTACCGCCATCACCACGAGGTTGGCGCGAAAGCGGGCGGCTACGGCCAGGCCCAGCAACAGCGCGGAGAGGGCGATACCGAACTCGATGAAGGGCAGGGGCACGCCGGCCACCCCGAACAGGCCGCCGAGGGCCATGACCACGGGGAACACGACGGGCAGCAACCAGATGGCCGGGGCGCCCAGCTGCGCGCCCCACAGGCCCACGGCCACCATGGCCACCAGGTGGTCCGGGCCCATGACCGGGTGCAGCAGGCCGCTGACCAGCCCCCCGGCGACACCCTGCTCCACGTGCGCCCAGGCCGGCAGGCTGCCCAGCGTGAGTACGATCGCGGCCAGTGAGCGCCAGTACGGTGTTGTTCGCAGGCTGTCGTGCATGGTTATTCCTCCCGGACTCGGTTTGCTCAGGTGGCCAGCAGTGCGGCGAAGCGGCCGATGAACCAGTAACTGGCGATACTGCCCACGCCGTAGATGCCGGCCTGGCTGCACCAGGCGGGCAGCCGCGCCTGCAGCACACGGTGCGCGTGGTACAGGCCGAGCACGGTCAATACGAAGGCCAGTTGGCCGACCTCCACGCCGACATTGAAGAACAGCAGGGCGGCGGGCAGGCTCTCCGGCGGCAGTCCCACATTGCTCATGGCGCCGGCAAAGCCGAAGCCGTGCAACAGGCCGAAGCCGAAGGCGATGAGCCAGGGCAGGCGCGCGCTCAGGCAGTGTTCACCGCGCCGGTGCTTGATCACCTCCACCACGACCACGACGATACTCAGTGCGATGCACGCGTTGACCGGTTTGTCGGGTATGCCGACCCAGCCGAGCGTGGCCGCGGCCAGGGTGATGCTGTGTGCTACGGTGAAAGAGGTGATCGTGGTCACCAGCGAGCGCGTGCCGTGTACCAGCAGCAACAGGCCGAGCACGAACAGCAGGTGGTCCACGCCGAGCATGATGTGCTCGATACCCAGCGGTATGTAGGCGGCGGCGATGGTCTGCCAGGGCACCGTGCCGTCGGCGGTGACCACCATGCGCGGATTGCCGCCGGTCAGGGTGTAGCTGCGTGGCGCGGCCCCCTGGCGTCGCACCTGCACTACGGCGGCCGAGTATTTGTCACCGATCTCGGGCATGACCACCTCGCCGACCAGTCCCTGCTCGCCGCACTCCAGGCGCGGGTAGTCCTCGAAGCAGTGTCCGGGCCAGCGCACCTGGGGCGGCACGTCGTTGCGCGAGGAGTAGTAGGTCCACTCCAGCCAGTAGGTGCCGGCTATACCTTCCTTTATGGTCAGCAGGGCGACGGGGGTTTCATGGGAGTGCGCCGCGCCGCTACCCAGCAGGCAGGTCCACAGCAGCAGGCACCGGCTCAGCCAGCGGTAGCGGCCTGCCATTACGAGTCGTTCCCGGCATTGGTGACGCCGGCGCGGGCCTTCAGGCTACGGCTCTGGGCGGTGACCGGACCCACATCGTAGGTCGTGGTATTGGCGAGGATCTCGCGAATATCGCCGTCGTCGAATTCCAGGTGCAACTGGTACTTGTCGGCGATCTCGGTCGCCATATCACTGACCTGCATGCCGCTTGCGGCTTTCTTGAAGTCGCGTGCAACCTGGGTCTTCACAGTCTCGAACTCTGCCGGTACTGCCGGGTGAACTTCCACGACACGGGCCAGCAGCCACTTGTCCTCGGGGGCGATGGCCACCCACTGTCCTGCGGGGGCGGCCAGCAGCGTATCGCGGCTGGCGTCGTCGAACATCGAGGCCAGGTTATCGGCCGAGCGCCGGGAGTAATGGTGGGATTCGGCCGGCTGCGCGGCACCGGGCCCGTTATAGCTGGCGGCCATCGCATCCGCCGCCGCCGCGTCCGTAGTCCCTTCGGGGGTGAGCAGTTCCAGCGAGTAGCGCTCCGGGATGTCGTAGTTGGCGCGATTGAGCTCGAACCACTGCTGCAACTCCCCGTCTTCTGGGGGCTGTTCCACCACCCGGTTGAAGATGACATTGCGCATCTTCAGCACCAGGCGGTTGCGCATCATCTCGTCGCCCTGGTCCAGACCCATGGCCCGCGCCTCGCGGTAGAAGATCTCGTTCTGGCTCCACTTCACGATCAGGTTGTCGATTTCCTCCTGCTCGGGCAGGCGCCCCTGGCCCTGGAAGAATACGTTGACCAACTCTGACACCTGGTCTGGGCCGACGATGATCTGGTGCGGGTCGTCACGCTGCAGCGTGAAGTAGTGGTCCAGCGCAAACAGGACGGCGCCGATAGCCAGGAATTGCAGCAGGGGCTCACGGAATAGGGCGGTCAGGGTTCTGGACATGGGGGATCGTGGGTCTCCGGGCTTGGGCTCTGGAACGCACCGGAAGAGCGTGCAGCCGAAGCGGCCCAGGCGAAGACGCAGGCTACAACTCCAATGTGACACTACCGTTAACCCGCATGCGCGGCGGACCGCGCTCCCTGTTCTGTGCTCCCTGCACCTACTGTCACGTTACGGAAACCTAATGGTCACCTGCGGTTCACCCCAGTTTCACTGGCGCGTGTTTTCGTAGTACTGGCGCAGTCCGCGCAATTAGCACGCTTTTTGATACCTGGGGGCTCTCTCTGCCCTTTCGCTATACCCATGCAAAAATCCAGCAGAGGATATTGACTGATGAAACCCAATGTAATGTCCGCCGCCCTGGCAGCAGCGGTCGCCGCTGTTTCGGGTGGCGCCACGGCAGGGGAATACCTGTCCGGCGATTTCCATAACCACACGACCTGTTCCGACGGCTCCACCAGCGTCGAAGTGCTGTCCGAGAAGTCCCTGTCCTACCTGGACTGGTTCATCCACGTCGGCCACTCCGGTTCCGGTGAGCGCGATTGCCGCGTCTCCGACTTCCTGTACCTGAACCGCGACAGCGCCTTCAACGGCGGTCTGTGGGCCAACACCGTGGGCGACGGCCCGGAGACCGACTCCGCCGCGATCAAGGGCGACTACATCGAAAGCACCCTGAACGGTGGCCACGTCGAGCGCATGTGGCGCTGGCAGTCCCTGCAGGAATACAACCTGCCGGGCATCATCACTGCCCGCGAACTGCCCGGCAACGAAGACAAGGAAGCCTTCCTCGGCCTGGAATGGGTAGTGCCCGGTCACGAGCACTCCTCCAACTCCATCTCCACCGGCCAGTACCTCGAGGCGCCGAACTCCGACGCCATCGCCCAGTTCGAGTACTGCTTCGCCCGCAACTCCGACGATACCTCCGGCGGCGCCGGCCAGGGCTGGACCTGTGAACTGTCCGAAGCCAACAACGAGAAAATCAAGGCCCTGTTCGACGGCCGTCCCGAAGAAGGCGTTGCCGACTACAACAGCACGCTGGCCGGTGGCATCAACATCAGCGACGACGGTGAGCACGTGAAGTCCACCGCGGCCGTACTGTGGATGCAGGAGAACTTCCCCGGTGAGTCCTTCTCCGTCGGTGCCCACGTCGAGCGCCAGGGCGCGTTCATCGAGGACGACGACGAGGGTTTCAACGTCGAGCACTTCCGCGACTGGAACAGCGTGGCACCCGACGTGGCCTTCGGCTTCGAGTCCGAGCCCGGCCACCAGGCCCAGTTCAACCGCGGCAGCTACAACGCCGGTCGTCCCTCTTCCGGCCTGTATACCTTCGGCGGCGTGGGTTGTTACGCCGGTGCCGAAGCTGCGCGTCCGGGCATGGACTTCGACGGCGAGCCGCTGACCGCTGACGACTTCGGCGCCTCAGGTGCCTACTCCGACGTACCCGACGACATGGATCCGGCCAAGGTTACCGTCTGCCGTCCCGGCGTGCGCACCATGTGGGACGCCATGCTGTCCGAGGGTCGTCGCTTCTGGTACTTCGCGTCTTCCGACTGGCACTCCCGCGGCAGCTTCGGCCCGCTGGACTTCGAGTCCGACAACGACTTCTGGCCGGGTGAGTTCCAGGAGATCTTCACCTACATGGACAACTACGGTGACGACCCTGCGCTCAGCATCATCGACAGCCTGCGCAGCGGCAACTCGTTCTCCGTCCAGGGCCAGCTGATCAGCAGCGACTTCAGCTTCCAGGCTTGCTCCGGTGGCTCCTGCGCCAGCATGGGTGAAACCCTCTACATCAAGCCCGGTCGTCCGGTGGTGGTTAACCTGATCGCCCACGACCCGCTGGGTGTGAACAACAGCCCGTACTTCTTCAACAACCCGTCACTGCTGCAGGTGGGTGTCGAAGAGCCGATCAACGAGCCGTCCCTGCGTCATGTGGACTTCATCACCGGTGTTGTCGGCAAGCAGTTTACGCCGGCGGATCCGGAGTACTTCGAGCCGATGGCCCCGCCGACCACGCGCATCGCCAAGAGCTTCTCCTACGCCCGTCCGCTGGGCGGCGAGGGTGCGCGCAAGATCATCGCCAGCTACACCTTCCGTCCCCACGAGGACAGCTACATCCGCGCCCGTGGTACCAACATCCCCGCCGGTACCCCCAACGTGCGTGACTACAACGGCAACCCCCTGCCGGACAACATGAATGACAACATCGCCTGTGCCGACCCGGCCTGCCCGCCGCACATCGGTGGCGTGCTGACCGCCGATGTCGAAGCCTGGGCCAACCTGTCGTTCACCACCAACCCGATCTTCATCGAAGTGAAGTAAGGGTCCCGCCGCTAGCGCCGGGGTGGAGCAGCAGCTCCGCCCCGGCGTTTTTATTTATGCACCCGGTTGCGGCAGGTAGCGCTGCAGGTCCTCGGGGTGCACCTCGCCGTCGCTGTCGCTATCCAGCGAACCAATCGCCCAGATCAGGTAGGTGCGGAATTCCGCCACGCTGACCAGCGCGTCATCGTCGCTGTCCGCGGTATCGAAAGACAGCGCCATCCACTGCTTGTTCTCCATCCAGCGGTAGGCCAGCCACTCCTGGCGGCTGATGTTGCGTGAACCGTCGATATCGAAGCGCCGGAAGATGGGCCCGATATGTTCGTCGGCCTCGCCGGTCTGGATATAGCCAACGTGCTCGCAATCCAGTTCGACGAAGAAGGGCGAGACGAACTGCGCCGCCGCGCTGTGCTCTGGGGTGTCTCCGGTCTCCGGGGTGGTAGCGGTAGTGCAGGCACCGAGCAGGGCGCCGGTGCAGGCGAAAAGAACCCCGTTGGCGAGGGTGCGGCGCGCGTTCATGTTAGGGCAATCTCCGTGGCGTAGAATTCTCGCCCCAAATTAGCCCCCGGGTGTTGCAGGCGTATGTCACGACTGTCGCCCGGCAGTGACAGCGAGGACCGACCGATGAAAGTCGCCTTCCAATGCGCCCAGTTCGTGGTGATCGACGATTTCCTGGCACCAGATGCCTTTGAGCAGATGTGGCGCTGGTTCCAGGTGGCGCCGTTTTTCGCCAACGATACACGTGGCCTGCACGGTGCCTGGCGGTTGGATGACGGCCGCGTGTTCAGGGGGCCGGATGTGTATTACGGCGCCCTGGCCGCCGAAGTCGCCCAGGCCCACGAGGGCGCCTTCGCCCACCCCACCGGCACGGCGCTGGACCTGTTGGTGGAGGCGTTTGCCGGTTGCGGCGACCTGTATGCCGACCTGGTCGGGCGCCAGGGCAGGGACTGGCGCACGGTGGCCATGGCGCCGCGCCTCTACGAACGCGGCAGCGCCCTGTACTGGCACCGCGATACGCCGTCGGTGGTCACCGGCAGCGTGACCTACTACGCGCATCCCGACTGGAACGTGCAGTGGGGCGGCGAGCTGTTCGTCGCCCACCCCTCTGCACTGCAGATTCCCGACAGCCACGGCCCGTCGATGATCGCGCCCAAGGAGGTGATGGGGCGGGGCATGGTGCAGCTCTCGGGTCACCTGGACAACCGCGAAGTGAACGAGGCGCTGATGGATGCGGGCATGGGCTATTACCTGATGCCTAAGCCGAACCGGATGGTGATTTTAAAGACCGGCAACCCGCACATGATCTCGGCGGTGAAGCCCGCGGCGGGGGATCACGTCAGGGCCAGCGTCACGATGTTCCTGATCCGTCCGGGCCAGGAGGGGGTCGAGGCCCTACGCTAGCGGTTTGCCACATCGCGCGCTGCCGGTTTGTGACCGGATGCTCACTTCGGCTGCTTGTCACGAATTCTCCATAAAAACTTCATACAGCATTCAAGTCGCGGACATGTCCGGCGCCTAGTTTACCTGCAGTTACCTCCACACCCACCAGAAGAGCAGGAGCCCCACCCATGCCAGGCAAGAAAATCCTTTCCATCGCCGTCGCCATGGCCGCCGCCGGCGCCCAGGCAGGCAGCCTCGAATTTACCAACGCGCCCATCCCCACCAACGATCTCGACAAGCGCAGCGTGCTGACCTCGCAGTTCGGCATCATGGATGGTGAGCAGTTCGACGTTAAGTTCAACACCATCATGCGCTCCGGCGATCAGCCCAGCCCTGCTTCCATGCCCTACGGCACGCTGGTGGACATCAACGGCGACCCGATCATCGCCGAAGACGGTTCAGTTGCCGTCTCCAGCAGCAACGACTTCGCCTCGCTGGTGCGCGGCCGCGGTGGCGACCTGTACATGGTCTCCCACTTCGAGGATCGCCCCGCTGCGATGTACCTCACCGAAGTGCGCCAGAACCCGGCCACTGGCGAAATCAAGCCGATCCGCACGCGTCCGCTGGACTTCTCCGACTTCAACGGCGGCTGGGTGCACTGCGCCGGCTCCGTCACCCCCTGGGGCAACCACCTCGGTTCCGAGGAGTACCCGCCGGATGCCAAGCAGTGGCGCGATGGCAACATCGATGGCTACAACGCTGCGATGGTGCGCTACTTCCCCGAAGCCAAGGGCGCCTCAGGCGCCGAGCTGCCGATGCTCGCGCAGGACTACATGAACCCCTACGACTACGGCTATAACATCGAGGTGGACGTCAAGAGCTTCGCTAACGCCAAGGTCGAGAAACACTATGCGATGGGCCGCGTGGCCATCGAGCTGTCCTACGTCATGCCCAACAACAAGACCGTCTACACCTCCGATGACGGCTCCCGCGTGGGCCTGTTCCGCTTCGAGGCAGACAAGGCCGGCGACCTCAGCGCGGGTACCCTGTACGCCGCCAAGTGGGTGCAGACTTCACCCTGGTACGGCGCCGACGAGCGCGTAGCCAAGGCCGACCGCGATGGCGGCAGCGCCGACCTCAACTGGGTTCCGCTGGGCCACGCTACCAACAGCGAGATCCGCGCCATCATAGACAGCGGCGTGACCTTTGCCGATATCTTTGAAGAGGATGTCGACGGTTGCACCGAGGTCTCTACCCGCGACGCCTCCAGCGAGTGCCTGAAGGTCAAGCCGGGCATGGACATGGCGGCCGCCTTCCTGGAAACCAGCCGCTACGCCAGCCTGCTGGGTGCGACCACCGAGTTCGAGAAGATGGAAGGCATCACCCACGACCCGGCCACCAACACCATGTACCTGGCCATGTCCCGCGTGCGCACGGCTATGACTGACGGCGCCGGCGACATGAGCGTGCCCTACAACTACTGCGGCACGGTGTATGCGCTGGACCTGGACAGCAACTACGTGGCCACGGGCATGCACGGCCTGGTGTTCGGCGAGCCGCGCACCTACAGCCGCGGCGCGCTGGAGGACAACCCCTACCCCGCGGACGGCCCCTACGCCGCCAACCAGTGTGACCTGAACGCGATCGCCGAGCCGGACAACGTGACCTTCATCCCCGGCTACAACACCCTGATCATCGGCGAGGACACCGGCCAGCACCAGAACGACATGATCTGGGCCTACAACCTGGAATCCGGTGAATTGACCCGTCTGCAGACCACGCCCTACGGTTCTGAGACGACCTCACCGTACTTCTACCCGGACATCCGCGGCCACGGCTACCTGATGTCCGTCATCCAGCACCCGTTCGGTGAATCCGACCAGGACAAGCTGGAAAGTGCGCAAGAGGCACGCGGTTACACCGGCTTCGTGGGTCCGTTCCCGTACCAGCCCTGATCCTGACCGGCGATCCCCGGCCACGGCCGGGGAATTCTACCCGCGTTCATTACCCGTGGAAGGACCCCTCAGGCAGGGGTCCTTTTGCGTTTCCGACAGTTGGCCAGAACACAGTGAACAGAAATCCAGTATGAAACATTTGAAACATTCCCTATTCATGGCGGCTGGCACCTTTGGCGCCAGCCTGCTGACCGCAACGGTGCTCGCCGCGGGAGACAGCAATCTCCCCTCTGCGGCTGATACTCCACTGCCCCTGACCTCGCGTACCCTGAGAAACCCGGCGGCCTATATCCCACCCCAGTGCTACACGAAAACCCAGGATGAGGCAGGGCGGGCGCACAACCCCTGCTACACCTGCCACACGGTGCCGCGCCGGCCGAACTACACCTACGATGCCGACCTGCAGCTGGCCTACGATTTTCCCGAGGATCTCGCGGTCAATCACTGGACCAACCTGTTCGCGGATCGCAGCGCGGCCATCCGCGATACCTCCGATGCGGAGATTCTCGAGTACGTCCGCACCAGCAACTATTTCAACGCCAGTGGCGGGATCAGCCTGTACGACGTGCTCGCCGACCCGCCGCAGGAATGGGACTACGACGGCAACGGCCGCTGGGACGGTTTCCGGCCAGACGTGTATTTCAACTTCGATGCGCAGGGCTTCGACCATGACCCGCAGGGGAATGCCACCGGCTGGCGCGCCTTCGCCTACCACCCGGTCCCCGGGGCCTTCTGGCCAGCGAATGGCTCCACCGATGATGTCCTGATCCGCCTGCCGCAGGCGTTTCGCACTGGCCTGGACGGCAAGCCCGACCTCGCCGTGTACCGCACCAACCTCGCCATCGTCGAGGCGCTGGTCACGGAGCGCGATATCCCAATTGAGCCGGTGGATGAGGCCGCCCTCGGCGGCATCGACCTGGACAGGGACGGCCGTATCGGCAGCGCCAGCAAGGTGGTCTACGACTGGGCCCCGCTGGAGCAGCGCCTGATGTCCTATGTCGGCCAGGCCCGCGACGCGCAGCGCGCTGGCGAGGTGCACCTCGCCGCGGGCCTCTACCCCGAGGGCACGGAGTTCCTGCACACGGTGCGCTACGTGGACGTCGACGAGAACGGCGACAACCGCCTGGCGCCGCGCATGAAGGAAGTGCGCTACGCGCTCAAGCGCCTGTGGGTGGACTATTCAAAGCTGGAGGCCAAGGCGGCGGCGGAGTTCAAGGAAAAACGCGACTTCCCCAACCGCCTGAAGACCGTGCGCGGCAACCTCGAGTCCGGTGTCAGCAACGGCCAGGGCTGGGCCTACACCGCGTTCATCGAGGACGCATCAGGTGAGCTGCGCCCACAGACCTACGAGGAACTGGTGTTCTGCGTCGGCTGCCACGGCGGCATCGGCGGCAATCGCGATGGCGTATTCTCCTTCGAGCGCAAGCTGGGTAGCGACGCATTCCAGGCCGGCTGGTACCACTGGAGCCAGAAAGGCCTGCGCGGTACGCCGGAGCGCCGTCTCGCCGATGGCAGTTTTGAATACGCGCACTACCTGGCGAGCAATGGCGCCGGCGACGAGTTCCGCGCCAACCGGGAACTGCGCGATCGCTTCTTCGATGCCCAGGGGAAACTGAAAGAGGCTGAACTGGCGAAGGTTCGTGATGATATCGCGGAGCTGCTGTTCACCTCGCCCGCCCGCGCCATGGCCCTGAACAAGGCCTACCGCGAGGTGGTGCGCGAGCAGAGCTATTACCTGGGCCGCGAGGCGATGCTGGCGCCGCTGATCAATGTGCACGAGGAGATCGAGCCCGGTACCGAGACCGGGGTGCGCGAAATCCAGTAGCGCTTCGGGGAAGTGGCGGGCGCCGGGGCAGGCCCGGCGCCGCGCGATCAGGGCTGGGGCCGGTCGGCGATCAGCTTGTCGACCACGCTGGGGTCGGCCAGGGTGCTGGTATCGCCCAGCGAGCCCAGCTCGTTCTCGGCAATCTTGCGCAGGATGCGGCGCATGATCTTGCCGGAGCGGGTCTTGGGCAGGTCCGGCGCCCACTGGATGATGTCCGGCTTGGCGATCGGGCCGATCTCCTCCACGCACAGGGCGATGAGCTCCTTGCGCAGGTCGTCGCTGGGCGCGTGGCCGTGCATCAGGGTGACATAGGCGTAGATGCCCTGGCCCTTGATGTCGTGGGGGTAGCCGACCACCGCGGCCTCGGCCACGTCCTCGTGCAGCACCAGGGCGCTCTCCACTTCCGCAGTACCCATGCGGTGGCCGGAGACGTTGAGCACGTCGTCGACCCGCCCGGTGATCCAGTAGTAGCCGTCGGCGTCGCGGCTGGCGCCGTCGCCGGTGAAGTAGTAGCCCTTGTAGTTGCTGAAGTAGGTATCGATCATGCGCTGGTGATCGCCGTACACGGTGCGGATCTGCGACGGCCAGGAGGCCTTGACCACCAGGTAGCCGGCGCCGGGGCCCTCGATTTCCTTGCCGGATTCATCCAGTAGCGCGACGTCCACGCCGAACATGGGGAAGCTGGCGGAGCCGGGCTTGAGGTCGGTGGCGCCGGGCAGGGGGGTGATCATGTGCGCGCCGGTCTCGGTCTGCCACCAGGTGTCGACGATCGGGCAGCGCGACTCGCCCACCACCTTGTAATACCACTCCCAGGCTTCCGGGTTGATCGGCTCGCCCACGGTGCCGAGCAGGCGCAGGCTGGCGCGCGAGGTGCTGGTGACCGGCTCGTCGCCCTCGGAGTGCAGGGCGCGGATGGCGGTCGGCGCGGTGTAGAAGATATTCACGCCGTGCTTGTCGACCACGTCCCAGCAGCGGCTGTAGTTCGGGTAGGTGGGCACGCCCTCGAACATCAGCGAGGTGGCGCCACAGGCCAGCGGGCCGTAGACGATGTAGCTGTGGCCGGTGATCCAGCCGACGTCGGCGGTGCACCAGTAGACCTCGCCCTCGCGGTAGTCGAAGGTGTACTTGAAGGTCACCGCGCTCTGCAGCAGGTAGCCGCCGGTGGTGTGCAGCACACCCTTGGGCTTACCGGTGGAACCCGAGGTATAGAGGATGAACAGCGGCGCTTCGGCGTCCATCGACTCCGGCGCGCAGTCGGTGGACTGGCCGCCCACCAGTTCGTCGTACCAGTAGTCGCGCTCGCCGTTCCAGGCCACGTCGGCGCCGGTGCGCCGCACCACCAGGCAGGTGTGTACGTCGGGGCAGGCGTCCAGCGCCTTGTCGGCATTGACCTTCAGCGGTACCTTCTTGCCGCCGCGCACGCCCTCGTCGGCGGTGATCAGCACCTGGCAGTCGGAATCGAGAATGCGGTCTTTCAGGGCTTCCGGCGAGAAGCCGCCGAACACGACGGAGTGCACGGCGCCGATGCGCGCGCAGGCGAGCATGGCGTAGGACGCCTCGGGGATCATCGGCATATAGATGCACACGCGATCGCCGCTTTTCACGCCGCGGGCTTTGAGCGCGTTGGCCAGGCGGCAGACGTGGTCCTTGAGCTCGGCGTAGGTGATATGCATGCTGTCGCCAGGGTCGTCGCCCTCCCAGATCAGCGCGGTCTGGTCGGCGCGCTCGGGCAGGTGGCGGTCGATGCAGTTGTAGCTGACGTTGAGCTTGCCCCCGTCGAACCAGTTGGCCTCGCCTTTGGTGAAGTCGTAGTCGACGACCCGTGTCCAGGGCTGGTCCCAGCTCAGGAATTCGCCGGCCAGTTCCCCCCAGAACCCGTCCGGATCCTCGATGGAGCGCTGGTACATGCTGCGGTACTGCTCGGCATTGATGTGCGCGTCCCGGAAATTGGCCGGCACGGGGTGTACGGGGAACTCGTGGTGCATGACGCGTGCTCCGCTTCTCATTATCGGATAGACGATAATACGGGGAGCGGCGGGTGATTCAAGCCGACCAAGGTCTAAATGTCCCCGGTCGGCGGAAGGTTACCGGCGTACACGGGAATTACCCGCACACACCGGCGTTGCGCTAGTAGGCCGCGGGGGCGTTGCCCAGCATGAACTCGCGGATGGCGAAGAACGGCGGCGAGCCGGCACCCACCAGGCGCTCGTTGAAGTCCTTGTAGCTGAACTTCTCACCCCGCTGGATGCGGTACTCGGCGAGGATCTCCTCGATCGCGGACTGGCCGGCGAAGTAGCTAGCCAGCTGCACTGAGCTCAGCTTGGCGCGCACCAGCTTGCCCTTTGCCTCTGAGGGCTCCTGGAAACCGCGCTCGGTCATCAGTTTCAGGGCGTCTTCCTCGGCGTAGTCGGTGCGCTGCAGGCGCAGGTCGATGATCGCGTTGATGATCGAGCGCAGTACCATCTTGGCGTCGACCATCTTCTGGATATCCTGCCCCCAGGGTTCATCCGGGTATACCGTGTAGCCCTGCGCCACCAGCTGGGTGGTGATGTAGGTCGCCCAGCCCTCGACCATGGCGCCGTTCCAGAACACCTTGGGAATCAGGCGCTCGGCGCGGTTCGAGTACTCGAGCTGGACGAAATGCCCGGGGACGCCCTCGTGGATGTAGACCAGCGCCAGCGAGGCCCGGTTGTACTCCTTGAGGTAGTCCTCGGAACCCGCCAGCAGGTCGAGATCCCAGAACCACACCGACTCCAGGTCCGGCTCGAAGGGCGGGGCGGTGGCGATCATCGCGACCGCCACGCCGGACAGGTGCGGCGGGGTCTGCTCGATGCGCAGCTTGGACGCCGGCGGCAGGTCCATCAGCTGTTTCTTCTCGACGAAGCCGATGATGCTGTCGGCCAGGGCGTAGCTGTCCTCGATCAGGGTGTCGACGCTGGAGCGGTCCTCGGCGAGCTTGGTGAAGATGTCGCGCACCACCTGCTGGTCATCGAGTTGCGCCGCGGGGCTGACCGTGCCCGCCGCCAGCTCTTTGGCCAGGTAGTCGTCGTGAATCCTGCGGCCGATCTCGACCAGCTTGGCGCTTTCGCTCTCCAGCCATTGCTCGGCGCGGGCCAGCAGCGCGTCGGGGCCGACCGGGAAGTCCAGTTGCAGCTCGTACTTGCGATCGTATAGCGCCTTGCCCAGGCGCCATTCGCTGTTCTCGCGCGGCACCACCGTGCTCTCGAACCAGCCGGTGAACGCGTCGATGGCGGCCACCGCCTCGTCGCAACTGGCGCGGATGGCGGCGCGCTGTTTGTCATCCAGGCCGGAGTCGCCGAGCAGCTCGGGCAGGGTCTTGTCGAACAGCGTACCCTCCGCGGTCATGCCCTGCAGGCTGGACAGTGCGATGGCCTTGGCCATTTCCGTGGGCTGCACGTTCGCCGGCGCGAAATCCGCCTGCGCGCCCGCCAGGTAGTCGGGGGTCTGCTCGCAGCGCGCGCCAAAACTCAGCAGGCGCTGGTCCAGGGGTGCGTACTCGCGCAGCACCAGGCCGGAGAATGCGGTACCGAGCTGGTTGGCCAGTGCGACGGGGTCCTCGTGCTGCTTGAGTTCCTCGATGACCATGCGGTCGTAGGCGATGCGCTTTTTCAGGATGTGCAGGTCGATCTGGTCGCTGCGCGACAGCGATTTCACCGGCAGCGCATCCAGCTTTGCCTGCAGTGCCGCACGCTGCGCCGCGAAGCCGGCGCGCGCCTGCGGCGAGAGGGCGGGCAGGTGGTGATCGTAGTAATAGTCGCCATCGCTGCGGCCGTGGATGCCGTAGGTGGCTGCAGTCACCGGATCTTCCTCGAGGCTCAGTTCGAGGTAGAGGCGGCCGAGCTGGTTGATATCGCTCTCGGCCTGCATGCGCTGCGTCCAGCCGTCGGTGCTCGCCTGGGCGGTGGCGTGCAGGCCCAGCGTGGTGACCAGTGCGGCGGCCAGGGACAGTAGAGGACGCGCCGCGGCGCGGTGTGGGGAAGTCAGCATGGGATTACCTGGGTCAGGGTGTGGCGAGACTATACGGGTAAAAGCGGCGGGGAACCAAGTGCGGGTCGCCGGTCAGTCGCAGCGACGCGACGAACGTGCCGGGGTGAGGGCGGACGCGTGGAGCAGGATCAGGCGTCGGCCAGCATGCCCCAGTCGGAGACCGGATTGAGGGCCAGGCGCACGTTGTCGATAAGCCGCGTGTTGCCCAGCCGGGCGGCGGCGAGAATGGCGATTTCCTCGGTGCCGTCGGTGACCGCGCGCAGGGTGCGCGCATCGCGAATGGCGAAGTAGTCCGGCTCGAAGCCCGCCTGCAGCAGTTTCATGCGCGCGTGGGACTCCAGTTGCAGGAAATTGTCGAAACCGCAGGCGATCGCCTCGCGGGTGTTGGCCAGGGTCTCGTGCAGCAGCGGCGCGATGCTGCGCTGGCGCGAGGTGAGGTAGCCGTTGCGCGAACTCTTGGCCAGGCCGTCGTCATCGCGGGCGGTGGCCACGGCGACGATGTCCACCGGCATGCACAGGTCCTTGACCATCTTGCGCACGATGGACAGCTGCTGGAAGTCCTTCTCGCCGAATACGGCGACGTCCGGGCCGACAATGTTCAGCAGCTTGCTGACCACGGTGGTGACGCCGTCGAAGTGCCCGGGCCGGCTGGCGCCGCACAGGGTGTCGCCGAGGTCGGGCACGCTGACCACGGTCTGCGACTGCATACCCTCGGGGTAGATCTCCTCGACGCCCGGCGCGAACAGCAGGTGCACGCCTTCGCTGAACAGCTTTTCCTTGTCCGCGGCGAGGGTGCGTGGGTAGTTGTCGAGGTCTTCGTTGGGACCGAACTGCAGGGGGTTGACGAAAATGGAGACGACCACGATGTCGCACATGGCCTTGGCCCGCCGCACCAGGTTGAGATGACCCTCGTGCAGGTTCCCCATGGTGGGGACAAAGGCGATGCTCAGGTTGTCGGTGCGGTGACGCTGCAGCGCGGCCCTGAGCTGGGCATTGGTCGTACAAGTTCGCATAGCTACCTCTCCCCGCGGGACGGAAATGGCGACGCTAAACCCGTTGTCACGGTATGGCGCATCCCCCGGGCCAAAACGGTGCTGTCGGGGGGAGGGGCAGTATGCACCATGCCCCGGTAACGGGCAATGCCATTTTAGGAAGAATTCACGTTCTGTGTTACCGAAAGAAGCGGCGTCTGTAACAAAAATGGGTTAAAGCGGGCTGGAATAGGGGCTCTCAGGGCACGGGGGTTACGATTGTGCCATTATGGTGCGTTACTTCTGGGGCGCCGCAGGCCCCGGAATGGCTCACTGGTAGCTGTGTTCCGGGCGCGGGTAGTCGCCGGATTTGACCGCCTCGACGAAGGCGCGCACGCCGCCCGCGATCGAGTCCTGGCCGGCCATGAAGTTCTGCACGAAACGCGCGGTGTGCTCGGACAGCCCGAGCAGGTCGTGCAGCACCAGCACCTGGGCATCGGTGCCGGGGCCGGCGCCGATACCGATCACCGGGATATCCAGCTTGGAGCTGATGTCTGCGGCCAGGTCCTGGGGGATGCATTCCAGCACCAGCAGGCTTGCGCCGGCGTCCTGGATCTCCACCGCGTCGGCGAGGATGGACTTGGCGCCCTTGGGGGTGCGGCCCTGCACGCGGTAGCCGCCGAACACGTTCACCGACTGCGGGGTCAGGCCGAGGTGGGCGCACACCGGCACGCCGCGCTCCACCAGCATGCTGATGCTCTCGGACAACCACACGCCGCCTTCCATCTTGACCATCTGCGCCCCGGCCTGCATCAGGCGGGTGGCATTGGCCATGGTCTGCTCGGGGGTGGTGTAGGCCATGAACGGCAGGTCGGCGATGACCAGTGAATCCACCGCCGCGCGGCACACGCAGTCGGTGTGGTAGACCATGTGATCCATGGTCACGGGGATGGTGCTGTCGTGGCCCTGGATCACGTTGCCCAGGGAGTCACCGACCAGGATGACCTCGGCGCCGGCTTCCCCCACGACCCGGGCGAAGGTGGCGTCGTAGGCGGTGATGCAGACGAACTTCTCACCCTCGGCCTTCATCTTTTTAAGGGTGCTGACGGTGACTTTGCCCATGGCTAACCAAAAAAGGTCGGGTTGAAGTAGTGGCGACCGCTGCGGATGTCGAGCAGGTAGTCCACCAAGTGGCTGTAGTCCCTGTCGCCGCTGACCAGGTCGATCTGGCTGGCATTCACGATGAGCAGGGGAGCGCCATCGTAATACAGAAAAAACTCACTGTACACTTCGTTCAGGCGCTCCAGGTAGGCGCGTTCTATCGCCTGTTCGGCGGCGATGCCACGGCTTTCGATGCGCGATAGCAACACATCGGTGGAGGCCTGCAGGTAGATGACGAGGTCCGGGCGGGGCGCGTCGATGGTCAGTTGCCGGTACACCTTCTCGTACAGCTGGTACTCCTCGCGGTCGAGGTTGATGCGCGCGAACAGCGGGTCTTTCTCGATCAGGAAATCCGCCACGCGCACCGGTTCGAAGATGTCCGCCTGGCGCAGGTCCTGGATTTTCTGCGCGCGCTGGAACAGGAAGAACAGCTGGGTGGCCAGCGCCGCCTGCTCGCGATTGCGGTAGAAGCGTTCGAGGAAGGGGTTCTGCTCCGCCTCCTCCAGCAGGGTCTCGTAGTTGAAGGTCGCCGCCAGGCGCTTGGTGAGGGTGGTCTTGCCCACCCCGATGGGCCCTTCCACGGCGATATACGCTGGGGGAGTGCGCCCCTTGAGATCGATATTAATGGCCTTGACCTCCGGCTTCCGGGCCTGTGTTTGGCGCTTGTTACCCGCCGGTGCCGGACGTGTCGCGCGGCGTCTCGAGCAGCGACAGGTCGGTGGCGGCGAGGTCGCCCCGCGGGCAGGCTGCTAGTAATTTACCAAGTTCCTCGCCGCCCGGCAGCAGTAGATTGGCCGGCGCGACGTCACCCAGCGGGTACAGCACGAAAGCGCGCTCGCTCAGGCGCGGGTGCGGAACCTGCAGGCGCGGGTGGTCTATGGCCTGCTCGCCGTACAGCAGGAGGTCCAGGTCCAGGGTCCTGGCGCCCCAGCGCACCTCGCGCACACGGCCGCGGGCGGCCTCGATGGCCTGCAGCGCGTCGAGCAGGGCCAGGGCGGGCAGGTCGGTGCGCAGCTGCGCCACCGCGTTCAGGTAATCGGGTTGCTCGCCGGGGCCGACGGCGGCGCTGCGGTAGGCTGAGGAGCAGGCCAGCAGTTCGCTGTGCGGCAGCGCCGCGAGCGCTGCGACAGCGGCCCGCAACTGGAGCAGGGGCTGAGCCAGGTTGCTGCCCAGGGCGATGTAGGCGTCGATCATGCGCCGCTGTTGTTGCCGCTGCTGTTGCCGCTGCTCCCGCCATTGCCGCGGCGTTTGCGCGGCCGGCGCCGGCGACCGCTGCGGCGCGGTTCTTCGGGCGCCTGTTCCACGCGCTCGACCGGGGACAGTTCCTGGTATTCGGTCCACCAGGCGCCGACGCCGCCGGTCTCCTCGCCGGCCTCCTCGCGCAGCAGCAGGAAGTCGTAGGCGGCGCGGAAGCGGCGGTGGCTGACCAGCTCCGCGGCTTTCTTGCCGGGGCGTTTTTCCAGGCGCTGCTGGAATTCCCAGATCTCGCGCATCGGCTGGCTGAAGCGCCGCGGGATGGCCACGTGCTGGACCGCCTCGCCGATGACCTGCTGCGCCGCGCTGTGCAGGGCGGGCACGGGCGGCTCGCCGCGATGCTCGAGCTGGCGTGCCTGGCGCACGACCACCGGCCAGAGCAGGGCGGCGAGGATGAACGCCGGCGTGACCGGCTTGTCCTCGGCGATGCGCTGGTCGGTATTGCGCATGGCGGCGCGCGACAGGGCCAGGGCGTGCTCGTCGCGGTGCAGCAGCACGTCGGTTTCCGGGAACAGGTACTGCAGCAGGTCGTGGCGCATCAGCTGTTCCAGGCTGGCGGCGGCGTAGCCGCTGAGGAACAGCTTGAGGAACTCGTCGAACAGGCGCGCTGCGGGAATCTCGCGCAGCAGCGCGGCGCAGCCGGGAATGGCGTTGGCCGTGGATTTCTCGATAGCGAAGTCCAGCTTGCCGGCGAAGCGCAGCACGCGCAGCATGCGCACCGGGTCCTCGCGGAAGCGCTGCGCCGGATCGCCGATCACCCGGATCAGGCGCTGCTGGAGGTCGTGCAGGCCATCGACGTGATCCATCACCTCGAAACTGCCGGCGTCGTAATATAGCGCGTTGACCGTGAGGTCTCGGCGCACCGCGTCCTCTTCCAGGGTGCCGTAGACGTTGTCGCGCAGCAGCAGGCCCTTGTCCGATTGCCGCGAGTGGTTGCCGCCGGTCTCCTGGCTGTTCTCGTCGCCGCTGTCGTGGTGGCCGCGGAAGGTGGTCACTTCGATGATCTCGCGGCCGAAGCGCACGTGCACGATGCGAAAGCGCCGGCCGATGATGCGCGAGTTGCGGAACAGCCCGTGCACCGCCTCCGGCGTGGCGTCGGTGGCGATGTCGAAGTCTTTGGGGTGGCCGCCGAGCAGCAGGTCGCGCACCGCGCCGCCGACCAGGTAGGCCTGGTGGCCCTGGCTGCGCAGGCGCGACATGACCTTCAACGCGCCATCGCTGATATTCTTGCGCGAGATGCAGTGCTGGTCCCGGGGGATGACTTTCAAGAGCGGGTGCGCCTGGTCCTGAGGGGTGGAATCGGGCGAGTCTATCACAGCTGTGGAGCTTGCGTTTGGGCTCCCCAAATGAACGAAGGGGAAGACAAAGTCTTCCCCATCCAGGTCTCACGTCGAGTTTTATTGTTATTTCTAGGGTGCTGTTATTTTTAGTGCACTAGCAACTGTCGATGTGAAGGTCGATAGTTGTTCAAACTTATTCTTTCCGACGACATCGGGCGGACAATATATCTGCCAAGATGGTATGGCCGTTTGAAATTGAGGGGAAGTTACCTTCCCCATCCAGGTCCATAGTGATGACTGTTATTGTTATTGCCGTGCCTGTTATTGTTATTGGTGACACTGCTCTAAAGATTGCATCCTGTGTGCCAAAAAGCGATTTATTTATAAAAAACAAAGAGATACAAATATTTCACTTTTGTGAACTGGTGCTAATTTTCGGAATTTGTTACCTAATTACCCTGCTTTTTGTAACTCTACTGGTCCCAGGTAACGTCTATTGACCCCGTGATCCGCCGCGTCTGCGGCGTGCGGAGGCCGGACTTTTGCTGCGCGGAATGTCAAAACGCTGGCGTCTTTCCCACAGGCATTTGCGGCTGATGCCGAGTTTCTGCGCCAGTTCGGTCTCGCTCATCGAGTCCTGGTGTTCCAGCACGAAGCGCTGGAAGTAATCCTCCAGCGAGAGGTCCTCCTGCGGTTCATTGGCCGGCGGGGGGCGGCGCTCCATGGGCTTGCTGCTGGGCGCGGTCTCGCCGCGGATACGGTTGACGTTGACCAGTTCCAGGTCGATGCCGAGGTTCTCGTATTCGATTTCCTCGCCGTCCGAGAGCACCACGGCGCGCTCGATGGCGTGTTCCAGTTCGCGCACGTTGCCCGGCCACTGGTAGGTGGTGATGGCCTGGATGGCGCGCGGCGAGAGGTGCATGGCCGGCTTGCCCAGGCGCGTGGCCTGCACCTGCAGCATGCTCTCGGCCAGTTGCAGGATGTCCTTGCCGCGCTCGCGCAGGGGCGGCAGCGACAGTCGCAGCACGTTGATGCGGTAGTACAGGTCCTGGCGGAACTGGCCGTTGGCGGCCAGTTGCGGCAGGTTGCGGTGGGTGGCGCAGATCAGGCGCACGTCGACCTTGCGCGAGTGCACCGAGCCGATGCGGCGGATCTCGCCCTCCTGGATGAAGCGCAGCAGGCGCGCCTGGGCCTCCATCGGCAGCTCGCCGATCTCGTCGAGGAACAGGGTGCCGCCGTCCGCCGCCTCGATCAGGCCCATGCGGCTGGCGTTGGCGCCGGTGAACGCGCCCTTCTCGTAGCCGAACAGTTCCGATTCGATCAGGGTCTCGGGAATGGCCGCGCAGTTCACTGAAATCAGGGTCTTGTCGGCACGGCGGCTGTGGCGGTGGATGTTGCGCGCCACCAGCTCTTTACCGGTACCGGTCTCGCCCAGTACCAGCACGGTGGATTCGGTGGGCGCCATGCGCTGCAGGTTGTCGAACATCACCTGCATGGCGTGGCAGTTGCCGATGAGGCCGGTGGCCTCGGCCTCGCCGGGGCTGCGGGTGCGGGCGGCTTTCTCCTGCTGTGCGCGGGGCGTCGGGTGGTCGGCGATGATGCGCTGTACGGCGTTGACCATGTCGCCGTGGTCGAAGGGCTTGGCGATGTAGTCCACCGCGCCCATGCGCATGGAGTCCACCGCGGAGCGCAGGCTGGCGTAGCTGGTCATGATCAGTACCGGCACCTCACCGGCTTTCTTGATCAGGTCCGTACCGGGGGCGCCGGGCAGGCGCAGGTCGGAGATGATCAGGTCGAAGTCTTCCAGGTTGAACTCCGCCTCCGCCTGTTGCACGGAGCCCGCCTCGCTGACCTGGTAGCCGTTGCGTTCGAGCAGGCGGTGCAGGGCAGTGCGGATGACCGATTCATCCTCGACGACGAGAATTTGCTGCATGTTGGGATACCTGGGGACCAAAGACGACCGAACGTACCTCTAGTGGGAAGAATACACCACTTTGCATCGCCATGTGTGGCGGCAGGTGACAGGTTACAACTCGAAATCGTCGCCGTAGCTGGCGCTCGCCAGGTCCAGGCTGAAGCGCGTGCCGGGGTTGGGCGCCGCCTGCAGCGGGCTGCTCAGCTGCACCGCGCCGCCCAGGTCGTCCATGATGCTGTACACCAGGGCCAGCCCCAGGCCGGTGCCGCTGCCCGGGTCCTTGGTGGTGAAGAAGGGCTCGAACACCTGGCTGTGCAGGTGCGGCGGGATACCGTGGCCGTTGTCCTCGACATCCACCAGTACCCGGTTGTCGCGGGGGTAGGCGCGGGCGGTGATGTGGCCGTCGTCGCCGCAGGCGTCGCGCGCATTGCCCAGCAGGTTGACGAACACCTGCAGCAGGCGCTGGCTGTCGGCGAGCACCAGCATCTCGCGGTCGCACAGGTTCTCGAAGCGCACCTGGCGCGCCTCGCGGTCCAGACACAGCAGGTGGATGGCCTCGTCCACGCAGTCGGCGAGGTTGCAGGGCTTGAGTTCCAGCGACTCCGCCTGTGAGCCGGCGTGGGAGAAATTGACCAGGGACTCGACGATGCGCGTCACGCGCTCGGTCTGGCGCAGGATGTCCTCGGCGGTGGCGCTCACCTCGGCGGGGTCCTCGGCGTACTCGAGGTTCTGCGCCAGGCAGGCGATTGCGGTCACCGGGTTGCCGATCTCGTGGGCGACGCCGGCAGCGAGGCGGCCGATGGAGGCGAGGCGCTCGCTGTGCAGCAGCTCTTCCTCCATGCGCTCGAAGTCGGTGATGTCCTCGACCAGGATCATGGTGTCGCCCTCGGCGGTGGTCGAGCGGTGCAGGCTGATCCAGCACTGGCCCTGGGGGGAGGCGACCTCCTCGCGCAGCAGGGTGTCGCTGTCGCCGGCGCTGAACTGTGCCATCAGCGCGCCCCAGGGGGCGGGCAGGGTGGTGACCAGCGAACCCAGCACCTCGCCGGCGCGGATGCCGGTCATGGTCTGCATGGCGCGGTTCCACATCAGCATCTCGCCGTCGGCGCCCATCGAGCAGATGCCCACGGGCAGGGTATCCAGGGTCTCGCGGTAGCGGCGGCGCAGGGCGTCGAGGTCGGCGGCAAGGCCGGTGAACTGGGTCTGCGAGGCGTCGAGGAAGCGCTCGATCAGGTTGATGTCCTCGTTGCCGCCGGCCTGGATGGGAATGCAGCGCTCGATGATGTTGTGCGCCACCGCCGGCCCAAGCAGGCCCGAGAGGTTGGCCTCGATACGCCGCAGCAGGCGGCGCAGGGCGTAGGGCCGGCTCTCCTGGGGCGTGAACTGCAGTTCCTCCAGTGCCCGTTCGACCTCCGCGCGCGCTGTGCGCTCGCCCAGCGCGGGGCTCAGGAGTTCGGTGAACTCACCGGCGTTGGCCAGCGACAGCAGCTGCCGCACCGGGCGCGAGAGGTCGTCCATGGAGCACACTTCCGCCGCCACGCGCTCTTCCTCGGTGGTGGGGGAGAGCAGCGATACCACCACGAAAAGGGCGACGTTGATGGCCAGCGCCAGCATGGTGGCGATGCTCCACAGGTCGTCGGAGTTGAACACTTCCGGCAGCCACAGCTGGGCGAATTCCGGCATATAGCCGCGGGTGACCGGCAGCATCACCGCCAGCACCCAGAAACCCAGCCCGCCGCACAGCCCGGCCAGCAGGCCGCGACGATTGGCGTTGGGCCAGTACGGAGTAGCGACCACCCCGGGCAGGAACTGCAGGGTGCCGGAAAATGCTACCCAGGCCAGCTCCACCAGGCTCTGGCGGTTTTCCAGCGACACGTAGAACAGGTAGCCGGCGAGAATCAGCACGGTGATCAGCCCGCGCCGCAGCCAGCGCAGGTGGCGGTAGATGTCGCTGTCCTGGCTGAGACGGAACACGCCCAGCGGCAGGATCAGGTGGTTCAGGCACATGTTGGCCAGCGCCAGGGTGGCGACCACGATGGTGGCGCTGGCCGCCGACAGCGTCGCCAGCAGAGCGGCGGCGCTCACCATCGGCGCATCGAGGTAGCGGCCGATGGCGATGCCGGCGTATTCCATGGGAATCGGCGAGCCCAGCTGCATACCCGCCCAGGCCACCGGCAGCACCGGCAGGCTGAGCAGCATCAGGTACATCGGCAGTCCCCAGGTCGCCACGCGTAGGTCGCGGCTCTCCATGTTCTCCGCGAACAGCATGTGGAAGGCGTGCGGCATGCACACACCGCCAGCGAAGAACACCAGGATCAGCGCATGGGTGTTCTCGATCGGCATGCGGTGCAGCAGCTGGGCCTGGGCCAGGGGCGAGTCGTGCAGCCACTGCTGCATCTCGCCGTAGCCGCCGAAGACACCGAAGATGGCGACCGCCATCAGCGCCAGCATGGCCACCAGCTTGACCAGCGACTGGAAGGCCACCGCGACCACCAGGCCCTCGTTGCGCGCCTGCGAGGACAGGTTGCGGGCGCCGAACAGCATGGCGAATACCAGGATCACCAGGCAGGTGAGCGCTGCCACCGAGCGGTGGTGCACCCCGCCCTGGGCGGGCATGCCGGTATTGCCGGTGATCAGGTGAATGCTGTCGCCCACCGCCTGGATCTGCAGGGCGAGCAGCGGCAGCAGGGCGATGCACATGGCCAGGGTCACCGCCGCGCCCACCCGGTTGTCGCGGAAGCGGAAGCTCAGCATGTCGGCCAGGGAGGTCAGCTGGTAGACCCGCGACAGACGCAGCAGCGGAATCAGCAGCAGCGTCGAGAAGACGAATAACACCACCACCCCGAGGTAATAAATGATGAAGTTGTAGCCGTAGCGGTGGGCGACCTCGACCACGCCGTTGGTCGCCATCGCGCCGGCGAACACGCCGAGGGAGAGCACGTAGGTCGCCGGGTGATGGGTGATGCGCCGCGGGATGATGCCGCGATCGGCGAGGTGGGCGACGGCGAACAGCAGGGCCAGGTAAATCGCGACGAACAGCAGGACCTGCGCGAGGCTAAAGCTCATCCGGGTGCCTCGACCGGTTGCCCCACCAGCTGAACAGGATGACCAGCAACCACACCACGTAGTAGCGCTCCCAGGCTGTATAGTCGCGCGCCAGCCAGTCCGTGAACATGGGGAAGGAGACCAGCGCCAGCGTCATGCCCAGCACCAGCATGCGGTTGATGTACATAGTCGGGGTCCGTGGGGATATCCCCAAGGATACTACGCAAGCCCCCCGGGCCGGTAAAGCGCGGGCAGCGCGTCGGCGGGCAGGGCCATACCCCGCGGCAATCGCTGCACGGACCAGTGGGCGACGGCGTGCTCGAGGATCTCAGTAATCGTGCCCGCCGGCGCTGGCACCTGGCCGAGAAAGGCGAGTGCCGCGCGCAGGTTGTCGGCGGCGTGCCCGGCGTCCAGCGCGGGGGCGTGGTTCTGCTTGCTGAACTTCTGCCCCGCGCTGTTGGTGATGACCGGTAGGTGCAGGTAGTCGGCGCGCGGCACGCCGAGACACTGTTGCAGGTAGATCTGGCGCGCGGTGGAGTCGAGCAGGTCGGAGCCGCGCACTACCTGGTTGACGCCCTGGAAGGCATCGTCAACCACCACCGCGAGCTGGTAGGCGTAGAGTCCGTCCTTGCGGCGCAGCACGAAATCCGGGAGTGTCGCGTGCAGGTCCTCGCGTTGTTCGCCCTGCAGGCGGTCGCTGAAGCTGATTTCGGTGCGGGGCTCGACGCGCAGGCGCAGCGCGTGTTCACCGGTAATTTCTGCCTGGCGATTGGCACAGCGGCCGGCACAGGCGCCGCCAGGTCCGAGCATGGCGCGGGTGCAGTCGCAGCGAAACAGCGCGCCGGAGGCATTCAGCTGATCCAGGGCGGCGGCGTAGGCGTCGTGGCGCCGGCTCTGCCAGAGCACGTCGCCGTCCCAGTGCAGGCCGTGGTCCCGCAGGCTGGCGAGGATACTCTCGGCGGCGCCGGGTTCCTCCCGCGGCGGGTCCAGGTCTTCCATGCGCAGCAGCCACTGGCCACCCGCGCTGCGTGCGTCGAGGTAGCTGGCCAGTGCGGCGATCAGTGAGCCCAGGTGCAGCGGGCCGGTGGGGGAGGGGGCGAAACGCCCCCGGTATTGCGGGTTCGGGGCGGTCAAGAGACCTCAGCCGAGCTCCTGCTTCTCCTTGATCTCGTCCAGGGTCTTGCAGTCGATACACAGGTTGGCGGTGGGGCGAGCCTCCAGCCGCTTGATGCCGATTTCCACGCCGCAGGCGTCGCAGAAACCGTAGTCGTCCTGGTCGATGCGCTCCATGGTCGAGTCGATCTTCTTGATCAGCTTGCGCTCGCGGTCGCGGGTGCGCAGTTCCAGGCTGAACTCTTCTTCCTGGGTGGCGCGGTCGGCCGGGTCGGGGAAGTTGGCCGCCTCGTCCTTCATGTGGGTCACGGTGCGATCCACTTCCTGCATCAGCTCGGATTTCCATCTCAGCAGGATGGCCCGGAAGTGCTCCTGCTGCTTCTCATTCATGTATTCCTCGCCCCGCTTCGGCTTGTAGGGCGTGAAATTCTTGAATTCAGAGGCAGAGGCCTTCTGGGCGGGTTTCTTGGCTGCTTTCGGCATGGTTTTGTCCCATACGGTAAAACAAACGAATCTGGGGTCGGTTTTGGTCCACTCCCGGACTATTCCGGCCCCTCGGTCAAGGGCGGAGAAACTACCAGAAAGGTTTCGGGGATGCCACTGTTTTTGCGCCTTCTGCGCGCTCCCTTTTGGACCGTGCCGGCGGCTTGCTAGAATGCCCGGTCATGCGACTCGATGCCCACCCCATGCCCCAGCGAAGCGAAGTGAATACTGACCGTGGATGACCTGGTAAGCGGCCGGCTGCTGCGCCGGTACAAGCGCTTCCTCGCCGACATCGAACTCGATGGCGGCGAGCAGATCACCGCCCACTGCCCGAATACCGGCGCCATGACCGGCTGTGCCGAGCCGGGCAGCCGGGTGTGGCTGTCGCGCTCCGACTCGCCCAAGCGCAAGTACCCCTACACCTGGGAGTTGGTGCAGACCGCCCGGGGCATGGCCTGTATCCACTCGGCGCGCGCCAACAAGGTGGTGCGCGCCGCCTTCGAGGCCGGGCTCGTGCCCGGCTTCGAGGGCTACCCGCAGCTGCGCGCCGAGGTGAAGTACGGTGAGGGCAGTCGCGCCGACCTGCTGCTGGAAGGCGCGGGCGTACGGGTGTTTGTCGAGGTCAAGTGCGTCACCCTGTGCACCGGCGCTGGCCAGGGCCTATTCCCCGACGCGGTCAGCGAGCGCGGCCGCAAGCACCTGCGCGAACTGGCTGCAGTGCGCGATGCCAGCACCCGCGCACTGATGTTCTACTGCGTTTTCCACGAGGGCGTGCACCGGGTGAGCGCCGCGGGCGAGATCGACCCCGCCTACCGCGAAGCGCTCGCCGCGGCCATGGCGCAGGGGGTGGAAGTGCTGGCCTGGGGTGCAGTGGTGTCACCGCGCGAGCTGCGCCTGGATCATCCCCTGCCGTTTACCCTGGATCCCCCGGATGCGGGCTGACGTGCCGACCGCGGCCCAGTTGACCGGGCGCGACGACACCCACGTCATCCCGGTGGGCGGCGGGCATCGCCTGTGCCCGCCGGTGGCGGAAGCATTCCGTGCGCTACAGGCCGACGCCCGCGCCGCGGGTTTCGAGCTCGCCATCGCCAGCAGCTTCCGCGACTTCGACCGGCAACTGGCCATCTTCAACGGCAAGGCGCGCGGTGAGCGGCCGGTGCACGATGATCGCGGCGCGGCGGTGGATATTACGGGCCTGACCCCGGAGCAGGGTCTGGCCGCCATCCTGCGCTTTTCAGCGTTGCCCGGCACCTCCCGCCACCACTGGGGCACCGACCTGGATGTCTACGACGTCGCCGCGGTGCCCGCGGACTACCGGGTGCAGCTGACGCCGGAGGAAGTCTATCCGCCGGGCCCGTTCGCTGCGCTGCACGAGTGGCTGGACGCGCGCATGGCGGCGGGCGAATCCCACGGCTTCTACCGGCCCTACGCCGGCGACCGCGGCGGTGTGGCCCCGGAGCGCTGGCACCTGAGTTACGCGCCGCTGGCGCGTGCCTGCGAGGGTCGCGTCGGCGTTCGCGAATTGCGTGAATGCTGGGGTGACGGGCTGGTGTGGCGGGATCTGGTGGAGAGTGAGCTGGACGCGCTGCTGGCCAGGTATGTCGCCGTGCCGCCGGACTGGTGTCCGGCCTGAGCAGTGGCGTGAAACGAGCCGGCCGGGCGGCCGGCTCGCGTCGGGGAGAGCTTACTGCTGTTTGGCCGCCTCGTGCAGGTGACCGTAGTGGTTCCAGTAGTCCTTCTCGGCAGCGGCGATAACCTTGAGTGCCTCTTCGCGGCCGTAGACGAAGTCGACCTTGATGTCGATTTCCTTGCCCGGAATCATCTTGTAGGTGGAGAAGTAATGCTGCAGGCGCTCCGCCTTGATGCTCGGCAGGTCGGTGATGTCCTGCACGTCGCCCCAGATGTTGTCGCCTTCCAGCACAGCGACGATCTTGTCGTCGGCCTCGCCGCCGTCGATCATCTGGATGCCGCCAACCACGCGTGCCTTGAGGATGATGTCGGCGCGGGTGATGTGGCGCTCGGAGAACACGCAGATATCCAGCGGGTCACCGTCGGCCTCGTCGGCGTCGGGGCAGCGCTTGGCCACTTCCTCGGCGCAGAAGGTGCGTGGGATGAAGCCGTACAGTGCCGGCGGGCTGGAGGTGGTGCGCTGGGGGCGGTCGACCATGAGGAAGCCGGAGGCCTTGTCCAGTTCGTACTTCACCACGTCGTCGGGAGTCATCTCGATGTAGACGTTGACAATGTCTTCGGCGGCGTCATCGGCCCGGGCGTGCAGGCCGTGCCAGGGGTGGCGGCGCCAGCGGTTGAAGTCGCGATTGCTGTACATGCGGTTTCCTCGGTTGGTAACGGGGCGTCCGTCCGCAGTGCGGGCGGTGTCTCGGAGGCCGAATTGTACCGCCTCCGGCGGCCAAAATCCCGCCGCGGCGGGGGATTTTCACGTCCGGCGCAGCAGGAATTTCCGTGTTGAAGCTCAGGTATTTCCGATACTGGCGCGGCCCGGCTCAGACCTTGAAGCGGCGCTTGAGGCGTTTCGGCACCAGGGTGTTTTTCAGCTCCACGTACTGCGGCATGCCATGCCGGTAGGCGGGGTAGGCCTCGCCCTGGATCAGCGGTTCGAGGTAGGTGCGAGCGGCATCGGTGATGTTGAAGCCATCGCGGCTGATGAAATTGCGCGGCATCATTTTCTCGACGTTGGCGACCTTGTCCAGCGGCGCCTCGCCGATGCTCCAGTTATAGCGCTTGCCCGCGCTGCGCACGATACAGGGCATCACCGCGTTCTTGCCGGCCACCGCCATTTCGACCGCCGCCTTGCCCACCGCATAGGCCTGGTCGACGTCGGTCTGCGAGGCGATGTGGCGCGCCGCGCGCTGCAGGTAGTCGGCCACCGCCCAGTGGTACTTGTAGCCGAACTCGTCCTTCACCATCTGCGCCAGGTTGGGGGCCAGCCCGCCGAGCTGGGCGTGGCCGAAGGCGTCGCGCAGGCCGGACTCGGAGAGGAAGGTGCCGTCCTTGTACTGGGCGCCCTCGGAGGCGACCACCACGCAGTAGCCGTACTTCTTCACCGTGCGCTTGACCTTGGCCAGGAACTTCTCGCGATTGAAGGCGATCTCCGGGAACAGGATGATGTGCGGCGCGTCGCCTTCCTTTTGCGCGGCGAGACCCGCGGCGGCGGCGATCCAGCCGGCGTGGCGGCCCATCACTTCGAGGATGAATACCTTGGTCGAGGTCTCGCACATGGAGGCCACGTCCAGCGCCGCCTCGCGGGTGGACACGGCCACGTACTTGGCCACCGAGCCGAAGCCCGGGCAGTTGTCGGTCAGCGGCAGGTCGTTGTCGATGGTCTTGGGGACGTGGATGGCCTGGATTGGGTAGCCCATAGACTCCGACAGCTGCGATACCTTGAGGCAGGTGTCGGCGGAGTCGCCGCCGCCGTTGTAGAAGAAGTAGCCGATGTCGTGGGCCTCGAACACCTCGATCAGGCGCTCGTACTCGGCGCGGTTCTCCTCCAGGGATTTCATCTTGTGGCGACAGGAGCCGAAGGCGCCCGAGGGTGTGCTGAGCAGACCGTGGATCGCCTTCCTGCTCTCCTTGCTGGTGTCGATCAGTTCCTCGCGCAGTGCGCCGATGATCCCGTTGCGCCCCGCGTAGACCTTGCCGATGTGCGCGCGATGCTCGCGTGCGGTCTCAATGACGCCGCAGGCAGAGGCGTTGATGACAGCGGTGACGCCGCCGGACTGGGCGTAAAAGGCGTTTTTTTTCGGCATTGGGTTTCCCGGTGGGTAGTGCTTGAGGACGGGCATTCATGATACGGGAAACCCCCCGGGGATAAAATCATCTTGGCCCAGGCGGGTGTAGGTGGCCGCCGTTGGGGCGCGTGATACCATGGGCCGCCATCGCGAGGAGACAGTGCTTGAAAGGCCATATTCACATCCTGGGAATCTGCGGTACCTTCATGGGCGGTATCGCCCTGCTGGCCCGGGAACTGGGCTACCGGGTCACCGGATCCGACGCCAATGTCTACCCGCCGATGAGTACCCAACTGGAGGCCGCCGGCATCGAGTTGCGCGAGGGCTACGCGCCCGAACACCTGCAGCCGGCACCGGATTGCGTGGTGGTGGGCAACGCACTGTCGCGCGGCAATCCCGCGGTGGAACACCTGCTCGACGCCGGTCTGCCCTATACCTCTGGCCCGCAGTGGCTGGCGGAGCACGTGCTCGCGGGCAAATGGGTGCTGGCGGTGTCCGGCACCCACGGCAAGACCACCACCAGCAGCCTGCTGGCCTGGATTCTCGAGTACGCCGGAATGGCCCCGGGCTTCCTGATCGGTGGCGTGCCGGCGGACTTCGGCCTCTCGGCGCGCGCCGGCAGCACCGATTTTTTCGTCGTCGAGGCGGACGAGTACGACACCGCGTTCTTCGACAAGCGCTCCAAGTTTGTCCACTACCGGCCGCGCACCCTGGTGATCAACAACCTCGAGTACGACCACGCGGATATCTTCCCCGACCTCGCCGCCATCCAGCGCCAGTTCCACCACCTGGTGCGCACCGTGCCGGGCAGCGGCCTGGTGGTGCATCCGGCGGCGGTCGCCGCGGTGGACGAGACCCTGGCCATGGGTTGCTGGACACCCTGCGAAACCATCGCCCTGCAGGATGGGACGGAGCGTGATAGCGATGCTGGCTGGCGCGCGCAACTGGTCGCTCCCGACGGCAGTGAATTCGATGTGCGCGACCCGGCGGGCGACACACAGCGCGTAAGCTGGTCACACTGCGGCGCGCACAACGTGGCCAATGCCCTGGCGGCGATGGCCGCCGCGCGCCATGTCGGGGTGCCGGTAGCGGTGGCCGCCGCGGCACTGGAACGCTTTCGCGGCGTCAAGCGCCGCCTGGAATTACTCGGCACTGTCTCCGGCGTTGCCGTCTATGACGATTTTGCCCACCACCCCACGGCCATCGCCACCACCCTGGAAGGTTTGCGCGCGCGCGGAGCGAACGGCCGCCTGATCGCCCTGATCGAGCCGCGTTCCAACACCATGCGCATGGGCGAGCACCGCGCACGGCTGGCGGATGCCACCGCCGCGGCGGATGGCGTCTACTGGTACCAGCCGCGCGGCCTGGACTGGTCGCTGGCGGACGTGGTGGCGCAGAGCCCGGTGCCCGCGCAACTCGGCGACAGTATCGACGGCCTGGTTGAGATGGTCGCGGCGCAGGCGCGCGAGGGTGACCAGGTGGTAATCATGAGCAACGGTGGCTTTGGCGGTATTCACGGCAAGCTGCTCACTGCGTTGGAGGGCCGCGCGTGAGCGGTCGGCTGTTTGTCCTTTACCAGCGCGCGGTACTGTCCCACCCGCGCAGCGTGTTGTTCCTGGTCCTGCTGCTGGTGTTGGGATTCGCCAGCCAGATCCCGAAAATCCGCATCGATGCCTCGGCGGACTCGCTGATGTTGCAGGGCGACCCGGCGCTCACCCTGTTCCGCGAAACCGGCGCCCGCTACGCCACCGAGGATTTCCTGCTCACCACCTGGCAGCCGCCGGGCCCGCTGCTGGACGACGCCTCGCTGCAACCACTCAAGGCCATGGCCGACGAACTGCGCCAGCTGCCCGGGGTGTCCTCGGTGGTCACCGTGCTCGACGTACCGTTGCTGGAGAGTCCGCCGGTCAGCTTGAGCGATATCACCTCCGGCGACCCGCTGCCGCAACTGGGCCAGCCGGACATCGATCGCGAGCTGGCGCTGAAGGAGTTTACCACCAGCCCGATTTACGCCGATTTGCTGGTCAGCCGCGATGGCAAGGTCAGCGCGGTGCAGATCAACCTGGTACGCGACCAGCATTATTTCGACCTGCTCAACGAGCGCACCGCGCTGCGCAGCAAGCGCGATGCCGGGGAGATCACCGCGGCCGAGCGCGAGCAACTGCACCGGGTGGAAACCGACTACAAGAAGTACTCCGGGCAGGTGCTGGCCGCCCAGAGTGAACTGGTGGCAAAGGTGCGCGCCATCGCCGACAGCTACCGCGACAGCGCGAAGATCTTCGTCGGCGGTGTACCGATGATCGCCGCCGACATGGTCAGTTTCGTGCGCAGCGACCTGGTGACTTTCGGCAGCGCCATCCTCGCCATCATGCTGGTGGTGCTGGCGATCATCTTCCGTCGCGTGCGCTGGGTAGTGATCCCGCTGGTGACCTGTAGCGCGACGGTGGTGGTCATGCTCGGCCTGCTCGGCCTGCTCGACTGGCGCATGACGGTGATCTCCTCCAACTTCGTCGCCGTGCTGCTGATCATTACCTTGTCCGTGTGCATCCACCTGATCGTGCGCTACCGCGAGTTGCACGCGGCGGACCCGGACGGCGAGCGACTGCCGCGGGTCGCCGAGGCCATGCGCCTGATGGCCGAACCCTGCCTGTACACCGGCATGACCACCATCGTCGCCTTCGTTTCGCTGGTGGTCTCGGCCCTGCAACCGGTGATCGACTTCGGCTGGATGATGACCGTGAGCGTGGCGCTGGGCCTGCTGCTGTCGTTCCTGATCGTGCCCTGCATGATCCTGGTTTGGCCGGACCGGCGCCCGCACCATCACGCCGGCGCCGACCCCACCCTCACCACCGCCTTTGCCCGCATTACCGAGCGGCGCGGCGGCCTGATCCTCGGCGTGTGCGGCCTGCTGGTGGCGCTGGTGGTATTCGGTATCAGCCGGCTGCAGGTGGAAAACCGTTTTATCGACTATTTCCACAAGTCCACCGAGATCTATCAGGGCATGGAACTGCTCGACTCGGAACTGGGCGGCACCATTCCGCTGGATATCCTGCTTACCGCGCCGGTGGAGGACGCGCCCCTGCCCGGCCTGGAAGCGGCATCCGGCGAGGCGGCACCGGTCGCCGCCGACGATCCCTTCGCCAGCGACGCCCACGATTTCGGCGATGACGCGTTCGCTGATCCCTTCGCCGCCAGTGGTGATGAATTCAGCGACGATGTGGACGAATTCGCCGCCCCCGCGCGCGAGAACTTCCAGCCCAGCTACTGGTTCAGCCTGCAGGGGATGCGCGAGATCGATGCCATCCACGACTATGTGGATTCCCTGCCCGAGACCGGCAAGGTGTTGTCGCTGTCCACTACCTTTGCCGTGGTCAAGGACCTGCTGGGCGAGGATATCGGCAGTGTCGAACTGGCCATCGTGCAGAAGAGCCTGCCGCCGGAGATACGCGACATGATGGTGGCGCCCTATTTCTCGGCGGACATCGAACAGGCGCGGCTCAATGTGCGGGTCAAGGAAACCAGCCGCTCGCTGCGCCGCGACGAGTTCCTGCGCGAGGTGCACGCGCATTTGGTCGATGAAATGCAGATTGCGCCGGAACGCCTGCAGCTGACCGGTATGCTGGTGCTCTACAACGACGTGTTGCAGAGCCTGTTCCGCTCGCAGATTCTCACCCTGGGGGCGGTGTTCCTCGCCATCCTGGCCATGTTCCTGGTGCTGTTCCGCTCCTTCTCGCTGGCCATGATCGCCCTGGCGCCGAACCTGTTGGCGGCGGGCCTGGTGCTCGGGGTGATGGGCCTGGTCGGCATCCCGCTGGACATCATGACCATTACCATCGCTGCGATCGTGGTGGGCATCGGCGTGGATGACTGCATCCACTACGTGCACCGTTTCCAGCGCGAATTCCCCCGCGATCGCAACTACCTGGCCGCCATGTATCGCTGCCATGGCAGTATCGGCCGGGCCATGTACTACACCACGCTCACCGTGGTCATCGGTTTCACCACCCTGACCCTGTCCAACTTCACCCCGAGCATCTACTTCGGCCTGCTCACCGTGCTGGCCATGGTCGCCGCGGTGCTCGGCGCGCTGCTCCTGCTACCCAGGCTGATTCTCGTGCTGCGCCCGCTGGGCCCCGGGGAGGGCTAGCGCAGTGCAGTGTCGCAGCGGTTGTGGCGCCTGTTGCGTGGCGCCCTCGATCCGGCAGCCCTATTTCGGCATGCCCGGGGGCAAGCCCGCGGGGGTGCGCTGCGTGCACCTCGACGAACACCTGCGCTGCGCGCTGTTCGGCGACCCGCGCCGTCCCGCCGCCTGTTCCGCGTTCCAGGCCGAGCCGGAATTTTGCGGGGCCGACCGCGTGCAGGCGCTGCATATCCTGGAGACCCTGGAGCGCGATAGCCTGCCGTTTAACGGAGGTATAGCGTGAACGGCGTGCCGTTATTTCCCCTCGGTGCGGTATTGTTCCCGGGTGGGCGCCTGCCCCTGCGCATTTTCGAGCAGCGCTACCTGAACCTGGTGCGCGAGAGTATGCGCAGTGGCGAGCCCTTCGGCGTGGTGTGGATTCGCCGCGGCTCGGAGGTGGTGGAGCGCGGGCGCGCGGCACCGGAACTCGGCAATTGGGGCACCCTGGCGCACATTGTCGACTGGGACCAGCTGCCGGACGGACTGCTCGGCATCACCATTCGCGGCGGCCAGCGCTTCGACCTGCGCCAGACCCAGGTGCAGGCCGATGGCCTGGTGACCGGCGAACTCGACCTGCGACCGGCGCCGCCGCCCGCTGCCGCCGGCGAGGAGTGGCAGACCATGGTCGACCTGCTGCGCGGCCTGCAGTCGCATCCGCATGTCGAGCGCATGCAACTGGAGGTGGACTACAGCGATGCCTGGCAGGTCGGCTGGACCCTCGCCCAGCTGCTGCCCCTGCCCGAGCACCTGAAGTACGAGCTGCTCGGAATGGACAGCGAGGACATGTTACTGCGTGACCTGCATATGGTGCTCAATCAGCTCAGCGGCGAGGACTGAGCACTGTCAACTTGCCAAAATTGGCGTTTTATCGATCAAAAGTGCAAAAAACTAGCGTTCAGGGCTTGACGGAGCGCGCCCTGTCGGTGATTTTTGGTTAATACGGACAACCCATGCTCATAACAAAAGGGTGAGACCCAGGTTTCTGAACACCCGAGAGAGACGCGTGATGGAAGAAAGCAAGGAGAGAACCGGTCACGGTAAAGGGGGGGCACTTACCTACCGCGACCTGGACAAGGCTCCACTGGAGCCGGTGCCACCGAAGAGCCCGTACCGGAAATACCTGGTGCTGGTGGCACTGCACATGGCCAATTCCGACGACCCCGATATCCTGTGCGAGGCGGCGGATTGCAGCGAGCGTACTCTTCACTACGTGAAAAACCGTCTGCGTGATCACGATGGCGTGGTGTTCAACCACGACCGTGGCGCCAAGCGCTACTTCGTGATGGAGACCGGCGTTCTCGACCTGCCCAAGGTGGTGGAGTGGGTGCGCAAGCTCTACCCCAACCGGTTTGCCTACATCAAGCAACTTGGCGAACAGGGTATCCCCGGCGAAGAGGAGTTGCGGGCGCTGGAAGAAGCCAGCGACACCGTGCCCCCCATCGCACTCGGCTAGACCGCCGCAGCCTGCTCCCCGTACAACAGTGCGGGGAGGTCCGGCACCAGGTAGGTCTGTCCCCCGACTTCGGCGGCCGCGGCAAAGCGGCCCTCCGCCGGTGTTTCCATGTTGTTGAAATCCGCTGCGCTCACCATGCGGTGTTCCGCCAGGCCGCAGAAGGCCAGGGCGCGGAACTTGTCGCTGGCGGTGTCGCTGCCGCGGAAGATGCCGATGGTCACGTGGCGCTCACGGCCCGGTGCCGGCAGGCCGCAGAACTCGTCCAGCGAACCCACCGGGAGTTCGTGGCCGCGCCAGTACAGGCTGCCCAGCCCCTCGCCCTCGTCGTTGGCGGCGAACTGCTGCACTTCGGCCAGCGCCAGCAGCGGGACGGCGATGAAGCGGCCGTCCGCCAGTGGCAGGGCGGCGATTTCCAGGGTCGCGTTGTCGTTGCTACTCATGTCCTAATCCTCAGCTCACCAGTGCCTTGGGCGAGGTGCCCAGGTAACGATCGATCATGGCCTGCATGCCCTCGGCGCTGTTGGAGCCCTTGGCCATGAAGGCGGTGGCACCCACGCGTTGCGCTTCCGAGCGGTGCTTGTCGGCGTCGCGGGAAGAGACCACCACGCAGGGGATCTCGGCGAACTCCGGCACGCGGCGCAGGTTGGCGATGAAGTCGAAGCCGTTCATCTTCGGCATTTCCAGGTCGGAGAAGACGAAGTCCGGGGCGCGCGGCGCCTGCGACAGATAGTCCAGCGCGTCCTCGCCATCGACCGCGGTGACCACGGTGTGGCCCAGGCTGCCGAGGCGCTTCTCGTAAGTGCGGCGCATCATCACCGAGTCGTCGACACACAGGATCAGCAGGCCTTCGTCTTTCTCTGCTACTTCATCGTCGGCATGCTTGTCCGCGTAGTCGACCTGTGCGATGAACTCGTTCAGGTCCAGTGCGAGAACCGGGCGGCCGTCGGACTTCACCGCGCCGCCGGCGATGCCGGGCACGCCGGTGAACTGTGCACCGAGGCTGCGGATCACCAGGTCTTCCGCGGTGTCCAGGCCGTCGGCGATGAACGCTACACGGCGACGGTCGAGCTGGGCGAACAGCAGCGGCACGAAGTCCGGCATGGTCTCCAGCGCCGGGTTGGGTGCCGTGCCGCGCACCGCACCCAGGTAGCGAACCTCGTACTCCTGGTCGCGGAAGGTGACGCGCGCTTCCGGCGAGTTCATGGCCTCGAAGGCCTTGTCGCGACGGTGGTACTCGGAACCGCGCAGCGAGGTCAGCGGAATCGCGATCTGTTCCTCGCCGACGGTAGCCAGCAGCGCTTCGTTCACCATGATGGCTGCCGGGACGCGAATCTCGAACTGGGTGAAGAAGCCGACCTTGGACTGGATGTCCACGGTACCGCCGGACTGGGTGATGGACTGGAATACCACGTCCATACCCACGCCGCGGCCAGACACGTCGGTCACCTCGTCCGCGGTGGAGAAGCCGGACTTGAAGATCAGCTGCAGCGCTTCGGCGTCGGAGATTTCCTCGTTCGGCTTCAGCAGGCCGATCTCGCGCGCCTTGTTGCGCAGCACGTCGGGATCGATACCGTTGCCGTCGTCGACCAGGCGGATGACGAATTCCGAACCGCGGCGGTTAACCGTGAGCTGTACGCGGCCGGTCTCGGCCTTGCCCTGGGCGGCGCGCTTCTCGGGGGTGCCGATGCCGTGGTCGATAGAGTTGCGCAGCATGTGTTCCAGCGCGGTGCGGATCTGCTCGAACACGGTGACGTCGAGGCCACCGTCGCCGCAGTTGAAGTCGAACTCCACCTGCTTGCCCAGCGTGCGGCTGGTCTGGTAGGCGAGGCGACGCAGGCCCGGGCCCAGCTTGGAGAACGCCACCAGGCGCATCTGCCGCAGGTCGCTCTGGCTGGATTGCAGCAGGCGGCTGGAGCTTTGTACTTCGCGGACCGCGGTATCGATGTGGATACCCATCTCGCGGGATTCTTCCTGGAGGTCGAATGCCGCCTCGCGCAGGATCGCCGCCATGGCCTGTTTCTCGGTGATGCGGTCCATTTCCAGCGGGTCGAATTGCTGGTCGTCGGACATGATCTCCGTCTTGGCCTGAATCTCGGTGTCCAGCTGCAGTGAGAGCTGATCCACCAGGGTCTGGATGCGGCGGGCCAGGGAGTAGATCTCGGTGCGGTCCTGCGCGGCGCGGTCCAGCGCCTGCCGGCTCCGCACGTTGCTCATGCTGATTTCCAGGCCCATGTCGAGCAGGTGGTCGACCTTGTGCGTTTCCACGCGCAGGGTGGTGAGGCGCTCGACCACGTCGTCCAGGTTGGTCTGGACCGGCATCGGTACGCCTTCCTCGTCGAACACGTCTTCGACCGGCTGGGCCTTATCCTCGCGCATCGCCACTTCGTCGTAGTCCGCGCGGTTGCGGCGCACGAAGGTGGCGGCCTCGTTGAACTCGGCGACCAGGGTGTCGATTTCCTGCTGCAGCGCCTTCTCGTCCTTGTTCTCCTCAAACTCGAGGTCGGCGATGCGGCTCTCGAAGTCGTGGACCAGGGCGCCGAAGCGGCGCAGGCCGATGGAGTTGGCCGCGCCCTTGACCGTGTGCAGGGTGTTCTTGAGGTCGCGCAGGGCGTCCTCGTCACCGGCCGCCAGCGCCGCGGTGGCGGCATCGGTGGCTTCGGTGTACTCGTCCATGGTCTCGATGAACAGGTCGAGCAGTTCCTCGTCGATATCCTCGACCTGGAAGTCGTCGGCGTTGTTGTCGAGGAAGTCGTCGGCATTGTCGCCGCTGAAGGCGAGCACGTTGTCGCCGGCCTGGGCGACATCTGCCGAAGTCTCCGGCAGCTCTACCACCGGCAGCTCGAGCGCGGAGTGCAGCAGCTGCACCGCACAGTTGTGCAGGTGGTCCATGGCCAGGTTGTCGCGCATCTCGCCGAGGTAGGCTTCCAGGGCGCCAAATGCGGACTCGGACAGGCTGACGCGGCTGTGGGCGCCGTCGCTATCCTGCTGCAGGCCATAGATCGCGCCGCTGGCCAGGTGCTCCATGCCGGCGAGGACGAAGAAGTAGCCGATATTGTCGACGCTCAGGTCGATCAGCGAGGCGTCGCGCAGTTCCAGCATGCCCGGGACCACCGCGGCGACCAGCTGGCTGGCCTGCTCGCGTTCGTCGCGCGAGGGCGCGGGTTCCAGCGCATCCAGTTGTGCGTTGATCGCAGCGACCAGGACTTCGCTGTTGGCGCTCTGCCACAGGTCGGCGCTGTAGGGAATCTGCTCCACCACCGGCTCGATGGCGGCGGCCACTTCCTCGATGGCGGGTTCCAGCGCGGCCGGTTCCACCGCGGCCGGTTCCATCGTGGTGTCCGCAGCGTTGTCGGCGCTGGCTTCCTCGGAGAAGTCGAGCATCTGCTCGCTGGCGGGTGCCTCCCAGCCGGAGACCTGGAAGGTTGCGTCGAAGCTCTCCTCGAAGACCGGCGGCTCCTCGATGAACTCGATCTCGTCGAGACCGGATTCCATGGGCTGCTCGACGAATTCCGCTGCTTCGCTAGTGGCCTCGGGAACCTCTTCGACAAACTCGACAACCTGCTCGGCGGTATCCAGCACGGCGGCGGGCGCCTCGATGAGCGGCTCCTGGAACACCTGCTCTTCGAGCACCGGCTCGCTGGTTTCGGCAACCTCGGCGGGCGCCTCGGCGACGGGTTCCAGCATCGGGATCTGCGCTTCCACCGTCATGTCGTCGTTGAAGCGCTTCTCCTCGAAGGCTGCGGCGACGGCGTGGGGAACGCTGAAGTCCTCGGTCTGCAGCGGAATGCGCTGGCCGATCAACTGGGCGATGTAGGGCAGGCGGGCGGCAACCGCGGTCACGAACTCGGCGATTTGCACGCTGCCCTGGATGTAGTTGTCACGCAGGGCGTTGAACACGCGCTCCATGTCGTACATGAACTCGCCGAAGGCGGCCAGGTCGATGGTGCGTGCGCTGCCCTTCAGGGTGTGGAAAACGACGCGGATCGCCTTGATGTGATCGGCGTCCTGCGGCGCGGCCTGCAGTTGTTCACAGGCGGCGTTCAGGTTGACGATGTACTCGTCGAATTCCTCGACGAAGCACTCCAGCAATTCGCGGTCGATCTCGCTGTCCGGGCCCTCCGGCAGCGGTTCCGCCGGGCGGTCGATGTCCATCTTGTTCCAGGCGGCGAGCGCGTCGCGCCAGGGCAGGGTGCCAGCCTCGAGGGTGGCGGCCGGCGCGCTGGCAACTTCCGCGGGCTGTTCTACCGGGGCGGGTGCTTCGGCCTCGGGCTCGACAGGCTGTTCGGCAACCGTATCGATGACTGTTTCTTCGGGTGTCTCTTCGACTGTCTTTTCGGCCGTCTCTTCGATAAGGACAGACTCCACGTCCTGTTCGGAAACGAATTCGACGCTCTCTTCGCTGAAGCTTTCGGCGCTTTCCTCGGTGAAGGTGTAGACCTCCGCTTCGGGGCTGGCCTGGTTGTCCCACGACTCGACGGACTCGACCGGCGGGCGCTTCTCCGCGGGCTTCTCGCCGAACTCGACCACGTTGCCGTCGGGGCGGCTGCGGTTGATGCGCTGCGAGAGGTGCGAAGACAGGCGCGAGGCGCGCTGTTCGGCGCGCTGCAGGTGTTTCTCCGGCTTGCTCCACGGGTCTGCGCTGCGGCACTCGAGGTACTGCTCGAGGGCGGCGATCACTTCGGTGAAGCACTGGATGGACTCGTCGCGCGGGATGCCGCCCAGCGCCATCGAGCCGTTGATGAAGCCGGAACACTTGCGCAGCACATCGCGCTCGCGCTCCTTGTTTTCCATCATGCCCAGCACCGCGATCACCTGTTCCAGGTGTGACGCGGCGGCGGCGACGTAGTTGCCATCGCTGAGCTTGCCGAGCAGGCCCTGGGCGATCGCCATGACCGTCTCCGCGTCCGGGTAGCCGGTTTCTTCCCACTCGTACATCGCTTCGAGCAGTTCGGGTTCGGCGATCAGGCGTGCCGCGCGGTAGACCGGGCGCAGGCCAGCGACGCCGGGCTGCAGGTTGGCCGCGCCGGCGGCCATCATCTCTTCCAGGCCCTGGCGCGCGAACTCGCGGTTGATGCCCGCTTTCATTTCATGCAGGCAGTGGGTGATCTGGTCGTTGACGGCGCCATCGAGGTCCAGGGTGGCAGCGTTGCCGACGGCGGCCAGGCCGTGCTTGAGCTTGAATTCGATTTCGTCGCGGATCGAGCTCAGCGCGCCGCCGAAGTCCACCAGCTCGGCGGGCGGCGTGGGCCGCTCACGCTGGGCGAAGTGCGACAGGGTCTTGTATTGCAGGTTGACGTTGGAGGCCAGTTCGCTCAGGCCGATAACGTGCAGCTGCATGCCCACCTGGAGCAGGCTGGGTACGATTTTTTCTACCAGCTTGGTGTTCTCGGCGCAGATCGCTTCCTGCGGCGAGGACAGGAAAACCATGATTTCCCGGAGCTGGTCGAGGGTCTGGCGCAGCGCATCGAGGAGGTCGTCCTCCTGGATCATGCGCTGTTCGCTGACCTGGATGTAATTGTTGACGTCGTCGATGCCAAAGCTGTCGAGGAACGCCTGTTCCGCCTCGCTCCACTGCGGCTGCTTGCCGATGTGGTAGAGGGTGTATTTGACCTGTTGTTGCGGCTCTACGCTGTCCAGGGCGAGTGCGCCCTTTTCCTGCAGTTGGCTGAACAGGTAGCCGAAGTAGCCGACCAGGTTGTCAAAGTTTTCGTCGACACTGATGTTGCGCTCCAGCATGGCGCCGAGCAGCAGGTCGAGGCCGCGCAGGGCGGGCTCGAGGCGCGTGCCGGCGAGCAGCTGCAGCCCGCGGCCGGCGATCCAGCGCAGCTGCGCCAGGTCGTCGTGGTTGCCGTCGATGGCGCCGGCGGCATGTGCCCGCCAGCAGGCGCTGGCGTCAGCAGCCAGGGCGCGCACCGCGTTGTCCTCGGGTGCGGCCAGGCCTTCGGTGATGCCCATCCCCTCGGCGAGGGGCGGGTCGAAAAACATGGCGTCGGGAAGTGCGGGGCGTCCGCTGGCCAGGCGCAGGTCGTTGACTACCTTGGCGATGCTGGCAGGCGTCACTTCGCGCTTGGAGCGCACGGTGGCCAGGTAAGCCGGCAGCGCCTCGATGGCGGCGACCAGCTCGGTCATGGCGGTTTTGCGCGCGTCACCGGCAATGCTGCCCTCGTGCAGCATGTGCAGCACCGTCTCCACCTCTTCGGAGAGCATGGCGGCGGGCTCCAGGGTACACAGGCGCAGCGCGCCGGTGGCACAGTGGATGTAGCGTTCCGCATCCTGCAGGTGACGGGGTTCGGAAGTCTCCCGCTGGTAGTGGTGGAGGCTGCGGCGTGCCGCCTCCACCTCTCCGCGCAGGTTCTTTTCCACCCACCCCAGGGCGACAAAGTCAACGAATTGTGTCATGGCTGTTATCCAGTAGCGTTGTTCTGACAGCGATTGCCCTTACTTCCCCCCGTCGGGCGAGCCTTAGCTCGCCTTCTGGGTGAGATCCCCGGTGTAACCGGCAGGGGCGGATTCCTCATCGTCGGTATCTTCAGAAGCACCGGCGACGGCGACCTGTACCGGCGCAACCCGAGAGGTGCGCGGCGCGGCCCGCAGGTCGGTGGCTTCATCCGACAGCTTGAAACGCTGGGTATCCTCGCGCAGGCGGTCGAACAGGCTACGCAGGTCGTTGGTGGCAGACTCCATCCGGTCCGCAGCGCGCTGGGTTTGCAGCGTTTTGCTCAGGATGTCGCTTACCGATTCGGTTACGTGCGAGGACGAGGCGCTGGACTGGTTGATCTGCTCGCGCATGTCAGCCATGTAGTTCCGCGCGTTCTCCGACAGGGACAGAATGTGACCGAAACGCTCACGTACGTCGGAGGCGATGCTGGACAGTTTGACCAGGGACTGCGTGGCACCTTCCATGTTGCGGTTAGATTCCGCCATACGGTTGGATACCGAGCGAATCGCGCGGTCCGCTTCCTGTACAATTTCGTTGGTCTGGTTGGCCAGTTTACCGGTTTCGTCCGCAATACCCGCGAATCGCTGGCCGCCTTCACCGGAGTGGGACGCCGCCTCAATACGGGTGTTCATCGCGAGGGTTGAAATCGCGTTCGCAACCTCGCGGATACGGAACAGCAGGTCGGCAACGATTTCGATATCGTCACCCAGGCGCTTACTGGTTTTTGCTACCGTCTGCTGAGATTCGCGAATCTCTTCAACCGACACCATCAGGGTTTCAATACCCACGTCACCCTCGCGGGCCGCAGATACCGCCTGGTCAGATGCCTGCTGGGTGGTTTCCGCGAGCTCGGACATGTTGCTGTTGATTTCACGCAGTTCGACTGAAGTCGATGCGGTGTCGGCCACGATGCTACCCACTTCCTCCAGCGAGCCCTTTACCTCGGTCGCCGCGTTGGAGGATTCGTCTACCGCCGCGCGAACCTGTTCAGATGAACTGTTCACGGAACGTACCACCGAGCGCATCCAGTCGAGCAACTGGTTGACAGCGATGGCAATCGGCGCGGTGATACCAGTGGTTGCGGTCAGGTCGCGGGAGAGGTTGCCCTCGGCCAGCGGCTGGATCTCGCGTACCTTCTGCTGTACCTCAGATTCCATGGCCAGTGCCTGCTCCTGGGCCTGGCGCTCCTGGGCGCGCGAGCCGTTGAAGCGAACCCCGATGGTGCCGAGGAAGACCATGGCCAGCAGGCCCAACAGGCTGGCGGTGAGCGGCGAGAAGGTGCGCTCGTCAGCCAGTTTGTCGACCTGCACCATGGCGTTACCGGTGGCAACCGCCAGGGTCGGAGCCGCGTCGGCGATGGCGTTGGCCGCCTGGGCCGCACGGATAATCTCCTGGTGCGCGTCGTAAATGTCGTTTACAGAACCGCTGACCTGGGCGTACAGGCCTTCGGCCAGGTCCAGGGTCTCCAGCGCGGCGGCGCTGCGCAGCTGGTCGATGCCGCGGGCGCGGTCGCCGTTGCGCATACCTTCCATGTTACGTTGGAAGAGCAGGGCGTCCTGCTTGAATTCCTCGGCCGCCGCGGTCGCATCCTTGCCGCCGGCAAGGATCCGGTCGATGTTGCGGCCGATCCGCTCAATCAGCCACAACTGTTGCTGTGCCGCGAGCAGGGTTTCGCTGGAAACGTTGGCGCCGCCAAGGATGTCCACCATGTCGGCAAAGTACGCCTGAATGGTTTTAATGTTGGCGTTCAGGTTCTGGCTGACGCCCCGTACGAACAGGATGCGCTGCTTGGCCTTGAGGATCGCGTCGACGTCCGCCGCCACGCTGCCCCACTGCTTCTCGATGGTGTTGACGTAGGGTGCCATGGACTCGCCGGGTGCCGGTACGTCTTCGTTACCGTCGCGCAGTACCAGCATTTCCGCGGGGAAAGCCCGGCGTGACTTGGCCAGTTCACTGAAGGCGGCTTCGCTGCCGGAGAACGCCTCGCGGGATTCCAGGTTGATGTCCTGGGAGATGACGCGCATGTCAGACGCGGTGCTGCGATATTCTTCGTCGTAGCTGGAACTCACTGACATCTGCCACATGTTGACGCCCAGTGCTGCCACGGCCGCTACCAGGCCGACTGCCGACAGCGTCAGTACAGAATCGACGCGTCCCCGCTGTTTCTTTATCATGGATCTCATGGTCTTACTCCTGCCCTAGCTAGTTGTGATGACGCCGGCCTGCGTAAAGTTGGCGTCTGTTAAGAGTCGGTTGGTGTCGAACAGGGCGTACTCCCCGTCCTCGGTGGAGAAGACGCCGCGCACGAATGCCTGCAGTTCCTTCGCCACCTTTTTATTGGTGCGCAGTTCCTCGGTGGAGAGGCGCACACCGCCAAAACATTCGTCGATCAGCAGCCCGGTATGGATACCGCGACCGTTGATAATCAGCGCCTGGCGCCCGTTGGACGTCCTGCTGCCGCCGGAGAGGAAGGCGGACAGGTCGGAAATCGAAACGACGCGGCCGCCGATGTTGGCAATGCCCCGTACCCAGGGCTTGACGCCGGGGAGGGGGATGGTTTCGGGCACGTCGACGATCTTGCGCGTTTCGTCCGCGCTGATCACACAACGTACGCCGAGGATGCTGACGGCAGCGCCGTGCCAGTCCTGGATCTTCTGCTGCATGGCCGGCGCCGGCGCGGCCTTGGCCCGCACCAGTTGCGCCATGCCCTGCAGGCATTCGAAGGCGTTCGGGTTCATTACACGGCCACCTTGATGGACAGGAATTCCTGCAGCACCTGCTTCAGCGCGTTCATGTCCAGGGGCTTTTCCAGGTAGGCGGAGCAACCGCGATCCTTGGACTTGCCCATGGTGAAGACGTCGTCGTGGGAACTGAGCATGACCACCGGGACGTCGGCGTACTCGCCGCGGCTGGCGCGAATCAGCGTCAGGGTCTTGAACCCGTCCAGGGGCTCCATGGTGATGTCCAGCAGGATCAGGTCGGGCTTCACGTCATCCAGCTTGGTGACGGCGTCCCAACCGTTTTCCGCGGTGGCGACTTCGCAGCCGCACTGCTCGAGCATCTTGGAGGCCTTAAGACGGATGATCTTGTCGTCATCGACGAGCAGCACCCTGCGCTTAGAGCTGTTTTGATCTTGAGGCATAGCTGTTATCTCTCCTGTTTCACCGCGTCGTTCCCGGGGGATCGGGCGGTAATAACGCGTTATCACGTGGACAGAGTATTAGCAGGGCTTTAGGACTTGGGAACTCAATTTTGCTGTTTTTGTGACCGAGTTCCGCACTTTGCAACACATTTGCAGCGCACTGCAAATTACTTGCGTGGTAGTGAAAAAACGCGAATTGTTTGGCATTTCAGGACAATTTAGCTTGAGGCTGGACACGCCCTAATGCACCTTTATATGCGACAACAAATAACCAAAACTAACGGGGAAATCCATGTTGTTGCATAAGAAAAACGTGGCCCGCGCGGCGGCTGTCATGCTGCTGCTGGCATGCGGCGCGGCGATCACGGCGGAGAAATTGCAGGTTGCAGGGCTTGCGGTTTATACGGATACAGGGCGCGACATCTATGTCGCCGGCCTGCTCACCAGCGACGGCCAATTGCCGGTCGATGCCCAGCGGGTAGCCCCGCCGGCGGCGATGCAGTACCGCATCGCAACCCGCCGCATCAGCGACCGCGGCCTGTCGGGTACCATCCTGTTGCAGGCGGAGGTCGGCGCCGGGCAGCGCGCCAACGACCAGGTGATCGACGGCCTGGAGCAGTTGAAGTCCAGGATGAAAGGCGCGCTGCGCTCCGGCGACCAGTTCGAGATTCGCCTGACCGCCGCCGAGAATACGGTATTCAGCCTCAACGGCACCGAATTGCTCAGCATCTCCGGTCCCGACGTCTTTTATTACCTGCTGCAGGGCTGGGTGGGCGACTCCGCCTCCGCCCTGATGCGCGACCGGCTGCTGGCCGGCGACCTGGACCAGGATGTACTAGTCCGCTACGAGTCACTGATTCCGCTGCAGGATCGTGTCGATGCGATCGCGGCCTGGGGCAGCGCCCCGGCGGCCGTCGCGGCCGCTCCCGCGCCGGCACCCGCACCGGCACCCGCACCGGCCCCGCAGGCCGTCGCGGTGGCGCCGCCCTCGGAACAGACGGTCACCGCGCGTGCGCCTGCTCCGCAACCTGAGCCCGAACCCGAGGTGGTTGCGGTGGAAGACACTCCGGTTGAGGTAGAGGCACCGGTGGAGACCACCGTCGCCGCCCCTGCACCGGAACCCGAGCCCGAACCCCTGCAGGTGGCAGTGGCGGAGCCCGCGCCCGAGCCGGAACCGGAGCCCGTGGTACAGGTGGATCCGGAGGCCGCATGGGTCGATACCCTGGATGACCGGGAGTATCAGCGCCTGCTGAACGAGTACATCGCAAGCGTGATGATCCGCGTCTTCAAGTCGGTCAAGTACCCCAAGCGGGCGATCAAGAAGGACATCGAGGGCCAGGTCGAGCTGCTCGCCGAGATCGACTCCTCCGGCACGCTGCTCAACGTCAACCTGGAGGGCCCCTCGGGGCATTCGATCCTGGATGACGCCGCGCTCGACGCCATCAAGCGCGCCGCGCCCTTCCCGGCACTGACCCCGGTGGCCAAGGCCGAATTCCTCGCCGACGAAGGCGGCAGCACCTACTACATGCTGGTGCCGGTGAAGTTCCAGCTCAACTAAGCCAGCCGGCTAGAAAGTGGGGTCAGATACGCCTTTAAATGATGTGAGTTCCGTCAGCCGACAGCTTTACATCATTTAAAGGCGTATCTGACCCCACTTTTTGGTTCCGTCAGGCGACAGCCTCACATCATTTAAAGGCGTATCTGACCCCAGTTTCGGGGGTCAGGCCAGCTCGGGCATCCAGCCGCCGCATTCGCGCCAGCGGTTGACGATATCGCAGAACAGTTCAGCCGTGCGCGCGGCGTCGTAGGCGGCGGTGTGCGCTTCGCTGTTGTCGAAGTCGATCCCGGCCTCGGCGCAGGCGCGGGCGAGGACGGTCTGGCCGAAGGCCAGGCCGGCGAGCGTGGCGGTGTCGAAGAAGGTGAACGGGTGGAAGGGGTTGCGCTTGATCTGGCAGCGCTCCACCGCGGCGTTGATGAAGCCCGCGTCGAAGTGGGCGTTGTGCGCCACCAGGATGGCGCGGGTGCACTCCTGCTCGCGGATCTCCTTGCGTATGGCGCGAAACAGCTCGGTCAGGGCCTGGCTTTCATCCACCGCCTCGCGGAACGGGTGCCAGGGATCGATACCGGTGAACTCCAGGGCGGACTTCTCGATATTGGCGCCCTCGAAGGGCTTGATGTGGAAGTCCAGGGTGCGATCGGCGCGCAGCTCGCCGTTGTCCTCCATGCGCACCAGGGTCGCGGCGATCTCCAGCACGGCGTCGGTGCGCGCGTTGAAACCGCCGGTTTCCAGGTCGATGACCACTGGCAGGAAACCGCGGAAGCGGTCGCGCATCAGTTGCCGCTCTTCGCCACCCATGGGCGCGGTCAGGCGACCTGCCAGTCTACGGATTCCCCGGCCGCCAGCGGCGTGAGGGAGTCCGTTCCCAGAGGCATCTGCGCGGGCACTTCCCAGGCGCAACGCTGCAAGGTAATGGTGTCGCTGTTGCGCGGCAGGCGGTAGAAGTCCGCGCCGTAGTGCGCGGCAAAGCCCTCGAGCTTGTCCAGTGCGCCCAGGGCGTCGAATACACGCGCGTAAAATTCCAGCGCGGCGTGGGCGCTGTACACCCCGGCGCAGCCGCAGTCGCTCTCCTTGCGCTGGCGGGCATGGGGCGCGGAATCCGTGCCGAGGAAGAACTTGGGGTTGCCCGAGGTGGCGGCTTCCATCAATTCGTTCTGGTGCACGTTGCGCTTGAGAATGGGCAGGCAGTAGTAGTGCGGGCGGATGCCGCCCACCAGCATGTCGTTGCGGTTGAACATCAGGTGGTGGGGGGTGATGGTCGCCGCCACCTGCGCGCCGGCCTCGTGTACGAACTGCACCGCGTCGCGGGTGGTGATGTGCTCCAGCACCACGCGCAGGCCGGGAAAACGCTGCACGATGGGCGCAAGGTGGCGCTCGATGAACACTTTCTCGCGATCAAAGATGTCGATATCCGCGTCGGTGACCTCGCCGTGCACCAGCAGCGGCAGGTCCGCGGCTTCCATCGCCGCGAGCACCGGGAACAGGGCGTCGAGCTGGGCCACGCCGGCGTCGGAGTTGGTAGTGGCGCCGGCCGGGTAGAGCTTGACCGCGTGGACGAAGTCCGAGGCCGCGGCGAGTTCGATCTCCGCGGCGTCGGTCTGGTCGGTGAGGTACAGGGTCATCAGCGGTTCGAACTGGCGCGGCAGGCCCTGCATCGCGGCCAGGATACGCTCGCGGTAGGCGGCCGCCGCGGCGACGCTGGTCACCGGCGGTGTCAGGTTGGGCATGACGATCACCCGGCCGAAATAGCGCGCCATGTCGGCACAGGTGTGCTGTAGCGCGGCGCCGTCGCGCAGGTGACAGTGCCAGTCGTCGGGGCGGGTGAGGGTCAGTGTATCCACGAAATAGTGTCCAGCGGGAATCTGACGCATGCTACAGCAAATCCACCGCCCGGTCAGTCCCGGGCGCTGTCCCGGTGTGAAAATCCCCCGGCGGGCGCCCTCGCCCGGCCGTGAATTCCGCCCGCCGCTACAGTAGAATGGGCGCCCGTTTTACCCGCCGCCGCGGCACGGTCGGCGGCTTCAGTATCCGATGGAGCGAAACATGTCAGACGTGAACAAGGTCGTACTCGCCTACTCCGGTGGCCTCGATACCTCGGTGATCGTGCGCTGGTTGCAGGACACCTACGGCTGCGAGGTGGTCACTTTCACCGCCGATATCGGCCAGGGCGAGGAGGTCGAGCCGGCCCGCGCCAAGGCCGAGGCCATGGGCGTGAAGGAGATTTACATCGACGACCTGCGCGAGGAATTCGTGCGCGACTTCGTGTTCCCCATGTTCCGCGCCAATACCGTCTACGAGGGCGAGTACCTGCTGGGCACCTCCATCGCCCGCCCGCTGATTGCCAAGCGTTTGATCGAGATCGCCAACGAGACCGGCGCCGACGCCATCTCCCACGGCGCCACCGGCAAGGGCAACGACCAGGTGCGCTTTGAACTGGGCGCCTACGCGCTCAAGCCCGGCATCCGCGTGATCGCCCCCTGGCGCGAGTGGGACCTGACCTCCCGCGAGACGCTGATGAACTACTGCCGCGAGCGCGACATCCCGGTGGACTTCGCCAGCGCACAGAAAAAATCGCCCTACTCGATGGACGCCAACCTGCTGCACATCTCCTACGAGGGCGACCTGCTGGAGGACCCCTGGGCCGAGCCGGAAGAGGACATGTGGCGCTGGAGCGTGAGCCCGGAAGCCGCGCCGGATACCCCCACTTATATCGAGCTGACCTTCGAGGCCGGCGACGTGGTGGCCATCGACGGCGAGCGCATGAGCCCCGCTACGGTGCTGGAGACCCTGAACAAGGTGGCCGGCGCCAATGGCATCGGCCGCCTCGACCTGGTGGAGAACCGCTATGTGGGCATGAAGTCCCGCGGCTGCTACGAGACTCCTGGCGGCACCATCCTGCTCAAGGCGCACCGCGCCATCGAGTCAGTGACCCTGGACCGCGAGGTCGCCCATCTCAAGGATGAACTCATGCCGCGCTACGCCAGCCTGGTCTACAACGGCTACTGGTGGAGCCCGGAGCGCAAGATGCTGCAGGTGGCCATCGACGATTCGCAGAAGGTGGTCAACGGCGTGGTGCGCCTCAAGCTGTATAAAGGCAACGTGATCCTCGCCGGGCGCAAGTCCGACGACAGCCTGTTCGACGCCAGCATCGCCACCTTCGAGGACGACGCCGGCGCCTACGACCAGAAGGACGCCGCGGGCTTCATCAAGCTCAACGCCCTGCGCATGCGCATCGCCGCCGGCAAGGGCCGCTCGCCGCTGTAGCCATGGCCGCCGGGCCCGCCGCCGGACATCGCGACGTGGAGGTCAACGCCCTTCACGTGTGCTGCGTGACCGACGGCAAGCCCGGCCACCGCAGCCAGTTGCAGGGCCTGGTGCAGGCCCTGTCGGCCCGCATACCCACGCAGGTGGAGTGGCTGGAGCGGGACACCCCGGCACGAACCCCCACTCCCCCCGATCTGATCCTGGCCGCCGGCCACCGCACCCACTGGCGCGCCCTGCGCCTGAAGTGGAAGTACCGTGCCCCGCTGGTGGTGCTGATGAAACCCAGTCTGCCGCGCTGGCTGTTCGACCTCTGCGTGATTCCCGAGCACGACGGCGTGCCGCCCTCGGCGAAGGTACTGGTCACCCGCGGCATGCTCAACGACATGCAGCCGGCGCCCGCCGCCGACCCCCGGCACGGCCTGGTGCTGCTCGGCGGCCCTTCCGCCCACTACGACTGGGACGATGCGCAGATCCTCGAACAACTCAAGCGCTTGAGCACCCTGCTGCCGGCGGTGCGCTGGCAGGTGACTACCTCGCGGCGCACGCCCTTGGCGCTGACAGAGAAGCTGGCGGCGCTCGATATACCGGACATCGCCTTCACTGCCTTCGCCGACACCCAGCCCGGCTGGGTGCGCGAACAGCTGCAGCGCTGCGGCGTGGCCTGGGTCAGCGAGGACAGCGCTTCCATGGTCTACGAGGCACTCACCGCCGGCGCCCGCGTCGGCGTGCTGGACGTGCCGCGGCGCGGCGAGTCGAGGGTCAGCCGCGGCCTGGACGCCCTGCGCTGGGCGGGCCTGGTCTGCGACCTGCACACCCTGGCCGCGCGCGGCGCCATGCCGGCGCCGGCACAGCCCCTGGACGAGACCGGGCGCGTGGCGCGCTACCTGGTGCGCTGGTTGCGTCCGGCCCTCGAGGCCCTCGATGACTGATCCCATGACAGTGCTGCAGGTATTGCCCGGCCTCGACAGCGGCGGCGTCGAGCGCGGCACCGTTGACCTGGCGCGGGAACTGGTGCGCCGCGGCCACCGCTCGCTGGTGATGTCCAGCGGCGGCCGCCTGCAGGCGCAGCTGGAAGCCGAGGGCAGTACGCACATCACCTACCCCGTGCACCGCAAGTCGCTGGCGTCCCTGTGGCGGGTGCCCGGATTGCGCCGCGAACTCGACGAACTGGCACCGGATGTGATCCACGTGCGCTCGCGCATTCCCGCGTGGATGGTCTGGCTGGCTGTGGGCAAGCGCCCGCCGGGGCAGCGCCCGGCGCTGGTCTCGACCTTCCACGGCCTGTACTCGGTGAGCCGCTACAGCGCCATCATGGGCTGCGGCGATCGCGTGATCGCCATTTCCGACTGTGTGCGCGACTATATCACCGGCAACTACCCACAGGTGGACCCCGCGCGCATCACGCGCATCCACCGCGGTGTGGATACTGCGCAGTTTCCCGCGGGATTCACGCCGTCGCCGGAGTGGCGCGACACGTTCTTCGCCGACTATCCGGCAGCGCGGGACAAACCGTTGCTGCTGATGCCCGGGCGGCTCAGCCGCTGGAAAGGCCAGCTGGAATTCATTGAACTGCTGGCGCGGCTGCGCGGCGCGAACATCGCCTGCCACGGCCTGGTGGCGGGGGAGGGCGACCCGGGCAAGGAGGCCTATCGGGAAGAACTGGTGGCGCGCGCCGCCGAGCTGGGCATCGCCGGCGACCTGAGTTTCCTCGGCCACCGCAGCGACATGGCCGAGCTGTACGCCGTCGCCAGCGTGGTCTGCAACCTGTCGCAGCACGCCGAGCCTTTCGGCCGCACGGTGATCGAGGCGCTGGCGGTGGGTACCCCGGTGGTCGCCTGGAACGAGGGCGGTCCGGCGGAGTCCCTGCGCGAGAGCCTGCCCGCGGGACTGGTGACCAAGGGCGACATGGATGCGCTAGCCGCAGCGGTCAGCGGTTTCCTCGCCGCGCCGCCGGCGGTAAGCTTGCCGGCGAGCTTCACCCTGCAGGCGCAGGTGGAAGCGACTCTCGCCGTGTATCGCGAGGCCATCGCCGCGGGCGCCGCGGCGCAGTCAGGGAACTGAACACCAGCATGCGAATCCTGCACGTCGCCCACCAGCAATTGCGCAAGTACGGCCAGACCCGGGTGAGCTGGGCGCAGAAGCTGTACTTCGGTCTGGTCAAGAACGACTACCTGGTGCGCGGCTTTTCCGACCGCGACGTCGCCGCCTTCGAGGCGCCGCTGGGCATCCGCGAACTCGGCGCCCGCGCCGCCAACCGCAGACTGCTGGAGACCGCCGAGGCCTTCGCCCCGGAGCTGGTGATCGTCGGCCACTGCGACATCATCCGCAACGAGACGCTGGAACAACTGCGCGCGCTGCTGCCCGGGGTGGTCATCGCCGGCGCCAACAACGATCCGCTGTTCGTGCCGGAAAATGCGGCCAAGATCGAACACCGCTGCGCGGTAGTGGACGCCATGTTCGTATCCACCGGCGAGCGCGAGCTGGCGCAGTTCACGGGACAGCGCGCGCGACTGCTGCACATGCCCAATCCTGTCGATGCCGCTATTGAAAGTGCCGACTGCTCGCAGCGCTCGGACCAGCGCCACGACCTGATCTTCTGCAGCAAGTCAGAGGAGTACACCGAACGCGGCGTCACCGTGCGCTACCTGCGCGACAACCTCGAGGACACCATCGACTTTTATACCCCGGGCAGCTTCGGCACGCCTGGCGTGTGGGGTCGCGATTACGACGAGGCGCTGGCCGACAGCCGAATGGGCCTCAACCTCAACCGCCAGGAGGGCCTGCACTGGTACTCCTCGGCGCGCATGGCGCAGATGGGCGGCAACGGCCTGCTGGTGTTCACTCACGCGGATGCCGGCTTCGACGAGATGTTCCCGCCGGAGACCCTCGCCTATTTTTCCTCCCCCGAGCAGTTGCTGGAGCAGGTGCGGTGCTTCGCCGCCGACGACCCGTTGCGCCGCCACTGGGCTGCGCGCACCCGGCGCTTCTTCCACGACCAGGTGAACAGCCGTTTGTACGCACGCTATATCGTCGAGGCCAGCCTGCAGCGGCCCTACAGCCACGGCTACGTGTGGTGCCGTGGCTGAGCAGGGTACACAGCCGGTCGCCCTGGCCCAGGTAATGGCCGGCGCCGAGCACGGCGGCGCCGAGAGCTTCTATACCCGCCTGGTGGCGGGACTCGCCGGCGTGCCGGGCCTGCGCCAGCACGCGTTTACTCGCAACTACCCGGCGCGGGTGCAGGCGTTGCAACAGGCCGGCGTGGAGGTCAGCACCCTGCGTTTCGGCGGGCGCCTGGACCTGCCGGACCACTGGCAATACCGGCAAGCCCTGCGCGCCATGTCCCCCGATGTGGTGCTGACGTGGATGAACCGTGCCTCGATTCTCACCCCGCGTGGCCCCTGGACCCTGGCCTGCCGCCTCGGCCACTACTACGACCTCAAGTACTACCGCCACGCGGATTTCTGGATTGGCAATACGCACGGCATCTGCGACCACCTGGTGCGCGGCGGCATGCCCGCGGCGCAGGTGGAGTGCATCCCCAATTTCGTCGACGAGCGCGAGCAGGCCGCAGTGCCGCGCGCGCAGCTGGATGTGCCGGACTCGGTGCCGTTGCTGCTCGGCGCCGGGCGCCTGCACACCAACAAGGCGTTCGATGTGTTGCTCGACGCACTCGTGCAGGTGCCGGATGCGGTGCTCTGCCTGGCCGGCACCGGCCCCGAGGAGCACGCGTTGCGCGAGCAATGCAGCGCGCTGGGCCTGGAGGCGCGGGTGCGCTTCCTCGGCTGGCGCGATGACGTCGGCGCACTGATGCACAGCGCCGACCTGTTCGTCTGCCCCTCGCGCCACGAGGGCCTGGGCAATATTGTGCTGGAGGCCTGGTTTCGCGGCTGCCCGGTGGTGGCGACCCGCTCCCAGGGACCGGCGGAACTTATCGAGGACGGCATCAGCGGCCTGCTCACGCCGATCGACGACGCCCCGGCGCTGGCCGCGGCAATCCGCGCCGCGCTGCTGGATGTGGACGCGCGCAACAGCATGGCCGCCGCCGGCCTGCAGTGTTATCGCGAACACTACGCCAGCGAGGTGATCCTCGGTCGTTACGCTGAACTCTGCCAGCGCTTGGCTGCGAGACGGAGCTGAGGGTGAGCGAACCGGACGCTGCGACGCTGGTGCTGGGCGACGAGGACGCCGCCTTCAGTCGCGGCGGCAACCGCCTGTGTTTTGTCGACCCGCGCGATGCGAACCGCTGCATCAAGGTCGCGCGTCCGGATCGTTCGCCGGCGATCAAGCGCAGCGAGGCCGGCTTCCCGAAGAACCTCAAGCCGCTGTCGAGCTTCGATGACAACTGCGAAGAGGCGCGGGTCTACGCGCGCATCGACCGCAGCATCGGCCCGGCGGCCTTCGAACTGGTACCGCGGCTGCACGGTACAGTAGCGACGCAGTACGGCCCCGGCCTGTGTTTCGACCTGCTGCGCGACGACGACGGGCGTATCGCCGTCACCCTCAAACAATACCTCTGGCAGCGCGGGCTCGATGCCGCTTTGTCCGCGCCGCTGGCGGAGTTCGGCGCACGCTGGCAGGCGCTGGGCATGCCCTCGCGTCGGCTGCTGACCCACAATATCCTGGTTCAGTGTGCCGGTGGCGAGCCGCGGCGACTGTGGGTGATCGACGGCCTGGGCTGGCCGGACCTGCTGCCCCTGGCCTACGCCAGCCGCGCGCTGGCACGGCGCAAGGCCGCGCGACGGGTGGCGGACCTGGACTCGGCGATTGCCGAACAACTGGCGAAGCGCGGCGACCGCGCGCAGTTCGGTTACCACGGCTGGCTGGACGAGGCACAACGCCAGCGCTGACTGACTGAGCCTGGCGATGGCGTGGCCCGCGTCCAGAGATAACCGTGACCGAGGCTCGGCTGGATTGTTGAGGTCCGCCCGGTGGCGGCATTGATCGAGTCCAGCTCCAGTACTGATCCGAACAGCAAGACAACGGTATTGTCAGCGGCGGCGATCCTTCCCGGCCCTCGGTTATACTGGGCGCTGTATCCAGGCAGGTCTCATGTGAACGGACACCCAGCGACAGGTGAGGACGGCGCAGCGCCGCACGAGCCCCGCGGCGATTCGCCAGCGGTGGGTGCGCTGCCCACTGCGTTCGCGCTGCTCGGCTTCGGCCTGCTGCTGCTGTGGTCCTGCACCCGGATGTACACCGACAAGCCCGCCGACTACGCCGGGCAGGTGCTGATCCTGCTCACCGCCATCGCCCTGTTTTTCCTGCAGCATCCACTGCGGCGCTCCTTCGTCTTCGCACTGTTCTGGCTGGCGCTGGCCACGCAACTGGCGAGCTGGGGGCTGGCCCACTGGCTGGCGCCGGAGATCGCCGAGCGCTCGCCGAAGGTTGAACGGCTCGCCGCGTGGTTTTTCATGATCCCGGTGGCGGTTTTCATTCGGTCCGACCTGCGTCGGGTGTTCGCCTTGTGGTCCCTGGCGCTGGTCGCGCTGATGCTGGCGCCGTGGATCAGCGGCGGTGGCTGGGGCGAGATAGCCGCGGGCCTCGGTGGCGAGCGTGTCGGCTTCGGTATTATCAACCAGCAGCACACCAGCCTGTTGTTCGGGCTGGCGCTGCTCGGCTTGCTCGCCTTCGCGCCGCGTGCGGCGCATGCGGCGCGCGTCGTTGGCAGGCCCTGGCTGACAGCGGTCTACGCGGCCCTGGTGCTGGCCGCGCTGGTCGCGGTGGTCATCTCCCAGACCCGCGCCATCTGGCTGGCGCTGCTGGTCACGTTGTTCGCCTGGCTGTGCCGCGCGCTGTTCCTTTGGCGGCGTCGGGGCGATGTGGCGCGCGCTTCGCAGCCGCCGCGTTCGCGCGCCGTCCCCGTTCTGGCGGCGCTGGTGGTACTGGTGCCGGTATTGCTCGGCGGCGTGATCGTCGAGCGGGTGAGCAGCGAAGGCCCCCTTGCCGGCGCCGGTGGGGACAGCCCCATGGTGCTCAACGAGAACATCCGCGTGCGCCTGGCCACCTGGGGTGAGGCGCTGCACTGGATAGCCAAGCGGCCGCTGTTCGGCTGGGGCGGCGGCGGTCGCAGCGAAGTGGTGCAGGCAACCGACGGCCTGAGCCGGGGCGAGAAAAAACGCTTTCGCCACCTGCACAGCAGCTACCTGGATACCCTGGTGAACTTCGGTCTCGCCGGGCTGATGGTGGGCGGCGCGTTGCTGTGGTGGCTGAACCGGGCGATCATGCAAGCTGGCAAGGCGGGCCGGCTCGATGCAGACCTGCGCGGCTTCTGGTACCTGTTCGTGAGCTACTGGCTGGTGGTCAACCTGTTCGAGTCCTACATGTTCTACGAAAGCGGACTGTACAGCTTCGCGCTGGTGGCAGGCGGCTATCTCGCACTGGTCGGAGCACCGGGCGCAGTGCACAGCAAGGAGGAATGAGGCGAGTCGATGTTCAGTTACTTCAGCAAGCGGCGCTTGAAAAAACACGACCTGAACAACAATCGCAAACTGCGCGCCGCGCTGCACGCCGCGCTGTTACAGCAACATGCACTGGCCGCGGACGGGCCGGCTGTGGGCAATGAACTCGAACACGAGATCGTGGTGACGCTCACCTCCTATGGCCAGCGTATCCACGACCTCTACCTGTGCATCGAGAGCCTGCTGCGCCAGAGCCTGCCTCCGGACCGCATCGTGCTGTGGCTGGCGCGCAGCGACTTTCCCCGCGGCCGCCTGCCCGAGCTGCTGCGCCGGCAGGAGCGGCGCGGCCTGGAAATCCATTTCGTGGATGAAGACCTGGGGCCGTATAAGAAGATCGTCTATGCGCTGGAGCGCTTCCCCGACAGCCTGTTGCTGACCGTGGACGACGACATGCTCTACCCGCCGGATACGGTGGAACAGCTCTACTATGCCTGGTGCGACGCGCCCACGGTGATTCACTGCCAGCGTGCCCACCGGATCGCGCTGGATTCAGGCGGCGGGTTGCAGCCCTACGCGAAGTGGTCCGCCGCGCCCGCCGGCTGTGCGCCGTCGCCGCTGGTATTCCCCACCGGCGTCTGCGGTGTGCTGTATTTTCCCGGCGCCCTTGACGCGCAGGTGCTCGAGCGCGAGCAGTTCATGCGCCTGTGCCCGCGCTCGGACGACGTATGGCTGAAGGCGATGAGCCTGAAGAATGGTATGGCCTGTGCGACGGTGGACGACCCGCGCTACTGGAAAGACCGCTTCCTTACCATTGAAGGGAGCCAGTCGCAGTCGCTCAAGCGCCAGAACTGGCAGGCCAGCGGCGGCAACGATGAGGCGCTGCGTGCGGTGTTCGATACCTTTGGCCTGCTGGACCGGCTGCGCTGAGCGTCGCCCTGAGTGCGAGCAACTGGTCCGCGTCCGCCGTGATCGGTTAGACTTGGCCGCTTTTGCGCGGGCCGGAGAACAACAACCATGAGCCGAATCCTGAAAATCGTCCTGCTGCTGGTGGCGCTGACCCTGGTCACGCTGTCCATGAGCGGCTGGTGGCTGCTGCGTTTCGACCAGATCGAGGAGCCGCAGCTGCCCGGCACCCTGGAGCGCGGTGTCATCGAGCACGATGGCCTGCAGCGCAGCTGGACCGCCTACGTGCCAAAGTCCGTTGGCAAGCGCCCACCGCTGCTGCTGGTGCTGCACGGGTCCATGGGGCGCGGTGAGGACATGCGCATCATGAGCTTCTACGGTTTCGATGCGCAGGCCGAGCGCGGCGGCTATATCGCCGTTTACCCGGACGGCTACGAGCGCCACTGGAACGATTGCCGCGCCAGCGCCAGCTACGCCGCGAACACCCAGAATATCGACGATGTGGGCTTCCTCCGAGCGCTGGTCGGCGAGATGGAGCGGCGTTACGGCGTGAACTCGCGCCAGATCTACGCCGCGGGCTTTTCCAACGGCGGCCAGATGGCCTTCCGCCTCGCCCTGGAGGCGCCGGACCTGGTGCGCGGCATCGCCGCCATTTCAGCGAGCCTGCCGGCGCAGGAGAACCTCGGCTGCCAGGCCGGCGGCGGGCGCGTTGCCGCGCTGGTGATCAACGGCACCGAGGACCCGGTCAACCCCTACGAGGGCGGCATGGTCAAGATTCTCTGGGACGACAGCCGCGGCCCGGTGATCTCCTCCGTGGCGACAGCGGAATACTTTGCCGGACTCGCCGGTTACGGCGGTTCCTACCTCGCCAGCAACTGGCCGGACAAGGCACCCGACGACGGCACCTCGGTGAGCAGCATGCGCTGGTCACTGCCCGGCCGGCCGCCGGTGGAACTGCTGACCGTGAAGGGCGGCGGCCACACCATCCCCAACCCGACCTTCAATCTGCCGCGGCTGACCGGTACCACCAGCCACGAGTTCGACGCGCCGCAGGTGATCTGGGACTTCTTCGAGCAGCGCTGAGGCGCGCCTCAGCCAGTGGGGTAGGGCAGTGGCAGCACGATGCTGAGCGCCGTGGCTGGGGTTCGTCCGGCGTTGCGGTAGCCGTGCTTCTGGTCGCCGGGAAAGGCCAGCACGTCGCCTTCCTCCACCGTCCAGGTGGCGCCGTCCACCGCGACCGCGATACTGCCCGCCAGCGCTACCAGGTACTCCTTGGTCCCCGGCAGGTGCGGCTTGCCCGCCATCGACGCGCCGGCGGCGAATTCCATGCGATCGATCTCGATACCGCGCACGCGGTCCGGCATGAGCTTGTGGATGCGCAGCTTGCCGGCGCTGCGCTGCTGCTGCGGCACGTCGTCGCGCTTGAGCAAACTGCAGGCGCGGCGCGGCCGGGACAGCAGCGTCTCTATGCTCACCCCAAGCGCCGCGGCCAGCTTGCACAGGTTGGTCAGCGACGGGTTGCCGCCGCCGGACTCCATGTGGGTGATGGTGGAGCGCGGGATCTGCGCCAGCTCCGCCAGCTTCTCCTGGCTCAGGTTGCGGCGCCGGCGCAGGGTGCCGATGTTTTCCGCGAGGTAGGAGGAGATGTGCTGTAGTTCTGGTGTTAGTTCTGGTGTTAGTTCTGGTGTTGCCTCTGGTGTTCGCTCCGACGCAGGTCTCGGCTCGGCTTTCGACCCGGCTTTCGACTTGGCTTTCGAACTGGGATTCGATTTGGGTTTCTTCCTGATTTTCGACTTTGCTTCCGACAAGGGCTGCTCCCTGGCGCCGCGACCGGCGCATTGGCGTTCCGCCAACATGTTAGCAGAAGGGGCGATATATTGAAGGCCGGGTCCTATCCTGTGACTGTACACGGAACAAGCCGTGGCGCAGATAAGAGGAGGAAACACCATGCGCATCGAACACGCCAATATCACCGTTAACAACCTGGATACCAGTATCGCGTTCTACCTGCGCCTGATGGGCGGCAGGGTGCGCTGGGAAGGGCGTACCGCCGCCGGCCAGCGCGCCGCTCACCTGGGTGACGACCGCAGTTATCTCTCCCTGTTCGAGGCTACCCAGGGCGGGCACGCGTCTCAGGACTACAGCGCGGTGGGCTTTAACCACCTCGGCTTTGAGGTGGATGACCTGGACGCGTACCGGGCGACCCTGGGTGAGATGAACGTGGAGATCAAGGGCGAGGAGAACTACGATCCGGGCCGCAGGCTGTACTTCTACGATCCGGACGGTATCGAGATCGAACTCGTGCAGTACTGATCCGCGGCGGCGGGCAGGATCTCCCAGAAGCTGATGCTGTGGGGCGGTAGCACGGCCAGGCCGGTTTGCACCGGAAAGCGGTCCAGTGCGATACGCCCCTTCTTCAGCTTGGGTTTGACGCCATTGATGCGCAGCTTGCGGCTGGTCAGCTGCTTGGCGGTGACCGTGTAGCGCCGGCCTACGGCGCCGAGGCCCTCGAGTTGTACCGGCGCAGGCTGCTCGTCGAGGTTGATGAGCAGCAGGCAGCGGCCCGCGCCGAGGGCGCTGTCGTGCAGGTAGGCGCGCACCTGGGGGCGCGAGCTTGCCACCGCGTATACGCCGGTGCCCATGAGCTGGCGCCACAGCCAGCTGACCCAGTAGTCCGGCCGCGGCTTCAGGGTCAGGCGGTCGATCAGGCCGTAGTCGCCGCCGACCAGGGCCTGGCGCACCATGACCTTCTGGCCGAGGCGCGCGCCGAGGCCGAGCTGGTCCGCCCACCAGAAGCCGGAAACCCAGCGGTCCGAGCGAAACGGCTGCCCGCCGCACTGGGCCGAGCCGGTCTCGCCCGTCCACAGTTCCGCCTGCGGCTGCAGGCGGTCGCGCAGGTCCATCAGGTGCTGGCTGTAGCGTTCGAAGTAGGTGAAGGAGGCCGGGTCGGTCATGTGCTTGCGCCGCGCGGCGCGGGTACGCACCGGGCTGCGCTCGCTCTGGAACGGGTAGTAGTGCCAGTCGACGATATCCAGTTCGCCGGCCAGTTCGCGCAGGAACTTCGGCGTGATGTTGCTGATCGGCCGGATCGTCTCGCCCAGGCGCGGCCAGAACGCGCTGCCCGGGCCGCAGATGCGCGCCTCGGGGTAGTGGCGTCGGACCAGTGCCTTGAAGGTGCGATAGTCCTGGGCCAGGTTCTTGGCCCGCGGCTGCGAGAGCAGGCCGTGGAAGGCCCAGTAGGCGTTGAGCTCGTTGCCCAACTCGAACACGTCGATGGCGTAGTCGCGTTCGCGGGAATAGGCCAGCAGGTGCTCCAGGGCGCTGCCGTCCCAGCGGCCGTGCTCGTTGCGTCGGAACAGGCCGTACTTGCAGGTGAAGAACAGCTTGAGGTCGTGGCGGCGCAGGAACTCGTGCAGGTCGTCCCACTGCTCGCGGCTGAGCACCAGGGCGTTGCTCTCCCCCGGCGGCGCCTCGAAGTAGTGGATCTTGTCCGCCTCACTGCCGCCGATACGCAGGTAGGCCGGGCCCAGCGCGCGCACCAGGCGATTGAGCTCGCGGGCGTCCAGCGCCAGCGGGCTGAGGCGGCTGGTGCCGATGCCGCGGCGCGACTTGTTGGAACCCTCCCACCACAGGCCCCCGGCAAACACCGAGACGTCGATGGACCAGGACAGGTAGCGCGCGTCCACGTGGTGTAGCGGCGCGTCGCCAGAGGCGGTGATCCGCGTCAACTCGGTGCCGGTGACCGGCGCGCGGCGCGGTGCAAGCATGTTCCTGTGACGCTCCTGGCGTTCGTGGTTGGTTGTCCCCGCGCACATACTGCAATGAAATTGTTACAAATTGGTCATATCGCCGTGGGCGTGTGCATGTGATCCGGCGCGCTGTGCCCTGGTGTCGTAGTGCTGGCGCGGTTGTGGTGCCGGTGTCCTCGTCCTCGATGGCTGCGCGTGGCGTGCTGCGCAGGGTAGGCGTTGTGGTACCGCTGGCGAATCCCCGAATGCGGGACTTCTCCGGGCAGCGGGCACGGGCCGGGAGGCGAGGTGCGGCTATCGGCCGCGTGTTGCGTGGAAACTTGATTTTCGAGCCGCCAGGCCCCATACAGGGGTGTACGTTTATTTCCCGGATACCCCCATGACCACCGCGCCCAAGTTGCAGATGGTTTGCCCGCAGTGCCAGGCCATCAACCGTGTTCCCGTCGCCAGGCTCGGCGATCGTCCCGCCTGCGGCAAGTGCCATCACGCGCTCGCCGCTGGCGAACCGGTCGCAGTCGATGACCAGGGCTTCCAGCGCTTCGTAGCCAACAGCGACCTGCCGGTTGTGGTCGATTTCTGGGCGCCCTGGTGCGGCCCCTGCCGCCAGTTCGCGCCGGTGTTCAGCCAGGCGGCGGCGCAAGCGGCGACCCGAGCCGTGTTCATCAAGCTCGATACCGAAGCCTGCCCGACCACCGCGGCGCAGTTCCAGATTCGCTCCATTCCTACGCTGATGGTGATGCAGCGCGGCCGCGAACTCGCGCGGCTGTCCGGCGCCCTGCCGCCCGCGCAATTCCAGCAGTGGCTGGAGCAGAACCTGCCCGGCCCCGAGGGCGCATGAGCGTCGTCAACTACAGCCACGGTCACCGCGCCGCGGTGGTGGACATGATGGCGCGCCTGCAGGATCACGAGGGCGCGCTGCACAACTCCCGCACGCCCGGCCGGCAGATGGCCGGCGACCACTTCGACTACCTGCTGGCCTGCTGCAACGCCCAGGGCGGCTGCGTGTTTGTCGCCCAGCACGGCGGTGAGGCGGTGGGCTTTGTCGTCGCCATGCTGGAGGCGGAGGACGATGCCGACCGCCACCTGTTCGAACCCTTCAAGCGCTACGGTGTGATCACCGATTTGTACGTGGACCCCGAGGCCCGCGGGCACGGCGTGGCCACCTCGCTGGTGGCGCGGGTCGAGGGTTTCCTGCGCCAGCAGGAGGTGGCCACCGTGCGCGTCTCCGCACTGGCCGCCAACCAGGCGGCCGGCGATTTCTACCACGACTGCGGATACAGCCCCTACGAGATTACCTACATCAAGGAGTTGTAACTGCGGACGTTGACACCTGGCTCCGACCGCTGCCGGGGATTCAGTGGAAGTCCCGCGACTTCAGTCGCAACTGGTCCAGTTCATGGGTGTGGTCCTCCAGGCTACCGGCGATGATGTGAATCACGCCGTCCTTGCATTCCAGCGTGCCTGTCACCAGTAGCAGTTGCCCGGCCAGCAGCTGCTGGCGGAAGGCCTCCTGGGTGCGCTTCCATACCACCACGTTGCTGTTGCCGGTCTCGTCCTCCAGGGTGAGGAACACCACCCCCGAGGCGCTGCCCGGCCGCTGCCGGCAGGTGACCAGGCCGGCGATGCGCACGAAGCGGTGGTTGCCGATACCGGCGAGATCGATCTGTCGCTTGCAGCGGTTGAAGGGTGGTTTGTCGCGCAGCAGGGCCAGCGGGTGGGCGCGCAGGGTGAGACCGGTGGCGCGGTAGTCCGAGAGCACCTCCTCGGCCACCGCCGGGGCCGGTAACTGCACGTCGTCGTCAAAGTAGCGCGCGCCCTGGTACTGCTCGTCCGCCAGCAGCGGGCGCACATCTTCCAGCGCCATGATCTGCCACTGGGCCTGGTGGCGGTGGCCGGTGAGGGAGGCCAGCGCATCGGCATCCGCCAGCGCTTCCATGTCGCGCTTGTCCAGTGCGGCGCGGCGGCGCAGGTCGCTGACCTGGTGGAAGGGCGCCTGGCGGCGCGCCTCGACCAGCCGTTGCGCCCCCTCCCGGCTCAGGCCCTTGACCAGGCGCAGGCCGAGGCGGATGGGGCGGGCGTTTTCCAGTAGCTGGTGATCCCACTCGCTGTGGTTGACGTCCACCGGCAGCACCACCACCCCGTGGCGGCGGGCGTCCTGCACCAACTGCGACGGCGTGTAGAACCCCATCGGCTGGCTGTTCAGCAGGCCGACGTAAAACGCCGCCGGGTGATGCTGCTTGAGCCAGGCGGAGACATAGGCGAGCAGGGCGAAGCTGGCGGAGTGCGACTCCGGAAAACCGTAACCGGCAAAGCCCTTGATCTGGTCGAACAGGCGGCGGGCGAAGTCCGCGTCGTAGCCGCGCTCGATCATGCCGCGGGTGAGCTTCTGCTCGAATTCGAGCAAGCGGCTGTTCCGCCCCCAGTTGGCGATGGCGCGGCGCAACTGGTCCGCCTCACCGCCGGAGAAACCGGCGGCGACCATGGCCAGCTTGATCACCTGTTCCTGGAAGATGGGCACGCCGAGTGTACTTTCCAGCACGCTGCGAATCGCCTCGGAGGGGTAGGTGACCGGCTCCAGCCCCTGTTTGCGGCGCAGGTAGGGGTGCACCATGTCGCCCTGGATAGGCCCCGGGCGGACGATGGCGATCTCGATGACCAGGTCGTAGAAGCACTGCGGCTTGAGCCGCGGCAGCATCGACATCTGCGCGCGGGACTCGATCTGGAAGATGCCGATGGTGTCCGCCGCCTGCATCAGGCGGTAGGTGGCAGGGTCTTCCTTCGGCACGTCGGCGATGCTCGCGATATGCGGGCAGTAGCGGTGCACCAGCTGCAGGCTCTTGCGGATGGCGGAGAGCATACCCAGGGCGAGGATGTCCACCTTGAGCAGGCCCAGTGACTCGATGTCTTCTTTATCCCACTGGATGACAGTGCGCTCGTCCATGCTCGCGTTCTCCACCGGCACCAGGGTGGAGATGGGGCTGCGGGTGATGACGAAGCCGCCGACATGCTGGGACAGGTGGCGCGGAAAGCCGAGGATCTGCTGCACCAGTGAGTAGAACTGCTCCGCCACCTTGCCGTGGTGCGCGACACCCTGTTCTTCGAAGCGTTTGGCGAGGTCCGCCGTGCGGTCCCACCAGGCCATTGATTTGGCGAGGTCGTCGACGAAGACCGGGTCCAGACCCAGCGCCTTGCCCACGTCGCGCACCGCGCTGCGCGAGCGATAGGTGATGAGCGTTGCCGCCAGCGCCGCGCGACGCCGCGAGTACTTGCGGTAGATGTACTGGATGACCTCCTCGCGGCGTTCGTGCTCGAAGTCCACGTCGATGTCCGGCGGCTCGTCGCGCTCCTTCGAGATGAAGCGCTCGAACAGCAGGGAGATCTGCTGCGGTGATACCTCGGTAATGCCCAGGCAGTAGCAGACCACCGAATTGGCCGCCGAGCCGCGCCCCTGGCAGAGAATGTCGCGGCTGCGGGCGAAGTGCACGATGTCGTAGACGGTGAGGAAGTAGTACTCGTAGTGCAGCTCGCTGATCAGCTCCAGCTCTTTGTCGATACGCGCCTGGATTGCCGCTGGCACGCCGCCCGGCCAGCGCCGCGCGCTGCCTTCGGCAACCAGCTGGCGCAGGTAGCTGTTGGCGTCGTGGCCATTGGGGACGACTTCCTCAGGGTATTCGTAGCGCAACTCGTCCAGGCTGAAGTCGCACAGGTTGGCGATGCGCAGGGTTTGCGCCAGTAACTGTGGCGGGTAGAGCGCCTCGAGCACATGCACCGGTCGCAGGTGCCGCTGGCTGTTGCCCAGGCGGCGCCGGCCGAGTTCGCCGATACTCGTGTTGTGGTACAGGGCGGTGAACACGTCGTGCAGGGGCTTGCGTGTGGGCAGGTGCATGCGCACATCGCCACAGGCAGCGACCGGTACGCCGAGCTCGTCGCCCAGTGCCTGCACATGCTGCAGACGCCGCGCTTCATCGTTGCCCAGCAGTTGCGTGAACCCGAGCCAGAAGCGGCCGCGGCACAGGCGCGCCAGCTGGCGACCGTAGGGGAGATCTTGCTCGCTGCGCTCGCCGGAGCAGTCCGGCAGCCAGAGCAGCAGGCAGCGCTTGAGGTGGAAGATGATATCGCGCAGCGCCACGCGGTACTCGCCCTTGGGGCTGCGCCGACGGGCCAGGCTGATCAGCCCGGACAGCTCAGAGTAGGCGGCGCGGGAGGGGACCAGGGCCACCAGACGCAGGCCCTCCTCCAGGACGAACTCGCTGCCGATGATCAGGTGGAAGCCGGCCTCCTTCGCCGCAACGTGCGCCTTGACCACGCCGGCGAGGGAGCATTCGTCGGTGACCGCCAGCGCGGCATAGCCGAGCGCCGCCGCCTGCTCCACCAACTCGTGGGGGTGCGAGGCGGCGCGCAGGAAGCTGTAGCAGCTGAGGGCGTGGACTTCGGCATAAGTTGACATGGGCTGTATATTTGTACAGTATTTGAGTCTGGTCAACGATCATTAGCGATCAGCGCATCAGTCATCTACCGGGCTGATGACTCCCATCGCTCCCCGGCCGAGCACGTGGGTGTAGATTTCTGTCGTTCTTATATCGCTATGCCCAAGCAGTTTCTGGATAGTGCGCAGGTCGTAGCCTTTTTGCAGCAGGCGAGTGGCGAAGCTGTGCCGGAAAGTATGGCTCGTTACGTGTTTGATGATGCCTGCCTCGATACGCGCTCGGGTGACATGTTTGCGCAGCGACGTGTGGTGGAGGTGATGGCGACGAAGCACACCTGAACGAGGGCAGGCTCCGATTGACCTGGAAGGGAAGAGGAACTGCCAACCGGTTTCCCGCGCCGCACTGGGATATTTGCGCGCCAGCGCATTTGGAAGGTAAACCTCGCCAAAACCGTCTTCGATATCGCGTTGGTGTAGTCTGGCAACTTTCGCGATTTGCTCGTGCAGTGACTCATGCAGGCTCAAAGGTAGTAGGGTCGTACGATCCTTATCTCCTTTTCCTGAGCGTACAGTCAGTGTATTGAGTTCGAAATCCAGGTCTTTGATACGAAGGTTGAGGAGCTCGTTCTGGCGCAGCCCCGAACCGTACAGAATAGAGACCATAAGGAAGTATTCTGCCGACAAGCCGCCGAGCACACGCTGGACTTCTTCGTGGCTGAGCACAACAGGCAGGCGGCGCTTGTTCTTCGCCATTTCAAAATCCAGCTTCTCCAATTCTACGCCGAGGAATTTCCGATACAGGTAAACCAGCGAATTGAGGGCGATACGCTGCGTTCCAGGCGAGCAGTCCCTCTGGCTACCGAGGTAGCTGAGGAATTCGTTGATATGGGTAATGCCCATGCTCTGGGGGTGCTGCATTTTATGGAAATGAATAAAACGCTTGATCCAGTGCAGGTAGGTTTTCTCAGTCTGGTAGGAATAGCCTTTGTCACGTAGGTCCTGTCGGACCTGGTGAGTGAACTTAGAGGAGTTGCGCGGGATTGTGGGGCGGATATCATCCATTTGCAGTCTCCACAAAACTGTATATAAGTACAGTATATGAAAAAGCCGCGGGTGCAAGTGTGTTTTTCAGGAGAGCGACGGTTGGTTCGGATGGGTGGGGAGAATGCAATCGTTTGGAAATCAGTGAATTGCGGGTGGTTCTGTGTTGGGTTGATTGAGCGGATTTGATGGAATTTGGTGGGTCGAGTTTCTATTGTTTTGCGGAATTGAAAACATGGGGTAGCCTAACCGACTGATCATGTGGTGTTTTTTGGAAGGGGGAAATGGTGGAATCGGGAATACAGGGACGTAGAAATTTTAGACTGGTCTATGTACTTAACTGTTACATGGCTAGGCGGCTAAAATGCTCCGGTGTTACTCAAGGTATCTACTGAGTCCTATGAAGGGGTTGAGTATGTCAAAAATCATCGACTCACTGGCCCACATTGGATACGCAAAGTTCGGCAGTTCTTTCGCTTTCCCCGGTTCTCATTTCCAACTACAGGAACAAGGGGCTTCAAACGCCAGTCCGCGCCATGTAACAAGTGCGGGCAGTTCGCTCCCTTCGGTCGCCGGACGCGCGTACCGCGCGCCCGCTGCCGCTCAGCGTTATGTGGTAGTTACAAGTGGGGATTAACTAAATGCATTCGTTGGTTACCCAGGCATTCTTTATCTCTTGGCTGCCAGCGTCATCTTCCGGTGGAATGGCTCAGCCCTTCGCTACTCCCCGGTGATTCAAAGTTGGGTTCGAACATGCAACATCTGGGTTGGGCAAAGTCCGCAACCAAAATGTCAGTTGCCAAGGAGGTTCTGCATGAGGGCTAATATGCAGGTTTTCCAATCAGGCATCCGTCGTGCCACATAACAAGTCAAGTCAGCAAGGGCGCTTCGCGCCGGGACCCGCTAACGCGGGCCCCTGCTTGAAGCGTTATGTGTTACTCGCAAATGCCGGGCGAACTTCCGATTGATTTCTTC
>NZ_SRLE01000016.1 GCF_004745945.1 Mangrovimicrobium sediminis | reverse complement strand
GGTGAAGAGGGGCGGCGAGGGCCGGGGTGGAGAGGGTAAGTCCGCGGCCCTGCCCCGGCTCCCTCAGTCGTCGCGCGCCGGCACGTCCTCGCGGTCCATGTCGCCGGTCTGTTCCAGCCACAGTACGTTGACGATGCCGAAGCTGCAGGCGAGCAGCACGCCCAGGATCCAGGTGAAGTACCACATGGTCGGAATCTCCTCAGTAAAGGCCGTGGGGGTTGGCGTGGATGCTGTCCTCGTCGAGGCGACCGAACATCTTCAGGTAGCTCCACAGGGTGTAGCCGAGAACCAGCGGCACGAAGATCATCGCCACCCAGAACATGATGGTCAGGGTCAGCTCGCTGGAGGTGGCGTCGAACACCGTGAGGCTGTGATCCGGCGCGTAGCTCGACGGCATGACGAAGGGGAACATGGCGACGCCTGCAGTGCCGATCACCGCCGCCTGCATCAGGCTGCTGGCGAGGAAGGCCAGTCCGCCCCAGCGGCGCCAGGCGGCCAGGGCTGCCAATGCCGCACAGCCCGCGCCGGCAGCGGGTACCGCCCACAGCAGGGGCAGGGCGCTGAAGTTGTCGCGCCAGGCGAGGTTGTCGCGCACCACGCTCTTCATCATCGGTGTCATCACGCTGCCGCCCGCGGGCATGCTGGCCACGCGAAAGCCCTGCATGCCGGTGTTCAGGGCGATGCCGGCGATGACGAACAACGCCAGTACGCCAAGCGCGCCGGCCAGGGTCGCCCGCGAGCTGCGCGAGAGCAGCTCGCCGCGGGTCTTGAGCATCAGCCAGCTGGCGCCCTGGGTGAGGAACAGGCACACCGAGAGCAGGCCGCAGACCAGGGCGAAGGGGTTCAGCAACTGCCAGAAGCTGCCGTGGTAGAGCGGCCGCATGACCTCGTCGAAGCTGAACGGCAGGCCCTGCAGCAGGTTGCCGAAGGCGACGCCGAAGATCAGCGCGGGCACGCCGCTGCCGACGGTCAGCGCCCAGTCCCAGCGGCTGCGCCAGGCCGGGCTGTCGAGCTTGGAGCGGTAGTCGAAGCCCACCGGGCGCAGGAACATGGCCAGCAGGGTGAGCACCAGGGCCGCGTACAGGCCACTGAAAGCACTCGCGTAGACCAGCGGCCAGGCGGCGAAGATGGCGCCGCCGGCGGTGATGAACCAGACCTGGTTGCCATCCCAGTGCGGGGCGATGGTGTTGATCAGCACGCGGCGCTCGATGTCGTTGCGGCCGACCACCTTGAGCAGCATGCCCACGCCCATGTCGAAGCCGTCGGTGATAGCGAAGCCGATGAGCAGCACGCCGACCAGCAGCCACCAGACCAGTTTCAGGGTTTCGTAATCAAGCATGGCGGGTCTCCCCGGCGGCGGGTGCGCCGTCGCGTTCGAAGTGGTAGCGGCCCAGGCCCAGGGAAGACGGTCCCAGGCGGGCGTAGCGGAACATCAGGAACAACTCGATCACCAGCAGCGCCGAGTAGAACAGCACGATGGCGGTGAGGCTGCCGCCGACCTCCGCCGCGCTGATCGACGAGGCGGACAGGTGGGTGGGCAGCACCTCGGCGATGGACCAGGGCTGGCGGCCGTACTCGGCGACCACCCAGCCGGCCTCGGCGGCGATCCAGGGCATGGGAATGCCGATGAACGCCGCGCGCAGTACCCAGGGGTTGGCGTCGCTGCGGTGGCGGGTGGACTGGATGAATGCGGCGAGGAAGATCGCCAGCATGGTGAAGCCCAGCCCGACCATCAGGCGGAAGGTCCAGAACAGCGGCGCCACCCTGGGGATGGAGTCCTCCATCGCCGCGTCTATCTGCGCCGGGGTGGCATCGACCACCGCGTCGGTGTACTTCTTCAGCAGCAGGCCGTAGCCGAGGTCTTCGCGCGTAGCCTCAAAGGCCGCCACGGTTTCCAGCGAGGTGTCGCCGCCGCGCAGGGCCTGCAGCAGGCTGTAGGCCTGCATGCCGTTGACGATGCGCTCGCGGTGCTGCTCCTTCAAATCGCGGATGCCGATGATCGGCTCGTCCAGGGAGCGCGTGGCGATCAGGCCCAGCGCCCAGGGGATTTTCACCGCGTAGTGAGTCTCCCCGGCCTCGTCGTCGGGGAAGCCGAACAGGGTAAAGGCGGCGGGCGGTTCCTGGGTCTCCCACTCCGCCTCGATGGCGGCCAGCTTGGTCTTCTGCACGTCGCCCACCTCGTAGCCGCTCTCGTCGCCGAGCACGATCACCGAGAGGATGGAGGCCAGGCCGAAGCTCGCGGCGATGGCGAAGCTGCGCCGGGCGAAGGCGACGTCGCGACCCTTGAGTAAATACCAGGAGGAAATACCGAGCACGAACATCGCGCCGGTGACATAGCCCGAGGCCACGGTGTGCACGAACTTCACCTGGGCCACCGGGTTGAAGATCACCTCGCCGAAGCTGGCCAGTTCCATGCGCATGGTGGTGTAGTTGAACTCGGCGCCCACCGGGTTCTGCATCCAGGCGTTGGCGATCAGGATCCACAGGGCGCTGAGGTTGGAGCCCAGCGCCACCAGCCAGGTGACGGACAGGTGCTGCACCTTGCTCAGGCGGTCCCAGCCGAAGAAGAACAGGCCGATCAGCGTGGACTCCAGGAAGAAGGCCATCAGGCCCTCGATGGCCAGCGGTGCGCCGAAGATGTCGCCCACGTAGTGGGAGTAGTAGCTCCAGTTGGTGCCGAACTGGAATTCCATGGTGATGCCGGTGGTCACGCCGAGGGCGAAGTTGATGCCGAACAACTTGCCCCAGAACTTCACCATGTCCTTGTACACGGGCTTGTTGGTCAGCACGTACACCGACTCCATGATCGCCAGCATGAAGGACAGGCCGAGGGTCAGCGGCACGAACAGGAAGTGGTACATGGCGGTGAGCGCGAATTGCAGTCGCGACAGCTCCACCGCGGCGGAATCGATCATTGCAGGTCCTCTTGCGCTTGCGGGGCGGGCGCCAGCCAGGCGCCGGGGTCGTGCGGCGCGCGCTCGCCGAAGTACAGCGAGTGCAGGGCGAAGATCGCCAGCAGCTTGAACACAAGCACTGCGGTGATCTCGCGGGCGTAGCGCGTCCTGGGTTTTCCGGTCATGGCCTGGGCCCCCCGTCGGGTTGTGCGGGACGCCGCCCGGCGTCCTCCTGGCAACTGCATTGCAACCGCAGTGCCAATAATGTCAGTGGATTAACTGACTGATTAGATTGGCTATTTTTACAATCCTGTAAGAAATTTGTGGTTATTTGGTGGACTCTGTGCCATATTTGTCGGACGATGGCTGTCATAAGTGGCGGGAATGAGAGAGATTGAACAGCTCGAAGCGGACGACAGCGACCTGCCCACGGTCCTGATCGGCAGCGACTACCGGCTGCTCGCCTGCAACCGCGCCTACCGCGAAAATGCAGTGAAAAGCGTCGAAATCGGCCGCAGTCGCTGTTTCGAGATCACCCACGGCTACACCTCACCCTGTCACGAGAACGGCGAGGCCTGCCCGCTGCAGCGGGTGGCGGAGACCGGGTTGGCACAGCGCGTGCTCCATGTGCACCACACGCGCAACGGGGCACGCTACTGCGACATCACCATGGAACCTGTGTATGCAACGGACGGCCGTCTGCTGGGCTACCGCGAGACCCTGCAGGGCGTGGATCACGCCAGCCACGAGCCGCGCGCGGATACCCTGTGCGGCCAGTCGGCGCCGTTTCGCGCCATGCTGGAGCTGATCAACCGCGTCGCCCCCACTGATGTGAGCGTGCTGCTGCAGGGCGAGTCCGGCACCGGCAAGGAACTGGTGGCGCGGGCCATCCACGATGCCAGCGAGCGCCGCGACCAGCCCTTCGTGGTGGTCGAGTGCACCGGCCTCAACGAGAGCCTGTTCGAGAGCGAGTTGTTCGGCTACAGCAAGGGCGCCTTCACCGGCGCCAACCGCGACAAGCCCGGGCTGGTGGACGCCGCCCACGGCGGCACCCTGTTCCTCGACGAGATCGGCGACATCCCCCTACAGCAGCAGGTGAAACTGCTGCGCCTGCTGGAGACCGGCACCTACCGCGCGGTCGGCTCGGTGGAGACGCGGCGGGCGAACTTCCGCCTGGTCAGCGCCTCGCACAAGAACCTGCCGCAGCTGGTGGAGGCGGGGGAATTCCGCCAGGACCTGTACTTCCGTCTCGCCGCCTTCCCGATTCACCTGCCGGCGCTGCGCGAGCGCATCGGCGACCTGCCCCTGCTGTGCGACCTGTTCGTGCGCCAGCAAAGCCCGGACAAGCGCCTGACGCCCGCGGCGCTGGCAAAGCTCTCCGGCTATGACTTTCCCGGCAATGTGCGCGAGCTGCGCAACCTGTTACAGCGCGCCTGCCTGATGGCGGATGACGAGCGCATTGAGCCGGGCCACCTGCCGCCACTGGCGGCGCAGGCGGAACCGGCAGCCGCAGCCACCGGGGATGAGGAGATTGTCAGCCTGAAGGAGGCGGAGCGCCGCTACCTGCAGCGCGTGAGCCGGCAGTTCGCCGGCTCTACCGCGGAACTGGCCAGCCGGCTGGGGATATCCGAGCGCACCCTCTACCGCAAGCTGGCCGATACCACCGGGCGCTGATCAGCGCCCGGCCTTGAGCGCCGTCCACATGCGGCTGCCGGCGCGGTCGGCCTTGGGCGTGTACACCGGGAAGGTGTACAGCTTGGCGGCGACTTCTTCCGGGGGATAGATCGACGGGTCGCCGCTGATGGCCGCGTCGACCAGCGGCTTGGAGGCGGTCACCGCGTTCGGGTACCACACGTAGTTGGTCACGCCGGCCATCACCTCGGGCTGCATCAGGTAGTTGAGGAAGGCGTGGGCGTTGTCCACGTGCATGGCGTCCTTGGGAATGGCCAGCATGTCGGTCCACAGGCCGGCACCCTCCTTCGGAATGATGTACATCACCTCCACGCCGTTGCCAGCTTCCTCGGCGCGGGTCTTGGCCTGGGAGATGTCGCCGGACCAGCCCACGGACAGGCACACGTCGCCGTTGGCCAGGTCGTTGATGTACTGGGAGGAGTGGAAGTAGCGCACGTAGGGACGGATCGCCTTCAGCGTGTCCGCCACCTTGCCCTGGATCAGCCCGGTATCCAGCGATTTCGGGTCCTCGCCCAGGTAGTTGAGCACGGTGGGGGTGATCTCGTCGTAGGCGTCGAGCATGGTGATGCCGCAGTCCGCCAGCTTGGCCGCGTTCTCCGGCTTGAACACCATGTCCCAGGAATCCAGCGGGAAGTCCTCGCCCAGGCGCTCCTTCACCTTCTTCACGTTGATGCCGATGCCGGTGGTGCCCCACAGGTAGGGCACCGCGTAAGCGTTGTCCGGGTCCAGCGAGGACAGCTTCGCCAGCAGGTTGGGGTCGAGGTTGCCGTGGTTGGGCAGTTTGCTCATGTCCAGCTTCTGGAACACGCCGGCCTGGATCTGCCGGGCGAGGAAGGTGGAGGTGGGCACCACCACGTCGTAGCCGGTGCGGCCGGAGAGCAGCTTGGCCTCCAGTACCTCGTTGGAGTCGAACACGTCGTAGGTGACCTTGATGCCGGTGGCGGCCTCGAAGTTGGCCAGGGTGTCCTCGGCGATGTAGTCGGACCAGTTGTAGACGTTGAGCGTCTTGTCCTGGGCGCCGGCCAGTGCCGGTACCAGGGCGACGGCCGCCGCCATTGCGAGTTTTGCCAGGGTTTTCACGGTGTTTCCTCCGCAGTGTCGAGGAGTGATAGGAATAGGGTTACTGGGCCTGGGCGCGGCGCATGTCTAGCTGCCGCTGCAGTTCGCGGCGGCGCATCACCCACCAGCCGAGCAGGGAGACCGTCGCCACCAGGCCGACGAGAATGGTCGCCAGCGCGTTCACCTCCGGGCTGACCCCCAGGCGCACGCTGGAGAACACCACCATCGGCAGGGTGGTGGAGCCGGGGCCGGCGACGAAACTGGCGATCACCAGGTCGTCCAGGGACAGCGTAAAGGCCAGCAGCCAGCCGGAGAACAGCGCTGGCGAGATGATCGGCAGGGTGACGCGGAAGAAGACGCCCAGGCGGTTGGCGCCCAGGTCCATCGCCGCCTCTTCCAGCGAGCGGTCGAACTCGCGCAGGCGCGCCGAGACCACCACCGCCACGTAGGCCATGCCGAAGGTGGTGTGGGCGATCCAGATGGTGGTCATGCCGCGCTCGGCGGGCCAGCCCACCGACTGCGCCAGGGTCACGAACAGCAGCAGCAGGGACAGGCCGGTGATCACCTCGGGCATCACCAGCGGCGCTGTCATCATGCCGGTAAACAGGGTCTTGCCGCGGAAGCGGCCAAAGCGCACCAGGGCCACCGAGGCCAGGGTGCCCAGCAGCAGCGCGGTGGTGGCGCTCATGGCGGCGATGCGCAGGCTGGTCCAGGCGGCGCCGAGCATCTGCTCGTTGTTCAGCAGCTCGCCGTACCACTTGGTGGAGAAGCCGGACCACACCGTCACCAGGCGCGACTCGTTGAACGAGTAGATCATCAGCACCAGGATCGGCGCATAGAGGAAGGTGAAGCCGGCGGCCAGCGCCAGGCGGCCGAGCCAGCCGGTCTGCCCGCTCGCGCTAGCCACGTTGCGCCTCCTCCATTTCCCGCGCCTGGTAGCGCTGGAAGATGGTGATCGGCACGATCAGCAGCACCAGCATGACCACCGCCACGGCGGAGGCGCCGGGCCAGTTGCGCGCGTTGAAGAACTCGTTCCACAGCAGCTTGCCGATCATCAGGGTGTCCGGCCCACCGAGCAGTTCCGGGATCACGAACTCGCCCACCGCGGGAATGAAGACCAGCATCGAACCGGCGATGATGCCGCCCACGGACAGCGGCAAGGTGATCTTGAAGAATGCCCCCACCGGCGAGGCGCCTAGGTCCGCCGCCGCCTCCAGCAGGCGGTGGTCGTGCTTCACCAGGTTGGTGTAGATGGGCAGGATCATGAACGGCAGGTAGGCGTAGACGATACCCAGGTACACCGCGAAAGGGGTGTGCAGCAGCACCAGCGGCTCGTCGATGATGCCGATGCCGACCAGCGCGTTGTTGATCAGCCCGTTCTCCTTGAGCAGGCCGATCCAGGCGTAGATGCGGATCAGGAACGAGGTCCACGACGGCAGGATCACCAGCATCAGCGCCAGGTTGCGCGAGTGCTCGGGCAGGCGCGAGATGGCGTAGGCCACCGGGTAGCCGACCAGCAGGCAGATGCCGGTGGCGATCGCGGCGATCTTCAGTGAGCTGAGGTAGCCGGTCAGGTACAGGTCGTACTCGTACAGGTCGATGTAGTTGAACAGGTTCAGGTTGATGGTCAGCACGTCGTCGACGTACTGGGCCAGGTCGCTGAACGGCGGCTGCGCGATCAGGGTCTCGGCGAAGCTGATCTTGATGACGATGATGAACGGCGCCAGGAAGAACAGCAGCAGCCACAGGTAGGGGGTGGCCGTGACCAGCCGCCGGCCCCAGCCCATCAGTGCCTGAGCGGACAGAACGCTCACGAGGTCAGCACCACGCCGGCGTGCTCGCTCCAGCTGATGTGTACCTCGTCGTTCCAGGTAAAGCGCTCGGCGTCGTCACCGGCCACGCTGCGGTCGGTGTTGGCCACCGAGGCGATGACCACCTTGTCGCCGGGCAGGGCGATGTGCAGGATCGAGTGGCTGCCGAGGTAGGCGATGTCCACCACCTTGCCCCGGGCCGCGTTGTGCGGCTGTGCCGGCGCCTCGCGCGAGACGCGGATCTTCTCCGGGCGCACCGCCACCGCCAGGGCCATGCCCAGGCTGCCGGTGATACCGTGGCCGATGCGCAGGGGCAGGGCCAGGGCGGGGGAGGCGATTTCCACGTGGTCCGCCTCGTCCACCGCCAGGGTGCCCTCGAAGATGTTCACCGAACCGATGAACTCGGCGGTCATGCGGCAGTTGGGCTGCTCGTAGACCTCGTGGGGCGGGCCCACCTGGCGGATCACGCCGGCGTCCATGATGCCCACGCGCGAGGCCATGGTCATGGCCTCCTCCTGGTCGTGGGTGACCATCACGCAGGTCACGCCGACCTCCTCGATGATGTCGACGATCTCCAGCTGCATCTGGGTGCGCAGTTTCTTGTCCAGCGCGCCCATCGGCTCGTCGAGCAGCAGCAGTTTGGGCTCCTTGGCCAGGCTGCGCGCCAGCGCCACGCGCTGCTGCTGCCCGCCGGAGAGCTGGTGCGGCTTGCGTTTGGCGTAGTCGGTCATGCGTACCAGGCCCAGCACTTCCTGCACCTTGTCGCGGATGGCGGGCTTGGCCAGGCGGTCGTATTTCAGGCCGAAGGCGATGTTCTGCTCCACGCTCATGTGCGGGAACAGCGCATAGGACTGGAACATCATGTTGATCGGCCGCTCGTGGGCCGGCATGCGGTTGATCAGCGTGCCGTCGAGGTAGATCTCGCCCTCGGTGGGGGTCTCGAAGCCCGCCAGCATACGCAACAGGGTGGATTTGCCGCAGCCGGAGGCGCCGAGCAGGGCGAAGATCTCGCCCTGGCGGATTTCCAGGCTGACGTCGTCGACCGCCTTGAAACCGTCGTAGTCCTTGGTGACGCGGCGGATCGCGAGTTTGACGCGTGGGGTCACGGAGTCGCTGTGCTCGACAGCAACGTCGTTGGGCATTGGTCCGGAACTCCTTTGGCGCACTGCGGGCGCCCCTGTCAGGCGGTGGAAATGACGGCGTCGGGGCGCGGGGCGGGTGCCGACAAACGTTAATACTAACAACAAAAGGGTGCCCCTGAGCAGTGCCCCTAAAGTGGTAATAGGACCGCATTGCGCGGGGCGTGCGTGCGGCTTGCAGGGCGGGTGAGTTCGCTGTGTGGCGGGGTCAGAATTCCTGCCCGAACTTCATGTAGAACGCCTCGCTGCCGCCCTCGCCGCGGGCGTAGTCCAGGCGCACGACCATCTTCTCCTTCGGTCGCAGCACGAAATGCACGCCGACCCCGCCGGAGGCGTAGAGGTTGCCGGAGTCGGTGCAGTCGTTGAGGTCGTCGTGCAGGCAGCCGACGCCGGCGAAGGCGGCCAGGCGCCAGCGTTCGGCCAGGTAGTAGCGCTCCTCGCCCTCCCAGCTGATCACGTTGGGGGCGCGCAGCTCGCCGGGGATATAGCCGCGAAAGCGCAGGGTGGAGTAGCCGCTGTTGGGGGCATCGTGGGTGTAGCGCGCCTCGAACTGCTGGGCGAAGACCGAACCCTCGCCGTGGCCGAAGTAGTTGCGCCACTTCAGGTTGTACACGTCGAAACTGACATTGCCGCCCAGCGCCTCGCGGTAGGCCAGCTGCGAGAAAATCAGGTGGCGGCCGCTGGCGGGGGACTGGGTGTTGTCGCGCGAATCGTACTCCGCGCGCAGGCCCAGGGCGTTGGAGTTGAAGCCGCCGAGGTCGAGGATGTCGATGATGCTGTTGGCCAGGTCGTTGGCGCCGAGCATGGCGTAGTTGTTGATGAAGGCCTGGCCGCCGAGGAACCAGGACGGCGCCACCCGGTACAGGTAACTGGCGTAGTAGCCCTTGAAGTCGTCGGTGGTCTGCACCGGCAGGCCGCTGCCGAGGAAGTCCTGGTAGTCGTTGTTGGCCTTGCCGCCGCCGGCGAACATCTGGATGCGGTGCTGGTCCTCGCCGAGGAAGGCCCGCCCGAAAGCGCCGTAGACGAAAGAGTCGGTGGTGCTGTAGGTGCCCATCACGCCGAACATGGAGGGCGGGGCATCGCGACCCAGGTCCGCGATGTAGGCGCCCAGTGCGCCGCCGGAGGTGCCCAGCTTGGGGTTGCTGCTGACCAGCGGGGCGAACATCCAGGGGCTGGTCCTGGCGGGTTCTTCGGCGGCGTCGGCGGTGTCCTGCGCGCGGGCCGGCAGTGTAAGGGCGCTGGCCAGCAGCAGGCAGGCCGGAACCGCAAGGGCACGCGCCCCAGCTTGGGGTGCGCGAGCTCGTAGTGTCGGCCTCAGCCGTGATCCGTGTAAATCCATGGTCCTGGCGACTCCCGTTGCGGCGCTTGCGGGTCGCCGATGGCGCTCCCTCCCGGGCCAACTTGCCCTGTCGTGTCGCGCACCCGCCCGATTAAATCTAGTCGCTTCCGCGGCGGAAGGCGAAAGCGGGCGCCGCTGGCGCGCCGGGAAGGTCTAAACCGTTAAAAATACCGGGATATTGAGAAAGCACCCCTCATCCGCTACAGTTCGCCGCTGCCACGAAATCCCGGATTGGGGAACGCCCATGCACATGATTATCAAGCGCCTGACCAAGTGGTTGGTGCGTTTTATCTGCATATTCCTCCCCGAGGAGAAAGCCCACCAGCTCGAGCGCTGGCGCCGCGGCCGCGAGGAGTACTGGAAGTACCAGCGCTGCCAGTACATCTTCGCCTCCTATGGCAAGAGCGGGCGCACCTGGGTGCGGGTGATGATCTCGCGCTACTACCAGCTGGTGTACAAGCTGCCGGACAACATCCTCATGGGCTTCGATAACTACACGAAGCTCAACAGCGATATCCCGCGCATTTTCTTCACCCACGACAACTACCTGCGCCGCTACACCGGCAATGTCGATTCCAAGGCGGATTTCTACGACAAGAAAACCGTGCTGCTGGTGCGCAACCCGATCGACGTGGCGGTCTCCCAGTTCCACCAGTGGAAGTACCGCATGCGCCCGGAGAAGAAGTCGATGAACAACTACCCCGAGCACGACGCGGACATCTCGGTGTACGACTTCGTCAAGCACGAGGGGCAGGGCCTGGGCCACATTATCGACTTCATGAATGCCTGGGCGCGCGAGCTGCCGAAGATCAAAGACCTGCTGGTGGTGCGCTACGAGGACCTGCGCGCCAGCCCGGAGACCGAGATGGCGCGCATCGTCACTTTCCTCGGCATGGAGCCGAACCCGGAATACCTGCGCGACACCGCCGAGTTCGCCTCGGTGGAGAACCTGCGCAAGAAAGAGCAGGAGAACTACTTCTGGCGCAGCGGCAGCCGGGTGCAGGCCAAGGACGTCAACGACCCCAACACCTACAAGGTGCGCAAGGCCAAGGTGGGTGGGTACATGGATTATTTTGACGACGATCAGGTTGCCGAACTGACCGCGATGGTAGACTCGCGCCTCATGCCGGCCTTCGGCTATACCCGTGCGGAGCAGCAGGAGTCCTGACCATGGACCAGGAGTCGTGACGATGGAAAAGGTCGTCTTCATCCATACCAACGAGCGCCAGTGGTTGGGCGCACTGGTGGCGGCGCATTCCTTCCGCCGCAATGCCAGCGACCCGGACAGCTTCGATATCCGCTTCATCCACACCCGCGACCACCCCTGGTTGGCCGCCCGCGAAGGCCAGGAATTCCTGCGCGGAGGCACCACCCGTGTGTGGCGCATGGACGACCTGCAATCCTTCACCCCGCTGCGCTTCACCCCGCCGCAGCTCATGAACTACAGCGGCCGCGCCGTGGTCACCGACCCGGACGTGTTCGCCGCCGGCGACATCTGTGAACTGCTGGACCGCGACATGGGCGGCGCCGCGGTCATGGGTCGCCACCGCTCCGGCAAGGACGGCAAGGCCTACCAGGTCGCCACCAGCGTGATGCTCATGGACTGTGCGCGCCTGTCCCACTGGGATGCCGAGGCGCAGTTCGGCGAGCTGTTCGCCTTCGAGAAGGACTACAAGGAGTGGATGGTGCTGGCCTACGAGGACCCGGCCAACATCGGCTACCTCGAGGAGCGCTGGAACGATTTCGACCACCTCGACGCCGACACCCGACTGCTGCACAACACCAAGCGCCGCACCCAGCCGTGGAAGACCGGCCTGCCGGTGGATTACACCCCGGCGGACAAGTTCAAGGACAAGCCGTTGCTGGCCTCGCTCAACCGCCTGCGGGCGAAGATGTTCGGCGAGTACGGCCTGCTCGGTCACTACCACCCGCACCCGGACCCGGCCCAGGAGCAGTTCTTCTTCGGCCTGCTGCGCGAGTGCCTGGATTCCGGCCAGGTCAGCGAGGAACTGGTGCGCGAGGAAATCAGTCGCAACCACGTGCGCCACGACGCCTTCGAGGTTCTCGCGCGCACCCCGCCGCTGGAGGCACAGGCCGCGTGAAATACATCGATATCGACAAGCTGCGCAAGCTGCGCCGCGAGGACTTCCTCGCGATAAAGCCCTACCCCTACTTCAACACCGAGGGCGTGCTCACCGCCGAGGGCTTTCGCGAGCTGCTCGACAACATGCCCGGGCTCGACCTGTTCGAGAAAAAGTTCGGCTACGAGCGCCGCGCCGGCCAGGCGCCCCACGACCGCTACTCCCTGGAGTACACCCCGGAGACACCGGTACCGGCGCCCTGGAAGGCATTCATCGACGAGCTGTGCTCGGACGACTACCGCCACGAGATCGAGCGCCTGCTCGGCGCGAAAAAGGCCGAGTTCCGCTTCCACTGGCACTACACGCCCACCGGCTGTGACGTATCGCCCCACTGCGATGCGCGCCGCGAGCACGGCTCCCACCTGTTCTATTTCAATTCCGCCGAGGAGTGGGACCCGGCCTGGGGCGGCTCCACCCTGGTGCTCGACGACGGCGGCCGGCTGGACTACAACTCGGCGCCGGACTACGACCAGTTCGACGCGGTGCACGAGTGCGACTCCATCGGCAACTTCAGCTCGCTGATGCTGCGCACCGACCACGCCTGGCACGCGGTGCGGCCGATCAGCTGTCCCGAGGACCACATGCGGCGCATCTTCATTGTCGTGGTCAACCCCGACAACCTGTTCTGGAAGGTGCGCGACCGCATCGTCGGCAAGCAGGTGCAGCGCTTCTGATCCCCGCCCCGGGGTGCACGCCCCGGGCCGCTTTGGTCATTGCAAACGATTGTTTTAGTGATTGCCCGGCATCGCCCGCCCGGCGATGCTGGTTCCGCTTTATCCGCGCCATAGCCGGCGGCAGTGCGCCGCCGGCTGGCGACATAATTCCAATACGCGGAGCATGGCAGCATGGCGACACCCTCTATCAGCAAAGCGCGGCTGGTTTTCGGCCTCTACCTACTGGTTCTCATCGTGGTGCTGGAACTGGCGCTGCACTATTTTCACCTGCCCGCCTGGCCTGCGTTCATGGTGATGATCCTGTTCTTCGAAGCGCACATGAACCGCCAGCGTGCCCCGCACCTGCTGGTGGGCGCGCTGGTCGGCGTCGCCTGCTACGTGGCCACCGTCCACTTCGTGCAGCTTGCCGCGCCGACCCTGGGACTGTTCACCGCCAAGCTGCTGTTTATCTGCCTGGTGGTCTACGCCATCGTCGCCCTCGGCGAGGTACTGCCGGTACTGTTTAACAACTACGCCTTCCTGTTCTACCTGGTCAGCGGCCTGGCCGCCCGCGACGCGACGCTGTCGCCGGCGCCGCTGACCTGGGCGGCGGTGGCCCTGGGCGGCGGGGCGCTGGTGATTCTCGGTATCGGCGTGATCGGCCGGCTGGTTGCGGCTTCCGCCGCGCCGGCTGCGCCGGCGCCGGAATCCGGCGCGGAACACTGACGCGCCGCCCGGCGCACCACTGGCAGTGGCAGGCGCTCTCTGCTATTAAGTGAGTACCTGTTACGGTTTTGCCCGATAACGCCCGCTAAAAACGGAGCCAGTGGATGTCCCCAGCCCTGCCCCCCGTCACGCTGCCGTCACTGCGAGTGTCGGCGTTTACCTGTTTCCTCATGCTGTTTGCCCTGCTCGGTGGCTGCTCCAGCCACAGCCTGCAGGACGAGATCGTGCAGATGCCACCCAGTTACGCGCTGCCGCCGGCCGAGAGCGGCCTGCTCGCGGAGCTGGGACAGGCCCTGCAGGACGAGCACGGCGCGCAGGCGTCGGGCTTTCGCATCCTCGACGACAGCCGTTCCAGCCTCTACTGGCGCCTGGCCCTGATCGACTCCGCGGTGTCCTCGCTGGATATCCAGACCTACCTCTGGTACCCGGACGTGAGCGGCAAGCTGATCCTGGAGCGCGCGGTGCTCGCCGCCCGGCGCGGGGTCAAGGTGCGGCTGATTGTCGATGACCTTCTGCTACAGGGCCACGACGACCTGATCGCCAACCTCGAGGCGCAGCCGAATATCGAGTTCCGCATCTTCAACCCGTGGAGCGAGCGCAGCAGCCTGGCGCACCGGGTGGGCCAGATGCTGGCGGAGATGGAACGTCTCAACACGCGCATGCACGACAAGCTGATGATCGTCGACGGCCGCGCGGTGGTGATCGGCGGGCGCAATATCGGCGACCACTACTTCGGCCTGCACGAGACCTACAACTTCCACGACACCGACCTGTTCGGCCTGGGCCATATCGCCGAGCAGGCCGGCGGCATGTTCGACAGTTTCTGGAACAGCGAGTGGGTGGTGTCGGCGCAGAACCTCAGCGCACAGGCTGACCCGGCGCTGGCCGCGCAGCAGTGGCGGGCGATCCAGGACAGCACCGCCAGCGCGCCGCAGCTGGAGCAGTTCCCGCGCCAGCCGCGCGACTGGTCGCGCGAACTGCGCGAGCAGGCCGCCGCGTTGCGCATCGGCACCAGCGAGCTGATCTACGACGCCACCGCGCAAGACGCTATCGACCAGCAGCTGATCTCCAGCATGTTCAACCTGTTCGACCGCGCGCAGAGCGAACTGCTGGTGATGAACGCCTATATCATCCCCGCGCAGAAGGCGGTGGACTTCATGCGCGCACTCGATGAGCGCGGCGTGAATGTCCGCATACTCACCAATTCGCTGGCCTCCCACGACGTGCCCGCGGTGAACAGCCACTACGAACCCTGGCGCGACGACCTGATCGCGGCCGGGGTCGACCTCTACGAGATGCGGTCGGACCCGGCGATCCAGTCCACCGTGGTGGACGTGGCGCCGGTGCAGGCGCAGTTCACCGGCCTGCACAGCAAGACCGCGGTGGTCGACCGCCGCTACGTGTTCGTCGGCTCCATGAACCTCGACCCGCGCTCGGCGAAGATCAATACCGAGATGGGTGCCATCGTCGATTCGCCGGCGCTGGCCGCGGACATGGCGGCGGTAATCGAGCGCGATATGTCCGGGGACAACGCCTGGCATGTCACCCTCGATGACGATGGCGACCTGCGTTGGCAAAACAGCGAGGAGATCCGCGACTCACAACCCGCCCGCGACGGTATGCAGCGGGTGATGAACGTGATCATGAAACTCGGCCCCAGGGACCAGTACTGACCATCGACACACCGCGCATGGCCACTTGCCCTTCATTGTCGACCGCGCCCGCAGCGTTGCGCCTGATACCGTTCGCACTGCCGCGCGGCTTGCTGCTGGCCCTGCTGGCGATACTGACCGGCTGCGGCGTGCACAGCTTCAAGGCCAGCGACCCCGCCGCCGCGCCTTTCCTCGCCCGCGCACTCACCCAGGAGCAGCCCGGCGTGGCGATCACCGCCGCGGTGCCGGACGCCGCCGAGACCGAGGCCCTGACCGGCATCGACCTGTACGACCAGGACATCCAGCCGGTGTGGCTGGTGGTGGAAAACCGCGGCGACAAACCGTTGCGCATCGCCCTGCGCAGCATCGACGCGGAGTACTACTCGCCGATCGAGGTTGCCTACATGAACCGCGGCCCCTACAGCAGCCAGGGCTACGCGGACATGCAGCGCTGGTTCCACCAGCACGGCCTGCCGCGCGGCGTGCCGCCGGGCGAGCAACGCGCGGGTTTCGTGTTCACCCGCCGGCAGCGTGGTACCAAGGGTTTCAACGTGGACGTGTTCAGTGCCAGCGGCGGCCACAGCTTCACCTTCTTCGTGCCCATGCCGGGCTTCACCGCGGACTACACCACCGTGGACTTCGCCAGCCTGTACCCGCCCGAGCGCATGCGCGATCTCGACCTTGCCGGCCTGCGCAGGTTCCTGGAAACCGAGCTGTCCTGCTGCGCCAGCGGCCCGCAGGCCGGCGACAACGGCGGCCCGCTGAACGTGGCCATGATCGGTTCCTCGCTGGCCCTGCGCCGGGCCCTGTTGCGTGGCGGCTGGCAGGAGACCAGGGCGGGCGGGACGCTGCTGGCCAGCGCGCGCAGGCATCTCTTCGAGGAGCGTGGCCCGGACGCCATCTTTTACCTCGAACGGGCGGATGGGAACGAGATGCTCAACCTGCACCTGTGGCTCGCGCCCTGGACCGTGGACGGCGAGCCGGCATGGATCGGGCAGGTGTACTACCGGGAGTTCGAGGAGAGCCTGCTGCGCGGTATCGCCAGTAACGAGACGCTGCGCAACTCGGCATTTCTCTCGCGTTATATTCGCGAGAGCGTGGCCGCGGACATCGACGCCGCCCAGCGCTTCCTGCTGCAGAACTTCTGGTACAACCAGTCGCTCTCGGGCTTCGGCGTGGTGGGCGGTGTGGGCTATTCCAGCGAGGCAGAGCCGGCACTTACCTTTGACGGTATCGGCTATTTCAGCGACGGCTTCCGCCACGTGTTGAAGCTGTCGGAAACGCCGGTGCCGCTGGACGGCGTGCACCTGCTGTACGGTGACCTGGCGCTGCCGGGCACGGGGGAGGCGCGATGAAACACCGCTGGTGGCTGGCCGCGCTCCTGTGGTGGAGCGTCGCCGCGGGTGGTGCCGCCGACGTACCGCCCCCCAACGACCGCCTGCAGACGCGCAGCGAGGGCGCTGTATCGGTGAGTGTGGCGGTGCCCAGCGCAGCCGAGGCACAGGCGATTTTCGGTGCCGACCTCTACGCGCAAAACATCCAGCCGGTGTGGGTGAGCGTGACCAACGATGGCGAGGAGCCGGTTTTCCTCACCCCCATGGGTATCGACGCGGCCTACTACGCGCCGCGCGAGGCGCTGCAGCGCGTGCGCAGTGTCGGCCGCTCCGATGTCGCCAGCCTGGTGGAGAGCGCGGCGGTGCGCCGGGTCGAGGTGCTGCCGCACAGCCGCCGCGCCGGCTACGTGTTCACCCGGGTAGACGAGGGCACCAAGTCGTTCAATGTCGACGTGCTCAGCGACAGTGCGGTGGCGCAGATGAGCTTTTTCGTGCCGGTACCCGGGCTGCGCCTGGACCACCACGATTTCGACCGCGAAGCGCTGTACGCGGCGGAGGAGATTCGCGAACTGGCGCTGCCGGAACTGGTGGCGGCCCTGGAGGGCATGCCCTGCTGCGTGCGCGACGCCGACGGCGAGGACCGCGGCGACCCGCTCAACCTGGTGCTGGTCGGCGAGGTCGAGGACCTCTTCTACGCCTTCATGCGCGCCGGCTGGGACGAGACCGAGACCATCTACGCCAGCAGCCTGCTGAAGACCGCCGGCTCCGCGCTGACCGGCGGGCGCTACCGTTACTCGCCGGTGAGCGCCCTGTACGTGTTCGACCGCGCCCAGGACATCGCCCTGCAACGCGCGCGCAGCAGCATCCACGAGCGCAATCACCTGCGCCTGTGGCTGACGCCGCTAGTGTACGAGGGCCAGCCGGTGTGGATCGGCCAGATCAGCCGCGACATCGGCGTGCGCTTCACCACCCGCACCATCACCACCCACAAGATCGATCCGGACGTGGACGAGACCCGCGAGTTCCTGCTCGAGGATCTCGCCTACTCGCAGGCCCTGCTGCGCTTCGGTTACGTGGGCGGGGTCGGCGCCGCCGACTACAACGCACCGCGCGGCAACCTGACCGGCGACCCGTATTTCACCGATGGCCGGCGCCTGGTGATGTGGCTCTCGGGTACGCCGACGGCACTGGATGCGGTGGAAGTGGTGGACCTTTCGCCCTGGCACACCGGGCAGGTGGGGGACTAGTAGCGGCGCGGACCGCGCCGTGGTTGCGGTGCCGGCGCCATCGGCCGGTGGTCGAACTGGCCGTTTTGCAGGAAGTGGACGACCTGGTCCAGTACGCCTGTGTTCCACATGATCAGCGTGTGGGTGGCGCCCATCTCGATGAAATCCACCATGCCGGCAACGCGGGTCTCCTCCACGGAGACCGTGCCGTCACTGGCCTCGTCGGGAAAGCCCGGCAGCGGCGGCCGGCGGCTGATGTTGCCGGCGATCACGCCAACCTCGAATTCCACCGGGCCGAGTTGCAGCGGCACCGAGTTCTCCCCGGTGCCGAGCTGTCCCACCGGCACCGGTTGCAGCGGCTGCAGTATATCCAGCGAATACAGGTACTCGGCGAGCTGGCTGCCCTGGTTGGGCGGGCCGAGCATCACCGCCCGCTCCAGCCCCGCAATCTCGTGCTCCGCGAGGTACTGGCGCAGCAGGATGCCGCCGAGGGAGTGGGTGACGAAGTGAATGCGCTGCAATGACTGCCCGTGGCACTCGGCCAGCCCCTCGCCGACCGCCATTTCGGCGAGTTCCTCGATGGGGTGGGTGAGGGACGGGTAGGTGATGTTGGCCACCGTATAGCCCGCGTCCTCGAGCCGCCAGGCGACCGCCAGCATCGACAGCTCGGTGCGCCACAGCCCGTGCAACAGGATCACGCACTCGCCCCCGGCGAGGGGCGCGGCGCTGGCGGCGGGGGCCAGCCAGAGAGTCAGGAAGAGAACGAGGCGACGCATGGCAGGGAGGTTAACCCGGGCGAACAGCCCGTGTCAGCTTTTGCGTTGGGTGTGCTGTCCGTGTTGCGATGCGCGTGCTGGCAGCGTTGTTAAGCGCTCCGCAACCGGCGCCTCGCCAGCGCGGCGGCTCGTCAAAGTAGCTCTGTGTGCCGTCGCTATCCGCGCTGCACCGCGACGCTGGCACCGTCCGCGCGGGCGGAGGCGCGCACCGCGTCGATCACCTGCATAGCGGCCAGGCCGTCGGCAAAGGTGGCGAAGGGGTGGTCGCCGCTGCGGCCCTCGATGGCCGCATGCCAGGCCGCGAACAGTTTCAGCGTCGGCGGCAGTTCCACGTGCAGGTAGCGCTGGCGCGGGTCCTCGCTGGGCTGCATCGGCACCAGGCGGTCTTCCTCGGGTACCGGCAGCTGGCGCACGCCGTCCCTGTCAGCCAGCCAGGCCGTACCGTTTTCCAGCCACAGCGTGCCGTGGGAGCCGACCACTTTGGTCACCGAGGTCATCGGCCCCCAGTCGGCGGCGGTCTGGGTGATCATGCCCTGCACGCCGCTGGCCAGGCGAAAACGCACGGTGAAGGAGTCTTCCGCCACTGACTTACGATCCGCCACCAGTGGCAGTGCTGCGCTCAGTACATCGAACTCGCCGAGCCAGTCGCGCACGTGATCGATCATGTGCGAGCCCGAGGCGCCCAGCCAGCCGCCGCCGGCGTCGCTGTCAAACCACCAGTCGGGCCAGGGCCGGTCGGTATCCGCAAGCAGGTCCGCGTGCTGCAGGAAGCTCAGGTAGCGCGGCTCGCCGATCAAACCTTCGGCGATAGCCCGCGCGCCGGCGCGGCGGTCCGGCATGGCGCGCAACTGGTTGCCCATGAAATGCACCACGCCCGCCTGATGCGCGGCATCGAACAGTTCGCGCGCCTCGGCCGCGTCGCGGGTGAAGGGTTTTTCGCAGACCACGTGGCAGCCGTGGCGCAGGGCGCCGCGCACCACCTCCGCGTGGCTGTTGGGCAGGCTGGCCACGGTGACTGCCTTGGCGCCGGTAGCCCGAATCGCCGCGTCGATGTCCGTGAACGCGGCGGGGATGCCGTGGCGCTCGGCGCGTCGCGCGGTGCGCCCGGCATCGGTACCCAGCAGCCCCACTACCTCGAAGCCGGTCTCGCGCAGGGCCGGCAGGTGCACCCGGCAGCCGTGGCCGCTGCCGGCGATGATAACCCGCGGCCCGCCGCCGGACTCAGTCACCGGCCGAATCCTTTTGCGCCGCCAGCTGCTGTGCCAGCACCTGGATCGCCGGGCCGATGATCTCGCGGGTCACCCGTGTATCCATGTATTCGGCGACATGGGCGATGCGCCCGTCGCGCACGCGAAACGCGAACACGTGGTCGTTGCGCGCGTGCTGGCCGTTGACCAGCGGCCAGTCGGAGCTGACCTCGGCGACCACGCGGTCTTCCTCCGCGGTGATGCTCTGAATCTCGTAGACCAGCTTGCCCGGCTCCACCAGCGCCGCGAGCAGGGCGATGCCGCCATTGAAGCGCGCCAGGTCCGAGTCGCCGCTGGACAGCACCCAGGCGGTCATGTCCGGTGTAACCAGGTCTTCCGGCAGGTGGCCGCGACCCACCGCGGCGAAGAAGTTGCGGGCGAGTTGGTGCAGGGGCGCTGTGTCCATGGGGTTCTCCGTGAAGCGGGTTATTCTTGTGGATTGCCTGCCGTCGGGTTGGCGTTGATGCCGTCGAGGATGAAGTCCACTACCGCGGCGTTGAAGCGCGCATCGCTGGCCATGCCGGCGGGGAACAGCCAGTCGCGGAACAGCACGTTGGCCAGCACCGCGGCGAAGGACACGCGCACCATCAGCTCCGGCGCGACGCGCGCTCGGCCGTCGATGCGCCGCTTCATGACCGCGGCGCCGATATCGAAGTAGCCGCCCAGCGCGTCGATGTCGCTCAGGCTCTGGATATCCCCGGCAGACGTCGCCTCGGCAACGAGAAGCGCCTGCAGCAGCGGCGCGTTGTCGCGAATGAACTGCTGCAGCTCGCCGATGTACTGCTCGGCCCCGGCGCGCATGTCCTCGGCGGGTTCCCCGCTGCTGAGCTGCCGCGCATTGAACGCGGCGAAGCGCTCGTTCAGCGGCTCGAACACGGCGGCCCGGAACAGCGCGGCCTTGGACTCGAAATACCGGAACAACTGCGCCTCGGTAATTTCCGCCCGCCGCGCGATCGCCGCGGTGGTCGCCCCGTCATACCCGGCCCGGCTGAACTCCTCCTGCGCGGATTCCAGCAGGCGCGCCATGATTTCCTGCGGCGAACGCCTGCGTCGGCGTGGGGCGGCAGCTGCCTCCGTCTTGCTTCGGGCTGGCTTGCCGGGTTTGGCTTTTGCGGCTTTGCCTGGTGGGTTATTGCGTGCGGACAAGAGGTGCGTCTCCGGGTTTCTGGGCTCAAGATAGCAATTACTATCAATAAAGTCGACTGGGGTGCTGTGGTGTTTGGTTCGCGGCCGGGAGTGTCCGCCCTTCCAGGGTTCGAAAAGCTCACTCACCCTGGAAGGGCGGACACTCCCGGTCCTGAGACAATGTTCCAGCTAGTCGATTGCTATGCGCTCCATTCGCGAGGGACGGACCGGCAGCGCGGGCGTTGGCCGCTCCAGTCCGACGCCGCTCCGCGGTGCCCTCAGTTGGTCGGGAGCCTTAAAGCGCTTCGCTGTCTCCCTCCACGCCCTCGGCGCCAGACGTGATTTCCGCGGCCAACACCCCCGCTGCCGGCCCTCGCATTGCGCGAGTCAAGGAACTCGGAGGTTCGAGCTGCAAGTGCCGGGAGACGGGCGGGTGGAGCGCTCGCAAAAGACGCGCCGAGGGCGTGGAGGGAGACAGCGAAGCGCTTTAAGGCTCCCGACCAACCGAGGGCACCCCGGAGGGGCGCGATCTTGAGAGCGCTCCGCCCGCGGGTCTCCCGGCAACCCTCGCCGCCCCCGGACTCGGCAGGCGATCACCGCTCGGGTATCACCGGTAAGAGGCAGCCGCGAGTGTGGCAGGCCCCCGCCGCGACTGTGCTTTTGGAGCGACGGGGGCCTGCCACACTCGCGGCGGCCGTCCAGCCTCACCGAGACAAACAGCCACCCAGCCCAACCAAGACAAACAGCCGCCCAGCCCCCGACCAAAGTACAAGCCAATCCACCAGGAATTGACCTGACGCATAGCACCGTCACGTCTATGCTGAGAGTATGACCTCGAAGGGCCCCAGCCCCGAAAGTCACCAGCGCAAATAGCTCTAATAAATTCTGGTGTGGAGGCAAAAAGTTCCATGTCGAAGCCATTCGGCCACAGCATTCGGCCGTTGATCGCCGTCCTCGCGCTCGGCGTCAGCCTTGCGTTGCCACAATACGCCGCAGCAGCGGACTACGCGCTGCTCACCCCCGGCGCCGCACACTCGCTGCTGCTGGATATCGCCAGCGCCGGCGAGCGCCTGGTCGCTGTGGGCGAGCGCGGGCACATCCTATATTCCGACGACCAGGGCGCCAGCTGGGTGCAGGCCAAAGTGCCGACTTCCGTCATGCTCACCCGCCTGTGGTTTGCCGACGCTCGCCGCGGCTGGGCCGTGGGGCACGACGGCAATATCCTGGTCAGCGAGGACGGCGGTGTGCACTGGGAATTGCAGCGCGACGGCGTGAGCGATCAGGCACGCATCAACGAAGAGCGCCTGGCGCGTGCGCGCGAAACCGTGCAGACCCTGCGCGCCGAGCTTGCTCAACAGGCCGGCGAGGCAGCGCAGGACAAACTGGAGGCATTGGAAGAAGCCGAGTACGAACTGGATGTGGCCCGCGAGTTGATGCGCGAGCCGGTGTTCCCGCCACCGCTGATGGCCGTGTGGTTCGCCGACCGCGAGCGCGGCTGGGCGGCGGGGGCTTTCGGCACATTGCTGCGTACGCGCAACGGCGGCCGGCACTGGGAGGATTGGGGCTGGAAGGTGGAGAACCCGGACGAGCTGCACTTCAACGGCGTGACCGGGGACAGCCGCGGCAGGATTTATCTGGCCTCCGAGTGGGGCTACGTGTTCCGCGGCACCAACGGCGGCGAATCGTGGCAGGCGCTGGAAACCGGTTACGAGGGCAGTTTCTTCGGCGTGCTCACCAACCCGGCGACGGACAGCGTGTTCGCCTACGGGCTGCGCGGCACCATATACCGCAGCACCGATGGCGGCGATGACTGGCAGGAACTGGAAAGCCGCACCCGCGCCAGCCTGTTCGGCGCCGCGGCGACTGAAGAGGGCGCGCTGGTTTTTGTCGGCCAGGACAGTGCCGCGGTGCTCAGCCGCGACGACGGCGATAGCTTTCGTGAGCTGGCAGCGCCGGGACGGCGCGGGCTGACCGGCGTGGCCGCCACCGATGGCCGCCTGTTCGTCACCGGCGATGGCGGCAGCGAGGCGCTGGCCGTCGCGCCGCGCGCGGGGGAGTAGGGCGATGCTCGAGCAACAGCCACTTCACTACCCCGCGGTGCGCACCGCCAGCGTGCCGGAGCGGCTGATTTTCGGGGCGCGCCATTTCATCCTGGCGTTTTTCACCCTGGCCACGGTATTCCTCGGCTGGCAGGCATGGCACCTGCAGCCGGATGCGAGTTTCGCCAAGCTGCTGCCGCAGCAGCACCCGTTCATCCAGAACATGAACGACCACATGAAAGACCTGCGTGCAGCCGGCGCCAGCCTCAAGGTCTCGGTGGCGGTGAAGCGCGGCGACATTTTCAACGACGACTACCTCTCCACCCTCGGCCAGATCGCCGACGAGATCTTCTACATTCCCGGCGTCAACAAGAACGGCCTGAAAAGCCTGTGGAGCCCGGACGTGCGCTGGACCATGGTCACCGAGGAAGGCTTCGAGATGGGCTCGGTGATTCCGCAGGACTACGACGGCTCGCCGGCCTCCCTGCAGCAGTTGCGCACCAACCTGCAGCGCTCCGGGGTGATCGGCTCGATGGTCGCGGACGACTTCAAGTCCACCATCATCGAGGTGCCGATCTACGATACGGACCCGACGACGGGCGAACAGCTCAACTACCTGGCGTTCTCCCGCGCGCTGGAAAAACAGGTGCGCCAGCAGTTCGAGAGCGACAACATCCGCATCCATATCATCGGCTTCCCCAAGCTGATCGGCGAACTTCTGGAGGGTATCGGCGCTATTTTCCTGTTCGCCGCGGTCACCCTGCTGATTACCTGCGTACTGCTGTACGTCTACACCCGCGACCTGCGCGCCACCCTGGCGCCGCTGACCTGCTCGCTGCTCGCGGTGATCTGGCAGCTTGGCCTGCTGCACCTGTTCGGTTTCGGCCTCAACGCGTATTCCATTCTCGTGCCGTTCCTGGTGCTGGCGATCGGCGTCAGCCACGGCGTGCAGATGATCAATGCCGTGGCCCTGCAACTGCAGGGCGAGGTCGACCGCCTGCAGGCCAGCCGGCTGGCCTTTCGCAGCCTGTACATCGCCGGCATGACCGCACTGATTTCCGACGGCATCGGTTTCATCACGCTGCTGGTGATCGACATTGGCGTGATCAGCGAGCTGGGTATCGCCGCCAGCATCGGCGTGGCCTGCATCATCTGCTCCAACCTCGTGCTGTTGCCGGTGCTGGTGTCCTACATCGGCATCAGTAAAAAGGGCGTGTACCACATGCGCGTGGACCCGCAGCGCCGCCACCCGCTGTGGTCGCTGATCTCGCGCTGCGCCACGCCGAAGGTGGCGCTGGTCTCGGTGCTGGTCGCCGCGGCGGGTTACGCGGTGGGTATCGCCGGGGCCCGCAACCTGCAGGTGGGCGACCTCGACGCCGGTGCGCCGGAGCTGCGCCCGGACTCGCGCTACAATCTGGACAACGCGTTCATCACCGGCAACTACGCGGTGAGCACGGACATCCTGGTGGTGATGGTGGAAACCCCGGTGCAGGGTTGCGGCCTGTTCGAGAACATCCGCCTCATCGACCGCTTCGGCTGGTACATGGAGAACGTGCCCGGGGTGCAGTCCGCGGTGTCCATGGCCGACGTCGTGCGCCTCACCGCCATGGCGCTCAACGAGGGCAACCCGCGCTGGCAGACCCTGTCGCGGGACCAGCGCGCCATCGACGGCGGTGTCGCCAACGTGCCGCCGGCACTGATGAACCGCGACTGCAGCCTGGCGCTGGTGGTGCTGTTCCTCGACGACCACAAGGCCGAGACCCTGCAGCGGGTGGTGGACGCGGCGCAGACCTTCGAGGAGGAATACGGCACCGACCAGGTGCGCTTCAAGCTGGCCGCCGGCAACGCCGGTATCGAGGCCGCCACCAACCAGGAGATCGCGGTGGCGCAGACGCAGATCCTGGTGCTGGTGTACGGCGTGGTGGCAGCGCTGGTGTTCCTCAGTTTCCGCAGCAGCGTGGCCTCCGCCTGCATCATCATTCCGCTGGGGCTGACCTCCGCCCTGTGCCACGCGTTGATGGCCTGGCTGGGTATCGGCATCAAGGTGGCGACGCTGCCGGTGGTCGCCCTCGGTGTGGGCGTGGGGGTGGACTACGGCATCTACATCTACAATCGCCTCACCCACTACCTGCGCCGCGGCCTGCCCATGCAGGAGGCCTATTACCAGGCGCTGTCCACCACCGGCCGTGCGGTGGCCTTTACCGGCTTCGCCCTCGGCGTGGGCGTGATCACCTGGGCCTTCTCGCCCATCAAATTCCAGGCGGACATGGGCATCCTGCTCACCTTCATGTTCCTGCTCAACATGGTCGGCGCCCTGTGGCTGTTGCCGGCGCTGGCCTATTTCCTGGTGAAACCCGAACCGCCGCGCAAGCGCGAGAGCGCCGGCGAGGCCGAACAAGGAGACCACAGCCATGTGCAGACCGGATAAGCGAGCGCCGCTGGCGGCGGCGACTTTTCTAGCGGCGTCGGCGTTGACGCCGGGCCAGGCCCTGGCGCTGTCCTTCGAGGCCGGGGACTGGCTGTTCAACGTGGACACCTCGCTCACCGCCGCCGTGCAGTGGCGCACGGAGTCCCGCGATAAGGACCTCATCGACGACCCGCTGGACCCCTACCTCAACCTCAACGACGGCAACGTCAACTTCGACAAGGGCGACCTGGTCTCCGCCAAGGGCAGTTTCATCCTCGAACTGGGCGGCGAGTACGGCGACTTCGCGTTTTTCATCCGCGGCGACGGTCTCTACGACTACATCTACGAAAACGAGACTACCGGTATCTCGGAGCGCGACTACCTCACCTACAACGGTGCCATTCCTAACGGTGGCGACGTCGAGCGCGGCGACTTCCCGGACAAGACCCTCGACGAACACGGCAAGCGCCTGCGCCTGCTGGAAGCCTTCGTGAATTACCAGTTCGATATTGGCGAGCAGCTGAGCAGCGTGCGCCTGGGCCGGCAGGTGATCGCCTGGGGCGAGGCCACCATCTACCAGGGCGTGAACACCATGCAGAACCCCATCGACGGCGGCGTGGCGCTCTCGCCGGGGGTGGAGGCCAAGGAGATCTTCCTGCCCACCAACGCCATCGACCTGAAGCTCGGCATTACCGACAACCTCAACGCCGAGGCCTACTACAAGCTGGAGTGGGAGAAGACCACCCAGCCCGGCGTGGGCAGCTTCCTCAGCGCCTCGGACATTACCGGGCCCGGCGCCCAGCGCATCCTGCTCGGGCCGCTGGGCAGCGCCAAGGTGGTGAGCGCGGAGGACCCGTCCAGCTCCGGCCAGTGGGGCGCCGCGCTGCGGTACCTGACCGACGCCGGCACCACTTTCGCACTTGCCTACACCAACTCCCACGCCAACTCCCCGGGCAGCCGCATCGTCGTCGACTTCGCCGGCGAGTCCTACACCCAGGAGGTGTACCTGGAGGATGTGGAGTACTGGCAGGCCAGCGTCGCCGGCAACATCGGCGAGGCCTATGTGTACGCGGACCTCGCGTGGTCCGACAACGCGCCGTTCATCGACACCACCCAGTACAGCAACGACCTCGGCCAACTGGTGGTGAGCGACGTCAGTCGCGGCGAGTACCGCCAGCTGGTGCTGGGCATGACCGACCTGTATACCGCCTTCCCCTGGCTCTCGCGGCAGATCGTGTTCACCGGCGAGTTCATCTACCAGGACAACGATCTCGGCGAGGGCGACAAGACCGGCACGCCGTACATCGCCACCGACGACGCCTGGGGCTACCAGTTCATCGCCATCCTGCGCTACTTCGCCCTGGCGCCGGGGCTGGACGTGGACGTGCCGATCAGCTTCCGCCACGACGTCGACGGCTACGGCTCCGGCACCATGAAGAACAACCTGATCGAGGGCCAGAAGTGGGCCTCCATCGGCCTCGACGCCGTGTACCTGAACAACTGGCAGTTCTCCGCCAAGTACTCGTTCTACTTCGGCAACGACGATCGCGACGAGCCGGTGCTCAGCGATCGCGACAACCTCGCGCTGAGCGTGAAATACAAATTCTGACGGGAGATGTTCACCATGCGATACAAGCACAACGCATTCGCCGCCGGCCTCGCCCTGCTGCTGCCGGCACTGGCGCTGGCCAAGGTGCCCGAGGAGCAGGCGCAGCGCCTGGGCAAGGACCTCACGCCCTTCGGCGCCGAGGTCGCCGGCAACGCCGACGGCAGCATTCCCGCCTGGAGCGGCAAGTGGCGCGGGGTACCGCCAGGGGTGGAGTACGCAGGGCCAAAGAGCAAGGCGGTGAGCCCCTACGCGGATGAAAAGCCGCTGTTCTCGATTACCGCGGAGAACTATGCGCAGTACAAGGACCGACTCTCCGAGGGCCAGGCCGCGCTGTTCGAGCGCTACCCGAGCTTTCGCATGGACGTATACCCCTCGCACCGCGACTTCAACTACCAGCAGCGCATGATCGACAAGGCTGCCTGGAACGCGCGCAACACCGAGCTGACCCACGATGCCGAGGGCCTCAAGCAATACACCGGTGGCATCGCCTTCCCGATTCCCGATGGCCCCGAGCAAGTGCTGTGGAATACCCGCTCCAACTACTGCCACAACACCCTGAACGGCATTTCCGATGCGTACGGCGTGTTCGCCAATGGCGAGCGCGCCCACGAGGCCCAGGACTTCGCCCAGTCGATTCCCTTCAACGACCCGGACAACCCGATTCCCACCACGGAAGAGGTGGTGGGCGAATACATCGCCTTCGCCTTCGGCGAGCGCCTGGCGCCGCCGCGGCTCAAGGGCGAGGTGACCGTGGCCCAGGAGCCCGTCGACTACAAGAACAGCGCGCGCAATGCCTGGCAGTACCGGCCGGACACGCGCCGCGTGCGCAAGGCCCCGGCGGTGGGCTACGACAACCCGGACGGCCCCGGCGGCCTGCAGACCATCGACGACAACGAGGGCTTCAACGGCGCGCTGGACCGCTTCACCTACACGCTACTGGGCAAGCGCGAGATCTACATTCCCTACCACAACTACATCCTCAACGACCCGCGGCGCGGCGACCTGGACGACCGCCTGACCGTCAACCACATGAACCCGGACTACCTGCGCTACGAGCTGCACCGGGTGTGGATCGTCGAGGGCAACCTGGCGCCGGGCAAGCGCCACGCCTACAGCAAGCGCCGCTGGTACGTGGACGAGGACAGCTGGAACTTCGTGCTGTCGGAGAATTTCGACAGCCGCGGCAACCTGTGGCGGGTGGGCTTTTTCGCCTCGATCTACCAGTACGACATCGAGTGCTACGCCAAGCAGATTACCGTGTTCCACGACCTTCCGTCCGGCCACTACATGCTGCGCTGGGTGACCCTGGAGCGGGACGAGGTCGATTACACGGTGCCGTACCGCGACAAGAGCTATTACACGCCCGCGTATGTCAGGAAGAGTGTGAAGCGTTGAGGCCTATAGGCGCCCCGGTGCTTTGCGCGCTGGAATGTGTTCGCGTTTGGCGGAGTCGGCGCGGAGTTTTTATAGCGGAGAAAACATCAGGGGCGCACCTGGTTACCCGTGTGCGCCCCTTTGGTTCAGCTGGCCTGTGCCAGGTCCGGAATACATATAACCCGGCCTGACCAGGCCAGGTTTACCCCTCGCCGAGCCGCGCGCTCACCTTGCCCAGCTCGGTTTTCAACCACATCACCTCGCTGAGGTTACTGCCGCCGGACTGTTGCATCAGCGCCTGCAGGGCGTCCTTGCGCACCGCCAGCGCGCCGCCGTGATCCGGCACCACGCCCAGGGCGATGTCCGTCAGGTGCAGCGCCGCCACCGGCTCGCCGGCCTCCAACTTCTGCCGCGCGCGGCCTGCCAGCGGGTCGGCGCCGCCGGCCAGTTCCACCAGGTCGCGGTCCACCGCGCTGCGCGGCACCGGGTAGAGTTCCGCCGGGGATTCCAGCTTGAACCAGCCGGTGTACTCCTCCCAGATGGTGCGTACCGCCCAGCTTACCTTGCCGTGGAATTCGCCGATGCGAATCTCCTCGGGCAGGGTTATTTCCTGCATCAACGTGTCCACGTCCTTGCCTGCGTTCATGCCGGCGACGGTCTCGTCGTGCACGTAGCTCACCGCCGCGTACATCTTGTCGAGACCCGCGCGGATCTGCGCGGCGCCGGCGATCGGTTCGCCGTGGCCGGTGACGAGAAGCTCCGCGCCGAGCTGGCGCACCTTGTCCAGGCACTCAAGGTACTTCGCCGCGGAGCGGGGCTTGTCGCCGCGCACGGTGGAGAGGTTGGGCATGGACAGGAACACCGGGCCGAACAGGTTGCCGGTGAAGACGACCTTTTCCTTGGGCATCCACACGACGACGGCATCGAGCGACTCGCCGCCGGGGGTGGGGATGACCTCGAAGGTGCGACCGCCGACCTCGAAGCTGTAGCCACCCTCGGCCTCAATGTCCGGCTTCACATCCGGCACTTGCAGGTCGCGGCCCTTTACCGTGCCCGTCCACAGCACGCCGGAGCGGCGGCGGATGTAGGCGTCGAGCATGTCGAAGTAGGCGCGGGTGTCGGTGAAGCCGGGGCCGGTGATGATTTGCGTGCCGTCCTCCACGAAGGCGGGCACGCCGCCGTAGTGGTCCGGGTGCGCCTGGGTGAGCACGATGGCCTTGAGCGCGCCGGTGCGCTCGGGCGCGAACAGCGCCTTGTTGCGCTCGGCGCCGCCCATGAAGCCGGTGTTGATCATCACGTCGCCGTCGGCGGTAGTCACCAGGTAGGCGTTGGAGATGTCCTTCGCCATGTAGATGAAGTCGTTGAGGGCGACGGCCTCCGTCTGCGCGTCCCCGGCCTGGACCAGGGAGGCGAGCAGCGGTTTGTCGTTAGCGTTGTCGGCGGCCATGGGCTCACTCCTTGTTGATGTCGATCATCACCTTGGCGGAGGAGGGCGAAGCCGCGGTCTTCAGCGCGTCGATCACCTGGTCCAGCGGGTAGTGGTGGCTGATCATCGGCCCCAGCTTGTCCTTCAGGGCGGGCAGGGCGGCCAGCACCTCGGGCATTTCCGTGGGGTAGCCCATCGCCGTGGTGATGCTCATCTCGGTGGTGAGCATGGCGCCCAGGTGAATCTCCACCGGCTTCATGTAGGCGGCGGTGACGACCAGCTTCGACTGGAACTTGGCCATGCCGATGACCTGCATGAGGATATTCGGCGCACCGGCGGCGTCGATAAACGCGTCGGTACCGACTGCCTCGCGGTTGAGGATGCGGGTGCGGCCGTGCAACTCGTAGAGGGTCTCTTTCAGGTCGATCTCGGCGGGGTTCAGGGCCGCCTGGGCGCCCAGGGAGCGGGCGCGCTCAAGGCGCTCCTCGGAGAGGTCCAGCGCGACCACATCCTTGATGCCGCGCTCCAGCAGCCAGAACACCATGCCCAGGCCGATGGGGCCGCAGCCGAACACCACGACCTTGTCGCCGGGTTTCACATCCGCGCGGTTTACGCCGTGCATGGCCACCGCCAGCGGCTCGGTGAGGGCGGCGATGTCGTAGGGCAGGTCGTCGGGAATCGGCAGGATGCTGTCGCCCACCTGGGCACCGGCCACCAGCAGTTGCTCGGTGAAGGCGCCTTCCGGGCCGCCGCTGCCGATAAAGGAGGCGGTCTGCATCGGGTTGATGACGACCCGCTGGCCCACGCTCAGCCCTTCGACCTCGTCACCGACGAAGCTGATCTGCCCCGCCGCTTCGTGGCCGATGGGGGTGACGCCGCCGGGCTGGCGCATGATGCCGCCGACCTTGATATAGCTGAGGTCCGAGCCGCAGATGCCGCAGGCTTTCACGTCGATCATCACGTCCTTGCTGCCCGGGGTGGGGATGTCGGTTTCGTCGAGGCGCACGTCGTCGACCTCGTGGATATTCAGTACATGGCGCATGGGGTCTCTCCTACATCATGATCAGCGCGGCGCCGTCGATCACGAGCGTATCGCCGGTGTGCCAGCTGGAAGCGTCGCTGGCCAGGTAGGCCGCGATACCCTCGAAATCCTGCGGGAAGCCCGGGCGGGCGATGGCTGCCTTGGACGCGAAGTACTTGTCGATATCCGACCACTTCTCCGGCGGCTCGATCTGGCCATCGCGGTCGCCGCCCATAAAGCCCGTCTTGATATAGCCCGGGGCGATGTTGTTGGCGCGGATGCCGAACTTGCCCAGCTCCGCCGCCATGCAGCGCACCACGGCGCCGATGCCGCCCTTGGCCGCGGCGTAGCCGACAATGCCCGGCACGCCCTGGAACATGGACAGGCTGCCGCAGAAGACCAGTGAGCCACCGGGTTCGCCGGCCTCCGCCCGCGCTACCATGTGCTTGGCGCCCTCCTGCAGAGTGTAGAACGCGCCGTGCATGTTGGTGCCCAGCAACTCGTGGTACTGCTCCGCCGTGGCGGTGAGGCAGGACTGGGTGTTCGGCGGCATGCCGGCGTTGGCGATGACCGTGTCCACGCGGCCGTATTCTTCCATGAGCGCGACGAAGCCGGCGACCACGTCTTCCTGGGAGGAGACGTCCACGGAATTGGCGGAGGCGCGCACGCCGAAGCCTTTCAGTTCCTCGACGGCCTCGGCGTTCTTGTCCGCGTTGCGGCCCCAGATGACGACGTCGCCGCCCTGCTTGGCAATGCCGCGGGCGAAACCGAGACCGATGCCGCTGTTGCCGCCGGTGACCAGGGCCACCTTGCCGCTGAGATCGAACAGACCTTTGCTCATTATCTTCTCCTGTTGCGGGTACTATTATCGATTGATGCTCAACAGCATAGTCTGCGCCCGCCACGGGCAGGCGGCAACCGGCCCGGATATCGACCGTGGGCCGGGGTAGTGGAATCGGGCCATTGGCCCCGGTTCTCGCAGGCCGCCGGGGCGGCTATAATGGCCGGTCCCGCACAAACCCGCGCGAACGTCGAGGGGATAACACATGGGCCAGATCCAGCACTCCAGCATGCAGGTGGACGCCGAACTCGCGGTGCCCCTGGCACGCGCGCAACTCGTGCGCTTCGACATGCACGGCCCCGTGGACAACGTGATGCAGCGCAACGACGCCTACTGGCTGGACCTGTGCCTCACCCCGCGCCCCGACAACGCCCGTGCCCGCTACTGCGACCGCTGGAGCCCCCAGCGCTTCGAACGCCTGGGCAAGGTCTTCCTGCTTCCCGCCGGCGAGACCGTGCAGGCCCGCAGCGACGGCGGCCAGCGCCAGACCTCCATCCTGTGCCACCTCAACCCCGACAACGTGCAGCAGTGGTTCGACGGCGAACTTAGCTGGACCGACCAGCGCCTGCGCGCCAGCCTGGACATTACCGAAACCAGCATCCACGGCCTGATGCTTCGCCTGGCCGAGGAACTCCGCCATCCCGGCTTCGCCAGCGAGGCGCTGGTGGAACTGATTGCCGCGCAACTAGCGATCGAACTGCGGCGCTACTGCTCCAGTATCGACGACCGCGAGGACAGCGGCGGCCTGGCGCCGTGGCGGCTGCGCTTGATCGATGAGCGGCTGCACGAGGATGGCAGCATGCCCTCGCTGGCGGAGCTGGCCGAGTTGTGCCGGATTTCGGTGCGGCAGTTGACGCGTGGGTTCCGGGCCAGCCGCGGGTGTTCGGTTGGGGATTATATTGCGCAGAATCGGTTGAGTCGGGCGCGGCAGTTGTTGGCGACGGATAAAAGTATCAAGGCGATTGCTTGTGAGTTGGGGTTTTCTTCGCCCTCTTCTTTTGGGTATGCCTTCAGGCGGGATACGGGGGAGACGCCGGGGGAGTATCGGGAGAGGGTTTTTAGTATTCGGTAGTTGGGTTGGGTGGTTGCCCGATCGTTCTTTTGGGGTTTGCCTTGGTGGTTTTTTTAGGGGGAATCCTGTCTGTTGTTTTAGGGATATGTTTGCCAAGGAGCATGGCGGGTGATTGATATCTACAGCTTTGGTCAGGTTGTCGAATCTGCAATCTGCAATCTGCAATCTGCAATCTGGGATTTGGGCTTTTTTGGACCCGTCTTTTTACTTAAGTGTTAGATGACAAAAAAGGAAAGTAGCCATGTTCTGGGATTCCGTCGTTGCTGGCCTTAAAGTGCTCACATATTGGGAAACATATGTGGCGGGCCTTGAGTACCTAGCCATTTTCTTCATCCCAATGATTGCTGTTGGTATGGTTATGCAAAAAAATGAATCGGCTGCTGGGATAGCGGGCTGTCTGAGCATGCTGTTAATGCCCGTACTTCAAGTAGCAGCGCTAGCTGTAATGATACTCACTATTGCGCCAATCATTTTCGGCTTCGCTGAAGATGCTGCATGGAGTTTTCCTTGGCAACTCATAACAATGGCTCCAGGTGCATTTTTTAAGCTTGTTGGTGTGCTCGTAGTAGCTGCTATCGTTCTTGCATTCATCCCAATATTGGGTCAGTTACAGTCATTACAAACACTTGTTCTTGGTGGCATTGCACTCATGTTTGTTCTGGGTATCCTAGATTCAATTCACCCAGGTGTAGTTAAAGGGCGCATAGATTTTATCCCCGACTTTTGGTTCTCAGTAGGGCTAATAGTAATCGGGGGCATTCTGTCATGGGTGGGTATGATGGTGGCCGCTATCATAGTTACGGCCATCGACATGGCCGAGGAAGGTCTTGGCCAATTAATCATGTTTCCTATCGCTGCAATTTTGGGTTTCATCCCGGTGTTTATGTATGGCGCATGGCTAGGCGCACAAGTTCGTGGTGGGTTCTAAAATGTCATCTAACAAGGTCATCAAATTCGCTCCCTACGGTCGCCGGACGCTCGCAAGCTCGCGCCGTTTATGGCGGCGTTAACTCAAATGAAGACGGAGTCGGAAGCAAAGTTTGAAGCGTACTGTGACGACAAATCAGTTCAATGGGAAAAAATTGAAGAGGGGCATGGCAAAAGTCCAGACTATTTCCTAACTATAGGGAGCCAGACTGTAGTTGCCGAAGTAAAGCAATTTAATCCCAACAAAGACGATATAGCTAATTATAAGAAATTTAAAGAAAAAGGATTTGTTGTCGGAGATAGTACGCCTGGTGCGAGAGTGCGTGGAAAGATCACAAGCGCCGCACCGCAAATAATAGCGCTTGCGAAAGGAAGGTTTCCGGGAGTACTAATTCTGTACAGCACTGTTCCTTTGGCAAACATACTAGATCCTTACCACATAAAGACCGCAATGTATGGCTTGGATACTATAGTTTTCTCTCGGCCTGTCTCCATGAGTAATAGGCCTGAATTGTTAGAGAGAAAATCTGGCCCGAGGAAAAAACTTACCGAAGACCACAATACAACAATTAGTGCTCTCGCTGTATTGAGCGACAGTGAGAATGGCGTTTACCTAGATATCTATCACAATGCTCATGCTGCCATTCCCCTGGCGGATGAAATATTCGGCGATCTGGGTTGTAGGCAATATCGAATAATCGAAGGTGGAATAGATGAATTCGCAGGTTGGAGCGATTGACAGAGTTAACAAGGCAGGGCTACGGACCGCTTACAGCGACCACAGCCTGCAGCGCTCTAGGCCCTGGGTGAGTTTGCAGCATGCTTGAAAATCTAGAAAAAAGAATGACTCAGTGTCGCTTATGCGCGGGCACTTTAAGCAAGTATGGCGTCGTGCCGAGACCTATTTTTAGTGGCGGTGCCGAACATCCTGTTTTCCTTTTAGGCCAAGCTCCAGGTATAACGGAGTACGAAAAAAATGCTCCGTTTCAAGGGGGCGCAGGACAATCCATAAAGGCGCTCTTCAAAACTTGTGGGTTAGACGACTTTGACAGACTGGTTTACCAAACGTCTGTGACGAAATGTTTTCCTGGTCGGCGCAAAAATTCTTCAACCGATCGCATGCCTAGTGTCGGTGAAGTCGCAAATTGCCTACCATTCCTAGAAAAACAGATGAAAATCGTTTCACCAAAATTACTCGTATGTTTGGGCGGGCTTTCGTGGAAAGCATTTCTAAAACTTAAAGAAACAGACGAGCCTGGGTATTGTTTAGCTGAAATTGGAATCACAAAACCTAGTGAAGTCAAAGTCCCTGATGTAGTTGGTCGCCAATTCAAATGGCGTTCAACTATTGTGCTGCCAATGATCCACCCTGCTGGCAGCGCCAATGGGGCCAGAGCACAATATCCAAACCACGATCGTGACTCTAAGCTTTTGTTAAAAGATCTTCTTTCCAGGGTAGGCATGCATGGCCTATAACAAGTCAATCAACTTCGCGCCTGCGGCGCTGGACCTCCGCATTGCGTGCGCCGGCCCGTTATTGAGGCGTTATACGGCACGGTGGGGCACAATCATCCGTCTTCGAATATTGGCGGATATATGCTCTTCTTGTTTGCGGTCATCCGAGCGTACTTTGAGAACATAATAGGGGCATAGGGAATTGAAGATAGTAAGTCTAAACATAATCAATTTCAGAAGCATTAAAGAGTCAAGATTACTTTTTGATGGGCATAGCCTAATATTGGGCCCCAACAATATAGGCAAAAGCACGATATGTGAGGCCATTGATCTAGTCCTTGGGCCAGATCGACTATCCCGATTCCCTCCGGTTGAGGAGTTTGACTTTTATAATGCGCAGTACCTGAAAAGCAGTGACGTTGAAGGTGAAGATTCGGAGTCGTTACCAATTAGAATCGAAGTGGTACTCACCGGATTAAGCGATAAAGTAGAAAGCCGATGTGGTCAACACTTGGAATTCTGGAGCGCTGAAGAACTTCGATGTCTTTCACCTGGTGAGCTTGCTGCGGCAAATCCACCTTCTTCTGAAAAATGCCTACGTCTTGAAACTATTGGAATCTACAATAGGGAAGAAGACGAATTTGAGGCGCAAACATATTACTCTCATAGCCCAACTGCGGAACCAGGTGAACTTGATAAAGTTGGAAAGCCAGTTAAACGATTATTTGGCTTTTTGTATCTTCGAACCCTCAGAACTGGTTCCCGAGCTCTGAGCTTGGAGCGAGGCTCTCTTCTCGACATTATCCTACGTCTGGAAGGCGCCCGTGCGGGCTTGTGGGAGAAGGCCATTGATCGTTTACGTAATCTTAATATTGAGGAAGATGCAGCCCATCTTGACCCGGTACTTACCTCGATAGAAGAGCGACTGGGAAAATATATTTCCTCTGACATAGATGGACGCGCCACTAAGCTCTACGTTTCACAGCTGACAAGAGAACATCTTCGAAAAACAATGGCGTTTTTCTTGTCTATGTCCAAGGATCAATCCCCAGTTCCTTTTCAACAGGTTGGAACGGGAACGTTAAATGTTTTAGTGCTTGCTTTGCTGTCATTCATAGCTGAACTAAAACCGAGTTCAGTGATTTTTGCCATGGAGGAGCCCGAAATTGCTCTTCCTCCTCATACTCAGCGCAGAATAGCGGACTATTTACTGCGAAATACTAGTCAAGCTTTTGTGACATCGCATTCTCCTTTTGTCATTGAGCGATTTGAGCCCAGTCAAACACTGCTGTTAAAGCGTGACGAAGAGGCTTGTGTTTCTTGTATGAAGATATCGGATGCGAGCGGTCTAAAAAGTAAAGACTTTCAGCGCTACGCTCGAAGAGGGCTATCGGAGTGTATGTTAGGCAAAGGCGCGATTGTTGTTGAGGGATTAACAGAGTTTCATTCGCTTCCTGTCGCAGCCAGAATAATGGAAGAAAGCAACCCGGATTTGCAGCCGCTAGATATAGCAGGCGTCGTATTCTTTGATGCTGAAACTGAAAGCAATATGTCAAAATTTGGTAGATTTTTTAAGGATCTCGGATTAACAACATTTTCTTTTTATGACTATATCGAGCGTAAGCAGGAAAAGAAACAAGAACTAATAGATGCTTTTGATGTGGACTTTGAACATCCTCATGCGGGGTTTGAAGCACTTATCGTCAACGAAGTATGCCTTGATAGACAGTGGGATTTCATGAACGACTTGCGTGAATCGGGCGACTGCGGTGGCTTTCAAATTCCTGAAGAAAGGCCTGTTGATGATGATCTAAAGAAGCTTGTGAAATCGGCTCTAAAAAGTAGCAAAGGAACTGGTTGGGCTGCCAGATTGCTTGAGGGTTGCTCCGCCGATGAACTTCCTCAAACCGTAGTAGAATTTCTACACAAAGTGTATGAGTTGTTCCCTAATGTGTCGAGTGCTGACCATGAACCTGGTGAAGTAGATGAGGCGGATTTACTTTGAGTCAGAACGAGGGCTTGGAAATTTGCCAGCTTCGTCAAAGTCTTTTGAATTGCTCCGGTCATGCGTTAGTGATTGGTGGCCCTGGTAGTGGCAAAACGACAATTGCACTAAAGAAAGCAATTGCTCGAATCACTTCGGGGATGGAAGATTGGCAATCTGTATTATTCCTTAGCTTTTCTAGAGCTGCTGTTGCGCGCGTTGGTGAGGCCATGCGGCAGCAAGTTCCAAAAGAGCAACGGACTATGCTGAGTATGCAAACGTTCCATTCCTTTTTTTGGTCGCTAATTTCCACGCATGGATATCTCATTGGCGCCCCAAAGAAAATAAAAATACTCCTGCCTTCAGACGAAAAAATCCATTATGGTTCGATCAAAAAGAAGGATCGAAATGAAAATAATCCAGATTGGGTGAGTTGGCTCAATGAGCGTCAGCGACTGTTCTTGGAAGATGGCCTGATTGCGTTTGATCTTTTTTCAGGGAATGCGTTGGGTCTAATTGAAAGAAGCGAGCACATAAGAGATCTTGTTTCAAAGAAGTATCCACTTATCATTGTGGATGAAGCTCAAGATACCGGGCCAGAAGCTTGGAAATGTATCGAATTCTTATCAAGAAACAGCCAGATTATTTGCTTGGCCGATTTGGAACAACAAATATTTGACCACCTTCCCGGTGTGGGTCCAGAAAGAATACTGGCAATAAAGGCTGCTTTAAATCCCCTTGAGATTGATTTAGGAACTCAGAACCATCGAAGTTCAGGAACTGAGATTGCTGTGTTTGGTCAGGATATCCTTTTAGGAAACGTAAGAGGAGCACCCTACGCTGGAATCTCATCTTTATCTTATAACCCTAAGACTCGGGGTCAAAATATTGTTCTCAGAATGTCCCTTGGTATGTTGCATCGCACCATCCGCAAATCTACAGGATCATACGCGAGAAGCATTGCAATACTGACGCATTCTGGAGCATCAGCGGCAAGAATTTCAGCAGCTTTAAATTCTGAGGAAAAACCAGTACGACACAGTCTTGCTTTTGACGAAGCTGAGGCGATATTAAACGCCAGATTCGCCGCTTTTCTATTGGAACCAAAATTAGAGTCCAGTCGACTGAGTGATTTAGCTTGTGCGCTAGAGTTGTTAGCGTCAGCAAAAAAGGCAGCGGGACGGGCATCGGCCACTAAGTGGCTAGCGTGGGCTGCAAAAGTTAAGTCGGGTAAAGTTTCCAATGCCGGCTTTGTTCAAAATGTGCTCGGTCTTATAGATTCCATGAGATCTAATAGCTTGGAGGGAGATCCAGCGAAGGACTGGAATTTCGTTAAAAGAGAGCTTCGTAAGACACAAGATAAGGATTTGATTGAGGTCGCTCGAAATTTAGACTATTTGGTTGCCTTTAACCGGGGGCGCCGTATAAGCGCCGGCCTAGGGAGCGTATGGATGCGGGATGGTCAGTACACTAACGCAAGAGAAGTGCTTGATACAGCATTGGCACAAGATCAGATCTTAAACGGAGTTGATGACCCGCCGGGCATCCAAGTAATGACGATCCATAAATCCAAAGGTAAGCAATTTGATGGTGTTATTGTTGTACGAGAGGGGCGGCACAACGGACAAACACTTGAGTCTTCTTTCGTCTGGTGGGGTGATACACCCCCTTACCGACGAAGCCGGAAAATATTACGTGTTGCGGTTACTAGAGCGAAATATCACACGTTAATACTTGAACCTGTATTCCCACAGTGCCCAATTATCGGCCCTCATCGTCTTTAATCGACAAAGCGTAGAATGGAGTAACGCGTTTGGACAAATTGTATGATTAGATTCAGATGCAGGCACCGTATAACAAGGCGCTGCTGTCTGACAAATTTTGCGCTCCGCTCCAAATTTGCCGCAGAGCGCGGCGTTAAGCATACTCCGATGAATACGTGCGTAGAATTCACATCCGATATCTTTCGACCCGTTCTTTCTGAAGATGCTCAAGTCAGTCCACAAGTCTACGGTGCAGAACTGGCGTGGTGGCTCTGCCAGGAACTGGCCAAGATTGGTATAGAGACTACCTATCCGAATATCGAAGATTGGGGCTGGTTTATCGAGTACGTTGTTGAGGACAACGAGTATTGGCGTTGCTGTGGAAACGATCCAGACGGCGTAGACCGGCGGCGCATTTATCTCTCTCCAAGAGCCAAGGGTATCTTTGGCCGGAACAAGGCTCCTACTGAGGCCGCGTCCGCGCTTCTTGAGGGTGTCGCGTCGGTGCTGGAGGAAAATCAGTCGATATCTGGCATCACGTGGAGCGCGGATTATGCTTAGCGAGTCAATGCAGCAAGGGCGCTTCACGCGGGAGCCGCTCACACGCCGCAGCCTTAGGCGTGATGTACCTTGAGGATTGGACGCCAAATTTTATGGGCTGAAGGAATCATTCTTCTAGTTCCTCTATGCGTTCTCTCCGTACTTATTGCGGTCCCGAGTGCAGGGCTGATTTTCACCACTATTGGAGAGTCCGGCGTATTTCTGTTCATTGCCCTGCCCTTTCTGGTTTGTATGGCATCGTTATCCTCGGTATCTGTGAGTTTGGTCCGATATTTGAAGACGGGGTCTGCGGCCCTCAAGAGGCCTGATTGGGTAGGATTCATTCTTTTATATAGCGTATCAGTATTGATTGTATTGTTCGGCGCAGGCGAGGTGGTTTTTGGGGGGAGTAGGGGGTGGGAGCAGTCCATTGTCCGATTTTTGCCTCATTCAGAGCTTTCCGGGCTGTTTGCGCTCGGAGCGCCTGCTGTAGTACCAGCGGTCCATGTTGGCTATCTTTACTACGAGGCAAATCGATGAATTCGTGTCTTTGTGATGCCGCAGGAGCGAACCGCTATTGCCCCCGCATGTAGCGGTCGTACCTCCGTTCCGCCGCGTTTCGCCTCTACTGAGGCCGGCATGTGCGGAGCTTGCATCGCGCATGAGTGTCGGCGGCACGCTTGAGGACACCCTTCGGCTGCCGCTATACAAATAGATATCTGGAATCGTTTTAGCAGTTGGCTCTCATGGAGTCCCTGCTGGAAACGCAACATACGATGGAAGCTCAATGCCAGTTTCGTACAAGAAGAGTGTAGTGGTCGTAACCGGGGCGTCTACAGGCCTGGGCCGAGCCATAGCTTCTGGCGCCGCCAACACTGGCGCGCTCGCGGTAGTCATCAACTACGCCAACAACCCCGCCCCTGCAGAACAAACCGCAGAAATGGTTCGCTCCGCCGGCGCCGAAGCAATAGTCGTCCAGGGTAACGTAGCCGAAGAGGACGACTGCCAGAAAATCATCGCCTCTGCCCAACCCTACGGTCGAATCGACGCCCTGTTCAACAACGCCGGTGTAGCCCGCGACGGCGACTTCAACTCCTACACCGCCGAAGACTTCCTCTACGACTATCGCGTAAATGTCATCGGCGCATTCCAGATGGCCAGGGCAGCGCGTCCGCTGCTTGAAGCCTCGGACCGTGCCGCCATCGTCAACACGGCCTCTGTGGCAGGGCTCTCCGGTATCGGCACCTCACCCTCCTACACTGCCTCCAAGGCCGGCATGATCGCACTTGGCCAGTGGCTGGCGCGTGAGATGGGGCCGCGCATCCGCGTCAATAACATCTGCCCCGGGTTCATCGATACGGAGTGGTTCCAGAAGCAGGCGCCGCCCGGTGGTATCGAGAAGATGCGCGAGCGCGTCAGTCAGTCCGGCACGCTGCAGCGAGTCGCGGTTGCCGAGGATGTTGCGGATGTGGCTTTGTTCCTCGGGTCACCGGCGGCCCGTCATATGACGGGAGAATCCTTGAAGGTTAGCGGGTGAATATCCTCGTTCCACAGAGCGTGAAAGCTGAGTATTTTGTTCTTAATGTGTGCGTATGGATATTCTTGGTAAATCCGGTAGTCTCTTCCCATTGAGTACTCTCAGATTTCTCGGATTTCTACTATGCGCATGCCTCTTGCTCTTTTGTGTTTCCGAGGCCTGGCGCTCAATTGAAGACGGCGCGCCGATTGAAACACACAACATGGTGGGCATGATTCTAATGGCCTGCTATTTTGGCTTCTATGGTGTTACGGGTCACAGTTCCATTGTTCGCTACCTGCGTGTCAAGCGGCGAGACAGTGACGATGAGAACCCGGGATGACTGATGAGTTCAGTTAACTCTCTCTTCCCGAAAGCTGTCGCTATATCCCTTGTGATTGCGTCCTGTGGCGTTACAGCAGACGAAAGCTGGCTGCCAGGTATCTGGGAATTCGACCACGAGAAGACACTCGCTGAACTGGAGAGCACAGAAGGCGCTCCGGAACATCTGGTGGCTTGCTACAGAGACGGCCCCTGCGGAAGAAACGTGAAGTTCAGGTTGACCCAGGAAACCAGGGAAAACCTTTGGTCGAATGGTAATGTGGCCGGTCCATACGCCATGGAGGTCGTTTATTCTCACCAGCAGGGTCCGCTATTCGTGATGGAGGTCTACGAAGTGGATGACAATTCCATCGACCGCTTTTACTTCCTGGACGCTGACCACGTCTATGGATTTGCTACCTTTGGTGGATTCGTTTGGAAGGAATATTTGAAGCGCGCTTCCCAGTGACAGAACTTCGCGGTAGGCATCGCTTTTCATGCCGTAACGAGGTGTCACGTTCAGGATTGCTGCCGAGTTTCCATGCTTAAGAAAATCATCGGAAATCCCTTGCTGCTCGCCCTTACTGGCTGGTTGTTGATTCCGCTTATGTATCTTGCGTTTGGTGTTCTGTTCGCGCTGGGTCTGCCGAAGGTGGTAGTAGCGACAATCGCACTCCCGATCGGTCTGATTGGCTTCCTGGCCTGGATTGCCGCTGTCGTTACGGGAATCTACAAACTTGTTTGTTGGAAGCAGGTTCTGGTGTCGGTGTTGGCGCTAGTGGCAGTTGTTCCCCCGCTGGCTCTCATTGTAAGAGTCTACCAGATGGTGCCCTCCGTTTAGCGATGCGAGCGGTTGGTGGACAGAGTAGCACCTCTGTTCTTTCTCTGGGCTAGAGTCGGGGTGGGCGAAACCGGGGTCAGAGTCGTGACTCTGACCCCTCTCCAGTTCAGGAGCCTGACCCGCGGGGTTGTGAATGCTGTAGACTGTTGCCGCCCCACTCCAACCCACCAGGACCCCAAACCCCATGAGCGGCAGAAGCCTGATATTCGCCATCCTGTTGATCCTCCTGGCAGGCGCCGCCGGCCTCCTGCGCCGGGAGCTATACGCCCTCGAGCACGTGTCCACGGACCAACTCCTGGGCGCCGTCACCTTTCTCTGCGTGCTGCCTCTCGGCCAACTGGTCCTTTTCCTCCCCGGACTGGTGGTGGGCTTTTTGCAGCGGAACGTCAGCCTGGCCGTGGTGTTCCTCGCGGGCCTGGCCGGATATTTCCCCTACCAGTACCTGGCCAGTGAGATTCTCAGTTCCAACCTGGTGGACCTCGCCGCGCAGGCGTTGGCCTATGCGGTAGCTATCGTCGTCGCGTGCCTGGCCGGTGCCCGGCTGTCGCGTGGGTGAGGGTCAGCCCCTTCCCTGCCCCATCAACACCTTGAGCTCGAGGTTTTCGGATTCCTTGCACAGGTATTTGACCACGCAGTTGCGGCCGCGCTGTTTCGCTTCGTAGAGTGATTTGTCTGCGCATACCAGTAACTCGTCCGGGTTGCGGCAAAGCCCGACATACCCCGCCAGCCCGAAGCTGCAGGTCACCCGGAATGCATTCCCGTGCACACAGAACTCTAGCTCTGAAATCTCCCTGCATACACGCTCCATAAGCCCCTCGACATCGTCCGCGCTGCTCTCCGGGCAGAGGATGCAGAATTCGTCCCCGCCGATGCGCGCGACGAGGTCGGACTGGCGCACGGAGCCAAGCAGCAACCTGGATACGGCCTTGAGCACCTCGTCACCCGCTGCGTGGCCGTGGGTATCGTTGATCTCCTTGAAATTGTCGACGTCGATAATCACCAGTGACATCGGGTGCTGGTAGCGGCCGGCGCGGTGGAATTCACTCTCCAGCCGGGCGGAGAACTCGCGGCGGTTCTTCAGGCCGGTGAGCGGATCTTCGATGGCGAGCCGCTCCATTTGCTCCTTGGCCTCGCGCAGTTCTTCGAACTGCTTTTGCTCTGCCTCGCGAAGCTCCATGAGATCCAGTTTTGCCTTGGCCATTTCGCCAAACACCTGTGCCAGCCCAGAAAGGAATTCGACAATTTTGCGGATGTCCTCTTCCTTGAAGACTGGCACACGCGACAGGGCATCCATGTACGGAATCAGTTCAAAGCCGAGTTCCTCGCCCTGCTTCCTGAAGTAGTCCTCGTTGGGCGCCTCGAAGAAAAACTGGCCGGTAAAGAAATTCGCCACGTGCTCGCCGTCCACGTGGATAGGCACGGCGATGTCCACGAGGCCGTTTTTGCAGTGGTACACGTTGTAGTTGCTGCCGGCGGCAAGCTGGCCTGCGAGGCAGGTGTCGCTCTCCGTGCAGCGCTTGGCGGAAACCTCGTTGACCCGGTGGAAGCGAGTACAGATATCCTGCCAGCCGGTTTTTACGTGGACGTTGCCCTCGAGGTCCAGCAGTGCCGTCACTACCCCGTTGGTTTTGGTGTAGCGCTCGCACAACTCGGTGAGTTTGGGGATGTCGAAAACCTCCTCAAATGCATGATTCACGATCAGTCTCCAGGGTGGTGGCGAGGCAGGGGCGATGTCGGGGAGATTCCCGGGCGGGGACCTGGATGCTGCCGTCACGCCGCCGGCCAGATACGCACCGGGTTCCTGAGGGTGAGCGCGGGCCGTGCAATACGTGATTCAGCCGTTCTACATGCATGTCAGAGTTCCCGAAAGAATGTTTCAGGGGTGTGGCCCCCTGTTCCCATTCGACAGTCATGGTTGCCCCAATGGCCCGCTTGCGGCGGTGCCAAATGGTTTCGTATTCAGAGGTATCGGCCCCGGAAATGGCGACTTTATGGTGAGGGCGGAAATCACGCGGGCTGGGGATGGCCGCGCATCGGGTCGCTGTCGGGGATGACGTGTGCGCATCGCCCTTGAAACACGGGGAACCAGGCCCATCTACTGTTGTGAGTGTTCACGAACCGGCGCTCAGCGGGCGGCATGACCGCACCTATTCTCTGTTCAGGAAACGCTAATGTGAGCACTCACCAACTGGCACAGCTCAATATCGCCCGGCTGTCCGCTCCGCTGGACTCCCCCCAACTGATTGATTTCGTTGTGAATCTCGACCGCATCAATGCCCTGGCGGATACCTCGCCCGGTTTTGTCTGGCGCTTGCAGACCGAAGAAGGGGACGCCACCGGCATCGATCACTTCGGTGCCGACTACATCGCCAACCTCTCGGTCTGGGAGTCGATCGACGCCCTGCACGACTACGTGTACCGCTCCGCCCACGTGGAAATCCTGCGTCGCAAGAAGGAGTGGTTCCAGAAGATGCCGGAGTCGCACATGGTGCTGTGGTGGGTGCCCGCCGGGCATACGCCCTCCATCGAGGAGGCGGGTGAGCGGCTGACCCTGATGCGTGAGCAGGGTCCTGGCCCGCAGGCGTTCACTTTCAAGAAGGCGTTTCCCCCGCCCGGCGAATAGTCTGCCGACCGCGTGGCAGTTCCCTATAATCAGGCGCGGGGCTATCGCCGTGTTCTCCGCGGCAGACGACTGGTTCCAATCTCCTGGCAAGAACAGGCAGCAGCGACGGTTGCCGCTGTCGCGGGTGCCTTGGGCAGGCTCCGCATCCGCATTTCAGAGACAACACAATGATCGACCTGGCAGCAACCTTCATCACGTTCTTCGCGGTCGTGGACCCGATAGGTACCGTACCGGTCTTTATTGCCGTCACCGCCCAGTTCGAAGACTCCGTCCGCCGCCGCATCGCATTGACCGCGACGCTCGCTGCCGCCGGCATACTGCTGTTCTTCGTGGTGGCAGGCGAGCTGATTCTTACCGCGATGTCCATCCCGCTTCCCGCGTTCCAGATCGCGGGCGGCATCGTCCTGTTCATCTTTGCCCTGCAGATGATCTTCGGCGACAGCAAGCCGGACGAGGAGATTCGCCTGGTCAACAAGCAGCAGGAGACGGCGATATTCCCGCTCGCCGTGCCGTCCATCGCCAGCCCTGGCGCCATGCTGGCCGCCGTGCTGCTCACTGAAAATTCCAAGTTCAGCCTGGCCGAGCAGGCGCAGACCTTTCTCGTGTTGCTGGCGGTGCTGCTGGTGGCCTACGTGTTGATGCTGCTCTCCGGCGCCATCAACCGAATGATCGGCCGCAGCGGTGCCAGCGTGGTCAGCCGGGTCATGGGTTTGATCCTGTCGTCCATCGCGGTGGCCAATTTCCTGGCGGGCATCGAGTTGTACTTCGGGATCAGCCACTAGCAAGCTCCCCGCGCTCTCCGGCACCCGAGTTCCCCGCCCCGGCGAATTCTGATCTAAGCTCTCCCCATCCGGCGTTTGGCGCGGGGCGTCCAGGCGAGCGCCGGGGTTTGTCCGCCCGCCACACCTCACGGCCAACACATAATAAGAGGCTCACCCATGGCCAGCATGGAAGACTACCTGGCGCGCGCGTCACAGCGCGTCGGTCTGGGCGATTTCGGCGACGACGCGTATCAGGAAGGCCTGCAATGCCTGCTCGCCGCGGCGCAGAGCGAGGCGCGGCTCTCCGCCGCCGGCCAGGCCGCCTTCGACGAAATGATCATCCGCGCGCTGGTCAACCGGCTGGAACTGGAGGACTGGTACCAGCGTCACCCGGAAATCGACGAGGGCGAAATCCGCCGCCCGCTGATCGGCCTCGGCCTGCCGCGCACCGGCTCGACGGTGTTCTCCAACATGGTCGCCATGGACCCGGCGGTGCGGTTCCTGCGTTCCTGGGAGGGGCCGAAGCCCTGCCCCCCGCCGGTGCGCGGCGAGGAAGACAGCGACTCCCGCGTGCAGGAGATGGCGCGCAACATGGAACAGAGCTACCGCGAAAATCCCAACCTGCAAAAAATGCTGCCGTCCTCGCCAACTTCGGCCCTGGAGTGCGGCATCATCATGGGCTACGACTTCAAGTCCAACTTCTACTCGGCCATGTTTCATGTGCCCAGCTATTCGCGCTGGCTGGTGGAGGAGGCGGACATGGTGTCCGCCTACCGCTACCTCAAGCGCACCCTGAAACTGCTGCAGTGGCGCTGCCCGCCCGACCGCTGGCGCCTGAAAAGCCCCCCGCACAGCATGTTCATCGAGGCGCTGGACGAGGTGTTCCCGGATGCGGTGTTCTGGATGACGCACCGGGACATCCGCAGGGTCATCCCCTCGGTGGCGGACCTTTACTACGAACACGCCCGGCGTTTTTCCGACCACCTTGATAAACACTACCTGGGGCGGTTCAACACCGAATTCTGGGAGCAGGCCCTGCATCGCATGCTCGCGTTTCGCGAGCGCGGCAACGATGCGCGTTTCTTCGACGCGTATTTCGACGACATCCAGCAGGATCCCTTCGCGACGCTCGAGCGACTGTACGCGTTCCTGGGCGAGGAGTTCACCGCTGAAACCCGCGACAGGATAGTGCAGTGGCGCCGGGAAACTCCGCGGGGCAAGCACGGCGAGCACACCTACGATGCCGCGGACTACGGCATCGAACTCGGTGCGCTGGGAGAACGCTTCGCATTTTACAGCGAGCGGTTCGGTCTCGGCGGCGGTTGATGTGTAACTCGTGCTGGTCTGCGACTAGCTAATTGTTGCGGCTTTGCGGATCAGCAGGGCCGCCCGGGAGGCGCCGGTACGCCGGCCGATCGCGACCGGTTGCGCCGGGTGCGAATTGGATAGATCCACAAACTCACAGGTAGGTGCGATGCACATCAACCAGGACTTCACCGGCGGCCTGGCCCCGGAAGACGACTATTTTCTCCCGGAGCCGCCGCCCTACGAGTGGGTGCGCGAGGGCGCGTCCATGTGGCTGTTCGAGGAAAGCGGGGAGTTCGCCCTGCCGAGAATGGGCATCGAGGCCGAACCCTGGAGCTGGGAAAACCGGCGGACCAATGCCGGGGCCGCCTTCGCCGATGGGCGCATTCTCTCCAGCGCCGGCCTGGAACCCATGGTGAGCACGCTGGACGCGTCGGGTACGCCCAGCATCCTCGGTGCCGGACCTTTGAGCTTCCAGTGCCTGCAGCCGTTTCGCCGCTGGCGTGTCGCCTACGACGGCACGATGGCGGAGACACACGTCGATGAGCAACTCGCGCGGCAACTGAACACCGCGGCGCAGGTGCCCGTGCAGTACGACATCGAACTGGAGATGGCCACCCCGGCCTTCGTGCAGGACACCCGCCCGGAAGTCTTCTTCAAACTGGGCAAGGGTGAACAGCGCGACGGCCTGTCCGTCGGCCTCGGCTGGCGCCTGGAGCAGATGATGCGCGGGCAGGGTACGGTGACGGTCGACGGAGCGCAGCGGGAGATCAACGTTGTCGGCATGCGCGTCAAGCGCCGGAGCATCCGCACCGACGGCCTGTTCCTGCGCGGGCACTGCTGGCAGGGCGCCGTATTCCCGGACGGCAGCGCCTTTGGCTACCTCGCCTACCCCGTGCACGACGATGGCGAGCAGCCCTGGAACCATGGCTTTGTCTATGTGGACGGGAAGATGCACGCGGCGAAGGCAGTCGTCATCCCCTGGCTGAAAGACTTCGTGGCGCGCGGCGACGACGTGGCGCTTGAGCTGGAATCCGAACTTGGCATTACGCGCATTGAAGGCAGCACGATTCTCTCCACCTTCAGGCTCTCCAACCCGGACATCTGGGGCCTCAACCTGCACCAGGGCGGCGCCGTGTACCGCTGGAACGGCCAGCAGGCGGTGGGCATGATTGAGCGCTCGTCGGTCAGCGCGCCCTGACTGGATAGCGCAGCAGAAGCTTGCGCGTAGAAGGCGCTGACAAGTGGAGGGCGTTCAGATCTCGCGCTTGAGCAGCCCGGAGATGCGCTGCGCCGCTTCCTCGACCCAGCCGCGCTGCCAGGCATACTGCGCCGTCTTGATCCCCAGCCAGTAGCCCGCGTAGGCGAAGAACAGCAATTGCCAGGCGTCGCGCGAGTCCGCCAGCCAGTAGGCGGGCCAGGCAATCGCCGTGACAAAGTTCATGATCGCGTTCACGAAAAACTCGATCGCCAGGCCAACCACCGCGCCCAGGCGCAGGTCGATCACCAGTTCGGCCAGCCCGGCGAGGAAACGGAAAACGTCGACAAGCTCGATCACCAGCAGCGTATACAGCGCGACCAGCCCGTAAAAGCCGCCGCCGAAGCGCAGCCACTTGCCCAGCGCCGGATCCACCTTGTTGCTGTTGTTCTTGTCCTTCTGGGATTTTTTCAGGGCGTCCAGGCTGCCCTGGAGTTCCTTGACGCTGGTACCCGTCAGCCAACCGCGGTGCAGGGCCCAGGAGACCAGTAGCAGGGACAGCAGGAACAGGGGGAGGCCGGCGATGAGCAGGGCGGTGAGGATGTCGAGTAGTGTCATCCGGCTAGTGTAAGTGACGCGACTGCCAATGGGCACGCCCGTTGATAATATCCCGGCTAATTTATCCGCCTGCACTATAGTTCTGGACAGCTTCACCAACCCCTGAACTTTCGGAGATGCAGATGAAAAGACTGTTCCTGATAGCGCTCGCGAGCCTGGCCATCGCCGGCTGCAGTTCCACCTACCAGCATTCAGACACCGTGGCGCTCAGTGGGAAACTCGACCCGTCCAGGGGCGTTCTGGTCGCTGTGCCTGAAGACGGAAAGTTCGAGGGCGACACCTATGCCAACTCCGGCCAGATGACCGCCGACGCCATCCGGACGGCCTTCGCCGGTAACGCCGTTCGCGCGGATATCGCCACCCACTGTCGCGGCGAGTCCTGCCTTTCCGGCATCGACACGGCGAAGTACGGCTATCTGGTTACGCCGTCGATCCAGCACTGGGAGGAGCGCGCCACCGAGTGGTCGGGCAAGCCGGACCGCATCACGATACAGGTCGTGGTCTTCGATACCGCCAGCGGCAAGCAGGTCTCCAACTCTACCTATTCCGGTAAGAGCAAGTGGGCCAGCTTCGGCGGCGACCACCCGCAGGACCTGCTGCCGGAGCCGACAGCGGCCTACGTGACCGGCTTATACAAGTAATTCCGACTAGCGCCCGCGGGTTTTTTTGCTCGCGGGCGGCTTCTTGCCCTTGTGCGCGGACAGGTTGGGCTTGCCCTTGCGGGCTTTCCGGTCCGGGCCCTTGTCCACACCGTCACCGACCCGACTGATCTGCAAGCGCTGCCCGCTCACCCACACGTTCTTCAGGTGCTGGAACAACTCCCGCGGCATGCCCTCGGGCAGTTCCACGGTGCTGTGGTCGTCGAAGATGTCGATGTGGCCGATGTACTGCGCATCGATGTCCGCCTCGTTGGCGATGGCGCCGACGATGTTGCCCGGCTTCACGCCGTGGTCGTGGCCCACCTCGATACGAAAACGCTCCATACCGTGGGCCGGGGTGGCATTGTCCTTGCGCGGGCGCTTGCCTTTATTGCTGTCGCGATCGTCGTAGCGTTTCTCGCCGCGATTGCTTTCACGACTGCTTTCGCGCGGACCGCGCTCACCGTCGTGTGATGCAGCGGAAAAACCCGTATCCGCCCCGGCCTTCTGCTCACCCTTGCCCGGCACTGCCTTGTCACCCTGCGCCAGGATCGCCAGCGCGGCGGCGATGTCCAGCACTGGCACGCCGTGCTCCTGCTGGTAGCCGCTCACCAGTTCGCGCATGGTGTCGATGTCGCGGGTTGCCAGCACCTCGGTGATGCGCTGGCGGAAGCGCTCGGCGCGCTTGTCCGCTACCTGTTCGGTGCTCGGCAGGGTCATCGGCTCGATAGGCTGGCCGGTGGCGCGTTCGATGGCGCGCAGCAGGCGGCGCTCGCGGTTGGCGGCGAACAGGATCGCCTCGCCGCGGCGCCCGGCGCGGCCGGTGCGGCCGATGCGGTGCACGTAGGCTTCCACATCGTAGGGAATGTCGTAGTTGATCACGTGGCTGATGCGCTCGACGTCCAGGCCGCGAGCGGCGACGTCGGTGGCGACCAGGATATCCAGTTGCCCGCGCTTGAGCTGGTCCACGGTTTTTTCGCGCTGCTTTTGCGCCACGTCACCGTTGAGTGCCGCGGCCACGTAGCCGCGCGCCGCCAGCTTGTCTGCCAGTTCCGTGGTCGCCAGCCGCGTGCGCACGAAAATAATGATGCCGTCGGTGTCTTCTGTTTCCAGGATGCGGGTGAGGGCGTCCAGCTTGTGCACGCCGGCCATCATCCAGACACGCTGGTGGATGTTCTCGTTGGTCACCGAGCGGGTCTCGATGGTCACCTGCTCGGGCTCGCGCAGGTGCTGCAGCGCAATGCGGCGGATAGCGTCGGGCATGGTGGCGGAGAACAGGGCGATCTGGCGCTCGGGCGGTGTCTGGGTGAGCACCCACTCCACGTCGTCGATAAAGCCCATGCGCAGCATTTCGTCGGCTTCGTCGAGCACCAGCAGTTGCAGGGTGTCCAGCTTGAGGGAGCCGCGGCGCATGTGGTCCATCACCCGGCCCGGGGTGCCGACGATCACATGCACACCGCGTTCGAGCTGGCGCAGCTGCCCGCGGTAGTCGGAACCGCCGTACAGCGGCAGGATGCGAAAGCCCGGCATGTAGTGCGCGTACTTCTGGAAGGCCTCGGCCACCTGGATCGCCAGCTCGCGGGTGGGTGCGAGTACCAGCACCTGCGGCACATTGCGCGCAAGGTCAAGCCGCGCCAGTGCGGGCAGGGCAAAAGCGGCGGTCTTGCCGGTGCCGGTCTGGGCCTGGCCGACGAGGTCCGAGCCGCGCAGCAGCACGGGGATGGTCCGCGCCTGGATGGCGGAGGGGGTTTCATAACCGACGTCCCGCAGGCCCTGTTGCAGGGGCTCGGGAAGCGCGAGGTCGGCGAAGCTGGTCGCGTCGTTGGGAGCGGACATGGGGAGGCCTGCGGGGGTCTGCGGCGAAGGGGGCGGCAAGTATACAGGTGGGCCGCAGGGCTGCAATGGGAATAATACGTTGCCGCTGGGGGCAAGGCGGGGGACCTGGCCCGGCATGTATTTGTAATATAAATGCTAATCATTCTTATTTACATAAAGTCGGCAATTCTTTACAGTCGTTAGCTTCAACCCACATCCACCACAGGCGTAGTAACGATGTACAAGAAAAACCCCCTGACTCAAGCGATGGCCCCGGGGAAGGGCCTGACCGGTGTGGCCCTCGGAGCCAACGCCCTGATGCTGGCGTTTGCCGCCAGTGCAGCCAGTGCACAGGAGCCCGCGGAGCAGTGCGATCCCGCTGACAGTGCCCAGCAGTGTGCGGCGTCCGACGAGGGGCAGGTCGCCCGGGCCAAGCCGGGTTCGATCGAGATCGTGGAGGTCTACGGCGTGTCCGGTTCCAATTACCGCGCCAGTCGTTCGGGGGATATGCGCCAGTTGTCGGACCTCGCCGGCACGCCGCAGACCATGAGCATCCTTACCCAGACCCAGATCCTGGACTCCGGCAAGAGCGACCTGAAGGAAATCCTCAGCTCCCAGGCCGGCGTCACGCTGGGTACGGGCGAGAACGGCAACGCCTTCGGCGACCGCTACGTGATTCGCGGCCACGAGGCGCGCAGCGACGTCTTCGTCGACGGTATCCGCGACCCGGGCATGACCACGCGTGAAAGCTTCGCGGCGGAGCAGATCGAGATCACCAAGGGACCGAGCTCCACTTTTGCCGGCCGCGGCTCCTCCGGCGGCGCGGTCAACACCATTACCAAGGCGGCCAACCCGAACGAGAGCTTCAGCATCGTGGACGCCTCGGTGGGTACCGACGACTACTACCGCGTCACCCTGGACAGCAACCTGCAGATCAACGAGGACTTTGCCCTGCGCTTCAACGGCCTGGGCGCCTCCGAGGAGATCCCCGACCGCGACGGACTGGAGCGCGAACGACTCGGTGCGCTGCTTTCCGGCTACGCCAATATCAACGACCGCTGGAACGCCATCGCGGACGTGTACTACCTCGAGGCGGACGACGTGCCTGACCTCGGTTCCTACTTCGACCGCGAAGTACGCAAGCCGGTGGAAGACATCCCCGTCTACGCCCAGGACAACGACTTCCTCGACACCGAGGCGCTGTCCACGACCCTGCGCCTGAACGGCGAGCTCAGCGACAACTGGCGCCTGGCGGCTGCGGTGCGCTACGGCACCACCGATAACGGCTATATCACCACCGGCTTGCGCGGCACCACGCGCGACGAGAGCGACCCGGTGGCGCCCGGCGCGCCGACCATGTCGCTCTCCACCCACCAGGGTTGGCAGGAGATCGAGTACGGCGTCGCCCAGGCAAACCTGTTCTGGGATACCGCGCTGGTCGGCCAGGAGAGCCGCTTCGTGTTCGGTACCGAGTACATGACCGAAGAGGTGGATAACGGCGTATACGACTACGAGGCGACCGGCGAGACCAACTGTGTGGTCGGCGGCCGCTTCGGCGCCAGCGAGTCCTACTGCATCATCGACGCTGCGGGCAATGTGGTCGACGATCCGCGCGGCCTGATGCAGCGTCGTTTCAGCCGCGGTGAGCGCGATGCGGAGTATGAGATCGATACGATTTCCGCCTACGTCATGAACACCACGCAGTTGGGTGACAACTGGGAGGTCTTCCTCGGCCTGCGCGTGGATTCCTACGACTACAGTAATGACATCAATGGGCGTTCGGGCGAGCTGTACTACGAATTCTCCGACACGCTGACCAACGGCCATATCGGCCTGGTGCGCAAGCTGGGTGATTCCGGCAATGTCTACGCGACCTACAGTACCGCGACCAACATTAATGGCGGCGAATCCGACGTCGGCGGCAGCTGTGGTTATGGCGGCCTGTGCGGTACGCCGGAGCAGGCGGAAAACGCGGACCCGGAAAGCGTCGAGAACATCGAACTGGGTACCAAGTGGCAGCTGTTCGACGAGCGCCTGCTGGCGACTGCCGCGGTGTTCCGTATCACCAAGAGCGACGTGATGGAAAGCGTCGGCGACAGCTACAGTCAGCTGGGCACGTTGAACACGGGCAAGAACCGGGTCGAGGGGGTGGAGATCTCCCTGACTGGTGCTATCACCGATACGCTTAGCATCCAGCTCAGCGCGGCGTTGATGGACTCGGAGGTGATCGACTCCTTCAACCCGGAGAACGAGGGCCTGGCGCTGAGCAACTTCGCCGACGACAGCCTCTACGCATTGCTGCGCTGGGAGCCCAACGAGCGCTGGGCCTTTGGCGGCGCCTACACCTACCAGAGCGAGATGTACGGCGGCCAGCCGGACTCCGCGGCGGGTTTCGACCCGGAACTGGGTGACTACAGCATCGTGGTGCCGGACTACGGCGTGTTCGACCTGTTCGTGAACTACAACTTCTCGGACCAGCTGAACTTCCGCCTCAACGTGAACAACGTGACCGACGAGGAGTACTGGACGGCGGCGTATCGCTCTGGCAGCTTTATGTACCTGGGCGACGCACGCAGCGCGCGTCTGTCACTGGTCTACGAGTTCAATTAAGCGATGGTAGTTATCGAGCAGCTGCTGAGTGCGCAGGAGGTGGGCGATTTTCGCGCCCGCCTCGCCGACGCGCCCTGGCAGGACGGCTGCCGCACTGCCGAGGGCATGGCGGCGGACGTCAAGAACAACGGCCAGGCCGACCCGGCGGATGCCGGCGTTCGCGCCCTGGCCAATGCCCTGCTGGCGCGCCTGGGCCAGAACCCGCGGTTCACCGCCGCCGCCCTGCCGCAGCGCATCTTCCCCCCCTGTTTCAACCGCTATGGCGAGGGCGAAACCTACGGTTTTCACGTGGATGCGGCGATCATGCGCATTCCCGGTACGCAGGACGTGTTGCGCAGCGACGTCTCCGGCACCGTGTTCCTCAGCGATCCGGATGAATACGACGGCGGCGAACTGGTCATCCAGACGCACTACGGCGAACAGGCCCTGAAGCTCCCGGCGGGCAGCATGGTGGTGTATCCCTCCAGCAGCCTGCACCGGGTCACCCCGGTCACCCGCGGGCAGCGCCTGGCCGCCATCACCTGGCTGCAGAGCATGGTCCCCGGCGCCGAAACCCGCGCCACCCTGTTCGAGCTGGACCTGGCCATCCAGTCCCTGCTGGCCGCCGGCACCGCCACCCGCGAGCAACTCGACGCCCTGCACCACGTGTACCACAACCTCATCCGCCAGCACGCCCAACTCTGAAAAAGTGGGGTCAGATACGCCTTTAAATGATGTGCCGTTTGCTGCAATCGGTGACAGGCGCATCATTTAAAGTCGTATCTGACCCCACTTTCTTGGGCTGAGCCCGGTTTCTGCGGCTACTTTTTGTTAAGCTGGGTCAGGCAGGGGTCTCCGGTTGTGATTGCCCGTTGATGCCTGTCTGGCCGATGCCGGCCGCCATTCCCAACAATAATTTGATGATGCCCCGCTCCCGTTCGCCCTTGTCGCTGTATCGCCAAAGGAGGAGCCACTGCGCATGAACCAAATTTCGATAGCACCATCTGCCATCCCATCCACGGAACACCCGTTGGACGCCGCGGAACTGGAACAACTCGACGCCTACTGGCGCGCCTGCAATTACCTCGCGGCGGGAATGATCTACCTGATCGACAACCCGCTGCTGAAGGAACCGCTCGCGCCGGAACACATCAAGCAGCGCCTGCTCGGCCACTGGGGCGCCAGCCCCGGGCTCTCGTTCATGTACGTGCACCTGAACCGCATCATTCGCAAGCTCGGGCAACAGGCGATCTTCCTCGCCGGCCCCGGGCACGGCGCACCGGGGGTGCTGGCGCCGCTGTACCTGGAGGGCACCTACTCCGAGGTGTACCCGGACAAGAGCGAGGACGAGGAGGGCATGCGCCGCTTCTTCAAGCAGTTCTCCTTCCCCGGCGGCATCGGCAGCCATTGCACCCCGGAAACCCCCGGCTCGATCCACGAGGGCGGTGAACTGGGCTACAGCATCTCCCACGCCTTCGGCGCGGCCTTCGACAACCCGGACCTGCTGGTGGCGGTCGCGGTGGGCGACGGCGAATCCGAAACCGGACCGCTGGCGACGGCCTGGCACTCGAACAAATTCCTCAACCCGGCGCGCGACGGCGCGGTGCTGCCGATCCTTCACCTGAACGGCTACAAGATCAACAACCCGACGATACTCTCGCGCATCTCCCACGAGGAACTCGAGCAACTGTTCCGCGGCTACGGCTGGACGCCGTATTTCGTCGAGGGCGACGACCCGCAGCACATGCATCGGGCCATGGCCGCCACCCTGGACGCCTGCGTCGCACGCATCCACGAGATCCAGGCCCAGGCGCGCAGCGGCAGCGAGCCGGTGAGCAGGGCGCGCTGGCCGATGATCGTGCTGCGCTCGCCCAAGGGCTGGACCGGCCCGGCCGAGGTGGGCGGCAACCCGGTGGCGGGCACCTGGCGCGCCCACCAGGTGCCGCTGGCCGGCGTGCGCGAAAACCCCGAGCACCTGCAGCAGCTGGAAGCCTGGCTGCGCAGTTACCGGCCCGAGACCCTGTTCGACGACGATGGCAGGCTGGTCGAGCAACTGCGTGCGCTGTCTCCCCAGGGCAACCTGCGCATGGGTTCCAACCCCGCGGCCAATGGCGGATTGCTACGCCGCGACCTGCGCATGCCGGACTTCCGCGAGTACGCGGTGGATGTCGCGCAAGCGGCCGCACACAAGGCCTGGAATACCCGTCCGCTGGGAGAACTGCTGCGCGAGGTCATGGCGCGCAACGGCGAGAACTTCCGCGTGTTCGGCCCGGACGAAAACACCTCGAACAAACTGGACGCCATCTACGCGGCGAGCAGGAAGCTGTGGCTGGCGGACTACCTGCCCGAGGACGACCTGGGCGGGGAGCTTTCCCCCGACGGGCGGGTCATGGAAATGTTGTCCGAGCACACCCTCGAAGGCTGGTACGAGGGCTACATCCTCACCGGCCGACACGGCTTTTTCTCCACCTACGAAGCCTTCGTCCACGTCATCGATTCCATGTACAACCAGCACGCCAAGTGGCTGGCGATCTGCAACGAGATTCCCTGGCGCGCCCCCATCGCCTCGCTCAATATGCTGATTACCTCCACGGTATGGCGGCAGGACCACAACGGCTTCACTCACCAGGACCCGGGCTTCCTCGACGTGGTGGTCAACAAGAACCCGGAGGTCACGCGCATCTACCTGCCGCCGGACGCCAATTGCCTGCTGGTCACCGCGGACCGCTGCCTGCGCAGCCGCAACAACATCAACGTCATCGTCTCCGACAAGCAGCAGCACCTCCAGTACCTAAACATGGACGCGGCGATCAAACACTGCGCCAAGGGCGTGGGCATCTGGGACTGGGCCAGCAACGACCAGGGCTGCGAACCGGACGTGGTGATGGTCGGCTGCGGCGACATTCCCACCCAGGAGGCGCTGGCGGCGACGGCGATGCTGCGCGAGCACTTCCCGGACCTCAAGGTGCGCTTCATCAACGTCATCAACCTGTTCAGCCTGCAGCCGGAAGGCGAGCACCCGCAGGGCCTGTCGGACCGGGATTTCGATTCCCTGTTCACCCTGGACAAGCCGATTATCTTCAACTTCCACGGCTACCCCTGGTTGATCCACCGCCTGGCCTACCGGCGCACGAATCACGGCCAACTGCATGTGCGCGGCTACAAGGAAAAAGGCAACATCAACACGCCGCTGGAACTGGCCATCAACAACGAGATCGACCGTTTCAGCCTGGTGATCGACGTGATCAACCGCGTGCCCCACCTGAAGGTTGCCGGCGCCCACGTAAAGGAGAAGATGCGCGACCTGCAGAGCGAGTGTCGCGCCTACGCCTACCAGCACGGCATCGACCTGCCCGAGGTGCGCGACTGGACCTGGCCGGGGTGAGGGGCGGGGTAAAATTTGGAGTGAGTGCCGGGTAGGACACCCGCTCCCCGCGCGCTGTCGCTACGCCAGCCGTCCGGCTGGCGTTTTTCGCTGTGTGGGCTTTCTTGTCAAAATAAATGACATAAAGTCAGTATTTCTTAGTTCCTCACGAAAATGAACCTTGTGAGAAAACGGTCTTTAGTTGAATTCCATGTCAATAGCTGATAAATAGTCAATTATAACAAAGCTGCGTTTTGTTAATGGCGCGCCCCGGTGATGTCCCGGACGGGTGCTTGTCCGAAGCCTGCCTGCTGACGCCGTCCCCTCGGCAGGCCAGTGCCGAGACAACAACAATAAGGAATCAACTGATGAAGAGAATGCATATCCCCCTGGCCTGCCTGGGCCTTGCAGGGCTCGCCAACCCCGGCTGGGGGCAGGCGCCAGCCAGCGCCGGCCCCATGGTGTTGGAAAACGTGGTGGTTACCGCACAGCGCCGGCAGGAGCGGCTGGTGGACGTGCCGATCTCGATCACCGCGCTGGATGCGGAAGACCTCTTGCGTTCGGGGGTGAACTCAACGGCGGACCTCGCGCGGATCACGCCGGGCGTACAACTCACCTTCAACGGCGGCTACCTGCAGCCGGCGATTCGCGGGGTGTCCTCCCAGGGTTCCAATGCCGGTGACAGCTCGAACGTCGCCATGTACCTCGATGGCGTCTATATCGCGAGCCAGATCGGCCAGTTGATGGATCTGCCGGATGTGCAATCTGTCCAGGTGCTGAAAGGCCCGCAGGGCACACTCTACGGTCAGAACGCTACCGGCGGCGCCATCATCGTTTCGACCGTCTCGCCCTCCCTGGACGAGATGACCGGCAGGTTGAGCCTGAGCTATGGCAACTACGATGCGGTAGACGCGCGGGGCTATGTGTCCGGCCCGCTCACCGACCGCCTGGCAGGCAGCCTGGCAGTGGCGGTACAGGAGCGCGATGGGTTTCGCGACGACCTGGTCTATGGTGGCCAGGACAAGGGCCTGCGTTCACAGTTGGTACGCGGCAAGCTGCTGTTCGAGGCGACAGACAACATCGAACTCCTGCTCACCGCCTACACCAGCGAGCGCAAGGACAGCGCCGCCTATGCCGGTCGCGCCTACCAGCGCGAATCTTTCGATTACCTCGTCTACCCGACGGCGGCCTACCCCGACGTGGACGAGATTGCCACCAGCTTCACCCCGGACACCGAAATGGATTCCGACGGCGTCAGCCTGCAGGTGAACTTCGAGCTGCCTTTCGGCAAGCTGCAAAGCACGACGGCGTGGACCGACAACGAGGCGCACCTGCTGGTCGACGTGGACTACGGGCCTGCGCACTTTGTGGATGTGTCGGTCAACCAGGCGCAGGAAACCTTCGTCCAGGAACTGAACTTCACCTCGGAGCAAATGGGCGACTGGCTGTTCTCCGGCGGCCTGTTCTACCTCGATTCGTCGGACGAATTCACGCCCAACGTGTTCCGCATCCAGAGTCCGCCCATCCTGGCGCCGGCACCCTCCGCGCCGACGGTGTTCTACAACTACTCCTGGGGCGGGGTCGACAAGGAGATCTATGCAGTCTACGCGGAGGCCACCTACGATATCAGCGACGCCATGCAGGTGATCTTCGGCGGCCGCTACAGCGAAGAAGAGCAAATCTCCAAGACCAATCCCAACCCCTTCATCCCGGACAAGGAGATCGTGGAGTCGCCTTACAGCCCCGAGACCTTCAGCAAGTTCACGCCGCGGGTGTCGCTGCGTTATGCGCTGTCCGACGACGCCAACCTGTACGCCACCTACAGCCAGGGCTTCAAGAGCGGCATTCTCTCCGGCCAGAATCCGCCGGCAGACCCGGAGGAACTGGACGCCTACGAGATCGGCTTCAAGGGCAACCTGGGTGAACGCGTTTCCGCCAGCGCGGCGCTGTACTACTACGACTACAACGACCTGCAAGTGGCGCGCTACGAGGCGCCCAACTACGTCTACCAGAACGCCGCTTCAGCGCAGATCACGGGCGCCGAGTTCAACGCCACCTGGCAGGCCAGCGAGGGGCTTACGCTCGCCACGGGGGTGTCGCTGCTGGATGCCGAGTACGACGACTTTCCCTCGGCGGGCAGTTACGTCTGGAATCCGGCCAACTTCGCCACACCGAACGAGAGCGTGAACATCGACGCCAGCGGCGTGGAGATGGTGCGGGCACCGAAGATCACAGGCTTCATAAACGCTGACTACCGCGTAGATACTTCCATCGGCACCTTCGGCGCTTTCGCCTCCTGGTATTACAACGATGGCTTCAATCTTGAGTTCAGCGAGCATGTCACGCAGGACGCTTACTCGATGCTCGACGCCGAGCTGTCCTGGTCGCCGTCTGCGGCCGCAGGCCTCAGCCTGGTGCTGTGGGGGCGCAACCTGACGGATGAGGATGTACTGCAAAGCCTGCTGCAAACCAACTTTGCCAACGGTGTGTCCTATGCCGCGCCGCGTACATTCGGCGCGCGCGTGGAATTCGAGTTTTGAGCCGGCGGCGGGCCCAGCGCTGTGGTCTGGCCCGCCGACCGGTTTTTTAGATGTCGCGCGGCTATTCCGCCGCGCGTATAGGTCCCCCGACTAATAGCCGGTTCGGGCAGGCTGACTCAGACTCCCTGCTCGAGCGCAAACGACGCCGTCTCGTGGTAGTCGTAGCCCTGGATGCGGCTCTTGCCGGTAAAGTGCTTCGCCTGCACGTGCAGGTGTACGCTGAACGTGCACTTGGGCTTGCCGCCGAGCATGGTGCCGAAGGTCTGCGTGCCGGAAGCCACCGGTCCGCCGGTTTCACCGACGTCGGTGTGATCACTGGCCGGCGCCACGCCCGGTGCGAAACCGAGGCTCCCCGAACTCCCGTTCAGGCCGCGTTGCCAGCTGATGCTGTAGCGGCGCATGAAGGAGTTGTCGTCGCCATCCCCCGCATGCTCCACGCCATTGACGTGGTATGCGCGAAAACCGATCGAGAAGGTGCTGGTGGATGTGCCGGTGAGGAACTGGCACTCGGCGGTGTTCGGCGCGCCGTTCAGGCGCAGGTCGACGATGTCGCCGGAGACCGGGATGTTGTCCAACCAGAACGCGTGGGCGAGGTCCGCAAACGGCACCGGGTCGGTATTCGCGGCGGACACCCAGCGGCGGAACTGGAAGTTGGCGTTGTTGCCGGGGCCAGCTGCGCCATTGGGCTTCAACTGGTTGCCGCCGGCGTCGAACACTTCCACGATCAGCATGTGCTTGCCGCTATCGAAGTCGCGGTCGGTATACCAGACCTGGTGGTACTGCCCGGAGAGGTAGCGGTGGTCCGGCGAGCTCCAGTAGGGCACGCGGTACAGGCCGCTCTCGCCGCCCACCGGCGGCACCGGTCCCAGCGCTTCCGATGCCGCGACGATATCGCCGCCGGGCAGGGTGACCAGCTTGCTCCAGCTCACAGGGTCGTCCAGCACTTCAGGTGCACCGACCGGCTGGCCGGCGTCGTTCACCGGTACAGCCTTGATGCGGTAGTACTCGACCACGCCCTGTAGTTCCGGTGATACCCACAGGCGCAGGCCCAGCGCGCCGCCCCAGGGGCAGTCCGGCGCATAACCCGTGGTGTAGGTACCGTCGTTGGCATCCAGCGCCGCCAGTTGCGAGACGCCGGTCTGTACCGGGAAGTTGTGGTGGAAGGTGCCGTACTGGCCGACGTGCTCGAGCATGACAAAGGGCAGGTCGCCGCCGGGGGGCGGTTCGCCGGGACCATCGGTACAGGTGCGCGCCTTGGAGTTGTAGGTATGGATCTCGGCCGGCTCACCCGCGGCGAAGTACTCGTTGGCGGCGAGTCCGTCGTAGACCACGGTGGAGACCCCGTTGATCACCTGCTTCACCACGTAGGCATAGGTGCGCACGCAGTGGTGGTACGGGTAGAGGATGATCGGGTACAGCGGGTAGCAGAAGCTGAACGTGCCGCCGGGCTGGATCGGCGCCTGGCCGACCTTGCGCACGCTGCAATGGCAGTGGATCGCCAGCAGGTAGGGACGCGCATGCACGTATTTTTGCGCCTCTGCCTCGGGCATGGCGATCAGCGCCTGGTAGTCGCGCAGCAGGCGCTCCGGGGGCACGGCGTTGAGGTCGAGCCTGGCCGGTGCTTTCTCGATCGCGCGCGCCACCGACTTGCCCCTGGCCAGGTCGAAGTCAGGCAGCGGGTCCGGCCCCGGCAGCGGACGCTTGATCGGCCCCGGGAACGGGTCGGGAATCGGGTCCGGGATGGGGTCCGGAATGGGAATCGGCAGCACTTCGAGAATATCCCGCAGGCGCCAGACCAGGTCCGGAATGAGGATCTCATGGCAGCAGCATTCGCGCTCGTAGATCTCGACCTCGCCATCGCAGATGGTCTGGCAGGTGACCGGGAAGTGCAGTTGCGGCTGAAAGTCGTAGCTGATCGGGCGAATGTTGAATTCGTTGATCGCCGCCACCACCGGTTGCAGCTGGAAGTCGTCGATGACCTTCCAGAACCAGGGGCTGCACTTTTTCACGCTGCCGGTCACACATACCAGCGGCAGGAAAAACAGCTCCCACACCGGGCGCGGCAGCACGATGCCCTGCGCTTTCCAGCTCTCGGCGTACTGTGCCACTCGGTATTGCGTGAGCGAGCTGCGCGACAGCGACCCAAGGTCCTCGACGTCGGGACCGAAGCCAACGACGTCGTCCCGGCCGACATCGAGCCTGATGCCCTCGCCGTTGTACTGGCCGATTTTCTTCACCGGTCGGCCATTGTCATCGATCAGGTAGGCGGCGAAACACGGCGTCTCCTCGCCGTCCTCGCGACCGACGAATGTAACGGGCAGTGTTCCCTTGGGTGATGGATTCCTTTTATTAACCATTGCTAGCTCCTGTCTTGCGGACACGAATATGTGGTGGCTCTGATGGCCGGTGCGCAGGAAGGTAGTTCAGGGTATTCGCTGCCGCGATTACGCGGACTTACCTAAAGCCGAGTGGGTGTTAGCGGAATGGGTTGGCGAAAGGTAACGCGGTAAAACTCCTGGGCGGAAATCGGGTCGGAAGCATAGAGCGTGTACTCGGGAATTGCGGATGCACAAACTTGCATGGCGGGCAGGCGGGAAACCGACGTGACGAATTCGTTGAAAAGCGGGTGGGCAAGGGTATACAGCCCGTGTGTGCGGCTGTTGAAGACGTGTTTCCTCCTGCTGGTGATTGTCCCCGCCGCGTCATGGATAGTGGTGAAACCAGCGCGATTGCTGGCACCCGCGTTTGCGGGAGTTCAGTGTATGGAAGACGGTCTGTGTGTCGATTCACTCGACAGGCTGGAAGAAGCGCGCTCACTGCGCGGGCAGGCTATCGAGTTTGTGGAGAAGGAACTGGCAGCGTTCGATGCTCTACCGCGCACCGTTTTTTGCAGTTCCTGGGACTGCGCGCGGGCCTTTGGCCTGGGCGAGCGCTCCGCGGTGACCTTCGGTGGCGCCGGCAGCGCCTTCAGCCCCAGGGCCTGGGAAGCGCACTACGTTCGTCACGAATTGATCCACCAGTTGCAGGTGCAGGAGTTAGGGGTCGTGCACTGCCTGCTGCAGCCGCAGTGGTGGATTGAGGGTATGGCCTACGGTTTAAGTGAGGACCCCAGGTCGCATCTCGATCAGCCCTGGGAGGACTACCGGCGCAGGTTCGTGGACTGGTACGAGGGGGTGGAGCGCACCGGCATCTGGGAGCATGCCCGGAACCTGAAGCGCGATGCCGTGGCGCTAGGCTGGCCACCACCAGGCCGGAGTGAGCAGGGCGAGGCCGACCGCCAGCAGGGGCAGGCCGACTTTAAGGCCCTTGCGCCACTCAAGGTCGAGCACCTGGAGGCGTTCGTCGATGTCGCCCGGGAAAGCTTTCATCCCGCCGATACGGCGCCCGTCCAGCCCCTCACTGCCGCTGGCGTAGGTGCCGAGAATGGTGATCGTGGTAGCGACCGGCAGCGTGTCTTCTAGGATACTGATCTGGTTCGCACCGGTCGCTGTCGAGACGACGAACAGGTCTGCCGATTGCGGTGCTATTGTGTTGCGGCGCGCGTCCTCCAGTGCACCGCGCGCCTCGGCCTCGCTGTTGCTGGTCCATGCCTCGGCGGCGCTGCGGATGTGGACCAGGGCAGCGTCGCCCCATTCGCCGCCCAGGCTGGTGGCACGAAACTCGTCATCCACGTCGGGAATCGCGAGCAGTGGGAATCGCCTTGCGCCTGTATCCAGCGCCGCGTTGGCCAGCCTGTAACCCAGCAGGCACAGTTGCTGCCGGTAATCGCTGGAACTCGAGCCGGCGCCGCGACGCTGGCCTGAGACCTGGTAGCTGTAGGCAGCGCAGGGCGTGCCGCTGTAGGGAGCAGTGGGTACGTCCCCGTCGACGATAACCTGCCCGGTCAGTGCCAGCGTCTGGCCGTCGCTAAACGTGTCCAGCGGGTTTGCGCGGTGTGCGCGCAGAGCCCGTGCGTCAAGCAGGCTGGTTGCACTGCCCCAGGTGGCGACGATGCCGGCGATCAGCAGGAACAGACCCGGCAGCCAGAAAGCCCAGCCGATGTTGCCGAAGCGGGTGGTGGTTGCGTTCACGCTTATGCCGGCCAGTGAGATCAGTCCGACCAAGATAATGAATGTGACGCTGGCCTTGAGGATGAATCGTTGTTTTCCAGCTGGCATGCTGCGCTCCCCTGGTGGTGGTCTCTTGTTTTTCCGCTGTGGGTTTTTGTTGGTCACTATAACAAACCGTGGATGGGTGTCGGTGTGGGCATGCGTCAGTCGCGTTTGCCTGTGGCTGCGGGCAGGCATGCCATGCGACATGTACGACGATTCCCCGCTAAACTGGTGGCGGTCGCGAAGGCAGGAAACATAAGAATGACCGAAGACACAATTGTGCCTGATATCGTTGATGCGCAGGTGCATATCGGGCCGGGTGGTATAGAGCATTGCCTGGCCGCCATGGATGCACTCGGCATTCGCTCGGTGCTGGTCGATGAATACTGGATGAGCAGCGGCAATGGCGACCCGGGCTACCTGCTGCCGAATGGCGTCTTCCGCCCACTACAGCCCACTGCGGAGCTGGCTGCCATGCTGCACCCGTCCCGTTTTTCCTACCTGGTGCGCGTGGACCGTCGCGACAGCGAACTCGAGGCCATCGTGCGCATGGCCGGAGAAGCGCCATATGCCAGGGCCGTGCGAGTGACCCCGGGTATTTCTCAGCTGGAGGCAAGCGCCTTCGCGCAGGGCGAGTACGACGCGGTGTGTGCAGCGTGTCTTGCTGCCGCGCTGCCGCTGTTCGTGTTCGCCCCCGGACAGGCGCAGGCCATAGGCCGTTATGCTTCCAAGTTTCCCGACCTGCGTATCGTCATCGATCACTGCGGCTTGACCAGTCCGGCGATGGCGCGCGCCACCGGGCGGGATTCCTCGGTGCAGGACCCCGCGCAATGGCAGCGGAGCTTCGACGATATCCTGGCGCTGTCGGCCTTTCCCAACGTGGCATTCAAGTGGGCCCACGCACCGGCCATGTTCGAATCGCCCGGCTATCCCAGCGACGCTCTTGGGCCTTACCTGCGACGCGTGCTCGATGCCTTCGGAGCGCAACGCGTCATGTGGGCCAGCGATGTCACCGCCAACCAGACCGGCGAAAGCTGGGCCGAACTGTTGTTCGGGCTGCGCGGCCTGGCCGGCGTTTCCCCGTCGGAAAAGCAGGCGCTGCTTGGTGCAACAGCCCGCACCTGGCTCGATTGGAAAGTGGGGTCTGATACGACTTAAACTGATGGATGCGTGTTTGCGATTTCAGCCACCGAAATCCTCCAAGGTATAGATACTGGAAAGCATGGACCAACTTTCGGAAATTGCCGTCTACTGCCCGTACTGCGCCGAGCGTATTGAAGTGCTCGTGGATGTAGAGGAAATCGGGCAGGAGTACATCGAAGACTGCCAGGTCTGCTGCCGACCCATCACGTTCCGTATCGCCACGGACGAACGCGGCGATGTGGCGGTGACCGTGCACGACGAAAACGAAACCTGAGTCCCGCTTTGCCCCCTGCGCATCACTGCTGGATAATGCGACGCGTTTGACGGTTCGTGATTGTTACGGGGGAGAGCACATTGGCGATGCACTGGGTCAGGGGTGAACAATTCGGTATCGACATTCCGGCCGACGCCGAGACGTTGCTCGCCGGCGGCGCCGGGTTTCTCACCCGGGCTTTTCGCGCCGCAGGTAGCTTGAGCGCGGATAACGCCGTCACCGCAATCGATTCGGCCCGGCCGTTTTCCGGCGGCGGCACCGGACACAAGTTACTGCTGGACGTCACCTACGCTTCGCCCGATACCAGTCTTCCGACGCGCCTGTTCGTCAAGTTCTCGCGCAATTTCGAGGACGAACTGCGCGACAGCGCGCGCTTCATGATGCTCTCCGAGACGCGCTTCGCGGTGCTCTCGCGCGCGCCGGGTTTTCCGGTGGCGGTGCCGTTGTGCCTGTTTGCGGATGTGGAGCCGGAATCCTGCTCGGGGCTGACCATTACCGAATGCCTGGACTTCGGCAATAATGGCCTCGAGCCGCACTACCCCAAGTGCATGGACTACCTCGTCCCCGACCCGCTGGCGCACTACCGCGCCATCGTCACCGCGTTGGGCCGGCTCGCCGGTACCCACCGTGCCGGCGGGCTCCCGCCGGAATTCGACCGCTATTTCGTGTACAACGCCGAGCAGGCCGCCGCCGCGCTGCAGGTGCGCAGCCCGCTGGAAAAACTGTTGCCGCGCGCCCAGCGCATGTTTGACTTCATCGACCGCTATCCGCAACTCTTTCCGGAGAATATTCGGGACAGGGCGTTCCAGCAGCAATTCACGGACGACATTCCCCGCGTGGTTGCGGCGCAGGACGGTATCAGGGCAGTGCTCGGCGGCAACCCGGATTTCATCGCCCTTTGCCACTGGAACGCCAACATCGACAACTGCTGGTTCTGGCGCGATGCCGAAGGCGAGTTGCGGTGCGGGATGCTGGACTGGGCGATGGTCGGCCCGATGAGTGTTGCCCAGTCGATCAGCGGTGCGCTCAGCGGTGCCGAGCAGTTTATCTGGAACGATCACCTCGACGAGATCATCGGTGTGTTCATCGAGTCCTACGCCGCCCATGGCGGTCCCCGTCTGCAGGTGGAGGAAGTGCGCACCCACCTGCTGCTGTTGCTGGCGCTGGCTGGCGTGTCCTATTTCATGAGTGCGCCGCTGGCGATCCAGCGGGAAATCGAGGACCTCGATGCGCTGGAAAGTTACCGGGATGTTGCGTTCCAGCAACACGAGAATGCCCGTATCCAACTGCACATGATGACCAAGATGCTCAATGTCTGGCAGACCCGAGACCTCGGCAAGCTGGTCACGACCATTGGCGGGTAGCAATTAGCCGCCGTTGCCTGCCCCTGTGCAGCGCCCCTCGACCCGGGTAAAATCCATGCCTGCTGTGTGGATTAAAGCGCCGAGGAACCGGCGCGCTTGTGTAAATACCAGGTGACGGCAATGCCCAGTTACGATTATCGCTGTGAAGCGGACCAGCAAGTCTATGAAGTCAGCCACTCCATGTCCCAGCGTCTTGGCACCTGGGGCGAACTGTGCGAGATGCTCGGCATGACGCCGGGCGAGATCGACCCCGCAAGCAAGGTCACCCGCCTGATCAGCGGCGGCGGGGTGGTGAAAAGCTCGGCCCTGAAAAACCCCGAGGCCCCGCCCTGCATGACCGGCGGCGGCTGCTCCGGCGGCGGTTGCGGCATCTGAATGCGGACGGGAAGAGTGGTGTCAGAAACCACTTAAACTGAGGTCTGTTTCAGGGCGTCTTCTGTCGCGAGTATCCGCGCGGGCAGCAAGTAGACTTTTTCTGGCCTGCTTTCAGCCGCAGCAGGACTGTGTGGCGTCGGGCGCCGGTACGCAACAGGCCGCATCATCGGCCGTTTGGTTTTCGCCGAACAACTGTACATCTTCCATGGTCTGGTAGGTCTCCCAGGCGACGCCGGCTGGGTCCCTGACCCAGGATTTTTCCGAGCGGGCGTAGCAGCACACGGTTTCGCCTTCATCGAACAGCGCCATATCCGCCTGCTTCAGGCGTTCGCGCACGGCGTCCAGTTCGGTCGTTTCCTCCACCTGCAGGCCGAGGTGATCCACGCCGGCGCCGACGCGGGTTGAAATGGCGAAGTTGATGCAGGGGTCGTCCAGCATCCACTTGGCGTAGTCATCCTTCACTTTCACCGGTTGGGCGCCGAACAGGGCACTGTAGAACCTGACGCCATCGTCGAGTTGCTCGACGCCGACATGAATGTGCATGCGTTTCATGGTGTTACTCCTTCGGGAGTTGGTTAACAGCAGAAGTCGGACAATTCGATCACGCTGCAGCCTTTGCGCTTGTCGGTACGTACCGTCGCCACGCCTGCGCTGCAGCAGTCCTCGACCATGAATGCGATCAGGTCGCGCACCAGTTCGAAGCTGGCGCTGTAGATGACCGAGCGCCCCTCCTTGCGTGAGGCGACGATTCCCGCCCGGGCCAGGTGGCCCAGGTGGAATGACATCGTGTTGTGCGGGATGCCCAGCGCATCGCTGATGGCGCCGGCGGGCAACCCTTCGGGGCCGGCCTTTACCAGCAGGCGAAACGCCCGCAGGCGGGTTTCCTGGGCCAGGGTGTCAAACAGAGGTACAGCGTCTCTCGTGTCCATATGTCTAGAATAATGGAAATAAATTGCCTGTGTCAACAACCGGGAAGCGAGCCTGTGAAGTTGGGGGCGGAAAGTGGGGTCAGATGCGACTTTAAATGATGAAAGAAATGGTGAACGACCAGGAAAGGCTCGAACGGCAGTCCGTTACTTCATCACCCATCATTTAAAGTCGCATCTGACCCCACTTTTCAGGGGGCGAAGAGTAGCCAGTTGGCGTAGGTGACGAACGCGGTCAGTAGCAGGGCGCCCTCTATTCTTCGCAGTGAACGGCGCAGCCACAGCGTGATTGGCAGCAAAATGGCAAGGGCACACATGATGCCGAGGTCCAGGGTCTCGATCCCGGCGGGGTGGGGCGGCTGGATGGTCGCAGTGATGCCCAGTATCCCCAGGATATTGAATATGTTGCTGCCCACCACGTTTCCAACGGCGATATCGCCCTGTCCCCGCAGGGCGGCGACTGTTGATGTTGCCAGCTCCGGCAGGCTGGTGCCGACAGCCACAACGGTAAGGGCAATGGCGGCACGGCTGACGTTCCACTGCAGTGCAAGTTCAATTGCCGCGTCCACCAGCAGGCGCCCGCCGAGCCCGAGAAGCAACAGGCCGAGCGTGATAAACGCGATGGTCGATGCCGTGCTGCCCGTCGATTGCGGCGTCGCCGCAGCGAGTTCCTCGCGCACGGTCTCCGGCGCCCGCCGTGCCTCCACGAACGTGACGGACAGGTAGCCCGCTAGGCACAGCAGCGCGATCATCCCCTCGAACCGCGACAGCACCGCGTCGCGCAGCGTGAAGACCAGCAACAGGGACGCGCCAATCATCAACGGCGCGTGCACGCTGATGACTCGCGGGTCGACCACTACAGGGCGAATCAAGGCCGTGACGCCGAGTATGAGGGCGATGTTCGCAATGTTTGATCCCACTACGTTGCCCACCGCGATATCGCTGGCGCCTTTGAGCGCGGCATCCAGGGAGACCACAAGTTCAGGTGCGCTGGTACCAAGCGCGACGACGGTGAGGCCGATGACCAGCGGCCGTACACCCAGGCGGGATGCCAGTGCCGAAGCGCCACGTACGAGGTATTCGCCACCATAAAAGAGCGCCGCGAGCGCGGCCACGATTTGTAGAAGCGTGAACATCATAACGTCCCGCCCGCGCTGCGGCGCATTGCAAAGGTGTATGAAAAAGGGAGTGGGGCTTTCCTTTATTCACCAGCGCGCTTTGGTGCCGCGCACGTCGATGTGAACAAACGGGCCGTGCGCGTTGGTGGCGCCGTACACGCCCAAACCGCCGATGCGTGGGCCGAAATCGCCGCGTTGTGCCATACGGTTGATGAAGTCCGCCAGCCAGTTGGCGTCCTCGCGGTCGATCTTGCCGTCGCCGTTGAGATCGTCCATGACGCCATCCTTCGGGTTCTGGTCGACAAACACATCGGCGGCGCCGCCGTACACGTGGCGGCTGTAGGGCACGTTGCCGATAGCGCGATTGTAGTAAGGCGTGCGGTAGCCGCTCATGATGACGAAGTCGTCCACCGGGTGGCCCGCTGACTTCAGCTTGCCGAGAATATTTTCCAGCTTGAGCAGCAACTCTGAACGCAGCACCACGTAACTCGGATCGGCGTAGCCCTGCTTGGCCACGAACTCGCCCAGTGTAAAGTGAGGTGAAATACGCGTGTCGCGGTTGGCCGCGGTGACTTCCACGAACCCTTTGGGCGGAAGGTAGGTGGCGAGTCCGCGCAGGGGTTCGCGGGGGTAGGCGCCAATCTGGTAGCCATTGAGGTGCTGATCACTCCCGACCCGGCTCGCCGGCACCAGGCTGAATACCTCGATGTGACAGGTCTCGCCGGTGGCGCGGTTGCGAATTTCGAGCGTGGTATTCCCGGGTGTTTCCGGGGCGACGACCCCGTCGCTACCCGCGGCCAGCAACTCGCCGCCAAAGCGCAACTCGGCGCCGCCGGTAGCGTCGATGAAGCCGACGGACAGCGCCGTGCCGGGCAGGACGAAAACGGCGAACTCGGTGTAGGGAATCACCTGGCCATTGAGCATGACCGGTTGCGTGAGTGTTGCCGCCACTATCGACCGGGCGCAGCAAAGCCCCAGCAGCGCGAACGCCAGCCAGCGAAAAGAAGGTTTCATGGAGTTTGCAGCGCCCTCAGTGCTTCGATGAGCACACGGTCCCGGCCATAGATATCACGGCGGAAGATTACCTCGCCGTCATCCAGGGAAAAAGCGGTGAAATACACTAAAAATGCCGGAACAGGCTTTTTCAAGTGCAGCGTGCGCGACTCGCCGCTGGCAACCAGTGCTTCGACCTCGCCGCTTAGCGGGTTGCCGTCGTTGGCCAGCAGCCAGCGGGCCAGCTCCAGCGGGTGTTGCAGGCGGATACAGCCGGAGCTGAAGCTGCGTTCCGTCTTCGCGAACAGCTCGCGGCTGGGGGTATCGTGCAGGTAGACGGAGTAGGGGTTGGGCAGCATGAACTTGATCTGGCCGAGGGCATTCATCGGTCCCGGCTTTTGCCGCAGCAGGTGGTTAAAGCCGCGTGGGGTGACTGCGGACCAGTCCACCGCGTCTACCGCGACAAAGCTGTCGCTGCCCTGCCACTTGACCTCATAGCCATTGGCCGCCAGCTCCGCCGGGTTGGCCTTGAGCAGCGGCAGCTTGTCCTTGGTGGCGATGCTGTAGGGCACGTTCCAGTAGGGGTTGATGGTCAGGTAGCGGATCAGTTCGGTAAACACCGGCGTGCGCCGGTAGGGCTTGCCTACCACCACGTTCATGTCCAGTACCGGCTGGCCGTGCTGCATGACGCGCAGGGTGAAGGCGGCGATATTGACCCGCACGTAGACGTCGGGTGTCTCGCGGGGCAGCCAGCGCCAGCGCTCGAGGTTGGCGTCCAGGCGCTCGATCCAGGACACGCGGGTGGCGTTGAGCATCTCCAGCGTGTTGTCGCCGACGATACCGTCCGCCTCCAGCCCCGCACTGCGCTGGAAGGCTTCGACCTCCCGGCGCAGCCCCGCGTCATACTCCGGCGTGTACTCGCCCGGGCCGAGCAACCGCTGCTTGAGCATGATCACGCGGTCGCTGCTCTGGCCGGGCTTGAGCAATGGCCCGGAGGCGATCTGGATGGACACCTCGTCACCGGCGGCGGCGATCTCCGCGCGGCGGCGCAGCAGGCGCGCGTATTCCGGGTCGGTGGGCCACAGCGCGTCCAGGCGGGCGCTCACCGAGGCGTGGACCGCAGCGGTGGCCTGCAGCAGGGCCAGGGCGTCCACTTCGGCCGGCGGCACCTGCCACTCGGCGTCGAGGTTGGGCGGGTAGACGGCGCCCCGACCGCGGTGCAGAGCCTGGCTGAGGAAGGCATCGGTGAGCAGCAGTTCGAGCGCCAGGCGCGAACTGTCGTCCTCGGCGAGCATGAGTTTTTCGATGCTTGAGCGGTGGTAGCGCTCGGCGATAAAGCCGTGGGCCACGGACTCGCCGATCGCCCGCAGCATGTCGTCTGCTTCGTCAGCCAGCGGGGCGCCGGGTTGCCATAGCGGCTGGTGTTCGCGGACGCGGTACAGGCGTGCGAGCAGTTCCGGTTGTCCCAGCAGCTGGCCGGCGACCATCGGCGAGTCGCCCGCGTCCAGTCCCTCCAGGTAGCGGCGAATGGCTTCGCCGCCGGGGTCGAGGTCGGCTGCCGTGCAGGGCAGGGTTAACGCCAGTACCAGTGTCAGCACGATTCTGTTCAGCATACGTCACCTCGCGGGATCCACGGCTCACGATAGCAAAAGCGCTGATGCGAGTAACCGGGAGAAATGGCGGCGATGCGGCTATTATCGGGAGGGGCTTTGGTCGCAGCCAGGGTCGTCGGCAAGTGCAGACGGGGAGCAGGGATGACATCTCAGATTCGACCACCTGGTCATTGGACAATCGGCCTGCTGTTCGCGGTGGCCTGCGGCCTGGCCCAGGCGGCTGTTGCCCGGGAAGCTCGCGTTCAAGGGACCGTTGCTCAAGAGGCCGTCGCTCCAGAGGTCGCGGCTCAAGAAGCCGTCGCGAAACAGGCCGCCGCTACCGGCGCCGTTCCAGCGAACGCCACCGTCCGACGCAAGACCTGCCCCCCGGACCTCGGCCGCCCCTGTATCGGCCTGGTGCTCGGCGGCGGTGGCGCCCGCGGTGGCGCGCACCTCGGAGTTTTGCGCTACCTCGAGGAGCAGGCTATTCCCATCGACCTCGTTGTCGGTACCAGCATCGGGTCCTTCGTCGGCGGACTGTACGCCAGCGGGCTGTCGCTGGGGGAGATCGAGGCGCGCTTTCGCGAGGCGGACTGGGACCTGGGCTACCAGGACAATCTCCCGCGCAGCCATATCCCCGTGCGGCGGCAGAACCAGCTCGACAATTTTCCCATTCACCTCGACCTCGGCGTGGGCGCCGACGGCGTGCGGCTGAAGCGCGGCTTCCTGCAGGGGCAGGGCATGGGCGGGCTGGTGGAGTCCATGCTCGGCGTCTACCCGCGCCTGGACAGCTTCGACGACCTGCCCATCCCGTTTCGCGCGGTGAGTGCGGACATCGAGACCGGCGAGGAAGTTGTCCTCGGTGCGGGCGACCTGGCCTCCGCCATGCAGGCGTCGATGTCGATTCCCGGCGTGGTGCGGCCGATGGAAATCGACGGGCGCATGCTGGTGGATGGCGGCATCGCCAACAACCTGCCGGTGAGCGTGGCCAGGGCGCTGGGCGCCGATATCATCATTGCCGTGGACATCGGCTCGCCGAACCAGACCCGCGAGGAGCTCGACTCGGGGCTGGCTATCGTCAACCAGCTGGCCAGCTTTCTCACCCTGAACAATGTGCGCGAACAGAAGAGCCTGCTCGGCGAGGGCGACGTCCTGCTGCATCCGCAGATTGACGGCGTCAGCATGCTCAGCTTCGACAAACTGCTCGACGCAATCGACCCGGGCTACGCCGAGGCGCAGCGGGTACTCGCCACGCGCGAGTTGCCGCGCGATGCCGCCGCGCTGGCAGCGCGGCACGACGCGGCTCCCCTGGAGACCATTACTCTCGACCAGGTCGTGTTGAGCAACCAGTCGCGGCTGGGCGACGACTACATACGTCACCGCATGGGCTTCGAGCCGGGAGAGGAGTACAGCCTTGAAGATATCCAGGCCGGGATAGGCCGTTTGTATGGCCAGGGCACAATTGCCCGCGTGGACACGGACCTGGAAACTACGGCAGACGGGGATGTACTGAACGTCGACGTGCTGGAAAAAGAGTGGGGGCCGGGTTACCTGGATTTCAAGCTGTCCTTCGAGGATAACTTCCACGATGTCAGTCGCTACCAGGTCGGCGCGTCCTACCGGCTGACCAACCTCTCGCCCTACGGCGCGGAGTGGTACACCGCCGGCGAGTTTGGCACCAACAAGTACCTGTTCACGGATTTCTACTGGCCCCTGCGCACCAGCGGTTTCTACCTGGAGGCGTCGGCCATCAACCAGCACGACGTGTTCGAATACCTGGACGAGCGCGACCGGCCCCAGGGCCAGATCGAGATCGACGAGCTGGGCATTGCCGGCGGGATTGGCTGGAATGCGCTGGACCAGCTCGACGTCCTGCTCGCCGCGCGCTTCAACGATGGCGACATCACCCTGCCCGGGCCGCTTGCCGATGATTTCAACACCAAGAGCGTCAGCTACCGTCAGCGCGGCGGCCTGCTGCGCTTCAATTACGACACCCTGAACGACGCCAACTTTCCCTCCCGCGGCGTCAAAGTGTTGATGAATATCTACCGCAGCGTCGATAAGGCGGAGGGGGAATCGGACACCAACACCCTCGCGGACCTGCGGCTGATCGGGGTTACCTCCCTGGGGCGCAACAGTCTGCGCGGCGAACTGCGCTACGCGGGTGTGGAGGAGGACGGCAACGGCGTTCTCATTGGGCTGCAGTCGCTGGGTGGTTTCCTCAGCCTTTCCGGCAATCCCAAGGATTCCGTGATCGGCGAACAGCTGCGCTTCGGCAGCCTGGTCTACACCTACCAGCTCGCGGCCAACGACTTCGGTGCGCTGCGCCTGCCGCTGTACCTGGGCGCTTCGCTTGAAGCGGGCAACGCCTGGGAGAACAGCAAGGCGGTGGACTACGACGACCTCATCTACAGCGGCAGTGTCTTCCTTGGCTGGGACAGCCCCATCGGCCCCGCCTACTTCGCCTACGGCCGTTCCGACACCGGCCAGAGCAGTTTCTACGCCTTTCTCGGAGTGCTCTTCTAACCACCGTAAAGTGGGGTCAGATACGCCTTTTTCTGATGTGTGCTGGCAGGAAAAAAGTGGGGTCAGGTACGACTTAATTTGATGGATTCTCGTACGGCGTAAGGGACCATGCTTGTGGCGCTAAACGGCAACTACTCATCAAATAAAGTCGTATCTGACCCCACTTTCAGGCGTTGAGGGCGGGGAGGTCGCGGTAGAGGGCCAGGGCTTCCGGGTTGGCGAGGGCTTCGACGTTTTTGACCGGGCGGCCATGCACTACATCGCGCACGGCGAGCTCGGTGATCTTGCCGGACCGGGTGCGCGGGACGTCTGCGACCGCGACGATTTTTGCCGGGACATGGCGCGGTGTCGCGTTGTTGCGGATCTCGCTGCGGATGCGTTGCGCCAGGGCGTCGTCGAGCACCACACCCTCGCGCAGCCGCACGAACAGGACGATACGCACGTCGTTGTCCCACTGCTGGCCGATGACCAGGCCCTCCAGCACTTCCTCGATGCGCTCGACCTGGCGATAGATCTCTGCGGTGCCGATGCGCACGCCGCCGGGGTTGAGGGTGGCGTCGGAGCGACCGAAGAAACGCATGCCGCCCTCGGCGGTCAACTCCACCCAGTCGCCGTGGGTCCATACCCCGGGGAAGCGCTCGAAGTAGGCCTCGCGGTAGCGCTGCCCGTCGGGGTCGTTCCAGAAGCCGGTGGGCTGGGAGGGAAACGGCGCGACACACACGAGCTCGCCGGGAGTATTTGTCACCGCCGCGCCGTCGTCATCGAACACCTGCACATGCATGCCGAGCTGGCGCTTCTGGCACTGGCCGGCGTACACCGGGCTGATCGGGCTGCCGCCGACGAAGCAGCCGAAGATGTCCGTGCCGCCGGCGATCGAGGCCAGGCATACGTCCCGTTTCCAGGCATCGTAGACGTAGCGGAAACCCTCGGCGGACAGTGGCGAGCCGGTGGACAGCACGCAGCGCAGTGCAGCGAAATCGCAGTCGTCGACGGGCCTTACCCCGGCCTTGGCGCAGGCGTCGAGGAACTTGGCGGAGGTGCCGAAGTGGGTGATGCGCTCGCTCTCCACGATACGCGCCAGGTGGCCGGCATCGGGATACGTGGGTGAGCCTTCGTACAGCACCGCCGTCGCTCCCGATGCCAGCCCTGCCACCAGCCAGTTCCACATCATCCAGCCGCAGGTCGTGAAGTAGAAAAGCCGGTCGCCCGGGCGCAGGTCGCTTTGCAGCCTGTGCTCCTTGAGGTTCTGCAGCAGCGAGCCGCCGACACCGTGCACGATGCACTTGGGCAGCCCGGTGGTACCCGAGGAGAACAGGATGAACAGCGGGTCGTTGAAGCCGACCCGGGTGAACGCCAGTTCGCGGGCAGCGTACGGTGCGCAGAATTCCGCCAGCGACACCGCGTTTGCGTCCGCGGCGCCGGCCTCGGCTGCGCCGTCAACCAGGGGCAGCACCACGACCTGTTCGATGCTCGGAATAAGTCGCGCCAGTTCGCCGGCGGTGGCCAGCGAGTCGAAGGTCTTGCCGCTGTAGTTGTAGGCGTCCGCGGTGAACAATACCTTCGGCCCGATCTGGCCGAAGCGGTCGGCCACGCCCTGCGCCCCGAAATCTGGCGAGCAGGAGGACCACACCGCGCCCAGCGAGGCGGTCGCGAGCATCGCGGCCACGCTCTCGGGAATGTTCGGCACGAAGCCGGCGACGCGATCTCCCGGGCCGACGCCGAGCGCGCGTAGGGCCTGCTGCAGGCGTGACACCAGGGCTTCCAGTTCGCTCCAGCCCAGTTCGCTGCGCGCCCCGCACTCGCGGTGCAGCACCAGCGCCGGACCGGGGCCGCGCGGGCCGCACAGCAGGTTCTCGGCGTAGTTGAGGCGCGCCCCGGGAAAGAAGCGGGCGTGCATCATGTGCTCCGCCTCGACCAGCGCCGGGCCCGCGCGCTCACCGATCACCGCGCAGAAATCCCACAGCGCATCCCAGAAGGCGGCGGGGTGGTCCACGGACCATTGCCACAGCGCGTCGTAGCCCGCCTCGATGCTGTGACGCTCGCCCAGCCAGCGCTGGAACTGCGCCAGGGTGCTCGCGGCGGCGCGTTGTGGGGTGGGCGTCCAGAGGGGGGTGGTCATCGGGCTTCGGCTTCCGCGCGCAGGGTGGAGACTGCACCATGATAGCCGTTCAACCCCAGTCTGTGTGTGGCGCATCGCACAGTGCCGCAGCGCGCCCCTATAAAGTCCGTACATATTAGACCATGGCGTCTTGCGGAATATTCAATATAGAGAATTCATCGCTCGTTCAATAGCCAATTAATTATTAAATAACAGATAGTTACATCTTCGATTTTAGATCGAAATGCCATAGGGCCGGCTTGCTGTCACAGCGGTCAGGTGTTAGGATTTTTCACCCAAAATCCGGCGCGGCACACCCAGGTGGCCGTCGCCACTGGCTGTGCCGCACCGTCGTGCCCGACTCGCACCGACCAGCCTCTACCACCCGCAGGAGATACACCCATGGCCCTCGAGACCCGGGACCTCAAGCCGCTGATCGGCACCCAGATTCTCAACAGCAAGAGCGAACTGCTCAGCGGCGAGTACGCCGACGACATCCGCGCGCAACTGGAACAGCGCGGCGTGCTGGTGTTCCCCCAGGTCAACTTTACCGACGAGGAGCAGGTGGCCTTCACCAAGACCCTGGGCAAGTTCGCGCCGGAAATGCGCGACCCGAAAGACGGCCAGGACTCGGTGCACAAGATCACCCTGGACGAATCGCAAAGCGCCAGCGCGGCCTACCTGAAGGGCTCCATGTACTGGCATATCGACGGCACCATGAACGAGGTGCCGATCCTCGGCTCCATCCTCTCCGCCAAGGTGCTCTCGCCCACCGGCGGCCAGACCGAGTTCTGCAACACCTACGCTGCCTACGAGGCCCTGCCTGAGGCGGAAAAGGCCGAGTACGACAAGCTCACCGTGATGCACTCCGCCTGGAACACGCTGTTCTACTACGCGCCGGAGCCGCCGCTGCAGATGCTCAAGCAGATGATGGCGATCGGCGACAGCGAACTGCCCCTGGTGTGGAAGCACGAGTCCGGCCGCAAGTCGCTGGTGCTCGGCTGCACCGCCTACATGGTCAAGGACATGGACTACAAGCAGGGCACGGAGCTGCTGGTCAAGCTGCGCGAGTGGGCTACCGGTCCCGACTTCGTCTACCGCCACGAGTGGACGGTTGGCGACACCATCATGTGGGACAACACCGGCACCATGCACCGCGCGCTGCCCTACGACCCGGCCTCCGGCCGCATGATGCACCGCACCAAGCTCGAGGGTGAAGAGGCCTTCGCCTTCGCCTGACCTGCATTGGCCGCGTGACTGATCTCAGCGGTCTGTTCCAGCCCGTCCGTATCGGCGGGCTGACCCTCCCCAATCGCATTGTCTTCCCGGCCATGGGCCTGTCCATCTGCGCCGACGGCGTGCCCGGTGAGCAGGCCGCCGCCTACTATGCGCGGCGGGCCAGCGGCGGCGCCGGGCTGGTGATGACCGAGGGCGTGTACATCGACCACCCCTCCTCCGGCGACAACCCCATGCTCGGCCGCTTCCACGGCGACGCCGCCCTCGCCGCCTGGGGTCGTGTCGCGGATGCGGTGCATGCCGCCGGTGGCCTCGCCATGCCCGAGCTGTGGCATGTCGGGCTGATCTACTCCGGCAAGGACCTGATGGAAGGCAGGCCGCAGTACCGGCCGGAACTCGGCCAGGTCAGCCCGTCCGGTTACATCGCGCCGGGGGTGAAGGTGTGCGAGGGCATGACAGCGCGCGAGATCGACACGGTCATCGACGCCTACGCGCGCGGTGCCGAACAGGCGGTGGCGCTGGGTTTTGACGGTGTCGAACTGCACGGCGGCCACGGCTACCTCATCGACCAGTTTCTGTGGGCGCAGACCAATCACCGGCGCGACGATTTCGGCGGCAGCCCGCGCGCCCGCGGCCGGTTTGTCGCCGAGGTGGTGCGCGAAATCCGCCGTCGCCTCGGTCCGGAGCTGCCCATCGTGCTGCGCATCTCGCAGTGGAAGATGGTGGACTACGCGGCGCGCATCGCCGACACACCGGAAGAACTGGAGCAATTGCTCGCGCCGGCGGTGGAGGCAGGGGTCGATATGTTCGACTGCTCCCAGCGCCGCTTCTGGGAGCCGGCCTTCGCCGCCGGCGGACCCAACCTGGCGGGCTGGGTGAAGCGCGTCACCGGCGTGCCCAGCATGACCATCGGCTCCGTCGGCCTGGACGCGGACTTCATGGCCAGCCTCGCCGAGGGGCGGGCGGCCGGTTGCGACCTCGCGCGCCTCGAGGAACTTGCGGGGCGCCTGCGGCAGGGGGAGTTCGACCTGGTCGGTGTCGGCCGCGCCATGCTTGCCGAGCCTGACTGGCCTTCGCTGGTGCGTGCTGGGCAGTTGCAACGCCTCAAGCCGTTCACGCCGGATATCATGGCCGAGCTCGCCGCGCTGTTGCCGGCGCGGGAGGGAGCGTGAGTGGTGGATTCGCGTGTTGGGGGGGGCGGTCAGTTGCGCACCCGGCGCATGCTCATTGAATGCTGGAAGCGGGTGCCCGGGTGAATGTTGATGGTGATCTGCGCCACGCTGGCGTCGGCGGTGGTGTAGGTGCGGCGGATCTCCAGCGCGGCTGAGCCTTCCTCCACTTCGAGTACGGCGGCCAGTGGCGGGGGAAGTATCGCCGCTGAAATCTGTTGTTCCACCCGCACGATGTTGATACCGAACAGGTCCTCGATCAGCGGGAAGATGGGGCCTTCGTGACGCTGCAGCAGGCGGCCGACCGCCGCGTACTTGCGGTTGATGAAGTGCTCGGTGCGGCTGGCGGGCGCGTTCTCGCCCTCGTTGAAGCGAAAGCCTTCCACGCGCAGCCACTGCTCGCCGGGTTCCAGCCCGGTATGCGCGGCCAGTTCCGTATCGATGGTCACCGTGTGAATGGCGTCGATGCGAAAGCGCGTGTCCGTGCCCAGGGCGAGCAGGTCGTTGATCGACATGACCTGCTGGATGTCGCTGCCGGAAACCCGCGGCGGGATGACCACGGTGCCGGCGCGCTTGCGCGAGGCGACCAGGCCGTCCTCGCGCAGCAGGCGCAGGGCCTCGCGCACGGTGTAGCGGCTGACCGAGAAACGCTCGCACAGGCCGTCCTCGGTGGGCAGCTTGGAGCCGACCGGGTACACGCCGCTGACGATCTCCTCGCGCAGGGTGCCGGCCACCTGCAGGTACAGCGGGCGCTTGCTCTCGGTCCCGGCGCCGGGCTGGGCCGGCGTGGTTTCCGCGTCGGACTGGGTCTGTCTGCTGCCTGACATGCGTCTCCCCTGGGTGCGGCGGCGTTCGCGCCTCGATGCAACCTGGTCCGCATAAAATATACGGACATTAATCCAGAATTTGGCGCATGATACTGGTTGCAAAGCATGAATTACAATAACATGCCACGTATATAGTCTGGACATTAACCCTAATATGGCAGCCCCGGCACTGCAGGCGCAGGGTCGCGGTGTCTGCCAGCAGCAGCGCGAGCGATATAACCATGAATGATCCCGGCAAGATTATCGAATCCGTTGAAGAACTTACCGACGCGGTCTCCGTCCCCGTCGAGGCCTACATTTCCCCCGACTACGCGCGCGCCGAGCGCGACCTTCTGTGGCGCAAGGTCTGGCTGCAGGCCGGCCGCGTCGAGGAACTGCCGGAGGTGGGCAGCTACATCACCTTCGAGGTGCTGGACGATTCCATTCTCATCGTGCGCGACAGCGAGGACAGCATCCAGGCCTACCACAATGTGTGCCCGCACCGCGGCCGCCGGCTGGTGGATACCCCGCCGGGCAAGCGCAACGCGGTCGGCCGCAAGCCGCAGTTCGTGTGTGCCTACCACGGCTGGCGTTTCGGCCTGGATGGCGAGAACGCCCACGTCCCCCACCAGGAGGACTGGCAGGGCGCCCTTGAAGGCTGCAACGGGCTGGCAAAGGTGAAGACCGATTTCTGGGGCGGCTGGGTGTGGATCAACATGGATCCGGACTGCGAACCCCTGGCCGATTACCTGGCGCCGATCCCGGAGATGCTCGACCCCTTCGAGCTGCAGAACATGCGCGTGCGCTGGCGCAAGTGGGGCGTGTTCGACTGCAACTGGAAGGTCGCCATGGAGGCCTTCAACGAGACCTACCACGTCGCCACCACCCACCCGGAGTTCAACAAGTTCGGCGAGTTCCGCGGCTGGGCGCGGGCCCAGGGCAAGCACAGCCACATCGGCTACGAGGCGCCCAAGGACGTCGACGAAAACCAGAAGGGCAAGCTGCGCCTGGGTACCGGCGACGCGCGCATCTCCACCGCGGAGATGCAGGTGTTTACCTGGGAGAAGGCCAACACCAACACGACACAGACCCTGGTCGACGCCGCCCTGCGCCTGAAGGACGAACTGCCCGAGGGCACGCCCCCCGGCGAGGTGCTGCAGCACTGGCTGAAGACCGCCCGCGCCAACGACGAGGCGCGCGGTGTGTACTGGCCAGTGGTCGACCCGTCGCACGTGGGCAAGACCGGTACCGCCTGGCAGATCTTCCCCAATTTCCAGATCGGCCACGCGGTGAACAACATGCTGTGCTACAGCGCGCGGCCCTACAAGGGCGACCCGGACAAGTGCATTTTCGAGGGCGCGGTGTACGAACTCTACCCAGAGGGCGAAGCGCCGGAGACCGAGTGGGAGTACAGCGAGGCGACCGAAGAGGCCTGGTGCTACGTGCTGGCCCAGGACTTCTCCAACATGGCCGCCGTACAGCAGGGCATGAAGTCCTTCGGCTTCAGCGGCTGCAAGCCCAACCCCTACATGGAACGCAGCACCGCCAACCTGCACCGCAACCTGGCCCGCTACATGGGCAGCGGCGCCCCGCGCAAACTGAAGTAATAGCGTCGTGAGGACGGGACCCGATCGGGGTCAGAGCCCTTTTTTTTAGGTCCGATCGGGGTCAGAGCCCTTTTTTAAAGGGGCAGCGCCCCTTTAAAAAAGGGCTCTGACCCCTGAGTATTAGGAGAATACAAACTTGGAAAAATCCGGCCCCTTGTCCGGCATCCGCGTCATCGACCTCACGTCGATGGTGATGGGGCCCTACAGTACGCAGATCATGGCCGATATGGGCGCCGACGTGATCAAGGTCGAGCCGCCGGCCGGCGACCCGACGCGCTATGTGTCCACCGGTGCCGAGCCGGGCATGAGCGGCGTGTTCCTCAACGTCAACCGCGGCAAGCGCAGCATCGTGCTGGACCTGCGCACCGAGCCGGACAAGGCCACCCTGCGCAAGCTGATCGAGAGCGCGGACGTGTTCATCCACTCGATGCGCGGCAAGGCGGTCGCCAAGCTGGGCTTCGCCTATGACGACGTCGCCGCGATCAACCCGGGTATCGTCTACACCAACTGTTACGGCTACAGCCGCCGCGGTCCTGACGGCGACATGCCCGCCTATGACGACACCATCCAGGCCGAGTGCGGGTTGGTGGCGGCACAGCAGATGCTGACCGGCGACCCGGACTACATCGGCACTATCATGGCCGACAAGGTCGCCGGCCTGACCGTGCTCTACGCCACGGTGATGGCCCTGTTCCACCGCGCCCGTACCGGCGAGGGGCAGGAAGTCGAGGTAGGCATGTTCGAGACCATGGCCTCCTTCCTGTTGGTCGAGCACGCGGACCGCGCGATCTTCGAGCCGCCGCTGGGCCCCGCCGGCTACCACCGCGCGCTGGCGCCGAACCGCAAGCCCTATCGCACGCGCGACGGCTTCATCTCCGCGCTGGTCTACAACGACAAGCACTGGAAGGCCTTCGTCGATGCGGTACAGCCGGAGTGGGCCAGCGACGAACTGGCCACGCTGGAACAGCGCGCCCGGCGCATCAACACCGTGTACGGCCTGCTCGCGGACACCTTCCTCGAGCGCACCACTGGCGAGTGGCAGGAATTGCTGCGCGAGTTGCATATTCCCCATGCGCCGATCCGCACCCTGGACCAGTTGTTCGAGAGTGAGCACCTCAACGCCGTGGGCTTTTTCGAGCGCATCGAAACCAGCGGCGGCACGATTCGCTTTCCCGGTGTGCCTACCTGGTTCTCCGAGTCGCCTGGCAAGGTGCACGGCCCCACGCCGGTGCTCGGCGAACACACCGACGAGATTCTCGCCGACCTGGAAGCGCAGGCCGGCGACGTAAACAGCGGGGCGGCGCTCTAGCCGGCCCCGTCCGACCCGACACCCAAACGCACAGAGGATCAGCAAGGTGGATTACGCCCTGACCGACGACCAGCGCAATATCCGCGAGGCCGTACTCAAGCACTGTTCACAATTCAGCGACGAATACTGGCTGGAGCACGACCGCTCCGGCGAATTCCCCACGGACTTTCACCTGTCGATGGCCGAGGCCGGCTGGCTGGGTATTGCCATGCCCGAGTCCGTCGGCGGCGCTGGCCTGGGCATTTCCGAGGCGGCCATCATGGTACAGGCGGTGGCCGAATCGGGCGGTGGCATGTCCGCGGCCTCGAGCATCCACGGCCCGGTGTTCAGCCTGGAGCCGATCGAGCAGTTCGGCACCGAGGAACAACAGCAGCGCATGATCCCGCCGATCCTCTCCGGCGAGCAGAAGATGTGTTTCGCGGTCACCGAGCCCAACGTCGGCCTGGACACCACGCGCCTGAAAACCCGCGCGGAGAAGGTCGATGGCGGCTACCGCGTCAACGGCGAGAAGATCTGGATCACCAACGCCCACGTCGCCAACAAGATGATGCTGCTGGCGCGCACCACCCCGCTGGAGGAGTGCGAGCGCAAGACCCAGGGCCTGTCGCTGTTCTTCACCGACCTCGACCGCGCGCACATCGAGCACCGCATCATTCCCAAGATGGGCCGCCACGCGGTGGGCTCCAACATGCTCTTCATCTCCGACCTGTTCATCCCGGAGGAGGACCGCATCGGCGCCGAGGGCGAGGGCTTCAAGATCATCCTGCAGGGCCTCAACCCGGAGCGCATCCTGCTCGGCGCGGAGGCGATCGGCCTGGGCCGCGTGGCCATTGACCGCGCCGCACGCTACGCCCGCGAACGCGTGGTGTTCGACCGTCCCATCGGCATGAACCAGGGCATCCAGCACCCGCTGGCCAAGTGCTGGGCGCAGGTGGAGTCCGCCAACCTGATGGTGATGCAGGCGGCGAGCATGTTCGATGCGGGCCAGGACTGCGGCGTGCAGGCCAACGCGGGCAAGTACCTGGCGGCGGAAGCCGGCTTCGAGGCCTGCCATACCGCGATGCTGACCCTGGGTGGCATGGGTTACGCACAGGAGTATCATGTGGAGCGCTACCTGCGGGAGATCCTCATTCCGCGCACCGCGCCGGTGAGCCCGCACATGATCCTCAACTTCATTGCCGAGAAGGTTCTCGAGCTGCCGAAGTCCTACTGAGCTGCCCGCGGAGACAACACCCCATGACCGACGCCGTATTGTTTGACGCGCGTGAGGACGGTATCGCCGTCATCACGCTGAACCGGCCCGATTCCCGCAACTGCCTGAGCCGCGAGATCCGCGACGGCCTGTTTGCGGCCTGGGAGCGGTTCGAGAGCGACCCGGCATTGCGTATCGCCATTCTCACCGGCGCCGGCGAGAAGGCATTTTGTGCCGGGGGTGACCTCAAGGAGATGGTGGAGACCGGGATGAAGGTCCCGCCGCGGGATTTCTTTCCCGTGCCCTACGACAGCATCGAGCTGTCCAAGCCGACCATCGCCGCGGTCAACGGCGTCGCCTTCGCCGGCGGCTGGATGATCGCCCAGGCCTGCGACCTGTGCGTGGCCAGCACCAACGCGAAGTTCGCCGTTACCGAAGTGAAGGTCGGGCGCAGCTCGCCCTGGGCGGCGCCGCTGATCCACATGATCCCGCAGCGCATCATGATGGAGATTCTGCTGACCGGTAAGCCGATCACTGCCCAGCGCGCCTACGAGATCGGCCTGGTCAACCGCCTTGCGGAGCCCGGTGAGGTCATGGACCGCGCCATCGAACTGGCCACCGAAGTGCTCGAGGGGGCGCCCCTGTCGGTGGCCGCCGCGCGCCAGACCGTGATGTTGGCCACCGAATCCGGCCGAGGCTCCGCCCTGGTCGCCGCGCGCCGCGCCTCGGACGTCTGCTACAACTCCAGCGACGCCCAGGAAGGCCCCCGCGCCTTCGCCGAAAAACGCAAACCCGACTGGCAGGGCCGCTAGTAGAAAGTGGGGTCAGAAAGTGGGGTCAGATGAGACTTAACTTGATGCGTGGGGCGAGAATCCCACATTGACCGCATCAGCAATAGTATCAGGCAAAACCTCACCTTCTCCCGCAGGTTCTTCCCCATCTTGCCTGGGTATCGAAACAGAGCCTCCTGCTACGGCGTCGATAGCGTGCAATCGTGGTGTTTCGAGGCTTCCCATCAAATAAAGTCGTATCCGACCCCACTTTCGAGGCCCCGCTCTTGTGGGCGGCTGGCCACTTGGTTTTGGCGACAGATTGAAGCACGTGTGGTATCTTTTTCGCGTGGGGTCGCATCACGCCTGTACCCGGTGACAACAACATTCAGTGAGCACCGGGGTGGCGGTCAAAGCTAAAGCTAATCTCGATCAGGATCGATTCGGGCAAGCCCGTGCAAGCGTGGGCTCCAGCAGGACGTTTGTTTTGAATTTTTGGTGACACAGTCCCTGGGTCGGAACCGCGGGTTCCCGGCCACGGGCGCGTCATGCTTACCACTTTGGGGGAAATTCGCTTGAAAACTGTTATGAATCGCAAGCGCCTGGCTTGCGCGTTGTTTGTTGGTGTTTCCAGTTTCGTGGCCGGCCCTGCGCTGGCCGGCCTGGACCAGGGTGACGCCGTCTGTGTAGGGGAAAACCTCGAGATTGCGCTGGAAATTACGCTCAACAGCAACCTCTATCGCGTCAACGGCACCGGCCCGAACCTGCCCAGCGCCAGTATCGCCTACCCGGGTTCATTCACGTTTGCCATCGACGGCCCGGGCGACTGGTCTGGCATGATTCTCGAGTACAGCTCAGATGGCGGGACCAACTGGTCGGAGAGCTACCGCGAGGTGCTGCCCGATGCGATCTCCTGTGTGGCCGCCGCCCCGGTGCCGCCTGCAGAACCGGTCCCCGCCCTGGGTACGCCGGCCCTGTTGCTGCTGGTTGCCGGCCTGTTCGGCGCCGCCCGCCGTCGGCTGCGCAAGGCGAAAGCGTAGCGTCTGCGAGTACCGTCCCGCATCCGCGGGAACTGTCGAGCGGATCGCTGATCCGGAATTGCGACGCAAAAAAAGGGGCCAGAGTCACCGACTTTGGCCCCTTCCCTTTTCAGCCATCAATTAAAGTCGTATCTGACCCCACTTTTGGGTCAGGCGACGGCGGTGATGGCTTCTTCGCCGTTGAGGGTGAAGCGGTGCAGCTGGCGGCCGCAGTCGGGGTCGTAGGGACGCACGCGGTGCATGGTGCCGGTGTTGTCCCACATCACCACGTCGCCCATCTCCCATTCGTGGCGGTACACGTACTGCTCCTGGGTGGCGTGGCGCATCAGGCGGTCGAGCAGGTCGCGGCTGTCGGCGGGGTGCATGCCGACCACGTGCGAGCCGGAGGTGCTCAGCACCAGGGACTTGCGCCCGCTCTTGTGCTGCCACACCAGCGGGTAGGCCGGCTGCGGGTAGCCCAGCCAGGTGGCGTATTCCTCGGCGCCGGCGTCCGGCACCGCGTGGAACATCGCCGCGTGCATGGTGTGCACCACCTGCAGGGTTTCCAGGTAGGCCTGCTCGTCCGCGGGGAGGTCCTCGAAGGCGGCGTAGGTGTTGGCGAACTCGGTCTGGCCGCCCTCGGGCGAGAGCACACGCGGGCTGAGGGTGGTGGCGAAGGGCGGCAGCGGGTCGTAGGTGCCGTCCATGTGCCAGAAGAAGGTGCCCGGGAAAAACGCCGCGTATTCCGGGTTTTCCTTTTTATCCATGGTGACCTTGAGCAGTCCCTCCTCGCCCTCCTGTTTGAAGGTGCCCAGGCGCAGGTCGCCGAGGCTGCGGGTGAACTCGCGCTGCTCGTGGTCGTCCATGTTGGCGCCGCGCACCAGCAGCACGCCGCGCTCCACTAGCAGCGCGCGTATCTCATCGGCATACTCGCCGCTCACCAGCGCCGTCTTGTCGGCGTGCAGTTGCGCCCCGATGCGGGGTTTGAGTTCGGTGTAGTCCAGGGACATGGTCGGGCCTCCTGTCGAGGGTGTGTCTGTTGTTATGTCGTTATTGCCCGCGGGGGTCGCGCTCAGTAGGCGGACCCCTGTACCGCCGCGCCATCGGCACCGCCCTCGAGGCGGCCCAGGCCGTAGTCGCCCTTGATGGTCGTGCGGTACATGGTGCGCTCGTCCTCGGGGCGGTTGCCGGACACCGCGTGCAGCATGCGCAGGTTGTCCCAGATCAGCATGTCGGTGGGCTTCCACTTGTGCTCATAGCTGCGGGTTTTGCCCAGCTCGTTGATGGCCTTGCACACCTCGTCCAGCAGGGCATCGCCCTCGGCGTCCTCGCTGCCGGCGATACCCTGGGCCATGTACAGCGACACGTGCAATACCTGCTCGCCGGTGGGACGGGTCCACACCGCCGGGTGCAGGGCGCGCGGCATAGCGTCGGCGATTTCCTGGAAGCCCGGCGCCGTCGGTTTGGGGCGGACGATGCGGAAGTTCTCCGGCACGCCGAAACGCAGCGTTTCGTACTGAGTTTCGAGGCGATAGACCACGTCGCTCCCCTCGATTTTCGCCAGCAGTTCCGGCGGGAAATTGTTGTACATGTCGATGCCGTCGAGGAAGCGCGTGATGCCGCCGACCTCCACCAGCTTGACCGCGCGCAGCACGCCGGCACGGTTCAGTTCGTCGGTGTAACAGTGGTCGAAGTGCCAGGGCAGCCAGTGGGACAACTGCATGCCGTCCACTTCCACCACGCCGCCGGAGTTGGCCGGGGTGCGGATTTCCACCACGCCCGGCATGCGTTCGCTATCCACCCGGGTGACGGCCTTCACCGGGTGTTCCTTGAGCGGCCCGAACACCGTGCTCAGTTCCAGTTGCATGGCGTCGGACTGCTCGATGTCCTCGAATACGATCATGCCGCGTTCCACGAACACGTCCTCGATCTGCTGGCGCACGGCGGGGTCGCGCAGATTGTCGAGGGTGACGCCGCCGATGCGAACGCCGAAGGTCAGGTTGTCCTGCAGGGGTTTGATGCTCAGCTCACTCATGGCCCGATTTCCTGTAAAGCGTGGTATCGAAGTGGTGCAGTACGCCGCAAGCCCACACCCGTCCTGCGATGCGGGGGCGAGAGTAAAGTGTAACTCACGCCGTCCGCCGCGCCCGCCGGCCATCTGGCACCACGCGGCGATCAGTATTGTCTGTCGCCGTCACCGTCGCTGGGTTGTGCGGCCAAAATAATAACACCGTGCCCGTTTCATTACTAGATAGTGGCCGGGCCCTGGCAGCTATCGACAGGCCGGTGATGCGGGGTTGGCGAAAGCGTCGTGTGGCGAGGTGGTGACGGCAGGGCAGGAAGACAGCCGGCAGGAACGCAGCCAGCAGGAACGCAGCCAGCAGGAACGGAACCGGGCTGGCGCCGGCCAGTAGAGAAGATCGGCAGGGAAGGCCGGTCAGCCGGCGCCGGCACCCTGCAGCCCGCGCAGGAACAGGCGCACGCAGTAGCGCGTGTGGCGGGCGATCTCGCGGTCCTCCATGGGCACGCCCCACACCGTGGAGCTGGCGGGGCCGCCGACCACCAGGTCGAGGAAGGCGAGGGCGGCATCCTGCGCCTGGCGGCGTTTCATGCCCTGCGCTTTCAGGCGCCGGGTGAACAGCCCGGCCAGATACTCCAGGGTGGGACCGGTGCCCATGGCATAGGTGTAGGCGCCGATCTCCGGCAGGTGGTAGGCCTCGGCGTTGGTGATGCGCAGCAGGCGCAGCCCCTCCGGGGTGAGCATGTTGTCGACCAGGATATTGCCGATTTTCAGCAGGGTTTTCTCGAGGTCGTCGCTCTCCGCCGCGCGCAGCACGTCGATGGGCACGATCCAGTCGTTGATGGCGCGCTCCAGCGAGGCCTTGAACAGGGATTTCTTGTCGCCGTAGAGGGAATACACGGTGCGCTTGGCCATGCCCACCGAGCTGGCGATGCCCTCGATGGTGGTGCGCTCGAAGCCCTTTTCCAGGAACAGGTCCAGCGCCCTGTCCAGCAGTTCGAGGTTGCGCTCCTGGGCCTGCTCGCGCGTCGGTCGCCCGGGCCCGGGCCGGCTCTTTGGCGCGGGTTTGCTCGCGGTCTGGCCGGCGGGCTTGCTTGGCGGCATAGATGGTTCCCCGTGTGTTGCGCGGCTGCTGCCGGGCGGCCCGGCAGTTGCGCCGGGCAGTGATTGCGTACTGGTTATGCGGGCATTCTAGGGCAGTTGGCGGGTGAATCCCATGCCCGCAGGGCGTGCGGCCCCCCGCACGCAACGTCGAAAAAATCGCCGGCGATCCCGCCGCTCTCGGGCGGTCGCTGCGGCAGGGCGCGCCGCTCAGCCGCCGATAAAGTCGATCAGCTGCGGCGCCAGCAGCGGCCAGCGCTCGAAGCGCCCGCGCCCGGGCTCCAGCGGGATCAGCGAGCAGTTGTTCCACTCCTGGTCTGGCCACGGCGGCTCTACCAGTTGGGAACCGGGAATCATCTCGTGCACCCACTCGCTGGTGCGCCGGGTGTGGCTGATGTCGCTCTTGCCACTGCGGAACACCAGGGTTGGCATACTCAGGCGGCCGAATTCAGCCTCGCCCATGCCCGGCACCGGAGAGGTCTCCGAGTAGGCGTAAGCCGCGGCCCACTGCTGCATGCGCGCGATGAACGCGTCCGCGTCCTGGGCCAGGATGATCTCGCGGTTCTTGGGGTTGCGGGCGATCTGCTCGCTCCACCCCGGCAGCGCCGCTACCGCCTCCATACCGCCGCGGGCGGCGGCCATGGCGGAATCGCCGCAGTAGTAGGCGGCCAGTTGCGCCAGTGAGATGGGCCCGCCGCTGATCCACCACACCGCCACGTGCGAAACCAGCTCCGGCGCCGCGGCCGCCGCCAGCAGGGCAATGCGCGAACCGCCAGAGCCGCCCATCATGGCGATGGGGCCGAGGTCCAGGGCGCGCAGCAGCCCGACCAGCGCATCCGCCTGCATACCGGATTCGCTGGGCGCATCGAAGCAGATGTCGGAGCCGCCGCAGTTGGGGCGATCCCACAGCAGGACACGGCGGCCGCTGTCGACCATCAGCTGCGCCAGCTGCGGCAGGCCCTGGGTGTCCCGCGGGAAGCGCCCGCCGGGGGTGAACACCACCGCCGGTGCGCCGGGTTCGCCAAACAGTTCGTAGTCGATGCCGATGCCATCGATGTCGATGCGCGCCATGGGTTCTCCTTGTGTTGTGATGCGTTGCGTTGTGTTGCGTGAGTCAGGGCCGGCCTAAACCGTCATTTCCAGGGCGTCGCCGCTGTGGTCGTGCTCGAAGCAGCCCAGGCCGTAGTCACCCTGGATGGTGGTGCGCTGCATGTGTCGCGGGTGGGCCGGGTCGCTGCCGGAGACCGCGTGCAGGTAGCGCCAGTTGTCCCAGACGAGCATATCGTCGAGCTGCCAGCGGTGGAAGTAGCTGCAGGACTGCGCGGCGTCGTTTGTGTGCCGGCACACGGACTCGAGCAGCGCATCCCCTTCGACGTTTTCACGCCCGGCAATCCCCAGGGCCATCCACGGCGAGACGTGCAGCACCTTCTCGCCGGAGGGGCGCACCCACACCGCGGGGTGCATGGCCCGCGGCATGCGCCGGGCGTCCTCGGCGACCTGCGCCGCGCCGGGTTTGCGCACGGTCTCCACCAGTTGCGCCGGGCGGCCGAAGCGCAGCTTGTCGAGATCGACATCCAGGGAATAGAGGATGCGCTCGCCCTCGATGGCCCGGCGCAGGGTCATGGGCAGGCGTTTGTAGAGCTCGACGCCGTCGACAAACCCGGTCTCGCCGCCGCCGGGTGGCACCTGCAGCGCGCGCAGCACGCCGCCGCGGTTCAGCTCGTCGTTGTAGCAGTGATCGAAGTGCCAGGGCAGCCACTGGGCCAGGGGTCGTCCGGCCAGCTTCACCTGGCCGCCGCTGCCCGGCCGGTAGGCCATGTCGATGACGCCGGGCAGGCGCTGGGCATCGACGCGCGGTGTGGAGGCGCTGGGGTGTTCCTTGAGCGGGCCGAACACCAGGCTGAGGGCCAGGTGTATGTCGCTGCTGGGTTCGACGCCGGTGAACACCAGCAGGCCGTGCTTCTGGAACAGGCGGTTGATCTGCTCGTGAACCACGGCCCGCTGCAGCAGGTCCATGGTCAGGCCCTCGATGCGCACGCCGCTGGCCAGCGTGTCGTTCAGCGCGGTGACCTGCAGCGCACCCATCGGCTTTCTCTCCCTGCGAGCCGGCGGTGGTCGGGACTAGCCCGCCGCCCGCTCGGCCAGGGCGCGATCGAAGCGGTCGACGTCGTCGAAGGCCTGCTGGACGATCTGGTAGTAGCTGTCGTCGAAGGTCTTGCGCATGCGGCCGTCGGTGATCACCATCAGGCGGTTGTTGCGCACCGCCTGCAGGCACAGTTCGGCGACCTCCTCCGGCGGGCGGAACACCAGGTCGTCGTGGGCGACGAATTCTTTCGGTACGCGCACGCCGCCCTCGCCGGGCCCGCCGAAGCGCTCCGGCCGGTAGCGGGCGTTGTTGTCCTTCATGCCGCTCTGCACACCGCCGGGGCACAGCACGGTGCTGCCGATACCGAACTCGGCGGCCTCGACGCTGAGGTTCAGCAGCATGCCGATAATCCCCAGCTTGGCCGCGGAATAGGGCGCGTGGTAGGGCACGAAGGTGGGCATCAGGCCGGCGGTGGAGGCGGTGGCGAAGATGTGCCCGTCGCGGGCGGCGACCATGTCCGGGTAGAACGCCAGCAGGCAGTTGGTCACGCCCATCAGGTTGACCTGGATGATCCAGTCGACGTCGTTCACTTCCATGTCGGTGATGCGCTCGAAAGAGGTGGCACCGGCGTTGGCGAACAACAGGGACACGGGTCCCAGTTCCGCGTTGATCGCGGCCTTCATGGCGAATACGGAATCGCGCTCGCAGACATCGCAGTGCACCGCCATCGCCCTGCCGCCGGCGGCGTTGATCGCCTCGGCCACCGCCTGCGCGTTCTCCAGGATAATGTCGGCTACCGCTACTGCGGCGCCCTCGGCAGCCAGCGCCTCGGCCAGCCCGCGGCCGATGCCGCTGCCGCCGCCGGTGACCACGGCGGTTCTTCCACTGATGTCCGTCATGCTGCTCCCGTGTGTTTAGTATTAGTTGTTGGGGAAGCCAATTATTGTCACCCAAGGTGTTTCAATAGTAAAGCTGGGCGCCCCGCCCACGACTGGTAACCCGGCCGCGGCAGGGTATAGCGCGGTGCGGTGTATTGGAGCTGGGCGCGCCCGGAGCGGGCAGGCCGCGGCGCAGGTGTGGACGGGTGAGGCGTGCGCCTCAGTTATCCGGCGTCCAGGTGCGACTGGCGATCAGCCAGCGCCCGTCCTCGCGGCGGAAGTGGTCGCTGTAGGTGCCGCAGTGCTCGGCGCCGTTGCGGTTGAACTCGATGCAGTAGCTGTGCGCCCGAGCGTGGTCCGCGTCCTCGAGGTCGATGCGGCAGGTGGTGATGTGGTGGCGCATGAAGCCACCGGGCAGCGGCGCCGCACCGCTGGTCACCGCGCTGAACCAGCCGCCGATGAATTCGCCGATCGCCTCGCGGCCCTCCATGCGCAGGTTGCCCATGCCGGGGAAGTCGGTGAAGGCGAGCACCGCATCCGCGGTGAAGCAGCCGAGGAAGGTGTCGGCGTCGAATTCGTCGCCGGCGATCGAGTACACCGACATGGTGTGGCGGATGGCTTCGCGGGCCCTGAGTTCCTCGTCGGTCATGACCGCCCCCTTACACACCGGCCTGCTGTACCAGCGGCCACAGCACGCGGTCCGCGAGGATGGTGCAGAAGTATTCGTTGACCTGGCAGATGCGGCCGTCGCGCAGGGTGAAGACCATGCAGTACTCGTTGCTGTAGTCGTCGCCGTTGACCAGGGTGCCGTTGCCGACGAATTCCACCACCACCTTGTCGCCCTGGGCGATGGTGCTCTTGATCTCGGGCTGCATGCCCGCGGGCATCAGCTGGCGGAAGGCGCCGATGGTCGCCAGGATGGTCTCGCGCTCGCGCACGCCGGCGAAGTTGCCGAAGCCCTTGGCCAGGGTGTAGGCGTCCTCGGTGATCAGGTCCGCCGCCCGCTCCGGGTCGCCGCGGCCCATGGCGTCGATGAAATCCAGTACTACCTGCGTGTTGTTGTCGCTCATCTGCGTGTGCCTCTCGCTTGCCGCGGCGGTCGTGCGCCGCGCGCTTGTTATTGTCCGGTGTTCAGCCCGCCAGACGCCGTGCCTCGGCGTCCAGCAACTCGCTGGGCTGGCCCAGGGCGTGGCGGGCGGCGAGGTAGCCGTGGGTCATGCCGCGGGCGTTGGAGATGCCGCTTTGCATCACCGCGCCGGTTTCCATGCGCGCCATGGAGTTGCCGGCCACGTACAGGCCCTCGATGGGTTTTTCATCCCAGCCCACCGCGCGGCAGTGCTGATCCGCCAGCAGGCCGGCGGCGGGAATCGCCGAGCCGCCCATGCGCCGCAGTTGCACCGCGTAGAACGGCGGTTTGGCCAGGGTGCCGAGGTTGGCGTTGGGTTCGTGGTAGGGGTCGCCGCACATCCACACGCTCCAGGGGTGGGTGCCGCGGCCGAACACCGGGTCCTCGCCGCGCGCGGCGTGGGTGTTGAAGTCCGCCACGGTGGTGGACAGCGCCGCCGCGTCGATACCGGTCTTTTGCGCCAGTTCCTCCAGCGTGTCGGCGACCACGCCCAGGCCATCGGGCCAGTCCTGGCCGGGCATCACTGAACCGAAGGGGTATTTCTCCCGCGCCTGGCTGTCCAGTAGTGCCCAACAGGGGAAGTTCGGGTGGGCCTGGGCGGAGCCGTCGATGCGGTCCACCTGGTAGTAGAAGTCCCGGTAGAAGGCCTCGTTGCCGAAGCGCCTGCCGGCGGCGTTGACCACGATGACGTGCGGCTGGCCGATGAACGGCAGGGTGGGGCGCCACAGGGGCTGGCCCTCGTCGTCCTCCTCGCCGGGCACGTGGAAGCACATGGAGGTGATGTCCGGCACCCGCGCGATGCGCGCCCCCGCCGGGCAGGCCAGGCGGAAATTCGCGCCATCCACCGTGGAGAACACCATGGAGCCGATATCCAGTTGCTGGCTGAGGGTCTTGTTCAGGTCCGGGTTGCGCTCGTAGCTGCTCACCGCGACCACCACGCCCTTGTTGGCGCGGATGAAGATGTCCTTGCCGTCGCGCACCGCGCGCACACCGATGATGCGCTCGCCATCGCCGATCAACTCTTCGGCGCTGGTACTGCTGTGGATGGCGATGCCGCGGTCCAGCGCGCCCTTGACGAAGGCAGCGGCCAGGCCCGGGCCGAGGCAGCGCTCATCCTTGGCCAGCCGGTCACCCATCACGGCGTAGTCCCAGCGCAGCATGTTGGCGGTGCCGCCGCCGGCGCTCATGTCCGCGTGGGTCATGCCGAAGGGCACCTGCGGCGAGACCCGCGTGTGCGACTGCCATTCGCCCAGCGATTCGCCGGGGAATGGCAGCACTTCCAGCATGCGCCCGGCGGCCACCGCGTGGGCGTTGTGGCGGTAGTAGTAGTCCGGGCAGTCCTCGATCACCGCCATGCGCAGGCCGATCTTCTCCTCGAAGTAGCGCAGCGCTACCGGGGAGTGCACGACGAAGTTGAGCATGGCGCGTTCGTCGCCGTAGCCCATGGACAGGGTGCGCAGGTAGTTGAAACCGTTGTCGACGGAATCCTCGATGCCCAGTGCCGCGGCCAGGTGGTTGCCGGCCACCCAGACCTCGCCCATGGACAGCGCCGTGACGCCGCCGAGCTGGCTGGCGCGTTCCAGCACCAGGGCGCTGCCGCCGTGGTCGTGGGCGGTGATGGCCGCGGAGAGGCCGCCGATCCCGGAACCGATGGCGACGACGTCGACCTCAAGGTCCCAGTGTGCAGGGGGGTTGTTCAGCATCGCGGACTCCTGTCCAGCGGGATTATTGTTATGCGGTTTGGCGGTGCGGGCCGCGAGGACCCGCACGCGCTGGAAAAATTGTCACCCGAGTCGTTTCAATAGTCAATGCGTGAACGACCCGGGGAGGGGAAACGCGATCAGCTGGCGGGCTCGTAGCCGACCAGGGCCTTGATCTCGATGTACTCGTGGAAGCCGTACTCGCCCCACTCGCGACCGTTGCCGCTCTTCTTGAAACCGCCGAAGGGCGCGTGGAAGTCGAAGCCGCCGTTGATGTAGATGGCGCCGGTGCGCAGTCGGCGGGCGACATCGCGGGCGGTGTCGAGGTCGACGCCGGAGACGTTGCCGGCGAGGCCGAAATCCGAGTCGTTGGCGATGGCCACCGCGTCGTCGAGGTCGTCGTAGCCGATGATGCACAGCACCGGGCCGAAGATCTCCTCGCGCGCGATGACCATGCCATTGCTGACGTTGGCGAATACCGTGGGCTTCACGTAGAAGCCTTTTTCCAGGCCCTCCGGGCGCCCGGGACCGCCGGCGACCAGGGTGGCGCCCTCGTCGATGCCCTTCTCGATGTAACCCTGGATGGAGTCGAACTGGCTGCGCGACACCACCGGGCCCATGGCCGTGCTCTCGCTGTTGGGATCGCCGACGGTAGTGCCCTCGGCAGCTTCCTTCGCCGCGGCAATGGCCTCGTCCATACGCGCCTTCGGCACCAGCATGCGGGTGGCCGCGCTGCAGGTCTGGCCGGAGTTCATCATCACCCCGGCGACGCCACCGGCCACGTTGGCCGCCAGTTGCTCGTCATCGAGAATGATATGCGCGCTCTTGCCGCCCAGCTCCTGGCACACGCGCTTGACGCTGGTGGCCGCGTTCACTGCCACCTGGATGCCGGCGGATTCGGAGCCGGTGATGGATACCAGATCGACGTCGGGGTGGGAGGAGATCGCCTCGCCGACCACCGAGCCGCGGCCCTGGATCATGTTGAACACGCCCGGCGGCACGCCGGCCGCGTCGAAGATCTCGGCCAGGATCTGCGCCGAGTAGTGCGCCTCCTGGGAGGGCTTGAGCACCACGGTGCAGCCGGTGGCCAGCGCCGGGAACACCTTGACCGTAACCTGGTTGATCGGCCAGTTCCAGGGCGTGATCATGCCGCACACGCCGATCGGGTCCTTGGCGATCATGGTTGTGCCGTGCTGCTCCTCGAAGGGAAAGGTCTTCAGCACTTCGATGGCGGTGGTCAGGTGGCCCCAGCCGAGTTGGATGTGGAAGCCGCCGGCCAGCGCCGCGGGCGCGCCCATTTCCTCGGTGATCGCGGCGCCGAGGTCTGCGCCGCGCTTGTTGTACTCCTCGAGCACGCGCTCCAGTACCGCGATACGCTCCTCGCGGGTGGTCTGCGACCAGCTGGCGAAGGCTTTGCGTGCGGCCTTTACCGCACGGTCCACGTCGGCCTTGCCGCCCAGGGCGATCTTGCCGGAGGGTTCCTCGGTGGCCGGGTTGATGGGCGTGCCCACGGTGTGCTCGATGGGGTCGACCCACTGGCCGTCGATATAGAATTTCAGGTATTCGCGCATGGGTTTTTTATTCCTGTGAAAGAACAAAAGCCTTCCGCGGCGCACTGCCGGGGAAGGCCTTGATGGGTTGTCCGCGGGCCGCTGTGCACGGCCCGCGGGTGGTTGGCTGCAAGGCTGCCCCGCTTACTGCGTGCCCTCTGCGTACCAGGTGCGGAAGCGGTCGTAGTTCGGGGTGTCCAGGTTCTCGTTGCCGCCGTGGTTGACCACCGGGTCGATGGGCACGTGGATCACAGCCGGCTTGCCGCTGGCGAAGGCCTCGGTGATGGCCGGGCCGAGGTCCTCGGCTTTCTCCACATACTTGCCCTGGATGCCGAAGCCCTCGGCGATCTGGTCGAAGCGCACGCTCTTGCTCCAGTGCACGCCCGGCTCGTTGGTGTTGCCGTGGCCGAAGGTGCGCTTGTACACGCCGACCTCGAGGCCCCAGGCGTTGTCCACGGCGACCACGATGACCATCGGCAGGTTGAAGCGCTCGACCACTTCCAGTTCGCCGATGTGGTAGAGGAAGGCGGAATCCGAGGTGGTGAACAGCACCGGGCGCTGGCGGCCGTCGGCGATGGAGGCGCCGACCGCGTAGGGCAGGCCGGTGCCGAGGCAGCCGAAGTTCTGGTTCCAGACCACGTCGTGGGGCTTGGACTGCAGGAAGGTCCAGGTGAAGATCACCGTGCCGCCGCCGTCGCGGGCGTGGATGGCGTTCTTGGGCATGGCCTTGGTCGCCTCGACCACCCACTGGCCGGTGTGCATGCGGCCGCTGGGGGTGGTGAAGTCCTGCGTGGCCAGGGCCGCCAGGCGGTCCTTGTCTTCCTGAATCCAGCGCGCCAGGTCCGGGTGCTCGGCGCGCGGGGAGTCCTTCAGCGCGGCGCTCAGCTGCGGCACCACGGTGCGCAGGTCGCCCACCAGCGGTACGTCGATGGGACGGTTCTGGCCGATGGCCTCGGCGTCCAGCTCGATGGATATCCACTTGCGGTCGGTGTTGCCCTCGGCCCACAGGAAGCCGCGGCCGTAGTGGATCGGCTCGCCGATCTCGGTGCCGATGGACACCACCACGTCGGACTTGGCGACGATCTCATCGCCGACCTCGGCGAACAGGTAGGGGAAGGTGCGCTCCTCGATGCCCTCGATGAACGCGTTGCCGCCGGAGGTCTGCAGCACCGGGCAGCCCATCAGCTCGGCCAGTTCCTTCACCTTGGCGCCGGCGCGCGAGCACTGCACCGCGTGGCCGGTGAGGATGATCGGGCACTCGGCGTTCTTGATCAGCTCGGCGGCTTTGGCCACCATCTCGCCGTCGGCGCCGGGCTCGTACAGGCGGTAGGCGGACGGCGGCAGGGCGGGCGGCACTTCGAGATCAGCCTGGATCACGTGCGAGGGGTACTCGATGTAGACCGGGCCGGGGGTGCCGGACTGGGAGACGCGCAGCGCGTGGCGGATGATCTCGTCGGTCTGGTCCGCGTACTCGATGCTGGTGCTCCATTTCACCGAGTTCTTGAACAGGTCTTCCTGCTGGATGAACTGGATGCGGCCGCGGCGCACGCGGCGCTCGGTGACCCGTGCGCGCTGTCCGCCGAGGAAGATCACCGGGCAGTTCTCCACCAGCGCGTCCATCATGGAACCGGAGGCCAGGGCGATGCCCGGGCCCAGGGTGCAGATGGCCAGTGCCGGCTTGCCCTTCAGGCGCGCCCAGCCCTCGGCCATGAAACCGGTGGCCAGTTCGTGGTGCGGTGTGACGATGTCCCAGCCGCGCTGCTCGGCGGCCACGAACAGGTGCACGAAGTTCGGGTCGGGAATGCCGAATACCGTCTTGATGCCCTCCGCCTCGAACAGCTCGAGGATGCGCTCATAGACCTTGACCGTGCGGCGGTCGGCGGAAGGTGCCTTGGGGGCAGGGCTTTTCTCGTCTGCGTACATAGTTGCGTACCTTGTCCTGGTTGTCTTGTTGGAAATTGACCCGGTGTTGCGCTGCGAGCGCCGGGTGTGCGTGTCGCGTCTACCGCCTACTTGTCGAAGAGCCTGGGGAAACCCCGACCCATGTATTCCGAGAGTACGCGGTGGAAGTTGGTGATCTTCTGCTCCTGGTGCGGGTTGGGCAGGGTGCCGCGGAAACCGCGGGACTTCATGCCCCGTTGTACCCACTCCATGTTGTCGAAGTCCTGGGCCAGCACCGAACCCCATTTTTCCGCAGTGGGTTCGGCGTTCATCCACTCCGGTTTCGGCTCTTCGCCTTCCGGGAAGCGCTCCAGCGCGTAGGACTCGAAGATGCACTTGTTGGGGTCGTCGCCGTAGGGGCGGGTGCGGTAGCACAGGGCGAAGGTCGCCCCCTGCAGGATGGTCTGGTTGGGGAACAGGCTCCAGGCCAGGCCGGCCTCGGCGGCGATCTCCGGCGGAATCTCCGGCCAGGTCACGCCGCGCTTGGCATCGTCCGCCTTGGCGGATTGCATCAGGTGCGCGATCACCTCGTTGCCGGGCGTGCCCTCGGGCAACTCGTCCACCAGGCGCTTCGCCGCGTTCACCAGGGTCTCGGTGGCGGCGGCGTAGTTGACCGTCTCGTAGTTCTCGCGGATCAGCTCGTAGGTGGAGATGCGCGGGTCCTGGTCCTTGCGGCCGACCCGGGTCACCGAGCTGCTCTGGCTGTTCTTGTGCTGCGCATCGCGCTCGTCGAAGCCGCTGACGCCGTGCAGGCCGTAGGGCTTGCTGTAGGCGTAGTACTCGCCGTACTTGAGCAGCTGGGAGTGGGTGCCGGCCACATGGTAGGGCTCCATGAAGGCCTCGATCGCCGTCTTCCAGTTGCACGGGTAGACCGACCACTGGCGCCACTTGTAGCGCATCTTGTCGAATTCGAAATGGTCCAGGATGCGCTTGGCGTCGCCGAGGAATTCCTCCAGCGGGGCGCAGTCCGGGTCCATGTTGATGTACACCCAGCCGCCCCAGGTGTCGCAGTTGAGGCTGGACAGGCAGATGCGCTCGGGGTCGTCGAGCACGCCCTGCCAGTCGGGCTTGTCGAGGATGTAGGTGTTCTCGCCGTCCAGGTTGAAGGTCCAGCCGTGGAAGCCGCAGACGAAATTGGCCTTGCGCCCGCGCACCTGGTTGCAGTCGTCCGGGGTGTTGACCAGCTGGCGACCGCGGTGCGGGCACACGTTGTAGTAGGCCTTGATGGTGTCCGGCGCGGTGCGGATGACGATGATCGACTCGTCGCAGATGTTGTAGGTGAAGTAGTCGCCGACCTGGGGAATGTCCTCTACCCGGCCGGCCATCTGCCACACCCGGGGCCACAGCAGTTCTTTCTCCGCCGCGGCGTATTCCGGCGAGATGAACGCCTCCACCGGGTAGGTGAGCGGCTCGCCGACTTCGTCGATGCTGATGCTGCGGATGATGTCCTCGGGCTTATTCATGCTCTCCTCCTGCCCGGTTGCGGGCATCGGCACGGTTGCTTGCGGTTGTTATTGCTGTCGGGAACACTGTAGTCGCGAAAGCCGCCGGCGTCAGGCCTGCTCGGTGAGCATGCCCTCCAGCGCGCCGTCCTCGCGCCAGTCCGCCAGCAGCTTCTCGAAGGCGTGCCAGCCGGGGCCGTAGCTCTCGCCGAGATACCAGCGGATGCGCTCGTTGCCGTTCTCGTCCACGTCCTTCTCGCCCTCGTTGTTGAAGTAGCTGGGCGTGCATTCCATCTGGAACGCGGAAATGTCGACAGCGGTTTCGCGCATGTGTTCGATCCAGGCCGCCTGCGCCTCGGCGCTGGGTTCGACCACCGCCAGCTCGCTGTCCAGCGCGTGTTTGATGATCCAGGCGATGTGGTGGCCCTGGCGGCCGTACTGTTCGGTGGTGGTGGAGTTCAGGCCGCCCTGGTAGTAGCCGACGAAGAACTGGTTGGGGAAGCCGTGGGCCATCATGCCGTGCAGGGTCTTGTAGCCGTGCGCCCAGTCCTCGTACAGGGAGCGGCCGTCGCGGCCCTCGATGGCCTCGAAGCCCCAGCGCCGCTCGAGGTCGCTGGTGACCTCGAAGCCGCTGGCGAAGATCATGCAGTCGAGGTCGTATTCCTCGCCCTTGTGCACGAAGCCGGTCTCGGTCATCGCCTCCACGCCCTGGGTGTCGGCGACGTCGATCAGGGTGACGTTGGGCAGGTTGAAGGTCTCGAGGTAGGTCTCGTTGGACAGCGGCCGCTTGCACAGGAAGCGGTAGTAGGGCTTGAGCGATTCCGCGGTGGCCGGGTCATCGACCAGGGATTCCACGCGGCGGCGCAGGCGCTCCATCACCCGGTAGTCCATCTCCTCGCGGCGGCGGATGAACTCCTCGGTGGAGAGTTCCGGCCAGCCCTCGGCCTCCAGCTCAGCCTGCATGTTGCGGCTGATCTCGGTCCAGAAGTCGCAGATCAGGTCCGGCTCGCCCGGGGCCAGCCAGGCCTCCATGGCGGCGTGGTGGAAGTTCTCGATGCGCTCTTCCTGCCAGCCGGGCTTGAGCGATGCCTGCCATTGCGGGTCGGTGGGCGGGTTGCGGCGGATGTCCACGCAGGAGGGCGTGCGCTGCAGCACGTACAGGTGCTTGCAGTGACGGCCCAGATGCGGGATGGCCTGGATGGCGGTGGCGCCGGTGCCGACGATAGCCACGTTCTTGTCCGCCAGCTTGTCCAGCACCGGGTTCTCGCAGCTGCCGCCGGTGTAGTCGTACTCCCAGCGGGCGGTGTGGAACATCTTGCCCTTGAACTCGTGGATGCCGGGAATGCCCGGCAGTTTCGGGATATTGAGCAGGCCGTTGGCCATGACCACGAAGCGCGCGCGGATATCGTCGCCGCGGTCGGTGGTGATGCGCCAGCGGCGGATGCTCGCGTCCCAGCGCAGGGTCTTGATCAGGGTGTGGAACAGGGCCTTCTCGTACAGCTCGAAGCGCTCGGCGATGCTCTGGCAGTAGGCGTAGATCTCGGGGCCGTCGGCGAACTTCTGGCTGGGCATGAAGCCCATCTCCTCGAGCATCGGCAGGTAGCAGTAGGCGTCGTTGTCGCACTGGATGCCGGGGTAGCGGTTCCAGTACCAGACCCCGCCGAAGTCGCCGGCGTGGTCGATGTTGCGGAAGTTGGTGACCCCGGCCTTGCGCAGGTGCACACCGGCCATGAGTCCTGACAGCCCGGCGCCGAGCACCGCCACGTCGATGTCCTCGGACAGCGCTTCGCGCGGCTCCACCGGCATGTGCGGGTCGCCCTCGTACTCGTCGGCGAAATCGTCTACCGGGCGCTCGTACTGTTTCTGGCCCTCGCTGCGAATGCGCTTGTCGCGCTCAACCCGGTATTTCGCCTGCATCGCGGGGATGTCGATCTCCTCGATGGCGGGAACGTCGGTGGGCGAGCACTTCATGGGCAACCTCTTTTATAGTTATCGGACGCCGGGGCGCCCTGCGGAAAAGACGCCGATGGTAAACCAGAATCAACACTGTTGTCTATAACGGCCCGGGCGCCCGGCGGGCCCTGCCGGGCGGCGATTTTGCGGCTCAGTCCAGGGGTTCGGTACGGCGTGTCAGGGTCGGTTCGTCCCACTCGGGCATGCCCGGGAAGGGGCCGAATTCCGGCGACTCGACCATCGGCGCGGAGAGGTCCAGCGGCCCGCGGTAGTGCAGGGCGAAGTGCCGCCAGCGGAAACGCCACAGGCCTTCGGACAGTGTGTAGCGGTCGTAGTACACGCCGAGGGTCATCACCGAGCTGCCGTCGGGCAGCTTGGCGATCTCCTGGCCCTGGCAGCGGCCGATGGCGCTGTCGCCGTCGATCTCCAGGATCGGCAGGCCGGGGGTGATCAGCACGCGCTCGTTGAGGCCGAGCAGCTTGGCGAAGGTGGGGCCGATGCTTTCGCGGCCCTTCAGGTGCATGCCGCCGACCTTCCACTCGCCGTCCTCGGTGAAGCACTGGACGAAGGATTCGGCATCCTGGCGCCAGACGGCGTCGATGAAGCGGGCGTGCAGCTGGCGGATGCCTTCGGCGGCGGATACATCGGACATTGCGGGACTCCTGACGTTATCGTTGTCAGGCAATAGTAGTTGCCCCGCCAGGGCAGGGCAACGCGAGCGGGTACTCAGTCGAGCTTTTGCGGCGCCCCGGTGCCCATGTACTCGGCCAGGTTGCGGTGGAAATTGCTCACCTTGCGCTCCTGGTGCGGGTTGGGCAGGTTGCCGCGGAAGCCGCGCGACTTCAGCCCCTCCTGCACCAGTTCCATGTTGGAAAAATCCTGGGCGATGACCATGCGCCAGTTGTCCTCGGTGGGCTCGGCGAAAGTCCACTCGGTGTGCGGTGCCTCGCCCTCCGGGAAGCGCTCGATGGCGATCGCCTCGTAGATGCACTTGTCCGGGTCGGTGCCGTAGGGCCGCGTGCGGTAGTACAGGGCGAAGGTCGGCCCGGGGATCATCGAGAAGTTGGGGAAGATGTGCCAGGCCAGGCCGGCGTCGGCCATCTGCTGGTCGGAGATCTCCGGCCACTCGATGCCCATCGCCGCGTAGTCCGCTTTGCACGAGGCCAGCCAGTGCTCGTGCACCTTGTCCGCCGGCGTGCCCTCGGGCAACTCGTCGACCAGGCGCGCGGCGGCGTTCACCAGCACCTCGGTGGTGCTGGCGCCGACGGTGTCCCAGAATTCCTTCTGCATCTGCGCCATCATCTTGCGCGCATCGTTGCCCTTGCCGGTGCGGTGCACGGTGGTGGCCGCGGCGGTGTCTTCCTCGGCGTGGCTGTGGGTGTCGTAGCCGTCGTTGCCGTGCAGGCCCTGGGCGCGGCTCCAGGCGTAGAAATCGCCGTACTTCTTCAGCTGCGGGTGGGTGGCGGCCACGTGGTAGGGCTCCATGAACGCCTCCAGCGCGACCTTCCAGTTGCAGTCGAACACCACCCACTGGCGGAAGCGGTAGCGCATCTTCTCGAACTGGAAGGGTTCGAGCAGGCTGGCGGCGGGTTCCAGGAATTCGCGCAGGGAGACGCAGTCCGGGTCCATGTTGATCCACAGCCAGCCGCCCCAGGTATCGACGTGCACCGGGGTCAGGCAGGTACGGCTGTCGGTCAGTGCGCCTTTCCAGTCGTCCTTGTCCAGCAGCTCCGTGTTGTTGCCTTCCAGGTCGAAAGCCCAGCCGTGGAAACCGCAGAAGAACTGGCCGGTCTTCGCGTTGCCGCGGGCGCCGTTGCCGCCTTTCGGTACGCGCACCAGGCGCCGGCCGCGGTGCGGGCAGACATTGTGGAAGGCCTTGATGGTATCCGGCGCGGTGCGCACGATGAGCACCGAGTCGTTGGCGATCTCGTAGGTGATGTAGTCGCCGACCTCGGGGATATCCTCGATCCGCCCGGCGTGCTGCCACACCTTCGCCCAAAGGCGGTCTGCCTCGGCCTCGGCGTAGTCGCGCGAGATATAGGCATCGACCGGGAAGATGAGGGGCTCTGCGAGCTCCTCGACGCTGACGTTGGCCTGCTTGTCCATGCTGGTTTCCCTCTCTCTATAATCGTTATCAGGGTCTGGTTGACGCGGGCGGCGTACCGCCCGCGGGTCTTCAGGCCGGCTCGGCGGTGGGAGCCTGGGCGGCGTCGCTGGCCGCGCTGTCCCGTGAACCCTCGAGCACCAGGCCCTCCAGCTTGCCGTCGGCGCGCCAGTCCGCCAGCAGTTTCACGAAGGCATCCCAGCCCGGGCCGTAGACATCGCCCAGGTAGAAGCGGTAGCGCTCGTTGCCGTTCTCGTCGAGGTCCGGCTTGCCCTCGTTGTTGAAGTAGCTCGGGGTGCAGTCGCGAATCCACTCGGTGCGGTCGATCTCGGTATCGCGCAGGTGTTGCACATAGCCGTCCTGCGCCGCCTTGCTCGGCTCGATGGTCGCCGCGCCGCGCTTGATCGCCTCGCCGATGATGTAGGCGACATGCGCGCTCTGTTCCTCGAAGTTCTTGGTCAGGGTGGAGTTGAGGCCGCCCTGGTTGAGGCCGATGATGTACAGGTTGGGGAAGCCGTTGGTCATCACCCCGTGCATGGTTTTCAGGCCGCCGCGCCAGTGGTCGTAGATCGACAGGCCGTCGCGCCCTTCGAAGGTGGCGAAGCCCCAGCGGCGGTCGAGGTCGCTGGTGACCTCGTAGCCGCTGGCGAAGATCATGCAGTCCACCTCGTACTCCACGCCGTCGACCACGAAGCCCTTCTCGGTCATGCGTTCCACGCCGCGGGTCGCGGCAACATCCAGCAGGGTGACGTTGGGCTGGTTGAAGGTGGCGTAGTAGTTGTCGTTGGAGGTCGGGCGCTTGCACTGGTAGCGGTACCAGGGCTTGAGTTTGTCGGCGGTCTCCGGGTCCTTGACGATTTCGTCCACGCGCTGGCGCAGGCGCTCCATGACGCGGAAGTCCATGTCTTCATAGCGTGCGGCGAAATCCTCCGCACTCAGCTCCGGCCAGTCCTGCTCCTCGAGTTCGGCGGCCAGGTTGCGGTTCACCTCGGTCCAGATGTCGCAGATCAGGTCTTTCTCGCGGGGCTGGAAACGCTCGTTGGCGCCGCGGTGGAAGTTGGCGCGGCGCTCCTCCTGCCAGCCCGGCTTGAGGCTCTTCGCCCACTCCGGGTCGGTCTCGGAGTTGCGCCGGGAATCCACGCAGGACGGGGTGCGTTGCAGCACGTAGAAGTGCTCGCTGTACTTGCCGAGGAAGGGCACCAGCTGGATGGCGGTGGCGCCGGTGCCGACGATGGCCACTTTCTTGTCCTTGAGTTTGTCCAGCACCGGGTTCTTCTGGCTGCCGCCGGTGTAGTCGTAGTCCCAGCGTGCGGTGTGGAACATGTGGCCCTGGAACTTGTCGATGCCGGGAATGCCGGGCAGCTTGGGAATGTTGAGCAGGCCGTTGGCCATGATCACGAAGCGCGCGCGGATTTCGTCGCCCTGGGCGGTGGTGATACGCCAGCGCTGGATGTCCTGGTCCCAGCGCAGGCCGTTGACCATGGTGTGGAACAGGGCCTTGTCGTACAGCTTGTAGCGGCGCGCGATGTCCTGGGAGTACTCGAGGATCTCGAAGCCGTCGGTGAATTTCTTGCTCGGCATGAAGCCGGTTTCTTCCAGCATCGGCAGGTAGCAGTAGGCGTCGTTGTCGCACTGCAGGCCGGGGTAGCGGTTCCAGTACCAGACGCCGCCGAAGTCGCCGGCGTGGTCGATGTTGCGGAAATCGTCGAGGCCGGCCCTGCGCAGCTGCACGCCGGCCATGATGCCGGACCAGCCGCCGCCGAGGATGGCGATCTCAAGGTCCTCATCCAGCGCCTCGCGCGGGGTGACCGGGGTATACGGGTCCGCCTCGTAGCTGTCGGCAAACTCGCCGACCGGGCGCACGTACTGGGCCTGGCCCTCCTGGCGCATGCGCTTGTCGCGCTCGGCGCGGTAGCGCGCCTTGAGCGCGGCGATATCGATCTGGTCGCTGGTGGGCAGGTTCGGTGAGCGGGTGTTTATCATTGTGGCGTCTCCCTTGTGCGGTGCGCGGTTGGTGCGAATCTGCGTGCCAGGGTAATAAACAACGATGTTGATTACAATAGGCCGGTGCTGAAAAACCCGCCGCCTTGATGCAAATCAACGCGGCGGGTCGGGGAAGTGAAGGGACCGGCCCGGGGGCCGGCGTCGCGCTCAGGCGATGGGTTCCTCGCCCGCGGTCTTGGTGCGGTGCAGCAGGCGGCCACAGTCCGGGTCGTAGGGCATGGCCCGGTGCATGGTGCCGGTGTTGTCCCACATCACCGCGTCGCCGACGGACCACTCGTGGCTGTAGACGAACTCGGGGCGGGTCGCCCAGTCGCGCAGGCCGTGCAGCAGCCGGGCGCTTTCCATCGGGTCCATGCCGACCACGTAGTGCGCGGTGTTGCCGAGCACCAGCGACTTGCGGCCGGACTTGTGGTTCCACACCAGGGGCAGTTCGATCTGGCCCATGGACATCCACTGCTCCAGGTCTTCGATCTTTGGCTCCGGGTTGTGGTACAGCTGGGTCACCCACATGGCGTGCACCACGCGCAGGTTTTCCACCTCGCGCTTTTTCTCCTCGGGCAGGGCCTCGTAGGCGGCGTAGGTGTTGCAGAACTCGGTGTTGCCGCCCCAGGTGGGCAGTACCTTGCTCGACAGCACGGCAGCGCCGATCGGCACCTTGTTCATGGTGCCGTCGATGTGCCAGTACAACGAGCCCTTGAGGTAGTCGCGATTCGGGTTCTTCTCCTTGTCCAGGGAGATGTTGTAGACCGTCTGGCCTTTCATCTCCGGCAGGAAGGTACCCATGGTCTCGGTGAACGCGACCTGCTCCTCGTCGCTGAAGTTGATCTCGGGGAACACCAGCACCCCGCGCTGTTCCAGCAGGTCGCGCAGGTCGGCGGCGTAGTTGCCGCTGAGCAGGTCGGCCTTGGACAGGCCCACCCGGCTGCCGATGGCCGGCGAGATGTCGCTGGCCTCAAGGCGCGCCAGGATATCCTGCGCGCTTGCGATTGCAGTACTCATATCTGCCTCCTTGCGGCTTCAGCCGACCTTGGCCTGGCGGGTCATCATCTTCATGATGTCGCCGGAGGTGACACGACGCTTCGCCTCGCCTTCCTCCAGCGGTGCGGAACCGCCGGTGGAGATCGGGGTGACGTCGACGTTTTCCGCCTTGGCCTGGGCGCGCAGGGCACCCACGGTCAGTTCCTCGCGCGTGTGGTGCTTGAACAGGTCGAAGTTCAGCCAGCGCGCGGCGTTGGCGTGGGTCACCTTGTCGATCTGTGCGTCGGAGAGGTTGAGGCCCTGGAAGCTCTTCCACAGGAACTCGGGCACTTCCGGCCACAGGGCGTCGGAGTGCGGGTAGTCGCACTCGTAGGCGACCATGTCCTCGCCGACGTCGTCGAGGTTCTTCAGGCCAAAGGCGTCGTCGATGAAGCAGGTCATGAAGTGGCGCTTGAACACGTCGCTGGGCTTCATGCCGGCGTAGTCGGAGTTGGTCCAGGCGGTGTGCCTGGAGTGGCTGAAGTCGGCGCGTTCCATGAAGTAGGGAATCCAGCCGATGCCGCTCTCGGAGAGGAAGATCTTGAGGTCCGGGTAGCGCAGCAGGGCTTCCAGGCTCAGCCAGTCGGCGGCGCCCACGGCCACGGACATGGGCATGGTGGTGATCCAGGCCTCGATCGGGGTCTCGTCGGAGGCGTGGGGCTGCGGGTTGCCGGAACCGATGTGCAGACAGGTGGTGATGTCGTTTTCCACCAGGGCTTTCCACATCGGTTCCCAGTAGGCGTTGTGGATGCTGGGCAGGCCGATCTTGGTCGGGTTCTCGGTCAGCGAGACCGCGGTGCAGCCCATCTCGCGCAGGCGCTTCAATTCAGCGACGGTGGCGTCCATGTCCCAGGTGGGCAGGATGCCGCAGGCGATGAAGCGGCCGGGGTCGGTGGCGCACCAGTCCTGGATGTGCCAGTCGTTGTAGGCGCGCAGGTGCACCAGCGCCTGTTCCTTGTCCGGTGCCATGTGGAAGCAGCGGCTGCCGTCGAAGCCGCCGATGCTGCCGAAGTTCAGGGAGGCGGCGATGCCGTTGATGTCCATGTCTTCCAGGCGCGCTTTCGGGTCGAAGCAGCCCTTGCGCATCTGCGCCAGGGACTGCGGCTCCATGCCGTACTCCTCGGGCACGCGGCCGACTACCGCGTTGAGGCCGACGGAGGCCATGGTCATGCCCTGGTAGGTCCAGTAGTTGGCGCCGCTCTCGGTGGTGTGGAACTGCGGGGCGCTCGCTTTGGCGTCGCCGCTCAGGTGTTTTTCGAAGGTGTCCGGCGGTTCAACAATGTGATCGTCAACGCTGATAATCACCATGTCTTCCATTTTCATCGCGTAGTCTCCAGGTCGTTCTATCGTTTTTAGTACTGCCTCACCGCGGAGCAACCGGAAGCGTTTTCCTGCGGGCGGGGGCTCGAGACTACGATGGACGAAGCTGTAGAACCGGGCATTGACCTAAATCAACGACGATCCCCGAACCCTCGCCCACGATAGTAGGCCTGCATGAAAGCAGCGGCGCCAGCGGTTTGGCGACCGCGTAAAAACATAAATGAGGATCACCACCATGAGCGCAATTCTTCGCCCCGGCGTCGCCGGCGATACCCCCTCAAGCAACGACGACTGGCCCGCCGCCTGGCGCACCCTGGCGCAGGGGCTGGGTGTGGGTCGCTATATCGACCCCGAGTTCGCAAAGCTCGAATTCGAGAAGCTGTGGAGCCGGGTCTGGCAGGTGGCTGCGCGCCTCGACGAGATTCCCGCCGAGGGCGACTTCACCACCTACACCATCGGCGACCAGTCGATCCTGCTGGTGCGCGTGAACGAAGACACGGTGAAGGCCTACTACAACTTCTGTCCCCACCGCGGCACCACCCTCGGCGAGGACTGTGGCCACTTCGACAAGGGCCGCATCATCTGCCCGTTCCACGGCTGGCGCTGGAACCTGGAGGGCGACATCCAGATGGTACTGGCGCGCGAGGAGTTCAACGGCGGCCAGTTGCAGGATGCCGACGTCGCCCTGCGCAGCGTGCACTGCGAGGTCTACGCCGGCTTCGTGTTCATCAACCTCGACCCCGCGCCGCAGCCCTTCGCCGAGTTCATCGCGCCGATGCGCGAGTTCCTCGACGACTTCGTACTCGGTGACATGCACCACGTGTGGTGGAAGCGCGCGCCGATTCCCTGCAACTGGAAGGTCGCCCAGGAGGCGTTCTTCGAGGCCTACCACGTCTCCGCCACCCACCCGCAGCTGGAGAAAGTAGGCAGCGAGGTGGTTTACGGCGACCGCACCGAGGGCGAGATGTTCTTCCAGGACCTCACCTACGAGGCGCGCGACAACGGCCACGGCTGTTTCTACGGCGGTTCCAAGACGCCGATCGCCGGGCACGTACAGGAGCAGATCCAGAGCGTCGCCAGCCTGGTGGACGCCATGGCCGCGCGCATGAACCTCACCGCCGAGGGCCTGGGCGCGATGATCCTCAAGGACGACATCGACCTGCTGCTGACCCTGAAGGACCGGGACCTGCCGGCGGATGCCAATGTCGGCGCCGAGTACGTGAAGCTGCAGTACACCACCGCGGCGGAGCAGGGCCGGCCGATGCCGAAGATGACCGCGGAGAACGTGGGCAAGTGGGGCGGCGTGAACTTCATCTTCCCCAATATCCTGATCCTGCCGCAGGCGGGTAACGCGGCGATCTACCGCGCCCTGCCGCACCCCACGGACCCGGACCAGTGCATATTCGAGATTCGCTCGGTGAAAACCCTGCCGGCTGCGGTACAACCGGAGCGCTCCGTGGTGCAGGATGTGGTCGACCCGGAACAGGACCTGGGGCTGATTCCGCGCCAGGACCTCAGCAACCTGCCGCGCGTGCAGAAAGGGCTTCACGCTCGCGGCATGAAGCAGGCCTGGCTGGCCTCACACCAGGAGAAGATGATTCTCAACATGCACGAGGAGATGGACCGCTACCTGCAGTCCTGACCTGCGCTGGTAGCGCCTGGGCTGCCTGAGCCCGGGCGCTTACTCGCTGTCACCTTCCGGGGTCGCACGCACCACGTTCCAGGTGCCCGTGGCCTCCATCACGCTCTCCCCGTCCACGCGCAGGATGCCCCGCGCGAAGGCGAGGTTGCGCCCCTGGCGCAGGATTTCACCCTCGAGCTCGACGAATACCGGGGGCCGCAGGGCCTTGAGGAAGTGGCTGTCCAGTTGCACGGTGGAGCAGTGGGCGCGACCGGTGGCCTCCCACACCAGCAGTGACAGGGCGTGGTCCAGGAACGTGACCAGCACGCCGCCGTGGATGAAGCCCTGGCCGTTGACGTGGCGCTCGTCCAGCGCCACCGCGTAGTGAAACCCCTGTTCGTCGCGGCGTACGTGCAGCGCCTCCAGCGAGGCCGGGATACCCGGCAGCGCCTTGCGTTTCCACTGCCCCGGCGCTGTCGTCACCACTGCGCCGCGCTGCTGATCAGGGTGCGCACGGCGCGGTCCACCCAGCGCTGGCGCTCGGCGGCGGGCACTTTCTGGTTGGTGAGCATGGCGTCCACGTACCAGCCGCGCAGGGTGAGGATGTAGGTCTCCGCCGCGCCCCTGGCATCCACGCAGGTCTCGCCGCGGGCCTCGGCGCACTCCTCGATGAATTTGGCGATCCGTCCCACGCCCACCTGGGTGCGCTTGGCAGCGGCGGCGCCGAGTTCCGGGAAGCGGTGGGATTCGCTGTAGATGAGGCGGTTGATGCCCAGCAGGTCGCCGCGCAGGCCCAGTTGCAGCACGCGGTTGGCGTAGGCCTTGAGGCCGGCCTCGAGATCCGGGGCGCCCTCGAAGGCCTCCAGGTCGCGGTCCGGTGCGATGCGTTTGATCTGCTGGTACATGATCGCCTGGAACAGTTTTTCCTTGGAGGGAAAGCGCGAGTAGAGCGTGGTCTTGGACACGCCCGCGAGCTGCACGATGCGGGTCATGGAGGTGCCGCCATAACCCTGGTCGAGAAATTCCTTCAGCGCTATTTTCAGCAGCCTGTTTTCAATTCCCGCTACTTCTTCCAGCCGGGGGCGGCCGCGTGATCTTCCTGACATTGTACCTTCCTGTGGTAGCTTGGACCGCACCGGGGAGCCGCTTGTCTTGCGGCGCCTGCAGTCGGCCCAGTGAGTGAGGCGAGCGTGCTAGCCCTGCTGTGCGGACAGGCGCCGGGTGGCCAGGTCCCGAAGTTCGGAACTCTTGACCTTGGCACTTCCGGTGAGTTCCAGCTCGCTCTCGGCAAAAAACAGCACTTCCCTGGGTACCTTGTAACTCGCCAGCTGCTGCTTGGCAAACGCGCGCACGGTTTCCGCGCTGAGCTCGACGCCGTCCTGGGGGACGATGCAGGCGACCACGCGCTCGCCGAGCAGCTCGTCGGGCACGCCGACGGTCTTGGTCACCTTCACCCCGGGACACTTGGCGATGACGATATCGATTTCCACCGGCGAGACGTTGGCGCCGCCGGTCTTGATGATGTCGTTGAGGCGCCCCTCCCAGATCAGCCGGCCCTGCTCGTCGATAAAGCCGCCGTCGCCGGTGTGCAGGTAGCCGTCGTCGTCCAGGCTCTCGTCCAGCGGGATGCCGAGGTAGCCGAGCATCAGGGTGGGGCCCTTGACGGTAATCTCGCCGGGCTCGCCCAGCGGGGTTATCTCGCCGCTGAGCGGGTCGACGATGCGAATCGTGGTGCCGGCGGTGGGCACGCCGTGGGTGCCCGTGCTGATCTCCTTGGGCGTGTTCGCCGGGTACACCGTGACCAGGGTGAAGGTCTCGGTGTTCCCGTAGGCGGCGGCCGGTTCGATCCAGTCGCTGTCGATACTGGGGTGGCCGGCCAGGGGCGAGAACTTGTCGATGTACTTCATGGCCGAGAGGTCTACCTCCAGCCAGTTCTTGGCGTCCATCAGCTGCGCCCACTGGTGCGGCCAGGCGGCGATGAAGTTGACCTTCTCCTCCTCCATCAGGGCCAGGGCCTCCTCGGCCTGGAAGGTCGGCTGCATCACCAGGGTGCCGCCGCCGGAGAGCGAGCCGCCCACCACCCAGGCGAAGTTACCCGCCCAGAAGAAGCCGTTGGCCGGCCAGCCGCGCACGTCGTCGCTGGCGCCCAGCCAGGTGTGCCAGCGCCACAGCTGCAGGCACACGCCGCGGTGGGCGCTGAGAATGCCCTTGGGCACGCCGGTGGAGCCGGAGGAGAAATACAGTACGCCGGGGTCGGCGGGGGTGACGGTGGCGGCGGTGGCGGCCACCAGCGCCGGATCGATGCCCTCGCCGCGGGCCAGGAACGGCGCCCAGCCCTCTACCGCGCCCTGCGCCGGCGCCTCGTCCACCGCGGCGATGTAGCGCAGGAACGGGAATTTCAGCGAGTGGATGGCGCCCGGGGCGCTGCTGCCGACCTGCGGTTCCATCTCGGTGAGCATGGCGGCGAAGTCCTTCTTGAGGACATTGCGCTCCAGCAGCAGGACGCTGCAACCGGACTTCGCCACCAGCACTTCCAGCTCCGCGGCGGTGGAGAAGGTGCTCATGGTGGTGGCCACGCCGCCGGCCATGGCGATGCCGAAGAAGGCCGAGAGGTACTCCAGCCGGTTGGTCATCAGGATGCCCACCCGGGTGCCCTTGCCGACGCCGCAGGCGAGCAGGGCGCGGGCCACGTCCACCGAGCGCGCGTGCAGCTCGTCGTAGGTCCAGCGCACCACGCTGCCATCCGCCGTGCGCATGTTGGCGGCTTCGCGCGGGCCGAAGCGGCCGGCGAGTTCGTCGAGGTAGCCGCCCAGGGTGAGGGCACCGACGGCGGCCTCTTCTTCGAGGGGGATGCCCTTGACCAGGGACAGCGGCTTGCTTGCGGCGGTGGGATTGTTCATGGCTGAGTGGGGTCCTGCAATTCGTTATCGGTATACGCTGGGCGTCAGTTGCCGGAGGCGACGCCGAAGCTGTAGCGGAGGTGGTCTATGTGCCCGCTGGGCGCCGGCGCGAAATGCAGCGGCTCGCCGCCCTCGCGGATCGCGCCCATCTCGGCGTCCACGTCCTCGATGGTCCAGCTCGGCCGGTACACGCCGGGGGACTCGACCACGTAGGCGCGGGCGATGCGCCCGGCCAGGGCGATGAGCATCTCGCCGCTCACCGAGCAGCGCTCGTGAGCCAGCCAGCCCACCGCGGGGGCCACCAGTTCCGGGTCCATGGGCGGGTAGGCGCTGGTGTCCAGGCCGTCCGCCATGCGCGTGACCGCCGCCGGCAGGATGACGTTGCTTTTGATGCCGAACTCGGCGCCCTCGATGGCGGCGACGTTGGACAGGCCGATCAGACCGGCCTTGGACACCGAGTAGTTCACCGCCTTGGCGTTGCCGTAGATGCCGTTGATCGAGCTGGTCAGCACGATGCGCCCGTAGCCGGCATCGCGCATCAGCGGAAAGGCCGGGCGCAGCACGTGGAAACCGCCGCGCAGGTGGACGTCGAGCACACTCTCGAAATCCTCGTAGCTGATCTCGTCGAGGGGCGCGGGACGCACGTTGCCGGCGTTGTGAATGAGGATGTCGACCTGGCCGAAGCTGTCCATGGCGCACTGCACGATGGCCTTGCCGCCCTCGACAGTGGCCACGCTGTCGGTACAGGCCACGGCCTCGCCGCCGGCGGCGCGGATTTCCGCCACCACTTCCTCGGCGGGGCCCAGGTCGGCGCCTTCGCCCTGCACGCTGGAGCCGATGTCGTTGACCACCACCCGCGCCCCGCGCGCGGCCAGCAGCAGCGCGTAACTGCGGCCCAGGCCGCGGCCGGCGCCGGTGATAACGGCGACGCGATTTTCAAAATTCAGTTGCGACATTCAGCGATTCTCCGGTGGTTGCCCGATCTAGTTATGATGTTGGTGGTGATGTGCTTTCAAGCAACACGTTGTTCATTGGCGGCTGTTGCAAACCACTATTTTTTCCGCCATTGTACCGCTGCGCTGGCCCGCCGTGGCGCGGAACCTGATAGGGATGCTGCAAATAATAATTGCTCCCAGCCGCGATTCCAATGATGCGATTTTCCCTGTGCGATTTCCGGATGCCGGAACGCCGACAGGCAAGCGCGAATCGCGACTTCGATAAAATCCGAACAAAAGCCGAGGGAGGAAACCCGAGTGTCATCATTGAGTGGCCGCTACCACGCTGCACATCCCGCCAGCCTCGCCGAGGGCTGGCAGCTCGAACGCCTCACCCGCCCCAGCCGCCTGTTTGGTGCCAACGGCATGCGCACCGGCGCCGACGGCCGTGTCTACGTGGCCCAGGTGGCGGGCAGCCAGGTGAGTGCCATCGATATCGACAGCGGTGAGGTTGAAACCATTAGCCCGCTGGGCGGTGACATCGTCGGCCCCGATGACCTCGCCTTCGACAGCGCCGGCAACCTCTACGCCACCGAGATCACCCGCGGCCTGGTCAGCGTGCGTACGCCGCGCGGCGACTACCGCGTGGTCAACGGTGACATGCCCTGCGCCAACCCGATCACCATGCACAACGACCGGCTGATTGCCGGCGAGTGCCGCGTCGGCGGGCGCATCATGGAACTCGACCGCGACAGCGGCGAGGCGCGCGTGATTCTCGCCGACGTGCCCATGCCCAACGCCTTCGAGGTCGGCCCCGACGGCAAGCTGTATTTCCCGGTGATGGGCGCCAACGAGATCTGGCGCGTGGACCTCGACGGCGGCGCGCCGGAAGTCGTCGCCACCGGTCTCGGTGTACCGGACTCGGTCAAGTTCGATTCCCAGGGCTTTATCGTCTCCACCCAGGTGGCCAGTGGCCAGGTGCTGCGCATCGACCCGCGCACGGGCGAGCAGACCGTGCTCGCCAACATCGCCCCGGGCCTGGACAACTGCACCTTCGTCGGCGACCGCCTGTTCGTCTCCAGTATCTCCGGCGACGTCAACGAGATCGTCGCTCCCGGCGAGTTCCGCCCGCTGGTGCCCGGCGGCCTGCAGTGGCCGCTGGATATCGCGGTCGGTGCCGGCGGCGAGTTGTTCGTGGTCGACGGCGGCTTTACCTACACCCTGCAACCGGGCGGCGAACTGCAGCTGGCCGGCATGCTGTTCTCCCCGGGCTTCCCCGGCTATTGCCGCGGCGCTGTCGCCAGCGGCCCCGGCGAATGGCTGGTGACTACCGCCAACGGCCAGTTGGCGCGTTTCCGCCCGGCCGCCAGCGAAAGTGAATTCCTCGCCGATGGCTTCGACCAGTTGATGGGCGTGGCCCTGACCTCCGGCGGTATCCCGGTGTTCGCCGAATTCGGCACCGGTCGCCTGCTCGCCACGGAAGCCGGCGGCGTGCGCGAACTGGCCGGCGGCCTGGACCAGCCCAAGGGCGTGGCAGTGGACGGCGACGCCTGTTTTGTCGCCGAGGCCGGCGCTGGCCGCGTAGTGCGCATCGCCGGCGGACGCCGCGACACCGTGGTGGACGGCCTCGGCCAGCCCGAGGGCATCGCCTTCGACGGCAAAACGCTGTACGTGTTGGATATCGCCAGCCAGTCGCTGTTCGCGGTAGACCCGGCCAGCGGCGCGCGGCGCGAGCTCGCCAACGGCCTGCCGGTGGGGGCGCCGGAGGGTGTGGTGCGCAAGCAACTCGGCGGGGTCGGCGACATGTGCGGCCCGATGGGCAACTTCACCGGCATCGCCGTGGCGCCGGATGGCGTGATCTACGTGTGCGGCGACGCCGAGGGCAGCGTACTCGCCCTGCACCCCGCCTAGGCGGCAGTTTCTTCCGGATCGCAGCGGCGCATGGATGCGCCCTGCGCGATGTTCCCGTACTACCAACAAACTCTTTCCCGCAACTGCCAAAGCTTTCTGATTCCCAGGGCGGCAGCTCTCAGGAAACAATCCCGTCCGCGCGCAGGCGGGCGATGTCCTCGGCGCTCAGTGACAGCATCTCGTCGAGAATGCTGTCCGTGTGCTCGCCGAGTACCGGCGGCGCCGTGGGCACCGGCTGCGGTGCATCGGCGAACTTGATCGGCCGGTTGACGATGGGGATGCTGCCCAGTTTCGTGTGCTCGGTCTGCACCACCATTTCCCGTACCTGGGCCTGCGGCTGCGTCAGCGCGTCGCCGATGCCGAGGATCGGCGCATTGGGCACCTGGTGTTCGCTGAACAGTTCCACAAGTTCGGCCACCGTGTGTTGCCGGGTGAAGCTCGCGACGATGGCATTGACCTGCTCGCGGTTGTTGCGCCGTTTCTCGATCATGTCGAAGCGCTCGTCGTCGATCAGCTCTGGCTGGCCGATGGCGGTGCAGATGCGCGCCCAGAAGCTGTTGGTCAGGCAGGCGACGATGATCGAGCCGTCGCTGGCCGGGAAGGCGCCGTAGGGCACCAGGTTGGGGTGCTGCGAGCCCTGCGGTTGTGGGTCCTGGCCGGTGAAAAACGCGAGCTGCGCCAGGTAGCCGAGCATACCCAGCATGCCGTCCAGCAGGCTGACGTCGATATGCCTGCCGCGGCCGGTGTGATGGCGCTCGTGCAGGGCGGCGAGAATGCCGATGGGGCCGTTGATGCCGCCGACCAGGTCGCCCAGCGGGATGCCCATCTTGGTGGGCATGGCGCCGGGTTCGCCATTGACGCTGAGCGCGCCGGACAGCGCCTGCAGCACGATATCGAAAGACGGTTTGTGTGACAGCGGCCCTTCCTGGCCAAAGCCGGAGATGGAGCAGTAGATGAGGCCGGGGTTCACTGCGCTGAGTACGTCGTAACCCAGGCCGAAGCGGTCCATGACGCCCGGCCGGTAGTTCTCCACCAGCACGTCGCACTTCGCCGCGAGGTCTTTGACCAGCTGCACGCCCGCCTCGGTCTTGAGGTCGATGACGATGCTCTTCTTGCCGCGGTTGATGCTCAGGAAGTAGTGGCTCTCGCCGTCGCGAAAGGGCGGGAAGGAGCGCGTTTCGTCGCCGCTGCCCGGGGGTTCCACCTTGATGACTTCGGCGCCGAGGTCTGCCAGCGCCAGTGCGGCGGAGGGCCCGGCCAGTACGCGGGTGAGGTCGAGGACGCGGAGGCCCGCGAGGGGTCCGGCCCAGGGGGTGTCGGTGTCCTGCATGTTCTCGTGCCTGTTTACTGTCCGGCTGTTATCGGGTGCGGGATCATACACCGTGAGGCAAAAAAACCACCCTCCCCGGAGAGGGAGGGTGGTTGCTTACTGCGTTGCTCAGCCGCGACTGGGCAGCTGGATGATGGCGGAGCCGGTGGCGGACAGTTCGCCGCGGTGGGTTTCCGCGCGCTGCGCGACTTCCACGTAGAACTTGCCGTCTTCCTCGAACTTGCGGGTCACGCTGCCGTCGATGAAGATCACATCGCCGTCCGGGTTGTGGCGGCGGATCTGGCTCTTGTGCTTGTGCAGGAAGCCGTCGTCGCCCATCCAGTTGGTGCAGTGGTGGGTCAGCCAGGAGGTGCGCTCCGGGCCGTAATCGTAGGCGCCGGGGGTGCCCACTTCCTTGGCGAAGTCGTCATCCCAGTGTACGCGCTCGGGGCAGTCGGGGATGTTGAAGCGGTTCTTGATGGCCAGGCCCGGGTGCGCCTGCTGCATCTTCCACGCCAGCTTGTTGGAGCGGATGTAGAGGCCGCCCCAGCCCTGGGCGTAGCAGATGAAACCGGTGACGGTCATCGGGCCTTTCATCATGCGCTGCAGTTCTTCGCCTTCAGTGACGTCTTCCCAGTAACGGGTGTTGGCGCCGCGGATTTCCTCGTTGGCGTACAGCTTGCCCCACTCGGCCAGCTGCTCGTCGGAGAGCTGCTCGACCTTGCCCTTGACGCTGTCGTACTTGGTGCCGCGCTCGCGAGCTTCGTCGCGGTCGGTGCGGAATACCCAGCTGTCGGCTTCGGTGACCTTGTCGCCGTGCTGGTTGAAGAAGTCCACGTGGTAGATCTGCTGGAAGGAGCGCCCGGCGAAGCGGGTCTGGTGCTCGATCAGGTCCTTCAGGTAGGCCTCGGTGTGGATCTCGTCGTTGCGCATGACCGGCTTGTGCCAGGTCCAGTCGGCGCCGGCCCACATGGCGTGAACGCCGGAGAGGCCGCCGCAGTAGCCGGAAATAATGCGGCTGGTGGTGAACATGAAGCTGGGCAGGGCAACGATGTCGCCGTACTTGGTGCCCTTGGCGTACTCCGGGTCGCACCACAGGGGGTTGTCGTCACCGATGCCGTGGGCGTAGTGACGGATCGCGTCGCGGGTCGCCTCGTAGTTCCACGGCTCGACGGTGTTGGTGATCTTCACACCGATGCGCTCGCGCAGCTCGTTGAGGCCTTCCTCAGTGATTTTCGGGAACTTGTTTGCGGATGTCATGGTAAGTACTCCTGGCTTTTAATTGCTGGCGACGGCCGCGGTTGCCTTGGCGGCTTCGCGGTCGCGCAGAACCTTGCGGTGAACCTTGCCCGCGGGGGTCTTGGGCAATTCACTCACAAATTCGACGATGCGCGGGAACTCGTGCTGGGCGAGGCGCTCGCGCGTGAATTTCTGTAACTCCTCGACCAGTGGGTCCGAGGGGGCTTGCTTGCTGACGACGAAGGCCTTGACCACCTGGCCGCGGGTTTCGTCGGGAACGCCGATCACGGCGACTTCGTCCACCGCGTCGTGCTTGAGCAGGGTGTTCTCGATCTCCACCGCGGACATGGTCCAGCCGGCGGAGATGATCACGTCGTCGGCGCGGCCGCAGTGGTAGAGGTAACCCTCTGCGTCGCGTCGCGCGAGATCCTTGGTGGTCTCCCAGTGGTCGCGCTTCCACAGCATCAATTCGCCCACTTCGTCCGGCCCGGTTTCCGTGCCGTCGGCGCGCTGTACCTGCAGCTTGAGGCCGGGAATCGGCTTGCCCAGGGAGCCGGGCTTTACTTCGTAGTCTTCCGCGCCGGGGAAGTTGACCAACACCACGCCGATCTCCGTTGTGCCGTACATGCTGCAGGCCGGGACGTGGAAAGTCTGGTCGATAAACTCCAGCGTCGCCGGGTCGCAGGGCTCGCCGGTGAAGGAGAGCTTTTTGATGGCGAAGCTGAAATCACCGCCCTTGCCGGAGTTTTTCATCATCCGGTAGTGGGTGGCGGCGGCGGACATGTTGGTGATCTTGTAATCCTGCAGCGCCTGCATCAGGCGCACTGCGTCGAACTTGCCGGCGAAGGTGCCGGTGGTGACGCCCAGCGCCAGCGGCGCGAGGGTGCCGTGCCACAGGCCGTGACCCCAGGCCGGGGACGACGGGCAGAAGTACTCGTCGCCGGGGCGGATGCCGGTGCCGTACAGGGCGGCGAACATCAGGGTGACCAGCGACTTGTGCGTGTGCTTGACCGCCGCGGGCAACTCGCGGGTGGTGCCCGAGGTGTACTGGAACACCGCCATGTCCGTGGCTTTGGTCTTCGCTTCGAAGGTCGTTGGGTATTTGCTGATGGTCTCCAGCAGGGCGTCGTTGGCCACGACGACCTTCAGGCCCTCCACCTGGTGGGCGATGTCGGCTTTCTCTTCATTGGTGACCAACAGGCTGGGCTTGCAGTCATCGACACGCAGGCGCAGACCGTCGAGGCCGAACAGGGTGAACAGTGGCACACTGATCGCACCGGTCATCATCGCGCCGAACAGGCTGGTGTAGAACGGCAGCGAGGGTTCGAGCATGAAGGCGATGCGCTCGCCGGGACCGATACCCTGTTCCACCAGCCAGTGGGCGAACTGCGCCGAGCGCGCGGCGATCTCGTCGAAGCTGAGGATCTCGTCCTGGCCATCGGCGTGTGCGATGCGCACCGCGGTGCGGCCGCTGCCGTCGGCGTGGCGGGTGATGCACTCGTGGGCGATGTTCAGGAACTCGCGGTCGCCGTCGAACAGTTCCCACAGTGCCGCGGAACTGGCGTGGGCCTGGGCGTCGGCGAAGGATGTGTAGTCGGTCAGGCGGGCCATGTTGTGCTCTTGTGCTGGCTGGTCAGGTAAGCGGTGCGCCGGGGCGTGCGGAGCACCGCCGGCGGGAGTGGCACAATGCCACAATCGAAATGTGTTGTAAATATAGAACAGAATTCGATATATTGAAGTCTGCCAGTGGGGCTTGAGTGCCGCAACGCTGAGCGAACGAGTTGTAAGGTGAGTAATAGAAGCAGTACCGGCAGCAACGAAGGTGGTAGTCGATGACCAGCACAGCCAAAGAAGCCCCCGCCAAAGACCGCAAGCTCGCCAAGTCGGTCAAGGACAGTAAAGCCCCCGCCATCTCCCGCGCTGCGGCTATCCTGCGGCTGCTCGGCCGCAGTGACCGGCCGCTGGGCCTGCAGACCATCGCCCGCGAACTGGGCCTGGTGCCGAGCACCTGCCTATATGTGCTGCGCACACTCGTGGCCGAGGAGTTCGTCGCCTTCGACCCGGATACCAAGCGCTACTCGCTGGAGGCCGGCGTACTGACCCTGGCCCGCCAGTGGCTGCGCCGCAACCAGTTCACCGAACTCGCCCAGCCCGTACTGGACCGCATCAGCAGCGAGTTCGACGTGACCATGCTGGGGGTGAACGTGGTCGGCGAGGATCACCTGGTGGTGGTGGCGATCTCCCGCGCCGGCAACAACCTGCAGATCAGTGCCCAGGTGGGTGCGCGCTTCCCCTCGTTGATCAGCGCGACCGGCCGCTGCATTGCAGCCTGCAGTGACTTCAGCGAAGAGGAACTCGCAGAGCGCTTCGCGCAATTGCGCTGGGAGGAGCCTCCGAGCTTTGAGCAGTGGCTGGAGGAGGTACGGCAGACCAAGGTGCAGGGGTATGCCGTGGACCCAGGTAACTATATTGCCGGGGTTACCGTGGTCGCGGCTCCGGTGTGGAAGGCGCCGGGGCAGTTTACCCATGCGCTGGTGGCGCTGGGGCTGGGTAGTTCGCTGGTGCGTTCCGGGCTGGATGAACTGGCGCAGCGGATGGTTGCGGCGGCGGAGGTGTTGTCGGCGCAGTTGGTGGGTGAGGGTGGGTAAGTCGTTTTGGGCTATGTCGCCTTGCCGATGGCGGGCCCCCTTCATCAGGTGACCCGATTTCCGGGAATTGGCCGAAAATAGGTGCCGGCAACGCTAGACGTTGCGCTGGTTTCGTAGGACATTAAACGGGCTTCATTCCCAGGGAGGGGTAATGCGAGTCATCAAAACCATGCAGCCCGCCGATAGCGGCGCGCGAAGATTCCACAGGCGTTACGGCGACCAGCTGTGCGCTGTCCGTTACCGCGAGTCGGATTGCGGTTCCAAATTGTTCACGACCATCGAGATTATTGTTGATGAGCGGGAGCGTCCCAAGAAGAACATTTCAAATGTTTCTCTCCATGCCTGCCGGCGCAATGAAGTTGTGGCGCTGCGCGTTGCTTATGAAGATGTCGAGTTGAGAAAAAAAGTGAAGGCGGCTGGGGCCTGGTGGAGTCGCACAGGGCAGGCCTGGGTGATGCGGCGTGATACAGCGGTGCAGCTTGGGATTGCGCATCGGGTGCAGGAGGGGCTGGTGGATTTGTGTACAGATATAGATACGAGTTTGAGGTTTTGATGCGGGCACCGTTAAACACAAACAACCACATACAGTCTTTTCTAGCTACATGTAGGAAAGGTGCCTACATGTGCACACGCAATATACTTAGCTGTTAAGGCTCGTTCGTGAGCACATGCAAACAAGGGGATAACGTGGAATTTGTATGGCCAGTGATCGTGTCAATCATTATCTTGATGATCTTGGTTGCTTGGATCTCCTCATCTTTAAAGGAACGGCGAAAGAAGAAGGTCCGCGAAAGGTCTATTCCATACGTAGATGAAAATCTGAAAGCCGGCATTCCCTACAGCATTCATATCAACGACGGACGTGTTTTCGAGTCGGTAGTCATTCTTGGAACTACTGAGCCAGGCGAGGGGCAATTTTCCTTTACTGGCTTTGATGAGGCGCTGGTATTGCAGACCCCTGAAGGCAAGAAGGTATTCCTGAAAATGAGTTCAATTCGATTTATACAAGAGCTCTAGTTTGCGCCGCCTTAACAAGTCAAGGCAGCAAGGGCGCTTCGCGCCGGGACCCGCTAACGCGGGCCCCTGCTTGAAGCGTTATGTGGTAGTTGCAAGTGGGGATTAAGTAAATGCGTTCGCTAGCTACCCTGGCATTTTTTGTCTCTCGGCTGCCAACGTCATCTTTCGGTGGCGGGGCTCAGCCTTTCGCCACTCCCTGGTGCGTCAAAGTTGGGTTGTCACATGCAACATCTGGGTTGGGCAGAGTCCGCAACTAAATTGTCAGTTGCCAAGAAGGTTGTGCATGAGGGGTAATATG
>NZ_SRLE01000015.1 GCF_004745945.1 Mangrovimicrobium sediminis | reverse complement strand
CGCGAAGAGGCGTTCACCCTGGAACTGCCGACCCGAACATCAGCGCCGGACTTCCCCATCTTTCCCCACCATGAAAAAATACTCATCCCAATAACACTACAACCGAGCGACACAGGTCGCCCTCGGGGGGGAAACCTTGAACCTGCCAAACACCGCAGTCGCCGAGTGGCGCAATTTCTGGCTCTTACCCGTAGCGGCAGGACTCGGCTACGCCACCGCCGTCATGTATGTATATACGATGGGCGCGTTCATCGAACCGATCCAGAAGGAGTTCGGCTGGTCGCGCGCGCAGATCTCTTCCGGAATCACCATCGCGGCCTTCATCAGCGCCATCTTCTGCGTGCCTGTGGGCATTCTGGTGGACCGGATAGGTCCGCGGCGTATCGGCCTCATCGGCGTGGTGCTGATGTGCGGCTGTGTCGCGCTGCTGGGCACGGCTACAGGCGATAAAGCCAACTGGCTGGTGCTGTGGTGCCTGCTCGCCGTGTCCACCCTGTGGGTGCAGGCGACGGTGTGGACCAGCGCCGTCAACAGCCGTTTCGAGCGTTCGCGGGGGTTGGCGCTGGCCATCACCTTGTCGGGCGCCTCCCTGAGCGCGGCGATATTCCCGGTACTCGCCACCTGGCTGATCGAAACACTCGGCTGGCGCCACGCCTTCATGGCTCTCGGCGGTGCCTGGTTGTGCCTGGTGTTACCCGTAATGCTGATCGGCTTTCGCGGTGCCCGCGATACCACTCCAACCGCACAGGCATCTGACTCCGTACCGCCCGTCGCGCTCTCCGGCCTGAGCCTGCAGCAGGGCCTGCGTTCCTCTGCACTGTACAAATTGATTATGGCCGGCGGATTCTTCTCTTTCACTGCCATCGGCATCGTTGTTCACTTCGTGCAGATTCTCAAGGATGCCGGCGCCGAACCGCTGGCTGCGGCAGGGGTCGCCTCCCTGGTTGGTATCTTCTCGATTATCGGGCGCATCGGTACCGGTTTTCTGCTTGATCGCTTCCACGGCTACATGGTGGGCGGTGTCGCTTTCCTCATCCCGATTCTCGCCTGCGCCCTGTTGCTGTTCGATGGCGGCAACCCGGTCAGCCAGGCTATCGCGGCGGCGATCTTCGGGCTTACCCTGGGCTCGGAGGTGGATGTCATCGCCTACCTGGCCGCGAAGTATTTCGGCCTGAAGAACTTCGGCGCGCTGTACGGCGCGATGGTGATGGCGCTGTCGCTCGGTGTGGCCTTTGGCCCACTGGGTGCGGGACTGACCTACGATATGTTCGACAGTTATGCGCCGTTCCTCGAACTCACCGCCGTGCTGATGGGGTTGAGTGCCGTGGCCCTGTTCAGCCTGCGCAGTACGCCCGATGCAGAGCACTATCATGAGCAGCACTGAGCGGGAGAAACTCTTGTTCACGGCGTGATCTTTTCGTGAAGTCTCCTGCCTAGACTGGCCTCGTCCAGTTAACAGCAAGGAGTAAGCATGAATATCAAGAACGTAGCCGGAAGCGCTCTGTGCGCACTGCTTCTCGGTGGTGGCGGCATCGCTGCCGCCCAGGCACCCGGGCAGGGTGTCGTGTATGAGGGCGTCAGTGCCCCTGGGGTAAACCTGGGTGAGACACGCGCTGGCGTTACCGCGAGCTATGGGGCCCCGAACTACTGCCAGAGTGTGGAAGTGTCCGGAGATCTGGCCTCCTGTGCCTACCCGGTGGAGGGGGGCGGCCAGGTGAGTGTGCGCTATCGCGGCGCCGACGGTGGAAACGCCTCGGCCAGCGACGGCGATGTCGCCCATAGTATCCGCTGGTACAGCGGCGTGCAGTGGATCACCAGCCAGGGTGTGGATGCCCAGCTTGCACTGGACTCGCCGCAGGACGTCATCGCGGCCTACCCCGATGCGCAGGTGACCAACAACGCGCTTACCGGGGACGTCTATCGGATTGCAGATGCCGCCCAGGGAATCGATATTGTGCGGGCCTTCGATGTCTACAGCGGTCGTACCACGGTGCACATGACAATCTTCTCTCCTGTTGTCGATGTGCCAGTCACCCTTGTCATTCCGGACATTGAACTCAGCGCCAGCGGCAGTGGTTATCGTGGTCGGGTAGTCGATGGGGCTGTCCAGGTACAGGATGCACTGGGACAGTCGGTAGCGGGTGCCTCGGTGCAGGCCTCCTGGAACTTCCCCGACGGCACCACACGTGAGGTCCTGGCTGTCACGCAGGATGATGGAGCAGCGCAATTCCAGCTGGACGGTGGGCTACGCCGTGGCCTGTACACGCTGGAAGTGTCGAGTGTTGAGCTCGATGGTGCTGCCCTGGATGCGAGTGCCAGCGAGTTGCTCGCTACCATCCGGGTCCGCTAGGCGCGTCGAATCCCGCAACTGACGTCAACCTGGTCCATAATGGGTGCTGCTGTCCCCCGGGAGCACCCATGAAGGTCCACTATCGCATCGCCCGTCTGTTTTTATTGCTGCTGCTGGCGTCCCCCGCGTCGTTGGCGGAATCCCCGCGCTGGGTGCTGATCGGCGATTCGATCATCGTCAGTTCCAAGCCGGAGAAGGACGTGCGCCAGAGCATGGCCTACTTCCTCGAGCGCTACCATGGCGTGAGCGTGAGTCTGCTCGCTGCAGGGGGGCAGACCATGGTGACAGGTGCCGCGCCCCTGCTGGGCGGCGCCGTCAACTACCTGCACGGTCCCTCGCAACAGGTCAGTGTGTTGGTCATCGCCCTGGGTACCAACGATTGGTGGCTCGATGCCGGTGTCGGCGTGCCGCCGGACGATTTCACCCAGGCCTATGCTGCGTTTTTGCAACAGGTCCCGCCGGAGATCGCAGTCTATTGTGTGACGCCGATCACCCGGCACGACGAGGCTGCCCGCAATGCCCAGGGCCTCGACCTCGACGCCTACCGCGATCTCGTGAGTGAGACCTGCAGCGCGGCAGGGGCGACTGTCCTGGCGGGCGAACTGGTCTTCGACACGGTTGGGGAGCCGGATTTTGTCGAGGATGGTGTACACCTCACGCCAGCGGGCACCTGGAAATACACGCAGTGGCTGTGGCGCCAGATCACGTACCTCGCGCCCTGATTATTGCCAGTGCCCGGATCTGGCAGCAGTGAGCGCGCTCACAGAATCGGCACAAATCTGCTTATTTCTACAGCAATTGGCTGAGGCCTGGCGCGAATACGGGTAAGCTCCTGTGGTGGGTTTCTCAAGGCAACGCGCGCAATGGAACAGCATCTGGACCAGTTCAGCGAGCTGAACTTCGAGCAGGGCTTCGAAGACAAGATTCGCTACCTGCACCGCATGATCCGCCAGCAGCATCCCAGTGTGTCGCGCCTGGCGATTGCCCTGCACGAACCCGATACCGATGTCCTCACCACTTTTGTGTACAGCGCCGAGCAACCGAGCCCGCTGAAGCATTACCAGGCGCGGCTGGCGGATTGTCCCTCGCTACTGGAGATAGTGCGCAGCAACCGACCGCGCGTGGTCAACGACATGGACCTGTTCGCCCAGGGGCAGAACGAGCACACGCAGTTGATGCAGGCCAGTGCCTATCGCGCGTCCTATACCTTGCCGCTGTTTGCCGAGGGGTGCTTCCTGGGCTTTATCTTCTTCAACTCGGAGGAGAAAGACGCCTTCCAGGAGTACATGCTGCGCGAACTGGATATGGCGGGTCACCTCATCGCCTTCATGCTTTACAGCGCGCGCAGCAAGATCGAGATACTGCTTGCCACCGTTCGCTCGGCACGCTCCATCACCTGTCACCGCGATGCCGAAACCGGGTTGCACCTGGAGCGCATGGCCCACTACTCGAAGCTGATCGCGCGCCAGCTCGCCGATGAGTACGAGTTCAGTGACGACTACATCGAACATATTTTCCTGTTCTCCCCCTTGCACGATATCGGCAAGCTGACGGTTCCCGATCGCATCCTGCTCAAGCCGGGCAAGCTGGACGAGGCGGAGTTCGAGCAGATGAAACAGCATGCGCAGAAGGGGCGGGAAATCCTCGACCGCCTGCTGGAAAACTATGGCCTGAACGGTATCGAGTACGTCGAGTTGCTGCGCAATATCGCCATGTATCACCACGAGGCAGTGGATGGCAGTGGCTACCCGGGAAACCTGGTCCACGAACAGATTCCCATCGAGGCGCGTATCGTCACCGTCGCCGACGTCTTCGACGCCCTCACCAGCGCCCGTCCCTACAAGCCCGCCTGGAGCAACGCCGAGGCCTTCGCCAAACTGCGCGAAATGTCCGGCAGCAAGCTCGACCCACGCTGCGTCCAGGCCCTGCTGGACAATACTCACGAGGTCGAACGCATACAGCAACGTTTCACCGAAAACAGCTTCGGCTAGCCATCCCAAAAGTGGGGTCAGATACGACTTTAATTGATGCCCAGGCCTCTGTCGGGCAATCGAGGTCGTAGCCGCATTATATAAAGTCGTATCTGACCCCACTTTTTGAGTCTCAGACCCATCATTTAAAGTCGTATCTGACCCCACTTTTTGGGGGGTTGGGGTGTGGGATGGCAATGGTGGGTTGAGATGTGGATACTAGGCGCCAGCGGACCGGGTCTCCCGGCCAAACTTGCCCGCAAACAGGAGAAATACAATGACATCGCGATTCCATGCGGCTGCTGCCGCTCTCGTCATCACCGGCTGCAGCCTGGGTAGTGCACTTGCCAGCGCAGATATCGCCGAGGTGGTGACCGGGGAGGGCGACCTCATGAGCTTTGAATACGCTGGCGACAAGTTGCGCATCAATCCGCCGGATGCGGACGGCAGCTACATGCTGATCCGCGACGCGCACATGTACGTGGTCACCGACAACGAAGGCGAATCCATGGTGTTCGACATGAACAGCGCCTTCAACATGTTTGGCGGCATGGCGGCCAGCGCAACTCCGTCGGAGGTGGAAGGGCGTATGGTCTCGCTCAAACCCACCGGCAAGACCGAAACCCTGGGCGGTATGTCCGGCGAGGTCTACCTTTTGACGTACATCGACGACGACGGCCGCGAGCGCAGCTCCGAGATGGTCCTGTCCAAGGATCCGCGCGCGCTGGGCTTTCGCGATGCGATCAGCGCCATGGCGCGCAACATCGTCAAGTCCATCGACCAGGAGAAATTCAAGCAGCAACTGGATGCCGGCAACGACATGCAGCGTGAACTGGAAAAACTGGACATGGGCGTGCTGCGCTACGGCGAGGACATGAAGGTGCGCAGCATCACCGAGACCGACGTCGCCGACGCGCGCTTCGTCCTGCCCGCGGAACCCACCGACCTCGGCGCCGCGCTCGGCAATATGTTCGGTGGCGGCCAATCAGGCGGCGGGCAGTCCGGCCAGTCAGGCGGTATCCTGGGCGGCCTGTTCGGTGGCGGCCAGGCAGAGCGTCAGGATGCCGAGGCGGAGCAGCCGGCCGGGGAGGAAGCCGACGCCCAGGGCGAAGAGGCTGGCGACAATGCCCTGGACAACGCCTTCAAGAAGATTTTCGGCAACTGAAGGCTCTCTCTCAGGTGAGGGCGTGCCCTATCGCCCACACCGCCGCATACCCTGCGCTATAGGCCAGTAGCAGCCGCGGCGTGTAGCGCAGGAAACTGGTGAAGTTAAGCGGGCCGATCTTGCTCATGGCGATGACGCCCGCCGCGGAACCGATAATCAGCAGCGAACCGCCGACGCCGGTGGCGTAGGTCAGGCACATCCAGTCGGCGGTATCCATCTCCACCCCGGACTGCAGAATCGCGGCGGTCAGCGGCACGTTGTCCACCAGCGCCGAGAGCAGTCCCACCACATAATTGGCGCCGGCTACCGGCAGCACCGTGTACAAACGGGGCAGCTGGTCCAGCACCGCCAGTTGCTTGAGCATACCCACCAGCAGCAGCACGCCGAGGAAAAACAGCAGGGTATCGAACTCGATCTCGCGTATGTATTCGAGCACGTCCTGGCGCGCCGGCTTGTTGCGGTTGAGATAGCGATGGGTGAGGAACATCACCGACAGCCCGAACAGGAAGGTGAGCACCGGCGGGATGGCAAAGAACATGCTGAACAGCAAGGTGGTGATGATGGTAGCCACGAATAGCGCCGCGATCACCTTGTCGGCGCCGGCGATCGGCCGGCGAAAATGCGGAATTTCGATCTCCGCGTTGCTGCCGGTGAGCAGCGTCGCCAACAGCAACAACAGGCCGCACAAGGCGGCGGGAATAAGCATGAACAGGTCGGCGATGGTGACCTTGCCGGCGAGGAAGATCATCAGTGTGGTGACATCGCCGGTGATCAGGGAGACACCGCCGGAGTTCACCGCGAACACGATCAGCGCGGAAAACTTCACCATGGCGCGCGGCTTCAGCTTCAGCGAGGAGAGCAGCGAGAGCATGATCAGCGAGGCGGTGATGTTGTCCGCCAGCGAAGAAAATGCGAGCGCCAGCAGGGCCATCATCAGCATCAACTTGCGCTGGCCGAGCCGCGCGGGCAGGGCGCGGTAGACCAACTGGGTGATCAGCCCCTGGTGGTTGAGGTAGGCGACAAAGGTCATCGCCGCCATCAGGAACAGCCACAGGGTGGCGATCTCCAGCAGGTTCTCGTTGAGGTGTTCCTGCACCAGCGCCGCGTCCTGGCCTGGCTGCGGCACGATGAAAGCGAGCAGCCAGACCAGGGTGCCCAGGAACAGGGTGGACTTGGCCTTGTTGATGTGGACCACGTCCTCGGCGACGATGAGGACGAAGGCGAGGACGATGATGCCGATGCTGAACCAGTACATGATGTGCGGACCTCCGGGGCGCCGGGCCTTCCCCGGGGCCGCGGCGGTGATGCAGTTCAGCCCGCGGTAGTGTCGGGAAACGCGGGCTCTTCCTCGACCAGCAGGACGACGGTGGCGTCGCGATCCATGAAGCACTGCTCGTCCGCGACCACCCGGTCGCGGATCGCAGGGTCGGCCATGTCCGCCTGCATGCGCGCGTAGTCCCGGGGGCTGGCGAAGGTGATCTCGGTGATCACGTCGTAGTCGAGTGCGCTGGCGAAGGCCTCGCCGCTGGCGCGGCGGTGGGTCTGGTCACGGCGGACGTAGTTGCGTCGGTAGCCTTTGAGGTAGGGGAACAATTGTAAGGCCAAAGGCGCATGGTGCGCCTCGTAATAATGCCGGAATTCCTCCGGACTGAGGTCGGCGCGGCGTCGGAAGAAGGCCAGCATCTTCACCTGGGGAAACGCCTCGCGGCGGGGAGGTCCCCGCCGCAGGTGCTGGCGCCGTCGATGATTATGCGCGCGGACCTCAGAAGCGCAGCGTCGCCTGCAGCACGATCTCCCGCGGCCGGTTGAAGAAGCCGACCTGCTGTTCGGGGTTACTGCTGCCGGACCAGCCGTTGGAATTGAGCATGTAGTACTCGTCGGTCAGGTTGCGGCCGATCACGGCGAACTCGTAGTGGCCGTGCTGCGGCCCGACGCGCAGCCCTGCGTTGAGCAGCCAGAAGTCGTCCTGGTGGCCGGCCGGGGCGTTGTCCGTGGCGGTCTCGAATTCATCGCTGTACGAGGCGTTGACCGAGACCGTGGTATCCCAGCCGCTGATCAGCGCCGGGCTGTAGTCGGCGCCGATGCTGTAGGTCCAGTCCGGCGCGCGCAGCAGCGCCTCGCCGGCGAGGTCCTGCTGGCCGCCGACGCAGCCCTGGGCCTCGGTCTGGCCGGGGTAGCACTGGGCGTTGGGGAAGCTGGAATACTCGGCCTTGTTGTAGCCGAAGTTGCCGCGCAGGGTGAGGTCGTCCAGCAGCAGCCACTCGAAGGAGCCCTGCACGCCCTCGATATCCGCCGAGGCCGCGTTGTTGATGGTGAAGCTGATGGTCTCCGAGTTATAGGACACCACCTGCAGGTCCTTGTAGTCGTAGCTGTAGGCGACCAGGTCCAGGCGCAGGCGGCGCTCCAGCAGCGAGGCCTTGTAGCCCACTTCGAACCCCTCGGCCTCTTCCGGTTCGAACTGCAGGTTCTCCGGTGTGGCGTTGATCGAGGGCAGGAAGGGGTTGGAAATACCGCCCGCCTTGTAGCCGGTCTTGTAGGCGGCATACAGGGTCTGGTCGTCATCCAGGTACCAGCTGAGGGTCGCCTCGGGCGAGACGTTGCTGTCGTCGTAGCTGGATTTCAGCACCTCGCCGCGCGGGTACAGGCCATAGGCCGGGTTGGCCACCAGGTTGACGATGCTGGCGTCCTTCTGGTCGTCGCTCCAGCGCGCGCCCACCGCCAGTTCCAGCGCGTCGCTGATGTCCCAGGTGAGCTGGCCGAAGGCGGAGGTGTAGTCGCCGTCGTTGTTGGCGTCCATCATCACCGCGGCGTAGGACTGTGACTCCACGTCGAAGGCGTGGAACAGGTCCGCGGAATTGAAGAACTCGCGGTCGAAGGTCTCGTAGTACACGCCGAGCATGAAGTTGATCGGCCCATCGAAGCTGCTGCTCAGGCGCAGCTCCTGGGTGAGCAGGTCGTATTCTTCCTTGCTCGCCGCCCAGATCGCGGCGTAGGGGCTCCAGTCGGAAACGCTCATCTGCTGCACGGTCTGGTCGTAGTAACCGGTGGTGGAGGTCAGGGTCAGGGCGTCGAACTGCAGGTTCAGGGTCAGCGCGGCGAAGTCGAACTGCGAGTCGAAGTAGGGGATGCCGCCGTTGCTGTAGGGGATGTTCACCGTGAATTCGGGGGCCACCGCCCCGTGCACGGTGCGCCGGTTTTTCTTGCAGTCCCCGCCCGGGATGGGCACTACGCCGGCGATGACCGGGGCGGTGGTCGAGCCGACGCAGAAGGGCTCGGAGCTGGCGTTGCCCGCGTTGCGCTCCTGTTGGTTGTGCAGGTAGGTGAAGCGGGCGTCGAAGCTGTCCGCCGGGGTCCACAGCAGGCCCAGGCGCAGGGCCGTGATGTCCTCCTCGGGCAGGGTGTCGCCGTGGGCGGCGCCGGGGTCGGTCACACCGGGTACCAGGAAGTCCGCGACGGGCTCAGCTTCGTTGTCGATCCAGCCGTCCATTTCGCTGGCGCGCACCGCCAGCCGGCCCTTCAGGCTGCCGGCGATCGGCCCGGAGATCGCGCCCTCGATAAATGTCTGGTCCGCCTCGAATTCGTAGCCGGCGGTAACATAGCCCTCGTACTCCTCGGTGGGCCGCGCGGAGCTCAGTGAGATCACGCCTGCCGGCGAGTTCTTGCCGAAGAACAACGCCTGCGGACCCTGCAGGACCTGGATCTGCTCCAGGTCGAATAATGAGGCGGAGATAACCTGGCCGCGGCTGATCGGCACACCGTCGACCTCGATGGCGACGCTCTGGTCCAGGCCGGCGTCGTTGGAGGCCGAACTCACACCGCGCACGGTAATCACCGCGCCGGTACCGGAGCCGCCCTGGGACAGCGACACCTGCGGTGCTATCTCGCCGAGTTTGGTCAGGTTGTCGGCGAGGTTGTCGCGCAGTGCCTGCTGACCGAGCACGGATACGGCCACCGGCACGCGCTGCAGGGATTCCTCGCGCTTGCGCGCGGTGACCACGACTTCCTCGAGTTGTCCGGCGCCCTGGGCGAAGCTGGCCGGAGAGGCGACGGCACAGGCCAGGGCGAGGGCGGAAACGGGCAGGGCGCAGGACGCCACTGCCGCTGCTTGCGGTCGTTTCATCTTATTATCCTCGTATTATTTTATGAACAACGCTGTTGAACGTTATCTGGCACGAGGAAGCCTAGTCCGCAGTTCTCAACCTTGCAAATCGTGTGGGGAAAGCGTGGCGCCGGGGCGATGTCAGGTGTAGTCGCGCAACTCGGTGATGCGCTCGAAGCTCGCGTCGCTCCCTTCCAGGGGAATGCCGAAGCTGTTGGTGGTCATGGCCATGACCGTGTAGCAGCCGACCAGGAAGACGATCTCCATCAGCTGCACGTCGTTGTAGTGGGCGGCGAGTTCCGCCCAGGTGGCTTCGCCGAGGTGGTGGCTGGCGATCAGCTCGTCCGCGGCGCGCATCAGCAGCAGATCGCGCTCCGACAGTCCGGCGCCGTCGCCGCGGATGGCGGCAATTTCCGCATCACTCATCTGCGCGTTGTGCGCAATCATCTCGTGGTGCTGCGCCTCGTAGACCTCATCGGAGAAGGCCAGTGTGCGCAGTACCAGCACCTCGCGGTCACGCGGGGTGAGTTCCGTCTGCCGGATCATCTTGTCGATGTAGGGCAGGAACACGCGGTAGGCGGCCGGGTGGTTGACGATGACCCGGGAAAAATTCAGGTGCGTCCACTCCCCCACGAGTTCGCGCTGCTCGTCGCTGAAGTCGGCGGGGTCAAGCGGGGGAATACGGATATCGGCTTTCGGCATAGGGTGCACCCGGGTTGCGGTCGGTGGTCGGTGCGCCAGTTCCCGGCGCACGGCTGGAAGACTGGAGTATAGGAATGCACGGGCAGGGGAACTCTACCAGAGGCGTCCTTCTATCTGCAGCGCTTGCCGGGGGCTCAGGTGCTGCCGATAGCGGTGCCGCCATAGCGGCTTTTCCACCAGCGGATAGTCAGCGGCACGGAAGTGTTGAGCAGGAAGGTTGCCAGCATCAGAGTGTAGAACGCCTGTGCCGACATGATGCTGTACTGCACATAGGCGATATCCATCACCAGGAAAGCCAGTTCGGCGCGGCCGAGCATGCCGAAGCCGATCATCAGGCTGGCCGGCCAGTCGAAACCGCCGGTGTAGCGCGCGGCGAGCGCCGCGGAGGCGATCTGCCCGACAAACAGTCCGGCGAACAACAGCAGGGCATAGGGCAGTACCTGCAGCGCCAGTTCGGCATCGAAGATCAGCTCGGTGCCCAGGCTGACGAAGAACACCGGCCCGATCCAGGTGAAGGCGACGTTGTCGACGATCTGCTTGGCGCGCTCGTGGAAATCCACCTGCCGGTGCGAGTGGAAGCTGAAGTACTCCCGGTTGATGATCAGCCCCGCCATGTAGGCGCCCACCGCCGGGTGAAAGCCGAACTCGTGGCCGAGCAGGCCCATGGCCACGGCGATCAACAGCAGCGCCAGTACCGTATATTCGCCCTCACCCATGGCCAGGATCCGGCGCAGGTTGAGGTGGCCGAGCAGCGGGATGCGCTTGGCGAAACCCTCGGAAGCCGGGAACAACCAGGCGCCGAAGAAGGTGACGATGATGAAAAACAGCGCCGCCTTGCCGGCGATGACGGCAATACTGGCAAGGGTGATGCTGGCCTCGCCCGTGGCCACCGGGATAAGAATGGCGACGAGGGCGAGGGAGCCGATATCGTCGAGCACCGCGGAGGTCATGATGCCGGTCGCCGCGGGCGTGCGGCTGAGCCCCTCGCTCTTCAGCGAGACCATGGTCAGCGATACCGCGGTGGCAGTCATCGCCAGTCCGCACAGCAGCGCCATGTTGTGATCGTCCCAGGCCCAGCGCGCCAGCCCGTAGGCGACGGCGAAGGGCACCACGGCACCGAACAGGGCGATGCCCCAACTGCGCTTGAGGCTGCGCAGGAAGTTGCGGTTGTCCTCTTCGAAGCCCAGCGCGAACATGATGACGATAATGCCGAGTTCGGCGAAGTCGACGATGAACACCGGCATGGCCTCGGGCAGCAGCCCGAGGTTGACCATGGCCGCGCCGCAGAACAGGTACCACAGTACCGGAGTGAGGCGGGTGCGGTGGGCCATGAACGACGCGATAAACACGTTGACCCAAATGATGGCGAGGATGCTCAGGTCGTGCATGGCCCTGCCTGGCGAGTAGGAGAGAGACCCAAGCTTGGCCAAAAACCGTTCGCTGCGGGATGATCTTTATCAAGCCCCGGTGTAATTGGCCCACTGGCCACCACGCTTGCATCGTAATGCAACAAGAGTGTTGAATAAGGCTTCACAATAAGCCACGGATAAAGGCCCATGACCACGCTGACCGAACCCGTGCCCGTGCCCGGGCACATCCCGCCGGAGGCCGTTTACGATTTCGACCTGCGCTTCGATCCCGGCCTGCTGGCCAACCCGCATGAGCGCGTGCGCGAACTGCTGCGCGAGGCGCCACCGGTATTCTGGACACCGCGCAACGGTGGCCGCTGGGTGGCGATAGGCCACCGCGAGATTTTCGATGCCTCGCGCGACCCGGAACATTTTTCCAGCAGCCCCATGCCGAAGGCGGAGATGGAGGCGCTGATGGCCTCGCTGCCCGCGGACATGCCGCGCATCCCGCAGGCGGTGCCGATCCTGATGGACCCCCCGGAACACACGCGCTATCGCGCGCCGCTGCAGGGCTCGTTTTCGCCGAAAGCGGTGCAGGCGCGCAAGGAGTCGATCCGCGAGTTGGCCAACGAGTTGATCGACGCGGTGGTCGCGGACGGTCACTGCGACTTCATCCCCGCCGTGGCCGAGCCGCTGCCGGTGCGGATCTTCCTGCGCATGATGGGGCTGCCGGAGGCGCGCCTGCCGGAGTTTCGCGATCTGGTACACGAGTTCCTCGCCGCTACCCTGAGTTCCGACATCGAGGCTGCGCTGATGGGCCGCAAGGTCGCCGACGCCATGCTCGACGTCATCCAGGCGCGTCGCGAGGACCCGCAGGACGACCTCATCAGCCTGCTCTGGGCGACCGAGATCGACGGCCGGCCAATGACCCTGGAATTGATGGAAGACTACGCCGTGCTGTTGTTCATCGCCGGTCTGGACACGGTCATCAACGGCATGGGCTTCGGCGTGCGCCACCTCGCTGCCAACCCCGAGTTGCAGGCGCAACTGCGCGCGGACCCCAGCCTGATACCGGATGCCACTGAGGAACTGCTGCGCCGCTACACGTTTACCATCCCGGTGCGGCGGGTGGCGCAGGCGGTCGAGCTCGGCGGCTGGCAGATGCTCCCGGGCGACTGGCTCGCGCTGTACCTGCCGGGGGCGGATCTCGACCCGCGGGAGTATGAGAGCCCCGAGGAATTCACCCTGAAGCGCCAGGGCAAGGCGCATATCGCCTTCGGCGCCGGGGTGCATCGCTGCCTGGGGTCGCATTTGGCGCGCGTTGAACTGCAGGTGTTGTACACGCAGATGCTCGAGCGCCTGCCGCCGTTCCGGCTCGACCCGCAGCGTCCGGCGAAGTTTCACTCGGGGAATATCATTGCCCTGGATTCGCTGCCGCTGCGTTGGGATTGAGTGGGTGCAGATAGGGGTCAGAGCCGTGGCTCTGACCCCGTGTACCCAGGTGGTTTGGGTGTAGCGCGCAGTGAGGGGTCAGAGTCTAGACTCTGACCCCGTATACCCCTGAACCCGTCCACCCCTGAGTCCGTTCTTCCAGGCACAAAAAAAAGGGGGCGCGATGACCCCCACCAGAGGAAGCGACACATCCCGGCATCTTATACTTTGCAATACAAAGTAGGCGCCCCGGGCGCACCCGTCAAGCCCGGCAGGGCAGGTTGGCCTGACGCCCGCCGGGATCTGCGCTACATTAGCCAGCTGTTGTAAAAAAATGATAAGGATAATAAGTGCGAGTGTTTCCAGGTTGGTGGCAGGTGCTTGCCGCCATGCTCCTGCAGGCGGCGAGTTCCGCCTCCGTATTTACCGCCTACAGCGTGATCGCGGTTCCCCTGCAACTCACCTTCCAGCCGAGCCAGACGCTGCTGATGATGGGCATCACCGTGGCGGCGCTGGCCTCGGGCATCCTCGGTCCGCCCCTGGGCGCGGCGATCGACCGCTTCTCCATGAAGTTGCTGATGCTCGCCGGCACCGTGCTGCTCGGCGGCGGCTTTGTGCTGCTTTCGCTGGCCGGTTCCATGACCCAGGTGATCCTGGTCTATCTCGGGCCACTGGCTGTTGGCTGCGTGGTCTGTGGCCCGCTGGCCGGCTCGGCGTTGCTGGCGCGCTGGTTCAGTCGCCGGCGCGGCCTGGCCATGAGCCTGGCCGCCAGTGGTGGCGCGCTGGGCGGATTGATCGTCCCGCCGCTGTTGCAGTACCTCATCGAGGCCTTCGAGTGGCGTACAGCACTGCAGATCTACGGCTGCGGCCTGTTCGTGCTCACCGCACCGCTGGTGCTGTTGCTGGTGGTCAACCAGCCGGCGGACCGCGGCCTGCATCCGGACGGCGAGGAGCCGCCACCGGCTCCCGCGCGTCCGGTCACCGCGGTCACCGGCAGTTCCACCCTCGAGTTCCTGCGCGACCGCAACTTCTGGTTGATCGCGCTGTGCCTCGGGCTGTTGCTCGGGGGCCCGATGGGACTGCTCAGCAACCTCGTGCCCTTCGTGCTGGAGCGCCAGCTGACCGCGGGCCAGGGCGCGCTGCTGCTGTCGATTTTTTCCGCCGCCAACTTCGCCGGCAAGCTGACCAGCGGTATCGTCGCGGATCGCGCGGACCATCGCCTGATGCTCGCGGTCATCATGCTGGTGGTCGGGCTGGGCTTCTTCGGCTTCCTGCAGGCGGGGAGCTTCGCCTTCCTGGCCCTGGCCAGCGTGGTACTCGGCGCCGGGCAGGGCGCCACCGTGCCGCTGTGGAGCATGATCCTGGCGCGTAACTACGGGGCGGAAAAAATGGGCCGCTCCATGGGTCTGATGAGCTTCATGATCATGCCTTTCACGCTGGTCGCGCCGGGGCTCTACGGTTGGGCCTTCGACGCCAGCGGTAGCTATGACCCGGCGCTGATGGGAGCCATCGCGCTGCTCGGCCTGGCGCTGGGACTGGTGTTCCTGATCCGCCCGCAGGCGGCGGCCAGTACGGCATGAGCGACGCCCCCGAAAAACAGCAGCCCGCAACGCCCGGCACCGCGGAGGCGGGCCACTCGCCGGCCTACGCGCGCTACGTGCTGGGCGTGCTGTTTGTCGTCTACGTGATCAACTTCATCGACCGCCAGGTCATGTCGGTATTCATCGGCCCGATCCAGGCCGAGTTCGGCGTCTCGGACACCGCCATGGGCCTGCTCGTGGGGTTCGCCTTCGCGGTGCTGTACACCTTCGCCGGCATTCCCATCGCGCGCTGGGCGGACCGCGGCAACCGGCGCACCATCATCACCATCGGTCTGGCCCTGTGGAGCGCGATGACCGTCGCCTCGGGCCTGGCACGCAATTTCACCCAGTTGTTCCTGGCGCGGGTGATGGTGGGGGTGGGCGAGGCGGCCGGCACACCGCCGGCGCACTCGTTGATCGCCGACTACTTCCCCCTCAACCGGCGCGCCACGGCGCTGGCCATCTACTCGGCAGGCGTGTTTGTCGGCGCGGCGCTGGCCTACCTCGGCGGCGGCTACCTGCGCGAATACTTCGACTGGCGCACGGCGTTCATCGTTTTGGGCGTACCCGGTCTGGTGTTTGCCCTGGTGGTGCGGTTCACCGTGCGCGAACCGCGCCGCGGGCAGTCCGAGGGCCTGGCCATCGCAGCCGAGGCGGACAGCGAGAGGCCCAGTTTTGGCGCCACCCTGCGCTTCCTGCTGCACTCGCGCTCCTGGGTGGGGCTGATCGTCGGCTCCTCTTTCCTGTCGATCAGCGGCTACGGCATCCTCATGTGGGGCTTCGAGTTCCTCGGCCGGGTGCACGGCCTGTCGCCGGTGGCAACGGGCCAGTGGATGGCGCTGATCGTCGGGGTCGGCGGCAGCCTCGGTACCTACCTCGGCGGGCGCATCACCGACCGCTTTATCGAGGCCTCCCCGGCGCGGGCCATGCGCGTGCCGGCCCTGTGTACGCTGGCCGCCTTTCCCTGCGGGCTGGTCTACCTGCTAGGCGGGCCGGTGTGGCTGGCACTGCTCGGGTTTTTCCCGTTCTACGTGCTGCAGAACATCTATATTCCCATGATGTACAGCGTCAACCAGAGCCTCGCGCGGCTGGACATGCGCGCCACCGCCTCCGCGGTACTGCTGTTCATCATCAACATCATCGGCGCCGGCGCCGGCCCGTTTATCGTCGGCGCGCTCAGCGACTTCTACGCCGGGGCCCACGGGGCGGCGTCGATCCGCTACGCTTTGGTCACCGTACTCATCTCCATACCCGCGGGCTACGTTTGCTTCGAGTACGCCGCGCGCCACTTTCGCGCCGACCTGCAGCGGGTGCGCGGCTGCTAGTGCCGGGGCCGGCTACTTGCGATTGAGTATCAACCGCGCCGATAATGGTCGGCCCTCACGATAAAAGACAGCACATGCAGGAGATTGCAATGAGTGGTTCATCGCAGAACAGCAAGGTTACCGCCCTGTCGTCGGCGTCCGGTAGCGGGCCCGACTGGCCGGAGCGCTGGAAAACGCTGGAACACGGCATTCGCGTCGGGCGCTATGTCGACGAGGACTTCGCCCAGCTCGAGTATGACAAGCTGTGGAGCAAGGTCTGGCAGGCCGCGGCGCGAGTCGACGAGATTCCCGCGGTCAACGATTTCACCACCTACGAGATCGGCGACCAGTCGGTGTTCCTGGTGCGCAGCGATGCCGACACGATCAAGGCCTACCATAACGTGTGCCCGCACCGCGGCACCGCGCTCACCGAGGGCGCCGGTACCTTCGACCACGGCAATATCATCTGCCCCTTCCACGGCTGGCGCTGGGACACCGAGGGCGCGAACCACTACATCCTCGCCCGCGAGGAGTTCAAGAACGGCGAGCTGTGCGCCGCCGATGTCGCCCTGAAAGAGCTGCAGTGCGAGGTCTACGCCGGTTTCGTATTCATCAACTTCGACAGCGACCCGCAGCCCTTCGACGAGTTCATCGCGCCGGTGCGCGAGCTCTGCGACGACCTCAACATCGGGGAGATGCGCCACTACTGGTGGAAGTCCATCCCCGTGGACTCCAACTGGAAGGTCGCCCAGGAGGCGTTCTTCGAGGGTTACCACGTGCCCGCCACCCACCCGCAGCTGGAGACCGCCGCGGCGGATTTCATCTACGGCGAGAAAATCGAGGGCGAGTTCGAGGAGTACAACCACCACAACGTCGCCTACGATACCTTCGACAACGGCCACGGCCGCTTCTACGCCGGCAAGGCGAGCAATTACCAGGGTAACGTCAAGCGCTTCGCCATCAACAAGGACCCGGTAGACGCGATGGCGGACCGCCTGCAGCTGCTGGTGGACGGCATGGACGCGCAGGTGCTGCAGGCGGATGTCGACCTGCTGCGCACGCTCAAGGGCAACATCCCCGAGGACTCCAACCTGGGCGCCGAATACGTGCGCGTGCTCTACGCCGACGCGGCGGAAAAGGAGCGCCCCATGCCCAAGCTGACGCCGGAGATCCTCAGCATGTGGGGCGGCATGATCTTCATCTTCCCCAACCTGCTGATCCTGCCGCAGGCGGGTAACGCCATGATCTACCGCGTGCGCCCGCACCCGGAGGACGTCAACCGCAGCACCTTCGAGATCTACTCCACGCGCACCCTGCCGGCCGCCGCGCCGCGCGAGCGGGCGGTGGTCGAGGTGGTCGACAACCCGGACGACCCGGACCAGGTCTACCTGATTCCGCGTCAGGACCTGGGCAACCTCAAGCGCATCCAGAAGGGGCTGCACTCGCGCTCTATCCGCCAGGTGTGGCTGGCCAGCTACAACGAGAAGATCATTCTCGGCATGCACCAGGAGATGGACACCTACCTGCAGGCAGAGTAGGTACCGTCCACGGCGGCGCGACGCTTCGCAGCGTCGAGCGCACGATAAAAAAAGGGGAGCCAGTGGCTCCCCTTTTTGCTGTGCCCGCAGCCGGTCAGAAATCGAACGCCACGTCGATGCCGTAAGTACGCGGCTCGCCGTAGGTGTTGATGTCGAAGCCGAAGGAGCTGTAGATGTTCACGCCGAAGTTGTAGTAACCCTCGTCGGTGAGGTTCTTGCCCCACAGCGCCACGCGCAGGTTCTTGTCGCCGAACACCGGGATTTCTTCCAGCGCCACGCGCGCGTTCCACAGTTGCAGGTCACCCGATGAATTGCGCTCGGGTACCGGCACCAGGAAGGTCATCTCGTCGCGGTAGCTCCAGTCCAGGCGCGCTTTCACCAGGCCCATGGAGGTCGGGTATTCGTAGGCGATATTGGCGCTGGCGGTGTTGTCCGGCGAGTAGGGGAAGTTGGCGGCGTCGGACAGGTCCACACCGTCGCTCTCGTACTCGACGTACTCCTTGTTGGTGTAGCCGTAGTTGAAGCCCGCGCGCCAGTGTTCGCTCAGCTGGGCGAGCAGTTCCAGCTCCGCGCCGTAGATCTCCACCACGCCGGCGTTGCGCTGCACGCTGACCAGGGTCTCCGGGTTGAACTGGTTGACGCGCTTGTCGTCGTAGTCGCTGAAGAATACCGAGGCGTTGACCTGGAAGCGGTTGTTGAAGGTGGACTTCATGCCGAGTTCATAGGCGAGCAGGGTCTCCTCCTTGAAGCCGGTGGTGAAGTCGCGCGGGTCGATGTCGCGGGCGTTGAAGCCGCCGGACTGGAAGCCGGTGCTGATCTTCGCGTAGGTCAGGATATCGGGGGTGAAGTTGTAACCCACCGAGGCCAGCCAGGAGACGTTGTCGAATTTTTCCGCCGCGTCGGGGTAGAGCGAATCCGCCAGGGCGGGATCGTTCTTGACGTCGCTCAGGTAGAGCACGGGACCAAACCCGGTGTTGGCCACCAGTGCCTTGCTCATCTCGCGGTCTTCCTCGGTATAGCGTGCGCCGACGGTGAAGTTGAGCTCATCCGAGAAGTTCCAGGTCGCCTGGCCGTAGATCGCCCAGGCCTCGTTGCTGTAGTCGGCCACGTTGGCCGAGGACGATCCCGCTGCAGTTGTCTCGTTGAACAGGTCGCCTTCCTCGTCCATGTAGAACAGGCCGGTGGAGTAGTCCAGCTTTTCCATAGCCGTGCCGATCAGGCGGAATTCCTGGGAGAAGCTCTCGTACTCCTGGTTGTCGCGGGTGATGATCGCCGGCGGGATCGGCGGGTCGGGGAAGGTGGCGCCGAGGGCGGCGCCGTCCGAGTCCGCCTCGCCGTAGTTGTCGAGTTCGCGCAGGCCGGTGAGGGAGACCAGGCTCATGTCGTCGTTGATCTCCCAGTTCAGGGTCAGGGCGTGGCCCTCCGCCGTGGTCTTGGCGATCATGATGTGCTCGACGGCAATGTCGTCGGGGCGGTCGCTCTCGTCGGGTACCAGCCACGGCGCAAGGTTCTGGCCGAAGAAGGTGTCCGGATTGACGTTGGTGGTCCACGGCGATTCCGGCGTCTCGTCGATCTTGGTGCGGTCGTAGGCGTACAGCACCGACAGCGAGTCGGTGGGCAGCCACTGCACCTGTGCCGAGAAGATGTCGCGGTCGACGGTGCCCAGTTCGTCCTGGCGCGAGGTGGCCGGCCGGCCACCCTGGCGCTGTGCCGGGCCGTCGTATTCGTTGTCCTGCAGGCCATCGCGGTTCAGGGTGCCGCCGCTGAACTTCACGTTCAACTCGCCCATGCCGCTGTCGGCATCTATCACCGGGATGTTGAGCCGGCCGCGCAGGTCCTGGCGGCCGTAATTGCCCAGCGTGGCGGTGACGCTGCCTTCGAATTCGTTGGTCGGCTTGCGGGTGATGTAGTTGACCGCACCGCCCATGGTGTTGCGGCCGTACAGCGTGCCCTGCGGGCCGCGCAGTACCTCGATGCGCTCGAGGTCGAGCACGTCGAGCAGCGAGCCGACGTTCTTGGCGATCAGCACGCCGTCGAGGTAGACGCTCACCGCCGGGTCGAAGGTGATCAGGGTCTCGGAGTTACCGACACCGCGAATGTTGTAGGAGATACCGGTGCGGCCGCCGACGTAGGGCTGGGCGTTCAGGTTGGGCACGAAGCCGCCGAGGTCCAGGCCGTTGCTGATGCCGAGGTCGCGGATCGCTTCGGTGGACAGCGCGCTGATGGAGATCTGCGTGTCCTGCAGGGTCGCCTCGCGGTGTTCCGCGGTGACGATGATCTCCTCCAGCGCGCCGGCGCCCTGGGCCATGGCCTGCTGGGTGCAGAGCGCGACCGAGAGCGCCAGCAGGGAGCGCGAGAAGTGGCGTGCGGTGGTTGTCGTGGGTGTGGTCATTATTATCATCTCCCGCGGTGGGTTCAGGTAGTGAGGTAGGGGGGTGTACACGGCCTTGCCAACTGCGCCATTGCGGACGCGCAGCACCGGCGAGGGTGGGGTTGGTTCAGGATATTGATCGGCCACGGCGCAGTGGCCCGGCGTTCCCGCCCGGTGGGTTGCGCGGGTGAGTCAGTGGGTGTCCCGAGGTGCCGTGCAACCGGTGATTGCGCGGACTGCAATCCTGAAAATATCGCTAAAAGTACGGACATTATTGGTTTTATTCGTCATGTCGACGTATGTGAGGCAGTTTATGCCGAAATTAAAAATGTTTAAAGTCCATACATTATTTCAAGATATTGAACGGGGTGGTTCCGTATTGGGCTGGCGCAGGGAACGCTGGTGGCGCCGTCGAAACTCAATTACCCTATAGCCAGACCCGCGGCGGAGAATAATCATGCATAAATACCTGGCGATCCTGTCCCTCGCCCTGCTGGCCGGCTGTGCCAGCCAGGGAATGGTTTTCCACTCCCCCTACGACCTCGACCGCGACGGTGTCATGGACGCCCGCTGCCCGGGGCTCGAGTACGACACCTCCGGCAACACCCTGTACGGCTGGCGCTCGCACGGCTCCGCCGAATGTGAGGAGCGCGTGCCGGCCAGCGCCGAGAGCTGAGTGCCGCTATAGCTTGCCCGGGCGCGGCGATTCAGGCCGCGCCCTCCAGGTATTTCGAGATATCCACCTCATCCACCTGCGCCGGCTGCAGGTAGGTGCTGGCGTACTGCCGGTAGACCCCGCTGCGCAGGAACAACTCGAAACAGTCCCGGTCGATGTGCCGGTCTTCCACCATGCGGTGCAGGATGTCGATGGCCACGCTCACCGGCTTGGCCTTCTTGTACGGCCGGTCCGCGGCGGTGAGCGCCTCGAACACATCCGCCACCGCGAGAATCCGCTCGGGAATGCTCAGTTGCTCGCCGGACAGTTTGCGCGGGTAGCCGCTGCCACGCATGGTCTCGTGGTGTGTCGAGGCATAGCGCGGCACGTTCTTCAGGCCCTCGGGGAAGGGCAGGCTCTCCAGCATCTTGATCGTGCTGATCATGTGCTCGTTGATCTTGAAGCGGTCCTCGGCGGTCAGTGTGCCGCGTGAAATGGACAGGTTGTACAGCTCGCCCAGGTTGTACAGGTGCTCGGGGATATCCATGTCGATGCCGTACTCGGGCGGGTACTGCGCCGGCCGTTCGCGTTCGATGATGTGCTCCGGGCGGTCGGCGAGCAGGGGCTCGGTGACGGGTAGTGCGGGTTCATCGCCGCGCAGTCGCAACTCCTCCACCGGCGACAGGCCGAGGCGGTCGCTGAAACGCCGCTGCCAGGTGCGCGCGGCGATGGCCAGCAGGCGCTCGCGCGCCGCGTCGTCGAGGAATTCGCCGCCCACGTTGCACTCGGCGACGAAGCGGAACTCCTCCTGCAGCGCCTGTTGCGTGGCCTGCAGTTCCACCAGCAGTTGCGCCTGCTGTTCCGGGTGCTGGTGCAGGCGTTCCCAGTAGCTGATCTCGGCATCGCGCGCCAGCACCTCGAAGCGCATGCGCACCTCGTGGATGCGGTTGTAGATGGTCTCCAGCTTGCTGCCCTTGTCGACGATGTGCTCGGGGGTGGTGATCTTGCCGCAGTCGTGCAGCCAGGCGGCGATACGGTACTCGCGCCAGGCATCCTCGCCCTCCAGCCGAAAGCTGTCGAAGGGTGGTGCCTGGCTGTCGCTGGCGGCGTGGGCCAGCATCAGCGCCAGCTCCGGCACCCGCTCGCAATGGCCGCCGGTGTAGGCGGACTTGTCGTCGATGGCCTGGGCGATCAGGCGGATGAAGGCGTCCATGAGTTCGCGCTGTGACGCCTCGTACTCGCGAATCGAGGTCACCATGCGCACCATCGACTCGGACAACTCGTCCAGTTCCTTCACATGCGAGCGCACCCGCTGCACCTGCTCGAACTCGCGGCGGCGTATCTTGTCGTTCTCGTCGGCCAGCTGGCGCACCGGGCGCACGATGGGGTTGGCGAAAAACCACGACAGCGGCAGCAGCACCAGCAGGAAGCCGGCGGTGGCCAGGATGCCGATTTTCACCTTGTGCATGTACGGCGCCATCACCGCCCGGGTCGGCGTGAGGATGCCGACAAACGTGGAGGTGGCGTCGTCATGGTCGGTCTTGGTCGCGTAGACCAGGTATTCCTCGCCGTCGATCACCGTGGGCACCAGCGAGCCCCAGCGCGACGGATCCCGGGCGATGGCCACCAGCTGGTCGCTGGGCACCACCTCGGACCTCGCGCTGCGCTGGCGCGCCTCGAAATCCAGCCAGCGCTCGGCCAGTGCCTGCTGCTGGGCGGGCCCGATGGCGGCAATTGCCCGGTCCAGCAGCTTGCGCAGGCGCTCCAGTCGCGGCGGTACCAGCACGTGCAATTGCTGCGGCGGATCGTCGAAGCCCAGCGCCAGGTCGGTGTGTATGTCCACCCCGTCGATGAAATAGTGCTCGACGATGTAGCGCAGGATGATCTCGTTATCCAGCGCCGCATAGGCCTTGCCATTCAGCACTTTCTCGATCGCCTCGCGGGTGGAGCGGGTCTCGACGATGGTGATGCCGGGGTAGGTCTCGCGAATCATCGGGATCACCGACCAGCCCGCGGGTATCGCCAGCCGCGCGCCGGACAGCTGCGCCAGTTCGCCCAGCGTCCCCGGGCCCGGGCGCGTGAGCACGGCGAAGGGCAGGGTGGTGTAGGCGCGTCCCGGCAGGCCGAGGGCGGCGTTCTGTTCAGTCAGTATCACGGACTGCAGCAGGTCGATATTGCCCTGCTCGAACTGCCCCACCAGTTCCTGCCAGTTGTAGCCGTTGACGAAGCGCAGCTGCAGGCCGAGCAGGCGTGCGATCAGGCGCATCACATCCACCGAGTAGCCGCGCGGCTCGCCGCCCTGGGTGTAGTCGAAGGGCGGCCAGTCGAGTTCGTTGGACACCGTCAGTGGCCCGAGCGATTCCAGGTAGGCGCGGTCCTCGCGGCTGAGGCTGAGTTCCGGCAGGGGGATGTAGGACGTCGCCGAGGCGTCGCGTTCGCTGGAGGCGATGACCACACCTTCGTCGGTGTACAGGTACAGCGTGCTGTCCCTGGAGGCCTGGCGCTCGTTGAGGAAGCCGGACATGGTGCGCAGGGTCATGTCCACGCCGACCACGGCGTCGCCGCCGACCAGGCGCCTGGCGATGGTGCGGCCGGGCTCGCCGGACTGCTCGAAGAGGTAGGGTGCGGTGGCTTCGGTTTTCCCGGAGTCAATCGCCTGGCGGTACCAGGGCCGCTGGGTGACGTCGAAGTCGGTGGCCTCGTCGCGACTGGCGCGCTCTTTTAGTTGCGCGTCCAGGTACTGGTAGGCACGGCGGCGACCATTCCCGGTGTCGCTCACCCGGATTACGACCCAGCGGTCCTCGGGCAGCGCCAGCAGGCGCGAGCGGATGGCATCGCCGGCGTCGAGGTTGATCACTTCATGGAAGCTGCCGTCCGCGCGTCCCACGTAGATGCCGTAGAGCAGCGGGTTGTTGCGCAACACCTGGATGAAGGTATCCAGGGTGGCATCCTGCGCGGCGGGGTCGGCGAGGTCGCGGCTGCGGGCGAGCAGTTCCAGCAGGTTCACATTGACCTGGCGGATGCCGGCGGTCTCGGTGGCGATGCTCTCCACTGTCGCCGCGTACAGTTCCCCGGCCGCCTCGCGGCCCAGGGCCTGGCTGTAGTGGTATTGCAGGCCGATGGCGATCGCCGCGGTGAGGAGCGTCGCCAGCAGGAAGACAGTGACGACGGTGAGGCGGATTGTGGTGCGCGGGCGGGTAATGTTCAAGGGCCGGTTCTGGTTGTCGTGGGCGTATCCAGACTAAAGCACAGAACGCGGGAGTTTCCCATGTGGATGCGGGGAGGAAAAACGAGCAGGCGGGAAGAGAGGGCAGGGGCGTGACTCTGGCTCGGGGCCGCGGGTCAGCGCTCGGTGAACAAAAAAAGCCGCGGTGGATGCCGCGGCTTTGTTTTGGTCTGGCTGGATCAGCCGTTGACGAAGGGGTCGTTGGGATCCGGCGGCGGGGTCGGCGTACAGGGCAGGCCCAGCGTTACCGTCGAACCCTCGGTGACGTCGATGGAGATGGACACCTCACCGGCTTCGTCACCCTCACCGGACACGGCGAAGGAGATGCCAAACGCACCTGGCGAGGCCGTGTTCGGGGCTTCCCGGGTGCTCAGGACGGTCACGTCACAATCGCCGTCGGCGGAGATTGACACCTCGGAGCCACCGGGGGGCGGGTTGTTGAACTGGTCCGCGATGTAGGCGATATAGCTGCGGCCCGACTCAGTGCTGAACCTGCGCGAGCCGCTCTCGTACACGGCGATTTCCCAGGTGGCGTCGTCAGCGAGGATGATGATCTGGTCGGCGAAAACCCGGATCAGCTCACGGCTGCACCAGACGCCATCGCCCTCTCGCGGACACAGCAGGCCGTTGTACTGCGCCACCTGGCCCTCATCGGGGTAACCGTTGAAGGGGTCGTCGCCATTGGCATCGAAGCGTGAGTTGCTGTTGAAGTCGGAGAAGATCTCCTCCGAGCCAGCGCGGCACGTCAGGGTGTCCGGGTTGGCCAGGCAGGCCTCGGTCGCAGGGTCGAAGAGCCCGTTCTCGTTGTGGTCGAGGAAGGGTTCCGTCTTGTTGTCAAACAGGTCTTCATCGGCTTCAGCCTGGTCAAACACGCCGTTGCCGTTGCGGTCGATGAACGACTCCTCGCCCAGTGCAGTGACCAGAACGGTGGAGCGGCCGCCGCGAATGCTACCGAGGTCGTCCGGGCACGGGCCGCTGCTGCCGTTGTGACTGGGGCAGGAGTAGCCGGGATCATGCGTTCTCACGACCAGCGGCTGGTTTTCCAGCAGGGTGGGGAGGCGCGGTTGCTGACTCACCCACTGCACGCTGCAGGCGCCGTCCACCGTGGTACAGGACGGCTCGATAGCGCCGTATTCGGTGGTGAACAGGGCAGCGGTGCCGTCGGGGACCGGGTTGTTGAACTTGTCCGCCATGCGTACGTTGACGCTGCGGGTTACGCCGTCCTCGCGCATGCCAGTTGCCACCACGAAGGTGTCGCTGATCGAGAGCGAGATGGAGTTCTGGTCCGGCAGGCCGGTGCTGACGGTCAGTTCGTCGGAGACCGCCGAGACCTCCGCGCTGCCGTTAACCGGCGGTGCGGTAGCCAGTACGCGCACGACAGTGGCCACGTCGCCGGAGGAAACCACGGTGCTGACCAGGCCATCGGCGTCGCTGATCGCGCTGGTGGGGCTCAGGCTCAGTCCGCCGACCTCAGTGGTCAGGCTGAACAGCACCTCGGCGCCGCTGAGCGGGTTGCCGTCGGCGTCGGTGGCAGTAAAGGTGACCGTGGACTGCTCGACGCGATCGGGGCCGCCACCGGTGCCCTTGAGGACGATGTAGTCCGGTTCCGCGCTGATGTAGGTCAGGCTGTTGGCGGTCGGCGGTGCAATCTCCAGGTCGACAATTGCCTTGGCGCCGACGCCGATCAGGGTGGCAGTGACCGTGTCACTATCGGAGCAGCCATCGGCCGGGGTGTAGGTGAACGAGATCTGGCCGGTGAAGCTCTCGATCGGGCTCACCGGCTCGATGCTGGCAGTGCCCGCGCTCAGGCAGGCGCTCTCGATGCGAACTTTTTCGGCGCTGGTGACGAGGTCGCCGTTATCGTCGACGATGGCCAGTGACAGTACCGCCTGGCCTTCGGAGGAGATGGTGCCCTCGGGCAGTACGCCGATGGTCCCGACGACGAATACGCCGTCCGCCAGGTAACCCAGTTGCAGGCCGGTGGCGCCGACCTGGAAGCTGATGGTCGCAGTAACGTCATCGCCGTTCTCGTCGGTCACGGACACGGACAGTGTGCCGGCGCCCTTGGTTTGGCCGGCCTCTACCACGAAGCTTGCCATCCCGGCGCTGTCGGACAACCGGGTGACGGTTTCCTCGCTGCCGTTGACCAGCATGTCGAGGTTGCCGCTGACGCTGACAGTCGTGCCGGCAATCGGGTTCCCGGTAGCCTTGTTCTTGGTCACAGTGACCACCAGGGTGCCGGGAGAAGCGGTGCTGATCAGGTTGGTAGGGTTGCCGTCGGGGCCCAGCAGGCTGAGCGCGAGGAAGTAAGTATCGGTGTTGCTGCCGTTATCGCCTATGAAGCCGCCGTCGCCGCCGCCTCCGCCACCGCCGCAGGCGACCAGGGCCAGCGCGGTCAGAATGAAAATAGCCAGGCGGCTGGCCAATGTCCCGAATGGTTTTGTCATCGTGATCCCCTATAGCTCACTCTCTAGCGAGTCTTTATATTGTGACCAAGCAGCAAGTCGTTTCCGGTCCGCAGCCAGGTGACCCAACACCCGGCCGATTTCCGCTTACAGCTTAACACGGGGTTTGTCGAAAACCCTATAAAAACATGATGATAGGTAAGTTTTGTGACTATTTACACAAAGTCTTGCCCACCCGTATCCTGCATGATGATATCCAGCTGCAATCGGATTTAAAGCAAAAGCTCGCAAAATGTCATGAAAGTTGAGGAATCGTCTCCAGCCTCCGCCCTGAGCGTGTCGATCGTCGTTTATCACAGCGACCTCGAGCGCCTGCGGCAGACACTGGCGAGTCTGGCGGCGGCCTGTACCGGGCTGGGCGGGGTGCGCGTGTGCGTGGTGGACAACGCCTCGGGCCGCGACTACGCAGAGCAACTGGCAGGCCTGCTGGATGCCCTGGAAGTGGGTGAAGCCCTGCAGGTGGCGCTCATCACAGCCCCGCGCAACCTCGGCTATGGCGGCGGGCACAACCGCGCCCTCGCCGGCGGCGTCGGCGCTTACCACCTGGTGCTCAACCCGGACGTGGAGATCGCGCAGGACGCCCTGCGGGTCGGCATCGACTACCTCGCCGCACACCCGCAGACCGCGCTGCTCAGTCCGCGGGCGGAGGGCGCGGACGGGCAGCGCGAGTTCCTGTGCAAGCGCTACCCCTCGCTGCTGGTGCTCGCCCTGCGCGCGTTCGCCCCGGGGCTCGGCGAACGGCTGTTTCCAGCGCGCATGGCGGACTATGAAATGCGCGAGTTGGAACACGCGGCGGCGCCCGCGCCGGTAGTGCTGGCCAGCGGTTGTTTCATGCTCGCGCGCGGCTCCCAGTTGCTGCGCACCGGTGGCTTCGACGAGCGCTTCTTCATGTACTTCGAGGACTTCGACCTCTCCCTGCGCATGGCGCAACTCGGTGCGGTGGTCTTCCACCCCGGGATGCGCATCGTCCACCACGGTGGTTACGCCGCGCGCAAGGGCTTCTCCCACCTGCGCATGTTCGGTACCTCCGCGCTGCGTTTCTTCGCCAGCCACGGCTGGCGCTGGATATAGGCGGCGGGGCAAACCTGCTACACTGGCCGCCGTTTGATTGAGCGGCACCCGGGCGCGATGGACGATCGATACCGCATGCACTACCTGCAGGCCATGGGCATAGACGCCTATACGGCCCGCTATGCCCTGCCCGGCGCTGCGCCCTCGCGGCTGGTACCGGTGCCGGCGGTGCCCGAATGGACCGCCCCGGCCGAGCCGGAAGCGGAAACACCCGTCGCTCCGCCCGCGATGCCGACGCCGGACATGCCGGTGCTGGAGACCCGCGCACCGCGTCGCCGCGAGACGGATGCGCCGGCGCAGACTGCCCCGACCAGGCCGGCCGCTCCGGCGGAGGTGGTGCGCTTCAGCCTGGCCGCGGTGTTCTGCGGCGGACTGGCCTGGGTCGAGTTGCTGCCCGGACGGCCACTGGCGCGGGAGCAGGTGAAACTCATCCACGCCATGGCGCGCGCCGTCGGCGATGCGGCGCAGACACCGCTCACCGCCCAGTTCGACTGGCCCATGCACACCAACCAGCAGTTTGATCTCGGCGTCGATGCCGCCCGCGACAGTGTCGCCGCCTTCCTCGCGCGCCAGCTGCAGGAGCAGCAGTGCCGCGCCCTGGTGCTGCTCGGCGAGGAGTGCCTGCCCTATATCGGCGGCCTCGGCGACGTGCTCGTGGTGAAAACCCGCAGCACCGTACAGATGTTCGAGGAGCCGGCCTGCAAGCGCCAGGTGTGGCGCGACCTGCGAGTGCTCGCGAAGGGTGCGTGATGTTGCGGCGGCGCCCACATTGCGCCCGGCCACGGTGGCGGACCTCGCGGTTATCGCCAGCCTCGACGCGGCCAGTTCCCCCGACCCCTTCGGCCTGTCTCACCTGGATCGCTATTGCACCGGCACGGCTGGTTGTGCTGCGCTGCTGGCCATTCGCGAGAGCGAGCCTTTGGCCTTCGCCCTTTACTCCCTGGTGCTCGACGAGGGCAGCATCGACAATATCGCGGTGCTGCCGCAACTGCGCGGCCGGGGCTTCGGCGGATACCTGCTGGATGCGGTATTGCAGGCCATGCGCGAGCGCGGGGCGCAGCGTTGCGTACTGGACGTGCGCGCCTCCAATACCGCGGCGCGCGCCCTGTATGCCAGTCGCGGCTTCGGCGAGGACGGCCTGCGCCGCGGCTACTACACGAGAGACGGCTCCTCTGAGGACGCCGTATTGATGTCGAGGAGATTGTGAGCGTGTCGATCAACGTACTGGAAACCGAGTGGTGGACCCTGCAATTGCCCCCGGAATGGTGGGCCGAGGCGGAGGACGAGAGCATCCTCATCGGTGACCGCGACGATGTCGGCTGTATCGAGGTCTCCACCCTGCACAAGGAACTGGGCGATTTCGACGCGGCGGAAGTCGCGCATATCGCCGCTGAGGAGTCCGACCTGGACCTCGCCTGGGAGAAAGTGCATCTGGGCGATTTCGTCGGCGTGAGCGCCGCCTTCCTCGAGGATGAGGCCGCCATCCGCGAATGGTATGTGGCGCGCGGCGGCATGCTGCTCTACATCACCTACAGTTGTGAAGCGGAGCAGCAGGGGCTGGACGATGCCGCGGTGGATGAAATCCTGGCGACCCTGGCGGTCCTGCAAGGGAGCCCGTCCCGCGCAAAATAGCCTCTCGGGAGACAATCCCCGGGGGAATAGCCTGTCAGGAAATAGTCCCGGTCACGCGTACCCGCTTCGAGCCTTTCACCGGTTTTTCGCGCAGCGCGGCGCGGCGCGCGTCGATGCGCGCATCGATGATGTTCTTCACCGCGATGATCAGTCCGGTAAAAATAAAGGCCCCCGGCGGCAGGATCGCCAGCAGGAAATTCTGGTAGTCGTCCACCACCACGATCTTCCAGTTCGCCGCCACCGGGCCGAACAGCAGGTCCATGTTGGCGAACAGCGCGCCGCTGCCGGCCAGCTCGCGCAGCGCCCCCAGAAACACCAGCACCAGCGCAAAACCCAGTCCCATGATCAGGCCGTCATACATGGCCGGCAGCAGGCTGTGCTTGCAGGCGAAGCCGTCGGCGCGGCCGAGGATCACGCAGTTGGTGGTGATCAGTGGCAGGAAGATGCCGAGAATCTGGTACAGCTCGTAGGTGTAGGCCTGCATCAGTAGTTCGATACAGGTCACCGCCGAGGCGATGATCATGACGAAGGCGGGCAGGCGCACCGCGTCGGAGACGATGTTGCGGATCAGCGACACCGAGGTGTTGGAGATCACCAGCACCAGGGTGGTGGCCAGGCCAAGGCCGATGGCGTTGACCACGGAACTGGTCACTGCCAACAGCGGGCACAGGCCGAGCAGTTGCACGATGGCCGGGTTGTTCTTCCACAGGCCGTTGAGCGAAAGCTCGCGGTAGCTGACGTCTGCCATGGTTATGCGTCTCCTGCCGCCGCGGCGGGCGACTTGCCGAACAACTCGGCGCGGTGGGCCTGCGCGTACTCGAGCACGCGGCGCACGGCGCCGACCACCGCGCGCGGGGTGATGGTCGCGCCGGTGAAAGAGTCGAACACACCCTTGTCCTTTTTCACCTTCCAAGCGTCCGCCGGCGGGTTGCCGAGCGAGCGGCCGTCGAAGGACAGCACCCAGTCGCTCTTGCCAAGGTCGACGCGGTCGCCCAGGCCGGGGGTTTCCTTGTGCGAGAGCACGCGTACGCCGGCCACGCTACCGTCCGCGTTGACACCGACAATCAGGTCGATATCGCCGCTGTAGCCGTCGCGTGCGGTGACCGGGATGATGACCGCGACCGCCTCGCGTCCCTGTCGCGCCACGTAGACCACCTTGTCCTCGTGCAGGCCCAGCCCCTGCGCATCACGCGGCAGGGGCAGGGTGTCGTCGAGCATGGCGTTGTCGTGGCGCGCCGCGGGGACGATCTGCAGCAGGGCCTTTTCCTCCGCCGCGCGGCGCGCCTCGGCGATGCGCTCGCGGGTCAGCAGGTAGCTGCCCGCGAGCAGCGCCGCGGTGACCAGGGCGAACAGCGCGAGCAGCAGCGAATTGCGGGTGATGGACTGGCCGAGCCTCATTTGCCGTCCCCCGTGCCGGCGTGACCATAGGTACGCGGCTGCGTGTACTGGTCGATGAACGGCGCGGCGAAATTCATGATGAGGACAGCGAAGGCCACCGCATCCGGGTAGTTGCCGAACACGCGGATCAGGTAGACCAGCAGGCCGACCAGCGCGCCGTAGACCAGGCGCCCGCGCACCGAGACCGCCGAGGTGACCGGGTCGGTAACGATGAAAAACGCGCCGAACATGGTTGCGCCGGAGAGCAGGTGGAACAGCGGCGAGCCACCGCTGGCCGAGCTGCCGCCGTCGTAGAACAGTGCCGCCATCAGCGCGATCACCGCGAGCATGGCCACGGGTGCGTGCCAGGTGAAGATGCGCCGGTACAGCAGCCACAGGCCGCCGGCCAGGAAGGCGAGGTTGGCCCACTCCCAGCCAAGGCCCGCCCAGCGCCCGAACTGCGGGCTCTGTGCCCACAGGTCGCGGACCAGCAGGGCGTCGTTTTGCTTGAGTACGTCCAGTGGCGTGGCCATGGTGATTGCGTCGAAGCTGCCCGGCGTGAAACAGGCGCGCAGGGCCTCGAGCAGCCCCGGTACCTCGCCGGCGCCGCGCGGCGGCGCCCAGCTGGTCATCTGCACCGGGAAGGAAATCAGCAGCACCACGTAGCCGACCATCGCCGGGTTGAACGGGTTGTAGCCGAGTCCGCCGTACAGGTGTTTGGCCATGAGGATGGCCGCGGCAATGCCCACGGCAATCAGCCACCAGGGCGAGTAGGGTGGCAGCGCGATACCCAACAGCACGGCGGTGACCAGTGCGCTGCAATCTCCCAGGTAAAAGCCCGGCGGGCGGCCGCGCAGCTTCAGGGCCAGGGCTTCGAAGCTCACTGCGAGCAGCGCGGCGAAGGCGATATTGACCAGCGTGCCGAAACCGAAGAAGGCGGTGAGCACCAGCACGCCGGGCACTGTGGCCAGCAGTACCTGCTGCATCACGGCGCTGGTCGATAGCGGCCCGTGGGCGTGCGGGGAGGTGACGCGCATCAGGGCCATGTCAGCTTTCCTCCGCCGCCAGTTCGGCGCGGGCGGCGGCGACTTTTTCCTGCAGCCGCTCCACGCTGGAGGCCAGCGCCTCGACGATTTTCTCTTCCTCGCCGGCGGCGCGGCTCTCGGCGAGGCGCGCCTCCGACTTGGCCAGCCGCGCCTCCAGTTTTTCCAGGTTGTCGCGGGCTTTTTCCAGCGGGCTCTTGTTGGCCTGTGCCGCGCGCGCGGCCATCGCCTTCTGGATAGCGGCCTGGGCGGCGTCTCCTGCGGGTGCCGGCTCCGCGGGCGTCTGCTGCGCCTGGTAATCCTGCAGTGCCTGCTCCGCCGCGGCCAGCTTGGCGCGGGTTTTCTCCACGCCGGTCTCCAGGGCGGCGATGTGGTCGGCGCCCTCGCTGCGCGCCTGGGCCAATTTGGCCTCGGCTTTTTCCAGTCGCTCGCGGGTGGTCACCACGGTTTTTTCCAGTTTCTGCAGCGGATTTTCCTCGCTGGCGGCACCGGCCGCCTGGGCTGCCTTGCGCGCCTGGGCGCGTTCGATGGCCGCCTGTACCGGGTCCGCCTCGCCGCTGCCGGCATCCGCGGCGCGGCGCGCTTTTTCTTCGGCGGCCTGTTTGCGGGCGGCGCGGCGCGCTTCCTTCTCCGCCTCCTCGCGCTCCAGCCGTTCCTGCCGCGCCTCGAAACGCTGGCGCGAGTGTTCGGCCTTCTGCGCGTCGCGGCGCATCTGCAGTACTTCGGCCTTGGCCGCGCGGTAGTACTGCACCAGCGGGATATTGCTGGGGCAGACGTAGGAGCAGGCGCCGCACTCGATGCAGTCGAACAGGTTGTGCGCCTCGGCTTTTTCAAATTCGCGGCCGCGGGCGAACCAGTACAACTGCTGCGGCAGCAGGCTCGCCGGGCAGGCCTCGGCACACAGGCCGCAGCGGATGCAGGCCTGGGCGGGTGGCGGCGCGGGCAGTTCCTGCGCGCTGGGCGCGAGAATGCAGTTGGTGGTTTTGACGATGGGCACGCCCGGGTCGGGCACAGTAAAGCCCATCATCGGCCCGCCCATGACCAGGCGCGGGTTATCCGCGGCGCGGTAGCCGGCCAGCGCCAGCAGGTGGGACATGGGGGTGCCGAGCAGCACCTCGAAATTCTGCGGTTCGTCCACCGCAGCGCCGGTGACCGTGGTGATGCGTGAGATCAGCGGCCGGCCGTGCTCTACCGCGTCTGCCACTGCCGCGGCGGTGCCCACGTTCTGGCACACCACACCGACATCCATGGGCAGGCCGCCGGAGGGCACCTGCTTGCCGGTGAGCAGTTCGATCAGTTGTTTTTCCCCGCCCGAGGGGTACTTGGTGGGAAACACCGCGATCTCGATGCCGGTGCCTTCGGCGGCGGCGCACATCGCGGCGATGGCCTCGGGCTTGTTGTCCTCGATGCCGATGACCGTTTCAGCGGGGGCGACCAGGTGCGCGAGAATCTGCGCTCCGCGCACGATCTGCGCGGCGCGTTCGCGCATCAGGATGTCGTCGGCGGTGATGTAGGGCTCGCACTCGGTGCCGTTGATGATCAGCGTTTCCACCTGCGTGCCGGGTTTCAGGCCGAGTTTGACCGCGGCGGGGAAGCCGGCGCCGCCCATGCCGGCGATACCCGCGGCGCGGATGCGGGCGAGAAGCTCCGGGCGCTCCAGGGTCTCGAAGCTGCACGGCGGGGGCAGTTCGCACCAGGCGTCCTCGCCGTCGCTGGCGATCACCAGGCAGGGCGCCGGCAGTCCCGAGGGGTGGGCGATGGGGCGCGGCTCGATGGCCGTTACCGTGCCCGATGTAGGCGCGTGCAGGGCGGCGCTCACCAGGCCGGTGGCCTCGGCGACCAACTGGCCCTTGAGCACGCGTTCGCCGACCGCCACCAGCGGCGTGGCCGGTGCGCCGATATGCTGGGACAGCGGCAGGGTCAGCTCGGCAGGGATTCCCGCATCGCGGATCGGCGTGTGCAGCGACTGGTGCTTGTTTTCCACCGGGTGAATACCGCCGTGGAAGTCGTGGATCTTCCTCATGCGGCTTCCCCGGCGTCGGTGGCGATGATGTCGGCGCCGCGGTTGCTGGTGTCGGGCAGTTCCCAGTGCCAGGTCTGCAGGGTCTGCGCCTGGGGGATCATGTCGATGCAGTCCACCGGGCAGGGCTCCACGCACAGGTCGCAGCCGGTGCACTCGCTGGCGATCACCGTGTGCATGTGCTTGGCCGCGCCGAGGATCGCGTCCACCGGGCAGGCCTGGATGCACTTGGTGCAGCCGATGCATTCGTCCTCGCGGATGAACGCGACCTGCGGGACTTTCTCCTCGCCATGCTCGTCGTCCAGCGGGACAACCTCGCGGTCGAGCAACTGTGCCAGCGCCTCGATACCGGCCTGGCCGCCGGGGGGGCATTTGTTGATGTCCTCGCCGGCGGCGATCGCCTCGGCGTAGGGGCGGCAGCCTGGGTGGCCGCACTGGCCGCACTGGGTCTGCGGCAGGATTGCGTTGATCTGCTCGACGATGGGGTTGCCCTCGGTGCGAAAGCGCACCGCCGCGTAGCCGAGCAGGGCGCCGAACACCGCGCCCAGCCCGACCAGGGCCAGCAGCGCCGCGAGCAGCGGGTGTTGTACGAGCAGTTCGATCACGCTGTCCCGCCCTATACCAGTCCGGCGAAGCCCATGAAGGCCAGGGCCATCATACCCGCGGTGATCATGCCGATGGCCGCGCCCTGGAACGGTACCGGCACGTCCGCCACCGCCAGCCGCTCGCGCATGGCGGCGAACAGCACCAGCACCAGGGAGAAACCCACCGCGGCGCCGAAGCCGTAGAACAGCGACTGCAGGAAGTTGTGTTCCTTGTTGATGTTGAGCAGCGCCACGCCGAGTACCGCGCAGTTGGTGGTGATCAGCGGCAGGTACACGCCCAGTACCTGGTAGAGCAGCGGGCTGGACTTGCGCACCACCATCTCGGTGAACTGAACCACCACGGCGATAACCAGGATGAAGGAGATGGTCTTCAGGTACTCCAGGCCCAGCGGCAGCAGCAGGAAGTGGTAGGTGAGGTTGCTGCAGGCGGAGGCGAGGGTAAGCACGAACGTCGTGGCCATGGACATGCCCATGGCGGTTTCCAGTTTGTTGGACACACCCATGAACGGGCACAGTCCGAGGAACTGTACCAGTACGAAGTTGTTCACCAGGATCGCCCCGATCAACAGTATGGAGTAGTCAGCCAGCATGGGTGAGTGTCCGAATCCTCTGGGTGGCGGTGTTCGTGCCGCCACAGCCCTGGGTTCGTAGAAAGCCCTGAACCCGCATTTTAGCGCTTACCGCCGCGCATCGCAGCCGCGGCGGCGCGCTTATTTGACCTGCATGCCCGGCTCGGCGCCGGCGTCCGGCTGCAGCAGGAAGATTTCCTCGCCGCCGGGGCCCGCCGCCAGCACCATGCCCTCGGACAGGCCGAAGCGCATCTTGCGCGGTGCCAGGTTGGCGACCACCACGGTGAGCCGGCCGACCAGCTGTTCCGGCTGGTAGGCCGCCTTGATGCCGGCGAACACCTGGCGCTGGCCGCGCTCGCCGAGGTCGAGTGTCAGTTGCAGCAGCTTGTCCGCGCCCTCGACATGCTCCGCGGCGACGATGCGTGCCACGCGCAGGTCGATTTTAGCGAAGTCGTCAAACTGGATCTCCGCGGGCAGCTCGTCTGTTTTCGCCGGCTTGCCCTTGGTGGACTTCTTGTCGACGGCTTGTTGCGCGGGCTTTTCCTCGGCCGGCGCAGCACCTGCGCCGCTCTCGAGCATGGCGGCCACCAGCTTGGGGTCGACCCGGGTCATCAGCGGTTCGAAGGTCGCCAGTTCGTGGTCCAGCAGCGGCCCGCGCAGTGCATGCCAGTCCAGCGACACGCGCAGGAAGGTCTCGGACTTGGCGGCCATGGCCGGCAGCACCGGCTTGAGATAGGTCATCAGCACGCGGAACAGGTTGATGCCGACGCTGCACACGGCGTGCACCTCCGCCTCGCGCCCTTCCTCCTTGGCCAGGACCCAGGGCTTGCGCTGGTCGATGTACTGGTTGGCGCGGTCCGCCAGGCTGACAATCTCGCGCACCGCCTTGTTGTACTCGCGGGCCTCGAACAGTGCGGCGATGCCCTCGCCGGCACTGACGAAGTCCGCCAGCAGTTCCGGTTCCGCGCAGTCGCCCGCCAGCCGGTTGTCGAAACCCTTGCGCAGGAAGCCGGCGCAGCGACTGGCAATATTGACCACCTTGCCGACCACGTCGGAGTTCACCCGCTGCACGAAATCCTCGGGGTTGAGGTCCATGTCGTCGACGCTGGCGCCGAGCTTGGCGGCGAAGTAATAGCGCAGGTATTCCGGGTCCAGGCCGTGGTCCAGATAGGTGTGGGCGTTGATGAAGGTGCCGCGGCTCTTGGACATCTTGGCGCCGTTCACCGTGAGGAAGCCGTGGGCGAACACGCCGGTGGGGGTGCGCAGGCCGGCGGAGTCGAGCATGGCCGGCCAGAACAGGCCGTGGAAATTGATGATGTCCTTGCCGATGAAGTGGTACATCTCGGTGTCGCTGCCCGGGCGCAGGTACTCGTCGAACTCGTGGCCGGTGCGCTTGCAGTAGTTCTGGAAGCTGGCGATGTAGCCGATGGGGGCGTCCAGCCAGACATAGAAATATTTACCGGGCTCGTCGGGAATCTCGAAGCCGAAGTAAGGGGCATCGCGGCTGATGTCCCACTCCTGCAGGCCGGCGTCCAGCCATTCGCGCAGCTTGTTGGCGACCTGCGGTTGCAGGGTGTCCGCCGCCAGCCAGCCGCGCAGCATGTCCTCGAAATCCGGCAGCTTGAAGAAAAAGTGGGTGGAGGCCTTGTCCACCGGGGTGGCGCCGGAGATGGCTGACTTGGGGTCGATCAGCTCCGCGGGGGTGTAGGTGGCGCCGCAGGCCTCGCAGTTGTCGCCGTACTGGTCCGGCGTCTTGCAGCGCGGGCAGGTACCCTTGATGAAGCGGTCGGCCAGGAACAGGTTTTTTTCCGGGTCGTAGGCCTGGGTGATCTCGCGGCTGGCGATGTGGCCGTTGGCCTTGAGGCGACGGTAGATCTCCTCGCTCCAGTAGCGGTTTTCCTCGGAGTGGGTGCTGTAATAGTTGGCGAAACCGATGAGGAAGGCGGCGCTGTCGCGCTCGTGCTCGGCGCGGATGCGCTCGATGTGTTCTTCGGGGGTGATGCCCTGCTTCTCCGCCGCCAGCATGATCGCCGTGCCGTGGGCGTCGTCGGCGCACACATACAGGCAGTCGTTGCCGCGCGACTGCTGGAAGCGCACCCAGATATCGGTCTGGATCTGCTCCAGCATGTGCCCCAGGTGCAACGGCGCGTTGGCGTAGGGCAGGGCGCTGGTGACCAGGATCTTGCGGGGGGCAGGGGTTGCCATGGAAATCGGGTCCGTGTGCTGGAAAAAAGGGGCGCTACTATAGCTGTTTTGCCCCCTGATTTCACGCGCACGGGGCGCCGGCCCTGCTGTGCAGCGGTCCGCGGCGGGCGCCGGCGGCGGGGGTGGTTGTGGCCGCGCAGGAATCTTATACTAGCGCCCTTTTCCGCCTGTGGTCCCAGCGCCTTAGCACCTATGAACGAGATCAAGCACATCATCGCCGTCGCCTCCGGCAAGGGCGGCGTGGGCAAATCTACCGTCGCCGCCAACCTCGCCCTGGCCCTGCGTGCTCTGGGTGCCGAGGTCGGCCTGCTGGATGCGGACATCTACGGCCCCAGCCAGCAGCTCATGCTCGGAGTCGGCGAGGACGTGCGCCCGGAGCAGCAGGGCGGCCAGTTCCTGCTGCCGGTGAAGGCGCAGGGCCTGAAGACCATGTCCATGGGCTACCTGGTCACCGAGCGCACGCCCATGGTGTGGCGCGGCCCGATGGCCGGCGGCGCCCTGGCGCAGATGCTCGAGCAGACCCTGTGGGGGCCGCTGGATTACCTGGTCATCGACATGCCCCCGGGTACCGGCGACGTGCAGCTGACCCTGGCGCAGAAGGCGCAGGTGGCCGGCGCGGTGATCGTCACCACGCCCCAGGACATCGCCCTGCTCGACGCCCAGAAGGGTATCGAGATGTTCCACAAGGTGGACGTGCCGGTGCTCGGCGTGGTGGAGAACATGGCCATGCACGTGTGCAGCAGCTGCGGCCACCAGGAGTACATCTTCGGCCAGGCCGGCGCGGAGCGCATCGCGCAGGAATACGGCGTACCGCTGCTCGGCAGACTGCCCCTGGAGCGCGGGATTCGCGAGCAGGGCGACGCCGGTACGCCCACCGTGGTCGCGGCGCCGGAGTCGGCCGCGGCCCAGGCCTTCATGGCTATCGCGCGCGCGGTGCGCGAGCGCCTGGCCGGCGACGACAAGGGCGCGGTGCGCCAGTTTCCCGATATCAAGATTACCGACGACTGAACGACGGAAGGACCAGCGTGAGCATCAAGTCAGACAAGTGGATTCGCCGCATGGCGCAGGAACACGGCATGATCGAGCCGTTCGAGGCCGGCCAGGTACGCGCCGACGCCAGCGGCCAGCGCCTGATCTCCTACGGCACCTCGAGCTACGGCTACGACGTGCGCTGCTCGAACGAGTTCAAGGTGTTCACCAACATCAACTCGGCGACGGTGGACCCGAAGGGCTTCGACGAGGGCAGCTTCGTCGACGTGACCAGCGACGTCTGTGTCATTCCGCCCAACTCCTTCGCCCTGGCGCGCACCGTGGAGTATTTCCGTATTCCGCGCAACGTGCTGACCATCTGCCTGGGCAAATCCACCTACGCGCGCTGCGGCATCATCGTCAACGTCACGCCGCTGGAGCCGGAGTGGGAGGGGCATGTGACCCTGGAATTTTCCAATACCACCACGCTGCCGGCGAAGATCTACGCCAATGAGGGTGTGGCGCAGATGCTGTTCTTCGAGTCCGATGAGGTCTGCGAGGTGAGCTACAAGGACCGCGGCGGCAAGTACCAGGGCCAGACCGGGGTCACGCTGCCCCGGGCCTGATCCCTCAACGCCCGGTGGCGGCCTGGCCGGCGTCCTGCGCCGGGTCTCCCAGGCTGGCGCTGGTCAGGATCATCTCCACCGGGTTGCCGTCCTCGATGTGCACGGTGCGCACCATCAGGTAGTCCAGTTCCGGCGCCAGCCACATGTCCGACTTGCGTTCCGGGTTGTCGTGCTCGCGGCGAAAGTGCAGGGTGCGCAGCGCGCCCAGCGGCGTATCCAGGGTTTCCTCGGCCACGAACTCCAGCACGTAGGACTTGATCTTGCGCGCGTCGGCGACGCGTACGGGGATGTCGCCGCGCGGGTCATCGCGGTTCAACAGCAGCAGGCGGACCTGCTCGAGCTGGCTCATGCGATCCAGGGTGCCCTCGGTGTAGGGCAGCTCGTACCACTTGCCCTTGTACAGGCTGCGCAGGGTGTCCGCGCCCTGCGTGAAATGCACTTCGCGACGACGGTTGATCAGCCCTGACCCCTGGTAGACATAAGAGCGCGGCACCACCTCGGTCCCGTCAACACGGAACACGCTGACCTCGTGAAAGCCCACCACCATGATCTTGCCCCCGTTGGTCAGGGTGTAGCTGCCATCGGCATTGCTTTCCAGCTGGCGCTGCAGGGTCAACTCCATGCCATGGGCCATGGTCTTGTATTCGGCGGAATAGGGCTGCAATGGTGTCGCGGCCGGGTTTGCCCAGAGCAGGCCGGGGACCAGCGCGACGCCAAGCAGTAGCGCTTGCAGCGCCCTAGTGCACGGCCTGGTCATAGTCGATGCCGGTGGCCGGAATACGCTCGCCATCCAGTAACGCCCCCTTCTCATCAAGTCGCAAACGTCCCTGCAGCAGCCAGCGCGCGGCGATCGGGTAGATCACGTGCTCGCGTTCCAGCACCCGCGCCGCGAGTTGCTCCGCGCTATCGCCGGGTTCGATCGGTACGCGGGCTTGCAGGATGGGCGGGCCGCCGTCCAGTTCCGGTGTGACGAAGTGCACGGTCACCCCGGCTTCGCTGTCCCCGGCGTCCAGGGCGCGCTGGTGGGTATGCAGCCCGGGGTACTTGGGCAGCAGGGAGGGGTGGATGTTCAACAGTTTGCCGGCGAAGGGGGTGATAAATGCCGGCGTGAGAATACGCATGAAGCCGGCGAGGATGACCGCGTCCGGGGTGAATGGCTGCAGGGTCTCGACCAGCGCCCGGTCGAAGGATTCGCGATCGGGGAACTCGCGGTGATCGACACAGCGCGTGGCGATGCCGGCATCGGCGGCACTGCGCAGGCCGGCGGCGTCCGGGCGGTTGCTGAGCACGACTGCAATTTCCGCATCCAGCTCTCCCGCCTCGCAGGCGCGGATGAACGACAGCATGTTGGAGCCGCGGCCGGAGATCAGGATCGCCAGCCGGGGGCGGGCCGCGACGCTCACGATTGCAATGCGACCTCGCCGTCACCGGCGGCGATCGCGCCCAGTTGCCAGGCTTTCAAGCCCGACTCGGCGAGCAGTTCAATCGCGCGCTGCGCCTGTTCCGGTGCGAGACACACGACCATGCCGACGCCGCAGTTGAAGGTGCGGTACATCTCGCGGGTCTCGACATTGCCCTGGGCCTGCAGCCACTGGAACACCTCGGGCCAGTCCCAGCTGCCGGTGTCGATCTGTGCGCTGGCGCCGGCGGGCAGCACCCGCGGCAGGTTCTCGAGCAGGCCGCCGCCGGTAATGTGGCACAGGGCCTTGACCTCGAGCTCCGAGATCAGTTGCAGCAGGGGTTTTACGTAAATTTCCGTGGGCGCGAGCAGCGCTTCGCCCAGGGTGCCGCCGGCGAAGGGCTGGGAAAGGTCGGCGCCGCTGACCTCGATGATCTTGCGCACCAGCGAGTAGCCGTTGGAGTGCGGCCCGCTGCTGGCGATGCCCAGAAGAACGTCGCCGGTGGCCACCTTGCTGCCGTCGATAATGGCGGATTTTTCCACCACGCCGACACAGAAGCCGGCGAGGTCGTAGTCCTCGCCCTCGTACATGCCCGGCATTTCCGCGGTCTCGCCGCCGACCAGCGCGCAGCCGGCCAGCTCGCAGCCGTGGCCGATGCCCTCGACCACTGCGGCGGCGGTATCCACGTTCAGCGCGCCGGTGGCGTAGTAGTCGAGGAAGAACAGCGGCTCGGCGCCGGCCACCACCAGGTCGTTGACACACATGGCCACCAGGTCGATGCCGATGGTGTCGTGCTTGCCCAGGTCCATGGCCAGGCGCAGCTTGGTGCCCACGCCATCGGTGCCGGAGACCAGGATCGGTTCGCGGTAGCCCGGTGGGATCGCGCACAGCGCGCCGAAGCCGCCCAGGCCGCCGAGCACTTCGGGGCGTGCGGTGCGCCGCGAGACACCCTTGATGCGCTCGACCAGTGCATTGCCGGCGTCGATGTCGACACCCGCGTCGCGATAGCTCAGGGATTCGGGTTTGGCTGGATCGGTCATCGGCATGGTTCCGCGCTGGTGCTGGTTGAGGGGCGCCATTTTATCTTGGCTGGCCGGGGTGCGCACCCGTGAATAATGCCCGCGTGCCCCCATCGCAAAGTGACTGCTACAATGTGGCCCTTCTCGGTGGGGGGACCCCTTGTGGCCAGGCTATTCCCGATTCTACTCGCGCTGGTGCTGTCGCTGGCGCTGCCGGTGCGCGCCGATGTCGTGCCGGGACTGTACGCCGCAAGCGTCGCGGTGAGCGACCAGGGCGAGGCGGCGCTGGCCGCCGGCGCGCGCGAAGCGCTGTCCGAGGTGATCGTCAAGGTCTCGGGTAGTCCGGCGGCCCTGGACGACCCGACGGTGCGCGAGGCGCTGGCGGGTGCGCGCAAACAGGTGCAGAAATTTTCGTTTCGCCGCGACGACAACGCCGACACCGGACTCAGCGCCCGCTTCGAATTCGACAGCGGTTACGTATCGCGCCTGCTGGCCGCAGCGGGGCTGCCCCTGTGGACCGCCAACCGGCCGCGGGTCCTGGTCTGGGCGGCGGTGGAGTCGGCGGGGGAGCGGCGCTTCGTCAACCCCGCGGACACCCCGGAACTCGCCGCCGAACTGCTGGACGCGTTCCAGCGCCGCGGAGTGCCGGCGCAGTTCCCGCTGTTCGATCTCGGCGACGCCACTGCCCTGGGGCTCGAGGACATCTGGGCGCAGGACATGGACGCCGTGCTCGCCGCCTCCGCCCGCTACGCTCTTGCGGACGTACTGGTCGGCCGCGCCGTCGAAGTGTCCAACGGCAAGTGGCTGGGTGACTGGAACTACCTGAGCGGTCTCGAGCGCCGCGACCGCAGCCTGGATGCGCCCACCCCGCCCGACTTCTTCGCCGGCGGTGTCGGCCTGGTTGCCGAGGATATGGCCGCGCGCTACGCGGTGGCACCGACCGGCGAGAACGACGGCCAGGTGCGGCTGGTGGTCCTCGGCGTGCAGGATTTTGCCGACTACGCCGCGATCAGGAACTGGCTGCAGGGCCTGGAGCTGATCAGCGACGCCAGCGTCGCCAGCATCGATGGCGAGCGTACAGAGTTCACCCTCACCGCCCTGGCCGACGCCGACCGCCTGGCGCAGATCATCGAACTCAACAGGCGCCTGCAACCGCTGGACCCGACCGGCCAGCGACTGGAGTACCAATGGCTGAAATAATCCCCGGGCAGGGCGGCGCGCCCGAGCCGCCGCCGGACATCACCCGCTGGCCGCTGGCGCTGGTGGTGCTGGCGCTGCTGATTCTCGGCCTGTACCTGCTGCAGCCGATCCTCATGCCCTTTGTGCTCGGCGGCCTGCTCGCCTACCTCGGGGACCCGCTGGTGGATCGCCTGGAGCGGGCGCGCATCAACCGCGGGCTCGGGGTTGTGCTGGTATTCCTGCTGTTCGTTCTGATCATCGTACTCGGTTTCCTGGTCGCGTTGCCGCTGCTGTTGCAGCAGCTGGACTCCCTGGTCTCGCGGGTGCCGGCGATTTACGAGTGGCTGACCACCTCGGTGCTGCCCTGGTTGCAGAACCGGCTGCAGATCCCGGTAAACCGGCTGCCCGAGGTCGACTGGTCGGACCAGATCGCCACCCACTGGCAGTCCGTGGGCAAGCTCACCGCGGGCGTGCTCAAGCAGGTGACAGGGTCGGGCATGGGCCTGGTGCTCGGCCTGGCCAACCTGGCGCTGGTCCCGGTGGTCGCCTTCTACCTGATGCGCGACTGGGACCTGATGATGAACCGCGCTCTGCACATGCTGCCGCGGGCCTGGCAGGAGCGCACCGCGGGCATCACCGCCGAGGCCGACGAGGTGGTCGGTGCCTTCCTGCGCGGACAGTTCCTGGTCATGTGCGCGCTCAGCGTTATCTATAGCGTCGGCCTGTGGATGGTGGGCGTGCAGTTCGCCCTGCTGCTCGGCCTGCTCGCCGGTCTCGCCAGTATCGTGCCCTACCTGGGTTTTGTGGTCGGCATTGTCGCCTCGTGTATCGCCGCCTACGTGCAGTTCCAGGAGTGGGGCGCGCTGATCTGGGTGGGCCTGGTGTTCGGCGTGGGCCAGGCGGCGGAGAGCATGGTGCTCACGCCGATCCTGGTTGGCGATCGCATCGGCCTGCACCCGGTGGCGGTCATTTTCGCGCTGATGGCCGGCGGCCAGATCGCCGGCTTTGTCGGCGTGTTGCTGGCGCTGCCGGTGGCCGCGGTCGTCATGGTCTTTGTGCGCCACGCAGTGCAGCACTACCAGTCTACCGACCTGTATGGCGGCGATTAGCGTGGGCGCCACCGGCGGGCAATTGCCGCTGCCGATACAACTGCGCGACGATGCCACGCTGGACAATTTCCTCCCCGCACCAGCGACCGAAGCGCTGCTGCCCGTGCTGCGCGGGCAGTGTTCCGCCGCCGGCGAAGCCGTCGTTTTCCTGCACGGCGCGGAAGGGTCCGGCAAGAGCCACCTGCTGCAGGCCGGCTGTCACCTCGCCGGTGGCGGCGCCGTCTACCTGCCGCTGGCCGAACTCGCGGAGTATCCTCCCGCGGATGTTCTCGCCGGAGCCGGGGAGTTGCGCCTGGCGGCGCTGGACGACCTGCAGGCGGTGCTCGGGCAGCGCGACTGGGAGCTGGCGCTGTTCGCCTTCTTCAACCACGCCCGCGAGTCCGGCTGCCGCCTGTTGCTCGCCGCCAACGGCTCGCCGCGCGCCCTGGACTGTGGCCTCGAGGACCTGCGCTCGCGCCTGGGCTGGGGTGGTGTCTTCCACCTGCCGACGCCCGACGACCTGCAAAAACAGGTGATTTTGCAGTTTCGCGCCCGCCGGCGCGGCCTGCAATTGACCGACGAGGGCGCCGCGTATATTGTCGCTCGCGCGCCGCGGGCGCTGGCGCCGTTGCTGGCCCTGCTCGACCAACTGGACCGCCAGTCACTTGCACAGCAGCGCGCGCTGACAATACCTTTCATCAGGCAGGCGCTGGACTGGTAAAATTACCCGTGCCCACAGGTAAAATTACCTTTCCCGGAGGGTCGCGCGCGCCTGTCGGCGACAGGATATTGTGCTACTTTTTATAGAGAACATTGTTCCGCAAGGAGATAGAACACCATGAAGAAGTTCCTTACCGCTGCCGGTCTGGCCTGTGGGCTCGCCATGACGACCCTCGCCCAGCCCGCTGCCGCCGAAGTTCCCCTCACCCTGAACGCCGGGGTGGGATACTGGCACTTCGACAGCGCCCGCAACCTCGACGACAACCCGACGCCGTTTGCCGGCCTCGAGTGGGCGTTCAACGACCTGCTGGCGATCGAAGCGCTGGCCACCTACAACGACACCGGTTTCAGCGACGAGCGCCCCGGTGACGTCGACGTGGCAGCCTACCAGATCGGCCTGCTGTTCTACGCCGGCAGCTACATCGGTGCACCCAAGCAGGTGCGTCCGTATGTCACCTTCGGTATGGGCAAACTTGATTTCGACTCCGACCCCTACGACTCCCGCGAATCCACCCTGCACCTCGGTGCCGGTGCCCGCTGGATGGTCACTCCGCGCGTCGGCATGCGCTTTGAAGCTCGCGGCATGAACAGCCTCGACACCCACGACACCGACCTGCTGATGAGCGTCGGCCTGAACTGGTACTTCGGCAAGGTCGAAGACGATATGGCCGCCTCCGCCATGTCCGGTGGCGCTGTCGCCTCCGGCGACGAAGACGGCGACGGTGTTCTGGACGTCGACGACCGCTGCCCGGGCACCCCGGCCGGCACCCGCGTAGGCTCCGACGGCTGCCCGCTGCCGGTGACCCGCGTCGCCTCCATCAAGATGACGGTGAACTTCGCCTTCGACTCCTCTGTAGTCCAGGAGAAGTACTTCAACGACATCAGCGAACTGGCTGCCTTCCTCAAGCGCTTTGAGGACGTGTACGTCGACATCGAAGGCCACACCGACAGCGTTGGCCCGGACGACTACAACATGGCCCTGTCCCAGCGCCGCGCCGGCGCCGTTGTCGACGTACTGGTCAACCAGTACGGCATCGACCGTCGTCGCCTGGAGCCGAAAGGCTACGGCGAAACCCAGCCGGTTGCCGACAACGCCAGCGCGGAAGGCCGCGCCGAGAACCGTCGCGTGATGGCCACTCTCGAGGTCGAATACGAAGACTGATCTCGGTCTGAAGTGCGAAAGGCGGGGTTTCTACCCCGCCTTTTTTTTTGCCCTGCACATGCTGGTTTGTTTGGGGCGTGGCCGGAGGCGTCAGCCCTTTCAGGGTTCGAAAAGCTCACTCACCCTGGAAGGGCTGACGCCTCCGGCCGATCACCATGGAACTTGCTGCGAGATTGCTATGCGGCCAGTTCACCACAGACGGCCCGGCAGCGCGACTGTTGGCCGCTCCAGTCCGGCGCCGCTCCGCGGTGCCCTCAGTCGGTCAGGAGCCTTAAAGCGCTCCGCTGTCTCCTGACTCTCCCTCGGCGCCAGACGTGATTTCCGCGGCCAACACCCCCGCTGCCAGGCCTCGCATTGGGTGATCCACAAGGTCTGGAATTGCGAGCTGCAAGTGCCGGGAGACGGGCGGGTGGGGCGCTCGCAAAAGACGCGCCGATGGAGTGGAGGGAGACAGCGAAGCGCTTTAAGGCTCCCGACCGACTGAGGGCACCCCGGAGGGGCGCGATCTTCAGAGCGCTCCGCCCGCGGGTCTCCCGGCAACCCTCCCATCCCCCTGAATCGGCAGACGATCACCGTGGGAGTTGCACCGGCAACAGGCAGTCGTGAGCGTGGCGTGCCCCCACTCGCTCCAAAAGCACAGTCGCGGTGGGGGCACGCCACGCTCAC
>NZ_SRLE01000014.1 GCF_004745945.1 Mangrovimicrobium sediminis | reverse complement strand
AAGGGAGGTAGGCGATGTCCGGGTCGGAGCAGATGGAGGACGTGCAGACGCAACTGGCCTTTCTCGAGGACACAGTAGCCAGTCTCAACGAGGCGCTGGCGGCCCAGCAGCGCGAAATCCTCACCCTGCGCGAGCAACTCGCGCTGCTCAAGCGGCGCCAGGACGACCTGCAGCAGCGCCAGGACACCCCCCCTCCCACCCTGGAGGACGAGCGCCCGCCGCACTACTGATCCCCTTGCTACTTTCTCAACCGGGTCATTGCCTCTGCAATAGCATTTCGATATAACTATGAAAACGGCTTGGGTAAATCTGACGACCCGCGCTGTTTGCATCTGATCTGGGGGGATCACAAACAGCGCCCATGTACCGCTATCTTGCCGACAACTCCATTGTTTACGCCTCCGAAGATATCGTCCTGTTTCGCGAGTCACCCTTTGCCAGCTGGATGGAACGGCTGACACTGGAAAACCCCGATCACGGTATTCCGCCGGACACTTCCAGCCCGCCACCCGCAGACGCCATCCAGCGCCAGGACGAACTGGCGGAGATCCTGCGCGTGGAGCACAAGGACGTGGAACTGGTGGACTGGGAGGCGAGCGAGCAGGAGCGCCGCACCGCAACCCTGGGCGCCATGCGCCGCGGCGTGGATTTCATCGTCAACGGGCACCTCGCCGTCGGGCCGCTGTCCGGGCCGGCCAATTTGCTGATGCGCACCAGCGGTTACTCCGAGTTGGGCAACTACCTTTATATGCCCTGCGATACCCAGCCCAAGACCACCCTGAACTCCGCGTTCCGGCTGTGCTTCCTCGCCGACCTGCTGCACAGCATCCAGGGGCAGCTGCCGCCGCACATGCTGCTGATCCGCGGCGGCTCGGACATCCTGCCGCTGCGCACCGAGGACCACATCTATCACTACCGCGCGGTCAAGCAGCGCTTCATGCTGGCCATGCGCGAGTTTCGCAAGCACCGCATGCCGGACCCGGCAGAGTCCGCGCACTTCGGCCGCTGGGCGGACTGTGCCAACGAGGTGCTGCGCCAGCGTGCCCTGCGCGCCGCTGGCGAGGAGGTCGAGGAGACCCTGCCGCTGGAACAGTTGTCCGACGAGGCCGTGTTCGCCGAGGCGGACCGCGAACTGGATGCACTGCAGGCAATGGCCGCGCCGCGCCACAGCGCACGGGTGTTCGCCAGCGACCCGCGCATCGGCTCCCGCGGTATCCAGGTGAGCGATACCCTCGCGGCCCAGGCCCTGCGCCTCGAACCCGGCGTTGCGGCCGCGCCGGACGATGTCTACGAGACGGAAACCGAGAGCGAAGAACTGCACCTGGAGCGGCTGGATTTCATCGGTGCTGGCATGGACCTGCCCGGCTTCGACATCGACGACGCCCTGGCCAGTGATACCGACATCGAGGAGGAGGGCATCTCGCCGTTGGACGGACGCGCCTTCGCCGCGCCTCTGTCCGAGACCATCACCGAGACCATCACCCAGACCCACGACAGCGACCCGCACGTACAGGTCGATGCCGAGGCCGACGCCGTATTCGAGGCGCCGGACCCCGTCGAGTCCCCCGGGACCGAAACACCTGCGCACGACCCTTTTGTGCAGGGGAGTCCGAGCGGCGCCTGGACGGCGCCGCTGCCCTCCCTCAATGGCTTCGCGCCCGCCGACGACGCCATTTCGGCGGCCGCGACCCGCGTACCCTCCGCTTTCGCCGCCGATGAAGTGGCGCACCTGGAAGGCCGTGTGGCCGATGTCGACGCCGAGGTCGATGACGGCGGGATAGACGACGCACCGTGCCCGGCCCCGGAACTCGCTGTTCCAGCCGCGCCGCGCCGCCCGCACCCGCTGGACAGTCGGGAACTCGAGTCGGAGGATCTCCCGGACGAGCAACCCGAGGCCGAATGGTCCGACTATTCGGCCGATGATTCGCCCGGCGTGCAATTGCGCACTGACAGCGGCGAATTCGAAGTCGACTGTATCGACGATTCCGACTACCAGCTTCCTGAGGACTGCCGCACCCCGGTGGTGAACGTCGACGAGGAAGCGCAGGTCGCCGTCGAGGTACAGGAAATCTCCCGCGCCCGTGCGCTGCGCAACGGCATCGGCCGCCTGTTCGGCAGCGGGCTGGTCACCGGCCCCGGCTCAGATACCGGCGATCACCCCGACCCGGCGCGTGACTGAACGCAGGCTGCGGGTCCTGGCCCTGGTGTTGGGCGTGGGGCTGTGCGGCCCCGCGGCAATGCCACTGCTGGCACAGGCCTCCCTGCAACCCGCACCCGGTTGTGCCGACCTCGACTGGAACCCCGCGACCCTGGAAGCCAACCCGGATATCACCCGTGCCTGTCGCGGTGTCTACCAGCGCGAGGGCAGGCTCTACGCGCGGGTCGAGGTGGAAGTGGTGAAGGTGCAGGGCAATCGCATCGTCTACAAACCGCGCTACACCGATGGTAGCTTCGGCGCGCCGCGCGGCGTCGATGCGGCGCGCGGCTTCCGGGTGACTATCGAGGGGCAGGCCTATTCCGCGTCACAACTGCAGCGCGGCCAGCGCTTGACCGTGTACCTGCCGGAGGATCGCTTCGTGCTGGAGTCCGGTCAGTTGCACACCGATCCGGCTGCGGCTCTGCCAGTGCAGGCGGCGCCGGCCGCCAGTGGCGGGGAAGGCTCCCAGGCAGCCAGCGATTCCGGCGGCTGACGCGGGGGCGTGTCTGCGGCGCCGCGGGCGGCGCAGCACCTCAATCGTCCACCCACACCTTGCGCAGCGGTTCGCCGAAATCATCGTAGATCACCTTGCGCCGCGGCTGCTGCAGTCGCGCGCGGTTGCGCTTGGGTTTGCGCTGGTATTTTTCGCGGCGGCGCGCTTCCAGGGCGGCGATCACTTCGGGGATGGGGGTGCGCTCGCTGGGCGGCTCGGTAAACAAACGGCGGTTGAGATAGACCGGCGTGTCCGCGGGATCCTTGCCGCTGACCCCGTTGGGAATGTTCTGTACCGCGCCCCCCTCTTCGAGGAACTGCTCGGTTTCGCGCTCCAGTGCGGCGCGAAGTTCGGCTTTGGTGGCGATCTTTTTCACGCGGTCCCGGCCAGTGGGTGCCCTGCACCCGGCGAGTCAAAACCTTTAGTATACCCGCGGCCCCGCTGATTGATACAGGCCGTATCGCAGGCTTTTGGAAAGCCGGTTTTCTCTTACCCTGCGCTCTGGTTTAATGGCCAGCTTGTGCAACTTCGGGGCATTGCATGCGCATTATCCGTTCGGTTCTGGTCTTTATCTGGCTCGTGTTGACCCTGATTCCCCTCGGGCTGGGACTGGTGATCGCCTCGCTGTTCGTCGACGACGAAAAACTGTGGTGGTGGTTTGCGGTGCCCTGGGTGCGCGGCGTGATCGGCGCGGCGCGTATCGTCGGTGGCGTGAAGTACCGTGTACAGGGTTTCGAGAACCTGCCGCCGAGTGCGGACATGCGCCGCCTGGTGCTGTGCGCGAAACACCAGTCGGCCTGGGAAACGCTGTTCCTGCCGGGCATGACCCCGCACCCGTGCTCCTACGTGTTCAAGCAGGAACTGCTGCGTATCCCGGTGTTCGGCTGGGCGCTGGGCCGCCTGAACATGGTGCATATCGACCGCAGCCAGCGCAAAAAAGCCTGGACCAAGGTGGCCGAGCAGGGCAAGAAGCTGATGGACCGCGGGCGCTGGATCGTGATCTTTCCCGAGGGCACGCGCACCGAGCGCGGCAAGCCCGGCGAGTACAAGACCGGCGGCTCGCGCCTGGCCATCGCCACCGATGCTGATGTCGTTCCCATCGCGATCACTTCCGGGCGCTGCTGGCCGCGGCGTTCGTTTTTCCTGGTGCCCGGCACCATCGACGTTTCCATCGGCGAGCCGATCAGCTCCGCCGGGCGTGAGCAGGGTGAACTGATGGAAGAGATCGGCAACTGGATCGAGGCGGAGATGCGCCGCCTGGACCCGGAGGCCTACAGCGCGCCGGCGACGGCGCCAGTCGGGGGGTAAATCGTGTCATTCCAGAAACTGTCAGTGCTGGCCCTGTGGCTGGTGTTCCTCGTGCTGTTCCTTGTCGCCGGCGATCCGTGGCGGGAGGTGGGCAAGTGGGGCCTGGTTCTCTCCGTGCTGGCGCACGGCCTGGAGATGTTCCTGTTTTTCGGTCGCTGTAAACGCGCCGGTGGCTCGCTGCCCTGGCACCTGTTCCAGGTCTTCCTGTTCGGCATCCTGCACGCCCGCGAATTGCCCGAGGTGCCCGCCGGCGAGGACGCCTGATTTCAGCGCCCGGCGTTCAGCCCAGCGCTTCCTCCAGCTGGCGGCACAATAGCTTGAGAATGCGCACCCTGGCATAGCGCTTGTCGTTGCCGGGAATCAGGTACCAGGGCGCGTTGGGCATATCGGTGAGGCTGACCATCTGGTTCACCGCCGCCTCGTAGGCCGGCCACTTGTCGCGGTTGCGCCAGTCCTCGCTGGTGATCTTGTACTGCTTGTGCGGTTCCAGCTCGCGTGCGCGGAAGCGGGCCAGTTGCTCCTCCGGGCTGATGTGCAGCCAGAACTTGGCGACGATGGCGCCGTGGTCGGACAGCTCGCGCTCCATCTCGTTGATCTCGGCGTAGGCGCGCTGCCATTCGGCGGGACTGGCGAAGCCTTCCACCCGCTCAACCAGCACGCGCCCGTACCAGGAGCGGTCGAACAGGGTGGCGCGGCCGTCGCGCTGCAGGCGGCGCCAGAAGCGCCAGAGATAGTGGTGGGCACTCTCCTCGTCGCTGGGCGCGGCGATCTGCACCAGCTTGTACAGGCGCGGGTCGATGGCGCCGGTGACGCGGCGAATCGCGGAGCCCTTGCCCGCCGCGTCCCAGCCCTCGAACAGGGCCACCAGCGAGCGCTTCTCGCGGTAGGCGCGCCAGGCCAGGTCCTGCAGTCGCGCCTGGTAGTGCTCCAGTTTTTCCCGGTACTCGTCGCGCTTGAGCGACTTGTGTAGCGGCACCGCCGCGAGATGGTCGTTGGGCGGCGGCAGTTCGGGTGGTGGTGTCGGCGGCGCGCTTTGCTGCAGGCGCTGGCGCAGGGCGGCGAGGATGATCTCGCCCGCGGCGATCTCCCGCGAGTAGCGCTCCTCGCCGTCGATGATGTGCCAGGGGCACTGCAAAGTCTGGGTGCGGCGCACCAGTTCTTCCGAGGCGCGCAGGGTCGGTTCGTACTTGCCGCGCAGTTCGTAGGGGCGATCGGAGATGCGCGGGTTCTGTTCCTCGCGCGGCGCCTTTTCCTCGAGTTGCCGGCGCTGGGTCTTCTCCGACACGTGCAGCCACAGCTTGATGACCACGGCGCCGTCGTCGCTCAGCTGCCGCTCGAACACGCGGATGCGCTCGGCGGCGGTCTCGAAGGAACTCTCGTTGATCTCCTCGTCCACCCGCAACTGGATAGGGCGGCGATACCAGGAGCCGAGGAAAATACCGATGCGCCCGCGGTCCGGCAGCTGCCGCCAGAAGCGCCAGAAGAAGGGGTGTTCCTCTTCCTCGTCGGACGGGTCCCAGAAGGTGTTGGTCTCGATACCGCGCGGGTCCATCCACTCGTTGAGGCGATGCACCAGTACACCCTTGCCCGCGCCGTCGAGACCGGCGACGACGATGAGCACCGGGTAGCCGGTCTCGACCATGGCGAACTGGCACTCGAGCAACTCGCGGCGCAACTTGGTGGCGCGCGCTTCGAAGCTGTCCTTGTCCAGGCTGGGCTGTGTGGTGATCTGGTCGAACATCGGCCTGTACCGCGGGTCTTACTGCCACACTTTAACGTATTTTTGCCCCCACCAAGGGACTATAATCGTGGCCTTTGTCGGTTTCGCACCTTCGGCCCCGGGAGTCAGCGCGCGGTTTTGGATAGCAGCCTTCTCAATTTGCGGTGCCTTGGCCTGGCCGTGTTCCTGCTATTGCTGCCCCTGACCGCGTTCGCGCAAGTGCTCGAAGTGCGCCTCGAAGGGCTGGACGGCGAACTGGAAAAAAACGCCCGCGCCTGGCTCGGCGATGCACCCACCACCCCGCAGTCCCGCTCCAACTACCTGCACGGCGCGCGTGAGCGCGTGGTCAGCAGCCTGCAGGCCCTTGGTTACTACCGCGCCGAGGTCGACCTGCAACTGGAGCGCGGCGAGCCCTGGGTGCTCTCGATTCACGTCGATCCCGGCGAGCCGGTGCGCCTGCGCCACGTCAACATCGGCCTGGATGGCGAGGCGAAGAACGACCCCGCCTTCTCCGACTTGCTGGCCGACAGCGGCCTCAAGCGCGACGACGTGCTCAACCACGGGACCTATGAGGACTTCCGCCGCAAGCTGCAATCCCTCGCACTGCAGCGCGGCTACTTCGACGGCCGCTTCAGCCAGGCGCGGGTCGAAGTGGAGCCGATCGGCGGCACCGCTGACGTGCACCTGCACTACAACAGCGGCCCGCGCTATCGCTTCGGGCCGCTGCAGTGGGATCGCGAAACCATCGACGGCAGCCTGGTGCGCCCGCTGCTCACCGCGCGCGAGGGCGAACCCTACGACCAGGCGAAACTGCGCGAGAGCCAGATCCAGTTGCAGCGCACCGGTTATTTTTCCACCGTCATCCTGCGCCCGGACCTGGACGACCGCGGCGACGCGGTAGTGCCGCTGGACCTGGAACTGTTCCCGGCCACCCGCCACAGCTTCGACGTGGGCGTGGGCTACAGCACCGACACCGAGGAGCGCGTCACCCTGACCTGGCGCACGCCGCGCCTGAACCGCTACGGCCACAGCCAGGAAACCCGCCTGCAGTATTCCAGCGTCAACCCCAGCGGCCGCTTCACCTACAGCATTCCCATGTCGCACCCGCTCAACGACGTGCTGCAGTTCTCGGCGTTGGTGGAGGACAACGAATTCGGCGACCTCGACAGCCGCCAGCAGGAACTGCGCGTGCGCCGCGAGTTCCGGCGCAACAGCTGGATCTACAGCTTCTCCCTGCGCGGCCTGCGCGAGAGCTGGAACGCCGCCGGCAACAGTTTCGAGGCCGAGTATCTGCTGCCCGGCTTCTCTTTGTCGCAGCGCAAGCGCGGCGGCAGCCTGGTCAACCCGTCTTCCGGTTTCAGCCAGTGGTATCGCATCGAGGGCGGCAGCGAGAGCGCCGGTTCGCACATCGACCTGCTGCGCCTGTCCGCCAACTACGGCTACATCCACAGTTTTGGCGAGCGCCACCGGGTGGTGCTGCGCTCCGACCTGGGTACGGTGCTGGTGCCGGACGGCCAGCGCGACAGCCTCGCCCCGTCGCTGAATTTCTTTGCCGGCGGCGCGCAGAGCATTCGCGGCTACGGCTACCAGTCGATCGGTCGCGAGATCGTCACCACCAACGACCAGGGCGAGGAGGTGAAACTGGTGGTCGGCGGTGAACGCCTGGTCACCGGCAGCGCCGAGTACCAGTACAGCTTTACCCCGCAGTGGCGCGGCGCCCTGTTCCTGGACGGCGGTGACGCCTTCGACAAGGACGACTTCGACATGCACTACGGGGCCGGCGTCGGCGTGCACTACGTGACCCAGGTCGGCGCCATCCGCCTGGAACTGGCCAACCCCTTCAGCGAGGACGACCCGTCCTGGCGTATCCACCTCGCCATCGGTGCCGAGTTTTGAAGCGCTCGCTACTGGTCCTGGGCCTGATCGTGCTGGTGCTGTGCGCACTGGTCGCGCTGCCGTTTACCGCCGCCGGCAGCCGCTGGCTGATCGGCTATCTCGACGGCCTCGGCCCCCTGCGCGTGAGCTATGCCAGTGGCAGCCTGCTCGGCGAGTTACAACTGGACGAGTTGGCGGTGGATGTCGGCGACGTGCAGGTCCGGCTCGAGAACATCGAATTTTCGCTGGACCGCAGCTGCCTGTGGCGCAGCGAGTTCTGCTTTCGCTACCTGCGCGTGGCCAGCCTGAGCGTCGATGTCGCCGAGGGCGAGGACGCGGCCGAAGTCGACGAACCCGGGGCTGACAGCTACATCGAAATGCCCTACGCCCTGGTCGGCCGGGACGTCGCCGTGGGCAGTCTGCGTGTCACCTGGCCCGGCGGCAGCTGGGAGCAGGGCGCACTGCGCGGCTCCGCCACCTGGCGCGGGGCGCTGTTGCAGGTGCCGGGCGCCAGCCTGGAAAGCGCGCGCCTGTGGGTCGAGGCCGGCGAGGAATCGCAGTCCGGCGTAGCTGCACAGGCCGGCTATGAGGGCTTCGATCCGCCGCGCGTGTTCCTGCCGCTCAAACTGGATGTCGACGAGGTGGCACTGGCCCGCCTCGAACTCGATCTCGCGGGCTGGCGGGAACAGGTAACCGGTATCGCCGGCGCCGCGCGCTGGCGCGGCACCAAACTCACGGTGGCGGAACTCACCGGCCAGTTCGGCGCGGACAACGCTCCGCTGCTGCGCGACCTGTACATCGATGGCTCGCTGGATTTCGACCAGCAGTGGCCACTGGCGATGACCATCGACGCGGCGCTCGCCGTGCAGGGATTGCCGCCGATGCTGGCGGAGCGTCCCCTGCGACTGGCCGTGACGGGCGACTTCCAGGACCTGCGCGGCGAGCTGCGCAGCACCGCAGGTGAACCCGGGCTGGCGGTGGACGCGCAAGTCAGCATCCTTTCGGCCGGCCTGCCGTTCAGCGCCAGCGGCAGCGCCCGCTGGCCCGAGAGCACCGCGCTCGGCGCAGTGGTAGACGGCCTGCCCGAGCGCCTGGCGCAGATGCAACTGACCGCGCCGCTCGCCGTCACTGTCACCGGCGATCTCGATGCGCAGACCTTGAGCATGGAGGCCCGCGGCCAGTTGCCGGCCTATCCCGACCTGCGCCTGCTCGCGGACGCGACCCTGCGCGCCCCGGTGCTGGAAATTCGCGAGTTGAGCCTGCGCGATGCCGCCGGCGACAGCACCGTCAGCTTCGCCGGGGGTGCCCGCATCGAGACTCCCTTCACCCTGACCGGCACGCTCTCGGTACCGTCCCTGACCCTGCCGGAACTGGCTGCACTGGGTACGGGACAGGTGGCGGGGCAGGCGAGGCTGGACCTGAGCACCGGGGAGGCGGGCTGGCAGGGCCGGCTGACGGCGGTCGACCTGCACGGCGAGATCAATGGTATGCCCGCGGTGCTGCGCGGCGAGGCGGGGCTGGCCTCCGGCCTGCAACTGCTGCCCGCCGACCTGCGCGGCGAGCTCAACGGCGCGCAGTTGCGCCTGGTGGCCGGCGATCCGGACGGCGCGCCCGACGCGCTGGACCTGGTAGTCGATGACTTCGGTCGCTGGGTCAGTGGCGGCCGCGGCCACCTCGAGGTACAGGCGCGCGGCGACTTCATGCGGGGACGGGCCAAACTTGCCGGTACCGCCAGCGAGATTCACCTCGGCGAGCTGCGCCTGCCCGCCGCCAGCCTCGACGGCGACCTCGGCGCCGCCGACGGCCGCCTGCAACTCGACTTCCAGGTGCCGGAGCTGGTCTACGCCGGGCGCCGCCTGCAGGAAGTTTCACTCGCCCTGGACGGCAGCACCGCTGATCACACGTTGCGCCTGGCCAGCACGGGCGCCGTGAGCGGCGCGCTGGAAGTCCGCGGCGCGGCGCGCGAGGGCGGCTGGGACGCGACCCTCGCACCCACCCAACTGTCCACCAACTCGGGCGCCTGGTCCCTGCCGGAGCCGGTGGCGATCGCCTGGCGCGACGAACAACTGGAGGTCGCGCCGCACTGCTGGCAGCACCCGGATTTCGAACTGTGTGCGCGGCGTATCCAGGCGGGTGTGGCGGGCGATGTGCAGCTGCAGCTGTCGGGCCAGGTGGCTGCGTTCAACGGCCTGTTGCCGCCGGACATGCGCGTGGCCGGTGAACTGGGTGCACAGTTGCAGGCCAGTTGGAGCGCCGACAGTCCGCTGCGCCTGAATGCGGAACTCGGCGCGCAGCAGACCGACATCACCCGGCTCTACGGCATGGGCGAGAGTGTCACCGTGCACTGGGACGCGGCGCGCCTGAGCGCCGTGCGCGAGAGCGGCCCGCTGGACCTGCGCGGCGCCATCGAGCGCGACGGCCGCGACGTGCTCACCCTGCGCGCGACCCTGCCTGCCGGCGCTGATGGCGATATCGACGCGGACCTGCGCCTGGACCGGCTGCAGCTGGCGACCTTCTCCCCCTGGGCCACCCTGTTCTCCGAACTCGGCGGCGAGCTGTCCGGGACGCTGGAGGTATCCGGTGCGGTGCGCGCACCGGTGCTCACCGGGCGCGCGCAGCTGGCCCGCGGCCACGCCCTGATCGAGGGTAATCCCACGGCACTCACCGACCTCGACCTCGAGCTCGCGCTGCAGGCGGACGGCGGTACCCTGCACGGTCGCGGCCTGCTCGGCGGCGGTGAACTGCGTATCGACGGGCGTATCACCCGTCAGCCGGACTACCGGCTCGACATGACGCTGGCCGGGGAGAAACAGCAGTTGCTGGTGCCGCCGTCCTCGGAACTGCGGGTGTCGGAGAAACTGCAGCTGTCGCTGACCCGCGACCTGCTCGACGTGCGCGGCGAGGTCACCGTGCTCGACGGCATCCTGCGCCACGAGGAACTGCCCGAGGGCAGCGTGGCCCTGTCGCGGGACGTGGTGCAGGTGGACCCCGCCGGCAACCCGATTCGCGAGGAGCGGCCCTTCGATATCCGCGCCGACCTGTGGATTCATATCGACAACCGCTTCGAGGTGCGCGGCAGCAACCTGCTCGCCACGCTCGGCGGCGACCTGCACCTGGTGCAGGCGGACGATGCACCGCTGCAGGTGTTCGGCGGCCTGAGCCTGCTCGGCGGCGAGCTGCGCGCCTACCGCCAGCAGCTGGAGATCAAGCGCGGCACCGTGGATTTTTCCGGTCCGCCGCAGAACCCACAGCTGGACGTGTCCGCCGAGCGCCACGTGCGCAGCGACAACGTTACCGTCGGCGCGCACCTGTACGGCACGCTGGACGAGCCGGAACTGGAAATCTACTCGGACCCGCCCATGTCCCAGGGCGAGGCGATGTCCTACCTGGTGCGCGGGCGTGGCCTGGATACCGGGGCCGGTGCCGATGGCGCCGCGCTGGCCCTGGCGGTGGGCGCGGATGTGGTCAACCAGAGCGGGGTGGTGCGGGAGCTGAACCGGCTGCCGCTACTCAACAACGTGGCTTTCGGCTCCAGCGGCGAGGAGGACGACACCGCGGCCACGCTCAGTGGCTACATTGGCGATCGCATCTACCTGTCCTACGGTATCGGCCTGTACGAGCCGATCAACGAATTCACCGCGCGCCTGTACCTGCAAAGCCGCCTGTGGCTGGAGGTGGTCAGCCGCCTGGAGAACTCGGTGGACCTGTATTACTCGTTCGAGATCGATTGAACGCGGCCGCCCGTGAGGCCGGCCGCGGGAGGATCACAGGGAATTGGGCAGGATATACAGCTCGACGCGGCGGTTGGCAGCGCGGCCCTCGGCGCTGCCGTTGTCGGCGATGGGCTGGTCGAAGCCGACACCCTGCACCAGCATGCGGTTGCGGCTCACCTGGCGGGTGGCCAGGTAGTCGGCGACGCTCTGTGCGCGGCGCTCGGACAGGGTCTGGTTGTACTGCCGGCTGCCGGTGCTGTCGGTGTGGCCGGTGACGCGCATGGTGGTATCGGCGTACTTGGCCAGCACTTCGCCCACCGAGTTGAGCACCGGGTAGAAGCTGCCGCGCAGGTTGTAGGAGTCGGTCTCGAAGGTGATATTGCCCGGCATGACCAGGCGGATGTTGTCGCCCTCGCGCACCACGCGCACACCGGTGCCCTCCAACTGGGTGCGCAGCTTGGCTTCCTGGGCATCCATGTAGGCGCCGACGCCGGCGCCGACGATGCCGCAGCCCAGGGCTGCGTTGCGCGCGTGTTTCTTCGAGTCAATCGCGCCCACCAGACCGCACACGGCGGCCGCGCCCAGGCCGTAAGTGGCCGCCTTGCTGGCCTGCTGTTCGCCGGTGTAGGGGTTGGTGGTGCAGGCCGCCAGCGTCACGGTGCTGACCGCGACGGCGAGAAAGGTGTGGCTGCGCTTGAGCATAAGGTGTCTCCTTTGGGGGCCGCCGCTTCGACCGCGGCGGCCAGGCCATGTTCTGTAAATCTGTGTAAAACGCGCGGTGCGCGGGCTCAGTCGGCGAGCAGGGCGCGCGCCGCGGGCAGCCCGGCACCGAGCTTGATCGGCGCGCCCTGGCGGCCGAGGACTGCCTCCAGTGCCGTGATGCAGGTGCCCACATTGCGCGCGTTGCTGGCATAGCCCATCAGGCCGATGCGCCAGGTCTTGCCCGCCAGGGCGCCGAGGCCGGCGCCGATTTCAAGGCTGAATTCCTCGAGCAGGGCACTGCGCACCGCGGCGTCGTCCACGCCCTCGGGAATGGTCACCGCGTTGAGTTGCGGCAGACGGTGCGGCGCTTCCACCGCCATGGAAAGTCCCATCGCCTCGAGGCCGGCGACCAGGGCGCGGTGGTTGCGCAGGTGGCGGGCGAAGGCGTTTTCCAGGCCTTCCTCCTCGAGCATCACCAGCGACTCGTGCAGGGCGTACAGGTTGTTCACCGGCGCCGTGTGGTGGTAGGCGCGCTTGGCGGCGCCGCCCCAGTAACCCATCACCAGTTGCATGTCGAGGAACCAGCTCTGCACCTTGTGCTTGCGCTGCTGGATATGGTCCACGGCGCGCGGGCTGAAGGTAACCGGGGAGATGCCGGGCACGCAGGACAGGCATTTCTGGCTGCCGGAGTAGACGGCATCGGCGCCCCAGTCATCGACCTTAACCTCGATGCCGCCCAGCGAGGTCACCGTGTCGACGATGGACAGCGCACCGTGCTCGCGGGCCAGCGCGCACAGGGCGGCGGCATCCGAGGCCACGCCGGTGGAGGTCTCGGCGTGGACGAAAGCCAGCACCGAGGCCTCCGGGTGCGCGGCGAGGGCGGCGGCCGCCTTGTCCACGCTGACCGGTTCGCCCCAGGCGTCCTCGACCATCACCGCGGTGGCGCCGCAGCGCTCCACGTTTTCCTTCATACGCCCGCCGAACACGCCGTTGCTGCACACCACCACGGTATCGCCCGGCGACACCAGGTTGACGAAGCAGGCCTCCATGCCGGCCGAGCCGGGGGCGGAGACCGGCAGGGTGAGCTCGTTGCTGGTCTGGAAGGCGTATTGCAGCAGGGCCTTGATCTCGTCCATCAGCTGGATGAACAGCGGGTCGAGGTGGCCGATGGTGGGCCGCGCCAGGGCGGCGAGCACGCGCGGGGAAATGTCCGAGGGACCGGGTCCCATCAGGATGCGCTGCGGGGGGTAGAAACTGGTGGCCATGCGGGACTCCTTTTGCCGGGGTGGGCGACGGGGCGCAACGTTAGCAAATTTTGCGCCGCGGCTTAAGCGCGCTGTGCCGGAATCCGCAATGCGCCGGCCGGGGAGCGACCGGCGCACGAGGCCGCGTCAGTCGTCCAGCGAACCTTCCACGTGGGCCTGGGCCGCTGCGATGCGCGCGATGGGCACGCGGAACGGGCTACAGGAGACGTAGTCCAGGCCGAGCTTGTGGCAGAAGCGGATGGAGCGCGGGTCGCCACCGTGCTCGCCGCAGATGCCGTACTTGATGCCTTTTTTCGCCGCGCGGCTCTCGTTGACGGCGATTTCCATCAGCCGGCCCACGGCGCGCTGGTCCAGCGAGACGAAGGGGTCGACGTCGATCAGTTTCTTGTCGAGGTAGCTGGGAATGAACTTGCCGGCATCGTCGCGGGAGAAGCCGTAAGTCATCTGCGTCAGGTCGTTGGTGCCGAAGCTCATGAATTCCACCGCCTTGGCCAGGCGGTCGGCGCCGAGGGTGGCGCGCGGGGTTTCCATCATGGTGCCCACGCGGTAGGGCACGGACACGCCGGCCTCGCGCAGCACCTGCTGCACGCCGCGGTCGATGATCTCGGTGATCATGCGGATCTCGCGCACGTTGATCACCAGCGGGATCATGATCTCCGGCTTCGGCTTGAAGCCCTGCTTCACCGCCTCCACCGCGGCGCCCATGATCGCCTTGACCTGCATCTCGGTGATCTCCGGGTGCACGATCGACAAGCGGCAGCCGCGGAAGCCGAGCATCGGGTTTACCTCGGAGAGGTTCTCGGTGATCTCGCGCACGGTCTCCACCGGTTTGCCGATGGCCTTCGCCAGTTCCTGCATGTCCTCCTCGCCGTGGGGCAGGAATTCGTGCAGCGGCGGGTCGAGCAGGCGGATGGTGACCGGCAGGCCGTCCATCACCTTGAACAGCTCGAGGATGTCCGCGCGCTGGAATTCGAGCAGCTGGTCGAGGTATTGCTGGCGCTCCTCGTTGCTCTCGGAGAGGATCATGCCGCGGATTTTCTCGATGCGCTCGGCCTCGAAGAACATGTGCTCGGTGCGGCACAGGCCGATGCCCTCGGCGCCCAGCTCGCGGGCGCGAGCGGCGTCCTCGGGGGTCTCGGCGTTGGCGCGCACCTTCAGTTTGCGGTGCTTGTCGGCCCAGGACAGCAGGGTCTGGAAATCGTCCGAGGAACTGGCGGCGATCTTCGGGATATCGCCGAGCATGACGTCGCCGGTGGTGCCGTCCAGGGTGATCACGTCGCCGCGTTTCAGGGTCACGCCGTCGTGGGTGCTGGCGACGCCCGCCGCGGTGTCCACGTGCAGTGAGCCGCAGCCGGTAATCGCGCACACGCCCATGCCGCGGGCCACCACCGCCGCGTGGGAGGTCATGCCGCCCAGTTCGGTGAGAACGCCGGCAGCGACCTTCATGCCGTGGATGTCCTCGGGGGTGGTCTCGCGGCGCACGAGGACGACGCTGCGCCCGGTGGAGGCGACCTGTTCCGCCTCATCCGCGGAGAACACCACCTCACCGGTGGCGCCGCCGGGGCTTGCCGGCAGGCCGGTGGCGATGATGTCGGTCTTGGCCTCGGGGTCCACGGTGGGGTGGAGGAAGGCCTCGACGTGTTCCGGCGAGACGCGCATCAGCGCCTCGCGCTCGTTGATCAGCCCCTCGCCGACCATGTCCACGGCGATCTTCACCGCCGCGCGGCCGGTGCGCTTGCCGCTGCGTGTCTGCAGCATGTAGAAGCGCCCTTCCTGTACCGTGAATTCCAGGTCCTGCATGTCGCGGTAGTGTTTTTCCAGCAGCGCCTGGGTCTTGTACAGCTCGGCGTACACCTCCGGCTGGCGCTCTTCCAGCGCGGCCACCGGCAGCGGCGTGCGGATGCCGGCGACCACGTCCTCGCCGGCGGCGTTGAACAGGAACTCGCCGAAGAACGCGTGTTCGCCGGTGGACGGGTTGCGGGTGAAGGCCACGCCGGAGCCGGAGTCGTCGCCGAAGTTGCCGAACACCATGGCCTGCACGCAGACCGCGGTGCCCATGCTGTCGGGAATGTTGTTCATCTCGCGGTAGATGTTCGCGCGCGGCGTGTGCCAGGACTTGAACACCGCCTCCACGGCCATCTTCAGCTGCACGAAGGGATCTTCGGGGAAGTTGGCGATGGTCTTGTAGATTTCGATGATCGCCTGCCAGTCCTCGGCGCTCATCTCCACGTCCAGGGTCTTGCCGTGGGCGGCCTTGTACTTTTCGATTTCGTGCTCGAACTTTTCGCCGGGAATGCCCAGCACCACGTCGGCGAACATGGCGATGAAGCGCCGGTAGGAGTCGTAGGCGAAACGCGGGTTGTCGGTCTTCTGTGCGAGGCCTGCGGCGATCTCGTCGTTGAGGCCGAGGTTGAGAATGGTGTCCATCATGCCCGGCATGGACACCGGGGCGCCGGAGCGCACGGAGAACAGCAGGGGGTTTTCCGGGTCGCCGAAGCGCGCGCCCATCTTCTTTTCCACCAGGTCCAGCGCCACCCGGTACTCCTGCTCCAGCAGGCCCGGGAACTTGTTGCCGGCCTGGAAGTACTCGCGGCAGGTGTCGGTGGTGATGATGAAGCCGAAGGGTACGGGCAGGCCCAGCGCGGTCATCTCGCAGAGGTTGGCGCCCTTGCCACCGAGCAGTTCGCGTTCGTCCCTGTTGCCCTCGCTGAAGAGATAGACCCGTTTTGCCATGCCGATACCTGCGTCGATTCCGTGGTGGTTGAGGGGGCTGAGTATACGCCAGAATCCCGCCGGCGGACGAACGCGCGGCCGGGTGTGAATACTGCGCCGCCAGGCACTGGCGACACGCTCCTGGGTTACACTACGCGCCCTATGTCGATCCCCACCCACATTGCGTACCGCGCCCTGCTGGTTCTCGCCTGCAGCCTGCTGGCGGCCTGTGGCTCGAAGCCGCTGGTGCCGGTGCAGGTGGACGCCGCGCCGGTGGATTTTTCCGGAGACTGGGTGGTGGACCTCAAGCAAAGCGACAGCCTCGATGAAGCAGTGGGGCAGTTGTTCGGCGAACTCCAGCGCCAGGTGGAGCGCCAGGCCCAGGGGCTCGGTACCCCGACGGACGCCCGTATCTACGCCAATGCGCGTGGCCTGGAAGACCTCGTGCGCATGACTTACGTCGTGCTCGAGCCGGTGCTCCTGCACATCGACCAGCAGGAGAGCGGTATCACGGTCAAGCGCGAGGGCAGTTTCGCCCTGCAGTGCGACTTCGGCGCCGGCGTATCGACGCGCCGCGACTCGCCGCTGGGTGACGAGGACTGCGGCTGGCTGCGCGAACAACTGCTGTTCCGGGTTGCCCTGCCCGAGGGGTTGCGCATTGCCCACCGTTTCACCCTCGACCCTGCCGGCAACCGCCTGCAGGTTTACACGCAACTGCGCAGCCCGCAGGTCTCCGAGCCTTTCGGCGTGCGCCGGGTCTATGTGCGCTACGACCCCAGCCAGTCGGGCATTATCTGCCGGCAGACCCTGAGTAAAGGCAAGGTTTGCACTACCGAGCGGCCTGCCCAATGACCCTGGTGCGTTGGTGGTTCTGCTGTGTGTTCGGCCTGCTGCCCCTGCTGGCGCAGGCCCAGGTCTATCTCGACGTGGGCATCGTGGTATTCGACGAGGGGCTTCAGGCGCCCGTCAGCAGCGATGGCGAGAACGTCTTCCCCCGCATTCGCCGCGCCGAAGCGCTGTACATGCCCGTACAACTGCGGCGCATGCTGGAGGCCACCGGCGACTGGGGCGCCGTGCGCGTACTGCCCGACGACAGCCCGCTGGTCGACCTGACCGTGCACGGACGCATTGTCAGCGCCACCGGCCAGCGCCTGTCGCTGTTCCTGGAAGCGCGCGACGCCAGCGGCCGGGTCTGGCTGGCGCGCGAATACACGCAGGCGGCGAGTGCCGACACATACCCGGTGAGCGACGGTGACGAGCCCTTCGCCGGGCTCTATCGCGAGGTGGTCGACGACCTCGGGCGGATGCTGGCGAGCCTGTCCGTGTCGGACCTCGAGCAACTGCGCCTGGTCGCCAGCCTGCGCTACGCCCAGGGCCTGGCGCCGGAGGCTTTTGCCGGTTATCTCCAGGGCGGCGGCGACGCGCCCTGGGAGTTGCTGCGCGAACCTGCGGCGGACGACCCGATGCTGGCGCGGGTGGAGCGCGTGCGCCAGCAGGAATACCTGTTCGTGGATGTCGCGGACGAGCAGTACGGTGAACTCCACGACGCCATGGCCACAACCTATAACCTGTGGCGGCAGTACCGCTGGGAACAGGCCACCTACCGGGTGCAGTACGAGGAGCGCGTCGAACTGCGCGAGGACAACGACCGCCCGGGCAGCTATCCCTCCATGCTGCGCGACTACAACGCCTACCGCGCCTACCGCATCCAGCAGCAGGACCTCGACGAACTGGCCGGCGGCTTCAACAACGAGATCGAGCCCACCGTGGTGCAGACCCGCGGCCGGGTGTTCCGCCTCGGTGGCACTTTGCAGGCGCGCTACGATGAGTGGCGCCGGCTGATGCGCGAGATATTCCGCCTGGAGACCGGTCTGCCGCCGGAGGCCGCCGATGCGGGGCGTTCCGCGCCCGGGGTGGAATAGGCTATGCTAGCGCTATGGCCAAAGACGAACACTCCAGCGACTCGCTGCTCGACGCCCTGCGCCGGCTGACCGGCCAGGTCGCCGGGGGCACGCTCGAGCTCGCGCGCAGCACTGCCACCCTGACCGCGATGTTCGGCGAGACCTGGCTGCGCAATACCGTGCTCAACCAGCTCGAGCCGGAGCGCCAGGAGGCCATGCGTGAGGCCGGGGATTTCCTGCGCGACGCCCGCGAGACCGCCGGCCTCTCGGTCAAGGAAATGTCCGAGACCCTTGGCCTTTCCGACGGCAGCGTGCTGGAGGACGTCGAGCGCGGCAACACCATCATGCCGCTGGAGATGGTCCTGCGCAGCGCTTCGCTGCTGGCCCGCCACGACCCTATCCCGTTCCTGATCAAGTTCATGCGCACCTACAACCCGGCGCTGGAACAGACCCTGGAGCAATTGGGGGTGATGGCGCTGCCGCGGCAGTACGAGCGCGAGCGCCGCTTCGTCAATTTGTACCGCCAGCACGACGTGCTGCGCAGCTTCACGGACGAGGAGTACGAGCGCTTCATTCACTACATGGTCAGTTCCAGCAACCTCGTGGTCGACATGATGCAGCGCGAAAAAGAAGCGCGCACAGTACCGGCCGATGCCGACGCTGCTGAGTCCAAGACTGCCGGCGGCAAGCGCAGCACCGCGCGCCCCGCCGCGAAGGCCAGGGCGAAAGCCAAAGCGAAAACCACCACGACGCGGACCCGCTCGAGCTCGGGCACCAAGCGCAGCACCCCCAAATCACGTAAGAAAGCCTGATGACCAATCCCACACCGGCGGCCATCGACTGGTTCGCCGCCTGTCCCAGGGGGCTGGAGAGCCTGCTGGCGAGCGAACTGTCGGCGCTCGGCGCCGAGCACACCCGCGAGACCGTGGCCGGCGTGCACTTTTCCGGGCCGCGGGCGCTGGGTTATCGCGCCTGCCTGTGGTCGCGCCTAGCCAACCGTATCCTGCTGCCGATCGCCAGTTTCGATACCGATGAGGCGGACGCGCTGTACCAGGCGCTGCTCGGTGTCGACTGGAGTGCCTGGTTCGCGCCGAATCGCAGCTTCGCCGTGGATTTTTCCGGGCGCAGCGCCAGCATCCGCAACACCCAGTTCGGCGCCCAGCGCTGCAAGGACGCGGTGGTCGACTGGTTCTCCCGCCACGCCGGCCGCCGCCCGGCGGTGGACCGGCGCAGGCCCGACGTGCTGCTCAACGTGCATATCGCCAAGGGTCGTGCGGCGCTGGCCGTAGACATGGGCGGTGGTTCCCTGCACCTGCGCGGCTACCGCAGCCGCGGCGGCGCGGCACCGCTGAAGGAAAACCTCGCCGCGGCGGTGCTGCTGCGCGCCGGTTGGCCGGAGATGGCCGCCGCGGGCGGGGCCCTGATCGACCCCATGTGTGGTTCCGGGACCCTGTTGCTGGAGGGCGCGCTGATGGCGGCGGACGTCGCCCCGGCGCTGGGCCGCCCGCGCTTCGGCTTCGAGGCGCTGCTGGAACACAGCGCCGAGCAGTGGCGCATGATCCTCGCCGACGCCCGCGGGCGGGCCGAGCGCGGCCGCGCCGGCGAACTGCCGGAGATGCGCGGTTACGACGCCGACCCGGGTGCCGTGCGCCGCGCCCAGGAGAACATCGCCGCCGCCGGCCTGCAGAAGGCGGTGCGCGTCAGCTGCAAGCCCCTGGGTGCGCTGAAAAAGCCCACCCACCGACCGCTGCCGAGTGGGCTGTTGGTGTGCAACCCGCCCTACGGCGAACGCCTCGGCGAGAAATCCAGCCTGGTCTACCTGTACCGCGAACTGGGCGAGGTGATGGCGCGCGAATTCCCGGATTGGGAGGCCGCCGTGCTCACCTCGGACCTCGACCTCGGGCGCGCCACCGGCCTGCGCAGTCACAAGCAGTACGCTTTCTTCAACGGCCCCATCGAGACCCGCCTGCTGCTGTTCCACCTGGCGGGCAACGAGTTGCGCCAGGCACCGGCCGCGGTTGCCAGCGGGAACAACAATGGGGAAGGGCAGGGCGCTGCGCAGACTCCGCCCGGAGAGTTGAGCGAGGGCGCGGCGATGTTCGCCAACCGCATCCGCAAGAACCGGCGGCGGCTCAAGCCCTGGGTGAAACGCGAGCACATCGAGTGCTACCGCCTGTACGACGCCGACATGCCCGAGTACGCGGTCGCCGTCGACCTCTACGGCGACGCCGTGCACGTGGCGGAGTACCAGGCGCCATCGGGGGTCGACCCGGACGCGGCGGCGCGGCGCATGCAGGAAGTGATGTCCGCCCTGCCGGAGGCTCTCGGCGTGCCCGCGGCGCAGATCGCCTACAAGCAGCGCCAGCGCCAGCGCGGCACCGCCCAGTACGAGAAGCGCGACAACCGCGGCGAGTTCATCAGCGTGCGCGAGGGCCAGGCGAAACTGCTGGTCAACCTGCGCGACTACCTGGATACCGGACTGTTCCTGGACCACCGCCCGCTGCGCCTGCGCATCGCGCGCGAGGCCGAGGGCCGGGACTTCCTCAACCTGTTCTGCTACACCGGCAGCGCGACGGTGCACGCCGCCCTCGGCGGCGCTCGCTCGACCACCAGTGTGGACCTGTCCAACACCTACCTCGACTGGCTGCGCAAGAACCTGGCGCACAACGGGCTGGGCGAGGCGCGCAACCACCTGGTGCGGGCCAACTGCCTGGAGTGGCTGAGCACGGCGGCCGGGGACTACGACCTGATCCTGCTCGACCCGCCGTCGTTTTCCAACTCCAAGGCCATGGCGGGCACATTTGATGTGCAGCGCGACCATCCCGAACTGGTGCGCGCGGCAATGGCCTGCCTGCGCCCGGGCGGCGTGCTGTACTTCTCCAACAACCGCCGCGGCTTCCGCCTCGATCCGGGCCTGCAGGCGGAGTTCGCCTGCGAGGACATCACCGGCGAGACGCTGGATGAGGATTTTGCGCGCAACCGCCGCATCCACTGCTGCTTTCGCCTGGGCCATCGCCAGGCAGTGTGAGCGCTGTCACATTTCCCTCAAAAATATGAAACCTTTGCAGTCACGTGGCCTGCAGCGTTAGTGGTCACTCTGACACGTGTCCCGGAATTCTATCCACACCGGCACTTGACTTTCCGCCGGGACCGGTTTAGCCGTACTATTTTTCCATGCTTTCCCGACGATTTTCCTAAGTAATTGATTTAAGGTTTAAAAAGGTGCAGGCAAGGATTGTGTACTGAAATGGTGCAAGTATTGGGGTGGGGCCGTGGACAGCCCGGTGGACAACTTTTTCCCCACAGTTATCCACAGCCCGCCCTGTGGATAACTTGTTCCGAATCACCCTGCGACACGGGCGCCCCGGGCAAAGATGACAGTTTCTGGTAGCTTATCCTCCAATCCCGGCCCTGCTACGGTGATGTCCCATGACCGACCTGCTGATCGTCTACCACACCCAGAGCGGCACCTGTGCGCGACTGGCGCGCGCCGCGGCGCACGGCGCCGGCCGTGAATCCGGGGTCCGCGTACGCGTCCTGCGCGCCTGCGACGCCGGCGTGGCGGACCTCGCCGCCGCCGGCGGTCTGCTACTGGTGGCGGCGGAAAATGCCGGCTACCTGGCCGGGGGGATGAAGGAGTTTGTCGACCGGGTGTTCTACCCGGCCATCGAGCGCGGCATCACGCTGCCCTGTGCGCTGCTGGTGAGTGCCGGCAACGACGGCCGCAACGCCGTCGCCCAGTTGCAGCGTATCCTGTCCGGGATTCCCCTGGTCGAGGCCACCGAACCGGTGATCTGCCGCGGCGAGTGGGACGAGCAGGCCGGGTTGCGGGCCGGGGAACTCGGCGAGGCCTTTGCCGCGGGCCTGGCCATGGGTATTTTCTAGATGACGGCGACACCGCGGAAGGAGCAGGCATGACAGCACAGGACCAGGACCGGGAGCAGGTGCCCACGGATTTCGAGCCCATGCCCGGGGGCCTGGGCTTCATCGATGGCCTCGCCCCGCTGTACCGGCGACTGGCGGACGGCATCGTCGGCTTCGGCCTGCTGGTGGAGGCGCAGCACTGCAACTCCCTGGGCATCTGCCACGGCGGCGTGATCATGACTCTCGCCGACATCGCCGCCGCCAGCGGCGCGACCCTGCGCGCGGGGCGGCGCACCGGCGCGCCCACGGTGAACCTCAGCGTCGATTTCATCGGCGCCGGCAAACTCGGCCAGTGGCTGCATACGGAAATTGAGGGGGTGTCGACCAAGCGGCACTTCGGTTTCGCGCACGGTCGGGTGTGTCACGGGGAGCGGGTAGTGGCGCGCTTCAACGGCACCTTCTACTTTGCGGAACACACCGGGGTCGGGCCGCGTGGCGACGCCGTCCCCGGGATGTGGAGAGGGTTAAACCTGGATTGACGCCTCAGCCGGCCACCGGCTTGCCGCCGGCACCCGCGCCGCTGTTGCCGGCATTCTCACGCTTGTTCTTGCCCCAGCCCTGGCCCACGTCGTAGGTGCCGAACAGCCAATCGTAGAACAGTGAGATGGTGGCGAAGTTGCCCGCGGTGAAGCGCGCGTGGTGCACGTGGTGCATGAACGACATGTACTTGAGGTACTTGAACGGGAAGCGGTCGGACTCCTCGCTCATGCGGTCGTGGTTGTGCAGGTTGATTTCCGAGAACGCGATCCAGGTGATGACGATGGTGGCCACGTGGAAAGGCCCCATCATGGCCGCCAGCGCGCCGATGCTCGCACCGTACAGGCCCAGGCCCATGCAGGTCTCGATCGGGTTCAGGTAGTTGGAGTCCAGGCGGCAGGGGTTTTTCTGCTGGTGGTGGACCGCATGCACCCACATCAGCGGTCCCGGGCCGAAGCCGCCGTCGTGGAACAGGAAGCGGTGCACGAGGTAATAAAAGAAGTCATAGAACATCAGGATGATGAACATATCGAGCAGCATCTGCCAGATCGGCTGCGGCTCCAGCGTCAGGCAGAACGGCAGGATAAAGGTGAAGATGAACGCCGTGGTCAGCAGACCCCAGAACTTGCTGCGGTTCTGGATCGGGTTGTAGAAGCTCTTGGTGACCTGCTTCGCGGCAACCTCCTGGTTGAGACGGCGGGTCTCGCGGAAGGTCGGCACCAGCAGCACCACGTACCTGGCAAGTGCAGGAATCCCCAGTACGGCGATGAGCGCACCGAACGAGAGCAGCCACTCCCCGCGCTCGAGAATCGATGAAAGGAACGTGGTTTCCATTACGTGTCACCTCTTGTGATTGTCATTAAATGTTGGGCCAGGGTGCGCGCACCGGCGGTCCCCAGCTCCGAGATCAGGTAGTCGCCCAGTTGCTGGATCTTCTCCGGCAGCACGCTGGGTGGGTCAAACTCGTCGACCACCTGGAAATACAGTGTCGCCAGCGCCTCGTCCATGCACTGGTAGTCATCCGCGCCGAGCAGTTCGCGCAGTGCGGATTCGCGCTCGCGCACGGCGGCCTGCGAGGCATCCACCAGGCGCGTGCCCTCAGGTGACAGGCGCAGGACGATCTGCCGCTTGTCCTCCGGGTCCGCCTCGCGCACCACATAGCCGAGCCGTTCCAGCTCCAGCGAGGTGGCGGCGACCGCCTGCTTGCTGTGGCCGAGCACCGAGGCGATGTACTGCAGGCGCCGTCCCTCGCGATTGACCAGGCCGAGCAGCGGGCCGTGGCTGGTCTTCAGTCCGCCGAAACCGCGGCCGGCGATATCCTGGCCCAGCGAGCGGCGGAAGTAGGTGCTCAGCCCCGGCAGCAGCAGGGTCAGTCGCCGCGGGTGCGCCTGGTCCCGGGCGTCGGCCTGCAGGGCATGCAGTACCGGGATGTCCACGCCGAGCAGGCGTGCCGCGCGTTCCAGCACGCTGCCCAGGCGCTCCAGCTGTTCCTCGCCCAGGGTGGCGGCAAATTCGTCGTGCAACTGGTTGGTGCAGGCGATGCCCGCGCGCAGCAGGGCGGCGCCCTCGTCGGTCAGGCTGACCACCGTCGAGCGGCTGTCCCGCGGGTTGCGGCGGCGCGCGATCAGGCCCTGCTGCTCCAGCTCGCGCAGGGTGTTGCTGCAGGCCTGCTTGCTGATGCCGAGCTGCGCCGCCAGTTCCCCGGGGGAGTGCTCGCGCTCGGCCAGTAGCGACACAAAGCCCGAGTACGCCAGGCTCAGCTTGCCGTGGTTGGCGTCGTCGCAGGCCAGCATGGCCAGCGAGCGCTTCTCCACGAAGTGGGTCAGCACCATCAGGTGGGTGACCAGGCCGGGTCCTTCGAGGTAGCGGCGCGTGTCGATATTGAGGTTGGCGGGAGCGTCCATGGGATTAATGTAAACAAGCCTTGTCGATATAGTCAATAGTCGTGTACTAAACTGCGATGCGCATCACGCTTTGCCCGCGCGGCACCAGGCGCGGCGTGGGAACGGGTTCGGGTAGCCAGGTGGCGGTCGCCGCAGGGCGGCGGGGTCAGGCAGGGTTGTCGCCGTGGGCGCGGGTGGTGGCCATGAACGCCAGCGCCGCCCGCGACAGGCTGCGGCCGCGGTGGTAGGCGACGCCCAGGGTGCGCTCCATGGTGATGTCCGGCAGCTCGATCACCGCCAGCGAGGCGTCGCGCATGCTGCGCGGCAGGATGGTCCAGCCCAGGCCCACCGAGGCCATCATGCGGATAGTCTCCAGGTAGTTGGTGGCCATGGTGACCTGCAGCTCCAGCCCGCGGGCGTCGAACAGGCGCTTGATGATCTGCCCGGTATAGGTGTTCAGCCCGGGCAGGATCGCCGGGTGGTGGCTGAGACCATCGAGGTCCGGCGCCGTGGGGCTGTCCAGCAGCGGGTGATCGCGGGCGATCATCACCTCCAGCGGGTCGTGCCAAACGGGCACGCTGATCACGCTGGCCTCGTCGCTGGGGGAGAGCGTCACTACCGCCAGCTCGGCCTTGCCCTGGCCGATCAGTTCATAGGCCTGCTCGGAATCCATGAAGTCGATGTCGATATGCACCGCCGGGTATTCGCGGCTGAAACTGGACAGCACCGGCGGCAGGCGGTGCAGGCCGATGTGGTGGCTGGTGGCCAGGCGCAGGCTGCCGCCGACGGCGCCGGTGAGGTCACGCACCGACTGCGCCGCGGCGCGCAGTTCGCGCTCGACATTCTTGGCGTGAGGCAGCAGGGCGAGGCCCGCCTCGGTGAGGCCGATACTGCGCCCGATACGGTCGAACAGCTTGCTGCCCAGTTCTTCCTCCAACAGGGCCACGCGTTTGCTCACCGCGGGCTGGGTCAGGTGTAGCTGCTGCGCCGCCAGGGAGAACGAGCCGCTCTCCGCCACCAGCAGGAAGGCCTGCAGGTTCTGCAAATCCATATCTATTCCAATATTTTATCCATGCGATAAAAATAATAAATTTGAGTAATTGCGAGTGCAAGCCCATAATGCGCGCCTTCTAGTTATCTAGTCAGGCGAGGTGTCCCATGTCCGGGCAGACCCTTTACGACAAGCTGTGGCAGAACCATTTGATCGAGGCGCGCGACGACGGCAGCGCCCTCATTTATATAGACCTGCAACTGATCCACGAAGTGACCTCGCCGCAGGCCTTTGAGGGCCTGCGCCTGGCCGGGCGCAAGCCCTGGCGCCGCGACGCCATCCTCGCCGTGCCGGACCACAACATCTCCACCGACAGCGCCGAGCGCGCCGCCGGTGTCGCCGCCATCGCCGATCCGGTGTCGCGGCTGCAGGTACAGACCCTGGACGAGAACTGCGCCGACTTCGACCTGGTCAAGTTCGAGATGAACGACGTGCGCCAGGGCATCGTGCACGTGGTCGGTCCGGAGCAGGGTGCGACCCTGCCCGGCATGACCGTGGTCTGCGGCGATTCGCACACCTCCACCCACGGCGCACTCGGGGCGCTGGCCCACGGCATCGGCACCTCCGAAGTGGAGCACGTGCTGGCTACCCAGACCCTGATCCAGAAAAAAATGAAGAACATGCTGGTGCGCATCGACGGCCAGTTGCAGCCCGGTGTTACCGCCAAGGACGTGGCCCTGGCGGTAATCGGCAAGATCGGTACCGCTGGCGGTACCGGCTGCGCCATCGAGTTCGGCGGCCAGGTGATCCGCGATATGAGCATGGAAGGGCGTATGACCCTGTGCAATATGTCGATCGAGGCGGGCGCCCGTGCCGGCATGGTGGCGGTGGACGACACCACCATCGACTACGTGAAGGGTCGCCCCTACGCGCCAGCCGGCGAGATGTGGGACGTTGCGGTGAGTGCCTGGCGCGAGCTGCACTCGGACCCGGACGCGCAGTTTGACACGGTGGTGGAGCTTGCCGGCGAGGAGATCAAGCCGCAGGTGACCTGGGGCACCTCGCCCGAGATGGTTGTGCCCGTAGATGGCAGCGTGCCCGACCCGGCCGCATTCAGCGACGCCACCCGCCGCGCCGCCGCGACGCGCGCCCTGGAATACATGGGCCTCGCGGCGGGCACGCCGATCACCGACATCAAGCTCGACCGCGTGTTCATCGGCTCCTGCACCAACTCGCGCATCGAGGACCTGCGCGCCGCTGCGGCGGTAGTGAAGGGGCGCCGCGTGGCCGACAGCATCAAGCAGGCCATGGTGGTCCCCGGCTCCGGCCAGGTTAAGAAGCAGGCTGAGGCCGAGGGCCTGGACCGCATCTTTATCGACGCCGGCCTGGAGTGGCGCGAACCGGGCTGCTCCATGTGCCTGGCGATGAACGCCGACAAGCTCGGCGCCGGCGAGCACTGCGCCTCCACCTCAAACCGCAACTTCGAGGGGCGCCAGGGCTTTGGCGGTCGCACCCACCTGGTCAGCCCGGCGATGGCCGCGGCCGCTGCGGTGGCCGGTCATTTTGTCGATGTGCGCGACTGGAAGGAGGTATAAGCATGAAGGCATTTACTGTGGAGAACGGCCTGGTGGCGCCCATGGATCGCGCCAATGTCGACACCGACCTGATCATCCCCAAGCAGTTCCTGAAGTCGATCAAGCGCTCGGGCTTCGGCCCCAACCTGTTCGACGAGCTGCGCTACCTCGACGAGGGCCAGCCCGGGCAGGACTGCAGCGCGCGCCCGATCAACCCGGAGTTCCCGCTGAACTTCCCGCGCTACGCCGGTGCCTCCATCTTGCTGGCGCGTGAGAACTTCGGCTGCGGCTCCAGCCGCGAGCACGCCCCGTGGGCGCTGGAGGATTACGGCTTCCGCTGCATCATCGCGCCGAGTTTTGCCGACATCTTCTATAACAACTGCTTCAAGAACGGCCTGCTGCCGATCGAGCTGGACGTGCAGCTGGTCGACCGCCTGTTCGGGGAGATGTATGCCAGTGAGGGCTACCAGCTCACCGTGGACCTGCAGCGCCAGCGGGTGGTGACGCCGTCCGGTGAGGAAATTGCCTTCGAGGTGGACGCCTTCCGCCGCCACTGCCTGCTCGAGGGCCTGGACGATATCGGCCTGACCCTGCAGCGCGAGGATGCGATCCGCGCCTTCGAGGCGCAGTGGCGCGAGCGCTCGCCCTGGCTGTTCGACGCGATCCGCTAGTACGCGGTCGCGATTTTTACCGACAAACGACGGAAACACACATGAGCAAGAAAATCCTGATCCTGTCCGGCGACGGCATCGGCCCGGAGATCGTCAGCGAGGCGGTGAACGTGCTGCAGGCGGTGGATTGCAGTTTCGGGCTGGACCTCGAGCTGGAAGATGGCCTGCTGGGCGGCGCCGCGCTGGACGTGCACGGCGAGCCCTGCCCGCAAATCACCCTGGACCAGGCGCGCAGCGCCGAGGCGATCCTGCTCGGCGCGGTGGGTGGCCCGAAGTGGGATGCGGCGGAGCGCCAGCTGCGCCCGGAGCGCGGCCTGCTGAAGATCCGTTCGGAGCTGCAGTTGTTCGGCAACCTGCGCCCGGCGCTGCTCTACCCGCAGCTGGCCGACGCTTCGAGCCTCAAGCCCGAGGTCGTCGCCGGCCTGGATATCCTGATCGTGCGCGAGCTGACCGGCGGTATCTACTTCGGCGAGCCGCGCGGCATACGCACCCTGGACAACGGTGAGCGTGAAGGCTTCAACACCTACCGCTACAGCGAATCCGAGGTGCGCCGCATCGGTCACCTGGCCTTCGACGCAGCGCGCAAGCGCAACGGCCGCGTGTGCAGCGTGGACAAGGCCAACGTGCTCGAGGCTACGGTGCTGTGGCGCGAGGTGATGGACGAGCTGGCGCCGCAGTACCCGGATGTCGAGCTCAGCCACATGTACGTGGACAACGCCGCCATGCAACTGGTGATGCGGCCCAAGCAGTTCGACGTCATCGTCACCGGCAACATGTTCGGCGACATCCTCTCCGACGCCGCGGCCATGCTCACCGGCTCCATCGGTATGCTGCCCTCTGCGTCGCTGGATAAAGACGGCCGCGGCATGTACGAACCCTGCCACGGCAGCGCGCCGGACATCGCCGGCCAGGACAAGGCCAACCCGCTGGCCACCATCCTCTCGGTGGCGATGATGCTGCGCTACACGCTGGCCGCGCCGCAGGCAGCCGAGGCCATCGAGACCGCGGTCAGCCGCGTGCTCGACAGCGGCCTGCGCACCGCGGATATCGCCAGCGAAGGCATGCGGGTGGTCGGCACCCGTGAGATGGGCGCGGCGGTGCTCGCCGCGCTGTAGTTCCTGCGCCGCAGCGGCGGCGCCCCCGCCGGCACGGATTTCGCAATCGCAACAGGCAAAGACACAAAGATTCAGCATTCCAGGAGGAAGCAGACAATGAGCAAGCAATATGACGTGGCCGTGGTCGGCGCAACCGGCGCCGTGGGCGAAGTCATGATCGAGATTCTGGAGCAGCGGAATTTTCCGGTGCGCAACCTCTACCCGCTGGCATCCAGCCGATCCGCGGGCAAGACGGTGAAATTCCGCGGCAAGTCGGTGACCATCGGCGATCTCGCCGAGTTCGATTTCAGCCAGGCGCAGATCGGCCTGTTCTCCGCCGGCGGCAGTATCTCCGAGGAGTATGCGCCGAAGGCCGCGGCCGCCGGTTGTGTGGTTATCGACAACACCTCGCACTTTCGCCGCGATGCCGACATTCCCCTGGTGGTGCCGGAGGTCAACCCGGGCGCACTGGCGGACTATCCGAACCGCAACATCATCGCCAACCCCAACTGCTCCACCATCCAGATGCTGGTGGCGCTGAAGCCGATCTACGACGCCGTGGGTATCGAGCGCATTAACGTCGCCACCTACCAGGCCGTCTCCGGCACCGGCAAGGAAGCGATCGAGGAACTGGCGGGGCAGACCGCGCGCCTGCTCAACGGCCAGGAGATCGAGTGCGAGGTCTACCCCAAGCAGATCGCCTTCAACGCGCTGCCGCACATCGACACCTTCCAGGACAACGGCTACACCCGCGAAGAGATGAAGATGGTGTGGGAAACCCAGAAGATTTTCGGCGACGAGAGCATCCAGGTGAACCCGACCTGCGTGCGTATCCCGGTCTTCTTCGGCCACTCCGAGGCCGTGCATATCGAAACCCGCGAGAAGCTCAGCGCAGCGCAGGCACGCGAACTGCTGGCCGCGGCGCCGGGAGTGGTAGTGATGGACGAACACGCCGATGGCGGTTACCCCACCGCGGTGACCGAGTCCGCCGGACAGGACCCGGTTTTCGTCGGCCGCATTCGCGAGGACATCTCCCATCCGCGCGGTCTGGACCTGTGGATCGTCGCCGACAACGTGCGCAAGGGAGCGGCCCTGAACAGCGTTCAAATCGCGGAAAAACTCATTTCTGACTTTCTGTGATTAACTTCAGAAAACACAATAAGTTGCCTTGATATATGCCCATGGTTCACTGATACTTGGCTCGAGTTCGGGTCTGCAATCGGTGTGCCAGGGGCATTAAATTGGCGTTTTCACAGCACCGTCCGGAGGCTCTCACAGGAAGTCAGTCAAGACAGAAAGAGCGCCGGAACTCGCAGACATGGCATGGGACCGAGCCTTAGGGGGGCCGGTAGGGGAGAAGCAGGAAGATAATAAGGCATGGCTATGGCGCGTAAATTTTCTGCCGTTGTGTTTTCGCTGGGGTGTCTGCACGCGAGTTCCACGTATGCACTGGGACTCGGCGATCTGCAACTGGAATCCTTTCTCAACGAACCACTGCAGGCGAAGGTAGATCTGCTCAATGTAGGCAGTCTGCACGAGGATGAAATCATCGTGCGCCTTGCCACCCGCGCGGACTTCGACCGCATGGGGGTGGAGCGGGCCTACTTCCTCACCAGTATCAAGTTCGAGGTTAACCTCGATGCCAGTGGTCGTGGTTCCATCACCATGACCTCCGAGGACCCGGTCCTCGAACCCTACCTGGATTTCATCGTCGAAGCGCGCTGGCCCGATGGCCGCCTGCTGCGCGAATACACCGTGTTGGTAGATCCGCCGCTGTTTGAAACCGGTACCCCGGTGGTGTCGGCGAGCCAGCGCGTAGAGGAAGTCGAAGGTATTCCGGCCCCGGATTCTGCGGGAAAAAAGCCGGAGGGGGCGGCGGCGACTAGCGGCACTCGTGTCGATGTCAGGAAGTCGAACCTGGGCCCCGGGGAAATGCCGCAACGTGACTTCAATGCCCAAGCGGGTGACGCACCCCAGTCCGGCGGGCGCTACATGATCCACCGCGACGATACCCTGTGGCAGATCGCCGAGAGTTCGCGGCCGGAGGGCGCCTCCGTTCACCAGACTATGCTGGATATCCAGCGCCTGAACCCCGATGCCTTTATCAACGGCAACATCAACCAGATCAAGGCCGGCTTCATTATCTACCTGCCCAGCGCCGAGGACATCAGCTCCCAGGACCTAGAGGCTGCACTGGCCGAGGTGCGCGAGCAGAATGAGGCGTGGCAGGCCAGCCGTGGCCAGGAACCGGCGCCCAGCCGCCCGTCCCTGCGTATTTCCGCAGACCCGGCCGAGGAAGCCGCGGCACTGACCGGCGGTGCGACATCCTCGCGCGGCGGGGCCGGCGACAGCGCCGCCCTCGGCCAGGCGCGCTCGCAGATCGCGGAGATGGAAAACCAGGTTGACAGCCTGGAGCGCCTGGTCAGCCTGAAGGATGCCCAGATTGCCGAGTTGCAGGCTGCGCTGGCTGAGGCCGGTGTGGAAGCCGACGCGCTCCCCGTTGAAGAAGACCTGGGCGAGGAGCCCGCGCCCTACGACGACTACGACAGTGGGCTGGACAGTTACGACGAGGACGTGGACTCCGCGGTAGAGGAAGAGATATCACCTGCCGAGGAACCCGCCGCGGCCGCGCCGGCTGAGGAAAAGCCCGCCGCCGCCAAGCCCGAAGCCAAGCCCGAATCCAAGCCGAAGAAACTGCCGCCGGCCAAGGTGCCGCCGCCGAAAGAGTCCGGCTGGATGAGCTATGCCCTGTACGGCCTGGGTGCCCTGGTGCTGGCCATTCTCGGCCTGCTCTTCGTGCGCTGGCGTCGCTCCGGTGACGACGAAGTCGACGAGCCGGTGCGCGATGCCTTCGCCGACGTCAAACTCAAGACACCGCCGCCTGCACCGGCCCCGCAAGCGCCCGATCAGGAGCCGCTGGACGAGTTGCTCGACGACGACCTGCTCGACGACCCGTTCACCGACGAACTGGACACCGGTCCCGCGGATTCCTTCCTCGACCAGTCGCTGGAGCCGGCGGCCCCAGCCCTTGCCGATGAGGCGCCGTTAGCTGACTCCGAGGGCGGCGAGTACGCCTCCGATATGGATTCCGGCGATGCGCTGGCCGAGGCGGACATCTACATCGCCTACGGCCGCTACCCGCAGGCCCGCGAACTGCTCAAGAGCGCCCTGGCCAGCGAGCCGGAGAACACCGCCTACCGCCTCAAGCTGCTCGAGGCAGAACTGCAGCTGGGCAATCGCCCCGCCGCGCGCGAACAGCTCTACGAACTGGAGGCTCGCGGCGACGCTGCGGCCACCGCCCGCGCCCGTGAACTGCTGGGTGAAACCGACAATCAGTCCGAGCCCCCCGCGGGCCTGGCCGAGGAGATCGGCGGCGGACTGGAGTCGGATTTTGTCGGCCTCGAAATCGAGGGTACCGGCGGTGACGATACCATCGAGGACGACCTCGACCTGTCTGCGGATTTCCTCGACAGCCCGCTGGGCGACGATGACGATGAGGACGACGAAGACCTGGTGATCGCCGCCGACGCCAACGGCATGTCTACCAAGCTCGACCTGGCCCGTGCGTATATCGACATGGGTGACGAGGACGGCGCCCGCCAGATCCTCGAGGAAGTGGTCGCCGAGGGCTCCGAGGAGAATCGCAGCGAAGCGCAGGCATTGCTGGACCGCATTGACTGACGAGCAGTCCCCCCGCAGTGCGCGCAGCCTGCCCGCAGGCGCGCGCATCGCCTGCCGCATCGAATACAACGGCGCCCACTACCGCGGCTGGCAGAGCCAGCCCGATCCCGCAGCTCCCACCGTACAACAGGCCCTCGAGGCGGCGCTCACCGCAGTTGCCGCCGCGCCCGTGCGTGTGCATTGCGCCGGCCGCACCGACACCGGCGTGCACGGCCACTGCCAAATCGTGCACTTCGACGCCCCCAGTGCGCGGCCACCCCGGGCCTGGGTGCTGGGCGGCAACGCCAACCTGCCCGAGGATGTACGCGTGCACTGGGCGCAGGCGGTGGACGCGGAATTCCACGCGCGCTTCTCCGCCCTTGCGCGCCGCTACCGCTACCTGATCGCCAACACGCCGGTGCGCCCGGCCCTGCTCGGCGGGCAACTCACCTGGTACCGCCACCCGCTGGATGCCGCGCGGATGCACGGGGCGGCGCAGGCGCTGCTCGGCGAGCAGGACTTTTCTGCCTTTCGCGCGGCCACCTGCCAGTCGCCCACGGCGATGCGCAACGTCCATGCCGTCAGCGTGTTCCGCCGCGGCGACATCGTGGTGGTCGATATCCAGGCCAACGCCTTCCTGCACCACATGGTGCGCAATATCGTCGGCTCCCTGCTGGCGGTGGGCAGCGGGCGCCAGAAGCCGCAGTGGATCGCCGATCTCCTGCGCGGCCGCGACCGCACCGTCGCCGCCGATACCGCCCCCGCAGCGGGCCTGTACCTGGTCGACGTACTCTACCCGGCGCAGTTCGGCCTGCCGCCGACACCGCCCGGTCCGCTGCTGCTGGGCGCGGACGTGTCTTCCTAGCAGCGCGGCGTTACCGGGTACCCCGCGCTGGCGCTGTACAGACAGCGCGCGGGGCTTCTGCTATCATGCGCGGCCTTAAAACCGGCTCACCCTGGAGTCCATTTTGGCGCGCACGCGTATCAAGATCTGTGGCATTACCCGGACCGAGGATGCGCTGGCCGCCGTAGAGGCGGGCGCCGATGCTATCGGGCTGGTGTTCTACCCGCCCAGCCCCCGGGCAGTGAGCCTGGACCGGGCCCGCGAGATCGCCGCCGAGGTTCCCGCGTTCGTGACCCTGGTCGGCCTCTTCGTCGATGCAGACGCCGCGCAGGTTGAACAACTGGCCGCCGCATTGTCGCTGGGACTGCTGCAATTTCACGGCGAGGAATCGCCCGCCTTCTGTGCGTCGTTCGGTCGGCCCTGGATCAAGGCGTTGCGCTGTCGCGAAGGCATCGACCTGCCGCGCGCGAGTCGCGACTACGCCGGCGGCCGCGGCCTGCTGCTCGACGCCTGGCAGGAGGGCGTGCCGGGCGGCACCGGCAAGACTTTCGACTGGCGCATGGTGCCACCGGACCTGCCGCTGCCCGTGGTGCTCGCCGGTGGCCTCAACGCCGGCAATGTGGGCACGGCGATCGCCGCGATGTCGCCCTGGGCGGTGGATGTCAGCGGCGGGGTGGAAGCCGCGCCGGGGGTGAAGGACACCGCCGAAATACAGCGTTTTATCGCCGCGGTACGCGCCGCGGACCAACAGCAAGTGGACGAGCAAGATGAACAGTGAAGCAAACCAGAAGCCGTTTGCGGCGGTGCCCGATGAGCACGGCCGCTTCGGGATCTACGGTGGCCGCTTTGTCGCCGAAACCCTCATGTCCGCCCTGGACGAACTGGAAGCGCTGTACGTGCGCCTGCGCGACGACGCCGAATTCCAGCGCGAGTTCGACGAGGACCTGGCGCACTACGTGGGCCGTCCCTCGCCGCTGTATCACGCGACGCGCTGGTCCGACCAGATCGGCGGAGCGCGCATCTACCTCAAGCGTGAGGACCTCAACCACACCGGCGCGCACAAGGTGAACAACACCATCGGCCAGGCGCTGCTGGCCAAGCACATGGGCAAGAAGCGGGTGATTGCCGAGACTGGCGCCGGCCAGCACGGCGTGGCCACCGCCACCGTCGCTGCGCGCCTGGGCCTGGAGTGCCAGGTGTTCATGGGCGAGGAGGACGTGCACCGCCAGGCGCTCAACGTCTATCGCATGAAGCTGCTCGGCGCCGAGGTGATCCCGGTGAAGTCCGGCTCGCGCACGCTGAAGGACGCGATGAACGAGGCCATGCGCGACTGGGTGACCAACGTCGACGACACCTTCTACATCATCGGCACCGTCGCCGGCCCGCATCCCTATCCGATGCTGGTGCGCGACTTCCAGTGCGTGATCGGCCGCGAGGCCCGCGCCCAGTGCCTGGAACAGACCGGGCGCCTGCCCGACGCGCTGGTCGCCTGTGTTGGCGGCGGCTCCAACGCCATCGGCCTGTTCCACCCGTTCCTCGACGATACCTCGGTAGCCATGTACGGCGTGGAGGCGGGCGGCCACGGCCTGGCGTCCGGCCAGCACGCGGCGCCGCTGTCCGCCGGTACCCCCGGTGTACTGCACGGCAACCGCACCTACCTGATGCAGGACGTCAACGGCCAGATCATGGATACCCACTCGGTGTCCGCCGGCCTCGACTACCCCGGCGTCGGCCCCGAGCACAGCTGGCTCAAGGACATCGGCCGCGTGAACTACGTTGCCGCCAACGACGACGAAGCGCTCAAGGCCTTCCACGCCCTGACCCGCATCGAGGGCATCATGCCCGCGCTGGAGAGCAGCCATGCGCTGGCCTATGCGCAGAAGCTGGCCGCCGACATGAGCCCTGAACAGAACATCGTGGTCAACCTGTCCGGTCGCGGCGACAAGGACATCCATACCGTCGCGCAGATCGACGGCATCGAGTTGTAGGAGAACACAGCGTGAGTCGAATTGCCGGACGTTTCGAGGAGCTGGCGCGCGCCGGTCGCAAGGCCCTCATTCCCTACATCGTCGCCGGAGACCCGGACCTCGCCTCCACCGTGCCGCTGATGCATGCGCTGGTGGAAAACGGCGCGGACATCATCGAGCTGGGCGTGCCGTTCTCCGACCCCATGTCCGAGGGGCCGGTGATCCAGCAGGCCCACGAGCGGGCTCTGGCCGGCGGCACCAGCCTGCGCGACGCCCTCGAGGTGGTACGTACCTTCCGCGAGAAAGACACCACCACCCCGGTGCTACTGATGGGCTACGCCAACCCGGTCGAGCACATGGGCTATGCGGCCTTCGCCGACGCCGCCGCGGCGGTGGGCCTGGACGCGCTGCTCACCGTGGACATCCCGCCGGAGGAGGTCGAGCAGGTCAACGCCGAACTGCACCGGGTGGGCATGGACAACATCTTCCTGGTCGCCCCGACCACGCCTGAGGCGCGCATCGCGCGCATCGTCGCCCAGGCCAGCGGCTTCATCTACTACGTGTCGCTCAAGGGCGTGACCGGTGCCGGGCACCTGGACACCGTCGATGTCGCCGAGCACGTGGCGCGCATTCGCGCCGCCAGCGCACTGCCGGTGGCGGTGGGCTTCGGAATCCGCGATGCGGACTCCGCCGCGTCGGTGGCCAGTGTGGCCGACGGCGTGGTGGTGGGCAGCGCGCTGATTCGCGCCATGGCCGATGCCCTGGACGGCGGGGCCGATCACGCGGCGGCGGGGGCGGTGGCCTGCGCACTGCTGGCAGATATTCGCGCCGGGGTGGACCGGGCCGCTTCCTAGAGCGCCGCTCACGTTCTATACTCGTTTCTTGCAGTGGGGTGGGGAAAAGCATGAGCTGGATAGACAAGATTTTACCGTCCGGGGTGAGCAAGGCGGAGGGCCAGAAACGCGCCAGCGTTCCTGAGGGGCTGTGGAAGAAGTGCCTGAAATGCGATGCGGTGCTGTATCGCCCGGACCTCGAGCGCAACGGTGACGTCTGTCCCAAGTGCGATCACCACATGCGCATCGGCGCCCGGCGCCGCCTCGATTTGTTCCTCGACGCCGAGGGCCGCGAGGAAATCCTCACCGAGGTGGAGCCCGTCGACCGCCTCAAGTTCAAGGACAAGAAACGCTACCGCGACCGCCTCAGTGCGGCGCAAAAATCCACCGGTGAAAAAGACGCCCTGGTCGCCATGCGCGGCAACTTGCTGGGCATGCCGCTGGTGTGCGTGGCCTTCGAGTTCAATTTCCACGGCGGTTCCATGGGTAACGCGGTGGGCGAGAAATTCACCCGCGCGGCGAAGCTGGCCATGGAACTCGGCGTCCCCATGGTGTGTTTCTCTGCCTCTGGCGGCGCGCGCATGCAAGAGGCGCTCATCTCCCTCATGCAGATGGCCAAGACCAGCGCCGTCCTCGAGCGCATGAAGCTGATGGGCGTGCCGTTCATCTCGGTAATGACCGATCCGGTCTACGGCGGCGTATCCGCCTCCCTGGCCATGCTCGGCGACATCAACATCGCCGAGCCCGACGCCCGTGCGGGTTTCGCCGGCCCCAATATCATCGAGCAGACCATCCGCCAGAAGCTGCCCAAGGGCTTCCAGCGCAGCGAGTTCCTGCTCGAGCACGGCGCTATCGACATGATCGTCCCCCGCGGCGAGATGCGCGAGACCATCGGCCGCCTGCTGGCCAAGCTGGGCGACCTGCCCGCACCGGACGTCGAGTTGGTACCCGAAGTCGAAGTCGAGACGGAAGAGGCTGACGACGCCGGGGATGAGTAACACCCCACTCGCGCGGTGGCTGCAATACCTGGAGACCCTCCACCCTGACCCCATGGACCTGGGCCTGGCCCGGGTCGGCGCCGTGGCGCGGGCGATGGGCCTGCTGCCGGTGACGGTACCGGTGGTGACCGTAGCCGGCACCAACGGCAAGGGCACCACCGTCGCGGTGCTGGAATCCCTGCTTACCGAGTGCGGCCGCCGGCCGGGGTCGTTCACGTCCCCGCACCTGCTGCGCTTCAACGAGCGCATTCGCCTGGCCCGCGGTGAGGTCGACGACGCGTCCATCATCGCCGCCTTCGAGGCCATCGATGCCGCGCGTGGCGAGACCACGCTCACCTATTTCGAGTTCGCCCTGCTCGCTGCACTGTGGGTGTTCCGCGAACTGGGCGCGGATGTCATCGTGCTCGAAGTGGGCCTGGGCGGACGCCTGGATGCCGCCAATATCGTCGACGCCGACGTCGCGGTGATCACCAGTATCGACCTCGACCACCAGCAGTGGCTGGGGCACACCCGAGAGCTTATCGCGGTGGAGAAGGCCGGTATCCTGCGCCCCGGAAAGACGGCGATCATCGCCGACCCGCAGCCGCCGGCATCGCTGCTGGCGGCCGTAGAGCGCATCGGCGCCGAGCCGGTGTACCAGCTGGGGGCGGATTTCGGCTGCGCCGACAGCCACGCAGCCACGGCATTCGAACTGATGCCGTGCGCGGGCGGGGCGCCGGTCCTGCTGCGCGCCGCAGTGGGCGCCCTGTTGCCGGCGAATGTCGCCGCGGCGGCCCAGGCCGCGTTGGCCCTGGGTGCAGACTTCGACGACGCGGCACTGGCCCGGGCGATTGCCGCCGCGCCACTGCGCGGGCGTCGCGAGAGGTTGCAGCTGGGCGGCTACGACTTCCTGCTGGACGTCGCCCACAACCCGGCGGCGGTGGCGCGGCTGGTGGAAAAACTCGACGCCGGTCATTGTGACGGCCGGCGGATTGCTATATTTTCCGCGATGCACGACAAGGCCGTCGGCGAGATGCTCAGCCTGTGCGCCGGGCGCTTCGATTACTGGTTGTTTCCCGACCAGCCGGACAACCCGCGGGCCATGCCCGCCCGGGAGGCCGCCAGCCTGCTGGGGCAGGGCCAGGGCGAGCACGAGCTGTGCGCCGACCTGCCCGCCGCCGCGGCGCGCTGCCTCGAGCTGCTGACGCCGCGCGACCAGGCCGTGGTGTTCGGCTCCTTCTATACCCTGGCGGGCGTGCTGCCGGCACTGGAACGAGACCTGGGGGACATGGCGAGGGATGAATAACGTACTCAAGCAGCGCCTGGTCGGAGCCCTGATCCTGCTCGCCCTGGGCGTGGTGTTCTGGCCTATCATCTTCGTCGAGCCGGGCGCCCCCAGCGGTAGCGCGGTGCGCGAGGCACCGCCGCCCCCGGCCATCGATACCGCTCCCGTACCGCCGCCGGACCGCGCCGGCCTGCGCGTCGCTGCGCCCCACGACGAGGCCCAGCGCGCCGCCCTCGGTGACGCCATGCCGGTGGACGCCCTGCCGGATGCCAACAGTCCCGCCGACACTCCGGCAAGCTCCGCAGAGGTAGAGGAGGAGCCTCCGTCTCCCGCGGTCGCCGCCCTGCCCGAACCGGGCAGCACACGCACCGAGCCGCCGCAGCCGACCGCCCTGGACGAGCAGGACATCCCCATCGCCTGGGTGCTGCAGGTCGCCTCGGTGAGCGAGGCCCAGCGCGCCGATGCGCTGCGCGCGCAACTGGTCGAGCTCGGCCACAAAGCCTACGTGAAGAAGGTGTTCAGCGGCGGCAAGGCCCTGTACCGGGTGTGTATCGGGCCCAAGGTGGAGAAATCCCGCCTGGAGGCCATCCGCGGTGGCATCGACAGCGAGTTCGGCGTCAAGTCGCTGGTCGTCAGGTATTATCCTTGAGCCTCCGCAGTCGTGATCTTTTCCCGAAAGAGTTTTTTCCGCGGCCGCCCGCGTTTGTTAGAATGCGCCCCAATGACTGGCGAGCATGTTTGATCCGGCTGCCCTGACCGCCCTCGACTGGGTGATCCTGGTGGTGCTGGGCATTTCCACCTTGCTCAGCCTGTGGCGCGGCTTCGTGCGCGAGGCGCTGTCGCTGCTGGGTTGGGTGGCCGCCTTCGTGGTGGCACACGCCTTCGTGGATCGTCTCGCACTGGCGCTGGCCGAGGCCATCGGCAACCCCACGGGGCGCTACGTGGTGGCCTACGCCCTGCTGTTCGTGGCCACGCTGGTGGTGTTCACCGTGATCGTGCGGCTGGCGGCCGGGCTGGTGCGGCTGGCCGGGCTGAGCGTGCTGGATCGACTGCTGGGCACGGTATTCGGCCTCGCCCGCGGCGTCATCATCATTCTTGCGCTGGCCTGGGTGGCGCAGCAGCTGGCCCCGGCGCAGTACCAGCAGGTGGTGCATCAATCCGTGCTGATGCCACAGATTGTGCTGCTGGTGGACTGGGTGCAGGCGGTATTCGCCAACGCGCCCCCCGGCGCACCGATAGTGACTTGAAAACCGAGGTGAAAGCCCGATGTGTGGCCTGGTTGGAATCGTAGCTGAACACGACGTCGCCCCCGACATTTACGACGCGCTGACGGTGTTGCAGCACCGCGGGCAGGATGCCGCCGGCATCATGACCTGCGAGTTCGGGCGCTTCAGCCTGCGCAAGAGCGAGGGCCTGGTGCGCGACGTGTTCCGCCAGCACCACATGCAGCGCCTGCAGGGCACGGTCGGCATCGGCCATGTGCGCTACCCCACCGCCGGCAGCTCCGGCCCGGCGCTGGCCCAGCCCTTCTACGTCAACTCGCCCTACGGCATCGCCATGGTGCACAACGGCAACCTGACCAACGCCAACCAGCTGGCCCGGGAGCTGTTCCAGGACGACCTGCGCCACCTCAACACGGATTCCGATTCCGAGGTGCTGCTCAATATTTTCGCCCACGAATTGCAGACCCTGGGCAAGCTCTCGCCGCGCGCCGACGACATCTTCAAGGCGGTGGACGCGGTGCACCGGCGCTGCCGCGGCGGGTATGCGGCGGTGAGCCTGATCGTCAATTACGGCATCGTCGGTTTCCGCGACCCGCTGGGTATCCGCCCGCTGGTGGTCGGCGAGCGGCGCAACGCCGCCGGCGGCAAGGAGTACATGATGGCCTCCGAGAGCGTGGCGCTGGATGTGCTCGGCTTCAAGCTGCTCGGCGACGTCGCCCCCGGCGAAGCGGTGTTCATCGACATGCAGGGCAACCTGCACCGGCGCCAGTGCGCCGAGCACACCGAGCTGCGCCCGTGCATTTTCGAGCACGTCTACTTCGCCCGCCCGGACTCGATGATGGACGAGATCTCGGTGTACAAGACGCGCATGCGCCAGGGCGCGACCCTGGCCGCCAAGGTGCGCCGCGAACAGCCGGACCTGAAGATCGATGTGGTCATCCCGATCCCGGATACCAGCCGCATCGCCGCGCAGTCCATGGCCTATGAACTCGGCATCAAGTTCCGCGAGGGCTTCATGAAGAACCGCTATATCGGGCGGACCTTCATCATGCCCGGGCAGAACCAGCGCAAGAAATCGGTGCGCCAGAAGCTCAACCCGGTACCCCTGGAATTCAGCGGCAAGAACGTGATGCTGGTGGACGACTCCATCGTGCGCGGCACCACCTGCCGGCAGATCATCCAGATGGCTCGCGATGCCGGTGCCGCACAGGTGTTCTTCGCCTCGGCGGCGCCGCCGGTGCGCTACCCCAATGTCTATGGCATCGACATGCCCTCGGCCTCCGAACTGATCGCCTACGGGCGCACGGAAGAGGAAGTGTGCGAGCTGATCGGCGCCGACTGGCTGGTCTACCAGGACCTCAAGGACCTCATCGCCTGCTCGCGCGAGGGCAACCCGCACGTCGATGCCTTCGAGTGCTCGGTGTTCTCCGGCGAGTACCCCACCGGCGATGTCGACCAGGCCTATCTCGACCAGCTGGACGCCGCGCGCAACGACGAGGCCCAGTGCGCCCAGCGCGCCTCCCTGCAGGAAGAGGGCGCGGTAGTGGGAATCCACAACAATGTCTGAGCCCTGCACGAACTGAAGCGATGACCGATTCTCCCGACGACCCGCTGGCGGGCGCGCAGCTCGACACGCTGGCTATTCGCGCCGGTATCGAGCGCACCCACGAGGGTGAGCACGCCGAGCCGATCTTCGCCACCTCCAGCTACGTCTTCCCCAGCGCGGCGGAGGCGGCCGCGCGCTTTGCCGGCGAGCAGCCGGGCAACGTCTATTCGCGCTACACCAACCCGACCGTACGCAGCTTCGAGCAGCGCATCGCCGCGCTCGAGGGCGGCGAGGCCGGGGTCGGCACCGCCTCCGGCATGTCGGCGATCCTGTCCACCGCCATGGCCCTGCTCAAGGCCGGCGACCACGTGATCTGCTCGCGCGACGTGTTCGGCACCACCACCAACCTGTTCGGCAAGTACATGGCGAAATTCGGTGTCGAGGTGACCAGCGTGCCGCTGCTGGATATCGCGGCCTGGCAGGCGGCGATGCGCCCGAACACCGCCATGCTGTTCCTGGAAACCCCGAGCAACCCGCTGTGCGAGGTGGCGGACATCGCCGCCATGGCTGCGCTGGCTCATGCAGGCGGCGCGCTGCTGGTGGTGGACAACTGTTTTTGTACTCCGGCGCTGCAAACCCCGCTGGCCCTGGGCGCGGACATCGTCGTGCACTCGGCGACCAAGTTCCTGGACGGCCAGGGCCGCTGCGTGGGCGGTGCCGTGATCGGCAGCGAAGAACACATGACCGAGGTGGTGACCTTCCTGCGCACCTGCGGCCCGACCATGAGTCCGTTCAACGCCTGGGTGTTCCTCAAGGGCCTGGAAACCTTGCGCCTGCGTATGGAGGCCCACAGCGCCGCGGCGCTGGACCTGGCGCACTGGCTGCAGGCTCGCGACGCGGTGGTGCGCGTGAACTACGCGGGTCTGCCCACGCACCCGGGGCACGCGCTGGCCGCGCGCCAGCAGCGCGCCTTCGGCGGGGTGCTGTCCTTCGAGGTCGCGGGCGGGCAGGACGAGGCCTGGCGCTTCATCGACGCCACGCGCATCTTCTCGCTCACCGCCAACCTCGGCGACACCAAGTCGACCATCGTGCACCCGGCCACCACCACCCATGGCCGCCTGAGCGATGAGCAGCGCGAGGCGGCGGGCATCCGCCCCGGCCTGGTACGCCTGTCCGTCGGCCTCGAGGCTCTCGACGACCTCAAGGCCGACCTGCAACGGGGGTTCGACGCAATCGCTTGAGGGTGACGGGACGCTAGCATGCAGTTACAGGAGCTGATCGATTCCGCGGTCGCCGAGGTGGGCAAGGTCCTGCTCGGCAAGGAACCCCAGGTGCGTCTCGCCCTGTGCTGTTTGTTCTCGCGCGGCCACCTGCTGATCGAGGACCTGCCCGGCATGGGCAAGACCACCCTGTGCCACGCCCTGGCCGACGTGCTCGGCCTGTCCTGGAAGCGCGTGCAGTTCACCTCGGACCTGCTGCCGGCGGATATCCTCGGTGTCTCCGTGTATAACGCCAACGACGCCAGCTTCAGTTTCCGTCCCGGCCCGGTGTTCACCCAGTTGCTGCTCGCCGACGAGATCAACCGCACCACGCCGCGCACCCAGAGCGCGCTGCTCGAGGCGATGGCCGAGGGACAGGTGACGGTGGATGGCGAGACCCGCGCGCTGCCCGACCCGTTTTTTGTCATCGCCACGCAGAACCCGGTGCACCAGTCCGGCACCTATCCACTGCCCGAGTCGCAACTGGACCGCTTCCTCATGCGCCTGCACCTGGGCTACCCGGACCCGCGCGCCGAGCGCGCCATGTTCCAGCGGCGCCAGGCGCCGGGCAATGCCCGCGAGGGCCTGCAGCAGGTGATCAGCACTGCGCAACTGGCGGCGATACGCGAGGCGGTGCGCGAGGTGCAGTCCTCGGACAACCTGCTCGACTACCTGCAGCGGCTGGTCGCCTACACCCGCGAGAGTCCCGAGTTCGAGGTCGGGTTGTCGCCGCGCGGCGCCCTGGCATTGCTCGGCAGCGCGCAGACCTGGGCGGTGATGCACAACCGCAACCACGTCATCCCGGAAGACCTGCAGGCGGTACTGCCGGCGGTGGCGGCGCACCGCCTGGTACCGAGCGGCGACTACGCCGGCGACGGCGCGGCCCTGGTGGCGCTGCTGCAACGCAACGTCGACGTGATCCGGCCCTGAGCGCGGGACGCGGCGCGAGTGGCGGGGGCGGGCGGTAGCGGTATCTTCGGACTGCGCCAGTCCCTGCGCCGGCGCTTCGCCCAGTGGCTGGAGCAGCGCATTCCCCCGGCGCGCAGCATCACCCTCAACCAGCGGCGCATCTTCATCCTGCCCAGCCGCACCGGCGTATTCTTTGCCGTCTGCCTGTGCGTCATGCTGCTGGCAGCGATCAACTTCCAGAACAACCTGAGTTACGCGCTCACCTTCCTGCTCGCCACGCTGTTCGTGGTCGCCACCCTGCACACTTACGGCAATCTCGCCGGGCTCACCATTCACGCGGTGCACGCGCGCCCGGCGTTTCCCGGCCAGCACACCGAGTTCGAACTGCTGGTGGAGCGCGGTCGCCGGCGCGAGCACGTCGGCCTGTCGCTGCACTGGCCGGACAGTTCCGTGGTGCAGGTCAGCCTGCTGGGCGAGGACCGCGTGCGGCTGGCGCTGCACGCACCGGTCGGCCGCGAGCGCGGCTGGTACAAGCCTGGCCGGCTGGTGGTGGAATCCTGGTACCCGCTCGGCCTGCTGCGCTGCTGGAGCCTGGTAGACCTGGACCTGCCGGCGCTGGTCTACCCGCAGCCGCTGGCCAGCGCGGCGCCGCCCGGCGTCGCCAGCGCCGACCACGAGGGCAGTTCCCTGCCGCAGCCGGGCAACGATGACTTCTACGGCTTTCGCGACTACCAGCAGAGCGATTCCCTGCGCCAGATCTACTGGAAGGGGCTGGCCCGCGGGCGCACCCTGCAGGTGGCCCAGTACGTCACCCACACCGAGCGCAGCGCCTGGCTGGACTGGGAGATGTTCGCCGGGCTGGGCACCGAGCAGCGCCTGTCGCACCTGTGCTACTGGGCGCTGGAGATGGAGCGTGTCGGGGAGGATTACGGTCTGCGCCTGCCCGGGGTGAGTATCGCGCCGGGGCGCGGCGAGTTGCACCGCGACCGCGTGTTGCGTGCGCTGGCCCTGTATGGCCGGGGTTCCCCCGCATGAGGGCGAGCCGATGAAGCAGGCCGAGCAGATTCCGCGCAATGCCCTGGTGTGGATGATTGCCGCACAGTTCACCCTGCTGGCGCCGCACCTGCCGCGGGTTCCGATCTGGGTAGTGGCCGTGAGCCTGTGCGCCGCGCTGTGGCGCATCATGGTCTACCGCGGCTCATGGTCGTTCCCGCGCTGGCCGGTCAAGCTCGCGCTGATCCTGGCCGGGGTTGGCGGCATACTGCTGTCGTTTCGCAACCTGATCGGCCTGGAGCCGATGGTCGCGCTGTTGCTGGTCGCCTTCGCGCTGAAGGTGCTGGAAGTGGCGCGGCGCAAGGACGCTTACGTGCTGCTGTTCCTCGGCTATTTCGTGGTGCTCACCGAATTCCTGTTCAGCCAGGACCTGTTGATTGTGCTGCTGTGCCTGTGCAACGTGATCCTGGTCACCACTGCGCTGGTCGCCCTGCACCGCCCCGGTGACGAGCGCTTCAGCCTGCGCCCGCTGCGCTCGGCGACGGCCATGGTGCTGCAGTCGGCGCCGCTGATGGTCGTGCTGTTTTTTATCTTCCCGCGCGTCGGCCCGCTGTGGACCGTGCCGCTGAAAAGCCAGTCTGCGGTCACTGGTATGAGCGATTTCATGCGCCCGGGCGATGTCTCGCGGCTGTCGCGCTCGGGGGAGGTCGCCTTCCGTGTGGCCTTCGAGGGCGAGATCCCGCCGCGCTCCCAACTCTACTGGCGCGGCCTGGTGATGAGCCGCCTGGAGGCGGGCACCTGGAGTACGCTGGACTACTACGACGTGCCCGCGGACCAGCGGCGGCCGCCGTTGCCGGAAGTGACCGAAGCGCCCCTGCGCTACTCGGTCATCATGGCACCCACGCAGCAGCGCTGGCTCTATGCCCTGCGCTACGCGCGCAGTGCCGACACCGGCATCATGAATGCCGCGGACTACCGCCTGTTCCGGCCGGTGGTTATCGAGGATGACTTCCGCTACACGGTGGAGTCCTGGCCAGCGGCCGAGCTGGAAACCGAACTCTCGCCCTGGCGGCAGCGGACGGAACTGGCCCTGCCGCAGGGGCGCAACCCGCGCACGCTGGCACTGGGACAGGAACTCGCCGCGGGTAGCGACGACAGCCAGGCGATCGTCGATCGCGCCCTGGCCCTGTTCAGCGAACAGTCGTTTTTCTACACCCTGGAACCGCCCACTCTTCCGGCACAGGACGCGGTCGACGCTTTCCTGTTCGGCACCCGGCGCGGCTTTTGCGAGCACTACGCCTCGGCCTTCGTGGTGCTGATGCGCGCCGCCGGAGTCCCCGCGCGGGTCGTCGCCGGTTACCAGGGCGGGGAGATCAACCCGGTCAACCGCACGGTGATCGTCCACCAGTTCGACGCCCACGCCTGGGCCGAGGTGTGGATGGCCGGGCGCGGCTGGGTGCGGGTCGACCCCACCTCCGCGGTGTCGCCGGCGCGCGTCGAGTTCGGCCTGGAGCAGGCGGTGGCGTCGGAGGGCACCTTCCTCGCCGACCAGCCACTGTCGCCGCTGCGCTACCGCGGGATTCGCTGGATCAACCAGGTGCGCCTGCGCTACGACGCGCTCACCTACCGCTGGCAGAGCTGGGTGGTGAGCTTCGACGGCACGCGCCAGATGAACCTGCTGCAGGACTGGCTCGGGCAGGTCAGCCCGCTGCGTATCGCGGCGGTGATCCTCGGCGCCCTGGCGCTGGCGCTGCTACCCGCCGCGGTATTGCTGCTGTGGCGGCGCCCGCTGGCGGCGCTGGCGCCCCACGACCGCCTGTACCTGAAGTTCTGCGCGCGGCTGGCGCGCATGGGCGTGGTGCGAGAGGCGGGCGAGGCGCCGGGGTCCTATGCGCGGCGCGCCGCCCAGGCGGTGCCGCGGCTGGCGCAGTCCATCGAGTCGATCACCCGCTGCTACCAGCAGCTGGCCTACGCCGATGACCCGGCCCGGGAAGCGGCGGCGCTGCAGCGGGAAATGCAACAGGCGGTAAGGAGATTGAACTGATGATTCGGGCAGCGAAGGAGGAGGACGCGGCGGCCATCGCGGCGATCTACAACCACTACATCCGGCACTCGGTCGCCACCTTCGAGGAGGAGGAACTGGATGCGACCGAGATGAACGTGCGCATGGCCGATGTGGCCGCGGCCGGCTACCCCTGGCTGGTCGCGGAGGCGGCGGGCGAACTGATCGGCTACGCCTATGCCAGCCGCTGGAAAGCCCGTGCCGCCTATCGCCACTCGGCGGAGGTCTCGGTCTACCTGCATCCCGAGCGCGGCGGCGGCGGTTGGGGCACGCGCCTGTACAGCGAGTTGTTCGGCCAGCTGCGGGCGCTCGGCGTGCACGCGATGATCGGCGGCATCACCCTGCCCAACCCGGCGAGCGTCGCCCTGCACGAGAAGATGGGCATGCGCAAGGTGGCCCACTTTCCCGAGGTGGGCAACAAGCAGGGGCGCTGGCTGGACGTCGGCTACTGGCAGCTGACGGTAGACACTTGACAGCGCGCCACTTTAATGTAACCTTATGGTTACACGTTAGCTGTTTGCCGCGTTGACCTGATGCAAGACGATCGCGACATGGATGCGGTGTTCCACGCCCTGGCCCACGCCAGCCGCCGGCGCATGCTGGATATCCTCACCGCCCGGCCGGGCCTCGCGGTGGGGGCGCTGGCCAGCGAATTCGACGTCAGCCGGGTGGCGGTGATGAAGCACCTGGCGATTCTCGAGGCCGCGGGGCTGGTGGTGTCGGAACCCGATGGGCGCAGCCGCAGGCTGTACTTCAATGTGGTGCCCATCCAGATGATCCACGAACGCTGGACCACGCAGTACAGCGCCTACTGGGCCGGACAGCTGACCCGTATCAAGTACCTGGCGGAGAGCGCGACAGCGCCGCCGTCACCGCAGGCGAAAAGCCGCAAAAAGGGGGAGAGGGATGGAAGCTGAAAGTGCCGCCAGGCAGGTCTACCGCGTCGTCATCGACGCGCCCATCGAGCGGGTGTGGTCCGAACTGGTCAACACCACCTCGCCGCGCCCCTTCTTCTACAACGCCCTGTGCGACACCCCCGGCCTGGCTCCGGGCGCGCCCTACCGCATGATTTCCGCGGATGGCAAGAACGCCTTCGTGGTCGGTGAGGTGCTCGAGTTCGAACCGCCGCACCTGTACACCCAGACCTTCAAGTTCACCACCAACGACGACGCGCCCTGCAAGGTCACCTACCGCCTCACCGAGGTGGAGGGCGGCGTCGAGTTCCTGCTGATCACCGAGAATGTGCCGGCCGGCACCCAGACCGAGAAGTCCATGGCCTCCGGCGGCAAGTGGATTACGCAGAACTTCAAGGCGTATATCGAGACCGGCCGCGTCTCCTTCGGCGCGCGCATGATGCTGGGGACGATGGCGCTGATGAAACCGCTGATGCCGGCCGCGACGCGCACTGCGAACTGGCCGCTGGGCAAGTACCAGCGCTAGTCCCACCCTGAGCGCAGCCATGTCACCGGACGAATAACGCAAAGGCCCGGCCTGGTTCTGGGTGCTGGTGAGCCTCGCCCTGTAGTGGCATGTGTCCGCGTTGGTCGGCGATACCTCCCCGGCGAGGCGGCGCTGGCGGTTAGCGCTGGTCCAGCGCCAGGATATTCGCCGCGGTGGTGAGCAGGCCGCCGCTGGCGGGTAGGGTGGCGCCGGTCAGCCAGCGCGCCTCGTGGGAGACCACGAAGGCGACGATATCTGCAATGTCCTCCGGCTCGCCGAGGCGGCGCAGGGCGGTCCAAGGCGGCACCTTGTCGGTCCAGGCCTGGCCGGCGATGCGGTCGGTTTTCGTGGTGCCCGGGGCCACTGTATTGGCGGTGATCCCGCGTTCTCCCAGTTCCTGCGCGGCGGCGCGAATGAACGCCTCGGCGCCGGCCTTGGCGGCGGACAGGCCTGACGCGCCGTAGGCCGGGTGCGCTGCCGCACCCGAGGAAATCAGCACGATGCGGCCCTGGTCGCTCTGCGTCAGGCGGGCGAATTCGCCGACCGAGAGCATCACCGCGCGCAGGTTCAGGGCCAGGGTGGCGTCGATATCCGCCAACTGCTGGTTGACCACCAGTCCGCCCCTGCTGCCGCCGGCGTTGCACACCAGGATGTCCAGCGCACCGTGAACGGCGAAGGCCTCCTGCACCACGCGCAACGGGGCTTCCGGCGTGGTCAGGTCGCCCAGCACGATATGCGCCTCGCCCCCCGCGCTGCGGATGGCCCCGGCCACCTGCTGGGCCTGTTCGTCGGTCTCGCGCGCGTGCAGCACGAGGCTGGCCCCTTCGGCCGCGAGTTTTTTTGCGATCGCCGCGCCGATACCGCGCGAGGAACCGGTGACCAGGGCGATGCGTCCCTTCAAGCGCATGCTGTACTCCTTGTGTTTATGTTCTATTCGAAGATGCCGGTGTCCGCGCCGTCCAGGCTGACGCGGTTTTTATCCTGCCAGTACTGCATGACGCCCTCGGCGCCGTGTTTTTCCGCCCATTGCACCAGCGTCGGGCGCTGTTCCACGAACTCGTAGCGCGGTACCGCGTAGCCGCAGGAGGTCTGCACCATGGCGACGTCGAGGTCGAAAAACTGCCGCGCGCCGGCGTGGGCGGGGAAGTGCTGCGCCAGTTCGTCCCAGCGCTCATGGCGCGGGTAGACGACCTCAGCCTTGCCGTACAGGCGCAGGATCAGCGGCGCCGCATCGTAGGAGCAGAACATGACGGTCATGCGCCCATTCTCCAGCACATGGGCAGCGGTCTCGTTGCCGCTGCCGGTGAGGTTGAGCCAGGCGACACGGTTGGGGCCCAGTACACGCAGGCTGTCCATGCCCTTGGGCGAGACGTTGACGAAACCCTCGGCGCCGGCGGAACCGACGAAATACATCTGCTGGCGGGCGATGAATTCGATGTGCTTGTCTTCCAGTGCGCGGTACTGCTGTGCCATGGGTGCGGTCCTCCGTGAGGGTGTGGCGCGGTGGTATGCCGCAGGAGACTCTACCAGCTATTCGCTGCCGGCGGGGGTTTTCGCCGGCTTCGATGCGTTTGCCTGCCAGTACCGGGAAAATCGCCAGCGCTTGCGGATTGTCACTCCGCCGGCGGGCGGCTGTTGATAGCTTGGAGGAAATCGCAGCTTCCGGAAGAACGCCATCATGAGGCTCAAGCGCAAATCGTTCCTGCTCAACCTGCTCTGTGTCTGGCTCGTTGCCTGCGGTAGCGGCGGGTCCGCTTCACCGCCGCGCACCAGCGAGCCGCCCCTGGCACTGCCGGAGGCGGTCGAGGAGGTCGAGGACTTCGAGGACGTTGAAGAGAGCATCGTCTCAGTAGACGAATTCGATCCGCACTGGGGGGTGATCGGCGCCTTCACCGACGCCGCCACCTGCGCTGATTGTCACTCCGCCGCCACCGATGGCAGCGGCGTGCTGCGCTATCCACAGGACGCGGACGGTGAGGACATCAGCCCGTACGCTGGCTGGAAGCACTCGGCCATGGCCCACAGTTTCGACGACCCCATCTTCCAGGCGCAGCTGGCCGGCGAGACCGCGCAGTTCCCCGCACTTGCCGGTACCATCGAGGACAAGTGCCTGACCTGCCATTCACCCATGGCCCACAGCAACGCCCACAGTACCCTCACCTCGCTGGAAACCGAGGACTGCCCGCTGGACGACGAGGGCTGCTACCGGCTGGAGAGCGCCGCGCAGCAGGACATGGCGCGCGAGGGCGTCAGCTGCACGCTGTGCCACCAGATCGACGCCCAGGACCTGGGTGAGGCGGCTTCTGGCAAATACGTGATCTACGACAGCCGCATCATCTACGGCCCCTACAGCGACCCGCTGGCCATGCCCATGCAGCGCCAGACCCAGTACACGGTCATGGGGGCCAGCCACATCCAGTCCTCGGAACTGTGCGCCACCTGCCACGACCTGAAGACGCCGACCGTGGATGTGAACACGGATGCGCTGACCGGCGCGGAGTTTGTCGAGCAGTCACCCTATGCCGAGTGGCTCAACAGCACTTACAGCGAGGGCGATGCCGGCGACCGCAGCTGCCAGGACTGCCACATGCCGGTGATCGAGGACTACAGCACGGCGATCGCCACCAAGCCCAACGGCGACGCCAATCCCGCCTGGCCCGAGCGCGACACCTACTCGCAGCACGGCTTCCGTGGCGGCAACGTCTACGTGCTGGAACTGCTGCGCGATTTCCGCGCGGAACTGGGCATCGCCGGCAGCACGACCGCGGAGGGATTCGATGCGCAGATCGCCAGTAACACGCGATTCATGCGCAACCGCACCGCCACGCTGAGTATCGACAGTGCGCAACTGGACGACGACCTGCTGGAGATTGCCGTCACCATCCGCAACCGCAGCGGCCACAAGCTGCCCACCAGTTTTCCCAGCCGTCGTGTGTGGGTGAACCTGGTGGTGAGCGACGCGGACGGCGCGGTGTTGTTCGAGTCGGGTACGCCGGACGCGGACGGCCGCCTGGGGAGCGACGCCCGGCTGGCACAGGCAGCCTGCCTGGCGCCGCACAAGCCCGCGGACTTCGTCGCCACCCGCTGTTACCTGCCGCACCGCGACGTGGTGAGCAACGCGGCGCAGGTGCCGGTGTACGAGGCCGTCATGGCCGATGTGAACGGCCAGGTCACCTATACGCTGCTCTACGGCGCCCGCTACGTGAAGGACAACCGCATTCCTCCCGCTGGTTTTACTGCGGATTCACCGGATTACTCGGCGGACATCGCGGTGGCGGGGCGGGCGCGCAACGACGCGGATTTCAACAACGATGGCAGCGGCGAGGGCTCGGGCAGCGACACCGTGCACTACCGCCTGCCCTGGGCGGGCCTGGATAACGCGGGGCTGCACATCGAGGCGCGGCTGTACTTCCAGTCCCTGCGTCCGGCGTTCGCCGCCAGCCTGCTGCGTGACAACCCGGCGGGCGAGCGCTTCGCGTGGATGCACGAGCAGCGCAAACCGCAGCCGGACCTGCTGGACGAGACTTCACTCGAGCTGTAACCGCGCTGTCGTGGAGACCTGACCGGCGCGCTTTTTCGCAAAAGCCTGGCGGGGAATACCGCAGGGAGAGTGCGCGCGCCCGCTAACACGGGCGCGCAGCGGGTTCAGGAAAGCCCGCGCACCGGCACCAGCGCGCCGTGCACGCCACTGGCCGCGGGCGAGGCGAGGAAACAGATCACTTCGGCCAGTTGCTGCGGGCTGACCCACTTGGAGAAGTCCGCGTCCGGCATGCCCTCGCGGTTGGGCGGGGTGTCGATGATGCTGGGCATGACCGCGTTGACGTTGATGCCGTCCTCGCGCAGTTCGTCGGACAGGCTCTCGGTCAGTTTCATCACCGAGCCCTTGGAGCAGCAGTAGGCGCTCATCGTGCCGATGCCGGACAGCGCGCCGATGGCGCCGATATTGACGATTGCCCCCTTCGCTTTTTGCTTCAACAGCGGCACCGCCGCCATGGTCGCGTTGCGCATGGTGTCGACGTTGATGGCGAACATCTTCGCCCACTGGTCGCTGTCAGCATCGTAGGCGGTGTCGCCCATGGCGAAGCCGCCGGCGATATTGCACAGGGCGTCGATGTCGCCGAGGGCCGCGAAGCACTCGCGGGTGGCGTCGCGGTCCATGAGGTTGACCTGGTGATACTCGTCGGTATTCGCCAGGCTCTGCGTATCGACGATGTCCAGGCCGATAACATAGGCGCCCGAGGCGCGGGCTTTTTCTGCAGCGGCCTGGCCGAGTGAGCCGGCGGCGCCGGTGATGACTACGCGGAGCTTGTCTAGCATGGTGTCCTTCCTGCTTGAAGAATAGAGGCGCGCCTGCGCGCAACGCGCGGGCGAACGGGGATTGCGAAGAGCGGCTAGCATATAAATTTGGGTATTTGCCTGCAAGCGGCGGGGCGCCGCGGACGCGGCGTTGTCATTTGCGGCGGCAAACTGCTATAAACCGCAATGTCCGGACGCATTTATAACAATGATTCGCGCCGGCTCTGACCAAGTGGAATCACAGGGGATTCAAGCATGTCGCGTGTCGAACAGCGACAACCACGCCGCAGGCGCGATCCCGAGGGGACGCGGCTGGCGATTCTCGAGGCCGCCAAGACCATGCTCTCCCAGGATGGCGCCGAGGGCCTGAGCGTTTCCGGCGTGGCCAAACTGGCCGGGGTCAATCGCGGCACGGCCTACCAGCACTTTGAACTGAAGGAAGACCTGGTGCGCGCCACCCTCGACTGGGTGAGCAGCCAGTTGCTGGATGCGGTATTTCCCGAGGATATCGACCCCGGGGAAGTGGCCGGGGCGAGTGAGGTGGACATCGGGCAACTGGTCAGTCGCATGGCGCAGTTCAGTGTGCGCCTGGCGGATTTCGCCATCGACAACCCGGATATCGGGCGCATCTGGCTCTACGACCTGTTGTCGCGGGATAACCCCAGCGAGGATGTCTTCTACAAGCGCTTCATGCGCTCGGTCCAGGACATGGTGCAGGGCGGCGCGGGCGAGGAGGGCATCGATATCGAGGTGCTCACCGTGCTCATGCTCTCGGGTTTTTTCCTGTGGCCGGTGTGGGTGAGTTCCCACGCCCAGAGCAAGCGCGCGCGCAAATCCATGTCGCGGCGCTTCGCCGGCGAAGTGCTGCGCCTGAGCATGCACGGCGTATTGCGCGCGGACACCCATGCGCTGCTGCAGTCCTACCTCGAGCAAAACCCGGTGCGCTGAGCCCGGCACTGCAGGCGGCGCCCCGGCGCGGTTGACAGCCCCGGTACAGGCGCGCAGAATCCGCCGAGATAATAATCGACATTGGTGATTAGTATGGTGGGTCCCACGGACGCTCCCCCGTCCGGTCGGCGCCGGCGCAATCCGCAGGCCACGCGCGAGGAAATCCTCGCCGCCGCGCGCACCGTGCTCGCCTCCGACGGACCCGACGGCCTCAGCCTGTCGCGTGTCGCGCACCTCGCCGGCGTCAACCGCGGCACCGCCTACCAGCACTTTGAGACCCGCGACGACCTGATCCAGGCGACTGTGGACTGGGTCAGCGAACACCTGCTGCAACGCATTTTCGGCGACAACGACGAGGGCGACGGGCAGCCGCACAACCGGCCGATTTTCGAGGCGATCAGCATCCTGGTCGACTTCGCGGTGGAGAATCCCGAACTCGGGCGTATCTGGCTGTTCTCGGTCATGTCCTCGGACAACCCGGGAGAAAACGCCTTCTTCCGCCGCTTCGCCCAGAGCACCCGGGACCTCGCCGAGAGCGAGCACAGCGAGGAGGGCATCGATGCCGAGGCGCTGTCAGTGGTCATGCTCGCTGGCTATTTCCTCTGGCCGCTGTGGGTGCGCGCCAACTCGCGCACGACCCGCGAGCGCGAGGCGATGACCCGGCGCATGCGCCGCGAGATGCTGCGCCTGATGATGCACGGCGTGGTGCGCGCCGAGTCCTTTCCCCACCTCCAGCAATTGCTGGACGACAGTGCCCCGCAAAAATCCCGCTAGCACGGCTGCCGGGCTACCCCAGATAACAGGAGCTAGAGCTAAACATGCCCACACCCTCTGACATGCACGACAAGGTCGCACTGGTCACCGGCGCCGCCGCCGGGCTGGGTCGCGCCACCGCCCTGGAGCTGGCCCGCGCCGGCGCCAGCCTCAGCCTGCTGGACATCAACGCGCAGGGGCTGGAGGAGACCGCGGCCATGGTGCGCGAACTCGGCGCCCGGGCGCAGGTGCAGGCTATCGACCTGTCCGAGACCGCCCAGTGCGCACCGGCTGTCGCCGCCGCGGTGGAGGCCTATGGCCGGCTCGACGCCCTGTGCAATGTTGCGGCGGTGTTCATCCCGCGGCACAGCGCGGCGATGACCGACGACGAACTGGACACCACGCTGGCGGTTAACCTCGCGGCGCCGTTCAAGCTGATCCGCGCCGCCATCCCGCACCTGCTGGAGACCCACGGTGCGGTGGTCAACGTGACATCCTGCGCCGCGTTCATGGGCCAGGCCTACCTCGCGGCGTATTCGGCGACCAAGGCCGGTCTCACCCACATGACCAAATCGCTGGCGATGGAATACATGCACCAGCCGATCCGCTTCAACGCGGTGGCGCCGGGCGGCATGATGACCGCCCTGGCCATGGGCCTGACCAAACTGGAGGACCCGGACCCGAGTCTGCTCGGGCGCATCGCGCCGCTGCGCGGACTGGTCGAGGTGGAGGACGTGGCGCAGATGGTCGCCTTCCTCGCCACGGATGCGGCGCGCGGCTACCACGGCGCCTGCATCAACATCGACAACGGCATCACCGCGGGGTAGCGGCGTGCTGGACGCGGACGCCATCCGCCGCGAGGCGGAACAACGGGAGGGCCGCGAGGACGCCGACGCCGCGTCGCTGCAGGACAACCTGCGCGCCCTGGTGGCCTCCATCAACGCCGACAGCGGCCTGCCGGACTGGGGCGAGGCGATCACCCACAACGGCCTGGTCGACCGCTTCGCCGACCGCCTGGCGGCGCAGCGCTGGGTGACCGACTACCCGGAGATCGCCGCCGAGGTCATCGACCGACCGGTGTTCCTCACCGGGCTGCCGCGCTCGGGCACCACGTTTTTCCAGTACCTGTTCGACCGCGACGACCGCTTCCGCCTGATCCGCACCTGGGAGGCGATCACCCCGCAGCCGCCCCCCGGCTTCGACCCGGCATCTGTGCAGCAGCGCAAGCGCGAGGAGGCCGAGAGGCGCGCCGCGGCCCGGCCGATGGTGGAGGGCTTCGACGCCCTGCACCTGATGGACGCGGACGGCCCGGAGGAGTGCCACGCCTTCATGGAGCACGCCAGCGCGGCCGCGGGTTTCCACAACCTGCTCGACGTGCCCGGGTATTTCGATTACCTGCGCGATGACCTGGATTTCACCGCCGCCTACGCGGTGCACAAGCGCCAGTTACAACTCCTGCAATGGCGCACGCCCGCCTGCCGCTGGGCGCTCAAGTACCCGGCGCACGTGCTGGCCATGGATGCGATTTTGCGGGTGCACCCCTCGGCGAGTTTTGTGATGACCCACCGCGACCCGGTGCAGACCCTGGCCTCGCTGTGCAAGCTCACCCACCTGCTGCGCAGCGCGCGCTGTGATACGCCCGCCGAGCCTGCGCGGGTCGGCCGGCAGATGCGCGCGTTCATGCGCCTGCATATCGACCGTATCCTGGCTTTTGCCCGCGGCGCCGACGCCAACAGGGTGGTGCACGTGGACTACTACCGCCTGCTGGATGACCCGGCGGGCGCGATGCGCGAGGTGCATGCCGGGCTGGGTATCGATTCCCCGCAGGCGGTGCGCGACGCGGTCGCGCGCTGGCACCGGGACAATCCCAAGGGTGCGCGCGGCGCGAATCCCTACGCGCTGGAGGAGTATGGCCTGGTGGCTGAGGAGGTCGCCGAGGACTACGGCGACTACATGGACTTTTTCGACATCCCGCGCGAGGCCGTGGGCCTCGCGCGCGGCAGCTGAACCGGCGGCAGCCGGCTCAGGGCATTCCTGTCAGGGCACTCCTGTCAGGGCATGACCCGCCCGCCGTTCACGCCGAGGGTGTGGCCGGTGATGTAACCGGCCGCCTCGGACACCAGGAAGGCGCAGGCGTTGGCGATATCCTCGGGCACGCCCGGGCGGCCCATCGGCGAGTTGCCGGAGCTGGCTTCCGCATCCACGTTCACCGGCGAGGCGCGCAGCATCGGCGTATCGACGAAGCCCGGCGGAATGTTGTTCACGGTAATACCCTTGGCGGCGAACTCCTTGGCCAGGGACTTGGTGAAGGCGATAACGCCGCCCTTGGAGGCGGAGTAGTGGGTCATGACCATGGCCCCGGTCTGCGCCGAGGACGAGGAGATGTTGACGATGCGGCCCCAGCCCGCCTCCAGCATGTCCGGGACGATCTGCTGGCAGCACAGGAACGGCCCCTTCAGGTTGATCGCCATCATGCGGTCCCAGTGATCCTCGGTGATGTCCAGGAACGGGGTGAAGCCGGTGATGCCCGCGTTGTTGACCAGGATGGTGATCGGCCCGCCGAAGGTCTCCCGGGTGAGCGCCGCGCTGCTCGCGATGGTCGCCGCATCGGCGGCATTGCCAACGCAGGCCAGCGCCTTGCCGCCGGCGGCGGTGATCATCTCCACCGTTTCCTGTGCGCCTTCCGGGTTCAGGTCCCACACCGCGACGGCGGCGCCGTCGGCGGCCAGTTTCAGGCTGATGGCGCGGCCGATGCCGCTGCCGCCGCCGGTGACCACGGCGATCTTTCCGTTGAGTGACATGTGCTGGTTCCTCTTGTTATGGGTTCTATCGATGAATTTTTCGGGGCCCGGCTGTTCGCGACTGCCGTGAGGCGGGCGCCTGCTGTCGGTCGCGGCGGTGCAGCGGGGAAAGTACTTCACCGCCAGTCAGTAGTCAACGCTGATGTTTAGTACCCCTTCGCGCGGCGCTCGCTTGCGCCGGTACTGATCAACATGTATGTTTACTGACGTTTACAGGGGAAAACACATGTCAGACAAATCCAGGTCGGGACGGCGCAATAACACCAATCCGGAATCCACGCGTCGCGAGATCCTGCAGGCCGCCCTCGAGGTGCTGGCCAAGGACGGTCCCGAGAGTCTCAGCGTCACCGAGGTGGCGCGCCGCGCGGGGGTCAACCGCGGCACCGCCTACCAGCACTTTCCCACCCGCGAAGACCTCGCCCACGCCACCGCGAGCTGGGTGAGCGAGCGCATCTACGACGAGTTCTACGGCGACATGGTAGAGCAGTCGGAGCTGAGCAAGGTCTACCCGCCAGACGTGGCCCTGGCGCGCCTGTGCAACTTCGCCATGAACAATCCCGAGCTCAGCCGCGCCTGGCTGTTCGACGTGATGTCCACCCAGGGGGTGGTCACCGACCGCTTCTGGAAGAAATATGTGAAGGAACTCAGCCAGTTTGCCGAGGGCGGCTACGGTCGCGAGAATATCGACGTGGAGGTGTTCGCCTTCATTTCCCTGTCCAGCGCGCTGCTCTGGCCGATCTGGGTCGGCGCCCATGCCAAGGGCAGCAAGGCGCGGGCGAAAATGCAGAAGCGCTTCATGGACGAGATGATGCGCCTGACCCTGTTCGGCAGCCTGACCCGCGAGCACTACCCGGAACTGGTCGAGCGCTACAGCGGCCCGGTAGACGCCGAGGATGACGCCGCGCCCGCGGCCTGAACATTTAATATCAGCGCAGAACGCACGCCCAGCGCCCTTGCGGCGCCAGGGTGTCGTGCCTGCTCGCCAAGGCCTCGCTAGATGCGCGGCCCCGCGGCAAACAGGCGGCTGGCGAGGACGCTGTAGCTGGGGTCCTCCCCGCGCGGTTCGGCATCTTCTGGCGTGACCAGCGGCCGCCGGGCGCGCAGGTCGTAGGTCACCACACGCTTGGCGAAACGCCAGCGGCCGTCATCGCCCTTCGCGTAGCGGTCGATGTAGCGCACCGTCATGAAATCCTCCTGCCAGCCGCCGGCGCCGTCCGGGATGATGTGCCAGGCCAGGGCGTAGATCTCTCCCTCACCGGTATCGCCGTCCACCGAGATCAGGTGGTTGCAGATGTGGTGGCCGCTGTAGCGCATGTAGGGGAAGGATTGCTCGAGGAAATCCACGTATTTGTCGGCGGGGCCGTCGAAGGTGTCGCCGTGGGTGTCCGTGGCCTCGGCGGTGTACAGGGTGCGCAACAGGGCCGCGTCCTTGCGGTCGACGCCGCGCGAGTAGAGCATGCCCAGTTCGCGGATCTGGTCCTTGTCGATCAGGGTTTGCAGCGCTGCAGAGTCGGTCATGGCGGTCTCCTTTGTGTTTGCTTTTATCGGGACGTGGCGCGCAAGCGCGTCGCGCATTCAAGTGGCCGGTCGGTCACTTATTGTGTTTCACCTGGCCGCCGGTGGCGGCCAGGCTGGGGGATTGTCGAAGCCGGTTACTGGCTGAAGGAATAGCCGCCGTTTACCGGGTAGGTCTGCCCGGTAATCCACGCCGCGGCGTCGGAGCACAGGAACAGCACCATGCCGGCGACATCGTCGGGCTTGCCGAAACGGCGCAGGGTGTAGCGCGACAGCTGCGCCTTGACCCGCTCGTTGGCGTACAGGCCCTCGAGTTCCTCCGGCGACATCGGCGGCTCCAGGGTGGACAGCGACACCGCGTTGCAGGTGATACCGTAGCGTCCGGTCTCCTTGGCCAGCGAGCGCATCAGCGCCGCGGCGCCGGCCTTGGCCGCGGAGTAGGCGCTCAGCCGCGCCTCGCCGACCCGGCCGGAGTCCGAGACGATAGTGACCACCCGGCCACGGCCGGCCTCGACCATCGCCGGCAGCGCCAGGTGGCAGCAGTTCATCACGCCGTAAAGGTTGGTGCGCATGAATTTGTCCCACTCGCCGGGGTCAGCCTCCCAGAACGGCGGCGAGAAGCCCATGTCCGCGCGCGGCCCGGCGTTGCCCGCGTTGTTCACCAGCAGGGTGGCCGGCCCCAGCGCTTCCGCAGCGGTTTTCATCGCCGCTGCCACCGAGGCGTGATCGCCGACATCCGCCTGCACACCCACCGCGGGCACGCCCAGCTCACGGATTTCCGCCGCCACGATCTCGGCGCGCTCGGCGACGAAATCGTTGACCGCCACACCGCCGGCATTGTGCCGCGCCAGTGCGTGGGCGATGCCGCGGCCGGCGCCCTGGCCGGCCCCGGTAACGAAGGCGACCTGGCCGTCCAGGTCGAGGGGGTCTTCTCCAATCACCTGTAATTACTCCGCTTGTGTACTGTTATTTCGGTAATATACGACAGTGTTGTAGTAATTCCTGCCGGTATGGCATGCTGCCAATACTTGGCGCATTTGTACAGCAAATAGACAGTGGTGTTGATCAAGTTGACCATTCTGGACGGCACATAGTACCCTTGTCTGGATTTGGTCGAAGCCGATGAATGCCCTCATACCAATAGCGATTACGCGGGGGCGAGGCCGGAACAGCGCTCGTGTTGCGGCCTGTTTCGCCAGCGGCGCTCGCAGTTCGCGGCCCCTTCGTTTTCGACGCCGATTTATCCTGAACTTGTAGCCTGAACTTGTCCCAGCCCGTATCCGGAGTCACCACGTTATGAATTTCGATCTTTCCGAAGATCAGCGGATGATGCGCGAGTCATTCGCTCGCTTCCTTGATGAAAACAGTAACAGTGAGCGCGTGCGCGCCGCGGCCGAACAGGGCGGTTTCGACGCCGCGCTGTGGCAGGGCCTGGCGGAGCTGGGCGCCTTTGCCCTGCGTATCCCGGAAGAGGCCGGCGGTTTGGGCCTGGGCACCATGGACGCCGCGGTGCTGATGGAAGAGGCCGGGCGCACCATCGCCTCCGGCCCCCTCGCCGAAACCCTGATGGCGGCGCGCCTGCTCGCAGTGCTGGGCGGCGAGGCACAGGCGGAACTGCTCGAGGAAGTGCTGGTGGGCGGCAAGGTGCTGACCCTGGCCATGCACGATATCGCCGCGCAGCCGGTGCAGTGGCTGGCCGGCGGCGCTGTCGCCGACGTCGCTGTGGCGCGCGAGGGCGATGCGGTAGTGCTGGTCACCCTGGCCGGTGACGAGCGCGGCGAGGACAACCTGGCCTCCACGCCGATTGCGGAAATTGATTTTGCCGCCGCGGACAAGACCGTGCTGGCCAGCGGCGCCGATGCCGTGGCCGAGTTCGACAAGGCCATCGAGGAGTGGAAGCTGCTCATGGCCATCGCCCTGTCCGGGCTGTCGCGCGAGGCGATTCGCCTGGCCGCGGAATACGCCTGCGAGCGCGAGGCCTTCGGCCAGCCGATCGGCGCCTACCAGGGCATGTCCCACCCGCTGGCGGACCTCATTGTCGACGTCGACGGCGGCAAGTACCTGACCTGGCGCGCGGTGCACGACATCGTGCACGAGCCCGAGGCGGCCGGCGCGCTGATCTCCCTGTCCCTGTGGTGGACGGCGGACACCGCGGCGCGCGCGGTGACCCAGTCGCTGCACACCTTCGGCGGCTACGGCCTGGCCACGGAATACGACATTCACCTGTACAACCTGCGCGCCCGCGCCTGGCCGCTGGTGTGGGGCGACCCGACCCGCTTCCTGGAAGAGGCCGGCCGCCGCCTGTACGCCGGTGAGAGAGCCGCGCTGCCCGAGGTGGGCGAGGTGCTGATCAACTTCGAACTCGGCGAAGAAGCCGAGGCCATGGGCCGCGAGCTGGACGACTTCTTCAACGCCGTGCTCACCCCGGAGCTGCGCGCCAAGGCGCACTACTCCTTCGACGGCTTCGACGCCGGTGTGCACAAGAAACTGGCCGAGGCCAAGCTGCTGTTCCCGTCCTGGCCCAAGGAATACGGCGGCCGCGAGGCTGAGCCCTACGTCATGAACGCCATGTACAAGGTGTGGGAAGAGCAGGGCTGGACCAGCCACCCGGTGGGCACCACCAACCTGGTCGGCACCATGATCCGCAAGGTCGGCGGCGACGTGTTGAAGGAAGAGGTCCTGACCAAGATCGTCAACGGCGACGCGATTTGTTCGCTGGGCTACAGCGAACCGGGCTGCGGTTCCGACGTGTTCGCCGCCAAGACCAAGGCGACGCAGCTGGAGGACGGCTCCTGGCGCATCGACGGCGCCAAGATGTGGACCTCCGGCGCCAACATCGCCCAGTACGTGCTGATGCTCACCCGCACCAACCCGGACGTGCCCAAGCACAAGGGCCTGACCATGTTCGTGGTGCCCCTGGACAGCCCCGGCATCGAGATCCAGCCGGTGTACACCTTCCAGGACGAGCGCACCAACGCGACCTTCTACGACGGCGTGATCGTGCCCGACAGCTACCGCCTGGGCCCGGTGGACGGCGGCGTCAAGGTGATGGCCGCGGCGCTGGAACTGGAACACGGCGGCGGTTTCGCCAAGAGCCAGCGCGCCATGTGCGAGGCGGCCGAGGAACTGTGCCGCGAGATCCAGTTCCAGGGCGGGCAGCTGATCGAACAGGTCGACGCGCAGAAGCGCCTGGCCCGCTGCCGAGCGCATTTCTATATTTCCGAGATGCTTGGCAACCGCGCCCTGTGGGCGGGTGTGAACAAGATGCCCAACCTGGCCTTCGGCCCGATGACCAAGATGTTCTCCTCGGAGAAGTTCCAGTCCGACTCCCGCGACCTGCTCGACCTCACCGCGCCGTACTCGCTGTCCAAGCGCGAGGGCGCCGCCGGGGAGATCAACCTCGCCTACCGTCACGCACACGGCACGACGATCTACGGCGGCACCAGCGAAGTCCACCGCAGCATGATCGCCGAGCGCGCGCTCGGCCTGCCGCGCACCCGGGGATAGGAGAGACCACATGACCGACGCACCGCACCTGCTGACCGAGGACAACGACGGCATCCTCATCGCCACCCTGAACCGCCCGGACAAGCTCAATGCGATCACCCCGGACATGATGGCGCTGTTCGACGAGGCCCTGATCCGCTTCCGCGAAACGCCGGAACTCAAGGTAATGCTGATCCGCGCCACCGGCCGCTTCTTCTGCTCCGGCGCCGACCTGCGCGCGGGCACCAAGGACGGCTCGGTACCCTCGCCGGACCGCACCGGCGTGGCCGTACGCGAGCGCCACCGCCTGCAGTTGAACGGCATGCACCGCATCTACGACGAGATGGAGCACATCGAGAAGCCCATCGTGATCGCCCACCACAGCACCTGCGTGGGCGGCGGGCTGGAGATGTCCCTGTCCTGCGATTTTCGCCTGGCGGCGAAGAGCGCGTCCTACGCCTTTCCGGAAGGCAAGTTCGGCGTGCTGCCGGCCTCCAACGGCGTCAGCCGCCTGACCCGTATCGTCGGCCCGCACTGGGCGCGCTACCTGATCATGGCCAACCTGCCCGCGGACGCCGACCGCGCGTATACTATGGGCCTGGTGCACGAGGTCTTCCCCGACGATACCTTCGAGGACGACGTCATGCAGTTCTGCCGGCACCTGGCCAAGCAGCACGGCGAGCAGATGGGTACCGCGAAGCTCGCCATCGAGATGTGCTGGGAACTGGGCCGCGACCAGGCCCGCCACGTGGAGCGCATGGCCAACAGCGCCCTGATGCTCAACCCGGATTACCTGGCCGGCATCGAGAAATACGTCGCCGGCATCGGCAGCAAGGGCAAGAAAGACGGCTGAAGCCGCCGCCCGATAACGTCAACAACACCTGGAACGCGCCCGATGGATTTTGCCTGGACCAGCGAACAGGAGAGCTTCCGCGCCTCTGTCCGTCAGTTTATTCAAGACAACCTGCCCGATAACTGGGAACACATCGCCCACGGCCCCGCCTCGAAGGAGCAGTCGGCCTTCGCCAAGCAGTTCTGCGGCGCCCTCGCCGAGGCGGGCCTGCTGGTACCGCACTGGCCCGAACGCTGGGGCGGCCGCGACGCCGACCCGTGGATCGCCTTCATCCTCGCCGAGGAAATGTGGATGGCCGGCGAACCCCGCGGCGGGCAGTACATGAACGTCAACTGGATCGGCCCGACGCTGATGCTGTTCGGCTCCGAAGCCCAGCAGGAGCGTTACATCCCGCCCATGGCCCGCGGCGAGACCATCTGGTGCCAGGGCTTCTCCGAGCCCGAATCCGGTTCCGACCTGGCCTCCCTGCGCACCCGCGCCGAGCGCGTGGGCGATGTCTACCGCATCAACGGCCAGAAGATCTGGACCTCCTACGCCGGCGACGCGGACACCTGCTTCCTGCTGGCGCGCACCTCCCAGGGCAAGGGCGGCATCTCCATCTTCCTGCTGCCGATGACCACGCCGGGTATCACCGTGCGCGATATCCCCAGCATCATCGGCGAGGGCGACATCCACGAGGTGTTCTTCGACGACGTCGAGGTGCCGGAGAGCGCGCGCCTGGGCGAGGAGGGGCAGGCCTGGGAGATCGTCGGCAAGGCATTGTCGCTGGAGCGCGTGGGAATCCCGCGTTTCGCCCTGGCCTCGAAGACCCTCGCGGACGCGGTGAAACTGCTGCAGTCCAGGGGCAGCTTCGGCCCCGGCGTCGCCGAGCAGGCGGCCAAGGCCCACGCCGCCTGTGAGGCCGCGCGCCTGTACAGCTACAGCATCATCGACCAGCGCGCCAAGGGCATCATCGCCGGTGCCGAGGCCAGCGTCGGCCGCTTCGCCACGGTGATCTGTGAGCGCCTGGTCAGCGAGTTCGTGGTCGAGCACGTGCCCGAGGCGATCAGCGGCGCCCACCCGCTGCTGCTGGCGCACCACCAGCGCGGCATCGTCGCCGGCATCGCCTCCGGCGCCGCCGAGATCCAGCTCAACCTGATCGCCACCCAATTCCTGGAACTGCCGAGGGAGCCGCGCTGATGGACTTTGCACTGAACGACGACCAACTCGCGGTCGAGGGCGCACTGGACAAGCTCGCCGAGCGCTTCGCCACTTCGCCGGTGGACTTCCACGGCTTCGCCCTGGTCAGCCAGGAGCTGGACAACGAGTTGGAAGAGAGCCAGTACTTCGAGATTGCAGCGATCCCCGAGATGGGCCCGCTGTCCGCCGCGCTGGCGGTGGAGCGCCTGGCGCGCCTGCCGTACACCGCGGAGATCGCGCTGTCCATGCTGGTGCGCCCGCACCTGGACCTGGAACTGCCGCGGCCCATCGCGGTGATCGAGAACGGCCGTCCCGGCCGCTACGTGGCCAGCGCGAAGACGCTCATCGTCATCGACGGCGACAGCGTGGGTATCGCCCACCCGACACCGGACGATGTCGAGGCACTGCCGGACTCCCTGTTCGCCTACCCCATGGGCCGGCTCACCGGCTCACCGGAAGTTACGCCGCTGCCCGCCGAACAGGCCGAGGCGGTGCGCAACTGGATGCGTGTGGCCTGCGCCGCCGAGATGGCCGGCCTGCTGCAGGCGGCGGTGGACGCCACCGTGGAGCACATCAGCGTGCGCAAGCAGTTCGGCCGTCCCATCGGTACCTTTCAGGCCCTGCGCCACCGCATTGCCGAGTGCGCGGTGCTCACCGGCGGCGTGCGCTGGCTGGCGCTGAAGGCGGCCTGGTCCGGCGATGCCGGGGATGCCGCGCTGGCGGCCCTGCACGCCCAGGACAGCGCCACCCGGGTGATCTACGACGTGCACCAGATGAGCGGCGCCATGGGCATGACCCTGGAGATGGACCTGCACCTGTGGACCTACCGCATGAAGGCGCTGATCTCCGAACTCGGCGGCCGCAGTGGCCAGGCCCAGGCCGTGGCCCAACACTGCTTCGGGGCCAGCGCGGCGTAGGCCGCGTCCCCGCTGGTTTCCAGCGGGCGCAAACGTTAGCTTGAGCACTCCAGCCCGGTGAACTTCAGGGCAAAACAAAGCCGGCGCAAGCCGGCTTCGATCTTCAGTGCTGCAAAGAGCGCGGCCTCGGCCGCTCTCTCCCCCAGCAAGCCTCAGCCACCCAGCCAGGCCGTCGGCCGCAGCGTCAACTTCAACCACACGGTCCGACCCGGGTCGGTAATACAGGCCAGCTCGGTCACACCGCTGGCACCGGCGGTTTCCGCACCGGTGACGATATCCCCGAACAGCCCCGCGTTGGCGTAGTCCGCCTCGCCGAGGCTGCCGCACACCAGCTCGTCGGTGAGGTTGTCGCCGATCAACAGCACTTCCCAGGCTTCGTCGCGCCCGGAGAGGCCGATGCTGGCGCTGACTTTGGTGTAGGCGTCCTGCCACATGTCGTCGCGGGCCAGGGGATTGGCCAGGTATTTCGAGGCGTAGCTGGCGTTGGCACCCAGGGCCAGCAGCATGTCGCCGAACACCGGCACGCGGTAGTCGAAGCCGGCGTTGGCCGCCCACTCCGGCGCGCGCAGCAGCGACTCGCCGCCCAGGTCCTGGGCGATGTAGCCGCCGGCGCCGCCGTTGGCGTTGGGGCTGTAGTTGAGGTTACAGCCCTCGGCGATGGTCTGGCCGCCGCTGCAGGCGGCGTTGTCGAAGTCTGCGTACTCCGCCCGGTTCCAGTTGCCCGCGGCGTACAGGGTCATGCCCTCGAGCGCTTCGGGCGTCCAGGCGATGTCCATGTCGATGCCGTAGACGTCGGCGCTGGCTGCGTTGATGGTGTGGGTGAGGAAGCGGCCGGTCTTGGCGTCGAAGTCCGAGCGCTCCACCTGCAGGTCGCTGAACTCGTAGTAGTAGGCCGCGGCGTTGAACAGCACGCGGCTGCCCGCCATGCGCGCCTTGAGGCCCGCCTCGCCGCCGGTGACCTTCTCGTCGTCGAAGGAGGTTTTCTCGCCGTCGCCGGGCAGGCCGGCGACGTCGAAGGAGCCGGACTTGAAGGCGCGCTTGAGCGAGGCGAACAGGGTGAGATCGTCGGTCGGCGTATAGGTGAGCGACAGTTCCGGTGAGAAGTCGTCGGAGCTGATCTCCGGTTCGGCGAGATTCACCTTGAACGGCGGCACGCCGAACACCGCGGCGGTGGAGTCGATCACCGTGTGCGTGCGCTCCTCGTCGGTCCAGCGCACGCCGGCACCCAGTTCCAGCTCCGGGGTGATGTTCCAAAGCACCTGGCCGAACAGCGACCAGGCCTCGCCGTCCACCGTGTGCAGGGCGCGGCCCAGAGTGGGCAGGTCCAGGGCCTGGGCGCCGGCGATGATCTGGTTGAAGGGCAGGTCGACGAGGAACTCCGTGGTGCTGTCCTGGTAGAACGCGCCGAGCATGAAGTTGAGCGCGCCGTCGTAGTCCGAGGTCAGGCGCAGTTCCTGGGTGAGGTCCTCGCGGGTCATGTCGTTATTGGCGGCGAAGGCCGGCCCGAACTGGGTGGTGGCGGTGCCGTTGATCATGGTCTCGATGTCGATGTCGTAGTAGCCGGTCACCGAGGTCAGGGTGAGGTCCTCGGCCACTTCATAGTTCCACTCCAGGGTGGTGAACAGCTGCTCCGCATCGCTGAACGGGCGGCCGCCATTTTTCACATTGGGGTAGAAGTCGGGGTTGAGCGAGATCACGTTGGTCTTGTCGTCGACCTTGCAGTTCTCGCTGCCGCCGATGAAGTTGAGGAACAGGCCGTCGGTGCCGTCGGGGCAGGAGGAGAGCTGGCCCAGGCCGCCGTTGTTGGGCGTCTCGTCGTGGGCGTAGTTCAGTTTGAAACGGGCGCTGAATACGTCGGTCGGTTCCCACAGGGCGGTGGCGCGGGCCATCCAGTACTCGTTGGCGTTGAAGTCGCGGCTGTCGGGGGTGCGCCCGCCCAGGGCGGGGTCGCCGAGCAGTTCGGGCAGCGGGTCGTAGCCGGGCTCCGCGGTGTTGGTGAAATAGCCGTCTGAATCCGCGTACTTGAGTGCCAGGCGCGCGCCCAGGGTATCGGTGAGCGGGCCGGACAGCACCAGCTCGGTCATCTTTTCCTCGGTCTCGAATTCGTAGCCGCCGCGCAGCAGCAGTTCCAGTTCGTCCCCCGGGTCCGCGGTGGTGATCGAGATGACGCCGGCGGGGCTGGCCTTGCCGTAGAACAGGGCCTGCGGGCCCTTGAGCACTTCCACCCGGCCCATGTCGAACATCGCCATGCGGTAGGCGTAGCCCTGGGTCATCTGCATACCGTCCACGTTGAGCGCCACCGACTGGTCCACGGCGGGGTTCAGGGTCGAGGTGCCGACCCCGCGCAGGGTGACTTGCACCCCGCTGGCCAGCACCTGGTTGCCGACGTTGAGGCCCGGCACCTGGTCGGAGATGCCGTTGACCGAATCCAGCCCGAACTGCTCGATGCGCTCGCGGCCGAGGGTGGTGGCGACCACCGGGATCTTCATGATCGATTCCTCGCGCTTGCGCGCGGTGACGATGACTTCCTCGAGTTGTGCGCTGACCGGTGCCGCGACGATCAGCGACAGGGCGAGCACCGTGGCCGACTGCAGTCGGCGGGGGCGTATCAGTAGCATGTGAACCACCTGTTATCGGTATTGTGGGTGTGGGCTGGCCGGTCTGGCGCCGGACCTGTGCCTATAGCTTTGTATTGCAAAGTACAATAACTTTGTACGATAAAGTTAGTGCCCCGGTCAATGGGTTTTACCGTTCGCCTGTCTGCGCCGCGAAGGGGAATGGCGTGAAATGCAACGCCAGGGTCGCTTTTTGTGTTTATTTACTTTGCGATGCAAAGTATGATGTCCGCCGGACCCGAAACCCCGCCGCCGCTGTGTGTCAGCGACGGGGCCATTACGATAATTAACGCCGACAGAGGTGCCCCAGCATGACCGCATCACCCGATACCGCAGCCAGCGCCGTTCCCGGGCACGTGCCCGCCGAGCGCGTCATCGACATGAGTTACGAGGCCTATACCAGTGCCGGGGACGACCCCTACCTGGCGGTGGCGAAGCTGCACGAGGGCACTGGCATCGACTGGTGTACCGACGTGCTGTTCGGCACGCCGGGCTGGGTGATCTCGCGCAACGCCTACGTGCAAGAGGCGTTCAGCGACTGGGAGACTTTCTCCAGCGACTACCGCGCGCTGGAACCGCTGGGCATCACCTGGAAGCTCAACCCGCTGGAATTCGACCCGCCGGAGCACCACTACTACCGGTTCATCCTCAACCCGTTCTTCACCCCGGCCAGGGTGCGCGAGATGGACGCGCCGGTGCAGGCGGCCTGTGACGAGTTGATCGACCGCTTCGCCGCGCGCGGCTCCTGCGAATTCATCAGCGAATTCGCCGAGATGTTTCCCTCCCACGTGTTCCTCGACCTCATGGGTATGCCCAAGGACAAGCTCGAGGACTTCCTCGAGTGGGAGCGCCTGATGCTGCGCGAGAAGGACATGATGAAACGCGCCGGGGCGATGCTTTCGGTGCTGCGTTACATGGAGGAGTTCGTGCGCCAGCAGCGCGAGAACCCGACCACCGAACTGCTGCGCGGCATGGTAGGCGCCACCTACAACAAGGAGCGCCCGCTCACCGAGGAGGAACTGCTGGGCATGTGCTACCTGTTCTACATCGGCGGCCTGGACACCGTGTACAGCGTGCTCGGCTGGGTCATGCGCCACCTCGCCGGCGATGTCGCCCTGCAGGACCGCCTGCGCGACAACCCGGACCTGCTGCCGGGCGCGGTAGAGGAGTTCATGCGCGCCTTTGGTGTGGCCACGCCTACCCGCCGCGTGCGCCGCGACTGCGAGTTCCACGGTGTGCAGATGAAGGCCGGCGACGTGGTGGTGCTGTCCACCCCCGCGGCCTCCCGCGACCCGCTGGCCTACGACGAGCCGCACCGTATCGACATCGAGCGCAAGGGGCGGCATGTCTCCTTCGCCACCGGCCCGCACATCTGCCTGGGCATGCACCTGGCGCGCCGCGAGATCCGCATGGTCATCGAGACCTTCCTCGCCCGCTTCCGTAATATCCGCATCGCCGAGGGTGAGCAATACGAGTACCACTCCGGCGGCGTGTTCGGTATCGACCGCCTGCCGCTGGAGTGGGACCCGGTGTAGGCTGCACCAGGCAGTAATCGCAACGCGGAGAATAAGATGACGGATATTTCCTTTGCCGGCCGGGTGGCGATCGTCACCGGTGCCGGCGGCGGCCTCGGCCGCACCTATGCCCTGGATATCGCGCGTCGCGGCGGCGCGGTGGTGGTCAACGACCTCGGCGGCAGCGTCGAGGGGCCCGGCGCCGGGCGCTCCATGGCGGACGCCGTGGTCGAGGAGATTACCGCCGCCGGCGGGCGCGCCGTCGCCAGCTACGACAGCGTGGCCTCACGCGCGGGGGCGCAGGCTATCGTGGACACGGCGCTGGAGACCTTCGGCCGCGTCGACGCGGTGATCAACAACGCCGGCAACATGCGCGTGAAGGCCTTCGAGGAGTACAGCGAGGAGGACTTCGACGCCATCCTGCGCGTGCACCTCGGCGGCAGCTTCAATGTCACCCAGGCGGCGTGGGCGCACTTCAAGGCCCGGGGCTACGGCCGCGTGGTGTTCACGTCCTCCAGCACCGGCATGTACGGCAGCGAACTCTACGCCTGTTATGCCGCCGCCAAGGCGGGTATCACCGGCCTGATGAACGTGCTCTCCCTGGAGGGCGCCCCCCACGGCATCACCTGCAACGCGGTCATGCCCAACGCCATCAGTCGCATGACCGACATGGTCAGCGCGGAGCTGGCCGAGCGCATGGGCGAGACCGCGATGGCCGAGGCCGCCGAGCGTATGGCGGTGATCGGCGACGCCATGTCGCCGGCATTCAACACCGGCCTCGCGGTGTACCTGGCCAGCGAGGCCTGCACCTCGACCCACGCGGTGTACTCCGCCTGCGTCGGGCGCATCGCCCGGGTCTTCATCGGCGCCACCGAGGGCTGGCACGGGGCGCTGGATGCGCCCGCCAGTGCCGAGGATATCGCCACCCATTTCGAGCAGATCTGCGACCTGTCCGGCGGCGTGCACATTCCGCAGGGTCCGGGGGATGAGTTCCAGATTGTCCTGGCGCGGCCGCAGCCCGCCGTCAAACCCGCAAAATAAGAGGGATACACATGAACGACAACGAGGCGCTGATGCGCCGTTTTCTCGGTTACTGGGCCACCCGCGAGTGGGACGCCATGGCGGACATGTTCGCCGTCGACGGCGTCTACGACAACGTCCCGGAGAAGAAGCCCATGGTCGGGCGCGAGGCGGTGCGCGAGTGGTTGAAGATGGTCTTCGCCCACCTCACCCGCATCGACGTGGAGGTGCTCAATATCGCCTGCAACGGCGAGTGGCTGCTCGCCGAGCGCATCGACACCCACGTCATGGGCGACAAGCACATGCCGCTGCCGGTGATGAACGCCACGCGCATCGTCGACGGCGAGTTCGTCATGTTCCGCGACTACTACTGCCGCAAGACGGTAGCCGAACTGGGTATGGGCTGAGATATTGCTCCCTGCGCACACGGGGGCCTTGCAGCCCCCGCTGCGTGTTCCTTCCGAATTCTCCACTTGCGTTGCACAAGCTGCACAAAGGGCTGCGGCTATCTGGTAGAGTGTCGCCATCAGTGTCCGGTCTGTACCGGTGCCCTGGTATCCTGATGACGCCTGGAAGCAACGTCCAATAATTCACGCTTCCCGGCCAGTGCCGGCGGAAAGGCTGCTGGTGAGGGCGCTTTCCAGAGTGCCCCGGCAGCGATACCGCGGCGAAGACAATGGAGGTCTTCCCACGCGTGACGCGAGAAACCGACGGGTTTATCTGTCCGATTTTCCGATCCCATTGGTCGGGGGGTGAACGCGCGACCGTCGCCAGTGAATTCGCCCTGTCCGCCATGGATGCCCCGGACAGCCGCACGCGTACCCTCGACAAGCTGGACCGACCCTGTATCGAGGCGAGCAACCCGATGGGTGCTCCCTGGCTGTATATGTGCCTGCCGGTTGCCGCGCAGATGCTGGGCAGCCGGCTGAGCATCGAGGTCACCCTGTACTGCGATTTCGACGCCAGCCTGTGGCTTGAATACGACTCCGAGGACGACAGCGTTGATATCGTCCCCGGCCAGCCGGGCGCCTTCAAGCGCACCCCGAGCCAGGCGGTCAGCAACTCGAACGACTTCGTCACCTTTGAATTCCAGATCGACGACGCCCGCCACACCAGGCGCACCAACGGCGCGGATTTCCGCGTCGTGGCGGACCGCCCGACGGATACGGCCATTGTCATTGCCGACGTGCTGGTGCGTCAGGGCGCACAGGACTGTGGGCGCAAGGCCAGTGACCGGGCCGCACAATTGCATTTCGAGCGACCGGGAAATCCGTGCTGCTCGATCGTCATACCCATGCACAACCGCGTCGAGTACACGCTGCAGTGCCTCTACCACCTGCAGCGCAACACGCCGGCCGGGTACGAAATCATCATCGTCGATGACGGTTCGCAGGCTTCCGACCGGGACTTGCTGCGGCTGGTCACCGGGGTCGAGATCGTCGACACGGGCAGCTGCCAGGGCTTTGCCCGAGCCTGCCATGCCGGTGCGCTGCGGGCGCGCAGCGAGCACCTGCTGTTCCTGAACAACGATACTATTCCCATGTCGGGCTGGCTGCAGCCCATGCTCGACACCCTGGAGCAACACGCGCAGGTCGGCGTGGTCGGCAGCCGCCTGGTGTTCCCCGGCAACGCGCTGGTACAGCACGCCGGTATCGCTTTCGATAGGCACGGGCTGCCCTACCACCTGGGGCTGGGGCGTCCGCGGGAGGATGCCATGGTCAGCGACGACCGCGTGGTCGCCGCGGTCACCGGCGCCTGCCTGTTGACGCGCCGCGCGCTGTTCCTGGAGCTCGATGGCTTCGACACGGGCTACCGCAACGGCTTCGAGGACGTCGACTACTGCCTGCGTGCCGGTGAGCGCGGTTTGCTGACGGTGTACTGCGCGCGCAGCCAGTTGTACCACTACGAGTCGATCACCGAGGGGCGCATCGACTATTTGCGCGAAACCGCCAACCGCAACCGCTTCCATACCCGCTGGCTGGCGACAGCGTGCACAGAGGCGACGGACCAGTCGCGAACCAATGCTGCGGTGGGCGCCGAAGCGGGTGAGGGCGAGCCAGGCGTTATCGCGTTCCACCGGCCGGAATTTCACCGCGGTCCGGGCAGAGGCTGGCTGTGGCGCCGGGAGAACCCGCTCTGGGCCAAGGTTCGCAGCGCGAAGCCGCTGTACCCCGGGCACCAGCAGCCGCGGCAGCCGCTGGAGGAGGACAGGAACTCGCAGACGGACCGCGATGTGCAGCGTGTCCAGGCGGACCTCGCCCGGCAGTTCGGTATCCGGGGTTTCTGCTACTACCTCAACTGGCGCGATGGCCAGCGGCGGCTGGAGCGGCCGCTGCGGCCGCTGCTCGCCCAGGCCGGCATGGACTTTCCGTTCTGCGTCTGCTGGCAGAACGACGGCACGACCGGCGGGGAGGGGAGCGCGGACAGCGAGAGAGTAACGGGGTGCCAGCGTCGTCAAAATATCGACCCTGCGCTTGTCGATGCACTGCTGCCGCTGCTGGCCGATCCGCGCTACCTGCGGGTCGATGGCAGGCCTCTGCTGTTGGTAGAGCGCGCTTCCGCGCTGGCCGGTACCGTCGCGACCAGCGCGCATCTACGCACCGCCTGCCGCGGCGCAGGTGTCGGTGAAATCCTGCTTGCCGCCTGCAGTCGTGCCGTCGATGAGCCGCTGCCGCCCGGCTTCGACCTGGCGGTGGAGATGCCGCCGGGCGAACATCCGGCGCCGATCGTGAACGACCAGCTGTCCGCGACCTGCGCCGGGTTTCGCGGCGAGATTTTCGACTATTACCACTACGCCAAGGACCGCATCGAGGAGCCGCCCACGCGCCACCCGCGCTATCGCACTGCCATGCTGGCCTGGGACGAGACACCGCAGCGGGCACAAGCGGCGCGCATCTTCCACGGCTTCACACCCGGGGTTTACAGCTACTGGCTGGCGTCGCTGCTGCGCGAGGCCGGCGCAAACGCCGGACCGCATGCGCCGCTGGTTTTCGTCAATGCCTGGAACGACTGGGCGGCGGGCGCGTACCTGCAAGCGGATGAAGCCTGCGGGCAGCAAAACCTGCAGGCGACCCGGGACGCCATTACCACAGCGGCCGGCACCGGTAGTGTGTTGGCCGGATCGCGCCTGTATCGCGTCATCGGCGGCCATGAATCGCGCTTGCTGCCGGCTGCGCCTGGCGAGCCAGCGTCGCCGCAGGTCGATGGGGATCCCGGCGGGCTGCGGCGCCGCTATCGGCTGGAGAACAGCCTGAGCAGTCCGGCGGCGGAAATCGCCGCCGACGGCGATAGCGTCGCCCTGGTCATTCACGCCTACTACCTCGATGTCTTCGCCCAGTTGCTCGAGTACCTGCGCACCATCCGCAGCGTCTCGTTCTGCCTGTACGTCACCACGGTCGATGAACATGTCGGCGAGATCCGGCGCCAGCTGGAGGCCAGCGGTATCGCCAGTTTCCGCATCTACCCCTGCGAGAACCGGGGGCGCGACCTGCTGCCGTTCCTCGGCGTGCTCCCGGATATCGTGGCGGCGGGGCATGCCTATGTTGTGAAGGGGCACACCAAGAAATCCCATCACCGGGAGGATGGCACCCTGTGGCGCCAGGAGTTGTTCGACGCCCTGTTCGAGAGTGTCAGCCTCGGCAAAGGACTGCAGCAACTGCTGATGCGTCCGCAACTCGGGGTGCTCGGTCCGGACCGGCACCTGGCGCCGATGCGCGAATTCATGGCTAAAAATGCGTCTAAGGTCGGCGAGATCGGCGCCGCGCTGGGTATCGATGTCGAGCGGATGCTGGCGGCGCACTTTGTCGCGGGGACCATGTTCATCGCCCGCGTCGACGCATTGAAGCCCCTGTTGGAGCTGGGTTTCTCCAGGGCGGATTTCGAGGTCGAGGCCGGCCAGGTCGATGGCACCCTGGCCCATGCCCTGGAGCGGGCAATCTCCCTCAGCGCCCTGTCCGCCGGCTATGAAGTCGCCTCGTTCAGTGGCCGGGTCACCGGCCAGTATGCGATAGTCGCGCAGGCGGGCTGCGCCGGGTCGCAGGGCGCCGTCCCGGATGGGGCCAGCCTGGATGTGGCAGGTCCGGATGAGGCGGGCCCCGAAGAAGCCGACCCCGAAGAAGCCCGGCCAGCGCGCGACACGGCCAGCGGACACGTATCCAGATGAACAGGCAACTGATACTGCACATGGGGTTCCACAAGACCGGGACCACGTCGATCCAGAAAGCCTGCAGGATCAATGCGCAGCGCCTGGGTGAAGCCGGTATCTACTACCCGGAATTCGTGTTTGAGGGAGTCCAGTACAACCGGAACCACTCTATCCCGGTCTACTCGATGTTCAGCGAAAGGCCGGAGGAGTTCCCGCGCAACCTGCTGATTGGGCACGATGTCATCGCGGCAAACACCTGCTTCCGGCAGCAGCTGGAGCAGGCGTTACACTGTAGCGAGAGTCGGCTGGTGCTGTCCGGCGAGGCGATCTCCCTGTTGTCCGCGGTCGAATTGACGAGCCTGAAGCAGTTTGTCGAAGCCGCCGGTTGGGAGGTTCGCGCGGTTGTTTATCTGCGCCGTCCCGCGACCTTTTTTTCCAGCTGGTTTGCGCAGCGCAGCAGGCTGGGTGATGATCCAGCGAAAACCAACGAGGCGCAAAAAATCATCGAACGGGTCAGTGCGGTCAGGTCGGTGTTCCCGGCGGTGGAGTTCTACAGTTTCGAACAGGTTTGCGAACAGCACGGCAGCTCGGTGCGTCATTTTTTTCGCCTGCTCGATTTGCCGGACGAGCTCGCAGATGCGGCCGATTGGCTGAATCGAAGTCCATCCACCCAGGCCGTGCGCCTGATGCAGAGCATCAGCGCCGAATACCCCAGTATTGTCCGCGGCAAGAAAAGCCCGTACCGGAACCGCAACGATACCGCACCGTTATTGAAGGTTTCCGGTGAAAAATTTCGCTTCAACCAAGGCGAGTTGGTGGAAGTCCTGCCGCAGATCGAGCAGCTCAATGGCTGGCTGCTGGAAAACCTCGGGCCGGAATTTTGCGATACGGACGGCGTTCCCGAGCCCGGTGACTGCGCCTGGTCGGACCGGCAACTGGACGAACTGGCCGGCGCCCTGCCCGGCCTGCCGGAGCACTTCCTGCAGCCCATCCAGCACTACCTGACGGCTGAAGCGGGGCTCACCGACGAGCAGCGGGTGCGCGTGGAGCAGATGATCGCGGAGGCGTCCGCTCCTGAGCGCCTGTGCCGCAACGTCCTGTCGGCACACGCCAGGACCCTGCGCAAGCTGGCCGCGGCGCTCGAGCCCCACGACCCGCCCCGGGCCCGCAACCTGATGCAACTGGCGAGCCTGGGGCGACCCGGGGCCATCGACGTTGCCCATCAGCTCACCGGGTTAGACCGCCGCCTGGCCTCGGCGGAAGCGACCAGCGTTGCCTGCGACCCGAAGATTTACCGCGAGGTCCTCGGCGAGCACACCGGGACCCTGCGAGAGCTGGCCGGCGAACTGGAACCGCTCGCGCCCACCCTGGCCAGTGAGCTTGCGCAACTGGCTGACCGGGGTCGACGGCGGGGAGCGTTGCTGCGCAACCTCCTCGCAACTTTGACTAACCGCCGAGGGAGGGCAGAGCCCGTGCCCAAGCTGTATCTGCACATCGGTCTGCCCAAGACCGGCACCACCTACCTGCAAAACTGCTTCGAGTGGTTTGAAAAGCAATCGCAGTTTAGCTGCGTCAGCTACCCGTTGCTGGCCACTCACGAGTCGTTCCTGACCATCCATAGCGGTAACGGTGTGGAAGTGGGCCACTATCTCTCACCCCGGCTCAACCCGGAATTCAGGTTGGAGGTGCTGCACGAGAAGATCGACCGGCTGTTGCAGCGCGTACAGGACCCCGACAGGTCCGTATTGGTCTCCTCGGAGTTTTTCTCCACCGCGCCGGCCGACCGTGCCGGGGCGATGACCGATTACTTTGCCCGGCTCGGCTACGAGGTCGAGATCATTGTCATCGGACGGCCGCTGGTGGAGCAGCTGTTTTCGGCCTACATGCAGTGCGTGAAACGCGATGCGGTGGCGCGACCCTTCGACGCATGGGTGGGCGATGTCGCCCGGCGCCTGCCCGCTTCCTACATCCAGAATGTGGCGGCCTACATGCCGCCCGTGCACGTGCTCCCGTTCGACAGGACAACATTGTTGCCGCGGGTACTCGAGTTGATCGGCGAGGACGCGGCGCTGTGGCAGTTGGCCGAGACGGCCACGGTGAACCGCAGCCTGACCCGCGGCGAGCTCAATTTACTCGTCGAGGTGAACCGCGTATACGACGATCCTCGCCTGGCCACCAGGATCAGCAACCGCTTGATCGCCGACCATCCCGAGCGCCAATCCGCCCCGATCACCGACGCCGAACTGGCGGCCACCAGGGCGGCCATCGCCGCTATCGAGCCGCCGCTGGCGTCCTACCGCGAACCGGTGGAGGCGGCGCTGGTAGAAACTTTCCTGGCGGAACCGCACGTGCTTTCAAGTGCAGACCCTGCCGTTGAGCCGGATGCGCATGTCGATCCGGATTCCCTGCGCATCGCCCTCGAAGTCATCGGCGAGTACACCGGCGGCGCTGACCACGTCGATTCGGCCGGCGCAGCTGCCGCTCCCCTGGACAAGGATGCGGCGCGACAACTGGAAGCACTGTGCAAGCCGCATGTCGACGCGTTTCGCGAACTCGCCATCGCGATCGAGGACATCGACCCGCGGATATCGCGGGATTTCATGCAGTTTGCCCAGCATGGGCGACCCAACGGCGAGGTCATCAACCGCCGGCTGCAGCGCTACCGCAGGGAAATCCCGGCCCTGCCAGCGGCCGATACAGGGCCTGCGGCCGCGGCCATCGAGAAAATTCGTCCCCACGCTGATTTCCTCCGGCAGTTCTCGAAGGCCCTCGAAGCCTCGTTCCCGGAGCACGCCGGCGTGTTGTCCGGCTACGTCGAGATCTGTGGTGCCTGAGCCGATGTCAGGTGCCGCTGGTTTCGTCCCGCCCGCAGCCTGCCCGCAGGCCGCGCCTGGCATCGCCGTGTCCGCGCAGCGTTTGACCACCGCGCGGCCACGGCAGCTGTAGCCTGATACTGTGTCCGCGCTCCCCGAACTCATCCTGCATATCGGCCTGGACAAGGCCGGCAGTACCGCGCTGCAGGCCGCGCTGGTGCACAGCCGCGAACAGTTGCTCGCGCAGGGCATCTTCGTGCCGCCGCTGTCCGTGCTCAATACCTCAGGCCACCAGACACTGTTCCGGCGTTTTCTCGACGGCGATGCGCAGCCGCTGCAGGACGCGCTGGTCGCGGCGGCGCCGTACCCGCGCTGCCTGCTCAGCTGGGAGGGGCTGCATTTCCTGGGTGATACCGAGCTCCAGCAATTGCACGAACAGCTGCGCGACTACCCGTTGCGGGTCGTGTTCTATGTCCGCGAACAGGCGGCCATGCTGCAATCGGGGTTGCTGCAGGAACTGCGCGGCGTGGTCCGGCGCGTCGATTTCGAGTCGGAGTCCCGGCACCGCGAGCTGCCGGCCACGCGCGATTACCATCGCACCATCGAACGCTGGAATGCGGTGTTCAGTGTGCGGCAATGGGACGTGGGGCTGTACGACCGGCGCGAGTTGCCGGACGGCGATATCGTGGCGGATTTCGCGCGCCGCATCGGCTGCCGTATCGAATCTCCCGCGAACAGCCGCGAGCACAACCTCAGCCTGGACCTGCCCTCCGCGCGTTTTCTGGCACTGCTGGAGCAGCTGACCCTGCCAGGGCAGGCCAGCATGGACCGGCGCCGGCGCCGGGCGCTGGTCGACCTGTTACTGCTGGACCAGGCCGCTACGCCGTTCCCCGGGCGCCGCTACTACCTGCCGATGGAGGATGTCGAGCGCATTCGGGCGCACTACGCGCAGGGCAACCAGCAACTGGTCGCCCAGTGGGGCGTGCCAGCGCGCCTGCTCGAGCCCGGCGACTTGCCCGCGGAAACGCGCAGCGTCGAGGAACAACTCGACTTCGCCCTGGCACGCTCGCTGGGCAGCCTCTCCCGCTACGGCGGTATCGCACTGCTGCCGCGGCACTCCCGCCGCTGGCGTTCTTTTTCTCACCTGCTGGTCGAGGGCTGGTACGAGCCCGAGCAGTGGGGTGTGTGGTCCCACGGTGGCTTGTCGGTAATACGTGGCCGGGTCGAGTTCGCCCTGTGGTCGCTGTCCTGGGACACGCTGGTGATGAAGATCGCCGGACGCTACTTCGGCGCGCACACCGCGACCCGCCTGTCAGTGAACGGCGAGGACATGGGCACGCAGGATCTTCGCGAGTTCGAGTTGCGGCTGGATCGACACCGGCTGGCGTCGCCCTACGTGGTGACGATCGAATTGCGTCATGAGCCGGTGCCGGACACAGACACGGTGCGGGAGAAGGCCGCAAGCCAGGGCGATGACGAAGTACGCGATCTGGCCTTTGGACTCGAGGTACTGGATATCCGCTACGAGTGAGTGGTCGCCCGCAGCGATGGGGCGTGTCGCGCCTGGGGTGCGGCGCGACAGGTTGTCGGGGAAAACGCGGGGCCAGGCCCCGCCGGATAATCAGCCCTGCTGCGGCACCCGCTCCGCCAGCAGCGCCTCCTTGCACAGGAACTTGGTGGTCGACCAGCCGCCGTCCAGGGCGATGGTCTGGCCATTGATGTAGCTGCCGCCCTCGGAGGCGAGGAAGTACACCGTGCTGGCCACGTCGGCCATGGTGCCGTCGCGGTCGAAGGGGGTCTGTTCCTGGTTGCTGCGCTGGAACGGCTCGGCCTCCCAGAAGGCGTCGGTCATCTCGGTGCGGATCACGCCCGGCGCCACCACGTTGCAGCGCACGCCATTGGCGCCGTAATCCGCGGCGATGGCCTGGGTCAGGCCGATCAGGCCGGCTTTCACCGCGCAGTACACGCCCCCGGTCATGCCGCCGATGACGCCGAATACCGAGCCGATGTTGATGATCGATGAGCCGGGCTGCATGACTTTCACCGCCGCGCGGCAGAAGCGGAAGGGGCCCTTCAGGCTGATGTCGATGACCTCGTCCATCATCTCGTCGGTGGTATCACCCACCGGCGCCCAGATGCCGGAGCCGGCGTTGTTCACCAGGCAGTCGAGGTGGCCGAAGGCGTCCATTGCCGCCTTGACGGCGTTGTCCGCGGTGGCCGGGTCGGTCACGTCGCCCACCACGACCTCGACGCGGGCCTGGTCGGCGAGTTCTGCGGCCAGTTGCTCCAGCCGCTCGCGGCGCCGCGCCACGACCACCAGGTCGAAGCCGTTGGCGGCGAACTTGCGGGCGATGGCGTCGCCGATACCGGAACTGGCGCCGGTGACCAGCGCGACCGGTTTGGATGATGAATCTGGCATGCGAATGTCTCCGTGCTTGCTGCCCGGGCTCGCGTGGGCGGCCCGATGTTGTTAGTAGGATGGGTGCCGCCGGGCACGCTGTGCCGGGCGGGAATTACAGGCCTGATGTTTATACGCAATCGCCCCGGGCGGGGCAAGGGGCGCCCTGCGCGCGCGCTGCGCGTTGCGCCCAGGGGCAGGCGTTATTGCGCCGCGAGTGAAGCGCCCTGTACGCGCCGCCCCAGCTGCTGGCGGTAGAGTTTCGGCGTGGTGCCGCTCCAGCGCTTGAAGGCGCGGCCGAAGCTGGACTGCTCCGCGTAGCCGAGCAGGGCGGCGATGTCGTCCAGGGTCAGGTCCTCGCGGGCGAGGTAGCCGCGCGCCAGGTCGTAGCGCTGGCGCTCGAGGATCTCGGAGAACACCAGGCCCTGCTCGCTGAGGTGGGCCTGCAGGGTGCGCACGGACAGGCTCAGCTTGCGCGCGCAGTGTTCGATGCAGCAGTGACCGGAGGACAGGCTGCCGCGCACGTAGTCCTCCACGCGCTGCGCGAGGCTGGTGCGCGAGGCCATCTTCACCTGTTGCAGGTAACCGCCGAGCAGGCGGAACACGGTACGGTTGGCGCTGGTTACCGGCTGGTCGAGCAGGGCGGTGGGGAAGGCGATTGCGTTGTCCGCCTTGGTCGGGTTGAAACGGCAGCCCAGGGTGCGCTCCAGTTCCGGGATGTCCCGCGGCCGCGCGTCCACCGCGAGGTTGACGTAGCTCGGGCGGAAGGCCTCGCCGGCCACCAGGCGCAGCAGTTTCATGTCCAGCAGCACCGCCTGGTAGTTGGCCTGGCGGTTGAGGCCGAGGTCCGTGCGCAGGCCCCAGCGGATCTCCGCGGTCTTCTCGCCTTCGACCATCTCCAGCAGGGTGTTCGGCGAGTGCACCACGGGGATGTAATCCATGAAGCAGTTGAGCGACTCGCGCACGGTGGCGGCGGAGCGGCACAGGGCGGCGACGCAGCCGAACACGTCGGCGTTCTGCATCTGCGCCAGCTGCAGGCCGAACAGGGAATCGTTGAAGGTATTGCTGCAGTACTCGAAGAGGTCGACCACCGACTTGCACTCGACGTAGTGGTCCGGGTCGGCCAGGTTCTGCGGATCGATATCGTGGCGTTCCAGGATCGGCGTGGGGTCCGCGCCGAGCCGGCGCACCAGCCCGGGCAGGGCGCTCAGGTTGGCGATGCGCATCTGGCCGTTGACCGGCATGGAGCCCAGCGGGCCGTCGACGCCGAAGAAGATATTCTCGCCCGTGTTCATATTTATATACTCCTTGCCAAACCGGCAGGGGGCAGTCGGGATTGCTTGCGTGGACTGTCGATGGTAACACATGAGATGTCGGGTACGAAGCGTACGCATATGGCCTAATACCGGGGTTGCGCAGGACGCTTCAGACCAGAAAATCATAACCATAACAGGGGAGGCGACGCCGCCGATGTCTGACATGGAATACCGCTACCTCGGCGCCTCGGGCCTGCAGGTGCCCGTACTGAGCTTTGGCGCCGCGACCTTCGGCGGCAGCGGCCGGTTTTTCTCCGCCTTTGGCGACACCGACGTGGAGCAGGCCAGCCGCCTGATTGACATCTGCCTGGAGGCCGGGGTCAACCTGTTCGACGCCGCAGACGTTTACTCCGACGGCGCCTGCGAGGAGGTCCTCGGCGGCGCCATCAAGGGCCGCCGCGAGAAGCTCATCATCACCACCAAGATGAGCCTGGCGCTGGGCCCCGGCCCCAACGAATCCGGCTCCTCCCGGCTGCGCCTGCACCGCGGGGTGGAGGGTGCGCTCAAGCGCCTGGACACCGATTACATCGACGTGCTGCAGCTGCACGGCTTCGACGGCCACACGCCGATCGAGGAAGTGCTCTCCACCATGGATGCGCTGGTGCGCGACGGCAAGGTGCGCTACGTCGGCGTGTCCAACTTCACCGGCTGGCAGCTGATGAAGTCGCTGGGCATTGCCGATGCCCACGGCTGGCCGCGCTACATCTCCCACCAGGTGCACTACTCGCTGCTCACCCGCGACTACGAGTGGGACCTGATGCCCCTGGCCCACGACCAGAATGTCGGCGCCATGGTCTGGAGCCCGCTGGCCTGGGGCCGCCTGGCGGGTAAGGTGCGCCGCGACCAGCCGGCGCCGGAGGGCAGCCGCCTGGGCCAGGTGGCGCACTGGGGGTTGCCGGTGGACGAGGAGCTGATGTTCAACGTCATCGACGTGCTCGACGAGATCGCCGCCGAGACCGGCAAAAGCCTGGCGCAGATATCGCTCAACTGGCTGCTGCAGCGGCCCACGGTGGCCACGGTGATCCTCGGTGCGCGCAACGAGGAGCAGTTGCGCGACAATCTCGGCGCGGTGGGTTGGTCGCTGACCCCGGAGCAGGTGCAGCGCCTCGACGAGGTGAGTGCCACGCGGCCGCCGTACCCGTACCTGTCGTACTACATCGACCGCAGTTTCCAGCGCCTGAACCCGCCGCTGACGGTGGCCCGCGGGCGCAAGTAAACGCTATGCCGACGGCCGCGTCCGGCGTTTACGCGGCGCCCGCGGCCCGGCCACGAGAATAACGATAACGAGGTGACACCGGCATGAACCGTCCCTTCCTGGAACACGGCCTGTTTATTGCGCCCTACCACGACATCGACGAGAGCCCCACGGTCGCCCTGCGCCGGGACATCGAACTGGTGGCGTGGTGCGAACAACTGGGTTTTCGCGAGGCGTGGTTCGGCGAGCACCACTCCACCGGCTGGGAGACGATCTGCTCCCCGGAGCTGATGATCGCCGCCGCCGCGGAGCGCACCCGCAGTATCCGCCTCGGTACCGGGGTGGTGTCGCTGCCCTTCCACAACCCGCTGATGGTGGCCAACCGCATCATCCAGCTGGACCACATGACCATGGGGCGCACCATGTTCGGCGCCGGCCCCGGCCTGTTGACCACCGACGCGCAGATGCTGGGCATCGACATCAAGGCGCAGCGCGACATGATGGCCCGCGCGCTGGATGTGATCCTGCGCCTGCTGCGCGGCGAGGAGGTCACCGACAAGTCCTCCTGGTACACCCTGGAGCGCGCGCGGGTGCACCTGCTGCCGTACTCACACCCGCACCCGGAGGTCGCGGTGGCCAGCGCCATCACGCCCTCCGGCGGCATGACCGCGGGCAAGTACGGCCTGGGCATGCTGTGCGTGGCGGCCACCGAGACCGCCGGCTTCGACGTGCTCGGCGAGAACTGGAAGATCGCCAACCAGGTGGCCGCCGAGCACGGCCAGACCATGGACCCGCGCAAGCTGCGCCTGGTCGCCCCCATGCATATCGCCGAGACCCGCGAGCAGGCCCGCGCCGACGTGCGCGAGGGCCTGGCCCGCTGGTGCGAGTACTTCGACCGCGTCGCGCCCAAGGGCATGGGCGGCCTGGTCGGCAACGGCGACCCGGTAGACCTGCTGGTCAACGCCGGCCGCGCGGTGATCGGTACGCCGGCGGACGCCATCGCCATGGTCGAGAAACTGATCGCCAAGCAGGGCGAGTTCGGTGTGTTGCTGCTGCAGGCCCACAACTGGGCGGAGTGGGGCGCTACAAAGAAATCCTACGAGTTGTACGCCCGCCACGTTATGCCGCACTTCGAGCGGGTCAACCGCCTGCGCCGGCAGTCCTTCGACCGCCTGCGCGAGGACTTCGAGGAGATGGCCGAGGAGCGGCAGAAGGGCGCGGACCTCGCCTTTGCCCGCTGGCGGGAAAAAACCGGCCAGGAATGAGTTACTGGGTGACATGGAGTGCGCTCAGGTGAAAATTAATCTGCCCGCAGGCGCAAATTATTGCGTCAAATGTCAATCAGCTTTCATCTGCTGTCGCCTTATCAACAGGGTGTTTAGTGTATCGTTGCACGACTTTGCCGTCTGAGGATTCACTCGTCCCGGGAGGAATAAGAGCATGTCCTATGAGTTGAACCGCAAACTCGCCGCCAGGCGCGAGCCCCTGCCCACATCAGCGACCGTCGACCCCGTCACCGCGGCCATTATCCGCGGCGGTATGGAGACGATCTGTTTCGAGGCCGCTACCTACCTCGGGCGCGCCGCATCGTCGGCAATCATCAACCAGTCCAACGAGCGCAACGGCAGTATCGTCGATGCCCACGGCCGCCTCGCCGGCGCCGCCATCGGCACGCCGCACCTGACCTTCGTCACCGGCCTGACCGTGCGCTACGGCCTCGACCGCCAGCACGACTATGACTGGGGTCCGGGCGACGTCTTCCTCGCCAACGACCCCGACTACGGCGGCGGTCACCTGCCCGACTACAACGTCTACGCGCCGATCTACGACGACGCGGGCGAGCTGATCATGGTGCAGTGCCTGCAGGCCCACCAGGGCGACACCGGCGGCAAGGACCCGGGCGGCTTCACCCTCGAGGCCACCGACATCTACACCGAGGGCATGGCCTTCCCCTGCCTGAAGCTGGTGCACCGCGGCGTCATGCGCCAGGACGTGTTCGACATGGTGGTGCGCAATAACCGCCTGCCCGAGTTCGCTGGCGACCTCGCGGCGATGATCGGCGGCGTGCAGCACTCGGTGCGCCTGATGACCGACCTGATCCGCAAGTGGGGCTCCGACAAGGTCAAGGCGGCGATCAACTACAACGTGGAGCACACCGAGAAGCGCGTGCGCGAAGAAGTTTCCGCGTGGCCCGACGGCGTCTACGAGGCCGACGTGTACATCGACCACGACAGTATCGGCAAGCACAAGGACATTCGCGTGCACGTGGCCTGCAAGGTTGCAGGCGACAAGCTCACCGTGGACCTCACCGGTACCGACGACCGCCAGGAACTGGTCGGCGTGTGGAACACCTTCGGCAACAGCCGCGGCTACGTGATGACCCAGGTGGTCGCCATGATGGACCCGACCATCAACAAGAACGAGGGCTTCTTCAACGCGGTGGAGATGATCATCCCCGAGGGTTGCATCGCGCACCCGCCGCCGAACAAGCCCGCCGCGCTGGGTTCCTTCCACCCGGCCTGCGAGATCACCGAGGCGGTGTGTGTGGCGCTGTCCGGCATCGTGCCCGGGCGCGCGGCGCCGCAGGTGTACAAGATGGGCATGCCCAACGCGGTCATCGGCTTCGACCAACTCGGCCGCATGTGGCTGGACCAGGGCGTGGATTCGCGCACCCATGACTCCTCCGCGGTAGAGGGCATGGACGGCTGGGGCTCCTGCCCGGCGGCGCTGGGCAACCTGCTGCTGTCGCAGGTGGAGGACGCTGAGGCGCGCTTCCCCATGCTCAATATGAGCCGCGAGATGGTGCAGGACTCCGAGGGCGCCGGCCGCTGGCGCGGCCAGCCCGGCAGCCTCAACGTCAAGCAGGTGCTGGCGCCGACCACGGCGATGACCTGGATGGTCACCGTCGACCACCCGCTGCGCGGCATGTGCGGCGGCGACGACGCCAGCCCCTATTCCAACCGCTTCCGTGTCGGCGCCCCCGACGAGGTGCATATCGATGTCTCGGCCAACGAGATGCTGCCCTCGGGCTCGGTGATCGCCTACCAGTATGGCGGCGGCGCCGGTTTCGAACCGGCCATCATGCGCAACCCGGAGGCGGTGAAAGAGGACGTGCTCGACGAGATCGTCAGTGTCGAGCGGGCGCGTGAGAAGTACGGCGTGGTCTTCACCGGCACCGTCGAGGACTTCGACCTGGCAGTGGATATCGCGGCGACGCAAGCGCTGCGCGAGCAGATGGGCGGCGAGCGCGCCGCCTGAGGACTTGGAGCAAAATAAGATGGGATACCGCGTTGGAATCGATATCGGTGGCACCTTCACCGACTTCGCGCTGCTCAAGGGCAACGACGTCATACTGTACAAGAACCTGAGCACCCCCGCGGACCGTTCCGTGGGCGTGATGAGCGGCCTGCAGAAACTGGCCGAGATGGAAGAGCTGCCGCTGCAGGATTTCATGGGCCGCTGCGACGCCATCGTCCACGGCACCACGGTCGCCGACAACACCTTGATCGAGATGAATGGCGCGCTCACCGGCCTGATCACCACCGAGGGTTTCCGCGACGAGATGGAATACCGCCGCGGCTACAAGGAAGACATCTGGGACCTGCGCCTGGAACCGCCGAAGCAGATCACCCCGCGCCGTCGCCGCCTCACCGTGCCCGAGCGCATCCTGTTCGACGGCAGCGTGCACCAGGCGCTGGACGAAGACGCGGTACGCGCGGTCTGCCATCGCCTGAAAAAGCAGGGGGTGGAGTCCGTCGCGATTTCCCTGCTGTTCAGCTTCGTCAACCCGGAACATGAAAAGCGCGTCGCGCAGATCGTCGCCGAGGAGATCCCCGGCGTGCAGGTCTCCTGCTCGTACCAGGTGCTGCCGCGCGCACCGGAATACGACCGCACCAGCACCACGGTGGTCAACGCCTACGTGGCGCCGCGCGTGTACTCCTACCTGGAGCGCCTGGTCAGCCGCCTGGAAGAGGCCGGCTACGGCAACCAGCTGATGGTCATGCAGGCCAGCGGCGGTGTCATGACCAAGGAATACATCGAGGGCTCGCCGATTCGCGTGCTCGCCTCCGGCCCCGCCGGCGGCGTCATCGGTTCGGCCCACGTGGGCGTGGCCAAGGGCTACAAGAACCTGCTCAGCGTGGACATGGGTGGCACCTCCTACGACATCTCCATGGTACTCGGCGGCGCCGCGCCGGCGGTGGCCGGCTGGAACATGCACCACCGCTACCTGGTGGGTGTGCCGATGATCCAGGTGGAAACCCTGGGCGCGGGCGGCGGCTCCATCTGCCACGTCAACAACGGCATCGTCGAAGTCGGGCCGGCCTCCGCCGGCGCCGAACCCGGCCCCATCTGCTACGGCCGCGGCGGCAAGCAGCCGACCATCACCGACGCGCTGCTCATGCTCGGCATTCTCTCGCCGGACATGCAGTTCGCCGGCGGCAGCTTCTCGCTGAGCATGGACGGTGTCACCGAGGCCTTCCAGGCGATCGGTGACGAGATGGGCTACAGCGCCGAGGACGCGGCCTTCGACTGCTTCCGCGTGGTCAACGCCAACATGTCCATGGGCGTGCGCCGCATCACCGCGGGCAAGGGCGTGGACCCGAAAGAAATGTGCATGCTCGCCTACGGCGGCAACGGCGCAGCCTTCGCCGGCATCCAGGCGCAGGAGCTGGGCATCGAGAAAGTGCTGGTGCCCAAGGCATCGCCGACCTTCTCGGCGCTGGGCACCCTGGTCGCCGACCCGGCGATCGACGAGGAGCGCTCCTACATCACCCCGGCAGACAAGGTCGACCCCGAGCGCCTGAAAGCGCTGTGGGCGGAACTGGCCGAGCGCGCGCGCAAGTACTTCACCGACGCCCGCTTCGGTGCCGGCGACATCACCGCGCGCTACCAGCTGAACATGCGCTACCCGGGCCAGAACTGGGCGCTGAACTTCGACGTGAAAGTGGCCGAGGGGCTGGACGACATGGACTTCGTCGACGCCGGTATCGGCGCCCACGCGATCGAGGCCTTCAACAAGCGCCACATGCAGGAATACGGCCACATCCGCGAGCACGAGGTGCCCGAGATCACCGGTGTACGCCTGGCCACTTCCGTGTCCACCGCGTCACCGCTGGTCGGCCACGGTTTCAACGCACCCTCGCGTGCGGCCAAAGTATCGCGCACCCGTCGCGCCAACCTCGGCGACGGCTTCCAGGAAGTGCCGATCATCCACGGCCCGGACCTGGAACCCGGCAACGAGATCGCGGGCCCCGCGATCATCGAGGAGACCTTTACCACCATCGTGGTCTACCCGGGCTGGCGAGCGGTGCTCGACGACGCCGGCGACTACGAGATGACCCGGGAGGTGACAGCCTAGGCTGTCACCGGGTCGCGGAGGGATCGGGAATGTCCGCTTTACGTGGGACGAAGGTACTGGAACTCGCCGAGGGCGTGGCCGGTGAATACTGCGGCAAGCTGCTGGCGGATTTCGGCGCCGAGGTGATCAAGCTGGAGCGGCCGGGCAGCGGTAGCCCGACGCGCGCCCTGGGGCCGTTCGCCGCGCAGGGGGACGACCCCGAGCGCAGCGGCCTGTTTGCCTTCCTCAATACCAACAAGTATTCGGTGACCGTGGACCTCGCGTCGGATGACGGCCGCGAGACCCTGCGCCAGCTGCTGGGCAAGGTCGATGCGGTGATCGACGATCACGCCGTCGACTGGCTGTGCGAGGTGGGGCTGGACCCGGAGCGCCTGGAGCAGGACTGGCCGCGCCTGGTAGTGGCCTCCATCACACCCTTCGGCAGCACCCTGCCCGAGGACCGCACCTACGCCCAGGACCTCAACGTCTTCCACAGCAGCGGCTGGGGTTACCACACGCCCAGCGCGCCGGATGCCAGCAAGCCGCCGCTGAACGCCGCGGGACGCTTCCTGCCCAGCTACGAGTCGGGCATGGAGGCCGCCCTGTGCATCGCCGCATCCCTGTACGAGCAGGACGACAGCGGCCTCGGTCGGTTCATCGATATATCCATGCAGCAGGTGCTCACCGCCCGCTGCGACTACGTGGTGGCGCAGATGGTCGCCGGTGAGATGGCCGTGGGCCCCGAGCGCACCGCCTACGACCTGGCCGGCCCGGCGGGTATTTTCCGCTGCCGCGATGGCTACGCCTACATCTGGATGTCCACCCCGCAGCACTGGGACGGCCTGCGCCAGCTGCTCGACGACAACGCCTGGATGGACGAATTCCCGCCCAACTGGCTGGAGCGCGGCTGCACGCCCGAGCGCGTGGCACTGTGTCGCAAGCACGTCGCCGCATGGCTGCTGACCCAGGACAAGCACGAGGTCGCGGCGCAGGCGCAGAAGCTGGGCCTCACCCTGGTGGCGGTGAACAACGGCCGCGACCTGCAGGAATCGCCGCAGTACCAGCACCGCGGGTTCTTCGCCGAAGTGGAGCACCCGGTGCAGGGTAAAGCGCTGTACCCGACCGTACCCTACCGGCTCAGCGAGACACCGGCGTGCATCGAGCGTCCCGCGCCACTGCTCGGCGAACACAGCGACGAACAACTCGGCGCCCTGGCAGATGCGTCAAGCGGAGGTGCGGCATGAGCACGCAGCAACGTGGCGGCCCGCTGCAGGGCGTGCGCGTCCTCGAACTCACCAAGGTGTGGGCCGGCCCCTATGTGGGCAAGTTGCTGGCCTACCTCGGCGCCGAGGTCATCCGGGTGGAGAGCGAGGGTTCGCTGGATGTGACCCGCACCTTCGGCGTCGACGATATCGACAACGCCCCGGGCTGGCAGTCGGTCAACCCGCAGAAGCTCAGCGTGCAGATCAATATGAAGAGCGAGGAGGGCATCAAGCTGATCCTCGACCTGGTGGGCGAGTGCGACATCCTGGTGGAGAACCTGCGCCCGGGCGCGGTCAAGCGCCTGGGGTTGGGTTATGAAACCGTCAAGGCCGCCAACCCGGAGATCATCTATGTCTCCATGGGCATGTGGGGCAGCGACGGTCCGCTCGCCTACCAGACCGGTTACGCGCCGTGCTTTGCCGCGCTCGGAGGGATCAGCGCTCTGGTCGGTCACGAGCCCGGTGCACCGGAAGGCATGAATACCCGCTACGCCGATTCCACCTTTGGCGCCGCGGCCGCCTACGCCGCGCTGGTCGCCCTGTTGCACCGCAAGCGCAGCGGTGTCGGCCAGTTCGTCGACGTCTCCGCCGTGGAGTGCATGAGCAGCATGATCAGCGATTCGATCATGGACTACGCGCTCAACGGCGTGGTGCACGAGTGCGACGGCAACCGCCACCCGGAAATGGCGCCGCACGGCGTCTACCCGGCGCGCGGCGGCGAGTGGGTGAGCATCGCCGCGGCCAACGGCAAGCAGTGGGCCGGACTCGCCGAGTGCATGGGCAAGCCGGAACTGGCGCGCGACCCGCGCTTCGCCACCCTCGCCGACCGCAAGGCCAACGAGGACGAACTCGACGAGATGATCGCCGTATGGACCGCCGGTTGCTGTCCGATGGAACTGGTGACCAAGCTGCAAAAACGCGGCGTCTCGGCGGCCAAGAGCCAGAGTTCCCTGGACCTGATCGCAGACCCGCACCTGTGGGTGCGCGAGTTCTACCGCGACGTCACCGACCCGGACGGCAACAGCAAGCCGACCCTGGGCCCGTCGTGGGAGATGTCGCGGCCGGCGCAACTGGGCGACGCCGCCCCGCGGCTGGGTCAGCACAATGCCTACATCCTGGGCGAGATCCTGGGACTGTCGGGCGAGGAACAGGAAACGCTGCGGGCCTCCGGCGTCACCCGCTAGCGAAGCGCACCGGCCCTGCGCCAGTGCGGGCAGGCAGTACGCGCCTGGCGTCTCAGATCGAATAAACGGCGCGGGCGGAAAAGAAAACACCCTGACCCAGGCGATAAACTGGCGCGATGCGCTGTGTGCCGGGGTCTCCGGACTGGCGGTCGACGCGTTGTTGATCACACCCGGAACGGTGCTGGACAAGCGGAGGATAGGATATGTCGGAAACGCTATTCGTACTGGACAAGCGCAACTACCGGGAGTGCCAGGACGCCTATCGCGGGAATAACAACCAGGAGTACTACCTGGGCGACTATTCCATCGATACCGGCTCGGTCATCGACGTGCGCGCCGAGAAAAAGGCCGTGGGTTCCTGCTCGATCATCCATATCAAGTCGCGTACCAAGCAGTCCTTCATGCGCTCCTGGTCGCATATCCGCGAGGATGCCACCGACGTCGTCGTGCTCTGGTTCGTCAAGCGCGGCCGCCTGTGCATCTCGCACCAGAGCGGCAGCAGCGTGGCCGAGGCCGGTGACTTCGCCATCACCAAGTCGATGACGCCGTTCTCCATCGACTGCCAGACCGACGACGAATCCGTGCACGAGGTCATGCACGTGATCGTGCCCACGCACATCCTGCGGCGTTTCATTCCCCAGGAAGTGCGCGCCGGTTTCGCCGTGCCCGGCAGCGGCCGCGCCTTCGCCATCGCCGAGAGCATTCTCTCTGAAGTGTTCAACGATCGCGACGAGTTGTCCGACCACGTGCAGCAGCTGCTGGTGGAGTCCGCCCTGCAGGTGGTGGCCGACGCCATCAAGGACCGCGAGGACTGCACCCTGGTGCGCCAGTCGCTGCCCGACAAGCGCCTGCAGGAAGTGCTGCGCTACATCGAGATCCACCTGTCCGACCCCGGCCTGTCCACCGCGATGGTGGCCGAGGCCTGCGGCATATCGCAGCGCTACCTGTCCTTCCTGCTCAAGCAGAACGGCACGCCGTTTTCCGAGCTGGTGTGGGACAAGCGGCTGAAGATCGCCAGCCGCTGGCTGTCCTCCTCGCGGCCCAGCGATATCTCGATCGCGGAGATCGCGTTCCGGGTGGGCTTCAAGAGCCCCGCGCACTTCAGCCGCATGTTCAAGCGCGTGTACAACAAGGGCCCGCGCGAGTACCGCAGCGCCAGCCTGGAGAGCCGCCCCAGCCTCGAGGGCCTGCCGGATATGCACCAGGAACTGTTCACCGGCGGAAGCAGCAGCACGCTGCAATAACTGTCCGCTACCGTCGCCAGGAGATCGCTATGAGTACCAATAACGAATCGGCGCGCCTGGACAGTTGCCCGGTGGCCGGCCACGAGCCGAGTCTCGCTTCGGCCAGCCTGAAAGACCCGGAACTGCGCGCGCACCCCAACGAGTTCTACTGGACCATGCGCCACCGCGACCCGGTGCACTTCGACGAGGGCATCGGCATGTGGCTGGTGTCGCGCTTCGAGGACCTGCAGGCGGTATTCGCCGACCCCGTGGTGTTCTCGGTGGAGGCCGGCTTCAAGGACAGCTACGCCAAGGGCTTCTTCGACGAGTTCAAGGCGATCCTCGAGGCCGAGGGCGGCGGTTTCTTCCCGGACGCCATCATGACCGACCCGCCCGAGCACACCCGGGTGCGCAAGCTGATGGAGCAGGCGTTCACCGCGCACCGCGTAAAGCAGCTCGAACCGGAGATTACCGATGTGGTCTCCGGCCTGATCGACCGCTTCGCCGACCAGGGCCATGCCGATGGGGTCAGCGATTTCGCCGTGCCGATGACTATCGAGATTATCTGCGCGCAACTCGGTATCCGCGAGTTCGACCCGGAAAAAATCCAGCGCTGGTCGCTGGCGGTCACCGCCCAGATCAGCCAGATGCAGGACCGCGAGGCGATGGTCCGCAACGCGAAGGACATCTGCGATTTGCAGAATTTTCTCATCGCCGAAATCCGCAAACGCCAGCAAACCCCGCAGGACGACCTGCTCTCGGACCTGATCCACGCCCGCGCAGAGGATGAGGCGGAAAATACGCTGACCTTCGAGGAAGTGGTCTCGCTGGCGCGAGCGCTGATGATCGCCGGCAATGAAACCACCGCCACCGCCCTGGGCAACCTGCTGTACTTCCTCGCCACGCGCCCGGAGATGCAGCGCGAACTGTACGAACACATCGACGACGACCGCTACACCACGCGTTTTGTCGAGGAACTGCTGCGCCTGGAGCCGCCGGTGCGCGGCCTCGCGCGCACCACCACCCGCGAGGTGGAACTCGGCGGGGTGACCCTGCCGGCGGGCGCGCACATGCTGCTGCTGTACGCCTCGGCCAACGACGACGAGACCGTGTTCGAGTGCCCGCGCAAGTTCGATATGGCGCGCAAGAACATCGGCCGCCAGATGGCCTTTGGCGGCGGTGTGCACCGCTGTGTCGGCCTGTCCCTGGCGCGCATGGAGGTGAAGGTCGCGGCGCGCGAATTCGTGCGCCGGCTCAAGGATATCCGGCTGGACATGCCGGTAGAGGACGTGCGCTACCTGCCCACGGTGGCGACCCGTTCCATCGAGCACCTGCCGCTGACTTTCAGCAAGCGCTAGGGGGGGAGGGCGCGCTGCGTCGGCGCTATTTTTTGCGCCTTTGCGCGTCGCGTAAAGCGTTGGAGAGATGAACCGGGCCTGCCGTATAATCCCGACGCCGGATACCAGAACACCATAATCGCAAGACCATAATTCTGTTTAAACAGAGGATAAGAAAATGCTGAACACCGATCCGTACAACCGCATCACCTTGCGCAGCGCCGTGACCCGCGCCTGTGCAATTCTCGCCCTCGGCGGCGTCGCCGCCCCGGGCATCGCCGTGGCCCAGGCCACCGAGGAGGGCGCCAGCGGCGGCCTGGAAGAGGTCGTGGTAACCGCCCGGCGCCGCTCGGAAGGACTCTCCCGGGTGCCGATCTCGGTCAACGCGCTGAGCGCCGAGCAACTGCTGGAGCGCTCCATTCGCACCGACTCCGACCTGCAGATTGCCGTGCCCGGCCTGACCATTCGCCAGACCCAGGGCAACAACTCGCTGACCTACTCGATTCGCGGCCAGTCCGCAGACACCTTCAGCGGCTCGCCCTCGGCGGTGATTGCCTACATGAACGAAGTGCCGCTGACCATCAGCGGCGCGTCCACCTTTTACGACCTGGATTCCATCCAGGTGCTGAAGGGGCCGCAGGGTACGCTGTTCGGCAAGAACACCACCGGCGGTGCCGTGCTCTACACCTCCGCCAAACCGACCAACGAACTCGAGGGCAGCGTGCGCGTACGCAGCGGTAACTACGACCTGCTGGAGGTCGAAGGCGTGCTCAACGTGCCGATCGTCGACGACACCGTGCTGCTGCGCGCGGCGTTCAACACGCTGGAGCGCGACGGTTATATCGACAACATCCTCACCGGCGACGAACTCGGTGAACTGGACCGCGACAGCGGCCGCGTGTCGCTGACCATCAGCCCCGGCGAGCGCTTCCAGAACGACTCCGTGTTCGCCTACTCCGAATCCGGCGGCACCAACACCGGCGCCTCCTACACTTTCAGCGTTTACGAGTGCGGCGAGACCAACAACGGCTACGCCCTGAACTGCGCCAGCAGCTCGCTGTACGGCCCGTTCATGGACACCGTGTTCGGCTTCGAGGGCGCCTGGGCCGGTTACCTGGCGGCCCACCCGGAGGCCTATCCCGAGGGCCTGGCCGCCTATGTGGAGGAGCAAAAGCGCCTGGGCTACTACAAGACCCAGCACCCGTCCTCGGTCGAGCACGACGGCGAGGACTGGATCTTCACCAACCACACCACCTTCGATCTGACCGACAACATGCAGATCAAGAACATCCTCGGTGTATCGCGCGCCGAGATGGATACCATGCAGCCGCAGCTGGGCGCGCCGTTCCTGACCATTATCACCGGCAACGTCGACACCGGCCGCTATGGCAACGAGATGGAAGTGGAATCCATCTCCGATGAAATCCAGCTGACCGGTACCGCCTTCGAGGGCGACCTGGACTACATCGTCGGCCTGTACTTCCAGGACGACCAGGCCGACACCCTGTGGCCGCAGACCTACTTCGACCTGACCCCCTGGGCGCCGCCGACCACGGCCACCAACAATTTCCGCATCACCACGGAAACCCAGGCGTTCTACGCACAGGGCACCTACAACATCGAGCGCAACACCGGCATCGACCTCGCCTTTACCGCCGGTTTCCGCTGGACGGTGGAGGACGTGACCATCGAGCAGCTGAAGCAGGCCGACGCCTTCGGCGCCGCCGACCAGGACGAGAGCTTCGAGGAGCCGTCCTGGGAACTGGGTGTTGAATGGGGTATCACCGACGAGCTGTTCACCTACGTGAAGGGCCGCAGCAGCTTCCGCAGCGGCGGTTTCAACGGCTCCGCGCCGCCGGTGGACGCCGGCGCGACCGGCGGTGGTAACAAGTTCGACGTGGAGACCGTCGACGACGTCGAGGTGGGCCTGAAATTCCGCGGCGTTCTCGCCGGTATGCCGACCACCTTCAACGTGGCGGCCTACAAGTCCTGGATCGAGGACGTGCAGCGCGTCGAGTTCCCGGACCCGGACGGCCCCGGCGGCCTGGCCTCCATCGCGGTCACCGCCAATGTGCCCGAGATGGAAGTCGAGGGTGTCGAGCTGGAGGCCTCCCTGGCCCCCACCGACTGGCTGGAGCTGGGCGTGACCGGTGCCTACACCGATGCCGAGTTCACCGATGGCGACGTCAGCCTGTTCGGTATCGACTACACCTACAGCCCGGTGGCCAACACCCCCGAGTACTCCGGTTCCGCCTACGGCAAGCTGACCTTCATGGCCGGCGAGGCCGGCGACCTGAGCCTGCGCGCGGACCTCTATGCGCAGAGCGGTTTCTACTTCTCCAACACCGCCGACAGCATTGCCCCGCGCACCAAGCTCGACAGCTACGAGCTGCTCAACGCGCGCCTGGACTGGCGCGGCATCTTCGGCACCGGCCTGTCCGCCGCGCTGTGGGCGCGCAACCTGACCGACGAGGAGTACTTTGTGGGCGGTATGGCCCTGGCATCCTCGCTGGGCCACAATGCCGCTGCAGTAGGCGAGCCGCGCATGTACGGCCTGGAGCTGGCCTGGGAGTTCTGAGCCCCGCGGGCCGGGACGCGCTGCGCGCTCCCGGCCCATCGACGACACTGTAAATCCGCCGCGCCCGTGCGGGCCGGCTGCAAGGAGTAAGTTGTAATGAGTACTGTGACGGTAACCCTGGTCCAGGTCGACGGCGAGGTCATCACTATCGAGGACGCGCCGGTGGGCGAATCCCTGATGGAGGTTGCGCGCTCCCGCGGCGTGGATGGTATTCTCGGTGATTGCGGTGGCGGCTGTGCCTGCGCCACCTGCCACGTCTACGTGGACCCGGCCTGGGAAGCCAAAGTCGGCAAGCCCGACGATATCGAGGAGATGACCCTCGACATGGTCTCCCACGTGACCCGCGACAACAGCCGGCTGAGCTGCCAGATCAAGCTCGCGCCGGAACTGGACGGCCTGCGGGTCAACGTCGCCCCCGCCGACTGAGCGGGTTCAGGTAGCGCGGCCTTCCCGGGACAAGCAGCGAAGCGAAAGCGGAGAGAAACGAATGAGCGAGAAAGAAACTTACGATGTGGTCGTGGTCGGCTCCGGTTCCGCCGGGGTCATGGCGGCCCTGCGCGCGACGGACCTCGGCCTGTCCGTGCTGGTGGTGGAGAAGGCGCACAAGTTCGGCGGCACGTCCGCGACCTCCGGCGGCGTGATGTGGATTCCCAATCACCAGCTCGAGCCCAACGACGACACCCGCGAAGAGGTCACCACCTACCTCGACAACCTGATCGAGGTGCCGATCCAGAAGGAGCGCCTGGAGGCCTACCTGGACAAGGCGCCGGAGATGGCGTACTACCTCAAGAACATGGGCCTGCCGCTGGCGGTGGCCGCGTGGCCGGACTACTTCCACGCGCTGCCCGGCGCGCGCGCCGACCGCTCCATCGTCTGCGACACCTTCGACGGCCGCCAGCTGGGCGACAAGTTCCCGCTGATGCGCGAGCAGTATTCACGCTTCAAGGTCATGCGTCGCTACGCCATCGACCTGGTCGAGTTCTTTGCCATCTCCACCCAGTCGCCGGGCTGGATCAAGGTCTTCATGAAAATGGTCTGGCGCTACTGGAGCGATATCGGCACGCGCCTGATCAGCCGTCGCGACCGCCGCTATACCCAGGGCGGCGCGCTGATGGGCCATTTGTTCAAGCAGCTGTTCGACCGCGGCGTGGAAGTGCGCCTGGAAACCAAACTGGACGAAGTGCTGACGGATGGCGGTGAAGTCACCGGCGTGAAAGTCAGCCGCTTCGGTCGCGAATACGAGATTGCCGCGCGCCACGGTGTGGTGCTCGCCGCCGGCGGTTTCGAGTGGAACCAGGAACTGCGCGACCGCTACCTGCCGGTGTCCGGCCTGACCCGCCACAGCAGCACCCCGGAGGATGCCAACCGCGGCGAAGCGCTGATCGCCGGCCTCAAGCTGGGCGCCGCCACCGAGCACACCGACGACGCCTGGTGGATGCCCACCATGCACCTGCCCATGCCCGCCGCCTCGAACTTCGAGGAAATTCACCAGGCGGCCTTCGACGTGGGCCGCCCGCACAGCGTGTGCGTGAACCGCAACGGCGTGCGCTTTGTCGACGAGGCCTGCGGCTACGACGAGTTCGGCGGTGCGATGATCGCCGACCACATCAAGACCGGCGCCAACAACCCCTGCTGGCTGGTGTTCGACGCCAACTTCCGCAAGAAGTGGACCGCCGGCGGCTTCCTGCCGAGCATCATCATGCCCGACTGGACCATCCCCGTGGACTGGTGGGACCACTACCTGTTCAAGGCCGACACGATCCCCGAGCTGGCGAAGAAAATCGACATCCCGGCGGACGCCCTGCGCCAGACCGTCGCCAACATGAACGAGTACGCGCGCACCGGCGTGGACCCGGAATTCGACCGCGGCGGCAACGACTACGACCGCATGTTCGGCGATGCCAACATGTCGCCCAACCCCTGCCTCGGCCCCATCGACACCGGCCCGTTCTACGCTGTGCCGATCAACGCCGGCGACCTCGGCACCAAGGGCGGCCTCAAGGCCGACGCCCAGGCGCGCGTGGTGGACGAAGCCGGCAAGCCGATTCCCGGCCTGTACGCCGCGGGCAACAACTCCGGCAGCCCCTTCGGCAACCGCTACCCGGGTGCGGGTGGTACCATTGGCCCCGCCATGACTTTTGCCTACGTCGCCGCCGAGGATATCGCCGCGCGCGCGGGCAAGGGCGAGGCGCCCACTTCGACCGAAAACGCTGCCTGAGAGACCCCATGCCGGAGACATTGCCCGAGTACCAGAACATACTGCTGACCCGTGATGGTCGCCGCCTGACCATCACCCTCAACCAGCCCGAGGCGATGAACGCCGTGGACGGGCTGATGCACGAGGAACTGGCGGACGTGTTCCATTTCGCGTCTGTCGACGAGGGTTCGGATGTGGTGGTGCTCACCGGCGCCGGCAAGGCCTTCTCCGCCGGCGGCAACCTCGAACACCTGGCCAACAACGCGGCACACCCGCATTTGTTCGACAAGGACGTGCGCCAGGCCAAGCGCATCCTGTTTGCCATCCTCGACATGGAAAAGCCGCTGATCTGCCGCATGAACGGCCACGCGGTGGGCCTGGGTGCTACCCTGGCGCTGTTCTGCGACATCATCTACGCCGCGGAGAACGCCAAGATCGGCGACCCCCACGTGGCCCTGGGCCTAGTGGCCGGCGACGGCGGCGCGATCATCTGGCCGCAGCGTGTGGGCCTGTGCCGGGCCAAGGAATTCCTGCTCACCGGCGACCTGCTCAGCGCGAAGCGCGCCGAGGAGATCGGCCTGGTGAATTACTGCCTGCCGCTGGAGGAACTCGACGCCGCGGTGGATGCGGTTTGCGAGAAACTGCTGGCCGGCGCGCAGAATGCGCTGCGCTGGACCAAGGTGCTCACCAACATGGAGCTCAAGCGCATCGCCACCTCGGTGCTGGAGGCGGGCATCGCCTACGAGGCCGTCTCCGTGCGTACCGCGGATCACCGCGAGGGCGTGAAAGCCCTGCAGGAGAAGCGCAAGCCGGTGTTTGGCGGCGAGCAGTAGCGGCGACAGAGCGTCGCGACCAGCAGCGGTAAACAACCCCGACAATAAAAACCGCATCCCCCGGAGGTGCGCATGGCAAGCTACAAGTTCGTGGTGCTCTCACGCCCTGTCGAAGGCCGTGAGGACGAGTACAACGAGTGGTACCAGACCGTCCACCTGCCGGAGCTGACTTCGATCCCCGGCATCCAGGCCGCCCAGCGATTCCGTATGGAGGTCGCGTTGGTGGAAGGCGACGCCTGGCCCTACATGTCCATCTACGAGTTGGAGACCGACGACGTCAATGCCGTGCTGGCCCAACTCACCGGCATGGCCGAGAACCAGCTGCTGACCATGACTGACGCTATCGACCTCAGCGATGTGTATGCGGTAGTGTATGGCGAGTTTGGTGAACGGGTGATCACTACCTGAGGTTCGCCGCTGTCGCAGGCGCAACCCCATCGATGTGCAGGGGCTCTCTCCGATCCGCCCGAGCTGAAGTCCTCCAGATCTATTGGTTTCACCCGCTGACGGTGCCCCGGCCAGCGTGCTGCACCGGTTACCGCAGGCGACACGATGGCCGGAATCCGATATCCCCAGGGGCATAGCGGCGCGGTACAGTGGTTGATTCACGATCAACCACGACAGAGGAACGCGATACACCATGAGTACGAATTACGCAGGCAAGGTGGCGGTGGTTACCGGGGGAGGCCGCGGCTTCGGCAAGGCGTTCAGCCAGGCCCTCGCCGACGGCGGCGCCAGCGTCTACCTGGTCGACCTGGATAGCGAGGTAGCCGAGGCTGCCGCCGCGCAGATTGGCGCCAACGCTTTCGGCATCGCCGCAGACGTGACCGACGAGGCGCGCATGCAGGCGGTGTGCGAAGAGATCGCGCAGGCCCACGGCGGTATCGATATCCTGATCAACAACGCCGGCCTGCACAGCCACGAATACAGCCGTCCCCTGGCCGAAATGGGGCTGCAGAAAGTGCGCCGGCTGTTTGATGTGAACGTGATGGGTACTGTCGCCTGCACCCTGATTGCCGCGCCCTACATGGCCGGCCGCGACGGCGCCAGCGTGGTCAACATCGCCTCCGCGGCGGCGTTCTCCGGCGGCGGCTACGGCACCTCGAAGCTGGCGGTGATCGGCCTGACCATGACCTTTGCCCGCGAACTCGCGGCCGATGGCATACGGGTCAATGCGATCGCCCCCGGGGTGATCCTCACCGACACCATCCGTTCGGAAATGGACCCCGGCACCCTGGGCCGCATCAAGTCGATGCAGTTCCTCAGCCAGGACGGCGAGGAACAGGACATCGTCGACGCCATGCTGTTCCTTACCGGGCCGACGGCGAAGTTCATCACCGGGGAGACCCTGCGCGTGACCGGGGGCTTTGCCGCGGGCATCTGAGCGCAGGACTACGCAACCCCGGGAGGGGAGACGATGGGTGACATGCCGGCGACGGCGCAACAGGAATGGCGGGCTGGCTGGACGCTGGTGCTCGCGGCGTCGCTTGGCTTTGCCTTCTACTCCGTCATGCTCGCCAGCACTGGCCTGTTCATGGGGCCGCTGGGCGAGGAATTCGGCTGGAGCCGCACACTGCTCTCCTCGGGTCCCTCCATCGCGACCATTGTCAACGCCATCCTCGGGCCGTTCCTCGGCGTGTGCGTCGACCGCTTCGGTGCGCGCAAGGTGGCGTTGCCCGGCCTGGTGCTGACCACCTGCTCGATACTCTCCTTCAGCCTGCTGGGCGGTTCACAGCTGCAGTGGGTGGCGCTGTGGCTGGTGTTCGGCGTGGTCTCGGTGAGCATCAAGTCCACGGTGTGGACCACGGCGGTGGTCGGTATCTTCCAGAAATCGCGCGGCCTCGCCCTGGGGCTGACGCTGGCCGGCACCGCGGTGGCGCAGACCGCCGTGCCGCCGCTGGGCAACTACCTGATTACCGAGTTCGGCTGGCGCGGCGGCTTCGTCTGGCTCGGCCTGGGCTGGGGCGGGGTGACCCTGGTGGCCTGCCTGCTGTTCCTGTTCGACTATCGCGACCGCCTGGCCCGGCAACGCAAATCCGATGAGCGCGCCGGCCGCGAGGCCAGTGCGCCGCCGCCCGCCGCCGAGCTTACCGGCCTGACCATTCCCCAGGCCTGGCGCGACTCCGCGATCTGGCGGCTGGCGATTTCCAATTTTATTGTCATGCTGCTGACCATGGGCCTGGCCATTCACCTGTTCCCGATCCTCACCGAGGCGGGCGTCGAGCGCGACCGGGCGGCGTGGCTGGTGGGGCTTTCCGGCATCGCCGGCATCATCGGCAAGCTGGTCACCGGCGTGTTGCTGGACCGCTACCGGCCGAACTGGGTAGGCGGTATCACCCTGGGTGTCGCCGCGCTGGTGTTTGCGCTGCTGCTCTACGGCATCCACTCGCCGACGCTGATTCTCATCGCGCTGGTGGTCAACGGGTACGCCGCGGGCACCAAGACCCACATCACCGGTTTCCTCACCGCGGGCTATGCGGGCATGAAGAACTTCGGCGCCATCTACGGCGTGATGTCCTCGCTGATGGCACTGGCCGCGGGGCTGGGGCCGCTGCTGGCGGGGCTGGTATACGACTACTCCGGTGAATACCGGTGGTTCCTGCTGGCGGGGATTGCGGGGTGCCTGCTCGGTGGCGGGTTGATGCTGAGTATGCCGCGCTACCCGGACTGGGAGCCGGCCGGCGAGAAAGCGGACGGGGCTGCACACTAGCCCCGTCCACGCAGTTTGCGCCCAGCTTTAGTCGCTGACCGAGATCGCATTGGCCGGGCACTGCCCGACCGCGGCGCGCACCGCTTCTTCGTGTTCCTCGGGCACCTCGCCGACCAGCACCACGGCGTAGCCGTCATCGTGCAGTTCGAAGACCTCCGGACACAGGCCCAGGCACACGCCGAAACCGGCGCAGATGTTTGCGTCTACCGTGACCTTCATTACGCATCACCCGGAGCTGCGTCGAACTCGATGGCCAGGTGGGTCAGGCCGCGCAGGATGAAAGTGGGCAGGTAGCTGTAGTTGCGCGCGCCGGCCGGCCCGTGCACCTTCTCGGAAATGCGGATGTCGGTGGTGCGGTCGAACATGCGGTTGAGGGCGACCACCGCCTCCGCCCGTGCCAGGGGCGCGCCGGGGCAGGCGTGACGACCGCGGCCGAAGGCCACGTGCAGACGGGCGTTGGCGCGGTCCAGCTGGAATTCACCGGGGTTGTCGAACTGGCGGGAGTCGCGGTTGGCGGCGCTGTTGGCGATGAACAGGAAGCTGCCCGCGGGGATGTCCACACCGCCGACCTGGGTCGGTTTCTTGGCCAGGCGGAAGTCGCCCTTCACCGGGCCTTCAAAGCGCAGGCACTCCTCGACGAAGTTGGGGATCAGGTCGCGGTTCTCGCGCAGCTGCTTTTGCAGGTCCGGGCGGTCGCCGATCAGCTGGAAGGCGTAGCTCAGCAGGCGCACGGTGGTTTCCTGGCCGGCGGCGAACAGGTTGGAGGCGACCCGCGCGACGTCGATAGGCTCCGGTACCGAGCCGTCGGGGAAGGTGGCCTGCGCCAGCCCGGTGAGGATGTCGCCGGTCGGGTTGGCGCGGCGGTCCTCGATGTAGCTGGAGAAGGTGTCGTAGAGCCACTCCAGCGGCGAGTGCTGCACTTCCTTGTCGGCGGTGCCGCCGATGGCTGCGCTTTCCTGTTCCTGGCGGATCAGTTGCTTGCGGAACTGGATGCGGTCCGCGGCGGGCACGCCCAGCAGGTCGGATACCACCAGTACCGCGAAGGGTTGGGCGAAGGCGGCCATGAATTCGCATTCGCCATCGGCGATGAAGGTGTCGATCTGCTTGCCGGCCAGATCCCACATGTAGTCCTCGTTCTGCTTCAGGCGCACCGGGGTGATCAGGCGCATCAGCAGGGAGCGGTGGTCCGTGTGTACCGGGGGATCGAGGGTCGGCAGCTGGTCGTGGAACGGGGTCTTGTCGCGGTACTCTTCGATCAGCTCGGAAATATCCTCGTTCTCATGGCCCTCGAGCGGAATCGGGCAGCCGGCGAAGGGACCGGTGGTGGACATGCAGGAAGAGAAACGGTCCGGGTCGTTGTAGATCTCGAGCGCCTCGTCGTAGCCGGTGACCATGTAAATGCCCTGGTGCGGCTCGCGGAACACCGGCGATTTGTCCCGCAGGTAGTCGAAGTAGGCGTAGGGGTCATTGACGAAGAAGTCGCTGCGAAAGAAATCGTGCGCTTCAAAATCCTGAATCTTGTCGTTCATGCGGGTTCCTTGTTCGGACATTATCGAGACTGGAAGCCTGCGCTACCGCTGCACTGTGCTGGAGGGGTCGCGCGGGAGCCGGCCCGGCTCGAATTCCTGCCCGCGAGGCAGGTTCTCTTATGGTGTACAACCTGTTGAACACCAGGCCGGCAAAATCGAGGGTATAGTTAAACAGGAAAGCGGTGGCCTAGGGAATAGTTTCACTTGGCAACACACGAGCTTTCGGTGCATGTTGTCCGGACTTAACCGGACTGCCGTGCCTGGTGCCGCTCGCGCCTGCGGACCACCTCGAGAGATGAGGATCGCAACCATGCTTGATTTGGACACCGCCAGGCTCAGGCTTGTACCGCTGTCGCCGGCCGACCTCGCAGAGTTCCACGCCATAAATACGGACGCCTTCGTGCGTCGCTACCTGTGGGATGACGAGCTCATTGGGCAAAGCGTCTCCGCCGACATCCTGGACCAGTCGCAACGGTGTTTTCTCGATGCCCGGTGGGGCCTGTGGAAGATCATCGCCAGGGAGTGCGGGGCCTATCTCGGCTATGCCGGCCTGTGGTGTTTCTATGGCGAGACCCAGCCCCAACTGCTGTGCGCCCTGCACCAGCACTTTACGGGGCAGGGCTACGCGCGCGAGGCCTGCGCGGAGATCATCGCCTACGCCTTCGGCCGGCTCGGCTTTCGCTACCTGCTGGCGGCCACCGACGAGGGCAATCGGGACTCGGCGCACTTGTGCAAGCGCCTGGGTTTTGGTTTTGTCGAGGAGCGAGTCATCGACGGCAGCGTCACACACTTCTATCGCATGGAGAACTGCGACTGGGTCTCGCTCGATTGTTCACAGCGGTCATAGTGGAAGCGAGTCGAGGTCGATATTCCAGGCCTGCGATCGGCGCGGAGGATACAGGTCTGGAACAATCCGGTCCTAGGCTTGCGTTGCGAGTGCCTGGTCCTGCACCACACAATCCCGCCCCTGGTTTTTCGCCTGGTACAGCGCGTTGTCGGCGCGGTTGAGCAGCGTCTCGATGTCCTCGTCCGCCGCCAGGCTGGCGACGCCGATGCTGGCGGTAAAGCGCAAATCCCCCGCGTCGCTGGGTATGCTGATGGAGCGTATCGTTTCCAGCAGGCGATTCGCTGTCAGCAGGCTGCCCTGGCTGTCTTCGTAGAGCAGCAGCGCGAACTCCTCGCCGCCCAGGCGCCCCCACACGTCCATGTCCCGCAGGCTGCCGGCGACGGTGCTGCTGAACTGGCGCAGTGCCTCGTCACCCATGCTGTGGCCGAAGCTGTCGTTGATTGCCTTGAAGTGGTCGATGTCGAACATCAGCAAACTCAGCGGCTGGCCCTTGCGGTGTGCCAGGCTCAGGCAGCGCTGTGCTTCCACGAGAAAACTGCGCCGGTTGTGCGCACCGGTGAGGGGGTCTGTCCTGGCCTCGAACTCCGCCGCTTCCTTGGCCCTTTCCAGTTCCGCGGTGCGCTGGCTGACGAGCATCTCCAGTTCCACCTTGGAGGACTCCAGTTGTGCCATGTAACGGGATTCCGCCTTGTCTTTCTGCACCCGCAGCCGGCGCACCTTGAGGCCCATGGCGGTGAGGATTCCGATCATTTCCACAAACGAGGCGAAGGCCGGCCAGTAGTAGGTGAACTCGCTGTGCCCCACCAGGCCGAGGTCGCGCAGTGCCTGTCCGACCATGCCCAGCACCAGCAGGCTCCAGGCCACGGCGAACACCGCGGCGTCGCGCGAACCCTGGCGGAAGCGCACGATACCGGCGATACAGATGGCGGGATAGAGCAGGAGTGCGAGGGTGATCGAACTGATCGCCAGGGTGTTCAGGTCGAAGATCGTACACACGAGCATGAAGACCGCGTTGGCCATCATGAACAGCAGGACGTAATCCAGCCTCGGCGTGTGCTGTCGTGTTTGCAGGTAAATACGTGAAAAGATGATGCCGAAGATAATGCCGATGGCACCGGTGATCGTCATGTAGGACCAGTGGTAGTGCTGTTTGACGATGAACTGGTGGGTGTAGCCGAGGATGGTGAACCAGCCGACGATCTTGGACAGCGCGTAAACCGAGTAGCTGAAAAAAGTCCTGTCCCGAGTGGCGAGGGCCGCGACGAAGGACACCACCGACATGAGGAAGATGCCGCCGAACAGGAACATGACCATGGCGGTTTCGGCGTTGTTGTTCTGGCGCAGCTTTTCCGGCGCCCAGATACGCATGCTGGGGAACACGAACCCCGCCTGGTGCGAACTGAACTTGACCAGGAATTCCCGGCGTTCGTCCGGTGCCAGCGTTACCTGGAATACGAAGCGGTTGTGCGCGACCGGCCGGCTCTCGAACGGGGCCAGCAGTGACAGGCTCGCCACCTGGGTATAGTTTCCGCCATTTGAGGTCGGGGCTTGAAACGCGTCGAGTTCGATCAGCTGGTGGTCGACATACTCGATATCCAGGGTCAGCGCCTGCCCGGAGGTATTGTGCAGCTGGAAATGGCTCCACACCGCGCCGGGTTGCAGGCCCGTGGAACCCGCCGTGTCGAGCGCTGTAAACTCGCCCAGCGCATACTTCGCCGCGGCTTCATTGACAGTGAGGCTGGCCTGTGGGTCGAACAGGATCTCGGACTGGCCGGTCGTCTTGTTGCCTGACTCGTCTACGGTGACGTCGATAGCCGGGGCGGCGAAGGCAATCTGGGCGCAGAGCAAGAGCAACGCCAGCACGATTCGTGAGTACATCCAATGTGCCCGCAAAAAAAGTGAGAAAACTGAGATTCGCCTTATTATCGCGATAACTATAAGGCAAAATACGCTGATAACAGAGCGGTTTTTGTCAGGAACAGGAACTCGCGCACAGCTTTGCCAGACGATCGGCCAGGGATGCAAATGATAAGAAGATGGCTTTGTTGGGCGCTGTTGCCCCTGCTGTTTGCCTGCCACGAAGAAGACCACACGATCGATGCGGTAACTATCAGCTTCGCCGAGGTGGACTGGTACGCGCAGCACGCGGACATGGCGTATAAATCGGAGGCCGAGATTCGCGCGGCCTACCCGGGCACGGTGCTGGTGGCCACCACACGCGGCAACGACGTGCAGTACTACCTCGAGGTCGAGCCGCACACCGGAACCCAGGTCATCGCCGTACGCGGCACGGCCAACCTGCCGAATATTCGCGAGGACGCCAAGTATGTGGAGTCGCGCAATCCCAGTCTTGGCATTTATGTCCACGACGGTTTTGACGCGGGCGCCTGGGAGATCTTCAACGCGCTGCAGCCGCACCTCGATAAGTCCAGGCCCGTGATTGTCACCGGGCACTCCCTGGGCGCCGCGATCGCCACCCTGCTGATGATGATGCTGCACGAGGAGGGCTACGACCTGAAGCCCTCGATCAACTTCGGACAGCCGAAAGTCACCAACCGCGCCGGGGTGCAGAAATACAGGAACCTGCCGCTGTTGCGCATCGCCGACGAGAACGACATCGTGCCGCTGCTGCCGCCCACCGACCTGGTGGATTCGGTGCACGGTGCCTATGAACACCTGGGGCCGGAGTTGATCCTGCTGCCGGGCAAATACTACGTTTACCAGACGCACCACCAGGTGGAGCGCTATGACGTGGATTCGTTCTGGGACAACCTGGGCGACGAAAGCATCGTGCAGCACTACATGAAGAACTACCTGCAAAATATTGCAGCCAAGCTGCGCGAATCGCAGGCTGTGCCGTTCGATCAACGTGAAACTTACATAAAAAAATAGCGTTCGCTTTGTGGGTCTTCATCGCCGTACAGGCGGGATACGGCCGGCGCGGCACGCGAAAGAGGGGGAAGTATGCTGAACAGGCTGCGAAGCTGGGCGGGTTCTATCGCGCGCTGGGCGGGAGGTATCCTACACGCGGCGTGGAAGCTGTGGACGAGTATCGGCCCGCGCTGGTTCCGTGTGTTGTGCGTGCTGGTTCTGGTCGCGGTTGTGGCGTGGCACGAGGCGAAGGTGTTCCTCACCCCGAACCTGACGCAGGAGACCATCTACTCGGTGCGCTATCTCAACGACGGGTGGACGCCGGAGGAGCGCCAGAGCTTTTACTACACCCCCCAGGGCACCGAACTGCTGGGCATCGACTACCAGTGGTTCCTGAATCTCGAACTGCCGCTCTCCGACGAACCCCTGGCCACCGCGGAAAACCTGCGCGGCTGGGGTTTTATCGTGGCGCCGGGACAGCGGCCGGACCAGCTCAATCCCGGCAACCTGCCGGTGGGCCTCGGCCGGCATGTCGACCCGAAGACCGGGAAGGAGCGCCTGGACATCGGCTGCGCCACCTGCCACACGGGTGAGCTGCACTACAAGGGCACCGCGCTGCGCGTGGATGGCGGCCAGGCGGTGCAGAGCATGGCCAATGCCAAGCGCGGTGAATTCATCACCACGCTGGCGGCATCCGTGTTCGAAACCCTGTACAACCCCTTCAAGTGGGACCGCTTCGCCACCCGCGTTGCCGGTGCCGACGAAGCCCGGCGCGACGAGCTGAAAAAACGCTTCGCCGGGTTCGCGGATACCATCAAGCATTTCGTCGGCGGAGCCGGCTCACCGAAGAACTACCCGGTGGAAGAGGGCAGGGGCCGGGTCGATGCGGTGGGCCGTATCGCCAACGTGGTGTTCGGCTACGACATCGACGAACCCGGCAACTATCACCCGGCGGATGCGCCGGCGAGCTACCCGTTCATCTGGGACATCTGGCGCTTCAACTGGGTGCAATACACCGGCTTCACCAACCAGGCGATGGCGCGCAACGTGGGCGAGAGCCTCGGCGTACTGGCGCCGATCAAACTGGTGGATGCCGAAGGCAAGGCGCTTAAGGGCAAGGACTTCGGCGAAACGGTGATCGACGTGGACGGACTGCACTGCGCCGAGGGCCTGCTGCGCATGCTGAAACCGCCGCAGTGGCCGGAGGACGTCCTCGGCGAGATCGATATCGCCCGCGCCACCGCTGGCAAGCAGCTGTTTGCACAGCACTGCCAGGGTTGCCACGGTCCACATGTGAAGCCGCCGCCGGAGTGGCCGGTGGCGGACCAGCAGAACCCGCAAATCGAAGGGCAGATCAGCAGTAACTGGCAGTGGGACATGGCCGGCGAGATCAGCGAGGTCGACGGAAAGCCGGTGCGCAGGGACTGGCGCGCCGACATCTGGTCGATTCCCTGGATTCCCACCGAACATATCGGCACCGACCCGAAGCTCGCCGACAACTTCATGGACAACCGTTACGACGCCAGCAAACTGGTGCCGGGTTCCAGCCCGGTCAACGCCGGCGATGGCCTGCAGTTATTGCTCAACACCCTGGTGCCGATGCTGTACGAGCGCTGGGACATCACCGGCGATGCGATTCCCAATTACGACGGACTCAACGTGCCGTTCCGCATCGCCAACAAGCGCGCCTACAAGTCGCGCCCCCTGCACGGTGTCTGGGCCACGCCACCGTTCCTGCACAACGGTTCGGTGCCAACCATCTACGACCTGCTGTCCACCCAGGAGGAGCGGCCGCGTAGCTTCTACGTGGGCAATCGCGAGTACGACCCGCAGCGGCTGGGTTATGTCACCGGCAAGTCACCCGGCAGTTTCTTTCACGATGCCAGCATCCTCGGCAACCACAACACGGGCCACCTGTTCACCGACGTCGACGCGCCGGGCCGTATCGGGCCGCGCCTCGACGAGGCACAGCGCTACGCCCTGCTCGAATACCTCAAGGTAATGGGCAACCCGGCGTTCACCGAGGCGCTCGGTGGCGACGCGCAGGACTGGGCGGCCTATAGCCAGCCACCCGCCGATGAGTGGAACGCAAAGGCCTGCAACAGTTCGCACCTGCGTCACGGGATCACCGATATGCTGCCGAAGGGCGAGGAGATGAGCCTGTGATTGCACACGCAAAACGCCTGGCGATAACGTCGCTGGTACTGTGCAGTCTCTCAGCCGGTGCCCAGGACCGCTCTGCGCAGCCTGCCAACGTGAACACCCTGGACATCGATGCCCTGGGCATGGAGATCAGCGAGCAGGAAATACTCGCCATCCGCCGCTCCATGGAGTACGGGCGGGAGATCTCGACCTGGGCCGAGAAAATCAACGGCGCACCCTACCGGCGCGACGCCCACGCCAAGGCTACCGGCTGCCTGCGCGCGACTTTCTCCGTGAATGGCGACATCCCGGCACACTACCGGCACAGCGTTTTCGCCGAACCGACGCGGGAGTACCAGGCCTGGATCCGCTTTTCCAACGGCGACATGCTGGTGCAACCGGACGGCAAAGGGGACGCCCGCGGCATGGCGATCAAGGTCATGGGGGTGGAGGGCGCGCCCATCGCGCCGGAACTGGGGATGACGGGTACCCAGGATTTCATCATGACCAACACGCCCGCATTCTTTAATCGCAATATTTTCGATTATGTCGACGACATGCAGTTTCTCGCGGAAAACAAGCGCCTGGCCTGGTTCGTCAGCCTGTGGCCGCCGCGCCTGCACCCGCGGCGCCTGTACATCGCCGCCAAAACCGTTTCGTCGAAAATTCCCACACCGCTGCAGCCTCAGTACTACTCCATGCTGCCCTACCAGCTGGGGGATACGCCGGTGAAGTTCTCGGTGCGGCACTGTCCCGGCATGGTGTTCGACAGCGACGTGGATACCTCGGCCCACGACTATCTTACCGAAGCCATGGCGCAGCAGCTCGACAATCGCGACGCCTGCTTCGATTTCATGCTGCAGGCGCAGGTGCCCGGCAGCAACATGCCGCTGGATGACGCCACGGTGGTCTGGTCGGAGCAGGCGTCACCGTTCGTGCCGGTGGCGCGCATCCATATCCCCGCGCAGTCCTTCACCAGCGAGGCGCAGCAGGCATTCTGTGAGAACCTGTCGATGAACCCCTGGCACGGCGCCGGTGAGTGGCTGCCGCTGGGCAGCCTGAGCCGGGCCCGCCGGCTGGTCTACCATGCGGTATCGCAGTTTCGCCATGCAAAGAACGATGCGCCGCTCGTCGAGCCGCGCAACTGGTGTCTTACCAGCACGGAGAGTTGCGACCTGTCCGAGGTGATTCACAGCGTGAAATGGGTGGAGCCGGCGCCGCATTCCGCGCACTGATAGCGGGCGAGCCTGCGCGCCCCCGGGAGCGAGTGTCATGCCGATTGCAAACTGTATCGTCAGTGCCTCCTGCCAGTTCGGCAGCGAGGATCTTTGCGAAAGTTGGGGCCGGGAGTCCGGTGTGGGTGCCACGGAAATGACGGTCAACGTAGTGGTGGCAGACCGGCAGTACGGCAAACCGTACCCGGTCATGGCCACCCTCTACCTGCCCACCGCGTGGTCGCCGTCCGCGCTCTCCTCACTGCAACTCGGCCTGGTACGCGCCCTTGCCAGGCACTTCGGTGTGCCGCTCGATGGCGTGCATGTCATCACCTGCCCGGTGGCATCGGGGCATGTCGTGGAGGCGGGCGCGGAACAGACCTGGTAGCTGGCGCGCAGCGCGTCAGGGCGCAGGGGTAGACCCGGGCGCCGGCGGTTGCAGGGCAAGACCCTCCGGCAGGCGCAGCCCCACGAGGTCGGGACCGACCACAATCGTGCCGGTAAACCCACCGACGCGCACCGCCGCCTTGAAATCCCCGGCATCCAGGGGCGCGCCGGGTATCGCCCAGCCCTCGTCCCCGGGCACCTCACCCAGCGAGGGCGTGAGGTGGGTCAGCAGGTAGTGTGAAATACCGGCGCGCTGCGCCATCGCGCCGAGGTCGGTCGCCGTGCTCTGGCGGTAGAAGATCGGCGCCGGCATACCGCCGCCGGCCTCGGGCCCCATCACCGGGTGGGTGGTGGAGTGGACCAGCACATCAGCACCCTGTGCCAGCAACTCCACCTGTGCGGACGTCGAATGCTCGCGCGGCGGCTTGCGGGTGTCGCTGGATGCGTCGCCGCCGATCACCACGCTGCCCGCCGGCGTATCCACGCGGTAGGACAGGTGGTTGGCGGTGTGCGTCGAGGCGATGGCGGAAACCACAACTGCACCCGAGCGCCACACCGCGGTGGGCTTGTCCGGGCGCTCGACGAGGATGGGGTTGAGCAGGGCGGCGGGCCCCTCGGCCGCCGTTTGCGGGCGCTCGGCGTGACGCTGGGCAATCTCACCCGAGGCCAGGAAGGGGGCGGCGATATGCGCGGCAAGCTTCCCGGCGCTGAGCGTATGTCCGCCGGGCGCGCGAACATCCACGGTGCTGACCATATCCAGCGGCGGGCGCTCTGAATAGTAGTGCCAGCGCAACTGCATGAGGTCGGCCAGGCCCTGGACGTGGTCGGAGTGGGTGTGTGTCAGGAACAGGGCGTCGAGGTCGCCGGCCATGATGCCCAGTTGGGCAAGGCGAATGGACGTGGCCCTGCCCGCGTCGAATTGCAGGAGCAGGTCGCGGCAGTTATTGTCGCGCCGGCCGAAGCTCACCAGCGTGCCGGGCCCTGCGAGATCACCGTAGACGTTGGGGCCGCCCTTGGTCCCGGTGAGGATCACGTCGAGGCAGGTGTCGGCCTGCTGCGCCACAGCGGAGGCGGACAGGCCCAGTGCGGCGAGGAATGCGCAAAGCTGGAATGGCTTTCGGTGCCAGGGTGTCTCGGTCCGGTGGCGCGAACTCACTGCTTCGGCTTTACCGTCGAGCGCAAGTACAGCGCTTCAACGAACCCAGCACGAGGACTGCCGAGCCGAACAGCCACAGTGCCGCCGGGATGGGGACGGGCGTGATGCTGGTCAGCGTGAGGCTGGAGTAGATCAAGCTGGCCATGCCCTCACTGTCGTTGGCGAAATCAAGGCCCTCCACCACCTGTCCGATAGTCCAGTCCTGCACAGCCAGGCCATCGAGGCTGACCGCGAACACGTCGTCGTCGCTGCCGCTGCCGACAGCGCCGGTTATCGTCCGCTCATCCGCAATGTTGTAGCCATACTGGATGTCGGCCTGGGTGATCAACCCGGGCACCGTGTTGTAGTACCCGCCGTCCTTCGCTTCGATGAGACTGCCGGAGATACCCTGTGCATAGAAATAGGACATGCTGACCGTCTCGTTCGACCAGTCTTCCAGTACGACGACGTCCCCTGTGCTGTTTGTCACCTTGCCCTTGGCACCAAAGTCGATGAGGTAGACGAACTCCACCGCACGGCCGATAAGCGTCGACATGTCCAGCGTGTCGGCGATGATACCGGCGTCATCCTCGTAGTCGGTGACGTAGCCTGAAAACGTGTAGTAGTACGGTGTGCTGTGACCGACCGCCGGCAGGGTCGCCAGCAGTGTGAGAAAAACGATCCGGAAAAATTGCATGCATGCCTCCTTGCCCCGGGCAACCTGCGACCGCCCCCCTCGGCGACCCCCAGCCTGATTGTGCCATAGGGCCGAGCGCTGGCCTATCGCGAACAAGCCGTCGCGAGAGGGGCGTTGTAACGTTTTTTGCGCTGGCGGGCCTTGTGAGCTGCTGACACGCAGGCGGCGCCGGCTCGCGTGTCAGGGAAAGGCTGTATTTTTACGCGATCCTGAACCGTTACACTACGGCCCTATCGGGTCTGGACACGGAGCGAGACAATGACCATCGATGAGCTGCTGGCACGCGAGGCAATCCGCGATCTCATGGCCACCTACAATACTGCCGGCGATAGCCTGCGCGTGGAGGAGTTCGCCTCGGTGTTCACCGAGGACGCCGAACTGCGCACGGAGCAGTTCAGCTTCCAGGGGCGCGAGGCGATTGTGAACGGCCTGTTCCGGCGCGTCTCCGATGGCCGCGGCGAGACCCGGCATCCCGGGTTTGTCCGGCACAACCTGACCACGTCGAAGATCACCCTGGACAGCGAGCAAAGCGCGCGCGGGCGCACCTACTTCCAGGTCAACACCAGCATCGGCCTGGATCACTGCGGCCTGTACATCGACGAGTTTCGCAAGGTCGACGGCCAGTGGAAGATTGCCCGCCGTGTGGTCAAGACCGAGTACATGGCCGAAGACAGCTTCTTTCGGCCTTGAGCGCGGTTTGCGAAATAACAGCTTATGAGAACACTGCTCCGGCATTGCGCCGCCTGCCGCGATGTGCACCGGCAATGACGCCTACGCGCGCGTGCTACAGATACACCTGGCGCTGGCCCTGACACAAGATCGTGAAGCACTGACGCCCCTCGTCGAAATGCCACAACTGGAGAGCCACAATAAAAAAGGCCGCGCATAAGCGCGGCCTTTTCTGGGTGAGCACTCGGCCCGTGGAATCAGCCGACACAGCCCGGCAGGCGTTGCTTGATGATCGCTTCCGCCTCGCTGACGATGCGCTTGATCAGCTCCTCGCAGCTGGGGATGTCGTGGATCAAGCCCTGGATCTGGCCGGCCCACACCAGGCCCGCGTCCACGTCGCCGGTCTCCAGCGCCACGCGGCCGTCCGCGCCTTTCACCAGGTGCGCCACGTCCTTGAACTCGGCTTCCGGGTTCTTGAGGATGTCCACCACCTGGGAGGAGCGGCTGGTCTTGGCCACGCGGCCGGTGTTGCGCAGGGAGCGGAAGATCAGGTTGGTGTCGCGCTCGTCGTTTTCCACCAGCAGCTGCTTGATGTTGTCGTGGATCGGCGCTTCCTTGGTCGCGCAGAAACGCGTGCCCATGTTGATGCCCTCAGCGCCCAGCGCCAGCGCAGCGACCAGGCCGCGGCCGTCGCCGAAGCCGCCGGAGGCGATCATCGGGATGGTGACCTTGTCCGCGGCGGCGGGGATCAGGATCAGGCCGGGGATGTCGTCTTCACCGGGGTGGCCGGCACACTCGAAGCCGTCGATGGAGATGGCGTCGACGCCCATCTTCTGCGCGGAAACTGCGTGGCGTACGGCGGTGCACTTGTGCACGACGGTAATGCCGTGGGCCTTGAAGTCCTCGACGTGTTCCTGCGGGTTGTGGCCCGCGGTCTCGACGATCTTCACGCCCATCTCGATGATTGCCTTGCGGTACTCGGCGTAGGGCGGCGGGTTCACCGAGGGCAGGATGGTCAGGTTCACGCCGAAGGGCTTGTCGGTCATGGTCCGGCAGCGCTCGATCTCCTTGCGCAGGTCGTCCGGGCTCGGCTGGGTCAGCGCGGTGAGGATGCCCAGGCCGCCGGCGTTGGAGACCGCCGCCGCCAGTTCCGCGCGGCCCACCCACATCATGCCGCCCTGCACGATGGGGTACTCGATCCCCAGAAGTTCGCTAAAACGTGTTTTCAGTGTCATAACGCTTGTCGTCTCCAGTGTTGTCGTGGTGCGGCGGTCTGGCGGGGATTGCCCGGGCACTGCGCCCTTCGCGAGGCATGCAAGTGCCGCTGACGGCCTGAAAATTGCGGGTCGTAATGTACCTTTATACTTGCCGGACTTCCAATAATTCTGCCTCGGCCGGCGCGGCCGCGGGCGACTCGAAAGCCGCCTGCAGCGCGGGCAGGTTGGCGTAATAGCGCTCGAAGGCGGCCTCTTTCACCGGGCCGTAGCCGGCGATCTCGAAGGCTGCGGCAGCCAGCGCAATCGCGGCGTCCAGGTTGTCCGCATCCAGGCGCGCTACCATGCTTTCGACCATCTCACGGTACTCGCCGATGATGCGCCGCTCCAGGCGCCGCTCGTGGAAATAACCGAACGGGTCGAGGGCGGTGCCGCGCAGGAACTTGAACTTCGCCAGGATGCCGAAGGCGCCCATCATCCACGGGCCAAACTGTCGTTTCTTCGGTCGCCCGGTGGCCGGGTCGGTGCCGGAGATGAACGGCGGCGCCACGCTGAAGTGCATCTCGAAGTCGCCGCTGAACTGCTCGCGTATGCGCCGGGTGAACTTCGGGTCGGTGTACAGGCGGGCGACCTCGTAGTAGTCCTTGTAGCTCATCAGCCGGCCCAGGCTCAGCGCCACCTGGCGCACGAATGCCTCGCCGCCGTCGAGTTGCTTCGCGGCCACCTGCTGGCGGATGCCGGCAACGAAATCCGTGTACTGCTGCGCGTAGTCCGCGTTCTGGTAATTGGTGAGCAGCTTCACACGGCTGGCCAGCACATCGTCGACGGTATCCAGTTTCACCGGCTCCGGCTGGTCGTCCAGTTCCGCGGCCAGCGCCGCCGGGTCGTGGGCGGCGAGGCGGCCCAGGGCGAAGGTGCGCAGGTTGCCTTTGACGAAGGTGCCGTTGAGGCGGATCGCCTCCTCGATGGCGGCGACCGACAGCGGCAGCAGGCCTTTTTGCGCCGCGTAGCCGAGCATCAGGATGTTGGTGCCGATGCTGTCGCCGGTGAGGTCGGTGGCCAGCTTGCTGGCGTGCAGGTCGAAGGCGGGGCCGCCGTCCAGCGCCTTGAGAATCGCCGCGCGCAGGCGCGCCTCGCCGAGGTCCAGGTATTTGTTGCTCTGGAAGTCGCCGGTGGGGGCCACGTCGGTGTTGAGGATGGCCGCGGTGACGCCGGGTTTAACGGTTTTCAGCACCGGCGTGCCGGAGCCGACGATCATGTCGCAGGCCAGCACCAGGTCGCTCATGCCTTCGGTCAGGCGCGAGGTGTAAATGCCCTCGGGACTCGGCCCGATGCGGATATGGCTGGTCACCGCGCCGCCTTTTTGCGCCATGCCGGTCATGTCGAGGATGGTCGCGCCCTTGCCGTCCAGGTGCGCGGCCATGCCCAGCAGGGCGCCGATGGTCAGCACGCCGGTGCCGCCGATACCGCCGACCAGGATGTTGTAACCCTGCGCGTCCAGCGGCGCGAGGGCCGGTTCCGGCAGGCTGGCGACCAGCGCTTCCAGGCGCTGTGGGTCGCCGGAGGCGTTCACCGCGATCTTCGCCCCGGTCACCGTGACGAAGGACGGGCAGAAGCCCTTCACGCAGCTGTAGTCCTTGTTGCAGGTGGACTGGTCGATGCGCCGCTTGCGCCCGAACTCGGTTTCCAGCGGCGTGATGCTGATGCAGTTCGACTGCACCGAGCAGTCGCCGCAGCCCTCGCAGACTTCCGGGTTGATGAAGATGCGCTTGTCCGGGTCGTCCATCAGGCCGCGCTTGCGCCGGCGGCGTTTTTCCGTGGCGCAGGTCTGCTCGTAGACGATACCGGTGACGCCCTTCATCTTGCGCAGTTCTTTCTGCAGGTTGTCCAGTTCGTCACGGTGATAGACGCTGGCGTTGGTGGGCAGGGAAATGCCGCGGTATTTCTCCGGGTGGTCGGACACCAGGTACACCGGCCGCACGCCCTCGGAGAGCAGCTGGTTGACCATGTCCACCGGGGAGATCTGCTGTTCCACCGGCTGGCCGCCGGTCATCGCCACCGCGTCGTTGTACAGCACCTTGTAGGTGATGTTGGCCTTGGCCGCCACAGACGCGCGGATCGCCAGCACGCCGGAGTGGGAGTAGGTGCCGTCGCCCATGTTCTGGAACATGTGCGGGGTGTCCACGAACTGGCTCACCGAGGTCCAGGGCGAGCCCTCGTGGCCCATGGGCATGAACTGCATGGTGTCGCGGTCCATGACCACCGCGGCGAGGCCGTGGCAGCCGATGCCGCCCATGGCGCGCGAGCCCTCGGGCAGTTTCGTGCTGGTGTTGTGCGGGCAGCCGGAGCAGAAGTAGGCCGGGCGCATGACGCCGCTGCCCAGGCTGGCCGAGTTGGTCTCGAGTTGCTCGTAGCGGGCATGGGCCGCCTCGACGTCCGCATCGACGATGCCGAGCTGGTCGAGCACGCGCTTGATCGCGTGGCGGATGCGGCCCACGGTGAGCTCGCCGACCGACGGCAGCAGCGTGGCGCCGCCCAGGTCCTGCTTGCCGGCCAGTGCCGGGCGCTCGCCGCCGTCCAGGCTGTACAGGTGGCGCGCCACCTGGTCTTCCATCACCGGGCGTTTTTCCTCGACCACCAGCACCGCGCGCGAGCCGCCGGCGAAGTTGTTGAGGCCCACCGGGTCCATCGGCCAGACCAGGCCGGGCTTGTACAAGCGGATGCCCAGGCGCTCGCAGGCGGCGGCATCCAGGCCGAGGTCGTCCAGCGCCTGGCGCACGTCGAGGTAGGCCTTGCCGGCGCTGACGATGGCCAGTTCGCGTTTATCGCCGTCGATGATCACGCGGTCGATGCCGTTGGCGCGGGCAAATGCGGTGGCCGCGGGCAGGCGGTAGTTCACCAGCCATTCTTCCTCCACCAGCGGTGGCAGGTTCTCGCGGCAGTTGAGGCCCTCCGGCGGGATGGTCACGTCGGTGGGTGTCACCAGCGGGCGGTGCGGGTCGGGCAGGGTGACACAGCCGGTGAGGTCCAGGGTGTCGGTGATAGTCTTCAGGCCCACGTAACAGCCGGAGAAGCGCGACATGGCCCAGCCGAACAGGCCGAACTCGATGATCTCGGCGATATTCGCCGGGTAGAGGATGGGCACCATGGCCGCCATCAGGGTGTGCTCGGACTGGTGTGCGCTGTCCGAGGACTTGCCGCCGTGGTCATCGCCGGCGACCACCAGGAAGCCGCCGTTGGCGGAGGCGCCCTCGAAGTTACCGAGCTTGATCGACTCGCAGGCGCGGTCCACGCCGATGCCCTTGCCGTACCACAGGCCGTAGATACCATCGAACTCGGAGTTGCCGAACCATTGCAGTTCCTGGGTACCGCGGATAGAGCTGACCGCCAGTTCCTCGTTGAGGCCCGGGCGGAATTTGATGTCGTACTGGTCGAGCAGTTTTTGTGCGCCCCACAGGGCGGAGTCGTAGACCCCCAGCGGTGAACCGCGGTAGCCGGAGATGAACCCCGCGGTTTTCAGGCCGGCGGCGCGGTCGCGCCGGGCCTGGTCCAGGGGCAGGCGCACCAGGGCCTGGTTGGAGGACATGAACACCTGCCCGCCTTCCTGCAGGTACTTGTCATCGAGTGTTACGTCAGCTTTGCTCATCGGTGCTCGCGCTGTATTTCCAGGTCTTGCCAGTGTTTGCGGCGCGTGCGGCTGTGGGCCGCAAGCGCCGTGATCGTGTCTGGGATGTTACGCATCTCGGCCGCCGTTGGCCCTGCGTGTTTGCCCGGGAGGGGGCATTTGCGGCTGCGCCGGGGCGGGCCGACCGGCGCCGCCCTCGGGCCGCCTTGCCCTCAGGCCGTGACGGACTCGAGGTTCTCCAGGGGGAAATCGCAATTCACGGTCTCCTGGAGTTCGATCACGTTGCCCTCCGGGTCGCGACCGTAGATGGATTTCACGTGGCCCACGTTGATGGGCTCCGGCTGGCTGAAGGTCATGCCCAGGCCCTGCAGCCGCTTGAATTCCTCCTCGATGCCGATCACGTCCACGCAGAAGTGGGTGTAGCCCTTGTCCTGCGGGTCCAGCGGCCGGCTGGATTTCGGCGCCGGGGCGCTGTACTGGAACATCTCCATGTAGCAGGTGCCCGCACGCAGCATGCAGCCGCGGGCGGCTGAGTTGGGAACATCTACGATCTTGTCGATAAAATCGTCGTTCTCCCAGCTGAATCCTTCTCCCACCAGTTCGAAGCCGAACGCGTCCTTGTAGAATTTGACCATTTTGTCCATATCGTTGACGTGGACTGCGAAGTGGTGAACGCCTCTTATCATTGGAATATCCTCCGTCTTGCGCCAGATCAAACATTATGGAAATTCCCGTCCGAGAACAACAGATTGCTGAATCCGTTGTCGATTCAGGCAAATGGATATGCGTAGTCAGTCATTTTGGGCAAAATGAGAGCAGTGGCATAATGGCTCAAACGGACATAAGCGTCTGGCCGACGCGCAGATAAGACAGGTTCTGGAGGTTTACCATGAGTGAACAAGCTCTCGACAACGCAAGCAATCTGGCTCCGGGGCAGGCACGCTGCCCGAACGAGCCCACCACCCAGGAAATCATCGCCCGCGACAAGGTCGGCGCACCCACCTGGGTTCGCTCCGAGTCCTACGCGTACATGGGCAGCGACGACGTCACTATCGACCGCTACGTCGATCCGGCCTACGCGCAGAAAGAATTCGACCGCCTGTGGACCCGCACCTGGCAGTTCGCCTGCCGCGAGGAGCACATCCCCGAGGTCGGCGACTACTATGTGTACGACATCGGCCGCAATTCCTTCATCGTGACCCGCACCGCGGAGAACGAGGTCAAGGCCTTCTACAACGCCTGCCTGCACCGCGGCACCAAACTGCGCGCCTCCAACACCGAAGGCTGCGCCAGCGAGTTCACCTGTCCCTTCCACGGCTGGACCTGGAACCTGGACGGCTCGCTGCAAAAAGCCACGTGTGACTGGGACTTCCCCCACGTCAAGGAAGACGAGTTCGGTCTGCCGGAAGCCAAGGTCGAACTGCTGGCCGGTTTCGTGTTCATCAACATGGACCACGATGCACCGCCGCTGGCCGAGTACCTCGGTGACGACTTCCTCGGCCACCTGAAGTCCTGGAAGATGGAAAACCGCTACATCGTCGGTCACGTCGCCAAGGTCATCCCGGCCAACTGGAAGCTGACCATGGAGGCCTTCATGGAGGCCTACCACGTGATCGAGACCCACCCGCAGGTGGCGGTCTCCAACGCGGACGCCAACTCCCAGTACGACACCTACGGCGAGCACGTGAACCGTTTCATCTCCTCGCTGGGCGTACTCAGCCCGCACCTGCGCGGCCAGTACACCGAGCAGGACGTACTCGACCAGTTCACCGTCGGCGACAGCTCGGTGCTCTCCGGCGCCGACCGCCAGCTGAAGGAGGGCGAGACCGCCCGCCAGCGCATGGCCGACATGATGCGCGAGATGTTCGAGAAGGCCACCAACAGCGACCTGTCCGGCGTGTCCGACTCCGAGCTGCTGGACTGCTTCTCCTACACCGTGTTCCCGAACACCTTCCTGTTCGCCGGCATCTCGCTGCCCATGGTCTACCGCTTCCGCCCGGTCGCGAACGACCACCGCAAGTGCCTGTACGAAGTGTTCTTCCTGCGCCCGGTGCCCAAGGATGGCAACCGCCCCGAGCCCGCCGAGTGCGTCATGCTCGAGGAGCACCAGTCGTTCAAGGAAGCCGAGGGCATGGACCCCGGTTTCGGCGAGATCCTCGACCAGGACACCGAGAACCTGCTGCTGCAGCAGGAGGGCCTGGAAGCGACTGCCAAGCCCGGCATCACCCTGGGCAACTACCAGGAGATCCGCGTGCGCCACTTCGAGGCAACCGTGGACAAGTACGTGGCGGACAACGCCTAAGACCTGCGGCCGCGGTACGCCGCGGCCACTTTCCGGAACCGGTAGTCGACGCCCGCGCAGTGCGGGCAGCGCCTGCCGGTTCTGCATTGTAGGGCAATCGGCGGTGCGCGCACGGCCAGTGCCGGCGCCAATTCAGGCTTTATTCGAGCCGCTGATAATGGTTGAATACGCCCTGCGAAAATCCCGGCAAAAGCGCGCTGCAAAGCGCTTTTCGCCCCCAGCCAGCATCGAAGGTAGGATATTTTGTCGAGTGAATTTACCCGCTTCTGCCCGCTTGCGGACGTCCCCGTAGGCGGCAAGAAGGCCGCCAAGATCAACGACACCTGGGTGATGGTCTGCAACACCAACGACGGCCTGTTCGCGGTCTCGGCGATTTGCTCCCACCAGGACAAACCCCTGTTCAACGGCCGCGTGCGCAACTGCAAGGTGACCTGCCCGGTGCACGGCGCGCGCTTCGACCTGAAAACCGGCGAACCCCTGGACCTGCCCGCCACCAAGCCCATCGCCACCTACGAGGTGCGCGTGGTCGACGACTGGGTGGAGGTCTGCCTCTGACGGGCGCGTCCGCCCGTTCGCGATTCAGCAACGCCGCATACCAACAAAGGGCTAGCGATGACCCAAGCACAATCCACCGATACCCTGCGCCAGGAAATTCGCCACTGGCTGGCGGACAACGTCCCCAGCGGTTGGCGCGAGGCGATGACCAACGTCGAGCAGGAGGCCTTCGCCCAGGCCCAGCGCGACTGGTTCCGCAAGCTGGTCGATGCCGGCTACGCCACCCCGCACTGGCCCGAGGGCTGGCACGGCGGCGGCCGCTCCCTGGCCGAGCAGAAAGTAATTTTCGAGGAGGTCGCGCGCGCCGATGCGCCGCGCCTGATCATGTTCTTCGTCTCCCTCTACCACGCCGCCTGCACCCTGTTCGAGTGCGGCACGCAGGAGCAACAGGACAAGTACCTGCCGGGCATCATCGAAGGGCAGGTCTGGTGCCAGGGCTTCTCCGAGCCCAACGCTGGCTCCGACCTGGCCTCGCTGAAAACCCGCGCCGAGCGCAAGGGCGACCGCTACGTGATCAACGGCCAGAAAGTGTGGTCGACCATGGCCCAGTACGCGGACCGCTGCCTGCTGCTCGTGCGCACGGATAAATCCGGCCCGCCGCAGGCGGGGCAGACCTACCTGCTGCTGGACATGAAAGCCAAGGGCATCACCGTGCGCCCGATCCACCAGATCACCGGCGACGACGAATTCTCCGAGGTGTTCTTCGACGACGTGGAAGTGCCGGTAGAAGACCGCGTGGGCGAGGAGGGCAACGGCTGGGCGGTGGCCCAGGCGACGCTGGCCTCCGAGCGCGGCCTGACCCTGGTGGAACTGGGCCAGCGCATGCGCTACAGCCTGCCGATGATCACCGCCGCCATGCGCGAGGCCGGCCGTGAGGACGACGCCTCATTGCGCCACGAACTGGGCAAGCTGTCCGCCCGCGTGGACGCCACCTGCGCGCTGGCCGACCGCTACCTGATGCGCCGTATCTCCGGCGAGGAGCAGGTGGGCGACGCGTCCATCGTCAAGCTCTACTTCGCCGAGACCCTGCGCGAGTTCACCCGCCTGGGCAAGCGCGTCGCCGGTCTTTCCGGGCAGTACGACCGCGGCTTCATGCGCGGCGCGACCCAGGAGACGGGCAACTGGATGGTCGACTTCATGAACTCCTACAACTGGTCGATCGCCGGCGGCAGCAACGAGATCCAGCGCAACATCATCGCCGAGCGCATGCTCGGCATGCCGCGCGAACCCAAGACCTGGAAACTGGAGGGCTGAGCCGATGAGCAGTGAAATCAACGAACTGCGCGACTCCGCCCGCCAGGTGATGGACGGCAGCGGCCTGGCCGCCGCCGAGAACGAATCCTGGGCGCTGCTCGGCGAACTCGGCTGGCTGATGGTCAGCGTGCCCGAGGAGGCCGGTGGCCTGGGCATGGGCCTGGAAGCGGCCTGCGCCCTGCAGATCGAAATGGGCCGCGGCCTGGCCACCGCGCCTTACCTGTCCGCACTGATGTCTATCGAGGCGGTCAGCGCCAGCGGCGCGGCGTCCGAGTTGCTCGAGAACCTGATGGCCGGCGCCGACTACGTCGCCGCCTCGCTCGCGGATAATGCCGTGCAGTGCAGTGCCAGCGGCGATGGCGTGACCCTGAGCGCCACGCTGTGTGCGGTGCCCTCGGCGGACAAGGCCAGCCACATCCTGGTGAGCAGTGACGAAGTGCTGGCGCTGGTGCCCGCGGACTCGGTGACCCTGACCGCGACTGCCACCTGGGATACCACCCGCCGCCTGTTCGAGGTGGAACTGGAAGGCGTGGATGTTCCCGCCTCCGGCGTGCTGGCGCGCGGTGCCGACGCCGAGGCGATTGCCGCGAAACTCGCCGTACTGCGCGACTTCTCCCTGGCCGCGGATGCCGCCGGCGGCGCCGCTGCGCTGCTCGACGTGACCGTGGAATACCTGCAGACCCGGCGCCAGTTCGGTCGTCCGCTGGCCCTGTTCCAGGCCCTGAAACACCGCTGCGCGGACCTCAAGGCGCAGGTGGTGGCGGCGGAAGCCCTGCTGCTGGACAACCTCGGTCGCCTCGGCGGTGGCAACGACGCACTGCTGGCCCAGGCGGCCCGGGAACTGGCCTGCACGGTATACACCGGGGTCGGCGAGGAATCCCTGCAGTTGCACGGCGGTATCGGCATGACCTCGGAGCACGTGTGCCACCTGTTCCTGAAGCGCGCGATGCTCGACGAGCACCTCGGCGCGCCGGTGGACAGCTACCCGCAGGCGCTGGCTGCGGCGCTGCTCGAGGCGAGCGCCTGAGCGGGCAGCGCTCGAGTGAGTACAACCAAGTAAGCAACACTGATGTATACTATGCCGCGCGTTTTCGACGCCGGCGGGGCCGCCACGGGGCGTCCCATCCCATTCTCAAATGACCAAGACTGGTAGGTGCTTATGTTTTCCGGAATTCTGATTAGCAAGGACGACGACGCGCAGAGCGTTGCAGTGGCCGAGATCGACGAGGCGCAGCTGCCCGAAGGCGACGTCACCATCGACGTGGAGTACTCCACGATCAACTACAAGGACGGCCTGGCGATTACCGGAAGCTCGCCCGTGGTCCGCAAGTTCCCCATGGTCCCGGGCATCGACCTGGCCGGCACCGTCAGCGCCACCACGCACCCGGACTGGGCCGTGGGCGATAAAGTCGTGCTCAACGGCTGGGGCGTGGGCGAAACCCATTGGGGCGGCCTGGCCCAGAAAGCGCGCCTGAACGGCGACTGGCTGGTGCCGCTGCCGGCGGAATTCACCGCCCGCCAGGCCATGGCCATCGGCACCGCCGGCTACACCGCGGCCCTGTGTGTCGAGGCGCTGGTCAACTTCGGCGTCACCCCGGACCAGGGTGAAGTGCTGGTCACCGGCGCCACCGGCGGCGTGGGCAGCTTCGCCGTGACCCTGCTGAAAAAGGCCGGCTTCAGCGTCGCCGCCGCCACCGGTAAAGCTTCCGAGGCGGACTACCTGAAGAGCCTGGGCGCCGAGACCATCATCGACCGCGCCGAGCTGGCCGAGAAGGGCAAGCCGATGCAGAAAGAGCGCTGGGCCGGTGTCGTCGACTCCGTCGGCAGCTTCACCCTGGCCAACGCCTGCGCGCAGACCAAGTACCGCGGCGCCGTCGCCGCCTGTGGCCTGGCCCAGGGCCCGGACTTCCCGGCCACCGTCATGCCGTTCATCCTCCGCGGTGTCTCCCTGCTCGGTATCGATTCCGTGATGGCACCGCGCGCGCCGCGCCTGGCTGCCTGGAAGCGCCTGGCGGCGGACCTCGACGTCGCCGACCTGGATGTGATCGGCCATGAAATCGGCCTGTCCGAGGCCATCGGCGCCGCCAGCGATATCCTCGCCGGCAAAATCCGCGGCCGCGTCATCGTCGACGTCAACAAGTAAGGCCATGGAAGCAGCTGCCGCAGCGGGCGCAGGGACGCCCCAGGACAAGGCGATATCCATCGCCAGGGGCATGCCGCTGGCCGAGGAGCCGGGGCAGGGTGCGCATACCCTGCCCGGATTCCTGCGCGAGGTGACCACGCGCTACGCGGGCAGCGAGGCGCTGGTCATGCACGGCCCGGACGGCGTCGAACGCTGGACCTACGACGAGCTGTGGCAGCGCTCTACCGACATCGCCCGCGCGCTGATCGCCGCCGGGGTGGGCAAGGACAGCCGGGTGGGCATTCTCATGACCAACCGGCCCGAGTTCATCTCGGCGATGTTCGGCACCGCCCTGGCCGGCGGCGTGTGCGTGGCTTTGAGCACGTTTTCCACGGAGCCGGAGCTGGAGTACCTGCTCTCGGTGTCCGACGTTTCCGTTCTGCTGTTCGAGGACCAGGTGCTGAAGAAGGACTTCGGCGCCATGCTGGCGGACCTCGAACCGGCCCTGCGCGAGGCCGCGCCGGGTACCCTGTATTCGCAGAAGTTTCCTTTCCTGCGCCGCCTGGTGCGGCTGCCCGGCGTGACCGCGGCGGACCCGTCGACGGCGGTCGATTGCACCGCCTTTGAATCCATGGCGGATTTCCTCGCTGCTGGCTCGGCAGTGCCCGTCGAAGTGGTCGAGGGCCGCGCCGCCAGCGTCAAGCCTTCGGATACCGGCGGGCTGTTTTTCTCTTCCGGCAGCACCAGCCTGCCCAAGGGCATCCTGCATTCGCAGCGCGCGTTCACCATCCAGTGGTGGCGCTGGCCGCGCCTGTGCCGGGTGGATGGCCCGGTGCGTGCCTGGACCGGCAACGGCTTTTTCTGGTCCGGCAACATCTCGATCATCGTGGGCTCCGCCCTCGGCAGCGGTGGCGCCATCGTCCTGCAGCCCCTGTTCGAGGCGGAATCCGCCCTCGAACTGATGCAGGCGGAAAAAGTGAGCATGGCCAACGGCCGCCCGCACCAGTGGGCGCGGCTGCAGGCGGCGGACAACTGGGATAGCGTGGATCTTTCCAGCCTGAAGTACATCTTCAACGGCGACCTGATCAAGCAGCACCCGACGGTCACCTGCGACTGGCAGGAGCCGAACTCCTTCGGCACCACCGAGACCATGACCATTCTTTCGTCCTTCGATATTCGCCTGCAGCGTTCGGACTACCCCGGCAGCTTTGGCACGCCGCTACCCGGCAACGTGCTCAAGATCATCGACCCGCAGACCCGCGCGGTGATGCCGCTGGGCGAGCGCGGCGAGCTGTGCATCAAGGGCCCCACGCTGATGATGGGCTATGTGGGCAAGGCCGCCGAGGAGACCTTCGACGACGAGGGCTACTTCTGCACCGGCGACGGCGCCTACCTCGATGCGGAGGGCCACCTGTACTGGGAGGGCCGCCTCAACGACATCATCAAGACCGGCGGCGCCAATGTCTCGCCCAAGGAAGTGGACACGGCAATCTCGCTGTATCCCGGCGTGAAGCGCTCGCAGACGGTGGGCGTGCCCCACGACACCCTGAGCGAGATGGTGGTGTCCTGCGTGGTGCCGCTGGAGGGCGAGGAACTCGACGGCAAGGCGATCATCGATTTCCTCAAGCAGCAGCTGGCCAGCTTCAAGGTGCCGCGCGAGGTGCTGCTGTTTACGGAAGAGGAGTTTCCGCTCACCGGCAACGAGAAGGTGAAGGCCTCGGATGTGAAGGCCATGGCCTGCAAGCGCCTGGGTATCGACACCTGACGCTTGGGAAATGAGGGGTCAGAGCCATGGCTCTGACCCCGGTCCAGCCGATGCCCGAAGCAAGGGGTCGGAGCCACGGCTCTGACCCCGGCCCGCCCTGCCACTCACCCCGCCGTAAACTCCAGCAGCGACGGCGCCAGCTTCACCCAGTTGATGAACAGCGGGCTGCCGTCCTTGAGCTGGGCCGCGCAGCGGTCGTTCCACTCGGTGTCCGCCCAGGGCGCTTCCACGTATTCAGAGTGCGGGATCAGCTTCTGCACCCAGTCGCTGGTGGCGCGCGGGTGGCTGAGGTCGCTCACGCCGTTGCGGTAGATGCGCACCGGCATGGTGAGCTTCGTGAAGTCCTCCGGACTCATGCCGGGCACCGGGGAATCCTCGCGCGGCAGGTAGAAGGTCGCCCAGCGCTCCATGGTCTCGATGAACTTTTGCGGGTCCTGGGCGAGGATGATGTCGCGGTTGCGCGGGTTGCGCTCGATCTGCTCGGCGAAGCCGGGCATCGCCGCCACCGCTTCCATGCCCGCGTGACTGGCGGCGATACCGTAGTCGCAGCAGTAGTAGTAGGCCAGGGAAATCAGTCCCAGGGTGCCGCCGCTGATCCACCATACGGCGAGTTTGGAGACGATCTCCGGGTCCCGCGAGGCGGCGATCAGCGACACCCGCGAACCGGCGGAGCCGGCGGCCAGGGTGGTGGGGCCGAGGTCCAGCGCGCGGATCAGTTTGGTCAGGGTGCGGCCGTGCAGTTCGGATTCGCTCTCGGCGTCGAAGCAGATGTCCGAGGCGCCGCAGTTGGGGCGGTCCCAGCGCAGCACGCGGCGCCCGCCCGCGGCCAGGGCGTCGGCCAGTTCCGGCAGGCCGGGGCTTTCCTTGTTGAAGCGGCCGCCGGGGGTGAGGGCGATGGCCGGGTCGCCTTCCTTGCCGTGCAGTTCATAGGCGATGTTGATTCCGTCGATCTCGATGGTAGGCACGTGGTGTTCTCCCGTTTTTATTTGCGATAGTTGTTGATGATTGTTCCTGGTGATCGTTGGTGCTGATAGCGGTTGCTACTCGCTGCTACTGATGGTTTTTTACTTCTGGTTTTTGCCGATGGCTATGGTGTTAGCCGTTTGCGAATTTTGTGTGCGACTCCTGTTTACGATGCTTGTCTGTAAAAGCCCTGAGGGTGCGCCTGTTTGCCGCGGTCCGTGTATCTTGCGTATTCTGGAACCGATGCTACTTCAGGCCGCGGTCAGTGTCGCATTGGCGCGTGCCCGGCCGCGGGACAGCCGCCGCGCAGTATCGCTGACCAGGCCGCCGGCCCAGTCCCAGCGGTCCGGGCCGACGCGATCAGTGGGCGCCGACATCACCACCGCGCCCACCGGCACGCCGTTCTGCTCGACGATCGGCGCGGCGATGTTGGTGGAGCCGGGGAAGACATCGCCGGCGCTGACCGCGTAGCCGCGCACCAGGGTTTCCGCGAGCTTGGTCTGCAGCGCCTCGCTTACTGGTTCCCCGAGCAACTCTTCCTGTTGCTCCGGGCTCAGGTAGGGCAGCACTGCACGGCCGGTGGCGCTGGTCGCAACCGGCACTTCCATGCCCACGTAGGGCACGGTGCGTAACAGGTTGGGGCTTTCCAGCACGTCCATGACCACGAAGCGGCCGCGGTCCGGGATGCACAGCAGGATGGTCTCCGCGCTCTGGCTGTGCAGGGCTTCCAGCATGGGCCGTGCGCGCTGCACCAGGGCGTTGCTGAGGTGGGCGCTGTAGGTGAGGGTGAGCATGTGCGCGGTGAGCTCCCAGCGCGTGGGACGCGTTTCGGTGGCGCGAATCCAGCCCTCGTCGGCGAGGGTCATGATGGCGCGCTGCACGGCGCTCTTGTCGTCGTCGAGGCGGCGGGAGAGTTCGGTGACGCCCACCGGCTGGTACTGGGCGATGCCCTCGAGTACCGAGAGCACCCGGGATGCACTGCGACTGCGCTTGACCGCCATGGGAGCCTCGCCTTAGTATTATGTCACCAAACGATATATCAGATCACTTTGTAACACAAGCGAAGAGCGCAAATTAGCGCTGCAAGGGAGCCCTGCTAGAGAGCCCTGCAAGTGATCATTGCCACCACCAGCGAACAAGCCCGAGATTGATCCGGGAGGAGAAAACCAATGTCAGCAATCGATGTGCGTCCCCTGCAGGATGACCTTTCCTTCGGCGTACGCGTCACCGGCGTGACCCGCGAGAACCTGAAAGACGAAGCACTGCGCCAGCAGATCAACGACCTGTTCGAAGACCGCGGCATGATCATCTTCGAGGAGATCGAGTCCTCGCCGCAGATGCTGGTGGAACTGAGCGACGTGTTCGGCCCGCTCAAGCAGCACCCGGTGGCCTCGGTCAAACGTGTCGACGAGGACGCCATGCCCGGCGTGATCGACATGGACCACAACCCGGATACCTGCGGCATCGTCGAACTGGACGGCAAGCAACTCTCCTCCTGGCTGCCCTGGCACTTCGACCACTGCTACAACAACGAACTCAACCGCGCCGGCGTGCTGCGCGCGGTGGACATCCCGCCGGAGGGCGGCATGACCGGCTTCGCCGACGGCATCGAACTGTACCGCGACTTCGACCCCGCGCTGCGTGAGCGCATCGCGGGCAAGGATGTGCTGTACACCCTGGACCTGCTCTACGACCACATGCGCTTCGGTCGCCCCGGCGATCTCAGGGACGTGCGCCTGGATGTCGCCATGAAGGCGACCCTGGAGATCGCCAAGACCATGCCGCGGGCAATGCACCCGGCGGTGTGGGAGCGCAAGAGCGGGGAGCAGGTGCTGCACGTGTCGCCGTGGATGGCCGTGGGCCTGCAAGGCCAGGAAGATCCCGAGGGCGATGCACTGCTGGAGGCGGTGTGCCAGGAGATCTACCGCGTGATCAAGCCCTACTACCACAAGTGGAAGCCCACCGACATGCTGATCTGGGACAACTGGCGCATGCTGCACAGCGTCAGCGGCCACACCCCGGGTATTCACCGCCGCATGCAGCGTACTACCATCAAGGGCGACTACGGCCTTGGGCGTTTCGAGAATGACGCGGTGGGGGACAAGGTGCTCGAAGACACCATGGTCTAGCGCGGCGTCGGGAGTTACCTCCCGGCTCGACTGTAAACCGGCAAGGCCACCTCCCCGCGGAGGTGGCCTTTTTGTTGGTGCCGGTTACATGGTTGGGCGCGGTGGGAAGCCGGGTGAGAGTCCTATGCTTCCAGCGAATCGATGAGTTCGGCGATGAAGCGGCGAGTCTTGCGGTGGCCGAATGTCATCCCGGAAGCCTGCTCCAGGCTCAGTAGCAAACCGGTACTGGCCATCAGTGTAATCATCAGGTCCGGGTCCATCGCCGGCTCGATGCCATTGTTCTTCAGGTACTTCTTCAACGCGTTGTGCTGGATCTTGCGGTACACCTCGCCGTAGTTGGCCATCGCCTCGCGCACCGCCGGGCGATGGTTGGACAGGGCCATGAATTCCACGTGCAGTACGCCGTCGATGGGGTCTGAATTCAACGCCCACAGCACCTGCGGTACCTGCTGCGTGTCCAGAGCCTGCCTGACCCTTGCGAGGGTGGTCTCCGCGTGTTGGCGGTAGAGGCTGACGAACAGGTCGTCCATGGATGCGAAGTAGTAGTGCACCAGTGTCGCGGTCACCCCCGATTGCTGGCCGAGGCGCCGGGAGGTCACCGCGGCGTAGCCCTGCTCGCGCATCAGTTGCTCCGCGGCCGTGAGCAATCGCTGCCGGGTGTCGGAAGAATCGCCGCGCTGCCGGGTGCGCTGGCGCTTGGCGGTGTTGGCGACGCGGGTCATGCCGGCTCCTGTGTCGGTGTCGGGAGGGGAGGGGGCTCCATGCCTGGCTGGAGGCGCTGATAGTGCGGGCAACTGCCCACCTGTCCGGGCATTTTCCGGTACCGAATCTGTTTAAACAAGCACATACAATCGATTCCCCGGGTAATGGCAGGGCCTGGTATTTAGCAGTCGCTAAAAATTGTCCTATAATTGAGCGAACGCTAAAAATAACAATCACGGCGCCCGGCGTCGTCACCCCCCCGGAGTGCTACGAATCCATGCAGCCAGTCACCCTCGAGTTGCCGCATATCCTGACCCTGGCCCGGCGCGAGGCCGGGTTTTTCGACGACATGGATGCGGACCTGGAGCAGCGCGTCGCCGATTTCGTGCAATGGATCAACGAGCGCGGCCCGTACACCCCCGACCAGGTGCTGGCGATGCAGCGCCAGATCCAGCATATCCTGGCCAGTCGCCTGCACCTGGCGGCGGACCGCCGGCGCTACCCCGGAATAGCGAAAACGCCAGTAGAGCAACCGGTGTTCGTCATCGGCTTCGCGCGGGCGGGCACCACCTTGCTGCACGCCCTGCTGGCACAGGACCCACAGGCGTGTGCGCCGCTCGCGTGGCACAGCCGGATGCCGTCGCCCCCGCCGGGCGCGGGGCCCGTCTGCAAAGGGCGCATCGCCTACGCGGATCACGATGTACAGAGCTGGATCAACCTCTGTCCCGGGCAATTGATCCTGCACCCCTACGCCGACAAGGGCGCCTACCAGCTGATCGAGGACGAGGAACTGCTGACGCTGGATTTCCGCACGGCCTATCCCTCGCTGCTTCACCGCGTGCCCACGCTCGACGTGCGCGTAGTGCTCGACGGCGGCTACGGCGAGGCGGTGCGCTTCCATCGCGAGGTGGTGCAGCACCTGATGTGGAATACCGGCAAGCGACACTGGGTGAGTAAGTTCGCCACTGCGCAGCAGGACCTCGGTGCCCTGTTCGAGACCTACCCCGACGCGCTGTGCATCTGGGCGCACCGCCCGCTGTCGGAAATCTATGCTTCCAACGTGGCCGTGCGCGCCGCGACCTACGACGCGATCAACGGCCGGCCCATGGACTGGACCAGCCAGGCGCGCGCGCGGGCCGAGCAGATGCAGGCGGCGGTCGAGCGCATGATGAACAGCGAGATCATCGACGACCCGAGGATTCTCCACCTGCCGTTCCACCAGCTGGTCGGTGACCCGATCGGGACTATCGAAGCCATATATGCGCGCCGCGGCTGGGATGTTTCCGACGAATATCGCCAGCGCGTCGGACGCTGGCTGGACGACCCGGAGAACGCGGTGGACCGCTACGGCCGCTACGACTACTCCTATCCACCCTACGGCCTGGACCGGAAGTGGATAGAACAATTGTTCGCCGGTTACTCCGAACGTTTCGGGCTGCGCGCCCACCAGGACGCCTAGCGGGAGGACGCAATGCCCCAACCCCCGGATACGCTGCCGCACAATCCGCTGGCCACGGCGGACGAGCGCGCGCTCGAGGACCTCGCCCTGCGCCTGTTGTGCTCCCCTGCGGTGGCGCGAGTGCGACCCATCGTGGAGATGCTGTGGCGCAACGGCATCGCCTACCCGGCGCGCGAACAGATGGACCGGTTCGACGACATGCTCGAGGAGTACCTGTTCCACCACGCGCTGCGGGCGGCCAACAGCGACCCGCGGTACCCGCGCGTGCTGCGCCTGATGAACCCGCCGGGCCACTGGTTCGGGCGCGCTATCCCCGGCTCCCGCTGGGGTGGCGACAGCCCGGACTTTATCTACCGCATGATTCCGGTAGAGCCCGGTCAGCGCTACGAGATTCGCGGGCGGTGCAGTGGGGTTGCGCCGTCCAGCGTGACGTACTCGCTCGCCAGCGGCGGTGCGGCCACGGCGACCCTGGCGGTGCTCGACAGCGCGGAGATGCGCTACGAGGAAGACGGCTCGTTTGTCCTGACTCTGGACGACGATGACGCCGGAGCGCGACCCAACCACCTGCGCCTGGCGCCCGGCGCCGATCACCTGTTGATCCGCGACGCCATCGGCGACTGGGGCTCCGAAACGCCCAACCACATCAGCGCGCAGTTGCTGGATGCACCCGGCCGGGAACCGCTGGACGAGGATGTGCTGGCGGCGCGCGCAGCGCAGGGAGCCATGCAGTCGCTGTATTTCACGTTCTACTGCACCCAGTCCGCGTCCGGGCAGCCACCCAATGAACTGCGGGCGCCGGCGTCATCCGGCGCGTTCGGTGGCATGGCCACGCAGTGGGGGGCGAAGAGCAATCTCTGCCTGGAGGATGACCAGGCGCTGGTGATCACGGCGAACGCGGCAGGGGCGTTGTTTCGCAACGTGGTGTTGTGCGACCAGTTCTTCCTCACTGCCGACTACTGGTCGAGGACCGGGAGCCTGAACATGTGCCAGATGGCGGCGGACGAGGACGGCGACTTCACCTACGTTGTCGCGCACCGCGACCCTGGAATACACAACTGGCTGGACACCGGCGGCCTGCGGCGGACCATTCTCGGGCACCGCTGGCAGGGTATACCGCCTGGTTCGACGGCAGGTACGCCAGCCATCGCAGCGCGCGTGGTCCCGTTTTCGGCGCTCGACCGGGAACTCCCGGCGAAGGTGCGCCGTATCTCAGCGCAGGAGCGACGCGAGCAACTGCACAAGCGCCTGGAGGGCTACAAGCGACGCTGGCTGGATTACTGAGTCGGTTATACCTGGCTCGCCCGGCCGCGACTGCCCCCGGTCTGACGCGCTTCGATCTGGCCGGATTGGGCTCAGCCGGGTGCCTGCCCGGCTGCAGACCAGCCATCGTTACTCTCGGGGTGCCAGATATCGCACCCGCGCAGGACGGCGGGCCGTTCGGCGATTCGCGCATGCCAGGCCATTATCGCCCCGAAGTCATCCAGTTCCCCGACCTGCGAGTGATACTGGTCCACCCAGGTCCAGGCGCTGATGTCGGCGATCGAATAGTCATCGCAGATATACTCGCGGCCCTGCAGTTGCCGCTCCAGCACGCCGTACAGCCGGCGCACCTCCTTGCGGTAGCGGTGTATCGGGTAGCCGTAGTCGCGCTCGTCGCGATCGGGGATATTCGACACGCGCAGGAACCAGCTCAGCTGGCCCGCCATCGGGCCCAGACCCGCCATCTGCCAGAACAGCCAGGAATCCACCTGGCAGCGCGCTGCCTCATCGCTGGGGTAGAGCTTCCCGCTCTTGCGCCCCAGGTACTGAAGAATGGCGCCGGATTCGAACAGCGTGATGCGCTGCCCGTTGGCAGTGCAATCCACCAGTGCGGGAATGCGGTTGTTCGGGCTGATCTCGAGGAACGCGGGCGCCTGCTGCTCGCCGCGCAGGATGTTCACCGGCGTGACTGTGTAGGGCAGTTCCATTTCCTCCAGCGCGATACTGATCTTCTTGCCGTTCGGGCTGGGGAAATAAAAAAGCTCGATGCCAGTACTCACGCTTTGACGTCGCGGAATTCGATCTGCAGGTTGGGCCGCGCCTCAATGCCGATATCGGGAAAGGTGGAGACGTCGGTAAAGTCGCGGCCGCCGACATCGTAGAACACCGCCGGCTGGTCGGAGCGGTTCTGCAGGTGGTGCGGGTTGGGGTCGCCCGCCTTGAAGGCGACACAGTCCCCGGCGCGCAGCACTTCCTCGCCGAGGTCGGTCACCAGTACGACTTCCCCGGACACCACGATCACTACCTCGTCATTTTTCTTGTGCCAGTGACGCTGGGTCGACCAGGCCCCGGGCGCCAGTTCGACGCGGTTGACCCCGAACTGGGTCAGCCGGTACTGGCGGGTCACGGTCCAGGTGCGCCGGCCGCGGCAGGGCTCGTCGTGGGGGGAGGGATAGCTGGCGCCGGCGTGGGCGTCTTCGGGGTTGAACTGGGCTTTTATCATTGTATCGCGCTCTCAGGGTATCGGGTTGCGTGGAATTGCGCTGTGCAGTGTCGCTGTAAAACATGGAAGGGTGCAAGGGAGGCGTGATGTTCGGGTATCCTGATGGAGGGGGCCGGCTAGGTGTTTTCCGGGGCTCTTTGCCTGCACTGACGACTGAGTCCACGCCTGTCGTGTGGAAGGGGACGAAGTCGCTTTTTTTAACCTGGCAATTGTTTTACTTTTGTACAGGGGATGCTGCTCACCAGCCATTTGAGCTGGATGGCTCTCGCCGGCTTGTTGTCTGTGGACGTAGGTGCTGTGTATGCCCGGATGTCACGCGCCTTGGACGCGAACTTGAACTTTATTCGGACACGACATGCTCGATTTTTTAAAAGACCTTCTGAAAATCGGCTTTGACGCGCTCGTGAAGTTTCTGATCGCGTTTGGTATCGGTACCGGCGCCGGAGCCGTTGTCTGCTGGTACTACGACCTGCCGCTGGCCCTGTCGATTCTGGGCGGCATCCTGGTGCTGGGCCTCGCCCTGGCATTGCTATCCGATTCAATATTCGACTGAGATTCACCGGGCTACTCGGGCCATCCGGGCTGGAGGGAGGCGGGGCCATTGCTCTGGTTCCTCTCTAACACGCCCGGAGCCCTGCAACCGTTGGACGACAGCCAACGCGTGCGGGTGCGTCGCTCAGCAGGGCGCAAGCGATGCGGCCGAGCCGATGGCGTTCAGGATCCCGTTGATGATTTCCGTGGTAACCCTCGCCCGGTTGAAGAACACGTCCATCAACAGGCCGAATATTGCTCCAACGTAGGCCAGGTACCAGAAACCCATGTAGTCGTTGTACAGGATGGTGTAGAACCAATCCTGGCCGAGTATGTAGATGGCGGACGCCGCGACGGTGGAGATGAGCAGGAAAATACCGGGCAGGAACAGGTGTGCCACAGCCTCGCGTCGCGCCAGGCTGGCCAGCAACAGCAGTGAGAACAAGCCCGCGTTGCAGCCGAGGAAAATGCGCAGGTCCGTGCGCAGTTTGCCAACGATCTCGAGATACTTACCTTTGACGATGTCGCCCAGGGTCTGTTGCGCGATACCCAGGCTGGCTATGCGTTCCATGTAGCCGGCGGCGATGGAGGCCGACACTTCTTTCTTCTTCTCGCAGTCGTAACCGCACATCATAGCTATGATTTCGGCGATCTTGTCGGCCATGCCCGTTGCCAGCGCCTCGCGTAGCTCGTCCTCCTCGTAACCGAGCCGGCTGGCGATTTTCAGCGCGGCGTCTTCCACGTCACGTGCTGCGCTGTCTGCGTAGCGCTCCTGCAGCTCGCGCTCGATCTGGGATTGCACGAACCCGCGGGCCGAGTTTTCGACGGTCTCCGGCATGCCGTAGGTGAGGCTGAACAGCCCGAGAAACAGCCCGAGGCTGGCCAGGGCTATTACGCGCAGTATGCTTGTTTGCATGGTTTTTTCACCAGCTCAGCATATTCGGGCCAGAAGTCTGGCGCTGTCGGCAATGCTCCGCGCCAGCGGACTCCCCGTGTTGTCGACCAGCGTCTCAAATTACGGGCGGACGATGTGTCATTGGTCGTTCGTCGTATAACGCTCGCGCAGGACTGCGCGCTCTGGCTCGCCCACACCCAGCACCTCCTCGAGATACCGCTCCACCGAGCCGCTGGCGGCTTCCATGGCGCTGAACGCCGCCTCCAAGTAGTCGCTGCGTACTTCGCCCAGCGGTTTGGTGGCGTCGCTCTTCAGGATTGCCAGGACCTCCGGCGGGTATTTGCTGGCCATTGCCGCGTGGTCGACAGCGTTGGGGTCGATGCTGAAATAGCGCGCGGAGAGCAGGTAGTCGTGAACAATGGTCTCGCGGGGAACGCCCAGCGCGTGGAGGATGAGCGCGGCGGCGTAACCAGTGCGATCCTTGCCCGCGGTGCAGTTGACGAGGAAGCCGCCGTCTTCCAGCGCCAGCAGTGCTGCAAACATCTGTCTGTATTCGTCCTGGTACTGCGTGACCAGTTGGCGGTTGACCTCGCGCATGGTCTCGACCATCGCTGCTTCGTTGAGTTGTTCCTGGGTAATGGTCTTGAAGAACGTGGAAAAGCTGCCGGCGTCCACTGGCAGGTTCAGCGCCTCTACTTCGTCCGGGAGTGTATTGGTCGCGCCGGTAAAGTCCCTGGCGACGCGAAAATCACAGTTTACTTTCAGGCCGAGTGAACTGAGGTAGTCCATGCCGCTTTGCGTTGCGATGGACAGCTTGCCTGAGCGGTACAACTTGCCCCATCGCACCTGCCGGCCGTCCCCGGTCCGGTAGCCCCCCAGGTCCCTGAGGTTCATGCCTCCGCCCACCGAGAGCGCGCGTTCGCCAACGGTCGTTCCGGTCTTGCCTTCGGGCACCAGGTGAAAGTAGTGGCGAACCGGTTCGCGCAAGGTGTCGATGCGCACAGAGCCGCATGTCCCTGTGCCTACGAGAGTTCCATTCATGGCTGCCGCGGGGGAATCAGCGGCATAGATTTCCACCGGCGAGGTCGAGAAATTGTCGTCCCAGTAGAGGACATAATCCCCATTTGCCTCGCGCTCTATGCGGACATTGTTTTGGTAGTTCATGAAACTGACGAGTCCTATCTCCTGGTTGCCTGCCACGTATCCAGGGTGACAACGAAAGTACAAGTGTCGCTGAGTAGCGCCCAATTGTCAGCTGGTTCAGACATCGTGTTTCAGGTCGAGGGCTGGTGAAGTCAGATCCGACGCGTGGCTTTCTCGAGCGACTTCCAGGCAACAATATAGAGGCCGCTATCGCGGTGGCCGGCGCTCGGGCGACCGGCGGGTAACAATACGATTCTGGGGCGGGGAGTTTTCCGCTGACTGGAAGTTTTGTAGTACTATCAAATTACTGGATTGCCTTAAGGGGACCTTACAGATGGACTTTTTTTCGCGTACCGCCCGACCTACTATTATTAAAAACTGGCTATATATTGTATTCGCCGCTGGCATGTCGATTCTGCTGGTTGCCTGCGGTAGTACCAAGGTTTACACCGCCGAAAAGACGTTGGTCTACAACGGCAGTCTTTATAATCTCGGCCAGGTTCAACAGATTAGTTCCAAATTGATCGCCGAACTTCCGAATGGCGAGATAATCGATCCAGGTAAAATGGACTCCAAGGCCATCAAGTCCCTGATCAAGGAGCACGACTCTTTCACGCTCTCCACCGTGTTTCTCCTGGATGAAAAGGAAGTCGTGTACGAGAGAGCGACCATCGACAGCTATTCCGACTACACAAAACGCGTCAAAAGTTTTGATAGTGCCAAAAAGAAGGTCGGAAAATTTATGTCGGATGCGAAGTCAACCCAGCTCAAGCTCGATTGAAAGCTACTGTTACAGGTCAATCGAACCAACCTGGTATGGAAGTGCTTCTCTGGGATTGATCCTTGCTGCTAACATCGATGCAACAGAAATCTCGTTAAACAGGTAGCCTTGCCGGAAGCCCCACGACTCATCACGCGCTTTCGGCAAGGCGATGATCCTAGTTGACGGTGTTCTTATAGATCTTCCCGTCCTTCATAATCAGGACGAAGTTTTTCTCAGGGTCGGCGATCAGGTTGATGTCCTCGAGCGGATTGCCGTCCACCAGTAGTATATCCGCCAGGGCGCCCTCTTCGATGACCCCGTTCTTTCCGGGATAGGGATCCCTGGGTCCAGACATCTTGAAGAGTTCGTAATTGGTGCTGGTTGCCATCTTCAACACCTCCCACGGTTCATACCACCTTGTGAGTTTCGCCAGTGATTTCCCCTGCTTGGCCGCAACCTCCGCACCGTTTTGCAAATCTGTGCCAAAGGCGACCTTTAGGTCGTACTTTTTGGCAAACTCGTAGGCTTTCTCCGTCCCAGCGGTCATCGCTAGGAATTTTTGATTTTCGAAGGAATCTTCAGGAAATGGAATTCTGTCCTCGTCATTCAGTAGGGGTTGCAAGCTAAGCCATGCGCCCTTCTTCTTGATCAGTTTTGCGGTGTCTTCAGTGATCATATTTCCGTGCTCAATAGATTGGACCCCCGCTTCCAGGGCTCCACGAACCGCGTAATCCGAGTATGCATGCACGGCGACATAGGTGTTCCAGGTAGCTGCCGCGTCCACCGCAGCCTTCATTTCCTCCTGCGTATATTGCCTTACATCCAGAGGGTCACTGAGTGAGGCCACGCCACCGCCCGCCATGACCTTGATCTGGGAGGCGCCTCTCATTAGATTCTCACGCACCCGTCTCAGCACCTGGGGAACACCGTCAGCGACGGCCGTCCACGCCATCAGTTCCCCGTCGAGAAGTTCTCGGCCATCTTTTCTTGGCATTGCTGTGGGAAAGCGGAAATCGCCATGGCCGGAGGTCTGGGTAATATAAGCACCGGATGGATAGATTCTCGGCCCCAGGTATCGTCCCTCGTCGATCATCTTCTTGATGCCAAAAACTGGCCCCCCCATATCGCGGACCGTTGTAAAACCACGCATCAGCGTTGCTTCGGCGCTTTCTGCCCCCGCCAGCGTCAGATAGCCAATGTCATTCACAAAGATCTGCATACTTGCGATATGGGCATGCATCACATGCCAGTGAGCATCGGTAAGCCCGGGCATCAGGGTGCGGCCACCGCCGTCGATCACCCTGCCGCCGGCGACCATCAGCGGCTCGGTCGAAACCTTGCTGATCAGGTTGCCGGTGACCACCACGTTCGCATTCTTGATCAGCTTTTCGTGAACGCCGTCAAACACGTTGACGTTGGTGAAGAGGATCGGACCATCGGCTTCCTGAGCAATTGCCGGGATTGCCAGTCCGACGATGGCAGCTAGGCAAAAAGCCACGGTGCCGCGTATTGCGGTGATTGTTGCTTTCATCATGGGAACCCCCGATTTTCGCGTCGTTGAGTCTGTACCTTACATTGCATTGAGATTCTCGAAGATCCGGTAGAAAAAGCCGATGGTTTTTGCGTATTCGTCCACAAGAATGCGTTCGTTCACCCCGTGGAACCCTTCGAACTCCTTGGTGTTTTCAAGCTGGAGCGCGGTAATGGTGAAGGTGTCCGGAGCAAAGGGCCGGGCCTGGAAATGTTTGGAATCCGAGCCGCCGATCACGAAGAAGGGCGCGACAATCAGGTCGTTCCCCCAGGTCTGGCGGATCGTCTTTTCGAGCATCCGGTAGGCATCGCTGTCCGGATTGGCAATGGCCGTCGCGGGAGTGGAAGCGGAAATATCCCTCACCGTGATGCGATCGTCACCGATCGCTTCCTTCACGTGCTTGATGATCACTTCTGGCGTATCCCCCGGCATGGGCCGGAAATTGACCACGGCCGTCGCGGAAGGGGGCAGGACATTGTCCTTGGTGCCGGCGTTGAACATGGTGACGGCGATGGTGGTGTGCAGCATGGCCCGTGTGACCTGGTTGGCGGCCATGGCCTTGATGAACTGCTTTTCGAGGTCGGTCATTTGACCATCCTTGCCGAAGGCGACAGCCTTGTACATCGGCTGTTGCGCTTCCGGCAGTTCGGGACCCATATAGCGATACTGCGAGCGAACAGCTGGATGGATCCGATAGGGAAACTGCGCAGCTTCCAGCTTGGTGATGGCTTTCGCGAGGATGCCGATATTGGATTCAGCGGGAGGTTGGGACGAGTGCCCACCCACTGCATTGATCGCTAACTCGAGGCTTATGTAGCCTTTTTGCGCAATGCCAATCAACGCTGTATTGCCAGGAATGCCGGGGAACAGGCCGGGGACGAGCGGTGCTGATTCATCCATCACATAGGCGAAGCGCTTGATCCCGCGCTTTTCGAGTGTTTCGGCGATGAAACGAGCGCCTTCCGGCCCGCCCACTTCCTCGTCCTGGCCAAAGACGAAATACATCGTCCGTTTGGGCCTCCAGCCTTCCTTGATCTTCATTTCGGCGGCTTCGAGGATGCCGTGGACCTGGCACTTGTCGTCCAGCACGCCGCGGCCCCAGATGTAGCCATCGGCAATCACCCCGGCGAAAGGATCCTGGAGCCACTGGTCACGCGAATCTTCCGGTACTGGGACCGCATCCATATGCGCGTAGAACAGCACAGGTTCCGCGTTCGGATCGGTTCCCTGCCAGGTGTACAGAAGGCTGTAGGGCCGGGGGTCCCCAAGGACCTCCCGCTTCAGCGTCTTGGTCACGTTGGGGTAGGATTCCGCCAGGTAGGCGTGATAGTCGGTGAATGCCTGGGTATCGAAGTCGTCCCTGTCCTGGTTCGAAATTGTGGGGAACTGAACGGCCCGGGACAGGCGCTTTGCGGCGGCATCGATATCTATATCGACGCTAGTTTGCTCGATGCCCTGCATCTGCATGGATGAAAAGTCCTGGCTCGCATAGCCCGTTGCAGACAGGCTGGCGCCGAGCAGCGTGGCCAATACGTATTTCTTCCAACCCTGATTTGACGTATTCATCGTGGATCTTCTCCTGATTCAGTTTTTCGTGACCTGACGTGTGTTGATGGGCACTGTTCGACAATAGACCGACTTAGCTCGTCTTTTTAAATATGTTTACAATCTCCCTCGCCATGACCTCTTCCTGTTGTTTGCCGGTGCTGAACCAGACGACGACCGTATCCGCGGAGGGGGAGATATAGATTCCCTGTCCGCCTACACCGCCCTTGTAGAAATCACCGTCCGGAAACACGATGTCCCACTGGTAACGGTTGGTGAGTCCCTGCATGTCAGGGAATGATCTTTGCAGCAGCTTGCCCACATTGCCCCCGAGATAAATTTCCGGCTTGCCCTCATGCTGGATCGAATCGATGAGTGCCGGCGGGATGATCCGTTCCTTGCTGACCTTGCCCCAACTCGGGGTATACAGCATGGCAAAACGGCCCATATCCCTTAGGGTTGAGTTGATGAAACCCCATCCATTGCCCAGTCCATGTTTGGTCACACCGACAAAGGCGTCGTTCTGTGCGCCAATCTTGCGCCAGACGCGATTCCCGAATTCCTCGTTGAGCGTATGGTCAGTGGCCCCGTCAACGATCAGTTCCAGTACGAAGGTATTGATGGAGTTGTATTCGAAAACCGTGTGGCCGGGTTTGACCCGCTTCATATTCCGCAGCACGTCGAAGGGTGACAAATTGAGCTTGTCCTTGTCCTCGAACAACCCAAGGCTCACCGCCCAGCGGTACCAGCCGCGCTCGGGGTTGGTTCGCGCGTCATGTTCTTCGTGTTCGGTGGAATCGAGACCGGTGGCCATATCCAGGGTTTCTTCGACGGTCACGCTGTCCCACTCGGAGCCTTTCAGTTCCGGAACGTAGTCGCTCACCGGCTTCTTGATATCGACCTTGCCCTCGAGCGCCAGTAACGCCACCAGCGTTCCCGGAACGACTTTGCTGCAGGAAAACCACTGGTGCTTGTCGAAAGGCCTCATGGTTTTGTAGCGCTCGTACACCACACTTCCCTTGTGCAGCACCAACAGGCCATCCATGGTGCTGGATTCGAAATGCCCTGCGACCGTCTCCGGCGTCATGCCCGGCCGGGTAAACTTGAGCTGGCCAATTTTGGGGTCGATTTTCTCTGGCAGGTTGCTGATAGGGCCGGCGCGGTTGATTTGCATCGTGTACTGGAATGCCGACATGTTCTGCCAGGCATAGAGCGTCTTGTCACTGGCAACCTGGATCTGGACCACGTTGGCAGGTGTGTGGAAGTAATCGAAGATCTCGCGCACCTCAGCGATGGAGGTGTCCCGCGACACGATGGGTTCTGCAGCCAGTGCGGTTAATACGCCATGGCTGGCCATGAGAATGACGCCGGCGAAACTTGCGAGGTTCCTGGTCACGATTGAACGGTGTTCCAGAGGGGAAAGTTTCGATCGTTTAACGATTTTCATGCAGGTTCCTCCGTATCTACCAGGGCCAGGTCCATCTTCACTGGCCGTGATCGCTCTGGTCCATGCTTCAATTCGTCACCAGGGCAGCGGCACTACCGGTGCGACAACAAACCGGATTTGGTAGTCAGGGCCGAACGTATCCGGGGCTTCTACATACTTCCAGTACTCCAGGCCAAACTTCCAGGGTGTTTTTCCAAGGATGGCGGTCTTGTTGATGCCTACACCGACAGGAAACGTCCAGCGCTGCCCGCTCTCGGCCTCGTGGTCATAGGCGAACGTCGGTCCGGACCGAAGCTGCCAGCCCTCCTTCAAGTTCACCACCCAGAAGTACTGGCCAGCCGTCACATTGGTATCGACATCGTTGTCACCGGCGACGTCCCATTGGTGGGTCACCAACAGTCCAAGCGCACCCCAGGGTTTGACGATCGCAATCAGTGCTTCCGGGCCGAGTGCCCACTGGTCTTTGCCAAATGCATCGTCAGTAGCGGTGGGTAACGTTCCGACCATCCCACCAATAGCGACAACACCATTCGAAAAAGTCTTGCCCACACCGACGTCGAAGCCGATATCGCCCAGTTCCCAATCCCGTTCATCGTAGCCCCCGGCGACAGGGACATCCTGTTTGAGAATGATGGGAATCGCGGGACGGGCGAAGAAGTTCATACCGCTCTCCAGCGGGTAGGGCAGGCTGGGCTGGAAGGTCATGCGCAAGGCGCTTTGATCGTTTGCATCAGGAAGATCGCCGTCGAAAGCGATGTAGTCCAGGTTGAAATTCATGGTGCCGAGGACGGTATTGGGGTTGGCCAACTCGGCGGCAATTTCTGCTGCTGTCTTCTCCCGGGGTTCCTCTTCCGCCTGCGTCAGGTCCGACATGCCGAAGGAACACGCCAGAGCCAAGGCTGTAGAATACGTGCATCGGAGGATCGTTCTTGTATTGCGCTTCGCATGCTGCATTGCTCTCTCCTCGTGTCAATGTGGCCCGGACAGGGGGGCGGCTAACCGATTCAGGGAACTCTCGGCGTACTCAAAGCTGAGCGTCAGTAGTAGTAGAAGGTGCTGAACTGGAGGCGTGACGCGTCACCATCGTCGCCGGAAACAATTTGCCTCTCGCCCCACATGTACTCCATCCCCACCCGGAAACGCGGATCGAAGTCGTAGATAAGGTTGACGTGGGCCGCCCAGGCCTCGGCCATTTCGTCCGGCGCAAAAAGCTCGGGAATCTCTTCGAGCTTGGTGTAGGCGTAGTGGAGGTTGGTCGAGAACTTGCCGGGGAGGTTCAGGTGCATGCCAATGTTGGCGTTCCAGCCTTCGGCCAGGTCCAGGTTGCCGTTCTCGTCGAGGGCGGCGTTGGGGGTGCCGTCATTGGCGAAAGCGATAATGTCCGCCACCGTGCCATTGGTGTATCCCGCATTGAAACCGAGGAAATGCTGGTTATCTGGATCGAGGTAGATCCGCGAACCCAGTACCGCGGACCAGCCCAACTCTGATTCATCCCCCAAGCCGTCCGTGCCGTCAAAGCGGACTTCGTTGACCGCACCACCGACACTGAGTACACCGTGGTCCCAGGGGTAGCTCAGCCCCCCGGACAGGCGCGGCGCATCGGCACGGGCCAGGCCGCGGCCCTCGAGGGTGTCCGGGGTCACGATGCGAGTATCGTCATAGGCTTCAAGACCGATCGCCCAGTCCAGCGCGCCGAAGATCTTGTCGCCATCCCACTTGATCTGCTCGGAGCGCCCGCCGAGGATCGCGTCGCCAGCGGCGAAGTCCATGATCAGGGGAAGGGCGCGCAATTCCGTGATGATGCTCCAGGTACGGCCCGCCAGGAGCTGTCCGTACTGCATGTAGGCGTGGCGCAGGCGGAAGTTGGTATTTTCCGCGCCATCCCAGAAATCAAATTCGAGGAAAAACTTGTCGATCGGAAAGCGCGAATTCATGCTGCGGATTTCCAGGTTGGTGCGACTCTCCCGAATCCCCAACTTGCTGTAGCTACCCCCCTGGGGCGAGTCGTTCACCGGGATTGCGCCGAGCACGAACTCGTAGGGGTCACCCACGCCGTCAAAGTCGAAGATCAGGTCGGTCTTGGCGTAGCCGCCAATAGAGAAGCGGTAGTCCGAGCCGAACAGCGGCACGGATTTCTTGAAGTCGGGATCGTTGAGTTGCTCCCCGCGGCCCAGGGGGGCAATCGGCATGGTGTCCAGTATCGCCTGGGTGTCCGGCGTGGTGAGCTTGGCAATTTGGGCGTCGCTTTCGGCCTCCGCACCTGCGGTGCTCGGGAGGACTTCCTGGCTTGTGCCGCTGCTCGTGTCACTATGTGTCACTAGTTGTCCACCTGTCTCTGCCTGCCGGGCCGCGTCCCTTTCCCGAAGCAGCTTGAGTTCCTTTTCCATCTGCTCCATTTTTAGCTGCATGGCCTGCATTTGCTGCATTTTCGCCTGCATTACCTCCAGTTCGGCCTGCATTTCTTCCAGGGTCATCGTCTGGCCGCTGGCGGGTGTGGCGAGGGCTGCCATAATTAAGAGGAGGGCGGGGGCGAGTTTTGGTATCCCGGGTCGTTCAGGGCGATCCTCTGTCTCAAACATGGAGCTCTGATCGTGGGTCTGAAGCGCGCTCTGGGCAGTCATGGTTGCCGTGAACTCCTGCACTTGATTGTTACAACTGTAGGCTGGTTCCAGCCGGAGGGGGGCGGCAGGGGTATCCGGGCGCGCCTGGCTGAGACAAGCATTCACCCAAATATAGTCCACACTAACGTCCGGGAAGTTGATGAAATGTTGATGAACCACGCGTGGTGATGTGTCCGCGAACGCAAGGAATCCGGATGGTCGCTGCGGTGATCCCGTGTCTGTATTTGGTATATGCTGGAATGGTTTGTACTTGGGGGGCGGTACGTCGGGAATGAAACGCAAGGCATTCAACTCCGGGGCATTAACGAGCGTACCCACCTACCTGTTCGCTGGTTTGCGCTTTCATCCGGATAAGGGCCTGTTCCAGGAAGACAACCGCCTGTCGGTGCCACCCAAGGAAGCACAGCTCCTGGAACTGCTGCTTTCCGCCAACGGGAGTGTGGTTCCGCAGGCTAGCATAGAGAAGACCCTGTGGCCCCGACAGCAGGTCCGCTACGAGTCCCTCGCCCGCTGTGTCTATTCCCTGCGCAAGCTGTTGCGGCGATCTGGCGTTGACGGCTGTATTGAGACAGTGCCCAAACACGGGTACCGGATGACAGTGCCTGTGCAGCGGGCGCCGCAGGTGCGGCCCGGTTCCGCCAGGTTTGATTCGGTTGAGACGTCCAGTGCGACCGCGTATTCCTATTATATGTCTGCGCTGCGAGAGGCGAGTAATCCGAGGCCGGAAAAGCTCGAGCTGGCCATTGATTTCCTCCACCGCGCGGTAGAACTGGACCCGGACTACAGCGCGGCGCTGGCAGAGATTGCCGATGTGACGATGTACCAGTGTGTGCGCGGCTACGTGGCGCCAGACGTGGCGCGGGACCGGGCACTGCACGCATGTCGAACCGTCGTGCACCACCATGCCCTGCATGTTCCCACCAGGGTGATCCAGGGCTGGTTCGAGGGCATCGTCGGCCAGCAATTGCAGCACGGCCTGGCGATGCTGGACGCCGCACTGCAGGACGACCCGGAGTACGCCGCGGGCCACGCCCACCGCTCCTGGTTCATGCGCGGAATGGGCGATGCCGAGGCGGCCGCCCGCGACCAGGAACACGGTTTCAAGCTGAATCCCGAGTCCCTGCTCAACCGCCACGGGCTGGCCTGCACACTTTTTCACAGCCAGGATGTCGAGCGTGCCATTGCGCTGGAGGCGGAACTCGCCGAGACCTACCCGGACGACGACACTGCCCATACCTACCTGGCGGTATTTTCGGCCTACCTTGGCCGTGGCGGGCAGGCGCTCAAAGCCGCCGCGCGCGCGATGACCTTGTCCTGCGACATTCCCGCCGTGGTGGCCAATATCGCGTATGTGGAAGCCGCGGTGGGTAATTGCAACAAGGCTGCTGAGCTTGCCCGCTTCGCGCTGGAAGCCGATCGCTACCGCTGTCCCCGGCCGCACCTCATGCCGGTGCTGTGCGAACTGGGTCGTGAGGATGAGGCAGTGGCGCTGTTGCTGGAGAGCAAGCAGGAACACTGCCCCTGGTTCTATGGCATGCGCACCGACCCGCGGCTCGCGCACCTGCTGCGCGACGACAGACTGGCCACGGTCTACGACTGAATCGAGCTACGGACCACCTGGCGCGCGATTCGCTCCCCATTGCGAGGATGGGCGCTACTGGGTGGTAAATCCCCCATCCACCGACACACACGCGCCGGTCACAAACGCCGCCGCATCCGACAGCAACCATGCCACCGTTTCCGCCACTTCGGGCGCCTGACCCACCCGCCCGATCGGGTGGCTGCGTGCGACCATCTCCGCAAACGCCTTGTCCTCCAGCGCGCCCTCCAGCATCGGCGTGTTCACCGCGCCGGGCAGCACCGCGTTGACGCGAATACCTTTGGCGCTGTAATCCACCGCCGTCGAGCGGGTCAGGCCCACCACGCCGTGCTTGGCGCTGATATAGGCCACGGCGTTGGCGCAGCCCACGGCGCCGGCGGTGGATGAGGTGTTGACGATGGCGCCGCTGGTACCCGTGGCGATCATGTGTTCGATCTCGTACTTCAGGCACAGGAACACGCCGGTGAGATTGACCGCGAGATTCTGCTGCCAGTGGGCGAGGTCCGCCTCGAGGATGGTCTTGTGCCCGTTGTCGATGCCGGCGTTGTTGAACGCTCCGTGCAGGCCTCCGAAGGTGTCGACCGCAAACGCGACCATGGCTTTCACCTGTGCCTCGTCGGTGACATCGGTGCGCACGAACGCGGCCTCGCCGCCGTCCGCGCGAATGTCTTTGGCCAGCGCTGTGCCGGCGTCGGCGTCGAGGTCGGCGATCACCACCTGCGCGCCGCGGCTGGCGCACAGCCGCGCGGTGGCGCTGCCGAGTCCACCGGTACCGCCGGTGACCAGCAGGGTTCTGCCGCCCAGGTCCAGTTGTGCATAGGGGTTGCTCACGCGGTTCTCCTCAGTGGTTCGCTTGCAGGTGGGCGGCGAAGCGCCGCAGGTCGTCGAGCAGCGCCGCGGGCTGCTCCCAGGCAGGGAAGTGCCCGCCGCGTTCGTACACCGTCCACTGCACGATGTTGTAGTGGCGCTCGGCCCAGGCGCGCGGCAGTTTCACTACCTCCAGCGGGAAGATGGCGCCGGCGGTGGGTACGGTGACGTAGCGCTCCTGCACCGGGTTGTGCGCCATCTCGTAGTACAGGCGCGAGGCGGAGCCGGCGCAGCCGCTGAACCAGTACAGCGCGATGTTGGCGAGCATCTGGTCCGGGCTGACGGCGGGGCCGTCGCGGTTGTCGGTCCAGTCGTGCAGTTTCTCGCCGATCCACGCCGCCAGGCCGGCGGGGGAGTCGTTGAGCGCATGGCTCAGGCTCGCCGGTTTCTGCGACTGCAGGGTGAGGTGCGGGTAGCTGCGCCAGTCGTCGATGGCGGTGGTCCAGGTTTTCTCCTCGTCGTCCAGCGGCAGCGCGTCCGGGTCCTCCGGCGGGCTGCCGTTGACCAGGTTGAGGTGCAGCCCGATCACCCGCTCCGGGAACTGCCGCGCGAGTTCAGTGCCGACCAGGCTGCCCCAGTCGCCGCCCTGCACGGCGAAACGCTGGTAGCCCAGTTGTTCCATGAGGCCCACCAGGATCGGTGCCATCGCCTGCGGTGTCATGCCCGGGCGGCTGGTGGAGAAGGCGTAGCCGGGCAGGGAGGCGGCCACCGGGTGGAAGGCGGGCTGGCCCACCGGCGGTTCGGCCAGTGGTTCGAGCAGGTCGAGAAAATCCAGGCAGGAACTCGGCCAGCCATGCAACAGCAGCAGCGGGATTGCATCCGGGTGCGATGATTGCCGGTACATCGCGTGCACGTCGAGGCCATCGACCCGGGCCAGGCACTGCCGGTGGCTATTGGCCTTCGCCTCCACCGCGCGCCAGTCGAAGCCCTCCAGCCAGTAGGCACACAACTCGCGCACGAAGGGCAGGGGCGCGCCGTAGGCCCAGTCGCCGTCGAAGCTGTCCTGCAGCCAGCGCGTGCTGCGCAGGCGCGTGTGCAGGTCGTCGAGCTCCGCCTGGGGGATTTCCAGAATGAAATTGCGCAGGTCGCTCACACGGTGGTTCCCTTTATTGTCCGCCTGCCTCGCGGCGACGGGCGTTTGTTATCGGGCCGGCCATGCCGGATGGAATCGGGCATGGGTGAAAATTAAAAAACAAGGTATCATATCTTCACCCAACGCTGTATCCACGCGACGACAGTCAACCATAACAAGACGCGCAAGGCCGGGGAGATCACCGCATGTACTATTCATCAGGCATCAGCCGACAGCTGCTGGGGATTTTGCTCGCCCTGCTGGGTGCGGCCTTCGCGTGGGGCGGCTGGCAGCTGCTGCAGCTGGACGGCAGCGCCTACTACGTGGCCACCGGGGTCGCACTGCTGTTCACCGCCCTGTGCCTGTTCGTCATGCCGGCACTGGGCGCGTGGCTGTTCGGTGCAATCGTCTGGGCGACCCTGGGCTGGAGCCTGTGGGAGGTCGGCATGGATGGCTGGGCGCTGGTGCCGCGGCTGACGCTGCTGGCGGTGCTCGCGCTGGTGTTCCTGCTGCCGGGTACCCTGCGCACGGCGGGCGCAGGGGCTGCCAGCTGGGCCGCGCTGTCCGGCCTGGCATCGCTGGTCGTAGTGGGTGGCGCCTTCGCTCTCGCCGACTGGCAGGGCGAGGAACTGCCGTCGGCGACAGTGCAGCCGGCACCGGCGGCGGATGCCGGCGAGTGGCGTGTGTGGGGACGCAACGCCGCCGGCGACCGCTTCTCGCCGCTGCAGCAGATCGACAACAGCAACGTGCATCAACTCGAGCTGGCCTGGCGCTACGATTCCGATGTTCCGCCGCTGGCGAGCTTCGGCGCGCACAGCTTCGAACCGACGCCGCTGGCGGCGAACGGCTATCTGTACCTGTGCGTGGATCGCAATGTTGTGGTCGCGCTGGACCCCGAGACCGGCAAGGAACGTTGGCGGCACGACCCGGACATCAACCTCGACGGCGTGTTCGTCACCACCTGTCGCGGCGTGTCCTACTACGAGGCGCCCCCCGGCACCTCGAAGTGCCCGCGGCGGCTGATTTACGGCACCGCGGACGGGCGGTTGCTCGCGGTCAACGCCGATGACGGCAGCGCCTGCACCTCCTTCGGCGACAACGGCGCCGCCGACATGCGCCTGGGTATGGGCAGGATCCCGCCCGGCGCGCTGTCAGTCACCTCGCCGCCGGCCATCGTCAATGGCGTGGCGGTGGTCGGCCAGTTCGTCAACGACTACCTCTCGTTCTTCGACGCCCCCGCCGGCGTCATCCGCGGCTACGACGCGCTCAGCGGCGAGCTGCGCTGGGCCTGGGATGCCGGCTACCCGGTGCCGCGCGGCCTGCCGGAGGAGGGCGACAGCTACACCCTGGACACGCCCAACGCCTGGTCGGTATTCAGCGCGGACCCGGAGCGCGGCCTGGTGTTCATCCCCACCGGCAACAGCCCGCCGGACTACTACGGCGTCGAGCGCTCCGCGGCGGCCTTGAAATACAGCTCCTCCATTGTCGCCCTGGACGCGGCAACCGGCGCCGTGCGCTGGTCCTTCCAGACCGTGCACCACGACCTGTGGGACTACGACGTCGCCTCGCAGCCGGTGGCGGTGGATATCTACCAGGACGGCCAGCCGCTGCCCGCGCTGATCGTGCCCACCAAGCGCGGCGAGACCTTCCTGCTCGACCGCCGCGATGGCACGCCCATCGACCCGGTGGTGGAAAAGCCCGTGCCCCAGGGCGGCCTGCCCGGCGAGCCCATCTCGCCGACCCAGCCCTATACCACGGGCTTCCCCTCGCTGGCCGGCGAGCACCTGACCGAGACCGACATGTGGGGCATGACTGCCCTGGACCAGCTGTGGTGCCGCGTGCGCTTCCGCCAGCTACGCTATGAGGGCGACTTCAACCCGCCGTCCACCGATACCACGCTCAATTACCCGGGGGCCGCCGGCGGCAGCAACTGGGGCAGTGTCAGCGTGGACCTGGACCGCGGCATCATGGTGGCGAGCAGCCTGCACATGGCGGAAACGGGCCAGATGATCACTCACGAGGAGGCGGCGGCGCTGGACCTCGCCGGCTCGAAGGACACGCTGCTCTACCCGCAGGAGCGCGTGCCCTACGCCTTCAAGCGCAAGGTCTTTCTCTCGCCACTGGGCGCGCCCTGCCAGCGGCCGCCCTACGGCCGCATCAGCGCCTTCGCCATCGGCAGCCGCGAACTGCTGTGGAGCAAGCCGCTGGGTACCGCGGAACACTCCGGCCCCTGGGGCATTGAAACCCGCCTGCCGATCACCATGGGCGTGCCCAATGCCGGCGGCGCCATCACCACCGGCGGCGGCCTGGTGTTCATCGGCGCAGCGCAGGACCGCCGTTTGCGCGCGCTGGATATCGGCAACGGCCGCGAGCTGTGGAGCGCCAGGCTGCCCGCAGTGGGGGCGGCGACGCCGATGACATATACCGCTCCCAGCGGCCGGCAGTTCGTGGTCATCGCGGCGGGCGGCCACCCCGGTATTCCCGGCCCCTCCGCGGCGGCGGTGCTGGCCTACGCCCTGCCGCGGTAAGCCCGGGCCGCCAGGCGCTCTCTACGAGGTACTCACTTCGAGGCTCTCTCCGCGCGGCGCTCACCGCGCGGCGCAGGGTGTCGTCCGGGTAGGTGAAAATTGAAGCCGCGTCAGTCTTGGGCTACCATCGGCCAATGACAGCCGCGGGAAATCAGTCAGTGGAAAAAGAGGTTCGCAATCTGCACGGCCAGAAGATGGGCCGCAAGGGCAGGGAGACCCGCCAGCGGATCATGGACGTCACCCTGGAGATGCTGAAAAACCGGTCCTACAAAGACCTCACGGTATCCGACGTCGCCTTCGAGGCGGATGTCTCCAGTTCCACTTTCTACGTCTACTTCGAGGATATCGAGGACGTGCTGTTCGCCTGCGTGCAGGCGGCGGCACTGAACCTCGACCCCCTCTACGAAGTGCTCAACGCCGAGTGGACGGAAGATAACCTCGAGTCCCGCGTACGCCGCTTCGTCGAGATCTACGGCGAGCTGTGGGAGAAGTACCGCATCGAGCTGCGCATCCGCAACCTCGAGGCGGACCAGGGCAACCTGCGTTTCCTCAACCTGCGTATCGAGACCACCCGCGGCATCCTGCAGGCGCTGGGCAAGAAGATCGCCCAGATCAACCCGCGCCTGGAAAACCCGCAGCAGATCGCCATCGCCATTCACGCGGCGATGGGCGCGCTGGCCGCGCAGCACGATATCGGCATTGCCGGTGCCACGCGGCAAACCCGCAAGCAGCTCAGCGCCGGCGTGGTGGAACTGCTCTACCGGGTCCTGCTCAGCAAGGCCTGACATTCCCTGTCCCCGGGCTGTCCGGCCCGGTTCCGCGAGACCATCACCTGGCTTCCAGCAACTCCCGGTAGGGGCGCAGCGCCTGCCAGGCGAGCAGCGCCGCCAGCGGGCACAGCACCACCGGCAGCAGCGCCAGCGAATAGCGCAGGTACTGATCGTCGCCGAACAGGAAATCCGTGAGCATGGCGACGATGGTCGGCCCCAGCGCCAGCCCGAACAGGTTGGCGAAGAACAGCGACAGCGCGGTGACCTGCGCCTTCATGCGGTTCGGGGTGATCGCCTGCAGGGCGGTGACGCCCGGCCCGTAAAACCCGTTGAGCAGGAACATCGCCGGGCAGGCGAGCAGGATAGCCAGCTGCGGGGTCGGGCACAGCGGGCCGATGGTGGTGGGCAGGGCTACCAGGCAGGCGATCACCAGCAGCATACGCGCAGGGGCGTCGCTGATGCCGCGGCTCACCATGGGTTGCACCAGCCAGCCGATGACCAGCGCGCCGAGGCTGCCGGCGATGATGTTGATCAGGCCGAACTGCAGGCCGGCGCTCTCGCGCGGCACGCCGTAGGTGCGGATCAGGAATTCGATAAACCAGGCGAGCATGCCGTAGGTCATTACCGTGAGCAGCGAGTTAGCCCCCATCACCCCGATGTAGATGCGCTTGTGGCGCACCAGCCAGGCCCAGAACTCGGCGAGGCTGGCGCCGTCCCCGGCGCTGGCCGGGTCGCGGTCCAGGCGGCGTTGCGGCTCGCGGATGAAGCCCAGCAGCACCACCAGCAGCAAGCCCGGCGCGCCGACGCTGACAAAGGTCATCTGCCAGGGGCCGACGTGGCCGAGCAGCGGGAGGGTAGCGCCGCCAGTCGCGGCGAAATACTTGTAGACGAAGCCGCCGATGATGGCGGAGAGGCCGCCGCCCACGGTCACGCCGAGGCTGTAGATGGCGAAGGCGCGCGCCTGGCGCGCGGGCGGGAACAGGTCGGAGAGCATGGAAAAGGCCGGCGGCGAGAGCGCCGCTTCACCCACCCCGACGCCGATGCGCGCGACGAACAGGGTGGCCACGCTGCGCGCCAGCCCGCACAGGCAGCACATCACGCTCCACAGGAAGATGCCGATGGTGACGATCCACTTGCGGTTGCCGTGGTCGGCGAGCCGGGCGATGGGAATGCCGAGCACGATGTAGAACATGGAGAACGCGAAGCCGTGCAGCAGGCTGTACTGGAAATCGGAAATCTGCAGGTCGTCGCGAATCGGGCCGATCAGTACCGCCATCACATTGCGGTCGACGAAGGACAGGATGTAGGCGGCGAGCAGGACGCCGAGGGCGTAATAGGCCCCGGGCGCCGGTTTTTCATCGACGCTAGTGTCGTTGGTCGCCGCGGTGGCGGCTGCACCGACGGTGTTAGGCGTGGCTGCTGTGGTGGTCTCACTCATTATTATTCGGGCTCCGCTGTGTGCCAGGTGTCGGGCCGACCGTTACTCTAACTCAGGCCGGCGCGCAGCGGCAAAAGGCGCTGTTCATCCCGTCGCATACTGCGCCTTCAACTGGCGTACCAGTACCTTGCCGGTGGGGTTGCGCGGCAGGCGTTCGACGAAATCCACCGAGCGCGGCACCTTGAAACCGGCCAGCCGCTCGCGGCCGAAGCGGCGGATGTCCTCGGCGATGGCGGCGTCGCCGGCGAGACCGGGGCGCAACTCGACCACCGCTTTTACCTCTTCGCCCCACTCGTCGTTGGGAATGCCGAACACGGCAATGTCGGCGATATCCGCGTGCTCCAGCAGCGCCTGCTCGATCTCGCTGGGGTAGATGTTCACCCCGCCGGAGATAATCATGTTGGACTCGCGGTCGGACAGGTAGACGAAGCCGTCCGCATCCACCCGGCCGATATCGCCCAGCGACAGCACGTGCGGCTGGGGGTGGGCGCGGCGGGTTTTTTCCGCATCCTCGTGGTAGTGGAAGACACTGGCAAGCTGCCGGTGCCGGCAGAACAGCAACCCCTCCGCATCCTCGACTGGGTTGCCCTGCGCGTCGCCGACATACACCTCGAAGTTGGGAATGGGGCGGCCCACGGTGCCCGGGTGCGACACCCACTCGCCGCTGTCGGCCAGGGTAACCACGCCGGACTCGGTGGCGCCCCAGTACTCGGTGAGAATCGGCCCCCACCAGTCCAGCATGCGCTGCTTGACGCCGCGGCTGATCGGCGCCGCGCCGTGCAGCACGTGGCGCAGCGAGCTGACGTCGATATCCTGCGCGCCCTGCTCGCGGGCCTCCAGCAGGCGTACGAACATGGTCGGCACCAGGTGGGTGGTGACCACCCGGTGTTCGCGCACGGCGCGAAAAAAGGTCGCGCAGTCCCAGCGCGGCATGATGATCACCGTTGCGCCGTTGAGCAGGTCGTAGGTGGCGAACAGGCCGGGTGCGGCGTGGTACAGCGGGCCGGTCACCAGGTGCGGTCCGGCGCCGGTGAGGCCGAAGGCGCTGCCGAAGCCGCACATGCGCGCGATCATCGCCTCGACGTTGTCCGGTTTGGCGCGCTTTACGCCCTTGGGCCGGCCGGTGGTACCGCTGGTGTAGAGCATGTTGCCGCCGGCGGGGGCGGTGGGCGCCACGCTGTGGCCCGCATGCTCTTCGACGATGGGCGGGAGTTCGCGCTGGATATTGCAGGCGGCAACGCTCGCGTCCAGGAGTTCGGCATGGGCGTCGTCGTGCAGCACCAGCTTGGCGCCGCAGTCGCGGCGGATGTAGTCGATCTCGCCGGCGGTCAGGTGGGTGTTGACCGGCGTTACCCACAGTCCCGTCAGCAGGCCGGCGAGCAGGCACTCCATGTATTCGACGCGGTTGCCGACCAGCATGGCCAGGTGATCACCCGGCGTCAGGTTCGCGTCCGTGGCCAGGTAGTGGGCGAGGGCGGCGACGTTGCGGTCCAGCTCACGCCAGCTGCGCGTGGACGCGAGGTCGGTGAGCGCGAGGCTGTCGGGGTGTTCGGCGAGCTGGCGGTCGAAGTAGTGGCTGGTCACGGTGCTTATTCTTAAAACTGACGATGTGCCAATAATAGCGAGGGCGGGCCAATCTCGTCCAGTCGCCATCCCGTTGCAAGGCAGTCCACCAAGGTGGGCCATTCCTGTGCGGGTGAGCGAGGGGTAAAAATTGACAGATATTCAATTAAGCATCTAGGATGCCGCTGTCCTGTCAGTCCACTCTCCAGCGGAGCGCACCATGTCCAAATCCCAGGTTCCGGTCCTGCCGGGCTGGTTTGCCATTGAAAATGGCGAGCCGCACCTGCTCGGTACCCGCTGCCGCGCCTGCGGTACCTACTATTTCCCGCGGCAGACGCTGTTCTGCCGCAATCCGGACTGTGAGAGCGAGGCGTTCGACGAGGTGCCGCTGTCGCGGCGCGGCACGCTGTGGTCCTACACCAACGCCATGTACCAGCCCCCGGAGCCATTTGTTGCCGAGGACCCTCACGTGCCCTACACCATCCTCGCGGTGGAACTGGAGCGCGAGAAGATGATCGTGCTCGGCCAGGGGGTGGCCGGACTCGAGTGCGCCGACCTGCGTGTGGGCATGCCGGTGCAACTGGTGCTGGACACGCTGTTCGAGCGCGACGGGCAGGAGACCATCACCTGGAAGTGGGCGCCGCTGGCCTGAACCGGCGCCGCGTTTGCTGCCTTGTAGGAACCGCCGGGAAACGGGAGCCGCCGGTAAATAGAAATCGCCCGGGAAAAACGGAATCAATGACCATGGAAAAAGACATCGCCGTGCTCGGCGTGGGCATGCACCCCTGGGGCAAGTGGGGCAAAAACTTTGTCGAGTACGGGGTGAAGGCCAGCCGCGATGCGCTGCGTGATGCCGGCGTCAACTGGCGCGACATCGGCTTCGTCTCGGGTGCCGCGACCATGCGCTGCGGCTACCCCGGCTATGTGGCCGGGGCCACCTTCGCCCAGGCCCTGGGCTGGCAGGGTGCCGAGGTGAATACCTCCTACGCCGCCTGCGCCTCCGGCTCCCAGGCGCTGGCCGCGGCGCGCGCGAAAATACTTGCCGGCCAGTGCGAGGTGGCCCTGGTGGTCGGCGCGGACACCACGCCCAAGGGCTTTCTCAAGCCCGCGCCGGGTGAGCGCCCGGACGACCCGGACTGGGTGCGTTTTCGCCTGGGCATCACCAATCCCGCGTATTTCGCGCTCTACGCGCGCCGGCGTATGGATCTCTACGGCGACACGCCGGAGGACTTCGCCGCGGTCAAGGTGAAGAACGCCGAACACGGGCTGGAGAACCCCAACGCCCGCTATCGCAAGCGCTTCAGCCTGGAGGATGTCGCAAGCTCGGCGCTGGTCGCGGACCCGCTGCGCCTGATGGATATCTGTGCCACCTCCGACGGCGCCGCCGCGCTGGTGGTGTCGTCGCTGGATTACGCCCGGCGCCTGGGCCAGGCGGACGCCGTGCGCGTCGCCGCCATTTCCACGGTGACGCCGACCTTTGCCTCGGCGGTGGTGGAGATGCCCGATATCGCCACCGACTCCGCTGCAGCAGTGGAGGCCGCGCGGTTTCGCGCAGCGCTGCCGGCCAAGGCCTACGAGGAGGCGGGGCTGGGGCCGGAAGATATCTCGGTGGCCGAGGTGTACGACCTCTCCACCGCGCTGGAAATGGACTGGTACGAAGACCTGCAGTTCTGCCCGCGCGGCGAGGCGGCCAACCTGGTGCGCAGCGGCGCCACGTGTATCGGCGGGCGCCTGCCGGTGAATCCCTCGGGCGGCCTGGCCTGTTTCGGCGAAGCGGTGCCGGCCCAGGCGCTGGCCCAGGTGTGTGAACTCACCTGGCAGTTGCGCGGCGCGGCGGGGCCGCGGCAGGTCGCCGGCGCGCGCGTGGGCATCACCGCAAACCAGGGCCTGTTCGGCCACGGCTCGGCGGTGATCCTCAAGCGCTGATGTCCGGACAAACTTCCAATAATTGAATTGACGTCAGTTTTTGCGGCGCGTATATTTCCCTGAAAGTCCGCTATAAAACAATGGTTACGCCGTGAGACGTTGGTCCAGGAGGCCTGAAGGCGCTAATTGGGGAGAGTTTGGCGATGACGACGCACTCGGTCGCGTCAATCTGCTGACCCCGGAGAAAGTGCTGCAGGCCGTCGCAGAAGTCAGAGAGGGAGTCAGCTTTTGTCTCTCCCTGCCACTGGACTATCCGGGTAAGTCCGCGCTCAACCCGCGCCGTTTCCCACCGCAGATCCAGTACTCCATGCGCGGCGACGACCCCGCCATGTGCTACCCGTTGGCGCGCCTCAACCCGGGCCAGACCGACGTGGTCTGCGACGACCGCGTCACCCTGTCCACACAGTATTCCACGCAGTGGGACAGCCTCGCCCACATGGGTGCGCTGTTCGACGCGGACGGCGACGGGCAGGACGAGGTCGTGTTCTACAACGGCTACCGCGCCGGCGAACACGTGCGCGGCCCGCGCGATTACCTGGATGGCGACCGCGAACTGCCGCCGCCCTACGGCGCGGGTCCGCTGGGTATCGACGCCCTGGCCGCGGCCTGCATGCAGGGGCGCGGTGTGCTGGTCGACCTGCACGCCCACTACGGCAAGCGGCGCGAAGCCATCGGCTACGAGGCTCTGATGCAGGTGCTGGAAGCCGATGGGGTGAGCGTGGAGCCCGGCGACATCCTGTGCCTGCGCACCGGCTTCGACCGCGTGCTGCTGGACGCCGAGCGCGATCCGCCGGAGGGCATCCAGCACGAGGTATGTACCGGCCTGGACGGCTCCGACCCGAAGCTGTTGCAGTGGATCACCGACAGCGGGGTGGCCGCCATCCTCGCGGATAACGAGGCGGTGGAGTTCCTGCCCACGCCGAACCCGCCGGCCGGCCGCGGCGCGCATTTCCCGCTGCACGAGCACTGCCTGTTCAAGCTCGGCGTACCGCTGGGCGAACTGTTTTTGCTCAGTGACCTGGCGGACTGGCTGCGCGCGGCCGGCCGCTACCGTTTCCTGTTGACGGCGCCGCCGCTGCGCCTGCCCGGCGCAGTGGGTTCCCCGGTGAGTGCGGTGGCCACGGTCTGACACCGCGCCGCAGTGAATTAATAAGAGAGATTGTAGTTATGAACCTGAAGGAACAGATTGAGGCGGCAGCGGCCGATCCCGACGCCCTGCGCCAGGCGGTGGCCGGCGCGCACGTCGTACCCCTGCTGATGAGCTATGTGCACCTCACCGGGGACAAGTCCTTCCTGCCGCGCGTGCGCCCGTACATCCAGGGCGGCTGGGACTACCAGCAGGCCATTCCCGAAGACCTGCAGGCGGAGATTCGCGCGGCCCTGGTCGAGGCGATCGAAACCCTCGCGGCATCGGGCGGTGCGCAGCATCGCGAACCGCCGCGCGAGGAACTCAAGGAGATGATGGACGTCGCCTGCGGCGCGGACGTGCCGGAGAAATACCTGCCTATTTTCTACGAGGAAACCTGTTTCGGTGGGCGCGACTACCGCCGGGTCGAGTGGCGCAAACCGGTGTCCGAGGACAGGCTGCGCGACTTCCAGGTCGTGATCGCGGGGGCGGGCTTTTCCGGCGTGGTGATGGGCATCCGCCTGAAGCAGGCCGGTATTCCCTTCGTTATCATCGAAAAAAACGACGCGGTGGGTGGCACCTGGTACGAGAACACCTACCCGGGTATCGGCGTGGATACGCCCTGTCATTTCTACTCGTTCTCGCTGATGCCCAACCCGGACTGGCCGGAGTTTTTCAGCAAGGGTCCGGAACTCGACGCCTACATCAACCGCATGGTCGACCACTTCGGCATCCGCGAGCACATCCGCTTCAATGAGGAGGTCAGCGCCGCGCGCTACGACGAGGCGGCCTGTCGCTGGCAGGTGGAAACGCGCCGCGCCGATGGCAGCGTCGATTCCCTCGAAGCCAACGTGTTCATCAGCGCAGTGGGTATCCTCAACCGCCCGCGCATCCCCGCATTTCCCGGCCTCGATACTTTCAAGGGTCCCGCCTTTCACTCGGCGCGCTGGGACCACAGCGTGGATATCACCGGCAAGCGCGTGGCGCTGATCGGCACCGGCGCGACGGGTATCCAGGTGGGCCCGGCGATCGCCGACAAGGTCGGGCACCTGACCATCTTCCAGCGCTCAAAACACTGGGTGATCCGCCACCCCATGTACCACGAGCATGTGCCGGAAGCGGTCACCTGGGCCACCAAGCACATTCCCTATTACATGGACTGGTTCCGCTTCCAACTGTTCTGGGCCGCCTCGGATGGCTTCTACCCCACGCTGAAGATCGACCCGCAGTGGAGCGACCCCGAGCACTCGCTGAACGCCGAGAACGCGAAGATGCGCGAGGAACTCATCGCCTACATCACCAGCGAACTCGGCGAGCGCACTGACCTGCTGGACAAGGTGATCCCGGAGTACCCGCCCTTCGGCAAGCGCATGCTGCGCGACAACAACTGGTTCAGGATGCTGTGCCGCGACAACGTCGAGCTGTACGCCGGTGACGTGGAGCGCATCGAGGAGGACGGCGTGGTCGCCGGCGGCCGCAAATACCCGGCGGACGTGCTGGTGTTCGCCACCGGCTTCCACGCTTCGCGCCTGCTCGCGCCAATGGATATCGTCGGCCGCGGCGGGGCGACCATTCGTGAGCGCTGGGGCGAGGACGACCCGCGCGCACACCTGGGCATCACCGTGCCGGATTTCCCGAATTTCTACGTGCTGTACGGCCCCAACACCAACCTCGCCCATGGCGGCAGCGCGTTCTTCCACAGCGAGTGCCAGGTGCGCTATATCAGCGAGGCCCTGCGCGAGATGCTGGAAAACGACTGGGACGAGCTTGAGGTCCGGCGTGAACCGTATGAGGCCTACAACGAAAAAGTCGATACCGAGCACCGGCAACTGGTGTGGTCGCATCCCGGCGTGACCAGCTGGTACAAGAACAGCAGTGGCCGGGTGATCATGAACTCGCCCTGGCGGCTGGCGGACTACCGCCACTTCACCGCCGACATCGACCTCACCGAGTACCACTGCCGGCGGCTGGACGAGGCCTGTGCCGCGACCGGCAGCGACGCGGCGGGCGGCGCCTGAGGGCGCGCGGGAGCGGCGAGATGAGTGACGACCTGCACACGGTGATCCTGGCCCGCGAGCAACAGCGCTGCGACGCTTTGCTGGCCGGCGATATCGAGGCCCTGTCCGGCCTGCTCTCGGAGCGGCTGGTGTTCGCCCACGCCAATACCAACTACGACGACAAGGCCAGCCTGCTGGCGCGCATGAGTTCCGGTAACATCGTCTACAACACCCTGCGTATCAGCGAGCCGCGGGTGGTGGACCTGGGCGACACGGCACTGCTGGTGTCGCGGCTGACCGCGGGCGTCACGGTCGGCGGCCAGGACAAGGCGATCGACAACTGGACGCTGTCCGTGTGGACACAGGAGGCGGGCGAATGGCGCCTGGTGGCCTACCAGCCGACGGCCATTCCCGGATAAGACCAACAACACGGGCTGTCCGCCCTGTGCGGACGGCCATCGCGGCGACCTGGCCGCGGTCGAAGTAAAGCGGAGTTACACCCATGTACCTGGCACTCGATGCCGATGAACGGGAAATCGCCGACGCCGCGGCGGACTTCCTGGCCAACGAATTTCCCCTGCAGCGCCTGCACGCCAGCGCGCGTGACCCCGAGCGCCTGGCTGCTTTCGCCGAACTCGGCTGGCTGGGCCTGGCGGCGCCTGAGGCGGCCGGCGGCAGCGCACTGGGCGTGGTGGAGGAAATGCTGTTTTTTGCGGCGCTGGGGTACCAGTGTGGCCCGCTGGCGGTGTTCACCCAGGTGCTGGCGGCGGCCGCTGCGCAGGAAAATATCGAGCTGTGCGCCGGGCTCTGTGCCGGTCAGGTTGGTAGCGCCCTGCTGGTGACGCCACCGAACGGGGACGCGCCGGTGCGCCTTGTCGGCGATGCCGCGGCGCCCTATGCCGTGGCGGTGGATGCCGCCGGTGCCACACTTTATGCGCTGCAGGGCGAGTACCTGCACGAGCAACCCTGCCTGGACCAGTCGGTGGGCATGTACACCGGCCCGGCACAGTGCCTGCAGCTCGTGCAGCACAGCGCGGGGGAGGGCGCCTGGCGCCGTGCCCAGGTCGCGGTGTCCGCGATGTCCATGGGCATCGCCGAACGCGCGCTGGCGATGATCGTCGAATACGCACGCGAGCGCGAGACCTTCGGCCGCAAGATCGGCGCCTACCAGGCAGTGCGCCATCCCTGTGCCGACATGGCGGTGCGCAACGAGGCGGCGCGCAGCCAGTTGTACTACGCCGCCACCGCCCTGCACGAGGGTCATGCGGACGCCGCCATGCAGGTCGACGCCGCGCAACTGCTGGCCGCCCGCGCCGCGCGCATGAATACAGACGCCAATATCCAGCTGCATGGCGGCATCGGCGTCACCGACGAGCACGATGCCCACCTGCTGCTCAAGCGCGCCAACCTGTTGGAGCGCCTGCTCGGCGCCGGGCGATCCCTGCGCGCCAGCCTGCTGGCGCCGGAAGCCGGCGAGGAGGCGCACTGATGGATCTGGTGTTTTCCGAAGCCGATTTGGATTTTCGCGCCCGCGCCCGCAGCTGGCTGCGCGACAACATTCCCGCCACCGCGCGCCCGGCACACGGCGCCGCGGCGGCACAGTTCGACCGCGACTGGCAGCGCCGCCTGTACGAACACGGCTGGGCTGGCGTCAACTGGCCGCAGGAATTCGGCGGTCTCGGCCTGCCGGAGGTACAGCAGGTCATCTGGTACGAGGAGTGCGCTCGCGCCGGCGCGCCGAACTATATCAACACCACTTACGTGGCCCTGATGCACGCCGGCCCCACGCTGATCGCCTGCGGCACCGAGGCGCAGAAGGCGTTTCACCTGCCGCGCATCCTGTCCGGCGAGAGCCTGTGGTGCCAGGGCTTTTCCGAGCCCAACGCCGGCTCCGACCTGGCCTCGCTGAAAACCTCGGCGGTGGTCGATGGCGATCACCTGGTGGTCAACGGCAGCAAGACCTGGACCACCGACGGCCAGCACGCGGATTTCCAGGAGCTGTTGATTCGCACCGAGCCGGGCTCACAGCGCCACCGTGGTCTCACCTGGGTGATCTGCGACATGACCACGCCGGGTATCTCGATGACGCCGATCCGCACCATGCTCGGCGACGAGCACGTCAACACCACCTTCTACGATGACGTGCGTATCCCGCTGGCTAACGTGGTGGGCGAGATGGGCAGCGGCTGGAAGACCGCCATGTCGACACTGTCCTTCGAGCGCGGCACGGGTTTCATCGGCGACCAGCTGGCCCTGTACGAACGCGTCAACCAGGCTATTGAACTGGCCCGGCGCACGCGCCTGGAAGACGGCAGCCTGGCCATCGAGGACAGCGCCATCGCCTCGCGCCTGGCGCTGATCAAGGCCGACACCCTGGCCATCCGCGCCATGACCTTCGCCCAGATCAGTGAGCTGCAGCGCTCCGGCAACCCCGGCCCCAAGGGCTCGGTGATGAAGCTGCTGGTCACCGGGACCTCCAAGGCGCTGAGTCACCTGGTGGCGGAAATCCTCGGCTGGGAGTTCATGGCCTTCAACGGTGACCGCGCCGAGCACCCCTGGACCTACGAGTATTTGTGGAGCTGGGTGTATACCATTGCCGGCGGCACCTCGGAGATCCAGCGCGAGATCATCGCCGACCAGCTGCTGGAACTGCCGCGTGCGCGCTGACCGCAACCCACAGGACACTCCTATGACCGCATGTTTCCAGTTTGCATTTTCCAGCCCTGTCGAGGGGATGGAAGCAGAGTTCCAGCGCTGGTACAGCGACGAACACCTGCCGCACTCGGTGCGCCTGCTGGTAGTCGAGGCCGGGCAGCGCTTTGCTCGTGTCGAGGGCACGCCCTGGCCGGCGGGACGCCACCACAACCTGGTGATCTGGGAACTGGCCGGCGACCCTGCGACGGCCATCGAAACCCTGTTGGCCAGCCACGGCACGCAGGCCATGCCGATCAGTCCCGCTATCGACATGAGCAGCGTGCAGCCGCCGACCATGAGGCTGTTGCGCCGGTTCGCCGCGGGCGCGGAAAGCGAACCGGAACCCGCATCGCGCGGGCAGCTGCTGCTGGCGTTTCTCAACCCGGCCGAGGGCGCGGATGCGGCTTTCGAGTCCGCCCTGCTCGATGGCGGACTGCGCGAGTTCGCCGGCCTGCCCGGCGCCGGTGCCACCAGCTTGTGGACACTCACCGAGGCGCAGCTGCGCGGCAGCGCGCGCAAGTACCGCTACCTGCTGATGTTCGAGGCCGACGATAGCGCCGCGCTGGTCGATGCGCTCACCCGGCCCGCGGACCGACTGGCGGCGATCCCGCACGGCGATGCGCAGCGCATGTTCGCCGCGCTGTTCGAGCCGCTGACACCGCGTGTTGCGGCTTGAACCGGGGGCGCGCATGAGCTGGAAGATTCGACACGACGTGGGCGGTTTCCCGCTGCGCTGCAGCGCAGAGCACGAGGCGCGCTGGCGCGAGGCGGGGTACTGGCGCGAGGAGACCCTGGCCGACGTGGCGCGTGAACAGGCGCGCCTTGCGCCGCAGCGCGCGCTGCTCATCGAGGGCGGCCGCACCCTGACCCGCGGCGAGGTCTACAGCGATGCACTGCGCCTGGCGCGCTACTTCCTCGAGCGCGGGGCGCGCGCCGGTGACGTGGTCGCCTTCCAGTTGCCCAACTGGTCCGAGAGCGCGGTGATCGCGCTGGCGGCGCGCATGCTGGGTCTGGTGATCTGCCCCGTCCCGCCGATCTACCGCGAGTCCGAGCTGCTCTACATCCTGGGCGAAACCGCCGCGAAGTTTCTCTTCGTGCCGCGCGAGTTCCGCAAGTGCGATTACCCGGCGCTGGTCGCCGGGCTGCGCGACCGCCTGCCGCAGCTGCACGAGGTGATCGTGCTGCGCGGCGATGCCGGTACCGATACCCCCTGGGCCACGGTACTGGCCAGCGAACCGCTGGAGACACTGCCGGAGGTCGACCCCGGCGCCGCCTTCATGGTCATGTTCACCTCGGGGACTACCGGGCGCGCCAAGGGCGTACTGCAGACCCACTACGGCTTCGGCTACAAGGCCAGGCAGATGGTCGAGGCCTGGGGCGTGGGTGAGGGGGACGTGATCTTCATGCCCTCGCCGGTGACCCACATCACCGGCGCCATCTGGGCTTTTGACATCCCGTGGATCAGCGGCGCGCCCGCCGTTCTGCTCGACGTGTGGCAGGTGCAGGACGCGATCGACGCGATCCGCGAATACCGCTGCACCATCAGCGGCGGCGCCACACCGTTTTTGCAGCAGTTCCTCGCTGCCACCGCGGACGACCGCGCCGCGCTGGCCTCGCTGCGCACGTTTTTCTGCGGCGGTACCTCGGTGTCGCCGGAGTTGATCAGGCAGGTGTCACAGGCCTTCCCGGGCTGCCTGTTCTTCCGCGCCTACGGCTCCACCGAGATGATGACCGTGACCCTGGGTATCAGCAGCCGCGAGCAGGCGGCGCTGGGCGCGGAGACCGACGGCGTGGTGCTGCCGCCGATCCAGGTCAAGCTGGTCGATGACGATGGGAACGACATCGAGGAAGACGGCGTCGAGGGCGAAATCCTCGCCATGGGGCCGGAGCAGTTCGCCGGCTATCTGGACCCGCAGGACAACGCCGGCGCCTTCGACGATAATGGCTTTTTCCGCATGGGTGACCTGGGCCGCTGGTGCCACGGCAACTACCTGGAAATCACCGGGCGCAAGAAAGACATCATCATCCGCTCCGGCGAGAACATCAGCCCCAAGGAAGTCGAGGACGTGCTGATGCAGCACCCGGCGATCGCCGATATCGCGATTGTCGCCATGCCCAGTGCGGCGACCGGTGAGATGGGCTGCGCCTTCGTCATACCGGCGCAAGGTGCCAGCATCGACCTCGCCGACATGCGACGCTTTCTCGATGGCGCGGGCCTCGCCAAACAGAAATACCCCGAGTGGCTGGAATGCGTGGCGGACTTCCCCCGCGTGCCCTCGGGCAAGGTGCGCAAGGACGAACTGCGCCGCCTGGCGCAGGAGATCGCCGGGCGCCAGCGCGAAGCGCAGGGGCAGTAGCCCCGCGACCCCAGAACAATAAAGGTAAAACCGATGTCAGGCATTTCCCTGGAAAACCGTTTAGCCGTACACGAACTCATCGCCTCCTATTCGTACCCGGTGGACAATTACCGCGGCGAGGACTGGGCTGACCTGTTCCTGGAGGACGGCCGTCTACTCGGCCCGGACATCCACCTGCAGGGGCGCGACGCGTTCGTGCGCAAGGCGCAGGACCTGCAAGCGGGTTCGACCGAGTACCGGCACTGCATCAGCAACGTGGTAGTGGAGAGCGAATCGACCGACGAACGCGCCCAGGCCAGGGCCTATGGCGCGGTGTCCGACTGGGCGACGCGCCCCGCGGTACTGAGCATCTTCGTCGAATACCGTTTCGAACTGCACAATACCGCACAGGGCTGGAAGATCGCCGAGATGCGCGTGCACATGCCCTACGCGGACTGACGGAGGCGTTGCCATGAGACTGCAGGACAAGGTCGTACTCCTCACCGGTGCCGCCAGCGGCATGGGCGAGTGCCACGCCCGCCGCATCGTCGCCGAGGGCGGCCAGTTGCTGATGACCGATATCGCCGAGGCGGCGGGGCAGGCGCTGGCGGCGAAGCTGGGCGAGCGCGCCCTGTTCGTCACCCAGGACATTGCCGACGAGGCGCAGTGGCAGCGTGTGGCGGAGCTCGCCAGTGAGCGCTTCGGCGGTGTCGATGTGCTGGTCAATAACGCCGGCATCCTGACCAAGGGCGCAATCGGCGACGAGAGCCCGGAGACCCTGCGCAAGGTGCTGGACGTCAACGTGGTCGGCACCTGGATGGGCATCCGCGCCATCAGCCCGCTGATGATCGCCCGCGGCGGCGGTTCCATCGTCAATATCTCGTCGCAGGTGGGGTACCGCGGCTGGACCGATTACAGCGTCTACGGCTGTTCCAAGTGGGCAATTCGCGGCCTGACCAAGCACCTGGCTCTGGAACTTGCGTCCCACAACATCCGCGTCAATGCCATCCTGCCCGGCGCGGTGGACGAAACCGGCCTGTTCAGCGGCCGCGTGGACGAGACTCTGCGCACAAAGGTGCAGGAAAGTATTCCATTGGGGCGATTCGTGACGCGTGAGCAGGTATCATCGCTGCTGGTTTTCCTCGCATCGGACGAGTCGGGGTCCACGACCGGCACCGACAACCTGATCGACGGCGGCGTCAGTATCTGAGCCGCGGCAGCCAGCGACGGACAGAATTCGGTTTTACCTTCGGAGACACTCAATGGAAGCCCAGGCGCTCTACTACGACCAGTACAGCTACGACATCGACGACAACCCCTACGAGATCTGGAAGCGCCTGCGCGACGAAGCGCCGGTCTGGTACAACGAGAAGTACAACTACTGGGTGCTCAGCCGCTACGACGACGTACTCAAGGCCTCGATGGACTGGCAGAACTTCAGCTCGGCCTGGGGCACGGTGCTGGAACTCATGTCGGAAAATCCCGGCGACGCACCGCTGATGATCAACAACGATCCGCCCTACCACGACCAGCTGCGCGCGGTGGTGGCACAGCAGTTCACCCCGGCCTCGATCGCGAAACTGGAAAACGACATTCGCGACATCGTACTGGGCTACCTGCAACCGCTGGAGGGCCGCGACAGCTTCGACTTCGTGCAGGACTTCGGCCGCTGGATTCCCATGGACGTGGTCAGCCACATTCTCGGCATTCCCCACGAGGGTCGCCGCAAGATCAACCAGTGGGCGGACGACTCCCTGGCGCGCGATGAGAACGGCGGCATGACCGAGGCCGGTATCAACGCCATGGGCAAGGCGATGGGCTATTTCTCCGAAATCCTGGAAGACCGCAAGGCCAATCCCTGCGGCGATTTCCTCTCCTACCTGACCCACGCCGAGATCGAGACGGAGGACGGCAAGCGCCCGTTCACCAAGGACGAGAGCCTGTTCTTCATGGTGCTGATCGCCTCTGCGGGCAACGAGACCGTGGCCCGCCTGCTCAGCAACGCCGGCGTGCTGCTGGCGCGCCACCCAGAGCAGCGCCAGAAGCTGCGCGACAACCCGCAGCTGATTCCCCGGGCGATCGAGGAGATGCTGCGCTACGAGCCGCCCTCGCCGATCCAGTTCCGCCGCCTGCTCAACGACGTGGAGATGCACGGCGTGACCATGAAAGCCGGCGACAACGTGGCCCTGCTCACCGCCGCCGCGACCCGCGACGACCGCCACTGGGACAACCCGGAAGTGTTCGACATCGAGCGTGCGCCCAAGCGCCACGTGACCTTCGGCTACGGCCCGCACACCTGCCTCGGCTCGTCGGTGGCACGGCTGGAATCGAAAATCGCGCTGGAGGAAGTGCTCAAGCGCATTCCCGACTGGGACGTGGAAACCGCGGGTCTCAAGCGCACCCGTACCAGCACCGTGCGCGGCTATTCACACGTGCCGATCGTGATCAAGCGCTAGGGTGCCTTTGCGCCTTACCAGCGCCCGGAACGGCCGCGACGCCAGCAGCGAAACAATAAAGCCAGGAGCGAAACAGTGATGAGCGACACCGTACTTTATGAGGCCAGCGAGGGTATTGCCCATATCACCCTGAACCGGCCGGAAGTGCACAACGCGCAGAACCCGGAGCTGCTGGCCCGCCTCGACGAGTGCTGGACCGCCGCGGCGCGCGATGACAGCGTCAAGGTGATCCTGCTGCGGGCCAACGGCAAGAACTTCTCCGCCGGGCACGACCTGTCGGTGAAGGAGGACGAGAAGGACGTATTCGCCAGCTTCGACTGGGAAACCCGCGGCATCACCGGCCAGTACCTGTGGGAGCAGTCCCACTACTTCGAGTACAGCCGCCGCTGGCGCAACAATCCCAAGCCGTCGATCGCCGCGGTGCAGGGCGCCTGCGTCGCCGCGGGGCTGATGCTGTGCTGGCCCTGCGACCTGATCATCGCCGCTGACAACGCCTGGTTCAGCGACCCGACCATTATCATGGGTATCGCCGGGGTGGAGTACCACGGCCACACCTGGGAGCTGGGCCCGCGCAAAGCCAAGCAGATGCTGTTTACCGCCGAGCGCATCACCGCGCACGATGCGGAAAAGCTCGGCATGGTCAACGAGGTGGTGGCGCTGGATGAACTGGGCGAGGCCGCCCTGGGCATGGCGCGCAAGATCGCCGAGCAGGACCTGTTCTCGCTGATGATGGCCAAGCGCGTGGTCAACCAGACCATGGACACCATGGGCCAGCCGGCCGCGCTACAGGCCGCCTTCGATATTCACGAGTTCCAGCATACCCAGTGCCTGGCGCGCTCCGCGGGCAAGAGCGCCGTGCTCACCCGCGATGTGTCGAAGCTCAAGCAGAACAATACGAAAGGCTAGTACGAGAGGCTTGTACGAAGCGCCTTCACGAAAGGCTCGCAGGCAGGGCTCGTATCAATGCCTAGTGTGAAGGGCCTAATGTGAAGGGCCTAGTGTGCAAGGCCTCGCGTGCAAGGCCTTGGGGGAGGGTGCCCGCAGCCGGCGGCGAAGCCAAACGCGTCGCCACCGGCCCCACAGTCAGTACTGTGATTCGGGGATGTGAACCACCAGCCCGGACAGTTCCTCGGTGACCTGCACCTGGCAGCCCAGGCGGCTGTTTTCCTTCGGCTCCACGGCGAATTCCAGCATGGATTTCTCGACGTCCGCCGCTTCGGGCAGCTTGGCGAAGTAGGCGTCATCGATGTAGCAGTGGCAGGTCGCGCAGCTGCAGGCGCCGCCGCAGTCGCCGAGAATGCCCTCGACACCGTTATCGATTGCGGCGGTCATCAGTGAGGTGCCCTCGGGAACGTCGACGATCTTCTCGCTGCCATCGGGCTGGATGAATTTTACGCTTGCCATGCTTACCTCGGTTGTCCTGTGTGGTGGTGTGTGCCCGACGCGTCCGCGCTGTGCGGACCCGTCGTTACCTGTCCCGGCCGACTGTCGCGCCGGCTCAGAAAAATTGACACATTGTTAGTAATGGGAAATTATACCGCGAGCGGTGACATTTTACATGGCATCGGGATTGTCGCCCGGGCCGCCGCGTCATCCGCCTGCGCGTCCGTATTATACGGGTTTTCCCGACAATAAAAGCATCCCGCCGAAGCGGGAGCGAAAACAGGTAGCTCCCATGCCGACCGACACCGATCCAGTCCATCCCTACTACCGCGCGATCCTCGATGCCTATGCCGAGGCCGGGCGGCCGTACTTCTGGCAGGTGGATCCGGTGACGGCGCGCGAGATGCTGCGCAGCAGCCTCGCCGCCGCGCCGCCACAGTCCGGGTTACCGGAACTGGAGAAGGTATGGGAAGAGCAGGTCTGTGGCGCCGACGCCGACGCCGACGTGCCGGTGCGGCGCTACCGGCCCCAGGGTGATCCGCTGGGTGTGGTGTTGTACTGCCATTCCGGCGGCTGGGTGATCGGCGACCTGGATACCGGCGACGCCCTGTGCCGGCGCCTGGCCGCCGGCGCCGGCTGCGAGGTGGTCAGCGTCGATTACCGCCTGGCGCCGGAACATCCCTGCCCGGCGGCGCAGGACGACCTGTGGGCGGTGCTGCAGTGGGCGCGTGCCGAGCTGCCGGGGCCGATCCTGCTGGCCGGTGAGAGTGCCGGTGCCAATCTCGCAGCCGCCTGTGCGATTCGCGCGCGTGACGCGGGTATTGCACTGGCCGGCCAGTACCTGGCCTACCCGGTAACCGACCACGATTTCACCACCGGATCCTATCGCGACGTCGGCGGCGAGAACTACCTGCTCTCCGAGGCGGATATGCGCTGGTTCTGGGGTCACTACTGCCCGGATATCGCGCAGCGCGACCAGCCGCTGGTCTCGCCCCTGCGCGTGCCCGATGCCGCGGGACTGCCGCCGGCCCTGGTGCACGTGGCCCAACTCGACCCGCTGCGCGACGAGGGCCTGGCCTACGCCCAGCGCCTGGCCGCCGCGGGCGTACCGGTGCGCACCCGCTGTGACAGCGGCATGCTGCACGGCTACCTGGCGGCCGCCGCTGCGGTCCCCGCCGCCGCGCAGGCAGTTGAGGAAGCGGCGCAATGGATCGGCTCATGCCTGCGCCAGGCGTAACCGCCGCGCTCAATTTTGCCGCCGATCGCAGGGACGGCGGTATCTGGAGCAACACCTGGCGCGAGCGGATCACCCAGGCGCTGGTGGCGCAGCCGGTCACCCTGCACGACGCCCGGCAGCTGCCGTCGCCGCCCTCGCTGGAGCGCGAGGGCTTCGAGATTCACCCCATGCCCCTGGATGGGGGCGATTGGGAAAACCCGGCCTGGGTGGCGGAGTACTACCTGCCGCAGGCCCTGCAGCTGGTAGCCGCCCTGACCGGTGCGGCACATGTCGCGCCGCTCTACCACGGCGCTATCCTGATTCGCGATACGGGCGACCCGCACAGGGCGCCGGCCGCCGAGTTCGTGCACCTGGACCAGACCCGGGACGCGGTACAGCCGTTCCTGGAAATGGCCGCCGACGCCGACCTGCGCGAGCGCTACCCGCACTACCGGATCTTCAACCTGTGGCGGTCGCTCACGCCGCCGCCGCAGGACGTGCCCCTGGCCCTGTGCGACCAGCGCACGCTGGAGGAGCGCGACTGGGTGATCGGCCGCACCGTGGAGCCAAACTTTCCGCAGGGCGTACCTTACCTGAGCAGCGTCCACAACCCGGCGCAACGCTGGCACTATTTCTCCGCGGTGACGCAGGACGAGGTGATTGTCTTCAAGGGTTTCGACAGTGACAGCAGCCAGCCCATGGGCTGCCTGCACGGCGCGTTCCAGCAGCCGGGCCTGGCCCCGGGCAGTGTGCCCCGGGCCAGTGTCGAACTGCGTGTTTTCGCGTTTTACGAAAGTTGAAAGCGCAGGGCGGTGCCGCGGCAGCGAGGACTGGCGCTCAGGCCGCGGTGAGTTCGTAGTCGTCCAGGTTCGGCTTTTCCATGACTTCCATGAAGTGCTCGTAGGGCCAGGGCCAGACCTGCGGCACGCCCTCGGCGTCCAGGTACCAGCTGCTGCAGCCGGAGGCGAACACGGTTTTCTTCGCCGCCTCGGTGCGCAGTGCCTCGTAGTGTTCCAGCGCCGCATGGCTGGGTGACACCTCGGTGCAGCGGCCGCTGCGCAGCAAGGCCACCAGCTGCTCGATGTAATTCCACTGCCGCTCGGCGATGTCGATGAGCGAGAAATTGCCCACCGGGCCGGTGGGGCCGTTGAGCATGAAGAAGTTGGGGAAGTCGGGCACGGTGACCGCGTAGTAGGCCTTGGGGTGCTGCGCCCACAGCGTGTTGAGGTCGGCGCCGTCGCGGCCGGTGATGGTCATCGGCCGCACGAAGGCGTCGGCCTTGAAGCCGGTGGCCAGCACCAGCACGTCGAGGGGGTGGAAGCTGCCGTCGCGCATGCGCACGCCGTCGCTCTCGATGCGCTCGATGCCGCTGGTATCGACGTAGACCGTCGGGTCCTGCACCTTCTCGTAGTAGTTCGGTGAAAACACCATGCGCTTGCAGGCGGCGCGGTAGTTGGGGCGCAGCTTTTCGCGCAGCGCCGGGTCGCGCACGCTGTTCTCCAGGTTCTGCTCGACGATGGACTGGATCTCCGCCAGCTCCGGTGAATTGGCATCGATGATCGCGGCGAGGAAGCGGCCGCGCCGGGCCTGCGCCTCGGGGCCGCTGCGCACGTCCTCGATACGCTGCGGGTCGGTGCGGAAGGCCTGCTTGTCGTCCTCGCTGTAGCGGGTGTCCGGGCAGGGCATGATCCACTGCGGCGAGCGCTGGAAATGCACCAGGCGCTGCACCTTGCCGGCCAGCGCGGCGACGATCTGCACGCCGGTGGAGCCGTTGCCGATTACGCCCACGCGCTGCCTGGCGTAGTCGATGTCGTGATCCCAGCGTGCGCTGTGGAAGCACTTGCCCTGGAAGTCGGCGAGGCCGGGGATGTCCGGGATGCTCGGGTGGTGCAGCACGCCGGTGGCCGCCACGAGTACGTCGGCGACATCCTCCTCGCCGTCGCGGGTGGTGACGTGCCAGCGCCCGTCCTCGAAGCGGCAACTGGCGATTTCCGTATTGAAGCGGATGAAATCGCGCACGCCGAAGCGGTCGGTCATCTTTTCGAAATAACCGCGAATTTCCGACCCCGGTGCGTAGAACGCGCTCCACTCCGGGTTGAAGGCGAAGGAGTAGCTGTAGGAGTGGGCGGGCGTATCGCAGGCGACGCCGGGGTAGGTGTTCTCGCGCCAGGTACCGCCCACGCCGTCACCCTTTTCGTAGATGACGAAATTCTCCTCGCCGCGCTCGCGCAGGCGTATTCCCGCGAGAATGCCGGCCATGCCTGCACCGATGATGATGTAGCGGAGGTTGCGACTGGAGGCGGACATCGGGTGCTCCTGTAGTGCGAATAGTAATGCGAATATCAGTGCAGGTGTGCGCGCACCGGGCAGCGCCCGTCGCGGATACCCGGCGTTATTGTGGCGCTCATATTCACTCACCGCGTGGGGCGAAGTCAATAATAAGTAACGAACCGTCAATTATTGTTGCCGCCGCTCCGGGCGGGCGGGTACACTGCGGCCAGTGGCAAATGTCGCGCCGTCGTTTGCGGTGCGTACACGACCTGGGATGCAACCGTGCAACTGGACTACACCGAAGAACAACAGGCGTTTCGCGCAGAGGCCCGGCAGTGGCTCGCCGCGCACGTGCCCGCCGAACCGCTGCCCAGCTACGACACCGAGGAGGGCTTCCAGCGGCACCGCGAGTGGGAGGCGGTGCTGCACCGCGGCCGTTGGACCATGGTCACCTGGCCCGGGGACCTCGGCGGGCGCGGCAGCAGCCTGGTCGAGTGGCTGATCTTCGAGGAGGAGTACTACCGCGCCGGTGCGCCCAAGCGCGTCAACATGAACGGCATCTGCCTGCTCGGGCCGACGCTCATGGAGTACGGCAGCGAGGCGCAGAAAGCGCGCATCCTGCCGAAGATGGCCAGCGGCGAGGAGATCTGGGCCCAGGCCTGGTCGGAGCCGAATGCAGGTTCGGACATGGCGGCTATCCGCAGCCGCGCCGCGCGGCAGGGCGATACCTATGTGATCAACGGCCAGAAAATCTGGTCGACCCGCGCGGTCTGGGCGGACTGGTGCTTCGGCATGTTCCGCACCGACCCCGACTCGCAACGCCACCATGGGCTCACCTTTATCCTGGTGCCGCTGGACACGCCCGGCGTCACCGTACGCCCCATCCCCCAACTCGACGGCCTGCCCGGCTTCGCCGAAATCTTCTTCGACGACGTCGAGGTGCCGGTGGCGAACCGCCTGGGCGAGGAGGGTGCCGGTTGGCGCGTGGCCATGGCCACCGCCGGCTTCGAGCGCGGCCTGATGCTGCGTGCTCCGGCGCGCTTCCAGGAAACCGCGCGCCGGCTGGTCGAGCTGTACCGTGAAAATCGCGCCAGTGCCGACCGCGATCCCGCGATTCGCGACGCGGTGCTGCGCGCCTACCTGGATGCCGAGGCCTACTGCCTGGCGACCTACCAGACCGCCTGCCGCCTGGACCAGGGCGGCAAGATCGGCCCGGAATCCTCCACCAACAAGATCTTCTGGTCGGAACTCGACCAGGCCATGTGCGGTACCGCCATGCGCATCCTCGGTGCGCGCGCCGAGTTGTTGCCGCACGCGCCGGCCGCCGCCGGCGTCGGCACCTGGCTGGACGATTTCCTGTTCGCCCAGTCCGGGCCCATCTACGCCGGCAGCAACGAAATCCAGCGCAATATCATCGCCGAGCGCATGCTCGGTATGCCCAGGTAGCCGGAGGACAGGCGTGGACTTCACCTTTACCGACGAGCAGTGCCTGTTCCGCGACGCCGCGCGCGATTTCCTGCGTGGGGAGATCAAGACACAGCGCATCCGCGAGTCCTGGAACACTGACAGCGGGCGCGATACTGCCCTGTGGCGGCAGCTGGCGGAGATCGGCCTCACCGGGGTCACCGTGCCGGAGGCGCACGGCGGGCTCGGGCTGGATGAGCTGGATTTCGTGCAGCTGGCGCAGGAGTGCGGCTACGTCGCCCTGCCCGAACCGCTGGTGAACTGTGCGCTGGTGGCGGTGCCGCTGCTGGTCGCCGTGGGCGACGAGTTGGCCGCGCACTGGCTGCCGAAGGTGGCCGCCGGCGAGGCTCGGGTGATCGCCGGCCTGGCGCAGGACCCGCTGGTGGAAGACGCCCACGTTGCGGACCTGCTGCTGTATGGCGAGGGCGGCAATCTCTACGCCCTGCAGCCGGACGAGTATGCGCTGGTGCGCAGCGAATCCGTGGACCCTTCGCGGCGCCTGTTCCGCGTAACGCCCAACCCCGGCGTTGCGGCCGTCCTGGACGGCGCGCAGGCCGAACCCCTGCTGGCCGCCGGCTTCGAGCGCGGCGCCCTGGGCTGCGCCGCCCAGGCGCTGGGCCTGGCGCAGCGCATGCTCGACATGTCCGTCGAGTACACCGCGCAGCGCGAGCAGTTCGGCCGGCCGATCGGCAGCTTCCAGGCGGTCAAGCACCACCTGGCGGACGTGGCGGTGGCGTTGGAGTACGCCAGGGCGCCCGTGTACCGCGCTGCCTGCAGCCTGGCCCGGGGCGATCCGCGCGCACCGCTGCACGTCGCCCACGCCAAGCTCGCCGCCTGCGACGCCGCGAGCCTCGCCGCGACGAAGTCGATCCAGGTACACGGTGCGATGGGCTACACCTGGGAGGTGGACCTGCACATCTTCATGAAGAAGGCCTGGGCACTGGCCGGCAGCTGGGGCGACGCGGCGAGCCACAAGGCGCGTATCGCTGAAGCCGTGCTCGACGACGGGGCGCCGCTGGGTGCCGGCGCGACGTTCTGACGTGACGTTCTGACGTGACGTTCTAAAGTGTGCCGGGAATCACCCTCGAGACGCCGGTTGGGTGTTACACGAGTCACGGGGATGCGCCGGCTGCGGCCGCGGCGCAGGTGCTCCGGCGAGGCTGCGAAGCGCCCCGCAGGAAGGCCAGAAAACACTTGCATAAAACCAACGGTGTGTTAGCTTTTTGCGAATAAGATACCGGCTGTATTTCCCGGAGAGACAAGTCGGTACTGTAAATCCAGCATTTTGGTATCCGGGAAATCTCGATAGCGCCGCCTGACCGCGGCCCGGGGTAGGACAAGAAAAACATTACTGACTCGAATTCAGTTATGGGACTGGCCGCTCAGCGGCGATAAAACCAATAAAGTACATGTCACTCTGGAGTAAAAGAAATGCCCACCAGGAAACCCTGTAGCCAACGCTTTCCGACACCGGTCCTGTTTGGTTCGGCCCTGTTGTCAGGCCTGCTGGCAACCACCGCGCACGCCCAGATGCGGCTGGAAGAAGTGATCGTCACCGCGCAAAAGCGCGAGCAGAGCCTGCAGGATGTCCCGGTTGCGGTGACCGCCCTGACCCGCGATGCCATCGAGGTCAACAACGTGGTCGACGTCAACGATCTGTCGGGCCTCGCACCCAACATGACCGTGCGCCCCTCGGCGGGCGGCGTGAATATCCCGGCGTTCTCCATGCGCGGCATAACCAGCTACGGCGTGGTGGCCGGCTCCGACAAGCAGATCTCCATCTACCTCGACGGCGTGTATATCGGCTCGCCGCGCGGTTCCATCTTCCAGTTGCCGGACATCGAGCGCCTGGAAGTACTGCGCGGCCCCCAGGGTACGCTGTTCGGCCGCAACGCGACCGGTGGCGCCATCAGCATCGCCACCCGCGACCCGCTGGGTGAATTCGCCTTCCGCCAGAAACTGGGTATCGGCAACCGCGATTACCTGCGCTCCGACACTACGATAGACCTGCCCAGCTTCGGCAACCTCAGCGCCTACTTCACCTACTCGAAAGAGGAGCAGGACGGCGACATCGACAACCTCGGCGCCGGGGTTACCTGGGACCGTACGGGTTTCAACTATGGCAAGCAGACCTCGCCCGACACCCTCGGTGACGTCGACTCGGAGAGCTTTTTCTTCTCCGCCCTGTGGGAGCCCACCGACGCGCTGTCTGTGAGCTACAAGTTCGATTACGCGACGGACGAGGGTACGCCCACCGGCAACGCGCTGGTCAGCGACCTGTACACCGGCACGCTGCCGCCGGATGGCGCCGCCTTCCTCAACCTGCTGGCGGAGGCCAACCCGGACCTGCTGTGGAACGGTAAAACCACGCGCCCCAATGCGGTGAACAACGCGTGGTCGGTGAATCGCGACCAGGAAGTGCAGGGACACAACCTGACCGTCACCTGGGAGATCAGCGACAACCTGCTGCTCAAGAACACCCTGGCCTATCGCGAGGCCGACGTGTTCCAGCCGGCGGATATCTCCGGCACCAGCGGCTGGGTGATCGGTGACTTCGTCGCCATGTTCGTCGGCCTGCCCGGCGATACGCCCTTCTGCTACGCCTGCTCCCAGTCCAACGGCGAGAGCGAGCAGTTCAGCAACGAACTCCAGCTGACCTGGGATGGCGATTGGGGCACGGTGACCGGCGGCGTGCTCTACTACGACTCGGACGACGAGTCCGGCAGCCCGCGCGACTCCGTCAATACCTTTATTTTCGGTTTCTTCCCGGAGTACGTGGTGCCAAACGGCAACCAGGGTTACTCGTTGAACCAGGCGGAATCCTACGCCGCCTACGCACAGGCGGAGATCGCCATCACCGACGACCTCGACCTGCTGGCGGGCCTGCGTTACACCAAGGACGACAAGTCCGGCAACTTCGTACAGGGCACGCCCGAGGCGCCGGTGTTCAACAAGTTCGAGTATGACGACGATCACGTCGACTACCTGATCGGCGTCAACTACGCCATCTCCGACGCCATCATGGCCTACGCCAAGTTCTCCACTGCCTATGTGTCCGGCGGCTCGGTGGCGGGCTTCGGCTTCGAGCCAGAGGAGGCGGAATCCTGGGAGATCGGTTCCAAGGCGGACTTCCTCGATGGTCGCCTGCGCGCCAACCTGGCGCTGTTCGATGTCAGCTACGACAACCTGCAGACCGCGCAGTCCGGCGCCAACGTCGAGGGCGCGGAGAACATCAGCGTGCTGATCGTCGAGGGCGGCAAGCTCGAGGCGCAGGGCGCGGAACTGGAACTCACCGCGCTGCCGTTCGAGGGCCTGACCCTGAGCGCCGGTATCGGCTACCAGGATGTGGAGTTCGCGGAGGTCACCGACGAGGTGGCGGCGACGGTATTTGCCGTCGGCCCCAACGCCTTCCCCAACTCCTCGTTTGAACCGACCCTGGTGCCGGAGTGGAACACCACGCTGTCCGCCAACTACGAGAGCGAGCCGCTGTTCGCCAACGCCTACCTGAGCCTGGGCATCACCGGCATCTGGCACGACGATATCCGCCTGGAGTCCAACCCGGGTCGCGCCGCGGCGACGCCCTTCGGTTCCGCGGAGTTCTCGCCCGCGACCTGGAACGTGAACGCGCGGGCGGCGCTCAAGAGCATCGAGTTCGGCGATCACTGGGTGGGCGAAATCGCCCTGTGGGGCCGCAACCTGACTGACAGCGACGAGCTGAACTTTGTCACCAACTTCGGCGGTTTCGTCAGCGGTACTTTCGAGGCCGAGCGCAGCTACGGCATCGACCTGGTGCTCAGCTACGAGTAACAGTGCCGGCGGGACGGGGTGGGACCCTGCGCTCCGTTACGTCTTTCCAGGCGCCCGTTTGGGCGCCTTTTTTTATGGCTGAAGAACCGGGGTCAGAGCCGCGGCTCTCACCCCTCGCGTTGCAGCCCTGGGTTTAGCGGAACCGGGGTCAGAGCCGTGGCTCTGACCCCTCGCGTCGCAGCCCTGGGTTTAGCGGAACCGGGGTCAGAGCCGTGGCTCTGACCCCTCGCGTCGCAGCCCCGGTTTAGCGGAACCGGGGCCACGGCCGTGGCTCTGACCCCTCACTCCGACCCGGTCAGGGGGTGGCCGGGCAGGGCGCTGAGGAAGGAGTCGTCCCAGCCCTCGCGCAGGGCGGGGGCCAGTTTCATCCAGCTCTTGATGTCGTCGGGAATATCGCCCTGCCAGGCCGGGTACCACTTGCCGAAGCCCTCCCAGCCGCCCTCCAGCGCCCAGTAGTGGATGACTTCCTCGTTGCGGAAGATCGGCACGAAGGAGCCCAGCCATTTCTTGCCGGTGCGCTCGGACCACGGCACGTAGGCGTACTGCAATTGCTCGATATAGTCCTCCTGCCGGCCGGGCTTGGTGGTCATGATCTCCTGGATCACCACGCTGGCATCGAAGCGTTCTGCGACCAGCTCGCTGAGCAGCTTTATCGATGAGTTGGCGTAGCACAGGCGTCCCTCGCCGGTAGCCTCCAGCGCCTGCAGTGCCTTGTTCCAGGCGGCGAAGGCCGCACCCTCGCTGCCGCCGCCGGCGCGTTCCGCGCCCAGCCGGCCGAGGTGGGCGTAGTCGTCGATCTCCCAGATGGTGGTGATCTCCGGCCAGTGCGAGTTGAATGGGCTGCCCTGCCAGTGGCCGAACAGGCGCGCGCCCAGGCGCTGCATGGCGGGTTGGTAGTGTTCGGCGAAGGCCGCGACATAGGCGTCGGTATCGCCGATTCCCAGCGCGGTGGTCTCGTGAATGTAAAGAGCCCGGTTCTTGAACTGCTTGCGCATGACTGGTCTTCCCTGTCGTTGGTGTTATGCGTCAGCTGCCGGGCTCGCGGTGCGTCACGGGATGACGCCCTCGGCCTGGAAGCGGGCGATGCTCTCCCACTCGTAGCCCAGTTCCATCAGCAGCGTTTCGGTGTGTTCGCCGTGCTCAGGCGCGCGGCGCAGCGTGGGCGGCTGTTCGTCGTACTGCACGGGCACGGCGGGCAGGCGGTAGTGCAGGTCGCCGTCGTTGACCTCGCCGATGTAACCGTTGGCAATGACCTGCGGGTCCTCCGGCAGTTCGTCGACGCGCTGCACCGGCGCCCAGGGGGCGTCGATGCGGCCGAGCAGGGTCTTGCTCTCCTCGAAGCTGCGGCGGCCGAACTCGGCGTCGAGTTCCGCCAGGCAGGCAGCGCAGTTGGCGCGGCGCGCCGCGAGATCGGCAAAGCGCGGGTCGGCGACCAGGTCCTCGCGCTCGAGCACGCGGCACAGGTCCGCCCAGTAGCGGTCGCCCTGCAGCATCATCAGCTGGATGAAACGGCCGTCGGCAGTGCGGTAGACGCTGGTCAGCGGGTTGGGCGTCGCCGTGCGATCGGTGGGGCGCGGCATGCTCTTGCCGTCGAGCACCGTGAGCAGGTCGGAGGAGAGCGTCCACATGGCGGTGGCCAGCAGTGAGACGTCCACCACCGAGCCCTGGCCGGTGCGCTGGCGCTTGAGCAGGGCGCCGGCGATGCCGAAGGCCAGCGCCATGCCGCCGTTGCGGTCGCCCATGGCGCCGCGCTGGCTGATCGGGTAGTCGCGGTCCAGCGGGGTCAGGGCATCGGCGACACCGCCGCGGGCGAAGAACGCCGAGGCGTCGTAGCCGGCCTGGTTGGCGTCCGGTCCGCGCACGCCAAAGCCGTTGCCGCGCGCGTACACCAGCGACGGGTATTTCTCGCGCAACTGGTCCGCGTCCAGGCCCAGGCGCCGCAGCGCCTCCGGGCGCAGGCTGGTGAGGAACACGTCCGCGCTCTCCAGCAGCTTGTGCAGGATTTCCAGGCCGCCGGGTTGCTTGACGTCCAGGGCCAGGGAGCGCTTGCCGCGGTTGGCCAGGGCGATCGACAGGTTGACGCCGCTGCCGCTGTCCGAGCCGATGCCCTGGGTGGCCAGCGAGCGATAGGGGTCGCCGTCCGGGTGCTCCACGCGCACCACGTCCGCGCCCCAGTCGGCGAGCAGTGCACCGGCCACGGGTACGAAAACCCATTGTGCGAGTTCGACCACGCGCACGCCTGCGAAAATATCGGCTGTGTTGTCCATGTTATTCGGTTGTCCTCATTTCCGGGTGGAGTACTGGGCGGCGAGGCCGCTGCCGCACGCCGCGAGGCGGGGCGTTGCAAGCGCTCGCCGATGCGAGTTTCGCGCCAGTCACCGGGCCGCGGGCGCGATGCGCACCGCAGGCCGTCCGGATCGATCCCATGAGCAGGACAGGTAACTGACTATACATTAGTTTTATGTGTTCTCAAGCGCGGCGTGCCGCGCCGTTGCCGCCGACGGTTCAGGCGTTCAGGCCGCCGTTGACGCTGATCACCTGGCCGGTGATTTTCGCTGCCTCCGCGCTGCACAGGAACAGTGCCAGCGGCGCGATGTCCTCCGGCCCCGGCAGGCCGAGTCCCGCCCGCTGCCGGGCGCTCTCGCCGCGGCCGCCCGCGGCGTACTTGTCGAAGGCGGGTGTGCGCTCGACAAAACTCGGGGTGATGCAGTTGATGCGCACGCCGTCGCGGGCCGCCTCTACGGCGAGGTTGCGGGCGAAGGCGAGCACGCCGGCGAAGGCCGCGCCGATCAGCGCCTGGCGCGGTGCGGCAAAGCGCGCGGCGTCCGAGGCGAAGGCGACAATCGCGCCGCCACTTTGCGCCAGGTGGGGCAGGGCGGCGTGGCACAAGCGCTGGAAGCTGCCCATGACCAGGGCCGCGTGCTCGCCGTAGCTCGGCGGCGTCGTATTGGCGAACACGCCGGTGACGCCGGGTGCGCCGGTGACCGCGCAGTGCACCACGTAGTCCAGCTGGCCATAGGCCTCGACGACCGCCTCGACCATCCTTTCGATACCCTGCTCATCGCGGAAGTCGCAGACCAGCGGCAGTACCTGCGCACCCGCAGTGGCCTGCGCAATGCGCGCCGCCGCCTGCTCGACTCGCTGCGCATGCGCGCCCTGCGCGCCGACCCGGTAACCCAGCGCCGCGGCGCGGCGAGCGATCTCGCCGCCAATCGCGCCCGAGGCGCCGGTGACCAGGATGACCGGTCCCGGAGCGGAGGGTGTACCTGCGCCTGCTGTTGTCGACATCCGGCTGGATTCCCTGCTGGCCGCGGCGTAGCGCGGGTGATGTTGGGTGGTGAGCCCTGCAGGGCGTCACTCGAGTTATGCCTCGGACTGTAATAGCAACAAAAAGTTGTGTCAATTCACCGGGTGAAATGGGGGTGGTGCGGCTGTCGGCTCGCGTGTGTCGGCACCGCTTTCTGCACTTATCCCGTAATACAGAGCCTATTTCCTGTTTAGCCGGATTTCTTGCAGGGTTTTTTGGCTGCCGAGTCGGGGGTCTGCAGTGGTGCTTCGGAGACGCCGTGCGAACTAAAAGCAACAAGTTGTTGACATAAATATTCGCTCTCGATTAGCCTGTGTTCACTCTCCCGGCATCGCCGGTGGGGAGCGACGACCGCCAGCCAATAACATTAACGAGGTGTAGTCCGCTTGAACGCCAAAGCTGCGCAGGCAAAAGCCAAAGACGTACCCCAGGACGCGCCCAAAGACGTGGCCAAGGGCGCGAAAGCCCCCGCCGTGGATCGCCGCACCAGCGGCGTGCAGCGCCAGGGCCGCGCGGCCAAGGTGGTATCCAGCGTGCTGCGTACCACGGCCGAGGAGCTCAATCGCGTCGGCTACGCCAACCTGCGCGTCGACGAGGTGGCCGAGCGTGCCGGCGTCAACAAGACCACCATCTACCGCCGCTGGCCGAACAAGGCGATCCTCGTCTCCGAGACCCTCGACGCCCACTTCCAGGACGAGCGCCCGCTGCCGGAAACCGGTTCCCTGCGCAGCGACATCATCGATTACCTGCGCATGATGGTGACCATGACCCAGAGGCCGACATGGCGCGGCGTGATGACCACGCTGCTCAGCCGCACCGACCCGGAGGTCGAGGCGGTTGCCCACAAGCTCTACCTGCGCGAACGCCAGTTCCGCACGCGCCTGGTGCAGCGGGCGATCGATCGCGGCGAACTGCCGCGCACGGCGGATGCCGAACTCATCGGCGACATGTTCTCCGCGCCCATCCTGCGCCGCCTGCTGACCTTCCGCGAGGACGTGCGCGACGAATTCATTCTCTCCGTGGTCGACGTCACCCTCGCCGGGGCGGCGGTCGTCGCCATGCGCAACGACTGACCCGAACGCAAACCTAATAATCAGGAGCAGATACATGGCGAATGCGATAACCGCCGAAGACGAGCGCTATTCCGAGCTGTTCGACGTGGTCAAGGAAACCACCGCCACCGGCGGTGACGTATTCGGCGACCTCACCCCGCGCATGAATGCGTTGCGCGAGGCGCACCCGGTGCACGCCGGATCGTTGCGTGAACTGCTCGAGCTGCCGCCGGCGCCGCACCACATGTACGACAACGAGCGGCCGCACTTCACGCTGTTCAACTACGCCCTGTGCAACCGCGCCCTGCGCGAGAACCTGCTGTTTTCCTCGGAGGTGTACGAGGAGAGCCCCGGCGTGCGCCAGCTCGGCAAGGTGATCCTGAAGATGGTCGGCGACGAGCACCTGCGCTACCGCAAGATGGTGCAGCCGATGTTCATCCGCCCGAAGGCCATCAACTGGTGGCGCAAGAACTGGATCGAGAGCGCCGTGGAAGCCCTGATGCTGCGCCTGGAAACCCTGCAAAGCGCCGACCTCAACCTGGACCTGTGCGCCCGCCTGCCGGTGAGTATCGTCACCCAGGGCATGGGCCTGGCCGGCGAGGACGCGCTGACCTTTCGCACCCACCTGCAGAAAAGCATGATGGCCCGCTCGCTGCCGATGGAGGAGGTGATGCAGTCCGCCATGCAGGTGCAGAGCATGCTGATGGACGTGATCGCGGCGCGGCGCGCGCAGCCGCAGGACGACGTGGTCTCGGCCCTGGTCGCCTGCGAACTGGAACTCGCCGACGGCGGCAAGCGCCCGCTGGAGGACGACGAGATCTTCGCCTACTGCCGCCTGATCATCCTCGCCGGCGGCGGCACCACCTGGCGCCAGCTCGGTATCACCCTTTACCAGCTGCTGAGCAACTACCACTTCTGGGAGGCCTGCCGCGAGGATCGTTCGCTGATCGAGCCGGCTATCGAGGAGAGCGCGCGCTGGATGCCCACCGACCCGACCTTCCCGCGCCTGGTCACTGAGGACATCGAACTCGAGGGCGTGCAGATTCCCGCCGGCGCGCGTATCGACATGTGCCTGGGCGCCGCCAACCGCGACCCTGACATCTGGGACAACCCGGACGAATACGACATCTTCCGCCCGCGCGGCAAGCAACCGCACCTCGGCTTCGGCATGGGGCCGCACCGCTGCCTGGGCATGGAGGTCGCCAAGCAGGAGATGGTGGTCGCCATCGACGCCCTGCTGGAGCGCTTCCCCAACCTGGCGCTGGACCCGGAGGCGCCGCAGCCGCAGCTGCTCGGCGGCCTCGAGCAGCGCGGTATGTCCGCCATCCCGGTCACACTGCGCTAACGGGGGCGGCGAGATCATGAGCGAGTATCAACACGCAGGGTATATCGACGGCGAACTGGTTGCCGGCAAGGGTGCGGCGATTGAAGTGGAAGATCCCTCCACCGGCGGCACCTTCGCCCGGCTGGCCGGGCTCGACAGCGCGCAGGTGGAGAGCGCCATCGCCTCGGCGCGCAGCGCCTTCGACAGCGGTGTGTGGAGCGGCCTGCCGGCGCAGCAGCGGGTCGCCGCGCTGGGCCGGTTTATCGCCGCACTGGCCGCGCGCAAGGATGAAGTCACCGACATCGTGGTGCGCGAGGCGGGCTGCCCGCGGCACAGCGGCGTGATGATGGCCCAGGTGCTGGCGCCGCTGAAGCACGCCGGCGACACGCTGAAGCTGTTCCTGTCGCTGCCGGAGATGGAGGAAAACCCGCTGCCCCTGGACGAGCGCATCAACCCCATGGGCCAGGTGGTGCAGAGCCTGCGCCGCTACACGCCGACCGGTGTGGTCGCCGGCATCGCCGCCTACAACTTCCCGTTCTACACGGCGCTGTGGAAGATCATGCCGGCACTGGTTACCGGCAATACGCTGGTGCTGCGCCCCAGCCCGCTGACGCCGCTGTCCGCGCTGGTCTTCGCCCAGGCGGCCAGCGAGGCGGAGCTGCCGCCGGGCGTATTGAACGTGGTGCTCGAGGCGGGGCTGGAGGGCGGCAAGCTGCTCAGTACCCACCGCGATGTCGACATGGTGGCCTTCACCGGCTCCACCGCGGTGGGCGAGCAGATCATGGCCCAGGCCGCGCCGACCATGAAGCGCCTGCAACTGGAACTGGGCGGCAAGTCCGCGCAGGTGTTCCTGCCCGATGCGCTGGACCAGGTGGTCGCCAACGCGATGATCGTGTGCATGTCCCACGCCGGCCAGGGCTGTGCGCTGGGTACCCGCATTTTCGTGCCCGAGCAGAACAAGGCGGAGATCCTGCAGCAACTGGCCGGGGTCGTGGGCAGCGTCCGGATCGGGCCCGCGGACGATCCCGAGACGCAGATGGGGCCGGTGATCTCCCGCGCCCAGGTGGAGCGCTGCGAACACTACGTGCAGGCCGCTGTGGCGCACGGCGGCAAGGTGGTGGTCGGCGGCGCGCGCCCCGAGGGGCTGGGCGATGGCTTCTTCTTCCAGCCCACGGTGCTCGACCTGCCGGACAACAGCAACCCGGCGGCGCAGGACGAGATCTTCGGGCCGGTGGTGTCGGTCATCGGCTACCGCGACCTTGACCACGCCGTGGCCATGGCCAACGACTCGCGCTTCGGCCTGTCCGGCTATGTGCACGGCAAGGACCGCAGGGCGGCGCTGGATGTCGCGCTGAAAATCAAGAGCGGCACGGTCAACGTCAACGCCGGCGTGATGAGCGCTTATGCCTCGTCCGGCGGCCAGCGCGCCAGCGGTATCGGCCGCGAGCGCGGCGTCGAGGGCCTGCGCATCTACCAACAACTTAGCTGCCTGAATATCGGGGGAATATAACAATGCAAGGTTTGCTACACGGGAAAGTCGCGGTGATCACGGGTGCCGGTTCCGGCGTGGGCCGCGCCGCGGCGCTGCTGTTCGCCGGGCACGGCGCGAAAGTGGTCGCCGCGGATATCAACCTGGAGGGCGTCGAGGCGGTCGCCGCTGAGGTCGTCGCCAACGGCGGCGAAGCGGTAGGAGTGCACTGCGATGTCACTGACGCGGCCTCGGTAGATGCGGCGGTGGCCAAAGCCGTGGAGGCCTTTGGTCGCCTCGACGTGATGTACAACAACGCCGGTATCACCACCAAGGCCGGCCAGGGTTTCCTGGAGACCGGGGATGCCGACCTCGCCACCCTCACCGCGGTGAACGTGGGCGGTGTTATTCACGGCTGCCAGTCCGCGATTCGCCAGTTCGACGCCCAGGGCGGCGGCGGCGCGATCGTCATGACCGCCTCGGTGGCGGGTCTGGTCGGTTTCGGCGGCGTGGTCTACGGCTCCTCCAAGGGCGCGGTCACCAGCCTCACTCGCACCCTGGCGCTGGAAGTCGCGCGCAAGGGTATCCGCGTCAACTCGGTGTGCCCGGCGGGCATGCCGACCAATTTCGGCGGCGGCATCCTCAAGGCCTCCGACGCGGCGCGCCAGCACACAGCGAGCCACCATCCGCTGGGCCGCGTGATCGAACCCGAGGAGTGCGCCGCCGCGGCGCTGTTCCTGGCCTCGGACCTGGCCTCCAATATCACCGGCGTGAACCTGCCGGTGGACGGCGGCCTGGCCGCCGGCAAGCCGATCGTCTGAGCGCGCAGCGATGACTGGCAGCGGTTGCGCGATTGTCGGACTCGGGGTCACTGAGCAGGGTGTCGGCCTGGGCCTGGAGGGCCGCGAGCTGCGCACCCGAGCGGTGGACCTCGCACTGGCTGACGCCGGCCTGCCGCGCGACGCCATCGACGGCTACATCCGCGCCTATGTCGATCGCGAGGACCTGCGCTACATGGGCCTGTCGCCGAATTTCTCGGTGTCGATGATGACCGGCGGCGCCACCCCGGTGTTCTCGATTATCGCCGCGGCGGCGATGATCGAGGCGGGGCAGGCGGAGGTGGTGGCCTGTGTCTACGGCGAGGCACAGACCGCCTTTGCCACCACCGGCAAGCAGGATATCGGCTCCTACGGCTACGGCTACCCGATGCTCTACGGCCTGCTCGGCGCGGCGGCGACCCACGCGTTTCACGCGCGTCGCCACATGCACCTGTACGGCACGACCTCGGAACACCTCGGCGCGGTGGCGGTCACCCAGCGCGATTACGCGGTCGGCCGCCCCGGCACGCTGGGCTACGGCAAGCCGCTGACGCTGGCCGAGCACCAGGCTTCGCCGCTGATCACCGACCCGTTTCGTCGCTATGACTGCACGCGCAACACCGACGGCGGTGTCGCCGTGCTGGTCACTTCCGCCGAGCGCGCGCGCAACTTGCTCAGCGACCCGGTGTTCGTGCTCGGCGCCGGCACCGGCCACAACATCGCCAACTGGCACCAGGGCCTGGTGTATGAGAACCACGACAATATCGCACCGGCCAAGGCACGCGCCTTCGGCCAGGCGGGCATGGGCATCGAGGATATCGACATGGCCCAGCTCTACGACCCGTTCACCATCTCGCCGCTGATGCAGCTGGAGGCTTTCGGCGTGGTCGCGCCGGGGCAGGGCGGGCCGTTCTACGCCGAGGGCGGCGCCGGGCCGGATGGCGCGATGCCGACCAACACCGGTGGCGGACAGTTGTCGGCCTACTATTCCACGGGTTTTACCGGTGTCGCCGAGGCGATCCTGCAATTGCGCGGCGCCGCGGGCGCGGGCCAGCTCAAGCGCGCGGAGACTGCGCTGGTCAGCGGCCACGGCATGAATGCCGGGGTACAGAACACCTGGGCTCACGCCTGCATGATTCTCGGGCGCAACCCGCGCGCGAAGGGAGCAACCTCATGAGCGCGACAGACCAACAGCCCGCCGAACACCCGCTGATGGGCGCGGTGCGCCAGTACGGTGGCGACCCCGTGGACCTGCCGTTCTGGGAGGCCTGTGCACAGGGGAGCTTCCTGTTGCACCAGTGCGGCCAGTGCGGCCGGCACTACTGGCCCGCCAGCCGCTGCATCGAGCACGGCGACGCCGCCATGAGCTGGGTGGCGGCCAGCGGCCGCGGCGAGGTGTACACCTACACCGTGATGCACCGCGCCTATACCCCGGATACGCGCGACAAGGTGCCCTTCGTCATCGCCGTCGTGCGCCTCGAAGAGGGCCCGTTCTACCACAGCAACATTGTCGACTGCCCGCACGATGCGGTGGCGGTCGGCATGCCACTGGAAGTCGTCATGCAGCCGCACCCCAGCGGCCTGACGATTCCCCAGTTCAGGCCGCGCGGCGATTGAGCCGGCGCAGCAACCAACAGCGAAAACGTGAGTCGTTCACGAGGAGGATCCGTCATGTCGTCAGTCGCCCTGAAAGAAAGTGATGAGAGTGTTCGCGGGACCGCGCGCAAGCGTCCCATCGTCGATGCGGATGCGCATATCGACCCGCCCTACGAGATGTGGAAGGACTACCTGCCGGCGGAACTCGCCGGCCTGGCGCCGTACATCGAGCACGGCGAGGAGCACGACTGGATCGTGTTCGAGGGCAACAAGCGCCCGGTGATGATGATCTCCAACCAGGCCGGCCGCCAGGGCAAGGATTACAAGATGGTCGGCCGGCGCTCGGAGATGCGCCCGGTTTGGCTGCCGGAAACCCGCCTGGAGGACATGGCCACCGACGGCATGGACGCGGCGGTGCTGTTCGGCGGTGGCCCGCTGGGCACCGCCAACCCGGACCTGTACATCGCCAGCTTCGAGGCCTACAACCGCTGGCTGTGGGATTTCTGCGGCGCCGACCGCCAGCGCCTGGTGCCGGTGGGTTACGTGCCCATGCGCAATGTCGAGGAAACCGTGCGCATGCTGCGCGACCTGGCGAAGATGGGTTTCCGCACGGTGAACATCCCCGCCTTCCCGATGGACCCGGACGTGCCCAAGGCCGGCGGTTTCAGCGCCCAGGCGCTGGGGCTTTCCGGCAACCCGGACGGCAAGCGCTCCTATATCGATGCCGAGTTCGACATCCTCTGGGAAACCGTCACCGAACTGGACCTGACCCTGACCATGCACCTGGGTGGCCGCGTACCGCGCTTCGGCAACAAGCTGCACTTCCTGCCCGACCTGGTGATGAGCAAGACGGCGATGGCCGAGCCGGTGGCGATCATGATCTACGGCGCGGTGTTCCAGCGCTTCCCCAAACTGCGCCTGGCGATTGTCGAGAGCGGCGTGGGCTGGATGGCGTGGATGGCCGAGTATATGGACCGCACCTGGGAGCGCCAGCGCTTCTGGACCGACAGCCCGCTGCAGCAAAAACCCAGCCATTTCATGGACCAGAACGTGTATGCCTCGTTCATCCACGACCGTGTCGGCGTGCTCAACCGCGACCTGCCCGGCGGGCGCAACATCATGTGGTCCTCGGACTACCCGCACTCGGAGACCACCTTCCCGCACTCGCTGGACGTGATCGCGCGGGACTTCGACGGTATCCCGGACGCGGACATCAACGAGATTGTCTGCGAGCGCGCCAAGCGCCTGTACCGGGTGGGCGAATGAGCGCGGCGACAGCAGCAGTCAAGCAGGAGACAGGGACATGAGCGACGACAGCCGCTACATCAAGACCGATATCAGCCTGCTCAACCAGGAGCATGTTGCGCGCTACCGGGAAACCAACGGCGAAGTCGGGCATATCTGGAACGGCGCCACGGCGCTGTTGCTGACCAGCATCGGCAACAAGTCCGGCGAGCCGCGCACTACGCCGCTGATCTACGCCAGCGACGGCGACGACTATATTGTCGTCGCCTCGATGGGCGGTGCGCCCCGGCACCCGGCCTGGTACCTGAATGTCGAGCGCAACCCGCAGGTTGAAATCCAGGTCCTGGACAAGGTGATGCCGGCGACGGCGACCACCGTCGAAGGCCCCGAGCGCGAGCGCCTGTGGCAGGTGGTTACCGCGCAGTGGCCCAATTACGACCAGTACCAGGAGCGCACCGAGCGGCGCATCCCAGTGGTCAAACTTACCCCCAACACCTAATCGGAGCAGCCATGGCACAGGCAAGTACAGCAATAACATCCGGCCTCGACATTCCCGAAACCCTCGAGCAGGCGCTGGACCCCCAGTGGCTGGCAGCGGCACTGGTGCACACCTCCGGCGGGTCGCCGGTCATCGCCGTCGAACTCGACGAGGTGGTGCAGGCGATGGCGGCCAAGGTGCGCATCGCGGTGCGCTTCGCCAACGATCCCGAGCGCCAGCATTTCTACTGCGTGAAGGGCTTCCTGGACACCGACCAGGACCGCCAGAGCACCGGCGAGGTCACCACCCGCGAGTCGAACTTCTATACCCGCATCGCCCCGCACCTGAGCATGCGCGTGCCCGGCTGCCCCAGCGTGGTCACCGACGACAGCGGCCAGGCGATCATGATCATGGAAGACGTCATCGCCGCCGGCGGTCACTTCTGTCACGCGCACGAGCCGTTTTCCGTCGAGCAGGTGCAGGCAACGCTGGACCAACTGGCGCGGCTGCACGCCGCCTCGCACCTGCTGGAGAGCAACCCGTGGATTCCGCGCGGCATCGACTGGATGGCGGAGTCCAAGCATTTCCCGGAGTCCTGGATTCACAAGCAGATGCACGACCCGCGTGGCGAGGGCCTGCCGGAGTCGACACTCGACGGCAGCAACCTGCTCAACGGGCTGCGTGCCCTGGGCAAGCGCAGCGACGCAAGCGCAGCGACCCTGCTACACGGCGACACCCACATCGCGAACATCTACATGACGCCGGAGGGCCCCGGCTTCGCCGACTGGCAGTTGATCAAGGGTGCCAACTGGGCGCTGGACATCGCCTACCACATCAACGGCGTGCTGCCGGTGGAACTGGCGGAGAAACACGAGCGCGAACTGGTGGCCTATTACCTGGGTGCCCTCGGTCGCCACGGCGGTTCGCCGCCGGACATGGACACCGCCTGGGAGGACTACTGCTGTGCGCCACCCTATGGCCTGTACCTGTGGGCGGTGACCACGCGCGTGGACCCGGCGATCACCACCAAGAACTTCCAGCGCCTGGGTGCCGCGCTGACCCGCTGCGAATCCTACCAGCGCCTCGGCATCATCAGCTGACTGCCGTGGAGGTTCAGTGACGTGAGCGCGAGCAGTGCAGTACCGGTTGCCGATGCCGCCGCCTTCCGTTCCGCCCTGGGCAGCTTCGCCACGGGCGTGACGGTGGTGACCACGGCCGGCGCCGATGGCGAGCAGATCGGTCTCACCGCGAACAGTTTCAACTCGGTGTCGCTGGAGCCGCCGATGATCCTGTGGAGCCTGGCGAAATCCTCCTTCAGCCTGCCGGCATTTCGCGCCGCGGAGTTTTTCGCCGTGCACATTCTCGGCGCCGAACAGGAGGAGGTGTCCGGGCGTTTCGCCCGGCGCGGCGAGGACAAGTTCGCGGGCCTGGAACTGGATGCCGGACCGGGCGGGATTCCCATGCTGCGCCAGCACGCGGCGCGCTTCGTGTGCCGCACCGCGTACCAGTACGAGGGCGGCGACCACATCATCTTCGTCGGCGAAGTGATCGACTTCGACCGCTGCGAGCGGGCGCCGCTGCTGTTCCACGGCGGTCAGTACGGGCAGCTGGTAAAACCGCAGGGCGCCGCCGCAGATACGGTGAGCGAACTGCACGGCGGCTTCCTCGGCGACCTGCTGCGCCGCGCTTTCCATCGCGTCTACGCGCCGGTGGGGCAGGAGCTGGAGCGCCGCGGGCTCAGCGTGCCGCAGTACTTCTTCCTTTCGCGCATCGCCCAGGCGGAACAGCCCACCGCGGAGCAGCTGCAGTCCATGCTGGATACCCCCGGTCGCTACCCCAGCGCGGGGGAGATCGATGAGCTGCTCCAGCGCGGCCTGCTGCGCCGGGAGGGTGAGCGTTACGAACTCACCCCCGCCGGTGTCGAGTACAACCTGGAAATTGCCTCGGTGGTGAAGTCCGCCGAGACCGACGCGGAGAAATCCCTCGACTTCGAGCTGCGCCAGACGCTCAAGGTCGCCCTTGAATGTCTGGCCACATCAGCATAGGTCTGCCGATGAACGAAGTACTCACCGCCCGTGACCCCCTCTACGAAGAACTCTACGACGTCCGCCGCGAGGCCGAGGACGCCGGTAACCTGGTGGAGGGGGACGCCAACCCCGGCATGAACGCCCTGCGCGATGCCGCGCCGGTGCACAAGGGCTTCCTGCGCGAACTGCTGGGTATGCCCGAGTTTCACCGCCACAGTGCGGCGAAAGGGCGGCAGGGTTACACCTGCTTCAGCTACGCGACCTGCGACCAGGCGTTTCGCGATTTCACCAATTTTTCCAACAAGATTATGCAAATGGGGCCCGCCGAACCGGGGGAACCGCCGCGCCTCGGGTTACTGGAAATGGATGAGCCCGAGCACCGCGCCTACCGCCGCACCATCCAGCCGAAGTTCTCGCGGCCGGTGGCCTTCAAGTGGTGGACCGAGTTGTGGGTGCAGGAGATTGTCGACGCGCTGATGCTGGCCCTGAAGGACGAGCGCAGTGCCGATCTCAACCTGCAGCTGTGCGCGCGCATCCCGGTGCACACGATCACCCGCGCGGTGGGCTTGGACGGCAACGACGCGCTGGTGTTCCGCCATGCGCTGATGCGCTCCTCCGCCTATGGCCGGATTGGCCTCGACGAGGTCCAGCGCAACGCGGCGACGGTGCAGAACATGCTCACCGATCTGGTGGGCAAGCGCCGGCGCGAGCGCCGCGACGACCTGACCAGCCACTTGGTGGATGCGACCCTCGAGCTGCCCGACGGTAGCTCGCGCCCGCTGACCGACGCGGAGATCGTCATGCACCTGCGTGTGGTGCTGATCGCCGGCGGCGGCACCTCCTGGCGGCAGATGGGTATCACCCTGTGGGCGCTGCTGGCGGACCGCGAGCAACTGGAGATCGTGCGCGCCGACCGCGGCATGCTCGAGCGCGCGGTGATCGAGAGTGTGCGCTGGAACCCCACCGACCCTGTGTTCTCCCGCCTGGTGGCACAGGACTGCGAACTGGGTGGCGTGCCGCTGCCGGCGGGCGCGGTGCTGGAGATCTGCCTGGGCGCGGCCAACCGCGATCCGGCGCGCTGGGATAACCCCGATGTGTTCGACGTGCGCCGGCCTGTACAGCACCAACTCGGCTGGGGCATGGGCACCCACCAGTGCATGGGCATGAACGTGGCCAAGGCGGAGATCATCGCCGCCATCAACGGCCTGCTGGACAGCTTCCCCAACATCCGCCTCGACCCGGACCAGCCCGCGCCCTTCCTCACCGGCGGACTGGAACAGCGGGGTATTTCCGCGCTGCCGGTGCGGTTAGACTGAACAACCCTTTACCCTGGAGAGCCTGCCAACATGCTGCTGAGTGTCCGACTGGGAACCGACGACAAGGCCCGCGCCAAGGCCTTTTACGACGCGACCTTTGCCGCCCTGGGCTACCCGCCGGGGGAGACGCCCCCCGAGTACCCGATTCTCATGTACCACCTGCCGGGCGGCGCCTCGCTGATTCTCGGCCCGGCCCGCGATGGCAATCCGGTGACGTACGCCAATGGTGGCACCGTGCTGTTCGCCGCTCCCAATGACGAGGCGGTGGCCGCCTGGCACGCGGCGGGTCTGGCCAACGGCGGTACCTGTGAGGGTGTGCCGGAGCCCAAGCCGCAGGCGCGCGGGGCGATGGGTGCGTATCTGCGTGACCCGGATGGCAACAAGCTGGGCGTTTATAGCGGCCTCAAGCTCGGCTGAGTTTTCTGCGTAAAAAATAATAAACCGTCAGCTATTGAGTCGCGCAGGGTGGGCTTCTATACTGCGTAGGCACAGTATTCTATCGCCTATAAAAATCACCGGAGTGCGCTGATGCCGCCCGATTCCACGTCGCTGGAAGGAGAAATCGTCGACCGGTTTTACGCCGCCCTGGCGCGCAAGGATCTCGCATCCGCACTGGCCTGTTGCACCGAAAATGCCTGTTTCTGGCACAATTTTGACGACGTGGAGCAGAACCTGGAGCAGGCGGCCCGGGGCTGGCAGGCACTGTTCGACGGTTTTACCGAAAACCGCATAGACAAGGTGCGCCGCGACCCTATCCCGGGCGGTCTGGTGCAGCGCCACCGGTTCCTGCTGCGCGCTGCCGACGGTGTGCTGAAAGCCCGGCCTTGCTGCATCTTCGTCAGTTTTTCCGCTGGCAGGATCGCGCGGCTGGACGAGTACATCGACCTGTCCGGCGCACTGCCGGTGGAGGCCGCCGATGAGTGTGCATGAACCGGCCCCGACCACGGATTTTGCCCAGGGCCTCGCCAACCTGCGCGAACACGGCTTCACCGTGGTGCCCGACGTGCTCGCGGGGGAGACCCTGGCGCGCACCCGCGATGCGCTGTACCGCGCCGCCGCAGCGGACCGCTGCCGCGGGCGCGAGGTCGAACAGTTCGCGCTGGACAAGGGCGATCAGTCGCTGACCCAGCGCGTGTGGAACGTGCTGAGCCGCGACCCTGTCTTCGAGGACCTTGTCGAGCACCCCAGCGCGCTGGCCTTCGTGCGCGAGGTGCTCGGCTGGCCGGCCCTGCTCGGCAATCTCTCGGCGAATATCTGCAGCCCGGGTTGTGAGGGCGGGCACCTGCACGCCGACCAGACCTTCCTCGGCGAACCCTGGCCTGCCGCCGGCCCGCAGGGCCTCAACGTGGCCTGGGCGATCGACGATTTCACCGCGGACAATGGCGCCACACGCGTTGTACCCGGCAGCCACCTTCGCAACTGCAGCGTGCCCGCCGACGAGATGGAGGCGGACACCGTCGCCATGCAGGCCCCCGCGGGCTCGATGGTAGTGTTCGAAAGCCGCCTGTGGCACAAGACCGGCAACAACATCACCGCGGACCAGACTCGCGCCGGCATCTTCGCCTGGTACACCAAGACCTACGTGCGCACCCAGGAAAACTGGTTCCTCGCCCTCAAACCGGAAATCCACCAGTTCGGCTCCGACGACATGCTCACCCTGCTCGGTTACAAATCCGCCGGCTTCGGCCTCGTCAACGGCCGCTCCCCCGTCTGACCCCACCTTCTGGAGGAAGCGAACATGGACAGCGAAATGATGCGTGAGCGAATAGCGCGCGACGGCTTCTGTGTCGTGGAGCGGGCGCTGTCGGCGCAGCGACTCGAGCGCGTGCGGGAGGCGCTGGCACGGGGTGTGGAACTCACGCGCGAACTGCCCGGTGGCACACATATCGCGAGCCTGGACCCTAACGACCGCAACCTGCGGGTCAACAACCTGCCGGCGATCGACCCGGTGTTTACCGAACTCCTGCTGCGCGACGATGCACTGGCCGCGGTGACGGCGGCCATCGGTGAGAATGTCATCGTGTCGAACTTCACCGCGAACATCGCGCTGCCGGGCTCCGGTTCGATGAACCTGCACTCGGACCAGGCGCTGGTGATTCCGGGCCCCTGGCTGCACCCCTGGGCGGTGAACGTGATCTGGTGCCTGGACGACGTGCACGCGGGCAACGGTGCGACGCGCTACCTGCCAGGCAGTCACCGCTTCACCACGCTGGAGGAGGTGCCCGAGAACGCCCTCGAGCAAACCCTGCCCTTCGAGGCCCCGGCGGGTTCCTTCATCGCCATGGAGGGACGCATGTGGCACACCTCGGGCTGCAATAGCAGCGCGGACGAGCAGCGCCGCATGCTGTTCGCCTACTATTCCGCGGACTTCATCCGGCCGCAGGCCAACTGGTCGCTGTGCCTGCCGGCGCCGGTGCGCGAGGCCATGGATGAGCGCTGCCAGGCGCTGTTCGGCGTCACGCCCATCGGCAACACGCGGATCGGCGCGGCGATGACCCGCCTGTCGGGTACTCAACGCAATGCAGCGCAGATTGCGGCTGCCAGTACATCAGGAGGCTGAGATGAGCGAAACCACTGAGCAGCGACAACAGTTGAAAATTTATCGCGCCAGCGAAGCGCCCGGACTGGTTGAGAAGGGGTGCATGCAGATGCAGCCGATGACCGAGGTCCAGGTATCTGGCCTCAAGCGGCTGGTCCAGTCCGGCTACCTGGAGGGCGACGAGCTGAAAGTACTCGTGGACATGCCGGGCTTCGCGCTCACCTACGCCTGGCTGAAAAAAGACTACCCGTTGATGCGCCACTCCCACGATTCCGACTGCATGTACTACGTCATCGCCGGCAGCCTGAAACTGGGCACGGAAGAACTCGGTGCCATGGACTGTTTCTTCGTGCCCGCCGGTGTGCCCTACACCTACGTGCCCGGAGCCGACGGAGTGGAAGTGCTGGAAATCCGCCACAAGCCCGCTTTCGATTTCGTCAACCTCACCCACAGCGAGAACTGGTGGGACAAGGCGGAGCAGACCTGTGCGGCCAACCGGGAACACTGGAAAAACGCGCACAAACCCTCGTCCAGCTAAACCGGCCGGCGCGCGCGAGCCTTCCCCTAGAAGTTGTAACCCACGCTCACTCCGTAGGTCAGCGGCCAGGCGTACTGGTTGTAGTCGCCCAGGCTGCTGCCCGAAGTGGTCAGGAAATAACGTTCGTCCGTGAGGTTTTCCCCGTATACGCCGAGCGTGTAGCGCCCACCGGGGCTGGTCCAGTCTGCGCGCGCATTGACCAGGGTGAAGCTGTCCTGCCGGTAGCGCTGCTCGTTGGCCCCGCCGGCGTTACCGGCCAGCGGGCCGAACAGGGACAGGTTCTGCACCACGTAGGCATCGGTGTAGTTGACGTTGCCCGCCAGCACCAGTTCGCCGCCGGCCAGCGGCAGGCTGTAGTCCAGGCCGAGGTTGGCGGTCCACTCCGGGGCGCGCGCCATCTCCTGGTCGCTCCAGTCCTGATACTGCGGGGAGATGTTGGTCTGGGTGGCCGCGTCCAGCCCGACACCGGTGACATCGTCGAAGTCGGTGTAGCGGCCGTGGACGTAGGCGATGCCTGCGCGCAGGTTGAGGGCGTCGGTGAGGGAAAGGTCGATCTCCGCCTCGGCCCCGTACACCTCCGCTTCCGGCGCATTGAAGATCTGCTGGATCACACCATTGCCGATGGGATTGGGCACGGTGAGGCCCACCTGCAGGTCCTGGTAGTCGTAGTAGTAGGCCGCGGCGCTGAAGCGGTAGAAGGGTTGCGCCGTCTTGAAGCCGACCTCATAGGCGGTGATCTCCTCCTGGTCCACCGAGTTGTACAGCGCCGGGTCCGGCTGGGTGCCGGTGTAGAACACGCCACTGCGGAAGCCGGTGGTGTACGACGCGTAGACGCTGCTGTAATCGCTCAGCTGGTAGCGCAGCACCGCCCGCGGTGTGGTGGCGTCGTAGTCCTGGTCCTTGTCTGCCGGGGGTATGGCGACGCCAGTGTAGTTGGTCACGCTGTAGAAGCCGCGGCGTTCCTCCTCGCTGTAGCGCACGCCCAGGGTCAGGAACCAGTCGTCGACGAATTCCCAGCTGGCGTCGACGTAGGCGGCGAGTGCCTCGGCATCGGTGCCCAGGTCGTAGGTGTACTGCAGGATGAAGTACTGCCAGCTCTCGATATCGCGGGTGCGGAAGCGGTCGTCGTAGTACATGCCGCCGATGTTGATGTTCCAGCGGTCGATGGCGTCGATGTTGAGGTTGAGGCTCTGTTGCAGGGTGTACTCGGCGATGTCCTCGCCCACCGAGCGCACGATGTCGATCTTGGTGCCGTCGAAGTCGAAATTGCTGATCGCCTCGCGCTTGGCGTAGGCCGTGGTGGAAGTGAGCGTACCGATGCCGGTCTGCCAGTTGATGCCCAGGGACGCCTCCTGCATTTCCATGGTGTTGTCGGATTCGAGGTTCAGCGAGACCTTGTCGCGCGCCGTGGCGCCGCCGGGCAGGATGGCGTACTTGGGAACCCGGTAGGCCAGGCCGCGGGCGTCCAGGTGCTTGACGTAGTTGTAGCCGAGGGTGAGGTCCAGGTCGTCGGTGGCCGCGAAGTGCAGCTTGCCGCGCAGGGCGCTGCTCTCCAGCGGCGCGGCGTCGAAGTCATCGCCCGAGGCGGTGGAGTCGTCGCCCACATCCTCGATATAGCCATCGCTCTCGCGCCAGTTGCCCGCCAGGCTGAAGCCGAGCTTGTCGCCCAGCGGTCCGGAGATATAGCCCTGCAGGCGTTTGTCGTCGAAGCGGCCGTAGGTGGCCTTGACGCTGCCCTCGAATTCCTGCGAGGGCGCCAGCGTCTCGATGACGATGGCGCCACCGGTGGCGTTGCGCCCGTACAGCGTACCCTGCGGGCCCTTGAGCACCTGTACGCTCTTGATATTCGCCAGTTCCGCGTTGATGGCGACCGCGTCCGGCTGGTAGACGCCGTCGATATACACGGCGACGTTGTTCTCCAGCCCGTTGCCCAGGGTGAGCGTGCTGATGCCGCGGATCGCCGGCTGGCTGAACGCGCCGCCGCGATTCACCTGCACCCCGGCGGCGACCTTGCCGATGTCCTCGATGTTGCGCATGCCGGCGCGCTCCATCTGGCTGCCGCTGACCACAGTGATCGCCATGGGTACTTCCTCGAGGCGTTCCGTGCGCCGCTGCGCGGTGACCATCACCTCTTCGATGGCGCCTGCGGCAGTGGCCGTGTCCTGGGCCTGTGCCCCCAGCGGGAGCAGGGCAGCGCCCATCAGGGCGGGCATGAGTTTCAATTTAAATGATCTAGATTCAGTTATCATTATGGCTCCAGGCGTCTATCGCGCTATCCGGTGTGCTTGCGGTGGTGCTTTTATTGGCTTATTTGCAGCATTTAACTGACAAGAATTCGCTTGAAGTCCAAGTGGATTCCTCAGTTAATATTTGGCATATAAATGACAAATCGTCAACTATAATGAGAGAATGTTTCGTATATTGACGCTCGCTGTGGTGCGCCGGGGGAGTCTGTTCAGCTCTGCGCGCCGGGGCGAGCTGCGCGGAGCACTCCGTGACACAACACCACGCGACACAGCAACGCGCGACACAACAACACGCGACACAACAATAAGAGCGGCGGAGGGCAGGGCAGTGAATGAAGCGGAAGCAGGTGCGGCTCATGCGGGCACAGCGCAGGAATGGCGACGCCACTGGAGCGTTGTCCTGGTCGGCATGCTGGGCATGGCCCTGGGCACGGTGCACATCTATTCAACCGGGGTGTTCCTGGCGCCGCTGGAGGCGGAGTTCGACTGGAGCCGCTCGCAGATCATGTTCGGGTTTACCCTGCTCACCTTCGTCGGCGCCTCGCTGGCACCGTTTGTCGGTGCGCTGATCGACCGCTGCGGACCGCGACGCCTGGCACTCGCCGGAATCCTCATGTACTGCGGTTTCCTGGCGGCGCTGTCGCTGGCCACCGCGAACCTCTACTCCTGGTGGGGGTTGTGGATGCTGCTCGCGCTGGGCGGGTTGTTCACCAAGCCGACCATGTGGACGGCGGCGGTGTCCAGCCTGTTCACCCAGGGCCGCGGGCTGGCGCTGGCGGTGACGCTATGCGGGACGGGACTGGGTTCGGCGCTGGTGCCGGTGCTCAGCAACCAGTTGATCGAGCATGTGGGCTGGCGCAGCAGCTATGTCGCGCTCGCCGTCATCTGCCTGGTCCTGCTTTTCCCGCTGGCCTACCTGCGCTTCACCAGCGCCGCGGACGACGCCCGCCGCGCGTCGTCCACTGCCGCCGGCCGCGTGCCGCAGCCGGGGTTGGGGGCGAAACAGGCGATACTTTCCCGGCGCTTTGCCCAACTCGCGCTGGCCGCCTTCTGCATCACCCTGGCAATCATCGGCCTGGTGATGAACCTGGTGCCGATCATGAGCGACAACGGCCTGGGCCGCGATACCGCCGCGGCGATTGCCGGCGCGGTGGGGGTTACCTCGATCATCGGGCGGCTGGCTACCGGCTACCTGCTGGACCGGCTCGACGGCAACCTGATCGGCGGCCTGGTGGTGCTGGCGCCGATCGTGACCTGCCTGTGTTTCATCTACGCGCCGCAGTCGGTGCCGGTCGCGCTGTTCGCGGTGGTGGTACTGGGGCTGGCACTGGGCGCGGAGCTCGACGTCGTGGCCTACCTCGCCACTCGCCACTTCGGACTGCGCAGCTTCGGCGTGGTGTTCGGCTGTATCGTCAGCCTGTGGAGCGTCGCCACTGGGCTGGGGCCGTTGATCGCGAGTTATGTCTACGACGTGAGCGGCAGTTACCAGCCGGCGCTGTGGCTGTTCATGCCGCTGTTCGTGGTGGCGTCCGGGTTGCTGTTCACCATGGGGCGCTACCCTGAGTTCCCGCCGGTGGCGGTAGCCGAACCGGCGTAGGCTTGCGCGTCACTCGTCCAGCGGCGCGCTCATCATGTACTGCATGGCCTCGATACCGGAAGGTTGCGCCGGCACCTGTTCCAGCAGCGTTGGCATGATCTCGGCGATGCGCTCGGGCGTCCACTCGCCGTCCGCGTGGCGCAGGCCGGCGCCGGGGCGCGGCATGTCCACGGCCACCAGCGCGCCGCCGCCCATCTCGAACACGCGGCCGGTAATGTCGCGCGCGGCGTCGCTCAGCAGGTAGACCACCAGCGGCGCGACGAAGCGCGGCTGCAGGCGCTGTTTCAACTCCTCGGTTTTCATCACGCCCTCGGTGAGGCGAGTGACCGCTGCCGGCGCCAGCACGTTGACGCGCACGCCGTAACGACCGAGTTCGCGCGCCGCCGCCACGCTCATCGCCGCCACGCCCAGCTTGGCCGCGGCGTAGTTGGACTGCCCGGCGGCACCGTACAGCCCCGAGGCTGAGGTGGTATTGACCACCGCCGCGTTCACCGGCTCGCCGCGCGCCTTGCTCAGGTCGCGCCAGTAGGCGGCGGCGTGGTGCAGGGGCGCGGCACTGCCTTTGAGGTTCACCGCGATGGACAGGTCCCAGTCCTCCTCGGTGATGTTGGCGATGGTACGGTCGCGCAGGATGCCGGCGTTGTTGACCAGCGCGTCCAGCCGCCCGAAATGTTCGACCGCGCTGCGAATCATCTCGCCCGCGGCCTCCCAGTTGGAGACGTCCGCGCCGTTGGCGATGGCGCGCTGTCCCAGCGCCTCGATCTGTGCCACCACCTGCTGCGCCGGTGTGGCGTCGGCACCGGTGCCGTCGCCGGCGCCGCCGAGGTCATTGACCACGAGGTCGTAACCGGCGCGGGCCAGGGCCAGTGCGTGTTCGCGGCCGAGGCCGCGGCCGGCGCCGGTGACGATGGCGACGGGGGCGTCGCTGCTGCTTGCGGACATGGGATTCTCCTGGAGTTCAGTTTTATCAGGCCGGGCTTGCAGGCCCGGTGTTATCGCTGGCCCACCTGGCCAGCTTCCTCGTTCGGTCGTTGGTCCGGCGTGTTACGCCGGGTTCAATTCGCAGTACCCGTTGTTGATCGACACGATATCCCGCGCCGGCACCCGGCAGCGGAAGGACACTGCGTCGCCGTCCACCCAGATATCCGTGTGGATGGTCTCGCCGGGAAATACCGGCGAGGTGAAGCGCACGTCGAAGCGGCGGATGCGCGCCGGGTCGTAGTCGCACACGCTGGCCAGCAGGGCTCGGCAGGCGATGCCGTAGCTGCACAGGCCGTGCAGGATCGGTTTCGGGAAACCCGCGCGGGCGGCGAAGGCCGGCTCCGCGTGCAGCGGGTTGCGGTCGCCATTGAGACGGTAGAGCAGTGCCTGGTCCTGGCGCGTTTCGGAGACGTGCACCATGTCCGGCTCGCGCTCGGGCAGGGTGTGCGGGGTTGCCGCGGACGTCGCCAGGCCGCCGCAGCCGCCGTTGCCGCGCATGAAGATCACGTTCTGCATGGTGTACAGCGGCTCGCCGCCGGCCAGGCGCACGTCCACTTCCAGGGTGACGATGGCACCTTTCTCCGGGCCCTTGTCCACCACTTCCGAGATGTAGGTGCTGCCGATGAGCTCCGCGGCCGCGGGCAGGGGACGGTGGCAGGTCAGGCGCTGCTCGCCGTGCAGGACCATGGTCCAGTCGATGTCCACGGCGCCGAGAATGGCGGCGCCGCCACCGCCGAGCACGGTGGCCGCGGTGGGCACGACCTTGAGTGCCGGGTGTTCGAACACGTAGGGCAGCTCGTTCTCGTCGTAGGGGTCGCGGCCCATGCCGACGCTCAGGTTGTACAGCAGCATCTGCGTATCCGCGTAGCTGAACGGTACGTCGTCGGCGCGCTGGGCGCTGATCTCTTCACAGGTAAAAGGCATTGTCGGTGTCTCCTTGTTGCGCGCGTAGACGCTATCTTGTGGCGCGCGTCGCGCTTGTCAGCCCCGCACCGGGGCGGGCCAGTAGCGTTCGCGCAGCGCTTTCTTGTTGAGCTTGCCGGTGGGCATGCGCGGCAGCGCGGCGACAAATTCTACCGAACGCGGCACCAGCTGCTTGCCCAGCCTGGCGCGCACGAACTCCTGGATCTGCTCCGCCAGGGCGTCGCTGCCCTCGCTGCCCGGTGCCAGCTGGACCAGCGCGCGCGCCTCCTCGCCGAGGTCCTCGTTGGGCACACCGATCACCGCGACGTCCTCGATGCCCGGGTACAGCGCCAGCGCGTCCTCGATCTGCTGCGGGTAGATGTTCACGCCACCGGAGATGATCATGAACGATTTGCGGTCGGTGAGGTACAGGTAGCCCTGGTCGTCGAGGTAGCCGACGTCGCCCACGCACAGCCAGTCCTCGTGCCGCGGGTGGCGCGCATCGGCGGACTTGCCCGGGTCCTTGTGGTAAGTGACCTCGGCGCCCGGGGTCATCTCCGCATAGATCATGCCTGGCTCCCCGGCGGGCAGCTCGTTGCCGGCCTCGTCGCAGATGTGAAACGGCCGGCCCACCGGGCGGCCCACCGAGCCGGGGTGGGCCAGCCACTCTTCACTGGAAATTCGCGTGTAACCCGCCGCTTCGGTGGACGAGTAGTACTCCTCGATCACCGGCCCCCACCACTCGATCATGCGCCGCTTCACCTCAACCGGGCAGGGCGCCGCGGCGTGTATCGCGTAGCGCAGGCTGGACAGGTCGTAGCGTTCACGCACCGCGTCGGGCAGGCGCAGCAGGCGGATGAACATGGTCGGCACCCACTGGCTGTGGGTGACGCGATACTGCTCGATCAACTGCAGGGACAGTTCCGGTTCGAACTTGTCCATCATCACCACGGTGCCGCCGCTGACCAGCGCGGCGTTGCTGTAGCCCAGCGGCGCCGCGTGGTACATGGGCGCCGGGGCGAGGTACACCGTCTCGCTGTCCATGTTGAACATCTTCGCCGCGAACAGGGTGCTTGGGTTGCCGGCTTCGGGCCTGCCCTCGGGCAGCGGCCGCTTGATGCCCTTGGGCCGGCCGGTGGTGCCGGAGGAGTACAGCATCAGTGTGCCCATGTGCTCCTCGGCCAGTGCCTGCGTCGATTGCTGCGCGGTGGCAGTGTCGTAGTCGGTGAACCCCGGCACGGCGCCGCCGATGGCCAGCTTCAGCTCGCAGCGTGGCGCGAGCCGGCCGAGTTCCTCGCTCTGTTCCAGCGCCGCCGAGGCCACCAGCACGCGTGCGTCGCAGTCGTCGACGATGTACGCGGCCTCCGCGGCGGAGAGGTGGCGGTTGATCGGCGTGAAATACAGGCCGGAGCGCAGGCAGGCCCACAGTACGACGAGAAAGCGCGGGTGGTTTTCCAGGAACAGTGCGAGGTGGTCGCCGCGGCGCAGGCCCTGGGCGTACAGCAGCTGCGCCAGCTGGTTGGACTGTTCATCCAGCTCGCGGTAACTGAGCGCCAGCCCGCTGGAGGGCTGGATGATGGCCAGCCGCTCCGGCTGGGTCTTGGCGTGGGTGCCCGGGTACATATTGTGTTTATTCCTGTTCGCCCGTGGGCGCCGCCCGGCGGCGCGGCGCTAGATCTCGTTGCTGAATATCACCGTGCCCGCGGCGCTGAACATGTTGCCCACGCCGTGGCATACGGAAATCTTCGCGCCCTGCACCTGGGCGGGTGCGGTGCCGCGCATCTGACGCACGCTCTCCTGCAGGGCGTACATGCCGTACATGCCCGAGTGCATGTAGCTCAGGCCGCCGCCGTTGGTGTTCATCGGCAGCTCGCCGCCCGGCGCGGTGCGCCGCTCGCGGAAGAAGTCTTTGGCCTCGCCGCGGGCGCAGAAGCCGAGGTCTTCCAGGCCGTACAGGGGCAGGTGGGCGAAGGCGTCGTAGACCATCAGGTGGTCGACGTCCGCGTGGCTGATGCCGGCGGCGTCGAAGGCGGACTTGCCGGAAACGCGGAACGCTTTGGAACTGGTGAAGTCCTGCATCATGCTGATGCTGACGCACTCCACCGCCTCGCCGGTACCGAGGATGTACACCGGCTTCGTCGGGAAATCCTTTGCGCGATCCGCGCTGGTCAGGATCAGCGCGCCGCCGCCGTCGGTGACCAGGCAGCACATCAGCTTGCGGTAGGGGTAGGCGATCATCTTCGAGTTCATCACGTCGTCCAGCGTGATTGGCTCGCGGGCGTAGGCGCGCGGGTTGCGCGCGGCCCATTCGCGCTGCACCACGGCGACCCGCGCCAGGTCCTCGACCTCCGCCCCGGTCTCCTTGAGGTAGCGCAGGACGGGGATGGTGAACATGGAGGCGGGAGCGGCCACGCCGTAGGGCATTTCGAACTGGCCGAACAGGCTGGCCGGCGCCGACGCGTACTGCGGTGCCCCGATATTCGAGCGCCCGGATTCCCCGTGGGTGATGAGCACGGTCGTGCAATAGCCGGCGGCGATGGCCGCCGCGGCGTGGCGCACATGGAGCATGAAGGAGCAGCCGCCGACGTTGGTGCCGTCCACCCACTTCGGGGTGATGCCGAGCATGGTCGACACATTCCACGGGTGCTCGCCGGCGCAGGCCAGGCCGTCGATGTCGCCGGGTTTCAGGCCGGCATCCTCCAGCGCATTGAGCGCCGCGTCCAGGTGCAGGCCGAGGGCGGAGACGTCGGGGATGACGCCCAGTTGCGTGGTCTCCGCGGCGCCGACCACCGCGATACTGCCGGGGGCGAGGCTCATGGTGTGTCCCCCGGGGCCGGCTGCGCGGGTTCGAACAGGGGCAGGGTGATGGTCTCGTTCTGTGCGGCGAAGTGCACCTGCAGGGGCATGTCCAGTTGCAGCGCCTCCGGTGTCTGCGGGCAGCTGACGATATTGGTCATCAACCGCGGCCCCTCCTCGAGGGTGACCACGGCGATGGCATAGGGCTCCTCGCCCATGTCCGGGCGCGGCCGGTAGTTGATGACGTAGGAGTAGAGCGTGGCGCGGCCGCTGGCGCGGAACACCTCGACATCGCGTTTGCCGCAGTGCGGGCAGAACGGGCGCGGCGGGAAGAAGGGCTCGGCGCAATCGCGGCAGCGCTGCAGGCGCAGTTCACCCTCGCGGCAGCCGTCCCAGAAGTGCTGGGTTTCCGGCGTGGGTCTGGGCAACAGGCGTTGCGGTTTGCTCATCGAGACTTCTCCTGACTATTCTGGTGGTGCATGGCGTCTGGTGGTGCTTCGCGTCTTGCGGTGCTTGGCGCATCGCCCGCGGCATGGCTGCTAACTAACAATTGTACAGTTATTGTCCGTCCGGCTGTCGCAGGCTCTCGCTGATTGAGTTTTGAGCCACGCTCGAATCTACAATTGCTTGGCAATGAAAATAAAAAACTAATATGATGTCAATTATTAAAGATCGCGGCGACGGCCCGCGCGGCGCTGCCCGCTGTCTGTGCAAACGACACGGACGCCAGTTCCCGCCACCCGGCCCCGCCACCAGGCGCAGCGGTAATGGATAACAACAACGTACCCACGACGACAATCGACCTGCTCTGCCCGACGCTGGCCAGCGATCCGTGGCCTGCCCTGCGCGCGCTGCGTGAGCTGGGCCCGCTGGTCTGGCACAGCGAACACCGCCGCTGGCTGGTGACCACAGATCACGCCGTGCGCCAGGTCGCCCTCGACTACACGCATTTTAGCGTGGAGGGTACGGTGGTCGAGGACATTTTCGGCGCCGATGCGTTCATCGCCATGGACGATCGTGCGCGCCATAACGCCCTGCGCGAAATCTGGGCGCCCGCCTTCCGCCCGCAAGCCCTGCAGGCGCTGCGCCGTGAGGTACAGGCCCTGGTGCAGGACCTGCTCACACCGCTGCTCGCGCGCCTGGCCGACGGCGAGGTGGTGGACTTCTCCGCCGGCTTTACCCGGCCGCTGCCGACCATGGTCATCGCCCGCATGATGGGCGTGCCGCGCGAGCGGCTGGCGGACGTGGTGCGCTGGAGCGACGCCATGGCCGGCGGCAGCACCTCGTTTCTCGACGCCGCGGCGCGCGAGGTGGCGGTGGCCGCGCGCGAGTCCGCCAAGACCGCCCTGGCCGACTACCTGCTGGCGCTGATGCGCGAGCGCCGCGCGGCGCCGGGTGACGACCTGGTCAGCCTGATGGTGAACGCCACCGCGGTGGCGGCGCGGCGCTGCGGTGGAACTGGCCGGCGTACGCCTGGAAGAGGGCGACGACCTGACCTGCGTGCTGGCCTGCGCCAATCGCGACCCCGCGCGCTACGCTAACCCCGACGACTTCGACCTGCACCGTCCGCCGCAGCCGCACCTGGGTTTCGGCGCCGGCCTGCACAACTGCCTGGGCGCGGCCCTGGCGCGCCTGGAGGCGGAGGTGGCGGTGAACGCGCTGCTCGACGCGCTGCCGGCCTATCGTGTGGATGGCCAGCCGCGCTACAGCTCACTGCCCCTGCGCGGACCCGCGCCGCTGTGCCTGGAGGCCTGCTGAGATGCGCTTCGGCCTGCGCGATCCCGCACCCCCGGTGAGCGTCGCCGCCTGGCGCGAGCTGGCGCGCAAGCGCCTGCCGGACATGGCCTGGCAGTACATCGAGAGCGCCGCGGACGACGGCCTCACCCGCAGCGAAAACGAAACCGGTTTCGCGCGCTGGCGCCTGCGTCAGCGCAGCCTGGCCGGCGTGTCGGCACCGCGCATGTCAGTAGAGATGGCCGGCCAATCGCTGGCGCTGCCGGTGGCGCTGGCGCCCACCGGTGCTGCCGGTATCAGTCACTGGACCGGTGATATTGCCGCCACCTGTGCCGCCGAGGCGCGCGGCACCCGCGCGGTGATCAGTACCGCGGCGAGCTACACCCTGGAGGAAATCGCCCGGGCCACGGATTGCGACCACTGGTTCCAGCTCTACCCCTTTGGCGATCGCGGACCGGTGCAGCGACTGATGGCGCGCGCCGCGGCGGC
>NZ_SRLE01000013.1 GCF_004745945.1 Mangrovimicrobium sediminis | reverse complement strand
GAAGGTCCCCCGCTTTCCCCCAAAGGGCGTATGCGGTATTAGCATGGGTTTCCCCATGTTGTCCCCCACTACCGGGTAGATTCCTACGCGTTACTCACCCGTCCGCCGCTCTACTCAGCCCGAAGGCCTTTCTCGCTCGACTTGCATGTGTTAGGCCTGCCGCCAGCGTTCAATCTGAGCCATGATCAAACTCTTCAGTTTAATCTTTTACCTCTGCACTCTCCCGAAGGAGGACAAGAGGGGTCATTTACGTGGTTACCCCACGGCAACAACCAAATCTCGGCTCAGACACAATTCGAAATCAAAGTTCAAAGAATCAATGAGTCACTTGTTGTGTCTGAATAGTCGTGTCAACTATCCCAACAAGTGCCCACACATCTGTCTTCGTCTGATTGTTAAGTAGCACCCGAAACGCGAAGGTTTGGGGTTGGCTGGCCGGGGTTGCCCCCAACCGAGGATGCGCATTATACGGATCGCCAATGCCCCTGCAAGGGCTTTTGAAAAATATTTTCTGCTATTTTCCTAACCCCCGAAAACGGGCCTTCAAGGGGGACTCGCGGGAGGGCCGGACACCCTATTCGAAGCAACACCCGGCGCCAATTCACTGGCGGCTGCGGCGCCCCGCGAACCAGCGGTACCCCAGCAGGAGAGCCGCGAAGACGCCGTAGACGAGCGCCTCCCCGTAGTCCGAGCGCACCTGCCAGGCCAGGTGCACACAGGCCAGCAGCAGGGCCGGGTAGACCAGGCGGTGCAGGCGTCGCCAGTTGCGCCCGAGGCGTCGCTGCATGGCATGGGTCGAGGTGATCGCCAGCGGCAGCAGCAAAACCCAGGCCAGTGCGCCGACGGTGATATACGGACGCTCGGCCAGTTCTTCCAACAAGCGGCCGGCATCCCAGCCCGTGTAGAACTGGCAGAAACTCGCGAGGTGCACGCAGGCGTAGAAGAAAGCGAACAGCCCGAGCATACGCCGCAGGCGCATCGGCCAGTACCAGCCGCTGATACGCCGCAATGGGCTCACAGCCAGGGTCAGTAACAGGAAGCGCAGCGCCCACTCCCCGGTCTGCAGAATCACCGTCTTGGCCGGATCCGGTCCAAGGCCACCCGCGAAGGCGCCGTACAGAAGCCACGCAAAAGGCATCAGGCTGGCGGCAAATACCGCCGGCTTCAGCAACTTGTTCATGGTCAGTAGTGCTTCTTGAGATCCATGCCAGCGTAGAGGCTGGCCACCTGCTCTTCGTAACCGTTAAACATCAGGGTCTCGATACGGTTGGGCTTGAACAGGGAGCCCGGCAGGCGGCGCTCGTGCTTCTGGCTCCAGCGCGGGTGGTCAACATTGGGGTTCACATTGGAATAGAAGCCATACTCGCGCGGCTGCGACATGTTCCAAGACGTGGCCGGTTGCTTCTCGGTGAGCGTGATGCGCACGATCGACTTGATGCTCTTGTAGCCGTATTTCCACGGTACCACCAGCCGCAACGGCGCACCGTGCTGGTTGGGCAGTGTCTTGCCATAGTTGCCCACCGCGAGCAGGGTCAGCGGGTGCATGGCCTCGTCCAGGCGCAGCCCCTCCCGGTAGGGCCAGTCCAGGGAACTGGTAAAGGAACGCGTGCCACGCATTTCACCTTTGCGATAAAGGGTGCGGAATGCCACGTAGCGCGCCTTGCTGGTGGGCTGGAATTCGGCGAGCAGGGCAGACAGCGGAAAGCCCACCCAGGGGATCACCATGGACCAGGCCTCGACACAGCGCAGTCGATAGATGCGCTCCTCCAGCGGGTAACGGGAAAGAATATCCTCCAGGTGAAGCTTGCCGGGCTTGGCAACCTCGCCATCCACCTCGATGGACCAGGGGTCGACGGTCATTTCGTGGGCGTAGGCCGCCGGGTCAGTCTTGCCGGTACCGAACTCGTAGAAGTTGTTGTAGCTGGCCGCGTCACGCCGCGGTGTCAGCGCCTCGTCGGTGTAATAGCCCAGCGGGCCCTTCGCCGCTGGCGCGTATTCGAGCGCAGTTTCACCGGGAACGTATGCAGCCGATGCTCCCGCGCTAAGGCCGAGCACACCGGGTGCAGCAATCGCTCCCGCGGCCTGGATGAACTGGCGACGGCGCAGGTAGACAGATTCCGGCGTAATTTCCGACGATGGAATACCGGGGACTTTGAATCGGCCGGGCATGAAACTCACTCCTTGCTGTATGCGAACAGGCTTGAGAGTCGCACTCCCGGCAATGGTTCCCCGGTACGCCTCAGCCCTCGTTTGCTGAACGATTGCCTGAGTGGTTACGCGAACGCTTCCACAGCAGGATCACCGGCCCGGAGGCGGCGTAGCCAAGGAAGGCGATGAACAGGATCAGCGGCGGATCCAGCGTCACCAGTCCGAACCCGAGCACGACCAGTATCATGGCAAAAAACGGCACACGCCCGTGGAAGTCGATCGACTTGAAGCTGTAGTACGGGAAATTGGCGATCATCAGGAATCCCGATACCGCCGTGAGCAGAGCCAGCATGAACGCCACATGCCCGGGTAGCTCGGCGCCGGTCCAGCCCAGGTCGCTGCACACCCACACCGCGCTGACCACGATAGTAGCGGCCGATGGACTCGCCAACCCGGTAAAGTAGTTTTTGTCCGCCTTCCCGATCTGGGTATTGAAGCGGGCCAGGCGCAGGGCTGCACAGGCGACGTAGATAAAAGATGCGCTCCAACCGAACTTGCCAAGGTCGCCGAGGGCAAAACTGAACATGACCAGGGCCGGCGCAACACCGAACGAAACCATGTCCGCCAGGCTGTCGTACTCTGCCCCGAACTTGCTCTGGGTATTGGTCATACGCGCGATACGGCCATCCAGGCCATCGAGCACCAGGGCGGCCAGGATAGCGATCGGCGCGCTGGCGAAATCGCCGCGCATGGCGGCGATCACCGCGTAGAAGCCGGCGAAAAGCGCACCGGTAGTGAACAGGTTGGGCAGCAGGTAGATGCCCTGCCTGCGCACCGAGCGCCCGTTTTCGGATACCTCTTCCTCGTGCTCGTCGACCAACAGGTCGATAGGTACGGTAACGCCAGTGTGAGCCGCGCTCGCCGGTTCCGGCGCGGCATCGCCGGTGACTTCCGTTTTATCGTCGGGCGAATTCATGGTCTCGTTCCGCAGTGTCCTGAGCGACGCATTGTATCAAAGGGCGGCGGGATAAGTACGCCCGGCGACATCCCACAGGGCGCGCACCAGCGGGCTGGCCAGGCGCTGGCGCAGGGCCGCCAGGCCGATGGACAACACCGGCAGCGGCGCCTCCTCCAACGACAGCACCTCAACCCCCTCCCCCACACCGCTCGCCTCGATCACCAGTTGCGGCGCGATGCCCACACCCAGGCCGAGACTCACCATGGCGACGATCGCCTCGTGGCCGGCGACCTGTGCATAAATCCGCGGGCGGATGCCGCGCTCACGCAGCCAGTCCTCGAGCATTTCCTGGGTGGTCCCCCGCTCCGGCACGATCAGCGGCACGCCGGACCACTGGATGCCGCCGCGGGCGAGATCCTCGAGCACCCGCTCGCGCACCTGGCAGGGCGCCGCCGGCATGCAGAACTGCAGGGGCGAATGCAACAACGGCAGGAAATCCATGCGCCGGGACAACTCAAGTGGCCGGATGCTCACCGCAAGGTCATCCTGGCCGCCAAGGATACGGCTGATGCCGTCGGCCTGGTCGCCGGTGTGCATCATGATATCCACCGCCGGGTAGTCGCTGCGGAAACTCGCGAGAATGGGCGCCAGCAAGGTGCGAGTCGCGGTGACCGAGCAGTACAGGCTCACTTCGCCGGCCAGTTCTCCCTCGCTGCCCAGTTGCCGCTGCAGGTGCTGCCACTCGCCCAGGGTGCGCCGGGCGAATTCGCGAAACTCGCGGCCGGCACGGGTGAGCAGCACGTTGCGGCGGTCGCGCTCGAACAGGGGCTGGCCCACCTCCGCCTCCAGCCGCGCCACCGTGCGACTCACCGCGGACACGCTCATGTGCAGGGCCGCGCCGCTGCGGCTAAAATTCAGCGTCTCCGCGACGGAGAGAAAGACCCCCAGTGACCGGGTATCCATGCGCCCTTCCTTATTGCAAATAGCGCAACACAGTTTCCACTATTTAGCGTTTTACGCAAGATAACAAATCCCGTATGGTGCGCGCTGTCACCCATCCAACCCGTGAACGAGGAGCCTCACCATGGGACAGAATTACTTCAACACCCTGCCCCTGCGCCTGCAGCTGGAAGAGCTGGGCAAGTGCCGCTTCATGGAGCGCAGCGAGTTCAAGGACGGCTGCGACTACCTGAAAGGCAAGAAGATCGTCATCGTCGGCTGCGGCGCCCAGGGCCTGAACCAGGGCCTGAACCTGCGCGATTCCGGCCTGGACGTGTCCTACGCCCTGCGCGCCGAGGCCATCGAGTCCAAGCGCCAGTCCTGGAAGAACGCCACCGAGAACGGCTTCACCGTCGGCACCTACGAGGAGCTGATCCCGCAGGCGGACGTGGTCATGAACCTGACCCCGGACAAGCAGCACACCAGCGTAGTCACCGCGGTGATGCCGCTGATGAAGGAAGGCGCCTGCCTGGACTACGCCCACGGCTTCAACCTGGTCGAGGAAGGCATGCAGATCCGCAAGGACCTGACCGTCGTCATGATGTGCCCGAAATGCCCCGGCACCGAGGTGCGCGAGGAATACAAGCGCGGCTTCGGCGTGCCCACCCTGATCGCCGTGCACCGCGAGAACGACCCCAAAGGTGAAGGCCTGGATATCGCCAAGGCGCTGGCCGCCGGCACCGGCGCCGATCGCGCGGGCGTGCTGGAATCCTCCCCCATCGCCGAAGTGAAATCCGACCTGATGGGCGAGCAGACCATCCTCTGCGGCATGCTGCAGACCGGCGCCATCCTGTGCTTCGACAAGATGGTGGAGAAAGGCATCGACCCGGGCTATGCCTCCAAGCTTATCCAGTACGGCTGGGAAACCGTCACCGAGGGCCTCAAGCACGGCGGTATCACCAACATGATGGACCGCCTGTCCAACCCCGCCAAAATCCGCGCCTTCCACCTCTCCGAGGAACTCAAGGACATCATGCGTCCGCTGTACGAGAAGCACCAGGACGACATCATGTCCGGGCACTTCTCAAAGACCATGATGGAAGACTGGGCGAACGACGACGCCAACCTGCTGGGCTGGCGCGCCGCCACCCAGGACACCGCGTTCGAGAAGCAGGACAACACTGACCAGGACATTCCCGAACAGGAGTACTACGACCACGGCATCCTGCTCATCGCCATGTGCAAGGCTGGCGTTGAACTGGCCTACGAGGTGATGGTGCAGGCGGGCATCAAGGCAGAGTCCGCGTACTACGAGTCCCTGCACGAGACGCCGCTTATCGCCAACACTATCGCGCGCAAGAAGCTCTACGAGATGAACGTGGTGATCTCCGATACCGCGGAGTACGGCTGCTACCTGTTCGATCACGCCTGCCGCCCGCTGCTGGCGGACTTCATGAGCAAGATCGACACCGACGTGATCGGCAAGGGCATGGCCGGCGACAACGGCGTCGACAACCAGGAACTGATCGCGGTCAACCGCGCCATCCGTTCCCACCCGGTCGAAGTGATCGGCGCCACCCTGCGCGGCTACATGACAGCGATGAAGCGTATCGTGTAAACCCGATGCCAGGACACATCGCGAAGGGGCCGGAAGGCCCCTTTTTTGTACCGTCGATCTCCAGGCACTGTATCGCGGCGAGCCTGGATCGGTAATGACAGGCAAAGAAAAGGGGAGCCGCGGCTCCCCTTCTTTTTCTTCAACGAACCACCGCGCTACAGCATCTCAGATGGGCAGTAATTCATCGTCGCAGTGCCACCGGCAGGGATGATGTCACCAATGTCCGCATCGGTCTTGATCTGCACTGGCGGCGGACAGGGCAGGTTCTGGTAGCCCAGCACCTTGAGGTCCGTCGACGCGCAGTTGTTGGTGATCGGCAAGCCCGAATAGCCGGAAGAGTTGGTGTTCAGGGAGATCGTACCGCCACTGCAGGCCGGGTCACCCGGGGGAACCTCCGGCGGAATGACATCGATCGCCACGGTGCGCTCGACGCCAAAGGCTCCGATCAGCAGGCCGGCACCCAGAACGGCGATACTGAGCATCTTCTGCGCGTCGCGCAGGCGCAGGAAGCGCAGCGCGATGATCACCATCAACACTGCAAGGGCGATCAGCAGGGGCCCACTGAACACGGGGACATCCGCGGCACCTGTGGGTCCGAGGTCGATAATTACGCCGGGGCCGCCGGCCATCGCCAGCGATGGCAGGCCACTGAGCGCCACGAGAACTACGGAAAGCAAACTCCTGAAACGTCTGGTCATGGTAAGTCCTTCTCTCCTGTGAAACATGCGTTTTTCGGTGTTGTTATCACGTACAGCACGGGCTTGAATACCCACAGGTACTATAACCGCTCGCGATGCCCGACGCTAACCCGGTTGCTTACACGGGATTACCGCCAGCGTGGCCAGGCGATCACCCGGGTCAGGACGGCGGCAGGCAGTAGTTCGTGGTAGCGCTGGCCCCCGGCGCGATACGGTCACCGATATCGGCATCGGTGACGATCTGGTCGACGGGCGCACAGGGCAGGTTGAGGTAGCCCTGCACCTCAAGGGTGGTGGTTTCACAGGCGTTCTGGATCATGACACCGCTGAAACCGTTGCCACCGGTATCCAGGGCAATGCTGCCGTTGTTGCAGGCCGGATCAGTGGGGGGCACCACCGGGATCACCATCACGGCGCGGGTATGCTCGACGCCTGCCACCGCGAGCAGCAGGCCGGCACCGGCAAGCAGGCCGAGAAAGCTGCGTTGGGCACCCCGCGAGCGCACCACACGCAGGCCGATCACGACCAGCACCAGCGCGAGGGCGGCCAGCAGGCCAGGACTCAGCACTGGCACGGCCTGGACCGCGGGCGATACCGCGGCAAGTTCGACCACCACCGGCACGAAACTCGCGTGTGCCAGGCCCGGCAGGCACAGGCCTGCGACCAGCAGAATTCCCAGTTTGGAAAGATCAGTACGACGCATAATTCCCCCCGGACAGATTCAAGCGCAGGTTGGTTTATATTGTAGCTGCGTTGCGGGCAATGTATCCCAATCCGCTCCCCGCGCCAATGCTGGTAAACTCCCGCCTGCCGATGCCGGGAATCCGCGATGACGATCAATTCGCAGACCATCTATATTTTCACCGCGATCACCTTCGCCCTGTTCATGCTGCTGGAGTCGCTGGCGCCGCGACGTGATGCCGGAGGAGAGCTGGGCGCGCGCTGGGCCAACAACTTCGGCCTCGCCGCCCTGGCCTGGTACGCCAATGCGGTAGCCGGCACCTGGCTGGTCGTCTGGCTGGCGGGAATGCCGGAGCTCCAGGACCTCGCACTACTGCCCCCGGAAGTCGCGCAGCAGCCACTCGTGGGTTTCGGGCTGCTACTGCTGGTCTCCGAATTCCTCGGCTACTGCGCCCATGTGGGATTCCATAAAATTCGCTGTCTGTGGCCGGTGCACGCCGTGCACCACGCGGACACCGGGTTCGATGTCTCCACCAGCTATCGCCACCACCCCGTGGAGCCACTGATACTGCTGCCGCTGGTCGTACCGGTGGTGGTGCTGCTGGGCGTGACACCGCTGGCGGCGGCGCTGTACCGCTTGTTCGCCGTGGCCATCACCGTATTCAGTCACGCCAATGTGCGCCTGCCGGAAGGCCTGGACCGGGTGCTGCGCTGGTTTGTGCTGACACCCGACTACCACCGCATTCACCACTGCTCCGACCCGCACTACACCAACAGCAACTACGGCACCATGCTGCCCTGGTTCGACTACCTGTTCGGCACCGCACGGAGCCGACCCTACGCAGAGCAGGCGCAGATGGAACTCGGCCTGGAGTACTGGCGCGCTGCGAAGGACATGCGCTTGGACAGACAGCTGCTGATGCCACTGCGCGGTATCGCCGCAGTGCGGCGCCCCGCCCCCTAGAGCAGACCGCTGTAGTCAGCCTGCAACTGGTCGAAGTTGAGCGAGGCGATAAAGCGCGAGAAGCTCATCCAGGTCGCCAGGCCTTTCATCTGCGCGAAGTGCGGCGGCAGAAAGCGCGGCGGTGTGACCACACCCTCGTCCAGCAGCAGGCGGTAGAGCTTGAGGTCTTCCAGCGTGACCTTGCCCAGGAACAGCAACGGCAGGCTGTCCAGCTTGCCCTCGCTCATCGCCAGGCGCAGGAAGTTGAAGGTCTGCACGAAACCGCGCATGTAGGCCAGGTCCTTGGTGAAGGGGCGGCCATCGGCGGTGCTGCCGCGGAATACGCGGGTGGTAATCGAATAGCTTTCCTGGGGCGAAAGGTTGTTGGTGCACAGGTAGTCGAAGACCTCGACGAAATTCGCGCCCTCCTCCGCCAGGGTCACCGCGCGCACCCGGTTGACCAGTTTGTACAGGCGCGCGGGACTCGAGCGCAGGGTGAGGATTTCGGTCAGCACCGCCAGCCCTTCCTGGGTGGTGGTCGACGAGGGTGGCCCCTTGCCGAGGAAGGTGCAGTAGGGTTGGGTGCTGCCGTTCAAAGTCGTGCCCAGGTGCACCCAGCCCTCGTGCACCTCGAGCACGTCGATGTCCAGCTGGTTGAAGCGGGCGTCGCTGCGAATCTTCAGGTAGTCCGAGCCGGCGGCGGCGTCGGCGGTCATCTGGTCGTTGAGCAGCACGCGGATCCCGGCGTCGGGAAACACCGCCAGCAGGCGCTCGTTGAGCATCTCCACCGCCTGTTCCGCGGTGATAGTTTTCTCCTCCTCCGCCATGCTGTCGTGGCGCAGCAGGTTGACCAGGGTGTCCTCCATGGCGGTGCCGAGGTCCGCCAGGGTCGGGTCGCCGGCGTGAAACACATCGGAGGCGGAACCGTACAGGTCGCGGGAGACCAGGCCGAACTCCGGCGTGCCGCGCGCCTCCAGCAGGTCGACCACTGTGCGGTATTCGCGGCAGATACGCCGCATCAGCACGGACACCGGGTTGAGCTGGCCGAGCAGGCGGGCGATGTCGCGTTCGATCTCGCGAAACTCCCCGCGCTTGGCGGCGGTATCGAAATCCAGCGGGTTGCGTTCGCGGTAGTAGTCCACGTCGACCCGCGGCAGTTCGCGGCAACCGCTGGCGAAGAACGCCTCGCGCAGGTCGCGGTGCCACTTGATCGAGTCGAGCACGCGGATCGGGCGCTGCGCCTCGACCACGCGGTCGGAGAGCTCACGTACCTGGGCGAGGTACTGGGGCGAGGGGCCGCTCACGCGCGCGCCTCCCGCCGCAGCACCACCGCCGCCTGCAGGCGACTGGCGCCGAAGCGGCTCATGGCGGCGAAGTCCTCGCGGGCGATGGGAATATGCTGGTAATCCATGGCGAGCAGGCCCGCGTCGGCGGGCTCGGTGGCGATATCAATCTCATACCCCGGATCCTGCACGAACAGGCAGCGCTCGTCACTACCGCTGACCACCACCCAGTGCGGCGCCTTTTTCTTGTCGAGCCGGTAGGTGGAGATCAGTACCAGCAGGCTGGCGCCCGTGTTGAATGCATCAATCAGCGCCTGTTGCTCGACATTGCCGTAATCGATATCCACACCACACTGCGCCGCCTGCGCGACGAAGCTGTCGTGCACCAGGGACATCACCCGTTTCTTGTTGGGGTCGCGCACCCCCTCCAGAAACAGCGGGCCATGCTGGTTCACCCGCACGCTGGCGGAAAAACCCCGGCGCGAAGCGGCCAGGGCCAGGCCGATGGGGTGGCAGCCGCCATGGCCTGAGGTCATGAAAATAGTAGTGGCCTCACGCCAGATCTGGATCTCGTCCATGTGTCCAGGCACATAGGCCTTGTCGAGCGCGGCCATCGCCATCATCAGCGAGGCGGGTCCGCAGGTGAACGCGGTACTTTGCGGGAACCAGGGGATAATCCGGCTCTGCCCTTCCTCGTAAGCATGGACAATTTTTTCCATGCGCAGCGCGTCGCCGTGATCGTCGTAATAATCCCGGTACAGGCCGAAACGGCGATAACCCATGCGCTTGTAGAGCTTGATCGCCGCCTGGTTGCCGGTGGCAACTTCCAGGCGCATATACAACGCCCCTGCCGCGCGCGCACCGCGCTCGGCGGCGGCAATCAGTTCGGCGGCAAGGCCGCGCCCGCGCTGCGCGGGATCGACGGCGACGGAGTACAGCCGGGCCAGACGCGTGCCCTGGCGCAGCACCGCCAGTGCATAGCCCTGCACCTGCGCCTTTCTGTCCACCGCCACCAGGAACACGCAGTGCTCGTGGCGCAACCAGCGGCGAAAACTGCGGCGACTGAGGCGATCGGTACTGAAGCAGGCCTGCTCCAGCTCGAGCAGCCTGTCGAGATCGCCGGCTTCGGCCTTGCGGATGGAATCGCTCATGCTGGATACGCTGCCGCCTGCAGGGCGTCGCGCCCGGAATTAATAACGGTAAGATTGGCGCGAATATAGCTGTGCCGGCAATTGACTGCCAGAGTCGGCTGGCAAATACTTCCGGCAGTTTTCAACCCTCCAGGACAAGCCCGCGTGTCAAAAACCCTCGTAGTGGTTCACGATCGCAAGGACTGGCCGGACAGTCCAACCTCGGGGCAGGTCATCACTTTCTCCGAGTACGTGACCGGCAACTACCCGCAGGGGGCGACACGACCGCGTATCGTCAACCTGTGCCGCAAGTTCGGCTATCTCTCCGAGGGTTATTACTGCTCCCTGCTCGCCGAGGCGCGGGGACACAAGGTCACGCCCTCCCTGCAGACCCTGAGCGATCTCACCCGGCGCTCGCTGTACCGCATCCACGTCAGCGACCTCGGCGTGGCGCTGGACAACCTGGGCAGCGAAGCGGGGTCCGGGACCACCCTGCAACTGCGCTTTTTCTTCGGCCGCGCCCTGGACCAGGCCCACGACGCCCTGGCCCGGCGCCTGTTCGAAATCTTTCCCTGCCCGCTGCTGGAGATCTCGCTCACCCACAAGAAGCAGTGGGAGATCACCGGCCTGCGCGCCCTCTCGCCACGCGAACTCGAGCCGGCGGAGCGCGACCTGTTCAGCTGGACGCTGGAGGATTTCTCGCGCAAGCAGTGGCGGCGCAAGCGAGAGAAAATCCACGCGCGCTACGACCTGGCCATTCTTTGCGACCCGGCGGAGGCACTGCCGCCCTCGGATGCCAGCGCCCTGAAGCGGTTTATCCGCGCCGGCCGCGAACTGGGTATCGCCTGCCAGATCATTACCCAGCGCGACTACCTGCGCCTGCCGGAATTCGACGGGCTGTTCATTCGCACCACGACCAACATCGACCACTACACCTTCCGTTTCGCGCGCAAGGCGGAGAGCGAGGGCCTGGTGGTCATCGACGACAGCAAGTCCATCCTGCGCTGCACCAACAAGGTCTATCTCGCCGACCTGTTCCGCATCCACAAGGTCCCGGCGCCGCGCACCGTGGTGCTGCATCGCGGGCGGAAGGATCAACTGGAACAACTGGAGCGGGATTTCGGTTACCCCCTGGTGGTGAAGATCCCCGATGGCGCCTTCTCCCGCGGCGTGGAAAAAGCCAACAATCGCGAGGAACTGCACGCCATCTGCACCAGGCTGTTCAGCGAATCCACGCTGCTGCTCGCCCAGGAGTTCCTGTACACGGACTTCGACTGGCGTATCGGCGTGCTCGACCGCAAGCCGCTCTACGCCTGCCGCTACTACATGGTCAAGAAGCACTGGCAGATCTACCGCCACGGCCCGCGCACCGACTCCGGCGGCTTCGACACCATGCCGATCAGCGACGTACCGCCGGCGGTACTGGAGGCGGCGCTGGCGGCCACCCGGCCGATCGGTGATGGCTTCTACGGTGTGGATGTGAAGGAAAAAGATGGTCGCGGTTTCGTCATCGAGGTCAACGACAATCCCAGCATCGACAGCGGCGTCGAGGACAAGTACCTGGGCATGGACCTGTATCGCCAGGTGATGCGCACCCTGCTGCAGCGCATGGAGGCGCGCCGCGGGCACTGAGCCGTGGATAACGGGCCTCAGCCGCTGGCGTTCTCCAGGCTGCCGCGCCACAGCAGTTCCACGCGGCAGTGGCGCTCCACGTAGTCGGAAATCTCGGCGGGCAGCATTTCCCGGTAGCGGGTGACCGCCGCGCTGTCGATACCGTCGCGGGCGGCGAAGGAGGAATTGCTGCGACTGGGTTTCCCGCCCTGGGTGTAGTCGAGCAGGTCCTCGCTGAAGGCGATACCGGCAACCTCACAGACGCGACGAATCGCCGCCTCCGTGTCCAGCACGAGTTCCTCGAAACGCACAGACACCGCGGGGCCACATTCACGGCGAAAGGCGTCTATTTCCTCCACGTAGCGATTCTGGCGCCGGCAATAGCGGCCCAGCGCCAGTCCGGGATTGCGCACCAGCTTCGAGCTCAGGTGGGCGCGCGGGTCGCGCACCACGAACACGCCGCGCACGCTGTAACTGCGCGCGAGCAGGCGGCCGACCCGGATCAGGTCGCGATTGCTCGGTTGCAACGCGCAGAAGTAAACGCGCATGCGGGCGTCGGAGCCGTCGAAACCGAGGGCGCGCGACATGCCCTCCACATGATTCCTGACCAGTTCATCGGCGCCGATACCGCGGCGGTGATGGCTGCGGATGTAGTCGTAGTAGCACTCCAGGTCCAGGGAGCCGGCGGTGCCGAAACTCTCGGCGGCGAGATCGGAGTTTACCCGCTCCAGGTGCCCGCCCTTCTGCAGGCGCCGGTAAAAGGCCGGCGCCCCGGCCGGTGAGGTCAGCGCCCCAAGCCAACGCAGCGGTGCACTGCGCGCGAGATGGCGGATCGCGTAGTCCTCGTCCGGGGGCAACAACAGTTCGGGGTGCCCGTCCAGCAGACCGCGCAGCAGGTGGTTGCCACCGCGGGGGGGCGCTCCCAGGATCAATAGCGGGGGACGGTTACTGTCCTTCACGACTCGCAACGGGCATGTCAGTACATCATCCGTTCTTTGTCGGTCACCAGCGGCTTGCCGCGCAGCGCACGCTTGAATTTTTTCGCGGCGGCGCGCAACGGGCGGTAGGCTTCAAAGACCACGATAAATACCTTGCGGTAGTACCCCTCGGGGCACTGCACCGCGTGTACACCGTGCCAGGAATTGCCCTGGCGTGCGAACAACAGGCTGCGGTTATCCTGGGTCTGGGCGGCGTATTCCGCGGTGAAATCCGCAAACTCAGGGGCGCTGGCGGCGGGAAAGCGGCCCTCGTCGTCGAGTATGACTGTCTCGCCGCCCCAGGCCGGGTCCCAGTCATTGGCGGAGTTCAGGTAGAAGATCTGCGAACCCAGCTTGCCGCGCGAATCGCAGTGCGGCGAGACCTCGCAGCCCTGCGGCGTGTAGTGCCAGTGGAAGCGAAAGCGGATGTCGCCCACATCCAGCAGGCGGCAGACAAACTTGCGGTAGCTGTCTGCGCGCAGCTCCTGGATGAAGGTCTCCCAGGGTGCTGCCAGTTCCATGCCGTCTTCGTAGTCCAGCGCGTAGCGGTCGTGGCCCTTCTGGCCGTGCTTGCGCGTGCCGTAGAAGGCGCCCTTGAAGCGCGAAATATCCGGCAGGGTATCCAACAGTTCCTGGTAGCGCTCCGGGCGGATGAAATACTGGGGGTTCAGCCAGGGATACGGACGCTGCCCGCGAAACTCGCGGGTGTCGATGCCGTCCATCACTTCCTGGTTGAGATACTGCGCGCCGCTCATTGCCCGACCCTTCTTCATTGCCCACAGCAATATAATGGAATACGCGGCGTTCGGCATTATTTCCTTGCCCGGGCGCGCGCCGCTGTCCCAGAATAACCGGGAAATCGTCGGGGGTCTTTGCTTGTTCTCCAGCGCTGGTATGAATCGCCATCGCCCTGGCCGGGCGTGGCTTGCGTGCTCGCTCACGCTGTGCGGCAGCGCCGCACTGGCCCAACCCGGGCCGGGCGGGCCTGGCGCAGACGCCTGCCGTGAGGGCCCCCCGCTCAGCGGCGACGAAAAATTCAATTTCCGCATCAGTGATGCACAGCAGGCCTTTAACCGCTCGCTGCAGGGCGACCTCGTCGTCGGCCACATCGAATACATCCGCTACAACGTGTTCAACAGCGAGGACCCGCGCGAGCGCAACTGGCTGTACGACCTCGCCAACCGCTTCAACGTGGTCACCTGGGAATCGGTGGTCCACAGCCAGTTGCTGGTGCGCGAGGGCGGCACCTACGACGCCTACGCGCTGGCCGAGTCAGAACGCCTGCTGCGCGACCTGCCCTTCCTCTACGACGCCCGGGTGATCCCGCGCCGCGTGTGCGGCCAGGTGGTAGACCTGGAAGTGATTACGCGGGATATCTGGACACTCAACCCCACCATCAGCCTGTCGCGCAGCGGCGGCGGCAACAGCGCCACGCTCGGCATCACCGATTCCAACGTGCTCGGCAGCGGCAAGCAAGTGGGGCTGCTCTACGACAACGACCCCGACCGCAGCGGCTACAGCCTGATCTACGGCGACCCGGCGCTATTCAACTCGCGCTGGCAGATGCACGCGGTGTACAGCGACAACAGCGACGGCTACTACCGCAACCTGGCCGTGGAACGCCCGTTTTTCTCGGTGTACGAACCGTGGTCGGCGGGCACCAGCGCGACCCAGGGCAAGCTCGAGGAAGCCACCTGGTTCCGCGGCGACGAGGTTACCGAGTTCGAGCATCGCTACGACCGTGTACGGCTGTTCGGCGCCTTCGCCGACGACCCCGAGGAGGGGCACCGGGTGGGGCGCTGGAGCCTGGGTGTCCACTACGAGACCAACGACTTCGACTACAGCGACAGCAACATCCCGCCCGAGGCGCTGCCCGCGAGCCGCGACTACGTCTACCCGTTTGTGGGCTACCAGTCGATCGAGGACCAGTACCTCAAGGTGCGCAACATGAACTACATCGGGCGCACCGAGGATTTCTACACCGGCGAGCGCTACCACTGGTCGCTGGGCTGGTCCGGCGAGGCCTTTGGCGCGAGCCGCGACCTGCTGGCACTGGACGCTCACTACGGCAATACGCTGTGGATCGATGAGGGCAACATGTGGCGCGTACAGGCCTACGCCAACGGCTACCTGTCGCCCGACGAGGGCGATTTCGAAAACCTCTGGTTCACGCTGTACACCAGCTATTTTCATCGCCAGCACCACAACTGGACCTTCTACAGCGCCGCGCGCGTCGACCTCACCAACGGCCTGACCGACGACCGCCAGGTACTGCTCGGCGGCGACAACGGCATGCGCGGCTACGAGCGCAACTACCAGGTCGGCGACCGCAGCTTCGTGATCAACCTGGAAGAGCGCTACTACTCGGACTGGCACCCGTTCCGGCTGTTCCGGCTGGGCGGCGCGCTGTTCCTGGACGTGGGCCGCGCCTGGTACGACGACGAAGACAACGGCGCCAACGACGGCACCCTGGTGGACGTGGGTGTGGGGCTGCGGCTCAACTCCAGCCGTGCCAACAAGCGCCGGGTGATCCACGTCGACCTGGCCTTCCCGCTGGCCACCGGTGACGACGTCGACGACGTGCAACTGCTGTTTCGCGTGCGCGACCAGTTCTAGCGGGCCGCGACCTGCTCCAGTGCAAGCCATGAGCTAGAGCTTGTGCGCCTTCGGCCAGCGCCGCTTGAGGCAGATCCAGGCGGCGGGGTCGTCGCGAATCCAGCTTTCGAAACAGTTGTTGATCTGGGCGGTGAGGTCCAGCACCTGCTCGCGCGGGTCCGCCCCGGCGTCGCTCGGCTCCAGCGGCGCATAGGTAGTGACCCGGCAGCGGCCGTCGGCAAGCCGCTGGGCACGCACTGGAATGAGCGCCGCGCCGGTGCGCTGGGCGAGGCCCGCGGCGCTGGTATTGGTGAGCGCCTCGACACCGAAAAACGGCACCAGTTTGCCGCTGTCCAGCCGCGTATCCATGGCCATACCGATGCCGTGGCCCGCCTGCAACTCGCGCAACAGGGGTCGCACCCCCTCCTCCGAGGATATCCAGCCCACGCCGAAGGACTGGCGCATACCGACCATGATCTCGGTCATCGCACGGTTGGACTCGGGGGCGTAGATGGTGCTGACCGTCAATCCGTACTCGCGGGCGATCAGGTTGACCGCCTGCCAGGGCCCGACGTGGGCGGTGACCATGATCGTGGGACGCCCGCTGCGCAACGCGGCCAGTGCCTCCGGCGCTATCTCGAATTCCAGCAGTTCCGCCCGCCGCTCCCAGACCTGGTCCATGCGCACCAGTTCCACCGCCGCATGGCCGAGGTTGCGGAAGATGCCGCGGGTGGTGTCCTCGTACCACTTCGCGTCGCGCCCCGGGAACGCCACGGCGAGATTGTCCCGCGCCTTCTTCGCCTTGCTGGTGTGCGGCCCGGCCAGGGCGAACAGGCCGCCGCTCAGCCGGTAGGCAAGGTTCAGGGGGATGTGCCGCACCAGCCAGAATACGCTGCGGAACAGGATGCTCTCCAGCCACTGGGCGATGCGGCCCAGCGCGGGAACACGGCGCGCCAGGCGCTTGGGAACCAGGTAGTACTCAGCCATCGGGCCGCAGTCTCAGCGCGGCCAGGTACCGAAGACGATATCCCACAGCGGCGAACTCACGCCGAAACGGCCCGGCTGGCGCGAGAAGTGGTGCCTGAGGTGGTAGTGCTTGAGGAACTTCGCCACCGGATTGCGCATGTGGAAATGGTGGGTGGCGTAGTGGATGTAGTCGTACATCAGGTAACCCACCACGAAGCCAGCGAAGAACGGCTCGACCCAGGGTGCCGGGATCAGCAGCGCAAACAGCAGGTAGAGTAGGCCCATGATGGGAATCGCACCGGCCGGCGGGAACACCAGGCGGGTCTTGTCCATCGGGTCGTCGTGGTGGTTGCCGTGGAACAGGAACACCAGCCACTTGCCGGCCTTGGAGCGCGCGGGGTAGTGGAACAGGAAACGGTGGAACACGTATTCCACGAAGGTCCAGGTAAACATGCCGGCCAGGGCCAGTGCTGCCAGCGACATTGCGGGCACGGTGTGCACCGCCACCGAACGCCACAGCAGCCAGGCCACCACGGGCGCCCACACCAGCAGCGGCGTGATCGGGTGCACGTGGGACATGCGCTCGAGAAAGTCGTTCTCGAACAGGCGGATTGATTGGTGCGGGCTCTTGTCAGTCATGGTCCTGCCGGGCTCGTGTCGGTCTGCGTCCTGCCAGGGGCGGGTCAGTGGCTGTCCTGGCGGACGTTTGCAGGGTCGCCGGACTCATCCGACTCCCCTATTTTAACCTTTGGCCACATTCGTTTCGAGCACATCCAGTCGCTGGGTTCGGCACTAATCCACTCTTCGAACAGCTTGTGGACCTGCCGGGTCATGTCCTGTGCCTGCCGGGCCGGGTCCGCAGCGGAGTCGGCGGGGCACACTGGAGGGTAGAAAGTGACACGAAAACGCGCGCCCTCGCGGCGCTGCACGCGGATCGGCACCAGCTCGCAGTGGTGTTTCAGCGCCAGTCGCGCTGGCACCAGGGTGGTCAACTTGTCGCGCCCGAAGAACGGTATCGGGCTGCCCTCGTCGACCCGGCGGTCGATGATCATACCCACGGAGCGCCCCTGCTTGAGACAGCGCATCAGTTCCCGGGCACTGTTGTCACGGGGCACCAGCTCGCTGTTCAGGGCCGCGCGCGAATTGCGCAACATGCGGTCGAGCATGGGATTGGTGGGCGGCGAGTAGAGACTGGCCATGGGAATGCCCAGCCGCGCCAGGCCCAGCCCGAGGACTTCCCAGTTGCTCAGGTGGGCAGCAACGAACACGGCCGGCCGGGAAGGGTCACGACAGGTCTCGATGTCGCCCCGCACTTCCACCTCAACGCGCTCAGGATCGCGATGGATGGCGGCCAGGTGCGGATACTCCGCGAGCACCCGGCCCGCCCGCCCCCAGGCATCGCGCACCAGGGTCTCGCGCCCGGCCTCGTCCATCTGCGGGAAAACCACGGCCAGGTTGGCGTGGAATATTTCGTTCTTGCGCCCCAGGCGCGGGCCGATCCAGCGCCCCACCCGCTCGCCGAAAGCGGAGGCCCCGTCTATCGGGAGCATGCCAAACAGCTTCACCAGGCCCCACACCAGGCCGTAGTCCAGGCGCCAGAGTGCGCGTTGCAGGCCCGGCCGCGCCCGCGCCAGTTTGCGCAATGGATACCCGATGATGAACTCAGCCACGCGTCCCTCCCCTCGCGCCAGTTGCCGGAGCCATGATAACCGCGCTGGCAGTCGTCCGGTGCATCACGCAGCTTCCCCAAACAGTATCTCGAGCCCCGCGCGCAGGTCGATCGCCGGTCGCCAGCCGGTGACCTCGGTCAGCCCGGCGTTGTCCGCGGTCCAGTCGGTGTGGCGCAATTCGCGCAGTTTGGGCGGGGTCAGCATGGGCAGGCTCCCGCGCAGGCGGGCCAGGCCCAGATTGGTAGCGGCCACCGCGTTGAGCAGCGGCGCCGGGACAACAAGCGGTCGCACCGGGCGTTTGAAGACCTCGGCGGCAATTGCGCAGGCCTCGCGCCAGTCGTAGCCACCGGGATGTCCGTCACAGGGCGTGAACGTCCCCCCGGCCGCTGCCGGGCTGGCCAGGCAGTCGGCGAGTGCCCGGCACAGGTCATCGACGTACACCAGGGAAAAGCGCGCCTCGCAGGCGCCGGGCACCGGCGCCCAGCCGCGGCGCATGGCATTGAATACCGGCAGCATCTCGCGGTCGCCCGGCCCGTAGACCGCCGGCGGGCGCACAATAACCCAGTCCTGCACCGGCGCGCTGTGCACCACCTCCTCCGCCGCCCGCTTGCTGTGGGCATACCAGGACAGCTGCGGCTCGCGCGCAGCCAGGGAGGAGACCAGCAGGAGTCGCGCTTGCGGCGCGGCTGCCGCCAGTGCTGCGCAGACCGCCTCGGTGCCCGCCACGTTGACCCGGTCAAAATCCGCCGCGCAGGCGCCGCGCACGGCACCGGCGGCGTGTACCACTGCCGCCGCGTCCTCGACCAGGCGGCCCAGGGCTGCGCGGTCGGAGAGATCACCGGTGACCAGTTCCACTCCCTGTGCGGCGAGCATGTCAGCCCGGCGCGCGTCGCGCACCAGTGCGCGCACGCGCAAGCCGCGCTGGCGCAGCTCACGGGAAAGAGTCGTACCTATGAATCCGGTGGCACCGGTCAGCGCCACCAGGTCACCGCTGGCGATCAGGCTGAGGCCGCCCGGCGTCGCAGTTCGGCGGCGAAGTGCTCGTCGCGCTCCGCATCCTGCGCGGCGATGAAGTCGAGGCGCGCCTTGGCCCGGGACAGCTTGCCCGAGGACGTGCGCGGCAGGGAGTGAATGGGGACCAACTCGACGTAGCAGTCGAGGCTCATCTCCATGCGCAGCAGCGCGGTCAGGCGGCGCACCAGGGTGCTGCGTACAGCGGTATCGGTTTCGCGGCACTGGACCAGCATCACGCAGTGCTCTTCGCCGCTCTCGTCCGGGGCGGAGAACGCCACCGCATCGCCCGGGCGGAATTCCGGCTGGGCCTCGGCGATGTGCTCGAGGTCCTGCGGCCAGATGTTGCGGCCGTGGATGATGATGATGTCTTTCTTGCGACCGGTGATGGTCAGCACGCCATCGGCCAGGTAGCCGATGTCACCGGTGTTCAGCCAGCCGTCGGCGTCGAGCACGTCGCGGGTCTCGGCGGGCATGTTGAAATAGCCTTCCATCACGCTGGGGCCGCGCAGGAAAATCACGCCGCTCTGCCAGTCGCCGAGGATGCGGCCGTCGTCGCGGATCTGCACCTCGAAGCTGGGCAGGGGTACGCCGCAGTTGACGAAGTGGCGGCCGCGACCGCGACCCTCGCGGGCGCTCTCGTCCAGCAGCACAGCCTCGTGTTTCTCCGCCAGGTGATCGGCGTCGATGTAATGGGTGGTGAAACCGCGGCCCAACGGCGAGAAGCTCACGCCCAGGGTGCACTCGGCCATGCCATAGCAGGCGGTGAACGCGCGGTGGTCGAAGCCGCAGGGGGCGAGGATCTCGGCGAACAGTTCCAGCGTCTGCGGGCGGATCATCTCGGCGCCGATGCCGGCGACGCGCCAGTTGGAAAGGTCGTACTCCTCCAGGTTGTTGGGGCGCACACGGCGGGCACACAGGTCGTAACCGAAGCTCGGGGCGAAGGAGATGGTGGCCCGGGTCTTGGTCATCAGCGTGAGCCACTGGCGCGGGCGCACGGCGAACTCGCGGGTGTCGAGGTAGTCGACGGAAATCTGTGTGGCCAGCGGCACCAGGACAAAGCCCACCAGGCCCATGTCGTGGTAGAACGGCAGCCAGGACATCAGGCGATCCTCGGGGCCGATCTGCAGGCCGTCCTGGGAGATGCCCTGGATGTTGGCCATGGCGGTGTGGTGACGGATCACCACGCCGCGCGGGAAGCGTGTGCTGCCGGAGGTGTACTGGATGTAAGAGATGTCGTCCGCGCTGATCTCGGGCAGCGGCATGCCGCGCTCCGGCAGGGCGTGGAAGTGCGCGGGCTCGCCGACCATGCGCAGTGACAGCGGCGCGCCAGCTTCCTGCAGGAACGGCAGGTAGCCCTCGGAAGCCACGCCGATGGCGGCGTCACTGGCCTCGAGCAGGGAGCGCAGTTGCATCACGTAGGTGTGGTGTGCGCCCAGTTTTACCGATGCCGGCAGTGCGACAGGGATAAGGCCGGCGTACTGGCAGGCGCAGAAGAAACGGATGAATTCGGGGTCGGTCTCGGCGATCAGCGCAACGCGATCGCCCTTGTTCAGGCCCAGGCCGAGCAGTTTGTCGGCCAGCAACAGCGCCTCGCTGCGCAGTTCGGCATAACCCAGGCTGGCGTAGATCGCGCCGCGACCAGTGTAGAAGTTGATCCCGGTTTCGCCACCGGCGGCATAGTCCAGCGCTTCGGTGAGGGTAGCGAAGTCCCCGGCGCGAAACGGTAGCGTATGACGAGTGGGTGTAGCTTCAACCTGACGCGATGACTGACACGATGACAAGGACCAATCCTCCTGAAGCAGCTCAGCCCTGACCTGCGCTCGGTCCCGCAGAACGCGAAATCGCCAACATCGGCATCATTTCCGTCCGCTCGCGGCGTCCGGCTGGTACCCTGCTGGCCACGTGACCCTACATCTCACGCGGTAGGCTGTAATCTGAAAAAGTTTTTGTCTGACGGGCCTTTGACGACCTCTATTGCACAAAAATACTAGCACTTAAAGCATTGAATAAGATAGGGAAAAGTACCAAACGGGCGGCAACTGGCCGGTTACCGGCAGTATTTCACAGGAGCGCCCCGGAGCGCCCACAGGCCGCTCCCGGGTGATTACCGACAGCGGCCGGGGGCGGTATACTGCGCCCTTTTGCGCGGCCGGACGACAGTGCCGGGGGGATATCACTCTGCCAGACAAAGCCACCATAACCCTTGAAGATGTAGGGGATAAAGGCCGTCTGCGCGAGTTCCTGCGCCTGCCGCACCGCCTGTACGCCGACGATCCGCAGTGGATCGCGCCACTCGAGTTCGAGCAGCGCCAGCGCTTCTCCGACAAGAACCATTTCTTCGAGCACGCCCGCTGGCGCGGCTGGATCGCCCGCCGCGGCGAGCGCACGGTGGGCCGCATCACCGCACAGATCGACGAACTGCACCTGGCCCAACACGGCGACGGCGCCGGTTATTTCGGCATGTTCGAGGCCGAACAGGACCCGGAAGTGGTCGATGCCCTGTTCGGCGCCGCCGAGGCCTGGCTGCGCAGCGAGGGCATGCAGTGCGCGCGCGGACCGTTCAACCTGCACATCAACGAGGAGCTGGGCCTGCTGGTCGACGGTTTCGACACCCCGCCCTTCGTACTCATGGGCCACGCCCGCCCCTGGTACGGCGAGGCCATCGAAGCGCGCGGCTACTGCCCGATCAAGGACCTGCTGGCCTATCACATCGACCCGGATTTCAAGACCCCCAGGGTCATGGCGCGGTTGGCCGAGAAGGTCTCCGACCGCGTGCGCGTACGCCGCGCCAATCGCAAGGACCTCAGCGCCGAGGCGGCGGTCATGCTGGATATCTTCAACGACGCCTGGCAGGACAACTGGGGCTTCGTGCCCCTGGCGCCGACAGAGTGGGAAGAGACCGTACGTACGCTCATCCACCTGATGCCCGACGACTATATCCAGATCGCCGAGCTGGACGGGGAACCGGTGGCCTTTATCGTCGCCCTGCCGAACATCAATGAGGCTGCCCGCGATCTCGGCGGCCGCCTGCTGCCCTTCGGCTGGGCCAAGCTGCTGTGGCGTCTCAAGGTCAGCCACCCGAGCACCGCCCGCGTGCCCCTGATGGGCGTGCGCAAGCGCTTCCACCACCTGCGCCTGGGGCCCACCCTCGCCTTCGTGGTGATCGACGCGGTGCGCCAGGCCCTGGTAGCCCGGGGCGTGAAGGACGTCGAAATGGGCTGGATCCTCGAGGACAACGACGGCATGCGCAACATCATTGAAACCATCGGCGGGGAGGCGTACAAGCGCTACCGCGTCTACGAGAAACCGCTGGTACAGGAATGAACACCCCATGACATTTGCAGTAGGCAAGATGTCGGCCATCGTACTGGCCGGCGATCGCAGCAAGGCGGACGCACTGATCCGCTCCACCGAGGTCGGCAGCAAGGCAATGATCGACATCGACGGCACACCCATGGTGCGCCGCGTGCTCAACGCGCTGCGTGAGGCGAAGACCGTGCGCGAGATTACCCTTTCAGGCCCGGAGGCCAGCGAGGTGGCCCGCGACGCGCAGTTGCAAAGCTGGGTGGACGACGGAGAAATCCGCTGGGGCGAGCCGGGCCCGACCCCGAGCACCAGCGCCTACAAGACCATGGAAGGCCTGGATGCCGACGCCCCGGTGCTACTGACCACCGCCGACCACCCCCTGCTCACCGCCGAGATCGTCGACGCCTTCGCCCGCCAGAGCCTGACCGACCCGGTGGACCTGACTGTCGGCCTGGCGCCCCATGCGCTGGTTACCGAGGCCTACCCGGGTATCCACAAGACTGTCATGCATTTCAGCGACGGCGACTTCTGCGGATGCAACCTGTTTGCCTTCGTCACCCCCGAGGGGCGCCGTGCGGCGCGTTTCTGGCGCAAGATCGAGCAACAGCGCAAGAAGCCGTTGGTGCTCATCGGCCTGCTCGGCTGGCCCTCGGTAATTCGCTATCGGCTGGGCTTGCTGTCGCTGGAGGAAGCGTTGGCCAAGCTGGGCAAGCGCCTGGGACTGCGTATCCGGGCGGTGATCCTGCCCTACGCCAACGCGGCCATCGATGTCGACTCGATCGCCGACCTGATGCTGGTCAAGGGTTCGCTGGCCAACGCCGTGGACCGCGACGCCTGAGATGCCGCCGGGTCAGCGCGCCAGGCTGAAGGCGCGGCTGCGCTCCGGCAGGAATTCGCCGCGCTGACAGTCGTAGGCGTGGGATTCGACTTCCAGGCGCCAGCGCTCGCCCTCGCGCTCCACCGCATAGCAGTTGTAGCGCGCGTGGTCCGCCCCGTGCAGGCCCATGGCCGAGGCCGAGGGCACCGCGAACACCGGAGCGGGACCGTGGCGGGTCGGCAATTCGCCCAGCGTGGCGCGGTGGCCGTGGCCGTGCAGCACCATCTCCGTACCGCACTCCGCCAGCACCGCGCGCAGGCCCGCCGCGTCGGTCAGGCGCTTGCGCCACTTCTCGGAGCCGGCCAGCAGCGGGTGGTGCAGGTAGACCACCCGGAACAGGCCACGCTCGCGGGTCTCGGCCAGCACCTGCGCCAGGCGTTCGAGTTGTTCCTCGCCGAGGGTGCCGGTGGCCAGCAGGGGCGGCTTGGGCACCGCCGATGACAGCCCGATGAAGGCCAGTTCCCCGCGCACCCGCAGGCTGGGAAACAGTTGCTCCGCCGCCCCCGCCTCGTCCGACTGCATATACTCGCGCCACTGGGCGAAGGTCTTGTCCCACACGCTGCGCACATAGGCGTCGTGGTTGCCCGGCACCACGGCAACGTCCGCCGGATTCCCAAGGCGCTGCAGCCAGGCGCGAGCCTCGCCGAACTCCTTCGGCAGTCCCACGTGGGTCAGGTCGCCGGTCACCAGCAGTTGCGCCAGCTCCTGCTTTTGTAGGTCGCGTTGCAGCGCCTCGAGCACTTCACCGCGGTGCTCGTGGCGCCGTTTGCGCCGCCAGGAGAGGTAGCCCAGCAGGCGCTTGTTCAGCAGTTCGCGCCAGTCGACGCTGTCCAGGGAACTCAGGTGGGGATCGGAGATTTGCGCAAACCGCACGGCCATAATTGCAGCGCCGCGCTCAGGCCTGGCCAGGCGCGGGCAATAGCCCGGCGTCCTGCAGCGCGGCATAGGCGGCGATCATGGTCTCGATCTGCTCCGGGGTGTGCGCGGCGCTGACGCTGTTGCGCAGCAGGCAGTAGGTCGACGGCGAGGCCGGCGGCACCACCATGTTGACGTAGACGCCCGCCTCGAGCAGTGCCTGCCAGCAGGCCAGGGTGCGCTCGCGGTCCTCGAGCACCACCGCCACCACCGGGCTGGCGGAAGGACCGACGCGCAGGCCGAGGCCGGCGAGCCCGGAATACAGGCGATTCGCGTTGTCCCACAGGCGCTGCCGCAACTGCGGCTCGGCGCGGATGATGCGCAGCGCCTCGCGGGTGGAGGCGATCACCGAGGGCGCGGAGGAGGCGGTGAAGATATAGGCGTTGATGCAGAAGCGGATGGCCTGCAGTTCCGCGTGGGGGCTGACGCAAAAACCGCCGATGCCGCCCAGGCTCTTGCTGAAGGTACCGGCGACGAAATCCACGTCGTCCTCAATACCGGCGGCCTGCGCCGCGCCGCGGCCGGTCTCGCCGAGCACACCCATGGAGTGCGCCTCGTCGACGAACAGGTAGCCGCCGAACTCGCGCTTGGCGGCGGCGATCTCCTGCAGCGGCGCCACGTCGCCGAGCATGGAGTAGATGCCCTCGACGATGATCAGCGCATCGGCGGCGCGCTCGCCCAGGCGGCGCAGGCGTTTGGCCAGATCGTCCGGGTTGTTGTGCTTGAAGCGGATGATCTCGGCGCCGGACAGGCGCACCCCGGCGTAGATGCTGGCATGGCTGTCCCCGTCCAGCAGGATGACATCGCCGGGGCCGGCCAGGGTCGCGCACATGCCGGAGGTCGCCGCGTAGCCGGTGGAAAATACAATGGCGTGGTCCACGCCGTAGAAATCCGCGATGTCCGCCTCCAGCGCCTGGTGCTCGGAGAAGGAGCCGTTGGCCACCCGCGAGCCGGTGGTACCGGTACCCCAGCGCTGGGCCGCGGCCTGGGAGGCGGCGATGCAGCGCGGGTCGTAGGACAGGCCGAGGTAGTTGTTGGTGCCGGCGAGGATGACATCCCGGCCTTCGACGCGACCCTCGGTGGCGGAGTAGATTTCCTCGGTAACGGCACCGAAGGGTTTGACGCCGCGTTCCGCGAGTTCTGCGCGGAAGTCGACCATGGACTGGAATTTATCGAATAGCATAAAACCTGGCTGCGTTGCCGCAGGCGGGATCAGTTCACTGCGTCAGCTCGTGGACCTTTCTCGCCAGTTCGCCGACCGTGTTCACGTCCGGCAATATATTAAGGGGGATGGAGATGTCGAAGTGGTCTTCGATGCGCTCGATCGACTCCATGACTTCCAGCGACGTGAGACCGATATCAGCCACCAGGTCGGTGCTTTCCGTCAGTGTGACCTGCTTCTTGTTGTATGATTCCAGCACATTGCAGATAAAACCAAGATATTCCTGATATTGGGTCATGCGGTGGCTATCCTGTGCGGTGGCTGTTCAGTGCTGCTGTCCCTGCAGTCGCCTCACCGGAGCTGGGCTTGCCGGGGCTGCCGGAGCGGGGCCGGATTCGGGACGCTGGAACTATACCGATGGAACAATGCTAATGCCAGTGGTTTGGCTGATCGACGCCTACCGCGCCGGCGAGCGCGGGCAGGTGCGCGCGCTGGTCGACGCGCTGGGCTACCCCTGTGAGACAAAGACACTCGAATACCGCACGTCGCGGTTCATGCCGCACGTGCTGGGTCGGGCCACACTGGACGGTATCGAGCCGGGTTCGCGGGCGCAGTTGCGGCCGCCGTGGCCGGACCTGGTGGTGAGCTGCGGCGTGCGCAACGAGCCGGTCTGTCGCTGGATTCGCGAGCAGTCCGGCGGGCGCAGCCGCTACGTGCACGTCGGCCGTCCCTGGGGCCCGCTGGAGCAGTTCGACCTGGTCATCACCACACCCCAGTACCGCGTGGCCGAGGCGCCCAACGTGCTGCGCAACCCGCTCACCCTGCACAGCCTGGACGCGGCGCGGCTGGCCCTGGCGCGCAGCGAGTGGCAGCCGGTATTCGCCGCCCTGCCACAGCCTCGCATCGCAGTGCTGGCCGGCGGCGACAGCGGCCCCTTCACTTTGGGGCCGAAGGCGGCGGCGCGCCTGGGACGCGAGGTCTCCGCGCAGGCCGCGGACAGTGGCGGGTCGCTGCTGGTCACCACCAGTTCGCGCACCCGCGCCTCGGCGGTCGAGGCGCTGCAACTCGAATTGCGGCAGCCGGCCCATTTTCACCGCTGGCGCGCTGGCGACACCGCCAACCCCTATGTCGGCATGCTCGCCTGGGCGGACCGCATCGTGGTCACCGGCGACAGCATCGCCATGCTCTCCGAGGCCTGCGCCACCGGCGTGCCGGTGCAGATGTTCGACCTCGGCGGCATGCGCGCCGATCACCCGGTGGATCGCGATTTTCGCCTCGGGGGCAGCCTCTACGCCGGCCTGCTGCGCTGGGGCTGGGCGCCGCTGACCCGGGACATCACCGAGGTACACCGGCAGCTGCGCGAGTCGGGAAGGGTGAACTGGCTGGACGAGGCGCCGCCGGCGAGCGGGGCAGATTCGGGGGCAAGCGACCTCGAACGCTCGGTCGCAGCGGTGCGAAGCCTACTTGGCGAGGCCTGAGCGGGCCTCGGCATCCAGGCCCAGCGCGCCGCCGGCGCTCATCTGGTAGACGCGGTCCGCCGCCTGCACCATGGCGCGGTTGTGGGAGATGGCGAGAATCGTCAACTTGCCCTTGAGCGATTCCATGGTGTTGCGCACCGCTTCCTCGCTCTCGGCGTCCAGGGCACTGGTGGCCTCGTCGAGGATCAGCAGCCGCGGGCGGTTGATCAACGCGCGGGCGATGACGATGCGCTGGCGCTGGCCGCCGGACAGCTTGCCGCCGCGCTCCCCCACCACCGTGGCCATGCCCTGCGGCAGGCGCTCGACGAATTCCCAGGCACCGGCCGCGCGCAGCGCCGACTCGGCCTGCGCCTCGTCCAGTTCCGGGTCGCCCAGGGTGATGTTGTGCAGGATGCTGTCGTGCAGCAAGGTGGTGTCCTGCGGCACGTAGCCGATCATGCCGCGCCAGGCGCGCAGGTCGATCTCCTGCAGGGGCACGCCGTCGATGGCGATGCTGCCGCTATCCGGGCGCAGCAGGCCGATGGCGAGATCGATGATGGTGGTCTTGCCCGAGCCGGAGGGGCCGACCAAGGTGGTCAGGCATCCCGCCTCGATTTCCAGGTCCAGCGAGCGGAACACGCTGTGGCCGTCGTAGCCGAAGCTCACGTCGCTGAAGCGCAGGCCCTGCTCCAGGGTCGGCGTCACCCCCTCGCTCAGGGTTTCCTCGTTGGCGCTGGCCTCGGCGATGGCGGATTTCATCGACCAGTAGGCGCTCTCTCCCTGGGCCAGTTTCTGGTACTGCTTCTGGACCTTGCCGAAGAACGAGAACGCCCGGCCCAGGGCAACCACCAGCACCATCACCGTGGGCAGCGCCATGGAAAAACGTTCCAGCGCCACCCAGATACCGAGGCAGATGAACAGGGTGAACATCAACTCGTGGGCGGAATCCAGCACGGCTGCACTCAGCACCTGCTTGCGCAGGGCGCGGTTCAGCCGGCGGGTGTCGCCGGACAGCGCCTGGTCCGCCAGGTGATCCCGGGCCATGGCCTTGAGCGGCTTGACCGACTGCAGGGTGTCCGTCAGGTTCGCCATCAGCGCGCCGAGCAGGTGGGTCTGCCGCGAGCCCGCCTTGCGCGTGATGCGCACCAGGAAATGGGACAGCCCGATGACCAGCGCACCGGCGCCGATCGCCACCAGCGAGGCGCGCCAGGACAGGGCAAAGGCCACGGCGCCGTAGACCAGCGCCTGGATGAAAAAGGTGATAGCCGTCGCGCCGTTGACGAAGGCTGTCGATGAGCGCTGGGCCTCGGTGGCAAGCGCATTGGTCAACTTGCCCACCGGCTGGTGCAGGAAGTACTCCCAGCGGCTGCGCAGCACTGCGCGCAGCATGGCCAGGCGCATGTCGGTCACCACCTGGGCTGCGGTGTAGCCCACCTGGCGCTGGGCCAGCAGCAGGAAAATACTCTTGATCAGGACGCCAACGACGAGGATCGCCAGCATGTTGCCCAGGGTCGGTGCGATATGCAGCGCGTCCAGCACGTCCAGCACCTTCTGCTCGAAGTCGCGCTGCGCGCCGGAGGTGGCGACGCCGGTCACCGCCTGCGACACATCCTGTCCCAGGGCCACGTTGATCAGCGGCAGCAGCGTGGACAGGCCGATACCCTCGGCGATACCCGACAGCAGCAGCGCCACCAGCATGAACACCGTGTGCCCGGGGTAGGCGCGGAAAAAATCGAGCATCAGGCGCACTGGATGAAAACTCCTGGGTACTTGTCCCGGCACTGGCCTCGGTACTGGCCTCGGGACTGGGCCGCAACCGTGGCGCGGGTGGCGATTATTCGGTTCACGCCGCTCACCAGCGCAGGCGCTGCAGCAGCATCAGGGCGCAGATAAAAACCAGCACCGAGGGTAACAGCGCGGTGACCGCCGGCACCAGCCCCAGCAACTGCCCGAGGGCATGGATGATCTGCGCAACCAGGAAAAACAGGATGCCGACCAGGGCGCCAATGCCGAGCTTGACCCCGACGCTGCGCTCGCGACCGCTGCCGCTGTTCGCGCTCAGGGGGGTCGCCAGCAGCACCATCGCCAGCACTTTCAGCGGCATCAGCAGCTTCTCCCAGAACAGGGAGACATAGCGCTGTGCGGGACGACCGCTCTGTTCCAGGTAATCGGCATACCCGTGGAGCACCGACAGGCGCATGGTCTCCAGCGGTAGCGACAGCGTGGGCAGCTCGTCCTGCGCCCAGAGATTCTCCACGGTCATCTCCTTGCGCCGCCGGGTGACCAGGTCGCCGTCTACCAGGCGCTTTTCGCGCACCCCGTGCAGCAACCAGCGTCGCTTGGGCAGTACGCTGGCGGTGCGGCCGTGTACCGCACTGAGCAACTGGCCATCTTCATCAAACTCAAAAATGTCGATATCCCCCGGCTCGCCGCCCCGGGTAATCCTGCCCAGTCGCGTGTAGCGGCGGCCATCGATCGCCCAGATGCCGCCCTCGGAGATTTTCACCTGGTTGCCGTAACGCAGGTTGTGCCGCTGTTCCTCGGCGGCCAGCTGCAGGCTGGGTACCGCCGTCTCCATGGCCAGCCAGAGCAGCAGCATCAACAGTATGGTGGGGCGCAGGATCGCCTCCACCAGTTGGCTGCGCGGGTAGCCGGCGCAACTCATGACGGTCAGTTCGTGGCTGCGATAGAGGCCGGACAGCGCCGCCATGGTGCCCAGCAGCGCGATGACCGGCGCCAGGGTGAGCATCTGCTGCGGCAGCGTCATCAGGGAATAGCGGGCCACCGCGAGGGCATCGTAGTCCAGCTGCGTACGCTCCAGTTCCTGGATGAAGCTGATCACGCCGAACACCGGGGCCAGCACTGCCAGTGCCAGCAACCAGCCCAGCACCAGGCGGCGGGCGATATAGCGGCGCAGGATCATCGACTGAAGATCCCCGGTTTGCGCACCAGGAACAGCAGCAACACTGCCTCAAGCACATAGGCCAGCCACAGACCGGGCATGGCGCCCAGGGTGCCCTGTTCGATGCCGGTGCGCATCACGCTGGTCATGGCGAACAGGGCGATGTACACCACCAGCGCGCCGAACACGTTGCGAATGCGCGATGCGCGCGGCGCGGAGTGCGCCAGCGGCACGGCCATCAGGCCCAGCAGCACCGTGGCCAGGGGCGTGGTGATGCGCCACTGGAATTCGGCGATATCCTTGGGGTCGCTGGACTGGGACAGGGCCGCGGTGGTCTCCGCCTTGCGCCGGTATTTTTCCTGTTCGCTGCTGCGCTTCAGGCGCACCTCGAGATCGCCAAAGCGGGTGATCAGGTCGCGGCGCCGGGCCTCGTCCAGCAGATAGTTGTAGCCCTCCTGAAAATGCGCCGCCAGCGGCTCGTCCGGGTTGAGGGCGGGCAGCGTGGCGCGCCTGGCAACCAGCAACTCGGCGCGGCGATGCTTGCGGTGGCGCTTGAACAGGAACACGTCGCGGTGCTCGCCGTTGTCCACATCGACGCCGCCGGCGTAGAACACGTAGTCGCTGCCCGCCAGTTCCACGAATTCCCCGGCGGCCATTTTCTTCAGGTCGTAGTGCGCCGCGGCGCGCGCCTCCAGTTCATAACTGGTGCGATAGGCCCAGGGACGGGCGATGATCGAAATAAACCCGGTGAGCAGCGCGACCACCAGGGCGTACTTGAGCACCGACTCCAGGAAGCGCATGCGCCCCACGCCGGCAGCGTAGAAGGAATGCATCTCCGCCTCCTTGTACAGCCGGCCCATCGCCGCCAGCACGGAGAAGAACAGCGCCGAGGGCAGCAGGATCTCCAACGCGACCAGGGTATTGAGCCCCACCAGCTTGAACGCGGCGAACATCGAGAGCTGTCCATCCGCCGCGAGGCCGAGGTAGCGGGCGGCGGACCAGGCGACAAAAATCAGGATGAGCAGGGCCAGGCCGGCGAACAGCGGCCGGCTTATTTCCTGGCTTACGTAGCGATCGATGATCAAGTTGTCGGCGCTTCCCGGGGAGTGCGGGAGGCATTGTACCCCAAGCCCCACTCGTCTGGTTATTTGCGGCGCTTTGTCCGATAATTGCCCGCTTTTCAGCCCCCCCACCCGCGGAGCCCCCCATGTTCAACCTCAGCGACGGCGTCAAGAAGGCGCTGATTCTGGCACCCACGCAGCCCCTCCCCGCGAGCCTGCGGGTGTCGCTGCGCCGTCGCTACCTGGCCCAGCTGGAGCTGGCCAAGGCGCACAAGGCGGGGCTGATCATCATCGGCCACCCGAAGAGCGGCAATACCTGGCTCAAAGCCATGATTTCGCGTCTCTACCAGCTGCGCTACGACCTGCCCGAATCGAAGTTGATCAACACCGACGAGTTCTCGCGCAAGTACCCGGAAATCCCGCGCCTGGCCGCCACCAACGGCCACTACAGCTACGAGGGCGAGGTGGGCAAGCTGCTCTCCCCCGGCGCACCGGACAACCCGCTGCGCCACAAGCCGGTGCTGTTCCTCGCCCGCAACCCGATCGATATCGCGGTGTCCTGGTACCACCAGTTCACCAAGCGCCAGTCGCGCGCCAAGCAGGAGCTGATCAACCACTCCATCGACCACCCCATCGACCGCCGCACCGTGGAAATGTGGGAGTTCGTGCGCCATTCGGACATCGGCCTGCCCAGCCTGATCGAGTACGAAAACCACTGGGCGCGGGCCGTGGCTGACCTGGAAAACGGCCTGCTGATCAAGTACGAGGACCTGCGCGCCAATCCCGTGCCGACCCTGTTGCGCGTCACCCAGCTGATGGGCGAGCGCTTCACCGAGGAAGAGGTGCGCGCGGCAGTGGAATGGGGCTCCTTCGAGAACCTGCAGAAGCTGGAGACCGCGGGCACGTTCTCCCAGGGCGGCATGAAGCTGGTCAACGCCGACGACCCCTCCACCTACAAGGTGCGCCGCGGCAAGGTCGGCGGCTACCGCGAGGACTTCGAGCCGCAACAGGTCGCCGAACTGGAAGCCCTGGTACGCGATAACATCGCGCCGGAACTCGGCTACTGCCAGGACACCACCGAGGCCTGATATGGCGCCGCGCACCTGGGTCCTGCTCAGCGACAAGCGGGGCGACAACGGGCAGGTGGAAACCATCGTCGAGGCGCTGGACTGGCCGGTCGAAAACAAGTTCCTGCAGATGAAACCCGAGTGGGTGCTGGGCAAGCCCCGCTACCGCCCCTGCCTGGAGCACCTCGACCTCGAGCGCAGCGACCCGCTGCAGGCCCCCTGGCCCGACCTCATCATCACCGTCGGTCGCCGCCCCTCGATGGCGGCGCTGTGGGTGCGCGAGCAGTCCGGCGGCCACACGAAAATCGCCCTGGTGGGCAAGCCCTCGGGCCACATGGGCGAATTCGACCTGATCATCGCCAGCGCGGAAAACCAGATGCCGCCGCTGCCCAGCTTCCTGCCCACCACCCTGCCCCTGATGCGCATCAAGCCCGAGGACGTGGCCAGCGAAGCCGCAGCCTGGGCGCAGCGCTTCGCGCCGCTGCCGAAACCGCTGATCGCCATCCTGGTCGGCGGCGAAACCAACCCGTTCATCATGAACCGACAGGTGGCCCGCGACCTGGCCGCCAAGGCGCGCTGGGTGGTAGACACCCTGGGCGGCACGCCCTACATCACCACCAGCCGGCGCACCACGCCGGAGGTCCTCGAGGTACTACGCGCGGAACTGCCGCCAGAGGCGGTGTACTTCGAATGGTCCGCCGACGCCACGGAAAACCCCTACCGCGCCCTGCTGGGCAGCGCCGATGGCTTTATCGTCACGGCGGACAGTATCTCGATGATGGTGGAGGTCATCTACCTGCGCAAACCGCTGGCCATCTTCCCGCTCCCGGGCGGCTGGCTGGGCACCCTGGACCAGGGCCGCCGCTCGCTGGCCCACTGGCTGTTCAACCCGCGCCGCGAATCCGCCGGCGATCGCCTGCGTCTGGGCCTGGGGCGCCTGGTCTACCACCTGGACTACTTCAAGATTCTCTCGGCGACGCGGGATTTCCGGGCGTTTCATCGCATGCTGGTGGAGCGCGGGCTGGCGGTGTGGGCGGGGCAGCCTTTTCGACAGCCTGAGGGTGAGTTGCCCGATGATGTCGGGGCGGTGGTCAGGCGGATCGAGTCGCTGTTCTGAGCCGCTCCCTGTGGGCACATGGTTCCCGGTCGTTGTCCTGAGCCGTGTGGGCACATGGTTCCCGGTCGCTGCCGCCAGGCGGGGGGCGAAACGGTCGCAGCTCCGCAGGCGGACGCGGCCGCTGCGCAACTCGACCAAAAATCGCTGCGCGATTTTTTTGGGACTCGGACAGTGCTCGCGGACAACCCCGCGCCCGCCTGCTCCGCTAAACGCGACCTGACTGTTTCGCCCCCCGCCTGGCGGCAGCGCCCTCTTTTCGGTGCGGCTGGGGGATTCATCGTCAGCGGGTTCTGGTTCCGTTTGGACCGCACTTCCCGGGATTGACGGGAGTATCCCGGAGCGAACAGAAGACCGGCGACACGGGTTTCACTGGGCGTTGGAGTCGGTGCGCCTCGGCCTATGGAAATGCCCCCGACTTGGGTCTCCTGTCGTCCCAAGCCTCGCATGTTCAACTTAACTCGCGACTTTCCCGGCTCAGCGTGGACCAGACAAAGGCCTGCGCCGCAAGACGCTGCTGCGACTATCCAATCTCAGCCTCACCCCGACCGAGGTCTGCGCCGCGAGGCACCCCGGCGAACAATCAGGGCGCGGCCTAAGATTTCCCGCGGGCATGGGGGCTTTCTGCGAGGACTGTCCGGGTCCCAAAAAATCGCGCAGCGATTTTTGGTCGAGTTCCGCAGCAGCCCATGCCCGCGGGAAATCTTGCGCCCGTTCGCCGGGGTGCCTCGCGGTGCAGGCCGGCGCGCAGATGCCGTACATCACCCACAGCACGAGAACGAGCCAAAGGAGCGCGAACTGACCCGGCACCAAAAACGCCACAGGTCGCAAACAACAAGAGGAGAAAAGCCCGGGAGGAACCCGAGAAGAGAAGCGCCTAGCGCATCCCCAGCACGTTCTTCATGAAGTGCGTGCCAAACCGGCTGATCCGCTGCGCGGCCACCGCGATCGGGCTCTGGTCGAGGAAGTTGATCTGCACCATGCGGCGTTCGCCGACAAAGCGCGTATGCCCGTGCCAGGAATGGCCCGTGCGGCGGAAGGCGAGCATCGTGCCACCCAACGGCGGCACCTGGGCCGCGTAGTCCTCGATATCCGAGGGCGAGCGCAGCATGCGCAGCTGGCCGTCTTCGTGGGGCCAGTCCTCGTTGAAGTAGAGCAGCACCGTGATCACCTTGCTCTTGTGATCCGTGTGGATGTTGCCATCCGTGCGCTCGCAGAACTTGCGCACCGTGATCGTCGTCGGCATGCCCGTGAGGTCCATGTCGAACTTCTCGCCCAGCGCTTCGACGAAGGCCGGCTCGGCGACCTCGTCCATCAGGCTGGCAAACGCCTCGCCGTAGCTGAGGTTTTCCAGCGCGTGGTTGGCGGCGGAGTCGATCGCCGGGTAGGCTGCGTTGATGCGCGACAGGGCCTCGGGACCGATGAAACCAGGCACGACGAGGAAGTCGAAGGGGTCGGTCTGCAGTTGCGCAGCGCGCAGGGCATTGAGGTTGGTCAGCGACATGGGCGCATTTTAGGGCGCCCCCGGAGGGCGGGGCAAGGGCAGGATTGACCCTCGCGGATGTGAATAGTGCAATTATTCGCCAGTCCGGCGGGATGCGGGGCAGCGCCAATTACGGTATATTCGCGGCCTTTCCGGAATACCCACCGAGGACCTTCCCAGACATGGCCGACAAGGCACGGGCCGCAATGCGCATCCTGATCATGGCGCTCTGTTTCTGGCTGCCTGCCGAACGCCGCAAGCGGCTGGAGCGCTGGCTGCGCGGCCGGGAGGAATACAAGAAACTGCAGCGCGCCGACTGGGTGCTGATGAGCTGGGGCAAGTCCGGGCGCACCTGGCTGCGCGTCATGCTCTCGCGCGCCTACCAGCTGATAGGCGGGCTGGACGAGCGCGAGTTGCTGGATTTCGACAACCTCAAGGCGCGCGCCCCGCAGCTGCCGGCGGTGTTCTTCACCCACAACAACTACCTGCGCAACTACACCGGCAACTGGGAATCCAAGGAGCACTTCAAGGGCAAGCGCATCGTACTGCTGGTGCGCGACCCGCGCGATGTCGCAGTATCGCAGTTCTTCCAGTGGCAGTTCCGCATGCGCCCGAACAAGAAGTTCATCAACGACTACCCGCCCCATGGCGCCGACATCGGCGTGTGGGACTTCGTGTTGGACAAGGACGCCGGCGTGCCGCGCATCGTCGACTACTTCAATGGCTGGGCGCGCGCCATCCCGGAACTGAAGGACGTGCTGGTGGTGCGCTATGAAGACATGCGCGCCGACCCCGGCGCGGTGCTGGCGCAGATTCTCGCCTTTACCGGCACCCCCGCCAGCGACGCGCAGGTGCGCGAGGCGGTGGAGTTCGCCGCCTACGACAACATGAAAAAAATGGAACAGGACAAGTTCTTCAAGGGCAGCGGCGCGCGGGTCAAGCCCGGCGACAAGGACAACCCGCAGTCCTACAAGGTGCGCAAGGCCAAGGTCGGCGGCTACCGCGACTACTTCACCGACGAACAGTGCGCACAACTGGAGGCACTGGTCGGCGAACTCGACCCGATCTTCGGCTACGGCGGTGACGCAGCATGAAAATGGCCCTGCAGACCCTGCGCCAGGGCGCCCAGACCCTGCGCAAGAAGCTCTCGCGGCGCTGGCTGCACTTCAAAATGCGCGGCCGCCCGGAGGCGGAGATTCTCGCCGAGGAGCGCAAGCTGCGCGGCGTGGAGCAGTACGACAAGCTGCGCAATGCGGATATCGTGGTCGTGTCCTTCGGCAAGAGCGGGCGCACCTGGCTGCGGGTGATGATCTCGCACCTGTTCCGGGTCAAGCACGGGCTGCCGGACAACGCCATCCTCAGCTTCGACAACTTCCACAACCTGGCGCCGGGCGTGCCGAAGATCTTCTTTACCCACGACAACTACATCAAGGACTTCACCGGCGACTTCGAGACCAAGCAGCCGTTCTACGACAAGCGCGTGGTGCTGCTGGCGCGCGACCCGCGCGATGTCGCGGTCTCCCAGTTCTTCCAGTGGAAGTTCCGCATCAAGCCCTCCAAGGTGGCGATCAACAACTACCCGCCGCGCGGCTCCGAGATCAGCCTGTTCGACTTCGTCACCGGTGACAACGGCGGCAGCATGCACGCGGTGGCCGACTACCTGAACCTGTGGGCGCGGGAGTCGGGCAAGGTGCGCGACTTCCACCTGCTGCGCTACGAGGACCTGCGCGCCCACACCCGCGACAAACTGGTGGAACTGCTGGCGTTCATGCAGGTGGAAGCCAGCGACGCCGAGATCGACGCGGCGGTGGAGTACTCCTCCTACGAGAACATGAAGAAAATGGAAAGCCAGTCGACCTTTCGGCTGGCCGGCGGGCGCATGATGCCGCGGGACAAGGACAACCCGGACAGCTACAAGGTGCGCCGGGCCAAGGTCGGTGGCTACCGCGACTACTTCACCGACGAGGAAGTGGAGCGCATCGACCGCCAGCTGGCGGAAACCCTCGACCCGCTGTACGACTACCGCTAGCGCTCAGGCGCTGACCAGCTGCAGGGCATCCTCGCGCAGGTGGCCCTGCTCGATTTCATCCTCCAGTTGCGCGCGGGTAATCTCGCCCGCCTCCAGGCAGCCCTGCACCAGCTCGAAGAAGAATTTTTCCTGCGCCGGATCCGGGTGCGACTTGTAGGTGCCGGCAAACTTGTAATCGCCGAACAGCGCGCGGCGCGCGCGGCGCAGCCAGTGCCGGGGCGGGAACAACTGGAAGGTGTCCGCGGGGCGGAAATCGATTTTCAGGCCGGTTTTCCAGGGCTGGGTGTAGCGTTTGGTGTTGTGTAGCAGTTTTGTATCCGGCGTCAGGTGATCGAAGTCGTTCCATTCGTTTTCGATCACGCCGATGTCAGCCGGGTTCTCGAGCTTCAGTGAGATCCAGTCCATGTAGTCGCGCTGGGGCTTGCCGCCGCCGGGCGGCACGAACATCGCGGCGAAGTCTTCCTCGAAGCGCCAGTGCTGCAGTTTTGCGCAATCGAGCAGCATCACGCTGCTGGCCCAGGCACCCTTGCGGCCCTTGCGGCCGGATTTCGGCCGGCACATGACGGCGGCGCCGCCCATGTCACGGCTCAGCAGGTCCCAGACATCGCCCTGGGCGAAAACATCCGGGTCTACCACCACCGCCCTGCCCTGGTAACCCATCAGGCCCGGGGGCGCAAAACGCAGCGGGGTAAAGGACTGCAGGTCGTTGTTGACCCAGGGACGCAGCTCGCCGTCGCGCAGGTAGGACTGCCCCTCGCGCTCGAGCATACACGGGTGATCCTTGACCTCGATGAAGCGCACGTCGAACTCGTCGGCGTGGGCGGAGTTCCTGCGCATGGAGTAGCGGCTGATGATCGCGCCGAGTTTCTGCTTGTGATTGGTGTGAATGAAAACCGTCGGTTTCACGGGCATTTTCCCACGGGCCAGTTGTGCGGTAGTGTAGCGCAGCCACCCGCCCACTTGAATTGCGGGTATTACCATAAGCAAGGGGTTTACGTGCAGGGAAACACCGCCAGGGTCTGGTGCCTGCTGGGCCGCAAGGCCGGGGACAATACGCAGGTCCTGGCTCTCGCCCGCGCACTGGGCTGGGGCTACGAGGAAAAGCACATCCTCGCCCAGCCCTGGGAACTGTTCGTCCACCTCGGCAGCGGCGCCACACTCGCCGGTATCGACCGCGCCGCTTCCAGCACACTGCAGGCACCCTGGCCGGACCTCGTCCTCAGCGCCGGGCGGCGCAACGAACCGGTGGCACAGTGGATTCGCGCCCAGTCCGGCGGGCACAGCGCCCTAGTCCACTTCGGCCGGCCCTGGGCGCCACTGGATGCCTGGGACCTGATCATCACTACCCCGCAGTATTTCCTGCCGCGCCAGGACAATATCGTGCACAACCAGCTGCCCCTGCACGATCTCGCCCGCGAGCAATTGCGCCCCGAGGGCGAGGCCTTGCGCGCGCGGCTGCGCGACCTGCCGCGGCCGTGGATTGCGCTGCTGGTCGGCGGCGACAGCGGCCGCTTCGTGCTTACCGCCGACAAGGGCGCGCGCCTGGGCCGGCTGGCGGACACCCTGGCCCAGCGCAGCGGCGGCGCCCTGCTGGTCGCCGACAGCCCGCGCACACCGCGCGCCGCCAGCGACGCCCTGCGTGCGGCGCTGGATAAAGCCCATTTCAGTTACCGCTGGGGCGACCCCGGTGATAACCCCTACCGCGGGATGCTGGCGCAGGCCGACGCCTTTGTGGTCACCGGCGAATCGATGTCCATGCTCGGCGAGGCCACGGCCATGGGGCGCCCGGTATTTATCTTCGACCCCGGCGACGGCGACACACCCTGGTGGCGCCTGCGCCACAATTATCGCTACAAACCGCTCAGCCATCGCCTGGCCATGGCCTGGGGACCGGCGCGCATGCGCCGCGATGTGGGCAACATCCAGTCCGCCCTGGTGGCAGATGGCCGGGCGCGCTGGTTGCGCGAAGACCTGCTCGAAGGCGCCGCGCTGGACCTGCAGCACGCGGCGCCCTCCCGCGCGCCAGTGGTCGCCGACGCCGACCTGCAACGCGCCACCCACGCGGTACAGGCCTTGCTGCGGGAAAAACTGGGGCAGCCCTGACGCCGGGCCACTGCTAGCGGGCTGCGATTATGCTATTTTGGCGCCAGCAATCGAGCGGCACCCATCGAGACCCATGACAATAATAAACAGACTCCGGAACTACCTGCTCGATGGCGGCATGCTGTATCTCTACGGGGCGTTTATCGCCGGCTACTTCCTGCTGCCGATGGCCGCCGGCCACCGCCGCCTCTACTATTTCCTGGTCCTGCCCGCGAGTTGCCTGCTGGCGCCAGAGCTGCTGGCATTCCTGCGCGGAAACCGCCTGGCGCACCTGGTTCTGCTCTACGCCGGCTACATGCTCGCCAGCCTCGCCTGGTCGAGCGGGTTGACCGCGGCCGGCGCGCTCGAGGTACTGCTGCACGGGGTCAGCGTCCTCAGTTTCGTCGCGCTCAGTGGCTATCTCTGGGTACGCTACCCGGTGCGCATCGGCCGCCTGCAGCGCTGGACCCTGTGGCTCGCCGCAGCCGCGGCCACTGTCTCTATCGTGATCTGGTACGCCGGTCATCCCTTCCCCGCATCGCGCCTGGAGCCGCTGGGCGTGATGCACGACCCTAACGAGGGCGGCAGCGTCTACGGCCTGTGCTTCATCTACGCCCTGTACTGCCTCCTGGGTGCACAGGAGCGCCGCGAGCGCGTGCTGTGCGCTGCACTGGCCGCCGTGCTGCTCGCCCTGGTGCTGTTCACCCAGTCGCGCACAGCATTGATGGCCGTGTGCGCGGGCCTGCTGGTGCTGGCGGGCTGGCGCGCCCTGGGCCTGATCGCGCTGGCGGGTGTGGCCAGTTGGGCCCTGCTGGCCTCCAACGCCATGTTGTGGAAGGAGCGCGTGCTGACGTTTTCCTACCGGCCCGGCATCTGGCAGCGGGTGATCGAGGATGCTACCGAGCACCCCTGGTTCGGCCGCGGTTACCTCGCGGACACCGCCGTGCCGGCCTATGGCAAGGTGTTCAACCACGCCCACGACAGCTACCTCGCCACCGTGCGCGATGGCGGCTTGGTCGGCCTGGCATTGCTCCTGGCGATGCTCGGCCTGGCGGCGCTGTGGGCCTGGCGCCTGCGCCGCGACTACGGGCAGAAGCTCTACCTGGCGCTACTGGTCTACGGGGCGACCTGCATCAGCATGGACTTCGACCGCCTGCTGGTGCAGCCGAAGGAGATATGGCTGTTCTTCTGGCTGCCGGTGGCACTGGTGATGGCCAGCTGGAGCAAGTACCAGCAGCGGCCGGCGCACGCCGGCGGGCAGTTCCCGCAAGGCGACAGGCAAGCGCCCGGCTGACGCGCCGGGCACTGTCCCTCAGGCGGCCTTGTCGATCGCGCTCAGCGGGTGCTGCGGCGCGGGGGGCAGGTCGGGGGTTTGTGCGAGTACTTCCAGGGCGTCGTGACGCACATGGTTCTGCGCCATTTCCGCGCGCAGGAACTCCTCGGTGATCTCGCCATTGGCCAGGCACTCCTTGAGCAGGCCGAAGAAGAACCACTCCTGGTTGCGGTCAGGGTGCTGCTTGTAGTTGCCGAGGAAGGCGTACTCGCCGAACAGCTTGCGCCGTGCGCGCAGTACCCAGGCCGCCGGCGGGAACAGGCGGAAGCGCTCGGAGGGGCGCCAGTCGGTGGGCAGGCCGGTTTTCCAGGGCTGCGTGCGACGGCGGGTGGTGTGCAGCATCTTGGTCTCGAGCGAGAACTTGTCGAAATCGTTCCACTCCGATTCGAAGAAGCCGATGCTGTCGCGGTCTTCCTCCTTGAGGCAGATCCAGGGCTGGTAGTCCTGGGTGAATTCGAACATTGCCTCGAATTTTTTCTGTGCGTCCCAGTGGGTGAGCTTGGCGCAGTCGAGCAACATCACGGAGCTGGCCATGCACTTGTCCACCAGGCCCTTCGGGCCGGAGCGCATGCGGCACATGATGGCCTTGCCCTGCATGTCGCGGTTGAGCAGTTCCCAGACGTCAGCGGCGGCGAAAATATCCGGGTCGATGACCACCGCGCGCCCCTCGTAGTCCATCATCTGCGGCGGCATGAAACGGGTGGGCGTGAACGACTGCAGGTCGTCGTTGAGCCACACGCGCTTGACCCCGTCGCGCAGGTACTCCTGGCCCTCGTGCGCGGCAAAGAACGGAAAATCCCGGCTGTCGAGGATCTTCACATCGAACTTGTCGTTGTTGCTGGAGTAGCGGCGCAGGGCGTAGCGGGCGACGATCGCACCGGTGATCTGCTTGTGGTTGGTCTGGATAAAAACGCAGGCTTTCATGGCATGGCAGCAAGGCTTGGACTCAGGCTGCCACTATAAAGAAATAGCCCCTCTATTGCCACTTGCCGGGGTGGGCGGCGGCTTGATACAGGACAAGGTTTTCAGCCGCAGTAATAGTTGATGCCGCGCCCGGTCACGCTGCTGTAGAGAACGCCGCTGGACTTCGCCACGCGGTACAGGTGGTGCATGAACACACCCCGGGAGAAGATTGAAAACGGAAGGATAATCAGGGAGATGCTCAACTTGCCCAGGGCGGTGGCGACGAGCCGCAGGCGGCGCTGGCGATCGCCGTGGGAGCCGGCCATGTTGACCCGCGAGCAGCCGTTCTTGAAGCCGCGGCGGAACAGGCCGCGAATCGTGTAGCGCTCCGCCTCGTGGTTGCGGTTGATCACCGAGTCGTTGGCTGAAGCCAGCTTGGCGCCCATCTCCTGGGCGCGGATGAAGAAGTCCTTGTCCTCGCCGCCGATGAAGCAAAAGGCGTGGTCGAACACCGGCCCGGCGGCGGACACCCGCTCGAGGATGCCGCGGGTGGCCAGCATGTTGCAGCCCGAGGCGAAGTCCGGCAGGCCGTAGCGGCGCAGCTTCTTGTTGTCGCTCTTGTGTTTGCCCGGGGAGCGGAAGATACCCGACTCGCGCGCCCAGGAAGGCATGTTCTCGTCGAGCACCCAGGTGCCGAACACCAGGTCGGCGCCGGTGGCGGCCTGGCGCTCGAGCAGGCGCAGCAGCCAGTCCGGGCGCGGCATGTCGTCGTCGTCGATGAAGGCGACGAACTCGGCGCCGCGCTCCAGGGCGACACTCACCGCGCGGTTGCGGGCGTAGGTCAGGCCCGGTTGCGGTTCCTCGGCGTAGAACAGGCCGATGGGCAGCTCGCGGGCGGCGGCCTGGCACTGGGCGCGGGTCTCGGGGTTGGGCCGGTTGTCGACGACCACCAGTTCCACCTGGTCGGGGTCCAGCGCCGCCAGCTCGATGTCGCGCAGCGCGCAGAGCAGCGTGTCCAGGGCGCCCGAGCGATCGTGGGTGCAGACGCAGATCGCAATACGGGACAGGTTGATGGCGGAGGCGGCGGTCATGGTTCTCACTTATTTGAAAATACCGCGGCGGTAGAGATCCCAGAAGAACCCCCACAGGAAAATCAACGGCGCCCGCCTCACTCGATCAGGAATGGTGATCTCCTCGCCCGAGTGCCGCTCCAGTTTCCATGCGATATAGTCCAACCCCCCTTCGAATGTGAACAGCGCCTTGAGCAGGCGCAACACCGACAGAAGCTTTCCCTGGGCCTTGCGCAGCCACCAAGCCAAACGCGAGATGCGGCGGCGCAGCCCTCCGACCTCGCAGCGGTAGGCAGGCGTGCCGTCAGAATCATACACCACAAACGGAAAACCAAGCGAATCCGCATGTTGACGGCTCAGCTGCGCATAAAATTCACGCGCTGCCTGCGCCAGTTCAGTCGCTCGCCCGGCGCGTTCGGTGCGCAATTCCGTGCCGTAACTGAGGGCCAGCGCGCGCTCCCACAGACCCGCCAGGTCGCCCTCGGCGGGCAGCGCCGGCAGGGCGTTGTGCAACAGGGTGCGCGAGGCCTGCAGCAGGCACTGCTCCACCGTCTCACGCGCCCGGGCGTCGCGACTGAACACGACCCGGGTGGGCTGGGCAAAACGTCCCCAGATGTAGGATTCGAACCAGGCGGTGGAACAGCCGCGACGGAAGTCCCGCGCCGAGATCACCGTGACCTTGGCGCGCAGGACGCCGCCTTCGCCGCGCTGCTCGGCATAAAAGACATTGGGCGGCAGCATCCAGTTGGCCGCGGCGGTCAGGCGGCTGTCGTAGGCCGAGCTATAGCTGTCGCACACCAGGTAGAGATCGAGCAGGCCGTCGTACAGGTCGCCCGAACGCAGGCAGGAGCCGTACAGCAAGATACTGCCGATGGCATCGTTGTGGCGCGCGCGCAGCGCATCCAGCATTGCCCCGAACAGCGGGTCCGCCGCCGGGTCCGGGCCATCGACATGGGGATAGGCACTCACAGCCGCAGGAACTCCAGCGGCCGGCTGGCGCTAAGCGTCACTGCGCCGCCCGGTTCGATAATCTCGCCGTCGAGGTTCAGCTTGCCCGCCAGCTGCAGCGCGAGGGAATCAGTGCGCCAGCTGTGGTAACCCTCACCCGGCACGGCATTGCGGTTGGCGCGACCGCGCAGGATGGAGAGGAAGGTGGTGGCGAAGCGCGTGCAGCGCCCCTCGATCAGGGTGACGCCGAGGTGGCCGCTATCCGTCCCCCAGAATGGGCGCATGCCGAAGGCCAGCCGCTGCAGCGTGCTCACCGCCAGGATGAGCGTGTCGAAGTGCCGGGCCGGTTCGTCCGCCAGGGCCAGGTCGACGGCCACGGGCTGGCGGAAGGCCGGGTCGTTGCGCAATACGCCCCAGGCAGTACGCGCGGTACCCAGCGCCAGGCTGAAATCATCGCGCAGGCCGCGCGCGTGCAACTCGCGGTGGGCGTAGTCGGTGCCCTGGATGATCACGCCGGCGCCGAGGAACATGCCGTAACGCACCGCGCTGCCATCGCCGCAGTCGAGTCGCATCAGGGCGCGCTGCACCCGCTCCTCGCCGCGCTGGTCGCCCGCGCACCAGTCGCTGAACCGCGCCGCGGCGCGGGCCAGGGAGCCGCGAATACCGATATCGCCGGCGTTCATGTTGGCGGTGCCGCCGGGGAGCACGGCGATCAGGGGCAGGCGGGCAAAAGGCATTGTCTCGAGCAGGGTACCGAGCACCGCGGAGCAGGTACCGTCGCCGCCGTTGATGGCCAGCACGTCGATCTCCCGGGAGGCCAGTTCGCGCAGCGCGGGTTCGATCTCGTCCGGGCTACTGGTAACGATGTGCTGGACCCGACCGTCGCGCTCGAGCCGGGCGCGAATCGCCGGGAACTGGTCACGGTTGTGTCCGCTGGCGGGATTGCTGATCACGCCGACGACGGGCGCGTCACCATTCACTGTCCGGACGTCCGCGAGGTCACCTGGCGCAGGTCGATACCTGCGCTGCCAACACGTGGGGCCTGTCCGGTGAGCCGCAGCGGCAGCCCGTTTTCGGCATCCACATAGATGATGATCTCGTCCTCCAGGCCGAGCAGGCTGAAGTCCCGCGCCTCTTCCGGCTCGCCCAGCGCGGAGACCTGCAGGGCCACCGCCAGGGTGGCGCGCTTGCCGCGGCGGGTCTCGCCGCCGGGTTGTTCGCTGTAGTCCACCGCAAGTTCCGGCCCGGGGGTGGCCTGCAGCGTCACCTGGTAAAAGTTGAAATCGGTGAGCACCGTGGCGGTGCTGCTTTCACCCGCGGCCAGGCGTGTGGCGAGCAGGAGCAGCGCGTAGCTGTCGGTCACGTCCCTGGACGCCAGCGCCGCCGGGTAGGCGATGTCGCGGGCGCTGCTCAGGGGCCAGTCCGCCGGCCTGGCGGCGGCGTCGGCGCCCGGTTCGCGGCGTTCACGCAGGATTTTCCCGTCGCTGAACACGTGCTGTTTCAGGCGCTGGTTGCGGCCGGCACTGAAGCGCTGGCGCTCCAGCAGGGCGGCGGAATCCGCGCGCAGGGTCAACTCCACCCGCTCCCGGTTGCTGGCGACCGAGCTCTCGACGTGCAACAGCCAGGTGCATTCGCGCTGCGGGTCGGCCTGCAGGGCCAGCGACGAGCGCGCAGTGAAGCCGTAGCGGCTTTGTTCGAAGACCAGTTCCTGCCACGTGGGCAGCGCCTGCGCGCTGGCGCCGGCGCTGCAAACAAAAGCTAACGCCGCGCCGGCAAGCCACCGGGCGAGCGCAGAACCACAGAGCTTCAATCCCATAGTTTTCAATTAGTTGCATCCTTTAGCGGGGCCCAAAATAGCACAGAACGTTGCACTTTGCCCGGCCATGCCCTAGTGTCCGGGTGCCCTTTTACCGCACCTCGTCCATGCCTGCCAACGACTCCCCCACCGCCACCGCCACCAGCTGCTACCCAGCGCTGGAAGCCGGCGAGGTGCATGTCTGGCTCTGCCCGCGGCATACCCGGGAGGACTCAGACAAGCTGCGCCGCGATTTGCTCAGTCGCTACGCAGCGCTGCCGCCACAGGCATGGCGCTTCGAGCGCGGCCCCTGGGGCAAACCGGTCATCGCCAACCCGGCCGTACCGCTCGAGTTCAATCTCAGTGACAGCGGCGACTGGCTGGCCTTCGCGGTCAGCGCCGGCGTACCGCTGGGCGTGGACCTGGAGCAGAAGCAGCGGGCGCGGGATGTCCTGCGCCTGGCGCGGCGCTTTTATCACCCGGGGGAGATCGCGGCCCTGGAACAGGCGCAGCCAGGGGCGGCCTGCGAAGCCCTGTTCTACGACCTGTGGACGCTCAAGGAGGCACACGTGAAGTGCCGCGGCCTGGCGCTGCCGCCGCTGCTGGAAAGCGTGGGATTCAGTTGCGACGAGGGCGGCATCAGCCGGCTGGGTGAAGAGCCGGACACCTCCGCCTATTGCCTGCTGCGGCCGCGCGATGACCTGCGCCTGGCGCTCAACGTGATGCTGGCGCCGGGACAGGCGCTGCGCCTGAGGCTGCTGCAACTCACTGCGAGCGGACCCGCGCCCTGGCCGGAGCCGGGGCTGCGGGCCGCATCGCAGCCGCTGGAACTGCTCGACGGTTTGCCGCCTACAGGCTGAGGACTTTCTCGCCGCGGGAGATGCCGGCTACGCCGGAGCGCACGACCTCGAGGATGTCCACGTCGGTCATCGCCGCAACAAAGGCATCGAGCTTGTCCGAGGTGCCCACCAGCTGGATGGTGAACACGGTCGGGCCCACGTCGACGATCTGCCCGCGGAAGATATCCGTGGTGCGCTTGACCTCGTCACGGGCGGCACCCACCGCACGCACCTTGATCAGCATCAGGTCGCGCTCGATGTGCGCGCCGTCGGTGAGATCCACCAGCTTGACCACGTCCACCAGCTTGTTCAGCTGCTTGGTGATCTGCTCGATATGCAGGTCGTCGCCCTTGGTGGTCAGCGTCAGCCGCGACAGGGTCGGGTCGTCGGTGGGCGCCACGTTCAGGGTCTCGATGTTGTAGCCGCGCTGGGAGAACAGGCCGACCACCCGGGACAGCGCGCCCGGCTCGTTTTCCAGCAGGATAGAAATAATCCGGCGCATGCTCAGGTCCTCTCGTTCTTGCTCAGCCACATGTCCTTCATGGAGCCGTTGGGGGCAATGTGCATCGGGTACACGTGCTCCCTGCGATCGACCAGGACATCGAGAAATACGGTGCGGTCCTTCAGCGCGAACGCCTCGTCCATCGCCGCGTCGAGATCTTCCAGTTTCGTCACCTGCATGCCGACGTGGCCGTAGGCCTCCATCAGCTTGACGAAGTCCGGCAGGGAGTCCTCGTAGGTGCTGCCGGAATAGCGTCCCTCGTACTGCATGTCCTGCCACTGCTTGACCATGCCGAGGTAGTTGTTGCGCAGGTTGATGATTTTCACCGGGGTGTCGTACTGCTTGCAGGTGGACAGCTCCTGGATGTTCATCTGGATACTGCCCTCGCCGGTGACGCAGGCCACGTCGGCATCCGGGAACGCGAGCTTGACGCCGATCGCCGCGGGCAGGCCGAAGCCCATGGTGCCGAGGCCCCCGGAATTGATCCAGCGGCGCGGCTGGTCGAAGCGGTAGTACTGGGCGGCAAACATCTGGTGCTGGCCAACGTCCGAAGTCACGTAGGCGTTGCCACCGGTGGCGCGGTACAGGCTCTCGATCACCTGCTGCGGCATGATCTGCTCACTCTGGCCGTAGCGACGGCCGGTGAGCAGGCCGTGGGCGCCGCGCCATTCGTCGATCTGCGTCCACCAGCGCTCCAGCGCCATGGCGTCGGGCAGGCCCGCGTCCTTGTCGCGCAGGTCATCGAGCTGCGCCAGCAATTCGGTGAGCACCGAGTCCACCGGGCCGACGATGGGAATGTCCGCCTGTACGGTCTTGGAGATGGAGGCCGGATCGACATCGACGTGAATGATCTTGGCCCCGGGGCAGAACTTGGACACGGTGTTGGTCACCCGGTCGTCGAAACGTGCACCGACCGCGAGAATCACGTCCGAATGGTGCATGGCCATGTTGGCTTCGTAGAAGCCGTGCATGCCGAGCATACCGAGGAACTGGCGGTCGGTACCGGGGAAGGCGCCGAGTCCCATCAGGGTGTTGGTCACCGGGTAGTTGAGCGTGCGCGCCAGTTGGGTGAGCAGTTCGCTGCCCTCGCCCTGCACCACGCCGCCGCCGGCGTAGATCACCGGGCGCTTGGCGCCCAGCAGCAGGCGTGCCGCCTTCTTGATCTGCCCGGTGTGGCCGCGCTGGGCGGGTGAGTAGGAGCGCATCTTCACCGCGTCCGGGTAGTGGTACTCGAACTTTTCGTCCGGGCGCGTGCAGTCCTTGGGAATATCGATGACCACCGGGCCGGGGCGGCCGGTGGCGGCGATGTAAAACGCTTTCTTAATGGTCGCGGGAATTTCCTCCGCGCTCTTGATCATGAAGCTGTGCTTCACCACGGGACGGGAGATGCCGACCATGTCGGTCTCCTGGAACGCATCCTGGCCGATCAGGTGGCTCATGACCTGGCCGGAGAGCACGACCATGGGAATGGAATCCATGTAGGCGGTGGCGATGCCGGTAATCGCGTTGGTCGCGCCGGGGCCGGAGGTCACCAGCACCACGCCGGGCTTGCCGGTGGCGCGGGCGTAGGCATCCGCCGCGTGGGTGGCCGCCTGCTCGTGGCGCACCAGGATGTGCGGCACCTTGCAGTCCTTGAACAGCGCATCGTAGATGTGCAGTACAGCGCCGCCTGGGTAACCGAAAATATAATCAACGCCCTCGTCTTCCAGGGCGCGGGCAATCATTTCACCGCCGGATAAAAGATCCACAGCAATACTCCTGTCGAAAATGCGCAGCGCGTAACCCTCGCCGGCATATTTCAGTCGTTGTGTGGACGAAGCGAGAACGGATACCTGGAACCGGTACCCGACTGGCCACGCCACCCCCTTGTCGACCTGCACACGTCGCGACCTGTCCCGGAAGGGACACTCCTCCAGGGATTATCGATCACGAACCCGTGTATCGGTCGCCCTGCGGGGTAGCGCAGTGTCTGGCCATCAACCGTACCGATGCGGTGCCGGTTGACTACGGGACTCACAGGCAGCTGTACCGAATAATCGGATCAGCACAGTGGGCCAGCGGCCGAGGGTACTCGACGTTAGCCGTTGCCACTTGCAAGACCCGCGCAATCTAGGCCCCGACGGCGGGAAAGTCAACCGGGGGCATTGCGGAAACGTGACCTATCACCACTTTTCGACAGCTTCTGGTTTGCTCCCCCTGGCAATCCGCATATACTCGGGATTCCTATAAAAATTAGGGGTTTATAGCGTGAACTCAGCAATGGCAAGGACAGTGTTGGTAGCGGTGCTTTGTGTCGCCGGCGTCCAGGCACTGGCTGCCGGCAACCTGTATCGCTGGAAAGACGCCAACGGCAACCTGGTGGTCAGCGACCGTCCGCCGCCCGGCGGCGAGGAGTTCGAGACCATTTCCACGCGCTCCAACCTGGTTCACAACGTTGAAGCGGAGAAGGCCGACAAGGCGGAGAGCAGCGTGTCGGTCGACAGCGGGACCGCATCACGCAAGTCGGCAGCGGCCTCCTCCAAGAGCGCCATCCACGAGAAGAACCCCGAGTACTGCAAGGCCGCCAGGGCCAACCTGGAGGTCATCGACACGGCGGCGCGGATACGCGTCAAGGGCGACGATGGCGAGATGCGCTACATCACGGACGAGGAGCGCGCACAGCAGCGTCAACAGGCACTCGACGTGATCGAGGCCCATTGCGAGTGACCACCGCCGGGGCAAGCCAGCGGCCACGCGACGAACAATCTCGAGGAACTATGATGGTATCAGCTAAATGGCACCTGGTCCTGGGCGCCGCCGCACTGTACGCGTGCAGCGCGCTGGTGCCGCTGGCCCACGGCGAAGAAGTTTACTATCGCTGGATCAACGAGCGCGGCAACGAGGTGCACAGCGACCGCCCGCCACCGCCCGGCATCGATTACGAAGTGAGCCGCACCGGCTCCACCCTCAAGCGCGTGGTGGATGCCGATGAAGGCGCGGTACCCGCCGAGGTCAAGCCGCGCGTCGGCAACGAATTCACCAGCGTGGACGAGGCCGCGGCCAGTCGCAGCAAGAAAAACCCCGAGTTGTGCACCCGCGCGCAGACCAACCTGGACGCGCTCACCAGCGGAGCCAGGGTGGAGATCCGCGACACCAATGGCGACAAGCGCTTCCTGACCGACGAGGAAATTCTCGTCGAACGGGCCAAAGCCGAGGCTGAAGTCAGCGTCTACTGCCCCTGAGCCCGACGCACGCCGTCCTCGCCCGGGCGCCGGCGCCAAGCGCGGCATACTTTCGCCGGTAGCTCTTGCCCGGGACCCAGCAACTCTTGTCCGGCACTAATCTTGTCCGGCACCAATCTTGTCCGATGCTAAGGACACGCGCCCTGCGTGGTGGTCTTCACGCTCGTACGCCCCGCTGCAGTGAGCGTGATCTCCCGCTCCTGGTGCCCCAGCGGCTTGCTCTGGCAGATCTTCATCTTTGACGTCATCACGGCTGAACCACTGGGAGTCACCGATGTGACCTCGGCCCCGGAAGGGTCGAAGCGCAGGGTATGCACACTGCTCAGGTTGGTAAACACCAGGCTGTCGGGGAAGGGCTCGCGGTACTGGATCACCACGTCATTGGGGTCGATGACAAGCCAGCCGTTGTCCCAGGCGCCGGCGCCGGCACAACCTGAGCCGAGGTTGTTGGCGACACACAGGCGTACCGGCGCGTTGCGCTTTATTGCCTCGCCGCGTGCGAGATAGACGCTGGTGACAAACTCGTTGGCGGCGGACTTCAGCCGGGTTACCACCCCCAGCGTGGAGAAACCGGGAATAGCCACCGCCAGCACCACACCGAGGATCACCAGCACAACCATCAGTTCCACCAAGGTGAAGCCGCCGATGCGACGTCGGCGACGGCACTGTCCCTGTTCTGCTCGCCCGCTGACCTGGCCCACTACTTCAGGATCTTCCAGTAGATGCGGTTTTTTGCCTGCAGCCAACTGGCTGCTGCACTCGCTTCAGCCGCGCCGATGGGCGAGGCCTCACCCCCGCAGCTGATACAGAACGGCACTACTGTACCATCGTCGAGGATCACGTTGCCGGCCACCGGAGTCGGCACTAGGCCGCCGCCGACGATCACGTTCTGCTCGCCCTCGCCACTGCTGTATTTCAGGTTGTAGGTAGAGGCGGTGCCCAGCCCGGCGTCGCAATCGCCCGGTGTGTAGAGCTGCGGCACATGGGTGCTGAAATTCACCACGTCCGCCACCGTCAGGGCACCCGAAACCACCTGCTCGCCCGCCGCCAGCTGGTATTTCCAACCCTCCGGGTTAACCGGGGCGTTGGGATCCAGCGGCCCGGAGGGACTCACGCCAGACAGGCGGTCCAGGCACATCTCATCGGCGCCACACACTGACGGCGAGGGATCGATCAGCCAGGCGGGCACCTTGGGCTTGTCGACAAAACTGACAAAGTAGTTCTGCACAGCGGCCGCCCCACCGTAGTCATACAGGGGTTTCTCCCGATCGCCCGAGCCGAGCAGGAGCTGGTACTCGTAGTTGCGATCCGGCACCCGCACCACATCCGGACCGAACAGGAACTTGCGTGCGGCACTGCAGGTGGCGGTGGCCGTCCCGCCACAGCCGAAGCTGGCGATTTTGGTGATGGTCCAGTCAACGGGGGCCGAACTGCCGATCTCGGATTCGGCATTGACACCGGATATCCGGTAGAGATTACCACCGGTATCCGCCGCGTAGGCAAAGGCGATGTCCCGGTCGCCCTCGGACAGCGGCACTACAGTCACCCGCCCGGGGACGGCGCGGTCTGTGCCGAACTCCTTGAGGATGGCGCCGGTATCGGCATCCAGCACGTAGATCGAGTTGCCCTTGTCGCTGCCGGCGCAGTTGTTGTTCTGGTCCACGTCGTTGTCGTAGTCCTCGCAGGCGTCGTAACCGCCACCCATCAGGATGACCGGCCCCCCGCCCGCACGGGGCGTAACGCTCGCCTGTGACCAGGTCTGGCCGATGTTTGCCCAGCCCGTAGTGCAGTCGGTGTCGTTGTCCAGGTTGGGACAGCCCTTGCGCCACTTCAGCACAGGGTCGGTGGGCGGATTGCTTGTAGTGTCGCTGACATCAAAGGCGTAGAGCGTGCGTCCGCCGCGCCGCATACCGACATAGAGGTTGACCGCCGGCGAATTGGGGTCGAGCCACGCGGTGATAGGACCGTCAGGACCATACGACTTCGCCACACCCGCAGCCGGAGCGGTCGCAGCAGTAGCGGGGAACCTGATCGTGACGCTGTTGGGGTCGAAGACATGGTTGATGTCGTCGTAGAACTCCGGCGGTATGAACGCCCAGAATTCCCCGCCTGCATCGATGCCTGAGAGCGTATCCGTACGGCTCCCGTTGATGGCACGCAAGGACCCGTCGTTCGCCCCGTAGAACACAACCACCTCGGGAGTACCGGTGCCGCGGGCGAAGTCCACAGCCACCGGCTGCGAATGAATCACGTCGCCGTGGACCGAAGGGCGGAAATCCAACTGGCCGTTTACCCCGTTCTCATCCTGTACATCGTAGCCGCGCGCCCAGCGGATTCGATCGATACGCTCATTGGCATCGGTAATACCCGGGAACTGGACATCGGAGTTCAACACGTTGAAGTCGGTCAGACCCGAACAGCCCGAACTACCGCTGGCCGGGGTACAGGTAAATACCTTGCGCAAGGCGGGCGACGTCGGGGTCAGCACATCGCTGCGCAACACATAGGCCTGACCGCCCTTCTCTACGTGCGGACCGTCGGGCGTGTTCGAGGAACCGGGGTCCGCGGCGCTGATACAACTGCCGCGCTGATCTTCCGGGTCGAGGAAATCCCAGTAATCGTCCTCGAGAGCGGGTGTCCAGAAACTGCTGACACATTCCTTGAACAGGCCCTCGGTGTCCCCGGTGGACGATGAATACAATGCGGGAACATCGTTGGCGTCGAGCAGGCGCAGCACGTCGTCGGCGTCCAGGCCGAGCTTGTACTGCTTGAGGTTGCCAAACCAGCGTGGGCCCCGCCCCTCATCCGGACGAAACTGGCCGATATACACCTGGTTGAGAAACGTACTCTGCGCGTTTGCGCTGGCCGGCAGCGCGACCGACGCAAACACCGAGTTCTGGGCGATGATGGCGCTGAGTATATCGGTCACGGCCTTCACGATGTTGTCGTAGTCACCGTCGATGTCGACATACTCGCCACCACCGTGGTGCGCCATATTGCGCATGGTATCCGACCAGGCAGGACCCTGGCCGCTGGTTGTCGCGTTGATATCGATGGTGTAGGTGGAAATGCCGTAGCGGCTGTGCCGCATGAACGCGGCCCATTCGTCGGCCAGGTACTGGCCGGGACCATCGACCACGGTGACTTCAGGCGCCAGGTCGACCCACTGCGCTCCCCCGCCCCCGGAGCCGATGACCCCGCTTCCCGATATGCCGCCGGTAGCGCTGTAGGGCCAGTCCGCGGCGAGCAGTAGTTGGTCCGCGTTGCGTTCGGAACTCGCCGAACTCTGGTTGGGACCGTTGCCGATGTAAATAATATAATTGCCGGCGCAGGAATCGTTTGGATCTACCGGACTGTTGTAAGCGCTGGCGCGCAAGCTATCCAGCGCGTTACCCGGCCTGCCCCACACGTCGTGAGATTCAGCGCAGCACTTCACGGCATTTCCCCCGTTGTACATGTAGGTGTTGCCCCGATAATCCGCCTCCTCGTGGTTGCCGGCGAACGGTTCGCCACCGGAGAAATACTGCCAGGCTTCCGCCATGACCACCGAGGCCTGGCCACCGGCGCCGTCGTGAACATTGCTCTGGAAGCCACGGATAGACCCGCCGTCATCCTGGTTGCCCAGCAGCATCAATCGGTAGTCGTCCTTTGCGTCCTCGTCGATCAGCCTGATCGCCGCGCGCACATAGCCACCCTTGACGTTGCGAACAACCGAATTGACCTTGCTGTTCAGCATGATGCCGACGTTGACGGAGCCGACGGGCAGCGCTTCAAACACATCGACAAGCGCGTCCATTTCATCGTCAAACGGCTGCCGCCAGTTTGAGGTGTTGTCGATGATGAACAACACATTGGGCACTCCGGCTTCCACCGGTGGCGCGCCGAGAAACAGGTCGATGTCCTCCGCGCGCAACGACGCCGTGCATGCCACGCTACAGAGGGTGAAAAGCAGCTTCCTGATTACAGTGTTCATACCCGCCTCCCGGGCCAGCCGTGGCCAGGAACCAATTTTCAGGGACCGCAGAACAGCGTCTTCTGTGTATTCGTCACCAGCAGGCGCACGCCTTGCGCCAACCGGACGTCCGCGCCGGTCACCACATCAGTGGCGTTGACGCGGATTTCCCACAGGATGTTCCAGGCATTGCCGGCACTGAACCCGGGAAGCGTAACGCTGCTCGCCGCGGGGGTACTCGCCTGGGTCGCCTGGATACATTCGGGGGCCTCGCGGTCGACGAAGTAATCCACGACACCATCGTTGTTGATATCCATGGGCGCATCCACCAGCACCAGGTCTGCGGGAGACGCTGGCGGGGTGGTGAAGTCGGATTGAATCGCGGCCTCGATATACCACTGGCCCGCGGCTATGGCCTCGTCGCGCACCTGCACATTACCCACCGCATTGAGATTGTTGGTGCTGATGGCGTAGGCGGTGACGACAAGAATGGTGGTGAGCAGCAGCATCATCATTGAAACGAAAATGGTGATCACGCCGCGCTGGCTTCCGGCCGCTCTCATGGCGGTGTCTCCCTGCGCCCGGAAACATTGTTCAGGCGCACCGTGGAACTGAAGGCATGCCGCTTGAAGCCCGTGCCCGCGGGCAGGTCGGCGGCGGCGACGGTAAAACCGGACCCCAGTTGATAGGTTTTGGTGTCGGCATACCCGGCAGAAACCTCGGTCGCGCGGGCCAGCAGGAACAGCTTGACGGCGACGACGTTGGTCAGTTCATCCAGTGCGCAGGACGGTTCACAGTGCACGAAACTCTCGGGAACACCATCGCCGCGGTTGCGCGGCGAGTAGCGCACGTCTTCATCCGCCCAGGCGATGGGGTCGTTGGGGTCGACGTCCTCCCCGGTATCGCTCTTGCGGTCCAGCCCCAGTTCCACGCGGAACCGCTCGATCCCCTCGACCAGGGCCTGCGCCGGCTGCTGTTTCAATTCGCCGCCGCTGAAGCCGAATTCGGAGCGCACCAGGGTGGGAATCGCATCACCCGGGTCTACTGCGTAATCGCGAATGTAGTAGATCGATTGCACGTAGCGACGCGGGGCGACCGGCGTGGCGCAGTCGAGTTCGAAGGGCGTGACCGGCGAGTTCGGATCCAGGGTGAAGTTGATACCGGCATTGATCTGGCCCGAGTAGCAATTCGCATTGGTGAAATACAACTCGTTGGGGTCAAAGGGATCGCAATTCACATCGCCGACCGCGCAGGTCTGGGCGTGGCGGACCAACAGCACATCGGTATCGGCGAGGTAATTGGGCAGGGTGCAGCCGGAGGGCACGCTGTCGTAGGCCTGCAGGGGAATCGCCATCAGCCCGCGGACATAGTCGTCCGCGGCGTCGACCAGGCCGTCGACGTTGGTGTCCCAGTCGTCGAATTCCGCACAGGGCGCCGGTATCGCCGTGGGGTAGTCCGTCGGCGCGCCGGTGTGGCTGAGGTCGTCGAACTCGGGAATATGGGCGTTCCAGTAGCCCGCATGGATGAGGTCATTGCGCAGGAACTGCATGGCAAAACGGGCATTTTCGATCTGGGTGTTGGTCTTGGCCATCTCCGCGTTGGAGCGGGAGACATCCACGAACAGACCGGTCAGGGCCATGACGATCAGCAGGCTGAGCGCCATGGCGACCATCAGTTCAACCAGGCTCAGGCCGCCCTGTCCGTGCCCGGAGGTGCGGGACAGGGCGGCAAGCTGCTTTGTGCGGGCCGGGCTCCCCATCATGTGGACTCCAGGTTGGCCAGGCGCACCATGGTGGTCACGTAGCGGCGGCACTCGTCGTTCACGCACGGTGAAGGCGAGGGCTGGTTGTACAGGCCGACGGCACAGCTGACGCTCGCCGGCGGCGCGGCCACCGGGGTCAGGCCCTGCCATGCCACCGTCACCATGAAGGCACCGATGCCCACGGGTTGCACACAACCGCGGGCGCCGATCATGCCGCCGACCGCAGTACCGCCACTGGTCTCGGCCGCGCCGCGCAGCTGCTCACACCACTCGCGCAGGTCGATCGCAACGACACTGGCATCCGCCGAGTCGCACACCGAGTCCTCGCCCCCCACCCCGAGATAGGGTGTGGCGAGGCCGGTGGTGACGTAGGCGTCCGCATTGACCCGGTTGGTGGAGAGCCGGTCGGCCATGTCGTTGAGCAGCATCAGCGCCTGGCTGCGCTGGTAGGCCTCAACTTCGGATTCCTGCAGGCGCGACTGGATCTGCAGCAGGCCGACGACGCCAATCACCACGATTGCGATGGTGATCAGGACCTCGATCATCAGTGCGCCGGACTGTCGGCTCCGCTCGCGCAGCATGGCTCACTCCCAAAGGTCCGGGGGCGTCTTGACGCCGAGATTATTGAGTGTGAGCGGCCCTCCGTCCCTGGTCTGCTCACCCCTGGGCGCACAGGTGATCGTAAACGAGGGCGGCGCCGGCGAGGCCGTCCGGGTATAGCTGCAGATGTAGTGCTTGCTGACCTCGTCCGGCCAGGTATAGGACACGTCGTTGGGGTCGAAATAGCGGCGCTCGGAGAGCAGGTACTGGGCCTGCCGGTTGGCCAGGATCATCATCTCGCCCTGGGCGGCGGCCCGGTGCCCCTTGAGCACCTGGCGCTGGAACGCGGGCACGGCGATGGCCATCAGGATCGCCACGATACTGACGACCACCATAAGCTCGATAAGCGTGAATCCGCTATCCCGCCGCATCACCAGACCTCCGTCTGATTCTGTTCCTGCTCTTCCTGCAGTCAGCTCGCTGGCTGCACCGCACCGGACTTGCGCAGTATGGAGAAATCGCGCTGGCAGTTACATATCAATTGTAGCTGCCTGGGCGGGATTCATCACTTCCGGGCTCAACGCCCGGAAATGACCGTGTTCTCCCCTTCCTGGTCCACTACCACCGTCGTCCCCGGGGCAAAGTCCCCCGACAGGATGCGCTGGGCCAGGGGGTTTTCCAGCTCCTGCTGGATCGCCCGCTTCAGCGGCCGCGCGCCGTAGACCGGGTCGAAGCCCGCCTCTACAAGGTGATCCATGAAGCTGTCGGAGATCTCCAACTGCAACTCTCGCTCGGCCAGGCGCTTGCGCAGGCCCTGCAGCTGGATTCCCGCAATGCCACGGATCTGGTCCTGCTGCAGCGGGTGGAACACCACCGTCTCGTCGATACGGTTGATGAACTCCGGACGGAAGTGCGTGCCGACCACGCCCATCACCGCGGCCTTCATCTTCGCGTAGTTCTCTTCACCGGCCATTTCCTGGATCAAGTCGGAGCCGAGGTTGGAGGTCATCACCACCACGGTGTTGCGGAAATCCACGGTGCGGCCCTGGCCATCGGTCAAGCGGCCGTCCTCCAGCACCTGCAACAGGATGTTGAACACGTCCGGATGGGCTTTCTCCACCTCGTCCAGCAACAGCAGCGAGTAGGGCCGGCGGCGCACCGCCTCGGTCAGGTAACCGCCCTCCTCGTAGCCGACGTAGCCGGGGGGCGCGCCGATCAGCCGCGCCACGGAGTGTTTCTCCATGAACTCGGACATGTCCACGCGCACCATGGCCTGCTCGGAGTCGTACAGGAACTCGGCCAGCGCCTTGCACAGCTCGGTCTTGCCCACCCCGGTGGGACCGAGGAACAGGAAGGAGCCGTTGGGTCGGTTGGGATCGGACAGCCCGGCGCGCGAGCGGCGCACGGCATTGGATACCGCCACCACCGCCTCGTCCTGGCCGACCACCCTCGAGTGCAGCGCGTCTTCCATGCGCAGCAGCTTCTCGCGGTCGCCCTCGAGCATCTTGGAGATCGGGATACCGGTCCAGCGCGAGACCACCTCGGCCACCTCTTCATCGGTGACCTTGTTGCGCAGCAGGGTCATGCTGCGCTCGGTGTTCTCCGCCTCGTGGGCCTGCTCCAGCTGCTTCTCCAGCTGCGGGATACGGCCGTACTGCAGCTCGGACATTTTCGTCAGGTCGCCGGCGCGGCGCGCGGCCTCGAGCTCCAGCTTGACCTGCTCCAGTTCGCTCTTGATTTCCGCGGCGCCCTGCAGCGAGGCCTTCTCGGCCTTCCAGACTTCTTCCAGGTCGGCGAATTCGCGCTCGGCCTTGTCGATCTCCTCGTCCAGGTGGTCGAGCTGCTTCTTGGCCGCCGGGTCCTTGTCCTTCTTCACCGCCTCGCGCTCGATCTTGAGCTGGATCAGGCGGCGCTCCAGTTTGTCCATGGATTCCGGCTTGGAGTCGATTTCCATGCGGATGCGGCTGGCCGCCTCGTCCACCAGGTCGATGGCCTTGTCCGGCAGCTGGCGGTCGGTGATGTAGCGCTGGGAGAGCTTGGCCGCGGCGATGATGGCGCTATCGGTGATGTCCACGCCATGGTGCACCTCGTAGCGCTCCTTGAGGCCGCGCAGGATGGCGATAGTGTCTTCCTCGTTCGGCTCGTCCACCAGGACCTTCTGGAAGCGGCGCTCCAGCGCGGCGTCCTTCTCGATGTACTGGCGGTACTCATCCAGGGTGGTGGCGCCCACGCAGTGCAGCTCACCGCGGGCCAGGGCGGGCTTCAACATATTGCCCGCATCCATGGAGCCCTCGGCCTTGCCGGCGCCGACCATGGTGTGCAATTCGTCGATGAACAGGATCACCCTGCCCTCTTCCTTGGACAGTTCGTTGAGCACCGCCTTGAGGCGCTCCTCGAAGTCGCCGCGGAACTTGGCGCCGGCCAGCAGCGCGCCCATATCCAGGCTGAGCACACGCTTGTCCTTCAGGCCCTCGGGCACCTCGCCGTTGACGATACGCTGGGCCAGGCCCTCGACGATGGCGGTCTTGCCCACGCCGGGCTCGCCGATCAGCACCGGGTTGTTCTTGGTGCGGCGCTGCAACACCTGGATGGTGCGGCGGATCTCGTCGTCGCGGCCGATCACCGGGTCCAGCTTGCCCTGCTCGGCGCGCTCGGTCAGGTCGATGGTGTATTTCTCCAGCGCCTGGCGCGACTCTTCTGCTTCGGGGTTGTCCACTTTTTCTCCTCCACGCACCTGTTCAATGGCAGTTTTCAGCGCCGCCTCGGTCACCCCGCAGGCGGTCATCAGGTCGGCCGGGCGCCCCTTGGCGGAGAGCATGGCCAGCAGCACCAGTTCGCTGGAGATATAGCTGTCGCCGCCCTGCTGCGCCAGCTTGTCGGTCAGGTTCAGCACGCGCATCAGGTCCTGTGAGATGTGCACGTCGCCGCCGGTGCCGCTCACCCGCGGCAGCGCCTCGACCGCGGCCTGCACCTCGCCGCGCAGGCGGGCGATATCGCCGCCGGCCTTTTGCAGCAACGGCCGTGCAGAACCGCCGGATTGCTCCAGCAGCGCCGCCAGCAGGTGTACCGGCTCGATGAAGTTGTGGTCCTTGCCCAGCGCCAGGGACTGGGCGTCCGCCAGTGCCGTCTGCAGCTGGTTGGTCAGTTTGTCCATTCGCATTGCATATCCTCATTGCCCGCGGGCCTGTGCCGGGGGCTTAAATCTCTACTGCCGGGGATATGCGGGCGAAAGCCCTTAATTCAAGTGGGGAATCACTGCGGCTTGATGCAGATCAGGCTGGCCATGCGGCCGGTTTCACCGTCGCGGCGATAGGAAAAATAACGGCGCGGCGCGCGGAACGTGCACTCACCACCGCCGCTGACCGCACTGACCCCTGCAGCCGCGAGGCGCGCACGGGCCAGGGCGTAGATGTCCGCCAGGTAGCGCCCGGGATTGGGACTGGTGGTGAAACAGGCGCGCGAATCACCGGCGTCGAGAAAGGCCTCGCGCACCTCCGGCCCGACCTCGAAGGCGCGCGGGCCGATGGCCGGCCCCATCCAGGCCTGCAATCGCCCCGGATCGACGCCCATGGCCGCCACCGTGGCCTCCAGCACCCCGGCCAGCAGTCCGCGCCAGCCGGCATGGGCCGCGGCCACCACAGCACCATCGGCGCTGGCGAACAGTACCGGCAGGCAGTCGGCGGTGAGCACGGCGCAGGCGATACCCGGCGTATCCGTCCAGCAGGCATCCGCCTGCGGACAGCCGCGGCCAGCGGCGCGCACGACGTCGGCGCCGTGCACCTGCTGCAGCCACTGGATCGATGTTCCCCCGGGCAGCATCGCCTGCAGGCGGGAGCGATTGGCCGCCACCGCCGCCGGATCGTCGCCGACATGATCGCCGAGGTTGAAAGTGTCCCAGGGGGCTGCACTGCGCCCGCCCTGCCGTTCGCTGGACAGGGCGAGGATGCCGGGAACCGACCAGTCCGGCTCAGGCATGGCCCGCCGCCGGGTCCTCGCTGGCCAGGACGTCCAGCAGGTGCTGCAGGTCCGCCGGCAGCGGGCATTCGAAGCTCAGTGTCTCGCCGCTGCGCGGGTGTACCAGCCCGAGCACCCGCGCGTGCAGGGCCTGGCGCGAGAAACCGCGCAGGGTATCGGTGAGCAGCGGCGAGGCGCCCGGCGGCAGGCGCAAACGGCCGCCGTACACCGGGTCGCCCACCAGCGGGTAGCGCCGGTGCGCCATATGCACGCGAATCTGGTGGGTGCGCCCGGTCTCCAGGTTGACCGCGATATGCGTGTAGTGACCGAAGCGCTGGGCAATCCGGTAGTGGGTGATCGCCGGTTTGCCGCCTGCGACCACTGCCATCTTTTTACGCTGGCGCGGGTGGCGGCCGATCGGCGCCTCTACCGTGCCGCCGCCGGTCAGCGCGCCGACGCACACCGCCGCGTACTCGCGCTTGACCGTGCGCGCCTGCAACTGGTCGACCAGGTGGTGGTGGGCGGCTAGCGTCTTGGCCGCCACCATGATGCCCGAGGTTTCGCGGTCCAGCCGGTGCACGATGCCGCCGCGCGGCAGCAGTTCCATCTGCGGCGCGTGCGCCAGCAGCGCGTTGACCAGGGTACCGTCCGCGTGGCCCGCGGCCGGGTGCACCACCAGGCCCGCCGGCTTGTCCAGTACCAGGATGTCGTCGTCCTCGAACACGATGTCCAGGTCGATCGCCTGCGGCGCCCAGCCCACCGCCGCCTCGGCCTCGGTGGCGATGGACAGCACCGCGCCCTCGACGACCTTGTCGCGCGGCCGCGCCGACGCGCCGTCCAGCAACAGGCCGCCGTCGCGAATCCAGCCCTGCAGGCGCGAGCGCGAGTAATCCGGGAACAATTGCGCCGCCGCCTGGTCCAGGCGCTCGCCGGCCAGGGCGGCGGGCACCACGGCGCTGTGTTCGATCCTTTCGGTCATGGTTTACCTGTTTAAGCGCCTGCGGGGCTGTGGTTAAATACCCGCCTTGACGCGCGGGTGCATCTTAGCATCCCGCAACAGCATACTGGTGAGATCATTGAGATACGTTCTGCTCCTGCTCCTCGGCCTGACCCTGATCGGCTGTGCAAGTAACGACGAGAAAGACGCCATCGCCGCCGACAGCGGCGAACAGGAAATCTACGACCGCGCCCAGGGCCAGTTGCGCTCCAGCAACTTCGACTCCGCCATCCGCTCGCTGCAGGCGCTGGAATCCCGCTACCCCTTCGGCAAGTACGCCGAGCAGGCCCAGCTGGAACTGATCTACGCCCACTACCAGGCCTACGAGCGCGAGGCCGCCGTGGAAGCCGCCGACCGCTTCATCCGCCTGCACCCGGGCCACCCGAACGTGGACTACGCCTACTACATGAAGGGCCTGTCCGCCTACAACGTGAACACCGACTTTTTCGACCGCTTCCTGCCCACCGACGCCGCCGAGCGCGACATCAACCCGGCCAAAGAGGCGTTCGCCGAATTCAACCAGCTGGTCACCCGCTTCCCGGACAGCCCCTACGCCCCGGACGCCCGCGCGCGCATGGTCTACCTGCGCAACGTGCTGGCCCGCCACGAGATCATCGTCGCCAACTACTACTTCCGCCGCGGCGCCTATATGGCCGCCGTCAATCGCGGCCGCTACGTGGTCGAGCACTTCCAGCGTACCCCGGCCGTCCCCGATGGCCTCGCGGTGATGGCCCAGGGCTACATCCTGCTGGGTATGAACGACCTGGCCCAGGACACGATCGACGTGCTGGCCAGGAACTTCCCGGACTACCCGAACCTCGACGAGGACGGCAATTTCGACAGCGTCTACACCCTCGACGGCCTGCAGCGCAACTGGCTGAACAAGCTCACCTTCGGCCTGTTCTTCCCGCCGGAGCCGCCGCAGTTCGATACCCGGCGGATGTACGCCGAGTAACGCTGTCTCCCCCGCCCGGGTGAGCTGGCCTCCAGGGCGCTCACCCGACCACGCTCCCGAGCCGCGGTTCGTGGCATTCCTGACCGTGGCGGGTCGCCCTCCTGAGTCGTAGGGCGCAGCGCCACTGAGCAGTGCTTCCTCGCGTTTCCATCCCGCAATTCGTCGAGTTGCTGAACCGCGGTGCGTCGATTTCCTGAGTCGTGGTGGGTCGTATTCCCGAATCGTGGTGGGTCGTATTCCCGAGTCGTGGTGGGTCGGATTCCCGAGTCGTGGTGGGTCCCCGAGTCGTGGTGGGTCGTACTTCCGAGTCGTGGTGGGTCGTATTCCCGCCGGGCTGGCAGCCGCTACGGGCCCGCCGAAAATCGCAAAAGCGCCGTCCATGGCAGCTCGGCCGGGGCCATCCATGGCCCCGGACGTTTTCGGCGGGCCCGTAGCGGCTTCCATCCCTTCCAGTCGGTACAACGCTGACATCCGGAGGGCGGGCGGCTATCGCTCAGGGTTGCGGCTTCTGGATTGCAGGCTTGAGTTCGCAGTCTGCGATCCACGGTTTCGGCTCGGCTTGGCTTGGCTTGTCTCCCGGCCCTCGGCTCCAGGCTCCAGGCTCCAGGCTCCAGGCTCCAGGCTCCAGGCTTCGGCTTCGGCTTCGGCTTTGGCTTTGGCTTTGGCTCTCGGCTGTCGAGCCTCGGGCCTCGGGCCTTCAGTCTCAGGTTTGCAATCAAAGGATCGGGCGAAAGCCCAGAAACAGCCGGGGATATATCAAAAGGTAGGTTCCGGTGCCGTAGCACCCCCGGCGAAACAATCAGGCCACCGCTTTTTGCGTAGCCGCGTTTGCGGGGGCTTTCCGCGAGGACTGTCTGAGAGCATTTTTCGCGCAGCGAAAAATGCTCGAGTTCCGCAGCGGCCCGCAAACGCGGCGGAGCTTGTGGCCGTTTCGCCGGGGGTGCTACGGCGCCGGAACCGGCGGGTAATACCCTCTCCCCAGCAGCCCGCAACTTGGCGGAGCCTGTGGCCGTTTCGCCGGGGGTGCTACGGCGCCGGAACCGGCGGGTAATACCCTCTCCCCAGCAGCCCGCAACTTGGCGGAGCCTGTGACCGTTTCACAGGCGGTGCTACGGCGCCAGAACCGGCAAGTCGAGAAACCGGCTATTCCCCGATCCGCCACCCAGAGGTGATGGGGTAGCGCCGATCGCGCCCGAACCCGCGCTTGGTGATGCGCACCCCCACCGGCGCCTGCCGCCGCTTGTACTCGTTGATATCGACCAGTCGAACCACCCGGAGCACAGCCTCACGCTCGATACCCGTGGCGATAATCGCCTCCGCGCTCATATCCTCCTCGACATACAACTCAAGGATACGATCGAGCACATCGTAGGGCGGCAGGCTGTCCTCGTCCTTCTGGTCCGGCGCGAGTTCCGCCGAAGGTGGCCGGTCGATCACCCGCTGCGGGATGCACGGACCCAGGGTGTTGCGGTAGCGGCTGAGCTGGTAGACCAGCGTCTTGGGCACGTCCTTGATCGGGTCGAAACCGCCCGCCATGTCGCCGTAGAGCGTCGAATAGCCCACCGCCATCTCGCTCTTGTTGCCCGTGGTGAGCACCAGGTAGCGCTTCTTGTTGGAGATCGACATGAGCAGTACGCCGCGACAGCGCGCCTGCAGGTTCTCCTCCGTGGTATCCACAGCGGTGCCGGCGAATTCGTCCGCCAGGGCCGCCATGAAGCTGTCGTAGATCGGCTCGATGGAGATCACCGAGTGGCGCACGCCGAGCACGCGGGATTGCTCCGCCGCGTCCTCCACGCTCATCTGCGCCGTATAGCGAAACGGCATCATCACCGCCTCGACGCGCTCCGCGCCGAGGGCGTCGACCGCGACAGCGAGGGTCAGGGCCGAGTCGATACCGCCGGACAGGCCCAGCACCACGCCCTTGAAGCCGTTCTTGTTGACGTAGTCGCGCACGCCCAACACCAGGGCGCGCCATACCGCCTCCAGTTCGTCCAGAGGCTCGGCGATGGCCAGGCCGCTGAAGGGGTTCCGCCGATCCCCGGCGTCGAAGCTCAGCCAATATTCGCCTTCCTCGAAGTTGGGCGCGGCGGCCGCGATATCGCCGTCCGCGGTGACCGCGAAGGAGCCGCCGTCGAAGACCAGTTCGTCCTGGCCGCCGACCTGGTTGACGTAGACCACCGGCAGGTCCGACTGCCGCGCACGCTCGCGCACCAGCGCCCAGCGCTCGCCGCGCTTGCCGCGGTGGTAGGGGGAGGCGTTGAGATTGAGCAGCAGCTCGGCGCCGGCATCCGCGGATTGCGCCGCCGGCTCCGGCTCCCAGATGTCCTCGCAGATAGTGACCCCCACACGTACGCCGCCAATTTCCACCACGCAGGGTTCGGTGCCCGGGGTGAAATAGCGTTTTTCGTCGAACACCTGGTAGTTGGGCAGCAGTTGCTTGCGATACTCGGCGATAATACGCCCGTCGTGCAGGACCCCGGCGACGTTGTACAACGCGCGGCCTTCACGACGGGGGTAGCCGATCAGAACCCAGGCCTCACCGGGCAGTTCGGCGAGCAGGCAGGTGAGCGCGCGCTCCACGCGCAACCCGACGCTGGGGCGCAGCAGCAGGTCTTCCGGCGGGTAGCCGCACAGGGTGAGTTCGGGGAACACCACCACCGGCTCGGGCCGCGCCGAGCAGGCGCGCTGGACGATGTCGATGACGCGCTCGGTGTTGCCGTCGAAATCGCCGACCAGCGTATTCATTTGCGCACAGAGAATGTCCAGGCTTGCCATAACACGGCTCGGGATAGCTTTCGGGGAGCGCTATTTTCCGCAAAACTTGCGCCGCAGGCCAGCCCGAATTGGGGTCATGCCTGATACACTGGACATTGATTCGCCAGCAAAGATAACAGGCTTCGAGCCACCGTGAACCGCCCAGCCATTCTCACCAGGCCCAGCAGGTCCTCCGGCGCGCACAGTCTCGCGCCCTTCCGCATCTACGTGGCCTACCGCGCGCTGGTCTCGCTGGTGCTGCTGATCATGCTGGTCAGCCCCAATACCCGGCAATTCGTCGGCATCCTGTACCCGGAGCTGTATATCTGGGTCTCCGTGCTCTACCTGGCCACCAACGTCCCGCTGGTCGCGTTCCTCGGGCGCAGCGTCGGGCCGCGCATCCTGGTCGCGATCTTCGCCACCGACATCGTCGCCATCAGCCTGATGTCCCACGCCAGCGGCGGTGTGATCAGCGGCATCCCGGTGCTGCTGGTGATCACCGTTGCCGCCAGCGCGGTGCTGCTCAGCAATCGCACGCTGGCGACGCTGATTGCCGCCCTCTCCGCGCTCGCCCTGCTCGGCGACACCGTGTGGTTTATCGCCGAGGGTATCCGCGAGGTGCGCTCGCTGTTCCCCGCGGGGCTGCTCGGCGCGCTGGTGTTCCTGGTCTCGCTGATGGTGCAGGTGGTGGTGCAGCGCCTGAGCCGCGCCGAGGAGCTGGCGCGCACCCGGGCCAGCGACCTGTATGACCTGCAGCGCCTGAACGAGCAGATCGTGCAGCACATGGACACCGGCATCCTGCTGGTCAACGACGAGGGCTTCGTGCGCGTGATGAACAAGGCGGCCTCCAAGCTGCTGGTCCCGGACCGTCCGGCGTTCATGGACCAGGGCCGGCTGCTGGCGGACTACTGCACGGAACTGGCCGACCAGTTCGAACAGTGGCAGGACAACGGTCACCACCGCGCGCGGCCGTTTCGCGTGCAGGAGGACTCGCCCTCGATCATCGCCCACTTCCGCGAACTGCAGCCGAGCAACAGCCACGACTCGCTGGTCTTCATCGAGGACTACACGCCGGTCACCCAGTACGCGCAATCGCTCAAGCTCAACTCCCTGGGCCGCCTGACCGCAAGCATCGCCCACGAAATCCGCAACCCGCTGGGCGCCATCAGCCACGCGGCGCAACTGCTGCTGGAGTCGGAGGAGCTCAGCGACAGCGACCAGCGCATGGCGCAGATCATCCAGAACCACAGCGAGCGGGTGAACCAGATCGTAGAGAGCGTCATGCAGATCTCCCGCCGCGAACCGCCCAAGCCCGAGTACCTGGAGCTCGACCAGTGGCTGGAGAGCTACGTGCGCGAGTACCTGCAGGGCCTCAACCGGCCCGCGGACATCACCGTGGACTGCCGCTACAAGGAGCTGATCATCGAGTTCGACCCGGAGAACCTGGGCCGGGTGATGACCAACCTGCTGAACAACGCGCTGCGCCACAGCGGCATGGCGGGCGGCACGGAGAGCGCACGCATCGTGGTGGAGCTCGATTTCGTCGCCCAGGCCTGCTCGATCAACGTCATCGACAACGGTGCCGGCGTGGCCCCGGCGGACCGCGCCAAACTGTTCGAGCCGTTTTTCACCACCGTTTCCGAGGGCAGCGGCATGGGCTTGTTCCTGTGCAAGGAATTATGTGAAATCAACAATGCAGACCTCAGCTACCGCCCCACCGAACAGGGCGAGAGCTGTTTCCGCATCGCCCTGAGCCAGAGAACCATCTGAATGCCTGCACAGCGAGTACTCATCGTCGACGACGAACCCGACATCCGCGAACTGCTGGACATCACCCTCGCGCGCATGGGCCTGGACACCTTCAGCGCCGCAACCCTGGGCGAGGCCCGCGACATGGTGGCGGAGGTCTCCCCGGACCTGTGCCTGACCGACATGAAACTGCCGGACGGCAACGGCATCCAGCTGGTGGAGTTCATCTCGCGCGAACACGCGCACATCCCGGTGGCCATGATCACCGCCCACGGCAGCGTCGAGACCGCGATCACCGCGCTCAAGGCCGGCGCCTTCGATTTCATCAGCAAACCCATCGAGCTGGACACCCTGCGCAAGCTGGTGGCCAACGCCCTGCAACTGGGCCTGGCGGCGGAGAAACCCGGGCGCCCGGTGGACCAGCGCCTGATCGGCGAGACCCCCGAAATCCGCGGCCTGCGCAAACAGATCGACAAGCTGGCGCGCAGCCAGGCCCCGGTGCATATCCGCGGTGAATCCGGCAGTGGCAAGGAGGTGGTGGCACGGCTCATCCACAACCACGGGCCGCGCTCCGCCGGCAGTTTTATCGCGGTGAACTGCGGCGCCATACCGCCGGAGCTGATGGAGAGCGAGCTGTTCGGCCACATGAAGGGCAGCTTCACCGGCGCCACCGGCGACAAGCCCGGCCTGTTCCAGGCCGCCGCCGGCGGCACCCTGTTCCTCGACGAGGTGGCCGACCTGCCGCTGTCCATGCAGGTCAAGCTGCTGCGCGCCATCCAGGAAAAGGCGATCCGCCCGGTCGGTGCCAGCGAGGAGCAGGCCATCGACGTGCGCATCCTCAGCGCCACGCACAAGGACCTCGCCGCCGAAGTGGAGGCCGGGCGCTTCCGCAACGACCTCTACTACCGCATCAATGTCATCGATATCCACGTGCCCAGCCTGCGCGAGCGCATGGCGGACCTGCCCCTGCTCGCCCCCGCCCTGCTGCAGCGCATCGCCGGCGAGCAGGGTTCGCGCAGCATGCGGCTGGACGATTCCGCCATCGAGGCCCTTTGTGCCTATACCTTCCCCGGCAACGTGCGCGAACTGGAGAACATCCTGGAGCGCTCCCTGGCCCTGGCCGAGGGCGACACCATCACCGCCGACAACCTGCAGCTCACCCAGTCCAGCGCCTCGCCGCGCTCGCCCCACGCACGCACCCGCAAGAGCGACCGCGAGGGCAGCCACTCCTGGTCCGCGGACGAGGCCTACGGCAACCTCGAGGGCTACCTCGAGGACATCGAGCGCGAGATCCTGAGCAAGGCGCTGGAGGACTCGCGCTGGAACAAGACCGCCACCGCCAAGCTGCTGGGCATCAGCTTCCGCAGCCTGCGCTACCGGCTGAAAAAGCTCGGCCTCGACGAGTAGGCCCGCGCCGGGCCACCCGACTTCCCGGCCCCGGCCGTCTATCCCGACGGCGGGCATTCCCCCCAGCCGCGCGCCACCCGCGGCCGCCCCACGCGGTTGAGCACCAGGGCGCGCGATTCCAGTTCCGGTCGCAGCTGCGAGCAGATCATCAGCGTGAGATTGCGCCGCGAGGTGCCGTCCGGCAGGTAGGCGATACGCTCGTCCGCCGTGCGGGTGGCGGCGCGGTTGGTCACCCGCAGGCTGTCTGGCAGCGCTGCAGCCAGCCGCAGCAGGGGCTCGTTGGGGTCCAGCTCGCGGTCGTGGTCGAGGTCGGCGAACACCAGCCAGCCGTCGCGATACGCCCCCTCGCAGCTGCGCTCGCCACCGGCGGCATGCCGAGAGGGGCAGAGAATCGCCGGGACATTGCGCTTGATCGCCTGGTTGCGCGTGAACATGACATCCAGCAGCAGGTGCTGCACGGCGCTGCGCATGCGCGACGCCTCGCCAATCTGCTCGAAACCGGGCAGGGCCGCGCCGAGCAGGATGCCCAGCACGGCGAGTACCACCAGCAGTTCGACCAGGGTAAAGCCCCGGGGGCAACGCGCTCCGTCCATGGATCGTCCCTCCTGCGCGCAGCATAGCGGGCCGGGGGCGCGGCGCGAGGGAATGCCCTGATCGGGCCGATTCTGGCGGGAAATGACGCGGCGAGGTGCCGGAAATGATCGTCAGCGGGGGAATGCGACCACCAGTGGGGAAACTGGTGATCGACCCCGGAATCAGCGTCGCGCGCTGGAGGCGCCCCGCAACCGGGTGACAGCGGAGCTCAGATTTCGCGGGCCTCGATACGCAATTCGCGCGGCAGCGAGAAGGTGACGTTTTCCGGCCGCCCGGCGACCTCCAGCGGCGCATCCGCGCCCAGCGCGCGCAAGCCTGCAACCACCTCCTGCACCAGCACCTCGGGCGCGGAAGCCCCGGCGGTCACCCCGATGCGCCGCTTGCCCACTAGCCAGGCCGGGTCGATATCGGCGGCACCGTCGAGCAGGTGGGCATCGGCCCCCATGCGTTCAGCCAGCTCGCGCAAGCGGTTGGAGTTCGAGGAGTTGGGCGACCCCACCACCAGTACCAGGTCGCAATTGGCGGCCAGCTGCTTGACCGCGTCCTGGCGGTTCTGGGTGGCGTAGCAGATATCGTCCTTGCGCGGCCCCTCGATCTGCGGGAAGCGCGCGCGCAGGGTATCGATGACCCGCGCGGTATCATCCATGGACAGCGTGGTCTGGGTGACATAGCACAAGCGCTCGGGCTGGCGCACCTGCAGGGCGGCGGCCTGGGCCTCGTCCTCCACCAGGTAGATGTCGCCGCCGGCGCTGTGGTCGTACTGGCCCATGGTGCCCTCGACCTCCGGGTGGCCGGCGTGGCCGATGAGCACGCACTCACGCCCCTCGGCGCTGAAGCGCGCCACCTCGATATGCACCTTGGTCACCAGCGGGCAAGTGGCGTCGAACACGCGCAAGTGGCGGCGATCGGCCTCGATGCGCACAGCCTGGGAGACGCCGTGAGCACTGAAAATCACGATGCAGTCGTCGGGCACCTCTTCCAGCTCATCGACGAACACCGCCCCGCGCGAGCGCAGGTCCTCGACCACGAACTTGTTATGCACGACCTCGTGGCGCACATAGATGGGTGCACCGAACACCTCCAGCGCGCGGTTGACGATATCGATGGCGCGGTCGACGCCGGCGCAGAAGCCGCGCGGGTTGGCCAGCTGGATTTCCATCAGTGCAGTTCCAGCGGTTCCACGCGGTGTACCAGCACGTCGAACAGTATCGTGCGCCCGGCCAGGGGATGGTTGAAATCCACCGTGACCTCGTCGTCGTCGAATCCGACCACCACCCCGGGCACCTCGCCGCCGCTGGCGTCGGCGAAGGAGAACACCAGGCCCAGGCTCAGCTCGGCGTCCGGGTCGAAGTGCTCGCGGTCGATGCGCTGCACGTTGTTCTCGTTGGGCTGGCCGAAGGCATCCTCCGGCGGCACAGTGAACAACTGGCGCTGGCCGGCGGTCATGCCGAACAGCAGGCGCTCGAAACCGGGCAGCAGTGAACCGTCGCCCACGGCGAAATCCACCGCCTCGCCGCCGAAGTTGGAATCCACTTCCGAGCCGTCGTCCAGGCTCACGGAAAAATTGAGGAAGACACGGGTACCCTCGGATACGGGTACGCTGTTTTCGATCATGCTTGCTCCCGTCCCCGTTGGAGGACGCTATCGAGTAACAGGCAGGCAGCGCCGACGGTAATCGCCGAGTCGGCCAGGTTGAAGGTCGGGAAGTACCATCCGCGCCAGTGCACGGAGATGAAATCGACCACGTAGCCCAGCGTCAGCCTGTCGTACAGGTTGCCGAGGGCGCCGCCGAGAATCAAGCCCAGGCCCAGGCCCAGCAGCCAGTGAGCGCGCCGCCCTACCCAGATCCAACCGCCGATGAACACGCTCATGGCCACGGCGATAGCGGTGAACAGCCAGCGCTGCCAGCCGCCGGCGCCACTGAGGAAACTGAAGGCGGCGCCCTCATTATGGTGCAGGGTCAGGTCGAACCAGAAAAACACCGGTTGTGGCCGAGCGTACTGCAGCAGGGTACTGGCCAGCTGCTTGGTGTAAAGGTCGGCCGCCACGACGATCAGCGCCAGTGCGTACCAGCGGAACGCTTTCAATGCATCAGGCCCCGCGAAATCAGGCAAAGTGCCGCGGCTCGCCGTCGCCATCCACGTTCTCCACGCAGCGCCCGCACAGGGTGGGATGCGCGGCGATGCTGCCGACGTCCTCGCGGCGGTGCCAGCAGCGCTCGCACTTGGGCGCCTGCGAAGCCGAGACCTGCAAACGCAGGCCATCGATGCCACTGGCAGCGGCGTCTTCCGGCGCGGCCCCCAGCGGCTGCAGGGTGGCTGCGGAGGTAATCAGCACGAAGCGCAGCTCCTCGCCCAGCTCCGCCAGTTGCGCGTGCAACTCGGGCGCCGCGTACAGGGTCACCTGCGCATCCAGCGATCCGCGCAGCTCACCCGCCGCGCGGCGCTCTTCCATGGCCTTGTTGACGGCGTCGCGCACGGCGATCATCTGCCGCCAGAAGTCGCGGCCCATGGCCTCGTCGCCGGACAGCTTGTGCAAGCCTGCGTACCAGAGTTCCAGGAACACGGACTCGCCGCGCTCACCGGGCAGGTTTTCCCAGATCTCCTCGGCGGTGAAGCTGAGGATGGGCGCGATCCAGCGCACCATGGCTTCGGCGATCAGGTACAGCGCGGTTTGCGCCGAGCGCCGCGCCACGGAATCCGCGCGGGTGGTGTACTGGCGGTCCTTGATCACGTCGAGGTAGAAGCCGCCGAGGTCGCCGGCACAGAAATTGTGCACCTTGTGGTAGATGAGGTGGAACTGGCAGCCGCTGTAGTCGCGCTGGATCTCCTCCTGCAGGGCCGCGGCGCGGTCCACCGCCCAGCGGTCCAGGGAGAGCATGTCCTCCCAGGCCAGGGCGTCGCGGGCCGGCTCGAAGCCGTTGAGGTTGGCGAGCAGGAAGCGCGCGGTGTTGCGGATGCGGCGGTAGGCGTCGGCGGTGCGCTTGAAGATCTCGTCGGAGACCGCGACCTCGCCGCGGAAGTCCGCCGCCGCTACCCACAAGCGCAGGATGTCCGCGCCGAGGTCCTTCATCACCTTGGCCGCGGGCACGATGTTGCCGATGGACTTGGACATCTTGCGCCCCTCGCCATCGACGGTGAAGCCGTGGGTGAGCACGGCGCGGTACGGCGCCTCGCCGTAGGCGCCGATGCCGGTGAGCAGGGAGGACTGGAACCAGCCGCGGTGCTGGTCGGAGCCCTCCAGGTAGAGGTCCGCCGGGGCCTGCAGTTCGGGTCGCTGGCGCAGCACGCAGGCGTGGGTGACGCCGGAATCAAACCACACGTCGAGGGTGTCGGTGACCTTCTCGTAATCGGCGGCCTCATCGCCCAGCAGCTCGGCCGGATCGAGGTCGAACCAGGCGTCGATGCCGGCCTCCTCGATACGCAGGGCCACCTGCTCCATCAGTTCCTGGGTGCGCGGGTGCAGCTCGCCGCTGGCGCGGTTCACGAACAGCGCGATCGGCACGCCCCAGGTGCGCTGGCGCGAGATACACCAGTCCGGGCGGCTCTCCAGCATGGCGTCGATGCGCGCCTTGCCCCAGTCCGGCACCCACTGCACCTCCTCGACCGCGGCCTTGGCGGCGTCCAGCAGGCCGTTCTGCTGCATGCTGACAAACCACTGCGGCGTGGCGCGGAAGATGATCGGCGTCTTGTGGCGCCAGCAGTGCGGGTAGGAGTGCTCGTAGGCCTCGTCGTGCAGCAGCACGCCGCGCTCGCGCAGCAATTCGATGATCTCCGGGTTGGCCTTCATCACGTGCTGGCCGGCGAAGAATTCGGTATCGGGCAGGAACACGCCGTTGCCGCCCACCGGGTTGTACACCTCGATGCCGTACTGGCTGCCCACCGCGAAGTCCTCCTGGCCGTGGGCCGGGGCGGTGTGCACGGCGCCGGTACCGGCGTCGGTGGTGACGTGGTCGCCCAGCAGCACCGGCACCTGGCGCTCCAGGAAGGGGTGCTGCAGCAGCTGGCCTTCGAGGGCCGCGCCGAGGCAGCGGCCGAGAATCTCCGGCTCGCCGAGGCCGTAGCGTTTGGCGCAGGATTCGGCCAGTTCGGCGGCGACGACCAGCGCGCGGCCCTCACCGGCCAGCATCACGTACTCCAGCTGCGGCGCCAGGCTCACCGCCATGCTCGCCGGCAGGGTCCAGGGCGTGGTGGTCCAGATGGGGATGGCGATCTCGCCGGGGTAGTCGGTGCCGCAGGCTTTGTTGACAGCCTCCGGGTCCAGCGCGGCGTAGGCCACGTCGATCGCCGGGGACTGCTTGTCCTTGTACTCCACCTCGGCCTCGGCCAGGGCGGAGCCGCAGTCCATGCACCAGTGCACCGGCTTGAAGCCCTTGTGCAGGTGACCGTTGGCGGCGATGCGCCCCAGCGTGCGCACGATATCCGCCTCGAAGCGGAAATTCATGGTCAGGTAGGGGTTGTCCCAGTCGCCGAACACGCCCATGCGCACGAAGTCCGTGCGCTGCTTGTCGACCTGGCCGGCGGCGTACTCGCGGCACTTCTGGCGGAACTCGGCGGGGGTCACCTTCACCCCCGGCTTGCCGACCTTCTTCTCGACATTCAATTCGATGGGCAGGCCGTGGCAGTCCCAGCCCGGCACGTAGGGCGCGTCGAAGCCGTCCAGGCCGCGCGCCTTGACGATGATGTCCTTGAGGATCTTGTTCACCGCGTGGCCCACGTGCAGGTCGCCGTTGGCGTAGGGGGGGCCGTCGTGGAGGATGAATTTCGGGCGCCCCGCCGCCGCGGCGCGGATCTTGCCGTACAGGTCGGCCTCCTGCCACTGCTTGAGGCGCTGCGGTTCGCGCTGCGCCAGGCTGGCCTTCATCGGGAAGGCGGTCTGCGGGAGGTTCAGTGTTTCTTTGTAATCACTCATAAGGCTCTTCAGGCCGGCCGCTGTGCGAACCAGGCTCGTGTGTTGTCGATGTCGCGCGCAATGGCGGCGCGCAGGTCGTCGACGGAATCGAATTTCTTCTCGTCGCGCAGCTTGTGGCGGAAGCTCACCGAGATGTGCTGGCCGTACAGGCCGATCTCCCGGTCCAGCAGGTGCACCTCCAGGTTGGCGGTGATGCTGTCGTCCACCGTCGGCCGCACGCCGACATTGGCCACGCCCTCGGCCCGTTCCAGGCCGGCCCCGCTCACCTCCACCGCGTACACGCCGGACAGCGGCGCGCGCAGGCGGAACAGCTGCAGGTTGGCGGTGGGCGTGCCGATCTGCTTGCCCAACTGGCGGCCGTAGACCACCTTGCCGGAGATGCTGTAGGGGCGTCCCAGCAGGCGTTCCGCCAGGCCGAAATCCGCCGCCTCCAGCGCCTCGCGGATGCGCGTGCTGCTCACCCGCTCGCCCTGCACCTCACAGGTGGAGGTCGGCTGGGCCTCGTAGCCGTACAAGCGGCCCTCCTCCTGCACCAGCGCGAGGTTGCCCTGGCGCGCCTTGCCGAAGCGGAAGTCGTCGCCGAGCACCACGTAACGCACGCCCAGGCCCTCGACGAACACCCGGCGCAGGAAATCCTTTGGCGCCATCACCCGCAGGCTCTCGTTGAAGCGGATGCGCAGCAGGCGGTCCACCCCGAGTTCCTGCATGGCCTCGAACTTCTCGCGGAAGCTCATGATCCGCGCCGGGGCCTGGATCGGCGCCAGGTATTCGCGCGGCAGCGGCTCGAATACGATGACCACCGCGGGCAGGCCCAGGTCCTGCGCCTTCTGCTGCAGGTGCGCGAGCACGGCCTGGTGCCCCAGATGCACGCCGTCGAAGGCCCCGATCGTGGCCACGCAACCGCGGTGTCTGGGCCGCAAATTGTGCAGGCCGCGTATCAGCTCCATCGAATCAGGGAAAGCCGGGTCAAATCAAACGCGCAATTATAGCCAAACCGGGGCGCAGCGAAAACGCCGGGGGCCGTCCGCGAATTGCCCGTCATACCGCCGAGGGCGCGCGCAGGTGGCGCAGGCGCGTACCGGCCAGCAGGTGTACCGCGAGATAGGTGCCGGCGCCGGCGGCACACAACAGCGCGAGTTCGAGGGCCCGGCGCTGCCAGCCCCAGTCCTGCCACAGGGCGGGGTCCCCGGCCAGCATCAGCAGGACGGCGGCCATGGCGACAGTGCCGAGCAGCAGGCGCAGGCAGAAACCGCCCCAGCCCGGCTGCCAGGCGTAGACGCCGTCACGCAGGAGGCCGCGCAGCAATAGCCCGGCGTTGAGCCAGGCCGCCACCGAAGTGGCCAGCGCCAGACCCATATGGCCGACATTGAAATACCACAGCAGCGGCAGCACGAAGGCCAGGTTCAAGGCCATGTTGGCGAGCATGGCGATAATGCCGATTTTCACCGGAGTCGCGGTGTCCTTGCGCGCGTAGTAGCCCGGCGCCAGCACCTTGACCAGCATGAACGCCACCAGGCCCAGGCTGTAGGCGCGCAGGCTGAGGGAAGACATCGCCGTGTCCACCGCATTGAACTCCACGTACTGGAACAGGGTGACCAGGATCGGCTCGGCCAGCAGCACCAGCGCCACCGCGGCGGGCACGCCGATCAGCAGCACCAGGCGCATCGCCCAGTCCAGGGTGAAGGCGAACTGCTCCTCGCGAGCGGCGGCGCGGTGGGCGGAGAGATTGGGCAGGATCACCGTGGCAATCGCCACGCCGAACACCCCCAGCGGCAGCTCCGAGAGACGGTCCGAGTAGTACAGCCAGGACACGCTGCCATTGGGCAGGAAGGACGCCAGTACCGTGTCCAGCAACAGGTTGATCTGGCTGACCGAGACGCCGAACAGGGCCGGCACCATCAGCTTGAGTATGCGTCGCACCCCTTCATGCTTGACGTCGAACATCGGCCGCGGCACCAGTTCCAGGCGGTACAACGAGGGCAGTTGGAACAGCAGCTGCACCACCCCGGCGAAAAACACCCCCCAGGCCAGGGCGAACACCGGCTGCTCGAACCAGGGCGAGGCCACCACCGCGGCGAAGATCAGGCACAGGTTGAGGAACACCGGGGTGAACGCAGGCACCGCGAAACGACCGTAACTGTTGAGGATGGCGCCGCAAAAGCCGGTCATGGAGATCAGCAGCAGGTAGGGAAAGGTGATGCGGATCAGGTCGGCGGTGAGGGTGAATTTCTCCGGCTGGTCGATAAAACCGGGGGCGAACAGGGTGGCCACCAGCGGCGCGGCGATAATCGACAGCGAGGTGAGCAGCAGCAGGCTGCCGCCGAGCACCCCGGCCACGCGATTGACCAGGGCCTGCACGGCGCCGAGGTCGCCGGCATGGCGGTAGTCGGCCAGCACCGGCACGAAGGCCTGGGAAAAGGCCCCTTCCGCGAACAGGCGGCGCAGGAAGTTGGGAATCTTGAAGGCGACGAAGAAGGCGTCTGCGCCGACATTGGCGCTGGCGCCGATGAACGCTGCGATCACCACGTCGCGCACCAGCCCGAGCACCCGCGAGACCATTGTCATGGCCCCGACCAGCGCGCTGGAGCGCAGCAGGCCGTGCTTGGGCGTGTCGGTCGAGGTGGACAAGCGCGGTAGTCGCGGGCCTCAGCCCCAGCGCTCCCGCAGCTCGTCGATGTGGTTGCGCAGCCAGAGCATGGCGATCAAGGTGTGGCCGTTGGGCACGCGGTTCTCGTCCAGCAGGCGGAAGGCGTCGTCCACCGGTACCGAGTGCACGAGGATATTCTCGCCCTCCTCCGGCACCCCGTGCACACCGCCCACCGCCGCTCTGGACGCGCGGCCGCAGAACAGGCGCACCTGCTCGCTGCAGGCGCCGGCGCTGGGAACGACAGTGGCGATGGGGGCCAGTTCGAGCAGCTCGCAGCCGGCCTCTTCCATCGCCTCGCGGTGGGCGACTTCCTCGTCGGACTCGTCGGGCTCGACGATGCCGGCGACCAGCTCAAGCATCCACGGGCTGTCGTCACCGCGCATGGCGCCGGGGCGGAACTGCTCGATCAGCACCAGGGAATCGGTCTCGGGGTGGTAGGGCAGCACGCCGACGGCGTCGCCGCGCTCGAAGATCTCGCGCACCTGCGGCTCCACCCAGCCGCCGTCGAAGGCGCGGTACTGCAGGGTCACGCGGCGGATCTGGAAATACCCCTGGAAGACGGTTTCGTCCTCGAGGATGCGCACATCGCCGGCGCCGAAGGTCAGCTGCAGCGGCATCAGAAGCGCCCCGCGGTATACCAGTTGACGTCGCGGGCGTGGCGGTCGACCTCGTCGGCGACGTCCAGCACCAGGGCGAACAGCGCCATACGCACCAGCACGCCGTTGTCGGTCTGGCGGAAGATGGCCAGGTTGGGGTTGTCGTTGAGGTCGTCGTCCAGCTCGCGGGCGTTGTTGCGCGAGTCGCGCGGCAACGGGTGCATGATTACCGTGTTAGGTTCGCAGTTGGCGGTGTACACGCTCTGGTTGAGGCGGAAGCGGCCGCGGTAGAGGTCGGCCTCGGCCTGGGACTGGAAGCGCTCCTCCTGGATGCGGGTGGAGTAGACGATATCGACGTGGGCGATGCTGGCTTCCAACTGGTCCGATTCCAGCACATCGAGGCCGGCCTCGCGCATGGCCTCGACGATCTCCCCGGGCATACGCAGTTCATCCGGCGAGACCAGCACCACCTGCACACCCTGGAACAGGCCGAGCAGCTTGCACAGGGAGTGCACGGTACGGCCGTAGCGCAGGTCGCCGACCATGGCGATGCGCAGGTGCTCGAGCCCCCGGCCGCGGCCGGCCAGTTCCTTGCGGATGGTGTACAGGTCGAGCAGTGCCTGGCTGGGGTGTTCGTTGCTGCCGTCGCCGCCGTTGAGTACCGGCACGCGGCTGGCGGCGGCGAACTCCGCCACCGAGCCCTCGGCGGGGTGGCGCATGACGATGACGTCGGAGTAGCCGCTGAGCACCCGCGCCGTGTCATAGAGTGATTCGCCCTTGGCGATGGCGGAGGACTCAAAGCCGGTGGTCTCGCGCACCTCGCCGCCGAGCAGGTTGAACGCGCTGCCGAAGCTGACCCGTGTACGCGTGCTGGGCTCGAAGAACATGTTGCCGAGGATGGCGCCATCGAGCACCTTGGTCACCCGCTTGCGGTGGGCGTAGGGCTGCATGCGGTCGGCGACGGTGAAGATGTGCTCCACGTCGGGCCGCTCGAACTGGGCGATGGACAGGATATGGCTGCCGGCGAATTGCACGCGGGAACTCCGGGGTCAGGCGATGCGCGCATTATAGGGTCTGGGAGGGGCGCGTGCCCATGTCATGACCTATTCTGTGGCATGATGACACAAACTTCGCGGCTGTCAGGCCGCCCCTGGGGGGAAACCAGCATGGACAACAGGCTCTACTTCGTCCTCGGCGACCTGCTCGCCAACCTGCTCGGCGGCGCCTTCATCGGCTGGCTGGTCTGGCTGATGATCCCCACCGGCTGGAACATGTGGCTGGCCATGTTCATCGCCATGGCGGTCGGCATGCTGCTGGCCACCTTCGTGTTCATCCCCTTCAGCATCTTCCTCGGCGCCATGGAGGTCATGGTGCCGCTAATGCTCACCGGCATGGTCGCGGGCATGGTGACCGGCATGCGCGGCGCCATGGGCATGCTCGACGCCGGCGGCGCCGCCTTCGAAGGCGCCGTCTGCGGACTGGCCTGCATCGTCGCGGTATGGATACTCAACAACACCATCCGCGGCCCGCAAATGAACTGAGGGGTCAGAGCCCTTTTTTAAGGGGTCAGAGCCCTTTTTTGCTTTACAAAAAAAGGGCTCTGACCCCGGGCTACGACGCATGTAGCCGAGACATCAAAAAAAGGCGTATCTGACCCACTTTTTGGACGGGTTCACGTTCACGCTGCAGGAGGAAATGGCATGGTGGATACGGTAACACAGGAAAAATGGGACAAGGCCGCCCCAACCTTCGACCTGATGGCCAGTCGCGGCGCGGAAGTGCGCTGGCGGCCGGCGAAAGAGGCGCTGTTTGCGCGCATGGGCGACGGCCCGATCCTGTTCATGGCCCTGGGCACGGGGCTGGACATACCCACCTTCCCCCCCGGCAAGCACATCACCGCGATAGACATCAGCCCAAAGATGCTGGAGCAGGCAACCGCCCGCATCGCCGCCTACGACGGGGAGATCGAGGCGCGACAGATGGACGTGCACGAGATGACCTTCGCCGACGACAGCTTCGACCAGGTGTTCACCGCCTGCACCTTCTGCTCGGTGCCGGACCCGGTCAACGGCCTGAAGGCGCTGTACCGCGTGCTCAAGCCGGGCGGCGAGTTATGCATGTTCGAGCACACCGGCAGTCGCTTCTACCCGTTCAAGCCGATGATGGACCTGATGACCAAACTCACGGAGAAACTCGGGCCCGCGATGAACCGGCCCACGGTGGACAACGTGAAAGCGGCGGGCTTCGACGTGATAGCGGTCGACAATATCTACCTGGATGTGGTGAAGACGATCATCGCTCGCAAACCGGAGCGCTGAATGATCCGGGTGCGAACCCCTCCCCTGTCACCGCTGCGCCCTGATCCCGCCGTTTCCTGACCTGCATCATGCGGTCCAGGGCAGATCCGAACTAGTGTGGTTGTGCTATTCATTTAATTCGGGACCGAACATTGATGATAGCCCGCAGCCCACACAGGACAGACACGGAGGTTGCCTTCCGCACTCGCGGCGTCACCAAGGTCTACCAGATGGGCGAGGTACAGGTGCACGCGCTTCGCGGTATCGACCTCGAACTGTACAAAGGTGAGTTCGTCGTCCTGCTCGGCCCCTCCGGCAGCGGGAAATCGACCCTGCTGAATATACTCGGCGGCCTGGATGTGCCCACCAGCGGCACGGTCAACTATGAGGACCACGATCTCAGCACTTTCCGGGAAGCGGTGCTCACCCGCTACCGGCGCGAACACGTGGGTTTTGTCTTCCAGTTCTACAACCTCATTCCCAGCCTGACCGCGCGCGAAAACGTCGCACTGGTCACCGAGATCGCCACCAACCCGATGCCGCCGGATGAAGCGCTGGCACTCGTCAATCTCAGTGATCGCCTGGATCATTTCCCGGCACAGCTCTCCGGTGGCGAGCAGCAGCGCGTCGCCATCGCCCGTGCCATCGCCAAGCGACCCGATGTGCTGCTATGCGATGAACCCACCGGCGCACTGGATATCAGTACCGGGATCGTGGTGCTGGAGGCCCTGGCCAGGGTCAACCGCGACCTGGGCACGACCACGGCGGTAATCACCCACAACGTCGCGATCGCCGGCATGGCCGACCGGGTCATCCGCCTCAGCGATGGCAGAATCGCGGATATCGAGATCAACTCGAGCAGGCAGTCCCCCGCCGAGCTGAGTTGGTAGCACGATGCGGGCCCTGCACCACAAGCTCTGGCGTGATCTGTGGCAGTTGCGAGGACAATCCCTCGCCATTACCGCAGTGCTGGCAAGCGGCGTCGCCTGCTACCTGATGTTCATGAGCACGCTGGACTCGCTGCTACTCAGTCGCGACCTGTACTACAGCGAAAACCGTTTCGCCGAAATCTTCGTGCCGATCAAACGCGCGCCCGAGTCCGTCGCCCGGCGCCTGCGCATGATCGACGGCGTCGACAAGGTCGATACCCGGGTGATGGCGCCACTGACCATCGATATCGAGGGTTTCCGTGAACCCGTCGTCGGCACCGTGACCTCGATTCCGGATCACGGCGAGCCATTGCTCAATCGGCTGTACCTGCGCGCCGGGCGTTCCATCGAGCAGGGGCACAACGACGAAATCATCATCAGCGAGGCGTTCGCGAAGGCGCACGCCATGAACCCGGGCGACCGGCTGGGCGTCATCATCAATGGCAAGCGCAAACAGTTGCGCATCGTCGGCACCGGCGGATCGCCGGAGTTCATCCACCAGTTGCGCCCCGGCGGCATGTTCCCAGACTACGAACGCTACGGCATCCTGTGGATGGGACGCACGGCGCTGGCGAATGCCTACGACATGGAGGGGGCATTCAATTACGCGGTTCTGACACTGACACGCGACGCCGACGAACAGGGGGTAATCGACCGGATCGACGACATTCTCAAGCCCTATGGCGGCATCGGCGCATTCGCCCGCGAATACCAGCCCTCGCACCAGTTCCTGGCACAGGAACTCGACCAGTTGGAAAACCTCTCCGGCCTGTTCCCGATTATTTTCCTCGGGGTCGCTGCATTCCTGCTGCACACCGTCGTCACCCGACTGGTCAGCACCCAGCGCGAACAGATCGCGGCCCTGAAGGCCTTCGGCTATTCGAACGTTTCCGTTTCGGCACACTACCTGCAATTAATCATGCTGATTGTGCTGGCCGGTATCGTACTCGGCATCGCCGCCGGCGCCTGGCTGGGCACGCTGCTCAGCGCCATTTACGTGGAGTATTTCCGCCTGCCGTTCCTGCGCTTCGAACTGCACCCCCTGCGCATCGCCCAGGCGAGTGTGATCACCATCATCACCGGGTTGCTGGGGACCCTGGCCGCGGTGCGCGCCATCGCTCGCCTGAAACCGGCCGAGGCCATGCGTCCGGTCGCGCCGGCCCGCTACCACACGACATTGATCGAGGAACTGGGGTTCCAGCGCCTGCTCTCGACACCGACCCGGATGATTCTGCGCAACCTCGGCCACAAGCCCGTCAAGTCGTTGATGTCGATCCTGGGGATCGCACTGGCTGTCGGCATGCTGATGACGGGTCGCTTCCAGGAGAACACCATCAACTACATGATGGATGTGCACTACGGCCTGTCACAACGCGAGGACCTGGCGGTCGGATTCAGCGAGGCTACTTCGCGCCGCGCACTGACCGAACTGGAAAGCCTGCGCGGCGTCGACTATGGCGAGCCTGTTCGCAACGTGCCGGCGAGGCTGCGCTACCAACACCGTGAGTACCGGGTGTATATCTCGGCATTCGAACCCGGTGCGATCATCAAGCGGCTGGTGGACAGCGATCTCAATATCGTCGAACTGCCGGGCGACGGCATCGTCCTCAACGACTACCTGGCCAGGGAGATCCTGCATATCGAGAGCGGCCAGCCGCTGACGGTCGAAATACTCGAAGGCAGCATGCCGATCCGGCAGATTCCCGTCACCGCGCTGATCCGCCAGGACCTCGGCGTCGGCGCATACATGGATCTCGACGCCCTCAACCGGCTCATAGGCGACGGCGATGTCATCTCCGGCGCCTATCTGTACATCGATGAAAAATACGCCGACGAGATTTACCGGCATCTGAAGGAGCGGCCCAGGGTCGTCGGCTCGGTCATCCGCACCCAGGAGATCGAAAACTTCCACCGTACGATGGACGAATCCATGCTGTTCTGGACCTTCGTGGCGACCCTGTTCGCCGTGGTCATTGCAGTGGGCGTGGTCTACAACAGCGCGCGTATCACGCTGACCGAACGCAGTCGCGAACTGGCCAGCCTGCGCGTACTGGGTTATACGCGCGGCGAGATCTCCTACATCCTGCTCGGCGAACTGGCCCTGCTGACACTCGTAGCCATGCCGCCCGGCCTCTGGTTCGGTCGCGCGCTGTGCGGGTATATCGCCTCCAGCATCGGCAATGAAATGTATCGCGTCCCGCTGGTTCTCGAACCTGCGACCTATGCCTTCGCCGCGCTGGTGGTACTGGTCGCCTCCGCCGTATCGGCATTGCTGGTGAGACGTCGGCTCGACGCGCTCGACCTGATAGAAGTACTGAAAACAAAGGACTGACGATGAACGTACAATGGCAAAGACGCCTCACCTGGCTGGCTGTGTTGCTGGCCATCGTGGCGGCGCTGGCGTATGGCTTCCGGCCCCAGCCGCGACTGGTCGACATCGCCGTGGCGAGTCGCGCGCCGATGCAGGTCAGTATCCAGGAGGAAGGCAGGACCCGGGTGATCGACCGCTATGTCATCACCGCGCCGGTTGCCGGCACTGTCTGTCGCGTCGACCTGGACGTTGGCGACCCGATCGAGAAAGGCGAGGTGTTGGCCAGGATCAATCCCCTGCAATCACAGCCACTCGACCCGCGCAGCCGCGCCGAGGCCAGCGCCCGGGTCTCTGCGGCGGAGGCGGCATTGCTCGCCGCCCGGGAGAATATCCAGGTCGCCGCTTCCGAGGCCGACCTGGCCGAGAAGGAACTTGTGCGCCTGGCACCGCTGGTGCAACAGGGCCACATCTCGGAAGAAAGGCTGGATCAGGCCGAGGCCTTCAAACGCAGCAGCGATGCTGCACTGCGCTCGGCCCGGTTCGCCGAGGACGTCGCCAACCACGAACTCGAGGCCGCGCGCACGGCCCTGCGCCACGCCGGGGAGAAATCCTCAAACCCTGAGGACGTGGTGCAGGTACTCGCGCCCATTACCGGCAGCATCCTCAAGATCTACCAGGAATGTGAGGGTGTGATCAGTCCCAGCCAGCCCCTGATGGAGATCGGCGACACCCGCTCGCTGGAAATCGAGACTGATGTGCTCTCCCCGGATGCGGTGAAAATCAGGCCGGGCATGTCCGTTCTCTACGAACGCTGGGGTGGCGAGGCACCGCTTGTCGGCCAGGTGCGGCGCGTGGAGCCGGTCGGCTTCACCAAGATTTCCGCCCTCGGCGTGGAAGAACAACGCGTGCTGATCATCTCCGACATCACCTCCGACCCCGCGCAATGGCAAACCCTGGGCGATGGCTACCGGGTCGACTCGCGCTTCATCCTCTGGGAAATGGACGACGTGTTACAGGTCCCCGCCAGCGCCCTGTTTCGTATCGGCGACCTGTGGGCGCTGTTCGTCGTAGACGACGACAGGGCAAGACAACGCCAGGTCGACGTCGGGCAGCGAAACGGGCTCTCGGCACAGGTCCTGGGCGGCCTGACAGAAGGGGAGATGGTTATCACTCACCCCGACAAGGCGCTTGCAGAGGGCATGGGCGTAAAAAGCCGCTAATGGACCTGGTGACGAAACTCACCGGGAAGACCGGCCCGCACCCGACGCCGGTGCCCGAAGCGCGAGCTCCGCGCCGCACACAGACACGGAGCGCTCTTGCAGCAACCCTGAATTGTTCGGCGTGACCGTGCCCCGCGGTATAGCTCATTGAGGCTCTGTCGCGCCCAGGTGCGATGCTGTATACAGAAAGTCGTCCTCCAGCGCCGCCCAGCGCGCTCCCAGCAAACGGCTCGACAGGTCTCCGAATGTCCGACAGCGTGAAGTACAGGCCCGAAATCGACGGACTCCGGGCGGTCGCCGTAATTCCGGTGATGCTGTTCCACGCGGGCCTCGGCCCGTTCCCCGGAGGCTACGTCGGCGTCGATATTTTCTTCGTGATCAGCGGTTTTCTCATGACCGCCATCATCTACCGGGAGATCGCAGGCAGGAAGTTCAGCTACAGTGGTTTCTACGAACGCCGCGCCCGCCGCATTCTTCCCGCGCTGTACACCATCCTCTTCGCCGCCATCCTGCCGGCGTGGTTCCTGCTGATACCAGCGGATTTCGTCGATTTCGGACAGAACCTGATCGGCGTCGTCGGCTTTTTCTCCAACCTCACCCTGTGGATGCAGTCGGATTACTTCGACCAGGCGGCCGAACTGAAACCGCTGCTGCACACCTGGAGCCTCGCGGTGGAGGAGCAGTACTACCTCGTCATTCCTGTACTGCTCATGGCGCTGTACAAATTCGCACAACGCTGGATTCTTCACCTGGTGCTACTACTGCTGGCGGGCAGCCTTGCGATTTCGCACTGGGGCGCGTACCACAAACCGACCGCGACCTATTACCTGCTGCCGACCCGCGCCTGGGAACTCCTTACCGGCTCCGTGGTGGCTCTGCTCTACGCACGCCGGGACTGGCCGCATAGCCTGCGCTGGATCGCCCGACACAACGGCAGCCTCAGCTTGCTGGGGCTGCTGCTCACCGCGATACCGATATTCGCCTACGACAAGCACACGCCCTTTCCTGGTCTGTGGGCGGCAGTTCCCGTCCTCGGTACCGCGCTGCTCATCGCCTGCGCCCAGCCCGGGACGCTCGCGTACCGCTTGCTCTCCAACCGGTGGTTCGTCGGCATCGGTTTGATCAGCTACAGCGCGTACCTGTGGCACCAGCCGGTGTACGCCTTTGCGCGGCAGCAGACCCTGTGGCGCGAGTCGGGCGCGCTGATGTTCGGGGCCTTCGCCGTGTCGCTCGGCCTCGCTTATCTCAGCTGGCGATTCGTCGAACAACCTTTCAGAAACAGGGCGCGCATCTCCAATCGGACGGTGTGGCTGGTGTCCGCCGGCGGCGCCGTGATACTCGCGGCATTTGGGTGGCTCGCGATCAGGAGCGATGGGTTCGAGGGGCGTTTTGAACTCAGGCAACCGCTGACCAGCGCCACCTTCGACCTGCCGGCGCGCGCCAATGGCTGGTGTTTTTACAGTGTCGATACGAACACCGCACTCGAGGTCGGCGAAGCGGGCTTGCAATGCAAACTCGGGGCGCAGGACGGCGCGTCCGATATCCTGCTGTTCGGCGATTCCTTCGCGGGTATGTACGAACCTTTCTGGGACACGCTGGGCAAGGAACTCTCCCACGGCGTGGACGTGATTACGACAAACTGGTGCCACCCCAGCTTCACTGAATCCTTCTGGTGGCCCAATCCCACCCGGGCGCGGGAGCAATGCCTGCAGAACCGGGCATACGTGGCTGACCATCTCGACCAGTATCGCGTCGTGGTCATTTCGGCTGTCTGGAGCATGCTCGAGCAAAAAGGTCTCATGCACGAGGTCCACGAATTGGTCTCGGTGCTTGCCGGGGAGCACGGCATACAGGTCATCATCATGGCCCAACCCCCGGCGCTCACGCGTCCCTCCGTACTGCGCGCAGTCTACCGGTACGGAACACCGCAGGCATCTGCGGACGAACCGCTGGCGGAGAAAGCCAATTTTGCACTGCGCAAGCTCGCCGCAGGCAATGAGCGGGTTTACTTCCTCGACCGGGAATCCCTGTTCGCGGACGACACGACATGCGGACAGGTACTGTCAGCCGACGGCGTACCCTACTCCTGGGACGGCGGCCATATCAGCATTTACGGCAGCCAGGCGGCGGCACGCAACGTACTGCGCAGCGACGCGATGGCCGAACTGGCGAGTTTCATCGAAGGGAATCCGTGATCCGGGCGCCGTGCGCGCGAGGTCACGCGAGCAGCGTGTCCCCGTAGTCCAGTAACTGGTGCAGGACCTGTTCCTGCGCTGCGGACAACTCGCCGGATTCCAGCAGCTGCTCGATGAGTTCCTGGAATGCCTCCATGCACAGCGCTCCACTCGCCTCCGGGTCGGTCAGGCGTTGGAAGCGAAACTCCTCCCACTGGGCGCGCTCTTCCGGGGTAAGACTCTCCGGATAGTTGCGCGCGCGGTAGCGGAACAGCATCTCCGGCAGGCGCGCATCGACAAAGGGGAAGCTGCGCTCGGCGAGGTCCTGTGGGCTGCAGTCGACAACCTGCTGCATCAGCTTGCGATCAGCATCGGGGAAAAAGCCGCCGCTGTAGAGCATGCGGTCCGGGTCGCTGATCGGCTCGAAGCTGCGCTCGGCGTAGATCGCCTGGAACTTGTGGGTGAACGCCTTGGGGTCGCGGTCACGGTACTCGCGCAGGGCCGCGAGGTGGGCGCGACACTGCTCGCCGGACAGGCCGAGGCGCTCAGCGGTGGCCGGGTCCGCCATCTTTGCCGTGACCAATAGCGGACAGCGATTGGTGTGTACACTTTTTAGTCCGGGCCGCTCCTCGCCCTCTGCCAGCGTAGCGGCCGGCGCGAACAGGCGCTCGCGAATCTCGTCGGGCGAACCCTCGATCAGCAGGGTGGGATCGGCCATCAGGTCGGCGCAGATCACCTCGTTGCGGTTTTTCGGGTGCATGGCCAGCGGCGCGATCAACGCCGTGTGGCTGCGCGCAGCGCCAAACATGCCGGACACATGCAGTACCGGCTTCATCGCCGCGATGTCCAGCATCGCCGCCACCGACTGCTTGTCCCGGCTGTTCAGCACGTAGTCGAACAGTTTCGGCTGCTTCTCGCGCACCAGTCGCGCCATGGCGATGGTCGCCTCGACGTCCGATAGCGCGTCGTGGGCGCTGGCGTGCTCGATGCCGTTGGCGTGGGTCAGTTCTTCCAGGCGAAAGCTGGGCAGGCCGTCCTCGCGCAGCGGCCACGCGATGCCGTCCGGGCGCAGGGCCTGGCAGGCGCGCAGCATGTCGATGATGTCCCAGCGCGAATTGCCGTGCTGGTACTCGCGGGCGTAGGGATCGTAGAAGTTGCGGTACAGGGTGTAGCGAGTGACCTCGTCATCGAAGCGCAGGGAGTTGTAGCCCACTCCGCAGGTGCCCGGGCGCGCCAGCTCGGCGTGCACCTGGCGAATGAATTCGCTCTCCGGCACACCCTTTTCCAGCGCCTCCTGCGGCGTGATACCGGTGATCAAACAGGCTTGGGGATGCGGCAGGTAGTCGTTGGCCGGACGCGCGTAGATGACCAGCGGCTCGCCAACAGGGTTGAGGTCCATGTCCGTGCGCAACCCGGCAAACTGCACCGGGCGGTCGCGGGAAGGGTCAGCCCCGAAGGTCTCGTAATCGTGCCAGTAGAAGGTCGGGGCCGACACGCGCTCAGATCACCTCGAGCGCCTGTTCCTCGATTTTCGCCGCCCAGATTTTCGGGCCGACCTCGTGCACCGAGGTACCGTTGACGTCCACCGCCACGCTCACCGGCATGTCCTTGACCTCGAACTCGTAGATCGCTTCCATGCCCAGTTCCGGGAAAGCCACGACCTTCGCGCCGGTAATCGCCTTGGACACCAGGTAGGCGGCGCCGCCGACGGCCATCAGGTAGACCGCCTTGTGCTTCTTGATCGCCTCGACGCCGGTGGGGCCGCGCTCGGCCTTGCCGATCATGCCCAGCAGGCCGGTGTGCTCGAGGATGAAGTCGGTGAACTTGTCCATGCGGGTGGACGTGGTGGGGCCGGCCGGGCCGACCACCTCGTCGCGCACCGGGTCGACCGGGCCGACGTAGTAAATGAACCGGCCCTTGAGGTCCACGCCCTCGGGCAGGCCCTCGCCGGACTCGATCAGTTCCTTCATCTTCTTGTGCGCCGCATCGCGGCCGGTGAGCATCTTGCCGGAGAGCAGCAGCGTGTCACCCGGCTGCCACTGGGCGGCTTCCTCGGCGGTCACCGTATCCAGGTTGACGCGGCGGGTGCCCTCGCCCACTTCCCAGGTGATGTCCGGCCAGTCATCCAGGCTCGGCGGCGTCTGCAGCGCCGGGCCGGAACCGTCGAGCACAAAGTGCGCGTGGCGGGTGGCGGCGCAGTTGGGGATCATCGCCACCGGCAGCGAGGCCGCGTGGGTCGGGTAGTCCATGATTTTCACGTCCAGCACCGTGGTCAGGCCGCCCAGGCCCTGGGCACCGATGCCCAGCTTGTTGACCTTCTCCATCAGTTCCAGGCGCAGTTCCTCGGCCCGGCTGGAGGGGCCGCGCTCGCGCAGTTCGTGGATGTCGATGGGCTCCATCAGCGCTTCCTTGGCCATCACCGCGGCCTTCTCCGCGGTGCCGCCGATGCCGATACCGAGCATGCCCGGCGGGCACCAGCCGGCGCCCATGGTCGGCACGGTCTTCAGCACCCAGTCGACGATGCTGTCCGACGGGTTGAGCATGGCCATCTTCGACTTGTTCTCGGAGCCGCCGCCCTTGGCCGCCACCTGCACGTCCACCGTATCGCCCTCGACGACCTCCATGTGGATCACGGCCGGGGTGTTGTCCTTCGTGTTTTTGCGCGCACCGGCGGGGTCGTCGAGGATCGACGCACGCAGCACGTTGTCGGGGTTGAGGTAAGCGCGGCGCACACCCTCGTTAACCATGTCCGCAACGCTCATCGTCGCGTCCCACTGCACGTTCATGCCGATCTTCAGGAACACGGTGACGATGCCGGTATCCTGGCAGATCGGGCGGTGCCCCTCGGCGCACATGCGCGAGTTGATCAGGATCTGCGCCATGGCGTCTTTCGCGGCGGGGTTCAGCTCTTTCTGCCAGGCCTCGTGGACGGCGTCGATGAAGTCCTTGGGGTGGTAATAGGAGATGAACTGCAGCGCGTCGGCGACACTGTCGATGAAATCATCCTGGCGGATCATGGTCATTGCGGGGTTCCTTCAAGCGGGGATCACAACGGGGATCGTATTGTACACCGACGAAACGTGGGGGAAAGACCCGATTCGGTCAGGGCTTCGGGGGCTTCTCGTTCTGTTGCGGGTTGCGCTGGATGTGGCTCGCTGGCGGGGTGAGACCCACTGCGTCGAGGGGCGTGCTTGTTGTGAGGTCTAGTTGGGCTTGCTGCAGGCCAGTGAACGCTGTCGCCGGACTCAGGAACCGCAAAAGCGCCATCCATGGCAGCTCGGCCTCGGCCATCCATGGCCTCGGACGTTCCTGAATCCGGCGACAGCGTTCACTGGCCGGTTCCGGTGTATTCCCTGCCGACGAAATGGAAGCACGGCTCAATCGGCGGGGATAATCTCAACAGACAGAGGGACGCGACGAACACAGTTTGGCCATCGCGAATGACACCGTCCCGAATAGGCGTGCAAGTTCCAGATCGAGAAGGTCGAGAAGGTCGAGAAGGTCGAGAAGGTCGAGAACGAGCGTAAAACTCAACCAGGAGTCCGATGGTAGGACCGAAGCGCGGTCAGCCCCGCGCGGGAACGTCCGAGGCCATGGATGGCCGAGGCCGAGCTGCCATGGACGGCGCTTTTGCGGTTCCCGGGCGGGGCTGACCGTGCTTCGGGTCGGCGATCCATACCCGATCCAACATCACCATCTCGCAAGACGGCGATCAATCGTGGATCAACCGCCTGTTCGCTATCAGTAGACCGATGGAAAAATCGAGACAGTGCCACCCAGAGACGGGCTGGCGAACCGGTTCAGGAGTGGCCGGTCAAGGTAGCTCTCCCCAGACGGCCGCACTCAAAGCGAAGGCTGAGCCTGCAGCGCCCGAATCGAGGCCTCGATGTTGTTGATACTGCTGTTCACCTGCCGGCGGAACGCATCCGTGGACTTGATGCCCTCGGCGTTGCTCTCCACCTGCCGGTTGAGCTTGGCCAGATCCAGTTCGAGGCGGTTGAGGGCATCGGCGACGCGCTCCACCTCCGCCTGGTTGGTCTTGGCGCTGGCCGCGAGGCGCGACAGGTCGCCGGCCACGCTGTTGAGTTTTTTCAGGTCGCTCTCCGCGCCGGAGACCTTGGCTTGCAGTGCGCCGACCGTTTTTTCGTTGGCCGCCACCTTGCCCGCCTGGGACTTGCTGGCGACTTCCAGGGTGGCCAGGCGCTCCTTGGTCTGCTTCCAGACGTTGTCCCACAGCTTGCGCACTTCCGAGTCGAGTTCGCGAATCTTGGCCGCCTGTACCGCGGCGTTCTCGTTCATGCCCTCGTCCGTATCCGAAAGCCGCGCCTCCAGGTCGGCGATGCGGCCGGCGTAGTCTTCGAGCGAAGACTGCGCGCTTACCAATTGCTGCTGCAACTGCCAGGCCCAGGCGCAGGCGACCGCCGCCACGACCAGCGCGACCGTGATGAACAGGCGGGCGAGAAGACCACTGCCGCCCTTGGCCGGCGGTTTGCCCGCCGGGGCCCGTGTCGACCCGCGCGAGGCGCTGCCGCCGCTGCGCGGACGAGTCGGCTGGTCGATGTCGCGGGTGGGCACGATGGAGGGGATGTGGTCGATTTCGTCTCGGGACATAATGTTGAAGACAGTTGCGATTTTGGGCAATTATACATGGGCGCCAGCCCAACCCAACCGCCCGGTGGTGCTGCTGCAGTGGTAAAAAGGCGGAAAGCGAACCTGCCGGGAGTCACACCCGATGAAATGGATTTTCAACTGCCCGCTGGCCTTTCTCGCTCTGGCAGCAATGGTACAGGCCGATCCCGAAGCGAGTGCGGCGGCGTGGACGCCGGGTGCGGGTTTTCACGCCGACATCGGCGATTTCACGCTGGAAGATCCTGCAGTTACACGGGATGGCGCAACAGCTCTGGAAACCGGTTTCGGGGCAATCCACGGCTACCGACTGGGGCCCGCAACCGACTTCGGTAGCGCGACCGCCGGCCCCGCTACAGCCTACGCCATGCCCGCCAGACTGGACGACGGCCTGTTCCGCGACGACCGTATCCGCTTGCGCCTGAACATCGTCTACCCTTCGGTGCAGATCGATCGCAGCGCGCCGTCCTACTATCCGCCGAAACTCGGCATCGGTTTTCGCTACCATCCGGACTGACGCACCGACGCTGCGGCCCAAAACGAAAAACGGGGCCGAAGCCCCGTTTCGATAGCACTGCGCTGACGGATCAGCCGCCCAGCTGGGCCTTGACCTCGTCGGCGAAGTCCACTTTCTCCACTTCGATGCCCTCGCCCACTTCAAAGCGCGCGAAGGAAGCCACCTCGGCACCGGCCGCGGAGACCAGCTTGCCGACCTTGACGTCGGGGTCCTTGACGAAGGGCTGCTCGACCAGGGAGTTCTCAGCCAGGAACTTGCGCACACGGCCCTCGATCATCTTCTCGATGATCTCCGCCGGCTTGCCGGATTCCTGCGCCTGGGCAGTGTAGATTTCCTTCTCCTTGGCGATCACTTCCTCGGGCATGTCGGCCTGGGACACCACCTGCGGGTTGACCGCGGCGACGTGCATGGCGACGTCGCGGGCCAGGTCCTGGTCGCCGCCCTTGAGCTCGACCAGTACCGCAATACGGTTGTTACCGTGCACGTAAGCGCCAACCACGCCAGCTTCGGCGGTGACCACGCTGATGCGGCGCACACCGATGTTCTCGCCGATTTTCTGTACCAGCGCTTCGCGCGATGCTTCCAGTTCACCTTCCATCAGGGCGGCGACATCTTCGCTGCGCGCGGAGAAGGCGGCGGCCAGGACTTTCTCGACGAAGCCGAGGAAGTTGGCGTCGCGGGCGACGAAGTCGGTCTCGGAGTTGACCTCGATCACCACACCGTAGCTGCCGTCATCGGCAACGCGGGCGGCGACCACGCCGTCGGCGGCGGTGCGGCCGGCTTTCTTGGCGGCTTTCATGCCGCTGGACTTGCGCAGTTCCTCGATGGCGGCATCGATGTCACCGTCGGCGGCCGCGAGTGCTTTTTTACACTCCAGCAGACCCAGGCCGGTGCGCTCGCGTAATTCTTTGACCAGTTTTGCTGACATTGCTCGTTCTCCTTTGCAATCCCGGAACTCGATTCTGGAAATAAAAAACCCGGCTGCGGGGGCGCCGGGATCAGTCTGGACGCCCGGCGTTACAGTTGATGCAACGCCGGGCAGTTCGATTACTCGGCGGTTTCCTCGCTGGCCTCGCCGGTTTCCTCGACCTCGACGAACTCGTCGCTGGCGGCGACGGCTTCGCCGCCATCGGCGCGGCCGGCCAGGCAGGCGTCGGCCACGGCGCTGACGTACAGCTTGATCGCGCGGATCGCGTCGTCGTTGCCGGGGATGACGTAGTCGACGCCGTCCGGATCGGAGTTGGTGTCGACGATGCCGATAACCGGGATACCTAGCTTGTTGGCCTCGGTGATGGCGATGCGCTCGTGGTCTACGTCAACCACGAACAGCGCGTCGGGCAGGCCGCCCATGTCCTTGATACCGCCGATGGAGCGCTCGAGCTTCTCCATGTCGCGGGTGCGCATGAGGGCTTCTTTCTTGGTCAGGCGGGCGAAGGTGCCGTCGGCCTGTTGCGTCTCGAGGTCACGCAGGCGCTTGATGGAGGCGCGGATGGTCTTGTAGTTGGTCAGCATGCCGCCGAGCCAGCGGTGGCTGACGTAGGGCATACCGGCGCGTTCCGCCTGCTCTTTCATGATCTTGCCGGCGGCACGCTTGGTACCGACGAACAGGATCTTGTTCTTGTTGGAGGCCAGGCGCTTGACCATATCCAGCGCTTCGTTGAAGGCCGGCACGGTGTGCTCGAGGTTGATGATGTGGATCTTGTTGCGGGCACCGAAGATGTACTGGTCCATCTTGGGGTTCCAGTAGCGGGTCTGGTGACCGAAGTGTGCGCCTGCCTGCAGCAGTTCGCGCATGCTTACTTGCGACATAGTTTCATTACCTTGTAATGGGTTAGTCCTCCACATACCCCCGCGTCCAAACCTCCGGGCCTCGCGGCGCGGCGGCACCCTGGGGCGGGTTGCGGCATGTGTGCGTCGTTGGTTGCTCACCTGCGAGGCCGGCCAGACGTGGTCTGCCCCGAAAATGAGGCGCGCTTTATACCACAGGCAAAGGCACGGATAAAGGCAAAAAATCTCCCTGTGTTACGTGGGTGTTACCGTTGCGGGCCTGCCATGGGGTAGAATGTGCCTCCCCCGGCGCCCTCAGAACCCCCTGCGAGCGCCAATTTTTTATTGATTATCAAAGTGTTATCGAGCACCAGGACGGGCATGGGCGTAACCATCAAGACAGCCGAGGAATTCGAGCGGATGCGCGCCGCGGGCGCACTCGCCGCGGAAGTACTGGAAATGATCAAACCGCATGTTGCGGTCGGCGTCACCACGGGCGAACTGGACCGCCTCTGCCACGACTACATCGTGGCCAAGGGGGCCATACCCGCCCCGCTCAACTACCACGGTTTCCCCCGCTCCATCTGCACCTCGGTCAACGAGGTGGTGTGCCACGGCATTCCCTCGGACAGCAAGAAACTGAAGAACGGCGACATCGTCAACATCGACGTCACCGTGATCCTCGACGACTACCACGGCGACAGCAGCATCATGGTCGAGGTCGGCGAGGTCGCGCCGCACGCGCAGCGCCTGATCCGGGTTACCCAGGAGTGCCTGTACCGCGCCCTCGACGTGGTGCGCCCCGGCGCCACCCTGGGCGATATCGGCGCGGTGATCCAGGAGCACGCGGAGAAGAACTACTACTCGGTGGTGCGCGAGTACTGTGGCCACGGCATTGGCCGCGTGTTCCACGAGGACCCGCAGGTCCTGCACTACGGCAAGTCGGGCAGCGGCCTGCGCCTCGAGCAGGGCATGACGTTTACCATCGAGCCGATGATCAACGCCGGGCGCCGCCACACCCGCCTCAACCAGAAAGATGGCTGGACCGTCACCACCCGCGACGGCCGCCTCTCGGCCCAGTGGGAACACACCCTGGGCGTGACCGCCGACGGTTGCGAGGTTTTCACCCGCCGCTCGGACGACACGTTCTAGGACGCTCCCGTGAACCTGCCCATTGCCAACCTGCCCAGCGACGTGTTCGACGTGCAGGCGTTTGCGGCGCGGCTGTCCGCGCCGGATACCAACGTCATCCAGGTCTGCAAGGACGCCATCGGCGAAGCCACCGCGCGCCAGCACAAGCGCTTCCAGCAGGGTGAAGACGCCGGCGTGCTCATTCGCCAGCGCGCCGCCTACATCGACCAGATCCTCGGCCTGCTGTGGGACCGCGAAGACTTCCAGACCCTGGACATGGCGCTGGTGGCGGTGGGCGGTTACGGCCGCGGCGAACTGCAGCCACACTCGGACATCGACCTGCTGGTCCTGCTCGGCGAGGACTGCGGCGTCTGCGAAGTGAGACTTTCCAGCTTCCTCACCCTGTTGTGGGATATCGGCCTGCATATCGGCCACAGCGTGCGCACCGTCGACGAGTGCGTCAACGCCGCGCGCGACGATCTCACCATCCTCACCAACATGATGGAGGGGCGTGTGTTGCGCGGGCCGCAGGCGCTGATGGACGCGGTCTGGGAGCGCACCGGCACCGAACACATGTGGCCCTACGACGTGTTCTTCCACGCCAAGATCGAGGAGCAGAACAACCGTCACCACAAGTACGCCGACACCGAGTACAACCTCGAGCCCAACGTCAAGAGTTCCCCCGGCGGCCTGCGCGACCTGCAGACCATCGGCTGGCTGGCGGAGCGCCAGTTCGGCGTGCACTCGCTGGCGGAACTGCCCGAGCGGGACTTCCTGCCCGAGGAGGACATGAAAATCCTCGAGGACGGCCGCGAATTCATGTGGCGCGTGCGCTATGCACTGCACATGATCACCGACCACGAGGAGGACCGACTGCTGTTCGACCACCAGCGCCGCCTCGCCGCCATGTGGGGCTTCGAGGACGGCGACAAGCTGGCGGTCGAGCAGTTCATGCAGGTCTACTACCGCTGGGCCCAGGCGCTGGGCATGCTCAACGAAGTGCTAGTGCAGCACTTCGAGCAGGCCATCCTGATGCGCGACGGCGTGGTCGAAGTACGCGAACTCAACGCGCGCTTCGAACTGCGCAACGGCTACGTCGCGGCGCGCCACGACAACGTTTTCGGCGAGTATCCGCCGGCCATGCTCGAGGTGTTCCTGCTGTGTGCCCGGGAGGAGAACGCCACCGGTATCGCCGCCGATACAGTGCGCCTGCTGCGCCACAACCTGCACGTGATCGACGACGAGTTCCGCGCCAATGAAACCTGCCAGGATATCTTCCTGGACTTCCTGCGCTCGCCCCACCGCCTCACCCGGTTACTCAAGCGCATGGTGCGCTACGGGGTACTGGGCCGCTACATCCCCGGTTTCGGGCGTATCGTCGGCCAGATGCAACACGACCTGTTCCACGCCTACACGGTGGACGCGCATACGCTGGAAGTCATCGAGAACATGCGCCGCTTCCAGATTCCGGAATTCTTCGAGCGCTTCCCGGTCACCAGCCGCGTGGTTTCACGCCTGCCAAAAATCGAACTGCTCTACCTGGCCGGCCTGTTCCACGACATCGGCAAGGGTCGCGGCGGCGACCACTCGGAACTGGGCTCGGTGGACGCCGAGGAGTTCTGCGTACAGCACCGCCTGAGTCAGCGCGAGACCAACCTGGTGGTGTGGCTGGTGAAAAACCACCTGACCATGTCTGCAGTGTCCCAGCGCCGGGACATCTCGGACCCGGACGTGATCCAGGAATTCGCCCATCACGTCGGCGACCAGGTGCGCCTGGACTACCTGTTCGCGCTGACCGTGGCGGACATCAACGGCACCAACCCGACCCTGTGGAACGCCTGGCGCGGCAGCCTGCTGCGCCAGTTGTTCACTGAGACCAAGCGCGCCCTGCGCCGCGGCCTGGAAAACCCGGTCGACAAGCAGGTGTGGATCGACGAGGCGCGCGATGCGGCCAAGGACCTGCTGGAGTACCGCGGCTTCACCCCCGAGGAGATCGAGACCATCTGGCAGGAGCGCGGCGAGGACTACTTCCTGCGCGAGAAGCCCGAGGATATCGCCTGGCACACCGAGGCGATCGCCGGCCACTTCGATCGCAGCAAGCCGCTGGTGCTGATCCGCTCCAGCGTGGATTCCAGCGTCGCCAACACCACACAGATCTTCATCCACGCGCACTTCAGCGCGCAATTGTTCGCGCGCATCTGTGCGCTGCTTGAGATTCTCGACCTGTCGATTCACGACGCGCGCATCTACAACGCCAACGACGGCATGACCCTGGACACCTTCTTCGTGCTCGGCTCCGACGGCCACGCCATCGCCGACGACCCCGCGCGACTGGAGCACATCAAGTCCTACCTGGCGGACGAACTGGGAACCGAGGGCGCGATCGAGCCGGTACGGCGGCGCCTCACCCGGCGCAAGCGTTCGTTCTCCATCCCCACCGAGACCAGCATGACGGTGGACACGGTGAAGCACTACTCGGTGCTGGAAGTGCGCTCACCCGACCGCCCCGGCCTGCTGGCGCGGCTCGCCCGCATCTTTGTCGATTTCGGCATCGAACTCGAGGCGGCCAAGATCCAGACCCTGGGCGAACGCGTCGAGGACGTGTTCTTCATCACCGACCAGGACCAGCAACCAATTACCGACCCCGAACTTTGCGCGGCCCTGCAGCAGGCCATCCGCGAAGAACTGGATGAATCCGCCAGCGCCTGAGGAAGTCCGCGCAGATGAATCCCGACCTGGAAAAACTGCAGCCCTACCCGTTTGAAAAACTGCGCCAGTTGTTCGTCGACCTGGAAGCGCCGGCCGGCAAGTCCGGCATCGCCCTGTCCATCGGCGAACCCAAGCACCCGGCGCCGCGCTTCGTGCTCGATGCCCTGTCAGCCAATCTCGATGCGCTCTCCACCTACCCGGTAAGCCGCGGCTCGGCCAAGCTACGCCGGGCCATCGCCGCCTGGCTGCAGCAGCGCTTCGACCTCCCCGGCGTCGATCCCGAGCGCCAGGTGCTGCCGGTCAACGGCACCCGCGAGGCCCTGTTCGCCTTCGCCCAGGCAGTGGTGGATCGCGACAGCGATGCGCTGGTGATCTCGCCCAACCCCTTCTACCAGATCTACGAGGGCGCCGCCCTGCTCGCCGGCGCGCAGCTGTTGCTGGTCAACTGCACCGAGGCCAGCGCCTACCAGCCGGACTTCGACAGCATCAGCGAGGACCAGTGGCGCCAGTGCCAGTTGCTCTACATCTGCAGCCCGGGCAACCCGACCGGCGCGGTACTGCCGCTGGAGCGCCTGCAGCAACTGGTGCGCCTGGCGCGCGAACACGATTTCATCATCGCCTCCGACGAGTGCTATTCCGAAATCTACTTCGACGAAACGCTGCCGCCACCGGGCCTGCTGCAGGCCTGCGCCGCCATGGGTGAGAACGACTACCGCAACTGCGTGGTCTTCCACAGCCTGTCCAAACGCTCCAACCTGCCGGGGCTGCGCTCCGGCTTCGTCGCCGGCGACGCGGACATCCTCGAGCGCTTCGCCCTGTACCGCACCTATCACGGCTGCGCTATGCCGCCGCACCACCAGGTGGCCAGCGTCGCCGCCTGGCAGGACGAGGCCCACGTCGCCCAGAACCGCCTGCGCTACCGCGAGAAATTCGAGGCGGTGCTGTCGATACTCGACGGCCACCTGGACGTCGCCATGCCCGACGCCGGCTTCTACCTGTGGCCGCGCACCCCGGAGCCGGCCACGGACTTCGCCCGCCGCCTCTTTGCCGAGGAACACATCACGGTACTGCCCGGCAGCTACCTGGCGCGCGACACCGCCGCCGGCAACCCCGGAGACAACCGCGTGCGCATGGCCCTGGTCGCCGACATCGCCCAGTGCGTGGAAGCCGCCCGGCGCATGGTCGGCTGCCTCGAGCGCATGGGGGCCTGACGGTGCTGAAAGCCGAGCGCGTCCAGTACATCCTCGACAAACTGCAGTCGCTGTACCCGGAAACCCCGATCCCGCTGGACCACAGCGACCCCTACACGCTCCTGGTCGCGGTGCTGCTCAGCGCCCAGTGCACCGACGAGCGCGTCAACCAGGTCACCCCGGCCCTGTTCGCCCTGGCCGACAACGCCCGCGACATGGCGCGCCAGGACGTCGACAAAATCCAGCAGATCATCCGCCCCTGCGGCCTCTCCCCGCAGAAAGCGAAGGCGATCAAGCGCCTGTCGGAAATCCTGGTCGAAGACTACGACGGCGAGGTCCCCCAGGACATGGAAGCCCTGGAACAACTGCCGGGCGTCGGCCACAAGACGGCCAGCGTGGTCATGTCCCAGGCCTTCGGCGAACCGGCCTTCCCGGTGGACACCCACATCCACCGCCTGGCCCAGCGCTGGGGCCTCACCTCGGGCAAGAGCGTGGTGCAAACCGAACGCGACCTGAAGCGCCTGTTCCCCCGCGATGCCTGGAACCGGCTGCACCTGCAGATCATCTACTACGGCCGCGAGTTCTGCACCGCACGCGGCTGCGACGGCCGCGTCTGCGAGATCTGCCGGACCTGCTATCCGGATCGCAAGCACCCCAAGAAGACGCGTAAGGCCTGACGCGCATCGGGTCGTTTTGGCTCGCGGCCAGGCGGTCTTTGGCTGCCGGTGTGGCTGCCGCATTGCCGGGTTGGCTGGACGCTCGGCACCGGTGGGGCCGAACGCTGAGTTCCTTCCGGGCTTGCGCGCACGTCTATTGCTTGAGATTGGGCCTGCGCGCACGGCTCCAGTTTGAGCTTGGGCTTCCCGTGCGCGGCGTTAGCTTGAGTTCGGGCCTGCGCGCACGGCTCCCGCTCGATAGTCCCCCGCCAGAAAACCGCAAAAGCGCCATCCATGGCAGCTCGGCCTCGGCCATCCATGGCCTCGGACGTTTTCTGGCGGGGGACTATCGAGCGGAAACCTCTTCCGGGGTCAAAGTTCAAGGACAGGGTCTTGCGGCACGCTCGTCGTGGTTCAGCGAAGGATAGCCGTTGTTGCCGTTGCCGTTGCCGTTGCCGTGACAATTTCAGCCCCAGAGCAAGAAGTCACCCGGCCCTTCAGCTAGCAATGATCAAGAATTCGCATCCAACAAGAGGCACGTTCGCGTGATCCCGCGATACCGGGGCGTGCGAGGCCATGGATGGCCGAGCCCGAGCCTGTACATGGATGTACGCTTTTTGGCGGTCCCGGTATCGCGGGATCACGCGAGCGGGCCGGTGGGATTACGCCAGGACCAAAGAGCTCGTCGAGCGAGCCCGACCCTGCAACGGGATGTACGCTTTTCGCCAGTCCCGACATCGCGGGATCACGCGAGCGGGCCGGTGGGATTACGCCAGGACCAAAGAGCTCTTCGAGCGGGGGTAAATGCTAGGACCCCGAATCGTACGGCACCCGCCCCTTCGAGAACTTGTCCCGCGTCGCCTGCTTCTGCGCCTCACTCTTGCGCAGCAGGATGTACACCGCCCCCGTCCCCCCATGCTGCGGCTGCGCACTGTGGAAGGCCTGCACCACCTCCAGCTCCCGCAGCCAGGCGTTGACGTAGCCCTTGAGGATCGAGCAGCGCTCTCGCTGGGCGCGGCTCTCGCCCTTGCCGTGGATGACCATCACCGAGCGCAGGCCCAGGCGGTGGCATTCGCGGATGTAGTCGTAGAGTTCGCGGCGGGCGATGGCTACCGTCATGCGGTGCAGGTCGAGGCGGGCGTCGGCCGGGTAGCGGCCCTGGCGGAGTTTGCGGTAGACGCCGTTCTGCACGCCCGGGCGCTTGAAGTCGAGGACATACCACGGGTCCAGGGGTTCGACAAAGCGGTCGTCGTCGGACAGCGGGTTGCCGTCGCTGGCGGGACCTGCCACAGCGGCCTCGCGGCGGCGGCCGGCGGATTCGCCATCGGCTTGCCGCCGGGTGTCGCGGCGTACCCGCGGCTCGCGTTTCAGGGGCACCACGCCCGACATCTCGTCGAGAAACAGGCGCTCTTCGTCGTCGTTCACCGTACACATCCTCCAGCCTGCGCTATTATAGCGCCTACTTATGCGCGAACGGCAGACCAACACCCATTCCCAGCCCGGCGACCGCTGCCCCCTGTGTGCGGCGGAAAATCGCTGTGCCATCGCCGCCGGCCAACCGGCCGAGAGTTGCTGGTGCCAGCGGGTGGCGATCAGCGCTCAGGCACTGGCGGCGCTGCCCGAGGGCGAGGAAATGACGCGCTGCCTGTGTCCGGATTGCGCCGGCGTGACCGAGGGGCTGTAAGGTGAAAGGGAATCTTGTCGGCGGCGTCGGCTACCTGGTGGACGGCGCGAAAATGCTCAGCCACCCGCGCCTGCGTCCCTTTGTGCTGGTGCCGCTGGTCATCAACATCCTGATCTTCGGCTCCCTGCTGGGTTTCACGCTGGCCTGGATCAGCGACCTCATGGACCGCTGGCTGGCGGGCATTCCCGACTGGCTGGATTTCGTGCGCTGGGTGCTGTGGCCGCTGGTGGGGCTGACCCTGAGCCTGGCGACGGGCTACGCCTTCACTGCGGTGGCACTGCTGATCGCCTCGCCGTTCAACGGGCTGCTGGCGGAGAAGGCCGAGGAGTTGATCACCGGGCGCGAGGTCGAGGCGCTGGAGGGCCTGGGGGCGGCGCTGCTGATGGTGCCGCGCGGCATCCTGCGCGAGTTGCGCAAACTGCTTTACTACCTGCCGATGGCAGTTTTTGTGCTGGTAGTGAGTTTCGTGCCGGTGGTGAACACGGTGGCGCCGCTGCTGTGGTTCCTGCTCGGGGCGTGGATGATGTCCATCCAGTTCGTCGATTTCCCGATGGACAACCACCAGCTGCCCTTCGCCGAGGTCAAGGAGGCGGTGCGCAGCCGGCGCCTGTCGTCCATGGGATTTGGCGGCGCGGTAGCGCTGTGCACCGGCATCCCCATCGTCAACTTCTTCGTGGTGCCGGCGGCGGTGGTGGGCGCGACACTGCTGTGGTGCCGCGAGCTCGACCCGACGCGCGGGGCGGTGTCCGCCCCGGCGCGGCGCTGATCAGGCCAGCAGTTCCGCCGGCGGGTGGGTGCAGACCAGCGGGGCGCCAAGTAGCGCCTCCAGGTCTGGCAGCAGGAAGGCGTCGTCCTCGCTGGCAAAGCTGATAGAGGTGCCCGACGCGCCGGCGCGGCCGGTGCGGCCGATACGGTGCACGTAGTCCTCCGGGTCCTCTGGCAGATTGAAGTTCACCACGTGGCTGACGCCGTCGACGTGAATACCGCGGCCGGCGACATCCGTGGCCACCAGCACCTTGATCTCCCCGCTCTTGAACTGCTCCAGGGTCTTGGTGCGCTTGGCCTGCGGAATCTCGCCGGAGAGAATGCCGCAGGCGAAGCCCGACTTGCGCAGGCGCTCGTGCAGGCGGCGCACCTGGTCGCGGCGGTTGGCGAAGATGATCACGCTGGTGACGTCCTCGCGGCGCAGCAGGTTATTCAGCACCCGGTAGCGCTCTTCCGAGGTCACCATGTACACCTTCTGGTCCACCGTGTCGGTGGCCACGTGCTCGGGCTCGATCTCCACGCTCACCGGTTCGTAGGTCCACTGCTGGGCCAGGTTGATGATGTCCTGGGTGAAGGTCGCCGAGAACAGCAGGGTCTGCCGATGCTCCTTGCGCGGCGCGGCGCGCACGATGCGCTTCACCTGCGGGATGAAGCCCATGTCCAGCATGCGGTCGGCCTCGTCCAGTACCAGCGCCTCGACGTGGTCCAGGAACAGGTCGCGCCGACCCATGAAGTCGAGCAGGCGGCCCGGGGTCGCCACCACCAGGTCGACGACATCGCGCTGCAGGCGGTTGAGCTGCTTCTGGTAATCCATGCCGCCGATCAGGGTGACCACCTTGAGGCCGGTGTACTTGGCCAGGTCGTCGGCGTCCGCGGCGATCTGCATGACCAGTTCCCGGGTCGGGGCGATGACCAGCGCGCGGGGCTCGCCGATGAAGCGCTCACCCTCCGGCGGGTTAGCCAGCAGGTCGTTGAAAATGGTAATCAGGAAGGCAGCGGTTTTGCCGGTACCGGTCTGCGCCTTGCCGATGGCGTCGCTGCCCTGCAGGGTGTGCGGCAGCACCGCGGCCTGGATCGGCGAGCAGAACTTGAAGCCGAGGTCGGCGATGCCGTGCATGATGCGCTCGTCCAGGCCGAGGTCATGAAAGCGGGTCTTGCCCTCTTCCGGCTCCACCGCGAACTGGTCGATGCTCCAGGCAGCCTGCGCCTGTGCCGGCGAGGGTTGCTTGCGGCGCTTGCGCCGCCGGCCGGAGCCGGAAGACGCCTGCTGCTCGGCGGACGGGGCCGCCTCGCGCGCTGCGCTGTCTTTTTCCTTGCGCGGCGCCCGCGCGGATTCCTTGGCTGCGGGCTTGGGCGCCTTGGCCGGCGCCGGCTGGGGCGTTGACTCCGCCGTGGGCTTGCCGGTCAGTCGCCCGACGAGACTCTTGATCAAGGTATGTTCCTGCCGCTGTTCAAAAAACGCGGTAGTCTAGCATTTTTGACCAGCGAATGGGCGATCTGTACAAGAATCCCGCAGTCAGGCATTTCCAGGGCCCGGACTATGCCGGGCCGGGGATTCAGCCGCGCTGCGGCAGCAGTCGGGACAGGTAGTAATCCACGCTCACGTAGCGCCCGCCGCCGGTGAACAGCAGCGAGAACAGCATGATGAGGTAGGTGACGGCGAACTCGATGCCGTTGTTGAGGATGACGAAATTGCCCTTCTCGGTCAGCCAGCTGTAGTTGCCGTGCTCGCGCAGCAGTTCCTTGGCCGCCCCCAGCCGCACGGCGACCTCGCGCGAGCCCGAATCGGCGATGGCCGCCCAGCCGTTATCCCAGTGCACGGCGAAAATCGCCACCAGCATGGTGATCATCAGCGGAATGGAGATCCAGCGCGTGGCCAGGCCGAGCAGCAGGAGCAGCGCGCCGACCGCCTCGGTGTAGGCGGCGAGGTAGGCGAGCAGCGTCGGCGCCGGCAGGCCTAAACCCCACTCCGCGTTGCCGAACCACTCGATGGTGCTGTCGATACTGCCGAGTTTCTGGGTGCCCGCCATCCAGAACACCGGCACCAGGTACAGCCGCAATGCCAGCGGCGCGAGTCCGTCAATGTGTTGCAGGCGGCGAAAAATCCCGTTGTGTATGGTGTAATACGCGCGGGCGATAAATTCCATCAGTCGCTTTCCTTCAGGCAAGTTCGCTTTGTGACAGTAGATTGGCTTAAAAGGTTTCCCCCGGGCAAGCCCGTTTTCGCTTTGCCCGGCGTCCCCGCGCGCGCGCGCTCATGATGCACTGGCAGGATTACCGCCGCGAGGCGCGCGCGCTGTTCGCCATCGCCTGGCCCACGGTCATCGCGCAGGTGGCGCAAGTGGGCACCGGCGTCGTCGACACCATCATGGCCGGGCGCTACAGCGCCGAGGACCTCGCCGCGGTGGCCATCGGCTACAACATCTGGCTGCCGCTGTTCCTGTTCGGCCTGGGCGTGATGATCGCCACTTCGGTCACTGTCGCCCAGGCCTTCGGCGCCGGCGACCGGCAGTCGATCCGCGACAGCCTGCCCCAGGCCCTGTGGCTGGCCCTGCTGCTGGGCGCAGTAACCGCCCCGCTATGCTACAACGCCGAATGGCTGCTGCAGCACCTCGGCCTGCCCGACAGCGCCCGCGACAAGAGCGTGGACTACCTGCAGATGGTCGCCTGGGGCTTACCCGCGATGGCGATCTTCCAGGCCCTGCGCTGCCACAACCAGGGTCTGGGCCTGATGAAGCCCTACGCCGTGGCGAGCATCATCGGCTTCCTCGCCAACATTCCCCTCAACTACGTGTTCATGTACGGCCGTTGGGGCGCGCCGGAACTGGGCGCCACCGGCTGCGGCCTCGCCACCGCCATCTGCATGTGGCTGGGAGTCGCGCTGATCGGCGGCTACAGCGCCCTGGTGCCGGCGATCCGCGAGTACCTGCCGCCGCTGCGCTGGGTCGCCCCCGACCGCCAGCGCATCGGCGAGATCGCCCGCCTCGGGCTGCCCATCGGCCTGACCTTCTTCATGGAGATCGGTGTGTTCTCGGTGGTCGGCCTGATGATCTCGACGCTGGGTATCCAGGCCATGGGCGCGCACCAGATCGCCATCAACCTGTGGGACCTGATGTACATGCCGCTGGCCAGCGTCGGCTCGGCGATGGCCACGCGCATCGGCCACGCTATCGGCAGCGGCAAACGCGACGCCGTGCAACTCGCCCTGCGCACAGGCATGGCGGCGACCTCGCTGGTGGCGCTCTCGGCCATGCTGTTGCTGCTCTCGATTCCCGGGCTGCTGGTCAGCCTGTATACCGACGAACCGGGGATCGGGGCGATCGCCGAACGCCTGATCCGGCTCGCCGCGCTGTTCATCCTGATCGATTCGCTGCAGATTGCCGGCTCCTTCTGCCTGCGCGCGTTCCGCGACACGCGCTTCCCGTTCCTGGTCACGGCGCTGTGCTACTGGGTCGTGGCACTGCCGCTGGCCTGGTGGCTGGGGCTGGGACACCCGCACACGCCCGCACAGGGCAGCGCGGTGATCTGGGGCGCGCTGATCACGGGTATCTGCATGGCGACGGTGATGGTGTTGTGGCGTATGCGGGTGACCCTGCGCCGGCCACTGCCGGGCGAGGCTAATCCTGCAGGTGTGCGCAGTCCGGACAGCCCGGACGCGGCCTGACCGCCAGGCGCTGCCAGTGCTGGCCGCGCAGGTCCGCCACCAGCAGCGCGCCGCGCAGGGGCTCGCCAAAACCGGCGAGGAGTTTCAGGGCCTCCAGGGCCTGCAGCGAACCGAGCACACCGACTACCGGCGCCAGCACGCCGCTCTCACTGCAGCTCTGGGCAGTGTTCTCACCCTCCTGCGGGTAGACGCAGCGATAGCACGGCCCGCCCGCGGCCGGATGGTAGACCGCCAGCTGGCCCTCGGCGCGCACTGCCGCGGCGCTGACCAGCGGCACCCCCGCGGCGATACAGGCGCGGTTGAGGGCGAAGCGCGTGGGGTAGTTGTCGCTGGAATCCAGCACCAGGTCGACCTGCGCCGCCAGCGTATTCATGGCCGCCTCGTCCAGGCGCCTGGCGACGACCTCCACCTGCACACCGGGATTGAGCGCTGCCAGGGTCGCCGCCACGGATTCGGCCTTGGCGCGGCCGATGTCGGCGTCGCCGTGGGCGATCTGCCGCTGCAGGTTGGACAGCTCCACCTGGTCGCCATCCGCCAGCACCAGTTGCCCGACACCCGCCGCGGCCAGGTACATGGCGGCGGGACACCCCAGGCCGCCGAGCCCTACCACCAGCACCCGGGCGCGCAGCAGGGCCTCCTGCCCGGCGACGTCGAAATCGTTGAGCAATATCTGCCGGTTGTAGCGCAGCAGTTGTTCGTCACTGAGCATACTGGCCCCCGGTGATGCGCTCCCGGCCGCCCAGGTCGTGTCGCGTCTGCACCTCGGCGTAACCGGCCTCGCTGAACAACTCGCGCACCGCGGCGCCCTGCTCGTAACCGTGCTCCAGCAACAACCAGCCGCCCGGCTGCAGATGCCCGCGGGCGGTGGCGACAATGTGCTTCAAATCGGCCAGGCCGTCGGCCGCGGCGACCAGCGCCGAGTGCGGTTCGAAGCGCAGGTCGCCGCGCTGCAGGTGCGGGTCATCCGGGGCGATGTAGGGGGGGTTGCCCACGACCAGGTGGTAGCGCGCATCGCCAAGGGCGGCGAACCAGTCGGAAAGCTCAAAGACGACTTGCGCTAGCCCACAGCGCCGGGCGTTGCGCCGGGCCAGTTCGATGGCGGCGGGTTCGGCGTCGACCCCGGTCACCTGCCAGGCCGGTCGCTCGCTGGCCAGAGCCAGGGCGATGGCGCCAGTGCCGGTGCCCAGGTCGAGGACCGCGGCGGAATCCGGCAGGGGGAGTTCCAGGGCCCACTCGACCAGGGTTTCAGTCTCGGGACGCGGGATCAGGGTACTCGATTCCACGGCAAGCTCCAGCGACCAGAACCCGCGGCTGCCGGTCAGGTGGGCGACAGGTTCGCCCTGGGCACGGCGTTCCAGGAGCACTGCGAACTGCTGGTGGACATCGTCGGCGACTTCGGCATCGGGCCAGGTGTAGAGCCAGCTGCGCGGCTTGTCGAGGCAGTGGCAGAGCAGTACCTCGGCATCGCGCCGCGGATCCTCGCCGGGCATTTGTGCAGCGCGTCCGAGGAGCTCACGCACGGTGCTCACCGTCAGTGGCTGCCGGCCCCGTCGGCCAGCGCCGCGAGCTGGTCGGCCTGGTATTCCTGCCGCAGCGGGTCGACTACCGCGCCGAGGTCGCCCTCCATGATCTCATCCAGCTTGTACAGGGTGAGGTTGATGCGGTGGTCGGTGAGCCGCCCCTGGGGGAAGTTGTAGGTGCGGATGCGGTCCGAGCGATCGCCGGTGCCGACCAGGTCGCGACGCAGGGAGGCCTGCTCCGCCGCCGCCTTGTCCTGGACGCTGGAGAGCAGTTTGGCCTGCAAAAGTGACATGGCCCGCGCCCGGTTCTTGTGCTGCGAGCGCTCGTCCTGGCACTCCACCACGATGCCAGTGGGCAGGTGGGTCAGGCGCACCGCCGAGTCGGTCTTGTTGACGTGCTGCCCGCCCGCGCCGGAAGCGCGGTAGGTATCGATGCGCAGGTCGGCCTTGTTGATCTCCACCGCATCGACCTCCTCCGCCTCGGGCAGGATGGCCACGGTACAGGCGGAGGTGTGGATACGGCCCTGGGATTCCGTCTCCGGCACGCGCTGTACGCGGTGGGCGCCGGATTCAAACTTCAGGTGGGCGTAGACATCGCGGCCCTCGACCCGGGTGATGATTTCCTTGAAACCGCCGTGCTCGCCCGGGCGCTCGGAGAGCACCTCGATACGCCAGCTCATGCGCTCGGCGTAGCGCGAGTACATGCGGAACAGGTCGCCGGCAAAGATCGCCGCCTCGTCGCCGCCAGTACCGGCGCGGATTTCCAGGAACACGTTGTGCGAGTCGTTGGGATCGCGCGGCAGCAGCAGGGTCTGCAGCTCCACCTCGAGCTGGGCCAGGCGCTCGCTGCCGCTGTCCAGCTCCTCCTGGGCCATCTCGCGCAGCTCCGGGTCGGACTCGCCGAGCATGGCGCGCGCCTCCTCGAGATCGCCCTGCACCTTGCGATAGGCGCCGTAGCACTGCACCACGGACTCCAGCTCGGCGTACTCCCGCGAGAGGTCACGGAAGCGGTCCTGGTCGGCGATGGTCTCGCTGTCCCCGAGCAGGGCCGATACCTCCTCGTGCCGGTCCGTGAGGGTCTCCAGCTTGCTCAGCAAAGAGGCTTTCATTGCAGGGTGTGTCTCGAGTGATCGGTGTCGTCTGCGTTGATATCGATGGCGTCGCGGGACTGTTCTGCGGCCTCGTCGTCGGTTTCGGCCTCGTCACCGGCAATACCCAGCAGCTGCCGGGCCTGTTGCAGCAGATCGCTGCGGCCGTCGGCGCAGGCTTCCTTGAGCCCCGCGGTGGGCGCGTGAATCAGCTTGTTGGTGAGGCCGCGGGCGAGGTAAGTGACCACCTGTTCCGGGTCCTGGCCGCGGGCCAGGTTGCGCAGGGCTTTCTCCAGCTCCTGATCGCGCAGCTGTTCGGCCATGCCGCGGTATTCCTTCACCGCGTCCACCGCGCCCAGGCGACGGCGGTCCTCCATGTACACGCGCACGCCTTCGGCGATGATGTCGTCGGCCTTGCGCGCCTCGTTGCGGCGGCTGCGCATGTTCTGGTCGACGATCTCGCGCAGGTCGTCGACGCTGTACAGGTAGACATCGCGCAATTCGTTGACCTGGGGTTCGATGTCCCGCGGCACGGCGATGTCCACCATCAGTACCGGGCGGTGTTTGCGCGCGCGGATCGCCTGCTCGACGGCGCCCTTGCCGAGAATCGGCAGCTGGCTGGCGGTGGAGGTGATGACGATGTCCGCGGCGGGCAGCTGCTCGGGAATCTCCGACAGCAACACCGCCTCGGCGCCGAAGCGCTCGGCCAGGTCGCGGGCGCGGCCCAGGGTGCGGTTGGCGATGACGATGCGCGTGACGCCGGCATCGATCAGGTGCCGGGCGACCAGTTCGATGGTTTCGCCGGCACCGACCAGCAGCGCGCGGCAGGCGGAGAGGTCCGAGAAGATATGCCCGGCGAGGTCCACCGCCGCATAGGCCACCGACACCGGGTTCTCGCCGATGGCGGTATCCGTGCGCACCCGCTTGGCGATGGAAAAGACCCGCTGGAACAGGCGGCCGAGTTCGCTGCCCACGGCGCCGCACTCGCTGGCGACGGCGAAGGCGGACTTCAGCTGGCCGAAGATCTGCGGCTCGCCGAGCACCATGGAATCCAGCCCGCTGGCCACCTGCACGATGTGCTTGAGCGCCTGCTCGCCCTCGTAGTGGTAGGCGCAGCGCCGCAGCTCGTCTGGGGAGATATGGTGGTAGCCGGCCATCCAGTCGATCAACTGCACGGCTTTTTCCGGCAGCGTCACCTCGCCGGTGGCGAGCGCGTAAATCTCGGTCCGGTTGCAGGTGGAGAGGATGACCACTTCGTCGACACCCGCCGCGTTGCAGCAATCGCCCATCGCCTCGCTCACCTGCTCCGGGGCAAAAGCCACCTTCTCGCGCACCTCGACGGCGGCGGAGTTGTGGTTGATACCCAGGGCTATCAGGTTCATTGTCGGGAGGGCCTCGTCGCTTGCTCGCCTGCGGCGGCCAAAAACCGCGGCACCTTATCACATCCGCTGACATCCGCGAACGATTCGCACAAAATCATCCGCGATTTTAACAAGTTACGCGGCAAATAGCGCGTCCGCGGGCGCAGTGGGTTTCACCTTGCGGTTGTGTCATGATTACGCCCTCACTGTGTATCGGCCATCGCTCCCCGAAATGTTGCGCACGCTTTCCCTGCTGCTGGGCCTCGCCTTTCTCGCCGCCTGCGCGGCGACGCCGGAACAGCCTGTTGCAGCGCAGACCAGTACCGCCGTGGCGGAACCCGCGCCCGAACCCGAGCCCGCCCCGGAGCCCGAGGAACGCCCCTTCCCAGACGACGCCGTCTACCAGTTGCTGGTGGCCGAATTCGCCCTGCGCCGCGGCGCCTACGAGACCGCGCTGCACAATTACATGGAGCAGGCACGCACCCTGCACGACGCCGGGGTCGCCCGCCACACCACGCAGATTGCCCAGCTGCTCGGTGATGACGACGACGCGCTGGAAGCGATCCAGCTGTGGCTGCAGGACGAGCCCGAAAGCCTCGATGCCAACCGCATGGCCGCCAGTTACCTGGTACAGCGCGGCGATGCGCTGGCGGCGCTGCCATACCTGGCGCAGATTGCCCGGCAGGGCGAGCAGGCCAGTTTCCCGGCGCTGCTGCAGGCGTATACCGAAATGCCCGCCGAGCGGCAGGCGCAGTTCGCCGCAGAGCTGGAGACACTGGCAGAAGAGTTTCCGCGCGATACCGGCCTGCTGCTGACCCGGGCCCTGGTGTCCGCCGACGCCGGGCACTATTCCGAGTCGCGGGAAGTGCTCGAGCAACTGTTCGTCCTGGAGCCCGAGCAACAGCAGGCACTGCTGCTGGAGGCGCGCATCAACCTGCAGGAGCAGAAGTCGCGACCCTTCACCCATATCGAGAAGGTGCTCTCCCGCGACCCAGGCAACGACCGCCTGCGCCTGGAGTACGCCCGCCTGCTCACCAACACCGACCTGGTGGCGGCGCGTAAGCAGTTCGAGATTCTCTCGGCCGCCTCGCCGGACGATGCCAACCTGCTGCTCTCCCTCGCCCTGCTCAACCGGGAGACCGGCGACGACCTGATCGCCCGCGCTTACCTCAAGCAGGTTATCGCCACCGGCGAACGCCAGGGCGAGGCGCACTTCTACCTGGGACTTATCGCCGAGGACAACGACGACCTCGACACTGCGCTGGCCGAATACCAGCAGGTGGGCGACGGCCGGCAGTATCTGGCGGCGGCCCAGCGCAGCGGCGAATTACTGCTGGAGCGGGGCCAGCTGGACGCGGCGCAAAACTGGTACGCCGCACAGCGCGCCGCCCTGCCGCAGCGCGCCGAGCAACTGTACGGTGTGGAGGCAGAGGTACTGAAAAACGCCGGCGCCGCCGAGGCCGCCTTCGCCGTGCTCGACGCCGGCATCGAGGCGCACCCCGAATCCAGTGCCCTGCGCTATGCCCGTTCCCTGCTCAGCCAGCAGAACGACGACGTCGAGCGCATGGAGGAGGACCTGCGCGCCATCCTCGCCCGCGACCCCGACAACGCCACCGCACTGAATGCGCTGGGCTACACCCTGGCGGACCGCACCGACCGCCTGGACGAAGCCTACGAGCTGATCACCCGGGCGCTGGCCATCAACCCGGACGAGCCGGCCATCCTCGACAGCATGGGCTGGCTGCTGTACCGCCGCGGCGACATAGCCGGGGCGACCGACTACCTGATGCGCGCCTACGCCGAATTCCCCGACCCGGAAGTCGCCGCCCACCTCGGCGAGGTGCTGTGGGTCAGCGGCGAGCGCACCCGGGCCCGCGAGATCTGGCAGGGCGGATTGCTCGGCAACCCGACCCACCGGGTGCTGCTGCGCACCCTGCAGCGCTTTGGCGTGGACCCCGCCAGCCTGGCGCCCGCCCCGCCCGGAATCGCGCCACCCGGACCATGACCGTGCTGCTGCGCGTCACTGTTCTCGCCGGCCTGCTGGTCCTCGCCGGCTGCGCGGGCACTGGCGGCATCCCCCGCGACAGCGGCGACTGGCAGCAGCGCGAGTCGCAACTGCTGGCACTGACCAGTTGGGAAGCCAGCGGCAAGATCGCCCTGCGCAGCGCACAGCAATCGGACTCCGCCAGCCTGCGCTGGCGCCAGGACGGCGAAGCCACCCACCTCGAACTGAGCGGGCCGCTGGGCATGGCGGCCACTACCGTGGACAGCGACGGCGAGTTCATTACCCTGAGGCGCGGCGACGAGGTCCGGCACTGGGCGCTGGACGACCCGGCGCTGGGCGAGGCCAACCAGTGGGACCTGCCCCTGGCCGCCCTGCACTACTGGCTGAAAGGCGTACCGGCACCCGGCATCGCCGTGCAGGCGCTGCAACTGGACCCCGCCACCGGCCTGCCCCAACGCCTGGAGCAACAGGGCTGGCAGGTGGACTACGACAGTTTCGGCGGCTTCGGCGAGTACCAGTTACCCACCCGCCTGCAGGTGCAGCGCGCCGATACCCGCGCGCGCATCCTGCTGCGCCAGTGGCAACCGGGCGGCGGTTCCTGAGTATGCAGCTGCAACTCTCCGCGCCGGCCAAGCTGAACCTGTTCCTGCATATCACCGGGCAACGCGAGGACGGTTACCACGAACTGCAGACCCTGTTCCGCCTGCTCGACTACGGCGACACCCTGGGCTTCACCGCCAACCGCAGCGGCGAGATTCGACTCAGTGGATCGCCGGCGGACATCCCGCCGCAGGACAACCTGGTGGTGCGCGCCGCGCGCCTTCTGCAACGGGATGATTTCGGTGTGGACATCCATCTCGATAAACGCATCCCCGCCGGCGGCGGCCTCGGCGGCGGCAGCTCCGATGCCGCGACCACGCTGCTCGGCCTGAACCACCTGTGGCAGCTGGGTCTGTCCAGCGAGCAACTCCAGGCCATCGGCGCACAACTGGGGGCCGACATCCCGGTGTTCGTGGCCGGTCACACGGCCTGGGCGGAGGGTATCGGCGAGCGGCTTACCGCGGTGGAATTGCCCGAGGCGTGGTACCTGATCATGGCGCCCGACTGCCACGTTTCCACCGCGCAAATTTTTTCCCACCGGCAATTGACACGCAACACCGGTGCCATCACAATAGCCGCCTTTTTCGAGGGGCACACCCGGAACGACTGCCAGTCGCTGGTGCGAGAACTCCACCCGGAGGTCGATAACGCACTGAATTGGCTGGGAAATTTCGGGGACGCAAGGTTGACCGGTACAGGCGCCTGCGTGTTCTGCGAATTCCCTGGTGAGGCACAGGCGCGCGCGGTTCTCGCGCGGCTGCCACAGGGGGCCAAGGGCTTCGTCGCCCGCGGCCTGAACGCGTCGCCAGTGATACGGGAGCTGTCCTCCTACAAGCATTGATTGGGGTGTCGCCAAGCGGCAAGGCACCGGGTTTTGATCCCGGCATTCGTAGGTTCGAATCCTACCACCCCAGCCATATTCGCGATGCCATGCATCCTGCGGTGTGTGGCATTATTTTTATGTGCGGTGAATAACCACAAGCCACAGTGAGGGGTAGCGCGACGTGTCCTCGAAAATGATGGTGTTCTCGGGTAACGCCAACCCGGAGCTGGCACAGAAGGTCGCCGCCCGGCTGTACCTGTCCCTGGGCAATGCCGATGTCGGCAAGTTCAGCGACGGCGAGATCTCAGTTGAACTCAACGAAAACGTCCGCGGCAAGGACGTCTTCGTGCTGCAGTCCACCTGTGCACCCACCAACGACAACCTGATGGAATTGTTGGTGATGATCGACGCGCTGCGCCGCGCCTCCGCCGATCGCATCACCGCCGTGGTGCCCTACTTCGGCTACGCGCGCCAGGATCGCCGGGTACGTTCAGCGCGGGTGCCGATCACCGCGCGGGTCGTCGCGGACATGCTCGCGGCGGTCGGTGTCGACCGCCTGCTGACCATGGACCTGCACGCGGAACAGATCCAGGGCTTCTTCTCCTGCCCGGTGGACAACGTCTACGCGTCGCCGATCCTGAACGACGACATCGTGGCGCAGCAGTACGAGAACCAGATTGTGGTCTCGCCCGATATCGGCGGTGTGGTGCGCGCCCGCGCCATCGCCAAGCAGCTGGACGAGGCGGAACTGGCGATCATCGACAAGCGCCGCCCGCGCGCCAACGAGGCGCAGGTGATGAATGTGATCGGCGACGTCGACGGCCGCACCTGCCTGCTGGTGGACGACCTCGTCGATACCGCCGGCACCCTGTGCCAGGCGGCCAACGCGCTCAAGGAGCGCGGCGCCATGAAGGTCGTCGCCTACTGCACCCACGCGGTGCTCTCGGGCAAGGCCCTGGAAAATCTCAATGGCTCCCGGCTCGATGAGCTGGTGGTCACAGATACGATTCCCCTGAACGCCCAGGCGCAGGGCATGGACAAGATCCGCCAGCTCACCACGGCGGACCTGCTGGCCGAGTCCATGCGCCGGGTGGCCAACGAGGAATCGATTAGCGCGCTGTTCCAGTAGGAGCGGCGTTTTACTGAACCCACCGCCGCGCCGGTCGCAAGCGCTGCGGTGTTGATCAAAGGAGTTTGACCATGTCAGACCAATTTGAAGTACAAGCGCAACTGCGTGAGGACCTGGGGAAAGGTGCGAGCCGCCGCCTGCGTCGTCATGCCGACCTGGTTCCGGCCATCATCTACGGTGGCGACAAGGAACCGCAACCGCTGACCCTGATCCGCAAGGACCTGGAGAAGTCACTGGAAAACGAGGCGTTTTTCAGCCACGTACTGAGCGTGAATGTCGGCGGCGAAGTGCAAAAGGCCATCCTCAAGGACCTGCAGCGCCATCCCGCCAAAGACAGCGTGATGCACGCGGATTTCCTGCGCGTCTCCGACAAGGTGGCGATCAAGGTACACGTGCCGATCCACTTCACCAATGAAGAAGCCTGCCACGGCGTCAAGATGCAGGGCGGTATCATCCAGCACCTGGAGACCGACATCGAAGTCTCCTGCCTGCCGGGCGACATCCCCGAGTTCATCGAAGTGGATATGCTCGACGTCAAGACCGGTGACATCGTTCACCTGTCCGACATCGCACTGCCCGCGGGCGTCAGCTCAGTGGCCCTGGCCCTGGGCGAAGACCACGACCTGGCGATCTCTTCCGTCATCGCACCCAAAGGTGGCGCTGCCGCCGATGCCGAGGACGAAGACGCCGCCAGCGAAGGCGAAAGCGAGGACTGATCCTCCACACCAGGGGCTCCCGCGTTGCCGGCCATCAAACTGATAGCAGGACTGGGCAACCCCGGTAGCGAATACCGGGGGACCCGACACAACGCGGGGGCCGACTTCGTGGAGGCCCTCGCCGACCGTTGCGGCGGTCGTCTCCAGGAGGAATCCAAGTTTTTCGGCCTCACCGGCCGCGTCACCCTGGCCGGGCACGACCTGCGCCTGCTCATCCCCACCACCTTCATGAACCGTTCCGGCAAAGCCGTGGCGGCGATGGCGACGTTCTACAAGGTGGCCCCGGAGGAAATCCTCGTCGCACACGACGAACTTGATATTCCCGCGGGCAACGCGCGCTTCAAGTCCGGTGGCGGCCACGGCGGCCACAACGGCCTGCGTGACATCGTTCCCGCGCTGGGCAATAACAGTAGCTTCCAGCGCCTGCGCATCGGCATCGGGCACCCCGGCCACGCCTCCAAGGTCACCGGCCACGTACTCGGGCGGCCCACTGCAGCGGAGCGCGAGGCCATCGACGCCAGCATCGACGAGGCGATCGCCGCCCTGCCCCTGCTGCTGGACGGCGACCCCACCCAGGCGATGACACGCCTACACAGTTTCAGCGCGGGCTGACCGCGCCAGTCACAGGACACAGCAATGGGTATCAAATGTGGAATCGTCGGCCTGCCCAACGTCGGCAAGTCGACTCTGTTCAACGCCCTGACCAAGGCGGGTATCGACGCGGAAAACTTCCCCTTCTGCACCATCGAGCCCAACGCCGGTGTGGTGCCGGTGCCCGATCCCCGGCAGTCGAAGATCGCCGAGATCGTCAAACCCCAGCGCGAGATCGCCACCACCATGGAGTTCGTGGATATCGCCGGCCTGGTAGCCGGCGCCTCCAAAGGTGAGGGCCTGGGCAACCAGTTCCTGGCCAATATCCGCGAGACCGACGCCATCGCCCACGTGGTGCGCTGCTTCGAGGATGAGAACGTGATCCACGTGGCCAACAAGGTGGACCCGAAGGCGGACATCGAGGTGATCAACACCGAACTGGCCCTGGCGGACCTGGAAAGCTGCGAGAAGCAGTTGCAGAAGGTCACCCGCACCGCCAAGAGCGGCGACAAGGAAGCCGTGGCCATGAAAGCGCTGCTGGAAAACAAGCTGCTGCCCCAGCTCAACGAGGCGCAGCCGGTGCGCGCGCTGGACCTGGACGACAACGAGAAGGCGCTGGTGAAGCAGCTGTTCCTGCTCACCGTGAAGCCCACTATGTATATCGCCAACGTCAATGAGGACGGCTTCGAGGACAACCCCTTCCTCGACCAGGTGCGCGCCATCGCCGAGGGTGAGAACGCCGTGGTGGTGCCGATCTGCAACAAGCTGGAGTCGGAGATCATCGAGCTGGACGATGACGAGCGCGACGAATTCCTCGCCGACCTCGGCATGGAAGAACCCGGCCTCAACCGGGTGATCCGCGCCGGCTACGAGTTGCTCAACCTGCAGACCTACTTCACCGCCGGCGAGAAGGAAGTGCGCGCCTGGACGGTGAAAGTCGGCGCCACCGCGCCGGAAGCGGCCGGGGTGATCCACACGGACTTCCAGAAAGGCTTTATCCGCGCCGAGGTGATTTCCTACGAGGACTTCATCCAGCACAAGGGCGAACAGGGTGCCAAGGACGCGGGGCGCTGGCGGCTGGAGGGTAAGGACTACATCGTGCAGGATGGCGATGTGATCCATTTCCGTTTCAACGTGTAAGCTCATGGGCGGGCGGTGTCGCTGGCGCGAAGGCCAGCGGCAGCGACAGCCGCTCCCGCGGCGTTGTAGCCAAAGCGACTGCGCGCCCTACCCCCCTTCCCTTGCCAGCGCTTCTACAGCAGCCGCTGGTAGGCCACCTGGTAGATATCGAAGTTCTCGTTGGAATCGTTGACCGACCCCTGGGTGTAACTCACCTTCAGGGCATGCCGGCCGGCGAAGGGAAACGTGAACGTTGCGCCCAACCGCGAATCCCGCTGCAGGTCGTCGAGCTTGTTATCGTTCACCGTGCTGCGCCCGCCGCGATAGGCATTGAAATCCAGCGAACCCCAGAAGCCCGGCGCAAAACGCCGTATCAGGTGTGCCTGGGCCGCGATGATCGGCTCCTGTTCGCGGGTCACGCCGAGAAAATCGTCGTTGTCCTCGAAGAACCAGGCACCCAGTTCGAACTCCAGCAGCCAGCGCCGGTGCAGCGGCTGGATGTAGCCGACCTCCGCTTTCATCGCCCAGCGGTTGGTGCCGACATTGATCAGGCGGTCGCTGTCGTAGCGCCCGCTCGGTGTCACTACCCGCAGGCTGGCGCCGACGATCGGCCGTGGATTGCGGCGCAACTCGGCAAAACCGGCGGCATCCATGCTAGGAGCTCCCAGCAGGTTAACGGACAGGGTCGCCGAGAAGTCGCCCAACCCCTGGTATTCGCGGCGCAGGGTGCCCAGTTCCTGGTGCTCGCCCACAGTCTTGCCACTGGAATAGGGCTGCTGCAAAACCAGGGAGGCAGTGCGCCCCCACAGGTTAAAGGTGCGCAGGTAACCGAGGGTGAATGTAGTGATTTCCGAGTCGATCCCGGCCACCGGCAGCGACGGGTCGGGGACCGTATCACCGCGGGTGTAGGCCCCGCCGATGGTCAGCACCTGGGTGCCTTCCGGGGCAGGCCAGTAGGCGCGAGGGGTCATCTCCTGGGCCGCTGTAGCGACTGCCTGCAACAGCAGGCAGAGCATCGCGGCTGTGCGCAAGAAGCTCGCTGGCATCGTCCTGTTCGCCCCGGTTATCAGTGCTGCATCCCTGTGCGGGAACATAGCCCAGCCGCGGCGTGTAAACCAGTGCCAGAGCACCCCATGCGGGCTTGACTTGACCGGGCAAATTCCGGAAAATGCGCGCCTCTTGAGGACCCGGTGTCCTCGCCGCTGGAGCCCCTGGCTCCACGCAACCACCGAATGTGGCTACGTAGCTCAGCTGGTTAGAGCACAGCATTCATAATGCTGGGGTCGATGGTTCAAGTCCATCCGTAGCTACCACCTCCTCTCGGTGTATTCCGGAAACCTCCCTTACAGATTGCACCGGAGCACCGGCACCTACTGCGCGTTCCCGGAACCTCCCCCGGGCGGAAAATCCGCCAGCATCTCCCGCGAGACGGTGGAGGCGATGCGATTCTTGTCCGCAATGCTCAGGGATTGTTTCAATCTGCCCTCGGCGATACCGCGCCATACGATTTTAGCGCTGTGGCTGTCGATGATATCCAGAACCACGGTACCCTCCTGGTACTCCCTGACGGCAGGACCGCTGCTATACCCGAGGCTGACGCCCGAGCCATAAGTGCCGACGCCAACGGCGCCGTGCATGCCGGCGGAAGGATAGTTGCTGAAGTTGTCGATCTTCATGCGCTCCTGCCTGGAGATGTTGTAGTTCACCCAGAAGTCCGCAGTGTCCGTCGTGCTTTCGCGGAACCCTTTTTGCGCCAGTTCGCGATCGACGTAGGTGCGCACGCGCCGGTCGGAACTGTTGTACTGGCGGTAATCAGCCTCCTTGGAATCGTGGATATCGTCATACCAGCGGTAGGTCTTGTAGCGCGAGAAATCGGTACCGGTGTCGTGATCGATGACATAGGAGGGCTGGTTGCTGCAGGCCGCCAGTCCGAGCAGGGCCAGTAGCGCAACAGCAGTGGTGAAACGTTTGCAGCGGGGCATAAATATCTTCTTTGCTCTCAGGTGAGGATCTGGACAAAGCCGGTGAGCTTCACTCAAATCGGGGGAGTCCAGAGTGTCTCCCATTTTGCGCCCAGGTCACAACATCACGTGGATCACCACCCGTCGCAGCGACAAACCCGGTATGCCGTCTACACCCTCGATGTCGACAACTTCCGGGCTGGCACTCCAATTCAGGGTGATCGTATCCCGCCGTGCTTCTTTCCCAGTCCAGTAGTGCCGTCGGAGGACCCGTTCCCGATACAGCAATCCGAACCAGCTTTCCACGGCGGCGCTGTCATAGCAGGTGCCGGTGTCAAATGACAGTACCCGTGACGAACCCCACACTCCTCAGGCTCCAATTCACTCTAAAGCCAGGGGAAATGGATTTACGGGCCGAAACACGATGCAAATGTGGGAGGCATGGAGTCGACTGTGGGTATAAACCAACCAGACCAGGGTCAGCTAGCCTGACTGGCTCGCCGCAACGAACCCGCGTTTATCGGTCCTTGTTTCCGGACATCAACAGGGTTGCGGCGCCCAACTATCGGAATACGGCTGAGCACAGGTCTTCAGAGGTTCCGGGGCCACGAGTTCACTGCTGCAAGTGCCGTTGATCGCGCCGTTACCCGCGGGGCAAATCGCTTGTTCCGGCACGCGCACAAATAACCTCCAATGCTCATCACAGGATGCCTGGATCAACTGCGCCAGAAAGAAAAGGAAACACCGCCCCCCCACTGCTGGTGCCACCGAGCAAAGCGCCACCTGGAACGTTGCCAGTTTTCGCTGGAGAGTCTTCCAGGCCATAGCCCCTCTGTCTCATCCCTGGTCCTCCGCAGCGGCGAAAGCAGGCAGCTGACCGGCAACACCTCCAGAGCTCGCAGGCCCGGGTTACGGCAATTTATTTTGATTTGACATTCAAACTTTATTGGCGATAATTGTCCCATCCGGTGCAGGGATTCAGTGTCTAGCGCCCCCCACCTAGAAGATGGGTATCGCAGCGCAGCCCTCAGCATCACCCCCATTCTCCCGAACACGGCATTTTTCGAGCCAAGCCAGAAACGATGAGTCAGCCAAACCACACACAACATGCGACAACAGCGGAAAGCGTTGGACTGCTGCGCACAGTCATGCATCTCCTGCATCGCCAGCAGCTTAAAAGCAGTTTGCAATTGCAGCAGCTACCCTTCTTCCGCAATGAGCTTCTGGCCGGCGTGCAAACCGGCCTGACAGTGCTCTTTGCATTGGTCGCGGTGCAGCTGTCACCGTGGCCGCAAATGGTTGGTTTCGCTGGCCTGGGTTCTCTCATCGCCCTGTTTGGTCGCTTTGAATCCCGGTCCGGTCGCAATCGCATGCTGCTGCAGGCCGCTGCGATCCAGACCGGTTCGGTATTGCTGATGTCATCGGCGAAATGGGTGGGCTTGCCACAGCCGGCGCTACTGCTGTTACTCGCCTGTCTGTGTGGCCTGTATCTGTTTATCGCGGTCACTGGTCGCTACGGGCCGCCAGGGCCGCTCATTTTTGTGTTTGCTGCCGGCTCCTGTATCGGTGGCGATGTGACTCAACAGGTCATTGTCGAACGCACTGTGGCGACCGGCGCAGCAGCGCTGCTGGGCTGGTTGATTTGCGTCGCAACCACCTTCTTGCGCCAAACCCCGGGCCCTGACACAAACTTTCCAGAACCCCCGCCAGTTCCTGCGCTCAGCCATCGGCTGATTGCATCAATGCGCACCATTATCAGCACCGCTCTGGCCATGTTTATTGTTCACTACGGCTTTGATGTTCACTACCCGGCCTGGGCAGGTATGGGCGCACTGGCGGTGACTCAGGGAGCCTATTTGCACATCAGTATGAACCGCGCGATGCAGCGCATGGTCGGCACTACCATCGGTGCCATGATGGCCTGGGCTGTATTGCAGTTCGAGCTTGATATCTGGGGCTTGATTGCGGTGATAGCTCTGTTCCAGATCATCACTGAAATTGTGATTGGCAAAAACTACGCACTCGGCCAGATGTTTGTAGCTCCGATGGCATTGCTGATGACTCACCTGGCGGCACCCTGGATCCCAAGTGCCGCCATGGTGCCGGAACGGGTGCTGGATACCGTGATCGGAGCCTGTATCGGCATGGCCGTGGCGGTGGTGCTGTCGAGCATGGATGAACGCCGTTATCTCCACAAACTGCGCCAGCCAGCCAATGAGCACCAGTTGTAAAGGAGCTCCCATGCCAGACCATTCAGCCAATCGCTTCACCACTGGCTCCATTCCGCGCCAGCTGATGTTGTTTGCCATACCGACGCTGGCCAGCTCCATCCTGCAGTCGGCGGATGGGTCAATCGACAGTGCCTGGGTTGGCAAACTATTGGGCGAAGCGGCACTGGCCGCCACTACGAACGGCAACCTGGTTCTGTTTATTCTGATCAGCTTTGTCTTCGGTTTTGGCATGGCGGCCACCATTCTGATTGGGCAGTCGATTGGTGCCGGCAACCTGGAGCAGGCGCGCCGCGTCGTGGGTACCGCCGCAGGCAGTTTTATACCTTTAGTGTCGGTGGTGGCCGTTGCTGGTTACTTCACCTCCCCTCATTTATTAACGTTGCTAGATACCGCACCAGAGATTAGGCAGTTGGCGCAAAGCTACCTCGAGCTGACCTTTATCGGGTTACCGGCAGTGCTGTTACAAACCATCCTGATGATGGCGCTGCGCGGGGCCGGCGATGCCACCACGCCTCTCAAGTTCATGTTCCTTGCTGTGGCACTGGCGGCCCTGCTCAACCCGCTGTTGATTCTCGGCATTGGACCGGTGCCGGCCTTTGGTATCGGTGGCTCAGCACTGTCGATGGCAGTCGCAAATTACATCAGTCTGGCGCTGATGCTGATCTACATCTATCGCAGGGATTTACCGTTGCGACTGCGTGGCGCAGAGCTGCGCTGGCTGCGCCCCGATCTGTCCTTGCTGAAAGTGATGATCAGCAAAGGTGTGCCAATCGGACTACAGATGATCATTGTCACCACTGCGGCACTGACCATGCTGCGGGTCATCAATGCTGAAGGCGTCGACACCATCGCCGCCTTTGGTGCCACCCAGCAAATCTGGACCTATGTGCAAATGCCGGCCATGGCACTGGGCGGCGCGGTATCGGCGATGGCGGCACAGAATATTGGTGCCGGCCGCCTCGACCGGGTCAGGCAGATTACGCGGGTTGGCGTTGGCTACAACTTTCTGCTCACCGGCGGCCTGATCGTGTTGCTGACGTGGCTTGACCGCTGGGCGCTGGGAATTTTTCTGTCCGACTCCGGCGCGGCGGTGGAGATTGCCATCCACATTTTCCAACTCGCGACCTGGGGCTTTATCGCCTTCGGCATCAGTCAGGTGTTGTTTGGCACCGTTCGGGCTGCGGGCCAGGTGATGTGGCCAATGATGATTTTGGCCGTGGCGCTGTATCCCGTGCGACTGGGTGCGCTGCAGCTGCTCAAACCGGCACTGGGCAGCGATGCTATCTGGTGGAGTTTCCCCGCGGCGTTTGTTGCCACCATGGTGATGGCCATCGCCTATTACTTCTGGGGCAAGTGGCGTCAGGCCGGCCCGGCTATACCCGCAGCGCGACAGTTGCAGGCGCATAGTGTGCTTCAGAAAAACAACACTCCGCGAATTATCGAAGCGCCGGCGAATGCCGACCCGACCCGGTATCTGTTGTGTTCAGGCATTGACGACAGCGCGAACAACAAGCAAGCCGGGTGTAAGAACCGGCGGTCAAAGGCGAAGTTGAATCTGGGTGCGAGAAAAGATCCGGCGGCACGATATTCGTGATCAGGCAAATGACTCGATGAGAGCGCATAAGAGCGCGCAAAAAAATACGCATTCAATGCGGCAACAGCTAGGAAAAGGAAACACAAATGGCTACACAAACATTCGACTACATCATTATCGGCGCGGGTTCTGCCGGTTGCGTTATTGCGTACAACATTCTGTCTCGCGGCCGCGGTACGGTGCTGCTGCTGGAGGCCGGCGGCAGCGACAACAACCTGTTTATCAAAGCGCCGGGCGGTATGGCCAAAGTCATTCCAACCAAATCCTGGCCCTATGTGGCCGAGCCGGAACCCTACACCCACAATCGCAGGATGGATGTATTGCAGGGCCGGGTGCTGGGCGGGGGCTCCTCGATCAACGGCATGGTGTATGTGCGCGGGCAGCGCTCCGACTACGACGCCTGGGAAAACCAGTTCGGCGCCACCGGCTGGAACGGCGACAGCATGCTGCACTACTTCATCAAAGCCGAAAACAACGAAGCCATGGCCAATAGATACCACGGTGACCACGGCCCGTTGCATGTTTCGGAAAACCGCTACCGCCATCCCATGAGCGACGCCTTTGTCCGCGCGGGTCAGCAGGCAGGCTATGAGTATATCGTCGACCACAACGGCGCTCGCATGGAAGGGGTGGGTTTCTATCAAACCACAACCCACAACGGTGAGCGTGCCTCCACCGCCCGCACCTACCTCAAGCAGGTGCGCGACAACAAAAACCTCAAGCTGCAACTGAACGCCATGGTCAGCCGGGTTGAAATCGAGAACGGGCGCGCTACCGGTGTGACCTTTAAAATTCACGGCCACGAGGTGACGGCCAATGCGCGCAAAGAAGTGATTGTATCGGCCGGCGCAATTGGTTCGGCCAAGGTGTTGCAACTGTCTGGACTCGGCCCCGCCGATGTTTTGGCCAGGGCGGGCGTGCAACACAAAGCAGAACTGCCGGTGGGCAAAAACTTCCACGACCACCTGCATATGTCGGTGAACGCCACCATCAAGGAGCCGATCTCGCTGTACGGCGAAGACAAAGGGCTGAAAGCGCTGCGCCATGGCATCGAATGGGTATTCATGCGCTCAGGCGTACTGACCTCTCCAATTCTGGAAGCCTTCGCCTTTATCGATAGCACTGGCATCGGCCGCCCGGATGTGCAGTTCCACTTTCTGCCCATCCTCGACACCTGGGATGACCCGGACCTGAACCAGAAGGGCCAGACCCATGGCGTCACCATAAAAACCGGTCACCTGCAGCCCAAGTCACGCGGTGAAGTTGAAATCCGCTCCGCCGACCCCGGGCAGTTGCCAAAAATCCGCGCCGCCTACCTGGAAAAAGAGGAAGACGTACAGGGGCAGATCCGTGCCGCCAAACTGGCGCTGAAGTTTTTTGCGCAACCGGCGCTGGCCGACCACGTGGTCGAGGTCTTCAACCCGGGCTGTGCAGCCGATGACGAGGCGGGTATCGAAGACTATGTCCGCCGCGTATCGCGCACCGTCTATCACCCGGTGGGTACCTGCCGTATCGGTCAGGACCCCGCCACCTCCGTAGTCGACCCCGAGCTTCGCGTTCACGGTATAGCAGGACTGCGTGTCGCCGACAGTTCGGTTATGCCGCACATTCCATCGGGCAATACCAATGCCCCCACCATAGCCATCGCTGAAAAAGCCAGCGATCTGATCCTCGGCATCTCCGATGCTGTAAAGGCGGCTAGTTAATCTGATTCAACAAAAGGAAAAAAACAGTATGGCTACTGTAGAGTTACTTCCCGAAGTCAAAGCCTTTCTTTCTCGTCAGCAAGGTCATTTCATCAACGGCCGGGCAGTGCCCGGCTCCGCCGACGACCGCCAGGAGATTCACAACCCCGCCAGCGGAGAATTGATTGGCACTGTCGCTCGCGCCACGGAGGAAGAAGTGGAGCAGGCTATTGCCGGCGCTCACGCTGCCTTCAAGGGTTCCTGGGCGGAAACCACGCCAGCGCAAAAGGAGCGCATCCTGATGCGCTTCGCCGATCTGATCGAACAGCACGGCGAAGAAATTGCCCAGCTGGAAACCTTGCAATCCGGCAAGCTGCTGTCGCTGTCGCGTATGATCGAAGTAGGCTGGGCAGCCCAATTCCTGCGCTACTACGCCGGTTGGGCGACAAAAATAGCGGGACAGACGCTTGCCCCCTCCGTACCCTCTGCCAACGGTGAAAAGTACACCGCCATGACGCTGCGCGAACCACTGGGCGTGGTATTCGGCATTATTCCCTGGAACTTCCCGGTGATGATCCCGATCTGGAAGCTCGGCGCCGCGCTGGCAACCGGCAACACCGCGCTGCTGAAGTCCGCTTCACCGACGCCGTTTTCACTGCTGCGCGTCGCAGAGCTGGGTAAAGAGGCAGGCCTGCCGGATGGGGTGCTGAATGTGATAAACGGCCCTGGCAGACTGGGCAATCAAATCATTCCCGACAAGCGCATCGCCAAAGTGTCCCTGACCGGTTCAGTGAAAACCGGCCAAATTATCGCCGACGAAGCGATGAAGGCAAACCTCAAGCACGTCACTCTGGAACTGGGCGGCAAGAATGCCGCTGGCTTCCTGCCGGACATGAGTGTGAAGGAGATCGTCGACGGCATGTTTGAAGCGGGCTTTATGCACACCGGCCAGATCTGCGCATCCGCTGAGCGCTTCCTGGTGCACTCCAGCCAGGTCGACGCCGTTGAGACGGCGATCCGCGATCGCCTGCAAGGTATCGAAGCGGGAGACCCGATGGATGAAGACGCCGCCTTCGGACCGGTGGCCACCGAAGATCAATACCGCAAAGTGATCGAGGCTTTTGAGACGGCCAGCAAAGAGGGCGATCGCTTTGTCGTGGGTGGCGAAACCTATAACCGCCCTGGCTTCTACGTTAAACCAACAGTGATCCGCCCCAAATCGCTGGAAAGCACCTCCTGGCGTGAAGAGGTTTTCGGACCGGTGGCCACCCTCGCTACCTACGAAACCGAGGCAGAGCTGATTCGCGAAATGAACGACACCCCCTACGGCCTCACTGCCTCGATCTGGACTCACGACCTGTCGAAGGCTTTACGACTGGTGCCACAGGTGGAGGCCGGCACGGTATGGGTAAACATGCACACCATCGTCGATCCGGGAGTACCCTTTGGCGGAGCCAAAGGTTCAGGTATCGGCCGTGAATATGGTTCCGCATTTATTGAAGACTACACCGAACTGAAATCGGTGATGATTCGCTACTAGCCGCAACAGGTGAGCAGCGTGAACGCTCATTTGCACAACGTCGCCGAACCCTATTCCATGCAATAAAAAAGCACCCCCGGTTGATCGTATCGGGGGCGCTTTTTGTCGCGTTTGTAGCAAAATCAGTAGCGAAATCAGAATAGGACCTGTGGCACTGCGAAGCAGACTTTGGTTAGCGCCACAGGCTCACAATTGATATGTATTTCAAATCAGTTGGTTAATAATGTCGCCATGAGCAAATTTAATACTCCACGTGCCCGTTTTGGCCTTCAGTTTTCCCTTATCGCTCGCCAATGGCGCCGCGTGATGCAAACACACCTGTCCTCCATCGGCCTCACCGATACCACCTGGGTGCCGCTGGTGCACCTGAGCGAATGCGATGGCATCACCCTGAAGGCATTGGCATTGCGGGTGGGGGTCGACAGCTCCAGCCTGGTTCGCGTCATCGATGCGCTGGAAAGGGAGGGACTGGTAGCGCGAAAACGTGATGCCGCCGATGGTCGTGCCAAGCAGATCCTGCTCACCAGGGCGGGCCAGCGGCGGGTGAAAGCGATTCGCACGGAGCTCAGTCGGTTTGAAGAAACGCTAATGGTCGATCTCAGTGATGACGAAGTCGAGACGATGACATCCGCCCTTGAACGCCTGCAGCTGAAGTTGGATGACTATGAAAACAACAACAATCCGGAGTCATCATCCTAAGCCGTTGGCACAGCCAGCGCTGCCGGGGTAGCGCTTCCATACGAAGACTCCAGGCTTGCAGCAAGGCTGTTTCGGCAGTAGTCGATCGTCAAATTTTTCCAGGAGCACCAACGCTTAATGTCGCAGGCTGTGGCTGTAGCATTACCCTTATCAGATCCACCAGGAAATATTACAGCACTCCAAAATAGCTAGAGCCACAGAGAAAGTGTTCGTCCCGGAGTGATCTTTCGTGCTTTGATTCCTAACGCTGCGCTCACCGCCAATTGCGGTGAAGCGCATTGTTGGCCTGTTGCAGGATTATACGCCCACTACCGACAGACGCTGCTTTGACACGCTTTGGTGTTCCAGCTCATTCACCAGCATGATTGCGAAGTCTTCCACGCTGATATAGCTTTCACCTGCCGCGTTAGTCATAAAACTATCACCACCCACTACAAATTTGCCGGTTCGCTCACCTGGAGAGAAAGCTGCGGCAGGGGATATATAGGTCCAGTTTATCTCGGTTGCCTCAGTTCTCAGTTTCTCCAGCAGCATCAAGTGGGCGATTGCTTCCGCTTTATATTCGGGTGGAAAGGTTGCTGCATCACACAGCCTGCTGCCGTCAGGTAAAAGTAACGACCCCGCGCCACCAACGACCATCAATCTTTGCACGTTTGCTTGATGACTCGCAGCGATCATTGCATGCCCCAATTTCATTGTGGGCTCAATCGTGTCAGAGCCATCGCGAGGTGGGCTCACAGCGAAAACAACCACATCATGTCCGATTGCAGCAGCGGTAAGCTGTTGGACATCACTTGCGTCTAATTTCAACACACCTTCGCCACCGCTACGCGAAGCGAGGGTCGTTTCGTGACCGCGCTCCGAGAGCTCTTTCACAATCTGGCTACCAACCATTCCGGTAGCACCAACAACTAGAATTTTCATAGTTCCGACCTCTTGTTGATTGAAGAAGTCTTGATGATATACATTGGGTTTCAATATCTTCAACGTAACCTTAGTACCTTATGAAAACCATCAGAGTTGGCAATATTTTTGACCAGAACTGCCCAGCCCGAACCGTATTGGATCGCGTTGGGGACAAGTGGTCAGTTATGGTGTTAATCGTCCTGGCGGAGCAAAAAAGGCTGCGGTTTACTCAGCTAAAGGATCATATAAATGGGGTTACACCTAAGGTGCTTACACAAAGCCTTAGGGCTATGGAGCGGGATGGCCTTATCAACCGGCATATCTATGCAGAGGTTCCTCCAAGGGTTGAGTACGACTTAACCAAACTTGGAAAATCCCTGCTCAAGGCCGTATCGACACTTGCCAGTTGGTCGGAAGATAACGTATCCGAGATAATGAAAGCTCGAGCAAAATACGATCGGGGTTCTGCAGGCTAACGCCTCGAACACGGTGGCCGAAATCTGGTGCGAGTGACCACCACCCACGCTTCGGCATTCATCACCAGTCGATGTTCAACATTCACGACAGCGTCACCCGGGATACTGAACACACTGGTTTTCGGCCCTGGAAAAGACAGGCGCAAATCGTCCACTCAGCGAGTACAAAAAAGCCCGCCGGGGGGCGGGCCTGTGTGACTGAACTGACCTTTAAGCGATCAGCCGCGGCGCATCCTGCGCGCACCGACCAGTCCGCCAATTGCGGAGATGAACAGCCAGGCTGCGGCGGGGACCGGTACCGGCGATACCGACAGGCCGTTCAGCGTAAACAGTCCGGCGAACTTGGTGTTGGTGATGGTAAACGACGTCAGTTCGCCCAGGCCGGTCAGGCTGAAGCTGTTGATTTGACCCAGCGGATCGTCGTCCAGGGTCATGGTCGCACCACCGGGGGTGGCGAGCAAGGCGGTGTCGGGACCGTCCCAGGCAGCCAGCGTAATGCTGTCCACGGTAACGGTCTCGGAGAAAGAAACCACCAGGGCCTCGTTCTGCTGCAGGCCATTGCTGCAAACTATGAAGACGCAACCACTGTGGCCAAGACCGTATCCGTTGTAGTTGAAGCTGTAGTAGGCCAGGCTGTCGCTGCCCTGGGTGGTCACGGTCACCGTGATGCCGTCGATTGTCATACTGTAGCCGGTGGCATCCGGGGAGAACGGGGTACCGAAGTCAAACGTGGCACCCAGCGCAGATTGTCCGAAAAGAAGTGCGGCACCAGCGGCCACCGACCTGAGAAATTTCATACTCACTTGGCTACCCTCTGTCTGTTCTAATTGTTTGTAGTTATTGTTTCTTCCCTGGTGTCGCCCCGCCGTCCGTGGCGGGAGTGGCATTGCTGGCCGGGCCGGCCCTGGGTTCCTGCTTGAGGAAAGCAAGCTCAAACGACGGCCTGAGTACAGCAACCATTGTGCCAACCGTCGAATATCAATGACTTACGGCGTCACAGACGTGCAAATCGGTGGCGCATGTAAAAAATGCTGACGGCAAATCTGCGGGTGTCCGCGACCGACTGTGACCTGCTGCGCCCGGGGCGGTGAAAGACGCTGTAAAATTTCACATTTAAGCCATTAAAATCAACAAGTTAAACCCCTGACGCACATCTCGCACTGCTGTGCGCGGCGGATCAGCCCGCTCCATCCCTCCCCCCCACAGTCCTGACTCCCCCGACCAAGGGGGGATAAAAGACACTGCCCTGCTGAGATCGGCAGTGATGTCCCGCCCCCTTTCGACCTTTGTCGAGCAAACCAGAACCGTTATAGCCCTAAATATTTTGGCTCCGCAGGCGATAAAACACCTGCACGCTATCTGTCGCCCGGTTGCCCGGCGCTGGAAGGACCGGAATCCCACCGTTCTCGCCACGCCAATGTACCGGCGGCGGTAAATGATCGAGAGCCAGGCCATGCACGAACTGCCATGCCCATGTGATGCATCGTGCTGCGAGTAGCCGCTCCACCAAAGAAAGAGTCGAGGATCGACACTATGAAACTGGGTACCAAACTTATCGCGACGGTGACTGTCATCGTCCTGCTGATGTCGGTCGCACTGCTCCTGGCCTACTCCAAATCCAGCCATCAGACGGCGGTGGATTTCGAGGTCCATGCCGCCAAGAGCATTATCCTGCTGGCTGAGTCCACTCGGGAGAGCATGGCCAGGAAGTGGGAACTGGGCCTGTTCAGCACTGAAACACTGCGCAGCATCGAGGCGCCCACCCAGGAACTGAAAAAGGAAAAGATGCTCGCTACGATCCCGGTGGTCACCGCCTGGCAGGTCGCCGAGGCCAAGGCGGCCGAGGGCGGCTACGAATTCCGCACACCGCGCGAGGGCGCCCGCAACCCCAAGAATGAACCGGACGCGATCGAGCGGGAAGCCCTGAAGTACTTCGCTGCGAACCCGGGCATCAATGACTATGTCGTCGAGGACGAGGAAAACAACCGCCTGCGCTATTTCCGCCCGGTGCGGCTTTCCGAGGAATGCATGGCCTGCCACGGCGACCCCGCCACCTCAATGGAGATCTGGGGTCGCGACGACGGCAAGGACATCACCGGCTTCCCCATGGACGGCAAGCGCGTCGGCGACCTGCACGGCGCCTTCGAGGTCCTCATGTCGCTGGACAAAGCCGACGCGCAGACGCGCGCCAACGAGGTCAAGGCCGCTGGCCTGATCGGCGGCATCCTGGTACTGGCCCTGATCCTGGTCTGGTTTATCAGCCGCAAACTGATCTCCCAGCCCCTGAAAGAGATGGTCGATTTCGCCGCGAGCATTGCCAACGGCGACGTCACCCAGAGCATCAAGCACGATACCAAGGATGAAATCGGCGAACTGGCGACGTCGCTCAATGAAATGAGCGGCACCCTGCGCGGCCTGTTGCAGAAGATCACACAGAACGCCAGCAGCCTGAACTACACCTCGCAGGACCTGTCCAGCACTGCCTCCATGGCAGCGCAGAATGTCGCCTCGATGAGCGTCAAGGCTAGTTCGGTTTCCGACTCATCCGGCATGATGAGCCAGAACATGGCATCGGTATCCTCCGCGGCGGAAATCTCGGCCCAGAGCCTGAACACGGTCGCTTCCGGCGCCGAGGAAATGACGGCGACTATTCGCGAGATCGCACAAAACGCCGAACAGGGTCGCCAGGTCGCGGTGCAGGCGGTAGAGAACGTGGCCCAGGCCTCGCAGCGCGTGGACACCCTGAACCGGGCCGCGGGCGAGATTTCCAAGGTGATCGACGTGATCCTCGAGATCGCCGAACAGACCAAACTGCTGGCGCTCAACTCCACCATCGAAGCGGCGCGCGCCGGCGAAGCGGGCAAGGGCTTCGCGGTGGTTGCCGGCGAGGTCAAGGCGCTCGCCCAGCAGACCAACGAAGCGATCGCCGACATCCGCAAGAGCGTGGACGCGATCCAGTTCTCCACCGACGACACGGTGGACCAGATCGGGCAGATCAGCACCGTAATCAACCAGGTCAACGAAATCGTGGCGACCATCGCGACTGCGGTGGAAGAACAGTCGGTCACTACCCAGGATATCGCCCAGCACGTGGCCCATGCGGCAACCAACATCCAGAACGTCACCGGCACCGTCACCGACGCGGCGGAGCGCTCGAATTCGATCGCCGAGGAAATTGCCGACGTGGACCGGGCCAGCAGCGAGGTGGAGTCCGCCATCGCGCAGGTCACCACGCGTTCTAACGAACTGTCTGTGATGGGCTCGGAGCTGGACCAGCTGGTGGCCAAGTTCAAAGTCTAGCTACGCGACACCTGAAAAACGAAGCCCCCGGAGCACTGTTGCTCCGGGGGCTTTGTCTTTTTGGAGGGGAAAGCTTGTCAGGGACCCACACGCACGGGGTAAGCACGTACGGGGTCAGAGTCGTGACTCTGACCCCTGGTCACTCGCCGATGGCTGCCACAAAAAAAGGGGCAGAGTCGCGACTCTGCCCCTTCTCATGTGCTGGCGCTGTCAGGAGCGCGCTTGCTTCCTGCGCAGGCCCGCTGCACCGGCGGCACCCAGGCCCAGCGCGGCCATGACCAGGCCCACCAGCGGCAGTGCGGGGACCGGCTCGACCGGACCAGCCGGGCCCGCAGCAACAGGTGCGGGGTTCGACCAGGAGCCCGGATCGGTATTGGTACCAACGTTGTTCACTTCCAGAAAGCCGTTCCCCATTGGGAATGAGTAGTAGATGCCATTCAGGCCATTCACAAACCATTCCAACGAGGAGTTGATCGGATCGTTCGTTGTGGGCGCAGCTTCGTCACCCGCCATGCTGGGTACCGCAGTCAGAGCGCCCGTCCCATCGGTCTGGTACTGCCCGGACGCAAAGGCGAAGTTGCCCCCGCCGTTCGGGTCGAAGACCGTGGTGATCGGGGTCGTGGCATGACCAAAAGAGAAGGTAAGGGATACGATATCGGTGGTCGCCCACACCTGGGAGACATTGCTCGTACCGCCGTTATCGACCACCACGGTGATCGTGGCCGATTCCCCGACATACCCGGAGTAAGTGTCCTCGATCGAGACCGTGGACGTCCAGGTCATCGAAAATGGCGCCGCCGAAGCGACCTGGCTGACGCTGGCTACAGCGACCAGCGCCGCGACTGAAGTTATCTGTTTGATCATCCCCTGGACCCCTGTTGAATTAAAAGCAGCCCGTATCTTAAATGCGCGGGGGTTGAGATTCCAGCAAAAAGTGGCCAAACGGCCACCGGAGCCCCGGAAGTCTGCACGCCGGAGGTCCGGCGCGGCAGACAGGGAGCAGGCGAGTGTGTGGGCCCGGCCTCCAGCCGGACCATTGCTTGGCCTAGTAGCGGGGTTTCCTGAAACGCAGCGTCATGCGGTCACTCTCGCCGATGGCGAGGTAGCGGTCGCGGTCGGTGTCGCCCAGGCGCAGAGATGGCGGCAAAGTCCACACCCCCTGCTCGTAGTCCTTGGTATCCGCGGGATTGGCGTTGACCTCGGAGAAGTCCTCCAGCACGAAGCCCGCGTCCTGGGCGAGCTTGATCACCTGTGCCTCGGTGACGTAACCGGTGAAACCCTCCACCGACGGCCCGCGGTGCTGGACCACACCGAGAACGCCGCCGGGCTTCAGTACCTTGAAGAAACTGCCGAACACTTCAGCGGCGATACCTTCGCGAATCCAGCCATGGGTATTGCGGAAGGTCAGCACCATATCTGCTGAACCCGGGGCGCCCAGTTCCATCACCTGCGGCGGCGAGAAGCGTAGGACCTCGGCCTTGCTGAACTGCGCTTCCTCAGCGAAGCGCTTTTCCATGGCCGCGGTCTGGCGGTAGCGATACTCCGGCTGCCCGGGCAGTTCGGAGTCGTAACCGGCGGCGATGTACTTGCCGTGATCCTTCAGTACCGGCGCCAGAACTTCCGTGTACCAGAGGCTGCCGGGAGAGATTTCAATCACGGTCATATCCGGTTCGAGGCCGAAAAACGACAGTGTTTCCACCGGGTGGCGATACTGGTTGCGGGCAATATTCTCCGCGCTGCGGTGGCCCGCAGTAGCGGCTTTTTCGATGCTTTCTTCCACGGACGACGCGGCACTCACCGGAGCGGCGGCGACAAACAGCGACAGGGCCAGAGTGGCGGCGGCTGGTTTCAACATGGATTGATCCTTTTCGGTTTAGTGGGAAGATGTGAGCGTATCGGGCGAGGCCCGCCATTCAGACCGCGCCGGCCCTTGCGGGTTCACCCGCCGCGGGCGGCGACGGGCCGCGCGGCACACCGGCTAGCGGCGCGCCGCACGGGATTTCCACAGGTAGAATACCACCGGTACTACCAACAGGGTCAGCACCACGGCACTGAGCATGCCGCCGACCATCGGTGCGGCGATGCGTTGCATCACCTCGGCGCCGGTGCCGCCGCCGAGCATGATCGGCAACAGGCCGGCGATAGTCGCGCCGGCGGTCATGGTCACCGGTCGCACGCGCAGGCCGGCACCGCGCTGCACCGCGTCGCGGATGGCCTCGGTGTCGGGAACCTCGCCGCGAGCGCGGGCGTCCTCGGCCAGTTCCGCCCAGGCCTGGTTCAGGTACAGCAACATGATCACCCCGGTCTCCACCGCCACCCCGGCCAGAGCGATAAACCCAACGCCTACCGCCACCGAGAAGTTGTAGCCGAGCAGGTACAGCAGCCACACCCCCCCCGCCAGCGCCAGCGGCAAGGTCCCCATGAGAATGAGCACCTCGGCGAAGCTGCGGAAGTTCAGGTAAAGCAGCACCACGATGATCGCCAGGGTCAGTGGCACCACGTAGGCCAGTTTCTGCTGGGCGCGCAGCATGTACTCGTACTGGCCGGACCAGCGCAGGGCATAGCCCGGCGGCAGTTCAACCTGCTCGCGGACCACGGCCATGGCACGCTCGACATAGCTGCCCACGTCGACGCCCTCGATGTCGATGAAGGTCCAGCCATTGAGCCGCGCATTCTCGCTCTTGATCGCCGGCGGGCCGTCCTCGACGAAGATATGCGCCACATCCGCCAGGGCAATGCGCTGCCCGCCCGGCGTGACAATCGGCAGCAAAGCCAGTTGTTCCGGCGAATCGCGGTAATCCTGCGGGTAACGCAGGTTGACCGGGTAGCGCTCCAGGCCCTCGACGGTCTGTGCCACGTTGGTACCGCCGATGGCGGTCGCCACCACCTGCTGTACGTCGGCGATATTCAGCCCATAGCGCGCGGCTTTCTCGCGCTGGATGTCCACCTTGATGTAGCGCCCGCCGGCAACTCGCTCGGAGTAGACCGAGGCGGTGCCGGGCACGTCGCGCAGCACCTGTTCCAGGCGCCGGCCGATCCGTTCGAGCACCGCCAGGTCCGGCCCCGAGGCCTTGATGCCCACAGGCGTCTTGATGCCGGTGGCAAGCATGTCGATGCGGGTCTTGATCGGCATCACCCAGGCGTTGGTCAGGCCGGGAAACTTCACCAGCGCATCCAGCTCCTGCTTAAGCTTTTCCGTGGTCATGCCGGGGCGCCACTGGTCGCGCGGCTTGAGCTGGATAAAGGTTTCGATCATGGTCAGCGGCGCCGGGTCGGTGGCGGTCTCCGCGCGGCCGATCTTGCCAAACACGGTATCCACTTCCGGTACCGTGGCGATCAGCTTGTCGGTCTGCTGCAGCAGTTCCCGCGCCTTGCCGATGGACAGCCCGGGGTAGGTGGTGGGCATGTACATCAGGTCGCCCTCGTCGAGGTCGGGGATGAACTCGCTGCCGATCCACTGTGCCGGCCACAGTCCGCAGATGGTGAGTACAACAGCGCCGGCCAGGGTCGTCCGGGGCCAGCGCAGCACGCCGGCGAGCAGCGGACGGTAACCGGCGACCAGGGCGCGGTTTACCGGGTTGCGGTGTTCCGGCAGCACACGGCCACGCACGAAGTAGCCCATGAGTACCGGCACCAGGGTGACCGCCAGGCCTGCGCTGGCGGCCATGGCGTAGGTCTTGGTGAAAGCCAGCGGCGCAAACATGCGCCCCTCCTGCGCCTCCAGCGTGAACACCGGGATAAAACTGACGGTGATGATCAACAAGCTGAAGAACAAGGCGGGGCCCACCTCCGCGGCGGAGTCCGCCACCACCTGCCAGCGATTCTGTGCGGTGACCTGCGTGCGCTCCATATGCTTGTGCAAGTTCTCGATCATCACGATGGCGCCGTCGATCATCGCGCCGATGGCGATGGCGATGCCGCCAAGGGACATGATGTTGGCGTTCATCCCCTGCAGGTGCATGACCACGAAGGCGGTGAGAATGCCCACCGGCAGGCTGATCACCGCGACCAGTGAGGAGCGCACATGGAACAGGAACAGCACACACACCAGGGCCACCACCAGCAGTTCCTCGGCGAGCTTCTGCCACAGGTTTTCCACCGCCCGCGCGATCAGCGCCGAGCGGTCGTAGACGGTCACCACCTCCACGCCCTCGGGCAGGCTGGACTGCAGTTGCTGCAGGCGCGCCTTGACGCCGTCGATGGTCTGCTGCGCGTTCTCGCCATAGCGCATGACCACGATACCGCCCACCGTCTCGCCCTCCCCGTTCAGTTCGGCGATACCGCGTCGCATCTGCGGGCCGACGTCGATCTCCGCCACGTCGCGCAGCAGCACCGGCGTACCGTTTACGTCCAGCCCCAGCGGGATATTGGACAGGTCCTCGCGCCCGCGCAGGTAGCCGGTGGCACGCACCATGTACTCCGCCTCGGCCATCTCCACCACCGAGGCGCCCACTTCCTGGTTGCCGCGCTGGATGGCGTTCTGGATGTGCGACAGTGGAATACCGAAGGCGCGCAACTTGTCCGGGCTGACCTTCACCTGGTACTGCCGGACCATGCCGCCCAGCGACGCCACCTCGGCAACACCCGGCACGGACTGCAGTTCATAGCGTAAAAACCAGTCCTGCAGGCTGCGCAGCTGGCTCAGGTCGTGGTTGCCGCTGCGGTCGACCAGCGCGTACAGGTAGACCCAGCCCACCCCGGTCGCATCCGGCCCCAGTTGCGGGCGCGCCGCCGCCGGCAGCGTGGGCGCGACCTGCGACAGGTATTCGAGCACCCGCGCCCGGGCCCAGTACAGGTCGGTGTCCTCGTTGAAAATCACGTAGACGTAGGAGTCGCCGAAAAACGAATAGCCGCGCACGGTGACCGCACCCGGCACCGAGAGCATGGCGGCGGTCAACGGGTAGGTGACCTGGTCCTCCACCACCTGCGGCGCCTGCCCCGGGTAGCTGGTCTTGATGATCACCTGTACATCGGAGAGATCGGGGATGGCATCCACCGGCGTGTTCTTCACCGACCAGGCACCCAGGCCGATCAGGATCGCCGTGGCCAGCATGACCAGGAAGCGGTTGTGCACCGACCAGTGGATGATGCTGGCGATCATGGTGCGTCCTCCCCGGCAGGCGCAGCGTCGTGTTGCATGTCAGCGTGGCCGGTGTGATTCATCGGGTCGCGACCGGCCGGGTTCATTGCGGCATGGTCCATTTCCGCATGGTCTGTTTCCGCGTGGTCCATTTCTGCATGATCTGTTTCCGCGTGATCTATTCCCCCGTGATCCATCTGCCCGTGGTCGTGCTCCATGTCCATCGCCGCGGCGTCGCCGTTCGCGCCCATGCGGCGAAAATCCGAGGTCTTGCTCGACTCCGAATCGATCAGGAACTGCGCCGAGGTGACGATGCGGTCGCCCGCCTCGAGACCCGAGAGAACCTGCGCCTGTTCCGCGCCGATACGCCCCACCTCCACGGCCACCGACTTGAACCGCCCGCCCTCGCGCGCCAACACCACCCGCGACTGGGTGCCGGTGCGCACCAGCGCCTCGCGCGGTACCAGCAGGGTCTCCGCGTCCTGCTGCGTGGCGATACTCATCTGCGCAAACATGCCGGGACGCAGGAATTCGTCGGGGTTGTCGAATCGCACGCGCACGCGGGCCGTGCGCGTGCGCGGGTTCAGCGTGGGATAGATGTAGTCGACGCTGCCGCGCCAGTCGCGGCCCGGCAGGTAGTCCAGGCGCATGGTCACCGCGTCTCCCACCTGGACCTGGGCAGCCTGGCGCTCGAACAGCTCGCCGATCACCCAGACGTGGTCCAGGGTGCCGATGGACATGATCTTCATGCCCGGCTCCACATACATGCCCTCGCGGGCGGCAAGATTGTCCACTACGCCATCTCGCGGCGCGTAGAGGGTGATGGCGCGCTCCACCCGGCCGGTTTTGCGCAGGCGTCCGATCACTTCCGGCGGCACCTGCAGCGCTGCCAGCCGGTCTTCCGCGGCCTCGACCAGCACCGGGTTGTTGCGCTTGAGCGCCAGCAGCAATTCCTCCTGCGCGTTCACCAGGGTCGGCGAATACAGGGTGTACAGCGGCGCCCCCTTCGCCACCGGGTCGCCGGCCGCCTTGACGTTGAGCACCTCGATCCAACCCGCCACACGCGGATGGATATGGATCAGCAGATCCTCGTCGTACTGTACGTAGCCGACAGTATCCAGGCTCGCGCGCAGCCGCCCGGTACTCACCTTCGCCGTGCGCACACCGAGGTTGTTGACCACGTCCGGGCTGATGCGCACGGTGCCGGCGGACTCCTGCGCGGCGTCTTCCGCGTACACCGGCACCAGATCCATGCCCATGGGCGACTTGCCGGGCTTGTCGCGCCGGTAGTTGGCATCCATGGGAGCGACCCAGTACAGGGGTTTGCGCTCGGCATTGTCCGCCGCGAGGTCGCCGCCGCTACCCGACGACAACCAGACACCGCCGGCACCGAGTAACACGCCCGCGACCAGCGCGAGCAGGATTTTTCCATTCGCATTCATTGTGCTTCACCCTCTTGGTCCGCCGCGGACGCGTTGCCGGCCAGCAGGTAGTTGATGTCGGCGATCGCCCGCCCGCGCTCCACGGCGAGCGACAGCGACTCAATCTTGGCGTCGAGTTCTGCGATGCGTGCGCGCACTGCCTCGGCAAAATCGCCATCGTCGTTGTTGTAGGCGCTGAGCGCGGCCTCCGCCTGCTGCGCCATCTGCGGCAGCAGTTGCCCGGCGTACAGTTCGCTGCGCTCGTCGAGGCGCTGCAGGCGAGCGACCCCGGCGCGCAAGTCGGCGACGAGGCGGCGCACCAGCAGTTGCCGCTCGGTTTTCAACGCCTCCGCGCGGGCCACTGCCGCGCCGACCTGCCGGTCCTGGCGATTGCCGGTGAACAGCGGCAGGTCGACGGTGACGCCCACCGAGAACAGGTCTGCGCGGTCCTCGCCGAAGGTATCGTCGTCGCGGTAGCCGTAGGTCGCATTGATACCCCACTCCGGCTTGTAGCTCTGGCGCGCGAGATCCACACCCGTCGTGGTCGCCTCGATACGCCGGTCCATGGCCGCCAGCGCCGGGTGTTGTTGCAGCAGGGTATAGGCCTGCTGCTCGCTGGCCGTAGCGACACGCAGCGCTTCCCGGGAGAGCGCGGTTTCCAGCGGCGGCATGCCCTGCGCGAGGGGTTGCAGGGCCGCTGGGCCGATCCACTGTGCCAGTTGCCGCTGGCCCGCTTCCTGCTCGAGGCGCAGCGCAGCCAGGCGGTCCTCCAGGCGAGTCAGCTCCAGCCGTGCGCGAACCAGGTCCTGCTGTCGCGTGTGCCCCATGGCCGAGGTGTAGCTGGCCCGCGCGGCATCCACCAGGTACTCGAACAGGACGCGGTCCTGCTCGATAAGGTGGATGGCTTCCTGCGCGCGGTACACCGACAGCCACAGCCGGGCGACCTGCGCCGCGATGCGCGCGCTGCGATCCCGGCGCAGCAGGGGCTCCTGCGTCGAGAGCTGTTCTTTCTGCTGTCGCTGTAACGCCAGGCTGTCGCCGCGCGGGAACATCTGGCTGACGCCGACGCTCAGCTGAGTCATGGCTTCCTGGTTGATGTCCCAGGTGTCCGTCGGGAAATTGCCCGCGGCGAGGCTGAGCCGCGGGTCCGGCAGGCTGGCCGCCGCCACCGCCTCATCCGCCAGGGCCTGCTCGCGGAACTCGCTGCCGGCCAGCCAGGGGTCGCCGGCGGTGGCCGCGGCGACCGCGGAGGCCAGGGTCAGGGCCGCCGGGTTATCCCGGGCCTGCACGGCGACGCCCTGCAGGCACAACAGCGCCAGAACGAGAAATTTTTTCATGATCACTCCCACACCATGGAGCAGCGCCGGTATAAACCGCGCTGCGTGTTTCAGGTCAGGGAAGTCGTGGACTTCCGCTCAACAGCGGGGAAGCGTCCGGAACGCGGACGCACTAACCCCGTGTCAGAGCGAAATGGGGGGACGGTGGGGCCTGGAGAGTGTGGTGCTGGCGCCGGTTCGCGCATAGACCGCCGCGAACACGCTGGCGGGTGCAGCACGCGCGGCGACGCGCACGTCTACTGCCGCCGAGCTTGCGGAAATGCACTGCGCCATGGAGCAGTCGCCGTGGTCACAACAGCTGCCGCCCGATGCGGGCTGGCCACTATCGCGCATCGATGCGTGGTCCATACCGGCGTGAGACATGCCAGCGTGCGCCATCGACTCATGGCTCATGCCCTGATGGGTCATGCCCTGATGGGTCATGCCTGAGCGGGGCTGAGCCGATTGCCCGGTGGCGGGCACACTGGTGCTACCGAACGCACAGGGCTGTGGAACAGCGGCAAGCACCTGGCCCGCACCCATCATGAGCGCGAGCGAGACTGCCACTATTCTTAACCAACGCAACGGCATGTCACTCCCCTGTCGGTGCACTGCCACGAACGCCAAGGATACCGTATCCGGACGGCATTTTCCCGCCGCCGCATCGATGCAGACAATGCGCTGATTCGCCCACCACTACTCCACCATCTTGCGCAGGTTGTGCTTGATCTTGTTCATGGTGGTCACTGTGGTGCGCAGGTCCTTCATCGACACCTCGTCGAGGATGCCCACGCTGGCCTCCAGCGTGCGCTTGCGCATCTCGGTGACCACCTTGCGGCCCTCATCGGTCAGGTAGACGCGCTTCACCCGCCGGTCCTTCGGGTCCGGGCGACGCTCGACCATGCCGTTCGCTTCCACCCGGTCGACCAGCCCGCCCAGCGCCACCTTGCCCAGACCCATCTGCTCCGCCAGTGCCGACTGCGGCAGGCCGTCGTCGGGGGAAAGATGCGCCAGCACCCAGGCCTGGGAGCGGGTGACGTTGAGCGGGGCGAAGTACTGGTCGATGACGATGCGGCGCAGGCGCGCGCAGTCGTGGATGACGAAACCCAGGCGGATTTTCCAGTCGTCGTCCTCCATGGTGCGGGATTCGGACAGGGCGGTGCCGTACTCGGATTTGCGCGTGGGCATGACGTGGAATTCCCCTCTGCGGCGGGCGAAATTAGTAATCATGCATACTTTTCATATGCGTTACAATTTTTCACGCAGACCGGATAGAATGGCCGCCTCTCCGCTACCGGCAGCCGCTACCCGCAGCCGCTGACGGCCGGTCAAAAGGCAGTTTTTCAGGAGCTATTTATGAGCAGTGACAAGATCGTCAGGGTGGCCAACGCCCAGGGATTCTGGGGCGACAGCCTGCTGGGGCCGTTGCGCCTGGTAGAAGAAGGCCCGGTGGATTACCTCACCTTCGACTACCTCGCCGAGATCACCATGAGCATCATGCAGAAGCAGAAGATGCGCGACCCCAATGCCGGCTACGCCCGCGATTTCGTGTCCATGCTCAGCATGATCCTGCCGACCTGCAAGGCAAAAGGCATCAAGGTCATCGCCAACGCCGGCGGCGTGAACCCCCGGGGCTGCCTTGAGGCCATCGAGGGTGTGATCCGCGAGGCGGGCCTGTCCGGCTTCAAGGTGGCGATCGTCGAAGGCGACGACATCTTCGACCGCATCGACGAACTGGTCGGCTCCGGCGAGACCTTCGCCAACCTGGACACCGGCGAAGCCCTGTCCACGGTGCGCGACCGGGTCACCGCCGCCAATGTCTATATCGGCGCCAAGCCGATCGTAGAGGCCCTGGAAGAAGGCGCGGATATCATCGTTACCGGGCGCGCCAGCGACCCGTCACTGGTACTCGCGCCGTTAATCTACGAATTCGGCTGGTCCATGGACGACTACGACAAGATGGCCGCCGGCACCATCATGGGCCACATCCTGGAGTGCGGCGCCCAGTGCACCGGCGGCAACTACACCGGCTGGCGCGACGTGCCCGACTACGCCAACATCGGCTACCCGGTGGCCGAGGCCAAGGCCGACGGCAGCTTCGTCATCACCAAGCACGAGAACACTGGTGGCCTAGTCACTGTCGAGACCGTCACCTCCCAGCTGCTGTACGAACTGGGCGACCCGGAAAACTACCTGGGCCCGGACTGCATCGCGGACTTCACCAGCATCCAGGTCGCCCAGGACGGCGAGAACCGGGTGGCGGTATCCGGCATCAAGGGCCGCGCGCCCACGCCGACCTACAAAGTGTCCATGTCCTACGCCAACGGCTACAAGATCCTCGGCACCCTGTGCATCGCCGGCCCGGACGCTATCGACAAGGCCAACCTGCTGGCGGAGATGGTGTTCAAGCGCGTCGCCCGCCACGGCGTGGACATCCCCGAGGAAGACCGCTTCCTCGAGCTGTTCGGCACCAACGTGATGTACAAGGGACTGGTACCGGCCAACGACCAGCCCCACGAACTGATGATGCGCCTCGGCGCGCGCGGCGAGGACCGCAAGGCCCTCGACGTCATCGGCACCGAGATCGTGCCGCTGATCACCTCCGGCCCGCCCGGCATCACCGGCTTCGCCGGCGGTCGTCCGCGCGCTACGGAAGTGGTCGGCTACTGGCCCGCCCTCATCGACAAAGAAAAAGTATCCACCAGCATCCTGGTCCGGGAGGTATAACATGGCTCGCGTACAACTGTTTTCCATCGCCATCGCGCGTTCCGGCGACAAGGGCGCAGGCAGCAATGTCGGCATCATGGCGAAAACGCCGGAGCTCTACGAGTTCCTGGCGGCCAACCTGACCGCTGACGTGGTGAAGGACTACTTCAAGGAAATCTGCCTCGGCGAGGTCACCCGCTACGAGCTGCCCAACCTGCAGTCCCTGAACTTCATTCTCGAGGATTCCCTCGGCGGTGGCGGCACCGAGACGCTGATCACCGACGCCCAGGGCAAGGTACATGGCCCCGGCCTGCTGCACCTGGAAATGGACGTACCGGACGCGCTGCTGAGCGCCGCGTAAGCACTTGGCGGGCCGCGCCGCGGCCCGCCGCCCTCCCCGGCCGCTCAGGCCATCAGGCTGGAAAGCACCGCGAGATCGACGATGTCGCGGCTGCTGCAACCGCGCGACAGGTCCATCCAGGGTTTGGCGAAGCCCAGCAGCAGCGGGCCCATTGCCCTGGCACCACCTTCCCGCTGGGCAATCTTGTAGGCGATATTGCCCGCATTCAGGTCCGGGTAAACCAGCACGTTGCACTGCCCGGCAATAGCGGAGTCCGGCGCCTTGCGCCGGCCGATCTCCGGCACCGTCGCCGTGTCGTACTGGAATTCCCCGTCGATCAACAGCTCCGGGGCCTGCGCCCGCGCCAGGGCCAGCGCCTCGCGCACCTTGTCGACCAGGGCGTGCTCGGCAGAGCCGCAGGTGGAGAAGGACAGCATCGCGACTTTGGCAGTGTCGCCGGTGAGTGCCGCATGGGCGTGCGCGGCGTTGATCGCGATCTGCGCCAACTGGGCCGCATCCGGTTCAGGCATCACCGCGCAGTCGCCGTAGGTCAGCACTTTGTTCGCGAACTGCATGACGAAAACACTGGAGACCAGGCGCGAATCCTCGCGCAGGCCGACGCCGGAAAGACCGGCGCGGATCACATCGCCGGTGGTAGCCAGGGAACCGGCGATGCCGACATCCACGTGGCCGGCGCCGAGCAACGCCGCCGCCAGGGTCAGCGGTTGCTGCAGGCGCGCCGCGGCCTCTTCCGCGCTCATCGCCTTGCGCCGGTGCCGCTCCACCAGTTGCGCGGTGCACTCGGCCAGCGCGGCCTCGCGCTCAACCAGGTCATCGACCAGGAGACTACCGGGCACTGGCTGCGGCGGCGCTGCGAGAAACACCGGCACCGCAATCTGCTCGTCAAGCATCAGCCGTGCGGCCTCCAGCACTCGCGGGTCGTCGGTCTCGGGCAGGATGATGCGCTTGCCGGCGCCGCGTACCCGGGCATAGAGTCCGTCGATAAAAGACATCGCAGGTTTACTCCGAAGCTGCGCAGGCAGCGGTTGATTCAGGATGCGGCTACTTCAGGATAGGGCAAATTCTGAATGCGGCTAAATCAGGCTACAGCTAAATCAGGCTACAGCGAAATCAGAATGCGGCTAGTTCAGAATACGATAGCCGCGCCCGCTGAGGCAGTTCTTCACCACCCGCACTTCGTCGCGCTCGCCCTCGGCGGCACCACTCACACCGCCACCCACAGCGCCAACACCGGCGCTGCGCGCGGCCGCCTCGCGACTGCCGCCGGCGATGGCGCCGATCACCCCCGCCACTACAGCGCCGGAGGCGGCGCCCTTGGCGGCCTTCTCACCGGTCTTCACCTCTTCCGCATAGGCGCGGCATTCGGCGAGGTCCGCCTCGTACTGCGCAGCATCGATGCCCTTGCGGTCGACGATGATCTCGTCGGTAGTGGTGCAGGCGCAAAGGGCTGCCACCAGGGGCAGGGTGAAAAGCAGGCGGGTGGTCATCGGTGGGACTCCTTTTGTTGTTTGCCGAGCAGGATAACACAGCGCGGCCGGACGATTTTCTACAAGTCTTAACACAAGTTAACCGGCGCAGGTCCGACAATGGAACTGTCTCGAGGGCAAGCAGTCTATGCTCTCATCCACGAACATGATTCACACTCGAAAAGGGAGAACACCATGAGAATTATCGCTGCTGCTGTTTCAGCCATTGTATTGAGTTCCGCCCTGACCTCCGTCGCCGCACACGCGGACGACGACGAGCGCATCGGCCGGGTCGACGACCGCATGGAACGCCGCGAGGAGCGCCGTGAAGGCGAACTCGGCCGCGCCGACGAGCGCATGGACCGTCGCGATTGCCGCCAGGAAGAAGGCCGTGTCGGCCAGGACAAGCGCGAGTGTCGCCGAGATGAAGTACGCGACGGCCCCGCCGGCCTGCAGGATGAACGCCAGGACGCACGCAAGGAACGCCGCGACGATTGATCCCGCACGTTCCGTTGCGGCTTGGGGTCAGAGTCGTGACTCTGACCCCTGATTTCCCGAACCCCCACTTCCAGGTCCTGCGAACATACTGCCCGGGCATTTGCCCGGGCTTTTTTTTAACGGGTTTTGGCAGCTGGGAGGACCGGGGTCAGAGTCTTGACTCTGACCCCTGAATCGTCCTGCAGCTGACGTGACCGGGGTCAGAGTCGCGACTCTGACCCCTGGGCGCCCTCAGTAACCGAAGCGCGCCGCCACGTCGCGGGTGATACCGCCGAGGATCTCAGGCGAATAGAACTGCTGCCAGCGGCTGGCGGCACTCGCATCGATGCCCTGGTGCAGGTGGAACTTGAGGTCACCGCTCATGCGCGAGGCAGTATCCACACCATCGGTCATGCGCTTGTCGTTATCCGCGTAGGGATTGACCATGTCCTCGTGGAAGGGCACGCCGAGGAATTCGCACAGCTGGCGCATCTGCGTATCCGGGTCCTGCACCATGTCCTCGTAGCGCAGGTTGAACCAGCGCTCGGCGGGCACCTGCTCGGAGAAGGACAGGATGTTGCGGTGACTGAGCAGCCAGGTCATCTCCGCCAGCTGGCGGGTGGAGAAGTCGCTCTCGCTCATCAGCGGCATCAGCCGGGTGAGCTTGGATTCCTCGTAGGAGCGGATGGTGCCACAGGGATGGCGCTGCAGGTGGATGTACAGGGCGCCGTCGAAGTCGGTCTCCGCGCGCTCCAGGATTTCCTTGTCGATGACATAGCTGGGGGTCTTGTCCACCAGCAGTTGCCCGTCGAGGGCAGACTGCATAATGCCGTAGAAGGCCTTGGTGGTCATGCCCTCGGACTCGCACTTCTCGGCGAAGGCGCGCGACTCCTCGCCGGACCAGCCCTTGAGCTGCATCATGGCGCGGATTGTGCCCTCGAGCAGGTGGTTGTTGTGCTCGTCGTTGAGCGTGTCGCGGCGCTCATCCATGGTGCCATAGGACAGCAGGTGCAGTTCCGGCGGCGCGAACAGGGCCGGGTTGCCGGCGAGCATGACGCGGAACAGGGTAGATCCGGAGCGCGGCGGCGACAGCACGAACACCGCGCGCGGGTTCTTCGGCGCGTCGTCCGCGGGGCGCGGCGGGCGCGGGCGGATGATCTGGCGGAAGGCGGTGAACTTGTCCTCGCACACTCGCTCGGCCTCATCGATGCTTTCGAGGCGCTCGACGTTCGGCTTGGGCGCTTCCACCGGTGCTGCGGGCGGCGCGTCCAGCGGCTGGTTGAGCTTGCCGGTAACGAAGTCCACCACCTCGGCGATGGTCAGGTCCTCGATGTACTGGCCATCGCGGATCAGCAGTTCCTGGAAACCCAGCTTGGCGCCGCAGCGCTCCTCGATGGCCACCGCAAACTGTACGAAATCGATGGAGGCAAAACCGACATCCTCCACCAGCGTGGTTTGCGGACCCGGCTCCTCGTCGAGTTCCTCATCCCACTCCTCGAGCATCTCCCCGAGGACTTCCATGACCTTTGCTTCAACCTCGGCCTTGGTTACTGGCATCACACTGTTCCTTTTCACCCTGTCGCCATACAGGCGACCAATTACTGTCGGCCAACCGCGCCGTTCCCTACCACAAAAAATCCCCTGCCGACGTGCGGCCGAAGACGGTTACTTGCGGGATAATAATTAGATGGGACCAGAGTCTGGGTCTACATCCGGCTGCACCCCAAGGTGCCGCCGGTATCACCCGGTTTCCCCGAATGAGTGCCGCATCCGACGGACGGCGACACATCCCCTATGTGCATTGACATTAGCACGCGATTTTGACCCCCGCAAGCGTAGGGAAAAGCCTGTGCAGGATTACCAAAACCAGACAAAATGCCGACAAAATCAGTGAAAAACGCGCTATTTTCCACGAAAAAGATCATTATCAGCATACTGCTGATAGCCCTTGTGGGCCTCGGAATAGCTGCAAAATTACTGCAGTCACCCAACGAGGACCCGGCGCTGGTCGCCGCCCCGGCGGCACCCGCCCCGCCGCCCGGGGCCGAATCGCCGCGCGCGCCCGCGCCGCCCGCGATCGCAGCGCTGTCCACACCCCCGGACCCCAACCTCCTGCAGCAGCCCGCAGTACAGCGCTACCTCGCCCGACAGGCGCGCAGCGAACGCCTGCACGCCTGGTTCGCCGACCCGGCTGGCGCCGGGATCAGCGCCGGCGAAGCCTGGCAGTTGATCGAAGAACTGGAGCGTGAACAGGCGGTGCTCGGCGTGCAGGCGCTGGCCCTGAAACTGGCCTGGCTGCGCGAACAGGAAGCGGACCCGGAGCGCTTTGCCGCGCGCGCCGAGGCACTGCGCGAGGAGTATGCGCAGCGGGCGGCGGCCAGCGAGGCACAGCGCGCCCCGACCAATACCCCCGCCTACGCCGACTACAAAACCCGCGAGGCGGCCATCCTCGCCGAGGCGAAGCAGCGCAGTTTCAGCTCAGAGGCACAGCGCAGCGCGTGGCTGCGCGAGCAGTTGCAGGCGGCCCGGGAGCAGGCCTACGGGCAGTCGCCGCAGTGACGGCCGCCCAGGAAACGCGCTACAACAGGCGGTCGATCAGGTCGTAGAACGGGTCGTGGTTGTTGATGAAGTCGGAGACGTTGTCGGTCTCGAAACCGCGCATCGGCGGCCCGCCGCGGTAGTCGATCAGGCTCTCGAGATAGCCCGGCAGGTCGGTACCCAGTTCCTCGATTTCCGAGTAGCGCAGGTCGAGCACCGTGGTGCAGTGGCTCTCATTGAAATCCCGGAACATGGGCAGGTGGTAGCTCCAGTTGTGCGTGGCGTCGAGTAGCGGCAGCAGGTTCTGCTGGGTGTCGTGCTGCCACAGCGCGCGCAGTTGCTCCAGTTTGGCCTCGTCGTCCGGGTTGTTCTCGATCTCCGGGTAGAAGCGCTCGTAGGAGTAGCTGCTGAAGTTGCCGTCGGCGAGGAAGAAGGTCATGCCCAGGCGGTCGTCGTGGAACTTGGATGACAGCGCCCCGTACACGGTCGCCAGGCGCTGCGGATCGAAGCCCGGGGTGATGGCCGCCATGGCGGAGATCGGGTTGTCGCCCGGCTCGCCGTAGGTGGTCCACTGGGAAATCACCTCGCGGTGCAGAGGAATCGACGGATACGCGTCGGTGTCCTCGCTGGCCAGCGGTGCGTTGAACAGCGGACCGGAGTCGTCCAGCAGGTAACCGTAGGGCGACTCGAAATGCCCGCGCAGCTTGGAGTAGTTGAGCAGCGCGCCGATACTGCCGGCGCTGCAGCCGGCCACTGCGAGCTGGGTGGGTGACTTCAGGTTGTTCTTGACCCAGGACACCACGGACTGCACGTTGCGCAGGCCGTTGTGGTTCCACACCAGGTCCGGCTCCACGCCCTCCGGGTCCTCGTACACCTGCACCTTGTCGCCGACGTAGATGTCGCCGGTACAGTACGGCACGTAGACCATGTTCCAGTTGGCGGTCTTGAACTGGTTGTAAGGGTGTTCGGGGAAGATCAGTGGCGAGACCGCGGCGGTGTCCAGGCCGTCAAAGCTTTCGAGGTTGCGCAGGTCCACGTTCTGCACGTAACCGTCGGGAATGCCGTCCGGGTTGCGCGCGCCGCGAATGCCCGCGGCACCGCTGCAGCTGGGGTAGTCCCAGCAGGCGCCGCCGCCCTCGAAGTAGATCAGCATGTTGTTGTTGTCCGCCACGCGGCGCACGAAGAACTTGTAGGGCGTGCCGTTGCCGCAGGCGGCGCCGGTCTCCGCAGGCACGTCGACCTGCTGCCATTGGTCGTAGTTATCGGGAACGAAGCCGTCCTCAAAGCCGGTGGTCGGCGCATTCAGGGCGTAGGGACCCAGGCGTTCCTGGTAGCTGACCGGGTCGTCCGCCTTCTGCGGCTTGACCAGGTTGTGGTAGGTGCGCAGGGGACCGTAGTCGCCGGGCTCCGCGTACGCTGCGCCGACAGACGCCACAAAAACCGCGCCCCCCAGCGCTCCCAACCAGACTCGCTTGATCATCGCCCTGCTCCCCACTGCAAGAATTCTGCAATGGAATGTAGCCGCAAGCCGGCCTGACATCAAGCGCTCAGGCGAAGGCGAGGGTTCCGTCGCGGCGCAGGACGCGGGTGCGACGCACGCTCACCGGGTGAAAATCCCGGGTGGCGATGTTGCTCACGCCGACATACTCGACCTCGGCCGCCTCGCGCTCCAGGACCAGGCGGATGTAGCCGTGGGTCACGCCCTCGGTCCACAGGATCTCCGGGTTCTGCTGTGCCAGCAGGCCGTCCATCAGCGCCGCACCGGCGGGGCCGAAGTCGGCGAAATCCGCCGGCGAGGTGATACCGGTCGTGCCGAGTTCCACGCCCATGGCCACTCCCTCGGCGCTGAACAGCTGGTTCTGCCAGAAGCTGTGGCTGTCGCCGGTCAGCACCAGCAGGTCGCTGGCGCCCGCCGCGCGGCAGCCCGCGTAGAAGCGCTCGCGCGCCCAGGGATAGCCGTCCCAGGGGTCCAGGTACAGCGGCAGCCCGAGCTCGCCGACACGGCGGAAGCGCTGGTAGTCGGCGTAGCGCGGGTTGTCCTCGGTGATACCCAGGGCGGCGACGTCGCTGTCCGCCAGGCGCGGTGTGTGTGTACGGGCCATGGGAATCTGGTTGCCGATCAGGCGCCAGGGACGTCCGGCACTGACCGACTCGCGCAGGGACGTGTCGAGAAAGGCCTCCATTTCATCGGAGAGCATGCGGCGACCGGGCGCGCCGACCACGTCGCGCATGAACGCCTGGGCCGCTTCCGGGCTTGCCAGCGCGTCCGGGTGCTCGTGGTATTCGATCTGCCGGGCGCGGGCGGTGTGGCGGGTCTCCAGGGTGACCAGGCTGGCGAGGTCGCCGCAGCGGTAATGGCCCCAGCGCTGGTCGCGGCGCATGCCCGGCTGCGGCTCGCGCACCGGCATCCACTCGTAGTAGGCCTGCAGCGAGGCGCTGCGCCGCGCGCCCCAATCGCCCTCCTCCGGCTGGTGGTTCTGGGCGCCATCGGTCCAGGGGTTGTTGGCGGACTCGTGGTCGTCCCACAGGGCGATCAGCGGGTGGGCGGCGTGCATCGCGCGCGACTGCGGGTCGCCCTTGTACTGCGCGTGACGCTCGCGGTAGTCGTCCAGGGTCAGGATCTCGCGCGGCGGCTGGTGCGGGCGGCCCAGCAGTTTGCCAGTCTCGCCGCCGTAGCCGTCGGGTCCGTACTCGTAGAGGTAGTCGCCCAGGTGCAGGACGATGTCGACCTCGGGGTCGCGGGCGATCATTTCGTAGGCATTGAAATAGCCGAAGGGATAGTTGGAGCAGGAGGCGACGGCGATGCCCAGCCGCTCCAGGTAACCGTCGGCAAGGGTCAGGGTGCGTCCCACCAGCGACTGCTCGCCGGCGTATTCGAAGCGGTAGTAGTAGCGCTGCCCGGCACTCAGGCCGTCGACCAGCACCTTCACCGTCATGTCCCGCGCCACGCTGGTGCTGAAGTCACCGCGCTTCACCACGTCCCTGCACTCGGGGTCGCGGGCCACCAGCCAGCGTCCGCTGGCTGCAGACTCCGGCGTACTGAGGTGGGTCCACAGCACCACACTGTGCTGGTCGGGGTCGCCGCTGGCGACACCGTGGGCAAACACACCCTCCGGGCCGCGGGGCTTGTCGGCGTTGCTGGCACAACCGGTGAACGGCAGGGTGGCAGCACCGGCGAGGCCGGCGAGGACACGCCGGCGGCTGATCGGATGGCGCATGGTTTTGTCTCCTAAACAGCGAATGAGCCGCGCCGCGAACACAATCGTCGCGGCGCGACCCCGTGGCGCAGTGGATCAGAAATCGGCTGTCACCGTCAACGAGGCGCTGCGGCCGGGCCCGATCCAGGCGGCCCCGCCGGAGATGCCGCCGAGGTATTCCTCGTCGAACAGGTTGTTGACCAGGAAGCTGATATCCACCCCGCGCAGGAACTCGCCGAGCTCCTCGCCGCCGACCCCGACATACAGGTCGGACACGGTGTAGTCCGGCACCTGCTGGCTGTTAGCCTGGTCCAGTTCGCGCTCGTCCACCCAGCGCGTGGTCAGGCCCGCACGGTAGTGGTTGTGCGTCCAGTCAAGCGACAGCGCCGCCATACGCTGGGCCGAGCCCGCCACCGTGTTGCCGGGGAAGATGCCCAGCGAGTCGTCGAGTGCGGCATTGCCGGTGCCCAGGTACTGGGAGTCGTTGTCGGTGAAGGAGGCGTAGACACGGAAGGCGTCGCTCACCTGCCAGCTACCCGCCAGTTCAATACCTTTTGACTCCACACCGCCCACGTTGAGGTAGGTGCCGTTGGTGCCGATGGTGTAGTCGATGCCGGCCGGGTTGTCCGGGGCGATGAAGGTCAGGCGATTGTCGAAGTCGATCTCGTAGTAGGTCAGCGTGGCCAAGATGCGCTCGCCGTCGTAACGCAGGCCGACATCGATGTTCTCCGCCGTTTCCGGCTCGATGTCGTCGACCGCGGAAGACTCGCGCTCCAGTACCTCGTCCTTGATCGCCGCGAAGTTCTCCGCGTAACCGGCGAAGGCGGACAGTCCGTCGACGAACGGAATATCGACCACCGCGCCCACCGTGTACAGCGGATCGGAATCGGAATCCACCTTGCCGGATTTCTCACCGCTGAAGTTGTCGCTGCGCTCGAGGTCGACGATGAACTGCTTCACGCCGAGGTTGAGGCTGACCGGGCCTACCTGCAGTTTGTCCTGCACGTAGTACATCAGCGTGTTGACCTCGTAGCTGCGGTCGTACTGGGTCCAGTACTCGCGCTTGTCGAAGCGGTAGCTTGAGGTGGCGTCGATGATGTTCTGCCAGGTGCGCGTCTCGTCGCGGTCGTAGTCCTCCCACCACAGGCCGGCGCCCAGGGTGTTGACCAGGTTGTCGCCGAGTTCCAGGGTCCAGGCGACGTCGGCGTTGGCACCGTAACGCTCTTTCCAGTAGTTGGTGGTGCGGTAGGAGCTGACCGGGATGGCGCCGGGGTCATAGCAGCCCGGATCGTACTGGGGGCCGGCACCACCGTAGGGGAACGTGATGCTGCTGGTACAACCTTCGTTGGGCGAAAGCGCCACGCCGTTGGCATCCACGAAGTAGATGGTGCCGATCGGGCTGCCGCCGTCGATGCCGCCCTGGGGTCCGATCACCAGTTCGGTTTCCGGGCCGCCGTTGTCGTCGATAAGGTCGACGACGTAGGGCGGCATCCAGTCACCTCGACCCTCGTTGTCGTGCCAGTAGGTGTTGAGCTTCCAGTCCACCGGGCCGGTGGCGAAATCAAACTTCAGGTAGGCGAGCTTGTTCTCGCGCAGGGTCGACCAGCCGCGGCGGTAGACCTGGTCGATGTAGGGGATGCCGGTCCACTCGGCGGTGAGGCGGTCCCAGCCCGGGTCGGCCTCGAACTGTTCGAGGGAGACGCGCTGGTAGTTGTCCTCGTGCACGTCGTCCCAGGAGAAATAGCCGGTGATGGCCAGCGCGTCCAGGTCGGTGATGAACTTGAGCGCGGCGTGCTCGCGGTTGCTCTCGCCGCTTTCGTCAATCCAGGTCTTGGCGTCGGAGGACGACAGGCTCAGCCAGGCGGTGGTGGTGTCGTCGAACAGGCGACCGGTATCGAAGCGCACGTAGTATTTCTGTGCGTCGTTTTCGCCCACGGTGAGCATCACGCGCATTTGCTGTTCTTCCAGCGGTGCGTCGGTAATGAAGTCCAGGGTGCCGCCGAGGGCCTCGTTGGAGCGCGAGGTGATGTCCGCGGTGCCCTGCGAGACGCGCACCGTCTCCAGGTTCGGCGTGTCGATGAAGCGGTTGGCCTTGGCGCCGCCGCCGTAGTTGGAGTTGCCGTTGGGGATACCATCGACGGTCATGCCGATCTGCTGTTCGTCGAGATTGGTCTGGAAGCCGCGGATCGAGATGAAGGTGGACCAGTCGTCGCCGCCGAACTGGTCGCCCTCGTCCACCAGCACCCCGGGCAGGGTCGCCACGGCGGCCAGGGGCGAGGCGATAGGCGCGACGCGCTGCAGCATCTCGGCGCTGACATCGGCGTTGGCGTAGGCCACGGCCTGGGAGGTGACGATCACCTCCTCCACCTGGTCAGGGTCGATCGGTTGAGCGAAGAGCTGCGGCGCGGCGGCGGCTACCGCCAGGGCCAGGACAGAGCGCGGAAAAACAGGCATGACAATCCCCTATACCGGGGCGGTCGCCCCGGCGCACAAGTCGAATAATGAATGGTGTCGAGATCCGCGGGAGCGCGTCCCGCGAGCGACAACCGGAAGACTAGTGGGGTTTTATGACAGCCCCGATGCAGGGCTGTGACGGTTTGGTGAACGGCGCGGCGGGCCTACTGCTGATCGCCCGCCGAAGATGAACTCCGCGCGCCCTTGCCCTGCAGCAAGGTGCCCTGCTCCGGCGCTTCCGGCACCGGTTCGATTTTTCCCGGATTGCCCCAGCGCGCGAACACCGAGCGCAGCAGCGTGGTCTCGCGGTTCTGCGCAATCCACAGCGCGATGGGCGCAATGGTCGGCACGATCAACACGTTGAGCTGGTAGAACAGGGCAATCAGGTTGCCGTTGGGCACGAACACCCCCTCCTGGCGGAAGAAGATCTGCCCGAGGTTAACCATCAACTCCTTCAGGCAAAGGCTCAGCAGCCCGAGCAGGAACAGCGGGAACAGCACGCACAGGCCGGTGATGAAGCTGCCCAGGTAGTGCTTCTTCTGGGTGGCGAAATGCAAGGTGGCATAGAACGGGAACGAGTAGGAGAGGATGCCCGGGTTGATGGCGAAGGCCAGCTGGTACTCGGACTGCTCCGGCGGCACGGCGACCCCGTTCAACTCGCCGAAGTTGGTGAGCAGCACGGTGTCCGAGCCGTGGAAGATCAGCCCGTCGACGATGGTCGGGAACCAGGCCTTGAGCAGCATGTCCACCAGGCCGACCGCGGGCATGGCCAGCGGGTTCGCCGCCAGGGTCCACAGCGCGAAACACGGCAGCAGCAGGACGAAGGCGAACAGCAGGAACTGGCGCAGCGCGTTATCCTGCTGCATGGGCGAACTCCTGGTCGCGCCGGCCGAGGTGGCGCAGGTAGAGGATGAACACGATCAGCACGTCGAGCATGATCAGTGCCGGCCACAGGTACAGGTGCACCCACTTGAAGACCTCGGTGTTCCAGTCGCCGAGGTAGAACAGGCTGATGATACGCACGATATTGAGGGCCTGGATGGCCAGGAAGCCGAGGCCTATCGCCAGGCAGCGGGATTTCCAGTCCGCCGGAAAGGCGACCACCGCGGCGATCAGCACGATGGTGGCCTCGACCCCGTTGCAGCCGGCCTCGATGGACACGGCAAAGCCGGTATCGCGAAAGCGCAGTACCTTGCCCATGGCGATGACATTGTCGTCGAAGGGCGCAATGACGAACGCGCTGATCTTGGCCAGCAGGCCGGTGAACGGCACGACCACGTTGGCCTGTACCGGATTCCACATTTCGAGCGAGAACAACGCGACCAGGACGGTGGCGAAGATCAGGAAAAAACGCTTCAAGACTGGGTCCCCATCGTTATTAGCCGGCTATTCTAACACGATCTCGCCCGGCTACATGACGCCGTAAACAACCCGCGCCAGCGCCCCCATGACGGGCCTCAGCCGATCACCCGCATCGGCCCCGGCGGGTAGAAGAAGTCCTCCAGCATGTCCCGCTGGTCCATCGCATCCCGGTAGCCGGCAGCGATCAGGTCGCGGCAGAACTCCCCCTCGAACAGCAGGTAGCTGGCCATGCTGGTACCGCCGCCGCGGTTGGTGGCGCCGGTGACATTGAACAGGGTACGCATGGCCCGCGGCAGACTGCGCAGGTGCTGGGCGGCGATCTTGTCGATCTCCACGCTGGGGTTGATGCACAGGAAGTCGATGACGCGCAGGCCGGCGGTATTGCTGCGTGGGTTCTCGTTGTGCAGCATGCCGACCAGTTCGTTGATGCGGTCCAGGTGCTCCATGTCGTTCTCCAGTGCGTCGATGAACGCGCTGTTGAACACGTGGCCGACCATGCGCGCCAGCGACGGCGAGCGCCGTCCCAGGCTGCCGACGGGCGGGCGCTTGGCGTTGCCGCTCACGCCCACCACCAGCACCCGCTCGGCACCCAGGTGCAGTGCCGGGCTGATCGGCGAGACCTGGCGCAGGGCGCCGTCGCCGAAATAGGTGTCGCCGATTTTTGCCGCCGGCATGATCGCCGGGATCGCCGAGGACGCCAGCAGGTGTTCGATGCCGATTTTCGCCGGCACGCCCTTGCGCCGAAAGCGCTGCCAGGCCGGCAGTATCTCGCCGTCCAGGTTGCTCTGGTAGAAGGTGATCGACTCGCCGGTGTCGTAGCTGGAGGCGGTCACCCCGATCGCGTCCAGCAGGCCGCCCTCGAGGCGCCGCTCCAGGTCCTTGAAGTCGATGCTCTGGCGCAGCAGTTCGGCCAGCGGCGCGGTATCCAGCAGGGACAGCGGCTTGTGCAGGCCGGTGCCGCGGTGAAACATGGAGGCGAACAGGCGCAGCATGCTGCCGAACAGGTTGCGGTACCCGGCGCGGTAGACCTGCTCCACGCTGAGGTCGGACCAGATGCGCTCCACCTTTTTCACCGCCAGGCGGAAGTTGTTCGCAGAGGCGCCGAGTGCCACCGCGTTGATCGCGCCGGCGGACGTGCCGGTGATGATGGAGAACGGGTTGTGGGCTTTTTTCGGCAGGATCTCCGCCGCGGCCTTCAATACGCCCACCTGGTAGGCGGCGCGGGCGCCGCCGCCGGTGAGCACCAGGGCGGTGCGGTCGGCGGCGGGTAGACGGGGGTGTTTCATGGCTGCATTATGACCTCAAGGCCCCGGGCAACGCCAGCAATGGCAGGCCCTGACCCACCCCTGCGGATACCACGCCATGTCGATCACCTACATCACCCATCCCACCTGCCTGTTGCACGACATGGGCCGCGGCCACCCGGAGCAGCCGGCCCGGCTCGCCGCCATCGATGCGCGCCTGCGCGACAGCGACATCGCCGGCCACCTGCGGCGCGTCGAGGCGCAGCCGGCCAGCGATGCGCTGATCATCGCCGCGCACAGCGCGCAGCACCTGGCGCAAATGGTCGCCGCAGCGCCCGCCACGGGAATCGCCATCCTCGACGCCGACACACGCATGAACCCGCACAGCCTGGCGGCGGCACGGCTGGCCGCGGGGGCGGCGGTACAGGGTGTGGACCTGCTCATGACTGGCGCGACGCGCCGCGTGTTCTGCGCCGTTCGTCCGCCCGGCCACCACGCCGAGCGCGAGCAGGCGATGGGTTTTTGCCTGTTCAACAATGTCGCCATCGCCGCGCTGCACGCGCTGGAGCAGCACGGCCTTGAGCGCGTCGCCATCGTCGACTTCGACGTGCACCACGGCAACGGCACCCAGGACATCGTCGCCGGCGACCCGCGCATCCTGTTCTGCTCCAGCTTCCAGCACCCCTGGTACCCGTTCAGCGGCGCGGGCGAGAGCGCGGACAATATCCTCAACACGCCGCTGCCGGCAGGCTGCAGCGGCGCGCAACTGCGCGCCGCGGTGGAAACCGAATGGCTGCCGCACCTGGCCCGGTTCGCACCGCAGTTGTTGATCGTATCGGCCGGCTTCGACGCCCATCGCGCCGACCCGCTGGCAGAGTTCGAACTCGACGAGGACGACTTTGCCTGGCTGACCCGGCGCGTGTGCGAGCAGGCCGCGCGCAGCGCCCGGGGCCGGGTCCTCTCGTCGCTGGAAGGTGGCTATGCGCTGGACGCGCTGGGAAGTTCGGTGGAGGCGCACCTGCGCGCCATGCTCGAGGACTGAACCGGGTTCGCCGCTCAGGGCGACTTGTCGTGCAGGTAGGCGCGATGTAACTCGCGCTGTTCCTTGCTCTCGATGAAGCACTCCAGGGTGCAGACCTTCTGCCGCGGCGTGCGCGGCTCGAACGGCTTGCCGCACACGCAGCAATGCACTTCACCCTGCTGGCCGCCCTCGGCGTCCGGGGCGTGCTCGTCGTTATCGGTTTTCCGCGTCATTGGTTTTCCGTTGCCCGGGTGGATCAGACCCAGATCATGGCGCCCACCTCGAAGGGATGGCTCAGGGCCGGGTTGAAAGGATACATGCGCAGCTGGTAGTACTGTAACCCCGCCAGTTGCGGGTCGGCGTCCAGCCCGAACAGCTGCCAGCCCTCCTCTTCGCCCAGCGGTATCAATTGCACCGCCTGCTCCACGCTGAACCCGCCTGACGTGTCCTGCCGGCCGAGCAGGCACTCCAGGCGCACGTCGCCGGGATCCAGGCCCTGCAGCTGCGCACGCACCCGCAGCATGAGCTTGGCGTCAGTGTAGATCACCGCCGGCGGCTGCACTGTCAATTGCATGCTCACCCCCGGCCAGGCCTCGCGCACCCGCTGCTTCCAGGCTGCCAGCTCGCGCGCCAGGGCGGCGCCATCCGCCTCCAGGCGCAGGCGCTGGGAACGCGCCGGGGCGTAGTACTGGTGTACATAGTCACGCACCATGCGCTGGGCATTGAAGCGCGGGATAGTGGACTTCATCGAGGCCTTGGACAGTGCCACCCAGTCCGGGGCGTAGCCGCCGCCGTCACGGTCGTAATAAGTGGGAATCACCTGGTGCTCGAGGATATCCATCAGATCGCGGGCTTCCTCGTGGAAGCGCTGGTGCTCGTCGAACTGTTCGCCGCGCGGCGTAATGCCCCAGCCGTTGCTGCCGTCGTAGCCCTCCGCCCACCAGCCGTCCAGCACGCTGAGATTGACCGCACCGTTGAGGCCGGCCTTCTGGCCCGAGGTGCCGCTGGCCTCCTGCGGGTACTCCGGGGTGTTCAGCCACACGTCCACCCCGGCCACCAGCTGCCGCGCCAGGGCGAGGTCGTAACCCTCGAGCAGGATGATGCGGCCGATGAACTGCGGCTGCATGGAGAAATCGTGGATCTGCTTGATCAGGGCCTGGCCCGGCTGGTCGTTGGGGTGCGCCTTGCCGGCGAAGATCACCACCGCTGGGCGCTGCGGGTCGCCGAGCAGGCGCGCCAGGCGCTGCGGGTCGGCGAACAGCATGCCGGCGCGCTTGTAGGTGGCGAAGCGGCGCGCGAAGCCCATCACCAGGATATCCGCATCGGAGTCCTCCAGGTAGCGGGTCATGTGGCGGATGACCGCGTCCGAGGTGCCGTTGCGGCGCTGCTGTCGCTTCACACTGTCCGCCACGTGCTCCAGCAGTTCCGCCTTGAGCGCCTTGTGAATGCTCCAGTAGTGGTAGTCGGGCACGTCCTCGAGCCGCTCCCAGTAGTCCTCGTTGAGCAGCTCGTTGCGCCAGTCGTCCAGGCGCAGGTCGAACAGGCTGATCCAGTCGCGGGCGAGGAAGGTCTGCAGGTGCACGCCGTTGGTCACGTGGCCGATGGGGTTTTCCTCCGCCGGCACCTGCGGCCACAGGCGCTGCTCCATTTGCGAGGCCACGTTGCCATGAATGCGGCTGACACCGTTGTGGAAGCGCGTGCAGCGCAGGGCCAGGCTGGTCATGTTGAAGCCGTCGCCGGAATTAAGGCCCAGTGCGTAGAGTTGCTCGAAATCCAGGCCCAGGGCGTGCGCCGTCGGCATCAGGTAGCGCTCCACCAGGTGGCGGTCGAAGATATCGTGCCCCGCCGGCACCGGGGTGTGGGTGGTGAACACCGTCCCTGCGGCCACCAGTTCCATGGCGCTGGCGAAGTCCAGCCCCTCCTTCATGCGATAGGCGCAGCGCTCGAGCAACTGGAACGCTGCGTGCCCCTCGTTGATATGCCACACGGTCGGGCGCAGGCCCATCTCGCGCAGCGCGCGCACGCCGCCGATACCCAGCACCAGTTCCTGCTGCAGGCGCATCTCGCGGTCGCCGCCGTAGAGCTGGTGAGTGATGCGGCGGTCCGCCTCGCTGTTGCCGGGCAGGTTGGTGTCCAGCAGGTAGAGGTCGATGTGCCCGGCGCGGGCCGTCCACACCGCGACCTTGAGCGTGCGGCCGGGGAATTCGATATCCAGGGTCAGCTGGTGGCCGGTCTCAGTGAGGGTCGGCACCACCGGCAGGTCGTGGGGGTGCGACGGCGTGTTGGCCACCTGCTGGTGGCCCTGGCCGTCGATGATCTGGGTGAAGTAACCCGCCTGGTACAGCAGGCCAACGGCAACGAAGGGCAGGCCCAGGTCACTGGCCGCCTTGCAGTGGTCGCCGGCGAGGATGCCGAGACCGCCGGAGTAGATGGGGAAGCTCTCGTGCAGGCCGAACTCCAGGCAGAAGTAGGCGATCAGGTCCTTGTCCGGGTTGAAGATGCGGGTCATGTCCGGGTTGCCGCGGTGCTCGCGGTAGGCGTCGTAGGCCGCCATGACCTTGCGGTAGTCCTCCAGGTAGGAGGGGTCGGAGGCCGCCTCGTCCAGCCGCTGCTGGGGCAGGCGGCGCAGGAACAGCTTGGGATTGTGGCCGCACTCGGCCCACAGCTCGCGATCCAGGCGTACGTAGAGCGCGCGCAGGGAGCGGTCCCAGCTGTACACCAGGTCGTTGGCGACATCCGCCAGGCGACTCAGGGCCGGGGGAATACGCGGTTGGACTTCAAGGGGAAAACGGGTACCTGCCATACATCTGTCTCGATTCAATCAGCGGCCGCGAAGCCATACAACTGGAGATACTGGGCAGCGCTGCGCTCCCAGGAGAAGTCCTGCGCCATGGCCGTCGCCTGCATGGCGCGCCAGCGCTCGGGTTGCGCCCACAGTGACAGGGCGCGCTGCGCCGCGCCGCGCAGGGCGTCGCTGTCGGGCGTGCCGAATACGAAACCGGTGGCTGTTCCCGCCGCGAGATTGGCGTCGCTGGCGTCGGTCACGGTGTCGGCCAGACCGCCGGTGGCGCGCACCAGCGGCAGCGTGCCATAGCGCAGGCTGTACATCTGGTTGAGTCCACAGGGTTCGAACAGCGACGGCATCAGGAAGATGTCAGCGCCCGCCTCGATGCGGTGGGCCAAACCCTCATTGTAGGCCAGGCGCAGGGCCGCAGCCTGCGGGTGGCGCGTCGCCAACTCGCCCAGCGCCTGCTCCAGGCGCGCCTCGCCAGTGCCCAGCACCACCAGCTGCGCCGGGGTGGCGAGTAACTCGTCGAGCAGGGGCAGCAACAGGTCCACCCCCTTTTGCTCGGCAAGGCGGCCGACGAAGCCGAACAGCGGCAGGTCCGCGCGCTGCGGCAGGCCCAGCTCTTCCTGCAGGCGCTGCTTGTTCAGCGCCTTGCGCTCCAGGCTCGCGGCGCTGTAGGGCGCCGCCAGGTGCGCGTCGGTGGCCGGGTTCCAGACCTCGGTATCGATGCCGTTGAGAATGCCCACCAGGCGCTCGCGCCGCTGGCTGAGCAGGCCCTCCATGCCCATGCCGCCGGGGGCGCTGCAGATCTCATGGGCGTAGGTGGGGCTCACCGTAGTTACCCAGTCGGCGTAGTTGAGGCCGCCTTTCATAAAACAGAAGTTGCCGTAGAACTCCATGGCGTGGATAGACCACAGCTCCTGGGGCAGGTGCAGGCGATCAAACGTGGCGCGGTCGAACAGGCCCAGGTGCGCCAGGTTGTGGATGGTGAACACCGTCATCGGCGGATGCGCGTAGTAGCGCGCCAGGGCGATGGCCGGGCCGGTGTGCCAGTCGTGGCAGTGCAGCACGTCGGCGCGCCAGTCCAGCGGGCTGTCGCCCGCCGCCACCGCCGCCGCCAGCCGCGACAACAGCAGGAAGCGCTGGGCGTTGTCCGCCCACGGGTGGCCCTGCGCGTCGTGGTAGGGGTTGCCGCCGCGCTGCGAGAAATCCGGGTGGTCCAGGAGCCATACCGGCACCTCGCTGTCCGGCAGGCGGGTCTCGAGGATACCCACCGGACCGCCGGGCAGCTGCATGCGCGCCACTTCCGGCGCCCCGCCGAGGCGCTCGAGCACGGCGCCATAGGCGGGCATGAGGATGCGCACATCCACGCCCTGCTCGCGCAGCACGGCGGGCAGGCTGCCGGCCACATCGGCCAGGCCGCCGGTCTTGATCAGGGGAAAGACTTCGCTGGCGGCAAACAGGACCCGCCCGGAATCAGCCATTGTCGTCCTCGAGGCGCAGTACGACACCGGCCAGTGGCGGCAGGGTCATGGAGATGGAGAAAGGGCGGCCCATCCAGCTGCGAGACTCGGCGACCAGCCGGCCATTGCCGACATCGCTGCCGCCGTAGAAGTGCGAGTCGGAATTGTGTACTTCGGTGTAGACCCCGTCGCTGGGTACGCCGACGCGGTAGTCGTGGCGCACCACCGGGGTGAAGTTGAGCACCACGAGCACGCAGGCGTCGCCGTCCCGGCGCAGGTAGGCGAGCACCGACTGGGTGGCGTCGTTGCAGTCGATCCAGTCGAAGCCCGAGGCATTGAAGCCCTCGCGGTGCAACGCCGGCACGTCGCGGTACAGCCGGTTGAGGTCGCCGACCAGGCGCTGCACCCCGGCGTGCAGGGGCTGCTCCAGCAGGCCCCAGCTCAGCTGGTCGAGGTGGCGCCATTCGCCGGGCTCGGCTATTTCCGCCCCCATGAACAACAGCTTGGTTCCGGGGTAGGTATACATGTACGTGTACAGCAGGCGCAGGTTGGCGAAGCGCTGCCAGTCGTCGCCGGGCATGCGGCCGAGCAGGGAGCGTTTGCCGTGTACGACCTCGTCGTGGGAGAACGGCAGCACGTAGTTTTCGCTGAAGGCGTACATCAGACCGAAGGTCAGCTGGTTGTGGTGGTAGTGACGGTAGATCGGCTCCATCGCCATGTAATTGAGCGTGTCGTGCATCCAGCCCATGTTCCACTTCATGCAGAAGCCCAGGCCGCCGACCCAGGTCGGCCGGGTGACCAGCGGCCAGGCGGTGGACTCCTCGGCGATGGTCAGGCTGCCCGGGTGGCGCCCGAGGATGCGCCCGTTGAGCTCGCGCAGGAAATCGATCGCCTCCAGGTTCTCGTTGCCGCCATAGGCGTTGGGCTGCCACTCGCCGGGTTCGCGCGAGTAGTCCAGGTAGAGCATGGAGGCCACCGCGTCGACGCGCAGGCCATCGATGTGAAATTCCTCCAGCCAGTAGTTGGCACTGGCCAGCAGGAAGTTGCGCACTTCGGGGCGGCCGTAGTTGAAGATCAGCGTGCCCCAGTCCTTGTGCTCGCCGCGCTGCGGGTCGGCGTGCTCATACAGTGCGGTACCGTCGTAGCGCGCCAGGCCGTGGGCGTCGCGCGGGAAGTGCGCCGGCACCCAGTCGAGGATCACGCCGATACCGCGGCTGTGCAGGTGGTCGATGAAGTAGCGGAAGTCGTCGGGCGAGCCGAAGCGCGAGGTCGGGGCGAAGTAGCCCGTGGCCTGGTAGCCCCAGGAATCCTCGAAGGGGTACTCGGTAATCGGCAGCAGCTCGACATGGGTGAAGCCCATCTCCGCCATGTAGTCGGCGACCTGGTGGGCGAGTTCCCGGTAGTTGGGCACCTCTCCTGCGGCGTCGCGGCGCCAGGAGCCCAGGTGCAGTTCGTAGACGCTGACCGGCGCCCGCTGCCAGTCCCAGGCGGCCCGCTGCTCCAGCCAGTCGGCGTCATCCCAGCGGTAGTCGCTGGCCGGCTCGACGATGGAGGCGGTCGCCGGGCGCAGTTCGAAGCGGTTGCCGAAGGGGTCGGTCTTCAGGTGCAGGGCGCCGGCCTGGTCGATGATCTCGTACTTGTAATGGCAGGGGGTGTGGACGCCGGGGATGAACAATTCCCAGACCCCGCTGGAGCCGCGCACGCGCATCGGGTGGGCGAGGCCGTGCCAGCCGTTGAAGTCGCCGACCACGCTGACCCGCTGGGCGTTGGGCGCCCAGGTGGCGAAGCGCACGCCGGCCACGCCCTCGTGTTCGCAGCAGTGCGCGCCGAGTACGCGATACAGGTGCTCGTGCCGGCCCTCACCAAAGAGGTGCAAATCCAGGTCGCCGATGACCGGCGTGAATCGATATGGATCATCGAACTCGAAGCTGGTGCCGGCACCATCGCGCCCGCCGAAGCGGTAGTCCGGCAGCGAGTCGCTGGCCAGGGAAATGCTGAACAGATCCGTTTCGGGGAGCCGCTCCATCGGCAAAACGTCATCTTGGTGCAATAAATTCAGTTGTACAGCACCCGGTACCAGTGCCTTGATATGCCAGCGCCGGCCACGGCGATGACAGCCGAGGATCTCGAAGGGATCGTGGTGGCGGCCGGCGAGCACGCGGCGCACGCTGTCACTGATTGGCCTGGAATTTGCTGCCATAAATTGCCCTGCGTTGCGCTTTGTCAACCCGGCGACGAGACAAAGACCCGGAATTGAACCAAAATGAATAACGATGGTAAGAAATTTCTCGACCCCCGCCAATTGCCCGAGCACCTGACCCGCCATGAGTGAAAGCGAATCACCCCGTTATGTCAGCCGTATTACCCGCGACACCCTCGCCCTGGTCCTCGCCGGGGGTCGCGGGTCCAGACTCAAGCAACTGACCATGTGGCGGGCCAAGCCCGCAGTACCCTTCGGCGGCAAGTTCCGCATTATCGACTTTCCCCTGTCGAATTGCGTGAACTCGGGCATCCGCCGGGTCGGGATTCTCACCCAGTACAAGTCCCACAGCCTCAACCAGCACGTGCAGCGCGGCTGGGGCTTCATGCGCGGCGAGTTGGGTGAATTCGTCGAACTGCTGCCGGCGCAGCAGCGGCTGGAGACCTCATGGTACGAGGGTACCGCCGATGCAATCTACCAGAACATCGACATTATCCGCATGCACAATCCGGAATACGTGCTCATCCTGGCCGGCGACCACGTCTACAAGATGGACTACGGCACCATGCTGGCCGCCCACGTGGACTCCGGCGCCGACATCACTGTCGGGTGTATCGAGGTACCGCTGGAACAGGCCTCCGCCTTCGGCGTGATGGCCATGAACGAAGAGAACCAGATCACCGACTTCGCCGAGAAGCCCGCCCAGCCGGCCCACATGCCCGGCGACCCGGACCACGCGCTGGCCTCCATGGGCATCTACGTGTTCGACACCTCGGTACTCATCGAGGAACTGATCCGCGACGCCAACACCCCCGGCTCCAGCCGCGACTTCGGCAAGGACATCATCCCGGCCAACATCGGGCGCCGCCAGGTGATCGCCTTCCCGTTCCGCACCGGCAGCCAGGACGGCCCCGCCTACTGGCGCGACGTGGGCACCGTGGACGCCTTCTGGTCCGCCAACCTGGAGCTCATCGGCGTCAGTCCTGAGCTCAACCTGTACGACCGCGACTGGCCGATCTGGACCTACCAGGAACAGCTGCCGCCGGCGAAATTCGTGTTCGACGACGACGGTCGCCGCGGCATGGCGGTGGACTCCATGCTCGCCGGGGGCTGCATCGTCTCCGGCTCCACGGTGAAGCACTCGCTGCTGTTCTCCGGCGTGCACGTGCACTCCTACGCTGAGGTCGAGGACTCCGTGGTATTCCCGGACGTGGACATCGGCCGCCACTGCATCATCCGCCGCGCGGTCATCGACAAGGGCTGCCGCATTCCCCCGGACACGCGCATCGGTGTCGATCCGGAAGAAGACGCCCGCCGCTTCCACGTGTCCGAGAACGGCGTGGTCCTGGTGACCCCGGAAATGCTCGGCCAGAGACTCCACTATGCCCTCTGACGCTGCCGCCCCCGCGCCGATGCGCGTGATGCTCTGCTGGCACATGCACCAGCCGGAGTACCGCAACCTGCGTTCGGGCAAGATCCACCTGCCCTGGACCTACCTGCACTCGATCAAGGACTACGTCGACATGGCCGCGCACATCGAGGCGGTGCCGGGGGCGCGGGCGGTGGTCAACTTCGCACCCATCCTGCTGGAACAGATCCAGTTCTACGTCGACCAGTTGCACCAGTTTTTCGACGACGGCGGCTCCCTCGGCGACCCGCTGCTGGCGGCACTGGCCGAGCCCGTGCTGCCCTCCGACAGGGCGGCGCAGCTGGAACTGGTCAAGGCCTGCCTGCGCGCCAACCGCGAGCGCATGATCGACCGCTTCGCTCCCTTCGCGCGCCTGGCTGGCCTGGCCCAGCATTACATCGAACACCCCGAGGGCCTGATCTACGCCTCCAGCCAGTTCCTCGCCGACCTCTTGGTCTGGTATCACCTGAGCTGGATGGGCGAGTCGGTGCGCCGCGAGGACCCGCGCATCACCGCGCTGGAGGACAAGGGCGGCAACTACAGCATCCACGACCGCCGCGAACTGGCGCATATCGTGCTCGAACTGATGGAGTCCATCGTGCCGCGCTACCGCGCGCTGGCCGAGGCCGGCAAAGTAGAGCTGATCATGAGCCCCTACGCCCATCCCATCGTACCGCTGCTGCTGGACATGGAGAGCGCGCGCGAGGCCATGCCGGACGCGCCGCTGCCCCTGCACACCGAGTACCCGGGCGGCGCGGAGCGCGCGGACTGGCACCTGGAGCACGGACTGAAAGTGTTCGAGCGTTTCTTCGGCCAGCGCCCGGTCGGGCTGTGGCCCTCCGAGGGCGGCGTCAGCCAGGCAGCCCTGGCGCATTTCGCCGACGCCGGCTTCCAGTGGATCGCCAGCGGCGAGGGCGTACTCAACAACAGCCTCTCGCAAACCACCGACCACGGCTGCAAGCACCGCCTGTACCGTTTCGGCGATGTATCCCTGCACTGCGTGTTCCGCGATGACGGATTGTCCGACCTGATCGGCTTCAACTATTCCGAGTGGCATGGGGAGGATGCGGTCGCCAACCTGGTCGGCCACATGGAGCACATCGCCGAGCTGTGCAAGGACCACAAGGACTGCCTGATCAGCGTCATCCTCGATGGCGAGAACGCCTGGGAGTACTACCCGGAAAACGGCTACCACTTCCTCAGCCACCTGTACCAGAAACTGGCCGAGCACCCGCGCCTGCAACTCACCACCATGCGCGACTTCCTCGCCGAGTGCGATCCCGAACCGCGTCCTGAGGAGCGCCTCACTGCGGGCAGTTGGGTCTATGGCAGCTTCTCCACCTGGATCGGCTCGGCGGAAAAGAACCGTGGCTGGGACCTGCTGGTAGAGGCCAAGCACTGTTACGACCAGGTGATGGCCACCGGCAAGCTCCCCGACCACGACCGGGCCCTGGCCGAGCAGCAGATGGCCATCTGCGAGGGCTCCGACTGGTTCTGGTGGTTCGGCGACTACAACCCCTCGGACTCCGTCAGCCTGTTCGACCAGCTGTACCGCGAGCAACTGGCCAACCTCTATCACTGCCTGCATGTGGAGGCGCCCGCCAGCCTGGCCGAGGTGATCTCCCGCGGTGGCGGCGCGCACAGCCGCGGCGGCGTGATGCGCCACCATGACGAGCAGCACCACTGATGCCGGCGGCAGGAAAACGCCGCGGCGGCGTGCTGCTGCACCCCACGAGCCTGCCTGCGCCGGGCTACACCGGTGATTTCGGGGCGGCGGCGCGGCGCTTCGTCGACCTGATCGCGGACGCCGGGCTGCGCATCTGGCAGGTGCTGCCCCTGGGGCCCACCCACCTGGATGGCTGCCCCTACGTCTCCTCCTCGGCGCACGCGGGGAATCCCGATCTCATCGACCTCGACTGGCTGGTGGAGCACGACCTGCTGCAACCGGAACAGGCAGCGGCCGGCCGCCGCGACCGCACGGAGAAACGCCGCGCCCTGGATATCGCCGCGGGCGTGTTTTTCGACCAGGTGTTCAGCGCCGCCAGTTCGCCACTGGTCAGCGCCTACAGCGAATTCGTTGAATCGGCCACCTGGCTGGAATCCTACGTGCGTTTCCAGGCGTTTCGCGATGCGCTGGAGTACCGCCCCTGGAGCACCTGGCCGGAGGGCTTGCGCAACCTGGACCCGGAGACCTGCGACCAGCGCGCGCTGGCACTGGCTGAGAAGATCACCCGGCTGCGCTTTCGCCAGTTCGTCTTTCACCAGCAGTGGCAGGCGCTCAAGCGCTATGCCAACGAGCGCGGGGTGCTGTTGTTCGGCGACATGCCCATCTACGTGGACCTGGAGAGCGCCGACGTGTGGGCCAACCAGGACCAGTTCGAGCTCGACGACGATGGCCGTCCGGTGACCGTCACCGGCGTACCGCCGGATTACTTCTCCGCCGACGGCCAGTTGTGGGGCAACCCGCAATACGCCTGGGAGCACATGCGCGAGCACGGCTTCGACTGGTGGCTGCAACGCTTCTCCACCGCCGCCAGCATGTACGACATGGTGCGCATCGATCACTTCCGCGCGCTGCAGGCCTACTGGGAAATCCCCGCCGGCGCCACCTCCGCCATCGGCGGGCGCTGGGTCGAATCCCCCGGCGGCGAGTTGCTGGCCCTGGTACGCGAGCACTACCCCGGGCTGCACCTGGTGGCGGAGAACCTCGGTATCATCAGCGCCGAGGTCGAGGAACTGCGCCACCGCTTCGAACTCCCGGGCATGCTCATCCTGCAGTTCGCCTTCGACGGCAGCCCGGACAACCCCTACCTGCTGCACCTGCACCAGCCCAACGACGTGGTCTACACCGGCACCCACGACAACAACACCACCCTGGGCTGGTTCCAGAGCCTGGACGACGGCCTTAAGGCACACATCTGCGAGTACTTCCAGTGTGCGGCAGACGCCATGCCCTGGGCGCTGATCGACGCCGCCATGACCTCGCGCGCGGACACGGCTATTATCCCCTGGCAGGATTTCCTCGGTCTCGACGGCACGCACCGCATGAACACCCCGGGCACCATCGAGGGCAACTGGCGCTGGCGCTTCACCTGGGAACAGGTGTCCGACGACCTCGCCGGGCGCATCCGCGCCTCCCTGGTCGCAGGCGAGCGCGCGGACGCCTGAGTCCGGGGTTCCTGCAGGACCTCACTCACTGCAACAGGACACGACATGACCCGAGCCTTACTGGGTGCCGGCGCCGCGCTGCTGGCCGTGTTGCTGCACGGCTGCGGCTCATCGCCCGAGAGCGGTAGCGCCAGCAATAACAGCGCTCTGCAACGGCTCGACGCCGGCACATGCCCGAACTCGATCATCGACCACCGCGGCCGCGACGCCAGCGGCGCCTACCGCTATGGCAGCGCGACAGGCACAGCCGCTACCGGCTCCCTGCGCCAGCGCGAACTGGACAACTGCGCCGCCGCACTCGCGCGCGGGGACACCGCCGCACTGCAGACCCTGGTCGCCTACTACCGCGGCACGGGCGAGCAGCGCGCACTGGCCGCGACCATGGCCACCTACATCGAGAACGGTGAAGACCGCGAAGCTCTCGGCCGCTCCGCCACCTACCTCTACCAGGCCTACGCCAGCGGCGAGTTGGGTGTGCCGCGCGACCCCGCCCTCGCCTTTCGCTTCCTCGGCATCGCCGTCAACAACGGCAGCGACGCCCTGCGCCTGCTCTACGCCCAGGAATTGCTGCAGCGCGGGCTGTACGACGATGCCCTGCGCTACCTGCAGGCCGCTGCCGCGGACAGCGCCCCGCCCGAACAGCAGTGCGACGCCCTGCTCGACCTCGGCTACCTGTACTTCGGCGCCAGCGAGCGTCACGAGAACTGGAACCTCGGCTACTACTACTGGCAATCCGGGCTGGCCCTGGCCCACAGCCCGCGCTGGGGTTCCTGCGCCGAGGACAACTTCGTCTACGGCGAGCGCTACGCCCGCGAAACCCAGCGCCTGAAGTTCGTGCAGGCGCGCGTGGAAGCCATGAGCAGCGCCCAGCGCCAGGTCATTGACCAGGCCCGCGACGACCCCGCGAGAGGCGCCGGTTTCGTCGCCCAGCTGAGCTTCGTGCGCCCGGCAAATGCGCCGTCCGCCCCCGTCGCCGCCGCGAATGGCTCACCACCGTCATCTGCCGCAGCGACCCTCGCCGGCAGTACGCCGCGCTGGCGAGCGCTGACCGCCCCGGTGTGCGACCTGCGCGGCAGCGCTACGCCACTGGCCTGGAGCGACCTGTTCGAGCGCAACGCAGGCGCCATCTGGACGCTGGACTCACGCAACGGCAGCAGCGCCACACAGGGCTCGGCGGTCGCGGTGGCCCCGCGCCAGCTGATCACCAACTGCCACCTGATCAAGCACCCGCAGAACATCCAGCTGCTGCGCGTGGGCCAATCCCTGACCGCCCGGTTGCTCGCGGCGGACACGGCCGGCGACCGCTGCATCCTCAGCGTGGAGCGCGACCTGCCGGTCTACGTCTGGGCATCGCGCAGCGAGCGCCTGCTGAAAGTCGGTGAGGATGTCGCTGCTATCGGCAACCCGAAAGGCCTGGAGACGTCGCTCTCGCGCGGGATTGTCGCGCAGAAGCGGGCTCGTGATGGATTGCAGCTGATCCAGACGGATGCGGCGATTTCCTCCGGCTCATCCGGCGGCGGGCTGTTTGATCGCGCCGGCAACCTGGTGGGTATCACCACCTTCACCATCAGCGAGGGGCAGAGCCTCAACTTCGCCATCGCCATCGATGAGTTCTGCCGCTAACGTTGTCGGGGGGGAGGCTGGAGGCGTCAGGTATTCCAGGGTTCGAAAAGCTTACTCACCCTGGAATACCTGACGCCTCCAACCCTGCGACATCGGGTTAGCAGGTTGATTGCTGCGTGGTTCCTTCGCCAGTGACGGACTGCCAGCGGGGATGTTGGCCGCTCCAGTCTGGCGCCCCTCCGGGGTGCCCTCAGTCGGTCATGAGCCTTAAAGCGCTTCGCTGTCTCCTGACTCTCCCTCGGCGCCAGACGTGATTTCCGCGGCCAACACCCCCGCTGCCAGTCCTCGCATCGAACGAGAGAAGAAGGTCGGAGTTTCTGGCTGTGAGGCCTTCCATCGCAGGACATGTATCCAAATCCTCAAGTTGCTGGTCCGCGCACTTCGTGACGCGACAGGCGAGGAATTTCAAACCACGAGCCCTTATGTACCACCCACGTCGCAGCCACGCGTTTCGAGCGGCAAGTGCCGGGAGACGGGCGGGTGGAGCGCTCGCAAAAGACGCGCCGAGGAAGTGGAGCGAGACCGCTTGCGGACTCGCGACCGACCGAGGGCACCCCGGAGGGGCGCGTTCTTGAGAGCGCTCCGCCCGCGGGTCTCCCGGCAACCCTCGAAGCACACCGGAATGCGCGGGCGATCACCGCCTGGGTAGCTCCGGCAAGAGGCAGTCGCGAGCAAGGTAAGCCTACAAAGCGACTGTGCTTTTGGAGCGTCGTAGGCTTACCTTGCTCGCGACTGCCGAACAGCCAGCACACAAAAAAAAGGGCGTCCAAAGACGCCCTCATTCAACCCGAGACACCGCCTTACATAGCGACATCCATCACCATCTCGACCCGGCGATTCCGCGCCCTCCCCTCGACCGTGTCGTTGTCGGCAATCGGCAGCGTCTGCCCGCGCCCGACAGCGACCAGCTGGTCACCGGGAATCCCGTGCTCGCGGATCAGCATGTCGCGCACGGAAGATGCGCGACGCTCGGAGAGCCACTGGTTGTATTCCGCAGTGCCGGTTGAGTCCGTGTGCCCCTCGATCGTGGCACGGATGTTCGGGTGCTCGCGCAGGACCACCGCCGCGTTGGCGATCTCGTCGTCGTAGGCCGAGGAGATCACCGAGGAGTTGAGCGCGAACTGCACGTTCATTTCCAGGGCGACCATGTCGCCACCGACTTCGCGGTAGCGGTCGCTGCCCGCGGCGAGGCCGGCCAGGGCCGCGGAGGACGCGGCGACAGCAGCCGGGTCGGCGCTGGCGTTGAGGCGTGCGAACAGCGCCTCGCGGTCCACCGATGCTGGCATCGGAATAGCCGCGGGACACAATGCCTGGGCGTTTTCGTCGTCGGCATCGCGCCCCAGGTCCAGGTCCAGTTCGGCGAGTCTCTCGGCGTTCAGGCCATCGACTTCCAGGGAAGCGAGCAGCAGGCCCATGTTGGACAGGGTGCGCGCCTGGGCAGTGGCCAGGTCCGTCTGCGCGGTGATGTGCGCGCGCTGGGTGTCGAAGTATTCGTTTTGCGAATCGAGCAGGTCGAGCAGCGTGCGGTTGCCGATGTCGAACTGGTCGCGGTAAGCGCGACGGGTTTTGTCCTGGGCGATGCGGTTGCGCTCGGTGAGCATGACCTGCTGTTCCAGCGCCTCGATGTTGTTGAAGGCGATGGTGACTTCCTGGCGCACGTTGAGACAGGCCTGCTTGCGCTCTTCGATAGCCGCGTTGTACAGGTTGTAGTACTCGCGCTTACGCGCGCTGTCGGCGCCGCCGCGGAACAGGTTGTAGGAGAACACCAGTTCCAGCGCCTCCTGGTCGAAACGCCCTTCCACACCGTCGGTATCGTGTTCCACCTCGTTGCGGTAGCGCAGGTCGACGCGCGGCATGAACGGTGAGTTGGTCGCGTTCAGCGCCTCCTGTGCCGAGCGCAGATTCTCGATGGCGGCGTTGATTACCGGGCTTTGCTGGTAGGCGATCTCCAGCGCCGTGTCGCGCATCGCCGGAATCTCGCCGGCGGGCACCGCGGGCAGTTGCAGGTTGTCCGCAGGCTGGCCGTGGATGACGCGGTGGAAACGCGTGATGACGTCGTGCAGGTTGGTGATCTCGGTGACCAGGTTGGATTCGGCGAGGGCGACACGCGCGGACGCCTGTTCCTGGTCCACGCCGCGGTTGACACCGCCTCCGGTGCGCTCGGCGATCTTGTCGTAGACCTCGCGATGCACCTTGTAGTTGTCTTCGGCGAACTTCACCAGTTGCTGGAACTTCACCGTTTCCAGGTAGGCCTGCACGGCCTCCAGCGCCGCCTCCTCGGAGGAGCGCTTGAATTCGTAGTAGCGCGAGAGCTTGGCGTAACCCAGGCGCGCCACTTCGTCGCGGGTGGCGAAGCCGTCGAACAGCATCTGCGTGATGCTGAAGCGTGTGGCGTCGCGGGAGTAGTCACCGAAGTCGACCAGCGGCGTCTCGCGGCGTTCGCGCCCGTACTCCGCGTAGACGTCGACGCTGGGCAGGTAGCCGCCGCGCGCGCCCATTTCCGCTTCGCGGGTCGCCTCAAAGTTGTACCAGTCGGCGTTGACCCGGGGACTGAGTAACACGCCCTGGGTGACCGCGGTCTTGAAGTCTGTAACGATACCGCCTTCAGCGGGTGCCTGGTTTTGGGCAAGGGCGATGCTGCTGGCGATTCCAACGGCCGTTGCGAGGACAGCCTGCTTGAATCTGATGTGTATCATTGTTGTGGTCTCTGTTTTCCCCAGGGATGTTGTCGCAAATCAGCGCGGTCAGAAACGCACCGACAACACTTATTATGAACCGGCGTCAAATACTACATGCGACGGCGACACATTCCCATGAGAGCGGATGCAAAAACTATGAACTAAGTCACATTTAATGGTGAAACGACAGGGCGGTCACCGGGCACCGCGAACATGGAATCAAAAGTAGTCTATTATGCGAAATCGTCCAGCCAAACCACGGCGTCTGGTCGCAAGCGGCCAGTGACCAAAGAGAGCGCACGTTGCATTTCACCGCGCGACATTACAGCTCCATTCTACGCGCTTGTCGAACTCTCGGCACCCTCTTCCTGCTGCTATGCACAACGCTCGTCCAGAGCCAACTCGACCTGCAGCGCATGCGCACCATCGCGCAGCAGCGCTACGGCGCCGACACCGTGCGCACCGTCGACGAATGGCACACCACCATACAGAACATGCGCTCGCTGCCGGAGGCGGAACGCCTGCGCGCGGCAAATGATTTTTTCAACCGGCGCATCCGCTGGGTGCAGGACCCGGAGGTGTGGCAGAAGAAAGACTACTGGGCCACACCGCTGGAAACCATGGGGCGCGGCATGGGCGACTGCGAGGACTTCGCCATCGCCAAGTACGCCATGCTGCTGCTCGCGGGCGTGGATGTGAACAAGCTGCGCATCACCTACGTCAAAGCGCAGATGGGCGGCCCCAACAGCGAGATCAATGCGGCGCATATGGTGCTCGCCTACTACCCTACACCCAGCGCGGTTCCCCTGATTCTTGATAACCTCATACCGGACATCTTCCCGGCCACCAAGCGCACCGACCTGATCCCGGTCTACGGCTTCAACAGCGTGGGCCTGTGGGTGGGCGGCCAGGTCACGCCGGCGACCACCGACCCGGGTGCGAAGCTGTCGCGCTGGCGTGAAGTGCTGCAACGCGCCGCGGCCGAGGGGCTGGGATGAACAGGCAACACGGAGCTCGAACATGACCCTGAAAGCGAAACTCTGGCTGGCGATTATCGCCCTGCTGCTGATGGTATTCAGCGGCAGCCTGCTGGTGTCGATGCTGTCCGCAAAGTCCTACCTGCAACAGCAGCTGTCGATGAAAAACGCCGACAACGCCGCGGCGCTGGCGCTGTCGCTGACCCAGCAGGGCGCGGACGACATCCTGCTCGAGCTGACGGTAGCGGCACAGTTTGATACCGGTTTTTACGAGATGATCCGCCTGACCGATCCCGAGGGCCGGGTCAAGATCCTGCGCCGCGACGACCGCCCTATCGAGGACGCCCCGGCCTGGTTCGTCGCGCTGTTCCCGATCGAGGTACAGACCGGTATCGCCAGCGTGCAATCCGGCTGGCAGCAGGTGGGTACCCTCGAGGTGCGCAGCCACGCCCGCTTCGCCTACCGCCGGCTGTGGGAGAGCGCGCAGATCCTCGCCGCCATCTTCCTCGCCGCCATGCTGGTCTCCGGTTTCATCGGCGCGCAGGTCCTCAAGCGCATCCTCAAGCCGCTGGACGACGTGGTGATGCAGGCCCAGGCGATAGGCGAGCGCCGCTTTATCAGTATTCCCGAGCCCAGGACCCTGGAGTTCCGCCAGGTGGTCAAGGCCATGAACCACCTCTCCGCGCGCATCCGCGATGTGCTGGCGCAGGAGGCCGAGCGCCTGCAGCAATGGCAGCGCGAGGCGCACGTGGACAAGGTCACCGGCCTCAATAACCGTGAACCGTTCCTCAAGGCTGTCGAGGCGGCGCTGGAGAGTAATGACGTCAACGCCACGGGTAGCCTCAGCCTGGTGCGCCTGACCGGGCTGTCGGACATGAACCGGGACTACGGCCGCAGGACCGTGGACGGCGTACTGCGCGATATCGGCGCGGCCTTCAACCAGATCACCGAGCAGCACAGCCGCTGGGCGGCATCGCGCCTCAATGGCTCGGACTTCGCCCTGCTGGCGCCGCGCGCCATCGACCCCACCGACGCCGCAGCGGAGGCACAACAGGCGGTGCGCGCGGTGCTGGTCGAACACGACCTCGGGCTGGATACGCTGCTGCCGACGGCGACCACCATCTACGCCTTCGGCGACAGCGTCTCCACCATCATGTCGCGACTGGATGCAGCACTGGTGGCCAATGAAACCAGCGACGATGCGAGCGTCGCCATCGCCTACGCCGGGGACACCCCGGCGCGTCCGGTGCAGGAACAGATGAACTACTGGCGCGAAACACTGGAGACCGGCTTCCGCGAACGACAGTTCTCGCTGCAGCAATTCCCGGTGCTGGGCTGGCGCGACGAACTCATTCACTTCGAGGGGCTGGCGCGACTCGCGCGGGACGGGGAGACCCTGGCGGCGGGACAGTTCCTGCCCTGGGTCAATCGCCTGGAGGTCTCCCTGCAACTGGACCAGCAGGTGGTCGAACTCGCGCTGCAGGCAATCGCCGCGCAGGGCCAGCCGGTGTGCGCGAACCTGTCAGTTGCCGCTGTGGTTGAACCGGGCTTCCCGGACTGGATCGATCGCTGTCTCGGCGCCCAGCGACAGGCCACGGCTCAGTTATGGCTGGAAGTCCCCGAAGCGATGGCCTTCCGCCACCTGGAGCGCTTCAAGCAGCTGTGCGCGCGGGTCAAGGCGCACGGGGTACGGGTGGGGATCGAGCACGTCGGCCACCAGTTGTCCGACCTCGGCAAACTGCATGACATCGGCGTCGACTACCTGAAGATCGACGCCAGCTTCGTGCGCGATGTGGACACCAATGTCGCCAACCAGACCCTGCTGCGCACCCTGTGCACGGTGGGCCACTCGATAGGCGTGCAGGTATACGCCGAGGGCGTGCGCTCGTCCGAAGAGCGCGCCGCCCTGCGTGAACTGGGCGCGGACGGCGTGGCGGGGCCTGCGATCACCCTGCCCGGCTAGAGACTAATCGCCGGTCGCCAAGCCTCAGTCGTCGCCGAGCAGCTGCAGGCTGTCGCCGGCGGCGCGGCGCAGGCGCTGGCGCTGGAGAATTTTCTGCTGTGCGGATTCCGGAAGTTCGGTGAACAGGAACACGCCCTTGTCGATGAGCAGGTCGACCACGTCCTCCAGCACACGGATGAAGTCCTGGTCGGTACCCGCCAGCGAATCGTCTTCACCCAGGCCGAGCAGCGCCTGGATATCCTCGACACTGGGGCCAGCCTCCTCGACGAAACCCTCGGCGGGTTCACGGCTGATCGCCACCACCGCGCCGCGCGCATCGCGTTTTACAAACGGCATGCGAATCCTCCATAAAAAACCCCGCCTCCGGTGGATGGCGGGGTTGTAGCTCTACCCTGACCGAACCCTAGTCCGTAATCAGCTGGCCGTTGTGCAGCATGTCCTGGATGACACTGGACAACTCGTCGGAGCCGACCAGGTCCACCCCTTCCAGGGTGATGGTCTTGTCCACCAGGTCCGCATCGCTGGCCTCGCCGGTAAAGGCGCCGGTCGAGCTCACCTCGATGACCGTGTTGGCACCATCGTAGCTCACGTGCAGGTAGCTGGACAGGTCCGCACCCTCTTCGCCAACCAGCAGGTCGCGCAGGTCCAAGGCATCGCTGCCGGACTCGCCGAAACCGCTGATGCTGGTCACGCCGCCCTCCTGGGCATCGGCCAGGTCGAAGGCGAACACGTCATCGCCCTCGGTGGCGAGCAGCGGACCATCGTCGGCCACCACTTCCGTACCGAGGATGCCCACCGCACCGGCGCCAACCTGGGCGAAGCTGGTGGTGCTGACGCCCACCGGTGCCGGGTCGATGCCCTCGATGCCGTCCTGGTCGATGCCGAACACGATGTTGCCCGCGGCACTGTCGCCGTCGCCGTCGAAGCCGAAGACATCCAGTTTCATGTCCACGTCATGCGGCAGGAACGGTGTGAAACCCATCGGCATGATCGAGAAGTCATCGGTGTCCGCCACAGCCTGGACGACGATCTTGTCGAAGCCCTGGGCGGCGACCAGGTTGATGACGCCCTCTTCCGCGATCGAACCCATGTCGTGGTCTGCGGTGGGATTGGCGGCGCTGGTGAAGTCCCAGGTCTCGGTGCCGCTGCCATCGGCGTAGTACACCGTCACGATGAACTGCGCACGATTGCTGGGTCCGCCGGCAACCTCGCCCACCTTGATCTGGAAGTTGTTGAGCGCCGCGCTGGCGGCGGGACCGTCGAAGGTCGGCGCCGAGTTACTGCCTTCCTGCAGCAGCGAGTTGGTATAGAACTCGAGCACAATCTGCTGGCCCGGGTCGATCCAGTTGCTGTTCAGGCCGAAGTTGGCGGAGTCGGTGTTGACCGTGCCGGCGGGGTTGGAGAACACCACGTCGACATCGGTACCGCCGAGGTTCATCAGGCCGTAGTAGTCGTTGTTGCCGCCGTTGGCGTCCTCCGCCGGGGCGAAGGGTACCGCCTCGCCGGCAACGCTGAACACGCCGCTGCTGACATCGGTCACCGAGAAGGTATCGGTGGTGTTGTCGAGGGTGACAGTAAAGCCTTCCACCCACGCCTGGCCGTCGAAGTACCGGGCAACCAGCGAGTCGCCATCCTGGAACCAGCTGAGCTGGTTGTCGTCCAGGTACAGGTCGCGACCAAAGGCGTCGGTCACGTTGCCGCTCTCGTTGAACTGCACGGCACCGGGGTTGACGCGGAAGCCGTCCGCACCGTCGCCGGGGCGGAAGTTGATGCTGCCCGAGTTGCTCTCCGGCACGGCAATCTGCTGCTGAACGCCCGAGACGCTGGACACAGTCACGTAGTCTGACAGGAACTCCAGCGGCACGTCATTGACGATGGCGATAGCCAGGGTGTCCTCGTCGTAGTCGCCGTCGGTATCGGTGACGCGCACGACGAAGCTGTCGCTGTCCGGGTCGACCAGGGTGTTGCCGGTCAGCAGGTAGGTATAGCCGATCTCGCCGGTCGCCGCGTTGATGCTGTCGATGGTGAGAATGCCCTTGGCGGTGACCACGGTGTCGCCGGCGGTCACCGGGGTGCCGTCGATGGTCACGGATGCCAGGCCGTCCAGCGCGGAGAAGCTCATCACACCGGAAACGCTCTCGGTGGTGGCGTCCGGGTTGGTGCCGTCGTCCAGGGCCTCCTCGTACACCGTGGTGCTGTCGCCGCCGAGCTCGGGGATACTGAGGGTGACCTCGTTGTCCTCGGCGCCGATGGTGATGACCAGCCTGGCGGTGGCGTAGTCACCGTCGCCGTCCTTCAGGGTGTAGGTGAACACGTCCTCGAGGTCGTCGTCGCTGCTCGGGATTTCCGCGTTGCGGGTGTAGCTGTAGCTGCCGTCGGAGAAGAGGGTAAGCATGCCGTAGAGGCCGACAATCACCGTGCCCACGGTAGTGCCGTTGTCCAGCGGCGAGCCGGTGGAGTCGCCCGCAGCCACGCCCACCACGCTGGCGCCATCGGCGCCCTGCACGTCGTTGTCCATGACGTTGCCGGTGGCCGGGCCGACGCTGCCGGTGGCAATCGAGTTGCCATCGTCGAGAGCGCTGGGTTGGTCGTCGACGATGAGGATGCGCATGTAATCCTGCGCGGTGTCGCCATCGATGTCGGTGACCGAGAACAGGAACTTGTCGAAGCCCTGGTCCGCCAGCATGTTGTCGGTGAGCCGGTAGGTGTAGTGAATCTCACCGGTCAGGTAGTTGATGTTGTCGATGGTCAGCGTGCCGTAGGTACCGGTGAAGCTGTCGCCGATACCCGCCACCATGCCGTCCACCTTGATGGTGACCGGGCCGTCCGGGGCGAAGAAATGCACCGCGCCGAAGCAGCTCTCGCTGGGCGAGGATTCGTCGGAACCCTCGGGTTCACCGGGACGCTCGGGCAGGCCCGCCTCCCACACCGTGGTCGGCTCATTGCCGATGTGCGGCGCCTTGATCCACACGTTGGCATCGCCGATGGTGATGGTCAGCTCCGCGGTGGAAATGTCGCCATCGCTGTCGCGCAGGGTGTAGGTGAACACGTCCTCCACGCCGCCGGGACTACCCGGGCTGCGCATGTAGATGTAGCTGCCATCTTCCATGATGGTCAGTACGCCGTAGGCACCGGTAATGTTGATCGCAGCAGCGCCCACCGCCAGGGTAGTGGCGGAGCCGGCGGCGGAAATGCCAACCACCAGTGCACCGTCCGCGCCCTCGGTGTCGTTGTCCATGACGTTGCCGGACACTGCGCTGTAGGCCGCACCGTTGACCGTGTTGAAATCGTCCAGGGCGGTCGGGTTGTCGTCGACGATACCGATGGACAGGGTCTTCTCGGCGTAGTCGCCGTCGATATCGGTGACGCGGATGACAAAGTCATCGCTGTCCGGATCGCTCAGCGTGTTGTCGGTGAGGCGGTAGGTATACGCGATCTCGCCGGTGGCCATGTTGATGCTGTCGACGGTCAGGATGCCCTTGGCCGTGGTCAGCACCGAGCCCGCGGTGACCGGGATGCCATTGATGGTGATGGTGGCGGGCGCATCCGGCGCGGTAAAACTCACCACGCCGAACGTGCTCTCGCTCGGGGAACCCGCATCGGAACCCTCGGGCTCACCCGGGCGCACCGGCAGGCCGGCCTCGTAAACGGTGGCGGCGGCGCTGCCAACCTCGGGTACTTCGATGGTCACGCCTGCGTCACGGATACCGATGGTCAGGGTCGCTGTGACCAGGTCGCCGTCGCCGTCCTTGAGGGTGTAGGTAAACACATCCTCGACGCCGCCGGGGGTACCCGGGTTGCGCACGTAGCTGTAGGTACCATCGGAGAACACGGTGAGCACGCCGAAGGCACCGGCAATCGCCGTGCCCAGCGTCCCGGTATTATCCAGGGCAGTGTCGGTATCGCCGGCGGCCACGCCGACCACCGCCGCGCCATCGGCGCCCTCGGTGTCGTTGGCCATGAGATCGCCGCCGACCGGGCCGTAGGTACCCGCGGCCAGCGCGTTGACGTCATCCACCGCGATCGGCTGGTCGTCGACGATCAGGATGCGCATGACATCCTGGGAGATATCGCCGTCGACATCGCGCACTTCGAGCAGGAAGCTGTCGAAGCCCTGCTCCGCCAGCATGTTGTCGGTGAGCCGGTAGGTGTAGAAGATCTCACCGGTGGCATAGTTGATGTTGTCGATGGTCAGGGTGCCGTAGTCGCCGGTGAAGCTGGCGCCGGCAGTGGCCACGAAGCCGTCGACGTAAATGGTCGCGGGACCGTCCGGGGCAATGAACCAGGCGGTGCCGAAGCAGCTCTCGCTGGGCGCCGCCTCGTCGGAACCCTCGGGCTCACCGGGGCGCGCCGGCAGGCCGGATTCGTAGACCGTGGTCGGTTCGTTGCCGATATGCGGCGCCTTGATCCAGACATCGGCATCGTCGATGGAGATAGTCAGCGTGGCGGTGGAGATATCGCCATCACCATCGCGCAGGGCATAGGTGAACACGTCCTCCACGCCGCCCGGGGTGCCCGGGTTACGCACATAGCTGTAGCTGCCGTCGGCGAAGATGGTCAGCATGCCGTAGCTGCCGGCAATCACCGCGGACACATTGGCGCCCGCCGCTTCACTGACGTTGCCGGCACCGGCGACCACACCCACCACCTGGGCGCCGTCCGCGCCCTCGGTGTCGTTGTCCATCACATTGCCGGTGACCGGGCCGTAGCTGCCGGCGGCAATGCTGTTGAAGTCGTCGACCGCCTCAGGGTTGTCGTCGATGATCGCGATGCGCAGTACGTCGCGGGCGAAATCGCCGTCGGCGTCGGTCACCTTGACGATGAAGCGATCCCAGTCCGGGTGGTCCAGGGAGTTGTCGGTGAGCCGGTAGGTGTAGGCGATTTCACCGGTGGTGAAGTCGATGCTGTCGATGGACAGGATGCCCTTCGCGGTGACGATGGTGTCGCCCGCGGCGACCGCCTGGCCGTTGATGCTGATAGTCGGCGTACCGTCCGGTGCCGAGAAGTTGATCACGCCGAAGCAGCTTTCGCTGGGCGCTGCGGCGTCCGAACCCTCGGGCTCACCCGGGCGCGCCGGCAGGCCGGCCTCCCACACCGTGGTGTTCTCGGTGAGGATACGCGGCGCGTCGACGATCACGCCGGAATCGGCGATATCAATGGTGATGGTCGCGGTGACCATGTCGCCGTCGCCATCGCGCAGGGTGTAGGTGAAGACGTCCTCTACCCCGCCGGGGCCATCGGGGTTGCGCTCGTAGCTGTAGGTGCCATCGGCGAACACGGTCAGCACACCGTAGGCGCCGGCAATCGCGGTGCCCAGGGTGGCGGCGTTGACCAGCGTGCTGCCGGTATCGCCCGCGGCGACGCCGACCACGCTGGCGCCGTCGGCACCCACTGTGTCGTTCTCGGTGATGACGTTGCCGCCGACCGGACCATAGGTGCCCGCGGCGATGCTGTTGACGTCGTCCACGGCGATCGGGCCGTCGTCGGTAACCTGCACGAACAGGGTGTCGGAGCCAGAGTCGCCGTCGTCATCGGTGACGATCAGGGTAAAGCTGTCGACCACGCCCTCGAAGGTGCCGGTGCTGTTCGGGTCGTTGTGGTTCAGCGTGTTGTCGCTGAGCGTGTAGCTCCAGGCGTACACGCCGTTGCTCAGGGTCACGGTCAGAACGCCGTAGAAGCCGACCACGATACCGCCGGCGGTGACATCCACGCCGTTGATGACCAGGCTCTGCAGGGTGTCGCCGCCGAGGTCGATGTCGAAGGTACCGGTGGTGGTCTCGGTGGGGCTGGCGGGGTCGGTGCCGTCATCCAGCGCCGATTCGTCGACTACGCCGATATCGCCATCCACGTAGAGGACGTCGACCTCGGGGCTGGGGTCGTTGCCATCGATGATAGTGACCACGCCCTGCGGGTCGGCGATGGTCGCGTTGGTCGCGTTGCTCAGGTCGATAAAGAACTGCTCGTCGGGCTCCTCGAGATCGTCGACATTGGTCTGGATCTGGATGATGACTTCGGTAACACCCGGGGCGAAGGTAATGGTCCCGGTCAACGGATCGTAGTCACCACCGATCACCGTCGCCGTGCCATCCACGGTGACGAACTCTACGGTAACCGGCTCGGCCGATGCCTTGGAAAGGGTTACCGTGACCTGGGCGACATCGCCCTCCAGCACCACCTGGTCACCGATGCGAATCTCAGGCGGCTCCTCCGCGGGCGGCGGGGGCGGCGGGGGCG
>NZ_SRLE01000012.1 GCF_004745945.1 Mangrovimicrobium sediminis | reverse complement strand
CGAACCCGCGAACCCGCGAAAAAGTATCCCTCCAAATACGCCAAATCCAAGCCGTGAGACGCTCGGGCGAACCGCTCGCAAAAGACGCGCCGAGGAAGTGGAGCGAGACCGCTCGCGGGCTCGCGACCGACCGAGGGCACCCCGGAGGGGCGCGATCTTAAGAGCGGTTCTCCCGAGCATCTCACGGCGCCCCGAAGCACACCGGGCTCCAGCGAGCGATCACCGTTGGGGTAGTACCCGCAAGAGGCGGGTGCGGGCAAGGTAAGCCCCCGAAGCGAATAGACTTCATCTGAGCTGCGGGGGCTTACCTTGCCCGCGCCTGCCGGCCAGCAAATACCCTCACCAGCGCACGAAACGGAGCGCAAAAAAAAACCCCGCATCGCTGCGGGGTCATGGCCGACAAATGTCGGCAGCGAGAGTCTCTCACTCAGGCACTCAGAACTTGTAGGCGATACCGAAGTTGTAAACCCAGGGGTCGATATCGACGTCGAACTTGACCGGCACCTTGCTGCCATCGGCAAACTTGGCAGTCAGCTCGGCTTCAGTCTGGATGTCGATGTACCAGACGCCAGCGTTGATTGACCAGTGCTCGCCCAGGGGGATGTCGACACCGGCAGAGGCGGACAGGCCGAAGGAATCGTCGAGCTTGAGGTCCGCATCGGTTGCGCCCAGGACCGCGCCCAGCGCGCCCTTGAGCTCACCGTCGACGCTCTCGTCGAAGAAGTAGGTGTAGTTCAGGCCGATGCCCAAGTAGGGCTGCCAGCCGGACTGGCCACCGCGCGGGTACCACTGGACCGTCAGGGTCGGCGGCAGGTGCTTGGTGGAACCGGCATCCAGGTCGAGGCCACCGCCGCCGACGCTGATGTCGTGTTCGAAGGGGGTCGCGGCCAACAGTTCGAGGCCGAACATGTCGGTCACCATCCACACCGGGATGATGGACAGTTGGGTGTCGGAGTCGACATCTGCTTCGAGGACAGGAACGCCCTCCACACCCAGGTCGATTTTGTCTGAGCTGGCGTTCGGGTCCACAGTCACGATGCCTGCGCGCAGGATCAGGTCGCCGGCTTCATAGGCTTGGGTTGCCACGGCGCCACTTGCGAGAGCCACCGCCAATGCCAGGTTGATTACTTTTTTCATGATGCACTCCTATCTCTGGAAACGGGTGGGAAGTCCATGGCTTCCCCAACCACTTGGCATGCATCTTAGGCAGCGGCGGGGGCGCCGACATTGACCTCCATCAAGGTAACGCCCCGCCCCGGTCCGGCGCGGTGATTTTCGGTATTATTCCCAGGGGTGCTCAAGCTGCATGCCGCAGCCGCGGTAGTGGTTCTCATTGAGGCGCAGTTCCACGCTCATCGGGTAGCGCGCGCCGCTCATCGTATCCTGGCACTCCACCCATTCGGCAGTGATCTCGATCAGGTCGCCGTCGAGGGAGGCCGACCAGGTGGAGCGCTGCGCGTCATGCGCAGAGACCGGCTGGTCGAACATCTTGCGGGTGGCGCCGTAGTCGCCGATAAACAGCAGGCGGTCGCCCTCTCGCACCTCGACGTGCCAGCCCGGTTCATTGCCCGCCGCGCGAAAATCGATGCCACGACGGCGGGCGTCTTCCCAGGGCACCCGCGCCGGGTTCAGCCGGCATTCGCGGTAGCTGCGGGTGCCGACATCCAGTATCGCCTCGTCGCCCTTGCTCCAGAACAGGATGTCACCCTCTTGGTACTTGGCGCCCGAGCCACTGCGCACCTGGGAGAGCACTGCGTAGCGGTCCTCCACCCACACCGCCATTTCCCCAGGCCCGGTGCGGGCGATGAATTCCCCGTCGCGACATTCGTAGACCAGCGTGCGCGCCGCATAGCGCGTGGGGTCCGCGCGCAGGGGCTGGTCGCCGGGCGGCGGCGGTGTCTGGGCGGGAGCGGCACAGGCGGACAGCGACAGCAACAGGGGCAGGGCGAGCAGGCAGCGCATGGGAAACCTCATCGGTGGTGAGTTCGGCTCGGGCAGTATAGTACGCCGGCCGACAGGCCCGCAGCTGCTCAGTCCCCGAGCAGCGGCAGCGCAATCATGCGCAGCGCGAGCAGGCTGACCAGCAGGCGGAACCAGCGGCGGAAATCCATTTGCGGGACGCTGTGGCGCAGTCGCGTACCCACCCATGAGCCGACGCTCACCGCGGTAATCAGCGCCAGCAACAGCGGCCACCAGCCGGCGAAGCTGAAACCGATGGCGGTAAACGCGAACAGCCTGAACACGTGGCTGATGACCATGTACACGCCGGTGTTCACCACCACCCAGTCGCGCCGCGGATTGCGCCGCGCCAGCACCGCCGCACCCAGTGGGCCGGTCGCACCGGCAAGCATACCGAGACCGGTCTGGTACAGGCCGAGCAGCACGAGGCTCCAGCGCCCGGCGCCCGGCAGGCTGGGCAGCGGCACCCAGGTAATCAGCAGAATCAGCACGCCGACGATAGCCGGCAGCCAGTGCAGGTTGAGCGAACCGTAGACACTGCCGCCGAGCACGGCGCCCAGCGCGGCGCCGAGGGCGACCGGCGCCACTATCGACCACTGGATCTCGCGCCAGCCGAACAGCGCGCGGGTGGCGTTGCTGGCCAGTTGGGTCGCTGCGTGCAGGGGGAAGATGGCCGCGACGGGCAGCAACCCGGGCATGCAGGCCAGCAACAGCACACCGCCGCCCATGCCGATGACCCCGGTGAGCGTGGACGTGAGAAAGGCGATAGGTACCAGCAGGTACTCGACCGGCATGCGCATCCTCGACAGTGCAACGCCGCGCGCGTGGCCGGCGCGGCAGGTGGAATAAAAACTCTACAGCAAGCAGCGCCTGTGGCAAGCTGGCGCAGCATCGTTCCCGCCTCCGGAAACCATTCGTGCCGCGCACCACCATTGGACAAAGCCTCCTCGCCACACTGCTGTGCAGCCTGCCCCTCGCTGCCCTCGCCGGGGGCGAAGACGCGCGCCGGGTTTTCAGCGCGGATTCGCCGGACTGGCTGCGCGCGGTCGGCAAACTGCAGGTGCCCGCGGTGCGCTATGAAAAGGGCTACAGCCGCCACCGCCGCGAAAACTGCAGCGCCACCCTGGTCACCGCAGGCGCGGACAAGGACGCCAACACCCTGGTCACCGCCTGGCACTGCCTGGAGGACTACAGCGACCTCAGCAAGCCGATTACGGTAAGCCTGCTGACCGCCAGCGGCGAGCGCCTGGAGCGCGAGGCCTATAGCGTGGCAGATGGCGGCGGCATGCAGGCCGACTGGGCGCTGCTCAAGTTGTACCAGCGGGTGCCGCGGCAGCAGGTCCCCGCGCTGCTGTGGTCATCCGAGCCGGCGGACGGGGCGCTGCCGGTGACCATGGCCGGCTATTCAGGCGATGCCGGCCTGGGCGCGGGTGGCACGGCGCTGACCTACGATGCCGGGTGTCGCATCACGCGCCAAAACAGGGCAGAAACCGAGAGCGACTGCCGGGCGTTCAAGGGCGCCTCGGGCGGAGCTGTTGTGCAGTTGGACCCGGCAGGTGTCGCCCGGCTGTACGGCGTGGTTTCCCGCGGCGACGGCGTGAGCGTCAGTATTTTCGTGCCGGTGAGTGGCTTTCACCGCGCCCTGCGGCGCCATCTCGATTAGTCTGCGGAGGAATCCCGCTGGCGCTCCGGCGGCGCTGCACCCACGTGGGTTTCGCCGCGCTGCCCGGCCAGTTCCACCTGGCGCTGGCGCTCGCTGAAGCGCGCGACCTGGTCGGCACTCAGGCTGTCGTGGCAGTGTGGGCAGCAGACACCGCGCATATACAGCGGGGAGACCTTGTCCGCCTCGGTGATCGGCCGCCGACAGCCATAGCACTGGTCGTAGCTGCCTTTTTCCAGGCGGTGATTCACCGCGACACGGTTGTCGAAGACGAAGCACTCGCCCTGCCAGCTGCTGCGCGCCTCGGGGACTTCCTCGAGATACTTGAGTATCCCGCCCTCCAGGTGATACACCTCCTCGAAGCCCTGCTCCAGCATCCAGGCGCTGGCTTTTTCGCAGCGGATGCCGCCAGTGCAGAACATCGCCACCTTGCGGTGGCGGGCCGGGTCGAGTTCGCGGCGCACGTAGTCGGGGAATTCGCGGAAGCTGTTCAACTGCGGGTCGCGGGCGCCGCGGAATGTGCCGATGGCGCACTCGTAGTCGTTGCGGGTATCCAGCAGCAACACCTCGGGGTCGTCGATCAGCGCGTTCCACTGTGCGGGTTTCACATAGGTGCCGACCAGGCGATTGGGATCGATCCCGTCCACCCCCATGGTCACGATCTCGCGCTTGAGTTTGACCTTCATGCGCAGGAAAGGCATCGAGTCGTCGCTCGACTCCTTGTGCTCGAGCTGCGCCAGCCGCGGGTCCGAGCGCAGGTAGGCGAGCACCGCGTCTATGGCCTCACGGCTGCCGGCGATGGTGCCGTTGATTCCCTCGCGCGCGAGCAGCAAGGTGCCGCGCGTCCCCGCCTCGAGACACCGGTTTAGCAGCGGCTCACGCAGGTCACGGTAGTCGTCCAACGTCACGAAACGGTACAGCGCCGCGACCACCACGGGCTGGGACATTCAGTGCGCCTCTTGCTTGGAACCACCCAGGCAGGCCGGCGAATCGGGCGCGGCGGCACCGCGCTGGGCCCATTCCTGCGGCGAGTAAGTGTGCAGGGCCAGCGCGTGCACCGGTCCGCCCATTTCCTCGCCGAGCAGGCCGTAGACCAGCTGGTGGCGGGCGACATGCCGCTTGCCGTCGAAGGCGGCGCTGACCAGGGTCACCTTGAAGTGGGTCTCCGAATTCGGCGGCACGCTGTGCATGTGGCTCTCGTTGATGACTTCGAGCAATTCCGGTTGCAGGCCGGAGTTGAGCTTGGTTTCGATGGATTGCTGGATCGTCACGGGAATACCTCCATATAACTCCGGGTGATTATACCGCGCCAGAGACGGATGCGCCGGACTCGCCGCGCAAGGGGTAAAAAAGCCGCCTGCGCCAAGTTGTGACCTGGGTCGCAAACCCCCGCGCAGGAACGAGACCACCCCCGGGGTAGAGCGTATACTTCGTTAAACCAGTCGCGGGGAAAGGGCATGCAACCTCTCTACAATATTTTTTTCGCGGGTGAAGTGCTGGAAGGCCACGAGAAGGCCGAGGTCCGCGCCCGCCTGGCGAAGCTGTTCAACGCCGGTGAAGCCACGCTCGAAAAGCTGTTCAGCGGCAAGCCGCAACTGGTCAAGCGCGAATGCGACAAACCCACCGCCCTCAAATACAAGCAGGCGATGGAAAGAGCCGGCGCCAGGCCGGTGATCAAGGCCGTCCCGGCCAGCCAGGCAGCAGACGCCGCGCAGCCTGCACCCCGCCCGGCCGCCGCGGTGGGCGCACAGCAGCAACCCGCAGCACAGAAGAAACTCAGCATGGCCGAGCGCATCGCCGCCCTGGCCGAAGCACCTGACATCACCATCAGCAAGCCCGAACCGGAGACTCCCCCGGCACCCGAGGTGGACCCGGAGACCGGCCTGTCGCTGGCCCCTGCGGGTACCCACCTGCTGAGCGCCGAAGAACGCCAGCAGGCCGTGGTTGCCGAGGTGGAGGTCGATATTTCCGACCTGGCCACCGAGGGCGACTACGGCCGGCTGTCCAGTGAGCCGCCGCCCGCACCGCCTGCGCCGGATACCAGTCACATGGACATGGGCGCTGTCGGCGAGACCATCCCGACCCTGCCCAGCAACGTCACCCCGATTACCCCTGACACCAGCGCCATCGACCTGTCGCCGGCGGGCACGGATTTCAGCGACTGTTCATCGGTTGACGAGGAATTCCCCGAGCTCGACCTGACGCATATGGCCGTCGCCCCCGAGGGCAGTGATGTTCTCGAGGCTCAGTACCGGCGTCGCCACGACGAGGCGGCCCCCAACACCGACCACCTCTCGGTCCAGCGCTGAGGCTTCAGGGCAGCCGGATCACCACCCGCAGGCCCGGCTGGTTGTCCGCCAGGTCCACCACCCCGCCGTGATACTGGGCGATGGCCTGCGCCATGCTCAAGCCCAGCCCGTGCCCCGGCTGCGCCGAGCGGCTCGGGTCGACGCGGTAAAAACGCCGGAACACGTCGCCCCAGTGCTCCGCGGAAATCCCCGGGCCGGTATCCTCGATACACACGCGATGGTCGAATTCCCCGCCGTGCTGGGTGGATAGCTGCACGCGGATACTGCCCTGCTCCGGCGTGTACTTGATGGCGTTGTCCAGCACGTTGGCAAACAGCTGGAACAACAGGTCCGCGTCGCCGCGGGTCTTGGCCGCGAAGGGCGGCACGCTGAAGACAACCTCGATCGACTTCTCGTGGGCCAGCGGCTCGTACAGCTCGACCACGTCGCGCAGCACGCGGCCCAGGTCGACCTCGCGCTTGCCGGTGTAGCGGTTGCCCGATTCCAGCGTGGAGATGCGCAGCACCGCACTGAAGGACTGCAACAGGCTGTCGCAATCGGCCACCAGGGTCTCGACCTCGGGTTGGCGCTCGGCGGGCAGGGTGTCGCGCAGGCGAATAAGTTGATTGCGCAGCCGGCCCAGCGGTGTGCGCAGGTCGTGGGCGATGTTGTCGGAGATGCTGCGCATGCCCTGCATCAGCGATTCGGTCTGGTCCAGCATGCGGTTCATGACGGCGGCCAGTTCGCTGGCGTTGCCGCTGTCTTCCACCTGCAGGCGCTGCGCGGGGTCCCCGCGCACGATGCGCGACATCTCCTGGCCCAGCCACTCCACGTGCTGCATGCTGCGGCTGGCGACGAAGTAACCGCCCACCAGGCCGAGCACGATGGTGGCGAGCATGGCGCGCGCCAGCGTGGTAAACACCAGCCGGCCGCTGAACACCACGGAGCCGTAATCGCGCGCCACCACCGCGCGATACCCATCCCCCAGTTCGGTGATGCGGGCGAGGAAGTCGGCATCCACCGACTCGCCCCACTTGAGCAGTCCCATTTCCAGGTCCAGCCAGCCGTCATCGAAGACCCGGTAGCTCGTGGTGCGCGGCAAGTCGCCGGCCAGCAGTTCACCGTCCGGGTCCAGCACCATGTAGTGAAAGCGATCGAGCAGGTTGGCGTCGCGCTGGTCCATCACATACTGGCGCAGGCCCGCCAGGCCCTGGCCGCGATACACCAGCACCAGGGTCTCCTGCTCCTCGAGGATGCTGGTGGAGAGCTCGCGGAAATAGCGATAGCTGTACTGCGCGTACAGCAACAGGGTGATGACCAGCACGGTGCCGGTCAGGGCGAGCAGGTATTTGACCACGAAACGGAAGGTGAGGCTGCGCAGGACGCGCCGCACCCGGCTCATTTCCCGGCTCATGCGTCGGCGCTGCCCAGGCGATATCCGGCACCGCGAACGGTGTGCAACAGTGGCCCGCCGAACTCGCGGTCGATTTTCTGGCGCAGGCGCGAGACATGCACGTCGATGACATTGGTCTGCGGGTCGAAGTTGTACCCCCAGACGTGCTCCAGCAGCATGCCCCGGGTCACCACCTGGCCAGCGTGGCGCATCAGGTATTCGAGCAATTTGTACTCGCGCGGTTGCAGCACCACCTCCTGGCCACCGCGGGTCACCTGTTGCTGCAGCAGGTCCATGCACAAATCCTCGACCTGGAGACGGGTAGTGGTGTCGGTGCTCGCGGAGCGCCGCCGCTGCAACACCTCCAGTCGCGCGAGCAATTCCTCCATGGAAAACGGCTTGACCAGGTAGTCGTCCGCGCCCAGTTGCAGGCCGCGCACCCGCTCGTCGACATCGCCCAGGGCGCTCAGCACCAGTGCCGGCGTGTCCAGGCCGCCCTCGCGCAACTCGCGCAACAGGGTCAGGCCGGGCCTGCCCGGCAGCATCCGGTCGATAACCCAGATATCGTAGTCGCCCTCCAGCGCCGCGGCGTAGCCGCTGTCGCCGTCGGCGCGGTGCGTGCACTGGTAGCCCGCTTTATCCAGTTCGCCGACGATGAAATCGGCGACCGAGGTGTCGTCTTCGATCAATAGAACATGCATGGCCCGCTCCACCTGTGGCGGCAATTTAGCACGCCACCGGCCACCGACAAAGGCCCGCCGAGTTGCTAGAATGCCGGCCATGCAAGAAGCCACGCCCCTGCCCTCGCCCTCCCTGCTGCGTCACCTCATGGCCATGGTCTATGACGCACTGCTGGTCATCGCCCTGATTTTCGTCGCCAGCGCCATCGTGCTGGGCCTCACGTTCTGGCTCAGCGGCGGTGAACGCGAAGTTCTACCACCGGTACTCGAACAAGGGGTGATCGTGGTGTGCCTGTTCGGCTTCTACAGCGCGTTCTGGATCAAGAGCGGCCAGACCCTGGGCATGCAGGCCTGGCGCATCCAGCTGGTCAGCGATGGCGGCGGCAAACTCACCCTGCGCCAGGCATTGATGCGCTGCGCCGGAGCCACACTGTCGCTGGCCTGTGCCGGACTCGGTTACCTGTGGAAACTGGTCGACCGCAACGAGCGCTACTGGCACGACTACATCTCCGCCACTCACCTGGTATTGCTGCCCCGGCGCAGCCGCGACAAGAAGCCGCCCGCCGGCGACTAGCGCGCGCGGGCCAGCAGGGCGAAGCCGGCGAGCGCGCAGGCCACAATCGGCAGCAACGCGGCGTACACCGGATCGAACCCGAATACCATGCTTGCCGGGCCGAGCAGGTCCTGGCTGGTGCGGAAGGCGATGCCGATAATGACCCCGGCGAAAATACGAAAACCCACCGTACCCTCGCGCAGCGGGCCGAAGATGAACGAGATCGCCACCAGTACCAGCGCCCCGACCGCCAGCGGCTGCAGGATCTTGCGCCACAGGGCAAGGCGGTAGTCTTCAGACTCCATACCCTGGCTGTGCAGGTAGCGGCTGTAGCGGTACAGGTCGGCCAGCGACAACTGCGCCGGTTCCACCACCACCAGGGTGAGCAGGTCCGGCGTGATACCGGTTTCCCAGTACAACTGCGGTAAGGTCTCGCGCGTGGTCTGCCAACTGCTGAAGTGTGTCTGCACCACGTCGCGCATCAGCCAGCGCCCGCCGGCGTAGGTGGCGCGGCTCGCGCGCAGCGCGGTGAGCAGGCGGCGCTGCTCGTCGAACTGCAACAGGATGATGCCGTGCACCACGCCGGCGGGCTCCAGCGCATTGAAGTGCAGGAAGGTACTGCCCTCGCGACTCCAGATACCGTGCCGACCGCTGAACGCCTCGCTCGGGTCCTGGGCCAACGCGCGGCGGGTTTCCGCCATGCGGTCGGTATGCGGTGCCACCTGGTCGCCGAGCACGAAGCCGAGTATTGCGACCAGCAGCGCCGGCTGCAGCGCGGTCCACACCAGGCGGCCGGTGGACACCCCCGCTGCGCGCATCACCACCAGCTCACTGGAACTTGCCAGTTGCCCCAGCCCCAGCAGGCAGCCGATCAGCGCGGCAAAGGGAATGTACTCGTAGCAGCGGCCCGGCAGCGTGAGCAGGATGTACAGGCTGACCTCGGCAAAACTGTAAGTGTCCGAGATATCCTCCGCCTCATCGATAAATGCGGCGACCGCGTCCAGGCCGACGATCACGGCCAGCACCAGGCCGATGGCGGCCAGCACTACCGTGCCGATGTAGCGGTCAAGCCTGCGCATGGCGTCTCGCCCGCAGCCAGCCAAGCAGTTGGCTGGAATACAGCATGCCCAGGGCCAGCATCGCGAACAGCAGGTGTACGCTCCACAGGCGCAGCGGCCCACCGTCGCCGTCGGCGATGCTGCCGCGGATACGCGCCAGCAGTACCAGGTAGACGAGGTAGAGAATGAACGCCGGGGCCATCTTGATGTAACGCCCGCGCCGGTGATCCGTGCGGCTCATGCACAGGGCGATGATCGCGACGATGGGCACCATCACCGGCAGCGACAGCCGCCAGTGCAGGGCGGCAACGTTCTCCGGCTCGCTGGAATGCAACAGGACGCGCGTGGCGCGCCCGTCCACCGGGTCCGCGGTGCGAATGCCGCCCTCGGGTTCCGGCAGCATCTCGCCGTAGCGGCGGAACTGCACCACGCGGTAATCCAGTTCGCCGGGATAGCCGGAGTAGCGGTAGCCGTTGCGCAGTTCCAGGTAGCGCACGCCGCTGTCCGGGTCGAAGCGCACCTCGCCCTCCTCGGCCACGGTGACCTGGAGTCGCGGGCGGCCGCGCTCGTCGGCACCGCCATCGGACAGGAACACGTCGTGCATCACGCCTTCCGGGGAGAGCGTCTGCGCGTAGGTCACGGTCTCGCTGCCGCGCTGCACCTGGAAGCGCCCGGCGGCAACCGCATTGGGACCGGCCGAGGATTCCGGCGCATGCAGCAGCGCTTCCGAGTGCGAGGCACCCAGCGGCGTGACCCACAGGCTGAGCAGGGCCACCACTGCCATGACCACGCCCGCCGGCAGCAGCGTGTACAGCGCGAGGCGGCCCGGACTCAGCCCGCAGGCGGTGAGCACCACCATCTCGCTTTCCACGTAGAGTCGCCCATAGGCCATGAGGATGCCGATAAACAGCCCCAGCGGGAGAATGAGTTCAAGGAAACCGGGCATGCGATAGAACATGACCGGCAGCAGGATGTCCGCGGCAAGGTCGCCGCTGGCGGCCTCGGCCAGATACTTGACGAACCGGCCGCTGAAGATGATCACCAGCAGCACGAAACTCACCGCCACCATGTGGGTGAGCACGTCGCGGGCAAGATAGCGCAGGATTTTCATGCCTGGGACACGGGGCTACGGTTCAGTTTGGGCGCGCAACATCATACACTAGCGCGGGCATCAAGTTTGAGGTTATCCCCATGAGCGGCATCGCATTTTCAGTTCGTGCAGTCTCCGACGCCAGCAAGGCGCGGACCCAGTGCGCAGTTCTTCCCCTGTACAGCGACGGTGAACTCGGCAGCGCCGGCAAGGCCCTGGACAAAGCCGGCAACGGCGCGCTGGGCGCAACCCTGGCGCTGAAGGACTTCAGCGCGAAGCGCGGCCAGAGCGTGATGCTACCCGGCGCCGGCGGCGCCGCCCGCATCCTGCTGCTGGGCTGCGGGGCGCGCAAGGATTTCGACCGCGGCGCGGCGCGCGAACTGGCCAGGGCGCTGTATACCGCGCTGAACGCCTGCAAGGCCAAGGATGCCCTGCTGCTGCTCGACGAGTTGGAGGTCACCGACGCCGACGCCGCCTGGCTGCTGGAGACCATCGCCCACGGCCTGGTCACCGGCGCCTACCGCTACACCGAGACCGTCGCCGAGCCCAAGCCGGCGCTGACGCTGGCGCGCGTCGCGGTGAGCACCGGCGCGGGCAAGAGCACCGCGCAACGCGCACTGGACCACGGCGCCGCCACTGGCCTGGGCGTCAACGCGGCGCGCAACCTCGCCAACCTGCCGGCCAATATCTGCACCCCCAGCTACCTCGCGCAGCAGGCGCGCAAGCTGGCGCGCGGCAACAGCAAGCTCAAGGTGCAGGTGCTGGACGAAAAGCGCATGCGTGAACTGGGCATGCACTCGCTGCTCTCGGTGACCGCCGGCACCACCGAACCGGCGCGGCTGATCGTCATGGAGTACAGCGGCGGCAAGAAATCCCAGCAACCGCAGGTGCTGGTGGGCAAGGGCATCACCTTCGACAGCGGCGGCATCTCGCTCAAGCCCGGCCTGAAGATGGACGAGATGAAATTCGACATGGGCGGCGCCGCCAGCGTGCTCGGCACCATGACCGCGGTGACCGCGATGGAACTGCCGCTCAACGTGGTGGGCGTGATCGCCGCCGCGGAGAACATGCCCGCCGGCAACGCCACCAAGCCCGGTGACGTGGTCAAGAGCATGGCCGGCAAGACCATCGAGATCCTCAACACCGACGCCGAGGGCCGCCTCGTGTTGTGCGACGCACTGACCTACGTCGAGCGCTTCAAGCCCGAGGCGGTGATCGATATCGCCACCCTCACCGGTGCCTGCGTGGTCGCGCTGGGCTCACATGCCAGCGGCCTGTACAGCAACCGCGATGAACTGGCCGATGCCCTGCTCGCCGCCGGGGTCGAGAGCCACGACCGCGCCTGGCGCATGCCGCTGTGGGACGAGTACACCAAGCAGTTGCAGAGCAACTTCGCCGACCTCGCCAATATCGGCGGACCGACCGCCGGCAGCGTTACCGCGGCGTGCTTCCTCGCCGAGTTCACCAAGGCGTACGCCTGGGCGCACCTGGATATCGCCGGCACCGCCTGGGACAGCGCGCCGAAGTGGGCGACCGGACGCCCGGTCGGCCTGCTCACCCGCTACCTGCGCGACTGCACCGGCTGACGCCGCCACGTGACCCGGGTCGGCTTCTACGTGGTGCAGGCCGCTGGCGCGGGCCAGCGCCTGCAGGTCGCCGCGCGCCTTGCAGATAAAGCCTTCGCCCAGGGCCACCGCATCTTCATCAACGCGGTGGACCGGGAGCAGGCGAAGACGCTGGACGAACTGCTGTGGGGCTTTCGCGCCGAGAGCTTCCTGCCCCACGCCCTGGCCGGCGAACAGGACGGCGAACCGGTCGTCATCGGCTGGGGCCAGGACCCGGGCGACCACGCGGACCTGCTCATCAACCTGCAACTGCAGCCCCCCGCGTTCTTTTCCCGCTTCGCGCGGGTGGCCGAAGTGGTCACCCAGGACCCGGAATCCCTGCAGGCCCTGCGCGACGCCTGGCGCCTGTACCGCGAGCGCGGCTACCAGCTGGAAAAGCACGACCTGTAGGCCTTGCGCACCCCGGCGCGCGCCTGTAAAGGCCCCGGGACATCGCGTATAATCGCGCCCCTTCCAGAATCTTCCCCGGATATCCCGACCGATGGATAAGACCTTCCAACCCGCCGAGATCGAGTCCCGCTGGTACCAGGAATGGGAGAGCAAAGGCTACTTCGCCCCGCGCGACGGCGACGGCGCCTACTGCATCATGATCCCGCCGCCCAACGTCACCGGCAGCCTGCACATGGGCCACGGCTTCCAGGAAACCATCATGGACGCCCTGATCCGCTACCACCGCATGCGCGGCGAGAGCACCCTGTGGCAGGTGGGCACGGATCACGCCGGTATCGCCACGCAGATGGTCGTCGAGCGCCAGCTCGAGGCGCAGGGCGTCAGCCGCCACGACCTGGGCCGGGAACAGTTCATCGAGAAAGTCTGGGAGTGGAAGGAGGAGTCCGGCGGCACCATCACCCGCCAGCTGCGCCGCCTGGGCGCTTCGCTGGACTGGTCGCGCGAGCGCTTCACCATGGACGAGGGCCTGTCCAACGCCGTGCAGGAAGTCTTCATCCGCCTGTACCGCGAGGGCCTGATCTACCGCGGCAAGCGCCTGGTCAACTGGGACCCGGTACTGCATACGGCGATCTCCGACCTCGAGGTGGTCTCCGAGGAGGAGAAGGGCCACCTGTGGCACTTCCGTTACCCGCTGGCTGGCGGTGAGGGCCACCTGGTGGTCGCCACCACCCGACCGGAAACCATGCTCGGCGACGCCGCCGTCGCGGTGCACCCGGAGGACGAGCGCTACGCCCACCTGGTCGGGCGCATGGTCGAGCTGCCACTGACCGGGCGCCAGATCCCGGTAATCGCCGACGACTACGTCGACCGCGAGTTCGGCACCGGCTGCGTGAAGATCACGCCGGCCCACGATTTCAACGACTACGAGATGGGCAAGCGCCACGGCCTGCCGCTGATCAATATCCTCGACGACGACGCGGCCATCGGCGGTGAGGCCCCGGAAGCCTACCTGGGCATGGACCGCTTCGCCGCGCGCAAGCAGATCGTCGCCGACCTCGACGCGCTGGGCCTGCTGGAGAAGATCGACGACCACACCCTGAAGGTGCCGCGCGGCGACCGCTCCGGCGTGGTCATCGAGCCCTACCTCACCAACCAGTGGTACGTGGACGCCCGCGCCCTGGCCGGCCCGGCCATCGAGGCGGTGGAAAACGGCGACATCCAGTTCGTACCCAAGCAGTGGGAAAACACCTATTTCGCCTGGATGCGCGACATCCAGGACTGGTGCATCAGCCGCCAGCTGTGGTGGGGCCACCGCATCCCGGCCTGGTACGACGACCACGGCCACGTCTATGTCGGCGAATCCGAGCGGGCGGTGCGCGAGCAACACCAGCTCGCCGACGAGATGAGCCTGCGCCAGGACGACGACGTACTGGACACCTGGTTCTCCTCTGCCCTGTGGACCTTCTCCACCCTGGGCTGGCCCGAGGAAACGCCGGAACTGGCAAAGTTCCACCCCACCTCGGTGCTGGTCACCGGCTTCGACATCATCTTTTTCTGGGTCGCGCGCATGATCATGATGACCCTGCATTTCCGCAACGAGGTACCGTTCCATACGGTCTACGTGCACGGCCTGGTGCGCGATGCGGAGGGCCAGAAGATGTCCAAGTCCAAGGGCAACGTGCTCGACCCCATCGATCTGATCGACGGCATCGACCTGGAAACCCTGGTCACCAAGCGCATCTCGGGCATGATGCAGCCGCAACTCGCGGCGAAAATCGAGAAGGCCACGCGCAAGCAGTTTCCCGAGGGCATTGCGCCCTACGGCACCGACGCACTGCGCTTCACCTACTACTCGCTGGCCTCCACCGGACGCGACATCAAGTTCGATATCGGGCGTATCGAGGGCTTCCGCAACTTCTGCAACAAGATCTGGAACGCCGCGCGCTACGTGATGATGAACTGCGAGGGCCAGGACTGCGGCCAGGACGAGAGCCTGCCGGTGGAACTCGGCCTCGCCGACCGCTGGATTATCGGCAAGCTGCAGGAGACCGAGGCGGCGGTCGAACGCGCGTTCGAGAACTACCGCTTCGACCACGCCTCGCAGGCACTGCACGAATTCATCTGGAACGAGTACTGCGACTGGTACCTGGAACTGTCCAAGCCGGCACTGGGTGACCCCGAGGCCAGTGAGGCCGCCGTGCGCGGCACGCGGCGTACCTTGATCCGCGTACTCGAAGCCTGGCTGCGCCTGCTGCACCCGCTGATGCCGTTTATCACCGAGGAAATCTGGCAGAGCGTGGCGCCCCTGGCGGGCAAATCCGGCCCCACCATCATGCTCCAGCCCTTCCCGAACAGTGCGCCCGAAGCTATGGACAGCGCCGCGAACGCGGATATAGAATGGCTCAAAGGTGTCATTGTGGGCATCCGCAACATCCGCGGCGAGATGAAAATCTCGTTGGGTAAAGAGCTCACAGTACAACTTCGGAACGGCGGCGAAGACGATAAACGCAGATTGCAAGAAAATGCCACGTTCCTGAAAAAGCTGGCCAAACTGTCTGACATAGTCTGGCTGGAAGAAGGCGACGAAGCCCCCGCGGCGGCGACGGCCCTGGTAGGACAGCTCGAAATCTTGATCCCCATGGCCGGCCTGATCGACAAGGACGCAGAATTGGCGCGCCTGTCGAAAGAGGTCACCCGGCTCGAAACCGAGCTGAAGCGCATCGCGGGCAAGTTGAATAACAGCAATTTCGTCGACAAGGCTCCCGCCGAGGTAGTCGCCAAGGAGCGGGAGAAGATGCAGGCGCAGGAACTGGCGTTGCAGAAGCTCAAGGAACAGGAGCAACGCATCAGCCAGCTCTAGGTCGCCACGGCAACACCGGTTTCAAGTCTCCGCTGCTCCCATGGGCAGCGGAGCATAATAAAAGCAATAGGTAAAACCGAGGAAAGTGGTATGGAAAATCGTGTAAGTGGCACGGTGAAGTGGTTCAACAACGCCAAGGGATTTGGGTTCATCACCAGGGAGGAAGGTGACGCCGATGTCTTCGTGCATTTCCGTTCCATCCAGGGCGATGGCTATCGCACCCTGAACGAAGGCCAGACGGTCGAGTTCAACCTGGTTGAGGGCCCCAAGGGCCTGCAGGCGGAAAACGTCCTCAAAACCTGATTTTCGCCCTGGGCGCGCCACCTGGCGGTGTCGCGCCCGATAGCAGTTTGCGTTTCCACCTCCGGGCCGGAGGTGACCGGTACGCCTGTTGTCCGCCAGAAGGCGGCGCGTACCCGGTCGCTACCCCCGGACCGGCGGCCAGCGCCTGCAAAAGGACTTGCCCGGGTTACAGACGGATATACGGCCGCCAGTACTCCTGTAGCATGCGTGCGCCTTCGCGCATGACCACGTCAGGGTCGAGCTGGTTGTCCTCGATGGCCATCTCCACCACGCCACAGGCGAGATCGACGGTCATGCGCGAGTGCATGGTCAGCGTCTCGTCGCGCGGCACCCGCGCCACCTCCGACATGAAATTGGCCAGGCCGTCGGCAGCTTCACGCCGCGACACCAGGCGCAACTCGCGCAGCGGCGCCATCGCGCGCAGGGCATTGAAGATCTCGATCCCCGCCGGTTCGTTGCGAATGACGTCGTAGATCAGCCGCAGCACCACGTGGCCGTGGTACAGCACCTCAGAGGCATTCTCGCGCTCGAGAAAACCGGTCAGCCAAGTGGCGAAGGCGGCATTTTGCTTCTGCATCAGGCGCGTGCCCAGCGCGTGGATCACGGCGTACTTGTTGGGAAAATAGCGGTACAGCGCCGGCACGGTGACACCGGCACGCTCGGCGATCAGGTTGGTCGAGATACGCTCGATTCCCACCTCCACCAGCAATTCCGATGCGGACGTCAGGATGGCGTCGTAGGTTCGCTTGGCCCGCGCCTGCCGCGGACGTTGTTTCGCCAGCAGCTCAACCTGCCGGACAGCAGTTGTCATGGGTCCCTACCTCTTTGGCGTCGATAAATACCGACATTTCATGTGCTTTAATCCTATCCCACGAATACCGACCGCACCACCAAATGAAATCGCCTGTAATCAAATTCGTCCACTTTCAGGGACATGCACCGCGTGACTGCACTCGCCGCAGCAACGCGGTACAATCCGGAGGCGGCGCACCGTTCGGCGGGGCGTTCGTCGACCATCCGGAAACCCCTGCACGGCCCCGTCGCGCCTCCTGAAGCGCTTCGGGCACAACCGTGCCGGTCACCAGCAAGGAACCCGCCTTGGCCAAGAAGATCCGCACCGAACGCCGTTTCCGCGGCGTGAGAATCCCGACCGGCTCCCACCCCGCTATCCGCCGTATCAAGCGGCAGGGGCACGAGCCCTCGATTCACGGCAACAAGTTCTGGAAATCCAGCGCGCTGCTCATCGACTACCTGAAGCGGAACCCGCCGGAGCACTGCAAGCGCGTGCTCGACGTGGGCTGCGGCTGGGGTATCTCCGGCATCTGGTGCGCGCGGGAACTCGGCGCAAAAGTGACCTCGGTGGACGCAGATCCGGAGGTCTTCCCCTACCTGCAGGCCACCGCGGACCTCAACGGCGTGGAGACCGAGCACCTGGTCTCGCGCTTCGAGAAGCTCAGCACCCGCAAGCTGGAAAAGTACGACATGCTGATCGCCGCCGACATCTGCTTCTGGGACGAACTGGTCAAACCGGTCACCAACCTGGTGAACCGCGCGGTCAAGGCCGGGGTCAAGCAGATCCTCATCGCCGACCCGGAACGCTCGCCGTTCTTCGAGATTGCCGAGCGCTGCGCCGACAAGCACTGCGCCGAGGTGGTCGAGTGGCGCACCCGCGGTTCGGTGGAGGCCTCCGGCGCCATCATGGTCCTGAACAACGCCTGAACCGGACGGGGGCTGGGGCCCGGGCAAAAAAAACCCGCCTGACGGCGGGTTGGAAAGTCAACTTGTTCGGACCTGGATGGGGCGCCTTCAACCAATGCCTGGCGGCGTCGGTCAACCCGGCGTCCGGGGTTCGTCTCTCACGATGGAATCCATACTATCGCTCGCATTACTATGTATCTAATGTATTATTCTCATAAAGAACATGAACCAGATTCATAGTGTGCCATGGATACCCGCGAGCTCGCCAGGATTGATCTTAACTTACTGATTTCATTACAGGTTTTACTGGAGGAGCGGAGCGTGTCGCGGTCCGCCGAGCGCCTGCACATCACCCAGCCGGCCATGAGCAAGACCCTGTCGCGACTGCGCGAGCTGTTTGACGACCCCCTGTTCACGCGCAGCGGCCATCGTATGCAACCCACGCCACGGGCTCTGCAACTGGCCCACCAGCTGGGCGACATCCTCGGCGGCATCAGCCAGCTGGTCAGCGGCCAGCGCTTCGACCCGACCCGCGCCGACGCCGAGATCACCATCGCCATGTCCGAGTACATCGGCGTGACCCTGCTGCCCACCCTGGCCGAGCGCCTGCAGGAACGCGCGCCGCGGCTGAACCTGCGCATCGTCACCCGGGTGGAGAACCAGCTGGAGCAGCTGGCGCTGGGCAACCTCGACTTCGCCCTGCACATCAACCAGGCACACTACGGCCCCGCGTTCCGGGTGGAACGCCTGGGCGGCAGCCCGCCGGCCATCCTGGTGCGCGAGAACCACCCCCTGTGCCGCACACCGGGCGACCTCGAGGCGCTCAACAACTACCCGGTGATCCGACTGTACGTGTCCGACCGCAACCAGGCGGAGGAGCGCAGCCTGCTGGTGCAGATCGACCAGCTCTCCGCCCGCGCCCAGGGCTCGCTGGAAATCTCCCACCTGATGACCGCCATCGAAGTACTGCGCAATACCGACTACTATATGCCCGGGCCCTCGTACCTGACCCAGAACGAGACGCTGAGCCAGGGCATCACCGCCCTGCCCCTGCCGACGCTGGCGGATGTCATCGTCGACTACGTGCTGGTGGCGCACCAGCGCACGGAAAACTCGCCGCTGCACAATTGGCTCTGGGGGCAGATCAGCGATACCATCCGCGAGCTGCGCCCGGCCCACCCGCGCAAACTGCGCCAGCGGGTCAGCGCAACGAGGTAAGCGAGAACAACTCTGTCGTCATGAGCAAGCAGCCCAAGCGGGACATTCCGCGTTTCGATACGCCCATCGTCGAGACCCACTGCCACCTGGACTACCTGGACGCCGAGGCGCTGGACGCGACCCTCGCGCGCAGCGAGGAAGTGGGCGTGGAGAAGATCGTCACCATCGCCGTGTCCCCGGGCAACCTGGACACGGTGCGTGCGCTGGCTCAGCACTCGCCGCGCGTGTGGGGCACCCAGGGCATTCACCCGCACGAGGCGGAGCACTACAGCGACGAGGTCGACGCGCGCATCCGCAGCGCCCTGTCCAGCGACGCGCGCCTGGTCGCGGTGGGCGAGATCGGCCTCGATTACTACTACGACCACGCCGACCGCGCGGTGCAGCGCGAAGTTTTCGAGCGCCAGCTGCAGATCGCCGTCGACCTCGAGCTGCCGGTGGTCATCCACACCCGCGAGGCGGACGACGACACCCGCGCCATCCTCGCCAACTTCAGCGGCCGCCTGCCACGGCATGGCGTCATCCACAGTTTCACCTCATCCCTGGCGCTGGCGCAGTACTGCCTGGGCGAGGGCTTCATGCTCGGCTTCAACGGCATCGCCACCTTCAAGGCCGCGGACAACGTGCGCGAGGTGATCGCCGCCACGCCGCCGCAACAGGCAGTGCTGGAGACCGACGCGCCCTACCTGACGCCGGTGCCGTACCGCGGTCGTCCCAACGCGCCTTTCTACCTGCCGTTCATCGCCGAGCAGGTGGCGTCCTGCATGGGCATGCCGGTGGAAGCCCTGCTGGCGCAGGCCTACGCCAACAGCCACGCCCTGTTTTTCGCGGAGGATTGATGGAATACCTGATTGGACAGCGCTGGGTCAGCCACGCGGACGCGCAACTCGGCCTCGGCGTCGTGGTCGGCGTCGACGGACGCCGCGTCACCCTCGCCTTCCCCGCCGTCGGCGAGGAGCGCACCTACGCCATGGACAACGCGCCGCTCACCCGGCTGCGCTTCAAGGATGGCGACCACATCAGCACCGTGGAGGGCGTCGAGCTGGTGGTGACCGCCGTCGACGAGCACCAGGGCCTGCTGCTGTACACCGGCCTGGATCACCACGAGCAGGAGATGACCGTCTCCGAACTCGAGCTGGACGCCTTCGTCCAGCTGACCACGCCGCAGCAGCGCCTGCTCAACGGGCACTTCGATCGCCACGAGGATTTCGCCCTGCGCGTGGCCACCCTGCAGCACATGCACCGGCTACAGACCAGCCCCGCGCGCGGGCTGATGGGTTCGCGCACCAGCCTGTTACCGCACCAGGTGTACATCGCCGCGGAAGTCGGCCGCCGCCACGCACCGCGGGTGCTGCTGGCGGACGAGGTGGGCCTGGGCAAGACCATCGAGGCGGGCATGATCATGCAGCAGCAGCTGCTCACCGGCCGCGCCGGGCGGGTGCTGGTCCTGGTGCCGCCCTCGCTGCTGCACCAGTGGCTGGTGGAAATGCTGCGCCGCTTCAACCTGCACTTCGCCCTGTTCGACGCCGAGCGGCTGTCCGAAATGGACGAGAGCGGCGACGGCAACCCCTTTGAGCAGGAGCAGCAGGTGCTGTGCAGCCTGGGCCTGTTCCTCGACGATCCCGAGCGCCAGGCACAGGCGCTGGCGGCGGGCTGGGACTTGGTGGTGGTCGACGAGGCCCACCACCTGCACTGGTCACCGCAGGAAGCCGGCGACGATTACCGTTTTGTCGAGAGCCTGGCCGCCTGCTGCGTGGGCCTGTTGCTGCTCACCGCGACCCCGGAGCAGATCGGCCGCGAGAGCCACTTTGCGCGCCTGCGCCTGCTCGACCCGGCGCGCTTCCACGACCTCGAGGCGTTCATCGCCCAGGAAGAGGGCTACCGCGCCCTGGGCGACATGGCCGACGCGCTGGCGCGCGGGGAGGTTCCTGCGGACCTGCCGTCAGACATGGACCGCGCGTTGCCGCCGCCGGAGCTGCTGGAGCAATTGCTCGACCGCCACGGCACCGGCCGCGTGCTGTTCCGCAACACCCGCGCCACGGTGCAGGGCTTCCCGCAGCGCGTGCTGCACCGCCACCCGCTGCCCTTGCCGGAGGCCTATGCCCTGGCCGAGGTGGACGACGACGCGCGGCTGTTCCCGGAATCGCCCTACGTCGACGACAGCTGGCTGGATTTCGACCCGCGGGTGGACTGGCTGGTGGACACACTCAAGGCCATGCGCCCGGAAAAAGCGCTGGTCATCTGTGCCCGCGCCGACACCGCGGTGGCCCTGGAACACCACCTGCACCTGCGCGCCGGCATCCGCTCCGCGGCTTTCTACGAGGGGCTGTCGATCATCGAGCGCGATCGCGCGGCGGCCTACTTCGCCGACGAGGCCGGCGGCGCGCAGACTCTGGTGTGCTCGGAGATCGGCAGCGAGGGGCGCAATTTCCAGTTCGCCCAGCACCTGATCCTGTTCGACCTGCCGCTGAACCCGGACCTGCTGGAACAGCGCATCGGCCGCCTCGACCGCATCGGCCAGCGCGGCGACGTGCAGATCCACGTGCTCTACCTGGAAGGCAGCGCCCAGGAAACCCTGCTCGACTGGTACGACCGCGGCATCGACCTGTTCCGCGACAGCTGCAGCGCGGGCTACCTGATCTTCACCCACTTCGAAGAGCGCCTGCGCGCCCAGCTGGCGCAGCGCGATGCGGACTTCGATGCCCTGCTCAACGACACCGCGGAGTTCACCCTGCGCACCCGGGAAGAGCTACGCGAGGGCCGCGACCGGCTGCTGGAACGCAACTCCTGCCGGCGCGACGTCGCCCTCGGCCTCATCGAGGAGGTGCAGTCACTGGAAGACGACGACACCCTGGAGAACTACCTCGAGGCACTGTGCGAGGCCTTCGGCGTGGACTGCGAGTACCACTCCGAACGCACCCAGGTGCTGCGCCCCTCGGAACACATGCTCACCGGACACTTCCCGGGCGTGACCGACGAGGGCACCACGATCACCTTCAGCCGCGAGCGCGCCCTGGCCCGCGAGGACCTGGTCTTCGCCACCTGGGAGCACCCCATCACGCAGGAAGCGATGGACATGGTGCACTCCACGGAACTCGGCAACGCCGCCCTGGGCACCCTCAAGCTCAAGGGCGTACCGCCGGGGACGATGCTGCTGGAGGCGCTGTACACGGTCAACTGCGTGGCACCCCGCGCCCTGCAGGTGGACCGCTTCCTGCCGCTCACGCCGATCCGCCTGCTGGTGGATGCGCGCGGTAAGCAACTGGCGGACCTGGTACCCCACGCGCGGCTCAACACGCTGATCGAGAAGGTCAAGAAGCACACCGCGCTGGCCATCATCAAGCAGGTGCAGAAGGAGGTGGATGCCAAGATGACCCTGGCCAACGCCATCGCCGAGGAGCGTCTGCGCGACATCCTGCCGGCGGCGGAGGCGCGCATGCGCGAGGAGCTGGGAGCCGAGCTGGCGCGCCTGGAGGCGCTGCGCGAGGTCAACCCGAGCATCCGCGAGGAAGAGCTGGAGTACCTGCGCTACCGCATCGACGAATGCGCGGTGCACATCCGCCACGCCGGCCTGCAGCTGCAAGCGCTGCGGCTGATCATCACCACCTGAGGCGGCGCGCCGGGTTCAGATCGGCAGCGGGATGAACACCGAACCCGCCGCATGCAGCACCTTGGTCACGCGCCGGTAGTCGGCGTCGTCGGCGATGCGCGCCATCATCTCCTGCAGCACGATCAGCTTGCCGAACAGGCGCTCGAAACTCAGGTTGTCGGTCACGCCGTGATAGTGGCTAGTGATGATCCAGGGCTCGCCGTCCGGGCGGTGCTTGCTGCGCAGCTTCCAGGACAATACCTCGACATTGTGCGCGCTGGTGGCCAGTTTCTCCGGCTCCAGTGTGTCGAACATGAACAGCTCGTCGTTGTAGCCGTAGGCGTGGCGCAGCATGCCGCCCAACCCGACCACCAGGGCGAACACCCGGTCGCCCTTGAAATGCGGGTCGAACACCAGCTCCAGGGCCTGGGTCTCCTGCGCCCCGCGCAATTCCTCGAACACCAACGGTCCCTCGGTGGCGCGCAGCTGCGCCAGGCGCATATCGATGGTCATGCCGGGAATCTTGGCCAGCTCACCGGGGTTGCGCCGGTACAGCTTCACGGTGAGTTCGCGCACCAGGCGCCGCGATTCGTCGATGAACTGGTCCGCCACCAGGTCGACATCGGACTTGACGATATTCTTGACCGGGTAGCTGTCGCATCCGGCCAGCGCCGGGCACAGCAGCAGGCACAGCAGTAGCAACCCAGGTGCGCGCACCGCGTTTGCGCCTTAGCCCGGGGCGAGCTGTCGCGACAGCGTGTCCACGGTGCGCAACAGCCGCGCCAGGTCCTGCGGCCGCGACAGGCGGTGGTCACCATCCTTGACCAGGGTGACCTCGACATCCTCGCCGCGCAGTTTTTCCGCCAGCAGCAGCGAACGCTCCCAGGGCACGTCCGGGTCGCACTGGCCGTGCAGCAGGCGCACCGGCACGTCGATCGCGATGTGCTCGCGGGTCAGCAGGCGGTGTGTCTCGCCCTCGTCGAGCAGTTCGCGGCTGATCGTGTACGGCTCGCCATCGTCGTAGCAATTGGGAATGTCACAGGCGCCGGACAACTCCAGCTGCAGCATCTGCTCGGGGCCGAGGCGTCCCTCGCGCAAGGTCGCGGTGAAGTCCGGCGCGGCGGCGATGCCGACCAGGGCACTCACCCGCTGCGGTCGCGCCAGGGCCAGGTGCAGCATGATCCAGCCGCCCATGGAGGAGCCGACCAGCAACTGCGGCCCGGTGGTCACCGCGTCGAACACCGCGACCGCGTCATCGATCCAGCGGCCGATAGTCCCGGCCGCGAAGTCGCCGCTGGAGGCGCCGTGGCCGAAGTAGTCGAAGCGGGTGAACTGGCGCCCCTGCTCGGCGCACCACTGCGCCAGGGCGAGGGCCTTATCGCCCTGCATGTTGGAGTTGAATCCGGAGAGAAAAACGATGCCGGGGCCGGTCCCCGGCAGGTGGTCGTAGGCGATGCTCTCGCCGTCGTCGCGTTGCAGCGTGCCCTCGGCCATATTGCCGGCGTCCCCTCGAGCTGGTCAGGGCGTTAGCATAACCCGCGGCGCGGTGTTTGCCGAACGCCGCGGCGATGTACGGCTCAGCGGCCCTTCCACACCGGCTTGCGCTTCTCGAGGAAGGCGGTGGCGCCCTCCAGGGCGTCCTCGCTGGCGACGCAGATGCGCTGCAGCTCGGCCTCGTCGGAGATGGTCTGCGCAAGGCTGGCCTCCGCCGCCTGGCCCACCGCCTGCTTGGCGTAGCGCAGGGACAGCGGCGCGCGCCCGGCCAGTTCCGCCGCCCAGGCCAGGGTCTCGTCGAGCAGGCTGTCGGTGGCGACCACGCGGTTGCACAGGCCCCACTCCAGGCACTTGGCCGCGCCCAGGCGCTCGCCGGTGGCGATGATCTCGTAGGCGCGCTTGCGCCCCAGCGTGTGCACCAGGTGCCAGGTGGCACCGCCGTCGGGCACCAGGCCGATGGCGGAGAAGGCCTGGAAGATATAGGCATTCTCGGCCATCACCGAGAGATCGCAGACCATGGCGATGGCGCTAGCAACGCCCGCGGCGGGGCCCTGTACCGCACTGATCCAGGGCTTGGTGGCGCCATAGATCTCCATCACGATGGGCTTGTACTCGAGGTTGAGCTGGTCGTCCACGCGCCAGTCGGGATCGTCCAGCGGCATCTCGGTGAGGTCGGCGCCGGCGCTGAAGCCGCGGCCCGCGCCGTTGATCACCACCACGCGCACGCTGTCGTCGTTGTTCACCTCGCGCGCCGCCGCGAGCAGCTCCGCGCGCATCGCCGCGTTGAACGAGTTGAGCGAATCCGGGCGGTTGAGGGTGACCAGGGCCACCGCGTCGCGGCGCTCCACGGTAATAGTTTCGTAGTTGCTCATCGCGTGTACTCCTGCCAGTGCCGCGCGCGGGCGCGGCGGTTGTCAGCTGATCGCGCCCGCGGCGCGCAGTTCCGCCAGCTCGCGCTCGCCGAAGCCCATCTCGGCGAGCACCGCGTCGGTATCGGCACCGAGGTCCGAGCCGCCGTTGCGCACCGACGAGGGCGTGCGCGAAAAGCGCGGCGCCGGCGCCGGCTGCAGCATGCCGTCGACTTCCAGGTAGACGTCGCGGGCCTTGTTCGCCGGGTGTTCGGGGGCCTCCAGCAGGCTCAGCACCGGGGCGAAGCAGGCGTCGCTGCCCTCGAGCAGGGCACACCACTCGTCGCGGGTTTTGCCGAGGAAGATCTCGGTGAGGCGGGCCTTCATGCGCGGCCACTCGTCGCGGTTGTCCTGGTCGCCGAACTCGTCGTCAGACAAGCCCATTTTATCCTTGAGCAGTGCATAGAACTGCGGCTCGATGGCGCCGATGCAGATGAACTCGCCGTCCGCGCACTCATAGGTGTCGTAGTAGTGGGCGCCGCCGTCGAGCATGTTGCCCTCACGGGCGGTGGCGTCGTAGGCACCCATGTGCTGCCAGCCGTGGAACATCCACATGAGCTGGGCGGTGCCGTCGACCATGGCCGCATCCACCACCTGGCCGCGGCCGGAGTTGGTGGCCTCGAGCAGGGCGGCGAGGATACCGGACAGCAGCAGCATGCCGCCTCCGCCCATGTCGCCCACCAGGTTGAGCGGCGGCGCCGGCTTCTGGCCCTTTCGGCCCATGGCGTAGAGCGCGCCGGTGAGGGCGATATAGTTGATGTCGTGGCCGGCGACGTGGGCCAGCGGGCCCTGCTGGCCCCAGCCGGTCATGCGCGCGAAGACGATCTTCGGGTTGCGCGCCAGGCACACGTCAGGGCCCAGGCCGAGTTTCTCGCACACACCGGGGCGAAAGGGGTCGATGATGACGTCGGCGTTCTCGACCATGCGCAGCACGGTCTCGATGCCCTCGGCGGTCTTCAGGTTGATGGTGACCGACTTCTTGCCGCGGCTGCTGATGTCCTTCTGGTGCAGCGCGCTGGCGCCGGCGGCCCGCTCGATGCGGATCACCTCGGCGCCCATGTCGGCCATCATCATGCCGCCCATGGGGGCGGGGCCGATGCCGGCGAGTTCGAGTACCGTGTAACCGTTGAGCGGGCCCATGCGACTCGCCTCAGCGCGGCTGCATGCGGATGCCGGCGTCCACGCGGACCACTTCGCCGTTGATGTAGTCGTTCTCCACCAGGGAGACGGCGACCTTGGCGATCTCCTCCGGGCGGCCGAGGCGCTTCGGGTACAGCGGCGCTTCGCACAGGGCGGCGTAGGCTTTCTCCGGCAGGGCCTCGAACAGCGGGGTGTGGATCAGGCCCGGGGCGATGGTGTTGACGCGGATGCCGAAGGCGGCGAGGTCGCGCGCCATGGGCAGGGTCATGCCGACCACGCCGCCCTTGGAGGCGGAGTAGGCGAGCTGGCCCATCTGGCCCTCGAAGGCGGCGATGGAGGCGGTGTTGATGATCACGCCGCGGCTGCCGTCGTCGTTGACCGGCTCGTTCTTCGCCATCTGCTCGGCCGCCAGGCGGGAGACATTGAAAGTGCCAATCAGGTTGACGTTGATCACCTTGGTGAATTCGCCCATGGGGAAGGGACCGTCCTTGCCCAGGGTCTTGGCGGCGCTGGCGATACCGGCGAAGTTGTTGCAGATGTGCACCGCGCCGAACTTCTCGACGACGCCGGCCACGGCGGCCTGCGCGGAGGCCTCGTCGGCCACGTTGACATTGAAGAAAGCCGCGTTGTCGGCGCCCAGTTGCTCGACCAGGGCGTTACCGCGCTCTTCGTTCATGTCGAAAATCGCCACCTTCGCTCCCTTGGCGACGTAGGCTTCCACCGTCGCCTGGCCCAGCCCGGAGGCTCCACCAGTGACGATTGCGACTTTTCCTTGCAGATCCATGTGTGTTCTCCTCTGAGATTTCCGACTTGTCCGGTATCATTATCGGGGCCAACCCCCGATCGGGGACCGCCTGTACGGCGCGCTCCGGTCTCACGCCCGGGCGCCAACTGTGGCACAATCGGGCAGGTTGGCAAGTATGCAGCGCTCACTTGGGGTCCGTCGCCGGGAGCGGGCGCCATCGGGGAATGCCATCGCTGGGGCTATCGTACGGGAGCATCGCCCCGGACCATCCCGGTTTGGCCGAGGACAGTATGGTGAGCGCCCGCCCGGGCAACAATGACCGCCGAAAACAAAATAATTGACTGGAACTGACAGCTCCTAAGCACCTGGCCTCGCATGCAAGATTTCTTCCCCGAACACTGGTCGACCCTGTACGTGGGGCTGATTTTCACTATCACCCTGGCGCAGATGCTGGTGGTGTACGACCTCAGTGCCGCCAGTACGCCGCCCGCCGGGCTGGGCATGTTCACCGTCTACGCCATGGCCACCCTGCTCGGCTGGATCCTGTTCGCGCTGCAGCAGGGCACGGACACCCCGGTGGGCATGGCGGTGCCCGCCGCCGCGTCGATGATCGACGGCTACCTGCTGTTCCTCGCCGCCACCCAACGCGCCGGCCTGCACAGCGGCCGCTTCATCCTCGGCGGCCTGTGCCTGGTCGGCTGCCTGAGCATCTTCTTCGTCAAAGGTGACGACAAGCTGTTCGCGTTGCAGATCAGCATCACCGCGCTGTGTTTCGGCTGCAGCGGCGTGATCTTCGCCTACCGCGGGTTGCGCGAGCGCAACGTGGGCGACGCGATCATGTTCCTCGCCACCATGCTCATGCTCATCGGCACGCCCATCGCCCTGTACCTGCAATTCGTCCGCGGCGACCAGGAACTGGCCCTGCTGATGGCCTTCGGCAGCCACAGCTGGGCCTACGTGATGGTCGTTATCGGCTTCCTCGCCTCGGTACTGGTCGAATACCAGCAGCACCTGTCGCACCTGGCCACCGTCGACCCGCTCACCCAGCTGCTCAACCGACGCGGCCTCGAGGCAAGCCTGCGGGTGAGCCTGGCCCGCGCCCAGCGCCTGGACCTGTATACCGCCGCGGTGGCCATCGACATCGATCACTTCAAGCAGGTCAACGACAGTTTCGGCCACGACACCGGCGACAACGTAATCCGCCTGGTGGCAAGCATCGTCTCGAGCTGTTGCCGTGGCAGCGACGTGGTGGCGCGCACCGGCGGCGAGGAGTTCCTGCTGGTGATGCCGGACACCAACCTGGAAGTCGCGCGCAAGGTCGCCGAGCGCCTGCGCGAATCCATCGCCGAGCACCCGCTGAGCGTCGACCAGCAGCGCATTCCGATTACCGTCAGCCTGGGCGTGGCCGCGGCGCGCGGCGATGTGCAACTGGAGCAACTGCTACAGGAGTCCGATCGCGCCATGTACCTGGCCAAGCGCAACGGGCGCAACCGAGTCGCCTGGGTGGACAACAAGCCCGTGCACCTGAGCGCCGGGAGCGCCTGAGGCGTGCGCGACTACTCGGTCTCGGTGCACTTCGCCCGGGCGGTGCTGAAAAACGCCGTCGCCCAGGGGCTGGACCCGGTCGACCTGCTGCGCCGCACGCGTATCTCGCCGCGCCTGCTCAAGGAAGACAACGCGCGCATCTCCGCCGAGCGCTTCGCTGACCTGCAGGTGGGCACCATGCTCGCCATGCAGGACGAGGCCCTGGGCTTTGTCTCCCGGCGCATGCCCATCGGCTGCTGGTCGATGATGTGCCACGCGGTGATCGGTTCCGAGACGCTGGGCCAGGCCATGGCCCGCTACTGCCGCTTCTACCAGTTGTTCGAGTTCGGCGTGCACCCGCATTTCATCGTCGATGAAGAGCAGGCGCGCATCCGCGTGGTACGGGTGGACGAGGCCAGCGACCCCGACCCCTACATGATCGAGCTGCTGCTGTTCAACGCCCACCGCTTCGCCAGCTGGCTGGTGCAGGAACACCTGCCGCTGCAGGTCGCCAATCTCGACTACCCGCCGGCGACCCAGGTGGCGGAGTATCGCGCGCTGTTCCTCGGCAACCCGGTGGACTTTTCCCAGCCCCACGCCGAACTGGTGTTCTCGCCCGCGCTGCTCGAGCGCCGGGTGACCCAGACCGAGCAGACCCTGCGCCACTTCCTGCGCCACCCGGTGCTGATCATGCTCACCCAGAGCTACGATCGCAGCAGTTGGACCGCGCGGGTGCGCGAGGCGGTGCACCAGAACCTGGCGCACATGCCGGAACTGGGGGATATCGCCGCCCTGCTGGACATCCACCCGCAGACCCTGCGCCGCCGCCTGTCCGCCGAGGGCACCACCTTCAAGGAGCTGAAGAGCCAGGTGCGCCGGGACACCGCGCTGCACTTCCTCGGCAAGCAGGGCCTGTCCATCGAGGAGATCGCCCACCGCGCCGGCTTCTCCGAATCCTCCGCGTTCATTCGCGCCTTCAAGGGCTGGACCGGGGTCACGCCCTACACCTACCGCAAGGGGCTTTGACCTCCAACGCGGGCGGGAAAACGGAAAAAGGGCTCTGACCCCCAAACATGGCCCACCGCCGGCGGGGCGCCGGAAATCGGGCGCGATTCAGGCTATAGTTCGGGTTGGACATGCGGCTGGGCGACGAGGTGCTGGGCAAAATCTTCAAACTGTTGGTGGGGCTGTATCTCACCTATCTCGCACTGGTCGTCCTGGTGGTCATTCCCGCCGCCAATTTGCTGGCGCCGAAACTGGTCCGCGACTACCTGCACCGCGAACTGCGTACCAACGCCATCCTGGTCAACCCGTTCACCCTCGCCGCCGAAGTGCGCGGCGCGCGCCTGCTGGAGCCGGACGGCGACCAGTTCCTGGCCTTCGACAAGGCGGCGGTCAACCTCTCCCTGGGCAGCCTGTTGGGCAAGGGGCTGGTGCTGGACGAGGTCGAGCTGCGCGCCCTGCGCCTGGACCTGCGGCGGCTGCCCGACGGCAGCTACAACTTCAGCGACATGCTGCCGCCGGCGGCGGAGGACGCGCCCGAAGAGCCCAGCACGGGAGAGCTGCCGCGCCTGACCATCGGCCACCTGGTACTAGAAGCCCAGCGCATAGACCTCACCGACGAGGCGCGCGAGAAACCCTTCACGACCCACTACAACAGCATCGATATCAACGTGCGCGACCTGACCACGGTGGTCGCCGACGGCAAGCCCTACCGCTTCGACGCCACCGGCGAGGACGGCGGCCAGCTGCACTGGCGCGGCACTATCTCGTTACCGGACGCGCGCAGCGAGGGCACGCTGGCCCTGGAGGGCATCAAACTGGATACCGGCTGGCGCTTCGCCGAGCCCTGGCTGGAGTTCCGCGTCGACGACGGCGAGATCCACCTGCGCGGGGACTACACGGTGTCCTGGGGCGACGCCTTCGACGCCCGGATCAGCGCCGGCGAGTTCGGCCTCGAGCGCCTCGCGCTCACCCCCAAGGATGCCGCTGCCCTGCCGGACACCGCCGTGCGACTGCGCAGCCTGGGGATCACCGGGATCAGCGCGGATGTCGCCGAACAGTCGGTGCACGTCGACGACATCCTGGTCGACGGCCTGGATGTCGCCGGCTGGAGTGAGGGCACGCGGGTCAGCCTGGTCGAGATGCTCGCCGGGCCGCAGGGCGCAGACCCCAACCAGCCCGCCACTGCGGCGGCCGGTGCCGACGACCCCAACGCACCACCTGCCGCGACCCCGGCAGCGACAGACGACAGCGGCTGGCGCGCCACCATCGACAGCGCCCGCCTGGCCAACGCTGCCCTGCGCTGGCGCTCGGAGTACACCGACCCGGCGCTGCTCGAGGTCACCCCGATCAGCGCCAGCATCCGCAACATCAACTGGCCGCTGCAGGGCGAGGCGCCGCTGGAACTCGCCCTGCGCATCAACGACACCACCGACTTTAGCCTCGGCGGCGCCCTCGAGCTGGGTACCGGCGCCGGCGAGATCAACTACCAGCTGCAGGGCCTGCCGCTGCCATGGTTCAACCCCAACCTGCCGGACGCCCTGCACGCGCGCATCGGCGACGGCACGCTGGGCGTCGATGGCAGCGTGGCACTGGCGCAGTTCCAGCCGACGCGCGTCGCCCTGGATGGCGGTATCGAGCACTTCTCCGGCAGTATCGCCGGCGAGGAGGAATCCCTGACCAGCTGGGACAGCGTGCGCTGGCAGGGGCTGGACGTGAACATCGCGGAGCGCCACCTGAAGCTCAACCGTCTGCTCATCGACAACTACCAGGGCCGCCTGCACATCGCCGAAGACGGCAGCGTCAACACCAGCAATGTGTGGCGCGAGGAACTCGAGGGCAGCGAGGTACAGGCAGTGGCGGTGGAAGCGACCAAGGGGCCCGCCTGGCGCGTCGAAGTGCCGGAAATCCTGCTCAGCGACAGCGCCATCGACTTCAAGGACGAGTCGCTACCCATCCCCTTCCGCACCGTGATCGGCGAGTTGCACGGCCAGGTCACCGGCATCGACTCCGCCCCCGGCGCCAGCGCGCAGGTGGATATCCGCGGCACCGTCGACGGCTACGCCCCGGTGAGCCTGGTGGGCAGTGCCTCGCCGTTCGAGGCGCCGCCCGCCCTGGACCTGGCCCTGGCCTTCGACGGCGTCGACATGGCCCTGCTCAGCCCCTACTCGGGTACCTACGCCGGGCGCACCATCGAGCGCGGCCTGCTCAACCTGCAACTGCACTACGGCCTGCAGGACAACCGCCTGAAGGGCGACAACAAGGTACTCATCGACCAGCTCAAGCTGGGCGCAGAGGTGGAGAGCGACAAGGCCGTGGACCTGCCGCTGGACCTGGCGCTGGCCCTGCTCACCGACCTCAACGGCGTAATCGACCTGCAGGTGCCGGTGGAGGGCGACGTCAATGACCCGCAGTTCGACATCGGCTCGGTGGTGGCCAAGGCCTTCGTCAACCTGATTACCAAGGCGGTGACCGCGCCGTTCAAGCTGCTGGCCAACCTGGTGGGCAGCGAGGCGGACCTGCAGCGCCTGGCTTTCCCGGTGGGTGTCACCGAGGTGCAGCCTCGCGCCGTGGAAAAACTCGTGACCCTGGCCGACGCCCTGCGCCAGCGCCCGCAGCTCACCCTGGTGATCTACGGCCGCCTGAACCTGGCGGCGGACCGCAAGCGCCTGCAGGAACAGGCCTTCGAGGCGCAACTGGCGGAAGCGGGCATGGCGCAGGCGGACATCGAAAGCCACGGCGAAAAGTATATCGATGCTGTCGACAGGCGCTTCGCCGAACTGGATAGCGGCGACGGCGAGGCACTGAGCTACACCCAGCGCTACGATCGCGTGCTGGCCAGTTTCCCGGTGAGCGACGAGGCGTTACTGCTGCTGGCGCAGGCGCGCGCGGTGGCGGTGAAGGAGCACCTGGTCAACGTGGAAGGCCTGGCGGCGGATCGCGCGGTCATCGAGCAGGCATCGACACTGGACCCGGAAAAAGAGGCGTTCAGCGGGGTGGAACTGGACCTCGACGGCTGAGCCGCCGACGCCCGTCACCCGCAATACTCCAGCGGCCCCTTGCAGTAGCGGCACAGGTAGGAACCGGTGCCGCGCTGCACGCGGTTGTGTCGGGTCGACGACAGGCTGTGGCGGCGGCAGGGGCAGCGGTAGTCGTGGGTGCGCTGGCTGCGCCGCGGGATGCCGCTGAGGTCGAGATCGAAGGTGACCGAAGGCTCGACGCCGAAGACGCGCATCCAGCGCCGCCACTCCGGCCCGTGCGGCTGTGGCCGGCGCCGCCCGCGGGTGGCGTGGACGACAAAGTGCGCGACCTCGTGGGGAATGGTATCGCCGGTGTTCTCCGCCCAGTATTTGGCGAAGATCCACGGGTTGTAGCGGATTTCCGCGCGCCCGTCGCGCACCCGGAACATGCCGGCGGACACGCCGGTCAGGTCGAAACTGACCGCGGGGCGGGGCAGCTTGCGGCCGAGTTCGCGCTCGGCGCGCAAAATACAGGCCTCGGTCAGCTCACGTACCTCGCGCCGCGCCAGTTCGCCGATCGGTTCTATCACCCGCCACACATCTCCCGACCACCGGTCACCACCACTGCGCCCGCTGGGGGCTGGATAAGCCCGGGCGTTCGTATTACCGTCGAACCCGGACCACGAGATCAATAACCATAACACGCGGGGGACCCCTCGACATGCTGCAATTCTGGCTGGCCGGCGGATCGGAGAGCACTACCAGCGCAGACCTGGCGCGCGAGCGCGAGGCACAGGGCTGGGACGGCCAGATGTTCATGGACTCGCAGTCGCTGTCCGCCGACCCGTGGGTGCTGATGGGCGCCTGGGCGATGGTCACCGAGCGCATCCAGTTGTGCACCAGCACCACCAACCCGCTGACCCGCCACCCTGCGGTGACCGCCGCCTGCGCGGCCAGCGTGCAGTCGGTTTCCGGCGGCCGCGCGGCGCTGGGCATCGGCCGCGGCGACTCGGCCCTGGCCTACCTCGGCCACGCCCCCGCCCGGCCTGCCGTGTTCGAGCAGTCCCTGCGCGACCTGCAGGCCCTGCTCGGCGGCGGCGAAGTGAACTTCGCCGAGCACGCCACCACCGCCGCGGGCGCCAACTCGTCGGCCTCGCTGTCCCTCGGTCACCGGCCGGAGGCAGCACGCTTGAAATGGCTGCCCGACGACCTGCCCAAGGTGCCGCTGGACGTGGCCGCCACCGGACCGAAAGTCATCGCCATGTCGGCGCCGCTGGCGGAGCGCGTGACCTTCAGCGTCGGCGCCATTCCCGAGCGACTGGACTGGGCCATGGGCATCGCCCGCGAGGCGCGCGGGGCGGCGGGCCTGGGCGACGACGGCATCAGCTACGGCGCGCAGGTAATCGTGGTCTGCCACCCGGACCTCGACGCGGTGCTGCCCGCGGCGACCAGTTTCGTCGCACCGCTGGCGCGCTTCCAGGTGATCCAGGGCGCTGCCGCGGGACCGCTGGCCGCCGACGACGCGGCCAATTTCGCCGCCATCCGCCGCGGCTACGACATGAACCGCCACAGCGAGGCGATCTCCGCGGAGAAACTCGGCGGCGAGACACTGACGCCGGAGTTCGTGCGCCGCTTCGCCATCGTCGGCTCGCCGGAGCACTGTATCGAGCGCCTGCTGGCGCTGCACGACCAGGGCCTGGAGCGGCTGGTGATCGTCGGACCGGGCTTCCACCCGGAGGCGGATAGCCGCGGCCCGGGCCTGTTCGTGAGCGAGGTCATGCCAGCAGTGCGCGCGGAACTGGCGCGGCGCGGCAGGTAGCCCCCCGGCGCCCGGCGCGCTATCATCGGCGGCCATGCGGAAAACCGACAGCGTTGACCGCATCCAACCCTGAACAAAAGCGACCCGGCATGGCGACACACGACATCGACACCGCGCGCCTGGAGGAGTACCTCGGCGCCCATATCCCCGGCTTCGGCGGCTCACTGCAGGCGGAGAAATTCGCCGGCGGGCAATCCAACCCCACGTTCAAGCTCACCACCTCAGGTGGCAGCTACGTGCTGCGCCGCAAGCCGCCGGGTGAACTGTTGAAATCCGCACACGCGGTGGACCGCGAGTTCCGTGTGATCTCCGCCCTGCAGGACACCGACGTGCCGGTACCGCGCACCTATGTGCTGTGCGAGGACGAGTCGGTGATCGGCTCCATGTTCTACGTCATGGAGTACCTGGAGGGCCGCATCCTGTGGGACCCGGCGCTGCCGGAAGCGCGCGACACCACCGAGCGCGCGGCGTTCTACGACGCCATGAACGCGACCATGGCGGCGCTGCACAATGTCGACGTGGACGCCGTGGGCCTGTCCGACTACGGCAAACCAGGCAACTACTTCGAGCGCCAGGTGGGCCGCTGGAGCAAGCAGTACCGCGCTTCGGAGCTCAAGCGCATCCCGGAGATGGAAACCCTGATGGACTACCTGCCGGCGAACATGCCGGCGGACGACGGCCGGGTGAGCCTGGTGCACGGCGACTACCGCCTGGACAACATGATGTTCGCCAACGACGAGCCGCGGGTCATCGCCCTGCTCGACTGGGAGCTGTCCACCCTCGGCAACCCGCTGGCGGACCTCGCCAACCAGTGCATGGCCTGGATGCTGCCCACCGGCGGCGACATCGCCGGACTCGCCGGGCTGGACCGCAAGGCACTGGGCATCCCCACCGACGAAGAGTACGTCGCGCGCTACTGCGAGCGCACCGGGCGTGACGGCATCGACAACTGGAACTTCTACATCGTGTTCTCGCTGTTCCGCCTCGCCGCGATCCTGCAGGGCGTGGCCATGCGCGCGGAGCAGGGCAACGCCTCGAGCAGCGAGGCGCGCGCCCGCGGCGCGATGGTCGAGCCGCTGGCGAAAATGGCAGTGGAACTTATCGACTGAGGCGCCTGAGTCTGCGAGGGCGCAACGGCGAACGCCGCTTGAGGTAAAACACCAGCTGCATCACTGGCGGTATTGCAGACAAACAATCGGCGCGGGGACCCCCGCGCCGACGCTTCAGGAAGGGATCAGGCCCGCGCCGCCCGACGGCGTGCGCGCCAGGCGCCAGCACCACCGAGCAGCGCAGCCAGCGCACCCAGCGCCCAGTGCGGCAGCAGCGGGACTTCCTCGGGCTCCGGCACGCCGCTGGCCAGGCTGACCAGGGTTCCGGTACCACACTCGAAGACCAACTCACTGCGATACGCTTCTTCTTCCGACGGCTGGGGACCCGCATAGGTGATCAGGGTCGCTGTGAACAGCGTTCCGCTGGGAACAGAGAATGGGCCCGTATTGAAATTGTAGGTGCCGAGGTCCGTACGCGAGCCCTCCTGGTCGTAGCTGGAGACCTCTCCCAGGCCATCTACCACCAGCGAACCGGCTACCCGCACCAGGCTCGGCAGGTTGTACTGGGTCGGCACGTTATAATTGCCGCCAGTGCAATCGAAGAACGAGGGTACGCCGAGGAATTCCGCGGAGGGCACCTCGCTCGCGGCCTGGCCCTGGGCCGCGCCCAGAGCTGCGAATACGACACCGGCGGAGAGACCCGCAAGCCATCGTCCCGGGAAAGTTGCGTTTGGTTGTTTCATGGTCCCCCCTGTTCTTTGCCTGTTCTTTGCCTGTTGTTTTGTGGTTTGCATGTGCAACTGCTCGAGGCGCAGTATACCGAATGCTACGGCTCAGGACATATTTCCCCAAACCGGTCCGGTGGGACCTCAAGTGAACGCCGGGCCACTCACGACTCGCGGGCGGTCGAGTCCGGGGCCGCCTGCAGGTGCTCCGCGGCGTGCGCGGCAAAACCCGAACCGGCCTGGGCATACAGGTTGAACGCCGAGATGCCGTGCTTTTCCAGTTCCTCCGCCTCCTCGTCGAAGCGCACCACCGCGGCGATGCGCCCGCGATAGCCGAGGTCCTCCAGCAGCCTTCCCACCAGCTTGTTCTCCGCGTGATTGGTCAGCGCCAGCATCACCAGTTCCACGCTGGCGAGGTCGATACGCCGCCAGAAATCCGGATCCGAGGCATCGGCCGCCACCACCCGGCGGTGCTCGCGACGGTGGCGGGCGAGCTTGCGCCGGTTCTCGTCGACGCCCACCACCTGCGAACCGTAGTGCTCGGCGATGGAGTCGTAGGCGCCGGTGCCGATGTTGCCCATGCCGAGTACCAGGATTCGCGCATTGCGCGTATCCGGGTAGGTTGCGCGCACGGTGTCGGTTTCGAAACGCTGCAACCAGGGCTGCCAGCGACGGTAGATCTGGTGGGCGTTGCGGCCCAGCGGCGAGGCGAGCACAAAGCTCACGGCAATGGCCAGCGACAGGGCGGCGGAGATCTCATCGCCCACCAGCCCCTGCTGCGCCGCCAGCGCGAGCACGATAAGACCGAACTCGCTGTGGTTGGCCAGCGACAGCGAGGCCAGCAGCGCGGTGCGCGGCGGCGTATGCAAACGCGTCATCACCAGGAAATACAGGGGCGGCTTGAGCAGGGCGAAAACGCCGATTAACACCGCCAACACCACCAGTTCGCCGCGCGGCCAGCCGTCGAGACCGATACTGAGGAAGAAGCACACCAGGAACAGGTCCTTGAACTGCATCAGGTTGCGCGACAGCTCCTTGGCCTTCTGCTCCCCGGCCAGCGCCGCGCCGATGATCAGCGCACCGAGGTCACCCTTGATCCCGGTGAGTTCGAACAGCTGTGCGCCGCCCAGGGCGAGCACCAGCCCGAACAGGGTGAACAGCTCGCCGTGCCCGCACAGGGTGAGCAGGCGCAGGACCAGCCCGCGCAGCGGCCACAGGAACAGCAGCAAGAGCGCCTCGGGTCCGGGCACCTTGCCGGCGGACACGGCGAGAAAAAGCACCGCCAGCAGGTCCTGGATGATGAGAATACCGATGGCCAGCGCCGCGTGCCGCGAAGACGCCTCGCCGCGCTCCTGCAGCATCTGCACGACGAACACCGTGCTGGAGAAAGTCAGCGCGAAGGCCGCCACCAGCTTGCCTGAAAACCCGATCTGCACCCCGGGCAACAGCCACTCGGCCGCATAGAACACGCCGAGGAAAAACACCTGCAACACAGCCACCTGCAACACGGTGCTGCCCCACACCACGCGCTGCAGCAGGTCGCGCGGCTGCAGCTTCAGCCCGACGGTGAACAGCAGCAGGGTGATGCCGACGTCGGAGAGCGTGTGCAGCAGGCTACTGGCAACGATGCCCAACTCGTGCAGGATGAACCCCGCAAGCAGGTAGCCGACCAGCGCCGGCAGTCCCGCGGCGCGGCTGACCATGCCACAGGCCAGGGCGATGAGGATGATAAGCGGATCAGGCATGGGCGGGTCCGCGCTCAGGTAAGGCCGCGCCCCCCGTCTACCGCCAGGATCTGGCCGGTGACGAAGGGCGCTTCGCGCGCCAGGAACAACACTGCCCGGGCGATATCCTCGGGGTCACCCAGGCGTTGCAGTGGGGTCGCCGCCAGCGTACTGGCGCGGACCTCCTCGCCGTAGGCCTCGTCTTCCTCGGGCCACAGGATGGCGCCGGGGGCGACGCCGTTGACGCGAATCTCCGGGCCCAGTTCCACGGCGAAACTGCGGGTCAGGGAGGCGAGGCCGGCCTTGGCCGCACCGTAGGCATTGAACTGCGGCAGCGGTCGCTGCACGTGGGTGTCGACAATATTGACGACATTGCCCCCGGCCAGGCGCAGGGCAGGCAGCAACCCCTGGATCAGGAAGTACGGCGCGCGCAGGTTGGAGCCCAGCATGGCGTCGAACTCCGCCGCCGTGCACTGCTCCAGCGGGGTGGGCGCAAAACCCGAGGCGTTGTTGACCAGCAGGTCGATACCGCCGAAGCGCGCCAGCAGCTCCGCCACCAGCGCGTCCAGCTCGGCGGCGACGCACAGGTCGGCGCGCAACAGCGTGCAGCTGTTCGCGCGCGTGGCATTGAGTTCGTCGGCGAGTGCCCGGGCATCTTCAGCGGAGCTGCGATAGTGCAGCGCGATATGGTAGCCGGCGGCGTGCAGGTGCTGGCAGATAGCCCGGCCGATACGCCTGGCACCACCGGTAACGACGGCGACCTCACTCACCCCATCGGCCTCCGGCAACAGTGATTATTTCTGCGGCGTAAACCGCTTGCGGCGCGAGTGTTCCATCAGCGCCCAGAGGATATTCTTGGAGCTCACCTGGCCCACCAGTTTGCCGTCCTCGATCACCGGCCGGCGGCGCTGGCGGGTATCGAGCATCGACTGGGCGACCTCGATAATGCCGTCGCCCGGCGCGCAGGTATTGAGCTGGGTGGTCATGACCTCGGAGACCAGTGCGTTCTCCGGGTCGCCGTCGTTGTACAGCGACGTCAGGCAGGCGCGGATGCAGTCCAGTTCGGACAGCACGCCCACCGCATTGCCCTCGCCATCGGTGACCGTGAGACCGGTGAGCTTGTTCTCGACGATCATCTCGATCGCCTGCACCAGATTGGCCTTGACGTCGATGGTCAGCGGGTTGCGCCGCATGCAGTCGTTGATGGTGTTGGGTGATCCCATGGCGAGTCTCCTCAGTGTCTTCGTTATTGTAGCTGATCCGGTGGCACCGGCAGTCAGGCCGCCTGCGGATCACCGCTACCGCGCTTGCCGGCTGCGGGCCTGGTTTTACTCGCCGCCGCGGGCTTCTTGCTGGCAGGTGCTTTCTTCTTGCTGGCGGGGACCTTCTTTTTACTGACAGGCGCTTTCTTCTTGCCTGCAGGTGCCTTGTTTTTGCTGGCGGGCGCCTTGTTCTTGCCGGCGGGGGCCCTGTTTTTGCTGGCGGGCGCCTTGCTCTTGCCGGCGGGCGCCGGCGACGGTGCGGCACTGCCCGGCGCAGCGACACTGCGGCGCGCGGCTTTGGCATGGGCGGCTTCCACATCGGATTCCACGCGCTGCTCGCGCAGGGCCTCGCGGTCCACGCGGGTGGGCGGCGGGCGGCGGCGGGATGCGCGCGGGCGATGGTACTCCTCGGGCTCCGGGCGCAGGTCGCCGCTTTCGAAGCGCTGCAGGATCTCCTCCATGGTGCGGCTGATCTTGGTGCACAGGCGCATGGTCTCGACCTTGGAAAACGTGGAGCGCTCGCCCTCGAGCATCAGTTCCATCAGGTCGTTTTCCGAGATGTGCGAGAGCAGCTTCATCGGGTTGTACCAGCGGAAGCTGGGCAGGATGTTGATATCGCCGCTGTAGTCCTGGTCGATCAGCGCGTGCAGGGTGTTGATCGCCATGTTGAAACGCGGCCAGTTGTCGCCCTGCTGCTGCACCACGCCGCGGTACAGGTTGAGCAGTTCGCGGCCCATGCCCACGCCGAAGGCGCGCAGCGCCCGCGAGGCCGGGCTGCGGCTGTTCTTGCTCTCGACGAAGGGCGTGGCGATCGGGTTGACCATGCTGACGATGTAGTGGTTGGTGCTGTACAGGCGCGACAGCCGCTTGGCCGGCAGGTCGTCGGCGATCGAACCGTCCACCCACTTGCGTGTGGGCAGGTAGGGCTGGGGTTCGCCGTGTACGTTCTTCGCCGTGAGCACCACCGGCGGGAACACCCCGGGCACGGCGCAGGAGGCCATCACCGCCGAGCGGATATACACGTTGGGCGAGGTGATCGCGTTGAGCAGGCGCGAGCGCTGGTGCGGTTCCGCCGGCGCCACGGTGATGCTGATCTGGCGGCCGGTTTTCTCGTAGGCCTCCTGGAAAGTCATCTCCGGGATCATGCGGTCCACCAGGCGCTGCAGGTCGCCGACATCGATCTGCGGGCTGGCACCGAAGAACATGCGCGAGAACGCACTGGCCTCGCGCTCGGCCTCGAAGTGCACGTTGCGCGCGTCGAAGAACGTCTCCAGTTCCTTGTCCGAGTGGGTACCGAGCACGCCGGCTACCAGCGAGCCCGCCGAGGAACCGGAAATCACCCGCGGCAACAGGCCCTGCTGCAGCATCACCTTGACCACGCCGAGGTGGTAGAAACCGAGCACCCCGCCGCCGCTGAGCATCAGGCCGGAGCGGCCGAAGCAGATATTCGCGCGGTAGAAGAAGTCGAGCTTCTCCTGCACGCCGATCTTCTCCTTGGGCAGCTCGGCGAGGTAGCGCAGGGCGTCGTCGATCTCGTCGATGTACTGCTCGATCAGCACCTTGGTGCCGAACTTGGCGCGCCGGTACAGGGTGGAGCGGCCCATGCCGCCCATATTGCCGTGGATGCCCTCGTTGAGGGCGAACAGCAGGCCGATGTCGTCCTGCCGCGAGCGCAGGCTGCGCAGGCGGTCCAGGCGCAGGCGGATCTGCGCGTAGTCGTACTGGCTGGTCTGGTCGATCTGGCGCCAGCGGCGCGCGGTGGACAACTCGTCGTGGGCCAGCGCGGCTTCCTTCCACTCTTCGTAGCTGGCCGCGGTGTCCATCTGTTTTTGCAATTGCTTGAGCTTTCTGGACTTGATCACCGGCACCCCCTGGTCGCACCTCTCGCCCGGTCTATTTCTCGAATATACCACGGGAGCGAGCCCTTCGAGGCATTTTCCACACGCCCGCCGGGGCTTTGCCGGGACGTGCGTTCGACGCGAATTGCACCTAAAATACCTGCCTTGCATTCCCCGCCCATCCAACGAGACAAAGGACCTACCTTGCGCGCCTACCTCACCGTCGCCGCCCTGCTGCTGCTCATTTTCGGCGCCATCGGCGGCTACCTGTACAACAAATTCAGCGCGCTGGCAGCGCAGGACTACACCCCGCCGCCGATCACGGTGGCCGCCACCAAGGCGCGCGCGGAGACCTGGCCGACCACGCTGGAGGCGGTGGGCACCCTGCACGCGGCGCGCGGCGTCAACCTGGCCAGCGAGACCAGCGGCGAGATAATCGCCATCGGCGCCGAGTCCGGGCAGCGGGTTGAGGAGGGGCAGCTGCTGGTCACCCTCAATGACAGCGTCGAGCAGGCGGAGAAAAAGCGCCTGCAGGCCAACCTCGTGCTTGCCCAGCAGTTGTACGAGCGCGACGCCAGCCTGCTCAAGCAGAAATCCGTGCCGCAGAGCCAGTACGACCGCTCGCGGGCGGACCTCGACGCCGCCATCGCCTCGCTGGCAGAGAACCAGGCACGCCTGGACAACAAGCGCATCAGCGCGCCATTTGCCGGCACCATCGGCATCATCCAGGTGAAGACCGGTGACTACATCGAGTCCGGCACGCCGATCACCACCCTGCAGGACCTCACCGCCCTGGAGGTGGACTTCTCCGTACCCGAGCGCTACTACCCGCTGCTGCGCAACGGCCTGCCGCTGCGCCTGCAGGCCAGCGCCAGCGAGCGCGTCTACACCGGCAGCCTGGTGGCGGTGGACGCTGCGGTGGATGCCGGTACCCGCAACCTCGCCCTGCGCGCCCGCCTCGACGAGAGCGACGGCCTGCTGCCGGGCATGTTCGCGCGCATCATCGTCGACCTGCAGCAGCCGCGCGAGGTGGTCACCATCCCGGAGATCGGCGTCACCTATTCACTGCAGGGCGATACGGTGTGGGTCGTCGAGCCGGCCAAGGAAGGCAAGGGCCTGGTGGTCAACCCGCGGGTGGTAAAGACCGGCCAGGTGCGCGACGGCCGCGTGGCGATTCTCGACGGCCTCGCCGCCGGCGAGCAACTGGTGAGCGTGGGGCAGAACAAACTGCACCGCGGCGCCGCGGTGGTGCTGGAGGAAAATCCGGCGCCGTTCACCCAGTAGCGGGTCGCGCAGCATGAACTTCACCGATATCTTCATCCGCCGGCCGGTGCTGGCCATCGTGGTCAGCTGCCTGCTGCTGGTGCTGGGTACCGCGTCGATCTTCAACGTCAGCGTGCGCGAGTACCCCGAGGTGGAGACTTCCGTGGTGCAGGTGTTCACCAGCTACCCCGGCGCCAGCGCAGCCACGGTACAGGGCTTCGTCACCGACCCGCTGCAGGAGCGCATCGTCACCGCCCGCGGCGTCGACTACATGACCTCTAACAGCACCGCGGGCTCGTCCAACATCACCGTGCACGTACGCCTGGGCGAGAACAGCACCGAGGTGCTCAACGAGGTTATCGCCAAGGTCAACGAGGCCGCCTTCGACCTGCCGCGGGAGGTCGAGGACCCGGTGGTCTCCAGCTCCTTCGGCGGCGACGCGATGATGTACATCGCGTTCTACAGCAAACAGATGACCACCTACCAGATCACCGACTACCTGGAGCGCGCGGTGCGCCCGGAGCTGGCCACCCTGCCCGGCATGGGCCAGGCGCAGATATTCAAGCGCAAGCTGGCCATGCGCGTGTGGCTGGACCCGGTGCGCATGGCCGCCCGCGGGGTCACCGCCAACGACGTGCGCGAGGCGATCCAGCGCGACAACTTCATCGCTCCCGCCGGCGCCACCGAGGGCAACCTGGTGCGGGTCACGGTGGACGCTGACACCACCCTGGAAACCACCGACGATTTCGCCGAACTGGTGGTGCGCCAAGTGGACGACGAGCGCGTGCGCCTGGGCGATGTCGCCGACATCGAACTGGACGCCGAGAACTCGCAGCTGAAGTCCCTGTCCAGCGGCCGCGACACCGTGTTCCTGGCGCTCTCCCCCGCCCCCGGCGCCAACCCGCTGGAGGTCTCCAAGGCGGTGCACGAGGCAGTGCCGCGCATCGCTGCCGACCTGCCGGCGGACATGGAACTGGTACTCGACTGGGACGGCAGCATCTACATCGACGAGGCCCTGGCGGAAGTCAGCCGCACCCTGCTGGAGGCGGCGGTGATCGTGGTGCTGGTGATCTTCCTGTTCCTGGGCTCCGCGCGCGTGGTACTGATTCCGCTGGCGGCCATCCCGCTGTCGCTGATCGGCGTGGTGTTTTTGATCATGGCCCTGGGCTTCTCGCTCAACCTGCTGACCATGCTGGCCATGATCATCGCCATCGGACTGGTGGTGGACGACGCCATCGTGGTGGTGGAGAACGTGCACCGGCACATCGAGGGCGGCGCCACCCCCATGGAAGCCGCCCTGCGCGGCGCCCGCGAGGTGGCCCTGCCGGTGGTGCTGATGACGCTGACGCTGGTGGCGGTGTACGCGCCGATCAGCTTTATCGGCGGGCTTACCGGCGCCCTGTTCAGCGAGTTCGCCCTGACCCTGGCCGGCGCGGTACTGGTCTCCGGCGTGGTGGCGCTGACCCTGAGCCCGATGATGTGCTCGCGGGTGCTGCAGGATGTCGAGCACCAGGGTCGCTTCGCCACCTGGCTGGACCACCGCTTCGAGGCGCTGATCGCCGCCTACCAGCGCCTGCTGCGGCTGTGCCTGGCCAACCGCGGCGCGGTGCTGCTGCTGGCCGCCTCCCTGCTCGCCAGCCTGCCGGTGCTGTTCAGCCTGGCCCAGCGCGAGCTGGCGCCGGAGGAGGACGCCGGCGGCTTCATGATCATCGGCAGCGCGCCGCCCCAGGCCAACCTCAAGTACCTGGACCACTACCTGGCGCAGATCGTCGACATCTGGAAGACCATGCCCGACATCCAGCGCTCCTGGCAGGTCATCGCCGACGGCGACAACTTCGGCGGCGTCATGCTCAACCCCTGGAGCGAGCGCGAGCGCAGCCAGGCGGACATCCAGGCCGAGATGCAGCAGAAGCTGGGCCAGATCGCCGGCATGGAGATGTTCACCTTCAACGGCGCTGCCCTGCCCGGTGCCGAGGCCGGCCTGCCGGTGAGTTTCGTGGTCGCCTCCACCTCGGACTACCAGCGCGTCTACGAGGTCGGCGAGCAGTTGCTGCAGCGGGCACGCGAGTCGGGCCTGTTCGCGTTCATCACCCAGACGCTGGACTACAACCGCCCGGAAATCCAGGTGAAGATCGACCGCGAACGCGCTGCGCGCCTGGGCATCTCCATGCAGGATATCGGCCTCACCCTGGCCACCATGCTGGGCGAGGCCGAGGTCAACCGTTTCACCCTGTCCGGGCGCAGCTACAAGGTGATCCCGCAGGCGGGCAAGGATTTCCGCCTGACGCCGGAGGAACTGGAGAAGTACTACGTGCGCACGTCGAGTGACGAACTGGTGCCGATGTCCAGCGTGATCTCCCTGGCCACCCGGGTGGAGCCGAACGCGCTGACCCAGTACCAGCAGCTCAACAGCACCACCATCCAGGGCATGATGATGCCGCCCAACAGCCTGGGCACCGGCCTCGAGTTCCTGGAGACGCAGTTGCAGGAGATCGCCCCCACCGGTTTCCGCGCCGGCTACAGCGGCGCCTCGCGCCAGTTCACCCAGGAGTCGGCGGCCTTCCCCATTCTGTTCGGGCTGTCGCTGGTGTTGATCTTTCTCATGCTGGCGGCGCAGTTCAACAGCTTCCGCGACCCGCTGGTGGTGCTGGTCACCGTACCGCTGTCGATCTTCGGCGCCGTGGTACCGCTGGCCCTGGGCTTCGCCACGCTGAATATCTACACCCAGGTCGGTCTGCTCACGCTGATCGGCCTGATCAGCAAGCACGGCATCCTCATCGTCGAGTTCGCCAACAAGCTGGCGGAGGACGGCATGGAGCGCCGCGAGGCGGTACTGCAGGCGGCCTCCATGCGCCTGCGGCCGATTCTCATGACCACCTTCGCCACCGTGCTCGGCGTGTGGCCGCTGGTCATCGCCTCCGGCGCTGGCGCCGCGAGCCGCTTCAGCATCGGCCTCACGATCACCTGCGGCATGCTGGTGGGCACCCTGTTCACCCTGTTCGTGGTGCCGGTGTTCTACCTGCCGTTCCGCCGCCGCGCCGAACAGGCGCAGGCGGCTTCCGACCCGTCTCCCGATCCGGCAACCACCGGCTGAGGGCCGGTGGCGGGAGTTGAAAACCGCACAGGTTATGCCAGTATCTTCCCTGCCGGGGGAAGATACGCGGCTACAGGGGGAACGATGACCACACTACAACAACGCATCATCCGCACGCTGGGCACAGCCTGCACGCTCGGCGCACTCGCGCTGCTGCCAGGCCAGGCACTGGCCGCCGGCGATATCGGCGAGTCCAACCGCGGTACCTACATGGACGCCTGGCAGGCCGGGCGCAACACCTTCGTCGATGCCTGTTCGACCTGTCACGGCGCCTTCGGTTACGGCGACGGTATCAGTGCCAAGGCGCTGGAGATCGCTCCTTCGGACCTCACCCAGCTTACCCGGCGCAACGGCGGCGAGTTTCCCTGGGTGTATGTCTACGAGGTAATCGACGGGCGCAAGCCGGTCGCCTCCCACGGTCCTGCGGGTATGCCCGCCTGGGGCCGCATCTGGACCCAGTCGCTGCCCTACGACAACGCCCGCGACGCGGACATCTACGTGCGCGGCCGCATCTTCGAGCTGCTGCTCTACCTCGACTCCGCCCAGGAGCCCGAACCCGAGCAGGTCGAGGAACCCAGCCAGGACTGAGCGCAGCGCCGGCCGTGGGCCGGCGACGCTGTGCTATGCTGGCCCGCGGGCGGCACCGGGAATCACCCGCCCAGCGGACAAGCTACCAAGCCGGATACACAACCGGCAGGCACCGACGGCGTTCAACAGCAAACGCCGGCACACCATAACAACAGCAGGGGACAGGGGAATCTCATGAGCGGTCATCGCGTACTCATTGTCGGCGCCGGCGCGCTGGGACTGACCACGGGCTACTTTTTGCGGCGCAGCGGGGCCGAGCTCAGCTTCCTGGTGCGCCCGCACCGGGTGGAGGCGCTGACCCGCCCGCAGACCCTCTACAGCTACGACGAGCAGACCCTGAAAACACTCGACGGCTACGAGGTGTTCACCGATGCCGCGGAACTGCGCGGCGACCAGTTCGACTTCGTGCTGCTCACCCTGGATGGCGCCACCTGCCGCAGCGCCCAGGGCACCGAAACGCTCAGGGCACTGGGCGCGGCGTTGGCGGTGGGCAAGGCGACGCTGCTGATCTGTGCGGTGGGCACCGGCCTGTACCAGCACGTGCAGAAGACCACCGGCCTGCCGGCATCGCGGCTGCTCGAGGGCACCATGAAGATCTTCGCCTACCAGGTCGGCCAGGAAGGCGCGCCGCAGCCCGGCGCGGACCAGGCGCAGTTGCACGATAGCGCGGACATCGCCTACATCAACTTCCCGGACCGCGTGGGCTTCTTCGTCACCTCGAAACCCGCGGCGCCGGCGAAGGCCTTCATCGAATTATTCAGCGGCAGCGGCGAGGCCACCTGCAAGAGCCTGCCCACCGGCATCTACCGCATCAGCACCAATACCTTCGCGCCGTTCACGGTGAGCTGTGAACTGGCCGGCTGGCCGGACATGGACACCCTGGTCGCCGACCGTGAACTGTGGCGGCTGTGCTGCCAGGCCCAGCGCGAGATCATGCGCCTCAAGCAGCACGGCCTGCAGGGCAAGCTGATGGCGCTGTTCATGTCCGACAAGCGCATGGAAAAGCTGATGCGCGATTCCGAGCGCGACGCCGCCCCGATGGGCTTCGCCGCCTTCAACCGCTTTCACCACGGCGGCAAGGTACTCGAGCAGAACGTACAGATTCTGGAGAACTGCCTGTCGCTGGGCGTGGAGGGCGGCCAGAAGATGGACGCCACCCGGGCGCTGGTGGAGCGCTGGCGGCGCCAGCACCTCTAAAACCAGGCCTGACGTAGCGCCCCCGGCGTATTTCCCCGTGCGGCTCCTTAGCCCGGCGACACGCCCCTACCCCGCGTCGCGCTTCGCCGGTATCTGCACCAGCGGGTAGGCGAGTTCCTCCAGCCAGTGCACATCGCGCCCCGGCATACCGTAATTGGCCGGTCGGCCACTGGGGATGTGCAAGGTCCCGAACACCCAGTCGTAGAGCGCGATCACGGTACCGAAATTGCGGTAGTTCTTACCGTCCTCGCCGAAGCCGTGATGGGTGTGGTGGATGCCCGGCGACACCAGCACGTGCTCCAGCGCGCGAAAGACCGGCCCGATGTATGCAGCGCGGCGCAGTGGGTCGTCCCAGCGGAAATTGGCGTGGGTGACCAGGTTCCAGACCTGCAGCAGCACCACATAGCCGAGCACCGCCTCGCCGAGCCCCAGGTACAGGGCGAGTCCGCTCACCCAACCGGAGGGGATGATAAAAAACCAGGCCAGGTTGAGCCGGAACTCGAGCAGCACGTTCATGTGCCGGCCCGAGTGGTGGGTGCGGTGAATCCGCCACAGCGCCTGTGATAGCCGCGGCTGGTGTGCCCAGCGATGCACCCAGTAAAAGCAGAACTCGCCCAACAGCACCAGCGCCGGGGAGGCCAGCCAGAACGGTGTATCCGCGAGTGAACCGCCCCAGTCCGCAGGCAGCACGAGCTTGTAGACCCCGGCGATCAGGCCGATTGCCAGCGGTGCCATCACCCAGCGGCCGAGGAAGAAGCTGCCGATCAGCAGCTTGAAGTCGCCGGCGCGATACACACCCCGGTGTCGCCCGGTGAGGATTTCCAGCAGCAGCATGACGACGGTGGCAATCGCCACCCAGACCAGTGGATTGTGCATACGGTAAGTCCTGCCACCCGGTTATCGGTATTGGAAGGCGACAGCTTGCGGGCCGCGAACCACAATGTAAAATGCATATTAAGAACTTATTAAATGCATTTTATTTATGGAAATGGATCTCAAGCGCCTGCACCACGTGCTCACCGTCGCGCGCACCGGCAGCATCTCCGTCGCGGCGCAGGAGCTGCACCTCACCCAACCCGCACTCAGCCGCAGCATCGCCACGCTGGAGGACCGCTACGGTATTCGCCTTTTCGAGCGCGGCCGGGGCGGCGCCCGGCCCACGGAGCTGGGCAAGATGGTGATCGACGAGGCGCGCGGCCTGCTGCGCCAGGCCCGCGCCGTGGACCACAACCTGCGCCTGTACGGCAGCGGCGAAGCCGGCCGGCTGGCCTTCGGCATGGGTCCGCTGCCCGCCAGCCTGGTGCTGCCGGCACTGGCCGGGCACTTCCTGGCGGCGCGGCCGGCGCTGCAACTGGAGTCCGTGACCAAGGGCGCGCAGGTGCTCTACCAGGAGCTGCTGGAGGACGAGATCGAGATTCTCTTTTGCGGCGAGGGCCAGCTCGACAACCGCGCGGACATCCGCGGCGAGCCGGTCGGTGCAATCGACATCGCCGCCATCGTGCGCACGTCACACCCACTTGCGGGCAAGGCGACGATCAGCGCCGGGGACATGGCCGGCTTCCCATTGCTCAGCGGCGTGGAGACGCGCCTGATGCAGGACGCCGGCGGCGGCGCCTTCATCTGCGACAACTACCACATCCTGCGCGAGGTGGCGCTGTCCAGCGATGCGGTATGGGTGTCCTCGCCGCAGCTGGTGGCTGACGACGTACGCGCCGGGCGCCTGGCGGCACTGCCGATGCACGATACGGGCATCCCCGCGCGGGTGCGGGTGTGCATGTTCCACCGCGAGGCCGCGCGCCTGTCGCCGGCGGCGCTGGCGGTGCGCGATTTCGTGCGGGACTATCTCGGCGCGATACCGGGACGCGGCTGAACGGGCGCGCTATTCCTCCTGCTTCGTGTTGTCCCGCGCGCCGCCGCGCATCTCCTGCATCAGGCGGTGCTTGTAGACCACGCCGTCGTCCTCGCGCGGCAGGCGCTGGCTGAACGATACCTGCTGCGGCGAGACCAGGTGCTCGACGCGCTCGCGGAGCCACTCGACAATCTCGAAGGCGGTCTCGTCGGTGGCATCGGCCCAGTTCTCCGGCTCGACCACCGCCTGCAACTGGCCGCCCTCGGCGGCGTCGCCCAGGCCGAACACCGCGACATCGGCGATCTTGTCGTGGGTCATCAACAGGCTCTCCAGCTCCTGCGGGTAGATCGCGCCGTCCGGCAGTGCAACCACCTGGCTGGAGCGGTCGGTGACATACAGGTAGCCCTCGGCGTCGAGGTAGCCGACATCGCCGGTACCCGCCGGGTCTCCGACAAAGTGGATATCACCGAGCTGGCCGGCGGGCAGCGGCTGGCCCGCGGCATCGAGGATTTCCACCGCGCCGACAAACGGCTTGCCCACCGAACCCTTGTGCGCCAGCCAGTCCGCGGAATCGATCAGGGTGGCGCCGTCGCCGGAGCCTGCCGCGTAGTACTCGACCAGCACCGGCCCCCACCAGTCGATCATCTGCTGCTTGAGGTGGATGGCGCAGGGGGTACCGGCGTGGATGGCGTACTGCATGGAGCCGAGTTCGTATTGCTGGCGCACGGCCTGGGGCAGGCGCAGCAGGCGTGTGAACATGCTCGGCACCCACAGGCTGTGAGTGACACGCTGCTCCTCGATCAGCGCCAGCGCGGCCTCCGGTTCAAAGCTCTCCATGACCACGCTGGTGCCGCCCTGGTACAGGTTCATCATGTGGTAGAGCAGCGAGGCCGGTGTGTAGAGGGGCGCTGGTGAGAGGAACACGGTCTCCTCGCTGAAGCCGAAGGCGACGCCGACACCACCGGCCAGGGGCGGCGGCGCATCGGGGTCAGAGCCCGGCGCCTGCGGCAGGGCGCCGCAAAGCGGCAGGCCCTCGCCCAGGGCGTAGAACATGGGCACGCCGCAGGCCTCGTCCTCCAGCGCCTCCAGCGGCTGGCGGTCGATGCTCTCCTCCCAGGACTCGAAGCCCTCGGCGATACCGTCGACCATGAAGCAGTAGTCCAGGCCCTGCGCGGCGTGGCGTGCCGCCACCGCCTGCGCGGCGAGCCCGTGGCTGGCGATCAGCGCCCGCGCGCCGCTGTCGGCGAGGATCTCGGCGATCTCGGCCACGCTGGCGTGCAGCGGCAGCGGGATGAATACGACACCGGCGCGGCGCGCGGCCCAGCAGATCTCGAGAAACGCGGGGTGGTTGTCCAGCAGCAGGGCGACGTGGACACCCGGGTCCAGGCCCAGCGCACGCAACAGTCGCGCACCCTGCGCCGAGTGCTGGTCGAGTTCGCGGTAAGTGACCATTTCCCCGCTGCCGCCCATGACGATGGCGGCCTTGTGCGGGTAGGTGCTGGCGGTCTCACGGGGGTGGGGCATGATCGTTTCCTGCGGTCTGGCTTTGTTGTGCGCTCATCATAGACCAAGCCAGCACCCCGGTTACATACGCTGGATCAAGACCCGTGGAACGCGCGCCGGCTTCTGTGCCAAACTCATGCAACCTCACTGCGATTCCCGGTTATCCGCATGAACCAACCCCAGACCCCCGCCGAATTGCGCCAGGCTATCCGCCGCGGCGAGTTCACCGGCAACACCTCCGGTTACGCGCCGGGCTTCGTCCAGTGCAACCTGGCCATCCTGCCGCAGGCCTGGGCCAACGACTTCCTGCGCTTTTGCCAGCTCAACCCGCGCCCCTGCCCACTGCTGGCCATGTCCGACGCCCCGGGCGAGACCGGCTTACCACCATTGGGTGATATCGACATCCGCAGCGACGTGCCACGCTACCGCATCTTCGAGGACGGCCAGCTGCGCGAGGAAGTCACCGACATCGCCCACCTGTGGCGCGACGACCTCGTGGTGTTCGCCCTGGGCTGCTCCTTCTCCTTCGAGGAGGCGCTGATCGCCGACGGGCTGGACGTGCGCAACATCAGCGAGGGCGTCAACGTACCCATGTACCGCACCTCGGTGGACTGCGCGCCCGCCGGCCCCTTCGCCGGCAAGCTGGTGGTCAGCATGCGCCCTTTTCGCGCCGCGGACGCCATCCGCGCCATCCAGATCTGCACCCGTTTCCCCGCGGTACACGGCGCGCCGGTGCACCTGGGCGACCCGGCGCAGATCGGCATCGCGGACATCGGCAGGCCCGACTACGGCGACCCGGTAACCATCCGCGAAGAAGAAATGCCGGTGTTCTGGGCCTGTGGCGTGACCCCACAGGTGGCGCTGGAGGCGGCGCGGCCGCCGTTTGCCATCACCCACAGCCCCGGCCACATGCTGGTCACCGACCTGCGCAACAGCCAGCTGGCGGTGCTCTAGGCAGCCGCCGGCACAGGAGACAGCGACAATGCTACTCAACTGCGACCTGGGTGAGAGCCACGGCAACTGGGTCATGGGCATGGACGCCGAGGCCATGCCGCACATCGACCAGGCCAACATCGCCTGCGGCTTCCACGCCGGCGACCCGCTGACCATGCGCCGCACGCTCAGCCTGGCGGCGCAGCACGGGGTCAGCGTGGGCGCGCACCCCGCCTATCCCGACCTGGTCGGTTTCGGCCGGCGCTCGATGAGCCTCAGTGAGGAGGAGATCATCGCCGACCTGCACTTCCAGGTAGCGGCGCTGGACGGCATGGCGCGCAACGCCGGTCTCGAGGTCAGCTACGTCAAACCCCACGGTGCCCTGTACAACGACATGATGGCGCGCGCCGAGGTGCGCGACGCTGTGCTGAAGGCGATCTCCAGCTATCACCGCCCGCTGGCACTGATGCTACTGGCCACCCCCCAGGCGGATGCACACCGCGCCGAGGCCGGCGCCTACGGAGTCGAGTTGCTGTTCGAAGCCTTCGCCGACCGCTGCTACGAGGACGATGGCGCCCTGCGCTCGCGGCGCAAGCCCGGCGCGGTGCACAGCCGCGAAAAAATGCTCGAGCAGGTCGCCCTGCTGAAGAACGAAGGCGTGGTCATCACCCACGGCGGCCACACCCTGCCGCTGGCGGCGGACACCCTGTGCGTGCACGGCGACAACCCCGAGGGCGTGCAGGCCATCCGCGACATCCGTGCCCTGGTGCACGGGAGCTGACACCGCCGTGGAATTGCACAGCGCCGGCGAGAACGCCCTCATCCTCTACCTCGGCGACAGCGCCAGCCCGGCGGTGTCCACCCGGGTGCAGGCCGCTGCCGTCGCGGTGGAGGCGGCGCTGGGTGCGGACCTCATCGACCTGGTGCCCTCCTACGCCTCGCTGCTGATCATCTACGACCCCATGGCCACCGACCATCTCGCGGTGCGCGCGCGGGTGCGCGCCTGCCTGGCAACCCTCGCGGAGACCGCTGCGGAGGAAGGCCGCTGCGTGGTGCTGCCGGTGTACTACCACCCGGAAGCGGGTGAAGACCTGGAGGCGCTGGCCCAGCGCGCCGGCCTCAGCGTGGATGAGGTCATCGCCGCGCACAGCGGCTGCGAATACCGCGTGTACGCCATCGGCTTCGCCCCGGGCTTTGCCTACCTCGGCCAGGTGGACGAGCGCATCGCCGCGCCGCGCCTGGCCACCCCGCGCCAGCGCGTACCGCGCGGCGCGGTGGCCATCGCCGACCGCCAGACCGCGGTCTACCCGGCGGCCTCCCCCGGCGGCTGGAACCTGGTCGGGCGCTGCCCGGTCCGCATGTTCGACCCGGCGGCGCAACCGGCCATGCCGGTGGCGGTGGGCGACCGGGTGCGCTTCGAACCGATCGACCGCGCCCGCTACCTGGCCCTGGGGGGCGAGCTGTGAGCCTGCGCGTCACCCAGCCCGGCGTGCTCGCCCTGCTGCAGGATCGCGGGCGTTTCGGCCAGCACCGCCTGGGCCTGACCAACGGCGGCCCGCTGGACCCGACCGCCTTCGCCTGGTGCAACCGCCTGCTGCAGAACCCGGCCGACGCCACCTGCGTCGAGGTCAGCTTCGGCGGCCTGCACCTGGAAGCCGGCGTGGACACCAGCATCTGCCTGACCGGCGCGAACATGCCGCTGGCGATCAACGAGCGCGAGTGCGAACCCTGGGAGGTGCACCCGGTGCGCGCCGGCGACAGCATCGCCCTGGGCTTCGCCGAGCGCGGCTGCCGCGCCTACCTCGGTGTGGCCGGCGGCTTCGAGATCCCGCCGAGCTTCGGCAGTGCGGCGACGGTGACGCGCGAACAGATCGGCGGATTGCACGGCGGCAAGCTGCAGGCCGGCGACCTGCTGCCCTGCGCCACTCGCCGCGACTGCCAGCGGCTGTACCTGAGTGCGGAGCAGCGCCCCCACTACTCCAGCGTGGCGACGCTGCGGGTCATCCCCGGCTACCAGGACCATCACTTCAGCCGCCTGCAGCAGCGCCGGCTGTTCAGCCACGCCTACGCGGTGTCGGCGCGCAGCGACCGCATGGGCTACCGCCTCGAGGGCCCGGCCATCGCCTGCGACATCGACGGCATTCTCTCCGAGGGTATCTGTGCCGGCGCCATCCAGATCCCGCCGGACGGCCAGCCGATCGTATTGCTCAACGACCGCCAGACCATCGGCGGCTACCCGAAGATCGGCTCGGCGCTGTCGCTGGACTGCGCGCAGCTGGCACAGCTCACCCCGGGCGGCGCGGTGTACTTCGCGCCGATCACCCCCTACGCGGCACACAACGCACTGCACCTCGCGCGCAGTTACTTCAACAGCCAGACCGTGGCGGAACGCAAACCATGAACGACCTGGAAATCAGCGTGGCCATCGAGGCCGCCCTGGTGGCGCGCAACCCGCGCCACATGCAAAAGGCCCGCGCGGCCCTGGAACCCGGCTATTACCTGCGCGCGGCGAGTATGCTGCGCGATGTCACCGGCACGGTGCTGATCGGCACCGGCTTCCCGGTGGAGAATACCTTCGAAACCGACGGCCCGGTGGGCGCCATCGCCCTGTACCGCGCGCTGGAAACCCTCGGCGCGCAGCCGATAATCGCCTGCGCGGCGCCGCTCTCGCGCTGTATCGACGACCGCCACCGGGTACTCAACCTGCTCACCTGCGATATCGAGCAGGCGCGCGGCGAGGCGCAGCAGCACCTGGCCGAACTGCAGCCGGCGGCCATCGTCTCCATCGAGCGTCCGGGCCTGGCCGAGGACGGCCGCTACTACAATATGCGCGGCGAGGACATCAGCCCGCGCACCGCCTGCTTCGATCACTTCCTGGACCTCGCTGACTGCCCGACCATCGCCATCGGCGACGGCGGCAACGAAATCGGCATGGGCAATATCGCCGATACCATCGCGCAACTGGACATCCGCGCCTCGGTCACCCGCTGCGACGAACTGCTGGTGTCCGACGTTTCCAACTGGGGCGCCTACGGGCTGATAGCCCTGCTGGGCCACTGGGCGGGGCGCGACCTGCTCGCCGATATCGCGCCGCTCGATATACTGCGCTACCTTTCCAACAGGGGCAGTGTCGACGGCGTGACGCGGGAAAACACGCTCACCGAGGACGGCCTGCCCGCCAGCGAGGGCGCGGCGGTGATCGAGCAATTGCGCACCCTGAGCCGCTGAAACGGCGCACTTTTTAACCGGCGCGTACCGCAGGTGCCGCCACCAGCATTACAGTCACACGGGAACCTGAGTATGAGCATTGTCTATCTGAACGGCGCCTATCTGCCCATGGAAGAGGCCCGCATTTCGCCGATGGACCGCGGCTTCCTGTTTGGCGACGGCATCTACGAGGTGATTCCCTCCTACGCCGGGAAGCTGGTGGGCTTCGCACCGCACATGGCGCGCATGCAGGACGGCCTCGACGCCATCGAGATCGAATACCAGGTGGACCAGGACGCCTGGCGCGGTATCGCCGGCGAACTGATGGAGCGCAACGGCGGCGGCAACCTCGGCATCTACGTGCACATCAGCCGCGGCGCCGACAGCAAGCGCCACCACGCCTACCCCAAGGGCATCGCCCCCACCGTGTTCGCCTTCACCTTCGAGATTCCGCCGGAGCCGCGCGCGGACAAGTCCAGCGCCGCCCCCTACAGCGTGGTGACCGCCGAGGACCTGCGCTGGCGCCGCTGCAACATCAAGTCCACCGCCCTGCTCGGCAACGTCATGCACTTCCAGCAGGGCTACACCGGGGCGCACACCGAGACCATCCTGTACAACCACGCCGGCGAGCTCACCGAGGCCTCCGCCTGCAACGTGTTCGTGGTCAAGCACGGCATCGTCGCCACGCCGCTGCTGGATCACCAGAAGCTGCCCGGCATCACCCGGCAGATCCTGCTGGAAATCCTGCGCCGCGACGGCAGCATCCCGGTGCAGGAGCGCGTGATACAGAAATCCGAGCTGGAGGATGCGGACGAGGTCTGGCTGACCAGTTCGACCAAGGAGATCGCGCCGGTGGTGAGTATCGACGGCAAACCGGTGGCGGACGGCCAGGTAGGCGATGTCTGGCTCGCCGCTCAATCACTGTTCAGCGCACACAAGTTCGATTTCTGAGGGCGCCGCCCATGGCCAGACCCAACCAGGCAAAGATCGACCTCCACGCCCTGCTGCACAACCTCGGCGTTGCGCGCAGCTGCGCGCCGCGCTCGCGGGTGATGGCGGTGGTCAAGGCCAACGCCTACGGCCACGGCGCTGTGGCGGTGGCGCGCGCTCTGGAAAAAGCGGTCGATGCCCTGGCGGTGGCCTCCATCGAGGAGGCCTTTACCCTGCGCGAGGCCGGCGTGGCGTGCCCCGTGCTGCTACTGGAGGGAATCTTCGACGCTGGCGAACTGCTCGCCTGCGCCACCCAGGGCTTCTGGGTGGTGGTGGAGAACGAACGCCAGCTGGACTGGCTGGAGCGCTCGCAGCTGCCGCGCCCGGTGGAATCCTGCTGGCTCAAGGTGGACACCGGCATGCACCGCCTCGGCGTAGCGCCGTCCCAGGCCGCAGAGTTCCACCGCCGCCTGCTGGATTGCAAAAATGTCAGCGACCACGTGGTCACCTGCACCCACTTCGCCAGCGCCGACCTGCTCGACTCGGTGCAGACCCCGCAGCAGATCGAACTGTTCAACCAGGTCACCGCCGACCTTCCCGGCCCGCGCAGCGCGGCCAACTCCCCCGGCGTACTGGCCTGGCCCGCCGCGCACTACGACTGGATTCGCCCCGGGTACATGCTCTACGGCGACTCGCCGTTCGAGGCGCCCCAGCCCAACGCCGATCGCCTGCTGCCGGTAATGACCCTGTGCTCGGAAGTCATCTCGGTGCGCGACGTGCCCGCCGGCGAGACTGTCGGCTATGGCGCCACCTGGCGCGCTGAACGGGATTCACGGATCGCCACGGTCACCGCCGGCTACGGCGACGGCTACCCGCGCACCGCCGTCAACGGCACGCCGGTGCTGATCGCCGGCCAGCGCGCATCGCTGGCGGGCCGCGTGTCGATGGACATGATTACGGTGGACGTCACCGACCTCGAGGACGTGGATATCGGTGACGAGGCGATCCTCTGGGGCGAGGAACTGCCAGTGGGCGAGGTGGCCCGCTGTGCGGGCACCATCGGCTACGAACTGCTGACCCGCATGCCGCCGCGCACCCCGCGGGTGGTGGTGCGCGGCTGAACCAACCGCGCGATTAAACCTCGCGCAGCAACTCGCGCGCCACGATCAGGCGCTGGATCTCGCTGGTACCCTCGTAGATGGACGTGACCCGCGCGTCGCGCGCGTGGCGCTCCAGCGGGCACTCCTGGGTGTAGCCGACGCCGCCCATCAGCTGCAGGCCGGTGTAACAGGCGCGGTTGGCGGCCTCGGTGGCGTAGACCTTGGCCATCGCCGCCTGCTTGTTGAAGGGCTTGCCGGCCTGCTTCAGGCAGGCGGCGTTCATCAGCAGCAGGCGCGCCGCCTCCAGCTCGGTGTAGGCGTCGCCCATCATCCACTGCGGACCCTGCATGCGGCTGATGGTCTGGCCGAACTGCTCGCGCTCGGTCATGTACTGACGCGCGTAGTCCATGGCGGCCAGGCCAATGCCCAGCGCCAGCGAGCCAATGCCGATGCGCCCGCCGGCCAGTTCCTCCACCGCGATGCGGTAGCCGTCGTCGAGTTCACCGAGCAGGGCGTCGGCGGGAATCGCGCAGTCCTCGAAGATCACCGGGCAGGTGGCGGAGGCATGCTGGCCCATCTTGTGCTCGGCCTTGCCCACGGTCAGGCCGGGGGTGCCCGCCTCGACCAGGAAGCAGGAGATGCCGCGGCCCTTGGGTTTTTCCGGGTCGGTCACCGCCCACACCACGAACACGCCGGCGTAGGGCGCGCTGGTGATCCACATCTTGGTGCCGTTGAGGATCCACTGGTCGCCCTCGCGCACGGCGCGGGTGCGCATGCCCGCCGGGTCGGAACCCGCGCCGGCCTCGGACAGGCAGAAGGAGCCCGCGGCGTACTCGCCGGAGCACAGCTTGGGCAGGTATTTCGCCTTCTGCGCGTCGTTGCCGATGGCCTGGATCACCTCGGCCACCATGTTGGTCACCGACATGGTCACGCCGGTGGAGGCGCAGCCGCGGCCGATCTCGGTCATGGCCACGCTGAAGGCGACCACGCCGGCCTCGGTGCCGCCGTACTCGGCGCTGATGTTGAGGCCCATGAACCCCAGCTCGGCGAGCTGCTTGAGCTTCTCCTTCAGCAGGTCGTAGTCCTTGTTCGCGTCGAGCTGCGCAGCCACCGGCACCAGTTCGCCGTCGGCGAACTTGCGCGCCATGTCCTGGATCATGGCCTGTTCTTCGGTGAGTGTTAAATCCATGTCGGGGTCCTGTCGTCGTGGTTACCGGGCGTCACAAAGCCGCAAATTTTACCCCAGTGAGTACGCGATGGGCGAGCGAATGGCCCACCGGCCGGTGCGGGGCACGGGTAAATGGATTACCATTGAGGTATCCGCACGCCCAGGAACCAGCGCTACGTGGCAGATATCCAGCCCGCCCCCCTTCCCGACGGCAGCCTGCTCGCCGCCGTGGACCTCGGCAGTAACTCCTTTCACCTGATCATCGCCCGGGTCGAGCACGACGAGATGCGCCCGGTCGAGGCGCTGTCGGAGAAAGTCCAGCTCGGCGCCGGGGTGGTCGACGACAAGCTCTCGGAAGACGCCATCCAGCGCGGCCTGGACTGCCTGTCGCGCTTCGCCCAGCTGCTCGGCTCGGTAGAGCCGGAGCGGGTGCGCGTGGTCGGCACCAACGCCCTGCGCCAGGCGCACAACCGCCGCGATTTCACCGTACCGGCCCGCGAGATCCTCGGCACCCGGGTAGACGTGATCTACGGCTCCGAGGAGGCGCGGCTGGTCTACCTCGGCGTCGCCCACACCCTGGCCGACGACGCCCGCGCGCGGCTGGTGGTGGATATCGGTGGCGGCAGCACCGAGTTCATCATCGGCGAGCGCTTCGAGCCGCGGCGGCTGGAGAGCCTGCAGATGGGCTGCGTGACCTTCACCCGCGACTGTTTCCCGGACGGTAAGATCACCGAGGGCAACTACAAGCGCGCCTACAACATGGCGCGCCTGGAGGTCTCGCACATCGCCGGTCGCTTCAACCGCAAACACTGGGAGGAGTGCGTCGGCTCCTCCGGCACGCTCAATGCCATCGACGCGCTGGTCACCGCCGCCGGCTGGAGTAGCGGCGGCATCACCCGCAAGGCGCTGGCCAAGCTGGAGAAAAAGCTGCTCAAGTTCAAGCAGTTCGAGGACATCAACCTGCCCGGACTCTCCGACAACCGGCGCAACGTGATCGTCGCCGGGGTCGCCATCACCTGCGCGCTGTTCGACATTCTCGACATCCAGGAGATGCGCACCTCCAAGGGCGCGCTGCGCGAGGGCGTGATCTACGACCTGATGGGAAGGCTGTCGCACGAGGATGTGCGCGAGCGCACGGTGAACGCCCTGGCCCAGCGCTACAGCGTGGACGAGGGCACGGCGAATATCGTCGAACGCCGCTGCCGGCTGTTCTACGACGCCACCCGCGCCGCCTGGAAACTCGACAAGCAGGACTGGGAGCTGCTGCACTGGACCGCGCGCACCCACGAGATCGGCACCGCCATCTCGCACAAGCACTTCAACCGCCACAGTGCCTACCTGCTGCGCAACGCGGACCTGCCGGGCTTCTCGCAGGAGGAACAGGAACTGATGGCGGTGCTCGCCCAGGGCCAGCGCGGCAAGGCGGACTCGAGCCTGCAGGAGGCCATCGCCCAGGCGCGCCACACGCACCTGCACTACCTGCTGGCGATCCTGCGCCTGGCGGGCCGCTTCAAGTACGTGGAGGCGCTGGAAGAGCTGCCGGACTTCAACGTCGAGGCGGAAGAAGCAAGCATCGCCCTGGCCTTCCCCGAGGGCTGGATGGACTCCCACCCGCTCACCGTGAGCGAACTGGAACAGGAACAGGCCCAGCTGGGCAAGCTGGGCCTGGAACTGCGCTTCGCCTGAACCGGGGCCGCGGCGACGGCCCCATGCACCGGTCTAGAGGTCGTAGCCGCGCTCGTCGTGCAGCACCAGGTCCAGGCCCTGGGTCTCCTCGTCGGCGTCCACCCGCAGGCCGATCATCGCGTCCACCACCTTGAGAATCACCCAGCTCACCACCGCCGAATAGGCGAAGGTCGCGATCACGCCGATGAACTGCACCCACAGCTGGCCGCCGATGCTGTCGATGCCATCGGAGAAACCGTTGCCGCTGAAGGCACCCAAACTGGTGGAGCAGAAGATACCGGCGAGCAGGGTACCGAGAATGCCGCCGACGCCGTGCACCGGAAACACGTCCAGGCTGTCGTCGATGCGCAGGCGATTCTTCAGCCAGTTGGTGGCGAAGTAGCAGACCACGCCGGCGCACAGGCCGATGACCACCGCCGCGGCAGGACCCACGGAACCGGAGGCCGGGGTGATGGTGCCCAGGCCCGCCACCATGCCGGTGACGATACCCAGCACCGAGGGCTTGCCGTGGCGAATCCACTCCATCGCCATCCAGGCCAGGGAGCCGCCAGCGGCGGAGAGGTGGGTAACCAGCATGGCCATGGCCGCGCTGTTGTTGGCGGCGACTGCGGAACCCGCGTTGAAACCGAACCAGCCGACCCAAAGCATGCCGGCACCGGCCACGGTGAGCGTCAGGTTGTGCGGCGGCATGGCCACGCTGCCGAAGCCGCGGCGCGGACCCATGACCAGCGCGGCAACCAGCGCCGCCACCGCGGCGGTGATGTGCACCACGGTACCGCCCGCGAAATCCTGCAGACCCATGGCGCCGAGCCAGCCGCCGCCCCACACCCAGTGACACACCGGGGCGTAGACCACCAGCATCCACACCGCGCAGAACAACAGCATGGCGGAGAAGCGCATGCGCTCGGCGAAGCCGCCGACGATCAGCGCCGGGGTGATGATGGCGAAGGTCATCTGGAAGATGGCGAACAGGGTGGCGGGGATGGTGCCGTTGACGCTGTCCATGCCGATACCGGCGAAGAACAGGTTGCCGAGGTCGCCGATGAACGGGCCCTGCTCGACGCCGTCCGAGCCGAAGGCCAGGGTGTAGCCGGCGGCGAACCACAGCAGCGACATCAGGCAGGTGAGCGCGAAGCACTGCATGAGCACCGAGAGCACGTTTTTCACACGCACCAGGCCGGCGTAGAACAGCGACAGGCCGGGGATCGTCATGAACAGCACCAGCGCGGTGGCCGTCAACATCCAGGCGGTGTCGGCGGCGTCGATGGTCTGGGCAGAAGCGGGCAGGCAGGTCAGGGTTAAAGCGGGCGCGAGGGCGCGCTGGATCGTTTTATTCATTATTGTCTCCTTGCAGCGCGAGCATCCTGCCACAAGACGACGTAAAAATTAAGGTTGATCGTTCGGGCCAGGGACCGGGGTCAGAGCCGTGGCTCTGACCCCTTGCGCGCAAGAGCCTGGATGCCGGATGGGGACCGGGGTCAGAGCCGTGGCTCTGACCCCTTACGCGCGGGAGCCTGGTTGCCGGGTGGGACCGGGGTCAGAGCCGTGGCTCTGACCCCTTGCTGCCGGCTAGAGATTGACCCAGCTGTTCAGGGCACGCAGGCGGAACTGCTTGCCCTGGAAACTGAGCACCACGGAATCGGGGAGAATCTCGTCGACCTTGATACCGGTTGCCGGGCTGCCGCCGACACGCAGCTGCCGGCCGTTGATCACCACCGAGGACTGCCCCTGTTTGCCCGAGTAGTCGTGGGCGGAATACAGCAGCGTGGGGATCGCGTCCTTGGTCTGCTGTGAAAGGCTGCCGACAAACGGCGCCGGGTGCGCGGCGAGTTCCGCGTTGGCGATCTCCGCCTGTGCGCGGCGCACCAGTGCGTCGATATCGACGCCCTCCTCGCTGGCGGTCGGCGCCGGCTGTGGGCGCGAAGCCGGCTCGGTTCGGGCCGTGGCTGCTGGTTGCGGTTTCGCCGTGGGCTGGACGGGCTTTTTGGCCGTCGCCGTCTGCGCCGCGTCGCCATCCGGTTCGTACAGGGCCGCGATTGCGGGGTCGGCCGCTGCGCTGTTGCCCGCAGATGAAGTACCGGGGTTGCCGGCGGCGTTCGCAGTCTCGGCGCCGGCTCCCATCGCAGTCGCCTCGCCCAGGGCCAGGCCCGCCACAGCGCCACTGCTCGCGGCAGATGCCGCGGCCGGCCCGGGTTCGACAGAATTGGCTGCCACAGAATCGGCTGCAACCGAATTCACTGCAGTCGGTCTCTCGAGAGCTGCCGACTCAGCTGCGACCGGTTTGGACGCCGCTTGCTGCACCTCCGCTGCCTGCTGCGCGCCCGGCTGGGCCGGTACGCGGGGCGAAGCAGAAGCAGACGCCGGGGCAGGCGCTGCGTCGGGGGCAGTTGCTACAACCGTCGCCGGTGCGCCGGCCGGCGCGGGCGCCGACGCCGGGCGCAGCAACAACCAGGCGATCACAACCAGCGCGAACAGCAGCGCAGCCCCGAGCAACCACATGGCCAGAGGCCGACGCGGTTCCACCGGCAGCGTATGCGCGGTGTCCAGACCGGGCACACCGCCGACGTCATCGCGCGATCGATTCAGGGCATCCAGTATCAGTGACATGCTCGCCTCAACCTCCGGCGCCGGTGGCGAGTGACTGCTCGCCGGACAGTGCGAGGCGCGCCGCCTCGGCGCCCGGGTCCAGGCCCAGCGCGCGGTTCAGTTCCAGCAGGGTGCGCACGCCGACCACGCCATCCGCCTCAAGGTTGTTGGCGGCCTGGAACAGCTTGACCCGCTGCTGCAGGGCGGCGTTGAACTGCTCCCCGGCCAGGGCGCGCTCGCGGCCATCGAGGCGGGCGAACAGGGCGGCCACCGCTGCCACGGCAGGGCCGCTGTCGCCAAGTGCCAGCGGCCGCTCGTAACCGGCGGGCGGGTGCCAGAGGAAGCGATAGTCGCCGCTCCAGTAAGGGGCGATCTCCGCCAGCGGTACGCGCAGCAGCGTGCGCTCTTCCAAATCCTGACCCTGGCCCAGCACCCAGGCGGTGCGGCCATCGATTCCCAGCAGCAGGACGCCGGCGGCGAAGCGCTCGGGGGTCACCGCGTCCAGCAACAGCGGGCGATCCAGGACGGCGACCTCGTTCCAGGTGCGCGCGCGTCCCTCGATGCAGGCCAGTTCGCCCACCGGGTCGTCACACAGGTCCACCGGGACCGGCCGCGCGCTGAACAGGCGCCACAGGTTTGTCGCGCCATCTTCCGGCGGCAACAACCAGGCGGAGGATTCCGCCACCGGTGCGACAGCCTGGACTGCCGGGAGCGCTGCGGCCGGGCGTGGCGGCCGCGCGGCGGGTTGCTCCACGATGCTTTGCTCGACGGCGGCCGGTTCCGGCTGTGTCACCATCGGTGGCGCGGCAACCAACGCGGGCGCCGCGGCGAACGGCGGCAGGCCACTGCGCCAGGCCCACAGCGACGCACCGCCGGCCAGGATCGCCAGCAGCGACAACCCGGCCAATACCCAGGGCCAGCGCGCCGGGGTTTCGGCCCGCTCCTCCCCCAGCACCTCGCGCACGGCCAGGCGCAGGGTCTGCGTGTCCGCGCGCCGCTTGTTGCGGCCGTAGGTACCGAGCAGGATGCGGTCGCACAGCACGTTGATCAGCCGCGGGATACCGCGGGTCTCACGGTAGATGCCGCGCACCACCGCCGCGGGAAACAGCTCGCGGTCCGCGGTCATCCCCGCCACCTGAAGGCGGTGCTGGATGTAGGCACGGGTCTCGTTGAGGTTCAGCGGCCCCAGGTTGTAGCGCGCGGTGATGCGCTGGTTGAGCTGGCGCAGTTCGGGGCGCGCCAGCAACTGGGCCAGCTCCGGCTGGCCGATAAGGATGATCTGCAGCAGCTTCTCGCTGTGGGTCTCGAGGTTGGTGAGCAGGCGAATCTGCTCCAGCACGTCGAAATCCAGGTGCTGGGCCTCGTCGATCATCAGCACTGTCTTGCGCCCGCGGGCGTGGTTGTCGAGCAGGAAGCGGTGCAGGCTGTCGGTGAGGGTCTTCAGCGTGTGCCCGTCGCGCTGGTACTCGATGCCGAGCTCGTCGCACACCGAGGCCAGCAATTCGATGGCGTTGAGTGCCGGATTGAGGATGATCGCGATATCCGTGTTCTCCGGCAGCTGTTCCAGCAGGCAGCGGTTGATGGTGGTCTTGCCGGTGCCCACCTCCCCGGTGAGCAGGATGAATCCGCCGCCCGCGCCCACCCCGTACAGCAGGTGCGCAAGCGCATCCCGGTGCCGTGCGCTCATGAACAGGTAGCGCGGGTTGACGGCAATCGAGAAGGGAGCTTCGCTGAGGCCAAAGTACTGATAATACATGCGGCGCATTATGCACGCGGCCCCGCAGGCGGTCTATCGACCGCAGTACGCCAGGACTGCGCGTCGCCGCCTGCCAGCACCCAGGCCAGGCGGTGCGTGAGAGCCTGGCGAGCGCCGCTCCAACGGCCCCGCACCCCGCCCTTTGCCGTCAACAACACGCTGGACCGGATGCCCGACAAACCACAGTAATCGCAGACGTTTACCCCAGTTTGACGACAGTTAGCGACCACTACGGCAGTACCGTGGGGCGTCTACCCAGGCGGGTGGCGAATTGCAAAAAAGTAGAGATTTTTCAGACACGCGGAGTAGAAAGGAGTAATTTCGGCTAGAGAAAAAACAGCGGCACCACTCGAACTGAGGTTGGCCATGCTCCAAACTGTGAAGGTCCCGACGACGGACCTCACCCGGGGAATGTTCGTCAGCAGCCTGGACAGGCCATGGCTGGGCACCCCTTTCCTCACCCAGGGCTTCCTCATCGTCAGCGATGAGGATATTGAGCGCGTGCGCGATTACTGCGACTACGTCTGGGTCGACGTGCGCAAGTGCGTGTACATCAGCGAGAACCTGGCACGCCGGGCCTCGGATGGCCGCCCGCGCAAGAGCATGAAGGAAATCTTCCGCGGCCGGGAACTGGCCAACTACGCCGACCAGGTGCCCTGGAAGGACGAGCACCCGCGCGCCAGCCAGGCCCTGGACGACCTGCTCGAAGACATCACCATCATCTTCGACACCGCCGCCGAGAAGGGCAAACTGGACACCCTGCGCCTGCGCAAGGCCAGCGACCCCATCGTCGCCAGTATCAGCCGCAACCCCGATGCCTGCCTGTGGCTCGGGCGCCTCAAGCAGCACGACGAATACAGCTACCAGCACTCCCTGTCGACCTCAATCTGGGCAGTGGCCCTGGGCCGGCAGATCGGCCTGCACAAGCGCGACCTGCGTTCGCTGGCCATGGGCGCCATGCTCATGGACGTGGGCAAACTGCTGGTCGACCCCGACCTGCTGCAGGCGGACCGCCCGCTGACCGACGAGGAAACCCGCGAGATGCACCACCACGTGGCGCACGGCGTCCACCTGGTGAAGAAAAGCGGCATCATCAACCAGGATGTCATCGACATGGTCGGTTTCCACCACGAGCGACACGACGGCAGCGGCTACCCGCGCGGCCTGTCCGGCGAGAGCATTCCGCCCTTCGCCCGCATCGCCGGCCTGGTGGACACCTACGACGCGATGACCTCGCGGCGCAGCTACGCCGACGCCCAGGCACCGGCGGATGCCGTACGCGTGCTCTACTCCGAGCGCGACAAGCGTTTCCAGGCGGAGATGGTCGAGGCATTGATCCAGGCCATCGGTATCTACCCGCCGGGCACCATTGTCGAGCTCTCCACCGGCGAAGTCGGGGTCGTGGTGGCCGAAAGCCGCACCCGGCGCCTGCTGCCCAAGGTTGTGCTGGTGCTGGACCGCGAGAAACGGGAATACCCCAAACCGCGCATCGTCGACCTGCAGGAGAGCCAGAAACAGAACCCCGAACGGCCGGTTTCTATCTCTCGCAGCCTGCCCCCCGAATCACACGGTATCAATATCGCTCGCTATCGCTTCTAGCCCGCCTTCCCTGCGACCCCGCCAGCAGTGGCAAACCCCTATTTCCATAGCTTCACGCGCAGCGACTGTAAAAAATCCTGACAGCAGTTTTTCCTTTCCACCCAAAGCCAACTTGATAGACTAGTTCGGCCTGTCTGACAGGCCTATTGCCGTGCTGTGGAGGAATGCGGTCACCGTTTCCGGCACACGCGGCGCAGGGAATGAAGCAAATAACACCTGGATGAGCCAAACCAGGCGTGAGCCTGGGACGGAAAGTCACGGGTCTTCCACTGCCCACACAGCGCGGAAGACGGCCGGACTACCCGATCTTGCGAGAGAGCAGATATGAAAAAATTAGCGAGCATGGCACTTGCCATCAGCCTGGGGGCAGGCGGTTCCACGGCCATGGCCCAGGCGGTCACGGCCTCCTACGGCGGCGGCACGGTAGGCGCAGGCACCTCCACCACCGTCGGTTCCGGTACCGGTAACCTCAGCGGCGACATGCTGACCATCAGCTACACCGAGACCCGCTCGGTCACCGCACCGATCGTCGCGGTGGTCGAAATCAGCGGGTCTGCGAGCTTCGATTTCTCCGGCCCCGCGAGCGGAACCTTCACCGACGCCACCTGTACGCCTGTCAGCGGCTTCGACGTATGCCCGTTCCTGACCCTGGGTACGCCGAAGGCCTACGATTCCGTGACCGGCACCTGGGACTCCTTCACCACCGTGTCCATCGACACGACGGCAGGCACCGCGACCACCACCCTGGACTGGTCCGTAGCAGCCGCACCGGTGCCGCCGACCCCCGGCCCGGTCGACGCGGTAGCAGTACCGGCGCTGCCCCTGGCCGGCCTCGGCCTGCTGATTGCCGGCATGCTCGGCCTCGGCGGACGCCGCCTGCGCAAGTAAGCCTGCGGCAACCAATAAAAAAGGCGGATGTCACCATCCGCCTTTTTTTATGCCCGTGATCCGTCCTGAAACAGCTCTACACAAGGAGACCAGTTGCAGGACAGGATACCTGGAGTCTTACTCCAGGCTGTCGTAGACCTTCTGCGCCTCCTCGCGCCCGGGGAACTGGGCAGCCTCGTCGGCCAGCGCGTTGCCCAGTTCCTGCTTCGCCAGTTCCATCTGCCCGTTGCTGTGATAGGCCATGCCCAGGTGGTAGGCGTATTCAGGGCCTTCGCCACCCGCCTGCCGCGCCGCCTGCATCAGGCTGATCGCCTGCGGGATATTACCCAGGCGGTACTGTAGCCAGCCGCGGGTGTCGAGCTCCGCCGGAGAGGAGGAATTCTCGAATCCCGCGGTGAGTTCGCGCGCCCGCCGCAGGTTCTCCTCGGTGGGGAAATAGTCGAGCAGGATCGCCACCAGGTTGTTGGTGACGACGCGTACCTCCGGCGCCTGGGCGTGGATGTCCTCGAGCAGTTTGAGCGCGTCATCCGCCCGACCGGACACCGTGTAGCGGTTGGCCAGCGCCACGTGCAGGACGGTGCTGGAGGGGTTCGCCTCCAGGCCGCGCCTGAATACCGCGTCCGCCGCATCGGCATCGCCACGGGCGACGTACAGGCGGGCGAGGTTGATGTACGGGTCGATCTTCTCCGGCGAGGTCTCGATGATCGCCAGGTAACCCGCTTCCGCCTTGTCGGCATCGCCCGTGAGCATGTAAAGGTTGGTGAGGATCGTCGCCGCCTGGCTGTCGTCCGGGTGCGCCTGCTGGTAGTCCTGGAACCAGGCCAGCGCCTCGTCGGTCTGCCCAAGGCGGTAGTAGCTGCCGCTGATAATGGGTAGCGCGCCGGTCAGTTGCGGGTTGGCCTCCAGCGCGGCCTTGGCCAGGGTGAGGGCCTCCTCCGGCTGGTCCTGGCGCAGTGCCAGGCCCGCGGATAACAGGTCTGCCACCGGCTGGGTCTTGTCGTCGCCGGCCAGGCGCTGGATCAGTGCCTCGGCGTCGTCCCAGCGCTGCAGGCGCGAATAGATGCCGGAGAGCTCGTTGATCGCCTGGATGCTTTCTGGCTCGATCTCCAGCAGCTTCTCGAAATTGGCCGCAGCCTTGGCGTATTCCTGGCGCGAGGACATCAGGCTGGCGCTCTGGTACAGGGCGATGGTGTTGTCCGGCCGCAGTTCCAGCACCTTGCGGTAGTTGTCCAGGGCCAGGTCCACGGCACCGGTGTGGCGCTGGGCCTCGGCGATCATCAGCAGTGCGCGGGCGTCATCCGGCGCGGAGCGCAGCACCATACGCAGGTCAGGGATCGCGTCCTCGTACTGCTGGCGCGCGAACTTGATGCGCGCCTGCGCCAGCAGGGCCTCCGGATCCCCGGCTTCCCTCTCCAACGCCTGGTCGACCCACTGTTGCGCCGTTTCCAGTTCGCCGCGCCCCAGGCTGATGTCCGCCAGGCTGACTCGGGCAGCCTGGTAGGCCTCGCCCTCCTCGCCGTGATCGAAGGTTCCCTTGTACACCGCCTCGGCATCCTCGAGCTGACGCAGTTGCTCAAGCAGTTTGCCCAACGAAAAGCGGACCTCGACGCTGGCCGGGTCGGCGGCGAGCATTTTCTGCAGTTCGTCCCGGGCCGCCTCATCGCCCTCGACCTGGCGCAGGTACTCGACCATCACCAGTTTGTAGTCCGGGTCGTCGGGGTGCGCCGCCAGCTGCTCTCGCAGCATGGTTTCCGCCGCATCGGCCTGGAATTTGCTCACGTAATAGGCGGCCAACTGACGTACGTAGGTGACGTCACCGGGGTGGCTCGCCACCAGTTTTTCAAGTTCGCCGATCACATCCTCGCTGCGCCCGAGCTGCTCCAGCGCAGCAATACGCAGCTTCATGAGGTCGACGTCATCGGGCTCTTTCGCCAGCCCGCGGTCCACAAATTCCAGCACACGGCCCGGGTCGGAGGTACCGATCAGCGAGCCCATCACCGAGAGCGCCAGAATCTTGGCCGGATCCTGTTGCAGCGCCTTCTCGGCCCTGGCCAGGGCGTCGTCGCGCTCGCCGCGCTTCATGGCGATCAAGGCGCTCACCGCCAGTCCGTCGGCGTTATCCGGCTCCTGTTGCTGGACGCGGTCGATATTCTCCTGTGCGTCGTCCAGTTCCCCGGCCCCCGCGAGGAGTTGCGCCATTTTGATGTTGGCGTCGACGTGATTCGGATTCACCTCCAACACCGCGTTCAGGGCACCGGCCATCTCGCGCCACTTTTGCTGCTTCTCTGCCACCAGGGCGAGCATGTAGCGGGCCTCGGCGTTGTTCTGGTTAATTTTCAGTACATTGCGGGCGTCGATTTTCGCCTTGTCGTAGTTCTCGGCGGCGTAGTGTTCCTTCGACCGCTCCAGGTATTTCGCCTGGCGCTCCTCGCTGCCGCCACATGCCGATAACAGCAATGTCGCGCTGAGGGCCAGAATGATTCCGCGTTGTCCGATACGCACCATAATTAACTCCGAGTAAGCTCCAGGTTCTTTTTATTGTCGATTCAAAACAGTGCCAGCAAGGCCGCTATCGCACAACCGCTGGTAAAGGCCACCATGCGGGTGGCGCGATGCAAAATGAACTCGCTGGTATACATCAAAAGCGCCACCAGGAGTATGACCCGACCGAGCGCGTACTGTTGCAACAAATCGATCGGCAGCAGGGGAACCAGCACGATGACCAGGGTGATCAGCAGGTCCTGGGTGGTCAGGCGGAAGTCCGACTTGCGCGTCATGCGAATGGCCAGCATCAGGCTGACCAGCAGCAGGGCGGAACTGCCCACCACGACGTAAACCTCGGTCTCCCCGAGTTCACCGGACAGCAGCAGGTAGGCCATCATCACACAGGCCAGGTACAGCACACAGCGGAAGATCGTCTGTGCCTGCGCGAAGCGCGTGAGCAGCGCGCTGGCAATTACCCCGCCCAGCAGGCTCAGACCCATGCGCAGGTGGGAGGTGCCGGGCACCGCGTAATGCGCCGCCGCCAGCAGGAATACGCCAAGCAACACCGCCAGGTAGCGGCCGGAGTTGTGGTAATACCAGTCGAAGCGGCGCAGGAAGTTATTGCGCCGCTCGCGGCCGGGTATGTCTTCCGGCGGGTGGAAGGAGAAGTCCCGGTAATTGCCCAGTAACAGGGCGCCCAGCACCATAAAGACGAATACGGCATAGAAGGCGGCGACAACAAAATCCACATGGAAGCGAAAGACGAAGGCGCCGGCCATGAGGATCGTCTGCAGGATGTAGATGATTCCCACCACCTCGGTGTGGGTGAAGCCGAGCTTGCCTATCTGGTGATGGAAGTGTTCCTTGTCCGGCCCCGGCAGCGGCAGCTTCTTGTGTACTCGCACCGGCACTACCTGGATGATATCCATGATCGGGATGCCGAGGATCAGCACCGGCAGGAAGGCGCTGTAGGGCGCGATCTCGTCCTGCGTAACCATGAGGGCGAGGCAGGCGATGATAAACCCGAGGAACTGGCTGCCGGCGTCGCCCATGAAGATGTTGGCGGGAAAGGTGTTGTAGCGCAGGAAACCCAGCACCCCACCGACCACGGTGAGCGAGATCATCGCCACCTGGTAGTTGTCGACATGGAAGGCGAGCAGGAAGATGAGCAGCAACGCCATGATCGAGGTGCCGGCCGCGAGACCGTCCAGGCCGTCAGAAAAATTGACACCATTGACCACGCCGACCAGGAAGAAGAATGTGATCGGGTAACTCAACCAGAGCGGTGCGCTGTCCAGGCCGAGAAATGGCAGCTTGTGCGCGGCGATTCCGCCGGCCATCACCACCAGCGCCGCCAGCGCCTGGCCGAACAGCTTCCACTTGTAGCTGAGCTCGAGGCGGTCGTCGAGCAGGCCGAACACGACAATAATCGCGCAACCGATGAACAGGTAACCTACCTCGCCCTCGAAGGGCAGCAGGAACAACAGCGGCAGCGCGGCGCCGATGATGATCCCCAGCCCGCCGGTGCGCGGCATGACCACCGCGTGCACCTTGCGCTCCGCCGACGGGTCATCGATCAGCCCGAGACGAGTCGACAGCCTGATCAGCAGGGGGATCAGGGCGATCGTCAGGAACAGGGCGATGGTTAGGCTGTAAAGGTATTCCATGACTAGCTGGTCTTGTTCTGACGACTCCTGCTGATCTCCTTGACCTGGATATCCTGGCCCGGGAGAAATTCCGGCAATATCGGGTAGAACTCCCGGAGAAACGCCTGCAATCTCTCGTCAGCTAATGCGACATCCGTGCCAGGTAGTACAGGTGTCACCAGGCGAACCAGCGCGCCGTCAGAACGCTGCATGGTCAGGCCATCCATGAAGAGATACCACTTTGCAAGGTATTCATTGGTGATGACGCGCCCGCGCTGGGCGAACCAGTAGTACACGAGGTTGGACTCGTCGCCCTGGGAAATGAGAAGTCGATTGACGCGCAATCCAGAGTAACCCAGGGCGTCCCCCATGTCCTGCTGAGTCAGGTTGGAAATCTTCCAACCGCCGCCCGGGATGCACGAGCGCGGCGAGTGGATCGAGGAGCCGGTACGCTGTGACTCATAGTAGGCAACATAGAAATTAACCGGGATCGGATCCCCGGGGCGCCGGTAGTTGGCCTGAATGTAGTCAGGGTAATCCAGGGCTTTGAGGACACCCGGACTGAGGGCAGTCTCCTCACCAACCCAGTCGCCATGCAGCAGAGGAAAACGGATAAAACTCTCCCGCACCGGCACATACTCTTCGCGGTCTGAAATCGCGATACTCGCAGGGAGAGCCATGGCCAGCACCAGCATGGTTAACACCAGACCGGGCATGGTACGCCGAAACCCAGGCCTGGCCGCCTTGATATCGGCGAGAGAGGGGTACGAAAGGTCGATAAGGTCCAGCGGGGATACCCGTCTGCCCCCCGCATAGTTCAAGGCCAGGATCAAGAGGAACAGAACCCCGAGACAGGCCATGAACACGAACCAGCCCTCGAAATCATGCAGGAAACCCTCCGCCATCTCGATGCCCCAGTACTCGACCGTGATACCGATCACGCCGATGCGGAAGCTGTTCATGAGCACAGTAATGACCACCGTGCTCAGGAAGATGGTCCATTTATGCCAGTTCGGACCGTTGTAGACATAGGCTATTAGGAAGCCGAAGCTCATCAGGGGGAAGAGGTAGCGCAGGCCACTGCAGGCTTCCACAACCTGCAGTTGATAGACCCCCAGGTCTATGACGTTACCGGTGACATAGACACTGATATCGAACAACTGGATGACAGCAACGCCAATCTGGGTAGAGATCAATTGCAGTTGCTCCGACAAACCCCGGTAGAGGAAGGTGGGTAGCGGGATCATGAAGATCAGGTATGCAAATGAAGCCCAGGTCAGGCGAAAACCACGCACGCCAAACACGCTAATTCCCAGCGCGACCAACGCGAGCAGAAATGCGTAATGGACAATGATGTAGATAGAACTGAGATCGCCGAGGAACCACCCCAGCATCGCGCCGGCCATCAGTAGCGGCCCCAACCAACGGCCTCGCCAGTTCAGGCGAATCAGTGCGGGCAGTTTCTGGTAGAACAGGAAGAATGCCACGAACGGAATCATGTACCCGTGGCTGTATTCCTCGATATTTGCCCAGCGCCACTCCATCTCGACCAGGCCGTCCCAGAAGATATAGCAGACCGCCGCGGCACAGATCAGCAACAACATGAGCCAAACCAGGGGCGACGTGTTGGCCTGGGTACCTCGTCCTGAGGCTGCGCTAGCAGAATTCGACATTATTCTCCCTTACATTCTTCGCGTGGCTATGAGCAGTTACGCATGCATTATTGTAGTGTCAGGGCTGGGAAAGCGAGTACCCAATGTAGCCCCACGCAAGGGCATTCCAGGAGTTTCTCAGGAAAGCGTGACAGACACCGCCCCCACCTGTTTCACAGTTGCACCCCGGTGCCCGACCCTCGCCCTGATACTCAGAGACCTCCGTCGGACTGTGCAGTGTGCCCCCCAAACTAGCCGCCCTGTATTACATCGCTTTCGGGAGCCCCCAGGTGGTGCCAACACCAGCAGCCGGCATATTGAGATAGTGCCACAACCCGCGCCGATATTCGCAAGGGGAGCCAAGGGGCCTATTAGTCTGGGGGCTTCCGGGACGGGAGCCAGCATCGAATACCTGCCGCACGCCGCCACAACATCAGTGTGTATAATTTTTCGACAGGCAAAAAAGGCCCCGGGATGGTGGCGGAGTGGTCGCGTACGTTCGCCTATCGAGGGTCCCGGCAAGCGAGGCCGCCAAACATTTGTCCACATAGAAAAGATGGGCTATCGATGCAATGAAGGTCACATACAATGGGGAGCACTTTTCCTGGCCACCGGGGAGATTGTACTGGCCTGAAATGCCCTCTTCTGGCACCAGGCTCCGGTCCCATGTCCAGCCAAGCTACCTCCAAGAATAGTCGAATTCTGGAACCAACGATCGTCCGTGCCAGGCAAAAAAGTCTATCCAAGTATCAGGCCAAACAAAAGTCCGTCACCCTCCAGCCCAACAACGGTCCATATGCGAACTCTCCACCCTAAGCTTGGTACGGCAAATGCATACATTTTCCAGACCAAAAGGCAGGCGACCACCAGCTTCAGCACGCATGAGCATACAACCCTCTGCCGGGAACTCGGCAAAAGCCAGGCAAGCCCACATGAGCACGCTGTATCCGCACGCCAACCGATCAACTCAATTATGGGAGTAGGCAGTCCGACCAAGATATGGAAGCAAAATCCGGGCACAACATAGCCAGATTGTTCCGGGAGTAGGCCCTATGCATGTCGTAGACGCGAAATTCAGACCAGCAACCGTCGCGTCCTCTCCTGCCCGGATTGCCGTTGCCTACTTGCCGATTTGCCGTTGCATACTTGGATGTACAAGTGTGCTACGTTATTTGAAACCGTGGACCGATTTCCCCAGCAACCATTTCCCAGTTGAACCTGCATCGAACATCGTGGACAGACTACTGCAGAGTACCGGGAACCCGGAGTGCGTTACTTCCGGGGCTAACCGCGGCGACCCCTCGGATACCAAATCTCTGAGGTTTTGGTTCCTCGGCCAAGCGGCGAAATTGACCGACTACCCCTCATTAGCGTTTAGCCTCTTCGCCAGGGTTCTGATAGTTCCTCGGAGCAGTATTTCCCAACCGACTCGACACAAGGCTAAGGTGTGGTGATATCCCAGGCTTCTCAATCCACCCCAGGTAACTGCTACCTGTCACCACATTTAAAACCTGGCAATGGCTATATCGACCAGCATATCAAGGTCATGGAAAACCTGGGGTTCAGGATAAAGCCGCTGGCTTCACTAGGACAGGATTTTTTAAAACGGAGCATCCCTCCAGGCTCCATAATAGATGTGCATTGGATGGAAGAATGGCCTATCAGCAAAAGCCGGAATAGCATCAGCGTAACCGGCCTGTTCAAATTCTGCGTGATGTTGCTACTGTTCAGGCTCAGTGGAGTACCGCTGGTATGGCAGAGGCATAATTACATTGGTCATGACGCAACAGGGATCGGACAGAAAATTTCCCGGTGGGCGATATCCAGTCTTGAAAAAATCGCCACCTACAAGCTTGCTCATTTTGAGTCCCGGTCCCTAGTGCCAAACTACCAATACTCGCCACACCCTATCTACACTGACAAGCTTGTTTCCGACCGCTGGACCGAAGGCAGCCCCCGATTCGTTTGTTTTGGCGCTGTGAAACGCTATAAGAGAATACCTGAGCTGCTAAGCATCTGGCCAAAAGAGACGCCTCTCCAGATTGTGGGCCGTTGTCGGGACGAAACACTTGAGGAAGAGATCAATTCGATCATCAATCTTCGCCATCTGGACGTGCAGTGCGATTTTCGCTTTGTTTCTGACCAGGAGATACCTGACCTGATGAGTGCTTCTGATGTTCTCGTCCTCACCCATGGGGAAGGGTCTGCCGTGGTTTCCGGCGCCTACTATATGGCTAAGAGCTACGGATGCATAATCCTGGCACAAAGCAGCGAATTTATAGATTCAATGGCTAAAACCACGCGGGGCGTCTACGCGTTCAACTCTCCAGAAAACCTTCGTGAAAATATTGAGCGCGTAAATGCGTTCAGGAACCAGAATTCGCGGGAAGATATTTTTCAGGAGAGCTGTGAGCAATACAGCATTGATGCGTGCGCTCTTCGTTACAAGGATATTTTTTCGATGTCTACCTAAACTCTTAGCACTCAATTCATAGAAAATATTTAGACAAGCACCATCGCCAAATTCTTTACTCACCCCAAAAGCCGGTGAGCCAACGGGCCGAAGACCAATGTCAGTGTCGGAAAACAACAAGCGAATAGTTCGGAATACGCTATTTCTTTATTTCCGAATGCTTCTGACCATGGCGGTTTCGCTGTTCACGGTTCGCATTGTTTTACAGGCACTTGGCGCCGTTGACTATGGTCTTTACAACGTCGTCGGTGGCGTAGTCACAATGTTTTCCTTTCTGAGCGGAAGCATGGCCACCGCTTCTCAGCGATTTTTCGCCTTCGAACTGGGCAAAGAGAATCACGAGCAGCTCAAAAAGACATTCAGCATGATAATGATGGCCTATGTCGCTGTAGCCGCACTCATTCTCCTGCTCGCTGAAACACTGGGCCTTTGGCTACTAGACACACAACTCAACATTCCCACCGAAAGGGTCAGCGCAGCACACTGGGTGTACCAGTTTTCCGTCTTCTCATTCATGATGAGTATCATCACCATACCGTACCGGGCAGCGATTATCGCCCACGAAAGAATGGATGTGTTTGCGTGGATCAGCATCCTCGAGGTCCTGCTCAAACTACTGGTAGCGTATTTACTTATTTATCTCAGTTTTGATGCATTGAAGCTCTATGCAGTCCTGGTATTTGGTGTCACTACCCTTGTGACTCTGGTTGTGCGTACCTACGCGTATCGTCGATTCGAAGAGTGTCGATTCTCCTATTACTGGGATTCACGCCTGTTTAAAGAAATAGTTGGGTATTCTGGTTGGAATTTGTTCGGAGCCGCTGCGGCAGTATCAAGAGACCAAGGCGTGAACATCATTTTGAATATGTTCTTTGGCCCAACTGTCAATGCAGCCAGAGGGATCGCTTTTCAGGTCAACATGGCGATTAATCAATTCGTGCAGAACTTCATGATTGCGACTCGCCCACAGATCACCAAGTACTATGCCAGCGAGCAGAACAGCGAAATGTTGGAACTGGTGTTCAGGAGTTCGAAATTCTGCTTTTTTCTTTTGTTTATAATTTCCACACCCCTTTTAGCGGAAGCTCAATTTGTCCTAGCCACCTGGCTAACCACATTACCGGAGCACGCAGTCACTTTCACTCGGCTAATCTTGCTATCAACGCTGATTAACTCTCTCTCACTTCCATTGATGGCAGCAGCACAGGCGACTGGTCGAATCGCTATGTACCAAGCCGTCGTTGGAAGTGTGGTTCTTTTGAACTTACCTATTGCTTACCTGCTGTTGAGTAGGGGACTCCCAGCCGAAACCGTGTTTTATACCGCTATTGCCATTTCAACGATTACGCTTTTTCTACGTTTGCTGTTTTTACGTTCTATGGTGAACCTGTCCATTCGGAAGTACCTATCTCAAGTCCTTCTTCGCGCGCTCTTGTGCGTTCTCTTCACCTATAGCGTGTTAACCGCACTTATACTGCACACTGATGATGGCGTCCTGCGCTTCTTCCTCTCCTGCTTTACTTCCGTTCTAATATCGGTAATTTCGATCTATGTTGTCGGCTTGTCCAGCGACGAGAAAGTTTTTGTTTCCAAATCACTGAAAAGACTCATAGCCAAACTCAGGGCTTGATATCTCGACCAGTGCGACCAGCGACCGGGAGGAAAGGAAAATGTCAGAAACATCTAACTGTTTGAAGAATCACCGCATTCTACAGATGAGCAGGATGCAAAGCTCGTGCCTGTAAGCGACTCTCCCCTTATCCACATAGGATACTCAAAATGTGCCTCGACAAGCTTACAACGCGGCTTCTTTAAGGCGTGTAACGATTTGTCCTACCTCGGCGTGCAGATGGATTTTGCAGATGGCGGAGAGGACGCTCATAGGGCGGTGTACAGCATCGCTTCGCTTGGCATTTGCGAGTATGAGCAAAGGAAAGACGAGATACGCAGTAGTATTCAAGACTTCCTTGAAGGAAAAGATTCGGTCGTGATATCCAACGAGGTTCTCTCTTCCGGGAGCCATACGCCGTTTCAGAGGCAGGGATGGTGTGACACAGTTACAGTGGCGGAACGTCTAAAGGCAATTTTCCCCAACGCAAAGATCCTCATAATTATCAGGAATCAACTCGACATCCTGCCATCTATCTACGCCGAGATATCCAAACCATCCACTGTATCCGTGCGTTGGAATGATTACATCAGCACGGCGATTGGAGCAGACATTCAGGGTAGGGGGTCTCTATTACACCGCCTGAACTACTTCAATACGTACAGCGTCTACGCAGATATGTTCGGACACAACAACGTCAAAGTTGCGATGGTTGAAGACCTGACCAGAGACCCTGAAACATTTTTGCGAGATATTTGCGAACTCGCCTGCCCGGGCAAGAATATCCCGGTGACCGAATTCAGCCTGAAAAAAGAAAATGTACGGCTGACAAGCCTGGACAAGGCAAAAAAGCGGCTTGGCTCAATGCTTCCCGGCTTATCTGGATTTATTTCATCTATCACACAGAAAAATTCGACTGAAAATCCAGGCAGCAGATTTGGGAGCCGCCCAGCTTCATATTCGGCAGAACAAACTGAGTATCTGAGGAAATTCTATCGTCAGGGAAACAGGGCCCTCTCTGAATCCACTGGACTAAAGCTCGAGGAAGCCGGGTACCCATGACCTGGAAACGAGCAGACTTCCCAAACGATCTTAGGAGGAAAATTTCCGACGGTCTTTCAAATGGGGAAACTCTTCCGCTGGCTCACTCAGTTCCAGGAAACCACAAAGCTCGTTCCATCCATCACCGTTCTCCCAATTCACGATCAGGAGTTTTTGAGGCCGATCTTTAAAGTAGTTCCTGACTTCCATATTGTGCTTTTTGTAGAGCGCTATCATTTCTTCAGGATGCAGGTCTGGCTCCTTGAATCCGTAGATATACTTTCTGATTCTGCGAAGCCTGTACGCCTTAATCTGCTCCTTGATGCGCGGCCCAATCCCTAATAGTGAATTGCGCTTAGCTGCACTGTCTTCCCGTTGTACATGCCCCTGATAACTCGTCATGCGCTTCTCAGGATCCCGCTCTGTAAGCACGAATTTCGCATTGGGAAAATGCTGGTCAATGCTTTGGTACATAAGGGGAAAAGGCCAGTCTTCCATTGCATTGAAGTTTTCAAGGCGAGCCAATACATCATCTACTCGCCCCTTTTTGAGCATCATGACAAGCTCAGGGGAGTAAGATACATGACGATCAAAACCGAGTATCTTAAGTGCCTTACCCAGCGAACTTGTACCGGTTTTTCCCCATCCGACACCAACGACCTTTACTTCATCAATACTCAATTCAAGACTCCCTGACAATTTCGACAATGAACCCATGATCGCGAGTGAGTTCTTGGAGTTGTCGACCGACGTGATTCGATCCAAAGACAGCGTGCCGCTATGCCACTTCTCCACGAGTTTCAAATACTTTGAGTAAGTACTTACGACTCCTGGATCTCTCCTGCTCGAGTATCGACGTCACTTGCGTCCAGTCGATTGGCGAGCTGGCGATCTCCTCAATTCTGGAAATGTCCTCCAGGACGAGTCTGTCTCTTAACAAGAGTAAGCTCAATAGTGAATCGAAGCGTGATATGCCCCGAAACTGATTCCCCAAAGAAATAAACGGCTTGTTGTTCAGAATAGCAAAAACGGTGCCATGAAATGAGTCAGTGACTACAAACTCCGCATCCCTGAAGGCTGCCAGCCATTCATAAACCGTGGGTCGTGCATAACGCCCCCTATTGCCTCGATACTCCCGATACTCCTTGGGTGAATTGTGCATCAGTCGTTCGACAGGTAATGACAACGCCGCGCCGAGACGCTGCTCAACTTCACGGGGCTTACTCTCATCATCCAAAATATAGGAGAGGAGGTACGGACCAGATTTCCGAAAATTGGCGGAACCCGCCAGACGATCATAGTGTGACCTGCTAAGCAACAAGGTAGGGTCCACATGCTGCAAGGCCTCTACACCCCAACATTGTGAGCATATCTCAACTCCTGCAGCTTCCCTGACGGATACCGCATCCAAAGCTTTCGCGAGAACGGCGCTTCGATTCTTCAACTCAGGTCCGTACTCATCGATATCATCCATCCCAAATGAAGCTGCGTAGGAGGCCTTTATATGTTTTGAACCAGCGGCAAAATCAAACAAGTAGGATGTTATATCGCTATATGCTCGTCGCCAGACTTGGTCACTACCTGCCAGCAACCCATCAAAGCCGTCCAATACTTCAGGAACAAATTTTCCAGATTGCCGAAACAGCATGACAGTTGAGATATGATTATCAACAAACTCCATCATCTTCCTGGATGACTCTCTGCGCATTGCCTCTCTCAACGTCCACTTTGAAACCGGAAGGTAATTCAGCACACCTAGCGGCGTATGGTTGACAAGCGTGTTCTTAATTTCCTGCTTGATACGAGCGAAAGTCCAGTAGGAGTACTGCAACACGCCGGTATCAGTCGAAGGCAAATATCCCAGGTCATGCAATACGCTTTGAAGTGCGTATGCCTGAAGTAATCCACCATAGTTTGCATTCGCCAATGGCAGCGTTCGGATAAGAATTCTTTTGGGGGAATCTGACTGCACTAGCTATTTCCAGCCTCTACATGACTTTGAATTTGCCCCCGACATACCTCTACTCGGAAGCTTTGCACGATCTTTAGCATGACTCAGAGAACGCTCGGGTACACAGACAACACCACGCCAGAAAATAAATGGCGCCCACTTCAATCCCGTGAATGTTTGGAGTTCCTAAACCTCGAACCCTATGCCACTGGTTGAGGCAAAATTCGCGCCACGCCGCCCTCGCATCGAACCTAAAGCGACCGAAAGAAAGTAAATCGAGAATTTTTTCGGCTCTTCCATTAACTAAAAGATGTCAATTCGCTCTATTGTCTTCAGGACCAAATCGCCGGTGAGCGCCGCTTTTTTTCGATTGCATGGAAACTACTGTGAATCGGACGGTTCCCTGAGCTTTGAGTTGTAGCCACATCGGACTCTATTTCTTGAACATCCAGATACTTCATTGCAATTTCTAAGCTGACGACTTACGAATCTGGAGGGCAGCCTGGTATACCGCCATGTCCGGTTCACAGACTCTTTCTATCTCCGCCAAAAGCTCTGGTGTGATTTCTTCGCGCTCTTCATAGGACTTGACCGGATTTTGATTGGTCACTCCGATATTTAGCTTCACACCAAAGCGTTCTTGATAGTCCGCTGCAAATCTATCCATATGCTCGAGCACACCGACAACACCAAATTGCCCAAGATTTTTGATGGCCTCATCAAGAATTCTCTGATCGACAACATCGCGCTCAATGGACTTTCCACACAACAGCGAGACGTACATGCAACCCCAATTTCTACCGCGGTCGGTAGAGAGAAATGAAGCAATATCCTGATCGATCTTTGCATGGTCAGATTCTTTGAATCTGTCGTAGTAGTACGCTGATATCCATCTCTTTACCGGGTGACGGAATACAGCAACAAAATCCCAATCACAACCTGGTTCCGCTTTGGCAGCGGGACTGAACGGAATGTGCCCACCGATATAGCGCACCTGCCTCAATTGCATAAAATAGCGAACGACAGCCTCTCTGTACCCTACCAGTTCGTCGCCACCTAACCGCGCGGCATCCATGCTAGCCCCGGCATTCACATAGACCATCCTGTTCGGTAGCACTCTCGCTAACACACCGAAAGAGTCAGCTATCGCCACCCCGATCGATGAACCACCCGTCTTGGGAATGTGAATAAACGCGATCCTGTGTCCCTTCACGACACCATGGACGCGCTGCCTCAATAGCGTACCTAGCCTTCTGATGTACTTCATGAGACTCATAGCTTATCCACGCATTCGAGATTCAAGTTGAATGCTCTCACTTCGAGCGACACTCAGTTTCAAGAACGAGCACTCCGGAAGGAACCGATAAATGCGTCTGCAGTTGCTGTAATCATGCCCGCATAGGGCCAACATTCCCTACGATTTTCTTCGTACGCCGCCCAGGAACAGAAACTCGCTGTTTTGCATACTGTCCGTATGCGATCCCGAACGTGACGGCCAGCAAAACCATTGACCTAATATTGTGCAAGGGCATGGTCGCCATTGCCATTACGAGAACACAAAGGTATACACCGAGCAAAAGCCTGTCATTCGACGCTGCTACGACCTTCCAGCAAACCAACAAAAGCCACGCAAAAACGAGAAAGCCCAATATTCCGGACTCCACCAACGCGGATACAAATTCATTGTGAGCGTACACCCCTATTTCTGCCTGCACTCCGTTCGGTCCAATGCCAAGCAAATACTCCACTGGCCCCCCGTTTACATACTGGTACAGGGTCAGACTGAACAGGTAGAGGCGCCCGGAAAATACTTCCTTGTTGTCCGGCTCTCCGCTAATCGTCAGGTAATGGCCTGGATTTGAGAAGACTGTGACAAAGTCGCCGATATAAGCGCCAAGTGAATCATATGCATAGATAAAACCGGCGACTCCGAACCACGCAAACGCAAACCCGACAAAAATAGCAACAGGAACCGATAGCTTCCGCAAGTAGACGACATACAGATAGATCAGCAGCACGACGAAGGCGAGGATTGCCGTGCGATACCCGTTTAGAAGCAGAGACAGAACACCTACCAGGATAGCCGCCAGGAAAAAGTACTTTACCCGAGGTTTCGAATTGGATCTGAAGCCCAGCATCGTACCCAGGATAAAAATCAGTATCCATGCCGCCAATTCACTTTCGTGGTAGAAGCTCCCGACATAGCTACAAATCGCCTGCCCTTCGATGCATTTTGGACCACGGACTACGGACATCAAGAGTTGATTGGCGATCGGGTAGCTCGCGCCTATCGTCAGTGCCCAGGCGATCTTCCGCATCGGGTAGCTATCGGCAATGCTCCAGGCGAGAAGAAAGACGAGGTAAAAATAGACCCACTTGATCGATACCTCGATGAGATCCGTCCAACGTCCGCTGAATATGGTACTCAGGAGCAGCACGACAAGGTAGGCCGCCAGCGGAACCAGCAGCGGAGAGAATATCCTTTTGCGCTTGGAGACCAGGAAAACGAAGATCAAGCAGATGTAGATCACCGAGTACGTTGCCGCAATCGACAGCGGCCCGATGACAGGCAAGTATGTGTACTGCGAAGCACTGTCTATCAGCGACCGAACCACCAGGTGGAAGGTAAGGAACCACAGTGCATTGCGAAAGCTGGCAAGAAAAAGAACGAAACCCACCGCAGCCAACGGGAGCAGGAACACTGCGTAGGCTGACGCATCACTCATGCGACACTACTCAGCGAGCGAAACTCCACTTGCACGGCGGCAGTCGTCGACGGCAAGCCGCCTACCCGAACGGGATGGTTTAAATCGGGTGCCAAGGAGCTCTTACGTCTATTCAATTGGCGTTGCCTCGTCCATCCCAGTCACTCATACAGCCCTTCAATAAATCCACGAAGTATCATTTTAGCAGGCGTTGCCAATCACACCCGCCTCGCCGACGTCCGATCAATATCAAGGACAGCATTCTCAAACCCGGGTCAAGTGAATCGTCATGCCCGGCTGCAATGCCCTTCAAGGGCGTCGCACAACCGAGCATCGGCTCCCACGCTTCTAGTAGTGTAATGAGCTATATCAACAAGTGTCTATATGCACAAAGATTCCCCATCGAATTTTGTTCCCCCCGGCCCATAGAAAAGGCAGGAGCCAGGAACCTGAGCACTGCGAGGAGCAGCAATCGCCCGCCCCGCCTGCGTTTCCGCCCGCCCTCATACAGCCGCAGGCCTAATTCCCTGTTCAGACATGATTTGAGATCGCGAAGGACCGTTGGCCACGCCGGCAAGGTTCTGCGGCTACGGAAATACCTTGGAGATTTCCGCTGCTCGGCAATATCCAGGAATGGTCTATACTGAATTTGGCTACCATTTTCTTCAGATCCGCAATACTCGAAGTCCGCAGTTTTTACGTTCTTGTCAAAAAGAGTACTAGCGAAAATGATCGTCAGTGACCGCCACAGGTACGTCTTTATCGAGTTGCCCCTGAGCGGCACGACTGCGATCAGTAGCGAGTTGTGCGAACTGTACGGCGGTAAAAAGCTGCTGGGAAAACACGCGACATATCGTGATTTTCTGAAGCACGCGACTCCGGAGCAGAAAAATTACTATGTCTTTTCTGGTCTGAGAAATCCCCTGGACCGCGCAGTAAGTCATTACGAAAAATACAGGACGGATCACCGAGGACGATTCACCGACCCCAAGAAGCTCGGTGTTCGCCGTGGAATCTACGGCCGACTGGACAAACACGCCGACCTTACCCGGTTTCGTTATATTCAAAAGCATGGCGATAGCTTTGCCGATTATTTCATGAGGTTCTACAAGCTCCCATACGACAACTGGAGCCGACTTGATCACGAAAAGTTCGACTACGTAATACGATTCGAATCCATCCAGGATGACTTTTCGACAGTTCTATCGCAGCTCGGGATAGATCAGGTGAGGCCATTGCCAATCGCAAACAAGACAGCAAAACGCGACATGAACTGGCAATCATATTTTGATGATGCAGCCCGGCGGCGTGCGCGACAGGTGTTTGGTCCCTTCATGGAGAAATGGGGCTATCAATTTCCTTCAGAATGGGGGGAATGCGAAATTAAATCGCGCGACAGGCTTCTGTTCGAAATATTGGGCAAAGTTCGAAGCTTTATCTGGATATATTTACGCCCCGCACGCTAACGCCCGCCCCTAGCAAAGGCGCAACAAGTACCTCAAACGCCAATATCCGTCTTTCAGTAGAGAACCTGGGTCATTCAATCCATGTATTGCGCGGAGTTCCACGGCCTGTGGGAATGCGCCGGAGCGACGAAGTATTCCCAGGTCCATGTTTGTATACTCTAGTACCACTCGTTTCAGCGCGGGTAGCATTTCAGGTTCGATAAGGCTTCCAATGTCCAGTCCCTCTATCGAAATTGGCCGAGCCTGTGTTCGCCTTGTGGTCGCGAAACCCAGACTCGAGTCTTCGACATGAAACCTGGTCAACTCTTCTGGGTCCCAAAATACAGGCCCAGATAGCAGAATTGACAGCCAGAGGTAGCTGTCTTCGCCATATCTGCAGCTGTTCTTGGCATAGTAGCCACCAACCCGAAAGAAATCGTCACGCCGTACCATGGTGCAACTCGAATGCATTGCATCCACGTATTTTTTCAGCGTCTTTCCATCTGTATCCGCGGCAATATTCAGGCATCCTGAAATGCCCAGGGCCAGAATCTTGTTCGGTCTGTTCAGACGAAACTCGCCCGCATCGTACCCGCAAACGTAGGCAATCGCCTGTGGAAATTCTTCCAATCGCGAAAGCGCGGTACTCAGGAATCCTGGCTCCCATTCATCGTCAGCATCCAGAAACGCCAGGTAGGAACATTCACCGAGCCGCGCACCGGTATTCCTGGCAGCGCCAGGACCTGCGTTCTCCTGTCGAACCAGGCGCAGGCGGGGATCCTGAAACTCGGCGACAATTTCCGCCGAGTCGTCAGTACTCCCATCATCTACAACGACCAATTCAAAGCGCGGCTCAGATTGGGCGAGCACCGAAGAGATCGCTCGGCGGATGGTTTCTCGCTTGTTGTACAGCGGAATGACTACTGTAATCAGTTTCTCGGCTGGACTCATGAATCCTGCGCTACGCTTGCCAAATTTGCTTGATGTTATGCCATCTACAGACGAAAAGCCTGTCTGGATGGCGCGAACTGGTCAGAGGCAGACCGGTTCGATGTTCAAAATTTGTGTTCGGAGGAGCACACCAGAGCCCCGCTGCAAGGCTGGCACTAAAGGCTCAGCCATTCATCGTCCCCATCGTAATATCCGGTGGGGACACGGCGGTACCCTTCGCGAAGGTTCCTCAGGGCACCCGGGTCAATCTCCTCCCGCCAACGCCAGGCCATACGTCTGGAATCCCGTTGCACGCTGTACGCCCCATTGTCCACGGTTCCACTTGTCGTACGACTGATCTCGCCTTCAAGATCGGGGCCAAACTGCAGACCCGTTTCTCGCGCAACTCTCTCGAACTCCTTCTCAGGCGCAAGACACATATCCTCATAGCGAATGACACAGTGGCCTTCATAGGTGGCGAGCGTACGCAGTGCACTCGCGATCACTTCCGCCTGTCGCCACCCATTGCGTAACCAGACATCTCCGTCACTCGGCGAGCCGGCGACTGTATCCGGATTTCCAAGCCATCCCAACTTCTGGTGGCTCAAGGCGACGGCCGCAGGGTGGCGGAGCAGGAGTATGACGTAAGGCCTCGCAGCCTCTATGTAGACTGGTAGTGCTAGCGGATTTACTTCCTTGATTACGACAATGCGACTGGATCGCCCCAGAAGCCCCCATTGCTCGGGGCTTGTGGCGATATTTCTCGAAAACTTCGGTATGCCTCGAAGTGCACGAAGTGCGGCGGATCGGTAGTGCTCCCCGAGCGTATCACCTAGAATATTGCGCACTATTCCGCCACTCATTTCTTCCTTCAGGCCTTGAGTGACCGGTTCTCTCAGGTAGGCCGCATTCTCCGCGGCACCGAGCACCTTTCCCACCCAGCTGGACCCACTTCGCGGGAGGGATAACAGCAGAACGGGCCGAGTACCTGGCGCGTGGTGGCGGGCTACTACACCCGAGAGCCCTGGTATCTGTGTCCACCAGGCATAGCGGGTCGTGTAGGCCGATCTTCGTAGGCGTTCACCGAGCGTACTTGAATTAGCCACGCGCGCTTACCCCAGGTGTTGCTGACATCCCAAAAATTGTCCCGAAACGTGAAATTCACAATGCAGGTGGTTCATCTCATTCACTGCCAGGCGAGGTAATCCAATACAGGGTCCGGGTAACCGCAACCGTCACTCCACTGAGGAATCGGGACATCTTGCTAGGCGCGGTTACTCGCCTGACACTCGCGAGTTGCGCCTGCAAAAACCAGTTGTCGCGTCGCGAGAGCAACGCACGGTGTTTGGAAATATATTTACGAATTCCGTTTTCCCGCCGAATGGTCTTGTCGGTCAGCTGCTCGCTTTCGTGTATGCGGTTGATGACCAGGTATTTCTCAACGACGACATAGCTCAGACCGGCTGCGAGAGCCCGCACCAGCAAATCCTTGTCATTGGAAACGGGCAGCTCCGGATCAAAACCGCCGAGCGCGTTAAACGCCTCGGTTTTCATCAGGAAGTTGGAGCCGACGAACCCGGGGTTACGGGCCACCACGTTTTGCGCTGAAAGGCCCTCGCGCATTCTGGTCATTGTAAACTCTGCATCATCCGCCTTGTTCCAGGCCACGGCAAAGTCTGCTCCGGCATTCGTTAACGCTGCGGTAGTACTCGAGAGAAATTCGGGATGCCACAAATCGTCATCGTCGAGAAACGCAATCAATGGCGTTGTAACACAAGTAGCGCCGGAATTACGCGAAGCGCCCGCGGTACCAGCCAGGGGGCCTGAAGAATCTACGTATTGAACGACCTGACTGGTTCGAGCAGAGAACGCATTGACCGCATCTCGCGTTGCACTGGCCCCACGATCATCGCTCACGATCACCTTCACGGGAGGGAGAGTCTGCGAGAAGACAGACTCCAGCGCCTCGACCAGTTGCCGATCACGATCATGGGTCGGGATGACGACACTGACCTCATCAGCCATACCGCAAAGTGCTCCTATCCTGTAGTACTACCCACACATCGCTGATCCGCAAGCGGGCCACGGTTCGCGTTCATCGCAAGGCTGAAGAAGACTGCATTCCCCGGGCAGGCTGGACACTGCGTCAATCTGTGCGACCGGCCCCGCGCAACGACCTGAATACAACACCGAGGAACCGGGGCCCCCGCACCAGGTACCGGTGCACAAGCCGTCTGGGCTCCTGGACCAGTCGAAATACCCACTCCATCCCGATGCGCTGTACAAAAGCCGGAGCGCGGCGCTTTGTTCCCGCCACGAAATCGACGGCTGCTCCAGCACCGATATAGACAGCGGGCGGCAGTTCCTCGCGCCAGAAATCGGCCCATACATCCTGTTTCGGGGAACCCAGACACACGAACACCAGGCTGGGTTCCAGCTCCGAAATTCTGGAGATTACCGATCTCGCACGAGGATCGCTTATGTCATCAAGCATGGGAAAATCGACCGCGTGCGCATCGGTTCCGAAGCGCACCTGCATCTGTCGCACCGCCTCGTCAGCGACACCTGGCGCCCCACCCGTAACCACAATCCGCCAACCCAGGTCCGGGGCCCACTTCGCGGCATCGACAAGCAAGTCGGCGCCGGTAAGCCGATGTAAATCCCTGGCACCCAGCGTCCTGCCCAGCCATGCGAGCGGGGAACCGTCTGTTATGCGCAGGCTTGCAGCCTGGTAGGCAGCCGCCAATGCCGGATTCTCGGGTAGCAGGAGAAGTTGGTCCACGTTCGGGGTGATTACAGTATGCACCTGCCTGGATGCGATCAGGTCGGCAAGCTTGTTCCGGAGAGCCTCTCGCCCTCCCTGGAATAGCGGCGCGCCACAAAGTTGGGCACGTCCATCATCATCGACGCGCATGATTGGCTGCAGGGCTGGCTCGCTTTTGGTGCCGGGTTCAGCGAATCGGGGTTCCAGAATCCTGGCGACCACCTTGGGCGCGGGATACTCGTCGACACTCGCGCGTACAGCGCTCCGGTCAAACATGGCACACTGGATAATTGCACGCGCCATTTCCTCGGGGTCACGACCGCATACCTGCCCTGTTTCACCAACCCTGATCACACCACCAGTGTCTGAACCCTGGGTGACGACGGCCGGCAATCCAGCCGACATCGCCTCCAGGAGGACTCGGGGGAAGCCCTCATAGCCAGGGTGGGAGGTCATGAGGAAAGCCCCGGCCTGGGACATTTCGGCTGCGACCTCCGCCGGCGCCAGGCGACCGAGGAGTTCAATGCGTGAAGCGACGGTTGGGTCGAGTCTCCGCACGGCGTCCTGCACTTCTGGCAGCAGGGTTCCCGCGCCGACAATCCGCAGACTCCAGGGCGTGTCTGGCTCTAGCTCAGCCAATTTAGCCAATACATCCACCGCAAGATGCGGGTCCTTGGGTTCTTCCACCCGACCCACCCAGAGCACGCGATGAGGGTACGCGGCTACCGGGCGGAAGGCCTCGAGTGAAGGCTCGAACCAGGTGGGGGAGAACCGCGCGGTGGGACTTATCCTGGCCGCAGTCTCGGCGAAATCGGGGTTGAACACCGTGGTCGACTGGGCTCGGCGTATCAGCCAGTTTTCAATCCAGGCGTGGACACCGGCAGCGTTGCGCCAAAATGAGTCTGACTTCCCATGCGTCAGGCCGGTCTCCTGGGTATGGACCATATAGGCAAGGGGCCGGCGCAGTAGCAACGACGAGGCCGCAGCGACGTCTGCACGGTGCGCCTGCAGTACGGAGAAATCGGGTAATCTGGCCTGGTAGCGGAGCAGGCCCATGGCGAGCCTCAAGGAGTGCGGCACTCGCCGATTCTGGTCACCTGCGTCGAGCCGGGTGACGGGCAAAAACCAGGCAGAACGCCCGCCCAACTCGTACCTCTCCCAGACACCAAGCTCCCGTTCGGGCAGGTCAGCCCCCGAATCTACCCCGACCACCGCGAAGGTCACGCCCTCAGGCGCATGGGATATAAGCCCTCTGATACAGGTGTCGATTCCACCGGGGGCAGGTCGCGCCAAATCGATCTGGTGGACCACCAGGCGCTCCACACGGGGGGGTATCACTCTGCCTCGTTCAGCGACCCGGGTGCGGCCATCCAAAGTTTCTCCGCTGCATCGGTATCTGCTATCAGAACTCTGCAATCCTTTATCTCCCAACCCACCGCTCTATACAACCAGAGCCGGAGAGCAATCAGTATAGGACAGATCAATGACTACCTGTAAGCCGGTTTCGTACCCGAAACCGGAACAAGTGCCTCTATTTTTGGCTCGAAGCTTGCCTTCTTCTTCCCAAAAATGACCCGGTGGCTGATGGGTGTTTACTCGCAGGCGATCGCACGGCACAGCGTGAGTCATCAATCCTTAATTGCGTCCCCAGAGGCGCATGGCGCACTCTTATTCGAGTCTCTGGAATGACACCATTCCTTCGAACTCAGCCCCGTATGCGATACTACGCGTGACCACCAAGCCACAGCATTCCATGCGCCTCTTAATATGCAACTCATGTGCCACCCCCCGGTAAAACGCTTGGCAGCACTCGGCGTCCTGCTGCTGGCCGCCGGATGGCAGCAAGTTTCTACAGCTGGCGAGAAGCCGGGCATCCGCGCAACCTGCACAGACGCCGATCCGCGCACCCTGCTGGCGCAACTGGGAGCCACTTCCAGTTGCATTGAGTCAGGCGCGGCACTGAATCCTGCAGCGATTTTTGGTATTTCCCCAGACAACATCACGCAGGGACATCGCGTACAGCAACGCTGGAACGGGAAGGATCAGGTCGTCATTTCGGATATGAGCGCCAAAATCCTCTGGAACAGAGCCGCCGCAAAATACAAAACTACGCTCTTCCACATTCGGCGGGCAAAAGTTGTAGTCATCGAAAACCTGAATATTGAAACCGGCGACAGCGACTCTCGCATGTACGACACGATTCACATTGAGAACGCCAATCGTGTCATCGTGAGAAATTCGCGCTTCGCGGGAAGCGTACGGCACTACCACCTCAGGTTCGACAATGTCCGTGAGTTGATCCTGGAAAATGTCGAGATCGCCGGCGTCGAATACGAAGGCCTCCCAGGGTTCCGGGGCGGCGGAGGAATCTATTTCAGGAGCAAGCCTGTAAAAAAATCGGACATGGCTAGATACACCGCTCCGGCCTGGGTGGAAATTTCAGGGTGCCGAATTCACGACTACACCGCCGGCGAAGCGCACAGGAACCATGACGGGATCAACCTGGATTCACCCGGTGACGCACTCATCCACAATTGCGAGATCCGCAACTGGGGCCGGGACGGAGAGATTGCGGATGCCGCTATCGATGTCAGCTACAGACTGCCCAAGGTTCCGGGCGACCACCAAATCACCGTCACCGGGAATCGTATTGAGAATGCCAGCTTCGTGAAGACCCCGGGATTTGGCCCCTTCACCAACACCATACTCTGGGAGGCAAATACGTTTATCGACACGCAAGTCGCCGATTACCACGGCGGCTACAGTACCGTTTATCGTTCCAATCACTTTCTTTTGCTCAGCAGGGACAAGTTCTATCGCATGTGGAAGCAAAAGACGGCGGGGAGAACCATCTTCGAGGGCAATACAATCTGCTCGACAAAAAGATTGGGCATGGTCTATTTCATGAATGACACGGGGGTTGCGTCAAAGGCTGAGCTGCTATCGACACGGGAAAACAGCTACTACATGCAACCGCCAGGGAGATGGCTTGGGGGAGATCGCGCGCAGATCGCCGACTGGAATATGTGGCTGGCGGCCGGCTACGATCGCGGAAGCACGCTCGCGGAGCCCGACCTGTGCCCGCCATGAGGACTCTCCGGACACTGCAGACAAGCGTGCTGCTGAGAATTCAACGGTTACCTTGAGGAACCCGAACGGGCGGCCGGCGCGATACCTCGGAGCAGTATCAACTTCCGGCCGCATCCAGACTGATTTACCAGACCACCTTGTGTTCCACGATCTTCAGGTACGGCACGATGCTCTGCAGCTCCTCCACACTCGCCCTGACCATGTCCTTCGACACGTCCGGGTCAGAGTAAAGGATAAACTTGTTGGTACCACCCGCGCTTACGATATACCCGCCATATTCCTGCAGGGCCTTCACAATCAGGATCGACAGCGGCTGGGACACCAGGGATGAGGGCCGAATACTCGGATCAATGGTTACCAGGGACCCCATCGGAATGTCGCCTTTGTAGGTATCGGCGCTGTGCTTGTCCTCGCTGGAAGCCGGGTAGACGTATCCCTGCTTGAGCAATTCCTTACTCACTGCTATCGCAAGCGCATGGTTGACCCGGCCACGACGAACCTCCCAGTTCCGGATCAAACCCGCGGTAGCGGAGCCGCCGTATGCACGGGCGCCAAGAATCTGCCCACGCTTGGCACCGACGCCGCTCCCTGAAGCATCCACGATCTTGCACAGCTTGGCCCGATCCGGCAGTTCGAATTTGTAAAACTCATAGATCACGCCCTCGCGCGGGACCATGATGCTCATATGCCCATCCGTGCCCTCGGCCGGCTCGGCATCGGCAGGAAACGGCAGGCTGACGTAATGGTCCTGCGCGTAGCAGTAGATCTTGCGGACCGAATCACCCCTCTTCGCCCGATAGAAGGGCACCGACCAGGTGTCACTGTTGATGGCCACTCCAATGTTATCCGTAGCAAACATCGAGTTGCGCGACAGCTCCGAGCTGTTAAACCCGTAGGCCGCCAATGGTTTGTTCCACGGTGAGTCGACCGAAAACGGCTGCCGAAAATTTCCCTTATCTTCATACGCACTCGCCGGCAAAGCCAGCATACAAGATATTACTGAAAGTAATATCACGCCGATATTTTTCACTGAAACACCCTTCCAATACATTGCTGTCGTTAGGGCTATTGAAATAGGTGGGCACCGAGAACACAATAAAAAATCGAGTTTTATCGCCAAAAATGGCAATTTATCGGAAAAAACTGGCAAATATTTTAGAATGGTACGGATAACAATTAAATTCTGGCGATACCCAGATATTCATTATAGTTATTTTGCAGAAACTTTAAGACGAACGCCCGCGATGGGCGATATTGTCTACCCTGCTGTCTGGGAAGGCATCCTTCGAACCAGCCGGGAAAGGTCGATACCGGTGGACTGCAAGACATATTCAAGTGCATGCGTCATTTCCGGGGTATCCGGAGTTGCGCTATGCACGGCCCCCAACCGCCTGCCGGAAGCGGCGGCTACGACCGCGTCGACCTGCAATTGTGTCAGGCCCTTGGAAAATCCGTACAGCAGGGCGTAATCGCACAGCGTGTTAATCAACCTGGGGACACCCGCGCCGAGATAGTAGATGGCATACATGGCGGGCCGGTCGAAAATATCATGGTCGGCGCCCGCGACCCGTAAGCGGTGGCGAATATACTCGACGACATCTTCTGCATTGAGAGCCCCGAGGTGGAATTCAACCATGACACGCTGCGCCAGTTGCATGAGTTCAGGGCTCTCAAGCTTTCTCAGTAATTCGGGCTGCCCGACCAGAAAAATCTTCAGCAACTCATCACCACCGGAATTGATGTTGTTCAGAAGGCGCACCTGTTCCAGTGACTTCGCGCTTAGATTCTGGGCCTCGTCCACAATCAGTACGGTGGATTTTCCTTTGGCGTAGTTGTTGATCAGAAAATCCTGCAGGCGTCTTTTTATCGTGATCTTGTCCCCGGTATGATCCAGCCCGAACGACATGGCCACCCACTGGTGCAGTGCTTCCGCAGTATCCTCGTCGGTATCCGCCAACAGACCCACAACCAGGTCATCCTGGTCATGCTGGTCCAGTAAATGGCGGAGCAAGGTGGTCTTTCCGGAGCCCACCTCTCCGGTGACCACGGTAATGCCCGGCTGGTCCCGCAACCCATAAACCAACATGTGATATGCCAGGCTATGCTGCGAGGACAAATAGAGAAACGCGGGGTCAGGATTGAGACTGAATGGCCGAACAGTCAGCCCATAGTGTTCAAGGTACATCTTGCCTATCCGCCGAAACGCCTAGTCCGCTTTATTGAATACGGTCCCAATGAGGTTCACCCCTTGCAATAGCTGTGAGCAACGCTCTATGTCGCCGGGCGTCGTAACCCCGTTTTCCACGACGAACAAGGTGGCATCCACATACGGCGTAAACACCAGCGCGTCGTCATCCCTAAGCAGCGGGGGCAGGTCGAAAACCAGTATGCGGTCCTGGTATCTGCCGACGACTTCTTCCAGAGTGGCTTTCATACGCGGGGAAGACAGGATCTCCGAGGTAGCACCGGCAACCGGCAGCGCAGGCAGAATCGTCAACCGCTCCAGGCCGGGGTTGACCAGGATGTCCTGGAGTTCGACTTTCTCCAGCAGGTAATCAACAAAGCCGAGTTCAGCCGTAAGCCCAAAGGTATCCAGAACATTGGGGCCTTTGAAATCCAGATCGACGAGCAATACAGTCTGGTTCGCTTCCTTTGCAAGCGCCACCGCCAGGTTGGCCGCCGTCAGGGTTTTTCCCGCGTTGGCGTGCGCGCTGGTGATCGCCAGAGTGCGCCATCCATGCACACGCATCTTCTGCAGCACCTGGGTACGCAGGTGGCGATAAGGCTGCGCCCTTTCGTCGTCCTCGAATGCGGCCACGACACGATTGGCGAGCAGGACCTCGGCATTCAGTGGCGCTTTGCGGGTCTGGCTGTACTGAACACCTTCGGTACCAGCCTCCCCTCCCGCATCGCTTGCCCTGCCGGGGCTCGCCTTGGCGGTCTTTCCAGTGAGCGTTTCACGCTCCTGGCGAGCTTTCTCAATTGCGTCCTTTACGAATTCCATCTAGACGGCCCTCATCTCAACTAACTCCTACGCCGCCCAGCGTGGAATACCACAAGACATCCAACGGCTGAATAAAGAAGTGGATAACCAAAAGTAAAATCACCAATGCCGCCAGCGCAATCCCTCCCAGCATTAATAATTTCTTGTTGGGTTCACGCGCACGCTGCTCGACTGGAGTCTGGATGTAGGGAATGGAAACCAGTGGCGCTTCGCCCATCAGGTCACCCAGCCGCCGCGCACTGCGCACACTGCCATCCAGGGCTTCCAGCAACAAACCGACACCAAGCGCCAGGATGACCGCCAGCGTGAATCCAGCAAGAAATATCGCCTTGCGGTTGGGACTGGAAGGCGCGCTGGGCAGTACCGGCGGCTCCAACAGAGTGAATCGCTGGCCTTTGCGGCCGGCCTCGAGCTCGCCAGCCAGTTCCGCATCCTTCAGTTTCGCTTTGAGATCAAGATACTTGGAGCTGGCTACTTCGAGATTGCGTCGCAGGTTCTGGTACTCGCGTTCGACCGCCGGGGCCTCAGCCATCACCACCCTCAGCCGCTCGATATCTTTCCTCAACTGCTCCGCATTGGCAGCGAGCGCCCGCTTTTCAATCTGCAGGTCCTGCAACTGGTTGTCCAACATCAGATAGGTGGGGTTGTCGGGCTCCGGGGCAGACGTGTCCGCGCCAGTCTCGGCCAATTGACCTTCCAGCTGGTCCACAATCTGCTGCATTGCCTGCACTTCAGGGTAATCATCCGAATATTTGGACTGCAGGGCAGACAGCTCGTCTTTACGCGCGGCGAGCATACGCTGCAATTCCTGCTTGTCCGCACCGCCACCAAAACGGGCGAGTAGTGTATCGATCTCGCGCTTGAGCCTGATGACATCCGGATGATTCTCCGAGTAGCGCGCTGACACCCGGCTGTATTCCGACTGCAAAGCCTTGAGCCGGTCTACATCGCCGAGCACTCGCTCACCTGTCGGCAGCACAACTGGCGCATATTTACTGGTGGTTGAGAGCTGGGTTTTCAGGTCCAGTTCTCGCATCGACAACTCCTGGAGTCGCGTTTCCACGGCGTTCAGCTGTGATTGGTAGCGAGCGGAATTCTGCAGGTTCAACAGCGCGTTATCGGGAAGCGCCCCCTGGTGCTCGCCTTTGAATTGTGCAATCTGGCCTTCGATTTCGTGCACTTCCTCATTCGCCTTCCTGGCTTCCTCGCGCATGAACTCAGCTGTGGAAGAGGTCAACTCCTGCCTCGTTCGCAAGTTCTCGTTCAGGAACAGGTTGGTCAGCTCGTTCGTCACAACCATCGAATGCTGTGCCGTTTCTGCGGAGTAAGACAGCCGAAATGCAATAGTTGCCTGCATCGGCCTGCCACTCCTGGGGTCCAGAACCGCCGCGTTCTGCAGGTCAAGATCCACGGAATCTATGAAGTTACGGGCCATCTTCGCTCGCGGGATGGTCGCCATTTCCTCTTTCGTATAGAGGTTGTACTTTTCGATAATCCTGGAGATGTTCTGCAGAGTCAGCACGCGCGCGCGTATCGTCTCAATCTGCTGGGTCGCGTAGCTATTAATGGTTGAGCGAACCATGTCCGTGGGAATTTCCTGCTCCTCGATGAGGATCGTGGAGGACGCGGTAAAGGTGGGCGGCCACAGAAGCGCAAGCGCGAGAGCCAGCACCAACATCGCCCCGCCGAAGATGACCATCGGCTTCCAACGACGCTTCATCCCGGCGATGTACTCTTGCAGGCTGGGCCCGGACTCCAGGGCTGCTGCCTCCACCCCCGCTTCATTCAATGCTGACATGTTACGTTACCTGTTAATTCAACTTCGCAAGCGGATCACAACGCGTCGCACGCGAGCTGTGACCGCGAAAACAAGCGATCTCCGATGTCACGCCGCCCATCCGGCCCGGACACAACCACATCCAGAATCCCGAAGGCCATTCAAAGGATTTCCTTGGGCAACCGGTAGGAAACACTCGCCAGGAACAGATTGCCCTCGCCCGACCCATTCGCAGAATTCTCGTAGTCCTGCAAACGATACCGGTACTTGGCACTGACCCACCATTCCTCGGCGAACTGGTACGCGAACCGGACCCCGGCCTCGGCATAATCGCGTTCCGTCTCGGTACCGCCCCTGGCGCGTGTATCCTTGGAGACGCCATACCGGGCATCAAAATCCAGGCGCATGCGCTCCAGTGGCTTCCAGAAATATTTGAGTCGCGCCTGGGTATCTTCCCGCAGCCTTCCGTTGCCGCTCGGCACATACTCGGATATCAGTTGTGCGGAAATTCCGGTGCGCTCCTGCGTATAGCTTGCGCGTAGATTGCCGGTCAGACCGGTGCTCTCCTGGTCATCGTACTCGACAAAAATCAGTTCGAAAGTCTCCGGGTCGATAATGAAAAAACCGCCATCCACTTCGGTCTCAACCCGTGTCGATCCTATCAGGCCCGTGAAATTCAGGTTTTCCGAGTATTCCCAGACTGCACCAGCCTGTACTCCGTAGGCCGTTGAGGTGACCTTGTCGACTCGCGAGCTCTCGTAGTAGCTGAAGGTGGGCACCACCTGTAAGCTGACGCGCTCTGTCAGGCCATAAGCCCAGGACGATACCAGCGACTGGTAGTCGTAATCTGAATATCGCTCGCTATCGAACTCTACATCCTGCCATTCGTAAGTCAGGGACAGATTCTGCCGTTCCGTCATCTGCCAGCGCCAACTCGGCCGCAAGGTCACGCTCTCCCTGCGGGATGCTCCCTCGACCGTGGCGAGATCGCCGAGACCGGTGTCCGTAAACTGCGTATTCAACGTGCTGTCACGTGAGTACTCGCCATACAAGGCGTACTTCTGGCGCTCGGCCGAATAAGTCAGCGTGCCGGACAGTGCCTGGTTGTCGCTATCAAAATCTGAAGGGTCTGGCTCCTGTAATCCGGGCGACAGCTTCTTGGTATCGACACTGTCAAACTTTTCGGAATTGAGCCTCAGGGTTCCCTCCGCGGCGAAACGCGGAGTTGCATATCGCATATCGACAGAGCCGCTCGCTGTCCATCCCGAGAGTGCAATCTGGTTGATTGGCGACACCCGAACGTTGTCATTGTATTCATAGTTCAGGCTGGCACCTGCTTTGACAGACGTCTCAGCCGCACTCGCAACGTTCGATACCATCACTACCAGGAGGGCACTGGCAATTTGCCAGTGCGGGCAGCGCTCCGTCTTAAGGTACGACAACGACGTCACCACTGCGCAGCAAAATGTTGGACTTCAGGTCTTCGCCATTTTTCACCGCACCATAGTCAAATTCGAGGGAGACCTGGTTGCCATCGCTGCCGCGGCGCAGTATCTGGATATCTCCCTCGTCGGCAAAGGAGTTCAGCCCGCCCGCCCAGGCCAATGCCTGGGTCACATCCACAGGCGTGCTCACCGTGAATGCCCCCGGGCGGTTCACCTTGCCCAACACGTAAACGATGTTGCCCTGCAGGTCCACCAGCGACACCGTGATCACCGGGGCATCGTTCAGGTACTTGCCCAGCGCCTTGCCCAGCGCAGTGGTCACCTCGGCCGGGGTCTTGCCGCCCGCCTGCACCTCACCGGCCAGCGGCAGGCTGATAAAACCGTCCGGGCGCACCCGCACCTGGCGCGTCAGGTCTTCCTCGTTCCAGACATACACTTCGAGGATATCGCCGGGGTTGATCTTGTAGTTGCCTGCAGTCTGGGCTTGCGCCGCCAGGCTCAGCAGTGCCAGCGCGGCGACGACGAGTGTTCGCAAGGTCTTCATCGTTGTCCTTTCCTGTGTGGTTACTCGGGTTGCGGTTTTGGCCGGCACATCAGCCGGCGGCGGACCGTCCCACGGCAGCGAGCTCCTCCTCGGAGGCCTCGCGCACTTCAATTACTTTGCCCTGGAAACGCAGCGTCCTGCCCGCGAGCGGATGGTTGGCGTCGAGGGTGACCTTGTCTTCGGTGACCTGGGTGATAACGGCGGTAAGCTGCGGGCCGCCGGACGAACTGACCTGCATGCCGGGCTGCAAGTCCACGCCTTCGGGAAACTGGCTGCGGGAGACTTCCTGCACGGCCGCGGGGTTGTGCTCGCCATAGGCATCCTGCGGTGCAATGGTGACATCGAATACATCGCCGATGGATTTTCCATCGAGTGCCGACTGGAGAAGCGGCAGCACGCCGGGCGTACCATGGATGTAAACCAGCGGGGCATCCTCGCCGGAACTGTCGAGCAGGCCGTGCGCCTGGTCGGAGACCTCGTATTCCAGAAGGACCACACGCCCATCCGCCACCTTCACAAACTTCACCCCCTCAAATCACGCCCCAATGATTATAGTTCTGTATAGCGCGGGTATGTGATCTGAATAAATCGTCCTGGAATATCGAAAAAGCTTTCGATGACTAGTCTTCGCGGATTCAAACCAGTGTATGCACTATCCTGGGCACAATCAACGCGACCACCCCGCCGGCGACCACCCAACAAGGCCATCAAGCGAAGTTACTGCCGATAAACAGCAATTCCCATGCCAACGTCCCCCAGGCGCGCGTGGCGCACGGGGGCATTGTGGCGCACCGTAAAACCCGCCGCCTCGAACATGCCGACCAGCTGCGCGCACTCCTCGCGGGTCAGCACGCTGGAGTAGAGATCCTCGGCACGTCGCATGGCGGACAGCATCTGCTCCCGGTAGCCGATGATGGCCTCGCGCCGCGCGGCGCGCGTGGCCAGCCGGTTGCTGGTGAACACCGATTGCAGGCAATCCAGGTAGTGCTTGGCCCGCGCGGGGTTGAGCCCGGGTGTCGAACCCAGGAACTGTCCCAGTGCATGGATACTTTGGTTGAGCTGCCCCAGTGCCTGCTGATAGGCGGGGACTGTGCGCAGTTGCTGCGCACCCGCGCGCTTCGGTGTGGCATCGGCGAGCGCGAGGTAGCGATCGAACAGCGCAGCCTGGTTGAGGAAATGATCGTACACACCGTAGGCCCCGCGACTGTGGCGGACAATATCGGAATCCTCGTAGTGGCAGATGAGCGCCACGCGGCTCGCCGGCTTGAGCACCCGCAACAGCTCGAGCACCGCGCGCTCCGGCTGCGCGTACTCGAACCCCCACTGGCTCACGGCCATGTCGACGGACGCGTCGGCCATGGGCAGCGCTTCAATATTGGTATTGCCGATGAACTCGACCATCGGGTAATCGCGCCGCTTCCGGCCCAGGGTCTTGAACGGGTCCGTGCTGGCGAAGTCCACGCCGGTAATGCGCGTGCGCGGCTCGCCGCGGTTGAGAATCTCGTCGGCAATCCAGACCAGGGCGCCGTTGCCGGTGGCGAGATCGACCAGTTGCTCGGGCGCGGGGAGCATGTGTTGCTCCCAGAACGCGCGGATCTCCAGGTCGTAGCTCGCCTCGAAGGCGTCCAGCATCGAGGTCACCGGCGACTGTCGCCAGAAGTGTGCCCACTCCGCGGGCTGCAGGCGCCCCTGCGCCGGGCCCTCGGCCGGTCTGGTATCAGCTGAATTCACACTGCAGCTCCCGTTCAAGAATGGTGATCGCCGGCTGTAACTGCCGGGCAAAGGGTTTCCAGCGCGCCACCGCCGCGCTGTGGACCGGCTGGCGCACCTGCAGCTTGCTCGCCGTCACCACGCTACCGACATGACGGTGGAACTCCAGGCAGGCCTTATCGAAAGGCAGGCCGCAGTCAGCCAGCAGCTTGCGGATAGACTCTTCCGGCCGGGAGGCCAGCGCCTCGTACTCCAGTTCGACGAAGTTATCCGGGAAGCGGGCCTGCCAGAAATCCATGTACTGCTGGAACAACAGGTAGTAGTGAGCCAGGGCTTCCAGGTCGAACAGGTGGGTGAAGCCGCCAGTGAAGAACTGGTGGTAGCAGGAAACAATGGTGTCCAGCGGGTGCCGTCGCAGACGAATCACTTTCGCCCGCGGCCAGGCCAGCAGGATCAGGCCGAGATAGCGGATATTCTCGATGGACTTGTCCACCGGCTGCATACCCGCCGCAGTGCGCAGGCGCTGGTGCCCCATGTAATGCCGTTCCAGCCGGGGCAGTGCCTCGTGTAATTGCCCGGGTTGCCACTGCCACAGAGGCCCTTCGGCCTGGCGTTCACGCAGCACCTGGTTGTACGCCGCCACGAAAGCGAGACTCTCGCCCACCGGGTGCAGCTGCGGGTGTGCACCGAGCACCTGTTCGACGAGCGTGGTACCGGAGCGCGGAGGCGCCAGCACCAGCACGGGGGCGGGCGACTGCGCTTCGTGGCCGGCACAGGCAGCCAGCAACGATGGCGTGAACAGCGCCTCCACCTTCAGGTAGTGCTCGCGCAGACCTCCAAGATAGGGTCCGGCATCGGTGGCCACGCAGCGGTTGGCCAGTTGCAGGTAGTGAAAGTAGCGCGCCGGGTCGTCGGCCTGGCACAGGTAAGCCAGTGCGAAGTACAGGTGTGGAAGCTCGTGCGCAGGCACTTCCCCGCCCCGCTCCATTGCCTCCAGCCGCGGCAGCAGGTCAGCGCGGCGCTGCGCCGGCGCGATTTGGCTGAGCCCGAACATAGCCAGTACATCACCGGGGGTACTTTGCAGGGCCAGATCGAAGTGTTCGGCGGCGCGCGCTGCCTCCCCGGTAGTGATAAAGGTATCGGCCAGTGCCCGCTGCAGGCCTCCAGCTCGCTCGGCGGGGGCGCGCTCCAGGGCACCGCTCAGCAGGGAAAGGGCTCGAGCCGGCTCACCGAGTTCACTGTAAAAGGCAGCGACTTCGATGACCGGGTCGGCGTCGTCCGGGAACATGGCCTGCAGGCGGTAGGCCAGCATCTGCGCCGCCTCGTCCTCGCCTCGGGCGCGCAGGCTGGCCAGCAGGCGGCAGGCCGGGCCAGCGTTTTGCGGGCATTGCTCCATGGCCTGGCTGTAGATGTGTTCAGCCGCACCGTGGTCGCCGCGCTGGGCGGCAGCGGCGGCCAGGCGCATGGCCCGGGCCAGCGGCAGGCGTCGCGGGTTCGCGCCGAAAGCATCGCGAAGCTCCACCGGTGTGTTGTCTGCGCCCGGGGCCCCGCGTCGATGTTTCTTCTTTTTATGGGTTTTTGCCACGCTGCAATTCAGGGGTTTTCACTGAGAGTTTTCGTTATGTGTATTGCGCCTGTTGCATTGGCGCTTTGGTCCAGTGCTCGGCTCTGCCACCATGATTGGGCGGCACGGGGCTGTCAATACACGTTCGGCGCTTGGGGGCTGCAGCGCCGGCCATCCTGGAGCCGCGCAGCCGGCAATAAAAAACCCGTGGCGATTCCATTCGCCACGGGTTTTGAACAACGCTGATGCGTTGGTTACGCAGCTGCCTTGCGGCGGCGAGTAACACCGGTCAGGCCGAGCAGCGCAGAGCCGAACAGCCACACCGCGGCGGGAACCGGCACGGCGCTGACATTGAAGGTCACAGTCTTCAGGGCACCCTGGGCCAGGTCGCTTACGGTGTACTGGATACCAGAGGCATCGAAGCTGTCCAGGTTGAAGCTGTCGTAGGGGTTCGGGTTCATGTCTGCATAGGGGCAGATGTCGAAACCGGAGACCGGCGTACAGGTGTCGTTGTCCTCGACGAAGGTGCCGGCGAACAGGTTGACAGTCTGGGTACCGGTGATGAAGTTCTCTGCGCCCACGGACGGAACGATCGTGGTCACGGAGAAATCCAGGCTCATGATGCCGGTGGCATCATCGAAGGTGCCGCTGACTTCATAGGAGAACGTGCTCTGGGAGATGCCACCGATGGTAGCGTCGCCGGAGCCGGTGCCCTCTACCTGGACGACTGCCGCGGATGCCGAACCCGCGGATGCCGCGAGAATCGCAGCGGATGCAAAAGTCGCAAGTTTATTCATTGAGAGTGCCTCTACTTATTGAACTTCGTAGGGCGGCCCAGCCAACTCGAAACACAACCCCTCCTGGATATCGAGTCCTGTGACTTTCCGTCCCGGGGTCGCCCCCGGTTTGGCCTTTCCTCGCCTAGTAATGGTGCGTACCCGAAGCAGAACTGCACTGGAGGCTTCGATGCTCGCCCCCGGTACTATTCAACTAGTGTGCCAAGCAGCACAGGCCCTTGTTTTAACGCGGTTTTTTGCCTCGAAATTGGTGCCTGATAGCCTGTATGGGCCAGTCGTTCGGCAAATCCCGGGGCGATTGTAAATATTCCTGACTGAAGTACTCGGGCGGCACAGGTGAACCCCCTGCGCAGGCGGCCAGGCGGCATGCCGGGCGGCGCCGGGTGTCAGGTTTTTTTACAGGGAGGAGTGACGCGCAGGCGCGCCACTGTGAATTAACGCAGCTGGTATTTTTCCAACAACTTGTAGAGCGTGGGACGGGTCACCCCCAATACCTGGGCCGCATCGCTGATATTGTGGTCGCACTGCACCAGCGCGCGCCACACCACGCGGCGCTCGGCGTCCTCGCGCACCTGCTTGAGGTTGATGGGCAGCGGTTCGCCCTCTACATCCGCGAGTTCCAGGTCGGCGGCGGCAATCTGGCCATTGTCGGAGATGATCATCGCGCGCTTGATTTTGCTCTCCAGCTCACGCACGTTGCCCGGCCAGGCGTAGGCCTCGATGGCTTCGATGGCATCCTTGCCCAGCACCCGGCGTGGACCGCCCAGTTCCTGGTTGAAGCGCTCGAGGAAGGCCTTGGCCAGCAGTACGGCATCGCCGTCGCGCTCGCGCAGCGGCGGGATGCGGATGCTGATCTCGCTGATGCGGTAGTAGAGGTCCTCGCGGAAGGTCTTGTTCTCGATCATCTGCAGCACGTTCTGGTGGGTGGCGCAGATGATGCGCGTATCCACCGGGATTTCCTTGCGGCCGCCGACGCGCTCGACGACGCGCTCCTGCAGGAAGCGCAGCAGCTTGGCCTGCAGCTCCAGTGGCAGGTCGCCGATCTCGTCGAGGAACAGCGTGCCGCCGTGGGCGCGCTCGATCTTGCCGATGTGCTGGGAGGTCGCACCGGTGAATGCGCCTTTCTCATGGCCGAACAGTTCGGACTCGAGCAGGGTGTCGGGAATCGCGGCGCAGTTGATGGCGACAATGTTCTTGCTGCCGCGCGGGCTGCGCGCGTGGATCGCCTGGGCGATGCGCTCCTTGCCGGTGCCGCTGGCGCCGAGCAGCAGCACGGTGATGTCCACCGGCGCGACGCGCTCGACCATGCGGCACACTTCGAGCATCTGCGGGCTGCTGGCGATCACGCCCTCCAGGGGGGATTCCTTCTGATTCAGCTGCAGGCGCTTGTTCTCCGCCTCCAGCTCATACACCCGGTAGGCGCGCTCGACGATAAGCCCGAGCACTTCGGGGTCGACGGGCTTCTGGTAGAAGTCGTAAGCGCCGAGGCTGATCGCCTCGATGGCGTTGGCGCGGTCGTTGTCTCCGGTGACCACCACGATACGGGTCTCTGGCGCCAGGGAGAGAATTTCACGCAGCGTGGCAAAGCCTTCGGAGACCCCGCCCGGGTCCGGCGGCAGGCCGAGATCGAGCAGGACCACGCCGGGTTGCTCGCGGCGCAGGATGGCGATCGCCTCGTCCCGGTTGCCGGCGAGTGCGACAGCATAATCTTCAAAAGCCCAACGTAACTGATTTTGCAGCCCGCGGTCGTCTTCCACTACCAGCAGGCACTTCCTGTCATCCGCCAACTACGACATCCCCGGGTTTTTCTATTGTTATATGCAAATGCGGCGCACATGGTAGCACCACAGTAAAGCAACTGCCCACCCCCGGGGTGCTGTGTACGTGCATCTCGCCGCCCAGGCTGCGCACGTACTCGCGGCTCTCCACCACGCCGATACCCATGCCGGTGAGCCCCTTGGTGGTATCGAAGGGCGTAAACAATCGGTGCTTGATGAAATACTCGTCCATGCCCTTGCCGGAGTCGCGGATGGAGATCTTCACCCGCCCATCCACCGGCTGCAGGTTGATGCTCACCCTGCCATCCGGCGGCGTCGCCTCCTGGGCGTTCTGGATCAGGTGGCCGAACACCGTCGCCAGTTGCTCGCTGTCGGCCTCCACCTGGTAGTCCGCCCGCGGTGGCGAGAACTCCGGCTGCGGCCGCGTGGCGCTCTTCGAATCGACCACCCGCTGCAGCAGCGGCACCAGTTCCACCGGCTCCTTGGCCTCGCCGCGCACGCCGCTGCGCATCTGTGCCATCAGCCGGGTCATGCGCTGCACCGAGTGCTCGATGGTCTCGAACACGTCGTCCAGGAATTCCGGGTTGTTGCGGTGGCGCGCGGCGTTGGAAACGATCAGCGACTGCTGCGCGAGAATGTTCTTCAGGTCGTGTACCACATAGGCCGAGAGCCGGTTGAAGGCCTCGAACTGGCGCGCCTCGACGAGGTCCGCGTGGGCCTGGAAGCGCGCCAGGTGGGTGGCGGCGGCGCGCCCGGCCACCTTGAGCAGGTCGCGGTCCTCCCAGTTCAGGGCCGGCACGATGTCCGGCTTGAGCAGCAGCAGGATGCCCTGTAGTCGGTCGGTGAACATCAGCGGGACGATGAGCCAGGCGCGCGGCAGGGACTCCAGCGCCTCCGGCAATTCCAGTTCAGCGTAGATCGCGGGGTTGTCGCGCAGCTCGTCGAGATCGATGATCCAGCCGGTGCGCTCCAGCCAGGTGGCCATGGATGAGAAATCTCCCAGCGGGCCGGGGTCGGCCATCTGCCACTGTTCGATCAGCGTGAAATTACGTGCCTCGGTGCGCATCCACAGCAGCGCCGAGGGGCTGCCGCAGATCTTGGTCATCGCCTGGGTGATCGCCCGCGGCGTGGAGCTGGCGCTCTCCGCCAGGGTCTGGGTGAATTCCAGCCATTCGCGCCGGTAGTCGTAGCGGTAACTGAAGAAATGCTTGCTGAGCCAGACCCGCACCAGGTCGCGCACCCGCGCCGAAAGCACCACGGTGAGAAACGCCAGCGCGGCCATGGACAGAAAGGTGATCTGCAGTACGCCGCCCCAGGTGCCGCCCATGACGTTGATCGCGTAGGCGACACAGGCGATGAAGATCAGGTAGACGCCGGCCACCAGCAAGGTGACCGTGTGGAACACCACGTGCCGGGAGACCTGCATTTCCGGGCTGCGGATGCGGCTGCGAATCACCGACAGGCCGATCAGCGGCGCGGTCACCGCGACCACCGCTCCGCGCGCCTGCCACATCACCGGGTTGAGCTGGCGCAGGATCAGCGCCTCGGTGTACATCAGGAAGTCGTAGACGAAGATGAACCCCAGGCCGAGGCACATGTACTTGATGCGCCAGCGCTCGGAGGTCGTGCTGATGCGGTAGACCTGCTCCAGCAGCACCAGCGTGCCCAGGGAAAAGCACAGCCACATGAAGTAGGTGAAGTCGCGCTCGAGGGATTGCGGCAAGCCAAAGGCGCGCAGCGCCCAGTCCAGGGTGAACAGGTGCAATAGCAGCAGCACGACGCCGGCGAAGAACCAGGGCAGCCAGCGCCGGGTGGAAAAGAAGTGGCCGGAGCCGCGCAGCTTCATGCCGTACATGTTGTAGAGCATGAACATCCAGGCGCCGTTGCGCGCCGCTTCCGCGACCTGGTAGAGCTTCACCGGCGGGTAATCCAGCAGCGAGCCGAGTCCGACCACGGCCCCCCAGATCGCCGTCAGCGACACGCACACGGTGGCCGCCAGTGAAATGGCGCGATTGCGCAACAACGCGGACAACCCGATTCCCAACAGGGAATAGGTCACCCAGGTCGAGCCGTAGCTGATCAGGTTGATGTCGATCTCTAACCCCCCCGCCAAACCCGCGAGAGCTTATTATTATAGGGCTTCGCCGGCTCTGGCCGGGGTCGCCGTTTCAGGCTGCTTACGCGGCTTCGCGCTTGCGCCGGTCCGGTAGTTTACGCCGGTCTTCGGGGATTAGCATACCGTCCAGCGACAACGGAAATGATACCGGTCTGCCGCTGCGCCGGTCGCGGGAACTGCGCTCGCGATAGCGGTGCCCGGCGCCGCCATTGAGGCCGAGGCTGGCGCGGTCGCCCTTGTCACCGTCGCCGATATAGGTGCGGTTGGCATCGGCGAGGATATACAGCGCCAGTACCACCGAGGCGAAGCCCATAACGGCGAGGATGATCAACACAGAGTCCATTCTTCTAGGGAGCCCGCAGCATGTAGGGAAGTATTTGGTGACTTCGGTGCTGAAAACCTTAAAGCAATTATTACGCCGATACAAAAATTATGTGTTCAAACAGTGAGATAGCTCACATTAAAAATATCGGAATGGTGACACTGTAAACGTTTATGACACATGTGTGACAACTTCAGAGTGGGGTAGTGCGCAGCTCAGCGGCCAACACAGGTATAGCGGAAGCCGTACTCGGCCATCATCTTCGGCTCATAGACATTGCGCAGGTCGATAAAGGCGTCGCCGCGCATGCTGGCCTTGACCCGCGGCAGGTCCAGCCCGCGGTAGGCGTTCCACTCGGTGAGCAGGACCACCGCGTCGGCACCCTCGATGGCGGTGTAGATATCGTCGGCATACTCTACTGAGTCGGGCAGCAGGGCCTTGGCCTCACGCATGCCCTGCGGGTCGTGGGCAACAATCACGGCGCCCTTGTCCACCAGCGGCGGCAGGATGGACAGCGCGGGCGCGTCGCGCATGTCGTCGGTCTCCGGTTTGAAGGTGAGGCCGAGCACCGCGATGCGCTTGCCCGCCTCGGAACCGTCCAGCGCGTGGCGCACTTTCTGCACCATGCGCGCCTTCTGCGCGGCGTTGACCTCGACCACGGATTCCACGATGCGCGAGGACACGCCGTACTCCTGGGCGGTGCGTACCAGCGCCAGCGTATCCTTGGGGAAGCAAGACCCGCCATAGCCGGGCCCCGCATGCAGGAATTTCTTGCCGATGCGCCCATCCAGCCCCATGCCGCGGGCCACCGCGTGGACGTCCGCGCCCACCGCCTCGCACAGTTGGGAGATTTCGTTGATAAAGCTGATCTTGGTGGCGAGGAAGGCGTTGGCGGCATACTTGATCAATTCCGCACTCTCCAGGTCAGTGACCAGGATGGGCGCCTCGATCAGGTTGAGCGGCCGGTACAGTTCGCGCAGCAGCGACTCGGCGCGTGAACTCTCCACGCCGAGAACCACGCGGTCGGGGCGCAGGAAGTCACTGATCGCCGCGCCCTCGCGCAGGAATTCCGGGTTGGACGCGACATCGAAATCCGCACCCGGGTTGGTCTCGGCGATGATGCGCCGCACCTGTGCCGCGGTGCCCACCGGTACCGTGGATTTATCCACCACCACGGTATAGCCGCGCAGGTGCGGCGCGATGTCCCGGGCGGCGGCATACACGTACCCGAGGTCGGCGTGGCCGTCGCCGCGCCGCGTGGGTGTACCCACGGCGATAAACACGAGATCGGCCTCGGTCACCGCCTCCGCCAGCGCGGTGGTGAAGCGCAAGCGGCCGGCCTCGCGGTTGCGGGTGACCAGGCTGGAGAGGCCCGGTTCGTAGATAGGGATCTGCCCCGCCGTAAGCGCATCGATGCGCTCCTGGTTGAGATCGACACAGACGACATTTGCGCCAAATTCGGAAAAGCACGCACCGGAAACCAGGCCCACGTATCCCGCGCCGATCATCACCACATTCATAGTTGTCTCTCTTTCAAAATTTTAGTGCCGGCATTGTTCAGTGCCGACGTGAAACATGCAAGCTGCAGGCCATCTGGTGGGTGCGCGGCGCCTCCGGGGGCGCTTTTCCCTATGCGCTGTGGGGTATATGCTAGACCCCGCCAGATCGGGAGAACCACCATGCTTGCCTGCCTGACCAGAAAAGCCCTCGCCAACCCCTTCCGCCGGGTCGCAATCCCGGACGATCTCGACAGTATTACCAGCATAGATGACAAAGCCGAGATTCCCGCGGAGGAGAGCGGGCTGCAGCCGGACGCCGCCGAGGCGATCTGGGACGCCACCCTGGGCCTGTACCGCACCGGTGTGCACCCGCTGATCAGCATCTGCCTGCGGCACCGCGGCAATATCCTGCTCAACCGCATCGTCGGCTACCAGAAGGGCGACGCGGCAGACCCGAAAGCGGTGGTCGCCAAACTGAACACCCCCATCTGCCAGTTCTCCGCCGCCAAGGGCGTGAGCGCCATGCTTCTGCACCTGCTGGCCGAACAGGGCGAGATTCACCTGCTCGACCCGATCAGCTATTACATTCCGGCCTACGGTTCCAACGGCAAGCACAACACCACGATTTTCCAGCTGCTGGCCCACCGCGCCGGCGTTCCCGGCGTGGGCGAGCGGGTCGACCCCAGGGAGTTGTTCGACCGCGAGGCGATTGTCGAGCGCATTTGCGCCGCAAAGCCGCTGGACTACCACGGCCGCACCCAGGCGTACCACGCGATCACCGGCGGCTTCATCATCGACGAGTTGATACGCGTAACCACCGGCCTCACCGCGCAGCAGTACATGGACCGCCACTTCCGCAAGCCGCTGAAGATGCGCTACTTCCGCTACGGGCTCACCCGGCGCGACCTGCCGCGGGTGGCCATGAACTACGCCACCGGCCTGAAGCCCGGGCCCATCGTGGGCGGCACTTTGGAAAAAGTGCTGGGGGTCGGTGTGGACGAGGCGGTCGATCTGTCCAACACCGAGGAATTCCTTACCGCGGAGTTGCTGGCGGCCAATATCTACAGCACCGCCGAAGAGGCGGGCCGTTTCTACCAGATGATGCTCGACGGCGGGGTGTACGAGAACCGCAGGGTAATGCAGCCGCTGACCATCCACCGCGCCACTCAGGAAGCGGGCAAGTCGCAGATGGACGCATCACTCAAGATGCCGATGCGCTACAGCGCGGGGTTCATGCTGGGGAACTCCCCGTTCGGCCTGTATGGCCCCAACACCCAGCACGCTTACGGCCATCTCGGCCTGTCCAACGTGCTGTGCTGGGCGGACCCGTCACGCGAAATTGCCGTGTCTATCCTGACCACGGGCAAACCGGTGGTGTCACCCCACCTGGTGGAGATGTTCAAAATGTTGTTTGCGATTTCCCGCCACTGCCCTATCACCCGGAACATGCGCCAACCCAACGAGAATTGGCTGGCCGCGTAAACGGCCAGCCAGTCGGATTAAAGCATTGTCCCGATCCGACGCGCCGGGAGCAGCGCGTCTTAAAGATTCAGGCGGTCTGTACCTGGCGGCGACGCATCACCGAGCCCAGGCCCAGCATGGCTGAGCCAAACAGCCAGGCGGCTGCGGGGACCGGCACGTTAGTGACCACGATATCCCAGACACAGTGCGTGCCCTGGACACAGGTGCCCACCGCCGTGTTGCTATCCATCACTGAATAACCTTTGGTTCCACTGGGGTCGCCGAACATATCGACGTTGCTCGCCCAACCAGCCCCCGCTTCACTCAGCGTGAATTCGGTGAAATAGCCGTACAGCGTGATGGACTCGCCCGCGTCGAGCGACAGGGTGACTACCCGGTCGGTCTCCTGCAGGACAACGTCGATCACCACCTCGAAATCACCGGAACCACCAAGCTTGGTGATATTGATAACATCGAGAAACGGCGCATTGGGGTGTGGGTCGTCAAAATAGATTGTCGCAGCCTGGGAAGACAGCGGCGCGGCGATGCCCGCGGCCAGGGTGACTGCCGCGAGAGTATTACGAATGTGGCCAGAATGTTTCATAACGGTCCGAAGCCTCCTCGAAGAGGGCTTGTGGAAGATATGGGTGCATTGTTACCACGCTGGCGGGGGTTGTCTCGGGTCGCCTAGTTACAGCTTACAGAGGGCCTGACCGACGGGCGTGTATTCCTTTACGCGTGCCCAGATCATGGTGCCTGGACGGACTCACACGCTGTTCGAATGTGAGTAACTAGAACTGTAGACCAATTCGTCAGGCTGTCAAAAAAACTGTCAAAATGTGATGCATTGCGCACTATTACAGCGCGCGCAGGATTCAATGCCGCCGATCGACGCAGCGCAAAGGATCAGGGGAGCTGTGGGGAAACCTGCCAGGTCGCCAGGCGGCGACCTGCCAAGTAGAGGAAGAGCGGTGTGTGTCAGGCCGCCTGTTGCCCGCGACGGCGCATGATGCCACCGAGGCCGAGCAGGGCCGAACTGAACAACCATGCCGTGGCCGGCACCGGTACGTTGGTGACCACGATATCCCAGACACAGTGCGTGCCCTGGACACAGGTGCCCACCGCCGTGTTGCTGTCCACCACCATGTAGTCCTTGGTGCCGCTCGGGTCGCCGAACATGTCGACGTTGCTGACCCAGCCGCTACCGGACTCGCTGAGGGTGAACTCGGTGAAGTAACCGTAAAGGGTGTAGGACTCGCCTGCCTCGAGAGTCAGCGAAACAACCCGGTCGGTCTCCTGCAGGACTACATCGATCACGAAATCAAAATCACCGGAACCACCAAGCTTGGTGATGTTGATGACGTCGAGATACGGCGCGTTGGGATGCGGATCATCGAAGTAGACCGTGGCGGCCTGAGAGGCCATTGGCGCCGCCAGCACTGCCGAAGCAGCGCATGCAAGCGCCAGCTGCTTTGTGCGTTTTGTCAGAGCGTTCATAACCTTATGTACCTCGTTTAGGTGACCAATAGAACTGCTTTAACCAGTTGATGACTTTTACAACGGGAACTCATGGACCCGGCCAGAAGCCTAGCCAGCAGCACGCTAACGATGGTGAAATTATTGTGAAGCTGTATGACAGCGTCCTTCCATGGACGGCCACTGTCGGGGCTAGATCGCACTTGGTTAAAAAAGCAGCACATTCCGTGCCACCACAATAAAATCAAAGACTTAGCGATTTTCGGCGATTTTGGGCAGGGAAACTTGAATCAAAAGTGTGCGCTAGGTCACAGTTTGTGCACTCAAGATGCGCGGTGAGCCGGCCGCGAGCACCGGCTACACAAGCAGCCACCCGTCGCAATCACGATATGTCTCAGGGCGTCCAAGAGCCTGCAGGCGCGGGTTCCCGGGCGGCGTGCCGGCGCACTCAGGCGGGCTCCACGGTAGAGAGCAACGCCAGCGCCTCGTCACACCAGGCCAGAAATTGCTCGCCGTGGGAAATGCCGGCGGCGAGCGCCAGGTAGACCCCCTTGTGACGTGTGGGTAGCGCCGCTGGCTCGGCGTAGTGGGTGCGGCGAACTTTCTCGTACAAATAAAGCCGCTGCATCATGTCCTCGCGACGCTGGGTGATCTCATTGGCCAGGTGCTGCGCGTTCTGGGCGTTGAGGTTGTAGAGCTTGAGCAGCAACTCGTCCTTCGCACTTTGCATGCGCGTCTTGCCAAACACCCAGTCGGCCAGGGCCTCGCGCCCGGCCTGGGTCAGCCCGTAGACGATGCGATTGGGCTTGCCGCTTTGCTGGACCTCGCGCCGGTTCAGCCAGCCCTTGTCGGCCAGTTTGTGCAATTCCTGGTAGATCTGCTGGTGGGAGGCCTGCCAGAAAAAGCCCAGCGATGTCTCGAAGTCTCGAGACAGTTCCGAGCCTGACAGGTCTGCATCGAGCAGCGCTGTCATGATTGCATGGGCCAGGGCCATGGGTATCCCCGCAGAAAAATGACTGGCGGAAAGAATAGACGCTACGCGCCCTCGTTGCATGGACCTTTGTGGGTGAGTTGCCCGAACTGTGCGGGTGGGCCGGGGTTTCGGCCCGCGCCGGGCTAGGGGGCGAGCAGTGCCCCGAGCGAGGGGCCGCCGCGATGCGTGGCGTGTGCGAGGAGGAGTTCGGCGGTGGCCAGGGCATCGACCAGCGCGTTGTGCGCCGCCGCCCGCGGCAGACCGTAGCGGTCGCGACAGCCCTGCAGGCGCAGGTCACCCTGGCGAATGGGCTGGTCGCGGCGGCGCATCAAGGCCTCCTCCAGCAGCAGGGTGTCCACCACCGGCATCAGCAGTGGAGCGCCGTGGCGCTCGCGCGCGATCTCGTCGAGGAAGGCGAGGTCCAGGCGCGCGTTGTGGAATACCAGCGCCCTGCCCTGCGCCGCCTGCAGCAGCGCATCGAGTACTTCACCGGGGTCCTGCGCGCTGTCGAATTCGCAGTCGCGCAGGTTGTGGATCGCCGCGCTCTGGCCGACACTCTGCCGCGGCCGGGCCAGGATATGCCGCGCGCTGTCCAGGTGGATCGCGCCGCCGTCGATAGCGACCCAACCGAGGCTGAGCAATTCGCCGTCGGCGGGATCGAGGGCGGACATCTCGCCGTCAACCGCGAGGAAAGAGACTTCCCGCCAGTCGCTCGAAGTGGATGGCAAGGGCACCTGCCAGCAATTGCGCAACGCTCCTTGTCGCAACTGGCGTCCCTGCAGCAGGCGTCGCAGTCGCAGTCCCCACATGACTACAGCCCCGCGCGATAGGTCTGGCGCACGGAGGACTGGGCTTCGTCGATAATGGTGAAGGCATCGCGCAATTGCTCCCTTGCCATCTTGGGCAGGTCCCGGGGGTTGAGGAAGTTGGAGGGCGCCTCACCGCGCAGCACCTGCTCGCACTGGTGCTTGATGCGCAGCTGCTGCACATAGTGCAGGGCATCCGACAGGTTGCGGCTGTCCGCGATACCGAGGTGACGCTGGTGGGCCAGCGCTTCCAGGCGCTCGTCAGTATTCACCGCGGTGATCTTGTGCGCCAGGGCGTGCAAGCGCACGATCTCGGTGACCGGCAGCACACCGCGCTTTTTCAGGTCCAGCTCGTCGCGGTGCTCGCCACCGCGCTCTACCACGAAGCGGCGGAAAATCCCCAGCGGCGGCGGGTTGTCGAGCACGTTGGCGGCCAGCGCGGCGAGGAAAATGGAATTGCGCGAGGACTGTTCCAGCATGGTCGCCTGCAACTGCTCGGCGAGTTGTTTCTCGCCGTGCACGCAGCGGATATCGAAGAAGATACTCACCCGCATCACGGCGTCCGGGGTCGGCGCCCGCGCCCACTTGCGCACGGTCTCACGCCAGCGCGAGAGCGGCTGGCGCCACTCCTCGGTCTTCGCCATGATACCGCCGGGACAGTACTTGTAGCCGCACTGGGCGAGACCGTCGCAGACCAGTTCCGCGACCTGGCGAAACCAGGGCAGCTGCGCCTCGGTAACGCTGTTGTCGATCACCATGCCGTTGTCCTGGTCCGCGCCCAGCAACTGCTCCGAGCGCGCCTGCGAGCCGAAGCCGCACCAGCACCAGGGTACCGGGGCGGGACCGAAACGCTCCTCCGCCAACTGGATCAGCCGTACCGTCACCGCATCGGAAATCGCCGTGAGAATACGGCTGACTTCGCGGGCGCGCATGCCCGCCTTCACCCACTGCACCATCAGGTTGGGCATACCGGCGAGCAGTTCGCGGATGCTGTCGGTATCGTGCTGCCGCGAGATGTGCTGCACCAGGTACACCGGGTCTTCCTGGCGCGCCAGGATCAGGTCCGAGGTGGTCACGATACCGACCGTGCGGCCAGCTTGCTTCACCGGCAGGTGGTGCAGGCCGTAGCGGGTCATCAGCAGGGTGCTGTCGAACAGGCTGTCCCCGGCCTGCACCGAGACCACCTCGCGGGTCATGATCTCGCTCACCGGCCGCTGCGGCGAGACCCCCTTGGCCACGCAGCGCACGCGCAGGTCGCGGTCGGTGACGATACCCAGCAGTTCGTCGTCTTCCACCACGAAGGCGGAGGACACCCGTCGCTCCGCCATGGCCTGGGCTGCGCGCTGGATGCTCTGCTGCGGCGCCACGGTCAGCAGGTTGGTACTCATCACCGTCTGCACTTCGCGCAGCATGCCGTTGGGTTCGGGCTGGTAGCGGGCGGCCCGGCGCAAGCGCCGGTTGCGCTGCGCGCTGAAATAGCGGTCGAAGTCGCGGTCTTTCTCGCGCAGGGCGCGGTAGTCCTCGTCCGGGAGCAGGTAGAACAGCGCGTCCTCGATCACGGTGGCAACGACAACACCGCGCTCGGCGTTGAGGTTGGCGATGTGGAAACTCTCGCCCTCGCCGAGGCGATCGAGCAGTTTGTTGTCCGCATCGCGCAGGTCCACCGCGCCGCTGCGCAGCACGCGCAGGCCTTTCTCCTGGGTGTCCGCGTCGAAACGCTCACCCTGGCGGTGGTAGCTGATGCGAATCCGGGCGATGACCGGGTTCAAAAGCTCCGGCGCCAGGGCGTTGAAGGGCAGGGTCAGCGCGACAAACTCCGCGATGCTCGCCAGCTCCGGCGTCTCCAGACCCTCGGTGTTGTGGGCATCGGGTTCGGCGGCCATATCAGGGCTCCCGTGGCTGCACGAAGGTCGTGGCGGCCTCACCGAAATAGCTGCTGCCGCCGGCGCGCGCCACCAGGTGCAAACGCTCGTCCGGCGCGGGGACGGCAGCCAGTGCGATACGCCAGCGCAGGCCCTGGCCGTCGGAGGGCCGCATCGGCTGCGGTTGTACCTGGGCATCCTGATTACCCAGGCCAACCAGCACACCCTCCAGCGGATGGGAGGCGACCAGCTCGAACTCCGGTCCGGAGGGGCCGCTATCCAGGGTCAGGTGCAGTCGGAAATCGGCATTGCGCAGGTCGCAGGCGCCGCTGGTCCAGCGGCAGTTGCTCTGCTCCACCAGGGGGTAGGCCTGGCCCGGCTGAGCCGGGGCGGCCTTCTCACCGGCAAAATGGCCGACGCCGAACCAGGCCAGCAGCGCCAGCACCGGGGTCACCAGCATGGCGACGATAATGTGTTTATTCTTGAACAAGGCAGGTTCCGTAATCACTGATAGCCCGGCACCGCTTGCCATTCTATCGCCCGACAGATGGCTGGGAAAACAGGGCATCGATAAAAGGTAGTTCGCGAGGCTGGAGGGAGGGGTCAGAGCCACGGCTCTGACCCCGGGCCGCAATCCATGAGAGAGGGGTCAGAGCCGAGGCTCTGACCCCGGTATAGCTCCCGGACAGTCTCCCCTGGAGAGGGGTCGGAGCCGCGGCTCTGACCCCGGTGAAGCCCCACCAAAAAAAAGGGGAGCACCGCGAGGTAGCTCCCCAATCACGCACCACGCGATCAGTGTCCGGTTGCCTCCGAGGCACCTACCGGAATACGAATGTGCTCTACCAGTTCCTGTACTTCCTGCGGCGGCGCGGCGGTGACCTTGGAGACACCGATTGCCACTGCGAAGTTGACGATGGCACCGACCACGCCGAAGGCGTTGGGCTCGATACCCAGGAACCAATTCTCCGGGGTATCGCCGAGGAAGGCCGTGCCGGGGATGAACATGATGCCCTTGTGCTGGAACACGTAGAACAGGGTGACGCTGATACCGCCGACCATGCCGGCGATCGCGCCCTCCTTGGTGATGCCCTTGGAGAAGATCCCCATCATCAGTGCCGGGAAGATCGAGGATGCCGCCAGGCCAAAGGCCAGTGCCACCGTTCCCGCCGCGAAGCCCGGCGGGTTGAGGCCGAGATAACCGGCTCCGGCGATTGCGAAGCCCATGGCGATACGACTGGCCATCAACTCCGACTTTTCACTGATATCGGGTTTTATCATGCCCTTGATCAAATCGTGGGAGATGGCCGAGGAGATCGCCAGCAACAGGCCCGCCGCAGTGGACAGCGCCGCCGCCAGGCCACCGGCAGCCACCAGCGCGATCACCCAGTTGGGCAGCTTGGCGATCTCCGGGTTGGCCAGCACCATGATGTCGTTGTCCACCTTGACCATCTCGTTGGTCTCGGCGTTGGAGGTGTACTGGATCAGGCCGTCGCCGTTCTTGTCCTCGAAGCCGAGCAGGCCGGTCTTCTCCCAGTTGCGGAACCACTGCGGGCGTTCCTCGTACGCGATGTACTGGCCGGGTTCAGGCTCGATGGTCTGCATCAGGTTGAGGCGCGCCATGCCGGCCACTGCGGGGGCAGTGGTGTAGAGGATGGCGATGAACACCAGCGCCCAGCCCGCGGAGGAGCGCGCGTCCTTCACCTTGGGTACGGTGAAGAAGCGGATGATCACGTGGGGCAGGCCCGCGGTACCGATCATCAGGGACATGGTGTAGGCGAACATATTCAGCGTTGATAGCCGCACACTGGTCGTGTACTCGGCGAAGCCGAGATCGGTCACCACCTGGTCCAGCTTGTCGAGCAGGTAGACGTCGCTACCGGCCATGGTGCTGCCCAGGCCCAGCTGGGGCAACGGGTTGCCAGTCAGCTGCAGGCTGATGAAGATCGCCGGTACGGTGTAGGCGAGAATCAGCACGCAGTACTGCGCGATCTGCGTGTAGGTGATGCCCTTCATGCCACCGAGCACCGCGTAGAAGAACACGATGATCATGCCCACATACAGGCCGGTGTCGTAATCCACCTCGAGGAAGCGGGAGAAGGCCACGCCCACACCCTTCATCTGGCCGATAACATAAGTGACCGAGCAGATGATCAGGCAGACTACCGCCACCGCACGCGCGGACTTGGAGTAGAAGCGATCACCGATAAACTCCGGCACCGTGAACTTGCCGTACTTCCGCAGGTAGGGCGCGAGCAGCATGGCGAGGATCACGTAGCCGCCGGTCCAGCCCATCAGGAAAACCGAGCCGCCATAGCCCATGAAGGCGATAAGACCGGCCATGGAGATAAACGAGGCCGCAGACATCCAGTCCGCCGCGGTGGCCATGCCGTTCTGTACCGGGTGAATGCCGCCGCCGGCGACGTAGAAGTCCTTGGTGGATCCGGCACGCGCCCAGAAGGCGATGCCGATGTAGATGGCGAACGTCAGGCCCACCACGATATAGGTCAGGGTTTGCAGTTCCATGTCGTGGTCTCCTAGTCGTCTTCGCCCACACCGAACTCACGGTCCAGTGCTGCCATCTTGCGTGCGTAGTAGAAAATCAGTACCACGAACACGTAGATCGATCCCTGTTGGGCGAACCAGAAGCCAAGCTTGTAACCACCCACGCGGAACTGGTTGAGGAAATCCACCAGCAGGATGCCACAGCCGTAGCTGACCACGAACCAGACCACCAGCAGCTGGACCACCAGCGCCAGGTTGCGCTTCCAGTAAGCGCGGGCCTGTTCTTCATTCAAAGGGGACATCAGATACCTCCTCGGATATTGTTATGATTGTCGCTGCCCCGATACTACGCGGGGCAGTGACAGCAGGCTCTTGGACTTTGGTCTAGGCCGTTCTCAGAAGCCGTACTTGGCCGCGAACTGGAAGCGACTCAGGTCGCCGCTGCGGCCATCCTCCAGCTCTTTCTCCGCCCAGATCAGCTCCCCGCCGAAGCGCAGCTTCGGGTGCGGCTGGTAATTCAGGCTGGCGTGCATCGACTGGTACTCGCTGGCCAGGCCGTCGGCGCCGGCGAAGTCGTTGCTTCCCGGGTTGTCCACCTGGGCCATCGAGTAGGAGAAGGTGCTGTGCCACTTCGGCGACCACACGTGGCGGTAGGCGATGAAGCCGCCCCACTGGTCGGTGGTCTGGATGTCGCCGCTGGTGTCGACATAGCCGTCGTTGAAGGCGTTGAGGCCCATGTAGCGGCCCAGCGCGTCGCCGTAGTTGAACATGAAGCGCAGGTCGTCCGCGCCGATGCCCCACTTGCCGGCGAAGCTCAGGGCGTAGCCGTACTGCGAGTCGTTGGCGCCTTCCACGCTGAGGTTGGAGCGGTCCTCGTAGCTGAGCTCGCGGCCCATGCCGGCGATCGACCAGGACAGGCTGCCCATGGTCGCGTTGTAGCGCGCGATCAGGTCCGGGATACCCTCGTGGTCGTTGTCCCAGGCCACGCCATTGAGGCGGGTGGCCGCGTTCTCCACCGCCAGTTGCAGGCCGCCCATGGTCCAGCGGACCTGCGGCTGGCGCACGAAGATGGTGCCCACCGGGCCGACGAAGTCGAGGTTGTCCGGCAGGGCGCCGACGTTGAAGAACGTCGACCAGCTCTGGCCGGCCATGATCGAGCTGCCCTTGGCGTAGTCCCACTGCAGGAAGGCGTGGCGCAGGCGCGAGTTCCAGGAGTTGGAGATGCGCTCGTCGCCGCTACCGCTGAGGATAAAGTCCAGCTCGATACGCGAGGATATCTTGCCCACGTCGGTCTCGGTCGCCGTGGTGAAGAAGAAGCGCGAGGTCTTGGCGTGCAGGTTGGTCGAGGTGTAGGAATCCCCGCTGCCACCGGCCGGTTCCACCGGGATCAGGGAGGGCACGAGGAAATCGTCGATCAGGTTGTTGCCGGGCTTGCCCTCGCTGTAGTCAGAGGCGATGGCGTCCAGCTGGATGAAGCCGCCGTAGGTAAACTTGGTGCCCTTGGCCATGGGCCGGGCTTCCTCGATATCGGCAGCGTTGGTCTTGATGCTTTCACTGTTGGCGGTGATCGCCTGTTCCTGGACGGTGTCCGCATCCTTGTTGGCGGCCACCATGGCCTTCAGCTCGGCGAGCTGGCGTTCCAGTTCGGCGATGCGTTCCTCCGCAGTCGCGGCCTGGCCAGTGGCGGCATAGGTCATGGAGCCAAGAGCCAGCAAGGCGGCGGCAAGGGGTTTTTTATTCATCGTGCGCTCCCTCTGTTAGCGTTTGTGTGGATGAGCCCGCACAGTATTAGCCCCCTGCCGGGGCGCGACCCATTAGACCTTGGTCAAAATTGACCGCCGCTGTAGACCAAAGTCGAATACCCGCCCCGCACCGGGCGCCTACACTAATCCACCTGTTCTAACCCCCCGTAGGCCCCGCCTGGGGTCTGCTGTGTTGCCGGGCAACGCGTTTGCCCGGCTTTTTTTGGGTACCTCCCTGCTTCCACGTACTTTTGTTTGAGTACCCGAGTGTGAGTGCCTCGCCGTTACACAGCCCGTGACCGGCGCCAACCGCGGGGCTTGCCAGCCCGCGGTGGTGTCCGGACAATACAGCTATAACTACAAGCAGGGACTCACCACCAGTGAACGCCACCACGCTTTGTATTCTGGTCGCGGACGATCACCCGCTGTTCCGCAGCGCCCTGGAACAGGTGATCACGCAGGCCTACCCCGAGGCGCAACTGCTCAGCGCCGATAGCGTCGCCGCCCTGCAGGCGCAGGTCGAGGCGCACGCGCAGATCGACCTGCTGTTGCTGGACCTGCACATGCCCGGTGCGCTGGGTTTTTCGGCGCTGTCCTGGTTCATCGGGCAACGCCCGCAAACGCCGGTCGTGGTCGTCTCCGCCAATTCCCACCCGGAGACCGTGCGCCGCGCCATAGACCACGGCGCCGCGGGCTTTCTCTCCAAGTCGTCGGATGTCGCCACCCTGCAGGGCAGCATCGGCCGGGTATTGGCCGGCGAGCGCGAACTGCACCCGGGGCTGGACGCCAACGCCAGTGGCGCCTCCCTGCAGTCGCTGGATGTGGCCGATGCCCTGTCCAACCTCACCCCGCAACAGTTCCGCGTCGCCTCCATGCTGGTGGAGGGACTGCTCAACAAACAGATCGCGTGGGAATTGAACGTAAAGGAAGCGACCATCAAGGCGCATATGACGGAGATTTTCCGCAAGCTGGGTGTGCAATCGCGCACCCAGGCGGTACTGGCGTTATCCAGCCTGGCGGTGGAGCCGCCCGGGGACCTGGCCGCGCCGCCAGCCTAGGGCCGGCGCGCGGGAGCGGGCTCAGTCGAGCAGGTTGGTGATGGTCTTGGACACCGAGATCACGCCCTGGTCGAAGTAGGCCTCGTGGTTCTCCTCGATCTTGCCGAGGTCGTACAGGTAGTTGACCATCATGCCGGCGGCCTGCTCGCGACCCTTGGCGGTGAGGTCCGCACCCCAGTGCATGCGGTGCAGGCGGGCGCCGTTGCCGAGGTGAAAACGGGCGACCGGGTCCCTGGCCAGCACACCGGACTTCTCGCGCACCAGGTAGTGGGCGCACAGTTTCATCAGCGCCTCCTTGGTCTCCGATTCCACCACCTTGCCCACCGGCGCCTTGACCCGCGCGATCATGTCCTCGTCGACCAGTTCCGAGAGGTCCGCGTTCAGCAGCCAGCGACGGAAGCCCGGCACCGGCGACAGGGTCACGAACTGCTTGAGCCAGGGCATCTCCTGCTTGAGCTCCTCGACCACGCTCTTGATCAGGAAGTTGCCGAAGGAGACGCCGGCGAGGCCGCGGTGGCAGTTGCTGATGGAATAGAAGACGACGGTATTGGCCTTGCTGCTGGGCAGCGAGTCGCGATCCTGGTCGAGCAGGGGCGCTATGGCGCCGGGGATCGCGTCGGTCAGGGCCACCTCGACGAAGACCAGCGGGTCGTGTTCCAGCGCCGGGTGGAAGAAGGCGAAACAGCGGCGGTCGTCGCGCAGGCGGCTGCGCAGGTCGTCCCAGCCGTTGATCTCGTGCACCGCCTCGTAGGCGATGATCTTTTCCAGTTCCAGCGCCGGGGCGCCCCAGTCGATGTGGCGCAGTTCCAGGAAGCCTTTGTTGAACCAGGACACGAACAACTGGCGCAGGTCGTGTGCTACGGGCTTGAGCTCCGAGTGGTCACGCTCCAGATCGAGGATCTGCTCGCGCATCTTGACCAGCACCGCGGTGCCCCCCGGCGCCATGTTGATGCGCCGGAACAGCTTCTGCCGCGGCGACTCCATGGCCTTGGACAGGTTCTGGAAATGCTTGCGCGAAGGGTCGCCGACGTAGGCAGTGGCCGCAGCCTGCACCGCCTCGCTGTCGGGTTCGAAGTCCCGCGCCAGGCCGCGGAAGAAGGCCAGGCGATCACTGGCGTCCGCGCGCTGGTACTTGTCGAGGATATCCCGCGCCAGGGCCAGCCCCGACGCCTCGCCGCGGTGGTACAGCAGCTCCCGGCACTCCTCGAGCAGGGCCTTTTCCGCCGCGGTGCCCGGGGAGCTGATCAGCCCGCGCCGGGTGAGGATCACCCGCCCCACGTCCATCACCGAACCCAGCATGCGCGCCAGCGAGCGCTGGCTCACGGCGGGGCTGTCTTCGGCGGTTTCGGGCAGGGACTGTTCTGTACTCATGGGATAAAACCTCTGTTTTTCCCGGGAATTCCGTATCCCGGAGGGGGTAGTGATGATCCGTGTTCTACCCCAGCGCGTCAACTCCCGCCCCGGCGACCGGCGGTCCTGTGCAAGCGCGCGGCAGCGGGGTAAACTGGCCGGCCTGTCAGTGCCGGTAACCACCCAGAACGCCCCGTGAGCCAACTCAACCCCCGACAGCGCGAGGCCGTGCGCTATATCGACGGCCCCCTGCTGGTGCTCGCCGGTGCCGGCTCCGGCAAGACCAGCGTGATTACCCAGAAAATTGCCTACCTGGTCGAGAATTGCGGCATCCGCGCCAACCGCATCGCCGCCGTGACCTTCACCAATAAGGCGGCGCGGGAGATGCGCGAGCGCGTCGGCAAGCTGCTCGGCGGGGGCGCCAGCGAGGGCCTGACGGTGAGCACCTTCCACCAGCTGGGCCTGAAGATCATCCGCACCGAGCGCCGCCAGCTGGGCCTGAAAAACGGCTTTTCCATCTTCGACAACCAGGACGGCCAGGCCCTGGTGCGCGACCTGCTGGTCAGCGAGCACGGCGCCGACGGCGACCAGGCCGGCAACATCGTACAGCGCATCTCGCAGTGGAAGAACGACCGCGTGCTGCCCGAGCAGGCGGTGGCCGCGGCCCAGGGTCCGGCCGAGATGCTCTGCGCCCAGGCCTACCTGCGCTACCAGCGCGCCCTGCGCGCCTACAACGCGCTGGACTTCGACGACCTCATCCTGCTGCCCACCCTGCTGTTCGAGGAGCACCCGGATATCCTCGAGCGCTGGCAGAACCAGCTGCACTACCTGCTGGTGGACGAGTACCAGGACACCAACGCCAGCCAGTACCTGCTGGTGCGCCAGCTCATCGGGATGCGCGGCGGACTCACCGTGGTCGGCGACGACGACCAGTCGATCTACGCCTGGCGCGGCGCGCGGCCGGAGAACCTCGGCCAGTTGCAGGAGGACTTCCCCGGCCTGCGCGTGGTCAAGCTGGAGCAGAACTACCGCTCCACCGGGCGCATCCTCAACGCCGCCAATACCCTGATCGCCAACAACAGCCACCTGTTCGACAAGTCCCTGTGGAGCGAGCTGGGCCCCGGCGAACCGCTGCGCGTGCTGCAGTGCGCCGACGAACAGGACGAGGCGACCCAGGTGGTGGCGGAGATCATCGACCACAAGCTGCGCAAGGGCGGCCGCTACGGCGACTACGCCATTCTCTACCGCGGCAACCACCAGTCGCGACTGCTGGAACTGGAGCTGCAGCAACAGCAGGTGCCCTACCATCTTTCCGGCGGCACCTCCTTCTTCGCTCGCAACGAGGTCAAGGACGTCATGGCCTACCTGCGGCTGCTGCTCAACCCGGACGACGACAACGCCTTCCTGCGCATCGCCAACGTGCCGCGGCGCAAGCTCGGCGCCACCACCCTGGAAGCCCTGGGCCAGTTCGCCAACGGCGTGCACTGTTCGCTGACGGCGGCCATCGGCCGTGTCGACAGCAGCCAGATGAACGAGGCGGGCCTGGCCCGGCTGCGCGAGTTCCGCAACTGGCTGGACGGCGTACGACGCGCGGTGGACGCCGGCGACGGCATCGCCGCGGTGCGCAGTATGCTGCGCGACATGAACTACTTCGAGTGGCTGCGCTCGCAAAGCTCCAGCCGCGAGGTCGCCGAGCGGCGCATGAGCAACGTGGATTTCCTGGTCGACGGCCTGCAGCGCCTGATGGGCGAGGACGAGGTCGGCCTCGACGAGGCCATCTCGCGCATGGTGCTGCGCGACCTGCTCGAGCAGCAGGAGGAAGAGGCCGCGGGCCCCGAATCGGTACAGTTGATGACCCTGCACGCCTCCAAGGGCCTGGAGTTTCCCCACGTCTACATCATCGGCATGGAAGAAAAACTGCTGCCCCACCGCAGCAGCATCGACGAGGGCAATATCGACGAGGAGCGCCGCCTGGCTTACGTCGGCATTACCCGCGCCCGGCAGAGCCTGACCATGTGTATGGCGCGCAAGCGCCGCCAGTTCGGTGAGAGCATCGACTGCGAACCCAGCCGTTTTATCGCGGAGCTGCCACAGGATGACCTGCGCTGGCAGGGCCGCGAGGACGACGCCCCCGAGGCCAACGTGAAACGCGGCCAGGAGACCCTGGCCGGTTTGAAGAGCCTGTTAGGCTAGATGAAGATGGCGCGCGCCGCGACTAGCGGATGCGCACGTAGGGGTCGATCGGGTCGCAGCCGTCGGTGTACAGGGTGTACTTGTAGTCGATGTCGTTGTCCGGGATGCTGCCGAACACGATCGGGTTGACGGTGCGCTTGGTGTACGCGGGAGTGGTCATCGTCTCCAGTGCCGTCGGGCCCTCGAACGGGTCGAAGATCACGTTGAAGTCGAGGTCGAAGGGGCTGAAGCCCGTGGGTGAGTTGGGGTCGAGCACCTTGGGCGCCCAGGCCAGTTTGCGCGGCGAGTCATTGCGGTCGATGGTGACCGAGAAGTTGGTGACGTACACCGGGCAATCCGGGCTGCCGTTACTCCCTGGCGACACGATTACGAAGGTGTACAAGGTGTCACCGGCGGCGGTCGTCGGGCTCGCCGAGCCGCCCCCCGATTTGACCGTGTCGGAGACCTCCGTCGCCGCCACCGCGGTTCCGCCGGCCAGCAGCGATAACGCGACCGCTGCGCCGGTCAGGGCGCGACGCCCCTGGATTGCACTGCCCTTTACCCTGTAAAAAACTGCTTTCATAACCTACTCCTTGTTGCGTTGGATCGGCGCCGGTTTTCTTCCGTAGGCACCTCTTGCTTCCTGTTCCTGTAGCGGAAGCCTGCACGTAGTTTAGTGCAAGGCCGTCAACGCGCGAGACCCCGAGGCGAGAAAAGTACCTATTCGGGCGTTTCTGTGGTGTGCTCGGAGGTTTTCGGTGTATGCATGCCAAGCCGCGCCTTGAGTTTCTCGCGCTGGGCCTGGACGATGGCGTAGAAACCGGGAATGAACAAGGTACCCACCAGCAATGCGGCGAGCATACCGCCGAACACGGTCAGCCCCAGCGAGCGCTGCCCCGCCGCGCCGGCACCGGAGGCCAGGACCAGCGGCAGGATACCGAGGATGAACGACACCGCGGTCATGCACACCGCGCGAAAACGCAGGCGGCCGGCCTGCCGGGCGGCATCGAGAATGCCCACGCCCTCCTCCTCGCGCAGGTGCCGGGCAAACTCGACGATAAGAATCGCATTCTTCGCCGCCATGCCGATCAACAGCACGATGCCGATCTGCGCATAGAGGTTGAGCGCGAGTCCGGCGAGGTTGAGTGCCAACAGCGCGCCACCGATCGCCATCGGGACCACCAGGATGATCGCCGCGGGAACCGACCAGCTTTCATACTGCGCAACCAGGAACAGGTAGACGAACACCAGCGCCAGCAGATAGGCGTAGATCGCGCTCTGTCCTGCGGCCTGCTCCTGGTAGGCCATACCGGTCCAGGCCGTGGCGTAACCGTTGGGCAGGACCTGTCGCGCCAGTTGCTCCAGCTTGCTCATCGCCTCGCCGGTGCTGTAACCGGGGGCGACATCGCCGTTGATCGGCGCAGTGCGGAACAGGTTGAAGCGGGTCACCACGTCCGGGCCGAGAATCGGTCGTGTGCTCACCAGTACGCTGAGCGGGACCATGCCGCCATAGCTGGATTTCACGTAGTACTTGTCGAGGTCCGACAGGTCCGAACGGAAGTCCGACTCGGCTTGCATCACCACCTGGTAGGTCTGGCCGAACTTGTTGAAGTCGTTGATGTACAGCGAGCCCATCTGCGCCTGCAGGGTGGCGAATATCTCGGACAGCGAGACACCGAGGCTCTTCGCCTTGACCCGGTCGATGTCGATAAAGTATTGCGGCACGTTGGCGCGGAAAGCGCTGAATACGTTGCGCAGCGCCGGCGACTGGTTGGCCTCCACCAGCAACTGGTTGAGGGCGCCGGAGAGCTCCGCCGGCGGGCGCGACAGGGTGTCCTGCAGCATCATCTCCAGGCCGCCCACCGCACCGATACCGGGCACTGCCGGCGGGGTCAGGGCGAATACCGAGGCCTCGGGAACCTCGGTAAAGGCGCGCACGTTGGTACGCTGGGCCACTGCGAAGGCGGACTGTTGGCTGTCGTCGCGCTCCTCCCAGGGCCGCAACACGACGAACAGGGTGCCGGCGTTGCTCGCGCGCGCGCCGGAGAGAATGGAGAAACCGGTGATCGCGGTGACCGATTCCACCGCCGATTCCTCGCGCAGGATATCCGACACCTTGTGCATGGCGTCCTCGGTACGCTGCATGGAGGACGCGTCCGGCAGTTGCACGCTGACGAACATCACGCCCTTGTCCTCGGCGGGCACAAAACCGGTCGGCGTGGTGACGAAGCCAAACAGGGTCGCCCCCATCCAGGCCACGAACAGCAGCGCGACGATGCGCAGGTGGCGCAGCACCCAGCCCACGCCGCGGCTGTAACGCTCGGTGATCGCGCCGAAACCCTGCAGGAAACGCCGGTACCATGCGGCGGTGTGGGCCTCGCCCGGGCGCAGCAGCAGGCTGCACAGGGCCGGACTCAGGGTCAGTGCCACCAGCGATGAAAACAGCACCGCCACGCAGATGGTCACCGCAAACTGCCGGTACATGACACCGGTGATCCCCGGCAGCAGCGCCACCGGAGTGAACACCGCGAGCAGCACCAGGGTGGTGGCGATGATCGCGCCGCCCACCTCGCGCATGGTCAGTTCGGCGGCGCGCGCGGGCGTCATGTCCGGGTCCTCGCGCAGGTGGCGATCGCAGTTCTCCACCACCAGGATGGCGTCGTCGACGACAATACCGATGGCCAGGATCAGGCCGAACAGGGTCACCGTATTGATGCTCATGCCGGCCAGCATGAGCACCACGAAGCTGGAGATAAGCGACACCGGAATGGCGATGCTCGGCACCAGGGCCGAACGCCAGCTGCCGAGGAATACGTAGGTGACCGCGATGACCAGGAGTACCGCCTGTACCAGGGACATGATGACCTGGGTGACCGCGGTTTCCACGTAGCGCGTGGTGTCGTAGCCGATCACGTATTCCATGCCTTCGGGGAAGCGCTCGGCCAGTTCCGCCACCAGCGTGTCGATACTCTCCCCCACCTCCAGCGCGTTGACGTTGGCCATCTGGTACAGCGCCAGGTTGACCGCCGGGCGGCCGTTGGTCTCGCCGAAAATGCCGTAGCTGGCCTGCCCCAGTTCCACGTCGGCGACGTCCTTCAGGTAGATGGCCGAGCCGTCGGTGCGCGCGCGCAGCACGATGTTCTGGAACTCCTCCACGTCCTCCAGTCGGCCCTTAGTCTGCAGCGTGTACTCGGTCTGCAGGGCGCCGTCGAAGGGCGGCGCGCCGATCTTGCCCGCCGCGACCTGCACGTTCTGTTCGCGCAGGGCGCTGGCGATGTCCTGTACCGAGAGGCCGTACACCGCCATGCGGTCCGGGTTCAGCCACAGGCGCATTGAGTATTCCGCCTCGCCGAGGATGCTCACCGAGGACACACCGTCGATACGCGACAGCGCACCGAGCAGGTTGATCTTCACGTAGTTGGAGATGAACTTGTAATCCAGCGAGCCATCGGTGGACTGGAAGCTGATGATCTTCAGCATGTCCGGCGATCGCTCGGCGATATTCAGGCCGATGGCGGTCACCTCCGAGGGCAGCGAGGACTCCGCCAGCTTGACCCGGTTCTGCACGCGCACCAGCGCCATGTCCGGGTCCGCGCCGACCTCGAAAGTCACGGTCAGCGAATAGCTGCCGTCGTTGGCGCTCTTGGAGTTCATGTAGATCATGTTCTCCACGCCGTTCACCGCATCCTCGATGGGAATGCCCACGGTGGCCTCGACGATCTCCGCCGAGGCGCCGGGGTAGGTGCCTGAGACGACAATGTTGACCGGCGAGATGGCCGGGTACTCGTTGATCGGCAGCAGGTTGATGGCCAGCAGACCGGCCAGGGTCAGCGCGATGGAGATGACCATCGCGAACTTGGGGCGGTGTATGAAAAACGCGCTGAACATGGCGGCGGCTACTGGGCGGGCGGGGTGGCAGGCGCGGCGGCGGGGCCATCGACACTGCGCGCGGTGACCGTCATGCCCGGGCGCACCAGTTGCAGCCCGCGCACGATCACCTGGTCACCGGCGGCCACGCCGCCGTGCACGCGCACCAGTTGGTCCATGCGCTCGCCGAGTTCCACGTTGTGACGCACCACCACGCTGCCCTCTTCCACCGTGAGCACATAGCTGCCCTGCTGGTCCACCTGCACCGCCGCCTGGGGCACGAACAGTCCCTCCACCAGCGTGGTGCGCTGCAGGATGACCCGCACATACTGCCCGGGCACCAGCAGCGCGTGGGGGTTGGGGATGGCGGCGCGCGCCTCCAGGGTGCCGGTCTCGGCGTCCACCCGGTTGGAGAAGTAGTCCATGTAGCCGACCTCGGGGTAGCTCACCCCGTTGGCCAGCTCCAGGGTCACCTCCAGCGCGCGCAGGCGCTCGACATCGATATCGCGGGTCAGGTCCGCGCCGAGCGTGGCCAGGTAGGTGGTCTCGCTGACCTGGAACAGGGCCTCGATAGGGTCGATGCTCACCAGGGTGGTCAGGTTGCCGGAGTTGGGGCCGACCAGATCGCCGACGCTGGCGATGCTGCGCCCGATGCGCCCGGTGATGGGCGCGGTAATAGTGGTGTAACTGAGATTGACCTCGGCGCTGGTCACCTGCGCCTCGGCGGACTTCAGGCGCGCATCGGCATCCAGCTTGGTGGCGGTCAGGTTGTCCATTTCCGCCTGCGAAATGGCCCCCTTCGGCAACAGCTCCTTGCCGCGCCGGAAGTTGCGCTCGGCATTCGACTGCACGGCCACCGCCGCGGCCAGCTCGGCCCGCGCCCGCGCCAGGGCGGCGTCGTACTCGGAGGAATCGATGGTATACAGCACCTGCCCGGCCTGCACGACCTGGCCCTCGTCGAACTCCCGCGTGGTCAGGTAACCGGACACCCGCGCCTGGATGGCGACGTCGTCGCGAGCCTGCAGGCGGCCCACATACTCCCGCTTGGGCTGGTACGGCTCCTCGACGACGGTATCGACCACCACCTGCACTTCGCGCGGCGGTGGCTGCTCGCCGGAACAGGCCACCAACAGGAACAGCAACGCGACCACGGGGACGCAGCGCTTCATGGGCACACTCCTTACAGTTGCGCCTGCATTCTAGCAGCATCCGGGGGCGTGATGCGGGCCTGCGTCCGTTTGGGTCGACTCTGTGTCCATTTTTTTGCTCGGGACGCCGGCTGGAAGATTGGGTCGTGGCCGGAGGTGTCAGCCCTTCCAGGGTTCGAAAAGCACACTCACCCTGGAAGGGCTGACACCTCTGGCCGTGCGACATCGTTTTGGCCGCGAGACGGCCACGAGCTCAGTTCGCCACTGACGGACTGGCAGCATGCCTGTTGTCCGCTCCAGTCTGGCGCCGCTCCGCGGTGCCCTCAGTCGGTCGGGAGCCTTAAAGCGCTGCGCTGTCTCCCGCCTCTCCCTCGGCGCCAGACGTGATTTCCGCGGCCAACAGCCGTGCTGCCAGTCCTCGCATTGCGCGAGCCGCGATGCCTGAGGTTCGAGCCGCAAGTGCCGGGAGACGGGCGGGCGGAGCGCTCGCAAAAGACGCGCCGAGGAAGTGGAGCGAGACAGCTCGCTGGCTCGCGACCGACCGAGGGCACCCCGGAGGGGCGCGTTCTTGAGAGCGCTCTGCCCGCGGGTCTCCCGGCAACCCTCGAAGCCCCCCGGACTCGGCAGGCGATCACCGCTTGGGTCGAACCGGCAAGAGGCAGGTGCGGGCGTGGTAAGCCCCCGCCGCGACTGAGCTTTTGGAGCGACGGGGGCTTACCACACCCGCGCCTGCCGGCCAGCCACCCCCCAAACGCCAGGCCAAAAAAAACCGCGCCACCCAAAAGTGACGCGGCCCTATTCCAGCGCAGAGCGAGTTACTGGCTGTTCTCGACCATGTAGTCGACCGCCGCCATAACCTCCTCGTCGGAGCAGGTCATGCAGCCGCCCTTGGCGATCATGCCAGTGCCGGCCACACCGTTAATACCGCTGTCGTGCAGCACGTCCATGCCCTTGGCAATACGCGCAGCCCAGGCGCCGGCGTCGCCCAGTTTGGGAGCGCCGGCCGCGCCAGTGCCGTGGCAGGCGAAACAGGCGCCGTTGTAGACGTCTTCGCCCGAGCGCGGGCCGCTGGCGGCGGAGGCCGCGGCGCCGCCACAGGAGGTGTCGCCCTGCAGGCAGACTTCGCCGACCGGCTTGATGCGCGACTCGATGTCGGAGCGCTGTGCGTCGGTCAGTTCAACGGCGGCGGCGCTGAACGCCAGGGCCATCGCCGCGAGGGTGAATGCGATACGGGTCATCACTTGAAATCCTCTGAAAGTTCGGCGCGCATTATAGCCACTTCTGCCGGTCGGGAAAACTCGCCGCGCGGGCCGGCGGTGGCAAGGGCCGGGCAATCGCGAGTATTCTGTGTCGGCCTCACACGTCCAACAATCATACCAGCCAGCCGGAGCCCGAGCATGAAACTGTATACCTTCGACCCCGCCCCCAACCCCGCGCGCCTGACCATGTTCATGGCCTACAAGGGCATCGAGATCGAGACCGAGCAGGTCAACCTGATGGAGGGCGCCCACTTCAAGGACGAGTATCGCGCCCTGGTGCCGGCCATGACCGTGCCCGCACTGGTGCTGGACGACGGCACGGTGATGTCCGAGGTCATCGGCATCTGCGTCTACCTCGAGGCGCTGTACCCGGAAAAGCCCCTGCTCGGCAGCACCCCGCAGGAAAAAGGCCAGGTCATCAGCTGGGACCACCGCCTGTTCAACGAGGTGCTGGTAGCCATCGCCGAGATCCTGCGCAACACCAGCCCGGCGTTCAAGGACCGCGGCCTGCCCGGGCCGCTGGACGTGGCGCAGCTGCCGGAACTGGCCGAGCGCGGCCGCTTCCGCCTGGCCGAGGCCTGGAAGGAGCTGGACGCCACGCTGGCCGGGCGCCAGTGGCTGGCGGGAGACAACTTCAGCTTCGCCGACATCGACATGGTCGCCTGCGAGAGCTTCTCTGGCTGGGTCAAGGAAAAGCCGCCGGAGAGCCTGGCCAACCTGCACGGCTACCTGGCCCGCGCCCGCGCCGAACTGGGTATCGCCGAATAGACGCGGCCTGAAGAAAGCCCACAAACCGCCGCCCGGTTCAGAAATACCAGGCGAGCTGCACGAAGCCGGAGGGGCCCACCGCCAGGGTGCGCTCCTCCACCCCCGTCTCCAGCCCCCCGTACTCGCTGCCGCTGCCGCCCAGCGGCAGGTTCAGCGCCCCCAGCACCTGCCAGTTCTGGCCCGCGTCCCACTGCAGCACCGCCTGGGCCAGGGCCGACTGGTCGCCGAGATTGCAGAACAGGTTGGTGCTCAGGTTGAGCAGCGGGTGCAGTTCCACCAACAGGGAACCCGCAGCGTAGTGCCGGCCGATGGTGAACAGCTCGCCGCGGGCCAGGCGCTCGCGCAGTTGCATGGCGCGGCTATCCCCGGGTCCGTCGAGCAGCAGCTCGCCGTAATCGTCCTCGTCCAGGCCGAAGCCGTTGTAGAAGTACTCGGCGATGGCGCTGACATTGCGCCCGCCCCACACCCAGGACCAGGTCCAGTCCGCCACCAGGCTGGCGGTCCAGCCATTGTCGCTGTCGCTCAGCACCAGGTCGCCGCGCAGTACCGCGTCGCCGATGTTGGCCAGGCCGCCCGCGGCGACAATAGCCTGGTCGTAGTGCTGCGCCAGCAGCAGGTCGTACTCACGCTCGGCGCCGAAATGGTGGAACTTGATCGCGCTGGAGCTGACCTCGCCGCTGCGGCTGCCACTGGCATCGCGCCGCTGCACGTTGACGAATTGCCAGTCGTGGCCGGCGTCCAGCAGGTACTGGGCGTAGAGCATGTCGTCGCCGAGCTTGTACTCGGTGTCCACCGCGGCGGGGTCGAAGGGGTTTAAGAAATCCAGCGGCGTGTAGATGAGGCCGTTGCCCCAGCTCACCGCCTGGCGGCCGAAGCGCAGCACGGTTTTTTCGCCGCTCCAGGCGATATTCAGCCGGTCCAGGCGCTGCACCACGGCGGTGTCGTCGCGCTCGCGCAGGGTGTCGGTGAGGTCCCACCAGCGCGTCGCATCGTCCGGCAGGCCGCCGGGCGGGGCCAGTGCCGCGGGCGCGCTGTCCACCAGCGCCAGGGTATCGCCGTGGCGCGCCAGCAACTGGTAGTGGGCCTCCACGCCGAGGCCGCCACTGCCGCCGGCGAAACGCAGGCGCAGGGCGCCGCCGCTGTCCAGCGCACGCTTGCCGAGCTCCTCGCGCCACAGGCTGTCGTCGGGGAAGTGGGTGTCCTGCAGGTTCAGCTTGGTGTGCCCGCCGTCAAACAGCGGCAGCGCCAGCGCCGGTGCGCTGGCCAGCAGCAGCAACCAGCAGGCGGCCCGCCTCATTCGTGGGCCATGCGTTGCGGGGTCTGTGCCTCGTCGGCGACCACGCGGCCGTCGAGCATGCGCACCAGCCGCCGCGCGTAGCCCATCACCCCCGGGTCGTGGGTGGCGATGACAAAGGTCACCCCGCGCTCGCCGTTGAGCTGTTCGAACAGGTCCATCAGGTGGGCGGAGCTGTGCGAGTCGAGGTTGGCGGTGGGCTCGTCCGCCAGCACCAGGTCCGGCCCGCTGGCCACCGCGCGGGCCACCGCGACGCGCTGCTGCTGTCCGCCGGAGAGCTGCGCCGGGCGGCGCTCCTCCAGGCCGGCCAGCCCCACGGCGGCGAGCATCTCGTCCGCTACCGCGCGCCGGCGTGCGGCGGACAGACCCTGGACCTGCATGACAAACTCGACGTTCTCGCGGGCGGTGAGCACCGGGATCAGGTTGTAGGCCTGGAACACGAAGCCGATACGGCGCAGGCGCAGCTCCGCCAACTCGGCCCGCGACAGGCTGCCCAGGCGCTGCCCGCCCACGGTGATCTCGCCGCCGTCCGGGGTATCCAGGGCACCGATCGCGTTGAGCAGGGTGGTCTTGCCGGAACCGGAGGGGCCGGACAGGCACAGGAACTCCCCGGGCTGGATTTCCAGGCTGACATGGTCGAGACCGGTAATCAGCGCATCGCCCTGGTGAAAGGTCCGGCACACGGCCTCGCAAACCACTGCACTCATTTATGCCTCCTCATACCTGGTTGATCGCCTGCACCGGGTCCAACCGCGCCGCCCGCCACGCCGGCAGCAGGCTGGCCAGCACCCCCAGCAACACCACGACCGCGGTGGAGAACAGCATGTCGCTCCAGGCCAGCGCCGGGTACAGCGTGGTGCCCAGGCCCATCATGGCCATGCCCTCGGCGACAATTGAAAGATCGATACCCCGCTCCAGCGGCTTGATGGTCAGCCAGGCGGCGAGGTTGCCGGCGACGAGGCTCAATAATAGAAGGTACAGGCTCTCCAGCAGGAGCAGTCGCAGGATCGCCCCGGGGCGCATGCCCAGGGCCTGCATCAGGCCGATCTCGCGCACCCGCTCGAATACCGCCATGGCCAGCGTGTTGACCAGGCCGAAGGAGAGCACGGCGAATATCACCACCATGAAGATCAGGCTGAAGCCGTCCTGCACGCGCAGCATGGTGCCGAGATAGGGGTCCAGCTCGCGCCAGGTTTTTACTTCCAGTTGCGGGCCCGCGGCGCTCACCAGCGCCGGCGCCCAGCGCGCAGTGTGGCGGTAGTCCCCGGCGCTCGCGGCGACCTCGGAAATCTCGTCGCCGATGTTCAGCAGCGCCTGCAACGGCTGCCGCCCGGTGTAGGCGTACAACTCCTCGGTGCCCTCCAGGCGCGCGCGAAACAGCCCGACCACGCGCATGCCGCGGTCGGCCACGTTGTTCTGTGGGTCCTGCGACATGATGACCACGCGCTTGCCCAGGCCGGTGTCGAGCTTGCGCGCCAGCGCGGCGCCGAGCACGATGCCATCGTCCCCGGGGCCTTCGAGAAAACGTCCCTCGCTGATCTCGTCGGCGTGCGGCGCCGAACCCAGGGCGCGCTCGCTGGCCGGGTCCACGCCGAGCAGGGTCACTCCGCGGCTCTCGCGCTCGCTGGCGATCATCGCTGGCACCCGCACCCGCGCGCTCCAGGCCTGCACCGGCGGCTGTTGCAGGGCGCTCAACAATGCGCCCTGCGGCCAGGCCATGCTGTTGGCGACACTCGGGTCGTCGCGGTAGCCCGGCGCGTGCACCTGCACCTCGCCGGGCAGGGTGCGCAGGCCGTTGCGCACCATCTGGTCGGTCATGCCGCGCATCAGCGCCGACATGAAAATCATCGCCCACACGCCGATCGATATCGCCGCCAGCATGATCAGCGTGCGCCGGTGATTGCGCCACAGGTTGCGCCAGGCCAGCCGCGCGCTCACCGCCAGCGCGCCGCTCATCGGGCCGCCCGCATTGCGCTGACCGGCGCCAGTCGGAACAGGCTCAGGGCCGGGTAGATCGCCGCCAGCAGGCAGAACACGAACACCACCAGCGGCCCCCAGGTGAGGGCCACCACGCTGAACTCCGGGTAGATACGCCCGGCCATGTTGAAGCGCGCCGCCAGTTCCTCCATGCCCGGGTAGGTGAAGCCGGCAACGCTCAGGTAGGCCACCAGTAGCGCGCCGCAGAGCAGGCCGAGGGCCAGCCCCAGCAGCGAGAGCAACATAGTCTCCATGGCGACCAGCCGCGCCAGCCGGCCCGGCCCCAGGCCCAGCGCCAGCATGACGCCGAATTCATGGGTGCGCTCCATCACCGACATCAACTGCGTATTGAGCACGCTGAAGGCGACCAGCAGGATGAGCACCGCATACATGAACCAGGCGCTGGCCATGTCCGACTGGATCGCCTGGCGCAGGCCCGGTTGCAGGGCGTCCCAGTCCAGCACCGCCAGGTTTTCCTCGGCGGGGAGCAGGCCGCGGGTTGTCGCCACCGCCGCCTGCACCTGCTCCAGGTGAGCCATACGCACCACTACCGCGTGGCCGGCCTCGCCCATGGCGAACACGTCCTGGAACCAGGCCAACGGGACCTGTGCCATGCCGCGGTCCACCTCGGGGATGCCGCTGTCGAGGATGCCGACCACGGTGGCGATACCGGCGGCGATGGAACCGTCGCGCCCGCTGCCGATGAAGGTGAGTGCATCGCCCGGCGCCACGCGCAGGTTGCGAGCCAGTACCGCGCCGACGACGATCGCGTCGCTGTCATCCGGCTGCAGGTAGCGGCCCTGCGCGACCAGGCCGGGCAGGCTGGAGACCAGCGGCTCGTAGGCGGGCTGCACCCCGGTGATCTGGATGCCGAAGGAACGCTCCTCAGATGAAGCCAGGGCAAAGGCCTGGCCGCGCGCGGCGACACCCACCGCGTCCAGTTGCCCGCGCATCTCCTCCGCCAACGCCGTCACCTGCGGCACCGTGTCGCGCAGGCGCTGGTCGGCGCGGTAGTCGGCCTGCTGCACCTGCAGGTGACCGCTGAACAGGGCCAGGCTGTTGTCGATCATCACCTGGTAGGAACCCAGTTGCAGAGAAATAAGAAACACCAGCAGCACGTTGCAGAACAGCATCGCGCCCACCGTCAGCCAGGTGCGCCGGCGGTGGCGCCACAGGTTGCGCCAGGCCAGCACCCAGGTGAGATTCACCGGCGCGGGTTCCGCAGGCTGGAAAGCGTGAACAGGCCCTCGGGCAGTTCCAGGTCGAACTCCACCTCGGCGGTGACCACCTCGGTCCACTCCTGCGGCTTGTCCGCCTGCTGCATGCGCAGCCGGCTGGCCACCTCGCGCCCGCCCATGCTGCTGATCTCCTGCGCCTTGAGGGTCTTCACCAGTTCACCGTCCTGGTCCCAGAACTGCTGCTCCAGCAGCACCCAGTCGTCGCGGATGACCAGGACCTCTTTGCCCCACACCACCGGCGCATCCTCGTGCGGTATGGACTCGATGACCCAGGCACGGTGGCCGTCGAGTTCGCGGGTCTCCAGGAGGCGGTGGTCGTACTCGTCGATGATCGCGGTGTCCTTGCTGATGTCGCGGTTGGAAAAGTCCGAGCCCATCCAGTTCTGGCTCATCAGCGAGGACGGCACCTTGATCACGCGGTTGATCTTCGGCGTGAAGGTCCACATGTTGCCCTCCAGCGTCAGCGTGCCGTTGCCGGCATCGCGCGCCGGCGCCACCACGCGCACCAGGCTCTCGTCGTCGCCGCGACTCCAGGCGCGCATACTCATGCTGCGCTCCCAGTCGGGGCGGTGGATGGTCATGGTCAGTTCGGAGAAGGAGGTCTGCCCGCGGTAGTGGTCCATCGCGCGGCGAATGATGTCGCGGGCGCTGGCGGGGTCGTCGGCCTGCGCCAGGCCGGCCAGCAGGGCGAGGACGAAGGCGGTGACGAGGCGCGGCATGTGACTCTCCTGTGGGTTCCCGGCCCGGTAGGCACCGCAGCAGTGTAAACACTGGACGCGCGCGGTGCGAGCGCGCTGCCTGCAGTGAGCGCATGCGCACCACGTAAAATGATGCGGCGCAGGCCGGGCGATATACGTTATAAGAGGCATATGCATCACAGCAGCCGCAACTGGGCCAGCACGCAAACCCCGCGCACAGGGCGAACCTGGCGCGCGCACCGCCCGTGGCTGCCGTGGCTGTGCCTGGCTGGCCTCGGCCTGTTGCTGACGGCCTGCAGCAGTGGCCCCGACCAGCCGCTACATACCTACCTGCAGCGCCTGTCGCGGACGCTGGACCTGCCGGCGCCGGCAGCGCCCGAGCCACGGCTCATTCCGCGCCTGCCGCGCAGCGGGCAAATGCGCCTGGAAGTCACCGGGGATCGCCTCGGCGGCCTGGACTTCCTCGACCTGCACGGCTGCGAACTGCAGGTCACCGTCGGCAAGCGCAACAGCTCCCTGGGCCGCCTGGCGCGCGATTCCCAGCTGCTACTGCTGGAACTGGAATACCTGCGCCTGGCCCCGGCATGCATCGACCAGTTGCGCGCGGAAGGTGAGGTAGCCCTCGCCGAGACCCTGGCAACAGCCTGGGAACACAAGCGCACACAGCTGCCGGCGCGCATCTTCAACGCCACCCTGGCCGGCGAGGAGTACCGCACCCTGTGGCGGCCGCAACCGGCGACCACCGCCTACCCCGACAACACCGCGGGCGCGGTGATCGACGCACTCGCAGCCGTGGATGCACTCGCCGCGCGCTGGCTGGCCGGCGACTATCGCGCCGACAACCGGGGCTTCGAACTGCTGCTGTCGGAGATTGCGCGCGGCGACGGCGGCCAGTTGTGGAGCGCGCTGGCCAGCCAGGCGGACTGGCTGGCCCTGGCCGACGCGCAACTGGCCGAGCGCGCGGCACAGGGACCATTGTGCGCACCGCGCTACCGCCACGCGGCGGCGGATATCCTGCCCAATGTGGTACGGCGGTTTTTCATCGACGCGGTACAGCCGCGCGCGGCGGCGCTCGGTCGCCGCTACCACCAGTTGCTGCCGCCGCAGCAGGCGCTGGAGGCACGGCTGGCGCAGGTGCTGCCGGACAACTACCAGCGCTGGCGCAGCCTGCGCGAGCAGCAGTTGCCGCAACTCGCAGCGGCGCCGCGCCGGCATGTCGATGCCCTGCAGGCACTGCTCGCCGACTGCGGCGGGCCAGCCCCCGAGCGCTAGCGCCAATCGCCCCGTGCAAAGCGTGAGTTGCAGTGTCACTGCCGACAAAATTCGCTACACTAGACGCGCGACCCATACCCATAATCCCCGGGAGACGCCGATGATCCGCGCCCTGCGCAACCTGTCCCGCAGCCTTGTCCTGATCAGCGCCGTTGCGCTGCTCGCCGCCTGTGCCAGCACGCCGACGCCGGTGGTCGACTACAAGCCGGACTACGATTTCAGCGGCGTAAAGAACATCGGCTTCCTCGACGAGTCCGGTAAGGTAAGCGGCGATAACCCGCTGCTGCTCAGCGACATGCAGATAGATCGCATCGACAGCGCACTGGCAAACGAACTGGGCAACAAGGGCTTCACCATCGTGCAGGACGCACAGCAGGCCGACCTGCTGCTCAGCTGGCACCTGGCCACCCAGAACAAGACCGACGTCAACACCTACGAGACTCCGGCCATGGGCGTCGGCTACGGCAGCTACGGCCGTTACAACCGCTACAGCATGTACAGTTGCTGGAACTGCACCAACACGGAAGTCCAGGTGCGCAATTACACCGAGGGAACGTTCATCGTCGACATGATCGACCCGCGGCAGGACAAGAGCGTCTGGCGCAGCGTGACCCAGACCAAACTCAAGGGCAAGCGCGGCGAAGACCCGGCTGACTACACCGCCGCAGCCGCGGTGGTGCTCGGCGGCTTCCCACCGGGTCTGCTACCGGCGCAGTAGCACCGCGGGCGCCACCCGCCAAACGTGTCAGCCGCTTGCGGCGCGAGGAACCCGGTGAAACTGACGCTGATACTCAAGGGCAACATCACCCGCCGCGGGCACTTTGAAAAGTCGCTGGCCACCCTGCGCAACGCCCTGCCGGGCGCCTACATCTCCCTGCTCGAAACCCGCCGCGCCGGCCAGGCCGTCGAACTCGCGGCGCGCGCCTGCGTGGAGAGCGACTACCTGATCGCGGTGGGTGGCGACGGCACCGTCAACGAGGTGGTCAACGGCTGCCTGCGCGCGCAGGAGCAGTCGCCGGCGATCACCCTGCCGGCGCTGGGCATCCTCGCCTACGGCAGCGCCAACGACCTGGCCCGCTCGCTGGGCCTGCGCGGCGAAGTCGGCGAACTGATTCACCTGCTGCTGAGCCAGTCCACCGCGCGCATCGACGCCGGCCGCCTGTACTACACCGACGCCGACGGCACACAGGCACAGCGCTATTTCCTCAACGCCGCGGATATCGGCGTGGGCGCGCGCACCGTGGAATACCTGAACCGGCGCCCGCGCCTGCTCGGCAGCAACCTGCACTACCTGCGCTCGGTGTTGAGCACCCTGGCGACCTACCGCCCGCAGGAAGTCCACGCGGTTTCCGACCACGGCCTGGACTGGTGCGGCAAGTCGCTGGCGGTGGTCGCCGCCAACGGTCGCTACCTGGGCTCCGGCCTGTGCGTAGCCCCCGGCGCGCGCCTGGACGACGGCCTGCTGGCGATTACCCTGGTGGGCGAGGCGGACGCGGCGGATTTCCTGCGCAACCTGGGCTACCTGCGTCGCGGCGAGCTACTCAACCACCCGGCAGCCCACTACCATCACGCCGCGCGACTGGAGATCGAGCACGGCGGCCAGCCGGTGCCGGTGGAAGTCGACGGTGAATTTCTCGGCCACACCCCCGCCTGCGTGGAAGTGATTCCGGCTGCGGTGGAGATCCTGCACCCGGGCCTGGAAGCGTCCGCCTAGGGCGCCGGCAGTTTGACCGGCAGGCAGCCGCGCGCCGCGAGACGTCCGACCAACACTTCTGCCAGCGCGCCAAAAGCCGGCCCGGGCGCACCACCCCAGCCCACTGCAGCCCCGTCGTAACTGGCCAGCACGGTCTCTGCACAGTCGAAGAACGTCGGCGCCGGGTAGGGTGAGCCCAGCATCAGCACCGTACGCCGCACTCCTGTCGCGTCCTCCAGCAGCGCCCGGCACAGGCTGGTCGGGGCAGCCGAGCGCTGCACGAGCGTATCCTCGGCGCCGCCTGCGACCACCGCGCTGGGCGCCGGCTCACTGATGCCGACAATATAGTGCTGCGCCGCGCGCGCCAGCTCCCGCTCGCGTTCGATATCCAGCCGGTCCAGGGATTGCGAGCTGATCACCAGCGCGGGCTGCACCAGGGTCAGCGCCCGGGCCATGGCGCGGGCGCTCGCCGCGTCGGGCATGAGCAGGTGGACACGGGTGCCTGGCGCCAACGGTACCGGCGTGCCATGCAGGCAGGTGATGCTCAGCTCGGCGAGGTGTTTTTCCAGGTGGCGGTGGGACAGCACGCCGACCCCACCCGGCTTGCCGACTGCCGCTGCCGGGTACGCCGCCTGCAGCGCGGCCACCCGCGCCGCGCTGGCGCGCATCTCGGCCTCGTCCAGCTCGCCGGCGCGCACCCGCCCGGCAATGTAGTCCACCAGCGCCTCGAGCCTGTCCAGTCCGGCCGGGTCGCGCGCCCGCAGCGGCATCAGGGCGATATCCACCCCGGCGCGGAAGCATTCGAGCACCGCCGCCTCCGGTGCGAGCAGCTCGCTGATCGCCGCCATGTCCAGGGCGTCGGAAATCACCACGCCGCGATACCCCATCTGCGTCCGCAGCAGGTCGGTGATGATCGCCCGCGACAGGGTCGCCGGGCGCACCACGTCGCTGCCGGGCAGGGTGCTGGCGTCGAGTGCGGGGTATTGGATGTGGGCGCTCATCAGCGTCGCCGGGCGGGCGCTGGCGAACACGCTGGCGAAGGGCGCCAGGTCGATGCGCCCAGCCTCTTCGCGCGAGCGGTCCACCCGCGGCAGGCCGGTGTGGCTATCCTCGCAGGTATCGCCGTGGCCGGGGAAGTGTTTGACACAGGCAGCGACCCCCGCGGTCTGCATCGCCGTCACCAGGGCGCCGCCGAGCCGGGCGACCAGCGCCGGGTCGTCGCCGAAGGAGCGCACGTGGATGACCGGGTTGAGCGGGTTGCTGTTGACGTCGAGGCAGGGAGCGAAATTCAGGTTGAAGCCCAGCGCGCGCAACTCCTCGGCCTGGGCGGTGGCGAACTGCCCGGCAATGCTGCTGCGCTCCGGCTCCGGGCAGGCGGCCAGGGCCATGGCGCCGGTAAAGCTGGTGCAGGCCTCGCGCGGCAGCCGGGTGACGCGACCGCCCTCCTGGTCGACGCCGACCAGCAGCCCGGAGGAGAGCTCGCGCAGTTCCGCGATCAGCTCGCGGGCCTGGCCAATGTCCACCAGGTTCTCGCGAAACAGGATCACCCCGCCGGGCTGCAGGCGCGCCAGGCCAGCGGCCAGCGATGGCGGGATCACCCGCACCGGCTGCGCGGCGCCGTGCTCCGCATAGCGGCGGATGTCCGGCATCAGGCGCAGCGCGATACAGCGCTCCAGGCTGGGTTGCGGCGAATCTGGCATGCGAAGCGATGCTCCCGCGGTAGTTGCATCGCACCTTAACGCCTCAACCGGCCACAGGGGAAGCCGGCGCAGTCACTATTCCGCTGACCGCCCCCAACTGCTACCCTAGCGCCCTTTTCCACCGCCCGGCCTGCGCCTGGCGCCACGTCCAGCCCGGCCCGTGCCGGGGCAATACGGAGCACTCCTTGGATTCCATCATCGTCCGCGGCGGTCACCGCCTGAACGGCACCGTCGCCACCAGTGGCTCGAAAAACGCGGCCCTGCCGGTGCTGTTCGCCTCCCTGCTGGCGGACGGCGAGCACCGCTTCGACAACGTGCCCTACCTGCGCGACATCCACTCCACCCAGGAACTGCTGGGCTCCCTCGGCGCCCACAGCCGGCGCGAGGGGGATACCCTGGTGGTGCAGGTGGGCGCGCCCGAGGCGCACGTGGCCGACTACGAGATGGTGCGCAAGATGCGCGCCAGCATCCTCTGCCTGGGCCCGCTGCTGGCGCGCTACGGCGAGGCGCGGGTGAGCCTGCCCGGCGGCTGCGCCATCGGCTCGCGGCCTATCGACCTGCACATCGAGACCATGCGCAAACTGGGGGCGGAAGTCTCCAGCGACGGCGGCTACGTGGTGGCCCGCGCGCAGCGCCTGGAGGGCGCGGACATCCTGTTCGAGAAGGTCACCGTCGGCGGTACCGAGAACGCGCTGATGGCGGCCAGCCTGGCGCGCGGTACCACGGTGATCGAGAACGCGGCCAAGGAACCGGAAGTGGTGGACCTCGCCTGCTACCTGCGCGCCATGGGCGCGAAGATCAGCGGCGAGGGCAGCAGCGTGATCACCGTCGAGGGCGTGGACGAGCTGCACCCGGCCCACCACCGCGTGGTACCCGACCGCATCGAGGCCGGCACCCTGCTGCTGGCCGGCGCCATCACCGGCGGGCACGTCACCGTGAGCGACTGCGTGCCCCACCACCTGCAGTCCCTGGTCGACAAGCTGCGCGATGCGGGCTTCCGCATCGACATGGGCGAGGACAGCATCACCGTGCAGGGCACCGACGGCTGGGAGGCGGTGGATATCGCCACCATGCCCTACCCGGGCTTCCCCACCGACCTGCAGGCCCAGTTCATGGCGCTGATGACCCAGGCCCGCGGCACCGCGGTGATCACCGAGCACATCTTCGAGAACCGCTTCATGCACGTGCAGGAACTGGCGCGCCTGGGCGCCGACATCACGCCCATGACCCAGGTCGCGGTGGTGCGTGGCGGCCGCCGCAAGCTGGGCGGCGCGCCGGTCATGGCCACCGACCTGCGCGCCAGCGCCTGCCTGGTGCTGGCCGGCCTGGTCGCCGAGGGCGAGACCCACATCAGCCGCATCTACCACCTGGACCGCGGCTACGAGCACCTGGAAGAGAAGCTCGCCGGACTGGGTGCGGACATCGAGCGCGCGCACTGACGCCCGGGAAATAAGCAGTAAATAAAACGCAGACAACAAGGCACAGGGACTAACACCCAGGAATCAGGGTCCAGGAATCGGCGACCAGGAATCGGTGAACAGAAATCGGGGCCCGGGAACTGGCGCGGTCCCGGGCCGACAGGTGGAGCAGGCAATATGCGAGGCAGTGTCATCATCACCGGCGGCGCGGGGGGCATGGGCCTGGCCTGTGCGCAGCGCATGGGCCGCGACCACCGGGTATTCATCGCCGACATGCAGGCGCCGCGCCTGCAACAGGCGGCGGCTGAACTGGCGGCGCAGGGTATTGCCTGCGACACAGCGCAATGCGATATCACCGACCGCGCGGCGGTCGAGGCACTGGTCGCACAGGCGGTGGCCGCAGGGCCGCTGGTGGCGGTCATCCACACCGCCGGACTGAGTCCGCAGATGGCCGACCCCGAGGCGATCCTGCGAGTCAACGCGCTGGGTACGGTGAACATCACCGAGACCTGCCTGGCGCAGGCGCAGTCCGGCTTCGTCCTGGTCAACATCGCCTCCATGGCCGCCCACATGATCCCGGGCTGGCTGGCGCCGTTGAAAACCTACCGCCTGGCCAGCAGCGACCCGCTGCGCTTCCTGAAAAAGACCGCGGCGCGCTGCCGCTTGATCCCGAAGGATTTCTACCGCCGCGGTATGGCCTATTCGCTGAGCAAGCACTTCGTGATCTGGTACAGCCGGCACATGGCGGGTGAATTCGGCGCGCGCGGCGCGCGCATCCTGTCGGTCTCCCCCGGCACCTTCGATACCGAGATGGGCCGCCTGGAGGAGAAAAGCGGTTCCATGCAGTTACTGGAGGACGCCGCCCTTAAACGCCCGGGCCGGCCCGAGGAGATCGCCGCGCTGATCGCCTTCTGTGCCAGCGACGAGGCCAGCTACCTGACCGGGACCGATATCCTCTGTGATGGCGGTGCGGTGGCGGGTCGGGAAGGCTGAAGGCTTCCTGGAGGCTCAACCCAGGCGGCGCACGAGGTCCGTGCCGTCCCAGCTGTCGGCGGCCTCGCGAAACTGGCGGAATACCGCTTCCTTGAGGGGGTTCGCGGTGATCAGCTCAGTCATGAAGCCGAGCGTCGCGGTGGTATCCAGCCAGCACACCGGCGCCCCCTTCATCAGCCCGCTGAAAGCCACCTCGGTGCCGGCGTCCCGGTACCAGGCGAGGTCGGCATCGAAGTCGTGGGTATAGGTCGACATGTGGTGCAGGCCGCTGCGGCCGGCGGGGACCACGTCACGGAAGATTGAATGCCCCTCCTCCAACTGGCTCACCAGTTCGATCTGCAGGTGCCCGGCCTGGGCGATGGCGGCATGGAATTTCACCGGTTGCCAGGGCTCGCCGCGGTAGACCGGATTGTCGTAGACCACGTCGTCGAAGTAGAAAAACGGCCCGATACCCGCCTGTCGCGCCCACAGGTGTATCGCTTTCTCGAGGTCGGGCACGACCCAGCAGGCCTGCATGTAGTCGCGGCTCGGCAATCGGGTCGCCATGGCAGTCACCTCCTTAAGCTTACAGGTTGTAGGTTTCAGGTCCGGGTCGCAGGTGTCCATGCCGGCGCGGCGTGCGCCCCGGCGTCGCGACAAATCCACCCCCTGTTATAGCTGCCAGAGCGACCAGCGTCTGGGCATTTCGCGCCCGGCCCTGTGCCCGGCCCGACCGCGGTGACGGAAACTGTCGACATGGCGACGCGCGGCGTCGAGAAACGGTAGCGGTGGCCCGCGCTAAAATCAGCGGGCATCACGGAGGCCCCATGACGACAACAACGACAAGCATCCAGCCCGGGACAACGGCGGCGAACGCCACCGGTCGCGACCAGCGCCCGGCACCCCGCGCCTGCGCAAGCAACACGAGCGGCTGGCCTGTCGCGGCATTCGGGCCGGGCGGCGAATACGACCGGGCCCTGCACGCGGGGCTGTGTCCATGACCATAGCCATCGGCGATCTGCAGCTACCCGAACTCCCCATCGACCGCGCGGAGTTCGCCCTCGACCCACAGCGCTTCCTCGAGCCCGCCCGCGAGCAGCATCCCTGGCTGGCGCGCTTCAGCAAGGGCTTCGTGGTGCACGGCCACCAGGCGGCTCGTGACCTGCTGTTCCAGGATGACAAGATGGGCCCGCACTTCGCCGGCCTGGTGGAACACTTCGGCGCCGAGAACACCGGCTGGGCGCGTTTCATGATCGAGCAGATGGCGACCATCTCCGGCCCGCGCCACGACCGCCTGCGCGCCAGCGTCGCCACCGCCTTCACCCCGCGTCGCGCCAACCAGACGCGGCCGCTGATGCGCCAGGTGATCACCGCGCTGCTCGACGAATGGGCACCGCGCGGCCGTTTCGATTTCGCCGAGTTCGCCTCGTACTTCCCCATTACCGTCATGTGCGGCCTGCTCGGTGTGTCGGCGGAGCCGGTGCGCGGCATCCGCGCGGCGCTGGACGCGCAGATGTCCTGCATGACCCTGGATCGCGACCTGCTGCCGACCATCCTCGAGGCCTTCGAACTGCTGTGGAATTTCGCCGACTCGGTGATCGTGGAGCGCGAGGCCAGCGGCGAAGTGGACGAGGACTCGCTGCTCGACGCACTGATCGCCTCGAAGAACAACGGCGGGCTGAACGAGAACGAGCTGCGCGACCTGCTGATCTCCATGCTGCTGGCCGGCTACGACACCTCGAAGAATGAACTCACCATGACCATGTACCACCTGCTGCAGCATCCACAGATGCTCGAGCGCTGCGCGCAGGACGCGGCCTACTGTCGCAAGGTCATCGACGAGGGTTTCCGCCACAGCTCGGTAGTCTCGCCCAGCCGCACGCTGGACACCGCACTGGACTACGACGGCATCCACATGCCCGCGGGTACCTACCTGTGCTTCGCGCTGCCCATGACCGGCCGCGACCCGGCGGCCTTCCCCGACCCGCTGCGCTTCGACCCGGACCGCAGCGGCGGCGCGCGCCCCATTCCCTTCGGCCGCGGCACGCACATCTGCCTCGGCCAGTACCTGGCGCGGGCGCAACTCGAAGAGGGCATACACCTGATCGCGCAGCGCCTGGTCGCGCCGCAGCTGGATGGCGAAGTGACCTGGCGGCCGTTCCTCGCCGTGTGGGGCATCCAGGAACTGCCTATCGCATTCACCCCGGCCTGAGCGCCCGGGTGCCCACAGCGGGGCGCGCTCAGCCGAAGAACGGCTCGCGCGCCTCCAGCCCCAGCGCCGCGTCCATGCCCTCGGGCAGGACGCAGAACTCCACCTCGCGCTCGGCAGCGTTGACGTAGGCGGCGAGCAGCTCGCCGGTATCGAAAATGCGCTCGGGTTCCACACCGCCGACGCGCAAGCGCCCTATGGCCGCGCGCACATCCGCCGTCTGCCGTGAACCCAGCGCCACGTTGAAGAAGCCCTGGTCCGAAGCGCGGTGATCCGCGCGCCGCGGCTGCCCCTGCGGCGCCAGGTAGTGCACGACCTCCAGCAGCACCTGCCCGGTATCCACCAGGAAGCCCTCGCGCCGGGCGCCGGGCAATCCCCACAGCGTCTCGTCCTCCGTGCGGTGCAACAGCTCCAGCGGCAACAACGGAAAACCCAGAATCTCGTGGTAGTAGCGGCGCGCGCCATCGAGGTCGGATACGGAACTGGTGGCATACAGCAGTTCGGGGCCGTCACCTCCCTGCGCTTCGCGTACCTCGATACAACACCCCACCCACGGATCGCGAAAGGCGCAGCGACGCAGTCCGTCCGGACCTACCGCCTGGCCGCTCAGCGCCAGGCCATTGCTGTCGATCGCGGCCAGGGTCGTGTCGTAATCCGCCACCGCCACGCCGAAACGCACCCAGCCGAGGTCGCACGGCCGCCAATTCTCGGGCAGCGGACGCTGCGCCGGCCGGCTGTGCTGGAACAACTCGAGCTGGAAGAAATCCTGCGCGCCGACCAGCCACCACATGATGGCGCGGCTGTCCGGCGCCAGGCCCTGGATGCGGATGGTCTCGCCCCACAGGGCCTGGCCGCCGGCATTGCGAAAACCGAAGGCTTCGGCGTACAGGCGCAGCGAGGCGGCCATGTCGAGGGTGCTGAGACCGAACTGGACGAGCGAGAGCATGGGGCAACCTAAGGTTTGCTGTTGGCCGCTGCGAGTTGCCCCACGAGGAACTCGAGCAATTGCGAGCGGCGGCGTGCGGGCGGGGGCGGGAATTGCGCCAGGCCACGCAGGGTGCATTGCGCGCAGCCAACCTGTAGGTCCACGAGACCGGATTGCTGCCATTCCGGGATCACCTGGCGAGTCAGATCAACCAGAAGTGCGTCGGCTTCCTTCTCTGCTTTGTGCAGTAAATCACCAAGCCAGGCATCCGTACGCGCCGCGGCCAGCAACTCCAGGTACGCCACCTGAGCGGGCGTCAGCAGGCCAGCCCACAGGCTTTCCACCCAGATTTCGACACGCGTCTGCATCGGACTATCCTGGCGCGCCTGCAATACCTCATGCAATTCCCGGTGCGCCGCGAGCCGCTGCACGTGCAGGTACGCGACCAGGGCCTCGATCACCAGATTGCGCGAGGGGAAATGGTGCATCATCGCCCCCCGGGATACCTGCGCCTGCTCGGCAATCATGGATGTCGTCGTCTGGCTGTAGCCGCGCTCTGCCAGGCACTCCGCCGCGGCTTCGAGAATCGCCCCGCGGGTCAGGGCGCTCTTCTCCGCCTGCCATCCATCCCCCTTGCGCGGTTTGCGCACTGCCTGTTTTCTCGCGGCTCGCCCCGTCAATGCCACAATCCCTGGCCTCCCACCAACAACCGAACTTTCTGCGTTTCAATGATCTTATCGTCTCCCGAAAACAAGAACCAGAAAAACCAGTTGAAATGCTTTTTTCCATACATCGTCTCCTGTGCGCCCCCCGTTCAATACCTCGCCTCGCTCTCGTCTCAGCAACAAATTTCCCAGTTTTTCCGGACGAAAAAGGTGTCGCCAGATACGACGTCGACGACAGGCTCACCGGTGATCCCAGACCCGGCGACACCCTTGAATCGGTCGACCTCACGGTTGTAATCCGCGGCCGATCCCTCTAGGGTGGTCGTCTGCAACAACATTTATGCCACGGAGCACACGTAATTCATGCAGGCGACCTGGTCGACTCTCCTCGACGAAGCCCTGACATTCCGACACCAACTGCACCGCCAGCCGGAACTCACCTGGCAGGAGGCGCACACTGCGAGACTCATCCGCGAGGCGCTGACCCGGCTCGATATTCCCTGGCGGCCCTGCGCCAAATACGGCACTGTCGCCACCCTGGCCGCGGACGCCAAAGGCGAGCACATCGCCCTGCGCGGTGACATCGACGCCCTGCCCATCCTTGAAGCCACCGACCTCAGCTACCGCTCGGAACACGCAGGCTGCATGCACGCCTGCGGCCACGACGGCCACACCGCGGCGCTGTGGGCCACCGGCGCCTGGCTGAAATCCTGCGAGGCGCAACTGCCCGGCCCGGTCTCCCTGCTGTTCCAGCCGGCGGAGGAAGGCGGCCATGGCGCGCGCGAGATGATCGCCGATGGCGCGCTGGAGGGTATTGACTGCATCTACGGCTGGCACAACTGGCCGGCGATTCCCTTCGGCAAGGCGGTGTGCCCGGACGGCGCAGTGATGTCCGGCAACGGCACCTTCGAGATCACCGTGCGCGGCCGCGGCGGGCACGCCAGCCAGCCCGAGCTGTGCAGCAACCCGGTGACCGCGGCGGCGGCCATCGTCGTCAACCTGCAGCAGATCATCAGCCACCGGGTCGCGCCCCAGGACGCCGGCGTGGTCGCCATTACCAGTATCGACGCCCCCAGCGGTCCGACCATCATCCCGGACACCGCGCGCCTGGCCGGCGGCATCCGCCTGGCCCGCCCGGGCATGCGCGCGGAGTTCGACCGCCTGATCCGGCAGATCAGCAAGGACACCGCGCGCACCTACGGCGTCGAGGCCGAGGTGGATATCCAACCGCGCTACGAGGCGACCATCAATCATCCGGGCCCGGCGCAGCGCTTCCGCGAAGGCCTGGCGGCGGAATTCGGTGACGACTGGCGCATGGCCGAACTGGCGCTGCCGATCATGGCCTCCGAGGACTTCAGCTATTACCTGGACGCCATCCCCGGCGCCTTCGCCCTGATCGGCATGGCCCAGGACGGCTGTTTCGACATTCCGTGCCACAGCCCGCGTTACCAGTTCAACGACGCGCTGATCGCACCCGTGGTACGCACATTTTCACGACTGGTCGGGGTCTCCCCGCCCGGCTGACACGACGCGGCGCGAGTCGGTAGCCACCATCGCGCCAGAACACACCGCCGGTGCGGCGCGCTGTTGTTGCGCCGCCTGACTGCCGGCAGCCAATTGCCCGCCACGCAAACCGGGCGGCACACCGCACGCAACGTGCCCAAGGAGTAAAACATGGAAACTTTTGACAAGTGGGAATCCGAAATCCGTGGCTACGTGAGGTCCTACCCCACCGTGTTCGCCACCGCCTCCAACGCCACCATGGTGGACAAGGCCGGTAAATCCTATATCGATTTCTTCGCCGGCGCCGGCGTGCTCAACTTCGGCCACAACCACCCGAAGATGAAAGAGGCGCTGATTCGCTACATCGAGTCCGACGGTATCGCCCACAGCCTGGACATGGCCTCCACCGCCAAGGAGGAATTCATACAGGCCTTCGCCGATACCATCCTCATCCCGCGCGACATGCACTACAAGATGCAGTTCATGGGCCCCACCGGCACCAACGCCGTGGAGGCCGCGCTCAAGCTGGCGCGCCGCGTCACCGGCCGCACCAACGTGGTGGCCTTCACCCAGGGCTTCCACGGCATGACCCTGGGCGCACTGGCCTGCACCGCCAACCGCGTATTCCGCGGCGCCGCCGGCGTGTCGCTGGACAACGTCACCCACCTGCCCTTTGAAACCGACAACACCCAGGCCTCGCTGGCCTGCATCCGCGAGGCGGTGGAGAACCCCTCCAGCGGCATCGACCCGCCCGCGGCGTTCATCGTCGAGACCATCCAGGCCGAGGGCGGCGTGCGCATCGCCTCCGCCGAGTGGCTCAAGGGCCTGCAGCAGATCGCCCACGACAACGGCGCGCTGCTCATCATCGACGACATCCAGGTGGGCTGCGGCCGCACCGGCAACTACTTCAGCTTCGACGGCATGGGCCTTTCGCCGGACATCGTCACCCTGGCCAAGGGCATCGGTGGCTTCGGCACGCCGATGGCGATGAACCTGGTCAAGCCCGAGCACGACGCGCACTGGAAGCCCGGCGAACACACCGGCACCTTCCGCGGCCAGGGCCTGTCCTTCGTCGCCGGCCGCGAGGGCCTGCGCTTTTTCGAGAACGACGAGCTGAACGCACAGACCCGCGCCCGCGAGGCCAAAGTACACAACTTCCTGAAAGGGCTGGGCGGTTACACCGTGCGCAGCAAGGGCCTGATCCACGGCCTCGACGTGGGTGACGGCACCGCGGCCAAGGCCATCGCCCGCGAGTGCTTCGACAACGGGCTGATCGTCGGCCCCTGCGGCGTGGCCGGCAGCGTGGTCAAGCTCATCCCGCCGCTGACCATCGGCGACGCCGAACTGCAACAGGGCCTGGAGATTCTCGGCAACGCAGTGAACAAGCAGATGGAGGCCGCGGCATGAGGGAACGCGATGACATGACCTTCCCCTTCGCCGAGTACCAGCGGCGCATCGAGGGGTTGCGCGAGCGCATGGCCAGGCGGCTGATGGACGCGGTGATCATCACCGACCCCGAAAACCTGATGTACCTGACGGACTACCAGACCACGGGCTACTCGTTCTTCCAGGCCCTGGTGGTGCCGCTGGAGGACGAGCCGTTCATGATCACGCGGAAACTGGAGGAATCCAACGTCCACGCGCGCACCTGGGTGGAGCTGACCCGGCCCTACCCGGATACCGGCGACGCGGTGCAGATGCTGGTGGAATCCCTGCGCGAGTTCGGCCTGTCCGACAAGGTCCTCGGCTACGAGCGCAACAGCTATTTCCTGCCCGCCTACCACCAGGACCAGCTCAACACCACCTTCACCGACGGCCGCCTGATGGACTGTTTCGGCATCGTGGAAGAGGGCCGCGCCACCAAGTCCGCGGTGGAGATCGAGATCATGCGCCGCGCCGCGAAAGCGGCGAAGGCCGGCATGCTGGCGGGCCTGGAGATGGTGCAGCCGGGTGTCACCGAGAACGAGATCGGCGCCGCCATCTGCGAGGCCATGTTCAAGGCCGGTGGCGAGGTGCCGGCGGTGATGCCCTACGTCACCTCCGGCCCGCGCACCCTGATCGGCCACGCCACCTGGGAAGGGCGCACGGTACAACCCGGCGAACACGTGTTCCTGGAAGTAGGCGGTTGCTTCCGCCGCTACCACACCGCGCTGATGCGCACGGCGATCTGCGGCGAGATGAACGACGCCATGCGCGAAGCCCAGGACACCATGAAATACGCCCTGCACCGCGTGCGCGAGGAACTGCGCCCGGGCCTCACGGTATCCGACGTGGACAACCTGGTGCGCACCATCATCACCGACAACGACGTCGGCGCGCGCCTGATCACGCGCTCCGGCTACTCCATCGGCATCGCCTTCCCGCCGAGCTGGGACGAGGGCTATATCATCAGCCTCAAGCAGGGCGACAGCCGCGTGCTGGAGCCGGGTAACACCTTCCACATCATTCCCTGGATGTGGGCAGTGGAAGGCGACAAGACCTGCGGCATCTCGGACACCTTCTACATCACCGAGGACGGCTGCGGCTCGTTCTTCGACGACGTCGACCAGAATTTCGTGATCAAGCCCGGCCAGGGCAAACCGCAGGCTGCGGCACCGGAGCTGGTCAGCGTCCCCAACGGGCCGGCCGCCGAAAAAAGCGACAAGAAAGACAGGAAAAAGGAGACGAAAGCCGATGCCTCAGGCCACTGACCCGACCACGGGCACACCGCTAAAAGCCTACCCGGCCCTGGACAAGGCCGGCCTCGACCAGGCCGTGGCGGCCGCCCAGGCAACGTTCCGCGACTGGCGCAAGGTCGGCTATGCCGAGCGCGCCGCCCTGCTGAACAGGGTCGCAGACCTGCTCGAAGCGGAGCAGGACGCGCTGGCCGTGATCATGGCCGAAGAGATGGGCAAGCCCCTGGCCGAGGGCCGCGGCGAGGTACAGAAGTCCGCCTTCTGCGCGCGCCACTACGCGGAGAACGCCGAGAAATACCTGGCGCCGGTCACCCTGCCCTCGGACGCCACCCACAGCTACGTGCAACACCTGCCGCTGGGGCCGGTGCTCGGCATCCTGCCCTGGAACGCGCCGGTCTGGCTGGCCTTTCGCTTCGGCGCCCCGGCACTGATGGCCGGCAACACCTGCCTGATGAAGCACGACCCGCACGTGCCCGCCTGCGCCGAAGCCATCGCCGGCCTGTTCGAGCGCGCCGGCGCCCCGCCCGGCCTGCTGCAGAACCTGCCGCTGGACAACCCGGACGTGGCCGACGCCATCCGCCACCCGGGCGTGTGCGCAGTGTCCTTCACCGGCTCCAGCGCTGCCGGCGCCAAGGTCGCCGCGCTGGCCGCCGGCGAGATCAAGCCGTTCGTACTCGAACTGGGCGGCTCCGACCCCGCCATCGTGCTGGCGGACGCCGACCTCGACGCCGCCGTGGATACCGTGAGCCTGTCGCGCATCATCAACGCCGGGCAGTCCTGCATCGCCGCCAAGCGATTGATTGTCGAGGCACCGGTCTACGATGCGTTCGTGGAAAAGCTGCACGCGCGCCTTGCCGCGCTAAAAGTGGGCGACCCGCGCGACGAGAGCAACCAAGTCGGCCCCATCGCCCGCCCGGACCTGCGCGACAACCTGCATCGCCAGGTGCAGGCCAGCGTCGACGCCGGCGCGCGCTGCCTGATGGGCGGCGAGATGCCGGAGGGCCCCGGCTATTTCTATCCGGTAACCCTGCTGGCGGACGTGACCGGCGAGATGACCGCCTGCCGCGAGGAGACCTTCGGCCCGGTGGCCGTGGTGATGAAAGCGGCGGACCTCGACGACGCCATCGCCATCGCCAACGACACCCAGTACGGGCTCGGCGCCGCGGTGTGGACCGCGCCAGAGCGCGCCGCTGCGCTGGCCGCGCAGGTCGCCTCCGAGATCGAGGCGGGACAGGTGGCGGTGAACGGTATCGTCAAGACCGACCCGCGGCTGCCCAGCGGCGGCGTCAAGCGCTCGGGCATCGGCCGCGAGCTCGGCCCCCACGGCATCCTCGAGTTCGTCAACGTGCAACAGGTGTGGGTCGGCCCCAAGGTCGACTGAACGCCGCGGCGGTGCCGGCCCGCGCGCCGGCACTGGCCGCACTCGTCAAGCTCGCTTTACCTACCGTCATCAGTTCGCTTGCCTGGCCCGGCCAATCGGCCTGAAGCCAGCAGACTGGCTTGAAGTCAGCCAAACGGCCTACAGCGGGTAGCGGAAGTCGCACAGCTCCTCTGACATCGCCCACAGCCGCGCGCGCTGGTCATCGTCGCGCGCGTTGTCGTTGGGCGTGACCACCACCGGCGGACCGCGGGTCTCGTTGCGCCCGCTCGGGCCGATGGCCTCGCCGCCGTGCAGGTCCTCCCCCAGCGCGGCGTACAGCGTCGGCAGTGCGCCGTCCGCGGTGGACTGCATGATCAGCCCGCCGAATACCGACAGCATCAGGCGCAGCGGCGCCGGCAGGTGCCGCGACAACTCCGACTTCGAGTAACCCGGGTGCGCCGCCAGCGAAATGGTGCCCTGCCCGGCCGCCTGCAGGCGGCGATTCAGCTCCAGGCCGAACATCAGGCAGGCCAGCTTGCTCTGTGCGTAGGATTTGCGCGCATCGTAGCCGCGCTCGAACTGCAGGTCGTCGAACTGGATGCCGTCCCAGCTGGCGGCCACGCTGTACAGGCTCACCACCCGCGAGCCGGGCGTGCGCAGCAGCGCCGGCAACAGCAGGCCGGTGAGCAGGAAATGCCCCAGGTGGTTGACGCCGAGCTGGCCCTCGATGCCGTCCTCGGTGACGAAGTGCGGCGTGATCATGATGCCGGCGTTATTGATCAACAGGTCCAGCTTACCGTAGTCGCGGGCGAAGTCCTCAGCGAAGTTGCGCACCGAGGTGAGACTGCCGGTATCCAGCAGGCGCACCTCGGCCTGCGCGCCCGGCACGCTCGCCGCGATGCGCTCCCGGGCAGCTTGCGCACGCTCGGGATTGCGGCAGGCCAGAATGACCCGCGCGCCCTTGCCCGCAAGGGCCAGCGCCGTCTCGTAGCCAAGACCGGTATTCGCGCCTGTGACCACCGCCACGCGGCCCATCTGACTGCCGGCGTCATCCAACGACCAGTATTTCTGCATGCCCCAGGTACTCCAGTAGTTATTAGCGCGCCGGCTGCCGCGGGCTCGCGGAGCAGCCGGCGTGGGCCTGGCTCCTGCCCTGTTCCCGCCCGTTTCGTGCTCGGCTTTTGCCAGTTCGCCTCTTGTCGGCCGGGCTCTTGTGAACTCGGCTTTCGCCAGTTCGTGCCAGCCCGGCTTTTGCTCGGCTTTTGCTCGATTTTCGCGGGGCCTACGCCTTGCTGTCGCTTGACACCGGCACCGCGATCGACCAAATTGAGTCTAAACCAACCACTTGGTTGGTTTCAATCTTCACCACTCAGGCGGCGGCTCAAACCGCTCGCAGGTGACACATTCGGCCGCGCACAGGCGGCTGGCATATAACCCATAACACGGCAAAGCCGGCCCAAACAGGAACGTATCTTCATGAGCACTGCCCAGAAACGAGACCCGCTGCAAGGCAACCAGGGGGCGGACGCGGAGCGCGAAAAACAGGCCCAGCGATTCCTGCAACTGCACGCGGAGGATGCCCAGTTCCGCGACGCCATGGCGCTGGAAGCGGTCAACGAGGCCAAGCGCCAGCCCGGCCTGCGCCTGGCCGAGGTGGTGAAGATCGTGATGGAGGGTTACGCCGAGCGGCCGGCGCTGGGGCAGCGGGCGCGGGAGATCGTCACCGACCCGGCCAGCGGGCGCAGCACCATCCGCCTGCTGCCGCGCTTCGAAACCGTGAGCTACGCACAACTGTGGCGGCGCGCCTGCACGCTGGCCGCCGAGTGGCACAGCGACGCCGATGCCCCGCTGCGCGCCGGCGATTTCCTCGCCATCCTCGGCTTCGCCAGCGTGGACTACGCAACCAACATCCTCGCCGGCATCCACCTCGGCGCGACCCTGGTACCGCTGCAAACCAGCGCGCCGGCGAGCAACCACGCCGCGATCCTGGCGGAGACCGAGACCCACACCCTGGCCTGCGGCATCGACTACCTCGACAAGGCGGTCGAGGCGGTGCTCGCCGGGCACGCACCAAAACGCCTGGTGGTGTTCGACGTGGAACCGCGCGACGACGCGCAGCGCGAACGCCTGGACGTCGCCCGTGCGCAGTTGCAGGCGGCGGACTGCCCGATCCGCGTGGATACCCTGGAAACACTGGTCGAGCGCGGCGCCACGCTGCCCGCGGCACCGCTGTATGTTCCCCCCGAGGAGGAGGACCCGCTGGCCTGGTTGTTCTACACGTCCGGCACCACCGGCACGCCCAAGGGCGCGATGTTCCCGCAGAGCCTGGTGATCAACACCTGGCTGCTGGAAATGCCGCTGCCGGCCATCACCCTGAGCTTCATGCCGATGAGCCACCTGGTCGGCAACGGCTTCATGCTGATGAGCCTGGGCTGCGGCGGCACCAGTTTCTGCTCGCCGAAGAGCGACCTCTCCACCCTGTTCGAGGACCTCAGCCTGGTGCGCCCGACCATGGTGTCGCTGGTGCCGCGGGTGTGCGAGATGCTCTACCAGCACTTCCTGCGCGAGGTAGACCGGCGCGTGGCCGCAGGCGAGGACGCCGCTGCCGTGGAGGACGCGGTCAAGCGCGAGATGCGCGAGCAACTGCTGGGCGGTAGGTTGTTCTCCGCCGGCACCGGCTCCGCGGCGCTGGCACCGGAGATCTACGCGTTCATGAAGTCCATGCTCGATATGCACATGCCGATCGGCTACGCCTCCACCGAGATCGGCGGCGGCACGGTGCTGGTGGACGGCAAGATCCAGCGCCCGCTGGTGATCGACTACAAGCTCGAGGACGTGCCGGAGCTCGGCTACTTCACCACCGACAAGCCCTACCCGCGCGGTGAACTGCTGGTGAAGACCAGCCAGTTCATGGGTGGTTACTTCAAGCGCCCGGAACTCACCGCCGAGCGCCTGGACGCCGAGGGCTTCTACCGCACCGGCGACGTGATGGCCGAACTCGGCCCGGACCACCTGCAGTTCGTGGACCGCAGCAACAACGTGATCAAGCTGTCCCAGGGCGAGTTCGTCGCCGTGGCCCGCCTGGAAGCGCTGTATTCGCAGAGCCCGCTGGTGCACCAGATCTACATCTACGGCACCAGCGAACGCGCCTTCCTCCTCGCCGTGGTGGTGCCGGCCGTGGAACTGCTCGGCCGCTACTCTCGCGGCGGCGCCGATGCAGAGCAGGTCAAAGCGGAGATCCGCCAGTCGCTGCAGGCCATCGCCGAGCACAACGGCCTGAACGGCTACGAGCTGCCGCGGGATTTCATCATCGAGACCGAGGCTTTCAGCCAGAAGAACGGGTTGCTGTCGGAGATCGGCAAACACCTGCGACCGATGCTGCGCGCACGCTACGGCGACACGCTGGAAGATCTGTATGCAGAAATGGCACAGGGACAGGTAGAAGAGCTGCGTGCGCTGCGCACCGGCGGCGCCGACCAGCCGGTGCTGGAGACCGTATTGCGCGCGCTGAAGGTCTGCCTCGGTGCCGCCGCGCTGGACGTACAGCCGGAGGACCGCTTCGGCGACCTCGGCGGCGACTCGCTCACCGCCCTGGAGTTCGCCATCCTGCTCGAGGAAATCTTCGACGTGGAAGTACCGGTAGGCACCATCATCAACCCGGCGGGCAGCGCGCGGCTGGTGGCGGAGACCATCGAGCGCGCACGCAACTCCAATCGCGCCACCTTCGCCAACGTACACGGCAAGGGCGCCACCCGGGTGAAAGCCAGTGACCTGACCCTGGACAAGTTCATCGATCCCGACACGCTGACCAACGCGACGGGCCTGCCGCCGGCCGGCGATGCATCGGGCACCGTCCTGCTCACCGGTGCGACGGGCTTCCTCGGCCGCTTCCTCGCCATCGCCTGGCTGGAGCAACTGGCGAAGACCGGTGGCAGGCTGGTACTGATCGCCCGCGGCGCGGATGCGCAGGATGCCCGCCGCCGCGTGGAGAGCGCTCTGGCCACCGATCCGGCGCTGCTGGAACACTTCCGCGAACTCGCCTGGGACCACCTCGAGGTGGTGGCCGGCGACCTCGCCGCGCCGGACCTCGGCCTGGATGCCGACAACCTGCAATCCCTGGCCGAGCGCGTGGACGTGATCGTGCACTGCGGCGCCCACGTCAATCACGTGCTGCCCTACAAGCAGTTGTTCGCCGCCAACGTGGCCGGCACCGCCGACCTCGTGCGCCTGGCCATCACCGGCAAGCGCAAGCGCATTCACTACATCTCCACCCTGGGCGTCAGCACCGTGTGCAAAAGCGGCCTGGTGGACGAGACCAGCGACATCCGCGAGGCGGCGCCGGAATGCGAGCTGCGCGAGGACTACGCCAACGGCTACGGCGTCAGCAAGTGGGCCAGCGAAGTACTGCTGCGCGAGGCGCACGACGATTTCGGCCTGCCGGTGTGCGTGTTCCGCCCCGGCATGATCCTGGCGCACAGCCAGTACGGCGGCCAGCTCAACGTGCCCGACATGTTTACGCGTTTGCTCTACAGCCTGGCGGTCACCGGCGTAGCGCCGGCGACCTTCTACGCGCAGGAACTGGCTGACGGCGAGCGCCCCGGGGCGCGTTACGAGGGCTTTACCGTGGACTTCCTGGCCGCCGCGACCACCGCCATCGGCCTGCGCGTGACCAGCGACTTCCACGCCTACAATGAAGCCGGCGCCGGTACGGGCAATGTCTCGCTGGACGATTTCGTCGACTGGCTGGTCGATGCCGGCTGCGCGATCACCCGTGTGCCGCGCTACGATGAATGGCTGGCGCACTTCGAGACCGCCATGCAGGCCCTGCCGGAAGAGCAGCGGCGGCAGTCGCTGCTCGCCCTGCTGGCGCCCTACCGCCAACCCCAGCACCCGGGCGTGGAGAGCGTGCTACCATCCGGGGAGTTTCGCGCCGCGGTGGAGGCATCCGGACTCGCGATGCCGCAGTTGTCGCGCGCACTGATCGACAAGTATGTCGCCGACCTGCGACAGCTGGCACTGTTGTAAGCCGGGCATGTACTGACCCGGCAATGTCGCACAAGGAGAGAGCAAGGGAATGACGGCAGACCCATCCACCAGGCAGCGCAGAGCGCAGCAAGAGCAGGAGCAACCCAAAGCACACGAAGGCCAGCGCGAAACACCCAGCGGGCGGCGCCACTACCTGCCGGCACAACTGCGTCGCGAGCACATCCTGACTACCTCCCGCGAGGTTTTCGCCCGCAGCGGCCTCAAAGGCGCGCGCACCCGCGAACTGGCGGCCGCGGCGGGCATCAACCAGTCCACCCTGTTCGAGCACTTCCGCTCCAAGGAAGAGCTGTTCATCGCCGCCGTGGTCGAACCCCTGGGTGAGACCATCGATAAGTCGCGCCAGCGCATGAATGGCTACGCCGAGGCCGGCAACGCGGAAGACCTGCGCGGCCTGCTGCAGGCCGGCATGCTGGAGAACCTGCACGGCATGGTGGAGATCTACCCGCTGCTGGTACAGGCACTGTACTCGGACGTGGAACTGGGCAAGGCGGTGTACCGCGAGCACCTGGCACCGTTCATCAGCGCGCGCGCCGAGATAGCACAGGACATGCTCGGGGACGGGATAGACGCCCGGCTGCTGCAACTGGCGAGCTTCGGCATGATGTTCGCGGTAGTGCTGGACCGGGCTTGCCGCGAGGACGCCGCACAGCCGACCTCGCAGGAGGAACAGCAACAGGAACTGGCGGACATCGCCCGCCAGTTGACCGACCTGATCACCCTCGGCGCCCCCCCGCCCAAACCGAAATAGACCAGGCTCGCGTCACAGGCCGGCGTCGCCCGCCACTGCGGTAACAACACACCCTCGTCCCCAGGGCACTTCGCCCTTGCCTGCGCTGCATGGCTGAACCGGCTCCCAGCAACTATATTCCCTCCACCCCCGGCCGACGGAAAGCGGCCGCGGGCGAGTCGCAAGCGCAAGCGACTCCCGCCGGCGAACGTGTAATACGGTGAAATGGCCGGCCCCGCCGTGCGGACCTAAGCTTGCGCTGCTTCGTACCACCGATAACAACACCTGACAAAACCAGGGAGGGTCTCACCATGGCAAAGCTCAAGGGCAAGGGAATCGCGCTCGCCGCCACGTTGCTGGCAGTCGTCGCAGGCTGCAACACACCGCCGGATAACAACGGCCCCGGCAAACCACAACCGGCACCGGGCGGGCAGCTGGTGTACACCGCCCAGGGTGACGCCTGGAACAACAACCTGCGCCAGCAGTTCTACAGCCAGGACCAGGGTTCGCGCATGCTGCCGCTGAGCTGGATGCAGGCCCTGCGCCAGGCCAACGGCACCCCCTTCCTGGCGGGCAGCCTGTCGCGCTACGGCTACCTGCCCAATGAACTGGAGCCGGGCACCGGCCTGCCGATCGGTTTCAGCGTGGCGTCGATGAACGGCGAGGACTACCTGGGTATGACCTGCTCGGCCTGCCACACGCGCCAGATCACCTACCAGGGCACCTCCTACCGACTGGACGGCGGGCCGGGCATCGTCGACTTCCAGCAGATGCTGGCCGACATGGACGCCGCCTTCGGGCTGTTGCTGGCCAACCCCGCTACATTCGACCAGTTCGCCAAAGACGTCCTCGGCCAGCAGGCCGGCGCAACGGCGCGCGCCGAACTCAAGCTGGCGGTGGAGACCTGGTACCTGCCCTTCCACACGATTACTGTAGGCTCGCTGCCGGCGCAGCCCTGGGGGCTGTCGCGGCTGGATGCGGTGGGCATGATCTTCAACCGCCTGACCGGGCTGGATATCGGCCCGCCGCCAAACCACATCATCGCGGAAAACATCCACGTCGCCGATGCCCCGGTGCGCTACCCCTTCCTGTGGAACGCCGCCCGCCAGGACAAGACCCAGTGGCCGGGCTTTGCCGATAACGGCAACGCCCTGTTCGGTCTGGCACGCAACGTGGGTGAGGTCATCGGCGTATTCGGCCAGTTCCAGCCAGAGAAGCGACAGCTGGTGGGCATCGACTACATGAACAACAACTCGATCAACTTCGGCGGCCTCAAGGCCCTGGAGGAATGGTTGTGGCTGATCGGCCCGCCGGCCTGGCCCTGGGAGCTGGACCCGACACTCGCCGCACAGGGCAAGGCCATCTTCGACCGCGACACCGAGGCCGGCGGCTGCGTCGAATGCCACGGCATCAGCAAGGGCGCCTTCCGCTCGCTGGACCACGATACCTGGAAGACGCCGGTGGTGGATGTGGGCACGGATACGCGTGAGTGCGAGTTGCTTACGCGTACGGCGAAAACCGGCGTACTCGAAGGCGCGAGAATACCCGTGGTCAAGCCCGACCCGCTGAAGGAAACCGACGCCGCAGTGAACATCCTCGGCCTGGCGGTGATCGGCAGCATCCTGCAGTACGAACTGGGCCTCGGCAGCAGCGACAAGATGAAGATGGGCGCGGCGCCGGGCGAGCCGCTCACCCTGGAGCAGGTTCTCTCCGAGCGCTCCGTCTCGGACAACCTGAAGACCCTGGAATCCGCGTTTCCCACCGTGGTGCTGCCGAACCAAAGTGCCGACGGCCCGCCGCGTATGATGGGCGCCGCGCCGGGCTGCGCCTATGAAGCGCGCGTGCTGCAGGGTATCTGGGGCGCCGCACCCTATCTGCACAACGGCTCGGTGCCGACCCTGGCCGACCTGTTGGAACCAGCGGCGCTGCGGCCGGCCAGTTTCCGGGTGGGCGCGGAGTACGACCCGGTGAAGGTGGGGCTGAGCGGTCAGCAACCGGGACTGGCGGATACGCTGCACACCACCGACTGCGCCGCGCTCGATTCCGGCAACAGCCGCTGCGGGCACGAGTTCGGTACTGAACTGCCGCCGCAGGAGAAGCTGGCGCTGCTCGAGTACCTGAAGTCGATTTAGGCGACGCCCGGGTCGATGTAGCGCGCGAGACTCAACTCGCGCAGCATCGACTGCTTCTTGAACTGGTGGCCCTGCATGCGCCGCAGGATGTTGTCCAGCGTGCGCACCGTCTCGCGGATGTGCGGGCCCTTGTTGAGCATGACGCACTCGGCGCGGTGGCCCATCGCCGCGTCGGTGATCTCAGCGCGGGTCGGCGCGCCGGTACGCGCCTGGGTCTCCAGCACCTGGGTGGCCCAGACCACCGGCACGTGGGCCGCCTCGCACAGCCACAGGATCTCCTCCTGCACTTCCGCCAGGCGCTCGAAGCCCGCCTCCACCGCGAGGTCGCCGCGGGCAATCATCACCCCGCACAGGGGCGCCGCCATCGCCGCGAGCAGCATGTCCGGCAGGTTGCGGAAACCCTCGACGGTTTCGATCTTCAGTATCACTGCTGGCGCATCGGTGCCGTAGGGACGCAATTGTTCCGCCAGGGCGTGGACGTCTTCCACGTTGTTGGCAAAGGACAGCGCGACCATGTCCGCGTGTCCGGCGACGAAGGCGAGGTCCTCCACATCCTTTTCCGTGACCGCCGGCAATTGCAGGCGACTACCGGGGAAGTTGATGCCCTTGTCCGCCCGCAGGCGACCACCGCGCGGCGCGGTGTGGCGAATGCGCAGGTGTAACTGGCCGTCGCAGATGCTCTCGACCTCCGCGCCGATCTTGCCATCGTCGAACCAGACCTCCTCACCCACGCGCACGCAGGCCAGCACCTCGGGCAGGGTACAGCCGATGTGCGCCGGGGTGAGCAGTACGCCCGCCTCGTCGTGGGTCGCGGCACGCCCGGCGCGCTCATCCGGCCGCAGGATCAACAGGTCTCCGGGCACCAGTGTGATGAGCGGCTCGCGCTCGGGCACCGCGTACACACGGGTCTTGCGCCGCTTGTGGCGGCCGAGGCGATGCAGCACCGTGCCGTTGGAGAAGTAGGCGGTCTTGCGCCCGCCCAGCCAGGCGCCTTCCGGCGTGACGTCCAGCACCTGCATGCGCCGGCGCGAGCCGCGGGTGTCGGTGAAGCGCACCGTGTCGCCCGTCGAGAGTGACTGCAGCCACGCGCTATCCACCTGCAATGCGAGGTCCGCCGTCGAAGGCGCGGGGGACGGATGTTCGCGGGCACTGAGCCACAGGCGCGAGGGCTCCGTCACCACCCCGAAGGCATCGCGCTGCGGCCGGCATTTGGTCACCGCCAGCGCACCGGCGACAGGCCCGGTGCGCAGCTTGGGCCCGCCGAGGTCCATGCTCACCCGGCAGCTGCGCCCCAGTTCCTGCTCCGCACGGCGCAGGTTGCCGAGCATCGCCGACCAGGCGCCCGGCGCGTCGTGGGCGCAGTTGATGCGCATGCAGTCCATGCCCGCGCGCAACAGGTCGCGCACCAGCGGGTAGTCGCGCGCGGCGTCGCTGGGCATGGTGACCATGATCCGCGGATTGCGACCGGCGGGCACCGGCCCGAGCAGGGCCTGGCTGTGCTGTTCCAGCAACTCGCTACCGTGGCGGAAGTCCGCCTCGCTGCTCGGCGCTTTTGCTCCCTCCCAGGATCGACCGGCGAGTTTGTAGAGTGTGGCGAGAACCGCATCCACCGATGCGAGTACATGGGACTCGGAGCGCCCGAGCGACGACAGACCGAGCACCGCCAGCCGCGACTGCAGCGGGCGCAGGTCGCGCTGGCGCAGGCTGAGGTAGTGCAGCAGGTTGGCGGCGCTTTCGCGCTGCGCCGGGTGAATCGATGCCGGCACCGCGCGCCCCGCCGCCAGCATCTGGGTGCGGATGCCCGCGAGTTCCGCGATCAGGCTGTTGAGTTCAGTTTCCCCGCTGGCGACAGCCCCGGGGGACGGCACGATGGCGACCATATCCGCCCGACTCCTTCACAACGCATGAAATGTCATGAAAGCAGTGTAGGCGGGCTGTGTGACGGTTTGGCGATGTTGGTCTGGTTGCGGCAGAAAAGCCCGGGCGGCTATTCCAATCGCGCCGGGCAGCGAGTACAATTGCCGACCCCTAAGTCGTTCAATTTATTCGGATTTTGTATATCCGTCAGGGACTTGGGAGCACTAACCGCCCGTAGCTCAGCTGGATAGAGCGCTGCCCTCCGGAGGCAGAGGTCAGAGGTTCGAATCCTCTCGGGCGGGCCATTCATAAAGAAAGCCGACCTCGCGTCGGCTTTTTTTATGAACGGTCTGCTCGAGGGCTGATGAGAACCTCTCAGGTTCGACAAAACGCGCCAGCGTTTTGAACCGAGCCGCAGGCGAGCCCGCAGGGCCGCAACACCCCAAAGGGTGTTGTGGGTTCATCCTCTTGCGCAGATTATGCTTGCCCAGGTCCATACCGCAGACCTCCTTTAAAGATTCCGCCCGGGCGCCGCCCTGGCTATCTGGTGAGCGCGCGCTGGTTGCCTTAACCTAGATAGCGGTCAGTAGCGACACACTAAAACGACATGTCCATACACCAGTGACTCCACCAACCCAAACCCATCGCAGTGACACTCACCGGAAGCAACAGCCAGCAAAGGACCACCCCATGACCCGACCCACCTGCGCACTAATCCTCGCCCTGGCGTGCGTGTCCGCTCCCGCAGCCGCCACCGACCTGACCCTCCTACTGGGCTGGCAGTACAACGAAGACATGGAAATCAGCGACCCTCCGCCCGCAGGCACCCCGGGAAAAGCCGGCGACACAGTCCGCATGGACGATGCCGCGGCCTATACCGCGGCACTGGATTTCCCCCTGCCCCAGGACCCCGATACCCGGCTCGGCCTACTGCTGACGCACAGCGAGACCCAGATCGGCAGCAAGGCGGGCCTGGGGGACGATAACCTGGGTATCACCCACGTTCATTTCACCGGCATGCGGTACTATCCCACCGGCGCGTGGGAACCCTTCGTCATGGCGGGCATCGGCGCTGCCTACTTCGACCCCGATGACGCCACGCTCGACAGCACCACGCGCGCTTCTGCCCATATCGCCGCCGGCACCAATTTCAACTTTGCGCAACACACACTGTTACGCCTGGAGGCGCGCTGGATCGGCACCTTCTTCGATAGCCGCGGTTCGGCTATCTGCTCGAACGGTTGTGCCGTGGCCTTCGAATCGGACCTGTACTCCCAGGTCCAGCTGAATATCGGCCTGCAGTTCCGCTTCTAGGGCGCGGCATCATCACGTTGCGATGCGCGCTGCATCTTGCAGCCCGCCTACAACTGGTCTTCCAGCGGTAGCAGACGGTAAAACCCGGCCATGAAACGCCTGCCAAAGCCCGCCTGCGGTTCGCGGGACACGGTGTACTGCTCCCCGTCACCCAGGTACACCCAGCGGAGTTTGTTCCGCTCGTCGAGTTCCACGCGGTAGGCGGCGGACGATACGGTATTCCCTACTTCGCCAGCAAAGTCCGTCGCCAGTAGCGGCGAACGAATCATCAGGCCCAGTTCACTGTTGAGCTGAATCGACCGCGGATCGAAATTCATCGAACCGACGATCAGGGTAGTCCGGTCGATCACTGCGGCCTTGGTGTGCAGCGTCAGGCGTTCACGCGAATGCCCCCAGTCACTCGCCTCGCCGTCCGTCGCCGCGGCGATTTCATAGATCTCCGCACCGGCCTCAAGCAGCCGCTTGCGATACCGGACGTAGGCACTGTGCACCGGTACGTGGTTGGTAGAGGCCAGGGAATTGGTCACGATCACCACACGCACGCCGCGCGCCAGCAACGCCTCGATATTCGCCGCACCGCTCTCCAGCGGTATGAAGTACGGCGTCACCACCAGCAGCTCGCGCTGCGCGGCCAGCATGTGGCGGCCAATCTCTGTCGCCATTGTCCTGTGCGCAACGTCCGCAGGGTTCGACTTCAGCTTTTGCGGCAGGTCGGATACCAGGGTTGCGGGTGCTGCAGTCAACGTCACCTGCCCCTCGCGTATCTCGCGCAGCATGGTGGAGGCGTGCGCCTGTGCGTAAAGACCCGATGCACCCGGGGCCACTTCCTCGCGCATGGCAGCCCGCCACTGCTCCACGCGCGCGGTGTCCCCGGCGCTGCCGATGGCGGCTATCGGCACCGCGAGTCGGCTGTTCCAGAACGCATCGAAACTCGCGCTGGTTTGCTCCACCACAGGGCCGACGGCGAGCATCTCGAAGTCGTCGAAGGTGCCGGCGGTTTTCAGGTCGAAGTACTCCTCGCCGATATTGCGCCCGCCGATGATGGTGACGTTGTTGTCCACGGTAAACGACTTGTTGTGCATCCGCCGGTTGGCGCGTTTGAAGTCTGCCAGGTAGCCGGGGTACTTGAAGACACCGCGCTGCAGCGGGTTGAACAGGCGAATGTCGATGTTGGGGTGGCTGGCGAGCAGCACCATCTCGTCGTCAAAGTTGGGGGTAAAGATATCGTCCAGCAGCAGCCGGACGCGCACCCCGCGGTCCGCCGCGAGCAGCAGCTTGCTCAGCAACAACTTGCCGGCGCGATCCGGCTTCCACAGGAAGTACTGCGCATCGATGCCGCGCTGCGCCAGTTCGATCAGGCGCAGGCGAACACCCAGGGCGTCCCGGCCGCTCGACAAGCCCAGGAATCCGGAGTCACCCGGGTACTGTTCGTGCCACGAGGACGACAGCTCTCCCAGCGGACCCGCCTGCTCTGGTGGATACGCGGTGGTAACAGTTTTCGGATAGTCGAGTGGGATCGATGTACAGGCGCCGAGCAGCAGCGCGCAGAGTATGGCGAGCGCACGCAGCACCGCGCCCGACAGCAGTGGCAAGGATGGATGTCGCGGGAAACACAAAGGAAGGGGCCCGCTCGTTTCGCTGGACAAGAGTGGGCGCACTGTCACAGGAGCGCCTCCGGCACCGGGGTTTTTCACGCTAGCGCCGCCTGGCTACCATCTCAGGCTGGCACAAGGGCATCGCTGGTTGGCACAGGGAACCCCGGCCCCCGCGCTTGCACTGCCGTCCCGACCCGGGTTGGAAACACGCAACAACCATACATCTCGTCCTGGAAGGTATTCTCTGGCTTGGGATTTACTGTCTCCTCGCGGTGCTGCCGTTTGTCACGGTACAGGTGGCGAATTCCGGGCGCACCCAGCGGCCATGCCTCATCGAGCCGGACGTGGCGCCGGGCTTTTTCGGCATCGCAGTCATGGCGAAGTCGATGCTTACCACGCGCATCCTGCCCGCAGCTGCAACCTACGTGGAAAACATCTTACCGCAGTTCCAGGGCAGGCTCTCGCTCCTCACGCCGACTACACCGCCTCCACGATAGCGCAGGCACTCGCCGTGGATTATTCATTAGGGGAAGGTTGACTTGCGCCCGGCCCCAGCTGTTGTATCGTGACCATCCAGCCTCCGCGGAAGCAGGCCAGCCATGCAGCCCCTAGCCAACATCACCGAGTTACCCCACCTCATCCAACTCTCGGTAGCCCCGGTCTTCCTGCTCGCGGGCATTGCCGGCTTCCTCAACGTCATGTCCGGCCGCCTGGCGCGAATCGTCGATCGCTCGCGCACGGTAGAACGCCGCAGCCATACACTGACCAACCCGGAACTGATCGAACTGAACAACCGCGAGCTGGCCGCCCTGCGCCGCCGCATCCGGCTCAATAATCTGTCCATCGGCTTCTGCACCTTCTCCGCGCTGCTGGTCTGTATCCTGGTAGTCACGCTGTTTGCCGGCAGCTACTGGAGCCTCAACGTCGGGACGGTAATCGCCGGCTTCTTCGTGTGCGCCATGCTGCTCCTGATCATTGCCCTGGTCCTGTTCCTGAAGGAAACCCAGCTGGCGACCCGCACGCTGCGCGAGGCCTCGGAGTTTCCGGAATAGCGAACAGGTGTCCTGGTTCTATTGCTGCGGCGACCCGGGGTTTTCGCGTACCATAACGCGCAGGAACCCCACCGCGTCGCCCTCGCCCGAATGCCCATGACCCGTTCATACAAACCAATGCTGTTCGCCAGCATCCTGCTCGCCCTCGCCCTGCTCTTCCCGGGGGTAACCCAGCCGGTGCTCACCCTGGAAGGCCATATCGAAAAGTCGGCGCTGGCGCAGATGGGCGTGACCCTGATCGCCGGCGACGACATGGACAGCCAGGGCCGGCAGATGCTGCAGGGGCTGATCAGTTTCATGGGGCTGGACCGCATCGAGGGCCAGGTGGAAATCTACAGCTCGACGCGCTCCATCTGGCAGACGGCGGTGGACCTGGCGCACGAGCAAAACCTGTTCGTGGCGGGCCTCATCGTGCTGTTCAGCATGGTCATTCCCACCTTCAAGCTGTTGCTACAAGCCGCGGCGCTGCTGGTGGAGCACCCGTTGCTGCTGCCTCTCAATGCAGCACTCAGCAAGTGGTCCATGGCCGACGTTTTCGTCATGGGCTTGCTGGTCACCTACCTCGCCGGCAGCGCCTCGGGGGAGATGGGCAACCAGCTAATCATGAACGCGCGGCTGGAGCCGGGGTTCTATTTCTTCCTCGGCTACTGCCTGTTCTCCATCGCAGCGGGACAGTTGCTGGCGCGGGGAATGACAGTAAAGAACCCCGGGTAATCACGCTACAGGCACACCTGCCCGGGGCCAACCGCCGTCTGGCGATGGTATAATTTGCGCGTTTCACCGCGAGCAGTTGGCTCCTTACGCTGCCCGCTACCACCGCTGTGCACAAGGACGTCGCAAATGAGCAAGGATGCCGGCAGGCGCCCGGATATCGACCTGCTTCGAGCGGTCGCAGTCTTATCGGTTATCTTTTACCACTTCAAGGTCCCGGGTTTCAGCGGCGGGTTCCTGGGTGTCGACGTGTTCTTCGTGATCTCCGGTTACCTGATCACGCAGCATGTCAACCAGCAGCTCGAGGCCGGCAGTTTCAGTTTTGCCGGTTTTTATGCGCGCCGTATCCGCCGCCTGGCGCCAGCGCTCGCGGCGACCATGGTGCTCTCCAGTATCGCTGCCCTGGCCATCCTGCCCCGCGACCTGTTGCTGGACTACGCGCACTCGCAATTGGCGAGTGCCCTGTATGTCTCGAACATCTACTTCTGGTCGATCGCCGACTACTTCGATACCAGTTCCTACCTCAAACCGCTGCTGCATACCTGGTCGCTCTCGGTGGAGGAACAGTTCTACCTGGTGTGGCCGGTCATGCTCTTTGTGCTGGGTGCTGGCTGGCGCTACCGGGCCATACTGGTGCTCGGCATTGTCTCACTGGTTGCCGCGGAGTGGGTGTACGGAATCTCTTCTTCCACCACGTTCTACATGTTCCCCTTCCGCATCTTCGAATTTGCGGTCGGGGCACTGCTCGGCTCGCCCGCGCTGCAGACTTCCCGGGGACGGGGAAACCACGCCCTGCTCGCGCTGGCGGCGGTGGGTCTGCTCGGCTCGCTGCTGTACTTCGATACCCTGGATCGTTTCCCCGGGTTGCTGTCGCTGCCGGTTTGCCTGTCCACGGCGCTGATCATCTGGTTGCGACACCCGGCGCTGCATGGGCGCGGCCTGTTGCAGGCGAGCTTCCTGCGCGTGGGGCTGATTTCCTATTCGGCCTACCTGCTGCACTGGCCGGTGGTGGTGTTCTACGGCGTGCTCAGCGAGGCGCCGTTGCGCTGGCTCGACATCCTGTTGCTACTGGCAGTAACCCTGGGCGGAGCCGAGGTTCTCTACCGCCTGGTGGAACAGCCGACGGCGCGCCTGCGCCTGCAGGGCTACACCATCTGGTATTTCGCCGCGCTGCTGGCCGCGGGCCTCGCCGCCTGGATATTCGTGATGCTTGCGCCCTGGGTATACCAGGCACTGCGCGCGCAACCCGACAGCGTGCAGGCCATCATCGACAACACCCCGGTGCGCAAGGACGTCATCCCCCAACTCGTCGAAGAGCAGAATTTTCCCACCAACCGTAAAGCGTCGTTCAAGCTCATGGTGGTGGGCGATTCCCACGCCGAGGACATGGCGGTCGCCCTGGCGTGGGCGCTGCAGGGCAAAGACATCAGTGTGGTGAAGTACAAGCGCTACTGTGAACCGCTGACGCCGGAAAGCGTTGGCGACAACATGGAAGAGTTGTACCGGACCCACCGTATACCAAACGTGAACGCGCAGAAGTGCCAGCGCATCCAGGCGGAGTTCCTGCCCAACATCGAAGAGGAAGCGCCAGACCTCGTGGTGTTCTCCGAGCAGTGGCGTGAAGAGGAACTGCCCTACATCGCCCAGACCATTCGGCAGATTCGCGAAGCGACCGGCGCACAGGTACTGGTGCTGGGACCCAACTTCGAGTTCATCAAACACCCGAAGGTAGTGCTAGGCAAGGTGGAGCACGCCTGGCACATCAACGCGTACGCCCGTGAACACCAGAAGTTCGAGCGCCACGAGATTGAGGAGCGGCTGCGAAAACAACTGTCGGGCACTGACGCACACTTCATCTCCAAGTTCGACCTCGTATGCCCCAACGACCGTTGCGACATCCTCCTGGACGGGCAACTCGCCTACCTCGACTACACCCACTGGTCCGTACCCGCCCTGCGCCTGTTCGGCGAGCGCCTGGCAAACCACCCCGTCTTCAGCAAACTGACCCCACCTTCTTAGTCGAGAGGGGTGGGGGTGCCAGTGCCCATGTAGCGCGCGAGGTTGCGGTGCAGGGAGACGACGGCGCCCTCTGACTTGGGGTTGGGGATGACGCCGCGGAAGCCGACGTTCTTCATGCCCTCCTGTACCGCCGCCATGTTGGAGAAGTCCTGGCGCAGCACGTGGGGGAAGTCCTCCGGTGCGGCGTAGGTCCATTCGGTCTCGGGGGCCTCGCCCTCGGGGTAGAGTTCGTAGACGGCCACCTCGAAGTAGCATTTATCGGGGTTGTTGCCGTAGGGGCGCGCCTGGTAGCACAGCATGTTGTTGACCGCGTGGCCGATCTGCTGGTTGGGGAATATCTGCCAGGCGGTACCGCTGGCAGCGACGTGGGCCGGGTCCACCTGCGGCCAGACCACGCCGCGTTTGGCGTCGATCTCGCGCGCGGTATCCAGCCAGTAGCGCAACACTTCGGCGGGCGGCGTATCTTCGGGCAACACCTCGGGCAGGGTCTGGGCGACATCCACCAGGGTCTGCGTGGTGTTGGTGTTCACCCCCTCCCAGGTGTATTTCTGCATCTGCGCCGTGGAGGTGCGCGGGTCGCCGATACCCAGGCGCAGCTTGGCCTTGTTCTCCTCCAGGCCGCTGTTGTCCTCCTCGCCCTTGGGCGCGTCGTAGCCGATATGGCTGTGCTTGCCCTGCGGCCGCGCCCAACCGGTGAAGTCGCCAAATGCGTTGAACTCGGGGTGGGTAGTGCGCACGTGGTAGGTCTCGTCGAAGGCCTCCAGCGCTACCTTCCAGTTGCAGTCGAACACCGTCCAGTTGCGCCAGCGGCAGCGCATGTTCTGCAACTGGAAGGGGTCGAGCATGCTCGCCGCCGGCTCCAGGTAGTCGCGCAGGGGTTCCGCTTCCGGGTCGAGGTTAATCCAGATGAAACCGCCCCAGGTTTCCACCAGCACCTTGCCCAGCCGGCTGCGCTCGTCGGTGAGCTTGCCCTGCCAGTCGTCCTGCTGCTGGATGTTGTGGCAGTGGCCCTCGATGTCGAAGTTCCAGCCGTGGAAGCCGCACATGAAATGCGTGCGCTTGCCGCGAGCGTTGCGCTGCCCCGGCGGGGTGTCGACCAGGCGGCGGCCGCGGTGGGTGCAGACGTTGTGGTAGGCCTTGATGGTGTCCGCATCAGTGCGCACGATCAACACCGAGTCGGCATGGATGTCGTAGGTGATGTAGTTGCCGACCTCGGGAATGTCCTCGACCCGTCCCGCCTGCAGCCACACCTTGCGCCACAGCTTGTCGCGCTCGGCCTTCGCGTAGTCCTCGCTGATGTAGGCCTCGACCGGGAAGATGACGGGTTCGGCTGATTCGTCCTGCGGCTTGTCGACGTGCTTGACCACTTCGTTCATGCGACACCTCTTGGTTTTATGTCCGGATAATTAATCCATCGTGGAGATCGCCCAAGAGGTTCCTCCAGGTCACGCTGTCGCGACATGACCTGCGTCAAAAAATGCACTATCCCTAGAAAATGCAGGCGGGGATTCTCCCGAGAGAGACATCCCCGCCCAGAACCGCTGTTTATTGTCCGGACTAGAAATTCATACCCAGCGAGATACCCCAGGTCGCCGGCGCGCCCCACACGCTGCCGATACCCAGGGTGTTGAAGAGCACCTGGGTGCGGTAGTCCTCGTCGGTCACGTTGTCGCCGAATACGGCCACGGTGTAGCGGCCGCTGGCGTCGGTCCACTGCCCGCGCAGGGACACCAGCGTGTAATCCTCCTGGCGGAACTGCTGCTCGGGGTCGAAGTAGAACTCGGAGGTGTAGTAGATGTTGCCCGACAGGGTCAGCAGGCTGCCGCCCAGGGGAATGTCGTAGCTGGCGCCCAGGTTGCCCGTCCACTCCGGTGCGCGTTGCATCTCGCCATCGGAGGCATCGGTGAGCGACTGCACCAGCGAGCCGGCGCCCAGGCCGCCCAGTTCGGCCGGCAGGCAGAAGAGCAGGCTGGTGGCATCCGCGGTCGGGTCGCAATAGCTGTAGTACGGCGCGTTGGTGAACGACTCGTAGCGCGCGTGGGTCCATGCCACACCGGAGTACACACTGAAGTCACCGCTGACCTGCCAGCGCAGCTGCGCATCCAGGCCGTAGATTTCCGACGACGCGGCGTTGCGGATCTGCGCCGCGCCGCTCTGGTAGCTCGACACCTGCAGGTTCTTGTAGTCGTAGTAGTAGCCGGCCAGTTCCAGCGCGAGCACGCGGTTGTCGAACTTGTAACCCACTTCCCAGGCCTCGATCTCCTCCGGCTCCACCGGCTTCTGCGACAAGCCGCCGACGTTCAGGATGCCCGCCTTGTAGCCCTCGGTATACGAGGCGTAGATGCTGGAATCGTCCGTGGGCGTGTAGCGCAGCACGATGCGCGGGGTGAAGTCGTCGTTCTTGAGGTCATCCACCGGAATCACGGTGCCCGGCGCCCCGGTGAAGGGGATAAATTCGCCGTTGGGGCCCTCGTAGAAGAAGGTGAACGGGTTGGTGTCGAAGCTCGCGTCCTCCACCCGGTCGTCGCTGTAGCGCCCGCCGAGGGTGACGAACCAGTTGTCGGAGACCTGGTAGGTCGCGTCCACGAAGGCCGCCCAGGACTTGGTCGTGGTGGTGGAGCCGCCGTAGTCGAAGAAAGGCGCGCCACCGAAGGAGGCGTCGACGTCCCAGGTGTCCTCGATCTCGTAGTAGTTGAGGCCCGCCGTCCACTGCAGCGCGGAATCCGTGTTGGAGGCGAGGATGAACTCCTGGGAGAAGCTCTCGTCGTCCGGCCCGACGTACAGGTTGAAGATCGGGATCGCGGTCGCGTCGAGGTCCGCGTAGTAGGGCGAGCTGTCCTCCCGGTACTGCGTGTAGGAGGTCAGCAAAGCAAAGCCGAGGTCCGCCTTCACCGTCGCCTGGTAAATATCGGACTCGGTCTTGAACTCCACCGGCGGGTTGAGCGCGACGTCGCCGGGCTTGGTCGGCACGGGTACCGCGAATGGCGCGTAGAAATACACCAGCGGCAGCCCGCGGGTATCGTCCACGCCGTAGACGGCCCGGCCGGCGGCGGAGACCTGGCTGAGGAAGCCAGCGTCGCCGTCATCGACGAAGGCGTTGGTGAGTTGGGTGGTGGGGTCGTCCTTGTCGGTCTTGGTGTAGCGCAACAGCAGCGAGACGTCGTCGGAGATGTCCCACTTCAGGCCCAGGCGCACGGACCAGCTCTCGTATTCGCCGATCTTGTCGTCGCCGCTGAGCTTGTCGTCGAAATAGCCATCACCCGTGCGATACATGCCTTCGATATCCATCGCCACGTTATCCGCCAGGCCGAAGGTGGCATAGCCCTGTGCCACCTGCCGGTTGTAGCTGCCGTAGGTAAGGCGCGCCTCCGCGGCGGTCTCCGTGCTCGGATCGTCAGTGGTCACGATAATCGCGCCGCCAGTCGTGTTGCGGCCGAACAGGGTGCCCTGCGGCCCCTTCAGTACCTGCACGTTTTTCACCCGCAGCAGGTCGAAGTCCGCCACGTAGCTGTTGGCCTGGAAGAAGCCGTCGACATAGATGCCCACGTTGGGACCGCCGCCGGAGGTGGTGATGGCGGTGCCCACGCCGCGAATCGTCGGCTGCATGGACGGACCCTGGGTATCGAAGCGCAGGCCGGGAGTCAGCTTGGCGGTGTCCGACAGCGTAGTGATATTGGCGGTGGCCAGCTGTTCACTGCTGAGCGTGGTGACCGTAATCGGCACGTCGCGAGAGGCTTCCGCGCGGCGCTGCGCGGTAACGACGACTTCCTCCAGCTGGGATTGTGCGTAGACGGGAACGGCCAGGACAGCGGCGATGGCACAGGTCAAAAGGCGCGGTGCGTGCACGGTGCGTACCTCCAGTGAGGGGCTTTATAGTTATGGAAAAATCACTGATGGGGGATTCTACTCGCTGCCTTGGCCGCAGCAAAAGGGAATCGGGCAACGACAGACAAAAATATTTTCTTGTACGGACAAACGGCCGGCGCTGGCCGGCGGCGCGCTACCAGTCCTCCTGCTCACTCGACGGCCGCGTCATGCCGGCCATCCGCGAGAGAATAGCCTGGAACTCCGCCTCGCTCATGTCCACCAGTTCGAGCACCCGCCCGTAGAGCATGATCGTCGGCACGTTGCGGCCACCCGACTCCGCCTGGGTTTGGTGCAGGCAGTACAGCACGGCGCGCTCCTTGCGCGTGAGGCCGTCGCGCGCGTCGGGAATGTCGTCGAGACCGGACCCACGACTCACAGCGGCAATCCCGGGGCACGACACAGCAGCCCAACGCACACGACACTGTTCGTCACTCTATACATTATCTTCATGCCTCACTAACATAGGCGGCGGTGCGGGGATACGCAGCGGCCTGGGGATGCGCCAGGACGCGGGTTCAGGGAGCCAACCCCGATCCGACCGCAACAAAAATCATACAATAATCCGATCACCAGGGGGCACGCATGACAGGCTCGGAGCACTACGACTACGTCGTCATCGGCGGCGGTTCCGCCGGCTGCGTGGTCGCCGGCCGGCTGACCGAAGAAGGTACCGGCAGCGTGCTGTTGCTGGAGTGCGGCGAGTCCGGCCACGAGCACCCGGAAGTGCTGAGCGCCGACGGTTTCAAGCTCGCTTTCGCCAACGACGCCACCATGTGGGACCGCCTCTCGGAAACACAGCCCCACGCCGGCAAACGGAAGATCTACGCGGGCACCGGCACCGGCCTCGGCGGCTCCGGCTCGGTCAACGGCATGGTCTACACCCGCGGCGACCGCCGCGACTTCGCCCAGTGGCCCGCGGGCTGGCACTGGGACGACGTGGCGCCGAGCTTCGACGCGCTGGAACAGCGCCTGGAAGTTAGCCACCGCGGTCCCACCGATTTCACCAGCGCGGCGCTGGCAGCTGCGGAAAAGGTCGGCTTTGCGCGCAAGGACGGCCTCAACGACGGCGACCTGTGCGGTTTCATGGGCTACAACGACATGAACTTCCGCGGCGAGCAGCGGCGCAGCTCCTACACCGCCTATCTCTTCGGCCGCGAGGCAAAACTCGAGCGCCTCACCATCCGCACCAACGCCCGCGCGCAGCGCATCCTCTTCGATAACGAGCGACGGGCAATCGCCGTGGAATACGAGCGGGACGGCGAACTGCACACGGCCGGTATCGGCCGCGAAGTGATCCTCTGCGCCGGCGCCCTGGAAACACCCAAACTGCTGATGCTTTCCGGCGTCGGCCCGCGCGAGGAACTGGCGCGCTTCGACATACCCACGGTGCTCGAAGCCCCGGCCGTCGGCGCAAATCTGCAGGACCACCCCAGCGTTTGCGTGTTCTACCGGGGCAACAAGCCAGTGGATTTCCACTACCCGCAGGTCTACGGCTTCGACCGCATGAACCCGCAACTGGACCTGCCCGAAGGCCAGGCCGACACCTGCTTCGTACTCATGTCGCTGGGCTCGGTAGTGAAGTACACGCTGCGCCGCATGGTGCCGGTGATGGCGCTGCCGGGCGGCCTGTACCGCAGCCGCTTCCTGCGCGGCGCGCTGCGCGCCCTGGTGGAACTGGCCTTCAAACTCCCCTACCTGACGCGCTTTACCCAGCAGGTCTATGGCCTTGTGGTCATCCTCGGCAAGCCGGTCTCGCGCGGGCGGGTGCGCCTGCGCTCGCGCGACGTTCGCGACACCGCCGCCATCGACCTCGCCTATTACGCAGACCCCACGGACATGGAGACCCTGGTTGCCGGCGTCAGACACGCCGCGCGCATGGCCGAACAGGAAAGCCTGCGCGATTGGGGCAACCAGCTGCTTTCAAAGGCCGTCGCCAGCGACGACCGCGAGACACTGGAAAAATGGGTGCGCGCCGCCACCATCACCGTATTCCATTTTTCCGGCACCTGCAGCACGGGCGAGACCGACGACGCCCCGGTGGATACCCGCCTGCGCCTGCGCGGCGTGCCCAACCTGCGCATCGCCGACGCCTCGGTGATGCCCGTGGTGCCGGTGTCGGCGCTGAACGCCCCAAGCATGATGATCGGCTACCGCGCCGCACAGTTCATTCTCGACGGCGAGTGAACCCGAGGCCACTTCCAGGCGGTATAATCCGCCCATGACTGCACTTTCGATTCTCGACCTCGTCCCGGTAACCGAGGGCAGCACCCCGGCGGATGCCCTGCGCAACGCACAGGACCTGGTGCAACTCGCCGAGCGGCTGGGGTTCACTCGCTACTGGGTGGCCGAACACCACAACATGGCGGGCATCGCCAGCGCCGCCACCGCGGTAGTCATCGGCCACCTGGGCCAGGTGACCAGCCGCATCCGCCTCGGCGCCGGCGGCATCATGTTGCCCAACCACGCGCCGCTGGTGATCGCCGAACAGTTCGGCACCCTCGCGGAGCTCTACCCAGGGCGTATCGACCTCGGCCTCGGCCGTGCACCGGGCACTGACCAGCGCACGGCACAGGCCCTGCGCCGCACCCTGCGCGGCACTGTCGACGATTTCCCCCAGGACGTGCTCGAGCTGCGCAACTACCTGCGCCCGCCGCAGCCCGGCCAGGCGGTGGTCGCCACTCCCGGGGCGGGGACGGATATCCCGTTGTGGATTCTCGGCTCCAGCCTGTACGGCGCGGGCCTCGCGGCACAGCTCGGCCTGCCCTTTGCCTTCGCTTCGCACTTTGCACCGGACTACATGGAGATGGCCATCGCGCTGTACCGGGAGCGCTTCCAGCCCTCGGAGCAGTTGCAGGCCCCGTACGTGATGCTCGGCTACAATGTGTTCGCCGCAGACAGCGACGAGCAGGCGCAGCTGCTGCAAACATCCATGCTGCAGTCCTTCGCCCGCCTGCGCCGGGGCCAGCCCGGCAAGATGCCGCCGCCGCTGCCGGGCTTCGCCGAGTCGCTGACCGCGGCGGAACGCCAGGGGCTGGCGGAGATGACCCGCTGTACGGCGGTCGGCTCGGCGGAGACGGTGGCGAGGGAAATGCGTGAGTTTATTGCGGCGACCGGCGCCGACGAGCTGATGCTGGTCTCCCATATCTACGACCACCAGGCGCGACGTCGCTGCCTGGAACTGGTTGCCGGCCTGGACCTGTAGCAGGCCCGCCTATTACCAACTCAACAAGCGTCAGCCCTACTCGGTAAGCGTCAGCAGGATATCCGCGTACCAGGCACAGTTCAGGCCCAGCGCCTCGTCCTGCTGCAGGTCGCGGGTGCCGACATCCAGCCGCGCCGAATGCACGCCGAGCAATTGCCAGTGAAATTCCGGCTGCGACGCCGGGCCGCTGTCCACGCGCATGACTACCGGCGCGCCGCTGATGCCGCGGTGGGTGCGTGCATCGGTGAGGAAATACCCCATTCCCTGGAAGCGCAGGCCGAAGGAGGAAGCCAGCCCCGCCTGGCGCGCCACCGGCAGGTGGTGCAGGGTGTCGGCAAAACCCAGCGGGAACCCCACCACCATCAGCGCCGTACCCACCTCCACCTCTGCGTCGGAGGGACACAATGTGTCGGGGGTGAAGGCGGTGAACACGGTCGGCTCGGGCAGCGCCGCCTGGTCGATTTCTATCACTGCCACATCGATCAGGCCGGCACTGTCGCTGGCCTGTTTCCACAACGCCTCGCTATCGCGGTACAGCGGTATGGAAAAACCGGTGGTGCTGGCCAGGTTGGCGGCGTCGTCGAACAGCACGATTTGCAGGCTCTCCGGGCGGTGGCCCGCGCCTTCGTCGATCACCACGTGGCGACTGGTGACCAGGAACAGGCGCTCCCCGCGACGGAAGAAAAACCCGGTGGCATTGGTCAGGGACTGGTTCTGCTGGCGGGTGGTAATCGCGGCTATGGTCAGCAGCAGGGGTTCGACGTCGGGCATAACACTCACCGGGGACGGGGAAAACACTACCTTACCAGACACACCTCGCACACGACGCTTCCCTGCCATATTTTTGGCGCGATCTGCATCGCCAACTCCCGAGCAGCCATTGCCAACGCGACGATGCGACTTCAGGGAATGCTTAACGCGGCGACCATTTGTGTTCCCCCGACAAGTCCCCTAAAGTCTTGGCCACCCGCAACAGCGATAAACCTACCGAAGAAAAAGGCAAACCAATATGGGAACACTGACAGGCAAGGTCGCCGTGGTTACCGGTGCCAGCCGCGGTATCGGCAAGGGCATCGCTCTCGCCCTCGCGGCGGAAGGCGCCACGGTTTACGTCACCGGCCGCACAGTCGAGGCCGGCAGCTACCCGCTCCCCGGCACGGTCGGCGAGACCGCCGCGCAGTGCGATACCCGGGGCGGCAAGGGCATCGGCGTGGCGGTGGACCACGCCGACGACGCCGCGGTCGCAGCCCTGTTCCAGCGCGTGCGCAGTGAGGCCGGCCGGCTCGACATCCTGGTCAACAACGCCTTCGCCCTGCCCGATGACCTCACCGACCCCGGCGGCTTCTGGGAAAAACCCCTGAGCAACCTGCAGATGTTCGAGGTGGGCGTGCGCTCCAACTTCGTCGCCGCCTGGCACGCCGCGCAGATCATGGCGCCGCAGGGCAGCGGGCTGATCGTCGCCATCTCCGGCTACACCGGCGTCAGCTATACCTACGGCACCATCTTCGGCACCTGTAAGTCGGCGGTCGACCGTATGGCCCGCGACATGGCCGTGGAACTGGAGCCGCACAACGTGTGCTCGATCTCCCTGTGGCAGGGCCTGACGTTGACCGAGCGCGCCCAGCGCAACCTGGCCAATATCCCAGGACTGGAGGGCCGCGCGTCCACCCGGATGCAGGACGGCTGCACGCCGGAACACCCCGGCAGAGTGATCGCCGCCCTCGCCGCGGACCCCGAGGTCATGCGCCATTCCGGCGGCACCTTCATCACCGCGGAAATGGCGGACGTGTACGGCGTCACGGATATCGACGGCAACCGCATTCCCTCGCTGCGCGATACACGCGGCGCGCCGATCTGGCAGCCCATCAGGAGTAGCAGCCATGAATAACCCTCTAGACCGCCTGCAGGAACTGCTCGACAAGCAGGACATCGCCGAGTGCCTGACGCGGTTCAGCCGCGGTATCGACCGCCTCGACCGCGCGTTGTTTCTCTCCGCCTTCCACGACGATGCGGTGATCGCCGCCGGCCCCTTCGTCGGCAGCGCGGCACAGTGCTACGACTGGGCCGGGCCGCTGCACGAGGCCGGCCAGTTCGCTACCCAGCACAACCTGCTCAACCTCACCATCGACCTGGAAGGTGATACGGCACACACCGAAACCTATTATTTCTTCGTCGGGCGCAATCGCGATGAGACCAACTGGATGGCCGGCGGCCGCTATGTCGACCGCCTGGAACGCCGCGCCGGCCAGTGGAAGATCGCCCTGCGCACCAACGTGATCGAATGGCAGCAGGTGGGCCCGGGCATGGAACCGCCATTCGGGGACCTGCCGGACGTCGCGCTCAACGGCAGTGCCGCGCGCTCGCCCGAGGACATCTCCTATCGCCGGCCGCTGACCAACCGGCGCGAACCGCAGCTACCCTGAGGGGACCACCATGCGCGCACTGGCAGGAAAGGTTGCGGTGGTCACCGGGGCCACCCGCGGCATCGGCAAGGGCATCGCCCTGGCGCTGGCGGAACACGGCGCCACGGTTTATGTCACCGGTCGCTCGCTGACTCCCGGCTCGCACGCGCTGCCCGGCAGCCTGGAAGAGAGCGTGGCGGCGGTGAACGCGCGCGGCGGCAGGGGTATCGGCGTGCCGCTGGATCTAACTGATGACGCCCAGATCGCGCAGCTGTTCGAGCGCGTAAGGGAAGAACAGGGTCGCCTCGACATCCTGGTCAACAATGCCATGGCGATTCCTGACGAGATGACCCGCCGCGCCGGCTTCTGGGAAAAATCCCTGGAAAACTGGGCGATTTTCGACACCGGCGTGCGCGCCGCCTTCATCGCCGCCTGGCACGCGGCGCGCATCATGGTGCCGCAGGGCAGCGGCTTGATCGTCGCTTTATCCGGTTACGTGGGAGTCACCTACACCTACGACGTGATCTTCGGCACCACGAAGACCGCCACCGACCGTATGGCCCGGGACATGGCGATCGAACTGGCGCCCCACGGCGTCGCCTCGCTGTCGCTGTGGCAGGGGTTTACGCGCACCGAGCGCGCGGTGGATAACCTGAGCAAGGTGCAGGGCATGGCCCAGCAGTTGAATAGTGCCGAGGGCAGTTCCACCGAGTTCCCGGGGCGCGTGATTGCCGCCCTGGCGCAGGACCCCGCGTTGATGGAGAAGTCCGGCGGCAGTTACATCAGCGCCGAGCTGGCGCAACAGTATGGGGTTACCGACATCGACGGCAGACAGGTGCGTTCGCTGCGCAAGGAGCGCGGGGCGCCGGTTTGGGGGCCGGTTGGGGAAGCTTGATCCGACCCCACTTTTTTACCACCCACACTGCCGCCCGGCGTTCTGCTCTTCCAGCCAGGCGGACAGCGGCGCGAAGTACTCGATAATCGCCGAACCATCCATCTCGCGGCTGCCGGTGAACCCCTCGAGCAGTTCCGGCCAGGGCCGGGCGCGGCCCTGTTCGAGCATCGCGCGCAGTTTCGCGCCGGCGGCCTCGGAGCCATAGATCGAGCAGCGGTGCAGCGGACCCTGCCAGCCGGCGGCCTCGCAGGCGGCGCGGTGGAACTGGAACTGCAGGATGCGCGCGATGAAGTAACGGGTGTAGGAGACGTTGCCGCCGATGTGGTACTTCGAACCCGGATCGAAATCCGCGGCGTCGCGCGCCACCGGCGGGCGCAGGCCCTGGTACTGTTCGCGCAGTGCCCACCAGGCGTCGTTGTACTCCTGCGGCGAGACCTCGCCAGAAAACACCTGCCAGCGCCACTTGTCCATCAACAGACCGAAGGGCAGGAAGGCGATCTTGTCCAGGGCCTGGCGCAACAGCAGGCCGAGGTCGGCGGAGGCGTCGGGCACGGTGTCGATCAGACCGATGCGCTGCAGGTATTCGGGCGTGATGGACAGCGCCACCAGATCGCCGATCGCCTCGTGGAAACCGCCGTTGGCGCCGCCGCGGAACAGAAAGTCCTGGTCCTTGTAGGCGCGCTGGTAGTAGTTGTGGCCGAGTTCGTGGTGCACGGTGGTGAAATCGTCACTGGTCACGCGAGTACACATCTTGATGCGAATATCATCGCGCCCGTCGAGGTTCCAGGCGGAGGCATGGCAGACCACGTCGCGGTCGCGCGGTTGGGTGAACAGCGAGCGCTCCCAGAACGTCTGCGGCAACGGTTCGAAGCCCAGTGAGGAAAAAAACGCCTCGCCGGCCTGCATCATCTTCAGCGGCGTGTATCCCTTTTCCACCAGGGCTTTGTCCAGGTCCACTGCCAGGGGCTGGTCTGCGGGGGCCACACGGGAATAGATGTTGCCCCACTCCTGCGCCCACATATTGCCCAGCAGATCTGCGCGGATGGGCTGGTCCAGCGGCACCACCTCGTCGCCGTAGACCTCGTTGAGTCGCGCCCGCACATGGCAGTGCAACTGCTCGTACAGCGGCTTCACCTGGCTCCACAGCCGGTCGGTCTCCGCGGCGAACGCGTCCGGGGCGAGTTCGTAGCGCGAGCGCCACATGGCGCCGGCATCGTCGTAGCCCAGCTCGCGTGCGCCGGCATTGGCCAGTTCCACCATCTGCACGTAGTCCTCGCGCATCGGGCGCGTCTGCGCCCGCCAGTCCGACCACAACTGCGCCAGCACTGCCGGGTCCTGTTCGACGCGCACGCGCTCCTCGAGGTCGTTGATCGCCAGCTGTTCGCCGTCGACATCCACGCGGCTGGTCGCGAAACGCGAAACCATGCGCGTATTCACCTCGGCAAGCTCCGCCGCGGCGCCCTCGCGTGCAGGGGCGGGCAGGTTGACCTTGAGTTTCAGGAAATTCAGTTTGCGGTGCAGGTCTTCGGGCAGTGCCCCCGACTCGAACTGCCGCGCCTGCTGGGCGTTGTCCACGGCGAGCCGGGTCTCCTCGGCGTCTACCCGGGTGTACAACCAGTCGGTGTCGTAGGTGATGAAGTTGGCGCGCACCCAGCTGACGTGGTTCGAATAGGTTTCGAACTCCTCCAGATCGCGCTCGACGCCGGCGATAAACTCGCGTGCCTCGCCCGGCCCCGCCCCCGCCGGCGCGGCGGTCACCGCCTGCGCTGCGGACTGGCCGGTTTCCTCACCGGGCGAACAGGCAACCAACAGGAATAGTGGGGGTATTAGCGCATGGGGAAATTTCATCGGCTGCAATCTCGACCAGAATAACAGCGGGGAGTGTGCCCGCGACGGCGCGCGCCCGCAAGGTAACTACCTCCAAGGTGGTAGATGACGCCAGGCAACTACCCACACGGGCCAATATCGCAAAAAACCCCTGTAAAAACAGGCTAAAAGTTATATCACGGGTCTCTCCTCGCGAGAAAACAGTCTACGCAACCCGGTTTTGCTCCACATATACTCGAATGGCGTTGAGGGACGTGTTTCCACCTTGACCGCTAGCTCTGGCCAGTCCAACCAACAATTTCATCCCGCCAGATTGAGAGAAAACGGAGAGTCTCTGATGAAGGGAATAAGATATTTCTGTGCCACACTCCTCAGCTGCGCCGTCAGCGGTGCATTCGCTGCCGGCGCCGAGGTCTACGGACCGTTCACGGTTCCGCCAGCCGGCATCGACGTCGACGCCGCCAGCCACCGCATCGGCAGCATGCCCGCCGCGGACCTGAGCGCGCTGCGCGCCGCCGCCGGCGAACTCGACAATGCCCAGGCGACGACCCCCGCCAGCATCCAGATCCTTACCCAGGCCAGCGATGCCAGCCCCAACTTCGGGCTGTCCCCAGGTAGCGACGGCAGCGGCGGCGACGAGTGTTTCGCCGGCATCGGCGAACCCTACCCGACCCCGTCCGGCGGGGAGTGCGTGAACAGCCGCCGCAAGCAGAACCAGTCGTACCCGTGGGGGGTTGCGCAGGTGAAGCTGCCCGACAGTGAGCCTGGCGAGGGCCACCGACTGTGGTTCGGCACGGTCGCCAACCCCGCCTGTGTCACCGGCGGTTTCGGTCTCGGCTCTTTTGAACCGACGCCCGCGGAATACGACGCGGAGCCGTTCCCCCTGGAAGCAAGTGCAACGCCGGTGGCCGACCCGGCACCCGCACCGGGGTGTGTATTTGAAGAGGGCGTGGACACGGTCTGGCAGTGCCCGGCGCCAAACAGCCCCGAATATTTTTGTGAATTCGGCGAGAGCCAGATTGCCAAGGAACTGGGATTTCGCGCGCCCAGCGGCGACTGGCGCCAACCGCGCGTCTACGAGTTGAATCGTGACACCGGCGTCCTCACCGACTACACGCCCGCGGGTTCAGCCGCGGCGGCCGCGGCTTCGCAGCTGACCGGGTTCCGCTTCTGTGCCCCGACGCCCGATCAGCAGGTCGTGTTCTGTGGCGGCCCGGCACTGGGCTTCGGCGTGCTCATTCTCGCCTTCGACACCAGCGGCGAAGGACCCCGCTATATCGGCTCGCGCCAGTACGGCGGTTACGTCAATGTGCGCAAAGGCTTCAACTTCGGCACGCCGGCCAATCTCTACCTCGGCGTGCGCTCCGCCAGCGGCGATACCGGCCGGTTGTTACGCTGGACCGGCAGCACCGCGCCATCGCAGTTCCCCGAACTGCGGCGGCTGCAGGTGTTCCAGTTCCAGGAGGTCGGCATGCTCGACGGCGACCCGCGCGAGTTCACCCTGGTCGGCCCGGACACGGAGGGCCGCTACCGCATCGCCGCCAGCACCACCCAGCCGAGCTTCGATCCCGGCGAGGCCTCCGGCGTGTGGCTGAGTCCGCTGTTCGGGGAGGCCGGACTGACCACGGCCGATGCCGGCAACTGGCAGAAGGTCTTCGACTTCGGCGCCTATGAACCGGACCGCGCATTGTTAGCCAACACCTCCGGCGGCGCCATCGTCGCCTTCAACGCCGACGGTTACCTCTACTGGTCCTCGCTGCATGTCGCAGGCTACGGCGCCACTTTGCACACCTACTGCCTCGCGTCCTACTGCGCTGGCTTCGGCTACTCGCTGCGCCAGCCCGCTCGGCTGCTGCTGTTGACCAACCGCGCGGCGACTTTCTGGCGCGCCCCGATCCAGCCCGATCTCGGCATCGACACCGCGGCGATCGAACTGCTCTGCGGCGAACCCACCCTGCCAACCTGGAGCGACGCCGCCGGCGATTTTGTCGATGTCGCCACCGGCTGGACACCCAGCTACCCGAGTCCCACCGGCGACGGCCCTTGCGGCATGGGCATGAGCGTCGCCGGGCAGCTCAAGGCGGAGGAGGCGCCCTACCTCGACTACCTGTACCTCAGCTCCTACAGTTGGGCGGCTAACCTGAACAACCCCGCCAACCCCGCCGACCAGCGCATGTGCTTCGGCACGCTGGACCTCGGCTATACGATTTTCGGCCAGGACAGCCGGTCGCAGTGGGGTGCCGACCTGTACTGTCACGCGCCGGGCGGAAACCAGTTCTACGTGGCAGACACCGGCGGCGCCGGCAATGGCCTGAACTACGGCTACCGCATCGTGCGTCCCGACGAGGCGGACCCCACCGGCACGCGCTTCCTGGTCGGTATGGCCAACCCGTTCAGCCTCGAGTTGAGCCAGCTTGAAAGCCGCAACGGCACGCCGTGGCCCAACAACCATGCAGACACCGGGTGGACCGGCGGATGGAATATTCGCTCGATTACCGTCGACCCGGGTCCGGCGGTCCCCAGCGGCCTGTAGGAAAAGGAGGTTAGAATGCGGCCGGCCCGCGGGCCGGCCGCCTGTTCAGGAGGCCGCCAACGGCCGGCGGCGCCGGGTGATCCAGTCCGGAATCTGTTCCGCCGGCATCGGCTTGCTGATGTGATAGCCCTGGCCGTAATCGCAGCCGTAACCGGCAACCCGCTCGAGCATTTCCTGGTCTTCGATCCCCTCCGCAGTGACGCTGAGGCCGAGTCCATGGGCGATGGCGATCACCCCCTGCACGATCACCTGGTTGCTCGGTTCCTCCAGGTCCATCACGAAGGCCTTGTCGATCTTCAGGCGGTTGAAGGGCAGGTTCTTCAGGTAACTGAGTGACGACTGGCCGATGCCGAAGTCATCCAGCGACAGCCGGATGCCGACGTCGCGCAAGCGCCCCAGCACGTCGATGGCGTGGAACGGGTCGGTCATGATCGCGCTTTCGGTCACCTCCAGGAACAGGCGTTCCAGCGGGATGCCCGCGTCGCGCGCCAACGCCAGTATCTCGCTGCTCAGGCGCGGGTTCTGCAGGTTGCGTACAGAAATATTCACCGACAGCTCCAGGTCCAGGCCGCGCTGTTTCCAGGCGAACACCTGTCGCGTCGCCGTGTGCACCACCCAGTAGGTGAGCGGGTTGATCAGGTCGGTCTGCTCGGCGAACGGGATAAACTTGTCGGGATACAACAGGCCATGCTGCGGACTCTGCCAGCGCACCAGTGCCTCCACCCCGGTCACCTCGCCACTGGTCAGGTCGATTTTTGGCTGGTAGTGCAGGCACAACTGGTTGCGGTCGATGGCGTTGCGCAGCTCGCCGATTACCGCGATCTGCGCCGGGTCGTGGCTGTCGAGATCGCTGGCGTAGTAGAGGCTGGTGAGATAGCGCTGGCGCGCCTGGCGCAGGGCGATATCCGCGCGTTGCCAGAGCAGCTCGGCGCTGGCGCCGTGCTCGGGGTAGAGCGCCACGCCCATGCTCATCTCCACGTTGACCGGAATCCGCGCCACCACGAACCCGTTCTGCAGGTTGCGCTGGATCTTGTCCATCACCCGGTCGACCTGCACGCGACCGACGCTGTTGAGCATGACCAGGGCAAAGGTGTCGCCGCCGAGGCAGGCGACGAAGTCCGCCTCCCAGGCACACTCCTCCAGCATGCGCGCGACCTGGATCAGCAGCGCGTCGCCATTGCTGTGCCCCAGCGCTTCGTTGATATCGTGAAAACCGCTGATATTGGCCAGGATCAGCGCAAACGGCGCGCCGCCCTCGCCGCCCGCGGTCAATCCGGCGAGCCGGTCGTACAGCGCAGTGCGGTTCTTCAGGCCGGTCAGTGCGTCGCTGTAGGCGAGATGGTTGAGGCGCTCTTCATTGCGCAGGTACTGCTCGGCAAAAGCGATATCAGAGGCGAACTCCTCGAGCAGGGCGACTTCCTGCTCGTCGAAGAAATCCTTTTCCCGTGCATACAACACGACCAGCCCGCCGAGACCGTGGTTGCCCGGCAGCGGGAACATCGCCGCCGAGTGACAGCCGCGCTGCTGCGCCTCCAGCGCCAGCGGGATATCGCGGTGTTCATCGCCCTCGCGCTGGATGGCGTTGTCGATCACCGGACGGCGCCGCTCCAGCGCCCGGCGCACTGCATCGCGGTTGCGCTCGCTGGACAACATCTGCTCCAGTTGGCCCGGACCCAGTTCATGTTCCGCGGTGCGGTTGGATACCAGGATGCCGCCGAGGTCACCGTCGTCGTGGAACTGGCCGATCCACACCTGGCAGAAGTTCCCGTGGGTGACGGCGATGTCGCAGGCAGTCTGGAACAGGCGGTGGCGGTCGTGCACCCGCACTACCGCGTTATTGATGCCGCTGAGCATGGCGTACAGGCGGTTGAGCTTGGCAAGGTGTTCCTGCTGCTGGCGGACTTCGAGGAATTGCGCGATCTGGTTGGTGATACCGATGAGCGCGTCCAGCAGCACATCGTCGCGGGGACGCGCCTGCGGCAGTAACAGCGTCAGGATTCCCTTCACCTCGCCGCGCAGGTTGATCGGCAGCGAAATGACGGCGTGCCAGCCGTAGCGTTCGAACAGTTTGCTGACGGGACCGCCGTGCTCGAAGCGCGTGTCCGCGGGCAGGTCCTCGACCCAGACCAGGTCGCCGTCTATCGACAACTGCAGCAGTTCGCTCTGGGTCGCGCGCGCCTCGATGTTGCGCGAGATGCGCCGGAAATCGTCCAGCTCACCCGGGTCGCTGTGCCAGCCATCGAGCACGCGGAACAGGCCTGCCTCGGCCTCGGAGCTCCACAGCCAGCAGCCGGCGAACTCCAGCGCCTCGCCGATCACCCGCAACAGGCCCGGCACGATTTCCTCGTAGGACGCGTCAGTAGCCAGTACCTGGGAAACCTCGAACTGGGTCAGCAGGTGCAGCTGGGTGCGGTTGTGCCGGCTGATCTCTTCCTCGAGCGGATCCACCTGCTCCAGCGCGTGCTGGTCAGGGCAGGCGCCCGCGTAGCAACGCCCGGCCCGCGCCGCGAGCAGCGACACCAGCATCTCGTCCTCCGCGTTGAAGCCAACGCCGGTCACGCACAGCCAGCCGAGGTTGCGCTGGGCTCTTGTGACCGGTCCCGGCACCGGCACCACCAGCAGCGCGGCGCCCAGCGGCAAGTCCGCGGGCAGTTCCGCTTGCGCCGTACGCAGGTCCTCCCCCGCCAGGATGATGCTAACCCCCTGGGACAGGACCCGGTCGAGCACGCCGCCACCGGGTTCCGTCACGCGACAGGCACCGGGGACGCCGCTGGTGGCGACATGCTCCGCAACCGCACCGTCGCCCGAGGTAACCATCAACAGGGCGCAGTCCGCCCCGGCGAGCTCCCGCGCGCCATCGCAGGCGGTGCCCAGCAACGTGGCAGGGTCGCCCTGTGCGGCGAGTTGCTGGCTCAGTTCGAGCAACCTGGCGATACGCTGGCCCAGCACCAGGTGGCTCTGCACTGTTCCCGACAAGGGGCAGACGCCCGCTTGCAGCTGTGCCGCCGGCTCGCCAGTAACCCCCTCGGGCGCCACGGCGGTCCCGGCCACTTCCAGGGTCTCGCGCACGGCGCGCAGCAGCGCCTCGCGGTCACAGGGTTTGGGCAGCAGGCGGACGACACCGCCGAAGTGGGCGAGTTCGCAGGCCGCCTCGACGGTATTCAGCGCAGAGTGGAATATGACCGGCGTGGCCGCGATCTCCGCCTCGGCGCGCAGGCGCCGGATAAATTCGTAGCCGTCCACCACCGGCATGAGGATGTCGCAAAGGACCAGTTGGGGAAGATCGTTGCGCACCAGTTCCAGGCCAGTGCCACCGTCGGGCGCACAGACCACCCGATAGCCAGCGGATTCCAGCGAGGCGCGCAGGAAATCGCGGCTGTCGCCGTCGGCATCGATGACCAGGATGGTATCCACGGACGGTCAGGTCCCGGCGCCGGCCGGCGCTACGAGAGGGGGAAAATCATTTTCCAGGGGCGTGGTCATGCAACCTCCGCTTCCGTGCTACTGCGGCTGCGTTTCCCGGCGGAAACTGTCAGTGAGGCTGGCACCACTGCCTCGCATCGTCACCGGGAGGCCAACAGTTTCTCAGGCGAAGTATAGTCCCAGCACACGCGCATTGACATCCATGCGCATGCCGCGCGCGACGGACTCGGCGGGCGCTGCAATCAGCGTCGGGACGCGGGCTGGTAGGCCTCAAGCGCGCTCTCGTCGCCGTCGACGATAGCCTGGGCGGTATGCGCCAGCCAGTTGGCCACGCTGGCCCGCGCGGGACTGGATTCCTCGATCAGGATATGCCGGTTGTAGATGATAAAGCCGGTACTCAGCATGAGGATGGTATAGGCACGTGCACTGGCCCGCGGCGGCCCCAGCCACTTCGCCACCGGCTTGATAATGTGCTGACGGGCGAAGCGCGCGGAGATCGCCGCCGCCTCGGCATCGCCGATGGACAATGTAAGCATCGCGGGAATGGTGATCGGGCGCCGGGTGTCGAGCACCGCGCTCACAAGGTTCTCGCCGAACCGCGAGCGATCCTCCGAGGTGATGAACTCCAGTTCCAGAGCATTGGACAGGGCCGCCTCGAACAGCCCGGCCTTGCTCTCGTAGTACTTCACCAGCAGGGTCGAGGACACCCCCGCGAGGCTGGCGATCTCGCGCAGGCCGGTCTGCGCGTAACCGCGTTCGGCGAACAGCGCCTGGGCTGCGGCGAGTATGTTCGCCCGGCTGCGCTGCGGGTCGCGCCGCTTGATGGTCGCGGGAGTGGTCATCGGTCGGTCCAATGATATCGGTTGACTGGGTTCGAGGCGGTTGCTAGGTTAACGCGCGTTTACTTACAAGTCCAAGAGCGCATACCCATAATGATAGATGTCGTTCGCTTCCATCGGACGGGCGGACCGGAAGTACTGCAGATCGAGCAGTCGCCGGCACCCCGGCCCGGCCCCGGCGAGGTGAGTATCACCGTCGAGGCCATCGGCCTGAACCGGGTCGAGAGCATGTTCCGCAGCGGCGGCTTCGGCGCGCCACAGTTTCCCTCGACCATCGGCTACGAGGCCGCCGGGCGCATCCAGGCACTCGGCGAAGGCGTCGAGGGCTGGTCTGTAGGTGAACGCGTCGCCACCCTGCCCGGGCTGTCCATGGAACAGTACGGCACCTGCGCCGAGGTCATCCTCTACCCCGCCAACATGCTGGTGCGCAGCCCGGATAACCAGTCCGCAGTGGAGGCCGCCGCCACCTGGATGCAGTACCTCACCGCCTACGCGCTGGTCGCGGTCGGGCGTGTCGCCGCCGGCGATACCGTGGTGATCACCGCGGCCTCCTCCTCGGTGGGCCTGGCGGCGATCCAGATCGCTCGCGCCGAGGGGGCCGTGCCCATCGCCGTCACCCGCGGCCGCGGCAAGGCCCAGCGCCTGCTGGAACAGGGCGCCGCCCATGTCATCGTCAGCGACGAACAGGATGTGCCAGCAACAATCATGGAAATTACCGATGGCGCGGGCGCGGCACTGGTGTTCGACGCGGTCGGCGGCCAGGCACTGGCGGGACTCATCGGCGCGCTGCAACCGCGCGGCACGGTGATTCTCTACGGCGAACTCGGCGGCACCCAGGCCACGCTGCCCCTGCAGCCCATCATGTTCCACGGCCTCACCCTGCGCGGTTACGCCGCCTACGAGTTGTTCCTGGACCCGGCGCTGCGCGAGGCGGCCATCGACTACATTCGCAACGGCCTTGCCAGCGGCAAGCTGCAGCCACTGGTCGACAGCACCTTCCCACTCGCCGAGGTGGTCGAGGCGTATCGCTACCTCGAGGGCAACACCCAACTCGGCAAAATCGTCCTCACGGTAAACTGAGCATGGCACCCGCGACTTCCGCCTACCTGCGCGAGTTCCGACTGGGCTGGCGCCCGCTGCTCGCCGCCACCATCGGGCTCAGCGCCGGCATGGCGCTCAACGCCTATGTCACCAGCATTTTCGGGCCCTACCTGATCGACGCCTTCGGCTGGAGCAAGTCACAATTCGCCCTGGTCGGCGCCATCAACCTGGTCACCCTGCTGCTCATTCCGCTGGTGGGCCGGCTCACCGACCTCTACGGCGTGCGCCTGGTGGCCCTGCCGGGAATCATCGGCTACCCCGCCAGCCTGCTCCTGCTCAGCAGCATGAGCGGCGATATCGGCGTGTTCTACGCCATCGTGTTGTTCCAGGCCCTGGCCAGCATGAGCACCACCACCACGGTGTACAGCCGCGTGGTGGCGGAGCAGTTCAGCCTGGCCCGCGGCATGGCGCTGGCCATCTGCGCCTGCGGCCCGGCGGTCGCCGGCGCCCTCGCCAGCCCGCTGCTCACCGCCTACAACGAGGCCTTCGGCTGGCGCGCCGGCTACCAGGTGCTGGCCGGGTTCTCCATCGTGATGGGGCTGCTCACCCTGGCGCTGCTGCCGCGGGAGAAGGTCGCGCCGGCACAGCGGCGCCAGCAGCGTGACGCGCGCCGCGACTACGCCGGCATCGCGCGCAGCCCGGTGTTCTGGATCGTGCTCGCCGCCGCCTTCCTGTGCAGCCTGCCACACGCGCTGGCGTTCTCCCAGGTCAAGGTCATGCTGCTGGAGCACGGCGTCAACGCCACGCAGGCCGGCTACATGGTCTCGGTGTTTGCTGTGGGCGTACTCGCCGGGCGCTTCGGCGCCGGCGTCGCCCTGGACCGCATGCCCACCTACCTGGTCTCGGCCATTGTCATGGGCCTACCCGCCATCGGCCTGCTTGTACTGGCATCGGATACCACGTCGCTGCTGGCGCTGGGTTTCGCCGTAGTCCTGCTCGGCTTGTCCTTCGGTGGCGAGGCGGACGTGCTGGCCTACGCCACGGCGGACTACTTCCCCATCGGCATCTACAGCAGCGTGTTCGGGTTGCTGACCAGCGCCGTCGGCGTCGCCATCGGCCTGGGTTCGCTTATGCTCAGCTTCACCCTGAGCCTGTCCGACAGTTTCAGCCTGTACATGTACATCGCCGCTGCGACCACCTTCGCCGGCGCGGCAAACCTGCTGCGCCTGCGCAGCCACGCGCCGGTGCGCGACGAGGTGACAGCGTGAAGCGCGACGCCGTATCGCGGGGAATAAAGTTCCTGGCCTGCGTCGCGCTGCTGGCAAACCAGGCCCAGGCCGGTGCCGCGCTCGACAGCAACCGGGCCGACGACTACCAGGCCGGCACCAAATACTCGTCGCTGCAGCAGATCAACCGCGCCAACGTCGGCGAACTGGAACTAGCCTGGGAGTACCACACCGGCGATCTGGCACCGGAGGGCTTCCAGGGCCTGGTGGCTTTCGAAGACCACCCGCGACTCGTGGACGGCAAACTTATCGTCTGCTCCATCGAGCGCCGGGTGATCGCGCTGGACCCGGCGAGCGGCGAAGAGTTGTGGACCTTCGACCCGGGCCGTTCGGCATCAATGACCAAGAAGTGCCGCGGCGTCGGCCACTGGGTCGACCGGGATGCGCCCGCGGGCACGCAGTGTCGCTCGCGCCTGTTCCTGGGCACCGACGACTACCGCCTGCTGGCCATCGACGCCGCCACCGGCAGGGCCTGCGAGGACTTTGGCGAGGACGGCGTGGTCGCCATGCCCACCGACCGGCCGCTGCTGTGGACCGGTGAAGTTGCCGCCGGCTCGGACCCCGCAGTGGTAGGCAACGTGGTGGTGGTCGCCTCGGCGGTAGTGGACAGCCAGCGCGTCGCCGCACCCAGCGGCCGGGTTCTCGCCTTCGACGCGCGCAGCGGTGCGCCGCTGTGGCAGTTCGACCCCGTGCCGCGCGACCCCAACGACCCGGCCATGACGAGCTGGGGCAAGGGTACGGAGGGCTTCGGCCAGGGCAACGTGTGGAGTTCGATGGCCGTGGACAACAAGCTGGGCCTGGTCTACCTGCCGACCACGTCCACCTCCGACGATTTCTACGGCGGCAACCGCCCCGGCGACAACCACTACACCACCTCGGTGGTCGCCCTGCGCGGTGCAACCGGCGAGGTCGCCTGGCACTACCAGCTGGTGCACCACAACGTCTTCGACTACGACATCCCCACCCGCCCCATGCTCATCGACTACCCGGTGAACGGGCGGTTGGTGCCGGCCCTGCTGCAGAACACCAAGCAGGGCCTGGTGTTCATCTTCGACCGCGCCAGCGGTGAACCGCTGGTACCCATTGCCGAGCAGCCGGTGCCGCAGACCGGCGCGGTGCCCGGCGAACAGCTCTCGCCGACCCAGCCCATCCCCCAGGGGATGCCGACGCTGGCGCCGCAGGGTTTTTCCCCCGATGACGTCTGGGGCTTCACGCCGCTGGACCGCCACCTGTGCCGGAAAAAGGTGGAGGAACACCTGTGGGGGCCCGCGTACATGCCCGCGAGCTTACAGGGCACGGTCATCTCGCCGGCCTTCGGCGGCGGCCCCAACTGGGGCGGCGGCGCCTACGACCCGCACAGCCACGTGATGGTTGTGCCCAGTAACCGCGTGCCGAACATCATCCGCCTGATCCCGCGCGACGAACTGCAACTGGAGGGCGGTTTCAAAGTCGAGGCCTCGGGTAAGATGGTGTTCGAGAACAAGGGCTCGCCCTACGCGCCGGAGATCCAGCCGCTGTTGTCGATCTTCGGTGCGCCCTGCTCCGAGCCGCCGTGGGCAGCGCTCACCGCACTGGATATCGTGCAGAAAAAGATCCTGTGGGAAGTGCCGCTGGGCAGCATCAAGGAACTGTCGCCGATTCCGCTGGATTGGAACCTGGGTGCGCCGGGCGCCGGCGGCCCCCTGCTCACCGCCGGTGGCCTGGTGTTCATCGGCTACGCCACGGACAACACCCTGCGCGCCTTCGACGCGGCGAGCGGGGAAGTGCTGTGGCAAGCACCGCTGCCCGCCCCCGCCAACTCGGTGCCGGTGACCTACGAGGTCGACGGCGAGCAATACCTGGTGGTGCCCGCCGGCGGTCACAGCGTCTACGGCAAGACCACGGGCGACAGCGTGCGCGCCTATAGACTGCCGCGCGCCGCGGCGCACTGAGGGGTAGTGACACATGGAAGCCGTCGAGCGACTGCTCGCCATTGAGGCCATTCGCACACTGAAGGCACGCTACTTCCGCTACATGGACACCAAGCAATGGAAGCAGCTCGCGAGTGTATTCACCAGGGATATGCGCGTGATATCCCCTGACGGCGAGACCTGGCTGGAGGGTGGCGAGGCGTTCGCAGACAGCCTGCGCCATTCGCTGCAGAACGCCGTGTCGTGCCACCAGGGCTTCACCGCCGAGATCGAGATTCTCGACGCCGACAACGCCACCGGCATCTGGGCCATGCAGGACGTGATCGACTGGGAGGACCGCCACCCGCGCGAGGGCTGGAAGTCGATCGTCGGCCGCGGCCACTATCACGAAACCTATCGCCGCGAGGGCGGCCAGTGGCGCATCGCCACCCTGAGCCTGACCCGCTTGCGGCTGGATGTCGTCGAGTAATCGACGCGCTGGAACCACGAGGACATCGCCATGCAAACGCTGCCCGTCGCCGACCGTTTCTGCGACAACCCCACCGACAACCCGTACTGGAACGAGAGCGTGTGGTTCTCGGTGTCCATCCCCGAGCGCCACATCCACGGCATGATCCAGTACTACTTCCGCCCCAACATGAACATGTTGAACGGCGGCCCCATCCTCTGGGACGCCAGCGGCCTGGAGACGCACAACTGCCGTCACTACAACTGGGCGCACCTGCAGGCGCTGCCCCCGGGGATGCAGAAGTTCGACATGCGCGCCAACAACTCGCTGGCGGTGAAAGTGCTGGAACCGCTCACCCGCTACAGCCTCAGCTACGACCACGACGATCTGCAGTTCGAGCTGGAGTGGAACGCCATCGGCCCGCTGCACGAACTGAAAACCGGCGACGCCGGCCAGACCGCCACCGCCAAGTTCCACATCGAGCAGCCCGGGCGCATGACCGGCACCCTGCGCAGCGGCGACGAGACCTTCGCCATCGACTGCCTGTCGATGCGTGACACCTCCTTCGGCCAGCGCGACTACGCCTCGCTTTCCAGCGGCGGTTATTTCTGGGGCATTGCCGACAACAGCGCTTTCCACGCCATCGCTATGGGCAAGGGGCGCGAACAGAAAGTGATCGGCGGTTTCATCTGGAAGGATGGCGAGCTGTCCAGCATGGTCTCCGGCACGCGCAGCGTCGAGGACTATCACCGCCTGGGACCGAAGCGCGTGACGTTCACCGCCACCGACAAGCTCGGCCGAACCGTGGAAGCCACGGGTGAGATCGACGAGGGCTTCGTGTTTACCGGCTACACCGATCACACGGTAGTCTGGTCGCTGCTGCGCTGGGACTGGGACGGCGTCACCCACTGGGGTGACAACCAGGAGTTCGCGCCGGCCCTGCGCTTCCGGCGCATCGCCCGCGGCGACATCGTACTGGGCAGCGGGGACTGAACATGGCCGGGCAGATCATCATCGTCACCGGCACCTCGGGCTCCGGCAAATCCACCGCCTGCGAACTGTTCGCCAAGCGCTCGCAGGATTTCTGGCTGCTGTTTGGCATAGACCACTTCCTCGCCGGCAGCTTTCCCGCCAAGTACGGCCACCACGGCCCGCTGTGTGCGCAGGGCTTCCAGGCGGTACCGGTTGACGAGGGCGACCCCGACGGCGCCCTGCGCTGGCAGTTCGGCGAGTGGGGCACGCGCGCCTTTGCCGCCTTCCACGAGTGGGTGGCGGCGGCCTCGCGCGCCGAGTGCAATATCATCATCGACCACCTCATGCTGCTCGACCCGCCGATCCTGCAGGACTGCATCTGGCGCCTGCGCGACCTGCCGGTGACGCTGGTCTCGCTCAAGCCGCCCTACGAGGTGCTGATGGAGCGCATCGCCTCGCGCAAGATGGACAAGAAAATGCCCACCGCGGAGTTCGCCGACGACGACCCGGTCAAGCGCATCATCGAACGCCTGGGCCGGCTGCGTCCCTGGTTCTACGAGGCGAGCTACGCCAACGACATCAACGATCTGGAGATCGACACCTCGCAACACGACCCGGAAGCGGTGTGCGAGCAGATCGAGGCGCGCCTGTCACAGGGCCCTGGCGAGGCCTTCGCCGCACTGCGCGAACGCTATCCACGCTAGTCCCTTTACCCGCAGCGGCCCGTTGCAACGGGCGTTTTCGGTGCGCTGCTAACACGGTGATAGCATGCGGGCCCAACGCCCCGGAACACGCCATCAAGGACAAGACATGCCCGCGAGCACCACAGACGATATCGGCTACGACCCCTTCGACGTCACGGTGATGGGCAACCCCTACCCCTACTACCAGAAGCTGCGCGCGCAGCAACCGGTGTACTACACGCCGCAGTACGACACCTACTGGCTGTCGCGCTACGCCGATATCGAGGACATGCTGCAGCCGCGGAACAACAGCAAGCTGGTCTCCTCCGAGTCCTCCATCCCCATGCCCGAGGTATTGCGCCAGCACCACGCCGGCAAACCGCCGCAGGCCTCGCTGGACCCGATGGCGCCGATGACCCTGCTGCACAGCCCGCACTACGACGAAGTGCGCCGCGCCCACGCGCAGCCGTTCACGCCGCGTGCAGTTGCGCAACTGGAGGACTTCGCGCGGCGCACCACCCGCGAATTGCTGGCGCCGTGCCTGGCGCGCGGCGAGTTCGACCTGTTCCTGGACTACGGCGGCATGCTCAGCGCACTGCTGACCTGCCGGCTGTTCGACATCGACCCGGCCCTCGCGCCGGAGATCCTCGAGACCGTCAATGCCACCACCGCCTACGACCCGGAGCGCGGCGGTATCGACAACGCCCAGCTGTTCTTGCGCATGCAGCGCTTCATGCTGCCCTCGGTGGCGCGGCGCCGGGCGGCGGGCGCGGACGGCAGTGCGCCGCTGTTCGACGGGCTGATCAACTACCGCACCAACCCCGACGGCCGCGCCCTGCGCGACGAGGAAATCTGCGACCAGCTGACCTGCGCTTTCGTGGCCAACACGGAAACCCCCGGCAAGGTTGCGGCACAGGGCCTGCTGGAACTCTCGCGGCGTCCGCAACAGCTCGCCGAGGTACGCGCCGACCTGGCCACCAACGTACCGGTGGCCGCCGAGGAAATGCTGCGTTATTGCGCGCCGGCCCAGTGGTTCCTGCGCACGGTACACGAGGACGTGGAAATCGCCGGGGTAACGATGCGCGCCGGCCAGCGCGTTGCGGGATTGATCAACTCCGCCAACCGCGACGAGCGCGAATATGAAAACTCGGAAGAATTTATCTGGAACCGACCGATCCGCAAGCAACTCGCCTTCGGCATGGGCCAGCACCACTGCCTCGGCCTGCACATCGCGCGGCTGCAGATCCGCGTGCTGGTCGAGGAGTTCCTGGCGCGGGTGGAGAGCTACGAGTTCGACCTGGACCGCGCCGTGCTGCGCCCCAGCTATTTCCACTGCGCCTACACCAGCCTGCCGGTCCGGGTGACCGCGCGCTGAACAGACTCGTCACACCAGCCACACTGCACCGGAGACTCCCATGTCGAAGATTTGCCGCCCGCTCCTGATCGCCGCAGCCGCCGCCGTGCTCGGCGCCTGCAGCGCACCCCCGGTGACCACGGGTGCCGCTTCCGCGGATGTCGACTGGCCCGGCTACAACAACGGCGCGGACGAAAGCGGCTACAGCCCGCTGGAGCAGATCAACCGCGACACCCTGGACGACCTGGGCCTGGCCTGGACCCTGGACCTGCCCGGTGAAAACACGCTGGAGGCCAGGCCCATCGCCGTCGACGGCGTACTCTACTTCACCGGCTCCACCGCCGACGTCTACGCGGTGGACGCACGCAGCGGCAAGCTGCTGTGGAAGCACGCCGCCGAAGTGTGGAAGCACAACCCGCGCAAGATGAAGTTCATCTTCCCCATCAACCGCGGCTGCGCCTACGACAACGGCCGCATCTTCTCCGCTACCACCGACGGCCGCCTGCTGGCCCTCGATGCGAAAAGCGGCGAGCTGCTGTGGAGCACCCAGACCCTGGACCCGGCGTCGCCGGAGACCATCACCGGCGCCCCGCGCACCTTCGACGGCAAGGTGATGATCGGCCACGGCGGCGGCGATATCGGCGTGCGCGGCCACGTCGCCGCCTATGACCAGGTCACCGGCGAGGAAGTGTGGAAGTTCTACGTGGTGCCCGGCTCTCCCGAGCAGAACGCCGGCGACCCGGCCATGGAGCGCGCCGCCACCACCTGGACCGGCGAGTACTGGAAGACCGGCACCGGCGGCGCGCCCTGGGACAGCCTCACCTACGACCCGGAGCTCGACCAGGTGTACATCGGCACCGGCAACAGCGGCCCCTACGACCCGGAAAAACGCAGCCCCGGCGGCGGCGACAACCTGTACCTGACCTCCATCGTCGCGCTGGATGCGGACAGCGGCGAATACCGCTGGCACTACCAGCAGAACCCGCGAGAAGCCTGGGACTACAAGTCTACCGCCAACATGGTGGCAGCCAACCTGGAGATCGACGGGCGCGAGCGCAAGGTGCTCATGCAGCTGCCGACCAACGGATTCTACTATGTGCTGGACCGCGTCACCGGCAAGCCCATCGCCGCAGAAAAGGTCGGCAAGGTCACCTGGGCCGAGCGCATCGACCTGGAGACCGGCCGCCCGGTGGAGAAGCCCGGCATCCGCTACCAGAGCGGCGAGGCGGTGCTGTGGCCCAGCGTGATCGGCGCGCACAACTGGATGCCCATGGCCTGGAGCCCACAGACGGAGCTCGCCTACATCCCCTACATGCAGCTGGGCATGCGCTTCATCAAATCGCCGGCGAACTTCACCGGCGTGGAGCGCGAGGCGGTGCTGGAAGACGAGCGCGACGGCAAGGGCTCGCTGGTCGCCTGGGACCCGGTGGCCGGCGAAGAAGCCTGGCGCGTGGACCACGACTGGCTGTGGAACGGCGGCCTGCTGGCCACCGCCGGCGGCCTGGTCTTCCAGGGCACGGCGGACGGCTGGTTCAGCGCCTACGACGCCGCCGACGGCGAGCGACTGTGGCGCTTCAACGCCGGCCTCGGCATGATCTCCGCCGCCAGCAGCTACAGCGTGGACGGCGTGCAGTACATCGCCATACTCGCCGGCTACGGCGTGCCCAACCTGGACCACATGCCAACCAAGAACCCGGGCTGGCGCTACGGCGCCCAGCCGCGCCGGCTGCTGGTGTTCCGCTTGGGTGGCGATGCGCAGCTGCCGCCGACCGCGCCGCCGAGCTGGGAGCGCAATATCATCGACGATCCCGAACTGGTCATCGACCCCGCGGATGTCGCCGCCGGCCAACTGCTGTTCGGCAGCTGCCGCAACTGCCACGGCGCCGGGGCCATCTCCTACGGCGCGCCGGCCCCGGACCTGCGCGAATCCGCCCTAGCCATGGACCTCGAGGCCCTGTACAGCGCGCTGCAGCAGGGCACCTTCACCCCCCGCGGCATGCCCTCCTTCGACGAGCTGAGCCGCGAGCAGGTGCGCCAGATTCACGCCTTCATCCGCGACCGTGCGCGCGCGGCGCTGGCCGGTGAGGAAGCAGCCACCACGAAGTCCAGCGCCGGCTCCTGAGGCGACGCCAGCGGCGCAGGCAGCGAACCTCGCCGGGCCACGCGCAAAGGGTGGCTGGCAGGATGACATATGGGTTAAGGTTCCGGGTTTGGCAGAACTTAAACCACAGGGACGTTTGATCATGTCGGGGCGCTATACGACCATCCGGGCCATCGGGCTTCTACTGGCACTGGGCGGTTTCCACCCATCTGTTTCCGCGGGCGACTGGTACCGCTATACCTCCGATAATTTCATCGTTTACTCGGATGACAGCGAGCGCCGGACGCTCAACATGCTGCGCGAGTTCGAGGCATTTCGGGAAGTGGTGATGACCATCACCGGCCTGCCCCGGCAGCCGGAAAACTCACGCATGCAGATTGTAATTTTCGACAGCCTTGGCGAGTACAATGCCGTCGCCCCGGAGCAAACTCTCGGTTTCTTTTTCGAAAGCAGCGCCGGGCCCCGCATGGTAGTGGCACCCCAGAGCAGCGACCTGGAACTGACCGAGACGCTCTACCACGAGTACATCCACTACCTCCTCAACGAGCACAGCGATTTCAATTACCCGCGCTGGTATCAGGAAGGTTTCGCCGAATTCCTGTCCACCGCGCAGATCGACGATGGCCGCGCCATCATCGGCGAAGCACCCAGCAACCGCTTGCCGACCCTGCAACGCGACAAACCGGTCAAGGTGGAGGATCTGATCGCGCCCAGTGATGCCGAGTGGGATTCCATTTTCTTCGTATCCCGGTTCTACGCCAACGCCTGGCTCATGACCCATTACCTGCAAATAACGGGTTTTACCGAGGAACCCGCACTGCGACAGAAACTTCATGACTATCTGATTCGCTACGATGGCGGCGACCACACAGTCGAGGCCTTCGAGAAAGCCTTCGGCGCATCCGCACAGGACATGGACGCGCAGCTGAAGAAGTACCGCCTGAAGCGCGTTGGCGTGTTAGGGCTGGCTGTACCGGAATACGCGGGCGAGATTCGTAAACTGGAACTTGGGGATAACCAGTCACTGTTCCTGCGCGCCTCGCTGGCGGCGGAACTGGGTCGTGGTGACGAGGTGCTGGATTATACCGGCAAGCGGGATGACGAAGCCGGGGGCGCCGCGCAGTTGTTCGCACTTCAGGCAGTCGAACTGAATCATCGGGACGAGATCGAGGAGGCACGCGCAAGCGCCGAAAAAGCACTCGAACTCGCCCCCGATCACATCAAGGTACTGGAGCACCTGAGTCACTGGGAGTGGGACAATTACGAAAGGGCGTTGAAAAACGGCGAGGACGGCAGTGCTGCCCTGGAGCGCTGTTTGCAATATGGCCAGGCCGCCATCGCAGCGGACCCGGATGATCTCGGCGCCTATCGCTATGTCTGGCAGGCACAACAGCGTAGAGGCGAGAACGTCGCCGCAGCCAAAACGCTCATGGCCGCCTACCAGCGCGCGCCATCAAACTCAGGCATCAACCAGGCCGTAGGCGACTTCCTGCTGCAGATCGACAAGCCCCAACTGGCACGCCCGTTCCTGCAGCGCGTGTACAACTGGAGCCACTCCGAGGAAACGCGCAAGGCGACGGCGAAAAAACTCGCCAGGATCGACGCCAGCGCCGAGTCCGGGGCAGCCGAGGAGGAAGCAGACGCCGCAGCCGAGCACTGATCATCCGCGGTGCGCGCAATGATGCCAGCCAGCGAAGACACACTGTGAACACTCCCGGCAACAGACAATTCCCGCAGCGACCGTTCCGGCCGGCGTGGTCGCTCGCGGCCGCCGCCTGTGTCGCCCTGCTCCTGTTTGGCCCCCTGCCCGCCCAGGCCCGCGACTGGACCGCCTACACCTCCGAGCACTTCACCGTGTACTCCGACCGCAGGGCGAGCCGCGTGGAACCGATGCTGCGCGAGTTCGAGGCGTTTCGCACGCTGGTGTTGATGCTGGTCGGCGCAACGGACCGCAGCGAACACGCGCGGGTCACCATCATCATGTTCGACAGCCGCGGCGAATACCGCGACGTGGCGCCGCCGAATTCCGCGGGCTTCTACGCAGAAACGCTCAACGGTCCGTACATGGTGACCGGACCGGGGACCCGGGGCATCCAGCAATCGCACATCCTGCACCACGAGTACGTGCACTATCTCGTACGCGAACTCCTGCCCGAGGTCATGCACCCGCAGTGGTATCGCGAGGGCCTGGCCGAATACCTGTCCGCCAGCGAATTTTCCCGCGGCGAAATCATACTCGGCGCAATACCGGAAGTGCGGGCGCGCACCCTGCAATACGAGGAGTTCGGCGCCCTCCCGGTGGCCGAAGTGCTGGCACCGGACCCGGAACGCATGGCATCGCCGCGCCATCGCTCGCGCTTTTACGCCTACGCGTGGCTGCTCACCCATTACCTGCAGACCACCTCGTTGACCGAGGGTCCGCTATTGATGCGGCAGCTCAACGCCTACCTGTCGCGCTATGCCCAGGGCGAGGAGTCCATCACAGCCTTCGAGGCCAGCTTCGGAATGAGCACCGACGAGATGGACGCGACGCTGGCCCGGTATCGCAAGCAGCGCCGCTTCAACGTGGTGCGGATTCCACAACCGGCGTACACCGGGGAGATCCAGGCGCGCAAGCTCAGCCTCAACGAGTCCCTGGTCCTGCGCGCCGAACTCGCGATAGAGGCCGAGAAGATCGACGCGGCGGCGGATTACCTGGATGACATCGACGTCGACAGCCCCGGGGTAGGCCGAGCGCTGTCGCTGATCGCCACGCTGAACGCTCCCGGCAGCGATGTACCGAGAGCGGCCGCGGAGCGAGCGCGCGAGTTGGACCCCGATGACCCTGCCGTACTGGCCAACCTGGCGACGTTTGCCTGGCACCGGGCGGTCGCCAGCGAGGACGATACGGCGGCCCGCGAATCTGCGCTGCAGGACTGCCTGTGCGACGGCGAGCGCGCCATAGCCCTGGCAGCGGAGCGGCTCGGCGCCTACCAGAGCGTGTGGCAGTGCCAGCTGGCGATGGGTGACAGGGCGGCGGCGGGGCGCACCCTGATGGCGGCCTACCGACGCTACCCGGGTTCGCTGGACATCAACCTGCAACTCGGCACGCTGATGCTGGAGTACAACCCGCCGCTGGCGCGGCCGTTCCTGGAACGCGTGCACGCCTGGAGCCATTCGGCAGAACAGCGCGCCACCATCGCTGAGATACTGGAAGTGCTGGACGAGGCACAGTCCGGCGCAGCGCTCAAGCCGGGGACAGCGTCCCCGCCGGCGTCGTCGCCACCGCCCTGACCAGCAGCTGGGCAAGTTCCGCCGGCTGACTGAAGAACGGCGAATGCGAGGCGTCGATGTCCAGCGGCTCCACCCCCAGCCGTGCAATCACACTGTCGCTCATGCTCGCCGGCATGGCGCGATCCTGCAGGCAGCGGATAAAACTGCGCGGCGGCTGCGCTGCCCAGAAGCGCGGTACGTGCACCGGCTCGATGTTGAAGTGATGGGGGGCAGGCGTCAGGCGCTCGAAGGCGCGCCGCGCGGTTTCCGCATCGCAGTCGTGGTAGAAAAAGTCCGTCGCGCCGCGCAGGTCGCTCACCGCCAGTCGGCCGTCCTCCAGCGGTTGCAGGAAGGCGAGCATGCCGGTCTCGTCATCCATCAACTGGGTCACCGCCCCTGCGTCGTCATCGCGGGCGCCGCCGGTGGCCTCGAGCACGCTGCGCCCTTCCAACGGCAAGCCGGCGGCAAAGTAGACCAGGTGCCGCACGCGATCCAGCGCGGCGTCCGCAGCGACAGTGATGTCGTAGCCGCCACCGGAGTGGCCGACCAGCACGTCGCCGGGCTGCAGCACGTCGAGGATGGCGTCGCGGCGATCCGCCAGGGTCGAGCGCTCATCGCGGCGCGCGCCGTGGCCGGGCAGGTCGATGGCCAGCCCCTGGTGGCCGAGTTTTTCCAGTTCAGGAAGCAGCCGCTCCCAGCACCAGGCGCCGTGGAAGCCGCCGTGCACGAGTACGAATCGCATGGATACCCCGCTGTTATTGTCAGTCTCCGGGCCGGCACCTTGTCGCGCCGGGAAGCCTGATTCTAGCGGGCGGGGGGTTCGTCGTCCTGCGCTTTCGCCGGCGGGCGTCCGGCCTGCGAGGCGATACGCTCGAACGACTCGATGGCCTCGTCCATGGTGTGCTCGCCTTTCTCGCGGTGTTCGTCGAACAGGTTGATGTAGCGGTCCGTGCGCCGCCCCCAGGACATCAGCTTGAGGTACAGACTCTCCTCGATCGGCGGCCTGCGGATGGCGTCGAGAAAGAACACCAGGATGCTCAGCGGGCTGAACACGAAATCGCGCACCGCGTCCGCCGCCAGTTTCACCTGGAAGGCGAACAGGTGGCGGAAGGCCCTGCCGCCGGTGACCTGGGTTTTCTCCTCGGTTTCCTTGTCGAAGAACGCCACGGCCGGATCAGGGCAGCAGCTCGCCGACCAGCTGGGCGATGGTCGCCGCCAGCGGCGCGGCCACGGCTTCGAGCGCCTCGGGCGAGGTGCTGTCCGCCAGGTCCGCCTCGGTGTGGAACTTGTCGAAGGCGCCGTAAAAACCGAACGCGCGGTAGCCCTGGTCCATGATGTAGGCCAGCTCGCCCGCGGTGTTGCTGCTCTCCGGCTGCGGGTTGAAGCCCACCGGGGCCAGGTTGGCCTGCAGTGCCGGGGCCAGGGCTGCGTCGTTGTAGTCCAGGGCGGCGAAGCTGCGCACCGGCACCCCTTCCACGTCCGCCTCGGTCACGATGGAGGCGCCCAGGTGCACCCAGAACAGCACGCCTTCCGGGGGAATGAAGGTGTCGATGAATTCACGGGTGCCGATGTAGCCCAGTTCGTGGCCGGAGCTGGCGACGAAATACAGGTTAACCGGCAGCGACTCGGCGGCCGCCCAGCGGGCGATGGCCAGCCACAGTGCGATGCCCGGGCCGCGTTCACCGCCGGCGCTGAACCAACCGGAGCTCGGGGTGGAGATCACCACCGACTGCGCCGCACCGCGGTCCAGGAAACCGACCACGTTGCGCGCGGTGGAGTCGGGCTTTTCCTTGCCGAAGACTTTCAGCAGATCGACGTCGCGGGTGCTCTCGTTGGCGCCGTCGAGCAGCGCGATCTCGCTGTTACCTACCACGATGACCGGTACCGGGAAGGGATTGGCGGCCTCGTCAAAGGGAGCGTTGACGCCGACCACGGCGTCGTTGATGGTGTTCACGGCGATTACCGCGGAGGCGCCGTTGGCGATGGCGTCCTCGATGCGCGCGCTGCCGAGCATGGACTCATAGCTGTAGCCGCGGATCTTCACCACGGAGACCAGGTCGTTGCGCACGGTGCTGCCGTTGGGGTGCCACAGAGAGAAACACTCGGTGTTCACCCCGGCGATCTTCAAAATACAGGTGACGTAGTTGAAGCGGTCCAGGGTCCAGTCCTGGAACATGCTGTCGACGCCCGCGGCGTCCAGCTCACCGGCCAGCCAGCTGGCGACGCGACGGTCGGTGAAGGTACCGGTGCGCTTGCTGCTGCCGAGGTCGACGTACTGCTGCACATCGGCGTACAGCTCAGGCCCGTCCAGGGGCCCGGCGAGGGCGCCGCGCGCACCCGCCAGCACCAGGCCCAGGCAAAAAAACATCCCTGCGGCCGCGCCACGGCGGCCCCGAAACAGTGCACTCAACATCCCAGCTACCCCCAAGAGAATCGCAGCGCCCATCGTCGCACCGCGTAAAACAGAGATTCAACGCACAAAAAAAAACTTTTGCACATTTATTGCTTGACAGAAGTATAGACCACTATACTGCAAGAGTATTGCAGTCTGCCATGAATCGGGCAATTTCTTTACTCCCGGTCGCGGTAATGATCGCCAGAGCAAGAGCGCATGGTTTCAAAATGCGCCATTCCCAAGAGTTATTTCTGCCAGGGTCCAAAAAACGTAGGGAGAGTCCCGCATGAGATCGATAGTATTGCCGTTGCTCCTCGCAGCGGTGGCAGGCCAGAGTTTCGCCGACGTCGGTGAAATCTACACCCCGCTCGGGGTCGCGCCCGAGGGCGTAGACATCCAGCGCAGCACCCTTATTCCACTGCGCCTGCCCCGGCCCACCGCCGAAGCGCTTGAACAGGCTGCGGCGGGAACCGTCACCCAGCAGGCCAGTGAACTGCTCAGCGTCGAGATCCTCACCGAGGCACGCGATTTCACCGAGTCCTACGGACTGGTGGACGGCGTCGACGGCGAAGGCGGCGACGAGTGCTACGCCGGCAACGGCGTACCCTACCCGCCGATCACCGGCGGCGGCTGCCCTAACGGCCGGCGCAAGCAGAACCAGACCTACCCCTGGGGACTCACCCAGATCAAGCTCCCCGGCAGCGAGCCCGGCGTGGGCCACCGCATCTGGATCGGCACCCTGGCCAACGGCGCCTGTGTCACCAAGGGCTTCTCTTTGGGTGACCTGAGTGCCACCCCGGAGTGGTACGACGGCGAGCCCTTCCCGCTGATCGCCAGCGAAACCCCGGTCGCCGACCCGGCGCCCAACTCAGCCTGCGTGCAGGAGGAAGGCGACGAGTTCTGGCAGTGCCCGGACCTGCCGACCATCGAGTACAACTGCGAGTACGGCGAAAGCCAGATGCTCTCCCACCCCGGCGTGGGCCCGCACAACGGCGACTGGCGCCGGCCGCACATTTACGAATACAACCGCGATACCGACGTGATCACCGACTACACCCCCGATGGCAGCGCCGCCGCCGCGGCCGCGGACGAGGTCATCGGTTTCCGCTTCTGCGCCGCGACCCCGGGCAACGAAGTCGTGTTCTGTGGCGGCCCGGCCCTGGAGGGCGGCGATATCGTGCTGGTCGCCTTCGACACCACCGGTGAGGGTTCGCGCTTTATCGGCAGCAAGCGCTACCGCAACTACAGTAACGTACGCAAAGGCTACAGCTACGGCGACCCGGGCGCGCTGTACTTCGGCGTGCGCTCCAAGCGCGGCGACCACGGCAAGGTGCTGCGCTGGGTGGGTGACGCCACGCCGCGGCGCAACGCCAATGTGCGCAAGCGCCGCGTGTTCCAGTTCGAGGAAGTGGGCAGCATGGACGGCGACCCGCGCGAGCTGACCCTGATCGGCCCGGACAGCGAGGGCATGTTCCGCCTCGCGGCGAGCACCACGCAGCCGAGCTTCATCGCCGGCGAGGCCTCCGGCGTGTGGGTCAGCCCGCTGTTCGGCAGCGAGGGCCTGACCGCCGAGGACCTGCCCAACTGGCAGAAAGTCTTCGACTTCGGCAGCTACGAGCCGGACGCCCCGGCCCTGTCCAACACCGCCGGCGGCGCCATCGTCGCCTTCAACCAGGAGGGTTACCTGTACTGGTCCTCCCTGCACGTGTTCGGCTACGCGGCGACCATCCACTCCTCCTGCCCGTTCTCCTTCTGCGCCGGTGAGGCCTATGCCGCCACCAACAGCGAGAAGTTGCACACCATGGTCAACCGCGCGACAACCCTGTGGCGCGGCGCGATCAGCGAGGACCTCTCTATCGACCCGAACTCGGTGGAAATGCTCTGCGGCGAACCGCACCTGCCGGCCTGGGACCAGCAGACCGGTGACTTCGTCGACACCGATACCGGTTGGACCCCGAGCTTCCCGCGTCCGGGCGGCGGCGGCCTGTGCGGCCAGGGCCTGAGCCAGGCGGGCAACGCGATCGTCACCGACGAGTTCGGCTTCCGCTACGAGTACCTGATGGCCTACAGCTGGGCGGGCGACATCAACCACCCGGCCAATCCGGCGGAGCAGCGCATGTGCTTCGGCACCCTGGACCTGGGCTACTCGATCTTCGGCATGATTACCCGCTTCCAGTGGGGCGCGGACCTGGTGTGCAAGGCACCGGGCACCAACACGTTCTACCTGGCGGACCGCGGCGGCGCCGGCAACGGCCTCAACTACGGCTATCGCATCGTGCGCCCGGACGCGGCGGACCCGGAGGGCAAGCGCTTCCTGGTTGGCATGGCGAACGGCTTCAACCTGGAGCTCCTGCAAACGGAGCCGCGCAACCTGAGCACCTGGCCGAACCAGGCGGCGCAGATGGGCTGGCGTGAGGGCTGGAGTGTGCGCACTGTGCGGGTGGCGGACGAGTAGTTCGGCTGACTGCTGTGCTTTCTGGACGCCCGCTTTTTGCGGGCGTTTTCTTTTGTGGCTACGGATGGATGCGCTTGTGTATATGCGTAGCCTCGCCGGCAATCGGGAATGAGGTCTACCTACGACGCTCCAAAAGCTCAGTCGCATCGTAGGTAGACCTCATTCCCGACTGCCTCCTGCCGGAACTACCCGAGCGGTGATCGTCTGCCGATCCAGGGGGATGGGAGGGTTGCCGGGAGACCCGCGGGCGGAGCGCTCTGAAGATCGCGCCCCTCCGGGGTGCCCTCGGTCGGTCGCGAGCCCGCAAGCGGTCTCGCTCCACTTCCTCGGCGCGTCTTTTGCGAGCGCTCCACCCGCCCGTCTCCCGGCACTTGCGGCTCGATGCTCAGTGGTGCGCGGTTCCCATAGTGAGTGACCTGCCGGATAAAAACGTCCGTGCGCGCGGATCGCGCTGTGCGATAACACGCTGCTCGAAACTCCCAATCGCTTTTCTCGCGCAATGCGAGGCCCGGCAGTGGGGGTGTTGGCCGCGGAAATCACGTCTGGCGCCGAGGGAGCGACGGGAGACAGCGCAGCGCTTTAAGGCTCCCGGCCGACTGAGGGCACCGCGGAGCGGCGCCGGACTGGAGCGGGCAACGCCCCCGCTGCCGGGCCGTCTTTGGCGAACTGGGCCGGTAGCAATCTCGCAGCAAGCTGGGTGTCGCAGGGCAGGGAGCGTCAGCCCTTCCAGGGTGAGTGTGCTTTTCGAACCCTGGAAGGGCTGACGCTCCCTGCCAGGAACCGAACCAGCCACTCGCGCTACACGGCTGTTCAACGGAGTCAGAGAAAAGACTTGGCAATCGAAAACCGGGGTCAGAGCCGTGGCTCTGACCCCTCTGGCGGGAGGGCCAGTCAGGCGGCGAGGTCTTCGCCGGCGGGTACCGGGTTGAGCATCAGGTACTCGAAGCAGGCCAGGGAGGCTTTCGCGCCTTCGCCCATCGAGACCACGATCTGCTTGTAGGGGACCGTGGTGACGTCGCCGCAGGCGAAGATGCCCTCTTCCGAAGTGCGGCCGCGCTCGTCGATCACCACCTCGCCGTGTTTGGTCAGGTCGACCACACCGTCGAGGAACTGGCTGTTCGGCACCAGGCCGATCTGCACGAACACGCCGGCCAATTCGCGGGTGTAGAGGTCGCCTGTTTCGCGGTCCTCGTACTCGAGGCCGACCACCTTGCCGCTGTCGGCGATGACCTGCTTGGTGGCCACGTTCTTCAGAATCGTGATGTTCTCGCGTTTCTCGGCCTGCTCGACCAGCACCTTGTCCGCTTTCAGTTCGGGCAGGAACTCGAACACCGTGACCGAGTTGACGATGCCCGCCAGATCCAGGGCCGCCTCGATGCCGGAGTTGCCGCCGCCGATCACCGCCACGTCCTTGCCCTTGAAGAACGGGCCGTCGCAGTGCGGGCAGTAGGCCACGCCGTTGCCGATGTTTTCCTTCTCGCCGGGCACGCCCAGCTCGCGCCAGCGCGCGCCGGTGGCAACGATCACGCTGCGCGTGTCGATGCGCTCGCCGGAGGACAGGGTCAGCTGCTTGATCGGCCCTTTCTCGATACTCGCCACCTTAAGGTGTTCGCGCAGGGTGATGTCGTACTCGCGCAGGTGCTCCATCAGCTTGCCTGAAAGTTCAGGGCCGGTGGTGTAGGGCACCGAGACCAGATTTTCGATGCCCATGGTGTCCTTCACCTGGCCGCCGAAACGGTCGGCCACCAGGGTCACGGCCAGGCCCTTGCGCGCGGCGTAGATCGCCGCGGCGACGCCGGCGGGACCGCCACCGACCACGGTGACATCCTGCAGGGGCAGGCTGGCGGTGTCGGCTACCTGCGCCATGCCGGGGTGATTCTCCAGCAGTTTTTCCACCAGGCCGGCGGCGTCCACCTTGCCGTTGGCGAACAGCTCGCCGTTCAGGTAGACAGTGGGCACGCCCTGGATGTCGCGCTCGGCGATAACCTCAGGATAGAGGCCGCCGTCGAGCATCTCGGTGCTGATGGCCGGGTTGAGCAGGGCGAACTGGTTGAGCGCCTGCACCACGTCCGGGCAGTTGTGACAGCTGAGGCTGACGAACACTTCGAAGTGCAGCGCGTCGTCGATGTTACCCAGCATCTCCGCGATGCTCGCATCGAGCTTGTGCGGTACGCCGCCGCTGTGCAGCAGGGCCAGCACCAGCGAGTTGAATTCGTGGCCGCCGGGCACGCCGGAGAAGCGAATGCCGGTGTCCTCGCCGTCGGCTTCAATAAGGAAGCTGACGGGGCTGCGCAGTACAGCGGACATGTCGCGCTCCTCGACGCTGACGAGGTCGGACACGCCGGCGATGCCGCGCAACAGTTCCAGCAGCTCGCCGCGCTTGGCGTGCTCGCCGGTCTGCACCACGAAGGTGACCGGGCGGCTCATGCTGGCGGTGTAGCCCTTGAGGGCTTCGAGAATATCCTTGGTCAACATGCTAAAACTCCTGAAACTGGGGGTTCTGTGAGTGGCGGGCCCGCAGGCCCGCCGCTGGAGTGTCGGTGCTAAGCGAAGGGCTTAGATCTTGCCGACCAGGTCCAGTGAGGGCGCGAGGGTGGCCTCGCCTTCCTTCCACGCCGCGGGGCATACTTCGCCCGGGTGGGACGCCACATACTGGGCCGCCTTGACCTTGTTCAGCAGGTTCTCGGCGTCGCGGCCGATGCCCTCGGCGGTGATTTCCATCGCCTGGATAATACCGTCGGGGTCGACGATGAAGGTGCCGCGGTCGGCCAGGCCCATGCCTTCACGCATCACGTCGAAGTTGCGGGTGATGTCACCGGTCGGGTCGCCAATCATGGTGTACTCGATCTTGCCAATGGTCTCGGAGGAATCGTGCCAGGCCTTGTGGGTGAAGTGCGTGTCGGTGGATACGGAGTAAATCTCCACGCCGCGCTTGGTGAATTCCTCGTAGTGATCCGCCAGGTCGCCCAGTTCAGTGGGGCAGACGAAGGTGAAGTCGGCGGGGTAGAAGAAGAATACCGACCACTTGCCCTTCAGGTCGGCGTCGGAAACCTCGACAAACTCGCCCGCCTTGAATGCGGTCGCCTTGAAGGGTTTGATCTGGGTGTTGATGAGGGCCATTGCTATCTCCTGTCAGTCTTTGCTTCAGTCATCACTTGCCGCGTTCTGCGGTGGACAGGGACAGAATAGGGATTGGCGGTTATTCGATAAAACGGTTAATAGCGATAGTGAGGTTCGGTTTTTTTGATCGAACTATCCGGACGCCGGTTCAGGCCTCGGCCACCCGGGCCAGGTTGCGGCCGGCTTTCTTGGCCACATAGAGCGCCCGGTCGGCGCGCTCGAGCAGATCGGTGAGCGACTCGCCCCGCTGCCACTGGGCGACGCCCAGGCTGACGGTAACACCGATTCGCTCGCCCTTGGTGGTCTCGATAACCACGGATTCCACCTGCGCCCGCAGGTCCTCTGCGCGCTGCAAGGCCTGGTCGACCTGGGTTTCCGGCAACATCACCACGAATTCCTCGCCGCCGTAGCGGGCCAGCACGTCGCTGCTGCGAATCTTGCTGTTGACCAACCGGGCGATGCTGATCAGCACCTTGTCGCCGGTGGCGTGGCCGTGGGTGTCGTTGATGCGCTTGAAGTGATCGAGGTCGAACAGGATCAGCGAGAGGTCCGAGCCCTGGCGACCAGCGCGGGCGATCTCACGGGTGCTCGCATCCTGGAAATAGCGCCGGTTGAAGCAGCGGGTGAGCGGGTCCAGGGTAGCGATCTGCTCCAGGCGCTCCGCGCGCTGGCGCTGCTCCTGGGCCTCGAAACGGTCGCTGAGGTTGCGCACATAGCCCTGGAAGCCGATCAACCTGCCGTTTTCGTCGCGGCGCTGGGTGGCCGCCACCGAGACCGGCACGCCATAGCCGTCGCGATGGTTGAGACGGGTGATGAAATCCAGGGTGGAGCCCTCGTTGGCGACGATGTCGAACATGCGCCGGCGCTCGCTGCGTTCGCCCAACTGGTCGAGGTTCTCCATTGCCACGATCTCCTCGGGCCGGTAGCCGAGCAGCGCCTCACAGGAGGGGCTGACATCCAGGATGTGGCCCTCGATATCGGCGAGGAAGATCACATCCTGGGAATCCTCGAACAACTCGCGGTACTTGCGTTCGCTCTGCTGCAGGCTGAGGTTGCGCTCTTCCAGGTCGTGGGACAGTTGCGACAGGCGGCGGTCCTTGTCGGCGCTGCGCACCGAGAGCATGAGGGACTGCACCAACAGGAAGGCGAGGAAACCGACGTGGCTCAGGTTACCCCAGGACAGACGCCCGGTGAGGTGCAGCGCCTCCATGGTGTTCAGGCCGCCGACCAGCGCCGAGGCGGCGAGGATGTAAGGCCAGTAGTCGCGCCGGCGCTGGAACACGCGGACCAGGCACACGAGCATGACCAGCAGGGTGCTGAAGTAGACCACTTCAAAGGCCGGGATCAGTTCGCTGGCGAACAGGGTGCTGGAGAACAATGTCACTATGCTGAAAGCGAGACCCAGCGCCCACAGCGTGCGCAGCAGGAAGCGCGGGAACTCCTGCGGATACAGGGCGCGCATGAAGCCGGTGTAGAACGCCGGTGTCAGGAACACCGCCATGTACTCCAGGCGCAGCAGCCACGGCCACGCCGCATCCGGCGCCAACCACAGCAACAGGCCCTGGCTGGTCAGGCTGGCGCGCAGGCCCACGGCGAGACTGAGCAGGCTGAAATAGAGCGAGGATTTGTCCTCCCGGTGAAACAGGAAGAGCATCAGGTAGTGCAGGGCGAACACCAGGATCATGCCGATGACAAACGCATCCGCCAGCCAGGCCAGGCGCTGGCTAGTGTGCAACTGTTCCGCATCGCCGAGTATCAGGGCGTTGCGGAAGCCGGCCTTGCGGTGGTTGAAGTTGGCGATCTGCACCACGATATCCAGTTCGCCATCGTGGTCGCGCAGGAAGTAGGTGCGGCGGTGGCGCGCCGGCTGGGTGGTGTCCGCGTCAACACCGACCCTGCCGACGCTGCCCAGGCGCTCGCCGTTGACCCAGAGGGTATAGGCGGAGCCCTCCCCGGGCGCATAGATCGCCAGTGCGCGACTGCCCTGCTCCACCAGGACACGCAGGTGGAAGGTGGCGAAGCCGGTAGCCGGGAGGTCGCCGGGATACTTGGTCCAGTAACCGGGCACCGGTGCGTAGGCCGGCGGTGAGGCCGGCAGTTCATCGGGCTGCAGCAGCTGCTGCCAGTAAAACCCCCACTGGCCCGAGAGTTCGACCGGGCCGTCGCGCTGCGGGTGCCAGTCGCGCAGGTCCAGTTCCCCCTGTCGCGCGGGCGCGGGTGTGTCTGCCAACTGGCCGCAACCGGCCAGTGCCAACAGCAAAAGACCTGTCAACAGCAGCCACGGCAGGGCGAAATTCGCCGTCCGGGGCGCCGCCATAACCTGCATCACGGGATGATTCCTACCGGGCCTGTCCACGCGACCGGGGTGGTGACTGGGTCGACCGTTCCGCACCCGCGAGGGAGGTGGCTTTGCTTTTACATACCGCCGCAAATGAATGTATTGTGCTTACACTACTGCGCAAGACCAGATCGTTTGAAAGTAGCATAAATCCATGATTTCACTGAAACAGATCCACTACGCGCTCGCCGTAGAGCGCACCTTGCACTTCAAGAAGGCGGCGGAAGAATGCCACATTTCCCAGTCGGCCTTGAGTACCGCGCTCGCAGAATTGGAAAAACAGCTCGGATTCCAGATCTTCGAGCGCGACAACCGCAAGGTCCTGGTCACACCGCTGGGACGCGAAGTGCTGTCCCGCGCCCGCGACATCGCCCTGCAGGTGGAGGATCTGCAAAAACTCGCGGAGGCACAGCGCGAGCCGCTGAGCACGCCGCTGGCGATGGGCGTGATTCCCACCATCGGCCCCTACCTGCTGCCGCGCGTGCTGCCCGCCCTGCAGTCCAGCTACCCGAAACTGCAGCTGGATTTCACCGAGGACGAATCCGCGCAACTGCTGGACATGCTGCGACGCGGCGCCCTGGATACCGCGATCCTCGCCCTGCCCTATGACTGCGAGGGGCTGCTGAGCTTCAGCTTCTGGGCCGAAGACCTGTACTGGGTGACGCACGCGGAGGACCCGCTGGCGAAGTCGCGCAAGATCACCACCCGGCAGATGAGCGACGCCCACCTGATGCTGCTCAAGGACGGCCACTGCCTGAAGGAACACGCCCTGGCCGCCTGTCACCTGGAGGACCTCTCCAGCCACCGCCTGAGCGCCACCAGCCTGGCCACGCTGATCCAGTTGGTCGCCGCCGGCATGGGCTCCACCCTGGTGCCCGAGATTGCCCTGCACGCGCTGATCGAGGACAACCCCAAACTCGTGGCGATTCCCCTGGCCGAGCCCGGACCGCACCGGGAACTGGCCTTCGTGGTGCGCCCCAACTACCCGGGCGTCGCCAACATCGAGGTATTGATGCAGTTGTTCAGGGCCGAGTTGCAGCCGCTGCACAAATAATAATAGAGCCGCTTTAGCGGGTGGCGGTGATGGTGAAGACGAGGGGTGCCTCGTGGCCGCGGTGTTCGAGGTAGAAACGACCCGGCTCGCGTTCGACCAGGCCCTCGAAGCAGTTGTAGGGGCTGAACGGGTATTCGTTGAGACGCTGGATGACCAGCCCCGCACCGAGCAGGGCGTTGACGATTTCCGACATCGGGTGCGACCAATTGGCGAGCGGCGTGGACAGCTCCCCGCTGTTCTCCGTATAGCTGCCTTCCGTCTCGATGTCCGGCGCAGCGTGCGCGAAATACCTATACCCGGCGAGCAGGTCGTACAGCGGGTGAAAATCGGCGATGTAAAACGTCCCGCCCCGCGCCAGGTTCCCGGCGATAACCCGCGCCCAGCGATCCAGGTCCGGCAGCCAGCCGACCGTGCCGTAGGAGGTGTAGACGATATCGAACGGCTCCGGCGTGCTGCGCTGGAAGCCGTACACATCCGAGCAGATGAACTGTGCCGGCAGGTCGGCGGCGCGCTGTAGCTCACGCGCCTTGCCGATCGCAACCGGCGAGAGGTCAACGCCGGTACAGTGCGCACCGAGACGCGCCCAGGACAGCGTGTCCAGCCCGAAATGGCACTGCAGGTGCAATAGACGCTTGCCGGCCACGTCGCCCAGTTCCGCCAGCTCGATCTCGCGCAGGGAACTGGCCCCGGCGAGAAACCCGGGCACATCGTAGAACGCGGAATCGAAGTGCAGTTCGGCGCGCGCATCCCAGGCCGCGCGGTTGATCGCCAGGTAGTCCTCGGCCATCAGGCGAGCACGCCCGCCGCCGGCGTGTACATCAGCTTGATGTAATTCCGGTACTGCTTCAGTTGCTGTACCAGCAGGGCCTTGTCGGCCATTACCCGGGACAGGATGATGCCGCCCTCGATGGTCGCGCTGAGCATGTCGGCCACCTCGTCGTGGTCGACCTCCAGATTCGCACGGTGGCTCTCCTCGATGCGCGCCAGCATACCGGCAAACTTCTCGCGCCACTGCAAAGTACCAGTCGCTATCAGCGCCTTGATGTCCTCGTCGAGGAGCTGGCTCTCGTAGGTGAAGGACGCCACCAGGCAACCGGGATGCACGTCCTCGAGGTTCTCCATGGCCTCCGCTAACAGGTTGATGAACAACAGCATCTGCTGCAGGGGGTCATCGCTCAGCTCGCGGGCGCGTCGTTCGAGCGTGTCGAAGAACACCATGTCGTCGCGCAGGTAGCGCTCCACCAGCGCGCGCGCCAGCTCGGATTTTCCCGGGAAATGGTAGAAGAACCCGCCCTTGGTGATGTGGGCCTTTTCCAGTATTTCCTCGATGGATGTCGCCGAGAAACCCTTTTGCAGGATGCTCGCCTGGGCGACATCGAGGATCTTTTCCCGCCGGTCCTCACCGCGCTTGGACATGCTGATTCCCCCTGATCCCACGCAAACTACTGTACCAACAGTACAGTAACGGGCCTCTCCGCATCCATGCGCCGCGCCGCCAGACCCGAGGCCAGGTGGTAATCATTTGTTTTTAATAGAAAAAATATGCCGCAGCCAAAAAAGCACTCGCGGTCCACTGGATTGCAAACGGGCAAACGCCCAGAATTTCACTCACCGTACGGAACACAAGAAACGTTCACTACAGGAGTTCGAGAACAATGAATACTAGAACCGAACAGGTGCTGGCTCAACTGGCTGCCGCACCGATGCTCACGGATGGCGGTCTGGAAACTGACCTGGTCTTCAATCATGCGGTCGACCTGCCCAACTTCGCCTCCTTCGACCTGCTCTCCACCGACTGGGGTCGCGAGAAGCTGAAGACGTACTACCGCAGCTACCTGGAACTGGCGCGCACCCACGGCTGCGGCTTCGTGCTGGAGACACCGACCTGGCGCGCGAGCCGCGACTGGGGCGAAAAAATGGGCTACGACGTGCAGGCGCTCGCCGCGGTCAACGCCGACGCGGTAGCGATGATGCAGGCGCTGCGCGAGGAGTTCGCCGACGTGGCCCCGGTGCTGGTCAGCGGCAATATCGGCCCGCGCGGCGACGGCTACGTCGTCGCCGACAAGATGAGCGCAGAACAGGCGCGCGACTACCACGCCGAGCAGATCGACGCGCTCGCCGCGGCGGGCGCCGACATGGTCAGCGTGTTGACGCTCAACTATCTCGAGGAAGGTCTCGGCATCGCCATGGCGGCGCGCGAGCGCGGCATCCCCGTCGTGGTCTCGTTCACCGTGGAAACCGACGGCCGCCTGCCCAGCGGCGAAAGCCTCGGGGACGCGATCGCCGAGGTGGATGCGCAGACCGACGGCTACCCGGCCTACTACATGATCAACTGCGCACACCCCAGCCACTTCCACGACATGCTGGCGGCAGCCGAAGGCGACTGGACCGCGCGTATCCGCGGGCTGCGCGGCAACGCATCGCGCTGCAGTCACGAGGAACTGGACGCTGCGGAAGTCCTGGACGATGGCGACCCGCAGGCTTTCGGCCGCGAGTACCGGGAACTGCACGCTGTCCTGCCCAACCTGCGCGTACTCGGCGGCTGTTGCGGCACCGACCTGCGGCATGTCACGGAGATCGCTGCGGCCTGCCTGTGATACGCCAACGGCTCATCGCGTCGCTGAGCCGCTCAACCGGCCCCGGTTTCCTTTGCGAAATCGGGTCCGGCCTCCTACCCTAGGCCCATGCCTATTGAAAAACTCGGCAGCGAAGCGCTGCGCGAACAACTCGAAGCCCTGCCGCAATGGACCCTGCGCGACGACAAACTGCACCGCGAGCTGCGTTTTGCGGATTTTGTCGAGGCCTTCGGTTTCATGAGCCGTGTGGCCCTGCTCGCGGAGCGCGCGGACCATCACCCCGAGTGGAGCAACGTCTACAACCGCGTGAGCATCGATCTCACCACCCACGACGCGGGCGGTATCTCAATGCGGGATATCGAGTTCGCCGCGGCAATCAACCGCCTGCTGGACTGACGCCCCGTGCATTTCATCTTCGAGGTGAAGATGCGCCCCGGCTACCCGCCGGAGCGCTATGCCGAGGCCTGGCTGCGCGCCAGCGAAATTATCCAGCAGGCTCCCGGCGCACTGGGCACGCGCCTGCACCGCAAGATCGGCCACCCGGATACCCTGCTGGCGATCGCCACCTGGGAGTCAAAAGCCGCGCGCGACGCCATGGAGTCCCGCCCCCTCGACACGGTGCAGCGCATCATCGCCGAGCAGTCAGAATTCGTGGAGATCACCGTGCTCGGCGAATACACGGCGCCGGAGTGGCAGGTGATTCCGCCCGATTGAACAAGCGGGGCCGGTGCTACTTGTTGAAGAAGGCGCCGACCAGTTGCTTGGCCTCGGGGGTGACCACCAGTGAACACAGCCCGCGAGTCTCCACCAGCAGCGCGGTGTCGAAGTCCAGGCGTACCGCGGTGACGGCGCAATCGAGGATTTTCTCGGGGGCCGGCCACTTGCCCTGGGTCTTTTTGTACAACATGGGCGGCGCCATCATGATCAGCTGCGCCACCGCGGGGTGGCGGGCATTGCCGCCGGGCACACTGAACCCCTTCACGTCCCAGGGCTTGGTCGCCGCCGCTGCGTTATCGCGGTTCTCCAGGATCCACGCCTTGGCCCGCGGCAGCAGCGCGTCGAGGCTGTCGACGGTCTCGTCGATCAGGCCCAGTTCCAGCGCCTGTGCCGGGGTGAAACGGGTGCCCTCGAGCAGGAACGGCAGCGCCTTTTCCAGGCCCAGCATGTTCACCGTGCGCACCACGCCGCCGGCGCCGGGCAGCAGGCCCAGGCCGACTTCCGGCAGGCCGAGCACGACTTTCTCGTCGTCCACCGCGATGCGGTAGTTACAGGCCAGGCAGACCTCGAAACCGCCGCCCAGGGCAGCGCCGTTGATCGCCGCGACCACCGGCACCGGCAGTTTTTCCAGCGCGCGGAAGTCCGCCTTCATGCCCTCGATCATGTCGAAGAACTGCTGGATGTCGTCTTTCTCCACGGCGAGGATTTCGTTGAGGTCCGCGCCGGCGAAGAAGGTCTTCTTGGCCGAGGCGATCACCACGCCGGTGAGCCCCTCTTCCGCCTGCAGTTTGGCCACCGCCGCCTTCATCTCCGTGCGGTATTCCGCGGACATGGAATTGACCTTGGCGTCCAGGTCCATGGTCAGGGTGACGATGCCGTCGGCGTCTTTTTCGTAGCTGATTCCGCTCATGTCGCTCTCCTCCTGACTCACACGCGCTCGATGATGGTGGAAATGCCCATGCCGCCGCCCACGCAGAGCGAGACCATGGCGCGCCTGAGGTCGCGGCGCTCAAGCTCGTCGAGCATGGTGCCCACCAGCATGGCGCCGGTCGCGCCCAGCGGGTGGCCCATGGCGATGGCGCCGCCGTTGACGTTGGTCACCTCGTGGTCGATACCCAGGTCCTGCATGTAGCGCAGGCCGATGGAGGCGAAGGCCTCGTTGATCTCCCACAGGTCGATGTCTTTCTTCTCCAGGCCGGCGACCTTCAGGCATTTCTCGGCCGCAGGTCCCGGGCCGGTGAGCATGATGATCGGGTCGGTGGAGAGCACCGCGCTGGCGACGATGCGGCCGCGGGGGGTCAGGCCGAGGTCCTTGCCCGCTTTTTCCGAGCCGATGAGCACGGCGGAGGAACCGTCGACGATGCCCGAGGAGTTGCCCGGCGTGTGCACGTGGTCGACCTTGTCGATCTGCGTGTACTTGGACAGGATCATGTCGTCGAAGCCCAGGGCGCCCATCTGCTCGAAGGAGGCGCGCAGGCCGGCCAGGGTTTCCAGCGTGGTGCCGGGCTTGATGAAGTCGTCTTTTTCCAGGATGACCAGGCCGTTTTCGTCCAGCACCGGCACCACGGACTTGTCGAAGTAGCCGTTGTCGCGGGCGTGGGCCGCGCGGCGCTGGGATTCAACGGCGAAGGCGTCGACGTCCTCGCGCTTCCAGCCGCCGAGGGTAGCGATAGTGTCCGCGCCGATGCCCTGGGGCACGAACTTGGTCTTCAGGCAGAAACCGGGGTCGTTGCCGAAGGCGCCGCCGTTGGAGCCGATGGGCTCGCGCGACATGCACTCGACGCCGCCGGCGACGATGAGGTCCGCCCAGCCGGCCAGCACCTTGGCCGCGGCGGAGTTCACCGCCTCGAGACCGGAGGCGCAGAAGCGATCCAGCTGCACGCCGGGCACGGATTCATCCCACTCGGCGTTCTGCACGATGAGCTTGGCGATGTCCGAGCCCTGCTCGCCGGTGGGGGTGACGCAGCCCATGATCACGTCGTCGACATAGGACGTGTCCAGGTCGTAGCGGCGCTGCAGTTCGCGCAGCAGGCCGGCGCCCAGGTCCACGGGTTTGACCTCGTGCAGGCTACCGCCCGCCTTGCCCTTGCTCCGCGGGGTGCGGATGGCGTCGTAAATGTACGCGGTGTCGTTCATGGCTTAACCCCACTGCTGTGTCAGGAGGGCCACATGATGCGCCAGCGCCCCGCCAGGGGACAATGATGATTGCGCCACCAAAAATTGACCGTAGCGCCCACCCTAAAGTGGGGTCAAGTACAACGTTTTTTAAAGTCGTACCAGAGCCCACTTTCAGGGGACGAGGACGGCGGCGCCGGAAAAGCGGCCGGCGCGGAGGTCGTCGAGGGCCTCGTTCGCGCGCTCCAGGGGGTAGCGGTGGACGGTGGTGTGGATGGGAATTTGTGCCGCCAGGGGCAGGAATTCCTCGCCGTCGCGGCGGGTGAGGTTGGCGACGGAGACCAGTTCGCGCTCACCCCAGAGGATGGCGTAGGGGAACGAGGGAATATCGCTCATGTGGATGCCGGCGCACACCACGCGGCCGCCGCGGCGCACAGCGCGCAGGGCCTGCGGCACCAGCTCCCCGGCCGGGGCGAAGATGATCGCGCCCTCCAGGGGTTCGGGAGCATCGCAGGTGGAGTCGCCCGCCCACACCGCGCCGAGGTCGCGGGCGAAGTCCTGCGCCTCGCTGTCGCCCTCCCGGGTAAAGGCGAATACGCGCTGGCCGCGGTGCCGGGCCACCTGGATCAGGATATGGGCCGCCGCGCCAAAGCCGTACAGGCCGATGTTCTCGCAGTCCTCCACCAGGCGGTAGGAGCGATAGCCGATCAATCCCGCACACAGCAGCGGCGCCGCCTGGATATCGTCGAAGCCCGGCGGGATGGGGAAGCAGTAGCGCGCATCGGCCACGGTGTACTCGGCAAACCCGCCGTTGATCTGGTAACCCGTGTAGCGCGCCTCGTCGCAGAGGTTTTCCTTGCCGCGGCTGCAATACCAGCAGTGCCCACAGCTGCCACCCAGCCAGGGCACGCCGATGCGCTGGCCCAGTTCGAAACCGGTGACGCCCGCGCCCAGCGCGCTGACCTCACCGACAATCTGGTGCCCGGGCACCAGCGGCAGGGCCGGCTCGGTCAGGTCGCCATCGACGACATGCAGGTCGGTGCGGCAGATGCCGCAAGCGGTGATTTTCAGTTGTATCTGACCCGGTCCCGCTGCGGGCACCGGCAGGTCGCGCAGTTGCAGGGGCCTGCCCCCGCCTTCAAATACCATCGCACGCATGGCTGTACCTCCTTATTCCTTCATTCACAGCATGCCACCAACGATGGGCGCTTGCGCTGCGAATTCACATTTCCCGGCCAACCAGCAGCTATAGTGATGACGACCCCCGCGAGAACACCTCTCCGGGAATCCACCGGCCCGACCAACGCCCAACACCACGGAGTCCAGCATGCCGCCCAAACCCACCCCCGACGGTTACCACAGCATCACCCCCTACCTGAGCATCACGGGAGCCGCCAGGGCTCTCGAGTTCTACACGCAGGCCTTCGGCGCCCAGGAGCGTTTCCACATGGAGATGCCCGACGGCCGCCTGGGCCACGCCGAATTACAGATCGGCGACTCGGTCCTCATGCTGGCCGATGCCTGCCCGGAGATCGACTTCCCCAGCGCCAGTGAAATCGGCGGCACGGCGGTCGGCATCCACCTGTATGTCGAGGACGTGGATGCGGTGTTCGCGCAGGCCCTGCAGGCGGGCGCCACCGAGCTGCAGCCAGTGGCAGACCAGTTCTACGGCGACCGCACCGGTACCCTGCGCGATCCCTTCGGCCACATGTGGTTCCTCGCCACCCACAAGGAAGACCTCACCCCGGAGGAACTGCGCGCCCGCGCCGAGTCCATGAACGCCCAACTGGAAACCTGACCGCCCGGACAGGATTTCATTGGTACAGCTCTTGCATCACCCCTGGCAACAAAATCAGGGGAAGCAAAAGCATGACCGAGGGGACGACAATTCGTGACGGCCGCTGGCGCGGTCGCCACGCCGGCAAGGACGCGCTGCGCCAGCGCGTGTGGCGCACGCTGGATGAGCAGGGCTACGCGGTCGGCAGCCCCTACAGCGCCATCCCGGACTTTGTCGGCGCCGACCAGGCTGCCCTGCAACTCGCCGCCCTGCCGTTCTGGGCCAGCGCGCAGGTGGTCAAGTGCAACCCGGACCGCGGCCAGGCCTGGGTGCGCCTGCAGGCACTAAAAGAGGGCAAGCGGGTGTACACGCCGGTGCCCGAGCTGACCGCGGAGTTCCCGTTCATTCACCTGGACCCGGCGGCGCTCACGGCAGCGGGCATCCCGTTCGAGGACGTGATGTATTCCGAGGGCGCCCTCGCCCACGGCGAGCGCGTGGAGTTCGAGCAGATGGCGCCGATGGACATCTGCGCGGTGGGCTGCGTCGCGGTCAGCCCCAGCGGCGGGCGCACCGGCAAGGGTGCGGGCTTCGCCGATCTGGAGATGGGCATCTTCCGCGAACTCGGGCTGTTGCGTCCGGGCGTGCCGGTGGTAACCACGGTGCACGAGGCGCAACTGGTCGAGGACGCCGAGATCGTCATGCAGCCCCACGACACCCCGCTGGACTGGATCATCACCCCCGAGCGCTGCATCGAGACGCGCTCGCCCTACCCGCGGCCGGGGCAACTGGACTGGGATGCGGTACAACCGGACCAGTTCGCCGCCATTCCCTTCCTGTCCGCCCTGCGCGCGAGGCTCTCGCCCTGAACACCGACGCCGTGAACACTCACACCCCGAACACCGACGCCCACGACGCCAGCCACCTGCCCGAGCATCGCGAACTACCGCGCCGCGAGCTGAAGTTCATCATCCTGCTGACCATGTTCATCGCCTGCATGAGCTTCATCAACGTGGTCAGCGCCAAGTTGTGGAGCTTCGCTGGCCTGACCATCTCCGGCGGCATCATGGCCTACTGGCTGACCTTCCCGGTGACCGACGTGGTCGGCGAGATCTTCGGCCGCCGCCGCGCCCAGCTGGTGGTCTGGCTGGGCTTCGGCGCCAACGTACTGGTGCTGGGCATGTCGCAGCTGGCGGTGGCGCTGCCGCCCTCCCCCTACTACCAGGACCAGGCCGCCTTCAGCACGGTGCTCGGCGCCGTACCACTGATCGTGGTCGCCTCCCTGGCCGCCTACCTGGTCGCCCAGAGCCACGACGTCTGGGCCTTCGAGTTCTGGCGGCGGCGCACCGGCGGGCGCCACCTGTGGCTGCGCAACAACCTCTCCACCGTCGGCTCGCAGCTGCTCGACTCGCTGGTGTTCAACGGCATCGCCTTCTGGCTGTTTGCCGAGGAGCGCATGGCGCTGTCGGAGTTCATCGCCATGACCCTCGGCTACTGGATGTTCAAGGTCGGCATCGCCATCTGCGACACCCCGGTGGTCTACGCCCTGGTCTACTGGCTGCGCGCCGACGAGCCGCGAAGCGAGCCGCCCTGAGGCCCGCGTCTATCCCCTGACATACGTCACTGCCTGGTCGCCAGACCCGGCTATACTTGGCGTGGACCTGAGCGGCGCCGACCGCTTATGAAACCCAGTCCACACCAGGGGGGACTCCATGCGAGGCTACCGGACCACGCGCTTTGCGCCAGCATTCATCGTCACTTTCGCCTTGCTGCTCGGCGGCTGCCACGACACCCCATCGGACGAGGGCAAGGTCGCGCAGGAAAGTCCCGCTGCGGACGCCGCAACAGTGGCTGACGACAGCGCCAGCCGCCCGGAGACAAACCTCCCGCGCACGGCAAAGACAAAACCCGCGGACACCATCTACAGCGGCGGCACCATCCTCACCATCGACGACAACGCGCCGCGCGCCGAGGCGGTTGCGGTGCGTTCAGGACGCATCGTGGCGGTCGGCGACCGCGCGGAAATGGCGCGTTTTCGCGGTGCAGACACCCTCGACTTCGACCTCGGCGGCATGACGATGCTGCCCGGCTTCGTCGACAGCCACGGCCATGTCATCCTCGGCGGGCTGCAGGCGCTGTCCGCCAACCTGCTGTCCCCGCCGGACGGCGAGGTGCGCGACATCGACAGCCTGGTCAGCACCCTGCAAACCTGGGCCGACGGCCACGCGGACATCATCGACAAGATCGACCTGATCATCGGCTTTGGCTACGACCAATCCCAGCTGGCCGAAGTGCGCCACCCCACCCGCGAGGACCTGGACCGCGTGTCCACCGACGTGCCCGTGCTGATCATCCACCAGTCCGGCCACCTCGCCTCGGTCAACTCCCGCGGGCTGGAGAAGATGGGGCTGGATGCCAGCTCCGCCGACCCGGCCGGGGGCGTCATCCGCCGCGATGCCGACGGCGCACCCAACGGTGTGCTCGAGGAGAACGCCTTCTTCGGCAACGGACCTGCGCTACTCGGCGGCCTCGGCGAGGAGGGTCTGCTGGCCTTTGCCAAAGCCGGCAGCGGCCTGTGGGCCAGCTACGGCTACACCACGGCGCAGGAGGGCCGCGCCGTACCGGGCATCATGAACGCCGCCCTCGCCGCCGGCGAACAACAACTGCTCGCCATCGACCTGGTGGTCTACCCGGATGTGCTTATCGACCGCGAGGGGATTCTCAAGCATGTCTCCGGCAGCTACCGCAACCGCGTGCGTATCGGCGGCGCCAAGCTGACCATCGACGGCTCGCCGCAGGGCTTCACCGCATTGCGCGACCGCCCCTACTACGCGCCGGTGGGCGACTATGCGCCGGGTTATCACGGCTATGCCGCCGCCAGCATGGAACAGGTCGTCGACGCGGTGGATTGGGCCTACGTCAACGGTGTGCAATTGCTCACCCACGCCAACGGCGAGGGCGCGGCGGACATGCTCATCGCCGCGCTGCAGGCGGCCACCGACAAGTACGGCATGGCCGACCGCCGGCCGGTGATCATCCACGGCCAGTTCACCCGCGAGGACCACGTCGACGCCTACCGGCGCCTGGGCGTGTTCCCCTCCCTGTTCCCCATGCACACCTTCTACTGGGGCGACTGGCACCGCGAGCACACGGTCGGCCCGGTCAATGCAGACAACATCTCCCCCACCGGCTGGCTGATGCAGCGCGGCATGATGTTCGGCACCCACCACGACGCCCCGGTCGCCCTGCCGGACAGCATGCGCGTGCTCGACGCCACGGTCACCCGGCGCACACGCTCCGGCGACATCCTCGGCCCCGCGCACCGTGTAGACGTGATGACCGCCCTGAAAGCCATGACCCTGTGGCCCGCCTGGCAGCACTTCGAGGAACACGACAAGGGCTCTATCGAAGTCGGCAAGCTGGCGGACTTCGTCGTGCTCTCGGACGACCCCACCGCCATCGACCCGGAACAACTGGACTCCCTACGGGTCAAGGCGACGATCAAGGAGGACACCGTGGTGTACAGTGACTTCGAGGATGCCGATGCCCAGGGCTTCCACAGTGACTTCCCCCCCGGTACCTCCCTGGCCACGGACTACCCGTTGCTGGAAAGCGTGAAACACGCCGTAGGAGGCTCGCCAACACCGGACGCCGCCACAGATCCATCCACGAAGTAGCCACAGATCCATCCACGGAGGAGGAGACAATGGCCAAGCCCCGCATCCGCCGCCAGCGAGCGCTACTGCCCCTGGCACTGGCCCTGCTGCTGTCACTGCCCGCCGCGCTCGCCACGGCACAGAGCCAGGAAGACCTCGCCAAGCAGCTGGCCAATCCCATCGCCGCGCTGATCAGCGTGCCGTTCCAGCTCAATTTCGACTCGAATATCGGGCCGGAGAACGACGGCGAGCGGGTGACGCTGAATGTACAGCCGGTCATCCCCGTGTCCATGAACGAGGACTGGAACCTGATCTCGCGCACCATCCTGCCGCTGGTCTGGCAGGACGACATCGCCCCAGGTGCGGGCAGCCAGTCGGGCCTCGGCGACACCGTACAGAGCGTGTTCTTCTCGCCCAAGGCGCCCACTGACAGCGGCTGGATCTGGGGCGCCGGGCCGGTCATGCTGCTGCCCACCGCTACCGACAAACTGCTCGGCGCTGACCAGTGGGGCGCCGGCCCCACCGCCGTGGCCCTCAAGCAAAGCGGCGGCTGGACCTACGGCGGCCTTGCCAACCACCTGTGGTCCTTCGCCGGTGACGACGACCGCGGCGACGTCAACGCCACCTTCCTGCAGCCGTTCCTCACCTTCACCACGCCCACCGGCTACAGCTACGTGCTGCAGACGGAGTCCACCTATGACTGGGAATCCGAGCGCTGGAGCGTGCCGGTACAGGTGGGTGTATCCAAGGTGACGCGCATCGGCACGCAGGCGATCCAGTTCGGCGCGTTCGGCCGTTACTGGGCACAGAGCGCGCCCAACGGCCCGGAGGATTTCTCCCTGCGCCTGGTGCTGGTACTGTTGTTCCCGAAGTAACCTGTTGTTCCCGAACTAGCCTGTTGTTGCCAATGTAACGTAAGGAAACCCGTTCCCATGACCTACCCGATGCGAGGGGCCTGCCAGTGCGGCGGCGTCACCTACCAGTTGCTCAAGCCGCCGATGAAGGTGATCGCCTGTCACTGCCGCGAGTGCCAGAAACTCTCCACCAGCGCCTTTTCCATTACCGCCCTGGTGGAGACTGACGCCATCGAGTTCCAGGGCGAGCTCGCGCACTGGGAACGCAGTTCCGACAGCGGCAACATCAACGCGGCGAAGTTCTGCCCCACCTGCGGCAACCGTATCTACCACTTCAACCCCGCCGACCCGGGGCGCATCAAACTCAAGCCGGCCACGTTGGACGACACCAGCATCATCGAGCCCACCGCGCATATCTGGGTGAGCCAGAAGCAAGCGTGGTTCCAGATCCCCGAGGGTGTGGAGGTGTTCCAGGAGCAATCCTGAAACCCGCCCCTGTCACCGCGGCGCCCGGGCGCGCCTCTCCCTGGACGTGTTGGTAGTGTTGTTATGAAAAGAATCGGAGTGTTTACCTCGGGTGGCGATGCGCCGGGCATGAACGCGTGCCTGCGCGCGGTGGTGAAAACCGCCTGCGCCGATGGACTCGAGGTATTCGGCATTCGCCACGGCTACCGGGGCATGATCGCCGGTGACATCCGCGCCCTGGACCCGGCCGCGGTCAGCAACATGCTGCAACGCGGCGGCACCCTGTTGAAAACCGCGCGCTCGCCGGAGTTCGCCACCGCCGAGGGCCGCGCCCGCGCCTGGGCACACCTGCAGCAGTGGGGCATCGAGGGCCTGGTGGCGATCGGCGGCGACGGCACCTTCACCGGCGCCGAAGTGTTCAGCCGCGAGCACGGCATCCCCATCGTCGGTGCGCCCGCCACCATCGACAACGACCTGTACGGCTCGGACTTCACCATCGGCTTCGACACCGCCATCAACACCGCGCTGGATGCCATCGACAAGGTGCGCGACACCGCCAACTCCCACGACCGCGTGTTTTTCATCGAGGTCATGGGCCACCACGCCGGGCATATCGCCATCCACTGCGGCATCGGCGGTGGCGCCGAGTTCGTCATGGTGCCGGAGACGGCGACGTCCATCGAACAGTTGATCGCCGCCCTGAACCGCGGGCGCGATCACGACAAAACCTCGTTTATCGTGATCGTCGCCGAGGGCGGCGCCCTGGGCGACGCCGAGGTGATTGCCGCCCGCGTCGGCGAGGAACTGCCGGCCCTGGACATCCGCGTGTCCAAGCTGGGCCACGTGCAGCGCGGCGGCGCGCCCACTGCGGCGGACCGCCTGTTGGCCTCGCGCCTGGGTAACGCCGCGGTGGAGGCGCTGGTCGGCGGCGCCAGCGGTGTGATGCTCGGTGTGTGCAACGACCGTATTACGCACACGCCCTTCGAGCAGGCGATCCACACGCAAAAACCGATCGCGGCGGAACTGCTGAAACTGGTGGATGTATTGAGCAGCAGCTAGCCGCGTCCGCTATGCTGCTTACTCAACCCCGGAGCCAAGCCATGCCACAGGCGCCCGCCGCCCCACAATGTTTCGCGCTACCAGCCCGCCTGGCACTGCTGGTGCTGAACTTGTGCCTGATCCTGGGTCTGGCGGCCTGCAGTTCACTGCCGGTGCTGGAGGGACGCGACACCAGCCACGCCATCAGTGCCGACGCGGATACCACCTTCGGCCGCACTGTCCGCGGCATGCTGGAGAGCCACCCGCAGCAGTCCGGCTTCAAGACACTGCCCGACGGCGAAAACGCCTTCCTCGCGCGACTGCGCATGATCGCCGGGGCCGAGCGCTCGCTGGATGTGCAGTACTACATCTGGCACAAGGACCTCACCGGCAACGTGCTGGCCGGGCAGTTGCTGGCCGCCGCGGACCGCGGGGTGCGCGTGCGCCTGCTACTCGACGACCTCGACACCGCCGGCAAGGACCACCTGCTGCGCGTGCTCGACAGCCACCCGAATTTTTCCGTGCGCCTGTTCAACCCCTTCGCCAACCGCAGTGCCCGCGCTGAGGACTTCGTCGCCGATACCGCGCGCATCAACCGCCGCATGCACAACAAGACCCTCACCGCCGACAACCAGGTGAGCGTGTTCGGCGGGCGCAATATCGGCGACGAGTATTTCCAGGCGGGGACCGAGATGGGCTTCGGCGACATGGACGCCCTCGCCGTCGGCCCCATCGTGCAGGAGATCTCCGCCCAGTTCGACCTGTACTGGAACAGCCGCTGGGCCTACCCCATCGACGCCTTCGACTGGCCGCAGCCGGTCACCGCCCAGGACCTGGAGGCACTGCGCGCCGCCGCGGCGCGCAATCTCGAACAGGCGCAGCAGTCCGAGTACGCCGGGGTGCTGACCCAGTTCCGGCTGGCCCAGGTGAGTTCGCTGGCCGAGTTGGACTTTGTCTGGTCGGACTGGCTGCTGGCTTACGACCAGCCGGACAAGGTGACCGCGAGCGAGGTCGGCGACGAGACCCATCTGGCGCCAAAGCTCCGGCAGGGCCTGGACCTGACCCGCCACGACCTGATCATCGTCTCGCCCTATTTTGTACCCGGCAAGCAGTTCACCCGCTACCTGACGGACATGGTCGCGCGCGGCGTGCGCGTGCGCATCCTCACCAACTCGCTGCAGGCCAACGACGTCAGCCTGGTCCACGCCGGCTACATGCGCTACCGCGACGACCTGGTGCGCGGCGGCGTCGAGCTCTACGAATTCCGCGCCTCCCAGGAGCGCCTGGACGGCGGCGAGCGCACCCGCATCGGCGCCTCGCGCTCCAGCCTGCACGCCAAGTTCTTTGTCTTCGACGCCACCTACGTGTTTGTCGGCTCGTTCAACCTGGACGGACGTTCCGTAGCGCTCAATACGGAACTCGGCGCCTATTTCCTCAGCCCGCTGCAAGCGTCGGCCATGGCCGCGGACTTCGACGACTGGGCACTGCAGGTGGCCTACCGGGTGCAACTGGACGACGCCGGCAAGCTGCAGTGGCTGACCCGGGAATCGGGGGTGGAGCGCGTGGTGTACAAGGAACCGGACACGACCTGGTGGAAGCGCTTTTCCACCCGCGTGCTGTCCTGGATCGTGCCGGAGGCACAGTTGTAACAACGCGTACGGAGGCACAGTTGCAAATAAGCGTCCGGAGGCGAAGTTGTGAAGTAGCCCCCGGAAGCGCTGCTGCGAACCACCGCCGGAGACATTCCGGCTGCCCGCAGCGCGCACAGGCTGTATCATAACCGCGGGGGACAGCAGCCAGTGCTGGACCGGGCTGCAACAAGAATAACAATCGGAGTATTTCCATGGCTGTAAGCTTTGCCGTCGGCTGGCGCCAGATTCTCGCCAGTTTCATGATGTTGGCTGCCACCGGCATGATCGCCGCCACCTATTCGCTGGTCGCGGTACCGCTGGCGGAGGAGTTCCAGCCCACGCGTACCGTGCTGATGCTGTCCATGACGGTGCTCTCCGGCACCTGCGCTGTGCTCGCGCCGTTCCTCGGCACCCTGCTCGACAAGATCTCGCTGCGCCACGCCATGCTCGCCGGCGGCCTGATGCTCGGCGCCGGCTACGCCACGCTCTCGCTGTGCACGACCTTCAACCAGGTATTGCTGGTGTTCGGCGTACTGATGGCGCCGGCCAACCTGCTCACCGGGCCGCTGGCGGTCACTGTGCTGCTCTCGCGCTGGTTCGCCGAGCGTCGCGGTCGCGCGGTGGGTTTCGCGGTAGCCGGCATCTCCGCCGGCGGTTTCTGTTTCCCGCTGGTCATCCAGGCCCTGCTCAATCATTTCCCCTGGCGCGAAGCCTACCAGTGGCTGGGACTGATCCTCGCCGGGCTGACCGCCGCGGCCGCGGCCATGGTGGTCAACCACCCGTCCCAGCGCGGCCTGCACCCGGACGGCGCAGCCGAGGCGCCGGCCATGGCCCAGGCGGAAATGGCCCGGGCACCGGTCTCCCCGCGCCAGGTGCTGGCCAACCCGGCGTTCTGGATGATCGCCGGCACCGTGGCCGTGGTCACCGCGGGCATGAAGGGCATGATCACCAACCTGGCGCCGATGGTAATGGACACTGGCATCGACGTGGCCCGCGCCGCGCCGCTGATCTCGGTGTTCGCCGGCTGCAGTTTTCTGGCCAAGCTCAGCTTCGCCGCGATGTCCGACCGCATGGGACCCAAGCTGCTGATGAACCTGGCCCTGGGCGGCTTCGCCTCAGGCATGATCTGCCTCACCCAGGCGGAGAACGGCTACTGGGTAATCGCCCTGGGCGTCGCGCTCACCGGCCTGTTCGGCGGCCTGATGGTACCGATGGAGAGCTACCTCGCACCGCGGGTGTTTGGCCAGCGGGTGGTGGGCAAGGCCATGGGTATGCTCTCCGGGGTCATCCTCGTCGCCATGCTCTCCACGCCTCCGCTGTTCGGTTTGATCTTCGACCTCACCGGCAGCTACACCGGCATTTTCTGGACCTTCGGCGGACTGGCGCTGGCCACCCTGCTGGTGGTACCGGCAATTCGCCTGCAGGTCGACTGACCCCGGAGGACACCCCTTGATGCGCATGTTAATCACGCTCGTCCTGCTCGCCGCCAGCGCGGTATGCGGCGCCGCCACCGAGGAACTGCTGCGCAGCGGGCAGACCTGGGAGGGCATGCCGCTGACCTACCCGCCGGGCCAGGCCGAGATCACCTCGGTGCGCCTCACCCTGGAGCCGGGCCAGCTCTCGACCTTCCACTGCCACCCGGTGCCCACCTTCGGCTACATCCTCGCGGGCCGGCTGGAAGTGGAGACCATCGACGGTGCGAAGATCGTGTTCGAGCCGGGAACGTCAACGGTGGAGGTGATGCGCACCGTGCACCGCGGCCGCGCACTGGACGGCCCGGTGGAGGTTATCGTGTTCTACGCCGGGGCCGAGGGCGTGCCGACCACGGTGCTACCCGAGAAAGACCCGGAGCACCGCTATTGCAACGCGCCGCAAACGGCCCGGGACTGAAACGAAAACGGCCGCGCTGTTGCCAGCGCGGCCGTTGCGGGTAAGCGCCTGTCAGCCGCGGCTCAGCCGCACTTGGAATCCCCGCAGTTGAGGCAGGTCAGGCAGCCGTCCATGAGGATCGCCGCCTTCACGCTGCACTTGCGGCACAGGCTGGCGGTGGCCGGGAACTCACCGCCGGCGCCGTCGTCACCGGTGCGCTGGGCGTACTGCTCTTTTTTCTCGTCGAGAATCTGCTTCTGGTGGTCGGTCAGGCTGGGCATTTCCAGCAGGCCGATGTTCTGCAGGTGGTCCTCGATCACCCAGCCAATCTCCGCCACCAGCGAGGGCATGAAGCGCCCGCCGGACTTGAAGTAGCCGCCCTGCGGATCGAACACCGCCTTCAGTTCCTCCACCAGGAAGGTGCAGTCGCCGCCCTTGCGGAACACCGCGGAGACGACGCGGGTGAGTGCGACGATCCACTGGAAGTGATCCATGTTCTTCGAGTTGATGAAAATCTCGAAGGGCCGGCGCAGTTCGTGGTCGGTGCCCGGGTTGAGGATGATGTCGTTGATGGTCACGTACAGGGCGTGGTCCGACAGCGGCGTCTTGATCTTGTAGGTGGCGCCGTCCAGGGCCTCCGGCCGCGAGACTTTCTCGTGCATCTGCACGATGTTGCTCTCGGTTTCCCGCTCCTGTTCCTCTTTGGACTTGACCTGGAAACCGACAATTTTCTGGTCGATCTTCTTGCTCATGTTATTTCCTCGGTGAGGCGACGTGGCCTCAGAATTTTCCGTAGTAACCTTCTTTCAGGGCGTCGAACAGGTTCGCCGCGGTGTGCATCTCGCCGTCGTACTCGACTTCGTCGTTACCCTTGAACTCGACGGTGGAGCCGTCCTCGAGCTTGAACACGTAACGCGTGTTCTCGAGGTCGTCTTCCTTCACCAGTACGCCCTGGAACACCTCGGGGTTGAAGCGGAAGGTGGTGCAACCCTTTAGGCCGCTCTGCGCGGCGTACAGGTAGGTGTCCTTGAAATCCTCGTAGGCGAAGTCCGTGGGCACGTTGACGGTCTTGGAGATAGACGAGTCCACCCACTTCTGCGCCGCCGCCTGCACGTCCACGTGCTGCCGCGGGGTCACCGCATCCGCGGCGATGAAGTACTCGGGCAGGGCCTTGTCCGGATCGTCGGTGAAGGGCATGGCCTCCCGGTTGACCAGCTCGCGGTAGGCGAGCAGTTCGTAGGAGAACACATCGACCTTCTCCTTGCTCTTCTTGCCCTGGCGGATCACGTTGCGGCTGTAGTGGTGGGCGAAGCTGGGCTCGATGCCGTTGCTCGCGTTGTTCGCCATGGACAGCGAGATGGTGCCGGTAGGCGCGATGGACGAGTGGTGGGTGAAGCGTGCGCCCTCGCGGGTGATCGCCTCGACCAGTTCCGGCTCTTCCTTGGCCAGCGCCTGCATGTAGCGGCTGTACTTGGCGTGCAGCACGCGCCCGGGCAGCTTGTCGCCGACCTTGACGCCGTCGGCGGCCATTTCCGGGCGGCGGCGCAGCATGTCGCCGGTGACCTCGAACTCCTCGCCCATGATCGGCGCCGGGCCTTTCTCGCGGGCCAGGTCCAGGCCCACCTTCCAGCCGGCCACGGCCATCTCGCGGCTGACCCGCTCGGTGAACTCCAGGGAATCGGTCTCGCCGTACTTCATGCGCAGCATGGCCATGGTCGAACCGAGGCCGAGGAAGCCCATGCCGTGGCGGCGCTTGCTGGTGATCTCCCGGCGCTGCTCTTCCAGCGGCAGGCCGTTGATCTCCACCACGTTGTCCAGCATGCGGGTGAACACCGCGACCACCTCGCGGTACTCCTCCCAGTCGAAGTGGGCGTCGGCAGTGAACGGCTCGCGCACGAAGCGGGTGAGGTTGACCGAACCCAGCAGGCAGCTGCCGTAGGGCGGCAGGGGCTGCTCGCCGCAGGGGTTGGTGGCGCGCACGTCCTCGCAGAACCAGTTGTTGTTCTTCTCGTTCACCTCGTCGATGAGGATGAAGCCCGGCTCGGCGTAGTCGTAGGTGGAGCTCATGATGGCGTTCCACAGCTTCACCGCGCGGATGCGCTCGTAGACCTTGCAGGCCACCTGGCCCTGGGCGTCGGTCACGTAGCCGTCGGTGACCGGGAACGGGCGCCACAGGATCTCGATGTTCGGGTCGGCCTCGGCGCGGGCGTATTCTTTCTCGGTGAGCGGGAAGGACAGCGGCCACTCGTCGTTCTCGCGCACGGCGCGAATGAAGTCCTCGGTGATCAGCAGCGAGAGGTTGAACTGGCGCAGGCGGCCGTCCTCGCGCTTGGCTTTCACGAACTCGAACACGTCCGGGTGGTTCACATCGAAGGTCGCCATCTGCGCGCCGCGGCGGCCGCCGGCGGAGGAGACGGTGAAACACATCTTGTCGAAGATATCCATGAAGGACATCGGGCCGGAGGTGTAGGCGCCGGCGCCGGTGACAAAGGCGCCCTTGGGCCGCAGGGTGGAGAATTCGTAGCCGATACCGCAGCCGGCCTTGAGCGTCAGGCCGGCCTCGAGGTTGCGCTGCAGGATGCCCTCCATGGAATCCGGCACAGTGCCTGACACGGTGCAGTTGATCGTGGAGGTCGAGGGCTTGTGCTCCTGCGCGCCGGCGTTGGAAACGATGCGTCCGGCGGGGATGGCGCCGCGCTGCAGGGCCCAGATAAAGCGCTGTTCCCACTCCTGGCGCACCGCGTCGTCCTCTACCGAGGCGAGGGCGCGGGCGACGCGGGAATAGGTGGCGTCGATATCGCGATCGACCGGTCCACCCTGGCTGTCCTTGAGTCGGTACTTGCTGTCCCAGATGTCGAGGGAAGCGCTCTGCAGGTCGATATTATTGTGGTTACCGCGCCCGGCGGTAGCTTTCTTGGCCGCTGATTCCAATGTTTTCCCCTTTTAAAAGCCAGATTCGCTGCCTCGCAAACGCCGCGCAGCTTGTTAAGGTGAGCCCCGTATTTATACCTACATATCGACACGCCGGCAACGGTGAGCACTATATCTAGTGTAAATTTTTTATTTTGCACCATGACAGGGCAAATCCCGATGCGCCCGGAAACGCACCAGCGGGTGGCACCGCGGCGGTGCAAACGCCCCGCGATCAGACATCGCAGGTCGCTGCCGACCCCGCGGCTTTTCGCTAACCCCTTGATTATTGAGAAAAGTCAATCTGTGGCACGCATCCTGCTTTGACACAGTCAGGCGAGTGCGAGCTCGTCATTTTCTGCAAACTTGGTACTTCAATACGGGCAAAGGCGCCCTCCCCCCACCTCTTGGGGGGAGGGCTTTTTTTTGCGCGTAAAAAAAGTGCCTCGCTCGAAGGGAAGCGGGATGACTCTGGCGCAGGCAGCAGATTCAGCGACTCCAGCCACCGCCAACGCGGCGCGGGCGCAGGCGCCCGTGGTTATCGTGGGAGCCGGGCCGGTCGGTGTGCGCGCACTGCGGGAAGTGCGTCGCCAGCGGCCGGAACAGCCGGTAATCCTGTACGGCGAGGAGCGCCACGACCCCTACAACCGGGTGCAGCTCTCCGGGCTGCTCTCGGGCCAGCACAAAGTCCACGAACTGGCGCTGGCCGCCGACGTGCTGGCGCAGGAAGACCCGCTGACCGAGTTCCGCCGCTGCCGGGTCACCGCCATCGAGCGCGAGGCGCAACAGGTGCGCGACGCCCGCGGCGACTGCCAGCCCTACAGCCGGCTGATCCTGGCCACCGGCTCGCGGCCCTTCGTGCCGGCGCTGGTCGGCGACACCCTCGCCGGCGTGTACACCTTCCGCGACATGGCCGACGCCGAAAAGCTCGCCGCACGCCGCGTACAGAGCAAACACACCCTGGTGCTCGGCGCCGGCCTGCTCGGCGTCGAGGCCGCCCACGGCATGCGCCGTCACAACACACGCGTCACGCTGATCGACCACAACCCGCACCCCATGTCCCGCCAGCTCGACGCCACCGCCGGCGGCATCCTCGCCGAGCGCCTGCGCGAGCGCGGCGTGGAACTGCTGCTCGGCACCAGCGTACGCCAGGTGCTGGGCACCAGCCGGGTCGAGGGCGTAATCCTGCGCGACGGCACCGAGATCCCCTGCGACACTTTGGTAGTAGCCACCGGCATCCGCCCCAATATGGACCTGGCGATTGACGCCGGCCTGGCCTTCGGCCGGGGCATCACCGTCAACCCGCAGATGCAGACCTCCGACCCGGCGATCTACGCCGTCGGCGAATGCTGCGAGCTGAACGGCGAGGTGTTCGGCCTGGTCGCCCCCGGCTATGAACAGGCGGCCATTGCCGCGCGCAACCTCGCCCTCACAGATACCGCCGATGCCGCCAGCTATCGCAGCACCCAGCTCGCCACCAGCCTCAAGGTGGTCGGCCTGCCGGTGTTCGCCAGCGGTGTGGCCGAACCCTCGCCGGCCATGCAGACGGTCAGCTGGCGCGCGGGCGACGACTACCGGCGCCTGACTCTGGTGGGCGGGCGCATCGTTGGCGTCAACGCCATCGGCGACTGGACACAACTGCCCGCGCTGCGCGAACTGCTGCGCCAGCGCAAGTGGATATCCCCCTGGCAACTGTGGCGCTTTCGCCGCAGCGGCGACCTGCTGGCGGACACCGCCACCGACGACGTCGCCAGCTGGCCGGCGCCCACCGTGGTGTGCAGCTGCAACGCGGTGTCCGTGGGCGAGTTGCGCGAGGCGGTGTGCGCCGGGGCGACGACAACCGCCGCCCTCACCGCGCGCACCCAGGCCGGTTCCGGCTGCGGCTCCTGCAAGCCTCTGCTGCAGCAGTTACTGGGCGACAGCGGGCCGCTGGCGCCGGGCAAGGGCTGGCGCGCGCTGGCCACGTTTACCGTGCCGGCGCTGGTCATCGCCGCCCTGGCCCTGCTGCTCTCCGCCCCCTACCCGCAGAGCGTGCAGCTGGACTGGGACTGGGGCGAACTGTGGCGCGACGGCCTGCTCAAGCAGATCAGCGGCTTCACTATCGTCGGCCTGAGCGCGCTCAGCGTGCTGGTGTCCCTGCGCAAGCGCCTGCGCTGGCTGCGCAAGCTGGGGGATTTCGCCTGGTGGCGCCTGGCCCACGTGGTGCTCACCGTGCTCGCCCTGGCGGCGCTCGGCGCGCACACCGGCTTCCGCCTCGGCAGCCAGCTCAACTTCGCCCTGGGGCTGACCTTCATCGCGCTGCTGCTGGCCGGCGGCGTGCTCGGCGTGAGTATCGCCTTCGAGCACCGCCTGGCTCCCGCGCAGGCGCGGCGCCTGCGCCGGGCCGGGCTGTGGAGCCACGTGCTGCTCTCCTGGCCGCTGCCGGCGCTGCTCGCCGCGCACGTACTCAAGACTTACTACTTCTAGCGGCGGCATGGGCGACGATGGCAAGCTCGAACACTCCCCTCTGGATTCTCTGGCTACTGCTTACGGTGTTGCTCGGCGGCTGGCTGCTGAGCACCCTGTTCGGCACCGAGGAGGAGGCTAAGACCGTGTTCCTGCCCGGCACCACCACCCCCGGTCACCACCAGATCGAAACCGTGTGCAGCGCCTGCCACGGCGAGTCCTTCTCCGACCGCGACGCCATGCAGGAGCGCTGCGAGGGCTGCCATGCGGATGCCCTGAAGGCGGCCAAGGACGACCACCCGAAGTCCAAGTTCACCGACCCGCGCAATGCCGACCGCATCGAAGTGCTGGATGCGCGCTACTGCGTGACCTGCCATGTCGAGCACCGCCCCGAACTCACCGCGCCGATGGGCGTCACCATCCCCGCGGACACCTGCTACCTGTGCCACCAGGACATCGCCGGGGACCGGCCCAGTCACGAGGGCATGGGCTTCGATACCTGCACCAGCGCCGGCTGCCACAACTTCCACGACAACACCGCGCTGTACGAGGACTTCCTGCTGCGCCACGCGGACAGCCCGGCCACCGACTTCGCCGCCCGCACCCTGCAGGCCAATCTCGCGGAGATCGCCGAGATGCTACCCGACTACCCGCTGGCGGACTGGCCGATCCAGCCCGTGGCGCTCGCCGACCAGGCCCTGCCCGAAGGCGTGGAGATAGACGCGCACATCGCCGAAGACTGGCTGGCCAGCGGCCACGCCCGCTCCGGCGTCGGCTGCAACGCCTGCCACGTTGTCGCGGCCAATGAAGACGCGCAGCCGGCCTGGACCGACCACCCGGACGAGACCGCCTGCGCCGGCTGCCACGCCGGCGAGGTGCAGGGCTTCTACGCCGGGCGCCACGGCATGCGCCTGGACAGCGCCAAGCTGGGCAGGCGGCTGGCACCGATGACCCCGGGCGAGGCGCGACTGCCGATGCGCGCGGAGGCGGCAGACCACGAACTTGACTGCCAGTCCTGCCACGGCGCACATCGCTACGACATTCGCGAGGCCGCGGTGCAAAGCTGCCTCGGCTGTCACGCCGACGAACACTCCCTGGCCTACGAAGAATCGGCCCACCACCGCCTGTGGCAGGCGGAACTGGCCGGCAGCGGCGAGCCCGGCAGCGGCGTGAGCTGCGCCAGCTGCCATATGCCGCGCGTCGACAAGGATTATTTCTGGGGCACCTTCGTGCACAACGAGGTCCAGCACAACCAGTCCGCCAACCTGGCGCCCAACGAGAAAATGCTGCGCCCGGTGTGCCTGCAGTGCCACGGCCTGGGCTTCGCCATCGACGCCCTGGCCGACCCCGACCGCATCCGCGACAACTTTTCCCAAGCCCCGACGGTGCACATCGAAAGTATCGACCTGGCCCTGCGCCGGGCCGCTGCCGACGATGCACCCGAGGACCAATAACTCCCCAGGAGGATTCACCATGCTCAATACACGAAAGACCCTGATCGCCACCGGCCTCGCTTCCCTGCTCGCCCTGCCCGGCCTGGCCGGCGCCGCCGACGCGGACAAGCCGATGTTCACCCCCAAGCAGATGACCGACTGGCTGCACCTGGTCATGTCGTCCGACCGCACCGTGTACACGCGGATGATCGTCAACCGCCTGCAGAACAAGGAAAAGGTGATCAAGGCCAGCGAACACTTCGAGGACGAAAAAGCACTGGTACTGCCCGCGCAGATGTTCCGCTTCGGCGCGGAGATGGTCGGCGAGGCGACCGACGACTTCTCCTACTCCCTGCTCAGCGAGTGGCCGATCAACAAGCAGAACGCACCGCGCACGCCGGTAGAAAAAGAAGGCCTTGCCTTTATCGCCGCCAACAAGGGCGAGAACTTCTACGCCACCGAGGAACTGGGCGGCAAGACCTACTTCACCGCGGTCTATGCCGACGTCGCCGTGGCCCCGGCCTGCACCACCTGCCACAACGACCACAAGGACACCCCGCGCAGCGACTTCAAGCTCGGCGATGTGATGGGCGGCGTGGTCATCCGTGTTCCGCTGTAAGCGCGGCGCACTGGCGCTGGCGCTGCTGGCAACAATGCCAGCAGCGGCGGCGGACTACCCCGAATTCCCCGGCGAGCGCCTGGCGCTGGGGCGCAGTGTCTGGCTGGACACCTGCGAGGGCTGCCACGGCTACGGTATCGCCGGCGCACCGCTGGCCACCGATGCCCAGCAGTGGGCGCCGCGTGTCGCCAAGGGCAGGGAGACGCTCTACAGCCATGCACTGGAGGGCTTCTTCGGCCCGCGCAGCACGATGATGCCGGCGCGCGGCGGCAATGAGGCGCTCAACGATGAAGAAGTGACCGCCGCGGTCGATTACATGGTGATGCTGGCCACCGGCCAGTCACTGCCCTGAAACGACCCGGCGACGAACGATAAACCGAAGGGATACGACACAACGACACCACACGAGGATGCAACCATGACTCCGGAACAAATCAACCTGGTAAAAACCACCTGGGCCCAGGTGGTCCCGATCTCCGAGCAGGCCGCGGAACTGTTCTACGGCCGCCTGTTCGAGATCAACCCCGCCTACTCGGACCTGTTCAAGGGCGATATGAAGGCGCAGGGCAAGAAGCTCATGTCCATGATCAACACCGCGGTGAACTCGCTGGACAACCTGGAGGCGGTGGTTCCCGCGGTACAGGCCCTGGGCCAGCGCCATGTGGCCTACGGCGTGAAGGACGAGGACTACGACGCGGTGGCCGCCGCCCTACTGTGGACCCTCGGCCAGGGCCTGGGTGAAGGCTTCACCCCGGAAGTGGAAGAGGCCTGGACCACCACCTACACCACCCTGGCGACAGTGATGATCGAAGCCAGCCACCAGGCGGCCTGAGCGCCGTCCCGCCGCGGGGAGCCGGTGGCCGGCTCCCCGCGTCTCTCCGCACGTTTCTCCCCGCTATCTCGCAGCTTCCCGGATGCCTGGTAAAAATCAGAGCAGCGCCAGCGCCAGCACCGCCACCGCGGACAGGCCCAGCGCGAACATCACGCCGTAGCTGATATAGATAAACAGCGACTTGCCAATCGCCCCGCCCCATCCCGAGCCGTAGGCCCGGCGCAAGGCCAGCGGCAGGTACAGCACGCCCCACGCGAACAGCCAGCCGGTGGCGCTGGGCAGCGCATACTCCAGCCCGATTTCCAGCATGTACAGCAGGTAGACGAAGGCGTGGTAGTGCAGTGCAAACACCATGTGTTGCAGGTAGTGATAGGGGGACATCAGGTACATGAGCTGGATCAGCGCGGCGAACAGCGGCAGCAGCAGGAACATCATCTGCGGCGTGTAGTCGAGCATGGCGTCGACCATGCGCTGCGGGTCGTCCTTCAGCGTGCGCGAGTTGTTCTCCAGGCGCTTCTCGAAGTCCTGCATCCACTGCGGGTCGTCCTCCCCCGAGAGGTTCAGCTGCAGGCCGCCGAATTCCTGCGGGTCCTCGGCCTCGCGCTGGCGGGCCTGCTCCACGGCCTCGACGATACGCTTGCGCTCCGCCTCGGAGACAAACTCCAGCGCCTCCTCCAGCTGCTCCGCCGTGGCCGGCTCGTCTTCGCTGTGGATGACCATGTCGGGATCGAAGTTCTTGCCGGCGGACAGCCCCATCGCCAGGAACATGAGGAAGCTGAAGACCAGGTAGATGCGCAGCGGCGGCAGGTAGCGCGCGCGGCGGCCGGCGAAGAACTCGGCGCTCAGGTAGCCGGGACGGAAGATGAGGGGGTACAGGGTGCGCCAGAAACGCGAGTCGATATCGAACAGGTCGCCGGTGAGTTCCGCCGCCATGCCCAGGAAACGCTTGTCGTCGCGGCCCTCGCGCTGGCCGCAATCCACGCAGTACTCGCCGAGCACCCGCGCGCCGCAGTTGCGGCAGTGCCTGACGTCCTGCTCCAACGCCTGCTCCCCCATCTGTGCCTCCCCCGAACAACACCGTCGCTGCGATATGTGCATGCCGGCGCGGTGCGAGCTACCATAGCGGTATAGCAACGCCCGCATACAAAGAAGAACTGTACAGTGAAACTGTCGAATTTTGGCGAAAAATTCGCCGGCGACTCCGGCATCGTCGCATTGATGGACGATCTCGGCAGCGCGCTCAACGAAAACCCGGACATGATCTTCATGGGCGGCGGCAACCCGGGCCGCGTCGCCGAACTGGAAGCGGTGTTCCGCCAGCGCCTGGAGAGCATCCTCGCCGACCCGGAGCGCCGCCACAGCCTGTTCGGGGTGTACCAGTCGCCCCAGGGCGACCGCGACTTCCGCCGCGCGCTGGCCGCCTTCCTGCGCGGCCAGTACGGCTGGCCGGTGGACGAGGCCAATATCGCCATCAGCAATGGCAGCCAGTCGGCCTTCTTCTTACTGTTCAACATGCTCGCCGGCGCCATGCCCGACGGCAGCCAGCGGCACATCCACCTGCCGCTGTCGCCGGAGTACATCGGCTACCGCGACACCGGGATGGGGCCGGGGCTGTTCACCGCCACGCGGCCGACCCTCGAGTTACTCGACGAAAACCAGTTCAAGTACCGCGTCGACTTCGACCACCTCGCCCCGGGCCAGGACGCCGCCGCCCTGTGTGTCTCGCGGCCCACCAACCCCACCGGCAACGTGCTCACCGACGACGAGGTGGCGCACCTGGACAGCATCGCCGGTCAGTGCGACATCCCGCTGATCATCGACGGCGCCTACGGCCAGCCGTTCCCCGGCATCCTGTTCAGCACCGCGCGCCCGCACTGGAATGACAACACCATTCTCGCCCTCAGCCTGTCCAAGCTGGGCCTGCCCGGGGTGCGCACCGGCATCCTGGTGGCGCGCGAGGACATCATCCGCGCCTTCACCAACGCCAACACGATCGCCAGCCTCGCCTGCGGCACGCTGGGGCCGCTACTGGCCCGCGAACTGTTCGCCAGCGGCGAGATCCTGTCGCTGACCCGCGACTTCATCACCCCGTTTTACCGCGAGCGCGCGCAGCAGACGGTGCAGTGGTGCCGGGAGTCTTTCGCCGGCCTGCCCTGGCGGGTGCACCGCCCGGAGGGGGCGATCTTCCTCTGGCTGTGGTTCGAGGGCCTGCCGATCAGCAGCCAGGAACTGTACCAGCGGCTCAAGCGGCGCGGCGTGCTGGTGGTGCCCGGGCACAATTTCTTTGTCGGCATCGATGACGACTGGCCCCACCGTCACGAGTGCCTGCGCGTGTCCTACGCCATGGACGGTGATAGGGTAAAAGCCGGGGTGGCGCTGATCGCCGAGGAAGTGCGCCGCGCCTACACCGAGGGCGGCAGCGAGCGCGCCGTCCCCTGAAACCGCGCCCGCTCCGCCGTCGGGCAACACAGGAAAGAGCATGTCACGCAAACTGTTGATCGTACTCGCCATCCCGCTGCTGCTGATAATCCTGGTGGTTATCCTGGTGCCGCTGCTGCTCGACGAGGACAAACTGCTGGCCCTGGCCGCCGAGCAGGTGCGCGAAAAGACCGGCGCCACCCTGCGCGTCGACGGCGACACCCACATCGGCCTGTTCCCGCGGCTGGCACTGGCGCTGGGCGAGGTATCGCTGCAGATGCCCGCGGAGAGCGAACCCGGCCTGCGCGCGCAGCGGCTGGCGATCGGCGTGCAATTGTTCCCCCTGTTGCGCCGCGAGTTGGTAATCGACAGCATCGAGCTCGACGGCGTGGATGCCAAGATCGTCAGCGAACCCGCGCCGGCACCGCTGGACACCACCAAACTTAGCGACGCTGAACTCAAGGCCTTCTATGACACCCGCCGCGAGACCATGCAGGCGGCCGGTGAGAGCGCCGGCGCGGCCACCGCCCTGGCCATCCCGCTGGCGCTGAACGTGGGCAAGCTGAACATCGACAATTCGCGGGTTACCCTCAGCGAGCGCGGCAGCAGTGAACAGACCGTGGTCGAGATCGAGCGGGTGACCGCCAGCGGCCTCAATCTCGCCGGCCGCACAATTCCCGTGGAGGCGCACATCCGCCTGCCCGGGGATACGCCGCTGGACCTGAAGGTGGACGCGCGCCTGGCCATCGACCAGCAGAGCCAGCAGGCCACCATCGAGTCGCTGCGGGCCGTGGTGAGCGGCGCGCTGGCCGAGCCGCTCGAGGTCGAGGCCTCCGGCCCGGTGCTGATGAACCAACAGGTGGCCGACCTGCAGCTGACCGCCACCACCGGCGCCCTGGAGGCGAAAGGCAAACTGCGCTACGCCAGTTTCGAGAGCCCGCAGATCAACGCCAACCTGCACCTCAACGAGTTCACCCCCGCCATCTTCGCGGTGGCCAGCCCCGAGGCCGCCGCCGCGGCCGGCGAGGATGCCACGGCGCAGGCCGGCGACACGCCGCTGCCGCTCAATGCGCTGCGCGCCATCGACACCCTCGCGCTACTGCGCATCGACAGCGCGCGCTTCTCCGGCCACGAACTGAGCGATCTCGACGCGCGCCTGCGCGCGGTGGACGGAATGGTCAACCTGTCGCGGGTCACCGGCAAGCTACACGGCGGTGACATCGATTTTCGCGCCAGCCTCAACGCCAGGGGCAGCACCGCGAAGCTCAATACCGCGGGCAGCCTGGCCAACGTCGACATCGCCGCGGGCCTGGCCGCCTCGGGCGTGCAGGACGCGCTCACCGGCCGCGCCAGCCTCAACTGGAAGCTGCACGCTTCGGGCAACACCACCAATGCGCTCACCGGCAGCCTGCGCGGGCCGATCGAGCTGACCACGCAGGACGCCGTGCTCACCGCCGTCGGCGTGGAGCAGAAGCTGTGCCAGGCGGTCGCCCTGGTCAACCAGGAGCGCATGAGCGCGCAACTGCCGGACAGCAGCCCGTTCCAGCAGCTCTCCGCCACCATCAACCTGGGCGGCGGCAAGGCGCGGCTGCAACCGCTGGCGGCGCAGTTCCCGGACATCGGCCTCACCGGCCAGGGCGAGATGGACCTGCTGAGCCTCGACTTCAAGACCAGCTTCGTCGCCCGCCTGTCCGCCGGGCTGTCCGAGCTCGACCCTGCCTGCCGCGTCAACCAGCGCCTGACCGCCATCGACTGGCCGGTGCGCTGCAAGGGCAACATCGGCGGCGAGCCGAAGGACTGGTGCTCTATCGACAGCGGCGGCATCGTGCGCGACCTGGCCACGGACGAGGTCAAGCGCAAGGCGAAGAAGGAATTGCAGGACAAACTCGGCGACGACGCCGGCGATGCGCTGAAAAAGCTGTTCGGCAACTGAGGTCGATCGTATCCGGCGCCGGCCTTGCCCTCAGGCAGCGCCACCACTGGCACGGAGATTGCTTTATTTCAGCAATGCACGGGAAAACAATCGACAGGAAAAAACTGGCGAGCAACTCCGCGGCGGGGACCGTTGAGCGACCTGGCCAGGCGCGCGACCCGCAGGGGACAGCGCGTCGTGAACACCCGGACGTAACCGCTTTGCGCTACAGTAACTGAATGACAGTGGAGTGATGGCTTCCGGGCGGAGCCGCCGAGCAGGCACTGACAATAACCCGCCCGACAGGCAACGACGCAACCTACCCGATGAACGCCACCCTGAAAAAACTCTTCGCCGCCTGCGTCGGCAGCATACGCGACCTGCTGCCGATCATCCTGGTGGTGCTGTTTTTCCAGTTCGTAGTGCTCGGTAAACCGCTGCCGGACGTGGGCCAGCTGGTACTCGGCGTGGTGTTTGTAGTACTCGGCCTGACCTTCTTTATCCATGGGCTGGAGCAGGGATTGTTCCCGATCGGTGAATCCATGGCCACGGCGTTTGCCCGCAAGGGCAGCCTGTTCTGGCTGATCACCTTCGCCTTCGCCCTGGGCTTCGGCACCACGGTGGCCGAGCCGGCACTGATCGCGGTGGCCGCCGAGGCTGCGACGGTGGCCGCCGAGGGCGGCATGATCGAAGCCACCGACGCCGCCCGTGACAGCTACGCCTCCGGGCTGCGCTTCACCGTGGCGCTGTCGGTGGGACTGGCCATCGTGCTCGGTGTGGTGCGTATCCTCAAGGGCTGGCCGGTGCAGTGGCTGATCATCGGCGGCTATGTGCTGGTCGTGGTCATGACCGTGTTCGCGCCGCCGGAAATTATCGGCATCGCCTACGACTCCGGCGGCGTGACCACCTCCACCATCACAGTGCCCCTGGTGACCGCGCTCGGCGTCGGCCTGGCCTCCTCGATCCGCGGGCGCAACCCGATGATCGACGGCTTCGGGCTGATCGCCTTCGCCTCGCTGACGCCGATGATCTTCGTCATGGGCTACGGGATGCTGATCTGATGGAGATCCTGCTCGCCATCTGGCAGACCACCGTGGCCACAGTACGCGACGTGCTACCCATCGCCGTGATCATCTTCGGCTTCCAGTTCGCGGTGTTGCGCCGGCGGCCGGCCAACCTGGCGCAGATCCTGTTCGGTTTCGGCTGGGTGCTGATCGGCCTGTCGCTGTTCCTGCTCGGCCTGGAGTGGTGCCTGTTCCCCCTCGGCCGGGTGATGGCCGAACAGCTCACCGACCCGGCGTTCATCCGCAGCGTCGGCGACATGAGCGACGGCCTGGACTGGAGCGACTACTACTGGGTGTACATCTTCGCCTTCCTCATCGGCTTCGCCACCACCGTGGCCGAGCCGTCGCTGATCGCCGTGGCAATCAAGGCCAACGAGGTATCCGGTGGCGCCATCGGCATCTGGGGCCTGCGCGTGGCGGTGGCGCTGGGTGTGGCAACCGGCATTTCACTGGGCTGCTACCGCATCGTGGTCGGCGACCCGATCCACTGGTACATCATCGCCGGCTACATCCTGGTCGTGTTGCAGACCGCTTTTGCACCGAAATTGATCATTCCCCTGGCCTACGACTCCGGCGGTGTCACCACTTCCACGGTGACCGTGCCGCTGGTCGCCGCCCTCGGCCTGGGCCTGGCAGAGACCGTGCCGGGGCGCAATCCGCTGATCGACGGCTTTGGCCTGATCGCCTTTGCCAGCCTGTTTCCCATACTCTCGGTGATGGCGTACGCTCAGCTCTCCGAACTGCGCGCGGCTCGCACCGCCCGCCGCCGGGAGAAAGCCGCGGCGGACGAGCCCCCCACTCCCTGAAGGAGCACCCCATGCATTTCAAGATGATTATCGTGTTTACCCAGGACGACAAGACCGACGACGTCATGCAGGCGGCGCGCAAGGCCGGGGCGACCGGGGCGACGGTGATCCACAACGCCCGGGGCGAGGGCCTCAAGGTGAGCAAGACATTTTTCGGCCTGACCCTGGAAACCCAGCGCGACGTCATCCTGTTCCTGGTGGAAGAGCACCTGTCGCGGCACATCCTCGAGGAGATCAACCGCGCCGGGCAATTCGACGAGAAACCCGGCACCGGCATCGCCATCCAGATCGACGTCGAGGACGCGGTGGGCATTACCCAGCAGGCCATGGAAATCTCGCAGGACGTGGAGGAGTTACTCTGATGCAGAAGAAAGTCATCAAGGCGCGGGACGTGATGGTCGCCAAGCACCTGGAACTGGACGGCATGGCTACCGTGGCCCAGGCGCTGCAAGCGATGCGCGCGGAAAAGGCCAGCGTGGTGATCGTCAAGAAACGCAATGAGCACGACGCCTTCGGCATCCTGCTGCTGTCGGACATCGCCAAGAAAGTACTGGCCAAGGACCGCGCGGCGGAGCGCGTCAATGTCTACGAGATCATGTCCAAGCCGGTGATCCCGGTGGACCCGGAAATGGATGTGCGCTACTGCGCGCGCCTGTTCGACCGCTTCGGCCTGTCCAATGCGCCGGTGATCGAGAACGGGGAAGTGATCGGCATCGTCAGCTACGACGAGCTGGTGTTCGACGGGCTGTGCGAGCTGATGGACTGAGCGCCGCTCAGTCCTTGATGGAAGCCAGGCGCTTGACCAGCTGCTCGGCGTGGGACGCCTCCTCGGCGGCAAACTGCGCCGCGACGCGCCGGGTCTCGGTGTCGCTGCTGATCTCGGCAAACGAGCCGTAGAACTTCTTCGCCGCGCGCTCGTTCTCCAGCGCCAGCAGGATCGCCTCGCGCAGGCTCATGTTCGGCGTGGCCTGGCCGCTGGCGCTACTCTCCGGGGATTCGCCCTCGGGCCAGTCGAACTCGTCGTCGTTGAGCAGGGGCAGGTCCATGCCCGCCCCGATCTCCGAGACCTCCTCCAGGTGTAACTGGGACTCGCGCGCCATGCGGTCGAAGAACTCCGCCACCGACGTATTCTTGTGCGAGCGCATGCGCTCCGCGAGCGCCAGGTAACAGGCCCGCGCCTCCGACTCCATCTCTACCGAGTGGGCGAGAAACCGGGCGAGTTCTTCATTTGCCATGCTTGTATAACCTCACTGCCATGCGCAAGATTCTGACGCATCCGGCGGCTGCGGCCAAGTGGCACAAGCGGGTAGTACTAGATTCCCTCGACGATGATCGCCCGGTAGTCGGCAGCGCCGAGCCGGTAGGGCAGCGCGTCCTGGTACTCGGGGCTGTTGTACCAGGCCCGGGCCTCCTCCACGGTGGGGAACTCCACCATGATCACCGCCTCCGGGGGCTGGCCCTCCAGCGGCTCGATGGCACCGTAGACCACCCGCGGGGTCAGCGCATGCTCGCCGCGTGCGGCGCGGGTGCGCGCCTTGTACTCGGCGAGCGAGTCCGGGTCGCGGATTTCGGTTTCCTGGTAGACGATGACGTAGGCCGGCATGGTGGTTCTCCCGTGTTTTTGGTTATTGCGTTGCTGGTTACTGAATTGCTGGTTATTGGGTTGTGGTGATTACAGCGCGTGGTGGCGTGTTGCCGCAGTGCGCACCGCGGTGCGCTCAGCCGGCATCCCACAGCCGCTTGGCCGCGGCGAGGTAGTCGATATGCGCGTCGATGTCGTCGCCCAGCCCAGTGTTCATGGAGGGGATGCAGCCGTACTGGCCGCCGGCGTCGCGGAACAGACGCAGGTCGTCGACCGCCTGCTGCGGGCTCAGGGCAAACTGGGCCAGCAGTTCGCGGCCGAACTGGGCCTCGTCGCGGCCGTACTCGGCCAGGTAGTGGCGCACCCGCCCCCAGGCTTCCACCGCGCCCTTGCCGTCCGCGGCGAAAATGAAACCGTCGCCGAGGCGCGCGCCGCGCTTGTAGCCCGGCTCCGAGTGGCCGCCGACCCACAGCGGCACCTGGCGCCGCGGCCGCGGGTTGATGCCGCCGCGGTCGATACGGTGAAACTCCCCGGTGTAGTCGATCACCGGCTCCGCCCACAGCTTGCGCAACACTTCGATCTGTTCGTCAGCGCGCCGGCCGCGGGTCCTGAAGTCCGCCCCCAGGGCCTCGAACTCCACGTAGTTCCAGCCGATACCCACGCCCAGGCGCAGGCGCTCGCCGGACAGCAGGTCGACGTCCGCCGCCTGCTGCGCGACCAGCGCGGTCTGCCGCTGCGGCAGGCACAACACGCCGGTGACGAAACCGAGTTTATCGGTGAGCGCGGCGGCGAAGGCGAAGAAGACAAACGGGTCCTGGAAGCTGTGCTTTTCCGTGTACGGGCCCATCAGCCTGGGCTCGCGCCCCTCCTGCGGGGTCTTCACCACGTGGTCGTAGGCCATGATGTAGTCGTAGCCCATTTCCTCGATGGCGCGAACAAACTTGCGCACTGACTGCGGGTCGGCGGTGACTTCGGTGGTCGGGTAGGAGGCTCCGAGCTGCATGGGGCGATGGTTTCCTGTTGTTATGGATCGAGCGTTATGGATCGAGCGTTATGAATCAAGAGTTACAGGTCGAGAGTTATGCACCGGGTTCTATAGCGCAAGCGGTACCGGTTGAGTGTTATCCAGTCCGGCTGCGCGGCCCGTGTGCCGGGTAACCGATGTTATCGAACCCGCGGCGGGCGCGTCATGCCGGATGGCGCACGCCCCTCACCCGGCGCGCAGGGCGCGGCCCAGCGTCTTGCTACCCAGGGCCGCCGTCGCGGCGCCTTCGCACCAGACCTCCTCGCCATTGATAAAGGTGTGGGTGACCACCCCGTCCGAGCGGCTGACCAGCTGGCGGTGCTCGAACTGCGGCCGGTGGATGAACTGGCGACTGGCTTTGTCGTCCCAGCTCGCCAGCGCCTGGGGGTCGAGCATGGTGATATCCGCCTGCGCGCCGAGCTCCAGCGAGCCTACGTCCAGGCCAAAGAACTCGGCGGGCTCGCGGGTCAGGCGGCGCACCATGGTCGCCACCGTGCGCAGGGAATCGCGCTGGGCCAGTTTCAGCGAGTTCAGGTTGGTGTCGAAGAACGCCATGTTGGTGATGTGGGCGCCGGAATCGTTGAACCCGGGCAGGGTCTGCTCGTGCAGCAGCAGGTCCAGGGTGTCGCCCTCGTCGAGGTTGGCCACGTCCACGTAGTAGCGGAAGCCTTTGTCGTACTCGCGCATCAGGTGCAGCATGAAGCCGGCGTCGTCAATCACCGGGTCCGGGAAGCGCTCGAAGGCCGCGCGCTCGGCGTCGCTGCGCGCCTGGCCGCGGCCGCCGTTCTGGAAGTGGCACAGGCGGCGGTACACCTGGTCCAGGCTCTCGCCCTCCCACTGCGGCACCGGGGCGCCGTCGAAGTGCATCATGGCCAGCTCTCGCGGCACCAGGTTGTCCGGCATGCCCAGCTTCGCGCGCAGGGTGGCCAGGTTGCGGCCGCCGCGGCCGTGGCGCCACTCGCGGCGGAACTGCTCGACGAACTGCGGGTCGTCGAGCAGCGCGCGGCGGCCCTCGACATCCTCGTATTCGCAGGCGATCAGGCGGCTGGCGGCGGGCAGTTCCTCGTACAGCGGGCTGACGATACCGTCGGACCAGACGCGAAAATTGGTGCCCAGGGCCTGGAAGTGAATGCGGCCGCGGAACAGCCAGCTGTTCATCAGCGCGGCGAAGCCCAGGAACACGTTGACCGCGCGCGGCGCCAGGGCGAAGCGGATGGCAGACAAGCCCGTGGTCTTCAGCGGCGTGCCGAACAGGCGCCCGCTGGTCAGCGTGAAGTAGAAGAACGCCTTGAGGCGGTTCTCCAGGATCGGCGTGGTCTGCCACACGCGTCCGCGCTCGCGCACTTTGCGCAACAAGCGCCGCAGTTCACCGAAGCTGGCGAACTGGGTAGGGATGCGGCGGTCCTTGTGCGGCTCGTTGGCCAGGTAGTGGAAGGGCAGGCCGTCGGTGGACAGGCCCAGGTAGCCCTGGTCCAGGGCCGCCTCGAGCAGGCTCTCCATGTGCGCCTGCTCGGCGGCGCTGGGCGCGCGCGAGATGCTCGCCTCCAGACCCATGGCCTCGACGCGCAGCATGGAATGGGGCAGGAAGACACCCACGTTGGGCCCCAGCGGCAGCCCGGCGAAGTGATCCAGGTACTCGGCAGTGTTGTTCCAGCTCACCGCATCCACGCATTTTTGCAGCACCGGCTTGGGGATGTTCTCGACGCGGGTGAAGCAGTCGACAATCGGGTTCTGCTGCGGCGTCTGCTGGCTGCCGAAGGCGGTGCCCAGGCTGCAGTTGCCGACCAGCACGGTGGTGGTGCCGTGGCGCACCACCTCGGAAAGCCCCGGATCGAGGTCGACCTCGAGATCCAGGTGGGTGTGGATGTCGAGCAGCCCGGGCATCAGCCACTGGCCGCTGCCGTCGATCACCTGCGCGGCCATAGAGCGCGGCAGGAACATGCCCTTGGCGGCGATCCTGCCCGACTTGATGGCGATGTCCATCTCGCGCGGTGTCTCGCCGCTGCCGTCGAACACCAGCGCATTGCGAATCAGCACATCCCAGGTTTTCCTCGACACTCACGCCCTCCCCGAGCCCGCTTGGTTTATCATGAATGCTGGCACACAACGCATGCGCAGGAACAGTCTACCAGCATGGGTCCCATTGCATTCGACAACAGTTTCGCCCGCCTGCCGGCGACATTCTACACCCGCCAGGAGGCGACGCCGGTGGAGCGCCCCAGTGGCATCCGCGTCAATCGCCCACTGGCGAAAGCACTGGGTATCGACCCGGACTGGCTGGCCAGCGCCGAGGGCGTGGCCACGGTGGCCGGCAACCACCTGCCGCCGGGGGCCGAACCGCTGGCCGCGGTGTACGCCGGTCACCAGTTCGGCAGCTATAACCCGCAGCTGGGCGACGGCCGCGCGCTGCTGCTCGGTGAGGTGGTGGACGCCGACGGCCGGCGCTTCGATATCCAGCTCAAGGGCGCCGGGCCGACCCCCTACTCGCGCGGCGGCGACGGCCGCTCGCCGCTGGGCCCGGTGCTGCGCGAGTACATCGTCAGCGAGGCGATGCACGCCCTCGGCGTACCCACTACCCGCGCCCTGGCCGCGGTGAGCACCGGCGAGCCGGTAGTGCGCAACCAGTTCCACCCGGGCGCGGTACTGGCGCGGGTGGCCTCCAGCCATATCCGCATCGGCACCTTCCAGTTCTTCAGCGCGCGCGGCGACCACGACGCCCTGCGCCTGCTGGTCCACCACTGCCTGGTGCGCCACTACCCGCAGCGCGCGGATGACGACAACCCGGCGCTGGCCCTGCTCGAGAGCGTGATCGCGGCGCAGGCCGCGCTGATCCCGCAGTGGCAGGCGCTGGGTTTCATCCACGGCGTGATGAACACCGACAACATGCTGATCTGCGGCGAGACTATCGACTACGGCCCCTGCGCCTTCATGGACGAGTACGACGCGCAGAAGGTGTTCAGCTCCATCGACCAGGGCGGCCGCTACGCCTTCCGCAACCAGCCGAGCATCGGCCACTGGAACCTGCTGTGCCTGGCCCAGGCCCTGCTGCCGATACTCGACGGGGACGAGGCCGCCGCGGTGGCGCTGGCGCAGCCCGCGGTCGACCGCTACCCGGAACTGTTCCAGGCCGCCCACGCCCAGCGCCTGGCAGACAAGTTCGGCTTCACCGAAATCCTCGAGGACGACCGGCCGCTGGTCGACGCATGGTTCCAGTTGCTGACCGATCACGCGCTGGACTTCACTCTGGCCTTTCGCCGCCTGCGCGATCTCGCCGCCGGCGAGGACGGCGTGGCGCAGCTGCTCACGCTGCCGCCGGCCGCCGACGACTGGCTGGCGCGCTGGCGCGAGCGACTGGCGCGCGACTACCTGGATGCCGACACCCGGCGCGCGCGCATGACCCGCGCCAACCCGGTGTTCATCCCGCGCAACCACCTGGTCGAGGCGGCGATACGCGCCGCCGAGGACAACGGCGATTTCAGCCCCTTCCATGCCCTCGTCGAGCGCACCGCGAAACCCTTCGACTACGACCCGGACGACGCCGGCTTCGCCATGCCGCCACGCCCCGAGGAAGTCGTCACCAAGACCTTCTGCGGCACCTGATAGCGCCGCGCACCCGCGCTTGGCCCGATCGGGCCACACCGACTATAGGCGATCACCGTATTAAAACTTGGCGCTGCGCCGGGCACGGACTAGGCTGTAGCAACGGCTGCCCAGGTGGCCTGCACTAACAAGACACTACCGCGGAGAGAAACCATGCCGGGACATTTTGAGCTGAAAGCCGCGAAGGGCGGCCAATTCTTTTTCAACCTGGTCGCCACCAACGGCCAGACCATCCTCAGCAGCCAGATGTACAAGAGCAAGAAGACGGCCAAGGCGGGCATCGCCTCGGTGCAGGCCAATTGCAAGGACGACACGCGCTACGAGACCAAGCAGTCGACCAACGGCAAGGCGTTCTTCGTGCTCAAGGCGAAAAACCACCAGGTGATCGGCAAGAGCCAGATGTACGAGTCCGATGCCGCCTGCAAGGGAGGCATCAAGTCGGTCAAGAACAACGGTGACACCGCCAAGCTCAAGGACGAAACCGCCGCCTGATCCTTCCCTTCCCCGCGGCGCGTTCGTGCATCGCGCCGCGGGCGCAGTATAATCCCGCCTGATTTCCGCCAGTCACCCAACGGGTCCCGCCGTGAGCACAGCATTCTTTCACAAGCGCCTGACCGCGCCCTTTACCATTCCCTCGGGTATCGTCAGCACCGCCGTCCCGATCATCCAGTACATCTTCGACAACGTCCCGGAAGTGGGCGTGCTGACCACCAAGAGTATCGGTCTGGAGCCGCGCCTGGGCTACCGCGAGCCGGTGCTCAGCCAGTACGCGCCGGGTTGCTTCGTCAACGCCGTGGGGCTGACCAACCCCGGCGCACGGGCCGCCGCCGAGAGCATGGCCCAGTTAAAGGTGCCGGAGGACCGCTTCCTGCTCACCTCGATCTTCGGCGGCAGCGTGGCTGAATTCGTGGAAGTGGCGAAGATCCTGGCGCCGGTCTCCGACGGCCTGGAGCTCAACCTGTCCTGCCCCCACGCCAAGGGCTACGGCATGGCCATGGGCCAGGACCCGGACATGGTGCGCGAGATCGTCGCCGCAGTGAAAGCGGTGGTCGACATCCCGGTAATTCCCAAGCTCACCCCCAACACGCCGGATATCGGCAGCATCGCGCGCGCCGCCGAGGCCGGCGGCGCCGACGGCTTCTGCGCCATCAATACCGTGGGGCCGGGCTATACCTCGGCCCACGGCCAGCCGGTGCTGTCCAACGGCGCCGGCGGCATGTCCGGCAAGGGTGTGCTGCCGATCGGCCTGAAGTGCGTGCGCGAGGTGCGCGCGGCCAGCGGACTGCCGATCATCGGCTGCGGCGGGGCCTCCTCGGCGGATGACGTGCGCGCCTACCGCGACGCCGGCGCCAACGTGGTCGGCATCGGCTCCGCCCTGGTCGGCATGACCAGCGAGGAGATCGCCACCTACTTCCGCACCCTGGCCGCGGACCTCGAGGGCGGCAGCGACCGCGCCGGCGAGCAGGTCTACTACGACGTCGACATGCGCTTCGCGCCGGTCACCCTGGCCGCCAACCAGCGCGTGTGCGAGGACATCACCGTGCTGCGCTTCGACCGCCGCATCAACATCCAGGCCGGCGAATTTATTTTCCTGTGGATTCCGGGCCTGGGCGAGAAGCCCTTCTCCGCACTCACCGACGACCCTTTCTCCCTGGCGGTGATCGACGTCGGCGAGTTCACCCACGCCCTGATGGACCTGCCGGTGGGCACCGAGTGCTACGTGCGCGGCCCACACGGCATCCCGGTGGACCCGCCGGAGGACGCGCGCATTGTCGCGGTGGCCGGCGGCACCGGCCTCGCCGCGGTGTACCAGATCGCACGGGATTTCGGCAACGCGACCATCTTCGCCGGTGCGCGCAGTGCCGAGCGCCTGTACTTCCTGGATGAGTGCCGCCAGGTCGCCGATGTACAGGTGGCCACCGACGACGGCAGCGAGGGCTTTCACGGGGTGGTCACCGAGCTCCTGCGCCAGCACCTGGCGGCGCTGTCAGCCGACGAGCGGGCGAAGCTGGTGTTCTACAACTGCGGGCCGGCGCCCATGGTGCGCGCGGCGGAGGTGGTGCAGCGTGAATTCTGCGCGCCGCGCCAGATCTTCAGCTCGATCGACTACCTGACCAAGTGCGGCGTGGGCATCTGCGGCGCCTGCGCGGCGCCGGACGGGCGCCGCCTGTGCGTGGACGGCCCGTTCCTCGCCGCTGACAGCGCGCCGGCCTGAACCGGCGTCAGTCGCCGAACAGTTCCTGCTCTTCCTTCACCCGGGCCACCGGACAGGTGACCACGGCGACCTGGGTGTAGCCCAGCTTCTGCAACTGCTGGGCGGCCAGGGTGGCGCGCCCGCCGGTCGCGCAGTGGACGTACAGCGGGTGATCGGCATCGGAGACCACTTCCGGCAGCTTCATTTCCAGGATGCCGCGAGGAATGTGCAGCGAGCGCGGCGCCGCGAGGTTGTGCACCTCCACCAATTCACGCACGTCGATGATGGTGCCGCCGTTGTCCTTGATCTCGGCCAGGGCGGTGGCGGCATCGACGCAGCGCAGGTGGGCGCGCGCCTCGGCGACGAGATCGCTGACTGATTTCAACATCGCAGTTCCTCCTTCGGGATACGGCAGCGCCGCGCGGTTTCGCGGCGCGCGCCTACCATAAGCCAGATCGGCAGCTCGCGTAAACGCAGCGCGGCAGTCAGGTTTGCGCAGGATCATGCCCGGGTTACACTCAGCGGCCCACCCGCTGCGTAACCTGTCCGCAAAGGAGTCAAACCGTATGGCCAAGGGCATCTACCACGCCCCCTGGGAAAAAGCCTTTGACCGCCTGCTGAGCCCGCTGGAAGAGTTCATCCATCGCCAGACCACCAGCGGTATCCTGCTGATGATCTGCGCGGTGATCGCCCTGGTGATCGCCAACAGTCCGCTGCACGACAGCTACGAGCACTTCCTGCACGAGGAATTCGCCCTGCGCTTCGGCAGCCACGAGTTCAGCCTGTCCATCCACCACTGGATCAACGAGGCGCTGATGGCGATGTTCTTCTTCGTCATGGGGCTGGAACTCAAGCGCGAGTTGCTGGTGGGCGAATTGTCCTCACCCAGCCAGGCGCTGCTGCCGATCTTCGCCGCCCTCGGCGGCATGTTGCTGCCGGCACTGGGCTATTACATCTTCAACCCCAGCGGGCCCGAGGCCGCGGGCTGGGGCGTACCGATGGCCACCGACATCGCCTTCGCCATCGGCGCGCTGAGCCTGCTCGGTTCGCGGGTGCCGAAGAGCCTGATCACCTTCCTTATCGCCCTGGCCATCGTCGATGACCTCGGCGCGGTGGCGGTCATCGCCCTGTTCTACACCGCAGACCTCGACCTGGTGGCGCTGGGCTATGCGCTGCTGATGACCCTGGCGCTGGTCGCCCTGAACCTCGGCGGTGTGCGCCGGCCCCTGCCCTATGTGTTTATTGGCGTCCTGTTGTGGGCGGCGATGCTGGCCAGCGGCATCCACGCCACCATCGCCGGCATCGTGGTCGCCTTCGTCATTCCCATCCGGCCCAAATTCCACCCGGCCACCTTCATCGAGCGCATCAAGGACACCACCCGCGAGATGCAGAAGTCGGTGGAGCTGGACCCGGACATCATCCACAACAACCGCCTGCGCGCCCTGGTCATGTCGCTGGGCAACGGTACGCGCCTGACCCAGGCGCCGGCGCAACGCCTGGAGCACTTCATGCACCTGCCGGTCGCGTACCTGGTGATTCCCATATTCGCGCTGGCCAACGCCGGCATCCCGATCAATTTCGGCGATTTCGGCGCGGTACTCACCGACCAGATCACCCTCGGCGTGGTCTGCGGCCTGCTGCTCGGCAAGCCGCTGGGTATCGCCGGGTTTACCTGGCTCGCCGTGGTACTGGGTGTGGCGAAGCTGCCCAGCGGCCTGGGCATGCGGCATATTTTCGGCGTGGGGCTGATTGGCGGGATCGGCTTCACCATGTCCATCTTCATCGCCGACCTCGGTTTCAGCGGCAATGCCGAACACCTGCTCGCCGCCAAGACCGGCATCCTGCTGGCCTCGGCGCTGGCCGGCTTCGGTGGCTTCTTCTGGTTGATGCTGGCTACCGGGGCACGACGGGGCGCCTGAAGCCGTGCTCCAGCCGAACGAGCCACGCGTCAGCTGAACGCTGGCGCAGCCCCGTTCCCTGAAAAACGGCCCGGAAATTTCCCAATAATAGAGAGGTGTGGTATTTTTTGGGAGCGTCCCAGCGACGCATACAATGAGATCGGGGCAAGCTGGCGCGCGGAAGGCATCGGGCACCGGCGGCACAAGACCAACAGGGGAACACACATGAATAAGAATTGGATAGCGGCCTGTGGCGCCGCCGCACTCGTATTTGCAACCGCCACTGCTCAGGCCGCAGTGATGTATTTCTCGCCCGCTGGCTCGGGGACTTTCAGCCAGAACGACGACGTCTACTGGGACATGCAGTCCTCCGCCATCGGCACCAGCAGCGTGGGCGGGATCGGCGAATTCTACCTCACCGACCACGGCGACTTTCACTTCAGCTCGCCGGGCGACATGGCGATCATCTCCGGCACGGAAGGCGGCATGGTCTTCGCGCCCGGCGCAGCCATTGGCCCCTCAAGCGACTGGGACACGGAAAATTCCGACAACGAATACGTGGGCACCACCGACTACGACGGTGTCCTTAGCACGGGCCAGACCGGTATCTTCGGCGTGCGCTTCCAGATAGGCGGCGAGTGGCACTACGGCTGGGTGAGCATCACCGAAGGCTCGAGCAACCAGACCATCAACGGCTGGGCCTACGAGTCCACCCCGAATACCCCCATCGCCGCCGGAGCCGGGGCTGTCGTCGAAGAGGTACCTGCCCTGCCCCTGGCCGGCCTGCTGCTCACCTCGCTGGGCGTGTTCGGCCTCGGCGCGAGGCGTCTGCGCCGCGCCTGAGCCGGCAATAGCAGCACCGCCAAGCCCGCCCTCAACCGGCGGGCTTTTTTGTGCGCGCTGCCTTCGCACACAAGCGCCGACGTTTTCGCGCACCGCAGCGGAAGTGCCAGCGATCGCCGGCATTGTCCTGACAGCGACTCGGCGAAGGCGGTATCATCAGGCTAACCCGTTTCCCGGAACTCTCGCGTGCAACCCGTCACCTATGAACTGCTGTTGAACGGCCGCAGCCGACAGGTCACTGTCGAAGAAGACACCCCGCTGTTGTGGGTGCTGCGCGACCTGCTCGGCCTCACCGGCACCAAGTTCGGCTGCGGCATGGGCCTGTGCGGCGCCTGCACGGTACACCTGGACGGCACCCCCGCGCGCAGCTGCCTGCTGCCGATTGCGGCGGTAGCCGGACGCGCCATCACCACCATCGAGGGCCTGGCCCAGGACGGCCAGCACCCGCTGCAGCGCGCCTGGGTCTCCGAGGGCGTGCCCCAGTGCGGCTACTGCCAGTCCGGCCAGATCATGACCGCCGCCGCCCTGCTCGCCGACCAGGGCCAACCCAGCGACGCGGACATCGACAGCGCCATGTCCGGCATCCTGTGCCGCTGCGGCACCTACGACCGCATCCGCCGGGCGATCCGCCGCGCCGCCGTGGAGTTGTGGGAACCGGACGGGGAAGCCGGCCAATGAGCCTCACCCGACGCGCGTTCATCCGCAACCTGTCCGCGACCGGGGGCGGCCTGTGCCTGGGCTTCACCCTGCACTCCCGCGCGCAGGGTCCGGACGAGTTGCGCCCCAACGCTTTCCTGCGCATCAGCCCCACCGGCGCCATCGCCCTGCAGATCCACAAGGCGGAGATGGGACAGGGCGTGGTTACCGGTTTTTGCACCGTGGTGGCTGAGGAACTGGGCGTCCTTCCCGAGGCCATCGACTTCCAGTTCGCTCCGGTCGACCCGGCCTTCAAGGACCCGGATTTCCACATGCAGATCACCGGCGGCAGCACCTCGCTGCGGGTGAACTACACGATGCTGCGCCGCACCGGCGCCAGTGCGCGGGACATGCTATTGCGCGCCGCAAGCGCGCGCAGTGGCAAACCGTACGCGGCGCTGGCCTGCGTGGAGGGCCGGGTGCGCGACACCGACGGCGGCGTCGACTTCAGCTTCGCGGAACTGGCCGACGAGGCGGCCGGCTTCCCGGTGCCTGAGGATCCGCCGCTCAAGGCCGCGGCAGACTTTACCCTGGTCGGTCGCTTCGACGACCGCCTGGACAGCGCGAGCAAGGTCGACGGCAGCGCGCGCTACGGCATCGATGCGGGTCCGCCGGGCGTGCCCTTGGCCGTCATGGTGCGGCCGCCGGTGGCCCACGGCCGGATGACCGGTTTCAGCGCGGACGCGGCGCGGGCCATGCCCGGCGTACTCGCGGTGGTCGCGGTGGATGGCGGCGTGGCCGTCGTCGCCGGCAACTACTGGCGCGCGCGCAAGGCGGCCGAGGCCGTCGAGGTTCGCTGGGAGGCCAGCTCCTCCGAGCTGGTGGACAGCCAGCGCATCGACGACGCCCTGCGCGCGGCCTTCCGCGACGGGGATTTTCGCGAGGTGCGCGAGGACGGCGCGCCGCCGCCGGAGAACGCCGGTGCGCTGCTGGAGGCCGAGTACTCGGTGCCGTTTCTCGCCCACGCGGCGATGGAGCCGCTCAATTGCACGCTGGTACCGGATGGCGATGGCGCCGAGGTCTGGGTGGGCACCCAGGCGCCGGACCTCGCGCGCAGTTTCGCCGCGCTGGGCCTGGGTATCGATGAAGAGCGCATCGTGGTCCACAACCAGTTCCTCGGCGGCGGCTTCGGCCGCCGCGCGTTCGCCGACAACGTGTTCGAGGCGGCGCAGATCGCCCGCGCCATCGACGGCCCGGTCAAGCTGGTGTGGAGCCGCGAGGACGACACGCGCCACGACTTCTACCGCCCGGCCTCGCGTTCGCAGTTGCGCGCCCGGCTGGACGGCGGCCACGTCTTGGGCTGGGAGCACCGCATCGCCGGGCCCAGCGTCATGCAGTCCGCGGCCGCGTCCATCGCCCCGGGCCTGCTGCCGGGCTGGATTCCGGACGGACTCATTCGCTTCGGCGCCGGCCTGCTCGGCGATCGCGACGGCTCCTCGGTGGAGGGGGCGAAGGAGCTGCCCTACGCCTTCGACCATGTGCGCGTCAGCTACTGCAATGTCGAGACCCCGGTGCGCCTGGGCTTCTGGCGGTCGGTCGGGCACAGTTTCAACGCCTTCGTGGTCGAGTGTTTCGTCGACGAACTGGCCCACGCGGCGGGCGAAGACCCGTTGGCCTTCCGCCGCCGCCACCTGGCGGCCGACAGCCCGCAGCGCCGGGTGCTCGACGCGGTGGCCACGCTGGCCGGCTGGGGCGCGGCGCCCGCCGGCCACTTCCAGGGTGTGGCGGTGCACGCCTCCTTCGAGTCGGTGGTCGCCGAGGTGGTGGAAATTTCCCTGAGCGACGGCCAGCCGAAACTCGAAAAGGTCTACTGCGCGGTGGACTGCGGCACCGCCGTCAACCCGGACATCGTCCGCGCGCAGATGGAAAGCGGCATCGTGTTCGGCCTCACCGCCGCGCTCAAGGGCGAGATCACCTTTGTCGACGGCGCCGTGCAGCAGGGCAATTTCCACGACTACGAGATCCTGCGCATGCACGAGGTGCCGCCCATCGAAGTGGCCATCATCGACTCCGACGCGCCGCCCACCGGCGTTGGCGAACCCGGCACCCCACCCGCCGCCCCGGCACTGGCCAACGCAATCTTCGCCGCCACCGGACAGCGCCTGCGCAGCCTGCCGCTGCGCCTGGCCTGAAGCGTTCGCGAGCAGCCGGCGCATGACACCCACGCTGAGCCTGCGACAGGCCACGCCGGAGGATCGCGAGGCGGTGCGCGAGGCCTACGCCCGCAGTGCCGACCTGCACCGACCCTGGACCTATCCGCCGGCGGACCTGGACAGCTACCTGAGCGATCCGCACCGCTATTTCCTGTGCCCCGACGGGGAGCGCGAACTGCTCGGCACCTTCCACCTCTCGGGTATCGTGCGCGGCTATTTCCAGTCCGCCTACCTCGGCTACGAGGCCTTCGCGCCACACCAGGGCAAGGGTTACATGCGCACTGGCATGTCCCTGCTTATCCGCGAGGCCTTCTCCGTGCTCAAGCTGCACCGGCTCGAAGCCAACATCCAACCGGAGAATACCGCGTCCCTGCGCCTCGCCGCCGGTGCCGGTTTCGTGCGCGAGGGCTTTTCCCGGCACTACCTCAACGTGGGCAATCGCGGCTGGCGCGACCACGAGCGCTGGGCACTGCTCAACGACGCGTGGATGGACCCGATCAGCGACGCGCTGTCTCCGCTGCCGCCAGACGGGCAATAAAGCCGTCGACGACCGCGGCAAAGCGCGGGTCATCGCTGCTGCCACCGTGTTCCGCCTGTGCCAGTTCCACCACGTCTGTCCAGGGCGCGGCGAGTGCGGACTGCGCCAACTCCCGGCCGAACCGCGGCGGCGTGACCCTGTCGCGCCCCCCGACCAGGAACAGCACAGGGCAGGCTATGGTCGCCAGTTGCCGCGTGTTGCTCACCGTGCGCAGGGGCGGGGCGATATCCACGTCGACCAGGGCCCGGGCATACCAGGGCACGTTGGCGTCCACCCAGGCCTGGATGTCCGGCGCTGTTGAATCGAGGATCAGACCATCCACCGGGTAGCTGGCGGCGATTTCGCTGGCGACGAAGCCGCCGATGGAAAAACCGTAGACCACGATGCGCGTGCCGCGCACCGCATCCAGGCCGGTCACGTGCTCGAAAAAGCGCTGCGCCGCCGCGCGCAGCTCCTCGATGCGCGTTTCCCCGGCGCTGCCGCCCATGCCGGGATAGTCCATTGCGAACAGGTTCCGCCCTGGCGCGAGCAGCTTTTCGCTCTCGGTGACATCGGGTATGAGATGAAAGCCGTTGCCGCCGAACAGCAGCAGGGTGGTGTCCGGGTCCTCGGCGAGGAACGCCGCGACCTGCAGCGCCGGCGGGTCGAGGCGGTAGAGGACGAAGCGGTGCCCCGGCTGGCGCTGCCGCAATGCCTCGGCATCGAATCCCCGCACCGCCTCGGTGTATTCCAGCCCCCCGGGCGGGTAGGCGGGGCCGACATCCCAGCGATCACCTCGCTGTTGCACGTACTCGTCCCGCGCCAGTTGCGCCAGTTCCCGCTCCACGTCGGCCAACGGATAGGCGGCCTCCTGCGCGAGTTGTGCGGAGGTCGCCGGCCCGTGCAGGGCCACCCGGTACAGCAGTTCCTGGCGGCGGTCCTGCAGCATCATCGCCTCGTCGATATGCACGGTGGTACAGCCCGCAAGCAGGGCCGCCAGCAGCGCCAGCGCAGCCAGGCACCCGCCCCGCAGCCGGCGCCCACAACACTCAATGTTCGGCATACAAGATCTCCTCGCGGGTTTCGATACCCAGGTGACGTCCCAACTGACCTGCCAGCCGGCGCAGCGCGCCGGGACCATCCACTTGCGCAAGGCCCGCGTCCAGGCGGCCGCGCAGCTGCGACAGGTACACCCAGTGCGCCGGGGCGCGCCGCAGCTGCCCCTCCAGCGCATGCAACAGGCGGGAGGTCTGGCGATAGATATCGTAGTCGTCGTCCCCGGTCACCTGCATGAAATACGGCTGCTCGAAACGGATACTCACCCGGCCGCTGTCGCTGCTCTCCACATACCCGTGCACGATGAGCGCCCCCGATTTGAGGGCAAGGAAGGCGGTGCCCGACATGGCGTAGGTCAGCTGGGAGAGAAAGGGTACCAGCAGGCACTGGCCGTTGACCTCGTAGACGTCCGGCATCATGGTCAGCACCTCGCCGTTGCGCAGCGCCTGTAGGGCGCGGACGCCGCCGCGGCGGTCGTTGAAGATCGGCCTGAAATTATCACAGCTCTTGCGCAGGATCTCGCCGTAGCAGGCGGTACCCGGGTTGCGTTGCGGCGGGTCGTAGAAGGCGTTTACGCGCCGCTCGCTGCCCAGTTCCAGGCACACCTTGAGCAGGCCGAGGGCGAAGGGGCCGTAGTGCGGAGTGACGATCAACAGCGGCCCGCGATGCTCGCGACAGGCTTGCCAGTGCTCGCGGGATTCTATCGCGACATGCGCCTCCACGTGCCGGCGGATACGCGATGCCGGCGCGCGCAACAGGGCCTCGTTGGTCGCCAGCGTCATGCGCCGGGAGAGGAAGAAGCGATACGCCTCCAGCAGGCTGTGCCAGCCAGTGATGCCGAGCAGGGCGAGGTTGTCGCGTAACACCTGCGTCTCCTGCGCCGCGCGCCACAGGTCCGCCGTCGCCAGCGCCCGCTGGTGCAGGTTGCGGCCCGCGCCGATAAAGGCCGTCACTGGCACGCCCTGCCGAGCCGGCTTTTCAGGTCCTGGATCGCGCGCCAGTCACCGCCGCTGCGACCCTCGTTGGCCCGCAGCAGGTGCAGGGCCGCCTCCAGGCGCAGCAGTTGCTGCAGGTCGAACTGGGCCGTGCACTGTCGCGAGCGGCGTCGCAGGTGATCCCGTGCGGGTTCGTCCTCCGCGATTTTCAGCAGCGCACAGCCGTGATCCCGGTAAATCCACTGCTGCACCGCGAGAACATCCAGACCGACCGGCAGTTCCTCCCACTGCATGCGCTCCCCGCGGCGGGTAACGCGCACGGTGCGCGGCCGAAAGCGGGTACACAGGTACAGGGGCAGCGCGGAAAACACATAGGGCTGGCCCGCGCAGTCTACTTCCACGCCGGCGCGCAGGGTCGTGGGGTAGCCCTCCGGGAACACCAGGTAGGCGGTATCGGGCGCGAGGCAACCCTCCGAGCGCACCGTGGCGAGCAGGCTCGCCCGCGAGGTGACACTGACGTCCTCCAGTTCCGCCACGCAGTCGGGCAAGGTCGGCCCATCGACCACCACGACCGCAGTGGATTCGCAGCGCGCCCGGTGAACCAGCGACGCGATATCGCGCAACCAGGGTGCGATGACCAACACCGGTGCCGAGACCTGCAACGGCTGCGCCGCAGGGGGCAGGGGCTGATGGGTATACCTGTCGATATCTTTCATGAACTCCTCCTCTCGGGGTCCGGATGGCGCGGGCGGAAGTAGCCGGCCATCCTGTTCAGGTAAAAAAGCAGTGCCAGCAGCATCAGCGCGGGCAGCGCGAGCAGGCCGGCGAGGTCCAGCAGCACCAGCGCGAGATCAAACGGTCTCGGGGCGACCGGGATTGACTGCCACCACTGCGCCAGTGCCGGCGGCAGGGTCTCGCGGTACAGCGCGATGCGGCCGAGGACGAAAGCGGAGAAGCCGGCGACAAACACCAGGCTGAGCAGCGCATAGGGCAACAGCACGCGCGACGCCTCCCCACCCAGGCTGGCCAGCGGCGCGCGGCCCATCGCCACCCGCAGCAGGCGGCGCAGGGTCTCGCCGACCCGCGCGTGCAGGTTGACCACGCCGGTGAGATCGCTGAGCAGCCAGTAACCGTCGAATTTCAGGAAGGGATTCAGCGTGTGCAACATGGTCACGGTGGTCAGCCAGGACAGCGCCGCGGCCACCGGCCCGCCGCGCATCAGGAGCACGACATCGACCACAGCGAGAAACAGCGCCTGGAAATAGAGTCCGCCCAGGTCGACCCGCGCCCGCGCCCGAGTGGGCAGGCGCCAGGCATCCGTGACCTCGGCGTAAAACACGGGAAAGATCAGGTACAGTCCCACGCCGATGCCACCGATGGCGCCACCCCCGCGGTGGCAGGCGCAGATATGGCCGAGTTCGTGTAGCAACATGCCAACCAGCAATAGCAGCACCGCCAGCAGGGCGTCGCTACCGGGCGGCAGGCGCGCGAGAACGACATCGCCCCACACGGCGACGTGCAGCACCAGGCAGAGCAACAGCAGGCCCGCGACCACCAGCGGCGAAAACAACCAGCCCAGGCGCGGGACGATATGGGCGAGGAACTGCGCGGACAGGATACGGGCGCTGATCACGAAGGGTGTGCGCCGGGGTGTGGTCACCGCGCCATCGAACAGGCTCTGCGGCAGGTGCTGCCGCGCCAGGCGCGCCGCCTCGCGTAGTTCCGCGCTGGCATGGTCATTGCCCGCTCCACGCTCCTGGTGGGCGCGCAGGGTGTCGAGCACGCGCTTGAGGGCTGGCGACACCAGGTAGTTGAGGTGGTCCACCTGTACCAGGTAGCGCGAGGCTTGCGCCCCGCCGTCAAAGGGTACGACGTGCAGTTCGCGCCGCAACCGGGGTATCTCTTCGTCCATGAATATCTCCGTCTTGCCTGCCCGAAACAGCACAGGCACCGGGTGGGGGTTCCTTCCCCCTAAAGGAGGCGGGCCCCTGGCGGGACCCGCACTCCGACGGACGGGCTACGACTCAGTTGACCTCGTAGCCGCAGCGGCTGTACCAGCCCTCCGGTTCGACATCGCTGACCGGGCCGATCACGGCCTCCATCTCGAGCCGCTCTTCCAGTTCTTCCACAGTGAAGATGTTGTCGTTATCCATAACCTTGTCCTCTCGAATGATTGGTGATTGTGAGTTCGAGAGCGACGCCCATGGACCCCAGGGTCCGGCCGGGATGGGCAGGCAGGAAATCCGTTATCCGCACCGCGCCCCTCGTTGGCAGCGATCAAGCTCGTTCCCTCGAACTCGTGGTAAACACTATTATTTCAGTGTCGGAGCGTCAACGAGCAGCTCCGGCCGAATTACATCAATGCAGGGCAGCGGGTATAATTGGGTTATTGCCGCGGGGACTCACCCCGCTCGGCTATCGCTCGACTATCGCTCGACCCTCGCTCGACTCACACTAGATAAGGCCGCGCCCCATGCCTGGATTCCCGCTTCACCGCCACGCGCTGCGCGCGCTGTTTTTGTCCTTCACGATACCCCCCGCGCTGTCCCTTGCGATGTCCTGTGCGCTGCCCCTTGCGCTTAACTTTGCGTTAGCCGCTGTATTAGCCGCGCCAACCGCGGCCGCCGCTCTCACATTCACGCCGCACATCGACCGCGACGCCCTGCTCACGGATATCCGCACGCTCGCCGATGATCGCATGGAGGGGCGCGAAATGGGCACCCGCGGCAACGCCCTGGCCCAGGATTATATCGAGCGGGCACTCGCGGACAGTGGCCTCGCCGCAGTCGGCCGCGGCTGGCGCCACCCCTTCGCCTGCCGCCAGCGCCAGCGCGAACTCGACTGCGCCAACCTCCTCGGCACACTGCCCGGCAGTTCCCCGGAAACTATCGTCGTCAGCGCCCACTTCGACCACCTCGGCGTCGGCGACGGCGATATCTACAATGGCGCAGACGACAACGCCTCGGGCGTAGCTGCAGTCCTCGCCCTCGTCCGCGCCCTGCGCGACTGGACCCCTCGCCACACTATTGTCTTCGCCTTTTTCGATGCGGAGGAGTTCGAGCACCAGGGCGCGACCTGGCTATTGGCAGACCCGGCCCTGGCGCGCAGCGACATACGGCTCAACATCAATCTGGACATGCTCAGCCGCAGCGAGCGCGGCGAGTTGTACGTCGCCGGCACCCACCACTACCCCGGCCTGCTGCCGCTGGTGCAGGCGCCGGCGTCGAGCGCGCCGGTCACCCTGCTGGCCGGCCACGACCGACCGGAACTGGGCGAGGACGACTGGACCGCCGGATCGGACCACCACGCCTTCCACCTGCGCGGCATTCCGTTCCTGTATTTTGGCGTGGAGGACCACCCGGACTACCACCAGCCCAGCGACGAGTTCGCGCGTATCAACCCCGATTTCTATGTCGATGCGGTGCGCACCGTGGCCGCCGCCCTGCTCGCGGCGGACGCCTTCCTGCCCCCCGGGGGCCTGCCCCACTGACCGGGTTGCCCGCGGCCCGATTTCCACTATAGTTGCTATCGACTCGGGGTAGCCCCGCCACCCCCAACACCACTCACCCAGGGAGAACCGACTATGGGCCTGTTCGATTTCATCAAGACCGCCGGCGCGGAAGACCTCGAAAAAACCGTGGAAGTCAGCGCCGAGCGCGTCGACGAATTGCGCCAGCAGGCCATCACCAAGAGCATCGCTGCCCTGGATATCGATGGCGAGAAGGTGAAGGTAGCAGTCAAGGGCGAGGTGGCCACCCTCACCGGTACTTCACCGAGCCAGGAGGCACTGGAGAAAATGGTGCTGTGCGCGGGCAACCAGTACGGTATCGCAAGCGTCGATTGCCAGTTGACGGTGGATGCGCCGGCGGCAGCCCCCGCGGCCGCCGAGGCGCCCGCGGCAGCGACGGCGGAGTCGCGCTTTTACACGGTGAAGTCCGGCGATACGCTGGGCGCCATCGCCAAGGAGTTTTACGGCGACGCCGGCAAATACCCGGTCATCTTCGAGGCCAACAAGCCGATGCTCACCGACCCGAACAAGATCTACCCGGGCCAGACCCTGCGTATTCCCGAGCTGTGAGGCACGGCGCGCAGGCGTAATTCACGGTAATTGCGCCTGTCGCGTTCGCGGCGCCTAATGAGGGGATAAGATGCAGGAGAACCCCTCGACATGGCACGCTTCGGTTCCATCCTCGACCACATCGACGAAATCGTTTGCTCAGCCCTGTTCCTGCTGGCCGCCATCGTGGTGACCGCAGCGGGGCAGCTAGCATAGCGCAACCGCCCCTGCAGGCGGGGTCAGAGCCCTTTTTGGCGCTTATTGACGTGCGTCCGCCGGGGCGGCGACGAGACATCTAAAAAAGTCGTATCTGACCCCGCTTTATGATTCGAGCGCTGTTTTTATAGCGGCGGGTACGCCCTGGCTCACTATGCGATTGTAGTTCTGTTCGACTGCATGAAGGAAATCGGGTTGGCGCCGGGGCAGGTCGCCGAAGACGGCGCTGACAGCCATCGCGGCGCGGCAGGGGTGGTCGCTGCCTGTGATTGCAGCCTGTAGCTGCTCGCGCAGGGGGTCGTCTACCTCGAACGGATGGCCATCGTCGCGGCGGCCCTGCAGGTAGCGGATCCAACCGGCGACGGCCAGGGCCAGGATCGGCGTGGGGTGACCCTGGTCCGCCAGATCGCGGACGCTGGCGAGCCAGCGCTGGGGGATTTTCTGCGAGCCATCCTGGGCGATCTGGTAGGTCCGGTGCATGAGTGCGGGATTCGCGAAACGCTGGGCGAGTTGTGTCTTGTAGTCTTCCAGATCGAATCCTTCGGGCACGCTCAGCGTCGGCTGTGCCTCATCGTCCATGAAGCGCCAGACCAGGCGCGCAAACTGAGCGTCTGCCATCACCTCGTGCACGTGCTCGTGGCCGGCGAGGTAACCGAGATAGGCGATCAGCGAGTGGCTGCCATTGAGCAGGCGCAGTTTCATGGTCTCGAAGGGCGTCACGTCGTTGGTGTAGACCGCACCCACCGCGCGCCAGTCAGGCGCGCCACGCACGAAGTCATCCTCGACCACCCACTGGGCGAAGGGCTCGGTGAATACCGCGGCCGCGTCGTGCACGCCGAGCACCCGTTGCAGGTCCTCCAGGTCGCCTGCGGTGCTCGCCGGCACGATACGATCCACCATGCTGCAGGGGAAACGCGTGTTGGCGGCAAACCAGCCCGCCAGTTGCGGCGCCGCGCGCGCCGCGAAATCCGCCACCACCTTGCGCAGCACGCGACCGTTGTGGGGCAGGTTGTCGCAACTGAGCACGGTGACGCCGGGAGCACCCGCCTGCGCCCGCTGCGCCAGCGCAGCCACCAGGTAGCCCACGGCAGTGAGCGGACCCTGCGGGAAGTGGGCCAGTTCGTGCTGCACGTCCGGGTGTGCCAGGTCCAGCCCGCCGGATGCGCGGTCGTAGTGGTAGCCCTTCTCGGTGATGGTCAGGGTGATTACGCGAATCTCCGGCCGGGCCAGTACCGCCACCAGCGCCGCCGGGTCTTCCGGGGCGACCAGTACTTCACGGATGGCGCCGACCACCCGGTAGCGACTCTGCCCGCCCTCGCGTTCGACGACGGTGTACAGGCCGTCCTGCGGCTGCAGCTGGTCGCGCACCTCCGGCCGGCGCAGGCTGGCGCCGATAATGCCCCAGTCGCCACCGCCTTCGCGGTTGAGCGCCTGCTCGGTATACCAGGCCTGGTGGGCGCGGTGGAATGCGCCCACGCCGAGATGCACGATACCGGGCCGCAACTGCTCGAGCGCGTACTGCGGTCGCGCTACCGCTGCCGGCAGCCGCGCGAGCGCCTGCGTGCAAAGGCGCCCCGTCATAGCCGGTAGGCCCGTTTTGCCAGGTGGTAGCTGAGGTCCGCGGCCAGTTCCTGGGCCTCGTCCTCACCCAGGCGGTGCTCGGCCACCAGCCGCGCCAGGAAGGCGCAGTCCACGCGCCGGGCGACATCGTGGCGCGCCGGAATCGACAGGAAGGCGCGGGTGTCGTCGTTGAAACCCACCGTGTTGTAGAAACCGGCGCTCTCCGTTACCTGCTCACGGTAGCGGCGCATGCCCTCCGGGCTGTCGTGGAACCACCAGGCGGGGCCGAGTTTCAGCGCCGGGTAGTGGCCCGCCAGCGGCGCCAGCTCTCGGCTGTAGCTGGTCTCGTCCAGGGTGAACAGGATCAGGCTGAAGTCCGGCTCGTTGCCGAAGCGCTCGAGTAGCGGGCGCAGGGCGTGCACGTACTCGGTGGCGACGGGGATGTCCGCGCCCTTGTCGCGGCCGAACTGTTCCAACAAAAAGCCGTTGTGATTGCGGTAGCTGCCCGGGTGCAGCTGCATCACCATGCCGTCCTCCAGGCTCATGGCGGCCATCTCGGTGAGCATCTGGGCGCGGAACAGCTCGGCGTCCTGCGCCGTACACTGACCACTGCGCACGCGATCATAAAGCGCGCGCTTGTCGGCGTCGCCGAGGTCCGCCGTGCGCGCGCTGGGATGGCCGTGGTCGGTGGCGGTGGCGCCGCGCCGGCGGAAGTACTCGCGGCGGTTGCGCAGGGCGTTGAGGTAACCGTCGAAGGTCTCTACCGATTCACCAGTGAGTTCCCCCAGTTGCTGCAGGTTGGCGGCAAAGCCGTCGTGTTCCGGATCCAGCACCGGGTCCGGGCGGAAGGTGGTGATCACCCGGCCACCCCAGCCGCTGGCAGCGATGGCGTCGTGGTGGCGCAGGTCGTCCAGCGGCGATTCGGTGGTAGCGAGGACCTCGATATTGAAGCGCTCGAACAGCGCGCGGGGGCGGAAATCGGGTTCCCGCAGGCAGGCGTCGATCCGCTCGTAGTAGTGGTCCGCGCTCGCCGGCGCCAGTTGCTGCTCGAGGCCGAAGACCACGGCGAACACGTGATCCAGCCACAGGCGGCTGGGGGTGCCGCGGAACAGGTAGTAGTGCGCCGCGAAGCTGCGCCACACCTCGCGCGTGTCGTCCTGCACTGGCGCGCCGTCCGCCCGCGGGATGCCCAGTTGTTCCAGGGGCACGCCCTGGCTGTACAACATGCGCAGCAGGTAGTGGTCCGGCTGCACCAGCAGCGCAGCGGGATTGTCGAAGGGCAGGTCGTCGGCAAACCAGCGCGGGTCGGTGTGACCGTGGGGACTGATGATCGGCAGGTCGCACACCGCAGCGTACAGACGCCGGGCGATGTCGCGCTGGCCGCGCTCGGCGGGGAACAGCCGGTCGGGATGCAGGTACAGGGCGGGCGCGGTGCTCATGGCTGTGGATTTCCCCGGGAACGTGGTCGAACGGTTGCTGCAGGCACATCTGGTCAGGCCAATTAAAAAGCTTCCCACACACCCCGTGACAGGTCAACTCGCGACCGGCCACTCACCGGCCAGTTCACCGTCTCGCACTGCATAATGTGTGTATTCGCATTCCCCGGCAAGCGGGTCGCACTACGGCCGCGGGGGTGGCGACGACGTTGAATCCAAGGCGCTGAGTGGTTATAGTGCCGCAACAGGCATGCTGGTAAGGCCAATTTTGCGCCTCCCGCCACCGCCCCGCCGCGGGCGAAACGGCCACCACCACCTGCCGCATAACCATAATCGCATTCGGGTGTTGCATGTTGCGCAGGCATCACAGCTTTTTCCGCTTCGCCGGCGCCCTGCTCGCCTGCCTTGCACTGTGCGCCTGCCACCAGCAGCAACAGGTGGTCGTGCTGAAGATGGCACACGGGCTGGATACCCAGCACCCGGTGCACCAGGCCATGCAGCATATGGCCACGCGCCTGGGAGAGCTCTCCGCAGGCAGCATGCGCATCGACATCTACCCCAACGCCCAGCTCGGCGGCGAGCGCGAGATACTCGAACTGTTGCAGATCGGCAGCCTCGCCCTGACCAAAGTCTCCAGCGGGCCGATGGAGAGCTTCGTCCCCAGCTTCAAGGTATTCAGCATTCCCTACGTATTCCGCGACTACGCCCACCTGTGGCGCGTGCTGCAGGGCGAGGTGGGCCGCGAACTGCTGCAGGCCGGGGACGCGGTGCGCCTGCATGGGCTGGGCTATTACGACGCCGGCAGCCGCAGCTTCTATACCACGGCGGCACCGGTACACAGCCCGGCGGATCTCGCCGGCCTGAAGATCCGCGTGCAGAACAGCATCACCTCGGTGGAGATGGTGCGCGCGCTGGGCGGCGCGGCGACGCCCATTCCCTGGGCGGAGATCTACACGGCCCTGCAGCAGGGCGTGGTCGACGGCGCCGAGAACAACCCGCCGAGCTACTACCTCTCCAAGCACTACGAGGTGGCACCTTATTTTTCGCTCGACGAACACGCCTTCGTACCGGACATCCTGCTGGTCAGCCTCCCGGTGTGGGAAGGGCTGTCGCCGCAACAGCGGCAGTGGCTGCAGCAGGCAGCGGACGACTCGGTGCAGTTGCAGCGCCAGCTGTGGCGCGAATCTACTGCACACGCGCTGGCGCAGCTGCGCGCCGCCGGCGTGACCATCATCGAGCCGGACAAGCGCGCGTTTCGCGCCGCGGTTGCGCCCATGCACGCCAGCTTTCGCGGCACCGCCACCGGCGCGCTGCTGCAGCGCATTGCTGCGGTGGAGTAGACCGTGCCGCGTTCGCCAGTGGTCCGCTACATCGACACCCTGGTCAACGCGGTGCTGATCCTGTGCATGGCCGCGCTGGTGGTGAACATCCTGTGGCAGGTGACCTCGCGTTTCGCCCTCAATGACCCCAGCTCCTACACCGAGGAAATCGCCCGCTTCCTGCTCATCTGGATCGGCCTGCTGGGCGGCTGCTACGCCTACCGCCACAACTCCCACCTGGGCCTGGACCTGCTGACACAGAAACTGTCGCCCGCGGCGCAGCGCCTGGCGGCCCTGTTGATCGACACGGTTACCATCGCCTTCGCCGCGTTGGTGCTGGGCTACGGCGGCGGGCAACTGGTCTGGCTCACGCTGGAGCTGCAGCAGACGTCCGCTGCCCTGGGCATTCCCATGGGCTATGTGTACAGCGTGCTGCCGCTGAGCGGTGCGCTCATGGTGTTCTACTGCCTCGCCCTGCGCGATCGCACGCGCGCGCCGGAACAGGGAAGCTAGGCGGCCGTGGGCATTTCCGCACTGGTCCTGCTGGGCGTGTTCACGCTGCTGCTGTTGCTCAATGCGCCCATCGCCATCGGTATCGCCGCGGCCACCCTCGCCGCCATGCTGTTCACCATGGGTTTCGACGTCGCCGTCACCACCGTGGCCCAGCGCATGGTCAGCGGCATCAACAGCTTCACCATGGTGGCGATACCGCTGTTCATCCTGTCCGGCATTCTCATGGGACGCGGCGGCATCGCCCACCGGTTGATCGAGCTGGCCAAGGCGCTGATCGGCACCCTGCCCGGCGGCCTGGCCCTGGTCAACGTGCTTTCCACCACGCTGTTCGGCGCCATCTCCGGTTCCGCGGTGGCCTCCGCCTCGGCCATGGGCGGCTTCATGGTGCCGGCCATGGAAAAGGAGGGCTACGATCGCAACTTCAGCGCGGCGCTGACCGCCGCCTCCTCCACCGCCGGCCTGCTCATCCCGCCCAGCAACGTGCTGATCATCTACTCGCTGGCCAGCGGCAATGTGTCCATCGCCGCGCTGTTCATCGCAGGCTACGTGCCGGGCATCCTGCTGGCCCTGTCGCTGATGGCCATCGGCGCGTTCTACGCGATACGCCACGGCTACCCGGTGTCCGCGCCCACGCCGGCCCGCGAGACCCTGCGCCGCCTGCTGGACGCCCTGCCCAGCCTGTTGCTCATCGTCATCGTCATCGGCGGCATCGTCAGCGGCATCTTTACCGCCACCGAGGCCAGCGGCATCGCCGTGCTCTACGCGCTGTTCCTGTCGACGGTGGTGTACCGGGAGGTGCGGCCCGCCGAGTTGCCCGGCATCCTGCTGAAGACCGCGGAGACCTCGGCCATCGTGCTGTTCCTGGTCGCCGCCTCCAGCGCGATGTCCTGGATGCTCTCCTACGAAAACATCCCGCAGCAAATGAGCAGCTTTTTCATCGGCCTGTCGGACAACCCGCTGGTGATCCTGATGATCATCACGCTGATCCTGCTGCTGGTCGGCGCGTTTATCGACATCACCCCGGCGATCCTGATTTTCACGCCGATTTTCCTGCCGGTGGTGACCGCCATGGGCATGTCGCCGCTGCACTTCGGCATCGTCATCGTGCTCAACCTGTGTATCGGCATATGCACACCGCCGGTGGGTAGCGTATTGTTTGTCGGCTGCAGTATCGCGCGCTCCAACATGGCCGCCCTGGTGCGGCCGCTGCTGCCGATGTACGTGGCGATGTTCGTCATCCTGCTGTTGATCACCTACGTGCCCGCGCTCAGCGAATGGCTGCCGCGGACTTTCGGCTTGATCTAGCACCCCGTGAAAAACCACAAGGAGAAAGCGCTTTGATTACCCTGTCCCAACGTCGCCACAGCATGCTGGCACCCTTGCGTCGCGCCCTGCCCGGCCTGTGCATGGCGTTGACGCTGCTGGCCGGCGTCGTCCATGCCACTGACACTGCGGTGCAGGAACGCGCTATCGACAGCGCGGGATTCAACTTCGCCGATGCCATGTTCCAGCAACCTTATGTGGATGTCGACGAGTGGCGCGACGTACCTGTTCGCCACCGCTACGTGCACGGCGGCTTCACCGATACCGGCGCGCGCTTCTCCCTGTACTTTCCGCCGGCAAAGCAATACCAGGGCCGCTTCTTCCAGTACATCACCCCGGTGCCGGACAGCGAAAACCTGTCCCAGGGGCAAACCGGCGAGAGCGACAGGATCGGCTTCGCCATCGACAGCGGCGGCTATTTCATCGAGACCAACGGCGGCGGCGCGGTCGCCCCGGGCACCGACCCGACCATAGGCGCGTTTCGCGCCAACGCTGCCACGGCACAGTTCTCGCGACATATCGCGCGGCAGATCTACGGCGGTGAACGTCCCTACGGCTACGCCTTCGGCGGCAGTGGCGGCGCCTTCCGCACCGTGGCCGGCATGGAGAACACCGAGGGCGTGTGGGACGGCGCCGTACCCTACGTGCTCGGCTCGCCCATGGCCCTGCCCAACGTCTTCACCATCCGCACCTACGCCATGCGCGTGCTGGGCGACGACCTGCCGATGATCGCCGACCGCCTCGACGTGGGCGCGGCGGCCAGCCCCTACGACGACCTTACCGCCGAGCAACAGGCCGCCCTGCGCGAGGCCACCCGCATGGGCTTCCCTCCCGCCGGCTGGCAGCTGCACGAGCACCTGGGCCTGCACGCCTTCGCCATCATCTTCCCCATCGTCGGCATGATGGACCCCACCTACTTCGATGACTTCTGGAACCAGCCCGGCTATGAAGGCAAGGATGGCTCGCCCTCGCTCAAGGCCGCCCTGGTCAACAGCGACACCGAGGTCGCCGCGGTACTCGACCTGGCCGGGGCGCAGCGCGCGGGGCTGGATATCAAGACCCTGGCCGGCACCCCCAAGGGCCGCGCCGACGACGCCTGGAGAACCGCCCAGGGTGAAGCCAGCGCGGAACTGCCGGTCGCCCTGCAGCTGAAAGAAGGCTTCGACGGGCGCCTGCTCGGCGCGGACATCACCGTCGCTAGCGGTGCTGCGAAGGACAAGGCGTTTATCGTCACCGACATCCAGCACGGCTACGTGGTGCTCGACGACACCGCCAGCCGGGCTCTCGCCGGCCTCCGGGCCGGTGATAAACTGCACGTGGACAACCGGCGCTTCCTCGCCGTACAGACCTACCACCGCCACCAGGTGCCGGGGCCGGAGTACACGGTATGGGACCAGTTCCGCAATGCGGACGGCGAACCCATCTACCCACAGCGCAACATCCTCGGCCCGCTGATGGCTCGCGGCGCCACCGGTACGCAGATGACCGGCAGTTTCGGCGGCAAGATGATCCTGGTAGAAAACCTGCACGACACCGAGGCCTTCCCTTGGCAGGGCGACTGGTACCGGGGTCAGGTGGAGCAACAACTCGGCGACAAGGCCGCAGACCACTTCCGCATCTGGATGACCGACCACGCCAACCACGGCGACTTTACCGAACAGAAGGAGCCAACCCATACGGTCAGCTACATCGGCGTACTGCAGCAGGCGCTGCGCGACCTCAGCGCCTGGGTGGAGCGCGGCGTCGAGCCCCCGGCGAACACCGACTACCGCCTGGAGGATGGCCAGGTCGTGGTGCCGGCAACCGCCGCGGCGCGCCGTGGTGTGCAGCCGGTGGCGCGGCTGTCCGCCAATGGCGGCGCTCGCGCCGAGGTGGCTGCTGGGCAGGAAGTGACGCTCCGTGCGCTGGTCGATGTACCGCCGGGCACCGGAGAGATCGTCGCCGCGCAGTGGGACCTGGACGGCTCAGGGAACTTCGCCGAGCGCGCCGAACTGCCAGCGGGCGCTCTCCCGCGTAACAGGTTCGAGCTGGAAAAGACCGTGAGCTTCGACAGTCCGGGCACTTATTTCCCGGTACTGCGGGTGGCCAGCCAGCGCAACGGCGATGCGGCGACACCGTTTGCCCGCGTGCAGAACCTCGCCCGCGTGCGCGTGGTAGTCAAAGACTGATAGCGAATGCGCGGCGCCTGACCGGCGCCGCGTCACCCTTCAACCGAGCAGTTCGCCCACGCTGCGATTGGTCTCCATGGACAGCGTACCCCAGCGCTCCACCTGCACCCCCATGGCCTGCTGCAGGGTCAGCCCGACACGGCTGATCGGGTCGCCATTGCCGGCAAGGTGAAAGCCGGTTTTCACCAGGCCGCCGCCGTTGCCGGCAATCATCGCCGGAATCCCCTCCACCGCGTGGGCCTTGGCCACCGAGCAATCGGAGTGGGCCAGCACCACGCAGTTGTCGAGCAGCGTGCCGTCGCCCTCGGGGATGGCAGAGAGGGCGTCGAGAAAGTCTTTCCAGGCGAACATGCTGCGCTCGGCGAACCAGGCGACCTGCCTCTGGTGACCCAGTTCCGGGTCCACCGGCTCTTCGTGGGTGAGCGTGTGATGGGTCGAGGTGGTACCCGGCCGGCGCAGGTTGGAGGCGGTGTCCGAAAGCAACACGTTGAACACCCGCGTCTGGTTCGACTGCAGGGCGCGAGCCAGCAGGCCGGCCATCAGCCGGTGGTTCTCCAGCACGTTCTCCATGGTCGGGTCCTGCCCGGTTTCCGGCGGGGCCTCGGGCATCTGGAAGTTCTCCACCGGCGCCGGCGGCTGCAACTGCAGGGCGAGCTTCTGTTCCAATTCGCGGATCGAGGTGAAGTACTCCTCCAGGCGGTGGCGATCCGCGGCGCCGACTTCCCGCATCAGCCGCTGGCGATCTTCCTGCACCGCGGAGAGCACGCTCTTTTCCACCATGTAGTGCGGGTCGGGCACGAACTGCGCCGCGTTGGGGTTCTGGAAACCCTCGCCGAAAATGCGCTGGTACAGCGCCAGCGGCGACACCTCGCTGGGGTTGGGCGCGCCGGCGCCGCGAAACGAGTAGGAGCGCTGGATGCCCGAGGTGCTGACCTCGATGGAGCGAAATCGCGTGCCGCCGCCCATGACCCCGCTGATCAGCACGTCCAGGGTCGGCGCCTTGACCTCGTCGTTGGGCACCGGGATGCCGGTGCGCAGGCCGAGGCAGCCGGTCACGTGGGGTTTGTTAGGCACGCCGTCGAGCTTGACGTCGTAGCCGCTGAGAATCGCCAGCTTGTCGCGGTAGGGTTCCAGCGGCGCCAGGTGCGCCGGCATCGCGTAGTCGCGGCCGGTCTCGCGCGGCACCCACAGCTCCGGGATGAAGCCGCAGCCCCAGATCCAGGTGCCGAAGCGCACCGGGATACGCTGCCCGGTGGCGGCGAAGGCGCGGCCGCTGTCGCCGAGCATGCTGTCGAGGATGGGCAGGCCCACGCCAATGGCGGCGCCGCGCAGGCTGCCGTGTAACGCGCTGCGCAGGAAACTGCGCCGGGAGGTTTTGTTCACGATTCGTTGCCTCCGTGTTGGGCCACGCTGGCCGTCGTGCCCGCTTCGGCGGACGGTGCGATGGCGAAGAAGTTGTCGCTGAGGGCGATGGTGCGCATCAGCGCCGGCACCCGGTAACCGCTGGCGGCAAACCGCTCGACCAGGTAGTCCATGTAGGCGCGCTCGTCCCAAACCGTGTCGCGGCCGACCGCGTAGCGGTAGAGGGTTTCCGCCAGGCACACGGGGGTCTCCCGGTGGTTGCGCAGCGCCTGCGCGAATTCGCCGGGGTCGCTGAACGGCACGCCGTCGAGCTCGCCGCTGGCGTCGATGGCCGCGCCGTTCTCGCGCTCGCGGTAGGTGCCCAGGCCGTCGAAGTTCTCCAGCCCCAGGCCCGGCGGGTCCATGATCTTGTGGCAGCCGGCGCAGGCCGGTTCGGTGCGGTGGGCCACCAGCCGGTCGCGGGCGGTGGGCATGGCCGCGTTGGCGTCGTCCTGCACCAGGCTGAAGTTAACGTTGGCCGGCGGGTCCGGCACGTCCTGGCAGAGGAAGATCTCGCGGATGGATTCTCCGCGGAGGGTGGGCGAGGAGCGCCCGGGGTGCGCGTGCAGGGCGAGGAAGGAGATATGGCTCTGGATGCCGGCACGGCCGCCCTCGGCCGGGAACTCGCCGAGCTCCCAACCGTGGCGCGTGGCCACCGGCAGGCGGTAGACCACGCCAAGCGGCCGGGTGAGCGCGGTCTCGCGCAGGGTGAACAGGTCGCGGTAATCGCCGTCGCGTTCGATCAACACGCGGGTGATATCGCGCAGGGTCTGCTCGCGGGCGTCGGCGATCACCTCGGAATCGAAGGCCGGGTAGATCTCCAGGTCCTTGACCACGTCGTCGAGTTCATCGAACTCCAGCATGTCGGCGAAGAAGGCGCGCACCGCACGCGCGAAGGCCGGCGACGCAATCAGCCGGTCCACCTGTCGCGCCAGCCCCTCGCGCGTCTCCAGTTCGCCGGCGCCGGCGGCGCGCAGCAGCTCGGCGTCCGGTGTCGAGTCGGTGAGGAAGTAACTGAGCCGCTCGGCGCGGGACCAGGCATCCAGTTGCCGCAGCCCCGGATGTTGCGGGTCCGGCCGGGTGCGCTCGATGCGCAGCAGGAATTCCGGCGCGGTGAGCATGCCGATCAGCGCGTATTTCAGCCCGGCGTAGAAGCCGCCCATCTGCGCGCTGCCCTCGCCGGCCGCTGTGACGAAGCGTTCGACCTGGGCCGGCGTGAGCGGCCGGCGCAGCAGCAGCGGGCCGTAGCGCTCGACGAAATGCGTGGCGCAGGCGGCATCGAACTCCTGCGCGGAGCGCGGTTCACAGGGCACCGTGGCCGCGCGCCGATCCTCCGCGAGTACCGCGTCGGCCACACCGATGGCTGCCGCCGCGTACTGCTCCACGCTGAACGGCGAGATGCCCGCCTCGCTGGTGCCCACCGCCACCAGCCCGTGGGAGCGGATGCCGCGCTCGAAACGCGCCAGCACCGGCGTCTCGGGGCCGAACACGTCGGCCAGCGTCGCCCGGTACTGGGATTCGGTGAGGCGGCGCACCAGCGGCGGGCCACCCACGGGTGGCGGTTCACCACGCACGCTATCGCCTTCGCCGCAGCCGCCCAGCGGCAGCGCCAGGCCCAGCGGCAACAGCAACAGCGCGAGGGCGCCGCCGCGCAACCGACGCGCTGTGCATCCTGTGTCACGGTGCATGGCTGCCTCCTTTGCCCGCGGCCAGTTCGGCGTTCGTACTGCGCGTTTCGATATCCACGAGGAAGGCCGGAATGGCCTCGAAGCGGTACTGGGTGGAGATGGCGGTGTAGTGACCGGTGACCGGGTCCGGCTCTGCGTCGGCATGGCGCTGTAGTGCCTGGTACACGCCGTGACAGGTATGGCCGAGCACGAAGGCCGCGCCATTGGCGGTGCCCGCGCGCCGCGCCTCGGGCGCGAGTTCGCCGTCGCCGCCGCGGCCGTTGCGGTAACCGAACTGGTAGTCGTACAGCTCCTCCACCGGCGTGAAACCCGCGAGGTAGCCGCTCAGCGTGCCGTCCTCCGCGAGCGTCGCCTGCAGCCGCGCCGCGTCCAGCGGCCGCTCCAGGCGCAGGCTGTTGACCACGGTATGGAAACGCACGTCCACCGGCTCGGTGGTGAGCACGCCGTCGCGGATGCGTCCGCTGGCGGTGGCGCGAAAGCGCGGGTCCTGGTCCATGGCGTAAGTGGCGTAGGCGAGTGCCTTGCGGTTGGCGTTGACGTCGATGGGGTCGGCGCTGGCGTACAGGCCCACGGTCACCGCGTCATCGTTGCGGATATCGTCCACGCCCGACAGGTCGATGAGAATCGCCCAGGCGCCGGAGAGCATCTCGATAGTGAACTCGTTGGACAGGCCGGAGGACTGGAAGGAGCGCGCGCAGCCGACCACCCGGTAGAACTGGTTGTCCACGCCGGCCGCGCCGTCGGGCGCAATGAAATCGCCGGTGGAAACCGCGCCGTCGAGATCGATGCCGGGCACCGGGATATCGTCGCGCTCCACCGTGCGAAAGTGGGTATCGGGCGCGGCGATCTCCGGGTACATGCACAGGTTGCGCCCGTCCGGCGCGGTGCCGAGTTGCCCCGCCGCTGCCTTCAGGCGATCGCCATAGGCGGTTTCGGATTCCCCATCCCGACGCTGGCCTGCAGGTGTACGCGCGTAGATTTCGGCCAGGTTCAGCGACATCCCGTCAGGGCAGGCGCCGGTGATTTCCGCATCCTCGGCCAGGGCATACTCGAGGTCGGCAACCACGAAGCCGGCGACGCCGTTTCGGACGAAGGGCGGTTCGGCGAACGCACCGAAGGCACCGCAGGCCAGCAGCAAAGCGCCAACCGCACGCACCCACTGCCCCGTCGACCTGTTCTTTTGGTGCATCACGACAGTGTCACCTCCATCTGTTGGGCGCCGGCCATCAGCGCTGCTGCCTCACCTGTTCCGGCGTCACGGCGCCGGCGCGGTTGCCGAAGCTCGCCCGCACGTAGCTCGCCACCAGGGCGATGTCCGTATCCGACAGGCGCTTGCCGAACATCTTCATGTTGCTGCGATCCACCGCGAAGGGTCGCTCGGGCAGGTGCGGCCCGTACAGGATCACGTTGATCAGCGAGGCAGGGTCCGGCGCCTGCACGACGGGGTTGCCCGCCAGCGGCACGCCCAGGCCGGCATCACCCAGCCCGGTGGGCAGGTGGCAGGAGCCGCAGTGCACGGTGTAGACGATCTCGCCTTCAGCCAGGTCACCTGCCGCAGCGGGCTCGCCAGCGGGCTGCGCGTTGGCCGGCAGGGACTTCAGGTAGGTCGCCATCGCCTGCAGGTCGCTGTCACCAAGGTGCCGCGTGGAGTGCATGACCACCTCGCGCATCGGCCCGTGCACCACGGCGCGCTCGCTGGCGCCGGTCTTCAGGTAGTCGACGATGTCCTGCTCGCTCCACGCGGCGAGGCCGGTGGCATGGGAGGTCAGGTTCACCGCGGACCACGGCCGCAGGCCGCCGAGCTTCACCTGGTCCAATTGCGTACCGCCGGTCATGGCCAGGTCGTCGAGTTCGGCGCCCAGGCGATTGCGCGGCGTATGGCAGGCGCCGCAGTGGCCCAGCACTTCGACCAGGTAGGCGCCGCGGTTCCACTCCCCAGACTGCGCAGTATCCGCGCTGAAGCCCTGCGGGCGATGGAACAGGCGCTTCCAGGGGCCGAGCAGGGGGCGCAGGTTGTAGGGGAACGCCAGCTGGTTGTCCGGCACCAGCGCCGCGACCGGCTCGAGGCTCTGTAAATAGAGGTACAGCGAGGCGATGTCCGCATCCGTCATCTGTGCGAAGTCGGTATAGGGAAAGGCGGGATACAGGTGCGAGCCGTTCGGGCGCACGCCGTGTCGCATGGCGCGATGGAAATCGGCGAAGTCCCAGGCGCCGATACCACTGGCCTGGTCCATGGTGATATTGGTGGAGTAGAGCACGCCGAAGGGCGTGTTGAACGCGACACCACCGGCATAGGGCGCGCCCTCGGCACGGGTGTGACAGGTGCCGCAGTTGGCGGCCCGCGCCAGGTACGCCCCCTGCTCGACGGAGGCATCCAGGGCGGCGATATCCGCCGGCGGGACTCCTGGGTCGAGGGGCAGCGCGACCAGCGCGGCGGCGCCGAGGGCCAACCCCAGGGCCAGGATCGCCAACACCCTGCCCGCATGTCGCAGCCTAGCCATGCGCCGCCAGCTCCTGCCTGCGCCCGGCGAGTGAACACCGCCTGCAGGGCACCGCGCGGGATTGCACCTGGGCGGGAAGGTGATTCGGGAGCGCGAGCACTTGTCTCTACCGCCGCCGGTCAGCGTTCGACGACGATGGCCGAGACAATCGGCTCACCCGCCCCGGCCACGAAATCCAGCACCAGCTGTCCGCCTTCGACGGTGACCGGGAACGACGCTGTCGCCGCGGCGAACACACCGCCGGCGGCGTCCGCCGGGCTGTAGTCGCGCAGCACCGCGGCGCCGTTGGCCAGCACGTCGAAGCGGCGGCTGGCCGCCTGGTCCGCGCTGGGCTCCAGCATGTGCAGGGTTACCGTCCATTGCCCGTCGGGCAGCGGCAGTTCGTAGCGGAACGGGCCCTCCCGGTAGGCCTGGTACAAGGCCTGCAGCGCTGTGCCGGCGACCACTTGCGGCTGGCGGTCGAAGATGAGGAAGGGCACCACCGGCGAGGACCGCCCGCCGACAAAGAAGTTGTCCGAGCCGAAACGCCGGCCGTCCTCGGCCACCGCGCCCTCCAGCGTGCCCGCCAGGATGCGCAGCCCGGCCCCGGCATCCGGCGCGTTCCAAGTCGCGGTATCGGAGAGTACCTGGCCGTCGATCGTCGCACTCACATCCACGCGGTTGGCCCCCGCATCGAGATGTACGCCGCGCCACAGGCACACGCCTTCAGCACAGGCGGCCTCCCCCAGTGCGCGGCCGTTCACCTCGAGGCTGGCTAGCCTTGCATTGCTGTAGGCGCGCACATCCACCACCGGGTAGGGGCGGTCCGTGTAGCTCGCGCTGGTGAGGTGCAGCACGGGCTCATCCGACCACACCGCCTTGTAGAAGTAGAAGGCATCCTTGCGCTGCTTGTGGTCGCGGTGTACCAGGCCCTTGTCGTTGATATTGACGGTGTCCCCTTCCGCGCGCTTCACCGACTCGCTGCCGGCGGCGAAGTCGAACATGTTCCAGATCCAGGTACCGAACAGGTAATCCCGCGAGCGCAGTTCTCGCCAGTTCTCCTCGTGGTACCAGCTCTGGTACTCCATCGGGTGCGGGCGGCCCTGCGGGTTAGGTGCCGCAGCGGCGGGGTTGTCGGTGTGCTGGGTGAAGGCACCACCGGCGCCGTACTCGCTGACCCCGACAGGCTGCTGCGGGTAGCGGGCGTGCATGGTGTCCAGGGCAGTACCCATGTCCTCCGGCGTGCCGTAGTACCAGCCGAAGTAGCGGTTGAAGGCGGTGATGTCGGTAGCCCCGACCAGATCCTGCATGCCGGGCACGCTGATTGCCGCGCCATCGCAACAATCCGCGTAGGCGGTCACCCGGCCGCTGGGGTCCTCGCTCTTCGCCAGCGCACTGAGGGATTCCAGCAGCGCGCGCGGCCGGGAAAGCTCGCCCTTGCCACGGTTGCGCCGCACCTGCACAAGGTTGCCGACATCCACCTCGTTGCCCATTGCCCAGATGGCGATGGACGGGTGGTTGTAGTTCTGGCGGATCAGTTCGACCAATTGCGCCTTCGCGTTTTCCTCCAGCTCAGTCGCCGGCAGCGCCGCGTGGCGCACCGAGGTCTCGTGAGTCCAGGGCAGTTCCGCCCACACCACCATGCCGCTGCGGTCGGCGGCTTCCGTCCACGCCTGGGCGTGCTGGTAGTGCGCCTGGCGCACGCTGTTCACGCCCATCTCCGCCATGGTGGCCATGTCCTCGGCGTGGTCCGCCGCGGACAGCGCCCAGCCCTTACCCTCGCGGTCCTGGTGGCGCGAGGCGCCGCGCAGGCGCAGCGGTTTGTCATTGAGGATAAAGCCGCGGTCCGGGTCGAAGGCAAAGGTCCGCACTCCCAGTGGCTGCTCTACGCGGTCGATCACCCGGCTGCCCTCGCGCAACTCGACCGCGACTCGGTACAGATAGGGGTCGGCGCGGCCATCCCACAGCCGCGGCTGTGCAATCGCCAGCATGCGCTGCACTTCCGTGGTGGCGGCCGCCGCGAGGTCTACGGGTGCAGTGTCTGTGGCCACCGCGGCGCCGCCGGCATCGTGAACGGTGGTCACCAGGGTCAGGTCGCGTGCGGACTCGCCGAAGTTGCGCAGGCGGGCCAGCACCGCGACCGAGGCGCGTTCGCGGCTCACCTGCGGCGTGTGGATGTAGATGCCGGGACCGCCGTGGTCGAGCAGGTCGATCTGCGCGCTGGCGGCGCTGACCAGCGAGACTTCGCGGTAGAGACCGCCGAACAGGAAGTAGTCGCCCCCCAGGGGCAGGACATGCTCGGTACTGCTGCCCGGCGCCGGCGCGCTGTTGTCCGCCTTCACCACCAGCAGGTTGTCCCCCGGGCGCAGGGCTTCGGTGACATCGAGGCGAAAGCGCGCGAACGCGCCGCGGTGCCCGCCCACGCGCACGCCGTTCAGCCAGACCTCGGCAATGGTCGCCACCGCATCGAACTGCAGGAAATGACGCTGCCCGGAGGCCGGCTGCGGCGCCGCAAAGTGCAGCCGGTACCAGCCGACACCCCGCCGGCCGTCGTTGCCAGGCGCCTCCTGCAGGCCATAGGTGCCCACACGGTTCCAGGTGTGCGGCACGCTGACCTGGCGCCACGCACTGTCATCAAAGACTTCCCGGGTCACCTCCTCCGGCGCGTCGCCGAAACGAAAGCGCCAGCCCTGGCGCAGATGCAAAGCAGTGCGTGGCCCATCAAACATGCTGGCGGCAGTCGCACCGCCCGGGTCACCGTGAGAGGCACAGGACGCCAGGACCGAGAACACGGCACACAGGGCGCAGGTGAGGAGCAGGGGTTTCAAGCGTGGGGTTTCCTTGTGGCCGGTCTAATAATTGGTCTTACCACTATCTGGTCTGGCCAAATAATGAGTAAATCCTGGGATGACGTCAAGTTAGCTGTCCATGCATGCGGCGGCGCCATGGCGGGACCTCCGAATACCGTGCTCCGCACCGCGCCCGGTGTTCTCCCATACTCTCAAAAACCTATAAATACAGGGCTTTCGCTATTTTCACGAGCTACCCGGCCAATCCGCCGCGGATCTACCTGTGACACGCGCTATATTGACAGCGCAAAGCAGTTGGGGATAGTCTGGCCTAGTGGCATGACCAATATCGAAAAAGAGCGGTTCTGGCCCGTTCTTGTGCCCGGCCCCGGAGCCCGGCCGCCTTCGATACTGCCAGCGGCCCCGAGCGGGTTGCATTGAAACCATAACAAACAGGCCGCTGACACAAAGGCGGTTGCCGGGAGTCGGTCTCGCGGAACGTTTCCGGACCACAGGAACCACGAAGCACCATCGCCCCGATTTTCACACTCGATAACAATAGGGTTTGAGCAATGACCAATCGCAAAACACTGTACAAGTCCGTACACCGCTATATCCAGGGGCTGGCGCTGGGCGCCGCGTCCGTAGCAATGACCTCCGGCGCGGCGCTCGCCCAGGCACCGGCCGGCGCCACAGATGACGGTTCAACCCTGGAACTCGAGGAGATCCTGGTCACCGGCACCCTGATCCGCGGTGTCGAGGCGGCCGGCTCGAAGATCATCGGCCTCGATGCCCAGGCCATCCTGGAAACCGGCGCGGTGACCACCAACGAATTACTGGCCACCATTCCCCAGGTCTCCAACTTCTTTAACCGGCGCCCGGAGCAGGACCCGCGCGGTGCCGGCGGCCTGCAGGTCAACCGCCCCAACCTGCGCAACCTGCCGGGTATCAATGCTGCGACCGGCGCCACCACCTTGCTGCTCATGGACGGCCACCGCATCACGCCGGTGGGCACCGACCAGGCCTCGCCGGACCCGGATGTCATCCCCACCGCTGTCATGCAGCGCGTGGAAGTGGTCACCGACGGCGGTTCCTCGCTGTACGGTGCCGATGCGGTGGGGGGCGTGATCAATTTCACCACCCTCGACGAGTTCGACGGTGTAAAGGTTGACCTGGGTTACGACATGGGCGACGACTACGATGGCTGGCAGGCTTCGGTGGTCGCCGGCACGTCCTGGACAGACGGCTCGGGCTATGTCGCCCTGGCTACCACGGACCGCGATTCCGTGCTGACCGAGGACCGCGACTGGGCAGCACAGGGCACCTGGAACGAGGATGGCAGCGTGCTCACCCCGGATGGCACCGAGTGCCTGCAACCGGTGGGCGCGGTGACCACCTGGTTCTGGTTCGGCGCCGGCTGGACCGACAACCCACTGGCCCCGGGCGCTGGCGTCACCCCGGTCGGCGAACCCTGCGACGTCAAGGGCAAGGCCGCCCTGCTGCCCGAGCAACAGCGCGACAACTTCTATGCGGGTATTACCCAGTCCCTGTCCGACAGCCTGACCCTGAAGGTCAAGGCGTACTACATGGATCGCTCCACCAACTATTCCCGCTACCCGACCGGAGACACCGTCGCGGAGCCGACGCCGACCGAACTGGGTCTGACCGGCGACAACATCGGCGACCTGGTGAGCACCTCGCAGGTCGGCTTTTCCTTCGGCACGCACCCGGACTACCGCAGTCGCGACCTGGAAATCGGCATCGAGACCTGGGGCATCACGCCGGAGCTGACCATCGACCTGCCCAACAGCTGGCAGATCAATACCCTGCTGCACTACGGCCAGTCCGACAACCGCGTGTCCGACCCGCAGACCGACCGCACCAAGCTGGTCGACTACGTTGCCAACGGCGACCTGGACCCGCTGAACGTGGCCGCGGCAGACACTGCGGTAGTCCAGGACATTCTCAACTGGCAGGTGCTGGACGAGGTCGAGCAGGAACTGCTGGACATCCGCGCCATCGCCGACGGCGACGTGTTCGAACTGCCCGCCGGCATGCTCAAGGCCGCGGTCGGCGTGGAATACGCCCGCGACGAGGCGAGCAAGCGCAGCGGCGAAACCACCTTCGGCGGCGCCGGCGCGCTGAACGAGGTCTCGGGTAACCGCGACGTGACCTCCGCCTTCGCCGAACTCTCCGTGCCCATCCTCGATTCGCTGGACCTGTCGCTGTCGATTCGCTACGACGACTACAGTGACTTCGGCGACACCACCAACCCGGGCATGGGCATCACCTACGAGCCCTTCGAGTGGATCACCCTGTTCGGCAAGTGGGGCGAGTCCTTCAACGCGCCGACCGTACTCGATAGCATCGTCACCGGCAACGGCCGCTATATCTTCAACGCCGCCGCCGGTGTGCCGGACCCGCTGGGCGAGCGCACCAACCCCTCGCGCGATGACGTGCTGGTACTGGAAGGCGCCAGCGGCACGCTGGAACCGCAGACCGCGGAGACCTGGGGCGTGGGCTTCGAACTGCGCCCGCTCGAGGGCCTGTCGGTGGAGACCTATTACTACGAGATCGAGTTCCGGCAGTTGCTCGGCGCGGTCAACCCGCAGCGTTCCGAGGCGGTATTGCTGAACCCGGACAAGTTCATCTTCGAGCCCACCCAGGCCGAGTGGGACGCCATTCTCGCCAGTATCGAAAACGGCAACCAGTACGCCGACATCGACGCCACCGAGGTCGGCGTGGTGGTCGACCGGCGTATCGCCAACACCGAGGAAGCGCTGCTCAAGGGCATAGACTTTGCGGTGCGCTACACCCACGACACCTCCTTCGGCGTCATGTCCTACGGGCTGTCCGGCAACTACCAGACCGACTTCGTGCTGACCCAGAGCGGTACCGAGGTCGACCAGTTGAATTACAACCCGGACCTGTTCGTGTCCGCGGATATTGGCTGGGCGCGGGATGCCCTGCAGGCGCGGCTGAACTTCCGCTACACCGACGAGTACGACGCGGACCCGACCCTCGCGGTAAACCAGAGCAAGGTCGACGACTTCCTCGTCACCAACCTGTTCGTGGGCTACCAGTTCCAGGCCGACTCCGGGTTCATGGACGGCCTGTCCCTGTCGCTGAACGTGGACAACCTGTTCGACGAGGACCCCTCGGCGTACCGGCAGCAGAGCAACCTCAGCTATTCCGAGTGGTCATGGACCCTCGGCCGCGTGTTCAAGTTCGGTATTTCCAAGCACTTCTAGACACCCGGCGCTCACGGGCGCCACACATAGGCTGTGGTGAGTGCATTGGGCAGCGTTGCTGCCCTTTTTTTTGCGTGCGATTCCTGGTGCGGCCGATGTCGACGCGAGCGCGTCCGACGGCGATGGATGACGGCGGGAGGGTCTTCATCCAGTGGGAGGGGAAGGCGGTGGGCGCCGGAGCGGGGTCGACGCGGGAGCGTCGCTACTCAGGTGTCTTTTTCTGCTTCGAGCAGCGCGATGTCAGTGTCTATCGCATTCGCGATATGCGCGCGCATGGCTTCGCGGGCGCGCAACGGGTCGCGGGCGCGCATCGCGTTGAAGATGCGGCGATGGTCGTCCAGCGAGGGGTGGACCCCCTTCTCGCGTACACGCTGGTGAAACAGGGTGCTGATCTGGGAGTTGTTGCGCAGGTCCCACAGCCACTCCACCACCGAGGCCAGGGCGCTGTTGCCCGAGGCAGCGGCGATGACGCAGTGGAAGCTGTGGTCGGCGCGCTCGGTTACCGAACCCTCGGCGTCCTCGCGCTCCATCTCGCGCAGCGCGGCCTCCAGTTCGTCGACCTGCTCGTCGCTGATGCGCGCGGCCGCCAGGGCGGCGATCTCAGCCTCGACCACCATGCGGCTCTCCAGCACCTCGAAAGGGCCCGGCCCCTCGTCGACCAGCCCCTTGTCCGGCTGGCCCTTGTCGATCACGTAGATGCCGGAGCCGGTGCGGATCTCCACCAGGCCGGCGATTTCCAGGGCGATCATCGCCTCGCGGATGGTGGGACGGCTGACCTTGAAGCTGGTCGCCAGGTTGCGTTCCGAGGGCAGGCGATCCCCAGGCTGGATCTCGCCGGAGCGAATCAATTTCTCGATCTGGCTGGCGACTTCCAGGTACAGGCGGCGGACTTTAACGGCTTCGATTTGCATAGCGAGGGGCGGGAGGCAGCGTCGAGATTGTCAATAAGTCAGGTGGTCAGGCCAACGAGAATTGCAGGATACGCCGGCACTGTCAATCGCCCGCCGCAGCCATGGCCTGCTGGAAATAGTCCCGCGGCACGACGCCACCGCGACGCTGGATCACCGCAGCAGCCGCACGATTGCCCTGTTGTACGGCAGACTCAGCCCTGGCACCGCGATAGCGAGCGGCGAGATAGCCGGCGTTGAACGCGTCGCCCGCGCCGGTGGTATCGACAATGCCGGCAACCGCGGGCACGGGGACCTGCTGCAGACGGTCATCGGCAAACAGCAGGACGGGCTCGCCGCCGCGCTTGATGACGATCTCGCCCGCCGCGCCCTCGCTATGGCGCTGGATGACAGCCCCGGCGTCGCCGTCGCCCCACAATAGTTGCTCGTCTTCCAGGGTGAGTAGCGCGATATCCGTCGCCGTATGCAGGAACTCGCCGATGGCGTGCCTCGCAGCCCCGGCGTCCGGCCACAGGCGCGGGCGGTAGTTGCTGTCGAAGGCGACGCTGCCGCCGTCGCGCCGGTAGTCTGCGAGGAAGGCCAGCAGGCGGGTGCGGGCGTCGGCGCGCAGGATGGCCAGCGTAATGCCCGACAGGTAGAGCATGGAATACGATCGCAGCTGCCGCTCCAGCCGCTCCCGCTGCGCGTCGTGTGCCCAGAGTTCGCGCGCCGGGGATTCGCTGCGCCAGTAGTGGAAACTGCGCTCGCCATCGGCGTCGTTGGTGATGGCGTACAGGCCGGGCTGGCGTCCTGGATACCGCTCCACCAGGGTCTGCTCGATGCCCTCGCCCAACAGCAGGTCGAGGATTCGCGCGCTGAACGGGTCATCGCCGAGCGCGGTCGCGTAGGCGGTGGGCACACCGAACCTGGCGAGTGTTATTGCGGTATTGAAACTGTCGCCGGCGAAGCCGAGCCGGTAGTTATCGGCTATCTCCGTCGGCGCGAGTTCGACCATCACCTCGCCGAGCGCTGCGATTCCCTGGCGTGTCACTCGCTCTACCCTGGATGGGTGGCGCGCGCCACCCTACCAGTTGAACATGGTGCCGTCCTGCAGGCGGTTGACCGGCAGGTAGGCGGGTTTGTAGGGGTATTTTGCCGCCAGTGCCTCGTCGATATCCACGCCGTGGCCGGGCACCTCGCCCGGGTACAGGTAGCCGTCGTCGAAGGTATAGACGTGGGGGAACACCGCATCGGTCTCCGGCGTGTGCCGCATGTATTCCTGAATACCGAAGTTGGGCACCCAGGTATCGAAGTGCAGGGCCGCGCCCATGCACACCGGGGACAGGTCGGTCGCGCCGTGGCAGCCGGTGCGCACGTGGTACAGGTCCGCCAGGTTCGCAATGCGCCGCAGGTGGGTGATACCGCCGGCGTGCACAACGGTGGCGCGAATGTAGTCGATCAGTTGCTCGGTGATCAGCTGCTGGCAGTCGAAGATCGAGCTGAACACCTCGCCCACCGCCAGCGGCGTGGTGGTGTGCTGGCGAATCAGGCGGAAGCTCTCCTGGTTCTCGGCGGTGACCGTGTCTTCCAGCCAGAATAGACGGAAGGGCTCAAGGTCCTTGCCCAGGCGCGCCGCCTCGATCGGGGTCAGGCGGTGATGGGAGTCGTGCAGCAGGTGGTGATCGAAGCCGTACTTGTCGCGCAGGGTCTGGAACAGCTTCGGCACGTGGTTGAGGTACTTCTCGGTGGACCACACGTTCTCGGTGGGCAGTTCCGCATCGGCGGGCTCGTAGTACATCTTTTCACTGGCCACGCCGTAGGTGGACGGCAGTCCCGGCACCCCGGTCTGTGCGCGGATGGCCTTGTAGCCCATGTCGATATAGCGGCCCACCTCGTCGACGGTCTCGGCGATATCGCCGCCATTGGCATGGCCGTAGACCATCACCCCGTCGCGGGACTTGCCGCCGAGCAACTGGTAAAGCGGCTGATTGGCGATCTTCGCCTTGATGTCCCACAGGGCGACATCCACCGCGGCGATCGCAGTCATGGTCACCGGGCCCCGGCGCCAGTACGCACCGCGGTACAGGTACTGCCAGATGTCCTCGACCTGCTGCGGGTCGCGGCCGATCAGGCAGGGCACGATGTGGTCCTCGAGGTATGAAACCACCGCCATCTCGCGGCCGTTCAGGGTGGCGTCGCCGATCCCGTACACGCCCTCGTCGGTGACCACCTTGAGGGTCACGAAATTGCGCCCCGGGCAGGTGACGATCACTTTCGCGTCAATAATCTTCATCGATATATCGTTCTTGTAGTTCGGGTCCGGGGACAGCGTAGCAGGACGGTATTACACTTGATCTTTGGCCAGGCGGCCATAATTGGCCTTACCACCTGTCCAGATACTACCACCATCCACCCCGGATTCAAACGAATGAAAAGAGGGGTCAGAGCCCTTTTTGGTCATGAAAGATGTCTGCGGAGAGCCGGCACATTATTCTGGTGAACGCTGGGAAATCATTTTCGCTCGAAAAGGGCTCTGACCCCGGAACGAAAAAGCCCCGGCGGGTGCCGGGGCTTTGGGATTTGGTAGGACTACCCAGATTCGAACTGGGGACCTCTACCATGTCAAGGTAGCGCTCTAACCAACTGAGCTATAGTCCTGAAGAGGGGCGGGATTATAGATGGATGAGGGTCATTGCTCAATACTTTCGTCAAGAGGTGGGCTTGACGGTTGATTTTGGCCCGAATTGCTCTTTCCGAGAGGTGTAGCTTGGATAACGCATTCTCAGGTGATGAACTTGATTTCGCATTTTTACTTTTTTAAATTCAAACACTTGGCTGATCATTGTCGCCGACCTGGATCCGCACACTAACATGCCAGCCGCAGCGCAAAACATTGATCATGCCTTGAACTCCCGAAACTGCGCGCGCCCACAATTGCCGGTATAGCTGCTCATGTAACTGCAGTTGATTCTACTCCGAGGTGATGCTTGGCTTGAATTTCGTGCTCTTGCTTCCTCCGCTGACGGTGGGTGGCCTGCCCCCAAATTTCGTCTATGCCTGGTTTGGGTGTCACGATGAATCTGGAGGCAGATTACGACAACACGTATACGGTTCCGCCGCAAATCCAAATTGGAGGTGGTGCGCCTCGTCAAAGAGCAAGGCATTTCCGTTGCCGAGGCAGACTGGGACGTCGATTTGCATAAAGACTTTCTGTGCTAATGGCTTCGGGCTCTCGCTGTAAATCGCACTCATACGTTTCCCGGCCCGGGTCAATTGGTTCTCCCCCGACACGACGGATACCCAGACTAACAATGGATAGTCACGACTTGAACAAGGTATCCCATGTCCTGGAGAAAACGATACTCGCCTGAGTGTAAACAAGAAGCTATACGCTTGGTGCAGCAGTCCGATACTCCCGTATCCGAAATTGCCCGAAACCCGGGTATCGATGGCAACATGCTCCGCCAGTGGGTGAAGCAAGCTTCGGAGCCACGCAAGCGGGTGTATTCCGGCCACGGCTATCCTAGAGATGAGGAAATCGCACGTGTCCAGCGAGGATCTCGGCAGGTGAAGAAGGAGCGTGATTTTTTGCGCGAAGGGGCTGATACCAAGTGGGGAACCGATACTGCCTATTTGCGAACTGGCGAAGGCTGGCCAGGTCTGGCTGTGGTCATCGACCTCTTCGGTGCCCAGCTAGTGGGATGGTCAATGAGCCACCACATGGTTCGAAAACTGCTAATTCAGGCTGTCCTCATGGCGTGGTGGTGGCGAAAGTCGAAGGCACCAGTGGTACTCCACTCGGATCGCAAGTTCCCAGTTTACCAGCCATGAGTACCAGCAATTCCTGACTGGCCACAAAATCACAAGTAGCAAGAGTGCTATTGGCAGCTATTACGACAATGCCGCCGCAGAGAGCTTCTTCAGTGTGTTGAAACGGGAACAGGTGAACCATCGCCGGCAAGTCACTCGGGCTGAAGCTCATGCCGACATCCTTGAATAAATCGAGCTGAAGTATAATCCGAGAAAGCGGCGGAAATTAGAGCAACTGAGCCAAACTGCTCTTGACTGAATGTCGGGCACGTCGGGGGATAACCACTTCCGCCGACGGCTGACTCGACCGATGAGTACGCCAAAGGCTTGACCACCCTGCACCGCTAGATATCCGATTTCGGCAGCATGGACGCCTCCGCCGCCAGCGCCCAACCTGCGAAATGGGTTGTCTGGACGCAATACACTGGCCACCCGCCCGGACCGTGCTGGTCAATGCCCCGGCGTTGACCAGCAAGACCATGCCCTTCTTCTCAAAACACACTTGGCTGGAGTTGCACTTCATCCAACCCCGCTAGCTGACTCAGAATGAGAACGCCCATAGTTGCCACGGCTAGTTCCGGGCCTACTCCTTGCAACCGCGCGAGTTCGCGAGCTTGCAGGATGCGACGGGTGGAATTGCAACATGCGTAACCACTGCAACTCCACTAGACCGATCCATCCTCCAGGAGAGAAGGTGCCCGCGGTGTTCGCCCGAGGGGCGGCGCGATATGCTCGAGCCCCGCATTCAGCCACGCTCGAAGAAATTGGCACGGCCAACCGATTCATCCATCAGGAGGCGTCACAACCTGTGATATGTGATAATCCTTGTTTAATGGAACAACTTGGGAATTGAGCGCGGGCGGGTGAAAACGCTCACTGAAAATTTCTTTGCTTGCTGTTCATAGCTGGTGCAGCCCTCAGCGCGATTACACTAAAATGCACACCCTGTCGGCTCGCTGTGCCCTTCAAATTCGGCTCTGTGCAGCTGATTTTAATGTGTAAGCTGTTGCGTATAGCAGGCCTCGAGAATTATTGACCGGAGAACTGACTCCGTGGGCTCCTTAGTCGGATTTTGGTATGAGTGGAAAAAAGCTAATTGTACATCCTGGAACACATAAAACTGGAACTTCTTCAATTCAGGATTATCTCTTCCACACAAGGGACGAAGCTGAACATACGTATTTGAACTCGGGAATTCCGAATTCGTCGATGTGGATAAATCAGGCCTTTGAGCCCGGCAAGAGCCCCCAAGTGAGAGATCACGCGAGAAACAAACTGCAAGAGGCTATTGAGAAAAGCAATACAGACATTGACATTATTTCCGCCGAATCCATATCGAAGCTGAACCGTGAAAACACGCTAGAGCTGTACAATTTTTTTAAACCGTACTACAGCAAGATAGTGGTTCATATATTCTTTCGCCCGATGAAATCAAGGATGGAAAGTGCGTTTCAAGAGCGACAAAAGCAGTCTTTTCGCCCACTCAACGAAAAATACAACTTTTCCTACGCGATTCGACTGAACATCCTGGATGATGTTTTTGAAAGTCAAAATGTCTTTGCACACAAGTACGATAAGAGTCTTTTCCCCAACGGAGATGTAGTGCGATATTTTATGGACAAAGCTGAACTGCCCTGGAGAGATGCCGATGTGCCTTCAAGCAACTTCAGCCTGTCCAAAGAGGCGATTCAACTACTGTATATTTACCGAAAGTTCCACCGGGATTTCAAACCGGAAGATAAAACGCTTCTCTCAGAGTTGCGCCAGCTTAAAGGGGAAAAGCTTCATTTTCACAGCGAACTTTATAGAGAGTTACTTATTTCAGGAGAGCATGCGGTCCAGAGGTTTGAAGATAGGGCTGGCTTTTCCATAGAAGAAGACATCACCGCTTACGACACAAACGCCCTTCGAAATGAGGAGGACATATTGAGAGTGAGCCCAAGCACGATTGATTGGCTTATGGAAAAACTCGCTCTGTCGCAAAGCGAGCACAACATTCAATGCGATGACCTTCAGTCAATAGCAGATGCTGTTGGACGGTTAAAAGGAGAACCTTCACCTACACAACTTGGCTCATTCTTCAAGAAGATTGTTGGGAAGTTAAAGATATAGAAAGCATATAATGTCCAGAATCAACCCGGTGCCTTCAATCGAGGAAGCCATCACCGCCGCCACCGGGCGCCCATTCAAGCCTACAAGCTCACGAAGAATAGGCGGTGGCGATATCAACGAGGCGATATGCCTGGAGGGCGATGGCCAACGCGTTTTCGTCAAGCGCAACCTGGCGGACCGCCTGCCCATGTTCGCGGCGGAGGTGGACGGACTCAACGCGCTGGGCGACACCGGCTGCATCCGCGTACCGCGCGCCATCGCCCACGGCGTCGATACCGACGGCGCCTGGCTGGCGCTGGAGTTCATCGAGATGCGCGGCAGCCCATCGGCGGCCGGCGCACGTTTCGGCGAACAACTGGCGGCACTGCATGCCATACCCGGTGCACACTTCGGCTGGCCGCGCGACAATTTCATCGGTACCACGCCGCAGCCGAACTTACTCGCGGATGAATGGATAAGCTTCCTGCGCGAACAGCGTTTGGGCTTCCAACTCCGCCTGGCGGCAAACAACGGCGCCCCGCACACTTTGATCCACCGCGGCGAGCAACTTCTGGAAGTGCTGCCTCAATTCTTCACCACCTATCACCCATTCCCGTCGTTGCTGCACGGTGACCTCTGGGGCGGCAACTGGGGCGTGGACGAGACCGGCATGCCGGTGCTATTCGACCCGGCGGTGTACCGCGGCGATCGTGAGGCGGATATCGCAATGAGCGAATTGTTCGGCGGCTTCGGCGCGGATTTCTACGCCGCCTACCGCGCGGCACTGCCCCTGGACCCGGGTTACGGCACGCGCCGCACGCTGTACAACCTCTACCACCTGCTCAACCACTTCAACCTGTTCGGCGGCGGCTACGCGAGCCAGGCCCTGCACGGCATCGACTCCCTGCTGGCCGAGCTGCGCTGAAGCTGATCAATTCAGCATGTCGGTGGGGAACCAGCCCCGGCACTCCTGCAAAACGTCAGCCGCCTCGCGCAGATGGTCCTGGAAACGCAGCATGTTCACCTGCAGCTGGCAGGCGGTCTTCTGCCACGGCACTGCCTCGCGCACACGCCGCGTGTACACCAGGGCGAGTTCCACCCGGTTCTCCCGCGCGGCGTTCATCGCCACCGTGAGGTCCCGCGCGGGCGAGCCTGGCGAGGCCTTGAGTTTTTCAGGTATCGGCACGCCGTTGCGCACCACGAGGAAGGACACTGCGTCCTGGTAGACCAGCCGCCAGCGCTTGCTGGCCAGCAGGCGCTCGAGCATCCGCGGCCCGTTGCGCGAGGCCGCGGGCCACAGTATGTATTGCGCCCCGGTGCCTTCGATAACGTCGATCCAGCCCGGCATGCCGCGCAGGACGCCGACATACAGGTTGTACTCGTCGGCGGAGTAAAGGGTGTCGGCGCGGCCATCGATATACACCTTCATCGCGCCGTCGGTGCGCAGGTGCAGGTAGCCGCCCCAGTTGTACAGCGCGAACACCTTGCCGTGCAGGTCGTTGGCCTGCATGAAGCTGACCATGTCCTCGGGGTAGGTGTACTCGGCGGTGAGGTAGTGGAACGCCGGCGCCGCCTGTAACGGGTAGTACCACAGGCGCGCCACACCGACACTGATGAATACCATCGCCACCAGGTACTGCAGCGCGCGGTGGCGCAGCACATCGAACACCAGCCCGGCAAGCGGCGCCAGGAGCAATGCCAGGGAGATGCCGAAAATCGGAATGAAGCGGCGGCTCGTCAATGCCATGGCGAGGGTCAGGCCGGTAAGCACCAGCCCTTCCCAGGGCACGTCGCCCAGGCGCTTTCTCACCGCGGGCACGGCATAGACCAGCGCCAACAGCGGCGCCCACATGAAATAGAAAAACAGCGGCGAGCGGATGCCGCCGGGTTTGAAGGGCGGCAGCCATTCGCCCAGCCCGCGGTACGGCGAGCTACTGTCGAAGGCGTAAACCAGCGGGTAGAGAAACGTCTCGAAGCCGGAGGGATTGATGGCCGCCGCGGCGAGACACAGCAGCCCCGTAAGAAACGCCGTGCGTAGACGCAGCAGGCTGAAATTGCGCCAGGGAAACAGCAGCACGCCCAGCGCCATCAGGCCGAAGAAAAACCCGCCGTGCAGGTTCACCCAGACCAGGAAGATCAGTGCCAGTAGCCAGCGCCTGGGTGTCTTGCCCAACAGCAGGCAGAGCAGCAGGCAGTAAAACAACAGGCTGTAAAGATGCGGGCGAATATCGATAAACGGCGCGGCGATAGCCGCCGCGAGCGCGGCGCAGACCAGCGCGGCGAAACCATTGCCGGTCTGGCGCTGCAATGTCCACTGCAACAGGCAGAAGGTGACGATCACCACCAGCCACTTCCAGTACACCAGGCTGGCCTGGCCGAAAGCCGACGCCCAGGACCAGAAGATGATATCGGCGAACCACTCGTGGTTCAGCCAGTCGTGGCCGAGGGCGGAGTAGGACCAGTCGTCCACCATCCAGGGCGTCCCGGTCTGGAACAACTCGCGCCCGGCGGCGAGGTGCCACCACAGGTCCGAGCCAGCCATCTCGGTATAGCCGAAGGACAGGTAGATAAGAATGCCGGCGAGGAACAGCAGAACCTGCAGCGGGTCGAGTCGCATCATCGCCGGCCGGGCAACGGGGGTGTCGGTAGTCATCAGGATTCGTCGCTGTGCTGGTCGGCAGAGGGGTGATAGCCCTTGATGAAGTACAGGGCCCGCTGCTTGCTCTCGTTGTAAGTGCGCGCGAGGTATTCGCCAATGATGCCAAGGCAGATCAACTGCACACCGCCCAGGAACAGGATAACGATGATCAGCGACGGGTAGCCGGGTACCGGGTTGCCGAAGAACAACGTGCGCAACAACATGTAGACACCATATATGAAGGCCACGGTGGACGTTACCAGCCCCAGGTACGTGGCCATCTTCAGGGGTGCTGCAGAGAAAGAGGTAATGCCTTCGAGGGCAAAATTCCAAAGGCGCCAGACATTCCAGCGCGACACACCGGCGACGCGCGCCTCGCGGTCGTAGGGGATGGCCTTTTGCGGGAAACCGATCCAGGCGAACAACCCCTTCATGTAGCGGTGCCGCTCCGGCAGCGATTTCAGGGCTTCCACCGCGCGCCGACTGAGCAACCGGAAATCGCCGACATCGCGGGGTATCTCGACGTCGCTCAACACGCCGAGCACACGGTAGAACGCGCGCGCGGAATTGCGCTTGAAGGGGGAGTCGCCGCGCCGGTCGCGGCGCTGGCCGTAGACCACGTCGTAGCCGGCCTGCCAGGCGTCGATGAATTGCGGGATCAGTTCCGGCGGGTCCTGCAGGTCGGCGTCCATGACGATCACCGCTTCACCGCCGGCGTGATCCAGCCCGGCGCTCAGCGCCACCTCCTTGCCGAAGTTGCGCGACAGCTCGATCACGCCGACGCGTGAATCCGTGCTGCGCAGGTCGTGCAGCAGGGCGAGGCTGTCGTCCTCGCTGCCATCGTCCACGTAGAGTATCGAGAACTCGCCGGCACAGGCATCCAGCACCCCGCACAGGCGCTCGTGGAACTGCGCGAGTACGTCGCTCTCGTTGTAGATAGGCACGACGACTGTAATGGTGTGCGACAAACCGCCCCCTCAGGCCCGGAAAACCCAGGCGTTGGCCAGTGTGAAGTTCCAGGCGACAACCACCACCAGCGCGGCAGCCTGGGCGAGCAGGTAGTGCCAGTGCAGGCCGTGCACGCCCAGATACATGACCAGTGCGTTGAGCACGAAACCGACGGCGACCATCGCCGCATAGCGACGCAGCGCTCGCCCGTGTGGGGCGGCTTCGACGCCATCGGCGAAAGTCCAGTAATAGTGCATCGCGTAATTAAAACTGACCGCCACGACAAAGCCAACACTGCTGGCCGCGGTGCTGCCCTGCCCCAGCCAAGCGACACCGAGGTAGAGGGTGCCGTAGTGCAATGCGGCGGTCACTACGCCGACCACGCCGAAGCGCAGGCCACGTGCCATCAGCCCGGCATTACTTGCGCACACGGAACACCTTGAGGTCGCCGACAAAGAGCTGGAAGTTGCCGTAGAGCGCACGATGCAGCAGCATCTCGGGCATGAAGTGCGACAGGTCGAAAGACGCCTCCGGCCGCAGCCAGGGCGACTCGCCGGCCAACACCTGGCGATAGAACAGCGTGTATTCCGGGCGGGTTTTCACCAGGCGGTCAAGGTTACCGACCAAGGGGCCGTTCAACTCGTTGGCGAACGCGGTGTCGTACCAGTTCTCGCTCATGATCACGTAATCCGCCTGGCGCAACGCGCTGGCGTCGCCCCGGGCGTACTCGGGACGCAACAGGGCAACCTGCGCCCCCGGCGGCGGGTTGACATAAAACGTGTAGAACACCCCCACGCCGGGATGTGCGGCAAACCAGGGACGCAGTTCCCTGCGCGGGTCGTCGTGGTAGTCGCCGACCATGTCCCAGGCCAGGGCCGCACTCCACGCCAGGACCGCGCCAAGCAGCAGCGGACGGTAGCGCCAGGGCCACGCCCAGGCGCCGGCGGCGATCAACAGCGCCGCGGCGGGTATCAATGGCAGGTAGTGCCGGTAGTAGGTGACCGGGGCGAGGAACGCCATGAACACCGCAAACGCCGCCAGCGGCAGCAGCGCCAGCCACGGCCGCCAGCGCGCATCCCCGGCGCGCGCGGCCCGCCACAGGCGCAGCACACCCACGGGTAGCAGCATGCAGGCGGGAATGCCGAGGCCGAGCAACAACACCGCGGGCACATTGACCAGGTTGCGCAACCACTTGTTGGCGCCGATGTCCGCGTAACCGGTGCCGAAGTTCGTGGCCTGCACACCTGCGGTGTACTTATAGATGAGGTCCACCTGGGTCAGCGCCCACAGCGCCAGTGGTGCCAACAGCCACAGCAACAACAGCGGGCGGCGCACACCTGTCCAGGGAATCACCAGCGCGTAACAGGCCAGCGGCAGCACCAGTAGTTGTTGCGGGAAGTCCGCGTTGGTCAGCGCCGCCAGCCAGGTCGCCAGGGCGATCGGCAACAGTGCGACGCGCCACGCCGACCAGCCCGCACTGAGGTAGCGCCAGGCACCGGCCGGCAGCCACGCGGCATAGGCGAACAGGGCGAAGACCCAGAACTTGGTCCACACGGCGGCGACCAGCAGCGGCACACTCAGCCATAATCCCAACGACCTGCCGCTGCGCAGCGACCAGGCGAGCGCGGCGATGAACGCATAGATGAAAAACGTGGAGGCCGCATCCACGGTGCCCGACTGCGACTGGCTGATGTGAAAGCCGGACACCGCCACCAGTGCCCCGGCGAACAGCGCCGCACCCGGGCTACCGGGTAGCAATTGCGCGGCGAGGACAACCACGGCGACCACCGTCAATGCACCGAGCAGCGCCGAGTAACTGCGCGCCACCAGCAGGTGTTCGGGACTGTGACAGTAGGCTTTGACACGGCGCTCGTCCCCGCGCACGTCGACCGGCGGCGGGTGCCCGAGTGCAGAGGCGATGGCGATGGTCTGGAAGCCGAGAAACGGGCTGTAGTTGAAGCCCTCGAGCGCGGCGCGGCAGGAACCAGCCTCGTCAAAATTCACCAGGGTGAAACTGCCGGGGCTATCCCAATCCCAGCCCAGGGTCTGTGCACTGTACCAGCGCGGCAGCAACGCCAGCAGGAATAGCACGGCCGCGGCGAGCAGGTGCCACGCGCTAAAAGACTGCTGTTCCCCCCGGTGCATGGCTTGCTTCCCGCCCCTCAGTGGCGCACAGTATCAGGGCAGGACGCGGAGAAATAAACCCCGCGCACCTCCCGTATCAACAGCCGGAGAACACGACATGCCTCGCGCCATTCGAATCCTGTCCGCCATCGGCCTGTCACTGGCCATCGGCCAGGCGGCATTCGCCGACACCCCGGCAGCGGACCCAACGCTGGAGGCGGTGGTGGCAGCGCGCGGGGAGGCCGATCGCGTACGCGATGCCGCCCGCCACCCGGTCGAGACACTGCGCTTTTTCCAGGTCGAGCCGGGCATGACAGTGGCCGAGGTATTGCCCGGCGGCGGCTGGTACACGCGGGTACTCGCCCCCTACCTCGGTGCGCAGGGCACCATCTACGGCGTGAATTACAACGACCGCATGTGGCCGCTGTTCGGCTTCAGCGATGACTGGGTCAAGGCGCGCATCGCCTCCACCGCCGGCTTCCCGGACACGGTCAAAAGCATCACCGACAACGGTATCAAAGCGCGCGGTTTCACGTTCAGCACGCTGCCCCCCAAGGCGGCCGGCAGCGTCGACCGCGTACTGATGTTCCGCGCGCTGCACAACCTGAACCGTTTCGAACCGGTGGCGGGTACTCGCAGCCAGGCGCTGGCCTCGGTGCGCGCCATGTTGAAGCCCGAGGGCATGGTCGGCGTGGTCCAGCACCGCCTGCCGGAATCCGCTCCCGCCGAGGGCAGCGATGGCAGTCGCGGTTACCTGAAGCAGTCGGAGGTCATCGCCATGTTCGAGGCCGCCGGCTTCGAACTGGTCGCGAGCAGCGAGATCAACGCCAACCCGAAAGACATTCCCGGGCCGGACGACAAGGTCTGGCGCCTGCCCCCCTCCCTCGACGGCAGCACCCTGAACCCCGAGCGCCGCGCGGCGATGGAAGCCATCGGCGAATCCGACCGCATGACGCTGCTGTTCCGCAAGGCCGACACCCCCTGACCGCGCCGCTCAATCGCGGGTTACGATAGTTATAATCCGCGGTTATCAAGTGACATAAAAAAAGATCATGGCGTAATTTCTTGCCCTGAAATCTCTCCTCCCTATACTGGAGTTGTTGGCAGCAAGTTGTGCTCTGTGCATGGGATGGATCACGACATTGGAACGCTGCCCGCACTCGGGGAAGCCAGTGGGCATTAGTCAGAGATGACCACGGCCAGAGGGACGTGATCCGGTAGCGGACCGGGAAGAGAACAACCTGGGCAGAACAATAAGGCTTTACCCCGACCAGCCGTCACAGCTGTACAGTGACGGCTTTTTTTTTGCCCGCAGCCGGCGAAATTGCCAGATTTTCGCACCGATGAGGTATGCTTGCGAAAACTCCTGGGAATCGGCATGGCCACGCTCGACGAACTTCTGCACTCCATCGAGAATTCACCTGAAGGACCGCAGGTCCTTGCAATTTTCGACTTCGACGGCACCCTCATTTCCGGTTACTCCGCCGTAGACCTCGTCCGCGAGCAGTTCCGCCGTGGCGATCTCTCGCCGGCACAGTTGTTCGAGCTGATCACCGCCATGGCCAGCTTCAGCCTGGGCAGCATGGGCTTCTCGGCGATGATGAACGTGGGCGCACAATTCCTGCAGGACATCGAGGAGACCACCTACCAGGGCGTCAGCCGCAAGCTCTACCGCGAGCATATCGCGCGCCGCGTCTACCCGGAGTCGCGGGCGCTGGTGCAGGCGCACCTGGCGCGCGGCCACACCGTCGCGGTGATCTCCTCGGCGACCCCCTACCAGGTACTGCCCGCGGCGCGCGACCTGGGTATCGAACACGTGCTGTGTACCGACCTCGAGGTCGAGGACGGGCGCTTCACCGGCTCGGTGGTGCGACCGACCTGCTTCGGCCAGGGCAAGGTGCGCGCCGCCGAGGGCCTGGCCAAGCGCTTCAAGGCGCGTCTGTCCGACGCGTTCTTTTATTCCGACAGCACCGACGACCTCGACCTGCTCGAAGTGGTCGGCAAGCCGGTGGCGCTGAACCCCAGCGACCGGCTGGCGCGCGTCGCCCAGGAGCAGCAATGGCCGGAGGCCCACTTCGGCAGCCGCGGACGTCCCAGTGTCAGCCAGATGGCGCGCTCCGTCGCCGCCACCAGTTCCATGGTCGGCAGTTTCATCGCAGGCCTGCCGATCTACGCGCTCACCGGCTCGCGCCGCGAGTCCATCAACTTTTCCGTGGCCACCTTCGGCGAACTGGCCAGCGCGCTGATCGGCATGCGCCTGCGCGTGAAGGGCGAGGAGCACCTGTGGTCCTCGCGGCCCTGCGTGTTCATCTTCAACCACCAGAGCAAGGCCGATGTCATCATCCTGGCGCGCCTGCTGCGCCGGGATTTCGCCAGTGTCGGCAAGCAGGAGATCAAGACCGAGTCGCCGCTGCTGGGCAAGGTGATGGAGTACACCGGCACCATCTTCATCGACCGCAGCGATGCGCGCTCGGCGATCAAGTCGGTCAACTCGCTGGTCGAGGTGATGCACGCGGAGAACAAGTCCGTGGTGATGGCGCCGGAGGGTACGCGCACCGTGTCGCCGACGCTGGCAACGTTCAAGAAAGGCGCCTTCCACATCGCCATGCAGGCGAAGGTGCCGATCGTGCCCATCGTCATCCGCAACGCCGGCGACGTCGCTCCGCGCGGCGAGTTCGTCTACCGCCCGGCCACTGTCGACGTGGAGATCCTGCCGCCGGTGGAAACCGCCGACTGGCGCCGCGCCGACCTCGACGAGCACATCCGCGAGGTGCGCAACATGTACCTGCGCTGCCTGGGCCAGCCGGAGGAAGCGGCGCCGGCAAGTGACAGCACAGCCGAAGCAGCGAAAGACCAGGCAGCCGTGAAGCCGGCCGCGAAGACAGCGGCGAAGAAGGCCGCGGCAAAAGCGGCACCGGCAAAAAAGGCGGCCCCGAAACGCAAGAGCGCGACGAAGAAAGCGCCGGCAAAAGCCGCGGGCAAAGCCAAAGCTAAGGCAAAAGCCAAAGCAAAGTCCAGGGCCAAAACCCCGGCCACCGACAGGCCGGCCAGCCAGGAAGCCGCTCGCAGCGCGCCCAAGGCACGCAGTACAGCCGGCCGCCCCAGCACGCGACCCAAGGCGCGCCCCAAGCGCAAGGCGGCTGAGAGCTAAGCGCCTTGCCACTGCAATCGATCTACTCGCACCTGGACCCCTGGCCGCTGGCGGCCGGGACGCGGCAGACGCTGTTCATCCTCGACGCGCGCAACGTCCTCGAAGAGGAAATCCTGCGCGGCTGGCTGGCCTACCACGACACCGGCAACGCACCCTCGCTACAGGTGACCCTGGACCTGCGCGACGAGCGCACCGGCTTTCATAGCGGCCACCTGGCGCTGGCCCTGGACCTGCCACCGAAGAGCCTGGTGGTGCCGCTGCGCGTCAACTGGCAGGCGCAGGAGGAGTCCACCAGCGGCTTTGGCCTGTTCCTGCAGCTGTTCCTCGGCGACCCCCGGCGGCCCAACGCGCGCCGCGCGCGGCGCATACTCGACCGCCACCCGGAACGCATCCGCCTGGTTGTCGGCCAGCCGGACAGCGTGGCCAACCTGCAGCAGCGATTCGCCTCGCACCGCGCCAGCGCCGGCACGGAAAGTACCAGCGCGTTCGCCGGGTTCGTCGCTCGCCAGGCCGCTGTGGTGCTGGATATCGCCGAGCGCAAGCTCAAGGGCAGCCGCTACAAGATCCCGCGCCACGTCGCCGCCACGCTGATGAGCAGCGGCGACTTCAACCGCGCGGTGGAAGCGCTCTCTGAACAGACCGGCACGCCGAAGCAGGCGCTGATGGAAGAGGCCGCCACCTACATGGACGAGATGGTGTCCCAACCCACCTCACTGTGGCTGGACGTCTACGCGCGCTTCAATTCCTTCTGCCTCAAGCTCGGCTACAGCGATATCGTGTTCGACCGCCAGGCCATGGAGGAACTGCGCCAGGTAGTGCGCAGCTACCCCTCCATGCTGCTGTGGACACACAAGACCTACCTCGACGGCATGGTCGTGCCCAAGGTGCTGTTCGACAACGACTTCCCCATGCCGCACATGTTCGGCGGCGCCAACCTCAACTTCCCGGGCTTCGGCCACCTGGTGCACCACTCCGGCGGCATCTTCATCAAGCGCAGCTTCCAAGACAACGAGCTGTACAAGGTCACCCTGCGCCACTACATCGGCTACCTGATGGAGAAGCGCTTCCCGCTCAACTGGGCCTTCGAGGGCACGCGCTCGCGCCTGGGCAAGCTGATGCCGCCGCGCTTCGGCCTGCTCAAATACGTACTCGAGGCCTGCCACCAGACCCAGGCCGAGAACATCCACATCGTGCCCATCTCGATCAGCTACGACATCATCCGCGACGTCGAGGAGTACGCGAAGGAGCAGACCGGCGAGGGCAAGGGCGCAGAATCCCTGAAGTGGTTTATCGGTTACGTGCGCAGCCTCAACCGGCCCATGGGCAAGGTGTACATGAACATCGGCCGGCCGGTGGTGCTGCAGCGCGCGCCCGAGCCGGGCGACCGCCTGGCGCTGTCCAAGATCGCCTTCGACGTCGCCGTACAGGCCAACAAGGTCACCCCGATCACCTTCCCCTCGCTGGTCACCATGAGCCTGCTGGGCGCGGCGCCACGCGCGCTCACCGAGGCGGAGGTGATCGAGGACCTCACCTTGCTGCTGCAGTGGGCGGAGGAGCGCAAGCTGCGCATCTCGAAGGATTTCGACCGCTGCTTCGCCGACCAGATGGAAGGCCTGCTGGGCATCATGATCGACGAGAACATGGTCACCCGCTACGACGAAGGGCCCGAGGTGATCTACGGCATCGGCCTCGAGCAGCACCCGGTGGCCAGCTACTACCGCAACACGGTCATCCACTTCTTCGTCAACAAGGCGCTCATCGAGCTGGCGCTGCTGAAGTCCATCGAGACCGCCGGGCGCGACCCGCTCGAGGTATTCTGGGAAGAGGTCGACCACCTGCGCGACCTGTTCAAGTTCGAGTTCTTCTACGCACCCACCGAGCAGTTCCACCAGGAAATCCGCGACGAGATGGCGCGCTACGATGCCGACTGGCAGACTATCCTGTCCCAGGGCGCCACCGGCTTCGGCGAACTGCTGCGCAAGATGCCGCCGCTGGTCGCCCACGTGACCCTGCTAACCTATACCGAGGCCTACATGGTGGCGGCCCAGGTGCTGGCGCGGCGCGAACCCTGGGAGGGCATGGAACAGGCGGAGTGTGTCGCGCAGGCCCTGGCCTACGGGCGCCAGGCCTACCTGCAGCGGCGTATCTCCAGCGAGTCGTCGATCGGCAAGCTGCTGTTCACCAATGCCTACATGATGCTGCACAGCCGCGGCCTGACCGAAGGCGGCACCGACAGCCTGCGCGAGGAGCGCGCGGCTATGGCGCGGGAGCTGCGTGAACTACTGCGCCGGATCGACGTCATCCGCGCACTGGGCGTCGCCAATCGCGGCGCCAGGGGGGACTGATATGCAAGTACAACGTGTCGCCGTGCTCGGCGGTGGCTCCTGGGGCACGACCATCGCCGCGGTAATGACGCGCAACGTCGAAGTGACGCTGTGGGCGCGTAACGCGGACACGGTGGAGGAGATCAACACGCGGCACACCAACCTCGGCTACCTGCCGGACGCCACGCTGCCGGAAAAACTCGTCGCCACCACCGACATCGGCGCGGCGGTGGGCAGCGCCGACGTGGTGGTGATGGCCATCCCCTCACAGCATTTTCGCAGCGTGCTGCGCACGGTGAAGGAACACATTCACGCCTGGGTACCGGTGATCAGCCTGACCAAGGGCCTGGAACTGGATACGCGTATGCGCATGACCCAGGTGATCGAGCAGGAGCTGCCCGGCCACCCCTTCGGCGTACTCACCGGCCCCAACCTCGCCCGCGAGATCATGGCCGGCTACGCCGCCGCCAGCGTCATCGCCATGGACGACGAGGTGATCGTGCGCGAGCTGCAGGAAGTGTTCGGCAGCGGCCTGTTCCGCGTCTACACCAACGACGACGTGATCGGCTGCGAGCTGGGCGGCGTGCTCAAGAACATCATCGCCATCGCCGCGGGCATGGGCGACGGCCAGGGCGCCGGCGACAACACCCGCGCCGCGATCATCACCCGCGGCCTGGCGGAGATCACCCGCCTCGGCGTGGCCATGGGCGGCCGCCCGGAAACCTTCGCCGGACTCGCCGGCATGGGCGACCTGATCGCCACCTGTACCAGCGGCCAGAGCCGCAACCGGCACGTGGGCATGGAACTGGCGCGCGGGCGCGACATGGAAGAGATCGTCGCCGAGATGCGCATGGTCGCCGAGGGCGCCAAGAGCGCACCGGCGGTGATGGCGCTGGCCAAAGAATACGGTGTGGAAATGCCCATCGCCTCGGACGTCTTCCGCGTACTGCGCGGCGACGCCACCGCCAGCCGCGCCTTCCGCGGCCTGCTGCGGGTGGAGGCCGGGGCGGAATCCGAACCCGGCTGACGACATCGCGGCGCTAGGCGACGGTCAGCAGGATAGGCCTGCCCCGAGTAATCACCATGGTGTGCTCGAACTGCGCGCTGAGGTTGCCCGCCGCGCCGACCAGCGTCCAGCCATCTGCCGCCTCGTGGGCCATGCGGCTCTTCGTCGACAAAAACGGTTCGATGGTAATTACCAGGCCCTCGTGCAGCCGGCGCCGGTCGCGCGGCTCGTAGTAACCCGGAATCTCCCCCGGCTCCTCGTGCAGGCTGCGACCCACGCCGTGGCTGCACAGGTTGCGCATCACGCGAAAACCCCGGTCCCGAGCCACCCGCGTGATAGCGCGGCCGATCCCGTTCAGCGGCTGGTCGTGACGCGCCGCGCGGCAGGCGGCACCCAGCGCCGAACGCGTGGCGCCGAGCAGGCGTTCCTTCAGCGGGTCCGTGGGCGGCAGCGCGAAACTGCCGCCGGTATCGGCGTAATAGCCGTCCAGTTCCGCCGAGACGTCGATATTCACCAGGTCACCGGCGCACAGCACGCGCGCGCCGGGTACGCCGTGGGCCGCCTCTTCATTGACGCTGATACAGGTGTACCCGGGAAAGCCATAGTCGCGCCGCGGCGCCGAGTTGGCGCCCTGGGCCGCGAGCAGGTCGCGGCCGATGGCGTCGAGCTCCGCGGTGGTCATGCCCGGCTCGGCGCGCTGCATCATGGTTTGCAGCGTGCTGGCGACAATGCGGCCGATGCGGCGCAGCGCGGCGAGGTCGCGATCTGTCTCGATGGTCATCTGTGGGTCGTCCCGGTGCCAGAACCTGCCCCTATTGTCGCAACGCGCAGCGGCGCTGCACACCTCCCTGGGGCACGGAAACTGCACAATTTCACAGCGCAGACTTGGCGCTGGCGGGGCTACTGAGGCAAAATTCCTGAAAAAAGCACGCGCGCTGACATCGCCCGCGCGAGACAAGACAACCCTGACGGGACGTGACTGACCATGAACTACGCAAAAGCCATGCTTTTCGCGCTGGCCTGCCTGGGCCTGCTGGCGAATACGGCCGCGGCCAGCGAATCGAAATTCGCCCACCTGACCGGCAACCCGGGGCTGCGCTCCGCCTCGGCCCTGGTGATGGATAGCGAGGGCAACGTGATTTACGGCAAGGACGTCGAAAGCGTGCGGCCGATCGCCTCGATCACCAAGCTGATGACCGCCATGGTGGTGCTGGACGCCGGCCTGCCGCTGGACGAGAAAATCACCATCACCAAAGACGACCGCGACCTGGTGCGCCTGACCGGCTCGCGCCTGGACTACGGCGCAACCCTGAGCCGCCGCGAGATGCTGCTGCTGGCGCTGATGTCCTCGGAGAACCGCGCCGCCTCCGCGCTCGGGCGTACCTACCCCGGCGGCATGGCCAGGTTCGTCGAGGCGATGAACGACAAGGCCACGGCGCTGGGCATGCAGCACAGCCATTTCGCCGACCCCGCGGGACTGCGCGTGGAGAACGTCTCCACCGCCCAGGACCTGATGCGCATGCTGCATGCGGCCGAGGACTACGCGCTGATCACCGAGGCGACCACCACCCAGCGCATGGATGTGTACCCCTACCGCAACCGCGGCTACCTCACCTATGCCAACACCAACCGCCTGCTGAAGAACGAGAAGTGGGACATCGAGCTGAGCAAGACCGGCTATATCAACGAGGCCGGCCGCTGCCTGGTGATGCACGCGGTGATCGACGGCGAGGAAGTCTCCATCGTACTGCTCAACTCCTTCGGCAAGCTCACGCCCTTCGGCGATTCCAATCGCCTGCGCAGCTGGATGCTCGCCGGCGGCTGATCCCGCTCAACCGCAGCGGTAGACGCGGAACGACTGCGAGCCATCGCGCGCCGGACCCTGGGCGACGATACTGTCGCCGCCCAGCGAGGCAGCCTTGTTGCGCGCCAGGTCGACCAGTTCCTGTGCCACCTTTTCCTCGCTGCGATTGACTATCCCCACACGATCTTTGGTGGTGGACGTGACCGAGCCCAGGGCCTGGCAATGGCTGACATGTACCGCCTCCACCAGGGTCACGGCGCTGCCCTGAACCGAGGGTTCCACCCAGGTACAGGCACACAGCGGCAATACCGCGAACAGCGGCAGACAATATTTCATGGGTTCAACTCCGGGAGTTTGGCAATCGCGCCACGTTAATGCCCGCGCCGGTAAAACGCACCTGCGAGAAAGCGGCAATTTTTCCTCTAGGCAGTCCAGTCTCGGAGATGAAATGATCGCTGGTCAACGGTTCCGGCGTGCCCACCGTCGGGTACGGGAGGGGCACCGCCTCGAGGTCGCAACATGGAATGGCAGGGCTGGTTCAGCCTCGGGCTCACCGCAATCACGCTGGCACTCCTGGTATGGGGGCGACTGGCCACGGAAATCGTGCTCTGCGGCGCCATGGCCATCCTCAGCCTGAGCGGCGTGCTCGCTACCGAGCAGGCCCTGGCCGGCTTCGCCAATCCGGGGCTGGTCACGGTCGCGCTGATGTTCGTCGTCGCCAGCGGTATCCAGTCGACCGGCGGCGTCGATCTCCTGGTCAGTCGCGTACTCGGCCTGCCGCGCAGCCTCGCCGGTGCGCGCCTGCGCCTGGTGCTGCCGGTGATCGCCTGCAGCGGTTTCCTCAACAACACTCCCATCGTCGCCGCGCTGATACCGGCCGTGCACAGCTGGGCCAGGCGCATTGGTCACTCGCCGTCGGCACTGCTGCTGCCACTGAGCTACGCCGCCATCCTCGGCGGCACGCTGACCATGATCGGCACCAGCACCAACCTGGTGATCAACGGCCTCTACTCGCAGATGACCGGCGACAGCTTTTCCCTGTTCGCGATCACCCCGTTGGGGCTGGCCGTGGCGCTGGCCGGCACCTGCTTCATGCTGCTGGCCTTCCCCAGCCTGTTGCCGCCGCGGCGCAGCGCAGAGGAAGCGTTCGCCGACCCGCGCGAGTACACCGTAGAGGTGGCCGTGGCCAGCGACGGTCCGCTGGTGGGGCGCAGCATTGCCGCCGCCGGGCTGCGCCACCTGGGTAGCATCTACCTGGTGGAAATCGAGCGCGACGGCCAGGTGCTCGGCGCCGTGGCGCCACAGGAGCAACTGCGCGGCGGCGACCGTCTGGTCTTCGCCGGCGACACCGACGCCATCGTCAACCTGCAACGCATCAACGGCCTGGTACCCTCCACTGGCGAGGCACCGGCGCTGGGACGGGCCAACCCGGAACGCTGCCTGGTCGAGGTAGTGGTCTCGCCGCATTGCGAATGCATCGGCCAGACAATTCGCAATTCGCGCTTCCGCGAGCGCTACGAGGCGGTGGTGCTGGCCGTGGCGCGCGGCGGCGAACGCATTCCCGGCAACCTGGGCTCGATCGAACTGCACGCCGCCGATACGCTGCTGCTCGAGGCGCGCCCCAACTTCGTCCGCCGGCAGGCCCAGGCGCGCGACTTCCTGTTGGTCAGCGGTATCGCCGCGGAGCGCCCCCGCCACGACCGCGCGCTGCTCGCCTGGCTCATCCTGCTGGCGGTGGTGACGAGCGCCGCGCTGGGACTGCTCAGCATGCTGAATGCGGCCTTCCTCGGCGCCGGCCTGATGTTACTCAGTCGCAGCTGCACCCCGACCCAGGCCCTGCGCAGCCTCGACCTGCCGGTGCTGCTCAGTATCGGGGCTTCCTTTGCCCTGGGCGCCGCGCTGGAACAAACCGGCGCCGCCACCCTGCTCGCCGGACAGGTCCTCCAGGCCACTGCGAACCCCCTTGCGATGTTGGCGCTCACTTACCTCACAACCTCCATACTTACAGAGATCATCACCAACAACGCGGCTGCCGTGATCATGCTGCCGATAGTCCTGGCTGGCTGCCACAGCGCCGGATTCAACCCCGAGCCCTTCGTGGTGGCCCTGATGTTCGGCGCCTCCGCGAGCTTTGCGACGCCGATCGGCTACCAGACCAACCTCATGGTCGCAGGTCCCGGCGGCTACCGCTTCGGCGACTTCCTGCGCGCGGGCATTCCCCTGAACCTGGTGTGCGGCGCGGTCACAGTGGCGGTCATCCCATACATCTGGCCGCTGAGAGCAGCACTGTGACGCGCTGCAAAAAAAGCGCTGTTCGCCCCTGCGCACGCTTCCAGCCCCGGGGCTATCTGGTATAAATTGGCATTCAATAACGCTGCGGATGAAGGGGATGGTCAGGGGATTCTGTTTCGCCATACTGGTGGCACTGAGTTGTGGCGCGGCAGCGGAGGATTTTCCGCGGCCGGCGTCACTGCAACCTGCAGTACAGTTCTGGACCCGCGTTTACAGCGAGGTCTCCACCGACCAGGGCTACATCCACGACGCCAGCAACCTCGCCGTCGTCTACCGGCAGGTCGACCTTCCCGCCATGGCCAGCAACAGCGTGCGCGAGCGCCGCGTGCGTGCCGCCAAGCAGGAAATCGTCAACGCACTGCAGACCCTCGCCAGCGGCAAGCGCGATGGGCTCAGCGCCACCGAGGCCCAGGTGCTCGGCGCCTGGCCCGCGGGCACCAGCAGCCAGCGCTTCGCCGCCGCCACCCGCGACGTGCGCTTCCAACTCGGCCAGTCCGACCGCTTCCGCGCGGGAATGGAGCGCTCCGGCCAATGGAAACCGTTCATTCGCGAGGTGCTCGCCGAACAGGGCCTGCCCCCGGAACTCGATGTGCTGCCGCACGTGGAATCCTCCTTCAACCCCGACGCCTGGTCGCGCGTCGCCGCCGCCGGCATGTGGCAGTTCATGCCCGCCACCGGCCGCCAGTTCATGCGCGTGGACCATGTGGTCGACGAGCGCATGGACCCGTTCACCGCCACCGAGGCCGCCGCGCGGCTGCTCAAGCGCAATTACGCTGTCACCGAGAGCTGGCCGCTGGCGGTCACCGGTTACAACCACGGCACCACCGGCGTTCTGCGCGCGGCGCGCGCGGTCGGCAGCAAAGACATCGGCGTCATTGTCGCCCGCTACAGCGGCCCCGCATTCGGTTTCGCCTCGCGCAATTTCTACGCCTCGTTCCTCGCCGCCCTGGACGTCGACCGCAACGCGGCGCGCTATTTCCCGGGGCTGCAGGTGCAACAGCCGGTCGACTATGCACTGCTGCCGCTGGACGCCTACGTGCCGGTCAAGGACGTCGCCCGCGCCCTGGGCCTGGACGTCGCCGAGTTGCAGCGCTACAACCCGGCGCTGCGCGAACCGATCTGGGACGGCGACAAGCACGTGCCGCGCGGCTACCCGGTGCGCGTGCCGCGCGATCGCCTGGCCGGTTTGCCGCAGAGCTATCTCGCGGCCATTCCGGCCAGCGCCCGCCACGGCCAGCAGAAGCCCGACCTGACCCACCGCATCGCCCCCGGCGATTCCCTGTGGACCATCGCCCGTCGCTACGGCACTACCGTGGCGCGCCTGAAAGCCCTCAACGGCATGCGCGGCAACAACATCCGCGCCGGCCGCACCCTGATCCTACCCGGCAACGTCATGCCCGAGCCGGCGCTGGCCGCGAGCCACGACAGCGCGCCGTCGCGCAGCGCGGCGAACGACGTCTACGTGATCCGCAAGGGCGACTCCCTGTGGAGCATCGCGCGCCGCTTCAACGTCTCCCAGCAGCAACTGGTGGCGTGGAATGCGCTGTCCGCGCAGGCCTACCTGCAACCGGGACAGAAGCTGAAAATCACCGCGCCCGCGCTGAGCCAGATCTGAACCCGCACCGCTGCGCCTGAGCTCTCCGGGCGGCGCCGTGCCCGGCCTGTACCTGACCTGTATTTGAGCTGCTCTTGACCTGTGTGAGCCCCACTGAAACACTGGGCGCTCGTCCACCTGCCGGAGAGTCACCATGCTGAACCGCAGGCACACGCTGCGCTGGGCCGCCTCGCTGCTGGCCACCGGCGCCCTGCCGCCACTGGTCCTGGGCCGCGACACCCCACTCCCCGCGGCGATTATCAACAAGACCATCCCCTCGACAGGAGAGGCCCTGCCGGTCATCGGCATGGGCACCTCGCGCACCTTCGATACCGCGGCCTCGCCCGAGACGCTGGCGCGCCTCGGCGAGGTACTGGCCGCGTTTTTTGCCGCCGGTGGCAAGGTCATCGATTCCTCGCCCATGTACGGCGAAGCGGAATCGCGGGTGGGCGACGTGCTGCGCGCGATGCCGGCGCGACCACCGCTGTTCACCGCCACCAAGGTGTGGACCCAGGGCCGCGACGCGGGGATCGCGCAAATGGAGGCTTCCGCGCGGCGCATGGGCGTGGAACGCCTGGACCTGATCGCCGTGCACAACCTGGTCGACTGGAAGACCCACCTGGACACCCTGCGCGCCTGGAAGCGCGAGGGCCGGGTGCGCTACGTCGGCATCACCACCTCCCACGGCCGCTACCACGCCGAGTTGCTGGACATCATGCGCACCCAGCCGCTGGACTTCGTGCAGTTCACCTACAACATTGGCAACCGCGAGGCGGAGGTCGCGCTGCTGCCCACGGCCCTCGAACGCGGTATCGCGACCATGATCAACCGTCCCTACGCGCGCGGCGACCTGTTCGGCGCGGTCAAGGGGCAGCCGCTGCCGGCACTGGCGGCGGAGCTGGGCTGCGCCAGCTGGGGGCAGTTCTTCCTCAAGTTCATCGCCGGCCACCCGGCGGTGACCTGTATCATCCCCGCCACCTCCAAACCGCACCATATGCTCGACAACATGGGCGCCAACACCGGCGCACTGCCCGACGAGACCCAGCGCGCCGAGATGCTGCGCAAATTCGAGTCGCTCGCCGGCTGATGCGCGGCGCGACCAGCCCGCAGCGGCTGCTGGCACGCGCCTGCGACGTGCGCCCGGGGGAGACTGCGGTCACCCTCGCCTCTTTCGTCCTGGTGCTGTTGCTGATGGCCTCCTACTACCTGCTGCGCCCGGTGCGCGACGCCATGGCCAGCGACTGGAGCGACGCCCAGGTCAGCATGTTGTGGACGGGCACGTTCTTCTTCAGCCTCGTCGCCGTCTCCGCCTACGGCGCGATCGCCTCGCGCATCGCCCTGCGCCACTTGGTCCCCGGCGTCTACGCGGTGTTCGCCGCCAGCTTCGGCCTGTTCTGGCTGGCCGCCGGCCGCCTCGCGCCCGGCGGCGTCGCCGACATGGGCTTTTACGTCTGGGTGAGCGTGTTCAGCCTGTTCCACATCTCCGTGTTCTGGAGCTTCATGGCCGACACTTTCACCCGCGCCCAGTCCAAGCGCCTGTTCGCGTTTATCGGCGCGGGCGCCAGCGTCGGCGGTCTGCTCGGCCCGGCGGCGGCGTCGGTGATGGCGCAGTGGTGGGGCAGCCACAGCGCCCTGCTGGCAGCCGCCTGCCTGCTGTTGCTCGCCCTGCCGTTGATTGCCTGGGTCCAGCGCCTGCATCACGCCGCTGCGGGTGACCCGCGCGGCGACAGCGATAGCTCCCCCCTCGGCGGCAACCCGCTGTCCGGCTTCGCCGACCTGCTGCGCAGCCGCTACCTGCTGGGCATCTGCCTGTTCATCTTCCTGTACACGGCGATCAGTTCCTTCGTCTACTTCGAGCTGAAAAACCTGCTGGAGGTCTACGACCGCGACCAGCGCACGCGCATCTGGGCGAACATGGACCTGGTGGTCAACTGCCTCACCCTGCTGGTCGCCCTGTTCGCCACAGGGCGCATCGCCAGCCGCCTCGGCCTGCCCTTCACCCTGGCCAGCGTGCCGGTGCTGGTGGGCGCCGGCCTGCTCAGCCTGGCCGCGGCACCCCAGGTGGCCATCGTGCTGGTACTGCAGGTGGCCCGGCGGGTCGGCAACTACGCCATCACCCGGCCCGCGCGGGAGATGCTGTTCACCGCCGTCGGCCGCCGCACGCGCTACAAGACCAAGCCGGTCATCGATATCGTGGTCTACCGCGGCGGCGACATGCTCAACGCCTGGGCCTTCACCGCGCTGACCCAGGGGTTCGGCCTGGGCATGGCGGCGGTGGCCGTGGTGGGGGCCGCCATCGCCGCATTGTGGGCGGTCGTCGGTATCGGCCTCGGCCGCGGCTTCGAGCGCCGCGACCCCGGCGAGGAAACCTGAGCGCCAACCTCCGGTCCAAGCACCCACGCGCTGCCGGAACCGGCGGCGTTTTCAGCTACAATGTTCCGCGTTCTCAAGACCCAGCCAGGAAAACACCATGCGTCGAGTACTTCTCATCCTGCTTGTCACCGCCCTGCTGCCAGCCTGCGCCACCAGCCCTACCGGGCGCTCGCAGTTCATGCTCATCTCGCCGCAGGCGGCCATCGTGGAATCCGAGAAGGCTTATCTCAGCACGGTGCAGGAGCTCGACAAGCAGAAGAAGCTGGTGAAGGACCCCAAGGTAGTCAACCGCGTGGCGCAGATCACTGGCCGCCTGGTCACCATCGCCGAGCGCGAATACCCGAATAGCGCTGACTGGAAGTGGAGCGTGGCGATCATCGACGACCCGGAAACCGTGAATGCCTGGTGCATGGCCGGTGGGCGCATGGCGGTGTACACCGGCCTGCTCGACAAACTCAAGCTCACCGACGACGAGTTCGCCCAGGTGATGGGTCACGAGATCTCCCACGCACTGGCCAACCACACGGCGGAGCGCATGTCGCGCGCCATGGCCACCACCCTGGGCGTGGTCGCGGTGGGCATTGCCGCGGACAACCACGGTGCGGCGATGGTGGGTGCGGCGGTCGCCGCCAAGCTGGCGCTGGAGTACCCCAACAGCCGTACCGCCGAGGCCGAGGCGGACGCCATCGGCATGCGCCTGGCAACGAAGGCCGGCTACGAGCCCGACGCAGCGGTCACCCTGTGGCAGAAGATGGGCGCCAAGGGCGGCGGCACCCCGCCGGAATTTCTCAGTACTCACCCCTCCCCGGCCAATCGCGAAGCGGCGCTCAAGGCGATGATCCCCGAGATGCGCAAGCTCAACACCGGTGGCGCCATGGCCGCGGTGACGCCGATTACGATTGAACAGTAAGCCGCGAGGCGTCAGCGCCGCACAATAAGCGGCGCAGACAAATCCGCAGGAGAAGATCGGCGGACGCTCGTCCGCCGGGCAACGTTCTACACAGCGCTCATCAGGGCGCAAACTCCTCCAGTACCGCCTCGCGCATCAGCCCCGGCGGCAGCAGTCCCTGCTGCAGGATGAAGTCGTGGAAGGCGCGCTGGTCGAACTCATCGCCGAGGATGATTTCCAGCTCCGTGCGCAGGCTCATCAGCTTGCGATAGCCGTAGAAATACGAGGTCGCCTGCCCCGGCAGGCGGAACGCGTAACGGTCCGCCTCGGAACTGGCCATCGGCTCGGAGAGCAGCATGTGCTCCATGAGGAAATCCCGCGCCCCGTCGCGGCTCAGCTGGCCGGTGTTGACCATCGGGTCGAGGAACATGCGCGCCGCGCGCCATGACAGCGAGTACAGGCAGAACAGCTGCCCCTCCGGCGGCAGGTAGGGGTACATCACCGATTCCGCGTACAGCGCCCAGCCCTCGACGTTGGCGCTGTTGAAGGCGAAGATTGCCCGCGCCAGTGACACACCGCCCTCGACCATACGCGTGAACTGCAACTCGTGACCCGGGCGCGCCTCGTGCACGGTGAGTGTCCAGGTAATCGCCGCGTGGCTGAAGTCATCCATGCGGCCCTTGTCGCCCAGCGCCGGGTTGCTCTGCACCAGCACGAACTCGCCGTACTGCCCGGTGTTGTTGATCAACTGCGGCGGGTTCATGAAGGACGCGGGAAATGCCGACTCCGCCTCGGTGGCCAGGCGAATCACCGCGTCGCGCTTGGGCAGGGTGACGATGTTCTTCTTGCGGATGATCTCCTCCAGCTGTGCCAGGCGCTGCTGGTACATGGGCAGCACCTCGTCCGGCGGCACCTGCTCCGCCTTGAGTGCGGCGATCACCGAACGCAGGTCTTTTTTCTCCCAGCCGCGCTGCTGCGCAATGTTCGCCGCCAGCGCCCGCATCTGACTGTTGAGCAACTGGTAGCTGTAGCGCGCCTGTTCGATCAACTCGGCGGGAGTCGATTCCACGCCCCACAGCTGCAGCGAGTTGGCATAAACTTCCGGCGGCAACTGGCTGCTCTCGCGCGCGTGCTGCATGAGTACACCGCCCACCCAGTCGGAATACGCCTGCAGCTGGGTTTGCAGCAGCGCGAAATCGTCCTCCCAGCCCTCGAGACCGCTGGCCTCCAGCGTGCCGCGGATACCGTCGACATAGGCGGGGGCGGTGTCCAGGAAGTTCTGCAGCTCGCCGCGGTAGGGACCGACCAGCCCCGGCACATCGAAACGCTCGCTGGTGCGCGCCTGTGCCAGCTTCACCAGTGGCTCATACCCTTCGGCACTGCCGGCGTACCTGGCCAGGCGCTCGAGCGCCGCCGGGTAGCGCGACTTGTCGTTGCGCGGGTCGAGCAGGCTGCGCACGCTCTGGTAGATGAACTCGTGGACGTTGATGAAAGGAATCAGCGTCGCGTGCTTGAGTTCGCGCCGCGCGACTTTCTCGTCCAGCGCCTCGATGAGGATCTGGATATCCTCGCGCAGGTGCTTGTCCTTTTCCTTGTCGAGCAATCCCTGCAGGCGCGCGACCTGCGCCCGTAGGACGGCGTTGTACTCGGCAAATGCCTGTGGCCCCAGGTCCAGCACCTGGTCGTCGAAGCCGGTGAGGCCGTTGCCACCGACATCCTCGGGCTCGAACTGCGCCTGTGCGCGCAGCACGTCGAGGGTGATGGCATCGGACTTCTCGATCCAGTTGGCGAAGGTCGTTGGCGCGACCAGGCACAAACCAAGTGCCATCGCTGAAAGCAGAATTCGCATGCGGAGATCTCCCTGGGAAAGCCGGCGATAATAGCAGTGATAGCGTTACAGCGTAGCAGATACGCGGCCGGTGGAGTTCTTACCGCGACGAGTTCCGGCTACCCCTTTGGAGTAATCCAATGCGCGCGATGAAGGCGTAACATACGCGCATTCGCAAACCCGTTACTGTGGAGGTGGCAGCGTGCTCGTCGGCGTACCGAAGGAAATCAAGAACATGGAATTCCGCGTGGGCCTGACCACCGGTTCTGTGGCGGAGCTGGTCCACCACGGCCACCGCGTGCTGGTCGAGACCGGCGCCGGCGACGGCGTGGGACTCAGCGACGACATGTACCGCGAAGCCGGGGCGGAGATCGCCGGCAACGCCGCAGATGTATTCGCCGCCGCGGACATGATCGTCAAGGTCAAGGAGCCGCAGCCCGAGGAATGCCGCATGCTGCGCGAAGGCCAGGTGCTGTTCACCTACCTGCACCTGGCGCCGGACCCGGAGCAGACCCGCCTGCTGCGCGACTCCGGCTGTATCGCCATCGCCTACGAAACCGTTACCGCCAACGATGGCACCCTGCCCCTGCTCTCGCCGATGAGCGAGGTGGCCGGGCGCATGTCCATCCAGGCCGGCGCCCACGCACTGGAAAAACACATGGGCGGCTCGGGCATGCTGCTGGGCGGTGTGCCCGGCGTGGAAGCCGCGCGCGTGGTGGTGATCGGCGGCGGCGTGGTCGGTACCAACGCCATCCGCATGGCGATGGGCATGGAGGCGCATGTCACTGTGCTCGACCGCTCGCTGAAACGCCTGAAAGAGCTGGATTTCCAGTTCGGCTGCATGCTCAACACCATCTACTCCACCCGCGAAGCCCTGTGGAAGCACGTCACTGGCGCGGACCTGGTGATCGGCGCAGTACTGGTACCGGGCGCCGCGGCTCCGAAGCTGGTGACCCGCGAGATGCTGCGCGCCATGCGCCCGGGATCGGTGGTGGTGGACGTGGCCATCGACCAGGGCGGCTGTTTCGAAACCAGCCGGCCGACCACCCACGAGAACCCGACCTACGTCGAGGAAGGCGTGGTGCACTACTGCGTAGCCAACATGCCCGGCGGCGTCGCGCGCACCTCGACCATGGCCCTGAACAACGCCACCCTACCCTTCACCCTGGCGCTGGCCGACAAGGGCTACCGGCAGGCGCTGCTCGACGATCGCCACCTGATGAACGGCTTGAATATCTTTGAAAGTGCAGTCACCTGTGAAGCGGTGGCCGAAGCGCTGGGCTACGAATACCACCCGCCGGAGCAGGTGTTGGCAAACGGCTGACAGTCATCGCGTCCGCCTGCGCCGCAGGCGGATCGCCCTTTCCGATTTCCCCAAATTTTTGATGCTGCCGCCCCGGCGTTCCCGGGGCGGCGCTGACACTCAGCGACAACAATCAGAACGCCGGAATATCCGTCTGCGTGCGCCCGAGGATCAGGGCGTGGATGTCGTGGGTGCCCTCGTAGGTGTTGACCACCTCGAGGTTGCACATGTGGCGCATCACCGGGTATTCGTCGGAGATGCCGTTGCCGCCGAGCATGTCGCGGGCGGTGCGCGCAATCTCCAGTGCCTTACCGCAAGAGTTGCGCTTGATCAGCGAGACCAGCTCCGGCGCCATCTCCCCGGCGCTCATCAACTGGCCGGCGCGGTAGCAGGCCTGCAGGGCGACAGAAATTTCGGTCTGCATGTCGGCGAGCTTCAACTGCACCAGCTGGGTTGCCGCCAGCGGCCGGCCGAACTGCTTGCGCTCCAGGGTGTAATCGCGGGCGGTGTGCCAGCAGGTCTGGGCCGCGCCAAGTGCGCCCCAGGCGATGCCGTAGCGCGCCTTGTTCAGGCAACCGAAAGGCCCCTTCAGCCCCTGCACATTGGGCAGCAGGTTTTCCGCCGGAACGAACACGTCGTCCATGACGATCTCGCCGGTGATCGAGGCGCGCAGCGCAAGCTTACCCTCGATCTTGGGCGCCGAGAGTCCTTCCATGCCTTTTTCCAGCACGAAACCGCGGATGACACCGTCGTCGGTCTTGGCCCAGACCACGAAGACATCGGCGATCGGGCTGTTGGTGATCCACATCTTGGCGCCGGACAGGCGATAGCCGCCGTCCACCGTGCGCGCGCGGGTGACCATGCCGCCGGGGTCGGAGCCGTGGTCCGGCTCGGTGAGGCCGAAGCAACCGATCCACTCGCCGCTGGCCAGTTTCGGCAGGTACTTCTCGCGCTGGGCCTCGTCGCCGTAGGCGTAGATCGGGTACATCACCAGCGAGGACTGCACGCTCATCATCGAGCGGTAGCCGGAGTCCACGGCCTCCACCTCGCGGGCAACCAGGCCATAGCAGATTTCGTCCACACCCGGGCAGCCGTAGCCCTCGATAGTGGAGCCGAGCAGGCCCAGTTCGCCCATCTCGCGGAAGATGGCCGGGTCGGTCTCTTCACGGCGGAACGCCTCGCGCACACGTGGCAGGAGCTTGTCCTGCGCGTACTGGCGCGCGCTGTCCTGCACCATGCGCTGCTCATCAGTCAGTTGCCGCTGCAGGCCGAAGGGGTCCTGCCAGTCGAATTTCTGCCACTGGGTGCCAGCCATCGCGCACACCTCCGTTACTGGTTCGAAAAGCGCGCCACGGTAACAGGGTAGCGCGGGGATACCCATTCCCTTCTGGGGGGAGGCCGGGCGCTTTCGACTTCGCGTGTGACTTTCGAAATCCTGATGCAAAAAACCACGGCCGACGGCGCGACGGTTTACACCGAGCCGGCTTCGGCCTAGCGTAGCTACTGCCCGGAACGGGCGGACAATAACCGATAACACCGCGGGAGAGACCATGCAATTCACCACAGCCACCGGCAGCACCGACAGCGCCGGGCCGCTCACCGAGATCGTGCTGCGCTACTGCGAGATGATCGAAAGCCGGGTTACCGGCGGCCAGCTCACCGAGGCCGACTGGGACCCGTTGAAGGAGGTCGTCGCGGTGGACGAGTTCAAGCGGGTGGGCGCCTACCTCGAGGAACTCGACTGGGCGCAGTACGCGCGCTTCCTCACCGAGTGGGCCGGCGGCACGCGCTTCGAGACCACGGTGTTCCATATCACCGAGGTCGGCCGCAGCGTGTTCCAGGAAATCGAGGAGCGCCACTACAAGGGCGAGGAGTTCATTCGCAAGAACGTGATCGCCGTGTACCGCTTCAACGATGACAACCGCATCAGCCACCTCGACATCTACGAGCAGGCGCAGAACTCCGGGCAGTGGATTGTGGACGCGGCCGCCGCCAGCACCGACTGACGCCGGCGCATACCGCGCCCTACTGGAAGGGCTCCTCGCCCTCCAGCTTGGTGCGGTGCATCATGCGCCCGCTGGCCGCGTCGTAAGGTGTGGCGCGGTGCATGGTGCCGGTGTTGTCCCAGATCACCATGTCGCCCGGCGACCACTGGTGGCGATAGAAGAACGCCTCGCCGGTGGCCCACTCGCGCAGGCCGTGCAGCAGGCGCGCGCTGCCCATGCTGTCCATACCGATCACGTATTGCGCGGTATTGCCGAGGACCAGCGACTTGCGCCCGGAGCGGTGTTTCCACACCAGCGGCAGCTCCTGGGTACCCAACGACATCCACTCCTCCAGTTTGGCCAGGGTCGGTTCCGGCTGGTGGTAGAGCTGGGAGTTCCAGAATGAATGCAGCACGCGCAGGTCTTCAATCTCCGCCTTGCGCGACTCGGGCAGCGCATCGTAGGCGGCGTAGGTGTTGCAGAACTCGGTATCACCGCCCTCGCTGGGCAGCACCCGCGCGGTGAGGATGGAGGCCAGGATCGGCACCTTGGACATGGTGCCGTCGATGTGCCAGAAAAATGCACCCTTGAGGTAATCGGCGCGGTCGTTCTCGCGGCTGTCCATGGTGATCTTGAAGATCTCGTCGCCCTGCACCTCGTAGGCAAATGTACCCAGGGTTTTGGTGAATGCCACCTGGTCGGCGTCGTCCAGGCCGATGCCGGGGAACACCAGCACGCCGCGCTGCTCCATCAGCTCGCGGATCTGTCCGGCATACTCTCCGCCGAGCAGGGTATCGCGATCGCTGAGGACCTCGCTGCCGATCGCGGGCTTGAGATCGCGCACCCGAAAGCGCGGTTGTATGTCACTGGTCATGGCTGCCAGCCTCCTGTTGTCATTTTAAATGTGTCGGCCCGGCGGCGTCAGGCCGGGCCCTGCGCGACCCAGCGGTCCAGCACTTCGTGGAACCAGGCCAGGCGCACTTCCTGGCGGGTCAGCGCCATGTGTTCGAGGCGCGTATTGCGCAGGCCCTTCTGCTGCCGCTGCATCTGTTCGTAGTCCTGCTGCAGGGCGAGGAAATACTCGAAACTGCCCGGTTCGCTCACCTCCACCAGCGGTGCGCGCGCCGCGGCGCGCTCCTCCGGCGGCAGCCACATGAAGCCGGTCACGTGCCAGATGCAGCGGTTGGGGTCGCCGTCCGGGTGCGGCACCGAGCTGATGAAGGTCGCCTCGCCGGCGCGGATAGTGAGGAAGAAATTCGGGAACAACAGGTAGAAATGGTTATCGCTCATCTGCGTATCGGTGAGGCCGCTGACATCCAGGCCCTTCGCGGTGAGCGTATCGCGGGTGGCCTGTTGCAACAGGCTGCGCGCGTTCACTGCCTCGGTGAACACCAGTTCGCCGTCCGTACCACGGCTGGCCTCGAGCAGTTCCTCGAAGCGCGGCAGTACCTCCGCCACGCCGGGGAAAGTTGCCGGCAGTTCGCGGATCGCCGCCACCTGGTCCGCGGGGCTGATGTCGGCAAGGTTGGAGGCACCGAAGGGCGCGGTGGCAACGCTGTGGTCGCCGTAGAAGCGGTAGCGCTCGCGGGATTCGTCCATCGCCGGGATCAGCTCCGGGTGTACACCCTGGATGTGGTAGCCCTCCTGGAAGGCATCCATGATCACCTTCCAGTTGCAGTCCAGCGCCTCGCGCACGTTGATGCCCACCGGCACCATCTCGTGCATGCGGTAGGGTGCCAGCAGGTCCACTACTTCGCCCAGGTAGTCCGCCAGCGGGGCCGCCTGCGGGTCCGGATTGATGAACATGAAGCCTGCGAAGCACTCGACAGGTACCCGCACCAGGCCCAGTGCCTCGCGCTCGCCGACGAAGACTTCCAGCGAGCCGTCGAAGTCCGGCCGCGGCACGCCAACCAGCTGGCCGTCGAGGTCGAAGGACCAGCGGTGGTAGGGGCAGGTGAAGCGCGCAGCGTGGCCGCTGCCCTCGCACAACTGATTGCCGCGATGGCGGCAGGCGTTGACGAAACCGCGCAGCTGTCCATCGCGGCCGCGGGCAATGACGAACGACTGGTCGAACAGCGTGTACACGGTCCAGTCGCCGGTATCCGGCAGCTCGTCCTCGCGCCCGGCCACCTGCCAGGTGCGCATCCACAGCAGTTCGCGCTCGCGCGCCAGGTACTCCGTGGAGTTGTAGCGGTCGGTGCTGACCTGCATGCGGAACGCGCTGAAATCCAGCTCGGAAAGATACGGCCCATTGTCGACCGCGGCCCCCGGCAGCTCCGGTTCCGAACGTGTCTGCTGCGGCATGTGCTGCCCTCCTTCGCGGTGCCCTTGTTATTGGTCGTGCACGCCTGGCAGGCACCTGCACAGGCCGAAATACCATAGCCCCGGCCGCGCCGCGCTGTAAACGCGCGGCCCTCGAAGCGCCGGGCGAAAATGTCAGGAATTCGATAGCCTGCCGGAAAACCGATAGCGCGGGTGGGTCCTGGGTTATCCCAGGCGTTTCGCCAGTTCAGTCGCTACGCCGGGCGTGGCAGCCAGCGCCTGACGGCGATACTCGGTAGGCGTGCGCCCGGTCATGCGCCGGAACACGGTGGAGAAATACGCGGGACTCTTGAAGCCCAGGCGCTGGGCGATCTCCTCGCAGCTGAGCGCGGGCTGGGCGAGCAGCACCTGGGCGCTGCGCAGGCGCTGCTCGGCGATGTACTTGTGGATCTGCCAGCCGGTGGAGGCCTTGAACGACCGCGCCAGGTGGCCCTGACTGATGCCGCACAGCTCGGCGAGTTCACCGAGGCCCGGGTAGCCCAGCTCCAGCGAGGCCTCGATACGATCCTGCACCCGGCGCAACTGCCAGGGCGCCATGCCCGGGCCCTCGCCCTGGCCGCCGGCCCTGGCCTCCAGTTCGCGGATGAAGCGCCCGAGTTCCACCACCAGCAGGCGCGCCGCGGCGGCGATCAACTGCTCGTGGCCGAAGCCGGGCTGCTCCATCTCGGCGTGGATATCCTGCATCAGCAGCTCCAGCCGCGGGTTGCGGATCAGCACCAGCGAGCCGATGTGGCGCTCCCAGTCGGCGAGGGCGTAGCCGGTGGCGTCCTCGAACCAGCGCTCGTCGAACACGCAGTAGACGATGCGCAGCGGTGCCTCCACCGGAAACATGCGGATCGAGCGCCCCGGTGGCAGCAGGCCGACGGAACGCACCCGCGGCAATACCTCGGGCACATCCGCGTTGCCGATGCGCAGGGGGGAATGGGTGTCGGACAGGCGCTGGGACAGGCGGTAGCCGGAATAGGCCGGCATCGACTCCACCCCCTCCCAGCGCAGGGTTTCCAGGTGGACGCTGACTTCGTCCAGCGCGAGTTGTTTCTCGACGATCTGCTGCATGGCCTGTTCCGGCGCCTTCGCACGCCGCGTGGTGACAGACCAGTCTAGCACCGCTGCCGGCGCGGGGACGAACCGGCCTGGGGCGCCGGCCCGCAGATTGGGTTATTATGCGTACAAATCCCCATACGCCCGACCATGTCCCAGCTCGCCACCTACAGCCAGCACCTCGCCGGCCTCATCGACAACGTCGACAGCGACGATTTCCCGCGCGAGCTGGTCGCCACCCTGCGCGAACTGGTACCGGTGGACGACGCCACGGTCATCCTCTACCCGGAGACCGAGCTGCCGGTCATCGAGTATTTCGAGGTGCCGGCCACCGCCGAGCGCTCCACGCTGGACAATTTCGTCAAGGGCGCCTTCCTGCTCGACCCCTACTACCTGGCCGGCTCCAGCGACGGTCTCAGCGGCGTGTTCCGCCTGCGCGACCTCTCGCCGCAGGGCTTCAAGGAAAGCGAGTACTACAAGACCTGGTACCGCAGCTGCGGCTACCAGGATGAGTGCGGATTTATCATTCCGGTGAGCGAGACGGGCTTCGTCAACGTGGCCCTGGGCAAGACCGCAGCGCGCGCCAGTTTCACCCGGCGCGAGTGCGAGCTGCTGCAGGACGTCTACCCGGCGGTGGCCGCGCTGGCGCGCAAGCACTGGGCGCTGCGCCCGGTGCAGGACGCCGGGGTCAACCTGCGCGCGCAACTGCACAGCGCGCTGGAGTCCTTCGGCCGCAGCCTACTCACCGAGCGCGAGACCCAGGTCATCAACCTTGTGCTGCACGGGCACAGCACCAAGACCGTGGCGGACAAGCTGTCGATTTCAATGGAGACGGTCAAGCTGCACCGCAAGCACGCCTATGCCAAGCTCGAGGTCTCCTCGCAGGCGGAGCTGTTCTACCTGTTCCTGGATTCACTGATGAGCGCGCAGGACTACAGCGGCGGCGACACCCTGATCGCCTACCTGCAGCCGCCGCCGCGCCCGGCAAAAAAAGGGGAGCGCTAGCTCCCCGTTCGTCGCGGCTGACCCTCAGTCCTGCGCAGCTTCGGCAGCGAAAACCTGCTCGCCGCCGAGGTAGGTGGCACTGACCCCCACCGCGTGGATCTCGTGACTGGGCACCTCGAACAGGTCGCGCTCCAGCACCACGAGGTCGGCCAGCTTGCCCACTTGCAGCGAACCCAGCTGGTCTTCCATGTGCAACTGGTAGGCCGCGTCCAGGGTGTAACCGCGAATCATCGCCGCCACGTCCATGCGCTCGCTCGGCAGCGGCTGCACCGGCGCCTGCGGGTCGCCCGCGTCCTGCCGGGTGATGCCGATCTCCATCTGCAGCAGGGGTGACATGCCCTGCAGGCCACCGCCGCTGGCCGGGTAGTCGCTGCCCCAGGTCAGGCGCACGCCGCGCTCGGCGAGGCTGTGGTAGCGCCAGTAGCGCTGGAACTGGTCGTCGCTGACAAACGCCTCGCCGGCGTAGTCGTAGGACGCCCACAGCGGGCTGGACTGGGCGATCACCCCCAGTTTGGCGAAGCGGTCGAGGTCCGCGTCGGCAATCACCTCGATATGGCAGATGGTGTAGCGCGAGCCGCTGTCCGGGTGCGCCTTGCGCGCCGCCTCCACGCCGTTCAGCGCCTGGTTCACCGCGCGGTCGCCGATGGCGTGCATGTGTACGTCCACCCCCGCCGCCGCCGCGGCGACCAGCGCCGCGGACACCTGGGGCTGGTCGAACACCAGGTCGCCGCGGTTGCCCGGTTCGCCCTGGTAGTCCTCGAACATGGCGGCGGTGCGGCCCTCCACCGTGCCGTCCAGCATCAGCTTGAGCACGTCGAACTGGTAGCGCTCGCCGCGCAGCTCGCGGCCCCAGGCCAGGGTTGTCTCGACCGCGTCGCCGATTTCCGCGGGACCGGCAGGCTTGTAGCTGCCGACGATGCGCACGGTCAACGCATCGCGCTCGGTCAGCTCGCCCAGCACCTGCGGCAGGCTGTCGGCGATATCCATCTCGTGGGCATCGAACAGCGCGGTGACGCCAAAGCTGTTGAGTGTGTCGATGATCACTTCGCTGCCGTCGATGATGCTCTCCGGGGAGATCGCCTCCAGCGCGTCCATGGCCATGCCGGCGGTTTCCTCCAGCAGGTAGCCGGTGGGCTCGCCGCTGGCATCGCGCTTGTAGTAGCTGAAGCCGGGCACCGGGTCCGGCGTATCGCGGGTAATGCCGAGCTGTTGCAGGGCCGCGCTGTTGGCCCAGGCGCCGTGGAAGCCCTCGTCCATGATCAGCACCGGGCGGTCGGCGACCACGGCGTCGATCATCTGCCGGGTCGGGCCGGCGGGTCCGAAGGTGGTAGCGAGGAAACCATAGCCGAAGATCAGGCCGTCGCCGGGGTTGTCCTTCGCGTACTCGGCGATGGCCGCCACCCATTCATCCACCGTGCCGCTGGTCACCAGCGACAGGGTTTGCGCATAGGCGCCGCCGGACAGGGGGTGAATATGGGTATCGATGAAGCCCGGCAGCAGCATTTTGCCGTCCAGGTTGACCAGGCGGGTGTCGGCATCGCCCAGTGCCGTTGCACCGGCGTTGTCGCCGACATAGCTGATGCGGCCATCCTCCACCGCCACGGCCTGTGCCCACGGCTGCTGCGGGTCCATGGTGTAGGCCCGGGCGTTGATGAACACGGTATCCGGCGCGGCCAGGGCGAAACTGCTGAAACCGGTGAGCACTGCGGCGAGCAGTCCCCCCGTTGAACGGACGTTGCGGCATTGCATGGGTGTTTCTCCTCCAAAAATAAAGCGGGAAGGTCAGTCCTGCGGCAGGACGCCGGCGGCGTCGAGAATGTCGATGGCCGGGGCCATCTGTCGTTCGTAGCGCCGCCAGCGCGCTACCGAGCGGGTATGGGCGGGCTGGCGCACCTGCACCGCGCTGGCGGTACTGACCGCGGCGGACTGCAGGTGAAAATCGCGGCAGGCATCCTCCCAGGGCAGCTCCAGGTAGTCGATGATACACCGCGCGCCGGCGTCCACATCGGCGACCACTTCCTCGTAGTGCACATCGAGGAAGCGCCCGGGAAAACGCTCGCGCCAGGTCTGCATCAGCTGGTGATAGCGCACGAAATGCCGCGCCATCTCGCCGAGGTCGTAGGAGTGCGGATAGGCGTCGGCGAACAGCTGCTTGAACACGGAAAAACACACGTCGCGCGGGTCGCGCACCAGGTGGATGATCTTCGCCCGCGGGAAGGCCGCCAGGATGTGCGGCAGGAACAAGTAGTTGTAGGGCAGTTTGTCGACGAAGCGCGGCAGGTCCCCGCGCAGCCGGGCGGTGCGCTGCAGGTAGTCGCGGCCCAGTGCCGCCGGGTCCAGCGCCAGCGCCCCCTCGAACAACTGCGGGCTGAAGCGCGCCTCGCCGTCGTACTGGGTGAGGCGGCGCACGCCGTTACCGAACTGCTGCAACTCGCCGGCCGAATGCACCGCGCTGTGGGCGGTGACGATGCGCTCGACCAGTGTCGTGCCGCTGCGCGGCTGGCCGACGATGAACACCGGGCTGTCGTCTTCCAGCCCCGGCGCGCAGCCGGACAGCCATTCGGCGGTGTAGTGTTCGGCCAGGCTGGCAAACGTGGCCGCTTCCTGTGCCTCGTCGTAATCCAGGGTGGCGCGCCGTGCTTTCGCCCCCTGCGTAAAGGCGTCGAAGGCCTCGTCCCAGGCCTCGAGGTCCTCCAGTTCCTTGCCGATGGCGTACCAGGCGAAGGCCTGTCCGCGCAGCGGCAGGGGACGGCGCTCGAGCAGCGGGCGCACCTCGTCGATATGGCTGCGGTCGCGGGCGCGCTCCAGCCCGGCCAGCAACCAGTGCGCCTGGGCGCTCCCCGGCCCCAGGCGCAGTGCGGCGTCGAGTTCCTCGCGGGCGGCGTCGTTCTTGCCCAGGTAGATGAGGTTGTTGGCGAGGTTGACGCGGTAGGCGGGGTTGTCCGGCTGCGCCTGGCTGGCGCGGCGGAACCAGGACTCGGCCTCGGCGTACTCGCCGAGCAGCGACAGCGCATGGCCGATCACGTCGAGAACATCGGGGATATCGTTGTTCTCACGCTGCATCGCATTGCGCAGGGCGACATCGGCGCGGTTCACCTGGCCTCCCTCGGCCAGCAGCCGGGCGAGGTGCGCCCAGGCGGCGGCCTGTTGCGGCTGCAGGCGGGTGACGGCAGAAAATGCGGCCAGGGCCGCGCGGCGGTCGCCGCTCTCCAGGCCGATCAGGCCCACCAGCAGGTGGGCCGGCGCCAGTTTCGGGTCGCGACCCAGTGCGATCTTGCAGCAGGTCGCCGCCTCGTTGAGGTTGCCTTCCGACAGGGCGCGAAAACCCCGGACCAGCAGCGCCCGGGGTTCGCGGGTATCAGTCGGTGCTGAAACCAACTTTCACGCCAAACGTACGCGGGCGACTGGGCCCGAAGAAATGCGCCGGGTACACCGAGTCGCCGTTGGACACGCCGTCGTAGTAGTACTCGTCGGTGACGTTGTCGACATAGGCCGCCAGGCTCCAGCGCTCGCCGCGGTAGCCGGCGGTGAACTGTAGTTCACCCCAGCCGTCGAGTTCCTGGCTGTTGGGTTCCCAGCCGCCGTACTGCTCGGTCTGGAAGTTGTAGGCGAGCAGGCCGAACAACTCACCGTCCATGAACTCCGTGTGCGCGTCGAGGGTGGCGAAGCCCGACCACTCCGGCGCCCAGGGAATCGCGGCGCCCTCACAGTCGTCGGTGTTGCCGCAGATCTTCTGCACGTCCTTGCCCTCGCTGTCGAACCAGGCGAGGCCGAGGTTGAGGTCCAGGTACTCGCCGAGATTCTGGGTCAGGGTGCCCTCGAAGCCCCAGCCATCCACCTGGCCGACGTTCTCGGCGTAGAACAGCGCCCCGTCGTAGTAGCTCGCCTGCAGGTCTTCGTACTCGTAATAGAAGGCGTTGGCTGTGATCCGCGTGCTGTCGCCGAGTACGCCCTTGTAGCCGATCTCGTAGGACAGGGAGTTCTCCGGGTCGAAGCCCGCGGGCCGGTATTCCGGCGAGACCGCCTCGGTGATGCCGAACTCCGCCGGTGGGGTCAGGCCGAAGGTGTTGAAGCCGCCGGACTTGTAACCCCAGGTGACGCTGGCGAACACCAGCGTGTCGTCACTCGGGTGGTAGTTGAGGATGGCGCGCGGAGTAATCTCATCCCAGTCGTCGGACGCCTTGACCGGTCCCTGCGGGGTGGTGAAGCCCAGCGCCGCGCGGGTGCCCAGCACCGGGCTGTTGGACGGCAGCACCAGGTTGCTGAAGTCCTTCTCGTCGTAGGTGTAGCGCACGCCGACGCTGGCGTCCCACTGCTCGTTGAAGTCGTAGCTGAGGTCGATGTACGCCGCGTAGCCCTTGTACTTGCCGTGGGCGCGGTTGCGGTCGATCATCGCGCCGTTGGCGCTGCCTTCCCAGTCGAAGGTGCCGAAGTAGTCGAGGAAGTACTGCACGTACTCGCCGTCCGGGTAGTAGGCGGCGTAGTCCTTGTAGTAGGCGAACAGGTCCTCACAGGTGGTCTCGTAGTAGGCGAAGTAGGCGGAGCAGAAGAAGTCCTCACTCATCGCCTGGGAGAAGGTCGCCTCGATGTCCTCCTGGTAGAAGGACGCGCCCGCGTACCAGTTGAGCGGGCCGTCACTGTTGGAGACCAGGCGGAATTCCTGCTCAAAGTAATCGCCGCTCTGCTCCTGGGCGTAGGCGTTGATGATCAGCGGCAGGCCGTCGAAGTCCTCGGCGTAGTCGAAGTCGTGGTCGCGGTAGCCGGTGATCGACGAGAAGGTGGCGAAGGGCATGTCGTAGTCGATACGCAGGCCGTAGCTGTAGATGTCGCCGCCGTCGCGGTTGCCCAGGAACATGTCCGAATCGAGGTCGTTGTCCTTCATCGGGAAGCCGAAATCGCCGTAGATTTCGGACAGGTAGTCGTAGCCCTCGCCGCTGCCGGTAGCCATGTAGATGGAGCCGGACTGGTCGCGGGTCTCGTATTCCGCCATGAAGTTGACAGTGAGGTCGCCGGATTCAAACAGTGCCGACAGGCGCAGCGCGTCCTTGTCGTGAGTAATGTACTTCTCGCCGTCGCGAACATTGCGCGAGTAGCCGTCTTCCTCGGAGTGGTAGGCGGCCACACGGAAGGCCAGGCTGTCGCTGACCGGCAGGTTGATGCCGCCCTCGGTCACCAGGTGGCCGCGCTCGCCGACGTCCACCTCGGCGTAGCCGTGCACGCCGTCGAAGTCCGGCTTAACCGTATAAATGCTCATGGCCCCGGAAATCGCGCCGCGGCCGAACAGGAAACCCTGCGGACCGCGCAGCACTTCCGCGCGCTCGATGTCGTAGAGGCTGGTGACGACGGCGCCGTTGCGGCCCTGGTACAGGTCGTTCTTGTAGATGCCCACCGAGGGGTCGCCGCCGATGCCGAAGTCGTTGGTCAGGATGCCGCGCACGCTGACGTAATCGATAAAGCTGTCTTTGGAGTTGCCGGTTATACCCGGGCTGTAGGCGATCAGGTCCTTGACGTCGTCGAGGTTGGCGTCGCGCATGGTGTTGCCGGAGATGGCGGTAATCGCCAGCGGCACGTCCATCACCGACTCGGCGCGTTTGGTGGCGGTGACTATGACTTCTTCGATGCCCTGGGCGCGGGCCGGCACGGACAGGGCACTCGCCAGGATGGCTGAGGTGACCGCTGTAGCAAGAATTTTTCTACCACAACGGGGCGAGCCCGCTATATCCAAGGTTGCTGACATGTTAGTTCCCCTAAACAAAAAACAGCAAAAATCGAAGATAGGCCACTCGGAAATGCAAAGTCAATTGGCACAATGATACGCCCCGGGTGAACCAACCCCAAAGGGGTAGCAGTGACTATTTTTCACGGTATTTACGCTAAAGGAGAGGTCCCGCAGCCGCCGCTGCCGACGCACGCGGGGCACGCCGGCAGTGCGTCGTAAACGGCATTGGGCAAGCGCCCGGGCCGAAAGCAAAGAGCGTACGCGGGCGACTGGTCAGCGCGCCGCGAGAGCGTCGCCGCTAGAGACCGGCGTCGTACTCCAGCGGCGTGACATGGTGGTCGAACTCGTCCATCTCCTGTTGCTTGAGGGCGCAGTAGACGTCCTGGAATTCGTGACCGAAGGTGTCGGTGATGAAGGCCGAGTCGCGGAAGCATTCGAAGGCCTCGGACCAGTGCTGGGGCAGACTGGGTTCGAGTTGCTCGTAGGCGTTGCCCGCCAGCGGTTCCGGCGGCTCCAGGCCGCGCTCGATACCGTGGACGATACCGGCCAGCAGGCCGGCAATGACCAGGTAGGGGTTGGCGTCGGCACCGGCGACGCGGTGTTCCAGGCGGGTCGCGGCGGGCGCGTCCGCCGGCACGCGCAGGGCCACCGTGCGATTCTCGTAGCCCCAGCAGGGCGTCAGCGGCGCGTGGGTACCGCGGGTGAAACGCCGGTAGGAATTCAGGCTCGGCGCCAGCAGCAGCATGCAGTCGGGCATTGTCTCGAGGCAGCCGGCCACCGCCTGGCGCAGCAGGGGAGTGCCCGCACCGGTACCGTCGTCAAAGGCGTTGTTGCCATCGGCGTCCAGCAGGCTGCAGTGCACGTGCATGCCGTTGCCGGCGATGTCGCCGAAGGGCTTGGCCATGAAAGTGGCCAGCAGGTCGTGGTTGCGCGCCACACCGCGGATCAGCCGCTGCAGCATCACAGCCTGGTCGGCGGCGACCAGGGCGTCGTCGTTGTGATAGAGGTTGATCTCGTACTGGGAGGGCGCCGCCTCCTTGGTCAGGGTGTCGATGGGCAGGCCCTGGGCGTCGCAGGCATCGCGGATCTCGTGCATCAGCTCGGCTACTTCCTGCATGCTCTCGATGCCGTAGGTGTGGCCGGCGCCGACGGAACCGCCCACGCTGTCCTCCTGGGAGTGGGCCGGCCGCCCCATGAAGTCGCGTTCGTCCTTGAGCAGGTTGAACTCCATCTCCGTGGCCATCACCGCGCGGTAACCGTGAGAGGCCAGACGCTGCATCAGCCGCTCCACTACCGCGCGCGGGTCGTAGCCGCAGGGGCCGCCGTCGACTTCGTGCATGGAGACCAGCACCTGGCCGCCGGGGCGCGCCATCCAGGGCACTGCCGCCAGGGTGCGCGGGTCGGGCACGCAATAACCGTCGCCATCGCCCTTGTCGAAGACCAGGTCCTCGATGTCGCGACCCCAGGCGTCCAGGGCCAGGGTGGTCAGGGGGAGTTTCATCTGCCCGGCCATGACTCCGGGCATCTTGTCCGGGGTAACCCACTTGCCGCGGAGGTTGCCGCCGAGATCGAGGAGCATTACCTCGAACATTTCTATATCGGGATTCTCCTCCAGAAAGGCCTGGAGAAGCTGTTCATTGTCTGCCATGGTTGGGGCTCACTTCAGTTGCCGGCGAAAACACCACCTTCGGGGTAATTTCCTGCACCGGCCTGTATGCCAGACTATTAAACATTCTAGCCTCCCGTCCAGCCATACCTCTTCCGGGTAGAAAACACTGCGGGCGGCGTCTTCCCGCCACGGAGAGCGAGCCGATGAACATGCAGGCCACCACGGACAACCTGAAAGCGCTGGACCAGGCCCACCACTTTCACCCGTTCACCGACTTTCACGACTACGCCGAGCGCGGTGGTCGCGTCTTCTCGCGCGCGGAACACATCTACATTTACACCTCGGACGGCCACCGCATGCTCGACGGCATGTCCGGGCTGTGGTGCTGCAACCTCGGCTACAGCCAGCAGGGCATCGTCGATGCGGTCACCGCGCAGCTGCAGAACCTGCCTTATTACAACAACTTCTTCCAGTGCTCCAACCAGCCGGCTATCGAGCTGGCCCGCGCCCTGGTGGAAGTCACCGAGGAGCGCTTCAATCACGTCTTCTTCACCAACTCCGGCTCCGAAGCCAACGACACCAACCTGCGCCTGGTCAACCGCTACTACCAGCTGCAGGGCCGTCCGGAGAAGAAGCTGATCATCAGCCGCAACAACGCCTACCACGGCTCGACCATCGCCGCGGCCTCCCTCGGCGGCATGAAAGGTATGCACGAGCAGACCAACGGCCTGGACTACGTCCACCACATCGACCAGCCGCACTGGTTCGAAGTGGCCGGCCTGGACGAGACCCCGGACGACTTCGGCCGCCGCGTCGCGCGCCAGCTGGAAGAGAAGATCGACGAGCTTGGCGAGGCCAACGTCGCCGCCTTCATCGCTGAGCCGGTGCAGGGCGCCGGCGGCGTGATCATCCCGCCGGACACCTACTGGCCGGAAATCCAGCGCATCTGCGACGAACGCGACATCCTGCTCATCGCCGACGAGGTGATCTGCGGTTTCGGCCGCACCGGCAGCTGGTTCGGCTCCCAGACCTTCGGCATCCGCCCGGACCTGATGACCTTCGCCAAGGCGGTCACCAACGGCTACCAGCCCCTGGGCGGCGTGATGATCAGCGACAAGGTCGCCGACGTACTGCTGGCCAGCCCGGGCGAGTTCACCCACGGCCTGACCTACTCCGGCCACCCCACCGCGGCCGCCGCGGGCCTCGCGACCCTGAAGGTCCTGCGCGAAACCGACATCATCAGCAGCGCCGCCGCCAACCTGGCCCCGCACCTGCAGTCCCGCCTGCGCGAACTGGAAGACCACCCGATCGTCGGCCAGGTGCGCGGTCGCGGCATGTTCGCCGCGGTCGAACTGGTGCGCGACAAATCCTCCCGCGAGCGCCTGGCGGACAAGAGTGCCGCCGCGGTGTTCTGCCGCAACACGGCCAACGAACTGGGCCTGATGGTGCGCCAGACGGGCGACGCGATGATCATGGCCCCGCCGCTGGTCAGCAGCGTCGCCGAGCTGGACGACCTGGTCGAGATGCTGCACAAGGCGCTGGACCTCACGGCCAAACAATTCGGCGCGTAAACGATCATGTTCCTTGCCCGGCCTTTCGTGCCGGGCTTTTTTTTGCGCGTGTATCCCTGCCCGAGTAGTCAGAGTCACGACTCTGACCCCGGCCTGCCTGCGCGAACCGAGGGGTCGGAGTCTCGACTCTGACCCCGGTCTACGGGTGGGAAATGCTGGCCGAGGTGATCAAGTGGTTCGGTTCGTCGCCGGAAGCGTCAGCCCTTCCAGGGTTCGAAAAGCGAACTCACCCTGGAAGGGCTGACGCTTCTGGCCGTTGAACACCGTGCTTTGCTACAAAAGTGCTACCAGTCCCATTCACCACTGACGGCCCGGCAGCGGGAGCGTTGGCCGCTCCAGTCTGGCGCCGCTCCGCGGTACCCTCGGTCGGTCGGGAGCCTTAAAGCGCTTCGCTGTCTCCCGCCTCTCCCTCGGCGTCAGACGTGATTTCCGCGGCCAACACCCCCGCTGCCGGTCCTCGCATTGCGCGAAACAGCGTGTTGGGAGGCTCGAGTTGCTGCTTTCCGCACACCGCCCCCCGCGAACTGCGGACCACCGACTACGAATCACGGCCCACCGAGTTTCGAGTTGCAAGTGCCGGGAGACGGGCGGGCGGAGCGCTCGCAAAAGACGCGCCGAGGGCGTGGAGGGAGACAGCGAAGCGCTTTAAGGCTCCCGACCAACCGAGGGCACCCCGGAGGGGCGCGATCTTGAGAGCGCTCCACCCGCGGGTCTCCCGGCAACCCTCGAAGCCCCCCGGAGCGCGCAGGCGATCACCGGTCAGGTATTCCCAGCAAGAGGCAGGTGCGAGCGTGGCAGGCCCCCACCGCGACTG
>NZ_SRLE01000011.1 GCF_004745945.1 Mangrovimicrobium sediminis | reverse complement strand
CCTACCCACCCCTACCCTCCCCCAGCAAGAGTGATGCCGGAACGCTCGCAACACCACGAAAGCAACGCTTCCTGCCGCCACATCTCCAGAGCTGCGGCATCCGGTTGCTGCCGTTGCCGGTGAAAGAAATACTGGCCGGACACAGCACATGAGGCATCGTCCCCGGCAGCCAGCCAGGTCTGGGTCAGGATGCCTTCGCGCAGGTCGTCGGGTGCGCTGGGACCCCCCATGCGCGTCGGCACCCAACCGGGGTCGACTGCATTGACGTTCACCTCCGGCCAAAACCGCGCGACGGCCAATGCCAGCATCACCACGCACAGCTTGCTCTGTGAGTAGGCGGCGGAACTGTTCCACTGCCGCCGCTTCCACTCGAGGTCGGACAGGTCCGCGCTGGCGCCCTCATGCATGCTGGATGCCAGGTAGACGAGCCGCTGCGGGCGATGGATAAGGGCCGTCAGCACGTAGGGCGCGAGCACGTTGACCGCAATCGTAGACGGCAGGCCCTCCTCGGTCTCCACGCGCCCCTGCGCATCGCCGGTGAACAAGCCTGCGTTGTGAATGATGGCATCGAACTGCCCCAGGTGATTGACCTGCTCTGCCACCTGCACCATCTGCGCCAGTTGCGCGAGGTCGCCGATCACCACCGGGGTCATGGTCGGCAGCCGGGCTACCACATCGCGGGCGCGATCGGCATTGCGCGCGTGCAACACCACCTCGTGCCCCTGTTGCAGCAGTTCCTCGGCGGCGAGGAAGCCAAGGCCGTCAGTCGAGCCGGTAATAAAAATACGTGCCATAGGATGTTTCCTGCCCAGTCGTCGCTCTCGCGGCTGTCGCTATCCCTTACTCGGGAAGATCCATTTCCTTGACCACTGCCGCAGCCGAGAACGCGCGCGGCCAGCCGGCATAGAATGCCAGTTGGGTGATGACCTCACCGATCTCGGCGCGGGTCAGGCCGTTGCCGATACCCTTGTTCACATGCACGGGTATCTGCTCGACGTTGCCCTGGGTAATCAGGGCACTGACCGTGACCAGGCTGCGATCGCGGGGCGACAAGTCTTCGCGCAACCACAGGTCACCGTTCAGGATCGTGTTGGAAAAGTGCGCGAGTCCCGGGGAGACATCGCCGACCATCGACAGCACCACTTCGCGCTGGGCCTTGGCGGCCTCCGCGTCGGGTGCCGGCTTCGCTTCAACCACCTTGAGGTCGGCGGTCTTGATACCGCGTTGGGCGAACACCCGGGCGAGTACCGCCTCGGCCTCGACCGCCGCGGATACGCCGGAATAGTAGGCAATATGCGTCACCGCACCGGACAGTTCCTGCGGCTCGACGCCGTTCTCCAGTGCCAGTGCAAACTGGAAAGGCAGGGACTCAAGATGCCCCTGGGCAATCTCCGCGGTGATCGTTACCAGGCTGCGGTCGCGCCGGGTCAGCTCGGGACGCTCCCACAGTTCGGCGAACACGACGTTCTTCACGTCATCGTCCAGGTTGGGTGCAGCGCCCAGCGGCGCCGTGGATTCTGCGCCAACGGCAGGCGTCGCGCTGGCCGCCAGCATGGCCAGGAACAGGGAATAGGCTTTCATCATTGTGTCTCCAAAATAGTGCGGTTGATTACCACCAGCGGGTGAAGGAGCGGCGCTCGACACCCGCCAGCGGGACCGGCTCGCCGATTCTCGGCGTGAGCAGGTGGTAGCGACGGCCCTCGCTGGCAGCGGCGATGCGCTGCAGGGGTTCGTCCCAGGCGTGCCGGGCCAGCGCAAAGCGCCCGACATGGGCGGGCAGCAGCGCCGCTGCCCCGAGTTCCTCTGCCGCCCGCGCCGCCTCCTCCGGCGTCATGTGAATGTAGGCCCAGCGCGGGTCATACTGGCCGTGGTCCAGGGCGGCGAGATCGAAGTCGCCAAAGCGCCGGCCGAGTTCGGCGAAATGCGGGCCGTAGCCGCTGTCGCCAGAGAACAGCAGCCGTCGTTCCAGCGTCTCCAGCACGAAACCGACCCACAGGGTCTGGTTGCGTTGCAGCGCACGGCCCGAGTAGTGCCGCGCGGGAATGACATGCAGCGTCACGCCGGGCGCCAGTTCAACGCTGTCCCACCAGTCCCCTTCCACGATACGGGCGGGGTCATAGCCCCAGGCCTGGAAGTTCGCGCCCATTCCCAGGCCGGTGACCACCTGCCCCACCTTCGGCTTGAGGTCGACGACCGAAGGATAGTCCAGGTGATCCCAGTGGTCGTGACTCACCAGCAGGTAGTCGGTAGCAGGCATGTCCTGCGCCGAGAACACCGTGGTGCCGGCGAAAGCGCGGTTGACGAACGACAGCGGCGAGGCGACCTCGCTGAACACGGGGTCGATGAGGAAACGTTTGCCGCCCAGTTGCACGTAAAAGGACGAGTGCCCCAGCCAGATCACCATGTCTTCGCTGGCGTCCAGCGCCATGAAATCGACAGGCGCGACAGGGATATCGACCAGCGGCCTCAACTGCGCATCCGGGGCGCTGAGGTTTCCCAGCAGCACCGACGCGAAGGACTCGTCCGCGGTGAACAGCGGGGTTTCCACCAGGTTGCGAAATTCACCATCGACATAGTTCGGTGACTGCTGCACGCGCGCAAGCGCCGCGCCCTGCGCCGCGCTGCCGAACTGCGGTTGCTGCAGGAACCACCACGCCCCAGCGGCAGCTAGCGCGACGATAGCGACGAACGCGTACAAGACCTTGACCATCAAACCGGCACCATCACATCAGCAGCATCAGATCGGCTGCGCGGTGGGCCGGAACAGGATCTCGTTGACGTCCACGTTCTCCGGTTCGTTGATGGCGAAGGCGACCATGCGCGCGAAGCTGTCCGGCGGGATGGCCACCTGGGTGGCGAATTCGCGAGTTTGCGCCTGGATGGTGGTGTCGCTGATATGGTCAAGCAGTTCCGTCGCCACCAGTCCCGGCGAGATGATCGTGGTGCGGATATTGTAGGGTTTGACCTCCTGCCGCAGCCCCTCGGACAGCGCCCGCACCGCGAACTTGGTCGCGCAGTACACGGTCGCGTCCGGGCCCATCTTGTGGCCGTATACCGAGGACACGTTGATGATGTGACCGGACTTCTGCCGCTGCATGTGCGGCAGCGCGGCGGCGATACCGTACAGCGTGCCCTTGAGATTCACGTCGATCATGTGATCCCACTCGTCGGTCTTGAGTTGTTCCAGCGGCGCCAGGGGCATGACCCCGGCGTTGTTGATGATCACGTCGATCCGGCCGTACTCCTCCACGACCGCGTCCACCGTCTGCCGGACCTGGACCTTGTCGGCAACATCCGTGGGCAGGGCTTGCGCCCGGTAGCCGGCGGCGATCAGTTCATCGCGCAGCGCGTTGATCCGGTCTTCCCGGCGCGCGGCCAGCACGACCACCGCGCCGCGCTCCGCCAGGTGCCGGGCGGCGGCCTCGCCGTTGCCGCTGCTGGCGCCAGTGATTACGATGATTTTGTCTTTCACGTTGTCCATCATGTCGATTCCCTCCGTTATTTGATCAAGCCTGCTCACAACACTGTTCGACCGCGACCACTCGTTCGCGCGAGAACATGACGACCAGGGCGCCGAGCAGGGAAAAAGACGCCGTGACGCTCACTGCCTGGTCCCAGCCCCAGAGCAACCCCGGGGCTGCACCGGCCTCTTCGCCGTGGGCGATGAGCACCGCCCCCAGCGTAATACCAATAGCAGAGCCCAGGTAACGCGCCGTGTTGTTGGCACCGCTGCCCATGGCGCTGAGGTGGGCCGGCACACTGGATACAGCCTGCTTGCCCAATGCGGCATTGAGCACACCGTTGGCCGCGCCGGCCAGCACCAATGCGGGCAGCAGCGGCAGCAGGGATGCGTCCGGTTGCGGCGCAATCAGCATGAGTTGCGCCACGCCGCACGCCACCAGACCAAGGGTCAGCAGTATCCGCGGTGAATGCCGGACCAGCAGCCAGCGCGAGCCCAGTGCCGTGACCACGCTGGTCACCGACCAGGCCAGCAACACGAGCGCGGCGAGCAGTGCACCCACGTGCATGGAGCGCTGGAGCAGTGTCGGCACCAGCGTCATCAGGGCCAGCACGCCGGCGCCGGAGGCAAACGCGGCGACCGTCGCACCGACGAAATCCGGGTAGCGGAACAGGGAGAAATCCAGCACCGGTTGCTGGTGGCGAATCTCGACCAGCACAAACGCCGCGAGGCAGGCACCCCCGATACACAGCAGCAGGAGCGTCGTCGGCTGCGCCCAGCCCAGGCGCGATTGGGTGAGGCCGGACATCAGCGCAGACAACCCGGCCAACAGCAATACCGCACCCGCCCAATCGAAGCGGCCAGTGCGCGCAACCTGCGTCGCGGGCAGGGCGTTGCGCCCGGCCAGCAGCAGGGCCAGGGCCAGCCACGCGGTGCCGGCATAGGCCGCACGCCAGCCGCTAAAGGCGGTCAGCAACGCCGCCAGGATAGGCCCGCAGGCTACTCCAGCACCCAGCGCCGCCGCCCAGATACCGGTTGCCCGCGTGCGCTCGTGCTCGTCCCTGAACACCTGCCCGAGCAGGCCCAGGCCACAGGCGAGTACCGCGGCACTGCCCAGGCCCTGGATAATTCGCGCTGCCACAAGCACCAGGCCGGTGGGTGCCAGCGCGCCCAGGGCCGAGGCCGCTACCAGGATCGCCAGGCCCCAGAGAAATACGGCACGCCGGCTGTGGTTGTCGCCCAGCGAGCCGGCACCGAGCAGGCCCGCGGCGGCGCCGAGCGGCATACCGCTGAGAATCCACGCCTGCAGGGCCGGCCCGGCGGCCAGTGACTCCGCGCTGGGCGCGAGGGAGGTCAGGGGTACTGTAAACACGACCAGGGCGAGCATGGTCGCCCCGGAAACAACGGTCAGCGCGGACGCCTTGTGGGCCTCCTCGCTCTGGATTGAATAACTCAACGGTCACCTCCTGCTGCCGGTGATGGCCCGTGGTCCGGACAGTACGTGTTCACTGGTCCGGCTCGGCACAGGGCATTTCGATGAGTGCATTGTCCGGGCCGCCGCCTGGGATGGTTAGAGCATTCCGCTTGAATTATTGCCTGATCCTATTGATATTGCGGATTTCGATGGAATTCCTCCAGACCCCCCTATACAGTCGAAACTGAGGAGGACACCCACATCATGGTCAAGAAACACAGCTACAGCACGCAGTTGCGCCCCGACCAGCAGGCGATGGCCGGCATCATTGCGCGGCACGTCCCCGAAACAGCAGACTGGGCATCGCCCATACCCAACCTGCTGCTGTTCCGCCGTGACCAGCCGACGGAGCCCGACTTCTGCCTGCTCGAACCCAGCGTGGTGCTGGTGGTTCAGGGCACCAAGCGAATCATGGTGGGCGGCGAGGCGTTCCCCTACAACACCTCCAACTTCCTGATTACCTCGCTGGACCTCCCGGCCACATCGCAGGTACTGGAAGCCAGTGACGACGAGCCCTGCCTCGGCCTGGCGCTGAAGCTCGACATTCGCATACTGGCCGAGCAGATCGCCCAGGGCGTGTTGCCGAGTAACAGCGAGCGTGGCAACGGCATGAGCGTCGGCCTGGGCACCATGACGCCGGAAATACTGGCCCCGTTGCGCCGACTGGTGGACCTGCTCGAAGAGCCCGAAGCAATCGGCGTGCTGGCACCGCTGATCCAGCGCGAAATTCACTACCGCCTGTTGCGCAGCGATCGCGCTTCCCTGCTGCGCCAGATCGCCTCCGTGGACAGCCACAGCTACCGCATCGCCAAGGCGGTGGACTGGCTGAAGACCCACTACGCCTCGCCGCTGCGCGTCGACGAACTGGCGTCGCTGGTGCAGATGAGCGCGCCCACCTTTCATCACCACTTCCGCCAGCTCACTTCCAAGAGCCCGCTGCAGTACCAGAAGTGGTTGCGTCTGAGCGAGGCGAAAAGGTTGATGCTGAACGAGCACCTGGACGCCTCCAGCGCCGCATTCAAGGTGGGCTACGAGAGCCCCTCGCAGTTCAACCGCGAGTACAGCCGCTTGTATGGCATGCCGCCGAAGCGGGATATCGAGCACCTGCGACAGCAGGCCGGCGGCATGGTGATGAGCTAGTACCCGACCGGCATGCCGGATCGGAATGTTGCCTATTCCTTCTGGCCTTCGAGAAATCACCGTTGCACTAACCATGAGCACAAGCCGATGAGCATCTGGAAAAAGACACCTGACATCGCCGCGCTGGCCGAACTGAGTGCCGGATGCGCCGACGATGTGCTGGGCATAACGGTTGTCGAGATCGGCGAGGATTTCGTTCGCGGCGAAATGCCGATCACAAAACGCACGCAACAGATCTTCGGCCTGCTGCACGGCGGCGTGTCATGCGTACTGGCCGAGACCCTGGGTTCGATCGGTGCCAACCTCGCCTGCGATGACGACCACTACGCGGTCGGCGTAGACATCAATGCGACACATCTCAATGGCATTCGCGGCGGCAAAGTGATCGGTATCGCAACACCTCTGAAGTTGGGCAGAAGGCTCCAGACCTGGGCCATAGACATCGAGTCCGACGATGGCAGGCCGATTTGTTCGGCGCGCTTGACGACGGCGGTGCTATCGTCCGCTCCTCAATAAGCAGACAGCGCTGCCTCCATGTAGGGGGACTTCCCCACCCTGCCCCGCGCCGTAATGCCTAGCGCAAAAACTCCGCCCGGGTGCTGGCGTCGTTCTTGAACGCGCCGCCCAGGGCAGTGGTCCGGGTGGTGGAGTTGCTGTCCATCACACCCCGCGACTTCACGCAGTAGTGAGTCGCGTTGATGGTGATGGCCACGTCCTCGGTTTCCAGCAGCGTCTGCAAGGCGACGAGCACCTGCTGGGTCAGGCGCTCCTGCACCTGCGGGCGCTGGGCGAAGAAGCGCACGATGCGGTTGATCTTGCTCAGGCCGATGATCCGGCTACCCGGTATGTAGGCGACCCGGGCACTGCCGTCGATGGTCACGAAGTGGTGCTCGCAGGTACTCACCAGGTCGATATCGTCGATCAGCACCATCTCCTCAACCTGCATCTTGTTGTCGATCACCGCGACCTTGGGGAATTTGCTGTAGTCCAGCCCGGCGAAAATCTCGTCGACATACATCTTGGCGATGCGGTCCGGTGTGTCGCACAGGCTGTCGTCCGCCAGGTTCAGGCCCAGCGTGCGGGTAATGTCGGTGAATGCGGCGCTGATGCGCTCGAACTTTTCGTCCCGGCTCAATCCGTTGTCGATCAGCGGTGTTTCCAGGCCGCGCTCGACCAGTGCATCACGGACCCGTCGGGCGTCCTCGGAGATAGCAGGCGAGCGGTGTTGGCTGGGGTAGGTAGCGACAACGGCATCCATGGGCAATTCCTCGGCTATTTCAGCTTGCTACGCCGCCGCGGAGAGGATGGATTCTCCGCGGGCCATAAAAATGTGCCTAGGTGATCGGCCAGTCCGCCGCGTCCACGGTGAATTCGGGCTGCGGCGCACACTCGCCGTGCCAGCGCCGGACGAACTCGCCGTCCGGGTCGTACAGGGCCGCCTGCTTTTCGATATTGAAATGGCGGCCGCCGCGGGGGTCGGCACCTACCCCGGCGATGTACTGCCAGTTGCCATAGTTGCTGGCCACGTCGTAGTCCAGCAGGTGCTTCTCGAAAAAGGCGGCACCGAAGCGCCAGTCCAGGTTGAGCTCGTTCACCAGGCAACTGGCAGCGATCTGGCGACCGCGATTGCTCATCCAGCCTGTGGTGACCAGCTGGTGCATCAGCGCGTTGACCAGCGGATAGTCCGTGGCCCCCGCGCACCAGCGGGCGAAGTTGCGCGGCTCGAAGGTTCTCAGGTGGCGTCGGGGCTGGCGCCCGTGGGGGCGGAACAGCGCGGTGCCATCCTCGTAGGCGCGCCAGTGGAAGAACTCGCGCCAGAGCAACTCGCTGTAGAGGTGCCGGGTTGATTCGTTGGCGCCGTGCGTGCGTTCGTAGTCGCGCAAACTCTGCGCGACACGGCGTACGGACAGGCTGCCGTTGGCCAGCCACGGCGACAGGAAGCTCGAGAAAAACAGGCCCTCGAGTTCATTGCGCGTGGCCTTGTAGTTGTCCACCGCGCGCTCCCGGAACATCCAGGTGTGCAGCCGTTCTCGCCCTGCCTGTGTCCCGCCACGCACGATGAACGATGGGTGGGGATGTGTCGGATGGCCGGCCAGTGACATCGCCTCGAGCTGCCCCGGCGGCGGGGGAAGCCTGAGCACGTCCTCTGGCGCGTTCCAGGCGACCCCTTCCACGCCCTGGCGGAACGGTGTGTACTGCCGGGGAATATCGCCCATTTGCCAGGGCAATCCGGCGGCGGGGAATAGGGTGTTCCCCTCGTGCACCACCAGGGGCACGTCCAGCAGTTCGCCGAGTTGCCTGAGCTCCTTCGCCTCGTAGACGCCGGGGGTCTTCGCAACTCCCACCCGCTCTACGGAATAGCGCAGGACCAGCTCCGGCAGCCACCGCTCGGGCGAGCCCTGCAACACCAGCAATTCCTGGCCGCGCTCGCGCAGGTCAGACTGCAGCGCGACGAGGGACTCGGTGAGAAACCGCTCGCGCTGGCCGCCCAGGCCGGTGAGGTTGCACCAGGGCACCTGGCGCGGCCAGAAGTACACGCAGAGCAGGCGGGAGGCGCAGGCGTGGGCGCTGAGGCCAAGGTTGTCCTCGACGCGCAGATCGTTGCGGAACCAGTAGAGCTCGGTCATCGGACTCTCTATCAACCCCCTTGCAAACCCCTGCAAATGCCCTGGCTACGCGCGAAGACCCTCCCCGGTTCAACCGCCAGGAATCCGGCCATTCGCCGCTTGCGTAGAGAGAGCTGGAATCAGGAGTTCAACTATGCACATCACGTCCCAGGATATCCAGGACATGGACAAGCGGCGGCGGGCCGCGTTCATCAACTCGCTGTCGGGCTACAAGCCGGCCAACCTAATCGGCACCGCCGATGCGGCAGGTAACACTAACCTCGCGATCATGAGTTCCGTGGTGCACCTGGGTTCCCACCCGCCGCTGCTGGCCCTGGTCATCCGCCCGGGCGGCGAGGAGCGTCACACCCTGGCCAACATCCTGGCCACGGGCCACTACAGCATCAACCATGTTAGCGCCCACATGGTGGAAGCGGCGCACCAGACCGCGGCGCGCTACCACCGGGATGTTTCGGAATTCGATGCCACAGGCCTCACCCCGAAGTGGCGCGACGGTTTTCCCGCACCGCTGGTGGCAGAGGCCGAGATCAGCATGGGTATGGCGCTGCGGGAGCACCAGCACCTGGCGATCAACGAAACGCACCTGGTGATAGGCGAGATCAACTTCGTCGAGATTCCCGAGCACTGCCTGCGCGAGGACGGCGCGATCGATCTGGCGAGCGCCGACACCGTGGTGCTGGCCGGGCTGGACACTTACTTCGATACCAGCGCGATCAAGCGCATGGCCTATGCCAAGCCGGACCTTCCGCCGCGGGTGATCCCTGACTGAGAGCGGCCACAGCAGTGCCCGCACTCAATGAAAGGGTATTGACCCGCACTGCCCTCCTCCCCCGCGCGAGATTTCTACGCAGGGGCCAAAACTGCGGGCTGATCCTGTAGTATCTGTCTCGCTGGAGCTACAAGGCTCAACACTCCAATAAGGATTAGCCCATGAAAATCGAAACGCTCGCCGTGCGCGCCGGCTTCGAGGTGGACCCCACGACCAAGGCCGTGGTGACGCCCATCTACCAGACAACCTCCTACGCCTTCGACAACACCCAACACGGTGCCGACCTGTTCGACCTGAAGGTCCAGGGCAATATCTACACGCGGATCATGAACCCGACCAATGCGGTACTCGAGGATCGCGTCGCCGCCATGGAAGGGGGCATCGGCGCCCTGGCTGTCGCCTCCGGTATGGCTGCGATCGAGTACGCGCTGGAGACTATCTGCCAGGTCGGGGACAACATCGTCACCACCAGCAAGCTCTATGGCGGCACCTACAACTTCTTTGCCCACAGCCTGCCGCGGCGCGGCATCGAGGCGCGCTTCGTCGCCCACGATGACTTCGACAGTATCGCCAACGCCATCGACGACAACACCAAGGCCGTGTTCTGCGAATCCGTGGGCAACCCCGCGGGCAACATCGTCGATATAAAGCGCCTTGCGGATATCGCGCACCAGGCCGGCGTGCCACTGATCGTGGACAACACCGTCGCAACGCCCTACCTGTGGCGGCCCATCGAGCACGGCGCGGATATCGTTGTGCACTCGCTAACGAAGTACATGGGCGGGCACGGCAATTCCGTCGGCGGGATTATCGTCGACTCCGGCAAGTTCCCCTGGGCAGAACACAAGCAGCGCTTTGCCATGCTCAACGAGCCCGATCCGTCGTACCACGGTGTTGTGTACACCGAGGCGCTGGGCGAAGCGGCATTTATCGGTCGCGCCCGAGTGGCGCCCTTGCGCAACACCGGCGCTGCGCTCAGCCCGATGAATACTTTTCTTATATTGCAGGGCATCGAGACCCTTCCCCTGCGCATGGACAGGCACTGCGAGAACGCGCAGAAAGTCGCCGAGTTCCTGCGCGACCACCCGCAGGTTGATTGGGTGAACTATGCGGGGCTGCCGGAGAGTCCGGACCATGCGCTGGCGCAGCGGTACATGAACGGTCGTGCCTCGGGCATCTTGAGCTTTGGCATCAAGGGCGGCGCGGAGGCCGGTGCGCGGTTTATCGATGCGCTCGAACTGGTGCTGCGCCTGGTGAATATCGGTGACGCGCGGTCGCTGGCGTGCCACCCCGCGTCGACCACACACCGTCAGCTGGATGATGCGGAACTGGCCAGTGCCGGAGTGAGTCGGGACATGGTGCGGCTGTCGATCGGGATCGAGCATGTTGACGATATTCTCGAGGACGTCGGCCAGGCGCTGGATGCATCGCGGTAATTCTTCGTTGCAGGCACTCTACGACGAGAGTTTCCAAACGCCGTCTCTCCCGGCCCTCAAGCCCTGCGTCGTAAAGTACACAACTTCGCGACCGATAATATATTTTCTGGAGGCTTGAAAGGTCGGGAGCCGACAGTCGCGGTGACCAGCGTGGTGTCAGTCGACGTGTTGCGAAGATCGATGCCAACGCCTTGCGCCGCGGCATTGGTGGCGAATGCGCTATCAGCGCCGTAGAACCACCGTCGCCCGACCGTCGATTTTCAATCCTACTTCACTATAATGAAGGCGAGTTCCCGATCGCCACTGAGAACCCCATGACAAGATTGCTTCGCTCCTCCGCCGTCAATACAAAGCTCAGCTGGCTGCCACTTGCCCTGTGTTTCGGTTTCGCCCAGCACAGCCAGGCCCTGGAATTGCTGACAGTTCATGAACTGGTCATCCACTGCAAGCACCTCACCGCTGAGCCTGATGGCGTGGACGGACAATATTGTCTCCGCTATATCCAGGGCTTTATCGACGGTGCAGTAGAGACAGACGAGCGTATTGTGCAGGACATGGACTCCGCAGACGCGCAAAAGGAGACCCTCACCGAGCGGGCGATGCGCACGCGCATGCCACGTCGCGGCATGTACGACCGCCCGGGGAGCCTCGCGGGCTTCTGCCTCGGCGACCCACTGCCCCTGCGCGAAGTCGTCGATACTGTCGTCGCCGACCTGGTTGCGCTGGACATCGGGGACACCGCGGAGTCACCGGCACGCATCGCTGTCGACGACTCGCTCCGCAGCCATTATCCCTGCGGAGAGTAAGGCCTTGAGTTCTTCCTACAGCGCCAGGCCGCTGCAGATCGCAGGATTGCTGTTGATCCTGCTGATCAGCTGGGCGCTGTGGTCCGGCATCTACAAGCCGTTGCTCATCGGCCTGGGCGTGTTTTCCTGCCTGCTGAGCATCTGGGTAGCGATGCGCACTGGCTTTTTCCTTCACGCCATGCCCCTGCGCACTTTTCTCCGCCTGCCGCTGATGTGGTGGTGGCTGTTGGGGGAAGTCGTCAAGTCCAGCCTGGAAGTGGCCCGGGTGATACTCTCGCCGTCGCTGCCGATCCAGCCCGAACTGGTGGAGCTGACCACTACCGAGGAAACCGACTCCGGCAAGGTTATCCTCGGCAACTGCATCACCCTGTCGCCGGGCACCGTCACCATCGACGTACACGAGAACCGGTTGCTGGTGCACTGTCTCACAGCGCAGGGCGCGGCGGGGCTGCGCAGCCGGGAGTCGGAGCGACGCGTCGCCCGCCTGGAGATCAAGCGCTGATGTACGTTGTCGTTTCCCTGGCCATACTGGTGACCATGGTGCTGGCGCTGGTGCGTGCACTGCGTGGTCCCAGCGTCTACGACCGCGTGCTGGCGGTCAACATGTTCGGCACCAAGACCGCCCTGCTGCTGGCGGTTATCGCCTTCCTGTTCGAACGCCCGGATTTCCTGGACCTGGCGCTCGCCTATGCACTGATCAACCTGGTCGGAGTGCTGGCGGTCCTGGAGTTCATCCAGAGCAAGCCGCGCAAAGCGGAGGCGGCGGACCTTGATTGAACTCGTCCTGGATATTCTCAGCTGGGTACTGCTGTGCACCGGAGGCGCGTTCGTCCTTATCGGTGGCATCGGCGCCCTGCGGCTACCCGGGTTTTACACACGCCTGCATGCCGCCAGCCTGACCGAAACCATGGCCACCATACTGATTTTCGCCGGCATGATACTGCAGGCGGGGCTGTCCCTGGCGGCGATCAAACTGTTTGCCATCATGGTATTCCTGCTGCTCACGGCGCCGACCGCCAGCTACGCCCTGGCCAACGCGGCGCTGCAGTCAGGTCTGCGCCCGGTAGCCCAACGCGAGGGTGAAGACGCGTGATCATTATCTTCGCCCTCTTCCTGCTGTCATTGCTGGTGATCACTGCCCTGGCCATCGTGCAGACCAAAAATCTGTTCGTGGCGGTCATGCTGACCTCGATCTTCAGCCTGCTGATGGCGGCGAATTTCTTCATCCTCGATGCCGCCGACGTCGCGCTGACCGAGGCAGCAGTCGGCGCCGGCATCACGACGGTGATCTTTCTCTCGGCGCTGGCCCTGACCACGGAACGCGAAAAAGCCGTGCAGTCTGCGCAACGACTGACGCTGGTTGTGGTGGCGGTGCTGGCCACGCTGATCATCTACGCCACCTTCGACAAACCGCGGCTGGGTGATCCCGAGGCCCCGGTACACCAGCACCTGGCGCCCTGGTACCTCGAGAAAACCCCCGAGTACATGGACTTTCCCAACGTGGTGACCGCGGTGCTCGGCAGCTTCCGCGGCTACGACACCCTCGGCGAGGTGTTCGTGGTGTTCGCCGCCTGCATCGGCGTGCTGTTCATTCTCGGCGTTAAACCGCCGGGCGACAGGCACTACGATCCGCACGCGTCGGGCCTGCGACATCACCTCATTCCCCAGGTCGTCGGGCGGCTGCTCATTCCGTTTATCGTGCTGTTCGGGCTGTATGTGCAGTTTCATGGCGAGTACGGGCCCGGCGGCGGCTTCCAGGCCGGTGCACTGATCGCTTCCGGCGTTATTCTCTACGCCCTGCTCGAAGGCGAGACAGCCGCGCTGCGGGCAGTTCCGCGCTACGTGCTCATGGGCCTGGTGATTGGTGGGGCCAGCCTGTACGGCGCCGTGGGCCTGGTTTGCATCCTGCTCGGCGGGAACTTCCTCGAGTATTCCGTGCTGTCGTCCAATCCCGTCAGTGGCCAGCAACTGGGCATCCTGCTCATCGAGGCGGGGGTCGGCATGGCGGTCTGCGGTGCACTGCTGAGTATCTTCCACGCCTTCGCTGCAAGGCCCATGCGCGTATGAACCTGCTCGAACTGCTCGGCTATTTCAATTACTGGGTGTTCGCCATCGTGCTCACGGTGGGCCTGTACACGGTGATCGCCAAGATCAACCTGGTCAAGAAGCTGATCGGCCTGTCGATCTTCCAGTCGGCCGTGTTCCTCATGTATATCACTATGGACAAGGTGGAGGGAGGGACTGCCCCCATCATCCAGAAAGGCATGGAAAACCAGGTGTTTTCCAACCCCCTGCCCCAGGTACTTATCCTGACGGCTATCGTGGTGGGTGTCTCCACCCTCGCGCTGGGACTGGCGATCGTCGTACGCATTTTTGAAGCCTACGGCACGATCGAAGAAGACGAGATTCTGGACGCGGATTGAAGTCATGGATCTGACGCCCCACCTGCCGGTACTGCAGGTTGTCGTGCCGCTACTCTCCTCGCCGCTACTCCTGCTGCTGCGGCCCCGCGGACTGGCCTGGGCGGGAGCTGCGGCGGTGGCCCTGCTCAGCTTCGCCATTGCCCTCAACATGGCCCTGGCAGTCGCCGCTGGCATTCAGTTCAGCTACGCCGTGGGCGGCTGGGAGCCACCCTACGGTATCGCGCTGTCGGTGGACGCCTTCAGCGCGCTGATCCTGCTCATCGTAACCGGCGCCGGTGCCATCGCCATACTCGCGGGCAAACCCAGCGTGGACCGGGAGATCGACGCCGAGCGCCAGCCACTGTTTTACTCGGCCTGGATACTGGCCATGGCCGGCCTGACCGGCATCGCCCTGTCCGCGGACGCTTTCAATATCTTCGTGTTCATGGAGATATCCTCCCTCGCCAGCTATGTCCTGATCGCCGGCGGCCCCGACCGGCGCGCCCTGCCCGCCGTGTTCAAGTACTTGATCATGGGCACCATCGGCGCCACGTTCTACCTGATCGGCGTCGGCCTGGTCTACATGATGACCGGCACCCTCAACCTGGCGGACATGGAGGCGCGCATCGGCGGTGTCACCGACATCAATCCGCTCCTGGTCGCCGCCGGTTTCATCACCATCGGCCTCGCCCTGAAGGCTGCGGTGTTTCCACTGCACGTGTGGCTGCCCAACGCCTACACCCACGCGCCGCACATGATCACGGTGTTCCTCGCCGCCTGCGCCACCAAGGTGGCCATCTATGTGCTGCTGCGTTTCGACTTCTTCGTCTTCCAGGCCAATCTCGACCGGCACGATGTGCAGTTTTCCCTGTTCCTGATGCCGCTGGCCCTGCTGGGAATCCTGGTGGCGTCGGCAGTGGCCATGTTCGAAGGGCACATCAAGCGCCTGCTGGCTATGTCGTCGGTGGCACAGATCGGCTACATCATGCTCGGCGCCAGTTTTATCACCGAGGCCGGACTCACCGCTTCCGCGCTGCATATGTTCAACCACGCCCTGGCCAAGGGCGGCCTGTTCCTGGCCATCGCCGGGCTGGCCTGCCACTACGGCGACCTGCGCCTGGCCCGCCTTGCCGGGGCGGCCCGCAGCATGCCCTGGACCGCTGCCGCCCTGGTTGTCTGCGGCTTCAGCCTGGTCGGTATCCCGGGCACGGCCGGGTTTGTCAGCAAGTGGCTGCTGCTCGACGCGGCCCTGGACGAGGGCCGCTTTGCCGCTGTGCTGGTGGGCGTGATCCTGGTCAGTTCGCTGATGGCGCTGGCCTATGTGTGGCGCATCGTGGAGACCCTGTACTTCAAGCCCGCCGCGCAGGACGTGGCGACCCCAACCGGTGAGGCGCCGCTGCCGCTGTTGCTGGCGGCCTGGCTGGCAGCCATCGCCAACATCGGCTTCGGCCTGTTCCCGCAATTCCCGCTGGAGCTGTGCAGCGCCGCGGCGGAACTGCTGCTGGGACATACGCTATGAGCGCCGATCTCGCCATCCTGCTCGCCATCTGCGTACCGCTGGCCACGGCAGTGGGCATCCAGCTCGCCGGCCGCATCTCGGACAACCTGCGCGAAGCGGTGACGCTGGCGGGCGCAGCGACACTGGCCTGGGTGGTATGGGGCATGCTGCCGGCGCTGTTCGCCGGTGAGCGACCGGCACTGACGCTTGGCGAACTGCTCCCCGGCATCGCCATCGCCTTTGAGGTGGAACCCCTGGGTATGCTGTTCGCCGCGCTCGCGTCGGGGCTGTGGATTATCAACTCCATCTACAGCATCGGCTACATGCGCGGCAACCGCGAAAAAAAGCAGACCCGCTTCTACACCTGTTTCGCCCTCGCCCTGGCCGCCACCATGGGCATCGCCTTCGCCGGCAACCTGCTCACCCTGTTCCTGTGCTACGAGTTGTTGACGCTTTCCACCTACCCGCTGGTATCACACAAGGGCGACGAGGCGACGGTGCGCTCCGCGCGGGTCTACCTGGGCATCCTGTTGTGCACCTCGATCGGCCTGTTCCTGCCGGCCATCATCTGGACCTACCACGTGGCGGGAACCGGTGACTTCATCGCTGGCGGCATCCTGGCGGGGAAGATCGCGGGGGCCGATGTCGGCCTGTTGCTGGCGCTGTTCGTGTTCGGGGTCGGCAAGGCCGCGGTCATGCCCGTGCATCGCTGGCTGCCCGCGGCGATGGTGGCCCCCACGCCGGTGAGCGCCCTGCTGCACGCAGTGGCGGTGGTCAAGGCCGGCGTGTTCAGCATTACCAAGATTATCGTGTATGTCTTCGGCGTCGATTTCCTGTTTGCCACCCCGAGTTCCGGCTGGCTGGTGTACGCGGCCGCGTTCACCATCATCGCTGCCAGCCTGATCGCACTGCGCCAGACCAACCTGAAACGCCTGCTGGCCTATTCGACGGTGGCGCAGCTGTCCTACGTGGTGATGGCAGCTGCGGTGCTGAAACCCCTGGCCGAGATCGGCGCGGCTATCCACATGGTGGCCCACGCCTTTGGCAAGATCACCCTGTTCTTCGCCGCCGGCGCCATCTATACCGCCGCCCATAAAACGGAGCTGAACCAGCTCTACGGTATTGGCCGGCGCATGCCCTGGACCATGGCCGCCTTCACTATCGGGGCGCTGAGCATGATCGGCGTGCCACCCACAGGCGGCTTCGTGTCCAAGTGGTACATCCTGGCGGGAGCCTTCCAGGCGGAGAACCTGCTGGCCATATTCACGATTATCGGCAGCACCGTGCTCAATGCGGCTTATTTCCTGCCCATCATCTTCATGGCCTGGTTCGCCGATGAACGACCCGGCGGGCCGGAGCACGGCGAGGCGCCACCACTGGTGGTACTGGCCCTGGTCCTGACCGCGCTGCTGACGCTGGGTTTCTTCTTTTTCAACGGGCCGGTGATCGCGCTGGAACAACAACTGGTCGGGGGTATGGCGCAATGATGCAAGGCGAGAAACCTCACTGGCTGACCCGCAAGGAAAATATCCGCAAGCTGTGGTGGGTCTTTTCAGCGGTACTGGCCCTGACCGTGCTGGCGCAGGCTGTTATCTACGTCAAAGGCTATTTCACCGTCGATGGCTGGTTCGGCTTCGGCGCCATCTACGGCTTTGTCTGTTGCCTGTTGATGGTGCTGTTCGCCAAGGGCCTCGGGCTCTTCCTCAAGCGGCCCAACGAGTACTACGCCGAGCGTGACGACGATGCCTGAGCTCATGTCGCCCGCACTGATCATGATAGCCGGAGCCCTGGGCATCGGCCTGGCCCGCGGCCACCTGCGCGCGGCAATGGTACTACTCACCCCGCTACTGACCCTGTGGGCCGTGTGGCAAGTGCCCGACGGTGTGCAGAACACCATGCACTTCCTGTCGTACGAGATCGAGCCGGTCGAGGGCAGCCCGCTGCGCCGCCTGTTCGCCACCATCTTCGCGTTGATGGCCTTCGTCGGCGGCCTCTACGCCTATCGCCTGGCGAAGTGGTATGAACTGACCGCCGCCTTCTTCTACGCCGCCGGTGCCATCGGCGTGAGTTTCGCCGGCGACCTGATTTCCCTGTTTGTGTACTGGGAACTGATGGCCCTGTTCTCCACCGTGGTGGTGTGGTGCGGCGGCACCGCCGCCTCGCGTGCCGCGGGCATTCGCTACGCCATCCTGCACCTGCTCGGCGGCGTGGTGCTGAAGGTGGGCATCGAGGGCGTGGTGGTGAGCACCGGTTCAATCCAGATCACACCCATGCTGGCGCAGGATTTCAGTAGCTGGATGATTCTCTGCGGCATCCTGATCAACGCCGCGGCGCCGCCGCTGTCCGCCTGGCTGGCGGACGCCTACCCCGAGTCCAGCCCCACCGGTTCGGTGTTCCTCTCCGCCTTCACCACCAAGACCGCCGTACTGGCGTTGATACTGCTTTTCCCCGGCGAACCGGTACTGATCGGCGTGGGCCTGTTCATGGTCGTCTACGGCATTATCTACGCGCTGCTGGAAAACGACATTCGCCGCATTCTCGCCTACTCGGTGGTCAACCAGGTGGGCTTCATGGTGTGCGCGGTGGGCATCGGCACACAGATGGCGCTCAACGGCGCCGCAGCCCACGCTTTCGCCCATATTGTCTACAAGGCTTTGCTGTTCATGAGCGCCGGCGTGGTGATCTATCGCACCGGCAGGAACCGCTGTACCGAGCTCGGCGGGCTGTTCCAGACCATGCCGGTAACCACCATTTGCTGCATCATCGGCGCGCTGTCCATTTCCAGTTTCCCGTTGACCTCCGGGTTTACCACCAAGAGCCTGATCTCCCAGGCGGCGGCCAACGAAGGCCTGGTGTGGGTCTACATGCTGCTGACCGCCGCCTCCGCCGGCGTGTTCCTGCATGCCGGTATCAAGTTCCCCTGGTTTGTATTCTTCCAGAAGGACTCCGGGCTGCGGCCCAAGGACGCGCCCTGGAACATGGCGCTGGCCATGGTGATTTTTTCCGCCCTGTGCCTGCTGTTGGGCCTGTTCCCCGAGTGGCTGTATCGCTTCCTGCCCTACCCCGTCGATTACGTGGCCTATACACCGGGCAAGGTCGTCTTCTATTTGCAGCTGCTGCTGTTCTCGGGGCTGGCGTTCTTCCTGCTACTACCGCTGATGAAACGCACGGAAACCATCAGCCTGGATGTTGACTGGCTCTGGCGCCGCGGTATTCCAGCGGCGATGCGTTGGCTGGGCCGTGCGATGCAGCCCCTGCGGGCAACCGGCGGCAGGCTGGGGAGCGCCAGCCAGCAGTTGCTGCGTCACCTCACCACCCATTATCTAGGCCAGCCGCACACAGCGGATCGCGAGGAGCGCGCACTGTTTGCGCGTTCCTGGCCTATAGGTACTACTGCGTTATGGATTGCGATTTTGTTGTCGGGTTATGTGTTGATTTATTACATTTGATTGGGGGGCGGTGGAGTGTGTCGCTGTGTTGGGCGACATCGGTAAGGTTCTCAGCCCGATTAATACGTTTTTCATTTTGCAGGGTATCGAGACCGTTGCGCTGCGCATGGACAGGAATTGCGAGATCCTGCAAAACGTGCCCGGGATCCTGCGCCATCAACCGTTGGTGGATTGGGTGAACTATTTGTGGCTTCAGGAGAGTATGCCTGGATCATGCGCAGGATGCGTGAAAGTGGCTTCTAGTCACCTGCTCGCGGTTTGGAGCGTGCGCCGCGAGAGATTGATCAGAACAGCCTTGAGGCTGTTCTGAGCCAGCGGGCTTCGTCGCTGCGCTCCTCGTCCAAAATGTGCCTGAAGTCGCATTTTGTCGAACCGTAGGGTTCGAACAAGATCATCGCTCTGCGCCATAAACAAAAAGGGCCGCCCGTCTGCGCAGCCCTTTTTTCTTTATAGCTGTGGAGGCGTTCTTAGGGAATCAACAGGGAAATCGACCGAGAGGTACCCACAGGTACCCCTACTGACAATTTTCTGCAAGCTGGGATGCCGGCGTGACCCGACGCTTTCACGTCACAGAGTACTGGCGCTATACTCATCCCATAGGAACTAACTAAAATCACAGGGAAATCAACATGTTGTCGGAACTCGCCGGATTTAACCTCACGCGGACCATCCCCGACAGCGTGCTGCTGGATGTGTTGACGGGCGCCAACAAAATCTACGGTGGGGTGGTACGAAACAATTCCGGCCAAATCGTGGCGCACCTCGTTAATAGTGCCAATCCAATCAGCCTGTTGAACTTCCCCTTCGCACCTTCGAACCTAGCCCTCGCCGGAGCGAATACCTACCAGTTGCATCGAATCGGACAAAATATTGACGAGCTAATGGTACTGGCCAAGGGAACAATGGCTATGTCCGGACTCACCCTGGGCGTGTGTACCGCCGGTTTTCTATTCCTTAATCACAAGCTTGGAAAGGTTGACCAGAAGCTTGGGGAAATTAGCAAAGACGTAAAAGCGATAAAAAGCTTCCTCGAACAACAAGAAAGAGCACGGCTGGTCACTGCTCTCAAATCCCTGCGCGGGCTCGATCAGGGCACAGCCACAACTGCACGGGAACAAATTCTTATCAACAGCAAGCAAACGTTGGGGGAAATTCACGAGAAGTACCGTGATCAACTCGAGCGTTGCACTGTAATAGAGGAAGCATTTGCCCTCGAAGAATACTATACGGTAACCGCTCTAGGACATGCGCTTTGTTTCGGCGAACTTGATATGTCCCATCAAGCCAGAAACGATCTGCGGGAGGCCTATGACTTTTGGGCGAAAACAGTCAAGCGAATTCTGCGAGAGCAGATTATTAAAGATGACCCTGAACGCTTCCTGAGGGCCAAATACGTTTCGACAGCAAAAGCGATTGATCTGACGACTTGGATGGACTTTATTAACGATACCAATAAAGAACTGAATTGGATTGACGAATTTCGCGCCGCTCCAACACCACTACTGCCTTCACTTTCTAAGACTCTGGATGATCGCGAGCAATTGGAAGTCGATTTGATGCGCAAGCTTGTAGCCAGGGACAACGTATACGAAGGCTACGTTAGTCAATATGATTACTACGCGACCATAGAAGCAAGACCTTCTGCGGTTCAGCAGTATATTGAATCAGTCCCTGCGGAGAATTCGGTAAATGAATGTCTTATGTTCCTGAATAGCGATCTTTCTAAGTAGACAAGTAACGACCCAATCAGTGGAACTGCCGGCCCGAGCTAAGGAAGGCTGGCATTAGCCCAGAACAGTCTCTGGCTTTGGTGAATTAGGGCAGGTAAGTTATAGTCACCGCGTCCTACGCTAGTATTGGACAAATAAAACAGACTATTCAGGGACGATGAAAAATGGCTCTAATTAACTGTCCAGAGTGCGACAAGGAAGTATCTGACAAAGCTCCAGCCTGCCCTAACTGTGGAGCTCCCATAGCTAAATCAGAGGCGAAACCAACGAAGAAACCAAAGAAAGAGCCGAAGCAATACGGCTGTGGCACGCTCATCGTTTTGGTGATTATTGGTTTCTTCATTTACTCGGCCGTCACACCCGAATCACCCAATAAGCCAAAGACACCAAAGAAGCCAAAAACAGCGGCGGAGCTTCGCACGGAAAAGCTAGGAAAGTGCTTCAGTGCCTGGGATGGTTCTCATAGGAATCTGGAAAAAATTGTAAAAGCTTCGATGAATGATCCAGACTCATATGATCACGTGGAAACTAGATATACCGACAAAGGCGACTTCCTTATTGTTCGTACCGAATTTAGGGGGAAGAATGCGTTTGGCGGAACAGTTAAGAACTTTGTAACAGCCAAAACTGACTTAAACTGCAAGGTCGTTGAAGTTTTTGAACAAGGGCCCTAAACCGAAAAGTAGGCGATTACCACACTGGTGAACTGGGGTCAGGAGTTAACTTGACCCCAGCAAGTTGAAAGTGGAAGCGGCGCTAAGGACATGTGCTATTTCGACTGAGGGCTGCTGTTGGGGACCGTTGGTCGTCAAGTAGTCCCCATCGGACTCATCTCGATCGACCGTGCGCCATCACAGTCAAACCCCCTCGCCAAGCGCAGAGAACCAACTCTGAGTGGCTGAGGAGGCTGGCCGCCTTTTCTCAACAAGGAGCGCGAACTTCAGAGGCAGCGTTTGTCGCTCGCCTTTCTCATCCGAGTCCGACTCACCACCAAAACCGACAAGTGCTACCCACTTGGGCAGTTCTTTTGGGTTATGGTAGTGGAGGTAATCTGGGCAGGGGCTGCCTCCGCTAAACTTCCGTGAATATGCAAAATATGCAGTGAAGCGTTATAGCTTGCAGCTACTTATTCTTAGTCTAAACACGCTACCCCATTGCCTGTATCAAGTATTTTTGTAGATCCGAATCCGATCGGCAAAATTTACAGGGAGATAACAAGGAATTAGCTTGATATTCCCCCAGTCGCAGATGTGTGTGAGCGCGACACGGAGACCAATCATAAACCGACAGCTATCGACAGAGCCATTCAGAGATGCCGTTTGCAATCACCTCCCCAGGCAGTCGCTCCTGTTCGAGGCGGTAATTTGTTCCCTCTTCATCTGACAGTGCTTTGACACAATCCAGAATCTCCGAATCGAAGAAATTGGTCGAGTTGATAAAGCCTGTCGGATCAACCACTAACCTAGCCCGATGTTCACGTACCAAATTACCACTCATCAACACCGGCTCAGTTCTACTGTAAAACCTTTTGGCGGACTCCAGCATTACCAGACCATGCATATCCATATCACCCCAGTATCCGACCTTGTCAGCCGACTCTAACCAAGCACAATCTCTCATCCAGGCGAGATTATTACCTCCGCCGCCAACGATGACCATGCCTTGCGGTAGATCCGGCACAAAGACCGACTCAGCATTTTCTACGATGAGGACGATACGGGGCTCAAATCTACTCAGCCGGTTAACTGTCCTCCAATCCGCCTTGAAATGCGGCATCCCCCCGAAAAGGTTCGATAAGTCACCTGCGAGTCTCACGATTATATTGTGCTCCGGCTTTCCAATGGCCCCTAGCCAAGGAAGAAGGCCATCTTCCTGAACTGCTTCACCCCATTTGCAGGCACAGAGCACCGTCAGCAGCTTCTCGTTGGATTCGACGAATTTGGTATCGACGCCGGGGAATACCAAACTACGAACAAAACCGCCCTCTCCCATACCCGGCTTTATCAGTTTCACTACAGACAGCGCTTTGTCGACTAACTCCGGCGTCCACTCCTCCGGTAGAGGGAGGTAGTTAGACAAAGTTGCCTTTGAACCTGAGTGCCAGGATTCCACGGACGAAATAATCTGCGCCCAACGTGCCGCCTCGTTGGAGCAATCCTGACCCAGAAATGAAACCAAATCGGAGAACCGGTGAATTCGCATAGCATACGGAACTCGCTGCTCACCTATCGAGCGGTACTTGATGGTTTTCCACTCAATATCTACATGAGAGACATCTTGCCAGTCGCGCTGAAAACGGTGGAAGACATCGGGTGAATCACCGGCTTCAAATCCTGTCGGTGCGCCTAAAGACACCTTTATTGGGAAAGCGCGCTCACCACCTATACGCCCCCGAAGATTCGCCTTGTTAGCCCATTCCCGCTTGAACAGCATTTCGCGCACAGAAGTTACGAACTTCATTATGATTATGCAGCCAGCTCTCCCTCGTCAGGAATCTCTTCCCATCGGGCAGGCCTCGCGTAGCTGAGGTTGGAGTCAGTGTTCTTGGACACGATGATAACGGAGTCGGTTGTCCGCTCAGCAACCCGGGTGGATTTCCAAGGAGTGACCAGAATCACGTGCAGCCCCATTTCCTTGAAAATGTTGAGCACTTTTAGAGCACGCTCATCAGACGTATTAGAAAAAGCCTCATCGATAACAACGGTGCAGTATGCCGGCGTAGAGAATCCATCCGGAGTGAGTACATAAGCCAGACTAGCGGCTACGATCACGCCAGCAAACGCTTCTTTCTCACCCCCACTAAGACTTTCAGAAGACCCTAGATAATTCACTACATCGCCATTATTGACATCTATCTCTTCAGCGTAAAACGTTCGTTGGTAACGAGGATCGATAATCTCACTAGACTGAATATTCCGTGAATTACACGCGTCTTCTAGCTGCTTGATTACCGCGCCAATCGCAGAAAAACGCGCGTCAGTGTCTTCGCTGCCGCGCAACTGACGAGCGTGCCGGGTCAACTGCTGAAGGTGGACCGCATTACCTTTTACATGCTTTTCAGCCACAATCTTTAGGTATGTGCCATCTTGAAACTCAGTTCGCTTCAAAACGCCATTGATGGTCTCAATTCGTTCGTCAATTTCGGCGTGCTCATGCTCGATCTGCGCCAATACTCCTGTCAGGCTCTCGTCAGTCTGACGGTTTAGTAGCTCCTGGAATGCATCCCTGAACTCCGGAAGCGCCTCCTCCCGGAGCCCCGTAAGGTAATCCAGGTAATGCTGAACACAGGTGTCATCATCTTTGTCCACACCCCATTCTGACGAAATATGCTCCCAGCGATCAGTGAAGCGCACCATGCAGGTGTTGATAGTGTTTCCGCAGCGGTTGATGATGTTAATGGCTGTAGCGAGGCCATTTTCCAGTTTTTTACGGACATTGTCAGCAATTTCGTGCGCCCGGGTGTAGTTGTGGATGGTTATCAACTCAGTACTGGAAGTCAGAATACCGCGCGCTTGGTCCGGCACCCCGTTGGAAGCCTTTTCAAGTGCCTGGCGGAAAGCACTTGAAATCCTGTCCGCCTCAGAACGAACTGATGCGCGGTCGGCCACGCACTCATTGACACGATCCTTCGCCTCATCCCGGGCGACTTTACAGTCTGCCAGCTGCTGCTGGATCGCCTGTAAGTCTTCGCGACGATCCAAAAATGCATCACGCTCTGCAGCCAGAAACTCTCTCCTTGTTAATTGGTGCTCTACATCGATGTGGGTCCATTCAAAAGACATCAGTTCATCCAATCCATTACGAACCATCTGCGCTTTAGCGACTTTCTGACCAAACGATTCCTTTTCATTCTGGCAGTCAGAGTACTCCACCCCAAGGGCTTGAAAGCGCTCTTTACGCTCAGCCAACAGTCGGGTGTTATCAAATCCGAGGCACCAGTCCCGCGTATCCGTGATGGGGCGCCGGTCGTCCTTGTCCAGAGAGCCATATTTCCAGTGTATGGCCCCCTCCCTCGTGATTGAGTAGGCTCGACCGCCCAGTTCGTCGCCGTCTTCAACACAGTGGAGGTCTACTTCAGCCATATAGTGCTTAAGCCAGTCACTATATTCATGGCGCTTCCACTTGATCTTAAGTAGGAATCCGTCATCTTTGAATTTCGCCATTCCCTTGATGTCAGCCACCTTCTCCACGCTAAGCCTGACACCAAGATGACGGGTATTCATCCATACAGCGGTCTGGCGGAACAAGGATTCGGGTACAAGTAAGCGCAATTTATGACGCCCCAAGGCACGCTCGATGGCGCCTTGCCACGCCATTTCGCCATCTTTCACCTCCATCAACTCCGCGGCAAAAGGCAGAATTTCTCGGCTCAACCCAAGAGTCTGACAAAGATCATCTCGACACTGCTGTAAGCGCACATCGACACTGGAATGCTTTCTGGACTCGATTTCACGAATCTCTTTAGAGAGTGACTGCATCTCCTCCGACAAGTTATGTAGATGTGCAGCCTTCGCGATATGGCTCGTCTCGAATACCTTCAATTCTTCGTCACACTTCTCGATCTTCGCCGGCAGTTCAGTGGCTCGATTCAGGAACTCTACTTCTGAAATTTCTTCTCCATAGCCTGCAACACGGGCATGTTTGGTATAGCGTACCCTGGCCTGTGTAACCTGCGGGATAACGGTATCATCCAGCGATTTGATCTTAGCTTCGATTACCTGGATTTCATTGCCGCCACTTTCAGCAAACTGTGCCGTTAAACGGTCATGATCTTCCTGAATATCCTTGAACTCACGTTCAGCCTGCTGGACAGCTGCTTCCGCGTTCAACACTTGGATATCGAGCTCGTCTTTGATCACCTGCAAAACTGCTGCAGTCTGTTCTGCCAAAAAAATATCTAGATAATTCTTAGCACTGGTAATAGATACTTTCTCCAAGTGAGCCTCATTACGGGCTGTCACGGCGTCGGGCATATTTGCCAATCGCTCGTCCTGCTCACAGGCCTCTACCAACTTTTCATGACTGTCCTTCAGGGCTGCAAAGCCATCAATCGCTGTCTGTGCAGCTGCGCGCACCTCGCTGGGCTCCAAAACCAGGTCCCGAAGTAACGATGTCAGGTTGGAGACCTCCTTCATGCCCATCGCCCTAGCTAGCAATCCGGGTGCATTGGGGTTCTCCACCCCTAACAGCATTAATGCGGACTCGTGATAGTCCCTAAACGTAGAAAATGGCTGTGTCGATGGCTGGTCAGACAGATATTCCTTCAGCCCACGCGGCCCCTTGTTCCCGGCTCCTTTGAGTATGCCATCTGGGTCTAGGCCCGTCCGCGACGTAAAGTAAATTCGGGCAATATCCTTGGATTGATTCGACACTCCATTGATCCAGAACATGGAGCCAAGCGAGAGTTCATTTCCGTCTTCATGGTCGTAAACAGCTAAAATCAGTGAAGCCGTAGCCCCAGGGCGGAGACAAACAGAGCGTGAGCCTGAGCCATCACGTTCCTGGGCATAGGCCCCGCGGATATACGACATAAGATCTCGGTCAGCCGCCCTCTCCTTCGCAGCAGCTGCGTTGTAGCGAATACCGTGAGTCGGTGTCAGTAGCGTAAGATGGGCGTCCAGGGCTGTTGTTTTACCGGCGCCAGTCTCCCCCGTAACGACTGTGCCATTGGGGCTGAAATCAAACTCATGAAGGTCGCTAAAGGAACCCCAATTGTAAAGGTAAATCTTGCTGAGCCGAACTTGGCCCTGAAACAGGTCTGTTACCTCAACAGAGTCGTTTGGCGCGAAGTTATTCATCGCTGTCATCCCCCTCCACAATATCCTGTCCTGCCACAAGATCTAAGCCCCGGTCTATAGCCAACTTTTTCAACTGCTCAATGATGTGCTCCATCTCGCTTGCAGTCACAACGTATCGCAGTACTGGCGTAATCTGAAACGCGTCATCATCTCCGCGTACCTTGCGAATGAAACGCTTGTCAATGAAGTTTTTGAGTGCTGAGCGTACCCGGCGTTCGTCGATGCTTTCGCTATTGGACTTTGGAAGTATCGCCTTGACTCCGGCGACCAAGGTGTCCACATCGATCTTGGGCTGTGTGACGCCGGCGATGTCCTGAGCGAGATAAAATTTCCTTAGATATACCAGGATGACGCTGTCTTGGAGTGAAAGGGACTTCCGGCTTATCAAGCTAGCATGGGGTAGTTCCGTATCTTCCTGTAGCAGGATATAGAAGCCCCCTATCAGGTCATGCTTCAACTCGAGGAAAAATTGCTTGTAAGTGCTCGAGGCCAACTCACGGTTTTGACTGACCGATTTGAATAAGTCAGGATTTTCATCTTCATATATCAGGCCATGCTTCAATAGATAGGTAACCGCCTGACGATACTTGTCCCACTCCTCTTGAGTTAATCCGTAGACTTCAGAACCCTCAGCGTTGGAAAAAGTCGATTCCACAGACGATGCGCCTTGAATCGCGCTGTCCGTATCGGGCATCTCTATATCAAAGTAGTGAGCGCCTTCTCCTCCCAGGTTTTCGTTGCTGATATCGTTCATATCAATATTTCATCGCTATTAACGGGCATAATGTCTCGACTAAACCAATATCTTGGGAAATATCCAAGGTAGCGCCGATCACCATTGCTGAATTCAATGATATCCTCACCCTCCAAGAGGGGGGCCTGGTACTTAAGTGCGATCCGAATATAAGTAAGGGCTTCTTCAAGCCCACGGGTAATAGGCTGCTTTTCAGCGACATCAGAGATGCTCATAGGGCCATGCTGATCGAGTAATGTGGCGAGTCTGCGAGCGATCTTGGTCTGGTTTACCCCGCGCAATTTGGCCGCCAACTCATCGGTGATCTCGCCTCCGGTGGCTGCTACGGTGTAGGAAGACGTGTCGATAACCGACTCAGGCCCCTGCGCCCTGCCCGATAGTGGGGTAGTTCGCTCCATCTTTCCGGTGGAGGGTGTATATCCTGTATCAACACCTCCTCTGACACCGTGGTCAAACAGTTGCTGCGATACCGAGCTGAACTCCTCAAAGAGTTCATCCATGCGGTGCTTTTCACCCCCGACGCCCGCCTCAAGAAAGGCCCGGAAGTTCTGATTGATGGTTTTACGGCGGGTAAAGACCCGCTGGCTCTCCTGATTGAGGTTCCGCTGAAGTCTTGTTAGCGCCTTTTTTTGCTCCGGTGATAGGTATTCATCGGGCGTATATTGGCAAATCGTCAGTAGACGGTCATTGAACTCATCGGCCCGGATGCTGTTGGACAACAAGTCGTAGAACCCCTCAAAGGCCTGGCCTGATTCAGATGCAGACAAAGCCTGCTCACCCTCAAGACGTGCCTGCATCGCAACACCACGACCACCACCCTCCTCGGCGATCCGCCGGCGCATTTCCCGATCCATATCGATGTGGTCATCATGGATCAACGAAAAGTCCCGGCTCAACAACATGGCTTGCTTATACAGATTGCGAACACCCTCCCGATGACGGGCTGGTGACAACCGCTTTTCCAGGCCGGCGTCTAATTCAGACAGCTTCAACTCAAGTTCTGCTATCTGGGCCTGATACTGCGTTCGCTTTTGTTCAATATTTGGGGAAAGTTCGATTGCCAATGACGCCGCCATAGACTGAACAACGCTTAGGTGGCCTGCGCTGGCCCCACTATCGCGCTGCTTTTTGTTCATTGATGTAGCAAATCGAATCGCCGTCTCGAATGCATCGGTCGGCATTATCTTGTCGGACTCCTCCCTCACCCAGCCGTACCGGACCCACTCCCGAACATAATGGCGGGCAGAAGTATCAGAATCACCCAGGCGGCCAGCCGCCCGCAATTCGCCAATCAAGCCCTCGAGCCGGACATAAATCTTTGGAAGTTCCTGCTCCCGGCTTTCCTCAAACGCATCCTGAAGAAAAGCGAGAATCCACCAGGCGTTGGAACTGCGCAGAAGTACCCAGGAAGGGTCTTCGGCGCTCATGCGCTCAAATATCGTTAAGGATTGACGTAATCCCATAGGTCATTGCAAGTTGCTGTTGTGGAGCGGGCTACTATTCATTAGTTCGAGGATCTGGGCAACGCTGTATGCTCCCACATGTCGATTAATCAGGCATAACCGAGAATTCGACGAAATTTTGCGTAGCAACCGGATTGACGCCTAGTCCCTGTCAAACCAGGGACTCAAGACTCCGTACCCATACACGTACGCCAACTTCCGTGCGCGCGTCAGGCTCACGTAGACTAATGCCCGCTCTTCATTTTCTCGCTGGCGCCTGGTTACCGGGTCCGCAGCCCCATCAACAACAAACTCCAACGGAACGAGCCCACGGTTGGTCGAAGCCACGAATACAGTATCGAACTCCAATCCTTTCACCCTGTGCATGGTCGCGAGGTTAATCGCACCCTCAGCTGTCTGGGCGCTGCGACCATCCAGGACATGACAGCTTTGTTGCCTGCTCTCCAGACTACTTTTCAGCGCGTCGACTTCTTTCCTGGTACGGGCTATCGCGCAGCAAGCCTCCGGAGCGAACTTGTGTACTGAGATTTGCTCAACGATCGCCTCAGCCTGCTCATCGATTGAGGCAAAGCAATGAATCTGAGGGGCAGGACCGTGCATCAGCGAGTGGTAAAAAGCCTGGCTGTCCTCGCCACCATCCAGGTCGTCGACTGAGATGCCCTCCAATATACCCACCGCCAACCTGCGGGTCTCATCGGTCGTACGGTAATTTACTTTCAGCCGCGCACTGCGCCCACGGATGTCGATACCACACTGGCCCAACACCACCTTGTTTTTGCCATAGATTCGTTGGTGGCCGTCACCGACGATGAACAAGTCATTCGGGCCAGCCGGAACAAGAGCCCGGATCAGCATAAATGCCTGGGTTCCCATGTCTTGGGCTTCATCAACGATCACCGAACACAGCGCTGGTCGCAGATCTGGCTGGGCTTCCAACAGGGTCCTGGCGTCGCGATAGGCGTCATCCGTTTCCTTGAGGTGATTACTGGCGAGCAAGTGCCGATAACGCTCAAAAACCGGCCAGATATCTACCCGTTCCTGGCGATTCAGGCGGGTACCGCGGCCGATTCGGGAGGCCTTTTTATACTCCTCGACATTCCCGATGGACTGGGGCTGCACCACCCGGGCCCATTCTTCCTGGAAGAAGGCCATACTCAAGGCAGAGCTGGCGGGCTTTTCCGAATAGGCTTGCTCCCAAAGCCGCCTTTCTTCCCGGCTATCCATAAGAAGTCCGTAGTCATAGCCCTGTTTCTTCAAAAAGCTGATTACCCAGGTATCCAGGTTGATGACTTCGATACGTTGGAGGGCATCCTGCGAGCAGATTTTGTTCAGGTTCTGCTGGATGTCGGTGGCAAGATTGCGGGTAAACGTAGTGAAGAGCACTTTGTTCTGTTCGGTTGCTACGTTCTCGACGAGCCACTTGGCACGGTGCATGGCGACTACCGTTTTGCCTGTACCTGCTCCCCCCAAAACGCGAACCGGGCCGTTCTTCTTGCCAATGGCCAATCGTCGCTGCGCGGGGTGCAGAAATACCCGCCACTTTTCCAAAGACTGGTTTAGCACTGCCTTCAGAGCTTCTTCGTCTTCCGCGACGGCAAAGTGTGCCTGCGACTCAGGACGTGCGAGGGCAGCAATGAAGTCTTCTGTATCCACAGCTTCCGGCTCTGCCGGGACCACCTCGTTGTACGCTTCCTCAAAGGTCGCGCCCGCCAGCAGCATAAACAAGCCCTCATAGGCATCAGGGGGAATCTGATCCCGATCGCGGGCGTTCTCCAGGTCTGCCTCGATACGCATGGAGCGCACGAGTGGAAGGCTGTCTTCGGGCACACCGAGTTGTAGCAACTGGCGATCCCGCACAGCGTCAAACAACCCTGGCTGATCCGGTATACCAGACGACTTCGATCCTTCACTTTGCACGCCCTCTTCCACCGTGTACACCTGTACGCTGCCCGTGCTCGGATTAATCTCCACCTTACGCTTGGCAGCCCAATGATACGCAGGCTCATGGTGGTCCACGTAGAGCATCAGGTACAGGTCTTCTTTTTCCGCCGCGGCGAGAATGATACGGACGTCCTGGTTGGCACGAATTGAGCGGAGTTTGTTGTCTTTATAGGCCGTCAGTTTCTCGTAATGCAGTCCGCCATGCTGTGGGTCTTGCTGGAACAGCATCACCGCTTTATTTGCCTGGCTCTGCTCATTGGGCGTCAGCTTCAGCAGGCTGTTAAAGTACTTGTCGGAGAAGGCCACACTGACCATGTCAGGCTCCTGTATTCAGTTCGTTGATTGCGGGGACCAGGTCATCAATTGATGTGCAAACACGCCAACCCAGCGACTCAAGCCGGGTCTCGATAGGTCGCTGTTCTTCCATTAGAAATACGACCTTCTCGTTTTCGAAGGCAATTTCAGCGAGCCCGATAACCTCTTCATCTGCATCCAGGATGTCATCTCCCACGAGCGGCACGCTGGGCCAAGCCACATCAAAGGATCGCAGCTGACTCGCTATCTCGGAATCCAGTAAGTCATACCAACCCGGTTCGGTGCTGAGCTCCTCCGGCTCGCCACCCGCTAGCGTGGGTGTCGGCCATAGTAGGCCAGCCGCAGTGCCATCATGTTTCGACTGGGGCGTAAAGCCGTAGAACACCGGCAGGAATTGCAGAAAGTTGACTGCGGCCCAGAACCGTTGCCATTGGTAGAGGGCATGCTTTTCTTTGCCCTGCTGGAGGTCGTAACACAACGTAAACATCGCCTGCGCGAGGTCGAAATTTGTCAGCAACTCATTTCCAGCGAGTAAGTTCAGTGTTACGGAGGCAGCACCCTTTACGTCCTGAAATTCCACCTCTCCCGCTAAAACAACCGACTCAGGCTGCAAATCGACAAAGGCAGCCGGCAGTCCACTCAAACTATCTATCACGCGGGATCTCACCTCAGAATTCGCCAGCGCTTGAGCCGGAAGACACTGCAAGGCAAAGAAAAGTGCCTGCTGCGCCAATGCTTCTGCATCCTGGTCTGCCAGGAAAAACATCAACAGCTCAAAAGCAGGCTTATTCAAGTGCTGCGCATGATTTGTGATCCCGCTCTTGCGGGCCAGTTGCGTCACTGCCTGGTGGTTATGTTCAGGAGACGTCAGTCCAGTGGGGAGCGGTACATCCATGGCTTTGTCACCGAGCACCTGATTCACGTCATACCAGTTCAGACTCCAAACGACATACCCTGCACGCATCAGGCTCTGGCGCTTCAGCAGGTCCGTGCTGCACTTCTTGTCATGGTACTGATACCCGTCCAGGAATATCGCCACCGGCTTGTGCCCTGCATGCACAGGCCAAAGTACATAGTCCGGGCAGCTGGCGAACTGCACGCCCTGACCCGCACCAAGGTCAACCTGTGGCTCCATTTCATAGGAGAGAGCCCCGATGGTGACCCGATAGCCCACCTTGCCATGTACCACATCCTTGATGACACGGACCCGCTGCTCCCCAACGCACTCCAGACCAGAGAACTGGGCCATCGCTTCGGGGAAACGTTCCTCGAGTTCGCTGCCAGCCCAGGGATTGGCCTTGAGTGTGCTCAACGATTGTTCATTCTGCACCCACGGCTTCTCACGCTCGACGATGTCTTTCAGCATCTCCAGCGCAATGGACTTGCGCGTACTCTCCATGCCGTAGGCATTACGGTATTCCAGCAAGCAGCGATAACAGCCATCCATGGTGTTCTCGTAGCAATCGCAGTCCTGCATGACTTCATAAGCCATACGAAACACTGACTGCATGTTCTCAGCCTTGCTCAGCAATTCGTGCAGGTAGCCGGTACCGCCGGGTACCGAGTCGTACAGTACGATGAAATGGCGGCGTTCATCGCTATTCCCCAGCGGCTCGCTCTGGTGAGCCACCCGAAGATGATCCACCTTGCCACCAAAGCGGCGCTTCAAGCCAAGCTGAAGTGCAGCCACGAATGAGTTCACCTGCTCATCTGTGCCGCCAGAAGCCAGGCGGGGCAACAGGATACGCAGCCCTTCCGAGGCGAACTCCCGGTACAAATACAGGCAGTTTTCAATGCCGCAATCTTCGGTGCCATTTGCCAGCTTTCGGGGGCCGCGGGAAAAACTGCAGCTTTTTAGATGTTTCGCCTCGCCGCGGTGTGGTTGCACTGAGCCGCATTCCCGGCAGACCGGGAAACCCGAGCGCTGCAGGTGCTCCCCGGCCACATCGAAGAACAGGTCTTCTCCATTCCTCCGCCCGAAGTTCACCTCCAGAAACCGGGCGGAGCGAATGAACTCGAAGCCAAAGGGTCGCTCCTGGTCGTCCAGGACCCAGGTAATCGCCACGTCGGACGGCGCGAAATCGATCAGCATCTGCTTGTTGAAGAACTCGGGTTCACGATCATCCGAGTAATCGTCCAGCTGTGAGTCTTTAGCGCTGGTAAAGGCGTAGACCTGCGTCATCTTGAGCATCTTGGTGCGAGCGCTTTCGTCGCTCCACTGGATAGTCTGGCAGCGAGGGCAGGTGTTCTCCCCGTAGCCGGCCGCAGGATTCTCCGCTGCAGCGGAGTAATGACAGCGAGGGCAGAAGCGCCAGTCCTGAATATTGCGGCCACGGGCAGTCTCTACCCGGGATATCCCGACGCGACGATTGCCGGCATAAAAGACTGCATCGGGCGCCAGTTCCGTCAGCGCCGCCTGGGCTGGACGCTGATATTCGTATTCGCGTTTGATGTATTCGCGCTCGGCACCGTCGCCCGTGACTGTCTTTTCTGAGCGGAAGATCACCGAGTGCAATGTTGCCCCCTCTTCGGGGAAGGCATAGTTGGGCAGCAGTCCTTCGTCAGTGAAGAAATTCAGTGTCTCGCGTTTGTTGAGGCGTACTCGCAGGCTACGATACCCTGCGGCCTCTCGCTCCAGCTCAATTATCTCGTCCTGCGTATGGTCGTCCTGTGGCTTGCTACGCAGTGCGGCAATAGCCTTGTCCAGATCCTTGGCTGCATCGGCAATTTGCTTGCGTTCGTCAGCAACACGCTTGAGGCGCCCCAGTACATACAGCAGCAAGTGATCGTCCGGATACTGGGGGCCACCGAACAGGTACTGGCGCAGAAGCTCACGATCCTCCTCACCAAGCTCTGTGGCAACGTGACTGCAAAAGCCGTCCCAGATTTCCTGCATGTTGTGCTTGAGGTAGTTCAGCAGGGTGTAGGGGAAGTTGTCTTCCTTTACCTTCTCCACGGCGTCCAGCACAGGCTGCATGGTGGCCGGCACCTGGTTATCGCCCCTGGCAAAGCGCGTCCAGCAGTCCATCGCGTAGGCCAGTAACTGCCGGCGCAATACATGGCGGGCCTTGAGGAATACGGCGGGAGGCTCGACAGGAGTATCCAGCATACGGCCGGGATCGGCATAGAACACGAGGTCGTGGGGCCGGCCATTGGCCACGGTGAGCGTAAAGGCGTTGCCGTCCCGACGGCCGCCGCGGCCTACACGCTGCAGGTAGTTAGCCTGGGCCGGAGGCACTGAACAAAGCAGGACGCTGGACAAATTGCCAATATCAATACCCATCTCCAGTGTCGGAGTGGCTGAGAGCAGATTGTACTCCCAGGGCTTGTTCCCATTGATGAAGCTCTGCTCCACCCTCTCGCGCTCGCTGGCCGCCAGCAAGCCCGTATGTTCGTGGGCGATTACCCGGTGAATCTCCCCCTGACGATAGAGGTTGCGATACAGCGACTCCCGTACCGGAACCTGCCTTTCGTAGACGGCGTCAGGTCTGGCCGCGCTCAACATCGGCAGACCCAACCAGCTCTCCGCCTGTGATGCAGGCACATGCAGCGGCCGATACCCCGGGCACTCCACCGCCGCAATCGCTGTGGTGATGGCCAGTTGTGCGGGATCCAATACCCAGAGCTTGACGCCCCGATCATTGAGCTCCTGCTGGGCCAGACCTGCCTCACACAGGGCATCGAGGCTCGCAGCTAAAACTCGCTCCAGTTGTTTCTTATCGACCAGGACATCGGGGTTCAGGCAGGCAAGCCAGCGCGCATACCAGGATTGCCCCTTGCTGCTGTCCAGCGGTTCGTAACCTTCACCTTTGCCTTCCGCTGGGCATTTTGGCCGAGCGGAGCCGGGGCCCAACCTCGGGGTATATGTCAGGAATGACAGGAGATAGGCTTTACCAGATTTCTCGCGGTAGTACTTCAAGTCTTCCAGCCCGATCGCCCCCATGTGGACAAGGTGCTGCACCAGGCCGGTCATGTAGGCGAGCGCCCTATCGCGCTCTATTCGATAGCCAAGGCTGTTGTCCACCGTCTCCGCCCAAGCATCGGCAGCACTTGCCACTTTATCCTGGGGCCACTCCAGCGCGGCGACTCCCACCCGATGCAGGGAGCGACCAATTTCCGAGCGCCAGGCCAGATCTTCCAGCGCCTGCCAGAGAATACGCTCGCGAATCAGCTTGAGCAGCGGATCAGGCTCACGCACCTGGCCGGACTGCTCAAACTGTTCAAAATCTGCTCGATAGCGTTTGTCGGGGGGCATAAATTCGCGGAGGTAGGCGGCTACTGGCAAACGCCCCGTGTGTGCGGAGTGGTGTAGCCAGTAATCCTCGAAGCTAGCCGGCAGGCCCAGTAACGGCACAGCCTGTGACGCGTTCTCCAGCATCTGAGCCAGCGCCATGCGGATGTTGTTCTGCCAGGTGCGCGCGGCAAAGAAGCCGGCACGATGAGTGGCATCCTGTACCGAATCGCTGAAGGTGAGCAATTTGCGATCATCGTTATCGCGGCTGCTGAACAACTGGTGGATGGCTACCGCACTCAGACTGGCGGCCCGGGCACCGAACACCACCAGGGCTGAACGCGCCGCGCAGAAGGGGCAATCGTGCTCATGAATTATACGGTTCACATTGCCCTGCCGTACTTCCTTGAGCATGTTTGGTCGGCTAACCCGAACCAGTGCGTCATTGTCAGCCTGGCAGCCTTTGCAGTTCCCGGCGTGATCCAATCGCGCTGTCGTGCCGCATACCCGGCACACGCGAAAATGATCCAGCAGCATGCCGCCCGTCGACTGCGTCTGCCCCGGCTGATAAGGCAATAGAAGCGCAGTCTCCTCGTGCTTACCGAAAAATGCGGGGTAGATCTGGGATAGATCAGCCTCGATCACCTGGTCGGTCGGGTGTCCCCCACCCATGCGAGTCAGCCAGGCAGTGCCGTGACATTCGCGGCACTGTACCAGTGGCAGCCTTACCAGCTGCTGCTCTCTAGGGGGCTGGTCATCGCCAAAGGACAGCAGCGGCGGCAGGTGCGCCCCACTCTCGTTTTCATCCGAGCCTTCCAGCAACCGTGGCGGCTCGCGCAGGGTGCCGACGATACGCCGCAGCTCGCGCGACCAGAGTTGCAGGCGCAGCTGCACGAATGGCTGCCCGGTTTCCGCGCGCGCGTGGGCCAGCAGCGAAAACAGCGCGACCAGGACAAGCTCCGGGCGGCGGGCGAAACGCTTTGGAATTTGCGCGGCGAGTCTGCCCACCAGATCACTAAAGGTCGGGGTGCCATTGCCGAACTTGAGTTGCCGTAGCAGGTTGGCCAACTGGCCATGCTGTTTAAGCGCCGACCCCAGTTGAATTCGCGCCGGCATGCTCATCAAATCGTCTGAGGAAGCGCTACAGAAGTACAGTTCATAGGCGGCGTGAAGGTATTCCGCCAGCCCTTCGCGCAGTGCGCTGTGCAATTCCTCTGGACCAATTTCGGGGTTCAGGTTGAGATAACCAATATTGTCGAGGAACTCCGCATCGCTCAACCGCTGTTCGGTGATGACTGCATCGCGACGGAAAGCGCTGGAGAAAATGTCCGACGCGTAGTTGAGTAGCCCCGCGGCACTTTCCTCCCCACCCAGGGTTGCAGACGTGCCAACACAGATGAGCCGCTCCACCGGCATGTCGAAACGCGCGCGTAAACGGCGGATCAGCAAGGACAAGTCCGTCCCCTGGGCCCCGTCGAAAGTGTGCAGTTCATCTACTACCAGGTAGCGCAGTGTTTCCGGACCATTATGCAGCCACAGCTTCTGGTCCTTCGGGCGCATCAACAGGTAGTCGAGCATCTTGTAGTTGGTGAGCAGGATATCCGGTGGATGGGAACGCAACGCATCCTTGTCGGTGATGACATTATCCGGCCCCATGACCTGGGTGCCGTGGCTGTCCCCACCCACGAACAGGCCGACGCGCAAGCCCTTGAGCGCCGCCTGCCCGTGAATGATCTCAGCGAAGCGCTTGGCCTGGTCCGTGGCCAGCGCGTTCATCGGGTAGATGACAATTGCCTTGATGCCAGGCTGCCCGGCGCGCAAGCAGTGATCGAGTACTGGGTAAAGGAAACACTCTGTCTTACCCGAGCCCGTACCGGTTGCAACCAGGGTGTTCGCCGCAAGCCCGTCTGAAGTCAGGCGCTGCCAGGCTTGTTCCTGGTGGGCGAAAGGCGGGTGTTGGGTCTGGAAACCGCTGAAGAAGTCGGTACCGGATGTACCACCCAGGAACGGGAGACCTAGCGATACGTAGGGCCCCTTGAGGAAGGCTTCGCCGTCCTGCTGCTCCTCAACCAGGCGCTGGAACTCACCCTTGAAGGGTGCGGTTTCGGTCTCGAAGCCGGTGATGATGAATTCGCGCAACGCGGCGGCGACTTCGCTGGCTAGCAGGCCAGGGATCATGGGTAGTCCTTACCTCAGTTCTTATAGAGGGCAATACGCTTTTACAAATTTTGCGGCAGCGCTACTTGAGCGCGCCGCGCGTGTTCATACCTTTTGAATCGGCCCGGGGTACTGGGCTACCTGCTCATCCGAGGTCAGCAGGGCTATGCCCTCAGATTCCGCCTGGGCTACCAGGATCCGGTCGAACGGGTCTCGATGTAGCGGCGGCAGATGGCTGACTGCCAACGTGTGCGCGGCGGTAATCGGTAACTCTGTGTAGCCGTTTTCTACCAGTCCCCGGCGCAATAGGTGGGGATCTACCTTGAAGTCAGGCCGCTGCAATCCGTTCTTTATCACGATTTCCCAGAGACTCGCGGCGCTGAAGTAAAGCCTGTTATCGCGATCTTCGATAAAAGCCTGGGCTGTGGCAGACAGCCGCTGCGGTTCCCCCGCGGCCCACAACAAGAGATGAGTGTCGAGCAGCAGGTTCATGTCAGCTTCCGAACATCTCGGCTATCTCGACTTCAGCCATACGGTCAAAGTCCTCCGGCACCTTGAACTGGCCGGCCAGGAAGCCGGTGCGCTTTTGCTGCGCAGGGTCCGGGCTGTCTATCGCTGTGACACGCGCTACCGGCTTGCCCGCCTTGGCAATAACGAAAGGCTCCCCTTTTGCGGCCTTATCGACCAGCTGGGAGAGCCTGGTTTTGGCTTCGTGCATATTCACGATTTCCATCGATTCACCACTCGATTAGTTTAGTCTTTTAGACTTAGTCTATCAGAATATTGGCTGATTGGAATAGAAATTTTGGCGCTCAGCCATTCATGGACTTCAGGGCATCGCCCACAGTCAGCACATTCCACCCAAGCTCTCTCGCTGCTTGCAAATGCGCTTCGTCAATGGCGATACCTCGTCTGGATTCCGGCCAGGCCACTTCGAGTTCAGCAACCACTTCATCATTCGCATTAGCCAGTTCATACCCTACCTCGGGTGTAGCGAGCCCCCTTGACGCGTAGTAGCGCAGCAACCCATCGAGGGCCTTATCAGCTATTCGGATAACCCCTTCCCAACCGCTCGAAGAGTGCAACAAACCTTGCGCTTTGCGCAGTTTGTTGATGACGCCCATCTGATCGTGCGTAATGCGCATATATCCGTGCTTCGGCTGCTTACGGTGACAGTCGAGGCACAATGCCTTCAAGTTGGCAGAATGATTCTCACGCTTGTTTCCACTGATGTGATGGGTGTGCAATAGGCCGGGCTCGCTGGTCAGATCAACGGAGCAAGACTCGCAGCGGTAGCTGACCGACTCCCGGTATCGAGTTGAGACTACTGACCAATCATCGCTGTAGGTTCCAGCCTCTTCAAACCCATCCCGATCTGGCATGCTTTTAAACAGGGTACTGTAGGTCGAGAGGAATTCCGCGATATCAAAATTGGAATAGACATTGGTCTTCTCGGACCCAGAGCCTGATCTATAACCACGGTAATTGAGGTACATAAGACAGTTCTTACAAACCTTTAACCCAGCTTCACCTTTGCGCTCAACCCGCTGGGGAAAGGAGACACCATAGACCTGAAACTTTCCGCTGATGTTATAGGTGGCTTTGTAACGGCTAAATCGCTTTTGTCGGCGCATCGAGTCCAGGGTACGACAGTCAGCCACGTGAAACTTTTTGCCCTCTGCCTTTCCACTTAGAACATCGTCAATATTTGAGCCTTGGTCGGGTATAAAAAGCAGTACCTGACGGCCTTCGTAGCTAAGCACGCCTTTCTGAACATCGATATCACCAATATCGACTTCATAACCTTCAGAACTTGAAAGCCCATTATCAACATCTTCGAAACCTGAGTAATTCACCTTGATATCAAAAACGACTCTGTACTCCCCCATGCGTTTTGCGCTGGCCCAGAGGTCGTTAAAGTCAGATTTAATCTTCACTCGCCAAGCTCCAGAATCTTGCGCATTTGAATATCTGCATTAGTAATCACACGAAAAGTAACACGCCGAGAGCGCAAGCGATCCTCCCTTCCATTGCGATCAAGCACAACCCGTGAGGAAGATAGCCCAACTGCGGCAAAGTGCCGCTTGATCCAGGGACGAAACCGCTCGACCGAATCTAGATCGTGAACATACGCCAATACGCTTCTAGTGCGCCCTTGAGACAGCGCCATGTTATGAAAATAGGCTTCGGCCTCAGTTGAAGAACTGTTCCAAATACTGCTGGTATGCCCTTCAATACGAACCTCATTTATGGAGTGTGAAAACTTATTGAGCACTTGCATGTAGCGCGGGAAAAACTCACTAAGTAGTTGCTGGTAACGCGGACTGACCTCAATTTTTCCCCGCGCAAACAGCACATCGGGCGAGCGAAAGGTAAATGTCAGAGATTCCTTATCAATATCCGCATCCCATTTTTCAAGATCTTCCTCGAATTCGCTCATCAGCGCATCGTAGATCGCCACCTGGTTTTCCTGGTAGGCGATAGCCACGTCCTTGACCTTGTCGCGCTCTATGAATGCTTGCCGCATTAGTGCGATTGCGATAAACAGGAACACCATCATCAAGCCCGCCATCAGGTCGGATACCGACAACCAGTGGGATTCCTCCTGCTCTGCGCCCTTGGGATCCAGTAATAGACTCATTACTGACCCTGCCCACGCATCTGCACGACTTTGGACATGCTGTTCACCAAGGACTCGTAATCACTGGTGAATTTTCCAGATATAGTCGTCAGTGCCTTACCCATTTCCGTCATTACCTCACTCATCTCATGGGAAAGTGCGTCGTCCAATGCTTTGATCTGCTTCTGTACCGATTCGGCTGTGTCTTTTAACGCAGCATCTGCGTGTCGACTCATACCACTCAGTACACGCTGATTTTCCTGCGCCTGCTGCTCTATCAGTCGCTGCATATCCTCAGACAACCTACTGCGCATATTCGACAGCGATTCCTCGAATCGAGATTTCATTTGCTCTGTCTCGGTGACCAGCGACTCGCTCGCTCCCCGGTATGACTCGGTAAGCTTCCCACAATCCTCCTTGAGATCGGCGACTAGTACACGCAGCACTGAATTGGTTTCAGTCATTGCGTCGTCAAGCAGTTGACGAGTTTGCTCCGTATTGTCGGTAATCATGTTTGACGTATTACTCAATGAGTCATTTACCGCCTGACTGTTACGAACGAAATCTTCGCTGCCATCGATTATCGCGGACTTCAACTGGTCGGCGCTGTCAGTGACCCCCTTAGTGAGCTCACCTGTAGCCGCCGCCATACCAGCAACTGTCTCAGTGATCTGCTTGCGAATCTCGGGTACCGCCTCTACCGCCCTGTCTCGAATGTCCTTGAACGCATCAAGATGCCGCTCCAGCTCCTGAAGCTGGTGCTGATTCACTTCCAACACAGCTTTGAGCTCCTGCATACTCATGGGAATGGCTTTTGATTCTTCACTGATATGGGCTACAGCGCTCTCAGTTTGCGTGATCGCCAGCACACCCTGCTGATACTGCTCAGTCATTTGCAGAAGTTGCTGCTTGTAATTCTCCTGCCACTGCACTAACTCAAGCACGGCAGCATTCAACTGCTTGAAGTTTTCGCCAAACTGTTCCACAAGATTATTATTGAAGTCACTGATAACTTCTTTGAGGGCATTGATTACCTGCTCGGTAGCCGATTTGGACATCATGTCCGCAAAATCCTGGAGCTTGATCCAAAGTCGATCCTGAAACTCGGCAAAGGCTATTGTCTGCTTTTCACTATTGACACTGATCTTTCCGAGGAGCGTAAGCGTCGATTCCAGTTCTCTGAATGTCGCTTTGTGCTGGTCGCCGACATCGGACCGCAAGAGCTTCAGTTGTCCGACGAGGCTTGCCTCACTATCACCACCGATAGCAGTCTTCAGCGCATCGATACCACTGGATTGCTCCTTCATCACTCCGTACAGCTCCGCAATACCAATGGCTTCTTCATCGATCTGGTCGGTATGCTTTGGCGTAATCCATCCTGCCGCGATGAGCAATTTGTAGGCAATGGAGAGGGTCATACCCGCCAGACTGGTTGTAAATGCTGTTTTCAACCCCGCCAGAAGCTCCCCAATACTGCCGTCAATATCGTCGATATTGAAAGCCAATAACCCGGAGATTATCCCTGCGAATGTCCCGAGGATGCCCAATGTCGTAAGAAAGGTGGGCGCATAGTGCGTGTAGGCGTGTGCACGATTCGCACGGCGCGCGAACACCGCGATGAAAAATGCCACGGACATCGCAATGAGGAAGCCGTCCGTTAGTGTAGCCGCACCGGTATCGCGTAGCGTGGATTCAATCAAACTCGACAACATGGATTCATTTCCTGTTTTCTGTGACTAAATAGCGCGGACTGACATGGCTCGAACAGCTACTCAAACAACGGGATCGAGCCAGGATGGTTCGAGCTTTCGTCCTTGTTCATCGCAAGGTGGAACACTTTTTCAACCGTTCCCAAACCAATTCCCTTAACACTCAGTAACTGATTGACCTGGCAAATGGCTGGGTTACTTACCCCATCCATCAATGCGTGCATCTGGGGTCTCCTGATGCCGCTCAGCGCACATGCCTGATCACTACCCGTGCTCAGTAGCCAGTCTCTAAATGTGTCAAACACTTCGTCCTGCGCAAGCGGATCGTATTGGTAGATTTCAACGGAAATATCCAGGCCTTCCAGGTACTCCCGGAGAATGGCCCGACTGGTTTCTTTCGGAATTCCACCTTTGTCTGCTCCCAGCAAAGGAAACGCTATCGATGTGATCCCTTTATCGGCGTAGGTCTCTACGAACTTTGTTAGGCCACGGCGCAGATACCCCTCTTTGGAGGGGTGCTTCCAGTCCTTCTTGGTCGGGAAATTCAATACCCACCTCTGCTCAGACTTGTAGAGCCACAGCAAGCCAATATCCAGCTGCCTTTTCTGGCACATCGAGACGTACTTTTCATACATTGCCGGGTAACGGAGCCGACACTCCAATGCGATACCAGCTCCCATCACACCAACACAATTGACCGTATTGACCAACGTCTGGCACTGGCTGGTGAATATATTGCCTGTGAGAATTTCTAGCGGCACTCTAACCCCCGAAAAACGTAGATGGATTGAACCTTACATTGCCATAAATGCCGCCTAACTCCTGGGCCAACTGTCGCGAGTAGCAGTGAATAGCCGATATATGCCGCTTGGCGACTTTTGGGTGAATCAACACTTCAGCACAGCGCTTGCGCTTGCCGTCTTCCTTGTCGTTCCAGTACTCCGCCATCAATACGTCCCAAGGTAGATTGTCGAAGCCTTCCATACCCGAGAAGAAATTTGTCGCGCCTGAGGCAGCATTTCCGTCCGTATAAATCAGATCTCTGCTTCCGGTATCGCGCAATACGTCGAGCGATATCTCCAGCAGACATAAACTGTTGTTCAGATCTTGCAATCGAAACAGCATCGGATTGCGTGGATTGACGTATAGCGGCGCATAATCGTGCAAACATCTGCCAAATATCGGCTCTGCTGCAGTGCGGCGTTGCTGCACACTCGCGTCAGAGATATCGACGATTTTGTGCGCTTTGCGTGCCTCGCTATGGCTCAGAATTCCCTGATCGAGAATATTTCGGACATTGTCCCTGTGTGTCATGTGCCAGAAGGCGGTAACACCTTTTGCATTCAAAAGTGACCTAGCTTGTAAAAACTCCGGGCTTTCCCACGTTTCGGCCTTGCCCCAGTTCTCACCCAGCCACTCATCCCAGTCCTCAACGCTTCGATTATCAGAGCGACTTCCGCGGTTGGACGACGAACCGCTGGCCTCTACAGTAGCCCCCCGTACAACAGGTTCGACCTTTCGAACCAACGATTCAGCGGGAGGAGAAGATGGTGCGGGTGGTGGTGACTGTGGTGTCGCCGCGTGTTCACGACGAAGTTCAGTCTGGCCAGATTTACTGGTATCGAAAAGAACTGAAAGTCCTCCCAGTATCAGGAACCCAATTATCCATTCCATGTTCAGATATTCCTTAGGTATCAGGACAACACCAGTGAAAACAGCCCCGCCACCCCGGCAGACTGCGCTCCGTCTTTCACCAGGCTGCGCCGCTCTTCAATCGATGACTCCTTGCCCTTCAACAACACGCCGACATTTCTAGCCAGCGCCACGGTGCCGGCCACTGCCATGCTGTCCAGCACGCCGGGGTCATACCATCCGTCCAGTTGATCCGTAACGCCTTCCACATCTTGCTTCAGCTCGGCGTTGCTGAATCCGGAGGAATCCACACCCGGCGTCGCCTCGGCGACTTCCGAGGTCGCAAGCACGTCGATTGAATCGTATCGCTCGTTGTGCGCCTGTATAGCGTGCGCGTAGTTCGTGGCCTTCAGCTGAACCTCATGGATTTCGCCCGTTTCGAGGTTGGTAATGCGCACGTCTGAACCGGAGTGATTGGTGGCCTCGAAGAGTTCGGCGGTGTACTTGTCGCCGTCTGTGTTCTCGGCCTGGGCGAACCGGAGCTCGTGGTAGATGCCTTTGACGTTGTTCTGCAAGCCCGGCAATTGGTCCGCATCCAGGCCCTGAACATACTCTGCAAGCTCTTCTTCGCTGGCGTCAGCCAGTACACCGTTGCTGCGGCGTAGCGCTTCCAGCACCAGCTGCTCCTGCCCAGTGAATTCGCCGAGGTCGTCCGCCAGCAGGCGAAGGAAAACTACAGACACAACACCGGTGGTGATATTCGGGTGGTCCTGCGACCAGTCGCGCAACTGCCGGGTCAGCTCAGACAGCTTGCGGGCTGCACGCTCGCAGCGCTTTCTTGCGGGTAGCGGCCGGCCCGTGTCCGTGTGCTGAATTTCATCCAGTAGGTCACAAAGTGGTTGCAGTGCTTCACGCTCGAGGTAGCTGGCGCTGACGGGGTCTACGGGCTTACCGGCCTCCGCCTGCTTGCGAAAGGCAATCGCCAGCGCCATGCAGGCGTCCACCGCTTTGCGCTCCTGCTCGGTCAGCTCCTCTGGCTTTCGCGCCTGGCCGTATACATACTTCTTCGCCGCCCATGCTGTACCCAGCGCAGCACCGATACCGCCTGCCAGGCTCGCCACGCCGAGGATGGCGGTACCGAGCACTACCGAGCCTCCCAGCCAGGCGAGGGACGCACTGGTAAACGCTGCACCAGACAACGTGCCGATTGCCGTTCCGGTGCTGGCCGTGCCAATCAGCGAAGCGACAGAAAATATTCCAGCGGAGGTGCTTACCGCGCCCAGCTTGGCTGCCACGCCACGGCTCAAGCGCCCGGATACTCCGTCCTGTGTGCCCTGGAGAGCATCGGCATTTTGTTCGCAGGCGTCGGCGGTGCGCGCATACCAGTTGTGCACATCGGTCTCTGCCGTGGCATCTGTCCACTTGTCCCGGGCCCACTCACCCGCACTATTCGCCCCACGCCGAACTGTCTCGCCCGCGTCGATACTTCGCTGCTTTACACCCTGTGCAAACTCACTGCCCAGCGCATCGACGGTCACCTGCTTGCCTTTTCTCAGGTAAGCTTTGCCGGCATTTGCGGCTGCTTTCGCTGTATCGCTATCGGCAAGCTCATCCAGCGAGCGCCTGGCCTCGCGCACGGCGTGTACCGATTTTTCCGCTATCGATTTCCAGTCCATTGGCTCATTCCTTTGGCAACACTTCGAGTCAACTCCCTCAGTTGATCTCGGAATGCCGTACTACCCTGCTTTGATGTTCCATCTCGCCGAACTCTGGCAAGTCGCCAGATTGCTAATACGGAATATCATCATCAAAGTCGCCCGTTTCACTCGATGCACTTCTGCCCAGGTACGACGGCGCAACCAGGCCGACCATAGTCACCTGCTCTCCATCGTCCGATCCGTATTTCAATAGTGAGGCGTTGAAGCAGACGCATCGATTGAGAAGCACATTTTCCGCCAGTTCTCGTTTGTCCACGACCCAGAAAACCTCCTTCTGGCAGTCACTGCAGAACCGCACTCCCTCGTCCCGGGTTGGCTGCAGATCACTCCATTTTTTCTTGCAGGAATATCCCCAGGGACAGTTCCTTGTCGTAGTTTCAGGCACGGCTGAATATCTCCCACGCCACCTTATAGTCCTGCTCGCGATCTGGCTTGAAGAATGGCGCGTGATACTCGACGGTGCGCTCGGTGGGTCCGCCCGGAAGAGTGTCATCCATGAAAGTCCTGCTGACGACGCCGCCTACCATGTGCTGGACGTCTTCCCAACCCAGGGCGATGCCACTTTCCTCGCGCCCGGGGCTGTGGATGGCGTAGTGAATGCCGTCCCTCAAATCCGACGGGCGGGCCTTGCGCGGCAGGCCGACGCCGACCAGACCCTTGCTGGGGGTAAAGACGATACGACCGCGCTGGTCGTACCAGGTATCTGCCTCGTACTGGCGCATCACAGGGAACTGCACACGGTAGATGGTGAGCAGTTCGTCCAGGGTGAGGCCTAGGGCCTGGGCGACGAGGACGTCGATTTCCACCAGAGCCTGGCGGCGGGGATAGTCGCTGCGCAGCGCGTTGTTGCGTTGCCATTGCGGTGTGAGGTTGGCGAAGAAGTCGAGGGGCAAGACGCTATCGGGAATGGTTACAGCGGCGCCCCAGTGTTGTTGGCGAAAGTTCCCCGTCCATATAGATTGCCAGAGGTCGCCATAATCCTCGGTCAAAGCAGATGAAATCAAAAGCCGCAAGATCAGGGAGGAGCTACTTTCCAGAAGCGGATAATCATCGAGCATCTGGTGGAGATTGGTGCGCCCAGTGCTTTTAATAAGAAAATCAAAGGGAATAGATGATACTTGAGCGGCAAGCGTAGCTAGCTCTTGCTCTCGATTCCGCGCAAAAACGTAACTCCGACAACCATTTGTATGCCCAGGCCCCGGAGGAAAAAGAGCGCCAAATAAAGTGTGCTCGTTAGCCGGTGGAAGCATCGCCCGGAGTACCACTCGATAGTAGTCCGTCACCAATCTCTCACGATTTTCTCCCTCGTCAACCCACGGCACCCGCGGTGTTCGATCGCGGTAGATACCGGGATCGTAGGCGGGAACGTAGTTGGTGCGCGGCAGGTAGTCGTCGGGCAGAGTTTGCAGGTCGAGGATGTCGTAGTGGCTGTTCTGCATGCACTCCGCCCGCGGTGTTTTGTAGAACGGACTGCCGACGAAGAAGTGGGGACCGGAGAGTATCCACTCCTCCGAACTGTTTGGGAAGCTGGTATTCCGCTTGATTGTGCCATCACGCTGAGCGTTAGTTTCGTCAAACATCACCGTCGAAAAATACTGCCCTTTCATGTCCCCCAGCCGTCGCGGCTGGGCGGCAAATTTCTCCAGCACGTTGATCAACGGGCGCGCATGCAAGGCCGGCAGTCGGGCCTCCAATGCGTCGGTGCCGGTCTCGTCGTAGAGCTGAGCGAAGAGGGCGAGTTCGTGTTCACCGATTTCAATAATGCGGTCGCGGTGACCGTTTGTGTTCCAGATGGTTTTTACAGCCCCATTGGCTGCCTCGATTTCCTCCTTGATGCCCGGTACCTGTCCCTGCCCTGCATGGGCGAAGGAGGTGTCTACTGTAGATGGGATAAACAGATTCGCGAGATGGTTGAAGCTCGGTTTTTCGTGCGCAGGGCCGTAGACGTTAACGCTATAGATAGTGGCGTGGTGCACTTCGGCAAACAAGTCCATCTCATTGTGAAACTGGAAGTGCTGCCGCAAGCGCGGATACACCGCCCGTCGTAGCCTCCCTCCCTTGGGATCATCGTAGATCCCCTCCGGATGCAGAAAGCCGCTCACTCCCCGCCCATTCACATTGGCCCAAGCGCGCGGCAAGAAGCACTTGTAGAGATTGGTCTGCACGCCCTTCAATTGCGGGTAGTTCTGGGTAGCATTGAGGAATCCCTGCGAACCCTCCGCCTCCGCCAGCTCAGCGAACCACGCCGCCTCCACCTCCGGGCCGCGCTCGAATGCGGCCTCCCGCTGCTCAGTCAATTGCTTGGCACTTAATCCGTGCAACACGAAGGCCGGGTTGTAATCCCCCAGCACGCCGCCCTCCTGCCACTCCACCTTGCGCCATGGCGGGTTCCCCAGCGTGATATCAAAGCCGCTACGGCCGGCGAAGATATCGGCAAAGGCCAGCTCCCAGTGAAAGAAGCGATACTGCTCGCCCAACTGGTTAGCGATATCCAGCGTGGCGAAGAAAGGATTCCGGAACAGCTTCTCCAGGTTAAGTTCACCGCGCTGGTTGCTCACATCGCGCACGGCGAGAGCTTCCGCACGCATTTCAAGCTGGGCATCCTGCGCTCCGAACATATCGTCCTGGGGTTCGGCGAAGGCGGGCTCCGAGTAGCGCGCGCTATCCTCTGTATCAGCAGTAGCTTCGGTTTCCTCGTTGGCCGCAAACAGCCCCTCCTGCTCCGGTGCGAAGTCGAATGTGCCGGCGCTGTTGAGGATGGTGTTCAGGTCGATCAGCCACTTTTGCCGGTCCGGTAGTTGCGCAACCTTGTCCAGCGGCCAGAACCAGAGGGCGCACCAGTAGTCCATCGCCAGTTTCAGGCGGCGGTAGGGCGAGGCCAGCCTGGCATTGGTGTTGAAGATGCCGCGACTGCGGATGGCGTCTTTTTCGTGGGTGCTGGTGTGGCGCTCTTCCACGCTCTCCTGGCCCCAGAGGGGGTAGGCGTCCTCGGTGCGCTGGCGGTCCTGGGCCAGCACCTGGGTGTGTTCGCGCCAGAGTTTGTCGACCGCGTCACTGAGGAACTGGAGGGTACGGATTTCGCCGTCGTCCAGGGGAGCACAGAAGGACTTTTTCCAGGCCTTGATTTTGGCGAAGGCCTCGGGGCGGAGTTGCTTGGCGACCTTGTCGTTGTAGCCGGCCATGCCGGGGTCGGGAAGGAGGAAGTGGTAAATCTCGTTGGATCTACGGCCGCCCTCACCCTCCACGCCCAGCAGGGTTTCCGGCGCCAACCGACGCGGCGCATTGCTGTACCACAAGCCTTCCTTGGGCTGCTTTTTCAGCGTGCTTTGAGAATAGACTTCACGCCGGGCGCCAATCAGGCTGTTACCTGTAAAGAGCTGGTAGCCAAACCAGGGCACGCTGTAACCGCCGGACAGGGCGTTAAGCCACAGCGAGACTTCCGCCAGTTCCACGGCGATGGGGTTCAGGTCCACCCCAAACACGTTGTGGTCGGCGATATGCATCTTCACACGCTGCAGTTCGCGCTGGTAATCCTCGTGGGGGACGCGCTTGCCCAGTTCCTGCTGCTTGCGGGTGAGGTAAGCCTCGGCGAGCTGGCTGACCGCCTCGTTCAAGAAGGCCGCGCTGCCCATGGCGGGCTCGCAGACGGTGAGCTGCAGAATGTCGTCCGCGCTCACGTCGTCGGTCAGGCGTTCCTTCAGGGTGTATTTCACCAGGCTCTTGGTGAGCACCTCCGGGGTGTAGTAGCTGGCGGACTTCTCCCGGTCGCGCCCGGCCATGCGGTAGATAAACTTGCCTTTTGGGTGCAGGCGCAGACTCTTCCTGCCATCCACAAGGTCATGTACGCGCTCGTCCTGGTGAAAGTCCTCGAGCTGTGCGGCAGTAACGAAGTAGCCGGTTTCCAGCGCGTCCGGCTCAATGTTCTTGCCCTTGGGCGCTACCTCGTACAGATCCTCGGTGGCGAAGAAGCCACGGTAACTTAGCAGGGCTTCGTACACCGCGCCGAGCTGGTTGATGCCGAGCTGGGTATAGCTCACCCTGCCCCGGCGCCGCTTGCCTTTCTGCGACCGCGTGAGGGACATGGACTGCACAACCTGCTGCAGGGTGGCATTGCTGAACACCACGCGGTTCAGCAGCGGCGTTCTGGCCGGGTCGAACAGGTGGCTGTCCAGCCCCTGCAGGGTGAAGGCGTTGGCACTGCTCGCGTGGGTGTGGTCGGCCTGGCGGGCGGGAGCGTAACCACTGTAGACCAGGGTGAACATGCGCTGCAGGCTGTCGTGGAAGTAGTGGCCCTGGCGGCTGGCCTCGGTGGTGAGGCGCACCATTTCCAGGTCGCGCAGGCTGTCGAGGCTGTAGCCCAGGCGCCAAGTGTCGTCCGCGGTGGGCAGGTAGCCCAGCTCCGGCCGCGCCTCGATGTAAAACAGGAAAAGCAGGCGGTACATGTAGCGCAGGCATTCGCGGGAGAGCTGGTCCGGGTCCAGGGCGTTCTGGCCGCTGTAGATGCCCTCCTTGCGCTCGCGGGCCTGCTCGATGAGCTGCCCGGCGGCCTCGTTGCCGAGCAGTTCGATGGCCTGGCGCAAGGCGTATTTCAAGTCGTCGGAGACGGCGAAGGCGTGCTTGTGGCTGTTCTCGTCCAGGTTGTCGAGGCGGCACTGGCCCTCTTCCGGCGCCAGGCTCTCCCGGTGCAACAGCACGGCGGTGGCCTTCAGGGTCTTGTCGTCGCGGCGGCCGAGGATTTCCTCCCAGTCGAAACGCAGCAGGCGGTTCTGCGACCACTTGTAGCGGTCTATCAGCAGGCCCTGGCGGTCGCTCAGCAACAGCACCCAGCGCGGCGGGTTGGGCTGGCGGAACAGGGCCTCGTTGAGGATGGCGTACCAGTCCTTGTTCTTCAGGGTGTCGTGGTGAGGGCCGGGGCCGATAAACTGCTCGCGGTTCAATGTGAGGGTGAGCGGGTCTTCGCCCTCGTTGTCCGGGTCCAGTGCGCCCAGTACCCAGAGCTGGTCGCCCAGGGCGGCTAGGACTGGCAGTTCCGTGTTAGGAGCCACCTCACGGTTTTCCGGTTGCCAAGAGATGCCCAGGGCCTGCATCAGTTCCTTGAAGAAATCCCGTTGCAAGCGGATGCGCTCGGTGGCGCTGCGCTCGCTCTTGAGTTTTTGCCGCAGGGCGAAGTAGGCCTGGTGCAGGTTGCGCAGGGCGCGGTGCGGGGAGGTGTAAGCCTCTGCCTGGGCTTCCCTGCTCTCCCATTCGGCGATGGTGTCGGCGAAATCACCCTGGAACACCTCGGCCAGATAGTGGGGGCTAAAGAACTCATTCTCGTTGCTGAGGCCAATGAAGGTGGCGGCTGTGTCCTGGACGGCCATCGTGATTCCTTATGCCCCGCTGCCGTTGCCACGAGTAAACGCGGCGATGATCTGGATATAGGGCTGTGGCTCGATGGTCAGGGTATCGCGCACCCAGACCTGGTATTCCTGGAACACTCTCTCGATATGCTTGAGGCGCATTTCCCGACGGGAAGTCTTGAAGTTCTCTGCCTGCTCGGAACGGGCCAGTTGCATTTCGAGTTGTCGCTCCTGGCGGTCCTGCAAGGACTGCAAATCTGCGAGTTGCCGCTCCAACTCAGGCTGGTGGGTGGCGACGAAATCCGCCTGGCGCTGGGCCATTTCCGCCCTTACGCTGTCGATCACCGGCTGGCGCAGGGCTTCCAGGCCACTGATATCCACCGGCTGGGCGCGGTTGGGCAGGCGGTCGTCCAGCTGTAACTGGCGCAGCCAGTCCTCCGCGGGCTGTACCTCGGCGACCTGCCCTGCCCCACAGCGCACAGCGAACCACTCCCAGATCACCGGGTGGGCTTTGCGGTTGGGGATCAGGCCGCTGACCAGGAACACCGATTCTCCCGGCGCCAGCGCGGCGTTCACCTGCGGGGTATCCGGCAGCACCAGCACCGGCGCGCTGTGGCGGGCCACCTGGGCCAGCAGCCTGTCCTGCAGCCACTGGATAGCCGGGTGCTGGGGCCAGAGATAGTGCAGCTTGGGCCAGGCGTTCTCGTCCTGCCGGCTGCGGCGGATTTCCTCCTCAAAACGCCGCCGGTCTGCCGTTAGTACCAGGCTGCCGGTATCCGGGCGGATTTCCGGCGGCAGGAAGCGGAAACGGTAGTCGAGGTCGTCCGGGGGCGTGAGGGTGAGCGTGTCTTGCGCTTCGTTGAAACTGAAGTTGACCTGTTTGCGTTCGCGGTTGAGAGCTTGCAGGGCCTGGCGGGCAAACTCAAAATCGCTGGGGAACAGGCTGTACCGGTCTACGGTTTGCTGTTCGCTTTCAGCCCGGGATTTGGGCTGTGCGGCATCCGGGTTGAGGAACAGGGCAAGCAGGTCGTCGCCGTCGTTGCTGTCGTCCGGTTGGTACTGCTGGTCGAAGGTTTCGGCATCAGTACCCGCGGCCATGGCCTCGGCCGTCAGCTCTTCCTCCGCCTGCGCATCGTGTACCTTCATGAAGGTGGCCGGGTCGCCGATGTTCCGGTAGGCCTGCTCGTCCTTGTCCTTAAGAATTTCCAGGATGCGCTGGTCACCCTTCACCGTGGGGTTGTCACTGCGGGTGATGAGGTAAGTGATGATCGGCGTCTGTTCCTGGCCGTAGCGGTCCACCCGGCCGTTGCGTTGCTGGAATACCATCAGCGACCAGGGGAGGTCGAAATGCACCAGGCGGTGGGAGAGGTAGTGCAGGTTGATGCCTTCCGAAGCCACGTCGGAGCACAACAACACGCGCAGCGGGGATTCGGATTTGCCGAAGGCCTCCACGATCTCTTGTTGTTCAATATCGCTCCTGCCGCCATGGAGAATCTTCATAGCACTTTCCTTCAACTTGAGATCCGTGCCCATGCGTTCGTAGAGCCACTTCAGGGTCTCGATGCGCTCGCTGAAGATCACCAAGCGATCTTCGGCGTTGGATTTCTTCCAGCCGAAGTCTGTGCTCTTGAGTAGCTTGAGCAGGGACTGGTATTTGCTGAAGTGTGCCGGGATGACCTTGCCCAGGGCCCGTTGCAGACCTTCCAGGGCTTGAATTTCCTCCCGCTCTGCCTCGCTTTGCTGGGCGCCGCTTTCAAGCTTTTTGACGCGCTGCTGAACGGACACCAACGCTGCCGCCGGGGAGCTAAAGATGGCCTTCTGCAGGCCGATACGCACCAGCTGGCCGTTGCGCTCGGCGGTGTTTTCGCCGCGGGCGCTGTGTTCTGCACGGTAGGTGAAAGGCACCTCCAGCAGGGCCTGGTAAGCGAGCTCCTCCTCGGGTGAGGCGTCCAGGTAGATGTCGTTGACGACCCGCTCCTTGAACTCCTGCTGCACCTGGTCGCGAATGTCTTTCTTGAAGCGGCGGATCACCAGGCCCTTGTCGCGGAAATCCTCTTTGGCGTAGTCGTCGGGATCGCTGATGGCCGTCGGGTCCAGCATGTTCACCAGGCTGGCGAAGGAGCGGGCCTTGCCGTCGTGGGGCGTGGCGGAGAGCATGATCAGGGTATCGGACCGGCCCGCCAGCAGCTGTGCCAGCTTGGCGCGCTGGGAACTGGTGCCGCGCTCGGCCACATTGTGCGCCTCGTCGACGACGATGATGTCCCAGTAGGCACTCTCCAGGTGGCGGCGAAACTCGTTGTCCTGCTTGAGGGTGTCGATGGAGATGATCGACTTGTCGTAGTAATAGAACGGATTGTGGTTGCCAGGGATGTTATTGCGCACCCGCTGCAAACCCTGGGAGTCCAGCCGGGTAAGCGGGATGGTGAAGCGGTTCCACAGCTCCTTCTGGAACTGGGTCATCATGCTCTTGAGGGTGAGCACCAGTATGCGCTTGCCGCGGCCACGGCGCATCAGTTCAGTCACCAATATGCCGGCTTCCAGGGTCTTGCCCAGGCCCACGGCGTCGGCAATGAGGATACGCTGGCGGTTCTGTTTGAGCGCCTGTAGGGCCGGGTCCAGTTGGTAGGGCACCGGGTCCATGGCCGCCTTGTGGCCGAGGTGGATGCGGTCGTCAGCCGGGGTAATCTGGCGCAGTTGGGTCTCGATGAACAGGCGGCTCTTCTCGAAGCCGGGGCTGAGGTCCTGCTCGAAGCGGGTCTCGGCCGGGTCGAGCACGCGGATGGCGTTGGCAGCTTCTTCGAGGCTGGTTAAAAATTGGGCGCTCTTGCCAATGACGAGTTCGGAGAGGCCATCGACGGTGAGCACGTAGCCGCCGTCATCGCAGGCATCGGCGCGACGGACGACCCACTCACAGTCGCGAATGACGACACGGGCGCCAGGGGCATACAGGCAGTCTTGCCTAGGTTTTTGCATGTCGTCGGTTCCGTCCATCACTAGCCAGCTCTAGCGTTCTGCAGCGTCCTTGATCGCGCTTTCCAGTACAGTTTTTAATCAATCTTGACGATTCCAGTACTCGCGCTCGCTGGCCGGTAATGATGCCAGAACCGGAGGACCATTGGACATTTCAAAAGATTACAATGACTAACAAAATCCAGGCCTGTGCAGTGATTCGCAAAGCTAGCGTCCGATCAGTCTCATCACTTGATTCACCCACTGGAACACGGTAGTGCTGAAAACCAAGGCTGTGGCGTCAACCGGCGAAGCTGGCTCGTGCACCGCTAGCTACTGGAACGCTACGCCGCCAATTGAAGCATCTGGAAGGCGCAATTCAGATACTGGCTATTTATACAAGTCGTGTTTTCGCGCATAACCGTGAAGCAGGCATTTGCAGTTGGCTACATTGGCAACCCTATAATGCGAACAAATTTGAAACCGATTACTTGTGCCCGTTTGAAAATAGCCGCCCTTGCACAACAAGTAGCAGGGAATGAGAGCTACATTTGAACATGGCCCACCTATAAAAAGTACTGCCGTGCCTTTTTTAACACTACTGGATGAAAGAGCCAAACCCAAGGGATCCCGCGACCCCCTCGGCTTCGAGATGGTGTGGACCTATTTCGGCCGTCGCGTCATCAGCAACCTGACAACGATCACCTCCTCACTGGAAAATTTCGCCACTGCCCTGCTTGGGTTCAAGTGGTGCAATGAACTGAACAGCCACTACCCGGAGCACGAGCGCTACCTGAAAATTCAGGAGTCGTTCCTGCGCTATGAACAACTGGCCGGGTATCTGCGCTTCCTGGGTCGGGACCACAAAATCATGGGCATCACCCGGGTGAGAAAACGCCTGGAGGATCCCAACCGAGCCATTACATTCGGTCTCGGGGCCGGGCAACTCATCCTGAGTGACCAGGCCAGCTACGGACTCTGGGGTCTCTACTCAACGGCGCTACGGGATACGGGCCTTGTCTCTGGTGAGCGACGCGAGTTGACGGCGCACGGACAAGAAATCGCCGGTCAGATAGAAAGAAAGCTGGGGCAAAACAAGCGGGATATACTGATCGAAATTTTTACAAGCAACTCCCGTTTTGGCGACGACGAAATCAATGCGTATTCCTCCTCTTTCGTCCGCGCCATCAACAACCGTACCGCCCGGGAAGCGTTGCGGGACGCTCTGCTGACGGGCAACCCTGGCCATGAGGTCCAGGCTGAAGTGTGGCGCGTTACTCAAAAGATCGCGGGCTCCAGTATCAGGAATATGACTCTGCAGCGATTCATCGATGAACTGAGAAAGCACACCACGCTGGACCGACTCGCCGACTACCTCACGGATATCGAGCATGTTGAGCGGCTGCTGGTCGCCGCCAACAATATTTTCCACTACTGCCGCCGCAAAGACGGAGAGTCACTCGACACCATCCTCTCGGAACTGAAGGGTCGCTACAGGTACGATCATTTGCCAAGGGAGCTGGACCTATCCGGGGTACCACGCGGCGAGGCATTGAACGAAATACTTGATGCCCTCCATCGAGGCGACCAGGCCCGCGTTGTGGAACAGATACTTCAGCTCAATAGCGCCGTTATGGAACAGCGCGGTGGTGCTCCGTGGGTGGAGGTTGAAAGCGGGAGGACCCTACGTGTCAGAGTCCCGAGCGAAACCGTGGAACTGAAAAACCAGGCGGAATTGGAGAGTGCCTGGGATTACGACTACTTCATCGACTCCTACATGCGCGTGGCCAACGACGGCCTGGAGGCGGGATGGAAACTATAGTCGTCTCGGACCGGGTCAGGGAACTGCTGGACGGCTGTACCGTCGAGGCCGCCGTCTTCACCACCTATACCTTTGAGCCGGAGTTTTTTGAGCTAGAGGTGATCCCGCTGTTACTGCCGGGCAGCATCCCCTACTCCTCCGACGCACGGGTAAAACAGTTCCAGGTTCGCGAGAAGCTGCGTACGACCGGGCTCCCCCTGGAGGTGTTTTTTGATCTCAAGATATTCCGACAGGAGGGTAATACCTCACCTGCCATGGAGTACCTGTTCCACGGTGTGCACCTGGGCAACAACGCCTTTCACCCCAAGGTGGGACTGATACTGGTTTACGACCCCAACTATGAAAGGCGCTGCCTGCTGGTCGGCGCAGGTTCGAACAACCTGACCCGGGCTGGCTGGTGGGACAATATCGAATGCATGCATTGGGAGGTACTGTGGCAGGATGAAGCTCCACGGCAATTCCTCAAGCAGTTACGCGACGACGTCACCTGGCTACAGGCTCAGCGCCAGCTGCCTGGCGGCGGGGATCCATCGGCACTGGACAGGATCGGACTCTTCCTGACCGAATGTCGGAGCACGAGGAATGCATCATCCGCCGCCTACTATGAGCTTAACCGCAACAAGGAGCGGCACAACCTCCCCAACTTCCTGCGCAAACAGGCACGAGACAACTTTACCTACAACAACTGGACCCTGGAGATTATCTCGCCATTCTTCGCCGAAGATCCGGAGAATGACCTGGCGGACTTCTTCGACGACTTGGGCGTTCAGGAGATACACATCCTGCTGCCGCTCGATGCGGAAGGCAATGCGCTGTGTACTCCGGCCTATTTCGAGCGCATCAACGCAGAGGAGTATCTCCATTGGGCACGTTGGCGCGATGAGGTCGCGACACAGCTGGGTACGAAAGGACAAGTGTTCCGTCGGCTCCACGCGAAGATGTACCATTTCTACAACCGGAAGCAGTCCTGGCTGTTTGTGGGTTCAGTCAACTTCTCCCACAAGGCAATGTATGACAACAGCGAAGCGGGCTTTTTCACCAAGCTCGACCGTGCAGGCCCACTACTCGAGCCGATAAAACGACTTGCCAATATTCACCCCATCGAAGCCCTGGATCTGCCACCTGGCAATGAGGTCGATGAGGACACGGATTTACCGCGGATCGTACTCGCCTATGACTGGGTTGAGCAGCGCCTGCGGGGCGCCTGTGAGAAAAACCAGGGCTATACGATCAATATCCTTACCCCTGAGGGGTCCGCGGCAGTAGAAGGGTATGCTGTCACTGGATCAGGCACCCAGTGGGAGGGGGAAGTCACGGCTCTGGAGACTCTGCTGCGCAATGGATCCTTAGTCAAAGTCAGCGGTATAAATACCCGCTCTGCCAAGCCCTTCCCGTCCCACCGGGTGATGCTGCAACAGACCGGGTGGACCCATAAACCCATGGAAATACCGGATCTGACGCCCGCGCAAATCATGGCGATCTACGCAGACCTCTCCCCTGAGCGCCGGGAACAGATCGCCCTGAACGAGATGATTCGCAAACTGGTGGACCTGGGAGAAGCCGGTGACCTTACCGGGCCCACGGATGACCTGGTGGTCAAACAGTTCTTCAGTGAATACGCGGAGATCTTTCACGCCTTTCGTCATTTCAACAAACGGCTCGGAGAGCTGGTTGAGACGGACAACCAGAAGCAGCTTGCCTATTACCTGAGCGGTACCGGCATGGATAGCCTGCCTGTCCTGATTGATCACATTTGCGGCGAAGAGGCCAAGCTAGACAGCGTCACCGCCTACCTGATGTTGCTCTGCGTACAGGAAATCTACACCACACCGGCATACGTCAAAGACAAGTCCACCAAAAAACATCTGGACAGGACCAGGCAGGCGATCAAGGTGTTGAAAACCGGCGACGCCATCCGCATTGAGCCTCGGCCCGGTATCAGCCGCAAAGCCTTCTTCGACTGGTTCGAGAAACAGTTCTACGCCAATTACACGGCTAGAGGCCATCAATCATGAGCGCCAGGCCGCTCGACCTGGCGACCGCCGGTGAAATACTCGATTTCACCGGCGGTGATGAGTCGCTGGCCAGCCTTGGCCAGCTCCAGCTCGAAGGCGCGGTAGCTCTACACAACATGATCGTCGATCCCGAGGTCAGGATGGGCTACCTGGCCGATGAGGTCGGCATGGGCAAGACCTATGTGGCCCTCGGGGTGGTGGCCCTGCTGCGTTACTTCAATCCCACGCTCCGGGTACTCTATATCTGCCCTAGTAATAACGTGCAGGAGAAATGGTACAACCGGGAGTACCGGGCCTTCGCCAAGGACAATGTACGGGTCAGCCACTACCGGGTGCGGACCCTGGACGGGCGATCGGCGGCGCCATCGATCAGTTGCCGCAATGTGCCGGAACTGCTGCACAGCCTGTCTCGTGGCCATTACAACGACATTTTTGTCGGTATGAGCAGCTTTAGCCTGTCTCTCAACGAAGACGAGAGCTACTGGGAAGCGAAACTCGAGGAGCTGAGGGAGCTGTTGCCCGCTGCGAGAATGGCCAAATACCGCCGTTCCAAGGATTCCGTCAAGGAGGTCTACGCAGAAGCCTTGAACTATGTGCTGCCCACCTTTGATCTGGTGGTGATCGACGAGGCCCATAACTTCAAGCACGACTTTGAAAGCAGTGACCGGAACAAGGTCTTATCAGCCGCCCTGGGCTTTCGGGGCAATGCCCGATACCGCCGCGTCAAAAGCGCACTGCTACTCTCCGCCACGCCCTATGACCGTAATATCGAGCAATTGCGCAACCAGCTTAAACTTGTAGGCGACGAGCATCTACTGCCGGCAGAGGTCACCAACGATGATCCGCTGCAGATTGAAAACCACCTGCGACGCTTCATGGTGCGCCGGCTCAATGAACTACAAATCGCCGGTCAACCGCACACCCGGAACATGTACCGCATGGAACGGCGCAGTGGTGACGGGGCGCAGATCGAACTGGCCTCGGATGAACAGAAGCTGGTCACCGCGCTGGTACAGAAAAAGGTTGGTGAAGCCCTGGTCAAGCAAGGCGGTTCACCGTCGTTCCAGATGGGCCTGCTGGCTTCTTTCGAAAGCTATGCCGAGACCGCCAAATCAGGCCCGGTAGAATTCGACGGCATATCCGTCGAGAAGGAACATACCGATGCGGCAGACCGGCACGTGGTGGCGGTTATCCAGGACAGTTATGTTGACGCCAAACTCGGACGCACCCTGCCCCACCCCAAAATGGACATTGTCTGTCAGCGACTGGCAGAGCAGCTCTTCACGCAAAACCGCAAGCAGATTGTCTTTGTGCGGCGAGTCAAGAGCGTCAAGGAGCTCAAGATCAAGCTGGACGATCATTACTCCGACTGGCTCACCGGCACGATCCGCGACAGCCTGAAAGGCTATCCCGCCCAACGGGAGATCATGGAGAACCTCGTTGCGGAATTTGAACGCCAGAGTACCCAGCGCGAGGACGATATCTCCGGTGGGGATTTCAAGGGGGGAAGCACCGGCGAGGCGGAGGATCAGCAGCCCCCCAAGAATGACACGCTCTTCACCTGGTTCTTCCGCGGCGCTTGCCCCACGGAGGCTGAGCCCTACCTGAAACAAGGCGATGACAGTTACACCACGCCTGAGGCCATGCGTGCAGGCCTTTCCGCCAAGAACCAGGTGATCTCGGCGCTGCTGGAAATCAACTGGGCCCGAGTAGTGACACGACTCCGTGGTGATGCGCTAGCACAGCTACTGGTAGCGCACGCCGACACTATCGCTAAGCTCGCCACGACATACACAAAAGGACAGCTACGCAACAATCAGCTGGAACTTTTCGAGGCTTCACAGCTGGGCTTTCTGCACTGGTACGCAGAGCAGCACGACCTGCCCGAACTCATGCTGTTGGTGAACCACCTGGCCTCCCGTGAGCAAGTTAAAGAACCAGTGAAGATATCTCCGGATCGCCTGGAGGATGCGCTGAACACACATACACTGTATTGCGCCCTACACGACGCTGATCTGCTACACAGTCTGTTCCCCGCCCTGGAACCACTTCTTGGCCAGCTGTTGGAGGGCACAGCGGCGCAAGCGGAAGCCTTGCAGAAACTGGAGATTCACAAACATCTGGTATCACTGTGCCTACGTACCGGCCATGGCGTAATCGACCTCTATCTCGCCAGGCTCAAGCTCGGCACGGCGAATCTGACCGCCACAACCCGTGCAAAGTGGATGGACAGCTTTGCCAAGGCCCTACGCGAGCAGTCCAATAAGTCGAGTTTCAGCACGTACCGGGAGCTCTACGACACCGCCCAGCACCTGGACTTGATCATCAAGAACAACCTACCGGAGATCTACGATAAGGATCGGGAGGAATATCGCATACACCTGTCGCGTGCCCTGAACCCCATTGCACCCGTGATCGGCGCCACCGGGGAAACGGTGGCCTTGCGCACCGCCCAGGCGCGCAAATTCCGGATGCCGGGCTACCCGCTGGCCCTGATCAGCACGGACGTGTTCCAGGAAGGCGAGGACCTGCATACCTTCTGTGACAGCGTGGTGCACTACGGGCTATCCGGCTCTCCGGTCAGCATCGAGCAGAAAACAGGACGCGTGGACCGCGTCGGCGCCAAGGCACAGCGCCGCCTGCGTGGAATGAAAGATGCCCAGTCCGTGTCGGACGAGGACCTGATCCAGGTCAGCTTCCCCTTCGTGAAGGAAAGCATTGAATTCCTGCAGGTCCGCGCCTTGTGCCGCAACCTGAATACCTTCATTGAGTCGCTGCACAAGATCGGCGAACGCCTGGCTCCCATGAGTGACATTATCGAGGCGGAGCGTGAGATGATTGACGCCTCCCCGATTCCGGATCAAATCCGCAACCACCTGACCTCGCCCTACCTGGCCATCTGTACCCAGAAGTCGTCTCGATTGAACCGGGAGGTGGATATCCGGAATCAGGGCAGTCACATGGAGCGGGTAAGGCAGCATCTGGAAGCCTTACTCAAGGAGTACTTTGGTGAGTCTGCCATCGGCAATGAGGGGCTCTATCTCTCCTATCCCGATGGTCCGACACGCAACGTCCGTGTAAATCTGCGTTCAGCGCGCTCCAGTGGTGAGCTATTGATCAGTGCCGAAGTCATTGACGAGACCATCACGCTTGATGAAATTTCCACTCTCGCCAAGCTAAAGGAGCAGATGGTCATTCGTTCCTGGAATACGTTCCACCGGACCTATGCAGCAGAGACCAGTCTTGGCCATTTCCAGTTGCATCACGATGCGGAAATGCTGGTCGGCGACGATCAGCTCACCAGCGCAGGCGAGATCGCACGTTTCTTTGAGCGTTTCGCCAGACCCCACAACCCCGCCGACTACGCCATGCCAACCTCGAAGACCGTCACTGATGCCTGGCGTCAGGCAAACAAAGAAGGAAACAGTCACTACGGTCAGTGGCGAGCCAGCGTGACCACGTATAAGCCGAACGGATGTCTGGGTCTCGAATTCAGGTTCGGCGAAGACAGTTGGTCTCGCACCCACTGTATCAATATCTTTGAGGCAGAGGGGCGATGCATTTTCCTCGCCCAGGCAGCCTCAGCCGAAGTGGTTCGCTGCCTCAGTGTCGAGCAACTCGTCCGCCTGACGTGGGAGCGAAATCGCTACAACGATATCGTCGAGTTCGCCCTTGACGATGAATACTCCCTGATGGGTCGCGCGATTCACCCGGTTGAAGGACTGTCGTATCGGGAGTTTATGTACTGCGCCTATACGTTGGCGGTTTTGACCGACCGGCTCGAGTTCCTAGTGCGGCAAGAGGACGTGCATTAAGCAGTGCCAACAAACTCTCCAATCTGGGCGCCAACAACAGATACCGACTTCAATGCGGGCTTCGTCGCTACGCTCCTAGTCCAAAATGCACCTGAAGTCACATTTTGTCGAACCGGAGATTCCGCGCGAAATCAGCGCCCTGCGCATAAACAAAAAGGGCTGCCCAAATGGGCAGCCCTTTTTGTTTATGGCGGAGAGCGAGGGATTCGAATCTACAAAGGGCGAAAATGACGCCACCGAATGCCCTCCCACGCCTTTAAAATCAAAGACTTAGAAATTGAGCTGGGCGTGGGGTGGCATGACAAGGCGCGTGCGTGGTCCCATGGTGGTCCCAAAATCCAGCCCCGGATCCAGCCGCCCATGCCCCCGGGCTTCATCAAGGTAGGTACTGGCAAAGCCTTCCATGCATACCGTCATCAACACGAAGCACGATATCACCTACTAGCTCAGGGAGTCAGGACAACGCTTTTGAGCGCAAGATAGTACCTCAAGGGGCGGCATATACTCAAACCGATGACTGCCTATACCCCAGTATTAGTCGTGAGTTAGTATCATCTTGGTTGAGCATCCTCGCCACTTGACACCTCAACCCCGTTTAGCTAAGTAGAGTCCGGTTCCCAAAGCCCGGTTGTGCGGTCGTTTTGTAGAAAGTACGCATAACGGTGAAAACGCTCTGCTAATCGGGATATGACCCCGATAGGCGTCGGTCGTCCGTCACCTACTCCAGGTCCAGGCACTCGATCTAGGTACAGACCTGCCACCATTGTATGGCGAAGTGGCTCACTCCCGTCGCCACCGTGGCCAATGCCAATGTCTTCGTAGACAGTTACACATCCAATATGGCCGGCATGTGGGTCCTTCTTGAGGCCGATCCGGCATTGCACTCAGCCGACACCGGCGTTGGGCTCCTCCAGTGCAGTCTCCATCCCTAGCTTAATCTTAATACTGCGCCTATATTTCTATTGGGCAGACTACTCGCATTATTGTAAAACAGCGGAATGGCATACCAAGGAGCGTCAAATGGAAAAAATTGACACATATTCAGACAGTGAGTGGTTCATCTTGATGGATGTCGACTCGGGCGTCTGCCAATCGTTTTCGGTCCCAGCGATTAGGAAAGAATGGGTGAAAGTTGAGGGTCCTTTCGAGTCGAAGGGGAACGCGGAAAAAATGTTAAGCGAAATATGCATTGAGTTTCGAGCCCGCCTTTATCTGAAAGATGAGTACCGAATAAAGCACCTTCAAGTTGAAAGAAGAAGTAGCCATCGTGCAGACCTAGCTATCTGCCAATCCTACGAAGGGGAACGTTTGAGTAGTGAAACTGGCTGGGATCAATACATCGGAGAATGTGCTACAGGTGTGCAATACGTCTGTCACCAATCGAATGACCCGATTGGCAGAACAAGTGAATGGAAGAAAGGTCAGGCAGTACGTGGGAATAGTGTTCCGGCAGGAACTGCGATTGCATCATTTCGCAACGATGTTTACGCCGATGACCATGCAGCAATCTTAATTGCAGAGAGATCAGAAGGATTGGAAGTCTGGGATCAATTTAACAATCCACAGAAACCATGGGGCAAACGCATACTCGGGTTCGACTATTCCGGAAAGCACCCATATTCCAATGACGGAGACCTTTTCAGCGTAATTCTGTCATAACAATGAACTCAACAGAAGAACTCAACAGAAGTGGAATGATCTCAACCCCCTAGGTGGTACCGTCTCAATTGGGATGTCTAACACTGCGGTTCGGTTGCAGATGCCACAGAAGATAGAGCGTCCTCAGGGGCCGCTTCAAAGCACCAGCGAGAGTCAAGCAGCAACGGTCCCTGGCACAGCGAACTGAGTGCTGGTTTTTCATGTACTTACGCCTAAACAATTTCGCCTTAACCTGCGACCTTGTGGCCTAAGGTTCTATTGTTGGCCTCTTAGCTTGAGACGAATCTTCTTCATCGCTTGACTGTAAGTGACTGCTTTCATCATTTACTGCCGTCCGAAACCCCCTGAGTGCGGCCCCCAGGTCAGTACCCAAGGATCTCAACCTTTTTGTCCCAAAGAGTAGCAAGACTATCGCCAGCACTATCAGCAGTTGCCACGCACTTATACCCATATTACCTCCCGATAATAGTCTATTTAATTTTATAGACTGTAATTGCTAAACAAACCAGCCGGGATTGTCGACCCAAGTTTACTTGACTTTTCTCGGACATAGTCATTAATTAAAAATAACATCACTGACAAAGGAGTTGGTCGTGAGTGAAAAGGATCTTCACGAGGAATGGACTGATGTCAGTGACACGCTCGACACATTAAAGCCCTCGCTAACTCGGCGCAATTTTATTGCGGCAAGTTTGTCTGTTCCCGGTGCGGCCCTCATTTCCTCGTCCTTGTCTGAATCAAAGCCCGATTCGCACGATTCTGACCTCCGATTTCATCTTTCCGAAGATAGAACACATGTCCGAATTGAGATAGTTGAAATTGTAAGCGACCCCGAGTCAAATCAAGTCTTTGAGCAAATTCTGCCTGCCCCCACTTGGAATATTGAATCTTCAGTGTTGGGGTCTGATGCGAGGTTTAAACTACTCAAGCACAAAAGCTCACGCGAGGAGCCAAGCTGGGATAGTGACCCCACATACCGATTAAATGTTAGCAACTGTCAATTTGGACGAAACGGAGGCAGGTCGCTCAACTTTGATTTCTTTTTGAGAACAAGCAATGCCATACCCCGATGGCAACTGCGAGCGAGAACAAATTTTCTGGGCTCTAGTCCCAATAGTTCCTCGCAAAAAATGGGTCTCGTGGTTCCTAGAGTTGTTTTGGATGATATCGTCCATCCAATAGATATGCGTGAGTTTCTCAATGGTGAAGATGCCTTAAGCGCTAGGATTAGTAACACGGCCTTCAGGAACCTTCTAGACCGAACCTTCAATGGCCTTTTCGAACCACTTTCCAATGGAAAAGTCACCGCAAGACTTGGCCCCGATCTAGTCTGGAGTATAGGGCCCGATATAGCCGACTCCGAAGCAGACCAGCACGAACCGTTAGTTTCTGGATTACATGAAGATATTGGAATTAGCCTATTTAAGTTTCGACGAATGCAGAGTGGTGCTGTAAACCCAGGCGATGCCGGAGGATTTGCTGGCGTAGTTGGGGAAGGAACGCCAAACCTTCTCTCAGACGCGATACGAATAAAAGACTCCTCTGGCACAAATACCATTTATCGAACGCCTGACATACTTCAGAACGGGGCGATCGATAGTCAAGACGAGCAGAAGTCGGCAGTTCCAACGTTTCTCGCCAGAGTTGCTGATAGTACACAGCCAAATCAGCCTCCAACTCTGGCCGAGGCGGCGTTGGATGCTCGCTGGTCCCTCACATTCCAAGATGGTTCTGAGGTTACCGGACCGTTCGAAAACCTTCGAGGGCGGCTACATAAATCAGTCCAAGTGGACAGCGATGACTGGGATGACCTTCAACCTCCATGCGAATCCAGGTTGGAATTTCGAGCATACGCGCTGGACTCGCAAGAACGACCTATCGAAACCCCAGCGGGGACAATGAGTGTTGAGGGAATAGCGCTTGAACTTCAGGTGAACGATAAGGCAAGTCGCAGTACTTCTAGGGACCCGTTTAGAAGTATTCCCCAGGCTACGGTGGTACAAGTATTAAGTAGCAAGGAGTGGGGACTTTCAGAGCCGATGGAACTGGATTGGCTTGAGGTAACTTACTACATAAAAGAGGTGGCTATCGCGCTTGAAAATGCTCCTTACAGCCGACTTTTGTTCAATCGTCCCGAGATCGTCTTTCTATTTAATCCACGCCTAGTTGCAACACCGTCTACCAACGTGGTTAACCTAAATCGTAGTACCCGAGGTTCCGCTATAGCAAGACTTAATCTGAATCGGGCCGAGGTCACTGCATCCCGATATACCGATTTGCTTCACTTAAAGTTCCGATTCAAGGACCTTTTACTCGAGATATTCGAAGACCAGCCACCGAAAATCCGCTTCGCAAATGAAAGCTGTGGCGCTTGGTCAGCGAGAGAAATATCAGAATCTCTCGATTCAAGTGATTCAGACCCATCAGAAGGCCAACCCGAGTTTCAGGTTTTACGGAAAATGCGGGACAGAACTGAAGAGCGCGGTACGCAAGCTCAGTCACAAACCGATGAACGAATAGAGCTTCACGACCATCACAATGGCCGCGGTCGGCAGAAACACGATACCAGACCGTTATTAGTGGTGGAATTTCCACCTCAGCACATACTTGAAGAAGCCGTCTTTCTACCACGACCAAGCTCCCCCCCTGATAGCAGTTCTTTAATAGCAGGCAGCGGGGGCGATCCAAATAGATATCGTTTTATCGTAGGATCGGACTTTAGTTCAACAAACTTCCAGATTGAGGATTTCACTAGCGACAGTAGCATCTTTGAAGAGAATCACTGGGCAATCCGGCTAGATGATCGAAAAGGAATTGAGTATGTTCTTGATCAGTTTACCGAGGAGTCTTCGAGACTAAAGTTTCGAGAGAAGCTCCGCGATGAAAAGAAAAAACTCCCCGATGGAAATACATTCTCGGAATTCATCAGGCTGTTCGAGACGGAGGTAGATCGTTACCCGCCACTAGGAATAGGACGCAGAATACCGGCAGATCAGAAAGTCTATATTGGTCCATATGGTATGGATCCAGACACTTACATCGTAGCGCGTAGCGTTGTACTAAAACAACAACGCGCAGATGCTCGAAGGATCGTGACTGAACTGCTTGGATCTGTTCTCGACTCTGCAGTGAACTTACAACGTCTTGGAATTGGAGATTTCGAGTCCAACGATTTGTCAGAACGGCTCGGCGTCGAATCCAAACTTGAATCAATGCATCCTCGCTACCAACAACTTCGAGTAGCTTTTCGGGACTTCCGGCTGGACAAAGTACATGAAGATCTCGGCAATTCACTTGATATCAAGAATGTAGAGTTCTTTATTAGAGATGCGAAGTCGCCCGCCAGCAACGATTTCATAGACAACCATTACATTCCTTGGCTCACGCAAACTCAATCAGCAAAAGGACTCATGGAAGCTCGCATTTCTAGGAAGTCCAAGCTCGTATTTCGAATAAACTGCTTCGATACAATGTCCTCCGGTAGAAAGCATGCATCGCACCCAACTGTAACCCAAGATTACTCCTGCCCATTTAGCCGAGAGACCTTAGATTTTAGCCTTGACGAACTCACTAATTGGTCATCGATGGAGCTAGAGGTAGTATCTCGTGCGGAGAACGTATGGCAACCGGGCCGGGATGGAAGGTTAGACGCAGGGAGCGGTAGAACGCTCGACCTTTCTGCGGGGGCAATGCTCGACAACCTTGGGTTTATCTCTGGACAGAACGTCAGTGCGAGCACAAGACTAGCAGACGTACACTCATCTCTTAGCGAGCGACCGGGAGCGTACGAAACCGAGATTGTAATACCCGCAAGACTCTCGCTGTCGCCTGCGGACAACGCAGTGTTTTTGACGCCAAAACCGGTCCCAGATGATATTTACCTCGATCACGATACAGTTGCTGACAAGTCTCCTAAGTCAGATCTCCTGCAGAAATGCCCTCGGCCTACTCAATTGTGGAATGCACGCCTTGTTTGTGAGGGAGTAGACCCAGGTTTGCGCGCAATCTACTCGCCAGATCTTAGGGCAGACTTTCTATTTGGATCAGAGAAATCTCGAACCTGGCGGGCCGAATGGCCAAGTGACAAAGGTAACAACTCCAATGGAGATGCTGGGAAGTTTCGTCAACTGCCCGGTGGGGCAGCACCCGTAGGTGGATCTCGGGCACCATGGATAATGGGTATCGAAGACACCAATACAAGCCATCCGGGTCCGCTGGACATCGCAAAAAGGATTACTTCTAATCCCGAACCCTGGGACTCTACTCAACTAGATTTCTGTAGAAAATTGCTGAACAGTCAGCTAGAGGATAAGGTTCAGCGTAAATTGTCACCACTTATCTATGACCTTTGTAGTCGTATGGTCTCTTGGGACAACTGGAAGAAGAAACCTAACACCAACAATCAGGAAATCTATAGAAGAATTCGGGAGTTCAGAAGTTCTCTTTCCGCAAATGACCGACATCAGCTAGTACTACTAAGTTCGGCTTGGGGATTGCCGGTCGTGGGGCGGAGGAACCTGGCAGGTGGACTAACCAACGACTCAAGTCAGGCTGAGCCACCATCACGCTATCGCTTAAACGATATTGAGCCGGGTAACGCGTTGTACATGCCTCGGCCTCTAAATGTTTCTGAACTAACGATGACTCCACTTGGGGGCTCATTCCGACACAATACAGGATTCCAGCCATTCGCCGGTGCGCGCCATATTCAGGGAGACTCGTTATTCGAAGCTACTTCTATTGAACAGTGGCAACATTGGACTGTACTCGGACGAGATGTTTTTTGTGAAGTCGTATACAAGGGCTTTCTGGTTCCCACAGGGCATCGGGCAGCACTGGTTAAGCTGACAGAGCGCACTTTCTTGAGGGATAAGGACGAGGGCGTAGTACGTGCTTACTTGAGGCAGCGTATGTTTATTCGCTGCGCCCAGCCTGAAAAGCGGTTTCCTGCTCTGGGACAACCCAATGACGGACGTCGTTTCCCTGCAGGACTTCTCAAACTACTGACAGTACAGACACCGGATATCGTGGACCCATATGAAGGTCGATGTGAAAATAGCTGCGTTGGCGCCGGAGGCAAGGTAGAACTAGACTCCTCCATTGGATTGGTGTTCTGGCCTCGAACAGCACTCATAGAGGGCAACGAAGTACAGTTCGAGCTCTCCATAAGTGGCGTCAAAACGAAGATGCCCATGCTGTTTGTAGACAACGTAGCAGCAAACGACGTAACTACGCTTGAAAAGCTCACGGAGTACTATAATGGCCTTAGATCGCCGGATTATCCTACTGCGCAGGATAGCGTAGATCTAAGCAAAAACCCACGCACCATGCCTCTATCAGGGAGTAAGATTCGCTATTGTCCCGAACTGGAGTCTGGCTCTGCAAGCATAGAAACTGATTATTGGACATTGGGTATAGAGGGGGGAGAGCTTAAAGTACCATCAAAAGCGCGCTCTATCAGCGTTGAAGATTCCAACGCTCCTGTATTCAAGCTCGAGAATAAAAATTTTCGATTTGAATCAATTCTTCAGGGTGCCGATCAACCACCATTTTATCCGTATATCGAAACTCAGCGCGTTCAACTAAGGCAAAACGAGCGCCTGACTGGTAAACGAGAAAGAAGCGTCATAAGCGCATTCGACGGACATTACGTAGCCTATGGTCTTCCGGGTGCACCTAAGACTGGAACACTTCGTGAAGTCACAAGGCTGTATCAATTTGCTACGGAAAATTCCATAAACCCTGCTGATCGCGAAAACCGACAAGAAATATTTCTCAATTTTATTGGACAACCGAGTACGGGAAACGATCAGAATCCTCGACCGGGTCAAGCTATTCTACCTCTGTCTCAACCCAAGCAAGATATGGGTGCAAGACAAGATCAGTCTGGTGGTATCTTTCGTCCGAAGGGCTCAATGATTGCATTGTCCCGCAAGAACGGCGTGATCACCAGAAGCGGGGACTTTCCAATTTGGGGCGATGATCCAAGCCAATTCGACCCAGCGAGCGAAATAACCAGCCTAGCACCCCTCTACTCCAGCAAAGGATTACCAGCCAATCTCTACCAACTTAGCAAATTACAAACAGCGGATATTCTGACGGAGAATCGGCAGCTGTTGAGCCAACATGTCCGCGTATCAGACATAAAGAAGGAATGGCAGAAGATCTATAAAGAGTATTTTTCTGAGGGGGCAACGTTGTTTGGTGTCGTTAAAATTCGCGACATCATTGGGTTGCTCGAAGACACTCTTGAAGACCCTTCTACCGGGGCTCCCCAATTGTTAGAGAAAGTCCAATACGGCGCGAATCAAGCAATTGGTGAAGGTGAAGACGCCGTCGATTATGTTAGAACCCGGGTAGCAAAACCACTATCAGATATCGTTAAGCAAATTGTAACTGATTGGCGTGAGCTCGATGAAGTTATCCGCGAGCGCCAGTCCGATCTAGGTACGCTGTTTACGCCAGTAACGATCGCCCAGGTATACCCAGAGTTGAACCAGGGATTACTCGAACTGGATAGGTCGCTCGACGCCGCGCTAGCGGAAAACGACACTGTGGCTTTCGCATTTTCGCTATCGGAAGTCTATGAAGCTGGCCGCCGGTTTCTGGATGTGGTTCTTGCAACAGCGTCGGACCCGGGTTCAGCTGTAGAAAAAGTTTTGAAGGGTCGCTTCGATACCGTTGTAGAATTTGCTACGGATTTGACGGGAAGCATCACAACTTTTATCTCACATCTAGAAACCGCGGTTGGAAATCTAGACATAGTAGAAACAGTCGCCGACCTTCTTGTGCCCGAAAAGAACGAGACAAGGGCCTATCCTTGGCTTCAGTTTCCTATCCCTTACCCTACTTTCCGCCAAACGGCAGAGAACCCAAACATTCTGATTAAAGTAATGGCTTGCGATGTTCACGAGCTTATAAAGCGAGTCCTGTCAGGTCAGGTATCGCAGGCAGCGGGAATAGATATCCACTATGGAATACAAGGATCAGAGGATGTTTACGCATTTTTCAGAGAAATATTAGAAGATAATATTCGCTCCGTAAGGGAAATACTGACAACCGTAGATGACAAGCTACAGTTGGAGGTGTTCAAAAGAATCCTAGATTCTGAAAGTAACTTCGTCCAGAGAGCCATCCAGAAGTCGTTCGAAAAGGAGTTTGCAATAGTCGAGGCCGCGCGTACGGCTTTTGTCAACCTCCAATCCAGTGCTGAGAACAATTCGCTCGATCAAATGTTCTCGGCCACCGTAGAGCTTGTAGAATTGTTCACCGGCCCTATTGAACTAGAAATTCCGAAGATTTGTGCACCCAATGGCTTGAAACCATTGGTGGTATCTATTGCTCAAGGGGTGTACATCGACCCGATCGCACTGTCGTCAGCGGGCTGGGGGGAAGGAAAAGAGCTTTGCGTTGTTGAGAATATGACTTTAGATGCCAAGTTTGCTCCCACAGACCCAAATGATTCGATTGGCCAATCTCTCTGGGATGCCCACCAGTCGTCTCGGAAGCTTTACGATGAATTATCAGTAGCAGAAATTCACATACGGCGAGGGCTGGAAAGCGCCAAGGTCTCCACATCTGAAATCGACAAAATCGTTGCAGGAATCACAAAAGCAAACACCGCCAGTCTGAACCTCGGCGGCGCGACGGCCCGGATGTATTGTACTGTATACAACGATACCGTATCGCTGTACCTGGCCGGAAGCTCAATGGACAAAGCAGTAACCGCTGTAATATCTACTAACGATTGCCCAACTGATCCAAATGAGCTAAACGAAGCGATCAGAGCCATGTCCACTTTAGTGAAGGCTCTCGACAGTTTCGTGGAAATGCGGACTGGGCTCTTAGGATGTTTGTTTGACGAACTTGATTACTCAGTTTCGACTTTACGCGTATTTTTTGGCAAAAACGACATTCTTAAGAATATATCTGAAGCAGGCTTGGCTCGGTTACTAGTAAGTTCTGAGTACTTGAGCGACCTTTCGGATCCTTTACAGAAGAGAGCCGCTGAGCTAGCCGCAAATCTAGATAAAGAAGTTGAGATTCTAGCCAGACTTTTGCTGAGTTTCTTCAAAGAAATGACGTCAAATTTCATACCGATCACTCAGGTATTCTCTAACGCGCTACCGAATTTGGGTCAATTAAAGTTACCGTTTGGCATCAATATTGAGCTTCTAATTGAAATTGATGAAGCACTTGATGACGTCGTTGAATCCCTCGCAAAGTTGGATGCAAAGCTCAGCCAGACCCTCGCGCTGCCTAATGTGAACCTGAAGACAATCGAAAATCTGAAAGTTGCTTTGGAGGAGAGCGAATCGGCGCTAGATCTTCTTTCTCAAAATATGTCTGATTCTAAATATGGTTTCTCAGGACTATGTAAGGTGGAGCGAGATATTCATGGTTACATCTCTTACCTGAGTGACATCGGCCGCAGATACATAAAGGATTTCGAGCAGGATGCACTCAAGGCACTCGACCCATACGCTGAGAAGATACTCTGTCTGGGTTCTGATGAGCCTCTTTTGGTTTCAGGATATGAGGGGCTCCGCGATGCGCGTACGAAAATAGTAGAGCTAATTGCAGGCAGCGCCATAGCAGGCACTACTTTAGCGCAACGTTTTATTGATGCGCTATATCCGCAGCCCAGAGTAGCAAAGTTCAGAGATCTTGGTAGCGAAAACCTTGATAGACTCGAGCGCGACATTCTATACCTGAAACACACTATTGAAAATCCGATATCGCTAAGAGACAACCGACGCTATTTGAATGCGTTCATCGGCGAATGGGCGAATTCAGCCTCGAACCCTTCAACCCCGGTATTAATTTTACAAGAACTAGGTAAAGTTGCTGCCCAAATTCTACGTGGAGATGTTCTTCAATTGCTCCCATTGAATGAGATTCGTGAAGAAATTGAACAGTATCTATTAAGTTTGGTTCCGACAAGAATCGAGATGCACTATGGATTCGGTCTAACACTGACCGAGAAGGTTGCCAAGGCAACGGCCGGTATCTTTGAACCAGGACACGAATGTCGTTTTCAGAACGACATGAATATCAACATTGATATGAGCACGGGCTCACCTGAGCTGACAATGTCTTCAACTGGGTCACTCGGTCCATTTCAAATAAACCTTATCGGGGACTTTAAGGCCGTCACTCTCTTTTTTAATGGTGCTACTTTTACCGCTGACCAAAACGGTAAGCCAGATTTCGATCTTGATTACAATGATTACGAAATTGGTGATCAACTTTCATTTGTACAGCAAATACAGTCTTTCTTGTCACCTAAAAGCGGATCTGGGTTCTATGTTACTCCGCTTAGTTCCGGTCCAGGGATTGAGGCAGGATATGGCTTGGATTTGGGTGTCATATCTTTTGGTGCCATGTCCTTTTTTAACGTGTCGCTTAATGCAGCTACACTCCTTTTTTTTAATGGCGAAAAAGCTCGTTTTCGAGCCGCATTATCCCGTCGCGATGCACCTTTCACGATTTCTTACACGCCGTATGGAGGCAGTGGATTCTTCGCCATTGAAGCGACTGCGCATGGCGTAGAAGCCTTTGAGGCTTCAATTGAGTTTGGGGTAGCCGGTTCGTTCGGCTTTGGGCCACTTACTGGTCAGGGTCGAATCATGGCTGGTATTTACGTTCGTGTCTATACGGCGCCAGTAAATGGAAGGTACGAAAAACTCACTGAGATTCTTGGGACTTTTTTTGCCGGAGGATCAGCCAGCATTTGGATATTCAGTACCTCGGCATCGTTGTCCGTACGCCTAGGACAAAGTGGCACTGGCGATATGATTGGCGAGGCTGTCTACACGTTCTCATTCTCAATGGGCATAAAAGACTTTGATTACTCTGTTGGTGTTACCAGAGAAGAGAAGAAGCCGAAACCGAGGTCAAGCCAAACTCGCTCGATGGCTCTATTCCATGAACAGTCGCCAGACGCTTGTCGCACTGATCAATGTACTTCTCGGAATGGCCCGATTATTCAAGCAAAAGTCGATCATTCGTACGACGACTGGAAAAGCTATAACGAATACTTCGACGCGGACTTGGATTTGAGGGGGTTTTGGTAGTATGGCAGAGAAAGACGAGATTATTGATAGCGTAAATGCAAGTCGCGGAAAAGCAACCCCCTACTTCCGCATAGTACCCTCTGGAGTTATCGAAAGGGACGGGGTCAAGCACTTCCGGGCAACTGTGCTTCTGACTCCAGACAAAGACGGGGATGGCAAGCTTGAATACCCGCTCGAAGAGTGGCCAGAACAAGTCATCACCGCGGTCAAAGAAGGATTTAGGGGTTACGTCGGTGATGCCGCAGAACCATGGTCAATACCATTGACGATGTACTTGTCCGATAACGGCAGCGGAGCATTTCGCTCTCAAATTGATCTAGGGAGGAAAGTTGATTTCCTAGGTAAAGCTAAGAGACTACGAGCAACGTTCTCGGCACCTGGCTCACCGCAAATAGCAACTGAGATATGGCAAAAGTCGCTAAGCGAAGGCGCAACGGCTGGGTCTAGTGTTTGGGACGAGCTACTCGAGAAAACCTCTGGGTCTATCGCTGGTTCTACTGTTCTAGTAGGAGACCCCCTCCTTAAAACTACTGGCGGCTCGAGCCCAACTGTCGAGTTGGGCAGCCAAGGTCAAATCGTGCAAAAGATGGCGGCTGGAGGGGACAAAACTGTCGACAGTGTTCTTCGAAACCCTCACAGCAGTCTCGCGCTCATTCTAGAAATGCAAAGAGCGGAAGAATTGCTCACTTCGATAACCGAAGCTTTTGGCAATAAGAATGCCCACTTGGCTTCAGAGTATCAAATGCTCTTGCGTGAAGCCGAAAAGTTGAGGTCGAATCCTGAATTTATTTATCGAATAGCGAGATCTAACCAGAGGGAAAACGATTGTACTGCAGACTTTAAAGCCGCTATCTGTGAACAGAAAAAACTGGACTATAAGGAACTCCTCTCTGCGACTGATCAACAACGCGCAATCGCGCGTACATATTTTGATTCTTACTCCAAATCAAGCAATGTAATCAATGCAAGTGTGGCCGTAGAAGCGCCACTAGCTGAACGATGGTCTTCCTCGGATGACCTTCGATCTACGACTGTTCGTGAGAGAGCAATGGAAAGCGAGATGGAGGCGTTCTCATACTCAACGTGGCCACAGTATGCAGAACAGAATGATCCTTGCTCTAATATTTTGAGCTTTACGGACGAAGAGGAAGAACAGAAGCCGCTCCAAGTATTCTTTACTATGCAAAGTACTCCGACCGTATCCAGGCTGTCTGCGCTCGCGATTGACGTAGAGATTCCGCTACCTAGTGTCGCCTCCGAAGCCTTAAGCGCGGTCGAAAATAGTGCAACGGGCGAGACATGGCTCTACCTGTTAGTCGGTACGCCATTAAGCGACTCACTAGCCGCGACCAGAAGGTCTGCAATGACGTTGACCAAGCTTGGATTCAATAAAGACCACGAGCCGATACATTTTTGGCCTACCACAGCCGACGAGTACATTCATCACAAATCAAATTCGCATCACAATATTGAAAGTAGAGTGATGCAGTACAATGGCTTTGTTCTGATGGGATCGAGTGTACCTGATTCATCGGGACAGTCGGGAAGTGCAAGATTCGACCTTTCCAGTATTGATGTGCGCAGTGCTACTGAACTGGAGCTCCAAAGGCGCCTGACTCGGAAAAGCGACGCAATGTACGCCTTAGCGCAAGGTAACAGTTTAGCGCCCAATCCCCCTAATTCACGTGCTTCCACTTTCAACACTTCAGGTCTAGTACTACTAGATCGCGCCGCCCAACTAGCTGCAACTCGAAAACTAGCTTCACGCCACCATAAGCGAGAACAAAACGGGCGTAATCCAAATACCCGATACGTCATACTCGACGCTGATGATTTAACAGCTGGACACCAGCTTTATGTGGGCATACCCAAAGATAGGCAAGACCTCCGAGAAGGAGGTTCCGAATGGCGATCTCTGGTAAATCGGGTGATCGACTTCGGCACCTCGGGAGAGACCGGCTTGGCGGATAGCGCGGCCAAATTGCTTGATAGTCTTGTAGGCAAAAGCTCGGACAGCGATCGCCTCGCGCTCGATAGAGCTAATCTCGGCACTCAAAGCCGTTTACTCCCAAGTAACTACACCCCTGATGGTTTACTTGGAGATCAGGGACGGGTAGAAGCGGTTATTGATGAGGCCATTTGTCAGTGGGACGGTGATCCAATGGGGCTTAACTCCAGCCTCGGTCGAAAATCTTCTGAATCAGAGAATCACTGCACCAACGCGGCCGATGCCTTTGTGTTTGGAAGAACCCTCAGCTTACCAAGTCGCAAAAATAGGCATGTGAACAAAAAAGACCTTCCTATGCATTTAAGATACGGCGTGCCCTATCGATTCGCTATGCCTATAGTCTACGCCGGTGGTTGGTCTGTGCCCACGACGGACATTGACGATACAGATAGGCGGTTAAGTCACAAGGTATGCTACCCCCCCTTGCCTGAAGGACGAGGCCTCCCATATTTTCGTTTTTTGAGGCAGACCCGACTATCCCCACCTCAAGTTCTCATTCCGGACGATGCTGTTCCCACTAGTCATGGCGATATGGGTCCAGAAGATGCGAGCCAATTAGTAATACGTTCGGTGCTAGATGTTCAACCCGGAGTAACTCTCAATGATGAAGAGAAAAAGGAGTACGATGAATTAAAAAGGTCAAGAAAGGCGCCAGCGAGATGTGTCCGTATTCTATTCCCTCCTCCGCTTGACTTCGAAGATGTCGTTCGACATGGCGTCTACGATAATGACAAAAGCCAAAAGCTGATCAAAGGCTGTTTGAGAGCATATTCCTACATTACGGATGAAGGTAAATTCCCAGTCGCGCTGACCAAACGAATGAAGGGATTTAACGGATTGTATCATTTCGTTAGCCGGGAGGTAGTTAGCAATCCCAAGGAAGATGAACTCAATGAGAATATTACAATCGGAGATCCGGTGATCAGCACGAAGTATCCGGAAACTAGGGGCTATTTCGCCGATCCTAAAGCGCGCGCAGTCACTTTTGCTCTGCGCCGACCAGGTGAGAAAGAGTATTTGCCACAAACTCTGACGATACCTATGTTCGGTGATTCAGATTTGTACGAAGTGGAGCCGATGGCAATAGAGGTTCGCTCAAGGAGAATTAGCAAGAAAGATGGGAGCCAAAACGTCAATATTCTACTTAGCGCTGAAAACATCAAGACTCAGATTAGCGGGAGAGAGCACAAATTCGCTGGTGTCCGGGTGGCACTTCTCCCAGGCGAAAGCTACGAGTTGGATATGTGGTGTGTTCCATCGGCTCAAGATTTAGCCAGAGAATTTTCTATTCTTCAATCATTAGCTATAAGGGTGTCCGGTGATGCTTCCTCCAGAAAAGAAATATCAGCCGATGATGTCATCGAAGGCCTTGCCAAAGTACTTGGACCATTCAACCGAAGTATTGCGGAGGCACTCAAGAGAATTCAATTGTCAGCGGTAGTGCCAAAAGACACTTGCTTTGTCGGTCCTGGTGGCTATGTGGTACCAGAGATGGAATTCTTAGTGAAGCTTGCCGAGTTGATCCGCGAAGTGATGCTCACTCACCCCCTAGGAGAAATTGCAGCAATAAAAACAGTCACCGTCACACATGCGGCGAACCGGCCTCAAGAGCCCCCTATTCTAGCTGGCCCGTTGGCAGCAAAGGAGCCTCTGATTAGGTCCGCGGGGCTAGTACCGGAGAGCGTTCGCGACAATTTGGACCTTGTTGTATCGCGAGAATCCGAGTCATCCGAGAAACCCATTGAAGCCGAGATTACTTCAAATGGATCTGCAGGAAACGGCTATAAACGTGTGATTGAAGATACTACGGCGTTCCAAATACAAGGTAAGCTCGAGATAGATCTAGACACGACAGACGGCTTTGAATTGATCGCCCGCACTGTTCTGCCGGGATCAGACATCTTCGACGACTCCGGTAGAAGGCGTAGCTTAGGTGATCGCTTATCCGGTCGTTGGCCAAAAGTGGACGAGCAATGCGAGGCGGCAAGTTCCAATGATGCAAAACACCTTAGCGCAGAACAAGTTTTTGGGTTTTCTATCACTAGAGATGGAAGCGTATTCCATCGTTCCTCCGATGTGTCTCTGCTGCGAGTTGAAGGACTAGATGCATCGAGCCTACCCAACAACTCCTCGATTGGTAGTGATGGACGAAGCGTAATAGAGCTTGGACAATTCTTCCGCGAAGAGACTGGAGGGCCGGATAGCTGGCGAGTAACCAGTCGCCACACATTCCCCGACGGTAAAGCTCGATTGCTAGAGATCACTCCCAGGATATTTTGCCGCTCATTAAACGCAATGACATCCATTCGCCGGGTTACGACCAAGGGAGACAAATACGTGTTTCTCCCTAGGGAACCTGTTCCGGGCAAACACGCAGTTACCATTGGAAAGACAAAGGCCGCACTCCTACCAGCTACAGTAAGGCCGACAAAATGTGATGTGTCTGACAAGATTCCTACGGTCACCTTCAGTTGGAAGTGCGAGGAAGCCGGCTCTGGCATGCATCGAAAAATGCGGATCAGAAGGATGGCAAATATTCATATACGACTCGGACGCGAATGGTTTTCCTCCGGGTTGTTTGAACGCGTTGGTCTGGTGGTGTGGCCCCCATACCTACGGACACCGGAGGATGATGGAAACATTGACGAAGATTATGTGCCATTACGGCATGGTCCGGACGATGACGATCCAGAGTTGATGGTATTACGGGATTTCCAAGATAGCGACTTGGGGCCGGGTGGAGCCTTCGTTACTCGGCTCGGCAGTGATCCAATTCGCGGTACCACATACGATGTCGATATGGGTAAAATTGGAGCCCCGGGCGTCTTTCTCCCGCTAAAAGCATTTCGTGACCTAGAGAGTGGTAACGCACTGTTCGAAAGCGCCTTGAAAATGCCCTTCGGCTCCGCTACAGACTCGAAAGAGCATGGTGTTGAGGATCTAATCTCTGACTCACTCATAGTAGGTGTCGTACACTATGAACCGAAGTTCGACCCAGACAACGAAGAGTGGTACGTGGATGTGGAAATCGACCCTGGTTACTTACCAGAACCGTTCGTACGTCTAGGTTTAGTGCGGTACCAGCCCTATACGCGCCCTGATCTTAAACTATCACAGCCAGTGACCCAGTGGATTCAGATCATGAATGAACGAATCACCGAGCTGAGCATTAAAGATAGCAAGGTACATATCTTAGTCCAGGGATTGGCGACTTTGAACATGAAGCCGCTCCTCGATAACGAGCTCGAGCAGGAGTACAGGGGTCCTATCATGCGAGTTCAGCTCTTCAGTGAAGTCTTTTCAAGCAACGGGGTGACTCACAGAAATCACATCCCCCTAATAGGTAATGGGGGCCAAGCGATGACGGCTAGGGAAGGTTCACGGCCAAGCCTCAGAATGACCAGGGCTGACTGTGGTGATGCGCGTCGCACTACTTGCCAGTGGGAAGTTTCAATTGAGCTCCCAGCCGCTTTTGATCCAGCTGCTCGCTATGTGGTTCACATTGAAGAAATTGAGTTTCGACGTCCCACCGAGTATCCAATAGAGCCAATATCTACAGAGATTCTTGAGGGACTTGACTACTTTGAGGAATCGGGACCTAGGTTTCAGTGTGATCTCGACATCACTGAGTACTTTAAGACACTGGACGTTTCGGTGTAGGGAATTTGACTAGCAGTTTGACTCACTTTAGTTAAGAAAGTTGGCCAGAAGTGTCACTCGAACCCGGGGAAGTCCAGTTGCCACGAAATACCTCGGGAGGCTCCGTGATCTCCCAATCGGGTTTGCTCGCTTTATCGCAATTATCTCGATGGTCCTTGCTTTAGATAGCGATACTTCAAGTGAATGCACTTAGTTGGTCTAGCGCTCAGCAATCAATTTATCAATGGAGATGATAGAGATGCTAGCCAAGCCGCCAGAACCAGATGGTGTCAGCATCCGGATATTCCGCATGGACAGCTCTTGAGCCATTCCACAGATCAATGTGGCCAGTAGCGAGAACTATTGACTTAAAGTCTTCCAGTAGCTGCTCAAGCCCGCGCAGCTCATCATATATTTTTGATAGTACGAGCCCGCCCTCAAAGTAGACGCTTAAAATCAAAGACTTAAAAATTGGGCTGGCGTGGGGTGGCATGAAAATACGCGTGCGTGGTCCCATGGTGGTCCCAAAATTCAGCCCCGAATCGAGCCGCCCAAGCCCCCGGGCTTCGTTAAGGTAGGTACTGGCAAAGCCTCCTAGGCACGCCGTCATCCACACGAAACCCGTCGCACCTAACCACCACAGCACGAGTCGCCCATTCTCGATTGTAGCCCTGTCGTAGTCACGCTTTTCAAGCGAGGTTCCCTGGTACCACTTTGAATATAAATTTGACACCCAATAGCTCAACCGTGCTCTACATCATGTAGTCATGCCTGATCGATCTAGGTACTCGCGCATTTAATGCGAGCATAATTCCTGGTCGATGACGAAATGGCACTGCGAAAGAAGTCCTGCCAGCTAAGTTATTCGGTGCGCTTCAGCCTCTACCAAAAGCTGTCCAATCTGACCTTGCTCTCTACTAGTTGCTAGATTCCAGAAATAAACAATAAAGAATATCGCCAATGCACCTGCCGCGCGGATTGTAAATCCGCCGAGCTCTCCCTGAAGGTTCAAGACTCCGGGGATCACCGCACCAATTGCTCCCGCGGACAGTGCAAGTACGATCCGGAAAGTGATCTCTTGCATGGGTGTTGGGTCCTTGAGCCATACCGTGAGGGCCAATAGAACAGTTATGAATACGAAGCCGAATGTCACTGCTATCCACTTTTCTGCCGTCATTTTCTCAATCCTCATTTGACCGGCGCGTAGCCTATTTTGTCGCTTCTCGTCATCGAATCCAGATGTCGGCAACCCGCGCTTCTGGAACTCATCTCTCAACTCGGTACAATGCTCGGGATATTCAATTCTGACCATTCCCTGCATCATCCAATAAGCATCGTCGGGAGGTTGAAAGCGTTTCTGAATGCAACCCCCAAACTCTCTGATTCTCTTCCAAGAAAGTCCCTGTAGTGCAAATAACTGGTAAGGACAGCCCTGCATGATCCGGCAAGTGACAATCGCCAAACTTCATCTTCCTGTGCGCGCAGATAAGAGCTTTCGGCTACCCACTTTTCAACCCTCGAAGAGTAGCGAACTGCCGACTGGTGTGCCTCCTGGACGAGTTTGGTTCGTTCCTCGACTGTACCGCGCGATCTCTCTGCGCTTTCAATACTTCCGAGAATATTCAAAAAATCCTGCTTACAAGACTCTATCTCCTCTTCCGCAGCTCATATAGCCGTGAAATCGTTTGGCATCCTACCTGCCCGTACCTGAAGTCTTGCCCGTACCTAAAGTCCCCAGCAATCCATCCAGGTCCGAATTGTCTGTTGTAAGGTGGTCCACCTCGAGATCTGGAAAGTGACGCATTATTATGTACTCAACTTCCTCAACTCTCGGAATCGACTCTAGTGATTCGATATCCGCCAAGACTTCGTCAATTTTTTTCATCGACATTTTCGCCAGATCGCTCAAGAATCCTTCGCAAAAGTTTCTGTTGTTGAGTGGACATCGTGTTTCTCCCTATTCCTGAATTACAGACCTGCCTGAGATTTGGTAAACCAAACCCTGCACGTAGACATCCCTGTTGCTAGGAGATTCATCCGTCAACCTTGTCTTGATATGAGAATCGCCCCGGATCAGGCGCATGGTTTCGATTTCCTTTACCGTAGCGAAGTCCAACAAATAGCTTTCCGCATTGAGTTCCAGTGAGCTGCAACCCATCCATTCTTCGTCATTACGCCGCCTCGGAAAAGACCCCGGTCAGTGCTAGTTTAGGCAATAAGTTCTCACAATATGACAGGCGTTCTCAAACTCACTTTGGTACAACCCTGTTCAATTCTGCGGCGCTAAGTGTGTCGTGCTCTTGTAGCATCTCCCTAACGTCATGCAGGGCTGCCTGCGCATGCACCTTATCGCCTCCCATAGTAGAAAAACTCCAGATTGTGCCTGCTTGCGTCAACACAAACCCACCGACGCAAATTAGTGCAGGAAGCCCAGTTACTGCGCTTGGGTTACAGCCGGCTAGAGTCATCCCGTACCCGGTATAATGAAAGGCAACCGTTACAGCTGCCTGGATTTCAGCACTAGTTGTAGCGTCAGCTAGTCGCTATTCTGCAGCTTGAATCTTGGTAAGATAGGTTTGGCGCGCTGTTTTCCATTTGGCCAAATCAGCAAGTTGAGTGTCCGAAATATCTAGAAGATTGTGGACATAGATGTCTGCGCGATAATGCTCCAGCATGCCACATTGCATGCCTCCGAAAGCTTTGGTATCGAAAGCCTCTGGTACCACGACTGAAGTATTGATGATGAACGACTGATTGCAGTTTTGCGCATGCGCCGTGGCTGCAAAAAAAGCAGAGAAGACCAATATCACCATTCTGAAAAACACCACGTTCCTACTCCTCACATGCCGGACTGAAAAATATCCGGCGAACGAATCTACCTATCAGGTAATAAGGGCCTACAAACCGCTTTGGATTCTTCTCTGCTGGAACAGTGCCGTACATTCTGCAACTCCCTTGCATTTTTGTCTAACAATCTGGCTGAGTTGGTCGGCAGGTGGTTGGTGGTCTTGCAATTAACTAGACTTCCAAAGCTAGTTGGGAGGCATGGCAAAGTTGATCATCATAACCTCGCTCATGGCGTCGTCGGTACGATCTTGAATAACATTGGCGTCGTCTGGTTCGCCCAGGGCGACGACCTTCTCGGCAATGATCTGAAAATCCAACAGCAGCCGCTCTTGCTCCGCACTAGGCCGGATCTGCGGCACTTCTCCCTGCGATAGAGCGGCCTCCCAAACTGGAACTCTGTTGGCCAATGCGCCAATGCGCACCCCGATATATAAGACGATCGACTGGAGAACGGAGCACCCACCAGAACGGCAGGCATAGTAGAACATGCGATCCGCAGCGCGTCGCTTGTGCCAGTCGTTACCTGCCTCCACGCAAGCGACATCGTGAACGATGGAAGCGCGGCGGTAATTGCCAGTGTAGGGTGAGCCGACGGTCGACCATAGCGGCTTGGGTATGCTGGCACCGTCAACAATTGTGCCGCTGGGAGCCTGCCAGATCTTACCGTCTGGGTCGCGATACCAGAAATCTTCCAGCAGCATCATGTCGTGATCCGTACCACGTTCAGTCAGCCAGCGCGCGTCTGGTTCGCCTGAGAATGGCGTTTTACCGTTTGTGCTTTCATTTGACATCCCAGACCCTGTCATTGAGATGTCATCTTGCGTCCCGCGGCATTGTTCGCCTTCCTCGTGCTGATGCAGGTCCATCGCCTCGTCGATGGAGCGCAGCACCGCCTCGGCATCGTCGGGTGCCCATTCGGGCACAGCGGGTTGATCAATGCTGAGTAGCTCTGTATCGGACAATTTACTCGCGGCGATATTTTTTTCGCAAAGATTAAGGAATGCGCCCCAATCGATTACCGCCCCGGCGCGGATCACACTGGGGCAATTCTTGCCGGACCAGTCATGATGTTGCTTCATGCAACCGGGGAAAGTGAGGCCCAGCTTTTTTATGCAGAAGGCCACTAGTTTCGCAGCATTAGAATAGCCTTTCGCATCATCCATGTCCGAGTTCATGCAAATTTCGACACCGATGCTCGAGGTATTGCCTCTACTTGCATGAAAACCCACCTCATCGGTCGGCAAGTGCTGATAGACCCCTTTGTCATCTACTGTGTAGTGCCAGGATACCATTCGCTTCACTGCATCTTCGCTTCTCACATAGCGGTTATGCGCGGCTGCATTCGCGCCGGATGTTGTGTTGTCGGTGTTGTGGATTGTGATGTAACTCGCAGTCAACGGCGTTTGAGGTCGGGTCGGAAGACTGGTCGGAATATAGTCTTGGATGATATTTACCAACGCTAATCTCCTCCATTTTGCAAAACATCAGATGGTGTTAACAGAAGTACCGTTGAAAATTCCCGCAGACGATATTCCACGTGGAACGAGTAAACTATCTGACATATCTCGAAAGTCATTACCAGGATCTCTCAATACCGTGTCGAATACATAAAAGGGCCAAGAAATAGACACCCACTAAAATAAATGCCAGGTAGTGCAATTGGATTTGCATGATTTCGGCAGGCTGGTCGTCACGATACCTGCCAAGTTCACTCCAGCGTGTGTCCTTGACGAGTGCTTGCCTAATGCGATCTTTAAGTCCCTGCGAAACGCCGGCTTCGAAAATCGCAATTAATGCACCCTGCCCGAGAACGCCCAAGATTTCAGTTGAAATGGGAATATCAAGCGCTCCCTTCATCTTTGGCATACCTGCTGGATGCATAAGACTCGTCGGGCCCGGGGTAGTACTGAAAACACGCGCCGTCTGTTGAGCAGTCAAAAGAACAATCGACCAGGTTACCGACTGAAGACGGGAAATACTTACTCCCTGGCTTTTTCTATAAGGACATCCACCGATCTGTCGTTGAGCGACACTCCAAATGCGCTGGAACACGTCGTCGTAAAAAGCGGGAACGATCTCAACGCCTTCATCTCGGAGCTGATTTTGGAATAATGGGTATTGATGGACGGCTTTTCGAAGACCGGTTGCGGCGGTAGACTCTTGCTGCATCCAGCCGACACTGAATTCATCAATGCCATGAATCAAGAAGACGTAATTTTTGGCCATGAGAACAATCGTCCATGAAATTGTAGTTCTACATCGGCGCCGATTCACCAATCGGCTAAGACTAGGTATAGCGTACATCTTAAGATTGGACAAATTATGTCAGCTTACTGTATCCGATCAACCCGATTCGGATATTCGCTGTTGGAACGTGTTTAGGATTCTTCCACTTACAGCTACCGAACTCACAAACCAGTTGGTATCAATTCGGCCTATGGTTCATCTCGAGTTCAACCTCCTAGCCACCGGACAAAATTAATTATATTTCATAGAGTTACAGCTCAAGAACTATGAATTTGGCCGGGCATGAGGTCGTACACGCTGTCATGAACAGAGAACTAACCCGTGAAGAACTCTTCCTCCTCGATTGGTGTCGTCCCTCGCAGGAGGTGGCGCGCGATCTGGGAATATCAGACCTGGTACCCTGCAAGCACTGCAAGAAGTTTCGGCTACTCAAGCAACCACCTTCGTATTGGCCAGGGATACCAATCACGTTCACTGCAGTAGAAAGCAAAAGAGCCAAACGCGCCCTGCCTAGCAGACGGGTAGCCAAAAACTTCCCCTACATCCTTGCAACGAGAGGCCTTTTTGCGTACCCCACTAGAATTTAACAGGTGCCACGAAGATCGCCTAAAAAATCTGACTTCTCACTAAATGGGACTTATACGCGGCATCAGAATTGAGTCGTGGTCTTTGCTTCAAGAACGCGACGTTTTATCTGAATACACTTATTGACGTAAACCCATAACGATCAAAGGTCGTGGAAATATTACTAACCAAGCCGCCAGAACCAGATTGTGGCGGCGTCTGGATACTCCGCATGAACTGCTCCTGAACCATTCCACAGATCAATGTGCCCAGTCGCGAGAATTAGCGACTTAGAATTCCTCGTGAGCCCATCATAAATTTGTGAAAGTGCGAGCCCGCCCTCAAAATAGACGATTCCTTTCCAACTGGGTTTGTTGGCCCAACCTGTGGCATCAATTGCCCCACTATTCTGGCTTTTGGTCACTCTGGCCATGCCATCAGCGTTCCTTACTCGCCCATGTGGGCAGTAGTTAACGTTTGACGCTGATGGGAGTGAATAGCCCGCACTTATGACGGCATCCGACAGGTTTAGTGCACAGCAAAGAACGCTGGCAGATTTGCAGCCTTGTGGATGATTGAACTCACACCCGGACACGATGCAGCCAATCTCCTTGAACTTGGCTTCGACCTTATCGTATTTCCAATCCTTAGTTGATGACATTGAAGGCTATCCTGTCGTTATCTTTGCGAGCAAGTGAAGGTCTCGCTCTGGTGGCTCGGAATTACAATTCTATGCAATCAACACTATCTCAGAAAAACTCTTCGAAAGGTAAGCATGAATAAGTCTAGACAAAGTCGCATTGATGGCAAGGAAGTATCCTGGATGTTGAGCAAGTTTGCGATATCCTGTCATCCGCGATTTACAGGCACGACTACCCCGCTCCCGATGATCATCTGGTCCTATTAGAGAAAATCTACCTCGGCAGTGATACAGGGGGCCCTCTCACCGCGGCCAAAGCCATTTGCAAGAAACTCGAAGACGATATGGAGAAATGGGAGCTCGCGTTGTCGGCGGAACGGGAGGCTATTTGCGGCGAGGCGCTAGGACTAAGGATCGGCGACACGATCCTCACGGAGTCTCGCGGCAAAACACTGCGGCTAAAAATTGAGCAGATAAGCGCCTACGTATACAAGGAGAAGTTGAACTTCCACATATCCGGCAAACGGTACCGGAAGGATGGCGTGCTGGGTAAGCGAGACGAAACCATTTGTCTACGAACCGACTGTGATTTTAAAAAATCATCGAAGGTCCAATAACCCCGAAGGCCGGTATACTCAGAAGACTGCCAATCTCGATGAAATAGTAACCGCATGTCCAGTGAGTCTTTCCCCCACAATCAGACCCTCGACATATTTGCCGCCGATGCCCCTGAAGATCGGTTGGTCGATTCCGGTTACCCGGCGCCCGATCGTTTTCCCCTCAACCTGGACGGGCTAAAAGTCGAGAATGTGGTGCTCTCCGATCTTCGGAGCAGCGCCGCCCCTTTGATTATCACTGGCTTCGCCAGTATCGACCGCCTCATCGATTTCTGCTGCGACCATTGCAGCTCAGGCGACGCCGTGGTGCGACTCTTGATCGGGCACGAGCCGTTTCCGTCACGCCGCAGTACGTTCACCGTCAACCGGGCGGACCTGACCACGGAGGCTGAAGCCTATTGGTTAAACCAGGGGATCTCCCTCCTCTATTCTGCCAAGGTCATCGAGATGGTAAACCTACTGAAGTCTGGCAGGATTGAGGCGCGCTACATGCCAGGGCATCGCCGCCTGCATGCCAAGATCTACAGTGGTGAGCCGGGTATTACCGTTGGCTCCTCCAACTTCACCGAGCCTGGCTTGCGGACCCAGATCGAGGCCAATGCGCGGTTCTCAGCCACAAAGGAGTCCAAGCGCTACCGCGAACTGACAGCGATCGCGCAGAACTACTGGGAGCGAGGTGTCAGCTATCAGGAGCAATTGATCGCCCTGCTGGAGAAGCTGCTTCGCGTAGTCAGCTGGGAAGAAGCCCTGGCCAGAGCCTGCGCCGAGCTGCTGGAGGGCGAATGGGCGGAGAAGTACCTGCAGGGAGACTATCTGACAGCCGCCGGCAATCTCTGGCCCTCACAAAAGCAAGGCATTGCCCAGGCGCTCACCGTGTTGTCGAACCAGGGGAGCGTGCTCATTGCCGATGCCACAGGCGCGGGCAAAACGCGCATGGGCACCTATCTGATCGGCGCAGTTCAAGACCAGATCGTGCGCTCAGGTCGTATGCGCCAGGGCAAGGCCATTATGGTCTGCCCGCCTGCGGTGGAAGAGAACTGGATAAGAGAATGCAGTCAGAACAGTGTTTCTCTGGAAACCTTCTCGCACGGGAAATTGAGTCACAAGCGCGCTCGACGGCACGAGCTGACAATTGATGCCCTGCGCCGGGCCCAGATATTGTGCGTCGATGAGGGGCACAATTTCCTGAACTTCAAATCCAACCGGACCCAGGAACTCCTGCGGAATATGGCCGACCATGTCGTCCTGCTGACAGCGACCCCGATCAACCGCAGCATCGTCGATCTGCTGCGGATTGCCGACATGCTCGGCGCTGATAACCTGTCGCCATCAATCCTCCAGGCCTTTGACAAAATGCTGGGCACGAAAAGCATCAACCGGCAGTTGACCGAACCGGAACTGGAGGAGTTACGCAAGGAAATTCGTCGCTTCACGGTCAGACGAACCAAGCGGCAATTGAACAAGCAGATCGAGAAAGACCCCCTCGCCTACCGTGACCAGGATGGCAGACCCTGCAGATTCCCGGATCATTTGCCCAAGGTATATGCCCTCGATGAGAGTGCGTCCGACCGCGCTTTGGCGGAGGAGATCCAATCGCTCACCGACGAGCTCTATGGGGTGACACATTTCTTCAAGCCCATTGAGATGCCGGCCATATTACGCAACCAGGGCGTGTCAGAGTCTCGCTATCTCGAAGGCAGGCTGCATTCGGCAAAGAAGCTGGCCCGCTATATCGTCATGGCCTCCCTTCGATCCTCACGGGCGGCGCTACTGGAGCATATCGAAGGCACCGCAGCTGCTATCGACTACTTTCAGCTGGATCAGTTTCATAAAGGCAGCAGCACCGGAAACGTTCTAGCGCAATTGAACAAAATTGAGGGCCGGGTACCGGAGAACAAGCTCGCTATCGCACTCCCGGACTGGCTGACATCCCCTGAAGCACACGCCAAAGCGAGCCGACACGACCAATCGATCCATCGCCGTATTGCAGAATGTGCACGAAAAATGAGCGATGCCAGGGAAAGGACCAAGGCCAACAAACTGGTTGAACTGCTCGATCACCATGCGCTGATTCTCGCCTTTGACAGCCGCCCCATTACTCTGGCGTTCATCGATCAACTTCTGAGGATACAAGGCCGCGCAGAGACGATTCTGGCATTCGGCGGTGCCGGTACTGAACGCGACAAGATTCTCAAACACTTCGCGAGAGGTTCACATACCCGGGGAATCGTCGGATTGTGTTCGGACAGCATGTCGGAGGGCGTGAACCTGCAGCAAGCATCCTGCCTGGTGCACCTGGATATGCCGAGCGTCGTCCGCATAGCCGAGCAGCGCGCCGGCCGCGTAGACCGTATGGACAGTCAACACAAGGCGATCGAAATCTGGTGGCCCGAAGATGCTGAACAATTTGCGCTGCGCTCCGACGAGCGTTTCATTGAGCGGTATGAGACCGTTGAGCAACTGCTCGGGTCCAATATGCCGCTCCCGGAGTCGATGCGGACCGTACAGAGTGATGTGGTCCATGCCCGCGATATGATCCACCTGGCGGAGACAGCTGACCACCACTGGGACGGGATCGATGATGCCTTTCAGCCAGTGCGTGCGCTGGTGGAGGGCGAACACGCGATCGTGACCGAGGAGGTGTACGAACATTATCGTCACACGCGCGAGAAGGTGTTGTCCCGTGTCAGCCTGGTCAGTGCCAAGAATCCCTGGGCGCTATTCTGCGTCACTGGTGGCAGTTTCGGTGCGCCCCGCTGGGTACTGATCCCCGAGCGTAGATCCAGACCCATTACCGAGCTCAGTCTCATCACAACGACTCTCCGAGAAAGGTTGACACCCAACACTGAAAACAAAAAGCTGGATGAAAAAAGCAGCCATGTCCTTCAACACTTTCTGGAATCACTCGCGGACAATGAAATAAGCTTGCTTGCCCAGAAAAAGCGACGGGCGCTTGAGGAACTCAGCTACGTCATTCAAAAGTTGCTGACCATCACCGGTGAACAGAAGGCGATCGACCACCTACTTCGCCTAAAGGCCTTGTTGGAGTCACCCAGCAATGATCACCAGCCAGACTGGGAAGAGGTCGCATCCCGGTGGTTGGATATGATCAGGCCAGTTTGGTTCGAGCGCCTGAGCGGTAGACGGAACAAGCCGCTGTTACTCAAAGATATTCGCAAGGACCTTCTTGCGCGTCCGGAATGGCTAATTCAATCCCTGGAGGAGAACTTTAGGGAATTTCCGCTGTTGCCAGGTATTGAAGAGCGCATCAAAGCCTGCATTATTGGTGTCAGTTGAAACCAAGGAAGAACCGCTTACGAACAATCCAGTAATCATCCCTGGAGCAGCATTAAAAATATGGACCTACCCGAAATCCAAAATGAGGTTATGCGTAAGATTGGTAGAAATGTTCTTCTCTATCAACAGGTCGAGTACGTCCTCAAATATTTGGTAAGCCATGGACGCATCTCAGGCGACGAAAATACGCTCATGTCGCGTCACGAAAAGAGAATAAAATCGGTTTCCAAGCGAACGATGGGAACGGTTGCTGGTGATTTTTTTAACGAAATATTTGGCGATGATGAGTCTCCTGATAGTCAATCGGAAGACCCAAAGAAAATACACCTCTCAATCGCTTTTCGTATAGAGACTGAAGAAGAACATTTCGAACTACGGCGAGACAAAATAGCTGAACTAGTTGCCGACCGGAATGAATTGATACACCATCTCATTCCAAGACTTAACACCGAATCCATTGATACTTGGACCGAGACAGATCGACTTCTTGACCGTCAAAGAGAAAAGATTCTGCCGGAGCTGGAGTATTTACAATCTATCGCAAAGCAATTTTCGGATTTGAAGAAGGGACTTGGTGAATTTCTCTCGTCGCCCGAGGGTAAAATGCATCTTTTTGGAATCCCCGGTGATACGCAGTGATCGACAAAGCCCTATTTCTGGTCTTTTGAAGATTACTTTTTTCAATCACCGATTAGAACGTCAGGAAATTTAATGCCGATTCACCACTATCCAATCAGGCTCTGTCTGAGATGCCTAAGAAGTCCCGCGTTGACGGCACCAAAGTAATCGATGTTCAGCGCGCCTCTTTTCGACGTTATCAGGCAAGGAGAAGCTGTCGAGAAACGAACGCTTAGCCGCACGCAACGCGTCAATCTGGGCTTGAACTTCGGGAACTTTGCACCGTATCCGCTCCTGAGACTCGTACTCCTCTTTCCGCTTCTTGATCCTGGCTACCGCCTCCTTTGCTTCGACGAGCTTGCCCCCAACCGAAGTCACTTCTCGTTGTAGATCGCTCCGCGACAGGCCCTGCTTCTTTAGTTGGTACATGTATGTCCGGTCCGCCTTTACCTGTTTGATCTCACTAAATACCTCACTGATGGAGGACTTGTAAGCGTCAAGCTGACGAAAGCAGCTATCTAGTAAGCGTCTAATATCGCCGATTTCCGACCTGTAAGCCTGCACTCGCTCATAAGCGCGATCGCGGTCGTATTTTTCGCCATCCAGGTCTCCAAAGCTCTGACCGAACAATGAATGCTTCGGCAGTTCCTTGCCGGCGTTGCCAAAAAATGACCTTCTCGATCTACGGTACCAGGCGTCGATCCGGTCCTTGGCTGTATTGAGATCGCGATAGGCCGCATCCTTGCCACTGTGGGCGGCTGACTTGTCGGCCTTCAACGAATTTATTTCATCCCACAGACCGGATTTTGCGTCGAGAAGCTGGGACTTGCGGTGGTACAGTTCATCGAGCTCCACCTTGTAGCTGCGCAAAAAATACTCAAGCAGGCTCAGGACCTCGGACTGCTTTTGCGCTGCCTGTTTGACGCAATTCTGTGCTTCCTCCTGATCCCTGCCATAAATCTCAGTGGATCGCTCAAATATTGAGCGATTCAAACTAGCAAGCTTCGCCTGTAACGCGCTGTCACAATACTTTAGCGCGGCTTCCTGCTCATGGGCTTTACGGCACACCTGATCGTACCGCCTGAAATCCCAGGAGATCCGCAATTCTCGGATATAGGCGCCAACTTTATTAAACATATTAAGATTTTGTCTTGCAGCTGTTTCGAATAAGCGATCCCAAAAAAGGCCGCGACGGTTCAGCCGAGCCCCAACAGAGTCTCACACCTTAGATTATCGCTGACACCACTTTTGTGCAGTTTTTTGATCATCACAAATTAACAATTCGTCGAATTCTGTGAGTTCATTGGAAACCTGACAGAACCTGGATGATTTGCTTTGGTGATCGCTTCACATGGCCATACACTGGTGGAAATGCCCCGGACACGTTGCTATAGCCCTCCACAAAGGCAATGGACATTCAGCTGCCCAATCTACCGATTACAATGCGAGATCACCATATGGATCTGAAGTGGGAAACCTACAAGCTCTTCATTTTCGACGACCCGAACGCCGAATATAAGTATCAGCAGTACCGCAGCGATGCAGAGGAGCAACTGGCTACCGATCCTCAATTGGTAAGCGAGGTTGATAAAGCCGCCCGGGAAGGCAAACGTGCTGCCGCCCTGGCCGCAACGGTCAAACAAAAACTCCGCTTGGGCGACTCCCCCGACGAAGTACGAACCTGGATTGACGAGACCTGCAAGTACGAGCCCGGGCGCGTTGTTAAATCTGTCAACACAGCGTTTAAGAAAGCAATGGACTGGAAGACCGGCAAAGGAGTGCTCAGGGAGAAGAATCGCAACTTCAAGATCTCCCTGCCCTATACCCCAATCGAGAACGGCTTACACCCACAAAACCTGCGCGCACTTCCGTCATCCCCACGGTGGGAGATCTACATCGACGAAACCGGTAAGGAGTTTTCTGCCCAGGCGCAAGCCTTGAATGAAACGGATAGCACACTGGGGCGCGTTATCGCCCTGGCGATGCCAGAAAGCTGTACATTGCCCGGGCTCGGAAAAAGCACCCACGCCACAGAGCTTACCTATACCGACATCGAGGCGATGCTCCATACCCTGAGAAAGAGCGATGCCGGGATCCTGGGCGCCACGCTCAAGTCTGATCTACACAGTCACAGCTGGATCGCAGCCATTGTCAAACTGGCTCGTTGGATACTCCTCATGCTGCCCATGGACGGACAGACAATGGTTACGTTCAAAATTGAGAACCGGGGAGAATACCGGGACAGCCGAAGCATGAAAGCACTCGAGGAAACTCTCCTCGACGAGCTTCGCCGTCTTGCCCCGGAGCGCTTCGCTACGCTCAATCTCTCATTGAAGCTGATCGACAAAGACGAGCGTTACAATGGCTACGTCGATGTCATCGCCAATTGCTGGGGCAGTTCAGACAAGACCAAGAAAAAACTGCTGAATCGCACCGGTTGGCCAGGCCATTGCCTCCTGCAGAGTACTGATGTCGCCGAAATTGATCGGCTGTACCGAGAGGCGGAGAGTGACCTGGACCCCGCTACCTGGTTTGCGATATGCACGCACCTGACAAAGGAACCCGGACACTCGCTCTTCCATGATGTACTTGCGCTACTGGGGGAGCGCACGCGGTGCGACGCCGCGCTGTGGCGAAAATATCTCGCGGAAGTCCGATACCGCATTGCGCACAAACGCTTCGATGCAGGCAGCCTGGGGCGGGCGCTCACCTGGCTGGACAACTATCATCCTTCTAGCGCGCGATTGCCCGGTCTTCTGGAACTCCAGATGAAATCTGCTCAGCTCGCCGGCGCCAACCATTTGGGGCAATGTGACGTCCAGCAGGTGGCGCAAGTCATGGCGGCAGCTAACGCCCTCAAGGAGGAATCGGCTCACGATGCGTGTGAGGCAGCCTTGAGAATAGCCATTAGCGCGACCAACGGTTTCGACTTTACCAGTGCAGTACCCTTCATAGAGGATTGGCTGACGCAACCCATCGCAGTTCCAGGTCGCCTGAATCATGGCAAATTGCACTCTACCCTGGGGCAACTGTGTGCTTTTCGCGGCGAGTACCCACAAGCCCTGGCGTATTTTGAGGCCGCATTAGAGCAGTTTTCGCAACTTTCCGATCCGGATCAAGCCACCAGTAATCGTCGACAAACTGAAATCTACAAGGCTATTGCATTGATGGACTTGCAGCATCCCGATGCACCGCTAGCTATCAGGGCGATCACTGAGCAGGCCACCGGCAAATCCGGCGCCCCGAGCATCCGACAATTGGCACGCAGCGCTTCGCCATTGCGCTTCGAGCACTATCTATTACTGCGCTGGCTGGTGCGCGGTTCCGAGGAGACCCAGGAACAACTGGAGTATCTCGGCTGTTTCGATGATTGGCAGAACCACGAGGGGCATCCTTGGATGCTAATCAATGCCTACCGAGCCTGGATGTTGGCGAATTCACTCAAAAGCGTTGAGGCCGTCGTTTACCTGCAAAAGGCGGTGGACGAATGTTGCGATGAGGAAAATAGCGCCATACTGCACTGGATGGCCCACTGCCTGCACGCGCTCGGCGACAGCTTAGCACTTGAGCTTGAACCACCCAGGCGCACCTGCCCTGAAGCACCCTTCCCCTCGGCGCATCTGGGTGAACTACGCCATGCCACCTCTAACCAGGAGCGGATACACGCGTTGGATACACTGTTGCCATTCAATTTTCATTGACGGTGAGCGGCAATCCGCCGCCTGCCACAGTCAAGGTAGGTAGGGGGGATAGCTTGTTGGAGGTTTGCATAAAATCCACTACGACGATACCTGGTCGCCAGGCACCCAAAGGACTCACATTTATGTGTTGACAACGGGAAAGTGACTGCCGTATTCTCCTTCGCGCTCTCAGAGCAACTCCAATCAGAGACGGGTACTGCCCGACTCCTCAAAAATCGATACTCAGTTCCACTGGGTGTCGCACAGACAAAACTTTTTTTTGTGGTGCCTTTAGACGTAGCGACGTCTCAAACGGCATGTTTTTGTTGCGATTGGAGGCTCCTATGCGACTTTCTGCTTCTCCTTTGTCTATCGATACCGCTCTCGATAACGTTATCGATTTCGAGGGGCTGATCACGTCCACTCCACTGAACGACCGCGTATCGGTGGCGATCTCACCCTCCTATCGACAAATCACAATCTCGACAGCGGGCCGAGCCTTCTCGGGAAATCTCGACGCCAAGTTGATCCACCAGCTGGGTTCTCACATCTGGCGCGACCTTGATCAGACCGCGACTATGAAGCAATGGTACAACCTGGGTACAGCCGACCTCGTCCAGCGGCTCGAATGCGCCCTGTCCAATTCGGGTTATGTGCTCAGGAGTATGGAAGCCAGCGATGGTCGCCGGATCTATGGACTCACCTCGCCAAATTTCGTTGAGATGAACCAACAGGATTTCCGGCGTGTCTTGGTACAATCGCTGCAGCGACTTGGTATTGCTCCGCGCGAAGCGGTATCTCACACGCCGTTTGGAGAAGTCGTGGAAGAATTCTCCGTGCCTGGGAGCGATCACCAGGTGGGGCTCACTTGCAGAGTCGTCTATGGTCTGAATAATGGCTATAGCTCATACCGATTGAACTGGGGCCGCGTGGTGTTGATCTGCAAAAATGGGCTTACTGCCATAAGAAGTACGGGGCGTGATCGCTGGTTACACACGAAGAATATGGAGATTGGCGATTTCGCCGCGATGTCCGCGGCGGCCGCCTACAATCACCTTTCAGAGGTCGAAAAGCAGATTGCAGCGGCGCGAGCCAGAGCGATCAACTATTCACTTCTCGATCAATTTATGACCAGATTGGCGCTGGCAAACGCGACCAAAGAGCGTGTCGTTGCGCGGTTCGGCCATGAGTTTGGCGATACCGGGGCGAATGAATGGTCGGTAAGCCAGGCTCTGACGTTCCTTGGCCAACACGAACGGGCGATACCCCTGCGCGTCAGGGACAACCTCACGAGGCTCGGCTCCGGGGTGCTCGAACACTCATTGACCGAGGTGGCGTCCTCTCCCGCCGTCATTACGCCCTCGGGATTCTATGACCTTTTGCGCTAGAGAATCTCTGTGACCATACAGTCGGTGATTCCCATGTACCGTTTGACGTGCCGACGTGAGACCTCCGTCATCGTTCAATATAAGGACAACCATGAACGCATTTGAATTCGTCAATCAAGCACTCGATATCAAGAACAATGAGCTTGACGCGATTCTCCAACTGACCGAGGGGAGCGAGGTCGATTGGCTGGAGTTCAAGGCGGCGATCAAGGCCCAGAATCCTCAGGAGGCCGCGGAAAGTAACGATGCGGACTATGTCTTCAACCTGATAAAAGCCCTGGTCAGTATGGCAAACGGCTCAGGCGGTATGGTCGTGCTCGGCATCGACGATGAAGGCAATGCAGTCGGCCTCGACAAAAGTGGGTTCGATGGCAATAGGGACTCTTTCACCCGCCTGATCTCTGACAAGGTTCTAAACAAGGATGGATGGCGCACCCAAAACCGTGGGCGATGGCGCTGGAAAGTTCCAACTGATCGGTTAGATTTTGATCCTTATTGGGCGAGATACCAGGGAACTGACGTGCTCCTTTTTGCAGTTGCCCCGCGCGACTTTTCACACGGTCCGCTTGTCCTCACGCATGCAACAACTAAGAATTCACAGCACAAAGAGGTAGTTCTTGTCAGAGCAGGCGGAGACCGAGGAACCACAGCCAATCTATCACATGAAGAAGCCGAAACTTGGTGGGAAAAGCGCGATCTGGCAGTTGTAAGCCCTAAGTTCGATTCATGGATCAAGGAATTGCAGAAGACTGATCCCGCCGTTTACTTCTCGACGGTGAGCACCTACTGCCATGAATTGGTGGAAGCAAGAGTAGCCGACGAGCAACTGTTTGTGCCACTTGAAGCTACTGCCCGGCAGCGTGACAAAAACTCCGGACGTCGTCGTTATCAGTCCAATGAGGATTATCTCTCCTCCGAGAGGTCCAGCGGGGACATGGCCATGGACAAAAGCCAGTTTCTAGAGATCGCCACCCGGGTGTATCCCGCGTTTCTAGTCGGGGAGCCGGGCTCTGGGAAGAGCACGAGCCTGCTGAAACTGGTGCGAGACATCAACTTTGCTTACCGCACCGTGAATGATGACTGGGCGCTGTATATCCCAATCTCGGGATACACGGGTGAAGGTCTCCGTGATCTGATCTGTCGAGAGATCCGACCACTGAAATGGGCAGATATCTCACTTGCACTCGAATCCGGCCAATTGGCGTTAGTGTTGGACGGACTAAATGAGTGTCCGTCACCACATTTTAAACAATGTACGACTGACCTGAGTGATCTCCTGAAGGAATTTCCTGGTGCGAAGATTATTGTTTCTACGCGCGCCGCTCACCTACCCTACTTCGCTGGAAAAACTATCGAGCTGCGATCCATGGGCACATCGCAACAGCAGCGGTTCGTTGCCAAATATCTGGATGATGTCCCTGACACAGTGCAAGCTTTCTGGGAGTCACTGACGCAGAAATCCACCGCGCAGATGATCGCAAGAAGTCCGCTCCTCCTCCAGATGACGGCTTGGCTCTGGCGCGAAAATGGCGAGCTCCCCGACGGCCTCGCCGACCTTTATAGTCGATTCTTTGGGGCCTGGTTACGCCGGGAAGTTGATAAGGATTTGTCCGCGGGCGAACCATCCATCTATTCAGAGGATGAAACACAAGAGGCCCTGGCATTGCTTGCCTATTCGATGCGCTGCGATGGGCTTGTGGCCTGTACTCCTGGATACGCAGAAGATCGGTTACGCCCGGCACTGGGTGACAGAACAACCCCATTTATTGACCGAACTGTGCAAGGCTTACTGATTCAGACCATAGGCAACGGTTCAAATATCAGGTTCACTCATGAAACAATACAGGAGTACCTGGTAGCCGTCTTCCTGACCAGTCACCCACAACATCATCTACTCCAGGCGGGCAAAGACTTCGACTTGCATCGGTGGTCCATGCCGATAGTTTTCGCATTCGAACTGTTTGATCATCCACCTGAACATTTCGTACAAGCTGCCTGGCAAATCTCACCTCTCTTGGCTTGTGCAGCATTTCGGGATGATGCAAGACTAAAGATTCTTCCAGAACCGGTGGGTCGCCACTCTGCACCGCAAAATGACCTCTGGGTAAGAGGTATTATTCGTTGCATGCGCGGTGAAGACGTCGATGAAGTTACGAGAAGTTTAGCCTACCTTGGCCGGACGCCATCACCAGGCCGCCATTTTCAGAAACATCCACTACCGGACGAGCTCACTTCTGCGCTTGAAGGCGTCGCGTTCTGGTATGCCTTGACAAGCTTTTCTCAAGGGCGTGTCCGCTTGGAGCGCCTGCAGCACCTACTCATCGACAGACGGAATGTCTGGCTGGAATTACTGCCACACGTGGTCATTGGCCAGCCCGACTGGTTGTTACATATGACCAGTGCGCAAAAGCTGGTCGTAGGTGAATTGGAAGACGGCGAGCGTGCCGACGCGATAGCCAATGCGACGGTGGTAGAGCTCAGCTTCATGGTACGCAACAAGATCATTGGTGAGGACGAGTTTCGAGGGCATTGGAAGCGTGCGCTCAATGTCAACGATGGTGACCCTCTGGAACTCGAGCTTCTGGCCCTACTTGCTACCAAGAAGGTCAATACTTCTCAGTTCAACGGTGCCCAACGCGCCATATTGAAGAACATCGGCCAGAGCACGGAGCTATCGCCACGAATACTTAACGTGCTGACGAAAGATCGCGTCCTGCAGGTAGAGGAAATCCGGCAAAACCGTGACCAGATACTTCGGCTGGCAGATTCGGTTTCACCCGTACGCGCGATGCAGTTGATAAAACGCGGAGTACTGCGTCGCAATGACTTTACTGCGCAACAACTACACCTGTTATTTGAAAGGGCCGAGACAGACAAGGATATTGGTTTCATCCTCGAAGCTGGTTTGGCCCAGAGCCGCCAACAAATACCTCTATCCGTTCGAAATCGGGTTCACGGACATGGAGGCTCCATGGAGCGTAATTTGGATAGTTCTACAGATTCTGTCGTGCGCAATGTATATAAAAGCACAGACAAGCGTCCTAGCGAGTTGATCGCAGAACTGTACCTGTCACCCGAACAGAGGCAGCTGGAAAGGGTGCAGCGTGAGATCCAGGATCCTTGTAATTTTCCTGCGGGCAGTGGGTATCACCGGGAGCTGGAGGCCCACATCGAAGCAAGCTCGGATTGGCCCCTGGCGGAGCGCCTGCAATTGATTGACCTCGCTGAGGCTTTCTTCCTCTCCCACGGAAGCAAAAAGCGACTCAAGGACTATCGCGCACTGATCAGAACTGCCCGAGAGGCGATCCTGAGCGCCCAGAAAGACCGGTAGGAGCACTAAGATCGGATCGAAGCGGGCCCCATGCTGTAGTAGCGGTCTGTGATCCTGGTGGAGTGAGATTTGACCAGCTTGCGGGCATCTGCCAGATCGTACCCGTAGATATGGGCGGATGCGATCGAGCCCTTCAGGCTGCCAACACCACACTCAAGCCGATGCGCCAATCGTTCATGCAGGGCGGCGATCGCAAGCAAGTTGGCATATTGGCGACCGAAGATATTCTGGCTGCGGAAGAAAAATTGAAGATGGAGGTCATCATTGCGAATTTTCGCATCCAAGACACTGAGGCAAGGTAAGTTGGGGTCACTCAATCCTGGCGTCACCAGAGAGATCGTCGCTGACTTGGTCTCAGGTTTCGCCTGCAGGCGTTCTACCATCCACTCAAATTGATCGATACCGTTCATGTCATAGATAAGTTGTCCGTAGGTGAACGGACGATCCTTCATCACAATACCTTTGGAGAATTTTCTGAGCATCTTGTCAATGACGTTCTGATCTCCCACATTGGCGATAAAAAGATCTTCTGAAGAAGGGTAAGAGATCGCCACCGAGAGTCCCAGAACCTCCTGGATGACGACATCTTCATCATGGTGTATTTGCCCGTGATCGAGCACGGACTGTATGCATTTTACCCAACACTCTCCAAGCGTGTTGGCAGCAATTGTTATCATCGTCGGCTATACCTACACAAAATTCTTCGTCGTTTTACTCGAACATTTCTTGAGGATCACTGAGAAAATCGAAATAGCTCACTCCATTGATCCGGTTCAAGAAACTATCGTGTTCAATCTGTCGCAATTTTTTCCTGTGTCCTTCCCTCGTCTTGGCCCAGACGCCCCCCGTTTCAATAACCTCTCCGATTACTGTGAGACTGGTATCGCTTCGGTCACTGATGCTCCCTAAAGTTGCGATGTTGTCCTTCGGGACGCAATACAGAAACTGCCAGTCCCCTCCAGCCATTGATAGCTGAAGCGGAGATAGTGCCAGTGTGTTCGCCAATCCCTTTAATGCAGGGTGAACCGGAACCTGTATTTCCTCCAATTCAACACCAAGGCTCGATCCAGGAATCATATTGCGGCATGCCGCCTGCAAGCCGTCACTTATATCGGTGCAGGCGTTGGCAACTCTGGCTCGACTCATCTCCAACGCCAAGCGAAAAGGCGGCCGCTGGCAAATTTGCGCATGGACGAGGACGTCTCGAACCGCGTCTGAGATGGCATGCCCTCTTTTGAAGACTGCAGAGCCAAGTAGCATCGATCCTAGCACCCCGGATACCACCAGCTGGTCACCAGGTTGAGGCGTATTTCTATACAAAAGATTGATTGATGGCGCTCGACCGAGCGCAGTAACCACTACAGACAGTGTATCTGCTTTTTTGGTATCTCCGCCCGTGAGAGTCACATTAAAATCTGCACAAGCTTGCAATATACCGTCAAGAATTTCATCTACAAGACCGACCGTCGTATCCCCGGGCAGCATCAGCGCTACCGACACTGCGAAAGGTTCTCCGCCAGATGCCAGGATATCACTCACCGCATGAGACACCGCAAAATCACCAATACATTCACCACCAGCGAGTCCTAGTTTGTAGGCCTTGCTCACTCCAGATTTATCTGTGTTGATTAGCAACTTGTCGTCGGAGCCGAGCGGATTGTTCAGGATTCCTGCGTCATGGCCTAGACCGCCAATCAATTCCTTGGTAACAGTGGGAAAAGATTGGATGCGCTCAAGAATACGGCTTTTGATAAAACGCTCGCCGACAATATCCAATGCTCGGCTTTCGACCTGTTTTTCAGCGTTACTCATGACAACTAATTCTTCGTTTTGATCTTCTTTTATCAATTGGGAATTCCAATGCGCGCTACCGGAACATAGCAACCACCGTGTCAGATGAACAGCAATTCCGCAGGACCACCACGCTGGCCTATCAGGATGGCGTTCTGCTCAAAAATGATCGCCAGTGCCTCCGCCTGCAAGAAGTCGATACCCGCGACGAAAAAGCTCTGTTCGTACCAGTCACCCGATGCACTGCGACCCACGCCATCAAAGACGTACTCGTTTTTCATTCGAAGTACATCACCCAGAATGCGTTGCCTTTCCCGGTTAGCCTCATCATCGAGCTGTTGTGAGCGCGGATTACACGCGGTAATAAAACACCAGCAGTCACATTCCCACTGTTTCAAATGCTCATCCAGGTCTGGCGCCATCTCGCCCGGCGACAGGGTAATAACGCAATCGGGGAGCTGGCAATCAAACAGCGTCGTGTCGTAGGCCATAGCTGTTGCCGGTCCGATTTCCCGGATGGCCTGGATGCCCGGGTTGGGATTGATCCCTAAGGCCTGCAAATTCATCCCAATACGGGTTTCCAGGTGCAAACAATCCATCCACTCATCTGCCACAGTCGGCTACTCCATTTTTTATGATCAAGATGTATTCACTCATGGCTAGTGTGTGGTTCGTGGGACGTTGAACCGTTGCTGCAAAACTTCATAGAGCGACATCTAGGCCATTTCAGGAAAAAACTTATCTTTAACCCAGCGCGCGCGTCCTATCATCCAAAGCGCCTGGTTCAATGCGAGATTGGGTTGATGGATAATATTCGGGATAAAGGAACTGTACGCCATAACCCACCGGCTTTCTCCCCGCTCCCATATGGTCCAGCTACCCAGTAGTGGGAGTGGGGCGTCATTCATCACCTCCATTTGCGCATAGAAGCACGGTTCCAACGAGTATTCTCCATCCACTTCGAAGGGGAGCTTCAAGGTTGTCAGTAAGCCATGACCAAGAACAGGGTGCGGCTGGCTCGTATGCAATTCGATCAGCGCGGTATCCGAACCAAAAGCCAACTCGAGTGATAAGCCGGTTTTATCCGCATTCACGAAGAATTGATCCTCAGGTAAGCGTTCTGCGATCTCCTCGAACTCACCACTCCCTGCCCACCGACTGGGCTCCTGACCTGCGGGTACAAAATGATGTTCTATGGCGAAAAGTGACTCGTCAACCGTTGCCAGCGGCGGTCCATTGGGTCCGGACACGGCCGGCTTCACACCAAGCTGTTCCGCCATGGCCACAGCCAATCGCTGGGCATCGTAGGCCTGCAGAATCCCTGTTCCGGCGATAAACCGCGGCGTCCAGGCGAGATTGTCCTCGCGGATGTAAACCGTACTCACCAGTGCAATCGGCCTCTCCCCAGGACCAACCCCCATTGCAGCTCTGCAATCACTGTCCAAGTGATCGACCGTATAGCTCGGAGCACCGTTCATGATAACGCGCAAGATCGACGGCAACTGATCATTCTCGGAATGGACCGATTCAAGCAGCTCCGTACGAAGAGTCACCTTGAAATTCGTGTTCCCATCAATCTCGATTCCTTCTGAGACCCGAACGGAGAGCCTATGCGATCCTGGCCACCAGTCAAATCCGTCCGAGTACCAAACCGCCCTGTCATCCGTGATGGCCCAGAATGCAGCTAGCTCTCGTACAAACTGATAGCCAATATCCTGTCGCATAGGTTTCCGTGCTCTGTGAGTGCGTTATGAATCAATAAATGCGGACGTCGTAGCCCAGAGCCCTTAGGCCCTTGCTGGTGCGGCCATTCCTCGGTGGGCACAGCTCAGGCCTTGCCCAACCTGCGAGCTCTGCCACCTGGTTGGTTCCGAAGTGGGCTAGTTTTCGCTCCTCCAGACTTGTCACGTCAAAGATGCGATTCGGCAGTTCCTTGGCTGGACCACCATCGAGCACGTACTTCAACAGGTCGACGACTGACTCCCCTTTCTTGTTACGTTTCTCCCAGAGCCAGCTGGCAAAAGCCCTGGCCCGCTGGTGTTCAGTCGCTCCAGGTGTGTCTTCCAGCCCCAGCACAGACAGGCGCATCCTGCGGACGTGATCCATTGTGGAGTGGTTGGCCGCACACACTTCAATGAAATCTTCCAAGGTGATGTGCGCCAACCGATCTTTGGCGAGGAAGCGTTGTATGATCGGCGCCCGCACATGGCAATGCTCGTCCTCATGCGATGGTGGGTCAGGTAGCCGGGACCACCATTGTAGCGTCCGGACTACCGCCCCAGCGGGATCCGCTCGGTGTTTCACATAGAAATCTTCGTAGGGGTGCCTAGCGCCGTCCTGGACCTCGTTGTAATAGTAGGCATGAAGAAACTGGTCAGCTTGCCAGGCGGGGGGTACATCTTCATGTAGCCATCGCGGCCGAAAATCAGGAGCCTGCTGCGCGATCTCGCGCAGAAAGGTCAGACCCTCGGTCCACTCTTTCACAAAATTGATTCTACGTTTATCAATGGCCTTGCCCTTGTTGGAAACCTCTACAGGCCCACCCCATGTTTTAACCGACCGAAGTTTCAGGGCTTCAGTGTCCAGTGAATGAATTTGCTTAGACCGCAACGCCTGGATGGCTTCTTGCTCGGCGACAATCTCTTCGGTCAATCCGATAGCCGCCTCGCAGCTTTCCAACTGCGCAAAGAAATCCTCTATTTCCCCGAGGCTGCCAGCACTTTCCAGCTCTGACTCCGGGAGAAACACACCAAACTCGATATTGGTCATCCAGGCCCGATCAGTGAGGTTGGCCGAACCCACGTAGACGCCATACCTCTTCCACCAGATGACCTTGGAATGCAGTACATCCGAGATCAGTGTACAAAAAATGTTCGAAGATGCGCTGGCGAGCAGCTTCCGAAGCAAGGCCGGTGCAACCGGCACGGTATGGTCATACCGCATCCAGATATCCAGTCGCCGCCGATTGGCGAGGCAGTTCTCGATTAGCGTTGTAGCGTCATTACCGTAAGCGATCGCGGCCCGTACAAAATCGATTTCGACTTTTTCGTCAGGCAGGACGTTAGGAAGAAACTGACCATTTAGCTTGTTGGCAAATATCTGCATCCATAGCCCCTTTCTAGAAACCCCTGAATCGAACGCCTGTAGGCCGCAGCCAATAGATCCCGATCACGCGCGGCGGCTGTACACAGGCGCGATGGATCGGGAACGATCCCCACCCTACCCAGATCCAGACGATCTGCGTCCCAGCAGGTCATAACCGTCACGTCCGCCTCAAGATGCCCTTCGCTATGACCTTCACAAGCATGCACCAACAGCCCCAGCTCCACTTCGGTCACATCTATTAGCTCCCCGGCTAGCTCCCGGGCCAGGCCTGCTGCCCGCAGACCGTGCTCTGGATCGTGATCGTCGTTACGTCGCCCCAGGTCATGAATGAACGCGAAATACTCCACCACGCGGGTATTGGCCCCTGTCTGGGCTGCCAATAGCAAACCATTACGGCGTACCCGTGCCCAGTGCGAGGCCCCATGGATACCGTGCCAGTCGAGTCGGAACTCGCCCTTCGCATAGTCGATAAACTGGTCGGTGATCAGCGACGCCAATATTTGTCTCCCGAAGGAATAGGCAAGTGGTCCATCCCCGCTTGATTGAATCCGTCATCGATCAGATCTGTGCTGGAAAGGTCCAATTATTTCTCTCATCCATCAGTTTCACCGCGATTACCTTGGGGGGGACCGGCCCCTTACGAAAAACTCGCAGTGGGGCAAGCGAATTGATTGGCCATATTATGCCAGCACCCAGGAAATCGGACTCCTGGTGGCGCAGACCTGTCGCTTTTTCGACCACACCTCAACCCAACACTAGACCATACCATTGTATGCACCCGTGTATTGAGTAAACTGATCACAATAGTCCAGTTACCTCCACGCCCGTCAATTGATTTGCGGCCAACAGTTATCGCGTAGGCACCAACAAAGGACTGCGATGATATTCAAGGAGAAACCATGGCGCCTGCCAGCGGGAAAATCCGAGTAACACTCGGGCTCAAAGCAGACGGGCCGCTGCCCGAACCGCTCAGAAACTCGTTGGGCGAAGTCGTTTGTGGTCCGCAGGGTTTGCTAAACCTACTCGAAACCCAGCTGGGCATACCAGGTAACGAAGCCTCCTTCACCACGCGGCTCATTCAATACCTCGGCTGCGTGGACAGCGCCGTACAGCCGGACGCCTTCTACAGCAAATCCTGGGACGCGGATCCCTTCTCGGTGGCCCGAACCTTATTGCTGTGGCGCGACCAGTGGTATGAAGCCGGCTGGCAGGGTGCATTTCCTGTGGGTGTGCCTGCTCGGCTGGCGGATCTAGCCGCCATCGAGGTCATCGCGCGCGAATCTGTGGCGCCCGGCATTGGTCAGCGCATACAGCGCATCATCGGTCTGCTAGCGGACAACCCTATTGCGATTGAGTCCATCGCCCTCAGGGATTCACTCAGCGATTATCCCTGGCTGTGGCAAAGACTGATCGAAGCTACCGGCGCCGAGCTCCTGCACCTACCAGAGGTGACTCCACAGGCTGATCCCTCAACAGACCTCGGCAAGCTGCAACGTCACCTGCTCAATCCTATAGGCCAGAAACTTGAACTAGAGGACGACGGTACCCTCGTCGCTATTGAGGCCGACGCAGCTTGCGACACGACTTCGCTCATCACCCTGCTCACCCGGCAGCATCTATCAGGCAAACCCGACGAGAACCTCGCCATTCTCGCAGAGCTACGCGGAGATCTGCTGGATGAGGCCATGGAGTGCGGCGGTGCACCACGCCTCGGATTTAGCGCGTTGTCGATCTGGCGCCCTGTATTCCAGGTGCTTCCACTGGCCTGTGAGTTACTGTGGGAGCCACTCAACCCGACTGCCATGGTGCAGTTCCTGTCTCACCCAGTTGGCCCTATCCCGGCTCGGCAAAGGGAAGTCTTGGCAAGAACAGCGGCTGAAGTACCTGGCATTGGCAGTGAGCGCTGGCAAGATGCCGTTACCGAGTGCCTTGAGCGGGAGCCGGAAAGTGAGCGTCAGCGGTTCGCTGACAATATCCGGTACTGGCTGGAATGCCCTCGTTACTCGCCTCAGGAAGGGGTTGAAGGTCAGGTTCTTGCAGACCGGGCTGAACGTGTCGCACGGTGGCTTACTGGGGCTCGGGAAGCATGCGAGGACGCCGCCCTTCAGAGCCTTTACACCATCGCACTCAACCAGGCCGAGGAGTTTGTGCTCGCAATCGAACGCCTGCGCGAACAAGGCCGCAACACACTGAGTCGCGACAACGTATTGCGCCTGATCGAGGACGTGCGAGGAACCGGAGCGCCCGTAGTGGATCGAGAGGCGCAAGTATGCCCCGACCAACCACGCGCCTACCCGGCCACCCACGCCGGAACCTTCTATACGCCTATGGACCGAGTGATCTGGTGGGACTGTCAAGCAGCGGATTCCGTCCGTCGCTGGCCCTGGTCCCGGTCCGAGCGGGCCGCATTGACGGCGAATGGCGTGATGTTGCAAGGGGAGGACGAACAACTCTCCTGGTTGGGTAAGGCTTGGGTACGCCCAATCCTCTGTGCAACACAGCAATGCCTATTTGTCCTGCATGGGGATTCCGACCGACATCATCCAATCTGGGATCATATCAGTAGCGTGACTGCAAAACTGGAGATCGCGCCCGCCACAGCACCCGAGACAATGGCGCGCCTTGGTCTTTCCTACGCAAATATGGAACCGCGGAGCCTGCCACCCAAATCTCGCTGGTGGCAGCTTCCGCCCGATCTCGCGTTAACCGACCGGGATTACGAGTCCTACTCCAGTTTGGACGACTATATACACAGCCCCTACAAGTGGTTGCTCAAATACGCCGCGAAGATTCGGCCCGGGTCACTCGCTGCCGTAAACGACGGATCGCTTCTCAACGGCAATGTAGCCCACCGTTTATATGAGCACTACTTCAGCGAGCACGACAATATCCAGGCCATCGACGTCGGTCTGGTTCCCGCCTGGGTGGACGCGCAGATGCCAACACTTCTGAAATGTGAAGGCGCTCTTCTACTGGAACCCGGCCGCCAGGCGGAGTGCGAACACTTTATCATCGTGCTACAGCAGTCGCTGGTATCCCTGGTGGAGCACTTGCAACAGGCAGGTGTGATCAGTGTCTCTATGGAGGTTCACGGCGAAGGAATTTACACCGGCGGGAAGCTCAGTGGCTCAATCGACCTGCTGGCCACCACAGGTGATGGCCGCGAAGCGGTCATAGATATTAAGTGGGGCAGCAAGAATTTCCGCCGGGATTCCATGCAGGAGGGCAGCTACCTACAGCTGGCTACCTACGCCCAATTGAGATTAGCTGCCGGCGCACCCTCCTTCCCAATGCTGAGTTACTTCATCGTCAGTGATAGCCATATGCTCAATCTGGCCCACAGTTTCTTCCCCAATGCGGAAGTCATCAACCCGACCACTGGGGAAAACGCAGCCCAGTACTGGGCGCGGTTTGAACACACGTGGCGTTGGCGTAAGGCGCAGTTCGACTCGGGGCTGATCGAGGTTACCGTCAATGGCACCGAACCAACAGAAAACTCTGAACCCGGAGAGGCCGGCCTGCCCATGCCGGAAACCAGTGACAAGTTTAACGACTACCAGTTCATTACCGGATGGGGGGAAAACCAGTGAGTACTGCCATCCATTTCATCAGTGCTGGCGCAGGCAGTGGCAAAACATACCGGCTTACACAAAAGCTCAATGACCTGCTCTCCCAACAAGCGGTATCACCCGCAGGGGTAATCGCCACGACCTTCACCAAACTCGCAGCTGGTGAGCTGCAGGAAAGAGTCCGTGGAGCCCTCATCGATGCCGGCCAACTGGTTGTCGCAAACGAGATGGAGCAGGCCCTGATAGGCACCGTGAACAGCGTCTGTGGCGAGATATTGCGTCGTTTCGCCTTTGAGGCGGGAATCCCTCCAGACCAGCAGGTGATCGACGAGGACCAGGGAGACATACTCTTCTATCGCGCTATGGAACAGGCCCTCACAGGCAACAAATCCACGATACGAAAAATGAACATCCTCGCGCAGCGACTGCAAATCGCAGACACGCAAACCAAGCAACAGCTCTGGCGCCAGGAAGTCAAAAAGATCGTCGATACTGCCAGAGCCAACAACCAATCACCGGATACCATTAGGGCCCTGGGCAAATCCAGCGCTGATTCACTCCTGGCGTATTTTCCCCCTGCGATTGACCGCAAGTTTGACGATGAGCTTCTGGGTGCCGTAAATCATGCACTAGCTGCAATCGACACCGAATATGACAAGACCCAGGACACAAGCAAGTTTGTATCGTTGCTCACCGGCGCCCGGGCTGCCCTGATCCACCGACGCCTCACCTGGCCCGAATGGATATCGCTTAGTAAGGGTAAAGTCGGTGCCAAATCCCGCGATCACGTTGCACCTCTTATAGACATTGCAACGCAATTCGCATCACATCCTCAGCTGCACAAAGACCTCCGCGACTTCACCGAACTGGCATTCGCCATTGCCGCTGACAGCCTCATCGCGTACCAGGAAATGAAGCGGCAGAAAGGCCTGATCGATTTCGTGGACCAGGAGCAGCGGCTCTACCAGCTACTGGATAACCCTACCGTCGCCACAACCCTGGGCGAGGAGTTGGAATTGCTCATGGTAGATGAGTTCCAGGACACCAGCCCGATCCAACTGGCACTTTTCCTGAAGCTCTCCAGGTTAGCCGATCGGGTCATCTGGGTCGGCGATATAAAGCAATCCATCTACGGATTCCGCGGCTCCGACCCCTCGCTGATGGACGCCGTGTTGCGTCGAGTCATTGAGCAGGGCAACGCTCCGGAGATACTCGGGGATTCCTGGCGATCCACCCCGGAACTGGTGGCGTATGCGAACAACCTTTTTGTGCCAGCCTTCAGCGACACATTGGGCGCAGAACAGGTCGAGCTCAACCCGCAGCGGGCCCCCTTGCCTGAACAACCTGCAGTGGAAACCTGGCGCCTTCAGGGTGGAAGAAAGGATGTGCGAGCCAGAGCGCTGGCAGGTGGCATAACGTCTTTATTAGACAGCGGTCGCCAAGCGATCGACAAGCACTGCAACCAGCCACGCCCCCTGCGTTATGGGGATATCGCCATTCTCTGTCGCAATCATGACAACCTCGGGGAGATCGCTAATGCCCTGGCCGATGCGAAGCTGCCCATTCGCTATAAACGCCCAGGACTACTGAGCACGCCTGAGTGTTGCCTGGCGCTCGCCTGCCTGCGGCGCCTTGTCGATCCGCTGGACAACCTGGCCTCGGCTGAAATTCACAGCCTCAGCACCTGCGAAAATCCGGAAGCCTGGATCAGCCAGCGCCTGGCCTACATTGAAGCCCCTGAGAAACCGGCACACTCCTGGCTGGAAGATATGCAAGGGCCACTCGCCAATCTGAAGGCACTGCGCAGCCGCATGCCCTACCTTACACCCGTAGAAGCCCTGCGCACTGCCATTGATGCTGCCGGGGTGCGGGAGTCAATTACTCGTTGGGGGCCAACCCCGCAGCGCACCCAGCATCGACTCAATAACTTGGCCGCACTTCTCAATCACGCCCAGGATTACCTCGACCAGTGCAAGGCACAGAGCGAGCCCGCTACCACCGCGGGTCTTATCCTATGGCTTCGGGCACTGGCCGATGCTGAAGAAGATACACAGGCCAGCGGCGGCAACGAGGATGCGATACAACTGGTAACTCACCATGGAGCAAAAGGCCTGGAATGGCCCATTGTGGTTGCCATGGATCTGTGCACAGAGTTGAAGCCACGTCTGTGGGGGCTAACTGTCCTCCCCTCCCCCTCACCCATCGATCTGGATGATCCATTGGCGAATCGTACCCTGCGCTATTGGCCCAGATTTTTTGGAAACCACAGTACCAAAGTCGAGGTACTGGATACTATTACGGAGAGCCAGGACGGACAGAACGCGCTGGAACAGGAAGTCCAGGAATCCAAGCGGCTCCTGTACGTTTCGCTGACACGCGCCAGGGACGGCCTGATTCTGTGCATGGACAACAAGAGAGCAAGCGGCCCCTGGATGGATACACTGCAGGCCGGCTGGATGTTACCTGATGGGGACAGCCTGATCTTACCGGATGGAAGAGCCATCCCCTGCAGGGCCATTGAACTGGTGGAAACCAATAATGTGACTGCAGCTCCACCCTACCAGCCGTTCTGGCCGGAATTCCCCGGCCTCCCAGACACACTGCTGTCACTACGAAAAAATCCATCATCCGTAGCCCCTGTTGAGAGTGCAAGCATCGGCGAAATCATTACCTTGGGTGACCGCATTGAGGTGAACGGCAGCTACGACCCTGCCACCCTCGGCTCCGCACTACATGCGGTGATCGCAACGACTATAATGGGCCAGCAAGCCACCTCGAGAATATTGCTGGACTACGGTGTTCATGAAGTGATCTCGATCGAGGCCGCGGACACATGTTGTCGTCGGCTAATCGAGGCCTTGGATGACAATTTCTCACCCACGGCCTTTTATACAGAATACCCTCTCACCTATACGACGCCATCGGGACAAGTAGTGACGGGTTGGATCGACTTGCTGGTAGAAACCGAGGAGGGACTGATAGTAATTGATCACAAAGCCTCGCCCCGAGGGCGCTCGGAATGGGAGGAGATAGCTCTAAGCTATTCGGGCCAACTTGACGCGTATGTTGAAGGTCTACGGACCTGCTCATCGAAGCCCGTTATCAGCAAATGGATACACTTTGCAGTGTCAGGTGGGCTGGTTAGCGTTATCTAGTCGGCCAGGTGATATCGTACCCGCAGACCCGCTTCTTCGAAGCGATACCTATCCTGTTGCTTGCTGTCATAGGGATTGGGCAGGATTCGTAGAATGGGACTATCGGTGAGCGCGTTCAGCACATGGATAATCCGGAATTGCCGTTTCCATCCTTTTGCGCAGCCTAGGGCGAGACGGATTTCGCTAGAGCCCATCTCAAAAGATTCATCATCCGACTGACTTGCCTTGACCTCGTAGTAATAGGTTTTCCCATCCACAACGATTTCAATATCACAGCCATAGTCGTCGCTTGCAGCATTTCCGGGAAAAGAGTGGCGACTGTTTTCGGATTTCCAGCTACTCGGACTCACGACTTCCTTCCCATACTTCGACTCCAGCAAGCGATAGGCGTGAATTTCCCCTGCGAGCCCCACTAGGTCCTTCATTGCCTGGGACATCCGGCCTTTCGACTTTTGTCCACCGCCTGGTCCTGGCGTGGATTTTGTCGGCTTTGGCTTCCCTTTTCTCGTTTGTGCTTCAAGGTCGCCCGGATGGGTTGCATCCAGCAGTTCCAGGCTGTCGAGGCTCACGAGACCAGAGATATGTTCCATGAGAGTACCCAGGTTATCCGACGTATTCGTAAATTCGGACCCACAAACCTCAACAGCATTTTTGCGCCTGGTCTCTGCCTCACGGTAATGTTCCATGACCTTGCTAGCTTCAGCTATATCAGCTGGAGATACGCCAAGCTTCTCCATCATCTTGTCTATGGCGCTAAACTCTTCGATCGCGTCCCAGATTTCGCTACTAATGCCAGCAGGCTTTAACGCGCTGAGCATGGCGACACAGTCAGACGCTTGCCAAACCTGAATATAGGCTCTCTGAGAGAGCTCCTGCACTAGTTTACCTTCGATGGCCGCTCGCTCCTGAGCCCAGAACCCCGCGTCGATGTCACGCCTCGTGGCCCAAGCTATTGCTACAGACCGCAGCCTTTCAATGGTCGTCGAGAGCAAACGCTGGTTTTTTGCCTGGACCTCGAGTGGGTCAGTTACAACATCGATATCAAGCTTTGAGAGGCGTTCCCGCAGATCCGGCAGACTGGAGGCAGCGGCCACAGCTTCAAGCAAGGATTCATCAACATCCAAGGTGCTTAATGATTGAACAACCACAGACATTACGCCGCTAAAGGGCAAGGTCCAGTAACGTTCGGAATAGTTGGTTGGGCACTTAATGCTCGAAATCTGATGATAGACTGTATCGAAAGCTATCTCACCGCCTGCACGGATCACGAGCGCCCTGGAAAATTGTCGAAATATCAGCCGAAGGGATTCAATCACTCCACGAAAATCTTCAACAACTTCGTCGTTCTTTACAACTGCTTCTCCGCACCGTTCCAGTGCGCTATTCCACGCTCCAAGCTCTGCGACATCGCCAAGTAATTCGTTGGCACCCTGCCCCAGAGTCTTGAAGCCACTCGAACTGTTGACGAGACCGGTCATCTGCTCGAGCTGCTCGGAAGAAAAACCCAGATTTGAAATTGCAGCGAAGAGCTCTTCTGGGTTCGTTGCAGACTCAAGCTCTTCAAGAAATGCATCCGGTTCCAATATAAGCACCAGCGGACGCCAAAGCCGTATTTGCCATGCGAAATCACCAATCCACCGATGCTGAACTTGCTCCAATTCATCTCGAGCTATATTGAGCTTGTTAAGTGCCTGACACAGCTCGTCGTCCGAATACTCCCCAAAGAGCTCGCGCTCGCTCAGAAGGAGTTTTAACGATATGTCAATGTCGCCACGGCCGACGACCACAGACAATACATCTGCAAGCCCACTGAGATCACTCTGAACGCCTGCCAGAGCTAGAATGGTCGGAGATTTACCACTGATGAGAGCTTGGGCGTCTAGTTGTGTTTCGATGAAGCCGTTGTACCGCCAACAGGTATCGAGTTGTTTGACCCAACAAATTCTGACCGAGCGCAGTACATCAAGGACTTCCGTAAAACGCTTGGTCCCTGTGCCACGAGATTGGCTACCGGTGAATGCAACAGTAGCAAGCACCAATGTGATCAGCCAAGGGCACTCTTCCGAGAGCAACGTTTCATTACCAACTTCGACCCATTCCTCTCCGTCGACTAGCGCTAGCTGTTCCAGATGTGATGCAAAACGAATCCGTTCCCCATAGGCTTGGGAAAAATATGCCTCCATTCTCCTCGCGTCTCGCGGTTCTATAGCAAGCAGGGGCTTTGCATGCGCTTCCAGGCCTCGATGGATCTGATGCGTTGTGTCCGGGATATAGACAGGCTGTTCAACTGCAGGGGAGACCACTCGCAAATTTCCAGCCCCCTCACTAATGACCACATACTCAAGCGGTCCTTCATCTTCAAAGGGATTAAACTGCGCCCAAGCATCGCGCACCTGTCCAAGAAACACGTTGGTATTCGAGATATAGTTCTCGGGATCATTCAGCGCACCTGCCAAATCCTCCAGTAATCGGGTAGATCGAGTTTCAACTTCAGGCCCCTGATAGGTCGGCATACCCAATTCGGTCATCACTTCCGCGATGGAAGGATCACTGTCAATAACCGAGGAAATTTCCAGGGGCATTGGATGGAGGTGTGAATACTGATGTATTCCACCTAATCTTGAAAACGCGGGGATATACCACCTTTCAGACGGCGCGAATTCAACTGCTTCCTCATTGAACACTCCCTGAAGCCACTCAACCGTTTGCAGGAAAAACATCAAGAATGACGCCGGGGTGAGCGTATGGGACGTACCCCCGATTTTTCTGAGTCGAGTGACTTGCCAGGAAGGGACGACTTTATCCCAGTTAGGCATTGAAACGAGCAGTAGTTGCATGAAGCGCTCGCGGGCTGTCGCTTCCATAGCTGACCAACTTTCCAAACCCGGAAGGCTGTGCAGAGCACCCATTTCATATTGGAACGCCTTCATAAACATCGGCGCGCTTGATTGAGCCACGTACTCGCGATAGCTAGACCAGATCTCGTTCTCAATAGATTTCGGACCTTGCAGTGGGAGCTGTACTCCTGATGCCATCGAGACCCATAGCTTAGACGCCCACGTGTTGGGCTTAATGACCGTGAGCCTGAGGCCGGAGAAAACTCCAGCCGCAACCAACAGGCGAATCGACGTTCCTCCAAGGCTGCCCCACAAGAGACTGTCCGGCGGGAGCAACACCTTTTTATGCGCGGCAGCGCAAGCCGGAGTGCCAACGGTAGTGAGATAGTCCTCCAAATTCTCACCGGACTTGCCATGCCAACCAGATCCAAAACTGGTCTGGTTAAGGGGAAACCACCCTCCCCGGCACGGTACTGGCAACTGCCCCAGCAATCTGATGGCCTGTTCCTGATCGCCCTTGGCGGCAGCCAAGAGTCGTAATCCCCAATGCAAGATTTCGCGGCACAAATCGGAGTCAGCCGCTCCAAAACTGATAGGCAGTTCTGGTACTGCCTTGACCAGGACACTGCTGAATATCCGCTCTATTCCGTAGGTTTCCACCAGTCCTTGCGAAAGAAATGAGTGTACGGGCGTGTTTCTGATACCACCACGCTCACCGGGCACCTGCACTTCGATAGCTTCGCTCAGGAAAGCCACAGAATTCCGTAATCTTCCCGGAATATCTGTGACATCGAAATCTTGTCTAACCTCTTCATCATCTCCGGAAGTTCTGGGTTGGAAGAAGACTGAAGATCCATCCCCAACAGAGTGTAACTGCCCATCTGTTCCCAACAGTACATTCTTCGAAAGAAGTGGTTGGGGTTTGTTCTTCAACAATTTTCCAGTGTCTTTCCAAAACCCGTTCCAACTTGCTTTCGCTCCGGCTTTGTGGAGATCCGCTGCAATCTGTTCAAGAGTATTTGCGATATCGTCGTCGAGTGGAGCTACCGAAATTCCAAGGCTGTCGTACAGAGCCTGCAACTGCTTCGTTGCATCAGAGCTGCTTACGTTTACCACCGGAAAAGTCGCGTGTTGGCGCAAGACATCTTCTGTGATCACTTCAGCGGCTTCGACCCTAGGCAACAGGCTTGACATATCGGGGCTGTTCCAATCATCCCCTGTAAGCAGGATATCCGCTGATTGAAGCTCGATACCCCGCTGGATCAAGACGGAACTTAATGCCTCGAACCACTCACGACCTTCATCGGTGTTGGACCTGGCAACGAGATCGAGGATTGCATCAAACTCATGCTGCCCACGACCGACAAGGCTTTCGAAGACAATGTCAACTGACAGCTCAGCGATCGTATCTATCAGAAGTTTATTGAATGGATTGGAAAAATCGACGGTGGTTCGGCTCATGTCCCCATGAAAAGGGCCACTGAAATGTGCTGCACAGCCAGTCGGCACACGGGTGGGCAAATATATGTTTAACATACCAGGCGCACTACCCGAGTCCTTCTGCAACGCGACTGCAACAGTCGCCTGCTCTACTTGATGCCAACTGCCCGGAAGTTCCGCTACGGCTTCCTGTATCCGGCTTCTCTCCTCTTCGTTACCCGCCCCACCAATAGTTCGCTGCCACACCCAGAAACAGTGCCCTTTAACGGGTGAGCAATCTCCATCGACCTCATCGACTCGAAGCTCGACCCCCGAAAACGGATCCTGATCAATAGGACGACGCGACTTGAAGAAGTTGCGGACTTTACCCTCCGCTTCCAATGAGAGGGAGTCAAGTTTGTCCAAGAACAGGATTGACTTGGCCTCCAATTCCGAAAGCCGTCTTTTGACGGCAGCTTGCGCCGACGAATTTCTCAGCGGCAACCTCACGACAGTCGAGAATCCTTGTCGCTGAAACTCGAGAACTTTCGGTGTAAATTCGTCTAGCTCTACCGGGATTGGCATGACATAGGGCGACAAATATCCGAGCTCTTCGACCAATCCATCAGCGTTTTCCCCGCCAAACCGGCTATTGAACTCCGCAACCTTGGCTTCTTCCCAAGTACACAGCAGCTCGCGATCATCTACCGGGAATGCAACTTCCGACACACCGTTTGCTAACTTCCCTATTGCTGTGCCGAGAACACAGATGATTTTTGGGTCAAATCGGAAGCAGTAGCCGTCAAAATAATCGCTATCCGATGACTGTCTGGAGTAAATATATGGCTCAGTGGTGATTTCCAGAACGCTACGGAAACCGATACCCTTATTGCCTATGGACTCCTGCGGGTTCTTGTCACTCTGCCCCAGGTTACTTATCGCCTTAAAGTTTGAAGCCGAAAGTGGGCGCCCATCATTTGCGACGTACAAGGATCCGAATTCGCCCTCTTCTTCGTAGGCTATCGCGACTCGTTGAGGGTGTTTCGCGCTAGTTTCGCTCAATAATGCGTCATGTGCGTTTTGGAGTAACTCGACCAGAAAGCGATCATGATATTGATGCTCAACCTGCTCAGTCAGATTGTGGAGGCTGCGGTAACGGGATGTTTCATTGACCATTTCATCCAGAAAACTGCGCAATTCGCCCAGTGTTTTCCTGATAATATGTTCCTTGGACATCCAGATAGATCCAGTACAGAATTATTCAGATTTCTGATCGCAGGCCACAGCTAAACGCAGATCGCGAATAGTTATCGGTCAATATCGTACTCACCCCGACGTACCCAACGGCCTATTTTTTCGCTAATTCCACGGCCTTCCTGTAAAGCATTACTTCCATACGACTTGGCCTTGTCGATATAACCTTGTACTTCCTTGGAACGCCATTCTTCAGCAAATCCTGGACGCTCTTTCATACTGTCCGAGGCTGAGGATAGCTCGATCTGGTAAGCAATAGGATGTATACCGCTGGTGGAAAAGCAATGCAAAATCGCTGAAAAGCGTTGCTCCGGCTGTTTCCCACATTGGCGGTCTATTTGCTCAAGCCGTCGGAGACACTCCTCGGCATACTGGCGTTGGTCTGCCACCCGATGGCAAATGTACGCTTGCACAGGGCCCGCACCAACATTTGCGACAATGCTGTCCAGTTGTGTGATTCTTGAATGCAATGCGCTGAGCCCAGCAGCCTGTAATTTGTCCAGGGCGGCATGTGTGCGCTCCGACCATCGCTTTCTCTCGGGAAGTGAAACGCTGTCTTTCACCTGGCCGACTACTTTTCCTGTCTGCGACTGCGCCAGGATGGGTACTCCGGCGCCCAATACCCAGGCGCCGGCCGGACCGAACAGAAACAGTCCGATACTGGCACCCGCCCAGTTTCCGGTGATAGCCAGACCAGTTCTCACAGTACCATCCATCAAAACCTGCTCGACGGCCTGCGCGCCCGTCAGTTCGCCCTCGTATACGCCCTTTGCGCTGCGATAAGCCGAGATAGCCAAGGCAAACACCGCCACATCGGGATCTGTGGCACTCTGTCCCGCCGCGATCGACATATCGGCGATTTGGGTGACTAGTTCATTACTCACACCGTCAATGAAGTGAACACGCCCTATCAGTTCCTCAGGAATCTGCCCCATCAATTCGGTGTTGGCGATCACCGGGTAATCGTACTGTTTGAAGTGCGTGAGAATTCCGTCCAGATCACTGTGGAATTTTACCTGGACCATCTCCCCATCGACCAAAAGGTCCCAACCAGGCTCGCTTGCTGAGTCAGGCATACTGACAACGTGCCCAGATGCTTGCAGTTTGGCCGCCACTACCTGCTCGGCCATATAGCCCTTGAGGCGCGTAGCAGCGCCCTCACCCATACCCGCCGCGAGCAAAGCAAAGTCTAGCGGGCCGTCAATATCCGCAAGGTAAGAAAAGTTAGCCGCGGCGATAGCCTCGGGGCTAATCTGGGCGAGGCCATAAAGCATATCTCCGACTGTCATGACACCCATCGCCACGGCATTCTCAGATTCCAGTTGCGAACTACGCTGGCGGTCAGTGTCGTTGAGCGGTCGATCGAACTCTTGCCATTCGCGAGGCGATTTTTCAGAGGGAAGGCGCGTTGTTGGCCTCACTAAACGCCACTCCTCTCGATACTGTTCGAGAAGTTCTTCGGTGAGACCCTGGTCCGGGGCGAGATTTTCCGCGCCAGCAAATGCCTGCAATGCTGAAAACAGGCCGGGGCGGCCAACCCCCATACCACGAATAGCGAGCATCGCGACGATGCGTGTTGCTACGGTCGCACGAATCTTCTGATTAGCCGAACTACCCAGCCACCACCCCATACCAAGGGTGCCCGCCACTACGGTAATCGGGTTCGAAACGACCGCCACGAGAGAGACTAGGCCCGGACCGCTGACAAGTGGAATGAAGGCGGACGCCTGAGCTGCCAAAATGTAGGCGGAAAACCCGGCCATGCTCACTGCACTACTGAACACGGCCAATCCGCCTCCCGTAGCCAAAATCTTACTCAGTGCAGCCGCATTGATCTCATCTACTCCAAGTTCCTCTCTGATGCGTACCTGTTCGTCCGGACTGAGTGCGCACATGGCTGCGACCGCGCGATCGATGGAGCCACCACATTCACTTTCATTACCAATGTCAGCGTTAGCCGAGAGCGCCGACTCAAGTAGCTCTCGCAGTACGGGCTCGACGACGGTTTGTAGGTTCACCACCTGGCTCTCGTCGACGTCAGCTCGCTTCCACAGACCTCGTTCGCAAAGCCAATCCTTACCTTCTTCCAGTCTGCTCGGAACGGGTGACAAGATGCTTATCACAGCTGCTGCGACATCGTCAGCCAAGAGTTCCGCGCCGACCAAGCTCGCTGATAAGCGTGGCCCCAACCCCAGGGCGCTACGTAATTGCGCCCACAATACCAGTCGTAGCTGTTCCTCACTGAGGCTCGACTCCAACCAGTGGTGCTGCCGGTGTTTGACGTTGTCTGCGACTTGCAAAAGTTCATCGCTTGTCAACTTACGCACCTGACCTCTTGCCTTTTCGTATACCCGCTTGACATGCGATCCCAGCGAAGCTTCGTCAAAAAGCGCCAGGCATGTCGCCAGCAACTCGCGCTCCGCGCCACCGAGTCCCGCCACAATATGAAGCGGACGCAATGCTTCCTGCGAGGGGCGAGTCGCTGGCAGACTACTTGAGCGCGAGGCGGACATCAGCGCATTCTCCTTTGCATCTACGACTACATTTCCCTATCAATTTCAGTTGCACGATGCTACCTAGTCGCTCCTGTGGGCAAACATACCTTAGCGAGGAATGCCAGGCAGGTCGCAATCACTCACCCTCGAACTCCGCAGAGTCAAACTTGAGTACGCTGCAGTTCTCCTTGATCACACGCTGCAACCCTTCATCGAACCCTGCGCCCTGGCGAGCCTGAATCTCCACCGAGATGGACACCTCGACTCCGAGTTTGGCGGTGAACTGCTGAACCACCTCATCCATGATGGTTGCGAAGTCCATTTTGGCCTTCACCGGATCCACTGAGATGCTGCCGTAGAACTGAGTCTTGGCACTTGCCACCACCCCGCCGCTTGTCTCGCCGCCAGTGGCTGTACCCGTGCCTTCGCCACCTGGCTGCACACCTGTACCACCCGAGGTAGGAGAACCAGCCGGGGTGGTAGCCCCCCCGGTTGTGGTCGGCGTGGGCGTTTCACTTGCCATTTTCTCGCGATAGGCTAGTGCCGCCTCTCTGTCGATCAGCAGTGATGACTCGTCCAGGTTAATGAGCGAACTCCGGCCGAAGGCAAATCCGAGATAACGATCGCCTTCCTTACCAGAAGCAAATCCGAAGTAATCATCGCTGTTGATGCCCTGGTCGATGGCGTTGCGGAAGACCGTGTCATTTACCAGGCGCGGCATGAACAGGTAGTGGCAGGCATCCTGCCAAACCTTGAGGGCGCTGACCTCCGTTACCCCATCTTTCAGATACCACTGATTCAGTACATTGCGGAGGTGGATCGGCGCCCATTCGTAGACCAGCCACTCCTCTTCACGGAGTTTCTGCTCGATAGCCTGGATAAGGTTAGGCGCAGTGGGTGAAACGGAGACCACTTCCCAGCTCAGTGTCGGCCTGCCCTTGACGATCTCCTCGATCGGTGCGATCAACCACTTCCATGCCTCCCGCACCAGCTGCGTGAGGGACTGCTCGGCCCCATCGCGATAGCTCTTTGCCTGCTTGAGGTGGGCCAGGTCCTGGTTCAGCGCACCGCTCTCGATGTCTTCTACGATCGACTGCCAGGCCAGGAAGATACAGCCCTGCTCCTTTAGGCGGCTTACCACATCGTAGTCGGGCGCCAGAAAAATTAGGCGGTTCTGCTTCTGCCGGGGCTGGTCGCCACGGTTACGCAATATCTCCTCTGCCGCAGCAAAGGCCTGATTGCTCTCGGACTTGCTGTAGGCGCCATTTACCGGCAGGACGACCAGGCGTGGACCAGTACCGTACTCATCCGGAATGTCCGCCGACGGCGTGAAGACATGGACGGTTGAGAACTGGTGATTGCGGCCAACAACCTGGGTTGTACGGGTCTTCAGCAGTGGCAACAGTTCGTCGCGCTCGCTGACGGACTGCTTACGGCTTTCCATCTCCCGCCGTAGGTTGGGCTTGGTGTCCAGCCAGTAGCGGTCTTTATCCGCGTAGAGGTAGTGCAAGCGGTCGCGCAGTCGCTTCAGTACGTCGTCGAACAGCCCGATGGTCTGTCCGGGCTGAACAGTTCCCAACAAAATCCGCTCTGTTTCGATACCGCGAATCATTTGCTCACTTGATGACGGGGCGCTACCAAGAAAAATGGTGCGTGCGGCCCGACGAGCGGCCTGTACACTACCAAAACGTGTGTCGTGCCCATCGATGCTGTAGGGCTCTGAACGCGGGCCATCCACTTCCTTTTCGATTACCGGCTCCCAGCCCTGGGGCAGATAGTGAATACTCTTGTTCCGGACGTTACCGTCTTCAAGCGGCAGAGATCCCGGCATGATCAGCGCGTCGCGATTGTCCGAGTTCCACAGGCGGTGGATCACGATAGCCATGTACTGCAGCACGCCACGGGTACGCTGAAACTTATCGAGGGTGGACCAATCCTCGTAGAGGCGGTCGAATATCTCTGGGTGTATGGGGTAGGAGTTGCACAATCGGTCGAAATACGCGTTTGACTGGGTTTCCACCGGGAATTTTTCAGCATGTGCCCGGTAGAAGTCCGAAAACTGGCGACTGATCCCCTCTACAGCAGCACGCTCTCCCGGGGTTTCGAACAAGCGGCGGCGCACAATCTCGAAGGCCTCCTCCGAACCCACCGGCTTCCACACTGACTCCACGCGGGCGAAGTACTTCTCCAGCGAGTTCAGCGCCTGTTGACCCATCGTGCCGCCTACTTCCAACTCTGATTCGGGCAATGAAGCGAGCAGGATGGCGTTGGGCACAGCCTTCATCGCTTCTGTCAGAGCCTGGATAAAGCTGATATTGCTGTCGAAGGTGCCCGCCTTGAACTGCTTGCCCAGTTCGAGCTGGCGGACGAAGGCAACCAGCTCGTCGATAAGGACCACACAGGGTGCTGCCTTCTGTAACAGTTCGCGCAGTACCTCTTTACCGGGTGAGGTACCGTCAGCATCGCTCTCGGCCACCATGTTGTACCCTTCATCGCCGAGCAGTTGCACGGCAAGCTCGCCCCATAGGGTGTTGATAGTGATCCCGCCGTGCTTGCGCGGTTGGCTGGGAGATAGCCGGATACCATCAATCACCGCAATATTGGCCCGGGGTAACTCCTGAATGCCCGCTTCGTCCAGCACCGGGGGGATGCCGGCCAACTTGTCTGTACTGACTTCGCGACTAGCCAGGTGCAACACCGCCAGCATGGTGTGGGTCTTGCCGCCACCGAATGCCGTCTGCAGCTGGATGACCGGGTCTCCGCCTTTGCCGGCAAGGCGCTGGGCAACCGAGATCAACAGCAAACGCATCCCTTCAGTGATATAGGTGCGGGAGAAGAACATCTCCGCGTCCTGGTACTCGGGCGACGCCGTACCGGTGGCCACCTGGGTGATGTCAGCGGCGAACTCGGATTGCTTAAAAGTACCCTCCAGGACATCCTTGTGGGGCGTTGCAATCTCTCGCCAGGGTTTCAAGCTCATCACTCTTCTCCAATCAGTTTCTTCACTCCCGCAAGCAACACGTTAAAGCTGCGGGAGCGGTTGTTATCCAAATTCATGTGGGGTGCAATGGCCCGCGATCCCGCTACCTTCTGGTAGGTAGGTGCGATCTTCTTGAGTTCCTCCGCGGGATTGCCCAACCGATCTGGATCGCGAAACTTTGCCTTCTGTTGTTGATTCCCCAGGTTGCCAGGGCCTATAGCAGTGGCTACTGCCGCCAGATCGCCCAGGTAAAAGCTTTCAAGCTCCCGACACGCGATACGTACTACGGCTTCAGGCTTACCAGCCGCAGCGCACTTTCCCACCAGGCCAGCCTTGATCGTTCCACAATCCCCGCTGTCCTGATCTCTCATCACGACGAACAACGAATCAGGATGCTGCCAGGCTCGTAATCGAATGGGCAGGCGCTTCTCCAGGTCCTGCTTGCCTTCAAACACCACAAACTGAGTCGTGAAATCCTCAGGCAGAAATTTTGGCAGGACCCCTTGCAGCATCTCGCGGGCAGAGGGCTCTTCCAGAAAGAATACCAATTGCGCCATTACGGGCTGGCTCCCTGGAAAAATCCTTCTTTCCAGAGATAACCCATCTGATCTCCCTCGGCGATAAACGCGGCAATCTGTTTGTCATCCCGCGCTCGTTTGATTTCGGTGCATCCGTTCTTCTTGATAAGCCAATAGACCTCATCAATCCCAACCGCGTTCAGGAAATCCGGTGAGTGGCTGGAGACAAACACCTGCCCTCCCCGCTCCGCGTAGGCGCGGAACTCTTCGGCCAACTCCCATAGCAGTGTGGGGTATAGCTGATTCTCTGGCTCTTCCACACAGAGCAAAGGATGTGGCTCCGGGTCGTACAACAAGACCAGGTAGGCAAACATTTTGATCGTGCCATCCGATACATACCGAGCCAGGAAGGGATCCTCGAATGCGCCATCCTGAAAGCGCAGTAGGACCCGTCCCTCTTCTGTTGTCTTAGCATCGACCTGGGTAATGCCTGGCACCCGTTCCGAGAGCTTCTTCAAGACAGTCTTAAAGACCTCGGGATGCCGACTGTGCAAATACTCCGTGACCAAAGATAGATTTTCACCTTCACGGGAAAGGTGCTCGGCATAACCGGACTCCTGCTCCGGACGTGCTCGACTGATATGGAAATCAGATATGTGCCAATTCTCGATCAAGTTTCCCAGTGTCATCACAGCAGGAAAGCGTTCGAACTGGGCCAGGCCCTTGACTGCCAAAATCTCAGGGGAGCGCAGCTTCTGCTGTTCGCGATGAAGATCCTTTACATCAGTGACCCGGTCGAGTTCATTGGTTACCGCCACCCCTTCGCCGTTGCTGAAATCAAGGAAATGCCAGGGTTGCCCTCCACTACCCCTGCGATACTTGAGGATTTCGCGAGTCACTATCGGCTTACCTTGCTGTTCGCCCACAGAGAGAAAATAGGTAATCAACGGCGCGTCTTCGCTCTCACGGAATTTCAATTCGATCTCGATGTCGCCATCTGAACCCCGGGTACGCACTTCGGTAAAGCCACGACTACCACCAAGTTTCATCAATGCGGTATGGACATTACTTGAAAGTGCCTCGCGCAAGAACTCAAATACGCTAAACAGCGTAGACTTACCCGATCCATTGGCGCCGACGATCACGCAAAAACGCGGGATGTCCGTCATCTCTGCGTCACGGAAACTCTTGAAGTTCTTTAGGCGTATAGACTCAATGTGCATAATTGTTGTCCTCAGAATCCCAGCCAAAGATCAGGCCATCTGCCACTAAGGCTGATTTCATGGGAGAAAAGGAGGCAGTCTGCCCGAAAGCAGTCGTTCCGGTATAGACGCGCTCTTCTCGCCAATGCTGCGGTTTCATACCCAAATCCTATACACAAATGTTTCCAACAAGACCGATACTTCTGCTTCGGTCTCATCCAGCTGGCCAGTCTCAATAAACCTGAGGGCGGCAGCAACCTGCATCGGATCGATATTGCCCGACTTTCTTCGGCCGTTGGCATTGACTGCCTGGCCGGATTCTCGCAACTCAACTTCGTCAAGTCCCGCCTCGGTCAGGTAGGTACCTGATGGCTCCCGCCGCAACCAGCCGTTCGATTGCCAATATTCCAAAGCCTTTCGCCGATTCAGAAAGTGAAGCAGTGAAGTGGACATGGCCCTGCCTGTAGCCAAGTCAGCGACAGAACGCACTTGCTGAGCTGCAAGAAAACTGGCGAGAGTATTCGCGCTGAGTGCCTTACCTGTCAGTTCCTTATCTTGGCGATGGACTCGAATTGACGTCATGGCAACCTCCTAGTCAAAAGTCCAGGCCACTTTGAGTACCGCTGTGACCTACCTCATGGGAGGCAGCAACGACCCTGTGCCAGGAGGCGATCAACTCATTGTAAGCGCGGGCCTCTTCAGCCCACTTTTTACGCTCGCACAACGTATAGAGGTGGTACGCTAACTGTCGGATAGGCTCCCCCTTCTCCGGCATTTTCGCTAGTAGTGCTCCAGCGGCTGCTTCCCCTTGATTGTTTAGACTGCGAATCATCTGGTGGCAGGCCTCCCAAATCGGTGTTCGATTATCCGTGGTGGGATCCCAATCCTCAGCGTACTCCTCCCAACGAAGCAACCGGACCTTTTTCTTGCCGGACTCCAACACCCCAGCATCAGCTACCCCCTGCACACTTATTCCTTTAGCCCTCGCCAGTACATCTGCCTCACCAAATTGGCCAGTGCTCCAGCCGTACTGCTCAAACCAGCTGGAACAGAACTGGGTATCTGCGTCGAAGGCACCAGAGTCCGGGCTCAGGTAATCGGTAATAGCACGATTGATCAGTATTAGGGCATCATGGACACCCATATTGGTTCCGTCCTGGTTAAGGACTGCCGAATACTGGGAGAAGATGGCCATGCCCGGGCCAATCGATGCCTGTGCGAGGTCAACCGGTGCAATAGGGCTCTGGCCGCTTTCGCCGCCGATCATGGTTTCCAAAGCTTCAGGCATCTCTTCTCGTAGCTGGCGCTGGAAATCCCGACGCGAAATCGTATCTGCAGAGGACAGGCGCTTTCGACAGATCAATACAATTGAGGACGCCAGCGCATTTGTACCCGAGCCAATCATGCGATTGGCAAGCTCAGTGCGCATTGGCCAAGTGCCATCAATGGAGAATCCAGCCCGAATCACTGCTTCAAGGAAGGTTACCCAACCTGTACTAGTGGTACTACCCTCTTTAGTTTCCGATTGTTTGAATGCGTAATATATCGACACAGGGAAGGCAGGATGGGCCTGCTCCGCTAGATTGTGGATTGCGCGGGTCATCCCATCGAGGAAAAAGGATTCAGCCTCTTCCTTTCCACCATGACGATAAGGTGTAGCAACCAATTCTTCAGCCTTAGGTACTGCCATGGTCCCAAAGAGTTCCGGATAAACGCTGCGCAGAGAGCGTCGGATCCATACGTAAAAATAGTCGGAAAGGTCGGCATAGCCGATATTGTCGTAATATGGAGGATCAGTAGAAACAAGTTTTGCGACACTTAGTCTTTGGCTTCCAGCATCTAGTTGCTCCGCAAATCCGTTCAAAAAACAAGGCAGGCGTTCGATAGACTTTGCTATATACTCGACTTGTACTGTAAAGCCCCCCGAAGACTCAGTCATACAGTTTCCCTCTGCAAAGTCCCAAGTCATAGGAACTGCCTGTCTTCCAAAAGCGTTTCTTATTTTTTCGGCGCTTTTGTGTGAATCCCATGTACAAACAGTCGAACTTCTATCTGCGAGGCGACTTGAGGCGAAGCCTAGATAAACTCCAATTGCATCACCATATGCTGTAGCTCCGCTACCGCCATCAGCCAACCCTATACCATCGTCCGGTACGCCGGCGGCTTTGGCACCAGTAAAGGCCCTTTCGCGGGCTTCCTGTACCAGATCGGAAAAGGTCGTCAGTGCAACGAGTTGTCGAGGAGTAAATAGATCACCAAACGTATTAAGCCCATAGTTCGGTGTCTTAAAGTCCCTCGGATTGACCGGAAGTGTATGCTCGGGCTTCCAAACTGGTTCTGCTTTTTCTGCCAGACGCTCCATTTCTTCGGTTGGTGATAGGTAAACCCTACTTCGGTTTCCCTCTGCCACTATCGCCATCAGGCGCACACCCATGCGCCCGGCTTTACCTTCAGATCTAACGTACTTAAATGTCATGGCAGTCTGAGACATTATGCATGTAGCCCCAGACCGCTCGACCGTTCCGACAATCCCGCCTACCGGCTGCTTTCCAAGCCTGACTTCAAATCGGTAGCTGTCACCCTCTATTACTGGCTCTACCCAAGCCTCCTTTCCTTTTTTGGTCGACAACATGAATGACCGGACCAGCGGAACCTCGACATCGCTGAAGGCTGGATTAGGGCTCTTGACCGTGCGCGCCCACAGCCAGGCTATTACCGTCAGCTCTTCGTTCTCATAGGGCTTGAGATCCTGCCGCCCGGCAATCAATTCAGGGGTAATAGTTACTTTCGGGTATAAATGACCGATGCGTTTGAAAGCCTGTTCGCGCATCCAATGGCCGTAGCGGCGCACATCTTCAGCAAGACCCCTAGCCCCGCTCCAGTCGTCAACCAGCTTGGCTTGCTTTTCACCCTCCGGCAGGGGTCCCACCGGTGCTTGGCCTGCGAATCGAGGCGGAATCTCAATCATTGCCTTGTTGATCATCACCGCGACTGGGTTGAGATCTGAGGCATAGCTCTCCAATCCAAGCCTTTGAGCTTCCAGTGGAATTGCACCACCTCCAGCAAACGGATCGTGGAATGCTGGAAGCCTTTCAGGATCGAAGAGTTCCTTTGCCTGCGGATGGTTTCGATTGAGATGGCAGGTCTCGCGCCAGCTCTCCCATATGGCCTCGCGCGCTCGGCCTAGCACTTCCTCATTGTTGGTATTTTCCCACAGCACAAGGTCGCGAATAATCTGGAACAGCTTTTCGCGCTTGATCTCCGCCTCCTTTTTGTTGACGCCGTAACCCAACTCCCTCTGGTAGCCGGGGTCATTCACTAACTGGGCGAAAAGAACCGCTCGTGCCGCCGCCAGTGGCCGACGAGCCCACCACAGGTGCAGAGTGCTGGGGTGGCCGTGGCGGATGGATTTTTCCCGCGCCGCGGCTGCATTGATGTCGTCGAGGGGAAGTGCGACTTCAATAAGCTTTTTGGGGCTTTTAACCTGCATCAAACTACTTCCTGATCATGGCCGCAGCCTTCCGAAGAAAGCCTGGCTGAGATAGTACTGGCACTCCGAGCTAGCCAATCCATCGAAATGTGCCGGAGGGCGGTGATACCACAGTGTGGGCAGCATCTCCCTGACCCAATCGAAACTGATAGTTGAAATGATCGCATTGCGATGCTCATCAGGATAATCGAGCTGTGCGATAAGGTACTCGAGATGCCGATCCTGGACTTTCATTCGCAGTTCAAATCCCTGCACACCTTCAGCATAGAATGCGTTGAAGAATTTCAGCTCCAGTAGGCCTTTACCAGTTTTCAGTGGTTTGACCTGCTGTACAAAGATCGGCGAATAATAGGGCTGATAACCGTTCCCGTATCCCGGCAACATTTGCCACCCGTACCAAGTCCGCTCCTGCAGCTGCAAATATTCGCTCATCTCCACGACCACGCCTTCACGCTGATTCCCTGACCTCTGGGATCGTCTCACCCAACCGACTTGCGATAATCTCCCGTCGCCGGGTAATCAGTTCGGGTAGATTTCCCAGACGATAGTTTTGAATGTCGTCGGGGAGAAAGTGCTGTTCCAACTGATTGGGTGTAAGCCTCTGAATCCATTGATCGAATGGCAGCTCGTAGTAATGAACCGACTCATCCTCCGTCAGCGCCAGAGCGAGCCCCAACCTATTGGCATGATGCTGGACACTGGTATGTAGCGCTTCGGGAATGCCCGCGCGCTTCAACTCTTCTGGCATGAAATAGCGCGACTGTATCAGCGGCAACGGCCGCAGCTGGTTGGCAGCGAGGTCCTTGCCGTAGACAATAGAGAGCAATTTTTCAGCATTATTCTGGTCCATTTCGACATCGCAGAGCTTTTCTGACCACTCTGCGTTAAAGCCAAACACACGACCATTCAATGCAAACATACGCGACACATCAGCCACTGGAAAATCGACGCTGTGTGATGGCATTTTACGAATGACAGTTCGATAGTCTGTGAGATTCTTTTTTGTTTGCAGTGACAGCAATTTCTGGAACTGCATCAGAATCACCCACTGGCGAATGGTTTCGGAATTCTCGTTTGAAAGTGGGGTGGTTTCGTCGCTGATCCCCTTAAACCAGAAGTAGTAAGAAAGAAACATGACCAGGTTGTGGCCTGACAAGGCATCGCCATACAAGCCATTGGCCCGCATCCAGCGCGCGGTAAACGTCATCGCCTGCTTCACTGAGTCCCAGGACTGCTCCAGCTTGCGGATATTCGCTGGCGTGAAATTCTTTACCTGGATACTGAAATCGAGATTGTTCAGGTAAAGCGCCGTGCGTAGCAGGAATTCGCGCTGGAATGCGCGTTTCGGCAACAATTCCTTGGTGAGTGCCTCCAGCAGTTCTTCTGTTTCGGTACGCGCATTGAACTGCTCCCAGCGCAGGGTAATGACGGACATCAGCAGGTCACTGCGGCTCAGGCGTGTACCACCGTCGTTGGCGCGGATAAAAATATCCAGGACCCGGTCATAGGATGCGCTCTTCTCGGTGAAAGAGGCGAGCGTTTCGTCCTGCCAGACCATATCCCAAAGACGGCGAAGGTTTTCCTTTGCGACAGATTTTTGGGATGCTTCAAGACTGCTGTTGTTGGTGATCCAACTGGTCTCCAGCCGCGCATACTCTTCCTCAGTTGCGACACCGAGAATGAAAGACACCTCAAACCACAACTCCCCCGGCTTTTGCCGGGGACGGTCACTCACGTCGAAAAACTTGAAGCGATAATGCTCACTCAGTGGACTGTCTTCGTCATCCAGTGCATCGTCCGCCTCTGGGGCATGAGCCAGGTCGATATGCAGTGCCAACTCCTCCCAAGCATCAGCGTTGGAACGACGCTTACCTTTTTTCCTGAGTGTGTAGGTACCCTTCAGCCCGATAAGCAGGGAGGTCAAGCGCTGCTGGCCATCCAGGACGAGTGTGCAAGGCTGATCGCCGGAGATTTCAACGCGATCGTTATGGATATCTCCTTCCCAGAAATTCTCTACGAAACGGTAAACTTCCCAGTCATCACGGCTCTGCGCGGGCAAATTCCAGAGCAGCAACGTGCCGATGGGGTACTTGCGCATAAGGGAATCGAACAAGCGGATGATCTGGTCCGCCGTCCAGACGTAGGGCCTCTGGATGCCGGGAATATAGACTCCCTGATTGATCCGGCCGAGCGTTTCCGCGATTGTTGTAACGTTGTAGCTCATCGATTAAAACCTGGATTTTCTTTTGATCTCACAAAGTACTGCAAATTATCGGCGCTAGACTGCTCACTCTGGCAGTAGGCTTTTTTCTATCGCAACCGCTTTGCCTAACAAGTCGCCCAATTCGTAGTTCACACTCGCCACACCGAAATCGGGTTCGCTGGTAAATGGCTCGCGAATGTAGAACGGCCCCTCGAACTCGTCCCCATCGACAATTACCACTGCCAGCAGGAACTTATCCGCCTGGTTGAGTGCGTACATGATTTCGTTGCGACTGACAGTAATGGTGCTCTGCCCCTTGGCACGACCCTTAACCTCGATGTGACGATCCGGCTTGAGTGAGTTATCAGGGTTGGCAGGGGGCTGGGCGGTGACGTCCCAGCCACACTTCTCGGCAGAAACATCTTTCACGGAGTGTCCCAGGCTGCACTCAGCATCCATAACCGCGTTCATCGCAATCCGCTCAATTCGTGAGCGCGCGGCAGCATCAGCGCAGAAGTTAGCCTCACCCTTTCTTTGAGCCAGCAAGCCCTGTGGTACCACCAAAGCACCACCAATCACCACCGGCGTACTGGACTCCACATTCTTCATGGCTTCCAGTTCCCGTTTGCGCTGTTCCAGGCGGGCCGTGAGCTCTTCTACTGTACGACGTGCATTCTCCGGCTGCATGCGTGGCTGCTTGCCGGCCGCTACGTCATCAGTCAGCTTGATATAGCGATCGGACCAGTAGTTGATCTCCTTGACCAGACGTTCATTGACCGCGGCCAGCACCTTGTCGGACTGACGCTCGCGCCGGGTTTTAACTTCCTGATAATGCTCCGGGACGAGGTGCTGGGACGCGTGACCCAGGGCCAGGCTCTCCAGGTTGCTGGCCAGCCAGGGGGCATTGAGAATGTCCTGTACCAGCTTCCGGTCGTAATCGTCGATTGGCTGGAAATCCAGGTGGGGCGCCCAGCCTGCGTGATACGCGGTACCCTGCTGATCTATGGACACGAATTGCAACCGACGGGAGGCTACCCTGGGCTGATCTGTCGCCTTGTCACCTCTCGCTTCCCGAATGCTGTGATCCACCATGAACAGGACCCGGGGCTCCAGGCCATCGTCATTGGGGTCGACCAGTACGGCGCCCTGCTTCAGTTTGCCACGATGGGCAGACAGTATCAGGTCGATGGTGGCGTGCATCAGCGGGTGACCCGGGTGGATCAGGTCGGCCATGGGCTTGCCGCGCAGGCGCACCAGGTCTTTTTCGAAGCAGATGCGCTCGTACTTTCGCAGTACCGGTGTACGGCTCTCACCAATAACACGGTCTCGCTCACGGATAGCGCCGGGGACGTGCCGAATTTCATAGCGGCCCGTTTCCCGCGGACGCAATTCTCCCGTGAGTGTCTGGAATGCCTCCATGAAGAACGCGCGGATAAAATAAGGCTGCAGCTTGCGGGCTTCGGCCTTCTCCATCTCCTCTTTAACGGCGTAGAGATCCTCCAGGCTCATGTGTTGCTCGACGAGGGCGTTGCGTCGCAAAATTTCTTTCAGGTGCTCGGTATCCAGGGCCCCATCGATCACCTGGTGTAGGCGGTCCTTCACCTCTGCCGAATCGCCATAGCGGATTGCCTCAATAAGCAGGTCCTTGAGCGATTTGTTCTCGAAGGCTTCGCCCAGGATATCGAACACCTTGCCGCCGAGAGCCTGCTTTTCCACCTCCAGCTTATCGAACAAGCGCTGGAACACTTGCCCCTCTCGCGTCTGGGCCGCGATGAGATTCCAGAGATGGCAAACTTCGGTCTGGCCGATACGGTGGATGCGGCCGAACCTCTGTTCAAGGCGATTGGGGTTCCAGGGCAGGTCGTAATTCACCATCAGGTTGGCGTTCTGCAGGTTCACGCCCTCCCCGGCGGCGTCGGTGGCGACCAGCACCAGCACGTCCGGGTTATTGCGGAACTCTTCCTGCGCCTTGCGGCGGTTGTCCCGATTGACTCCGCCGTGGATGGTGATGACCGCATCGGGGTTGCCGAGCATGCCGCCGATACGGCCCACCAGGTAGTTGAGCGTGTCCTTGTGCTCGGTGAAGATAATCAGCTTGCGGCGGCTGCCGGACTCCGTGTACATCTCGGGCCGATCCTGCAGCAGGTGGGACAACTCCGCCCACTTCCTGTCACTGCCTGAGCGCACCACGTCCAGGGCCTGTTGCTCCAGGTCCTTCAGGATCAGGATCTCGGCTTCCAGTTCGGGGATGGTTTCCGAGGCTGTGGCCTGGTCGACTACCTGGTCGGAATACAGTTCATACTCCTCGGCGCTGAGTTCTTCGTCGAGTTCGTCAAAGTTATCCGGCAGTTCGAAGGTCTTGGTGACGTTGTACTCCCCCAAGGTAACCGCCACACCATCCTGCACGCGCTTGCCACGCGCGATCAGCTTCATTTCTTCCAGGCGGTCTTCCAGACGCTTGTGACGTCGCTTCAGGGATTGGTAAATGGCTTCCGGACTGGAGGCCAGGCGGCGCTGAAGCTGGGTGAGGGCGAAACCGACAGTGCCTTTGCGTTTGCCATTCAGGTTGTCGGCACGGTTCATCTCATTGCGGACGTAGTCCGTTACAGCGGTGTACAACGCCGCTTCCGCATCGGAGAGTTCGTAGTTGGCGCTGTAGGCCCGACGTTCTGGGAAGAGCGGTGTGCCGTCGAATTTGAGCAGCTCCTCCTTGACCATGCGGCGCATCATGTCGGAGACATCGACCTTGTGAGCGCCCTCGCGGAACTTGCCGAAGAAGCGGTCGCCGTCGAGCAGAGAAAGCCAGATCTGGAAGTCTTCTTCCTTGCCGTTGTGGGGTGTGGCCGTCATCAGCAGGAAGTGCCGAGTGATGGACCCCAGCAATTCACCCAACTGGAAACGCTTGGTCTTGTTTACTTTTTGACCATAGTAGTTCGCGGACAGCTTGTGGGCCTCGTCAACGATGATCAGGTCCCACTCGCTGGCCTTGAGCTTGTCCTGCAGTTCCTCGTTGCGAGAGAGCTGGTCCAGCCGGCATATCAGCTGGTTTTGCTCGTCAAAATAGTTACCGGAGGCACACTGCTCCTGTTTCTCACGGCTGAAGATTTCGAATTGGACGCCAAACTTTTCCAGGAGCTCGTCCTGCCACTGCTCAGTCAACGAGCCGGGGGCAACAATCAGGATGCGCCTGGCATCCGCGCGTACCAGCAGCTCCCGAATCAGCAGCCCCGCCATGATCGTTTTGCCGGCACCGGGGTCGTCCGCTAGCACAAAGCGCAGGGGCTGGCGCGGCAGCATGGCCTCGTAGACCGCCGAAATCTGGTGCGGCAGGGGCTCCACGTTGGAGGTGTGCACCGCCATCATGGGGTCGAACAATGCGGCCTGGGAAATCCGATAGGCCTCCAGGCCCAATTTGAAGTCCGCGCCGGGGGCGTCGAAGGCCCAGGGTCGGCCCGCTTCGGCGAGCGCCAGGCGGGGCTCATCGGAGCGGAACAGCATCTGTTCGCCCAGCCGACCCTGGCTGTCCTTGTAGTATACGGTCAGGGCTGCATCGCCGACCGGCTCCACCTGGACCACGCGCACGATCTCGTCGGACTGAATACCCCGAACCTGAGCGTCCTTCTTGATGTCTTCGAGTTTTAGCATCCGTGATCCTTGGACTTCATGGCTCTTTGTATTACCCCAACTTCCCCAAATAGCATAGCCACCGCTGGTGCGAGACAGGCTAACGGCCCAGTCTAACCCAGGGGTGACTCCATGACGAAATTCCGTAGCATTTGGTCAAATTGTGACCAGAAACGGCGAAGTTCGAGGCATTTTGGTTATTAGTCTCTACGGTCCATCCGCTTTCCTTGCTCCCGTTTCCGACGCAGATAGCCCGCCTTGGTGGATTCCACGTCTTGCAGGTAATCCCGTGCATTTTCGTCATGTTCCGCCAACCGATGGTGCAGCTTGCGGGACATATACATTGCCTCCTTCGACATCCGTTCCCGGTCCCTGCCCCGGGCATAGCGCTTCAACGATTCCAGGGCCTCTTTCACCCAGGCGTTATCGCCCGCCTCAGCTTCGGCCCGCGCGACGATGGCATCCACTCTGGCCCAGTCGCCATCCAGCGCAGCCTGGCGCGCTTCGCGTTGCATCTGCGCCACGCGTATCTCCTGCAGGCGCCCCGCCACCCGCTCATCCTCTGCGATAGCCGCCCAGGCGTCCGGGGCTACCCGCGGCAGGCGCAGGGTGTATGAGCGCGTGTCCGGCTTTTCGGTCACCACGTCGGTGTAGCTGATGAAGGCACGTAGAAGCTCAATGTCTGCATTGCCCTGCGGATTGGGCAGCTCAGCCGGCACAGTCAGCTTGACCAGCGCCCAGGCTTCGCCGTCATATGCGAAATCGGGCATCTGCCAGGTGCTGGCTTCCAGTTCACGATAATCGTTGAGTAGCTCGAATTCGATACCCTCGGGAGCGGATAGCGTCAGCTTGACCTGACGGGCGCACAGGGCGGCCATCAGGGAGAACTCCTCCTGGAAGGGGTCTAGCAGATCTTCCGCTGATTCGCCGTAATAGCTCTGCCCGCCGCCCGCACCGGCGATCTCAACCATCAATTCCTCGTTGAAATGATGGCCCAGGCCATAGGTGGATGTGCTGACGCCGCGCGCCAGGGCAGCGGAGACTTGGGGTACGATCTCGTCCGGCTCCGTGGGGCCGACATTGGCACATCCGTCGGACAACAAAAGCACCCGGGTGAGGTTCTTCTCCGCCGCAAACTCCAGCCCCTGCAGCGCACCAGCCTGCCAGCCGTCGAACAGGGCCGTGCATCCGCCGGAATAGATTCTGTCTATCGCACGCTTGAGCTGACCCTTGTCACTCACCAGCGTCGAAGGCACAACTACATCAACCCGGTTATCGTAGGTGAGCAGGGCCAGGCGATCCCGGCTCTCCAGCTGATCAACGATATAGCCGGCACAACGCTTTGCTTCCTCAAGGGGCCGTCCATCCATTGAGCCGGAACGATCCAGCACTAGGGCAAGGTTCAGGGGAATCCGATCAGCTTCACCGCCCTGAGGGCGCGACGGGGCCTGTGCCCGCACCAGCGCATAGAGCTCGGTGCTGTGGTCCGCCATTACAGCGGAGCGCTGGGGCAGGATGTCGAGTTTGATGTCAGTCATGGTGAACCTCCGCAGTTTCGATGAGCAGTGGCTAGCCCTGCTTATCTGGCGGGGTCAGCGCTGGAGGATTTCAATTCTAGTCACCATAGGCGACGTGTATATTGTGTATACATATACACGTACAGTTTTCGAGCAGGTTACGCCGCCCCCAGGACTCACGTCGGCTGGAATCCTTGGGCCTCTAAACCCTGCATCAGGCGATAGGCGGAGAGGGGCTCATTGACTGCAATCGACGGAGTCGTTGGCGTCAATCCACCACGGGATAACAGGCGTCACCCCAGAGCGTCTCGGGATGATCCATCATCAAATGAATGACGAACGGCACCAGCTTGCCGAGGAAGGCTGTACAGTCGCGCAACTGCTCACGGTTGACGGCGGAATTCCAGGTCGCGCCACCGTGAATGAGTTGATTCCGGAGGGTGTACATGCGAGACAAGACAATGGACAGTACCGCTCCAGTCCGGTGTTCTGTTAGCGCTTTGAAAGCTCCCCGGTTCGCGCGATCAAACTGCGCCTGCCACTCTTCTTCAGCGATATTGCCCCGGTGGTACTCCCAAAACGGCTCGAAGACGTAATGGTTTTTGAGCAACACTCGGATGGAGCCGGGAAATTCATTCCAGATCAATTTGTAGAGGACGTCCTGCGCGTCTAACTCGATCAGTTTGTCGAGGAACTGGCCAAAGGCCTGCTTCTCATACAACCGATCGCCATCACCCAGATCGTTCGCGTAAGCCGCATTGAAGGCGATCCAGAGGAAGATGAAGCGACCGTCATCGTCCTCGCATTGCTCGGCCCGGTCGAGCCAGCTGAGTGCCCGATGGACGCGCATGGTTAGCCCGGGAGGATACGCATCGCGTTCCGCCCGCTGGCGGGTTTTCAACTCAGCATGGGTAAGCTGCATGAATACGCATCCCTGCATGACAAGCCAAGGATTATTTGAAATCTAGCCACTCATAGCAAGGGCTGGCTGCTTTTCGATTATGGATACTTGTGCTTGAACCTGTACCGTACCCCCTTCTTCATGAATCCATAGTTTTTCATTCTCTCAACATCAGCTATGATTTAAGGATGGTCAAACGTGCATCCCAATATCCAGGTTCGCTGGCCCGCGCGGGAGTCATCTTGCAACACGCGGGGGTATTGGTGCTCGGATTAGCATTGGCGATACTCAATACTTTTCGCGAGTTGTTTGCCTCAGTAGAAGTTCGACAAGACGAGGAACGCCGGCTACACGATTCAGACTTGTCGGGTGAGTATAATCACCGCACTGGTCGTCTGGATGCAGGAACCGATCCCTACGGCTGGTACGATGATGATTAGCTTGACCCAGCACTAACGGCGGACACCCCGGCCTACTGCCGCTTTTCCTAACGCACCACCTTGTCTACCAGCATCCTCCCCTGGACGCGCCAATGGTGCCGTCGCATTGTTGATTGATCGACCAACCTGCACCCCCGCCCACGCCATCATCCCGCTCCACAGCAGCGGCAATCCCAGATAGAGACTGGTCGTAATCATATTCAGCAGCATGCGCTTGGCGTCATGTTCGCCGGGGTTGGCGAAGATCTGCAGGAAGACGTTGACGTCCGGATACATCGACAGAATCAAGTTCTGATCCACCCACATGGCCAGGTACCAGAGTACCGTCCAGAATTTGATGGTGAAAATCGCCATGCCTGCGACTACCATCATGGCAATGGAGTAGCGGGATAGGACCACCACCAGGGGCAACAGTGCATAGATACCCAGCAGCATAATGGCCTGGACCATGGGCAGTGACTGCAGCACGGCGGTCATGGTGATGGAAAACAAGGCTGATGCGGTAATTACGCCACCGGCGGCGAGGCCCCCTTTGACGATATTGCCGGCGGTATTGAACAAGCCTGAACTGGAAGTATTGTTGGCAATCAGATCGTTGCTCGACCAGGAAGGCGGAGCGTTGGTAAGCACCGTCTTGGCGACGGCGTCGTTTTGCTGCTCGCTGGCGAGTGTAGGCGCGATGGCGACCACCAAACCGGAGAAGCCTGCGGATGTGGCATCGGCTTCATTGATCAGCTTCTGACTTAGCCCGATCGCAGCATCGTCCCACCACTGATTGCAGTAGGGTTTGCCCCAAGTCGGCGGCGCCGTCAGATCGTACTCTGTGTCCCTGACTGCATTGTAGGCCCAGCCGGTGATTTGGTTGGCTGGGCGCAATGTGTCGTAGAAGCCTGGGGTATCGCGGTAGACGTGGGAGCCCATCCAGTCCGGGTCGTCGGCGCCGTAGGTGGCGAGGATGCCACTGATCGCCGGCGTATTCGGCCGCTCTGCCTGGTACTTGGAGCGGGCCGGGATGTAACACTGGCTGAAAAAGTCACTGACCTCCTGCCGAAGGCGAGGGTCCGCGATGGTGGCCAGGCGGGCTTGCTGCTCAAAGGTGCGCATATCAGCGACCGTTGGCAGGCCTTCGATGATGGCGTGATTCAACCCTGAGCTGAGGGAGATCACGCCGTACCACCAGACGGGAACATTGACGGTTGCTGCTGAACCCGTGAATCCGGCCGTGCCATAAGTACTCTGTGGGGACGCTACCGTTGCAGTCGTCGGTGTTGGGTCCAACAGGGTGGGCGGTGGTGAATGGGACAGGGTTGCCGCGTTGAGGGGTGTGAGCGCAGCTGGCTGCCCGGCGAGCACGACCACCAACAGCGCGATAAACAACTCGATCTCCATCCGTCGTAGCGACAGGCCACTGGCATGGCCGACTTCGCCGCCTTGCGCCGGTTCACGCCAGTTATCGATCAGGATCCCAAGGAAGGGGAGATAGACGATACCGGTACCGACCAGCACGTCCCACAGAATACCGTAGAAGGCCCAGCCAAAGAGTGAAGTAAAAAGTTCCAGATAACTGTCGACGCTCATTTGCTGTTCGTCCCAGCAATGATGTCGAAGAACTTCACGACCATCCCCTGCCCTAGCACCAGCTCAAGTATGATCAGCCAGGTAACTGCCCGCCATCGCAATCCGGTGAGGTACTCAGCCTGGACGGAACTCAGCTTTCCTGACGCAGATAAGCGCTGGACAACGTGGCTCCAGCTGAATGCCACCACGGCGATCACGCCCCAGCGCAGCAGGGTCAACGCCACCCGCCAAGTGTCCATCGTTTGCTGAATCGATTGGATGGACTCGGTTTGCAATCGATGCATCAGTAGATAACCCGCTCCTGCGGTCAGCAGGGCGGCCACGGTGGTGAACAGCAGAAAACCTCTACGTCGTGAGCGGATATTACTGCACACGACCGCCTCGCAAGGGATTGGGATCGAGTGTCGGCACTTCTGGTACCGTCAGTGAACTCTGCCGTTTCGCAGCCGCTCGCTCGAGCAGCGTGGCAACGGTATCCGAGACTACTTCTCGGCGCACCCGGGTTTCGAACAGCAGGTTTTCAATCTCTTTATCGAGCTCAGCGATAGAGTTTTCAGCGTGTTCGCGGGCCACCTCGGTGGCGTAAACTTCCGGTACCTGGCGTCCCGACAAGAGCAGACGGCGGGCATACAGTGCTTTCTCGACCGTACGCGCGATACTGATCTCGGAGACCAGACGCCCCATGATCAGGCTCTGCTCGGAGGCCGGCATCTCACGGATCGCTTCGATCACCTGGCGGGTGATGGCCACACCGGGGGCAGTGATCTGATCGAGATTGGCCAACGTGGGCGGGGTCGCGCCGCTAACCAGGTTCTGGATCTCAGTGGCGACAATGGCCGACTCCTGATAGAGCTTTGGTAGCAGGCCGGTACCGGGAATACTGTCCTTGCGGCAGGTGTCGCAGGTAGTGACGATGTTTTCCCCCACCACATCCACCGTCCAGTCGCGGGCGTCGGCGGGCGAGCCCCATATTTCCGAGAGGCGCGTAGCCGATGCGGCCGGGACCGGACTGGGGTCGGTCACAGCCCGGTTCATATTGATGTTGTAACCGGCTTCGACGATATCCCCGGTGAACTCCAGCACCGGCTGGCCGCTGCCGCCAGCCTGCCCACCTATCCAGGGCACACCGTTGTCGCCATTGGAGGATTCCACCGTGTCTTTGGCGGTGACCGCATCATTGCCGCCAATCCCCATCTGCACCTTCCAGTCATTCCCTTTGGATAAGGTAATCAGATCGGCATAGGGGTTCTTGCCCTGGGCAATCTCGGCCTCCATTTGCTCGCAGGACTTGGTGGCCAGCTGCATGGTTTCTTCGGCCTTGATAAGGGCGTTCTGGAAGAGATCGTAAAGACCCGGATTGGCCCGCTGCAGGATCAGCGCGGGCAAGGCCGCTATAGCGCTCGTGGCGGCAGCGGTCATGGCGTTCATCATATCATCAACGCCGCCACCGATATCGTTCAGGGTGTTGGTCACCGCGGCCACTGGATCGAACTTGCCACAACTATAGCCCAGCCCCAGTTGGGCAGAGCCACCCAAGGTGACAGAAACCACTGCTGGATTCGCCGGTACTGAAACAGGTTCCGCACCACCGATCTCGTAGTACCACAAACCATCTTCAGTCGGCGCCTGTGCGGCGCTCGCGCCATGACCCAACATCAGGAGTGACGGGAGGAGAGATATACAAAGCACAGTGCGTTTGATCATGGTGGGTAGATGATCCAGTTGATGTCGTACAGGAAGAACTGACCCTGCCGTTCACAGCACTGGCAGGGCCGCCAAAGGTTCCAGGCGTAGTCGCCCTCCTCGTCGACGCGTCCACCGCCCCAACCCGCTGCGCTTGCCAGATCGTTGGTGCCAAATACGCTGCAGCTAGCTTCAGCTCGAGGCAGCAGCATCTGCCACTCGCCAGTGCTTGGATCGCCTTCAACCAATGGGCCCGGTGACCAGATTCGCTGGTCCGCGCTGGAGGACGGCGAGATCTGGTCGTAAATGTGCGGTTGACCGCCTCGCGTCACGATATCCCCAGCGCGTTGTGCGTTGATCGCCGCTGCCTTGGGCTCCTCAGCCTGCGTTGTCCAGCCCGTTCTCGGGTACACACCACCCCAGGTCTGGAGCGGCCAGGTGCCAATTTCTCGCAGACCAGGAATCGAGCTGGCGGGGTAGAACATCTCCGGGATCTCCATCCGCCAGGAAAGCGCATCCAGACTGGACATGAAATAAGGGTAGAAGGAGATGGTTTCGGACTCGCACAGGTAACCGGCACCCGCGACAATGTCTGATAGCGCGCTCACTGGATGCCCGATGACATCGGTCTCCCGGAAGATAAGATTGCGGTGGTCCCTGTTGCCCTGCCCGCCTTCCGTTCGATTCCCGGCGCTCTCTATGGGCACGCTAAGCAGGCTGCCGAGCAGCCCCGTGGCGGCAGAATGTTGTGCAGCCCCAAGCAAACTGCGGATCTCTGTCCAGGGGTTGCCGCCGAGATCGTTGTAGCTGCTCACCACCGCATCCGGCTGGTAATGGCCAACCTTGATCGAGGTCTCGACATTGCATTCATAGAGGGAACAGCGCAGCCAAAAGCACATCCCCACCGGCATCCAGCGCATACAACTCAGTGCTGCACTCGCGGTTTGAGACACGATTTCCGTGGTAGTGATGTTTCCAGCATGCCCCATGAGGGAGGTCCACATCAGCAGTATGGATCCGAAACAGCGGAGACTGCGCATCATGGGCGACGCACTCCAGCCCGCCATTCCCGATACAGTTCAGTTGCCGCGACAAGGTCGGTCATGCCGTACACGACAAACTTGCCATCGAAGACAATGGCGGGATGGCCATCAAGGCCATACTGCATCGCCTTGACCAGTCCGGTAGCGGCAGTTTCCAGTTCACCACTGAGCCTGGCATCCACGCGCTGCAGGTGCCGTAGCGCCACCTGCTTTGCGGTGTCGGGATCCGCGGGTAAACCGTTGGAGAGTTCCTGCTGCAGTCGGTCGATACGATCTATCACGTACACGGAGGTAGCATCAGCATCGCTCTGAACTGGGTGGAAGGAATCGGTGAAAACCTCGATCGAACCTGGGAGCTCGCTCGCATCAACCGGCTGATAAAACAGCACGACGAAGCAGGTTGAAAGAAGACGGAGGGCATTACGAGTATTCACCTGCGGTCATCCAGCCTCAGATACCGTTGACAAGGTATTCATGCTGAGGGATTGCCGGCAGGGGGGAAACGACAAACTCTGACCAGAGACGTGGTGGTTTTTGCCCCGCCCTACTCCCGCTTGCGCGATTCCTCGATACGTCTGGCAATCTCGTAAACCGCCTCCAGCTCAGTGCAGTTCTTTTCGCGCATAATGGCCGCACGCTCGGCCTTCTCGTGTTTTTCGGTCATGGCCAGCGCCAGAGACAGGGCCGGCGGGACATTGCGGAACAGGGCTTCGACCTTGTCGGCCAGCACCACGCCTTCCACGTATTTCCCTGGCTCCTTGCGCGCTGAGAGCAGCAGGTTACGCTGCTCATCATTCAGATCCTTGAAGCGGGCGATTTGCTCCACTTCTTCTTTCGGGATCACCAGGCAGAGCCACCACTCCATCATATTGAGCATTTTACGGCTGGCATCCGGGAAGTCCTCCAGGTTCTGGGTGGCGATCCAGAACCAGGCGCCGAGCTTGCGCCACATCTTGGTAATCTTGACCACATAGCGCGCCAGCAGGGGGTTGGTGGTGATGATATGGCCCTCGTCGGTGACCACCAGCGTGGGGCGATCGTCGTGTTGGTGACGTTCCACCAGGTCGTTGATGTGGCTCATCATCGACAAGTAGGCGACAGTGAGCTGATCCTCGTAACCTTCGCGGGCCAGCATGCCCATTTCGAGGATGGTGACATCGGCTTCCGGCCAGGACTGCCCCGGCCGGTTAAAGAAATGCCCCGCCAGCCCCGAGCAGAACAGCGCCATGCCATCGCCCATCTCCAGAGCACGGTTGCGTCGGTGTTCAGGGAGTTCACGATTTGCGGCAATGTCCCGGAAGGCCTCAACGACATCCTGGGTAATCACCTGTGTTCGACTTGTCTCTTTCACCGTTTTCGCGGCGAGGAATATGGCATTACGGATCAATAGCCGGTCTGCTCGGGTCAAGCGGGCATCCTCGCGCTCGTCGCCGCCGGTGATCATGATGCGCGCGGCAATCTCCATTTCACCGAGAATATCCCGGTTGCCGCCCTCGTCCTCCACATCCTCTTCATCCAGTGACGATTCGATAGCCGTATCGTTGACATCCAGGGGGTTGAACGACTGGCGCCGCTCCAGCAGGCGCAGCGCATCGGCGAACGGCGGCAGGCTGACGTCGACGTTGGGATTAAGGGTGATCTGATTGACCGATAGATCGTGGCCGGCAAAGTGCTGCCCCAACAGGGAGAACGAGCCTCCCGCTTCGATGATGAAGACGCGGGGCCGGTGGCGCGCCATCATCTGTTGCAGCAAATACACCAACAGCGCTGACTTCCCCGCCCCGGTCGGCCCCAGAATCAGCATGTGGGCGTTCTTCTTGCGGTCATCCCGGTGCAGCGGGTCAAACACCAGGGGCTCGGCGCCGCGGTTATAGAACACCATGCCCGGATGGCCCGTCCCACGTGAGCGCCCGTAGAACGGCACCAGATTGGCGATATGGCGGGAGAAAATCAGGCGCGACCGGCGCCGTGACTTGTCCAACTCCACGTCAAAGGCCATGGGCAGGTTGCGGATATAACTGTCCAGTGCCAGCAAGTCCGCTTCCTGGGTGATCGGTTGCAGGCCATTGGGCAGAAGCAGCGCATTGAGCCGATTCAAATTGGCTCGCAAGGCTTTGTGATCCTCACCGCGCACGTAGAATGCCAGGTTTACGGGGTAGAGTTTGTTGCCCTGCGCCATCTCCCGCTCGACCTGTTCGGCATCCTCCCGTGTGATGGATGCTTCCGCCGAATCCCCCACCGCGGCGCGCTTGATCTGGGCAATGTGGTTACGGGTCGTGTCCTGGGGTTTGATGGTGATGCTCATGGCCATGACCGTATGCTCGGGCAGCCGGTCAAATAACGAGAATACCTGGTCCCCGGCCTGGCGCTCGGCGGTGAAATGCCCAATATCCGGTGTGCGCCGAAGGCTTTGCACGGTCACGACGGTGTGGGGCATGTTGTCGAACATCCAGCTCGCCGTGGCCTCATCGGAGCGCGGCATCGACAGGGTCAGTTGCTCGGCGAAATCGTACCCGAATGGCAGATTTTCATCCCCGGGATAGGGTGCAATCTGCAGCAGGGTTTGCGGATCACCACAGGCCACGCCCGGTCGGGGATTGAACCAGGGCAGTAGCCACTCATAGAAGGCCTGGCCATCGGCCCGCCTGGCTTTGATGCCCACCGAGGCCAGCGAGGCGATCCATTTGATGGCCACATCATTAAGAGCCTCTTCCATTTCCAGCATCGAAGGGGATTTACCGTTGTTTCTGAGGCGGCGGTAAAGCACCACACGAATGCGGCGTTGCTGTCCCTGCCAGCGAGAGCCAGTCACGGTGGTGTCCTCAAACAAGCCCCCCGCCCTCGAGATCGCCTGCAGGTGGCTGGCCATCACAGATTGGTAATACTGTGAATAGTCGGATGCGCGAACCGCAGGCGGCGGATAGTGTTCCATCAACGCATTGAAACGATGCAGCCGGGGCTCATCCTGCACATAAATCTGTAACACCCAGGGCGCGTCATCCCGCTCAGGGATCGATTCATTGATGGCGATCTGGATCGCATCCCGCAGTTGCGACATAAACACCGGCGTCCTGGCTTCACAGCCGATCGGGGTTACCTCGAACAGCGCGCCCATGCTGATACCATCCTCCAACAAAAAGGCTTTGCTCTCAGGGAAGTATTCCATCCAGGGCAACAGATCGGTGAAGGACGGGGGTCGCTCGTACTGCCGTTTGATCGACGCGCTGGTTAATGGCGCATCATCGCCCTGATCGGATTTCTTCGCTCGCATCGGGCAATCCTGCCTATCTGTCTGGCTGAGTGGGATCGGCGGTCGAAGGTGGCGCTGGGGACACCTCACCCGACACTTCTCCCGGTAATGCGTACTCCACCGTTTCGTAAAATGGAAAGGTGGTGACATACCCCGGTACCGGCGTGCGCTCACGGCCTGACAGGTGGGGAAAGATGTACATCACCAGCGTGGGATTGGGCAGGCGCGGAAAAACGGTGTCGATTTCGTTGGCTGCTTCCCTCACAAAACCGCGGTAGTGCTCGAAGCCGGATTGCGGTAATGGCTGACCACCCATGGCGCGTCGCTGATCGGACCGCTGAACATCGACCATGTGCTGATCGTAGATGGACTTCATGGTCGGGCCGTCCTGTGGCAAAACGGTTTCCTTGGTACCGGCACAGCCGACCGTCAAACCGCTAATCAAGACCAGAAGCGGTGGTAGTCGTCGCTTGTCCGAAGAGAGTCGTTTCATGATGGAGTTTCCTGCCATTGGAATGGAAATCGATGGGAAGTTCGTGGTCGACATGGATCGCCAGCTCGACGCCCGCGGGCACGAAGACCGCATCGAAACTTTGCGCCTGGCGCTCCCACAACCACTTCGCCACTTCGTCGCTGCCCCCGCTCAGGGTTTTGCCCAGGATGTATTGACCTGTCTCACCGGAGACCACGCTGGTGGCATTACCCGAGTCATTGATCAAGGTGGTGGTTTCAGCCTGCGCGGCGGCTTCTCCGGCGGCTTCGAGCGCCATCACGCCAATGCGTTGGGCCAGAAATGCCGGCGCGTTGGTCTTGCGCTCACCGGTGATACAGGGGATGCCTTGCGCATCGGAAATCCAGCCCAGCGGTCGATTGCTGCTTCCACTGGAACCACCTAGCTGATTGCCGCCGCTGGATCTATCATCACTGGAAAGGGTTTGAATGGTGCCGTCCTCGAACACGAAAGTCACCGACTCCAATGTCCCGGTCACACAGGACAACGTCCAGTCACCAACAGCGGTGCCGCTCCAGATCATGCCTTCGACACCCGGGATCCGCAGTCCGTTGGCGGCCAGGTTTTCCTTGCCGGTGATCACTTTGAAGGGCATGGGGTCTCGGACCTGCCCCTGAATTGGTACCCGCCCCACCAGGGCGGTCATGCCGGTGGAACCGATCAGGGTTGCGTTCCGTGGCACGGTATAGACCGGCAACGACGGATTGAGCGCTGCGCCACCTTTGTCCACCAGTGACTGAACTGACGGGCTCGCCTGATCCAGCGCGGTGCGCCCTGTACGGCTGTAGCGGTCGAACAATGATGCCTGGTCACTGTCGGGTGATGATGCAATCTCCAGGGGGCTGATCCACACCAGCGCTTCCAAATCCGGAGTTGCGGATCTCACACCATCCAGGCCGAGTCCGACGGGAATGTCGGAACCTACTGTGGGTGACGGATTGCCCGAGTTACCGTAGCGGCTCGCCAGGGCGTCTACCCTGGCGGTTAATGCCGCGACGGCTGACGTCGAGGCCTGAGGGTCCGTGTCCGCCCGCTTCGAAGCCAGCGATTGCTCCAATCGGGACAGCACATTGTTTTCGATCTGCTTACGGTCTTTGATCAGATCGCGATTTTCCTGTTTCAGCGCGCTGTTATCTCTCCGCAGAGCATTGAGCTCCGAGGTCATGGCGCTGACATTGGCCGTCAAGGTCTTGATCGTGTCGGCCGGTGTATCGGCATCCGGTTTGGGCGCCCGCGGTACCGCATCTAACAGTTGCGGCTGTGCCGCATCGGGTGAGCAGGACTCGATGGCCACCATAGCCGTTAGAAGCAGCACCGAGCCGGCGAGAAGGGGTAATAAGCGGTTGCTGGTGACCATCGACATGCTACCCGTCCCTCCTTACCAAAGGGCCACGTCGAAGGTCCGATCAGAGATCAGATACACTGCCGAGGTATCTGCGTCACTTCCCGAGGGCAGTAGACGATTGTGCTGAAATGTAGCGGCCAACCAGGCACCGCGGAGTTCGCGGGGATCCAGGATGACCGGCTTGGAAGTCTGATTGGTCAGCCTCACTGCTGTGACATACCGCAATCCCGCCTTCCAGGCCGCCACGAGCACAGCTTCAACGCTACCGCCACGAAGTAGGTCGACAGGGGCATCTTTGACGGGTATGGCGACCACCCCCGGCACATTGGGTATGAGTCTTTCGGGTGCATAGAGCTGTTGCGCCGCGAAGCGGGTTAATGCGACGTAGCCCCATTGATTGAATTGGTTGGCAGTGACAGTATAAGAAGGCACATCCTCCGCCTCCGCTTCAATCGTATCCAACACCACCTGCACGTCAGGGAGTGTGGGTCGTTCATCGAGGTTCAACGCTGCCGAAATATCGAGAACAAACAAGGGGCCGCCGTTCTCAGAGCGCACCATCACACGGGTCGATTCGAATGGCTGTCCCGCCAGTAGGTAGAGCGTACCGTTGATGCTCTGGCTGCGCAGGGTTGAGGTCAGCGCCTGCGGCAGGCCAATACTCACCGAGCCGGGAAAATGGATCAGCCGCTCCTCGCCCACGACCAACGGAATGGCGATCGGTGTTTTGCGCCAGACCACACGCTCCAGGCCAGTCGGGACGATCTCATCGACACGGGAGGGTGTCTCTTGTGTCGCAGCAACTTGAATACTGGAAACAGAAAGAACCCAGAACAGAACTAAGATAATCCACTGGCTTGGCGTGGAATAGTGTGAGGCAGGCATTACGAAGGCTCCTTGTCGACCGCTGCACCGTCTGAGTCGGACTCCGACAGATCGGCTTTACTGAGACGGCGTGGGCCATCGGCGCCATAACCATCCAGTGCCAGACCCCAAGGGTTAGTTTCAGGGTCGATCGCCTGGCGCACCACGCGGATGGGATAGCGAATACTGGTTTGCTTGACGGTCATACCTTTCACGGACTCCAGCAAATCCAGATCCAGCCACACCACCCAAACATCGGCTGACAACACATCGACCCGGCGCTCCTCGTAGCCGTGGCCGGGTACTTCATGCACGCCCCGCACCCGGAATGCCAACTCACCGCGACGCGCTTTCAGCTCCATATCGGCTATTAAATCATTGCGATAGCGCGGTGTGAGGTAAGGCGAGATGCGGAAAATTGCGTGGCCATAATCCGTTGCACCATTTTCAGACCAGCGATTGAGCTGCTGAAAGATGTAGAACGCGAACGCATAGACATTGGCCGGAGGCACCTCCTCCGCCGCCAGGACTGCTCCAGAGCGAAGATCCGGCGGCACATAGACCCGCAATTGCTTCGGTGCCTGACTCCAGCCAATCCAGAGCGCGAGGATTATTAGCCCTTGCAAACCGATGACAATCCATAGAGAGCGGAGGTGTGCGCGGACGTTATCAATCTCGAGACGATAACGGCGCATGCTGCGTCCTCCCGACGTCCCATGCCCCCGAGCGTAACACCCACGGTGCACGAGATAGCCCAGAGCCTGCAGCCGAATACGCAACCATTGCTGGTAATATCCCTCAGGCCGTCCACGCTTGATCCGCTGAAACAGCGTGGCTAAGGCAACCACTGTCGCCACCACACCGACACCGGCGATGCCAAACCCCATGGTGATGGCGCCAAGCAACCAGGCGAGTAACAAGCTGAGGGGCAACCACACAGCTATAGCCAGTCCCACAATCGTGCCCAGCTCCGAGGATGAGCAACCTTTGAAAATGGCGGGCTCGGCATTCAGCCGATCCGCCAGAACGTCATGGTCGTTGGACATCGCTTTTCCTCCGCGGCTTTGCGTACAGCGCCTCAAATGACACCGGCCGCTTCAGTAAGGAGGTAGCTGGCAAATATCAGGACTATCGCTCCGACAATGCCCAGCACGCCCACCTCAGCCCATTCCGCCTTGCCCTGGCGTGCCTCGTTGAATTTGGCGAAGCCCAGATAGGCGATCCAGAGGAAGCCAAGCACTGCGATAGCCAGACCCAGTACGAGACCACCGTCTTTGATATAGCCCTGGATCAGGCCAATCCAGTCACCCGCGGCCGGCGCTGTGCTTGGCGCCACCGGCGTCGGCAGTACCGCCCAAAGCGGTACAGGAAATAGCGCTGCCGCTGTCGCCAGCAATAGAGCCCGGAAGCACCCGCGCTTTTGCCTGAATCCACATCGTGTGTTTGATGTATCCATAACCAATGTCCTCTCTTGTAACGCTGATTAAAATGGGGATCATCCCCGCATCCCATTGCGGCACGCCGCTCGTCCAGACCGAGTTGCGTCAAGGGACTCACCGCAAATAGAAACCCAGAACCATCAACACTATGCTCGCCCTCAGCGTGCTCCAGGTGAGATCAAAGACCGTAGCCTGCCCTTCGTGCCAGGCTCGAAATGTGCCGATGGAAACCCAAATAACCCAGACAAAGGCCAGTACCAGGACGATCGATGCAATGGCAGTCAACAGGGTCGCAGGTGTAATACCGGACCCAGCTTGGAATGCAGCATGTTGTGCAGCGGTCATGAGCAGGGCCTACCGACGGTAGTCGCCGCGCAGTGGCGGGAACGAGCGTGGGTGTGCCTGAGGTGAGTCGATGTGGGCCTGGATACCTTCCTTGATCTGTTTCAGATCCTGACGCAGCCAGTCATAACGAAAGCGGATACGGGAATCCGGATTGGCATTCGCCTCGGCCTGTTTTATAGCCGCCTCAAGGGCATTCAGATCATGGATGACCTTTGCGAGGGCGTCGCGCTCGGCACCGGTATCCGCCGAAGCGATTACCGGGGTCATTAATACAATGAGGAGAAAAGAAGGTAGCCAGAGATGGCGTTTCATCGCACTGCTGCTCCCGCGTTTTGTTACGGGGCATAGTGCGAGAGTTAGCTAGGATGGGCGATGGGAAATCAATTCGGTGGGTGGTGTGGTTTAAATCGATCTATGTTGAAACGAAGACGTGGCGTTTCGTTGGGGTGCTTGCTGGGAGGACTCCTGGCTGGCGTTAGCCAGGAATCAGCCCAGAAACAAAAACTACTCGAATCATCCTGAGATTACAGCTCGCTGGGTGGTCCTATATCTCTAGGGTTGTCGAAATTTTAGCGCTATTCGTGTTCATTCAAATAAACCCGGATCTGGAAGTGTGTAGCTGAGCCTTCTACTCTCTCGAATAAGCAATTTATGCTCATCGAGTTCAGCAAGCCATTTTTTGATGATATTCGCGGATAATTCCGGAAAGACTTCTTGCAAATCATCTGGACTAACATGCCGTTTGCGGTTAGCAATGTCTATTAGGGCAGCAAGAAATACCTCAAATACCTTGCCGTACTGTTCAAGCGGTGTGCCAACAAGGGAGATAAGTTGTTTCGACACTATTTGGGGCTGTGGCTCAACGTCTACCTCTTGCCTGGACACTGTTTCACTCAATGGAGATACATTTTCATGCTCGGTATCACCGAGCTCAGCATCCGTTGCAGGCTCATCTATTTGAAGCGACAAATCTCCAGGGTTTGATGTGCTGGACAGGTTGCTCTCAATAGCCACATTCTTGGATGACTTAAGTGCTGCATCGGTGTAATGAACAATGTTTTCAATCGCTTCCTGAAAATTATCGAAGCTGTCATCAATCGGTATGGCACCTTGCTTGATTAGCTGCCGATTCCCCGTAGTATCGGTGTTAGGCACTAACAGCGGGACCCAGCCTTTTTTCAGATTCTCTATGGCTCCAGTCCAGGTTCCTCCTTTCTCAAAATCACTTTTAACAGCCACCACTCCCTGACTCAGAGTGTAAATGTATTTGTTGCGCCCCATCGCATTACCGGTTGAGAACCCCGCTTCCGGGTAATAGGGAGTGGTCAACACCAGTTGACCATTCTGAATAGCTTCCCGATAGATTCTAAGAGTGGATGTTTTCAATAAGCTGTCGGCCAAAACACCGACTGACAAGCCGCCATGATTCAGTGCAGCATTCATGGCAGTTTGATCAATGCCTTTAGCGCCACCGGAAATCACGCTGTAGCCTTGGTCAACTGCCAGACAGGCCAACTTTTTGGTGAGGTCTGCATCAGCATCCTCAATACTGCGAGAACCCACAAAGCCAATACCGGGACGATAGAGTAAAGATTTGTTGCCTATACCAAAGAGAATCGGCGGACGAGCATCTCCCAGGTGCTTACGAATTGAGCGCGGATATTCGTTGCTGCTGCGAGAAAGCATCCAGACGCCGTGTTTTTGCCATTGTTCTAACGCGAAACCCATACTGGCTCCGCGAGCAAGCAGCTCAATCAGTCGTTCGACCGTGATTTTATTTTTGGGGTCAACCCATGTTTTGAGTACCTCACCGGCGTCATTGAGTAGATCGGCTGGCGATAAGCCTTGTTGATGAAGCCACGCAGCAAAGCGGCCGTACTCCGTCGGGGTAAGCGGTTTAAAATTTCTAACCTCTCTTTTATTAAAGAAGACGGTTAGCAGCAATGTCGCCTGTAATACTTTGTCGATGTTCATGTCTCAATTCGCCTTTGTACTTGTGCCACCTCTAACCTCTGGCTGTACTGGTGAGTGCTATTGGGTAGACTTGCTCGGCACCGTATTGCTTTAACAGAGCGGATACGACGGTAAATGTCCAACCGGAATCTACCGTGTCGTCCAGCAATAGCACGCTGCCTGCGTATACCTGTGATTCATCAATGACGAACAGACCGTCGAGATTTTCACTACGCCTGAAACTATTTTCTCGGGTTTTCTGGGGCGGCCGCATTTCTGTCATGGTGACGGTATCGGCACAATGAATCCCTAAAGCCTGTGAAAGTTTGTGGGCGAAGTGGCTCACCAGCGTTGGATGTCGTAGTGAAGGGACATAGCACAACCAGGTGGGTGCGGTCTTAAACGGTATCGTCATGATCATTTTAATCATGGGTTCTATCAGCTCATCACTAAAAGCATTGGCCTGTTTACCATCGGCTACAAGATCGCCCCATGCACCATCGCGCCAACGTGAGAGTGCCAAACCGAGCTCGGCCTCCAATTGAGCGCTCTGATAAGGAAATTGATAGATCCCAAAGGCTGCACGTGCTGCCTCACCTGAAGCACCAAACCGCTTTCTGGGCTTTATCGGAACATATTGATGATGCAAGAAATCATTTGCCGCTAACACATGCTCTCTTAGGACGCTTTGATTTAACTTACCTTCTGGAAAGCAGTTCTGACATTTTCCGCAATCTTCAGAAAGACGGTCATCCAGAGCATTGGCAAGATACCGCATCAAACAACTCGTCGATTGGTGATAATCGAGTAATTGCTGCCATTCGCCTTCTTTAATACTCGACAGCCGCTCGATACGATCATGAGGAAGCGCATAGCGATGAGGCGTCCTTGAGTAGGTTGATCCTTCTTTATAAATGGGGGATGGATCCTCTACGGCGAGAAATTTGAGTACTTTTTCAATGTCGCCGGAAGAAAGATTGCAATACCGCTCAATGTCAGCTTTTTTTAAGCCGTCGTGATTGGCGAGAACACCCAATAGTTGTTCGACCTGTTCTTCAGCCGGGAATGCACTTCTTATGAAAAAGTTTTGAATATGTGCGTCTTCTTCACCCAACATTAATACACCGACGGCAGCATCAATACCCCGACCAGCTCGACCGACCTGTTGGTAATACTCGATAACATTACCCGGGGCCTGATAATGGATGACAAAACCAATATCTGGTTTGTCGAATCCCATGCCTAACGCAGACGTAGCAACCAGTACTTTTAACTGATTGGTGATTAACGCTTGTTCTAAACGTTCACGCTCAGAAGCGACAATGTCTCCGTGATAGGACGCAGCACTGATTCCGTTATTACTCAGCCAAGCTGCGACAGTGTCACAGTCTCTCAAGGTTTTAGCGTATATGATGCCTGTTCCATTGAGCTGTGGAATGATTTCTGAAAGCCAGGCAAGACGCTTAGCTTTTGGCCATTGGGTCATTGTCTGAAGTGACAGTGATTCTCTCATCAGGGAGCCACGTAAGGTCACCATCTCATCCCCGAGCTGGGATTGTATATCAGAGATCACACGGTCGTTCGCTGTGGCTGTAGTCGCAAGGATAGGAAGATTACCGGGTATAGATTGCAAAATACGTGTTATTCGTCTGTAGTCGGGGCGGAAGTCATGTCCCCAATCTGAAATACAATGCGCCTCGTCTACCACAAACAAACAAATATTGGAGAGAACATAACTCAGTACATTTTCAATCAGATTCTGATTGGCGAGTTGCTCTGGTGAAATAATAATAGCGTCAGCCTGTTGCGTGATAACTAACTGTTCATTACGTTGTCGTTCGGCTTGAGACAGGGATGAATTAATAGTTACAACCCTTAATCCAAGAGTTTCAGCACTACTTATCTGATTTCGCATCAAGGCAATTAAAGGCGAAATAATAATCGAAGGCCCTCGACCCATTCCGCGAAGCAGTGAGGTGGCAATGAAATAAACCGCAGATTTACCCCAGCCTGTTCGCTGTACCACAAGCATTTTCTTTTGCTGGGCTACCAGAGCCTCTATAGCTTCATACTGATGCTGATGGAACCCAGCCGAAGCATTGCCCGTCATTGTCTGTAACAGGCGCAGCGCTGGTTCATACAATGTGTTTTCTTCCATGGTGTTTTGCATAGTGTTTATCGCTTGTTATCTGGCTGCCCTGCTGCCATGAGTTTGTTGTCCAAGGCAATGAAAGCTTTTAGCAACCCGCGCCCGACAAAACGTGAGGGACGAGAGGATAAAACCTTATAACCCAACTCCACCGTGTTAACCGCTGCTCTCGCTGTGCCCTCGATGGCAATACCCGCGCCTTCAAACATGGCTTCTATGGGATCCCCGCCGTTTTCATGCTTCTCGACGGCATGACTGATACCCTCCAGCGTTGCAAATACACCCAACCCACCCACACCGGATAAAATGGCATCAACGGCTGTATCTCCGGCGTCAATGACAGCACCGCCGAGCGCCAGACTGACCACTTCATGGAGATCTTCATTGGAATAACCGCTGTCTATTGCATCTGTAAGATTGGCCACTTCGGTAGTGGCGATAATGGGAACGCCATCGGAGACACTGTGGATATAATCGACACTGCCAGTGGATTTGATCTGAAAGGCCACCCCATCAATGACAATGTCCGTATCGGGATGATTGAAGTGCTCAAAGAGTTGACCGCCCGTATCTTCGGCTACCAGTCGTTCAAGGTAGGCACCTTTGGTTAAGCTGATCAATCCAGCGAGGCTTTCTGGTTGTAAAAACAAGGATTCCCACCAAATTTCCGCATCGCTCATGCCAGCATAATTTCCATTAACGGACCTTAGGACATCATAGATATCACCCGCCCTGCTAACATCGCTCCAAAGTGAGACTGGAATGGAGAGAAAGGCGAAAAAATATCCTTTTTTGAGAACATCCTGGCCTACGGCATCTTCGTAATGGCACTGTTGAATAAATTCTTCAGAACTGATTTTTGTCTTGACTACCCGCTCGAATGCTTTCTTGGCCAACTCTCCATAATGGATATTGAGACTGTCAAAATCCTGCTCATGCTTGCGCAGTAAAAGTCGTTTTGCTGTATCAATTTCTCTGATACTTTTGTCGAGGTCTTTAAAATCCAATGAGCCGGCATACTTGATTTGATTCCACCATGACATCTTGCTCATGGCTTCATCCCATTGCTTTTCTATCTCAACGCGTCGTTGCTTCAAATAGTTTTCGGATGATTCAAGGGCATAGTAGGCTTTGTAGAGCGGATGCTGGTTTCGAATGTTGGTAGCTTGCTGAAGATAGCCTTCTTCAAATTGCTTAATTTCCGTTTCCAATTGCTGCTGTAATTCAGCGCGATAACGTGTATCGATCAGTTCTTTAAGGTGTTCTTCGCGATTTTGTATGAGGCTTTGCAATAGATTATTTTTCTTCTCTTTCAACGCTTTCACGGCTGAAGCTAGCGCCGCGGATGTTCCGTCATTTATTGCTTGAGAAAGTCGCCCCCATCCCTCATCAAATGTCTGAAGCAACTCAGAAGTCTTACGAAAACCCAATCCGTTGGAAATACCATAAAAAAGACTGAAGCCGAATGCTGCGCCCCATAACAAGCCAAGAATAACTATCGCATAAGGGGGTAACGGCAGATTAAAGAACATCCAAAATGCAGTCAGTGATAGCGCACTGATGGATATTAACCAAACAGCGGCCATTGTCCTGTAATGATCTTTCTGGATTTTAGTTGCTGATAGTACCTGGAGCGTCTGGTCATCCAATTGCATAGTCATTTATTCCGTTCCCACAGTTTAACTTCCATATCCAGCCTTTAATCTGATTCTTCTAGTTGAACTATCTACTTCAGGATCAATCGCTTAATTCCGATTCGCTTTGCTGATCCCTAATGGCTTCCACCACCAAAGCACTCTGCAGACTGTCTGATCCCGCTCCATGAGTTCCACCGATCTTTGCCCTGAGATCTTCAATGCCAAGTGCCTTGGTCAACGTATCTAACGATGGTCCTCGGTGGCTGCACAGCAAGCCGGTCGCCTGCGCCCAGGGAATAGCTGCTTTCTGACTGCAGAACACCCCTTGAATGCGCGGCATTTCCAACCCGTATCGATCAACGTAATCCAGCAGGATAGGCCAGTCAAAGCTGGCGTTGTGGATGACTATGAGTTGGTCCTTCAGGTACTCGGCAATCGGTTGCCACTGTGAATCGAAGGGTTCGAATTCGGCTGCCTGTTCGTTGGAAATCCCGTGAATCGACTGCGCTTCTGCCGAGATTGGCTTCTGCGGTCGGATTTGAAATTCGACAGATGCTGCAATCTCCCGATGCCTCACGACGGTAATGCCGAGCGTCACAATATCCGGGAGGCCATTTTCGTCAGGGAGTCCAGTGGTTTCGGTATCGAGGACGATGTAATCGTCCGGCAGTTGGGTGAAGATCCACAGCAGCTCTTTATGCATCGCCATCACCTCCTGCCACTTCCATCGAGTGATTCCACGTGGACGATAGCCCCCTGATCATAGTGGTAACGCAGATAGCGCCAGTGAATCGCATCAGACAGTGCTCGAGCGCGCATCACCCCATAGCACTCCCCTTCCGCTCTCACGCTTTGGTAGTGAATACCGAAACTCCGTGCACCACGTAGGGCGTCACCGAGCTGCTGGGCTTCACCGTATTGATCGGGATCGTAGATCGCGTCGCCGACCAGATGACGTACATCGTGGAGAGTCGTCGGACCCACATGCGCACGAATCACGCGCATGTCCTGGGTGGTCTTGTCGATGCGAGATTCCCGCAGGAAGCGCGCCCGATGGAAAGCCGATTCAGCGATGGCCACCACCTCATCGGCGGCGCAGTAATAGATACCGAAGTCCCGATTGAAGCGACCACCCCGCCCATCAACCGGCGGGTGGGTGAAGGCCGCCATGATCCAGGAAGCGCCATCGCCATAGACACGGTCTTCCGGTGGTACCAGGCGAATGTCACCGACTTCATCGCGCAACCTGGGATTGGTCAGGGACTCGACGGCGTAGAGTACGTCCCAATCCTGGGGATTGGAGACGCGCTCGAAAAGGTGAATCTGGGGGTAGCGCGACAGTATGATCCGGTAGGCTGGTCCATTGACCTCACTGCCAGGCAGGGTGTCGATATCGATCACCAGCCACCCCGCTGACCATCGAGGAAATCCCGCACTACCGCCAGGTCCACCACCTGGCCGGCCAGCAAGCGGTCCAGCGGTGCAGTGCCATTGAACAGCGGATTGTCATTGGGCGTTGCCAGCCACTGGTCGGCCAGCGCCGGATCGGGGAACAGGATTTCCAGGGACTTGTAGATCCCCAGGATGTAGCTGGCCCGCTCCAGCAGATCCCGCGTCAACTTGGCCTTTTCCGGCTGGCTCTTCCAGTTGTAGAGGGTCTTCTCGTTGCTGAGCCCCAACAGGGTCATCTGCTGGGCACCGGTCAGGCGCCATTGGCTGAAGATAGTGAAAATCGCCGGCAGCAACGCGCTGGTAACACTGGAACCACGTTGCAGCAGTTGTTCAGCTTGAGCGATCATGCTTACCTCCTTTCAACCTCGTCACCCTATCAAAGACTGTACTGTTACAGTAGATAAATACAGGCTAGCAGGCTGTATTGTTACAGTCAATTGTATCAGAGGTACTTTTTTGAAGGCGCTGGCGATGATGGTGACCGCGAAGGCAAACGCCAGCGAAAATGGCTGGATGACCAAGGAGGCCATAGATTTTTACCGTGCGTGATATAAATGTGCTCAAGCAAGCTAACCTCCATATATTTATCACGCACGGTAAAAATTAACTGTCCTAACGGTGCATTCATGCTATTTATTACCGTACGCTCACTTTTCTGGACAGATTATGGCTCAAGATCAGGTGCAATACGGTGCAATCCGAACCGCTGAGGATCTCGGTAAACTGGTGCGCGCTCACCGGAAACAGCGAAAGCTAACGCTGGAAACGATCTCGGGGCTGGGCAACCTGAGTACCCGCTTTTTATCCGAATTCGAGCGCGGCAAAGAAACAGCCGAACTGGGCAAAGTACTCACGGCTTTGCGCACCCTGGGCCTGGAAGTGGTCGTCCAGCCCCGCGGGCATGCTCCGCTAAAACCCCCACCCGAGCCCGAAGGAGGAAGCCATGCTTGATCCGGATGGCCTCAACGTCTGGAGCGATCAACGGCTTGTCGGCTACCTGTGGCGCAATACCCAGGGGCAGATCGGCTTTCGCTATGAAGAAGACTGGCTGACACAGGGCGGGTTTGCAATTTCCCATACATTGCCCCTGCGACACGGGGATATTACGCCCGAAGCAGGGCTCGCCCACCGCTTCTTCGCCAACCTGCTGCCGGAGGGTGGCGTTCGCGACCAGATTGTTCGCGATCTAAAAATCTCCAATACCGATTTTGATCTGCTCAGGGCCATCGGCGGCGAATGCGCAGGGGCATTGTCCGTTTTGCAAGCGGAATATCAACCATCCACTGAGTACGAGTACTACAAGGTCTCGGATGAAGATCTCGCCAATCTGGTGGCACGTCGTGGTCAGGTATACACGTGGAGCGCAAACGAACGCCCGCGACTGTCTCTAGCCGGAGCGCAGGACAAGTGTCCGCTGTTGGTCAGGAATGGCGCTTACTGGCTGCCTAAAAATGAATCGCCTTCCAGCCATATCCTCAAATTTGAATTGTCCGATTACCGCCACCTGCCCGCATACGAAACCTTCACCACACTGCTGGCCGGGGCTATTGGTTTGCCGGTCGTCGATATCCAGCTGCGATCCATCGCAGATACGCACTATGCCTTGATTGAACGCTATGACCGACGCAGTAATAAGCACAAACAGATTGTGAGACTACATCAGGAGGATTTTTGCCAGGCATTAGGCTTAGGGCATGAACGCAAGTACCAGGCGGATGGCGGTCCGTCTTTTGCCGATTGTTATCGGCTGGTCCAGGACGTTTCCAGTGATCCGGCCAACGATCTGCAGTATTTGCTGCGCTGGCAAATCTTCAACGTGCTGGCAGGCAATTCGGATGGACATACCAAAAACCTTTCTCTGCTGTACGAGGGCAATGGCGAAACTCGCTTAGCGCCTTTTTATGACCTGGTTTGCACCCGTGCCATTGAACGTATTGACTACCATCTGGCATTTTCCGTTGGGGATGAACGCAACCCCGGTGTCGTTTCCCGGAAACACTGGGAGACACTTGCGCAACATTGTGGTGTGCGCCCTCGATTTCTCCAGGGTCAGGTTCAGGATGTCGCGGCTCAATTGCTGGAACAATTGCAACCGACGCGAGAAACTTTCGAAAGACTGTACGGAGACTACGCCGCACTGCAACGGATCGAACAGATCGTGATGAAACAGTGTCGGCGCACGATCGAAGAATCACTGTGATTGGCAAAGTGCTCAACGAACACAGCACTACGCATCAGCATTTTAAGGAGATGGGTGTGCCACTTTATCCCAAGTGGCCAAGGCAAGGAGCCGACATAATCGGCGACATTAATTTTCGGTTGGCAGTAAGAAAGTCCGGTCCGCGCATTCAACCTATGTGAATTACAAATCCAAAATCGAAGATCACTTTCGTCCTCGTCGGGGCTCGCACCAGCTCGCATCGATCACGAAAACAGAAATCGAGAAATTGATCGCACTGGACCTCGTCGGACTCTCCAACAAAACCATCAACGAAGTCATGATTATTCTGCGCGGCATTTTCAAAGATGCTAAAGCACATAACGTGCGCAACGACTCTCCGGTAGAGGCCATCGATAAACTGCCACTCGGTGACCGGGAAGATCCCGACCCTTTTACTCAAACCGAAATCGAAACCATCTTGTGGACGCCGACCAAACGGCAGCAGGAAATCCACATGATGGGTTTCGCCTTTTGGTCTGGGCTCAGAATCTCCGAATTGATTGCGCTCGCCTGGGAGGACATCGACCTCAAGCGCGGAACGGTCAAGGTGTGCCGCGCGAAAGTCGGCGGACGCTTCAAGCAAACCAAAACCAAACGTTCCACGCGGGAGGTAGAACTGATCACGCCGGCTCTGGAATGGCTGCAGGCGCAGCGTCCTTACACAGAAGAGCTGGCACCGCGTCGTCTGAAAGTGACGTCACGAGACAACAAAAAAACCTTCGACGAAGAAGTGCGCGTGGTGTTTTTAAACAGCAATACGATGAAGCCGCACAGATCCGATGGCACGGTCAGAAATTGCTTTTGGAGCTCGCATCTTAAAAAAGCCAAAGTGCGCTACCGCGGGCCGAACAATGCGCGCCACACCTTCATCAGCCAGCTGCTGACGGCCGGTATTCCGAAGGAGTGGATTATTCGTCAGGTCGGCCACACCAGTACCCGTATGATCGATGAGCACTACGGCAGATGGATCTCCGAAGATGCTACAGGTATGGCGCAATTTGTGTCGGAGCGTTTGGGGGTGGGAAAGGGCTTGGTCCCGAAACGGTCCCAAGCCGGACAGGGTAGAGATCTTATTTTATGTAAATCAACCCTTTATATGGCGGAGAGCGAGGGATTCGAACCCTCGATAGGGTATAAGCCTATACACCCTTAGCAGGGGTGCGCCTTCAGCCACTCGGCCAGCTCTCCAAAAAGATAGTAGTGCTCAGTTTTAAAGGATTCGGCAGGAGAAATGCCCCGCTGTAGCCCCCTCTGGCACAGGCGCGGCATGATACCACAATGGTGGAAGAATCAAAGCCTTAGCGGCTTTAAATGCGGGGGGATTAGTCCTTCTTCAGGGCGGCTTTGGGGTGGTTTTCGTCGTCCTGGATGCGTTCGTAAATCTCTTCACGGTGTACAGCCACGTCGCGCGGCGCGTTGACCCCGATGCGTACCTGATTCCCCTTGACGCCGAGTACGGTGACGGTGATGTCGTCCCCTACCATCAGCGATTCACCCACTCTGCGGGTAAGTATCAACATATAGTTTCTCCAATCTCTCGTCCGCTTGGCGTGCACGAGGCACACCAGCAGCTCCCATGGGCCGTTTTACTCACAGCGCCCTTGGGATGTCCCGAGTAACTTCAATGACCATGCTGACAAAAGTGCAAACGAAGGACGCAGTAAGACTACTATCGTTCGTTGCGGGATACACTTTAGGCAGCGTTTTCATCCCGGGGTTCCCGGTCCAGTTCGAACGACGAGTGCAAGGCGCGCACTGCGAGTTCGAGGTACTTCTCCTCGATGATCACTGAGATCTTGATTTCAGAGGTCGTGATCATCTGGATGTTAATGCCGTTGTCCGCCAACGCGCGGAACATCTGGCTGGCCACACCCGCGTGGGAACGCATCCCTACACCCACTACGGATACCTTGGCAATCTTGCTGTCGGCCGTCACCTCGCCCGCGCCGACTTCGGCGGCGGTTGTCTCGAGCACTTCGCGTGCCCGCGGCAGGTCGTTGCGGCCGACCGTAAATGAAAAATCGGTGGTGCCGTCGCCGCCGACGTTCTGCACGATCACGTCGACTTCGATATTGGCCTCGCCCACCGGACCGAGTATGCGATATGCCACGCCGGGCATATCCGGGACTCCCCTGACCGTCAGTTTTGCCTCGTCGCGGTTGAACGCGATACCGGCAATGGTCGGCGTTTCCATGTCTGTCTCGTCCTCAAGTGTAATCAAGGTTCCAGGTCCTTCCTGGAAACTGTGCAGTACCCGCAGGGGTACGCTGTACTTTCCGGCAAATTCCACGGCGCGAATCTGCAGCACCTTGGAACCCATGCTGGCCATTTCCAGCATCTCCTCGAAGGTGATGCGGTCGAGGCGCCGGGCGCCGTCCACCACGCGCGGGTCGGTCGTGTACACGCCGTCCACGTCGGTATAGATCTGGCACTCGTCCGCCTTCAGGGCCGCTGCCAGCGCCACCGCGGTGGTGTCTGAACCGCCGCGACCGAGGGTGGTGATGTTGCCGTTCTCGTCCACGCCCTGGAAGCCGGCCACCACGACCACGTAACCCTGGTCGAGGTCGGCGTGCAGGCGCGCGTCGTCAATCTCGCGAATGCGCGCCTTGGTGTGTGCATCGTCGGTCAGGATGCGCACCTGGCTGCCGTTGTAGCTCTTGGCCTTCACACCGCGCTTGTCCAGCGCCATGCTCAGCAGCGCAGTGGTCACCTGTTCACCTGTTGACACCAACACGTCAAGTTCGCGCGGAACCGGACGCTCCTGGATCTGCTTCGCCAAGTCGATCAACCGGTTGGTCTCACCGGACATTGCCGAGACCACCACCACGACGGAATGCCCGTCCATGCGGAATTTCTCGACTTTTTCCGCAACCTGTTCAATGCGCTCAATGCTACCGACGGAGGTACCGCCGAACTTCTGTACGATCAGGCTCATGAAATCTCGATTCAGCCCGCTTGCCCGGCGTTTCCCACGATTTTTCGCAAGAATTGCGACGAGCAAAAAGGGCGTAATTTAACAACACAAAAAACAAAAAATAAACTGCCCCGAACTAATCTAACGCGATTGGGGTATGGGGCCCGCGCTCAGGATAGCCGATCGCCTACCCACTCGGGTACAGCCTTGAGTACTTCGGGTAATGCGGCGACATCGGTGCCACCTCCCTGGGCCATGTCCGGGCGTCCGCCGCCCTTGCCGCCGAGGCGCTGGGCGAACTCGCGCATCAGGTCGCCGGCGGCGACCTTGTCGGTCAGATCCTTGGTCACGCCGGCGGCGAGAGCGACCTTGTCGTCGTTCACAGCGGACAGCAGCACGACCGCCGAGCCAAGCTTGTTTTTCACCTGGTCCAGCGTGTCGCGCAGGGATTTCGCATCGGCGCCATCCACGTTGGCGGCCAGCACCTTGATGCCGGCAACCTCCACCGCGCCAGCGGTCAGATCGCTGCCCGCACCGGTGGCCAGCTTCTGCTTGAGGCGGGCGATCTCTTTCTCGAGTTCGCGGTTCTCCGCGCGCAGCGCGCTTACTTTCTCGACGACAGTATCGGCCGTGCCCTTGACGACTTTACACACTGAATCCAGGCGCTCCTCGGCGGCATCCAGCTGCGCCAGCGCGGCGGCGCCGGTGACTGCCTCGATGCGCCGCACGCCGGCGGCCACGCCGCTTTCAGCGCTGATGCGCATGAGGCCGATATCGCCGGTGCGCTCGGCGTGGGTACCGCCGCACAGTTCCACGGAGAAGTCGTCGACCCCCATGCTCAGCACGCGCACTTCCGTGCCGTATTTTTCACCGAACAGGGCCATGGCGCCGGCGGCGACCGCGTCCTCCATGCCCATCAGGCGGGTGGTCACCGGCGTGTTCGCGCGCACCTGTTCGTTGACGCGATTCTCGATGGCCTTGAGTTGTTCCGCGGTCACCGGCTCGGGGTGGGAGAAGTCGAAACGCAGGCGCTCGGAATCCACCAGCGAACCTTTTTGCTGCACGTGGTCGCCGAGCACTTCGCGCAGCGCGGCGTGCAGCAGGTGAGTCGCCGAGTGGTTGAGACGGGTGCGCTGGCGCAGGGAGCTGTCGACCTGCGCTTCCAGCACGTCGCCCTTGCTCACGCTGCCCTGCAGCACTTTCACGTGATGCAGGTGCTGGTCGGTGGCCTTGGTGGTATCGGTCACTTCCAGGCGCACGCCCTTTGCCGACAGGTAGCCGGTGTCGCCGGCCTGGCCGCCGGACTCGCCGTAGAACGGCGTATTGCTGAGCACCACCACGCCCTCCTCGTCCGTACCCAGGCTGTCGACAGGCTCGCCGTCGCGCAGCAGCGCGGTGACCGTGCCCTCGCCGTGCAGGCTGTCGTAGCCGGTGAACTCGGTGTGGCCGTCCAGGCGCAGCACGGCGTTGTAGTCGACCTTGAAGCTGCCGCTCTCCTGGGAGCGCGCGCGCTGTTCCGCCATCGCCGCTTCGTAGCCGGGCAGGTCCAGGCGCAGGCCGCGCTCGCGGGCGATGTCGTTGGTCAGGTCGACGGGGAAGCCGTAGGTATCGTAGAGCTTGAACACGACCTCGCCGGGGATTTCCTCACCCTGCAGGCCGTCGAGTGCTTCCTCGAGAATCTGCATGCCGTTATCGAGGGTCTTGGCGAACTGCTGCTCTTCACCCAGCAGGGCCTTTTCCACCTGCGCCTGCTGCTTCGCCAGTTCCGGGTAGGCGCCGCCCATCTGCTCGACGAGGGTTTTCACCAGCTTGTGAAAGAACGGTTCGCTGGCGCCCAGTTTGTTGCCGTGGCGGATGGCGCGACGGATGATGCGGCGCAGCACGTAGCCGCGCCCTTCGTTGCCGGGCATGACGCCGTCGACCACGAGGAAGGCGCTGGAGCGGATGTGGTCGGCAATCACGCGCAGGGATTTTTCCTCGCGGTCGGCAACGCCGAGGATGCCCGCGGCGGCGTCGATCAATGCCTGGAACAGGTCGATCTCGTAATTGCTGTGCACGCCCTGCATGACCGCGGCAATACGCTCCAGGCCCATGCCGGTGTCCACCGAGGGCGCGGGCAGCGGGTTGAGGGTGCCCTCGCCGTCGCGGTTGAACTGCATGAAGACCAGGTTCCAGATCTCGATGTAGCGGTCGAGGTCGTCGTCCTCGCTGCCGGGCGGGCCGCCGGGCACGTCGGGGCCGTGATCGTAGAAAATCTCGGAACAGGGACCGCAGGGGCCGGTGTCGCCCATCTGCCAGAAGTTGTCTTCATCCAGGCGCGAGATGCGCTCCTTGGGGAAGCCGATATCCTCGACCCAGATCGCCTCGGCCTCGTCGTCACTGATATGGCAGGTGACCCACAGTCGCTCCGGCGGCAGGCCCAGGGTGCCGGTGAGGAACTCCCAGGCGAAGGCGATGGCCTCGCGCTTGAAGTAATCGCCGAAGCTGAAATTGCCGAGCATCTCGAAGAAGGTGTGGTGGCGCGCGGTGTAGCCGACATTCTCGAGGTCGTTGTGCTTGCCGCCGGCGCGCACGCAGCGCTGGCTGGACGCGGCGCGGGTGTAGTCGCGCGGGTCGCTGCCGAGGAAGGTGTCCTTGAACTGGTTCATGCCCGCGTTGGTGAACAGCAAGGTCGGGTCGTTGGCGGGCACCAGCGAACTCGAGGCGACACGGGTGTGCCCGTGCTGCTCGAAAAACTCCAGGAAAGCCTCGCGGATATCTACGGTTTTCATAGCGTGTCTCTGTTGTGACCGGCGCGCTCAGCCGGCCATGAAGCCCTCGGGCATGGCCATACCGGCCAGGATGTGCAGGTGCAGGTGGAACACGGTCTGGCCCGCGCCCTCGCCGTTGTTGACGATCAGGCGGAAGGCATCCTGCACGCCAAGCTGTTCGGCGATGCGGCCGGCGGCCAGCATCAGGTGGCCGAGCAGCGCCTGGTCGTCGGCCTGCGCATCCACCAGCCGGGGAATGGCTTTTTTCGGGATGACCAGCACGTGCACCGGCGCCTTCGGCGCGATGTCATTGATGGCGATGCAGTGATCATCCTCGTAGATAAACTCCGAGGGAATCTCGCCGGCGATGATCTTGCCGAAGATCGTGTCGGTCATGGTCTTACCCCAGTTTCTCGTCCGCGGTGAGCTGGCGCGCCTCGGATTCGAGCATTACCGGAATGCCGTCGCGCACCGGGTAGGCCAGGCCTGATGCCTTGCATACCAGTTCCTGTTTTTCCTCGTCGTATTCCAGCGGCGCTTTGCTCACCGGGCAGACCAGGATGCTGAGTAATTTCTTGTCGATCATGGGTTCTTAGGGCTCGCCAAAAGGCGCACATTATACGGGTATTTCCCGGCAAGCGGCCATAGCGAAGCCTGCGCTGCCGCGGGCTGTGGCGCGGGCCAGGACGCGGACTAGGGCGCGGACTCGGGGGCCGGCATCGGCGGCACCAGCAACTGCGGGTCCACCCGGCGGTCGCGCCAGCTCATGCGCCAGTCGAGATGCGGGCCGGTGGCCCGGCCGCTGGACCCCACTTCGCCCAGCAGATCGCCGGCGGCCAGTTCCTCGCCGACCTTCACGTGCAGCTTGCTCATGTGCAGGAACGATGAGGACAGGCCGTAGCCGTGGTCCAGGATCACCGTGCCGCCTGAGTAGAACAGGTCCGGTTCGGCCAGGGTCACCACGCCGGGCGCCGGCGCGTACACGGGCGTGCCGGTGGGTACGGCCACATCGACGCCGTAGTGCGGGCTGCGCGGCGTGCCGTTGTAGATGCGCTGGCTGCCGTAGACGCCCGACACCGGCCCGATGGCCGGCCAGCGAAAGCCGGCCAGCGCCGCCTCCAGCCACTCCGGACGCCGGTAGCGCTGGCCCTTGGCCGCCGCCACCAGCGCGCCCTCGCGGCGGATGCGCGCCAGGTGCTCCTCCGAGGGTGTCACCGTCTCCTGTGGCACGCCCTCGACGCGTGAGATGTTGTACTCGCGCGCGTCTACCTCGAGGGTCGCATCACAATTCGTCGCGCCGCGCACGGTCAGCGAGGAGCGCGCCGCGGCATCGCGGCTGAAGCCGGCGACGAAGGTGCCGTCGGGCAGAACATCCAGCGCCTCGCCGTCGAGGCTTACCTCGCTGCCGGGCGCGACCTGCCCCCAGACCAGCCCGCCCTGCACCAGGCGTCCGTGCAGGTCGGGACACTGGGCGAGTGCCGGCAGGGGGAGAATGGCGAGCGTAAAAATCAGTGGTTTCAGTTTCATGGACAGGATTGTAGGAGCTGGTCACGCGGGGGACAATGGCCGCTCTCACAACCACCGATACCAAACCAGGAACCATGGGACGCTACCGACCACCGCGCCAGCGCGGCTCCCGCTATATCACCCCGGAGGGCGAGCAAACCCTGCGCGAGGAACTGCACCAGCTGTGGAAGGTGGAGCGCCCGCAGGTCACCTCCGCCGTACACGAGGCGGCCAAGAACGGTGATCGCTCGGAAAACGGCGATTACATCTACGGCAAGCGCCGCCTGCGCGAGATCGACTCGCGGGTGCGCTTCCTGCGCAAGCGACTCGACGAGCTGGAAGTCGTCGACCGCATACCCGCGGACACCGGCAAGGTGCGCTTCGGCGCCTGGGTCACCCTGGAGGACGAGGACGGCCAGGAACAGCGCTGGCGCATCGTCGGCCCGGACGAGTTCGACGTGAAGTCCGGCAAGCTCAGCATGGACTCCCCGCTGGCGCGCGGCCTGCTCGGCAAGGGCCTCGACGACGAGGTCGTGCTGCACAGCCCGGCCGGGGAAAAGCACTACTGGGTCACGGGTATTCACTACGACGGCGTGTGATGCCGCCGCCGGCGCAGCCACCAGATCACAAACCCGCTGACCGCCAGCAGGCTCAACACCACGCCCAGCGCATCCACCAGCCACACCCCCAACGGCCCGCCCAGGCGGCCGCTGTGCAGGTCCAGCAATACGCGCTCCCAGGTCAGCCACTGCGGCCCCTGAGGAATCTGCGCGCGGATCGCGTCAGGCAATTCTACCGGCACCGCCTGCAGGATTGCCGCGTCCTGTTCGGGGGGCGTGTCGAAGCGCAGGGCGTCGAGGTCCGCCAGGTGCCAGCGGCCCGCCGCGCCCAGGGCGATGGCATCACCGGCGATTACCAGCCCGGTGAGCGGCACGGGCACCCCCGAGGCGCTGCCCAGGGATTCCAGCAATTCCCCCTGCGCGGTGATCAACACCAGTTCCTGGGCGCAGGCCGCGTAGATCACCTCGTCGAGAAACGCCGCGCCGACCAGGGCACCGCGACAGGGCGCCACCGCCTGGGTATCCAGGTACAGCTCACCCGCGGGCGAGCGCGACAGCCAGCGGGAGTTGACGCGAAAGGCTGTCCCCGCGTGCGGCGCCACGCCGTACAACTGGCGCAGCAGGCCGGCGTTGACGAAACGCTGGTCCAGCCCCAGGCCCTCGGTGTGATTGAGCGCGATGCCGGTAACCGACAACACCAGCACCAGGGCGGCCGCCGCCAACCCGAGGCGCCGGTGCCAGCGCCACAGGAAGCCGACGATACGCTGGCGACGACGCACTCAGGCGTCCACTTGCGCGTCTAGCCACAGGGCCAGGCGCGACATGCGCTCCACCGCGCGCACCGACAGCGTGGCGCCGGTGATGCCGTCGATACGCCGCGACAAATCGCCCTGCTCACCCAGGCTCACTCCCTGGAACTGTTCCGTGAAGAAGGGGTAGCGAATCTCCCAGCCGCGGCTTTCGCGAAACGCCATCACCTCCACCCGCTCGATGGCATCGCCATGCACGGTGACGCCGAGCGTGATCGGTTTTTCCTTGCCGATATCCTCGAGAATCCACGCGGTGCGCTCGCCCTCGCGCCAGTAGCGGATGCGCAGGGCCGGCGGCACCCAGCCGACAGCCGCCTGGGCTGCATCGCGGGCCTCGCCGTTGAGCCACAGCGACTGCGCCCGGGGCTCGGCCCCGGGGAACGCCGCGGCGAGAAACGCGTCGCGGCTCAGGTACTCCTCGGCGTGCGCCGGCGCGACTGCCAGCGCAAGACTGAGCCATGCGCCGAGCAGCGCGCAGGGCACCCGGTAAAAACCGGCGCAGGCCAGCAGGCGCGACAGGCGTGCGCGGCCCGGCATCAGAAGCTCCAGCCGACCCCGAGGTTGAAGCCCTCGTACTCGTCGCTGCCGTCCGGCGCTTCCTGCACCTGGTAGTCGAGTTTGAAGACCACGGTCTCTTCCAGCCAGTAGTTCACGCCCACGTCCCACTGGTTGTACTCGGTGTCGCCACCGCCGCCGGCCTGGTTGTCCCACTCGCTGTAGCGGGCAAAAAAGCCGAGGTTCTTCAGCGGCCGCCAGGAGGGCTCGACATACCAGCCGGTCTGCTCGTCGGCGCCGGTGCGGAAGTCGTTGATGCCGTCGTCGATGTCCCAGCTCGCCCACAGGGCGCGCAGACCGAAGGGGCCGCCCTGGTAAGCGATGTGTGCCTCGTACAGCACCGCGTCCACCTCGTCGTTCAGCTGGCCCTGGTAGAGGTCCTGCTGGTACTGCAGCGAGGCGGCCACTTCCAGGCCGGCGATGCCGGTGTATTTCAGGCGCGCGGTGTAGGCGGGGTCGGAGGCATCGGCCTCGGCGACTTTCTGCCGGCCGCTGCGAATGCTCCACTGGCCTTCCTCCGCATCCAGCTTCAGGCCGGAGGTGAAGGCGGCGTCGTAGCTCAGGCCCGGGGCAAACTCGCCGGACAGGGCCAGGCCACCCTCCCACCAGGTGGTGGGGATGATGCGGCTCTCCACGTTGTTGCGCTCGACGCCGTAGAAGGTATCCGGCTCGTGGGTTTCGTTGAGCAGGCCGACGGGCAGCAGGAACACGCCGGCCTTGCCGCGGGTGTGCGCGCCGAGGTCGTGCTCGATGTAGGCCTGCTCGAGTTCGACCTCGCCGCTGTCCTCGCCGCCCTCGACCAGGGCGTGTTCGACTTCCAGTTCGGAGTAGAAGCGGGTTTTCTCGCTGAACTCGTGGCCGAGGAACAGCACGAAGCGGTGCAGGTCCAGCTGGTCCTTGTCATTGCCGCCATCGCGGTTGTTGTCCAGGTTGTTGTAGTGCAGCTCTGCATAGCCGCCCAGCGTGGTCTTGTTGCCCAGGCCGCCGCTGCCGCCGGCGCCGGCCGCCACCTGCTCCTCGACCATGTCGGCGGTGGCTTCGACCTTGACGTCGGTCTGTTCCAGCCGGCGGTCCGCGTCCGCGAGTTTTTTCTCCAGCGCCTCGATCTGGGCCTGCTGTTTCTGGATGATCTCCCACATCTCTTCCGGGGTGGGTGTCGCGGCCTGGGCCACGTGAGCGGCCAACAGGCTGAATGCCAGGCCAGCGCCAATCTGCTTCATGAGCTTACTTCCCTATAACTTCCGTGCTTCGTGTTGTTGTTTGCCGCTGTGCCGGATGCCTGTCCTGTCGTCGGTTCATCGCTTCCGGGCGAACGACCGACACGAGCAGCTCACCAACACGGCCCCTGCACCGCCTCTCTGGCCGGCTGCGGAGCAGAGCTGGTAAGCCGGAAAGACCCCACCGCTGCTGCGGGAAGTAATGTTAATAACAATATTTCTCATTAACAAGTATGTGACAGCCGGGTTACAGGGCCGGGAGAGGGAGGGTCAGAGCAGCCCGGCCACTCGCCGGCGCAACTCGGGCACGACCTCCTCGTCGAACCAGGCATTGCGCCGCAGCCACAGGGTGTTGCGCGGCGAGGGGTGCGGCAGTGGCAGGAAGCGCGGGCCAAAATCGCGCCAGCGGCGCACGCGCTCGGTCAGGGTCTCGCGGGACTTACCCAGGTAGTGGGCCTGGGCGTACTGACCCACCAGCAGGATCAACTCGATGCGCGGCATCTGCGCCAGCAGCGGCGCGTGCCACAGGGGTGCGCACTCGGGCCGCGGCGGCAGGTCACCGGACTTGCCCTTACCCGGGTAGCACAGCCCCATTGGCACGATGGCGATGCGCGACTCGTCGTAAAAGGTCTCGGGCGACACCTCCAGCCACTGGCGCAGGCGGTCGCCGCTGGGGTCGTCCCAGGGAATGCCGCTGGCGTGCACCCGGGTGCCCGGGGCCTGGCCGACGATCAGCAACCGCGCACTGGCGCTGGCGCGCAGCACCGGGTTGGCCCCCAGCGGCAGCTGCGCCTCGCAGTGGCGACAGGCCCGCGCGGCGGCCAACAGGTCCTGCAGTGGCAGGGTTTCAGCCATGCTTGCCTACCCCCCGGGGGGTGGTCGCCGCCCGCCCCCGCCAATTGCCGCGCGGGTACCCGGCTGGTAGTATCGCGCCCCTTGACATACCCCCCATTTCCACACTGCCAAACTCGATTGCCGGAGCCCCTATGAGCCGCTTCTCCCTGGCCGATCTGGAACACCGCGACCAGTTCATCCAACGCCATATCGGGCCCACCGTCAAACAGCAGGAAGAGATGGCGCGCGCCCTGGGCTACGCGGGCCTGGATGCGCTGATCGACGACACCGTCCCGTCCGCCATTCGCCGCAGCCAGCCCATGGACCTGCCCGGCGCGAGCACCGAGACCGAGGTCATCGCCCGGCTCAAGGCGCTGGCGGCGCAGAACGTCGTCAACAAGTCCTACATCGGCAGCGGATACTACGACACCATCACCCCGCCGGTCATCCAGCGCAACGTACTGGAGAACCCGGGCTGGTACACGGCGTACACGCCCTACCAGCCGGAGATCTCCCAGGGTCGCCTGGAAGCGCTGCTCACCTTCCAGCAGATGATCATGGACCTCACCGGGATGGAACTGGCCAACGCCTCCATGCTCGACGAGGGCAGCGCCGCGGCGGAGGCCATGACCCTGCTGCAGCGGGTCAACAAGAAGAACCGCAGCGCGGTGTTCATCGTCGCCGCGGACTGCCACCCGCAGACCATTGCCGTGGTCAAGACCCGCGCCCTGCCCCTGGATATCGAAGTGCGCGTGGGCGACCCCGCGCTACTGCTCGGCGAGACCGAGGCCTTCGGCGTGCTGCTGCAATACCCGGGCACCCACGGCCACCTGTGTGACCTCGGTGCACTGGTGGAACAGGCCCGCGCCGCCAACACCCTGGTCGCCGTCGCCGCGGACCTGATGGCCCTGCTCATGCTGCAATCCCCCGGGTCCCTGGGCGCGGATGTCGCCCTCGGCAACACCCAGCGCTTCGGCGTGCCGATGGGCTTTGGCGGCCCGCACGCGGCCTACTTCGCCACCCGCGACGCCTACAAGCGCTCCACCCCCGGACGCATCATCGGCGTCTCCGTGGACCGCCGCGGCAACCAGGCCCTGCGCATGGCCATGCAGACCCGCGAGCAGCACATCCGCCGCGAAAAGGCCACCAGCAACATCTGTACGGCCCAGGCGCTGCTCGCCATCATGGCCGCCTTCTACGCCATGTATCACGGCCCCGAGGGGCTGCGCCGTATCGCCCGGCGCATCCACCGGCTCACGTCGATCTTTGCTGCCGGTATGGGCGAGCTGAGCTTCACGCCGGAGAACGCCACCTACTTCGACACGCTGACCTTCGACGTCGGCGAGGCGCAGGACGAGATCGTCACCCGCGCCCTGGCAGCCGGCATCAACCTGCGCGTGCTGGACGGCGGACGGCTGGGCGTCTCGCTCGACGAAACCACCACCCGCGAGGACGTGAAAACCCTGTGGCGGGTATTCGCCGGCAGCGAGGTGGGCGCCAATGTCGCCGCCCTGGACGAGGCCATCGACGGCCACCCGGGCATTCCCGAATCGCTGCTGCGGGAGATGGACTACCTCACCCACCCGCTGTTCCACGACTACCGCTCGGAGACCGAGATGCTGCGCTACATGCGCTATCTCGAGGACAAAGACATCGCGCTGAACCGCGCCATGATCCCGCTGGGCAGCTGCACCATGAAGCTCAACGCCACCACCGAGATGCTGCCGGTGACTTGGCCCGAGTTCGCCGGCATCCATCCCTTCGCGCCCGTCGAGCAGACCGCCGGCTACAGCGCCATGCTGGCGGAACTCGAACACATGCTGCAGGAGTCCACCGGCTACGACGCCATCTCCCTGCAACCCAACGCCGGCTCCCAGGGTGAATACGCCGGCCTGCTGGCCATCCTGCGCTATCACCAGAGCCGCGGCGACGACCAGCGCACCATCTGCCTGATCCCCTCCTCCGCCCACGGCACCAACCCGGCCTCGGCGGCGCTGGCGGGCATGCAGGTGGTGATCGTCGAGTGCGACGAGAAAGGCAACGTGGACCTCGGCGACCTGCGCCTGAAGGCCGAGCGGCACAGCGAGGAGCTGGCCTGCATCATGGTCACCTATCCCTCCACCCACGGCGTGTTCGAGGAGGGCATCGTCGAGCTGTGCGAGATCGTGCACGGCCACGGCGGGCAGGTGTACGTGGACGGCGCCAACCTCAACGCGCTGGTCGGGGTGGCCGCGCCGGGCAAGTTCGGCGCCGATGTCTCGCACCTGAACCTGCACAAGACGTTCTGTATTCCCCACGGCGGCGGCGGTCCCGGCATGGGGCCGATCGGCGTGGGCGCGCACCTCGCGCCCTTCCTGCCCACCAACCCGGTGCTGCCGGTGCCCGGCGTGGCGGCGGACAACGACGTGGTGTCCGCCGCGCCCTACGGCAGCGCCTCCATCTTGCCGATCTCCTGGGCCTACATCGCGCTGATGGGCGGCGAGGGCCTGGCGCAGGCCACCAAGGTGGCGATCCTCAACGCCAACTACATCGCCCACCGGCTCAAGGATCACTACCCCATTCTCTACACCGGCACCACCGGCAACGTGGCCCACGAGTGCATTGTCGACATCCGTCCGCTGAAAGACGCCTCCGGCGTCACCGAGGAGGACATCGCCAAGCGCCTGATCGACTACGGCTTCCACGCCCCGACCATGAGCTTCCCGGTGGCCGGTACGCTGATGGTGGAGCCGACCGAATCGGAATCCCTGTTCGAACTGGACCGCTTCTGCGACGCGCTGATCGCCATCCGCCGGGAGATCGACGCGGTGCAGGCGGGCGAACTGGACGCCCAGGACAACCCGCTGGCCAATGCCCCGCACACCCTGGCTGATGTCGCCGCGGACGACTGGGAACACGCCTACTCGCGCGAGCAGGCCGCCTACCCGGTGGAATCCCTGCGCCGCTACAAGTACTGGGCGCCGGTCAACCGCGTGGACAACGTCTACGGCGACCGCAACCTGTACTGCGCCTGCCCGGCGGTGGACAGCTACCGCGAGGCGGAGTAATCCGTGACGGCGGGCAGCGGTATCACCCAGCCCTTCAGTTATCCATTTCGCATCTTCTTCCTGTCCTGCGCGGCCTGGGCAGTCCTGCTGGTCGCGCTGTGGGTGCTGTACGTCAATGGCACCGGCGCGCTCGCACCGGCCTACCCGGGCAACCTCTGGCACCGCCACGAGATGCTGTTCGGCCTGCTCGGCCCAGCCCTGGCGGGTTTCCTGCTCACCGCGGTGTGCGTGTGGACACGCACCCAACGGCTGCACGGCTGGCTGCTCGCCGCGCTGTGGCTCGTGTGGTTCGCCGCAAGGCTGGTGACGTCCTGGGGCGGCGTCGACAGCGCGCCGCTGGCCACCGCACTGAACCTCGCCTTCCTGCCGCTGGTCGGCCTCGACGCGCTGTGGCGCGTGGTCAGGGCCAGGCAATGGCGGCAGCTGCCGATCCTTGTCGTGGTATTCGCCCTGTGGCTGGTGCAGGGGGCGATGCTGCTGGGCGACTCTGCGCAGGCATTTGACGTCGGCCTGGTGCTCGCCGCCGCGCTCATGCTGATCGTTGGCGGGCGCATCACCCCTGCGTTTTCCGCCAACTGGCTGCGCCTGCAAGGAGCGGATGCCGATCAGGTCCGGCTTTCTCCCGCGCTGGATGTCGCCCTGCTCGCGGCACTGGCCGTGCTGTCACTCGGCCTGTTTGCCGGCTGGCTGGTTCTGGTATCCGGCGGCGCACTGGTCGCGGCCGCCCTCGCCCTGTGGCGCCAGGTGCGCTGGCGCGGCTGGCTGACGCGAGCGGAACCACTGCTGTGGATACTGCACCTGTCGCTGTTGTGGATTCCGCTGGCGCTGCTGCTGCTCGCCGGCCGCGACCTGTTGGACCTGCCGCCGACCGCATGGCAGCACGCGTTGGGCATCGGCGCCATGGCCAGCCTGATCCTGGGCGTGATGAGCCGGGTATCCCTCGGCCATACCGGGCGGCCGCTACAGTTGCCGCAGGGCATGACCGCCGCGTTCTGGCTGATCCAGGCCAGCGCCGTGCTGCGCCTGGCAACCGTGTTCGGCGCCCTGCCCTGGCGCTGGGGCATTATGGGTGCCGGCCTCGCCTGGGTACTGGCCTTCGCGCTGTTCCTGTGGCGCTACAGCGCCATCCTCTGCCAGCCCCGGGTGGACAACCAGCCCGGCTGAGGCGGCGCCACTACGCGGGGATGAGCCGGGGACACAGTCGGCGTCATTTCCAGATGTCGCGGCGCGAAGTGTCGGGATATCACGGGGAGGGCGTGTTCCAATGGCGGCAAACGATAACACGCTGGACACCCCCACATGCTCCCCATGGGACTGCTCGCCGCGATCCTGGTCATCGCACCGCAAGACCCCACCCGCCTCGACGTGGTGTACTTCCACGACGCCCAGGCGGCGAGCGAGGATTTCACCGCCCGCTACCTGAGCCTGCGCAGCGAGGACGGCCCCATCACCCCGCCCGGGAAGTTCCGCCTAGTTGGGGAGACCGATGACGGCGAAGTGACAACCCGTTTCACCCTCGAATTCGTCGCCGCCAGCGCGGTGAGCTACCGCTTCAGCGTCACCCGCGAAGGTCATGTGCTGGCCCGGGGCCTCGCCCTCGCCGCCCCGGAACAACCCGGCAAGCTGCTGGCCAGCGGTTGGACCGGCGAAGTTGAACCCTACGGCGTGGCCCGCTACAGCATCCTGGATGCCGACACCATCGAGGGCTACTACATCTCCAAGATGACCCCGGAGCAGCCGGGAACGGACATGGTCAGCGGCGATACCCGCAACGGTTTTAGCGGCAGCTTCACGCTGAATTCGAAAGAGGTGAACGGCCGCACCTGGGGTCCCCACGAGTGGACCCTGACACCACGCGGCGACATCACCTACCTGCGCTGGCGCGAGGACGGGCGGGTCATCAGCCGCGGCTTCGGCATTGCGGACCCGCAGGACCCGCGCAGCATCGTCGTCGCTTATATTCCGGTGGCCGAGTAGACTCATTCGGCGCAACGCTATCCGTCATAACGACTTTAATCGAGGAGTAACAGCATGCTCAGACACATCGTCCTGCTCAAATTCAAGGAAGATCACACACCGGAGCAAGTAGCCGCCGTGGTCGACGGCCTGAATTCACTGAGCGAGGCGATCCCGCAGATCGTCTCCTACACCCACGGCAGCGATGCCGGCAACACCAACAGCCCCTACGACTATGCCATCGTCGCGGATTTCGCCTCGGCGGAGGACGCCGCCATCTACCAGGACCACCCCGCGCACAAGGCGGTGGGCGCCCACGTAGTGGCGATCATGGCCGACGCGGCACAGATGCAGTTTCACTACTGAACGCGGGGCAGCGCGCTGGGCGCTGCCAAGGCAGCCAATTGCGGCTGCTATAGCAGCTAGAGCAACTCGCCCGCCAACGCGCGGCAGGCAGCACGCAGCCCGGCAATGTTGCCGCCCTCCCCCTGGATGACCTGCAGGCAGACGTGATCGGCGCCGGCGTCGTGGTGTTCGCGCACGCGCCCGGCAATCGTCTCGAGGTCACCCCAGGCGAACAGGCCGTCCAGCAGCGCGTCACTGACGCTGTCCACGTCGGCCTGGCTGAAGCCCAGGCGCAGCCAGTTGTTACGGTAATTGGGCAGGGCCTGGTACATGGCCAGCGCGCTGCGCGCCGCCTGGCGTGCCCGCGCCGGGTCGTCCTGCAGGATCACACCCTGTTCCGGCGCCAGCAGTTTACCCGGCCCGAGGATGTCGCGGGCAGTGGCGGTGTGCTGCGGTGTCACCAGGTAGGGATGCGCGCCCGCGGTGCGCTCGCCGGACAGCGCGAGCATCTTCGGGCCCAGTGCCGCCAGGCACAGTTGGTCGCGCGGCATGCCGGCGCTGTCCAGGCCGTCGAGGAATTCGCGGGTCTTGGCCAGCGGCTTCTGCCACGCCTCGCCGATCATCGGGCCGTGGCTGATGCCCAGGCCGAGCAGGAGACGCGCCTGGCGTTGCGCGGACTGGCCGGCGAACCACGCCGCCACGACCTGCGGCTTGTGTTTCCAGATGTTGATGATGCCAGTGGCGATGGTAATGCGTGAGGTGACATCCAGCAGCGCGTCGACGCTGCCGAGCACCGCGTCGTCGATGCCGCCGGGAATCCACAGTGCTCCGAAGCCGAGTTCGTCGATCTCCGCCGCGGCTTCGGCGGCTTCCACCGGGTCACCGAAGCGCAGTTCCAGGGACCAGATGCCGACTCGGCCGATCGCGGGGGTGCTCATTGGTCACTCCCGGGGGCCGCGGCGCAATACGGTATCTCGAAGATCATGTCGGTGCTCCTTGTGTCGCTATCGGGTCTTATTGTCATTGGCCCTGCTCTTGTCGTTGTGCGGCAGGGGTATTGCGAAGCCGCCAGCATACTACGTCCAAAGGGGTTTGCGGGGGAATGGCGCCGCCCTCCAGTCGGCTTCGTGCAACGCGCGTTTTATGTCATTGTATTGACACCAATTTTGGCGCGCGGGACAATTGCGCCTTTCCCCGAACCGATGGGCGCCACGCCGCGCCGCCGAGGATACCACCATGAACGATGCCAGCGCGGCCCGCTGCCCGATGCACGACAATATCGACCGCCGCAAATCCGCGAAGATCGCGGCGGAAAACACCCACCCGGACCCGGGTTCCCACTGGGTACAGGGCGGCGAGATGGCGCGCAGCATCCTGCGCAACAAGCAGGCGGTGCAGGCCGGCGCCGGCGCGGAGTCCCTCACCTACGATAACCCCGAGCACGCCCCGGTGTTTTTCCTCAATGGCGAGGATCACTTCAACAAGCGGCGCAAGACCCAGCGCTTCCTGTCGCCCAAGGCGGTGACCGAGCAGCACTACAAGATCATGGAGAAGATCACCGGGGAACTGCTGGGCAAGTTCCGCCAGCAGGGCCAGGCCAAACTGGAGGACATCAGCTTCCAGTTGGCGATCGAGGTGGTCGGCGAGATCCTCGGTCTCACCGAAAGTGACCAGGCGGCCCGCGCGCGGCGCATCCAGCGCGTACTCTACGCCAGCATCGCATCGCACAAGCCGGGCCTCGCGGGCAAGCTGCTGAACCTCAAGCGCGCCTTCCACACCGGCGTGTTCTTCCTGTTCGACGTGCGCCCGGCGATCCAGGCGCGGCGCAAGGCGCCGCGGGAAGACGCCATCTCGTTCTACCTGGACGAGGGCTACTCCAACCTGTCGATCGTCATCGAGTGCCTGACCTACGGCACCGCCGGCATGCTCACCACCCGCGAATTCATCGTCATGGCCGCCTGGTACCTGTTCGAGAACGCCGAGCTGCGCGAGCGCTTCCTCGGCGGCGACATGAAAGAACAGATGGCCATCCTCATGGAGATCCTGCGCCTGGAGCCAGTGGCCGCCAAGGTGCAGCGGCGCGTGCACGAGGAAGTCAGCGGCCTCGGCGACAAGCCGCTACCCGCGGGCGAGCTCTACGGCATCGATATCCGCGCGGCGAACATCGACGAGGCGATTGTCGGCGAGTGTCCCTTCGCCCTGGACCCGGAACGCGCCAAGCGCGTGCGCGACACCGGGCGCTACCTGAGTTTCTCCGACGGCCCGCACAACTGCCCGGGCTGGCAGGTCGCCCTGCACGAGACACGTATCTTCCTCGCCGAGCTGTTCCGCCTGCCCGGCCTGCGCCTGGAGCGCGAGCCGGACATCAGCTGGAACCCCTCCCTGGGCAGCTACGAATTGCGCAATGCGGAGATCAGCTGCGACCCGGCCTGAGGCCTGATTCCCCGGCTTTTTTCGATGTAAATCTCTCACACTGGCGGCGCTCTGCGCGCCGCCGGCTTTGTGGTATGGTGCTTGGCTCTGGCTGCCCGGGGGCGGCTGGCACGTGTGCTCAGCAACAATAAACACCACAAGCCGGCAATGAAGAAATACCCGAAGACCACCGTTCTCGTCATCGTTCTCGCGTTGCTGCTGGCCTGGACCTACAGCTGGACCTTCACCGAGCACGGCCGGCTGGATTACCGCGCGGCGCTGTCGCTGCGCCTGCTGTCCTTCACCTACGACTTCCAGCCCGACCCCGATTCCGACTTCCGCATCCCGTTGCCGGTCAACCTGATCTATTCGCTCAGCAACCTGCTGCCCGAGGAGCAGGTGAGCAAGGTGCGCGACGTGGTCATGCCCGGCGAGGAAGCCGACGTGCAGGCGCGCGTGTACTGGCCGCGCGGGCGCCACGACAACCAGCCGCTGCCGGTCATCGTCTACTACCACGGCGGCGGCTTCGTGGTTGGCAGCGTGGATATCTTCGACCCATTGACCCGGGCCCTGGCGAATGCGGCGAAGGCCATCGTCATTTCCGTGGAGTATCGCCTGGCGCCGATCTCGCCCTGGCCCGCCGCGGTGAACGACGCCTATACCGCGCTGCTGTGGGCCGAGGAAAACGCCCTGTCGCTGGGCGGGGACCCGCGCAAGCTGGTGGTTGCCGGCGACAGCGCCGGGGGCAACCTCGCCGCGGTCACCGCGCTCAAGGCGCGCGACGAAGGCGGACCTGCTCTGGCGGCGCAAATCCTCTACTACCCCGCCACCGACCTGACCGCGACCGACTACCCGAGTATCGACAAGTATTCCGAGGGTTACGGACTTTCCACCGGTGCGCGGGAGGGCTTCCACCGCGCCTACGTGCCGGACGTGCCCAACCTGCGCGACGCCTACATCTCCCCGCTGTACGCCCCCGACCTGCGGGGCCTGCCCCCGGCGCTGATCCTCACCGCCGGCTTCGACCCGCTCACCGGCGCCGCCCAGGCCTACACCGCGCGCCTGCGCGAGGCCGGCGTCGCGGTGACCGAGCAGAACTACGCGGACACCATCCACGGCTTCATGAGCGTGGCCCTGTTCCCGCAGCGGCGCAGTGGCCTGCAGGCCACGGCAGTGTTCCTGCAACAGCACCTGTCGGGCATCAGATAGGGCGATGGCGGCACTGTCCGGCAACAGCCCGCGCCCACGTGGGTGGCGTGTACCGTGAACTACTGGTTATTCAAATCCGAGCCGGACGAGTACAGCATCGACGACCTGTTTGCCGAAGCCGATGGCAGCGGACGCTGGGACGGCATCCGCAACTACCAGGCGCGCAACCTGCTGCGCGATGCGGTGAGCGAGGGCGACCAGGTGCTGTTCTACCACAGCAGTTGCAAGGTGCCCGGCGTGGCCGGCACCGCCCGGGTGGTGCGCGCCGCCTATCCGGACCCCGCCCAGTTCGATACCCACAGCCCCTACCACGACCCCAAATCGACTGCGGAGGCGCCGCGCTGGTTCTGCGTGGATATCGCGCCCCTGGCACGCTTCGACGAGGTGCTGCCGCTGGCGCGGCTGAAGCAGGAACCCGCCCTGGAAGACATGGTGCTGTTGCGCCAGGGGCGGCTCTCGGTACAACCGGTCACGGCCGCGCAGTGGCGCGCCGTCACTCGCCTTGCGCAGGCGTGAGCCCGAGCACTTCCCTGGCATAGGCCAGCGCCGCGTGCGCGTCCACGCGTTTGCTGTAGGCCTCCACGAACAACTTGCCCACCACCACGCCCTGCGCGTCGATCACGATCATGCCCGGGTAGGGAATCCCGTAGGCCATGTCGCCGGGTGCGTACTCGGCATTGAGAATCCCGAGGGTGCGGAAGCTCAGCGTGTCCACGTCCTGCAGGATCGGGTACTCGATACCCCACTGCGCAACGAACGCATTGCGCGCGTCGGCATCATCGTAGGTCATGGCGACGAGACCAATCCCCGCCGCCTCCCAGTCCGCCCTGGACTCCTGCAACTGAATGAGTTGGCGCATGCAGAACGGACACCAGCTCACCGAGCGCGCGGCGACAAACACGGTCCCGTTGGCGCCGGCGAACTCCTGCAACAGGCGGATATCGCGGCCCTGCCAGCGCGCGCTGACACCGGGGAAATGGGAGCCGATGGCCGGCCCGGGCTCGAAATCCACCGCGTCCGCAGCGACGAACATGTCGCGGGTGATCAGGTCGTAACCGGCCTGCTTGAGCGGTTCGCGAAATATAAATACCAGTATCACAAGCGCCGCCAGCAGCGCTGCAATGGCGAGTAATATCTTCTTCATGGCCGATCTCTTATCATGTGGTTCCCGGCACTTGTCGCGCTATTCTCGCGTTTTATCGCAGAAATCGTGCCGGCGAAGCGATTGTTGTTACTATGCCACACACTTGATGCGGCAACGATCCACCGTTTCGTCTGTCACACACTATTCGCCATTTTTCGCAGGGGCAACAGTCGTCATATGGCATCCAGAATCCTGAAAATTCTCGCACCGATCGCCGTCCTCATGGGCAGCGTCGGTGTCTACGCTCTGCTCCAGGCCTCGCGCCCGGAACCGGAAAAAAACGAGGAGTCGGCGCGCCCGACCACCGTGTACGTCGCCGAAGTCGTCGAGGGCAGTTCCGCCCTCGAGGTCCAGACCCAGGGCGAGGTGCGTTCGCGCAACCAGATCGACCTGGTCGCGGAGGTCGGCGGGCGTATCGTTGCCGCCTCCCCCGAGTTCGTGCAGGGCGGCACCATCGTGCCGGGCGCGGCGCTGCTGCGCATGGAAGACACGGACTACCGACTGGCGGTCCGCGAGGCGCGGGCGCGGGTCGCCGAGGCCGAACTGGCGGTGCAGCAGGCACTGGCGGACCAGGATGTGGCACGCAAGCAGTTGCGCAATGATCCCAACCCCTCGGACCTCGCCCTGAAGAAGCCCCAGGTCGCCCAGGCCCGCGCCATGCTCGAGGCGGCCAAGGCCGGCCTGGAGCAGGCGGAACTGGACCTGGACCGCACCAGCGTCTCCCTGCCCTTCCACGGCCGCGTCGCCGAGACCTACGTGCAGGTCGGCCAGTACATCGTTGCCGGCACGCCGCTGGCCGAGGTGTTTGGCACCGACCTGGTCGAGGTACGCCTGCCGCTGACCGATGCACAACTCGCTGCACTGGGCCTGCCGATCGGCTACACGGCCCCTGAGGGCGGCGGCCTCGACGTGGCGTTTAGCGCACAGGTCGCCGGCCAACGCCACCAGTGGCAGGGGCGCCTGGTACGCCTGGATGCCTCGGTCGATCCCGACACACGCCTGCTCTACGCCATCGCCGAAGTGGCCGACCCCTACGGCAGCGCTGCCTCCAGCAATGGCATGCCGCTCGCCGTGGGCCTGTTCGTGGACGCGCGCATCCACGGCCGCGACCTGCAGAACGCGATGAAGATTCCGGGCAGCGCACTGCGCGCCGGCAATATCGTCTACGTGGTCAACGCCGAGGGGCTGCTCGAGATTCGCCCGGTCGATGTCGCCCACGCCTCGCCCGACACCGTGGTCGTCAGCGGCGGGCTGAAGCCCGGCGAACAGGTTGTCACCTCCGCCATCCGCAACCCGATCCAGGGTATGGCGCTGGCGACCGTCTCCCGCAAGGAGGGTTAAACCATGCAACGCCTCATTACCTGGTGGGTGCACAACCCGGTCGCCGCCAACCTGCTGATGATCGGCATCCTGCTCTCCGGCTGGCTCGGCCTGAGTGCGGTGGAGAAGGAAGCCTTCCCCAACATCAAGATCAACGAGGCGACCATCTCCGTCGACTGGCCCGGGGCCAACCCCCAGGAGGTCGAAGAGCAGATCATCAAGCGCATCGAACAGTCGCTGCAGAACGTCGATCACGTCTACCACTACTACTCCGAGGCCGTCGAGGGCCACGCGGAGATCGCCGTCACCACCTACCCGAACACCGACGTCAACGAGTTCGTCAACGAGGTGAAGAACGCGGTGGACGCGGTGACCTCGCTGCCGGCGGACATCGAACCGCCGCGCGTCCAGCGCACCCTCAACCGCAACGAGATGCTGCGCGTGGCAGTGCACGGCGATGTCAGCGAACGCGAGTTGACGCGCCTGGCGGAGGAACTCAAGGACGACATGTCCGGGTTGCCGTACATCTCCACCATCGACCTGTTTGGCACCCGCGCCGAGGAAGTGACCATCGAGGTGTCCGAGGACGCGATGCGCCGCTTCGGCCTGAACTTCGAGGATGTCGCCACCGCGATCCGCGCCAACTCCATCAACCTCTCCTCGGGGCAGGTGCGCACCGCCACCGGCGACGTACAGCTGCGCGCGCGCAACCTCGCCGACACGCAGACCGACTTCGAGCGTATCGTCCTGCGCCAGACCGCCGACGGCGGCGTGGTTCGCGTGGGTGACGTGGCGCGGGTGATCGACGGCTTCGAGGACAACGAGATCCTCGCCACCATGAACGGCCAGCCGGCGGTCCTGCTGCAGGTACAGAACACCGAGAACATGCAGGTAGTGAAGGCCAGCGACTCGGTGAAAGCATGGATGGAGGAAGTGAGACCCACCCTCCCCCGCGGCATCGAACTGACCCTGTGGTTCGACACCGCCGATATCTATACCGAGCGCATGGGCCTGATCGAGCGCTCCGCCTACCAGGGCCTGCTGCTGGTGTTCCTGGTGCTGATCCTCTCGCTGCGCCCGAAGGTGGCGCTGTGGGTAACCTCCGGCATCGCCGTGGCTTTCCTCGGCACCTTTGCGCTGCTGCCGGTGAACGACGTATCGATGAACATCATGTCCTCGTTCGCGTTCCTGCTCGTGCTGGGTATCGTGGTGGACGACGCCATCGTGGTCGGCGAGAGCATTCACCACCACGCCCACGAATCGGGCGGCGGTGCGCGCTCCGCCATCGAAGGCGCCTATGCCGTATCGCGACCGGTGTTGTTCGCCGTATTGACCACGATGATCGCCTTCGCCCCCTGGCTGTTCGTCAGCGGCGAGGCGTCGCAGATGACGCGGCAGATCTCCATCGTGATCACCGTCGCGCTGACCATCTCGCTGATCGAGGCATTCTTCATCCTGCCTTCGCACCTGCGTCACCTGGAGCCGCGCGGTGAACTGCGCGGTCTGGCCAAGGTCCAGCAGCGCACCGAACACAGCATTATCAGTTTCGCACAGAATGTCTTCCGCCCCTGCCTGGCGCGGGCGGTCAAGCACCGCTACCTCACGGCGAGCTTCTTCATCGGCGCGTTCATGATCAGCATCGGCTTGTTCACCAGCGGCTGGGTGAAGTTCTACTTCATGCCGCAGGTGGAGTCGGAGCAGATCTTCATCAACGTGACGCTGCCTGCCGGCGCACCCTACTCGCGCGCCCTGGAGATTCTCGACCAGTTGCAGGAGGCCGAGCGCGAACTCATCGCCGAGGTCAACCAGCGCGCAGAAACCGGGGAAGGCAGCGGCGAGCTGATCGCCGGCTGGTACACACGCTCGCGCCGCGACAGCGTCATCGCCATCGTCAAACTGGCGCCGCCGGAAGTGCGCGACATGTCCGCCAAGGAAGCCGCCGAACGCCTGCGCGACCTGGTCGGCGATATTCCGGACGCCGAGGAGATCGAGGTGAACTACTCGCTCACCGGCGGTGGCGCGGATGTCACCTACCTGCTCAAGCACCGCGACCCGGAGATGCTCACCAAAGCTAGCCGCGACCTGCGCGCCCACCTGAGTTCCTACGACGGCACCTATTTCGTGCGCGACAGCCAGCGCGGGGAGTCCGACGAGATCATCCTCAACCTGCGCCCCGGCGCGGAGAAACTGGGCATCACCCTGGCCGACGTCTCGCGCCAGGTGCGCCAGGCCTACTACGGCGAGGAAGTCCAGCGCCTGCCGCGCGAGCACGGCGACGTCAAGGTAATGGTCAAGTACCCGAAGGAACAGCGCGCCAACCTGGCCAGTCTCAACCACTTCCGGGTGCGCACGGCGGACGGCCGCGAGGTACCGCTGATGTCAGTGGTCGATGTCAGCCTGGCCAATGGCGCACAGCGCATCCAGCGCCGCGACGGCGAACGCTATATCGAGGTGCGCGCCGACATGAACCACGACCTGATGGGCGATATCACCAAGGACGTCACCGAGAACTTCCTGCCGGAACTGGAAAACCGCTTCCCCGGCCTGGAGATCCTCAAGGGCGGACAGCAGGAGGAAGAGGAGGAATTCTTCAGCGAGATCCTCGCCCTCTACGCCGTCGCACTGTTCATGATGTACGCGCTGATCGCGGTGGCCTTCCATTCCTACTGGCTGCCGCTGCTGGTGATGACCGCCATCCCCTTCGGTTTCATGGGCGCGATCTTCGGCCACCTGATGTTCGGTATCCCGATGGCCATGTTCTCCTACTTCGGCATCGGCGCCGCGGCGGGCGTGGTGGTCAACGACAACCTGGTACTGGTGGATTACATCGGGCGCCTGCGTGAGCAGGGCAAGTCATTGACCGATGCGGTGGTCGAAGCGGGCGTCAACCGCTTCCGGCCGATCCTGCTCACCACGGTCACCACCATCGTCGGTCTCGCACCGATCATGGCCGAGCGCGCCACCAGCGCGCAGTTCCTCAAGCCCGCGGTACTGTCACTGGCCTTCGGCGTCCTGTTCGCGCTGTTCGTGACACTGCTCATGGTGCCCGCGCTGTACACCATCGGCGGCGATGTCAGCCACGGCCTGGCCAACCTCAAGGCCCGTCTCACCGGCCGCGGCAAGCAAGCCCACGTGTAACGCCCTGCCGGGCGGCGCAACTGCGCTGCCCGGCGCTCTCCCCGACAAGCCCTACCCCGACCGGGCAGGTGTGACCCGCCCGCCGGGTGCGACCCGACAGGCAGGGGCCGAACCTCACTTCTCCAGCTCGAACCGCATCCGGGTCATCATATCGACCTGCCCCTGCGGTTCGCCTTCCACGATGGGCACCTTGTACTTCCACTTGCGCAGCGCCGTGATTGCTGCCCGGTCGAACACTTCGGGCGGCTGCGACTCGATAACCCGGATATTGGTTGTGGCGCCTGTGGGTGTGATATCGAACGCGAGGTCGACGTAGCCCTCGACGCCGCGATTCAGCAGGCGGGTGGGATATACCGGCTGGGTCTTCAGGTAGGCGACAATGTTGCCACCGCCCTGGCCGATCCGGATATCGTCGTTGACGGGTAACTCGAATTTCCCACCGGCCCACTCGATCTCGCCGTCTTGCGGGCCTATATCAAGTTCAGGCGAAACCCAGGCCGGCGGCGGCGCCGGGTTTTCTATCTCTTCGGGGGGATCGTTCTTGATAATCTCCGGTGGGTCCGGCTCTACCCTGACGATCTCTGCGACACGAGTCCCCTTCTCGACAACAGGCACGGCATCGGTCGCGATCAACCGGACCATCAGCAGGAACAGCGATGCCGTCAGCAACAGCGCCACGGGGATTGTGAGAGTGAAAGGGACTATCCGGTAGGCTAAACCTGGCGCGTAGGTACTCATCGTTCGTTCCTCTCATTCGTATTATTGGCTGCGGATTCAGGGGGATACTCCGCCGCGACCGGGCGGGCGGGACGCTGCGGCGAGGGACGCAGGGCCGTTTTTGCCGATTCGTACAAGGGGCGGTGCTCGATGCGCTGCAAGGGCGCCGCGGCGGGCGGCTCCAGGTCGACCGCTCCCCAGGCATTGAGCGGGAGCACGGGAATGTCCGGCCGGCTGCCCAGGTGCATGGCCGCCAGCGGCGTGGTCAGGACCAGGCCAAGCAGCCCGATGACGATTGCCCCGGTGGAAAACACAGAGTGGTCGGCAATCTCCTCGACCATGTAGCGCACCCGCACACCCAGTTCGGACTCGCGACCCAGCGAGACCGTGGCGGGCAGCGAGTTACCACGCGCCAGTCGCAGCAGCATGGCGGCATACCGTGACGGAGCTACCCCGGTCGCGAGTACGTGGTCGTCGCAGGCCTGCTCGGCAGACAGGGAAAGCTGGCGCAGCACCTGGCGGATGCCCGGCACCGGCCAGTAGAGCGCGTGAACACAACGCGCCCACAGGTGCCACAACCAGTCAGCCCTGTCGATATGGGCCTGTTCGTGGCGGATCACCATTGCGAGGTCAGCGCAGTCCCAGGACCGCGCACCGGGCGGAAGCAGCACCTGTGGCCGCAACCACCCCCAGGTCATGGGCGAGCTGACCTCGCCGCTGATGATGACCTCCACCGCCCGCCGGGCGTCGCGGCCTGTCCCTGCGCTCAATACCTCGCCCGTCCTGCGCGCCCGCCTGCCCAGCAGCGCAAGTGCGGCAACGTCGCGGGCAAGCCGGACGATCATGAAACCGGCAACGGCGAGATACAGTGAGACCAGTAAGCTGGCCATTGGCGCGAACCAAGACAGCCCGGCCACGCCCTCCCTGGGCAGCACTTCCAGCGCCCAGGGCGCGACCAGCAGGCCCAGGACCGGGAGCGCCGCGAGGCAGACCAGCGCTCCCAGCGCGATACGGTGACGAACAGCCGCGGCCATGAGAGCGAGTTCTGAACAGATAAACAGGCCGCACCAGCTAACTAGCGTGCCCTTGGCCAGCAGGGCGAACAGGGTCCCCGCTTCAGGCCGGGGAAAAGCCAGGAACTCTGTGGCGGCTTCTATCATCTTCAGCCCCTTTTGCGCCTGGCCTTTTCGATGATGTCGTGCAGTTCATCCAGCTCCTCATCACTCAGGCGCTCGCCATCCTTGCCCAGCAACGCCGCCACTGCTGCGCTGCGCGAACCGCTGAAGAAGAGCTTGAGCAGGCGCTGCAGGGCGGTTTCCCGCACCTTTTCCCGGGATTGGGCGAGGCTGTACAGGTAGCGGGGGCCGTCGGAACGGTACCTGAGGTGCCCCTTCTCGACCAGGATGCCCAGCAGGGTTCGCACCGAGGAATAACTCGGTGCATCCGCGAGGGCACCGTGCACGTCCCTGGCGGAGCACTCCCCCCGCTCCAGGATCACGTCGATGATCTGGCGCTCACGGCGCGACAGTTGTGACGCTTTCTTCATGACCCGGCGACCTCCTTACAGGCCCCTCAGCAAAGTGCTAATTTTTTAGCATGGTGCGAATAATTTAGCACTCTCGGGGCTGCTGTCAAGCACGCCTGTTGCGCTCGCCGGTCAGGCTGGCCTGCGCGGCCGTCAGAATGGCTAGGTGGTCACCGCATCCCCGGGTTCGAGGCACGGTAAACCCGGGCCCCGCACGCTGTTCTCGGCGGGCGCCCGGGGGGCAGGTATCAGGGGATCAGTGTCCCGTGCGGTGTTTTTCGAAGGCGGCGAGCTGTTCCGGCGTCGCCTCGGTCTGGTACTGCGCTTTCCAGTCCGCGTAGGGCATGCCGTAGACGCGCTCGCGCGCACCCTCGTAGTCGACCTCGACGCCGCGCTCTTCAGCGGCCGTCACATACCACTTGGACAGGCAGTTGCGGCAGAAGCCGGCCAGTTCCATCAGCTCGATGTTCTGCACGTCCTTGCGGCTGTCCAGGTGTTCCAGCAGGCGGCGGAATACCGCGGCCTCGATCGCGTCCTGTTCTGCGGACATGGTTTCAATCCTCCGGTTGGCCCGCCGTGCGACGGGCGCGGTTTCAGTATTCCAGCGCCACGCGGTCCTGGCCCAGCTGGTCGCGCAGGGCCTGCAGCAGGTCGTCGCTGGGCACCACGCGCCAGCGTTCGCCGCAGTCGAAGCGCGCGCTGTTGCGCTCCTGCAGGTAGACCATGGACACCGGACAGCTGCCGCCGCCGGCGCCGGCGAGAATCTGTTCCAGTTGCGTGGCGAGTTTTTCGTCGAGGCGGTCGGCGCGCACTTCCAGGGTCAGCCGCGAGGCGTAGTTCTGCCGCGCCTGGTCGATGCTGCGCACGGAGTTGGCGCGCATCGAGGGCTGCCCGGTGCGGTCGTCAAGGCGCACGCCGCCCTCGACGATGACGATGGTGTCCTTGACCAGCAACTCGCGGTACTCGGCGTAGACCTCGCCAAACAGGGTCACCTCGATCTGCGCGCTGCTGTCGTCCAGGGTCATCACCGCCATGGTGCCGCGCTGGCCGTTGATCGTGCGGGTGGCCATGATCAGGCCCGCCACCACCTGGTTGCCCTGGCGGTCCGGGCGCACGTCGACAATGCGGCAGGGGGCGAAGCGGCGAATCTCCGCGCGGTACTCGTCGATCGGGTGGCCGCTGATGTACAGGCCCAGGGTGTCGCGCTCGCCGCCCAGGCGTTCCTTGTCCAGCCACGGCCGCACGTTGCGGAACGGGGCGTAGACGTCGTCGCCGCAGTCGTCGCTGCCCGGCACCAGTTCGCCGAACAGGTCCTCCATGCCGGCGTCGCGGTTGCTGGCGCTTTGCTCCGCGGCGCGCAGGGCGTCGTCCAGCGAGGCCATCATCACCCAGCGCTGTTCGCCGAGGGAGTCCAGCGCGCCGGAGCGGATCAGCGCCTCGATGGCGCGGCGGTTGACCTTGCGCGGATCGGTGCGCGCACAGAACTCGAACAGGTTGGCGAAGGGGCCGCCCTCCTCCCGCGCGCGCAGGATGTTCTCCACCGGGCCCTCGCCCAGCCCCTTGATCGCGCCCAGGCCGTAGATGATCTCGTCCTTCGTGTTCACCGTGAACATGTAGCGCCCCTCGTTGACGTCGGGCAGCTTCACGGTGAGCAGCATGCGCTTGCACTCGTCGAGGAACACGACGATCTTTTCCGTGTTGTCGAGTTCGGAACTCATCACCGCGGCCATGAACGGCGCCGGGTAATGCGCCTTGAGCCAGGCGGTCTGGTAGGAGACCAGCGCGTAGGCCGCGGAGTGCGACTTGTTGAAACCGTAGCCGGCGAATTTCTCCACCAGGTCGAAGATCTTCATCGCCAGCTCGCCGTCGACGCCGTTGTCGATGGCGCCCTCCTCGAACACGGCGCGCTGCTTGGCCATCTCCTCGGGTTTTTTCTTGCCCATGGCCCGGCGCAGCATGTCCGCGCCGCCCAGCGTGTAGCCGGCGAGCACCTGGGCGATCTGCATCACCTGCTCCTGGTAGAGGATGATGCCGTAGGTGGGTTCGAGGATCGGCTGCAGGGATTCGTGCTGGTACTGCTGGTCCGGGTAGGAGATCTGCTCCCGCCCGTGTTTGCGGTTGATGAAGTTGTCCACCATGCCGGACTGCAGCGGGCCGGGACGGTACAGGGCCACCAGGGCGATGATGTCCTCGAAGCAGTCCGGGCGCAGGCGCTCGATCAGCTCCTTCATGCCGCGCGATTCGAGCTGGAACACCGCGGTGGTGGTGGCCGCCTTGAGGATGTCGAAGGTCGGCGAATCGTCCAGCGGAATCGCCGCGATATCCAGCGCGTCCTCGCCGCTGCGTTCGCGGGCGCTGTTGATCATCTTCACCGCCCAGTCGATGATGGTCAGGGTGCGCAGGCCGAGGAAGTCGAACTTCACCAGGCCGGCGTCCTCGACATCGCCCTTGTCGTACTGGGTGACCAGCCCGGCACCGCTCTCGTCGCAGTACAGCGGGGAGAAGTCGGTGAGCTTCGACGGCGCGATCACCACGCCGCCGGCGTGCTTGCCGACGTTGCGCGTCACCCCCTCGAGTTGCTCCGCCATGTCCCAGATCTCCTGGGCCTGCTCGTCCTCGGCGAGGAACTCGCGCAGGGTCTCCTCCTGCTCCAGCGCCTTGGCCAGGGTCATGCCCACTTCGAAGGGGATCATCTTGGACAGCTTGTCGGCCAGGCCGTAGGACTTGCCCTGCACCCGCGCCACGTCGCGCACTACCGCCTTGGCGGCCATGGTGCCGAAGGTGATGATCTGCGACACCGCTTCGCGGCCGTAGGCCTCGGCCACGTAGTCGATCACGCGGTCGCGCTTTTCCATGCAGAAGTCGACGTCGAAGTCGGGCATGGACACCCGCTCCGGGTTGAGGAAGCGTTCGAACAGCAGGTCGTAGGCCAGCGGGTCGAGGTCGGTGATTTCCAGCGCGTAGGCCACCAGCGAACCGGCGCCGGAACCGCGGCCCGGTCCTACCGGGATATCGTGCTGCTTGGCCCAGCGGATGAAGTCCATCACGATCAGGAAGTAGCCGGGGAAGCCCATCTGGGTGATGGTGTCGAGTTCGAAGTCCAGGCGCTCGCGGTATTCCTTCTGCCGCGTGGGAAAATCTTCTGCATTAGTATCGAAGAGAAACGCCAGGCGCTGGTCCAGGCCCTCGTGGGAGAGTTGGCGGAAGAACTCGTCCATGGTCAGCCCGTCCGGCACCGGGTAGTCCGGCAGGTAGGGCTTGCCCAGTTCCAGCACCAGCGAGCAGCGGCGCGCGATCTCCACCGTGTTGGCCAGCGCCTCGGGAATATCGGCGAACAGCTCGGCCATCTCCGCCGCGCTGCGCAGGTACTGCTGGTCGGTGTACAGGCGCGCGCGGCGCGGGTCGTCCAGGGTGCGCGACTCGCGGATACACACCCGCGCCTCGTGCGCCTCGAACTCGTCCGCCGCCAGGAAGCGCACGTCGTTGGTCGCCACCACCGGGCAGGCCAGTTCCTGCGCCAGGGCGACTGCCGCATGCAGGTGGGTCTCGTCGCCATCGCGGCCGCAGCGGTGCAGTTCCAGGTAGAAGCGCTGCGGATACAGCTGCATCCAGTACTGCGCCCGCGCTCGCGCCAGGTCCGGCTTGTCGGCGAGCAGCGCCTGGCCGACATCGCCGGCGGCACCGGCGGAGAGCGCGATCACGCCCTCGGCGCAGCTCTCCAGCCATTCCCGTTTCACATAGGGCATACCCAGGTACTGGCCCTCGGTGTAGGCGCGGGAGATCAGCAGGGTCAGGTTGCGATAACCGGCGAGGTTCATCGCCAGCAGGCAGATGGGGTAGGACTTCTCCTCGTCCTCCGGGTCGAGGACGGCGAAGTCGCAGCCCGCGATGGGCTGCACGCCGGCACCGAAGGCGGCCTTGTAGGCTTTGATCAGGCCGAAGAAATTACAGAAGTCGGTGACCGCCACGGCGGGCATACCGAGGGCCGCGACCTGCTGCATCAGCGGTTTCAGCCGCACCAGTCCGTCGACGATGGAATACTCGGAATGCAGTCGCAGGTGAACGAATTCGGTCATGTTGCCAGTGTACCGCGCATGGCTGCGGCGGGCAGCATTTTACTGCGAACGAAGGGCTGGCAACGCGTCCGGACGCGAAGTCGCAGGGGAAAAAAGAGGAACAGCGCGCCGCGCGAGCGGCGCAGGTTTACTTGACGATTTTCAGCGAGGGACGGCCTTCGGGCTTGCCCTTGTCCGGCCCGCCGGGAGTATCGTCCGGCGGCGGCTCGCCCTTTTCCTCCGCCTCGAACACCATGCCCTGGCCGTTCTCGCGGGCGTAGATACCGATCACCCCGCCGACAGGCACGTAGACATCGGTGGCAACACCGCCGAAGCGGCCGTTGAAGGCGACCGCCGAGTTGGTGATGTTGAGATCCATCACCGCCGTCGGCGAGATGTTGAGCACGATCTGGCCGTTCTTCACGTACTGGTCGGGCACCATGACGTCGGCCACGGTGGCATCCACCAGGATGTAGGGCGTACAGCCATTGTCGACGATCCACTCATAGAGTGCTCGCATGATGTAGGGACGGCTAGGCGTCATCGACATGGCCAGTTCGCTCCCGTCGGTGTCAGGAGCGCATCTCCCGTTCCTGCTCGGAGAGGCTCTCCTGGAAGGAATCGCGGGCGAACAGTTCATCCATGTAGGCCAGCAGCGGCTTGGTCTGCTTGGAGGAACGGATGTCGATGCCCAGGGACGGCAGGCGCCACAGGATCGGCGCGATGCAGCAATCCACCAGGGTGAACTCGTCGCTCATGAAGAAGGGCTTCTCGGCGAAGATCGGCGCGATCGCGGTGATACCGTCCTTCAGTTCCTTGGTCGACTTCTTGATCACGTTGTCGCTGCGCGTGGTCAGGATGGAGTCGACCAGCTGGCACCAGTCGCGCTCGATGCGGTGGATCAGCAGGCGGCTCTCGGCACGCGCCACCGGGTAGACCGGCAGCAGCGGGGGGTGCGGGAAGCGCTCGTCCAGGTACTCCATCATGACCTTGGATTCGTACAGGACGAGTTCGCGGTCAACCAGCGTCGGCAGGCTGTTGTACGGGTTCAGCTCGGAGAGCTCCTCCGGCGGGTGGTTGGCGTCCGTTTCGATTAGATCAACGGTAACCCCTTTTTCCGCCAGGACGATGCGCACACGGTGGCTGTAGTGGCTCGTACTGTCGGAAAAGAAGGTCATGGACGACCGTTTAGTCACAACACCCATCGGGAATTCCTCAATCAACTAGCGGAGGGAGGTGGCGCGGCCCGGTCGGCTACGCCGCGCTCCAATCAGTGCACGTCTTTCCAGTACTCGCGGTTGAGCAACCAGGCGAAGACGAAAAACAGGGCGATGAACAGCAAAACGAAGATACCGGTGCGCTGGCGTTCCGCCGCCATCGGCTCGGCGGTGTAGGCGAGAAAGTTCACCAGGTCATACATGGCGCCGTCGAACTCCTCCGGGGTCATGCTGCCTTCCTGTACCAGCTTGAACTGGCCACAGGGGTCCTCGAGGATATCCTCGCCAGTCAGCGGGTCGCGCTTGACGCCGCCGTTGTGCGCCTTTACCGGACCCATTGCGCAGTCCTGCAGGCCCTGCAGTTCGAGCAGGACATGCGGCATGCCGACATCCTTGAACACGCGGTTGTTGACGCCATAGGGACGGCTGGAGTCTGCGTAGAAGTTGCGCAGGTAGGTGTACAGCCACTCCGGCTGACGCGCGCGCGAGACCAGGGTCAGGTCGGGCGGCGTGGCGCCGAACCAGCCCTTGGCCAGCTTCTTGTCCATGGCGTTGTTCATCAGCGAGCCGATCTTCTCTTCGGGGTCGAAGATCAGATTGGCTTCCATCAGGTCGTCTGGGATGCCGAGGTCCGCCGCCACGCGGTTGTAGCGCGAGTACTGCAGCGAGTGACAGCCGAAGCAGTAGTTCATGTACAGCTGGGCGCCGTGTTGCAGGGAGGCCTTGTCGCCGAAGTCCGCCTCGAAGTGATCACAGTCGACGGCACCACAGGCGTGGCTGCTCTCGGCACCCACCGCCTTGAGCGGGATGATGGTCAGGGCGAGAATCAAGGCCAGGCCGGCGATGCTGCCCCAGAAACCAATACCGCCGTCCATGGTGACGCGCTCGGGCACCGGCTTGGTCTTGTCCATCTTCGACCAGAACGGCATGGACAGGAAGAAGACGAAGTAGAACACCGAGCAGACCTGCGCCAGGAAGGTGCGCTCAGGGGTCGGGCTCTTCACGCCGAGCACACCGAGGATCAGGAAGCTGGCCACGAACAGCACCAGCATCACCTTGGTGATATTGCCGCGGTAGCGCCAGGACTTCACCGGGCTGCGATCCAGCCACGGCAGTACGAAGGGAATGGCCACCGAGGCGGCGAAGGCGATAAAGCCCCAGAACTTGTCCGGCACCGCGCGCAGCACCGAGTAGAACGGCGTGAAGTACCAGACCGGTGCAATGTGCTCGGGAGTCTTCAGGTTGTTGGCCTGTTCGAAATTGGCAAACTCGAGGAAGTAACCGCCCATCTCCGGCAGGAAGAAGATAATCGCGCAGAAAATGAACAGGAATACCGCGATCGCCTGCAGGTCGTGCACCGTGTAGTACGGGTGGAAGGCGATACCGTCCAGGGGAACGCCGTCGGGCCCCTTGTTCTTCTTGATCTCGACACCGTCGGGGTTGTTCGAGCCGACCTCGTGCAGGGCCAGCAGGTGCAGTACCACCAGGGCCAGCAGCACGATCGGCAGGGCCACCACGTGCAGCGCGAAGAAGCGGTTCAGGGTAATACCCGAAATCAGGTAGTCGCCGCGAATCCAGGTGACGATGTCCTCGCCCACCACTGGAATGGCGCCAAACAGCGAGATGATCACCTGTGCGCCCCAGTAGGACATCTGGCCCCAGGGCAGCACGTAGCCGACGAAGGCCTCCGCCATCAGGACGACGAAGATCAGCATGCCGAAGATCCAGATCAGCTCGCGCGGTTTCTTGTAGGATCCGTACAGCAGCGCGCGGAACATGTGCAGGTAGACCACCACGAAGAAGGCCGAGGCCCCGGTGGAGTGCATGTAGCGCAGGATCCAGCCGTAGTCGACATCGCGCATGATGTACTCGACGGAGGCGAAGGCGCCCTCCTGGCTGGGGTTGAAATTCATGGTCAGCCAGATGCCGGTGAGCAACTGGTTGACCAGCACCAGCAGGGACAGCACCCCGAAGAAGTACCAGAAGTTGAAGTTCTTGGGCGCGTAGTACTTGCCCATGTGGGTGTTCCACGCCCGCATGATAGGCAGGCGCGCGTCGACCCAGTCGCGTAATCCTATAAGCACGTTAATCATCAGGCTGCCTCCGTATCCACGCCGACGACAAGGATGTTGTCACCCTCAAACGAATAGGGCGGCACCACCAGGTTGGTCGGGGCGGGCACACCGGAATACACGCGTCCGGCCATGTCGAAGCGCGAGCCGTGGCAGGGGCAGAAGAAACCGCCCACCCAGGAGTCGTCGCCGACGTTGGCTTCGGCGCCCAGTTCGGGGCGGTAGGCCGGCGCGCAGCCGAGGTGGGTACAGACGCCTTCGAGCACCAGGATTTCGGGACGCAGGGAGCGGTCCTCACCGGTGATGTAGGTCGGTTGCAGGGAGATTTCAGACTTCGGGTCCTTCAGCTTGCCGTCGAGACCGGGCAGCGTTTCCAGTTGCGCCGGCGTGCGGTGCACGACATACACGGGCTTGCCGCGCCACTCGACGATGACCATCTGGCCCGGTTCCAACTTGCCGATATCCGCCTTAACCGGCGCCCCTGCCGCCTTGGCCTTCGCCGAGGGATTCCAGGAGCCCAGGAAGGGCACTGCGATTCCCACGGCTCCGGCGACGCCAACGGCACTGGTGGCCGCCGTCAGGAACTTCCTCCTGCCGGAATTTACGCCATCGCTACTCATGCTTTTCTCCCCTGAACTGAGGCGCTCCGGCGGGCATTACCGCACCCCGAACCGGCCTCTCACAAAATGCAGCAAATACTAATGTTTTTGCCGTTTCCTTACAAGGCGAACGCCTTGATTCGCAAGCCATTTGCAGGGCTGCGAGCGCTCGCGAAACGCATAAAAAAACGCCCGCCCGGGGTGGCGGGCGGACGTTTTGATTCTGTCGACAAGCCCCGGGGCGGGGCCGGCAGGCATCCGCTCAGCGCTTGGAGTACTGCGGACGCTTGCGCGCCTTGCGCAGGCCGACCTTCTTGCGCTCGACCTCGCGCGCGTCGCGGGTCACGTAACCGGCCTTGCGCAGGCTGCCGCGCAGGGTTTCGTCGTACTCCATGAGGGCGCGGGTGATGCCGTGGCGAATAGCGCCGGCCTGGCCGAAGCTGCCGCCGCCGGCAACGGTCACGTTGACGTCGAATTTTTCATTCATTTCAACCAGTTCGAGCGGCTGACGCACAATCATGCGCGCTACTTCGCGACCGAAGTACTCGTCCAGCGGACGACGGTTGACGGTGATGTTGCCGGCGCCGTTGCGCAGGAATACGCGAGCGGTGGAGGTCTTGCGACGACCGGTGCCGTAATACTGGGTATCTGCCATGGTTGGAATCCGTTAGATGTTCAGGGGCTGGGGCTGTTGCGCGGCGTGCGGATGTTCGCCACCGGCGTACACCTTCAGCTTCTTGAACATGGCGCGACCCAGCGGGTTGCGCGGCAACATGCCCTTGACTGCGCTCTGGATCACCCGCTCCGGGGCCTTGTCGATCTGCTTTTCAAAGGAGATGGACTTGATACCGCCCGGGAAGCCGGTGTGGTGGTAATACATCTTGTCGGTCGCCTTGGCGCCGGTGACACGTACCTTCTCCGCATTGATCACGACGATGTAATCGCCGGTGTCCACGTGCGGGGTGAACTCGGGTTTGTGCTTGCCGCGCAGACGATGCGCGATTTCACTGGCCAGGCGCCCCAAGGTCTTGTCAGCAGCGTCAACCACGAACCAGTCGCGGGACACTTCTTCTGCTTTGGCACTATAAGTTTTCATGAGAATGACTGCCTCTTGGAGGGCTCCAATTTCGAGAGCGCGAATACTACCCAATGGATTGCGCTGTTTCAAGCGGAAACCCGAATAAATTTCGCTACTTACGGACGCGCCGAAAGTGTGAATTTTGCGCTCTCGGGCGGACTGCTCGAGCCAGGGGCGCCGACACCCGCAAATGCCGCGAGATTCTGCGATAACTGCGGATATTCGTCGATATCCGGGTGTTCAGCGCTGTCCGGCCCGGGAGCGGGTCCGCGCCTCGGCCGGGCGCCCGACGAGACACTACCAGCCTATGGCCGGTGCTCCCGCGCCAGGTACTCGTGCGACTGCATCTCCTGCAACCGCGACTGCGTGCGCTGGAACTCGAACGCCAGGCTGCCGCTGGAGTAAAGCTCGAGCAGGGGCTTGGCTGCGGCAATCACCAGCTTCACGTTGCGGTCGTAGAACTCGTCCACCAGGTTGACGAAGCGCCGGGCCTGGTCGTTGCGCGTGTTGTCGAACTCAGGCACCCCCGAGAGCAGCACCGCGTGAAACACGCGGGCCAGCTCGATGTAGTCGTTCTGCGAACGCGGCCCGTCGCAAAGTTCCGCGAAGTCGAACCAGGCCACGTCGTCAGCCAGGCGGCGGCAGGTGAGGTAGCGGCCGTTGACCTGGATGCGCTCCCAGTGGCGAGCCGGGCCTACCGCCAGGGCCTCGAAGCTGGCCTCCAGGCTGCGGTCCGCCGCCTCGCCCAGGGGGCAGTGGTAGAGCTCCGCCTGCTGCAGGGTGCGCAGGCGGTAGTCGATGCCCGCGTCCACGTTGACCACCTGCGTGTACTGCTGGATCAGGCGGATCGCCGGCAGGAAGCGCTGCCGCTGCAGGCCGTTCTCGTAGAGCTTTTCCGGCACGATGTTGGAGGTGGCGACCAGGGTGACACCGCGCGCGAACAGGGCCTCCATCAGCCCGCCGAGAATCATCGCGTCGCCGATGTCGGTGACGAAGAACTCGTCGAAACACACCACCATCGCCTCCGCCGCGAGACGGTCGGCCACGCTTTCCAGCGGATTCTTCTCGCCCTCCAGCGCGGTCAGCTCGCGGTGTACGCGCTGCATGAAGCGGTGGAAATGCACGCGCATCTTGCGCTCGAAGGGCAGGCACTCGTAAAAGGTGTCCACCAGGTAAGTCTTGCCGCGCCCTACCCCGCCCCAGAAATACAGCCCCACCTCCGGCTCCAGCGGCTGCGGGCGCAGGCGGCGCATGAGGCCGGATAACAGGCCGTCGCGCTGCGGCTCGCGCGCCAGCAGGCGCTCGTAAAGGTCCTGCAACAGGCGCACGGCGGCCTCCTGCGCAGGGTCGTGGGAAAAACCCTCCCGCTGCAGGTCGGCCTGATAGCGTTCCCAGGGTGTGCTCATGCGTGTGGTGATTTGGTGTATCCGGGCGCCACACTTTACCAGAGCGCGGATAGACAGCAACTCCGACAGGGATTTGCCCGCCGGCCTATGGCGTCCCCGCGAAGGCGGTTATACTGCTGCCTGCCACGTCCTGAATTCGGTACCGACAAGGAGTTCCCGCCTGTGTACAGCCTGACCGTCCTCATCATCAGCGCCGCCATCGCCCTGCTCGCAGGCGTCGGCCTGGGTATGCTGCTGAGCCAGCGGGTGACGCCCGCAGGGCAGAAACGCCGCGAGGCGGAGCGCCAGCTGGACGACATCCTGCAGGCCAAGAAGGCCTACGAAGACGAGGTCGTGGAGCACTTCAGCGACACCGCCCGGCTGCTCAACCAGCTCACCGAGAGCTACCGGGACGTGCACAACCATCTCGCCCGCGGCGCCGCCGACCTGTGTCGCGGCGAGGGTCCCGTGGCCCTGGAGAAAATGGAGCGGCGCACTGACCTCGCGGAACTGCCGGCGGACCTCGCCGATATCGAACCGCCCAAGGACTACGCGCCCAAGGCATCGCCCGGCGACAAGGGCGTGCTTAGCGAGGATTTCGGCCTGGAGCGCAAGCGCGCCGAAGAAGAGGCGCGCGTCCCCCCGTCGCTCTGATCCCTGCCTGAAACCCGGCCCGGTCGTCTCAGACCGGGTTGTCGCAATCGAAGAACCGGTGTTCCAGGCCAAAGGTCTGGGACAGCGCCTCGCCTAACGCCTGTACACCGTAGCGCTCGGTCGCGTGGTGTCCCGCGGCAATAAACACGATGCCCTCCTCGCGCGCCACGTGCACCGTCGGCTCTGACACCTCACCGGTGATGAAGACATCGGCCCGCGCCGCCACCGCCGCCTCGATATAGGACTGCGCCGCCCCGGTGCACCAGGCCACCCGCTCGAGGTCCTGTTCCGGGTCGCCCACCAGCAGGGGCTCGCGCCCGGTGAGGGCCTGGATGCTGGCGCACAGCTCGCCGGCGGTCGTGCCCTCGGGCAGGCTGCCCACATTGCCCACCGCACCGGACTCCCCCGGCTGCAGCGGCTCGCTGTCGGCAAAGCCCAACAACTCGCCCAGGCGCGCGTTGTTGCCCAGTTGGGGGTGTGCGTCCAGCGGCAGGTGATAGGCCAGCAGGCTCATCTCGTTGGCCAGCAGGGTTGCCAGGCGGCGGCGCTTCATGCCCACCACCGGCGCCGCCTCCCCGCGCCAGAAATACCCGTGGTGCACGAGCAGCGCATCCGCTCCCCAGTGCGCCGCCGCGTCGAGCACGGCCTGGTTGGCGGAGACCGCCGTCGCCAGCCGGCTCACCTCGGGCCGGCCCTCGACCTGCAGGCCATTGGGGCAGTAATCGCGGAACTGTGCGGGGTGCAGTGTGGTGTCCAGCCAGCGCAGCAGGGCGCGCAGAGAAGTGCTCATTCAGTACCTTTTTTGTTCGCGGGCAGCCCGCTTCATATACAATAATTCTAAGCACGCTACGCGATACCAGTTCGCGGCGCGCTGCGCGGCCCACTCTACAGCAGCCCGGGGACTCTCTCCAAGCGCATGAAGGATACCCTCAAGTTCATCACCTGGCCCGCGCTGGCCGGCGTGCTCGCGGCGCTGCTGATCCTCGATCGCTGGGTGCTGCCGCGCGACGCCGGCAGCCAGGAGCAAGCGGCACCTGCCAGCTACTCCGCCGCCGTCAATCGCGCGGCACCGGCGGTGGTGAACATCTACACGGCGAAACTGGTGAACTCCCCACCGTCGATTCCACTGCTGTCACAGCGCCTGGGCCAGCGCCTGTCGCGCCAGCGCATCGAACGCTCGCTGGGCTCCGGCGTCATCATGACCCGCGAGGGGCATATCATCACCAACCACCACGTGATCGCCGGGGCCGACGCCATCCAGGTGCTGCTGCACGATGCGCGCACCGCCTCTGCGGTGGTGATCGGCAGCGACGCCGCCACCGACCTCGCGGTTCTCAAAATTGACCTGCCCGACCTGGTACCCGCCCAGGTCGCTGACTCGGACCGCCTGCGCGTGGGCGACGTGGTCCTGGCCATCGGCAACCCGCTGGGCTTCGGCCACTCGGTCACCCAGGGTATTGTCTCCGCACTCGGCCGCTGGGGACTGCAGCTGAACACCTACGAGGACTACATCCAGACCGACGCCATCATTCACCAGGGCAATTCCGGCGGCGCCCTGGTCGACAGCGCGGGCCGCCTGGTGGGCATCAACACGCTCATCTACACCGCGCAGAGCCAGGCCGGAGCCGGCAGCGCCACCGGAATCGGCATCAGCCTGGCAATCCCGGCCAATCTCGCGGATTATGTGATGCGCGATTTGATCGAGTACGGGGAAGTGATCCGCGGTTGGCTGGGCGTCAGTGTGGAGCCGGTCAAACTGGCCGGCGGCAGCCAGAGCCAGGCCCTGCTGGTGGTCGGGGTGGCCGAGGCCAGTCCGGCGGCACGCGCCGGCATCCGCGCCGGCGACATCATCACGCACATCAATGGCGAGGGGGTCGTCGATGGCCGCCAGACCATGCACAAGATCGCCCGCCTGCGCCCCGGGGAGGCCATCGCCATCTCGGTACAGCGCGACCAGCAGAGCCTGGAATTGCGCGCGGTGGTCGGCGCCCAGGGGCAGTCCAGCCTCGCCGGCTGAGCGCGGCGCACGCCGAAGGCGAAAACGCCCGCTAGTCCTTCAGGCGCAGTTCCGCGGCGCGGGCGTGCGCGGTCAGCGACTCGCCGCGGGCCAGGGTGGACGCGACCTTGCCCAGCGCCTGCACCCCCGCATCCGAGCACATGATCACCGAGCTGCGCTTCTGGAAGTCGTACACGCCCAGCGGCGAGAAGAACCGCGCGCTGCCGGCGGTCGGCAACACGTGGTTGGGTCCGGCGCAGTAGTCGCCGAGGGCCTCGGAGGTCCACGGGCCCATGAAGATCGCGCCGGCGTGGCGGATGGTCGGCAGCAGCGCCTCGGGATCCTGCACGGAGAGCTCCAGGTGTTCCGGCGCCAGGCGATTGCTGATGGCTACCGCATCCGCCAGGCTGGCGGTGAGGATCATGGCGCCGCGCCCGGTCAGGGAGGCGCGGATGATATCCGCCCGCTCCATGGTCGGCAGCAGGCGCTCGATGCTCGCGGCCACCGCGTCCAGGTAGTCGGCATCGGGACACAGCAGGATGGACTGGGCGTTCTCGTCGTGTTCGGCCTGGGAAAACAGGTCCATGGCCACCCAGTCGGGGTCGGTGCTGCCATCGCAGATAACCAGTATCTCGGAGGGGCCGGCGATCATGTCGATGCCGACGCGGCCGAACACCATGCGCTTGGCGGTGGCGACATAGATGTTGCCGGGGCCGACGATCTTGTCCACCGCGGGCACGCTCTGGGTGCCGTAGGCCAGGGCGGCCACCGCCTGGGCCCCGCCGATGGTGAACACCCGGTGCACGCCGGCGATATGCGCCGCGGCCAGCACCAGCTCGTTCAATTCACCGTGCGGCGCCGGCACCACCATGACGATCTGCTCCACCCCCGCCACCTGCGCGGGCAGCGCGTTCATCAGCACCGAGGACGGGTAGCTGGCCTTGCCACCGGGGACGTAGATGCCGGCACTGGACAGGGCCGTGATCTGCTGGCCGAGCAGGTTGCCGGCGGCGTCGGTATAGCGCCAGCTCTCCTGCAGTTGGTGCTGGTGGTATTCGCGGATGCGCGCGGCGGCGGTTTCCAGGGCGGCGCGGGCCTCGGCGGGAATCGCCTCGAGTGCGGCTGCCAGCCGCGCCTGCGGCACTTCCAGCTGCGCGGCAGCGGACACCTCGAGGGCGTCGAAGCGTGCAGTGTATTCGAGCAGTGCGGCGTCACCGCGGCTGGCGACGTCGGCGATGATGCCCTGCACCGCCGTGTTCACTGCCTGGTCGTACTCTTCCTCCCAGGCGGTCAGCGCGCGCAACCGGGCGTCGAAGTCCGGGGCACTGGCGTCCAGCCTACGCATCGGCATCGGCGCCCTCCCCGACTACGGCGGCGAGTTGGTCGACCAGCGACTGAATGGCGCGGTAGTGCGAGCGCATCGCCGCCTTGTTGACGATCAAACGCGAGCTGATCTGGGCGATCTCGTCCAGCGGCGCCATGCCGTTGGCGCGCAGGGTATTGCCGGTGTCGACGATATCCACGATGAGGTCGGCGAGGTCCATCAACGGCGCCAGCTCCATGGCCCCGTAGAGCTTGATAAGCTCGACCTGCATCCCGCGGCGGGCGAAGTAGTCGCGGGCGATATTCACGAACTTGGTGGCCACGCGCACGCGGCCGCCGGTGTGCTGCCAGTGGGCCGGTCCGGCGGTCATCAGCCGGCAGCGCGCGATGCCCAGGTCCAGCGGTTCATACAGGCCCTGGGCGCCGTGCTCCAGCAGCACGTCCTTGCCCACCACACCGACATCAGCGGCGCCGTGGCGCACATAGGTCGGCACGTCGGTGCCGCGCAGGATGACCAGGCGCACGCCGGGCACGCTGGTCTCGAACACCAGCTTGCGGCTGCGGTCGATATTCTCCAGCGGTTGGATGCCGGCAGTGGCCAGCAGCGGCAGGGTTTCCTTGAGGATGCGCCCCTTGGTCAGGGCGATGGTAATGCCGTCGTCCACGATTCAGTCCACAGACTTCCACTGTTCGGGTGTGTAGGTGCGCATGTTCACCGCGTGAATCGCGCCGCTGGCGATCTCCTCGTTGAGCGCCGCATAGATAAGCTGCTGTTTCTTCACCGGGCGCAGGCCCTCGAACACCTCGCCGACGGCGACGATGTCGTAGTTGGCGCCCTCGCCCTGGACGTGAAACTCGCACTCGGGCAGGTGTGCCTGCAGCAGGGCCTTGACGGTCGCGGCGTCCATAGAATTCTCCGGTTCGGGGTTGCGTGCGTGTCCCGCCCCGAGGCTACGCCGGGGGCGGGGAAGGCATTTTAGGGAAAATCGCGGGCGTTGGCGACCGCGCTCAGGAGCTGACTTCGGCCACCACGTTCCAGCCGGCGATCACCTTGTCCAGGTCGCCGTCGTGCTCGCGGGCCGCCGCCTGGAACTGGTTGCGGTAGATCTCGCCCAGGTTCACGCTCTGGATAATCATGTTGCGCAGCTTCCAGGCACCGTCGCCATCCCTGCCCATCTGGTAGTAGACGACGTAGGGCTCGGCCTGGTCCGAATAGATGAGTTGCTCCACCGTCGCGCGCGACTGCTCGGCCTCATCCGGCGCCGGCCGGGACACTTCAATGCGCGAACCGCCAAAGGCCAGCAGCCCCTTGCCGTAGGTCTGTACCAGGCCCGAACGCATGACTTCGGTGAAGCGGTCCAGCTGTTCGCGCAGCTTCTCGCGACCGGCCTCGTCCAGCGAGCGGTAGCGCTCGCTGCTGGCGTAGGGACCCATCACGCCGCGGGCGAAGCCGCGAAAGTCCACCACCGGGTCGAGGATTGCCTCGATCTTGGTGTAGTAGCGCGACGGATCCTCCTCGACATAACCGCGCGCCTCGGCCACGGTCGCCATGACCTGCTCGGTGGTCTGGCGCACCACGTCATGGGCGGTGACCGACGCCTGCCCGGCGCTGGCGAAGCCCACCCACAGAAACAGCCCCAGCACCCACGCCCGCTGCACTCGAATTGCCATGAATGATCTCCACTGGATGAATTTCTACTATTAACCGCTGTGGCGGACTGTATAATCCGCCTCTGGCCTACAACTGCGCGCCTTTAGACCCACGCGTGGCCGGCGCACCCGGTTTGGGACAACAGCCGTACACCTGCGGTTCCTGGCCTGCGCGCGGCGCATACTGTAACAGGAAATATTTCTTTATGCTGTTAGCGGCCGCCACCGTTCTGGTCGGCTTTATCGTCCTCATCTGGAGTGCGGACCTGTTTGTCGCGGGCGCCGCTTCCATTGCCGAGAACATGGGCATGTCGCCCATTGTCATCGGCCTCACCATTGTTTCCATGGGCACCTCGGCGCCGGAAGTCCTGGTGTCCATCACCGCCGCCATGTCCGGCGCGGGCAACCTCGCCGTGGGCAACGCCATCGGCTCGAATATCGCCAACGTCGGCCTGGTGCTGGGCATCACCCTGCTGATCGCCCCGCTGATGGTGCACAGCGGCTGCATGAAGAAGGAGATGCCCACACTGATACTGGTCACCGTCGGCGCCGGCATCCTGATCGCCGACGACGACCTGTCGCAGGTCGACGGCTGGTTGATGATCGGCACACTCGGCGCGCTGGTGATCTTCATGCTGCGCACCCAGCAAAAGGATGAAGTGCTGGTCGGCGAAGCCGAGGAGGAGTACCTGCCGCACCTCAGCCCCAAGCGCGCCTGGCTCACCTTCGCCCTCGGCCTCGGCCTGCTGGTCGGCAGCTCGCGCATGCTGGTTTGGGGCGCCGTGGAGATCGCCTCCACGCTGGGTGTCTCCGAACTGGTGATCGGCCTGACCATCGTCGCGGTGGGTACCAGCCTGCCGGAACTGGCGGCGACCGTGGCCAGCGCCATGCGCGGCCATACCGAGATCGCCCTGGGTAACGTCATCGGCTCCAACCTGTTCAACCTGCTGGTGGTGATGGCCATCCCGGGTATTTTCAGTGCCGCCACCCTGGAGCCCTCGGTGCTCACCCGCGACTACCCGACCATGCTCGGGCTGACCCTGTTGCTCGCGCTGGCCATTTACATAAGCCGGCTGCGCAGCCGCTCCATGGACGGCCACGCCTACGTCGGCCGCAGTATCGGGGTGTTGTTAGTAACTTGTTACGCGCTGTATTATTACTGGTTATATGTCAGCCTCTGATTCAGGGCCCGCAACCATGGCGGACCAACACGTTCCCGGCTTTATCGACTCCGCACTGCGCACCATAGACATGGAAGCAGAAGCGGTAGCCGCACTCGGCCCGCGCATCGGCGCGCAGTTCGAGCGCGCCTGCGAATTGCTGCTCGCCTGCCGCGGCCGGGTGATCGTCACCGGCATGGGCAAGTCCGGCCACATCGCGCGCAAGATCGCCGCCACCCTGGCCAGTACCGGCACCCCCGCATTCTTCGTCCACCCCGGTGAGGCGAGCCACGGCGACATGGGCATGATCACCGCCGAGGACGTGGTCATCGCCCTGTCCAACAGCGGCGAGGTCAGCGAGGTGCTCACCCTGCTGCCCTTGCTCAAGCGCATGGGCACGGGCCTGATCGCCATGACCGGCAATGCGGACTCGACCCTGGCGCGCGCCGCCGACGCCCACCTCGACGCCGGCGTCGACACCGAGGCCTGCCCGCTGGACCTGGCGCCCACCTCCAGCACCACCGCCGCCCTGGTCATGGGCGACGCCGTGGCCATCGCCCTGCTCGAGGCGCGCGGCTTCACCGCGGAGGACTTTGCCTTCTCCCACCCCGGCGGGGCCCTGGGCCGCAAGCTGCTGCTCAAGGTCGGCGACGTGATGCGCGCCGGCGCCGACATCCCAGCGGTGAGCGAATCCACCCCGATGGCGCAGGCCCTGCTGGAAATCAGCAACAAGGGCCTGGGCATGACCACCGTCACCGACGCCGACGGTCACCTGTGCGGCGTGTTCACCGACGGCGACCTGCGCCGCGCCCTTGACGACCGCGTGGACATCAACAACACGCCGATCTCCGCACTGATGTCGCGCAGCGCCAAGACCGTCACCCCGGGCATGCTGGCCGCAGAGGCCATGCGCATCATGGAGGAGAACGAAATCACCTCCCTGGTCGTGGTCGACGAGGACGACCGCAGTTGCGGCGTGCTGCACCTCATGCACCTGCTCCATGCGGGGATCGCCTGAGCCCCGTGGACACACTGCAGGCAAGCGCACGCCGGCTCAAGCTGCTGGCCCTGGACGTGGATGGCGTGCTCACCGACGGACGCATCTACTACAGCGACCGCGGCGAGGAACTCAAGAGCTTCAATATCAAGGACGGGCTGGGCATCAAGCTGCTGCAGCGCGACGGCATCGAGGTGGCGATCATCACCGGGCGCAACTCGCCGGTGGTACAGCGCCGCGCCGACGAACTGGGCATCACCGAGATTGTCCAGGGCCGCGAGGACAAGCTCAGCGCCCTGCGTGAGCTGTGCGCCGCACGCGGTATCGACCCCGCCGACTGCGCCTACATGGGTGACGACCTGCCCGACCTCGCCGCGGTGAGCGCCGCGGGCATCGGCTTCGCCCCCGCCGACGCGGTGCCCGCCCTGCGCGCCGCCGCCGACCACACCTGCACCCTGCCCGGCGGCGCCGGCGCCGTGCGCGAGGCCTGCGAATTCCTGCTCAGCGCTCGCGGCAGCCTGGACAGCCTGCTCGGGACCTACGCCTGATGCCGCGCACTGTCCAGGTCCTGCTGGTTGTCGGCCTGGTGCTGGCGGCCAACCTGTTGTGGGACCCGCTGGCCGAGGACGCCGGTGAGCGCGACAGCGAGCGGCGCGCCAGGCTGCCCAGCGTGTATATCGACGACGCGCGCTCACTCAGTTTCACCCGCGAGGGCGAACTCGCCGATGTGCTCGACGCCCGGCGCGTGGAGCAGTTCGGCCGCCGCGGTTATGCCCTGCTCACCGAGCCGCGCTTCTACTCTCACAGCAGCGGCAGCAACACCTGGTCCGCCTGGGCCGAGCGCGGCCGCTACGAACCGGCCAGCGGCCGGCTGCTGCTGCGCCGCAATGTCGTGCTCAACCACGACCAGGCCGGCACCCGGCTGGAGACCTCCAGCCTCGACGTGCAACTGGATACCCGCGAAGCGCAGACCGAGCGCCCCGTGACCATTACCTGGGACGACAACCGCACCGTCGCCGCCGGTATGCTGGCGCGACTGGACGCCGAAACCATCACCCTGGGACCCGACGTGGAGAGTACCTATGTGCCGCAGCCCTAGCCGCCTGCTTGCCGGCGTTCTCGCCGGCCTGCTCTGGGCCAACCTCGCGCACGCCCTGCCGGGCGACAAGGAACTGCCGATTCGCATCGAGGCGGACTCGGCGCTGCGCGACGAGAACAAGGGCATCACCCAGTACGAGGGCAACGTCAAGCTCGACCAGGGCAGCCTGCATATCGAGGCGGACCGGCTGATCATCCAGCACCAGGCGGACGACGCGCGCAAGATCGAGGCCTACGGACGCCCCGCCATCATGCGCCAGCAGCCGGACGTGGACAAAGGCGTGATCACCGCGCGCGGCCTGACCATCGAGTATTTCCGCGAGGAAGAGCGCGTGCTGCTGACCGATGAGGCGAGCGTGGAACAGGACGGCTCCATCGCCAGGGGCGACGTGATCGACTACGACATCCCCAACAAACTGATCCAGGTCGGGCCGAAACAGGGCGACAACGGCAGCCGCGTGCATGTGATCATCCCCGCCCAGACCGCGCAGCAGGTCCAGGACAACCAGAAGCAGGACAAACAGGCACAGGACGCAGCCCCCGACCCCAACCAGGTCGCGGACCCCAACGCCCCCCTGCCGGCGGCACAAGCGCAAGCGGAGGCCGCCGATGGCGCAACTGAAGGCCAGTAACCTGGCCAAGGCCTACCGCGGCCGCGAGGTGGTGCAGGACGTCTCCCTGCATATCGACAGCGGCCAGGTGGTCGGCCTGCTCGGCCCCAACGGCGCCGGCAAGACCACCTGTTTCTACATGATCATCGGTATCATCCCCGCCGACCGCGGGCGCATCGAATTGAACGGGGATGACATCACCCGCCTGCCCATGCACCAGCGCGCGCGCCACGGCATCGGCTACCTGCCGCAGGAGGCCTCGGTGTTCCGCAAGCTGTCGGTGGGCGACAACATCCTCGCCATCCTGGAAACCCGGCCGGACCTCAACAAGCAGCAGCGCCTGGAGCGCCGCGACCAGCTGCTCGAGGAATTCCACGTCTCGCACCTGCGCGACAGCCTGGGGCAGTCGCTGTCCGGCGGTGAACGGCGCCGCGTGGAGATCGCCCGGGCCCTGGCCACCGAGCCGGATTTCATCCTGCTCGACGAACCCTTCGCCGGCGTCGACCCGATCTCGGTCAGCGACATCAAACAGATCATCCGCCACCTGCGCGATCGCGGCATCGGCATCCTGATCACCGACCACAACGTGCGCGACACCCTCGATATCTGCGAAAAAGCCTACATCGTCGGCGAGGGCCATATCATCGCCTCGGGCACTGCGCAGGACGTGCTGGACAACGCCCAGGTACGCAAAACCTACCTCGGGGAGCAGTTCCGCCTGTAGCCCGCCGCCCCGCGCAAGTCGGGGTAAATGTCAATAAGCAAATTTCGCGCCAAGCTGTTGCCTCTGCTTGCGCCGGAAGGCTAAACTCACAGACAGTTGTTCAATCGCGACGCCCCTCCCCGGGGTGTCTGAGGTCGCTACCAACAATCGATGAAGCAGTCGCTCCAGCTCAAACTTGGCCAGCAGCTGACCATGACGCCTCAGCTGCAACAGGCCATCCGCCTGTTACAGCTCTCCACGCTGGATTTGCAGCAGGAGATCCAACAGGCGCTGGACAGCAACCCATTGCTGGAGGTGGGCGAGGAAGACACCGAGCCCCGCGCCGAGGCTGAATCCGCAGCGGAAAACCGCAACAGCCAGGCCGAGGGTGAAACCGCGAGTGCCGGCAGCGACAGCAGCGAAAACGACTGGGACAGCGGCGGCGAGACCGGCCTCAACGGCGCCGACGTCATCCCCGACGAACTGCCCGTGGACACCCAGTGGGAAGACCTGCTGCCCTCCAGCGCCGCGCCGAGCATGGCCGCGGCAGACGACACCGATGCCGACTATGAGGGCCGCAACGGCGCCCGCGAATCCCTGCAGGACCACCTGCTGTGGCAGCTCAACCTGACCCGCTTTTCCGACACCGACAACCTCATCGCCCTGGCCATTGTCGACGCCACCGATGGCAACGGCCGCCTGACCCTGAGCCTGGAGGAGATCCACGAGTCCTTCGAGCCGGAGCTGGATATCGAGATGGATGAGGTGGTCGCGGTGCTGCACCGGCTGCAGCAGTTCGAGCCCGCCGGCGTGTGCACGCGCAACCTGCAGGAGTGCCTGCTGGTGCAGCTGCAGCAGCTGCCGCCGACCACCCCGCACCTGGAACACGCCCGGCTGATACTCAACCGCTACCTGCCACAGCTGGCGGGCGGTGATTTCAGCCAGATCCTGCGCCGCACCCGGCTCAAGGAAGAGCAGCTCAAGGACGCCCTGGGCCTGATCCAGTCGCTGGACCCGAACCCCGGCGAATCCTTCGCCCCGGACGAGATCGAGTACGTGGTGCCGGACGTGTTCGTGAGCAAGCGTGAGGGCCGCTGGCTGGTGGAGCTCAACCCGGACATCGCGCCCAAGCTGCGCATCAACAGCGAATACGCGGGCATGATCAAACGCGCGGACAACAGCGCCGAGAACACCTACCTGCGCGACAACCTGCAGGAGGCGCGCTGGTTCCTGAAGAGCCTGCAAAGCCGCAACGAGACCCTGATGAAAGTGGCGACGAAAATCGTCGAACACCAGCGCAACTTCCTCGAGTACGGCGAGGAGGCGATGAAACCGCTGGTGCTGCACGACATCGCCGAGGCGGTGGAGATGCACGAGTCGACCATCTCGCGCGTCACCACGCAAAAGTACATGCACACGCCGCGCGGTATCTTCGAGCTGAAGTATTTCTTCTCCAGCCACGTCGCCACCAGCGCCGGCGGCGAATGTTCCTCCACCGCCATCCGCGCCCTGATCAAGAAGCTGGTGGCCGCGGAAAACCCGCGCAAACCCCTCAGCGACAACAAGATCGCCCAGTTGCTCGAGGACCAGGGCATCAACGTCGCCCGGCGCACTATCGCCAAGTACCGCGACAGCCTGCACATTCCCCCGTCCAACGAGCGCAAACGCCTGGTATGAGCACAAGCACGCGCGGTATTCGTTATATCGGCGGGCGCGCCGGTGGACTAGACTCGCAAATAACAGCTATGGAAAATCCGGCGGCGCCGCCGGTACCGGGAGCAAGCCCGGGTTCACGCAAAGAAGGAGCCAAGCTATGCAACTGAACGTCAGCGGTCATCACGTAGAGGTCACCGAGCCCCTGCGCAGCTACGTAGAAAACAAGTTCGAGCGCCTGCAACGCCATTTCGACAACATCACCAACACCCAGGTCACGCTGATCGTGGAGAAAATGGTGCAGAAGGCCGAGGCCACCCTGCACATCTCCGGCGCGGACCTGTTCGCCCAGGCGGAATCCGAAGACATGTATGCCGCGATCGACGCCCTGGCCGACAAGCTGGACCGCCAGTTGATCAAGCACAAGGAAAAATCACGAGGCCACTGACCCGTCCCCAATGCAAGCACTAGCAGAAATCCTGACCCCGGAACGCACCGCCTGTCACGTTCCGGGGCTCAGCAAGAAACGTCTTTTCGAGAGCCTCGCCCGTATCATCAGCGACGACCAGCCGGAACTGTCCTACGACGACGTCTTCGGCCAGTTGATCGCGCGGGAGAAGCTCGGCAGCACTGGCCTGGGCCAGGGCATCGCCATCCCCCACTGCCGCATCGAGGGTTGCGGCGCGCCCCTGGGCGCCCTGCTCACCCTGGCCGAACCCATCGACTTCGACGCCCCGGACAACAAGCCGGTGGACCTCGTGTTCGCCCTGCTGGTGCCTGAGGGTGAACACCAGAAGCACCTCGACACGCTGGCCGGCGTCGCGCGCCTGTTCAGCCAGTCCGACTACTGCGAGGCCCTGCGCAAGGCCGCGGACAACGACGCCCTGTTCGCCGTGGCCGCCGGAGACGGCGACGACTGAGCATGCGCCTGATCATCATCAGCGGCCGTTCGGGGTCGGGCAAGAGTACCGCCCTGCACCTGCTGGAGGATGAGGGCTACTACTGCATCGACAACCTGCCCGTCTCCCTGCTGCCGGCCCTAGTCGAGGAGACCGGCCGCGAGTCCTACGCGCAGTTTCGCGGCACCGCGGTGTGTATCGACGCGCGCAACGCCTGGCAGGACCTGGCGGATTTCCCGCAGGTGCGGGACTCGCTGCCGGCCAGCGTGGCGGTCGAGATCCTGTTCCTCGAGGCGCAGGACGCCACCCTGACCAAGCGCTTTTCCGAGACCCGGCGCAAGCACCCGCTGAGTTCCGGCGATACGCCGCTGGCGGACGCCATCGAGCGCGAGCGCGCGCTGCTGGAACCGCTGGCCGCGGACGCCTCGCTGATGCTCGACACCAGCAGTATGACCATCTACGAGCTGCGCGACGCGATCAAGCAGCGCCTGCTCGGCTCCAGCGCCGGCAGCATGTCGATCACCTTCCAGTCCTTCGGTTTCAAGCGCGGCGTGCCCGCGGACGCCGACCTGGTGCTGGACGTGCGCATGCTGCCCAACCCGCACTGGGTCCAGGAACTGCGCGCGAAAACCGGACTCGATGCGCAAGTGCGCGACTACCTCGAGGCGCAGCCGCCGACCGGCGAGTTGTACGCGGATATCCGCTATTTTCTCGACCGCTGGCTGCCGCGCTACCGCGAGAGCAACCGCAGCTACATGACCGTGGCGATAGGTTGTACCGGCGGACAACATCGGTCAGTATATCTGGCTGACCGGCTGTACCGGCACTACCGGGAACTGTTTCCCGAAGTGCATCTGAGACACAGGGAACTACCGTAGTGATCGAGACCCAGGTCACCATAATCAATAAACTGGGCCTGCACGCGCGTGCCGCTGCCAAATTCGTCGGCTGTACCTCGGCGTTTTCCAGCCGCATCATGGCCGGCCGGGACGGCGACATGGTCGACGCCAAGAGCATCATGTCGGTCATGATGCTGGCCGCGGGCAAGGGGACCACGCTGGACCTGCATATCGATGGCGACGACGAGCAGGCGGCACTGGCCGCGCTGGTCGAGCTCATCGAAAACCGCTTCGGCGAAGCGGAATAAACCCGCAAGACCAAATCCCACAGCGCAACGTAACCAGTTACTGCGGCGCAGTCAGTTGCCGCAGCGTAACTAATTGCGTTGTGGCGCCGCGCGGAAATTCCGCATAATCGTCGCCTGCGCCGTTCCGATCAACCTGGCCAAGGGAAGCACCGCATGTCGCCGAACAAGCCCACATCGCAGGAGACCCTCGACAAGCTGAGCGAGGCCCTGGAGAGCGGCGCCATGGTCCGCGGCCGGCGCATGCTCAACGGCCTGTCCCCGGCGGAAATCGCCCACCTGCTGGAATCCTCGCCACCGCGCTTCCGCGACGTACTGTGGAAAATGGTCGACGTGGACGTCGAGGGCGAGGTGATCGGCGAACTCGGCTACGAACTGCAGGCCCACTACCTGTCGCAGATGGATGCCGCCGAGGTGGCGTCGATCACCGAGGGCCTGGCGGACGACGACCTCGCCGACATCCTGCAACAGCTGCCGGACACCATCACCCAGGAAGTCCTGGACGCCATGGACCACCAGGACCGTGCGCGCCTCGAGCAGGTGATGAACTACCCGGAGGACGTGGCCGGCGGCCTGATGAGCACGGACACCATCACCATCCGCGCGCGCATCACCCTGGACGTGGTGCTGCGCTACCTGCGCCGCCACGCGGAAATCCCCAAGATGACCGACAACCTGATCGTGGTGAACCGCTCGGACCAGTTCATCGGCCTGCTGCCGTTGCGCACCCTGCTGGTGGCGGACCCCACGGCCAGCGTGCGCGAGATGATGATCACCGACATCGACCCGATCCCGGTGGACATGCAGGATGCCGAAGTGGCGCGCCTGTTCGAGCGCAACGACTGGGTGTCGGCGCCGGTAGTCGACGAGAGCGGCCGGCTGCTCGGCCGCATCACCATCGACGACGTGGTCGACGTGATCCGCGAGGACGCGGACCACTCGTTCATGTCCATGGCCGGCCTCGACGAGGACGAGGACACCTTCGCGCCGATCTCGCGGGCGGCGCCGCGGCGCGCCATCTGGCTGGGCATCAACCTGGTCACCGCGTTCATCGCCGCCGCCACCATCAACCTGTTCGAGGACACCATCGCCAAGGTGGTGGCCCTGGCGGTGCTCATGCCCATCGTCTCGTCCATGGGCGGCATCGCCGGCACACAGACACTCACTGTGCTGGTGCGCGGTATCGCCATCGGCCAGGTCGGGCGCAACAACCAGGTGTGGCTGCTCAACCGCGAGTTGATCATGGGCGCCCTCAACGGCCTGTTGTGGGCCGCGGTGGTGGCGGTCGCCGCCTCCCTGTGGTTCGACGACTGGGCGATCGGCGCGATCATCGCCGCGGCGATGGTGATCAACCTGATTACCGCCGCCTTCACCGGCGCCGCGCTGCCGCTGCTGCTGACCCGGGCGGACATCGACCCGGCCCTGGCCGGCGGCGTCATCCTCACCACGGTGACTGACGTGGTCGGCTTCGCCTCTTTCCTCGGCCTTGCGAGCGTGTTCTATGCGTGACGGAATCGACAGCGACGACGCCTACGACGAGGAGGCGCTGGGCCCGAGCAAGACCCGGCTGAAAAAGGAGATGCACGCAAGGCAGGCCCTCGGCGAGCGCCTTACCGAGCTCAGCAACAAGCAGCTGGCACAGATTCCGGTGGAGGACGAGGGCCTGCTGCGCGCCATCCACGAAACCCGCAACATCAACTCGCGCAGCGCGCGGCGCCGTCACCTGCAGTACATCGGCAAGCTGATGCGCGACATCGACCCGGCGCCCATCGAGGAAGCGCTGGACCGCCTGTTCCAGCCGGCGCGGAAGGCCAACGAGAAGTTCCACGCACTGGAGCGCCTGCGCGACGAGACGCTGGGGGCAGGTCTGGACGGCGTGGAACTGGTACTGGCGAAGTATCCCGAGGCGGACCGCCAGCAGCTGCGCCACCTGCTGCTGCAGCACCAGCGGGAACGCGAGCGCCAGCAGCCGCCGGCCGCCAGCCGCAAGCTGTTCCGCTACCTGCGCGAGTTGTCGGAAGCCGCGGGCTGATTCGGGTCCGCCGCCGGTGCCGTCACCGGTGCGGCGTCGGCGCTGTCCGCCTGAATTTCCTGCACGGTAAGCGGTGCGTTGGGGTCGGGTGCCGCCGGCGAACCCGGCACTGCAGGTAGCGGCACAACCCCGTCACCACCGCCCGCGGCCAGCGGCACCCTCACCGTATTCGGGTCCGGCGCTGCGCCGCCGGACAAGCGCAGTTCGTCATCGAACATGCGGTCGAAGGCAAACTCCGGGGCTTCCCAGGTGCCGCCGATACTGTAGACGCCGCTGGACAGCCGGTTGACCTGTTTCTCGAACACCTTGCTGAACACGAACACCCCCGCCGCTACCGGCAGTCCGCCGGCCAGGGCCGCCACCCAGGGCAGGTTGTTGGCGACCGGCAGGGTGGCCACCAGTTCGCCGTCCAGGCTGCGCGTGGCGATGTCTGACACGCCGCTCATGGCGAAGGCGCTGGAATTGCCGGATACGGTGAGGCTGGACAGCTCGATACTACCGGGATGGAAATACACCTCGCCGTCCATGCGGTTGAAGGTGATGCCGGACTCGAACACATGCGACAGGCTCAGGCCCTGCAGCACACCGGCGAGATTGAGCAGTTCCAGCACCTTGAGCGCGCCGGTACCACCCGGGGTCTGCAGGAAACTGCCCTCGCCGACGTCGATGGCCATGCTGCCGTCGAGCTGCGCCAGCGCAAAGGCGTCCGGCGCCCCGGGCCACGCCAGGTCCAGGTCCAGGCGGCCCTCGCTGGTTTCCAGGGTGCGCGCGTAGCCCAACAGTTCCAGGGTGTCGCCGAAATCCCCGAACACCAGCGGCGCGTTGAGCCGCGACTCGCCGCCGTCGCGCCACACCAGCTTGGCCGGCTGCTCCGGCGTGAGCTGCAGGCCCGCCAGCGACCCGGTGATGTCGCTGGCGGCGAATTCGCCGCCGGCGCCGCCGAGCAGGAACTGCAACTGGCCGACGTCCTTGCCATGCCACAACAGGCGCTGCGCCTGCACTTCGGTGACTGCCAGCTCCGGCAGCGACTCACCGGCCACCGCCTGTACCGTTATCGCCGGTTCGCCCAGGACCGGCGCATCGGGCCTCTCCATCAGCAGTGCCAGGTCGAGTGCGGAGAGCGCCAACAGCGCGGGCTGGCCCGGGCGCTCACGGTATTCGCCACCGCCCCAGGCGGCGTCGAAGCGGGTGTCGAGGCCGGCGTCGCCGTAGCTGAGGCTGAAGGTCACGTCGGTGAAGGACTTGCCCCACAACAGCAGCTGGCGCGCGTAGACGTCTTCCAGGTCAAGAGTCAGCGCGGGGGCTGCAGCATCGTCAGCGGTGGCAGTGGTGTCAGCGTTGGCATCGGCGCTGGCATCGGCGACCGTGGCAGTGCCCGGCGACGCCTGCCACAGGTAGCGGCCGGCGAAATCCTGCCAGGCGCGCACATCGACCAGGTCCGCTTCGCCAGCCACGCGCACCCGGCCCGCACGCAGCGCCGGCGGCGGTTCGGCCAGGCCCAGGGTGGCGCCGTACACCGCCTGTTCGTCCAGGCCCAGGCGCAGTTGCAGGGCATCGTCCAGGGCGAGGTCGAGTTCGCGACGCCCCTCGCCCAGGGGCACCCGCAGCGTGAATGCCGCCGCTTCGGCGGCGGGCTTGGCCCAGGGCCGGGGCAGGTCCAGCGCCACCCCCTCCAGGGTCGAACTCACCTGCAGCAGCGGGGCCTGTGCCTGCCCGAGCTGTACCGACACCGTCACGTCAGTACTGCCATTGGCCAGTTCCAGCGGCTGCAGCGGCAGCCAGGCGCGCAGGCTCTCGGTGTCCGCGTGACCGCGCACCTCGATGTCGATCAGCTGGGCCGCGCCCGCCCCGTCCGCCGCATGCTGCGAGACGTCCGCCTGTAGCGGACGCCCCCACAGGCTGCCGCTCAGGTCGCGCGCGTGGAAGCCGCGCTCGGAGTCGTAGTGCACGGTGCCGGCCACGTTTTCCACCAGCAGGTTGCCCGGGTTGATCCCCACGTCCATGGTTTGCACCCGAGCTTGCAGGTCGATAAACGGCGGCTCGCGGCTATCGGCCAGGTTCAGGCCCAGACGCAGGCGTGTCGCCAACTCGCCATCGGCGCTCCAGTCGTCAAACGCGCCGCCGGTAAGCTGCCGCAGCGGCGAATTGCGCACCACCTGCAAGCCGTCCGCGGCGGGGCCGGTCACCTCACCATCCACCGCCAGGCGCATGGCGTGGTCCGCGTCCATCCAGCCCTCGGCGCTCAGGCGCTGCACACTGGAAGTGTAGAGACGGGCGCTGTCCGCCCACAGGCTGACGTTGGTGTCGTCCACGATCAGCGTGCCGTCGAAATCGTCCACCGCGGGCCAGTCCGGCTGGTACTGGACACGGGTCTGGGCCAGGTCGGTAAACAGTTGCACGGTGCGCAGGGGCGCGCCGTCCATTTTCAGGCTGCCGCGCCAGATGAAGCCTGCGTAGTTCACCCGCCCCTCGCCCACCGCGCCCTCCAGCCAGCGCAGCAGTGCGGCGTCGAGCAGGTAGGGTACGTACTTGCCGCGAAAGCCGGGGTCGCTGTCGCGCAGCCCGACCAGCAGGTCCATCTCGATACCGGTCGCCCGCTCGCGCAGGGGGATGGTCAGGCCGAACAGGGCGCGCACCGTGCCCTCTTCGCCGCGGGCGGTGATCAGCCCGCTGCGCAGGCGCACGTCGTCCACATCCCAGTCGATGGACATGCTGGCGACCAGTTCGGCGTAAGTCTGCGGCGCGTGGTAGACGGTGGGAAATTCGAGGCTGATGTCGCGGCTGTCGATGAGCACCGTGCCGCCCTCCCCGGACAGCTCGAAGTAACCGTCCGCGCCGCGCACCGCCGGGGTGCCGCGCCAGGAGTCCACCGCCAGGCCGAGGAAATTGCCGGACAGGCGCCAGTCGCGCCCGGTCTCGCGCTGCTCGGTATTCATTTCCAGCGCGCTGAGCCGGCCGGCCGGCGACAGCGCGTCGAACACCGACTGCCAGCGCTCCGGCAGCGAGGCCGCGTGCATCAGCGCGCTCCACGGCGCCAGTTCCACATCCGCGGCGCGCACGCGCAGCGAGCGCTCCCAGGCGTCCAGTTGCAGGCGCGGCAGGCTGGCCACTACCTGGTCGCGGCTGGCGCGCAGGTCGTCCAGGGTCACCGTCCACTGGCGGCGCTCGCGGCGCAGGGCGGCGCGCCCGGACAGGGCGTCCAGGGGCAGCTGCCAGCTGCCGTCGCGCGCATCGACGGACAGCCCGCTGGCGGCCAGTTCCAGGTCCAGGGCCGGTTCGCCGCGGTCCCAGCGCGCCCACAGCTGCCCGCTCATCTGCCCCGTGGGCCAGGCCACCGGGGGGTTGGGGAACAGGGCCGCCAGCGACTCCATCTGGCCGGACTGGATATCCGCGTAGGCCTCGCCGACGAAGGAGTCCGGCCGGAACGGGTCGCCCAGGCCGCTGCCGGAAATGGCCAGGCGGGTGCCATTGTCGCTGCGCAGGGTCGCCTCCAGCTCGCGGCTGCTGCCGTTGCGCGACAGGTGCAGGTCGAGCACCAGTTCGCGCCGCTCGCCGTTGGGCAGGGCGAGTTCCAGGGTGTTGTCGCGCAGCGTGAGGTACTCGATATTGAGCAGGAACTCGCGCAGCCAGTCGCCCATCTCGCCCTCGCCGTCACTGAGCTGGGGAATCACCAGGCGCCCGTCGGCGGTGAGTTCCGCGCGCAGGTGCAGGGCCTCCAGTTGCAGGGAAGTGAACTGCAGGCTGCGGGTGGCCAGGGAGTCGAGCACGTCGATACCGATGCGCCCGCCGATCAGCTGCAGGGGCGCGTCTCCGGCGCCGGGCGGCGCGATGCGTAGATCGTGCAGGGCGATCTCCGGGGTGAAGGAATTCCAGTCGCCGCTGACGTTGGCGGCCTCCACATGCAGCGGCAGGCGCTGGTTGAGCGCCGCCAGCACCTGGTCCTGGAACAGGGAGAGATTGCCGGTCAGCAGGCGGCCGATACTGACGTACACCGCGAGCAGGATGATCGCCGTGATCGCCAGCCCCCAGAGGGCCCGGCTCAAGCTGTGAAAGATGGATTGCTGCAAGTCTCGGATTCCACCCGCGTCATCACGGCCAGTTTAGAACAGGACGATATCAAAGTGTTCCGGGTGGGTATCCGGCTCCACCCGCAGGCTGATGCGCTTGCCGATAAACTCTTCGAGGTCGGCCACATTGGCGGATTCCTCGTCGAGCAGGCGGTCGATCACATCCTGCGCCGCGAGCACCATCAGCTGGTCCGTGTCGTAGGCGCGCGCGTCGCGCATGATCTCGCGGAAGATCTCGTAGCAGATGGTCTCCGCGGTTTTTACCAGGCCGCGCCCGCTGCACACCGGGCACTCCTCGCACAGCAACTGGCTGAGGCTCTCGCGGGTGCGTTCGCGGGTCATCTCCACCAGCCCCAACTCGGACACCCCGGTAATCTTGTTGCGCGCCGGGTCGCGGGCCATGGCCTTTTCCAGCGTGCGCTGGACCTGGCGGCGGTGCTCCTCATCCTGCATGTCGATGAAGTCGACAATGATGATGCCACCCAGGTTGCGCAGGCGCAGCTGGCGCGCAAGCATCGTGGCCGCCTCGAGGTTGGTCTTGAAAATCGTCTCCTCGAGGTTGCGCCGGCCGACATAGGAGCCGGTGTTGACGTCGATGGTGCTCATCGCCTCGGTCTGGTCGATCACCAGGTAGCCGCCGGATTTCAATTCCACCTTGCGCCCCAGGGCGCGCTGGATCTCGGTCTCGATACCGTGCAGGTCGAACAGCGGGCGCTCACCGGCATAGTGCTCCAGGCGCTCCGACACCTCGGGCATGTAGTCGGTGCAGAACTCCTGTAATGCATGGAAGTTCTCGCGGCTGTCGACCATGATGCGCTCGACCCCGGGGCGCACCAGGTCGCGCACCGTGCGCAGGTGCAGGGGCAGTTCCGCGTACAGCAGCTCCGGCTTGCGCGCCGCCGCGGCGCGCCGCGAGACCGCCGCCCACAACCGCTGCAGGTAGCGCAGGTCGCCGCGCAATTCCTCGAGGCCGACGCCCTCCGCCGCGGTGCGCAGGATGAAGCCGCCCTCCCCGGCCATGTCCTCCGCGGTGCGGCCCTCGGCCAGCAGCGCCTGCAATCGCTCGCGCTCGCCGGCATCGTCGATGCGCTGCGAGACACCCACGTGATTGCCGCCGGGCATATAGACGAGGTAGCGCGATGACACCGACAGCTCGGTCGTCAGGCGCGCGCCCTTGGTGCCCAGTGGCTCCTTGGTCACCTGTACCACCAGCTTCTGACCCTCGCGCAGGTAGTTTTCCACCGCACCGCGCGCGCGCCCCTCCTGGCCCGGCAGCAGCAGGTCGGAGACGTGGATGAAACTGGTGCGCTCGGCGCCGATATCGACGAAGGCCGCCTGCATCCCGGGCAACACGCGCACCACCTTGCCCGAATAGATATTGCCGAGCATGCCGCGACTGTTGCTGCGCTCGATCAGCACTTCCTGGGCGGCGCCGTTGTCGACCACGGCGACGCGGGTCTCCATCGGCGTGATATTGACGAGGATCTCCTCACTCACCGGCGGGCTCCAGGCCGCCGGCGATACCAGCCGCGCTGAGCAGGCGCCAGGTCTCGGCCAGCGGCAGGCCGACCACGTTGCTGTAGCTGCCGTCGATGGCGGTGACGAAGGCGCCAGCCAGGCCCTGGATGGCGTAGCCGCCGGCCTTGTCCCAGGGCTCATCGGTGGCGAGGTAGGCTTCGCACTGGCGGTGGTTGAGCTGGGTGAAGGTGACCCGTGTCTCCACCACCTCGGCCTGGGGTTCGCCGTCGGGCGTGCACAAACAGATTCCGGTGAAAACACTGTGGCTGCGGCCGGACAGCCGCGCCAGCATGCCCAGCCCCTCGCCGCGCGAGGCGGGCTTGCCGAGGATGTCATCATCGAGCACCACCGCGGTATCCGCCGCCAGCACCGCCACCGCCTCGCCGGGGTGGCGCGCGGCGACGCGCGCGGCCTTTTCACAAGCCAGGCGCAGCACGTAGTCCTCGGCGGCCTCGTCGGGCAGCTGGGTCTCGTCGATGTCCGCCGGTTCACAGCGGCACTGTACGCCGATCTGCGCCAGCAGTTCGCGGCGCCGCGGCGAGGCACTGGCCAGGATCAGTTCCACCTCAGCTCACCCGGTAGGCCCGGCGCACGCGGCGCAGGCTGTGCAGGATCAATGGCCAGAGCAGCGCGCTGGTCAGCGCGGGCAGCAGGAAGACCAGCGAGCGCGCGCCCAGGCCCTCGAGTTTCTGCACCCACTGGCAGACCATCTGGTGGATGCCGATGAGGACGAAGATCACCCCCGCCTGCTGCCACAGGTTGAACACGCGGATACGCTGGTAGAGCATCAGCGAGAGCAGCGCGAGGACCACCAGCGCCATGGCGTTCTGGCCGAGCAGCGCGCCCTCCAGCACATCGACGATCACCCCCAGGCACAGCGCCGTGGCCAGGCCGACGCGGTGCGGCAGGGCCATGCTCCAGTAGATAAGCACCAGCGCCACCCACTCCGGGCGCGCCTGCAGCAGCCAGCGCGGCAGGGGTATCAGGGCCAGCACCAGGGCGAAGAAGAAACTCGCCAGGATTACCCAGTAGGCATGCGCGCGCTGGTCGTCCAAGGCTCAGCCTTCCTCCGCGGGTTTCGCGGTAAACACCAGCAGCACGTGGCGGCTGCGGTCCAGCGCCGCGGTCGGCGTGGCGGTGACCCGGGCGAAGGTCTGGCCCGGGTCGCGATGCACGCTGTCCACCACCGCCACCGGGTAGCCGGCGGGAAAACGCCCGCCCAGCCCGGAGGTGACCAGCAGGTCGCCCTCGCGGATGTCGGTGGTCGCGGAGACGTGGTAGATGGCCAGTGAGCTGAGGCTGCCGGTGCCCTCGGCGATGGCGCGCACGCCGTTGCGGTTGACCTGCACGGGAATCGAGTGGGTGGCGTCGGTGACCAGCAGCGCCCGCGACATGCCCGGGGCGACCTCGACGATCTGGCCGAGCAGGCCGTCCGCATCGAGCAGCGGCTGGCCGAGGAACACACCGTCGCGGCTGCCTTTGTTGAGTACCAGCTGGTGGCGTTCCGGGTCCGGCGACACGCCGACCAGTTCCGCGACCAGCACATCGTCGCGCAGCATGGCGGAGGAGTTGAGCAGTGCGCGCAGGCGCACGTTCTCGGCCTGCAGCGACGCCATCTGTTGGGAGCGCCCCTGCAGCACGAGGTTTTCCTGGTTGAGGCGGGCGTTGTCTTCAAGCAGCGTGGCGCGGCTGACCATGTGCTCGCGACTCCATTCCAGCGCGCGCATGGGCAGTTCCGCCACCCAGTAAACCGGCGTGGCGGCGGTCTCCAGGGCCGCACGCGCGCCGCGCATGGCGTTGAAATGCAGGTCCGCGACGATCAGGGCGACGACGACCAGCAAGACCAGGCCGAGGCGCAGGCCCAGGGTCGACTGCTTGACGAATAAAGGCTTGATGTCCTCTCCTTAAGCGCTCGCGCAGGAAAGCGACAGTGTACTTATTCGGTGGACAGCAGGTCTATGGTGCGCCGGTCCATCATCTCCAGGGCGCGACCGCCGCCGCGGGCGACGCAGGTGAGCGGGTCCTCGGCGACGATCACCGGCAGGCCGGTCTCCTCGGAGATCAGGCGGTCGAGGTCGCGCAGCAGGGCGCCGCCGCCGGTGAGCACGATACCGCTCTCGGCGATATCCGCCGCCAGTTCCGGCGGGGACTGTTCCAGCGCGGATTTCACCGCCTGGACGATGGTGGTCAGCGGGTCCTGCAGGGATTCGAGGATCTCGTCGCTGTCCAGGGTGAAGCTGCGCGGTACGCCCTCGGCGAGGTTGCGCCCGCGCACGTCGATCTCGCGCAACTCGCTGCCACCGAAGGCGCAGCCGACTTCCATCTTGATCTTCTCCGCGGTGGCGTCGCCGATCAGGCTGCCGTAGCGGCGCCGCACGTGGGCGACGATGGATTCGTCGAAGCGGTCACCGCCGACGCGCACGGAATCGCGGTAGACGATGCCGTTGAGGGAGATGATGGCGATTTCCGTGGTGCCGCCGCCGATGTCCACGACCATGCAGCCGCTGGCCTCCTCGACATCCAGGCCGGCGCCGATGGCCGCGGCCATGGGCTCCTCGATCAACCGCACCTCGCGCGCGCCGGCATACAGGGCCGACTCGCGAATCGCCCGGCGCTCCACCTGGGTGGACATGCAGGGCACGCACACCAGCACACGGGGGCTGGGGCGGATGAAACGGGTCTCGTGCACCTTGGCGATGAAGTGCTGGAGCATCTTCTCGGTGACCTGGAAATCGGCAATCACGCCGTCTTTCAGGGGACGGATGGCGGTGATATTGCCCGGCGTACGGCCGAGCATGCGCTTGGCCTCGGTGCCGACAGCCTCGATGGTTTTCTGGCCATTGTGGATGCGGATGGCGACGACCGAGGGCTCGTTGAGCACGATGCCCTTGTCGCGCACGTAGATCAGCGTGTTCGCGGTGCCCAGATCTATGGAGAGATCATTGGAGAACACTCCACGCAGTTTCTTCAGCATTAACTAGTGTACCTTACTGACAACAAAGGAGAACTGGACCTGCCAGTTCCTGATGCATCCCTACCTGCCGTGCCTCGCACCACTGAACTGATATTAAGTATCGTGGCAAGTTCCTTGGAAATACCCTTGAACTGCGAGGATTTTTTACCGTTTTGTCGGCGCAAAAATTATTCCGCGAAGAGTATCAACCACGGGGTTTTTGGGCAAGGCGCAAATATGATAAGTTTACCGCCCCGCCGCAGTCCGGCGGCCACTTCCCCGGTTTGAAAAATGGCTATTGAGCAGGACGAGATCGAGAAAATTGCCGAGCTGGCGCGCATCCGTGTCGATGCGGCGCAGGCCGCCGACCTGACCCGCCGCCTGGGCGACATCCTCGCCATGGTGGACCAGTTGCAGGCCGCCGACACGGCGGACGTCGAACCCATGGCGCACCCGCTGGACGCCACCCAGTGCCTGCGCGCCGACCGCGTCACCGAGGAAAATCGCCGCGAGGCGTTCCAGGCGATCGCCCCGGCCGTCGAGGACGGCCTGTACCTCGTCCCGAAAGTCATCGAATAAGCCCGCCCGGCAGGACACAGCATGCATGATCTCAGCGTCACCCAGCTCGCCCAGGGGCTGCGGGACAAACGTTTTTCCAGCGCCGAGCTGACGCGCGCCTTCCTGCAGCGCATCGCTGAGCTGGACGGGCAGTACAACAGCTACATCAGCGTCGACGAGGCCGGCGCCCTGGCCGCGGCGGCCGCGGCGGACACCACCCTGGCCCGCGGCGAGGGCGGCCCGCTCACCGGCATCCCGCTGGCGCACAAGGATATTTTCTGTACCGACGGCCTGCGCACCAGCTGCGCCTCGAAGATGCTCGACAACTTCGTACCGCCCTACGACGCCACCGTGGTGCGCAAATTCCGCGCCGCCGGCGCAGTGATGCTGGGCAAGACCAACATGGACGAGTTCGCCATGGGCTCCTCCAACGAGACCAGCTTCTACGGCGCGGTGAAAAACCCCTGGGACCTCGAGCGCGTACCCGGCGGCTCCTCCGGCGGCAGCGCCGCGGCGGTGGCCGCGGGCCTCGCCCCCGCCGCCACCGGCACCGACACCGGCGGTTCCATCCGCCAGCCGGCGGCCCTGTGCGGTATCACCGGCCTCAAGCCGACCTACGGCCGCGTCTCGCGCCTGGGCATGATCGCCTTTGCCTCCAGCCTCGACCAGGGCGGGCCGATGGCGCGCAGCGCCGAGGACTGCGCCGTACTGCTCGGCGCCATGGCCGGCCACGACCCGCTGGATTCCACCTCCGCCGACGTCCCGGTCGACGACTATCTGGCCGGTCTCGGCGAACCCCTGGCGGGCTTGCGCATCGGCCTGCCCCGACAGTATTTCGGCGACGGCCTGGATGCCGCCACCGGCGAATGCGTGCGCGCCGCCCTGGGCGAGTTCGAGGCCCTGGGCGCCACCCTGGTCGACGTGGACCTGCCCAACACCGGGCTGTCCATCCCCGCCTACTACGTGATCGCCCCCGCCGAGGCCTCCACCAACCTGTCGCGCTTCGATGGCGTGCGCTACGGCTACCGCTGCGCCGAACCGGTGGACCTGCACGACCTGTACACCCGCACCCGTGGCGAGGGTTTCGGCGAGGAAGTGAAACGACGCATCCTGGTGGGCACCTACGCGCTGTCCGCCGGCTACTACGACGCCTATTACAAGAAGGCGCAACAGGCCCGGCGCCTGATCGCCCGCGACTTCGATGCCGCCTTCCAGCAGGTGGACATCATCGCCGGCCCCACCGCCCCCGGCCCGGCCTTCCGCCTCGGCGAGAAGAACGACGACCCGGTGGCCATGTACCTGGAGGACGTCTACACCCTGGCGGTGAACCTGGCCGGCCTGCCCGGTATGTCGGTACCCGCCGGTTTCGTCGACGGCCTGCCGGTAGGCCTGCAACTGGTCGGCCGCCATTTCGCGGAGGCGCGGCTGCTGAACGTCGCGCACCAGTTCCAGCAGGCTACCGACTGGCACACGCGCCGCGCAGCGACCGGGGGGAGCAACTGATGCAGTGGGAAACCGTCATCGGCCTCGAGGTGCACCTGCAACTGGCCACCGCCTCCAAGATTTTCTCCGGCTCGCCGACCACCTTCGGCGCCGAGCCCAACACCCAGGCCAGCGCCGTCGACCTCGCCATGCCCGGCATGCTGCCGGTGCTCAACGAGCAGGCGGTGCGCTACGCGGTGATGTTCGGCCTCGGCATCGACGCCGAGATCGGCCTGCGCTCGGTGTTCGACCGCAAGAACTACTTCTACCCGGACCTGCCCAAGGGCTACCAGATCAGCCAGTTCGCCGAGCCCATCGTCGGCCGCGGCCACTTTGAGATCCAGCTGGAAGACGGCAGCACGCGGCAGATCGGCATCACCCGCGCGCACCTGGAAGAGGACGCCGGCAAGTCCCTGCACGAGGACTTCCACGGCATGAGCGGCATCGACCTGAACCGCGCCGGTACGCCGCTGCTGGAGATCGTCAGTGAACCGGACATCCGCAGCGCCGAGGAGGCCGTGGCCTACCTCAAGGCACTGCACAGCCTGGTCACCTACCTCGGCATCTCCGACGGCAACATGGCCGAGGGCTCCATGCGCTGCGACGTCAATATCTCGCTGCGACCCAGGGGACATGAGGAATTCGGCACCCGCGCGGAGATCAAGAACGTCAACTCCTTCCGCTTTGTCGAGAAGGCTATCCGCCATGAGATCGAGCGCCAGTCGGACATTCTCGAGGACGGCGGCAAGGTGGTGCAGGAAACCCGCCTGTACGACCCCGACAAGGACGAGACCCGGCCCATGCGCTCCAAGGAAGTGGCCAACGACTACCGCTACTTCCCCGAGCCGGACCTGCTGCCGGTGATCATCGACACCAGCTATGTGGAGGCCATCCGCGAGACCCTGCCAGAACTGCCCACCGCCAAGCGCCACCGCTTTGCAGAGCAGTACGGCCTGTCCGCCTACGACGCCGGGGTACTGGCCGACAGCCGCGCCCTGGGCGACTACTACGAGGCGGCGGTCGCCGCCTGCGGCGACGCCAAGATCGCCGCCAACTGGGTGCAGGTGGAACTGCTCGGCCAGCTCAACCGCAGCGACCTTGAGCTGGGCGACTGCCCGGTATCCGCGCCGGACCTCGGCGGGTTGATCGCGCGCATCCTCGACAACAGCATCTCCGGCAAGATCGCCAAGCAGGTGTTCGAAGCCATGTGGGCCGGGGAAGGTACCGCGGACGAGATCATTGCCGCGAAGGGCCTGAAGCAGGTCTCGGACAGCGGCGCCCTGGAGGCCATGGTCGACGAGGTGATCGCCGCCAACCCGGGCCAGGTGGAGCAGTACCGCGCCGCCGACGAGGGCAAGCGCAAGAAGCTCATCGGCTTCTTCGTCGGCCAGATCATGAAAGCCAGCAAGGGGCAGGCCAACCCGCAGATGGTGAACAGCCTGCTGGCCGAGAAACTCGACTGAGCGTGTTGCACGCAGGCGGGACGGGTCTGCCTGTCCTGCCCGGCTGTCTCCAGCGACGCGCGAGGCTATTCCAGACTCGACACGGTACTGACCGGCATCACCTATAACGTGATCATCAACGCCGGCAAATACCGCTGACCCCCGGGGGCGGTGCACCCCTGGCGTGTGCGCCGCGTCACATTAATTGCAGTGAAACCAAAGTATTAGACAGCCGCTGCCGATCAATTATACTGAGGCGTCTAATTCGGAGAGTAGTGGTAATGGCACAAGAGCCTGACAAACGCGGCCGTCGTGTACTCATCGTTGATGACGACAAAATCGTGCGACTGAAAGCGGCAAAAATGCTCGAGGAGTGTGGCTGCGAGGCGGTCGCCGCGGTCAGCGGCTGGGACGCCCTGACCCGCCTGGAAGACATCAAGCCGGACCTGATCCTGCTGGATATCACAATGGAGCCGCTCGATGGCTTCAAGACCCTCACCCTGATTCGCGCCAGCAAGGAAGAGTACGCGAACATCCCGGTGGTCATGCTCAGTTCCCACGACGACGTGTTCACCATCGGCAAGTCCCGCGACCGCGGCTGCTCCGCCTACCTCGACAAGCCGCTGGAAATGCAGGACCTCAAGCAGGTGCTCGCCGAATTCCTGAGCGTCCGCGCGGCGATGTAAGCGCCCTCCCCCGGCGCTGAACCCCCTTTTCAACAGCGACACGCGTGCAAAGACGCGTGTATCGCCGTGTGCAGAAGAAACGCCCCTGCAATAAATTGCACCTACTGCCCTGACCACCCGCGACGCATTTGCACCGCCCCCACAGTCTGCGACAATACGCGCCCGGGCCGGTCTGTCGCCGGACACCAGCGCGCCAACCGGAACAAACTGCAACGACAAGGAACTCCCCACCGGTGAAAAAAGACAAGGAAAAGGTACTCGACGAAGTCTGGACCGAGGACCACGTGCGCAGCTTCCTCGAGGTGCGCCCCCACGACGCCAGCAACCCCGACTTCTTCATGCTCCTGCGCGCCTACCAGAGCATGCGCGCCGAGGATTTCGAGCTGTTTGTCGGCTTCTTTCGCGAGCAGGGCCGCGACCTCAACGCCCGCGGCGTCGACGGTCGCAGCGTGCTGGACATCGTCCGCGAACACCGCCTGGGCGGCGACTACGCCGCAGTCCTCCAGGGCGCCAGCGCCGCCTGACCTGCAGCGGGCGCGACGCTATAACTGGCATACCTGTTTTGCTATCCTAGCGCCCCCCGGCGGCCCCGACACCGGCCGCTGCCCGGCGGCCGCAACAGCAACAGGAGACGGCGTGATCACGCTCTACGGCATCAAGAACTGCGACACGGTCAAGAAGGCGCGCAAGTGGCTGGACACCCACGCCGTGGAGTACCAGTACCACGACCTGCGCGAGGACGGCCTGCCGCGCAAGACCGCACAGGCGTGGCTCAAGTCACTGCCCTGGGACACCGTGGTCAACAAGCGCAGCACCACCTGGAAGACCCTCGACCCGGCGCAGCGCGAGGCCATGGACGCGAACAGCGCGCTGGCGGCGATTCTCGAGCACCCCACCTTGGTCAAACGGCCGCTGCTGGACACCGGGCACGAACTACACTGCGGTTTTTCCGCCGCGCAATACGCAACTCTCTTCGAACGCCACACCCTCTAGGGTGCACTGCACACAGGTAAACACATGACGGATTCCGCATTCGCGTTCGGCCTCGGGGTCGGCACACGCAACAGCAAGGGACAATGGCTGGAAGTGTTTTTTCCGCAGCCGCTGCTCGCCCCGCCCGCGGCGGTGATCGCCGCGGTGAGCGGCGACAACGACGCGGTGCTGGAGATCGACCAGCTGCGCGCGCTGCGCCAGGCGCTGCTGGAGGCCGGCGAGGAAAAGCAGGCGGCCCTGGCCGGGCGCCTGATGGACGCCGGGCGACCGGCGGTGGCGGTGCTGCTGCGCGAGGACGCGCCGCCGGCCAACGTGCCCGAGGGCTACCTCAAGCTGCAGCTGATCTCCCACCGCCTGGTCAAGCCCCACGGCACCCGCCTGGACGGCCTGTTCGGCGTGCTGCCCAATGTGGCCTGGACCAACGAGGGCGCGATCGACATTGAGGAACTGCCCGAGCGCCAGCTCTCCGCCCGCCTGCGCGGCGAGGTACTGGAAGTGAGCAGCGTCGACAAGTTCCCGAAAATGACCAACTACGTGGTGCCCGAGGGCGTGCGTATCGCGCACACCGCCCGGGTGCGCCTGGGGGCCTACCTCGGTGAAGGCACCACGGTCATGCACGAGGGCTTCATCAACTTCAACGCCGGCACCGACGGCCCGGGCATGATCGAGGGCCGCATCTCGGCGGGCGTCACCGTCGGCGCCGGCTCCGACCTGGGCGGCGGTTGCTCCACCATGGGCACCCTGTCCGGCGGCGGCAACATCGTGATCGCGGTGGGCAAGGAGTGCCTGATCGGCGCCAACGCCGGTATCGGCATCCCGCTGGGCGACCGCTGCACCGTGGAAGCCGGCCTGTTCGTCACCGCCGGCACCAAGGTCACCCTGCTCGACGCCGAGGGCATGCCGGTGGAGACGCTCAAGGCGCGCGACCTGGCCGGCAAGTCCGACCTGCTGTTCCGGCGCAACTCGGCGACCGGCGCAGTGGAGTGCCTGACCAATCGCAGCGCGATCGAACTCAACCACGAACTGCACGCGCACAACTAGGGCCGGGGCACCGTGGACGCCACGCTACAGCTCACCTGCGACCTCATGCGCCGCGCCTCGGTCACCCCCGAGGACGCCGGCTGCCAGGCGCTGATGATGCAGCGCCTGGAGGCCTGCGGTTTCAGCTGCACGCCCCTGCCCTTCGGCGAGGTGGAGAACTTCTGGGCAGTACACGGCGACGCTGGCCCGCTGCTGGTGTTCGCTGGCCACACCGATGTGGTGCCGACCGGTCCGGAGGCGCACTGGCAGTCGCCGCCCTTCGAACCCAGCATCCGCGGCGAGACCCTCTACGGGCGCGGCGCGGCAGACATGAAAGGCAGCCTGGCGGCGATGGTGGTGGCCTGCGAGGCCTTTGTCGCCGAGCACCCGGACCACGCCGGCCGCATCGGTTTCCTCATCACCTCCGACGAGGAAGGCCCCGCCATCGACGGCACGGTGCGCGTGGTGGAATGGCTGGCGGAGCACGGCGAGCACATCGACTGGTGCGTGGTGGGCGAACCCTCCAGCAGCGCAGCGCTGGGCGACGTGATCAAGAACGGCCGCCGCGGCTCGCTCAACGCCACGCTCACGGTGAAGGGCCAGCAGGGCCATATCGCCTACCCGCAGCTGGCGGACAACCCGATTCACCGCGCCGCACCGGCCCTGGCGGCGCTGTGCGCGGAGACCTGGGACGCGGGCAACCGCTTCTTCCCGCCGACTTCGATGCAGATCTCCAACATCCGCGCCGGCACCGGCGCGACCAACGTGATCCCCGGGGAACTGGAGGTGGTGTTCAACTTCCGCTTCTCCACCGAGGTGACCGACGCGGAGCTGCGCCAGCGCACCGAGGCGATCCTCGACGCGCACGGCCTGCACTACGAATTGCGCTGGAGCCTCAGCGGCCAGCCCTTCCTCACTGCGGAAGGTGCGCTGGTCGAGGCGGCGCGCGACAGCATCCGCGAGCACACCGGGCGCGAGACCGAGCTGTCCACCGCCGGCGGCACCTCGGACGGGCGCTTTATCGCCCCGACCGGCGCGCAGGTTGTGGAACTGGGGCCGGTCAACGCCACCATCCACAAGGTCGACGAGTGCGTGCACGCGCCGGACCTGCCGCAGCTGGCGGCGATCTACCGCGGTATTCTCGAGCGCCTGCTGCTCGCCGGCGACTGAGTCCGCTACACCAACCGACCTACTGCAGCGCGGCCGCCCGCTGAGCGAGCAATGCGGCGAGCCGGGCCCGCGTGTGCGCATCCGGCACCAGTAGCGTATCCGCTGTCCCTTCCAGAACCGGCGCCAGCCAGTCCATATCCTCGCCCGCCAGCGCCACCGCGTGCACGGCGATCCCGTCGGCGGCGAATTCCTCGCCCAGGCCCCGGGAGAAAGCGACCAAAGCCGCGGCCGTCGCGGCGCCCACCGCATCTGCCGCCGGCGCGAGCAGCGCGGCGGCGTGCACCAGGTTGAGAATGCGTCCACCGTCGAGTTGCGCCATGAAAGCAGCCGCGGCCCGGCACAGCGCCAGGCTGGACTCGCTATGACGCAGGGCGCCGGACAGGTCCGCGGCGACCGGCGGCAAATTGACCAGCAGGTCGAAGGGGCCGCGCTGGCGCAGTGTTTCCAGCGCGCGCGCCTGACCTTCGCGAGTCGCCAGGTCCGCGGCGACCACCTCGTCTGCCGGCGCACAGCCGCCGACAGCGACCACCCGAACCCCGGCTGTTCCCAGCGCACGGCACAGGGCCTCACCCTGCGCAGACGCGCTGCCGCAGACCAGTGCCGTGGCTGTTGTCGAATTGCCCATACGCGGCCCCCGGACAGCGTTGAATACGTGGACTGGGTGAATACCGGAAACGGTATTACCCGGAAACGTCAGGAATGATACCGGCCGCGGAAGCGGCTGTCAGGCGAGACTGCCCTGCACGTAGACATCGAAACGCACGGCGCGGCCCTTGAGCACGTGGGACGGGCTGGCGCCGCCCAGGGCAGGCGCCTTGAGTGGCCGCTTGACCACTACCCGCGCCACGTCCTGGGCGCGCGCCCATTCGAGCAGTGCGGGCTCCTCGGCGGCATCGTCCAGCAGCAGTTGGAACAGCGCCATCTCCTTTTTCACCGCGGCGCGCTTGCCGCGCTCGGGGAACATCGGGTCCAGGTAGATGACGTCCGCCTGTGCGACGAGGTCCGCGGGCAGTTCGCGGGCATCGCCGCAGTGCAACTGCATGCTGGCCACCACCGTCGACAGCCAGCTGTCGCGACTGTCGCGCGCCGCGGCCAGCCCCGCCTCGAGCATGGCGGCGACTACCGGGTTGCGCTCGCACAGGATCACCCGCGTGCCGAGGTCCGCCAGCACGAAGGCGTCGCGGCCGAGTCCCGCGGTCGCATCCAGCACACACATACCCGCCTTGCGGGTGACACCCACGGCGCGGCCGAGCATCTCGTTGTGCCCCGCCGCGCGGCGATGGCGCATCGCCGCGGCGCCAAAATCCACCGCCACCGGACCGGGCGCCGCCGGGCCGGTCAGTTGCAGGGCGAGTCCGTCATCCCCCAGCAGCAACAGTGCCGCGCAGCTGTCGCAGTGCCGTGGGTCCGTGGCCGGGGGCAATAGCGGGAGGTCAAGGCGCGCCGCCAGGGCCTGCGCAGCGGCCGCGAGGGCGGGATGAGCGGCGCTCACCCCGAGTTGCACGACACTGGACATGGGAGTTTCGGGAACGACCTCAGGACTCGGCGTTGTGGCCACCGCGTCGGTGCAGGACGCCGGCGAGATCGTCGATCAGGTCCTCCACACTGGCCGCCGGGGGCGCCGGCTTGACCGCCGTGGTATCGGCTTCGGGCGAGCCGGCCAGCGGCGGGGCGTCATCCGGCGGCGGATACGGCACGCCCAGTTGCAGCTGGCCACCGTCGAGGCGGATGTCCACCTCCAGGTTGAAGGCGTTGTGGGTGAGGCCGTGCTTGTCGGTAAAACGCAGGCGCAGCGGCTTGCTGTGGCCGTCGAGGTCCTGGTAGCTGGAAAGCCGGCAGTCGATCTGCTCCACCGTTTTGCTCGACAGCTGCGACCCGCGCACCGCGGACAGGCCGCGGTTGCAGGCGGCGACAAACGCCGGGCTGGACACTGGCACGTGTGCCTGCAGGCCGAAACTGCCCATGGTAGTAAAGTCGCCTACCAATACCTGGTTGGGGCTGGCCAGGTCGACGATGCGCGCCAATTCGATGGTCACGTCGCCGACGATGTAGCTGAATACGGTCGGGTTCACCCCCTCCGCCTGGTACAGCTCGTAGTGGCCGCCGATGTGGTAGGCGGCGCGAATCACCGGCACCGTGTTGCCGCGCGACTGGGCGCGCGCCACCGCGTTGTCCGCCACCACCAGCACCAGGAAGGAGAACAGGTCGACGTTGGCATCGGCGCCGAGGCCGCGGTTCCACACGTAGTAGCCGTCGCCGGTGGTGGTGCGCGCGAAGTTGATCTCGATACCCTGCGCCAGCAGCTTGTTGTAGGCGGAGTTGAGGGAATAGGACAGGCTGTTGAGCTGGCTGGCCTGTTCGAACGGGGTGTACAGGGAGAATTCCACGATGTCGAACAGCAATACCGCGCGGTCCTCTACATAACTGATGCCGTAGCGCCGGATGAGTTGCTCGACCTCGTGCAGCAGCACCGGCTCCTCGACCAGGGCGGTGTTGAGCTTGATAAAGGTGGGGGCCACCCCGAGCCGCTCGCAGATCGCAAACAACTCGTCGCGCTGCTTGCGCCGCCGGCCGGAGATCAGCTCGCGGATAAACCCCTCGTTGCCGCGGTGCTCCGCGTCGTCGGCGCAGTAGTTGCCGAGGAAATAATGCGGGACGAAAATCACCAGGAGACCGCGCTCGTCGGCGCTCCAGCAAAGAACGATATTCTGCCCCAGACGCCACTGCTTGCGCAGCGTCTGTTCCAGGGCTTTCAGGTTCCCTCTCTGGATGATGGATATGGCACCGTTGCTCGCGCCTGCACCCTCTTCCCCCGGAGGACGCCGATCGCCGGACTCAGCCATCAGGACTCCCAAACTACTCCATTAGAACGGACATTATAGGTAGCCTGCAGGCGGGCGGCTACGTAGAATCCACGCAAGATGCGAATGTCGGCCGGCCGGGAGGGGGTATGAAACTGCAAGTAAAGGCACTTTGCCGCCTGTCGGCGCTGCTGGTCGCGCTGTCGGCCCTGGCCGCCTGCAACCAGTACGACGTGCGCGTCAACGACCGCGTGGTGTACACGCCCGATCCGCTGTTCAGCGACTACGCCGCCAGCGACCCGGCGTTGCAGCGCTGCCTGGACAAGGCCATCAGCCGGGAGAAGATCACCAGCGCGGCGCAACTGCGCGCGCTGGACTGCCGCGGCGCCGGCATCACCGAACTCACCGGCCTGCAGGTGTTCACCGGGCTGCGTGAACTGCTGCTGGCGGACAACGCGGTGAGCGATCTTTCCCCCCTGTTGCCGCTGTCCTCACTGGAAATCCTGTCGCTGGCCGACAACGCGGTGAGCGACCCGCGCCCGCTCTACGAACTGCTCTCCCTGCGCAGCCTGGACCTGTCCGGTAACACCGGGCTGTCCTGCCCGCCGCGCCAGGACCTGTTGCGCGTCGTCGAACTGACCCTGCCCACGCACTGCGCGCGCTGATGCTCTACCGGCTGGTCGGCTACCTGCCATTCTGGCTGCTCTACGCCCTCGCGCACCTCGGCTACCTGCTGCTCTACCACGTCGCGCGCTACCGGCGCGAGGTGGTGGCGGACAACCTGGCCCACGCCTTCCCGGAGAAGAACGCGGCCGAACGCAAGCGACTGGAAAAGGCCTTCTACCTGCGCCTGTGCCAGGTCGCGCTGGAAGTGCTGCGCGCGCGGACCATGCGCCTCGAAGAGTTTGCCGCGCGGGTGAAGGTGACCAACGGCGAACTGGTGGAGCGCCTTTCCGAGGGCCGCACGCGCTCGATCATCGTGCTCACCATCCACCAGGGCAACTGGGAGTGGATGCTGCACGGCAACACCGCGGCGCTGGGGATTTCCATGGACCCGGTGTACAAGCCATTGCACGACGCCGCGGCAGACGAGGTGATGCTGGAGACGCGCAACCGCTTCGGCTCGCGGCCGCTGGCCATGGCCGACGCCGCCCGCGACATCCTGCGCCGGCGCCGCGAGTTCCGCCTGTTCGTGATGGTCGCCGACCAGTCCCCCACCGGCGACGAGCGCGGCTACTGGACGCAATTCTTCCACCGCGACGCGCGCTTCTACCTGGGCGCGGAGTCGATCGCCCAGGCCACCGGCTTTCCGGTGGTGTTCGCCCAGTGCCGGCGCCTGTCCACCGGCCACTACGAGATGATCTACCGCGAGGTCGCCGAACCGCCCTACGAGAAAGGCTCCCACGCGATCACCGAGCGCTACATCGAGATCGCCGAGGAGGCGATCCGCGCGGAACCGGAGAGCTGGCTGTGGAGCAACCGCCGCTGGAAGCGCGCGCGGCCGGCGGACGCCTAGCGCTGGGGCGTCAGGCCTGGAACCCTGGGCGACCTCAAACCGGCAGCCAGCCGAAACCCTCTGCCTGCTCCGCCCACACCACCCGCTCCAGGCTGGCCAGCGCCGAGGCCAGTGCCTGCTCGGCGAGGTGGCGGGAGTTGTTGTTCTCGCTGATGTGCGCGACCACCAGGTTGTTCAGGCCATCCGCGTCGATCTCGCGCAGGAAACCCGCCGCCTGCTGGTTGTTGAGATGCCCCCAGTCGCCACCCACACGGCGCTTGAGCGGCGGCGGATAGCTGCCGGCGTGCAGCATGTCGACGTCGTGATTGAACTCCAGCAACAGGCTGTGGCAGTCGCGGTAGTGGTTGACCACGTGGGGCGTGATGCAGCCGAGGTCGGTGAGCACGCCGAGCCGGCGCTCGCCCCAGCTGATACGGTACTGGCAGGGTTCCGCCGCATCGTGGGGCACGGGAACGGCCTGCACCGAGAGCGCGCCGACCTCGAAGCACGCATCGCTGTTGAAGCGGCGCATTTCATGGCAGCCGTCGAGGCGCCCGCTGGCGGCGGTGCCGTGGGTGAGGTAGACGGGAATCGCGTGCTGGCGCGACAGGCGCGCCACGCCATTGCTGTGGTCGGAGTGTTCGTGGGTGACCAGGATGCCCTGCAACTGCTCCGGCGCCACCCCCAGCCGGGTCATGCGCCGGGTGGTTTCGCGCGCGGAGAAGCCGCAGTCGATCATCACCAGGGTGTCCCCGGCCTGCACCAGGGTGGCGTTGCCCTTGCTGCCGGAGCCCAGGGAGGCGAAGCGCATCGCGTTAACGCAGGCGCATCGGTTTAGTTGATGTTGCCCTTGACCAGCGTCAGCAGCGTCTGGTGTTCACGCGGGGTCAGCTCGTCGTTCGCGTCCTGCAGGCGCACATAAATGGCCATCTCGTCGCCGCCGAGGTCGCGCAGATTGGCAGTGAAATTCTCGCCGGTGTGCGGCAGGTCGTCGTCACTGTTCCACAGCCAGTCGAACCAGCCGCCGCCGTCCTCGCTCTCCAGGCCGAGGAAGCGAAGGTAGTAGACGCCGCTGCTGCGGTCGCGGTCGGTAATCTCGAAGGCGGATTTTTCCAGCGCCAGGCCGAGGGAAGCCCAGGCCCGGTCAAAGGGCAGGGTCAGCTGGATATAGGCTTCGCCGCTGGCGTCCTCCTGCAGGGAGATACGCCCGCTGGCATTGATCTGCTGCTCGGCGACCATGGAGACCGGGGCGTTGCCGACGCTGTCGGCGATGTACTGCGCCAGGGAGCGCAGCATTTCCTGCTCCTGGTCGAGGTTGTCCGAGGCCTCCGGCCAGCTGGCGATATCGCCGGCCTGGTTCTGCTGCAGCACGTGCAGTTCGCTGGTGCCACGCTGCACGCCCTGCTCGATGCGCATGCGGAAGCGGCTGCCCATGGAGGTCGACTCCAGATTCAGCCAGTCGGTTTCCATGACGCCCGCGCGCGCGTCGATGCGGCGCAGGTTGATGCCCGCGGAGGCGAGGAAACTGCGCACCTGCGGCCACACCTGGCCGGGGGCTTCCTCGATGAGCACCCAGGTGGTGTCGCCCAGGCGCTGGATACGCACGGATTCATCCTGCCCGCCGGCAACCAGCGGCGTGGGTCGCGGCACCTCGAACTCGCCCGCGGCGACCAGCGTGGTGCCGGTAGCGGGTACCGGGTAGATCTCCTGCAGGGCGGTGTCGCTGCTGTCCTCGGGCAGGGCGATAATCGGCAGCTCCGGCGCGGACTTGTAATCCTCGGACTTGTCGCGGAACACACCGCGATCGCCGAACAGGTAACCGCAGCCGGTCAGCTGCGCCAGCAGTGCAAGGCTCGCGACGCCAGCCAGGTAACGCGTGGTACGGTTCATGAGCGCGCTACCTCGAGGGCGGCCACAACTTCGGCGTGGTATTTGTCGTCCAGTCGGGTCAGCGGCAGGCGGATGCCCTCGCCGATGACGCCCTCGTGGGCCAGTGCCCACTTTACCGGGATCGGGTTGGCCTCGAGGAACAGCGCGCGGTTGAGCGCCGCCAGCCGCGCGTTGACCGCGCTGGCCGCCTCGCGGTCGCCGGCCAGGGCCAGGCTGCACAGTTCCGCCACCAGTTGCGGCACGATATTGGCCGTGACCGAGATATTGCCCTTGCCGCCGGCGAGTATCAGTTCCATGGCGGTGGCGTCATCTCCGGAATACACCGCGAAATCGGCGTCGCAACGGGCGACCAGGTCGCGGGCGCGGGCGATGTCGCCGGTGGCGTCCTTGATGCCCACGATGTTGTCGATCTGCGCCAGCTTGACCACGGTGTCGTTGTGCATATCCACCGCGGTGCGCCCGGGCACGTTGTACAGCACCTGCGGGACAGCCACCGCCTCGGCGACCGCCTTGAAGTGCTCGTACAGGCCGCGCTGGGTCGGGCGATTGTAATAGGGGGTTACCAGCAGGCAGGCGTCGGCCCCGGCGTCGGCGGCGGCGCGGGTCAGCTCGATGGCCTCCCAGGTGGCGTTGGCGCCGGTACCGGCCAGCACCGGCAGGCGGCCGGCCAGGTAATCGACACAGTATTTGATGACTTCGCAGTGTTCCGGAACGCTGAGGGTAGCGCTCTCGCCGGTGGTGCCGACGGCGCCGATGGCCGCCGTGCCGGCCGCAATATGCATGTCCAGGAGCCGCTCCAGGGCCGCCCAGTCGACGCTGCCGTCGGCGTGCATGGGCGTCACCAGTGCGACGATACTGCCGGTAATCATTCGAACTCTCCGCGAAGCAGCCCGGGGGCGCCTGAACAGGCACTTTCCGGGAAAGATGGCCATTATCCATGACAGTGTCCGGAACACAACCGGCCTGTGAGAAATTGCCCGCGGGTGCTATGCTGGCCCCACCCTGCGGAGCTCGAGCGTGATGCGCATACACGGAATCCTGCCAGCCCTGATCCTTCTCCTGCTGGGCCTGTCCGGCACCCACGCCGGCGCCCAGGAGGCGCCGGTCATCGGCGAACTCTCCTCCATCGACCGCCAGTACATGCAGCGCCAGCGCGACGGTATCGCCGAGCTCGCCGCGCAGCATTTCGGCGTACGTTTCAGCGGCACAAAGGACAACGACCTCGGCCTGCTCCAGCGCCTGCTCGACGAACAGGTGGTCGTCAACCAGCAGACCCGCGAGTTGCAGGCGATGGGCGTGATCCTCGGCGACCTGCTGGCGGCCGAGTACGGCCTGCACTGGGTGATCTACAGCGACAAGCTCGGGCGCAGCCACGCGCTGCGCTACCGCGACAGCGACAACTACCTGTTCCCGGTAACCATGATTTCGCGCCGCCGCGAGGCGGGCAACCTGACGCCAGTGGCGGATATCTATGCGCGGGCGGGGGCGGCCATCAGCGAGAGCATTCCCGCGCTGCCCTTCCAATAGTCGAAGGCTTCCGCGGCACCAACACGCATCCAGGGTCACCGCATCGCGCGCAGGCGCTTGGCCTGTGCCCGTTCATGCCAGTAGACTGACAGCTGAACGCGACGCGGCCCACTAATCCAGAATGATCCCAGAAAGAGCCCGGAACGAGCCTAGAATGAGCCCCGCATGAGCCAAGCCCAGCCAGCCGAATTCGAACTCCAGGTCGAGGACCGCGACAGCGCGGTGCTGACCCTGCGCGGCGACTGGGTCCATGGCCGTGAGCACCCGGACTACCGCGAACTGCGCGACGAACTCGCGGTGATCTCGGCCCCCGAGCTGGTGGTGGACTGCAGCGCCCTGGGCACCTGGGACTCGGTGCTCATGGCCTTCCTGCTGCAGTGCTACAACCAGTGTCGCGACGAGAACATCGAGTTCCAGCCGCGCGAGCTGCCCGAGGGCGTGCAGCGCTTGCTGCAGGTCGCCACCGCGGTGCAGCCCTACAAGCCGCCGGCGCAGCGCCGCCGGCCCTGGTACGCCCGCCTGCACCTGGGCGAGCTACTGCGCGATTTTCTCGAGCGCTCGCGGGAGACCCTGGCGTTCATCGGCGAGGTGTCCATCGCCCTGTGGAAGCTGCTCCTTGGACGCTCCAATACTCGCTTCGTCGATTTCCGCACCTTCTGTTACCAGGCCGGCCCCAACGCCATTGCCATCATCAGCCTCACCAGCGTGCTGGTGGGCATGATCCTGGCGTACCTCGGCGCGGTACAGCTGCGCCAGTTCGGCGCGGAGATCTATGTCGCCGACCTCGTGGTGATCGGCACCCTGCGCGAGATGGGCGTGCTGATGACCGCGGTGGTGATGGCCGGCCGCACCGGTGCGGCCTACGCCGCGCAGCTCGGCACCATGCAGACCAACGAGGAGATCGACGCCATCGTCACCATGGGCGTATCGCCGGTGGAGTTTCTGGTGGTGCCGCGCATCCTCGCCCTGGTGGTGATGATGCCGCTGCTCACCCTGTACGCCAACCTGCTCGGCGTGATCGGCGGCGGCATCGTCGCCGGCGGCATGGGTATCACGCCGCTCATGTACATGAACGAGGGCGAGCAGGCGCTGTCGCTGGTGCACCTCAATGTGGGGTTACTGAAGAGCGTGATCTTCGGTGCGCTGATCGCGGTGGCCGGCTGTCGCGCGGGCATGAACAGCGGACGCAGTTCCGCCGCGGTCGGCGAGGCCGCGACCGAGGCGGTGGTCATCGCCATCGTCTACCTGATCATCGCCGACGCGGCGATCAACATTATCTTCCAGCAGGTGGGCATCTGATGGCCGAGGCGCATATCGCGGTACGCGAGCTGACCATGGCCTACGGTTCGCGGGTGATCCAGCGCGACCTCAGTTTCGATATCAATCGCGGCGACATCTTCGTCATCATGGGCGGCAGCGGCTGCGGCAAGAGCACCCTGCTCAAGCACCTGCTGGGCCTGGTCGAGCCCGCCGCCGGCGACATCCTCTACGCCGGCGACAGCTTCGTCCACGCGAACGCCAATGCGCGCGATGTCATGCGCCGCGGCTGGGGCATCACCTACCAGTCCGGCGGCCTGTTCAGCGCCATGACCCTGGCGGAGAACGTGGAACTGCCGCTGCAGCTGTACACCGACCACAGCCCCGCCGACCGCGCCGCCATCATCGCCTACAAGCTGGCGCTGGTCGGCCTGGACGGCTACCAGGATTTCTACCCCTCGGAAATCAGCGGCGGCATGCGCAAGCGCGCGGCGCTGGCCCGGGCCATCGCCCTGGACCCGGACATCCTGTTCTTCGACGAACCCTCGGCCGGGCTCGACCCGATCAGCTCGCGACTGCTCGACGACCTGATCGTGCAGATCAAGGAAAGTACCGGTGCCACCGTGGTCATGGTGACCCACGAATTGCCAAGCATCTTCGGCATCGCCACCAACTCGGTCTACCTCGACGCGGCCAGCAAGACTATGATCGCCTACGGGAACCCGCGCGAGCTGCGCGAACACAGCGACCAACCCGTGGTAAGGCAGTTCCTGGCGCGCGAGGCCAGCACTGCGGCACAGGAGAAAACTGCATGAGCGAAAAACCGCACAGCGCCGCCATCGGCGCCTTCGTCGCCGGTGCCCTGTTGATCGGCGTCACCGCGGTGCTGTTCGCGCTGGGTACCGGGTTCGGCAGCAACAGCAACAAGTTCGTGATGGTCTTCGAGGGCTCGGTGAAGGGCCTGAACATGGGCGCGCCGGTCGCCTTGCGCGGCGTGCAGGTGGGCCAGGTGACCAAGATCGAACTGGTGCTGGATTCCGAGACCTCCGAGCTCATTACCCTGGTGGAGGCGGAAATCAGCGGCGACAACCTGCGGCGCACCGGTGCGATCTCCGACAACCTGGTGGAGGATCTCATCGAGCGCGGCATGCGCGCGCAGCTCAATACCCAGAGCCTGCTCACCGGCCTGCTCTACGTGCAGCTGGATTTTCACCCGGACAGCGAAATCAACCTGGCGGACATCGATTCGCCCTACCAGCAGATCCCCTCCATCCCCACCGGCCTCGAGAAGCTGACCCGCGAGCTGGAATCCCTGGACCTGGTGAAGATGGCCAACGATATGGAAACCATCGCCACCGGCCTGGCCGAGTTTGTCGGCGACGAGAAGTTCAAGCAGCTGCCCGGCCAGTTGCACGACACTGTCGCCTCGGTGCAGGCCCTGAGCGAGCAGTTACAGGGCCAGGTCGACAGCACCGGCGGTCGCCTCGACGCCCTGCTCAGCGACGCCAATGGCACCGTCGACCTGGCCAACGAGGAGTTGCCGGAACTGGCCAGGCTGATCCGCAGCAACCTGGAAATGCTGGAGCAGGCCATCGCCACCATCGAGTCCAGCGCGAAGGAGTTCCAGCACCTGGTCGACTACGACTCCAACACCGTGTACGAACTCAACCGTGCGCTGCAGGACCTGGGCAAGGCGGGTCGCTCCCTGCAGTCCCTGGGCCGCACGCTGGAAGAACACCCCGAGTCCCTGATCCGCGGCCGCAGCGAGGACTAGCCATGCACGCCCACTTACGCAACACGCTCGCCCTCCTCGCCCTGCTGGGCCTGCTCGGCGCCTGCGGCAGCACGCCGAAAAGCAACCACTACATCCTGCGCGCGCAGGCGGTACCGGTGGAGACGGATACCGCATTTGCGCTGGGCGTGGGGCCGGTCGGGGTCCCGCCCTACCTGCAGCGCGACGCCATGGTCCTCTCCGACGGCGCCAACCGCCTGGACCTGGCCAACACCGAGCGCTGGGCAGAACCGCTGGAGGACGGCATCACCCGGGTCATGGCGCTGAACCTCGCGGCCCTGCTCGGCACCCAGGACGTGCGCCCCTACCCCTGGCACCCGAAACGGCCGCCGGCCTACGCTCTCAAGCTGCGCGTGCTGGAACTGGACGCCGACAGCGCATCCGCGCGACTGGTGGCGGAGTGGCTGGTCTACCGGCCGGGCGACGACAGCACCCTGGAGCGGCGTATCGCGCGCCTGCAGCAACCGCTGGACGGCGACGGCCCTGAGGCCATCGCCGGCGCCTACAGCGCGTTGTTCTTCCAGTTGAGCGAGATCGCCGCCGCGGCCATCGAAGCCGCGGCGGCCGCCAATCCCCCGACCAGCGAGGAGTAAACCGTATGCACCCACCGTCGTCGCCCCGCGCCCTGCGCGCCGGCCTCCTCGCGGCGTTCGCCGTCACTGCCGCCGATACCAGCCTCGCACAGGACACCGCGCGCCCCTACAACCTGCAACTGGAGGAAGTCACGGTCACCGCGCAAAAGCGCGAGCAGGACTTCATGTCGGTGCCGGTGGCGGTGGACGCGTTCACCGTGCAGGACATCATCAATACCGGCGCGGTCGGCATCCAGGACATCGATGCCTTCATGCCCGGCGTGGACGTCAGCGCGCCCGAGGGCACCTCGACCCAGGTGAGTATCACCGTGCGCGGGGTGAGCGCCATCAACATCAGCTCGGGGCAGGACCCCTCGGTGGCCACCTTCTACGACGGCGCCTACATGCCGCGTGCGGTGACGTCCATCCCGTTTACCGACATCCAGCGCATCGAGGTGCTCAAGGGGCCGCAGGGCACCCTGTTCGGGCGCAACGCCACCGCCGGCGTGGTCAACATCGTGCCCAACAAGCCGGAACCGGAGTTCAACGGCTTCCTCAAGGCGCGCCTGGGCAACCAGGACCTGCAACGCTACGAGGGCATGCTCAACCTGCCGCTGGGGGACGACCTGGCGATGCGCGGCAACCTGTTCTATCACCAGCGCGACGGCTTTACCCGCAACGTCGATGGCGGTGACGATTTCCGCGACGAGGGCTTCCTCGCCGGCCGCGCCGCCGTGCTGTGGACGCCGGGAGAAAGCACCTCGATCCAGCTCGCCGCCGACTTCGAGGACCGCAACGAAATGCCGCGCGCGGCCATCGGCGTCGGCAAGTACGCCTACCAGGGCAGCGACGACCCATTCCGCGGCAAGGACCGCCACGACGTGGTGGGCGGCGAGGAAGAGACCCGCGACATGTACGGCGTCTCCGCGCAACTCGAGCAGAACCTCGGCGGCGCCTGGAACCTGTTCGGCGTACTCAGCTACCGCGACTGGGAAACCACCAACCTGGAGGAGGAGGACGGCACCGCCGACCCGCGGCGCTACCTCGATACCAACAACATCGAGGACTCGGATATCTTCTACACCGAGTGGCGGGTGAGCTACGACGAGGGACCGTTCAATTTTATCGCCGGCGCCAACTACAGCCGCGAGGACGTCTACCAGCGCACCGACATCGGCCTGCTGACCGACTCCTACATGCAGTTCGTCAGCCTGTTACTGCTGCCGGAAATCGGTATCGAGCCGGACCAGGACACCCACGCCTGGGACCTGTTCGCGGATTCCCCCGACGCCTTCTGGAACAGCGTCAGCGACCTCGCGGGCATCGCCGTATTACCACCGGAATACGCCGGCCAGTACTTCACCGAGACCATGGACAACACCGGCGACTTCGTCAACTGGGGCATCTTCGCCGACCTGCGCTACCAGCTCACCGAGCGCCTGGGTATTACCGGCGGCCTGCGCTACAGCGACGACCAGAAGGACTACTCCTGGCAGACCTTCCCGGTGGACCTTGGCTGGTCGCTGCCACCGGCCCGCGTGCAGTACGACCCGGCGGCGCTGGACGTGGCCCCGTCCGCCTACTTCGACAAGTACAGCGCCTCGGACAGCTGGAGCCGGGTCACCGGCCGCCTGGTGCTCGACTGGCAACTCGCCGACAACGCCCTCACCTACCTGTCCTACGCCACCGGCTACAAGTCCGGCGGCTTCGACGGCCAGAGCTTCGGCGCGGTGCGCTCCGGCTCCTTCGACCCGGAGGACATGACCAGCATCGAACTGGGCCTGAAGGGGGATTTCTTCGACGACCGCCTGCGCGCGGAACTCGCCGTGTTCCACCAGGAACTGGACGATCGCCAGCAGCAGGTCGACCTCAAGGAGAGCGCCGACGACCCGGTGGCCGCCCCCGGTGTGATCAGCTCCGACGACACTACCGACGGACTGGAACTGTCGGTCACCTGGAGCGTGATAGACAACCTGCGCCTGGCGGCGCTGACCACCCTGCGCGAAACCGAAACCGAGCGCGAGGCCTATTTCAACGCAGCGGGGGAACCCGCCGGCGGCGACAAGGAAAGTAGCTCCACGGACACCAACTACACCCTGGTGCTGGACTGGACGCCGCAGGTGCCGCGCGGCTTCCTGCTGGTCCACGTCAGCTACGAGTTCGACGAGGACCCGGGCCCGGACTCGGACACGCCGATCTTCCAGACCGGTTCCTGGTACTTCCAGGACCGCGAGTGGCTCAACGCGCGCATCGCCTGGAGCAACGACGCGGAGACCATCGAGGTCGCGCTGTGGGGGGATAACCTGCTCGACGAGGAATACGCCGACAACCCCAGCGGCCTGGGTGCCGACACCCTGGGCGGCATTCACACCAACCCCTACGACACGCTCACCTACGGTATCGACCTGCGCTACTCGTTCTGAGGGCAGCGCTGCGTCCTCTCGCGGGGGCGCGCCCTAACCGTCGCGGGCCAGGTGAACCACCTCGGCCTGGGGCGGCGCCTCCATCAACTCCGGTGCCTTGTTGCGCGCGTTGCTGACCTCGCGTGACAGCGGGACCAGCCGCCAGTCGCATTTTAATCGCGGCTGGAACAGCGGGTCGTCGCTGGCCACCGGGTGGGTATTGTCCAGCCAGCGATCGCGTTCTTCTCCTGCGATAAACACCGGCATACGCGTGTGCCAGGGTGTGAAAGCCTCGGCCGCCGCGGTGGTGACCACGCTGCAGGTGAGCAGGGCGCTGCCGTCGCCGTCCCACACGTCCCACAGCGCTGCCGCGGCAAAGGCGCCCTCCCCGCTCTCGATCAGCCACGGCTGTTTTCCGCCGCCCTCCGTGCGCCACTCGATGAAGCTGCTCATGGGCACGATGCCGCGCTGGCGACGGAACGGGGTGCGGAAAGCGCGGCTACTGGCGAGGGTCTCGGCGCGGGCATTGAACATGCTGTACTTCTGGTCCACCGCCGGCGCCCAGGACGGGGTCAGCCACCAGCGCGCGCTGTCCAGGCGGTGCTCCGGTCCATCCGCGCGCACCAGCGGCACCCCCTCGGTGGGCGCAAGATTGGTCCGCGTGGGCAGGTTGAGGTCGATGCCGAGGTCGCGCAGCAACTGCTGCAGGCCGGGGTTATCGATGACATTGAAGCGTCCGCACATGCCGGCACTGTGCCGAAAAGCCGCGGCGCCGGCAAGCGCGTCAGGGGGCGGCTGCGTCCACCGAGACCTGCATCAGCCAGGCGATCAGGTCGGCGCGGTCCTGTGGGTCGGGGATGCCCAGGCTCATCATGGAGGACGCCGGGTACATGCCCATGGGGTTTTCCAGCCACGCGAACATCACCCGCGGCGTCCACACGAACCGCGCCTGGCGAAACGCCGCGGAGTAGCCGTCGTAGTCCTCGCGCGAGCCGACCACGCGGCCGAAGATGCCGGAGAGGTCCGGCCCGGTGTGCGTGCCCGGCGCGGACTGGATAGCGTGGCAGACCCGGCACGGGCCGAACACCACACGACCGCGCTCGGTGCTGGCCAGGGTGAGGCGGTTGTCCAGTTCGTCGGCGTGCGCTGCTGCGGTGCACAGCGAGGTTAGCGCCAGGACCACGGTTGCACAGGCCGCGCGCGCGATGGCCGACAGGCTCACGCTGTTATTGCCGCGCCAGCCACTCACGCCACTCATAATTCTCACACTACTGACACCACTCACACCACTACCACTACTCATGCCGCACCCGCCGCGGCGCGCCCCGCGCGCCGGCCAAAGAAGGTCGCGTCACCCAGGGACAGGCCGCTGGCGAGCAGCGGTGCGCTAACCATGCCCGAGGCGTTGCGCCCGGCGGCGTAGAGGCCGGGCATGGCCTCGCCATAGGCGTCCAACACCTCGCCGCTCAGGCCGGTGGCAACACCGCCGAGGGTGAATGCCGGGAAAAACGCGCGCTCGCCGCTCACCGCCCAGGCGCTGTAGGGTGGCCCCTGCACCGGGCGCAGGAAGGCGCGGGACTTGCGGAACTGCGGGTCCTCACCGCGCCCGGCGTAGCGGTTGTAGTAGGCGACGCTCTGCTGCAGGGCGCCGCGCGGCAGGCCCAGGGCCTCCTCGATGCCGCCGATGGTATTGCTGCGCGCGGCCAGTTCGAAATCCTGCTGCGTTTCCGGCAGTGCCCCGGCCTGGTCGGTGACCAGCCAGGCACGGCCGCGCTGTTCATAGGTGATGGCGTGGCCGATCAGGCCCTCCCAACTGTCCTCGGCGATGAACCGCTGCCCCGCGGCGTTCACCAGCAGGCCGGCCAGCGCGGCGCCGCTGGCGTCCAGCCGGGACATTGCCGCGCCCTCGTCCATGCGCGGGGCAGCCGCCCCCGCGGCCACGGCCATGTTGATACCCATGCCGAGGTCTCCGGCACCGCCCCAGGGCGTGGCGCACTCGTGCAGCCGCGGGGCATAGCGCCGCACCATGGCGCGCTCCTGGATAAAACCGCCACAGCTCAGGACCACGCCGCGCCGGGCCTGCACGTGCAGCAGGCCGCTGGCAGCGCTCACCGCGACACCACCCACTCGGCCGTCACTGAGCATGACCAGGCGTTCGCCGCGCATCGAGGTGCGCAGGTCCACGCCGAGTTCCGCCACGCGGCGCAGCAGGGCGCGCATCAGCGCAGCGCCGCCGGTGGTCCCGGACAGGCCGGGCACGTGGCCGCGCGGCGCCGGCGCAGCGAAATCCCGCGCCGGCCAGTCGCGCTCCGCCCCACTGAAGAACAGGGAGGCGCTGTCCGCGGGCGTGCCGCGGGCCTCGCTCAGGGCCTCGCGGTAGGTGACGCCCTGCGCGACCAGCCAGTCGAAGTGCGCGGGGCTTTCCTCACAGTACAGGCGCAGTTTATCCAGCGGGGGATTGGGGCCGCCCGCGCGCGATAGGAAGGCGAACATGGCGTCCGTGTCGTCGGCGACGCCGAGCGCCCGCTGCAGGGCGGTACCGCCGCCGGCGTAGATCACGCCCGGCCCGAGACCGGAGGCGCCGCCGGCCTGCGCCAGGTGTTCCAGCAGCAACACGGAAGCACCGGACTGCGCCGCCTCGATCGCGGCGCAACAGCCCGCGGCACCGGCACCCAGCACCACCACGTCGGCGGCCAGGTCCCAGCCCTGCGCGCGCGCCATGACCGGCGCGCTGGCCGCCGCGGCCAGGGCGCCCATCCCGGCCAGCAACTGCCGCCGCCCGATGTGTTCAGCCACGCCGTTTACCGGCGCCCACCGCCGACCTGTGCTCGATCAAAACCACTGCTCCCGGAAGTTTCCCGCAACTGTTCGCGCACCCGATTGTACCGCCTGGCCGCCGATGAAGCGCCCCCGCGACCGGGAAATCCCCGGGTTTTTGGCCCTTTGTTGAAAACCGAAGTCCCTGCTCTATACTGACCGCAGCCATTCTTTTCACTGACTTCTGGGGAGCCCCTACTCTATGGATGCTAGCAACCTGTGGGATACCATGATCCTGCCCTGGATCATCCGCATCGTCCTGGCCGCCGCCATTTTCTACATCGGTCGCGCCGTAGTAAAAATTGTCGTCAAGGTTGTCGACAAGTTCATGACCGCGCGCGCGATGGACGAGATACTGGTCCGTTTCCTGTGCTCCATCCTGCGCTGGGTACTGCTGCTGTTCGTGGTGATCGCCGCGCTCAGCCAACTGGGTATCGACACTACCTCGCTGGTGGCCCTGCTCGGTGCCGCTGGCCTGGCCATCGGCCTGTCGCTGCAAAGCTCCCTCGGCAACTTTGCCGCCGGGGTCATGCTCATCGTATTCCGCCCGTTCACCAAGGGCCACTTCGTCGAGGCCGGTGGCGCCATGGGCGTGGTAGAGAAGATCAGCATTTTCACTACCACCCTGACCACTCCCGACAACAAGGAAGTGATCGTGCCCAACGGCGCGATTCTCGGCAGCAACATCACCAACTTCTCCGCCCGCCCGACGCGCCGCGTCGACATGGTATTCGGCATTTCCTACGGCGATGACATCCGCAAGGCCAAGACCCTGCTCGAGGAGATCATCGCCGCGGATGACCGCATCCTGCCGGAGCCGGCACCGGTGGTGGCGCTGGGCGAACTCGCCGATTCCAGCGTCAACTTCGTGGTGCGCCCCTGGGTGAATGCCGCGGACTACTGGGCCGTGCTATGGGACACCAACGCCGCGGTGAAGCTCAAGTTCGACGAAGCGGGCATCTCCATCCCCTTCCCGCAAATGGATGTCCACCTCGACAAGAGCGAGTAGCTCGCTCACCGCGCCCCGGGTTGACACACAGCCCGGGCGCGGCCCCCAAAGATTACAGAACTTTTACCCACCGGCCGATAAAAAGTCGGGAAATCACCGGAAGTTTCCGACCGGGTGTGGGGCCTTTTGTGCTATAAAAGTCCCCCTTTTTTATATGGGCTAAGACGTGCTGGCGATCAAGCGACAACTCCTGGTTTCCGTGCTCCTGCTGGGCGCGGCTGTGGGTATCAGCGTGCTGCTGTTCCTCGGTCGTCCGCCGGCGGAGATCGCCGAGCCGGTGGTCCGTCCGGTCAGCGTCGATGTGGCGGTTGCGGTGGCCGAGAACATCCGCGTCGAGATCCAGGCCCAGGGCACGGTGGAGGCGCTGCGCCGCACCGCACTGCTGGCCGAGGTCTCCGGCCGCGTGGTGGAGACCAGCGACAAGTTCCTGGTCGGCGGCTTCGTCGCCGCCGATGAAGTCCTGTTGCGCATCGACCCGCGCGACTACCAGACCGAACTGCTACGCGCCCAGGCCGCGGTGGAAACCGCCGAGAGCGCGCTGGCCCAGGAAAAGGGTCGCGCCGAGGTCGCCCTCGCCGAGTGGGAAAAACTGCCCGCCAACAGCCAGCGCAACCAGGAGGCGCGCGACCTCTACCTGCGCAAGCCGCAGCTGGAACAGGCCCAGGCCCAATTGCGCGCCGCCACCGCCGACCTCAACACCGCCCGCGACCGGCTCGAGCGCACTATCATCCGCGCCCCCTACGACGCGGTGATTGCCAGCCGCGACACCGAGCTGGGGCAATACGTGGTCACCGGCGCGCGGCTGGCCGAGGTGTTCTCTGTCGACTACGCGGAAGTGCGCCTGCCGGTAGCGCAGAGCCGGCTGGCCTTCCTCGAACTGCCGGGCCTGGGCAAGTTTGCCAGCGACACCCCCATCGACCTGTACACCGCGGCCGGCGGGCAGGTGCGCCACTGGGAGGCGACCCTGCACCGCACCGAGGGTGTCTTCGACGAGCGTTCGCGTTCGCTGTACGTGGTCGCGCGCATTGCCGACCCCTATGCGCTGCACAGCGCAGACGCCGAGCCCCTGCGCATGGGCAGCTTCGTCAACGCCGCGATCACCGGCCGCGAGATCACCGACGTCATCGCCCTGCCGCGCTACGTACTGCGCGCCGGCAACCAGCTGTGGGTGGTCGGCGCCAACGACATCCTGCAGGACCGCGCGGTCTCGGTGCTCAGCACCGGCGGCGAGTTTGCGCTGATTGACGCCGGCCTGCTGCCCGGAGAGCGTGTATCACTGACGCTGCTGGATGAATCCCTGGAAGGCGCCAAAGTGGTGATCAACTCCACCACCCCGACCGACGAGTTGCGCCGGCGCGAGCAGCGCGCCCTGCCCGGCGACGCCACCGCCGCCCTCGCGCCGTGACCACCGGCACCCCCAACGGCGTTATCGCCTGGTTCGCCCGCAACCCGGTGGCGGCGAACCTGCTGATGCTGATCATCATCGTGGTCGGCTTGGGCAGCGCCGCCAACATCCAGCGCAAGATCATGCCCACCTTCGAGTTCGAGATCATCTGGATCTCCGTGCCCTACCCCGGCGCCGCGCCCGAAGAGGTCGAGCGCGGCATCGTCGAGAAAATCGAAGAGGCGATCAACGACATCGAGGGCATCGACCGCATCGAGGCGGACGCCCTGGAATCCGTGGCGCGCATCATGATCGAACCCGTGGACGGCGTCGATATCAGCAAGCTGTACAACGACGTGCAGAACCGCATCGATGGCATCACCACCTTCCCCGCCAACGCCGAGGAGCCGATCATCACCCAGCCCGAGGTCATGTTCCCGGTGCTGAACATCCAGATCAGCGGCAACCTCGACCTGCGCAGCATGAAAGCGCTGGCCCAGGAGATGCGCCGCGACCTGCTCACCTACCCCGAGGTGTCCGCCGCCGACATCATCGGCGACCGCGCCTACGAGATCTCGGTGGAGATCTCCGAGCCGCTGCTGCGCGAGTACCACCTGACCCTGCAGGACGTCGCGCGCACCATCGCCGCCTCCTCCCTGGACCTGCCCGCCGGTTCGCTGCGCACGCGCAACGGCGAGATCATGTTGCGCACCGTGGGCCAGGCCTACCAACAGCAGGCCTTCGAGCAACTGGTACTGCGAACCTGGCCGGACGGCACCCGCCTGCTGCTCGGCGACATCGCCACCGTGCGCGACGACTTCGTCGAGGAGCGCGGCTTCTCCGAATTCGACGGCCGCCCCTCCCTGGGCCTGCAGATCAACAGCATGGGCGAGCAGGACATCATCGAGACCGCCGCCATCGTCAAGGACTACCTGGCGCAGAAACGCGCCGAACTGCCGGATGGCGTGAACCTCGAGGTGTGGGGCGATTTCACCTACTACCTCGACGAACGCCTGGACACCATGGTGCGCAACCTGGCCATCGGCGCGCTGCTGGTGTTCATTACCCTGGCCCTGTTCCTGGAGATCAAACTCGCCTTCTGGGTGATGCTGGGCATACCCGTGTGCTTCCTCGGCGCCATGGCCGCGATCAACACGCCGTATATCCACGCCTCCCTGAACATGGTCAGCATCTTCGGCTTCATCCTGGTGCTGGGCATCGTGGTGGACGACGCCATCATCATCGGCGAGAGTGCCTACAGCGAGACCGAGGCCCACGGCCACAGCCTGGACAGCGTCATCCGCGGCGCCTACCGCGTGGCCACCCCGGCAACCTTCGGTGTGCTCACCACTATCGTCGCCTTCGCGCCCACCCTGTTCGTACAGGGCATGTTTGCGCCGATGCCGGCCGCCGCCGGCTGGGTGGTCATCCTCTGCCTGACCTTCTCGCTGGTGGAATCGAAGTGGATCCTGCCCTCGCACCTGGCGCACAGCAAACCGACGCGCAACCGCCTGCTGCTGCAGGTGGACCGCGTGCAGGAGGAGGTCAACCGGCGCCTGCGGCACTTCATCGACAATCGCTACCGCCAACTGCTACTGACGTTCATCGCCAACCGCTATCTCTCGCTGGCCGCCTTCCTCGCCCTGCTCATTCTCTGCGTCGGCCTGGTCAGCGGCGGCTTGGTGCGGGTCATCGTCTCGCCGCACCAGCCCGGGGAGTTTCTCTCCGCGGAGCTGCGCATGTCCGAGGGCAGCCCCGAGGAGCGCACCGCGGAGGCCACCCGACGCATCGTCGAGGGCATGCGCACCATCGACCGCGAACACCAGCGACAGACCGGCAGCAGCGAGAGTTTCATCGCCCATATCGCCGCCCACGTCTACGACCGCATCAACGGACGCATCGATGTCGAGTTGACCAAACAGGACAAGCGCGAGATCTCCAACGCCGAGATCCAGCGCCTGTGGCGCGAGCAGGTCGGCCACATCCACGGCGCCGACGTGCTCGGCTTCAAGACCTCCGACGGCCCCGAGTTCGGCCCCAACGTCGCCTTCGACCTCGAGCACAACGACTTCGAGACCCTGCGGGCTGCCGCCGCGGAACTGGAGGAACACCTGCGCCACTACGACGGGCTGTCGGACATTCGCAACGGCGCCAGCGACAGCCGCGACGAATACCACTTCGAACTGCTGCCCGAGGGCGAGGCACTGGGACTGACGCGCCTGGATCTCGGCACCCAGGTGCGCAACGCGTTTTACGGCGCCGAAGCCCAGCGCATCCAGCGCGGCTTCGACGAGGTGAAGGTGATGGTGCGCTACCCGCAACGGGACCGCGAGAGCGTGGAGAGCCTGGACAACATGTACATCCGCACACCAGACGGCGACAGCGTACCGCTGGATACCGTGGCGCGGGTGGAGGTCAAGCCGGGCCTGCTGAAGTCCACGCGCATCGACTTCCAGCGCGCCGCCGAGGTCACTGCGGTGGCGGATATCGAGGTGGTCGAGCCGTCGCGGGTGATCGGCGACCTGGAGAACAACTTCCTGCCGCAGTTGCGCGAGAAATACCCGGGCCTGCACTGGAACAAGGCGGGTCTGGCGGAGGAAGAGCGACTGCTGATGACCAGCCTGTTCATCGGCTTCGGCCTGTCGCTGTTCGGCATCTACGCCCTGCTCGCGATACCCACGCGCTCCTACCTGCAGCCGCTGATCATCATGGGCGTGATTCCCTTCGGCATCATCGGCGCCGTGGTTGGCCACTGGGTGCTCGACTATGCCCTGGGCATGATGTCATTTATCGGGATCGTCGCCCTGTCCGGGGTGGTGGTGAACGACAGCCTGATCCTTGTCGACTACATCAACCGCGCGGTGGCCGAGGGGGTCGCCCTGGGTGAGGCGATCGTGGAGGCGGCGTGCAAGCGCTTCCGCGCCATCATGCTGACCTCGCTGACCACCTTCCTCGGTCTCGCGCCCATGCTGATGGAGCGCAGCGCGCAGGCCCAGGCGATGATCCCCATGGCCATTTCACTGGCCTTCGGTATCGTCTTCGCCACGGTGATTACCCTGGTACTGGTGCCCAGCCTGTACCTGATCCTCGACGACCTCGGCCGCTGGTGGCGCGGCGAGCGCGTCGTGCGGCCGGCCGCCGAAACCTACTGAACCGCGCCGCAGGCCAGGCAGCGCAGGTAGAGATGCCGCGGGTCCTGCAGTGAATCCACCAGCTGCGCCGCGTCCAGCAGCGGCCGCGCCATCGCCACCAGGGCGGCGACGCGGTCAGAGCGCGTATCGACTACCGCGCCCAGCTGGCTGCCGAGCATTTTCGCCAGTTGCTGGACCAGCAGCTGTGACGGGGTCAGGCTCTCTTCGAAGTAATCCACCTCGTAGCTCTCCAACCCGGCCAGTTCCGCCGCCGCGGCGACCGCGTCGTCGAGGCTGCCCAATGCATCTACCAGACCGACGTCGAGGGCATCGGCGGCACTCCACACACGCCCCTCGGCGACGCTGTCTACCGCCTCCAGGCTCATGTCGCGACCCTCGGCCACCACCTTGCGGAAAATACTGTAGGCGTGGCCGACCCCGGCCTGTACCGCCGCCTCCAGTGCCGGGTTGAGCGGCCGGTCCAGGCGCAACGAGCCCGCCATACTCGTGGTGCCCACACCGTCGGTGTGCACGCCGACGCGCTGCAGCAGGTCCTCGACCGTGGGAAAGGCGGCAAACACGCCGATACTGCCGGTGATGGTGGTCGGTGTGGCCCAGATCTGGTCCGCCTCCGCGGCGATATAGTAGCCGCCGGACGCAGCCATCGCGCCCATGGACACCACCACCGGGATGCCGGCGGCGCGGGCGTCGGCCACCTGCTCGCGGATCACCTCGGCGGCGAACATGCTGCCGCCAGGAGAATTGACGCGCAGCACGATGGCCTTGATACCCTCATCCGCCACCGCATCGCCAATCAGCCAGGCCAGGCTGTCGCCGCCGATGGTCCCGGGCGGCTGCTCGCCGGGCAGCATCGCACCCTGGGCGGTGATCACCGCGATGCGCGCATCCTCTTCCTGCGGCAGGTGGGTGACGCGCTTGTGCCACAGGTATTCCTCGAACGGCACCGCCTCATACAGGCCGTCCTCGTTCTGTGCACCGACGATCTCGGTGAGGTAAGCGTTGGCCTCGATGCGCGACATCAGGTGATCCACCAGCTTCGCCTGCAGCGCATCGACGGCCTGGTCGCCGTCGCCGCCGGTCAGGCGCGCCGGCATACCCTCGATGAACTCGCCGACGGCACCCGCGGGCAACTCGCGATTGCGCTCCACGGTGCCGGTGTACTCACTCCACAGGTCGTCCAGCCAGGTGCGCGTGATGACCTTTTCATCCGGCGACATGTCGTTGCGCAGGAACGGCTCCACCGCGGACTTGTGCTTGCCTGCGCGGAACACGTGCATGTTCACAGAGAGCTTGTCGAGGGCGTCGGCATAATAGTTCTGGTACACGCTGAACCCCTCCAGGCCGAGGCCGCCCAGCGGGTGCATGATGATCTCGTCGGCGAAACTGGCCAGCAGGTACTGGTCCTGGGTGTAGTAGTCACCCACCGCGACAATGCGCTTGCCGGCATCGCGAAACGCCTGCAGGGCAGCAGAGATCTCCTGGGTGCGACTGATGCCGACATACATCAGGTAATCCAGCTCCATCACCAGCGCGTCGATCTTGTCGTCCTCGCGCGCGGTGTCGATGGCTTCGAGGATATCGCGCAGCAGTACTTCGTTCTGCGCCGGGTCGGGCTCACCCGCCAGTGCCGCCAGCGGCTCAACCGGCGCCCGCTGGTCAACCACCACGCCCACCGGGTTGAGCAGCAGCGCGGCCTTGGCCGGCAGCGGCTCCGGCGCACGGCCGACAAACACGAAGTAGAACACCACCAGCATGACCAGGAACAGGATGTTGGCCAGCGCCAGTCGCAGCCAGGTGATGCCCCGCCACAGGGCGGCAAAGAAGCGGCGGATCGGTGAGGTGTCACTCATGGGTAGCCTCCACGGCTTGCTGCGCATTCTCGCCGCGCAATTCCCGCGCGCGCCAGCGCACATAGAGCATTCCGCTGCTGTAGATACCGACAACGGCAAGCATGCCCGCCCAGCGCAGGACAGACTGCGGCTGCTCGAACAGGTCGACCACCAGCAGCATGAAATACAGCAGGCTGACAAAACACAGCCAGACAAAACTGCGCAGATTGTCGCGCTGCATACCGGGCAGGAACAGCAACAACGGGACGAGCAATGCTATCCACACGACGGGCGGCGCCCCGCCCAGCCAGGCGTCGGTCAGCTGCTGCAGGCAGAGTACGGCATAGCTGGCCAGACAGATCACCCGCAGGTTGCGCGTTTTCGGGCTCATTGCGCACCCCGCGCGGCAACTACCGCCACCCGCTTGCCCAGCGCCCGGCACAGCGCGGCTTCCTTGTCGTCCAGCGCGCGGTCGTTGTCGGCACCGGACCAGTGTGAAGCGCCGTAGGGTGTGCCGCCCCCCGTCGCGCTCATCAAGCCTGGCTCGCTGTAGGGCAGGCCGACCAGCAGCATGCCGTGGTGCAGCAGCGGCAACAGCATCGATAGCAGGGTCGACTCCTGGCCGCCGTGCAGGCTGGAGCTGGAGGTGAACACCGCGGCGGGCTTGTCGATAAGCGCCCCGGACAACCACAGGCCGGAGCTGCCGTCGATAAAGTACTTGAGTGGCGCGGCCATGTTGCCGAAGCGGGTCGGACTGCCCAATACCAGGCCGGCGCAGTCGCGCAGGTCTTCCATCTCACAGTACAGCGGCCCGGACTCGGGGATGTCCTCGGCGCTGCGCTCGCAGTCCGCGGAGACCGCTGGCACCGTGCGCAGACGGGCGGTCATCCCGGCTACCTGCTCGACGCCGCGCGCCACCTGGCGGGCCATCTCCGCAGTCGCCCCGTGCCGCGAGTAATACAGCACCAGGACATAGGGCTGGGCCATCAGTCGAGCAGGCCCAGCACGTTCTCCGGGGGACGGCCGAGCACGGCGCGTTCCTCACAGACGACGATCGGCCGCTCGATCAGTTTCGGGTGCGCGGCCATCGCCGCCACCAGTTGTTCCTCGCTGGCGTCCTTGCCCAGCCCGAGCTGCTTGTATTCATCCTCGCCGCGGCGCACCAGTTGCTCGGCGCGCATATCCAGTTGCTCCAGCAGCTGACGGATCTGCGCGGCGTCCGGCGGGGTCTCGAGGTAGAGCACCACCTGCGGCGTGACACCGTGTTCCTCGAGCAGCGCGAGGGTGGCTCGCGACTTGGAACAGCGCGGGTTGTGGTAGATGGTGTATTCGCTCATGACTCGCTCCGGGGCCTGTTTCTGCACAGCGCGAGAGTATATCAAGGCCTGTGCCGCGGCGTGACCATTCGTGCCATAATGCCGGCCATGGAGCAACTCAAACCACTGCTGTACGGGGCCTGGCGGCGCTTGCGCTACTTCGTCTCGCGCTTCAGCGCGGACCGCTGTTCGGAAAACGCGGCGGCCCTCACCTACATGAGCCTGTTCGCCATGGTGCCGCTGCTCACGGTGCTGTACACCATGGCCTCGGCGATCCCCACCTTCCAGGGCCTGGAGCAACAGATGCAGGACCTGCTGTTCCAGCACCTGATGCCGGACACCAGTTCCGAGGTCGAGCGCTACCTCAGCGACTTCTCCCGCCAGGCGAAGAACCTCACCGGCCCGGGCATCCTGTTCCTGGTGGTGACCGCGGTACTGATGCTGCGCAACATCGAAAAAGCGTTCAACCTGATCTGGCGGGCGCGGGAAAACCGCAGCCCGATCTCCAGTTTCCTGCTCTACTGGGCAGTGCTCAGCCTGGCGCCGGTGGCGCTGGGCCTGGCCCTGGGCATCAGCACCTACCTGGCTTCCTATTCCAACGTGCTGGACGCCTACGACATCTTCGGGTTCAAGGCGTTTTTCCTCAAGCTTTCGCCAATCCTGCTCAGCGCCGGCGCCTTTACCCTGTTGTACATCGCCGTGCCGAACTGCCGGGTTCCCTTCAAGCATTCCCTGGTCGGCGGCCTCGCCGCAGCGGTCGGTTTCCACATTGCCCGGGCAGCGTTCACCGACCTGGTGGTGGGTTCGAGCTACACCTTCATTTATGGTGCCTTCGCCGCGGTACCGCTGTTCCTGCTGTGGATCTACCTGTCCTGGAACATCGTATTGATGGGCGGCATCCTGGTGCACAGTCTCTCGGCCTACCAGGATGAGGAGCAGGCCAGCCGCCCCACCCTGCTCAAGGCGCTGGACGTGCTCTACCTGTTCTGGGAAAAACAAAAGGCCGGGCACTCGGTGCGCGAGATCGAGATTCTCAATGGCCGCCACGTGGTGACCCGCGGGCTGGACAGCGAAACCTGGCGGCACCTGCGCGACATCCTGATGGAAAAAAACATCATTACCCAGACCGACCGCGGCCACTACCTGCTCAGCCGCGACCTGCACACCATCAACTTCTGGCAGATGAAAGAATGGATCAACGACGAACAGACGCTGGCAGAGGAACCCGTCGCCGCACACATGGACTGGCAGGCGAACGCCTTCCAGTTGCTGCGCCAGCAGCGCATGCAGCAGCGCGAACTGCTGTCGATGACACTCGCGGAGCTGTACGGCGCGTGAGAGGAATCGCTATGGCACTGGCCTGTGTCGCACTGGCCGCCTGTGGGGCGCAGCAGCCGCCGGACCGGGTGGAGCGCCTGGACCTCGATGACTACCGCGGCCGCTGGGTGGTGATCAACTACTGGGCGCAGTGGTGCAAGCCGTGTCGCGAGGAGATCCCCGAGCTCAACGACTTCGCCCAGCGCTACCCGGAAGTGGCCGTGCTCGGGGTCAACTACGACGGTGCCCGGGACGCTGAACTGCAGGCCCAGATTGACAGTTTCGGCATCCGCTTCCCCACACTGCTCGAGGATCCGGCTGCCGGCCTCGGCGTGGCCCGGCCCCAGGTCCTGCCCACCACCGTGTTTATCGGGCCAGACGGCGCGCTGGCGGCCACCCGGGCAGGACCGCAGACGCTGGAATCCCTCGCCGAGGCCACCGGGCAGGCGCCGCCGCCGAAAGAGGGGTCAGAGTCGAGACTCTGACCCCGGGGCGGGCTATTCCGGAGGGAGGGGTCAGAGTCACGACTCTGACCCCGGCACCTGGCCCCCGGGACTTGCTTGGTAGCCCCAAAAAAAAACGGCCCCGAAAGGGGCCGAAATCCACACTAAACACCAGTGAGTCTCACAGAGATGTAACCTGGATACTCCAGAGGTAGCGGCGCTGCATCTCCAGGGGTCCGAGGACCCACGCCGTTACGGAAAAGTCTGACTGGGGCCGCTGCATGAAGTTCCCGACGTAAACCGCAAAAACGATATTTTTTTCAACCCGCGCACGCATGGACATGGCCAGAGGCAGGGGCTAGGCTTGTCAGCTTTCCAATACCGGGTGCAAACAGGGAGTTCCGCATGGGCAAAATCTACGATAACAACGCACTGACCATCGGCGGCACACCCCTGGTCAGGATCAACCATCTGGCCGGCGGCAACGTCTATGCGAAGCTCGAAAGCCGCAATCCTGCCTTCTCGGTCAAGTGCCGCATCGGTGCCAGCATGGTCGAGGCGGCGGAGAAAGACGGCAGCCTGAAGCCTGGCATGACTATCGTCGAACCAACCAGCGGCAACACCGGCATCGCCCTGGCCTTTGTCGCCTCCGCCAAGGGCTACGGCTGCATCCTCACCATGCCCAACACCATGAGCCTGGAACGGCGCATGTTAATGAAGGCGCTGGGCGCCGAGGTCGTACTGACCGACGGCGCCAAGGGCATTCCCGCAGCGATCGCCAGGGCCGAGGAAATCATCGCCTCCGACCCGCAAAAATACTGGGGCCCCCAGCAGTTCGAGAACCCCGCCAACCCGGCGGTGCACGAGGCCACCACAGGCCCGGAAATCTGGGACGACACCGACGGCGGCGTCGATATCCTGGTCTGCGGCGTGGGCACCGGCGGCACCCTGACCGGCATCTCGCGCTACATCAAGAACACCTGCGGCAAGGCCATCACCACGGTGGCCGTCGAGCCGGACAGCACCACCGTGATCACCGCCGCCAAGGCCGGCGAGGAACCCACCCACGGGCCGCACAAAATCCAGGGGATCGGCGCCGGCATCCTGCCGAAGAACCTCGACCTGGACATGGTCGACGTGGTGGAGCGGGTCTCCAGCGAAGAGGCCATGGAGATGGCGCACAAGCTGATGGAAGAGGAAGGTATTCTCGCCGGGATCTCCTGCGGCGCCGCCATGACTGTGGCCTGCCGCATCGGCGCCCGCCCGGAAAACGCGGACAAGATGATCGTGGTCATCCTGCCCGACTCCGGTGAGCGCTACCTCACATCGCCGCTGTTCGCCGGGTTCTTCTCGGAGAACGAGACCGACCAGACCACGGTCAGCTGACGCTCCGTGCTCGACGAACTGGACCTCGACCGCGGCCTGCGCCTGGGCCTGGATGCGCTGGAACTGGAAGCGCCGACCCCGGTGCAGGCGCAGGTTATACCCGCCGCCCTGGCGGGCGCCGACCTGCGAGTCAGCGCCCAGACCGGCTCCGGCAAGACCCTGGCCTACCTGTTGCCGACCCTGCAGCGGATACTCGCCGCGCCGCCGGCGCGCGATGCCGGCGCCGCGGCGGTGGTGCTGGTACCCACCCGTGAACTGGCGCGCCAGGTGCTGCGCAGCTGCCGCGAACTGATCGCCAAGACCAGCCTGAGTGCCCAGGGCATCACCGGCGGCGCCGATTTCAAATACCAGAAATCCCTGCTGCGCAAGAACCCCGAGATCATCGTCGCGACCCCCGGGCGGCTGCTGGAGCACTGCGAAAAGGGTAGCGCCGACCTCGCTGCGGTGCGCACCCTGGTGCTGGACGAGGCCGACCGCATGCTCGACATGGGCTTTCGCGAAGAGGTGCTCAAGGTCGCCGCGTTCTGCCCGGCGCAGCGCCAGGTCATCCTGCTCTCCGCCACCTTGAACCATGCCGGCCTGGGCAGCGTCGCCGACACCCTGTTGCACGACGCCGTCAGCGTGGCCATCGACCCGCCGCGCACCGCCGGTAGCGGCATCCGCCACCAGCGCATCCTGGCGGACTCACCGGAGCACAAGGACGCCCTGCTCAAGGCCCTGTGCGAGCGCGAAACCGCCGGGCGGGCACTGGTGTTCGCCAACCAGCGCACCACGGCCCAGCGCCTGGGCGCAACCCTTGCAGAGGCCGGGCTGCGCAGCGACTGCCTGCACGGCGAGATGAGCACCGAGGAGCGCAAGGCGGTGATGCATCGCTTCCACAACGGGCAGATCCAGGTGCTATGCGCCTCCGACCTGGCCGCCCGCGGCCTAGACGTACCGGGCATCGAGCTGGTGGTGAACTACGACCTGCCGCGCAGCGGCGATGACTACCTGCACCGCGTCGGGCGCACCGGGCGCGCGGGCGCGGAGGGCCTGGCGGTCTCGCTGGTCGCCCCACGCGACTGGAACCTGATGATCAGTATCCAGCGCTACCTCGGACTGGAATTCGAGGCGGTCGCCATCGACGGCCTGAAGGCGCGCTACCAGGGTCCGAAACGACTCAAGTCCTCCGGCAAGGCCGCCGGCAGTAAAAAGAAAAAAACCACCAAGGCTGCCACCAAGGCCAAGCTGCGCGCGCGCGAGCGCAAGAACAAGGGCAAGCGGCGCACACCCACCGGCGTTTCCAGCGACGGCTTCGCCCCGCTGACCCGCCCGCCGCGCGACAAATAGCGCGCGGCAACTGACACTTGCGCCTGTTCTTCGCCCTGGAGGTCCCCGCGGACCTCGCCCTGGGCATCGCCGACTGGCGTGCCCGCGCCCTCCCCCTTGCGGGCCGCGAGGTTCCCGCCGCGAATTTCCATATCACCCTCGCCTTTATCGGCGAGCTGGCCGAGGCGGCGCTGGACACACTGTGCCGCGAGGTCGATGCGCAGATCGCCGCACGCCCCGCTGCCGCCGGCCAGCTGCAGCTCGACCAGGTCGGTTACTGGCCGCGCCCGGGCATTTTCTGGCTGGGGCCGCAGACCTGGCCGGATACCCTTGGCGGCCTCGCCCACAAGCTGGGCGGCCTCGGCGCCCGGCACGGCAGCGAGCGCCGTCGCGACCGCTTCCAGCCCCACGTCACCCTGTTCCGGCACTGCACCACGCCACCCCCTGCCCCCACCGAATTGCCACAGTTCGCGCTGCCCTACCGCGAGTTCCTGCTCATGGAGTCACGCCAGGGGCGCCACGGTGTGCGCTATGCGCCGGTCGCCGGCTGGAGCCTTGGCGACCCGCTGTGAATTGCGCGCGACTGGGTTAAAATCTTCAGCTGACCCCGAGGTACGCGCGATGACCAACCCCCTGCTCGAGCAACACGAACTGCCCCCCTTTTCCGCCATCGAGGTGGACCACATCGAACCGGCGATCCGCTCGCTTATCGAACGCAATAAAGCGCAGATCGAGGAACTGCTGGGCGACCCGGCCAATCACACCTGGGCCGCGCTGGTCGCGCCTCTGGAGCAGCTCGACGACGAACTGTCCAAGGCGTTCTCGCCGGTCTCGCACATGAACAGCGTGCGCAACGCCGACGAATTGCGCTCGGCCTACAATGCCTGCCTGCCACTGCTCTCGGAGTACGGCACCTGGATGGGCCAGCACGAGGGCCTGTTTCGCGCCTACACCTACATTCGCGAGAACGAGGCCGACACCCTCGACGCCGCGCAACTCAAGGCGCTGGATCACGCCCTGCGCGATTTCCGCCTGGCCGGCGTGGCCCTGCCCCCGGCACAGAAGGCGCGCTACGGCGCGCTGCGCAAACGCCTGTCGGAGCTGGGCAGCAAATTCGGCGAGAACGTGCTCGACGCCACCAACGCCTGGTCGCGGCAGGCCAGCGCGGAAGAACTCGCCGGCCTGCCCGCCAGCGCCCTGGCGGTGGCACAACAGGCGGCGCAACAGGCCGGCGTCGAGGGCTACCTGATCAACCTGGAGTTCCCATCCTACTACCCGGTGCTGACCTACGCCGACAACGCGGAGCTGCGCCGCGAGGTCTACGAGGCCAACTGCACGCGCGCCTCGGAGCTCGGCCCCCACGCCGGGCAGTGGGATAACTCCGCCACTATCGTCGAGACCCTGGACCTGCGCCGCGAGCTGGCACAACTACTCGGCTTCGACAATTACGCGCAGCTCTCGCTGGCGACCAAGATGGCTGACAGCCCGGAGCACGTGGTGGGCTTCCTCGAGGAACTGGCGGAAAAATCACGCGCCCAGGCGCGCACGGAGTTCGCCGAACTGGCGGACTTCGCCCGCAGCGAATACGGCGTGGAGGAACTGCAGGCCTGCGACATCGCCTACTACAGCGAGAAACTGCGCCAGCAGCGCTACAGCGTGTCGCAGGAGGACGTGCGCCCCTACCTGCCGGTGAACCGCGTGCTGCCCGGCCTGTTCGAGGTAGTGCATCGCCTGTACGGCGTCGAGGTCGAGGAAGTGACCGACTTCGACACCTACCACGAGGATGCGAAACTCTACAACGTGCTGCGCGACGGCCAGGTGATCGCGCGCTTTTACCTGGACCTCTACGCCCGCGCCCACAAGCGTGGCGGGGCCTGGATGGACGACTGCCGGGTGCGGCGCGTCGCCGCCAGCGGGGTGCAACTGCCGGTCGCCTACATGGTGTGCAACTTCACCCCGCCGGTGGGCGAACAGCCCGCCCTGCTCACCCACAACGAACTCACCACCCTGTTCCACGAGTTCGGCCACGGCCTGCACCACATGCTCACCGAGCAGACCGTCGCCGCGGTCTCCGGCATCAACGGCGTGGCCTGGGACGCGGTGGAACTGCCCAGCCAGTTCCTCGAGAACTGGTGCTGGGAGGGCGAGGCGCTGGCCTTTCTCTCCGGTCACCACGAAACCGGCGAACCCCTGCCCGAGGACCTGCTGCAGCGCATGCTGGCGGCGCGCAATTTCCAGTCCGCCATGCAGATGGCGCGCCAGCTGGAATTCGCATTGTTCGACATGCTGTTGCACATGCGCTGGTCCGGTGGGGAGATTGATGCGGTACAGGCGCTGCTCGACGAGGTGCGCAGCAATGTGTCGGTGGTGCCGGTTCCGCCCTTCAACCGCTTCCAGCACAGCTTCTCGCACATCTTCGCCGGCGGCTACGCGGCGGGCTACTACAGCTACAAGTGGGCCGAGGTGCTCTCCGCGGACGCCTTCGCGCGCTTCGAGGAAGAGGGAATTTTCAACCCGCAGACCGGCGCGGACTTCCATCGCGAGGTGCTGGCGGTGGGCGGCTCGCGCGAGCCGATGGAGACCTTCGTCGCCTTCCGCGGCCGCGAACCCAAGATCGAGCCCCTGTTACGGCACTCGGGTATCGCCGCCTGAACTAGTCGTCGCTGGCGCCAAGCCAGCGATAGCACACCCCAGCGAGCGCGGCGCCGACGATCGGCGCCACCCAGAACAGCCACAGCTGGGAGATCGCCCAGCCGCCCTCGAACAGCGCCACCCCGGTGCTGCGCGCCGGGTTGACCGAGGTGTTGGTCACCGGAATGCTGATCAGGTGCACCAGGGTGAGGCCCAGGCCGATTGCCACCGGCGCCAGCGCCGCGGGAGCGCGCTGGTCGGTGGCGCCGAGGATGATCAACAGGAACATGAAGGTCATCACCACTTCGCAGACCAGCGCCGCGAGCAGGCTGTAGCCCCCCGGCGAGTGCGCGCCAAAACCGTTGGAGGCAAAACCCGCGGTCTCGAAGCCGGGCTGGCCGCTGGCGATGACGTAAAGTACCGCGGCGCCGGCAATCCCCCCCAGCACCTGGGCTACAACGTAGGGAGCCAGCTCCGCCGCCGGGAAGCGCCCGCCGACCAGCAGGCCCACGGAGACCGCCGGATTGAGGTGGCAGCCGGAGATGTGGCCGATGGCAAACGCCATGGTGAGGACAGTGAGGCCGAAGGCCAGTGCCACCCCCAGCAGGCCGATACCGACCTCGGGAAAAGCCGCCGCGAGTACCGCACTGCCGCAACCGCCCAAAACCAACCAGAACGTGCCGATAAACTCGGCACCGAGTTTCCTGCTCATGCTCATCGCTGCATACCCTGTAGTCCCTGGGAAGCGCCGGCATTCCGGGCGTTAATCAGGATAGTCGGGGATACGCGGGCGCGCCATACGGCGCGCGGAACAGCGGTGTCAACTGCGCCAGATTGCGCTGGCCCGCTGGCTGGGGCCGGAGGCCACGGAGACTTCCACCTCGCGCAACCCGTCGGCAGCGGAGAGTTCCAGCAGGCGCGCGAGCAGGTAGCGCGAGAACTCCTCCACGGTGGCGTTGCGGATCGGCAGGACACGGGTATCACTGCGCAGGAACAGCATCTGGTCGCGGTCGAAATGAACGCGGTAGTAGACGCCGTCCTCCTCGATATGCTGGAAGGGTGACTCGCCGGCCAGCAGGGTGTACTCGTCGAGTTCGTCGCACAACTGCGCGATGCGCCGCTTGTACACGTTGTAGTCCGCGGCGAAGCCGTTGTCGCCCATGGGCGCGACGAAGCGCGCGGACACGGCATAGTTGTGACCGTGCAGCCGCTCCCGCTCGGTGGCGGAAAAAATCGTGTAGTGCGCCGCAGAGAACTTGTGGCTCTGCTTGTCGATGTGCAGGCTGGTTAACTCGGTCATGGGCCCCCCGAAACCTAAGAGGCTGGCATTGTTGCGCGCGGCGCGGGCAAGTGCAAGGCGCCTGCCAGCGCTTGATCCCGTCCGGCGCAGGATCTACTGTAAGCAGATAAAGCCAACAACAAACAGGACGCGCTACACGTGCACCGGGGTCGAACAGCGCGATGGGTAAAAACCGTTGCTCGAGGCATATCGTATATACTCACCTGTATAAATACCTGATACCCCGACAGGGTTTCGGCGAGTGCCAGTAGTACCGGACAGGTGATCGCGCGCAGCGCTGCCCCGGGGACAAGGAAACACCGCAGTGATGTCAAATTCGCACATTCTCATCGTCGACGACGTCGCCGACAACATCCAGATCGCCATGAACCTGTTGCGCGAGGACGGCTACCAGTTCTCCTACGCCAACGACGGTCCGCGGGCGCTGGCCATGCTCGAAGAGAGTGGCGACGAGTTCGACCTGATCCTGCTCGATGTGATGATGCCGGGCATGGACGGCTTCGAAGTCTGCCGGCAGATCAAGAACAAGACGCCCTGGCACGAGGTGCCCATCATCTTTCTCACCGCGCGTGCGGAAGTCGAGGCAATCACCCGCGGCTTCGACCTCGGCGGCGTCGACTATGTCACCAAGCCGTTCCACGGTGCTGAACTGCTCGCCCGGGTGCGCACCCATGTGCAGTTGTACAACGCGCGCAAGATCCTGCAGCAGAAACAGATTCTGCTCGAGAACAAACTGGTGTTCTCGCAAAACCGGTTGTTGTCGGAACTGGAAGACACGCAGAAGGAACTGATCTGGGTCCTCACGGAACTGATGGAGGCCACCTCCGACGAAACCGGCAAGCACATCCGCCGCGTCTCGGAGATTTCCGCCCTGTTCGCCCACTTGCACCCCACCCTGGACGAGAGTGACGCCAACGCACTGATGCACGCCTCGCCCATGCACGATATCGGCAAGATGACTATCCCCCACGATATCCTGCACAAGCCCGGGCGCCTCACCGCGGACGAATTCGAGATCATGAAGCGGCACACCAGCAACGCCTACACGCTGCTGTCCAGTTCCAAGCGCAAGCTGTTCAAGGCGGCGGCGATCATCGCCCACGAGCACCACGAAAAGTGGGATGGCAGCGGCTACCCGCGCGGCCTCAAGGCCAGCCAGATCCATATCTACGGCAGGATCGTCGCCCTCGCCGACGTCTTCGACGCCCTGACCCACCGCCGCTGTTACAAGGACGCCTGGGAAGTCGACGAGGCCCTGGACTACATCCGGGGGCAGCGCGGCCGCCAGTTCGATCCGGAACTGGTGGACCTGCTGTTCGATAACCTGGGCCAGTTCCTTGCCATTCTCGAGCTCTCCTGAGCGGCTGCTGCCCGGCCTCTTCGCGCTACTGCTCGGCTGCTGCCTCCTTGTTGCCGGGACCCCTCCCGCCGCCGCGGACACCGGCGTATTCGAAGCGCGCATCGCGGCCAGCCTGACCGACGCGGAGAAAGCCTGGATCGCCGAACACGGCAGCGTGCGGGTCGCCGCCGAACCCGACTGGGCGCCCTTCGATTTCCTCGACGAGAGCGGACGCCCCCAGGGCATCTCCTGGGACTACCTGCGCCTGATCAGTGAAAAGACCGGCCTGCAGTTCGAGCAGACGCCGCAGGAGATGCCCTGGCGCGAGATCCTGGCGGGATTCCGGCGCGGTGAGATCGACCTGCTCCCGGCGGTGTACCAGACCGATGAGCGCGACGCCTACATGCAGTTCTCCCCGGCGTACTTCCGCACCCTGGATTACTTCTTCGTGCGCGACGACGTGGAAGCGACCAGCATGATGGATATCGCCGACAAGCGCGTCGCGATCCCCCACGGCTACGCCAATATCGGCTTCGTCCGCGAGCAGTTCCCGCAGATGGAAATCATCGAGGTCGAAACCCTGGGCGACGCCATCGACGCAGTGGTGGAGGGACGCGCCGAAGTGCTCTACGACACCTTCGCCGCCATCGACTACTGGCTGACCCGCGACGGCATACAGAGCATCCGCCCGTTCCACTCCAGCCGGCGCGCGGACACCAAGACCCTGCACTTCGCCACGCCGCGCGACAAGCCGCTGCTCGGCGCCATCGTGCAGAAGGGGCTGGAGGCGATCACCATCGACGAGCGCCAGGCCATCTACCGGCGCTGGCTGACCGGCAAGGCGAGCCAGGACAGCCACGAGACCATGACCCTCACCGCACGGGAGAAGGCCTGGCTGGAGGAGCACCCGTATATCCGCTTCACCGGCGACCCCAACTGGCTGCCCTACGAGGCCTTCGACGAGAACGGCGGCTACGTCGGCATCGTCGCCGAATACCTCAAGCTCATCGAGCGCAAGCTGGGCGTTCGCTTCGAGCGTATCCAGACCGACACCTGGTCCGAATCAGTCGACCTGGTGCGGCGCGGTGAGATCGACGTGCTCTCGGAAACCAGCGACTCCACCCTGCGTTCGCAACTGCTGTTCACCCAGACCTACCTGACCAGCCCGATCGTGATGGTCATGCGCGATGGCGAAAACTACGTGGAGAACCTCGCCGCAATCAGCGACCGGCGCATCGCCATGATCGCCGAATACGGGTATGTGGACACCATCCAGCGCGCCTACCCGGACATCCCGTTCCTCGAGGTTCCCAGCATCCAGGCGGGACTGACCGCGGTGTCCACAGGCGAGATCGACGCGCTGGTCGCCACCCTGGCCCAGGCCAGCTACCACATCTCCAACCTGGGCATCCAGAATATCCGCATCGCCGGCCGTACCGAGTTCGACACCCAGCTCGCCTTTGGCATCCGCCAGGAGTTCCGGCCGCTGGTCTCGATGTTCAACCGCGCCATCGCCGATATCTCCGCGACGGAAAAGCAGCGCATCCTCGACGACTGGGGCCACTACAAGTTCACGCCCAAGCTCGACTACCGCCCGGTGGCCTGGGCGGCGGCAGTGTTCCTGGTGCTGGCCGGCCTGATCCTGTACTGGAACCGCACCCTCGCCCGCGAGGTGGCGCTGCGCAAAGAAGCAGAGGCGCAGTCCAGGGCCCTGATCGACAACATCCCGCTGCAGGTCCTGGTGGTCAACCAGCGCGGCGACGTGCTGGTCGCCAACCCGCAGGTGTTGTCCGACTACGGGATAGCGGAAGAGGATATCCCGAATTACAACATGCGCGATTTCTTCGTCGAGGAGCGCGATCGCCAGGACGTCCTGCAGGAGATTGCCGAGAAAGGCGCGGTCAAGCAGCGCATCACGCGTTTCCAGCGCCTGGACGGCGGCATCCGCTCGATGATGATTTCCATCATGCCGGTGCGCTTCAACAAGCGGCCGGCGCTGCTGTGCATCGCCGTCGACATGACCGACCGCCTGGCCATGGAGGAGGAACTGAAAGAGGCCCGCGACCGCGCCGAGGTCGCCAACCGCAGCAAGTCGCAGTTCCTCGCCAACATGAGCCACGAGATCCGCACGCCGATGAATGCCATCCTCGGCTTTACCGAACTGCTCGAGGAGCAGGTGACGGACCGCAAGCAGAAGTCCTGGTTGAAAACCATCCAGTCCGCCAGCCAGGACCTGCTGTTGCTAATCAACGATATTCTCGACCTGTCCAAGATCGAGGCTGGCGCCATGCAGCTCAATACCAGCGCCACCAACCCGCATGTCTTGTTCGAGGAGTTGCGCCAGATTTTCGCCCTGAGCGCAAGCAACAAGGGCCTGGAACTGCTGCTGGAGATCGACCCGGCAATTCCCGAGAGCCTGTTGCTGGATGTCACGCGGTTGCGCCAGGTACTGGTCAACCTGCTCGGCAACGCCATCAAGTTCACCGACAGCGGCCACGTGCGCCTGCGTGCGTTGAGCGAGAACTGCGATGCGATCGGCAGCAAGCTCGACCTGTGTATCGAGGTGGAGGACAGCGGTATCGGCATCGCCGACACCGACCAGGCGGTCATCTTCGAGTCGTTCCAGCAGGCCGCCGGCCAGGAACTGACCCACCACGGCGGCACCGGTCTCGGCCTGTCGATCTCCAGCAAGCTGGTGAGCATGATGGGCGGCACCCTGGACGTGCACAGCGAGCCGGGTAAAGGCGCCACCTTCTCCGTCCGCCTGCAGGGCGTCGACGTCGCCACGCTGGCCCAGGGGGCGGAGCGCGCCGATGGGCCGGGCGAACCCGACATCCGCTTCGAGCCCGCGGTGGTGCTGGTGGTGGACGATATCAGCAACAACCGCCTGCTGGTGCGCGAGATTTTCGCCGACACCGGGATCAGCATCCTCGAGGCGGGCGACGGCCGCGCTGCGGTGACACTGTGCGCAAACGAACACATCGATCTCGTGCTGATGGACCTGCGCATGCCAGGCATGGACGGCTACGAGGCCGCGGCGGCGATCAAGCAGTTGAGCGATGTGCCCATCATCGCCCTCACCGCCTCGGTGATGAAAGAGGAACTGGAGAGAATTCGCGCGCGCAACTTCGACGACTACGTGCGCAAGCCGGTGCGTCGCCGCGAACTGCTGCGCGCGCTGGCGGCCTACCTGCCGCACAGCGAAATTGTCGACGCGTCCGAGGACGCGCCGATCGCCCTCAGCGACCGCGAGCTTGAACACCTGCCGGCAATCGTCGAGGAGCTGGAGAATTTGCAGCCGGCCTGGCAGCAGGCGATGGCCAGCAACAACCTGCGCAAGATTGAAGCCTTCACCGACAGGCTCCATGCACTCGCGCAGCGCCACGAAGACTTTGCGCCGGTGCGCGACTACGCGCGCGAGTTGCACGAACTGGTCGAGGTCTTCGATATTGCCGGCCTGGACAATACCCTGCCGCGCTTCGCCGCGCTGTGCGAACAACTGCGCGACCTGCAGCAAAGCACCGTAACCTGAGCACAGCGCCGCCCGCCGCAAGCTTGACGCACCGCGGCAAATCGGTGAGGCTGGTGCGCTTCCGGGGAGTTACAGATCATGACCATCGCCATTATCACCGGTGCCAGCGTGGGCATCGGCGCCGAGACCGCTGCGCTGTTTGTCGACAGCGGCTACCGCGTTTTCAATCTCTCGCGTCGCGCCTGTCCCCTGGCGGCCGTGGAAAACCTGCACTGCGACCTCGCCTCGCCGGCGTCGGTGGCAGACTGTGTCGCGACCCTGGCTCCCGCCCTGGCCGGTGCGCCGCGGGTCGCCCTGGTGCATAACGCCAGCCAGATGCGCAAGGACGCCGCCAACGCCTGCGCGAGCGATGACCTGCGCGCGGTGCTGGAAACCAATATCGTGGCGATCAACTCGCTCAACCAGGGCCTGCTGCCGCTGATGGGCGCGGGTTCCAGCGTGCTCTACGTGGGTTCCACCCTCTCGGAGAAGGCGGTGCCGGGTTCCTTTACCTATGTGATCAGCAAGCACGCCCAGGCCGGCATGATGCGCGCCACCTGCCAGGACCTGATGGGCAGCGGCATTCACACCGCCCTGGTCTGCCCGGGCTTCACCGACACCGAGATGCTGCGCACCCACATCGGCACCGACCCGGCGGTAGAGGCCGCGATCGCCGGCATGAACAGCTTCAACCGCCTGATCGAACCGCGCGAGATCGCCGAGCTGATCCACTGGGCGCACCTGCACCCGGTGATCAACGGCGCCGTGCTGCACGCCAACCTCGGCCAGCGGGAGGCCTGAGTTGAACGCGGTGGAGCCGGCCCTGCAGGAGCGCCGCGAGCGCGTCTTCCTGGTGCTCGCCGGCACCTTCCTGTGCGCCATGACCCTGCTCAACGTCATCGGCATCACGCGCTTCGTGCAACTCGGACCGATGGCGCTGGCGGTGGGCACCCTGCCCTACCCGCTCACCTTTTTGTGCACCGACCTGATCTGCGAACTCTACGGTCGCGCCAGGGCCAACTTCCTGGTCACGGTGGGGCTGGGCCTGAACTTCCTTATCCTCGGCGTGCTGCTGCTCGGCAACAGCCTGCCCTCAGTACCCTCGGAAAGCATGCCTCCCTGGCAGATCCTGCAGTTGGCGGCGCCGGTGCACATGCCCAATGGGGAAATGGTTGAGAACAGTGTGGGCCTGTACCAGCTGATCTACGCCACTACCTCCGGCGCGGTCTTCGCCTCCATGCTGGCGTACGTCGCGGCCCAGTATTGCGACGTGCAGCTGTTTCACTTCTGGAAGCGGGTCACGAAAGGCAAGCACCTGTGGATCCGCAACAACTTCAGCACGCTGATCAGCCAGATGGTGGATTCGCTGACGGTGATCACCGTCACCTTCGGCGCCGCCTTCCTGCGCGGGGAGATGGCGCTGGCCACGATGGCCGCGCTGGTCGCCTCGAACTACCTGTTCAAGGCGAGCGTCGCACTGCTCGACACGGGCCCCTTCTATGGCTGTGTATACGCCCTGCGCCGCTACCTCCGGCTGGCGCCAGGGGAGTACGCGGCGGCCAGCCAGAAGAGCGCAGGCTAGCCCGCCGCCGCCAGGACCAGATTGGCACGGCGCACCTCCTCCAGGTATTCCTCGACCATGGCCTCGGCCACATCGTGCGTGGACAGCCCGTGCGTGCGGGCGCGCTGCAGAACGCGCTCGAGGTTGTCCTCGATACGCGCAATATGCTGGCTGCGCTCCTCGGCCGGTGAACCCAGGCGCTGGTGGTGCACGTCGATAATGCCGCCGGCGTTCACCAGAAAATCCGGGCAGTAGAGAATACCGCGGTCGCGCAGGTGCGCCGCGTCCACCGCGCTGGCCAGCTGGTTGTTGGCGGCACCGCAAACGATGCCCGCCTGCAGCGCGTCGATGCTGCGCTCGTCGAGAACCGCGCCCATCGCGCAGGGGGCCACCACGTCGACCGCCAGCTCCAATACTTTCGCCGGGTCGACCGCGATCACACCGAGTTCCTCAACCGCGCGGCGCAGGTTGTCGACGTTGACGTCGGCGCCATACACCTCGGCGCCGGCCTCGCGCAGGTACTTCGCCAGGTAGTAGCCGACGTGACCCAGGCCCTGCAGCGCGACGCTGCGGCCCTTCAGGTCCGCTTCGCCGAAGCGGTAGTGCACCGCGGTACGCATGGCCAGGAATACGCCCCAGGCGGTGCTCGGCGAAGGGTCACCACCGTAGCGGTTGTCTTCCAGGCCGCTGACCCAGCGGGTGCGCTCGGCCATCACGCGCATATCGGCGACGCCAGTGCCGGAGTCTTCCGCCGCGACATAGCGCCCGCCCTGGGCGTCGATGAACTCGCCCATGGCCAGCAGCAGGTCGCGCGACTTGTCGCTGCGCGGGTCGCCGATGATCACCGACTTGCCACCGCCCAGGGGCAGGCCGGCCATCGCCGACTTGTAGGTCATGCCGCGGGACAGGCGCAGCACGTCGTGCAGGGCCGCGTCCTCGCTGGCGTAGGGGAACATGCGACAGCCGCCCACACCGGGGCCCAGGGTACTGTCGTGCACGGCGATAATGGCGCGCAGGCCACTGCCGTTGTCATTGGAAAACGAAACCAGTTCGTGCCGGTCGTAGGCCGGTGCCGAAAACACGCTCATCGTAGATCCTCGATGGATTCCCTGTGATTGACGCTCAGGCGGCGTCAACGATAGTTACCGCACTCGCCGCCATCTCGCCGCGCAATTGCGCCAGCAGTCGGTCGCGGCGCACCGCGAGCTGTTCGCGGTTGCGATCCTTGACGTGGCCGAAGCCGCGCAGCTGTGCCGCCAGTCCGGCCAGCTCCCGTGCCGGCGCGTAGTTGTCCGCATTCAGCTCCTGCACGATCGTATCCAGCAGCGCGACATAGTCCTCGATGTCGCGGCGCTCCTGGCGGCGCTCTTCCGTGTAACCGAAGATATCCAGGCGCGTACCGCGCAGGCGCTTGAACTTCGCCAGCCAGCCGAAGGCGCCGAGCATCCACGGCCCGAATTCGCGCTTGATCAACTGGCCGCTGGCGGGGTCGCGCTTGCTCAGCAGCGGCGGCGCCAGGTTGAAGCGCAGCTCCACGTCGCCGGCGAACTGCTTGTGCAGCTTCTTGAGGAAGGCCGGATCGCTGTACAGGCGCGCCACTTCGTACTCGTCCTTGTAGGCCATCAGCTTGAACAGGTTGCGCGCGGCGGCGAGGCTGATCGAGTCCGCCTCGGCTGCACGCGGGTCCGCGGCGCGCACGCGCGCGATGACACCGCTGTAGCGCTGGGCGTAGGCGGCGTCCTGGTAGTCGGTCAGGCGCTGTACGCGGTCGGCGAGTACCGCGTCCAGGTCCTGCAGGCGTGGCTTGGGCGAGGGTGCAAGCTCTTCCACCAGCGCCAGCACTTTCTCCGGCTGGTGCGCACAGCGGCGGCCCCACAGGAACGCGCGCTTGTTGAAGGCCACGGCGACGCCGTTGAGCTCGATCGCCTTGTCCAGCGCCTCGGCGCTCACCGGCACCGTGCCGCGCTGCCAGGCGAAGCCGAGCAGGAACAGGTTGGCGGCGATGGAGTCGCCCATCAACTGGGTGGCGATGCGCGTGGCGTCGATAAAGTGCGTGGCCGCCTCGCCCACCTCGTCGCTGATCTTGGCGCGCATGGAGGCGCCGGGGAATTTCGCGTCGGGGTTGAGGATGAACGACGAGGTCGGCACTTCCGCCTCGTTGACCACCGCGTGGGTGCGACCGTGGGAGACCTTGCCCATCGCCTCGTAGGCGGAGGTCACCACCAGGTCGCAGCCCAGCAGCAGGTCCGCCTCACCGGCGGGAATACGCACCGCCTTGATGTCGTCCTGGTGCTGGCTCACGCGCACGTGGCTGACCACGGCGCCGAACTTCTGCGCCAGGCCGGTCTGGTTCATGGTCGCGCAGCCCTTGCCCTCGATGTGCGCGGCCATCGCCACCAGCGCGGCGATGGTCAGCACGCCAGTACCGCCGACACCGGTGACCACCGTGTTCCAGGGGCGGTCCAGGCCGGGTAGTTCCGGCTGCGGCAGCGGGTCGAACATGTCGGAAGTATCACCGGCGCCGGCGGGCTTGCGCAGTTCGCCGCCGAGCACGGTGACGAAGCTCGGGCAGAAACCGTTGGCGCAGCTGTAGTCCTTGTTGCAGGAGCTCTGGTCGATCACCCGCTTGCGGCCCAGTTCGGTCTCCAGCGGCAGCACCGAGAGACAGTTGGACTTGATGCTGCAGTCGCCACAGCCCTCGCACACCGCGTCGTTGATGAACAGGCGCTTGGCCGGGTCAGCCATCGCGCCCTTCTTGCGCCGACGGCGTTTCTCCGCGGCGCAGGTCTGCACATAGACGATTACCGAGGTGCCCTTGTACTCGCGCAACTCCTTCTGCAGCGCGTCCATCTCGCTGCGGTGGTGCAGCGAGTAACCCGGGATACCGGCGAAATCGCCGCGCCAGGCATCCGGGGCGTCGCTGACCAGGGCGATGCGGTGCACGCCCTCGGCGCTCACCTGGCGCACCACGTCACCCACTGAGAGCGTGCCGTCGATCGGCTGGCCGCCGGTCATGGCGACGGCGTCGTTGTAGAGAATCTTGTAGGTAATGTTCACCCCCGCGGACACCGCGGCGCGAATCGCCAGCAGCCCGCTGTGGAAGTAGGTGCCGTCGCCGAGGTTCTGGAACATGTGCGGGGTGTCAGTGAACGGGGCCTGGCCGATCCAGGTCGCGCCCTCGCCGCCCATCTGCGTGAACGTGTGCGTCTCGCGATCCGGCATCCAGGTGGCCATGTAGTGGCAGCCGATGCCGCCGCCGGCGCGGCTGCCCTCGGGCACCTTGGTCGAGGTGTTGTGCGGACAGCCGGAACAGAAGTGCGGCACGCGCTCGATAATCTCGCGCGGCTTCGCCAGCGATGCTTCCTTCTCGTTGATCCAGGCGATGCGCTGCTCCATCAACTCGGAATGGAAGAAGCGCTTGATGCGGCTGTGGATGGCCAGCGCCACCATCGCCGGGGTCAACTCTCCAAGGTTGGGCAGCAGGTCGCGGCCGTTCTCGTCGAACTCGCCGAACACACGCGGGCGCGAGCCGACCGGGGAGTTGTACAGCTGGCCGGTGAGCTGGTCCTCGATGATCGAGCGCTTTTCCTCGACCACTAGGATCTCTTCCAGCCCTTCCGCGAAGTCGTGGGTGGTGCGCGGCTCCAGCGGCCACGGCATGCCCACCTTGTACACGCGCAGGCCGATTTCCGCGGCCGCAGCCTGGTCGATACCCATGTCGTCCAGCGCCTGCAGCACGTCGAGGTATGCCTTGCCGGAGGTGATGATGCCGAAGCGCGGGTTGGGGCTGTCGATGACGATGCGGTTGATGCCGTTGACCCGGGCGAACTCGCGCGCCGCGTAGATCTTGTACTTGTTCAGCCGCAGTTCCTGCTCCAGCGGCTTGTCCGGCCAGCGCGCGTGCACGCCGTCCGGCGGCAGCTGGAATTCCTCGGGGATGTGGATCTGGATGCGGCCGGGGTCGATGTCGGCGGAGATCGCCGAATCCATATTCTCGGTGATCGCCTTGAGTGCCACCCAGCAGCCGCTGTAGCGCGACAGCTCCCAGCCGTACACGCCGAGGTCCAGCACTTCCTGCACGTTGGCCGGCGCCAGCACCGGCACAGAGGCGCCGATGAACATGTGCTCGGACTGGTGCGGCAGGGTGGAGGACTTGCAGGCGTGGTCGTCGCCGGCCACCGCCAGCACGCCGCCGAACTTGCTGGTGCCGAAGGCGTTGGCGTGCTTGATCACGTCCATGGAACGGTCGACGCCCGGGCCCTTGCCGTACCACATGGAGAACACGCCGTCGTACTTGGCGCCGGCGAACAAATTGGTCTGCTGACTGCCCCACACGGCGGTGGCGGCGAGGTCTTCGTTGACGCCGGGCTTGAACACAATATTGTGCTGGTCCAGCCAGGCGCGCGCGCTCCACAGGGCCTGGTCGACACCGCCCAGGGGTGAACCGCGGTAACCGGAGATAAAGCCCGCCGTGTTCTGGCCGCGCTGGCGGTCGCGCTGGTGCTGCAGCATCGGCAGGCGCACCAGCGCCTCGATGCCGGTCATGTAGGCATGCGTGGTATCCAGGGCGTACTTGTCGTCCAGCGACACGTCGCGCAGGTGTACCGATTGGTCCTTACCCATGGCTGGCTCCCGGTTTCAGGTGGTCAATAGTGTGCGGGCGCGGGACCGAAATTGTTATGTCGGATTACCCCCGATATCGAGCAATCCTGCATAATTTAGTCGCAATGGAAAAATAACCGACAACTTTTATCCGGTATTGATGCAACGCCTGTTTTACTACTCCGGCTGGCCGTAGCTGCCCGTCAGGCTGTAGTAGATCATCAACACCACGTCGTCGGGGCCGACGCGGTCACTCGCCCACAGTTCATCGTAGTCGCGCGAGGGATTGGCGGCGAGGATGGCATCGATGTCCCGCCCCGCGTCGATCATCGCCTGCACCCGGTTGCGGATGTCCCAGAGCATGTCGCGGTAGGCCTGCAGGGCGCGCTTGTCGCCCACCGGGCCGTGACCCGGCACCACCCGGGTCGCGTCGTCGATGCGCGCCAGCACCGCGTCGAGGGCAGGAAAGTAGCCGTCGATGCTGCCACCGCCGGCGAGGTCGATGATCGGGTAGAGGCCGTTGATATAGATGTCGCCCATGTGCACGACGTTGCTGCCAGTGAACCAGGCGACCGCGTCGCCATCGGTGTGGGCCGGCGAGACATAGAAAAACTCGATGCGCTCGCCGTTGAAGTACAGGTTCATGCTCTCGGGAAAGGTGACGACAGGCAGGGCCTGCGCCGGCGCGGGTGGCGTGGTGCTGCCAAAGAACAGGTTGGTCTGCGCGCGGGTCATGCGCTGGCGCGAGTTGTCCTGGGCGAGAATCAGCGCGCCGTCCTGTGCGAGCAGGCTGTTGCTGCCGGTGTGGTCGCCGTGAAAGTGGGTGTTGAGCACGAACTCCACCGGCCCGGGTTGCACGCCCTCGATAGCATTCAGGATCTTCCCGTGAATCTCGGGAAACTCGTTGTCCACCAGCAGCAGGCCGTCCGCGCCGGCGGACAGCAGCATGTTGCCGCCCGAACCGTGCATGAAGTAGAGGGTGTCGGACAGTGGGTGCACGTCTATTTCGACGCTGGGCCAATCGAAGGAAAATCCCCCCGCCACCTTCCAGGGGCCGCTCCTGTCCGCGCCGCCGGCCTGCTCGCCGGCCACGCCCGGTGACAGCGGCGTCAGTGCCAGCACCAGCGCGCACACTGTGGCATCCCACTTGCCCTGCCTGCCCCGATTCATACCCATACTCACCCCCTTGAATTCCTGTCTGGTCGATCAGGAACTCAAAGCAACCCCCATGCCAGCAGGCTTTGGTCAATGCAACCGCGGGCTATGCCGGGAGTTCCGCGAAACCCAAAACCTGACCAAATGGCATAATAATTGCTGAAATCAGGGCATGCGTATTCAAAAGCTCTTTCGAGTCATTCTCACCCTCCTGTTGCTGAGCCTGCCCCCGTTGCAGGCACAGGCAGCGGGCGAAAAACCCATCAAGCTGCTCGTTTATGGTGCGACCGTGATCCCGGTCGACGGCAGCGGCGAGTACCTGGAGACCGGCTATCTCAGTGTCGACAGCGATGGCCGCCTGGTGGAGGTCGCCAGCGGGGCGCCGTCGCCGGAACTGCTGGCCAGCGCCGAACAGGTGGTCGACGCCAGCGGCAGGATCATCACCCCCGGCTTTCTCTCCGGCCACAGCCACCTCTACCAGAGCCCCTTCCGCGGCATCGGCGCGCACTACACGCTCAAGGGCTGGATCGCCACCTACCACGGCACCTACGGCCCGTTCTACGACCCCAGCGACCTGTACTGGTACTCGCGCCACGGCGCCATGGACTACCTCGGCCACGGCATTACCACTATCTTCGACTGGACGCTGAACAAGGATTGGTCGCTGGACGACTACCTGGGCCTGTACCGCGGCTCGCTCGATTCCGGGGCGCGTATCATCTTTGGCTACGGCATCGATTCCAGCAAGGACCTCGCCACCAATCGCGCCATGCTGCAGCAATACCTGCAGACCATTCGCGACGAGCATATGGATACCTCGAACCCGAAGGTACCGGCGGTGTGGATGAGCGGCATCGGCCTGCTCAATGGGCGCCACGACGCGGCCATGGAGTTCACCCTGGCGCGGGAATTCGAGCTGCCCATGCAGGTGCACTACCTGGAAGAGCCGGACCCCGCCTACGTCGCCATCCAGCGCTCGCTGTACCCCATGTACGAGGAGTTCGGCGTGCTCGGCGAGGGTTTCAACTTCGCCCACTTCATCAATACCACGGACGAAATCCTGGAAAAAACCGGCGCCAGCGGCACCGGCATGATCTGGAACCCGCTGTCCAACGGGCGCCTCGCCTCCGGCCTCGCGGACATCCCGAAATACCTCGAGTACGACATCCCCGTGGGCATGGGCATCGACGGCCAGGCCAGCGCCGACATCTCCGACCCCTTCGAGAACATGCGTATGGGCATGTATGCCATCCGCATGAAATACCAGGATGCGCAGGCGATGATGCCGCTGGACGTGCTGCGCATGCACACTATCGGCACCGCGCGGGTGTTCGGCATCGAGGACCAGGTGGGCAGCCTGGAACCGGGTAAGTACGCCGATTTCGTGGTCATCGACCCGCGCGCGATGGAAACCAGCCCGCCCATCCACCCGGTGGAACACGTGGTGCTGGCCTGTAGCGTGGCCAACCTCGAGAGCGTCTACGTCGGCGGCGAGCTCACCGTGCAGCGCGGCGAGTTTCTGCTCTCTGACTACCCCGAGGTCACACGCGAAGTCACCGAGCGCCTGGCCGCGGTGCGCGCGCGACTGGAACAGGCACGCCGCGACGGCTTCACCACGCCCAAGGCCTTCGATGCGGTGCCGGGGTATGATTCCGGCACCTTCGTGCCCGAGTTGGAGTACCCCGGCTACGCGCGGCCGCGGGAATAATCCGGACGTGCCTCGCGCCGCGCGCCGACAGTTTCCAGCGACACGGCGCACCCGCTGCATTGCCTTGCTGCTCGGCTGCCTGGCGATGGCCGGCGCCAACGCGCGCGACGACGTTTTCAATTTCACCCTGCCCTGGCTGCCGGTTGGCGACTATGCCTACTACACCGCGGGCATCGCCCTGGGCTACTACCGCGATGTCGGCATCGACCTGCGGGTAAAGCGTGGCTTCGGCTCCATCGACGCCACCACCAAGCTCGCCGCGGGCCTGTTCGACGCCGGCGAGGTGGACATCGCGGCGGTGATCAGCGGCCGCCTGCAGCAGCAAACCCCGGTCAAGTGCATCGCCAGCAACCAGACCGTCAGCCCGGGCGGATTCCTGGTGCTCAAGAGTTCGGGTATCGAGACCCTGCAGGACCTGGTCGGCAAAACGATTGCCACCCAGCCCGGCAACGCCATGTTCCTGTACCTGCCGATGCTCGCGGCGCAACAGGGCTTCGACGCCACGCGCATCCAGCGGGTGAACGTGGACAACACGGCCATGGCCGGACTACTGCTGCGCGGCAAGGTCGATGCGGCGGCGTTCCTGGTCACCAACGAACCCTTCCTCGACCGCCAGGCGCAGCGCTTCGGCAAGTCGGTGCGCGCCATCCGCTACGCGGACTACGGCCTGGACATCTACGGCCAGTGCATCGCCGCGCCGGACGAGGTCATCGCCAACAAACCCGACCTGCTGCGCCGCTTCCTGCAGGCGACCCTGCGCGCCCGGCGTTTCGCCCTGGAAAACCCGGAAGAAACCGTGGCGCTGCACCACGCTGCCTACCCGGAGGTCGACCCCGAGGATGCGTTGCTGAGCCTGCGGGCCGCCCTGCCCTACATGTTCAACCCGGTCACCGAGGCGGCCGGCCTCGGCCAGTTCGCCCCCGCGCGGGTGCAGGCAACCTACGATGCGGTGGTGAAATCCCAGGCCCTGCAGGGCAGCGCACCACTGGAGGCGTTTGTCGACGACTCACTGGTGCGCGACCTGGAGAGCGCCGGTGATTGAACTGCGCGGCGTCGCCCATCGCTATCCCGGACAGGCCGACGAAGAACACACCTTCACCGGTGTCGATCTCGAAATTCCCCGGCACAGTTTCGTCGCCGTGGTCGGCCGTTCCGGCTGCGGCAAGTCCACCCTGTTGAACGTGATCGCCGGCCTGGATGCGCCCTGTGCCGGCAGCGTCAGCATCGACGGGAAGGCCGTTTGCGGTCCACCGGACGCGGTGAGCCTGATGTTCCAGGCGCCGACCCTGCTGCCCTGGCTCCCGGTACTGGACAACGTGCTGTTCCCGCTGCGCATCGCCGGGGCGGACCTCGCCGCGGGCCGCGACCGCGCGCTGCAGTTGCTCGAACTGTGCGGAATCGCGGATCGCGCCCGGGCGCGGCCACAGCAGTTGTCCGGCGGCATGCAGCAGCGCGTGGCCCTGTGCCGGGCGCTGGTGTCGCAACCCTCGGTACTGTTGATGGACGAACCCTTCGGCGCGCTGGACGCCCTCACCCGGGAACTGATGGGCGAGGAACTGCTGCGCCTGCGCGAGCGGCAGCCGCAGACGGTACTCATGGTCACCCACTCCATCGAGGAAGCGGTGCTGCTGGCGGACCGCGTGGTGGTGATGGCGCCCGACCCCGGACGTATCCGCGAGATCATCGACGTCGACCTGCCACGGCCCCGCGACCTGGCCCAGGCGCAGCCGCGAGCTGTCGCCGGTGCCTTACGCGAGTTGATATTCGAGCGCGGGGGCTCGACAGCGCACGCCGCGGGTCAACCGCGCGTGGAGGTTGCATATGACTGAGGCGGTCGGCCAGCGACTGGCCGCTGCGCTGGCGCCGCTTGCCTCGCTGCTTGCACTGCTCGTGTTGTGGGAGGCGGGCGTGCGCTGGTTCGAGGTCGACAGTTTCCTGTTGCCGCCGCCCAGCGCCATCGGCGCGGCACTGCTCGACTCCGCCGGCCCGCTGTGGGACAACAGCCTGTACACCCTGCGCACCTTCGCCGCCGGGTTCGGCCTGTCCATCTGCGTGGCGCTGCCGCTGGCGGTGCTGGTCACAGCCTCACGCTGGCTGGCCGCGGCGATCTACCCGTTGCTGGTGCTGATACAGTCGATCCCCAAGGTGGCCCTGGCGCCAATCCTGATTGTCGCCATGGGCACCAGCGAGGCCCCGCGCGTGGTCATCACCTTCCTGGTGGCGTTCTTTCCGCTGGTCATCGCCACCGCGACCGGCCTGCTGCACACGCCGCCGGAGCTGTTGCGCCTGGCGCGTTCGCTGCGCGCCTCGGCGCTGCAGCGCCTGCTCTACATTCGCCTGCCCCATGCGGTACCGTTTATTTTTTCCGGGCTGAAGATGTCGGCGACGCTGTCGGTGATCGGGGTGGTGGTGGCGGAGTTCGTCGCCGCCGACCGCGGTCTGGGCTACCTGATGACTTCTGCCATGGCCTTTTTCAATACACCGCTGGCCTACGCCGCGATGCTGCTGCTGTCGCTGATCTCCATCGCGGCATTCCACGGCATCGGCCTGCTGCAGGCGCTGCTGTTTCCATGGTCGACAGGCCAGCCAAACGCGGCCGGGTGACCCCGCCGGGAGATGACGATGGACGATTCGCGTATCAACATCATCGAGTTGAAGTCCGGCCAGCGCAACAGCCGCGCCGCGCGCGCGGTGTCGCGCTCACCGCTGCCCGGGGAGATTCCGCTCATCGACGTCAGCCCGATCTATACGCCGGGTAACACCGAGGGGCTGGCGCGCACTGGACGGGCCATCGCCGAAGCCTGCCAGCGCATCGGTTTTTTCTACGCCACCGGCCACAGCGTCGCGCCCTTGATCGTCGACAATGCGTTCAGCGCGGCGCGGACGTTCTTTGCGCTGCCGCTGGAAGAGCGCCTGCGCATCAAGCTCAACGACCGGCACCGCGGCTACATGCCCATGGGCGACACCACCGTGCCGGGCTATGCCGCCAACCTGCACCACAGTTTCGAGATGGCACTGGACCTCCCGGTGCAGGACCCGGACGTGCTGGCCGGCAAGCCCTTGCACGCGAGCAATGTCTGGCCGGAACTCGCCGGCTTCCGCGACGCGGTAGAGGCCTGCTACGACGCCGGCTGCCGCTTCGGCTTTCACCTGCTGCGGGCGATGGCCTCCAGTCTCGACCTGCCGGACAGCTACTTCCAGGCGCTCTACCGCGACAAGCCGCTGGCTTCGATGCGCCTGCTGCACTATCCACCCTCTCCCGACCCGGTCGATGCACAGGACGATTTCGGCATCGCCCCGCACAGCGACTACGGCGTTCTCACTCTTCTGCTACAGGACGAAACCGGTGGGCTGGAACTGCTCACTCGCGGCGGTGAATGGATACAGGCGCCGCATGTGCCCGGCGCCTACGTGGTCAACATCGGCGACCTCATGGGTATCTGGACCAACGACCGCTACACCTCCATGCAACACCGGGTGCGCAATACCGGCGAGCGTGATCGCTACTCCATCCCCCTGTTCTACAACCCGTCATTCGACACACGCATCGCCTGCCTGCCCGGCTGCGCCACGTCGACGCAGCCGGCGAAGTACGCGCCGGAGCGCATGGGCGAATACCTGCTGGCAAACTTCAACCGGGTCTGGGAGAGCTACAAGCGACCAACGCCCGGGGACTAGCCGCCCGGTTTCGCACCGCATCCCGACCCACGGTTGCCATGCCCGGAAAATCCCGCTATGAATGCATAACTTATCCGAGGAATGGCAAGGAAGGGGCATAAATTGGCCGAGAAAATCACCCGCCAGGACATCGACATCCTGGAACTGCTGCAGCGCGATGCCACCCTCAGCACCAACGCCATCGCCGAGCGCATCAATATTTCCCAATCGCCCTGCTGGCGGCGCATCAACCGCCTGGAGGAATCCGGCGTCATCCGCCGCCGCGTGGCACTGCTCGACCGCCACGCCCTGGGCATGGAAGTGGTGGTGTTTGCCACCATCAACCTGACCTCCACCGGGCGCCAGAACCTGCTGGCCTTCGAGCAGGAGATCGTGGGCCACCCGGAGGTCATGGAGTGCTACACCATGACCGGCATCTGGGACTACATGCTGAAAATCGTCACCCGCGACATCCGCCACTACGAGAACTTCGTGCGCAATACCCTCACCGCCAGCCCGGCAATCCGCGAACTGCACTCGCACATGGCGGTGACAGAGATCAAGAACAGCACCGAGTTGCCCCTGGATACGCAATTGTGAGCCCGACCCTGGCGAGCAAGCTGCCGCGGGTCGGCACCACCATCTTTACACGCATGTCGGCACTGGCCGCGGACACCGGTGCGATCAACCTCTCCCAGGGCTACCCGGATTTCGACCCGCCGCAGGCCCTGCTGGATGCGCTGGCGCGCGCGGTGCGCGAGGGGCACAACCAGTATGCGCCGATGACAGGACTCCCGGCGCTGCGCGAGCAATTGGCGGCCCAGTTACAGCACCACCGCGGTGTCAGAGTCGAACCGGATGCGGAAATCACCGTGGTACCCGGTGCGACCGAGGGCATCTTCTGCGCGGTCATGGCCTGCGTGCGGCCGGGCGACGAGGTCATCGTGCTCGACCCGTGCTATGACAGCTACGAGCCCGCCATCGAACTGGCCGGTGGGCGCGCGGTGCACGTCCCGCTCACCCTGCCGGACTTTCGCGTCGACTGGCAGCGCGTGGAGGACGCCATCACGCCGCGCACGCGCATGCTGATGATCAACTCGCCGCACAACCCCACCGGCAGCGCGCTGTACCGCGAGGACCTCGAGCAGCTGGCGACCCTCGCCGAGCGCCACGACCTGCTGGTGTGCAGCGACGAGGTGTACGAACACCTGGTCTATGACGCGCGCGAGCACCACAGCGTGCTGCAGTGGCCGGCACTGCGCGAGCGTGCCTTCGCGCATTTTTCCTTCGGCAAGACCTTCAGCGTGACCGGCTGGAAGACCGGCTACTGCGTGGCGCCGCCGGCGCTCACCGCCGAGCTGCGCAAGGTGCACCAGTTCGTCGCCTTCGTCGCGGTCACCCCGGTGCAGCAGGCGATTGCGGAATTCCTCGCCGCCGAACCGGACTACCCCGCCACGCTGGCGGCCTTCTACCAGCGCAAGCGCGACCTGTTCAACGACGCGCTGGCCGCGTCGCGTTTCACCCTGGTGCCCAGCGCGGGCACCTATTTCCAGCTGCTGGATTACGGCGCCATCGACCAGCGGCCCGACAGCGAACTGTGTGAGCGCTGGACCCGCGAGCACGGCGTCGCCTCGATACCCGTTTCTGTGTTCTACCAACAGGCCCCGGAGCTGCGCCTGCTGCGCTTTTGCTTTGCCAAGAGCGACGCCACGCTGCTGCGGGCCGCGGAGCTGTTATGCAAGATCTGACCGTCACCCTGCTGCAGACTGAACTGGCCTGGGAGAACCCCGCCGACAACCGCGAACAGATCGCCGGGGCGCTGGCCGCTGCGGCACCAGACACTGACGTCGTGGTGCTGCCGGAGATGTTCACCACCGGCTTTTCCATGAACGCGCTGGACAACGCCGAGGACCCGGGCGGCGCCACCGAGCAGTGGATGCTGGCACTGGCGCAACAGTACGATTGCGCAATTACCGGCAGCATTGCTGTGCGCGGCGATGGCGGTGCTTTCAACCGGATGCTGTTTGCCACACCCGAGGGCATGCGCTTTTACGACAAGCGCCACCTGTTCCGCATGGCCGGGGAGCACAAGCGCTACCTGGCGGGAAACGAGCGCGTGATCGTCGACTGGCGCGGCTGGCGCATCCTGCTGCAGGTCTGCTACGACCTGCGCTTCCCGGTGTTCAGCCGCTATCGCGGCGACTACGATCTGGCCCTATATGTCGCCAACTGGCCGGACAGCCGGCGCCTGCACTGGCGCCAGCTGTTGATCGCGCGCGCCATCGAGAACCAGGCCTGCGTGGTCGGCGTGAACCGCATCGGCAGCGATGCCAGGGGCCTGGACTACAGCGGCGACAGCCTGGCCATCGCCGCGGACGGCACCGCGACCGCCTCTGTTACACTGTCCGCGGACGCGCTGCACAAATACCGGGAAGCCTTTCCGGCGCACATGGACGCCGACGACTTCCAGCTGTTGCCCTGAACCGCGGCACCACGGTTGAACCTGACGGCGCGCCACAAGTCACACAACACACATGGACAGCCAGCCAGGAGCTAGCATGCAGGCAGATTCAGACGATCGCTACACCGATGCACCGCCGCGCGGCGGCATTCCCAAGCTGCCGTTTATTCTCGCCGCCATGGCGGTGGCCATTCTCGCCGCCTGGTATTTCACCGGTGACAGCGGCGGC
>NZ_SRLE01000010.1 GCF_004745945.1 Mangrovimicrobium sediminis | reverse complement strand
ATTGGTGTAAATACAAGACCATAACAAGTCAAGACAGTGAGAACGTTGAGTCATCGGTTAGTGCGAGTACCACAATTTAACTAGGATTTTCGCAAAGCCAAGCCAAGCCAAGCCAAGCCAATCCAATCCAAGTCAAGCCAAGCCAAACCAAGCCAAGCCAAGCTATACCCGACCTAGAAAGACCTGGCCGCAAAGCAATGAGTGCTAGGTCTAGGCATCGCTTCTGTCCAAGTACTCTGAAGTAAAAGTCAAAGATGCAGCGAAGGAGTTAGGTAGCTACCCCATCGCGCTGTCGCGCTTTCTGAAACGCCTCCTGGAAGTCCGCAGCGCGAGCCGCTCGCTGTGGGGTAGTCGATTGGCTTCGTATGTTCCCCCTCCTTGAAGCTTCCCCTTTTCGCGGGGCTAACCTACGCCTGGGTTGGTCCTTGACAGATTTGAATATCGAGTCCCTGGCATACGTGATCCAGGGCCGACTCGTGAGACATGGACCACAACGGATCTACAACCATCTGGGCCATTGCGCAGACGATGCGGCTATGGAATCGTTCTAACAGAGTCAAAAGCGGAGTTGGTCCGGGGGCCGCGCTTTGCCACCGAAAAGGTGCTCCGAAGCGCACTTTTCCAGTTCATCGGTGGCTCCTTAAACCAGGAGAAGCGGTACTCCGGGATGGACGACTGACTTCAGTCGACTACCAGAATATCACGGCCTAATCGCGTGTCCGTTTCTACGGTGTGAAGTGTGGCGTCCCGCGCCGGTACTCGAAAATATGGCCCCTGCTTGAAGCGTTGGCCAAGGGTAATAAGGTATCGAAATGCGATTTCATTTGATCGATGCGCTACGAGGGGTAGCTGCTCTGTGGGTAGTCTTTTTTCATGCCTACGAGGGTGGCCATCTTCCACAATTGACAGAGTTACTACCCCATTTTCTTGTTCTTTTCATATTCGAATGGGGTGATGCCGGAGTTCCAATATTCTTTGTTATAAGTGGTTTTGTTATAGCGCACTCCATAACTAAAGATGAAGTGGATGGAAAATACATCTTGAGATTTGCGGTCAGGAGGTCGATTCGCCTGGATCCACCTTACTGGGGGTCAATAGTCCTGGTTGTTGGCATGACATGGCTATCTGCGACGGTACAGAATGAGGCCATGGAGTGGCCCGGCTATCAGGAAATTATTGCTCATTTGTTTTATGCCCAGGGCATTCTTGGCATGGAGCATATAAACGTGATCTATTGGACTTTGTGCCTGGAAATTCAGTTTTATCTGGTATTCGTCTTTCTATTCCTGTGTGCCAAGCGCATCGATCAGTACCTACACCATGGTGGAATGTTTGTGTTTTTGGTGGCGGCAATTGTTTCTTTGTTGTGGCCGCTTAGAATCGTGGTGAGCAATATCCACCCCGGGCTATTTCTCCCGCATTGGCATGCATTTCTAATCGGCGTTTTTGCGTATTGGTCATGGAGAAAACGAATCCCTGGTGGCTATTTCTATGCGTACTCAGCAGTTATTGTAGCTTCCTCTTATGTATATAAGTCAGATTTCGGTATGGCAGCAGGACTTACGGCTCTGTTCGTTCATACCTTGGCGAATGCTGGGAAAATTGAAGCGGCGAATTGGCGCTGGCTTCAGTTTTTAGGGGCAATATCATATAGCCTGTATCTCACGCACAACCCAATTACAGGCGCAAGCTATTTTGTGGTTTACCGTGTAATTGGCCATTCATTAATGGCGGAGTTCATAGCGTTGTTGGTGTCAACTTCTGCCTGTATAGGTTTCGCATTTGTGTTTTGGTGGCTATTTGAGCGTTGGAGTATAAGCCTTAGTAAAAAGATCGTTATCCATAAGAGAGCTCAAGTTGACTAACAACCTCGTTCACTCGGACTGGGAAAATATACCGTGGCTTAGCGCTTCACTTTTTACTGCCGGTGAAGCGAGGTGCTATGTCCAGGAGAAGCACTTTAGTCGCCTGATCTGGCAAGGTTCGAAATCAGTGCATTCACTCGTGATTGGGAGCGGGCGTTTATTCGGAAGCGCTTCTCAGAACCAATCGCGTGTCTGATGGACGTCCAGCAATCACAACGCATTTTGCGGCCAGAAAATCAGCAGTCGCGGTTGATATTGAAAAGCGCAGTGGTTCGCTCTTTCCAGAATATGGGAAAAAGCGAACCTGGTTTTATGCGGCGTCTATATAGCCACTAGACGGGTCAGGCCAGCGCCACTCCACCGCGTGGAGCTCTGCCTATAGTGATTCCTTCCACTCTGTCATCTTGTTCGTAAGTTGAGCCGAGATTGAAGAGAAGTTTGATCCCAGGCCGATTCTCTTATTTGCCTCGTCCTTGTCACCGTTTAGTGCGAGCTCCAGAATTGATCCTGCTTCTTTATGGAAGTCGGCATGTAGTTGAAGGACGTCCCGGTAAAAGGGGCTGCCACGATGTTGGTCATCAATGCGTTCATGCAACCAAATGCCGAACGAACAATTGTTGTCCATCTTCACTTTTTCCGGAGTCGACTCTGCCTCGCCGGTGTCTATCGCTGCCCTCAGTTTGGATTTCCATTTACCGTGAGCGGCGACCGCCTTGGGAATTTCTTCATGAATGCTCATCTGTGACGTCTCCAGGATAGATGTACAGTGTACGGCGAATAGTGAAATTGGCAGGAAATGAAAATGTTGTTGTTCGGCACACCGGGGCCGGGTATATGTCCAAGAGCACTTTCGAGACGCGAGATACCGTCCACGATGTTCCTTCCCGGTGACTTCTGGGCGTCGATACACACTCTCTCCTGCTCGTGGGCCTATCGGCCGATTTACCGCAAACTTTAGGGCCGAAGGTACGCAATGAGGTGTATCGTTCAACTCGTCGTAGCGCGCAGATCACTACTTCCGACTACGGAGAACATCATCCTGGATTGTTGTGGAAGGCGGGTCCGGTGAAGATCTTCGAATTTCTCGCCTTATCGGCGTGACCCTGTAACCATATGGCTAACGACCACAAACATGTAAGCGAGTACTCAGTTGATCGAGCTATACAAAATTGAAGACATCCAGCTACAAATTGATTCCACCGCGGAACAACTCATAGCACGGTGCACAGCGCTTTTGCCGGATGCGTCCATCCACCATATCGGCAGCTCATCTATTCCCGGTGCGCTGACCAAGGGCGATGTGGATATTCTGGTAGTCGCCGAGCACAACCGGTACGCCGATGCCAGGCGCTCTCTCGATGAGGTTTTTTCTCACAACCCTGATATGGCGCCCGAGGAAGGTTTCACCAGCTACAGCGGTTGCCACCATGGCTGCGACTACGGCGTCCAGTTGGTAGCACAGGACGACTCCAAATGTGGGTTCCTGGCTTTTCGCCAGGCACTGGTAGCCAACTCAGCCCTGCTTCAGGAGTACAATGCCATTAAGCGCTCCGCTCAATCGGGCTCGATGGAAGACTATCGCGCCGCCAAGGCCGCTTTTGTAGAGCGTATACTCAGCCAGGTGACGGCGTGGCATGGCGCTCGTGCGCAGCCAAACGATGGTTAGCCATGCGGAGTAAGTAGCATGACGACATTGCAAACCGATCGGTTAAAGCTGCGCGAAGTCGAACTCGCCGACGCTCCCTTCATGCTCGAACTGATTAACCAGCCAGCCTGGAAGGCGTTCATCACCCAGCACGATGTTCGTTCGGAACAGCAGGCGGCAGACTACATCGACACCCGAATTCGCAGCATGTACAGGACGCACGGTCACGGACTCTGGCTTGTAGAATCAAAGGCGTCAGCGCGCTCTCTGGGCCTGTGTGGATTGCTGCGCAGGGAGGGGCTTGCAGATATCGACCTTGGTTTTGCCTTCCTGCCTACAACCTGGGGAAACGGCTTCGCCCGCGAAGCATCGATTGCATGCCTGCAACATGCCTTTGATACACTCAAGGTCGAACGGGTTGCGGCAATTACAGTGCCGGAAAACACTCGATCTATCCGGGCACTGATAGCGCTCGGGTTTGCGTACGTGTCGCCGTATTCACTCGCGGATTCGCAGGACGTATTGGATTTGTACAGTCTCGATGCGGACAGCTTTAATCTACATATACACCGGTGACCAATGTTGGTCCGTATACCCAGGCTATGAGAAGAAGGGATCCCGCATGAAAATTGCCAGCCAGTACCTCCTGCCTCCACTGCTCGCCTTCACGCTGTTGGGTTGCGATGATTCCAACAACAATAACGTCAGCGCAGAGCAGAAGGCGCTGAACCAGGCCGAGAAGCTGTGGAGCGAGGCGGCCGTGGACAGTTACACCTATATCTATTCCCGGCTGTGTTTCTGTCCCCCGGAGGAGGACCTTGTGGTCACTGTCACCGAGGGCCAGGTCACTTCTGCTTTCTACACGCCGAGCGGCACGTACCTGACTGAGTTGAGCCTGTTTGACCTGAACACCATCGAGGATTTCTTCGCTCTCGTGCAGCAGGCCATCGACGAGCCCGTTGCCAGCCTTGAGGTGGTCTATAACCCCGATTTGGGATACCCGGTGACGATCGCGATAGATTACGATCTATCCATTGCCGATGATGAGATCACGCACAGAATACGCGATCTTCAATAGCCCGCTGTATGCCGGCGCACGCATTGTAGCTTCGCAGGTCACTGAGCTGTCTTCGTTGCGATGACGGGAGCGCTGTGCGTTGCACAGCGGGTCCTGTACTTTTCGCTGCATCTTCGGCTGGCAACTATCGCGCTCACTCGCTGGCTATAACGATGAATATTCGCCCCTTCGAAGAACACGACAGGACCGCAGTCATCGACTTGTGGCGGAGTTGTGGGCTTGTTGTTCCGCAGAATAACCCCGACAAGGATATCGACCGCAAGCTCAAGGTGGATCGGGACCTGTTCCTTGTGGGCATAGAGGACGGCACGATCGTCGGTTCGGTCATGGGCGGCTACGAGGGCCATCGCGGCTGGATCAACTACCTCGCCGTCCACCCGGATTCCCGGCGCAAGGGGTATGGGGAAGCCATCATGCGCGCCATCGAGACGCGTTTGCGCGAGAAAGGTTGCCCGAAAATAAATTTGCAGGTGCGTACCAGTAACCTGGCGGTGATCGCCTTCTACGCGGCCATCGGTTATGGGCAGGATGAGGTCGTCGGTATGGGTAAGCGGCTCGAGCACGACGCCTGAGTTGGTGTCGCGTTAAAAAGCTCTGCAGCACAGAGCAAATATGGCCCCGCCTGGGCCATGTTGATAATGGTACTGTTCGTGCTATATAGATGCCCCGTCCCAAATCCGTGAGCCTGCCCGGTGCGACTCAAGTCCCGCCTGAAAAAACTGCTGGAGCAAACGACCCGCACCCGGATCTATCGCCGGTTGCCGCGCGGTGTCGATTTCGCCGTGGATATACAGGCCGCGCTCCCAGGCTACGAGCCCCGCGTGATAGTCGATGTCGGTGCGAACACCGGACAGTCGGCGCGCGGTTTTCTGAACCGCTTCCCTGCGGCGCAGATCTACTGCTTCGAGCCGGTGGCGACGACGCAGCGGCGCCTGCGCGAGCGCTTTGCGGACGAACCTCGCGTAGAGTGTCTCGAATTTGCCCTGGGCGCGGAACCGGGGGAGGGCGAGATGGTGCTCGCCGGCCCCTCCGAGCAACACTACCTGCGCTCGCCGGAGGCAGCCGACAGTGACGGCCCGGCTACCCAGTCCGTCAGCATCGACACCCTGGACCGCTTCTGTGCGCAGCGCGCGATCGATCGCATTCACTACCTGAAGATCGACACCGAGGGTAGTGACCTCGATGTGCTGCGCGGGTCAGTGCACTGCCTCACTGGGCAGACAGTAGATCTTGTACAGGTTGAGGCGGGAATGAACCCCGGCAATACCACCCACGTCCCGCTGGAGGAACTCAAGGCTTTCCTCGAGGCTCGCGACTACTATCTCTTTGCGCTCTACGAGCAAGTGAACGAGTGGCCAACCCGGGCGCCCCACTTGCGGCGCGTGAACCCGGTGTTCATTTCGCGCAGGTTGAGTGAGGCTTTCAGGGATAGCACCCCGGCGTGAACAGCGGTGGTATTCCTGGACTCGCAACCGCCAGCGATGCGTCAGTCGCTATGACGCTCCCCGCCCTGACGACAGCTCTTGCGCAGCCGCGCTCTGATTACCTGGTGTTTTCCTCGGTGGGCGACCAGGCGCAGGTGAACACCTGGCTCAAGGGGCGGCGCAACTTCGACCTGTGGACCTGCTACTACGGCGAGGGCGAGAATCCCTACCGGGAGATCAGCGATTACAGCCTGTCGCGCCGCGGTGGGAAATTCCCGAACCTGCATTTCATCTACCAGCACTGGCGCGAACTGCTTGCGCACTACCGGGCAGTGTTTGTCCTCGACGACGATATCGCGCTCAGTGGCAGGCAGATCGCACGGCTTTTCGGCCTGCTGGAAGGACACGACCTGTGGGTGCTGCAACCGGCCTTCGATTCCCGCGGCAAGGTCAGCCACGAGATCACGCGTGAACAGCCGTTGTCCTTTTTGCGCTATACCAATTTCGTCGAGGTCACCTGTCCGCTGTTCCGTCGCGAGAAACTGGACGCCTTCATGGAAGTCTACGACCCGAGCGTGGTGGGGTGGGGCGTGGACTTCTGGTTTGCCCACCATCTGGGTGCGCAGCGTGAAGGCAGGATGGCGATTGTCGACGCGGTGCCCTGCATTAACCCGCGCAATGCGCAAAAAGGGGGGCAGAGGACGATCGATACGCTGCAGGATACGCCGACGCGTATCGCCCACTGGCGGCGTGTGCAGGAGGCGCTGGGTATCGAGTTGGAGGAGCAGAGGGAGTTTGCTGCCATCCGCAACCACTGGAACCCCGCGGCGCTGGGGCGGGCTGTTGTCGTGAGCCTGAGACGCCGCCTGCGCCGCTGGCGTGAGCGTCGCGCAAACGAGCACCGTTGATATCATTCCTACGAGCCGTACCAGTAGTGCCTATGTTACGACTGGGTTCGCACTTTGGCCTGGTGCCAGTGGAGTCCGGTAGTTAGTTCACACGCCGTCACCCGATACAGGCCAGGAACTCCTGCGGCGTGGGCACGATGTCCTTGGCCTGGTCTACGCAGACCAGTTCCACTTGCGCGGTGACGGCGGCTTTCGCGCCCGCCGGTCGCCAGAACTCGTGCTCCCAGATCGTGCGGAAATTGCCGTCCTGGCGCACGGTGGTACGCACTTCGCACACCTCGCCGAACTGTACGCCGTCCGCGTAGGTCAGGCTCGCCTTGTAGACCACGAAGCCGACCCCGCGGTCGCGCCACACCGCGGCCAGCACGGCACCGTCGATAATGTGCTCGCGCGCGCGTTCGAAGTACTTCAGGTAGTTGGCGTGGTAGACCACGCCGGAGTGGTCCGTGTCCTCGTAGTAGATCTGGACCTTGTGCGTGAATACCGACGACATACAGCGACCCTTGGCGGGAGTGGGGAAGGAAGGTGAAAAGTGTGCCTGTGCCGGCGGCGGGGGGCAAGCGTCCGTGGCGGTGCCTGTCGGGAAGTCAGTCTCGCGGACCGCCGGACTCAGGCAGTGCCGCGCCGACACCTTCCAGGTGCAGCGAGGCCGGCGCGGTCTCGGGCAGGGCGGCCATCATCGCCAGTGCGTCGTTCACGCAGTCATGGGGGATAACCGGCGTGTGTGCGCCGGCGATCACCTGCAGGTCCAGCGCGGAGAGGCGCTCCACCTGCGGACGAAATTTCTCCATGTCCACCAGCGCGATCCACGGACACAGCGAGTTCTGGTGGTATTTAGCCATACCCTGCGTCCAGAACACTTCGGGCATTTCGTCCACCCGGTCTACGGGCTCCACTGGCATGGGCGTGCAGAAGGCGTCGGAGGCGTAGTACGCCCGCGTCTGCAGGTCGAGCATGCCGAGCGTGTAGGGGCTGTCGAACACCGGCGGGCGCAAGGCCTGCAGGCGGCGCCCGCCCAGTTCGAAGGTCTCGCCCTCGGTGACGGTATGCACCCGCGATTCGGGAATACCGAAGGAGGCGCAGGTGCGCCAGGACGAGGCGCGATTGACGATGAGCCGCGCGTTGGGGCAGCGCGCGAGGGCTTCCATCAGGTTGCCGGTGTGGTCGAAATCATCGTGGGTCACGAAGATCCAGCGCACCGCCTCCGGTTCGACCAGCGAGAAGACATCCTCCAGCCAGGATTCGCGCAGTACGCCCATCCCGGTATCCACCAGCATGGGCTCCCGACCGCCGATCACCATGGCGTTGAGGTTGGTGGACATGGCGCTGGTGCGATAAATGCCGCGGATCACCCACACCGACTCGGCAATTTCCAGCGGCGCCTGGCGCACGGGTGGCAGGTCATCGTCCGGTGTGGCGAACAGGCTCATGTGAACTCTCCCTCGCTGCGCGGGTCAGGGCGCCAGGCGCGCAATCGCCTGTTGCAACAACTCGCTCGGCTTGCCCGCCACGTGGTGGCCGATGAGGTAACCGTGCATCATGCCGCGCGCGTTGGAGATGCCGCTTTGCATGACCGCGCCGGTCTCCATGCGGGCCATCGAATTGCCGGCAACATACAGGCCGGGTATCGGCTGGTTGTCCCAGCCCAGGGCGCGACAGTGTTCGTCCGCCAACAGACCCGCGGCGGGAATGGCGCTGCCGCCCATGCGTTTCAGTTCCACCGCGTAGAACGGTGGCTTGTTTAGCGGGCCGAGGTTGGCGTTGGGTTTGTGGAACGGGTCGCCGCACATCCAGGCGCTCCAGGGGTGGGTGCCGCGGCCGAAGGCCGGATCCTCGCCCTGTTCGGCGTGGCGGTTGAAGCCGCCGATAGTCGCCTCCAGTGACTGTGCGTCCACGCCCATCTTGCCGGCCAGTTCGGCGATGCTGTCCGCTTGCAGGCCGAAGCCGGTCGGCCAGGCCTGGTCCGGCATGATCGAGCCGAAGGGGTACTTATCCTTGGCCTGGGTGTCGAGGATCGCCCAGCAGGGAAAGTTCGGGTGGGTCTGGCTGGCGCCGTCGATCTGGTCCACGGTGTAGTTGAACTGGCGGTAGAAGGCCTCGTTGCCGAAGCGTTTGCCGGCGCCGTTGACCACGATGACATGCGGCAGGCCGATAGACGTCATGGCGCCGCGCGGCAGCGGGTGGCCCTCCTCGGTTTCTTCGCCGGGGATGTTGTAGCCGAGCAGGGTGATGTCGGGCACCCGTGCCACGCGCGCGCCGAAGGGGCCGGCGAGGCGGAAGTTGGCGCCGTCGATGGTGTCGAACACGTAGGAGATTGGCTCCAGCTGCTGGCCCAGGGTCTTGTTGAGTTCCTGGTGGCGCTCGTAGCTGCTCACCGCCACCACCACACCGCGGTTTGCCTTGATGAACAGGTCCTTGCCGTCGCGGGTGGCGCGCACGCCGATAATGCGCTCGCCGTCGCCGATCAGTTCCTCCACGTTGACGCCGGTGTGCAGGGGAATGTCGCGCTCCAGCGCCGCCTTGACGAAATAGGCGACCAGGCCCGGCCCCAGGCAGCGGATGTCGTTGCCCAGGCGCTCGCCCATCAGCTCGAAATCCCACCTGGCGATGTTTGCCGTACCGCCGCGGCCGTACATGTCCTCGTGGGTCATGCCGAAAGGCACTACCGGCGAGACGCGGGTTTTTTCCTGCCAGTCACCGAGTTGTTGTGCGGGGAAGGGCTCTACCTCCAGCAGGCGGCCCTCGGCCACCGCGTCATCGGAATGCTTGTAGTAGTAATCAGGCGCATCGCGAACCACGCGCATCTTCAGGCCGATGGTGCGCTCGAAGTAGCGCAGCGCTTCGCGCGCGTGCACCACCTTGTTGAGGATCAGCGCCTCGTCGCCATAGCCCATGGACAGCCGGCGCAGGTAGCGAAAGCCCGCGTCCACGGAATCCTCCAGTCCCAGCGCTGCGGCCAGGTGGTTGCCGGCGACCCACAGTTCGCCGAGCGACAGCGCGGTCACGCCGCCGACTTTGTCCGCGCGCTCCAGCACCATTGCGCTGGCGCCCTCGTCGTGGGCGGCAATGGCGGCGGAGAGCCCGCCGATACCCGAGCCGATGGCGACGAGGTCGGTCTCCATGTCCCACTGCTGCGGCAGGTTGCGAATCATGTGTGTGCTCTCCTGTGCCTGCGCGTTTTTTTGATTTTGTTTTGCGGGCTGCGGTGGCCAGGCTAACCCTTCAACCGCGGCATCACCTTGTCCGCGAACAGCTTGGCCTGTTCGTAGACCAGCTCGTAGGGCAGGCCGCCGAAGCTGAAATTGCACAGCATCTCGTAGTCCCCGACCATCGAGGCGCGCTCCAGGTGGTGTTCCACCAGTTCCTCCGGCGTACCGATCATGTTGCCGCCGATATAGTCGCGGTAGGCCTTGTCCGCGCCGCCCGCCGCCTCGGCGCGCTCGCCCATGTAGGCGTAGGTGGCGTAGGAGGGCAGGCTCTTGAAGTGCTCGCCCATGAACTCGTAGTGGTTGGCCACGGTCTCGAACATGCGCGCGAAGTATTTGTCGCAGTACTCGCTAACGCGCTTTTTATCCTCGAAGCAGAGCATGAAGTCCGAGATGATGAACGGCGGTGCCGGCTTGGCGTGTTTCTCCTGGAAGACGTCGCGGTAGTGGTTGATCTCGGGAATCGCCTTGCGCCAGTCGCCCTGGGAGAAGCGCAGCGTCTTCAGCCCGTAGTCCGCGGCGACCTCGACGGAGGAGGGCGACATCGACACCATCACCGTGCGGTCCTTGAAGCTCTTGAACGGCCGCGGGCGGATTTCCGTGTGCGGTATCTGGAACCACTTGCCGTTAGCTTCCACGATGCCGGTCTCGATGCCCTGCATGACGATCAGCGCGGCCTCGTCAAACACTTCCCGGGAGTCGCCCAGTTCGACGCCGAAGGAGCGGAACTCGCGCCTTGCCGCGCCGCGGCCCATGCCGGCGATCACGCGGCCGCCGCTCAGGATATCCAGCTCGATGAATTGCTCGGCCACGCGCAGCGGGTTGTTCCAGGGCAGGATGACCGCGGCGGTAATCAACTCGATCTTCTCCGTCTTGGCCGCCACCCAGGCCAGCATCTGGAACGGGTCCGGGCAGGCTGCGTAGTCGGTGAAATGGTGCTCGACGGGGCCGACGAAATCGAAGCCCATGGCCTCGGCCTCCACCGCGAACTGCGTCTCCTGCATGAACGTCTTGACGTCCGGTTGGCCGTGCATGTTCTGGTAGCCCAGGTGTAGTCCTACGCGCATGGTGTGTTCTCCTGGTTCGGTGTTTTTCTTATTGGTCGGGTCGAACAGGCTGCTGGCCCCGCCAGCGGGGGGCACGGACAGCGGGCTAACAATAACACCTAATGCGTTTCATAAAAAGCCTGGGCGCAGGCGTGGGGCGGACCAGCGTTTGCCGCTGGTCCAGTGGGTTTGAGAGGCGTTAATTGCCAGAGGGATGGGGCCGACGGCATGTGCGCTGGCCGGCCCCCAGTGGTCGCGCTAGGACTCCGCGACAGCGAAGCTCAGCAACTCGGCACCGCCCTCGACGAGGTCTCCGGGGGCGTAGTAGAACTCCTCCACGGCGCCGTCCGCCGGGGCGCGGATGCTGTGCTCCATCTTCATCGCCTCCATCACCAGCAGGGTGTCGCCCTTGCTGACGCTGGCGCCGGCGCTCACCAGGAGTTCGACGATGGTGCCGTTCATCGGCGCCGACAGCGCGCCCTCGCCGGGGCCGGCATCGGCCTCGCCGAGGTCCACGGCGGTCTCGCTGAACTGCACCGCGCTGTCCGCCGTGTACAGGGTGTACACGCCGTCGTGCTCGGCCACGGGTACGCGGATGCGGTGGCCGTCGATGTCTGCGGTCAGCTCGCTGCCCTCGAGTTCGCCGCGGGCGGTGACGCAGTGCTCGCCGCAGTGGATGCGGTAACGCACGGCATCGCCGCGGCCGGTTTGCTCGACGCTGACTTCAACTTCACGGCCGAGAATCTGCAGGCTGAACGGGTGCACGTGGGCCTCGTTCAGCCGCCAGGCGTTGCTGAAGTTCCACGGCGAGTGCGGGTCCACGCTCGCCGCGCGCGAGGCCTGCGCCGCCTGCTGCCGCGCCAGCACCAGGTACAACCCGGCCAGCGCCACGCTGTGGTTCAGGTCCTGCTCGCTCTCGTGGAAGATCTCGGCGCGGTGTTTCTCGATGAACCCGGTATCCAGTTCCGCCTTGCGGAAGGCACTGGTGGTGGCCAGGTTGTAGAGGAAGTCCACGTTGGTGGTGACGCCGCGGATGCGATAGTCGCGCAGGGCACGGGCCAGGCGGCGCAGGGCGCGCTCGCGGCTCTCGTCCCAGACGATGAGCTTGGCGATCATCGGGTCGTAGAACACGCTGACCTCGTCGCCCTGCAGTACGCCGGTGTCCACGCGCACGTTCTCGCTCTCCGCCGGCGGCTGCAGGAAGGTGAGCGTGCCCGTGGCGGGCAGGAAGTCGTTGTCCGGGTCCTCGGCGTAGATACGCGCCTCGAAGGCGTGGCCGTCGATGCTGACTTCGTCCTGCGCCAGCGGCAGTTCGCCGCCAGCGGCCACCACCAGCTGCCACTCGACGAGGTCCTGGCCGGTGATCATCTCGGTGACCGGGTGTTCCACCTGCAGGCGGGTGTTCATCTCCATGAAGTAGAACGAGCCGTCCTCATCGAGCAGGAACTCCACGGTGCCGGCGCCGGCGTAGTCGATCGCCCTGGCCGCCTGTACCGCGGCCTCGCCCATCTGCCGGCGCAGGTCTTCGGTCATGCCGGGGGCGGGGGCTTCCTCGATGACTTTCTGGTGGCGGCGCTGTACCGAGCAGTCGCGCTCGGCGAGGTATACCGCGTTGCCGTGGGTGTCGCAGAACACCTGGATTTCCACGTGGCGCGGTTTGGTCAGGTATTTCTCCACCAGCATACGATCGTCGCCGAAGCTGCTGGATGCCTCGCGTTTCGCCGCGGCCAGGGCCTCGTCGAACTCCTTCGCCGACCACACCTGGCGCATGCCCTTGCCGCCGCCGCCGGCGGTGGCCTTGAGCAGTACCGGGTAGCCCATGTCGTCGGCGGCCTGGCGCAGCAGCTCGGGGGACTGGTCCTCGCCGTGGTAGCCGGGCACCAGCGGTACGCCGGCGTCTTCCATGATGCGCTTGGCGGCGGACTTGGAGCCCATCGCCTCGATGGCGCCGGTGGGCGGGCCGATGAACACGATGTCGTTGTCCGCGCAGGCGCGGCAGAAGTCCGCGTTCTCGCTGAGGAAGCCGTAGCCCGGGTGGATGGCCTGGGCGCCGGTCTGCTTCGCCGCGGCAATCACGCGCTCGCCCAGCAGGTAGGACTCGCGCGAGGGCGCGGCGCCGATGTGCACGGCCTCGTCGGCCATGGCCACGTGCAGGGCGTCGGCGTCGGCGTCGGAGTAGACGGCGACGGTGAGGATGCCGAGGCGGCGCGCGGTGCGGATGACCCGGCAGGCGATTTCGCCGCGGTTGGCGATCAGGATTTTCTCGAACATGTCAGTGGCTCCTTTGCCGGGCGAGCGGGCCGGTGGTGCGCGATACGGTGTTGTCGTTCATGTCAGGCACTCCCGGTCACATCCGGAACACGCCGAAGCGGGTGGCTTCGGCGGGGCGGTTGAGCGCGGCGGACAGCGCCAGGCCCAGGGTCATGCGGGTCTCCGCCGGGTCGATCACGCCGTCGTCCCACAGGCGTGCGGAGGCGTAGTAGGGGTGGCCCTGGGCTTCGTAGGTATCGAGGATCGGCTGTTTGTAGGCGGCCTCTTCCTCGGCGCTCCACTGGCCGCCTTTTTTCTCGACCTGGTCGCGGCGCAGTTGTGCCATCACGCCCGCGGCCTGTTCGCCGCCCATCACCGAGATGCGCGCGTTGGGCCACATGAACAGGAAGCGCGGATCGTAGGCGCGGCCGCACATGCCGTAGTTGCCGGCGCCGAAGGAGCCGCCGATCAGCACCGTGAGCTTGGGCACCTTGGCGCAGGCCACGGCGGTGACCATCTTGGCGCCGTGCTTGGCGATGCCGCCGGCCTCGTACTGGCGGCCGACCATGAAGCCGGTGATGTTCTGCAGGAACACCAGCGGGATGCCGCGCTGGGCGCACAACTCGATGAAGTGCGCGCCCTTCATGGCGGATTCGCCGAACAGGATGCCGTTGTTGCCGATGATGCCCACCGGGTAGCCGAAGATGCGCGCGAAGCCGGTGACCAGGGTGGTGCCGTACAGCGCCTTGAACTCGTCGAACTCGGAGCCGTCGACCACCCGGGCGATGATCTCGCGCACGTCGTAGGGCTTGCGCGCGTCCTTGGGGATGATGCCGTAGATGTCCTCGGCCGGGTACAGCGGGTCCAGCGGCGGGGCCAGGTCCAGGGACACCGGCTTGACGCGGTTCAGGCGCGAGATGCACTGGCGGGTGAGCAGCAGGGCGTGGTGGTCGTTCTGCGCGTAGTGGTCGGCCACGCCGGAGGTGCGGCAGTGCACGTCGGCGCCGCCGAGATCCTCCGCGCTGACCACCTCACCGGTGGCCGCCTTCACCAGCGGCGGCCCACCGAGGAAGATGGTGCCCTGCTCGCGCACGATGATGGATTCGTCCGCCATCGCCGGCACGTAGGCGCCGCCGGCGGTGCAGGAGCCCATCACGCAGGCGATCTGCGGGATGTTCTGCGCCGACATGTTGGCCTGGTTGAAGAAAATTCGGCCGAAGTGCTCGCGGTCCGGGAACACGTCGTCCTGGCGCGGCAGGTTGGCGCCGCCGGAGTCCACCAGGTAGATGCAGGGCAGGTGGTTCTGCTCGGCGATGGTCTGGGCGCGGATGTGCTTCTTCACGGTGAGCGGGTAGTAGGAGCCGCCTTTCACCGTGGCGTCGTTGGCGACGATCATGCATTCGCGGCCTTCCACGCGGCCGATGCCGGTGATCACGCCCGCCGCGGGCACGTCTTCGTCGTAGACCTGGAAGGCGGCCAGCTGGGACAGTTCCAGGAACGGCGCGCCGGGGTCCAGCAGGGCGTTGATGCGCTCGCGCGGCAGCAGCTTGCCGCGGGACTTGTGCCGCTCCTGGTAGGCTTCACCGCCGCCGAGCTTGATGGCGTCGAGTTTGGCGCGCAGGTCGTCGACCTGGGCGCGCATGTGTGCGGTGTTCTCGGCGAACTCTTCGCTGCGCGTGTTGACTGTTGACTGGATAGTGGCCATAGGGGGTTCCGTCGTGGGTCTCAGTCGGTCCCGTCCGCCCCGTCGAGGGCGTCCAGGCATTTTTCTTCGGCATCCTGCAGGTCGAGCATCATGCCCTCGATGTCGTGCAGTTGCTGTTTCAGGTGGTCCTGCTTCTCGCGGATTTTGGTCAGCAGGGAGTGTAGCTGGTCGCGGTTGCCGTGGGCGGGGTCGTACATCTCGATGATCGAGCGGCTCTCGTCGAGGGTGAAGCCCAGCCGCTTGCCGCGCAGGATCAGCTTCAGCCTGGCGCGGTCTGCGGGGCTGTAGATGCGCGCACTGCCCTTGCGACGCGGCGCGAGCAGGCCCTTTTCCTCGTAGAAGCGGATGGTTCGCGTGGTGATGTCGAACTCCGCCGAGAGATCGGAGATGGTGAACTCGGTGCTCATCAGTGTTGTACACGACTTATTGTTGCGAGCGAAGTTTAGATAACGTTGACGTTAACGTCAATCTCGATCAGGTAGCCGCGATACTGCGTTTGCTCGCAGTGAGCGTCGGGAGCCGGGTGTCAGCTGGCGCGTTCCGCAGGCTGTTGCCAATCGCGGGCCGTCACCGTCCTGATGGCGGTGGCGTAGCGGCGTGGCTTGAGCGGGTCGCCCGCATGTCTGGCCATGGCCTTGATCAGCTCCGCACCGAAGAACAGGATCAGCGAGGTATAGTAGATCCACAGCATGAGCACGATCACCGAGGCCGAGGCACCGCCGAGTTCACTCAAACTGCTGTTGCCGATGTACACACCGATGCCGTACTTGCCCAGCAGCAGCATCGCGGTCACTGCCAGGCTGCCACGCAGCTTGTGTTTCCTCGGCACCTCTACGTCGGGCAGGAAATGAAACAGGGCGTAGATAATGCCGGTGACCAGCGCGATCAGGACCGCATTTTGCAGTAGCGAGACAACGACAATCGCGGCGTCGTTGAGCACCGCAAACAGGTAGGTACGCAGACTCACTACTGCAGAATCGATGATCAGCGAGACGAGCAACAGGAAACCCAGGCTGAGAATCATGCCGAGGGAGATCATGCGGTCCAGGAACTGCTTGACCAGCCCGCGGCCGGGCTTCGCCTGTACCGAGTAGATGTCGTTATAGGCGTCCTGCAGTTGCACGAAGATGTTGGTAGCGGAAAACAGTAGCACGACACCGCTGAGGAACAGTTGGAACCGGGTCTGCTCCTGGTTCTGCAGGGAAGACAGCAACACCGTGACGCCGTCCGCGGCCTGATCGCCGATGAGGACCGAGAACTGGCGCGTGATCTCTGCCTGGAAGTCGATATCGGCTGCTGCAAGGCCCGCCACGTAGATGGAGATCAGGACCATCGGCGCGATCGAGAACAACGTGTAGAAAGACAGTGCAGCGGAAAAGCGGAAGCACTTGTCTCCCATGAAACCGGCAGCGGCGTCCCTGACTACCAGCAGGGGGACTAGCAGCCTGTCCCCGGTCGAGCGTTCGCTGGTGGCCGGTTGTTCACCCGCGGTCGGTTGCCCGCTATCGAAAGTCGCGTGATCTGTGTCGTGATTGTCTTGCACTGTCTGTTCCCAAAAAGGCCCCGGACGAATCCGGGGCGGTTATCGCGCAGCAGGTTTTAGCGCCTGGCGATGATCCACACGGCGTGGATGATGCCGGGGATGTAGCCCAGGATGGTCAGCAGGATGTTCAGCCAGAACGCGCCGCCCAGGCCGACCTGTAGGAACACGCCCAGCGGCGGTAGCAGGATTGAGAAAAGTATTCGTATGAGGTCCATGATCGTCTCCTCGTCGGTTGCGTCTTCGCAGGCGTCTTCGACGGCATCGCCAGCGCTCGTGACCAAGGTCAATTCAAGGATCGTGCCATGCGCCTGAAACCCGGTATTTCAGGGGTTTCGCGTGCCCTGGTGGGTAAATCGCGTGTAAATCTTACGAAAATTTGTAACTTCTTCCGCGAGGGACTCGACGACGCGGGAAGTGCGTTGTGGGCGATGGCGTGTGCCGCGCGGTGGCGCAGGCGGAAAAATTCAGGGTTGCAGCCGAGTTGCGGTAAGGTAGGCGGTTGCAGGCCGTCGGGTTGGGGCGGCCGGGAAAAAATCGCGCGGTGCGCGGCATCAATAACGCAAACCCGACCCCCACAATTCAGGAGCAAAATCGATGAGCGAATCCCCTGTAGTGAGCATGATGCACACCGGCCTGTGCGTCAGCGACCTGGCAAAATCCAAAGCGTTTTACAGCGAGGCATTGGGCTTTACCGCCGACGTCAGCATGGAGGGCCTGGGCGAGCCGCTGGACCAGTTGCTGGAACTGCCTGGCCAGACCGTGGATGTCTGCCAGCTGCACAACAACGGGATGCGCATCGAACTGGTGACCTCCAGCGGCGGCGTCACCGGGCCGGCCGAGCGCCGCCCCATGAACCAGCGCGGCATCACGCACATGACCTTTACCGTAACCGATATCGAGGCGGTGATGGCCGCGGTAAAGGAATATGGCGGCCAGGTACACATGGAGACCTGGATCGATTCCGCCTTCGGTAAGATCGTGTTCTGTACCGACCCGGACGGCACCCGCATCGAGTTGATGCAGGCGCCGGGCTAAGAGAAGAGGTGGAATGAACGGCCGGGGTCGATCAGACATCGACCCCGGCCGGAAGGGTTACAGCAAGCGCCCGCTCCGTGCCCGGCTCACTTGCCCGCGTTGGCGCGGCCGAAGCTGTAGACGATGTGGTCCACATGCCCGGTGGTGACCGGGAACAGCAGCGGCTCGGAAGTATCCCGGATCTCATCCATGTGCTCTCCCACCTCGCGCATGGTCCAGGCGGGTTGGTAGACGCCGGGGGTTTCCGCCACGTAGGCGCGGGCCACGCGGCCGGCGATCGCCACCAGCATCTCGCCGGTCACCGAGCAGTCCTCGTGGGCCAGCCAGCCGACGGTGGGGGCGACCAGTTCCGGTTCCATGGGCGGGTAGGCGGAGATGTCGATGCCCTCGGCCATGCGCGTCACCGCCGCGGGGACGATCACGTTGCACTTCACGCCCTCGGCCTCGCCCTCGATGGCGACCACGTTGGACAGCCCGATCATGCCGGCCTTGGACACGCCGTAGTTCACCACGCTCTTGTTGCCGTACAACCCGCCGATCGACGAGGTGAGCACGATGCGCCCATAGCCGGCCTCGCACATCAGCGGGAAGGCCGGGCGCACCACATGGAAAGCGCCCTTGAGGTGCACGTCGAGCACCGCGTTGAAGTCCTCGTAGCTCATCTCTTTGAGCGGACTCGGACGCACGTTGCCGGCGTTGTGGATGAGGATGTCGATGCGGCCGTAGTTGTCCAGCGCGGCCTGGATGATCGCCTGGCCACCCTCGGGCGTCGCCACGGAATCGGTATTGGCCACCGCCTCGCCGCCGGCGGCGCGGATCTCGTCGACCACCGCCTGGGCGGGGCCGGCATCGGGGCCGTCCCCCTGCAGCGAGCCACCGAGGTCGTTGACCACGACCTTCGCACCGTTGGCGCCCAGCAGTAACGCGTAGGCGCGGCCCAGGCCGCGGCCGGCGCCGGTGATGACGGCGACGCGGCCGTCGAAGTTCAGGTCTTCCATGGTCGCCCCTACTTCTTCGGCAGTTCGATTTCCGCGGTCGCGGTGGCCATGGTGTTGCCCAGATGCGAGGTCATCTTCATCTTCACCTGGATCAGGTTGCGGCCCTCGTCATCGGTCAGTTTCTCCACCACGTCGGCGTTCATGATGGTCGCCTCACCGGTGAAGGCGGGGCCGCGGTAGGAGGAGTTGCAGTGCACCACCTGGCCCCACTCGCCCGCCCAGCCGGCCAGGTAGTCGAGGATCCACGCGCCCATGGAGGCGCCGTAGCCGTAGGCGCGCGGCATGCCGATCATGCGCGCGTAGCGCGGGAACAGGTGGCCGCGGGAGGGGCCGAAGTAGGCGCCGTCGGTCCACTCCGGGTTGTCGCGCTCCATCACCGGGTCGTTTTCATAGCCGGCCATTTCCTTGGTGAAGCCCATGGCTTCCATGTCCAGGCCCGGGCGGTGGGTGCCGCCCCAGATGGTGAACAGGTAGGCGCGCCACTCGGTGGTGAAGCTGGCGATGGTGTGCGGGCCGATGATGCGCGTGGGCAGGCTGTCGCCGACGTTGATGTCATCCCAGTAGCGCTTGCCGTGGCCCAGCTCGTGCATCATCTTGATGTATTCGTACTTCTTCGGCTCGAGGTCGTCCAGCGCCTCGTCGGTCCACTCCGGGTCGTCCATGGCCGCCGGGTCCACGCCCTTTTCCTCGGCCAGGTCGCGGCGGTAGCGGATGGAGGTGGAGCGCTGCTTGGCGATCAGGTCGCCGTCCTGGTTGTAGTAGTTGTTGTCGCCGCGCTGGAAGCAGGTGGGGCCGGCGAAACCGGTTTCCTTCACCACGTAGTCCAGCGGGATCTTCTCGTTGGTGATCTCGTCGCCGCCGAAGATCTTCGGCCCGTAGAACCACCACTCGTCACCGCCGAACAGCAGGTGCGAGTCGTTGATGCGGCCGACGCAGGCGGGGCCGGCACCGTGGCCGTCGTCGCAGGACACGGCGAAGGATTGCGGCGCCACGATCTTGCCGTAGCGACCCTCCGCGGCGAAGTCGTGGTCGTAGTGCAGCAGGTTGGGGTAGTGCATGGCCTGCACCCAGCGGCGGAAATCGTTGTTGTGCAGCGGTTCCTTCATGCGCGCCGGGTCGATCGGCTTGCCCATGTATTGGTCGAGATCGGAACAGTCGAGGGTCTTGTCGCTCATTGGTTACTCCCGTAATAAATTCTGGTGCGAAGAAGTCAGTTGAATAGTTCGTCGAAAAAGGCCGCCATGGCGTTCCATGAGCGCGCCTCGGTGCGCGCGTCGTAGGCCAGGCCGTCCATGCCGCGCGTGTCCGCTTCCGGGTCGGTGAAGCTGTGCAGCGCATTGCCGTAATAGGTGAACTGCCAGTCCACCTGGTCGCGGCGAAACTCGGTCATGACCGCGTCGATGGTCCCGGCGCCCAGCAGCGGGTCCTCGGCGCCGTGCAATACCAGCACGCTGGCGCGGATGCGGCCGGCGTCGCCGTCGATCTCTTCCTTGAGGCCGCCGTGGAAGCTGGCGATGCCGGCCAGCGCGGCGCCGCTGCGCGCCAGCTCCAGGCAGGTGGCGCCGCCGAAACAGAAGCCGATGGCGCCGAGCTTGCCGGCGTCTGCCTCGGCCTGCGCCGCCAGGGTATCCAGCGCCGCGCCGGCCATGGCGCGCCACAGTGTGCGGTCGGCGAACAGGGCCTGCATGCGCGGGCCCAGGGCTTCCATGCTGTCGAGAATCGCGCCGCCGCCGTGCAGGTCCGCGGCGAAGGCGACATAGCCTATCGCCGCCAGGCGCCGGGCGCGCTCGCGGGCGTGGTCGTTGAGGCCGAAAGCCTCGGGGAAGACCACGATACCGGGACGCGGGGCATCCCCGGCCTCCCAGTACAGCTCGCCGAGGTAATCGGTGTTGCCGTCGCTATAGGTGATCCTGCGTGTTTCCATGTCTGCTCCCCCGGGCGCCTGGCCGCGCGGCTCAGGCCTCGCCCTTCATCGCCTTGAGGAAGGCCTCGTTGGTGATCATCACCGGCGTGTTGTCCTCGTCGATGTGCGCGTGCTTCAGGGTGATGCCGCCGTCCACGGTCAGGCACTGGCCGGTGACGTAGCTGCCCATGTCGGTGAGCAGGAACATGATGCTCGCCGCCACTTCCGCGTGCTGCCCCTGGCGGGCCATGGGAATGGCGCGCCCCTCCAGTTCCGGGTTGGGCGGCAGCAGGGATTTCGGCCCGATCATCGCCGCCGGCGCCACCGCGTTGACGCGGATGTCCGACTTTGCCAGCTCCAGCGCCATGGTGCGCACCACCGGCGGGATCGCCGCCTTCGCGGTGGCGTAGGCGATGTGATACGGGCCGGCGCCGAGGCCGCTGATCGAGGATACCGCGACAATCGCGCCGCGCAGGGACTGCGCCTGCAGTTCCGCAGCGAAGGCCTGGGCCATGAAGAACATCGATTCCAGGTTCTTGGAGAACATCTCGTGCCAGGACTCGCGGCTCATCTTGGTCGCCGGCGCCCAGGTGTGGGCGGGACCGCCGCCGACCATGGTGACCAGGCCGAACAGGGTGCCGGGCGCGGCGCGCGCGGCGTCCATGGCGGCGGCGATGCCCTCCTCGGTCTGCAGGTCGGCCACTACGGTGACAATCGACAGGCCCTCGGCGATGAGCGGCGCGATGTCCTGGTCCAGCTTGGCCTGGGTGCGGTCCGCCGCCACCACAGTGGCACCCTGCTCGGCGGCCATGCGGCACACGGTGGTGCCGAGTCCGCCGCCGCCGGCGCCGGCCACCAGTACCACGCGGCCGTCGAGTCTCAGGCTGTCCTGCAACATGTGAAGTCCTCCAGTTATCGTTGTCTGTGCGGCGTCAGTGCACCGCTGCGGGTTCGAACTCGATGGGCAGGCTGCGAATGCCCCACACGCCGACGAAGGGACGCCAGGTCACCTCTCCGGCCAGTTTCGGTTTGCGCAGGCGCTGTGCCATCAGGTGCAGGCCCTCCTCGATCTGCGCGCGGGCCAGGAACTGGCCCAGGCAGATGTGCATGCCGCGGCCGAAGGCCAGGTGCCGGTTGGCGGCCTTGCGCCCGGGGTCGAAGCGCTCTGCGTCCTCGTAGGCGCGCGGGTCGCGGCCGGACAGGGTGAGGATGAACTGCAGGTTGGTACCCACGGGAAAGGTCACGTCGCGGTAGGTGAATTCCCGGCTCACCGTGCGCGGCACGTTGGAGACGCTGTGGTAGCGCAGGGTCTCCTCCATCACCTGGGTGCAGTAGCCGAGGTCCTCGGCGCAGCGCTCCCACATCTGGGGCCGCTGCAGCATCTCGTACAGGGTGAAGGTGAGCATGTTTTTTGACGTGTCGTAACCGGCGGCGAACACGAACACCAGCAGGTTGCGCATCTCCGCGTCGCTGAGCTTGCCGTCGCTGTTGGCGGCGAGCAGTTCGTCGAGCAGGTCCGGCGCGCCCGGGTTGCCGTCGCGCTGGCGCTCGCTGATGAAGGTGTCGGCGAAGTCGAGCAGCTGGGTGATGGCAGCATTGGCCGTGGGCAGTATCGACGGGTCCATGCTGAAGCTCATGCCCTGGGTTTCCAGGGCGTGGCGCAGCGGCGGCACCACGTCCGGCGAGGCGCCGATCACGCCGCACATCACGCGCACCGGGAAATTGGCGGCGAACTCGGCGAAGTCGAAGGCGCCGCGCGGGGCCCACTCGTCGAGCAGTTTCGAGACCGTCTCGCGCATCAGGCCGCGGTACTTGTTGACGTTGCGCGGGGTGAAGGCGGGGGCGACGTTGCTGCGCACGCGGTCGTGCTCCTCGCCCTGCTTGACGATCATCAGTCCCTCGGTGAAGTCACCCCAGGGCGTGCCCCTGGCACCCATGTGTTCGACGATATTGGCGGTGGCAAACTCCAGGTGGTCGTCCATGAAGTACAGGTCCTTGATGGCCTCGTACTCGTGCACCAGGTAGCCCACGGCGCTCTTCGCCAGCCACGGGTGCCACTCCCGCGCGGCGGCGAAGCCGGGCAGCGGGTCGGTGGCGAAACTGGGCTCCAGTACCGGCAGCTCCAGCAGGTCGAGCTCTTCGATGGACGGCATGGCGGCAGCGCCTCCGGGCGTCTTATTTTATCGTTATGGGTCGCCTCAGGCGTTCAGGGCCTCGGGCGAGAGGTATTTGGTGCTCGACCAGCCGCCGTCGACAACGATGGTCTGGCCGTTGATGAACTCGCCGCCCTTGGAACACAGGAAAGCGATGGTGCTGGCCACGTCCTCGGCTTCACCGAGGCGCGGGTAGGGGGTCATGTCCACCTGCATGCGGCGGAAGCCCTTGTCGTTCATGCGCTCGCGTACCATGTCGGTCATGGTCACGCCGGGGGCCACGCAGTTGGCGCGGATACCCGTGGCGCCGTACTCGCAGGCGATATGCTGGGTCAGCGAGGTCAGGCCGCCCTTGGCCGCGGAATAGGCGCCGCCGCGGCGGCCGCCGACCACGGCGAAGGTGGAGGTGATGTTGATGATCGCCGAACCCGGCTGCATGTGGGTGATGACGTCGCGCGCCAGACGGAAGGGCGCGCGCAGCATGATGCCGAGGAAGTGGTCCAGGGTATCGTCGTCGGTCTCGTGCAGCGGCTTGGGGCTGCCGATACCGGCGTTGTTGATCAGGTAGTCGATGCGGCCGAAGCGCTGCAGGGTGAGGTCGACGATGGCCGCCGGGGCCTCGTCGGTCGTGATGTCCACCGACAGTGTGACCAGGCGCTCCTCGTCGCCGATGATCTCGGCCAATTGCTCCAGCTTGGCCGGGTCGCGGCCGATGCCGACGACCGCCATGCCGCGGGCGTGCAGTTCTTTCGCCGTAGCCAGGCCGATGCCGCTGCCGGCGCCGGTAATAATCGCTACTTCCATCCTGTCAGGGCTCCTTATTATTGCGTAGTCTTGGGGCGGGCCTATCCACAGCTCGCGGGCGTGTACGGCCTTGCCGGGCCGCGTGTACTTTAGCGCGCGGCCCCAGTAAAATGAAGCGTATTATAATCATCTGTGTTGACTATTGGCTATGACGAGTACCGAGACCACGCACAGCCGGGGACGGCGGCTTATTGCCGGGCATTCGATTCGCTGGGACGAGGACCGCGCGCAGCAGGCGTATGAAAGCGGCCTGTGGGTGAACGAAACACTGGCCGACACCCTGGCGCGCATCGCGCGCGAGGACCCGGGCCGGGAACTGCTGGTTGAGGGCGAGGTGCGCCTGGACGCGCAGACCCTGTACGCCCAGGCCCAGGCGATGGCGCGCTACCTCGCAGCGCGACAGGCGCCGGGCAGCGTGGTCTCCTTCATGCTGCCCAACTGGCACGAGGCGGCGGTGATCTACGTGGCGGCGACGCTGGCCGGTATGGTCGCCCACCCGGTGCTGCCCTCCCTGCGCGAGCACGACCTGCGCTTCATGCTCGCGGATGTCGACAGCCGCTTCATCTTCATCCCGGCCCAGTTCCGCGGCTACGACTACGTGCAGATGCTGGGCAATGTCGTCGGCGCGCTGGATACGCCGCCCGAGGTCGTCGTGCTGCGCGGCGACGCCGGCCCGCACACCGCCTACGCGGACCTGTTCGCGGACGGGCAGGGCGCCGAACCGCAGCCGCCGGAGCCCGACGCGGTGCGCATGATCATGTACACCTCGGGCACCACCGGCAGCCCCAAGGGCGTGATGCACAGCCACAACTCCATCCACGCGCTGATCCGCCAGCTCGGTGAGCACTGGCGCATCGACCCCGGCGACAGCTTCCTGGTCGCCTCGCCGATCAGCCATATCGGCGGTTCTATCTACGCCTTCGAGATCCCGCTGCTGCTCGGCGCCAAGGCGGTGCTGATGGAGCGCTGGGACCCGCAGGAGGCGGTCGCGCACATGCGCGCGGAAAAGGTCAGCCACTTCGCCGGCGCCACGCCGTTCCTGGTCGCCCTGCTCGAGGCCGCGCGCGCCGCGGATACCCGCCTGCCGGACCTCAAGGTGTTCATCTGCGGCGGCGCCTCGGTGCCGCCTTCGCTGGTGCGCGAGGCGGCGGATTATTTCGAGCGCGCGGTGGTCACCCGGGTCTACGGCTCCACCGAGGTGCCGGTGACCACCGTGGGCTGCACCGCGGACGGCGATATCGACCACGCCGCGGAGACCGACGGCCGCGCCGGCATCGCCAGCATCCGCCTGTCCGAGGCCGGCGAGGTACTGGCGCGCGGGCCGCAGATGCTGGTTGGTTACGTGCACGCGGACGACGAGGAGAAAGTCTTCGACGCCGAGGGCTACTACCGCACCGGCGACCTCGGCCGCTGGGTGGACGGCGATTACCTGGTGATCGCCGGGCGCATCAAGGACATCATCATCCGCAACGGCGAGAACATCGCGCCCAAGGAGGTCGAGGACCTGCTGCTCGGCCATCCCGGCATCGGCGAGGTGGCCATTGTCGGCCTGCCGGATCCGAAAACCGGCGAGCGCGCCTGCGCCGTGATTGTCCCTTCTGGTGCCGCGCAGCCGGACGTCGACAGCCTGCGCGAGTTCCTGGTCGGCCTGGGGGTGGCGAAGTTCAAGATTCCCGAGCAGGTGGCGCTGCGCGAGAGCCTGCCGAAGAACGACGCCGGCAAGGTGCTCAAGCACCGCATTCGCGACGAGTTGCTGGCCGACTGAGTCACTCCGCCCCCTGCGCTGTGGCGTATTGCGGGTAGTGCACTGCGGGTGCCGGCGCTCGCCGGCGAGCCCCCGGTGCACGCCTCGCCGTCAACGGCGGCGGAACCCTCCCTTGAGATTCTGCGGCCGTGCCATCTCCCGCTGCATACCCATCTGCCGCGCGTTGTAGGCGCGGTCCAGTGAGTGGCGGTCCAGTTGCGGCGGGGTCATCTGCCGCGTGTTCATCTGCGAACGATTCTGGATGGCGCTTTGCGCGGCGTCGCGCTGAGCCTGGGTGGTGTGCTGCTGCAGGGTGCCCGCCGCCTGCTGTTTCTGTTGCTCGCTGAACGAGGGCCTGGACCACTGGCCGTTGTCGCGCGCCTCCCAGCCATCCTGCACGCGCCGCGCCACGTTGCCGCTGCCGTCCGCGAACACGTCGTTGGCGCGGTTGTCGGCGGGGCGTGCGCGCGGCAGTTGCGCTTTTGCGCTGGCGGCATCCGCCAGCCGCGCGCGGTTGGCGGGGCTGGTGTAGAGGTTGTCGCGGGCGCGGTTCAGGTTGATGCGGTCGCCGCCCTGCAGCTTGTTGCCGATATTGGTGCGGTTGCCGATGTTGATATTGTTGCCGATGTTGATGTCGCCGGTGTTGATCACCACCGGGCCGCGATAGCCGCCGCCGTACCAGCCGTTGCAGCAACCCCAGGGCCGGTAGCCGCCGGGGTAGCCGCCGCCCCAGGCCATGCCGAAGCTGAGAAAGCCGTTGGAATAGGACAGGCCGAAGCTCCATCCGGTCCACGGGTTGTAGCCCACATTGAACCCCCAGGTCGGCGGCCGCGGGTAGTAGTAGCGGCCGAAGTAGGGCGGGTAGTACCAGCCGGTGCCGTACACCGGCACGCCGTAGTAGGGGAAGCTCCACAGGTAGCCCGGCAGGTAGCCGACGTAGACCACCTCCGGGGTGGATTCGTAGATATGCACATACGTGGTGTTGTACACCGGTGAACTGGGCGGAATCTGCTGGATCTCCTCGCGCGGGATGCTGTCCGCCACCTGCCAGGGACCGGTGGCATCGGCGGCGGTGAACCACACGCCGTTGTCCACCGCGTAGTAGCGCCCGCCGACTTCCAGCACCTGGCTTGCGGTATTCACCGCGTAGGCCACGCTGGTGCCGGGAATCTTCTCGAACGTCGGCTTGCCGTCGTAGCTCACCGCCAGCGACGCCTCGCTGCGTTTGATCGCGGCGGTCTGCGGCACCTGTGCATCGAGTACCGCGTCTTCAGCTTCCTCGGTGCCGGCCACCGCGCTGCGCAAGCCGCCGATGTCGGAGTCCGGCGGGATGCGGGCGAAGGCGGTGGGCAGTTCGTCGGCAGGCACGAAGGTCCACGGCCCTTTTTCTGATTTTGCGCGGTACCAGCGTCCGGACAGCAACAGGTACATATTGCCGGTGGGCAGGTCGCGCAGCCAGGGTGACTCGGTGTTCTCCACGTACAGCAACTCGCCGCCGGTGAGGGATTTCCATGCGGGTTTGCCCTGGGTGACGATCAGCTCGCTGGGCTCGTCCGCGGTCACGATGGCCGGAGGGGTGTCCGGTTGCGGCGTGTCGTCTTCGGCGGGGGGCAGCATGCGGGCGAGGTCCGCCGGCGGCGAGGTGGTTTGCGTCCACGGGCCCATCGGGTCGGCGGCCCGGTACCAGAACTTGCCGGAGGACAGCCAGTACTCGTCGCTGCCCTTGCGGCGCACCACCGCCATGGGGGTGTTGAGCACGCGCTCGTAGGGGCTGTTGTCGATGGCGCCATAGCGGGGCTTGCCGTCGTACATCAGCAGCACCGCGGGCTGCTCGCTGAACAGGATGGCCGGCGGGTCGTGGCGCAGGTTCTCCAGGCTCTTCACTTCCGCCTCGGCGGTTTGCAGGCTGGCGGTGAGGCGCTCCATGGAGATTTCGAAGCCGTTTTCAGGCAGTGCCCCCTCGACGATGGCGGTGAAGCGCTGTTCGGCGGCGTCCTTGGAGTCGGGCCATTTCACCTGGGTGACGCGCACATCGCGGATCAGGGCGGTGCCCGCGGCGCGGTCGGTGTCCAGCTTGGCCTCGAACCAGAACGCGCCGAAGATCGTCTCGTCGCTGTTGTTGAGCTGTAGGGACATGGCGGCGCGCCCGCGCAGCACGTTGCCCTGCAGGGACTCCGGCTGCGGCTGGTAGACCACGATGCTGCCCTCGTCGGTGACCACTTCCTGTGGCCAATCCACGGCCGTGGCCGGAGCGGCGATGAGTGCGAGAAGGGTAGTGAACCACCACAGGCGGGGGAGCCAGGCAAAGGTGTTGTGCTGCATCTTGTTATCCCTCGGTTCAGGCTTTCCCAGTCTAGACCAGCGCCTGTCGAGCCGCGACAGGCTCCGGCGCGCGGGTGGCTGGGGTATAGTGCGGGCTTCCCGTTGTCACCGAGAAGCCTGCATGCCTTTGTTTTTGGATCGCGCATCGATGATTGCAGTGTCGATAGCCTGCGCAGCGAACAGCACGCCAGCGGGAAGCCGCGGGCGATGAGTGAGGCTACTCCGCGTTTTCGCTGTGCCTGGCTGCATATCGGGCTGGGCAAGACTGGCTCCACCGCCGTGCAGGCCCAGTTGCTGGCCAGCGCCGCGGTGCTGGAGCGCAGCGGTCTGCACTACCCGCGGCATTTCCCGCACCTGCGCGCCTTCGGCGGCAATCACTCGCCCGTGCTGCGTGGCCTGTTCGATACCAGCACCGAGCGCTCGCGCATTCTCACCATGCTCGGCCTGCGCAGCGAGGCCGCCCTGCAGCGCTTCAACCGGCAATCGCTGGACTGTCTGCGGCGCGGCTTCGAATCCAGCGAGGCGCCGCAGTTGCTGCTCTCGGCGGAGGGAGTGGGGCACTTCCCGCGTCCGGCGCTGCAGGCACTGGCCGCCTGGCTGGGGGAGATCGCTGAGGAGGTGCGGGTTGTCGCCTGTGTGCGCCATCCCCTGGATGCGCTGTCCAGCGAGATTCAGCAGCGGCTCACCGCCGGCGCGGTGCTGGAAACGCTGTACGCCGACCCGCCGGTCTACCCCCTGCGCAAGTTGTTCACGCGGCTGGCCGACAGCTTCGGCGAGGACAGCCTTGTGCTCTACGACTTCGCCGGCGCCACCTGCTATCCCGGCGGCCTGGCCGCGGCGCTGCTGGAACATACCGGAGTCGCGGTCCACGGGCTCGCCCCGGAGCCGCCGCGCGCCAATCCGAGCATGAGCCACGAAGCGGCGCTGTTGCTCAGTGCGCTCAACGCCCAGCGCGGCCTGTTTGCCGGTGGCGGGCGCAATCCCGAGCGCGCCCCGGACGACGTGCAGCGCATCGCCAGCCTGCCCGGGCGCAAGTTCAGTGCGCCGCCGGCGGTGTACGCGCTGGTGGAGCAGCGCATGGCCGACGACCTGGCCTGGCTGGAGGCGCGGCACAAGCTGGTGCTCTCCGCGCCCGAGCGACCGGCTGCGGACAATGAGGACCCCGGTTTCAGCCAGGCTGACATCGACGACCTCGCCCTGCGCCTGGCCGACGAGGCGCGCCTGCGCTATGCACTGTCCAGTCCGCTGCGCCTGCCGGCGCGCTACCTGCGGCAGTGGTGGCGGCGCCTGCGCAGTTGCCTGCCCGGCGCTGAGGGATAGGCCGCCCGAACCGTCTATAGTGAGTGTACTTTTCGAGCGCCGCCGCGAGCCGCGGCGCCCGGGCCAACCGACCCTGGAGACAATAAATGACTGTGACCACTACTGCCCGCTGGCGCCTGCCCGCCGCCCTTGCTCTGTCCGCAGCGCTGGCCGGCTGCGCCACCAGCGACAATCAGGCCCCGGCGGGACCGCCGGTGGCGAAAGTACAGGATGTGGTGGAAACCCACTGGGGCGTGCAGGTGCACGACCCCTACCGCTACATGGAGAACCTCGAGGACCCGTATGTCGAGGGCTGGTTCAAGGGCCAGGCCGACTACACCGCGTCCGTGCTGGATGCGCTGCCACAGACCGCCAGCCTGGAGCAGCGGCTGAAGGAACTCGACGCCGGCAAGCCCTACTGGACCTACGCCGTCCATCGCGAGGCGGATGGCAGCCTGTTCTTCATGCGGCGCAACGCCGGCGAGAGCGTCGGCAAGCTGTATTTCACGCCCGCGGGCGGGGAGCCGCGTCTGCTGGTCGACCCCGAGACGCTGGGCGGTGACGGCGAAGAGCACTACTCGCTGGAACTGTACTCTCCCTCGCCGGACGCGCGCTATGTGGCCTACGGCCTGGCCCAGGGCGGCTCCGAGGAGACCACCTACTACGTGATGGAGGTCGCCAGCGGTGAACTGGTGGGCCAGAGCATCGGCAACATCGAGACCGCCTACAACGCGCCGGAGTGGACCGCGGACAGCGAGGGCTTCTTCTACAGCCGCCGCCGCGACCTGCCGGCGGACGCCCCGGCCACCGAGGTCTACAAGCAGACCAGCGTGCGCTACCACCGCCTGGGCAGCGACCCGGCCGCGGATCCGGTGATCGCCGCCTACGATCGCTCGCCGCGCATGCCGATCAGCGATGTGGACTTCCCGAGCATGGTGATCACGCCCGGCTCGAAGTACGCGGTGGTCAAGGTCAAGCACGGCGACTCCAACGAGATATCCCTGTACAGCGCGCCCATGGACAGCCTGTTCGAGGCCAATATTCCCTGGCGCAACATCTGTACCGCCAGTGACCTGGTGGTGGACTTTGCCGTGCACGGTGACGAGATCTACCTTAAAACCGGCCAGGATGCGCCGCGCTACCGGCTGGTGAAGACCTCGCTGGCCGCGCCGGACCTGGCTGCGGCCACCGAGGTCGTACCCGCCGGCGACGTGGTGCTGGACGCGGTGTACGCCGCGGCCGATGCGCTGTACCTGGACACGCGGGTCGACGGGGTGAACAAGGTCATGCGCCTGCCCTATGGCGGCGGTGCCCCGCAGCCCCTGCCGGTGCCCGGCGATGCCGCGGCCTACGTCAGCGCGGTGTCCGAGACGCTGCCCGGCGTGTATACCTATGTCACCGCCTGGACCGTGGGGCCGCTGACCTACGCCTACGACCCGGCCAGCAATGCCTTCACCGACACCGGCCTGCTGCCCAAGGGCAAGTTCGACGCGGTGCCGGGCTACGTGTCGGAGGAAGTGCTGGTCACCAGCCACGACGGGGTCAAGGTGCCGGTGTCCATCCTGCGCCGTGCCGACGTGAAGCTGGACGGCAGCAACCCGACCATCGTCTACGGCTATGGCAGCTACGGCCTGTCCATGGACGTGAACTTCTCCGCCATCCGCCTGGCCTGGCTGGAGCGCGGCGGTGTCTACGCCATCGCCCACGTGCGCGGCGGCGGCGAGTACGGCCAGGCCTGGCACTACGCCGGGCGCATGCTGAACAAGCCGAACACCTGGAAGGACGCGATCGCCGCCGGTGAATACCTGGTGAAGAACGGTTACACCAGCCCCGAGCATATGGCGGTCATGGGCGGCAGCGCCGGGGGCATCCTGGTAGGGCGCGCCATCACCGAGCGTCCGGACCTGTTCGCCGCCGCAGTCAGCCAGGTGGGCATGACCGACACCATTCGCGCCGAGACCACTACCAACGGCGTGCCCAATATCCAGGAATTCGGCACCGTCACCGAGGAAGACGGCTTCAAGGGCCTGCTGGAAATGAGTCCCTACGCGCATGTGGAGGACGGCGTCGCCTACCCGGCGGTGCTGTTCACCCACGGCTACAACGATCCGCGCGTGAATCCCTGGATGTCCGGCAAGCTCGCCGCGCGCATGCAGGCCGCGACCACCGGTGGCCCGGTCCTGCTGCGCGTCGAATACGGCGCCGGCCACGGCATCGGCTCCACCCGCGGGCAGGTCCTCAAGCAATACGCCGACATCTACAGCTTCCTCCTCTGGCAACTCGGCGACAGCTGAGCTTGATGACCCCGGTTTAAAAAAAGCGCACTGCTTTTACGGTCAAAAAGGGCTCTGACCCCTTTCTTTTTAGAGGAGGGCGCCGAGGGCCCAGAACACAAGCATTGCGAGGGCGAGGGTGAGGAGGTGGTTGCGGGTTTTCCAGGCGAGCAGCGTGGCGACCAGCAGGGCGACCAGTTCCGCGGCGCCGGGCAGGCCGCCCTGGCCGGGGGCGGTGAGCAGGGCGACCACCAGGGCGGCGAGCACCGACGGGCCGACGTATTCCATGGCCACCGACACGCCGTGGGGGATGCGCCGGTTGGCCAGTGCGAGGATGAACAGGGCGCGGCTGGTATAGGTGCCCAGGCCTGCGATGACAATGGCGATGAGTCCGCTCATTTGCGCGAGCCCTCGTACAGCAGCCCAAACACGATACCCGCCGCGGCGCCGAGCAGCAGGCCGGAACGGTGCGGCAGGTCCGCCGCGAGGAAGGTCACCGCGGCGGCGATCAGCGCGGCCGCCGCTTTCGGCCAGCGGTCGATGCCCATCACTACCAGCGCGGTAAACATCACCGGCACCGTGAAACCCAGCCCCCATTCGCTGGGGATGGTCGGGCCGATGATGATCGCCAGCCCCGTCGCCGCGCACCACAGCAGCCAGAAGGTGAGCCCGGTCGCCAGGTAGTAGGCGCGGAACTCCTCGGGCGGCAGGTGCTTGCGCAGCACGCACAGGGCGAACACCTGGTCGATGAGGAAGTACGAGCCCACCCAGCGGAACCACGCCGGTTGCTGCTGGAAGGCCGGGGCCAGCGCGGCGGAGTACATCAGGTGGCGGGCGTTGACGATGAGCGCGGCCATCACCGCCGCCGCCACCGCCGCGCCGTCGCTGAGCAGGGTGATCAGGGTGAGCTGCGAGGCGCCGCCGTAGATCACCCAGGAACTGCTCCAGCCCACCAACGCCGAGAGTGGCGCGTGCAGGATGGTCACCCCGAGCACGAAGGCGAAGGGGATGGCCGGGATGAACAGGGGCAGGGCGTCGATGATGCCCCGCCGCACGGTCTGGCGCGTGGAGGTCATGGGCGCGTAGTCTACTGGCCCGCTATGGCAACCGCCATAACTGCGTCCTTCGACAGCGCTATCGGCCTGGCTCCGCAGTGGCGTGAGCAGAACAGCCCCCTGTGCTGTTCCTGTTCGGTCTCGCGGACCCAGCCGGGACCTGCAGCGCCAACCCCGTCCAGCGGCGCCATCCCATTTGTCACAGCGCTCCCCGCGCCTGCCACCTGTGCCGCCCCGCCCTTGCGTCGCGCCCGGCCAGCGGTTAATGTGAAACGAGTATTTATAAAAATAATCACGGGTAACACGATGCCGGAACCCCTTGGCCCCTGGGCCGACTACGTCGAACTGCTGAAGCCCGCAGGCGACCTGCTCGACCTGACCTGGCGCCCCGACGACCCGGAGTACCGCGCCGACGTCTACCGCCAGCTGGCGATGAACCTCTCCTACGCCTATTTCCAGTATTTCCAGGCCGACCCCCTGCACCCGGAATTCATGCCCCTGTGGAATTCCGTCTACCTGCTGCAGCCGAATCCGGACGACGTGTACTACTACGCGCCCATCGACGGCCACCGCCAGTACCGCATCAGCGGCGACCGCGGCGAGACCTACATGGTCCACTTCCAGTTCGGCGCCGGCATGATGGGCATGGTCTACCCGCCCGGCCGGCAGATCAGCTACCTCGATGCCCGCGAACTGCAGCCGGATGCGAAGGGTCGCTTCGAGTTCATCGCCAGCGTCGAACGCCCGGCGGGCTATATCGGCACCTGGCACGAACTCGACCCGAGCTGCGACTTCATGATGGTGCGCCTGCGCTCCTACGACTGGGGCGGCGAGGCGGACACTCGCCTGGCCATCGAGTGCCTGGACGCGCCGCCGGTGAAGCCGCGCATGAGCCCGGCGCAGATCGACCACAAGCTGCGCGAGATGTTTACGCTTTCCGAGCGCTGGAGCCGCCTGTGGTTCGAATACCAGCTGGACCTCATCGCGCGCCTGGGCAGCAACAGCTTCGAACTCAACCGCTTCGAGGGCATGGGCATCCAGAACCAGGACTACTGGACCGCGGTCTTCGAGCTGGAAGAGGGCGAGGCCCTGCTGCTGGAGACCGACCTCCCCGCACAGCGCCACTACTGGAACGTGCAGCTCAATGACCCGTACTTCAACGCGGTGGAATTCGTCTACCGCCAGACCAGCCTCAACGGCCACACCGCCAGCATCGACCCGGACGGCCGCTTCCGCGCGGTGATCGCCCTGGAGGACCCGGGCGTGGCCAACTGGCTGGACCCGGGCGGCTTCCGCCAGGGCACGGTGTTCGGCCGCTGGACCGAGTGCGATAGCGCACCGGTGCCGACGCTGACCCGGGTGCCGCTCGCACAATTGGAAGCCACCCTGCCTGCCGGCATGGCGCGCGTCACACCCGAACAGCGCGCGCAGGCCCTGCGCGAGCGACGCCTCGGCGCGCAGCTGCGCCGGCGCTGGTAGCCCCACAACCCGCAGCCCTACAGGGAGAGACCATGGCCTGGGACCCAAAATGGACGGCGCCGACGCGCTTCTACCGCAGCGAGGACTACCTGCACGAGGCGGCCATCGCCATGACCGGCCTCACCGATTTCGGGGAGGACGACTACCAGACCGGCCTCGCCGTGGTGCTCGCCTCGATGGACGCCGACCCCAGTTTCACCCCCGCCGGCCGCCAGCTCGCCTGGGATGCCGTGCTGCTCACCCTGATGGCGCGGCTATACACCCAGGAGGGCTGGAAGGCGCACCCGCAGTGGCAGTACAACGCCATCGAAAAACCGCTGGTCATTACCGGCCTGGTGCGCTCGGGCACCACCGCCCTGCACAAGCTGATGGGCGCGGACCCGCAGTTCCAGGGCCTGGAGCACTGGCTCACCGTGGCCCCCATGCCGCGGCCGCCGCGTGAGGAATGGGAATCCCACCCCGCCTATCAGCGCGCGCTCAACTACCTGGCGCGGCTGTTTGGCGTTTCACCGGAGGCGGCGGCCACGCATAACATCGTCGCCCATGAATACGACGAGTGCCTGGAACTGCAGCGGCAGAACTTCACCAGCAACCGCTGGGCCTGCACCTGGTACTCCGGCGGCTACGACGCCTGGTGGCAGAGCCAGGACGAGCGCCCCAGCTTCGACCGCTACGTGGATATCCTCAAGCTCATCGGCTGTTACGACCAGCGCCGCTGGCTGCTAAAGAACCCGGGCACCGCCGGCCACCTGGCCTGGCTGTTCGAGCACTTCCCGGACGCCTGCGTGGTGCAGATGCACCGCCACCCGCTGCGCGCGGTGCCCTCGATCAGCAGCACCATCCAGTTCATCCACCGCGCCTTCGAGGGCGAGGGCGCCGAGGTCACTGCGCCGCTGCTCGGGGTGCGCGAGATGCACAAGTGGATCGACGCCATCGAGGCGGGCTACCCGGTGCGTGAGCAGCACGAGGACCGCTTCATGGATGTCTACCACAAGGACCTGCACGCGGACCCGATGGGCACCATCAGGCAGATCTACGAGCGCTTCGAGATCGAGATGAGCGCCGACGCGGAGCGCCTGATCGGCGAGCGTATCCGCGCCAACCCGGAGGGGCAGGTGGAGCACCGCTACGACCTCGCGGACTTCGGCCTCACCGAGCAGGGCATCCTCGCGCGTTACCGCTGGTACCTCGAGCGGTTCCAGCCGCAGCTCTAGGACTTCAACCGCAACGCGCGACGCCAACCGCCAGCGTTGGCTTGCGCCCAACACGTCAGCAGGAGGAGCCGCCATGCGCGCCGCCGTCTTCAACCAGGTGGGCCAGCCCCTGGAAATCCGCGAACTGCCGGACCCGACACCCGGCCCGGGGCAGGTGGTATTGCGCGTCGAGCGCTGCGGTATCTGCGGCACGGACCTGCACTACACCGACGGTTCCGGCGCCACCTATGAAGCCGGCTTCGTGCCCGGCCACGAGAGCGGCGCCGAGGTGGTTGCGGTGGGCGCGGGGGTGGATTTTCTCAAGGTGGGCGACCACGTCGTGCCGCACCCGGTCAGCGGTTGCGGCGCCTGCGCCGAGTGCCTGTCCGGCTCGCCCTTCTGGTGCAGCCAGCTGACATTCAACATGGGCGGCTTCGGCCAGTACAAGACCTCCGGGGCGCGCGCCTGCATTAAGCTGCCCGAGGGCCTGTCGCTGGCGGATGCCGCGATTGTCGAACCGCTCACCTGCGGCCTGCACGGAGTGGCGCTGGCCGGCGTGCGGCCCGGCGCCACGGTGCTGGTGATCGGCGCCGGCCCGATTGGCCTCGCGGCCATCTACTGGGCGCGCCGGCTCGGCGCGGGGCGTATCGTCGCCGCCGCGCGCTCCACCCGCCACGCGGAGAAAGCCATGACCATGGGGGCCGACGCCTTCCTGGCCATGGACGATGATTTTGCGGTGCGCCTGCAGGAGCAACTCGGCGGCGCGCCGGAGCTGGTCTTCGAATGCGCCGGTGCCCAGGGACTGGTGGCGCGCTCGGTGGAACTGGTGCGCCCGCGCGGCACGGTGGTGGTACTGGGCATGTGCTTTCACGCCGAGACCTTCGTGCCGGCGACGGCCGCGCTCAAGGAAGTCACCGTGCGCTTCGCCGTGGGCACTTTGCTCGAGGAGTTCCGCACCGTGGCCGACACCCTCGCCGCCGGTCACCTGGAACCGCTGGCCATGGTCACCGATACGGTCTCACTGGACCAGCTCCCCACCGCGTTCGAGTCACTGCGCCAGCCCGGCCACCAGTGCAAGGTGCTCGTCGACCCCTGGCGCTAGTAGCGGGGTCGACGCGCTCGCCCCGGCCCGCCGCTGCCGGGCTGCATTCAGAGCGTCTGGAAAAAAAGCTGTCGGGGCGGTTTCGCCCGGGCCGGGGGCCTCAGTGCGCGGCGGGTTCGCTAGCGACTGCGGCCCTCTCAAGCCCGCGCTGGGCGTAGGCGCTGGGCGATACCCCGTACTGCTGCTGGAAGCGGCGCGAGAAATGGCTGGGGTTGCTGTAGCCCACCTCGTAGCAGGTGCGGGTGACACCGTTGCCCGCCGCGATCAGCTCCCGTGCCCGCTCCAGGCGCCGCTGCTGGATGTACTCCATCGGGCTCACGCCCAGCGCATCGCTGAACTGCTGGTAGAACTTGCTGCGTGACATGCACGCGATACGGCACAGCTCGCCAACTTCGATCGCCTCGCCCAGGTGCTGCTCGATATGGGCGATGACCTGGGCCAGTGCGTCCGCGGTCGGGTCCAGGGCGGCGCAGCGGCGGATGAAATCCCGGCCCTGCCGGCGCAGCATGCGCGTGACCAGTTCGGTGACACCGAGATCCAGCACCAGGTCGCGCTCGCTGTCATCGCTCAGGAAGCAGCTGACGATGCGCGCCAGCAACTGCTGGGTGGCCTCAGTGTGGTACAGGTGCAGCACCTGCTCCGGGCGCGGCGACCACTCGCCGAGCAGGCCCGGCGCCGGGTGCTGGCGGTTCAGGCGCTCGCATTCCAGGCGCAGCCGCTCGCGGCTGATGCCCAGGGTCAGGCAGGTGGTGGGGTTGTTCGCGGTGGCCTCGGGAAAGTCGATGTCGACGCTTTCGCCGGGGGCCATGACGAAGGATTCGTGGGGGGTGAACGGCGCGTCCGCCAGGCCCTGCCCGTGCAGCACCTTGCGCCCGCTGAGCATGCCGCAGTAGAGCAGTTCCTCGGCGTCCAGGCGCACCCGCTCGGCGGCGGCGTAGGTGTCGTAGATGGACAGTTCGGCGCTGTGGCTTTCATAGAGGGTGCGGTTCTCCACCAGCTGCCGCGGAGGCCGAAGCCCGCCGCGCCGGCGCACCGCCGCGATTTCCTTACTCAAGTTATTTTTCTGCATACGTCACCTGGCTGCTGCCGGCCGTCCTGCCGTCGGTAGGGACCAGTCGCGCACCCCACGATAGGGCGCCCCGGCGCTGGCCAAAGCGCAATCTTCCCACAATCGCCGGCCCCGCGCACCGTTCTGCCGGCGCTCGGCCGCAAGTCCCGCGAACGCTCGGAGCAAGTCGTGCGGACGCTCAGTCCAAGTCCTCCGGGCGCTCAGTCCAAGTCCTCCGGACGCTCAGTCCAAGTCCTCCGGACGCTCAGTTTAGTCCCGCGGACGCTGGTGCTAGCGCGCCGCCCCCGATTGGCTATGCTTTGCACGGATACGACCCGGGGTACCGCCGCGTCGGCGCCCCGTTATGCCAATAACAAGGAGTAGCCGCAATGATTTATGCCAACCCCAGCGAAGTAGACGCCATCCTCACCTTCAAGACCCAGTACGGCAACTTTATCGGGGGCGAATGGGTGCCCCCGGTGAACGGCCGCTACATGGATAACCCCAGCCCGGTCAACGGCGAGGTGTTCTGCAGCGTGCCGCGCTCGGACGCCGCCGATGTCGAACTGGCCCTGGACGCCGCCCACGCCGCCGCGCCGGCCTGGGGCAAGACCCCCGCCGCCGAGCGCTCCAACCTGCTGCTGCGCATCGCCGACCGCATCGAGCAGAATATCGAGAAGCTTGCCGTGGCCGAGACCTGGGACAACGGCAAGCCGGTGCGCGAGACCCTCGCCGCGGACATCCCACTGGCGGTGGACCACTTCCGCTATTTCGCCGGCTGCCTGCGCGCCCAGGAAGGCACCATGGCGGAGATCGACGAGACCACCGTCGCCTACCACATCCACGAACCGCTGGGCGTGGTCGGCCAGATCATCCCCTGGAACTTTCCCATCCTGATGGCCGCCTGGAAACTCGGCCCGGCGCTGGCCGCCGGTAATGCCGTGGTGCTCAAGCCCGCCGAGCAGACCCCGGCATCCATCCTGGTGCTGGCAGAGCTGATCGCGGACCTGCTGCCCCCCGGCGTGCTGAACATCGTCAACGGCCTCGGCGAGGAGGCGGGTCAGGCCCTGGCCAGCAGCACGCGCATCGCCAAGATCGCCTTCACCGGCTCCACCCCGGTGGGCAAGCACATCCTCAAGTGCGCCGCCGAGTCGCTGATCCCGAGCACCGTCGAGCTGGGCGGCAAAAGCCCCAACGTCTACTTCGAGGACGTGGTGCAGCACGAGGACGACTACCTGGAAAAATGCGTCGAGGGCATGACCCTGGCCTTCTTCAACCAGGGCGAGGTGTGCACCTGCCCCTCGCGTGCCCTGATCCAGGAATCCATCTACGACAACCTGGTGGAACGCGTTATCGAGCGCTCCAAATCCATCGTGCGCGGCAACCCGCTGGACACCTCGACCCAGGTCGGCGCCCAGGCCTCCGCAGAACAGTTCGAACGCATCATGAACTACATCAGCGTGGGCAAGCAGGAGGGCGCCAAGGTCCTGCTCGGCGGCGAGGCGGAATCCCTCAAGGCGCCGCTGTCCGGCGGCTATTACATCCAGCCCACCATGCTGTTCGGCCGCAACGACATGCGCATCTTCCAGGAGGAGATCTTCGGCCCGGTGATCAGTGTCACCACCTTCAAGGACGAGGCCGAGGCACTGGCCATCGCCAACGACACGGAATACGGCCTCGGCGCCGGCGTCTGGACCCGCGACATGAACCGCGCCTACCGCATGGGCCGCGCGATCCAGGCGGGCCGCGTGTGGACCAACTGCTACCACGCCTACCCGGCCCACGCGGCCTTCGGCGGCTACAAGAAATCCGGCATCGGCCGCGAAACCCACCACAAGGCCCTCGAGCACTACCAGCAGACCAAGAACCTGCTGGTCAGCTACAGCACCAGCCCGCTCGGCCTATTCTGACTTCGGGCCTCCAGGCCTCCTGCTTAGCCCGCTTTTGCGGGCTTTTTTTTTGCGCCTTTCTCCGGTGCGGGATCGCCGGCTGGCTGGTTTGTTCATGGCCAGAGGCGGCAGCCCTTCCAGGGTTCGAAAAGCGCACTCACCCTGGAAGGGCTGACGCCTCCGGCCGCGCGACATCGCGCTTGCTGAGAGATTGCCACGGGCTCAGTTCGCCAAAGACGGCCCGGCAGCGGGGCTGCTGGCCGCTCCAGTCTGGCGCCCCTCCGGGGTGCCCTCAGTCGGCCAGGAGCCTTACAGCGCTTCGCTGTCTCCTGGCTCTCCCTCGGCGCCAGACGTGATTTCCGCGGCCAACAGCCCCGCTGCCAGGCCTCGCATCGCGTGAGACGTCATGTTTGGAGTTTCGAGTTGCGGTCCTGCGCAGTGCGCCGACTGCGCGCACGGTGGTTTCGCGCTGGAACGGTGCCACATACAGGGAATCGCAGCGCACCGGGGAGCGAGTATTAACCGCCCGGACTTTGCTGCAGAAACTTTCAAGCAGTCGCCTGTCTTTCCGCCAACCGAACCACCACGAGCATCGAGCACGCAAGTGCCGGGAGACGGGCGGGTGGAGCGCTCGCAAAAGGCGCGCCGAGGAAGTGGAGCGAGACAGCTCGCTGGCTCGCGACCGACTGAGGGCACCCCGGAGGGGCGCGATCTTCAGAGCGCTCCGCCCGCGGGTCTCCCGGCAACCCTCGAAGCCCCCCGGACTCGGCGGGCGATCACCCGTCGAGTAGTACCGGCAAGAGGCAGGCTCGGACGTGGTGTGCCCCCGACGCGACTGAGCTTTTGGAGCGACGGGGGCACACCGCGTCCGCGCCTGCCGGTCAGCGCACTCCGACACAGCAATGCCAGCCCAGCCCTACCCAGAGAATGACAGACCCCACCCAGTACCCTAAGGTGAACACAGTCCCAAACCAGAACGAGGAGCCTCACCCGTGACCGTCATCGTTGCCTGTCTGATCATCGGCGCCATCCTGCCCCTGCTCGCCAAAGCCCCCCTCGGCTACGTGCAGGCCCGCCAACCCGGCGGGTACGACAACCGCTACCCGCGCCAGCAACAGGCCGCCCTCGACGGCCTCGGCCAGCGCGCGCTGGGGGCCCACGAGAACGCCTTCGAGGCGTTTCCCGCGTTCGCCGCCGGCGTGTTACTCGCGTTGTCGTCGAACGGCCCCGCAGCCATGGTGCAGACCCTGTGCTTGGTCTGGGTCGCGGCGCGGGTGGGGCACCTGGCGTTCTACCTCGCCGACATCGACAAGCTGCGCTCCCTGTGCTGGCTGGTGGGCATGGTGTGCGCGATCTGGTTGATGTGCCTGGCACTGCCTTAGCCGGGTACGGGTCTCTCGTGCGACTTGTTGGTGCAATCGCGCGATGCTGCCCCATTTCAGCCCTTTACGCCGCCCTGAACCCTGTCCGGCGGGTGGCGCGCCCCTCGATTCACCGCAGCTTGCTTGCAACTGACCGCAATTGGCTACCGATGGCCTGTCTTTTGCACTAAACATAAGCTCAAGCCGCTGCTAAACGCGGTATGCCGGCTAACACTAAAACGCGTGCTAACAGACTGCTAACAGACAGGGGAATCCCAATGCGCCAGACACCTTATCGCAAGCGTACGCTCGCCCGTGCCGTCTCAATTGCCACCTTGCCCGCCGTTGGCCTCGCCGCGCCGTCGCTATTTGCCCAGGAGATCGATTCCCTGCGCGTGGAGGAGGTGATCGTCACCGCCTCGCGGCGCAGCGAATCGATCCAGGACATCCCGATCAACATCTCGGCGGTGAGTGGCGACAAGATCGCTTCCCAGCGCCTGTACGGCGTCACCGAGATCGCCAACTACGTGCCCGGCCTCACGGTGATCGACCGCGGCCCGCGCGACGAGCACCCGGACATCCTGGTGCGCGGCCTTAACACCACCGCGACCGGCCCGGGCTTCGTCTCGGACACGGTAGCCAGCTACTTCGGCGACATCCCGGTGACCGTGGATATCAAACCGGTGGACCTGGAGCGGGTGGAAGTGCTGATCGGCCCGCAGGGCACCCTGTACGGCCAGGGCACCATGGGCGGCGCCATCCGCTACATCCCGAAGCTGGCCGACGCCACCGAGTTCTACGGCGAGGCGCGCGGCAACTTCTCCAGCAACGAGGAGAGCGGCGGCTACCTGTACGATGTTGGCGTCACGATCAACCTGCCGATCATCGAGAACGTGCTGGCGGTGCGCGGCAGCCTGGACCAGCTCGATGACCCCGGCTTCGTGGATTACAACTACGTGGTGCGCGAGGGCGGGGTGTCCAACCCCGAGCCGGACTTCAGCAACCCGGAGGACGTCAACGCCAATCTGAAGCGGGTCAAGGACGCCAACGGCGAGGAATCCCTGGCCGGGCGCCTCAACCTGCGCTTCACCCCGAACGACTGGCTGGACGCCAACCTGTGGTACCTGTACCAGGACACCGAGGCCGAGGGCCGCCAGCTGGACCACCGCCTGTCCTTCGGCACCGACAAGTACGAATCCGGCCTGCGCTACGAGGAGCCCAACGATTACCGCACCGAACTGTGGAGCCTGGACGTCAAGATCGACATCATGGACATCGCCGAGGCCACGGTGATCTACGGCAAGACCGACTTTCACGAGGAGGGCCAGCGCGACCAGACCGACCTGCTGCTGGACTTCGAGTACGGCTACGAGTTCTTCCCCAGCTTCTCGTCCTACACCCGCGAGGAGAACGACGAGGAAACCGATACCGTGGAGATCCGCCTGGTCTCCACCCACGGCGGCCCCTTCTCCTGGGTGGTGGGTTACTTCTACAACGAGTTCGACCAGGACGCGGTGAGCGAGGAATACACCCCGGGCTTCGACCAGTTCGCGGTGGATGAATTCGGCGGCGTGCAGCTGCGCCCGGACGCGCTGGAGTACATCGAGCTGACCGATTACTACCAGGAGGAAGAGGCCTTCTACGGCGAGTTGTCCTACCGCTTCCTCGACGACCGCATGGAGGTCACCGTCGGCTACCGCGACTATACCTTCGACGTGGACAGCACCGGCGGTTTCGGCCTGCCGCTGTTCGATACCGTATTCCTCGGCGAGCCCCAGGATGCGATCAACGTGGACCTCGGTACCAACAAGGGCAGCAACAACGGCGACCTGTGGAAATTCAACGTCGCCTTCGACCTCGACCCGGACAACATGATCTACGCCACCTACTCCGAGGGTTACCGCAACGGCGGCGTCAACGCGGTGCCCGAGTGTACCCCGGAGCAGATCGAGAGCACCGACCAGCAGCTGTGCGCGCAGGCGGACGAGGTGTTCATCGACCCGGATACCATCAAGAACTACGAGCTGGGCTACAAGGGCCTGCTGCTCGACGGCCGTCTCTCCACCACCGTCGCGGTGTACTTCATCGACTGGCAGGACCTGCAGGTGTCCACCACCACCGACCTCGGCGGCCTGCCGATCATCGGCAACGGCTCGGAGGCGGAGAGCAAGGGCCTGGAGTTCCAGGGCAGCTACCTGATCGGCGAAAACTGGGAGGTGGATGTCACCTACGCCTACACCAATGCCGAGCTGACCGAGTATGCGCCCGGCCTGGTCGGCCCCTTCGATGCCGAGGAGGGCGCGCGCCTGCCCGGCTCGCCGGAGCACCAGGGCACCTTCAACCTGACCTACACCGACATCGTCGGCGATGGCATTGAGATGAAGCTGAACTACGGCTTTATTTACACCGGTGACGTGTACAACATCGTCGGCGGCGACGATGACCCGCTCATCGACCCGGAGACCGGCCTGGCGGCTGACTACGGCGGCGAGTCGATTCCCTCCTACGACATCCACCACCTCAGCGCCAGCTTCAGTCGCGACGCGTGGATGGTGCAGGCCTATGTCGACAACCTGTTCGACGACTACTACGTCACCGGCATCCGCGGCACGCGGCGCTTCCTGCAGGACGAAAAAGCCGGCCCGGGCAATGACATCAACGGCTTCACCCTGCGCAGTTACGCCCAGTACATCGGCGCGCCGCGCACCTTCGGCCTGCGCATGACCTACAGCTTCTAGGCCGGGGCGCTCCACGGGCCCATCCGCCGCCCGGCGGCGGGTCCTACACGCCGGTCACGCCCTGCTCGCGCAGCTCGGCGATGGCCGGCGCCATCTCCTTCTCGTATTTCCGCCAGCGGCCTATGGCGTCGCGGTACAGCGGCTGGCGCACCTGCATGGCGCTGGCGGTGGTCACCGCGCCATCGCGGTGGTGGAAGTCCAGGCAGGCGTCGTCCCAGGGCAGCGCCAGGTAGTCCAGTGCGGCGCCCAGGGTTTGCCGCGGGTCCTCGACCAGTTGCTCGTACTGCAGGGCGTGGATGCGCGCGCCGTACAGCGTGTGCCAGTGCCGGCACAGGCGATCAAACAGGCAGTAGTAGTGGGCGGTGTCGGCGATATCGTAGGCGTAGTTGTAGTAGGAAAAGTTCACCGCGAACAACTGGCGGTAGTTGGCCAGGCAGGTATCCAGCGGGTCGCGGCGCACGATGATCACCCTTGCTGCGGGCAGTGCACGCAGGATGAACCCCAGTTGCAGGACGTTGAGCGGCTGCTTGTCCGCCAGGTAGCGCGTGCCCGGCGCCGGCGTTCCACCGCGGGTCTCCAGCGCATTGCGGTAGGTCCGGGCGATCTGTTCCGGGTCCGCCTCCAGCGCGCCGGCGATCACCGCCGGGTCCAGCACACGCGGCGAACGCTCGCCGGAGGCTGCCTTTACCGCGTGCGGGAAATCCTGCAGTTCGCCGAGTCCGGCGATGGCCGGGTGGGCGCTGAGCATGCGCTCTACCAGGGTGGTGCCGGAGCGCGGCATGCCGACGATAAACAGCGGCGTCCAGTCCTGCTGCGGCGGCCGCGGCTCCGGGTCCGCCGCGGTGAACCCCTGCTGCAGGGCGGCAAACAGCGCCTCGTCCTGCGCGCGGTCATAGGCGATGCGCTCGCGCTGGGCGTTTTTGGCCTCGCACAGGGCGGCGAAGGCGGCGGGGTAGTCGCCGCGCTGCTCGTACAGGCGCGACAGGGCGTGGCCGATGTACAGGCGGTCCACCGCCCCCAGTGCCGGGTCTGCGGCGAGTGCCTCGAGGCGCGCCTGCCGCGTCGTATCCGGCGCGGTCTTTTCCAGTTCGGATAGTGCCCAGTAGGCGCGGGCGAAGCGCGGCTGCAGGTCGATGGCGCGCTCATAGTGGGCGCGTGCACCCGACTCGTCACCCAGGAACTGCTGCGCCGAGGCCAGGTTGAAGTGGAACTGCGCGTTGGACGGCGCCGCATCCACTGCCCGTTGCAGCACCCGGGCCGCCCGCGCGTGTTCGCCCAGCCGGGTAAACACCACGCCCAGGGTGTCCAGCGCCAGCGCCCGCGGTTCACCGGCGGCCAGTGCTGCATCGGCAGCGGCCAGTGCAGCGGCGGGCCGGTTCAGCAGGGCGAGCAGCTTGGCCTGCTGGGCCAGGTAATCGGAATTGTCGGGGGCCAGGGACACGGCGCGCTCCAGCTGCGCCAATGCGCCGGGCAGGTCGCGTCGCGCCTCGGCGGCGATGGCCAGCAGGAACCAGGCGTCGGCGAAGTCCGGGTCGGCGGCGACAATCGCCTCGCACTCGCCGGCCATGGCGCGCAGGTCGCCGCGATTGAGGGCGCTGACGGCGCGTCGGTGGCGCTGGCTGTTGGCGGAATCGGGCATGCTGCGGTTGCGGCGGGTGAGCAGGCATTATCCGGGGGATAAACCGCGGAATCCACCGTCGTCGACCGCAGTTGCCGGGCGTGGTCGCCTGCGCGGTGGAGCGTCGGGCGCGCACCGGCCACGGCCTGCGGAAAATTTCACAAAACGCGTCCGAAAAACGCTTGCGTTGCCACAATTTGGGCTTATGATTCCCGCCATCGAAGCAACCCGATCTTTTTTATGTTCATCCGTTAACGCGCAGCGCAATCCCGGACCGAGTTCCCGGCAGATGCGTTGCGATCGACAACCACTGCTGTTTGAGGAGCCCGATGGGATGGCACACGACGCCGCGCCTGTTGAACGTGATGTAGTACGCCCGCTCAATGCCATGCAAGCCTGGCCTGAGCACCACCAGATCGGTGAGGAAGCGATTCCCGCCGACCACTTCGTTACCCGCGGCGACACCGTGTTCGCCGGCACACACCTGATTCTCGACCTCTGGGGCGCCACGCACCTGGATGATCTCGCGCGCATGGAAAACGCGCTGCGCGAGTGCGTGGTCGAGGCCGGTGCCACCCTGCTGCACATCCACCTGCACCACTTCACCCCCAACGGCGGCATTTCCGGCGTCGCGGTGCTCGCCGAGTCACACATCTCGGTGCACACCTGGCCGGAGCGCGACTACGCCGCCTTCGACGTGTTCATGTGCGGTGACGCGCGCCCGGAGCAGGCCATCGGCGTACTCAAGCGCGCCTTCCACCCGCGGCGCATGAACATCCTCGAGGAGTTGCGCGGGGTGGTCGAGCGTGCCTGAGCAGCAGTACCGGGAGACCCTGTACGCGGGCTGGTGCCAGCAGTTCGAGGTCGAGGAAATCCTCTACGAGGTGAAAACCGGGCACCAGCACCTGGTGATCTTCCGCAACGCGAAGTTCGGCCGGGTGCTGGCGCTGGACGGCATCATCCAGACCACTGAGACGGACGAGTTCGCCTACCACGAGATGCTCACCCATGTGCCGCTGTTCGCCCACCGCGCGCCGCGCCGGGTGCTGATCGTCGGCGGCGGCGACGGCGGCATCCTGCGCGAGGTGACACGCCACGCCGAAGTCGAGCACGTGACCATGGTAGAGATCGATCCCGCGGTCACCGAGATGGCCAAGCAGTTCCTGCCGGGGCACTCCGCAGGCGCCTTCGACGACCCGCGCCTCAACCTGGTGTTCGATGACGGCGCCGCTTTCGTCGCCAAAACGGAAGAAAAATTCGACGTGATCATCAGCGATTCCACCGACCCGGTGGGCCCGGGCGAGGTGCTGTTCAGCGGCGGCTTCTACGCCGCCTGCCACCAGCGCCTGAACCCGGGTGGCATCCTGGTGACGCAGAACGGCGTGCCCTTCCTGCAGCCCGATGAAGTACGCGACACGTCCCGGCGCCTGGCGCCGGTGTTCGCCGACCACCACTTCTACCAGGTGGCGGTGCCGACCTACGTGGGCGGCCTCATGACCCTGGCCTGGGCCAGCGATGACGCGTCGCTGCGCCAGCAGTCGCAGGAAGTGATCGCCGCGCGCTTCGCCGCCAGCGGCCTGCGCACGCGTTACTACAACCCCGGCGTGCATGTAGGCGCGTTCCACCTGCCGCAGTTTATTCTCGACGGAATGGCTGGCTGAAGCCTCGCCGCGCGAAGCTCGACGACTGGCGCCGCGCCGCCCTCAGGCGGCGGCCGCCGACGGCAGGTTGAACTCGAAACGGGTGCCCTCGTTGACCCGGCTGGCCACCGTGATGCGGCTGCCGTGCAGGTCGAGGATGCGCTTGACGATGGCCAGGCCCAGGCCGCTGGACTGGCCGCGGGAGGAGCGCCCGTGGGAACTGCGGAAGTAACGCTCGAAGATATTCTCGATCTCGTCGTCGGGGATGCCGCAGCCGGTATCCGCGACGGTCACCGCCACGTCCTGCTGTTGCGCGCTCACGTCGAGGGTGATGCTGCCGCCGGCGGGCGTGTATTCCAGCGCGTTGCGGATCAGGTTCTCCAGCACGCGCTGCACCAGGCCGATATCCGCGTGTACCAGGGCGCGGTCCGGCTCCCCCGCCAGGCGCAGGTCGATATCGCGCCGGCGCGCCTCCAGGGCGAACTCCTGCACCACGTCGTTGAGCAGTTCGGCGAGGGAGAAGGTCTCCAGCGCCAGCGGCATGCTGCCGGAATCCAGCTTGGACAGCTCGAACAGGTCGCCGATCAGCTCGCCCAGGCGCTGGGTGTGCTTGCGTGTGATCTCCAGGTACTGCTCGCGCTGGTCGGCGTCCAGCTCGCGGTTTTTCAGCAGCAGGGTGTCGACGTAGCCGTGCATGCTGGCCAGCGGCGTGCGCAGGTCGTGGGAGACATTGCTGATCAGCTCCCGGCGCAGTCGGTCGTTCTCCTGCAGGGCCAGGAACTGCTCGCGAATCTTGCTGGCCATGGCGGCGAAGGCGTCGCTGAGGGTGCTGATTTCATCGCCCTTGCCGTCGCCGCTGCGCGTGTCGAAGCCGAGCAGGGCCTCCGGGTCCGCGTCCGGGTCCAGGGCGACGTTGGAGAACGCCTCCACGTCGCGGGTGAGCCGGGTCAGGCGCCGGGTGAGCAGGGTGAACACGATGTGCCCGGCCAATCCGCCGCCGATCACCAGGGCGGCAATCGCCAGCACGCTGATGTTGCGCACGTAGCTGTCGCGCACCGCGCCGGCCAGCATGTCGTACTTGCTGCCGCCGAGTACCACGTAGAGGTAGCCCTGCAGGGTATCCTCGTCCATCACCGGTGCTGCGGAGAATACTTTCTCGCGCTGTGGGTTGCGCGGGTCGGTGCCGTACAGCGGCAGTTTCGCGTCGCCGGCGATCAGTTCGGTCACCGGCCCCAGTTCCACGCTCTGGCGCAGGATGGTCTCCGGCGGCAGTGCGTGGCCGAGGATGGCGCCGTCTCGGCCCAGCAGGTAGACCTCCACCGAGGGGTTGATGACCATGGCGCGCTCGGCCAGGCGCTCAAGTTCCTCGCGGTTGACCGCGCCGTCGTGCATCAGCGTGGTCTGCCCGGTCACGTACATGGCGATGTCCGCGTTGAGGCGCTGGGTGACTTCCTCGTGGTAGCGCTGGGCGCCCCACTGCTCCAGGGCGTAGAACGCGCCGCCGACCACGATCATGATCAGCAGCAGCGCCAGCGACAGGCGGGTGATCAGCGAGTTCATTCAGGCGGCACTCGCGACGGACTGCATCTTGTAGCCCACGCCCCACACGGTGACGATGTACTGCGGGTGCTCGCTGTCCGGCTCGATCTTGCCGCGCAGGCGGTTGATGTGCGAGTTGACCGTGTGCTCGTAGCCCTCGTGGCCGAACCCCCATACCGAGTCCAGCAGCTGGGCGCGGCTGAACACGCGGCCCGGGTGGCGGGCGAAGTGCAGCAGCAGGTCAAACTCGCGGGCCGTGAGTTCGACCCGCGACTCGCCCACGCGCACCTCGCGGCGCGCAGAGTCGATACTCAGGTCGCCCACGGTGAGGGCTTCGGGCGCGGCGCTCTCGGCCCCTGAGCTGAGGGCGTCGATACGGCGGAACAGGGATTTCACCCGCGCCACCAGCTCGGAAACGCTGAACGGCTTGGTCACGTAGTCGTCGGCGCCCAGCTCCAGGCCGAGCACCCGGTCCAGCTCCGATGACTTGGAGGTCAGCATCAGGATAGGCACATAGTTGTGCTCCGCGCGCAGGGCCTTGCAGATGGACAGGCCGTCCGGCCCGGGCAGGCGCAGGTCGAGGATCACCAGGTCCCAGCTGCGGGCGAAAGCCTGGCGCATGCCGGCGTGGCCGTCGTTGGCCACAGTGACCTGGTAGCCCTCGTCGCGCAGGTGCAGGGCGATCAGTTCGGCGATGTCGTGCTCGTCCTCGACGACGAGAATATGGTGTTGTTTCACGGTGATTCCTCCAGTCGTTCCGGAGTATAGGGAAGAAGTTTCACGAAAATATCCCGCCCCGCGGGAGGGATCAAGCCTCGCCGGAGCGGGCGGCGCGGCGGCCGAACAGGGCGATCAGCAGCAGGGCGCAGGCCATCGGCAGGATCAGGCTGGAGAGTATGTGCAGGGCCGCCAGGCCCTGGGCCAGCAGCCAGCTCCCCGCCAGCGGCGCGATGGTGGCGCCGAAGCGGCCCAGGGCACCGGCGGCGCCGATGCCGCTGGCGCGCAGGGAGGTCGGGTAGACGATGGCGGCAAAGGCGGTGAGGGCGTAGGCGACCCCCATGGTGCCGGCGCCCATCAGGCCGATGAGCAGCATCCAGGCGGTGAGCTGGGCGGGCACCACGTGCAGTGCCGCGATGGCCCCGGCCACCGCGCCGAAGCCGAGCACCAGGGCCGGCATGACGCGCTGGCGGTCGACCATCCAGCCGAGGAAGAAGCCGCCGAAGATACCGCCGAAACTGAATACGGTGACCGCGCGCACGGCGTTGTCCACCGTCCAGCCGGCGAGATTGAGCAGGGTGGGCAGCCAACTGGAAATCACGTAGGTGCAGAAGGTGGAGAGGAAGAACAGGCTCCACACCAGCAAGGTGGTGGCGCGGTAGGGCGCCGCCAGCAACAGGCGCAGCCGGTGCAGGCTGCCGGCCGAATTGTCCATGGATACCGCCGCCTGCGCCTCGCGCGAGGCCCGGGCCTCGAGGAACTGGCGGGATTCCGCCAGGCCCCAGAACAGCACCGGCAGCATGGCCAGCGGCAGCAGGCCACCGAACACGTAGACGCCCTGCCAGCCCCAGTTGGCCAGCAGCGGCGGCGCCACCAGCCCACCGAAGGCGCCGCCCAGGGCGGACATCGCGTAGACGCAGGACAGCACGCGGGAACGCAGCTGCGGCGGGGCGTACTCGGAGGCCAGGGTGAGGGCGTTGGCCAGGCTGACGCCGAGGCCGAGTCCGGTGATAAAGCGCAGGCCGACCAGCTGCGGCAGGTTCTGCACCAGCGGCACCAGCAGGCAGGTGAGCCCGCCCACGGCGAAGCCGGCGATGACCATGGGGCGGCGGCCGTAGCGGTCGCCCAGCGGGGTGATGAAGGCCGCGCCGATGGCCATGCCGAATACCGAGGCGGACAGCGCGATGCCGAAGCGCGCCGGGGCGAGTTGCCAGTCGGCGGCCATCGCCGGCACGCTGATCGGCGCGACGATCATGTCCAGGCCGTCGAGCAGCAGGACCATGGCGCACAGTGCGACCACCCGCCAGCGCAGGGCGTCGGGCAGTTCGGGTTCGGGGAGGGCGCTATCGCTGGACGCTGTATCGCTGATGGTGATTTCTCACGGGGTTTCCGGCGGTTTATTATGTGTGCTGCGCACCTTATATCTGTGCTGCGCACCGCTCGCCGGTATCGGGCGGGGCGCTGCACGCTAGAATAACACCGGCAGAGGTTCTGGCAAGCGCAGCACGTGGGCGCGCCGGCCCTCCTGTCACTTGCCTGCACCGGAGTACCGAGGAGCCCGACATGCGACGCCTGTTGCGAGAACCACTGCTGCACTTCCTGCTGCTCGGCGCGGGCCTGTTTGCCCTGTACGGCTGGGTTAACCCGAACGGCTTTGACAACGAGCGGCGCATCGTCGTCGATGGCGGGCGCGTCGCGCAGCTGAGCGCCCATTTCCAGCGCACCTGGAACCGCGCGCCGACCGCAGCGGAACTCGCCGCCCTGGTCGACAACTTCGTGGTCGAGGAAATTTTCTACCGCGAGGCCCTGGCCCTGGGGCTGGACAGCGGCGACGACGTGGTGCGCCGGCGCCTGCGCCAGAAGATGGAGTTCCTCACCACCGACGCCGTCGCCCTCTACGAGCCCGCCGAGGACGAACTGCAAGCCTTCCTGGCGGAGCATCCCGAGCGCTTCCGGCGCGAGGCGCGCTACACCTTCGAGCAGCTTTACTTTTCCCCCGACGCGCCCGGCGCGGTGCGCGAGCGCGCCGGGCAGGCGCGCCGCCAGTTGCTGGCCGGGGATGTGGCGGCGGGCGACCCCTCCCTGCTGCCCGCGAACATGCAGGGGGCGGCCGCCTCGCAGGTGGACCGCAGCTTCGGCCAGGGTTTCGCTGCCCAGCTCGAAGCGCTCACGCTGGGGCAGTGGAGCGAGCCTATCGGCTCCGGTCTGGGCCTGCACCTGGTGCGTTTGGACACGCGCGAGCCCGCCTACCTGCCGCCGCTGGCAGAGGTCCGCGCGACGGTGGAGCGCGAGTGGCGCGAGGCGAAGAACGCCGAGGTCAAGGCCGAACTGATCGCGCAGCTCAAGCGTGAATACGAGATCGTGATCGAACCCGATGCCGCGGGAGTCTCGTCGTGAGGCCGATCCTGGCGCTGCTCTTGCTGTGCGCCGTGTGCGGGGCGCGCGCCGACGAATTGCGCCCGGCCTACCTGCAGTTGACCGAGACCCGGCCGGATGTCTTCGAGGTGCTGTTCAAGGTGCCCGCACGTGGTGGCGCTGAGCGACTGGATTTGCGCGTGGAGTTCGATGACAGCGTGGTCGCGCAGTCCGCGATCAGCGACGGGTTCGTCGGCGGCGCCCACCTGCAGCGCTGGACCCTGCAGCGTCCCGGCGGACTCGCCGGCACGCAGTTGGGCATGACCGGGCCCGCCGCATTGCGCACCGAGACCCTGCTGCGCGTGCAATACCGCGACGGCAGCGCCCTGGTGCACCGCCTGACGCCGGAGGCGCCGCGCTACGTGGTGGAACCGCAACCCGGCCTGTGGCAGGTGGTGTCCACCTACCTGGTGCTCGGTGTCGAGCATATCCTGATCGGCCTGGACCACCTGTTGTTCGTGCTGGTGCTGCTGCTCATGGTCGATGGCACGCGCAAGCTGGTCGCCACCATCACGGCGTTCACCGTGGCCCACAGCATTACCCTGAGCCTCGCCGCGCTGGACCTGGTGCGCGTGCCGGTGCCGCCGGTGGAGGCCTGTATCGCGTTGTCCATCGTGTTTGTCGCCGCGGAGATCGTGCACCGCGAGCGCGGCCTGCCCAGCCTCACCGCGCGGCGCCCGTGGATCGTGGCATTCACCTTCGGCCTGCTTCACGGGCTGGGTTTCGCCGCGGCGCTGGGGGAGATCGGCCTGCCCCAGTCCGCGGTGCCGGCGGCGCTGTTGTTTTTCAATGTCGGCGTGGAGATCGGCCAGTTGCTGTTCGTCGCCGCGGTGCTCCTGTTCGGCTGGGTGGCGCGGCAGGCGCTGCGCAGCGAGCCGCCGCGCTGGCGCGAGGTTCCCGCCTATGCGGTCGGCGCCCTCGCCATGTTCTGGGTGATCGAGCGCACCGCTGGCTTTTGGGCCTGAGCGTACTAGACTTGCGGAGGTTCCAGCCCCGGAGATCGCCGCATGGAAGTCGCTGCCTGTCTGTCCCGTACTGCATTGCTGTCCGCAGTCCTGCTCACCCTGGGTGCCTGCCAGAAACAGGCACCACCGCCGCAGACCGAGGCGCCGCCGCCAGCCGCGGAAGTCCCGGTAGCCGCGCCCCCGCCGCCACCCGAATCGTCGACGCCGGCCTATCCGACGGTGGCGTATTTCGGTGATACCCACGTGCATACCGGCTGGTCCGCCGACGCCGGCATGGACGGCGCCATCACCGGCCCCGAGGATGCCTACCGCTTTGCCCTGGGCCAGGAAGTCACCAGCAACTCCGGGCTCAAGGCGCAGTTGCACCGGCCCTACGACTGGTTCCTGGTCTCCGATCACTCCGACGGCATGGGCGTGATCAATGAACTGGTCGCCGGCAACCCGGAGATGCTTGCCGACCCGGTGCTCAAGCGCTGGTACGAGGCGCTCACTTCCGGCGATGACAAGCGCGCCGCTGACGCCAAGAGCGAACTGGTTGTCATGCAGTCCGAGGGGCGCCTGCCGCAAGTGGTCATGGACCCGAAATGGATGGTCTCCGCCTGGGAGAAAACCATCGAGGCCGCGGAGAAATATAACGATCCCGGCAAGTTCACCACCTTCATCGCCTACGAGTGGACGGTGAACGCCGACGGTGGCGACAACCTGCACCGCAATGTGATCTTCCGCGACGGCGCCGACCGCGCCAGCCAGGTGTTTCCGCTGACCACCTTCGAGACCCAGGACTCGACGAAGCTGTGGGCCTGGATGAAAGCCTACGAGGACAAGACCGGCGGCCGCATGCTGGCCATCCCGCACAACGGCAACATGTCCAACGGGCGCATGTTCGAGGAACAGCAGTTCGACGGTTCGCCGATGACCCGCGAGTGGGCCGAGATGCGCGCCCATTACGAGCGCCTGTACGAGGTCACCCAGATCAAGGGCCAGAGCGAGTCGCACCCGTCGTTGTCGCCGGACGACGAGTTCGCCAGCTGGGACCTGTGGGATCGCGGCAACCTGATCCTCAAACCCAAGCCCGAGGGTGCCTGGCGCTTCGAGTACTGGCGCGAGGCCCTGAAATCCGGCATGCGTATCAAGCGCGAACTGGGCGTGAACCCCTTCCTGTACGGCGCGAACGGCGCCACCGATACCCATACCGGGCTGTCCACGACCGAGGAAGACAACTTCTTCGGCAAATTCAAAACCCTCGAGCCCAGCAACACTGGGCGCTGGAATTTCCCGCTGCTAAGCGGGGCGACGGACAGCTACATGGGCTGGGAGATGGCCGCCTCCGGAGTAATGGGCGTGTGGTCGGTGGCCAACACCCGCGAGGCGCTCTGGGACGCCATGCACCGCCGTGAGACCTTCGCCACCACCGGTCCGCGCATGTCGGTGCGTTTTTTCGGTGGCTATGGCTTCAGTGCCGCCGATCTGGACGGCGATTTTGTCGCCGCCGGCTACGGCGGCGGGGTGCCCATGGGCGGCATGCTGCAGGCCGCCGAAGCCGGCACGCCGCCGACGTTCATCATCGCCGCGAGCAAGGACCCGGACGGCGCCAACCTCGACCGCGTGCAGGTGATCAAGGGCTGGGTGGATGCCGAGGGCAACACCGGCGAGAAGATCTACGACGTGCGCTGGTCCGGCGAGCGCGAGCCCGGTGCCGATGGTAAGTTGCCGCCCGTGGGTAACACCGTGAACCTGGAGACCGCCGAGTACAGCAACACCATTGGCGCCACCGAACTGCAGGCAGTGTTCGAGGATCCGGACTTCGACCCCGCCCAGCAGGCGTTCTACTACGTGCGTGTGCTGGAGATCCCGACGCCGCGCTGGACGCTGTACGACAAGGTGCGCAACGGTATCGAGATGGATGCGACGGTGCCGCTGGTGCACCAGGAGCGCGCGTTCAGCTCGCCGATCTGGTACCTGCCCTGAGCGGGGCCTGAACGGCGCTTGCAGCCGGGCACTGGAGGCCGCGATTTGCTAGAGTGACCCGGCACCGGGAGCGCCAGGCGGCGCCCCGCACCCATAATAAGATCGACCAATATCGACAAGGAAGCCGTCCATGTCCGCTCCGCGCTTATCCTCGTGTTTGCCCTCGTGTTTGCCCTCGTGTTTACCCTGGCGTTTGTGCGCCATCGTTATTTTCAGCCTGTTTTTCAGTGCCTGCGGCGATTCCGATGGTCCCGCCTACCCGGCGCTGGAGGTGCCGGATCCGGTTGTCGAAGGTCCGCTGGAGGGCAACCCCCTGCTGCTCGGCACCCTGTTCAACCTCGCCGATGTCGGCTACGAACAAGCCGAATTCTTTTTCGCCGGCACTGCCAGCGCCTATCGCGATGACAACCTCTTCGACAGTGATGGCCGCTGGCGGGTTGTGCCCGATGCCTCCGCCGACTACAAGACACGCCTGGTGGTCTACCGGCCGATCGACCCGCTGGCCTTCAACGGCACGGTCATTCTCGAGTGGCTGAACGTCACCGCAGGGGCGGACGGCCCGGCGGACTGGGTGACCCTGCACACGGAGCTCATCCGCCGCGGCTACGCCTGGGTAGGCGTGTCCGCGCAACAGGTGGGCGTGGAGGGCGGCGACCTGTTCTTCGACGACGTGATCTCGCCGCCGCTGAAGGAGGCGAACCCGGAGCGCTACGGCTCGCTCTCGCACCCGGGAGACAGCTTTGCCTACGACATCTTCACCCAGGCGGCGCAGGCGGTGCGCTACCCGGGCACGGTCGCGCCGCTGGGGGACCTCACCGCACAGCGCATCATCGCCGCGGGTGAATCCCAGTCCGCGTTCTACCTGACCACCTACGTCAACACCCTGGGCCGGCGCACGGACCTGATCGACGCCTACTTCATCCACAGCCGGGTGCATATCGGCGATGCTGCCTCGGCACCGCTGTCGCAGGCGCCGCAGGCGGAGATCACCACACCCGCAGTCGTGCGCATCCGCGACGACCTCGACAAGCCGGTGCTGGTATTGCAGACCGAGACCGACGTGCTGGCCCTGGGCAGCTTCGCCGACCGCCAGGACGACAGCGACAGCTTCCGCCTGTGGGAGGTCCCGGGCACGGCTCACGCGGATATCTATGTATCGATCGCAGGGCGTTTCGACCTCGGCGACGACCCCGCGGTCGCCGCGGTGGTGGAGAACGCCACGCCGGCGCCGGGCTTCATCGAGTGCGACAAGCCGATCAACAGCGGGCCGCTGCACTTCGCGGCCAAAGCGGCGATCGCGGGCCTCAACCGCTGGCTGGTCGATGGCGACCCACCGCCGGAAGCTGAGCGCCTGGCGCTGAACGATACCGGCGATGCCTACCAGTTTGATGCCTACGGCAATGTGCTGGGCGGGGTGCGCACACCCTATGTGGATGCGCCGATCGCGCGATTCTCCGGCGAGGGCCAGGGCGACATCGAGGATGGCAGCGTGTGTGCGCTGTTCGGCACCACGGAGATCTTCGGCGTGGAAACCCTGCTGGACCTGTACCCGGATGCTGCAGCCTATGCGGTGGCCGTCGAGGACGCCGCGCGCGATGCGGTCAACCAGGGGTTCTTGCTGTCCGAGGATGCCGAGTTGATCATTGAGGCCGCGCGTGTCGCTGATATTCCGCCAGTGATCTTCGTCCCGGACGCGCCCTGACCTACCACACCGTAACCTGCCGCGCCCGCGTCAGCGGGCGTCGACAATCGCCTGCACCGTTTCGCTGAGCCAGGCCGCCAGCTTGCGCCGGCTCGGCCCGCTGGCGGGTAGCAGCGGCAGTTGCCGCGTGTACAGCACGAAGCTGGTCGACAGCATGAAAATCTCCACCGCGCGCACGCGGCCGTCAGGCGTACCCAGCCAGGCGGCCAGCGGGCGCACCAGTTGTTCCTCCGCCACGCGCCGGGTGATCTCGCTGGCCTCGTCGTCGCCGGTGGACAGCGCGATCATCGCCGGCGGCGTGAGGTCCAGGGCCGCGTCGGTGAACAGCTTCGCCAGGTGCGCGCCGAACTGTGTGCGATCCACCTGCAGCAACTCGTCGATGCGCACCGCGTCGGTCAGCGCCGCCTCGAACAGCCCCGCCTTGGAGCCGAAATACCGCAGCAGCATGGGCGAGCTGACATCCGCCAGTGCCGCGATCTCGCGAATACCGCTGCGCGAATAGCCGCTGCGCGCGAAGCACGCCTGCGCCGCGGCCAGGATACGGGCGCGGGTTTTGGTCGCGTTGCGACGCTTGATCGGGGGGCTCGAGGTCATGGGCGGCCAGTATACAGCGGTTGACAGCCAGGCGTGCAGGCCATAAGTTACCCGTCGATAACATAATGCAGGCGCCCGCTGGCGCAGCAAAGGAGAACACGCATGGCGACATTCGTACTGGTACACGGGGGCGGACACGGCGGTTGGTGCTACCAGCCGGTGGCGCGGCTGCTGCGCGCAAGCGGACACGAAGTTTACACGCCGACGCTCACCGGGCTGGGCGAGCGCGAGCACCTGCTCAATCCATCGATCAACCTCGACACCCACATCACCGACGTGGTCAAGCTGCTGCAGTTCGAAGACCTGCAGGACGTCTACCTGGTCGGCCACAGCTACGGCGGCATGGTCATCACCGGAGTGGCGGACCGCGCGCCCGAACGTATCGGCAACCTGGTCTACCTCGACGCCGCGTTTCCCAGCAATGGCCAGTCCCTGGTGGACGTGGCGGGCGAGATGATGGCGGCGTCGCGCGCACGCGGGCGCATCGTCGACGGCGTCGAACTGGTGCTGTTTCCCGACGACCTGCCCTACGGGTATTTCGGTGTTACCGACCCGGCGCAGATCGAGTGGATGGCGGCCAGGCTCACCCCGCACCCCTTCGCCTGTTTCGAGCAGAAGCTGGTATTGCAGGACGAGGCGCGGGTGCGCGCCCTGCCGCAGTCGTTCATCGTCTGCGCCGAGAACATGCCCGAGGAATACCACGACGCCCTGCGCGAGATGTGCCAGGGCCGCTTCTGGGTGGTGGACACCGGGCACGACCTGATGATCACCGAGGCGGAGAAAGTGGCGGGCATCTTCGAGGAGCTGGCGTCCATGTAGTGCTATGCTGTCCGGCATGCAGGACGCCAACCCCCTCAACCTCACCCACATCGACCACGTCGTTATCCGCGCCCGCGATATCGAGCTGATGGTCGCGTTCTACCGCGACGTGCTTGGCTGCCGCCTGGAGCGCGGCCCCGGCGAACTGGGCCTGGCACAACTGCGCGCCGGCCTGTCGCTGATCGACCTGGTGGATGTGGAGACCGAACTCGGACGCGCGGCGGGCGACCCGCCGGACGGCCGCGCGCCCAACATGGACCATGTGTGTTTCCAGGTCGAGCCCTGGGATGTCGCGGCGATCACCGCGCACCTCGACAAACACGGCGTGGAGTACGGCCCGGTGGAATCGCGCTACGGCGCTGCCGGCCAGGGCCCCTCCATCTACCTGCGCGACCCCGAGGGCAATACGCTGGAATTGAAGGGCAGGACGTAATCGGTAAACTGGCGCCACCGTCCACCGCCGCCTGTGTGCACCGGAGCGTCCCATGACCGACCCCAGCCAGTTCGCCACCCACGCCGTCGAGAACCAGCCCGGCGCGCTGCGCGATTACAACGCCTGGACCAGCGATGCACCCCTGCGCGAAGCGGTGGCACGCGAGGGCGCCGGCTGGGCGGTATCCCACCTGCACGAGTATGGGCGCCTGGTCGGCGGCGAACTGGTCGAGCTGGGCTTTGCCGCCAATCGCCACCGCCCCGTGCTGCACAGCTACGACGCCCACGGCAGGCGCATCGACGAGGTCGAGTTTCACCCGGCCTATCACCGCATCATGCAACTGGCGATGCAGCATGGCGTGCACAGCTATGCCTGGCGCAATGTCCATCGCGAGAGCGCGCATGTGGCGCGCGCCGCGCTCATCTACCTCGGCTCCCAGGCCGACGCCGGTAGCGCCTGCCCGCTGTCCATGACCTACGCCGCCATTCCCGCACTGCGTCACGCCGGCGACTGGGCCGCACCGTGGGTCGAGAAACTCACCGCGCAGGACTACGACCCGCGCGCCCTGCCCATGGCGGACAAGCGCGCCTGCACCATCGGCATGGGCATGACGGAAAAACAGGGCGGCTCGGACGTGCGCGCCAACACCACCCGGGCAGTGACCCAGCCCGATGGCAGCTACGCGTTGGTCGGCCACAAGTGGTTTTTCTCCGCGCCGATGAGCGATGCCCACCTGGTCCTGGCACAGGCAGACGCGGGCCTCACCTGCTTCCTGGTGCCGCGCCTGCTGGCGGACGGCACGCGCAACGCCGTGGCTATCCAGCGCCTGAAAGACAAACTCGGCGACTGGAGCAACGCCTCCTCGGAGGTGGAGTTCCAGGGCGCCCACGCCCTGCGCGTGGGGGCGGAGGGTCGAGGCGTCGCCACTATCCTGGAAATGGTCGCGCTCACCCGCCTCGACTGCATCACCTGCTCGGCGGCGCTGATGCGCCAGGCGGTGGTGCAGGCGGTACACCACGCCGGCCAGCGCCGCGTGTTCGGCAAGCTGCTGATCGACCAGCCCTTGATGCGCAACGTGCTGGCCGATCTCGCGCTGGAGGCAGAGGCCGCCACCGCGCTGGCCATGCGCGTGGCCCGGGCCATCGACGCCGCGCCGCGCGACCCACGCGAGGCGGCGTTTGCGCGCATCGCTACTGCCCTGGGCAAGTTCTGGGTGTGCAAGCGCGCGCCGGGGCAGGTGAACGAGGCGCAGGAGTGCCTGGGCGGGATCGGCTATGTGGAGGACACCATCATGCCGCGCCTGTACCGCCAGGCGCCGCTCAACTCGATCTGGGAGGGGGCCGGCAACGTGCAGTGCCTGGACGTGCTGCGCGCCCTGCGCCGCGAGCCGGAAACTCGCGAGGCGTTGTTCGAGGTGCTCGGCCGCGCCGGTGGCCAGCAGCGCGACCTGGACCTCGCGGTGGCACGCCTGGCCGCGGATTTCGACCGGCCGGAGACCCTGGAAGTGCGCAGCCGATACGTGGTCGAGCGCGCGGCCAAGGCCCTGCAGGCGGCGGTGCTGCTCAGCGGCGAGCAGCCGGCGATCGCCGAGATATTCTGCCGGCACCGGCTGGGGGAAGAGGGTGCGGCGAGCTATGGCACCCTGGCGGCGGATGCGCCCTTCGACCTGCTGATTGCGCGCGCGACTGCGCTGAGCGAGGGCTGAGGTCCGGCGGCGCGCTCAGAGCAGTGTCGGTCGATTGGGTAGTTCGTCGCGGTCGTCGTCGCGTGGCGGGAAGTGCTCGGCGATCAGCGCGCTGATGCGGCGAATGCCGAGCAGGGCGCCGGCCTCGAACTCGCTGCGGGCAAACGCTGCTTCCATCTCGCGGCACACCGCCTCCCATTGCTGTGCGCTGACCAGGCCGTTGTAACCGCGGTCGGCGACAATCTCGATGTCGCGCTCGGCCAGCAGCAGGTAGATCAGCACGCCGTTGTTGGCCTCGGTATCCCAGGTGTGCAGGCTGGCGAAGGCCTCCACGGCGCGCTGGCGCGCGCTGACGCCGCCGAGCAGGGCGGGGAGGTCCAGGGCGGTTTCCACGGCGAAGCGCAGCTCGCCACTGTGTTCGCGCTCGGATGCCTTGATGGCCGCCTCGATGGCGTCCAGCGTGTGCTCGCCAAAGGCGCGGCGCAGGCTGCGGCGGGTGGTACAAAGATTGGCGATTACGCGATGCATGGTTTACCAGCCCCCCGAGGCGCCGCGATCCGACCAGCTGT
>NZ_SRLE01000001.1 GCF_004745945.1 Mangrovimicrobium sediminis | reverse complement strand
CGGCGGCGCCATCGCCCTGGGTCACCCCATCGGCGCCACCGGCGCAGTGCTCATCGGCACCGTGCTGGACGAACTGGAACGCCGCGACCTGCAACGCGGCCTGGTCACCATGTGCGCCGCGGGCGGCATGGCCCCCGCCATCCTGATCGAGCGAGTCTGAGAGTACCCCGTATGAGCGATTCACAACTGCCCTGGCCCGTCGAGGACTTCAGCGCCTACGGCGCGGTGGAAGAGAAAAGCCTGGGCAAGATCCAGCAGTACGTCGGCAAGGTCATGCAGCGCAACTGGAGCATGATCCCCCACGTCACCCACCACGACGAGGCCGACATCACCGTCTTCGAACAGCGTCGCAAGGCGTGGAATGCCGAGCACCCCGACCAGAAGCGCACGCTGTTGCCCGCGTTGATGAAATGCGCGGTGGCCATGCTGAAGGAGTTCCCGCAGTACAACTGCTCGCTGTCCGCGGATGGCGCCACGCTGTACCAGAAGGGCTATTACCACATCGGCTTTGCCGTGGATGTGCCCGGCGGCCTGCTGGTGCCGGTGGTGCGCGACTGCGACAAGAAGTCCATGGACGAGATTACCGCGGAGATCGTCGCCCTGTCCGAGAAGGCGCGCGGCAAGGGCCTGGCCATGCAGGAGATGTCCGGCGGCTGCTTTACCCTGTCATCCCTGGGCCACATCGGCGGCACCGCGTTCACACCGATCATCAACGCGCCGGAAGTCGCCATCCTCGGTATCACCCGCACCCAGCAGCGTTTCGTCCCCGACGCCGACGGCCAGCCGGTGCTGCGCCAGATGCTGCCCCTGTCCCTGAGCTACGACCACCGCGTCATCAACGGCGCCGACGCCGCCCGCTGCCTGACCTTCATGGCCAGCTGGCTCGCCGACTTCGAGTTCGCCTGAATTTAGAGATAAAAAAAAGGGGTCAGAGCCGCGGCTCTGACCCCTTTTTTGTGCGGTCTACTCAGCTGTCCTGGAACATCGCCCGCACCTGGCGGCGCAGCAGTTTGCCCATTTCGTTGTAGGGGAGTTCGTCGACCACGGCGATGCGCTCGGGGACGCGCGATGAACGCAGGCGGTCCTTGATCAGCGCCTTGAGTTCGTCATCACTGGGACGCTCGTGGCCGGGACGGATGACTACGGCGATACCCACCGCTTCACCCCACTCCACGGAGGGCACGCCCACGGCGACCGACTCGGCGATCGCCGGGTGGGAGTCGAGCACGTCCTCGATTTCACCGGGGGAGATGTTCTCGCCGCCACGCACGATGACGTCGTCGGCGCGGCCGGCCAGGAACAGGTAGCCGTCCGCGTCCAGCCAGCCGGCGTCGCGGGTGGGGAACCAGCCCTCGGCGTCCAGCGCGGAGCGCTCGCGGTACTCACCGGAGACCTGCTCACCGCGCACGTAGATCTCACCGCGCTCGCCCGCGGGCAGCACCTTGCCGTCCTCGTCGCGAATCTCCAGCTCGATGGTGGGCAGCGGGCGGCCGACGGAACCCAGCCGCGCGCGCACCGCCGGGTCGGAGGAGGCGAACGCGGTGCGATGGTCCTCGGGGCCGAGCAGCGCGATGGTCGAGCTGGTCTCGGTGAGGCCGTAGGCGTTGGTGAAATTGGTCTCCGGGAACAGCGCCAGGGCGCGCTCGATCAGCTCCGGGGGCATGCGTCCGCCGCCATAGGCGATCGACTGCAGTGAGGAGAGGTCCGCCTCCACGCCGGCTTCCATGCGCTCGATGATGCGCGCCAGCATGGTCGGTACCACGAAGGCGTTGCTGACTTTCTCGTCTGCCGCCAGGCGCAGCCATTCGTCCGGTTCGAAGGCCGGCAGCATGACGATGCGGCGCATGCTGTAGATGGAGCTCATCAGCGCCGAGATGCCGGCGATGTGATAGGGCGGCACGCACACCAGCTGGGCGTCGTCCTCGTCCGCGGACATGAAGTCCACGGTGCCGAGAATGTAGCCGAGCAGGTTGGAGTGGCGCAGCAGCGCGGCCTTCGGTGCAGCGGTGGTGCCGCTGGTGAAGATCTGCGCGGCGATGCCTTCGCCTTCACGCTCCTCGCCGGAAGCACCTTCGGCGGCGGCTTCCGCAGCCTCCAGGAATGCCTCGCGGGTGAACAACTTGTGTCCGCCGTCTGCGTTCAGGCGCTCGGCCCGGGCGACGTCGCCGATCACGCAGGCGGGTGCCACGCGCGCCAGCAGCGCACCGAGGTCTTCGTCCGCCAGGCGGTAGTTGAGCGGCACGTAGGGCACGCCGGCGAGCGCCGCGCCGAACAGCGCGATGGGCGCTGCGGCACTGCTTTCGTCGAGCAGGGCGACGTGGGTACAGCCGGCGCCGGTGATCACATCGGCGGCGCCGCGGGCGGCAGCGGCGAGTTCGCCGTAGGTCCAGCGACGGCCGTCACACACCAGGCCGACGCGGTCGGGGCCGGCGTCCGCAGCCATTTGCAGAAGGAGGAAAATGTTCATCGCGGGGAGTTCAGTCGGAAGAGGGCAGGGATTTGGCGTCCTTGGTTTTCAGGATCACGCCATCGATGGCCAGGGAACCTTTGCCGGCCTTGACGCACAGCAGCTCCACGCTGCCAGCTTCATCGACGTAGCGCTTGCCCATTGCGGTGCCTTCGGCGAAGGCGTCGTCCAGGGCGCCCGGCTCGGCGGGTTTTTCATCGACCATCGGCGCACCGCCGCACTCGACGCTGGCGTCGCTGCCGCGGATGACCATGACTTCGGTGTCGCACACCGCGCTCTTCAGTTTTGTTCCAGGTTTCATAGTTTTCTCGTTACTGCTGACTGTGGTGAGTAAGTCTTGTGGCGCGTTCGATCAGGCGATCGCGCCTTTTTCCTTGAGCTTTTCGATCTGCTCCCACTCCATGCCCATCTCCATGAGCACCAGTTCGGTGTGCTCGGAGGCTTCCGGGGCGCGGGTGGTGACCACCGGTTCGTGGTTGAACTGCACCGGGCCGCGCACCAGCTTGATCGGGTCGCCACCGTCGGCGGCCTCGACCTCGAACAGCATGTCGTTGGCCAGGGCCTGCTCGTCGGTGGTCAGGTCCATCAGGCTCTGTACCGGCGCCCACTGGCCGCTGTAGGTCTTCAGGTGCTCGCGCCAGTACAGGAAGGGCTTGGAACCGAAGGCCGCGTTGATTTCCACGCTGGCCGCTTCCCAGTTCTGCATCAGCGCCTCGGGGGTTGAGAAACGCTCGTCCTCGGCCATGTCCGGGCGGCCGATGTGCTCGAAGAAGTTTTTGATGTGCGGGCCGGGGGTCAGCGTGCACATGTTGATGGTGCCGCCGTCCTCGGTGCGATAGTTACCCATCAGCGGGTTGCCCGGGTTGCCGCCGGAGCGCGGCATGCCGTTGTGCATCACATGGCCGCAGTCCAGGCCCATGTCGATGGAGGTACCTGCCGCCCACCAGGCGGTGCTCAGCAGGGAGACGTCCATCTCCACCGCCTCGCCGGTGCGTTCGCGGTGGAACAGGGCGGCGGAGATGCCGCCGGCGATGAACATGGCGCCGATGGAGTCGCCGAAGGCGGGGATCGCCTGGTTCAGCGGGCCGTCCAGTTCCTTCGGGGTGAACGTGTCGGCCAGGCCGCTGCGGTTCCAGAAAGCGGTGCCGTCAAAGCCGCCGGTGTCGCGCTCGGGGCCCTTGTCGCCGTAGGCGCTGCCGCGGGCGTAGATGATGTTCGGGTTGACCGCGCGGATGTGTTCCACGTCGAACTTCATGCGCTGGCGCTGGCTCGGGCGGTAGTTGGTGAGGAACACGTCGGCGGTCTTGGCCAGTTCGTAGATGACGGCCATGCCCTCGGGCTTGGAGATGTCGATGCCCACGCTGCGCTTGCCGCGGTTGGGGTGTTCGACGAACGGGCTGCGCTTGGGGTTGACCTTGATGCCGCCGAGGTTGACGAAGCCACGCTGGGTGTCGCCGCGCTCCGGGTGCTCGACCTTGATTACGTCGGCACCCCAGTCGGCGAGAATCGCGCCGGCCGCGGGAACGTAGGTGAATTGTGCTACCTCGAGGATTCTAACCCCCTGCATGACCTTCGCCATTGATCCTTCTCCGAATTATTGTCGCGGTCCGGAATTATACAGATCGATGAGTTTTTGCATAGTTTTCATCGCTGCTGTATAACAGTTTGCCCTCGCTTCGAGGCCCTTGCAGCCTCGCCTTTTATAGTACTGGAGAGACCTAAAATGAAAATAGATTCCACGATGGCGGCGATTGTTACCGGCGGCGCCTCAGGCCTCGGGCTGGCCTCGGTGAAGGCGCTGCGCGAAGCCGGGGTGAAGGTCGCGATCTTCGACCTCAACCCGGAGAGTGGCGAGGCCGCCGCGGCCGAGACCGGCGCCATCTTCTGCCAGTGCGACGTGCTCTCCGACGAGAGCGTGGACGCCGCCTTCGCCAAGGCGCGCGAGGCCAACGGCCAGGAGCGCGCGCTGATCTGCTGCGCCGGCGGCGGCAACGCCATTCCCACCGCGCGCCGCGACAAGAAAACCGGCGAGATCAATATCTTCCCCTCGGACCAGTTCGAGTGGGTGCTGAAGCTCAACACCGTGGGCACCTTCCGCTGCATCACCCGCGCCGCCGCGGGCATGATGACCCTGGAGCCGGTCGACGGCGAGCGCGGCGTGTGCATCAACACCGCCTCCGCCGCTGCCACCGAGGGCCAGATGGGCCAGGCCGCGTACTCCGCCGCCAAGGCCGCCATCGTCGGCATGACCCTGACCATCGCCCGCGACCTGTCCCGCGAGGGTATCCGTATCAACACTATCCAGCCCGGCATCTTCAACACCCCGGCCATGTCCCGCGCCACGCCGGAGATGCTCGAGGCCCTGGGCGGCATGGTGCCGTTCCCCAAGCGCCTCGGCGACGCTTCCGAATATGCCAGCATGGCACTGGAAATGATCCGCAATGGCTATATCAACGGTGAAACCGTGCGCCTTGACGGCGCCATTCGCATGCAGCCGCGCTGAGCCGCATGCCCCTGCGCTGAGCGCGCGCCTCGTTCCACACCCAGTCAGCACACCCAGGCAACACATAGGCCGGCCCGCGACGGGCTGGCCGGCTCTCGACACCCCCCGCCGTTGTTCCCCGCCCGGCCTTCGTGCCAAGATGTCGGCGCCCGTTTTCCGGGCCCGTGCACCGGAACACCCGGTCGCGCGCCGCACACACAATAATCGTCGGGGTAGCCAGCATGACGCAGACCATCGTAGTAGACCAACTGATCGAGCAGGCCCGCGCGGCCACCGGCCTGGAGACCTTCGACAGCGACAGCTACCGCGAGGGGCTGGATATCCTGGTCGACGGCTTCAACGCCCAGGGTGCGCCGGAGCAGGCGGTCGAGCGCATGAAGGGCAGTGTGATCCAGGCCCTGGCCACGCGCCTGAAGACCACCGATTTCCTCGCCCGCCACCCGCAACTGCTGGAGCGCCCCATCGAGCGCCCGGTATTCGTGTTCGGTATCCCGCGCACCGGCACCACCTTGCTCAGCAACCTGCTGGCCGCGGACCCGGCGCGCCGCTCGCCGCTGACCTGGGAGATCGACGACCCGGTACCGCCGGCCACCAGCGCCACCCTGACCACCGACCCGCGCGCCCTGGCCCGTCTCGAGATGGAAAAGAAAATGCTCGAGGCGATGCCGGAGATGGGCAAGTACTACCGCGGCTCGGCGATCTACCCGAACGAGTGCGTGTTCATCATGGCCAACGATTTCAAGACGCTGATGTGGGAATCCCGCGGCAAACTGCTGGGCTATCGCGACTGGCTGTTCGAGACCGACATGACCTCGGCCTACGAGTACCACAAGCAGTTCCTGCAACTGCTGCAGTCCGAAGCCCCCGGCACCTGGAACCTTAAAATGCCGTCCCACGCCCTGTGGCTGGACACCCTGCTCAAGGTCTACCCGGACGCGCGCCTGGTGTGGACCCACCGCGACCCGCTGACCGCCACCGGCTCCTTCTGCAGCATCATCTCCCTGGCCCACAACAGCTTTGCCGGCGGCGCCAAGGACAAGGACTTCATCGGCCAGAACTGCCTGTACCAGGCGCAGCTGCACGCGGACCGCATCATGGATACGCGCGAGAGACTCGGCGAGGAGCGCATCGTCGATGTGCACTACGCGGAGCTGACCACCGACCCCATCGCCACCATGCGCAAGCTGTACGCCGCGCTGGGCGACGAGTTTACCGCCGAGGCGCAAGCCGGTATGCAGGCCTGGCTGGACGACAACCCGCAGACCAAGTTCGGCAAGCACGAGTACAAGCTGGCGGAGTTCGGCCTTACGCCGGAAACCGTGCGGCCGGTGTTCGAGCGCTACCTCAGCCGCTACGACGTCGCTGTCGAGGGTTGATCCGGCAGGGCGCCTGCCGGGTGTAGCCCGGCGGTGCGCTATAGCGCACGTTCTACCGGCACGTTCTATCCGCACCTTTTATCGTCACTTTTACCAGGCCCCTGAAACACCGGACCCCTGAAACGCGGGTTTTTGCCCGCGTCGCTGCGCCTTGTCTATACTGGCGTGCCCGGTTTGCCGGGCAGCACGACACCTCACTATAACGACAACGCAACAGCCGGGAGAGCGCGCGTGACCCACACCGCCAAGACCTTCTGCCGCAACTGCGGCGCCCTGTGTGCCCTGGAAGTCACCGTCGATGACGACCGCATCACCGGCGTGGTCGCCGACGGCTCGACCTCGCCCTACGGCGGCTACATGTGTCCCAAGGGCCTGGCCAGCATCGACTTTCACAACGGCGCCGAGCAGCGCCTGACGCAGCATTACAAACGCGGCGAAGACGGCAGTTTCGCACCTATCGCCACGCGCCAGGCGCTGGACGAGATCGGCGCAAAACTGCGCGACCTGCTGGCGCAGTATGGCCCGCGCTCAATCGCTGTCTACCATGGCACCGGCGCCTACCGCAGTGTGCTCGGCGGCCTGCTCGAGCGCGCCCTGGTTGCCGCCATCGACAGCCCGAACTTTTTCTCCACCATGACCATCGACCAGTCGGCCAAGTGGGTGACCATGGGCCGCCTCGGTGTGATGGCCAGTGGCAAGCCGAGTTTTCGCGACGTCGATCTCGGCGTGCTGGTGGGCAACAACCCGGTGGTCAGCCACCAGACCTTTCCGTTTGGTCCGGGGGAGAGCGGTGCACCGGGACGCGCGTTTGCAGCGGCCCGCGCGCGCGGCGCGAAGCTGATCGTCATCGACCCCCGGCGCAACGAGACCGCGCGTTTCGCCGATCTCGTCATCCAGCCGAAGCCCGGCCACGATGCCGCGATCTTCGCTGCCATCGCGCACATCCTGCTGCGTGATGGCACCTACAATCATGATTTCTGTGACCGCTTCGCCAGCCAGCTGGACGCGCTGCGCGAGGCGGTGGCGCCGTTCACGCCGGAACTGGCGGCGCGGCGCGCGGATATCACCGTTGAGGAGATCGAACTCGCCGCGCAGTGGATCGGCGCCGCCAAACGCCCCTTCGTCGGCAGCGGCGCCGGGCCATCCATGTCCGCCCACTCCAACCTCAACGACCATATGATCGAGGTGGTCAACGCGCTGGTCGGCGGCTACAAGCGCGCCGGCGACCGCCTGTACAACCCCGGCACCCTGAACCCCAAGCCCTGCGTGGAGATGGCGGTGTCGCCCACGCGCAGCTGGGAGTCCGGTGTGAAGTGTCGCACCGCGGATGTCGGCAAGATCTTCGGCGAATTCCCCACCGCGCTGCTGCCGCGCGAGATCACCGAGCCCGGCGAGGAGCGCATCCGCGCGCTCATCTCCTTTGGCGGCAACCCGGTCATGGGCCTGGGCGACCCGGCCCGCGCAGTACCCGCCTTCGAGGAGCTGGAACTGCTGGTCTCGCTGGATGCGCGCATGAACGAGACCTGCGAGTTGTCCCACTACGTGATGGCCACATCGCAGCCCTACGAGCGCCACGACCTGAGCATTCCCGGCGATGCGCTGTACCCCGAGGCCTTCGCCCAGTACGCGGCGCCGGTGGTTCCCGCGCCCGGGGACGTGATCCACGACTGGGAATTCTTCTGGGCGGTGGCCGCGCGCATGAGCGTGCCGCTGACCCTGAAATACTGGAACTACGGTCTCGACTACGCGGCTATCAAAGAGGGCATGGAGCTGGGTACCGACCCGGACTCCCCGCCGGACCCCGAGGCGATGATCCGCTTCCTGTGCCAGAAGAGCCGCGTGCCCTTCGAGGCCCTGCGTGACAACCCCGGCGGCGTGCGCCCGGAGATCGAGCCGCAATTCGTGCAGTCCGCGCCGGAGGGTGCCAGCGGCCGTCTGGAACTCTGCCCGCCGGACATCGTCGCCGAACTCGCGGCGCTGCTGGCGGAGGAACCCGACTCGCGCTTTGCCTACCAGCTCACCTGCCGTCGCCTGCTGGAGACCATGAACAGCGCCTATCGTGACGCCGACCGCACCCGCGACAAATACCCGGAAAACTGGGCCAGCATGAATCCCGAGGACATGGCGGCGGAAGGTATTGTCGAGGGCGAGCGCGTCACCATCGCCTCCGAGGACGGCAGCATCTCTGGCGTGGTGCGCGCCGAGTCCGGCGTGCGGCGCGGCGTTGTTTCCATGAGTCACATGTTCGGCGGCCTGGTCCGGGAAGCTGGTAGCATCGAGCGACGCGGCAGTTTTACCGGGGAGCTGACCTCGCTGGAGACCTGGCTGGAACCGATCAACTTCATGCCGCGGTTTTCCGGCATTCCCGTCAACATCGCCAAACAGGAGAGCGCTACATGAGCATCGGCAAACGCAAACTCGGCGGCCGCGAGGTGTGCCCGGTGGGCTTTGGCTGCATGTCGCTGTCCTTCGCCTACGGCCGCCAGCCCTCGGACGAGGAGGGCGCGGCCATTCTGCACCGCGCCCTGGACCTCGGCTACGACCACCTGGATACCGCGCGCCTGTACGGCATGGGCCACAACGAGGAGCTCATCGGCAATGCACTCAAGGGCATGCGCCAGCGCTTCTACCTGGCCTCGAAGACCGGCATCTTCTACGAGGACGGTGTGCGCCGCGTCGACTGCCGGCCGGAGAAACTGCGCGAGGCCTGCGAGATTTCGCTGAAGCTGCTGCAGACCGACCACATCGACCTGTACTACCTGCACCGCCACGATTATGACGTGCCGGTCGAGGAATCCGTCGGCGCCCTGGCGGACCTGATGCGCGAGGGCAAGATCGGCGGCATCGGCCTGTCCGAGGTTTCCGCCGCCACCCTGCGCCGGGCCGCCGCCGAGCACCCGGTGGCAGCCGTGCAGAACGAGTACTCGCTGTGGACGCGCAACCCGGAACTGGGGGTGAGCGAAGCCTGCGCTGAGTTGGGCACCACGCTGGTGGCGTTCTCGCCCCTCGGCCGCGGGGTACTGGCCGACGGCCTGCGCGACCCCGCGCAGATGGAAGAGAACGATTTTCGCGCCGGCATGCCGCGTTTTTCCGCGCAGAACTGGCCGCGCAACCTCGCCCTGGTCGACGCCTTTAACGCCATTGCGGAAGGGCAGGGGGTAACACCCGCCCAGCTCGCCCTGGCTTGGGTGTTGTCACGCGGTGATCACGTGGTCACCATCCCCGGCACCGGGCGCATGGCGCACATGGAAGAGAACATCGCGCGCTGGGACTGGCAGCCGCCGGCGGCGGTGCTTGCGGAACTCGACGCGCTGATCAACCAGGAAACGGTGGTTGGGCACCGCTATGGCGAGGCCATGCGCGCCAACGTGGATACCGAGGAATTTGCCTAGTCGCTAGTCCGTACGCCGGCGCAACCTGACGGACGCCACCGCCCCCAGCACCGCAGCGAGGCCGGCCAGCAACCAGTAGGGTGCGGCGGGGACCGCTTCAGGGCCGCGCAGCGGGTCGGTAGAGATGCTGCCGGGACCCGCGATCACGACCGCGTAGGGACCGCTCTCGTCGTCGTCGTAGGTGGTGACGACCAGGGTATAGGTGACGCCCGCCTCGAGGTCGAGTGACAGCGTCGGACAGCAGGACTCGCCTGTCGCGGCGTCGTCGATATTTCCCAGGCAGGCCGTGTCGCCGAACTCGCCGGGATACGGCGCGCCCGGACCGTAAAGGACCAGCTGGCCGTCGGTGCCGGGGTCATCCGGGGTCATGGTGATGTCATACAGGCCCGCCTCGGTGACGTGGAATTCCCAGATGTGGTACGGCACTGGATCGGGGTCAACATCGAGGGCCGCGCAGGTTCCCTGCTCGGTGTAGTTACCGTCGGTGTCGCCAGGCGTAAGCGGGCGGTACCACCAAGGGTCCGTGCCCGGCAGCAGTTCGCCGTTGAGGGTCAGGGTGCCCGCATTGGCCACCACGGGCGCGAGCGCGATGATCGCCGTTGCGACGACGAACGGAACCAGGGTGTTGCGCAGTTGCATTTCTGTAGTCCCCAAAAAAAAATGCCCGGGCGTCTCAGGCGTCCCGGGTCTTCCCTGATATTACTTAAAATTGAACGGTGCGGGTAGATATTTGCAGGCGGGCAACACCTTGGATGCATACGGCGAATCCTGCGCGGCGTTCGACGCCTGCCCGGTGTACAGGCTCCGCTCAGCCAGGCAGCGCAAGCGTGTTGCGCAGGAACCGGTAGTTGGACTCGAAGAACTCGCGCGCGAGCGTACTTTCCGGGGCCAGCAGTTCGAAAGCGTGCGGCGCCATGGGGGCGGTGTGCAGCTCGCAGTCATTGCCGGCTTCGGCCAGGCGCCGGGCGTAGACGGCCGACTCTTCATAGAAAAGGTCCACATCGCCGATGCCGATCCAGCTCGGGGGCATGCCGGAGAGGTCCTCGCGCCTGGCGGGCACCGCGTATTTCGGCGTCGCGGGCATGCCTGCATCCTGCCCGAGATACGTCGACCAGCCGGTGCGGTTGTTGCGGTTATTCCACATGCGGTGCTCGATAGTATCCAGTTCTTCGCGCGCGGCGGTGCGGTCGTCCAGCATCGGGCAGAACAGGGCCTGGGCGGCGGGTTGCACGCCGCCGCCGTCGATGACCCGTTGTACCAGGCTGGCGGCGAGACCGCCGCCGGCGCTCTGTCCGGAGATGGCCACGCGGGCCGCATCGATACCGAGTTCACCGGCGTTGGCCTGCAGCCAGCGCCAGGCATTGAAGCAGTCGTCTATGGCCGCGGGGTAGGGCTGTTTGTAGGCCAGGCGGTAGTTGGCCGAGACCACCACCAGCCCCAGGTCTCGCGCGTACTGCGCACAGAGGTCGTCGTTGATCGACGCGCGGCCGACCAACAGCCCGCCGCCGTGTATCCACAGCATCGCGGCGCCGCAACCCGGCTGGGGCGGACTGTAGACCCTCACACTCGCTCCGTCCGCGCGGACATTGCGGATGGTCACGCCATCGATTGCCTTGCGCTCGCGGCGCAGGCGCAGGATGAAATTGGCGAAGGACAGGAACAGCTTGCTGTGCATGGGCAGCTTCGGTGCGCGCCGGTACACGTGCTGGAGTTCGGGGTGGATGCGATCCAGTTCCATAGACATTACTTTTCTTGTTGTCAGGAATACCGCGAGGGCGGCGACAGTTTAGCGGCTTTTGCGGGAATTGTGACAGGGGCTGGTGCGGTGGGGTCGTTGCGGTGGTTCGTTGTGCCGGAACCGCTCAAACTTACGAGCCTGAATAGGGCTTGGCCCAATCGTTCGTGTGCCGAAGTGAACGGCTGGCCATCAGTGGTTAGTTGCGGCTGTGGGGGTACAGCCCATGCTTTTGAGCGCAATTGCCGCGTCGTACCGGACAGCGGCTAATCTTGGCGCCCTTGCCTCACCCTGGTGCTGGAATCCTGTTTCGCAAAGATAACCCTGTAGATCCAGTTGATCGCAGCCAGCGAAGCGATCAACAGCCACTGGTACACAGGAATTACCAGTACCGCCAGTCCTGCCTGGGCATCTTTGCTCAGTAGCGCTGTTTGCCCGAGCAGGAGCGTTCCGCCGAGACAGGCCAGCACCGCCGAGAGAAGCATCGTAAATGTGCTGACGCCACGCTGATTGCGGCCCCTGGCTCGCCACAGGATGAAAATGTGCGGAGACAGTGCCCACAGGGTGAGTAGCGCGAGGTTCAGGTAGTCGGAGCCACTGCGATATGCCGGATTATCACCCCACGGCTGTGCCATGTAGATGCACAATGACGCGGTAGCCAGCGCACCAGCACCGGCAAGCCAGCTGGACAACCGATTGAGGGTACGTGTGTTCATGGTGTGCATGGTCTCCAGTCACCCCTGGCAAGTGCCCGCATTCCCGGTCTGTTGTACGTCTCGCTCACTCGGCGAATCCAGCGTCAGTTGCTGCAGGGGATGTTTGTCTTATCAACGCGTTTACGGAAGTGTAAGGCGTCAGATGCTATACGCCCATTGCGCCGGTGCGGGCAAGCTCGCAGGCCCGTACAGGAAATGCAGCACCCGGCGCCGACCCGAGCTGAGCCTGGACGAGGCGTGCAGGATCGAGGGTTTCATCACCAGGGCGCCGCCGGCGGGTACCGGGCAGGCAATACGACTACCGGAGCCTGCGCTGTTACGGTGTGATCCGGGTAAGACTTCCAGGGCGCCGTTGTCAGCGCTGTTTTCCTCCAGGTGGAGGCGTACCGCGACCAGTTGCCGAAGTACGCGATCAGGCGGCACTGCAAACCATGTGCCCTCCTTGCGGCTCCAGCCTGTCCAATCTGTCGCCGCAAACTGCTCCTGTACAGGAATGCTCCGGTCGCGATGCAGGGGTACCAGCCAGTTCTTGTCCGCGGTTTTCAGGAAATAGGTGCACTGGACGGCTCTGGCATCCGGGGGAAGCAAACTGCGTATTTCCGGATGCTCGCTGATTGCCGCCGCCAGGCGCTTCACCCAGTCCAGTTGCAGGAGGTTGCGCGACCCAGCCCCGCAGATGTCCAACTCGTCACACAATGCCGAGAGCTGGGAGATATCGTCGCGGCTCGCGACCTCCGGCACGACGGCAAAACCCTCGGTGTCGAAACAGTCGGTGCTCGCATACACGATTTTCGTGCCTGGCTTGTGCTCAAAGGAAATCATTCCACCAAAGTATAACTGTGAAGGTGGTGTGAGTCAGAGTGCTGCTCGTCGAACGTAGATTTGTGCGGGCGATGCTTTACCAGCCTTGCGGATGACGGTGTTCTCTAGGTAGGTGAACCCTGCTTTCTCCAGTACCCTGCGGGAGGCTGCGTTGCTCTCCATGACCCTGGCGTAGATATCGGATCCCGCGGGGAATGACTTGCCGTCGAGCATCAAGCGCAGGGCAGTTGAGCAGATGCCCTTGCCCCAGTACGGCCTGCCCACCCAGTATCCGATCTCGATTTCTCCCGATGCATTTGGCCAATGGGAAATGCAGGCGACGAGTTGATCGTCCAGTTCCACGGCAAATGCCCGGGCCGACGTATCAAGCGCCATTTTGTTTATCCATTCCACGGCATCGAGTTGTGTATAGGGATAGGGGATATTCGAGGTCCACCTTGATACCTCGCGATCCCCGACCAGTTCGGCAACACGGGGCGCGTCTTCGGGGCTGAATTTGCGCAGTGTGATATCCATTCACGTATCCCGGTTGAGAAACAGGCTGTGGTAAATCGCTTCCGAGTAGGGAGGCGTTCGCGAGCCAGGGCGTACAAGTGATTTGCAGGAGGGATGGCGTCCCTCGACGCCCTTTAGTGTCCCGAAAGTGCAGTATCGCTACAGGGCAACCAGTCAGGATTCCTGAGCTCCCAGCTCTTTTTGCATGTTGAACCCGGTTACTTCGAAGCCAAGCTTTTTGTACAGGGTGATGGCCCCTTCATTGAACGCAAAGACATGCAGGCCGAGGCTTTGCACGTCCATGGTTGCAAGTCGCTCCTGTATCGCCACGAAAGCGTCACTCGCATATCCCTGCCGGCGGAATTCCGGTTTGATTTCCACATCGTAGATAAATGCACTGCGCTGCCCGACGTTGTCTCGCACCGCGCACCAGATATGGCCGACAATTGCTCCGTCCGGACAGGCCAGGATCGAGAAGAAGTGGTTATCCGGCGTGGCTATCCCCTGTGGCAGGGATTCCTTCAACTCCGACATCGCCCTGTCGTGTGCGTTTTCTCGCGGCCATCTTCCGGACCTGATGTTGTCCTCCGCGTAGCCGGTGGCTGAGGCTACGAGGAACTGCTCGAAATCCTGTTCGCGCATTGGCACAAGTTCCGTCACGACATTCTCCCGTGTGGTCCGATAGTTTCAGCTGAGATACAGCGTATTCACGCTACAGCGCCGCGACTACCGCGCCAGTGGCGTGTGTCAATTGTGCACCCGGCGCCGGCGCCGCACCAGCAGGGCGACAAACACCACGAGGATCACCGCGAGGCCGAAGAGTGCGGGCGTGACCGCACTGGACAGCGCCGTATCGAAGGCGAAGAAGTCCGGATAGCCCGTCTGCCACAGTGTCCATTCGTAGGCGAGCGAGGATGCCAGGAACGCGCGGCCGGTGGAGAGGACGACAATCGCGTCGCCGTTGGCCGGGTTTACGCGCAGGGCGCTGTTGATAGCCGGTTCGTTGGACCCGTCGTGGCCGAACACAAAGTCGTCGCCTGTCGGGGCATAGAGCATCGCGCCCGGGCCCCAGATGGCCGCCCCCAATTGGTATCCGAGAGGCTGACGCAACAGGTCTACGCTGGCCGCGCCCAGGGCGGGCTGCGGTGCGCTGCCGGGTCGCGCCAGCGCCGTGGCGAATTTCACCAGGTCATCGGTGCTTGCGGACAGGCCCGTCGCGGCTGCCGAGGCATAGCGGTACAGTGGTGCGCGTTGGCCGCTGGTGTCGTAGGAGTAGGAAATACTGTCCTGGTCCGCCAGGTAGGCGTAGGTCGCGCGCCGCATGCCCAGCGGGTCGAAAACCGCCTGCTGCATCCAGCGTTCGAAGCTCATGCCGGAGGTCTCCTCGACGAGGAGTTCCAGGAGCAGGTAGCTGCCGCCCGAATACTTCCATTCGCTGCCGGGCTCGAGACCAACCTCAATGGTCTTTTCGCCACGGGACGCGCGCGGGTTTGCGAGGGATTCCTCCAGTGTCGGTACCGATTCGTCTGCCTTGTAGTCGTCAAAGCCCAGACCGTCGGTGAGGCCTGCGGTATGCGAGAGCAAACGACGCACAGTGACCTTATTATTGTCGAATTCACTGTCGGGCAACTGCCAGCGGGTGAGGTATTGGGATACCGGCGCGTCGAGCGCCAGCGCGCCTGACTCGACCAGGCTGAGCACGCCGTAGGCTGCCAGCAGTTTGCTCGCCGAGGCCAGGGGGAAGAGGGTGTCCTGGTCGATGGTGTCTACCGAGGCGGAGAAGTCTTGGGCAACGACTTCCCCGTTCTCGATCAGGACCAGGGCCGTATTGCCACGTTTTTCCGCGTGCAGTTTTTCACCGAGTGCGCGGGTGAATGCAGCAGTGTCGCCAGCGGGCGCGATGGCGGACAGCCACCAGCCGCTCAGCCCGCCATACACGCTGATGGCAAGCCAGAGCAGCATGGCGGCCAGCAGGCCGGCGGTCCATTTCAGATAGTACATAGGGAGGTCTCGGTTCTGGACAGTGTGTCGGGGCGACGGCGAGTTTGCCGTCAGACAACCGGAGTTAAGGCGACGAGTCCGTTACAGGAAGCGGGGTCGTAAGCCAGGTTCGCGGCAACGCCGACGCAGATCGCGGTGGGCGGCGGGCCATTGCCATCGGCGGTGTAGGCATGCAGGTGCATGTCGATGACGGGGCCTGTATGGGCGGGGGAGGCGAGTGCAGCTCGCGCTGCAAGCGTCAGCGCCACAGCGCCCAAACACGCAAACACATACTGCATGACAGCACCGGTAGTGCAGGTGAGGCGGGGTTGGTTGTGCTGTGCGTGGGTCATGGGGGCTCAGTCTTGTACCTGTTGCGAGCCAGGCGGAATACCTGGGGGTTAAGATTCGCGACTGCGGACGGTCTGTTCAGTTGTTTTCGCGATGCGGCGGAGGCTGCTCGCCATCAACAGGCTGTACTGTAGGTCGAACAACAAGTACCAGTTCAAACAATACTGCTGCCCGATCCCGAGATCTTCAGGCCCGCTATGCCCATCACTACCAAAATGATACAGGCGATACGCATAAAATCCGCCGACTCATTGAGCCAAAATATTCCGACCAGTGCAATACCGACTGCGCCGATGCCGGTCCAGATCGCATAGGCGTTGCCCATTGGTATGGTTTTCAGGGCGTAGGACAGCAGTGCGAAGCTCAGCCAGGCAGCAACGCCGAAAATGACAGATGGCCACAGCCGGGTGAACCCCTCTGAATATTTGAGTGCCAGCGCCCAGATAATTTCAAACAGACCAGCGACGAATAAAGCGACCCATGCCATCTTGATTCTCCTGTGGTTGTAAGGGTGTTCAGATATCGGCTGGGGTGGGCGCGAACTTTGGCAACACTCCGTGCCGTATTGCTGAGCAGGTAGTATAACGAATCGTTTTTGCTGAACCAGATGCCCTGCCGAGGTGCGGTTTCCGGGGAAAAACTCCGGTTGATCTGAAAAGCTTTTTCGACTGGGACAGCTATCGGGTTGTAGTTTTCGCCGTAATAATCCTGTACCCAACATCCAGGTACGGCTCCTCCAGTATGCTCCGGTTTTTCTCGGCCCAGGCGCCGCTGGCCAGGTCTGCCGCCAGGCGTCGCAGGCCATCGGGCGCTGGATGCAGTTTGGAAAATGACGAAATCGACTGCCGGACCTGGCTGCTGAGATAGGCTTTCGGCCTTCTCCAGAAGGCGGCCAGGAATCCGTCTTCACACTGCGCCGGGATGAGCAGGGGCGCGCTCTCCACGTCGTCGAAACAGGCCCTTAGTTCCTCCAGGCCGGGGAAATTTCGCCTGTCCAGGGCGTACATTTCCGGGAAATAGTCCCGGGTCAGCCAGAAAGGCTCCGCGTTAGGGTCCCAGGTGATAGCAACGAACTTCTCGGTCGCGACCCTGTTTATCTCGCGATAGGCCGCTGCTCTGTCGTGCCAATGATGCATCGAGAGAATCGTCATCGCGTGGGAAAAACTCTCGTTTTCGAAGGGGAGGGATTCAGCGAAAGCCTGTTCCACTGGATGAGCCGATGGATGTCGTTGTGAAATCATTTCCTGTGAGGGCTCAACGGCAACCAGTGGGATGTCCGCAGGCTCATATGAGCCAGTTCCGGCGCCGATATTCACGATCCGTGTCGCGCCCTCCAGTTCTGCGTAGAGCTGTAGGAATATCTGCGGATCGGTGCAGCGTCTGACTGAATAGTTCACGCCCATGCTGTCGTATATCGTCGACATCTGCCTCCTTATGCGCAACGGCGAGAGCTTGATCGTTTGCTACAAAGACAATAAGTACAGGATAAGAGCTCCCAATACAGCAGTAGCGAACACTACTACACGGAGGCGTATGACCCGCTTCCCCGTGCCCGCCAGTTGCCTGGATTCCTGCCGGTACGTCAGTACCACCCAGGCAATGAACAGCGGTACGGTGATGATGTACTTTGTCCACGGCTCAAGTCCCATTGCCGCCATGAACTGGTTCTCCAACTCGCTCAGTTCAGCGGCCCATACCAGGCGCGCGCACAGGAGTAGGATGACGAGACACAGCATTACCTCTATCCAGGTGAACCCGCCTTGTCTTTTAACTGGGATACGCATCATCCAGGCCTACAGGGGAGCCGTACGCAGTACACCTCTTCACACCTGTGAGATCGACTGGTGGTTCATGCGCCCGCCTCGGTGTGTTGCTGTTCCTCGACAGCGTCGAACTCGCGAACACCTTTTCGCCAATAGTAAGCGCCAAAGCACGCAGCCACGAGGGGTAATGCAATCCCAAACTCGTCGGCATACCACACGGTGGCCTCGGTTGCTTCGGTCATGGGCGAGAAAAACTTTTGCAGGAAGACGTTGTGACTCATGTGAAGGGTCACGGCCGGCCAGAGGCTGTCAGATTTGTAGCGGAAATACGCCATCACGATAGATATGGAGACAAGACACAGTGTGAAGCTTGCAAGTTGAAATACTAAAGGCGTTTCGGAGTTGCCGTAGAAACCCAGGAACATCAGCGGCCAATGCCACATTGACCACAGCAAACCGCTCAACAGCGCGACAGTTGTGAAACGGAATCGAGCCGAGAGTGCGGGCACCAGCAGGCCTCGCCAACCGATTTCTTCACCCAGGACGCCCGGTAGGAGGAGCACAAAGCTCACAGTACCCGTCAGGACGAAGTGAAGTGCGATCAGTGACGTGTCAGACCACGACTCGAGCATATAGTCCTGGCGTAACTCGTCCACGAAGCCAACTGCATACCAACCCCCGAAATCCAGGACCCATATCCCGATGTAGGCAATGGTTGCGTAGAGGAGGGGGACGAGATAGCTCTGGTAGTGATATTTCCAATTGCCCCAATGCCAGCCGAGAGTGCCGGGATTGCGGCGACACAAAAGACAAGCGCTGATGGCCGCCAGGCCGACCGTGAGCATCAATGGGCTGGCGCCCTGGTACCTCAGCAGTAGCCATATACCCAGCGGATACAGCACGATCACCAGAAATATAAAGACGGTGGGGAATCGCAAGGTGCTATTCATCATCGTGATTCACTGCAGCGGGGCCTTGTCATACTGGGAAATCGTCCTGTTATATCAGTGCGACTGCTGAGAGAGTGTCTTTCAAATGCACAATGGTTATTGCAACTGGAACGGACTCTTCCTGAACTCAGAGAGTGAGCCAAGCGGACTTCTCTGTTCCGGGTATTTTCCGTTCCTCTCACAAAATCCATTGGATGCTTCAAAACGTTCGCAACAGTGTCTTCTTGACAGTTTCTGCTCATTCCCCTTTTCCGTGGCTGAATCCCGTTGCGGGTTTCGACACGCATAGCAATCCCGATAGATCGAGGCAGGCAGAGGCTGGACATCGTCAGTCGTTCGCTGGCTGGTGAAATTCAATGACATTTTTGTCGGGATCCCTGATAAAGAAAAACCTGGCTCCTTCAAATTCCACCTGCCCGGTAATCTCTATCCCCAATGTTGTGATTTCACTCAGGGCGGCTTCGTAGCTGGATACCTCCAGAGCAACATGCGTATAACCCGTGTGCTTGTCGGGTACATCCATGAGTACGTTTTCATGGCAGTCCGCATTGGCATTGAGGATAAAATTGATGTTGATGCCCGAGGGGTGCTCCATTATCGCCACAGGTTCCGGTCCAAGTGGGCCGGCGATGAATTTGAACCCCAGTTGTTCGTAAAAGTGTCTGGCGACATTCATGTCTTTCACTCGTATACCAATATGATTGATTCGGGTGATCTCTTTCACGTTCCAATTGCTCCATTCAAGTGGATGGTCGGCACTCCATGCAAAGAAGCTACATTTGCGACTAACTGGGCGAAGCAGGAAGACAACAAAAGATTAGCATGTTCCAAACCGCGAACTATTGCCGGTGTAGCAATATCATTTCCTTGGCGACCAGCGCAGCAGAGGGCAAAAACATGGTTGAAACAATCCGCTCATCGGTCACCACGGCGTGTTTGTCTTCCAGGGTTTGCTTGTTCTGTGCAATGGCACCATTCTTGTTAAGCTGACTTTCAATCAGGAAAGGCAGCAACGTCCCCTGTTTGGCCCATGTTTTAGTCTTTTCAGTGGAGTCCGGAAATCCGGCGATTCTTTTTCCCTTGACCAGGAACTCCCCGTTGGACAGGGTCACATTGGCAATGCCGGCTGCACCATGACCACCGACACCGACAATGCCGCCAGACTCATATATGCTGCGGATGACTGAATGAACATCCTCGTTCTCCGCGACATCGAACATCACGCCGTAGCCGCCGCCAATGAATACGCCCCAATAGTCCGTCGGATTGATCTGGGACGGCTTGAATGAGTTGTTCGCTTTATCCAGGAAGCCTTCATATGCGATGGTATAGCTGCTGATGCCCAGAGGATCCATCATGAACTCAACTTCACCACCCTCAGGTGATAAAAAATCGACGTCGAAGCCGTGACTCAGAAAAACGTGATAAGGAGGCGCAACCTCCCACAGGTTATTTCTTGCGTCATGCTTTTCAGGATCTCCCATGTCTACCCTGTTCGACACGATAATTAGCACTTTTTTCGTAGATTCTGCCGCAGCGCTTGTAGCAAGTATGGTTGCTGACAGAAGGAACGCGATTAGATGTTTCATTGCTTGCCTTGTTTCAGGTTCTGGAAATAGAGCACCGATACTTGAATCCGGTGCGCGGTCTCGATAGTCAATCTATTGTCAGCCCGCTAGCCGGCGCGTGTGAGTTCACCCAGATAAAACTCCCACTGCTATCAGGGCTGCGCGCATAGGCGTGCCGCGGGCATGAGGTTGGTACACCTGAATGCACGCGGGAATAGCCAGAATTTGCGAACTCGAGGCCTGACATGGCGACTTCATGTCTTTGCAGCCTATTACAATCCTCGGATTTGAGATGGCCGAAATTTCCAAATATTGAAGCCGGCCATCGAAATCGCAGTGGTTCCTGTACCTCATGATTTTTTAGATCAGCCTGGCAAGATTACATCAAAAGCCAGGCCCAGGGTCGCCATGTAGATCACAAAGATGAGCGCAGCCTTCCAGGCGGTGACAGACCAGGACGCCCGGTACATGGTTTTGAACGCCTGAAGCAAATACCAAAGTAGGTATATCAGTACCGGTATCTGTAGGGCCAAATATGTCAGGTGTTGTCGTTCCAACGCTTCAAGTGGGCCGATCAGGATCAGAATCAGATAACCGACGCTGTGAAGATGCAGGGAGAATACGATATTCGATACCAGATAACTGCCTGGATAGATCACCTTTATGTACAAGGCGAACATGGGGAACAAAACAAACATGATGCGCGAGTACAGATCAATGGAAGATGCGGAAAGCTCCGTATGACCGGTAAATATCTGCTGGAAGCTTGAAAACAGCAGGAAGAATATGACGCTGATTACCAGGTAAAGGCGTAGCGGAGGCGTGTACTTCGCCCGCATACCCTGGTCGTACTCATACGAGGCAAGACCTGGCTTTGTAACCAGGGTCTTCAAGGTAAGTGACAAGCGTCCATCGATGTCCAGGAGCTCTTTCAAGGCTTCTTTCACAAACAGGGCAAACGGTTGCCGAGTGCTTTTTGTGCTTTGCCCACATTTGGTGCAGTAATTTGCGTCAGTTGGGAGGCTGGTCTGGCAATTTTTACAGGTGCGGTGCATGTCAGTCGTCAGTGTCTTTCATTCGATACGTATAGCCTACGACGCTGGCTACCTGGTCTGGATGGAGCGAGTGGTACAAGGCGTTTGCCGGCATGTTGTCGACCTCTGCTCCTAGCCAGAGTTCTTTGCAGCCTCTGGTTCTGGCAATCCCGATCAGGGTCTGCATGATCAGTTTGGCCGCCCCTTTGCGTCGCTTGTCTGAGCAGACATCGACTTCATCAACGTAGAGCCAGAGCTCTCTGCCGTATGGTTTTATCTCGATTCGAGAAGAAGCAATGCCCAGTAGCGTACCCTCAGTATCGTGGCAAGCGACAAAAACCGTATCCTGCCTTTGCAGATACTCCTTCATGCTCTCCACATCGTACTCACAGACTTCGTTGGAGTCATCCCACGAAGCACAGTTGATTTGCTGGACGAGGTGGTCGAGGTCATCGCATATAGTGACTATCTGTGTCTTCATAACCCACCTCGCATTGCTGTTGACTCGTGGTTCGCCCCCAGTGATTTTGTCACTTGTATCGAGGCAGAGTGTTTTTCACTTCAAGTCCCACCATGTGGAGACAGCTGCCGCGCCAGAGCGTGGCGTCGAAGCCGGGAGTGGTGGTGTTGATAGTCCTTGCCGGTCAGGTGGAAAGCTGCTTGCCCAGACATACCGAAGCGTCTGAGTATCGATACTTTCCATAAGGAGAGATTTCGCGATATCCGTTCTTGAGGTAGAACCTCACTGCCCCCGCATTCACTTTGCGAGTGGAAAGAATGATAAAGTGATATCCCAGACTGCATGCCTTCGATTCAAGCGCTGAAAGCACCGTTTTCCCATAACCCCTGCTGCGAGAATACATTCGTTTTAGCTCGCAGGTGTGATTGTCCACTCGCCTGAGCGAACCGCAGGCCATCGCTTCGCTGCCTTCCCAGTATATTAGGAAGGCGTCCGTCGTCGGATTGAAAGCTTCGCGCGAGTATGAGCTTCGACCATCGTCGCCAGTGATGTCGTTCAGGGTATTACTTAGTTCATCGATCAATGAACGAGCGGCTTCGCTATTGGGGCTGCTCTCCTCGATTCTTCCCACGATAGTTTCGCCTCGCGCTTGGTTAGTTGACGACCTGATGTGGAGCATCGCAAGTAGGCAGAAAGTGTGTATTCATGAAGTGAATCACCCAAGCTTTCAGTTGCTTTGTCACTTCATCTGATATTTCCCTGGATGGCCATACCTGATCTTTTTCACCGGAAATTTACAGAATCGGGCCGTCAATATCTTCCACTCCTATTTTGGCGTACTCAACAGCACCGTTATCCATCAACGCTATCGCAATCCCTGGTTGTCTCGATGCCAGTGAGAGCGCCAGTTCAGCGCCTTTAGAACTGCCTATAACAGCGACACATTTGAATTCACATTTTGGTTATCCAGCGCTACCAGACATTTGAGACGCCTTTGGCGCTTCAAGCGGGCCAGCGTGAGCGGGGCCCGGCGCGAAACATCCTTACTGCCTTGGCCTATCGCGTTTTAACCCGGGGATTTGTCGAAGAGATCATACGAAATCGCCATGAAGCCGAAATTTAGCAGCATGAGAAAAATTGATATCAGCAGCGAATATGCACTGTACTTCTTCCATAAGGTGATTACGTAGATCACGAAAAGAAGTGGATAGATCAATATCAAATCCACTCTGATATTGCCTTCGGCGCCACTTTCCCATAACCAGTATAAAATTGTGGCAAAGACTGGAATCCACAATTTCCATGTTGGCGTCGTCAGATTTTTACTTTCACTCATGTAATTTGAGCCATCGATACTGGTTATTAATCACTGATGCACGAACGTACATCTAATACGTGAGTCCAAAACGTACCATCCTGATGAGCACTTTATATATCGCAGTTTTCGCCAACGCCCTGCCAAGAGTCAGCACCAGGCTTCACTGCCCCTGAGAGAACCAAATAGTAACGACGAAACCTGCTCGAATTGGTCCCGAATCGTCCAGTAGAGACTCCTGCCAAACTGTACAGATAAGTCGCCATCACTCATGATGCGTGGAGCCATAGTGGTATTAACGCCAAGGTTTGGGGCTGGCCGCGCAGCGGGCAGTCCCAGCCGAAGGCGACAACACCGCCTTGTTAATTCTTTGCGATTTCAACCAAAACCCATAGAAGTGTAAGCGCAGATACAACACCAATACCTCTTGGTAAGGTGCCAATCAGCTTGGTTAAAAGGTCGCCACTGAAATCATAAAGGCGTCCCGCTGCCTGCTCGGCCTTGCTATTGGAAAGCTTGTACTTTCTTTCTACTAAATACTCATGCAATTCTCGGTACTCGCCAAAAGTGATGCCCGAAAGAATCCGGAGGGCTAATTCAGAAATCTTTGACAGCATAACTACCCCGAAGAAAGGGATCATGAAAATCAAAGCGAATATTTTAATTATCTCAAACGGATCCATTTGGAATTAACAGCTTATTCTGATGAACACTTCATATCTCACACTTCCCCCTAACACTCAGTCAAGAACCCGCACCAAAACATACCCACCAAACAAAACCAAAAAGATACAACAAAACCTACCCGCCAATATCCCGAACATACTGAGAGACGTTCCTACTAGCTCGTGAAGGCGTACCGCAGCCATCCGCTAAACAAGAAGCAGGATTTCTCGTGATATCAGCTAGTTATAAAATATTTCCGTTCCATCCTCAGCAATTTTCACTGAAAACCCCCAGGCCGGAAAGCCTGCCTCACTTCCATCAATCCAGCTCCCACAAACAAAAACGCCCGCGATAAAATCGCGGGCGCTTAATCGATACAGCAGGGCAGGGTGCTAAATCACTCCGCCCGGGCAAACAACTAAGCCACCTTCTGTCCTGCAGCACTGGTGCTCAGCGCATCGTTCAACTTGTGCACGCCGCCGTCCTTCATGATCATCACCAGCTTGCTCTCATCCATGAGGATGGAAAGATCATCCAGCGGATTGCCATCCACAAGGACCATGTCCGCCAGCATGCCTTCCTTCAGCGTGCCGAGGTCGCCCTGCGGTCCGCGCATGGCCAGGCCGCCGTTGCGCGTGGCGCAGATCAGCGCTTCGGCCGGGGTGTAGCCGTAGTACTTCACGAACAACTGCAGGTCCAGCGCCTGGGTACCCTGTTCCGCCCACTTGAAGCCGTAGTCGCCGCCGATCAGGTGGCGGATGCCGCGCTTGCGCAGGGCGGTGTGGGTTTCCGAAGAGGCTTCGATCAGTGCCGGGATGCCCATGGCTTCCACGACGAACTTGGGCAGCCACGGCTCGCCCTGGTGCAGCATGGTGTGGAACAGGCCGATGGTGGGGGCGACGAAGATGCGGTCCTTCGCTTCCTCCAGCATGTCCAGGGTTTCCTCGTCGGTGTATTCGGCGTGGTAGATCATGTCCACGCCGGCCTTCACCGAGTTCTGGATGGACTCGATGGAGCGTGCGTGGGTGTTGGTCATCTTGCCGAAGCTTTTCGCCACCTTCACCGCCATTTCCATTTCCTCGTAGGACATGGGTGTGGAGAAGGCCGGGGTGTTGGGGTAGAAGGGGTCGCCGGAGGCGTCCATCTTGATGTTGTCGCAGCCCTCGCGGCAGCAGATGCGCACCACTTTGCGCATTTCTTCGGGGCCGTCGATGATGATGCCGGGCGAGGTGCCGTTGTCGAGGATGGGGCTGCGCGGGTTATGGATGCGCGCCTCGTCACCCATGCCGCCGGTCACGGAGATTTCCAGGGAACCTGCGCGGATGCGCGGGCCGGGAATATTGCCGGCGTCCACCTCGTTGCGCACCGCCACGCCCAGGCGCAGCTTTGCCTCGGAGGCGCCGTAAGCGCTGGTGAAACCCATGTCCAGCAGCTTCTTGGCCACGCGCGCGGTGAGGAACGCGTGCTCCTCCGGCGGCGGCTTGATCAGGTCCTCGGTACAGGTGAAGGAGTCGAACGACAGGTGGGCGTGACCCTCGGTCATGCCGGGCATCAGGAACTTGCCGCTGCCGTCGATGACCACGTCCGCCTGTGCGCCGGAGGCGCCCTTGCTCACGGACTTGATGGTGTTGCCCTCTACCAGCAGGTCGCCGGTGAAGGTGTCGGCGCCGGTGGCATCGAAGATCGTCGCGTTGGTAATCAGTGTCGTGCTCACGGGAAGGCTCCTCTCGTTATAGTCCCGGTAGTCTCGCACCCGGGGGTATGCTCGTCAAAAGCATAGTGGGGCACCCGTCGAGGCCAAATGACTGGCCTCGCAGGATGGCTTGCCTCTCGGAGCTATTTTTTTGCGGCGTCCTCGGCCTGTTCCTTCGCGTGTTTTTCGATGGCGCGCTGGGCGCCTTCCATCATGCGACCGAAGAAGGGCTCGCGGTGTTCGTGCTGCCAGTCGAAGGAGCGCACGCGGCTGTCGTTGTCGCCATTAATGGCCGGCAGAACGTAGCGCATCATCATCTCCAGGGACTCCTTCTTGTGCTGCATGCTGGACCAGTTCTTGTCGAACAGCAGCAGGCAGCCGAAGCCGGGCACCTTCTCTTCCAGGCGGCGGATCTGCTCGATGGCGTCGTCCGGCGTGCCGATCACCGCCTCGCCGCGCTCCATCAGGTGCTCCAGCGTGTAGTGGGCGGGGGAGTCGGGCAGGTGGCCGGACTGGTTGAGGAAGTAGCGCTGGTTTACCTCGAAACCCTTGCGCACCTGGTCCATGGCCTGGTCGCGGGTCTCGGCGATGTGCATGTCGGTGGCGCAGCGGATGACAGACGGGTCCATCTCGCGGCCGAGCTTGCGCGCCGCCTCGCAGGCCACCTGCCAGTTGGCGGAGAGCGTGTCGAAGCCGTCCGGTGAGGTGGCCGCCAGGCACAGCATGCCGCCGTTGTATTTTGCCGCCAGAGTGCCGCCGTTCGGCGAGAACAGGCTGGCCACGCAGACCTCGAGGTCGCGCTGGGCCGGCAGCAAGTGGCAGTGGGCGTCTTGCAGGTCGTACCAGCTGCTCTTTTCCGTGACGGTCTCGCCGCGCAGCAGGCGGGTGATCACCTCCAGCCCCTGGCCGAGTTTATCGCGGGATTCACGCGCATCCTGGCCACGCATGTGCGCGTCCGCGGTGAGCAGACCGGGGCCGGCGCCGAACATCAGGCGACCTTTGGTCAGGTGGTCCAGCTGCGCAATGCGCTGGGCGGTGTTGAAGGGATTGTGGTAGGGCAGGGAGACGACACCGGTACCCAACTTGATGCGTGTCGTGCGCTGCGCCGCGGCGGCGATCATCAGCTCCGGTGAGGCGGAAATCTCGTAGCCCCCGGAGTGGTGTTCGCCGAACCAGTACTCCTCGATGCCCAGGTCGTCGGCGTACTCCGCCAGCTGCAGGTCGCGGTCCAGGCACAGGGTTGGGTTCTCGTCCAGGGGATGAAACGGGGCCACGAACAGGCCGAGACGCAGTTTGGTCTTTCTCACGGGAAACTCTCCTCTCTTTCAGCTCGAGCCAATTTATGAAAGCTCGTTTGTTATTTGCCGGATGCTACCAGAAGCGGGGGCAAATTACCCCCGTGGAATCGTCTGCGCGCGCAGGTACACTAGCTCCATGCTGAAACCGCTCACCTCTTCACCGCGCTGATACCCTCATGTGGCTGCTCATTTTCTACGTGCTGCTCGCCCTGGGCGTATCATTCGTCTGCTCGATTCTCGAGGCGGTGCTGCTGCGCACCTCGAGTTCCTACATCGCCAACGCGCGGCAGGCGGGTAAACGCTACGGCCAGCTCTGGGAAGAACTGCGCGCGGACATCGATCGCCCGCTGGCGGCCATCCTCAGCCTCAACACCATCGCCCACACGGTGGGCGCCGCCGGCGCCGGGGCGCAGGCCACCGCGCTGTTCGGGGAGGCGTACTTCGGCGTCATCTCCGCGGTGCTCACGCTGCTGATCCTGGTGCTCTCGGAGATCGTGCCCAAGACCCTGGGCGCGGTGTACTGGCGCCAGTTGGCGCCGATGTGCGCCGAGGTCATGCAGGTGGTGGTGTGGCTGATGTACCCGCTGGTGGTCACTGGCCAGGCGATCACACGGGTGATCGCCCACGGCGGCGGTGGTCACTCGATCAGCCGCGAGGAGTTTGCCGCGCTGGCGGAGGAGGGGGTAAACGAGGGCACCTTCGCCCCGGAGGAGTCCGCCACCCTGCGCAGCGTGCTGCGCTTTCGCGCCCTGGTGGCCCAGGACATCATGACGCCGCGCCAGGTATTTTTCTCCCTGCCCGAGAACCAGAGCGTCGGCGAGGTGATCCACAACCACCAGCACATCGCGTTCTCGCGCATCCTCGTCTACCTCGAGAACCCCGGCAACATCACCGGTTTCATCCGCAAGGACGACCTGCTGTTCGCCGCGGTGAAGCAGCCGCCGGAGACCCCGCTGTCCGCCCTGCGCCGCGACCTGCTCACGGTCCCGCACCGCACCCTGCTCGGCAACCTGATGCAGCAGATGACCCGCAGCCGCAGCCAGATCGCGCTGCTGGTCGACGAGTATGGCGATATCCGCGGCCTGGTGACGATGGAAGACCTGGTGGAGACCATGCTCGGTATCGAGATCGTCGATGAGACGGACACCTCGGTCGACATGCAGAAACTGGCGCGCGAACTGTGGTTCCAGCGCGCGCGGCAGATGGGCATCGTCCCCGAGGATTTCCACGAAGACGCGCAAAGCTGAGTCCGCCCTTGCCCGTCGCGCCAGTTCTGGTTTAATACCCGCCCGGAAAACACCGACAACAGGATGTAGCAGTGTCCGACGCAATTGCAGTAGTCACCGGCGCCAATGCCGGCCTGGGTTACCACACCAGCCTGAAACTGGCGCAGCGCGGGTATACCGTGGTCATGGCCTGCCGCAGCGCCGAGCGCGCGCAGAAGGCCCGCGATGAACTGCTTGCGCAGTGCCCCCAGGGCCGCTTCGAAGTTTTGCCGCTGGACCTGTCCGAACCGGCATCGGTGAGCGAATTCTTCCCCGCGTTCCGCGAGCAGTTCGGCAGCCTCGACCTGCTGGTGAACAACGCCGGCATCGTCGGCGTCCCGCTCACCCGCAATTCCGCCGGTCACGAACTGCACCTGGCCACCAACTACCTCGGCCAGTTCGCCCTCACCGGCATGCTTCTGCCGCTGTTCCCCCAGGACCACCCCACGCGCATCGTCAGTGTCAGCAGCCTGGCCCACCGCCTGGGCAAGGTGCCGCTGGACGACATCGACTGGCACGGCGGCGAGTACAAGCCGATGGCCGCCTACGCGCGCAGCAAGCTGGCCATGCAGAGCTTCATCCAGGAACTGGCGCGGCGCCTTGAGGCTAGCGGCAGCAACACCATTTCGGTGAGCGCGCATCCCGGTTTCGCCGCCACGGAAATCGCCAACAAGACCGGCATGACCAAGCCCAAGGGGCCAGTACGCAAATGGTTCCAGGATCGCATGCAGTCGCGCGTGCCCACCCCGGACGAGGCCAGCGAGCCGACCATGCTCGCCGCCCTCGGTGACGACGTGAAAAACGGCGAGTATTTCGGCCCCGGCGGATTCCTCGAGATCAGCGGCAAGCCGGCGCGGGCGAAGATCAACAAGCGCGCGCTGGACGTCGACTTCGGCAAGCAGTTGTGGACGCTGACCGAAGAAATGACCGGGGTGCAGTTCCTCTCGGATATCTGACGCCCCGGTTTCCGGAATCCCGCGCCCGTCAGCGCGCGGGGTCACTTTCTTCCCGCCGCCAGCCACGGTACCGCGCAGGCGGGCGCACTGGCAGTGCTGCTCAGCGCTTGTCGCGGAAAAACGCCCGCAGGTCCTCCACCAGCAACTCCGGTACTTCCATGGCTGCGAAGTGCCCGCCCTCGGGGAACTCGGTCCAGCGCTGCAGATTGTAGTAGCGCTCGGCGAACTTGCGCGGCGGGTAGGTGATCTCCCCGGGCAGGATGGCAATCGCCGTCGGCGCCTCCACGCAGGGGCTGCGCTCGTGGGCTGGCTGCCACAGGTCGTGGGCGCCCTCGTAGTAGAAGCGCGCGGAGCTGTGGTAGCTCTGGGTTACCCAGTACAGCATCACCGTGTCGATCAGCTCGTCGCGGGTGAAGCGGCTTTCCACGTCGCCGCCGCAGTCGCTCCAGGTGCGGCGCTTCTCCACGATCCAGCCGAGCAGGCCGGCGGGGGAGTCGTTGAGGCCGACCGCCGGCGTCTGCGGCTTGGTCTGCTGCAGCGCCATGTAGCCGGTCTCGCCCATGGCGAAGCGGCGCATCTTCTGCACCTTGTCCTGCTCGTCCTCGCTGAAGTCCTCTTTCGGGTAACCGCGACCGCTCATGAAGTGCAGCGGTGCCGGGGTGTGCAGGTGTACACCGATCAGGCGCTCGGCGTACTTGTGTCCCAGTTGCGCGGAGAGGAACGAGCCCCAGTCGCCGCCCTGGCTGCCGAAGCGCTCGTAGCCCAGCTGCTGCATCAGCTTCACCCACAGGTCCGCGGTGTTCCAGAAGTTCACCCCGGTCTTGCGCAGCGGCGTGGAGAACGCATAGCCCGGCAACGAGGGGGCAACGATGTCGAAGGCGTCGGCGGGGTCGCCGCCGTGGGCGGCCGGGTCGGTGAGCGGGCCGATGATTTTGTGGAAATCCCAGAACGTCCAGGGCCAGCCGTGGTTGAGTATCAGCGGGATCGGCTTCGGCCCCTTGCCGCGCTGGTGTACGAAATGCACAGGCACGCCGTTGATCTCGGTGCGGAACTGGGGCAGGGCATTCATCATGCGCTCGCGGGCGCGCCAGTCGTAGTGCTCCAGCCAGTGCTGTACCAACTGCTTGAGGTAGTCCGCGTTGACGCCGTAGCGCCAGTCGTCGTTGGCGAAGTCGTCGGGCCAGCGGGTGTGCGCCAGGCGGTAGCGCAGGTCCTCGAGTTCCGCGTCGGGAATGGCGATCTCGAAAGCGTCCATGATTCCCCCTGTCTCAGGCGTTGGCGGCGCGCTGCTGGCGCAACTCGGCCAGGCGCGGCATGCAGGATTTGAACAGTTCCAGGCTGCTCCAGCCCACGTCCGGGGAGAGACCGCCGAGCAGGGGCTGGATGCCGAGGGTCGCGCCCGGCTCGATGTTCGCGGCGCGCTGCACCAGTTCGTCCGGCGTCCACACCGCGAACAGGCCGGAGGCGCGCAGCGCCGCTTCGTCGGTAAGGCCCTTGAACGGCGAGTTGGAATTCGGTTCCTGCTCCGCCCACTTGGCATACTCGCGCACCACGTGCAGGGCGTGGGCCTTGATCTGCTCCCAGCCCTTGTCCGGGTCTTCGCTCAGGTGGATTGCCAGGGGCAGCTGGTGCGAGGGGGCGTAGTACTTGGCGGGCTCGCGGCCGAGCTTGCGGCACTCTTCCTCGTACAGCGGAATCAGATCGCGGCGCATCGGCCCGAAGCCGAGGCCGAAGCGCGCCGCGCGCCGCGCCGAGGCGGGCACGCCGCCGCCCACCAGGATGATGTCCTTCGGTTCCTGCACCGGCAGGGGGCGCACGTAGATGGTCCGGCCGTCCACCTCGAAGCGCTCGCCGTCCAGCGCCCGGGTGATGATCTCCAGGCCCTTGTCCAGCAGTTTGCCGCGCTCGCGCAGGGACACGCCGAACATGTTGAACTCCGCCTCCACGTAGCCGGCGCCGAAGATCACGTCGAGGCGGCCGTTGCTCATCAGGTCGAGCACGGCGATCTGCTCGGCGATTTTTACCGGGTCGTGCAGCGGAAGGATCACCGCGCCCAGGGTCATGCGGCACTGCCGGGTGCGCGCGGCGATACCGCCGCCGAGCACGAAGGGCGTGGGCAGGTAGCCGTCCTCCGAGGCGTGGTGCTCCATCAGGCCGATGCGGTCGATGCCGAAATCGTCGGCGTAGGCGGCCATTTCCAGGGCGGCGGCGTAGAGGTCCGCCGTCGCGGTGCCGAAGGCGGGGGCGCGCATGTCAAAGCTGACCGCGGTGTAGAGGTTCTGCATCGTTATTGTCCTGTTGTTGTGGTGACGCTGAGTTCGCCGGCGTTCTCCACGCCCAGGGTCTGGCGCAGGAACTGGTTTGCGGCCTCGCGCGCCGGTGCGTCAGCGGCGAAGACGCTGTCGAGGAAGGCGGAAACCGCCAGTGTGGTAAACATGTGCTGGCGCGCCGCGGGCATACTGGTGGGCGGCGGCGGATCGGTGCACACGCGCAGTTCCGCATGGATGTTGATGCCATCGCTGGCATCACCGAGGGCGGCGATCAGCGCCGCGGTGTCGCCGGCCATCTCTTCGGCCAGTCCGGAGCTGACCGCACGGCAGCCGACGGTATCCGGGTTGGCGACGAAGCGCATGATGGTCGCCGCGGGTTGCGCGAAGCCGGCGTGGGAGGCGTTCTTCAAGGTCACCAGCAGGGTGCCGGGGCGCTCTTGCAGTACCGGCAGCGCGTTGTCGGCATAGGGCACGATAACGTCGGCGTCGCCGTACAGCATCAGGTAGGGCAGTTGCATATCAGTGAAAAACGCCGGCGCCAGCAGGGTGGTGGGCCCGGCGATGGACACCGCGGCGCGGATGCGCGGGTCTTTCAGTCGCGGGTGGAAGCTGACCAGGGTGGTGGTCAGCCCGCCGAGGGAGACGCCCACCGCGGCGATGCGGCCGGGATCGATGCTGCCGTGCAGTACGTCCTGCGGGTCGCTGTTGCGCGCCAGCAGGGTGTCGATCAGGAAGCTGATGTCGCCGGGCTGGTTGACGACGTCGGTTACCAGCGGGTCGCCGGGGCCGGCCATGCCGGTGAGCGGGTAGTCGACGGCGATCACCGTGTAGCCGCGGCTGGCGAGAAACTGCGCCAGGTACACGCCCTCGCGATGGTAGGACATGAAGCCGTGGCTGTAGACCACCAGCGGCCCGGGTTGCGCCGGGGATTGCGGCCGCCAGATCTCGCCGTCGAGCACCCGGCCCGGGTGTCCGGAGATATCGCGATTCGGCGGGGTGGCGCGGCTGGCGTCTTCGGCGTGAAAGTCATCGACGACAACCGCGTAGAGGCCGGGTTGCAGGCGCGCGGCGCTGGCGCTGCCCGCGGGCACGGGCGATGCGGGTACCGTCGCGAACCAGTAGCCGGCCACCGCCAGGAACAGCAGCAGGACCAGTGCAATCCAGCGTTTTTTCAAGTCGATGCCTCCTCGATGACGCTTTGTAGCGCCTTGACCGGGCATCAAGCATAAAGCGCCGGACGCGGGCGCGCCAACCTCGTGGGCCGGTTCCGGCGTGGTGCCGCGCGCCCAGTCCTCTATACTGGGCTCTCTTTCCGGCAGGCGGAGGCCGCAGTGCCCAGCGAAAACAGCGCGTTCCAGGTCGCCGCGGGCGGCATCGAACTCTATGGCGAGACCCGGGGCGAGAGCCGAGGCGAGATCCAGGGCGAGAGCCCGCGCGTGGTCATGCTACACGGCCACGGCGGCGACCTGCACAGCTGGGATGCCCTGTGGCAGCACCTGCCGGCAGACACGCCCGCGCTGCGCTACGACCTGCGCGGCTTCGGCCGCTCGGGCTGGGACGCGCACACCCCCTACGACCACGCCGACGACCTGCTGGCAGTACTCGACGCCCGCGGCATTGCGCGCGTCGATCTCGTCGGCCTGTCCCTGGGCGGTTCCGTGGCCCTCAACTTCGCCTTGCGCCACCCGCAGCGGGTCGCCTCGCTGGTGCTGGTGAGCCCGGGCATGGTCGCCTGGGACTGGACCGCCGAATGGCGCGAGCGCTGGCGGGAGATCGTCGCCCTGGCCAGCGCCGGCGACATGGACGGCGCGCGCGAGCGCTGGTGGCAGCACCCGCTGTTTGCCCCCGCGCGCGCCTGCGCCGCTGCGCCGCAGCTGCGCGCGCAGATCCAGGCCTACTCCGGTGTGCACTGGCTGGGCGACCCGCACGTGCGCGCGCTGCCGGATATCGAACGCGTGCACCAGCTCGCTGTGCCCACCCTACTGCTGAACGGCGCCCTGGACCTGCCGGATTTCCAGCTGATCGGCGATGTCATCGCAGCCAGTGCGCCCGCCGTGCAACGCCGGGTATTCGATGGCTGCGGGCACATGCTGCTGCTCGAGGCGGCCGAAGAAAGCGCAGACACCATTGCCGGTTTTCTCGCCGCCCGGTGAGGCGCGCCAGCGGGGTTTTGGCTGACACAACAGATCGGTTACAGTAGGCGCCACGCACGCGCAGGGCCGCGGCGGGCGGCGTCGTCTTTACATTGCGACGACCCCTGTAGATAATGAACAGCCCTGTTGTATAAATATCCACCAGAAGACAACAGGTGGCCTCTTTTACCAGCCGCTTGAATTCGACAGACCTGCTGACATCTCCGCCACGGAGACGTATTGATGGAGCCCGATCCTATGGCACAAGACCTTGATATCAACCACGACACCCTGCGCGAAATTTACCGCCAGATGTCGCGTATCCACGAAGTCGACAAGGCGATCCAGGCCGGGCTCTCCAGCGGTAAATTCATGTTCACCTACTGGCCCCTCACCGGCCAGGAGTGCATCCCCGCCGCCATCGCCCCGCTGGTGACCGCGGAAGACTCCATGATCACCATCTACCGCGGCATCCACGACCAGGTCGCCAAGGGCGTGCCGCTCAAGGGGCTGTTTGCCGAGGCGCTTGGACGCGTCGACGGTGTGAACAAGGGCAAGGGCGGTTCGCCGCACATCTCCGACCCGTCCTCCGGCTCCATGCTCACCACCGCCATCGTCGGCGCCGGCGCGCCGATCGCCAACGGTATCGCCCTGGCCAACAAGATGCGCGGCACCGGCAAGGTGACCATCGTCAACTTCGGTGACGGCGCCACCAGCATCGGTGCCGTACACGAGGCGATGAACCTCGCCGGCGCCTGGAAGCTGCCGGTGATCTTCATGTGCCAGAACAACCAGATCGGCGAGTACACGCCGATCCCGGAATACACTGCGAGCGAGGGCTTCACCGCCCGCGCCGAGGCGCTGGGCTTCCGCGGCATCACCCTGGACGGCAACGACCCGGTGGCCTTCTACAACGGCATGAAGGAAATCATCGAGAGCGTGCGCAATGGCGACGGCCCGGTATTCGTCGAGGCCATGACCCTGCGCCTGGGACCCCACGCCGGTGTCGGCTGGAGCCACCTGCTGAACAAGGAGGAACTGGCCGCGGCGAAGGAAGCCTGGCCGGTGCCTGCCACCCGCAAGCTGCTGATCGAGGCGGGCATCTGCACTGAAGAAGAGCTGGATGCCATGGACAAGGCCAACGCCGAGGAAGTGAAGGAAGCCGTCGAGTTCGGCCTCGCCAGTGAAGTCACGGGCGAGGACGAAATGCTGCTCGACGTCTACGGCGACCCGGACGTGGTGCCGGTGCGCGGCCAGCGCACCCAGCGCGCCGCCGAGCCCGAGTTCACCGGCGAGACCAAAGAGATGGCCATGTTCGAGGCCGTACAGGACGCGCTGGACCTGTCCATGCAGCTGGACGACAACGTCTACTGCCTGGGCGAGGACATCGGCGACGACCCCGGCGGCGTGTTCAAGTGCTTCAAGGGCATGCAGAGCAAGTGGGGCGAGCGTATCCGCCCGACCCCGATCGCCGAGCAGGCAATCATCGGCTGTGCCACCGGCTCCGCGCTGGTCGGCATGCGCCCGGTGGCGGAGATCATGTTCGCTGACTTCGTCGGCGTGTGCATGGACCAGATCACCAACCACGCCGCCAAGCAGCGCTACATGTCCGGCGCCACCACCCACGTGCCGATGACCGTGCGCATGATCGCCGGCGGCGGTATCGGCGGCTTCGGTGCCCAGCACTCGCAGTCCACCGAAGCGATGCTGCTGCATCAACCTGGCCTGAAAATCGTCTACCCGAGCACGCCCACCGAAGCCAAGGGCCTGCTCATGAGCTGTATCTTCGACGACGACCCGTGCATCCAGATGGAATCCATGATGCTGACCTACGCGCTCAAGGAAGAAGTGCCGGTGGGCGACTACCGCATCCCGCTGGGCGTGGCCAAGGTCAAGCGCCCGGGCACCGACATCACCCTGATCACCTATGGCTGGCAGGTCATGCAGTGCCTGATGGCCGCCGAGGAACTGGCGAAGGACGGTATCAGCTGTGAGGTCCTCGACCTGCGCACCCTGCTGCCGCTGGACTACGACCGCATCCTGGCCTCCGTCGAGAAGACCGGCCGTGCGCTGGTTGTGCACGCCGCCGTCGAGTTCTGCGGCCTGGGCGCGGAGATCGCCTCCACCATCAACGAGACCCTGTTCGGCCAGCTCAAGGCACCGGCCTCGCGCTTCGGCGCCGCCTACGCGCCGATCGCCTACTCCAAGACCATCGAGACTGCGCAGGTGCCCAATGTGGGCAGCATCGCCGCGCGCGTCCGTGACATCGTCAAATAGCACTTCGAGGGAAGCAAACCAACCATGGCAACCAAACTGACCATTCCGAAACTGCAAATGTCCACCACCGAGGGCACCCTGGCCGAGTGGCTGGTCGACGACGGTGCAACCGTCGAAGCCGGCCAGCCGATCTACTCGCTGGAAACGGACAAATCCGTGCAGGAAATCGAGGCGCCGGAGTCCGGCACCCTGACCCAGAGCGCGGCAGCGGGCGAAACCTACCCGGTGGGCCACGAGATCGGCGAGATCTCCTGAACCACATTTCCGCTACAGGCGCCGATGCTCTCGGCGTCGGAAGGAGGCCTGCAATAGCAGGCCTTTTTTTTGCTTTCCAGAAGGCTGTGCGTTTAAGCATTGGCCAGAAGCTACGTGTTTCGGCCCGGGGTCAGAGTCTTGACTCTGACCCTAATCTTTTCGTGGCCAATTGCTGGTTCACTGGAAGCTATGCGTCCTGGTGATTGCCAGTAGCTTCAGCACTTCCAGGGTTCGAAAAGCTCACTCACCCTGGAAGTGCTGAAGCTACTGGCTGTTGATCTAATCTCTGTCTTGCAGGATTGCTGCCGGCCCAGTGTGCTACAGACGGCCTGGCAGCGTGCTTGATGGCCGCTCCAGTCTGGCGCCGCTCCGCGGTGCCCTCAGTTGGTCGGGAGCCCGCAAGCGGTCTCCCTCCACGCCCTCGGCGCCAGACGTGATTTCCGCGGCCAACAACCGCGCTGCCAGTCCTCGCATCGCGCGAGACTGAGTGTTCGGAGTTTCGAGTTTCGAGCGGAGCTGGCCGCGAGAAGTTTACTCAAGGCACCAAGCAACTGACTCCCGCAATCCAGGCGCCGACAATCGTCATTTCCAAGTAGTAAACGCGCAGATTTCGTGAATCGCAAAACCCACCGTTTCGCGACGCAAGTGCCGGGAGACGGGCGGGCGGAACGCTCGCAAAAGACGCGCCGAGGGCGTGGAGCGAGACAGCGAAGCGCTTTAAGGCTCCCGACCGACTGAGGGTACCCCGGAGGGGCGCGATCTTGAGGGCGTTCCGCCCGCGGGTCTCCCGGCAACCCTCGAAGCCCCCCGGAATCTGCGGGCGATCACCGGTTGAGTAACACCGGCAAAAGGCAGGCGCGATGGTGAGCTACCCCCGCCGCGACTGTGCTTTTGGAGCGTCGGGGGTAGCTCACCATCGCGCATGCCGACCACCGCTACCCAAACCCCAGAAAAGCTCATTTCACGAAAGTTCCGCCAAAGACGCAGACCCCAATCAAGCCTGCCGTTGCATCTGCCGCATACTCCCCACAAAGCCGCCATCAACCAGAATATCGCACCCCGTCACATAGGAAGCCTGCCGCGACACCAGAAACATCGCAGCGCCTGCGATCTCTTCAGCCTGGCCATGCCGCTGCAGCGAGATCAGCGGCTCCATGCGCGCGTAGTTGGCGCCGCCGTCGTTGGCTTCCTCCTGCTTGCCCATCGCCGTATCGATGAGCCCCGGCGAGATCGTGACCAGTCGCTTGCCCTCGCGTCCCCAGGCCATCGCGCGGCCTTCCACGTACTGGATCAGCGCTTTTTTCGAATACGGGTAGGCCGCGTTGGGGTCCGAGAGGGGCGTGCCCGGCAGTTCCGCCACCCGCTGCAGCAGGTCGGGTGCCAGGGGGTTGGCCAGCACCGCTTCGATCTGCGGGTTGGGCGGCACCATGTGCGCGCTCATCGAGGCGATGCACACCGCGCAGCTGCCACTGCTCAGGGTCGGGCGCAGGGCCTCCAGCGCGCTGATATAGCCGATCAGGTCGACGTCGATGATGCGCTCGCCGCTGGCCATGGTCGGGGAGAGACCCACCGTGTGCACGATACCGTCCAGGCGGCCGTCCTGTGCCTTCGCTACCAGCGCGGCGACGTGCTCCTCGTTGGTGACATCCACCACCACCCAGTCCGCAGCTGCGCCCTGGTCGCGGCACTGCTGTGCGAAGGCCTCCAGCTTTTCGCTGTTGAGGTCGGCCAGCAGCAGGTCGTAGCCCTGCGCGATGGCGGCGACGCAGGTGGCTGCGCCCATGCCGCCGGTGGCGCCGGTGACCAGAAGACGGGGACGGGATGATGCGGACATGCTGGACTCCTCGAGTAATTATGGTTCGTCAGTATTGTACCGGCGGCGCCCGGCGTTACACTGCGTTTTTTAAAAAGTATCCATATATGTCTGATTACTCCCCCTACCGCATCGTCGATATCGCCGCCCTGCCCGCGGAGCCGGGCTGGCTGCTGCAGCAGCCGCAGCCGGTGATCGCGGTGGGCCAGGGTGCGACGGCGAACGCCGACGTGGTGGTTGTCGAGCGCGCCGCGGCCGATGCATTGGTCGCCGGTATAGAACGCAATCCGCGTGCCGCACTGGTGCTGGTGCAGGTGTTGCGAGCGATCGAGCGATTGCCGCTGGAGTCCGCGCTGGACCTCGAGTCGATGGCCTACGCCACCCTGCAGGCCGGCGCCGAGCATCGCACCTGGCTGGCGGCACGCGAGGACGCGCCGCAACTGGTTGCCGGCGGCGAGGGTCCGGCGGTGCTGGTCAGCCGCGAGGGCGATGTGGTGTTCGCGCAACTCAACCGGTCGGCCAGCCGCAACTCCCTGAGCGTGGAGATGCGCGACGCGCTGGTGGAACTGTTCGAACTGGTGTTACTGGATGCCAGTATCGAGCGCGTGGAACTGAGCGCACGGGGTGCCTGTTTCAGTGTGGGCGGCGAGCTGCGCGAGTTCGGCCTGGCGCCGGACAGCGCCGCCGCTCACTATGTGCGCTCGGTGCGCAGCCCCGGCCGCCTGTTGTCGCGCTGTGCCGCTCGCGTGCACTGCCACGTGCACAGCGCCTGCCTGGGTTCGGGGATGGAGTTGCCGGCCTTTGCCGGGCGCTTGAGTGCAGAGCCGCGCAGTTTTTTCCAGCTGCCGGAACTCGGCATGGGGTTGATTCCCGGCGCTGGCGGCTGCGTCAGTATCTCGCGTCGTATCGGCCGCCAGCGCACCGCGTGGCTGGTACTCTCCGGACGCAAGATCAACGCCGCCCGCGCGCTGGAGTGGGGGTTGATCGACAGCATCGCGGAGCGGGGCTGATACTGCCCGAAGCCCGAAGCCCGAAGCCCGAAGCCCGAAGCCCGCAGCCCGCAGCCCGCAGCTCTAGCCCGTAGCCCTGGCGCGCAACGTGTAATCGGAATCCCGAAGCGCAGAACTCCAACTGTAAAAGCCGCAATGGCCTGGCGCTTCACGCCGCGCTATAGGTCACCTCACCGCCACGCCAGGTCATGCGCACCGCGCTGCAGTCCAGCTCGTCGCGCACGGCTTCCCAGGGCAGGTGCAAAAGGCATAAATCCGCCGGGTCGCCGGCTTGCAACTCGCGCGGCGCCGCCCCCGGCTGTGAAAGTGGGGATAGGAACAGCGCGAGCGCCTGCTCCGGTGTGAGCTGCTCGCCACTACCCATCAGCTCGCCCGCGGCCGTGGTGCGTTGCACCGCCGCGCGCATCGCGGCCCAGGGGTCGGCGCTGCCGAAGGGCGCATCGGAGCCTGCTGCCAGGGGTACGCCGGCGTCGAGGAAACCCGCACCGCGATAGAGCCAGTCGCGGTCCCCTGGCTCCACATCCACGCGGTACTGGTCGCCGCGCTCGGCGATGAAATGCGGCTGGGTGACCACGCGCAGGCCCATCGCGCGCATCTCGTCCAGTTGCTGCGGCGGCGTTACCGAAGCATGTTCGATGCGGTCCCCCGGGCGCACGCCGGCCTCGCGCAGGGCGCCCAGGGTGAATACCAGTTCGGTGAGAGTCACGCAGTGCACCGCCACGCCGCGTTGCGCGGCGTGGGCCGCGGCAATGTCTGTGCACAGCGCGTCGAAGTCCGGCAGCTGCGATTCCAGCAGGTGTACCTTGAATTCGCCGCGCTGGAGCATCGCGCTGTCGATGCAACCGGCAAGGGATACGCCGCCCATCATGCGCACCCGCTGGCTCAGGACACCGTCGCGTTGCGCCCGGGCGAAACGCGCCCAGGTGTCCGCGTCATTGTGCGGCGTGGTGTCGGTGATCCCGGTGATGCCGTGGGCGGCAAGCAGGGCGCTGGCGGGCGCGAGGTCCGGCAGGCGTCCGCCCAGTCGCTGGCGCAGCCAGACGTCGGCCTCGTAGAGCCGCCCGGTGGCGCGGCCTTCGTGCAGTTCCAGTCCCGCTGGTGCATCGCCGGGCTTTAGCTCAAGCGCCTCCAGCGCGCGGCTGTTGAGCACCCACAGGCGTCCGCCGCGGTGCTGGATGCGCGCCGGGCGGTCCGGGATGTGGCGGTCCAGCCAGTCGCGGTCAATGTCGCCGGCGACGCAGGGGTGGTAGCCGATACCGCGCAACCACGTGCCCGGTTCACTGTTCGCGGCGCGTAACGCTGCTGCGAGAGCGTCGGCATCGGCTACCCGGGGCGGACCGCAGTCCAGGGAGGTGAGGGCGGCGGCCAGGGCCACCAGGTGGATGTGGTGATCGTGCAGGCCGGGGATCAGCAGCGCGCCGGCGGCGTCGATCACCGTGTCGTGGGCAGTGCGCTCGAGCGCCGGCGCGATAGCCGCGATGCTGCCCGCGTCGATGCGCAGGTCGGCGCTGCGGCCATCGCGCAGCCGGGCGCGGGTGATGAGCGTGCTGATGGCCTGGGTCTCCTGTCCTGGTGCTGGCCGGGACAGTGATCTTCCTTGGCGCCGGGCGCGATGTCCAGCGGCGCGGCAGGGTAGGGCGTCAGTCTTGCTGCCGCGCGCCCCTGCCCTGGCTGCCAAGGCGCGCTGCGCCGAGTCCGCCCAGGGCCAGTAGCAGGGAGATCAGTGCCGGCAGCGGCAGCGTGGGGATGGCCTGCGCGTCGTCGCCGCCAAAGCCCGGTGCGGCGGATATCGTGCCCGGCGGGTTGGCGTTGCAGGCCTCGGTGGGCGGCGGGTAGGCCACGCTGACCTCCGCGCTGGGGTTCACCGAGAAGCGCACGGTAGCGGTAGGTCGTACCAGCGAGGGCACTTCGACCCATTGCCCAGCGACCATCTCCCAGCCCGGCCAGGCCGTCGGTTCGCCGCTACCGTCAACCGCGGCGCCGGGCCACAGCAGCAGGCCGCTGTCCAGCGGCTGGTCAACCAGCGTCTGCACCGTGCTGTCATCCGAACCCAGCCACTCGACGGTGGCGAGGTTGCCCGGGGTGAAGCCCACCGGCGTGATGCTGTACTCGAGGTAGGGGGTGTCGTTCACGCACACCGCGTTGGCGGTGACGTCGATACGCCGCGACGGGGGGTAGGCCAGCACGGTCTCGGCGGCATCGGTGTCGTTGGCCGGGTTGGCATCGGTGGAGGCGGTGCCCACCTGCGCCGTGATGGTCATGGTCTCGCCTTCGGCGGCGCGCGCCTCGAAGCTGAAGTCCAGCGAATAGTAGGCCGCGGCGGGTGCCGTCGCCGGCATGCCGAGCAGGGTGGCGATGCCGGTGTTGGCGTCGTAGGACACGCTGGCCCCGGCCGGCAGGTTGCTGAACTGGACGGCGGCGGGAATGGTGGCACCGGCACCAAACTGGATGGTGTAGGTGGGGTCGATGGCATCGTCCACGCCGAGGTTGGAAAACTCGACGCTGCCGGAGACTGCGCTGCCCGGCTCCACGCTGGCGGCCACGCCGCTGACGCGGGCCTGCATGTCCACGGTGCCGATCGCGGTGACGGCGCTCGCGGTATCGTTGATCGGCTCATAGTCCAGCAAGGTCGTGTCGATGCTCGACTGCACCGGCAGCGGCCCGCTGGCCGGCGCGGTGTAGGTGAACACCATGCCGGTGTAGGCCTCACCGCTGGCCAGGGTGGTCGGCAGGCCGCTGAAGCTGACCACACCGCTGCCATTGTCGTAGCTGGCGGAAACGCCCGCCGGCAGGTTGCTGAAGCTGACGCTGCCCAGGCCCGCGGGCAGCTGCAACTGGTAGGTGACACCGCTGGCCGGGTTGATGCCGTAGTTGGCGAAACTGACACTGCCCTGTACCGGATCGCCGGGCTCAGCGAGCGCTGTCACCGTGACGCTGGTGGAGAGGTCCACCGGCAGGCCCTCGATGTACAGGTCCGCGGAGTGCGGCGGCGTGAGGAAGTAGGTCCACAGGTTGACCGCCTTGGCGTCACCCCAACCCGCGGAGCTGTTGCAGTCCGAGTTGGCGTTGTTGCCATCCTGCCAGCGACGGTAGACGGTGGTCGAATCCACGCCCACGAGATTGTACGCGGGGGAGGCGGGGGCGGGAGTGGCCGCGCCGCACAGCAGGCCGTTCAAGTCGCCCACCGGTACCCCGGAACTGGTGACATAGCCGCGGTCGTCGAAGAACGCCGTGGTGTCTCCGGGACTGCTGCCGTTGAGGCGCACCACGGTAGGTCCGCCACCGACCACGCCGCCGCGGCCGTTGTTCTCGGCGTCGACGATCGGGAAGTGCACTTCGCCGTTGCGACCGTAGGCGCGAAACGCATAGGGCTCCGGGCGTGCCGGGAACGGCAGCTGGTCGTTGTCCAGCCCGTTCCAGGTCACTTCGTGCGAGCCGCTGAAGGCGATACCGGTGAGCTGTCGGTTGGCGGGATTGGCCGGGTCGAAATCGACACCATCGCGGCTGATGACGATCTGGTAGCTGACCGTGTCCGTGGTGGTGAAGCTGAAGGTACCACCGACGCCGATGGTGGTGGTCGTGGTGCCGGAACTGCGACCGCGGAACTGTACGTTGGCGATTTGCGGCGAGGGCGGCACCAGGGGGATGCTCAGGGCCTGCAGGATTTTCTCCGCTTCGCTGGCGGCCGGTTGGCCGGGTGCGATATCGCTGAAGAAAATCGGGTATTCCGCCGGGGGTGCGGTGACACCCGCTGGCAGGTTGCTGACCTGGGCGTTGTTGCCGCGAATAGTTTTGTACAGCGGCTCGCCGTTATCCAGGAAACCGAAGGTGTTGGCGTAGAGCAGGTAGCCGTTCGGGTCCAGGCCGCGCAGGTCCTGGCGATAGCGGTAGCCGTCGCGCGTCACGTAATAGAGGCTGGAATACACCGGCCGGTCATTGCCGCCGGTGAAACCGATAAAGGCGTAGCTGTACAGTCGCCCCGGGATATTGCTCACGCTGCCCGCCGCGGCGCGCACCGAGACTTCCCAGGCGGCGACGGTGTTGGAGCTGCGGTCGGTGGTCGCAACACTGCCGGTGGGTCCGCCGCCGCTGCTGGCCGCGCCGAACAGTACGCCGTAAATGCCGGTGACCGGCGCCTGGTAGGCGCAGGGGGCGTAGCCGTCGGTGACCGTGGTGCTGTTGTCCGCGCTGTTGGCGCCGGCCAGTTCCGCGGCGCGGCTGGGGATATAGCCGAGCGAGCTGCCCGCGCTGTGGTTGCCGGATGCCGTGGTGCCGTTGGTACAGCTGAAGTCCGCGGAACCGGGCAGGGTTTCATCTCCCGGGATGCCGAAGTCCTGCGGGTCGTAGACCAGGATGTCGCCGTCGCTGCTGTCGCCGTTGCCGCGGTTGCTGGAGCCGAGCGCGATGTACTCGCCGGCCTCGGCATACACGTAGAGGAAGCCGACGCGCTTTACCCTGTCCAGGTAGCGCTGGCCGGGCTGGATGTCGAGGTTGGAACGGGCGCCGCCGGCGGGATAGCTCGCCGGGTGCAGTTCGCGGCTGCCCTCGGCCAGTGCCTGCCCGGCGCCGAGCAGAGTGAGTCCGGCCAGCAGGAGCAGCTGGTTGAAGGGGCGCAGGTTGGATTTTCGCATGGGTTCTGGTCGGCCTTTTATCAACGGCTTGTTGGTGCCGGCAATTTCGGGCCGGCGATTTTTACTCGGCGGGAATCATACCTGCTAGCCGCCCCCAGGCGGGGAGAAAGTCGGAGTTTTTCAGGGGCTTAGGGTCGAGAACGTGGAGTGGGTCACGGTTTGGCGTCGCCGGGTGCGGCGTCGCTTGCCAGGCAGTGGCGCACTGTGCGAGCCAGTGCCACGTCCAGCAGTTCGCCGCCGCCGGCCAGCCAGCTGCGCCAGCCGACCACAGCGGCGTGCAGGCCGGTGAGCGGGTCGGCAATGGCGTCACCGACCACGCGCCATTCGCCGCTGCTGCGGAAGACCTGTGCAGATAAGCCGGCGGCGATGGCGGCATCGTCGCCATAGGCGATCCAGTTGCCCTGGGGCTCGGCGCGGCCGTAGCCGGTGATGCTCACCCAGGTAAGGCCCGGCCGGGCGGCGATGATCTCCTCGGCCACCAGGCCCATCTGGCGCAGGGCGCGTGGGCGCGAGGCTTCCAGCACGATATCCGCGCTGTGCAGCAGCGCGCGCAGTTCGCGCCGTCCGCTCTCCCGGTGCAGGTCCAGTTGCAGCGATTGCTTGCCGGCGTTCAGGCGCTGGAAGAAAGCCGCCGAGCCGCGGCGCGCGCCGTCCGGCCGCTGGCTGCCCTCGACTTTGATGACCTCGGCGCCGGCCGCCTGCCACAGGCGGCTGCACAACGGCCCGGCCCACAGCGACGACAGGTCGATGACACGCGGAGGGCCGTTGCGCAGCGCGGGCTCGCCACAGGTTGTACGCAGCAGCCAGTCGTCAGCGAGCGTCGGTGCGGCCGTGGCATCGACGATGGCCAGGCCCAGTTCGCGGGCGCGCGCTACCAGGGGGGCCGCCGGCTTGGATGCGATGCAGCGGGCGAGGCTGTCCCACTGCCAGTCGCCTGCCTCCTGCAGGAGTGCCGGGAGCAATTCCCAGTCATCCTCGCGCGGCAGGTTGACCCCCAGCATCGCATCGGCGCAGGGCAGCAGGCGGCAGTCGCCGCTGTGCGACATGCCGTCGCGGGGGCGCCTGCCGGTGATGGCCATGCGCTCGTCGAGGACGTCGCGCCCGCACATCCCCGTCAGAACATCGCGGCCGCACAGGGTGCGAAAGGTGGCCAGTGCGTTGTCGGCGTGCCCGACCAGTCGCGCGGGGTAGGCCGGCTCCACCGGGTCCGGCGTCGCGGTTTGGCGTGAATCGTCGCTGCGCTGTGTTTTTCCCTCGTGCATAACGGCATTATGCCCGCAAACCCGGCGCCCTCCCATGTCGTCGCTCGTCTCCCGGCGACCCATTCCCGGTGCGTTGGCAGGGCCGTGAGTGAACTGCGAAGTATTTCACAGGGCGAGTGCCCGATGCCTGCCTGGCCGCACTTTTATTGGGGGTACGCCTCGCGTATAGTCAACTGGCGTATCCGCCGACGGCAACCAGGCCGGAGCTGATTGCGCGACGCGGTGTGTTGCAATCACTCACAAGCGTGATACAGGGACGTAAGACAATAATGAAAACCGGCAGAGAACCGCCAACTGCGCGTGGCGGTACGCCCAACTCGGGCGGTGTCGCAGCGCATCCGGGGTCGGTGAAAGAAACAGTTCACCGACGCGCCCCCGCTGTGTTTTCCAATCTCGAGCTGTGCCAGCTCTCGGTGGAAATGGCCGCCGACGAAGTGTTCTGGATGCGTCCGGACTCCACCATCGCCTACGTCAACCAGTCCGCCTGCGACAAGCTCCGTTACACCCGCGAAGAACTCATCGGCATGCACGTGTGGGACTGGGACCCTTTGTTCGATCCCAAGGTCTGGGACGGATTCCTGGCGGAAATTCGCAGCAAGGGTTCCATATTCTTTGGCACCCACCACCGCACCAAGGATGGCAAGGTCTTCCCGGTTGAAATCAAGGGGCACCATTTTGAACTGGACGGCGAGGAGTACATATTCGCCTATGTCTCGGACATCTCTGAACAGAAAGAGAAACAGGACGCCCTCAAGCGCTACCGGGAAAATCTTGAGACGCTGGTGCACGAGCGTACGCTGGCCCTCGAAAAAGAGAAGGAAAAAGCCGAGGAGGTGGCCCGCGAACTGGAGCAGTCGCGGCAGGAGGCCGTGGGACTGGCGCGGGTCAAGGCCCAGTTCCTGGCCAACATGAGTCACGAGATCCGCACACCCATGAACGGGGTGATGGGCATGGCCAACGCGCTGCTGCAAACCGGCCTGTCGACGGAGCAACTGGAGCAGGTGCAGGCGATCCTCGACTGCACGCAGTCGCTCAAGTCGATCATCGACGACGTGCTGGACCTGTCGAAGATCGAATCCGGCAAGCTGTCCGTCGAGGCTATCTCCGTGGACCTGTGGGACTGCCTGGCGCAGGTGAAAAACGCCACCGGGCAGATGGCCGTGGACAAGGGCCTGGCACTGGAGTTTCCGCCGCGTCCACCGCAGGTGCAGCCCTACCTGGGCGACCCCCACCGGATACAGCAGATCCTGATCAACCTGGTGGGCAACGCCATCAAGTTTACGGAACATGGCGGCGTCTACGTCGACGTGCGGTTCACCCCGCTAGATGCGACGACCGACAACGTTGAAATCTCCGTGCGTGACACCGGTATCGGTATCGACCCCGACATGCACGAAACCCTGTTTGAGCGCTTCACCCAGTCCGACAGCTCGACCACGCGGCGCTTCGGCGGCTCCGGCCTGGGGCTGAGCATCTGCAAGCAACTGGTCAAGTTGATGCACGGTGAGATCGGCGTGCGCAGCGATGTCGATACCGGCGCGGAGTTCTGGTTCCGCCTGCCGCTGGCCAGGGATACGGCCTGCGCCCTGAACAAGGCGGAACCGGAGCCGATCACCCGGTTTCGCGACTATTCCTTTGCCGGCGCGCGCGTCCTGCTGGTGGAGGACAACGACGTCAACCAGAAGGTGGCCACCGTCGCGCTCAGGCACGTGGACGTCCTCGCCGACGTTGCCGCCAACGGCCTGGAAGCGGTGCAGATGTGCAGTGCCGGCACCTACGACCTGGTGTTGATGGACTGCCACATGCCGGTGCTGGACGGCTACGCAGCGGCGCAGCAGATTCGCGCGCTGCCCGGCTGGGAGACCGTGCCTATCGTGGCGCTGACCGCCAACGCCATGGCCGACGAGCGCTACCGCTGTGAGAATGCCGGGATGACCGATTTCATGAGTAAACCCTTTGACTTCAAGGACCTCGCGGCGCTGCTCCTGCATCACCTGCCGCAGTTCGCCCGGCGTCGGGCAGAGTAAGGGCCTTCATTGCTGCCCGAAATGCGAGTTGAATCACACATTGTGCTTTGACTCTCGGCTTTTCATGAACTAGGGCTTTCCCTGCCGCCGACTACCCTGTATTAATACGGGTACGACTCTTGTCCAGGCCAGTACGTAGCCCGCTGTTTGGCGGAATGCGTGGGCGAGCCTCGCGGTAAGCGACGCAGTCGACTTGTCTGCAAACAAGTTCCAGGGATGAATTCGACCAAGTGAAAACCAGCCAAGACTTCGCCATCTACCGCGAGGATTCCTTCAGGCCCGCCGATTGGGTATTGCCCGCCGGCCACCCTGCCGGGTCCGACCAGCGACCGGATTCGCCGGTCTTCAACAGCCTTGAATTGTGCCAGCTCTCCGTGGAACTCGCCGCCGACGAAGTGTTCTGGATGCGCCCGGATTCCGAGGTGGTCTACGTTAACCGCTCCGCCTGCGAGCGACTGGGCTACCGGCGCGAGGAATTGATCGGGCTGCGCGCCTGGCAGTGGAACCCGCTGCTGACCCCTGAATTGTGGGAGACCCACCTCGAGGAGTTGCGTCGGCATCGCTGCCTGCACTTCGACACCCAGCACCGGACCAAGGACGGCGACGTCTACCCGGTGGAAATCAAGAGCCACTATTTTGAACTCGACGGGCAGGAGTTCATCTTCGCCTACGTGCTGGATATTTCCGAGCAGCGAGCCAAGGAGGCGGCGCTCGCGCGCTACCGCGATGAGCTCGAGGCGCTGGTTCACGCACGCACCCTCGAGGTCAAGCTGGAAAAGGAAAAGGCCGAGCAGACCGCGCGCCAGCTGGAGCAGTCCCAGCGCGAGGCGCTCAGCCTCGCCCGGGTTAAATCCAATTTCCTGGCCAATATGAGCCACGAGATCCGCACGCCCATGAACGGCGTGATGGGTATGGCCAACGCACTCCTGCACACGCAGCTGGATGCGGCGCAACAGGAACAGGTACAGGCGATCCTCGATTGCACCGGCTCGCTGCGCGCGATTATCGACGACGTGCTGGACCTGTCGCGCATGGAATCGGGCAACCTGGTTATCGAGTCGCTGTCCCTGGATGTCTGGGATTGCCTGCACCGGGTGGATCAGGTCACCCGGCAGATGGCCGCGGACAAGGCCCTGGAGCTCAGGATTCCCGAGCGCCCGGCATCTGCGCCAAGCTATCTCGGTGACGGCTATCGAATCCAGCAGGTGCTGGTCAACCTGGTGGGGAACGCGATCAAGTTTACTGACAGCGGTGTTGTCGAGGTGTCTCTGGACGTCTCCAGCGTGGATGACAGGCACGACGTGATCCAGTGGTCCGTGCGCGATACCGGCATCGGCATCAGCCGCGAGCGACAGTCGACCCTGTTCGAGCGTTTTACCCAGGCCGACAGTTCCAGCACCCGCCGCTACGGTGGCTCCGGCCTGGGCCTCAGTATTTGCAAGCAACTGGTTCTGCTGATGGGTGGTGAGATCGGTGTGCACAGCGAGCCCGGCAGCGGGTCCACGTTCTGGTTCCGCCTGCCGCTGGAAAAGGACACCCGGCACTACCCTGTGGTGCCCGAGCGGCCGGCCACCCCCGACTTCCGCGACTACGCCTTCGACGGCGCGCGCGTGTTGCTGGTGGAGGACAACGAGGTCAACCGCAAGGTCGCCTGTGTGGCCCTGAGCCACATCGGCATCAGCGCCGACGTGGCGCGCGACGGTGTCGAGGCCGTGCAGATGTGCGCCGACCGACGCTACGACCTGGTGTTCATGGATTGCCACCTGCCCAACCTGGACGGCTACGCGGCCACCCGCCAGATTCGCACCCAGCCGGGCAATGAGGCGGTACCGGTAATCGCGCTGACCGCCAACGTGCTGGCCGAGGACAAGTACCGCTGCATCAATGCGGGCATGACCGAGATTCTCACCAAACCCTTCGACTTCAGGGACCTCGCCGCGCTGATGCTGCGCTACCTGCCGGATTTCGCCCAGCGTCGCGCGGGCTAGTCACCCGGGCACACCTCAACCTGGCCGTCCTCACGGCGGACGGGCCGGAAGCAATCAGCGGGAAATGAGTCGGCGCCGTGCGGCGTCGGGTCGGTCTGCTTACCGCAAACTCACCAGGAACACACGACCATCGCCAGGGTGAATTCCTGGGGTGTGCGTTCGCGTCGGGCCGAGCGGGTAGTGTTGGCGTTGCGGGTGAATTCGTGGGGGTGGTAGCTGTCCATGAAACGCGGGGCGGCGGCCTGTTTTTTCTCCGCCTCGGCCTTGCGTTCGCCGAAGCTCTTGTCCAGCTCGAAGGTGTCGCCCAGGCGCAGGCCACAGCGCATCGCGGCGTCGCCAGCATCGCCCGCGGAGGCGGCGCTGGCGAGGCAGCTGGCTGCGAGAGCCAGCACTAGTAGTCGAATTGGTGTCATCCCGGTAATCCCGCCGTCGTAGGGCCTGCGCCCCTTAGACCGTTGACTTTGCGTCCCCACCTTTCGATGGGTTTGCCCTTGTACGGAAGTGCTATGAACAGACCGTAGCGCAAAACTGCGCGGTGATTCACGCAAAAAGACTAAAAATAATCACAAATAGCCGGGGTTTATTTGTCGGTATGCCGCAGGGGCATAGCGTGGGTGGATGTTCAGGGTGCGGTCGCGCGGCCGGTCGGTCGTTTTATTGCGACAGTGCACGGGCCTGGCTGGGCGGTTGGCCGAACAGGCGTTTGTACTCGCGACTGAACTGCGACACGCTCTGGTAGCCCACCTGCCACGCCGCCTCGCTCACCGACTTGTGTTCGCCGGCCACCAGCTGGTGTGCCCGGTGTAGTCGAATGGCCTTGATGTACTGCAGCGGCGAGGCATTGGTCACCGCCTTGAAGTGCTGGTGCAGGCCGCTCTGGCTCATGCTGGCGACGCTCGCCAGAGCGTTGACGTCCAGCGGCTGGTCGAAGTTCTCCTGGATGTGGCGGATCACCCGCGCGATACGCTGGTGGTGGCGGTCGCGGGTGACGAAGGCGGCGAGCTGCGCGCCCTGCGGGCTGAGCAGGCCGTAGAACAGGATCTCGCGCACCAGCATGGGGGTGAGCACGCGGCGGCGTTGCGGATCGGCGAGGCTCGCGACCAGGCGCTCCACGGCTTCCACCAGGGGTTTCGATACTGGGCACACGCAGACGCCACGACTGGCATCCTGCGCCGGCACCAGCTCGGGCAGTTCCTGCAGCAGTTCCATTATCACCCGGCTGTCCACGTCGAGCTTGATCGCGAGGTAGGGCTCGCGCGCGCTCGCCCGGGTGACCATGCCCTCCATCGGCAGCGGCACGCTGGAGGCGAGAAAGCGGCCGGAGTCGTAGCGGTAGGTCTCGCCAGCCAGCAGGCTCATCTTCTGGCCCTGGATCACGATGTAGAACACCGGCTGGTAGATTATCGCCGTGCACGGCGTGGTGCTGTCCGAGCGTATCAGCGTGATGCCGGGGTACACCGAGGGGTCGACCGCCGGCTGTGGCAGCAGGCGGAGCAGGGTATCGATACACTGGGCACTGAACATGGTGTGTGGATTCCGCGAGTCGTCATCTCCAGTCTAGGCGCGCCGCGGCAGATGGGAAGCCCCGCGCGCTGATTCTGGAGGAATAGGCAAGCACCGCGGACAAACCGGTGAACCCTGGCCGGGCGCCGCGTCCATACTGTCGCAACTGCAACCGACAGGAGTACAGAAAATGCAACAACGTGATCTCGGCACACAGGGCCTTCGCGTGTCCGCCATCGGCCTGGGCTGCATGGGCATGTCAGATTTCTACGGCAGCAGCGCCGAGGCGGACAACCTCGCCGTGCTCGCCGCGGCCCTGGATCAGGGCGTCACCTTCTGGGACACCGCCGACATGTACGGCCCCTGGACCAACGAAGCGCTGCTGGGCAGTTTCTTCCGCGAGCACCCCGGCGCTCGCGAGAAGGTACAGCTGGCGACCAAGTTCGCCAACATGCGCAATGAGAAGGGCGAGTTCCTAGGTGTGAACGGCAGGCCGGAGTACGTGAAATCCGCCTGCGAGGCCAGCCTCAAACGCCTGGGGGTGGACTGCATCGACCTCTACTACCAGCACCGCATCGACCCCGAGGTGCCCATCGAGGAGACCGTCGGCGCGATGAGCGAACTGGTGGCGGCGGGCAAGGTGCGCTTCCTGGGGCTTTCCGAGGCCAGCGCGCGGACCATCCGCCGTGCGTGCAAGGTGCATCCGATCACCGCCTTGCAGAGCGAATACTCGTTGTGGTCGCGCGAGGTCGAGGATGACATTCTGCCCACCTGCCGGGAACTCGGTGTCGGCTTCGTCGCCTACAGCCCGCTGGGGCGGGGTTTCCTGACCGGTGCGATTCGCAGCCGCGCGGACCTGCAGGTGGACGACTGGCGCCTGGAAAACCCGCGCTTTGCCGAGGAAAACTTTCACCTCAACCTGGAACTGGTGGATGCTCTCGGGGACCTGGCAGCCGCGAAGGGTTGTACCCCGGCGCAACTGGCGCTGGCCTGGCTGCTGGCGCAGGACCCGCATATCGTGACGATTCCCGGAACCCGCAGCCTGCGGCGTCTGGCGGAAAACGCCGGCGCCGCGGCCCTGACCCTGGGGCGGGAAGACCTGGCAAGTCTTGAGCGCATCCTCGATGCCTTCGATGTCCGGGGCGGACGCTACCCCGCAGCGGCTGTATCGCTGCTGGCTGGTGATACGCCCGAGCTTTAGCCCGAGGGGCAGGCGCGGGTTCAGGTTTTCTGCACGATGAAGTAGCTGTGCACCTCGGGCAGCTGGTCGAACTCGAAATGCCGGCAGGTGCAGCCGGCCTCGAGAATCAGCCGCATGAAGCCGTTGACGCCGAGGGTGGCGTAGTACATCTCCGGACCCATGCTGCCGTCCGTGTGCTCCTGCGGTTCCACGTGCCCGCCGCAGGAGAAGATCATCACACCCTGCGGGCGCAGGGCGTCGATCAGCTTGCTCAGTACCCGAGCCTGCCGTTCGCTCGACAGGTGCCAGATGCTGTCCCAGGCGGTGATGAAGTCGTAGCTGCGCGGGGGTTCCCAGCTGCAGATGTCGCGGTGGTGGAAGGTGATCTCCGGGTGGCGCAGGCGCGCCAGCCGGACCATCTCGCTGGACACGTCCACTCCCTCGGGTTCGAATCCGGCGACCAGCAGGAGGTCGATAAGCCGGCCGTTGCAGCCGCAGCCGACATCCAGCGCCATGCCCCGTCGTTCGGCGAAGGCGATTGCGCGCTGGTGCTGGTCGATACCGTTTTCGCGGTTGAAGTCATCGCTGGCCCAGCGATGGGCGATCTGGTCGTAGGCACGTCCGATTTGATCAGGTGTCATGTCCTTGCTACCCCAAAGGCTCGCTTCCGGCGAGCGGTTCGATCGGGTACCACTGCGGGATTGGGGTTCCGCAGTGCCTATCCTATACCCTCACGCAAAAAATTGTAAAAGCGGGGTCAGAGCCCTTTTTGACCGGAAATGCTCTGGTCCAGGGGGAGGGGGTCAGCCAACGGCTTTTCCGGCCGGCCGCGCTGGGGTTGTCCGGTGCGGACGGACAGGGTGTTCTCGATCTCGTCCCGGAATTTGTCATCGCCCATGGGGGTGCCTGACCGCGTGTGTTCGCGAATCAACTGTAGTTCGTTGCCATCGTCGGCAGCCTTGAACAGGCGCCGGTAGTTGCGGGTGCATTCGTCTCGTGTGGTGCCAAGGGCAGCGTAGCGACTGTGTGGGGTGACCAGGGGATCTTCGCCCGTGCCAGCATTGCAGGCGTAGCTGCTCCACCGGTAGGCCTCCGGGGCGGTTACCATACCGGCCCGCACCGGGTTCATCTCAATGTAGCGATAGCAGGCGAGCAGGTAGGTGTTGCTGTCGATGATGCTGGCTCGGAAGCGTCCTTCCCACAGAGTCCCGCTACGCTCGTACTTTTTGTTGATGTAGGGGACATAGCGCTGCCCGGTGTATTGCAGGGCCTGGCTGATGCCGGTTTCACTCGATGGTGTCATCAGGAGGTGTACATGGTTGGTCATGAGCACGTAGGCGTGAAGGGCGCAGTCGTATCTCTCTATCGCCTGGGAAAGGAAGGACTGGTAGGCGAGGTAGTCCTCTTCGGCGAAGAAGACCGGTTGGCGATTGTGTCCCCGTTGCACAAGATGAGCTGGGTGACCGGGCAGGAACATGCGAGGCTTGCGGGGCACGGACAGGGTCGTAGTAGCGGCGGCAAGTACTATGCTAGAGCCTGCCAGATTGAATAGAACACCCGATTTGACCGCCCGGACATCTAATCTGGCCGAAAAGGGCTCTGACCCCGTATACTTGTAAGGTGTTGATTTTATTGGACTGTCGTGGAGGTTTCGTGTCGATGTCGTGTTCGTGTCGTTCCGCAAGCGGTGGGAAAGGGCAACACTGGCCCTGCCTCACACAGCAAGGGTAGCGCCATGATAGTCAGGAAGTTGCGATTGAAGCGGGGATGGTCCCAGAGCCAGCTGGCCGAGATGGCCGGCGTGACCACCCGCACGATTCAGCGGATTGAACAGGGCCACCGGCCGAGCATGGAGACATGCAAGGCGCTTGCTTCGGTGTTTGAGGTAGACCTATCTCTTTTGCAACCCGAGGACGAGCCAATGAACAACCAAACCCAACTGAGCAGCGACACCCAACTGAAAGTCGATGAACAGGAAGCCCTGACCTACGCCAAGCGCATGAAGGAGTTCTACGAGTACCTGATCACCTACGTCGTCCTGGCGGCGGTGTTCCTGATCGTCTTCCACGGCAAGCCGGTCATCTACATCATCTTCGGCGCCCTCGGCGTCGGGCTGATCTTCCAGGGGCTGATCGCCTTCGAGGTGATCCGCTTCATGAGCCCGGGCTGGGAGAAGCGCCTCGCCGAGCGCAAGCTGGGGCGGAAGTTGTAGGGAGTACTTTATCTCTACTGGATACTTCGTATGAGCGGGATATTTTGTCCTCAGTAGACCCTGGTGACGTCCGCTTCATTGGAACCCTGTGGGGCTGTCTTGAGTTAAAGCCTGTGTGTCAGGCGCCAGCTGTGCAAGAGCCATAGGGCATCCAATCTGGCCGAAAAGGGCTCTGACCCCTATTTCCTGGGTCAGGCCCAGTCGCTCTTGCTCCGCCCGCCTGTGCGCCGGCGTCGATTGGGGTTGCCGGAAGATTCATACAGCTGCGCCTGCAGGTTGTTGGGCAGGCGGCGCTCACCATCGGTATCGCGGCGGTCGGGATGCTGCAGGTAGCGGCATTCGCAGCGTGTGCTGTCGCAACCCGGTAACGGTAGTGTAGGTGTCGCTTTCTCGATATCGATATAGCGAAGGCTTTCCAGGTTGCGTGCAGTGGAGCAGGCGAACTGGCCGCAGACGATAGATGTTGCGCGGTAGGGGTTGCGTGCCGTCCTGGCCGGGTTGGCGCGGCGTCCGGCGGGAAGCTGCCCGCCTGCGGTACTGCGCGCGGATTGTCCCCGGCCCTTGCTCCACAGGGCGAAGAGCGTGAGTGCGATTGCCGATACCAGTAGCGCAGCTACCATGTTTTTTCCCGGAAGTGTTTTTGTTGTTGTCGCCTTCGTTGTAGCGCCTGACGCGGCGGGGGTCACGGCGGTGCTGGCGAGATTGTGTGCCGGGTCACACTAAACCCTGAATCAGCGCCGAAACTGTGAACTGCTCTGCCGGCTCTGACCCCTTATAATCCGTGACACATCCTGTTGGCGAGACACTGCAATGGCGTTGCAAATCATCGGTGCGGGCTTCGGCCGGACCGGGACCATGTCCCTGAAAGTGGCCCTGGAGCAACTGGGCTACCCCTGTTATCACATGGTGGAATGCTTTCCCAAGGGCCCCGCCCACTGGAAGCTGTGGGAACAGGTGGGCAAGTCAGAGCCGGACTGGGACGCCGTGTTCGCCGGCTACACCGCAACCGTCGACTTCCCCGCCTGCACCAGCTACGCCGCGCTGGCGAAGTACTATCCCGACGCCAAAGTGGTGCTGACCGTCCGCGATCCGGACGCCTGGTTCCAGTCCGTCCAGGACACGATCTTCGGCAGGGAGTGGCTGGAATTCCTGCCCGGGACGGAGGCGGGCGCCTACCTGCAGGCCACGATCAACGACTATTTCGATGACCGGATGCACGATCGCGACCATCTGGTCCAGCGCTTCCACGAGCACGTGGCCGAGGTGAAGAGCACCATCGCGCCCGAACGCCTGCTGGTGTTCGAGGTCTCGCAGGGGTGGGAGCCGCTGTGCCGCTTCCTGGAGGTGCCGGTGCCCGAGGGTGACTTCCCGCGCATCAACGATACCGCGGCCGTTCAGGGCGTTATTCGGGACGTCATGGACAGGGGCTTTCAGGCGGCGCTGGGTTACGCGGGTTAGGCGCCAGTCTGCTCCGGCGGCGTTTCCCTACCGTTGGGGCCGAGAAAATATGTGGCGACCACCGAGGGCACCACGACCAGCATGAGCAGCTGGAAGATCGGGCCATAGGATTCCATGCCCGAGCGCAGGTACCCGAAAATCACCGGCCCGAAGGCGGTCAGCGTCAGCAGTGGCGCGATCAGCCCGCCCACACGACCGAAATTGGCCGGTCCATAGCGGCTGGCGATGATAGCGCCCATCGTGGGCATGATGCCGCCCTGGCTGATCCCCACCAGGGCGTAGGCGACCAGGAACGCGATGTAGGATGCAGCGGTTTGCAGCAGCACGAGGCTGACCATGGCGATGGCCGCCGAAAACCAGATGAGCAGGCGGTGATCCGTCTTGTCCGCCATGAATCCGTAGCCGATCTTGCCGACAATCATCGCCAGGGACAGCGTGGAAATCAGCAGTGCCGCCTGCTGCCCCAGGATGCCTGCCTCCTCCGCGATCGGCGCCGTATTGAGCTGGATGGTGATGAAGACCACCAGTAGCGGGGTGAGGGCGGCCACCAGGTACCAGAATGCCCTGTTCCTCGCGAGATGGCCCATTTTCCAGTCCGGGAAATCCTGTGGCTGGCCTGCAGGTTCTGCCGATTTCTTTCCGTGTTCTGGCGATGCCAGGCTGTGTTCCGGCGATTCCTTTCTATATTCGGGCGACGCCAGGCCATGTTCCGCCGATTCCTTTCTATGTTCGGGCGACGCCAGGCCATTTTCCGGCGATTGCTTTCTATATTCGGGCGACGCCAGGCCATGTTCCGCCGATGCCAGACCCTGTGCCGGCGGTGCAGTGTCCCCCGGTTCTCTCTCGCCTGTGCCGCGGTCGCGCACGATAAGCCAGATGATCGGGACCATGATTAAAACGAAGGCGACGCCGAACACCAGGTGGGACTCCCGCCAGCCGAGCGACTGGTTGAGCGCCGTGACGATCGGCGGGAAGACGAAGCCGCCGAGCGACGTGCCGACGGAGGATATACCGAGGGCCGCACCGCGGCGCTTTTCGAACCAGCGCGCGGTCGCCACCTGGGCTGCCATGCCGCCGGCGAAGATGGCGCCGACGGGCAGCAGGGTGCAGTAGACCGCAAGCACCTGCCAGAAGTCGGTGGCGAAGGCGATAAGCACGTAGCCCGCGCTGAAGGCGAGAATACCCGCTGTGGCGAGCAGCCGTACGGAATGGGCATCCATGATGCGTCCGGCCACCGGAGAATACAGCCCCATGGTGACCTGGCCGAGTGTCGCGGCCAGCAGCACCGTGCCCGTGCTCACCCCGAAGTCGTCGCGAAATGGTGTTACCCAGAAGGTAAAGCTGTAGATCATCAGGCCGTAGGTGATGGCCTGGAACAGAATTGTGACGAAGACGATGTTCCACCCGTGGTACCAGGGGGTGGATATCGTCCACGGCGAACCTGCCTTTTGCGTTGACGTGGTTATGGGCGCCTTCCTGTTATTGTTGTTGTGCTTGTTGTTGTTTTAGCTGTTGTGCTTGTTGTTGTATTTGCTGATGTAAAGCCTAGGCCCACCGTATAGGCAGCGAACTCAGCGACAGGTTCATGCCCACGTGGAATGTCGGCGGATTGTCCGGCGCGAGGGTGAATGGCGGCAGGCGTTCCAGCAACACGCGGTACAGCGTTTGCAGTTCCAGCCTTGCCAGGTGCGAACCCAGGCAATGGTGGGGGCCGCCGCCAAACAGCATGTGGGCTTTGCGCTGTCGATGGATGTCCACGGTCGCGGGCTCGTGGAACTCTTCCGGGTCCAGGTCGACCGCGGGCAGGTAGAGAATCACCCGGTCGTCCGGCTGCAGTGTCTGCCCGTGCAGTTCGGTCTCCTTTACCACCCGCCGTACCGGAACGGTAAACGAGTAACGACGCAGCAACTCTTCGCTGGCTTCACCGATCAGGTCCGGGTGAGCGCGCAGCTCCTGCTGCAGGTCCGGGTTGGCGGCCAGGTGATAGACGCCAAACGACAGCGCGATAACGACGGTATCCAGGCCGGCCAGGAACAGCAGGACGATGTAGTCCTCGATGAGCTCCATCGTCATGGGCTCGCCATCGATACTCATAGCCCACAGGTCGCTGATCAGGTCCTGCTGTGGGTGATCGCGCCGGGCGACGATATCGTCGTGCAGTGCGTCGACGATCTTGCGCATCAGGTGGAAGGCCTGCGCCGGGTCATTGTGGTCGCGGGGGGTGAACACCTCGTGCGCCAGCGCCCGGAACTCAGCCAGGCGCGCTTTTGGCAAACCCATCATTTCCAGGAACACGCGCACCGGGAACTGCTCGGCAACCGCCGAGACAAATTCGCACTCGCCCTGGTCCGCAACACCATCGATCAACTTTATCGCGAGGTCTTCAATACTGCCGCGCAGTGCCATCAGCATTTTCGGCGAGAACGCGCGCATCAGGGGTTGCCGATAGCGCGTATGCTCCGGCGGGTCCATCATCAGCGGCGTCGGGATGGGCGGGCGCGGCGTGCCCGGGGGCAGGGCGGCCAGCGTGGCCTCCATGATTTCCGGGGCGACCAGGGCACTGGAGAAGATTTCCGGATGGCGAAACACCTCCTGCGCAGCGGCGTAGCTCAACACCATCCAGTGGCCGCCGTTGTGCGGCGTCCAGAAAACGGGCGATGCGTCCTGAATCAACCGCTCCACACTGGCATGCGGATTTTCCACCGCGACATCGCGGTACATATCAAAACTGTAAATGGCGGATTCGGGGATATGCGCGGGGCGCTCAACACCCTGGCTCGCAGCGGTCATCGCCGGCGTCTCCTCTGGACAGGCTCTATTATTGGAAGCGTATGAGTCCACCGAGAATAAGTGAATCGGCTAACAGAAGAAAAGGGGTCAGAGCCCTTTTTGCTCAGGTTTGATGTGCGAACTGAGCGGACGGCACAAGCCGTCCAAGCGAACGACAATAGCGCCCTGGCGCCAATCAGATGTGGCCGAAAAGGGCTCTGACCCCTTTAGCTCGGCAACCGGGCTAGATACTGGCCCATGTGGTGTTCACGAAAACGCTCGTTGCACCAGGCCTCGTCGGACAAGAAGTCGTAATAACTGGGCCGGAATACATAGGCCTGGCAGTGCCGCGCAGTACCGCATTCGAGGTAAACCAGCACAGACTCCCGCTGGTAGAAACGGCCTTCGTACTCATCCAGCAGCGCTATCGCGCACTGGTCCAGCCCGGTGAGCAGGGCGCCTTCCACGCTGCTGTTTCCGTCGGGGCGGATCGCGGGAAACATCTGCCCCGACACCGTGACCCGCCTGTAGCCCGGCAAGCGGGCGCCGACCTTTGACAAGGGCTGATCGAAAAGAATGCTCAGCACCTCATCGTTCAACAAGGTGCCGTAGACGAAGATATCCTGCATCTGGCGTAGCAGCCTCCTTTAACTACATCGGCTCTGAAGTCGGCACCAGCCGCAACAGTGAACCGTTGTCACCATGCTCAACGGCGAGGTAGACCAGGCCGTCCGCGCCCATCTCTACATCGCGGATGCGGCCCAGGTTGGTGGCCAGCGCTTCGCGCTCGACCTCGACCCCGTCTCGCAGGCGTACCCGGTAAAGGGTGCGGGCCTTGAGGGAGCCGATCAGCATGTCATTCTCCCAGCCCGGGAATTGCTCACCCCGGTGGAAGGTGAAACTGGAAATGGCCGGCGCCGGGGTGAATTCCACCACGGGCGGCACGGTGTCCTCATAGGCGAAGTCCAGGCCCAGATCCTCGCCGATGGTGACAGGCTCACCGCTGTAATCGATGCCCCCGGTGTACAGAGGCCAGCCATAGTTGCCGCCGGCTTCTATGCGGTTGACCTCGTCGCCGCCGCGGGGCCCCATCTCGGTATTCCAGATCGCTTGGCCGCCGGGCGCTGCCGCCAGCCCCTGCGCGGTGCGGTGACCGTAGCTGTAAACGGTGTGGCGGGTGGAGCCCTCCTGCCGTTCGGATTCGGGCAGATAGAAGGGGTTATCCTCCGGTACCGTACCATCGTCTCGCACCCGGTGTACCTTGCCGTAGGGCGTATCCAGTTTGTGCAGGTTGCTGTAGGGCGCTTTGCCGCCCACGGTGACGTAAACATGCCCGGCATTGTCAAAGGCCAGCCGGCCGCAGGCCACCGCGTCCGGTACTACCGTGTAGTAATCCGGGTCGACCGACCAGATAAGCTCTTCATCAACCCACTGGCCGTCCCGCAGGCGCCCCCGAAGCACCCGCACCATGCTGACCGGCCAGGGGGAACCGCAGTCGAGCTGGCAGCGATGAGTGTGAGACAGGTAGATCCAGCCGTTGTCAGCAAACGCCGGGTGCAGTTCGACATCAAGCAGGCTGCCCAGGGTGAGCTGTGAGCCACGTACCGTGGCGATGGGTGCCCAGACTTCGGGGCTGCCGGCGATCGGTTCACCCTGCACACCGTCGGGGGTAACCATGGAGAGGCCACGGGATTTTTCTGCCACCAGGATGCGCCCGTCGGGCAATGGGGCAATGGCGTAGGGGCGGGCGACCAGCTCGGCGACCTTTTCAACCCGGAAGCGGTGATACTGCGAGCTGACCACCTGTTCCTCTACGTCGAGAAAGTAGGAGTCGCTGGTGCTTGGCCAGGCGCGCCGCCGTTCAGCCACGTAGAGCGCCAGGGCCTTGATGCTCTCGCTGGAGATGGATTCCCTCCAGTCAGCGACATCAGAGCCGGGGTGTCGCTCTACGATGCTGGCCATCAATTGCGGGACGGTGTCGCCGTGTGCCAGCGCGCCGCTCACCAAATCCGGGCCAGCGCTGGTTCCCTGCAGGCCGTCACCGTGGCAGTCGGCACAATGCTCAGCAAAGGCCAGCTTCGAGGGTTCGCGTTGATCCGAGGTGGAGAGGTACCAGGTGGCACCGCCGGCGATAAGCGCAAGCAGCAGTGCCAGGCCAATAAGCAGTTTCAGCCACCAGGACATTCAGATCGAATCCCGCATTGCAGGCTTTGGCCTGTCACAGGTAGGTGATGGTGCTGTTTGCATGTAGCGAAGTATATCTTGCGGCACACTGCCGGGGTATGCGGTTCTCTCAGCTAGCAATGAAGGGGTCAGAGCCCTTTTCGGATGAATTTGATGTCTCCTGCGGTCGGGAGATCACAGGCCTTTCGCCGGCCGCCTACGCGAGACCTGTCCCGCGGGGATTCGTAGGGCGTTTCGATATAGCGAGAACATGCTAGGCTCACGCCGCACGGGCAGGGCAGTGTCGAGGCATTATCGTCTATGCTGATACGCACCTCGAGAAATCGAACAGCAATACTGCCCAGGTGGTCATCAGATGTGGCCAAAAAGGGCTCTGACCCCTTTATTCCATGCGGAGGTGGTTATGGATAACAAGAACAGACGCCAACAGCTGGAGGAAACGGCCGCGGAGGTGAAGGCGGGCCTCGCGGGCAAGTTGGGTGATATCTGGTGGTTTCTGATGCTGCGCGGTGTGCTGGCGGTTCTGCTGGGTATCTTTGCGTTGTTCTGGCCCGACCAGAACCTGCGGGTGATTATCGTGGCGGCCGGAATTTACTGCCTCGCCGATGGCGTGACCGCGCTGATCGGCGCCCTGTATCACTCGACGCTGCGCGAACAACTCGCCCAGGCCATCCTGGTCATCGCTATCGGGGCTGTGCTCGTGTTCTGGCCCGGCGCAACTCTGCGCACGCTTTTGATGACCCTTGGCGCCGCCGTCTTTATCGTTGGCCTGGGCCAGATCATGACGTCGCGGAAGTTGCCTGCGGACGACCCTGCGAAGGAAACTACCCGGCGAATCGGGCTGGGCGCAGCTGCGGTCGGGCTGGTGCTGGCCTTCTGGCCGGGATCCGGGGCCGCGGTCATTTCCTGGATCATCGGCCTGGCCGCGCTGCTCGTCGGCGCGTTGCTGCTATTTCTGGGCTCGCGTTTTAAACGCCTGCGCAGAAAAATGCTCTAACACCGTTAACTGGCATTCTCTCATGGTGAAGAAGACGACTTCCCCTGCAAATGCTGGCTGCTATTGTGGCAGCGCAGAACCTTTTGAGCGCTGTTGCGGCCTGTATTTAAACGGTGACGAAGTGCCCGCCAGCGCTGAGCAGTTGATGCGCTCTCGTTACAGTGCTTTCGTGTTGTGTAATGAAGAGTACCTGCTGGCAACCTGGAGCCCGGACAAGCGCCCGAGCCGGGTTCGGTTTGACAGCAAGCAACGCTGGTTGGGGCTCAGTATTCGAGCGACCAGTGGTGGCGGTGCCCGGGACACTGCAGGCACCGTGGAATTTGTCGCCAGGTTCAAGATCGACGGCAAAGGTCACCGATTGCATGAGGTAAGCCGTTTCGAAAAACGAGAGGGGCGATGGTTTTACCTGGATGGAGATCACCTGTAACCGGGAATAAACCAAAGCGTCTTCGCGGGCGCGTCGGTGAGCCAGCGTTGCAGCACATCGCGGGATGTGGAACAGGGCTCTGACCCCTTTATTCCCTCAGGCCTTTCTTGCCTGTATTTTCCGGCCCTTAACGCCGCCACTTGCCAGGATCGCCAGCGCTTTCGCGGCCTGCGCCCGGGTGATGGCGACGTACGCAACCATATCGAAAATGTCGATCTTGCCGATATGATCTCGCGTCAGTTCTCCCGTGGCGGTAAGTGCTCCCAGGATATCGCCGGGGCGGAGTTTGGCCTTGCGCCCGGCGTTGAGAGCCAGTGTTTGCATGCTGCCTTTGATCGCCAGGTTGGGTTCCGATACTGCGGGCAGATTTTGCAAGCTGGGGGCCCGATTCAGTAATGCCTCTATCGCATTGACCCGCGGCGCTTCCGCCGGCAGGAACAGGCTCAGGGCCAACCCTTCGTTTCCAGCGCGGCCGGTGCGGCCGATGCGGTGGATGTACACCTCGGGGTCGTGGGGCAACTCGTAGTTGACGACGGCAGCCAGTTCCTTAATGTCGAGGCCGCGGGCTGCGACGTCGGTCGCGATAAGTACCGGTATGCTGCCATTGGCAAACAGCACCAGCACCCGGTCGCGGTCCTTCTGTTCGAGGTCGCCGTGCAGGGCGACGGCGCTGATGCCGCGCTGCTTCAGTGCCTCGGCCAGTTCTTCGCACTGTTGTTTGCGGTTGCAGAAAATGACACTGCTGTCGGGGCGGAAGTGTCGAAGTAAGGTTTCAATGGCGTCCAGCTTGCTACCCGATCCGATTTCGTAAAAAAGCTGTTGGATCACGCTGTCGTCGTGGAGGCTCTCGACGGTAATTTCGACGGGATTTTTCTGCACCTGGTTGCTGATGGCGAGAATTTCCTGCGGGTAGGTGGCCGAGTAGAGCAGGGTCTGGCGTTGATCCGGCGTAAACGCGATCAGGGCGTTGATGTCGTCGAGAAAGCCCATATCGAGCATCCGGTCGGCCTCGTCCAGGACCAGCGTCCGCAGCTGGTCCAGTTTCAGCGAGCCTTTCTGGCAGTGTTTGAGCAGCCGCCCCGGAGTGCCTACCACCACGTGTGGCGGATGGTCCAGCGACGCCAATTGCGGACCCATGGGCTTTCCGCCGCAGAGCGTGAGAATTTTTACATTGGCGAAGGGCCTGGCAAGCTGGCGCAGCGCCTTGCTCACCTGGTCGGCCAACTCGCGGGTTGGGCAAACGACAAGGCTCTGCGTCTGGTACAGACGAGTGTCCAGGCCTTGCAGCAGGCCAATACCGAAAGCGGCGGTTTTACCACTACCTGTCTTGGCCTGGGCTTTAACATCCTTGCCTTCCAGCACCGCTGGCAGGCTTCCCGCCTGAATGGGTGTCATGGTCTCATATCCGAGGCTCTTGAGATTGGCGAGTACTTCAGGCGGTAGCGGCAGGCCGGAAAAGTCGTTGCTGTTCATGGGGTGTTTGCTCTGCTGTGGGCCATCAAAGACTCCGCAGCAGCGACGGAGTTACTTTTGTTGGCGGGTAGCACAGTCTACGACGAAAAGGGAAAGGGGGTCGGAAAAAGGGAGGACCCCTTTATTCAGGTTAGTATTGATGTGCAGACTAGCCGTTAGCCACAAACTGTCCAAGCGAATGACAATAATGGTCTAGCGCCAATCAGATGTGGCCGATAAGGGCTCTGACCCCATTATTTCTCCTTCTTTATTTGCTTTATACCAACAACCTTTTTAATACCTTTGTCTAACATTTATTGCTACAGGCCCTCTCATCGAGAAAGCTAGATTGAATGTCACTTCGAGCCCAACGCGAAGCCCGCTCGCTGAGTTTTCTGAATCTAAGTGACTAATGTGTGTAAAGATATCGTCACCCAGTTCTGCACATCTTATAAACCCGAAGTCGACACGATCTGATGTAACTTGACCGTTATAGGAGAGCATTTTTCCTGCACCGTCGAGGCTGTGACCGTCAAGCTTTCGTCTGACAAAAGGTGGCATTTTGGCTGCTTTAAGATTGTCAAAAATACCTAAAGCGACTGACTTGTCCTGATACAGGTAATGTTGCCTAGCAAACCAAAACTGAGCGGTATAATTGCTGTCGCCAGGAGAAAAACTTCGCTTTAAATGGTGCATTATTTCTTCGGCGACCGATTGGTCATTTTTCGCTATCAGGTACTTGGACAATTCTAAATGCAGTGGCTTACTATTTGGATTTTTTGTAATAGCTTCCCTCAATATTTTTGTTGCGCTCTCGGTCTCTCCCCCGTGCCGTAGGTTTCTAGCCAAAGCAATTGCGACATAGTCACTAGACATGTTTTGTCGATAAGCCCGGTCTAGGACTGCCCGTACCTTGCTACTGTCGTTAAGCTTTTCGGCCAACTTGGCTTGAGAGACAAGCAAATATTCATCACTAGGATATCGCTGTAAGCCTTTATATATAGCATCCTCTGCTCTCTTGATAATGCTAATCAGCGCCCGTTCTTTAAGATCTTCCGGCTCGCTGCTAGGGTCTGCAATAGTCCGTAGCTGATCCTCCAGCTCGTCTAATAGCAACTCGGCAATGGAGTGGCTGGGCCTAGAGTCATTATCATTCTTGAGCAGTCGTTCAAGGATAAGTCTCGCCTCCGCCCGATATTTGTCTATCTCCAATTTATTTTGAGATTCTTTCGCCATTCTTTTGTAAATTAGTGCTTTGGTGTGCAGAATTGATTTGTCAGTTCTATGCGCCTCTAGTTCTCTCTCAGCCCGATTGATCGCACTCATGGCAGCGGAAGCCTGTGCGCCTGGATGATTTAGCTCAAATATTGCTCTTTGATGCCAAATATATGAAGGAGAAGCACCAGCTTCTTCTGCAGCATCATAAATTTTCTTTGCCAACCCTTTGTCACTGAATAGTTTGGCGAGTGTCTTACCCCGAATAATTGACGAAAATGCATGCTTATCAGCATCGTAATCAATATTCATTTTCGATATAACCCGGACTATTTGCTCTGCTTTGTCAGCGGGATTATCGAGAGCTTGGTCAAATACAAACTCGGCGATTAATGGGTGTCGCGAAACATATACATAGTCTCGTGAGCGCTGATCCATATAAACTTTTACTAGGTGCTCTAAGGGTGCAATAAATCTCGATTTGAAATCTTCGATACTGATGCCTGAAATACGAGATACAAGGCCTGCCCTGACTGGAACATTGAGTCTGTGTAGCGTACAGACGTCCATGTATAGTAGCTGGGCTTCTGCTGGGTTTATTCTCTGATACTCGTCATATACGATTTGCTCGAAGGGCTTCCCTGACGTCACTTCATGCAGCGCTACGAGAAGCTGACGGTCAGATGTTAGCCCAAAGTTCCGTTTGACCTCGGGCATATCTTCATTTCTGAGGTTTCCGAGACATTGGAATTTTTCTAGTTTGCTAATCAACAAGTCGATTTCGCGATCACTCAGCTTTTCTAACTCATATTCTGCCGAGACATATCGCTCTAAGTCACCGCCATCTTGGTTCCATTCGTTGCTGCGCGAAGTGGTCAAAATGACTAGTTCGTCATTATCATGCTCGAGTTGATCGTAAAGTTTTTGAAGGTCTGCTTTATTAGCCAGTGCATCATCTAGTGAGATGACCAACCGTCCATCAATATGCCCGATAAGTTCTTTAACTAAAGATGGCCGTAGTACAGCGCCTTTCTTCAAGTAAAAAACCGCTGCCTCATGATCTCGAGCAGCATTCCATGAGACACGTCTCAAACACACGCTTTTACCACTACCAGCGTATCCTTTGATTAAGAAAGTATTGAATCCTGTTATCTGATCATCTATCACCGCATCGATAAGCAATTGGTCACTTATCTTTCTCTCTACATCTAAATCCTGGTTGATGCCTGCCCATCCATCGTCGAGCCCGGTGTAAAAGTCCTTAGGCGAAACCCCACCAACTGGCATGCCGTCGTAGACATGTTCTAATTCTGTTGAGAGATATTGCAGGAGTTGCGGCGTGACGCTTGCGCCTGATTTGAGGAAACTTCTATAGGATTCTTTTGAGGGTTGAATAAGCGCACCAAGAACCCTCATGTTTTTTTCAATCAAATTATCAATATTCGACAAAAATTCGGCGAAAGTGGATTTAACAGGGTTTATACGGTTTGATTGCCACATTTGAACGTCGAACTTATTCAAACCCGGATCTACTACCATATAGTTTGGGCGATTAATTCCCTTGTCGAACAAATCGAAGAGTATTTGTTGTATGTTTGGATCTCCGATCTTATAACCACAAAATATAATTGGGTGCTCAAGTGCAGAGTCAGAAAGATGCTGAAAAAGTCTCACTCTATTTCTTTGGTGCTTAGCGTACTCTTCGCTCGCGAGAATTAAGGGTAAATTCTCATCGTTTATTACCGATATGCAGCCATGCAGCTTAAAATACGGAAGCTTATCAGGATCTCGCATCGCTTCGCTGAACTGATCGCCGTCGCGAAATATCGGGGCTAACTTCTGGAGCCTATCTTTAACTTGGTCATATGCTCGCTCAATCACCAAGTCGTAGTTAGTGGTATATATTGAGTGCCACCTAAAAAGCGGGATTAATTTATGGAAGTTTGCCGGTTGTAGTGGGTGAAACTGATTTTTTATGAAAACTTGGACCTCGTTCAATCCCGCTTGGTGTTTGGCGTAGTCGGCGACCTGAACTAAGCTTTTGTCCTTTTGATCGCCCCCGAGGAACCTATCACAAATTAAGTCACGGAGTTTTTCTGCAGAGAATCTTACCGGCCCTTCAGGTATCTCTGCATCGTAGGATGCTCCCGCCCCCAAAAACAATATTGCTTGACCATTTCTAATCTTGTCTAGGATCCAGGCAGAAATTTCATTCTCCATATATTACTTCTCCATGTTTGCTTGCCTGTTAAGACGTGACCATTTTAAGGCTCTGAGGTGGCTAGGGCGAGGCGCTCAAGGTAATCTATATACATAATGTCCAATTGCCGAAAATGTTCAGCTGTATTTAACAATCCATTACAAACCAATTTAAGATCGACGGATGGTAAAGAGAAACTTTGGTGCCAGTTAGAATACTCTTCTTACGGGGAATTAATATTTGTGCGACCACTGCGAGCTACCGGGGCAGTGGCGTAGCACTCAAGCTACTAAGGGGGCAGGCGCTGAGTCCTGAGAGTTTTCATATTATCTATTTTTGTATTGGCCGAAGCCGGGATCGAAGTGGTCAACGGTAAATGAAATCTGTTTAGAGCTTTCATTCTTACTTTAAGACCAATTTAAGTTCCAACCTTTACTATATCTGTCTCTGATCAAATAGTGGTAATAAAATTTGCCGTCAGTGAAGCCAATATTTGTTACAAAAAAGCCCCACACCTCCCGGTGCAGGGCACTTCAAAAGTTCTAACTAAAGTCAGCTAAAACTAAGCACTAAGCTCCGTAATCTCCACCGCAGCAATCCGCTTCCCTTCCTCCGCAGACTTCTGGAACTCCGCAATCTGGTCGAAGTTCATGTAGCGGTAGATCTCCGCAGACATCGCATCCAGGTTCTTCGCGAATTCCATGTACTCCGCCGGGGTCGGCAGCTTGCCGAGGATGGCGCCCACCGCCGCCAGTTCGGCGGAGGTCAGGTAGACGTTGGCGCCATCACCCAGGCGATTGGGGAAGTTACGGGTGGAGGTGGAAAGCACCGTACTGTTGGCGGCCACGCGGGCCTGGTTGCCCATGCACAGGGAGCAGCCGGGCATCTCGGTGCGCGCGCCGGCGGCGCCGAAGATGTTGTAGTAGCCTTCTTCCATCAGCTGGTGCTCGTCCATCTTGGTCGGCGGCGAGATCCACATGCGGGTGGTGATGCTGCCCTTGTGCTGCTGCAGCAGTTTGCCGGCGGCGCGGAAGTGGCCGATGTTGGTCATGCAGGAGCCGATGAAGACTTCGTCCACGCTGTCGCCGGCGACGTCGGAGAGCAGCTTGGCGTCGTCCGGGTCGTTGGGGCAGCAGACGATGGGCTCGTTCACTTCCGCCAGGTCGATCTCGATCACCGCCGCGTATTCGGCGTCGGCGTCCGCTTCCATCAGTTCCGGGTTGGCCAGCCACTCTTCCATCTTGCGCGCGCGGCGCTCGAGGGTGCGCGGGTCGCCGTAGCCGTCGGCGATCATGCTGCGCAGCAGCACGATGTTGGAACGCAGGTACTCGGAAATGGCGTCTTCCGGCAGCTTGATGGTACAGCCGGCGGCGGAGCGCTCGGCGGAGGCGTCGGAGAGCTCAAACGCCTGCTCGACGGTCAGCTTGTCCAGGCCCTCGATCTCCAGGATGCGGCCGGAGAAGATGTTCTTCTTGCCCTTCTTCTCGACGGTCAGCAGGCCTTCCTTGATCGCGTAGTAGGGGATGGCGTGCACCAGGTCGCGCAGGGTGATGCCGGGCTGCATCTCGCCTTTGAAGCGCACCAGTACGGATTCCGGCATGTCCAGCGGCATCACGCCGGTGGCCGCGGCGAAGGCCACCAGGCCGGAGCCCGCGGGGAAGGAGATGCCCATCGGGAAGCGGGTGTGGGAATCGCCGCCGGTGCCCACGGTGTCGGGCAGCAGCATGCGGTTCAGCCAGCTGTGGATGATGCCGTCGCCCGGGCGCAGGGAGACGCCGCCGCGGGTCATGATGAAGTCCGGCAGGGTGTGCTGGGTGTCGATGTCCACGGGCTTGGGGTAGGCCGCGGTGTGGCAGAAGGACTGCATGGTCAGGTCGGCGGAGAAGCCGAGGCAGGCCAGGTCTTTCAGCTCGTCGCGGGTCATCGGGCCGGTGGTGTCCTGGGAGCCGACGGTGGTCATCTTCGGCTCGCAGTAGGTGCCGGGGCGGATGCCGTCGACGCCGCAGGCGCGGCCGACCATCTTCTGCGCCAGGGAGTAGCCCTTGCCGGTGTCGGCGGGCTGCTCGGGCGTGCGGAACAGGTCGGATGCACCCAGGCCCAGCGCTTCGCGGGCCTTGGTGGTCAGGCCGCGGCCGATGATCAGGTTGATGCGGCCGCCGGCGCGCACTTCGTCCAGCAGCACGTCGGACTTCAGTTCGAACTCGGAGATGGTCTCGCCGGCCTCGTTGAGGATCTTGCCGTCGTAGGGGCGGATCTCGATCACGTCGCCCATGCCGATGTCGTCCACCGGGGCTTCGAATACCAGCGCGCCGGCGTCTTCCATGGTGTTGTAGAAGATCGGCGCGACCTTGCCGCCGATGCAGATGCCGCCGCCTTTCTTGTTGGGCACGCCGGGCATGTCGTCACCGAAGAACCACAGCACCGAGTTGGTGGCGGACTTGCGCGAGGAGCCGGTGCCGACCACGTCGCCGACGAAAGCCACGGGCAGGCCCTTGGCCTGGATTTCCTCGATCTGCTTCATCGGGCCGGTGACGCCGTGCTCTTCCGGGGTCAGGCCGTCGCGGGTCATCTTGTACATGGCCAGGGCGTGCAGCGGGATATCCGGGCGCGACCAGGCATCGGGGGCGGGGGAGAGGTCGTCGGTGTTGGTCTCGCCGGTCACCTTGAACACGGCGGTCTTGATCGACTCGGGCACCGCCTCGCGGCTGGTGAACCACTCGCCGTCGGCCCAGGACTGCATCACGGCCTTGGCGTTGGCGTTGCCTTTCTCCGCCAGTTCGGCCACATCGTGGAAGGCGTCGAACATCAGCAGGGTGTGCTTGAGCTCTTCCGCGGCCATGGCGCCGAGGTCGGCGTCGTCCAGCAGGCCGACCAGGGTTTCGATGTTGTAGCCGCCGTGCATGTTGCCCAGCAGCTTGACCGCCGCCGGCTTGTCGATCAGCGGGGAGCTGGCCTCGCCCTTGACGATGGCGGAGAGGAAGCCGGCCTTCACATAGGCCGCCTCGTCCACGCCCGGGGGCACGCGGTTGCTGATCAGGTCCAGCAGCGCTTCTTCTTCGCCCGCCGGGGGCGCCTTCAGCAGTTCGACGAGGCCCGCCACCTGCTCCGCGGTCAGCGGCTTGGGCGGGATATTCTGTGCGGCACGTTCGGCCACGTGTTCACGGTAGGCTTCTAGCACGGTAGCGCTCCTTTGGGTAACCAGGGTTGCCCCGGCGGGGAGGCCGGTGCGGTATTCCGGTGGCGATGAAAATCGACTGCGGATTATAACGCCAAGCGCCCCCCAGATAAATGAAGCGGGGCCTGATACCGTGCATTCACTGGGTCGATACCTTACACTGCCGGGCCCAGTAGACCCCCGCGACCCATGCTCGACGAATCGGTAAAAACGCCCTGCATCGGCATCTGCTCCACCGGCATCGGCGACAGCGTGTGCCGCGGCTGCAAGCGCTTTCACCACGAGGTGATCGACTGGAACGCCTACACCGCCGAACAGAAGCGCATCGTCGACCGCCGCCTGGCGGGCTTCCTCTCCCAGTGCGTGAGCAACAAGCTGCGCGTGCTCGACCCGGCCCTGCTCAAGTGGCAGCTCAAGGTGCAGAACGTGCGCTTCGCCGCCCACCACGACGAGTACTGCTGGGTCTTCAGCCTGCTCAAGGCCGGCGCGGGCCAGATCGCTGAGCCGCGCGACTTCGGCTTCGAGGTGGACCTCGCCTGGCGCGACCTGCCGCTGCCGGCCCTGCGCGACCGCATCGACGCGGAGTTCTACACCCTTTCCGAAGCCCACTACGACCGCTACATCGCCACCCCCGACCTGTTTGCCGGAGACCCTGAATGAGCAAGCCCGTCGACCTCGCCCCGATCCGCGACTTCCTGCCCTGCGCCACGCCCCGCGCCTGGGTGGACTGGGCGCTGGAGAACCCGGAACTGCTGCTGATCGACCACGCCAATTGCGAGAAGAAGGCGGCCTCCACGGCGATCAACCTCATGTACCGCTATGTGGAGCACCACTCCCTGCTGCACAAGCTCTCGCGGCTGGCGCGGGAGGAACTGCGGCACTTCGAGCAGGTGATCGCGCTGATGAAGAAGCGTGGGATCGACTATCCGCAGATTGCGGCGGCCCGTTACGCCGGCGGGCTGCGCCGGGCGGCGCGTGACGGCGAGCCGGGGCGGCTGATCGACACGTTGATCGTTGGGGCGATCATCGAGGCGCGTTCCTGTGAGCGGTTTGCGGCTTTGGCGCCGGAGCTGGATGCCGAGTTGCGGGAGTTCTATGAGTCGCTGCTGAAGTCGGAGTCGCGGCATTTTCTGGATTACCTGAAGTTGGCGGAGTCCTTGGGATCGGCTGCGGAGGTGGCTGAGCGGTTGCCGGTGTTTCTGGAGCTGGAGCGGGAGTTGATTGAGTCGCCGGATGTGGAGTTTCGGTTTCATTCTGGGGTGCCGGGGTAGGGGGCGCTGTCTGGCCGGTTTTGCGCGTGCTTTGGGGATTCGAGGGCTTAGCTGGACCGGCCTCGGGTCTGCGGCGGCGGTTTGAGGGCGCATTTAAGCCGGCCCGGCACGCGGCACGCCCCTTCGGAACGGCCACACGCTCCGCCGCGTTTGTGGGCTGCTGCGCAACTCGACCATTTTTCGCTCCGCGAAAAATTGATTCGAACACCCTTAGGGGTGTTCTCACCCCTTCGGGGCGACCTCCGGTCGTCCAAATTGCTAACGCAATTTGTGGGACTCGGACAGTGCTCGCAGAAAGCCCCCACAAACGCGGCTCCGCTAAAAGCGTGGCCTGATTGTTCCGGAGGGGCGTGCCGCGCGCCGGGCCTCTGAGGTTCGTCTGGGGAAGCAATGCGCAGCGCGAGAGGTTGGAGCCGGGCTCACGGGCTTGAAATGCTCCTGAGTCCTGAGTCCTGAGTTCGATAGTGCCCCGGTCTCCGAGTCCAGAGTCCCGCGGTCCCGGAGTCTCAGAGTTCTACTGACTCGTAGCCCCGGAGTCACACGTGCTCGGGCCCCAGCGCCTCAGAATCCAGGATTCCCGGAATCTCACCGTCCTGAAGCCTGCTTCCCGCGGAGTCTCGGATTCTCGAAGCCCCTTGGTTGGTCACCTGCAACTCGCGCAATCCGAGGCACTGCGAACACCAAGCCAGAAAATGCCGCGACATCGCAGCCACCCCGGTCCACACCCATCACCGAAAAGAGCACCGCCAACACCATGCCCCCGCCGCAACAGTCAGGCCGTGCTTTAAGCGGAGCCGCGTTTGCGGGGGCTTTCTGCGAGGACTGCCCGAGTCCCGAAAAATCGCGGAGCGATTTTCGGTCGAGTTCCGCAGCAGCCCGCAAACGCGGCGGAGCGCGCGGCCGTTTCGGCGGGGGCATGGTGTTGGTGGGGCGTCGAGGATGCGCCCCGGCCCAGATAGCGCGGAGTGGGCGGCTGATGTGGCTAGGGCATGGCGTTGGCGGGGCGTCGAGGATACACCAGATCCTCCTGAGGAATTCGCTGTAACCTATTGAATTATTGGGGAATTCTCTAGGCAGACAGAGCTGGGATCAACGGAAAGCACCCAGAGGAAGTCCTCCCAGTCCCCCAAAACCCAGCGCTCGCCGAGATCGAACTCATGATGCCCCGGCCGATGCGTATGCCCATGCACCAAACGGGAAACCCCAGCCTCCCGCATCACCCGCTCCACCTCAGCAGGCGTCACGTCCAGAATATCCTCAGGCTTGTTCGAACTCGCCTCCCGACTCTGCGCCCGCAACTGGGCAGCCAGCGCCCGGCGCTCTTCCAGGGGGCGGGCCAAAACGTCAGCCTGCCAGGCCGGATCGCGCACCTGGGCGCGGAAGGCCATGTAGCTGGCGTCCGCCGTGCACAGGCTGTCGCCGTGCATCAGCAGGGTCGGGGTGCCGTAGAGGTCCACCAGCGATGGGTCCGGGAGCAGGGTGCCGCCGGCGCGGGCGCACCACGTATCGCCGAGGAGGAAATCGCGGTTGCCGCGCATGAAGTAGAGGTCGGGGCCGGCGGCGGCGAAGGTGTGGAAGAGCTCGGCGACCTCCGCGGCCAGCGGGGCGTCGTCGTCATCGCCGATCCAGGCCTCGAACAGGTCGCCGAGGACATAGAGGGCGTCGCAATTGGTGTGGGTTTGGAGGAACCCCGCCAGGGCCGCGGTTACGGCGGGTCGGGCGGGGTCCAGGTGCAGGTCGGAGATGAAGAGGGTGCGGGACACCGTGTCCTTCGCGTGCTCAGTCCTCGACGATCAGTCCTCGACAATCACGGTCTCGATGATCACCGGGTCCACCGGCACGTCCTGGTGGCCCTTGCGCGAGGTGGTGGGTACCGCGCGGATCTTGTCCAGAACCTCGTCGCCCTCGACCATCTTGCCGAATACTGCGTAGCCCCAGCCCTGGGCGGTCTTGGCGGTGTGGTTCAGGAAGTCGTTGTCCTTCACGTTGATGAAGAACTGGGCCGTCGCCGAGTGCGGGTCCATGGTGCGGGCCATGGCGATGGTGCCGTAGTCGTTCTTCAGGCCGTTGTCGGCCTCGTTCTCGATCGGCTTGCCCGTGGTCTTTTGTGCCATTTCGGTGTCGAAACCGCCGCCCTGGAGCATGAAATTGTCGATGACACGGTGGAAGATCGTGCCGTCGTAGAACCCGTCGCGGGCGTACTGCAAGAAATTGGCAACAGTGTTCGGCGCCTTCTCGGCATCCAATTCGAGTTTGATCTCGCCGAACGTGGTGCGGATGATGACCATGGTGTCTTCCCTGTGATTTTTAACTGCGGGCGGGCAATGATACGGGCTTTTGCATCTCAGGAAAACAGCGCCGGGACCGAATCCTGGGCAGAAACCACACCCCGGGCCCCGGGTGGTATCAATTCGCTTAAAGCGTCGCGCGCAAGCGGCTATAATACGCGCCTTTTTTGCCTAAAAGCCCCCAGGAACGATGGAACCAACGCCGGTTAAGAACTTTCTCCAGTCGATCATCAGCGACGACCTCGCCAACGGCCGTGTCAGCGAAGTGCACACCCGCTTCCCGCCCGAGCCGAACGGCTACCTGCACGTCGGCCACGCCAAGTCGATTCACGTGAATTTCGGCCTCGCCGAGGCCAACGGCGGGTGCTGCAACCTGCGCTTCGACGACACCAACCCGGAGAAGGAGAGCCAGGAGTTCATCGAGTCCATCCAGGCGGACGTGCGCTGGCTGGGCTTCCAGTGGGAGGGCGAGGTGCGCTATGCCTCCTCCTATTTCCAGCAGCTCTACGACTGGGCGGTCTATCTCGTCGAGCAGGGCAAGGCCTACGTGTGTGACCTCAACGCCGAGCAAGCGCGCGAGTACCGCGGCACGCTCACCGAGCCCGGCCGCAACAGCCCCCACCGCGAGCGCAGCGTCGAGGAAAACCTGGACCTGCTGGCGCGCATGAAGGCCGGCGAGTTCGCCGAGGGCGAGAAGGTGCTGCGCGCGAAGATCGACATGGCCTCGCCGAACATGAACCTGCGCGACCCGATCATGTACCGTATCCGCAAGGTGGCCCACCACCAGACCGGCACCGACTGGGTGATCTACCCCACCTACGACTACGCCCACGGCCAGGGCGACGCCATCGAGGGCATCACCCACTCCATCTGCACCCTGGAGTTCGAGGATCACCGCCCGCTGTACGACTGGTTCGTCGACAACCTGCCAGTGACCAGCCGCCCGCGGCAGTACGAGTTTGGCCGCCTGAACCTCAACTACACCGTCACCAGCAAGCGCAAGCTCAAGCAGCTGGTGGACGACGGTGTGGTGCACGGCTGGGACGACCCGCGCATGCCGACCATCGCCGGCATGCGCCGGCGCGGTTTTACCCCCGGCTCCATCCGCAAGTTCTGCGAGATGATCGGCGTCACCCGCTCGGACGGCGTGGTGGACGTGGCCATGCTGGAGTTCGCGATTCGCGAGGACCTCAACGCCAACGCCCCGCGGGCGATGGCGGTGCTCAACCCGCTCAAGGTGGTGCTCACCGACTACCCCGAGGCGCAGGTGGAAACCCTGGTCGCGCCCAACCACCCGAGCCGCGAGGAACTGGGCTCGCGCGAGCTGCCGTTTACCCGTGAACTGTATATAGATGCCGACGACTTCCGCGAGGAGGCCAACAAGAAGTACAAGCGCCTGGTGCTGGGCAAGCGCGTGCGCCTGCGCAACGCCTACGTGATCGAGGCGGACTCGGTGGTGCGCGACGCCGCCGGCGAGATCGTCGAGGTCCACGCGCACACCATCCCGGATACTATCGGCGCGGACCCCGCGGACGGCGTCAAGCCCAAGGGCGTGATCCAGTGGGTCTCCGCCAGCCACGGCCGGCGTGCCGAGGTGCGCCTCTACGACCGCCTGTTCAACCACGAGGCGCCGGACCGCGGCGACGCCGACTTCCTGCGCCATCTCAACCCCGAGTCCCTGCGCGTGGTCGAGCAGGCCTGGATCGAACCGGCCCTGGCCGGCGCGCTGCCCGAGCAGTCCTTCCAGTTCGAGCGCGAGGGCTATTTTGTCGCGGACCGCTTCGAGCACAGCGCGGACCAGCCGGTGTTCAACCGCACCATCGGCCTGCGCGATACCTGGAACGAGGGGGCGTGAGCATGGGCCTGACCATCTACAACACCATGAGCGGGGGCAAGGTCCCCTTCGAGCCGCTGCAACCTAACCGGGTGACCATGTACGTGTGCGGGCCCACCGTGTACAACCTCGCGCACATCGGCAACGCGCGGCCGGCGGTGGTCTTCGACACCCTGTTCCGTCTGCTGCAGACCGAGTACGACGAGGTGGTCTACGCGCGCAACATCACCGACGTGGACGACAAGATCATCGCCGCCGCCCGCGAGGGCGAGCGCTCCATCGAGTCGGTGACCGACGAGTTCACCAGCAAGTACCGCGAGGACATGGGCGCGCTGAACGTGCTGGCGCCGACCCTGGAGCCGCACGCGACGCACAACATCGACGCCATGATCGAGCTCACCCGCGCCCTGGTGGACAACGGCCACGCCTACGAATCCCAGGGCCATGTGCTGTTCTCGGTGGAATCCATGCCGGATTACGGCAAGCTCTCGCACCGCTCCCTGGACGACATGCTCGCCGGTGCGCGGGTCGAGGTCGCCGACTACAAGCGTCACCCGGGTGATTTCGTGCTGTGGAAACCCGCGGCGGACGAAGATCCGGGCTGGGACAGCCCCTGGGGTCGCGGCCGGCCGGGCTGGCACCTGGAGTGCTCGGCGATGATCCGCGCCCACCTGGGCACCACCATCGACATCCACGGCGGCGGCCGCGACCTGATCTTCCCGCACCACGAGAACGAGATCGCCCAGAGCCGCTGCGCCCACGGCGACGACGAGTTCGTGCGCTACTGGATGCACAACGCCTACCTCGACATCGACGGCGAGAAGATGTCCAAGTCCCTCGGCAACTTCCACACCGTGCGCGACCTGCTGCAGAGCTATCGCGGCGAGGTGCTGCGCTTCGCGCTGCTCTCGGCGCACTACCGCTCGCCCCTGAACTTCTCCATGGAGCTGCTGGAGCAGGCGCAAACCACCCTGGACAGCCTGTACAACACCCTGCGCGGCGTACAGGACATCGAACTCGATGTGGACGTGCCGCTGGCGGATGAAGCGTTCTATGCCGCGCTCAACGACGACCTCAACACCCCGGTCGCCATCGCCGAGCTGCATGCGCTGGCGCGCGAACTGCACAAGGCAGACGCGGCGGAAAAGCCTGCGCTGAAGGCGCGCATCCTCGCCGCCGGCAACCTGCTCGGCATCCTGGCGCAGGACCCTGAAGCCTGGCTGCAGGGTTCCGGGGCGGACGACGCCATCGGCGCCGAGGAGATCGAGGCATTGATCGCCGAGCGCCAGGCGGCGAAGGCCGCGAAAAATTTTGCGCGCGCCGACGAAATTCGTGCGACCCTGTTGTCCGAAGGTGTGGTACTGGAGGATTCGCGCGAAGGCACCCGCTGGAAGCGCGCCTCCGGTTGACCCGGTCCGCTCACCTGCGGGCCGGGCCGCGCACTCCGCGACCAGCCCCGTTGTCTTTTATACCGGCCAGTGCAGCGCCGTCACCCGAACCTCGGGTGGCCCGGCGCCGCGCTGGCGTTTGAGGAGCGCTACTGACTTGAATTCCCGCTGCCTGGTTCTGGATGGCGACCGTGTGCACACGGCCGCCTTGAGTTCGCTCGCGGAGCAGACTGGTTATCGCGTTCACCCGGCAGACAATCTCGCGGCCGCGCTGGAACTGGTGCAGGGCGGTGGCCTCGATCTGGTCTTTCTCGCCCTGGACTTGCCCGGTGGCGAGGACGGCTTGCAACTGCTCGAGAACGCGGATCTCGACGGCGCCGAGGTCATCGTCATGGGCGACGCGGACGACCCGCTGCGCGCAGACCGCGCGATTCGCCTGGGTGCCTCCTACTTCTTCTGCAAACCCTTCGACGAGCACTCCCTCGGCGGCATGCTGCGGGACATCGCCGCGGAGTTTGCCGCCGATGCCCAGCGCCCGCCGGATGGCGCGAGCGTCCCCGGCGTCGACCAGTTCGGTTACCTGCGCGGCAGTTCGCGCAGCATGCGCAAGCTCTACCGGCAGTTGCGCAAGCTGGCGCCCACCGATACCAGTGTGCTGGTCTACGGTGAGAGCGGGACCGGCAAGGAACTGGTGGCGCGCACAGTGCACGCGCTGTCCCCGCGCTCGGAGGGGCCTTTTATCGCCTTCAATTGTGCGGCGATCGCCCCGACCCTGCTGGAGAGCGAGTTGTTCGGCCATGAGAAGGGCAGTTTTAGCGGCGCCGCGCGCCAGCACCGCGGCTTCTTCGAACGCGCCCACGGCGGCACCCTGTTGCTCGACGAGGTTACCGAGATGGACCTGGAATTGCAGGCCAAGTTGCTGCGTGTGCTGGAGACGCGCAGTGTCCGGCCGGTGGGTTCCGAGCGCGAGATCGCGGTGGATGTGCGCCTGGTCTCCACCACCAACCGGCCGCCGCAACAGGCGGTGGACGATGGCGTGTTTCGCGAGGACCTGTACTACCGCCTGGCGCAGTTTCCGCTTTCCCTGCCCGCGCTGCGCCGCCGCGGTGACGACATCGCCGGCCTCGCGCAGTATTTCCTCAACGAGTTGAACGCGCACCACGGCACCGAACTGTACTTCGAGGAGGAGGCGCTGGCGCGTATCGCCGGCTCGCCCTGGCCGGGCAACGTGCGCCAGCTCAAGCACGCGGTGGAACGCGCATACATCCTCTCCGAGTATGCGATTGGCGCTGCGGCGTTCGACGTGGAATTGCCGGAGGGGGAGGGCGCAACGGTGGTGGGGGACGTGGTGGAGATCCCGGTGGGCACCAGTCTCGCCGATTCCGAGCGCGAAATAATTCTGGCCACCCTGGACAAGTTCGACGGCGACAAAAGCGCCGCGGCAGAGGCTTTGGGCATCAGCCTGAAAACCCTCTACAACCGCCTGAATCGCTACGAGAGTGAAGAGTAGGCTGCCACTCCAGTAGTTTCTGTACTATTGATGCACGCATGAAAAACGCGACCCGTTGGGCCGCGTTGGCGGTGTTCAGTGATCGCCCCCGCAGGGCCGGCTCAACCTGAATACCGCGTCGTTTCCATCAAACTCGACATCGCGCCAGGGAAGTTCTACGTGCTGCCAGCGCGTTTCCAGTACCAGCCCGAGCAACTCACCGGATTCGGCGTCCAGCCTGGCCTGTTTCACCAGGCCCAGTTGCTGTCCCTGCAGCCCGAGCATCAGCATGGCGTGATCGAGCCTGACCGTGATGGTGCTTGCGCTCACGCGAGCTGTTCGACTGTTCAGTCAGGGGCAGGGCGCGCCTACACGCGCGGCCGCCGGCCCATGACGAAGAAGATGATCGACATGATGAGGCCGACCACGAACAGCACCCAGGCGATGTTGCTTGCAATGGATGCTACCCCGGTGAGCCCCAGCACGCCGGCCACCAGTGCGACGATAAGAAAGATCAGTGCCCAGTAAATCATGTTGCCTCCTTGATCTGGCGCCCGCCGGGTTGGCGGACGCCGATTCCGCTAGTGATTAGTCGGCTGGCCGATCGACGACCGGCCAGTTGAAGCGTGAGGTTCAGCTCTGCACTTGCAGCTTGTTGACCACGTCCTTAACGCCTTCCACGTTGGCGGCGATCTGCGCGGCAAGGTCACGGCGGCTGTCACTTTCCACGTCACCGTTCAGGGTGACCACGCCATCTTCTGTATCCACGTTGATGTCCAGGCCGTCGGTATTGCTGTTGGCCAGCAGCTTCAGCTTGACCTCGGCGGTGAGGGTCGCGTCTTCCACGCGGTCCGCAAAGCCGGGTTCTTCACTGGCGTCTGCGTCGTCTTCAGCGGGAATGACTTCCAGGCGGTTGTCGACATCTTCGACGCCATCCACGCTGTAGGCGATCTCTTCAGCCAGGTCGCGGTCAACCTCGTTTTCCACGGAACCCAGCAGGATGACGTTACCGCCTTCGACTTCCGGGTCGATGGTGAAGTTGTTCAGGTGACGGTTGAGCATGAAGGTGGTTTCCAGCTTGCCCTCCATCCAGGCGTTGTGGGCATCGGCCTTCAGTTCCTCGCCCTGGGTCTCGGTCTGCGCCTTGTCGTGGTTGCTGCCGGCCAGGGCCGGGACGGACGCCAGGCTGCCCGCGAGAATGATGGAACAGGTGGTCGCTTTCAGAAAATTAGTGCTTTTCATAGTGGATACCTCTCTATGGTTGCTGTCGCCCGGCGCTGGCCGGGACCGCGTTGTACAACCGAGGTATTGCAGGGGGCGTGCCAGATTCGTGTAAAAAACTGCAAAGCGGGCCGCAAAGCCTTTGCCTGTAAGGGTTTGCGAGCAGTGTCGGAATTTTCGAGGCGAGCAAAAACGCCGCTCGAAGGCGGCGTATTTTGCAATTCGGGGTAGGGGAGGTTTGTAAAGTTTGCAAAATCCGCGGCGTTTCCGGCGCGAATTTTTACACGGTCAGCCCAGCGATTTCTCGCCAGACTCGACGCTCTGCATGATCAGCGTGTTGATGGTCATCGGGCCGACGCCGCCGGGAACCGGGGTGTAGGCAGAGGCCTTGTCGACCAGCGCGGCGAGTTCGATATCGCCGACACCGCCCGGGTGGTAGCCCGCATCGACTACCACGGCGCCTTCCTTTACCCACTCGGCACGGATGAATTCCGGCTTGCCCACGGCACCGACCAGGATGTCCGCCTGGGCGACCAGTGCCGGCAGGTCGCGGGTGCGCGAGTGGCAGATGGTGACCGTGGCATTCTTCTGCAGCAGCATCATGGCCATGGGCTTGCCGAGGATCGGGCTGCGGCCAACCACCACCGCGTGCTTGCCCTCGATCTCCACGCCGTAGTGCTCGAGGATGCGCATGATGCCCTGCGGCGTGGCGCAGCCATAGGCGTCTTCACCCATGGCCATGCGGCCGAAGCCGAGGCAGGTGACACCGTCGACATCCTTGGACAGGGCAATGGCGTCGAAACAGGCGCGTTCGTCGATTTGCGCGGGCACCGGGTGTTGCAGCAGGATGCCGTGCACGTCTGGGTTGTTGTTCAACTCGTTGATCTTCGCCAGCAACTCGTCGGTGGTGGTGGAGGAGGGCAGTTCCACCGCCAGGGATTCCATGCCCACGCGGCGGCAGGCGTTGCCTTTCATCTTTACGTAGGTGGCGGAGGCGGGGTCGTCCCCCACCAGGATGGTGGCCAGGATCGGCGTCTTGCCGCCGGATTTTGCCTTGAGCGCTTCCACTCGCGCCAGCAATTCCGCCTCGGTCTGTGCCGCCAGGGACTTGCCGTCCAGTACCAGTGCTGCCATGGGTCAGAATCCTCCGGTTGGCCGCCAAAAAAGGGCGCGTATTGTCACACGCGTGGGGTGGATTGGGGAAGTGCGCGGCGGCCAATCCGGCCGCTTTCGGCGTTGACGCTCCCCCTGCGGATGAGTATGATGCGCCATCCTGAAAAACGGGGTCGACAACGTCTCCCGAGTGAATCGGCGGGGTATAGCGCAGTCTGGTAGCGCGCCTGCTTTGGGAGCAGGATGTCGGGGGTTCGAATCCCTCTACCCCGACCAACTCCCCAGCCACAGTGGGCGAGTGTGTCGATTCCTCTTCAGGTTTCTCTATGGTGGCCGTAGCTCATCGGGTAGAGCACCGGATTGTGGCTCCGGAGGTGGAGGGTTCGAGACCCTTCGGCCACCCCAATTCCCACATCGACTTCCCTTATCTTCGCGACCGCCCGGTCGTGTGGGCGTCGCTGTGTTCCCAGTGTTGATTGGTTCAGGCCAGCGTCCCGCAGCCCCAGGCCAGGCTGTCGCTGGAGTGCGCCGCGTGCTCGGCGATCACGTCCGCCACCGCCTTGATGCGCGCGCTGTGGCGGAGGTCCTCGTGGGTGACCAGCCACAGTTCCATACTCATCACGGAGAGGTCGGGTAATACCCGGACCACGTCTGGATAGAGCGAAGCCCAGCGGTGGGAGATCAGGCCGAAGCCCAGCCCGTGGCGCACGCTCTCCATTTGTGCCGCGGGACTGTTGGTGGTCAGGGTGATGCGGTAGTCCAACTCGTTCCCGGTCAGGAATTCTTCCAGGTAGCTTCGCTCCCCGGGCAGGAAGCGGCCGCGTACCCAGTCCGCCCCGTTCAGGTCGCCAAGTTCCTCGACCGCGCCGAAAGTGGCCAGGTGATCTGTTGAGGCGTACAGGCCGAAACCGATATCGCTGAGCTTGCGGCAGATGAGGTCGAGCTGTGTAGGGCGGGCCATGCGCAAGGCGATGTCCGCCTCGCGCTGCACCAGGTCGACCGAGCGGCTCTCGATCCTCAGGTCTACGGTGATGTCCGGGTATTTCCTGCGCAGGTCGCCCAGTACCGGGATCAGCCATTTCGAGCCGGTGCCCTCGGAGGCGGAGATGGTTACCGTACCGCTCAGGCCCTGCGCCTGGCCGTCGGCCAGGCGCTGGATCGCCACCATCTCCCGCTGCATGATGCGCGCGCTCTCCAGGATGCCGGTGCCGGCGTCGGTGGGGACCATGCGCCGGCCGGTGCGCACGAACAGCGAAACCCCGAGGGCGGACTCCAGTGCGGCCAGTCGCCGCCCGGCGGTGGGCTGGGAGATATCGAGTTGTTCCGCGGCGGACACCAGGTTGCCGCTGTCGACGATGGCGAGGAACACGCGGATGTCGCTCCACTCGGCGTTCATAAGCTTGCTATTCATAAGTGAATTGCTACTGTTCATTTGCTTTATTGTTATGCATTTTTAGCATAGCTATTCTGATCCTGCCACCTCAAGCGGTGACCTGGAGGTCCTCACATGGCGGGTTCGATTCGACACTTATTCTTGCTGCTCGCCCTGCTGGCCGTCACCGCGGCCTTACCGGCGGCGGCGCAGACCACCACCGACACGGCGGACGACTACCTGCGCGAAGCCCAGCGCCACCTGCGCCTGGGTGAGCCGAAGGCAGCGCTGGACATCCTTGCCGCCAACGCGACGGGTATCGACAGTCACGCGGAACGCGTGGCGCGGCACGACATTGCCTGCCGCGCCTGGCTCGAGCACGGCTATGCCCAGCACGCGCAGCACCACTGCGTGCGCTCCATCGAAATGGCCTCGGGCCGTGCACGCTGGCGCGCTTTCAACAACCTCGGTGTGGCCGAGTACCGTATGGGCGATGTACCCGCGGCGCGGGCGGCGTTTGAACAGGCGGCGGTGTTGTCCGGCGTGGTGTCCACTCCACACCGCAACCTGCAGATGCTCGATGCGCAGGCTGTGCCGGATGGCAGTGTTCCCGATGTCGCCAACGCGCTGGTTGTCCGCTAGCAGGGATTACCGGCGCTTGCGCGCCGTTGCGCACCCGCAGCATGGAACGCCCCGGGCCTTGCGGGTATACTTGCGCCCCTTCACGCGCTCGCGTCACCCGGGGGTATAGCTCAGTTGGATAGAGCAACGGCCTTCTAAGCCGTGGGTCGAGGGTTCGAATCCTTCTACCCCCGCCAACTCACTCAGGCCGGCCGCGACCTCACGCCGCTCAGCCGCCTTCTCGCCAGTAGCGCAAACAGCGCGGAACCGAACAGCCAGCCCGCCGCCGGGATCGGTACCACGCGGGGGGACGACCAGGATCCGATGCCGCCCAGCGGGCCCACGAACAGGAATCCCCCCTGCCAGATGTGTTTGCCGACCGCCAGGATCGGGACGTCCTGGCAGCGGTTGGTGCACAGGAACGCACGTTTGACCTCCAGGTCGTCGTCGAGACGGAAGGTGCTCAGGGCGAACAGGTCGTCGGTGGCATCGCTCCAGTCCGCCTGCATCGGGGAGCCAGTGGTCATCAGGTGTAACTCCCAACTCACCAGGTTGTCCACCAGGTTGACGCCGGCGCTCAGATCATCCGAGTCGAACACCAGCGTACCCCAGGAAACCGCATTGTCGGAAACGCCGCGCCAGTCATAGGCGATGAGTGCGGCCTGCGATGGCAGGCTGCAGAGTGCGAGGAACAGTACTGCCAGTTTTAGGATGTATTGCATGCTGGGGTCCTTCCCTTGGTTTGGTTGGTGGAATTTGTTTGTCGTTATAGACAGGTTGTCGTTCTCGATGGTCACCCGGGGCGTTAACACTGGCGATCACGCCGAGATCAGCGCCAGGCCTTACAGGAACAAGACGTAACAAGCCGGAACAAAAAACAGTATAGTCACGCTTGGCGGCCGGATTGGGCCGCCAGAAAAAATTTCAAAAAAAAATATTTTGTCTCCGGCAATCCGGATCGAGAAAAAGCTGATCTGTTGCGCATTGTGGACAGTGGATCACGTGTGGCTGTATGCAGTTTTCCGGAACATGCGTCACACAGGGCAACCCGGAAAATCGAGGTCGTCAGGGCGATTTTTGGTGATAACGGTGGCCTAAAGAATAGCGAGTACTTCTATTTTTTCTTTTTTTTATGCGTCTTTGATAAATCAGGCCTCTCCATTTCTGATAAAAGTCAGCACTCGCCACATAACAAATTGACTCTTTTAGAAGAAATCGATCTTGCTGGAAGGCGTTTGCAATCTGTCCGTTCCGACCTCATGGGTGACACGTGTTACCCGTAGCCCGCACAAGCCGCTGTCTGTTTAAAACAATTCCGTCTAAAAATATTTTCCAGGCGACATCGACCCTTTCATCGCTTCCACCTGGCGACCAGGGAAGCCGTGAGCTCCCCCTCCGCATGGCTCACAGGTACTGTCGATCCTGTTGATTTTCAACCGCTTCCCGTGCTGGTAGCCAGATTGTTGAGCCAGGCCTGTTGCGCGGCGCCAGGTCCGCGGTGACCGGGAATCGAGTCCTCGCTAGCTTCGTTGAAATATTGCGTAATCAATGCCCCAAATTCCTTGTGCTATTCTTCAGGCCGCGGTCGTTTCAGGAAGGATGAGCCAGCAGGCCTGTGATCATGCCTGCCGGAAAAATCACAATAATGCCAAGGACCAGCGAGAGCAGCGCGCTCGCCACCACGACCATGAGTTCCGTATAAGTCCCATGCACGATGATTGCCTGCGACGCCAGGTGTGTGATTCCCCCACAGGGTGAGGTATCCATGGTCAGTATCGTGATCCTTTCAGATATCCGGATTTACGCGGAAGGACTGCAGCATATTTTTGCACGCCAGGCGGCGATCGACGTGCTCGGGGCGGCGGCGGACCTGGCGCGCGCGCAGTCCCTGGTGGGGGATCAACAACCGGATGTGGTGTTGCTGGACATGACCATGCCGGCGCCATGCGAACTGGCGCGCCTTATCGTCGAGGCCAGTCCCGAATCGAGAATCGTCGCCCTCGCCGTGCCCTTTGAGGAACACGACCTGTTGCAGTGCGCGCATCTGGGTATCACCGGGTACATCCTGCGCGAGGCATCGGTCGAGGAACTGGTCGAGGCCGTTGTCTGCGCCGGGGAGGGCAAGTTTTACTGTCCACCGAAGATCACGGCCTGCATTCTCAATGGGCTGCAGGCGCCGCGCGAGCCGGCACCTCCACCGGCTACGACACCGCGCCAGATCCAGGCTGCCGCCGATGACGCCCCTGCGCCCGCCCGTCTGACACGGCGCGAGCAGCAGATTGCCGCCCTGCTCGAGGATGGCCTGTCCAACAAGCAGATCGCACGGCAGCTGAATATCGAGGTTTCCACCGTGAAGAACCACGTGCACAACCTGCTGCTCAAGCTCGAGGTGGATAACCGCAACCAGGCCGCCTCACGCCTGCGCACCTCGCGCGCGGCAGATCCAGATCTTTCGATCGGGTACCCCACTCCCGCCCTGTACAGGAACTAGATACTGCCCGGGCCTTTTGGTCCTGCATCCAATTCCCACCCGCGGATTCATTTAAACCTTACCGGCCAGTTTCCATACTCCAGTCTCAGCCATCCAGGATGAGGCCATGCAAAGTGTTCGCTGCGCCATCGCCGGAATGCCACAGCAACTGCTGGTGGAGATTCTGCAAAACCTCGCCGCAGAAAGCGGCCGCATCCAGATTGTCGATGGGGTTTACAGCGTGGCGGAACTGCCCGCGCTGGTGGCGTCAACGCCGGTGGACGTGCTGATCCTGGGTATGCGCGAGATCGCCATGACGGAAAAAGGCCTCAAACCGCTGCACCCGGAACTGCAGGCGCTGCCGATTATCGGGCTGGACGACTACGGCCATCTCACCGCATTCCTGCGTAACGCCGGTCGCGAGGCGGTACTCAACATGATTCTCGCGGTCAGCGGCGCTAACCCTGGTTGCAGCGACGGGTGCAGCGACGCTTCCAGCGACGGGAGCGACCCGTGAGCTACCGCGCCATCAATGCCACCACCGTAACGCTGCTCGACCTGCTCACCTCCCGTTTTGTCGCCGACCCGCTGCTGCGACCGTTTTTCGATTCCGGTGCCGGCGGCAGCATGGTGCTCTCGGCGCGCACCCCGCAGGAGATGGCCGACAGCAACGAGGCCGGCCTGTCGGTCTGGTTGTACCGCATCGCCCGCGACCCGGAACTGCTCAACCAGCCGCCGCGGCGCGTGGCGGCGGACGCCTACGAATACCGCCCACTGCCGCTGCGCCTGCACTACCTGATGACCCCGGTGGTCAACGATCCGGAAGTCAGCGGCAACGACCCGGGCATGGAGCAGTTCATCATCGGCAAGGTGTTGCAGAGCCTGCACGACACGCCGGTCCTGCACGGTGCGCTGCTGGGTGGCGACCTCGCCGGTTCCGGCAGCCGCCTGACGGTGCGCCTGGAACCCATGGACCTGGAGGAGATCACCCGGGTCTGGGACGCGATGGAAAGCTCCTACCAGTTGTGCATTTCCTACGAGGTCAGCCTGGTGCTGATCGCCTCCAACCAGGCCGCTGAACACCTGGGGCCGGTGTTGTCGGTGGAACCCGAGTACGGCGTGATTACCGAGGTCAACAGCTGATGGTCTGCCGCAGCGAAACCGTGGGGAGTATCGAATACCGCTATTGCCCGGACACCCTGCCGCCCATGGCCGATCGCATGCGTGCACTGATGTTCGGGCGGTTTACCGATGAGCTCACCGGCAACCCGGTCAGCGCCCGCCTGCACCTGCTCACCGAGGTCGAGGGTGTCTCCAGCCAGGTGACGGCGGATGCGGTGGCGGGGCTAGTGGGCAACCCGGCACGGCGTTTTCCGGGGCTGGCTGCAGGCAGCGTGGCGCTGGACATGACCGTGGTGTGCCGCCGCTTCCTGGCGCAGACCTTTACCGCCACGCTGGGACCGTTCAACACCGGGATGGGCGCCCCGGCGGATTACCCGCACCACTTCGCCCCCGCGAACCTTGGCGATGTCGGCCTGCACCGCGCACCGAGTGTCATCAGCGGGCGCTGTGTGCTCGACAACGGCTCGAGCACATCGCCCCTGAACGCGGCGACGGTGACGCTCACCGGACTCTGGCACCGGTTCCCGGCGGCCGATGTGGACCCGCCGACGGTGATCGAGGCGCCGAATATCCTGTCGCTGGCGCAGGGCCTGTATCGCCCGCGCAGCGCCGGCGTCGACCAGCTGCGCCAGCGCGACCTGGTGATGCAGGCGGGCGAGGAGAAGACACTGCTCGCCGCGACGGCCCCCGGCGCCACCCGGCTGCGACTGTCGGATCGGGTAAACCTCGCGCCGGGCCAGTTGCTGGCGATCGAGCCCGGCGACCCCGAGCGCGTGGAGTACCTCGAGATCACCCAGGTAGACGGCGCCTCCACCGACACCCAGCCCGCCACCATCACGCTAGCCTACCCGTTGCGTCGTGAACATGCGCTGGGCGGTGTGGCGGTGCGTGTGGTTGCCCAGGCGCCGGGTGCCAGCAACAACCTGGCACGCCATGGTATTGCCGGGGACCAGACCGTGTTTCTCGATGCGCTCGCCGGGCTGGCGGATGGCACGGTTGAAATCAGCGGGGCGGGCAGCCCCGAGTACCACCGCGCATCCCTGTACCAGGTCAGCGCGGACGCCCGGGGTTTTTTCCGCCTGCCGCCGGTTTCGCGGGTGGCCATGCTGCAACTGCGCGCGAGTCACGGACTTGCGCCGGCGGACGTGAATACGGTGTTCAGCCCGGACTATGAACTGGCGGGGAACCGGCTGGACTTTATTTTTGCTTAGTGAATCGAGGATGGGAGAAGAACCATGCCTGAGTATCTATCACCTGGTGTTTATGTAGAGGAAGTCAACTCCGGCGCCAAGCCGATCGAGGGTGTCAGCACCAGTACCGCAGGTATGGTCGGCGTCACCGAGCGCGGCCCGGAAAACGTGCCCGTGCTGGTGACCAGCGTCGGCGACTATCGCCGCGTGTTCGGCGGCGAGTTGCGGCTGGACGAATTCACCGACGGTGGCGGCCGGCCCCACGCCTACCTGCCGCACGCCGTGCAGGGCTTTTTCCAGAACGAGGGTCGCCGCGACTATGTGGTCCGTGTCGCGCCGCAGGATGCCAGCCTCGCCATGCGCGACCTGTTCGACCGCGGCGGCCCGGCGTCCGCAGAGCGCCGCTTGCTGCGTGCGGCGCCCCAGGACAGCGGCACTGCCATCAATGCGCCCCTGTTGTACACCCTGGGCACCACGCCGGTCAGTGCCGGCGACTGGGTGCGGGTGGGGGAGGGCAGTCGCGCGGAATACCGGCAGGTCGCCGCCGGTGGCGTGAGCAATGTGCACCGGCATGTCGCGCTCAACTTCCCGCTCGGCCAGTCCCATGCCGCGGCGGCAGTGGTCGATGAAGTCGTGCGCACCGTGGACACCACAGCCTATCTCACCGGGGATTTCCAGCTTGCCGTGCAGGCCAATGCCGGGGCGACATCGATAACCGTGACCGCCGTCGGTTCACCCGGCGATGCCACCACGCTGCTCGGGCTGCCGGGCAATGCGGTGTTTGAGATCGGCGCGCTCGGTAGCGCTGAATACGTGGTGGCGATCGCTGCCGACGCTCTGGGCGGCGGCTCGGTACGGCTGACACTGGCCACTCCGTTGGCCATGGGCTACGCCCCCGGTGATCCGGTCAACGCCATCGAACTGGTCGCCCCGGCGACTACAGCGAGCCTGGACATCGACGCCAGCGCCGGTGAGGTCCTCCTGTTCCTCGATAGCCTGTTCGGCGCTTTCGCCGCGGGCAACCTGGTGGTGATAGACAGCGGAACCGCGGCCATGGAAGTGCGGCGCATCGGCACGCTGTCCCAGTTCGACCTGGACCTGCCGGCCTATGCCGACTACGGCGCCGGCACTCGTTTCGAGCTGGTCGCCATGGGTGACCACAGCGTGCTCACCGTCGCGGCGCCGCCCCTGCCTGCGCCGCAAACGAGCAACCTGCAGTTCTACGTGGACAGCGTCGAGGGTCTGGCCGCCGGCATGCCGGTGACGGTCGGTGTCGATACCGGGTTTATCCAGAGCGTGGATGACGTCACCCTGCTGGTGGTCATGCAGGCCACACTACCGTCCGGTGCACCGGCGCCAGGCACCGTGGTAACTCCCGCGGCGAAAGCACTGACCGGCGTCGCCAACGCGGGCCGCGTGGTGCTGTCGCTGGACAACCGCCTCGGCCTGGCCGCGGGCGACGTGCTGCGTATCGGCACTGGTGCGGATGCCGAGTATGCGACCATCGCCTCGATCAGCGGCGCCCGGGGCGCTGCACCGGACAGCGGCAACCTGGTACTCAGCGCGCCATTGGCACAGGAATTCGCCGTGGGCACGCTGGTGCAGCGACAGGCGACGCCGGTGGTAAACACCGCCCGCCAGCCCGCACTGGTCGTGCTGTCCGGAGAGACCGGGGAGGGCACGTTCTTCGTCAACGATGGCGCCACCTATGCCGCAGGCGAGGTGTTGCGCGCCAGCGCTGCGGGCGGTGGCAGCTTCTACCACGAACTGGCTGACGCCAACCCCGTGGCGCCGGCACCGGCGGGCCTGTCCGATATCCAGGAACTCACCCTCGAGCCGGCCGACCCACTGGACTTCAGTCATGAGGCGGGGTCTGCGCTGGTCGAACGCGAAGCGGTGATCGAGGTCTTCGCACTCGACCGCGGCGCCTGGGGCAACCGCCTGCAGGTGTCGGTGGAGGACCCGGAAACCAGTCTGGTGCAGGCCCAACTCACCGCAGCGAACGGACTCAACCCGGTGATCTCACTCAGCAACTACACCAATGTCGAGGCCGGCACCGTACTCGAGTTCCTGCACCCGGGCACGCAGGAGCTTATCGGCGCGGCGGCCAAAGTTGTTGCGGTGGATCGCGCCGCGGGGGAGGTCGAACTGGCCGCCATCCCCCATGCCGACGTGATCACGGCCCACAACGTTCTTCCGGATAACCTGCTGGTGCGTTCGCGGGAATTCCTGCTCAGCGTCTACCTGCTGCAGCGCCCCGACCCCGCCGTACCCTCGCGCAACAGTACCGTGATCGACAGTGAGCGCTTCCTGGTTTGCATGGATCCGCGCAACAGCCGCTACATTCACCGGGTCATCGGCACCACCTGGGTTGCGGGCAACCCCCAGGACGACGACGGCATCGACTTGCGCCTGTGGGACCGTCGCTCCGAGGGTGAGTCGCGCTACATCCGCGTGCGCGATGTCGCCGCGGGCAATACGGCGGTGGAGGAGAGCATCCGCCTCGGTCCCGAGGTGTTGACCGACGAACTCGACAGCGGCCAGCTGCGCGCCGCCCGCCTGCCCCTGGCCGGTGGCGTCGACGGGCTGGACAGCATCATCGGCGAAGCCCAGGGGGATGCCATGTACCTGGGCGTGAACAGTGACGAGCCGCGCCTGCGCAGCGGTATCCACGCGCTGGGCAATGTGCCCGAGGTGTCTATCGTCGCAGTGCCGGGCCAGACCTCGGTGGGTGTGCAGCAGGCGGTCATCAACCACTGCGAAAACGAGCGCTACCGTTTCGCCGTGCTCGATGCGCGTGCGCCGGACCGCGACACGCTGGTCGATGTGCAGGCCCAGCGGCAGGCGTTCGACACCAAGTATGCGGCGCTCTACCACCCCTGGCTGACGATACCCGAGCCACTGCCGGCCAACCTCGCCTCGATCCGGCAGATGCCGATACCGCCCAGCGGCCACATGATGGGTATCTACGCGCGCGTCGATAACACCCGCGGCGTGCACAAGGCGCCGGCCAACGAGGTGGTGCGCGGTATCACCGGCCTGACCCGCAGCCTGAACCAGCGCGAACAGGACATCCTCAACCCGTTCCCGCGCAACATCAACGTGGTGCGCGATTTCCGCGAGTCCAATCGTGGCCTGCGGGTGTGGGGCGCGCGCTGCATCACCAGCGACAGCGATTACAAGTACGTCAACGTGCGCCGCCTGATGATTTTCCTGGAGCATTCGCTGTACCGCGGCCTGCAGTGGGTGGTGTTCGAACCCAACGAGGAACCGCTGTGGGCGCGGGTGCGCCGCGCCATCACCAACTTCCTCACCGTGGTATGGCGCAATGGCGCGCTGGAAGGCGCCACGGTGGAACAGGCCTTCTTCGTGCGCTGTGACCGCACCACCATGACCCAGACGGATCTCGACAACGGCAGGCTCATCTGCGAGATCGGCGTCGCCCCGGTCAAGCCTGCGGAATTCGTCATCGTGCGCATCGGGCTGTGGACGGCCAGTGCCGACTGACCCGCTTTAACGACTGAGCAATGCTGGAGGAACTGACCCATGCCCATGCAGACTGACCAACGCTTCGACCCCTATCGCGCGTTCAATTTCGTTGTCGATATCGACAACATCGCCGTCGCCAGTTTCAGCGAGGTGGCCGGACTCACCGCCGAGGGCGATCCGGTGGAGTATCGCGAGGGTGCCGACGCGGAAAACCACGTGCGCAAGCTGCCCGGCCTGCGCAAGTACACCAACCTCACCTTCAAGCGCGGCTATACCCGTGACGACACCCTGTGGCGCTGGTACACCAATATCGCCAACGGCCAGAACGACCGCCGCTCGATCACCATCACCCTGCTCGACGAGGCCCATGCGCCGGTGATGCGCTGGTACGCCTTCGGCGCCTTCATCAACAAGATCGAGGGTCCCAGCTTCAACGCCACCGGTAACGAGGTGGCGATCGAGAACATGGAAGTGGTCCACGAGAAACTCACCCTCGAGCTGGCAGGCTGAGGCAGAGAGCGTTCGCAATGACCCAGTACCTGCGACCTGGCGCCTACACCGAGCGAGTCGACAACGCCGGCCCGCGGCGCCTGCTCTTGCGCAGCGATATCCCCGCGTTTGTGGGGATTGCGGAGCAGGGCCCGCTGGATACGCCGGTACCGGTCGAATCATTTCGCCAGTTCCAGGCCTGTTTCGGCGGGTTTACCGGCGCCGGCTACCTCGCCTATAGCGTCCGCGCATTTTTCGACAACGGGGGCAGGCGCTGCCGCGTGGTGCGTGTCGCCAGCCGTGATTTCAGCGAGGACAATGAGGTCGGCGCCGCCGCGGCGATGGCCAGCGTGGTAGACGCGGGGAGCAACCCGGGCTGGACAATCAGCGCCTTCAGCGAGGGCAGCTGGGGCGATGAACTGCAGGTGGCCCTGCTCGAGGAGGGCCTCGCACAGGCGTCGGTGGATGCCGGCGGCCTGCAGTCGCGCTTCGCCGCGGTCTCGGCGACCGCGGGTTTTGCGCGCGGCAGCCTTGTGCGCATCAGCCAGGAGGACAGTCTCGGCGGCTTGCGCGATTTCCTGCGCGTGGTGAGCCATGTCGACGAGGTGCAGCGGCGGCTCTACTGGGTGCACCCGGAGCCCGGCCAGGGCCTGCCCTACGACGCGCCGCTGCAGGGCTATGACCTGCAGCGTCCAGCGCGCGTCGTCGATATCGCCTATCGCGTCGACGTGTATCGCCAGGAGCGCCTGCTGGCGATGTATTCCGGGCTCAGCCTTATTCCCGAACATCCGAAGTACGCACCGCAAGTGCTCTCACCCTACCGCCTGGACCCGGCCGACGACGCGCCGCCGCGGGCGCCGGCGCCGATCGTGATCGAGGCCCATGCCGCCGGCGGTGTGATGCCGCAGCCCCTTCGGGTGGTACCGCTGGAGCGCATTCCCCTGGCCGGCGGCAGGGATGGACTGGCGGCGCTGTCGCACCGGGATTTCATCGGCGAGGCGTACGCGGTGGGGGATTCCGACGAAGCGCGCCGCCAGCGCGAGCGCGGCCTCGCCAGTCTCGAACGCGTGGCGGAGATCACCCTGGTCTGTGTGCCGGACATCGTGATTCGCCCCGAGCCGGACCCGGTCTACCTGCCGGAGCCGACCCCGCCGCGGGACCCCTGCCAACCCTGTCCGCCGCATGAGCCAGTGCGGCAGTTCGTGGCGCCGACGCGCGAGCGGGAACTGCCGCCGGTGTTTACCGACGAGCAGGTATTCCAGGTGCAGGCGGCGATGGTCGCCCAGTGCGAGTCGCGCGGCGACCGCTTCGCAGTGCTCGATTCGCCCTACCACATTGCCGAGAACGCCTCCGCCGGCATCGCCGAGATACGCGCCTGGCGCAATCGCTTCGACTCCAGTTACGCCGCGCTTTACTACCCGTGGGTGAAAGTGCTCGATCCGCGCGGCCAGGGGGAAGTGCGCGCGGTGCCGCCCAGCGGACACGTGCTCGGCCAGTACGCCCTGTTCGACAACGAGACCGGCGTGCACCGCGCCCCCGCCAATCGCCCGCTGCACTGGCTGCAGGACCTGTCCCTGCACAGCACCTATGGCCAGCAGGAGTTGCTCAACCCGCTGGCGGTAAACCTGCTGCGCAGCGAGGGCCCGCGCGGGATACGCGTGATGGGCGCACGCACCCTGTCCAGCGATCCCGACTGGCGCTACGTGAATGTGCGCCGCCTGATGATCATGCTGCGCCGCACGCTGGACATCATTTCCCAGTGGGTGGTGTTCGAGCCCAATCACGCGCTCACCCGCAACAAGTTCCAGGTGGCGATCAGTAGTTATCTCTCCGCCCTGTGGACGCGCGGCGCGCTGGCCGGCGCCACGCAACAGGCGGCGTTCTTCGTCAAGTGCGACGAGGAGAACAACCCGGCAGCGCAGCGCGACAACGGCTGGCTGCTGGCGCAGATCGGGGTCGCGCCGAGCAAGCCCTTCGAGTTTGTGGTGGTGCGTGTCGGCCTGCAGGAAAACGAAATGACAGTGAGCGAGGTGACCGCCGATGGCGCTGGACAACCGTGACGACCCGCCGGCGGCGTTCAATTTCGCCGTCAGCCTGATGGACTCCGCCTCGTCGACCGGGGCGGCGATCACCACCATCGCCATCAACACGCTGACCGACAACATCGACGCCGGCTTCAACGAGTGTTCCGGACTGGAGATGATCCTCGACGTACACGAGTACGAGGAGGGCGGCAACAACGGCACGGTGCTCAAGTTTCCCACGCGCATGAAGTGGGGAAAGCTGGTGATGAAGAAGGGAATTATCAAGAACACCGACCTGTGGGACTGGGTGTACGGCTTCTGCGAGGGCGAGGTGGTGCGCAAGGACGGGCTGATAACCCTGCTCGGCGAGAAAGGCCTGGCCCACACCGTGTGGAAGTTCAAGCGCGGCCTGCCGGTGAAATACACCGGGCCGCAGCTCAACGCGCAACAAAATGCCATCGCGTTCGAGAGCATCGAGATTGAACACGAGGGACTGGAACTCATGACCGGCGCCAGCGGGCTGGCGTCGGCCATCAGCAGCGCCGCCGAGGGGATCGGCAGCCTGTTCGACTGAGGGAGTGACGCATGCAAGTGGTGATAGAGGAAGTAGTCAGTCGTATTCGCGCCGTCGAGGGCGGTTCCGGCCTGTCTGCGCAGACCCTGCAAAGTATCGTCAGCGCGGTGCTGTCCGCGGTGGACGACAAGCAGCGCGCGCGCGAGAACCAGGACGAGGAGCACTCGCTGCGCAACTACCAGCAGCGCAACCAGCCGTGGAATCGCTAGCATGAGCACCGCGAAAGCGCCCGCCGTGATCATCGCCGACTGGGGCCAGGGCGGGCAGGAAACCTACGAGGTCCAGTACAACCCCAAGGAGTTCTCGCTGGAGAAGTCCCTGCAGCACGGCGAGATTAACATCCCGGGTCTGGACGCACCGTTGCAGCAGTTCGTCCGCGGCCAGGCCGAGAAGTTGAGTGTCGAACTGTTCTTCGACACCACCGAAAACGGCACCGGCAAGGACGCGACCTCGGTCACCGATCACACCGACCGCATCTACAAGCTGGCCAAGGTGGAGAACAGCAGCCACGCGCCAGCGGTGGTGACCTTTTGCTGGAACAGTAAGTTTCCCGGCTCGAGCCTGTCCTACGGCGAGCAGGGCGGCGGCGCCAGCGGCAACCAGACACGCAACAGCTTTGTCGGCGTGGTGGAAAGCGTACGCCAGCAGTTCACCCTGTTCAGCGCCGAGGGCGTACCGCTGCGGGCCACGGTCAACCTGGTGCTCAAGGAATTCCGCACCCTCGACGAACAACTCAAGCAGATGCGGCTGAACTCGCCGGATCGCACTCACAGTCACCCGGTCAGCGACGGCGAGACACTGGCGACCATCGCCGCGCGCTACTACGGCCGCGGTGGTCGCTGGCGGCATATCGCCGACGCCAACAGTGTTGCCGACCCGCGCCGCCTGGGCGCCGGCCGCACGCTGACCGTGCCGGCGATCAAGTAGGAGCGCGGGCATGCCGGAAGAAAGTGCCGAGGCCGACCGCATCACCCTGGACTCTCTCTCCGAGTCCCTGCGCGGCTTCTACGTGCCGCAGTTCGAGATGCTCGTGGAGGGCGCCGGGCTGCCGGACGACGTGATGCGCGACGTGATCGAACTGACCTACAAGGACGACCTGGACAACATGGACAGCTTCCAGATCACCGTGAGTAACTGGGACGAGGTGGCGCGCGACTACAAGTACATCGGCTCGGAGGACGTCGCCGGCATGGGTGCCGGGGCCAATGGCCCGAGGTCTGCGGGCAGCGCGCAGAGCGATCGCTACGAGTTGTTCGAGCCCTGCAGCAAGCAGGTCAAGGTGCGCATGGGCTACCTCGGCGACCTGAAAACCATGATGACCGGTTTCTTCACCACCATGGAACCCTCGTTCTCACCCGGCGCGCCGGCGACGCTCAATGTGCGCGGCATCAATGTACTGCAGCGCCTGCGCACCAAGAAGTACAACGATTTCTTCGAGGGCATGCGACCCAGTGAAATTGCCCGCCTGGTCGGTGAGCGTCGCGATGAGGACCTCAACGCGCTGCGCCTGCCTATCGAGATCGTGATCGACGAGGACGTGCTGGGCAATGAACGCCCGATCGCCCAGATCGCCCAGCGCAACGAGTACAGCATCGATTTCCTGTGGAAGCTGGCACGGCGCGAGGGCTACGTGATCACCATGCTCGAGTCCGGGGAACCGGACGGCGACCCGCGTATCCGCTTCGCGCCCTCCGAACGCGGCCAGTCGCTGGGCGACGCCGTGTACGACCTCAAGCTGCGCCAGTCACTGATCGATTTCAGACCGCGCATTACCACCGCCAACCAGTTCAAGTCGGTCACCGTGAACAGCTGGAACCGCAGCACCCAGGAGCGCATCACCGAGACCGTGAGCTTCGAAGACGAGGAGATGCAGGAACTCAACGCGGACCTGCGCTACATGCTGTGCATGTGTGATGCGCGCGAGGAACTGGTGGTCGACGAGCCGCAGTGGGACGAGAACCAGGCGAAGGAGCGGGCGCGGGCGCTGCTGCTGGACCAGCAAAAGCAGATGGTGAAAGCCAGCGGGACCACCCTGGGGCTGCCGCTGCTGCGTGCCGGCACCCGTGTGCGCATCTCGGAAGTGGGCGCACGGCTCACCGGCGACTATTTCGTTACCAGCACCGAGCACGTGTTCAACGACAGTGGTTACATCACCAAATTCGAGGCGCGTCGCGAGACCGTGCCCGCCGACGGGGAGACCCGGCCATGCAGAACCTGATCCACGGTGTGGTGGTGGGCCGCGTGGTCAACAACGAGGACCCGGAGGCCCAGGCGCGTGTCGAGGTGGAGTTCACCTCGCTCGGCGACGGTTCGCCGACCCGCTGGTGCAGCGTGGCGTCGGTGGCGGCGGGCGGCGATCGCGGTGTGTTCTTCATGCCCGAGATCGGCGACGAGGTGCTGGTGGCCTTCGACCACGGCGATTTCGACCACGGCTTCATCATCGGCTACCCCTGGAACCCGGTGCAGATGCCGCCCTCGGCCCATGCCGGCGAGCGCATGATCCGCTCGCGCGAGGGGCACACCATCCGCTTCGTCGACTCGCACGAAAATGGCGGCAACTACGGTGCCCTGATCATCGAGGACGCGCACGGCAACGTGATCACCATGACCAACGGCGTGATGACCATCAGCGCGGTTGGCGTACTGAATATCGATGCGCCCCTGGTGAACATCATGGGACGACCGGTAAACCCCCTGGGAGGCGCGATCTAGTGGCGGTAACACAGTCGGAAAAAGGTTTTGATATCGAGATCCCGCTGCCCGAGGAGCTGCAGAAATTCCTCGCCGCGCCGGTGTGTGCGGATATCTCCCTGCCCGAGCCCGGCAACGTCAAGATCGAACTGCCCAGTGGCGGCACCATCAAGGGCATCGGTGATATCACCCAGGGTATTCCCACCAATTGCTCGCTGAATTTCTCCCTGATGCTCCAGCTCGGGCCGATCCTGGCCAACCTGGAGTGCTTCATCCGTGTGCTCAAGTTGATCAAGCCGCTGATCGACGTGATCGACGGACTGCCGTTCCCGCCGGCGAAAGCGCTGTTCGATTTTGCCGAGGCCGCCAAGGAAGTCGCCGAGTGCATCGTCAAGCTGACCACGCCGCTGGGCATGATTCCGTTTGTGCGCGACATCCTGTGCCTGATCATCCGCATTCTCAGCTGCATGCTGGACCAGATGAACAGCCTGCTCGCGCTGATGGAGAAGCTCACCATCAGCTTCGACGCGGCGGATGGCAATGCCACCCAGCAGGCGCTGCTGGAATGCGCCATGGAAAACGCCCAGCGCTCGGCCACCGCCCAGCTGCAGGCGGTCGAGCCGGTCATGGTCATCCTGGAAATCGCCGGGCCGATATTCGAGATCGCGCAGGTCGGGCCGGTGGAGATTCCCACCTTCGAGGGTGTCGAGGGTGTCGAGCAGATGCGCGGCTTCGTCACCACCATGGAGCAGTTCGTCGACACCCTGGAACTGCTTGCGGAAGGCCTCGGGGGGTGCGGCTGATGAGCGCTTCACGCGAATTTCTCGGTGTCGGCTGGAAGTTTCCGCTGCAGGTGAACAGCCGCGGGGCCATCGCCTCCTCGCGCCGCGAGCAGAGTATCGAGGAGGCGGTGTACATGATCCTGAGCACTGCCCGCGGCGAGCGCGTCATGCTGCCCGACTTCGGCTGCGGGATTCACGAGATCGTGTTCGCGCCCAACAACCCCGCCGTGGTCACCCGGGTGGTGGACGCGGTGCGCCGCGCGCTGGTGACCTGGGAGCCGCGCATCGATGTGCTCACCGTGGATGCACAGACCAGCGAGGCCGAGGCCAACCTGCTGATCATCCGCGTGAACTACCGGGTGCGCGCGAACAACACGATCGAGAACCTGGTGTATCCGTTTTACATCACGGAGGGGAGGTAGTCGTGCCGCTACAGGACTACATGCCAGTCATAGACGATCGCTCCTACGAGAGTATCGTGCGCGAGGTGCGCTCGCGCATCCCGCGCTACACCCCGGAGTGGACCGACCTCAACGAGTCCGACCCGGGCATGATCATCATGGAGCTGTTCGCCTGGCTCACCGAGATGCAGCTGTACCGCCTGGCCCAGGTGCCCGAACTGCATTACCTGAAGTTCCTCGAGCTGGTGGGCATTGAACTGGAGCCGGCGCGCCCGGCCACCGCGCAGCTGACCCTGGCGGTGAGCGCCGGGCACAGCCAGCGCGCAGTCATCGTGCCCGCCAAGACCCAGTTCAGCGCCGCGGAAGCGGACGAGCAGGGGCGTATCGTGTTCGAGACCGAGCGCGCCTTCACACTGGTGCGCGCCAATCTTGTCGACCTGCTTGCCGATGACGGATTCAACTACCGCGACCTGGGCAACGACAACCTCGACACCACAGCCACCTTTTTGCCCTTCGGTCCCGCCGCGGTGCGCGACAACAGCTTCATGCTCGGCTTCGACGAGGAACTGCCGCCGGAGACGTTGACGCTGCAGGCATGGAGCCCTATCGCCAGCGAGGAGCGCGTGGTCAGCCGCTGCTACAGCGAAGTGGAGACGATCAGCAGCACCCGGCTGGCCTTCGAGTACTGGAACGGACGCGAGTGGCGGCCGCTGACCCTGCTCAAAGACGATACCGCGGCTTTCACCCGCAGCGGCAGCCTGCAACTGCGCGGGCCGGCCAGTGGCGAGATGGTCGCGCGCGGCTTCGGCGATATCACCACGCCGCGCTTCTGGCTGCGTGCACGTATCGACGCCAGCGGCTACGAGCAGGCGCCGCGCCTGCTGGCGGTGCGCGCCAATACATTCACCGTGAGCCAGGCCCAGACCTACGAGTTCGAGGCACTGGGCGGCAGCAACGGGGAGGTCGACCAGGTGCTGCGCCTGCGCAACGCCCCGGTACTGGCCGGTTCGCTGGTACTGGAGGTGGACGAGGGGGACGACTACCAGGCCTGGCAGGAAGTGCCGGACTTCTATGGTTCCGGAGCGCGCGATGCCCACTACGTGCTCAACCGCACCACCGGGGAGGTGCGCTTCGGCAACGGCCGCAACGGCCGCGTGCCGGTGGCCAATGCCAGCAATCGCAGCAATGTTCGGGCACGTAGTTACCACGCCGGCGGCGGCAGCCGGGGCAACCTGGCGGCGCAGGCAATCAGCAAACTGCTGGATTCGGTGAAGGGCGTTGACGGCAAGGCCGTGAGCAACCTGTTTGCCTCCGCCGGCGGCAGCGACGAGCAGAGCCTGGACGACGCCATCCGCCGTGCCCCGCAGCGCCTGAAAACCCGTGACCGCGCAGTGACTGCCGAGGACTACGAGGAGCTCGCGCTGCTCTCTACCAATATCGCCAGGGCGCGAGCGCTGCCGCTGTACCACCCGGACTACCCGGGTATCGACGTACCCGGCGTGGTCAGCGTGCTGGTCGTACCCGATGTGGAAGGCGATGCGCCGGTACCCAGCGAGGGCACGGTACAGACGGTGTGCGCCTACCTCAACCAGCGTCGCCTGCTCACCTCCGAGCTCTACGTGATGGGTCCCACCTACAGCACGGTGGTGGTGCGCGCGCAACTGGTCGCCGAGGACACCGCCGACCTCGCCGCGCTCAAGAGCCTGGCGCTGGAGAGCCTGGACCTGTATTTCCACCCCCTGCACGGCGGCGAGCAGAGCGACCCGCAACTGCCGGTCGACGACCCGGAGCGCAGCGGCGGCGGCTGGCCCTTCGGTGGCGACATCTACTACTCGCTGCTCTACCGGCGGCTGTTGTTTTCCGGCGTCAAGCGCCTGGTCTCGCTGCAGATCGAACTCGACGGTGAAATCTATCCCGAGTGTTCGGACGTCCCCCTGGCTACCGGGGTGCTGCTGCGCAGCGGCGCCCATGAAATCCAGGTCGACTACGAGGTGAACAGCTGATGGGTGCTCACAGCAATGCGCCCTGGCTGCCGCTCACCAGCCGGCCGCCACACGATCCGCGCACGCTGCCGCTCAACGGGCTGGCGGGTTGGCACCTGGCGCAGCGCGATGGTATCGACATCTCGCCCTGTGGCGACCTGCGGTTGGCGCGCCAGCCCGGTGTACAGCGCGAACTCGGTGAAGCCAGCGGCGCCTTTGGCGGGCTGCAGCTGCCGCGCCACCTGGCCTACACCAGTGACTGCGGCATACTGCTGCTGGACAGCGCGAATGCACGGCTGAAGAAATTCGACCCCTGCGCGTGCCGCTTCGACAATGTGCCCTGTACAGGAGGCGTCGGTGCCGGGCCACGCCAGTTCGACGCCCCTTCGGCGATCGCCGTGTGCGGCGACAACCTGCTGGTGGCGGATACCGGCAATCACCGCCTGGTGGTGTACAGCCTGCTCGGCTTTCTGGTCCGCGGTTTCTGGGCGCCGCCGCCGGACGAGCTCGCGCAGCCCTGGTCGCCGGTGGATGTGTGCGTCAGCAGCGACCGCCGCGTGCTGGTGGCCGACCCGGCCAACGGTTGCGTGCACCAGTTCAATTTTGCCGGTCGCTGGCTGGGCGCCATCGCGGGGGTCGGCGCGGTGCAGGCGCTGGCGATAGACGTCGATAACCGCCTTTACCTGTTGATCGACCCGCTGCTGCCGGTGCAGGTCCTGCAACTCCCGGGCGGCGAAGCGCTGGGCGAGGTGCACAGTGTCGACAGCGTCTGCGCCCGGTTTGCCGCACCGTACTTCGCGGTGGATGCAGCGGGCAACGTCGATCTCGGCTGGCTCTGCGCGCGCTACAACCCGCTGGGTGAAGCGGCAGGTCAGTCGCGCTGGTTCGATGCCGCGGGCCGGCCGGTGCCCGCCGCCGAGCCGCAGACCTCCCGCTTCCTGGCGTCCGGTACCGCCTTCAGCGAGGCCCTGGACAGCCGCCTGTATCGCTGCCAGTGGGATCGTATCGCCCTGCGACTGGTCGTGCCCGAGGGCACGCGTGTGCGCGTGTCCAGCTACAGCGCGGAGACCGAACTGACGACGGCCCAACTGGTGGCCCTGGACGACGCGCAGTGGGCCACCCGGCAATGGGTGTTCCCCCCGGAGGGGCAGGACGGCGCCGCGCTGGACTGGGACTGCCTGCTGCGTTCGCTGCCGGGGCGTTTCCTGTGGTTGCGCATCGAGATGCACTCGGACACCACGACTACTCCTGTGGTGTGCAGTGCCGCGCTGGATTTTCCGCGCATCAGTCTGGCGCGCTACCTGCCGGCGGTGTTCGCCGAGGAGCCGCTCTCCGCCGACTTTACCGACCGCTTTCTGGGAATATTCGACCGCGGCTTCCGCCAGCTCGAGGCGCATATCGATGGCATGGGTGCGCTGCTCGACCCGCTCTCCGCACCGGCTGAAGCAGGGCGCAGCGATTTCCTGTCCTGGCTGGCGTCCTGGGTGGGCGTCACCCTCGACCGCCAGTTGCCGCTGGCGACGCGGCGGCGGCTGGTCAAGCAGGCGGGCCATCTCTACCAGTGCCGGGGAACGCTTGCCGGGCTACGCCATATGCTCGATCTCTACCTGGGCTTCTCCAGCCGCCAGTGTGTGCAGGCGCCCACCTGCCGACCCTGCCCGGACCAGCACAATGTAACGTGGGAACCGCCGGGGTTGTTGCTGGAGCACTTCGTGCTGCGCCGCTGGCTGTTTGTGGGTTGTGGGCGCCTGGGGGAACAGGCGCGGTTGTGGGGCCAGAAGATCGTCAACCGCAGCCAGTTGCGCGGAGACTCCGGCGACGGCAACGCGCAGCTCGAGGTGACCCAGCTCAATGCGATCCAGGACCCGTTGCGCGACCCGTTCCATGTCTACGCGCATCGGTTTTCCGTCTTCCTGCCCGCCTGGGTGGGACGCCTGCAGGGTTTCCGGCGCAGTATCGCCCGCCTGGTCGAGGCGGAAAAACCCGCGCATACGGCGGCGGACATCATCTACGTGGAACCGCGTTTTCGCATCGGCATCCAGTCGATGATCGGCTACGACTCGGTTATCGGCTGCTACCCGCGCGGTGTCACGCTGGGCACTGCCGAACTCGGCAAGGCCAGTGTACTGGGTGAACAGGACGATGCCGACAGCACACTGCGTGTCGGTGAGAAGGCGCGCATCGGCACCACGACCCGGTTGCGCTGAGCAGGCGCGGAGGAGGTGGCAGTGAATTCAAGTATCGAACCAGGGGGTTGTCATCATGGCTACCAGTAAGCGACCCGATTGTCACAGCTGCGAGGCCGAGAGCTTCAGCCGCAACAACTACTTCACCGGCAAGCTGATGGTGGAGCGCGACTTCACCGACGAGCAGCGCTACTTCATGGAGAAGATCCGCCTGCACCACCAGCGCCTGCACGGCAGCGGTGTGGTCTGCGGCCTGCGCGTCGCGGCGCAGGCGGAGCCCTGCGACGAACGCTACGTGACCCTGCTGCCCGGCAGTGCGGTGGATTGTTGCGGCAAGGATATCCTGGTCGCGCACGAGGAGGTCATCGACCTGTACGCGTTCCCCGCTATGCAGGACCTGCTCGCCGGTCTCGAACAGGCGGGCGACGACCCGGATGCACCGGAGAATGCACCGCATACATTGCAGCTGTGTATCCGCTACCGCGAGTGTCCCGGCGAGGATATCCCGGTGCTTTACGACGAGTGCGGCTGTGATGATACCCGCTGCGCCCCGAACCGTATTCTCGAGTCCTACGAGATCGACCTGGTGATCGACCCGCCGGAGCAGGCGAACCCCCTGCACCAGCCGGAGCTGGCATGGAACGCCACGGTGAACATCGCCCACGCCGCGCAGGTGCTGCTGCACGAGGCCAGCAACCGTTTGTACGTGCTGACCGCGGACAACAACGCCGTGCTGTACCAGGTGAGCACGGACAACTTTGCCATCGAGGCTTCGTTTGCGCTCGAGCGCGAAGGTCTCGCTATCGCGGCCAGCGTCGCCGGCGATGAAGTCTACGCGGTGGTGGCCAGCGACGGCGGTATCGCGGCGGGGGACGCCGAGCTTTGGGTGTTCGACGCCAGCGGCGGCAACCTCGCCACCGGCCCCCAGCGCCAGGCCACCATCGCCGCCTCGGACAACTCCGCGGCCTCGGCGCTGACTCTGGCCGATGGCCGGCTCGCGGTGCTCTTTCACGCCGGTGGCCGGCTGCGCCTGTGGGATGCCGGCCTCGCTGCACCGATGGACCCGGCGAATACGCTGGATCACGGGTTGGACCTGCACGGCCTGGCCGCGGGTACCGCCTTGCAGTACATCTACAGCACACAGCCAGATGGTAGCGACGTACTGCGCTTCGATGTCGACGCGACGGACTTCGCACCGCTGGCGATCAACGCAGTCTCCGACGCTACCGTGGAACGCAGCAGCGGGGTCAGCGTGGTGGTCTCCAGCGCACCGGATGAACTGCTGTCGCTGGACAGCGTGAACAGTGTCCTGCGGCTGGTCGACCCCGCGGGTGGTGGAGCGGTGATTGGCTCCGTGGGACTGGCGCACCCACCCGTGGCGGCGGTCAGCAGCGAGGGCGGCCACTGGGCCTATGTGCTGGTGGACGACGCGGGGCAGGGTTATGTGCAGAGCGTGAACCTGCATCGCCTGCGCGAGGGCAACCCCGTGGCAGCGGGCAACCCGGTCGCGGTGGGCGATCTGTCCACCGCGCTGGCCCTGACCGCCGCGGGCGACCGCCTGTTCGTGCCCTACATCGCCGATGCCGAGGTCGATAACGCCGGCGGCGTAGCCGTGCTGGATATCAGTGAGGTGAATTGCCGCGACCTGCTGTGGCCAGACGAGTGCCCGGATTGCGCCAGCGCCGACTGCCTGGTGCTGGCTACTATCGAGAACTACCGGCCCGGCTATCGCGTGCTGGACCTGCCTGCGCCGCCCCCCGACCCGCTGGAGGACCTCGCCGCGGGTATTGCGCGCATCGACAATAACCTCGGCCGCCAACGGCTGCCCAGCACCCAGGCCATCGTCGCTGCGCTGGAGTGCCTGCTGGACAACTGTTGCGGCGGTACCGGTGGCGGTGAGCAGGGGCCTCCCGGGCAACCCGGCGCACCGGGGACACCGGGGACACCGGGGACACCGGGCGCACCGGGCGATCCCGGTACCCCCGGCGAAGACGGTCGCAGCATTACCGAGGTCGAGGTGACCATGATTCCCTGCGGCCAGCCGCCCTCGGGCACCGTGGTGGAAATCGGCGAGGAAGACCTGCGCCTGGAACTGGAACTGCCGGGCAACTGCAACCCGAACCTCGCCCACCTGTGCAACATCAGTTGGTTCCACGACGCCGTGTACCGCGGCGAGCAGCTGGAATCCATGCTGGTGTTCGAGAACGACATTCCGTTCTTTCGCTTTGCCATCCGCTTCGACGCGCCGGTACGCGCGGACGATCTCAACCCGAATACGATCCGCGTGTGTTTTACCGAACTGCAGAGTGTTATCTACGAGCAGCACTGGCTGTTCACCCGCATCTATCCCGGTGTCTTCAGCGGTTTCGAATGCGAGTTGCAGGGCTTCTCGCGCGACCAGCGCATCGATGTGGATTTCGTCAACGGCGCCGAGATCCTGGTGCCCGTGGACTGGGTGGGTCAGCTGCGTACCGGTTTCAACCTGCGCATTTCCGTGCACGGGGATTTCATCCGCGACCGGGAAAACCGCGGCGCCGACCTCAACCACCTGCCGCAGTGGCTGACCAATGCCGACCCCACCCAGCCCACCGCCCAGCGCACCGGCGACGGCGTGCCGGGCGGCGAGTTCATCAGCTGGTTCAGCTATGCCCGGGAGCAGCTGCCCGGACTTCCTGTCGGCGAACTGCCGGGGATGGTGGTGGTCAATCGCGCCTACTTCACCGACTACGAGGGCCAGCGCGCCGAGAGCCAGGCGCGGGCGCTGGCCATGCTCAGCAGTCCGCGGGTAGCGGTGAATACGGCCAGCCGCGATGAATTGATCGCCCTCAACGGCATCGGTCCGGAACTGGCCGACGCCATCATCAATGCGCGCAACGCGGCGCCGCTGAACAGCGAGGCCGACCTGCTGAATATTCCCGGTATCGGCTCCAGCCTGATGGCGAGGCTGCGCAATCACATTTCCTTTGACCAGGGAGAGTAGTCATGGCCACCACCACTGAATCCACCCAGTGCCGCCCCCCGGCCAGGAATCCCGCCTGCTGCCCGGACTGCGGCGCCCTGGAGTGCCTGTGCCGGCCGCGATTCTTCGCCGGGCAGCTGCTCAGCGAGCAGGACCTCAACCGGCTCGACCAGTACATTCGCAACAAGCATCGCCTGCATACCCGCAACCTGCACGGCTGGGGCGTGGTCAACGGGCTGCTGGTGGTCTGCGACCCCTGTGGCGACGTGAAAGTCACCCAGGGCTACGCGGTCGACCCCTGCGGCGATGACATCGTCGTCTGCGAGGAGACCAGCGTCGGCCTGTGCGACCTGATCCGCAAGTGCAAGCAGGCCGACCCGCAGCCGGAGTGCCAGCCCTTCCGCGAGCCCCGCGGCAACAACTGCGACGACCTTGTCGAAGAATGGGTGCTGACCGTGAGCTACCAGGAGTGGGCCAGTCGCGGTGTGACCGCGCTGCGCGGCAACAGCTGCGGGGCGCCGGGTGCAGGGGGGGCTGGCAACGCCTGTGGCTGCGGTGGCGATTGCGGCTGCGCAGGTGGCACTCCTGCGAATGGCAAGAGCAGCGCCGGATGCGGTTGTGGTACAACTGCAACACCCACTGCAGGGACCACGACCTACCGCGGTGCTCCGCCCGAGTGCGAGCCCACGGTGACCTGCGAGGGCTACCGCTTCGGCGTCTACCGCAAGCCGGAGAATGAGGACCCGCGCGACGATGACGACCAGTTGGTGCCGCTGCAGGGCGCCTTCTGGGAGGCGTTTAACTGTTGCGCGCAGCCGCTCATCGATGCGGTGCCGCCCATGCCGCAACTCGATCCCGATGGCAACCTCGATACCCAGGCCGCCCAGCTCACCCAGTGGTGCTGCCGCTTCCGGGACAATCTGCTCAAGTACTTCCAGACACACCGCAACGTGCGCTGCGAGATCATCGATTACCTGCTGGCGGTGACCTGCCCCAGCGCCAGCAACCTCGAGAACTATGAACAGCTGTTCCTCAACGCCTACCTGCAGTTGATCAGCGCCTGGGCGGAGGGCGTCAGGAACTGCCTGTGCCTGGCGCTGCTGCCGCCGCCCCCGCCATCGACCTGCGACACCCGCGTGCCGCTGGCTTCGATACGGGTGCGCGCCCGCGACTGCAAGGTGCTCAGTATCTGCAACTGGACCACCGAGCGACAGATGATGGTCACCTGGCCGGCGATGGCTCACTGGGTGGGCATCCTGCCGATCATGGATTTCATCCGCGACCTGCTCGACGAGATGTGTTGCAACTCCCTGCTCGGCCTGTTCGACGACATTATCGACGATGTGCCGGGCACGGTTCCCGGCACCGCGACCCAACCCCAGGGAGTGCCGTCGAATGTCGCCGGCATGACCACCTCACCGCTGGGTTCGGTGACGCCGGCCTACAGCGCCAGCGTCATGCAGGCGGCCTCCGGGCGGGTGGCATCGCGTTTCGCGCCGCAGGCTGGCCTGCAGGTGCAGAACTTTTCCCGACTGCTGGGCGACATGCAGGCGCGCGGCTCGCAGCCGCTGCAACTCGGCGCGGTGCTCAACGCGGTATCGCCGCGCTTTCGCCTGCCGGACAACGGCCAGCCCCTTTCCGAGGTAGAGGCGCGCAACCTGCCGCTGCTGATCGTCGGTGAAGTCGCGGTGAAGCCGTTTCTCGACACGGTGCTCGGCAGTGGCAAGGCCGAACACCGCATGGACGAGTTTCGCCGCGAGCTGTCAGGCGAGGCGCCGCAGGCGGGCACGAGTGCGGTCGAGAAAGAACTCAGGGACCTGCGCCTGAAAGTCGAGCTGCAAGACGCCCAGCTCAAGACCCTGCTGAAAAACCTGAATCTCTAGGGCGCCGGAGGAGAGCATGGCCAGTATCGCCGCAGAACGACCCAGTTTCTTCGCGCTGCAATACCTGAGCGCGGTGGATCTCAACGCCATTGTCGATTACCTGCGCACCACCGCGGCGCGGCAGAACCTCGGCCAGCACAGCTGGGGCATCGCCGTGGGTCTCGACCTGGTGTCGCAGCCGGTTACCGATACCACCGTCGAGTACTACGTGCAGCCCGGCGTGGCGGTGGACGGCTACGGCCGGATTATCGTGGTCAGCAACCCGACGCGGATCGAGGCCGGCCAGTTCGTCGGCGTGGGTTCAGGCAATGTCGATGTCTGGATCCGTTACGACGAGACCGACCTGTCGGCCACGCGCCCCGGATTCAATGCCTGCTCGGCCCAGGACAGCTACGCCCGCGCGGGCGAGAGCTTCGCCATCGAAGTCGGCGGCAAGACCAGTATCCTCGACCGGCAGAGCGGGATTACCGTCAACGATCAGTTGCTGGTCGACGCTCGTGAAGCCCTGATCAGCGTCGATCCGGACGCGCAGCTGTTGTGCGATGGTGCAGTGCCGCACCAGCAGCTGCCGGTGGACGACGCCACGGCGCGCTGGCTGGTACCCCTGGGGCATGTGCACTGGTCCGCCGCGGACAATGCCTTCCTGCCGCTGGTCGATCCCGCCGCGCAGCAGGCGCTGGACAGCGGCGCGGGTACCCAGACGCCAGACCAGGTCTACGAGGCGCTGATGGCCAGCCGCGCCAAGCGCCGCCTGCTCGGCGTGGTCGCGGAATCGCTGTTCGCCGCCCAGGGGCTGATCCGCCTGCGCGAGCGCACCGACGAACCCGACCCGGCCGGCAACAACGACGCCGTGTGCCGCGCGCGCCAGGTAAAGACCAGCGACCTGCACTACTGTGACGGCCGCCTCAAACCCAAGGAACTGGTGTGGCTCGAGGGCAATGTGCGTGTCACCGGCGACGCCCGCCTGCTGGATGGCCGCCTCGAGTTTCGCGATGCCGCGGGGCGGGACTACCTGGAGCGCACCGTCGATGGCGCACTGGTGTCGCCGATCGTACCCGCGCTGATGCAACGTGCCGACAACAACCCGCGCCACGGTACCGACCTGCAGGTGTTGCTCGGCGGCAGCGAGGACGGGCGCAACCGTTTCACCATCGGCAGTATCACCTTTTCGGGCAGCGACATCTGTAACCCGGGCAGCGTGGTACAGAACGCTGTGGTGATCCAGGACAACGGGCTGGTCGGTATCGGTACCACCAACCCGGACAGCCTGCTCGAAGCACCGCTGACCATGCGCGGGCGCGCTGAGACCGTGGTCGAGAACGAGGGTACCGAGGACGAGACCAGCTACGATATCTATCGCCTGGCGAGCTTCGAGGCTGACAGCGGTGTGACCCAGTGGCAACTGGACCTGTGGGATGTCGAGGGCACCGAGCGCAAGGGACTTAACCTGACCGAGACCGGATTGGCACAGAGCCGCCTGTTCCTGGCGCCGGGCGGGGACGTGGGTATCGGCACGGTAGATCCCGCCGAGCAACTGCACGTGGTCGGCGATGCGCCCGCGGTGTTCATCGACATCAACTCACTGTCCGGTACCCCGCGCAGCCGCCTCGAGTTTGGCAGTGACGGTGTCGAGCGGGCCAATGTCCACTGGCACAAGAACAACGACAGGCTGGTGCTGCACCACGATGGCGAGGACAGCCTGGTGATCAACGGCGACCTGGTCGGCCTGGGGACGGGCGATCCGCTGACCACGCTGCACCTGTTCTCCGGCAACGACGTGACCCTGGCGGACAATGCCGGCTACCTGCTGATCGGCGATGTCAATGCCGACAACCTGGTGGTCGACGTGAACGAAATCCAGGCGCGCAACAATGGCGCTACCCAGGGCCTTCATGTTCAGGCGCACGGTGGCGAGTTCAGCATCCACCACTGGGATACCTCGCGGCGCTTTACCGTGGCCGACGATGGTGACGTGGGCATCGGCACCAGTGCGCCCCTGGCCAAGCTGGATGTACGCGGCGATGTGCGCTTTGGCAACACCGCCGAGTTGCGCGCGGTCGGCGGCGCACAGGGCCTGCGCACTGTCGCCGGGCGGGTGGCGGCCAACGGCAACGAGGAGGTCGGCACCGGTTACAGCGTGAGCAAGGGCCCGCTCGGGCAATACACGATTACCTTCTCACCGGGCTTCACAGCGCACCCCATCGTGGTGGCCAACGCCCACGGCAACCCGGATAACATTCTCTCGGTGACCGTGACCAGCAACAGCACCGCGCTGATCCAGGTGACTGACATCCGCGACCGCAACGAGGACCCTGGTTCCACGGCTGCCACCCAGGCGGAGGACCGCGCCTTCAATTTCATCGCCATGGGCGCGCGTTGAGCCATGGCGCGCGACTCCCACCTGCGCATCGGCCAGCTGCAACTGGAGTGCTTTGTCGCGCACCCGGACGGACCCGCGCAGGCGCTGCTCGAACGCCTTCAGCGCACTGCCCGGCGCGGGCTGCCGGATGCACTGTCCCAGGCGCTGGAGCCGCTCGCGGATGCCGGGGAGGGGCTGGTATTCATCCGCCGGCTGGAACTGGAAATGGATATCGATAGCGCACTGGAGGATGCAGAGATCGCGCGCGTGTGGGCCAGGCGCCTGCAGTTATCGCTATTGCGCAAGCTCGGACGCAGCAGCGAAGCCCAGGTCGTGAGTTTCCCCAATCGCGCCGAGTACCTGGCCCAGGCCCTGCGCCAGATACTGTGTGATGGCCTGGGTGACCTTTGGTACTTGCGCGAGTTCGACGGGCTGCGGCCGCTGCCGCGGGGCGCGGCCCTGCGCACGGCATTGTGTGCCGAAGATCCCGCTTGCGCCGCGCGTGCCCTGGCGCTTCTTGATTCCGCGCAGCGGCTGGCTGTGTGCGCCTCGCTAGCCGAGGCGGATGCACTGCGGGTGGTGGATGCGGTGTACCTGCGCAGTGCTCCTCACGCGCCACTTTCCGCGCAGGACAGTGCCGCACTCGCTGCGCTCGCCACGCAGCCACTGGCGGCCTTGCGCCAGCTACCCGGCGACGCGCAGCGCAGCCTGTGGTTGGCTATCGCGCTGTGCGGTGCACAGCCGCGCCCGGGCATAGCCCGGTTGCTGCCAGTCATTGCATGTCTGGCTGGCATGCGCGATGCCGACGGCCAGATCGCCGAGGCGCTGCGCGATGCCAGCGTCAGCGCGCTGCGGCAGGTGCTCGAACCACAGCAACTGGCTGCCCTGTTACCGGTTTTGCAGGCCGGGGGTGCGACGCGGGAGGTTCTCGCCCGGCTGCCCGCGGCGGCGTCCGGTGTCGAGCCTGCAAGGCGCGGCGTGGAGGCCAGCGTGCGCAGTACCCGCTTTGGCAGCGCCTTCCTGCTGTTTCCGCATGTCCTGCAGTTACCCGAAGCCATCTGGCGCAACTGGCCGGCGCCGGCGCAACAGGAGCGCGCGGCGCTGCTGCACTGGCTGGTGTTGTGCTGCTGCATGGGCGGAGAGTACTTCCTCGCCGCAGCGGACGACCCCCTGTTGCGCGATATGTGCGGTGTCGGGCCAGCGGTCACTGCGGGCGAGGCGCTGGCCTGGCTGGACGCAGCCCCGGGCGCCAGCGGCGCCGCCCCGGTGTTCGCGATGCTGGCCGCACAGTGCGGTGAGCCCGTGCCGGAGGATGTGACATCCGCGCAGGCCGATGCCGACTTCGATTTCCTCTGGCCACGTACGCGGCTCGCGGTACCGGCACTGGCCGGCGTCCTGCTGCCCGCGCTCGCCAGTCATTGCCTGCGCGCCTTCGCGCGGCGCCTGCCGGGTTTTGGCAGCAGTTCCCTGGCGTACATCTCGAGCAATTTTCTCGGCATGTCAGCCAGTCTGGTGGTGCGCGATGGCGAACTCCAGGCGCACCTGACGCGGGCCCCCATGAGCGTGATCCTCAACATGGCGGGGATCAACCGCGGCTGCGTGGACATTACGGCGCTCTCGCCGCGGCCGATTCGCCTGGTGGAGGTGACGTAGTGGGCAGGCACCGATGAGAAGCTGGGCCCCGCCTGCCTACCGTCTCGCGCTGCAGCGCCTGGACCTGTTGCTGCACCGCGAGATCCTGCGCCTGCGCGCCAGCTACCAGTTGTCGCTCGACGAGTTTCGCGGCCTGTACATCTCCGATCGCCAGGTCGACGAGCTGATAGGCAGCGTCGAGCACGGAGCTGGCCTGGATGTCGATCACCTGAGCGCCGAGGCGGATCGTCTGGGCGCAGTGATGCACGGTGAACTGGTCCGCGACCCCTGCTGGGCGCGCCTGTGTGAAAGCCTTGAACTCAGCGCCTTCGAGCGCGATGTCCTGTTGCTGGCCTTCGCCACCGAACTGCACAGCAAATACCCGGTGATCTACGCCTACCTGAACAACGATGTGAGCCGCAAGCATCCCACGGTGGAGCTGGCGCTCAACCTGTTCGCCGACGTCGGGGGCAATGATTGTCGTCGCAGCTTTGCCCCAGCTGCCACGCTGTTTGCCCGCGGCTTGCTGGTGCCACTGGATGAGCGCGCGGGCGGTGCGGGCCTGACGTCCGGATTTGCGCTGTCCGGTGCACTGCAGCGTTTCCTGCTGGGCCTGGTCGGCGACGCGTCGCCCACGGCAGCCGCCAGCCCTGAGCCGGTGGCGTACCGCGACTGGACACAGTGGCCGGTTGGCGAACAAGTCCGCGAGCAGTTTCGGGGGTTCGGGGAGATCCTGGGCCAGGCGGCACGTCCGCCGTTGCTGGTAGTTGAAGCCGCCGCCGAGAGCTGTGCCGAGGCCCTGTGTGCCAATGCGTTGGCCGGCACCGGGAAGGCGGCACAACGCGTGGACCTCGCGGCACTGGCGCGCGACGAGGCACAGGCACAGGAGCAGGTAGTTGCACTGCAGCTCACGGCGACACTGGCAGGGCAGGGGTTGCTGTTGTGCGCAACGGAACTGCACGAGAGTGAGGTGAATACCGCGTTATTGCGCCGCCTGTTGCAAACCCTGCGCAACTCCGCGGCACCGGTGTTCCTGCTGGTAGCTCCGGGCAGCCGCTGGTGGGCCTGGGTGCGCGGTATGCCCCATATCGCCTGCGAGTTGCCGCCGGGTAGCGTTGTCGAACGCACCGGCATGTGGCAATACCATCTGGCACGAGCCGGTCTGCGTGCCGATGAGACAGCGGTGTCCGCGGCCGCCGACTACTTCCAGCTGGAGTTCGAGCAGGTACGTGCGGCGGTCGACGACCTTGCCCTGCGGCCCGAGAACGCTGGCGAGAGTGCGCTGGAGCAGCCGCAGCTGTTCGCCGCCGCGCGTCGCCAGTCGCACGGCGACATGGGCGCACTGGCGGAACGCGTGCAGCGCAATTTCGATTTCGCGGACCTGGTCTTACCCGGCGCGATTGTACAGCGGGTGCATGAGATGGTGCAGGCAATCCGCGCCCGGCGCCGGGTGTTCGACGAGTGGGGATTGCAGCACAAGAGCGGCGGTGCCAGTGGCCTGGTCGCGCTGTTTTCCGGTGCCAGCGGTACCGGCAAGACCATGTCTGCGAGCGTCATCGCCAACGCGATCGGTCTCGACCTGTTCCGTGTGGAACTGTCGGGTATCGTCTCCAAGTACATCGGCGAGACCGAGAAGAACCTCGACCGCATTTTCGCCGCCGCGCGGCGCGCCAACTGCATCCTGTTCTTCGACGAGGCGGATGCCCTGTTCGGCAAGCGATCGGAGGTCAAGGACGCCCACGACCGCTACGCAAATATCGAGGTCGCCTACCTGCTGCAGAAAATCGAAAATCACGACGGTATCGTCATTCTCACCACCAACCTGGCCAAAAGCATTGACTCGGCGTTCACCCGCCGGATGCAGTTCATTGTCGAATTCCCGCGCCCGGACACCGCCCTGCGCGAACAGCTGTGGCGCAGCATGTGCGGCGAGTCGCTGCCGCTGGCGGCGGATGTGGATTTCAATTTCCTCGCGCGCCAGTTCGAGAACACCGGCGGCGAGATCCGCAATATGGTCCTGGATGCCGCCTTGATGGCCGCCGCGAACGACGCTGCAGAAATCGACATGGCCCTGCTGGTGCGCTCGGCGGCGCGGCAGATGATGAAGCAGGGCAGGGTGCCCTCGGCGGTGGAGTTCAAACACTACTTCAGTCTTGTCGATACGCGCAGTGCGTGAGCCAGCCATGCCAAATCGGACTCGAGAGACGGGCAGAGAGCGGGAATCAGGAGCAAGCCAGCGCGCGGGTAAGCGTCGAACGGATGCACAGGTGCACAACCCGGCCGGGAACCAGGCGACCCAACGCGCCGCCCACGGCGGGAATCTGCCGCCGCGCCTGCAAGCGGCCTACGAAGCGCGCAGTGGTATCGACCTGTCCGATGTCCGCGTACACCGCAATTCCGCCGAGCCCGGCCTGTTGCGTGCACACGCGGTTACACGCGGTCGGGACATTCACCTCGCCGGTGGTGCCGAACGCTATCTCGCCCATGAGACCTGGCACGCGGTGCAGCAACGGCAGGGCAGGGTGAGCGGGAACGCGACATTTGCCGGCCGCAGCCTGGACACCAATCCCGAATTGGAGGCTGAGGCGGAGCGCGTCGCCAGTGCACCGCTCGGACTGTCTTCGCCTGTGGGATCGCTGCGTCGCGCGGCGGCCCCCGGACAGGTTTCCCAGCTCGCGCCCAATCAGCAGGGTACTGCAGATCCTGCGGATCTCATTGCCTTCGTCCAGGCCCTGGAAGCCCAGGGCATGACCAACGAAGAGATTCTGGAGCGCATCCAGGAGGACCACGCCACCAACGCCGGGCGCTATGTCTACACCGACGAGCATGGCTGGGTAGACCTGCGCCACTTCGGCGCCGCTGCTGGTATCGCCAGCGGTTATGGCAGTGTCGCCGCGGAAACTCTCGGCTTCGGCAACGAGGTCATGCAGTGGCTTACCGAATGGGGCGACGACTATCGCAGCGGATTTTCGCCGGAGGATATTCCCAGCAATGCGGCCGGTGGCAGTTTCGGTGACGACTACGTCAACGGCAACGAGGCGCTGTCCGACTCGCTGCAGCGCTGGCTCGACGACATGGGTGCACGCTCGCAGGACGACCCGCTGGCGGGACGCAGCAGCCTGCCGGAGACCGACCCTTCGGAGCGCGGCGGTGAGGATCGAGGCAGTTCCAACGCATCGCGCACGCAGTCCACGGTCTCCGATAACCAGCCAGTCAACGAATTTACCGAGGAGTGGAATGCCGGCTGGCGGGCGCTGGCCACCCCCGGAGGCTGGTATCGACTGTTTGGGTTGTGAGCGCGCCGCGTCGACGAGTTACGAGGACTTCCACATGAGGATCATATAATGGCAGTGAATATCAACACCGTCCGCAACGAGGCGACCGAGGCGGTACTGGCGGCAATGGTGGCAATGTATGACAAGTCTGATCCCGACGCGATGCGCGGCATGGCCGAGGCGATCGCCGAGGCGGCGGTGGTTGCTGTGCAGAACGTTATCGATCACGCGGAGTTGGACGCGATGGGACAGGGCCTGCAGTAACCGCCGATGAAGCAGGAGTCCCCACGGGGAGAGCGCGCCGATCCGGGAACTCAGTCCTCGCGTGCGCCTGTTCGCCGTTCCGATGGTGCAGAAGTCATTGCTGAGCGTGCCCCGGGAGTGGGTCGATCAAAGCCGTTTGCAGCCGCGGGAAATCAGGCGATTAAACACCTGCTCGCCTCAGGCAGTGGCGTTTCAACGGCTGGCGGGGCGCGCATACACCAGGGCTTTGAAACAGAGCGCATCCTGGCCAGTCTGCAGTCCTCCGGCGCAGCCATCGGATCCCACATACTTCTCTCAAACCGCACCTTGGCAGCTGAGCGACAACGCGTACTCCAACATGAATTGCGCCATGTAGCCCAGGTCGGTTCTCGGGATCCCGATCCGGCCATGCCAATCGTACTCGGGCAGCGCGACGATACGCTCGAGCGCGAGGCTGTGCAGGGAAATTTGCGAACCCGTACGGCAAATCCACAGGTTGTTCGTCGCTTTGAGCCTGGTGGTGAGTGCTCCATGGATGAGCCTCCGCCAGTCGAAACCGATGCGGGAAGCTGCAGCCTCGATGAAGGGGACCTGCTGGAGAGCGGGACCACGCCCATGACCTCGGTTCCGGAGGAGCGGTTGAGCTCCGAACCCGGTCCAATGATCTGCCAACAGCCCTTCGCCGACGCTTCGTTCGACCCCGAGGCCGTCGACGTTGCCGGTATGCGGAACGATACGCTCAATGCAGAATCCCTGCGTGTAGACACCTGGATTGCCGACAACGGGCAGATGAGTCCTGTGGACCCGGACCTGGGGGCCTATCGTCGGCTGCAGGTGCGCCTGCGCAATGAACGCAACCTGCGCGTACAGACCGGTTTCCTGTGGATGACGACTGCGGTCGATCCAGCCCCCGATGAGTTCTTCATGCTGGATACGGCCAGCGGTGAGACGCTGATTATTGGAGTGGAAACCGAACTCGCGACCGGTACCCCATCCCAATCCTTCCCCGGACCGATCATGAGCCGCCAGCAGTTTGACGACCACATGGCGGGTATCGGTGTGCCGATCCTCAGCGAGGAGGAGTATGTTGAACGGCTGCGTCAAACCGCTCAGGAGATTGCTCCGGAATTGCTTCTCGCTCCCGGCGAGGTTCCGTTCAACCTGGCTACGCCGCAGGATAGGTACCGCGGCTATACCGGCGGGCAGGGGCGCCTCGATACACGTATTCAGGGTATTGCAGACGCGATGCCCTGGGGGAGCGCGGCTGCCAGGCAGGGCGAGATCGGCGAGGGTTTTGCCTTGCGCAGTCTGCGCGGACAGGGGGCCAGCGGCTTCGACAATTCAGGCTGGTTCTGGAACGCTCGAAACTCTCCGCGACTGGCCCAGGGCGGGAGTATTTTTGACTACGAAACACCGCGCGGCCTGGATATCCTGCGCCCCGTACGCCGCGGTTGGGATTCCACGCCTGCCGTTGACCTGCGCATGCGGCAGGCTCTCAACCAGGGGGCGGGTGATTTCGACCTGATGTCAGTGAAAGTGTCCTATCGGCAGGGCGCCAACCGCAATACCCGTTACCAGTATTACCTGCAGGAACTCGCCGCGTTGGGCGATACCGGTCGCAACAATCTCAGCCTGTTCCGCGATCAACACGCACCGGGTGCCAGCCTTGACGCGACGGCATCGCGCATGGGTCTGATGATACCCGAGGACCATGCCCAGGATCTGCGTGATTTGCTGCGCAATCCCACCCGGCTAGAAACCACCGACGGCGGAGGCGACTCGCGAACCCCCAACTGGGCCCAGGAGCCTCGCACTGGCCCGCGTAATGCCGGTACCTGGCAAATGCGCCCGCATTTCGCCAACGCAAGACTGCCGGGCGTTATCGATCTCCGCGACGGCCAGCCGCGGCTTCAAACCGGTGCGGACCTGCTCGCTGCACTGCGCGGTGGGCGGATCGACCAGCCGCGCTTCGACGCGGAAATAAACAGGCTCGGCCAGCATCTGGCGGGTCGGGTCTTCGGCTTCCAGATGGGCGACGATGTGGTACCCCATTACGAGGAATTCCGGCGCAACGCCCAGACGCGCAACGCGCGGGATTTGCGTGCGGCTACTCCCATCGAAGTCATCCAGATAGAGGAGGAGCACCGCCGATCCGGCGGCGATGCATCCGCGCCTAACTGGAGCAATCGCGGCGACGCCGCCCTGCGTGTGGCCAATCGCAATGCCCTGCGTGGGTCGGCGGGAAATCTGGCGTTTTCCGCCGGTGCCAACCTGCTATTCAACGACAATGCAGATCTCTCGGATCCGCGCTTTCGCGCCCAATTCGCCGAGCAACTCGCGGTAGAGGGTGTTGCGAACTACGCAGCAGATTTTGGGGAAACTGCGCTCAGGTCCCGGCTCGCGTATGAGGCACTCGAAGAGGGTCTGGAGGCAACAGCACCGCGCCTCGTGGCCGGTCGCATGGCGGCGCGTGCGCTTCCGGGGGTTGCGGACGCTGCGATCGAAGGCTACAGCATGCTGACCGACGAGCGGGAAAACTCTGCGACCGAGGTGGTAGTGCGCACCGGGCGTGCGGCCGTGATCGGTGGCGGGGCGGCCTGGGCAGGGGCCGCGGCGGGTACCGCCGTCGGCGGACCCATTGGCTTCGTCGTCGGTTTTGGCGTGGGTTTCCTGGTCGGCTGGGCCGCGAATCGACTGGCTCCCGGCGGCAGGGAATACTGGGATCGCAGGGCGGAGGAAGAGCGGCGCGCCCGCGAGCGTGCGGAGCAGGAACGGCGCCGACGCGAAGCCGAGGAGCGCCGGGAGGCAGAGCGCAGGGCGAGGTTGGCGCGTTTGAACCAGCCGGTCACTGGTGACCAGGCCTCAACCGTCGGTGTCGAGGGGATGTTTGGCCTGCCGACAGACAACCCCCTGTTCATGTCGTCGGAGGCAGGGATCGATCCTACCGTAGGCGAGCTCGAGCGTGAGTACATCCTGAGTGTTCTGCGCACGGCGCAGGAGACGCGTTGAATCAACCCTGCGCGGGTTTCAGTGGACAGTCTGGCCTGGGGTACCTAGCCAAACCGCGTCGCCCCATCCGGCACCGGAAAATCCCCCATCTCGCGATCGCCGCCAATAAAGCGGTCGATGGAGCGCTGGAATTCCTCCCAGGAGCGTTCGCGGCGCAATTCGGCGATATGCCGGTCCACCGCCTGTGCCCACTCGTCGAAGTAGAAGGGGCGCAGGCCCATGCCGGTGCCCATGAGGTCGGTGGGGCCGTGCACCGCGTGGCCGTGTTCGTCGGTACCGGAATGCCCGTACTCGGAGCCGGCGCCGGGGCTCCACTCGTCCTCGTCCATGTTGTAACCCGGGTGCATCAGGCCGATAAAGTGCCCGAATTCATGCACAGACGGTATTTGTTCCACGTTGGACGGAGCACCTTCCTTCTCGATTGGCGTGTTGTCCGCTTCATCCAGCGTGCCGTAGCTGCGATTGCTGCTGGAAGTGCGGAACTCGCCCGTGGGGTTGGAGGAGACATCCACTTCCCAGTCTTCGCTTACCGAGGTTTCGCCATCGCCGACCAGGGAGATGTCGACCAGCGGTCGGTAGCCGCTGGCGATGATTGCGGGGGGTAATACATCCACTGCGCTGGCCGGCGGATTGAGCACCATGCCGCTGTTGTTGAAGGTGTTCTCTATGCTGCTTTCGAAGTTGCTGCGGAAGGTGGCCTTGCGCGATTCGGTCCAGCCGGTGTTGTTCCACCAGTCGGTCCAGGTGTTCTCGAAGATCAACTGCACCGAGATACCGCGCTCTACCGTGCCGGCGCTGTCGTCCACATCCCAGGTTTCGCGGTACACGCGCTGCGGGTCACCAGCGGCGGCCACGTGGGCGAGTTCGTGGGCGAGTAGTTCGCGGCCCTGTGGCGTGTGCGGGGCGAACTGGCCGGCAGAGAAAGAGATGGTCTGGCCGCGGGTGAAGGCGCGCGCGTCGAGCGACCGGGCCTCGTGATGCGCGGCGCTGTCGTCGCGGTAGCGCACGCCGCTGAAATCCTCGCCGAAACGCGCTTCCATGTCGCCAAGCACACTCGCTGGCAGCGGCTGGCCCTGCCCGGTGACCGGCGTGCGTGCCGCTGCGGACCCGCCAGCGGCGCTGCCTGCTCCGGTGCGCAGTGCGTGCGCGGCGAGCCTGTCGGCACGGCGTTCGTCGGCATCGCCGGGCGTGCTCAGGTTGTGGCGCCTTTGCAGGGCCTGGTTGCCGGCATCCTGCAGACGCCCAGGCCCGAGGCGCAGCGCGACGGCACGGCGGGCGACGGGGCGGCCAGTTGGCTGAGCGGGTGAACGGGACTTGCTGCGCTGCATGCCGGTACCTCCCACGGGGACGACGGCGATGGTTGCCTGCAGTGTAACGCCACCTCCGTGCGCTCGCCAGCCCGCTTGACGCAAGTCAATCCCGGGGCACTTAAGCTCGCGGGGTACTACCCAACAAGGGGCGTGTAAAGCTAATGTAACAATTGGAGCGTTTGCTATATAACTGAAGTAAGGGTTGTACGGCTACGCCCCTCCCTAGTTTTTACTAACCAACATATCCGGAGTCACCGATGTCGAGACTGACTATCGTGGCCGTCGCCCTGTTCGGCGCCCTCACCTGTGTGCCCGCCAGCGCGGCGGACACCCTCGATCAGATAGAAAAGGAGGGGATGGAGCGCTCCGCGGAAGGCCGCGACGCCCAGGCCGCCATCAACAAGGTCAGCGACAAGACCCGCGACCTGGTCGAGGAATACGGCTCGGAACTCAAGCTGGTCGAGGGCCTGGAGACCTACGTCGCCATGCTGCAGCGCCAGTTGGATGCCCAGGACCGGGAGATCGTGACCCTGCAGGGTTCCATCGGCGAGGTCGCAGTGATCGAGCGCCAGATCCTGCCGCTGATGTCGCGCATGATCGACACCCTCGAGGAATTCGTCGAACTGGACGTGCCCTTCCTGCTGGTCGAGCGGCGCCAGCGCATCGAGCGCCTGCGCGAGTTGCTCGAGCGCGCCGACGTCACCGTGGCGGAGAAATGCCGCCGGGTGTTCGAGGCCTACCAGATCGAGACCGAATACGGTCGCACCATCGAGGCCTATAAGGCCAAGCTCGCCCTCGACAGCGGCTCCTTCGATGCCGATTTCCTGCGCATCGGCCGCACCGCGTTGCTGTACCAGACGGTCGGCGGCGATCGCCTCGGCTTCTGGGACGGTGAGGCCGGCGCCTGGCGTGAACTCGACGGCGTGCCCTACCGCCGCTTTATCGAGAAGGGCCTGAAGGTGGCGCGCCAGGAGATCGCGCCGGAGTTGATTTCGGTGCCGGTGATGCCCGGTCAGGGGGGGGCACAGTAATGAAAGCCATGATCCGCACTATCGCACTGGGCGTCGGCCTGTCCCTGTGCCTGCCGCTGGCGGCGCTCGCCGAGCCCGAGCAGGGCAAACCGCTGACGCTGGAAAGCCTGCTGCAGTCGGTCAAGCAGGGCCGCCGCGAAGACCAGGCCGTGAACAGGGAGCGCCTGGCCGAATTCAAGGCCGAGCAGCGCGACCGCGAAAAGCTGCTCGCCGAGATCAAGGCCGAGCGCGCCGCGCTGGAGGCCCTCAGTGCCGAGCGCGAGAGCCAGTTTGAAGAAAACGAATTGTTGATCGGCGATCTCGAGCAGCGCCTGCAGGAACGTATGGGTTCCCTGAAAGAGCTGTTCGGTGTGCTGCAGCAGGTGGCCAGCGACGCCCAGGGCCAGTTTTATGTGTCCCTGACCCAGCTCGACCATCCCGAACGCGGCGATTTCCTGGTCGACTTCGCCGGGCGCATGGGCCAGGCCAATCGCCTGCCGGAAATCGGGGAGATCGAGCGCCTGTGGTTTGAACTGCAGCAGGAGATGACCGAGTCCGGCCAGGTGGTGACACAGACCCGCAACGTACTGACCCCGGACGGCACGGAAGAGCCGCGGCCGGTGACCCGCGTCGGCCTGTTCAACGCGGTGGCCGACGGCAAGTACCTGCAGTTCATTCCCGAGACCGGCCGCCTGCTCGAGTACTCGCGCCAGCCGGACCGCTACCTCGGCGGTGCCCGGGCCCTGAGCGCTGGCGACGCCGGCCCGCTGGCCTTCGCTGTCGACCCGACCCGCGGCCAGTTGCTCGAGCTGCTCACCCAGGCGCCGAACCTCTCCGAGCGTGTGGCCCAGGGCGGCACCATCGGTTACTCCATTATCGCCCTCGGTGTGGCGGGTTTGCTGCTCGCCCTGGGTCGCCTGGTCGTACTATGGCTGGAGGGCAGGGCGATCCACCGGCAGATGGCAAACCCCGAGGAACCGTCGGCGAAGAACGCGCTGGGCCGCATCCTGCTCGCCGGTCGCCTGCACGACGAGCCGGATACCGAGACCCTGGAGCTGCGCCTGTCCGAGGCGGTGCTCGAGGAAGTCCCGCGTATCAACCGCTACCTGCCGCTGCTGAAGATTGTCGCCGCTGTCGCGCCGCTGATGGGCCTGCTGGGTACGGTGACCGGTATGATCGTCACCTTCCAGGCGATTACCCTGTTCGGTGCCGGCGACCCGCGCCTGATGGCCGGCGGTATCTCCCAGGCCCTGGTCACCACGGTGCTTGGCCTGTGCGTGGCGATTCCCATGCTGCTGCTGCACAACCTGGTGCAGAGCCGCGCCAAGTCGCTGTCCGAGATCCTGCAGGGCAGGGCGGTGGCGATGGTCGCCTCGCGTGCGGAAGCCCAGGGCTAGGGTCGCGACATGCTGAACCTGGTCGACACTTGGCTGCCCTGGCTGGGCGACCTGCTGGAACTGGGCGGGCCGATCCTCAGCCTGATCCTGCTGATCGCCTTCGTCATGTGGTCGCTGCTGTTCGAGCGCCTGTATTTCCTGTCCTGGGAGCTGCCCAAGCACCTGGGTGTGGTAGTGGCGCTGTGGCAGCAGCGCGACGACAAGACCTCCTGGTACGCCCAGCAGTTTCGCGAGAACCTGCAGTGGGAGGTGCGCCAGGGCCTGCGCCGGCACTTTCCGCTGATCAGTACGCTGATCAAGGTGTGCCCGCTGCTCGGCCTGCTGGGCACGGTGCTCGGCATGCTCGAGGTATTCGATGCGCTGGCCGCCACCGGCTCGAACAACGCCCGCTCCATGGCCGCGGGTATCTCCAAGGCGACAGTCACCACGCTCGCCGGCATGGTGGTCTCGATATTCGGGTTGCTCGGCAACCTGGTGGCGGAGGGTCGCGCGAATGCCGCCGGCGACCGCCTGGCCGCCTTCTTCTCCCAGACACAGGACGACTAGCATGCGCAATCTGTTGGGTAGTGTTCAGACCGAAACCGAGGAGGGCGGCGTCGATATCACGCCGATGCTCGACGTCGTGTTTATCATGCTGATCTTCTTTATTGTCACCGCGACATTCATCAAGGAGGCGGGCATCGACGTCGACAAACCCGACGCCGCCACCGCCGTGGTGCAGGAAAAAGCCAGTATCCTGGTCGCCATCGACGAGAACGACCGGGTGTGGATCAACCGCCGCGAAACCGACATCCGCTCCCTGCGCGCGATTATCGAGCGCCTGCACGCGGAGAACCCCAAGGGCACGCTGGTGATCCAGGCCGACCGCAACTCGCGCAACGAGGTACTGGTGCAGGTGATGGACCAGTCGCGCCGCGCCGGCGTCTACAACATCGCCCTCGCGGCCTCGCAGTAAGCACAGCAGCATGAACGACCCGATTATTGAACAGCGTCGTGGAGCCGGGGCCGCCTTTGGCCTGCTGGTGGGGGCGGGTGTCGGCGCCGCCGGTGCGCTGGCATTGGCGTTGTTCATGTACACCCTGATCAACGCCTCGGAGATGCGCCTGAACGACGGCGACCACATCCAGATGCTCGACTTCGTGCGCCTCAAGCGCGAGGAGGCAGCCCAGCGCAAGGATCGCAAGCCGGAACGCCCGCAGCAGGAAAAACCGCCGGAGATTCCCCCGGACATGAACCAGGACTCCTCCTCCAGCGGCGAGACGCTGGCGGTCACGGCGCCCAGCGGCGGCGGCCCGGGCGACCTGGACATCGGCCGCGGTGGCCTCGGCCTCGGCACCGGTGACGGCGAGTACCTGCCCATCGTCAAGGTGGCGCCGGTCTACCCGCGGCGCGCGCAGCAGCGCGGCCTTTCCGGCGAGTGCATGGTGCGCTACACGGTGACCACCGCGGGCACGGTCAAGGATGTCGAGGTGCTGGAGGATCGCTGCACCGACCCGGTGTTTTACAAGGCCTCGGTGGAAGCGGCGCGGCGCTTCAAGTACAAGCCGCGGGTGATCGACGGCGTGGCCATCGAGGTCATCGGCGTTTACAACAACTTCACTTACGAGCTCGACGGTCAGCGCAACTGATGAGATATGCCATACACAGGTTTGCCGTGACGCTGCTCCTGCTGCTCGCCTGCCCGCTGGCGGGCGCGGCGGAGTCGGTAGTCGGTATGAGCCAGCGCGTCTACGACGCCATGAACGAGGCGCAGACCTTCGTCGAGGCCGGCGATTTCGCCGCCGCCCGCGGCGAGGTAGAACCCCTGCTCAACAACCGCATCTCGCCCTATGAAAAGGCGCATATCCTCAACCTGCTCGGCTACATCCACTACGAACAGGACGAACTGGGCAAGGCGCGCGGCATCTACGAGCAGGCTATCGAACTGGAGAACCTGCCCGAGTCCATGCAGATCAACCTGCTGCTCGCCCTGGGCCAGTTGTGCCTGGTGCAGGAAGATTACCGCGAGGCGGAGAACCGCCTGCGCCAACTGATGACCATCGAGGGCCAGGACACCGGCGCCAACAAGGCGCTGCTGGCCATCGCCCTGGTGCGTCAGGAACGTTTCGAGGAAGCGTTGCAGCCGCTGAAGGAGGCGATCGCCTCGCGCTCCGGCCCCGACGACCAGCCGCCGGAGAACTGGCTGTCGATGCTCGCCTCGATCTACTTCGAGATGAAGGCCTACACCGACATGCGCGACACCATGGAGTATCTGGTGACGCTGTACCCGCGTGAACAATACCTGATGAACCTCGCCGCCCTGCACGGGGAGCTGGGCGACACGCCGCGCCAGCTGGCGCTGGTGGAGTCCCTGCTCGACGAGGGCCGGCTGACCCAGGCCACCCACCTGCGTATGCTGGCCAGCCTGTTCCTCGCCGAGGAGCTGCCCTACAAGGCGGCGGTGCTGCTGCAGCGCGAGATCGACGGCGGTGTTATCGAGGCCACCCAGAGCAACCTGGAAATGCTGTCCCAGGCCTGGCTCGCGGCGGCGGATACGGAAAAGGCGATTCCCCCGCTGGAGCGCGCGGCGGCGCTGGATGACAGCGGCGACCTTTACCTGCGCGTCGCGCAACTGCAGATGGACGCCTGGAACTGGGAGCAGGCCGAGGCCATGGCGCGCAAGGCCATCGCCAAGGGCGGCCTGCGCCGCGAGGGTGTCGCCTGGCTGGTGCGCGGCATGGCGCAGGTGCGCCTGCACAAGTTGACCGACGCGCGCAGCCACTTCGAGCGCGCGGCGCGCTTTGATGAGACCGAGCGCTACGCCGACCAGTGGCTGGCCTTTGTCGACCACGAAATGGAACAGAAAGCCCTGCTCGAAGAGGGCTCCTGATCCGGCGGGGAAAGTCCCGGCTTCAGGGGTAGTCGTATTCCCGCTCCACCCTCGCCACCTGCACCGAGTAACTCGCGTACCAGCGCTCGCGGCCGCGGGCCTGTGCGGCGCGGTGGTCCAGGTGTTGCTTCCAGGCGCTGATGCTCGCCTCGTCCGGCCACCAGGACAGCGCGATCTCCTCGTCACCGGCGCTCAGCGCCTCGAAGCGCAGGCAACCGAAGTCCCGTAACGCCGTCTCGCGCAGTTGCGCCGCAGTGTGTTCGTACTCGGCGTCCAGCGCGGCGATTCGCGCGCGAAAAATCACTACCAGCATCGGGTTCTCCGCAAGCGCCTTTGGCGCGCTTGTCACAGGGGGGCAGTCTGTCGTTACAATAGTTAACTTTGCAATGCAGAGTATCTGCCCGCGCGTAGGTTATCGCTATTGCGATTGTCGCGATTATTATAAATGCTGTCTTCGCACCGTCGTCACAGGAAGCCTTTGCCAGGTAACTGCAACGGCCGCTTGAAAGGAAAAGTTTGCTATGAAAGATAATAATATCGTCGGACATACGTGGATGATTTACGGCGCCAACGGTTTCACCGGCCAGTTGATCGCCCGCGAAGCCGCCCGGCGCGGCTGGTCGCCCATTCTCGCCGGACGCAACCGCGCCGCTGTGGAGGCCCTCGCCACCGAGCTCTCGCTGCCCAGCAAGGTATTTCCCATCGAGTCCGCGGCGCAGGCCGCCGGGCAGCTCGAAGGCTGCGAACTGGTGCTCAACTGCGCGGGGCCCTTTGCCGCGACCGGTCTGCCGCTGGTCGAGGCCTGCGCCGAGCACGGCATTCACTACCTGGATATCTGCGGCGAGCCGGACCTGTTCGAGCAGTACTACGCCCGCGACGCCCAGGCGCGCGCCTCCGGTGCGGTGATCGTCCCCGGCGTGGGCTTTGACGTGGTGCCCAGCGATACCCTGGCTCGCTCCCTGGCCGACCGCCTGCCCGACGCGACCTGGCTGGAGATGGCCTTCTATGGCGCCGGCGGCGGCAGCGCGGGCTCGCAGAAAACCGTGATGGGCATGCTCGCGGACAAATGCAAAGTGCGCCGCGACGGCCGCATCAAGCGCGTGGCCCTGGCCCGCTGGGGCAAGACCGTGCAGTTCTCCGACCGCGAGGAATACTGCATCAGCATCCCCTGGGGCGATGTCAGCTCCGCCTACCGCAGCACCGGTATTCCCAACTTCACCATGTACATGGCGATGCCGCAGAAGGCCGGCCGCGTGATGCGTGCGATGAGTCCGCTGGCGCCGGTGCTGGGGCTGCCCGCCCTGCAAAAGCGCATGTTCGAGAAGATCGACGCCAGCGTGGCGCCGCCCACCGACGAGCAGCGCGCCGCCGGTTACATGCGCCTGTGGGGGCGCGCCTGGAACGACGCCGGCAAGAGTGTCGAGGCGACCATGGAAACCCTGGAGGGCTTCACCTTCACCACCCAGGCCTCGCTGCTGTGTGTGGAAAAAGCCCTGTGTGGTGGCATCGACGGCGGCTGCATGACGCCGACCATGGCCTTCGGGCCGCGCATTGCGCTGGAGGTGGAGGGGACACGACTTATGCCCTCGGATGAGCCCGTGGCCGAGGCCTGCTGAGCGTGGCCGATGAGGGCGTTCGCGAGGCCCTGCAGCGGGCGAAATACGTCAGCTTTTCCACCCTGCGGCGCAACGGGAACTGGGTGGATACCCCGGTGTGGTGTGCGCCGGATGCGGACTGCTTGTATATCTTCAGTGCCGGTGAGGCGGGCAAGGTCAAACGCCTGCGCAATTTTGCCCAGTGCCGCCTCGCTACCTGTACCTTTAATGGCCGCCTGACCGGCGACTGGCACACGGGCAAGGCGTGGTTGATCGACGATGCCGAAGAGGCTGCCGTTGCTCATCGCGCATTGCTGCGCAAGTACGGCCTGCAGATGCGCGCCGCCGATTTCGGCGCCCGCCTGTCCGGACGCCTGCAGCGGCGGCGTTACATCGGTGTACGCCTGGACTGAACTTCAGTCTTCGCGCCAGTCTTCGACACCTGTCAGGCGCTGCGGGTCGAGCAGCACTTCCAGTTCTTCGCGAGACAGGTCGCACTCCTCCAGCGCCACGTCCAGCACCGGGCGCTGTTCCGCATAGGCGCGCTTGGCAATTGTTGCGGCCCGGTCGTAGCCGAGCCTGGCGTTGAGAGCGGTGACCAGGATCGGGTTGGCCGCGAGGTTGGCCTCTACCCGCGGGGTATTCACAGTAAAACCTGCGATGCAGCTGCGCAGCGCCTCGCAGGCCCAGACCAGGGCGTCGATACTCGCAGCCAGCTTTTCGGCGATCAGCGGCAGCATGACGTTGAGCTGGAAGTTGCCGGAGTGGGCCGACAGGGCGATGCTGGCGTCGTTGCCCATGACGTCCGCCGCCACCATCAGCACCGCCTCGGGCAGCACCGGGTTGACCTTGCCGGGCATGATCGAGGAGCCAGGCTGCAGGGCCTGCAGCTGGATTTCCGCCAGTCCCGAGAGTGGCCCCGAACCCATCCAACGCAGGTCGTTGGCAACCTTGCCCAGCACTACCGCCAGCGCGCGCAGCGTCGATGACAGTTCCAGGCTCACGTCCTGGCCTGCCATGCGCGAGAAGGGGTTGTCGGCTGGTTCGAAATGCAGTGCCAGCTGTGACGACAGGCCCGCGATGCAGCGCTCGCGGAAACCCGCCGGCACGTTCACCCCGGTACCCACCGCCGAGCCGCCCAGCGGCAGGCGGCCCAGCCGGGGCTTGAGTCCGGCGAAGCGTTCGCCGCACTCCTGCAGTTGTTCCGCCCAGGCGCCGAGTTCCTGGCCGAAGGTCAGCGGCATGGCATCCATCAGGTGGGTGCGCCCGGTCTTGGTCACCGTATAGAGTTCGTCGGCGCGCTCGCGCACGGTTTCTATCAACTGCCCCAGCGCTGGTTCCAGGCGTCGGCTGAGACCGCCCATGGCCAACACCTGGATCGCGCTGGGTACGACGTCGTTGCTGCTCTGGCTGCAGTTCACGTGATCGTTGGGGTGGACCTGCAGGCCGCTGGCGGCACTCGCGAGCCGCGCGATCACCTCGTTAACGTTCATGTTGCTGCTGGTGCCGGAACCGGTCTGGAACACCGATACGGGGAAGTGTTGCGCGTGCTCGCCGTCGGCGATGCTGCGTGCGGCGCTGGCGATGGCAGTAGCCAGTGCGGGGTCGAGAACAGCGCAGTCGCTGTTGGCCCTGGCCGCTGCGGCCTTGATCGCCGCCAGCGCGCGGATGAAGGCCCCGGGCATCGGCCGCTGCTGCAGGCCGAAGTTGTCGAGCGCGCGCTGGGTTTGGGCGCCGTACAGTGCGTCCTGGGGCACCAGGACCTCGCCCATGCTGTCGCGTTCACTGCGCGTTCTCATACCTGAATCTCCCGATGTGCTAGGGTAGTGGCCTGCACTACAGCATAGCCCGCCGCGACGGCGGGGCGTCAACCCGGAGGTCTCGCATGAGCAGTCGTTACGCCAAACCGCAGTCACTAAGCGTCGCCGGTGAGGAGTACCGGATATTCCCGCTGGAGGGGCTGGACGCCCCCGGGGATGCGGCCAGCCTGCCGTATTCGCTGAAGATCCTGCTGGAGAACCTGCTGCGTCACGCCGGCGAGGATTTCGTCACCGACGACGACGTGGAGGCGTTACTCGACTGGGACCCGCAGGCGGAGCCCAGCCAGGAGATCGCCTTCGTGCCGGCACGCGTCCTGCTGCAGGATTTCACCGGCGTGCCCGCCATCGTCGATCTCGCGGCGATGCGCGATGCCATGGTCGACCTCGGCGGCGACCCGGCGAAGATCAATCCGCTGTCGCCGGTTGAGTTGGTAATCGACCACTCGGTGATGGTCGACTACTTCGGCAGTGAGGACGCCCTGGAGAAAAACACCGAAGTGGAAATCGAGCGCAACCTGGAGCGCTATCGCTTCCTGCGCTGGGGCCAAAAGGCCTTCGACAACTTCAGCGTGGTGCCCCCGGGCACCGGCATCGTGCACCAGGTCAACCTCGAATACCTGGCCCGCGGCGTGTTCAGCGCCGAGGTCGACGGCCAGCGCCTGGCCTACCCGGACACCCTGGTCGGCACCGATTCCCACACCACCATGATCAACGGCCTGGGCGTGCTCGGTTGGGGTGTGGGCGGTATCGAGGCGGAGGCGGCGATGCTCGGCCAGCCGGTGACCATGCTGATCCCGCAGGTGGTGGGTTTCCGCCTGAGTGGCAGCCTCGCCGAGGGCGCCACCGCCACCGACCTGGTGCTGACGGTGACTGAAATGCTGCGCAAGCACGGGGTGGTGGGCAAGTTCGTCGAGTTCTTCGGACCGGGCCTGGCCAGCCTGAGCCTGGCCGACCGCGCCACCATCGCCAACATGGCGCCGGAGTACGGCGCCACCTGTGGCATCTTCCCTGTGGACCAGAAAACCATCGACTACCTGCGCCTGACCGGTCGTGACGAAAACCAGCTTGCCCTGATTGAGGCGTACATGCGGGCGATGGGGCTGTGGCACGACGACAGCGCGCCGGACGCGCGCTACTCCTCCGAACTGGGCCTGGACCTGGGCGAGGTGGTGCCTTCCCTGGCCGGACCGAAGCGGCCGCAGGATCGCATCGCGTTATCCGGCGCCGCCGCGGCCTTTGGCGATGTGCTGCGCGAGTTCCACGAACTGCGCGTGGCGCCGGCGGAACAGGCCGACTGGGCGGAGGAGGGCGGCAGCCCGGAAGCGCAGCCGGAGGCCGTTCACGGGGTCACCGTCGAGCGCGAGGGGCAGCGTTTTCAGCTCAATCATGGCGCGGTGGTGATCGCCGCGATCACCAGTTGCACCAATACTTCGAACCCGGCGGTGCTGATCGCCGCGGGGCTGGTGGCGCGCAAGGCCCGCGCCCTCGGCCTGCAGGTCAAGCCCTGGGTGAAAACCAGTCTCGCGCCCGGCTCCAAGGTGGTCACCGAATACCTGGAGCGCACCGGACTGCTCGCAGACCTGGAAGCCCTGGGTTTTTACGTGGTGGGTTACGGCTGCACTACCTGCATCGGCAACTCCGGCCCGCTGCCCGACGAGATCACCGACGCCATACGCGCCGGTGACCTGCTGGTCACTTCCGTACTCTCCGGCAACCGCAACTTCGAGGGGCGCATCCACCAGGACGTGCGCGCCAACTACCTGGCCTCGCCGCCGCTGGTGGTGGCCTACGCCCTGGCCGGCAACATGGGTATCGACCTGGCCAGCGATGGCCTCGGCCAGACTGCCAACGGCAAGACCGTGTACCTCGCCGATGTCTGGCCCACCGGCGAGGAGATCGATGCCCTGGTTGCCGCCAATGTCGATCCCTCGATGTTCAAGGCCCGCTACGCGGACGTGTATACCGGCAACGAGGTGTGGAACGAACTGCCGGTGGCGGATAGCGAGCGTTTCGACTGGCCGGACTCCACCTACGTGCGCAAGCCGACCTTTTTCGATGACATGCCCGCCTCGCCGGCGCCGTTGGGTGAGATCATCGGCGCCCGCTGCCTGGTCAAGGTCAGCGACAGTGTCACCACCGACCACATCTCGCCGGCCGGCGCCATCGCGCCGGACAGTCCCGCGGGGACCTACCTGGTGGAACACGGCGTGGCGCAGAAGGACTTCAACTCCTACGGTTCCCGGCGCGGCAACCACGAGGTGATGATGCGCGGCACGTTTGCCAACGTCCGCCTGCGCAACGAGCTGGCGCCGGGCAGCGAGGGCAGCTGGACCACTTGTTTTGTCGACGACAAGCGCATGTCCATCTTCGACGCCGCGGAGTTGTACCGCGAGGCGGGCGAACCGCTGGTGGTGCTGGCCGGCAAGGAGTACGGCACCGGCTCCTCCCGCGACTGGGCCGCCAAGGGGCCGTCCCTGCTCGGCGTGCGCGCGGTGATCGCCGAGAGCTACGAGCGCATCCACCGCTCCAACCTCGTCGGCATGGGCATTTTGCCGCTGCAGTTCCTGCCCGGGCAGAGCGCGGCCTCGCTGGGCCTTGATGGCGAGGAGCATTTCGATATCCCCACCATCGAGCCGGGACAGGAGCGGGTGGAGGTGATCGCCCGCGAGAACGGCGGCGAACCGGTGATATTCGAGGCGGTGATCCGCATCGACACGCCCAACGAGTTCACCTACTACCGCCACGGCGGCATCCTGCATTACGTCCTGCGCCGGCTGGCGGGGTCTGCCTAGAGTCCGCCCGGGCTGCCTTCGGGCCATCCCTGGGCGTGCTCGCGGCGCTGCCCCGGCCGCCGCGAACGCGACCGAAACAAAAAATGCATTTTTTTCATGGAGGGGGGAATAAACCCCCGATGTCACCCGTTAACCAGACAGAGTGGAGTGAAACACCACACGAGGTAACGGGTGATCGGCCTTTGGGTACGCATCGCAGAGCCTTAAGGCCACATAGAATGCGTGGCCGATCCCGCAGCCCTCGACCCTTTTGGCAGGTGTCCGGCCTACGCCGTGCGCCGCCGTAACAGTCTCACAGAGCGGGGACCGCTAGCCCTCCGCACTGAACTCCAGGGTCTGTCGTCTACATGGGGCGGCAGACCCTGCTTCTTTTCTACCTCCCCCTTTTTCGCTGATTGCCGAAAGTCCGGGCTCAGAGTCGCGACTCTGCCCCCTCACCTTACACGTGCAGGGGACAGGCAAAAAAAGGCCGCTACGAGAGCGGCCGGAGGATTACAACCACGAAGACCTGGAGGTCATTTTTGCCAATCGCTGGCGATGATTTTCGCTTCCTCGCTGGCCGACAGGGCAATGCCGTCGGCACGGCTGGCCGTGTAATCGGCGACCGCGTCTGAGTCGCCGGCACCGGCGGGGCGGAAGGCGTCGTTGGCGCCGGGAATCACGGCGGCCACGGCGATGCGGGTCTCCCACTTGCCCTGGTCGCGACAGGCGACACCGCGAGTGCCTTTGCCATGGTCTTCGACCAGGTATTCACGGCACCAGGCGCCGTCCACATCGCGGAAGCTCAGGACCGGGCGAATCTGGCGCCCGTCGGCCAGGGGCTGCCAGCCGCTGGCCATGGAAGGGGTGATCTCGAGGACTTCGGCCACGGTGGGGCCGGCGCTTTCCGGTTGCTGCCACTGCAGGGTGAGCATGAGACCTGCCGCGGCAGCCACCGAGGCCGCGGCGGCAAAGGCCCACTGCGTGGTCCGGCGCGGCGGCGCCGCGGTTGCGCTTTCGAGCATGGCTGCGATATGTGCCGGCACCTGTTCGGATGCGCTGTACACCTGCCTGATGCTCTGATCGACAGCGGTCATGTGGGCAAAGGTCTCGCGCAGTTCCCGCTCGCTGCCCAGTCGCTGCGCAACGCGGCGGGTGGAGAGTTCGTCCAGTTCGCCGTCCAGGTACTGCGAGAGCAGTTCAAAGTCCTTGTCGTTCATCGTCGGTTCTCGTCACTCCGGCTGTGCCGGATGCAATAGCTGCAATAACTGTTTTCTCGCCCTGGCGATGCGGCTCATGATGGTTCCCACCGGCACATCCAGGATCTCGGCGGCCTCCGCGTAGGTCTTGCCGTCGATGGTCACCAGGGTCAGCGCCAGCCGCTGCTCCTCGGGGAGCGCCGCCATGGCGGTCGAGACCGCTGCCACCTCCAATTCGCTTTCGGCGACTGTGTCCGCCGAGAGCGCGGTTTCCTCTTCGGTCTCCGTTGCCGGGTAGCGCTGGCGCACCTCGCGGGCCCGCAACTCGTCGATCCAGACGTTTTTGCACACGCGGTAAGTCCACTTCGCGGTGTGCGCGTCCGCGGGCATCCCTTTTTGCAGGATGCGCTCGACGGTGGCCTGCAGCAGGTCGTCGGCGTCAGCGGCATTGCCGGTCAGCGAGTGGCAGAACCGGCGCAAACCGCTTAGTTCGGCCATCAGGTCCTGACGCTGTGAATCGCTGAGCGCTGCCATACGTTTCCTGTTAGTATTAGTGACGATTCGCCACGCGATTTTATTCCATCACGCGGAATTATTGTGTGTCCGGCTCGTCATCATCATAGAGTATGACGGTCCCAACATGACGGTAAATACTACCATGTTTTTACGCAAGTCATTGAAAAGCATTGATTTAATCCCCTCTGGCCTGGCTGTGGCGGTGTGCGTTGCAGCCCTGGTTCTGGCCGTGCCCGCGACACCGGTGCGTGCGCAGGTGCCCGGCGACCTCACCGGTTCCGGCCTCATAGACGACCAGGTCGAGGAAGAGATCGACGACCAGGTAGAAGAAGAGGTTGTGGACGAGGTGGCCGACGCCGTCGAGGAGTCCATCGACAATCAGCTCGACCGCCTGCTGTTGGGCCCCGGTGACAGCTTTGTCGAGGAACAGGTCGAGGAAGAGGTCGAGGAGCAGATCACCGACAACGTTGAAGAGGAACTCCAGGAAGAGACCGAGCAGGTCGTCGAGGAGAATGTCGAGGAAAACGTCGAGGAGACTATTGAGGAAACCGTCGAGGAACAGATTGCCGAGACGGTGACCGAGGAACTCGAGGACAGCGTTGAAGCCAGCGTCGAGGAGGCGGTCGAAAGCACCGTCACCGACGAGGTCGAGGAGAAAGTCGCCGAGACCGTCGAGAGCGTGGTCGAGGAAGAGGTCGCCCTGGAAGTCGAAACCGGCGTGCAGGAGCAGGTCGAGGCCGACGTCGAGACGCAGGTTGCGGAAAACGTCGAGGAGCGTGTGCAGGAGACGGTGGCCGCCAATGCCGAGGCCCGCGCCGCGGAAATCGTCGAGGAGCAACTCGACAACGAGATCGATGACATTCTCGACGATCTCGAGGCCGGCCTGGAAATCGACGAGGAACGCATCCACAGCGACCACTGGCTGGTAATGGCCGAGCCCCAGGTGTTCGAGGAACTGGCCGAGGAAGGCTACCTGTTCGATACCGTGACGGAACTGCCGGCACTGGGTATGCGCCTGGCGGAAGTCGCCGGTCCCTCCAGCTTCGATATTACCGAAGTGCGCCGCGGCGTGCTCGACGTAGTCGGCAAGGACCGCGCCGAAGTCGACCTCAACCACATCTACACCGCGGGTACTGAACTGGCCACGGTGGGCGAGGGTGTCTCGCCGCGCACTGCTGCTAACCTGCCGGTGGCCAGCCTGCCGGTGGTCGAGGCCGAGGCCCCGCGCATCGGCATGATCGACAGCCTGGTCGACACCAGCCACCCGGCGCTGTCCGCGGCGCATATCAACAGCCGCACCTTCGTCGCCGAGGGCGCGCCGCAGCCTTCGTTCCACGGCACCGCGATCGCCTCGATCATTGCTGCCAACGACCCCGAGTACCAGGGCCTTGAACCCCAGGCGCAGATCTACGCCGCAGCGGTGTTCGAACAGGATCCGGAGCGCGGTGAAATCGCCTCCACGGTGAGCCTGTTGCGCGCGCTGGACTGGCTGATCGCCAGCCACGTGGACGTGATCAACATCAGCCTGGCGGGGCCGCCGAACCGGCTGCTGGAAACTGCGCTCAACCGGGCCAAGCAGAACAACATGCTGATTCTCGCCGCCGCGGGTAACGGTGGTCCGGTCGCTGCGCCGATGTATCCCGCCGCCTACGATTCCGTGGTTGCCGTTACGGCGGTGGACCAGACCCGCCGGGTCTTCCGCCTGGCCAATCGCGGCACCTACCTGGATATTGCCGCACCCGGCGTCGGCCTGCTGCACGCCCGTGCGGGCGGCGGCTACGTTGCATCCTCGGGAACCTCGTTTGCGGTGCCTTTCGCCGCCACCGCCGCCGCCGCCCTGCGCCGGCAGCACCCGGGTAGCGACGTGATGTCCGAGCTCTACCGCTCCGCCGAGGACCTCGGCCCGCCGGGACGGGACGAGATCTACGGCTACGGCCTGCTGCGCTTCAGCGGCTCCTGATTACCAGCTGTAGGACACCCGCGTGCCGACCACGTATTGCTCGTAGTCGGCGCTCGGGTAATTTGAGTCGTAGTCGGCGTAGCCGCCGTACAGTTCGATATTCCCCTTAGTGAACACCGGGTAGTCCAGCGAGGTCTTCCAGCGCTGGCGTTTGTCCAGGCGTTCCTCGCCGATGCTCGGCGTCACCGAGCTGTAGTCGCGGTATTCGTATCGCCAGCCGAGCTCGAACTTCAGCGGTTTCTGCAGCACATCCCAGCGATGAACGTAGCGCACTTTGACATCGCTGCTGGTGTAGTCGTAGCGGTCCGCTTCGGCATCCTCGTGCTTGTATTTGTAGCCGACGTTGAAGTAGCTGCGCAGGCCGCGGCGAAAAAAGTAAACGTCCAGTTCGCCCGCGTGGCCCAGTGAATCGCGCCCCGGGTTCTGTTCCACCGACTTGTCCGAGTAGACGTAGGCACCACGCAGGAACCATTTCTTGGCGAGAAAGCCGGAGGCGTAGGGTGAGGCGCGGTAGTACTCGAGGAAGTCCTCCCCGTCCAGGCGCGCGTTGATGTAGTGCAGGGTCAGGCCGCTGGTCACCGGGCCGAGATCGCCGGCGAAGTCCAGGCCCAGCAGATGGGTCTGGCGATCGAGGAAGTCGAACTCCTCGTAGGCGGTCTCGCTGAAGTTGTAGGTCAGGCTGGTATCCAGCTTCGGGTTGAACTCGTGCTTGAGTTTCAGTTCGGCGTCGAGCGTACCGGCATAGTCACCCTGGTTGCTGCTGGCGTCGAGTTCGTCCACCGAGACGTTGCTGTCGTACTCCGCGCCCAGGCCGATTTCCGCCGAGAAGCTGGTGGAGGAGTCGCCCGCCGCCCGCGCCGCGCCCGCGGCAAGGCCCGCCGCGAGGGCACAGGCGAAGCCAACCAGTTGTACAGGCCGTTGCATATCCGAGGTTCCGGGAGTCCAGGCGCGGTCGCGTTGAGTGGCGACAATCATAGCAGACTTTCCCGGGATTAAAGGCCGATTCGCCGGATATCACCGCGTTTGTCGACGTACTTTCACGGTGCAACCTGCGCCGGCCTTTAACTCGTGCGCGAAAGTGCTAGAATCGCGCGCTCACTTATCGCGACCCGTCACCGGGGATGAATTCATGTCGAAATCCGATACCGAGTATCACCACGAGTGCCTCAACCGTTTCATCGAACTGGCCAACACGATGAAGAACGAGGGAGTGTCCACGCCCGTCGTTTCCGCGGCACTGATGTCCGCTTCCGCCGTGTACGCCACCTACGTCGCGGTGGGCAATGCCGGCGGCCTGACGCCCTCCGGCGTGGAAAAAGTGGTCGAGGCGTATCGCCACCAGATGGAACAGGTCCAGGCCGCGCGCAAGGCGGAACTGGACGCGGCCAAGTAGCCTGTCCAGGGGCTTTTCCAGCCCCTTACTGGAATTCCGGCGCTGTCTCGATCACCGGGAAGCGCGCGGTCATCGGCTCGGGGTAGCCGGAGTCGCTGACGATATAGGCATGTGAGCGGTTGAGCAGGTGGGGGTGCATGACGCCGCAGGAATGGGCGATCACCTCCACCTCGTGCATCAGGTTGCGCGCGTAACTCGCCACCCTTTGCGCCTTGTCCGTCGGGTCCAGTCCTTTTTGCAGTTCCTCGTTGTGGGTGGTCACGCCGGTGGGGCAGGTGTTGCGGTTGCACTGCATGGCCTGGATACAACCGAGCGAGAACATGAAGCCGCGCGCCGAGTTGACGGTGTCCGCACCCAGGCACAGCGCCGTCGCCACGTCTGTGGGGTTGATCAATTTGCCCGAGGCGATGATGCGCACCCGATCGCGCAGGCCGTAGTAGTTCAGCTTGTCGGCGACCATCGGCAGGCTGCGCCGGATCGGCAGGCCCATGTTGTCGATCAGGCTCTGCGGCGCCGCACCGGAGCCGCCGTCGCCGCTGTCCACGGTGATGAAGTCCGGTGCGTAGTCCAGGCCGCGCTGGTGAATGCGCTGGCACATGTCATCCAGCCAGTCGCTCTGGCCGATGACCGCCTTGATGCCGGTGGGTTTGCCGGTGACCTCGCGTACGCGATGAATCATGTCCAGCAGGTCGTCCACGCTGTCGATTTCCGGGTGGCGGTTCGGGCTTATCGAATCCTGCCCCGCGGGAATGCCGCGCGTGCTGGCGATGATATCGGTCACCTTCAGGCCCGGCAGGATACCCCCCTTGCCGGGCTTGGCACCCTGTGAAAGCTTGATCTCGAACATGCGCACCTGCTCGATGGCGGCGATCTCGCCCAGCTTGGCGTCGCTCATTGCGCCGTGCTCGTCGCGCACACCGTATTTCGCAGTTCCGATCTGGAACACCACGTCGCAGCCGCCCTGCAGGTGGTAGGGTGCCAGACCGCCCTCGCCGGTATTCAGCCACACGCCCGCCTGCCTGGCCCCGCGCGAGAGCGCCTGCACCGCCGGTGCCGAGAGGGCGCCGAAACTCATCGCGGAAATATTGAAGAAAGAGCAGGTGCGGTAGGGGGTCCTGGCGAAACCCTCGCCGAACACGATATGGTCGCGCTCCTCGATTTCCTGCTCCAGTGGCGGCAGCAATGCGTTGAGGAAGATGACCTGGCCCGGTTCGCTGAGGGGCTGGGTTGAACCGAAGGCAACGGTGGAATCGATGTTCTTCGCGGCCCGGTAGACCCAGGAGCGCTGCGCGCGGTTGAACGGCAGCTCCTCGCGATCCAGGGCGAAGAAGTACTGGCGGAAGAAACTGCCGAGGTGTTCGAAGAGGTAGCGGAAGCGGCCGAGCACCGGGTAGTTGCGGCGGATGGCGTGGGATTTCTGCGTGATGTCGACGATGTACATGTACACCACCCACAGCACCAGGCCGCCGATGACGCAGGCCAGCAGCAGTGCCGAGAGTTCGATGAACGTGATCGTGAAATGGCCCAGTGTGTCCAACTGCAGGTCCACAGGCAGGTCTCCTCGTAGTTTGGTGGCGCCCAGTCTAGCGCCTGTTGCCCGGCTCTCCCAGTGGGCGCGACGTATTCACGCCAGGCTGTATGCGCGCGATGGCGCCGGGCCTTGCGGTGATCAGGCTGGCGGCAGGGCGCGCAGCAGGGAGGGGGTGTCGTGTTCCAGCATCGCCGCGCACACGCGCATGATATTCGCCGTGTTCACCGCCTCGGTCTGGTACTCGGACTCGGTGGTCATCCAGATGAAGTGCCCGTAGACCAGCGCGATGGCGTACTGGTGCATGGCGGTATCGAAGTCGGGAATGGCCACTCCGCAGCGGGCGAGGGTCTCCAGGTAGTGCTGCACCAGCGCACGCTCCCAGCGCGGGCGGTCGGCGACGTCTATGGAGGCGGAGATATGGTAGGAGACCTCCAGCATGCCCGGACCGCGGCTGGCCAGCGTGTCGAAGAAGCCCGGCGTGCCGTCCGCCGCGATGTACAGGTTGCCCAGGTGGATATCGCCGTGCAGCACACAGTAGGGCATCTGCTTGGCGAAGCGCTTGAGCCGCGCCCAGGCATCGAGCATCCAGTCGCGGGACTGGAAACAGCGCGCGGTGGCGGCGCCGCGCGGCGAGTCGATGAAGCGCTGCCAGTTCTGCGGGCTGGTCTTGTTGGCGAAGAAACTGTCCACGGTGTCGAGGAAGTCCACCAGGTCGCCCCATTCACCGCCCGGAGCGAGTTCCGGACTCTCCCAGGTGCCGGCGTGAAAGCGCGCGAGCACCTCCAGGCGCCGCGCCACCTGCTCGAACCCCTGCGGTTTCGAGGCGTGGCAGAACTCGGCGCCGCTGGCGACCAGGTCTTCCATGATGATGATGCCCTGCCGGCGTTCGGCGTCGTAGTCGGCGAAGTAGCACGCGGGGGCGGGCAGCGAGAGACGGGTCAGCACGTCGCGGTAGCCGCGCACCTCGCGCTCGTGCATGTAGCCGAAATCGCGGCTATGGGTTTCGAAGCCGCCCTTGAGGATTACCAGTTCGGGAATGCCTGCCTGCCGGCCCGCCTCATCCAGTTGCAGGCGCAGGCGCAGCTTGGTGCTGGTTCCGCGCACCGCGTCGACGAAGTCGAAGCCGGTAACCGTGACATCGGGTGCGCGCTGGCGCAGGGCCGCGGTGAGCCATTGTGCGGTGATTTCGTCTTCGCTGACCGGCAGCGGAAAATAGTCGGCATAGGCCATGGGCGAACTCCATTTTTATTGAACTGGTTTCAGGTTCGGCGAACGCCCGGGCAAGTCTTCTAGAGCTTCATCGCGCGCGCCTGGGCGTCGTGAATCTGCTTGACGTGGTTGACGCAATCGCCTGCGGTCACCCCGCCGTCGACGGTGATGACTATGCCGGTGACCTGCCGTGAACGATCGCTGGCCAGGTACAGCGCGGCTTCGGCTACATCCTCGGGGGTGCCGAGTCGCTTGATCGGCTGGTCCGAGAGGTTGATCTCGTCCAGTTCGCTCTGCAGCTGGTTGAAGCCCGCTTCGCTCATGCCGGTATCCGACCAGCTGGCCATCTTGGTGCGGATATGCCCTGGGTTGATGACGTTGACGCGGATGTTGTGCTGCGCCAGGTCGATGGCGGCGCACTTGCTGAAGTGCAGCACCGCGGCCTTGGAGGCGCGGTAGCTCATGACGCCGAAGCCGGCGTGGGCGCCGCCGATGGAGGCGGTGTTGATGATCGAGCCGCCGCCGTGGGCTGCCATGTGGCGCGCGGCGCGCTGGGTACCGAGCATCACGCCGAGCACGTTTACGTCCATGGTGCGGCGAAAGTCCTGCAGGTCGTCGTCGAGGAAGCTGTCGAACAGGCGGTTGCTGATGCCGGCGTTGTTGAACATGACGTGCAGGCCGCCGAAGTCGTTCACCGCGCGGTCCACCAGCGCCTGCACTGCGGTTTCGCTCGATACGTCGGTTTCCTGGAACACCACGTTGTCGCCGATCTCGGCGGCCAGCGCTTCACCGGTGGCGCCGTTGACGTCGGCCATGATGACCTTACTGGCCCCGGCAGTGGCAAACAGCCGCACCGCCGCCAGGCCGATGCCGCTGGCGCCGCCGGTGACGATGGCGACCTTGCCGGAAAGTTCTTCGCTCATGGTTTACTCCTTGTGCTGGTAAGCGGAGGGCGCATTGTCCCCTTGCCGTGCCGCGCGGGCAACTACCGCTGTTGCAGCCGGAATCTCTCCATCAGCCGATGATCGGGAAGCGCTCGTCGTCGAGGCGCTGGTTCGGCGTCATGCCGGTGGTGTCGAAGGCCTCAGGCGGTGCGCCGTTCCAGCAGGCATCCTCCGGCTGTGCCAGTACCAGGTAGGCCCAGCGCGGCTTGTCGGTCTGGTTCTGGCCCGCGCCATGGATGGTCAGGTGGGTGTGCACGGTGATGTCGCCGAGTTCGTACTCGATGGGGTCGGTCATCGGCAGGTCCAGCAATTCGGGGAAGGCGTCGCGGGCGTCGCCGTCGCCGTAGGTGTGGTAGCTGCCCATGACGCCCATCTTATGCGAGCCGGTGATGAACGACATGGTCCCGGCCTGTGCGCCATAGGGCTCCAGGGGAATCCAGAAAGTCATACCGCCGGTGCGGTCCACGGCGAAGGTGATGTAGTCCTGGTGAAACGCGGTGGCGCCGTTGCCGGCGTTGCGCGTCTGTTTGGAGCAGGGCAGCTTCGGCGCGAAGAAATCGGAGAAGTAGCGGGCGCGGATTCCCTTGCGGGCCAGCAGTGCGGTGGCGTTGCGGCCGATACCCTCGATCAGCGCGCGCACCTCCTGGTTGCCCAGGCCTTCGGCGGCCTCGGCGTTGAAGTAGGGCTGGTCGAGGCCGTAGGAGTCGTTGCTGTCGCCGTCCTCGCCCATGCGGCGTTTGGCGATCTGCAGCAGCAGGGCGATGACATCCGGCTTGATGAACTTGCTCAGCTTGACCCAGCCGTGCTCGTGGTAGTGGGCAATCTCCTGCGCAGTAACGTCCCTGCAGGGTGATTCCAGTACGCGCGCCTGATCTGACATTTCGCTCTCCTGTTGCGGACACCGGCCCCGGCGGGTACGCGGTGGCCAGTGTGCAATCTAGCAGTCGGCGGGCGCGGGGCGCTCAACATCTCGCGACAATTTATCTGCAAGCGTCGCATCTGCGGCAGGCCCGTGTGCGGGGATTCGACGCGCGATTGCGAAGAGTCAGCGCCAACAACCAGCTCAAAGAAATATCGACGCACAGGCAGCTTCTGTCGAGAATCGGATTGTGCGCCCCAGTAGCCTGTGTCCGAACTGGTACAGCCGGGTTTTCCCGGTGCCTGGAGATCGCCATGCCAACACAGCAAGCTTCCGCCGCGTATGCACGGCCCGTGCGTGGAGCGCGGCGGTGACGCCGCTGCGCTTCGACGGGCGCGTCGCCGTCGTTACCGGCGCCGGTGGCAATCCGAGCCTGGGCCGTGCCCATGCGCTGTTGCTCGCCGAACGCGGTGCGAAGGTGGTGGTCAACGATATCGGGCGTGACCCGGAGACGCCCGGCTATGCGGGCAGCGCGAGCGCCGAGGCAGTGGCCCGGGAAATCCGCGAGTTGGGTGGCGAGGCTATCGCCGACACCCATTCCGTGGCCAGCGAGGCGGGCGGCGCGGCGATCATCCAGAGCGCGCTGGATGCCTTCGGCAGTATCGACATCCTGGTCAACAATGCCGCCATCTCCATCGCCGCGCCCTTCGAGCAGATGTCGGCGCGCGACTTCCAGCGGCATATCGACATCAACCTGATGGGTCCGGTGTGGACCTGCCGCGCCGCCTGGCCGCACATGCGCGAGCGTGGCTACGGGCGCATCGTCAACATCTGTTCGGGCTCGCTGACCGGTTATGCCTGGCTGGCGGCCTACGGCACCAGCAAGGGTGGGCTGTTGTCGCTGTCGCGCGCGCTCGCCGCCGAGGGCGAGGCACTGGGAATCCTGGTAAACGCGGTGAACCCCGGCGCCTTCACCCGCATGGTCGCGGCGCAGCAGGAAGACAGCTCGCCGATGCTGCAGCACGCGCGCGAGAACCTGCCTCCGGAACTCGCCTCCCCGGTGGTCGCCTACCTCGCCCACGAGCAGTGCCCGGTCAATGGCGCCTGTATCGAGTCGGTGGGCGGCGAGGTGCGCTCGTTCTACCTCGGTGCCACACCGGGTTTCAGTGACCGCGAGTTAAAGATCGAGACCGTCGCCGAACGCTGGTCGGAAATCTTTGCCGGCACGCCGGAGACCGCTATTCCCTATGCCGCTGCCGACCCCCGGCAGTGGGCGATCAAACCCTATGTGCCGGCGTCGCCGTCGGGCGAGGAAGCATGAGCATGAACACGACGACACAGGCCGACGCGGCCACCGGCGGTTGCCCGCTGGGCGGCGGCACTATGCAACTGAAGGGCGGCGAGTCGCGACTCGACCCGCTGATCCGCAAGAACCCGTTCCCGTTCTACCGCGCCCTGCGCGAGAAAGACCCGGTGTACTACGACCCCGGCCTGGACCTGTACCTGGTCACCCGCTACGACGACGCCATGACCGTGCTGCGCGACCCGATCACCTACTCGCAGGAGCACGGCTACCAGGACCGCTACGCCAACGGCCACGTGGAGGAACTGGCGGAAATCATGAATCGCGACGGTGGCGGCTTCATCCGCGACATCATCGCCTGCGACCCGCCCGAGCACACCCGCCTGCGCCGCCTGCTGGAAAACGCCTTCACCGCGCACCGGGTGAAAACCCTGGAGCCGGACATCCGCCGCATTGTCATCGACCTGATCGAACCGCTCACCGAACGCGGCAGTTGCGATGCCATGAAGGACATCAGCGCACCGATGACCGCGCGCATTATCTGCGAGCAGCTGGGCTTTGATTTCGACGAGGTCGGCACGGAAAAAATCGCCAGCTGGACCACCGCACTGCTAGCCCAGATCGGCCGCATGCAGACCCGCGAGGAGATGCTGGAGAACGCGCGGGAGATGTGCGATTTGCAGAACTACATCATCCCGCGGATTCGCGAGCGCGAAGCCAGCCCGCGCGAGGACATGATCTCGGACCTGGTGCACGCGCGGCTGGACGACGAGGAACGCCCGCGGCTGTCTTTCGAGGAGCAGGTGTCCTGCGTGCGCGCCCTGTTGATCGCCGGCAACGACACCACCGCCGCCGCGCTGACCAACCTCATGCTGGTGCTCGCCACCGACCCGGAACTGCTGGATCACCTCTACGCCAACGTCGACGACGACCGCCTGATCAGCCGCTTCGTGGAGGAGGTATTGCGCCTGCAGCCGCCGGTGCACGGCCTCTACCGCACCGCCATGCAGGACGTGGAACTGGGCGGTACGCGGATTCCGGCGATGTCGCAGATCTGCATCATGTTCGCCTCCGCCAACGACGACAACGAGCGCTTCGAGGACCCACGCTGCCTGCGCCTGGACCGCAGCAACGCCGGCAAGCACCTGACCTTCGGCGCGGGGATTCACCTGTGCATCGGCGCCTCACTGGCGCGCATGGAGATCAAGGTCGCGGCGCAGGAGATCATCCGCCGCATGGACAACATCCGCCTGGCGGTGCCGCTGGAGGAGCTCGACTACCTGCCGACCCTGGCCACGCAGACCCTGGAGCGGCTGCCCCTGACCTTTACCCGGCGCGGGTGAGTGTCGGCGGGAAAATTCTTCAAGACATGAGCAGCGCTGTGCTGCCCTGAACGACTACCGAACCAAGGCGGTAGCCATTACCGCGGGGGAATATTTCCCCGCGGTTTTTTTTGGTTCAGGTATCGAAGGCGATGGGCAGCCCTTTCAGCCCACCGACCCCATAGAACGGCCGGTAACCGATCTCGCCGGTCAACCGCGGGTTGCGCAGGCGCTGGGCGATCAGGTGCAGGCCCTCCTCGATCTGCGCGCGGGCGATGAACTGACCGAGGCAGATGTGCATGCCGCGGCCGAAGGCGATGTGGCGGGCCTTGCGCTCGCGCTCGGGCAGAAAGTCGTCGGCCTGGTCGAAGTAGCGCGGGTCGTGGCCGGAGACGTTGGCGGGGAAGAACAGCATGGTGCCCGCGGGCAGCACGGTGTCGCGGTACTCGATATCCTGCGCTACCTTGCGGAAGATCATCGTCGGGTTGCGGAAGCGGATTGCCTCCTCGACGATCTTGCTGCACCAGCCGAGGTCCTCCGCGCAGCGCGCGTAGCTCTCCGGGCGCTCCAGCAGCATGCTCATGGTCAGGGTCATGACGTTCTTGGAGGTGTCGTAGCCAGCGACGAACATGAAGATGAGCAGGTCGTAGATTTCCCGGTCCTCGAGCTTGCCCGCTTTGCCGGCGAACAGCAGGTCGTCGAGCAGGTCCTGGGGTTCTGCGCGCTCGCCCTCGGCGCGGCGCCGGGCCACCATGTCCTGGACGAAGTCGTCGAGGATGCCGATCGCCTCCTGCAGGGCGGGCAGGTGGGTCGGGTCCATGGCGAAGCCCAGGCCCATGGCCTCCAGCGAGCTGCGCAGCCGCGGGATGTCCGCGCGCGGGGCGCCGATCATCGCGCTGAGCACGGAGATCGGGTAGTAGGAGATGAATTCCTCGAAGTCGAATGCGCCGCGCGGTGCCCAGGTATCGAGCAGGTCCTGCATCGTGGCGCGCATCAGCGGCCGGTTGCGGTTGGCCGCGGCGGGGGTAAACATCGGCGCCAGGATATCGCGCATGCGCCGGTGCGAGTCGCCGGTGTGGGCGAGCAGTTGCACTTCGGTGAAGCGGCCCCAGGGCGTGTCCTGCGCGCCCATGGTCTCGATGATGTTGTCGAAGCTCGGGCACAGGTGCTGGTCCATGCGCAGCAGGTCCTCGATGGCGCCGTGCTCGTGCACCACCAGGCCGAAAGCGCAGCGCGCCACCCAGGGGTGTTTGCTGCGCGCCTCCTCGAACCAGGGCAGGGGATCGGCGGAAAACCCCTCCTGTTCCATGGGCAGGTAGGGGAGGTCCAGGGTCTCCAGCGCTTGCATGGGGCGTCTCCGAAATAGTCTCGAACCGGCCCGATGCTAGCAGCCGGCGCGTCGGGCAACTCTACCCAACCCGCCCGGGACCGCGCTAAAACGCGTGTTTTTTATCGAGAACGGCCGCCCGCGAGGCCTCAGCTCCAGCTCAGGTCGTGATTGCGGAACGGCGTGCTGCGCAGGCGCTTGCCGGTGGCCTGGAAGATGGCGTTGCCGATGGCCGGGCCGATGGGCCCCACCGGCGCCTCGCCGATGATGTCGATGCGCTCGGCACCGGACAGCGCCTCGAAGTGCACGTGGATGTCCGGCAGCGGGTCGCGCAGGCGCAGCATCGGGTAGCTGTCGAAATTGCGCTGCTCGGTGACGCCGTCGCGAATCGTCAGCTGCTCGTTGAGCGTCATGTTCATGCCGAACAGGGTGGCGCCCTCGATCTGCGAGCGCACCGCGTCCGCATTCGCTACCCGGCCGCAGTCGAAGGCCACATCCACGCGCTTGACCTCGATCGCCCCTGCGCGGCTGATCGCCACGTGCGCCGCGCTGCACACCACGGTGCCGGTACCGCGCATGGCGGCGGAGGGCCAGCTGGAAATGGCGATGCCCAGGCCCTCGCCGCGCGGCAGCTTGCGGCCCCAGCCGATTTTTTCCGCGGCCACGCGCAGGCAGTCGGACCAGGCCTCGTCCCAGCGCGACATCAGGTGCAGGCGGTAGGCCAACGGGTCGATGCCGGCAGCGACCGCACACTCGTCGATAAACGTCTCCACGGTAAACGCGTGGGTGTTGTAGCACGGGCCGCGGTAGGCGCCGTTCATCACGCTCACCGGGTAGTTGTTACGCGAGATGTGCACGTTGGGAATGATGCCGCTGGTGAAGTAGGGCTGGTCGTCGTAGCCCAGCGGCAGCTGGTAGATGGGGTGGGTGCCGATAAAGCTGGCTCGCGAGCGCACTGCCATGGGGTAGCCGTCCTCACCGAGCTGCGCGCGGTAGCGGGCGAAGATCGGCGTGCGGTAGCGGCCCTGTTCGAAGCAGTCCTCCCGCGACCAGATGGTTTTTACCGGCACACCCGGGTACTCCTTGGCCACGGCGACCACCATGCGCACGTCATCGCCCTGGGTACTGCGGCCGAAACGGCCGCCGACGTAGGTCTGGTGCATGCGCACGGTTTCCGGCTTGAGCCCGGTCTCGTCGACCGCCACCCAGTAGGCTTGCAGCATGTCCTGGGTGGGGCACCACACCTCGGCGCCCCCGGCGCTGACTATGGCGGTCCCGCTGAGCGGCTCGATCATGGCGTTTTCGCAGTAGGGCGTGGAATAGGTGTGCTCCACCACGCGGCCACCGGTCACTGCATTCACGTCGCCGGACTCGCGCAGCACTTTCGCCTCGTCCGCGTCCAGCAGCGCCTCGCCCTCGGCGTAGATCATTGCCGTGTCTTTCCAGTTCACACCGGCACCCAGGTCCCATTCCACCGGCAGCGCCTCCAGCGCTGTCTTCGCCTGCCAGTAGTGGTCGGCGATCACCGCCACGCCGCTCTGCACCTGGTTGGTGGCGAAGCCCCAGGTGGCCTGGGATTCCACCGGCGTGCCGCGGGTCTTGGCCGGGTCGACCACGACTACCGCGCGCACGCCGGGCATGTCCAGCACCACCTCTGGCTTGTAGCTCTTCAGTTTGCCGCCGTGCACCGGGCACTGGCGCAGGGCCGCGTGCACCATGCCGGGTACCTGCACGTCGATGCCGTACACCGCCTCGCCGCGCACCAGGGGCGGGATATGCAGCTTGGCCGGCGAGGCCTTGGTCAGGAAGGTCCACTCGGACTGCGGTTTCAGTGCCGGCTCTGCATCCAGTGTGATGCTTGCGGCGTCTGCGGCTAGCGCGCCGTAGCTGAGCGTGCGGCCGCTGGCGCTGTGGGTGATGACGCTGTCCTGCGCTGTCACGTCCGCTACCGGCACACCCCAGCGCTGCGCGGCAGCGGCCTTCAGCCGTTCGCGTGCGCTGGCGCCGAGTTGCAGGGCGTAGGCCAGGCGGTCCTTGTTGGTGCCGTGGCCGCCGAAGAAGGGCAGGAAGCCGCGGTTGTAGACGCCGCCTTCCATGAAATCCCGGTGCATGGAGCAGAACTCCACGCGCACCTTCGACCAGTCGCAGGCAAGTTCCTCGGTGACGTTCATCGCCGCCTGGGTCATCGCGCCGTTACCGATCTCGGGGGTGGGCACGCGGATGATCACGGCGTCCTCGGGTGTGATCTCGATCCACGCGGAGAGCTCGCGGCCGCTGGCGGTGTCCGGTGCCCAGGGTGTGCTCTGGGCCGCGTCCGAGCGCTCAGCGCGGATGCCCAGCGCGAGACCGCCGGCGAGCACCGAGGCGTTGATCAGGAAGCGGCGGCGGCTGCTGTCTACGGGAGTATCCCGCGAGGCGTTCATGCTGCACCTCCGGCCAGTTGCGCGGCGGCGCGGTGGATCGCCGCGCGCACCCGCGGGTAGGTGCCGCAGCGGCACAGGTTGGTGATGGCGTTGTCGATGTCGGCGTCGCTGGGGTCGGGCTTGCGTCGCAGCAGGTCCGCGGCGGCCATGATGATGCCGGTCTGGCAGTAGCCGCACTGGGGCACGTTCATCTCGTACCACAGGGTCTGCAGCACGTGGTCCTGTTCACCCGCGAGGCCTTCAATGGTGACCACCTCCATGCCGGCGACCGCGGACAGCGGGATGATGCACGAGCGTGTCGCCGCGCCGTTCAGGTGCACGGTGCAGGCGCCGCACTGGGCGATACCGCAGCCGTACTTGGTGCCGGTCAGGCCGAGGTGGTCGCGCAGCGCCCAGAGCAGCGGTGTCGACGGGTCCGCATCCAACTGAACGGCTTGTCCGTTGACACTGAAATTGACGACGGCCATAGAAACTCCTGTGATCAGATTTTCACGGTGAGCAGGGCGGGGTTGAAGTATTCCTTGATCAGCGTGAGCTTGTCCCCGCGGAACTGGAACACCGCGATGTACTGGTTGGCGTAGGTGCCGGTGTTGCCTTTCTGGATCGCACGGCTGTCGAATTCGCCGATCACCGTAGTGTCGTCGTCGCAGCTGTACCACTGCCGGTAGCTGAATTCCATGCGCTCCCAGAAAGCGGGCAGGGTGCTGTTGAACTGCTCGAAGATGCGCTGGCGGCCCTCGTAGGGACCGGGTTGCGAGAGGTACGGAAACAGCATGACGGCGTCTTCCGCGACATGCTCACAGGCGGCCTCGATCTCCAGTGCGCCGAGCTTGTTGAGGAAGTCCTTGACGATAGCGATACGTTGTTCGGGGTTCATAGCGTTTACATCTTGTGTTGCGTCGCCGTTCGGCAACGCGTGTCGTGTCACCTTGGGCAGACTGGGTTAAGGGTTGGCGCCGGCCTGCCGCGGGGCATTCGTGACGTTCCCCGCGACGGTCCCGGCGACGCCGCGCTCGCCGAGGCGGTCGATGACCAGGCGGCCATCGCGCAGCACGGCCTTCAGGTGCGTGTCCGGCTGCGCCAGCAGGGTCAGGTCCTCCAGCGGGTTGCCCTCGACCAGGATCAGGTCGGCGACCGCGCCGGCCTCGACCACACCGACTCTGGGCCCCTTGCCGGCGAGCAGGGCGCCGGGGTTGCCGGTGCCCCAGGCCAGTACTTCCTCCGGCGTAAGACCGTCGATGTCCGCGTAGTAGGCGAACTCGCGGGCGTAGCGTCCCACTTCGTGGTCCAGCGGGTCCTCTTCCATGACGTCGCGGAACACGCCGCTGTAGTCGTCGCCGACCAGGATGTTGACCCCGGCGCGCTGGGCCGCGGGCAGCATGCGGCGCACGTTATCGTAACAGACCTGGGTGGAGCCGTCGGGCTCACCCCAGCCCATCTGCAGCAGCAGCTTGGGGTAGATCAGGCTGGGCACCCAGTAGGTGCCGGCGGCGACCATGGCGGCGATCACCTCGTCATCGACCTCGTCGCCGTGGTCGATGATATCCACGCCCAGCTCGATGCACTCCATGATCATCGCCTTGTCCGAGACGTGGGCGCGCACCTTCGCGCCGCGCTCGTGGGCGGCGTCGACGATGGCGGCGATCTCGTCGCGCGCCATGTTGCGCGGGGTCGGCCCGGGGAAGCCGTGGCCGGCGCTGGCGAAGATCTTGATTGTCTCCACGCCGCGGCGGATTTCCTCGCGCACCAGCTTGCGCAGTTCCTGCGGCCCGTCGCCGAACAGGTCGATACCCGGTGCGGTGTAGCGCTGCCACCATTTGCGCGAGTCGTTGAGGTCGGAGGTGGTGCCGATGTGGTGGCCGCAGGCGCGGATACGCGGGCCGTCGATGATGCCCTCGGCGATGGCGATCTTCAGCTGGGCGTCGATATCGTGGGCGCAGGCGGCCCCGACGTAGCCGGTGAAACCGCTTTCCAGCAGCACGCGGCAGGTGCGCACACCGACCGCCATGAGCACGCCGGGGGGCAGTTCCTTGCCGAGCTGAGCGCCGGCCAGGCCCTCGGCGAGGGTGAACTTGTAGAAGTCCGGGTGCAGGTGGCAGGTGACCAGCCCGGGCAGCAGGGTCAGGCCGGCGGCGTCGATGCAGCGGGCGTCCTCGGCGATGGGGGCATCCAGTTCGCCGATCAGTCCCTGCGCCAGGCTGACACTGTGCAGGCCGGGCAACAGGCGGTGGCCGTCGTACACACGGGCATTGATGAAAGTGAGCGGGCTGTTGTCGGCGGCGGGCATGCGCTGGTCCTCCCAATGTCGGGCGCAGTATGACAGCTCGGTTCCCGGGCGTTTCGATAGATTGCGTCCTCCGCTGGCGGCATGTGTCGCGCACAACCGGCGTGAAAAATCCATTTGCTGTCCGCTATTGTCGCGCGCGGCGACGGCGCTGCTGTTAGGCTCGTGGCACTTGTCGCGCGCGGCGGCCGCGCTGCTGTTAGGCTCGTGGCACGCTGGTGGGCGATGCTGCGCGGCACGCCTACTGCGCGACAGATCGAGAAATGAGGGAAGCATGCAACTGGCAAAACTGGGTGTCTGGGCCCTGACCCATGGATTCACAGCCGCCGAGGCCGCGGCTTTCGCCCGCCGCCTGGAGAACTGGGGCTACGGCACCCTGTGGCTGCCCGAGGCCTTCGGTCGCGACCCCATGGTCGCCGCCGGCTGGATTCTCGCGAACACGCAGCGCCTGCAGGTCGCGACCGGCATCGCCAACGTCTACGCGCGCGACCCGATGGCCTGCGTGAACGCCCAGTACGGTCTCGCGGAACTCTCCGCCGGCCGCTTCCTGCTCGGGCTCGGCGTCTCCCACGCGCCGCTGGTGGAGGGCTGGCGCGGCCATACCTATGGCAAACCTTTGCAAACCATGCGTCGCTACCTCGAGAGCATGGCCGCGGTGGAGTACGTGGGGCCGGCCCCGGCGCAGCGCCCGGCCACCGTGCTCGGGGCACTGGGCCCGAAGATGCTCGCCCTGGCCGCCAGCGCCGCGGATGGCGCTCACCCCTACAACGTGACGCCGGACTACACCGCCCGCGCCAGGCAAATCCTCGGCCCCGGCAAACTGCTCTGCCCGGAACAGAAGGTGATCCTGGAAACCAGCCCCTCCCGCGCCCGGGAGATCGCGCGCCGGGTCATCGGCCATTCCCTGCCGCTGCTCAACTACCGCAACAGTTTCCTGCGCCAGGGCTTCACGGAGGCAGACCTGGCCGGCGGCGGCTCGGACCGCCTGATCGACGCGCTGGTGGCCTGGGGCGACGAGTCCGCAATCCGTGCACGCCTGCAGGCGCACAGGGATGCCGGCGCGGACCAGGTCTGCGTGCAGGTGCTGCCGGCGCAGGAGGGCAACCTGGCGCCGGCGGATGAAAAAATCCTCGAGCTGCTGGCGCCGGCGGCATGATCCCGGCGCGGCCTTGTGAAATACCAACACCGCGTGGGGGTGGTGATGAGCACTAGCACTCCTGCGGGCAGCGATCCCCAGGCACTGGTCGCCGATTTCGAACGCCGCGCCCAGCGGGCGGAGACACCCTGCGGCGATGGTGCGATGGTCTGGCGCCGCTGGGGGCAGGGACCTCCGTTATTGCTCGCCCACGGCGCCCAGGGCTCGTGGACCCACTGGATTCGCAACATCGAAGCCCTTGCGGCGCACTACAGCGTGTGGGCCGTGGACCTGCCCGGCTACGGCGACTCGGCCCTGCCCGCCGAGCCCACCCACCGCGCCATCAGCGCCGCGCTGGACGCCGGCCTGCGCCAGTTGCTCGGCGCACCGCGGCCGTTGAAGGTCGTGGGTTTTTCCTTTGGCGGCGTGGCCTGTGCGCATCTCGCCGCCTACTACCCGGAGTGGGTAGGGCAGCTGTTACTGGTGGGCACCGGCGGGCTGGATACACCGCGCGGCGAAGTCGAGCTGCGCGGTATGCGCGGGCTGGATGACGACGCCCGGCGCGAGGTCAATCGCCACAACCTGTTGCAGCTGATGCTGCATCACCCTCCGAGCGTGGACGAGCTGGCCCTGTACTTGCAGGCGAAGAATGGCGCCGCCAGCCGCCTCAACCCGATCGATCTCGTCCTGCCGGACAAGTTGCTGCGCATTCTGCCGAGTATCGCGGCACCGGTAGACGCCATCTGGGGGGAACACGACCGCCCGCACCCGGACCCGGCGGCGCAGGAGGCGGTATTGCGCGCGCAGTTTCCCGCGCTGCGCTTTCGGGTGATTGCCGACGCCGGGCACTGGGCCATGTACGAGCGGCCCGCGGCGTTCGATGCGGTGCTGGCGGGCCTGCTCGACGAGAAATAAGCCGGGGAGGCTTGAACCTGCGGCTGAAACCGCGGGGTTAATTCTATGGGGCTGAATCTGAGGGGCTGAATCTGAGGGGCTGGACCTGCGGGGCTGGACCTGCGGGGCTGGACCTGCGGGGCGCGGCCCGGCGCCCCTCAGGCCATCGCCCGCGAGGCGTCCTGCGCGGCGTTGCGGTAGGCCTTGGGGGTCATGCCGGTGGCGCGCTTGAAGGCGCGGCCGAAGCTGGTCTGCTCGGAGTAACCGAGCCGCGAGGCGATCTCGTCGAGGGAGAAATCGCTCCAGGTCAGCGCGTGCTTGGCCAGCTTGATGCGCTCTTCCTGCGCGATATCCGAGAACTTCACACCCAGCCGCGCCAGCCGTTTCTGCAGCGTGCGGGTGGAGGTGCCCAGTTGTTCGGCGCAATCGTCCGCCGAACACTGGCCGCTGGAGATCGCCTGGCGCACGCAGGCCTCGACTTGTTCGCGGAAGCTGGCCCGGGCGCTGGCGCACAGTTCCGCCAGGCCGCGGCCGAGCAGGCCGAACAACATGCGGTTGGCGCTGGCCAGGGGCTGGTCCAGGGCGTCTGCGCTGAAGGCGATGGCGTTGGAGCTGGCGCCGCCGCGCACGCGGCAGCCGAGTTGGTCCTGCAGGCGGCGGATGCTGGCGCGGTCCAGCGAACAGGTCAGGTTGGCGTAGCGCGGGCGGAAATGTTCACCGCCGAGGATGTGCAGCATCTTCATGTTCAGCAGCATGCCGTGCAGGTTGACCTGTTCCAGCCGGCCCATGCCGACGTTGGTCGACCAGCGCAGCTCCACCGTGCCACCGGTGGTGGCCAGTTCGAAGCCCGCCTCCGGCGAGACGCAGGTGGGCACGTAGTCGACCAGGCATTGCAGGGCCTGGCGCAGGTTGGGGGCGGCGCGCGCCATGGCCATCACACAGCCGTACACATCCGGATCCTGGATTTCGGCCAGGCGCAGGCCGAACAGCGGGTCCTGGAAATGGCTGCTACAGAACTCCAGCAGGTTGACCGCGGCGATGCACTCGATGTCCTGGTCCGGGTCGTCGAAGCTCTGCGGGTCGATGCCCTCGCGGGCGAGGATGCTGGACGGGTCGGCGCCGAAGCTGCTGATCAGGTCGGTGAAGCCGCGCAGGTAGCCGGCGCGCAACTTGCCCTGGCCGGGGCAGGGGACGAGCGGGCGCTCGGCGGTGGGTGACAGGCTGAACTGGGCTTGCATGGCGCTCCTCCCGGTACGTCGTGGCAACGGCCCGGGGTGGCGGGCGGCGACGTCCTGAGTAACTGACGATTCTTATCGGTTTATTGTCAGACACGGAGCTTAACCGCCCCGGCGTGTCTCGCGCAAGCTGGCCGGGAAGTCGAAAAATGGACAGCATCTGTCGAGAATCCCCCCCGGCGCGGCGGCACACTGGCGGTCAGGTCGTCGTGCCAGGCGCGGCCGCCGGCTGCCCGCGCCCCGCGTTCCAGATGCCCGCCGGCGGGCGTTTCAGCGGTCCGTTGTGCATAACAAGAGAAGGAGAACCCGATGTCCCTGATGCCGTTTCCCGAGCGCGATTTCATGCAGATGTGCTGGGTCGTCCCCGACCTCGATGCGGCGATAGACCACTGGACGCGCTGCGCCGGCGTCGGGCCGTTTTTCGTCTTCGACAAACCCAGCTACAGCAACGCCATGTACCGCGGCCAACCCGCCCCGGACCAGCCCTTCGATATTTCCGCGGCCATCGCCCAGGCCGGGCACACCCAGATCGAGCTGATCTGCCAGCACGACGACGCCCCCTCCATGTTCCGCGACCTGGTGCCGGCGGGGCAGGCCGGGTTTCACCACACCGCGCTGTACTGCGAGGACTTCGATGCGCAACTGGCCGCCTACACCGCGGCGGGTGCGGAGGTCGCCTTCAGCGGCATCATGATCGATTTCCGCACCTGCTGGGTGGACCTCAGCGCCACCCTGGGTTTCATGGTCGAACTGGTCGAGGCCAACCCCACCGCGGACATGATCTTCAAGCAGTTCAGCGATGCCGCCGCCAACTGGGACGGCAGTGACCCGATCCGCCGTCTCGGTTGAAGTCGAAGGCCGCTTGCAATGAGTGACGAACACATGCCCGCCACGCTGCCGGCCCTGTTTGCCGCGCAGGTGAAACACCGCGGCGCGCGCGACGCCGTGGTGACTCTCAGTGAAAGTGTCTCCTACGCCGAACTCGACCGGCGCTCGGCGGAGCTGGCCCGCGCGCTGCTTGAACTGGGGGCGGGGAAGGGCGCGCGCATCGCGCTGTTGTCCTCGGACGGTATCTTCTGGATGACCGCGTTCCTCGCCAGCATGCGCATCGGCGCGCTGGTCTCGCTGGTCAGCACCCTGGTCACCCCGCACGAGTTGCGCCATATCCTGCGCAACAGCGATACGCAGATACTGATCGCCGAGCGCCGCTTCCTGCGCCACGACTATGTCGTCACCCTGGAAGAAGCACTGCCCGCGCTGGCCGATGCCGAGGCCGGTCGCCTACGCCTGGCGGATGCGCCGCACCTGCGCTCGATCTGGCTGGACGATGCCGAGGGCGTACCCTGGGCGGCGTCGGTGGATGAGCTGCGCGCGCTGGCGCAACGCCCCGGCGCGCCGGACGCCGCCCTGTTACAGGCGGTGGAGAACGAGGTGACCCCCGGCGACGAGGCGGTGATCGTCTACACCTCGGGCAGCACCTCGGCGCCCAAGGCGGTGGTGCACACCCAGTGGACCCTGGCCCGCCACCCGCGCGAGGTGGCGCGCTATTTCCTGCTCCAGCCCGACGACCGCATGATGCCCCTGCTGCCGGTGTTCTGGCTGGGCGGGCTGGTCATGGCGCTGGAGACGCTCAGCGTCGGCGCCACCCTGGTCTACCCCCAGACGCCGGAGCAGGAGGTGGTGCTGGAGACCATCGAGCGCTGCGCGGTTAACCGCTTAAATAGCTGGGGCGACATGCTGTTCAAACTGCGCGCGGCCGCGAAGGAACGCGGCATCGATGTCGACAGCATCGTCGGCCTCGGCGAGTTCCGCGACGAGAACGGGGAATTGATCCCGCCGCAGCTGTGCACCAATCCGCTGGGCATGAGCGAGACCTTCGCCGTGCACAGCGCGGAGCCGCTCAACGTGCGCCTGCCCGAGGACAAGGCCGGCGCTGCCGGTCGCACGGTGCACGGCTACGAGCGCCGGGTGGTCGACCCGGAGACCGGCGAGGAAGTCGCGGCGGGGGAGGTCGGCGAGTTGCAGTTGCGCGGCGGCGGCCTGATGCACGGTTTCTACAAGGTCGACCGGCGCAAGGTGTTCACGCCGGACGGTTTCTACCCCACCGGCGACCTGGTGCGCGTGGATGCGGACGGCTACCTGTTTTTCGTCGCCCGGCGCGGCGACATGATCAAGACCAGGGCGGCCAATGTCTCGCGACTGGAAGTCGAGGAAGCCCTGCGCGCACTGCCCGAGGTCGAGCTGCCGGTGGTCACCGGCCTGCCCGATGTGGAACTCGGCGAGCGCGTGGTTGCCGCGGTGGTGCCCGCCGCCGGTTGCACGCCGAACGCGGCGGAACTGCAGCAGGCGCTGCGCAAGCGGCTGTCCAGCTATAAAGTGCCGCGCGATATCGTGTTCATTACCGAGGCGGAAATTCCGCGCACCTCCACCGGCAAGCTCAAGCTCAACGAGATCGGCGCGATGATCGCCGGCAAACTGGACAAGGCCTGAGCCGCGGCCGCGACCTTTCACTGGTACCAGGAGTTACCCTCACATGTCCCAAGCGTCGGAACGCCCGTCCCCGGAAGACATCATCCTCTACGAGAAGGACCCGGCGACGCGCATCGCCACCATCACCCTGAACCGCCCCAACTACCTCAACGCCCCGACCATCGCCGCGCGCCAGCGCTATGCCAGGCTGGTACAGCGGGCCAACGTGGACGACGAGGTCAAGGTGCTGGTGATTCGCGGTGTGGGCAACCACCTGGGCAGCGGTGCGGACCTGCCGGAGCAGTCCGAGCTCTTCTCCGACAACATGGATTCGTCGCTGCTGCACGAGTTTGAGATCCCCGATGACGAGGGGGTGAAGTACCCGCCGAAGGATTCCTACCGCTACCTGGCCACCCTGGTGCAGCACTACGCGACCACCGGCTCGGGCATGCGCAGCCTGCAGGACTTCAAGAAGATCAGCATCGTCGAGGCCAAGGGCTATTGTTACGGCTGGCACTTCTACCAGGCGGCGGACGCGGACATGGTGATCTCCTCCGACGAGGCCCTGTTCGGCCACTCCGCCTGGCGCTACGCCGGCTGGGCGGCGCGCATGTGGCAATGGGCCCTGATGATGGGGCTGCGCAAGTTCCAGGAGATGGTGTTCACCGGCCGGCCGTTCACCGCGCAGGAGATGTACGACTGCCATTTCGTGAACAGCGTGGTGCCGCGCGAGCAACTGGAGGCGGAAACCCTGAAATACGCGCTGGCCTGCGCGAAGAACCGGCCCACGGACACGGTGGTGATGCAGAAGACCTTCTTCGAGGTGTTCAAGCAGAACCAGGGCGAATACATGGGCAGCGTGCTCACCGGCTGGCTGGAGTCCATGCTGCCGATGGTCAAGACCGACGGCGACGAACTGGCCCTCGGCGACGACACCTTCGACAAGGGCCTGAACAACGCGGTGAAGGACAACGACGCCAACTTCCCCGAGGACTGGCGCCTGAGCTACAAGAGCCGTCCGCCTGCCGAACCTGCCGGCAACGAGGTAGAACTGTTACGCGCCCAGGTGGCCGCGCTGCAGGAACAACTGAAAGCCCTTGAGCAGAAGCTCGGCGGCTGAACCGCGCTGTGCGCAACCGGCGCACGGCGACCACTACCCTGGAACGCGCACCCCATAGCGAGGATTTCCAATGACCCCTGCAGACAGGAAACAAGTCGCTTTCATTACCGGCGCCAGCTCCGGCATCGGCAAGGCCACCGCGGAGCTGTTCCTGCGCGCCGGCTACGCGGTCGCCCTGGTCGACGTTAACGATACCGCCGGCAAGCAGGTGCAGGAGGCGTTCGCCGCAATTGGCGAGTGCCATTTTTTCCAGTGCGATGTGAGTGACGACGCCATGGTCAAGAGCGCGGTGCAGGCCTGCGTGGACCGCCTCGGACCCATCACCGCGGCGTTCAATGCCGCGGGCATTGATGGCGACCTGGGCAAGCCCACGGCGGAAACCAGCCCGGAGAACTGGCACCGGGTAATCGCCATTAACCTCACCGGCGTGTGGCACTGCATGCGCCACCAGATCCCGGTGATGCTGGAACATGGCGGCGGCACCATCGTCAACTGCGCCTCGGTGGCCGGCCTGGTCGGCGCCCCCGGGCTGCCGCCTTACGTCGCCTCCAAGCACGGCGTGGTCGGGCTTACCCGCACTGCCGCACTTGAATACGCGCGCCAGGGCGTACGTATCAACGCGGTATGTCCCGGCCTGATCGACACGCCGATGGCCAGCGGTTCCATGGGGCCGGAAGTACAGGCGGCGCTGGTCGAGCAAAGCCCCATCGGCCGCCTCGGCCAACCCGCCGAGGTGGGGCAGACCGTGTTGTGGTTGTGCGGGGAACAATCGAGTTTCGTTACCGGCCAGGCCATCGCCGTGGACGGTGCCTGGACCGTGATGTAACCCGGCCGCGGTTTACCGGCGGCGCGTTTTCCAGTTCAATGTTCGCCTGGTCCCACCAGGTGATACCAATAATGGACAAGACTTCCGCCGTCGCGAACGCCGCCAGCCGCGGGTCCGCCGCCGACGCCATTCTCGATGCAGCCGAGGCCCTGTTCGGGCGCCACGGCATTGACGGTGTTTCCCTGCGCCAGATCGCCACCACCGCCGGTTCTGCCAACAACTCCGCGGTGCAGTATCACTTCGGCAGCAAGGAGGGGCTGATCCGCGCGATCTTCGACCGGCGCATGGCCTCCCTGGAAATCGCCCGCAGTGAGCATCTCGCCGCCGCCCGCTCGGCGGATCAGGACGCCGAGGCGGCCAGCCTGCTGCGCGCGCTGCTGCTGCCCATTGCCGAGGAACGCGATTCCGCCGGGCGTTGCTCGTTCGCCGCCTTCCTGCTCGGCCTGCGCCTGTTCGGCGATATCCGCCAGTGGAACCGATATACCGAAACCGCGCATGTCACCCGCGAGATCGATTCCAGCCTGCGCGCCGCGGTGGACTGGCTCTCCGCCGAGGAGTTCAGCGTGCGCCTGCTCGGCGCGGTGGCGGTGTTCCTGATCGCCGTGGTCGACTGGGACCGCGGCGCGACCCCGGGCGGACCGCACTGCCCGGAAGCGCGCGACGCCCACCTGCAGCGCGCGGTGGCCTTTGCCGCCGCCGGCTTGCTGGCGCCAGCGCCGGATGATTGACTTGTTAAGACAGTTGACTTAACGTGCCGCCTGCCGCTGCCCGCTATCGTGTGGGCGCGGCGTCGAGTTCACTCGCGGAGGCCATAATGAAAATACCGTTCCGTCTGTCCCGTCGCCTGCCTGGCGTGCTCACCGCACTGCTGCTGGTGGGCGCCGTGCCGCTGCAGGCCGCCTCGCCGCAGGCGCTGCCGCCGGCGCCGGAACCCTTCGCCGGTGCCCTGGAGCCGACCGCGGCGCAGTCCACCGCGCAGTACCCGACGCCGCTCAAGGCTCCGGCGGGGGCGCCCAACATCCTGCTGGTGATGACCGACGATGTGGGTTTCGCCTCGTCCAGCACCTTTGGCGGCCCGACCCCGACTCCGGCGCTGGATGCCCTCGCGCAGCGCGGCCTGCGCTACAACCAGTTCCACACCACGGCGATCTGCTCGCCGACCCGGGCCTCGCTGCTCACCGGCCGCAACCACCACGCCGTGGGCATGGGCACGCTGGTGGACATCCCCAGCCCCTACCCGGGTTACACCGGCCGCATTCCGCCTAGCGCCGCCACCGTGGCGCGCATCCTGCGCGACAACGGCTACAGCACGGCGATGTTCGGCAAGGACCACAACATTCCGCACGCGGAGCGCACCCCGGCAGGCCCCTTCGACCAGTGGCCCACCGGCCGTGGCTTCGAGTACTTTTACGGATTTATCGCCGGTGATTCGGACCAGTGGCAGCCGGCGCTGTACGAGGGCATCACCCCGGTGCGCGACGCCGACCGGCCCGCGGGCTACCTGCTGGACCGGGAACTGGCGGACCGCGCCATCAACTGGATTCACAACCAGAAGGCCGCCGCGCCGGACAAGCCGTTCTTCATCTACTACTCCACCGGTTCCGCCCACGCGCCCCACCAGGCGCCTCCGGAGTGGATCGCGCGATTCCGCGGCAGGTTCGACCACGGCTGGGACGTGGAGCGCGAGCAGATCCTGGCGCGGCAGAAGGCGGCGGGTATTGTCCCCGCGAACACCGTGCTGGCGCCGCGGCCCGCTGTGGTGCCGGCCTGGGACAGCCTCTCCGCCGATGAACAGAAAGTCTATGCGCGCTTTATGGAAGTGTTCGCCGCGCAACTGGCCTACCAGGACGCGCAGTTCGGCCGCATCGTCGACGAACTGCAGCGCATGGGCATCGCCGACAACACCCTGGTCGTGTTTATCGAGGGCGACAACGGCGCCAGCGCGGAGGGCGGAGAGAGCGGCTCGATCAACGAGATGGCGGACCTGTCCAGCGGCCAGCACGGCATCCCGCTGCAATGGCTGGCCCAGCACCTGGACGTGCTCGGCGGGCCGGACACCTACCAGGGCTTCCAGAGCGGCTGGAGCCTGGCCATGGACACGCCGTTCCCCTGGTTCAAACAGCTGGCCTCACACCTGGGCGGTACGCGCAATGCGCTGGTGGTCTCCTGGCCCGCGGGCATTGCCGCGCGCGGTGAGCTGCGCAGCCAGTACCACCACGTGATCGACATCATGCCCACGCTGCTCGAGGCGGCGGGCATCGACGCCCCGGCGCGGGTGGATGGCATCGAGCAGCAGCCCATCCACGGCAGCAGCATGCTCTACAGTTTCGACGATGCCGACGCGGCGGACGTGCGCACCACCCAGTACTACGAGATCCACGGCAACCGCGGCATTTACCACGAGGGCTGGCTGGCCAACACCACGCCGCGCAATATGCCCTGGAACATGCCGGTGGAGCGCGGCGGTGACACCAGCACCTACACCTGGGAGCTGTACAACCTGCGCGAGGATTTCGCCCAGGCCAACAACCTGGCCGCCCGCGAACCGGAGAAACTGCGCGAGATGCAGGCGCTGTTCGACCGCGAGGCGCGCAAGTACATGGTCTATCCGCTGCAGGACGAAGGCGGTATGAAGCGCGGTATGAACATGGCGCGCCACAGCGGCATGCTGCCGCGGCCGGAATATGTCTACTGGGGCCGCGACATCCAGTTGCAGGTGATGTCGGCGCCGCCCATCTTCTTCCTGCCCTTCAGCGTCGAGGCCGAGATCAGCGTGCCGGAGGCCGGCGCCCAGGGCGTGATCGTCGCCGCCGGCAGCAAGTTCGGCGGCTGGAGCTTCTTCCTCGACGAAGGCCGTCCGGTGGCCTATGCCTCGGTCTCCGGCCTGCCGTTGCCCGGTGCGCAGTCGCGCGTCGCGGCGCAGCAGGCACTGGCGCCGGGCAAGCACACGCTGCTGTTCGATTTCACGGCGAGCAAGGGCGGCGGGGGCGAACTGAGCATCAGCGTCGATGGCGAGCCGGTGGCCAGCGGCCCCATCGCGCGGCGCCCGCGGACCCTGGCGGGCAATGGCGAGACCTTCGATACCGGCCGCGACAGCAATGTGCCGGTGGCGCCTGACTACGAGCGTGAAGGCGTGTTCAGCGGCACCATCGACAAGGTGAGCGTGCGCATCAAGATGCCGCGCAGACCCGCCGCAGCGGAACACTGATCCCACTACCCATGGCAGCGTGCCCACCGGGCTGTCCGGCGGGCTCGCTGCGCTTCCAGTAATCGCAGCACCGACACCCGATTTACCAATGGAAATTCCGGAAAAACCCCGTCATCCGCATGAATGGCGCGCAATGGCATGTGCCTGGCGCGCCCGGCAATGTGGTGAAAACCGCGCTCTCCCTACGCTGGCAGGCACGGTCGAGAGGCGCATGAACACGCACTCGATCGCACCTGTACTGCACTGGAGATGCGTCGATGCTGGATCACCTGAACAAACACTGGAAGTACACCGACCTCGTGGTGAAGACCATGAACCTGCTGATCGAGGACGGCATCGTCGACGTCGAGCGGGCCCAGGTCATGCAGTCGCTGCTGGGCGAACCGCGGCGGCTCACCGCCAGCCTCAAGCAGCTGGAGGAAGAGGAGTTCAACCTGGTCTCGTTGACCCTGGCCGAGGACTGCATCCGGATCTACCAGGAACTCGCGCTGCACGGACACCCGGGCAAGGGCGACTACCTGGAGGCGGCCAGCCGCGCGCTGCTCGTCGAGGGTTTCTCCGAGCACCAGGCGCGGGCGGCGGTGGCGGAGATTCTCGAGCGCGTGCGCCGCGAGTTCCCCGACTGAGAGCGCTCGCCGCCGCGCCGGCTCAGAGTTGGCGAACCCCGGTGGCGTCGGCCTCGCGGAATACGTCGATCGCCTCCAGCGGCTTCATCATGACCAGCGGTATGGTGCGTTCGGTAGAGGCCTGGTAATTGGCGTAGAACGGGTAGCAGTCGACCATGAAGTTCCATACCTTTTCGCGCTCCGCACCCTGCGGCTCGCGCCAGCTGGCGCGAAACGCCTGGGTGGCGATCTGGAACTGCACTTCGTCCGCTTCGCGGATGTTGAGGTACCAGGCGGGGTGTTGGTCGGCGCCACCCTTGGAGGCGACGATGACGACCTCGCCGCCGATGGCGCCGTAGCACAGGGGCGTGATGAATATCTTGCCACTCTTGCGCCCGGTGTATTTCACCAGGCAGTGGGTGCCGAAGGGGTGGGCGCCCACCGCGGTCAGGTCCATGATGTGTCCCTCGGCGCCGCCGGAGCGCAGGTACATGGCCCGGTGTTCGGTCATCCAGTCGGCGCGGGTGTCGCGGATCTCCGCGCTGCTTTCGTCGCTCATTGCAATCTCCTTGTGGTTGCCGGTCGCCGCAGGGGCGAGCGGGTCAGCCGGCCGCTTGCGGCATGCGGCTGGTGAACTGGTTGAGGTCGAAGTAGTCGCGCCAGGCTTTGATTTTGCCTTTCTCGAGCTCGAAGATGCCCATGACCGGCAGTTCCACCCACTGGCCGCCCATGAGGAAGCGGTCGCAGCGCTCGTTCATGACGATACCATCGGGGGACTCCGCCTGGTGGAAGATCTCGAAATCCATGGCCTCGGCGCTGCCGATGAAGCCTTCGATCATGGCGCGGATTTCCGCCTTGCCGTGGTTGGGCGGGTCCATCGGGATATTGATGTAGACGGCGTCATCGGTGAAGTAGTCGATGATCCTGTCGATGTCCTTGTCCGCCCAGCAGTGGACGAACTCGGTGACAATCTCCGCGTTGGTGGGCATGCGTATCTCCTGTGCTTATGATTGTGGAGGAGTGTGCCTGGCCACGCGCAGAATCGATACTCAGTGCACCGAATGTACTGCGGTAGCGCGAGCACCGATTATGCTAAAGTTGCGTGACAAAATGAAATAACCCGATGTACCAGAAGGAGGGTCTATGGCCAGGGGAAAGGAAACCAGGCGCCGCGATGCGCAGCAGACCAAGGGGCGGATTCTCGGCGTGGCCTTCGAGCTATTTGCGGAGCACGGCTACGCCAGGACAGGTACCCGGGATATCGCCGCCGCAGCGGGCGTGGCGCCGTCCCTGATTGCGCGGCATTTCGGCAGCAAGGCGAGCCTGTTCGAGGCCACCTTAGTCTACGGCATCGAGGAGCACTCGCTGTTCGTCGATGACAAACAGGACTTCGGGCAGCGCATGGCGAAACTGGTGGTCAGCCGCAGCAACCCGAAGCTGCCGACCATGATCATCCTCGCCACCGCCGACCCGCAGTCGGCGGAGATCGCCCAGCGCGTGACCCGCGACCACATCCTCAAACCCCTGGCCAAATGGCTGGGCCCACCGCAGGCCAATGCCCGCGCGCTCAATATGCTTACCCTGCTCAACGGCTTTACCATCCAGTCGCGGCGCCTGACCACTGGTCGTGTACCGCCGGGGTCGGTGCGCTGGTTCGCGCAGGCACTGCAGGACATCGTCGACAACAAGTAAGCCTGGCCCGCCCCGACTTGCCAAGGGCGTCCCTGCGGCGCAGAATGTGGCCAGTTGATCACTTATAAGTCTAATAACGGCGACACGCGCAGGAGGCCCCATGTCGGACAGGCCCGTCGAACTGAAGCGCACCTACTGTAAAGTCTGCATGGTCCACTGTGGGCTGCTGGCCGAGGTGGCCGGCGACCAGGTGCTCAAGGTGCGCGGCGACCCGGAGCACCCGCTCTCCGCCGGCTACACCTGCCCCAAGGGGCGCGCGGTGGGCCAGTTGCACCACAGCCCCGAGGCGATCGACCGGCCCCTGATGCGGCGTAACGGTCGCCTCGAGCCGGTGAGCTGGGACGAGGCCCTGGACGATATCGCCGCCAGGCTGCGTACCCTCATCGATACCCACGGCGGCCACAGCGTGGCGATCAACTTCGGCAGCGGACTCGGCCTGGATTCCTCCGGCTATGCGATGGAGGAGGCGCTGCACCAGGCCCTGGGCTACGGCCCCAAGTTCACGCCGCTGACTATCGACGGCGTGGCCAAGGTGCTCATGGCCGGCGCCATGGGCGGTTTCCCCGGGCTCAACCCCAAGACCGACTACGACGCCGTGGAAATGCTGATCTACGTCGGCACCAATCCGATGGTCAGCCACGCCCACAACACCGGTATGTACAACCCGGCGGTGTGGATACGCGAGGCCGCCCGGCGCGGCGAGGTGTGGACCATCGACCCGGTGTTCACCGAGACGGCGAAGTTCTCCACACGACACATCGCCGCCTACCCGGGCAAGGATTACGCCATCCTCGCCTGGCTGGTGCGCGAGATCATCGACGACGGCCCGCTGGTGCCGCGCCAGCCGGTGCAGGGCCTGGACACCCTGCGCGCGGCGCTGGAGGGCTACGATCTCGACACCGCCGCGGCGGTGGCCGGGGTGGATGCCCGGGACATGCGCGACCTGCTCGCGGCGATCCGCCGTAAGGGTGGCAACGTGGTGGTGGAGACCGGCACCGGCATCACCATGTCCACCGGCTGCAACCTGACCCAGTGGTTTGCCTGGCTTCTGATGGTGCTCACCGGGGCGATGAACAATCGCGGCGGCACCTGGTTCCACCCGAGTTTCCTGCACCCCTACGAGAACTTCGAATTGCCGGAGATGGACCCCTGGACGCCCGGCGCGAAGACCCGCCCCGACGCGCTGGGCATCCTCGGCGACTGGCCCTGCGCGGTGCTGCCCGACGAGATCGACGCGGGCAATATCCGCGGCCTGTTCAATTTCGGCGGCCGCCTGTTGCGCTCCTTTCCGGATACCAACGCGCTGGAGCGCACCCTGGGCGATCTCGAACTGCATGTGATGACCGAGATCCTGCACAACGAGACCACGGCGTTCGCCACCCACGTGCTGCCGACCAAGGACGGTATCGAGCGCGCGGAACTCAGCCGCTGGGATACCCTTGGCTGGAACCTGTCCATGCAGTATTCGGCGCCGCTGGTGGCGCCGCTGGGCGAGCGCCGCTCCGCCTGGTGGGTGATCTCGCAGATCATGCGCCGCGCCGGCCTGCCGGTACCGGCGCACGTGCCGGATTGCGAGCCCACCCAGGAAGCGGACGAGGCCATGCTCGCCCACCTGATGACCGGCGCGCGCTGCAGTTTCGAGGAACTGCAGGCCAAGGGTTACGTGGAGCGCCCGCTGGAGTTTCCCGCCCCCTGGGTGGACCGCCACATAGAGCGCATCGGCGGCTGGCGGCTCGCGCCGCAGCGCCTGGTGGAGCAGTGGAACGAGATGCGCGCTCTCGATGCTGAACAGGGCGATGCGCCGAAGCCGCTGTGTTTTTCCTCGCGCCGCCAGCGCCGCAAGTTCAACGCACAACTCGACTTTCTCGGCGAAGAGGCCAACGCCCTGCTGCATCCGCTGGACGCCGAGGCGCACGGGATTCGCGACGGCCAGATGGTGCGCGTGAGCAATGACAGCGGTGTGGTGGAATTCGTCGCGCGTATCGACCCCGGGGTGCGCCGCGGGGTGGTGTCGATCAGTCACGGCTACCTGCACAGCAACGTCAACCGGCTGACCAGCACCGCGGCCATCGACCGCCTGAGCGGCATGGCCCACTATTCCGGTGTGCCGATCGCGATCGAGGCGGTTCCCGGCTAGCAGCTTCGGGGCGGCTGTTGCGCAGAGGCGTTTCCAGTCAAAGGTTCCGGACTAGCCGTCCGCGGCGCGCCCGCCTTCCAGGCGCGCCTTCAGCGCCTCGTTCATGCCCTGTAAGCCGCCGCGAATCTTCGCTGAGAATCCCAGGTACAGAAGCGGGCCGAGCAGCCCGCCCATGGCCTCGCCGTTGACCAGGCGACTGCGACCGCTATCCAGTTCGCTGACTTCGATAAACCGGGTGGCGCGGGTCAGCCATTCCCGGCCCAGCATGCGGTAACTCACGCACTGCCCCGGTTGCAGTTCGACGACCTGTGCCTGCCCGGTGTGTTCCGGCATCCCGGGGATGGCGACGGTAAAGCCCAGTGTGGCGCCGGGGGTAAAACTGCCGCTGGCCCGTGTATACAGCGGGTTCCACTGCGGCCACTGCTCGAAGGCCTCGATCTCGCGCCACAGCGCCTGCGCGGGGGCGTCGATGTCGACGGCGTGGAACGTGCTGAACCTGCCGTAGCGCTGCCTGAGCGATGCCTCGAAGTCGGGGGAGGGTGGGGACATACGCGGGATGCTCCAGCTGTGTTGGTGTCGGGCGCCGCGCTCAGGGCAGGCAGCGGTAGGAGGGGTCCTGGCGGTCGCGGCGGCCGACCTGGTGCTCTGCCATCGGTGTCACCTCGCGGATCTCGTCGAAGTCGATGACGGCCTGGCGGTGATCCAGCCCCCAGCGGCCATCGCGACGTGACCACTGGTCCAGGTAGCGGCTCCAGACGCTGATCTGGCGAATGGCCTGTCCGTCGCGCAGGCGCAGCGTCGCGGTGCAGTAGGCTTCGCTGCCCGCCTGTTCGCCATCCAGCGCAATGAGGATATTCGTCACCTGGTGGGAGTGGTGCAGGGTGTGCTCGTGCTGGCGGCAGATCAGGTCGATCACGCCCGGGCCCGGACCCTCGTAGAGCTCGCCGTAGTCGGCGGTGCCGCCGTCATGCCAGATCGAGTGGCCCAGCGGGATGTCCAGGCGGTCGACGCTGCGGCAGTAGCGGTAGATGAGATCGGTGATTTCCCGGTGGTCGGCGAGTGCGCGCATGGCGAGGTCGTCCTGCATGCTGGGGTTCCTGTCCGGCTTATCGTTATTGTCGAGTCGTTCGCCAGGCGCGACCTGTGCGCCGTCGACGATGTCGTCGCAGGCATGGTAGCAGTTTCGGCCACTGCTGACGCGGGCGTCGGAGGCCGGTTTTCGAACTCTCGATAGTCGCCGGGCAGGGCGGTGGCGCAGGCCCCCGGGGGCCTTGCCGCGCGGGGGGCGCGACCTTGAATTGTAGCGCCGCTGGGGTAGAATCCCCGGCTCGTCGTTTTTCGCGCCCGCTGGCGGGGCGAAACGCACGGTCCACGTGAAATTCCTCTCGCCTGCAGGGCGCGCCGGTCATGCGACTGCCGCGCGGCGCATCGCTCGCCGGTTTTGCATCCTGTTCGCATTCTGTGCCGTCGCGGGTACACCTCATGCAGGTGCCCGCTGGCGGTCGCCCTTACCACTGTATAGGTTGTTCGATGTTGTTGAGCTGGACCCGGGCCGACTGGTTCGGAAATATTCGCGGCGATCTGCTCGCCGGACTCGTGGTGGCGCTGGCGCTGGTGCCCGAGGCGATCGCGTTCTCGATCATCGCTGGCGTCGATCCCAAAATCGGCCTGTACGCGTCGTTCTGTATCGCCATGATCACCGCCCTGACCGGCGGGCGGCCCGCCATGATCTCCGCCGCCACCGGCGCGATGTCGCTGCTGATGGTGACCCTGGTGCGCGACCACGGCCTGCAGTACCTGCTGGCGGCGGGCCTGCTGACCGGTGCGCTGCAGGTCCTCGCCGGCTACCTGCAACTGGGCAACCTGATGAGCTTTGTCTCGCGCTCAGTGGTTACCGGTTTCGTCAACGCCCTGGCCATCCTGATCTTCATGGCCCAGTTGCCAGAGCTCACCGACGTCACCTGGCATGTGTACGCCATGACCGCCGCCGGGCTCGGCATCATCTATCTGTTCCCCTACCTGCCGCTGGTGGGCAAGGTGATACCGTCCCCGCTGGTGTGCATCCTGGTGCTCTCGGCGGTCGCCATTAGCATGGGCCTGGATATCCGCACCGTCGGCGACATGGGCGAGCTGCCGGACACGCTGCCGGTGTTCCTGTGGCCGGATGTGCCGCTCAACCTCGACACCCTGATGATCATCCTGCCGTACTCCGCGTCGATGGCGGTGGTGGGACTGCTGGAGTCGATGATGACCGCGACCATCGTCGATGACCTCACCGATTCCGAGAGCGACAAAAACCGTGAGTGCAAGGCCCAGGGTATCGCCAACGTTGGCAGCAGCCTGATCGGCGGCATGGCCGGTTGCGCGATGATCGGCCAGTCGGTGATCAACGTGAAGTCCGGCGGCCGCGGACGGCTCTCGACGTTTTGCGCGGGCCTGTTCCTGATCATCCTGGTGGTGTTTCTCGGCCCCTGGCTGTCGATGATTCCCATGGCGGCCCTGGTGGCGGTGATGATCATGGTCTCCATCGGTACCTTCAGCTGGGAGTCGGTGCTCAACCTGCGGCACTACCCGCTGTCGTCGAACATCGTCATGGTGGCCACCGTCGCGGTGGTGGTGGCCACCCACAACCTGGCCTACGGCGTGTTCGTCGGTGTATTGCTGGCATCGCTGTTCTTCGCCAACAAGGTCAGCCACTTCATGTACGTGGCCTCCTCGCTGGACGAGGACGGCAGCACGCGCCGCTACCAGGTCATCGGCCAGGTGTTTTTCAACTCCGCCGAGAAATTCATCGAGCAATTCGATTTTCGCGAGGTGGTGGAGAACGTGGTCATCGACCTGAGTCGGGCCCACTTCTGGGACATTTCGGCGGTCGGCGCGCTGGACAAGGTGGTGCTCAAGTTCCGCCGCGAGGGCGCCGAGGTGGAGCTGATCGGTCTCAATGACGCCAGCAGCACGATCATCGACCGCTTTGGCGTGCATGATAAACCCGAAGAAATCGAGAAAGTCCTCGGAGGGCACTGAGCATGACAACGACAAGAAGCCTGGTGCTTGCCTGTGTCGACGGTTCGCCGATCAGCGATGCCGTCGCCGATTACACCGCCTGGATCGCACGCCGGGTCGCGGCGCCGGTACGACTGCTACACAACCTCGAGCACCGGGTGGCCTCGACCTTTGACCTCAGCGGCAACCTCGGCCCCGGCGAGCGCTCCGAACTGCTCGAGGAACTCACCGAACTGGAATCCCGGCGCAGCAAGATCCTGCGCGACCAGGGCAAGCTGATCCTGGACGCGGCCGAAAGCCGCGTGCGTGCAGCGCAGGTGGATGACATCGTGGCCCTGCAGCGTCACGGCAGCCTGGTCGACAGCCTGATCGAGATGGAGGAGGAGATTCGCGTGCTGGTGCTCGGCATCCGCGGCGAATCCCATTCCGAGCAGACCGACCAGGCCATCGGCGAGCAGCTGGAGCCGGTGATTCGCGCCCTGCACCGTCCCATCCTTGTGGTCAAGCGGCCACTCGAGGCGCCGCCGCAGCGCCTGATGATCGCCTACGATGGCAGCAAGGCGGCACGCATCGGTCTCGACATGATGACCATGAGCCCGCTCTATGCCGGGCTGGACTGCCACCTGGTCCAGGTGGGCAAGAACAGTGCCGCCGACCAGGCGGTACTCGCTGAGGGCGAGGCCGTTTTGCGCGATGCGGGGCTGTCGGTGGTGAGCGCCAACCTCACCGGCGATACCGAGACCGCCCTGCTGGACTACCAGCGCAGCCATGCGATCGACCTGATCGTGATGGGAGCATTCGGCCACAGTCGCCTGCGCGAGCTGCTGTTTGGCAGCGTCACCCTGCGCATGCTGGCGCAGTCGCAAACGCCATTGTTGCTGTTGCGCTAGTCTCTCAACACTCTCCATTGACCCGGGTGGGCGCTGTCAGTGATTGACAGCCGTTCAGGGGGGGTGTCATTATAAGTAAAGATGTAGAATAACTGTTCCAAATACGGAATTTCAGGCTCATCCTGAGCCTGTTCTACATTGTCTTGTGCGCCAGACTAGTAAAGATAAAAAACGGCCTATGACAACTGATTGCCTGGTTACCCGGTCACTAACAGGTCCCGCTTTGGGACGAATCCTGCCCATCGGTGTTTCGCGACACCGGTGCGGTGCGTGCCGTCTGTTTGGCGTGGAGGTAGCAAACACCAGTCCGTAATACCGAAGTCCCGGGCGACCCCGCCCATAAAACCTGTTCATCGAGATTAATAATAACGTCAGGAGAACACTATGAATTACAGGGTTTTTGAAAAGACCGCTCTCGCGATTGCTGTATGGGCGGCCTTGCCCGTTCAGGCGCAGAACGTGACTCTCGAGGAAGTCGTGGTCACCGCTCGCCGCGTCCAGGAGAACATCCAGGACGTACCCATCTCGATGACGGTTTTCTCGCAGAACCAGCTAAACGACCGCAACATCACCGTCGCCAGCGACCTGGCCAACTACACGCCGTCGCTGTCGGTGAATGAACGTTACGGTCCGGAGAAATCCTCGTTCTCGATTCGCGGCTTCAACCAGGACCAGGCCACCGCGCCCACCGTGGGCGTGTACTTCGCTGACGTGGTTGGTGTGCGCGCCCAGGGCGGTACCACCTCCGGTAATACGGTCGGCGCCGGCGCCTTCATGGATCTGCAGAACGTGCAGGTCCTGAAAGGCCCGCAGGGCACGCTGTTCGGACGCAACACGGACGGCGGGGCGATCCTGCTGGTGCCGCAGGAACCGGTCGACGAGTTCGGCGGTTATATCGAGGGCTCGGTCGGCAACTACGACATGACCCGGGTGCAGGGCGCGTTGAACGTTCCTCTCACCGATAGCTTCCGGGTGCGGTTCGCCGCCGACATCAACCAGCGCGACGGCTACATGGAGAACAAGTCCGGCAACGGCCCGGATTTCAACGATCGCGATTACGAGGCCTACCGCCTGAGTGCCATCTGGGAGATCACCGACTCCCTGGAAAACTACACGATCCTGCATTCAAGCGATTCCAACACCGCGGGCTACGCCTCGCGCTACGTGGCCTGCGACCGGGAGGCCGCGGTGCCCGACGAGATTGGCCAGATCAGCATCAACGCCATGGTCACGCTCGCCGCCTGCGAGCAGATCGACCGGCAGGCTGCACGCGGCGACGATGAGTTCGACGTGGAAGTGAATGCACCGCGCGCTAACCTTAGCATCAAGCAGTGGCAGTTCATCAACACCACCACCTGGGAAGTGAACGACTCGCTCACCGTGAAGAACATCCTTAGCTACGGTGAATTCGAGGAGAAGTCGCGCTTCAGCCTGTACAGCGATAACTTCACGGTGCCGGACTCGGTGAACTTCCTGAATTTTGGCTTTCCGGCGCCGATCACCCCCGGGACCCCGTTCCGCCTGATTGAACTGGGCATGCTGCCCGGGGAGTCGAATGCGGCACAGAACACCTGGACCGAGGAACTCCAGTTGCAGGGCTTTGCCTTCGACGACCGCCTGCAATACGTGGTCGGCGGTTACTTAGAGTACTCGGATCCGGACGGCCTCAACGGCGGCCGCACCGGCATCTTTACCTACTGCGACAACGTGGACACCACGGACTGCGACTTCTCCGCCATCCCGCTGGCAGGCAACATCTCGCAGTCGGCCACCAAGCTGAAGTTCGAGAACCATGGCATCTTCGCCCAGGGTACCTTCGACATCACCGACGAGTTCGCACTGACCGCAGGCGTGCGCTACACCTTCGACAAGATCGAGGGCTACGACCAGGGCGTGCGTATCGCACCGGCCCCGTTCACCACCGAGCCGCTGATCGCGACCTGTCGCGACTCCTTCCGCTTCCCGGGGGTGATCGCGGATGATCCCAAGGTGTGCGGCAAGACCCTGGAAGAGGAGTCCGACGAGCCGACCTGGCTGGTCAACCTCGACTACAAGCCTTCACCAGACGCGCTGATCTACGCCAAGTACGCCCGCGGCTACCGCCAGGGCGGCATCAACTTCACCAACCCCGGCGTGGAAACCTGGGGCCCGGAAGAAGTGGATAACTACGAAGTCGGTGCCAAGCTGACCTACCGCGGCGCCATCGAGGGTATCCTCAATATTGCCGCGTTCTACAACGATTACACGGACCAGCAGGTATTCGGCTCGCTTATCACCGACCGCGTCAATTACCCGCAGGTCTCCGGCGGCGCGGCCATCGTCAACGCCGGTAAATCCGAAATCTCCGGTATTGAAGTCGATGCGGTGGCGGTGCTCACGGACAACCTGAAAGTGACTCTCGCCTATGCCTACCTGGATGCGGAGATCAAAGAACTGGACACCTCGGGCGTCAACCTCGAGGGTACGCCGTTCCTGGAGATCAGCCCGCTGGCGGAAGAGGGCGGCACGCTGAACCTGGTGCCCGAGCACAAGGCTTCGCTGAGCGCGACTTACACCCTGCCCATCGACGAGAGCTACGGCGACGTTTCCTTCGGTGTCATCTGGAGCTACACCGACGAACAGCTGGTCAACACCAGCGCGCCGGCGCCGTATGATTACATCGACGATCGCAGCCTGATCGATGTCAACGTGCACTGGCGCAGCGTGTTCAACTCGGCAATCGATGTGTCACTGTTCGCCAATAACGTCACCGACGAGGCCTACGAAGTGGCTACCGGCGGCGGCTGGGGTTCCTTCGGCATCATCGACTACCTCTACGGGCAGCCGCGGATGTACGGGGTCCGTTTGCGCTACAACCTCGGCCAGTGATGACTGCGGGGTCCGCGCGCAATGCGCGGACCCTTTTTCACCGCGCCAACTGTTCTTGCCGCTACCCGACGCTTTGTTTCTCCGCTTCCGGTAGCTATCCGCTTCCAGGTTTTCCTAACGACCACCCTGCATGCGCCGGGCGGCGATGAAGTAGCAGGCGGACGCCAGCAGCAGCAATCCAATCACACTGGCCAGGCCCCAGCGCAGGGGTTCATCGACGCCGAGGTGGCGGTACAGATCACTGAAGCCGCCGGAGATTTGTGGGCCGAGCCCGTAGCCGCCGAGGTTCATCAGCAACAGGCTGTAGGTGATGATGGAGCCGCGCACCCGCAGCGGGGAAAGCTCGAGAATGGTGGCCATGGTGGCGCCGTAAAAGCAGGTTCCCAGCACCTGAAAGCCGAACAGGCAGACCATGGATACCGCGACACTTGGCGCCATGTACGCGGCGATGCCCAGCGGTACCGCCAGCCCGGTGGCGATGCCCACGAAATAGCAGCCGCCGCCGGCGCTGCGCCTGCCCCTGACATCGGCAATAAACCCGCCGGTGACGGAGCCGATGGCGAGACCGGGCCCGAGAATCAGGCCCGCAATCAGCCCCGCCTTTTCCAGCGGCAATTCGTGGATACGCACAAAAAAGGCGGACACGAATGCGCTGCTCCCAGCCTGGCCCATGGTGGTGAGCACGGCGGCGGAGATCACCCACAGCAGCGTCCGGTTCGAGCCCAGGGCCCTGAGCACGGTGCCCAGTCCCGGGGGAGTCGCGTCTTCAGCGGCCGCAGGAGCGGGATCGAAGGCGCCGCGCCGGGGTTCGCGCAGGCTGAGCAGCACGATAATACTGAGCAGAAACCCCGGCACGCTGGCAGCGACAAACACCGCTCGCCAGCCGTGTTGCGCGGCAATCAGCCCGGCCAGCGAAAACACCAGTACGCCGGCGACCGCCGCGTTGGCACTGAATATGCCGATGGCGCGCGCCCTCTCGTTGCGCGGGAAGTAATCGTTGAGCAGCGACAGAGTGGTGGGATTGCCGCCGGACTCCGCAGCAGCCACGCCCATGCGGCACAGGGCGAGGCTGGTGAGGGAGCCGGCCCGAGAACTGACCAGCGTGAGCACGCTCCACAGCGCCAGCAGTCCGGCGAGAAGGCGGGTCCGGTTCAGGCGGTCGATCATCAGGCCCATGGGGATCGAGGCGATGGCGTAGGCCACGGAAAACACGAGGCCTATGAGGAGGCCCAGTTGGGAGTCACTGAGGTCGAACTCGATGCGCAGCGGTTCGGCCAGGGCCGGAATGAGCATCTTGTCGATGGTGTTCATCACCGACACCAGGAACAGGATGGCGAGTGCGTACCACCGCCCCGGCGATGGCCGCGGCTCACCGTGCCCGGCGGCAGGGTTTGTCGTTGCGGATTCCACGTGGTGAGTCTCGTTATTTATTTTTTATAGAGACACTATTCGAACCAGTCAGACGATCCTCGTCAAGCATTTAAGGGGTCAGAGCCCTTTTTGATCCAATTTGATTTATACGCTGCTGGAGAGGACCAGGTTTGCGTTGTCGACCGGGCTGGGAGTCAGTGATCTTTTGTGTTCAAAAAGGGCTCTGACCCCACTTGTTACTGCCAGCCTTGCGCCGCGACCTCCGTGAATAACGAACCGCGGATTCTGGCGATGAAGTCCTGTTGTGCCTGGCTCGGGGTGCCGCCGACGCCGGAAATGGTGTTGAGCATTTCGAGGGACGAGTCTTTCTGCTCTGGGCTGAACCGGTCCAGGCTACGGGCGAGGACTTCTTCGGGCCGCTGGAAGACCTCATCACCGCTGCCGAGGAGGAAAGTGCTGGAACTCATCAGCGACGATACGTCGCGTGAATTCAGTTTGAAGGAATCCTCGAACAGGCGTTTGAGTTCGGCTTTCTCCTCGGCGCTGAGGTCGCCGTCAATCCGCGCCGTTGCCACCAGTAGCAGCGCCACGGCCTCCATGGGGGTATTCAGGTTAAATGCGGGATTGACGCTCAACTGCTTGCGCCAGCGTCGGCGCCGCGCCCAGGCCCAGGGATTGAGCCAGCCGATGTCGACGCCCAGACGATCCAGGGCATAGAGCAGTGAGGCGATGGCCGTGAGCAGCCCGATGAGTACGTGCATATGTCAATCCTGCTTTGAGTTCCATTCAAATGGGATGCCAGCGACGTGTGCTGCCCACGCCAGAAGTGTGCGGTGGCAGCCGCTACGCTTCAAGATGGCGACAGGAAATATGTGAACTAATCGAAAATTTGTTGCTGTGTGAATGTGGGATAAGGACGGGTTTGGTAAACCCGCTGGTCACATCAGGCGTGTGAACAACTCGCGCCAGTAGTCATCGCCCTTGCCGTCGGCGGCGCGAATAATTTCGTCGGACGTTTCCAGTTCCCGCAGCAGGTTGCGGTAGGCATCCGCCTGGAACTGGTGCATGTTGTTGCCGATTTTCTGGGGAATATCGGACAGGGCGCCGCGCTCGATCAGCAGGTCCAGGAAGTACCTGGAAACCGGGTCGACGCGGGACGTGACGCCTTTCCCAAACTTGCTGGTATTGAGCTGCAGCTTGTTACGGATCGCCATCACCAGCTCTCCGTAGGGATAAAACCTGCCGTCGATATTCAGTGTCTGTGCGGCGTGTGAAATGAAGTAGGCGAAAACATGGCGGTCGAGTTCGGAAAGCTCCGCAGTAGGCATTATTTCTTTTTCTCCAGGAGTATGGCCTCCAGTCGGTCTGGCGACGTGTTCGAACAAGCGCTGCTATTCAAGAATAGTCTGTGGCCCGAGGACTGCCAGCGATTCAGGCCTGATGCGTGAACACGCAGTGGGAGGCGCCTGGATATAAAGCTTCGACGCGGGGCGCGTCTGGTACCGGAGGCCGGACTTGAACCGGCACGGGTTTTACCCCATCGGATTTTGAATCCGACGTGTCTACCAATTTCACCACTCCGGCATTGAGCGGTCGGGCGGAGGCCCGCCCGGGAGAGCGGCGGATTATAACAACCGGTCTCCAAAGCGCAATACGGCCCTTAACCTGGCCCCGGTTTCCATGTAAACTCCGCGGCCTGTCGTCACCCGGCCCCTGGATTTGGCCCTTGGGCCTGGCCCCTGGGGCGAGCCTGGTGCACGTCAATCAAGGCCGTCCTGAAGGCGGCTGTTCCGAGTACCCGCAACCGCGTTGCGACACCCGTAAGGAGAAAGGACCATGTCCATGAAACTGGTTAAGAAAACCGACGATTACAGCATCTACCAGCGCCGCGACGAGCGCTACGCCGTGAAGGATGCCAACAAGAACGCCGTCAATGGCGAAGAGAAAGTGAAGATCCTCGTCGCCGAGGGCCTGGTCGAAGTGAAAGTGGCCCAGCCCGTAGCCGAAGAGCCCGCCGAGGAAGCTGCTGCCGAGGAAGCCTCCGCAGAAGCGCCGGCCGAGGAAGAGGCCAGCGAGGAGTAATTTCCCGCTGAGCCACTCAGGAAAGCCGGCCCCGCGCCGGCTTTTTTGTCCATGCAACGCACCGACTTCAGTTTTGACCTGCCCCCGGAGCTGATCGCCCAGTACCCGCTGGCCGAGCGCAGCGCCAGCCGTCTGTTGTGCCTGGATGGGCGCGACGGGGCTATCGCGCACCGACAATTTACCGACCTGCCGGGGCTGCTCACAGCCGACGACCTGCTGGTGTTCAACGACACCCGGGTGATTCCCGCGCGCCTGTGGGGGCGCAAGGACTCCGGCGGGCGGGTGGAGGTCCTGGTCGAACGCGTCACCGGCAGTCACACGGCGCTCGCCCACGTGCGTGCCAGCAAGTCGCCGAAGCCGGGCACGCGCCTGCTGCTGGCCCGCGACGCCGATACCGAACCGGACGGCGACGTCCACCTGCAGGTCACCGGTCGCGAGGGCGAATTGTTTGCCCTGGACAGCGCGCAGTGTGCGCCTGTCGCCGAAATCCTCCAGGCCATCGGGCATATGCCGCTGCCACCCTACATCGAGCGCGCCGACGCCAGCGAGGACCGCGAGCGCTACCAGACGGTCTATGCCCGCCGCGAAGGTGCGGTCGCCGCGCCCACTGCCGGCCTGCATTTCACCCGCGAACTTCTCGAAGAGATTGCGGCCAGCGGCGTGCGCCAGGCCCAGGTGACCCTGCACGTTGGCGCCGGTACCTTCCAGCCCGTGCGCGCGGACAATATCGAGGAGCACGTGATGCACGCGGAGTTCGCCGAGGTGTCAGCGGCCGTATGCGAGGCGGTGCGCGAGACCCGCGCGCGCGGCGGGCGGGTGATCGCGGTGGGAACCACTGCGGTGCGCTCGCTGGAGTCGGCCAGCGCCGGCGGCGACATCGCGCCGTTTACCGGCGACACGCGCATCTTCATCTACCCCGGCTACCGCTTCCGCGCGGTGGACGCGATGATCACCAACTTCCATCTGCCGGAATCCACCCTGTTGATGCTGGTGAGCGCCTTCGCCGGCCGGGACGCTATAATGGCGGCCTACGCCGAGGCTATCGCCAGCCGCTACCGCTTTTTCAGTTACGGAGACGCCATGTTTATCAGCCATCGTCGGGAGGACGCGTGAGTCGCGAGTGCCATATGCGCTTCGAGCGCCTGGGCGGCGATGGCGCCGCGCGCCGCGGCCGACTGCATTTTCCGCGCGGTGTGGTGGAAACCCCGGCCTTCATGCCGGTGGGCACCTACGGTACGGTGAAGGGCATGCTGCCGCGGGACATCCGCGAGATCGGCGCGCAAATTATTCTCGGCAACACCTTCCACCTGTGGTTGCGCCCGGGCACCGAAATCATCGAGGCCCACGGCGACCTGCACGACTTCATGGGCTGGGACGGCCCGATCCTCACCGACTCCGGCGGCTTCCAGGTGTTCAGCCTGGGCAAGATGCGCAAGATCAGCGAGGAGGGCGTGCGTTTCGCCTCGCCGGTGGATGGCGCCAGGGTGTTCCTGGACCCGGAAACCTCCATGGCCATCCAGCGTGCGCTGGGCTCGGATATCGTGATGATCTTCGACGAGTGCACGCCGTACCCGGCCACCGAGCAGGAGGCGCGCGAGTCCATGCAGCTCTCCCTGCGCTGGGCGGCGCGCAGCAAGGCGGCCCACGGCGAGAGTCCGGCGGCCCTGTTCGGTATCGTGCAGGGCGGCATGTACGAGAAACTGCGCAGCGAGTCACTGGCCGGGCTGGAAGCCCTGGGCTTCGACGGCTATGCCATCGGCGGTCTCTCGGTGGGCGAGCCCAAGGAAGAGATGATGGCGGTGCTGGAACACCTGCAGCCACTGATGCCCGAGGACAAACCCCGCTACCTGATGGGCGTCGGCACGCCGGCGGACCTGCTGGAAGGCGTGCGCCGCGGCGTCGACATGTTCGATTGCGTGATGCCCACGCGCAACGCGCGCAATGGTCACCTGTTCACCTCGCGCGGGGTGGTCAAGGTGCGCAACGCCGTGAACAGGCGCAGCACCGCGCCGCTGGATGAAAACTGCAGCTGTTATACCTGCCGCAATTTCAGCCGTGCCTACCTGCACCACCTGGAAAAATGCAACGAGATTCTCGGCGCGCAGCTCAACACCATTCACAACCTGCACTACTACCAGCAGCACATGGCGGGTATCCGCCGGGCCGTTGAGGAGGGCACCTTGGAAACTTTTGCCCAGCGCTATTACGCGGAACAGGCTGGCGATGTATAAGCTCGGTTTCTACGTGCCGGAATCACACCTCGCTGCGGTCAAGGAAGCCTGCTTCGACGCGGGCGCGGGGCGCATTGGCGACTACGAACACTGCTGCTGGCAGACGGCGGGCGAGGGGCAGTTCCGGCCCATGTCCGGCAGCCAGCCCTTTATCGGCAGCCACGGGGCGCTGGAGCGGGTGCCCGAGTACCGCGTGGAGATGGTCTGCGACAAGCGCTGCGCCCGCGCCGTGGTGGATGCCCTGTACGCCGCGCATCCCTACGAGGAGCCCGCCTGGGATATGGTCGAACTGGTCAACCCGCTGCCGTGAATGTGTTGCAGGCGATAGAGCGGCAGCTGCCGCTGGCGGGGAATACCTGGGACGGCAGCGACAAACCCCAGGCCGCGGTGCTGGTTGCGCTCTCGATGGAAGCCACGCCGCGGGTCTGGCTGGGCCGGCGCACACGCCACCTGCGCCACCACCCCGGCGAGGTGGCGTTTCCCGGCGGCAAGCGTGAACCGGAAGATGCCACGCCCTGGGCCACCGCCCTGCGCGAGGCCACCGAGGAGGTCGGCCTGCCGGCCGGCCTGGCGCAACCGCTGGGAGAGCTGTCACCGCTGGTCACCCGCACCGGCTTCGAGGTGCATCCCTGCGTCGCAGCGATTACCGCGCCGTTTACCCCGGTGGTCGACACCCGGGAATTCGATTCCGTATTCACCCTGGGGCTGGACCGCTTCGCCGAGCGCGAGGTGTTCCGCCTGGAACGCATGATCCAGGACGGACGCGAGCGCATGGTGCCGCACTACGATATCGACAACGACAACATCTGGGGCGTGACCGCGGCGGTGCTGGCCATGCTCGCCAATATTGCCTACGATGCGGGGTTCGATTTGCAGCGCAACTGGAAGGAAAGCCCGTGAAATACTCCCTGGGAGACAAGCAGGTGCAACTGCTGGGCGAAGGCCATTTCATCGCCCCCGGGGCGGCGGTGATCGGCGACGTGGTCCTGCACGAGTACAGCAGCGTGTGGTTCTGTTGTGTGCTGCGCGGCGATGTCGACCGCATCGAGATCGGCCCCGGCAGCAATATCCAGGACGGCACGGTCATCCACGCGGACCCGGGCTACCCCACCATCGTCGGCCGCAACGTGACGGTGGGCCACAACGCCATGATCCACGGCTGCACCATCGGCGACGGCACGCTGGTGGGTATCAACGCGGTGATCCTCAACGGCGCGCAGGTGGGGCGCGGCTGCCTGATCGGCGCCAACGCGCTGGTCACCGAGCGCATGGTAGTACCGGACGGTTCCATGGTGCTCGGCTCCCCGGGCAAGATCGTCAAGGATCTGGACGCGCAGGCCCAGGCGAAACTGCTGCTCAACGCCGAGGGTTATCGCGACAAGGCGCGGCGCTATCTCGCCGGCCTGCGGGAGCAGGCGTGAACGATACCGCCCCCGCCTCGCCGTGTATCTCGGTGTGCCTGCTCGACGAGCAAGACGTGTGCACCGGTTGCTACCGCAGCGCCGACGAAATCGTCGACTGGTTCATGGCCAGTCCGCAGCGCAAGCGCGAGATTCTCGCCTGCGCCCAGCGCCGGCGCGAGGCGGCGACAGACATCCGGCTGGATTAAGCCGTTTCGAGTTGGCCGTTTGGATTAAGCCGATTGGATTGAACCGGTCGCTATAACCGGCCTGCTTCATCGCAACGCGTCGCCGGGACGCGCCCAGCCTCAGGCTCTGACCTGTGCCTTCACCGCCTGCACCACGTTGCCCTCGAGCTGCAGGATTTCCAGCCGGTAATCGCCGATCGAAAGCCCCGCATTGCCTTCCGGGAACCCTTCGAGGGTTTCCAGGATCAGGCCGCTGAGGGTCTTCGGGCCATCGGTGGGCAGCTGCCACTTCAATGACTTGTTCACTTCGCGGATGTTGGCGGTGCCGGCGATGATGAACGTGCCGTCGCGCTGCGGGAAGATGAAGTCCGAGCTGTCCTGCAGGTTGGAGGTGAACTCGCCGACGATCTCCTCGAGGATGTCCTCCAGCGCCACCAGACCCATGACTTCGCCGTATTCGTCGACCACCACGCCCAGGCGGTGCTTGTGCTTCTGGAAGTTCATCAGCTGCGTGTGCAGCGGCGTGCTCTCCGGTACGAAATAGGGCGACTCCATCTCGCGCTCCAGGGCGACACGGTCCAGGCCCTGGCCGTCGATCACCCGGGTGAGGTTGCGTGTGTGCAGCACGCCGACAATGTTGTTGATGTCCTCGCGCCACACCGGCAAGCGGGTGTGGGAGCTGGCCTGGATGCGCGCCAGGATTTCATCGTCGTCGGCCTCCAGGTCGATGCCGAACACGTCATTGCGCGGCACCATGATGTCGTCGACGGTGACGTACTCGAGGTTGAGGATATTCAGCAGCATGCCGCGGTGACGCGCGGGAATCAGGTGGCCGGCGTCGGTAACGATGGTGCGCAGTTCCTCGGAGGAGACGCTCTCGTCCAGTTGCTTGTTCGGGTCGAAGCCGAGCATGTGCAGCAGGCCGTTGGTAATCCAGTTCACGCCCACCACCACCGGCAATAGCAGCTTCAATAGCGGCAGCAGAACCACGCTGGCCGGGAACGCCACGCGCTCCGGGTGCAGGGCGGCGATGGTTTTCGGCGTGATTTCCGCGAAGATCAGCAGGGCCAGGGTCAGCGCCAGCGTGGAGATGACGATGCCGGCGTCCCCCCACAGGCGAATGGCGATGATCGTGGCGATCGACGAGGCGAGGATGTTCACCAGGTTGTTGCCGATAAGGATCAACCCGATCAGCCGGTCCGGACGATCGAGCAGCTTGCCGGCGCGGATAGCGCCCTTGTGGTGGTGTTTCTGCAGGTGCCGCAGGCGGTACCGGTTGAGCGACATCATGCCCGTCTCCGAACTGGAGAAGAAGGCGGAGAAGAGTATGAGCGCTGCCAGAACGGAAAACAGAAGACCTAACGGTTCGTCGTCCAAGGCGGTGAACAACCTTTATTGTGGGCGAGCCGAAATTTTGAAGAAAAAGGAATGCCGGGGCAAGCCCGGATTGTGATCCATTACACGCGGTGGAGAATCAGCTCGAGCACCAGTTTGGAGCCAAAAAATGCCAGCATCAGCGCGATGAATCCCGCCAGCGTCAGCCGCACTGCCGTCTGGCTGCGCCAGCCCAGCTGCCGGTGGCCCCACAACAGCACGGAAAACAGCAGCCAGGCGACGATGCTCAGCGTGGTCTTGTGCACCAGGTGCTGGGCGAACAGGTCGTCGACGAACAGGAAGCCGGTGACGATGGAGACGGTGAGCAGGAGCACGCCCAGCCACAGCAACTCGAACAGCATGCTCTCCATGCGCTGCAGCGGCGGCAGCAGTTGCACGATGCCGCGGGTGTGGCGGTGGCGCAACTGGTAGTCCTGCACGGAGACCAGGGCGGACTGCGCCGCGGCCAGGGTGAGCACCGCGTAGGCGAAGATCGAGCTGGCAATATGCACCACCATGCCCGGCGGCAGGTCGCGGGAGATGACCTCGGTATCCGGCGCGAACTCCGAGACCAGCACTGAAAGGGCGGAGAGCGGGAACAGGATGACCAGCAGGTTCTGCAGCGGACGCCAGGTCAGCATCACCACACAGGTAAGGTTGATGGCCAGGAACATCAGGGCGGAAATCTTGTAAAAGCCCAGGTGCAGGCCGCCGCTGCCCTCCACGCTGGTCACTGCCACCACCGCGTGGGCGAGCAGTGCCGCGCCGCCCAGCAGCTTGACGCCGCGGCTGAGCGTGTGGCGCTGGCGGGAGACGTCGAACAGGTGCAGCCCGGTCGCGGCGAGGTACAGCAGCGCGGCGACGGGGGCGAGGAGGGCGGCGGACATCGGCTTGGGGTTGGCCCCGGGGGTGGCGTATAATTCGCCCCTTTGTACCGAACTGGCCCTGTAGAATCAATAGTGCAGCGGGCCGGTTCCAACCGAGATTTCCTGCGAGAGAGCCCCCATGTTCGAGAGTCTCAGCGATCGTCTTTCCCACAGCCTGCGCAGCATCACCGGCAAGGCCCGGCTGAGCGAGGACAACATCCAGGACACCCTGCGCGAGGTGCGCATGGCCCTGCTCGAGGCGGACGTCGCCCTGCCGGTGGTGAAGGACTTCGTCGAGTCGGTCAAGCAGCGCGCGCTGGGCCAGGAAGTGATGAAGAGCCTGAGCCCCGGCCAGGCCTTCCTGAAGATCGTGCAGGCGGAACTGCAGGCGGTGATGGGGGAGGCCAACGAGGGCCTGAACCTCGCCACTCAGCCGCCGGCGGTGATCCTCCTGGCCGGCCTGCAGGGCGCGGGTAAAACCACCTCCGCCGCCAAGCTGGCCAAACTGCTCATCGAGCGCGACAAGAAAAAGGTCACCCTGGTCTCCGCCGACGTCTACCGCCCGGCGGCGATCAAGCAGCTGGAGACCCTCGCCAACGAGGTGGGTGCGGACTTCTTCCCCTCCGAGGCCTCGCAAAAGCCCGCGGACATCGCCCGCGCGGCGGTGGAGCACGCGAAGATCAAGTTCAGCGACGTGCTGATCCTCGACACCGCCGGCCGCCTGGCCATCGACGAGGCGATGATGGCGGAGATTGCCGAACTGCATAAGCTGGTCAACCCCATCGAGACCCTGTTCGTGGTCGATGCCATGACCGGCCAGGACGCCGCCAACACCGCCAAGGCCTTCGGTGAAGCCCTGCCGCTGACCGGTGTCATCCTCACCAAGGTCGACGCCGACGCCCGCGGCGGTGCGGCGCTGTCCGTGCGTACCATCACCGGCAAGCCGATCAAGTTCCTCGGCGTGGGCGAGCGCACCGCCGCCCTGGACCCCTTCCACCCGGACCGCCTGGCCTCGCGCATCCTCGGTATGGGCGACATCCTGTCGCTGATCGAGGAGGCCGAGCAGAAGGTCGACAAGGCCAAGGCCGAGAAGCTGGCACGCAAGGTCAAGAAGGGCCAGCGTTTCGACCTCGAGGACTTCCGCGACCAGCTGCAGGAAATGAACAAGATGGGCGGCATCACCGGCATGCTCGACAAGCTGCCGGGCATGGGCAACATGGCGCAGATGGCGCAGCAGAACGTCGATATGAAAATGTTTGCACGCATGGAGGCCATGATTAACTCCATGACCCCGGAGGAGCGGCGCAAGCCGGAGATGATCCAGGGCTCGCGCAAGCGCCGCATCACCCAGGGCTCCGGCACCCAGGTGCAGGACCTCAACCGCCTGCTCAAGCAGCACAAGCAGATGCAGAAAATGATGAAGAAGATGAAGGGCGGCGGCATGCAGAAGATGATGCGCGGCCTCGGCGGTATGATGCCCCCCGGCGGTGGTATGCCCCCCATGCGCTAGGCCCCCGGGAGGCCAGCGTAAGGCCCCGAATTCCATGAAAAATTCCCGTCACTGGGGTTTCCATCCGGGGCGCTTTTCCGTATGATACGCCACCTTTCCGGCCCGGGTGCCGGCTTATTGTCGTGGGCGGCCCCCTAAATCACAGCCGGCTGCCGAGAAATCCAGGGAATTGAGAGCACATGGTAACGATTCGACTTGCACGTGGCGGTTCCAAGAAGCGCCCCTTTTACCACCTGACCGTCACCGATCACCGCAATGCGCGTAACGGCCGTTTCATTGAGCGCGTGGGTTTCTTCAACCCCATCGCCCGCGGCCAGGAAGAGCGCCTGCGCGTGGACGCGGACCGCGTCGCCTACTGGCAGGGCCAGGGCGCGCAGCTGTCCGAGCGTGTGGCCAAGCTGGTCAAGGACGCCGCTGCTGCCGCATAAGGCTGGCGCGACCGGTCTTTGATGAGTGAGCCCGGATCCAGCGCGCTGACAGCCGGTAAGATTACCGGCTGCTACGGCATCAAGGGCTGGGTGAAAATTCACTCGTATACCGAGCCGCAGGACAACCTGTTCCGGCTCGGCGGATGGCAGCTGCGACGCCGCGGCGCGCTGGAGCCGGTCGAGTTCGACCAGTGGAAGCGCCAGGGCAAGGGCATGGTCGCCCACATCGCCGGTGTCGATGACCGCAATGAGGCCGAGGCCTACCGCGGGCTCGAGATCCTGGTGGCAGCCGCCAGCCTGCCCTCGCTGGAAGAGGGCGATTATTACTGGCACCAGCTCGAGGGTCTCGAGGTCTGGGGCAGGGAGCCGGAAACGGACGCCGGGCGGGTACTGCTCGGGCGGGTCGATCACCTGATCGAAACCGGCGCCAACGATGTACTGGTGGTGCAGGCCTGCGAGGGCAGCATCGACGACCGGGAGCGGTTGATCCCCTACCTCCTGGATGAGGTCGTCAGCGACGTCGACCTGGCCGCGGGCCGCATGGACGTCGACTGGTACCTGGACGAGTAGGGCACGGTACCGCGCTCAGGCGTAGGCTCCGGGCGGGGAACGGGTAGGATTGAGATGCACATCGCGGTCGTCAGCCTGTTCCCGGAGATGTTCAGCGCGGTCAGCGAACACGGCGTGACCGGCAGGGCGGTAACCCAGGGCAAGGTGGCCATCAGCCACAGCAACCCGCGGGACTACGCCACGGACCGCCACCGCACGGTGGACGACAGGCCCTACGGCGGCGGCCCGGGCATGTTGATGAAGATAGACACCCTGCGCCAGGCCATCGCGGCAGCGAGGCAGGCGGCAGGGCAGGGCGCGAAGGTCATCTACCTCTCGCCCCAGGGACGCAGGCTGGACCACGGCATCGCCGCCAGCCTGGCCCGCGAGACCGGCCTGGTGCTGGTCGCCGGACGCTACGAAGGCGTCGATGAGCGACTGATCGAGGCCGAGGTGGACGAGGAGCTGTCCATCGGCGACTACGTATTGAGCGGCGGGGAACTCGCCGCGATGGTGGTCATCGATACGGTGACGCGCCAGTTGCCCGGGGTGCTGGGCCACGCGCAGTCCGCGCAGGAGGATTCCTTCGCCGACGGACTGCTCGACTGCCCGCACTACACGCGGCCCGAGGAGTACCAGGGCCGGCACGTACCGGATGTATTGCTCAGCGGCAATCACGAAGAGATTCGCCGCTGGCGCCTGAAACAGGCACTGGGCCGCACCAGCGAGCGCCGCCCGGACCTGCTCGAAGGCAGGGCCATGACGGCCGAGGAAACAGAATTATTGGCGGAGTACCGCCGGGAACGCGAATCCCGCGATTCGCACGAAATTTAGATTAGAGAGCCAGCTGTGAAGCTGCTTTGCATTTAACAGGAGCGCGCCATGAGCACCAACAAGATTATTTCCCAGCTCGAAGCTGAGCAGATGAACAAGGAACTGCCCGAGTTCGGCCCCGGTGACACTGTGGTCGTCCAGGTAAAGGTAAAGGAAGGCAACCGTGAGCGTCTGCAGGCGTTCGAAGGCGTGTGTATCGCCAAGCGTAACCGCGGCCTGAACTCGGCCTTCACCGTGCGCAAGATCTCCCACGGCGTGGGCGTCGAGCGTACCTTCCAGACTTTCAGCCCGCTGGTCGACAGCATCCAGGTCAAGCGTCGCGGTGACGTGCGCCAGGCCAAGCTGTACTACCTGCGCGAGCTGTCCGGCAAGGCGGCACGCATCAAGGAGAAGCTGGGCTGATTACAGCTCAGGCTTGAACCTTCGAAAGCGGCCCTTGCGGCCGCTTTTTTTGTGCCCGTCATTTGGGGGCTGGTTTCGCGGTGACCCTGGGGCAGACGATTTGAGGCGCTGAAGCTTGGGCGGTTCATTCTGGTTGGCGCCGGCCCAGCTGCTGGTACGCCCGATTTCGGGACCGCCAAAAAGCGTACATCCATGTACAGGCTCGGCCTCGGCCATCCATGGCCTCGGACGCCCCGAAATCGGGCGTACCAGCATCTGGGCCTCGAACATCGTGATTCCAGGTGGCGGGTGAGTCAGCAGGTCGTTGCTGCTACTGGGTCTGCAACGCTTCGGCAGCTATAGCGATAGCGGCAGTCCCGATGTCGCAGCATCCGCAACTCCTGTTTGTCGCAACCCGCAGCATCTAGCGCCTCCGTCCGCATCGCACCCGTAGCGACCAGCTGAACCCCCAATCTCATGCAACGCTGACTGCCAGGACCTCTGCACCGCAGTGCCCCTGCCCGGGGCGTCCGAGGCCATGGATGGCCGAGGCCGAGCCTGTACATGGATGTACGCTTTTTGGCGGTTCCGGGCAGGGGCACTGCGGTGTGGAGGGCCGATTGCCTGGAAAGTGAGAATCCCCACCAGGCCCCGAGGCCGAGCCTGTACGTGGATGTACGCTTTTTGGCGGTCCCGAAATCAGGCGTACCAGCAGCAGTTGGGCCGGCTGCGACTACGATGAACCACCCGAGCCCATGGATCGCCCGGCCGGCACTCCGGGAGGCCGAGCCTGCACACGGATGTACACTTTTTGGCGGTCCCGGGCAGGGGCACTCCGGTACAGAGGACCGATTGTCCAGAAAGTTAAAAGTCCCGCCGTCGGAGTATGGTACCGTTCAGCCCATGCCGAGCCAGACGCCAGAAAACCCCAACATCGAACGCTACATCGACGCCATGTGGATGGAGAAAGGGCTGAGCGACAACACCCTGAGCAGTTATCGCCGCGACCTGCGGCAGTTCGACCAGTGGCTGGGCAAAGAGCTGGGCAAGGGGCTGCTGAAGGCCGATCGTGCCGACCTTCAGCAGTATCTTGGCGCGCGGTTGGCGCAGAACAGTTCCCAGCGCTCCACCGCGCGCTTTCTCTCCTGCCTGCGGGGTTTTTACAAGTTCCAGCTGCGCGAGGGCACCACGCAGGTCGACCCCACGCTGGATGTCGAGAGTCCCAGGCTGGGCAGGCCGCTGCCCAAGTCGTTGTCCGAGGCGCAGGTGGATGCTCTGCTGGAGGCGCCGGATCTCGACAGCGCCATCGAGTTTCGCGACCGGGCCATGCTCGAATTGCTGTATGCCTGCGGGCTGCGGGTGAGCGAGCTGACCAGTTTGCAGGTCAACCAGGTGAGCCTGAACCAGGGCGTGGTGCGGGTGTTTGGCAAGGGCAGCAAGGAGCGCCTGGTGCCCATGGGTGAGGAGGCGCTGGCCTGGTTGCAGCGCTATCTTGTCGGGGCGCGACGTGAACTGCTGCACGGAATTCCGTCGGATGTGCTGTTTCCCAGCAAACAGGGGCGGCAGATGACTCGCCAGACCTTCTGGCATCGTATTAAAATCTACGCGCAACGCGCCGGCATCGCGCAGAACCTGTCGCCGCACACCCTGCGACACGCTTTTGCCACGCACCTGCTGAACCATGGCGCCGACCTGCGCGTGGTGCAGATGCTGCTGGGGCACAGCGACCTTACTACCACGCAGATCTATACGCACGTGGCCAGGCAGCGCATGCAGGAACTGCATGCCCGGCACCACCCGCGCGGCTGAGGAACTTCGCGCGCGGTCGGGGTCAAAGCAGGTCGACAAAAAACACCGGGGCACACCGTCAAAGGGCGCTCCGCAGATTGAGGACGCAACATGATTTCCCGTATTTCCCGCACCGTCATCACCCTCGTGCTGAGCCTTGCCGCTGCGGCTGCAGGCGCCCAGGACAAGGCCGTCGACAAGGCTGTCCTGGAGCGGCTCACCGCCGCGCTGAACAGCAAGGCCATGGGGCTGAAGGTGGGGACCGTAGAGCGCAGTGAGATCCCCGGTATCTACGCCGTACAGTTCGATAACGGCCCGCTGGTATACGCGACCGAGGACGGCAGCTACTTCATTCACGGCGACCTGTTCGCGGTCAACAAGGGCGACTACGTCAACCTGTCCGAGCGCCGCCGCGATACCGATCGCAAGGACCAGTTGGCGCAGGTGGATGAGGCGGACATGATTATCTTCAAGCCTGAGGGCGAACCCCGCGCCGTGCTCTCCGTGTTCACCGACACCAGCTGCTTCTACTGCCAGAAGCTGCATAAAGAGGTGCCCGAGTTGAACAAGCGCGGGGTGGAAGTGCGCTACCTGGCCTTCCCGCGCGCCGGCGTCGGCTCTGCTGCCTACAGCCACATGGTTACTGCCTGGTGTTCCGAGAACCGCCAGGAAGCCCTGACCAAGCTGAAAAACAAGCAGTCTGTGCCCGCCGTCGAGTGCGCCGACAACCCGGTTATCGCCGAATACGAACTGGGCCAGCGCCTGGGCGTGCGCGGCACCCCGGCCCTGATCACCGAGACCGGTCAGCTGATTCCGGGCTACCAGACCGTCGACCAGCTCATGGTCACCCTCGGCCTGGAGTGATTCGCCCCTGCCTTGCGTTGACATAACCCCTTAGAAACCTTACTGTTTCCCACCTTTTTAATCGCGCCCCGGATATCCCCGGGGCGCCGTACCAGAGTGCTTAACGTGGACGAGCAATTCCGGCGGATTTCGCGCCTTCCTCCCTATGTGTTCAACATCATCGGCGAGTTGAAGCAGAAGGCGCGCGCGGCCGGTGAGGACATTATTGATTTCGGCATGGGCAACCCGGACCAGCCCACGCCGCAGCACATCGTGGACAAGCTGGTGGAGACCGCCCAGCGCGGCGACACCCACCGCTATTCCCAGTCCAAGGGTATCCCGCGCCTGCGCAAGGCGATCTGCGACTGGTACCAGCGCCGCTACGACGTCACTCTGGACCCGGAGACCGAGGCCATCGTTACCCTGGGCTCCAAGGAGGGCCTCGCGCACCTGGCGCTGGCCACCACCGGCCCCGGCGACGCGGTGCTGGTACCCAACCCGTCCTACCCGATCCACCCCTATGGTTTCGTGATCTCCGGTGCCGATATCCGTCACGTACCCATGGGCGAGAACGAGACGGTGTTCTTCGAGGAGCTGGAAAAGGCCATCCACAACAGCTGGCCGCGGCCCAAGATGCTGGTGCTGAATTTCCCGTCCAACCCCACGGCGCACTGCGTGGAACTGGAGTTCTACGAGCGCGTGGTGGCAATCGCCCGCGAACACAATATCTGGGTCGTGCAGGACCTGGCCTATGCCGACCTGTGCTACGACGGCTACGTGGCGCCGTCCATCCTGCAGGTGGAAGGTGCGCGGGATATCGCCGTCGAATTCTTCAGCATGTCCAAGAGCTACAACATGCCCGGTTGGCGGGTGGGCTTTTGCTGCGGCAACCGCACCCTCGTGGGCGCCCTGGCGCGCATCAAGTCCTACCTCGACTACGGCATGTTCACCCCCATCCAGGTGGCGGCGATCAAGGCACTGGAGGGCGACCAGAGCTGCGTCTCGGAGATTCGCGAGATGTACCAGTCGCGGCGCGATGTGCTGTGCACAGGCCTCAACGCTGCCGGCTGGCCGGTAAAGTCGCCCAAGGCCACTATGTTCGTGTGGGCGAAAATCCCCGAGTTTTACGCCGAGATGGGTTCGCTGGAGTTCAGCAAGAAGCTGCTCGTCGAGGCCAAGGTCGCGGTGTCGCCGGGTATCGGCTTTGGCGAGTACGGTGAAGGCTACGTGCGCTTCGGCCTGATCGAGAACGAGCACCGCACCCGTCAGGCAGTGCGCAACATACGCAAGATGATCAAGACAGACGGCTTCGCCTGAGGCGGGCTGGGAAGGGGAGTAAAGGGCGAGCGATGAGCGCGCAAGTGGTAAAAGTTGGAATCTGTGGCCTCGGCACCGTCGGCGGCGGCACCTTCAATGTGCTCGCGCGCAATGCCGCGGAAATCGCCGCGCGCGCGGGGGCCGCTATCGAAGTCGTGCACGTCGGTGCGCGCCGCGACAACCCCGCCTGTGACACCGGCTCCACCCGCGTCAGCCGCGACATTTTCGCGGTGATCGACGACCCGGAGGTGCAGATTCTCGTCGAATTGATCGGCGGCACCACGGTCGCGAAGGAAGTAGTAGAAAAAGCCCTGGCCGCGGGCAAACATGTGGTGACGGCGAACAAGGCACTGATCGCCGAGTTTGGCAACGAGTTGTTTGCGCAGGCCGAGCAGTGCGGCGTCACCATCCGCTACGAGGCGGCGGTGGCCGGCGGCATTCCCATCATCAAGGCCCTGCGCGAGGGGCTCGCGGGCAACCGCATCGAATGGCTGGCGGGCATCATCAACGGCACCGGCAACTTCATTCTCAGCGAGATGCGCGACAAGGGCCGCGAGTTCGACGATGTGCTGGCCGAGGCCCAGGCCCTGGGCTACGCCGAAGCCGACCCGACCTTCGATGTCGAGGGTATCGACGCCGCGCACAAACTCGTCATCCTGGCTTCGCTGGCCTTCGGCATGCCGCTGCAGTTTTCCGCGGTGTACACCGAGGGCATCACCGAACTCACCCCGCAGGACGTGGAGTACGCCGAGGAACTGGGCTACCGCATCAAGCACCTGGGCATTGCCAAGCAGACCGGCGGCGGTATCGAGTTGCGCGTGCACCCGACGCTGATTCCCGAAAAGCGCCTGCTGGCCAACGTCAACGGCGTGAAGAACGCGGTGCTGGTAGAGGGCGATGCCGTCGGGCCGACCCTGTACTACGGCGCCGGTGCCGGTGCCGAACCGACCGCCTCTGCAGTGGTCGCGGATATCGTCGACCTGGCGCGTGAGCTCTCCGCCGGGCAACAGTGCCGCGTGCCGGCTCTCGGCTTTGCCAGTGAAAAGCTGCGCGATGTGCGCATCGTGCCGATGACCGAGGTGGTCACGCCCTGGTACCTGCGTATGGTCGCCGAGGACCGTCCCGGCGTGCTGTCGAGGATCGCCACCATCTTCAGCGACCAGGGCATCAGTATCGAGGCGCTAATCCAGAAGGCCCCCGCCGAGGGCGAGGACCGGGTGCCGCTGATCGTGCTCACCAACCGCGCCGTGCAGGGCAGCATGGACCAGGCGGTGGCGGCTATCGAGGCACTGGATTCCATCTCCGGCGAGGTGGCGCGTATCCGCGTCGAGCCGCTGGACGGCTAGTGCCCCCGCAACCCAGATACCACGGATTGTTACAGTGAAATACATCAGTACCCGCGGGCAGGCGCCGGCACTCAACTTCGAAGACGTACTCCTCACCGGCCTGGCGCCGGATGGCGGCCTCTACGTGCCGGAAACCCTGCCGACCTTCTCTGCCGAAGAAATCGCGGCGATGGCGGAGCTCGACTACCCGCAGCTCGCACAGAAAATCGTTGCACCGTTCGTCGCCGATTGCATCCCCGCCGATGACCTGCGCGCGATCATCGAGGACACCTACGCGGAGTTTCGTCACACCGCGGTGGCGCCCATGGTGCAACTCGCCCACAACCAGTGGGTGCTGGAACTGTTCCACGGCCCGACCCTGGCGTTCAAGGATTTCGCCCTGCAACTGCTCGGGCGACTGCTGGACTACGTGCTGGAGCGCCGTCACCGCAAGGTGGTGATCATGGGCGCGACCTCCGGCGACACCGGTTCGGCGGCCATCGAGGGCTGCAAGCGCTGTAGTAATATCGATATCTTCATCCTGCACCCGCACCAGCGCGTGTCCGAAGTGCAGCGCCGGCAGATGACCACGGTGGTGGGCGACAACATCCACAACCTGGCGGTACAGGGCAACTTCGACGACTGCCAGGCGATGGTTAAGGCCTGCTTCGCCGATCGCAGTTTCCTGCCGGAGGACCGCGGCCTGGTGGCGGTCAACTCGATCAACTGGGCGCGCATCATGGCGCAGATCGTCTACTACTTTTACGCGGCGGTGGCGCTGGGCGCACCGGCGCGCAAGGTCGCGTTCTCGGTACCCACCGGTAACTTCGGCGATATCTTCGCCGGCTACCTGGCGCAGCGCATGGGCCTGCCGGTGGAGCGCCTGATCATCGCCACCAACCGCAACGACGTGCTGCACCGGGCGCTGACCACCGCGACCTACAGCCGGCAGACCCTGCATCACACGCTGTCGCCGAGCATGGATATCAGCGTTTCCTCGAACTTCGAGCGCCTGCTGTTCGATCTGTACGATCGCGACGGTGCGGCCATCGCCGATCTCATGGCGCGTTTCGATGCCGGAGCGATTCACTTCTCCGACACCGCCATGGCCCGCGCCCACAGCCTGTTTTCCAGCGCCTGTGTCGACGATACCCAGACCTGCGCGCAGATCGCCGCGACCTGGGACGAGTGCGAATACCTGCTCGACCCGCACAGTGCCATCGGCGTGCGCGCCGCGCTGGAGTCGGGTGTCGATGCCGCGGTACCGGTGGTCACACTGGCCACGGCGCACCCGGCGAAGTTCCCCGACGCGGTGCGCAGCGCCGGCCTCACCGAGGAAGTCGGCCTGCCCCTGCACCTGCGCGACCTGTTCGAGCGGCCCGAGCGCTGCGAGGTGCTGCCCAACGATCTCGCAGCAGTGCGCGCGTTCATGGCGGACAACCTGCGCGACTGAGGTTTTCCGCGCGGCATGCAAAAGTCCATTCGCCAGCGCCAGGCCGAGGTTCCGCCGGCGCTGCGCGATGATGGCCTGCATCCGCTGCTGGCCCGTGTCTATGGCGGCCGCGGCGTGGCCTCCACGGACGAACTCGACCTCGACTTCTCGCGACTCGCCGCACCCGCACAACTGCTCCACGCCGAAACCGCCGCCCGGCTGCTGGCGGATGCACTGACCGCGCAGCAGTATGTTCTGATCGTTGGCGACTACGATGCCGATGGCGCCACCAGCACTGCGCTGGCGATGACTGCGCTGCGCGAGTTCGGCGCGCAGCGGGTGAGCTACCTGGTTCCCAACCGTTTCGAGTACGGCTACGGCCTGACTCCGGAGATCGTGGCCCTGGCCCTGCGCGGCGAACGCCCTGACCTGCTGGTGACCGTGGACAACGGTATTTCCAGTGTCGAGGGGGTGCGCGCCGCGCGCGAGGCCGGTATCGCCACCCTGGTCACCGATCACCACCTGCCCGGGGATGCGCTCCCCGCGGCGGATGTCATCGTCAATCCCAATCAGCCCGGGTGCCCCTTTCCCAGCAAAAATCTCGCTGGCGTCGGTGTGATCTTCTACCTGATGCTCGCGCTGCGCGCCGAATTGCGTGCGCGTGGCTGGTTCGCCGGGCGCACCGAGCCCAACCTCGGTCGCCTCACCGACCTGGTGGCACTGGGCACGGTGGCCGACGTGGTACCGCTGGACCGCAACAACCGCATCCTGGTGGAGGCCGGTCTCAAGCGCATCCGCGCCGGCCGCGCGCGACCGGGAATTGCCGCGCTACTGGAAGTCGCCGGGCGCCAGGCCCGCAGCGTGGTCGCCTCGGACCTCGGTTTTGCGGTGGGGCCGCGCATCAACGCTGCCGGGCGCCTGGAGGACATGGCCGTGGGTATCGAGTGCCTGCTGCAGCCGGAGATCGGCGCGGCGCGTCCCCTGGCCGCTGAGCTGCACCGCATCAACCAGGACCGGCGTTTGATCGAACGCGACATGCAGGACCAGGCACTGCGCCTGCTCGACGAACTGGTGCTGGACGGCGAGACGAAGGCCCCCGCGGCGCTGACCCTCTACGAGCCGGGCTGGCACCAGGGCGTGATCGGTATTCTCGCCTCGCGCATCAAGGATCGCCTGCACCGGCCGACCATCGTGTTTGCCGATGGGGAGGGGGGCGAGGTCAAGGGCTCTGCGCGCTCGATCCCGGGCGTACACATTCGCGACGTGCTCGACGCGGTCGCCACGCGCCACCCGGGCCTGGTCAGCAAGTTCGGTGGCCACGCCATGGCGGCGGGCCTGACCATCGCCCGCACAGATTATCCGGCCTTCGACGCGGCCTTTGTCGCCGAGGTCGAGCGCCACGCGCGTGACCTGGAACTGCAGGCGGTCATCGACTCGGATGGCGAACTGGCGCCGGCCCAGTTCACCCTGGAGACCGCGCAGCTGTTGCGCTTTGCCGGCCCCTGGGGGCAGCACTTTCCGGAGCCGGTGTTCGACGGGGTGTTTACCCTGGTCAACCAGCGTGTGGTCGGGGAGAAGCACCTGAAACTGGTGCTGGGTTTGCCCGGCAGTGGGGACATTGTCGACGCCATTGCCTTCAACGTGGATACCTCGGTCTGGCCCGACGAGTCCGTGCGCAGCGTGCGCGCGGCCTATCGGCTGGACGTCAACGAGTTCCGCGGTGCGCGCACTCTGCAACTGGTGATCGAATACCTGGTGCCGCAGCGGGACTGAAAGCGGGGAGGTTTTTCAGGGGCAAAAAAAAACGCCGGGCAATGCCCGGCGTTTTCTCGAGTTGGAACGCTCGATTACAGGCCGCAGGAATTCTCGGCCAGGTAATCGTAGGCTGCCAACGCCTGCACCAGGCCGTAGCCGGTGAAGTTGTCGCGACCGGCGGTCAGCAGGTCTTCAGCAGTGGCGTTCAGGGCGTCGCGGATCTCGACGTTGGTACAGGTCGGGAAGTGGCTCCAGACCAGTGCCGCAACGGCGGATACGTGCGGGGTCGCCATGGAGGTGCCGCTGAAGAAGTCGTAGTCGTAGTCAGACACGATACCGTTCAGGGTGTCCACGGTGGCGATGGTGCCCACGTCGGCCAGCATCAGGGCGCCGTCGGTGTCGCTGACGCCGACAGACGGGATGGTGGTGGCCACGTCACCCAGGGTGCCGCTCAGGGAGCCGGGAACGTTGTTGTAGATGATCGCGCCGATACCGCCGCTGTTCTCACAGGCCAGTACCTTGTCGGCGAAGCTGATGTTGCCGCGCTGGATCAGGCAGATCTGGCCAGCTGCGGCGCCGTCGATGGCTTCACCGGTGCCCAGGTCATACAGGGTGGAGGTCGCGGTGGCGGCGGGGGTGCCGTCCATCAGCAGGGCGGGGTACTCGGTGCCGTCGACGGTCGCGGTGTAGTCGACGATGCTGCCTACCGGTACGGTGGACAGGACGCTGACGCCCGGAGCGGCGATTTCAACGGTTTCGTTGAACTGGGAGAAGTTCGCCCAGGCCTTGTTCTCGTCGATAGCGGCGACAGACATGACGCTGTCCAGGCCCGCCGGGTAGGAGATAACGCTGTTGCCATCGTTACCGGCCGCTGCGATCAGCAGGACACCGCGGGTGTACAGGAAGTCGGCGACGATCTGCTGCAGGCGGCTGTTGCCGGCACCGCCCAGGGACATGCTGATCACGTCAGCACCGCCGCGGCGCCAGCAGCCCCACATGGCCTTGGCCACGGTGGAGGAAGCGGTGGAGCCGGAAGCGTCGAATACCTTGGCGATGTACAGGTTCAGGTTGGTGTTCGGCAGCACGCCGACCACGCCCACGTCGGGATTGTTGACCGCGGCGATGGTGCCTGCCACGTGGGTGCCGTGGGAAGACTCGTCGCTGTCCCAGGTGCCGGAGGTGGTCAGGTTCTCACCGGCCAGGATGTTGCCAGCGTGGTCCGGGTGAGTGCCGTCGATACCGGAGTCGATGATACACAGGGTGGTGTTGCCCGCGGTGGAATCGTCGAGTACGTCGGCCTGTACCATCGGGATGCCGTAGGGTACGGCCTGGCCCAGGAAGTAGGGGTCGCCGTCAGACGGGTCGGTCAGCGCGAAGGCGTACTGCATGGTGTCGGCTTCGACGAATTTCACGTTGGCGTTGCGCTTCAGGGCGCGTACCGCTTTGCGTGACAGTTCTACTGTTACTGCGTTTACTTCGGGGAATTCATAGATCAGCCGGCCGTTCTTGCGAGCGATGGCTGCCATGATTTTGGCCTGCGCGCCTTTCTTGTAGATGATGTTGACGCGTTCCTTGGCTGGCGCGGCCTGGGTGGCCGGCACAACGCAAAGCGCTGCGGCTAGAACGATTGCTGCGGAGCGCAACCAGTTCCAGTGCTTGGTGTAGGTCATGAGTAAATCTCCAATAGAAGTGTCGCCACCCGGAACAGGTGACGCGAGACCAATAAACTCTAGCTTACGATTTGATGATTGCAAGCAAAAAACTTGCAGCGCAATTTTTGCTTAGCCCGTTTGGGTAGTTTTTGGCGGCTCTTGTCAGGAAAGTTGACAGGGCAAAGTGGCGGAAATTGGTTTCTGCGGGCGTCAGCTGTCGGGTTTCTTTACAACTGACGCCTGCAGGGAGGGCAGATGGTTTAGCGGGTATTCCTGCGCGACAGAGAGCGCATGGCGGTGGCGCCGAGGCCGCAGGCCATGAGGATCAGCGCAAACAGCGGCAGGGTGGGCACCGGCTCGACGGGCTCCGGCGGTTCCGGCGGGGCGTCGTAGGTCATTGCCCAGGTCATGGTCAGATCGTTGACACCCGGTGACGGCGAGTACTGCAGCACGACAGTCACCAGGTCGGTGTCGCCGCTGAGGGAAGTTGCGGCGGCGCCGAGAATGTTGGGACAGATGTCCACGTTGGGTACGGCCGGCGGGGTACAGGTGGTGGTCGAGTTGGTTCCGACGGGGCCGGGGCCGCTGTAATCGATAACGAGCGTGCCGGCGGCGGTGAACACCTCGCCGACGGAGCCGGGCGGGGTGATCATGGTCAGTTCGTAGGTGTAGTCCAGCGTCAGGATGTCGCCGGCCAGACTGGCTGTGGCGGTGCCGGTAGCGCTGGCGTCGTAGATGCCGGAACCGGCTAGTGCGCCGGTGCCGGTGGCGGTGCCGCTTTGTGCCTGGCTAAGCGCAGACAATAGTGTGAGGGCGATGCAAGTCAGCCCGCGAATGATGGTTTTCACTGGTTTAGCTCCCCTGAAAAAGTAATAGTCCCCTGTCGGGTCTCGCCAAGATAATCAGAAAACTGCACCAAATCAATTGGTTAAATTGCAATTTGGTATATGAGGATAAGTGCTGTGAGCCGTGTATCAGTGGCACAGGCGTTGCATTAGTACGCTCCATCTCACTTCACAGCAGGTATTTGGCAGTGAAAACGTTCCCGTTTAGTGCTGAGGGGGTCACTTTCAGAGTGTCGCATGCACCGAACTTGGGCGCACTAGCGCTTTCGTGACTTATGTCACAAAGTCTGCAAAATATTTGCGTTTCATCAGGGATTCATCTTTCATTTTTAGCATGTGGTCTATACTCGGGTGCACTGGGGAGGGCCGAGCCCCTACTTTTTGAGTGGTTGCTGAGCGGGGTCGGCCCGATTATTGCATGTTGTGATTGTGTGCCTCGTCAACTTTTACGAGGGGTAGATAGGGGACGAAGGCGTGCCACACTCCAAGGCGGTATCCATGGAATTTGAAAAATTTGTCTTCACTCCGGCAGGCAGCGGCGACGCCACCCTGGCGGTAGCAGCCTGCCGCGCCGGCGCTGTCGGCGTACTCAACCTTGAACTGTTGTCCGATCCCCTGTGCTTCGAAGCGCAACTGGGGCAGTTGGCCTGTTTTGCCAAGGGGCACAAGTTCGGTGTCAAGGTCGATACGTTCAGCCACAAGCTGGTGGATCACCTGTGTGAACTGGCTCCCGCGGGGCTCGCCTACCTGTTCGTCGATGCGGCGCTGGTAGAGCCGAACCGAGTGGCGGTGGAGAAGCTGCGCAAGCAGGGCGTCACCCTGCTGGCCGAGATCCACAGCAGCGAATTCGACCTGGGCCCGGTGGAAAACGCCGTCGATGGCCTGTTGCTGAAGGGCCATGAATCCGGCGGACTGGTCGGCGAGGAGAGCAGTTTCATCCTCGCCCAGAGTATTCTCAAACGTACTGAGCTTCCCCTTTACCTGCGCGGTGGCGTCACCCCGCACGTTGCTTCGGCCCTGCACGCGCTGGGTTTCCGCGGCTGCGTGCTGGACAACCAGGTATTGCTGCTGGACGAAAGCCCGCTGCGCGATACCCTGCGCCCGCTGGTCGCCAACCTGGTCGGCAATGAGGCGCTGGCCGTGGGCGATGGCGCCCGCGGCACCTATTTCCGTTTCCTCATGCGTCCGGGCAATCACGCAGCCAAGGCGCTCGCCGAAGAGGCGGGCACCATGGGTCCCGCCGAGTTGCGCGAACTGGTCACCGACAAGCTGAGCTGGGAAGAGCCCGCCAAGAGCATCGTTCCGCTGGGCCAGGACATTGCCTTCGCCGGCGCCTACGCCACCCGCTACGGCCACCTGTCAGCACTGCTGGCAGCGATCGACACCGCTATTGACGAAAACCTGGTCATGGCCGCGCGCCAGAATATCCTGGCCCCGGGCAGCGCCCTGGCTCAGGGTCTGGGCGTCAGTCTGCCCATCGTCCAGGGCCCGATGACGCGGGTTTCCGACTGCCCCAAATTCGCCGCAGCCGTGGCCCGTTCTGGTGCATTGCCCATGTTGGCCCTGGCGCTGGTCAAGGGCGAGAAGCTTGAGCAGATGCTCGCCGAGACCCGCGAACTGCTGCCCGAGGAACCCTGGGGCATCGGCCTGCTCGGCTTCGCGCCGCGCGAGTTGCTCGACCACCAGATCGAGGTGTGCAAGGCCTACAACCCGGCCTATGCGATCATCGCCGGCGGCCGCCCGGACCAGGCTGCCAGCCTGGAGGAATCCGGCATCCCCAGCTTCCTGCACGTACCCTCGCCAAACCTGCTCAACCTGTTCATCCGCGATGGCGCGCGACGCTTTATTTTCGAGGGACGCGAGTGCGGCGGCCACATCGGTCCGCTGAGCAGTTTCGTGCTCTGGAGCAGCATGATCGACGTGCTGCTCACGCAACTGGACAAGCAGCCCGAACTGGCTGGCGAACTGATGATCCTGTTCGCCGGCGGCCTGCACGACGAGGTCTCCTCGGCGGCGCTGCAGACCATGGTCGCGCCGCTGGCCAAACTCGGCGTGCGCATCGGCATCCTGATGGGCAGCGCCTACCTGTTCACCGAGGAAATCGTGAGCAGCGAGGCGGTGGTCCCGGCGTTCCAGGATGAAGCAATCAAGTGCACCAAAACGGTGAGCTTGGAATCCGGCCCCGGTCACGCCAGCCGCGCCGCACACACCAAGTTTGCCGACGCGTTCTTCGAGGAGCGCCTGCGCCAGCTCAAGGGTGGCGGTCCGGCGGACGAAGTCCGCGGCGTCCTCGACGATCTCATCCTCGGTCGCCTGCGCATCGCCTCCAAAGGTACCGTGCGCGATGCGGATACCGGCAGCCTGGTGGAGCTCGACGAGACCACCCAGCGCGACGACGGCATGTATATGCTGGGCCAGGTCGCGGCCCTGCGCGACAAGGTACTGACCGTCGCCGACCTGCATAGCGCGGTCATCGACGGCGCGCGCGAGCGCATCGAAGGCATGCTGGAGTCGCGCATCGACGAGGCCGCCGAGAAAGTCGCCGGCCTGGATATCGCCATCGTCGGTGTTGGCGGCCTGTTCCCCGGCGCCCACACACCCGCCGAGCTGTGGGAAAACATCATCGACAAGATCGATGCGATCACCGAGATTCCCGCTCACCGCTGGGACTGGCGCCTGTATTTCGACGAAGACCGCAACGCGAAGGACAAGATCTACTCGCGCTGGGGCGGCTTCATCGACGATTTCCCCTTCGATCCGATGCGCTACGGCATGCCGCCGAAGTCGCTGACCTCGATCGATCCCATGCAGTTGATGGCCCTGGAGGTCACCCGCCGCGCCCTGGCCGATGCCGGCTATGAAGAGCGCGAGTTCGATCGCGAGCACACGTCGGTTATCGTTGGCGCCAGTGGCGGTACCGGCGACGTCGGTATGCAGTACGGCCTGCGTTCGGAGTTGCCTCGCTTCAACGGAGAACTGCCGGACGAGATCGCCGACCAGCTGCCGGAGTGGAGCGAGGACACCTTCGCCGGCATCCTGATCAACGTGGTCGCCGGGCGTATCGCCAACCGCCTGAACCTCGGCGGCACCAACTTCACCACGGACGCCGCCTGCGCCTCGTCGCTGGCCGCGATCTACCAGGGTATTTCCGAACTGCTGCTCGGCCACAGCAACATGGTGCTGTCCGGCGGTGTGGACACCGTACAGGGGCCCTTCGGCTACCTGTGTTTCAGCCAGACCCAGGCGCTGTCGCCGCGCGGCCGCTGCCGCACGTTTGACGCCACCGGCGACGGCATCGCTATTTCCGAGGGCGTGGCGATGATCGCCATGAAGCGCCTGGAAGACGCCGAGCGCGATGGCGACCGCATCTACTGTGTGATCAAGGGCGCCGGCGGCAGCAGCGACGGCAAGGCCAAGGGCCTCACCGCACCGCTGCCCGCGGGCCAGCTGCGCGCCATGCGCAACGCCTACGCCCGCGCCGGGTACGGCCCGGATAGCGTCAGCCTGTTCGAGGCGCACGGCACCGGTACCGTGGCCGGCGATACCGCCGAACTGGAGAGCACCACGACCCTCGCGGTCGAGGGTGGTGCCAAGCCGCGCAGTGCGGTGGTGGGTTCGGTGAAAACCATGATCGGCCACACCAAGGCCTCCGCCGGCGTCGCCGGCCTGGTCAAGGTGGCCATGGCGCTGTACTACAAGGTGCTGCCGCCGCACATGAATGTCGAAACGCCGAACGCGGTGCTCGCCGACCCGCAGTCGCCGATGTACCTGCTCGATGAGGCGCGCCCCTGGCTGCCGCGCCTGGACGTGCCGCGTCGCGCGTCGGTCAGCGCCTTCGGTTTCGGCGGCACCAACTTCCATATCACCGCCGAGGAATACAGCGGCGAATACCGCAGCTGGATGCGCAACCCGCTGATGGCCAAGTGGCCCGCGGAACTGTTCGTCTGGGCCGCGGACGATGCCGAGGAACTGCGCGGCCAACTGGCCGGGCTGCAGACCCAACTGGCGCTGGGCGTCGACCTCGAGCTGCGCGACATCGCGCGCGCCCTGGCCGAGCAGATGGGCGACGGCGAACACCGCGCCTTTGCCGTGGTGCGCACCCAGCGCGACTTGCGCGACAAGCTCGACGCGCTGCTCGGCGCTATCGACAAGCCGGAGAGCAAGCTGCCCCCGGGCACCGGCATCTCCGACCCCGCGACCCTGGGCAGTGGCAAGCTCGCCTTCCTGTTCTCCGGGCAGGGCAGCCAGTACACCGACATGCTGCGCGAACTGGGTGTCTTCCTGCCCGTGTTCCGCGACACCTTTGCCGAGGCGGACAGCTGCCTGGCGGCGCCGTTCGGCAAGCGGTTTGGCGAGGGCGCACAGCTCAGCCAGTTCATCTTCCCGCGTGGTTGCTACACCGAGGCGGAGCAACGCGCCGCCTCCCAGGCGCTGACCAGTACCGATGTCGCCCAGCCCGCCCTGGGCACGGCGTCCATCGCCTACCTGCGCATGCTCGATTCCCTGGGCCTGAAACCGGACATGGTGGCGGGCCACAGCTACGGCGAGTTCACCGCCCTGCACGCCGCCGGCGTGTTCGACTTCGGCACCCTGATGTCGCTGTCCGAGGCGCGCGGCCGGTTGATCGTCGACGCCGCCCGTGAGGCGGGTAGTGAACTGGGCACCATGGCCGCAATCAACGCCGAGCGCGACAAGGTCGAGCAGATTATTGCCGGCATCGACGGGGTTATCGTCGCCAACCACAACGCGCCGCTGCAGATCATCGTCTCCGGCTCCCAGGACGGCGTGGCCAAGGCCATCGAAGCGTGCAAACAGCAGGGCGTGGATGCCACCCAGATTCCGGTGGCGGCGGCTTTCCACTCCAGCTTCGTGCGTCCGGCGCAGCAGGGCCTGGCGGAAATCATTTCGTCCACCTCCTGGAAAAAGCCCGAGGTGGAGGTGTACTCCAATACCAACGGTATCGCCCACGGCGATTCCGTCGAGAGCCTCAAGGGCACCATGATCGAACACCTGGTGCAGCCGGTGGAGTTCGTGAAGGAAGTGGAGGCCATGCATGCGGACGGCGCCACTGTGTTCGTGGAACTCGGTCCCAAGTCCGTGCTCACCCGCCTGGTGGGTCGCATCCTCGGCGACAAGCCGCACACCGCGATCGGACTGGACGACCTGGGCGGCGGCCTCTACGGCCTGCTGGCCGGACTCGGCCAGGTGTTCTGCAGGTCGCGCGAGTTCGACATCATGGCGCTGTTCGCCGGCCGCGACTGCCTCGACTGCGACCTCGATGCCCTGACCGAGACCCGGCGCACGCCGCCGGTGCCCGCCCATGCCTGGATGATCAACGGCAGTGGTGTGCGCCGTCCGGATGAGGCCGCGGAAACCATCGGCATCAACATCGATAAGGACGCAGTACCTGTTCTCATCCCCGCCGCCCGTGCGGGGGCCGCGTTTGCGGCAACTTCGGCGGAGGCCAGCCGCCAGTCACCGCAGGCACCGGATTCATCGGTACCTGCCCGGCCGCAATCGCAACCAGTTAATTCAACTATCGGTAAGACGGGAGCCAGAAATATGGGCAAATTCCAGAGAATACAAAGTGTCCCGGCATCGGTGATGTCGGAATACTTTGAAACCATGCGGCAGTTCCTGCATACCCAGCAGACTGTCATGTCAACCTACCTGGGCAGCGCACCGCCCGAGCAGTTCGAGCGCTCGGTGGCGAAGTCCGGCGGCACCATCGGCAACTTTGCTCCGTCCATGCTGATGAGCCCGCCCGCCATGGAAGTGCCCGAGGAAGTCGCCCCGGTGGCCAAGGCTGCCCCGGCACCGGCACCGGCGCCCGCACCTGCGGCACCTGCCCCGGCACCTGCGGCCGCCGCCCCGGCTCCGGCCCCGGTTGCAGCACCCGCTCCGGCGCCCGCCGCCGCAGCGCCTGCACCGGCCGCTCCTGCCGCTGCCGGTCTCGACCGCGCGGCGATGGAAGCCAAGCTGTACACGATCATCGAGGACACCACTGGTTATCCGAAGGACATGGTCGGCGCCGACCAGAACCTCGAAGGCGACCTCGGCATCGACTCGATCAAGCGTGTCGAGATCGTCGGCAACCTGCTGCAGGAGCTGCCGCCGGTGTACGCCGAGACCATCGGTGACGGCCGCAAGGAACTGGTTTCAGCCCCCACGCTGAACGCCATGCTGGATATCCTCGACAAGATCGACGCGGGCGCCGCAGTGGAGGCAACCAGCCCTTTTGATCAAGCCGGGGCAGAGAGCACTACCGTAGAAACTGCGCGGATTCTGCCCCGGCACGAGGTTGTACCCGAAGTTGAACAAATCCCCGCCAACGCGCTGCACAGCAGCGCGCGCGGGGCCGTATTGCTGACCCGCGATGCCCGTGGCATTGCGGAGGCGCTGGCGGCGCGGCTGGAAAAAGCCGGCTTCAGCCCGCGCCTGCTGAACGCGGACGACCTCCGCGTCGAAGGCGGCCTGGATGCCTTTGAAACCCCGGCGGATCTCGCCGGCTTCATCCACCTGGCCGCGATCGAAACACCCTGGCTGCCTGCGGATGCGCCGCTGGCGGCATTCCAGGCCGAGTTGGCGGGCAACGAGGAACTGCTGTTCCGCCTGACCGGTAAAGTGTTGCCCTTCCTGCAGGAGACCGCCGGTGTCATGGCAGTCACCGCGCTGGGCGGCAACTTCCTGCACCTGCCGGCGGCCGACATGCCCGCGGGCATCTCCCTGCAGGGGGGTTGTATCGGCCTGATGAAGAGCCTGTGGGAGGAGCGTCCCAGCCTGCGCTGCCGCGCGGTCGACCTCGACCCCGCCAGTTCGCTGGAGGCCTGTGCCGACGCACTGTTCGAAGAATTCACGCTGTGTGGCGGCCGTATCGAGGTGGGTTATCCCGCCGGCCAGCGCACGGTGTTCCGCACCGTCGAGAAGCCCCACGAGATCGCCTTCACCGAGCAACCGCTGGCGCAGGAATCGCTGGTGGTACTGGCCACCGGCGGCGGTCGTGGCGTCACCGCCGAAGTCCTGCGTCCGCTGGCGCGGCCCGGCAACACCCTGATCCTGACCGGCCGCTCGCCGCTGGTGGAAGAGAGCGATGAACTCGCCGCGCTGCCCGATGAAGTGGCCCTGCGCAACCACCTGTTCGCCAAGGTCCGCGCCGGCCAGTCCGAGCTGACCCCGGTCGAGGTCAAGCGCGAGGTGGGCCGCATCCTCGGCCTGCGCGAGCTGCGCAACAACATCCGTCAGTTCACCGAGAGCGGCGCCGCGGTCGAATACCATGCGGTAGATGCCGGCGACGAGGCGGGCATGGCCAAATTCATGGCCGGGCTGTACGAACAGCACGGTCGCATCGACGGCATCGTGCACGGTGCCGGCATCATCGAGGACAAACTGGTCCAGGACAAGGCCATCGAAAGCTGGCGCCGGTGGTGGGCACCAAGCTCTACGGCCTGCTCAACCTGCAAAAACTAGTGCGTCCCGAGTCGCTGAAGTTCTTCACCGTATTCAGCTCGGTGGCCGGCCGTTATGGCAACAGTGGCCAGAGCGACTACGCCACCGCCAACGAATTGATGAACCGGGTCTGCCAGCAGCTGAGCTCGCAGTGGCCGGAGCATGTGCTGGTGCGCTCGTTCTGCTGGGGCCCCTGGGGGGCGACCCGCTTCGGTGCTGGCATGGTCACCAGCGAAGTCGAGGCCAAGTTCGCCGAGAAGGGCGTGGCGCTGATCCCCGCCGAGGGCGGCGCGGAGCACTTCGTCAACGACCTGGTGTATCCCACCGGTGGCGTGGAAGTGATTTCCGGCCAGGGTCCCTGGGAGGCCTGGGAGGCCAACGCCGGTCGCTTCGTGCTCGACGAGTCCGCCGATGCCAGTGCCGCGAGCAGCGGCGAGGACACCTACGGTCCGCTGGTGGGTGCTGCCCAGCATTCCATCGACCCCAAGGGCGAACAGCAGATCATGTTCTCCCTCGACCGCCGCCACGTGTATCTCGACGATCACCTGATCGATGGTATCCCGGTGCTGCCCGCGGCAGTTGCCCTGAATATCATGGCCGAGGCCGCCGACGCCCTGTGGCCGGACTGGACCCTGACCGAGATTCACGAGCATCGCCTGATCAAGGGCATCCAGGTGGAGTCCTACCCGATGCCGCTGATGATCCGGGTGATCCCGGCGCCCTACGGCGACGCCAGCGGCTTCGAAGTCCAGGTACAGCTGCGCTCCGGCGACGGCGAGACCCTGCACTACCGCTGCGTGGCGCGCCTGGAGCAGCATCTGGACGCGGCGCCGCTGCACAAGCCCTCCAAGCACGCCGACAAATCGGTGAGCGCGGAGATGGCCTACAGCGACTGGCTGTTCCACGGCCCGCGCTTCCAGCTGATCGAACGCATCAACGGCATGTCCGAAACGGGCTCAGCCTCGACCATGATGCACACCCGTCCCAGCGAATGGATCACTGGTGCCGACCCGGCCCGGCAGTGGCTGTTCGACCCGGGCGTTGTCGATGTCGGGCCGCAGATGGGCCTGATCTGGGCGCGCCACTACCGCGGCAAGTCCGCGCTGCCCGCCCGCTTCGAGCGCGTGGTGCGCTACGCCGACGGCCTTCCCGAGCAATTCGAGATGCATTTCGAAATGCGCCCGGGCAGCGCCGATTACAAAGTCCTTGCCGATGTCTATTACTGTGACAAGAAAGGCAGGGTCCTGCTCGCCATCGAAGGCATGGAGTGCATCGCCAGCGAGGAACTCAACCGCCTTGGCGGTACCGCTCCCGGCGCAAGCGAGACGAAAAAGCTCGCCTGACCGGGAAGATCGCCAACACATTTGCACGCGTTGACTGTTAAGGCAGGGGAAATTAGTGAGCGGTGAAATCGCCATAATCGGGATGGCTTGTACCTTTCCGGAGGCAGCTGATCTCAAGTCATTCTGGAGAAACATCCTGGCCGAGCGGGACTGTATCGGTGACCCGGTGGAGTCCTGGGACGCGCCGCGCTATCTCGCCTCGAACCGCATCTACACCGCCGCCGGCGGCTGGCTGAAGGATCTTTACCGTTTCGATCCCAAGCCCTTCGGTATCATGCCGAACTCCATCGACGGCGGTGAGCCGGACCACTTCATCGCATTGAAAGTGGCCCGCGATGCCCTGATCGACGCCGGTTACGATGCGCCGGACTTCGACCACAGCGATACCGGCGTGGTGCTCGGCCACAGTACCTACCTGCACCGCGGCCAGGCCAGCGTGCTGCAGCACAACCTGGTGGCCGACCAGACCCTGGAAATGCTGCGCGAGCTGATGCCCGATCTCGGCGATGAGCAACTGGAGACGCTGCGCCAGCGCATGCTCAAGCAGTTGCCGCAGTTCAATGCCGACGTCGCACCCTCGCTGGTGCCCAACGTGATGACCGGCCGTATCGCCAACCGGCTCAACCTGCGCGGCCCCAACTATATTCTCGACGCGGCCTGTTCCTCCTCCCTGCTGGCGGTGGGCGCGGCGATCGACGAGCTGCGCAACCACCGCAGCCGGATGATGATCGCGGGCGGCGTCAACGCCTCGCTGCCGGCGGAAGTCTCGGTGATTTTCACCCAGCTCGGCGCGCTCAGCCGCCGCGGCCGGGTACGTCCCTTCGAGTCCGGCAGCGACGGCACCCTGCTCGGCGAGGGTTTGGGCATGGTGGTGCTCAAGCGCCTCGAGGATGCCCTGGCCGACGAGGACCGCATCTACGCGGTGCTGCGCGGGGTGGGACAGGCCAGCGACGGCCGCGCCACCGGCCTGCTGGCACCGAGCATGGACGGCGAACTGCTGGCCATGCAGCGCGCCTACGAGCAATCCGGCGTCGACCCGTCCAGCCTGGGCATGATCGAGGCCCACGGCACCGGCATCCCGCTCGGCGACCGCACCGAAATCACCGCGCTGCGCACCCTGCTCGGCGAACGCACCCGGCCCATGGGTTCGGTGGCCATAGGCTCGGTGAAGTCGATGATCAGCCACTGTATTCCCGCCGCGGGCATCGCCGGCCTGATCAAGTCGGCACTGGCCCTGCACCACCGTGTGCTGCCGCCGACCCTGTGCGATGAGGTCAACCCGGAGTTGCGTATCGGCGAAACGCCGCTGTACGTGAACACCGAGGCGCGGCCCTGGGTCAGCGCCGGCGGCGCACCGCGCCGCGCCGGGGTCAACTCCTTCGGCTTTGGCGGCATCAACACCCACGCGATTCTCGAGCAGGCGCCCGCCGAGGCGAAGCGTCCTGCCACCCTCGGCACCATGCCCGCGGAGCTTCTGCTGTTTTCAGCGGAGTCGCCCGCCGCGCTGTCCGAGGCACTGGATCGCCTGGAAAACTACATTGCCGATTCCGTCTCGGTGGAGTTGGTGGATGTTGCCGCGACCCTGGCCGAGCAGTTCGAGCACGGCCTCTGCCGACTCGCCATGGTCGCAAGTGACCTCGACGACCTGGCCAAGAAGATCGGCCAGGCGCGCAAGAAACTCACCGGCAAGGACGCGGACGCCGCGCGCTGGACCACCCGTTCCGGCGTGAGCTATGCCGCCGAGCCGCTGGAGGGCAAGCTCGCCTTCCTGTTCCCGGGTGAGGGCTCCCAGTACCCCGGCATGTTGCGCGACCTGGTCACCAACTTCGGCGTGGTCCAGGAATGGTTCGATTTCTGGGATGGCCTGTACGCCGACCGTGACGGCCCGCGCCGCTCGGACATCATGTTCCCGCCGAAGAGCGAGCTCAACGACGCCATCGGCAAGGAACTGGAAGCGCGCCTGCACACCATGGACGTCGGCTCCGAGGCGGTGTTCGTCGGCGGCCAGGCGATGTTCGCCCTGTTGCAGGATTTCGGTATCGAGCCCGACGTGATGCTCGGCCACAGTTCCGGCGAGTCATCCGCGCTGGCCGCCTCGGCGGCGATGGGCGGGCGCTCCCCGGAGAAACTCGCGCACTTTATTCGCGACCTCAACCGCGAGTACGAACGCGTGCTCGCCGATGGTCAGATTCCCACCGGCGTATTGCTGGCGGTGGGCGCGCTCGACCAGAAGGTGGTCGAGTCCTATCTCACCGACGATGTCGTGATCGCCATGGAGAACTGTGCCAACCAACTGGTACTGTTCGGCAAGGATATTCATATCGGCCCGGTGGAGTCAGCGCTGACCGCCGCCGGCGGCATCTGCATCCGCCTGCCTTTCGACCGCGGCTACCACACGCGCTGGTTCCACGCGATGACCGAGGCCTTCCAGGGTTTCTACAAGCGCTGCAAGCTGTCCAAGCCCTCGGTGCCGCTGTACTCCTGTGCCAGTGCCGGCCTGTTCCCGGCGCGCGCCGCGGCGGTGCAGGCGCTGGCCGCCGAGCAGTGGTCGAACAAGGTACGCTTCCGCGAGACCATCGAGCAGATGTACGCCGACGGCGTGCGCATGTTTGTTGAGGTCGGTCCTTCCGGGAACCTCAGCGCTTTCGTATCGGATATTCTCGCCGGCAAGGACAGCCTGGTGATGGCCAGCAACCAGCGTCGCAAGAGCGATGTCGAGCAGGTCCTGCAACTGGCGGGCAGCATGTTCGTCAACCATCGCCTGCCGGAGCCGGGCCGCCTGTTTGCCGGCCGCGCCTACCGCTCGCTGGACTGGGACACCCCGGACAAGGGCACGCTGCCGGGCATGCTGCTGGACAACACGCTGCCCCTGCTGCGCTGGAAAGACCAGGGCCTGGCGGAGTTTGCCGCCCCCGCCGCGAATGCGGCACCGGCCGCCACAGTGCCTTCTGTTGCGCCTGAAAGTGCAGCGCCGGCGGCCCCCGCAGCGGGCCACAGCGGTCCGCAGGATGCGGCGGAACCGCCGCCGGTCGCCCAGCAGGCGGATGCCCCCGCGCAGCCGACCCCCATGGTCGCACCGGCGGTAGACGAGGCCATGCGCGAACACTTCGAAATCATGCGTGAATTTCTCGCCCGGCAGGACGCGGTGCTCGAGAACCTCGCCGCGGTCGAGGCGGAATACCCGGCAATCGATTCCGACATCGATGCCTTTCCTTTCCTGAGCGATATCACACGCAGCGACGACAACCGCCTGAGCGCGGCCTGTCGCCTGAGCGTCTACGAAGATCGCTTCCTGCTCGACCACGTGCTCTCCGGCACCACCAGCGAGTCGGACCCGGAACTGTTCGGCCTGTCCTGTGTGCCCCTGATGGTGAGCCTGGAAATCATGGCCGAGGCAGCCGCCGCGCTGGTCGGCTCCCGCGACCTGAGCGCCATCGCCAGGGTCAGTGCCTTCGACTGGATCGCCCTCGATCACGCCGAGGCCGAACTGCAGGTGCAGGCAGAAAAACTCGACGACACACGCTGCCGTGTACAATTGATGCGCGACAAGCAGATGGTGGTCACCGCCGAATACCTGTTCGACGGTGAATGGCACCTGCCGCCGGTGGCGCCGGTGAGCGCGGCCCAGACCTACCGCTGGCAGGACCACGAACTGTACGAAGTGGGCATGTTCCACGGCCCGGTGTTCCAGAGTGTCACCGGTATCGCGGCGGTGGATGAGCAGGGTATCGACGCGCGCCTGTCGCCCTGTACCCTGGACGGCTTCTTTGTGGCCGGCGCGGAGCCCGCGTTCATCGTCAACCCGGTGCTGCTCGATGCGCTGGGTCAGGTCGCCGCCTTCTGGATCGCCCAGCAGGTCGGCACCGATTACAACTGTTTCCCCTCGACCATCGAGCGCATCGAGTTCTACGCCAACTGCCCGCGCGATGTCGAGGACATGCACTTCATCGCCCGGCAGACGCCGCTGCGCCCGGACAAGACCGGCCCCGAGGCGGACCGCCTGTGGCAGGCCGAGTGTGTCGACGGCGAGGGCCGCTCCCTGTTGCGCGTGTCCAACCTGGCGAATGTCTACTTCCCGGTGCCGCACCGCTTCTACCAGTGCCGCCGCAGCCCGCTTGAGGGCTGGATGGGCGCGCCGCTGGATGGCCTGGGTGACGGCAGCGTGCTGCTGTGGCAGGTGCAGAACTTCGCCGAGCAGTTCTTCACCCAGTCCAGCGGTGTCTTCATGCGCATGCTGGTGCACTCCACGTTGAGCATGGACGAACGCCAGCAGTGGTATGCCCTGGATGTGCCGTTCCGCCGCCGCATGGAGTGGCTGATGGGCCGCATCTGCCTCAAGGAGGCGGTGCGCTACTGGCTCTACCAGCAAACCGGTGAACTGCTGTATCCCTCGGATATCCTCGTCCTGCACAACGAGGAGGGCGCGCCCTACGTCGACGGCTGGTGGAACGGTCAGTTGGAGATGGCGCCGGAGGTGTCGCTGAGCCACGACCGCAGCCTGCTGGTGGCGGCAGTGGCCGAACCCGGCTGCAGCGTCGGGGTGGATGTAGAACACGTCGGTCGCATGCAGCGCCCGGAACACGTGATAGCCAGCTTTACCCCGGAGGAGCAGGGCCTGGTAGCCAACCTCCCCGAGGAAGTGCTGCAGGGCAAGGTATTGCAGATCTGGTGCGCCAAAGAGGCGGCCGCGAAATATTTTGGAGTCGGAATGAAGGGGGATCCCACGCTGTTCAAGGTAATCTTCAGTGATGAGCAGTGGCAACACGCTCAGGTCATGTACGGGCAATACCCGGTGTACGTCAACATCCTGCAACAGCGCGATACTATCCTTGCGCTGGCCAGCAACACACAATGGGTGAAGAACCAATGAACGCCGCCGTGAGACCGCCTTTTTTCATCCTCTGTCCGCTGCGCTCGTTCTCGTCGCTGGTGTGCGGCATGCTCGGCCAGCACCCCGATTTCCTCGGGCTGCCGGAACTCAACCTGTTCCTGGATGACTACGTTTCCGACCTGCACCGCAAGCTGCGTCGCCGCGGCCGCGCCCACGCCACCAACGGGGTATTGCGCGCCCTGGCCGAACTGCAGTTCGGCGGCCAGAGCGAAGCCAACGTCGACGAGGCCCAGCACTGGCTCAACGAGGCCGACCGCAGCTGCCAGGACGTGTGCGACCACATCATCGCACTGGCCTCACCGAAGGCGATCATCGACAAGAGCCCGGCCACGGTGATGAAGCCCGAGCACCTCGATCGCATGTACGAGATGTATCCGGATGCTTTTTTCCTGCACCTGACGCGGCACCCGCGGCCGACCTGCAAGTCGATGATCGACCTGGTCAGCCGCAACTCGGAGTGGGGCGGCAAGTTCGATTCCGAACGCATGGACCCGGAGAATGTCTGGCTCCAGGCGCACACCAACATCGTCGAGTTCTGCAGCAGCCTGCCGCTGGGCCAGAGCATGCGCATCCAGGGCGAGCAGTTGCTCTCCAACCTGGAGATCTACCTGCCGCAGATATTCGAGTGGCTGGAGGCGCGCACCGACGCCGAGGCGCTGGAGGAAGTGATGCACCCGGAGCGTTCGCCGTTTGCCTGTGAGGGCCCGCAGAACGCCAAGTACGGCAACGACCCGAACTTCCTCGCCAACCCGGCGCTGCGCCGCGGCCAGGTGAAGACGTCCACCCTGGAGGGACCCCTGGACTGGAACCCGGAGGCGGAATTCCGTCCCGAGACACTGAAACTGGCCAGGGAGTTCGGTTACCAATGAGCGCAGACGTACAGACAGCAGGGGCGGGTATGCCGGCGGAGTCAGGATTCAGGCCGATCGGCCAGGAAGGTATGGGCAACCCCAGGAGCAAGGTCGCGCACTGCCTGGCCTGGTTCAAGGGATATGTTTACCTTGGCGTGACCCATCACAAGGGCATGGGCGCACATGACCGCGCGCGCATCCTGCGCTGGGATCCCGCCAGCGGCAACTGGGAGACAGTGTACGAGTCCCCGCTGGTGGAGGCGGACGAGCGCGCCAACCCGCAGGACGTCCTGCGCAAAGGCCAGATGTCCGGCGGCGGCCGCGGTCGCAAGGCGCGCGAGGAAGTGGAGCCGATGGTGCCGCTGTACCGCGGTTTTCGCAGCATGCTCGTGTACCAGGGCCCGTCGGATGACGAGCCGGCGCTGTACATCAGCTCTATCTGCCACTGGGGTGCGCGTATCCTGCGCACCCAGGACGGCGTCACGTTTACCGAGCTGTCGGACCCGGGGCTGGTCGACGAATCCTTCCTCTCGTTCCGCTCGCTGACCAATTTCAACGGCAAGGTGTTCTGTGCTCCGACCGGCGCCGTGCGCGACGGCTACATGGACCGCAACTTCGCCGGCGATACCATCATCTTCGTCACCGACGACCCGACATCGAATGCCTGGGTGCCGGCGATGGAGCCCGGCTTCGGCGACGACACCAACAGCTCGATTTCCCGGCTGGTGGTGTTCAACGGCTTCCTGTACGCCAGCGCCGGCAATCCGCGCAAGGGCTTCCAGCTGTACAAGACCGACGCCTCGGGCGAACCGCCCTACACCTGGACGCCGGTGCTTACCGACGGCGCGCAGCGCTACAATCTCAACGAGACGGCACCGACCATGATCCCGTTCAAGGGTGCCCTGTACATTGGTTCGGGCCTGCCGGGCATGGGCAAAGACAGCGCCAACGATGTCGGCCCCGCCGCCTTCGAGCTGATCCGCCTGAATGCCGACGACAGCTGGGATCTGATCGCCGGAGAGCCGCGCTTTACGCTGGACGGCCTGAAAGTACCGTTCTCCTGCATGGGTCCGGGCTTCGACGACTTCTACAATTCGGTAATCTGGGCAATGGAAGTACATGACGGCTATCTTTATGCCGGTACGCACCATTGGCTGATTTTCCAGGCCAAGCTGCGCCGCCAGCCGGAAGTCGGTGGTTTCCACCTGTGGCGCAGCAGTGATGGCGACAACTGGGAAGCGGTGACCCTGGACGGGTTCGGCTATCCCTACGAGGTGGGCATCCGTACCCTGCTGTCCACCCCGGAGGGCCTGGTGCTGGGCACCTCGAACCACATGGAGGCCAGCCAGTTCGGCATGCGCCGCGATCCCAGCGAGGGCGAACCGGCGGGAAGCGGTTGCCAGGTGTGGCTGGGCCAGGACCTCTGAACGGGGTCCGGCTTATGAAATTTTTTGCAAAGATTGGGTAGGGACTTCGGCAGCCAGCGTGCTGCCGGTATAGTTGCAACATCTGAACGACGCATAAATGCGACAGGAGAAATGAAACATGAGCGATTCCACTGAAAACAGGCGTAGCCGGCTGCGGGCCCTGCGTGAAGGCGCCCCGGCATCCGAGCCGGCCCAGGAGGCCCCCGCGCGCGGTGGCCGTCGCGCTGGCGCTGGCGGTGGTGGCGGCGGTCTGCGGGCCAAGATGCTGCAAACCCTGAAAACCGTAGAGCCTGGCGATACCCTGGTGGAAGGCACGGAAATCAGCCAGCAGCAGCTCGAAAAGCTGATGCAGCGCCTGGACAAGCGTGAAACCGAAGGCAAGGGCGGCAAGATGAAGGAAAAGATCGTCGCCGCACTGAGCCCGATCGAAAGCGATGACGGCTTCCAGTTCAGCGCCGAAGGCGTGAACAGCCTGGTCAAGTTCCTTGAGGAAGAGCCCAAGCGCGGTGGCGCCGGTGGTGGTGCCCGTCGCGCTGGCGGCGGTGCGCGTGCCGGTGGCGGTGCCCGTGCTGGCGGCGGCGCTCGCCGTGCCGGTGCTGGTGCAGGCCGCGGCGCAGGTGCCGGTCGTGCAGGCGGCGGTCGTGGCGCAGGTGCCGGTCGTGCTGGTGCCGGTGCAGGTCGCGCCGGAGCTGGCGCAGGCCGCGCCGGTGCGGGCCGTGGCGCTGGCGCAGGTCGCGCTGGAGCCGGTGCAGGGCGTGCCGCGGGCGCTGGTCGCGCTGGAGCCGGTGCAGGCCGTGCTGCAGGCGCAGGTCGCGGTGCTGGTGCTGGCCGCGCCGGCGCAGGTGCCGGTCGTGCAGCCGGTGCGGCTCGTGGCGCTGGAGCGGGCGCTGGTCGTGCCGCTGGCGGTCGCGCCGGAGCAGGTGCGGGCCGCGCTGGTGGCGGTCGTGCCGGAGCCGGAGCAGGTCGTGCCGGTGGTGGCGGTCGTCCGGGTGCAGCGCGTCGCATGGGCGGCGGCGGTGGCGGTCGTCAGGGCGGCGCAGGCGGTGGTGCCGGCGGCGGTCTGCGCCAGACCATCGAGGAACTGCGCCAGAAGGTCGACGCGCTGTCTGGCAGCGAAGAGTCCTGACACCCTGACGGGTGGGCAAATCGAACCGGCTTCGCGAGGCTCGCGAAGCCGGTTTCAGCAACACATCGAGATTTAGACATGCGCGGACGATTCCAGAACGGTCAAGGTGATGCGGCCAGGGGACAACAGGGAGCTCCCAGTCTCAAGGACCGCCTGCAAGGTGCAATGGCCATGTTGCGCCAGGGCAACGTCGAAGAGGCGGAGCACGCCCTCGAGGATATCCTGGACGAACAATCGGAAGTCCCCCAGGTCTACCTGGGCCTGGCGCGCTGCGCCGTCAAGCGCAACGACTTCGAACGCGCCCTGGACTGCGTGCAGACGGCACTGTCCCTGAAACAGGACCTGCCCAACGCCTACAGCCTGCGCGGTGAAATCTACCTCGCCTTCGACGAGGTGGAATCGGCTTTTGACGATTTCCAGAAAGCCATTGAATTGAAACCCTCCCTGGTCAAGCCGCACATCAGTCTGGCGCAGATGTACCTGGAGGACGGCCAGCCGGAGCTGGCGCGCGAACACGCTGAGATTGCGCTGGAGTATGAGCCGCATCGCGATTCGCTGCGCCTCATGCTGTGCAATATCTATGAGGAGTCCGGCGATCTGATCGCGGCCCAGGAAGAGGCCTATCACGCGGCACAGGCGAACCCGGACAGCGTCGCGGCGCACATCAAGCAGGGCGCGATCTCGCTCAAGCAGCGCGACTACCTGCGCGCCGAGCGCTCCTTCGAAAAGCTGCTCAAGTTGAAGCCGGATTCCGCGATGGGCAGCTACTTCCTGGCCCTGGCGGCGCTGGGCCAGCAGAAATACCAGCTGGCGGAGAGCACGCTGCTGCAGGCACGCGAACTGGCGCAGGAATCACCGGAGCAGTCGATGCCGGACCTCGCCCAGAAAATCGAGCAGAAGCTGGTGACCGCCTACAGCAAGCAGGGCAAGCACGAGGAAGCCCTGGTGGCGGTAAAAGCGATGGTCAAACGCACCCGCGATACCCGCGCACTGAAGCAACTCGCGGACGTTTACTTCGAGCTCGGCCAGTACGACCTCGCCAACCAGCAGTATCGCGCCATTGCCTTAAGCAAGGACCGGCTGACCGCGCGCAGCGCCGAGTTGCGCGATTTGCTGCAGGCACAGGACGAGGACCCGCAGGAACTGGCGGAAGCGTGGCGCGCTGCCTATTCAGGGCTGCGCCAGGCCGGCGCAGAGCCCGAAGAGGAAGACGAGGTCACCGAGGCACAGGTGGCGCAGCTGGTCAGCTCCAATAGCTGAAGCAGCGCCGGAGCGCCATCGGTGTCCACCTCAGTCTGTTCCCGGGTAGCGAGGTAAGCCTTGGCCGATCCACTGTTCATCCTGGCTCCGCCGCGGTCCTACACGTCCCTGGTCAACGCCATGCTGGGTGTGCATCCGCAGGCGTTTGGCCTGCCGGAGCTGAACCTGTTTACCGTGGAAACCCTGGCCGACCTGTGGAGTACGCGGGGTAAGAACGGCCAGGACATCTCCGAGTATTCGACGCGCAAGCATGGCCTGTTGCGCACGGTCGCCGAGATTTATGCCGGCGAGCAGAGCACGGATTCGATCCAGATGGCGCGCCACTGGGTGAACCGCCGCTTCCATCGCACCACCGGCGAGATCTACCGGGAACTGGTGGATGCCGTCGACCCGTTGATCACGGTGGAGAAGAGTCCGGCCTATGTGGTCAACCCGCAGTTTATGGAACGTATCCTGGAGACGTTCCCCAACGCGAAGTTCATCCACCTCGTGCGCCACCCCTGGGGGCAGTGCAAGTCGGTGATGAACCTGCTGCAGCTGTCGGCGCTGGTTACAGACAGCATCGATTACTCGGGCGACGAGCCGATCCTGGACCCGCAGATCGCCTGGCACGACAGCCATATCAATATCCTGGAGTTCCTGGAGACAGTGCCCAGGGAGAACTACATCCGCGTGCTCGGCGAAGTGTTTCTCGAGCATTGCGACGAACAACTGGCGATGGTCTGCGACTGGCTCGGCATCCGTTCCGATGCGCAGGCGATCGAGGCGATGAAACACCCGGAATCCTCGCCGTTTTCGTGTTTCGGCCCGGCGCATGCGGCCCTGGGGAACGACCCCAACTTCCTGCGCAAGCCGCACTACACGCCGTTTCGTCCTAGCAAGCTTTCGCTGGACGAGCCCTTGCCGTGGCGCCCCGACGGGCGCTCTTTCAACCACTCGGTTGTAGCACTGGCACATGATTTCGGGTACTGAAGGCGCCCCGACGAGCGCGTCTTCAAGCATTCGGTTGTAGCACTGGCATATGATTTCGGGTATTAAATAGGATGGGATTCGCAATCGAGACAAGCGCAGTGGATGACAAACCCAGAAAACGCAGACGTCTGGGTCACTACGACTACAACCGTGACGAAAACCCGCTGCCCGACAAAGAGCGCAAGTGGCGGGACACCCAGAAGCAGAAACTGCTGAAGAAGTTCGCGGACGAGAAAAAGCAGCGGCAGCAGGAGTTCGTCGAACTCGACCCCTCGCGCCTCGGCGGTCAGTTTACCGCTGTCTTCGCGCAACTCGCCGGGTCGGAAAATGCCCCCATCAGCAACAGCACCGTTACTGAAATCCAGGACTACAGCAAGAAGCTGGGTGCGGACATAAAGTGGATCCAGGCCCTGCTCAAGGAACTACAGCGCGAGAAAGATTTTCTCGACGACCTGGAAAAATGGATGCTCGAGGGGCACAAGGCTGCGGAATACCCCGGCCCCGATCGCCTTGCCGCAGCCACCGAGGGTCCCTCGGTCGCGGCCAAGCCGCGGCAGCGCAGGAGCGAGGCGGCAGTGGCCAGCGAGTCAGCACCATCCGCTGAACCCGCCAAAGAACAATCCGTTGAGCAGCAATCCGTTGCACAGCCGAGCGCGACACAGGGTGGGCAGGGCAATGCCGAGTAGCAGTCTTGTCTGGCGCCTGTGCGTGCTCGTCCTGCTCGGCCTGGCCAGTGCCTGCCAGGCGCGGCAGGACGCCAGTGGTGCGCAGTCCATCGAGGTCGGCGGCGAGCAGCGCGAGTACCTGGTCTACGTGCCTCCCAACCTGCCCAAGGATGCCCGTCCGCCCCTGGTGCTGGTCTTCCACGGCGGTATGGGTAATGCGGCGAAGACCGAAGGCTTTACCCACATGGATGAGGTGGCACGGGAGCACGGGTTTATCGTGATCTACCCCGAGGGCACGGTACAGCGGTTTTCCGAGCGCCACCGCACCTGGAATGCCGGCGTCTGTTGCGGCAACTCGGTGCGCAAGCGCAGTGACGATGTCGGGTTTGTCGGCAGCCTTATCGACATGGCGGTGGACAAGTATGGCGTCGATCCGCAGCGGGTGTACGCCACCGGTGTCTCCAACGGCGGGATGCTGACCTATCGACTCGCCTGTGAGATGTCCGACCGGATTGCCGCGATCGCGCCTGTCGCCGGCACCCTGGCGCTGACCGGTTGCAAACCCGAGACCCCGATTGCCGTACTGCATGTCCACGGTACCGCGGACGAGAACGTGCCGGCGCAGGGCGGTGTCGGCAAACGCTCGATCACCCGGGTCGATTATCGCTCGGTAGAGGAAAGCCTGGCGCCGCTGGAGGCCGGGAACCGCTGCAGCGGTGAGCCGAGCGCAGATACCCTCGCACCGCAGCGGGTCATGGAAACCTACGCCTGCCAGGCTGCGCCGGTGCAGTACCTGAAGCTGATCGGCGGCGGGCACACCTGGGCCCTGGGGGAAGGGGAGGGCGCGGCGCTGCGCCTGAGCCAGCGGATCTGGGAGTTTTTCTCCGCCCAGCAGTTGCAGAAGTAGCCAGAGCAGGTCATCCGCCCGGCGCATATCCTGCCACCCGCCCGGCGCCGCACGCAGCAGCGCCGGTCGCACGTGGCCAGTAGAAACGATTGAGGTTGCGAACGTGCCCTTTACGCAAAGCGCGGAACGCGCGATACATTACATCCAGATGCCCAGTGAGCGCGGCGCGCAAGCCGAGCACGTGGTGCTGATTCACGGGCTCGCCACCAGCTTAGCGTTCTGGTACCTGCAGATCGCGCCGGCGCTGGCCAAGTACTTCAATGTGCTGCTGTACGACCTGAGTGGTCACGGCCGCAGCCGGATGCCGAAGTCCGGCTACACGCCGCGGGAAATGGCCGACGACCTGCGCGACCTCATGGACCACCTGAATATCGAGAAGGCACACGTTATCGCCCACTCCTTCGGCGGTCTGGTCGCCCTGCAATTCGCCCGGCACTATCGCCCGCGCCTGATCACCCTGACCATCGCCGACAGCCAGCTCTACTCGCTGCGCGCGCGCAAGCAGCCCTGGGAGCACGGCCGCAAGATCCAGGCCGTGTTGCGCAAGAGCGGTCTCGATGTGGATGTGGGCGACCCGTTCTTTGGCTACCGCATGCTCAAGGAGGCGGCCCGCATGCAGGTCGACGACCAGCACGCGGACGTCGAGGCGCTGCGCGAGTGGGTGCATCCGTTCATCGGCAAGGCCGGCAAGCGCGGTGCGCGACAGTGGCTCAAGTTGCTCGATACTACCGAGGCCGAGCGCGAGATCATGACCAACGATGGCATCTCCGACGAGGTGCTGGCGGAACTGGACCTGCCGACCCTGGCTGTGTATGGCGAAATATCCCAGGCGCTGACCTCCGGCAGGCGCCTGGTGGAACTGATGCCGCAGGCGCAGCTGACGGTCGTACCGGGAGCGGGACACTTCTTCCCGGCGTCGCGGCCGAAGATGCTGATCGGCGCCTGGTCAAGCTTTACCCGGGTCGGGGACGAGCATGCCTGACATGATGGGGAAAGCCGCGCGTGTCCGCTGAGATGAAATTCAACAAGGTCGGGATCAACCCTGGACTGGCGGCGAAGGACTTCCGGCGCATTGCCCGCGGCGGCTTCGGCGACGGCCACAATGCCTATGCGCACTCCATGGCCTATTTCCGCGGCAAGATCTACGTCGGCACCACTCGCGGCAACTTCCCGCTGATGAAGGCGCGCCTGCCCATCGGCATGAACCCCTGGCCGGTGGAGTGCCCGGAGAATCCCTTCGACCTGGACCTGCACGCGCAGATCTGGTGTTACGACCCGCTTACCGACCAGTGGGAGATGGTCTATCGCTCGCCCACTATCATCGGCGATCACGGCAAACCAATACCCCGTGAGCTCGGCCTGCGCGGTATGGCCGTGTTCCAGGCCGCGCACGAGACCGAGCCGGCGCTGTATGTGGCCACATGGTCACCCGCCAAGGGGCCTGGCTGCCTGGTACTGCGTACCGTGGACGGGCGCACCTTCGAACCCTCTTGCGAGCCGGGCCTCGGCGGTCTGCCGGTGACGGTGATCCGCACTCTGATCGAGTTCAAGGGCAAGCTGTATACCTCGCCCGCGGGCAGCCGCGGCGGCAACCCCAACGTGGCCAAGCACTCGGTGGTCTTCGAGTGCGCCGATCCCGCCGGCGGCATCTGGAAGCCGGTGAGTGAACTCGGCTTCGGCGACCCCACCAATCGCACCGTCTTCGAGATGATCGGCTTCGGCGACCACCTGTACGTCAGCACCCTGAACCTTGAGGGCGGCCAGATCTGGCGCTCTACCCTGGAGGGCGAGGAGCCCTACGAGTGGGAGAAAGTCATCGAGCTCGGGGCGTATCGCGGCGAGTTGAACCAGGCCGGTTGTTCCATGCTGCCGTTCAAGGGCGCGCTGTATATCGGCACCGGTATCCAGGGCGGCGGGGTGGATACCCAGAACGGGATCGGCCCTGCGGCTTCCGAGGTATTCCGCATTCACCCGGACGGCTCCTGGGACCTTATCGTCGGCGAGGCGCGCGACACGCCGGATGGCTACAAAGAGCCATTGTCAGGCTACCGCCCCGGGTTCGACAATTACTTCAACGGCTACTTCTGGCGCATGGTCGAGCACGAGGGCTGGTTGTACCTCGGAACTTTCAGCTGGAACTCCCTGCTTGGCTACGCCCGGCGCGAGAACTGGCCGGACTTTTTCAGTTCCATCGTCTCCGAGGTGGGTGAGCGCTTCATCATGGAGAACCAGTGCGGCTTCGACCTCTACCGCACTTTCGATGGCGAGAACTGGGTGCCGGTCACTATCACCGGTTTCAACAACCCGTTTAACGCCGGTCTGCGCACCTTCGCGTCCACCGAGCACGGCCTGTTCCTCGGCACCGCCAACCCGTTCGGGCCGCGCGTGCGGCCGATTGGCGAAGAGGAGCTGGTTGACAACCCCGATGGCGGCTGTGAAGTTTACCTCGGGAAACACCTCGACTGAGTACACGATGAGCAAGGGAAACCAGGAACAAAAAGCCACCAGCGTGCCGGTACCGGCATTGCTCAAGCGTGGTGTCGAGGTCAGCAGCCGCAACGGCCAGCGATTCTTTATTCGCGACCCGGAGACCGGGCGCCAGCTGCTGCTTAGCGCCGAGGCGTTCTTCCTGATCGACGCCCTCTCCGGTGAGAACGACATCGCTGTGGTCACCGCAAAATTCCGCGAACGATTTTCCCGCGACCTGCACGACGACGAACTGCAACTGACCGTGGAGTCGCTGACCGGTGCGCGCCTGTGGGGACGCCGGGCCAGCCAGCACCCGGTGATCGGGCCGCTGCTGCCCGCTGAGGACGCGGCCCCCGGGCACACCACGCGGCGGCGCGGGACCCTCAAGCGGCGGCGTCAGCGCATTGGCGCGGCGCGCAAGGCCGAGCGGGTTTCCAACCTGCCGGTACCCGCCGGGCTGTCGCGCGGCAGCGAGTCGGGTGACGAGGCCAGCCCCGAACAGCCTGCGCCCAAACGCGCCGACGCAACAGCAAAACCCGAACGCCCTGCGCCGGCCGCCGAGAACGCCGGGGCAGAGGAGTACGTGGATTCGCCCAATGGCGAGGTCTTCCTGCGCGATCGTCCCGGCAGGCGGCGACCGGAGCCGGCCGCTGAAGAAGAGGAGGTCATCGTCGGCGAGTACATGCCGGTGGATGACGAAGACGACGATGACGAGGCCTTCGAAGCCGACCGCGATCACCCGCTGGATGCGGGCGTCGGTATGGGCGCTGCCACGGGCATGTTCGGGCGGCGCAAGATGGCCGGCGCGATGGGTGCCGGTGCCGCCATGGGTGCCGGTATGGGCGCAGGCGTGGGCGCAGGCGTGGGCGGTGGTATGGGCGGTGGTATGGGCGGAGGCATGGGCGGTGGCATGGGCGGCGGTATGGGCGCCGGTGCCGGCCAGCAGCGCCAGAAACGCGGTAACAGCTCCGTGTTTCCGCAGTTCAAGCTGTTCGACCCGAACCGCCTGCTCGACGGTATCCTGGCCGTGGCCGTGCCGCTGCGCAAACTCCTGCTCTGGGCAATTCCCCTGCTGTTGATCTCCGGGGTGTTCCTGATCGACCAGCACCTCGAAGGGTTCTTCGAGGAGTTCCGGCGGCTCATGAGTTCGCTGTCGTTCCTGGCCCGTGCGGCGTTGAGCCTGCTTACCGTCAACCTGTTCAGTTGCCTGTCGCGTGGTGCCACCGCCAAGTTTTTCGGCATGAAGGTGCGCGCCTTCGGCGTGCGCCTGATCTTCTGGGTCATCCCGCGCTTCATGGTGGCGGCGATCGTCGAGCCCACCGCGCCGCGGGTACAGCGCGCCTGGGTGGCGGCGATGCCGTTGCTGACCAAGCTGTTTATCTCCGGCGCCGGTATCATCCTGTGGTACCTCACCCGCGCCGACGACAGCGGGCTCTCCCACTTCTGGTTCTGGGTGGGGGTGATGGGCTTTTCCACCTTCGTGATCACCAGCATCCCGCTGTTCCCCTCCGCGGGCTACCAGTTGCTGTCGATCATGCTGGACGAGCCCGAGTTGCGGCAGAAGGCGTTCCTGTCCCTGAAGGCCGGTGTCACCGGTAAGCCGCAGCCAGAGGGCGGTGGCCTGGCACTGGCGGCTTTCGGCCTTACTTCGCTGGCGTTCATGATCTTTGTGCTGGGTTTCCTGTTCTACATGGTCGGCAGCCTGGGCAAGGAGTATTTCAGTACCACCGGGATCACCGTGGTGGTAATGGTCGGCAGCCTGTTCCTGTACAAGATCTTCGCCAATGTCGCCAAGAGCGCGAGCGAGCGCGAGGAGCGCCAGGCACAGGCCCAGCAGCCGCGGCGCGGCGGCGGGGCCGTGGCGCGCACTGGTCGCGCCGGCGCGCCGAGTACCGCGCGCGGCACCCAGGGCAAGCTCAAGCGCAAGGCCGAACGCGATGCCGAGAAGAGTGGCGGCTGGCTGAAGTGGATCGTCATCGCCTGCCTGGTCGGCGTGATGTTCCTGCCGTATTCCTATGAAAGCGGTGGCCAGCTGCTGATCAAGCCGGTGGCCTACCAGGAGATCACTACGGACTTTGGCGGCATCATTCGCGAGGTCTACTACGACGGCGGCGAAACCCTGAAAAAGGGCACGCTGATCGCCAAGCTCAACTCGGCGGATCTCGCCGGCCAGATCAAGATCTACGAGGCGCGCATCAAGGAACAGCAGGCGGTGCTCGACCGGCTGCGCGCCAAGCCGACACCCGAGGAGTTGCGCCTCGCCGAGCAGGCCCTGGAGGTCGAGCGCACCAAGGCGGCCTACAGCAAGAAAGACCTCGAGCGCAAAGAGAAAATTTTCGAGAAGAATGTGATTTCCGAAGAGGAAATCCAGAAAGTTCGCCGCGAGTACGAGGTGGATGTCGGCAATGTGCGCGAGGCCGAGGCCAACGTGGAACTGGTCAAGGCCGGTGCGACGGCGGAAGAACTGCTCGCGGCCGAAGCGGAATTGCAGCGCTGGCTGGAAGAGCGCAACCTGGCCCAGGACAAGTACGACAAGTCATTCCTCTACATGCCCTTCGACGGCAAGCTGGTGACCCTGTACCTCAAGCAGCGCGTCGGCCAGTACCTGAACACTGGCGAGGTCTTCGCCGTGGTCGAGGACACGCGCAACGTGATCGCGGAAATCGAGGTGCCGGAGTTCGACTCCGACGTCGTCGAACTCGGCTCGGATGTGCGCGTGCGCGTGTGGGCCTTCCACGACCAGATTTTCCCCGGCAAGGTGACGGCCATCGACACCAACGTCGAGGAGCGCTCCTTCGGCAATATCGTCAAGGTGATCACGCGGCTGGACAACCCCGAGGAGCGCCTGAAATCCGGCATGACCGGTTACGCAAAAATTTCCGCGGAAACGCGCCCGGTGTGGCAGGTGCTGTTCCTGACCATCGTGCGTTTCGTGCAGGTCGAGATGTGGTCGTGGATTCCGTGACGCGAGCGAACGGCGCTTAGCCGGTAACCAGAAGGAATACGCATACAATGTTGCGCAGAGGTGATTTCATCAAGGTGGGTTGGGACGGCATGGGCAATGTGCGCAGCCAACTCGCCCAGTCACTGGCCTATTTCAACGGCTACGTCTATCTCGGGGTAACCCACCACGCCGGACACGGGCCGCAGGACTGCGCGCGTATCCTGCGCCTGACGCCGGGCACCTGCGACTGGGAGGTGATGTTCACCTCACCGCTGGTGGAAGCCGACGAGCGGGCCGCGGCCCAGGACACGATGCGCAAGATGATGCGCGCCGGCAACATGGATTTCCAGACCGAGGAGATGGTGCCGCTGTACCGCGGTATCCGCAATCTCACCGTGTTCCAGTCGCCCACGGATGCGTACCCCGCACTCTATGCCGGCACCATCAGCAACTGGGGCGCCCACGTCCTGCGTTCCGAGGACGGCGTCAATTTCGAGGTCGTGTCCGAGGCGGGTATGGGCAACGACAGCATCATGTCGTTCCGCTCCCTGGTGCCGTTCAAGGGGCGCATGTTTGCCGCGCCGACCGGGACCGCCACGGACAAGGGTTTCGACCGCAACCTGCGCAGCGACCCGACAGTCTATGTCTCCAGCGATCCCGCGCGTGGCGACTGGCAGGCGGCCAACGAGCCCGGCTTTGGCGATGAGCGCAATATCGCCATCACCCGTCTGGCGGTATTCAACGACCACCTGTATGCCAGCGTGACCAATCCGTACCGGGGTTTTGAGCTGTGGAAGACCACGGCGGAAGGCGAGCCGCCCTTCCAGTGGAGCCGCGTGCTCGAGTGCGGTGCCTACCGCAACAACCTCAACGAGATGGCGCCGACCATGGAAGCCTTTGGCGACGCCCTGTACGTGGGTTCCGGCATCGCCGGCCTCGGCTACGACCCGGAGCACGATGTCGGTCCCGCCGCGGCGGAGTTGATTCGCGTGCGCGCCGACGACAGCTGGGACCTGATCATGGGCACCCACCGCGCCACGCCCGACGGCTATAAGAAACCGATCTCGGGTGAGGGGCCGGGCTTCAACGAGCAGTACAACTCGGTGATCTGGAGCATGGCTGAGCACAACGGTTGCTTCTACGTCGGCACGCACCAGGTGGAGACCTGGGTGGCGGCATTCCGGCCGGGGCTCAGCGACGGCGGTGGCGGTTTCCACCTGTGGGCGACCGAGGACGGCGACAACTGGGAAGCGGTCAGCCTCGATGGCTTCGGCAATCGTTACATGTACGGTATCCGTTCCTTCGTATCGACACCGCAGGGCCTGTACTTCGGCACCGCCAACAACTACATGAAAATGCGTCGTCGCCGCGGCGGCCGCTTTGCCGAGCAGGCCGAGGTGGAGGAGGATCCCAACCTCAACACCGGCGCCGAGGTCTGGCTGGGACAGCCCTGAGTCGCTACTTCACTACCAATAAAAAAGGCGCCTCGAGGCGCCTTTTTTGTTTGCGCATTCACGCTCAGCTGTAGCCGAACATGTTGGCGTAGTGACGCAGGGTGTCGGAGAAGTACAGGTTGGCATCGTAGTCCAGCGGACCTTCCAGGCTGACATCCGGCACCCGGTACTCGCGCAGGGCGGGCTTTTCCATGAAGCTCGGGTCGTTGCCGAACTTGGCGTTGGGCGGTCCCTCGCAGGCGTAGGGCGAGTTCTCCGGGTGCATCATCGCCTCGATGGCCTCGTCGTCCTGGCGGATCTCCAGCCATTCGCAGATCTGGCGGAGGTAGTTGCGCGGGTCTGCCATCAGGTCCTCACCCTTTACGCGCAGGTGGTTCGGCGCGGGAATACCCTCGAGGAATTCCATGATCTGCACGTGCGGGTCGCGCCACACCGAGTCCGGGTTGGCGTCGAAGCCGCCGGAGCGGCCGCCCTGGTCCTTGATGTCGGCCATCAGCTTTACCAGTGATTCGCAGGTGCTGCGCGGGTGCCGGGTCAGGTGCAGGTAGCGGGCGTCGGGGAAGGCCTCCTTGGCGCGCTCGAATGCGTCGGGCTCGTAAACATACATGGGGCTCTTGTCGACCAGGCGGCGCGGCGCCGCCCATTCGACGAGGTCCTTGTACACGTCGCCGGTACTGCGATTGGCCTGCTCGCGCAGCCATTGCTTGGCGGCGTTCACATCCTCCTCGGACTGGCCGCCCAGGCCGAGTTCGGCGATGGCGCGCAGCAGGCCGTGCTGGAAGCGCGGCCGCACGAAGTACCAGCGAGACAGGTGGCGCACGGTGTCGCCGCCGAAGAGGTTAACCTCCGGCAGTCCGTAGAGTTCCGGGTGTTGTCCCACCATGCCACAGACGATGGAGGTGAAGGAGCGGGGCGGAGCCAGGATAAATAACGGTGCAGTCATCGTAGGATTCTCGAAAAGGTTAGCGGAGTTTCGAGTTCTGTGCGCGGAGTCAGGGTCAATCCGCGCACCACAGTTCAATGCCGGCAGAGGTCTTGCCGCTGCTGGCCGGAACTACCATCAATCCGGCGGGCGTCGAGAGCAGGCCGCGGATTGCATAGTTGTCCGGGTTGTTGCCGAGACCGGTCTGCGTGACGGTGTCCCAGTTTACGCCGTCTGCGCTGCAGTACAGGGCGTAGTGACCGGAGAATTTCTTGGTCTCCTGGCGCAGGTACTGGACCCGTTGCTGGCTGAGGTCCTCGCGCTGGTGGCGCGCGCCGCGCGGCAGGTAGCTGGGCCAGAAACGCCAGTCGCTGGTGCCGATGTACAGCAGGCCGTGATGCTCGGTCATGGTCCAGAACGCCTGGGTGAACAGGTGGTCGAAACCGGCGCCCTTGCCGCTGAGCGGTGTTTTCAGGCCGTCCGGCGTGCAGCGGCTCTCACCGCAGATCAGATCCCAGCTGTCGTCGTCGTTGACGCGAATCAGTTCGGGAGCGATCGGGCCGTACTTGTCGTTGCCCCATTTGCCCTGGCGTTGCACGCCGGTGCCGATGTACAGGGCGCCATTGAACACCTGCATGCAGGTCGGCACGGGGTTCGCGGCGTAGCGATAGGCGCCATTGTCGATCACTTTTTTCCAGCGCGCCTGGCTGGTGCGCTTGGACGAGGATTTCCACACCTGGAAACCGCCGCGGCGGTTGAGCGTCGCCGCGTAGAGCTGGCCGTTGAATTCGATCAGGTCGTTGATCGACTCGTTGTGCTCGTCGCCGAAGTTGGGTTCGCTGACCATTTTCCATGGCTTGGTCAGGCTGGTATCGCTCTCGAAAACAGCGACCACGTCGGCGACGTTGTCGTCGGCCATACCGCGGCCCTTGTTTTTACCGACGGGCGAGGTGAAGACCTTGTTGCCCACGACACACAGGCGGCGGATGGAGGCGATGTCGCTGTCCGGCTGGTTCAGGCCGGCTTCGCCGCATTCGCGAAAGGTGCTGCCATCCTCGGTGGCGACGATGATCACCTGGTCCTGCAGCGAACCGATACCGAAGTACAGGGTTTCCACGCCCTGTTTGTCGGTGGTGATCGCGTGCGCGCGCACACTGCGGTCGCGAGCGACGGGTTCGCCGTCACCGACCACGGGGCTGGAGTACACGCGCTCCCAGCGGTTCTCGGTGGGCGAATAGCGGCAGATTTCAGCGCCCAGGGCGTTGTCGTCAGCCGGTGCCTGCTTGCCGCGGGACTCGGTTTTCAGCGGGCCGCGCCCGCCGCCCACGTACAACCAGTCCTGGTACCAGATCATCGACTGGCTGATCCTGATGGTGGGGTTGAAAGGCGGCGGCGGCAGCAGCCGGAAGCTGTCTCGCGTCAATTGTGGTGGTGTACCGGACATCAGGGAGTGTTCCTATCAGCAACTTGTCAGCACTGGTTCAGCCGAGAGATTGACGCCGACGCAACCCGGCGGCGGCGCGTAAAAATCCCTGGTCAGTGGTAGTGTCCAGCCCGTAACTTGCCCCCCGGCAGACTGAACGATTTGGTCGATCCAGTATAGAAGAACAGCATTAAATTACAATCAAAGCGCAGGTTTTCTGCGGTAAAACCGCCCAGAGTGTGCCCGCTGTCACGCCCTCACTCGGGCTCGCCGACACCCACCCGCGGATTCTGCCGGCGATCGTCCCAGGAGAAGCGGAACTTGTCCTGGGGCACATCGGCCCTGGGTGATTCCTTGCGCAGCATGGGCGCGAAGGGTTGCTTGTCGTCCCAGTCGCCCATCTCGATCTGTCCCGAGTTGCCGTTGCCGTACACGATATCCAGCGCGCTCTTGTTGCCGTGGAATACGGCATCGTTCATCGCGTCCAGCGGACGGAACACGCCGTATGCCTTGAGGAACAGCGAAGGATTGCGCGCCGGCGTGTCGTGGCTGGCAGTGATCGCGCAGCCGTTGCGCGATTGCGAGCGCACTTCGAGGAAGGTCTTGTTGGATGCCGGCAGTTCGATCGAGTTGTACAGGTCGATGGCCATGCGGTGATCATTGACGTCGTCCTCGTCGTAGACCTGCATGACCAGGTGCGTATCGCGCGGGTAGGAGGACAGCATTTTCTGCGTGATATCGAAGCTGTACCACGGCGCCATGATGAAGATGTACGAACCCGCGCTGCCCCAGCCTTTTTCCACCAGCCCCTTGTAGGCCATGTACGGCGTGGCGCCGCCGCCGTAGGAATGGCCGACAAAGGCCACGCGGCTGAGGTCCATGCGAGAACCGTATTCGTCCACTGCGCGGGTGAATCCGTCCCACAGGGTTTCGTAGCGTTTTTCATTGGACGCGCCGAAAGCGCGGTAGGGCACGAACACCACGATGTTGCCGCGACTGGCCAGATTGCGCATCAGGTCGGGGTAGGTGTCCTTCCAGTCGTAGGCGCCGAAGGCATGGGAAAAGAAGATAACCGGTGCTTTAGCCTGTTTGCCCGCTGGCAGAAAGACTTGTATGTCCTTGCGTCGCCAGTGCGCGTTGCGCAGCGACTTCACGTCGTACTTTGTGTCGCCAAACGCACCGTAGCCGCTGCGCGGCGCGTCCAGGCGATTGCTGCACTGCGATGAGAGCTTTTCCGCGTCCTTGAACAGGGCGGCGTCCACGCTGGAAGCGCAGCCGCTGAGTGTTGCTACAACGAAAATCGAGAAAACAAGCTTGAGCCGGGTCATTGATACCTCTCCAGGACGCGGACCGACCGATCCGCTACCCGGGAGCATACGCTCCCGGCGCTGGACAGGTATCGGTTATTCGTACATCAGGAAAACCGGAGTCACGACCTCGGCAAGGTCGGGACCGACCTTGGATTCCGAATCCAGGTAAAGTCTGGTGAGCGTGTACAGGGCGTCAGTGTCGGTCGCCCCTACCGGATTTTCCCCCGTTGGATAAGGTACTTCGACACAGTATCCGAGGTCCAGTTCCTCGCTCTCGCACTGGCGCGCCATCTTCAGCACGTAGAGGTCTTCGAAATCGCCGATAGCGAGACCGTCGGCAAAGGCGGCGGCGTAGTAAGCGGCGCTGCCCGCGGCGCGGAAATCGGTGATGCCTGCGACGCCGGCGGAGTTTTCATCGATATATACCGAGTGATTGGTGTACAGCGCCTTGCCGGTGCGGCGGTGGTTGACGCCGACGAAGTACCAGAAATTCTCCGGATCGCTGGTCATGGTATAGCGGCGCGGGAAATCCATGCGCCGCTCGTAGAGCGCGTCCTGGTTGTCGAAGCCGCAACTGATCTCGTCGTTGATGCAGTCCAGGCCGGTGCGCGGGCTGGCTTCGATGCGGCGATACTCCAGTGGCGAGGCGCCGGCGTGCCGCAGCTTGATCGCTTCGACCAACGCGTCGCGGCGCGCTTCGATGCCCGGCAGCAAATCGTACTCCGAGCGGCCGGTAAAGCGCTCCTTGTAGGGGACGTAGGCGAAAGGTACGAAGTCCGCGCCGTTGATCGCCACGCGGTAGCTGGCAATCGGCAGCTGCTGTGCCCAGTCGGTCAGGGCCTGCTGGTCGTCGGGGATGCTCACGCGCATCAGCAGGCAGAACTCATCCGCCTCATTGGCATAGCCGGTGTACAGCGGTACTTCGACGGCACCCACGGGAATGCCGATCACGTTGATCGCCTCGGCCGGCAGGCCGGCAGCGGTCAGTTGCTGGGTAAGTTCATCGGACACCATCTGGTTGGGCGAGAAGATCACCGCCGTGGTGCGATCGAAGGGGTAGGGCGATGCACCTTCCACCGGGGCCGCGCCCAGGGCCAACTGGTTGAGCGAGTCGGCATAGCTGCCGCCGATGGCGATGCGCGAGCGCAGGGAGTCGTTGCCCGGGGTGGGCGAGTAGCGCGAATGCACGTTCGGCGTCAGGCCGAAGTAGTGCGAGGTCGGCGGCGTCTGCAGGATCAGCACGACTGCTTCGTCGTTGCCCACCATGTAGCCGGGGACACCGCCGATGCTGCGCCGCCACTCCCACTCGCGGTTTGGGAAGCGGGCGTAGCCGTACTGGCTGCTCGGGTTGTTGCCGAGGCAGTTCTTGCCGCTGGTGAAGCACTCGTCGATCTGGTGGAACAGCCAGCTGCCTTCCTGCACCACGTAGCGTCCGCTATCCAGTGCCAGCAGGGACTGGAAGCCGGTGGCGATGCTATCCCAGGACAGGGCGTCGTCGTCGTTGTCGGAGATGGTCACCCGGGCGCGGCTGTCGCTGAAACTCGCCGGCCCCTGCAGGTTGTCGAGATCGACAAAGAATTTTTCGGAGGGCTCATCGAGGTTGTCGTCCACCAGCGCGATGCTGATGGAGCCGCTGGTTTCACCCGCGGGGATCACCAGGGTGCCGCTGCCGCCGGCGTAGTCCGCCGGACTCACCGCCTGCCTGTCGCTGGTCTGCCAGTCGACGGAGATCGCCTCGCTGCTCGCCGCGCTCAGGCTGACCTCTACGACCGCGAAACCATCGGCCTCACCGGCGACCTTGTTGCCGATACTGACATCGACGGTCTGGGCCTGCACTGTGACTGCCAGTGCGCCGAGATACAAAGGCAGTATACGACGCACCAACGCTCCACTGACCGGTATGCTCCGGTCGATTGCTTGAAAAGTGAACACCACTGCAGCCCATCCCTAGGTACAAAGTTGATGTTCATGATTCTGGCATAACCGGGAGAATATGCAAGACAGTTGCAGTGCAAAATAGTGACACCCCAGTGGTCGGGGGACCACCGGGGGACGGGGGAGTCAGGCGCGCTGCGCCCGATTCAGCGCGAGCAGTTCTTGCAGTAGATGCTGCCGGCGCTGATTGAACCGTAGGGCGTGAACACGCGGATACCGCTGATTTTCTGGGCATTCGCCGGTACTTCGAACACCACCTCGGAGTCAGAGATCACGGTGAACGGCGCATTGATTGAGCCGTTGAGCAGAACGTCTGTGGTATCGCCCAGGCTATCCCCGTAGATGCTCACCAGGTCGCCGATCATTGCCCGGTCCGTGCTCAGGCCGCTCACGCTGGGCGGCGGCAGGACATCGAACTCGCCGGCGTAGATGCCGCCGGTGCTCGCGGTGTTCACCAGCACCGGGCCGTCGGTCGCGCCCTTGGGCACGGATGCCGTGAGTTTGCCGGCGGAAATCTCGGTGAAGCTCGCGGCCAGGCCGTTGAAGGTCACCCCGGTGACATCCACGAGGCCGCTGCCGGAGATGACCACCACGGTGCTCTCGCGCCCGGAAGCCGGTTCCATGCTGTCCACCTCGGCGGCGAGGACGCCGAAATTGCCCGTGCTCACGCCGTCGCCGGCGGAGTTGGTGACGGAAATCGGTCCGGCGCTGACGCCCTGGGGCACGTAGGCAACCAGTTGGTCGCCAGTCAGCTGTACGAAAGTCGTGGGCTGGCCGTTGAACTCCACGGCCTGCACATCGACGAAGAATTCGCCGTGGATGGTGACCGGTGTGCCCTCGGTGCCGGTGGCCGGTTCGAAGCCGATCACGCGCGGGGCGTAGTCGACCCGGGCCACGGGTTGCTCGATAAACTCGAAGACGCGGTGGGCGAAGCCGTCCATGATGCTGTGTTCCGCGTAGGCCTGGAACATCATGCTGCGGATGTCGCTGATGGTCTGCGCCAGGTCCTCGATGGGCGGCAATACCTGCTCCCAGCCGGACGTGCGCGGGTTGTCGCGCAGGAAGCCCGCGCTGTCGAGGAAGCCGCCGGCGTCGAGGGCGGCGACGATTTCGCGCGAGGCAGTGGCAGTGACGCCGTCGACTGCGGCGAAGTATTCCGGGTACACGGGCATTGCCCTGCCCACCACCATCTGCGCAGCGACACCGCGTTGCAGCAGCAGGTTGTGTGCGGTGACACCCATCTCCAGGGTGCTCAGGCTGTCGTTGCGCGCCTGGGCCAGCAGGGTCGGTACGCGGGTCTCGGTCATTTTCGGGTAGTAGCCGGGCGACAGCATGAGGGTCATGGTAGTCACCGGGAAATCCAGCTCGGCCTGTGCGCTCTCGTCGAACAGGGAGGCGAAGTAGCCGCCGGCGGAAACGCCGACCAGGTGCACCGGTTCGTCCGCGTGGATCACGCCGCGCGCGACCAGGTCGTGGCGCAGTGCGCTCATGCGCTGCATGTCGAAGTTGGCGGACGGCTCCAGTTCACTGTCCCAGGTGTCATCCAGCGGGTCGAATTTTTCCGGGACGATAACGCCAAAGCCGCGGGAAACCGCTTCCTCGATAAACACCTCGGCGGTCGGCCGCCGCGCCAGGCACCAGGAGCAGCTCTCGATGCCGTGGAAGAAGAAGATCACGCTGTGGTGCTCGGGCGGGAAATAGGTCAGGACCGAGGGGGTAATCCACGGCGAGACGTCCTTGTAGGTGGCGCTGACCGATACCGGGTGGTCGGGCATCAGGATGCTGGTGCGTGGCGATAGCGGGTCGTCCAGGAACTCGGCGTCGCCGGTCCAGCCGGCGAAGATACGCTGCATGCCGTTGGCCGGCATTTCTGGCCGGGCGGCGTCGTCCTCTGTGAGCAGGTCGGAGGTGTTGGCCGCAATGTAGACGGTTTCACCCGCGGCGTAGTTACCGCTACCGTGTCCCAGTTCCACGGCGAGTTGTGCCGCACCGGCGCCCAGGCTGCCCAGGGCGAGGCCGAGGCCGGCGATGAGCGGAGAGAGGGTGCGAGCGGTGCGCAGTGCGCCGGCAGGGAAGGAAGAGCGGAGAGACATTCTGGATTACCCGTGATTGCTGCTGGGTGCAAGTATCCAGCGCGGGCGTGAGATAACCCAGTGACATTTGGCTATGTCATGTAATAGCTAGAGGTTATTTCTTGGTGGGTGTGCCGTTGCGCGGTAACCGAGTGTCCAACGAGGGGTCAGAGTCGCGACTCTGACACCGGACCGGACCGGACCGGACCGGACCAGACCAGCCGAGCCTCCCAGCTTGTGAGGTCAAAAAAAAGGCCCCGCGTGTGCGGGGCCTTTCGTGGGTCCGGTGGTGGCGGCTCAGGGCGCCGTGGGTACCAGATGCTGCATCAGCATTTCCTGTTCGCCGCCCTGGGTAGTCAGTTTCACCTGGTTCAGCACGTGCATCGGCGAGGTGAAGTAGGAGGGCGTCTCCACCCGCGGGTGCGAGGCATCGAGGAAACCAAATGACGGGCGGTACAGCAGGGCCACATCGCTGAAGCTCTGGCCGCCGTCGCTGCTCACCAGGACCCGCAGCTGCTGGTACCAGTTGTACAGGACGTACAGTTCGCCGTCGTCGGTGTCCACGGCAACCTGCATGTAGGCGGTGCTGGCCGGGCCAGCCAGGTTATTGGCAGCGCCCCAGGTGCCACTGACCGCGTCGCGGCTGCGCATCTGCAGTGCCAGTTGGTCGGTGTACAGCACGTGCACGTTGCCGGCGCCGTCGCTGACCACGGAGTAGTGGGTGCCGTAGGGGTCGGAGTCGCGGGAGCTGGATGCGGGGTAGGTCCAGATCAGCTCGTTGTCCCAGCGGTCCGTGGGCAGCGCGGTGTTGGGCAGGAAAGCCCAGTAGGCGCTGATGATCTTCTCGCCAGCGACCTGCGTGGCGTCGGTAAATACCATGCCCATGCCGTCAGTGGTGGGGACCAGCTTGGCCGCCTTGGACGGGAACAGGTTGTCGCTGGCGAACAGCGCGTTGGAGTCCGACCAGAGCATGCCGCCGTCCGTGCTGTACTTCAGCTTGATGCGGATGCGCAGGGTTGCCGCGTCCTGGTCGGAGTAGGCGCACCAGGTGCGGCCGGCACCGTCCAGCCCGATCGACGGGGTGAAGGGGGTTGAGTCCGAGGCCGAATCCACTTCGGTGTTCAGACCCTGCGACCAGGTATGGGTGGTGCTGTTGTAGTCCAGACGCGCGTAGTGCACAGCGCCGGAGGCCAGGCCGTAGCACAGGTGCAGGCTGTTGCCGGACAGAACGCCGTCCATGGTGGAGGCCTTGTCGGTGGCGGCGAGCTTGATGCCCGCGGTCCAGTCACCGGCGCCGGACTTGGTGTACATGGCCAGGTCGCCGGAGGGGGAATCTTCGCCCAGGTTGATGATGATATGTTGCGCGCCATCACTGGTCTGCCACATGTGTTCCTGATTGCGATAGGAAATGATGCGTTCGCTGGCACCGACCAGCGAGGTGCTGGTGCCGCGGATCACGGCCTGCGCGTTGACCGCCTGGCTGCAAACACCGATTGCCGCTGCCACTGCCAGGCACTGAATGAGATACCGCCCCATGAGAGCTTGCCTCCTGCTGGATAACACTGGTCAGGCGCCGCCAGCGAGCACGCCGCAGCACAGAAATCCTGATCCCGAGGCCGCAGTGTAAACCCTTTTCTTGCATTAGGCGACGATTAACTGCAAATTACTTTCAGTGAACTAGTTGGCAATTGTTACCGGGGTGGTGTAATTTTTTCACAGTGCACCTCCGGGGTTACAGCTGAACTTCCGCGCGGCGGCCCTGTCGGTAATAAGGAACACAATGCCCTCCAACCCTTTTCCCGGAGTATCCGAAATGCGATCGCAGCTTTTGGCTGTCGTCATGCTGGTCGGCCTTGCCGTCGGTCTGGCGGCCTGCGGTGGCGGTGGTGGCGGCTCGTCCCAGACCACAGCCCCCCCGCCCGAACCGAACGAACCCAACCAGCCGAATGAACCCAACGAGCCCAACACCCAGGAAGTGTTCTCGACCCTCGAGCCGACCCTGGACGATTTTCGGGCGGACGACTACGTGTTCATCCTCGGCGATGCCAGTGGGCGCCTTTACACCTACACCAAAGGCGATGCCACTGAGACCGAAGTTCGCCTGGTGGCCTCGTTCTCCAAGTGGCTGACCAGCGCGGTCATCATGTCGCTGGTCAACGACGGCGTGCTCGCGCTGTCGGATAACCCGCAGAGTTACATCCCCTGGTGGACCAACGACCCCGCCGACCCGCGCAGCCAGATCACGATCGAGCAACTGCTGTCCTTCACCTCGGGCTTCTCGGTAACCGAAGACGATGATACCTGCGTGCGCGACGAGGACATGACGCTCGAGAGCTGCGCCATGGAGCTGTACCAGATTGGCATCACCGCCGCACCGGGCACCGAGTTCAATTACGGCCCGGCACACCTGCAAATTGTTGCCTATATCGCCGAACAGGCGGCCGGACAGCGCTTTGCCGACCTGTTCACCATGCTCGTGGCCCAGCCCCTGGGCATGACTAATACCAACGTTTTGACGGACACGGACAACCCCTACATTTCCGGCGGGTTCCGTTCCACGGTTGCGGATACCGAGCGCTTCATCCGTGCCATCATGACCGGTAATTTTCTCGCCGCGCAGCGCGATACCTGGGACGCCGACCGCACCGGGCCGCCGGTCACCCTGGGCAATGCTCCGCCCGGCCTGACCGTGGGCGACCTGGAGTGGCGCTACGCGCTGGGCCACTGGCGCGAGTGTGAGACCGCCGACTTCGATGCCGACTGCGCCGATACCACGGTGGTTTCCAGCCCTGGCGCACTGGGCTGGGACCCCTGGATCGACTACGACAACGGCTATTACGCCGTGGTGGCGTGGCAGGCCGAGGGTGCCGACATCCTGACTCTCCCGGGCGTGGCCAGCATCGAACTGGGCTATGACCTGCGGCCGCTGATCGAAGAGGGGCTCAACAGCCTGCGGTGATCTGGGGCGCCTCGCGTCGCCCTCGCAATCCGTTCAAAACTAGCCCATATGGGTCATAATTAAGTCACTTGCAGTAATTTGGACTGCAAGTGACTTGCGCATCCCGAATCCTGGATTATGCTTCTCTCCCAATAACATGGGCAAAGCCCAAGAACAGGGGAGGAGATTATGTCTCGAAACCTGCGGTTGTTGGCCTGCACCGGCGTGGTGCTCGGCCTGTCCAGCGTCTATTCCCTGCCAGCCAGCGGTGCACTCAGCCTGAGTTGCTCCCTGCCGTACACTCACGGCAAACCCGGCAAGGACTGTACCGGGAAACACACCATCGAGATCCAGGTCGCCGGCGGTTCGCCCCAGACCGAGGTCCAGGCCGAACTGCTCGCGCTGGACCCGAACGGGGTCATCCTCGGTGCCCTGCCGGTGGAGAATCACGATCCCGCCCACCTGCGCAGCCGCATCGACGAGGATGACTACTCCCTGCGCACCACCAACCGCGGTGTTCACGTTGTGGCTGCGCCCATACCGCTGCTCTCGGTGACAGCGGTGGACGGCGATGAAACCGTCCATGCCTATTGTTCGGATGTCCCCTATCTGCGCCTGTACCAGCCGACCGGCCAGGTCGCGACGGCCGGCGACACGGTCGATGTTGTGCTCGCGGCCACCGGCCTGGAGCCCGCGAGCCTGCAGGTCTTTGTCGATGGTGTGGAGATTGCCGCCGCGCTGGGCCTGACGCCGGCCACGGATTTCCCCGGCGGCCCCTACGCCGGCAACGTCAGCATCGGCGGCGAGAACGTGGAGATCACCGACCTCGTGGTCGACCTCGGTGATATCGAGGAACCGTCTTCCAACACAGTGTCTTTTACGCTTGAGGGCCTGCCTGCGGGTGGGCACGTCATCTTCGCCGATGGCGAGCGCCTGGCCAACCGCCCGACGCGGGGTCCGGTGAGCGATGCCTGCCACATCGACGACATGGAGGATGCCGGCCAGTTCGCGGTCTTCGGTGTCGACATCGAATCGCCCTTCGAGCAGCAGGTGGTCAACGCGGTGCCCACCCCGGTCTCCGGTGTGGTCAAGCACGGCCTGCCGATTGCCGCGACCAAGATCAACGGTGCGGCGCTGGATGTCTCTGGCCAGAGCTTTGTCGCCGGCGACGGCAAGTTCACCGCCGACCAGTACGAGTATCACTTCGACGAAGCGATTCCGCAGACCGACCTGCGCGCCGACCTCGATGCGGGCAGCGCCCCCCTGGGCAGCTTCGACCGCGGCTCCAACCGCCTCACCGTCGACGCCCTGGACACCTATGGTAATCGCGCCTTCGACGAATTGTTCTTCGCCGTGGGTGGCGTGCAGTCGCCGACCGCGCCGCTGGAGACGCTGGCCGCCAATGCGCTGGGCTTCAATGTCGAACGCTCGGTCTCGCCGCTGTTGATGGTGGCGCTGGACGAGGCGGAGGAGGCGATCCAGAACTCCTTCGTCGTCGGCCTGACCGAGGATGGCATCCAGGCGCTGATGGACCAGAAGTGCCCGGACGCGGGGCAGGCCTTCAAGGAGAGTGTGCAGTCGAAAATTGCCGAGATAGCGCCGATCAGCAAGAAAATCAGCGGCGGCTGTTCCTGCAGCCCCAACGTGGAAATTGGTATCACCGGCTCGAGCATCGACGCCAACGCCATCAGCTGTCCGGTCACCTTCCAGGACGGCAAGATCGCGGTGAGCATCGATCTGCCCGACGTGACCGTGTACGGTTCCGCCTACGGCCACTGCAAGGACACCGTCGCCGGTGTGTGCGTGGCCGAGACCACGGTCGACATCACCTCGACCACCACTATCAGCGACCTCAGCCTGAGCTTCAATATCACCGAAGGCCAGTTCCTCGGCGACCCGCCGGAGGAACCCGTGTTCGTCACCGGCACCAGTTCGGTCAGCACTTCAGGCGGCAGCGATGTCGATTGCCTGGCCGAGGTGTGCAACTGGGCGATCGAGGGCATCGTGACCATCTTTACCTTCGGCACTGTCGATCTCGACCTCACACCGGCCATCGACGTGTCCCAGGTCACCGAGTTCAACCAGGCGATCGGCGCCTCGGAACCCGATCCCATCGACCTGGGGGACATCAAGATCGACGAGGAAGAGGTGGAGGAGTTCGGCCAGGCATCGCTGGGTGGCGCACTGGAATCCGTGGAGATCACACCCCAGGGCTTCCTGGCGACGCTGTCCGGCAATTTCGAGACCCTGGCTGTCGACACGGACGTGCAGCCCACGCCGGGCGCGGTCGTCGATGTGGCGCCGGCCCCGACCATGCAGATTCCCAACGCCGGCGATGCCACCGTGCTGCTCTCCGACGAGGTCATCAACCAGTTGTTTTCCAGCATGGCGGAGTCCGGCGGCCTGAAGACTGCCTGCCAGTACACCGACAAGTCGGTTGACGATGTGCTGCCGACAGATTGCGACGCCCTCGATGGTGCCGCGGCCAGCGGCATGTGCCACGCGATTCGTGGCACCGATTGTGAAACGCTGGCCGGGGATGGTATTACGGGTACCGCGATCAAGCAGGGCGTCTGTCACGGCGCCAGCGGCGATACCTGCTCCGGCATTGCCGGTTCCGACCTCGAGCGCAATACCTGCAGCGGTACGCCGCCGACCACGCTGGCTGCCTACAACCAGGTACTGTTTTGCTCTCGCCAGGACAACCCGCCGCGTTTCCTGATCCAGGACGACGCCGGGACGCCCGCCACGGTAGAGACTGCGGTGCGCCTGAGCGACCTCTCGGTGGCTATCGTCGTCGATCGCGACAACGACGGTTTCGCCGAGCTCAACGACACGCCGGATTGTTTCGGTAGCGATGCTTCGGTGAGCGGCGACTGTGCGCTGTACAACACCTGTCTCGATCTCAACCTGGTCACCACCAGCAGCATCGCCACGGAAAACCTGGACTGCCCGGCCGGTGTGCCCGGCTTCGTCACCGATGTGGTCGACTTCCAGATCCTCAATCGCCAGGAGGGCGTGGTGTGCGGGGCTGCCCAGGAGACCGTCGACGGGCAACTGGTGGGAACCAGCAATGACGACGACACGGTCGACCTGATTGGCGAGAACGTGGATACCTACGCGCCGCCCCTGTGTGTCGAGGGGCTGGACCTGGGTGGCTTCGTCACCCTGCAGAACCCGAAGATCATCGCCGTGGAAACCGATGGCGATGCCGACTTCCAGGAGTACATCGGTATTACCGGCGAGGTCGCCGCACCCTGATAAACCGCGATGAAGTGCGCATGGCGGTGGCCCTGGCCACCGCCTTTTTTACAGTCCCCGCCCCGACACCAGCCCCGTCATTGCTATCGAAAGGCAACGTGGACGGCTTTTTGATATAGCGAACGGAAATCCGCCCGCGCCCTACTAAGAGCGAATCAGTCTTGCGCTCATTGCATGGGCCGTCTTAACTAAGCCCGTAACGCCGGTCGAGACAACAAGCGACCGCGCACTATGCATCGGCCCAGCGAACCGGGCGGATGTTTCTCTTCAGCCTTTTCCCGATTCTGGCGCGTCCGCTGGGGTGCGCGTCAACAGGGTTGGTATGGGCTGTCAAACCCGGATGAAGACTGACAGGGAGGTGGGTCTGATGCGGCAGTGGTTTGCGCAAAATTTGGTGTTCCCCGCAGCGGTACTGTGTTTGGTGGCGTTGCTCGCGTTGTTGCCCGCGGTGTCGCGGGCGCAGGCAGATTTTACGGCCTGGGGGACCTTGAAGGCGAACTTCGAGAGCCAACTCCTCGGCGGTGGCTCGCGCTACTCCCTGCAGGAGGGTGAGTGGATCGCGGTGGATTTCGCGGAGTGTTTCATCCAGCAGTCCTTCTGCTATGGCAACAATCCGCTGACCACCTATTCCTATGCCAGCTTCCCGTGGCGCTTCCCGGAATCATTTCGCTACGCCAGCACTTTCATCGACAGTTTCATGCTGGGCGATGACGAGGCGGTCGTGGTGCTGATGCAGACGCCGCCCGAGATGGCCTACCTGGGTGTCACGCCCTACGTCCACAATCGCCGCAACCCGGTCACCCAGGGGCGGGGGTTGGTTGCCGCTTCCTATTCGGACACGGTGAACCACCTGCGTATGGGCGCCTTTCTCGCCGATCCCAATGAGCCTGTGGACCCGAATGACGCACTGGACCCTAACGATCCGCTGGACCCGAACGCCCCTGGCACCGGCTCCGGCTACGGTGTCGCCGCGCTTGCGCCTGCGACACCGTCTCCGGCCCAATTGTCCGGCGCGGCCGCGGGCAGCTTTCCCTTCGACCGCCTGACCGCGTTCATCATGACCGGCAATCGGGAAGTAGCCGATACCCTGACGGCCGTGCTCGACGCCAGCGGCCTGCCCGCCTCGGCGGTCAACGTCCTGCCGATCCCGGTCGGCGCCCCCGAGTTGCCCCTGTTTACCGGTTATCGCTTTGAGTCGGACGAGTTCTCGCTCATCGGTCGGTTCACCTTTCCCGATGATCCAGTCGCCCAGCAGAACTGGAATGCAGCGAAACCGGTGGCGGTCTACCGTATTGGAGATGATGCTGCTGCGAGCGCGACCTACCCCCTGGAAAACTATGCACCGCGCCAGACCGGCGTCAGCGAATACGTGCTGCTGCCGGGGATCGAGCAACGTCTGGACGACCTGGTGAGCGCACTACGCCTGCGTCATCCGGAAGCGACTGCCAACGTGTTCTACGACGGCAAGGTCGGGGCAGGGCGTGGCTGGGACTGTATCGCCGGGTACCTGCGTTGCGCCTTCGATAACCAGGACGCGCTGTACATCCAGCAAATCACCGACCCGGAATTCCTGCGCCTGCGTTCCGACCCTGGCAATTTCTGGTACGTCGTCGGGGTTAACCATCGGCGCACCGGCAAGGCCCGCTATACCAATCACTCGGTCTACTACCGGCGCCTCGCCGGGGGCGTCAGCAGCATCGACGACAGCACTGCCGCGGGCAGCGCGGCCTACTATGCCGAGGCGTACTCGGCGGGGCTGGCCATCGGGGATTTCGAGGATTTCTACGTGTTTCGCATCGCCCGGGATTGCGACGTGGACGAGCTGGCACTGGGCTATTGCATGGAAGTGCCTTACCCGACAGGCCAGGACCCTATTGGCGTCGATGACAACGACAGCCTGTACTTGGTTTCCCGTTCTTACCTCGAGGAAATTTCGGGAGTCGGGCCGGATATCAGCGAAGTGGTGCCACCGGTGGTCATGGTTTATCGCTAGTCGCGACCCGGCCCGGTGGCCAGCTCTGCACTCCCTCTCAACATGGATGTTAAAAGGAACCGTCCCTATGTATAACTTTCGCCTACGACACTCGACCGGGCCGCTCCATTCACTGTGCCCGATCGTGCTGGCGCTGCTGCTGTGCCTGCCGATACCTGCAACCGCGCAATATGCAGCGTGGGAAGACCTGCGCCAGGCTTTCGAAGCTGCGCTTGAGCAGGCGCCGGTGTCTGACTGGGAAAGCGGCAGCTGGGACCCCGGTGACATCGAGGAGTGCTTCGAGGACCAGTCTTTCTGTTTCGGCAATAACCCGCTGACGGTCTACTCCTATGCCGAATTCCGGCCGCGTTTTCCGGAGCTGCGGCGCTACGCCGGTGGTTTCATGCTGGGAGAGGACGAGGGGGTGGTGGTGCTGCTGCAGACGCCGCCTGAAATGCAGTACATGGGCTTCACGCCCTATGTGCACAACCGCCGGCTGCCCGACGCGCCATTCTGGTCGACGCGGCGTCCGCTGGTCACCGCGTCCTTTGGCGACAGCCTGAACCAGCTGCGCTTCAACGCTCATCCCGGTCCGGGGGAGGTGCCCGGTTCGGCCTATCCCTTCGAACGACTCTCTGCACTGGTGATGACCGCCAACCAGAGTGTCGCTACCGGCCTGGTCGAGCTGCTTGAGGCCAGCGGCCTGCCGGCCTCCGCGACCAATATCCTGTCCGTGCCGGTCGGTGATGCCACCTTGCCGTTGTACGCCGGGTATTCGCGCGACGCTGACGAATTCGCGTTGCTGGGGCGCTTCTCCCTGCCAGCCGACCCGCAGGCGGTCGAGGACTGGTATGCCGCCAGCCCGGTCGCCGTGTACCGGGTGGCGCTCGACACAGGGGGATTCACCCCGTATCCCTTGCAGCCCTACGCGAGCCGTATCACCGGCCGCAGCGAGTACGAGCTGCTGCCCGGTGTCGAGGCGCGACTGGCCAACCTGGCCACCGCATTGCGCCGCCGCCACGCGCCCTCGGCACCGCGGACGTTCGCAACCGGTACCGGTTATGCCGGGGAGGGCTGGGACTGCCTGAGGGACTACCTGCCCTGTGCCTACGACAACCAGGACGCGCTGTACTATCGCTTCAATACGTTTCCCACAATACTCAATATGACCTCCGACGCTGGCAATTTCTGGTATATCGCCGGTGTGAACCACCAGCGCACCGGCAAGGCGCTGTACACCAATCACGCGGTGTACTTTGTACAGATTGCCGGGGGGGTCAGCAGCATCGATGACAGCGACAGCATAGGCAGTGCAGCGTTTTATGCGCAGGCCTTCGCCGGTGGCCTGGAGATCGGCGACTTCGACGATTTCTATGTGTTTCGCATCGCGCGCGACTGTGCCATCGACGAGTTGGAGGCGGGCTTCTGTATCGAGGTGCCGTACCCGTCGCAGGGCCAGCCTATCGGCGTGGAGGATGACGACGATATCTATCCCGTCATCCGCTTCTATGTGGATTCGCAGTCAGGCGTCGGCCCGGCGCTCTCGGAAATCGTGCCGCCGGTGCTGCTGGTCTACGAGTAGGCCGGCGGCGCTCAGCGCGCCGCCAGTGCCTGTTCGATGGCGTTGCCCAGTTTGTCGACCAGTTCGTCCACCTGGGCGCGGGTAATGACCAGCGGCGGGCAGACCGCCAGCGCATTGCCGGCGACGTTGCGCACGATCAGCCCATTGTCCTGGGCCGCCTGGGTGGCGCGTTTGGCAAGGTCGCTGGCCGGCGTCTTGCTGGCGCGGTCCTCGACCAGTTCCACTGCGCCGATCAGGCCGCGCCCGCGCACCTCGCCTACCTGTTCGATCGCCGTCAGTTCCTGCAGGCGGGCCTCCAGGTAGTCGCCGACCTCTGCCGCGTGCGAGTAGAGGCCATCGCGCTCGTAGATCTCCAGGGTTTTCAGGGCGGCGGCACAGGCCACCGGGTGTCCGGAGTAGGTATAGCCGTGGCCGAAGATGCCGACCTCGGCACTGGCGGCGACCATCGGTTCGTAGAGCTCGCCGCTGATCACGGCGGCGCTGATCGGGTAGTAGGCGGATGACAGCTGCTTGGCGAAGGTCATCATTGCGGGTTGCTTGATCTGCATGCTGTCGCAGCCGAAGACGTCGCCGGTGCGGCCGAAACCGGTAATCACCTCGTCGGCCCAGAACAGGATGCCGTACTTGTCGAGAATTGCCTGTACCGCCGGGTAGTAGCCCGCGGGCGGCACGATGACGCCGCTGGCCCCGGTGATCGGCTCGGCGATGAACGCGGCAATGGTCTCGGGCCCTTCGGCGAGAATGAGTTGTTCGAGGTTGCCGGTAATGCGGGCGACGAAGTCTGCCTCTGATTCACCCGGCAGCGCGCCGCGGTAGTAGTGGGGGTGGTCGGTACGCAGGATGCCCAGCGCCTCGATCGGCGCCTGGAAATGCGCGAGGTTGGCCGGCAGGCTGGTGAGCGCACCCGCCGCGACGGTCACCCCGTGGTAGGCGCGCTCGCGAGTGATAATCTTGTAGCGCCCGGTGTTACCAGTGATGTCCGCGTGGTAGCGCAGCAGTTTGATATGCGTGTCGTTGGCGTCCGAGCCGGAGTTGCCGAAGAACACCATGGCGTCCTTCACCGGCACCATCGCCGCGAGCTTGTCGGCGAGGTCGATCACCGGCTGGTGGGTCTTGCCGCCAAAGGTGTGGCTGAACGACAGCGTCTGCAGTTGTTGCTCGATGGTCTCGATCAGCTCCTGGTTGCCATACCCCAGGCCGGTGCACCACAGCCCTGCCATACCCTCGAGATACTGTTTGCCCTGCTGGTCGTAGACGTACACGCCTTCGCCGCGGGCGAAACTCAGCTGTTCGGTGGCAGCGAGATTGGTGGTCGGGTAGATGACGGCGGACATTGGGCTTCTCCTCGTCGCAGGGGCCGGGGCTATGGTTGAGGCCGCCATCTTGCAACGCAACGCGACACCAGGGGATACCCCGCCGGGGGTGGACGCGCGTTGCCGTTCAGGGCGGGCGGTTATCTGGATGGTAGCTTGACCTTCCAGCGACGGGAAGGTTTAGATTGGTCAGTAGATGACCGGGAGCCCGCGATGAATATTTCCGAAGCGGCCCGCCGCAGCGGGCTGAGCAGCAAGACCATCCGTTATTACGAGGATATCGGCCTGATCGCGCCCGCACGCCGCGCGGACAACGGCTATCGGCAATACGACCCGTCCCAACTCGACGAGATGTGTTTCCTGGCCCGCGCGCGCAACGTCGGTTTCGACCTGGAAGAATGCCGGCAGCTGCTGGCCCTGCAGCGCGACAGCGGTCGCGAGAGTCGCCACGCGCGCCAACTGGTGCTGGAAAAGAGCGCCAAGTTGCAGCAACGCATCGATGAACTGGTGGCGATGCGTGAGACGCTGGAGACCATGGCCAGGCGCTGCCGGGGCGACGAGGGCCCGGAGTGCGCGATCCTCGACGACCTCGCCTGTGGTAAAGGAGGTAGCCGATGAATAGTACCGACGACAACACCACACCGGGTTCCGGTTGTTGTGGAGAGAAGCCCCCCGCGGAGGATGCCGGCACCTGCTGCGCATCGTCCAGCGGCGCGCCGACTGCCCAAGAAGCGGAGGCTGGCGCTTGTCATGAAACGAAGTCACAGGAGCAGCGTCACGGGGCGCCGGCTGCCGCTTGTTGCGCGCCGGCGCCGGCCAGTGGCGCCAGCTGTCACACCGAAGAATCCGGCGATGGCTGTTGCGGTCCGACCCAGCGGCGGGACTACCTGCTCTGGGGCAGCGCCGCAGTCGTCGGCATCGGCTACCTGCTCGGCGCGTTCATGCCGCACGCCCACGACAATGCGCTTGGCGTGTTCGCCGGCGGTATTTTCGAGCTGTTCAATCGCATGTGGTGGGGCCTGCTCATCGGCATTTTCTTTGTCGGTCTGCTCGGCCGCGTGCCGCGCGAACTGGTGATCGGCCTGCTCGGTCGCAAGGCCGGCACCGGCGGCCTGTTGCGCGCGACCCTCGCCGGCGTGTTCCTCGACCTGTGCAGTCACGGCATCCTCGCAGTCGGCATGAAGCTGTATGAGCGCGGCGCCAGTGCGGGGCAGGTCATGGCGTTCCTCCTGGCCAGCCCGTGGAACTCGTTCTCGCTCACACTGATCCTGTTCGGCCTGATCGGCATGGGCTGGACGTTCACCTTCATCGTGCTTTCCGCGGTCATCGGCGTGGTCACCGGCCTGGTGTTCGACGCCCTCGTGGCGCGCGGTACGCTGCCGCCGAACCCGGCGCGCGAGCAACTTGGTGCGGAGCGCCCGCTGGGCGAGGTCTGGTCCGAGGTGCGCGGCGCGGCGCGCTTTTCGCCCTCGGGCGCGTGGGACATTTTCCGCGAGGGCATTGCCGGTTCGCGCCCGGTTATCCGCTGGTCGCTGTTCGGCCTGGCCCTGGCCGGCGCGATTCGTGCGCTGGTGCCGATGGACGACTTCGCCACCTGGTTCGGTGCGAGCTTCGCCGGCCTGTGGCTGACGCTGCTGGCGACCACCATTATCGAAGTGTGCTCGGAGGGTTCGACGCCGATCGCCGCGGACCTGATGAACCGCGCGCAGGCGCCGGGCAATGCGTTCACCTTCCTGATGGCGGGGGTGGCTACCGACTACACCGAGGTCATGACCCTGCGCGAGACTACCCATTCCTGGAAGATCGCGCTGTTCCTGCCGCTGGTAACGGTGCCGCAGGTCATGCTGGTCGGTTTCATCCTCAACCAGTTCTCGCCCGGCTGAGCCGTGTTTGCCCCGGCGGCGAGCCTAGAACTCCGCCGGGCAGTCCCCGCGCAGCCACTCGCCGGTCGCCGGATGCACGAACTCCAGGCGCGTGGCATGTAGCAATAAACGGTCGGCCATGGCCAGGGCTTCGGGGTGGGCGTACATATCGCAGCCGAGGATGGGGTGGCCCAACTCGCGCAGGTGGATGCGCAACTGGTGCGAACGGCCGGTGACCGGTTGCAGCAGCACGCGGGTGCGATCGCCGAGCCGCTCCATCACCTGATAGCGGGTGAGGGCGTGCTTGCCGCGCTCGTGGTCGATCATCTGCAACGGGCGATTGTCCCAGTCGCAGCGGATCGGCAGTTCGATTTCCCCCGCGTCGTTCTCCACTTCACCCCAGACAATGGCCTCGTAGCGCTTGCGCACCTCGCGCGCCTGGAACTGTCTGCTGATGTGGGCGTGGGTGGGCTTGTCCAGTGGCACCACCATGATGCCCGAGGTATCGAGGTCGAGCCGGTGGACGATGCTGGCGCTGGGGTAGTCGCGCTGCAGGCGCGAGATCAGGCAGTCGCGGTTGAGCGGGTGGCGCCCAGGGATCGACAGCAACAGGTGCGGCTTGCGCACCAGCAACAGGTGCTGGTCGGCATACAGGATGCGAATGGCTTCCTGGCTGTGCGGGACGAGATAGGGTGGCGCTTCCGACATGCGGCGCATTGTAGCGCAAGGCCGGGGCGCCGCGCGCTGGCCCGGTGTACTTCCAGGCTCTAGAATCGGTCGCGACCAGGCAAACTACCGATAGCTGCGTAATGACGACTTTCGAGATATCCGGAGCAGACCCACAACTGCGCGCCCAGTTGGCCCGGCAACTCGCCGCGATCATCCCCGGCGCGACCCTGCGCGAACAGGTCCTGCCGCAATGCGGCGACCTGCGCCTGCTGTTGCTCGAAGACTACCCGCGCGATGTACTGGACGCCGAGGCCAGCCAGCGGGTTATGGACAACCCCCTGTACTGGGTGCTGTGCTGGGCCTCGGGCCAGGTGCTGGCCGAATACCTGCTGGACAATCCCGACACGGTGCGCGGCCGGCGCGTGCTGGATTTCGGCTGCGGCTCCGGCGTTGTCGCGATTGCCGCGGCGCTGGTCGGCGCGCGCGAAGTGATCGCCTGCGACATCGACCCCCTGGCTCTGCAGGCAACTGCGTACAACGCCGCGTTGAATGCGGTGGACCTGACGCTCGCCGCGGACTTCGAGGCTGTGGATGGTGACCTGGACCTGATCCTGGTCGCCGACGTGCTGTACGACCGCGAGAACCTGCCCTGGCTGGAGCGCTTCACCGCGCGGGCAGGGCAGGTACTGGTGGCGGATTCGCGCATCCGCAATTTCGATCGACCGCCTTACCGGCGAATCGAACAGCGCGAAAGTTGTACCTTGCCGGACCTCGATGAATCGGCGGAGTTTCGCTTTGTGACTTTGTATCGCGCTGGCGGCTAGTCGGGAGCTTCGGTGCCTGGAGATGGGAATCGCCAGACGACTTCGTGGCAGCTGTTATTCACCCCATTGGTAGTGAGTTTCTGCAACTCGTATATTGTTCTATTGTTGTGTCTGTTACGTGTCTTTGGCACTAGTTACAGTGAGATAGCTGATAGTGAGACGTTACTTGGAGTTATTGATTGAGACGTTCGATGCATTTGCAAAGGTTGGGGCTGGCATAGTGGTTTTATTTGGCTGTCTTACTCTTTTCTTTCCCAAATCAGTTTTACCGTTGTTCGAAGCCTACATTGCAAGCAATAGAGGCCTTCAGGGTTTTGTCTACTATGAGATTAGTTCGGACAACGAAAAAACAAGCGATGCGCAGTTACTGTTACTAGGTCGAGATTCGTCAGAGCTAGGAGAGTTGGCCACAGTCGATACAATACGCTATGGCGACAAACTGATAGTTCACTCTAGGCAATGGATGCGAGCATTGCCCAATAAAGATGCAACCAAGCTGTACACCTTGGAACGGGGGGAATGCGTTATTGTGATTGGGGAGTCGACAATTCTAAAGACACAAGAAGCAATTTCTGGTGGATGGCTGAGCGTGGCAACTTCAAATTGCGGAATATTCAACTAACTCGTAACAAGTCAAGCCATGCGGAGGTCAAAGTCGCTGCGCGGATTCGCCGCCGGTACTTGAAGCGATATTGAGTAGAGGGACCTTGGACTATTCGGAGCGATTAGAGGAACTCGAAAAAAAGCTCGATGAAGCACTTGTCGTCTTCAAAGATCATGACGACAGGTTTGTTGAATCGGCTCAAGCACGCGCTGTCCTATTTGGAATTTTTGGAGTGGAATGGTGTGAGCGGCATATTTTCTCGGGTACCGTAGAAAGAATAATTAACAGAAAGGATGATGATGGTCGTTCTTTGTGGGCTGAGATTGTGATCTGCAATTTTGCAGATAGGTGCTACGAGCTCAGGGAGGTCAATGGGTTTGATGATTGGGTTGAAAGAGCAAAAACTAGAAACGATCTTGAAGCCATGCACACCGAAATCTGGGTTGCATCGGCGTTGCTTGACGAAGGATATAGCGTTGAGTTTATTAAAGAAACAGGCGAGAAGGGCGAGGACTACGATATAGAGGTGATCGTTAATGGAGTTCCCATATGTGTCGAATCAAAAGCGATTGTTTCACATGATGATTTCTCGGCACAACGGCTTCTAAATAAACTGAAAAAGGCGAGAAAGCAGCTTCCGAGCAATAGAAAAGGAGTCATATCTATTTCGCTCCCTGAAACCTGGATGTCAAATCCTGAATTAACTCTATCTGTAGATTCATTTCTTAAAGGCACAAAAAGGGTGGCGCGTGTTATCTTGCACTCAACTTACTCTCAACGTCTGGGAGAAGGAGCCATGGCCGGGTACCTGATCAAGCACGTAAAAAATGACACTATTTCGGACGCTATTGATGAGCCAGTTGAAAAGGATTTTTCTGAGGTGACAAGAGGTGTCGGGCAAGAGAGGAGTCTTTCATTTTGGAGAGAAAGAACATGATATGGCCAAGCAAGCAGAGACTCGGGAATGCTAGCACCTATCGGTCATGTGAACGAGACAGGCACATTCGCGGGCACCTGCTACCTTAGGCGCCTACATTCCACCGTTTACAGTGAGTTTCTTGTATGAAAGGTAAATGTCTTTGCGGAAAGATTGAAGTCGAGGCCCGGGATGCGGCGGAGGTGGGGCTTTGCCACTGCGCGATGTGTCGCCGCTGGTCGGGTGGTCCGATGTTTGCGGTGCACTGCGGGTCCGATGTCAGCTTCTCCGGTGGCGAGCCCGCTGCCTACCGGTCTTCCGACTGGGCGGAGCGCGGGTTTTGTCCCGAGTGCGGTACACACCTGTTCTATCATCTGCTCCCGGGTGACGACTACATTCTCCCGGCGGGCCTGTTCCAGGATGCCGCGTTTGAACTCACCGGTGAAATATTCATTGATGAAAAACCGGCCTTCTACGAGTTCAGCAACGAGACCCGGAAGTTGACCGGCCAGCAGGTATTTGAGCAGTTCGCCCCCTGCGATTAAGCCTGCACCTCATTGTAGGGCCTGAGCTGGACTCTCGATTCTGGGCCAGATGCCTGTGGCAGCGCCCGACCACGCCGGGCATCCTCCTTAATCCCTCGCGGGAATGTCGTGGGGCATGGCGCCTGTAAACCTAACCATATCGGACTTGGATTCGTGGAACGATTCAGTGTGCGCACAGCCGGCCCTGGTGAACTGGAAGCGCTCATAGCTATCGATGACGCATCGAGCAGCTTATATGCGCAGGCGGGTATCAGCATGAGCTTCGATCACGACCACCCGTTCGTGGTGGCTGAAGCCCAGCGCTGGGCCGCAGCTATTGAGCGGGGCGATGTCTACCTGGCGTGTGATCCCAAGGGCCAGCCGATTGGCTTCACCGCAGCCGGCATGGTTGATGACCAGCCTTACCTGGACCAACTCTCCGTGCTTCCCGCCTGCATGCGGCGAGGGGTGGGAGCCGGGCTTTTGCAGATGGTTATCGCGTGGAGCGCCGGTCGATCGCTCTGGCTCACCACTTACTCCTCGGTGCCGTGGAACAGGCCCTTCTACGAGCGGCACGGCTTCGTCATCGTTCCGGAACCAGACTGCGGACCCGAACTCCGGGAAATACTCGACAAACAGCGCGCGGCCCTTCCTGAACCTGACGATCGCATTGCCATGGTGCGCGCCGGATGACTGCTGTTTGCAGGAACAGGGCGCTGTGCGGGGCCCGGCGGCGCTGGACGGGATATACCGGTGAAAGACAGGCGTGATGGTGTAGTGGCAACTATACTCTCCGGCCATAGCTGCACAGGGAGACGCGCAGGCCATGACCCTCTCAATCCGATTTTTCGCGGTACCGCTTTTCACCTCCTGTCTGGCCGCATTTACCGCGCCATTACACGCCGCGCCGCTGCCGCAACCCACGCCGGCCTGGCAGTTTGAGGTCACGCCCTACGCCTGGGCGAAGAGTGTCGAAGGCGAAAGTGGCGGCGCCGATATCGACCTCGACTTCTGGGACGACCTCGCCGACATCCTCGATGCGGCGGCGATGGTCTCAGGCACTGCCCGGTACAACCGCTGGACCCTGTTTACCAGCTACGAGTTCAACCGGATCAAGGCGGGCGGACGCACTGCGGGTGAGTTCGACTACACCGTGCCGGAGGACGGCTCGACGATTCCGGTTGCGGCCGACGCGCGGGTGAAAATCGACCAGGAGCAGACCTACATCGATGTCGGTGGCGCCTACGACCTCGCCGTCTACCCGACCGCGCTTTGGCAGGTGGCCGCGGGCGTACGCTGGTTCGATATCGACCTCAAGCTGAAACTGCGCGACATCACGGTGATTACGCCGGATGAGACCTTCGAGTCGGAGGGGGCGTTTCGCCAGATCGGCGACGACTGGTACACGCCCTTCGTCGGCGGACGCCTGCTCGCCCAGGTCGGTGAGAAGTGGCGTTTGCGCATGCGCGGCGACTACGGCTACGCGGACAGTGACAACGGCTTCTGGCTACTGGAGGCCTTGCTCGACTACCGGGTGGCCGACTGGGGTGCAGTGGAGTTCGGTTACCGTCACCTGGATATCGACTACGCCAACGACAGCGCGAGTAAGCCCTACGATTACGATGTGGAAGAGAGCGGCCCGGTGCTGGGCTTCATCTTCCGTTTCTAGCTTCCGGCCTTGCGCTCCTGCTCCGCGTACCAGGCGATCGCATCGCGGACGGTTTCGCGCAGGGGGCGCGGTTCCCAGCCCAGTTCCCGGCTCGCCTTGCCGTGGTCCATCTCGCGGAATACGTTGGACAGGTAGACGGCGTCGGTTCGCAGCAGGAAGTCTTTCTTGCCCATCAGCTTCAGTACGCGCTCGGCCACCCAGGCCACCGCGTAGGCCAGCTTGATGGAGATACCCTTGGGTGGTTCCTGGCCGGTTTCTGCCGCGGCCATGGCGTAGAAGTCGCGGTTGCTGACGAATTCGTTGGCGATGATGTAGCGCTCGCCGATTCGCCCTTTTTCCTCGGCCAGCAGGCAGGCCTGCGCCGCGTCGCGGATATCCACCGTCGGGGCGCCGGTCTCTATATAGTGCTTTGACTTGCCGCGCGCCACGTCCCACAGCATCGCGCCGTGGGGTGTCGGCTGGTAGTCCTCGGGGCCGTAGGTATTGGCGATGCACAGGGCAACCCCCGGCAGGCCTTTTTCCCTGGCGTATTTCAGGAGTTGCAGCTCGGCTTCGCGCCGCGCCCGGATGTAGGCGGGTGCGCGGTCCAGCCAGTTGAAGGGGATATCCTCGGTCACCGGGCCATCGGGGTTGATGCCCAGGGTGCCCATGGTGCTGGTGAAGACGAAGCGCTCGACGCCCAGCTCCAGCGCCACGTCCATGGCGTTGACCAGCCCGTCGACGTTGTTGCGATACAGGATGCTGGTGTCGGTGAGCCAGAAGCGCGGGTCCAGCACGCTGTAGAACACGCTGCCACAACCGTCCATGGCCGCGCGGATGGTGTCAGGCTCGAGGACGTCGCCGTAGTGAATTTCCACCGGGAGGCCCTCGAGGGCCGCTATCTTGCTCGTCTTGCGCACCAGGACGCGCACCTGGCGGCCCTGTTCGGCGAGTTGGCGGGCGATATGACTGCCAACAAAACCGCTGGCGCCGGCGACCAGCACCGGCTTGTTCTTGTAGTCCTGCATGATTGATACCACGAATCAGTTCTGGGGGACGGCGCTTTTCCTTGACTGCATGAGCCAGGCCAGGGCGGGAAGCAACACCAGGGCGCCGAGCATATTCCAGAAGAACATGAATGTCAGCATCAGGCCCATATCGGCCTGGAACTTGATCGGTGAGTATATCCAGGTGCCGACGCCCACGGCCAGGGTCAGGCCGGTGTAGGCCACCGCTGTGCCGGTGGATTTCAGCGCCTCGAAGTAGGCCTCCTGCAGACCGTAGCCATCGGCCAGTTTCTGCTGCAGGGCGCTGTAAATATAGATGCCATAGTCCACGCCGATGCCCACGCCCAGCGCGATCACCGGCAGGGTGGCTACCTTGACCCCGATACCGAGGCCCGCCATCAGCGCCTGGCCGAGAATGGAGGTGAGCGCCAGGGGGATGATGATGCAGGCGGTGATGCGCAGGGAACGGAAATTGAGCAGGCACAGCGCGATGACCACGCCGTACACCCACAGCAGCATACGGTCCTGGGCCTGGGCGATGACGATGTTGGTCGCCGCCTCGACCCCGGCATTGCCGGCGGCCATGCGCAGGTCCACCGCCTCGGTGGGGTACTCCGCAGAGAAGCTCTCTACCGCGTTGACCACGCCGTCCAGGGTGTCCGCCCGGTGATCATCGAGGAACAGGATCACCGGCGCCATGGAGCAGTCCGTGTTGCGCAGGTTGCTCGGCGCGCGTGCCAGTGAGTTATTGAGAATATACTGGTTGCGGCTGACGTCGAACCACAGCGGGTTGCCCTCGTTCATGCCCATGATCACCAGCTTGGAAACGTCTACGAGGGAGAGTGCCGACTGTACGCCGGGCACGGTGCTCATGTAGCCCTCGAAGAAATTCACCGAGGAGATGAACGGGTAATTGCCGCACTGTTGCGGTTCGGTGTGGGCCATGACCACGAAGACGTCGGTGCTGGTGGAGTAGTGCGCCGCCAGGTAGGCATTGTCCTGGTTGTAGCGCGAATCCGGGCGCAGCTCCGGGGCGCCGGGGTCGAGGTCGCCGATTTTCTGGAACTGGCCGAAATACAGCCCGACCCCCAGCAGCACCAGTCCCACCACCAGAATGCTGCGCGCGGGCCCGGCGGTTGCCGCTCGGGACAGCCACTGCCAGTGACGGAAGTGGCTTTGGTCCTTGACCACCCGGTGAGCGAGGCAGCGGCGCGAAATACCGGTGGCCGAGAGCACCAGCGGCAGCAGTACCAGGTTGGTGAGGATGAGCACGGCGATACCGGTACTGGCGACCAGGGCGAGTTCCTGGATCACTGGGATGTCGATGACATACAGGGTGAGGAAGCCGACACCGTCGCTGAGCAGGGCGATGAAGCCGGGCTTGGACAGGCGGATGAAGGTCAGGCGTGCTGCCTCCCGCCGCGCCAGGCCGCTGAAGGTGGTGTGCGCGAAGTGATTGGTGATCTGTACCGAGTGACTGATGCCCACCGCGAACACCAGGAACGGCACCAGCATGGAGTAGGGGTCCAGGCCCTTGCCCATCAGGCGCAGCAGGCCCAACTGCCAGATCACCGCCACGGTGGAGCACAGCAGCGAGGCGAAGGTCAGGCGCCAGCAGTGGGAGTAGGCGAACAGGGTCAGGCCGGTGATGGTGAAAGCGATGAGGAAGAACAGGCCGACCAGGGTCGCGCCGTCGATCAGGTCGCCCACCAGCTTGGCGAAGCCGGTGATGTGGATGCTGATGTTCTCGCTCTGGTACTTGTCGCGTACCAGGCGTTCCAGGTCCGCGGACAACTGGTGGTAGTCCAGGCGCTCGCCGGTGGTCGGGTCGCGCTCCACCAGCGGGGCGACGATGATCGCGGACTGGAAGTCGTTGGCCACGATGCGCCCGATCTGGCCGGATTTCAGGGTGTTCTCGCGCAGTTGCTCGAGTGCACGGGCGCCGCCATCGTAACCGTCCGGAATCACCGTGCCGCCGACAAAGCCCTCCTCGGTGACCTCCTGCCAGCGCACGTTCGGCGTCCACAGGGATTGCAGCGCCGAGCGGTCCACGCCGTTGAGGTAGAAGACCTCGTCGGTGATCTGCTTGAGCAGCTCCTGGTACTCGGCGGTAAAGATGTCGCCCTCGCGCGTCTCGACGATGATGCGCACGACGTTGCCCAGCCCGGCGAGGTCCGCGCGGCTCTCCAGGTAGTTGGCGATGTACGGGTGAGAGACCGGGATCATCTTCTCGAAGCTGGCGTCCGGTTGCAGCTGGCTGGTCTGCCACAGGAAGAACACGGTGACCAGGGCGAACAGGGTCATCAGGCTGCGCCTGGCACGGAACAGCGCGCGCGACAGTGCCGGGCGCAGTTCGCCGTCGGCGTCGGTCAGCGGCAATTGCAGGTGATCATTCATTGCCGCTGCTCCCATTGCATGCTTACCACGCCGCGCATGCCGGCGATCAGGTAGTCGCCATCGCCGCCGGCAATGCCCTCGGAGAAGGTCGAGCGCGAGGGGTGATTGCGGGCGCTGAAGCTGCGTCCGCCGTCACTGCTGCGCAGGACCTGGCCGCCGGCGCCGAACAACACGATGTCGCCCCCGGGGAGGGCGGTGCCGCCATACAGCCCCTGTTCCACGCCGCTGTCGATGCGCGTCCAGGTCTCGCCGCGGTCCTCGCTGCGGAAGATGTGCCCGCGCAGGCCGAAGGTCAGCACCGCGTCGCCCTGGGTGAGAATGCCGAACAGGCTGCCCTCGTAGATCTGGTCCAGTTGTTCCCAGTGCGTGCCGCCATCGAGCGAGCGGTACAGCAGGCCGGCTTCGCCGCACAGGTAGAGAGTGTTGTCGGCGCCGCTGGCGATGGCGTAGTAGTGGTAGCGTGAGGGGTTTTCGATGCCGCCGATGCTGATCTGCCAGTGCTCGCCGCCATCGCTGGTGGTGTAGAGCATGCCGTAGGCGCCCACGGCGAAGCCGCGGTTGGTGTCGAGCATGAGGATATCGAGGAACGGATCCGCCGGCCCGGTCTCCACCGCCAGTTGCGCGTCCTCGACCAGGTAACCGGCGTCCTCCATGGCAATTTCCAGGTCCTGCCCGGCCTCGCTATCGGGGTCCGCTTCGTCCAGTGCCTGTTCCAGGGTGCCGACCTGTTCCTGCGCATATTGCAGCAGCTGCTGGTTGGCCTGGCGCCCGTCGAATTGCTGCAGCCAGTTGGCGCCGCCATCGCTGGAGTGCAGGATGGCGCCGCCGTGACCGACCGCCCAGCCGTTTTGCGCATCCGCGAAGCTGACCGCTGTCAGCGTGGCGCTGAGCGGCACGGCGGCCTGGCTCCAGTTCGCGCCGCTGTCGTCGCTGTAGGCGATAACGCCGCGTTCACCGACGGCCACCAGGCGCTCGCCGGCGCGGGTGAGGTCCATCAGCGCGACCCTGGCGGGCCGTGGCTGTGCGATCGCCGGGAGCGTGGCGAAGTCGATCTCGGCGGGCGCGGGGCCCGCCAACAGCAGGCCCGCCGCCACCAGCGGCGCCGCGGCAATCGGTTTCAGCATGGGCTGGGACTTACCGGCGACCGGCCCGACGCAGGGCGGCGGGAGTGAAGTCCTCGAACGAACCCTGGTAGTCGAAGTTGTACTGGTAGCCCTTTTCCTCGTTGTCCAGGCCGGTCAGCAGGTAGCGGCCGGAGTTAAGGTCGTAGAGGGTTTCCACTGCGGTCCAGGGTACCGAGACCTGATAGTGCATCATCTCGTGGTTGTCGCGTACCCGCCACAGTTCGCCGCGACCGTCGTAGATGTCCGCCGCCGCGATCTGCCAGGTGTCCTCGTCAATATAGAAGGTGCGACGCGCGTAGATGTGGCGGGCACCTTCCTTGAGCGTGGCGTCCACCACCCACACACGGTGCAGTTCGAAACGCGTGTAGTCCGGGTTCATGTGCCCCGGCTGGATGATGTCCGAGTACTTCAGGCCGCCGTCGCGCAGGCGGTAGCTGTTGTAGGGAATGTAAATCTCGCGCTTGCCCTTGAGCTCCCAGTTGTAGCGGTCCGGCGAGCCGTTGTACATGTCGAGATCGTCGGAGGTGCGCAGGCCGTCCGCCGCGGTGCCGGGGCCGTCGTAGGCGATATTCGGGGCGCGGCGCACGCGGCGCTGGCCGGCGTTGTAGATCCAGGCCGAGCGCGGTTCGACAACCTGGTTGATGTTCTCGTGCACCAGCAGCACGTCGCCCTCCAGGCGTGCCGGGGCCAGGATGCGCTGGATGAACACGAACAGGCGGTTGGGGTAGGGGTTATCCGGCACACGGGCGGCGTAGATGCTGGGTTCCTCGAACAGCACCGGTGCGAAGGCGCCGTTGGTCTGCACCGGAATCTGCGTGTAGCGGCGGCTCAGGCCCACGTTCGGTGTGCGGAAGCGCGCGATGTGGTTCCAGATCACCTCGACCCCCGACGCGGGGATGGGGAAGGGCACCGAGGCGCTGTAGTTGATCATGCCGTTACCGCCCTCGGCCAGTTCTACCTCGGTGGCCTGCTGCTTGATGGCGGCGTACTCCGCATCCGTCAGCCGGGCGCTGCGGTGGGTCGGGTAGACCGGCATACGGTAGGTGTCGGGGTAGCGCTTGAGCAGTGCGATCTGGCCCACCGTCAGGTGGTCCTCGTGCTCCTGGTAGTTGGCGGCGCTGATGTTGAACAGGGGTTTCTCATCGGCGTACGGGTCGACCAGTCGCTCGCCGGGCGTGTAGCCGGCGGGCAGTTCCGACAGCCCGCCGGTCCAGGCGGGGATGGTGCCGGCGGCGTTGCCGGCGCGCTCGGCGCCGACAGGGGTCAGTTCGTCGCCACCCAGGCGCGCGGCCTGTTCCGGGGTTATCTTGGCCTGTGCTGCACAGCTCAGGCAGAGCAGGGTAGCGGTGATCAGCTTGCGTGCGGTGTTCTGCATGACTTTCTCCAAAAAGCGGAAATGGCGCCTCAGAAGGCGACCGAGAAACTCAGGGACAGGAAATCACGATCTTCCTGTTCGTTATAATCTGCACCGAAGTAGGTCGTGTACGACAACTCGGCGCGGTAAGTGTTCAGGTAGTCGCCGCGCAGCGCCAGGCTCAGTGCCTTGCGACCGTCGATGAAATTGGGCGACGGCGAGGTGCCGCTGACGTCGTGGCCCCAGGCGAGGCTCGGGGTCAGGTTGATGCCGGCGATTGCACTCGGGTACTCGAGGCTGGCGCGCACGCGGTAGCCCCAGGAGAAGTCGTCGGTGAAGCCGTCGTCGGTACAGTAGTCGCCGTTGCTGTTCGGCTTGAGTCCTGCCACTGCCTCCAGGAACGGGTGGGAATTGCACGACACCGGCACGTTGAACAGGGTGCTCTGGAATTCCTCGAAGTCACCGATACCGTAGGCCGAGGAGCGGCCGTAGTTGATGTCGTCGTCCATGCCGCCGATCCAGGTGCCCGCCGCCTCGGCGGCGAAGCTCAGGCGCGAAGCCCCCAGCACCTGCTCGAAGAACTTGATGAAGGTCATCTGGAACTGGGTGTACTCGACCTCATCGTAGCCGTGCACCACTGCGCCCGCTCCTGCCTCGGTCGCGCGTGGCGTGACCCGCGACCACTCGCCCCAGGAGCCCAGGGCCAGCGATTGCAACAGGTCGACGGTGTTGATCTGCAGCGGGAATTCCGGCCGGTAGCTCAACTCGCCGGAGACCGCCCATTCGCCGATGTTGGTCGCGAAGGTAAGGCCGTAGAGTTCGATGTCTTCGGGGTACTCGAAGAAGTAATAGGGGTTGGAGCCGAGCAGGAACGGCACGCCGTAGTTTTCGCTCGGGTTGATGCCGCTGAAGATCGGCGTGCGGTTGTGCAGGTTGGTGTAGTACAGCCCGAATTCCGTCGAGTTCAGCGAATCGACGAAGTAGCGCATGGCCACACCCCACTGGCCGCTATCCGAGGCCTCCTGGTCCGGCGCGCGCGGGATGACGTAGCCGGTCTCGAACTGCTCGCGGTCGGATACGCCCGCGGTGGCGGTCAGGTAGTCGCAGCCGCCACCGTAGGGGTCGGTGGAGCTCCAGTAGGTGCCGCACTCATCGATGATGGTGCGCTGCCACTCGTACTGGTAGAAGGCTTCCAGGCTGAGGTCGTAGGTGAGGCCGACGTTGGCGTAGACCATGCCCACCGGCAGCAGGGCTTCCTTGATCTCAGAACCCGGCTGGCGCAGGGCGGTGACGTCAAAGGGGTTGATGGTGTTGACGCCGTTCTGGATGAACGTGCTCTCACCCCAGGACAGCACCATGTTGCCGCCGCGCACTTCCACCGGCAGGCTGCCCAGGTCGAAGTTGGCGTAGGCGTAGTAGTCGAGGAACTCGAAGCCTTTTTCCTTGGCCAGGTCCTCGAAGTCGCCGGTCTCCAGCGTCTGGTTGGGGACGTAATCGTTGGCGGCACTGCCGTGGGCCAGTTTGTCATCATCCAGCGCGTAGTCGTACCAGTATTTGAAGCGGGTGAAGAAGCCGTAGTTGCCGGCGTTCAGGTCGAGGTCGTGCACGCCCTTGAACAGCAGCGAGTACATGTCGCCCTTTTCGTAGTTGAGGTTGCCGTCATCGGCAGTGCTTGAGGCGGCGCCGCCCTTGCCAGCGGTATTGCCCGGCGTGACTACATCGCTATCCGGGTCCTCGAGTCGCCAACTGGCGCCTACGGTCAGGGTGGAGGTAAAGGTGCCCTCGAAGGGCCCCATCTCGAAACTCAGCGCAGCTGCCTGGCTGGCGAAACCTGCCAGCGCCAGGCCGGCGGCCAGTGGACACAGCTTGGGAACGGGTCTTCTCACGGTGATAGCCTCCAACACGGTCTCTACGGGGGGAGCCGCGATTTTTATACTTGGTGCGAAGTATGGCAGCAGATTGCCGGATCGTCGACGTACCGCTGTCACGATGTGTGCATAGTAAACATTAAGCGGGTGAATAATACCAGACGCCGCCGGGGAATGGTGGTCCGGTACTAATTTGGCTACACTGGGTGCAGCTTTATTTCACCGCGAGGGGGCAGTGAGTCAGTGAACCCGAATTACCTGGATTTCGAGCAACCGATCGCCGAGCTGGAAGTAAAAATCGAGGAATTACAGCTGGTCAGCTCGGATAACGAGCTCAATATCAGCGAGGAAATCCAGACCCTGCGGCACAAGAGTGCCAAGCTCACCGAAAAGATTTTCGCCAATCTCAGCGCCTGGGATATCGTCAAGGTGGCGCGCCACCCGCTGCGCCCGTACTCCCTCGACTACATCCCGCGCATCTTCACCGAGTTCGACGAACTGCACGGCGACCGTCGCTTCGGTGACGACAAGGCCATCGTTGGCGGTGTGGCGCGCCTGGATGGCCGCCCGGTCATGGTCATCGGCCAGGAGAAGGGCCGCGCGGTGAAGGACAAGGTCTACCGCAATTTCGGCATGCCCAAGCCCGAGGGTTACCGCAAGGCGCTGCGCCTGATGGAACTGGCCGAGCGCTACAAGATGCCGGTGGTCACCCTGATCGACACCCCCGGAGCCTACCCGGGTATCGATTCCGAGGAGCGCGGTATCAGCGAATCCATTGCGCAGAACCTCGCGGTAATGTCGCGCCTGGCCACCCCCCTGGTGTGTATTGTGATCGGCGAGGGCAGCTCCGGCGGCGCCCTGGGTATCGGGGTCGGCGACCACCTGGCCATGCTGCAGTACTCCACCTACTTTGTTATCTCCCCCGAAGGTTGTGCCAACATCATCTGGAAGGATTCCGTGCACGCGCCGGAAGCCGCCGAGGCGATGGGTGTGACGTCCTCGGTACTCGAGGAGCTCGGTATTGTCGATGCCACCATCCCCGAGCCGCTGGGCGGTGCCCATCGCGACGTCGACCTGATGGCGCAACGCCTGCGCGAGCACCTGGTAGACCAGATCGACCGGCTGGCGCGCCTCCCCCTGGAAGATCTGCTCAGCCAGCGTTACGAGCGGATTCTCTCCTTCGGCAACAACTGACGCCGGGCCGCGCCGGTCCCGTGTCCGCGACGCTGGACCTCGCACAACTCGATAGCCAGTTGCGCGGCCTGCGCGACGCCCCGCACTGGCTGGTCGCCTTCAGCGGCGGCCTCGACTCCACTGTCCTGCTGCATCTTCTGCATCGCTGGTGCGCCGAGCACACGGCACCGCCGCTGGCGGCATTGCACGTCAACCACGCATTGCAAGCGGAGGCCGACGACTGGGCCGCCCACTGCCTCGCGCGTTGCGAGCAGCTCGGGGTACCCTGCCGGACTGTACAGGTTGCGGTGACGCCCGCGGGGCAGGGCATCGAGGCCGCCGCCCGCGAGGCGCGCTACGCGGCGCTGGCCGCAGCACTGGAACCCGGCGCCATTGTATTTACCGCCCATCATCTGGACGACCAGGTCGAGACCCTGTTCCTGCGCCTGCTGCGCGGCGCCGGCCTGGCCGGTCTCGCCGCCATGGCACCGAAGCGCCCGTTGGGGCAGGGTTGGCTGGTGCGGCCGCTGCTCGAGCTGCCGCGTGTGGCGCTGGAGTCCTACGCCGCGGCGCACGCTCTGGACTGGATAGACGACCCGAGCAACGGCGATCCGCAACTGGATCGCAACTACCTGCGACACGAGGTCCTGCCGCGCATCGAGGCGCGCTGGCCCGCCTACCGCCAGACCGTGGGCCGCGCCAGTGCACACCTGGCGGAGGCAGAGCGTGCGCTCGCCGCGTCCGATAGCGTGTTGCCCACCTGCTACAGCGTCATGGGTGATCCCGGCGTCGACCTGCAGGCTCTGCTGGCCGGCGATGTTGGTGCCGCCGCGCGCCGGCTGCGCCACTGGCTGCGCGGGCAGGGCCTGCCGCTGCCGGACCAGGCGCCGCTGCGGGAATTCATCGGCCAGCTGCGCTCGGCACGCGCGGACGCGGCGCCGCTATTGCGGGCCGGCAGTTATCGCCTGCAGCGTTACCGCGAGGGCGTCTACCGGTTGCCACAAGCCCCGCAGCCACAGGACTCGCTCCCGCTCACGCCCGGGCAGTCGTTGGAAGTGCCAGGGTTCGGCCGCCTCGGCCTGCAGCCGTCCGCCTCCTGCGGGATCGCTCTGGGAGACCGGGAGGCGCTGGAGCTGCACTGGCGCCGCGGCGGCGAATCCTGTCGCCCGGCGCACGGGCCCGGGGCGGGTAGCCTGAAGGACTGGATGCGCCAGGCGCAGGTGCCACCCTGGTGGCGCGAGCGGCTGCCGCTGCTGGCCCTGGGCGGGGAAATTCTCGCGGTGGGCGGGCTGGGCGCCTGCCGCAGTTCGCGCTGGCGGGAGGTTCCCGCGGCAGGCGAGTCCCTGTGGCAGTTGCAATGGGAGCCCGCCGCTGAGTGCAGTGTGGATTGAGCAGGCAGGGGGTTTCTGGTAGTCTGGCGTCCCATCTTTTTGCAGGACTTCCACGGCGAACAGCTGGGCGTTGCGGAGTGCTTGCGTATTCCCGAATACACGTGTTTTAAAGGCATTTCATGACGCGTTACGTCTTTGTTACCGGTGGGGTTGTGTCGTCCTTGGGCAAGGGTATCGCGGCCGCTTCGCTGGCTGCAGTACTCGAGGCCCGCGGCCTCAAGGTCACCCTCCTCAAGCTGGATCCCTATATCAACGTCGATCCGGGCACTATGAGTCCCTTCCAGCACGGCGAGGTGTTCGTCACCGAAGACGGTGCGGAAACCGACCTCGACCTGGGTCACTACGAGCGTTTCACTCGCACCACCATGAAGCGCTCCAATAACTTCACTACCGGCCGCGTGTACAACGCGGTGCTGCGCAAGGAGCGCCGCGGCGACTACCTCGGCGGCACGGTGCAGGTGATTCCCCATGTCACCGACGAGATCAAGCGGCGCATTGTCCTCGGCGCCGGCGACGCGGATGTCGCCGTGGTCGAGATCGGCGGTACGGTGGGCGACATCGAGGGCCTGCCGTTCCTCGAGGCCGCGCGCCAGTTGCGGGTGGAAGTCGGCCCGCGCAATGCCCTGCTCATGCACCTGACGCTGGTGCCTTTTATTCCCACCGCCGGCGAGATCAAGACCAAGCCCACCCAGCACTCGGTCAAGGAGCTGCGTGCGCTGGGCCTGCAGCCGGACGTCCTGCTGTGCCGCTGCTCGGTGGAGATCGACGAGGGCGCGCGCAAGAAGATTTCGCTGTTCACCAACGTCGAGGAGCGCGCGGTCATTCCGCTGATCGACGCGGATTCCATCTACCGCATCCCGGGCATCCTCAACAGCTTCGGCCTCGACGACTTCGTGGTCGAGCGCTTCGGCCTGGAGTGCCCGCCCGCCGACCTCGCCGAGTGGGACGAGGTGATCGAGCGCGAATTCACCGAGACCGCGGGCGAAGTGCGGGTGGCCATGGTCGGCAAGTACATGGACCTGCTGGACGCCTACAAGTCGCTCAACGAGGCGCTCGCCCACGCCGGCCTGCAGACGCTGACCAAAGTGCGGGTGGACTACATCGACGCCGAGGACATCGAGCGCGATGGCACCGCGGTACTCGAGCGGGCGGATGCCATCCTCGTGCCCGGCGGCTTCGGCGACCGCGGTATCGAGGGCAAGATCACCGCGGTGCGCTATGCCCGCGAGAACAACATCCCGTTCCTCGGCATCTGCCTCGGCATGCACGTGGCGCTGGTGGAGATTGCCCGCGACGTGTGCGGCCTGGAAGGCGCCCACTCCACGGAGATGGACGCGAGCACCCCGCACCCCATCGTCGGCCTGATCACCGAGTGGATGAATGCCGACGGCAGCACCGAGCAACGCGACGAGAGTTCCGATCTCGGCGGCACCATGCGCCTGGGTGCGCAACCGTGCCACCTGGAAGAGGGCAGCAAGGTGCGCGAGATCTACGGTAAGGATGTGGTCGAAGAGCGCCACCGCCACCGCTACGAGATCAACAACAACTACTTGGACCAGCTGCGCGCCGCCGGCGTGCGCTTTGCCGGCTGGTCCGCGGACCACTCGCTGGTGGAGATGATCGAACTGGTCGATCACCCCTGGTTCGTGGCCTGCCAGTTCCACCCGGAATTCACCTCGCGCCCGCGCGGCGGTCACCCGCTGTTCTCCAGCTATATCCGGGCGGCGATCGAGCACGCCGCGAGTTCGTGAGGCGCAACCCAGCTCCCTTTTTGCAGAGGAAAGGCCGTGTCCGACCAGACCGTTAGCTGCGCGGGTATCCGCATCGACAACCGCGCCCCCTTCGTGCTGCTGGGTGGCGTCAACGTACTGGAGAACCGCGATTTCACCCTGCGCGTGGCAGAGCACTACGCGCAGGTGTGCCGCGAGCTGGACATCCCGCTGGTGTTCAAGGGCTCTTACGACAAGGCCAATCGCTCGTCGATCCACTCCTTCCGCGGGCCGCGACTGGAGGAGGGGCTGTCCATCCTCGCCGCGGTGAAATCGGAGCTGGGCCTGCCGGTGATCACCGACGTACACACGCCCGAGGAGGCGGCGCCGGCGGCGGAAGTCTGCGACATCATCCAGCTGCCCGCCTTCCTCGCCCGGCAGACCGACCTGGTCGCCGCGATGGCGGCCACCGGCGCGGTGATCAACGTCAAGAAGCCGCAGTTCCTGAGTCCCTCGCAGATGGCCAACGTGGTTGAGAAGTTCGCCGAGTGCGGCAACTCGCGTATCCTGCTGTGCGAACGCGGCAGCAACTTCGGCTACGACAACCTGGTGGTGGACATGCTCGGTTTCGGCGTGATGAAAAAGACCTGCGGCGATGCGCCGCTGATCTTCGACGTCACCCACGCCCTGCAGTGCCGGGACCCGGGCGGTGCCGCGTCCGGCGGGCGTCGCAGCCAGGTCGCTGAACTCGCCCGCGCCGGCATGGCGGTGGGGCTGGCCGGCCTGTTCCTGGAGTCCCACCCGGACCCGGACAAAGCGCTGTGCGACGGTCCCAGCGCGCTGCCGCTGGCGCAACTCAAGCCTTTTCTCGCCCAGGTCAAGGCGGTGGACGAGCTGGTCAAGTCCCTGCCCGAACTGAATATCGAATAGAACGCATTCACGGAGTTAGCCCTATGAGCAAGATTGCAAACGTGCAGGCCTTCGAGGTCATGGATTCGCGCGGCAACCCCACGGTCATGGCCGAGGTCACCCTCGACAGCGGCCACGTCGGCGCCGCCTGCGCCCCGTCCGGCGCCTCTACCGGCTCCCGTGAAGCGCTCGAGCTGCGCGATGGCGACAAGTCCCGCTACCTGGGCAAGGGCGTGCTGCAGGCGGTGGGCAACGTCAACGGGCCGATCCGCGACCTGACCCTGGGTCTCGATGCCGCTGACCAGCGCGCCCTGGACAAGGCGATGATCGACGCCGACGGCACCGACAACAAAGCGAAGTTCGGCGCCAACGCCATCCTCGCGGTCTCCCTGGCCGCCGCCAAGGCCGCCGCTGCCTCCAAGGGCCTGCCGCTGTACCGTCACATCGCCGAACTCAACGGCAGCGACACCTTCAGCATGCCGGTGCCGATGATGAACATCCTCAATGGTGGCGAGCACGCGGACAACAACGTGGACATCCAGGAATTCATGGTGCAACCGGTGGCCGCGCCGAGCTTCGCCGAGGCGCTGCGCGCCGGCGCCGAAATCTTCCACAACCTGAAGAAAGTGCTCGCCGCGCGTGGACTGAACACCGCGGTGGGCGACGAGGGCGGCTTCGCCCCCAACCTGCCGTCCAACGAGGCGGCCCTGGAAGCCATCGCCGAGGCGGTGGACAAGGCCGGCTACAAGCTGGGCAGCGACATCACGCTGGCGCTGGACTGCGCCGCGTCTGAATTCTACAAGGACGGTGTCTACGACCTGGCGGGCGAGGGCAAGAAGTTCTCCAGCGCCGAGTTCACCGACTACCTGGCCGCCCTGGCCGACCACCACCCGATCATCTCCATCGAGGACGGCCTCGACGAGTCCGACTGGGACGGCTGGAAACTGCTCACCGACAAAATCGGCGACAAGGTACAACTCGTGGGCGACGACCTGTTCGTCACCAACACGAAAATCCTCAAGGAAGGCATCGACAAGGGCATCGCCAACTCGATCCTGATCAAGTTCAACCAGATCGGCAGCCTGTCGGAAACCCTCGACGCCATCGCCATGGCCAAGGCCGCGGGCTACACCGCGGTAATCTCGCACCGCTCCGGCGAAACCGAGGACGCCACCATTGCCGACCTGGCCGTGGCTACCGCCGCGGGGCAGATCAAGACCGGTTCCCTGTGCCGCTCCGACCGCGTGGCCAAGTACAACCGCCTGCTGCGTATCGAGGCGGAACTCGGCGCCAGCGCGCCGTACCGCGGCCTCGCGGAGTTCCGCCGCTAGCGGTCCGATGGCGTGCGCTGGATGCTGGCGATACTGGTCGCCCTGTTGCTGCTCCTGCAGTACCGGCTGTGGTTCGCTGACGGCAGTCTCGCCGAGGTGCACCGCCTGCGCGCGCAGGTCGAGGAGTTCGACCGCGTGAACGAGGAATTGCGCACCCGCAATGCGGTGCTGGAGCGCGAGGTGCTGGACCTGCAAAGCGGCAACCAGGGCGTGGAACAGCGCGCCCGGGAACAGCTCAACCTGGTGCGTGACGGCGAGGTGTTTTACCAGGTCGAGGAAGACGCCAGCCCTGCGCCCGGAGAGCAGCCGTGAGTGGTCGCTGTCACGCGGTAGTGCCCGCCGCGGGTGTGGGTACCCGCATGGGCAGCGACATTCCCAAGCAGTACCTGCGCTTCGACGGTGTCACCCTGCTCGAGCATTCGGTCAATGCGCTGCTGCGCGACCCGCGCATTGAGAGCGTCACCGTTGCGGTCAGCGAGAACGACACCCACGCGGACACGCTGCCCCTGTTTGCCGACCCCCGTGTGCAGCGCGTCACCGGCGGTGCGCAGCGCGCCGATTCCGTACTGGCCGGCCTGCGCGCCGTGCCCGGCGACCCGGACGACTGGGTGCTGGTGCATGACGCGGCGCGACCCGGCCTGCCCGAGGCCGACCTGGCGCGGCTGATTGACCAGGTGCTGGCCTCCCAGGTCGGCGGCATACTCGCCGAGGCCATCGTCGATACCGTCAAGTATGTCGGCGACAGCGGCCTGGTGGAGCACACCCTGGATCGCTCGCGCCTGTGGTGCGCACAGACGCCGCAGATGTTTCGCCTTGGCGAACTCGGCGCGGCCCTCGAGGGCGCACTGGCGCAGGGCCTGCCGGTGACCGACGAGGCCTCGGCGATGGAACACGCCGGCCTGCCGGTGCAACTGGTGCCCGGGTCGCCCGCCAACTTCAAGGTGACGGCGCCGGACGACCTGGCGCTGGCCGCCTGGTACCTGGCCTGGAAAGAGGAGCAGCAGTGACCCTGCGCATCGGTCACGGCTACGACGTGCACCGCTTTGCCGAGGGCGACGCCGTCGTCCTCGGCGGTGTGCGCATTCCCCACAGCCGCGGCCTGGCCGCCCACTCCGATGGCGACGTGCTGGTGCACGCCCTGTGCGATGCGTTGCTGGGTGCCATCGCCGCCGGCGACATCGGCCGGCACTTCCCCGATACCGACCCGGCCAACGCCGGCATCGATAGCCGCGTACTGCTGCGCCGTGTCTATCAACTGGTGGTCGACGCCGGGTACACCGTACACAACATCGATTCCACCCTGATCGCGCAGGCACCGAAGCTCGCCCCGCACATCGATGCCATGCGCGCGCATCTCGCCGCCGACCTGCAGGTGGGCGTGGGCTGCGTCGGTATCAAGGCCACCACCACCGAAGGCCTGGGGTTCGCCGGCCGGGAGGAGGGCATCGCCGCTCACGCGGTGGTCCTGCTCGGCGCACCAGCGTGAACGGTGGCTGTCCCACCGCCACCGGAGCACCGGTGGCCAGCGCGCTGATGCGCGTCCAGCCGGAGGATTTCCTGGTCGAGGAGCAACTCGGTTTTATCCCCGAGGGAAGTGGCGAGCACGCCTTCCTGCACCTCGAAAAGCGCGAACTGACCACGCCGGAACTCGCCGAGCGCCTGTCGACGCTGGCCGGCGTACACCCGCGGGAAATCGGCTACAGCGGCATGAAGGACCGCAATGCCGTGACGAGGCAGTGGTTCAGCGTGGGGCTCGCCGGTCGTCCGGCGCCGGACTGGTCGGCGCTTGAGGCTGGCGGCGAGGTGCGCGTCCTCGAAGCCACCTGGCACCGCCGCAAGCTCAAGCGCGGCGTGCATCGCGGCAATCGTTTCACCCTGCGCCTGCGCGAGCTGGAGGCGGATTCCGCGGCGCTGCTTGCGCGGCTCGAGTTGATCGCCCGGCAGGGCGTGCCCAATTATTTTGGCGAGCAGCGCTTCGGGCGCGACGACGCCACCCTGGCCCAGGCGCAGCGCTGGATGCGCGAGGGCGGGCGCAGGATCTCGCGCAACCGGCGCAGCATCTATCTCTCCGCCCTGCGCTCGTCGCTGTTCAACCACTTGCTCGGGCAGCGCGTCGCCGACGGTGACTGGGACCGCGTGCGCCCCGGCGATGTCTGCATGCTTGCCGGTACCCACAGCCTGTTCCAGTGCGCGCAGGTGGATGCCGACATCGAGGCGCGCTGCGCCCGTGCCGACCTGCACCCGGCATTGCCGCTGTGGGGCCGGGGTAGCGACAGGCTGGCTGCGGCCGCCGCCCCGGCGCGCGCGGCCCTGGCCGAACAGTCCGAGACCTGCGAGTTTCTGGAGCGCATGGGGCTGGAGCTGGCTTGGCGGGCGACGCGCCTGCTCGCTGATGACTTTTGCTGGCAGTTTTGTGATGATGGCAGCCTGCTACTGACCTTCGGATTGGGTGCCGGCGGCTACGCCACGGCCCTGCTTGCGGAGTTCATGCAGATTGCCGACCGGGGGCGGCAGGCAGGGGAGACAATGGGGCAGCACAGTGGTTCGCGGAGTGAATAGCGTAGACCTCAACGGTATCGGCATGACGTCGCAGCGCACGCGCGAGCGGCTCATCCAGCGCCTCGTCGACGAGGGCATTCGCGACCAGCGCGTGCTCGATGTGATGCGCACCACGCCGCGCCACCTGTTCCTCGACGAGGCCATGGCGCACCGCGCCTACGAGGACGTCGCCCTGCCCATCGGTTACCAGCAGACCCTCTCACAACCTTATATCGTCGCGCGCATGACCGAACTTCTGCTGGAGCGCGGCGTACCGCAGCGCGTGCTGGAAATCGGTACCGGGTCCGGCTACCAGACCGCGGTGCTGGCCCAGTTGGTGCCCGAGATCTACAGCGTGGAGCGCATCAAGCCACTGCTGCAGCGCGCGCGCCAGCGCCTGCGCCAGCTCAAGTTGCGCAACGTGCAGGTCTCGCATGCGGACGGCGCCCTCGGCTGGCCGGAGCGCGGGCCCTTCGACGGCATACTCGCGGCGGCGGCGCCCCAGCGGATTCCCGAGGCATTGCTCGAGCAACTCGCGCCCGGTGGCCGGCTGGTGATCCCGGTGGGCGAGGAGACCCAGTTCCTGCACGTGGTCGACCGCAGCGCCGAGGGCTTCGAGACCACCGTGGTCGAGCCCGTTCGTTTCGTACCACTGCGTCCCGGCACGGTGCGCTGAGCCCTTGGACAAGCTCGGAATCTACCTGCGCGGCCTGTTGATGGGCGCGGCGGATATCGTCCCCGGGGTGTCCGGCGGCACCATCGCCTTTATCACGGGCATCTACGACACGCTGCTGGGCAGCATCCGCGCCTTCGACCTGGAGTGCCTGCGCCTGCTGTTGCGCCTGGATATCCGCGGCGCCTGGGCACACGTCAACGGTACCTTCCTGCTCTGCCTGCTGGCCGGTATCGCCACCAGCGTGGTGAGCCTGGCGCGTTTGATCGCCTGGCTGCTCGAGCACCACCCGGTACCGCTGTGGGCGTTCTTCTTTGGCCTGATCCTCGCCTCGGCCCTGGTGCTGCTGCGCCAGGTGCGCGGCTGGACTGCGACCCGGGCCGCCTGCCTGCTGGTCGGGGTCGCCACGGCCACGGCGATCGCGCTGGCGCCGGCACTGAACCTGCACTTCGGCCTGCCCGGGGTGTTCATCGCCGGCTTCCTCGCCATCTGCGCGATGATTCTTCCCGGGATATCCGGCAGTTTCATCCTGGTGTTGCTGGGCATGTACGGCACGATCATCGGCGCGCTCAAGGGCCTGGACCTGGCGGTGATCGCGGTGTTCGCCGTCGGCGCCGCTGCCGGACTGCTGTGTTTCTCGCGGCTGCTGTACTGGCTGATGCACCGCTTTCACGAACCCACCATGGCGATGCTCACCGGCTTCCTGTTCGGTTCGCTGCTGGTGGTCTGGCCCTGGAAGCAGGTGTTGGTCTGGACCACCGGCAGCGACGGTCACCCGCGTCCGGCCCAGCAGGTCCCGGTGCTGCCCGGCGAATTTCACACGCTCACCGGCCAGGACCCGCTGGTGCCGCTGTGCGTGGTCCTGGCGCTGGGCGGCCTGGCGCTGGTGTGGTTGATCGACCACCGCTGGGGTGGTGCCACGAGGGAAGCCCGCACGGGCTGAATCCAGCGACGATGCGCACGCAGGCGAACCCGAGGTGTGACATCAGATTCCTGGCCGGCTGCCTTGTCACGGCATTGCTGGTGGCCTGCGGCGGCAATGTGCGCGCCCCGGTGGAGGATCGCAATGCGGCCCGCGCGCCGCAGCCAGCCCCTGTACAAACCCTCAGCACCCAGCCCGGGTACACTGTGCAGCGCGGGGATACGCTGTACTCCATCGCCTTTCGCTACGGCCTCGACTACCGCCGGCTGGCGGCCGCTAACAAGATCCCGCTGCCGTACACCATCTACCCCGGGCAGCGCCTGGTGCTGCTCGAGCGCGACCAGCCTGCGCCCAGCCCGGCGCCGTCGCGTCCCACCACCGTGGCCAAACCGGCAGCGCAGCCCGCGGCAAAAGTCCCCACGCCAGCGGCCAAAAAAGCTCCGGCCCCCCCACCGGCGGTCACTAAAGCGTCATCGACGCCTGCTAAAACTGGCTCATCGGTGGACCTCGGCCCGGTGCGCAGCTGGCGCTGGCCTTCTGACGGGCAGGTTATCCGGCACTATTCGGCGACCGTGCACAAGGGTATCGATATCGGCGGTGCCCGCGGCGACCCGGTGATTGCCGTCGCGGCGGGACAGGTGGTGTACGCCGGTACCGGGATTGTCGGCCTCGGCGAACTGCTGATCATCAAGCATAACGAGCAGTATCTCAGCGCCTATGGCCACAACGAACGCCTGCTGGTTGGCGAGGGCGACAGTGTCAGCGCCGGCCAGAAGATCGCGGAGAAGGGCAGTAGCGGCACGGATTCGGTGCGCCTGCACTTCGAGATTCGTCGGGAGGGCAAGCCGATCGACCCTCTCGGGGTTCTGCCCCGGCGTTGACGTCGCGGCAAAAGGCGGTGCGGCACATCTCGTCCCGGAGTGTAAAGTTAGCTAGTGCAATTGTTTGCACGGTTGCTTGTGTTTGCTCCGATGGTTGAGTTAGCCTGTCCTGCCCGGTGTTTGGGGGACGGCTTGCAGACTTTGCCAGCAACAGGTTTCGGGGGGGCGCCATGGAACTGGAAAACACCGCAGTAGAGAAACGGAGTTCTCGCAAGATGCAGCAGCTCAAGGGGGCCGGCGTGAAAGCCGAGAGGGGTGTCATCGAACTCGATGGCGACGACGACAGCGCGCAAGAGGCGATGCTTGACTCGCAGGATAATGACGCGGACGACAGCAGTCTCGAGGACGAGATGTTCGACGAGGCCAAGGCGCGCACCGCCAGCCGGGTCGAAAAGTCCCTGGACGTCACCCAACTCTACCTCAACGAGATCGGCTACTCGCCGCTGCTGACACCCGACGAGGAAAAACACTACGCCCGTCTGGCCCGCAAGGGCGACGAAGAAGGGCGCAAGCGCATGATCGAAAGCAACCTGCGCCTGGTAGTCAAAATCTCCCGTCGTTACATCAACCGCGGCCTGACCCTGCTCGACCTGATCGAAGAGGGCAACCTTGGTTTGATTCGCGCCGTGGAGAAATTCGACCCGGAGCGCGGCTTCCGCTTCTCGACCTATGCGACCTGGTGGATTCGCCAGACCATCGAGCGGGCGATCATGAACCAGACCCGCACCATCCGCCTGCCGATCCACGTGGTCAAGGAACTCAACGTCTACCTGCGCGCGGCGCGCGAACTCACCCAGAAGCTCGACCACGAACCCACCGCGGAAGAAATCGCCGAGATGCTCGACAAACCGGCGGACGACGTCAAACGCCTGCTCGGCCTCAACGAACGCGTCACCTCGGTGGATACACCGGTCGGTCCGGATTCCGACAAGTCGGTGGTCGATACCATTGCCGACCTGCAGGAGAGCGACCCGTCCCAGCTGCTGCAGGAATCGGACATCAAGGAAAACATCGCCTGCTGGCTGGACGAGCTGACCGAAAAGCAGCGCGAGGTCGTCGTGCGTCGCTTCGGCCTGCGCGGTCACGAGAGCAGCACGCTGGAGGAAGTCGGCCGCGAGATCGGCCTTACCCGCGAGCGTGTGCGCCAGATCCAGGTGGAGGCGCTCAAGCGCCTGCGCGGCATCATGGAACACCACGGTCTCACCGGCGAATCCCTGTTCGGCTGACCCACCGCTGCTACTGGTAAAGGCGCGCTGGTCGCGCCTTTTTTTGTTTTAATGGCCGTGACTTTTCAGCTGGCCCGGGGAGGGCATGCAATTGGAGAACACGGCCACAGGTGCACGACCGCTGGATGGCATACGCGTCATCGAACTGGGCCAGTTGCTGGCTGGCCCCTTCACCGGCACCATCCTGGCCTATTTCGGCGCCGAGGTGATCAAGGTCGAACCGCCCGGCGGCGACCCCATCCGCGGCTGGCGCATCCTGCGCGACGGCACCTCCCTGTGGTACCGCAGTCTCGGCCGCAACAAGAAAAGCGTAACCCTGGACCTGAAAACCGAGCGCGGCCGCGAACTGGTGCGCGCCCTGTTGCGCGATGCGGACGTGCTGGTGGAGAACTTCCGTCCCGGACTTATGGAGAGCTGGGGGCTGGGACCTGACACCATCAAGGCGGACAACCCCGGCCTCGTGTATGCGCGCATTTCCGGCTACGGCCAGACCGGTCCCTACGCTGACAAACCCGGCTATGCCTCGGTCACCGAAGGTTATGCGGGCTTTCGTTATATCAACGGCGAGCCGGGCCAGGCGCCGGTGCGCACCAATATTTCCATGGGCGATACCCTCGCCGCGATTCACACAGCGCTGGGTATTGCGCTGGCCCTGTTGCAGCGCCAGCGCGCCGGTGGTGAGGGCCAGGTGGTCGATGTCGCCCTGTATGAATCCATCTTCAACCTGATGGAGGCCATCGTGCCCGAGTACGACGGCGCCGGTGTCGTGCGTGAACCCTCGGGCACCACCGTCACCGGCATCGTGCCCACCAACACCTACCTGTGCGACGACGGCAAGTACGTGGTGATCGGCGGCAACGGCGATTCCATCTTCAAACGCCTGATGACCGCCGCCGGCCGTTCGGACATGGCCGCGGACCCGGCCCTGGCGGACAACGCCGGCCGTGTGCGCCACGACGGGGCCATCGACGCGGCGCTGGCGGACTGGTGCGCGGCGCACGCCTCCAGTTACATCATCGCCACCCTGGAGGAGGCGCGGGTACCGGTAGGTCCGATCAACAGCATCGCCGACATCATGGCCGACGAGCATTTCATCGCGCGGGGCATGTTCGAGAACGTCACCATCGACGGCGAACCCCTGAAGATTCCCGCCATTGCGCCGCGCCTGATGACAACGCCCGGGCGCACGGACTGGCCTGGCGGTGCTGTCGGCAGCCATAACACCGAGATACTGCAGGGTTTGCTGGGTTTATCCGACGAGGCGCTGCAGGCACTGCGCGCCGAGGGCGTCATCGCCTGAGTGCGGTGGCTCAGCCGGCCATACTGCGGCCGGAGCCGGGTTCGTTCGACAGCGACATCAACGAGTCGATCAACTGTTCCCCCTGCACCATGAGAATGATGCGGTAGAGGATGCCCGCCGGAGAGCCGTGCAACAGCGCCTCGCTGACCATGTTGTCGGTGTCTACCGCCTCGGCGGCGCGCAGCAGCTTGCGGAAGGTCTTGATGTAGTTGTCCGAGTGGCGCTCGCGCAGTTCGGTGCCGAAGAAAATCTCGTGCATTTTTGCCTGGTCCTGGCGGTTGCTCACCGCCAGGGCGATCATCTTGCGGATAAACCAGGCCGAGTCGCTGGAGGCGCCCAGGGTCTGTTCTGCGGTCAGTGCGTCCGTGTCTTCGTCCTCGGTGCCGATGAGGGCCTGCAGCGACATGTAGTGGAACGCGGCGATGGAGCCCAACTGGTCCTGCACCAGGGTCTGCAGCTTGAAGAACGAGTCCCGCTGCGCGTGCATTTCCTGGCGGCGGGCGCTTTGCTCCTGCAGGAAGATCGCGCGCGTGTTGGCGACAATCTCCTTCTGTTGCATGAAGTGGCCGATGACCAGCCACAGGAACGCCAGCGGGGCGAAGGCGCCCTCCAGGAAGCTGCCAATGTCCGCGGTGGGCAGGTGGATGAACTGGCTGAGCCCGACGATGCTGGCCAGGTAGAGGAATCCGCCGGTAATCCACACGAAGGAAACCGCGAAGCCGAGGGCGATCCGCCAGTCGAGGCCGAAGAAGGTGGTGGGTTTTTCCGGTTCCATCAGGAGCTTAGCCAGTGCACAACATTAACAGCAGGGACTATAAAAGAGCGCAGGGCGATGTGCCAGCACAGGGTGATCAAACCAGATCCTGCGGGGTGTCCACGTCGCGCAGGATGCCCGGGTCCGGCAGCGCCAGGGTGATTACCTGTGCGCCGTGCTGCCGCAACAGTTCGCGCGCGCCGCGCTCGCCATCCAGTTGGCGCAGGCTCGCAAACCAGTCGCGGCCAAAGCCGACCGGGTGACCGGGGGTGCCGCTCCAAGTCGGGCGGCAGATGCTCGCCGCGTCGGTCGCGGCAGCGACCCGGACGAAGGTGTCCGGATGTACGTCGGGCATGTCCCCCAGTGCGACCAGTGCGGCCTGCCAGTCATCCACCGTGGCAATCCCCTGCGCCAGCGTGGCGCCCATACCGCGGGCGGCGTTGTCACACCACACCACCTGTGCACCGAGTTCGGTCAGGGCTTCGGCCAGTGCTTCGTCGTCCGGGCGCAGGCAGACCCGCAGCGGCAGCCCGCTGGCCAGGGCATTCTGGGCGCTCGCCACCAGCAGTTGCCTGCCGTCGGCCAGTGTTGCGCGGCGCTTGTCGGCGCCGAAGCGCCGGGAGAAACCGGCGGCGAGCATAAGGATGCCGCGTTCGGACATGGTGCCTGCCTCGCGGGTTCAGAAATAAAAAAGCCCCGCAGTGCGGGGCTTGTTCAGGCGGCCGCTGTCAGCGCTTGAGCAGCGAGAGCTTGCCCGGCTTGCCGGCCCACTCTTCGGCGTCCGGCATGGCGTCTTTCATCTCGGTGATGTTCGGCCAGATCTCGGCCAGCTCTGCATTCAGTTCGAGGAATACCTGCTGGTCCTCGGGCAGTTCGTCCTCGGAGAAGATGGCGTCCACCGGGCACTCGGGCTCGCACAGGGCGCAGTCGATGCACTCGTCCGGGTGGATAACGAGGAAGTTCGGCCCCTCGTAGAAACAGTCGACCGGGCAGACTTCCACACAGTCGGTGTGCTTACAGTTGATACAATCTTCGCCTACAACAAACGTCATGCTATTCGTGCCTCACGGGATTCCTGGTTCGTGCCTTGCCCCGGCGCCGCCCGGCCCGGCTCAGGGGGCGCTAGTTTAACTGCAAGGCCGCCGGATGAGAAGGGCGGCAGGGTGTGTGCTAGAGCAGGTCGCGCAGGCGGTACAGGGTATCCAGCGCCTGCCGCGGACTCAGGCCATCCACGTCCAGCGCTTCCAGTGCCGCGGCCACCGGGTGTGGCGCGGGCGCGGCGAACAGGTCCACCTGTGGCGACGACGCCGCAGCCCCCGCGCCCGGCGCCTGGCTGTTCTCCCCGGCGGTCTCCAGTTCGTGCAGTTTGGCGGCCGCGGCAGCCAGCACCGGCGGTGGTATGCCCGCCAGCTTCGCCACCTGCAGGCCGAAACTGCGGTTCGCCGGGCCCTCCTGGATGTGGTGCAGGAAGACCACGTGGTCCTCGTGCTCGGTGGCATCCAGGTGTACGTTGGCCAGGCTCGGGCAGATCTCCGGCAGCGCGGTCAGCTCGAAATAGTGGGTGGCGAAAAGTGTGAAGGCGCGCACCTCGCGCGCCAGTTCCACCGCCGCGGCCCAGGCCAGGCTGAGGCCGTCGAAGGTGCTGGTGCCGCGGCCCACCTCGTCCATCAGCACCAGTGAGCGCGGCGTCGCGTTGTGCAGGATGTTCGCGGTCTCGGTCATCTCCACCATGAAGGTGGAGCGGCCAGAGGCGAGGTCGTCTGAGGAGCCGATGCGGGTAAAGATGCGGTCCAGTGGCGCCAGGCGCGCGGCGGCGGCGGGCACGAAGCTGCCGATGTGGGCGAGCAGCGCGATCACCGCGTTCTGCCGCATGTAGGTGGATTTACCGCCCATATTGGGTCCGGTGATCAGCAGCATGCGGCGGCTGTCGTCGAGCAGCGTGTCGTTGGCGATAAACGGTTCGTCCAGTACCTGCTCCACCACCAGGTGGCGGCCCTCGCTGACCTCGAACACCTGCTCTTCGACAAACTGCGGCCGGCACAGGCGCAGGCTGTCGGCGCGCTCGGCGAGGCAGGCGAGGACGTCGATCTCGGCGACCGCGGCGGCGGTGTCCTGCAGTGCGGCGAGGTCCTCGTTGAGGCGCTCCAGCAGGTCGTCGTAGAGGGCTTTTTCCCGGGCCAGGGCGCGGCTCTTGCTGGAAAGTGCCTTGTCTTCGAAGGTCTTCAATTCTGGGGTGATGAAGCGCTCGGCGTTTTTCAGGGTCTGCCGGCGAATGTACTGGGCCGGTGCGCGCTCGGCCTGGGCGCGGCCGATCTCGATGTAGTAGCCGTGCACGCGGTTGTAGCCGACCTTGAGCGAGGACAGCCCGGTCGCCTCTTTCTCCCGCCGCTCGATGTCCAGCAGGTATTCCGCCGCGCCGCTGCTGATGGCGCGCAACTCGTCCAGTTCGGCGTCATAGCCCTCGGCAATCACGCCGCCGTCGCGAATCACCACCGGCGGGTTTTCGATGATCGCGCTATCCAGCAGCGCGACCAGGGCGGGGTAGTCGGCGGCCTGTCCATCCAGTTCGCGCAGCAGGTGCGAGTCCAGTGTGGGCAGCGCCTCGCGCAGTTGCGGCAGCGCCGCCAGCGAGGATTGCAGCCGGCTGAGGTCCCGCGGCCGCGCCGAGCGCAGGGCGACGCGGGCGAGGATGCGCTCCATATCGCCGATCGGCTTGAGCGCCTCGCGCACGCCCTCGTAACCATAGCTGGCACACAGTGCGCCGACCGCTTCCTGGCGTGCCTCGAGCACCGGTATCCGCGTGAGCGGCCGGTGCAGCCAGCGCCGCAGCAGGCGGCCGCCCATGGCGGTGACCGTCTCGTCGAGCACCGCGTACAGGGTGTTCTCCTCACCGCCGGCGAGGTTGGTGTCGATCTCCAGGTTGCGGCGGGTGGCGGCGTCGAGGATCACACTGTCCTCGCGGCGCTCGTGACTGAGCCCGCGGATGTGGGGCAGGGCGCTGCGCTGGGTGTCCTTCACATATTGCAGCAGGCAACCGGCGGCGCCCAGGGCGAGGTCCAGTTGCTCGCAGCCGAAGCCGGCGAGGTCGTGGGTCTGGAACTGGGTGTTCAGGGCGCGCCGTGCGCTGGCCGTGTCGAACTCCCACTCCGGCTGGCCGCGGGCACCGCGGCGGCTACGGACGACGGTGTGGCCGATGCTCTCCCGGTAGAGGGTTTCGGCCGGGGCCAGGCGTTGCAGTTCGCCGGCGAGGGCTTCCTCCCCATCGACTTCCTGCACGCGGAAGCGACCGCTGGCGAGGTCCAGGTAGGCCAGGCCAAAGCGTTCGCCGTGCTGGTTGACCGCCATCAGCAGGCTCTCGCTGCGCTCATCGAGCAGCGCCTCGTCGGACAGGGTGCCGGGGGTGACCACCCGTACCACCTTGCGCTCTACCGGCCCCTTGCTGGCGGCCGGGTCGCCGATCTGCTCGGCGATCGCTACCGACACGCCGGCACGCACCAGTCGTGCCAGGTAGCCCTCCGCCGCGTGGAAGGGCACGCCGGCCATGGGAATGGGCTCGCCGTTGGACTTGCCGCGTGCGGTGAGGGTGATGTCCAGCAACTGTGCGGCGCGTTTGGCGTCGTCGTAGAACAGTTCGTAGAAATCGCCCATGCGGTAGAACACGAGATCGTGCGGGTGCTGGGCCTTGATGGCGAGGTACTGCACCATCATGGGCGTGTGGCCGGTGAGGTCTTCCTGGGCGGTTTTCTGGCTCAACGTCGGGTGGTTTGCGTCCGGATAGGAGGGGGCAACATTACCAGCTTTCCGCCGGGGGCTGTAGGGTAGCGCCCAGGTTTGTCGGTGGCGGTTGGCGCTGCTACGCTTCCCTGAACCGCGGCGTCGCGGTCTCCAGCATGCCCCCGGGGGGTTCGCCCATGTTTTGCAAGTCTTTTCGTGTATCGCCGGTCCTGTTCGCAGCGTTTTTGCTGGTCTCGATTCCCGCCCGGGCCGCCACGGTGGTCTTCGAGTTTTCCAGCACCTGCACCGACCTGCGCAATACCGATTGCGCGGCGTTCGGGCTGGCTGCCGGGGAAACCGTCAGCGGCGGCTTCCAGTTGGATGCTTCACTGGGCACGCCGGGCTCGATTCTGTTCCTGGACAAAGACGCCTACGAATTCCGCTTCACCTTCGGCGACCAGCAATTCAGCGAGGCTGATGCGACCAGCGCCCTTGGTATCAACATCGCACAGGACGGTGCCAGCTTCTCCTCCATTGTCGGCAATTTCCGCAACGCCAGTGGCGCCGAACTGACGCTGTTGACCGTGACCACGGTGAATATCGCACTCGGGGCGGCCGAGGCGGACACGTTTGGCGGCGGTGGTGCCTGGCTCCTGAGCGAGGACTCCGACCTGTTCACCTCGCCGGTTCCACTGCCGGCGGCGGCCTGGCTGTTCGCGCCGGCACTGGGCGCACTGTGGCTGGGCAATCGCCGCCGTCCTACAGCGGTCGGCAGCGCAGGGTGAATCCGAGCCGGCGGGTTTCGCCGGGTTCGACGATGGCGAAGTCCTCGCCCGCGTTGGCGGTTTCCACGCAGAGCATGCCCCGGTAGGCGTCGTCGGCAAAGTCCGACAGCCGCTGCGATTTCTCCACCCAGGGGTTCCACACCACCGCGCTATCGCTGCCCTCGCTGCTCAGGTGCAGCACCCGGCGCCAGCCGTGGTCGATGACGCGAATTGGGCCCCAGGCCCCGTGGTAGATGCGGTCGGTCTCGCCGTCGATGGCGAGTTCACCGTGCTGGCGACCGTGGTCCCAGTCCCGCGCGCAGTCGATGTAATTCAGGCGCTGCAGGCCGTCGACGCGCACGGTATCGATAGCGCTGACCGCGTAATAGCTGTGCAGGGCGCCGGAATAGTAGAAGGCGGTCGCAGCCTGGTTGCTTACCCGAAGTTCGATGCGCAGACGCGCACTTACTTCTATGTGCAGTTGCAGGAGCGCGCCCAGCGGCCATGCGGCGTCGTCGGTGGCGGCGACGGTGAGGCTGAGGTCGATCAGCGTGCGCTCGGGGTCCGGGCAGCTGACATCGTCCAGTCGCCAGTCCCGGTTGCGCGCGAAGCCGTGGGCGGGGGCGTCGGCGGCGCGCCACTGGCGGCGAATCGCGGCGGGATTGCGTTCAAGGTCGCCAAACCAGGGCCAGCAGACCGGCACACCCCCGCGCAGCGGCTTGCCGCGCTGGTAGGTGCACTGCGGGCTGAGCCAGATGGCCGGGTGTTCACCCTGGCGCTGGTAGTGGGCCAGTTGGGCGCCCTGCAGGAACACCAGTGCGCTCGCCGCCTGGTTCTCGACGCGCAGGGCCAGTAGCTGCCCGTGCTGTTCCAGCCTGACGCCAGGCAGTTTCTCGAAACGCTGGTACAGCGTGGCTCGCAGGGAATTGCTCATCGGGGTCCGGTTACCGCGGGATTGATCCCCCGACGTTAGCAGTTTTCAGCCCGGGCATGTAGGTCCGCCGGACCCGCGGTTCCCGCGCCCGCTTGATCCAATACGCATTTTTTTGCCTCTTCACGTATTTTCTACCGGTTTGCCTAAAGTTGGCCCCCGCTGACGCCGACAGACAGGGCGAGTTCACTTTTAGTCGGAAATTCCCGGAGGAGACCGCCTGTGCGCAAACTATTGCTCCTGACCAGCCTGATATTGCTGTTTGTGGGTATACCGGCACAGGCAGCAACGGTTCAATACGACGAGACCGGCAGGATTGTCGGCGCTCTTGGCGTAGATGTGTCGGGGGTGCGCTACGACGTCCTGTTCCTGGAAGGGTCCTGCGTCTCCCTGGCTTCGGGCTGCGACGAGAGCAGCGATTTTGTCTTCCAGTCCAGCTCCCAGGCCAATGCTGCGAGCTGGGCGCTGATCAACCAGGTGTTTATCGGCGGGAACCTGGGGCCGGTCGATAACACCTACGGTTGCGACGATCCGGCGTATTGTGGGGCGGTCTCCGCATACTGGCAGGACGGTACGGTCGGTGGGAGCATGGCGTCGCGACAAGACCAGGGAGGCGCAATTGCCACCGGTGTCAGCTGGTTTACACTGGATTCCGGCTATGAAAACCTGAGTTCCGCCGATTACACCTACCTGACCGGTGCGGTGTGGTCCGTGGCAACAGTGCCTGTGCCGGCGGCAGCCTGGCTGTTTGGCTGCGGCCTGTTGGGACTGGTGTTGAGTTCGCGGCCGAGGCCGGCAGCGACGCCCGTGTAGGGCGTCGCGCGTTTCCCGGAGAGTTGTTCTCAGCCGACGAAGTCGAGCACCGGCTTGCTCACCCCACCCGGCTCCACGCCCTTGAGGTAGGCCAGCATGGTGTCCGCGTCGGAGACCTCGAAGGGGTCGGTCGGGCACAGGTCGCCGAAGTCCGGCTCCACGAAGATTTTCTCGATCTTGCAGTCGTCCACCAGCATGGAGTAGCGCCAGCTGCGCATGCCGAAGCCCAGGTTGGACTTGTCCACCAGCATGCCCATCTTGCGGGTGAACTCACCGTTGCCGTCGGGCAGCAGGAAGATTTTCTCGTTGCCGATGTGGCGCCCCCACTGGAACATTACGAACGCGTCGTTGACCGAGATGCAGATGATCTCGTCGACGCCCTGGGCCTTGAACTCGTCGTACAGCTCCTCGTAGCGCGGCAGGTGGTTGGAGGAGCAGGTCGGCGTGAAGGCGCCCGGCAGGGAAAATACCACGACTTTCTTGCCGCCGAAGATGTCCTCGGTGGTCTTGTCCTCCCAGCGGTAGGGGTTGGGTCCATCAACGGAGTCGTCCCGCACGCGGGTCTTGAAGGTGACGCTGGGGACGCGTTCGATAACTGCCATGTCGTATTCCTCGGTTGGGTAACTGTATGCTTTTACGGTAATCAATCGACCGTGGTTTTACCAATCGGATAAATCAATGGTGACAATCGGGTTTTTGCGCCGGGCGCACGCCTGCTAACATGCCCGGGCGCGGGCGTCCCTGCCCGTGTCGCGACAGCCGTCGCCGACGCCACAATAAGACCCAGGAGAGAATGCATGAAAGCCATCGTTTGCCGAGCACACGGTCCCGCCGAGACGCTGGAACTGGCGCAGGACTGGCCCGAGCCCGAGTGCGGCCCGGGAGAGGTGCTGCTCGAGGTAAAGGCTGCGGGGCTCAACTTTCCCGACCTGCTGATGATCCAGGGCAAGTACCAGACCCAGCCGGATCTGCCCTTCGTGCCCGGCGCCGAGTGCGCGGGCGTGGTGCTCGCGGTGGGCGAGGGCGTCACGCGCTTCCGCCCCGGCGACAAGGTGATCTCCGCCGGTACCCACCAGGCCTTCGCCGCGCGGCGCGCCGTGCCCGAGGCGGATGTGTACCCCATGCCAGAGGGCCTAAACTTCGTGCAGGCCGCCGGCGTCAGCCTGACCTACTTTACGTCCTATCACGCGCTCAAGCAGCGCGCGAACCTGCAGCCCGGCGAGACCCTGCTGGTGCTGGGGGCCGCTGGGGGCGTGGGCGCCACGGCGGTGGAGATCGGCAAGCTGATGGGCGCCCACGTGATCGCCGCGGCGAGCAGCGAGGAGAAACTGGCGCTGTGCCGGCAACTGGGTGCGGACGAAGTCATCAACTACAGCGAGGTCGACCTCAAGTCCACGCTGAAGACCATGACCGGCGGGCGCGGTGTCGATGTGGTCTACGACCCGGTAGGCGGCGACTTTACCGAGGCGGCACTGCGCAATATGGCCTGGAACGGCCGCTACCTGGTGATCGGTTTCGCCAGCGGGCCGATCCCGAAAATCCCGCTGAACCTGGCACTGCTCAAGGGCTGCGCGATTGTCGGCGTGTTCTACGGCCGGTTTACCGGCGAGGAACCGGAGTGCAACCAGCGCAACGTGGAGGAACTTTGGGCGCTGTTTGCGCAGGGCAAGCTGAAACCGGTGGTCACCGACGTGTTCCCGCTGGAGCACTACGCCGATGCCTTCAACTGCCTGGCCGAGCGCCGCGCCCGCGGTAAGGTGATTCTCGACCTGGAGTGAGTGTCGGTGGCGGTTTACGTTTCTTTACATTTCTCCGCCACAGGTTAACCGGCCATTGACGCACACTTAGCGTATCAACTGCTCGGATGCAGATGGAGGTAGTCACCATGCACAGAACAATCGGCACCCTGGCAGCTCTGGTTCTTCTCGCCGCTGGCGCAGCGCAGGTTGTCGCTGCGCCCGGCGCGCAATCCGCCCGGGCGGAGCGAGCAGACCGCGTCGTGCGCGCGGCGGAGCCTTCGCCGGTCGCCACGCGCCTGGTATTACCCTCTGCCTACCTGCAGCCCCTCAGCCTCGGCCAGCCGCTGAGCGCGAGCACGGTTGTGCCGCCGGAGTTGGCGACCCCCGTTCACTACGTGGGCATCGATGGCCTGTTTGCGGTGGGCGCCGGGCAGGGAGGCCTGGAAATGCGCCGTATCCCTACCGGTATCTACACCTTCTAGCGATCACCTGTTCGCCTGCGGGTACTGGCGCAGGGTCAGCTGGTCCCCGCGCTGGCTGAACTCGATGTGCTTGAGGAAGGTCATTCCCAACAATACCTGCTCGAACTCCATGCCGGTGACGATGGCCGCCGGCACCTCCTGCATGACGATATCGCCCAACGCCACGCGCTCCAACTGGGTGGCGTAACTGAGCGTCGAGCCGTTAGCGGTCTCGCTCTGGTAAGCCATACCGCGCCGCAATCCCAGTTGACTGGCAATCCGTGGCGGGATCGCGACGCCGGTGGCGCCGGTATCCAGCATGAAGGTGACCGGCTGGCCGTTGATTTCGCCGCTGGCCACGTAGTGACCATAGCGGTTGCGTTGCAGGACCACCTCGCGCACGCCGTCGGCGCCCAGGGATGACGCGACGTTGCTGTTGGGGTTGACCCGCGCGGCCAGCATATCGTTGAAGAACCAGCCGACCAGTCCGATGATCACCACCCAGGCAAGCGCCAGCATGCCCAGTCCCATGCGCTTCTGGCTGCGTGCTACTTCCTGTTCCGGGTTCATGGTGCGGACCTGTCAATCCAGGTCGCTGGCCTCGTGGCGTTCGGGCACGCCGTTGGACTCCCCGTCCGCGCTGCGGTTGACCCGCGAGCCGCGCTGCACCCCGGGGCGCGCTGCGACCTCCCGCGCCCAGCGCTGCACGTTCGCATAGCTGTCCACGTCGAGGAATTCCTGCGCCTTGTAGATGTCGCCGATCACCAGCTGGCCGTACCAGGGATAGGTGGCGATGTCGGCGATGGTGTAGGCGTCCCCGGCCAGGTAGGGCGACTCGGCCAGGCGCTGGTCGAGTACGTCCAGCTGGCGCTTGACCTCCATGGCGTAGCGGTTGATCGGGTACTCGAACTTCTCCGGCGCGTAGGCGTAGAAATGGCCGAAGCCACCGCCGAGGAAGGGGGTGCTGCCCACCTGCCAGAACAGCCAGGACAGGCACTCGGCCCGTGGGCCTCGCTCCGTGGGCAGCAGGACATCGAACTTTTCCGCGAGATAGACGAGGATGGCGCCGGACTCGAACACCCGCTGCGGCGGGTCGACACTGTAGTCGACCAGTGCGGGAATCTTGGAATTGGGATTGACCTCGACAAACCCCGAGCTGAACTGGTGGCCCTCGCTGATATCCACCAGGTGGGCGTTGTACTCGGCGTCCGCGATACCCAGGGCCAGCAGTTCCTCGAGCATGATGGTCGCTTTCTGGCCATTCGGCGTGCCCAGCGAATACAGCTGCAGCGGGTGGCGGCCCACCGGCAGTTCACGTTCGTGGGTGGCGCCCGCCACCGGGCGGTTGATGGCGGCAAAGCGGCCGCCGTTTTCGCTGTCCCAGGTCCAGACCCGGGGGGGGATGTAGCCGTTCATGCGGTCTCCGGTCAGTTGTCGATGTCGTCGAAGGTGGCGAAGCCGCGCGGGCCAAATGCGCCGGGCCGGCGTTCCAGGCCGGCCATCAGTGCCTCCATCTGGTTGGCGCTGCCGAGCAGGCGTTTTTGCAGGCGCTCTTCCGTTTCCAGCCCCGCGGTTTCGTCGCCATCGCGGGTGGTGTCGAACAGGCGCTTGGCCAGGGCGATGGCGTCGGGATTGCGCGCGGCGATACTGGCGGCGAGGTCGCGGGCCTCGGCCAGCGGGTCATCGGCCAGGCGGGTCACCAGGCCCAGCTCCAGCGCCTCCGAGCCCTCTACGACCCGGCCAGTGAAGGTGAGTTCCTTGGCCACGTCCACACGCACCAGGTGGCGCAGCGTCTGCGATGCGGACATGTCAGGTATCAGCCCCCATTTGATCTCCATCACCGACAGCCGCGTCGTGGGGTGGGCGATGCGCACATCGGCGCCGAGGGCGATCTGCAGGCCGCCGCCGTAGGCCACGCCGTGCAGGGCGCAAATCACCGGCGCCGGCACCTCGCGCCAGACCCGCGCCGGCGACTGGTAGTAGTTGGGCCACTCGCCGCCGCGCCCGGGGCGGAAGAAATCGTCCTCGGGTGAAACGTTGGCGAAGTTCTCCAGGTCCATCCCCGCGCAGAAGTGATCGCCCGCACCAGTGAGGACTACCGCGCGCACCTCGCGGTCGCGCGCCAGTGACTGGCCCACCTCGGTGAGCGCTTCGAACATCGCCCAGGAGAGCGCGTTCATTTTCTCCGGCCGGTTGAGGCGGACTTCCGCCACGTGGTTTTCGATATGCACGCTGACCGGTTCGCTCATGGCGGGGCTGTCTCCTGTTTAGACGTTGGTCGGGGGGTGGGTGTTCGCGCAGTATAGCCCCTATAATGTGCGCATCCGAAATTCACCACCCGGGAGCAATTGCATGAAGACTAAAGCCGCCGTGGCCTTCCAGGCCGGCAAACCGCTGGAGATCGTCGAGGTAGACCTGGAGGGGCCACGCGCGGGTGAGGTCCTGGTCGAGGTCAAGGCGACGGGCGTGTGCCACACCGACGCCTTCACGCTGTCCGGCGACGACCCGGAGGGCGCTTTCCCGGCGATTCTCGGCCACGAGGGTGCCGGTGTCGTGGTCGAGGTCGGCCCCGGGGTGAAAAGCCTCAAGCCCGGTGATCACGTGATCCCGCTGTACACGCCCGAGTGTCGCGAGTGCGATTTCTGCCTGCACCCCAAGACCAACCTGTGCCAGGCGATTCGCGAGACCCAGGGCCGCGGTGTGATGCCCGACGGCAGCAGCCGCTTCACCCTCGACGGCAAGCCCATCCTCCACTACATGGGCTGTTCCACGTTTTCCAATTACACGGTGATGCCGGAAATCGCTTTGGCCAAGGTGCGCGAGGACGCGCCCTTCGACAAGATCTGCTACATCGGCTGTGGCGTCACCACGGGCATCGGCGCCGTCGCTTTCACCATGAAGGTCGAGCCCGGTTCCACGGTAGCGGTGTTCGGTCTCGGCGGTATCGGCCTCAACGTCATCCAGGGGGCGCGCATGGTCGGCGCGTCGCGGATTATCGGTGTGGACCTGAACCCGGACAAGGTGCCGCTGGCCACGCAGTTCGGTATGACCGACTTCGTCAACCCCAAAGACGTGGACGACGTGGTCGGCCACCTCGTCGAAATGACTGGCGGTGGCGTCGACTATAGCTTCGAGTGCATCGGCAACGTCAACGTCATGCGCCAGGCGCTGGAGTGCTGCCACAAGGGCTGGGGCCAGAGCTGCATCATCGGCGTCGCCGGCGCCGGCCAGGAAATTTCCACCCGCCCGTTCCAACTGGTCACCGGCCGTTCCTGGCGCGGCACCGCGTTCGGCGGCGCGCGCGGCCGTACCGACGTGCCGAAGATCGTCGACTGGTACATGGAAGGGCGTATCAACATCGACGATCTGATTACCCACACAATGCCGCTGGAGGAGATCAACACGGCCTTCGACCTGATGCACTCCGGCGAGAGCATCCGCTCCGTGGTGCTGTATTGATGGGCGCACTGGAACTGGTCGGCGAAAGCCGCTGCTTCGGCGGCCGCCAGCTGCGCTTTGCGCACCGCGCGGCGTCGCTGGACTGCGATATGCACTTCGCGGTGTACCTGCCGCCGCAGGCGGAGAGCGAGCCGGTGCCTGTCCTCTACTGGCTGTCCGGCCTCACCTGCAACGACGAGAACTTCACCACCAAGGCCGGCGCCCAGCGCTATGCCTCCGCGCACGGTGTCGCCCTGGTCGCGCCGGATACCAGCCCGCGCGGCGAGGGCGTGCCCGACGACCCTGAGGGCGCCTGGGACTTCGGCCTCGGCGCCGGTTTCTACGTCAACGCGACCAACGCGCCGTGGTCGGCCCACTACCGCATGTACGACTACGTGCTCGAGGACCTGCCCGCGGCGCTGGCCGGCCTGCCGCTGGATACCTCGCGCGCGGCGATCAGTGGCCACTCCATGGGTGGGCACGGCGCGCTGGTGATTGCCCTGCGCAACCCCGGCCGCTTTCGTTCGGTGTCTGCCTTTGCGCCGATCTGTTCGCCGACCCGTTGTCCCTGGGGCGAAAAAGCCCTGGGCAACTACCTCGGTGATGACCGCGCGGCCTGGGAGAGCTACGACAGCACCTGCCTGATCCGCCTGGCGGGGGAGCACCTGCCGATGCTGGTCGACCAGGGCGAGGCGGACGGCTTCCTCGCCGAGCAGCTGCGCCCCGAACTGTTGCGCGAGGCCGCGCAGGAAGCCGGCTACCCGCTGACCCTGCGCATGCAGCCCGACTACGACCACTCCTATTACTTCATATCGACATTCATCGGCGAGCACATCGCCTTTCACGCCTCGCACCTGTGATACGGCAGTGCGGGGCGCCGGCCTGACGCCCGCGGAGAATTGCGCGATACTGTAAGTCCGTACCCACCCATAACAGGATTCCAAAACGGGGGCGCTTGCGTGGAAAGCGAGCAGTTGCTGGCGCAGCTTTTATACCAGTACCAGGATCAGCCCGGCGGGCTGCTGCCCCTGCTACACGCGGTGCAGGCGGACTTTGGCTATATCCCGGCGGACGCTGTGCCACCCATTGCGCGGGCCATGCAGCTTTCCGCCGCGGAGGTCGAAGGCGTCATCAGTTTCTATCACGACTTCCGCCGCCAACCGGCCGGTCGTCACACCCTGCACATCTGTCGCGCCGAGTCCTGCCAGGCGGCCGGCGGCGAGGCGTTGGTTGCGCACCTGCAGGCGCGCCTGGGTATCGAGCCGGGCCAGTCCTCGGCGGATGGCGAACTGACTGTCGAATCGGTCTACTGCCTGGGCAATTGCGCCTGCTCGCCGGCGTTGCGTATCGGCGATGCCACCCATGCCCGGGTCGATATTGCGCGGCTGGATGCATTGCTGGACAGCCTGCTGGAGAGCGCGTCATGAGCGTGCGGTATTTCGTTCCCGCAGATACCACCGCTATCGCCGTCGGTGCGGATGACGTGGCGCAGGCCCTGGCCGCGGCGCTTGAGACGCGCGGGGAATACGGGCGCATCGTGCGCAATGGTTCGCGCGGTGCATTCTGGCTGGAGCCCCTGCTGGAGATCGAGCAGCACGGGCGCCGGGTGGGCTTTGGGCCGCTGAGCGCGGCGGAGGTGGACGCTATCGTCGCGCTGCCGCCCGAGGCCCGCGAACAGCACCCGCTATTTCTGGGCGATGTGGAAGCGCTGCCGTGGTTCGCGGCCCAGCGACGCCTGACCTTCGCCCGCGCCGGACTGGGCGACCCCCTGAGCCTCGATGACTACCTGCTGCGGCGCGGCTTCGATGCCCTGGAGCGTGCCCTTGAGATGGCCCCGGAGGAGATCGTGCAGGCCATCGATGACTCGGGCCTGCGCGGCCGCGGCGGCGCGGCGTTCCCCGCCGGCATCAAGTGGCGCACGGTGATGGACACGCCCGCCGGGCAGAAATACATCGTGTGCAACGCGGACGAGGGCGATTCCGGCACCTTTGCCGACCGCCTGCTGCTGGAGGCCGACCCCTACCAGTTGCTCGAGGGCATGGCCATCGCCGGGCTGGCCGTGGGCGCCGACACCGGCTACATCTACCTGCGCTCGGAATACCCGCGCGCCCGCGAAGTACTGCGAGTCGCGCTGGCCAAGGCCGAGGCCGCGGGTTACCTCGGCAGCAACCTCGCCGGCAGCCAGCGCAGCTTCCGTATCCACCTGCGTATCGGTGCCGGTGCGTATATCTGTGGTGAAGAAACTGCGCTGCTCGAGAGCCTCGAGGGGCGCCGCGGCATGGTGCGCGCGAAGCCACCGCTGCCAGCGCACCAGGGCCTGTTCGGGCGGCCGACGCTGGTACACAACGTGCTCACGCTGGCAGCCGCGACCACCGTTATCGCCGACGGCGCGCAGGCCTATGCCGCACTCGGCGAAGGGCGTTCGCGCGGCACGCTGAGCGTACAATTGGCGGGCAATGTGCGTCGGGGAGGATTGGTCGAAGTGCCCTTCGGCGTCACCCTGCGGCAGTTGCTGGAGGACTTCGGCGGCGGTACCCGCTCCGGCCGGCCGCTGCGCGCGGTGCAGGCGGGCGGTCCGTTGGGTGCCTATTTACCCGAGTCCCTGTGGGATACGCCGCTGGACTACGAGGCGCTGGCCGCGGTCGGCGGCATGCTCGGCCACGGCGGCCTGGTGCTGTTCGACGACAGCGTCGACATGGCACGGCAGGCGCGCTTCGCGATGGCATTCTGCACTGAGGAATCCTGCGGCAAGTGCACGCCGTGCCGCATCGGCGCCGTGCGCGGTACCGAATTGCTGGATCGCGTTATCGCGCGCGAGGCGCCGCACAGCGAGCTCGCGCTGCTCGAGGAATTGTGCGACACCATGGAACAGGCCTCGCTGTGCGCCATGGGCGGCATGACTCCGGCGCCGGTGCGCAGCGCGCTCGCGCATTTCCCGGAGGACTTCGCATGAGCCGCGACGACAACGTCCTGCACTACTACGAGCCGCAGCCGGACCTCGGCACACCCGGCGTCGCCGCAGGTGAAGAGGTGACCCTAAACATCGACGGCAGCGCGGTCAGCGTACCGGCGGGTACCTCGGTGATGCGCGCCGCGGCCCTGGCCGGCAGCCCCGTCCCCAAATTGTGCGCCACCGACAGCCTCGCCGCGTTTGGCTCCTGCCGCGTGTGCCTGGTGGAGATCAGCGGCCGTCGCGGCTTTCCTGCCTCCTGCACCACGCCGGTGGAGGAGGGCATGCAGGTGCGCACCCAGAGCCCGGAACTGGTGCGCCTGCGCCGCGGCGTGACGGAACTCTACCTCTCGGAACACCCGCTGGACTGCGAGAGCTGCCCGAGCAACGGCGACTGCGAGTTGCAGGACTGTGCGCGCGAGCTCGATATCGAAAGTTCGCGCTATACCGCGGCTGCGCCGGCTGACTGCGGCGCTGCCGACACCAGCAATCCCTACTTCACCTTCGACCCCCAGCAGTGCATTGTCTGCTCGCGCTGTGTGCGCGCCTGTGCCGATACCCAGGGCACCTTCGCGCTGACCATTCTGGGCCGTGGATTCGATTCCCGCGTGGGTGTTGCCGGGGATGACTTCCTCGGCTCCGAGTGCGTGTCCTGCGGCGCCTGCGTCAGCGTCTGCCCGACCGCCGCGCTGGTGGAGAGCAGCGTGATCGAACTCGGCGCGCCGCGGCGCAGCGTGGAAACCACCTGCGCCTACTGCGGTGTAGGCTGCGGCCTGCGCGCGGAACTGCGCGACGAGCAGGTGGTGCGCATGGTGCCGTGGAAAGACGGCCGCGCCAACGAGGGGCACGCCTGCGTGAAAGGGCGCTTTGCCTACGGCTATGCCACGCACGAAGATCGCATCACCACACCGATGATCCGCGACAGTATCGACGAGCCCTGGCGCGAGGTCGGCTGGGACGAGGCGTTGGCCTTCACCGCCGCGCGCTTTAGCGAGATCCAGGCGCGGCACGGCCGCAACAGTATCGGGGCGATTACCTCGAGCCGCTGTACCAACGAGGAAGTCTACCTGGTGCAGAAACTGGTGCGCGCCGGCTTCGGCAACAACAATGTCGATACCTGCGCGCGCGTCTGCCACTCGCCGACCGGCTACGGGCTGAAAACCACGCTGGGGGAATCCGCCGGTACCCAGGCCTTCGCCTCGGTGGCGCAGGCGGACGTGATCGTGGTGATGGGCGCCAACCCGACCGAGGCGCACCCGGTATTCGGCTCGCGGTTGAAGCGGCGCCTGCGCGAGGGCGCGCAACTGATCGTCATCGACCCGCGGCGCATCGAACTGGTGGACGCGCCCCACGTGCAAGCCGCTTTCCACCTCGCCCTGCGGCCCGGCACCAACGTGGCGGTGCTCAACGCGTTGGCCCATGTCATCGTCGAGGAAAACCTGCACGACCAGGCTTTTATCGACGCGCGCTGTGACTCTGCTGCCTTCGCCCAGTGGCGGGAATTTATCCGCGACCCCATGCACTCGCCGGAGGCGCTCGAGGAGCTGTCCGGTGTATCCGCGCAGACCCTGCGCGGCGCCGCGAGGCTGTATGCCAGCGCTGGCAATGCGGCCATTTACTACGGCCTGGGGGTGACCGAGCACAGTCAGGGCTCGACCGCGGTAATGGGCATCGCCAACCTCGCCATGCTCACCGGCAACCTCGGCCGCGAAGGGGTCGGCGTGAACCCCCTGCGCGGGCAGAACAACGTGCAGGGTTCCTGCGACATGGGCTCCTTCCCCCACGAGTTGCCCGGTTACCGGCACCTGTCGGATACGGCCGCCCGGTCGCAGTTCGAGGCCGCCTGGGGCGTGAGCATCGACCCGGAGCCGGGCCTGCGCATTCCCAACATGTTCGACGCGGCGGTGGATGGCCAGTTTCTCGGGCTCTACTGCCAGGGCGAGGACGTCGCCCAGTCGGACCCCAACACCGAGCACGTGGAGGCGGCGCTGGCCAGCCTGGAGTGCCTGGTGGTGCAGGATATCTTTCTCAACGAAACCGCCAGGTTCGCCCATGTCTTCCTTCCGGGCGCCAGTTTCCTGGAGAAGGACGGCACCTTTACCAACGCCGAGCGGCGCATCTCGCGGGTGCGCCAGGTGATGCCGCCGCTGTCCGGCAAGGCGGACTGGGAGGTGACGCGCGACCTCGCCAACGCCCTGGGCTGTACCATGGACTATACGCACCCCGAGCAGATCATGGCGGAGATTGCCGCGCTCACGCCGACCTTCGCCGGGGTGAACTACGAACTGTTGGATGAGTACGGCAGCCTGCAATGGCCGTGCAATGAGGGCGCGCCGCAGGGCACGCCGACCATGCACGTCGAGCAGTTCGTGCGCGGCCAGGGCCTGTTCGCAATCACCGATTTCATTCCCACCGAAGAGCGCGTCAACCGGCGCTTCCCGCTGATACTGACCACTGGGCGCATCCTCAGCCAGTACAACGTGGGCGCGCAGACACGGCGCACCGCCAACACCGCCTGGCACGCCCAGGACCTGCTGGAAATCCACGCCGAGGACGCCCAGCAGCGCGGTATCGCCGACGGCGACTGGGTGGGTATCGAAAGCCGCGTCGGCGCCACGGTGCTGCGCGCGCAGCTCTCCGAGCGGGTGCGGCCGGGCGTGGTCTATACCACCTTTCACCACCCGGTGTCGCGCGCCAACGTGGTGACCACGGAGAACTCCGACTGGGCCACCAATTGCCCCGAGTACAAAGTGACTGCAGTGCAGGTGAGCCGGGTCAACGCACCGGCGTCCTGGCGCTCGCGCCAGCGGCAGTCTGTGCCGCGTGCACAGACGGAAGAGGTCAGTGGCGATGACTGATACTGAAGCCGCAGTATCGCGCCAGGTGTGGGACCGCGGGCAATGGCAGGCGGATACCGATGCCGTGGTGGTCGAGAGCGCGGTGGCGATGGTCTACAACGGCGTCTCCCACGCGGTGATGATGACGACGCCGGCAGACCTGGAGGATTTCGCCCTGGGTTTCAGCCTGTCCGAGGGTATCGTGGATAACCCCGGGCAGGTTCTCGGCGTCGATGTGATCGAGCGCAGCGAAGGGCTGGAACTGGCCATCGAAATCACCGGCGCCGCGTTCGCCGCGCTCAAGCAGCGCCGGCGCAGCCTTGCCGGACGCAGCGGCTGCGGCCTGTGCGGCGTGGAATCCCTGGAGCAGGCGATTCCCGCCGTTGCCCGGGTGAGCGGCGGTTTTGTCCTGGCTCCCGAGGCGCTACAGCACGCCCTCGCCGAACTCGGCGGCGCCCAGGTGATCCGCGCCCGCAGCGCCGGGGTGCACGCTGCAGCCTGGTGTGATAGCGCCGGCCGCATTCGCCTGTTGCGCGAGGATGTCGGCCGGCACAACGCGCTGGACAAACTGCTGGGCGCGATGACGCGGGCTGGGGAGGGCGGGGCCGGTTTTGTCCTGGTCAGCAGCCGCCTCAGCTACGAGATGGTGGCCAAGGCCGCGCGCCTCGATATCGCGGTGCTGGCCGCGGTGTCCGCCCCGACCTCGCTCGCCCTGCAACTGGCCGCGCAGGCTGACATGAGCCTGGTTGGTTTCCTGCAGCCCGGCCGGCAGGCGATCTACACCGGGGAGGGGCGCTTTCTGCACGGCTCTGCGCAGGAGGCCTGTAGTGGTCTCGCCGGCGTCGAGGGGGGTCGTGCATGAGTGGTTCTGCGTTGCAGCGACTGGTGCACATGGCCAACCAGATTGCCGCGAATTGCGGCGAGCACCGCGACCCGGCTGCCGCCGCGCAGCGCACGCGCGACCACCTTCAGCGTTTCTGGACCCCCGACATGCGCCGGCAACTGCGGCAGCATGCCGAGAGTGGCGGCGATGGCCTGTCGCCGGCGGTATGGATGTCCTTAGAAGATCAAACCAACGAATAGGGAGTCGTCATGAACAGAACCGGATTACTGTCCTGGGCCATAGTCAGCTGCCTGCTGGCCGTGCTGCCGCTGCACGCCAGTGCCGCGGAGCCCGGTGAGATCGCGGTGACCGGCGAGGCGCAGTCGCTGCTGGTGCCGGATATCGCCGTGCTGGATCTGACCGTGATGCGCGAGGCGGACACCGCGCGCGCGGCGCTCGACGAGAATTCCGCGGCGATGCGCGCGGTGCTGGAGGCGATGGGCAAGGCCGGCGTCGAAGCGCGCGACCTGCAGACCTCGAACTTCAACATCCAGCCGCGCTACCACTACGACAAGCCGCGCGGCGAGACCCCGCCGCGGATTGTCGGCTATACCGTGCGCAACAGCCTGGCGGTGACCGTGCGCGACCTCGAGAAGCTCGGCGCCGTCATCGACAGGGCGGTCTCGCTGGGCGTCAACGAGGGGGGGAATATCCGCTTTACCAATGCCGACCCCTCGGTCGCCCTGGAGGTTGCGCGCCAACTGGCGGTGCGCGATGCCATGGCCAAGGCGGCGACGCTCGCCGAGGCGGCCGGTGTACGCTTGGGCAGGATTCTCTCGCTCAGCGAGGACCAGAACCGCATGCAGCCGGTGATGATGATGGAGGCGCGGGCGGCGATGTCCGATGCCTCAGTACCCATCGCCAGTGGCGAGAACACCTACCGTGTGCGAGTCCAGTTGCGCATAGCGATCGAACAGTAGAATCGGGCGAACACGACCTAGATCAAACCGCCGCGGGGGCGCTCAGGGCACACTGCACACATGGGTTTGGAAATTGATCGCATAGATTTCGATGCGGAGGACTTTCTCCGCTTTCGCGAGCGCCTGCACGACAACCTGGACGTGCTGGCGCAACTGCTGCGGCGTCCGGGTTTCGGCGAGGGCGAGGCGTCATTCGGCGCGGAACTGGAGATGTACATCGTCGACCAGCGCGGCCACCCTCTGCCGATCAACCAGGAGGTCCTGGCCGCCGCTGACGACCCGACGCTCACGCTGGAGCTGAACCGCTACAACCTCGAGTACAACCTGCCGGCGTTCGGCGTGCGCGAGCGGCCGTTCTTTGCCACCGAGCGGGCGATGCTCGACAGCCTGTCGCGGTTGCGCGCCGTGGCGCAGCGCTGGGACGGGCGCATCGTGCCCATCGGCATTCTGCCCACCCTGCGCGAGACCGATTTCGGCGCTGACTGCATCACCGACCGGCGCCGCTACCACGCCCTGGTGCGGCAGCTGATCCGGCAGCGCGGCGACAGCTTCCAAATCGAGATCGGCGGTGCCGAACCCCTGCGCATCGAGATGAACGACATCACTCTGGAAGGTGCGAATACCTCGTTCCAGGTGCACTACCGGGTATCGCCGGCGGTTTACGCGGATACCTTCAACGCGGTGCAACTGGCCACGCCGCTGGCCCTGGCGATCGGCGCCAATTCACCGACGCTGTTCGGGCATCGCCTGTGGCAGGAGACGCGTATACCGCTGTTCAAGCAGTCTATCGATACCCGCCACCTGGACCCCTACGCCTGTCACCAGCCGCCGCGTGTCGGTTTCGGCCTGGGCTGGGTGCGCGACGGCGCCGAGGAGTTGTTTCGCGAGACGGTCAGCGTCTACGAGCCGCTGCTGCCAATCTGCGCTGAGGAAACGGCGGCCCAGCAACTGGCGGCCGGGCGCATTCCCGGCCTGGCCGAGATGCGCCTGCACCAGAGCACGGTCTGGCTGTGGAACCGGCCGATCTACGACGACGCCAGCGGCGGCCACCTGCGCATCGAGATGCGCGCGCTGCCGGCGGGACCCACCGCCGTCGACATGGCCGCCAATGCCGCCTTTCTCATCGGCCTGGCCGAGGGCCTGCGACCCCAGCTGGCGCAACTGCTGCCGGCGATGCCTTTCCACTACGCGCAGTACAATTTTTACCGCGCCGCGCAGTTCGGTCTCGATGCACAACTGGTGTGGCCGGGGGAGGGCGGTAGCCGCGCCCGCGAACTGCCGGTGGACGAACTGCTGGCGAAGCTGCTGCCGGTCGCCGCCGACGGCCTCGCGGCCATCGGCATCGACGGCGAGGAGATTGCGCACTACCTGGGCATCATCGAGGAGCGCCTGGCGCGCCGTCAGTCCGGTGCGATCTGGCAGCAGAAAACCCTCGACAGCCTGGCGCTGCAGATGGATGCGGATCGCGCCCGCCACGCCATGCTCGAACGCTTTATTGAATACAGTACGGAAAACCTGCCCGTTGCGAGGTGGCCGCTTTGAGACGTTTTAAATTTGTACGCGATCCCGACCCCGAAGAGGTCGGCGAGAACATCGAACAATTCCTGCACTGGCTGGATGGGCCGGGCTGCCTGTTGCTGACCGGGGAGGACAGCTCGCGCACCCGCGCGCTGGTCACCCTGTTGCACGGCAACGAGCCCTCCGGACTGTTCGCCCTGTACCGCTGGCTGCGCAGCGGCCGCCGCCCGGCGGTCAACGTGGTCTGTATCGTCGCCTCGGTGGCCGCGGCGCTGGAGCCGCCGCTGTTTGAACATCGCATGCTGCCGCGTGCGCGGGATCTCAACCGCTGCTTCCGCCCGCCCTTCGACGATGCCCAGGGCGAACTTGCCGAGGAGATCCTGGAACTCCTGCGCCTGCACCACCCGGAAACGGTGGTGGACATTCACAATACCTCCGGTTCCGGCCCCTCGTTCGGCGTGTGCTGCCACATGGACCGCCAGCACGACGCCCTGGTCTCCCTGTTCACACAGCGCCTGATCGTGTCCGACCTGGGTCTCGGCGCCCTGATGGAGTTGTCCGAGCAGCAGCGCCCCACGGTGACCGTCGAGGTCGGCGGCAGGCTGGACGAGGAGGCCCACGAACTGGCCTTTGAGGGTATGTGCCGCTACTTCGAGAGCGAGGATGTGCTGCGCCCGGCGCAGACCGACTGGGGTCTTGAATTGCTGCGCGACCCGATCCGCCTGGAGCTGCGCGAGAACGTCACGCTGACCTACGCGGAAGCGCCCTGCGACAACTACGACATCACCCTGCTGCCGGACATCGAGCACCACAATTTCGGTGGTGTGGGCGACGACACCCTGCTCGGCTGGGCGGGCAGTGAGGCTACCCGCCTGTTTCGTGCGCAGGATGCCGGGGGGCACTGCGCGGTGTCGCGCCTGGTGCGCATCGAGGACGGCAATATCTATCCCGCACAGCCGCTGAAGCTGTTCATGATCACCACCAATGCCCTGATCGCCCACGCGGACTGTTTGTTCTATGCTGTCAGGGACGATGGGTCCACCATCTGCCACTGAAGCACCCGCCCGCAAGCACGAGGACACCACCATGCGCATCGGTATTTTCGCCGGCACCACGCCAGATATAAAAATGGACCTGGCCGGCGTGGTCGCCTTCGCCCAGGATATGGAATCGCGCGGTTTCGACAGCCTCTGGCTGCCCAATATCTTCGGTCTCGATGCGGTGGGCGCCTGCGCGATCGCCGGCTGGGAGACCGACCACATCGAACTGGGCACGGCGGTGACCCCGAGCTATCCGCGGCACCCGGCCGCCCTGGCGCAACAGGCCATGACCACCCAGGCCGCCTGTGGCGGTCGCTTCACCCTGGGTGTCGGGCTTTCCCACCGCCTGGTTATCGAGGACATGTACGGCATGTCCTACGACAAGCCGGCCAAGCACATGCGCCAGTACCTGTCGGTGCTGGCCCCCCTGCTGCGCGGTGAAAAGGTCGACTACGACGGCGAGGACCTGAGCGGGCACCTGCAACTGGACGTGCCCGGCGCGGAACCGGTGCCGCTGCTGCTCGCCGCGCTGGGGCCGACCATGCTCGACCTGGCCGGGCGCTACACCCACGGCACCACCACCTGGATGACCGGGCCGCACACGATTGCCGACCACGTCGTACCGGCGATCAGCGAGGCCGCCAGCGCCGGTGGGCACGCCGCGCCGCGCATTGTCTGTGGCATGCCGATCTGCCTGACCCGCGATGTCGACGCGGCGCGCGAGTATATTGGAAAGACCCTGGAGATTTACGGCATGCTGCCGTCCTACCGCGCGATGCTCGATCGCGAGGGGGTCGAGGGGCCAGCGGAACTCGCGCTGGTCGGCGATGCCGATACCCTGCGCGCGGACATCGACCAGCTGCGCCAGGCGGGGGTGACCGACTTCAATGCCGCGGTCATGCCCTTCGGCGATACCTTCGAGGCCACCCTGGAGCTGCTGCAGTCCGAGCTCGACAGCTGAAGCGGCCGCCGGGCTGGTTTACCCCACACCGGCAGGACCCCGTGGTATGACTGCAAACACCCCGGCTGCGGTGACGTTGGCCAACTTCCGGCGCGCCGAGACCGACCTCTACCTGCGCAAGTTCGTCGAGAACGGCGCCTTCGGCCAGTTCCTGCACGTGCCCTACCTGACCTCCATCGAGAAGCAGGACGTCGTGCGCATGAACCGCGATGCGCTGTATTCCTACGCCGTGGCGGACCTGTCGCTGGGTCCGGTCACGGTAACCCTGCCCGAGGCCGGCGGCCGTTTCATGGCGCTGCAGGTGATCGACCAGGACCACTACACGCCCGCGGTGGTATACACGCCGGGGAGCCATTGTTTTTCCCTGGCGGACGTCGGCACCCGCTATGCGCTGTTGCTGGTGCGCACGTTTGTCGACCCCGGCAGCGAGGCGGATTTCGCGCTGGCGCACGCGCTGCAGGCGCAGGTGCTGCTGCAGCAGCCGCGCGGTGCCGATTTTGTCATTCCGGCCTGGGATACGCTGGCCACCGGCCGCATTCGCGCGGCGCTCAACGATCTTGCCGCGGCGGCCGGGGGCATGGATTCGGCGCAGATGTTCGGTGCGCGCGGTGAGGTTGACGATGTGCAGCACCTTATCGGCACGGCGCTGGGCTGGGGCGGTAACCCGGCGCGCGATGCCTTTTACGTGAACGTACACCCGCCGGGCAACGATGGCGTCACGCCGCATGTGTTGCGCGTGCACGAGGTGCCGGTCGACGGTTTCTGGTCGATCAGTGTGTACAACCGGGAGGGGTATTTTGAGAAAAATGACCGGGACGCTTACTCGATTAACAATGTGAGCGCGCAGTGTGATGACGATGGTGGTGTGACGGTGTATTTCGGGGGTTGTGAACAGGCGCCGGGGAACTGCCTGCCGATTACTCCGGGGTGGAATTATGTGGTGCGGCTGTATCGGCCGCGGGCGCAGGTGCTGGATGGGCGTTGGGTTTTTCCGACGGCTCGGCCGGTGAAGCAAGGGGTCAGAGCCTAGGCTCTGACCCCGTTTACCCGTGACTCCGTTTGCCCTTGGGTCCGTTTACTTCGTTCACGGGCGCGGGCGCAATAACGGCCTACAACTCCTGCAACTTCAGGCCGAGTGATTCGCGCAGCGACTCGGTCGCGGGCAGCTGTGCGCTGCTGCTGACCACCGCGGTACTGGCGAGCTCGGGTTGCAGGTAGGTCTCCGCCACCCGGCGCAGGTCCTCGATGCTCACCGCCAGCACCCGCGCGCGGAACTCCTCACGCTGGGCGTGGCTGCGCCCGAACAGCCGGTTGTGGAAATGCTGCTTGGCCTCGCCGGCCGGTGAGCCGGGCTTGTCCAGGCTGCTGATCACACCGAGGATGCTTTCCTCCAGCGCGCGCGCCTCGTGGCGGGTCTCCAGCAGCCAGGCCACCGCGGCGTCGAAATCCGCCAGGGTCTCGGCCAGCCGCGGGTCGCGGTAGGAGTAGAAGCGAAACGCCGCCACGCCGGAGTCCTGCATTGCGCCGCCGCCGTAGGCACCGCCCTGTTCGCGGATGGCGCGGTGCAGGTAGCCGTTGCGCAGGACGCCGCCGAGCACGGTCAGTGCTGCCGCATCGGGGTGTTGCACCGACACCGTGGGATAGGCGCGCGCACAGAAATTGACCTGCGTATTGGTGATCCAGAATTCATTGCGACGCTCGCGCACCGGTGCCAGTGCGAAGGCGGGGTTCTCGCCCTCGACCTGTGCGCCCCAGGCCTGCGCCGCGGCCGCGGCGATGTCCGCCAGGGCCTCGGGCTCGGCAATCGCCAGCAGCTGCCGCGGCATACTGCTGACCTTGCCGTGCAGGCTGGCCAGTTCCGCGGCAAAGTCTTCGGCCTTGCCGTCCACCTGCAGGGCCTCGTCGATCTGGCGCAGGGCGCGAATCCCGGCGAGGCCGGTGAGGTGGTGGTTGAGACGTGCCAGCGGGCTCATGCCCGCACACGCGGCGGACATGGCGAGGCTGTGACCGTGGCCGGTCACCGCCTGTTCGCGCCGGGAGCGCTGCTGGCTGACCAGCTCGCGCAGGCGCGGCACCTCGTCGAAGCGCACGCTGTGCATGGTATCGGCCATCAGCTCGGACTGGGCCGCGACGTTGCGCAGCAGGGCCTTGGAGGAGAGCACGAAATGCGCGCTCACCGATTGTTCGTCGTCCACCTTGCCGCGCATGGAGGTAAACGCGGAGATAGAGCCGACGGTGGCCGACTGGCGGTGTTGCGCGTCGAGGTAACTGCCATCGCCCACGCCCAGCTCGGTGAGGAACTGGGTGTACAGGGGCAGCAGCTGCTGCATTTCCTCGTCCAGTTGTGGCAGCGGGGAGACCATCTGCTGGTACACCAGGCCATTGGTGCCGCGACCGTAACTGGTCATCGGCAGGGCGCCGGCCGCTCCCTCGGTGCATTCCAGCTCGGGCATGCTGGCGGGCACGTCTGCCAGTTCCAGACGCGGCAGCACGTCGGGGTCGTCCACCTGCTGCTGGCGGGCGACGAGATCGCGCGCCAGGCGCAGGGTGGCCTCGCGCTGCTCTTCGTCCATGGTCGCGCGCAGGGCGTCCAGGCGGGCTTTTTCGCGCTTCACGCGCTGGTCGGAGAGCTCGCGGTCCGGCTCCACCAGCAGGGTCACCCGGTGCGGGTTATCGAGCAGCAGGCGGCGGGCGAGCTCGCGGATGTACTGCGGGTCCTCGATGCGCTGGCGCAGGTAGTCCAGCACCGGTTCGAGGTCGAGCACAGCAATCGGGTCGCTGTAGTGGGTGGCCGAACCCAGCGCCTGCAGGATCAGCTGCAGGCCGTAGGGGTAGCCGTCACCGCTGATCTCGCGCTGGTGCAGCTCCAGCTGGTGCAGCACCGCCTGCAGGCGCTCGTGCTCCACGCCGTTGTCGGCGACATCGCGGATCACGTCGAGGACCAGGGCTTCGAGGGCCTCCGCATGCTCCGGGTCGGTGCCCTCGACGCCGCAGACGAAGACCATCTCGCGCATGGATTCCTCGAGCCCGCACAGGGGCGAGGGCGCGTGCGCCAGGGGCGTCGTCTCCAGCGCGCGCAGCAGGGGGGAGGCGCTGTTCTCCAGCAGCACGCTGGACAGCAATTGCGCCTCCAGCATCTCCTGCAGGTTGCAGCTCTCGCCCAGCATCCAGCCCACGATCAGGTGGGTGCGATGGTCGGTCTCACCGCTGTCGTCGAAGGCGTAGCGCTCGCGCACGCGCAGGGGCTGCGGCAGGCGCTCCTCCGCCGCCACCGCGATGCGCTCTTCCTGGCGCCCGAAGCGGTGCAGGGCGCGCTCCTCGAACTGCTGTTGCAGCTCCGGCGCGGGAATGTCGCCGTAGGTCATGAAGATGGCGTTGCTGGGGTGGTAGTGGCTGCGGTAGAACTCGCACAGCTGCTCGTAGCTGAGGTCCGGGATGTGCTCCGGGTCGCCACCGGAGTTGTAGTGGTAGGTCGAGGTGGGGAACAAGTGCTCGCAGAGTTTCTGCCATAGGTAGCTGGGCACGGAACTCATTGCGCCTTTCATCTCGTTGAACACCACGCCCTTGAACACCAGCTCGCTCTGCGGATCGTCCGGCTCGGCGAACTCGACGCGGTGGCCCTCCTGGGCGAAGTCCAGCGGATCCAGCCGCGAGAAGAACACTGCGTCCAGGTAGACCTGCAGCAGGTTGTCGAAGTCCTTGCGGTTCTGGCTGGCGAAGGGGTAGGCGGTCCAGTCAGAGCTGGTGAACGCGTTCATGAAGGTGTTCAGCGAGCGCCGCAGCATCATGAAGAACGGGTCGCGCACCGGGTAGCGTTCGCTGCCGCACAGCGCGGTGTGTTCGAGGATATGCGCCACGCCGGTGGAGTCCTCGGGCACCGTGCGCAGGGCGACCAGGAACACGTTCTCCGGGTTGTCCGCCGCCAGGTGGTAGTGGGTGGCGCCGGTGGCGCGGTGGCGGTACTCCTCGACGCGCAGGCCGAGGGCGTCGATGCTCTGCTGGCGCAGGGGTTCAAAGGCCGGATGGGCCCTGGGTAATGCCTGGTTCATAGTCGCTCTTCTGGGGACAGCACAAAACGCTAGTTTAGCGCGTTTCGGCCGCCTATTGCGGGTTTGCGACGGGTACCAGTTCGATATGGTAGAGCCAGGGCCAGCGCTTGCCGGTGACCCAGATGTCACCCGTCGCGGGGTCCACGGCGATGCCGTTGAGCACGTCGGTGCCGGCCTTGCGCTCCATGACCGGCAGCAGGCCGCGCAGGTCTATGCTGGCGCGCACTTCGCCAGTCTCGGGATTGATGATGACGATGCGGTCCGACTGCCAGATATTGGCCCAGACTTCGCCATCGACCCATTCCAGTTCATTGAGCCTGGTCACCGGCTTGCCGTTCTCGGTGACCCGGATTGAGCCGGTCACGCCGCGCGTGCCCGGGGAGAGGAAGTACAGTCTGTCGCTGCCGTCGCTGTAGATCAGGCGCGTGCCGTCGTTGGTCATGCCCCAGCCCTCGCCGGCCAGGGGGTGCCATTCCACGGGGGAGAGGTCGTCGCGCTTGAACACCAGCAGCATGCGCTCGCGCCAGGTCAGCTGGTAGATGAAGTCGCCGAACACGGTGACGCCCTCGCCGAACAGGCGCGGGTTCAGGTGGCGGGTGACTTCGGGCTCCATGCTGGCGAAATCGATACGCTGCAGCACCGACTGCCCGTAGTTGCCGGAGCCGACGTACAGTTTGCCGTCACGGATTTCCAGGCCCTGGATGAACAGGCTGCGGTCCTGGGGTTTCTTGTCGATGACCCGGTAGCCGTACTGCTCGATGGCCAGGGCGGGTGCCGACAGCGCGGCGGTGGCGAGTAGTGCGCAGGCGAGGCGGCACAGGCAGTGGTACATAGTTCAGGCCCGGTTACGTGACAGGTCGCGGACCAGGAAGCGGGCCGGGGACAGCGCGCGCGACAGTTCGCGCGAGACCGGCGGCGCTTCGGCGCAGATCTGGCTGGCCAGCAGTTCGGCACACAGTGGCGTGGAGCTCAGGCCGCGTGCGCCGTGGGCCGTGTTGACATAGAGTCCGGGCATGTAGGGGCCTCGCTGGGCGATGATTTGACGGGCATTCTTGCGCAAGCCGGCATAAGCGTGCAAGAACGCCTCGCGCTCCGGCGCCGGCCCGCACAGGGGCAGGTAGTCGGGGCTGGTGCAGCGTATGCCCACCCGGCCGTGCAGTTCCGCGGCCGGCAGGGCGTCCAGCCAGGGCTGCCACTGGGGCAGGGCGGCGGCCAGGTTGTCCAGGTTTTCCCGGTGCTCTGATGGGCGCAGTTCGACGTTGCGCTCGCGCGGCCGAAAGGTCGCGCCGATACAGTGCTCGCCTCCAGCCGCGGGTGCAATGTAGCCGCGGTGGCATACCGCTGCCCGCAGGGTGCTGCTCGCCGCGCTGGCGGGCAGTTGCGTGGTCTGTCCGGGCATCTCGCGCAGCGGCAGCCAGTCCAGACCGGCCTGGGACAGGCTGGTGTGCCCGGCGCAGATCACCGCGACTGGCGCCTCGCCGACCAGCTTGCCGTGCGCATCCCGGGCCCGCCACTGGCCACCCTCGTGCGCCAGTGCCAGTTCGCCGCAATTGCTGCGTACCTGAATGCCGGGGTGCTCGAGCAGCGCGCGGCACAGCGCCGTCGGCCGCAGCCAGCCCGAGCCAAGGAACCAGAAGCCCGGCAGTGCCGTTGCCAGACCCAGGTGTTGCTCCGCCTGCCCGGGCGTCAGCCCCGCGGCCAGGTCCTCGAGGCCGGTGAGTGCCGCCGACAGGGCTGCGAACTCGTCGGCATCTTCCTCGAGATGGAACATACCGCACAGTTCGCCGTCCTCCCCCGTGTGCAGCTCGGCGCGGGCGAACATGCCCGCGTAGTGGCTGCTGGCGTGGCGGAAAGATTGCAGGGCGAAGTCGGTCAGCGCCGCGTGGCGGCGCGACAGGCGCGTGTACAGGATGCCCTGCGGGTTGCCGGACGCCGCGCCGGCGATCGCCCCGCGCTCAAGCACGGTGACCGCCAGGCCGCGCCGGGCCAGGGCGCGGGCCACGCTGCAGCCGGCCAGCCCGGCGCCCAGTACCAGGGCACTGGCGGCGGGATCGGTGGGGGTATCCGGCAGGTCCCAGGGGGTTGCCCGCAGCGGCGGTGCGGGCGCGGCGGAGGACAGAACGCCGCCCAGGGATTCGCGCTTGCGGCCGTAGCCTGGAAATTTGTGCATATCGAAGCCGGCCGCCGCCAGCCCGCGGCGCACTTCCCCGGCCGCGGTGAAGGTGGCGCAGGTGGTGCCCGGCCGCGACAGCGCGGCGATGGCCGGGAACAGGGTCGCCGACCACATCGCCTCATTGCGCGCCGGGGCGAAGCCGTCCAGGTACCAGGCATCGACCTGCGGGCCGTGGCTGGCGAGATCCGGCAGCGCCTGCGCCACGTCCTCCCACCACAGGTCGAGCAGTACGGCGCCGTCCTCCAATACCAGCCGATGCTGCCCCGGCAGCCGCCCGGGCCAGTACGCGATCAGCGCCGCCGCCAGTTCGCCAAGGTCCGGCCACGCGACCAGCGCCCGTTGCAGTTCCTCGCGCGCCAGCGGGTAGCGTTCCACCGAGATGTAGTGCAGGCGCGGCCGCGGTGTCGGCAGTGTGCGCCAGGCCTGCCATGTGAGCAGGAAGTTGAGCCCGGTGCCGAAGCCGGTCTCGGCAATACAGAAGCGCTCCCCGGGCCAGTCCTGCCAGCGCTGCGGCAGCTGGTTGCCGGCCAGGAACACGTGGCGGCTTTCCGCCGCCCCGTCCTCGCGTGAGAAGTAGATGTCCTGGAACCGGCCGGACCAAGGCTCACCTGCGGCAGTCCACTGCAGGTCGGCGGCGGGGGTCGGCCCCCAGGGCGTGTTGTCGCGGTTCACGATGCGGTGGGGTGGGTGCTGGCGTACATGGGCGGCAAGCATAGCAGTCGCGGCTCGCCGCCGGCTATGCGGTCACCGGCACCCGTGAACAGCAAGGCAGCAGTCGCCGTTGCCTGCGGCGGCGCCTGCCAGTAGACTTGCCAGCCTGCGAAAACACCGAGGTGACCATGGCCAAGTACGAGACCAAAAGCCTGTCCAGGAACCAGTTCCTGACCGTGGCCGTCAACCTGCTGCACAAGGCGCTGGTCGAGTCGCCGCGCACCGACGCCAAGAACCTGTTCAAGGCGCTGGCCCAGGGCAAGCGGGTGGCGCTGACCAATGTGCAGATGGAAGACAAGTCCACCGTGCGTTTCGACCTCGCGCTGGATCACACCGAGTTTCACGGCAACTTCAACTACAGCGCCTTCCGCGCCAGCACGCGCACGCTGATGGCGAACATCGCCGCTGCGGTGCAGGAGGACAAGGAGGTCAGCACCTTCGGCGCTGAGAACAACGAGGACAAGATGATCTTCGGCATCCCCGCGGTGACCATGGAGGAAGGCCAGCCCACGGTGATGGTGCTGGCGGCGGACCTCGGTGGCCGCGACGCCTCGGTGCTGCTGCACCTGATGTACCTCGGCCACGAGCAGTTCCAGCAGGCCGCCGCCGACGGCGCCGCCTGAGGCGCAGACGGCTCAGCCGGCGACCGTCACCTGCGGTGTCGGCGGGCAGGGCAGGGAGAGCTTCTCCGCCGGGGCCACCACCTTCGCGGTACCGGTGAGCACGGCCTTGCCGTCCTGATTGCGCGCGGTGCAGGCCAGGGTCACCGCCTTGCGCTTGTCCTCCTTCTCCGTCACCTCCAGTTCCACGCTGATCACGTCGCCGATCCTGACCGGCAGGCGGAAGCGCACCTGTTGCTCCATGAAGATGGTGCCCGGACCGGGCAGGCGCATGGCCAGTGCCGCGGAGACGAAGGAGGCGGTGAGCATGCCGTGGGCGATGCGCTCGCCGAAACGGGTAGTTGCGGCGAAGTCTGCGTCCAGGTGCAGGGGGTTGACGTCGCCGGTCGCGGCGGCGAACAACTGGATGTCGCGTTCCTCCACCTTGCGCTCGAAGCTGGCGCGCTGGCCGATGCTGATTTCGTCGTAGGTGTAGTTGCTCAACTGCGTCATGGCTTTGCTCCGGGATGATGGCGGCGCAAGCTTAACGCATTTCCGCGTGTGGTGTTGTCCGAGCGGCCGCGCTGGCCGGTTCAGGGCGCCGCGGTGTCGACGGCGCTGCGGTTGGGGTCGGCGCTGGTGCGCCACTCGACGAATTTCACGTCCTGCGGCGGAATGGTATCCCGTGCGGAGACCTCGGCGACCAGGCGCAGGCCGTCGCTGAAGAACGGGTCGTCGGTGAGGTTGCTGCGCGGTGCCTCGGCGCTGGCCGCGGCGGCGCCGCCGACGAAGGCGAAACGCCGCACCGCGCCACTGACCAGCAGACTCTGCAGCAGGTGCTCGCGCGCCTCGTCCACGTTGGGGTCGATCACGTGGGTGGTCAGGGTCGGACTCAGCCAGGTTGCCTTGATGCCGATATCGCGGCTGACCTGCCCCACCCAGACCGGCTTGCCCTCGAAACGAAACGGCGCCAGCCACAGGCGGATGTGGTTGCGCTGCAGGATGTTGCTGCGCGCGCGCTGCATCGCCAGGTCCTGCTGGCGGCCGAACAGGTACAGCGGGCTGATCGGCGCCACCGGGTAGGCGCTGCCGGAGATCGCGGCGCCGAGCATGCGGCGCACGGTGTCGCTGTCGATGCGGTGGGTGGAGGACCAGCCGCCGCGGGTCAGCGCCGAGAGCACCGCCGCGCTGTCGCCGACCAGGACCACGTTGAGCGGGTCGCCCTCGCGTTCTCCGGCCTTGTCGTAGGTGCAGCAGGGCAGCGCCAGCAGTTGCTGGCGCAAAGTGTCCAGGTCGTGCTCGGGCAGGGTTTCGTCGCGGTAGATGGCGGCGACATCCAGGGCCTCGAAATCAAATTCGCCGTCCGGCAGGGCGACGGCAAAGCCGTAGCTGAGTACCTCGTTGTTGCCCATCAACAACACCGGCAGGTAGCGGCCGCCCTCGTGGCGCGGGGCCAGCACGAAGCCCTCGCTGACACTGCCGGAGGGCGTCTTCAGCGGAATGGCGAGTTCGCGAAAGCGCGCGGTGGCGCGCTGCTCGTTCTCGCGCGAGAGGCGCCAGTGGAACAGTATGGCGGCCTCGTCAGGGGCGAAGTAGTTGGCGTCCAGTGCCGATACCAGCAACCAGTAGCTGTGCGGCGAGGCGTTCTCGATGCGCAGCCATACCGCCTGCAGGCCCACGTCGGACAGGTCCACGCCGTACAGGGCCTGCGCCTCGGCGTCGGACAGGATGCTGGCGGAGACGGTGACCTGCCCCTGGGTCTCGCGGTGCAGGCGCTCGCGGTCCGGCCACTGGTCCAGTGGCGCGGGGGCATAGCTGGCGCAGCCCCCGAGCGCAGCCAGCAGGAACAGTGCGGCCAGCAGCCTGGCGGCGATTGCGGTCTTGGCTCTCGGCATCCGTGCAGTCTAACCCCTATTGCCCGCTTTTACCGCGTGTATCGGGCGCGCCATCTGGCCCCGAAAGATCCGCCACCACATAGCGCACCAGCGCCTGGAACAGCAGCGAGCGCGGGTACGGTCGCGGGTCGGGGCGGGCGGCGAAAAATTCCAGTTCCTCCTCGATAGGCACCGCGATACTCCAGTGATCCGCATGGGCAAAACCCAGCAGGGTACTGCCCGGCACCCAGCCCTCCTGCGGCGTGACCTGGCCGTCGTTGAGTCGCGCCTGGTCGGCCAGCAGTCGCCAGCTGGGGCGCAGGGCGCGGGCCAGGTGTTGCTCCGTGGCAATTCCCAGCAGCGAGTAGAAGCGGATGCCGGCCGGTGGCGAGTTTTCCCGCCACCAGGCCTGGCGGCGCTCGGTGACCAGGGCGTCGATGACGCCGCCGTCACCCGGGTCGCAGTGCCCGGAGAAGCCGTGGGCGATGAACACATCGTAGACCCAGTCGCCGGTGTCCGCGGTGGCGCTGCCCAGCGTAGGGCCGGCGACGCTGATCACCGCGTCGATGTAGTCTGCCATGGCCGGTGTCTCGGCCAGGAATTGCAGGATATCGACGGTGCCCTTCGAATAGCCGAGCAGGATGACCGTGTCCTCCGGCGACAGCTGCGCGGTCTGGAGTTCCCTGGCGATGATCGCCGCGTTGTACTCGGCGCTGGAACGGCCGCTGACCGGAATGCGGACGACATCCGCGCCCGCGCTGCGCAGCACCTCGGCGCCGTCGCGATAGGCCTGTGAAGCGCTGCCGAAGCAATCGGAGAACGCGCCGCCGACGATGAAGACGCGCGAGCTGTCGTCGACGAGCGTCTCGGCAGGAGCGAGCGAGGGCGCATCGGCCGGGCCGTGCGACCCGGTGGCGGCGGGTTCATCGGGCAGTCGCCAGAGCAACTGCTCACAGTCCGGGTCCGCGGCGACCAGGTCGGGCTGTTGCGCGTGCGCCAGGGCGCAGAAGGTGTCGCGAAACACGGCCCGCCCATCCAGCGCCAGCGGCAGGCCGGGCAGGGGGGAGGGCGCGCTGGCGATCTCCTCCGGCGTCGGCAGGCTGGCGCAGGCGGACAGCAGCATTGCGCCCAGCGGTGCCAGCAGGCGGTGGAGCCTGAGCCCTGCAAGCCGGGCGCAACGACCCGGCGTAGTTTTTGTCGTGCCGTTCACGTTCCCTGTTCCCTGTGCGGCGGGCACCCTGCTTCGGGGCTGCCCGCGTTTTTGCCAATCATACGCGGGTAAGCGCAGCGCACTCCACTGGCGACGCAGCGGTTGCGCCGGCGCCGATAATCGCGCATTGTTCGCGGTCGATAAGCTGACCTGCATACCTCCTGTCTCCCGTCCCGATGTCCCCGCTCCCGGAAACCCTGCAACTGCACATCCGCTACCCGGAAGAACTGCCGGTGGCCCAGTGCCGCGAGGAGATCGCCAGGGCGATAGCGGAACACCAGGTGGTGGTGGTCGCCGGCGAAACCGGTTCGGGCAAGACCACCCAGCTGCCCAAGATCTGCCTGGAGCTCGGCCGCGGCCGCGCCGGCCTGATCGGCCACACCCAGCCGCGCCGGCTCGCCGCGCGCACGGTGGCGCGGCGCATCGCCGATGAACTCCAGGTGGAACTCGGCGGCGCGGTCGGCTACCAGGTGCGCTTCACCGACCAGGTGTCCGAGGACACTGCGGTCAAATTGATGACCGACGGCATCCTGCTCGCCGAGATCCAGCGCGATCGCGAGCTGCGTCGCTACGACTCCATCATCATCGACGAGGCCCACGAGCGCAGTCTGAATATCGACTTCCTGCTCGGTTACCTTAAGCGCCTGTTGCCGCGGCGCCCGGACCTCAAGCTGATCATCACCTCGGCGACCATCGACGTGGCGAGCTTCGCCCGCCACTTCGGCGACGCTCCGGTCATCGAGGTCTCCGGTCGCAGCTACCCGGTGGAGACCCACTACCTGGGCGCGCCGCAGGAGGAGGACCAGGACGCCACCGAGCGCATCGCCGAACTGGTGCGCGAGATCGACAGCGGCGCCTGGGGTCCGCGCGGCGACATGCTGGTGTTCCTGCCGGGCGAACGCGAGATCCGCGAAACCGCCCGCCTGTTGCGCGGCGAGCAGGCGCTCGACGTGCTGCCGCTGTATGCGCGCCTGTCCCAGGCCGAGCAGAACCGCGTGTTCGATGCGGCGGGCGGACGCGGCCTGCGTGTGGTGCTGGCCACCAACGTGGCCGAGACCTCGCTCACCGTGCCAGGCATCCGCTATGTGATCGACCCCGGCGAGGCGCGCATCAGTCGCTACAGCTACCGCACGAAAGTGCAGCGCCTGCCCATCGAGCCGGTGTCCCAGGCCAGCGCCAACCAGCGCCAGGGGCGCTGTGGCCGGGTCGGGCCGGGGGTCTGCCTGCGCCTGTACAGCGAGGAGGATTTCCAGCGTCGCCCGGAGTTTACCGACCCGGAGATCCTGCGCACCAACCTCGCCGCCGTCATCCTGCAGATGCTGAGCCTGGGCCTGGGCAAGGTGAAGGACTTCCCGTTCATCAACCCGCCGGATTCCCGGCTGGTGCGCGACGGCTACAAGCTGCTCGAGGAACTGGGGGCGGTGGACGGCGACGACCGGCTCACGGACATCGGTCACAAGCTGGGGCGCCTGCCGGTGGACCCGCGCCTCGGGCGCATGGTACTGGCGGCCCAGGGCGAAGGTTGCCTGGCGGAGATCCTGGTGATCGCCAGTGCGCTGGCGGTGCAGGACCCGCGCGAGCGACCCCAGGAGAAACAGCAGCAGGCGGACCAGGCCCACGCCCGGTTCCGCCACGAGCGCTCGGATTTCATGGCCTGGCTGAACCTTTGGCGCTACTACGAGGGCCAGCGCCAGGAACTCAGCCAGAACCAGTTGCGCAAGCTGTGCAAGCGCGAGTTCCTGTCCTGGCTGCGCATGCGCGAGTGGCGCGACGTGCACACGCAACTGGCCATCGCCTGTCGCCAACAGGGCCTGCGCGCGTCATCGGCCCTGCCGGAGGAGGAAAACTACGCCGGCGTGCACCGCGCACTGCTGGCGGGCCTGCTCGGCAATATCGCGCAGCACCAGGAGGATCGCGACTACCTCGGCGCGCGCAACCGCAAACTGCAGATTTTCCCGGGGTCGTCGCAGGCGCGCAAACGCCCCAAGTGGCTGGTGGCGGCGGAGATCGTCGAGACCTCGCGGGTCTTTGCCCGCGACGTCGGCACCATCGAACCGGAGTGGATTGCCCAGGCCAACCCGGCACTGCTCAAGCACCACTACTACCACCCGCGCTGGCAGCCGCGCAGCGGCCGGGTGATGGCCTACGAGCGGCTGTCGCTCTACGGCCTCACCGTGGTCGACAAACGCTCGCTGCACTACGGCCCCATCGACCCGCCGGTCGCCCGTGAACTGATGATCCGCGAGGGTCTGGTGGCCGGGCGCTACCAGCGGCCGCCCGCATTTCTCAAGCACAACCTGCGACTGGTGCGCGAGGTCGAGGAACTGGAGTCCAAGACCCGCCGCCGCGACATCCTGGTGGACGAACAGGCGCTGTTCGAGTTCTACGACCAGCGGCTCCCCGCGGATTGCTATAACAGCAAGCAGCTGGAGTCCTGGCTGCGGCGCGAGTCGCAGGCGGCGCAAACCCTGCGTATGTGCCGCGAGGACCTTATCGCCCGCGACCCCGGCGCACTGGGCGACCAGTTCCCGGACCAGTTGCAGCACGGCGATCTCACCCTGCGCCTGGACTACCGCTTCGAGCCCGGCGGCGAGGCGGACGGGGTCTCGGTGACGGTCCCTGTGGCCCTGCTCAATCGCGTGCCCCGGCACCTGTTCGAGTGGCTGGTACCCGGCTTGCTGCGCGATAAATGCATCGCCCTGGTCAAGGGCCTGCCCAAGGACAAGCGCAAGCGCCTGGTGCCAGTACCTGACCACGTGGACCGTGCACTGGCGGAACTCACTCCGGGCGACCGCGACCTGCTCGACGCGCTGTCCGAAATTCTCGGCCGGCAGGCGGGGATCAAATTGAGGCCGGCGGATTGGGATACGCAGAAGCTCGACGACTTTTACCGCATGAACATTCGCGTCGTCGATGCCGACGGACGCCTGCTGCAGCAGGGCAGGGACCTGGCGACCCTGGTCGAGGCCTACCGAAGCGATACCCGGCAGAGTGTCAGCACCAGCGAGAGCGCGTCCCCCGCGCGCCAGGGCCTGACGCGCTGGGACTTCGGCGATGTCCCGGAGCAGTGGCGTTTTACCCAGGCTGGCGTGGAGATCGTCGCCTACCCGGCGCTGGTGGATTGCGGCGACAGTGTCGCCATCGAATTGCTGGATTACGCGCACAGCGCCGCGCGGGCACACCGCCTGGGCGTGTTGAAGCTGCTGCGCCTGCACAGTGCGCAGACCGTGAAGTACCTGCGCAAGCAGATGTTCAAGGGCAATACCGCGCAGCTGGCGCTGGCCGGGGCTGGGGTGTCGCGCGAGGCACTGGTGGAGGACCTGATCGATGCCGCCCTGGCCGAGGGGCACGACCTGGAGGCCGGCGCGCCCCGCGACCAGTCGGCGTTCGAGACCGTACTGCAGCGCGGGCGGGCGCAGGTTGTGGAGCGCGCCAGCGCCCTGGAGTCGGCCCTGCTCACGGCCCTGCAGGCGCTGGCGGATGCGCGGCAGCGACTCGCGCGCATCCCCACCGGACAGTGGGCGGACAGCGTGGCCGATATCGAAACCCAGGCCGCTGCCCTGTGGCGCCCTCACGCCCTGCGCGACGCGCCTGCCCAGTGGCTGGGCCAGTACCCGCGCTATATGAAAGCCCTGCAGCAGCGCGTCGAGCGCCTGGCCGGGCAGTACCCCAAGGACCAGAAGCACCTGCATCTGCTGGAGTCGCTGCAGGCGCCGTTGTGGGAGCTGGTAGAGCGGCGCGAGGGTATCCTCGACAGTTGCGAGGACGCCGCGCGCTATCGCTGGATGCTCGAGGAGTTGCGTGTTTCCCTGTTTGCGCAGAACCTCGGCACGCGCATGGCGGTGTCGCAAAAGCGCCTGGAGGAGCAGTGGGCCGCGGTGCAGGCCTGGCTGCGCGAGCACCCCGCCTGAGGACTGCCAACGCCGCCCGCGGGCTTGTGAAAAAATACCATCGAGTTCCGGGCAGACGTTATACTTCCGTGAAACTTCATTTTTCGACTTGGGTCATACTACGACCCGTATGGCGCCCCCGGGGTACACCGGGACGCCGCTTTACGTGGCAACACAAAAACTCTCACTCCGATACAGGTTACTCATTATGTCTCAATCGAAAAAACCACTGGCCATCGCTCTCGGTACCGCGTTCCTGGCGTCTTCCATCGCACCGCTGGCAGCGGCCTCCAGCAACCCGTTTTCGGCGCAGCAGCTGAGTGGCGGCTACGACCTCGCCAACCATGCGAAGCTGATGGAAGAAGGCTCCTGCGGTGGCAAGTCCGCCGAAGGCTCTTGCGGTGAGAAGAAAGCCGAAGGCTCTTGTGGTGAGAAGAAAGCTGAAGGCTCCTGCGGCGAGAAAAAAGCTGAAGGCTCCTGCGGCGAGAAAAAAGCCGAAGGCTCCTGCGGTGAGAAAACCACCGAAGGCAAGTGCGGCGAAGGTAAGTGCGGGCACTGAGCTCGCGGGTAAACGCCAGTGACTGATTCCGCTATCGACTTTCACGGCGCCGGCCTCGGCCTGCGGCGGGCCCTGATGGGTCCGCTCGCGGCCGAGGACCACCTGCCGCTGGATTTTCTCGAAGTGGCGCCGGAGAACTGGATTGGCGTCGGCGGCCGCTACGGGCGCGAGTTCCGCGCGCTCGCCGAACGCTTCCCCATCGTACTGCACGGCCTGTCGCTGGATATCGGCGGCCCCGATGCGCTGGACGTCGACCTGGTGCGTGCGGTCGGTGAACTGATGCGCGAGATTCGCGTACCGCTTTACAGCGAACACCTGACTTACTGCGCGGCGCAGGGTCATCTTTACGACCTGTTACCGCTGCCCTTCACCGAGGAAGCCGTGCGCCATGTGGCGGCGCGTGTACGCCAGGTGCAGGACATCCTCGGGGCTCCCATCGCCCTGGAAAACGCCTCCTATTACGCGCAGCCCCACCGCGCCATGAGCGAGGCGGAGTTTATCGGCGCGGTGATCGCCGAGAGCGGCTGCGACCTGCTGCTCGACGTCAACAATATCTACGTGAACAGTATTAACCACGGCTACGACCCGCAGGCCTTCCTGCGCTCACTGCCGCTGGATCGCGTGCGCTACATTCACATCGCCGGGCACTATGACGAGGCGGAGGATCTCAAGGTCGACACCCACGGTGCGGACGTGATCGACCCCGTGTGGTCCCTGCTGGCCGAGGCTTACAGCCTGGTCGGTCCGCTGCCCACACTGCTGGAACGCGATTTCAACATCCCGCCACTGGCGCAGCTGCTGGGCGAGGTGGCCCAGGTGCGCGCCCTGCAGGCCGAGGCGGTGACCCCGCTGGAGCGCCGCGCATGAGCGCCCTGCAGCAGGCCCAACTGGACATGGCCGCCCACCTGCGCGACCCGCAGGGGCAGCCGGCGCCGGGCGGCGTTGAAGAGCGGCGTCTGCAGATCTACCGCGACCTGATTTTCAACAACATCGACAATTTCCTGCGCAGCGGCTTTCCCGTGCTGCACAGCCTGTATACCACCGAGCAGTGGTTGGAGCTGGTGCGCGCCTTCATCAACGGGCACCGCAGTCATACCCCGTACTTTCCCGAGATCGGCCAGGAATTCCTGGGCTTCCTGATGCACGAGCACACCCTGCGCGAGTGCGACCCGGCGTTCATCCTGGAACTGGCGCACTATGAGTGGGTCGAGCTGGCCCTGGATATCGCACAGGAGGAATTGCCCGCAGCGCAACCGGTCGACGATATCGCCGGGCAGGTGCTGCAACTGTCGCCGCTGGCCTGGGTATTGAATTACAGCTACCCGGTGCACCGGATCGGTCCCGGTTATCGCCCCGACGAGACCGAGCCCACCTTCCTGTGTGTCTACCGCGATCGCCAGGACAAGGTGTGTTTCATTGCCCTCAACGCGGCCACCGCACGGCTGCTCGAACTTCTGCGCGACAACCAGACACGCCCTGCCGATGCTGTGCTCGAGTTTCTGGCGGCAGAACTTGGCTTGGCCCCGCAAAGTGTGAGCGACTTCGGACTGGCGCAATTGCGCGAGTTTTTTGAGCTCGGTGTAGTGCTGCCCGCGGCCGCGGACGCCTCTTGCCCGAGCTAGTCGGGGGGCGTAACATTTGCGCTCCCTGCCACCCTCGACCGGTCATTGCATGACGCTCCCACGCCTGTGCCTCCTGCTGTTGTTGGTGTTGCCGCTGCCCGCGGCCTTCGCCAGCGAGGAGCAGAAGGATATCGACCCCTTCGAACCGTTCAATCGCAAGATGTTCGTGCTCAACGACGGGCTCGACAAGTACCTGCTGCGCCCGGTCGCCAAGGGCTACGACTGGGTGATGCCGGACATCGCCCAGCGCGGTGTGGGCAATATGTTCGCCAACATGTATGACTTCAACGCCGCCATCAACAGCGTGCTGCAGGGGCGCTTTGGCCGGGCGGCGCAGAGCACCGGTCGTTTCCTGGTCAACAGTACACTGGGCCTGGCCGGGCTGGTGGATATCGCCACGCCCATGGGTATCAGCCCCTATCGCACGGATTTCGGACACACCCTGGCCATCTGGGGTTTCGATTCCGGACCCTTTCTCATGGTCCCGGTGTTCGGGCCGCGCACGGTGCGCAGCGGTACCGGCACGATATTTGACACCTATACGTCAATTCCCACCTACGCCAATGACAACACGGTGCGCAACAGCCTGTTCGGCCTGGAACTGGTGGACGGTCGATCACGTCTGCTGACGACCGATGAACTGATCACCGGGGACCGCTATATTTTCCTGCGCGATGCCTACCTGCAAAGCCGGGAGATTTTCGTCAACGACGGTAAGGTCGAAGACAGCTTTTCCGATTTCGGTATCGAGAACGACGACTGGGAAGACTTTTAGCCCCAGCACCGCGAGCGTCGCAAAACTGTGAAATCCTGCCCAAACTCAACCGCGCAACATTGCCTGTCTTCGGCGATGGGCGTACTGTCTGGCCCATTCGGGCCGACTTGTAACCCTAATGAAACCTGCCGGAAACGTTCTGGTTGTTGATCACGACGTCACCCGGGCGCAGTTGCTGGCCGGCCTGGTCGAGGACGTCGGCTTCAACGCCGAGATCAACAGCGACCTGGCGACCGCCGCCCGCACCCTGCAGTCCGGCAGCATCGACGTGGTGCTGTGCGACATGGACATGCAGGGGCTGAACTGGGACGAGGCCCGGCGCGCCTCGCGCGAGGCCTACTCCAAGGTCCCGGTGATCTTCTTCAGCGAAGGCGGCGAGGAAGAACGCATGATGCGCGCGCTGCGCTTCGGCGCCAGCGACTTCTTTGTTCACCCCATCGACGATTCCCGCGCCCTGCAGCGCTCGATCGAGCGCTGCGTCGGCCAGCGCGAGGTGCTGCGCGAACTGGAGCGTTCCCAGCACAACCTGGAGGCGCTCAATACGGAACTGCGCGGCACGGTCAAGATGCTCGAGCAGGACCAGCAGGCGGGGCGCCAGGTGCAACTGCGCATGCTGCCGGCGACGCCGCTGGTACTCGGCGACTACGTGTTCAGCCACACGGTCATTCCCTCCCTCTACCTGAGCGGCGACTTCACCGATTACTTCACGGTAGGTGACCATTTCGTCACGTTCTTCATGGCAGATGTCTCCGGTCACGGCAGTTCCTCGGCCTTCGCCACGGTCCTGCTCAAGAACCTCTTCGCCCGCAAGCGCTCTGACTTCCTGCGCAAGGGCGACGACACTATCCTCAGCCCGGTGGGGATGCTCAAGCGCGCCAACCACGAGATCAAGGAACTCCAGGTGGGCAAGTTCGCCACCATGGTCGTGGGCGTGCTGGATATCAAGAACAATACATTGCGCTACAGCATCGCAGGGCACCTGCCGCAACCGGTGCTGGTGTGCAACGAGGGGGCGCGCTACCTGCGCGGTGAGGGCTCCGCGGTGGGTATCATGGATGATCCCAGCTACGAGGAGCACATGATCGATATGCCCGCGAGCTTCATGCTGGCGCTGTTTTCCGATGGCATACTGGAGATCCTCCCGTCGAAGAACCTGATCGAGAAGGAACGCTATTTCCTGCAGGTTTTCGAGCACTCGGCCAGCGCGCCGGAGGACCTGGTGACCCGACTGGGTCTTGACCACGTGGAAACTGCCCCGGATGATATTGCGGCACTGTTCATCAGCAAGCGAGGCTGACATGCACGAGGGGCGCTTTCTGGCAGCCAGTCACAACGGCGCCTATGTGATTCGCCTCGAGGGGGATGTGCGCCTGTCCCTGTGCACGACCATCGACGACTACTTCCACGCCATGTTCGACGACCCGGAGTTCGCCAGTGTCTGGGTCGACCTGGACGCGGTCGAAGGCCTGGATTCCACCACCCTGGGCCTGCTCGCCAAACTCGCCATTACCGCCCGCGACCGCTTCGGCTTCCAGCCCGCCATCTACTCCCACGACCCCGGCATCAACCGCCTGCTCAAGAGCATGGGCTTCCTGCGCCTGTTCCAGCTCAACGAGATGGCGCGCAGCACACCGCGGGATATTCACGAGATTCCCCGGGTGAAAGGCTCGCAGGACACGGTGCGCGATAAGGTGATCGAAGCCCACCGGGTGCTGATGGACCTCTCCGACGAAAACCGCGCCCGTTTCAGGGATTTGATGACGGTGCTCGAGCAGGGTAACTAGGCCCTGCGCGGCAGGCCTCAACGGCTGCTGATCAACTGCTCCAGCTTGACCTGGTCGGCGACGAAATTGCGAATGCCCTCGGCGAGTTTCTCCGTGGCCATGGCGTCGGCGTTGAGATCGTAGCGAAAGCCGGACTCCGCCGGGCTGTGGCGCCCGATCTCCGAGCTGGCCTGATGCGGCGAGAGCTGGCGCGGCAGTTCCGCGGTATCGGCGGCGAGTTCCTCGAGCAGCGCCGGGCTGATGGTCAGGCGGTCGCAACCCGCCAGTGCCTCGATCTCGCCGGCGTTGCGGAAGCTCGCGCCCATCACCACAGTCTGGTAGCCGTGCTGCTTGTAGTAGTTGTAGATGCGAGTGACCGACTGTACACCGGGGTCGTCCCCGGGCTGCTGGATGACCAGTTCCGTGTTGGCCTTGTACCAGTCGAGGATACGGCCGACGAAGGGTGAAATCAGGTACACGCCGGCGTCCGCGCAGGCGGCGGCCTGACCGAAGCCGAACAGCAGGGTCAGGTTGCAGTTGATGCCCTCGCGCTCCAGTTCCGCGGCGGCGCGGATGCCTTCCCAGGTCGATGCGAGCTTGATCAGGATGCGCTCGCGGCCGATGCCCGACTCCTCGTACATGCCGATCAGCTTGCGCGCCCGCGCCATGCTCGCGGCGCTGTCGAAGGACAGGCGCGCATCCACCTCGGTGGAGATGCGCCCGGGCACGATCTTCAGGATCTCGCGACCCACGTCCACCGCGAAGTGGTCGCAGCAGTTGGCCAGCTGCTCGCTGCTGCTGCCACCCTGGCCGGCGGCCCAGGCCCTGGCCCGGTCCAGCAGTTCGGCGTAATGGGGCAGGGCAGCCGCCTTCAGCAGCAGCGACGGGTTGGTCGTGGCGTCCTGCGGCGCGAAGCGGCGAATGGCTTCGATATCGCCGGTGTCCGCGACCACGTCGGTCATGGCTTTCAATTGTTCGAGCTTGCTGGTCATGGCGGTTTCCGTACAGCGGTAGGGCAGCCCGCGCCTGGCGCGGGGCCGGGGCACGGGTGAATTATCATCGCGGGATTGGCGACGCTTGTCCAATGGGGGACGGGCCTGCGGATAGATTGCCTGCGAAGGAGGGGATTTCTTGTCCGTGCCGGCAGCCGGGTCGGGCCCTTTTTGCATCAAAAAGCCATTGCCCGACACCTAATGTCAAGAATTCTGACAAAGCCTGGGCCATACTGTGGCCCGGCAGCGCGCACCCCATAAGGTCGGCGACGTCCGTGGCTTGCCCGGGCCAACGGCAGCGCCGCTGCAACCCGCGACAATATTTTCTCGATATAAGCATAGGGAGCACGAGACATGGCAGTAGAACTGAGAGATCACGTCACGCTCAAGCAGGAAGCGCTGGATAACGGATGGATTCTGTACTCCAAGGATCCGGCCACTAAGATCGCGACGATCACCTTCAACCGCCCCGACAAGCAGAACGCGATGAACATCGGCATGCGCCAGCTGTACGGCGAGTTCATCCACAAGGCCAACGTCGACGACGACGTGAAAGTCCTGGTGATTCGCGGCGAAGGCAACAACTTCGGTGCCGGTGGCGACCTGCCGGAACAGGCCGAGATGCTCTCCGAGTCCTCCGGTGACGTTTCCCTGCTGCCGGAATTCGGTATCGACGACCCCACTGTGAAATACCCGCCGAAGAACTCCTTCCGCTTTATTCACTCCCTGGTCGACCAGTACGCCAAGGCCCCCGCGGGCAACCGCTCGCTGCAGGAGTTCAAGAAGATCTCCATCCTCGAGACCAAGGGCTACTGCTACGGCTGGCACTTCTACCAGGCCGCGGATGTGGACCTGATCGTCTCCTCCGACGACACCCTGTTCGGCCACCCCTCCTTCCGTTACGTGGGCTGGGCACCGCGCCTGTGGCAATGGGCCGAGACCATGGGTGTGCGCAAGTTCATGGAGATGCTGTTTACCGGCCGTCCGTTCACCGCGGCGGAGATGTACGAAATCGGCTTCGTCAACAGCGTGGTGCCGCGCGACAAGCTCGAAGAGGAAACCATGAAGTACGCCCGCGCCTGTGCCACCTCGCGCCCGGTGGATACCGTGCAGGTGCAGAAGACCTTCCTGGAAGTCTTCAAGCAGCACAAGGGCGAGTACATGGGCAGCCTGGTCAGCGCCTGGGTCGAGGGCATGCTGCCCGCGGTGCGCGAAGACAAGGGCATGGACGACGTGGTACTCGGCGACGAGGTGTTCAAGGAGCGCGGCCTGAACAACGTGGTCAAGGACGTGGACATGCTCTACCCGCCGGAGTGGCGCCTGGCGCACTCCAACCGCAAGAAGCCCTGATCGGGGCTGTTTCACCTGACTGACCCCGGGGGGCGCTCCACCGCCAGCGTCCTCCGGAACCCTCCCGCTTCGCGGTGCGATCCGCTATCAGCAAGCTTCCTGATTCGAGTACACTCAATAGCGACCCAACCTATCGCCAGGACGGTTGTCACGTCTGGCGTGCATCCCGGTATGTGAGGAGTAAACGTGCCTATCGACGTCAAGGAAATTGTATCTCTGGACGCGCATCGGGACGGCGGCTCACTCGGTGTCACATTTCTCGATTCGCAACAGACGAAGCATGAAATGCTTTTCAGGGTCGACCCCGAGAGCGCTGGCAGCGGCGACGGGATCGTCGCCTACAGGTCGCCGCTGGTAAAGTCATTTATCACTGCTACCCGGAAAAACCCTGTCACCTGTTTGGTCGCACCACAATCAGTCGTCAGAAAAACACCGATTTCCTGGGAAGCGGCGGGCGAAATTCTCGAAAGCGTGAAGCGCCTTGCGGTCGAGTTTATGCCCGATGACGAACGGGTGTATCAGGCCATGGAAGTGGTGGTGCGTGATGATCTGCATCATGTCCAGAACGCCTGAACCTATGTCCGTCGGCGGCACTGCGCGGTGCTGCCTTTGCGCGGCTGTTCCCAGTTCCGAGCAATGCGGGCCACCTGAATTGCATGCTCTATACTCAGGTACCTGCCGGTACAAGAGTAACTTCCGTGATCAGACCACAGACATTGGCACTTTCCCTGCTGCTGGCCACCTTTGCGCTGCCGGTTTTCTCCCGGGACCTGGACGCCAGGTTCGACGCGGCGGTCGAGCGGCTGTCGCGTACCTATTTTGCACACCTGCCGGAAGGTGCGACTTACCTGGGGTTGGATGAGGCACAGGCGCCGGGTGCCGCCTCGCGGCTGATGGACCGCTCGCGGGCGGGTCACAAGGTGCGTGTTGCCGCGCTGGAGGCGGCGCTCGCGGAATTGCTCGCGGTCGACGCGTCGTCGCTGGATGCTAGCAGTCAGGTGACACATGCCACACTGGCCCTGCTGGTGGAGGGCATGCTGGCGCCTGCCCGGGCAGTGGATTACGGCAGTTCCGGGGAGAGCGCCCAGTGGTACCTGGTATACCCGATCGCGCAGAACTCCGGGCCGACAGTCGACGTGCCCGATTTCCTCATCTCGCAACATCCGGTCGGCAATGCGCTGCAGGCCGAGCAGTTCCTGGCGCGACTGGGCGCCGTTGAATCTGTGTTGGACGGCGCGCTGGAAAACTTCAGGCATAGCGTGTCGGTCGGGGCCATGCCGCCGGACTTTATCTTCGATCGCTCCATCGCAGTCGTCGAGGCATTCCTCGAACCTGCGGCTGCTGAAAATCCGATTTATCTCGCCTTCCTGGAGAAGCTCGACGCAGCGAAAATTGAGAGTGCTTCCGTGTATGCGGCGCGTGCACTGGAGATTATCGACGCACAGGTCATCCCCGCCTACCGCCGCATCGGCGATTACCTGGTGAGCCAGCGTGATAAAGCCTCGCACGAAGCCGGCCTCTGGCGCCTGCCGAATGGGGAGGCGCTGTACGCGGCGATGATACGCCAGTACATCGACTCGAACGCTGACCCTGAGCACATACACCGCACCGGCCTTGCCGAAGTCGAGCGTATCCTCGGGCTGATGGATGGCATCCTGCGTGCCGAGGGTTATACCGAAGGTACCGTGGGCGTGCGTATGCAGCGGCTCAACCGCGAGCCCCGGTTTATCTACGCCAACAACAACGAGGGCAGGGCAGAGTTACTCGCGGATGTAAATGGGCATATACAGCGCATGTATGCGGAGTTGCCCAGGGGGTTCCGCGCCATACCGCCGTATCCTGTGGAAGTACACCGTATTCCCGAGTTCCGGCAGGCATCGGCGCCCCTCGGTTACTACAGCGTGCCCACACCCGAGGGCTCGCGTCCCGGCATGTTTTTTATCAACCTGCGCGATACTGCGGAGCACCCGCGTTGGACGCTCCCCTCGCTGACCTTTCACGAGACCGTGCCCGGTCATCACCTGGATTCGGCCACGTCTATCAGCCGCGACGTGCCGGCGCTGGTGAAGTTGCTCTATTCAAATACCAGCAGCGAGGGGTGGGCGCTGTACAGCGAGCGACTGGCTGCGGAAATGGGGCTCTATGCCGATGACCCCTTCGGCGACCTCGGTCGCCTGCAGGCAGAACTCCATCGCGCGGTGCGCCTGGTCGTGGATACCGGGATGCACGCAAAACGCTGGAGTCGCGAGCGGGCCATCGAGTACATGGTCAGCACCGAGGGGCTCGATGAGGGCACGGCTGTTGCGGAGATCGAGCGTTTCGTGGTCTGGCCGGGCCAGGCGCTGGGCTACAAATTGGGCCAACTCAATATCCTGGCCTTGCGGGAGGAGGCGAGGGCGGCGCTGGGTGAAGACTTCGATATCCGGGACTTCAATCAGCTTGTGCTCGGCGTTGCCTCGGCGCCGATGCCGTTTATCCAGCGCACGGTGCGGGAGTGGATATTGCGGAGCAAAGCCGGTGGTGGGCGACAGGCAGATGCAGCGTGATAGCACGAAGTGGCTGTCTCCATGTCAGGCTCTCATGCTGCCCGTTCTTGAGATTGACAGGAGTCGTTGAGCGAGCCGCTTGCGCGCTCCCGATTGCAGCATCAGATATCACTGGAATTCACTGAGAGAGGCAGACTCATGTTCGATCACGTTGTATTTGGCGTCAGTGACTATGAGGCGAGCAAGACGTTTTTTATCAAGGCGCTCGAACCTCTCGGCGTCGAGGTTTTATCGGAAGGGCCGCTTGGCGTAGAGCTTTGTCATCCCGACGGAAATTCTTCCTTGTGTATTCGCCGTGTCGAGGAAACCCCGGCGCATTTTCACCTGGCTTTCACCGCGGACAGTCGCGACCAGGTCGAGCGATTCTACCAGGCCGCTATCGCGGCGGGAGCACAGGACAATGGCGCCCCTGGTCTACGCCCGCAATACAACTCAAACTACTATGCCGCGTTCGTCATTGGCCCGGACGGGCACAATATCGAAGCCGTCTGTCACGAACCTGAGGCCTGACCAGCCACCCAGCCCGGCAGGCCAGGGCAGGTTTCTTCCAATAAACCAGAATAAGGAATATCCAGTGCTATACCCAATGTTTGCAATGATTGTACTGACCTTCGGGATCGGGATGTTTGCAGTCAAGGTGAGATTCGCCAGCGTCAAAACCGGGGAGGTAAACGCTAAATACTACAAGCTGATGGATGGGGCTTCCGTGCCGGAACTTGTTACCAAGACGACGCGGTGCTTTAACAATCAGTTCGAGATCCCGGTCCTGTTTTACACTGTTTGCACGCTGTACATCGCCCTGGGGGCTGAAGATCGGGTAGGGCTTGTTTCGGCCTGGCTGTTCGTGTTTTTCCGCTATATCCACGCCTTCGTGCACCTGACCTACAATCACATCCTCCATCGCATGTCAGTCTTCTGGGTGGCGTTTATCTGTGTGATGGTCTTGTGGGTGAACTTGTTGGTACAACAGGTCTAGCGAGCGGGAAGACCGACAGGCTCTTGAACTCGGGCCCTCCAGCTCGGATCCCAGCTGCCAGTGTTGGGGAATGTAGGAAGGTATCGGTGGAAGGCGAAGACCCGGCCTCAATTGCCGGGAACAGCTCCAACCACCTGAGTCTCACGCCAGGCGTTTTCAAGCACGTGGAGTCCCGCATCGCTGCGCCAGGCATTCTCGCTCAGGTGTCGCCGAAACTTCCGCGCGCCCGGCACTCCCTGGAACAAGCCGAGGATATGCCGCGAGATATGGTTCAGCTTCGAACCCTGAGCCAGCTGTTTCTCGACGTACGGGAGCAAGCGCTCGATTACCTGGTCGCGACTATCCACCGGGTTTGCCTCACCAAACAGCCTGGCGTCGACATCCGCCAGCATCCACGGATTCTGGTAGGCCTCGCGGCCGATCATCACGCCATCCACGTGTTGCAGGTGTGCCTGGCACTCGTCGAGCCGCTGGATGCCGCCGTTGATGATGATCTCCAGTTGCGGAAACAACTGCTTCAGTTCGTAAACCCAGGCGTAGTTGAGCGGCGGTATCTCGCGGTTTTCCTTCGGTGAAAGGCCCTGCAACCAGGCTTTGCGGGCGTGCACGATGAATGTCTCGCACCCGCCCTCGGCAACGGTGCCGACAAAATCCACGAAGTGCTGCCAGGAATCCAGGTCGTCGATGCCGATGCGGTGCTTGACGGTGACCGGGATGTCACAGGCCTCGCGCATGGCGCGCACGCAGTCGGCAACCAGTGCCGGCTGTGCCATCAGGCAGGCGCCAAACATGCCTGATTGCACCCGGTCCGATGGGCAGCCGCAGTTGAGGTTGACCTCGTCGTAGCCCCAGTCCCCGGCCCATCGCGCACAGCGCGCCAGCTCCGCGGGATCAGAGCCGCCCAGTTGCAGGGCCACGGGGTGCTCTTCCGGGTTGAAGTTCAGGAAACGCTCGCGCTCGCCGTGGATCAGTGCGCCGGTAGTGACCATTTCCGTGTAGAGCAGGGCACGCCGGGTCAGCAGCCGCCAGAAAAAACGGCAGTGGCGATCGCTCCAGTCCATCATGGGGGCAATTGAAAATGTGCGATCTGGGGTCACGGGTGCGGATATTCCAGCTGGAGGCGGCAAACATCGGGGTCGGTCGGGCGCATGGTAACGCCGGTGGCGGACTTGTGCCAGTTGTCGGGGGCGGGGCCTAACAGAGCCAGATGCTGGAGTGTGAAGGCGCCTGATGAATATAGGTAATTTGTCTGCCGTCCTCTGGAACACCTGTCCACTAATACGACGACGAATGTTGACTCGAAAAATTTCAGGCCGGGTGGCGCGAATTTTTCGTGTCTTATGCTAGGATTTACGGGTTATCCGAGGGGGGATACCTACAAATGAAAACCTTGATAGCAGCTACTGTTGCTTCTGCGCTTCTCCTGGCGAGTTCAGCAACCCTGGCCGGTTCGCCACCGGCGGAGCCCGAAGTGGTGCCGATTCTTACCGATCTCGGCATGCTCGGTATGGCCATGGCTCTCGCCGGCTTTGCCCTGCGTTTCATCACCCGGCGCGCTGGCAAGTCCTGAACTGCCTCGGGGTCCTACCCGGGGTCTGCAAGGTCGTTGCGCGTCACGAAGTGCTCGTCGGTCAGGGACTCTAGGAAAGCCAACAGTGCCGCAAGGTCATCCGGCGGCAGTTCAAACCCGCCGATGAGCTCGCTTTTCAGCGGGCTCTGCCTGCCATCACCGGCGTAGGGGCCTTCTTCGATCATCCTGCCGCCGCGGGCGTAATGCCGCAGCACATCTTCCAGTGTTTCCACACTGCCGTCGTGCATGTAGGGCGCGGTGAGCGCGATGTTGCGCAGTGTGGGCGCCTTGAAGCGCCCCATATCCTCCGGCCGGCCCGTTACCTCCAGTAAACCGCGGTCTTCGGGCGGCAACCCACCCTGCCCATCGATGTTGTACAAGCCGGTATTGTGGAAAGCCACCGAGGTATCGTCCTCCCCCTGGCGGGTACCCGGGGTGAAGCGGAAATTGTGCCCGTCGTGACAGCGGCTGCAGTTGAATCCGGGAGAGAAGAACAACACCCGGCCGCGCTGCGCCTCGGCGGACAGGGCGTCCTCGTCGCCGGCGAGAAAACGGTCGTACGGCGAGTCGTAGGAAAGCAGTGTGCGTTCGAAGCTGGCCAGCGCCAGCAGTACGTTGTCCAGCGTGATGGCGGGGTTGCTAGCGAGGAAGGCATCCGCAAACTGTTTTCTGTAGTCGTCCTCCGCCGCCAGTCTGGCCAGTACTGTCTCCTCCTTGCCCAGAATGCCCATCTCCACCGGATGCTCCAGGGTCAGCGGCATGAGGGCCTGTTGCTCCAGCGTCACCACCGTATCGCTGGCCCAGGTGAGCACGCCGTTGTAGGCGACGTTGGTAAGACTCATGGCGTTGCGCCGAGTCAGCTCGCCTGTGGCCCCGGCAGAATGCGCGCGGCCATCGGTGAACGCCCGGGCCTGCTCGTGGCAGGTCGCGCAGGCGATCGAGCCGTTGACGGAGAGGTCCTCCTCGTAGAACAGGCGGCGCCCGAGTTCAATCTTCTGTGGTGTCAGCGGATTGTCGGGCGGTACCGGCAGGGGCGGGACGTACATCAGTCGGTCGGTGAGAAACGAGTCTGGATCCTCCGGGTTTCCAGGTTCCTCGCCCAGTAGCAGGGAGAGGACGAACAGGGCCACGCCGCCCAACACCAGGGCACCGGTCCAGAATTGCGTGGTTAATCGATTCATTTACAGTTCCCGTACCAGGCGGATGCCGACGCGGTTCAGGCGCATGGCCCCGGCACCGGGCTCCCTGCGGTCCAGGCGCAGGTTGTGCGCGGAACTGAGGAACGCGCCACCGCGAATAACGTGGCGCCGGCAATTGCCGGTTCTCCATTCCCTACCGTCCAGCGGAGGACCGATGAAGAGGGATCGCCAGCTGGCGGCATACGTTGCGTTCCAGCAGTCCAGGGTGAATTCCCAGAGGTTGCCGCTGGTATCATACAGGCCGAAGGCGTTGGGCGAGAATGCACCTACCGGCCCTGCAAAGGGAAAGCCATCGGAACAGGGAGTGGCGTAGGGCAGTCCGGTGCTCTGGTCCGCGCCGTTCACGTACTCGCACAGCTCTTCCTCCTGTTTCGCGCCGAAGGGCAGGCTGCCGGACTCGCCAGCGCGGCTGAAATATTCGAACTCGGCTTCGGAAGGCAGGCGGTAGACAGCCCCGGTCTGCTCGCTCAACCAGCGGGTGTACGCAACGGCATCCTGCCAATTTATACAGGTGACGGGCGAATCATCGCCCTGTTCGTACCCCGGCCCCGTCCAGTGCGCGGTCTCGTTCAGTAGCCACTCTTGCTGCGCTGAGTGGTACCAGCACCCGGCGGCTACGTCGTGACCACTGCGGGTGGCGTACAGGCGAAACTCCGCGACGGTCACTTCGGTGACGCCAACCGCGAAAGGCCGTTCCAGTACAACTGTGCGCGACAGAATTCCGCCGCTTGCGCGTGCGTCGCTATTCCCCAGGTTGCTGGCACTCATGTTAACGCTGCCAGCAGGCACCACGACCAGGCGCGGGCCGGGCGAGCCGTCGCGCAGTTTGTCCTGCCAGGGCTCGCCAGCCGCCAGTTGCTTCGACATTGGACCTGGGTTGCTGAGATAGGCAGCCGGCGACTGTGTGGAGCGCGCGATGAAGACCCCTGTGGCGAGCAAGATGAAGGCCACTGTGGCGAGCATGTAGATTCGGGGGGTTCTCATCGGTGACGAGCTGTCGTCTGCCTCGGCAAAGAAAAATATATCCGGTTCGTGCGGCCAACGGTACCTCGACACGCCACTGGTCATTCTGTCGGCTCCTTTGCCGTACTCTCTGCCGGTCCTTCGGCAGGCTTGTGCCCGTCGCCTTTCGCGTGGTCAGATAGTGCATCTGCAAATACCGGCCGCAGCGCCCGATGCGAAAACTGCTCGAATCTCCCAGCCTGGTGAACCTGCAACTGGTGGCGGACTACCTGGAAAGTGCGGGGGTTCGCGTCAGCATGCTCAACGAATACCAGGGTTCGAGTGCGGTGGTTCCGCACGGCGGACTCAGTGTCTGGGCCGAGTTGTGGGTGCGCGAAGATGTGCAGTACCCGCGCGCGCTCGAGTTGCTGGACGCCTACCGACGCCAGCAGGACTCACCGGCCCTCGAGCAGTGGCGCTGCGTCCACTGCATGGAAGACAATCCGGGCAACTTCGAATTCTGCTGGCACTGCGGGAAGGAGCGAGGCGAATGACACAACAGGCAATCCTGGCGCCAGTGGTCACCTTGGTCGCCTGGTCCATGGTGATGTGGGTATGGATGTACGCCACACGTATACCGGCCATCTCCGCGATGCGCATGCACCTCGACCCGAACGCGCCGCGCGGCGAGCAGATGGCGACGCTGCCGCCGCGGGTGCGCTGGAAGGCGGACAACTACAACCACCTGATGGAACAGCCGACGGTGTTCTACGCGCTGGCACTGTCGCTGGCGCTGCTCGGCGCAGGCGAGGGCACTACGCTGATGGCCGCCTGGGCCTACGTCGTACTGCGTATCGCGCACAGCCTGCTGCAGGCGCTGGTCAATCGTATCGAACTGCGCTTCGCGCTGTTCATGCTGTCCAACGTGGCACTGCTGTGGCTGACTATCGATGCGCTGTACGCGGTATTTGCTACGTCGGCTTGATACGGGTGATCGCCATGATCGCAGCCATTCGCCGGGGAGGGTGATATGCACTACCAGGGAAGCTGCCATTGCGGCGCCGTTGCCTTCGAGGTCGAGGCGCCGGAAGTCATCGAAGCCGTGCGCTGCAACTGCTCGGTCTGCGCCAAGGCCGGCTACCTGCACCTCATTGTGCCGCTCACCCGCTTTCGCCTGCTGCGCGGGGCCGATGCCCTGACCACCTACACGTTCAATACGGGCGTGGCCAAACATACCTTTTGCCGGGTCTGCGGTATCAAGCCTTTTTACACGCCGCGCTCCAACCCGGACGGTATCGACGTCAACGTGAACTGCCTTGATTCGCAGCCGGAAGCGTTGCATATCGAGGACTTCGACGGCCGCAACTGGGAGCGCAATGCGCATACGCTGGCACACAAGAGTCGCGATGACTGAATACGCGCAGCGAAGTGTATGCGTTGGCGGAGTAGCACGCGTTTGAATCCGGGCGACCTGTTTGCCGACCTGCCCGAGTCGTTGTCGGAAGAGGCCTTCGAGGACCTGCTGCGGGCTTCGGGCCTGCGTATCGAACGCATCGTCTCGCAGGGCCACACCTCGCCCGAACAGGGCTGGTACGACCAGGCCGAGAACGAGTGGGTGCTGGTATTGCGCGGCGCTGGTCGCCTGCAGTTCGACGACGGCGAGGAAGTGTATCTCCGCCCGGGGCAATACCTTACTATACCCGCACACCGCCGCCACCGGGTGAGTTGGACCAGCCCGGACGAACTGACTGTCTGGCTGGCGGTGTTCTACCCATGACGGCATACAGCGCAATGTGTGACGGGAGGTGAACATGACTCAAAACGGCAAGGGCAGCGCGCTCATCCTCGGCGCACTGATCTGCATCGGCCTGGTTGGCCTGGGTTACCTGCTGGGTACGCAACTCGGCGACGCCGCCATCGACGTCAAGCAGTTTGAGCGCAGCGTCACGGTCAAGGGCCTGTCCGAGCGCGAGTACGACGCGGACATCGTGATCTGGCCGATCCAGTTCACCGCCGCCAGCAACGACCTCGGCGAGCTGTACAGTGTGATCGAGGACAGCGCCTCGCGTATCCGCGATTTCCTCGTAGAGCGCGGCATCGACCCGGACGAGATCACCCTGGCCGCGCCGGCAATCACCGATAAATCCGCGCAGCAGTATGGCAACAATGCCGCCGCGGAATTTCGCTATGTCGCCACCCAGACGGTGACCGTGTATTCGTCGCAGATCGCCGCGGTGCGCCAGGTGATGGGCTCGCTATCCGCGCTGGGGAAACAGGGTATTGCCTTTACCGGCGGGAACTACCAGGGCCAGACCGAGTACCTGTTTACGCGGCTCAACGAAGTCAAACCCGCGATGATCGAGGAGGCGACCACCAACGCGCGCGCCGTCGCGGAGAAATTCGCCGCCGATTCGGACAGCGTGCTGGGCAAGATCAGGCAGGCCTCCCAGGGGCAGTTCAGCATCAGCGACCGCGACCGCAACAACCCGCACATCAAGAAGGTTCGCGTGGTCTCCACCGTGGAATACTATCTCTCCGACTGACCCGCAGGCCCCGTTCGGCCAGCGCAAACACCGGTCAGGCCCCGCCGTCGTTGACCAGGGGTTGCACGATGACCCGGTCGAAGATCAGTGCGACTTCCTGCGCCGGCTGCGGTGACGGCTGGCGCAACCACCACACCAGGATCTCGATAATCATGCCGATGCTCAGGGCCCGGCGCAGGTCCTGCGGCATCCAGTGGTCGATGTGCGGCCACTGTTCGGCGATATCGCCGGTAATACGCATGAGTTCCTCGCGCATGGCGGCGGAGGCACCGCCGGTGAGCAGGGTGGACCATACTCGCCAGTGGTCCTGGATATACTCGCAGAACACCAGGCTGGCAGCCGCGGAATCAGTGGTGACCAGGGCGGGTAGGGAAAGCGAGACCAACCGCTCGATTTCCGCGGTGGCGACATCATCAAGCAGGTCTTCCTTGCCGCTGTAGTGGCGATAGAACGTCGCGTGGCCGACCCCGGCCTCGGCGGCGATGTGGCGTATGGAAATTTCCTCGAGGCTCTGTGTTTCCAGCAGGCGGAGCAGGGCGGCGCGCAGCGCTTCGCGTGAGCGCAGGGCACGCGCATCCGTCGGTGGGTCGTTGTTGTCCCGGTGCCTGGAGTTGCTGCTCGGTATCATCGTCTGTCTTGTTGCCCCTGGATAAAAGGACAGCTCATCCGCCTGTTCATCACCTTCCCCATTGTATCGCCAAAGTAACTCCAGCGGCTTTGCTTGACAAGCTGTGAGATAAGTTGTCTCATATCTTTTGTGATACGGAATGTCTCATAGATGGTGCGCACCCATGTGCCCACCGCCTGGGGACGGTCACGTGACTTACCGCCAATAATCATAAAAGCACTGGGAGGTGACGGAAGTGGTGAGAGATTGTCCGCATAAAAAACACACTGATTCAGATTTGGTATTTATGTCCGGCGCAGCCCTGCGTGCCTCGCGGCAGCCGGGTGTGGCGCTGCTCTGCGCGGCCGCTGCCGGTGTTTTTCCGTCAGTCGCTGTGGCGCAGCCGGCCCCGAATATGCTCGAGGAAGTGGTGGTGACGGCACGCCGCCGGGAGGAGGCGCTGCAGGACATCCCGATTGCGGTGACCGCACTCAGCGCCGAGTTCCTGCGTGAACAGAACATCACTGAATTGCAGGACCTCGGCACCCACGTGCCGGCCATGCGTATTTCCGACAACGGCATCAGTTCCAACGCCCCCATCGTCACCCTGCGCGGGCAGCGGCCCTCGGAGGTGTTGCTGACGCTGGACCCGGCGGTGCCCATGTACTTCGCTGAGGTGGTACTGACGCCGACCTTCGGTACCAACCTCGCCCTGTACGACCTGGCCAACGTGCAGGTGCTGAAAGGACCCCAGGGTACGCTGTTCGGCCGCAACAGCACCGGGGGCGCACTGCTGTTCACGCCGCGCACGCCGGGCGCGGAGTTCGGCGGCTACCTGCAGGCGCGCATGGGCAACTACGACCTGCTGCACGTGGAGGGGGCCGTGGATATCCCGGTGGGCGACAGCCTGGCCCTGCGCCTGGCCGGGCGCAGCATCGACCGCGATGGTTACCAGAGCAATGTCGCGGACAACCCGCTGGCCTGTGACGATTGCCTGGGCGACGAAGACTCCCGGGCCGTGCGCCTGACCGTGGAATACAGCCCCACTGGTGCGCTGACCAACCTGACCACCATGAGCTACGACGAAAACAACGCTGCGGCGCGCATCAACGTGTTGCAGGCCTGGATCAGCTCGACGACGGACCCGCAGGCAAACTTCATCCCGTTCACTATCAACCTGCTGCACAACGGCGGGCTTTCCGAACTGCTGCCCATGCCAGGGATACCCACCGAGGCCGCGGTGGATGCGGCGGTCGCGCGCCAGCAGCAGCGCGACTGGCAGGACGTGGAAACCGACATCAACCCGCAGGAACGTATCAAGAACTGGTTTTTCGCCAACACCACGGAGTGGGAGTTCAGCGAAAACTTCACCCTCAAGAACATCTTCGGCTATCGCGAACTGGACATGGCCTACAGCCAGGATGCGGACGGCGTCGCGCTGCCGCTGTTCGGCGCGGTGACTTCCACCACCCAGACCTACACCCCGGACCCGCCCCTGCAACAGGTGGAGAGCGAGCAGTACAGCAACGAGTTGCAACTGCTCTCCAGCGCCTTTGATGACCGCCTGGAGTGGATGGTCGGCGCCTACTGGATGCGCATGGAAGGTTCCGACTACCAGCCGTCCATGCTGGTCGGCGCCAACAGCCAGTGGCCCGAGGGCGATGCGCCCATCGCCGCGGTGCAGCCCCTGTACAATATCGCCCACGATGGCTTCCTGTTCCTCAACCCCAACATCGACGTGGTCAACGAGGCCTGGGCGGTGTTCGGGGAGGGCACTTTCCAGTTCAACGATCAGTGGTCGGTGACGGCCGGCGCGCGCCAGAGTTGGGACTACCGCGAGTTGACCACCCGGGCGTTCCGCTACGACCCGGAAGTCACGCGCGAGCTGATCTGCGACGTGCAGGGCGAGGACAACCAGGTGCTGCCCAACGATGCCTGTTCGCGCACCGTCGACGAGGACTACTCCGACCCGACCTGGCGGCTCTCGGTCAGCTACACGCCCAGCCTGGATCATCTGGTCTACGGCAGTATCTCCACCGGCTACCGCGCAGGGGGCTTCAACGGCCGCGGCGCCAACAACTTCAGCCTGCGCCCCTACGACCCGGAAACCGTCACCACCTACGAACTCGGCTTCAAGGGCGACTGGCAACTGGGCGCGCTGGGCAGCCTGCGCACGAATATCGCGGCCTACCTGCAGGAGTACCAGGACATCCAGAAAACCCAGGACTTTACCGCCGATGGCGCCTTTGGCACAGCAGTGGTCAACGCCGCGAAGGCCGAGATCCAGGGCGCCGAACTCGAGTTCACCTGGGCGCCCGGCGAACTGCTGCAGTTGTCGCTGGCCTACGCCTGGGTAGACCCCAGCTACGATGAATGGATTCTGGAAACGGCGGTAGGCACCGACGACAACGGCGACGCCATCATCGAGTACACCGACAACTCCGGCGCGCCCTTCGTCTATATTCCTGAACAGCAGGTCACTGGCGAGCTGCGCCTTATCGCGCCGCTGGACCCGGCGCTGGGCACGCTCTCCTTCGTTGCGTCTTTCTACTGGCAGGATGAGATGATCCCCAATGACGAGGCCGAGCGCTGGCCGGAGTTCGGCTGGTCCGCCGAGGACCTCGCCGAGGTGCAGGCCACCGCGGTGATCGACGACTACGCGCTGTGGAACCTGCGCCTGGACTGGTCGGACCTGCTCGGTAGCGGGCTCGACGTCGGCGCTTACATCAACAACGTCGCCGACGAGGCTTACGTGGTCGGCGGCAAGAGCGTGCCGGAACAACTGGGCTTCGTCGATGTGACCTACGGTACACCGCGCGTGTACGGGATGGTCTTGCGCTATAACTTCTAGGGTCTGCGCGGCCGCGGGGCCGGTCCCGTAGCCGCGGCGACCGTCACAGGCAAACACGTTCCCGGGCCCGGTGCAGCGGGAGCGACCATGGACCCCGGGACGGGTGGCGTCGCCCGGGGCCGACTTAAAACAATAACGCCGTCGGTAACATCAATTTCAGGAGGTAGCAGCGTCATGCAGAGCAAAGGCCAGATGATCATGTTGTGGAGCACTCCGGTGGCGGGGGTGTTGTTCCTGATCTGTTATTTAATGTTCCCCGCCTTCTCGCCGCCGCTGTCGCCGCAGATGACGCCGGAGCAGGTGGCGGCGTTTTTCCAGGAGAACCTGGCGACCATGCGCGGCGTGGTGGTGTTCGGCAACCTGATCGGTTGCCTGCTGGTGCCGCTGTTCGCGGTGATTGTGGTGCAGATGCTGCGGGTGATTAACTCCAGCCAGGTGTTCGCATACTCCTACCTGATCTGCGTCGGCATTGGCATCACCGCATTCATTCTCGCGGATTTCGCCTGGGGCATCGCGCTGTACCGGCCGGACCGCGACCCGCAGTTGATCAGCCTGCTCAACGATATGGCGTGGTTTTTCTTTATCACCCCGGCGGGTGTGCTGGTGGTACAGAACCTCTGCCTGGCCGGGGCTATCTACCTCGACGAACGCCCGCAGCCGGTGTTTCCCCGCTGGGTCGCGCACTTTAACGTGCTCACCGCGCTGCTGTTCGTGCCCGCTGCGTTTTCTATCATGCACAAGACCGGCCCGCTGGCCTGGGACGGGTTCCTGTCGAACTCGCTGCGCCTGGCGGCCTTCACGGTGTATGTCGCGGTGATGTTCTGGGTCATGTTGGGTGTCGTCCGTCAGCAGGTCGCCGACGAGGGGGTGACACTATGAGTGAAGCCATTGCCCTGCAGTCCGCACCGCAGGCCGCGGCGGGTGCGCCCTGGTACAAATCCAGGAAACTCGACCAGTGGTTGTGTTTCTGGAGCGTGCCGGTGTTCTACAACCTGTTCGGGTTGGTGTTCGTGCCGCTGAGCTGGATGATGCCGCCGCGTGCACCGATGAACACCGAGGAGGGCGTTGTCGCCTTCATGCAGTCGCCCAACCTGCTGCTGGCCTCGAGCATCCTGATACTCTGCTACGGTCTCTCCGCCGTGGGCAACGGCGTCTACCTCAGCCAGATGCAGCGCATGACGGTCAGCCCGGTCTTGCGCTACGCGTTTATCATTGGCGCGGTTACCGGCGCCACCGTGGGCTGCCTGTTCCCGATGTTCTGTTTCGGTCTGGGCGCTTTCCGGCCGGGCTACGACCCGGCGATCCTGCAGATGCTCTACGATTTCGGCTACCTGTCGTTCATCGGTTGCCTGGGCTGCTTCTTCCTCAACTGGTCCTGTCTCGGCCTGTCGATCCTGCTCGACGAAAACAACACCCTGCCGCGCTGGCTGGGGTATTACACGATCTGGCAGTCGGTCACCGAGATTTTCGCGATGACCGTGTGGGTGAGCCACTCCGGCCCCTTCGCCTGGAACGGGTTGCTGGCGTTCTACTTCAACATGGTGCTGTACGTGCCATGGCAGATCACGATTTACGTATGCATTTATCGGGCGATCAAGCGGCAGCCCGAAAGCCAGCTGCGCAACGCCCGGCCTGTTGCCGGCGCGGCCTATGCCTGAGGAGGGGGGACGATGATGTCATCCAGTAGCGCTCTCGCACCGGGCCGGGCCGGTAACCCGCGCGCCCGGTACCTGCCCGGCGAGGCGGGTATGTGGTTTTTTATCCTCGGCGACCTGCTGATCTTCGGACTGTATTTCATTGCCTACATGGTCTATCGCGGGCAGGACAGCGCGCTGTTCCTGCACAGCCAGCAGCAGCTCAACCAGTCCATCGGCGTGATCAACACCCTGGTCCTGCTGACCAGTTCCTGGTGCCTGGCCCTGGGGACGGAGGCGGCGCGCGACGGCAAGACGGCCCACGCGCTGCGCCTGTTCGGTGCGACGGTCGCCATCGGCGGCCTGTTCCCCTTCCTCAAGCTGCTGGAGTGGGGGCCCAAGCTCGCCGCCGGCCATACCGCCGGTGAAAACCTGTTCTTCATGTTCTATTACGTGATGACAGGCTTGCACCTGTGCCACGTGTTGCTCGGCCTGGTGATCATCGGTTTCATGATCCGCCACCTGCGCCGCAATCCGTTGCCGGATGTGAAGTTTCTCGAGGCGGGAGCCATCTACTGGCACATGGTGGACCTGCTGTGGCTGGTCCTGTTCGCCCTGTTCTACCTGATGAGATAGCGCCCATGCACGAGTATCTTCGCAACCCCCTGACCTACGCCTGGGCCCTGCTCATGGCGATCACCCTAGTGTCCTGGACGCTGGGCCGTGGACACGGCGCCGAGTATCACCTGAGTACGGCGATTACCGTCGGCGTGCTGGGCATGTCGATGTTCAAGGCACTGCTGGTGATCGCCTATTTCATGGAGGTGCGCCTGGCGCCGGTCTGGCTCAAGCGCACTACCTATGGCTGGGCGGCAGCCCTGCTGGCGTCGTTGCTCACAGCGTATTTCCTGGGCGCCGGCTAGCCAGCCTGCCCGTGGTCCGCTGCAGCCTACTGGATGAAACCGGTGGGCTCCTCGTTCTGGCCGAGCAGGGTGATCGGCACCGGCTCGGCCTTCCAGATGTCCTCGCAGTACTGGCGGATGGAGCGGTCCGAGGAGAACTTGCCGCTGCGCACCGCATTGAGGATCGACATGCGCGTCCAGTGATCGCGGTCCAGGTAGGCGCGCGAGACTTCCTCCTGGCAGTCCACGTAGGACTGGAAGTCGGCAAACAGCAGGTAGGGGTCGTGGTGCAGCAGGCCGTCGGTGAGTCCGCGGAACAGGTCCGCGTCGCCGCGTGAGAACGAGCCGCCGCGCAGCAGGTCGATCACGTCCTTCAGGTGCGGGTTGGTGTTGTAGTAGTCGTAGGGGTGGTAGCCCGAGGCGCGCAAGGCATAGACCTCGTCCGCGGTGAGGCCGAACAGGAAGAAGTTTTCCGCGCCGACCTCCTCGCGAATCTCGACGTTGGCGCCGTCCAGGGTGCCGATGGTCAGCGCGCCGTTCATCGAGAACTTCATGTTGCCGGTACCCGAGGCCTCCTTGCCGGCGGTGGAGATCTGCTCGGAGAGGTCCGCCGCCGGGTAGATTTTCTGCCCGGTGGTCACGTTGAAGTTGGGTACGAAAACCACCTTGATGCGGTCGCGGATGTCCGGGTCGCGGTTGATCACCTCGCCGACGGAAGTGATCAGTTTGATCATGCGCTTGGCGGTGTGATAGCCGGGTGCCGCCTTGCCGCCGAACAGGAAGGTGCGCGGCGGTACCTCGAGGTTGGGGTTCTCCTTCAGGCGCCGGTACAGGGAGATGATGTGCAGCACGTTCAGGTGCTGGCGCTTGTACTCGTGGATGCGCTTGACCTGGAAGTCGAACATCGACTCCGGGTCCACAAGGATGCCTGTGCGCTTGAAGATGTACTGGGCAAACGCCACCTTGTTGGCGCGCTTCACGTCCCACCATTCCTTGCGGAAGTCGGCGTCGTCGGCCATGGGTTCCAGTTGCCGCAGTTGCTCCAGGTCGCGCACCCAGCCGTTGCCGATGCGGTCGCTGACCAGACTCGCCAGGCTGGGGTTGGAAAGGATCATCCAGCGCCGCGGTGTGACGCCATTGGTCTTGTTGCGGAATTTCTCCGGCCACAGCTCGTAGAAGTCCTTGAGCACGTCCTGCTTGAGCAGCTCCGAGTGCAGTTCCGCCACGCCGTTGATGGCGTGGCTGCCGACACAGGCGAGGTGGGCCATGCGCACGTAGCGCTCGCCGCCCTCGTTGATCAGCGACAGCCGGGCCAGGCGTGCCTCGTCGCCGAGGAACTTGATGCGCACCTCGTCGAGGAAGCGGCTGTTGATCTCGAAGATGATTTCCAGGTGCCGCGGCAGGACGCTGGCGAACAGCGGCAGCGGCCACTGTTCCAGCGCCTCGGGCAGCAGCGTGTGGTTGGTGTAGGCGAAGGTGCGCTGGGTGATCTCCCAGGCGTCGTCCCAGTCCACCAGGTACTCGTCCAGTAGCAGGCGCATGAGTTCCGCCACGGCGATGGCCGGGTGGGTGTCGTTGAGCTGTACCGCGAACTTTTCATGAAATCGGCTGAGCGGAATGTTCTGTATCGCCAGCACCCGCAGCATGTCGCGCAGCGAGCAGGACACGAAGAAATACTGCTGCTCCAGGCGCAGCTGCTTGCCGGAGAGCTGCTCGTCGTTGGGGTAGAGCACCTTGCTGATGTTCTCGGAGGTGACCTTCTGGTCCACCGCACCGTAGTAGTCGCCGCGGTTGAAGACCTCGAAATCGAAGGATTCCGGTGCCTCGGATTTCCACAGCCGCAGCGTGTTCGCGGTGTTGGTGCGGTAGCCGAGGATAGGGGTGTCGTAGGGAATGCCGAGGACGATTTTTGCCGGTACCCAGCGCACACGCAGGCGGCCGTTCTCATCGGTGTACTGCTCGGTGTGGCCGCCCAGGCGGACTTCCTGCGCCCACTCCGGTCGCGGCACTTCCCAGGGGTTGCCGTTGCGCAGCCACTTGTCGGTCTTTTCCATCTGCCAGCCGTCGACGATGGTCTGTTCGAAAATGCCGAACTCGTAGCGGATGCCGTAGCCCAGTGCCGGAATTTCCAGGGTGGCGAGGGAGTCGATAAAGCAGGCGGCGAGACGCCCCAGGCCGCCGTTGCCGAGGCCGGGCTCCTCTTCCTGGGCGAGCAGTTCCTCGAAGTTGAGTCCGAGTTCCTCCACCACCTCCTTGACCATGCCGAAGATACCCATGTTGACCAGGTTGTTGCCCAGGTGCGGCCCCATGAGGAATTCCGCGGAGAGGTAGCACACCGTGCGCGCGCCGCTTTCGTAGTAGTTGGTGGCGGTGCTGATCCAGCGGTGCAGCATGCGGTCGCGGATGGTGTAGGCCAGCGCCAGGTAGTAGTCGTTGCGGCTGGCCAGGGTCGGGAATTTACCCTGGATGAAGTAGAGGTTGTCCAGGAAGCCCTGCTTGAGTTTTTCCTTGGTCAACGATGTGCGGTTGTGTTCGCGGTAGGGGGCGGTGTTCTGTTCCATGGCGGCGGGTATCCGAGGCGTGGGGACACGGGAAGGTACCGGGGCAATGCAAGTTGCGTGCAAGAACCCTGAATATCCTTACTTATAGTCGAATTCGGGGGCCTTGTGGAAGCGGCCTGTTGCAGGCTGCACTGTTTCAGCGCCCGCCCGCAGTGCGCCGCCCCGTTTCGGGGAGTACATCGGGGTTGCTCAGCCCTTGAGCAGCGCTGGCAATTCCCCGATACTGCCCGTTTTTCAAGGTCATCGACCCGGGAGAGCCATGCAAGCCCTGACCCGAATTGTCTGCCTGGTCCTGGCGCTCGCGGGCGGCGCCGCCCAAGCGGGAGACAACATGCAAGCGAACATCGTGATACTGGCCACCGGCGGCACCATCGCCGGGCGCGGCGACTCCGGCACCCGGGCCAGCTACAACGCGGCGGCCCTGGCCGTGGACGCGCTGATCGAGGCCGTGCCGCAGCTGGCGGAGCTGGCCGCGATCAGCGGCGAGCAGGTGGCCAGTGTCGGCAGCCAGGATATGTCCGACGCCATCTGGCTGACTCTCGCCGCGCGGGTCAACACGCTGCTGGCCGAGGAGGGCGTCGACGGCGTGGTCATCACCCACGGCACCGATACCATCGAGGAAACCGCCTATTTCCTCAGCCTGGTCGTGCACAGCAAAAAGCCGGTCGTGCTCACCGCCGCCATGCGCCCGGCCACTGCGCTGTCTGCCGATGGCCCGCTGAACATCTACAACGCGGTGGCGGTTGCGGCGGACCCGCAGGCCGCGGGGCGCGGCGTGCTGGTGGTGATCAACGACGACATCCACGGCGCGCGCGGCATGACCAAGTCCAGCACCACCGACGTGCAGACGTTCATCTCCCCCGAACGCGGCCTGATCGGCACCAGCCTGTACGGCGAGAACCGCTACTTCCGTTACCCCTACAAGCGCCACACCGCGGATTCCGAATTCAGCGTCGATGGCCTGCAGGCGCTGCCCCGGGTGGATGTGCTCTACCTGCACGCCGGCGCCTCCCCGGACCTGGTGGACGCCCTGGTGGCCGCCGGCGCACGCGGCATCGTGCTGGCCGGCGTCGGCAACGGCAACATGAATCGCGAGACCCAGGCGGCGGTGGCCCGCGCGGTGAAGGCGGGCGTCGCGGTAGTGCGCTCCACCCGCGTTACCCGCGGTTTTGTCGGTCGCAACGTGGAGACCGACGACGACACCCTGGGTACGGTGGCCGCGGGCGAACTCAAGCCGCCGCAGGCCCGCGTGCTGCTCAAGCTCGCCCTGCTGGAGAAGCGCGACCCCGCGTCGATACAGGCCCTGTTCGACCAGTACTGAGCCCCGTGGAAACGCTGCCCGTCCTCTACCGAGACGAGCACCTGGTCGCTGTGCACAAGCCCAGCGGCCTGCTGGTGCACCGCAGCCCCATCGACCGTCACGAAACGCGCTTTGCCCTGCAACTGGTGCGCGACCAGGTGGGACAGCGCGTCTACCCGGTGCACCGCCTGGATAAACCGACTTCCGGCGTTTTGCTGTTCGCGCTCTCGCCGGAGATCGCCCGGGAACTGTCCACCCAGTTTGCCGAACACAGCATGGGCAAAACCTACCTGGCGGTAGTGCGCGGCTACTGCCCCGATTCGGGCAGCATCGACCATCCCCTGACCGATAAGGCCGACGCCATCGCCGACCGCAACCGCAGCCAGCCGCGCCCGGCACAATCCGCGCATACCGACTACCGTTGCCTGGCCACGGTGGAACTGCCCCACGCGGTGGACCGCTACCCGCAGGCGCGCTATTCGCTGGTGGAATTGCTGCCCCGGGAGGGGCGCCGCCACCAGTTGCGCCGGCACATGAAGCACATCGGCCACCCGATCATCGGCGACGCCAAGTACGGCAAGGGCGTGCACAACCGCTTCTTTCGCGAGCACTACGCCTGCGAGCGGCTGCTGCTGGCCTGTACCGGCATGGACCTGCTGCACCCGGTGAGTGGTGAGCCGTTGCAGTTGCGAGCGGAACCCGTGGGCAGCTTTGCCCGCCTTCTGGACGGCTTCGGTTGGCTGCTTCCCTGACGGCCGGTCCGGTCGCGCCAGGACATGGTCGCGGTGGGATTTGCCCGTTTCACCCCGTATAATCGCCGCGTTTCCTGACTACACCCGGAATTTCCATGACGACAGTCCGCACCCGTGTCGCCCCGTCGCCCACCGGCGACCCCCACGTCGGCACCGCCTACATCGCCCTGTTCAACCTGTGTTTCGCGCGCGCCAGCGGCGGCCAGTTCCTGCTGCGCATCGAGGACACCGACCAGCAGCGCAGCACGCCCGAGTCCGAGCAGGCGATTCTCGATTCCCTGCGCTGGCTGGGCATCACCTGGGACGAGGGCCCGGACGTCGGCGGCCCGCATGGCCCCTACCGGCAGAGCGAGCGGATGGAGCTGTACGGCGAGTACGCCCGCCAGCTGGTGGAGGCGGGCAAGGCCTTCGTCTGCTACCGCACCGCGGAGGAGCTGGACGCACTGCGCGAAGCCCAGCGTGAATCCGGCAACAGCAACGCCCTGAAATACTCGGACCTCAAGCTGCCCGACGACGAAGTGGCCAAACGCGAGGCGGCCGGCGAGCCCTACGTGATCCGCATGATCGTGCCGGAAGAGGAGGGCGCCTGCGCCGTCGACGACATGTTGCGCGGCACCATCGAGCTGGACTGGGGCATGGTCGACGCCCAGGTGCTGCTGAAGTCCGACGGCATGCCCACCTACCACCTGGCCAACGTGGTGGACGACCACCTGATGGGTATCACTCACGTGATCCGCGGCGAGGAGTGGATCAACTCCGCGCCCAAGCACAAGCTGCTCTACGAGTACTTTGGCTGGGACATGCCGCAGCTGTGCCACCTGCCGCTGCTGCGCAACCCGGATAAATCCAAGCTCTCCAAGCGCAAGAACCCGACCAGCATCCTGTACTACCAGCGCATGGGTTTCCTGCCCGAGGCGCTGCTCAACTACCTCGGCCGTATGGGCTGGTCCATGCCCGACGAGCGCGAGAAGTTCTCGCTGGAACAGATGCTGGCGGAGTTCGATATCAGCCGCGTCTCCCTCGGTGGGCCGATCTTCGACGTGGAGAAACTACGCTGGCTGAACGGCATGTGGATGCGCGAGGACCTCGACACCGAGCAACTCGCCGACCGCCTGCAGCAGTGGGCCTTTAACCGCGAGAACCTGTTGCAGGTGCTGCCCCACGCGCAAAAGCGCATGGAAGTGCTGAGCGATTTCGCGCCGCTGGCCGCGTTCCTTGTTTCCGGCACGTTGCCCATCACCGAGACGGATTTCGGGGGCATCAAGGGCGAGCGCGAGGACCTGGTCAAGGGCCTGCAGTTCGCCCTGTGGAAGCTCGAAGCACAGCGCCACTGGACCCGCGACACTATCTGGAACGACCTCAAGGGTTTGGCCGACGCGCTGGACGTGAAAGTGAAGGACTACCTGGCGCCGATGTTCATCGCCATCGCCGGCTCCAGTGCCTCGTTCTCTGTCGTGGACGCCATGGAGATTCTCGGCCCGGACATGAGCCGCGCGCGACTGCGCCACGCTATCGAGGTGCTGGGCGGTGTGTCGAAGAAGGCGGCCAAGCGGCTGGAGAAGGAATACGCCGCGTTGTAAGGCGGCGGGCGCCGCGCTGCGGAAGCAGGCGGCTACGCAATCAAGGCCCGTTCAGGCACAGTGCCTGGCGGGCCTTTTTTGTGGGGGCCTGCTCAGTGATGGTGGTGGCCGCCGGGGCCGTGGGCATGGCCATGCGCCACTTCCTCGGCGGAGGCCGCGCGCACGTCGGTGATCTCGATATCGAAGCTCAGGGTCTGCCCTGCCAGCGGGTGGTTGGTGTCGATATCCGCGCTGTGGCGGCCGGCCTTGACCACCGTCACCGGCACGCGTCCGCGCTCCGTGTTCAGCAGCACCTGCATTCCGGGCTTCAGTTTGCCCTTGAACAACAGGTGCTTGACCGGTACGCGCTGCTGCCGCGACGGGTCGACCTCGCCGTAGGCGTCTTCCGGCGCGACTTCCACGGTAAACACATCCCCCGCGGCGTGGTCCACCATGGCCTTCTCCAGGCCCGGGATGATGTTGTCCGCCCCGTGCAGGTAGGCGGTGGGGTCGTCGCCGCGGGAGGTTTCGAGCTCCTCGCCTTCGGCGTTGCGCAGGGTGTAGTGGAACTGGACGACGGTTTCGGGGCCGATTTTCACTGCGGGACTCTCTCTCGGTTTGCTCTCGTTTTGGCTCAGGTTCTGGAACCGGCCGGGGTGTTGTTTTAGGCGCTGGTTAAAGGGCGGGCAGGCGCCCCGGCGCGGGACGCGGTATGATACACGCGAGGTGGGTCCCAATCATCCAGTAAACGCCTTGACAGGGCGCGGACGGCTCACTAAAATGCGCAGCTCTTGCTTGATCTCATTTAAGATTTTTTCCCGGGAGATCAACAGGTTAGCTACAAATTTGGGGCTATAGCTCAGCTGGGAGAGCGCAACACTGGCAGTGTTGAGGTCTGCGGTTCGATCCCGCATAGCTCCACCAATTTATTAAGGGCAACTGACCGACAGGCTAGTTGCCCTTTTTCGTTTTGGAGCACTACAGGACTTGAAATAGGCCGTGATAAGCCTTCCGACTATATTGTTATCTTTGTGACGATTTCTTCAAATCCAATGTTACCTTTCTCTAATTGCTCTAACGCTTCTTCGATTCCAGATTCAGTAGGTAGGCCAGTAACTTGAATCTTGCACTCAATCCTAAGCTTGGATAGTAGGTGATTCAATTCTTGAATTATATGCTCTCGTAGAATTGCCTCTGATAAGTTGAACCTGGCTGACTTGTATATAGTGAAGTACTCAGTAGAGCGATCAGATGAGACTGCCCGTCGATTCCATCCCCATGCTCTCGTTATCCGATTAAGATATATATCACGGTTCAGTGAGTACTCTGAAAAGTTAAAAAGTTCAGATATCGTTCCATTCTCTAATTCTTCTCTCCAGTATTTGGGGCCAGTTGAGTCAAATCTACCTAGTTCACTCAGTATCTTCCGATAGCCTTTATACCCACCAAGTCTGCTGGGCATCTCAATTTTCCAAACGCGAGACGACCGTAGTTTAGAGAATTTTCGTTTCCACAATTCTTGGTCAATAGCTGGAATCAACTGCACATAGTAAAATGGCAACTTAATCAGTTTCTGGGAGGTAAACTGATTAAGAGTTGTCTGCCCATTCTCCTGCTGATGAATTTCATAGAGGGCTCGGCCTTCGTGAGACAGCGAAAGAACGATCTCGCCAATTGCGTCAATTAGCAGTTCTTCATTTGAGTGTCTTCCATATCCACTGAATTGCGACAGCAAATCCTTCGTGCGTGATACTTCGCTCTGGGCGCCGACGAGGTTTACGTTGTAATTCGGTGAGCTAGGGGCAGGATGCCTGATTGGCATTGCGAAGAGTCGGATGTCTTCAGCAAACATGTGAGAGTCAGGATTAATGCGCATTTCTCGCGCGAGACTCGGAAAATGACTTGCCATTGCGAAGTCGCGCTGCATTAATCTTCTGTTCATTCTTGGTTATCTTCCTGATATCTGCCTTTTTCTCTTTCTAGAGCTTCTCTTAAATCTCTGCTTCGTCTCCTTCCAAAATCTAGATCAGATCCGTTACCTTGTGCACGAACAAAAAACTCGATAAATGCATCGATTCCATCGTAAGGAGAATAATGCCTTCCATCAGCGTATACCCTCACTAGAGTGCTCTCATGGTCTACAGACGTATGAGTGGCAGATATCATCCCTCCATAATCAACTTCGTGGGTTGGTATTTCAGAAAGCTTGTATTGAACCATCTGCTGCCACTGAGTCCTTAAGATGCTCCGATGGCTCAATTCGAAGGCAGATTCAGTTATTCCAAGTGCGGCTGCAAGAATCTCCAAGATGGGAGTTGTAGGATTTCCGGAAATGTACTTTGACCAGCTATCTACAACGCGGTCCCAGAAAATTTCTTGGTCATGAATATCTGAAAAGAGTTTCGCGTATCCGCTAATGTCCATTAAGTCAAGTATAGGGGCCGATGCAATTTTTATTTGTTGCTGGGCTCTCCAGTCAGTTCCAGAGATTTCGGCTCGCATGGCGTCAAACTTTAATAAGCAACCAGCCAGATAATGGTCGAATATTTCGGAAAACAGCTGATGATCGTTTTCGATCATTGAGAGGAACGTACATTCTCCTGCAATATGCAAGAATTGCCCTGGATAGTCGGGAAAATCCTTGGGTCTAGGAAGAAGTGCCAAACGGACTGATTCGTCTACCATGGCTTTCAGTGAGTTGGTCTCCCGTGTTTTTCCTCTCTGACCGAGTTCCTCTAAATCTATAACTGGCCATGCTAAACCTTCTATACGATTATTTTCTATCAAGGATTTCCAGCTGTCATTCCAGTCGTTTTTCTGGAAGTCCAGTTTTGACCAATATTCCCTTTCTCGACTCAAAAAAGCCGATAAACTCCAGTGTCGATTTTTACTTCTCAAATCTGTGATATTTCTTTCATAAAACTCGACCCCTCTATTCACGAGAGACTTAACATTTTCAGTAAATCGACGAGACTCTGATAGCCTCAATATTTCTTGTAAATACCAAGAAGGTGAAATATATCTGTCTTCTGATCGGAATTCGAACTCTAGCTTACCTCGTAACCATTCAAGCTGATCTAGGCAGTACAAAGGGAAATTATGAGAGTAAATGTCTTTTTCTGACTTCCACTCGATAGAGCTGATTGATTTTTGATGCTCTCGTAGCAGCGTTTTCTGCAGAGCCTCCCTATGGCCTATGGCGATCGTAATAGGAATTCTGGAAATTGTGTCCAGAATCGCGAGCAACTCAATTTGTTCTGCATGAGTAGGTGTGGTGCCGGGAATACCTTGTAAGTTTTCCGTAATGTGGGTAGCTAGCTTACCAGCGAAATCGAATGCTCTATCAATCTCGTTCGACTGGGCCAGTAGTTGGATATAACTTTCAATATGCCCAAGAATTGACAGGACCTCTTTGAAGCGATTTTCGTTGTAATTGACAGTGATGCAGTCCAAAACAATCGGAATCAGCTGCTCCTCAATCCATTGATGGTTGTGTGCTGTTTCTGGTTGTAACGTAGTTCCAGATTGATGAGCTAGAGATACTGCCGAGTCTTCTGTGCGATACCAGTCTTTAAATTCAAGTGTTTGTTCATACCAATTGCTAGATGTGGGGATATTCCTTTTAGATATTTCGTACTTATAGAGGAAGAATACAATCTGTTTTGACAGCTTGACGTAAGATTCCCCGCTTAGGTGAGCCTCTTTCTTCGCAGTGGTGGCTAAAATTCTAAGCGTGTCTATGCTCTTTGATGCCTGTTTTTGGGCGTGACCTTGAAAAAGCGGGTCGTTCCAACGAAATGCCCCAACTTTGACATGCGCTAACCAGCGGTTAAGGTCGCGAATTACATGAGGGGAAAGCTGGGTTGGGTCAAAGAGATCGAATGCGCGTTTTCCCAGAGTAACGAATGAAAATATTCCTATGCCACTGCAAACTGCTATAAAAACAACGGCTAGATATGCCCTTGGTTGCCCTGAGAGTCGAAATAGCAGTAGCACGACACACAGGAATGTGAGGAAGGAGAGGAAACGCATGTATACATTGCCATATCTCTCCTGGGTTAAGAGGTCCTTAAGATTGCTAGGGACACTTGAGTAAATAGTGCTGCTTACAGTGCTTATAGCGGCATAGTACAAGCCGATAAATACACCACCAATACCTGCTATTGTTGCAAGAAAGGTCGCATAGTCCCCATCTGCTGGAATCTTAATTCCAAATTTCCTGTACAGATCAACTAAATAAAGGTCGGTAAATTGCAGAAATGTTCCGAAAATTAGAGCGAGAAAAAATGGGGTTTGCGTGAGACTAAGAAGTCCCTGAAACGATTTATAGTCTGTTTTCGCCTCAGCTAACCCATACCGCATGGTGAATAATTTCGACCTAAGCCGAAATTTTTCTCGCCGCAGCCTAGCCTTGATGGATTCATACGCGCGAAATTGCGAAAAGAATAGTTGGGTTCGGGTGTTCACAAAATGACCTCTTGTGATGCACGACTCTTCAGTACATTGCATCAGTCCATGAGTTGGATAGAAAGGGAGCGTGGCTCCAAATATTTCCTTGTCAATTCAGCCAGGCTAAATCGTCTTCCGTTACTTTATCGGGGGAAACGCGGGAGTCCCAAGGTAGATCGCCACCCGGCAGAGCCAATGTGTACATAAACCCAGGTTCTTTAAGGCTTACCCCAACCAATATCCAGCCCGAATTGAGCTTCTTATTCGCGGTGAGCTTTCGCTTCGTTTCAAAGATCCGTTTGGTCTGAGCTAGGTCATAGCTGCTGTTTTGCGCTTTCACTTGCGTAGCCCCATTTTCTTTAAAAGTATCAGACAGATAAGGGTTACCAATAGGATCGGCTCAGTCGATTCAACATTTGGAATGTTGCGATGATAGATGGAGGTTTTAGGCCCAATAGTGTGACTTAACTAATTGAATATAAAGAGATAATACATAATTTGACTAAAAGGGTACAAAGACTCACGAAAGCAATCTCGCCACTTTGGGTGTTTGTAACCTATTGATATGTGTAAATAAAATGGTGGTTTTCTCTAGTAGAAAAAAGATGGTTGTCGCAACCTTGGCAGTGTTGAGGTCTGCGGTTCGATCCCCCATAGCTCCACCAAATCGACTTGAAGGGCCTACGTGAAAACGTAGGCCCTTTTTGTTTGGCCCCCGCCGTGGCATTGGGTTGCTACTGTAAGTCGGGCGGCATGTCCGGCAAGGTGCTTACGGTATTCCTTGAAGGTGTAGCGGTTGTCGCAGTCAACTGCCCGGGTGCGTCCGTCTCGGCTGCATAAACAGCACTGCCAAGGTGACCACCGACAAAACAATCTCCACAGCAACGGCACCAACAGCTACGCTCGGGATGTTTGCATCGAGCAGAAAGCTGGTCACCCGTCCTACGCCCACGCTGGTGAAGAAGACGGCCTCGAGCACCAATGCCGGTTTTACGTAGATATCGAACCGGGCACCCAGGAGCAACAGAATGCCGAGCCCGCAGTACAGGCCCATGATGGCGCGGAAAATATGTAGAGCTGCGTCGTCGATCGCTATCCCGAAAGACGTCTCAAGCGCTGGCCGGGGAGCGCCGTAGGACAGCCCAATGGCGATAATGACGAGCCCCGAAACCAGCAAATAGAGTCTTGTTTTAGTCACAGCGCCTTCCTCGCCAAAGCATGACCCAACCTGATCAAGTTGCCTGGTCATCGCACCGCAAAGCCACCACACTGCCTTCCGCATCGGCGGCAATGTACAACCTACCATCCGCGGCAAGGGCGATATCGGCAAACGGCCCCATGGCGCCGGACAGTGGCGGGAACGGTCTGATCGGCTTGGGCGTGACACCGGCCGGGTGACCTACGGGCAATTCGGTGGCCACTGTCTGCCTGTCCTTGCTCACGCAGTTGTACTGGACGAGTGAGCGCGAGCCGGCGTCCATCACGTAGAGAAACGCTCCGCGGCAGGCGATACCCTGTGGGCACTGCAGGCCATCCAGCACAGTCTCGACGCCGCCCGGTGTCACCCGTACCACGCGACCAGCACCCTGTTCCGCGACGAGGTAGTCGCCATCGTCTGTCACCGCGACGCCCCTGGGTTCGTCGAGGCCTGAGGCCAGTTCAGCCACTTTGCCCTTGAAAATTCCCAGCAGGCGGCCGCGGCCCGCTTCGGCAACAATCGCCGCCCCGCGGGCGTCGACGTCCACGCCGAACAGGCGGTCGAATCCCTCTGCCAGTATTTCACTGGCCTGCTGCGCCGGTCGCCAGCGCGCCACCTGGCCGAGCCCGGTGGTGATGATGTATTCACCCGGCGCGGCGAAGACAATGCCGCGGGAATAGCCGGGGCTGCCCGGCGTAAACAACATGCCCAGCACTTCGGGGCGGGCGCCCCGGTGCACGCAATAGCAGTAGGGACCGTCGCAAACCAGCACTCGTCCGTCCGGCTCGCAGGTCAGCCCCAGCGGCCCGTTCATGCCCGCCGGCAGCAGTGAACGCGTAGTGCCGCCCGCGAGAATCTCGGTAATCGCGCCAGAAAAACTGGAAACGAACAACCGGCCGTCAACGAAGGCCAGGTTGTCCAGCCCCGGTGCCAGTTGTGCCAGTGTCGAATGCTCCCCGGTTTCGGGGTTTATGCGGAGTACCTCGCCGCTGGCGGCCTGGGTCGAGACGATAAAACCATGCTGGTCGAACTTTACCGAGTCCGGCACGCCGAGGTTGCGCGCCACGACTTCCGGCGCGCCACCGTCGAGTCCCACGCGCCAGATTTCGTTGGCTTCCATCACCGGGAAGTACAGCCTGCCGTCCGGTCCCACCTCCATCGCATTGGGCATGGGCACATTTTCCACCAGCACCCGCGGTGGCCTGCCATTCAGGTCCAGTTCGACGATACGCCCGCGGTGCAGGCATTCGCCGGCAAACAACCGCCCCTGGTGGATGGTGATCGGGTTGGCGCAGGGGAGGTCGCCGTAGACGACGCGCGACTGGCCGTTCGGGCTGCGCACGCTCACCCGTCCTTCGCTGATTTCCGTGGCGAACAGGTTGCCCTCGCTGTCGAAGGCGATGTCGTCCGGTGCGACGATAGCGCCGCCCATCGGGCTTACGGTATGCACCGCGCCGCTGGCAACATCGATGGCGCTGATCTGGCTGCCGGACACCTGTGCCACGTAGAGGCGGCCATCCGGGCCGTTGCGCAGGCCATTGGCGCCAAACAAGCGGCTGGCCGGTGTCACGCGCTCGACGGACCAGCCGGCGGCACAGGCGATGGAACTTGCTGCAGCGAAGCGTCCGGCAGATGTCAGCATGCGTGCTTTCCTGCTTAGCGCAGGGGCTCTTCGCCCTGCAACTTGGTGCGATGCAGCATGCGCCCGCAGTCCAGGGGGTAGGGCATGGCCCGGTGCAGTGTGCCGGTGTTGTCCCAGATGACGGTGTCGCCCACGCTCCAGGTGTGACTGTAGTGGAAGCGTTCCTGGGTGGCCCAGTCGCGCAAATACACCAACAGCTCGATGCCATCCAGAGGGTCCATGCCCAGCACGTTGACGGCGTAGTTGCCGATCACCAGGGACTTGCGCCCGGACGCGTGCTTCCACACCAGAGGCAGTTCCACGCGCCCCAGGGCCCGCCAGCGCATGAACTCCTCGTAGCTGGGTTCGGGGGTATGACACATCTGCGTTGCGGTCGCCGCGTACACGGCGCGCAGGTCCGCTATCTGCTGCTTGCGTTCCTCCGGCAGTGCCTCGTAGGCCGCGTAGGTATTGGCGAACTCCGTGTTGCCGCCCTCGGGGGAGGTCACCTTGCTGGTGAGAATGGAGGCGCGAATGGGCACCGGGTTCATGGCGCCGTCGAAGTGCCAGTAGAAGGAGCCTTTCAGGTAGTCGGCGGTGGCGGTCTGCTCCTGGTCCAGGGTGACCTTGTAGACATCAGCCCCGAGGTTTTCCTGGGCGAGCTTGCCCAGGGTGTTGGTGAACTGCACCTGCTCTTCGTCGGTGAAATGGACCTGCGGCAGTACCAGCACGCCTTTTTGTTCGAGCAGGTCGCGCAATGTCTCGGCGTGCACCCCGCTCAGCAGGGTTTCCTTGTCGGCGAGAATCTCGGCGCCAATTTCGGGCTTGATGTCCCTGAACTCCAGTTCCGCGTTCCTGGCTGCCTGCATGCTCCGCACCTCCCTTCAGGGTGTCGTGGGCCCCCTGGCTTTTGTCCGGCGAGAGGGGATGGGTTTGGTCAAAAAACTGAACATAACCTTAGCATTGAGTGGGTGGCATAGGCAATTGGATTCACGGGTCGCTTTGCCCGCCGGGAGGGGTTCGATATAAGATGCGGAACTTCCACTCGCCACAAGTAAATTCGCGCATGTCAAAGAGCAAGCCCCAGCGACGCATCGGCAAGGAGAGCGCCGAGAACCGGACTGCGCTGATCGATGCGACGGAGCGGCTGCTACGAGATGAAGGCTATATCGCGATTACTGCGCGCAATGTGGCGGAGGCGGCGGGTCTGAAAACGCCGCTGGTCTATTACTACTTCGAGACCATGGACGATCTCATCCTCGAGGTTATCCGCAAGAGTTCCGCGCGCCGACTGAAGCTGTTTGTCGAGGCGCTGGGTGCAGAAGACCCACTGAAAGCCCTTTGGGAACTGCACCGGGACCACACCGCCGGTATATCCGCCACAGAACTGATTGCCCTGGCTAACCACCGCGAATCCATCCGCGCCGAAGCCGTCGCCTCGGCCCGCAACTTCCGCACACTGCAGATCGAAGCTGTCGAGCAGCAGCTTAAAAGCCGCGGTCTGGATGCCGAGACCTACCCGGCCGCGGGGATCGTGACCATCGTCGCCGCCCTGGCCCGGGCCATGGCACAGGATGCCGTGCTGGATGTGAACGAGGGCTACGACGAAGCCATGCGGCTGGTCGAAAGCGCCATCGCCAGCCTGCCTCCCGCCATCCCCGACTAGCGTCGCTTTCCCGGGCCGCCAGCGCCGGTTGGCTCGCCGTCCCGCTAATGCTAATATTATCCTTAGCATTTTTTTTGGCCGACCCCGATGCCCTTGTTGTCTCCTGGTGAGTAGCCGGATGGCGTCTCGGCACCGCCAAGCTATTGTGGGTGCGTAGCGGCGTACGACAATCGATTTCCACGGGGTAGTGACGAGTGAGGAGACCGCAAGCATTGTGGTGACAGGAACCGCCAGACCCGAACTGGAACGCCTGCTGGCCCGCGAAAAAATTCGCGAGTGTATAGCCCGGTTGGCGCGCGCCGAGGACCGCCGCTGCGACCAGCGCATCGGGCTATGCCTGTGGCCGGATGCCTGCGTCGACCTCGGGGTTTTCTCCGGGAGTTTCCGGGAATACCAGAACTGGGCTATCGCCGGTTCGAAGGCGGTAACCCTCATGCAGCACACGCTCGGCCAGACGCTGATGACATTGAAAACCGACCAGGCCGCCGCGGAAACCCACGTCACTATTTACCTTCGCAGCCGCTGCGACGGCGGCGGGCAACGGGACTTGGTGATGGGTGGCCGCTACCTGGACAAACTGGAACAGCGCGGCGACGAGTGGCGCATCCTGGAGCGCACCATGCTGCATGACTGGCACCACGACCTGGGTGCGGCCCCGGACTGGCGCAATGGACTGCTGGGCGCGCCCCTGGCGGGCGACCACTACGTCGGTCGAACATTTGACGATTTCAGCGAAGACTTTTTCGACCGGTTCCTGGCCGAAGAATAGGGTGCAAGCGCGCCGCATGGGAGATGAGAATGAGTAGTCTGCAGGGCAAGGTGGCAGTGGTCACCGGCGCAAGCCGTGGTATCGGCAAGGGCATAGCCCTGGCGCTGGGCGCGGCGGGTGCCACGGTTTACGTGACCGGCCGCACCGTGAACGAGGACGAGTACTTCCTGCCGGGTACCGTCGGCGCCACCGCCGCCGAGGTTACCAGCAGAGGCGGGCAGGGCATCGCCGTGCAGGCGGATCACAGCGACGACGAACAGGTGGCCGCACTGTTCGCCCAGGTGGAACGCGAGCAGGGGCGACTGGATATTCTGGTCAACAACGCCTTCGCACTGCCGGACGACCTGACCGAGGCCAAAGGCTTCTGGGAAAAACCGCTCTCCAACCTGGACATGCTGGAGGTTGGCGTGCGCTCGAACTTCGTCGCCGCCTGGCACGCCGCGCGCTTAATGGTGCCGCAGCAGTCGGGTTTGATGGTCGCCATCTCCGGCTACACCGGTGTGGCCTACACCTACGGCGTGCTGTTCGGCACCAGTAAGTCTGCCGCCGACCGCATGGCACGGGACATGGCCATCGAACTGAAACCGCACCATGTCGCATCCGTTTCGCTGTGGCAGGGCCTCACTCTCACCGAACGCGCGGAGCACAACCTGGCGAGTATTCCCGGCCTGAAATCCGGCGCGGCGACCCGGTTGAAAGACGGCTGTTCACCGGAGTTCCCCGGGCGCGTTATCGTCGCCATGGCCGCGGACCCGGATGTCATGCGGCACAGCGGCGGGACTTTCATCACCGCGGAACTGGCGAAAGAATACGGCGTCACGGATATCGACGGGCGAGAGATTCCCTCCCTCAGGGACACTCGCGGCGCGCCGCTCTGGCGGCCGGTTTGAACGCCTTGGTCGGTCGCTGACCGTCCGTCGCCCGGAGCTCCGCAGGCACTCGTCGTCAGGTCGACAGCAATTCCCCGGCAAACCCCTTGATCTGCTCGCGCAACCAGCGGTGCGCCGGGTCGTTGTGGTCGCGCTGGTGCCAGGCCATGTACATGGTTATGCGCTCGGCCGGGGAGGGCGGCGGGCAACTGGCCAGTCCCTGCAGTGTGACCCTGGACAGCAGGCTCAGCTGCAGCGAGAGCATATCGCTGTCGCGCAGGAAGGCGGCGAGGGCGCCAAAGTTCGGCACGGTCACGCGCGAGTTCACCTGCGTCATGCCGAGGCTGGCGTACAGTGCGCTGAAGACTTCCTCGTCGTCCTCGAATTGTACGTCGATATAGTCAGCGTCGTTGAAAGCCTGCGGGCCCTGCGGCGCCTCGCGCACCTCGCTGTCGTAGAAGCACACCACCTCGTCGTCGAACAGCCGCGTCTGGTAGATGTCGGCGCCATCCGGCGGCATGGGGGTCACGATCAGCTGGCAGCGCGCCTGGCGCAGCAGGTTGGTTGCCGGTACGCCGGAGGGGATGAAGCGCAGGTTGATGTTCACGTCTTCAGCCAGCATACGGCGCAGCAGGCCGGGGAACAGCAGGTCGCGCTGGAAGTCGTTGGCGGCGATGGTGTACTGCAGCGCACCGACCGCGGGGTCGAAGGGGCGCTGGTCGGTGAGTGCCTTGAGCTGGTCGAGGATGTCCTGCACCGGCTCGCGCAGCATGCGGGCCCGCTCGGTCGGGGTGATACCGCGCCCGGCGCGCACGAACAGCGGGTCGCCGAGGATCAGCCGCAGCTTCTCCAGGGTGTGGCTGACGGCGGACTGGGTGACGCCCATGCGCACCGCGGCCCGGGAGATGGAACCCTCCTCCAGGATGACCAGCAAGGTCTTCAGGGTGCGGGCATCGAGCGAACTAAAATCAAATTCATTCATAATAAAGATTATTAAACATCAGTATATTTCATAGCACTATCGGCGGATACTGCCCGGACTTAAGCGCTCACCGTCGCTTGCGCGAGCAGTATCACCCGACGGTGAACGTTGCGAAACAACCGGAACCTCCAGCTGCAGGACCGTACCATGCAAACCAGGGCCACAGTCACCACCGCCAACAGCGCGATACTGCTCAGCAAGCTGTGCCGCCATTTCGCCCACAAGGTGCCCACTAATCTCGCCGGGGCGCAGGGGATTATCGACTTCCCCTTCGGCCGCTGTCGCCTGGCGGCGGATTGCGACCGGTTGGACCTCGCCATCGACATCAGGACCGGCTACGAGGCCCTGCAGGCGGAGCAGGTGGTCGGCGAGCACCTGCTGCGCATGAGTCGCGACGAGGACCTGGCTGTGGACTGGGTGCGCGACGATCAGCCCCGCGCCAGCCGCGAGAACTGAGTCCGACCCCTGTAACCGAACGCCATTTTCAAAGTGAAACGCTGACATCATGACCACGCTCAAGACCGCCAATACCTTCCGCAAATACCACCGCCTGCTCGGTTTTTTCCTCGCCGGCATCATGGCGATCTACGCCTGCAGCGGTGTGCTGCTGATCTTCCGCACCACGGATTTCCTCAAGTACGAGCGTATCGAGGAGCGCCAGTTGGCGCCGGGGCTGGGCGGACAGGCCCTGGGAGAGGAGTTGAGAATCCGCAATTTCGCGGTGGATGCCGAGGATGCCGAGCAACTGTTGTTCCGCCAGGGGCGCTATGAAAAACGCAGCGGCCTGGCCACGGTCACGTTGAAGGAATACCCGCTGCCGCTGCAGAAACTGGTCAACCTGCATAAGGCAAACACCAATAGTCCTTTGTTTTTCATGAATATTTTCTTCGGGCTTGGTCTTTTGTTCTTCGCCGTGTCGGCGTTTTTCATGTTTGTGTCGCGCCTGCCGGTGTTCCGCACCGGGCTGAAATTCGCCGCCGCTGGCTTCGTGCTGGCCCTGGGGGTCGTGCTGCTGGGCTAGGCGAGAGCGCTACCTGTCGCAGCAAAGCGTGCATCGGTCACAAAATCCGCAAGTGGTGTTGCGCTCCGGGGTCGGCTGCGTATAATCGCGCCTCACAAAAAGAAAAGGCAGCGTCAAATGGCGCTGCCTTTTTTTGTGCCCGCAATTCGTAAACATGCCGAGCATGAAGGAGGCTCCGGTGCACCACCTGGCTTCGCCAGAAGATATGGAATTCAGCTGCCGCTTCGAGGCGCTGGAAATCTCCCCCGAGGACTTCGGCCATCGCGACCACCTGCGCCTGGCCTATGTCTACCTCTGTGTGGACAGCGCGGAGACCGCCGCCTGGCGCATGGAGCGTGCGCTGCTGGCCTTCCTCAATGTGTTGGGACTGGGCCGCGAGAAGTATCACCGCACCCTGACCTGCGCCTGGGTCGACGCAATCAGTTTCTTTATGCTGCAGACCGCACCCGGCAACAGCTTCGACGAGTTTATCCGTCGCAATCCCGCCCTGCTGGATGCGCGCATCCTGCTCAGCCACTACTCGGAATCGACCCTCGCCACCGAGCAGGCGCGCCGCCACTACGTCGCGCCGGACCTGGAACCGATTCCCCGCGTGGCCTGAACCGGGCGCGTCTTAGAACGCGCCCACCCTGATATCGATCCACACCAGCCGGTGGTCTGAAGACGGGAACGGGTAGTCCCCTACCAGCGGCGCGAACAGCGGGTCCGTCGCCTCGGGCCAGAACACGCCGGCATCGACGATGCGCAGCGAGCGCGAGGGCAGCACGTAGTCCACCCGCAGGTTGCCGGGGCCGCCGAAGCTGGCCTCGGCGAAGTCCGCGGTGTCGTAGGCCGGGTCGCCGTTGTGGGTGAGGTTATTCTCGCCCTGGCGCGCGCTGGCGTCCGGGCCGCCGAGGCTGTCTGGCGTGGCGCGTGTATTGATGCGCGGGTGGCGCAGTAACTGGTTGGCGGCGTCTGCGGCGCTGTCGCCGTCATAGGGGTCCGCGTTCATGTCGCCAGCGAGCACGAACAGTGCACCCGCACGCAACCCGCCGTAGTCGCCGTTGTCGTCGTAGATGTAGTTCGAGCGCGGCCCCGGGCGCAGGTAGTCGGCCCAGAAGCGGATCTCGTCGTGGTTGCGCTTGCCGTTGCGGTCCTCGGGGCCGTCAAATACCGGCGGCGTGGGGTGGCTGGCGAGCAGGTGGACAGTGCGTCCGTTGATCGCCACGGGAACGTCCCAGTGGCTTTTCGAGGACAGCCGCACCGCCTGCAACTCCTCCTGTGAATACCAGTCCTGTGCTTGCGGCGTGTTGGGGTCGTCGGGCAGCAGCGCACCGGGCATGTCCTGCCACAAAAAATGCTGGAAGCTGCGCAGCTTGTCGCGGTCGATGGGGTAGCGGGAGTACACCACCATGCCGTACTGGCCGGGGAAGAAGCCGAAACCGAATGCGTCGTCCGGGTCGCCGTCGAGGTTGCCGTCGTTGTCCAGGTCCAGCCCCGAGGGCACGCCGGTGTTGGACGGCGCAACGAAATAGAAGGGGTAGTCCAACGGTTCCTGGCCGGACTGGGAAACGCCCAGGTAGTTGCTGCGGAACAGCTGTGCCGCCAGGCCCGCGGCGTCATAGTCGAACTCGTTGATCAGCAGTACGTCCGGCCGCACCCGCTGGATGATCTCGGCGATCACCGCCGGTTGCGCGCTGCCGCTGTCGGCCAGCTCCGCGGCCAGGGCGCCTTCGCTGCCGCGGTTGAGCGAGGCATTGAAGGTGGCGAAGCGCACCTCGCGGTCGAGACCCCCCTCGCTGGCGAGCGCGGTGCCGCAGGCAAACAGGGCGCCGGACAACAGGGCGGGCAGGAGGTTGCGGCGTGGCTTGCGGGTGCGGGATGCGGGGGTCATCGCGGTGCTCCGGTTTTGGGGGTTACCCGGCACACTAGCAGTTGCGATCTGACCGGCGTATGACGCCCCGGTAAACCTTTCAAGACCGCGGTGTGACAGCGCCGGCCGTCACACCGCGCGCTGTCCTCAGGAGGGCACGCGACCGCCGTTGACACCGATGGTCTGCCCGGTCACGTAGCTGCTGCGCTCGTCCACCAGCCAGGCGCAGGCGTTGGCGATGTCCTCGGGCTCGCCGGTGCGGCCCACCGGGATCATGCGCTTGAGGGTGTCCATGGGCATCTTGAAGCGGTGCTTGTTTTCCTCGGACATGATGGTGTTCATCACCGCACCGGGGGGGATGTTGTTCACCGTGATGCCGAAGGGTCCCAGGGCCTGGGCCAGGGAGCGGGTCATGCTGATCACCGCGCCCTTGGAGGCGGAGTAGTGCACCTGCTCCACGCTGCCGGACTGGGCACTGGAGGAGGAGATGTTGACCACGCGGCCCCAGTTGGCGGCCTTCATGTCCGGCAGCACCACCTGGGTGACGATGAACGTGCCCTTGGTGTTGATCTCGAACATGCGGTCCCAGTCGCTCTCGGTGAGCTCCTCGAAGGGGATGAAGTTGGAGATGCCCGCGTTGTTGACCACGATGGTGACCGGGCCGAAAGCGGCGCGCAGCTTGTCCACCGCGGCGGACACCTGGGCGCGGTCGGCGATGCTCGCCTGCAGGGCGATGGCGCGGCCGCCGGCCGCCTCGATCTCGGCGACCACTTCCTCGCAGCCGGCCAGGTTGAGGTCCAGGACCCCGACATTGATGCCTTCCGCGGCCAGGCGCAGGGCGCAGGCCTTGCCGATGCCGGCGGCGGCGCCGGTGACCAGGGCAGTCTTGCTCGTCATGCTGTGTTTTCCTTTTTTCTGGATTGTCGTGAAAGGGGTGGGCGGCCCGGGTCTGTGCGCGGCGCGCTACCAGTGCCAGTTGAGCGCGGCGATGACCACGTGTTCGGCGATATCGTGTTCGTAGGTATCGCCCATGCCGAAGCTGTGATGATACTGCAGCTGCGCGCTCCACGCCCGCCATAACACACCGAGGTTGAGGCGTGCGAAGCTGTAGTGGTCGCTGTAGGTGCCGCTCTGGTCCACCCAGCCGAACGCCGCCTCGCCCAGCACGCGGCGGTGGAACGGCCAGCGCGCGCTCAGCGTCAGCGTGTCCTGGCGCTCGTCGATACCCCACAGGCGGTCGCTGCGGGCGTAGCCGACGGTGACGAAGTCGCGGTAATCCACGCTGGCATTCCACTCGCGGTAATCCGGCGATTGCTCCAGCCACTGCTCGGTGTAGCGGTACCAGTTGTGCGCGAGGGTCAGCGTCCAGTCGTGGCTGGCGCGCCAGCTGTAGCCGAGGTCGATCATGCCCTGCCAGGCGTCCTCGCCGTCGATCTCGTCGATGTAGTATTCGGGCAGGTAGAGATAGGTAAGCCAGCCGTGCAGGTACAGGCCGCTGGTATGCTCGACAGCCACATCGACATTCGGCGTGACATCGCCGGACGTCAGGTCCAGGCCGCGGTAGACCAGGCCACTGGCGATACCCAGCTGGCCGTTCCAGTCGAAGTCCGACGGGGAGATGGCCTGGGAATGTGGCGAGAGGGTGAGGGCGCAGGTCAGGCAGGCGAGCGTCCGGCGGACGGGCATATCAGAATTCCAAACGTATTGGTATTTTCTCCGATTGTACCCGATCTGACGCCATCGCCAGCGGTTTTGTGGGACGCGGTTCGTTGTCCGCGGGGCCGATTTCCCGCCGCAGCGCGTCGTTGATCCAGGCGACGCGGCCCGCCGGCGGCATGTCGCGGTCCTCCTCCAGCAACACCGCGGTGAGCCCGCTGACGATGGCGGTGGCGATCGACGAGCCGGTGTAGAAGTCGTAGCCGCCGCCCGGTCCGGTGCTCAGGATCTCGCGGCCCGGCGCCACTACCAGCAAACCATGCGGGTCGGACTCCGCGCCGGGTGCGGCCTGTAGCGGGTCTTCGCGCACCGCGATAACCCCGGGCAGCAGGGCCGGGTAGCGCGCCTCACCCGTCCCCGGGTCAGCGGCCGTGATCACCAGGTCGCGCGCCAGCGCGGACTCGACCAGCCGCGCGAGCAGAGGGTCCTGCGGCCCCGAGAGACTCAGGTTGATGATGTCGATACCGCGCATGATGGCGTAATCCAGGGCCCGCGCCAGGGTGAAGCTGTCGCAGCTGGCCAGGCTGGAGCCGGGTTGCAACTGGCGGCAGGCCTTGAGTGAGTAGATGCGCGCGTCCGGGGCGATGCCCACGATGCCGCTGCCGTTGTTGCCCTGGGCGGCGATCACCCCGGCCACCGCGGTGCCGTGAATGTCCTGGTGACTGGCCTGCTTGCCGTCGCCGAGGAAGTCCTCGCTGCCGGCGAGCTGGCGCTCCAGGTCCGGGTGATCCGGATCGATGCCGGTGTCGACCACCGCGATGCGCACGCCTTTGCCCGTGGCCGCCCGGTGCAGCTCGAGGATGAACGGTTGCGCACGGCCGTACTGCAAGCCGAAATACGGGTCGTTGTAGCTGACGCTGGCGTGCGTCTGGTAGCTGAGCAGCAGTTGCGCGCTATCGATGCGGCTGTCCGCCCCCAGGCGCTGCAGCAGCTGGTCGACGTCGGTGTCCGGGTTGACCGCGAACAGCACGCAGTAAATGCCCAGTGAGTTGATCGTCCAGCCCGCCTCCTCGTGGATCGGGTAGTCCTTTTCCACCGCGGAGATCTGGCGCCGCGTGCTCAGCGCCGCGCCGTAGTTGCCGCGGTGATACTGGTTGGCAAACGCGTTGAGCAGGCCGGTCTCGTGCTCCTCGCCGGGGGCGAAGGTGATCAGCAGCTGCTGGTGGCCGGCATGGGCCGCGGCTGCATTCTCGTCGCCGAGGCTGCTGCAGCCGGCGGCGAAACCCAGGGCGAGCAGGCAGGCGAGGGCGCGAAGCCAGTAGTGCAGGGGGTTGCGCATCGATGATCAGCCGTCGTTGTGTACGCTTTTTTCCGCGAACAGCACCGCGGGGTCGGCGCGCAGCTCGCCCAGCAGTTCCGCTTCCGGTGTGTCGGCGGGGAATACCAGCGTGTAGACGCCGGCGGCGCTGGGCCCGTCGATCACCGTCGCGTGCATGCCCTGCAGCAGCGCCTGGATGCTCTCCAGGGTGGTGCTGGCGTCGAAGACCACGCGGTAGCTCGCCGGGCTGGCCTGGTTCGTGGCGCCGGGCAGGGCCGCGGTCTGCGTGCGATAGCTCTGCGACTGGTAGCCGTGGTGCGGGTCCAGCTGGCTGTTGAACAGGGTGGCGCCGACGCTGAGCGCCGCCAGTCCCGCCGCCAGTGCCAGGGGCCAGGTTGAATGCCGCCGCGGCCGCGTTGCGCTCGCCGGGCCCGCCGATGCAGGCGCAGCTGCAGCGGGTTCCAGCGCGTCGATCATGGCGAACAATTGCTGCCGGTTGTGCTCGCGGCGGCTCGAGGTCAGCAGCAGTTCGATGTCCCGGGGCGGTGGTGCGAAGGCCTCGGTCAGCTGCAGGTCATCGCGGTGCTGGCGCGCGCAACTGGCGCAGGAGGCGATGTGCTCCTGGACCTCGCGCTGTTGCTGGCTGTCCAGCCGGCCGTGGATGAAGCCGGGCATCAGCTGGCGCACCTGCGCGTGGGAAAGTGCCATCCTGGCGTGGTTCATCGGGATGCCTCGTCGATAAAGTCGTTGAGTTCGAGTGGATTGTCTTCACCGGCGAATACGGCGCGCAGCTTGTTGCGGCCGTAGTGCAGGCGGGTCTTGGCAGTGTTTACCGGGCAGCCCAGGACCTCGGCCATTTCCTCACAGCTCAGGCCCTGGAAGTAGGCCATTTCCAGCACCAGCTGGTGGTCCGCGCTGAGCTGTTGCATGGCCCACTCCAGGGTGGCCAGGGTGCCCAGTCGCTCCAGGTCCTGCGCCGCCAGTTCCGGGGGATCAAGCTGCGCCGCGCGCTCGCGCTGGGAGCGTTCGCGATTCACGGTTTTCAGGGCGCGCCGGCTGGCGATGCCCAGCACCCAGGTCATCAGCCGCGAATCGCCGCGAAAGGTGTCGGCCTTCTGCCACAGCACCAGCATGGTGTCGTTGAGGATTTCCTCGATCGTGGCGCTGTTGCTGGTGTAGCGGTAGAGAAAGCGCACCACCGGGTGATACAGCAGGTCGTAGAGTTGGGCAAAGGATTCCCGGCATCCCGTCGCGCTCGCGGCGAGCAGTTCCCGGTGGCGGGCGTCCTCGGCGCTGGCTTTGCTGTTGAGCCGGTTCATTGCAGGGGCTGGTCTCGCTTTTATTTCGGGTAAGTATCTGATTCTGGATAAAAAGTTCAAGGGTTGCGGGGTGTTTTTCGCAATCCCGGCGGCGCGTGTGTCGCGGCCTTCACAGGTGGGTACCCGCCTGGCGCGAGAGGGTTCGAAGGGCGGGGGAAAAGAATCTGGTGTGG